>NZ_CP125098.1:2937500-7005000 GCF_030020805.1 Paenibacillus sp. RC67
GCAAAATAGCATTCACTCGTTGGTCAGTTTTGAGAGGACAAAGACTCCATTAGGAGTCGATGTGAATCTCAACAACACTGACAACTGACATCGTGAATTTGATGTAACAGTTGCAGATTGTTCCTTGAAAACTAGATATCGAAATAAATGCGTAGAGCAATACAACGTAGTGACGATTCTTTATGAATCGAATCATTAGCTGGTTAAGCTAATAAGAGCACACGGAGGATGCCTAGGCGCTAGGAGCCGAAGAAGGACGTGGCGAACGACGAAATGGCCTCGGGGAGCCGTAAGCAGGCTTTGATCCGGGGATGTCCGAATGGGGGAACCCAGCTGAGGTAATACTCAGTTACTCGCATCTGAATACATAGGATGTGTAGAGGCATACGAGGAGAACTGAAACATCTAAGTACCCTCAGGAGAAGAAAACAAAAGTGATTCCGTCAGTAGCGGCGAGCGAAAGCGGAATAGCCCAAACCAGGGGGCTTGCCCTCTGGGGTTGTGGGACGTCAATGTGCGAAAAGTTGGTTAGGCGAAGCGGTCTGGAAAGGCCGACCAGAGAGGGTAAAAGTCCTGTAGCCAAAAACGAACGTATCGCTAGACGGATCCCGAGTACCGCGAGACACGTGAAACCTCGTGGGAAGCAGGCAGGACCATCTGCCAAGGCTAAATACTCCCTAGCGACCGATAGTGAAGCAGTACCGTGAGGGAAAGGTGAAAAGAACCGCGGGAGCGGAGTGAAATAGAACCTGAAACCGTGTGCTTACAAGAAGTCAGAGCCCGTTAATGGGTGATGGCGTGCCTTTTGTAGAATGAACCGGCGAGTTACGTTCCCGTGCAAGGTTAAGGTGAAGAGCCGAAGCCGCAGCGAAAGCGAGTCTAAATAGGGCGATTTAGTACGTGGGCGTAGACCCGAAACCATGTGATCTACCCCTGTCCAGGGTGAAGGTGCGGTAACACGCACTGGAGGCCCGAACCCACGAATGTTGAAAAATTCGGGGATGAGGTGGGGGTAGCGGAGAAATTCCAATCGAACTTGGAGATAGCTGGTTCTCCCCGAAATAGCTTTAGGGCTAGCCTCGGGAGATGAGTAGTGGAGGTAAAGCACTGATTGGGTGCGGGGCCCGCCAAGGGTTACCAAGTCCAGTCAAACTCTGAATGCCACATACTTTCATCCCGGGAGTCAGACAGTGAGTGCTAAGATCCATTGTCAAGAGGGAAACAGCCCAGACCATCAGCTAAGGTCCCCCAGTGTGTGTTAAGTGGGAAAGGATGTGGAGTTGCACAGACAACCAGGATGTTGGCTTAGAAGCAGCCACCATTGAAAGAGTGCGTAATAGCTCACTGGTCGAGTGACTCTGCGCCGAAAATGTAACGGGGCTAAACACGCCACCGAAGCTATGGCTAGGACAGTAATGTTCTTGGGTAGGGGAGCGTTGTGTATAGGTTGAAGGTGTACCGTAAGGAGCGCTGGACAGTACACAAGTGAGAATGCCGGTATGAGTAACGAAAAGACAAGTGAGAATCTTGTCCGCCGAAAGCCTAAGGGTTCCTGAGGAAGGCTCGTCCACTCAGGGTAAGTCGGGACCTAAGGCGAGGCCGAAAGGCGTAGTCGAAGGACAACAGGTTGAAATTCCTGTACCACCGTGAACCGTTATGAGCGATGGGGTGACGCAGAAGGATAGTGACGCGGGCTGATGGATGCCCGTCCAAGCAGAGAGGCTGATGTGTAGGCAAATCCGCACATCGTTAAGGCTGGTCTGTGATGGGGAGCGAAAATTGCAGTAGCGAAGGTCATGAGTTCAGGCTGCCAAGAAAAGCCTCTAGCCAGGGAGAAGGTGCCCGTACCGCAAACCGACACAGGTAGGCGAGCAGAGCATGCTAAGGCGCGCGGAAGAACTCTCGTTAAGGAACTCGGCAAAATGACCCCGTAACTTCGGGAGAAGGGGTGCCTCGGTAGGGTGAATAGCCCGAGGGGGCCGCAGTGAAAAGGCCCAAGCGACTGTTTAGCAAAAACACAGGTCTGTGCGAAGCCGCAAGGCGAAGTATACGGGCTGACGCCTGCCCGGTGCTGGAAGGTTAAGGGGAGTGGTTAGGGAGCAATCCCGAAGCTATGAACCGAAGCCCCAGTAAACGGCGGCCGTAACTATAACGGTCCTAAGGTAGCGAAATTCCTTGTCAGGTAAATTCTGACCCGCACGAATGGCGTAACGACTTGGGCGCTGTCTCAACGAGAGATCCGGTGAAATTTTAATACCTGTGAAGATGCAGGTTACCCGCGACAAGACGGAAAGACCCCATGGAGCTTTACTGCAGCTTGATATTGGACTTTGGTACGATCTGTACAGGATAGGTGGGAGCCTGAGAAGCATGAGCGCCAGCTTGTGTGGAGGCGACGTTGGGATACCACCCTGATCGTATCGGAGTTCTAACCCGCGGCCATGAACTGGTCGGGGAACAGTGTCAGGTGGGCAGTTTGACTGGGGCGGTCGCCTCCTAAAAAGTAACGGAGGCGCCCCAAGGTTCCCTCAGAATGGTTGGAAATCATTCGAAGAGTGCAAAGGCATAAGGGAGCTTGACTGCGAGACATACAGGTCGAGCAGGGACGAAAGTCGGGCTTAGTGATCCGGTGGTACCGAATGGAAGGGCCATCGCTCAACGGATAAAAGCTACCCTGGGGATAACAGGCTTATCTCCCCCAAGAGTCCACATCGACGGGGAGGTTTGGCACCTCGATGTCGGCTCATCGCATCCTGGGGCTGAAGTAGGTCCCAAGGGTTGGGCTGTTCGCCCATTAAAGCGGTACGCGAGCTGGGTTCAGAACGTCGTGAGACAGTTCGGTCCCTATCTGTCGTGGGCGTAGGAAATTTGAGAGGAGCTGTCCTTAGTACGAGAGGACCGGGATGGACGTACCGCTGGTGTACCAGTTGTTCCGCCAGGAGCACGGCTGGATAGCTACGTACGGACGGGATAAGCGCTGAAAGCATCTAAGCGTGAAGCCCCCCTCAAGATGAGATTTCCCAGTATGTAAGACCCCTTGAAGACGACGAGGTTGATAGGTTCGGGGTGGAAGCACGGCAACGTGTGGAGCTGACGAATACTAATCGGTCGAGGGCTTAACCAAAATCTGCGATGTGCAGCATCGTCAGAGCCCGGAAACAAACCGGTTAACAAATACTATTACTTTACGCATGAATTTCGTATCTAGTTTTCAGGGTGCAAGTCACCTTGAATTGAATAAGCGGTTGTGGTGGAATGGCAGACACGCTATCTTGAGGGGGTAGTGGGCGTACGCTCGTGGAGGTTCGAGTCCTCTCAACCGCACCAAACATCATGCAGTCGTGGCGGAATTGGCAGACGCGCACGGTTCAGGTCCGTGTGGGCTAACCCCCGTGGAGGTTCGAGTCCTCTCGACTGCATTTTCTTGTGCCCTTAGCTCAGCTGGATAGAGCGTTTGACTACGAATCAAAAGGCCGGGAGTTCGAATCTCTCAGGGCACGCCATTTAACTGATTTAGTACCTAGAAATTAATAACCTCTATATTAAGAAACCTGTGATTTTTAATAATCACAGGTTTCTTTTCTTTACATTCTAGTACTCACTTGAGTCTGATTCTTCCTCATTTAGAGCAGAGGAGGTTGCGCCTTCGTTCTCTGAATTGCTTTGAAGCATGGACGACAATTGTTCAACTTGCTGCTGTTGCTCTTCATTTTCCGCATTGGATTGTGCGGCATTGATAGCATTTTGAATAGCATTGTTATTGTTTTCAGCCATCGAGATCACCTCCTCGTCTTTATCAGAGATAGTATCCCACTAACCTTAGCGGTACATACAAGTTTACGCACGCTAAGTCAAAAATCTTTTCAAGTTTTCACTTTTCCTTGCTATCTTGAGCCAAAGAGATCGTCTCATTTTCTAATTGAACCAAACCGTCGCTCGTTCCAGCAGCGTAAACATCACTTAATTGCTCTTTCGTCTTCTGCTGACCCGCTGCATTAGCAATAGATTGTCGGTTTTGCTGATTGTTTTGTCGTGAAACGGATTTATTCATACATACATACACTGCCTTTCTGAGAAGTCATATTAAAGGATTACTTGTTTAATGTGTCACATAAGCATTAATATATACTTCTCTTGTCGATACTTGACGGAATTAAAAATGACTGTATAAGAAGGAAAAGCTCAATATTTGAAGAACATAAGTAATACTGTCGAAAAAATAATTCGAATATGAGGTACATTGCCATGTGCGAAATGCAGCAGGAAGTTGAAAATATAGCTGGAAACAGGAATTGCCTGAAAACATCCTTGCCTATGAATGACGCATTATTCCGTATTGCTTTTGATTATGCTGCAACGGGAATGGCTATTAATGATCTGGATGGTAAATGGCATAAGGTTAACAGAGCATTATGCGGAATTACCGGTTACTCTGAGCAAGAGCTGCTTTTGACGGACTTCCAAAGCCTGACACACCCTGAAGATTTAGAAATAAACCTGGAGTATACGAAGCGTCTGCTGTCTGGTGAATGGGATAGCTTTCAAATAGAGAAACGTTTTAAGCACAAGACCGGGAATGTAATATGGATTCTACTGGATGTATCGTTGGTCCGCAGTCCTGAAGGAGAGCCTATGTATACGATTGCACAAATTCAGGATATTAGCTCGAGAAAACAGTTAGAGCAAAAGTACCGTTCGCTCATTGAATATAACCCAGCGGGTATTTTTTCATTGGACCTCGATGGGAAGATCGACGGAGTGAATCCAGCTATGGAAAAAATAATTGGTTACGATGCTCATGAGCTTTTACATACATCATTCAAATCTTTAATTGCCGAGGAAGAAGATCATCTCCTTATTTTGCAAAACGTCATGGAGAATGATCAATACAATCATGAAATAACGCTAACTCATAAGCTTGGTTACCAAGTATTTTTAGGTGCAAAGGATGTACCTATCATCGTTGATGGCAAGATTGTCGGTTTTTATATTATTGCTAGGGATATTACGGAGCATAAGAAAACGAAGGAATCGCTTGTGTTGCTTCAGCAGGATATGCAGGACGTTGTAAGAAAGCAGCAGGGAATGACGTTCAAGTTCAAAGAGGTGGACGGAAAGTTCATTCACACATTATGTGACGGTGAGTTGATTTATCGTCTGGGCTACACGCCGGAGCAAATTGTGGGAAGTGAGCTAAGTGATGTTGTACCTTGGGAGATCGCTCAGAATAAGGAGGAGTATTATAAACGCGCATGGCTTGGAGAAGAGAATGTATTGTATGAAGGGATGCTCAATGAGGTCCCCTATCTAGCATCTCTTAGGCCTATAAAACGAGACGGACAAGTTGTAGAGGTCATTGCTTCCTGTATTGATATTACCGAACGTAAGCGTACGGAGGAGGATTTACGGGCAACCAAGGAAATGTTGGAATCCCTAATCACGAATACTTCGGATGCTATCGATGTCATAGATTTGCAAGGTCATGTACTCCAAATAAATAATGCGTTTGAAAGAATCTATGGCTGGAGTGGTGAAGAAATTATTGGCCAACAGCTGCCACTACTTCCTGATGAGCGAAAAGATGAATTAACCGAAATTATGGATCAATTATTATCTGGTAAGGAAATAACGGATTACGAAACGATTCGTCTCCATAAAGACGGAACCGTCCTGCAGGTTAGTTTGACAATATCACCGATTAAAGATGCTGATGGAGAGACGATTGCTATAGCTGGAATATCAAGGGATATTACGGAGCGTAAAAAGACAGAGGAGCTGTTAAGGAAATCGGACAGACTCGCTGTTGTAGGTCAATTGGCTGCTGGTCTTGCCCATGAAATACGTAATCCGCTTACTTCGTTAAAAGGATTTCTGCAGTTGATGTATGAGAAGGGTCCGAATCAACAGCGATATTACGATATTATGTGCAGCGAACTGAATAGGATAAATTTTATTGTGAGTGAATTTCTGATTATCGCAAAACCGCAGGTTATAGAGTTCAATTTGAAATCATTAAAGCAAATTATACAAACCGTGATTCAATTAATCGAGCCTGAAGCGACTATGAACAATGTGCAGATTTCGGTGCAAATGTCGAAAAAGGATCCGATTATGATATGCTGCTCCGAATTTCAAATCAAGCAGGTTTTTATCAACTTATTGAAAAATGCTATTGAAGCTATGCCTAATGGAGGTGAGATTCAACTAGATGTTCATCAAGATCAGCAGGAGGTCCATATCCGAATCGTGGATAACGGTCATGGTATTCCGCAGGAACGACTGGCTTTCTTGGGTGAGCCTTTCTATACGACCAAAGAAAAAGGCACTGGTCTTGGTCTTATGATGTGTTATAAGATTATTGAGACCCATCAAGGAAAAATCCAAATCGAGAGCGAGCTAAATGAAGGTACGGAAGTTAATATGACCCTACCTATATCGCTGAACCGCTCCATTGATGGCAATATGAAGGTGATGGCTAAATAAGCAATACTTGATAAATTATTCAAATCGTGATATGCCTATAAAGGTACATTATGCTGAAGGAGGAATCATTTTGAAATTTTCACCACTAGGAAAAAGCAACATTCAGGTATCGCGTGTTACGTTCGGCTGTTGGGAGCTGGGTGGTGGACCGTGGGAGTTTACGAGTGACGATAATAATATGAAAGCGGTACAAGCTGCTTTTGATATGGGGATTACTACGTTCGACACGGCAGAAGGTTATGGTTCCGGACATTCTGAGGAAATCGTCGGCAATGCTCTGCAGGGTAAAAGGGAGCAGTGCATTTTAACTACTAAAGTGAGCCGCGCTAATCTTGCACCTGCTAATGTTCGACGTTCTGCTGAAGCGAGCTTGCAGAGGCTGAAGACCGACTATATCGATATTTACTATATCCATTGGCCAAGCTTTGAAGTTCCGGTATCTGAGACTTTGACGGAGTTTAACAAATTGAAGGAAGAGGGCTTAATCCGAGCCATTGGAGTATCCAATTTTTCAGTAGAACAACTGGAGGAAGCTTCTCTTTATGCTCAAATCGATGTGCTGCAGCCCGAATACAGCTTATTGCACAGATCGATAGAACAAGATATCGTGCCGTATTGTAAGAAAAATAACATAGCTATTATGAGCTATAGCTCGATTGCCAAAGGGTTATTGACTGGTGCCTTCCATTTGGGCGGAAAAAAATTGGACGAGAACGATTTCCGCAGTACAAGACGGTTGTTCTTGCCGGATCATTTGGAAAAAGAGGAAGAGCTCATCATGGTGCTCAAAGATATTGCTGACTCGAAAGGGAAAGCCATATCCCAAATTGCTATAAGCTGGCTGCTGCATCAAGAAGCATTGACGACAGCTATCGTTGGCTCACAAAGCATTAAGCATATGAAAGAAAATATCGAAGCAGCGGACATTGAGTTGAACTCGGATGAGTTGAACGCGCTGGATTCCGTCAGCAAAAAAGTCATTGCTAGCATTGACGCATAGCATTAGATGCGGAGCTCTTCCTGAATGTATCATTTATCTTGCAACCTGTTTTTCTGCCAAAGCATAAACAGTGGTGCCCTAAAACAATGAAAGCCCTACCTCTCTTTCATCCTTGCGGCTCCGAAGACCGCGCCAGTGTGAATCAGTAACACGACTACAAATTCTTAGGGTTAGTTTGGAATTTGAGATGTTTTATGGGTGGAGGTACAACGAAAACGAACTGAGGAAAATACGTTTTGAGGTTGCCTTGAAATGATACATTAGGATATCTTATCATGTTTCGATATATTATGCAAGTGAATTTATTATGAATATTGATTGACGATAGCCATTTCTTTATTATAAGATGAATATAAGTGAATAACGTGGCGTGTTACCTTGTACAAGGGCATGAGCCAGGGAGAGATTTCTATGAATATAGAAATCTTTTCTTGGCTCTTTTCTGTTTTATTGTATATATTATCCATATGGACAAAATAGGCGGTGATTCGTCAGTGAGGCCAGAGAATAACCATCGCATCGAAAGAGTGATTGGCAATAACGTTATTTTGGTCAAGGAGCTAGGTTCAGACAGGGAGTATGTGCTGTTGGGGAAAGGAATAGGTTTCGGTACTAAAGCTCCCGGTTTCATTGATGCTAAAGATCCTCGAATTGAAAAACGGTTTCGTTTGGATGATAGAGACCAATTGACGCAGTATCGTTCTCTTCTGGAGGATGTTTATCCGGAAGTCATTGTGATTTCGGAGCAAATTATCGAGCAAATTCAGAGCCAATTTACGACTCCAATTAACAATAAGGTTTACTTTGCATTGCCCAGTCATATTCAGTTTGCGATACACAGGCTTCGTAACGGTATGGACATCGTTAACCCGTTTTTATATGAAACGAAAATGTTTTTTCCTATGGAGTATGACATTGCCAAGAAGGCAGCCGACCTTATTCGCAATAAATTTCTAATTGATGTTCCTGAAGATGAAGTAGGCTTTCTTACCTATCACGTTCATTCTGCCGTAACGAATGTGCCTGTAGGTCAACTGGTCAAGTTCTCCAACCTAATCAATGAAATGGTCGAGACGATTGAGATGTATAGGTCGATACGTATTCCTAAAGAAAGTATGGATTATGTAAGGCTTGTTACCCATCTTCGGTTTTCTCTAGAGCGTGTTACACAAAAGAAGGTCGTCAGCAACCCGTTTCTTAAACAAATGAAGAAGCAGTATAAGGAGGAGTATAAGCTCGCACTAGAGCTGGCAGAGGTGATGAAGCATCATCTGCAGACGGAAATACCGGAGGATGAGGTAGGCTTCCTGGTTATGCATTTGTACAGGTTGTTTCAAGTTTTCACATCATGAGGTAGGTTCTATTCAACAAGGGGGATCCGCATGTTTACTCATTGGCTTACCAACAAGACGAAATATCAATCTTTGGACATTAACTCACCACTATCTGGTCAATCGGTTCCTCTGGATCATGTGCCTGATAAAGCATTTGCAAGTAAACAGATGGGGGAAGGTCTTGCCATTGATCCCATGGACGGGATATTGGTAGCGCCGTTCGACGGTGTGGTGGTATACTTGATCCAATCGAAGCATGCCCTTATTTTGGAACATGAATCAGGACTCCAGCTGCTCATTCACATTGGGATAAACACGGTTGCTTTAAAAGGCGAAGGCTTTCATTCACATATTGAAACCGGTGATTTGGTCTCTGCGGGGCAGAAATTGATTACTTTCGATGTGGACTTCATCAGGACAGCGGGGTACGAACCTATCACGCCAATCGTTATAGCAAATGGAGAAATGGCTCCTGACGTCGCTTGTTCCTATAAATCCGTGCAAGCGGGAGAGCCTGCTATTATGAGAGTAGTGTGGCAGAGCTCTATATAAGACCGACTGCTTGTTAATGTTTTAGGGAAAAAAAGGGGTTGACTTGGGATGCTCGCTTCATTGCAAAAGATCGGAAAAGCACTCATGCTTCCTGTTGCAACGCTTCCTGCGGCTGCTTTACTGAGGCGATTTGGCGCTATTGATTATGTCAATGATTTTCACCTAGGAGATAATATCGGCGGATTTTTGAACCAGTACGTAGCTCCTTTTCTTCAAGCTGGAGGTTCCGCCATTTTTGATTATTTGCCGCTGCTGTTTGCAGTTGGAATATCTATAGGTCTGATCGGGGACGCAGCAGCTACCTTGGCGGCGGTCATTGCCTACCAGGTATTGATCACCGTACTATCGAAAATGCCTGTAGCTTTTCCTGAGTTCATTGGTAAAGATGAGAAGCTTGATATGGGCGTTATTGGAGGCATTATTGCCGGAGTGATTTCATCCTATTTATTTAAAAAATACCATACTATAAAGCTTCCCGAATGGCTTGGATTTTTTGGAGGCAAACGGTTTGTTCCTATCATTACGTCCTTTGCGATGGTTCTTATAGGTATTGCGCTTGGCTTGATTTGGGGACCTGTACAGCATGGTTTGAATTCCTTCGGAAGATGGTTTACAGATCTGGGCGGTGTCGGAGCTTTTATTTTTGGCACGGCCAATCGGCTGTTGATTCCATTTGGGCTGCATCATGTTATCAATTCCATTGCGTGGTTTCAGATTGGAGACTACACCAATGCCTCGGGTCAGGTTGTTCATGGTGATTTATACCGATTTTTCAATGGGGATCGCACGGCAGGACAATTTATGACGGGTTTTTTTCCAATTATGATGTTCGCGCTGCCGGCAGGAGCCTTGGCAATCATTCATAGTGCTAAGCCTGAAAAAAGAAAGCTGATTTCTTCGGTATTTATCGGTACGGCTTTGGCTTCTTTTTTGACAGGAATTACGGAGCCTCTTGAATTCGCTTTCATGTTCGTGGCACCAGGCCTGTATGTGATTCATGCTGTTCTTACTGGACTATCTGGAGCTATCGCGGCATCCCTGGGCATAAAGCTCGGGTTCGGTTTTTCTGCAGGGCTTATTGATTATGTTCTAAACTATCCGTTAGCAACACATCCGCTTATGATCATCCCGATAGGACTGTGCTTTAGTATCGTCTATTACGTGTTATTCCGGGTATTGATTCACAAGTTTAATTTAAAAACACCAGGTCGAGAAGAGGAAGAGCCTGCTTCCACCACAAAAGGATACATTTCACCAATTCAACGTACACGTGAAAAAGCTCAGCGTATTTTGGTCGCAATCGGAGGGGCAGCTAATGTCGATGGGGTAGACGCCTGCATAACCCGTCTAAGGCTCGTTGTTATGGATGATAAGCTGGTAGACGATAAAGAGCTCAAAGGGTTAGGAGCATCGGGTGTCATGCGGCTTGGGCAAGGAGCGGTGCAAATCATATTCGGTACCCAGTCCGATCAGTTAAAGGATGAGCTTAAAAGGCTGTTGGAATCGAATGAATTAACGAAGTATGCTTCCCATCATGATTAGAATATGTTTATAATTGGGTAAAATACCATGGTAGATATAGGAGGTGCATTTCGTTATGAAATATAGAGTGGAACGAGATACGATGGGAGAAATACAAGTCCCAATCGATAAGCTATGGGGAGCTCAAACTCAAAGAAGCAGCGAGAATTTCAAGATTGGGTCGGAGAGAATGCCTCTAAAGGTAATACAAGCTTTTGCTATTTTGAAGAAATCGGCAGCGCGTGTGAATCTTCAATTAGGCAAGCTGGAAAAGGAAAAAGCGGATGCGATTGCAGCAGCGGCAGATGAAATATTAGCTGGTAAATGGGATGATCACTTCCCGCTTGTCGTGTGGCAAACGGGGAGTGGTACACAATCCAATATGAATGTAAATGAGGTCATCGCTCATCGTGCCAATCAATTACTAGAAGCTGCAGGTAATGTGAAACAAGTGCATCCAAACGATGACGTGAATAAATCGCAAAGCTCCAACGATACATTCCCCACCGCATTACATATAGCCGGAGTCTTAGCTGTAGAGGATCAATTGCTTCCTGCGCTTGGTAAGCTAAAGGACACGTTTCAAAGCAAAATGGAAGCATTCGCCGATATTATTAAAATTGGCCGTACCCATTTGCAGGATGCAACTCCATTGACATTAGGACAAGAGGTTAGCGGTTGGTGGGCCATGCTTGACAACACAGAAAGGATGCTGAAGGATAGCGTCCAGACAATGAAAGAGCTGGCGATTGGTGGAACTGCCGTCGGCACTGGGTTAAACGCACATCCACAGTTCGGTGCGATGGTTGCTGAGGAAATAAGCAGGGAAACAGGTAAAACATTTATCTCAGCGGTGAATAAGTTCCATGCGCTAACGAGCCATGATCAGGTAGTGTTCGTTCATGGAGCCATGAAGGCATTGGCGGCAGACTTAATGAAAATAGCCAATGATGTGCGTTGGTTGGCGAGTGGACCTCGCTGCGGAATCGGTGAAATCATCATTCCTGAGAATGAGCCCGGCAGCTCCATTATGCCAGGTAAGGTGAATCCAACCCAAAGTGAAGCCATGACCATGGTAGTTTGCCAGGTGATGGGTAACGATGCGGTCATCGGATTCGCTGCAAGCCAAGGGAATTTCGAGCTGAATGTGTTCAAGCCAGTGATTATTCATAATTTTCTGCAATCCGCACAGCTGTTGGCGGATACGATGCTATCCTTCAATGATCATTGTGCTGTCGGTATTGAGCCAAACCGTGATGTGATCGAAAGGTATTTACGTGAATCTCTCATGCTTGTAACTGCTTTAAATCCGCATATTGGATATGAAAAGGCGGCTGTTATCGCGAAGAGCGCCCATCATGAGAACCTAACCTTGAAAGAGGCCGCGATCCGAAGCGGGTTTTTGACCGAGGAGCAGTTCGATGAATATGTTCGACCGGAACAAATGGTGTCACCTAAAGCCTGACGATTAAAATAAAACAAGCTCCAATCCGACGGTTGTTGGAATTGGGGCTTATTTATCATTGTATTGATGCATAATCTTCTTACTTGAATGATTTTCGGAATTCAAGAGGCGTCATGCCTTCATGGTGCTTAAATACGGAACAAAAGTAGCTTGCCGCTTGGAAGCCCACTTTCGCACCAATCTCAGCTACAGAGAGCTCGTCTTGCTCTAGCAGCAATTCTTTTGCCTTTTGCAGACGCAATCGAATTAAGTACACAACCGGACTCATTTGTAAGGATTGCTTGAACAAGCGGCATAAATATTGGGGTGATACATGAATGATTGCTGCCAAATGGTCCAAGGAAATGTCATGAGCCAAGTTATTTTCGATATGGGAAAGAACGGGCTGCAGTCTGCTATAAGTAGAGTTGTTTGATCGAAAATGTTCTTGATTCACGCTTCGACTTAACTCAATAAGAAAGCTATACAGCTTCCCAGAGGAAATGATACCGCTTTCAGGATGGTTCGATAAGGCCGAAACGTAAATTTCATTAATAAGCCGATCAAGCATTTGTAGGTTAAGCTGACTGAATAGTTGTGATTTTTTGAGCTCGGTATACTGGAGAAAACTCTCGACTGCATCCCCTGAGAAGGCTACCCAATGGGTTTCCCACGGTTCCTCCAATGCGGAATATGCATAGGAGCTTTGAGGATAGAGCAGCAGACCCGAGTTTTCCGTTAAAGTGTGCTCAGCACCATCCAAAAGAAGTTTTCCGGTTCCTTGTATCGTGTGGAGCCACACATAGTGAGGATAGCCTCTGAGCCGTCTAACTGGATGTTGATTTTCCATTCCGCCAACGGAATATACGTAAAAGGGGAGCTGAGTCTCGGAGGTTATAATAGGAAGCACGGTTTTTTTCACATTTGTCCTCCATTAGATTCAGATGTTTATATTAGTTCAAAATTAAAGATTGTTATATCCATTATAAAACCTTAATCTATAAAAGAAAAGTGAGATTAAACCGGTGTCTTGTTATGAAGGAGAGTCGTAATCGTCAAAGTTTTCTTAATAATTGAATTCCATTATTGGAGAGGATGGAGCAAATGACGAGCACTAATAAGCCTCTTATATTATGGTATGACAAGCCAGCAGCACATTGGGAGGAAGCTCTTCCTATCGGAAACGGCAGGTTAGGCGGGATGGTATTTGGAGGACTGGAGCGGGAGATCATTCAGCTGAATGAGGATACGATCTGGTCAGGTACACCGGATTGCAGGTATCAGAATAGGCCGTTTCCAAGCTTAAAGGAGGCTAGGAGCCTCATTGCTTCTGAGAAATACAACGATGCTCAGACGATTCTGAGTCAAGAGGTTTTGGGTGAGTATACGCAGTCCTATCTACCGATGGCTGATTTGGTGATTGCCATTGATGGTGTCCGTAATACGAGTCAATATAGACGGCAGCTTGATCTTAGGAATGCAACGGCAAGCGTTGAATATGTACAAGACCATATTTCCTGTACGCGAGAGATATTCGCTAGTGCGGTAGATCAGGTCATCGCGATAAGACTTATTATTCCTAGTGATGGAATGAAGCTAACCGCTTGTTTGACTAGTTTGCTGCAATTCAGAATCGAAAGATTCGCAGACAATCATATCGTGTTAAAAGGGAAATGTCCGAGCCATGTGGAGCCCAATTATCGGCGTCATATCGAACCCCCCATTATTTATGATGATCGGGCGAGTATCGAGTTCGAGGCTCATTTACAGGTTCATTCGAATCAAGGTATTGTAAAGGTTAATGACCAACTAGAGCTGGAAATACAGGATGCGCATGAGGTTACTATATTTTTGGCAGCAGCTACAACGTTTCCGGATGTCGCAAATGAGAATCGATATGATCAAATGAGAGACAAATGTATGGAACGACTGAGTCAGGCTCGTTCTATCGGTTATGAGAAGCTGAGAGCCAGACATGTCGCCGGTCATCAGAAGCTAATGCATCGTGTGGAAATGGATCTGGGAGCATCAGATAATGAGTTACTCCCTACGGACGTGCGGTTGGATTTGTTTCGAAATGGGAGCGAGGACCCTCAGTTGGCCACTTTGTTATTCCAATATGGAAGATACTTGCTTATCTCCAGTTCAAGACAAGGTACTCAGCCTGCTAATCTTCAAGGGATTTGGAATGATAAGGTTCGACCGCCTTGGAGTTCGAACTATACAACAAATATCAATACGCAAATGAACTATTGGCCGGCTGAATTAAGTAATTTGAGCGAATGCCACGAACCGCTTTTAACGATGATTCATGAACTTGCAGAAACCGGTGAGCAAACGGCGTCGATCAGCTTCAATTGCAGAGGCTGGACCGCCAATCATAATGTGGATCTTTGGAGATCATCAAATCCGGTAGGTAAAGACGGAGGAGATCCGAAATGGGCATTTTGGCCCATGGGTGGGGCTTGGTTGAGCGGTCACTTATGGGAGCATTTTGCTTTTACCCAGGACAAAGATTACTTGCGTGATCATGCCTATCCGCTGATGAAAAAAGCAGCTTTATTCTGCCTAGATTGGCTGGTTGAGGACGAATCGGGCTATCTGGTTACAAGTCCATCCACTTCTCCGGAGAATATGTTTATTACCTCTGACGGTCAACGCGCTTCAGTCAGTAAGGCAGCTACAATGGATATGTCCATCATTTGGGACTTGTTTACAAATTGTATGGAAGCTTCGGAGAAACTGGAGTGGGATGCTGAGTTTGCAGAAGAGCTGTACAGCGCTCGTAGTAGATTGTATCCTCTGCACATCGGGAAGCATGGACAGCTGCAGGAATGGTTTCATGATTTTGAAGAGGTGGAGCCTGGGCATCGGCATATTTCCCATTTATTTGGTTTTTACCCAGGAAGACAAATTGTTCTTCATCAGCATCCAGAGTTAACAGAGGCGGTTCGCAAATCACTGCGACGGAGACTTGAGAATGGCGGAGGACATACCGGCTGGAGCTGCGCTTGGATTATTAATGTATTCGCTCGATTGGAGGATGCAGAGTCTGCCTATCAGTATGTAAGGACATTGTTAACGCATTCGACTTATCCGAATTTGTTCGACGCGCATCCTCCATTCCAAATAGATGGAAATTTCGGCGGAACGGCCGGAATCGCAGAGATGCTGCTGCAAAGCCATGCCAAGGAGCTGAGCTTGCTTCCGGCGCTGCCTCAGCAATGGAGTCAAGGCTCGGTTCAAGGACTACGCGGACGCGGTGGCTACGAAGTTGATTTAAGCTGGAGTAACAGCGAACTGAATGATGCAGTTATCCGTTCGTTTGTTAGAGGTGTCTGTACCCTAAGATGCAAAAAACAAATTTGTGAGATTGAATCGGATGGAGTATCAATCGATTATGTGAAGCTGGACGAGAGCCAGTTTTATTTTGAAGCTGATGCGGGTCGAACATACCACTTAACCTTTTGATCGGAAAAGAGACGTTAGATTAATTCATGCTTTGAAGCCTTGGGAGGAAGAAGCAAGATGACAGCAAATAGCGAGAAAAACAATATAACCATTTATTTAGCCGGTGATTCTACTGTTCAAACTTACAGTGAAAGCTCAGCTCCTCAAGCAGGCTGGGGGCAATACATAGCGGATTACTTTAACGAGGATGTTCGTTTCATTAATAAAGCGATTGGCGGAAGAAGCTCCAAATCGTTCGTGGTGGAGGGACGGTTAACCGCTATTTTAGAGGAAATACAGCCTAATGATTATTTGTTTATCCAAATGGGGCATAACGACGCTACGGTTAGCAAGCCAGAAAGGTATACCGAGCCTTATTCAGAGTACAAGCAATATTTGAAAATGTATATTGATGGAGCTCGTGATCGCCAAGCGATTCCTCTACTGATTACTCCGGTTGGCAGATTGCATTATGAGGAAGGACAGTTCTTGAATGATTTTCAAGATTATTGTACCGCTATGGAACAAGTAGCAGAGGAAGAACACGTACCTCTTCTTGATCTAATGACCATGAGTTTGAAACATTTTACTACCATCGGCTATGAAAGCGCCAGAGAGCTATTTATGATATCTCATAACGGCACTGATTGTACCCATTTTATCGATAAGGGAGCACGAGTGATTGCTAAGCTGGTTGCAGATGGAATTAAGGAAATGAATATGAAGCTGTCGAGTTACGTCTAATGAAAGCGGAGCTTTCTCCAACCTGCGTTTTTCTGGTAAAATAAGAGGCAAATAATGTAAGGACAAGGAGTACTCTTGATGAAGCAGGATGTGGAGACATTTGATATTTTTGATAAGGATATGCATCACATGGGGACGGCAACGCGTCGAGAAGTACATGGGCAAGGGTTGTGGCACCAGACGTTTCAATGCTGGATTTTTTTCAAGCAGGCAGAGGACATATTTGTTTTATTTCAGATGAGACATCCGGATAAGGATACGTTTCCGAGTCTTCTGGATATTTCGTGTGCTGGGCATTTGCTTGCAGGTGAGACGGTTGAGGATGGCGTACGTGAGCTGGAGGAAGAGCTTGGTGTGCATACAGCGTTTGACAGACTGTTTCCTTGCGGAATTTACCAAGAGGAGCAGTTTCTTGACGAAGGCAAGATCGACAGGGAATTTTGTCATGTGTTTGTGCTGAAAGACGATAGACCGCTGCTTAGGTATCAGCTTCAAGAGGATGAAGTTACAGGGCTGTACCGGATTGCTCTAACGGACGTTAGGCGACTAGCTCAAGGTCAAATAATGTCACCGATACAAGCTGTTGGGGTTGAACCAGATTCTAACGGTGAACTTAGGCCCATCGAACGGACGTTTGAAGCTTGTGACTTTGTACCGCACTCGTCAGCCTATTTTGAACTGGTTTTGAACGCGATTGAGAAAGCCGGATAAAAAATAGTAAAAAAGCTTTGAGCTGATAAGGAATCGTTCCTTTGACAGTTCAAAGCTTTTCTTATGTTTAGTTGGACGCAGCAGCCTTATTGTGCAGAACGTTTGACACAGTCCCTGACCATATCCTCCGTTACATAAGGCCGAGTAGGGGAGATTCCATGCTTGGCATGCTCATTAATTCTGGCGGTGCATGCATTGATCTCTGCGATAGAGAACGGTTGTCCTGCAGCACAAAGAGTTAGAGCCTGTTCAATAGCAGCTTCACGCTGCTCGTCTAAAACTTGGAATTGCTCCAAATGGGAATGCATTTTACGGGTATGTGCGGTTATCGCTTCGTGAACGCTCATGTTTAAAGCTCCTTTTATGACAGGGTTAGGTAATTGAAGTCCTCTGATGCTAGATATGATACTACGTTAGAGTGCCCACAGGCAAGAAAAAGCTAATTATGATTCAATGAGGAACTACTTGTGAGTGGGAAGAATGGCAGCAGCAAGTGTCATTTGTCCTCACCAGAAGGCAATATAACTAATGCTATATCGCGCTCGAATCCTTCATCACTTATTGGAATAGCGGTAAGTGAAGCATAATGGAGATTCTCCGCTAAAATACGGGGAACTACAGTTAAACCAGCTCCTGCAGCGACATAGCCGGGAAGGAAGGCATTGAATCCAACCTCAGTTTTGATGGGTAAAGTATGTCCCAGCCGTATCATCTTTGATGAGAGAGCCTTATATAAAACAGCAGGCTTTATAGAGTGATCTATAGAGCCTGCTGTTAGTGCTGCAGCTCCACAGTCTGCTAGACGCCTGTTCGAATTATATAAAACTGGGCATGTGCCCAACCCAACTGCATAGGCTAAACATAAGATAGGTATACAAACGCTGTCTATCTATTATTTTCTGAAAATTCAAAAATTTAAACAAGGTCTCAGTGCAAGCGAAGCTGGAATAACGGATTGCAGGCAAACGATAACGATCAAGTGAATCCGCGAAATGAGGTGGAAACTTGTCCTATGAGAAGAACTCAGGAAATGATTCGGAAAACGGAGAAATTCGGAGCCCATAATTATCATCCGCTGCCCCTCGTCATAGAGCAGGCCGAAGGCGTATGGGTTCGGGATGTGGCAGGCAAGCGGTATATGGATATGCTTAGTGGATACTCGGCTCTCAATCAAGGGCATCGGCACCCTAGAATCATTCAAGCCTTGAAGGATCAAGCAGATAAAGTGACGCTAACCTCTAGAGCGTTTCATAATGAGCGTATGGGAGATTTATTGGAGCTGTTGGCGAGTATTACCGGAAAAGAAGCGTTTCTCCCTATGAATACTGGGGCTGAAGCAGTGGAAACTGCGATCAAGCTGGCGCGTAGATATGGATATAGTAGGAAGCAGATTCCTGAAGACGAGGCGGAAATTATCGTATGCGAGAACAACTTTCACGGCAGAACCGTTACGACGACTTCTTGCTCCAGCACGCCAGAGTATCGCAGGGGGTTCGGACCTTTTACACCTGGATTTATAGTTATTCCTTATGACGATATTGAAGCTTTGGAGCAAGCCATTAGCTCTAGGACGGCAGCATTCCTGGTGGAGCCGATTCAAGGAGAAGCGGGAATTATCATTCCCCATGACGGGTATTTGAAAGAGGCGGCTGCAATTTGTAGCAAGCACCAAATCCTGCTTATAACAGATGAAATTCAGTCGGGATTAGGGCGCTCAGGTCAGTGGTTCGCAGCGGACTGGGATTCTGTCGTTCCCGATGTGTATATACTGGGTAAAGCATTGGGAGGCGGCGTGCTCCCTGTATCGGGCATTGCCGCCAACCGCGAGCTTATGGACGTTTTTGACTCAGGTTCGCATGGTTCAACCTTTGGTGGAAACCCGCTTGCCTGCGCTGTTGCTATCGCATCGATTAAGGTTCTGATGGAGGAAGATTTGATTGCTCGCTCCCGTGAAATGGGAGAGTATTTTCTAGAGAGGCTCAAACAAGAGCTCCACTCTTCCATAGTCGTAGACATTCGAGGAAAAGGGCTGTTCATTGGCATTGAGTTATCGGTTGCGGCGCGCCCTTACTGCGAGCGGCTTATGAATTTGGGACTGCTGACCAAAGAAACGCATCATTTCACCCTCCGTCTAGCACCTCCGTTAATCATTTCCAAAGAGCAGATTGATTGGGCAATAGGCAAAATAAAAGCTGTATTAAATTGAGTTTATTAGGAAGGAAGAGGACTATGGTTCCCTATCGTCCAGAGCCGTTAACGGATTTTACCGATCCGGTAGAAAGTCGGAAACTATTGGAAGCATTGCAACAAGTGAAGCTGCAGCTTGGCCAAACGTACCCGATTCGTATTGGCGCAGCAGAGCTGTATTCAGAGAAGGTACTAGAGTCTATCAATCCATCCAATATAAGTGAAATGATCGGAAAAGTAGGCAGGGCTGACCGTGCATTAGCTGAAAAGGCTATACAATGTGCCGCGAATTCGTTCAAAGCGTGGTCCCAGGTAACGGCTGAAGAGCGGGCGGACTATTTGTTCAAAGCAGCTGCGACACTACGCAGGCGCAAGCATGAATTTAATGCGTGGTTAATGCTTGAGGCAGGCAAAAGCAGGGCAGAGGCAGATGCCGATACTGCCGAAGCTATCGATTTCATGGAATATTATGCGCGTCAAATGATAGAACTAACAACCCGTGGCCGCAAAGAATTGGTGTCTATCGTACAGGAACGCAACGAGCTGTCCTATATACCCTTGGGTGTCGGGGTTATTATTCCTCCATGGAATTTCCCGTTGGCCATTATGGCCGGCATGACGACGGCAGCTATCGTGTGTGGAAACACGGTTGTATTGAAGCCGTCTAGCCAAACGCCTGTCATTGCGGCAAAATTCGTGGAGCTGCTGCTAGATTGCGGATTGCCGTCGGGCGTGGTTAACTTTGTCCCGGGGAGCGGGAGCGAAATAGGCGATGGACTGGTCGAGCATCCTCTTACGAGGTTTGTTTCATTTACTGGCTCGCGAGAGGTCGGGGTTCATATTCAGGAGCTTACCGCCAAGGTGAACCCAAAACAAATTTGGCTCAAACGGTTTATAGGTGAGCTGGGAGGCAAGGACTCCATTCTTGTTGATCGTGATGCTGACTTGGTTGCAGCCGCCAAAGCTATTGTTGTATCAGCCTTCGGTTATTCTGGACAAAAATGCTCCGCATGCTCCCGAGCTATAGTGCATCAGGATGTATATGATGAAGTGTTGATCCGATGCATTGAATTAACCAAAGCGCTAAAAGTTGGCGATGTGACGGATGCTTCAAATGATACGGGACCAGTGATAGATGCGGCCTCCTTTCAGAAGATCATGCAGTACATCGATATTGCGAAGCAAGAAGGCAGAATCGTTGCCGGTGGTCATGCGCTGCAGCTGCCTGGATACTACATTGAGCCTACCATCGTTGCGGATGCTGCGCCGGATTCTCGCATTATGCAGGAGGAAATATTCGGCCCTGTCGTGGCATTTACCGCTTGTTCTGATTTTGATCATGGCTTGGATATTGCCAACAATACGGAATACGGTTTGACAGGTTCGGTCTATACACGTAATAGAGAACATATTGGCAAAGCCAAAGCTCAGTTCCATGTCGGGAATCTGTATATTAACCGGAAATGTACGGGGGCTGTGGTAGGTGTGCATCCTTTCGGGGGATTCAATATGTCGGGTACGGATTCAAAAGCGGGCGGACCTGACTATTTACTATTGTTCACCCAGTCAAAAGTAAGCTCTGAGCTTCTTTGAAGAAGGAGGTCGGGTTATATGCCGATGGATTCCTGGTTTCGTCGTGCTGTGCTTCATCTGGCGGAGCAGGAGCGGGTAAAGTCGATGTTCCGAAAATACGGAATGCGTATGGGGGTCCAACGATTTGTTGCTGCGGAGTCGTTAGAAGGCGTCTTGGAGAAAGTAAAGGAGTTAAATCGTCAAGGGCTTGCCGTAACTTTAGATTATTTGGGTGAAAGTGTCGAGGAACCGGCATTGGCTGATGAAGCGGCTAGTCAAATTATGCAGATGCTTAGACAGATTCATGATCTACAGTTGGAGGCGCATGTCTCGGTAAAGCTGAGTCAGTTAGGTTGCAGCATGGATCCAGCCGTCAGTGCAAAGCATATGGAGCGGATTGCTGCCGCCGCCAAGTATTACCGTAATTTCGTCCGAATGGATATGGAGGATTCCACTCTTACGGAAGCTACTTTGGGACTCTTTGAAAAGCTAGTAAAACGATTTGGAGCGAATCACATCGGGACTGTTATCCAAGCGTATTTGTACCGATCTCCAGACGATTTAATCCGTTTGGAGCAGTATGCGGCAAACGTTAGGATTGTGAAGGGAGCATACAAGGAATCAGCCAACGTAGCTTATCCAAGTAAACAGGATGTTGACAGCCAGTACGTGTCTTTAGTAAAAGCACATCTCGACGGAGGGTATTATACAGCTGTCGCTACACATGATCCTAAAATTATTGATCTGGTTACAGCTTATGTGGAGGAGCATCACATTCCGCGCAATCAATTCGAGTTTCAAATGCTATACGGGATTGCTTCACAACTACAGCTGCAGTTAGTAAAGCGCGGTTACCGTGTACGGGTCTATACCCCGTTCGGCAAACAATGGTACCCCTATTTCACCCGCCGTATAGCAGAAAGACCGGCCAATTTGTTGTTCGTTCTGAAGGGGCTGCTGCGCAAGTGACGGAAGGAGGAAGTTGCATGACAATGGAGCACAAACCGATCGACGTTATTGGTGTCCCGTTTGATCTTGGAGCGGGCTGCAGAGGGTGCCGTATGGGGCCAGATGCCTTGCGTTGCGCGGAGTTGGTGCAGCAGCTTCGTATGAGTGGGCGAGAGGTGGAGGATACAGGGGATATTATCTTATCGGGAACACGTAGGATTAGGGAGGAAATCGGAAGTACTAAAGCAAAATATTTAAAAAATGTAGCTTATGTGAATCGGCGCTTGCATCGCAGAGTGGCTGCCTCGATTCATGATGGCCGATTTCCGCTCGTTGTAGGGGGTGACCACAGCATTGCTGTTGGCAGTATTGCTGGAGCGGCGAAGCATAAGCGAATCGGGGTCATTTGGTTCGATGCCCATGGGGACCTGAACACGATCCAAACTAGTCCATCCGGCAATGTGCATGGCATGTCGCTGGCGGCATCTCTTGGTTACGGGCACCCATCCTTGACGCGTATTGGGAACAGCCATCCCAAAGTGTTACCTGAACACGTTGTTCTGATAGGAACTCGCTCGCTGGATCCGGGAGAAGAAGAGCTTATTCGTCGAACTGGCATCCAAATGTTCTCCGCCCGCGATATTCATCAGCTCGGGATCCGGGAGATTATGAAACTAGCTATCACCCTAGCTGCGGAACAAACGGATGGCGTTCATTTAAGCTTGGACGTGGATGGCCTGGATTCTTCTGATGCGCCCGGTGTAGGAACCCCGGTATCCGGTGGTATCCGGCTTCGTGAAGCACAGCTTGGTATGAGGCTGCTTGCTGAATCTGGAGCTCTCATTAGTGCGGATTTCGTAGAAGTTAATCCGGCTCTGGATTTACGTAACCGCACTGCTCATGCAGCGGTAGAGCTGATGTGCAGCTTGTTGGGGACGACGGAGAAGAATGCTGACTAAACCAAATTCCAAAACTATCATCTTATTATCAGTTTGCAGATATTCCCATCACTTTCCATGTTAGCGTATAATTCAACTTAATAGGTTGGAAATTGGGGGGAATTGGGATGTCTAGTGAACTGCCTGCATTGGTCCGCGAAGTTATGGACAGCTATTGCGCTCTGTTGCATGAAGAACTGCCCCATCAGGTGTATGGGGTTTATTTATACGGATCGACTGCGCTCGGTCATCATAATCCTCGACGCAGCGATATCGACTTTTTTACTGTACTTCACAAGCTGGATGATGAAGCTTTAGTACGAATCCAAGCCGTTCATGAAAGGCTACTTAAGCAAAATGAAAGTGCCCATAAGCTTGAAGGGGAGTATACTCAGCTCCGCGACATCCCTAGAGCACAACGGCAGAAATGGTACCGATATACATCGGATGGGCAGTACCAATGGGAGGATATGAATAATCATATTGCCTGGTACCAGCTGAAGCATTATGGCTTGACACTATTCGGTCCCGATGCAGCCACGCTTTCAATTGACGTAGATTGGGAAGATATCCTAGATATCACTAAACGGAACATTCATGGCTATTGGGCGAGACAGGCTCGGCGTAATCCGGAAGACTTCCAGAGCTTGGACTTAGATGTAATGGTGGAATTCGGAGTATTGTCTCTTTGCCGTATGTACGAAACGTTGGTGACGGGGGAAATGGTGACGAAGGAAGCAGGGGCGGAAGCGATGCTTGCACGACTGCCGGAACGGTGGCACTCTATAATAAATGAAGCTATACGGATTCGGGAGTGCAAAGGTGATTCGCTTCTTAAGTATACGCCTCGAGAGTTAATCGTAGAGACGCAAACTTTTATCCGGTATATGTCGGAACAATGTTTGACCCAAATGGGGTAGGGACGGATCGAAGTAACCAAATTTAAATTAATCAGAACCCGCCATGATTGGTGGGTTTTGTTTTGAAAAAGGGTTATTAAAAAAACGGTTGATCTTTTTCAAAAGCATGGTATTATAGATATTCTCTGGAAAAATAAACCTATTGCGAGGTGGATTGTATTTTTCGTGATTTAAGGCAACGATTACGCGAAGCAAGCTTATTTTTGAAAGCGGCCGATGCTCGGCCGGTCAAAGTAAAGCCAATCGCAGACTTCGTTAACCTGCTGCTCATGCCTGCACAGCTGTGGCTGCTTAAATGGGTAGTGGATCTGCTTACTGGCTGGAATGGCGAAAGGATAGGTCAATCATTTACTGTAGCAGCCATAGGGCTTGCCGCCGTAATGATAATCCAAGCCATCATCGGTCGTGCATCTCTTTTGGCACACAATCGATTGAATGAAATTGGCGCTTACGAAGTCGAACGGGCTGTCCTCCAAAAAACAGCCAAGCTAAGCCTAACCCTTCTCGAAACACCAACGATTAAAGATCTCCGTACTCGCGCGTTACGCGCCTCACCTGATATTCTGTTTCTGAATAGCTACAGTTACTTCTACGAAGCATTGCAAACGGTTCTGCTGCTTATAATTCTTGCCTGGTTCGGACAGTGGTTCTTCATTATCCTGTTTCTTATTGTACTGCCTATTCAACTTCCACTGCGTTCTTATGCAGCACGTAAAACAGAGCTGTTGGAGCAGCAGCAAGTTCCGCAGCGCAGACGCGCTCAGTATATCGCCCAACTGATGACCTCCAGACTTCCTGCGAAAGAAATACGCCTCCTTGATTTGGGTAACTACTTTCAAACATATTGGATGCGCTTGCATTCTCAGAACGCTCAAGAAACAGTGGAGCGTAAAATAAAAGAACAGCAGCTGCTGGTTCCATCAGAGTTGTTGATGACCTTAATTAGTGGTTTGATGGCAGCGATTGTAATGGTGATAGCCGCTTCCCGTGGAAATTCACCGGGTGAAATTACTTTGCTGCTGCAGATTGCTATAAGGCTAGGCGGGTTATGGCCTGGGCTTCTGGATTTACACGCAAGCTTGAAGCAGCACGGGTTACGTTGGGATGATCTTAGGGGGTTCTTAGCTCTTAAGGAGGATGAAGTTTATGTCCCAACATTAACAGATGAACAGATAAAGGGATCTAACCAAACAACCAATGGACCTACTGCTGATTCGGTGCGGGTTAGGCAGCTAACATTCGCCTATGAGGGCAGAGTAAAACCAGCACTTCAAGAGGTATCCCTCTGTATTGAGGCAGGGGAAAAAATAGCTATCGTGGGAGAGAATGGCTCGGGTAAATCAACATTGGTCAAGCTGCTCATGGGATTGTATGCCCCCAACTCAGGAAGTGTCGAGTGGTTTTCCAAGGAAGGAGACCGGCTCACTGCCGCCGAAGCCAGAGGATCGTTTACAGCTGTTCTGCAGGATTTTACCAAAATGAACCTGCTTGTACGAGAACAAATTGCTTTGGGAAGCATAGAGCGGCTGAATGATGATCAAGCACTTTTAACCGCGCAAAAGCAAGCTAATGCTCACCCTTGGGGCTTAAGTCTCGACGAACGAATAGGACCGGAATTTGGAGGAATCGAGCTGTCAGGAGGACAGTGGCAGTCCTTAGCTGCCGCAAGAGGATACCTCCGGAACGGCAGTGTGCTGTTTTTTGATGAACCGACCTCCGCATTAGATCCGCAGGCCGAGAAATTGGCGATCATGCAATTTTTAAACATCGCTGGAAATCGCACGGCTTTCCTTGTAACCCATCGTTTAGGAGCAGCACGTATGGCCGATCGTATATTGGTGCTTCAAAACGGACGATTGGTTGAACATGGCACGTATCAAGAGCTCATGGCGGCACAAGGAGAATACGAGCGATTGTATCGGCTCCAAGCTTCCTGGTATGTGTAGCGTAACCGAGAGGAGTGTTATCCAGTGGATAAGGAAATGAAAAGTACAAGTACCGACCTGCTGCGCTTATTGTATTACATTTGGAAGCAAATGCCCGTACTTACAAGCGTATGGCTTGTCGTTCCCATGGGAATAGGGATGCTCGTTATCCCCTTGATGCTATCTCAAAAGCATATGATTGATACGGCTGTCGATGGAATTGTGAAAGGAACATCTTCAATCGGACAGCTGCTGCCTTCACTTTTGCTTTTTGTGGGAGCTTTGGTCGTGCAAGTATTGGCGGGCTCCTTAAGAAATATCATGGATGAATTGATGAACCATCGAGCTTCCGCCTATGTGCAATCCCAGATTTTTAAAATTTCAACGACTGTGACGTTGGAACGATTCGAGCATACCGAGTTCTATGATCGGCTTCATCGGGCTCAATCGGCCGCAGGTCAAGATTTAATAGGCATCCTGCGTTACGGTGTGGATGCGGTTCAAAGACTTGCAACCTTATTGGCTATGGCTATCGTCGTTGCACAAGGGTATTGGCTTTTAGGCTGGCTGCTGCTGGCTATGAACGGTATGTCACTGTATTTTCGTACGAAAATAGAAATATCCAAGAGAAAATTAGATAAACAATTAACGACGGAGGGGCGTTTATCCCAATACTTGATGAATCAGCTTACGGATTCCCGAACGTTAAAAGAAACGAAGCTCTTTGACTCAACGGGGTACTTGATTCATCAATGGAGCACGACTACGTTAGAGCAGCGTTCCCGCAGATTTGCTATGAGCCGTAAAGAGAACAAGTTTGGATTCTGGATTTCCCTCCTACATATTACTGGCGCATTCGCTTCAATTGCCATTATGATGCTATTCATGGGTCAGGGCGGACTGACTCCTGGTATGGTTGCCGTTGTATTCCAGACGGTGCTCCAATCACAAGGAACTTCGTTGAGACTGTCGTGGCCGTTAAGCAAGCTGGTCATGCAGGCAGGTAAAGCGGCGGATCTTATCTCTTTTTTGAAAGAACGAGTTGACGATCCCAACACGAAACCGATAGCTGAAGGAATAGGTGCAATGAAGGAAATCTCATTCGAAAAAGTAGCCTATTGTTATCCTAATTCGAACAAGCCCGTCCTCAAGGAGCTGGATGTGACGATTCGAGCAGGAGAAACAATTGCACTCGTTGGGGATAATGGTTCGGGAAAATCTACATTTATCAAGCTGCTGCTCGGCTTATATGAACCAAGTGAAGGTTATGTTAGCTGGAATGGGAAGCATTTATCTGCAATGGGTGGACATCATCAAGCTCTATGGAGGCGCGTCAGCGCTGTGTTTCAAGATCATGAACCCTATTCCTTCACTCTGCGCGAGAATGTCGCCATGGGAAACTTGTCTCGTGAGGCTGAGGAACATGAGATTCGACATGCGCTGGAGAACAGTGGAATCCACAAGCTTGCCGAACAATCTGACAAAGGCTTGGATGTTCCTCTGGGTCAACTGAGCGAAGGCGGCCTCGAACTATCAGGTGGCCAGTGGCAAAGGCTAGCCATAGCAAGAGCGATGTACAGGCAGGGAGAACTGATTGTACTGGATGAGCCGACAGCGGCGATTGATCCGGCAAGCGAAGTGGAATTGTTCGAACAGTTCCGTAAGCTACGACAAGGTAAAACGGCATTATTCGTCTCACACCGTCTTGGCTGGGCGCGCTATGCGGACCGCATTCTTGTATTAGACCAAGGGCGCCTAATCGAGGATGGTACGCACGATCATCTAATGATGCTTAACGGCAGGTATGCGGCTTTTTACAAGGAACAAGCACAGTGGTATCAAACCAGTTGATCTGACCAACGAAAGTGAGGTGGCTATTCGTGTTAAATCGTATTCAGAGCGCCATAAAGGCATTAGGCCTTGAACCTCAGGAAACACGGCCGGTCCCGGATTCATTCAGCTCTGAGGTGTCTCAGGTTATCTTGCGAACTGGCGAATCTGTGTACCTTAAAATTCCGTTTAATCGGAACAAGCTGCACAGGGAATATATCATGCTGAACCGATTAAAGGATTATCACCTTCCTGTGCCTCGAGTGCTTGATCTATGGGAAGGGGATGAACATAACACCGGAGCGCTATTACTAGAGGCATTGGAAGGGTATCCTCTCTTCAAGACCAAGGATACGAGGCTTGCTTACGATATTGGAGTACTGCATGCGCAGCTGCACTCCGTTCCGATGCCGGGATATGGCGATGATAGCCGTAATGGTTTTCAATACTTGGAGCATCAGAATTGGAGGGGATATATCTGCAATCAGTTTGAGAAATACCAAGCTCCTTGTAGGGAGCTGCTTCCTGAGGGATTATTTGAGGCATGCCTGAGTCATTTCGATTCTGTGTTTACAAAGCTCCCTGAACCGGATGGTCCTTGTGTCATCCATATGGATTTTCGACCTGGTAATCTGCTGGTAGATCAATCGCATTTGAAGGGTGTCATTGACTTCGAGAGCTCAAGAGGTGGGTCCTCCGAAGCTGATTTTACAAAAGTCGATCGTTATTTATGGCGGGAAAGTACATATATAAAACAGGCTTATATTGCAGGATACTCCAGCATTCGTCCTATGATTGACCTTGATTTGGTACTGCCTTTCTATTCGTTCTACGATGCTTTTAGTGCCGTAGGGTGGTGTAACAAAAGAGGGCTGGAAAAAAATAGACGATTCTATGAGGAAAGCGTCGCCGTACTCTGTCGTGAAACGGGATGGAACGCTTAATAGGAGAGGAGACAGAACTATGTTTTTTGTTAATTCCAGAGCTATCATTGAGAGAAATGAAGGTGCTGGGACGGAGATCGTCGTTCAAATTCGCAACAAATCGGGTGAACCGCAGCGATGGGAGCTTCCGGGTGGGCGAATCGAACCATTCGAATCTCTAACCAGTGCTTTGAGAAGAGAGGTTAAAGAAGAAACCGGGCTCACGGTCACCGAGATTGAAGGAGAGAATACATTCATAGACACACGAAATATGAATTCGGACTTTGTGGTGGAATGTATACGCCCTTTCGCCGCATATCAGACCGTGATCGGGTCTATCGATTCGGTAGGGTATTATTTTCGCTGCAAGGCAGAAGGTCAACTGCTAGAGCAAGGGGATGATACTCTCAACGTTCAGTGGATTCGTGTGGAAGAGCTGAGGCAAAAAATGACTGAAGATCCACTGCAATTTTCTAGTGTCGATCGTGCCGGTATTTTGTTTTATTTGAAAAATGGTGAAGTGTAGAAGGGCAAGGGCTCGACGGACCAGATATTCATAAAAAGGAGGAGCACAATGCTCCTCCCTATAAGCTCAACCTAACAGTTTTAATCTCAAATGGCTTAAATTGAAGCGGAATCCCATTATCGGCATCCAGAGGGAGGGAATTCAGCTCTGAGCCCGGTTGCAACGAACGTTCCTCGACGATTATCGCGAATCAATAAGTCTTTCGATGTTAGTTCCTCTATAGCTTTTTCCACTATATTTACGCTGGAACGATAAAATACTGCAAAATCTCGGCTGTAAGGAAGCTTGATCCCAAGAGCCCATCCCCTGCAATACTCTAGCTCGTATATCCGATTTAATTCGTTCAAATGCTTACTGCATTGTATCCACTGTATCCATTTCATCAAAGGGTTTTAGTATTGCTTTTACCATGTCCACGCATACTCATCCAGATCGCTGCCAGCACATAGCAGAATACACCGGCCGCAAACCATCGGGCCATACCGAAGACGCTTGTGATATACAATCCAGGAAGAGACCCTATCGTCGCAACTAGGAATAAAGAACGGAACTTTAACAGCGAGGCAGCGACAGCTAAACAGGCAGGTAAGAAGATCAGGACAAGTATCGCTACGATATACATATATGCTTCCTTCGGATAGGTAGAGAAGAAGGTTAACTGGACAAACAAAGCCATATTCCACAAACCTGCGGCAGCGCCAAGGTAAACACCGATTCTATGATAAGGAAACTTATGTCGAGTGACCAATGCGACCAGTGATAACAGGGCAAGACAGACCAAAGCAATACTGTTGAAAAGAAGCAAGGAAGGCTGCAGCAGCTTGTGAAGATAACGATTCCCAAAGTAAAGGATATCGTCAAAAGGGGAAGAGGCCATTTGTGCAGACAAATCCACGTGCTTCAAAGGCAGGCTTTCCTTGTGTAGCTGTTGAATGTCATTATCATCTATCGCGAGTTCCTTGGTTCCAGAACAGTAGCCTGTTTTAAGCTCGAGAGTGTTCGTTCCAACATTGGATGCATACACAAGATAAGCTTCTCCTAGAGTATAGTCGTATCCGCAGGAGTCTTCACCGAAACCGGCATCGATGATGATTTGAGTTTGAGCTACCCCTTTATAGGAGTCCATGACCTCAAACAGGACCAAGTTTCGATAAGCTATGGTTCCAGCACCGTAGTTTTCTGAGGATGCATACTTTTGTTTTACATCCAGTACTTTTCCTGTAAATACGGTATGTGAACGGTCAAAGGCCTCATCAGGAGTTTTGGGAAATGCACAGGAGCAAGCATAGCAGGAGGTCGGGCGTAGAGTGGCTGCAGAAAAGAATAGAATTGTGATCAAAAGCAGGAATGGAACGATTTTTTTCATATGCAAAGTCACCTCGTATCCTTAAACGCGAAAATCATGTAATAAGTTACCAAAAATGAAAAAATAAGATCGTGATTAAATCATAACAATAATAGAACAGTTGAGTATAAACCGATATCAATTATAGATCGAAATGATCGAAAACGGATTCTGTTTCTTTCATGCTTTGCTCCATAAAATGGAACTGTATTCAATGTAAACCTTAAAGGAGTGCAGGCGAATGAGGGAGCAATTGACGTGGAAGGTCGGAGGACAGCAAGGGCAAGGGATGGAAAGTACGGATAAAGTGTTTTCCAGCGCATTAGCGCGGTTAGGTTATTATTTGTATAGCTATCGTCATTTTTCATCACGTATTTTGGGAGGTCATGCGAACAATAACATTCGCATTAGTACGAGGCCTATCCGATCGGTAGCGGATCACTTGGATATGCTTGTTGCTCTCGATCAGGAGACTATTGATTTTAATGCAAAGGAATTAACACGCGGGGGAATCGTTATTGCGGACGAGTTATGGAAGCCTGTGCTTCCAAATGGTGTGGATGCCTGTCTATTGCCGATACCCATGACAGCGATTGCCGAAGAGGCAGGATCCTCCTTTTTAAAAATATGGCAGCATCCGGTGCATCATGGGCTCTCATTGGTCTGCCGATGTCGTTGTTCTTCAATGCTATCGCTAGACAATTTGCTGTTAAAGGGGAAGCTGTCGTACAGAAAAATATAGAAGCTGCGAAAAAAGGAGCCGAGTGTGCATTGGCGCTCACAGGGGGCCCGTTATCCCAATTCCAGCTTGCTCCTGCCGATGGCATCGAAAAGCTGTTCCTCATTGGCAACGATGCCATAGGGATGGGGGCAATAGCTGCCGGCTGCCGATTTATGCCTGCTTATCCGATTACTCCGGCAACCGAAATCATGGAGTATATGATGAAGCATTTGCCGCGGTTTGGCGGCACGGTTATTCAAACGGAAGATGAAATCGCTGCCATTACGATGGCAATAGGAGCAAACTATGGAGGAGTAAGGGCTTTTACCGCTTCTGCCGGACCGGGACTGTCGCTGATGATGGAGGGAATCGGCCTTGCCGGAATGACAGAAACCCCTGTGGTCATAGTCGATACACAGCGAGGTGGACCTAGTACGGGACTGCCGACCAAGCAGGAGCAAAGTGATGTGTTGGCGATGATCCACGGAACTCACGGGGAAATCCCCAAAATTGTGCTGGCTCCGAGCACAGTCGAGGAGTGCTTCTATGATACGGTCGAAGCTTTTAATCTGGCTGAAAAATATCAATGTCCAGTGATCTTGCTGACGGATCTCCAGCTTTCCATGGGAAAGCAGACTTCGGAGAAATTGGATTATTCACGAATCAGCATAGATAGGGGGCATTGGATGGATGAGATAATGGCGGAGGAATCAACAAACGTCGAAACGCAAAAGAAAGAAACCGCTTCTTTCCGGCGCTATGAGATCACTCCGGACGGAATATCTCCAAGATCGAGGCCAGGGATGAAGCAGGGTATCCATCATGTAACCGGGGTGGAGCACGATGAACATGGGCGGGCATCAGAGAGTGCTGCTAACCGAAGGATGATGATGGACAAACGGATGCGAAAGTTAAACCACATAACGACCAACCATCCTCTAGCGGTGGATACGCCTCATTCTGCTCCGGATTTGCTTTTAATCGGGATGGGGTCAACCCGGGGTGTCATGGACGAGGTCAGAATAAGATTGGAGTCAGAAGGAATTAGATCGAACCGTATTACGGTTAGACAACTGCAGCCTTTTCCGACGGAAACGCTACAGCCGTTTCTTGCAGCTGCCGCTAAGATCGTCATTATCGAACATAATGCAACGGGACAGTTGGCATCTTTAATTCGTCTGCATTTAGGTAGAAAGTCGGGAGTCGGCTCCCTTATGAAATATGATGGAACCGCCTTTATTCCAAACGAAGTTACTACATTTTGTAGAGATGCTATTCACAAGGATCTGGAAGGTGCATTTCCAAGGGATGTTAAACTTTAGATTCCAGTGATATCATTGGACTAAGCAGCTAATAGAATGAGGCCACATGAGACAATTAAAGATGAGGTGTAAGGTGCTCTATGATAAACTATACGCATATAGGAGTTTACGGCGTGCTGATTCGCAACGAACAAATCCTGCTGATTCAAAAAGCTAGAGGCCCGCACAAAGGAAAATGGGATTTACCGGGCGGCTCGATAGAGTTCGGGGAAGAGCCCTATACTGCACTCAAACGTGAATTTGTAGAAGAGACAGGGATTGACGGCATTCATGGCACCCTTCGAACTGCCTTATCTTATACGATGGTTTATCCCTATACGGAGGACCAATTGGAACATCTGCATCATATTGGCATGATCTATCATGTTCATTTGAATCATCAAAATTTTGAACTGAAGACCTGCGGGGATGGACAAGACTCGCTCGGAGCTAAATGGTTCCAGCTTGAAGAGGCCAAAGCATTGCAAACGACACCATTTGTCATGCAGGTACTTACTTCTATTATGGAAATGCGGGGCCACGAGTAAGTTGGCTCTGCTCCTATTTTTTAATGTTCATTATAGGAAAATGGGGAGCGATACATCATATCTGGATTAATAGAAGAATCAATCCATAGGAGCATTATTCTTAGTTTGAGGCCACAACCTTATAACGAAATACTAAATGGAATGAAAAAGTACGAATATCGGAGAGCCTTTCTTAAGGAAGCTGTAACCGCTTTTATTTATGTCAGCTCGCCTGTCAAGGAGATTCGGGGAGTTATTCAATTTGGAAAGCCTATTATCGATTCTGTGGAAAATATAGCCATGATAGCCGAGCAGGAGCAGTCTGGATGGGGGGAAGGGATCATTAGTTACATGAGCGGCTTGGAAACTGGCTATGCTGTACCTATCCTATCCTTGCAAGAAATTCCGCCCATTCCGTTGCAACAATTAAGAAGTATTTATCAATTTACTGCACCGCAATCCTATATCTATCTTGAGACGAACAAGAAATTGAAGGAAGCTCTGTTAGTTCGATTAAATTCGATAGAAAATGAATAAAAATGAGGAATAAGGAGTGGTAACATTGTCACAGCATAAGCAGCCGAATATATTGTTTTTAATGAGCGACGAGCATCGATGGGATGTATCCGGTTTTGCCGGAAATGGTATTATACGAACTCCAAATTTGGACCGCTTAGCGGAAAACGGGGTTGTATTCGACAACGCGTATACTCCTTCACCGATATGTGTTCCTGCAAGACAAAGCATGATGGCGGGACAATTTCCACGAACATGCCACTGTGAAAAGTTTGGACAGGACTTGGCGCCTGGTTATATGACATTTGCCAGACAGCTCGCAGAGCATGGATACGAAACCGTCGTTAGCGGGAAGCTGCATCATATGGGGACCGATCAAATGCAAGGTTGGACCCAAAGGATCAGCGGCGATATGCATATTGATGCTCGTTATTTAACTGAAGGAGCACAGAAATCCAGAAGAAATTTTGGGGATTTGAAGTGGTCAGACGCCAAAGAAATTGCACGAGCTGGCATTGGTCGCGGCCCCATCTTGTCTCACGATGAATATGCGGTAGAAGGTGCGATACGTTTTATTGAAAACTATTTTATGAACCCTTATTATGATCGGGAGCAAACGCATCCTTTGTTACTTAAGGTCAGTTTGCTTCAACCGCACTATCCTTATTTTACCAGTGAGGACAAGTTTACCTATTATTTAAATCGAGTACAGCCCTTTGTGGATGAACCCGTATTTGATCACCCTTTCTTAAGTCAACGTCAGATTCGGACAGGGATGGATGTATCAGAGCGCGAAATTCGTAGGGCCACCGCCGCATATTACGGCATGATCGAAACCATAGATGACATGTACGGACGAGTTATAGAAGCATTGGAGCACGCAGGCCAAAATTTGGATGAATGGATTATCGTCTATACAAGTGATCATGGAGAGATGCTGGGGCAGCATGGCATTTGGGAGAAGCAGAAGTTTTTTGAAGCAAGCGCACGCGTTCCGTTAATCATTCGATATCCTGCAAGATTCAAGGAAGGCCGTAGAGTAGATGCGAATGTCAATCTATGCGACTTGTTCGCGACGCTGTGTGACTTGACTGGGACTCCGGTAGCTGATGGGCTGGATAGCCGAAGTGTAGTTCCATTAATGGAAGGAAACATTCAAGATTGGGTTAATGAGTCGGTATCTCAGTTTAATGGAACCAACCTGATGATCAAGCGAGGGCATTTGAAATATCAGTATTATGGTGAAAATATGCCAGAGGTGTTATTCGATCTCGAACGGAACCCTGATGAGACCATCAATTATCTGACTTTCCCTGAGTACGAAGAGCAAATAAGGCAGTTTCGGGTAAGAAGAGGAGAACTGGGTTTTGGAGTGAAGGTTACTGTCTAGTTGGTATACAAATCAGCTGTAATGAGCGAAATAGAGCTTCTGACAAGTCTTGTGATATACTATGTACTGTCCATTTATCTTTCATAAAAAGGAGACCGTCATAACAATGGATAACGATCTTGTCAAAAAGTTGAAAATGCAAAACGGACAGCGCATTCTTATTATGAACGCTCCGGAGGGCTATATCGAACGGGTGACTCCTGTGCCTGAAGAAGCGCATATGGATCAGCAACCATCAGGGGAGTATGATTTGGTTCACCTATTTGTTACTGGGGTGGACGAGCTCAATACGCAAGGGCCGGAGGCGATCAAGGCGATCAAACAGGATGGGCTCTTGTGGATCTCCTATCCGAAAAAAAGCTCCAAAATCAAAACCGATCTTAATCGGGACTCGGGTTGGGAAACCATAAATGATGCCGGATTCGAGGGAATTGCTCTCATTTCTATCGACGGTACTTGGTCTGCGATGCGGTTTCGCAAGGCAGAATTAGTACGCGGCACAAGTACACGCAGAGACCAGCGCAACCGTAAGACAGAAACAACGGAGCCGAAGGATCGGGTTATTGAAATACCGGAATACTATCAAAAGGTACTGGATAGTAAGCCGGACATCAAGTCGTTCTTTGAAGGCTTATCTTATACGCACCGCAAAGAATATGTCCGTTGGATTACGGAAGCGAAGCGGGAGGAAACTCGTACCAACCGTATTGAAAAATCGCTGGAGAAGCTTGCAGCGGGGATCAAATCACCGTTTATGAAGCCTTAAACTTATGACTAAAGCTCTTCGACCGAGATGCTACTGCATCGGAAGAAGAGCTTTTAACTATTACAGGACAAGGGAGCGGGATCACTATGAAATCGATGTATCATGCAGGTTCATACATTAACGGCAGCATTATTAAAGGAAAAAATGGACTCGCACATCATGTTCGGAGTCCCTATGATGGTTCCGTCGTTGGGACAGTTGACTATGCGACGGTTGAGGATGTCGAGGAAGCTGTTGCAACAGCGGAACGGGTATTTCAATCTACAATGAAAACAATGCCGGCATATCGCCGCTCGGAGATTTTACGCAAAGCATCTGATTTGCTTGAGGCTCGAAGGGAGGACTACGCGCGTGTGCTAGCCCAGGAGGCTGGGAAGCCCATTAGAGACGGGCGTGCGGAAGTAGGGCGAGCAGTTCAATTGCTTCGATTTGCTTCAGATGAAGCGAAGACGATGCATGGAGAGCTTGTACCGATGGACGCGGCAATCGGCGGAGAGAATCGATTAGGAATGGTGCGTCGTTATCCGTTAGGGGTAGTAGCTGCCATAACACCTTTTAATTTTCCGTTAAATCTAGTTCTTCACAAATTGGCTCCAGCTATCGCAGCTGGAAATACGGTCGTGCTGAAGCCGTCTGAGAAGACGCCTTTCTCGGCTGTGATGCTGGCCAAGCTGTTAGAAGAGGCCGGATTGCCGGCAGGCGCACTGAATATTATCCAGGGCAGTGGTGCCGAGCTTGTACCGTCATTAGTCACCAATTCGCGCGTACAAAAGGTGACATTCACAGGCAGCGCGCCTGTAGGATTAGGAATCAAGAAAATGGCAGGATTGAAAAAGGTGACATTGGAGCTCGGCTCTAATTCTCCCAATATCATTTTTGATGATGGGAATTTGGTTAAGGCGGCAAAAAGCCTGGTGAAGGGCGCGTTCGCTTTCTCAGGCCAAGTATGCATATCCGCCCAGCGGATTTATATTCATCGTTCCGTGTATCAGTCATTCTTGGATATTTATATACCTCTAGTGAATCAGCTTGTAATAGGCGATCCGCTAATGGAAGAGACGGACCTCGGACCCATGATCACAGAGGAAGCGGCGATTCGTGCTGAGCAGTGGATTAGGGAGGCTGAGCATCAGGGTGCGGTTGTCCTTGTAGGTGGGAAGCGGACAGGCACGATGCTTGAGCCGACGGTTTTGACCGATGTGACCCCGGAGATGAAGGTGGTTTGTAAGGAAATATTCGCTCCGGTCGTATCTGTTATTCCTTTTGATACAGAAGAGGAGGTGATCCGATTGGCAAATGCTTCAGACTATGGTTTGCAAGCCGGAGTGTTCACGACGAACATTAATCGTGCCTTACGTATAGCGGACCAATTGGAAACCGGTGGCGTTTGGATTAACGAAATATCGACCTATCGTCAGGATAATCAGCCGTATGGAGGCGTTAAACTAAGCGGGACTGGCAAGGAAGGCATTAAATATGCAGTGGAAGAAATGACGGAAATGAAATTTATCGGAATCCACTATTCCGAATAATGAATAGTTTAAAGACCATATCTCAAGTAAATAAATGTAAGTGAAAGAGAAGTCATTGACGGACCCGTCCTACCGTAATAAGATAGCATTAACGCTTTAAAGCTTTCTCACTATACATAGGAGGGTCAAATTATGAAATCAGCAAAGCTTCTTTCTCTGCTCGTTGCCGTACCATTAATTTTTGCGGCTGGCTGTGGATCCAAAGCTCCTGCACCGGCTAATGACAATGCTGGTGGGGGTTCAACACCAAGTAAAAAAGTGTTAAAAATCGGGATTACCCAAATCGTGGAGCATCCGTCGTTAAACGCGACACGCGAAGGATTCCTTGCCGCTCTGAAGGATGCAGGATATACAGACCCGGATACAATCAAAGTGGATTATCAAAACGCACAAGGCGATTCGACGACTAATTTAACCATCGCTCAAAAATTCGCAGCGGACAAAAAGGATCTTGTCCTTGCCATCGCTACTCCATCGGCTCAAGCCGTTGTTCAAAACGTGAAAGACGCTCCTGTATTGTTCGCAGCCATTACCGATCCGGTAGGCGCGAAGCTGGTTAAAACATTAGACAAACCGGGCGGCAACGTTACTGGTGCGGCGGATACGAATCCTGAATCGATTACAAAACTGATGGATTTGATCGCTTCCGACTTCCCCAAAGTAAAAACGGTCGGAGTTGTAATTAACGAAGGAGAGCCGAACGCGGTTGTTATGCTTAAAACAGCAGAAGCTCAGCTTGCTAAGCACAACATCAAGGTTATAAAAGCAGCTGTTGCGAACAGCTCCGAAGTTAAGCAAGCCGCCGAATCTTTGGCTGGCCGTGTCGATGCATTCTATACTACTTTGGATAACACCGTTATCAGTGCGGTTGAGTCCATTATTAAAATTGCCAATGAGAAAAAGATTCCATTGTTCTCTGCTGACCGTGATACCGTTGAAAAAGGGGCAGTTGCCACTTACGGCTTTAAATACTACGACCACGGATACCAAGCAGGTAAAATGGCAGTAGAAATTTTGAAAAACGGGGCGAAACCGGGCGATATGAAAGTGACCTTCCCGGACAAGCTGGATTTGATCATCAACCAAGCTGCAGCTAAGCAGCAAGGTGTCGAGATTACAGATGCTATCAAGAATAAAATGCAAGACAAAAACAACTTATTGAACGGTACCGCGAAATAATTACGCATTGGAGTGACCTTCGCTGTTTTTTTGCAAGGTCGCTCTTCATTCTTTTATGGAGGCTGGAAACATGGATGCTTTCTGGAGTTCGGTCGAACTCGGTTTAATTTATGCTATCATGGCTCTGGGAGTATATATTACGTTCCGGATATTGGACTTTCCTGACTTAACGGTAGACGGTAGCTTTACCACCGGGGGAGCGATCGCTTCAGTCATGATTGCGAGCGGGTCATCGCCGCTATTGGCGACTATTCTGGCTTTTATCGGAGGCATTCTTGCTGGTGCTTGCACCGGTTTACTGCATACCAAAGCGAAAATCAATTCCTTGCTCGCGGGAATTTTGATGATGATTGCGTTGTATTCGATCAATCTTCGTATCATGGGCAAGTCAAACATTCCTCTATTGGGTGAGGATACGCTGCTTACGGGGATCAACGTGCTTTATGTCATGCCGTTCGTGGTCATTGTAGTGAAACTCATTCTCGACTGGTTCCTTCATACCGACCTTGGTTTGTCGTTGCGGGCTACAGGAGATAATCAACGCATGATCCGCAGCTTTGGCGTGAATACGGATACAACGATCATTGTTGGCGTAAGCTTGTCGAATGGACTCGTGGCTCTAGCTGGTGCCTTAGTAGCTCAGTATTCTGCCTTTGCGGAAATTACGATGGGCGTAGGGATGATCGTAATCGGACTGGCGTCCGTAATTATCGGTGAAGCCTTGTTTGGTGCCCGCACCGTTATTTGGGCGACACTATCCGTTGTCCTCGGAGCAGTATTATACCGTCTGATCGTAGCGTTGGCGCTTCGCGTCGGTTTGGAAGCAACAGACATGAAATTAATGACGGCACTGATTGTTATAGTAGCGCTGTCGCTACCTATGATACGTAATAAATTTAAACAAAAGGCACTTATTCGGAAACGGACTAGCCAACTGGAGGGAGACGGACGATAATGTTGAATCTGGAACAAGTATCGAAGCTGTTTAATCCCGGCACTCCGGATGAGAAAGTCGCTCTATCGAATATTCAGCTGAGTATGAAGGAAGGCGACTTTGTCACTGTTATCGGAAGTAACGGTGCCGGCAAATCGACGTTAATGAACATCATTTCGGGTGTTATGATCCCCGATAGAGGCACAGTTAAGATTGCCGGTCAAGCTGTGGAAAATGTACCTGAGCATAAACGCAGTAAGTGGATCGGCCGAGTCTTTCAAGATCCTATGGCCGGCACGGCACCCAAGATGACCATTCAAGAAAATATGGCTATCGCTTATACCAGAAACAAAACGAGGGGTCTTGGATTTGGCGTCACTGCCAAGAAAAGAACCATGTTTGCAGAGCAATTAAGCCGCCTAGGGCTAAATCTGGAAAACCGGATGAACGCCAAGGTCGGGCTGCTATCGGGTGGGGAACGCCAGGCGTTGAGTCTGCTGATGGCAACCTTCACAGAGCCGCGTATTTTGCTGCTGGACGAGCACACAGCGGCTTTGGACCCTTCACGCGCTGAGCTTATCACGCGATTGACGCAGCAGATTGTGCAGGAGATGCGCCTGACTACTCTTATGGTTACGCATAACATGGAGCAGGCGATACGCCTCGGTAACCGCTTAATTATGATGGACAAAGGCAAAATCATTCTCGACGTACCGGAAGAGGAGAAAAAAGGATTGACCGTGGAACGGCTGCTCAGAGAATTTGAACGCATCCGCGGCGAAAAATTCGTAGACGACCGTGTTGTCTTAGGATAAAGCTATGGCTCCATATGAAAAAGCGCACAGCTGATCAGCCGATCAGAAGTGCGCTTTTTTGTGTTCAAATGCGATTGTTGACATAACCGGAGCGGTATTTTGCAGGAGAGATGCCTGTATGCTGCCTAAATACTCGCAAAAAATAGTTGTAGTCGGTAAACCCGACTTGCGAGACGATTTCTTTCAGAGGCTTATCCGTATTGTAGAGCAGGGCCTTGGCCCGTTCGATCTTGATCCGGTTGGCATATTGCAGCGGCGTCATGCCAGTATGCTTCTTCAAGCACTTGGATAAATAGTCGATGTGAAAATTAAATCGCTTGGACAGATCGTCCAGTCGGAAAGGCGTATCGCTGGTCATATACAGGTAGTTAATAATTTGCTCGCTAAGCTTTTGGCTGCGTGAATTGGTTTGTGCTCTTAAGTTTTTTTGCAGGATAACGAAAAATTGGCCCAGCAGCGCTTGCAGCGGCAGTTGATTTTCTAATGAAAAGCGATTTTTCAAGACAAGCATTTGATCCAGAATAGGATATAGCTCCGCCATCTCGATGTGTCCGAATTTAGGGAGATACATCATCTGCTTACTCGGCTCCAAGTCCCGATAAGTCGGAGTAGGGGACACGGCAGTCCATTGAACGTCATCCGCCGAGACGGTGCGAAGCGGTGGAGCATGCATTAAATGCAAGTAATAGACCTCGGTTCCTTCCGGGGAAGGAAGATGCCCCCAATGCCTTCGGAATGGTTCCAGCACGAGCAGCTCATTTTCATTAATTTCATAAGGAATATCATCTTCGGTCATATAGAAAGTGCCTTTTTTCACTATGAGGATGTCATATAGAGGAAAGCTTCGCTCGTAATGAAGCGATCCTTTGGCAGGCTTGGAAAAGCCTACGGTCATCAAGTGGGGCATATGCGGGATTTGCAGCTCCAGACAGTCCATGATTCATCACCTTAACAGTATAAAATGAAAGCGTATAATATTACGTATATCCATCTATTGTACCCCTATTATTCCAATAAAATCAATGTATGAGATGGTTGCGAGAAAATATTGAACACTGATTTTGTGCTTATAAGTATCGGGATTTTCTATAGGCTTGGAAATGTCCATGTGCTTAAATGAAAAAGTAAATGTCTTTTATGGATCATTGAACTTTTATACTTAGGAATAGGTGGGTGGAGATATTGGCAAAATTTTCAAAGTTGTGGCTGACATCGTTACTAATCGTATCTATCGCATCCGGATGCAGCTCCACCAACACGGCACCGGTCGATAAGGGGAAAGGAGAGGAGGCAATCAAGAACGATCCCGCAACGATAAAAATCGCCGTTAGTAACAATATGTTTACAGAAGAAGACTTTGCGAAGTACGTGTCTGAGCCAGTGAAGAAAAAATATCCTCATATTACGGTAGAACGGATCAACACATCGGAAAAGGGAAGCAGTGTTACAGATCTTATCGCGGCAGGAACGGTACCGGATATTGTCGGCTACTACCCGGGTAATTTATCCAATATTAATGATCTGAACCTTACATTCAACATAGAGGATTTGATTAAAAAGCATCGGTTTGATACGAGTCGTATTGCTCCAGAGGTATTGGAGACGGTAAAGATTGCCAGCAACCAAAGCTACATTGTAGGATTTGCAGCATACCACAATCCTTTCGGTCTCTTTTATAATAAAGATGTGTTCGACCGAATGGGTATCCCGTATCCGAAGGATAACATGACTTGGGATGATCTGAAGGAGCTGTCGGTGAAGATTACACGGCTTGATAATGGCATCCAGTATCGTGGGTTGTATCCTGATTTCTTGTACAGAGGAGCACGTCAGCTATCCTTGCCGTATGCCGATTTTCAGACTAATAAGTCGTTGCTGAATACCGATCCATGGAAAGAATTGTTCCAGCTCTGGGCCAGCATGTATGATATTCCAGGTATGACAGCAGGAGATTACAAAGCACTTAATTACGGTAAAAATGAGCAAGCCTTCATTAAAGGCGAATTGGCAATGCTAGCGGGCTACAGCAATACGCTGAACGCACTGAGGAAAGCACCGGATGTTAAATGGGATGTTGTCACTTATCCTTCGAACAAGAAGGCTCCTGGTGTTGCACATCGTGTTGACAGTCCCGTGCTTGCCATTACATCGCAAAGTCCCAACAAGGATGCTGCTTTCCAAGTGCTTGAAACGATTCTAAGCGACGAAGTTCAGACCGATATGGTTCGCAACGGCAGAATGACCGTGCTGACTTCCCAGAAGGTTAAGGATGAGTTCGGCAAAGGAATTCCCGAATTCAACGGAAAAAACCTGATTGCACTGACCAAACCCAAAATGGCAGTTATTTCACAGATTAAATATTTGAATGAAGGCGAAATCGACAAGATTACAACTAATGCGTTCCAAGCTGTCATCAATAAGGAAAAAGATGTTAATACCGCTTTGCGGGAAGCAGATGAGCTATTAAATAAACATATCGAGACTCAGCTAAAAAATATAAAATAGATAGTAAAGGGAGAGAAATCGTATGTCTTTAACAATTGAAAATTTAAGTGAAAAATTGCAGCCAGCTCCACTAAACGGTGGTTTCCGGATGGAGGGTTATTGGGTATGGTGCGGTTCCGTAGTCAAAGGAGAAGACGGACGCTTTCATATGTTCGCTTCTCGTTGGCCGCAAACGCTGCCTATGCATCCAGGATGGATTATGGGCTCTGAGGTCGTACGTGCCGTTTCCGATACGCCGGAAGGTCCTTATGAATTCCAAGAGGTTGTACTGCCGGCAAGAGGAGCTCAATATTGGGATGGGCGCAGCACGCATAACCCGCACATTACGAAATGTGGGGATACGTATTTGTTGTATTACATGGGTTCGACACACCCGCTGCCGGAGCCGGTTCCAGGAGAGCAAATTGGACTTGACGATCCTCGCTGTATCGTGGGCCGCGCGAATAAAAGAGTGGGCTTGGCTGTATCCAAAAGCGTCTTCGGTCCTTGGGAACGCCCGGAGGCTCCACTGCTTCCGACTCGCCCAGGCAGGTTTGACAGCTTCTTGACTTCGAACCCTGCCCCTTGCGTACATCCGGATGGTTCCGTAGTACTGGTTTATAAAGCGAGACGTTATGAAGGAAACGTACATGGGAAAATGACGATCGGCGTTGCCTATGCCGACCATTTCACTGGACCCTATGAGCGCAGTCTAGATGAGCCGTTGTTCTCTCCTGAGAAATTCCACATTGAAGATCCATTCATTTGGAAGACGGATTCAGGCTATGAATTGATTGCGAAGGACATGGACGGAAATATCGGTGGAGAGAAGCATGGCGGCGTTCACGCCTTCTCCAAAGACGGTAAAGAATGGGCATTCAGCGACAGCCCTAAAGCATATTCAAGAACCATTACCTGGGAGGATGGCACTGTACAAACGATGGGCAGTCTGGAGCGGCCTTTCCTGCTGTTCCAGGACGGCAAACCAACTCACTTGTTTGCTGCGGTAGCCAATGGGCCTGGCGGCTTCCAGAACGCGACCAAGACCTGGAATATGTGTATCCCGATCGGTGAGTAAGATGATATATGAGAAAGCAGTTGGACGTTAGGGTCCTGCTGCTTTTTTATTTACAACTATAGGGTTATTCATTTCGGAGCTCTACGTAAAGTAACGAATCAGCTTCTAAGCCAAGGATCCACTGTAGGCGGATTTTTATCCATATTCATAAAAAAGGTTTTTTTAACTGTGGTAGGAATAGGTTGTACTGGACTAGAATTAATAATGAAAGCGTTAATAAAATAGGTTTCCAATCTAGGAGGAGGGACATCCTGTGTCGTATCATACCGTCATGATGAAACCGCTCGATAATGTGGCCATTGCCTTGGCCAATATTCCGGAAGGTGAGGAACTGACCATTGTATGCCAGGAACACACGTTCAAGGTACTTCTGCTTGAGGGCATTGAGTTTGGTCACAAGTTTACCGTTAAGCCTATTGCAGCCGGAGGCGATATTCTTAAATATGGCGAAGTGATTGGTGCAGCTACAAGGGACATTCAAGTCGGTGAGCATGTCCATGTTCATAACTTGGAAGGAAAACGGGGAAGAGGGGATCAGCATGTCGCAATCTAGTGCCAGTTCTAGAACATTTTGGGGCTATCGCAGACCGGACGGGAGGGTGGGTGTTCGAAATCATGTGCTAATCCTGCCCACTATCGTATGTGCTACTCAGACTGCACAACGGGTGACAGAAATGGTCCAAGGTACGGTCACTTTCATTCATCAGCATGGTTGCGCACAAGTTGGAATCGACTATGAACAGACCTTCCGGACGTACGTTGGGATGGCTGCCAATCCGAACGTGTATGGTGTGATTGTACTGGGGCTAGGCTGTGAGACACATCAGGCGCGCAGCGTTGCCTCCGAAGTACGCAAAACCGGTAAGCCTGTGGAGGTTATCTCTATTCAGGATCATGGAGGTACCTTATTCACTGTTGCGGAAGCTGCGCGAGCAGCCGTTAAGATGGTTCAGGAGGCTTCCAGGGAACGCAGGGTGGAATGCGATTTTGCCGAACTGATCGTCGGTACGGAATGCGGAGGCTCGGATGCCTGCTCTGGTTTATCGGCTAACCCAGCTGTAGGGGTATGCAGCGATAAGATCGTGGATCATGGGGGTACATCGATTCTAGCTGAAACGACGGAATTGATCGGTGCCGAGCACTTGTTAGCACGAAGAGCGGTGAATGATCATGTCGCCAAACGAGTCTATCAAGTCATCGAAGCGATGGAGAAAAGAGCCTTTTCCATGAATGTAGACATTCGTACCGGAAATCCAAGTCCTGGCAATATTAAAGGCGGATTAAGCTCTCTGGAAGAAAAGTCGCTAGGAGCATCCAACAAGTCTGGAACAAGACCCCTTCAGGAGCTTATTGATTATGCGGAGAGACCAAGCCAGCGGGGGCTAGTATGGATGGATACACCTGGTCATGATATTGAGCAGCTGACAGGTATGGTAGCAGGAGGCTCGCAAATTGTATTATTTACTACCGGAAGAGGAACGCCGACTGGATCCCCCATCGCTCCAGTCATTAAGATTGCAACGAATACGTCAATTTTTGAAAAAATGAACGATAACATTGATGTGAATGCAGGAACGATTATTGAAGGTACAGAAACAATCGAATCGGTTGGTGACCGGATCTTTGAAGAGATTATCGAGGTCTGTTCTGGGAAGCTGACCAAATCAGAAATTTTAAAGCAGCATGACTTCGGCATTTGGCGCATCGGTCCAACATTTTAGGTTAATCAGCTTGAGTATCTACTATTTAGCAGCGTTGCTTACGATCCAGGAAAGCAGCAGGACTTAGGTCGGGGATAATGCCAGTCTGCAGACGGTTCATAGTTTTGGCACAACAACGTAAACTAGGAGGAGCTAATTTCATAGCAAATCCATTTACACCAGGTGCTGACTATTATGATCGAATCTTATTTATTTCCCATCCGATATGCTTTGCTGACATTCCCGATTGTTGCTTTTTTCTTTACACTTCCGTTTCTTATCATTCAATATCGGGTGTACGGTTATGTTAACGGATATCGAGGGTTTGTCTTGTACTCCTTTTTATTATACTTGTTGACGGCGTATTATTTGGTCATTCTGCCGCTTCCCGATACGATTCATACGTGTACAGCGTCCGGAGATACGTACACACAATGGATGCCATTTCGATTTGTAGAAGATTTAATGAAGGAAACACATGTCCGATTTGGCGATCCGACAACCTATGTGGGGATCATTAAGGAAAGAGCGTTCCTTCAGGTCATTTTCAATATATTGCTGCTTGTGCCATTCGGTTTTGTGCTCCGTTACTATTTTCGCTTAAGATGGCTGTTGACCATTGCCGCGGCGTTCGGATTATCGTTTTTCTTTGAGTGGACTCAGTGGACAGGATTATACGGTATCTATGATTGTCCTTACCGCTTGTTCGATGTGGACGATCTGATGTTAAATACTGTAGGAGGAGCATTAGGCGGCGCAATAGCCGTATGGCTGTCCAAAATTTTACCGTGTTTGGATCAACTGGATGAAAATATAGATCTAAAATCGATGCGGGTTAGCTTTGTGCGTAGGTTTATCGCATTCCAGATGGATTGGATCCTGCTAGTTCCTTTTGCTTTATTTTTATTATTTATAGGGAAACCGGTATATTTCGCCGTGCTCATCTTCGCTTACTTTATCATTCTGCCTTATCTTACTAATGGCTTTACGGCAGGCAAATATTTCGTTCGTATTCGATTACGAGGTCGTGGAGAAGATATTAAGCTGAATGAGCTGCTAATACGGTACGGCTTGCTCTATTTTGTTATCGGTGGAGCGCATGGCTTGATAGCTTTTGCCGTAATCCAGCAGTTGGAACCACTGCTCCTGATTCCGCTTCTGCTAGCTCTGATCGGTATGGATATTATGTTCGTTGTTCATCTGCTGATTCGAGTGTATCGACGGGATAAAGGTTTGTTCTATGAAACGCGGAGCGGTACTTATCATGAGATCAAATAACAATAGCATTTAGAAGCAAGACTGGGGGGAATGGAGGCCTGGTCTTGTTTTTTTGTTGAATCATCAGGGATTTTATGGAAGACAAAAATAATAAACTTTAAGGCTGTTTAAACATTAAATTGTATAGAATCTATTGGATTGGTGTACTAGAATGGAAATAGAATTGCGATTATATTCGACAATACGCGCCTAATACAGGTCCAACTTCAAAAGGAGATCGTGCTAGATGAACACGACGACATTTCGTAATCCCATATTACCCGGATTTTATCCGGATCCATCTATTTGCAGAGTAGGGGAAGATTATTATTTAGTAACTTCTTCTTTTGAGTATTTTCCAGGTGTACCTATTTTTCATAGCAAGGATCTCGTGAATTGGAGGCAAATCGGCCACGTGCTTGACCGTCCCTCTCAGCTTGATTTGGACGGTACTCCAACCTCCAAAGGCATCTATGCAGCGACGATTCGTTATCATAAAGGGATTTTCTACATGATTACCACCTTTGTCGTTAGCGCTACAGGAGCACGCAGAAACTTTTTTGTAACGGCAGAAGATCCTGCTGGACCTTGGTCTGATCCATACTGGCTGCCTGATGCCCCGGGTATCGATCCTTCCTTGTTTTTTGATGAGGATGGAAAAGCGTATGTGATGGCAAATCGTCAGCCGCCTGCTGGACAGCAGTACCCAAAACATATGGAAATATGGCTTCAAGAGCTCGATTTGGAAACGAAGCAGCTGGTTGGACCGAAATTCAGTTTGTGGGATGGGGCACTTAAGCAAATCCATGCGCAGGAAGGTCCTCATTTATATAAAATCAATGGTTATTACTATTTGATCATTGCCGAAGGCGGAACCGGGTTTACTCATTCGGTCACCATAGCTAGAAGTGAGACGATTACAGGACCTTACGAAGGATGCAAGTCCAACCCGATTTTAACCCATCGCCATCTTGGAAGAAGTTATCCTATCGTCAATGTAGGACACGCGGATATCGTGGAAACTCAGGAAGGGGAATGGTGGATGGTCTGTCTTGCTTCGCGCCCATACGGTGGAGATTACAGAAACCTAGGCAGAGAAGCCTTTCTCGTTCCATTCATATGGGAAAAAGGCTGGCCCGTTATTAATCCGGGTAAAGGCATTGTCGAAATGGAAATGCCACGGCCTTGCTTACCGGAAACAAGATGGCCTTCCGCAGCAGCGTGCGACCATTTTGAAGCTTCCACACTCGGAATGGAGTGGAACTTTATACGCACACCACGTGGAGAATTCTGGTCGCTTAAGGAACGTCCGGGTCATCTACGCTTAAAGCTGAAGCCGGAACAATTATCAGAATGTGTAAATCCAAGCTTTGTAGGTCGGCGTCAGCAGCACATGAGCTTTACCGCGCGAACGGTGATGGAATTCGTTCCTCGAACAAAGAAAGAAGTGGCAGGGGTGGTTTTGCTGCAAAATCAGGACTACCATTTCAGGATGGAATATGCTCTTGGGGAGTCTAGTCCGATCATAAGATTAATTCAACGCAAAGACGGAGAAGAAATCGTGTTGGCGGCGCAAGCTGTTGATGCTACCAAGCTGTACTTGAAGGTTGAGGCGATCGGACAAGCCTATCATTTTTATTATGGAACCACTTATGAGCAATGGACTACATTGGCAGAGAACGTAGATGGAACTCTGTTAAGCTCTGATGTTGCAGGCGGATTTATTGGTGCTTATATGGGCTTATATGCGAGCAGTGAGGGAGACACGAGCGCGAATCATGCGGATTTCGATTGGTTTGAGTATAGTCCAATAAACGACTAGAAAAGGGGAAATGGCAATGACAACTTCACAGCAACAGATTCAAGAGCTATTAACCGAAATGGATACGTTATTCACAGATTTTTATAGTTGGCTGGCAGGGCAATATGATCCAGCATCCGGCGGGTTCTATTACGCGCAAAGCTCGTTCGAAATAGAGAACTTCATTCCTGATATCGAATCGACGGCACAAGCTCTCAACATATTGGCTCGTTCTGGCCTATCGAACAGCTTGCCGGAACCGATGAAGCAGGAGATCGTGACGTTTTTCCAGAAGAAACAGGATCCTGTGACTGGCTACTTCTATGATGCGGATCCAAATATGCGCAAGGACGAGGTTATGGTCATGAGAGGGCTTGGCTACAGTACCGGCTCCCTTCGCAGATTAGGATCGGCTCCGCAATACCCGCTGCCGCATGAATCGCAAGCACGCCCAGATTACTTAAAGACGCCGGAAACCTATGTGGCCTGGTTGCAAGATGTCGATCTGCGCAATAGCTGGAGAGGCTGCGATTTTATGGGGACACCCAATCATCATATTGCCAAGATGGAGGAGGCAGAACGTAAGCAGTTCATTGCAGCTGGCCAGGCTTATTTTGCCTCTATCCAAGATCCGGAAACGGGCTTTTGGGGCGAAGGAAACCGCTATATCCGCATCTCGGGTACATTTAAGCTAAGCGCGTTCTATACGCATTTCGAGGTACCATTACCGAATGTGGAACGAATTTATGAAACGATACTGCAATGTCTGCGTGAGGATGAAGCCAGAGATATGTGCTGGATCCGCAATCCGATCGATTTGCTAGGGACTTTTGGTCATGTACTGACTATTCCTCAGGAGGAGTTGGCAGAGATCATCCAGATCACGATTGCCAATATGCGCAAGCTGCTTCGTGCTGACGGTGGATTTTCAAGAGAAATTCATCAATCACCGCCTGCCCCTAACGTAGCCCAAGTGAAGGAAGGGGAATTTTATCCCTATATGCCAATTCCAGTTCCTATCGGAAAGGGAAGGATTGAAGGCGATATGAATGCTGGGACGCAGGCTCTCTTAATACGTGAGTTTTGTCACAAGCTGGCAGGCGTAGAACACCAACCGCTTCATCCGTTAACCGACACTTTCATACAAACGATACAAGCTCATTACTAAAAAAGGAGTCGGTAAAAGTGACAGCTAGAACGTATTCAAACCCTGTACTGCCCGGATTTCATCCAGATCCTTCCATAGTGCGCGTTGGTGAAGACTATTATATGGTTAATTCGACCTTTCAATATTTCCCAGCGATCGTTATTTCTCATTCACGGGATCTTGTGAATTGGGAGTATATTGGACATGCCATTACAAACAGTGAAGACATTCCCTTATTTGATTTGCCGGATTCCTACGGAATATGGGCACCTGATATCTCTTATCATGACGGTACTTTTACTATTATGGCTACGTTACGATTGCACGGTTCTGGCCGACATAACATAGTAATGACTTCGGATAAGCCGGAAGGACCTTACTCCAAACCAGTTATTATTAATGAGGAAGGGTTAGATCCTTCGCTGTTTATAGATGATGACGGCAGCCGCTACATGATCTATGGAGGCGGGGGTGCAAAGCTGCAGAAATTGAATGAGCCTATGACCGCGGCAGAAGGAGAGCCCGTATTCCTGTGGCCAGGAACGGGAAAAGCTTCTCCTGAAGGGCCTCATATATTGAAAAAGGACGGATATTATTACATCATCTTGGCGGAGGGCGGTACCGAATACGGTCATTGCGTAACGGTTGCACGCTCCAGAACGCTAACAGGACCTTATGAATCTTGTCCACATAATCCGGTACATACTCAATCCGATCCGACGGCTCCGATCCAGAGGGCTGGTCATGGCAAGCTAGTGCAAACTCAGCATGGCGAATGGTGGATGGTTCATCTAGCCGGGAGGCCTGTTGGCGGAAATTATAGTGTGCTCGGCAGAGAAACCTGTTTGGAACCGGTTCAATGGACTGCGGATGGATGGTTTAGGGTAAATGAAGGAAAGGGTCCAAGCAATGTGCAAACCGCACCTTTGTTAGAGGAGCATCCTTATCCATTTGCAGGATTTGATGATTTTAACGATGATAAGCTCCCCCTGCATTGGCAGTTTGTAAGAAACCCGGATCCCACCGGTTGGTCTTTGATCGAGCGGCCAGGTTACCTGAGGTTATGGAGCGGTGCTTCGGACATTGATAGTATCGCAGCCCAAAATGTTATGGTTCGCAGAGAGCAGCATCATGTGTATGAAGCCAGTATGAAGCTGGAGTTTCATCCAGAGGTTGACGGCGAACAGGCAGGTCTTGTGTGCTATTATGACACTCGATGCTTTGTTAAGCTCTGTGTGATGTATGACAATGGCATAAAGATCAAGTTGATCGAGCGCCGCGCTTCCATCACCAAGGATCTGAAAGAGGCTGACCTTGCCGACGGAGAAGAGCTGTATTTGAAGGTGGCTGTTCAACGTGAAGCTAGATCCTTTTATTACAGTAGGGATGGTAGGACGTGGGGGCTGCTCGGGACCATTCCGGATGCTGTTTTCCTTAGTGATGAGGGGACCATGGAGAAAAAAGCTTTTACAGGAACGATGGTAGGCTTTTATACTAGCAGTGGTAGCTCCGACAGAAGAATTGCAGCGGATGTAGACTGGTTTAGGTATGAATTTGAAAAATAACGGAAGATGAAGGAAAGGGACAGCTATCAACGCTGTCTTTTTTTTCGTTTTTTATTATGGTTTATGTTCGATAGTTCTCGAATTTGCTGCTCAAATTCTTTGTTGTTAATATAATAATGACCCTCTATATTATCGGGACTGACTCGGAGTTTTTTAGTATTTCTCCAAAAAAATCAACAAAGAAGATAAAACCGACTCTCTTCTTCTTCTCAACCTATTGCCTCATTATTTCAAAATGATTTACTGTATAGACTCCAGCTAGCTATAAGTGACTCAATTAAAGCAAATGTAGCTGCGCTGTGATATGCTTATAGTATAAATTTAGTCTCTTCAGAGAGTCAAAGAAAGGATTTGGACTATGCTGTTTATTAACAATCAGAACATCACAGACCCGGCGCTTAATCTGGCTCTGGAGGAATATGCCTTAAGAAACCTTCCGATAGAGAACGACTATTTGCTGTTCTATATTAATGAGCCCTCGATCATCATCGGGAAAAATCAAAATACAGCGGAGGAAGTAAATCGCGATTATGTTGAAGCCAATGGGGTTCATGTCGTTCGTAGGCTATCTGGTGGCGGCGCGGTATACCATGATCTTGGAAATCTGAATTTCAGCTTCATTACCCGGGATGATGGGAAATCATTCAGCAATTATCGCAAATTTACCGAGCCAGTTGTCCAGGCTCTGCACCAGCTTGGGGTTCAAGCGGAGCTGTCCGGACGCAATGATATTCAAGTAAGGGAACGCAAGGTTTCGGGAAATGCCCAGTTTTCGACTAGAGGCCGCATGTTTACTCACGGTACCTTGATGTTAAACTCCCAAATCGAGAATGTCGTAGCGGCTTTAAATGTGAATCCATTAAAAATCCAGTCCAAAGGCTTCAAATCGGTTCGCAGCAGGGTCGCTAACATTTCGGAGTTTCTCAGCAAACCTATGACGATCACCGAATTTAGAGGGTACCTGCTGAATTCCATTTTTGAAGGAGCAGAACCTACAGAGTACAAGCTGTCTTCAGAAGATTGGGCCGCCGTTCATAAGCTTGCCGATGGACGATACCGCAGTTGGGATTGGAATTACGGACAATCTCCGGAATTTAATGTCCATTCAATGAAACGATTGCCGGCCGGTACGTTTGACGTAAGATTGGACGTTAAGGAAGGGTACATTCGCGGCGCCGTAATTTATGGCGATTTTTTCGGTGTGGGAGACGCAGAGGAGTTTTCTGCTAAGCTTATAGGGTTGAAATACGATACCGAAGCACTAAGACAGCTGTTAGAAGAAGTGGATATTACTCATTATTTTGGTGCAGTAACAAAGGAAGAATGGCTTGAACTGCTGCTATAAAATACGGAAAAAAATTAGTAGGTCCAATTAATATCAACAGTTAATCCATTGTGTTGAACTCTCATAATTGTCGGAGGCTCATGCTTATTGTGGGCCTTTATTTTTTAAAAAAGGGAACATTCTTGCCTAGGTGGAAGAATGACTACACACTGAATTGAAAACTTAAACCAATCGCATGGTATTGACTCATGATTCATAAGGTTTCTAATACCGCAGCAGGAGCTCATAGAATGAAAGATGTTAAGCGTTACAAGGGGTTTCGTGAACTTACAACAGCGATTCATCTTCATACCGCTGCTACCAATCGAACCCCAATTATTGTATTTCGTGGCGATGAATTAATCGGAAGTGGTGTTATTGATGAAATCACAGATCTGTTCGTTAAAATTAAAAACGCAAAGTATGTAAGGCAAACCTGCAGATTTGTGTATGTTAATTAGAATAATGGTATAGGGAATACTTCTTTGAAAATAGCGGATTTGAGAGGAGTGTTGTAGATGGCTAGAACAGTTGAATTTACTCAAGATTCCTTACTATTACATTTGGATGGTTTAACCAGTGTGGCGGCGCTTAAACGGCAAGTCGAGATTCCGTACTCGGCAATTCAGAGTGTAACAATAGAAGATTTCAATGTTTCTTTGCTTCAATTCAGGGTGGGGACATCTATTGCTGACATACGAGAAGGGCGATTCCTGCTTACCGACAGATGGTCGTTTATCTCTTATGAGAACCATAATGATGTAGTTGTGCTGAAGTTGAACCATCATGAATTTGAGAATGTCGTCTTTCAAATTCATAATCCGGAGGAAGTAAAAACGCGGATATTGGAGCATGTTGCTAGAGCATGACGATCTTACTTATCAAAACAAAATTGAGAACTATTAATAGCTGTAGGAGGTAACTATGGGAGCACCCATTTTGTATGGATCTGTTCATATATTGTTTTATCGTAACGAGGAAGTTCTGCTTCTGAAGAGGCAAAATACAGGGTTTATGGATGGCAAATGGAGTGTCGTTGCGGGTCGAATGGACGGTAACGAAGAGGTCGTCTCTGCAGCGATAAGAGAAGCCAAGGAGGAAGCGGGAGTAGACATCGATCCATCCGAGATCAAAGTCGTCGGCGTGATGCATCGAAAAAATACAAGCTCTGAATGGGTCGATTTCTACCTGTTAGTAAACACATGGCGAGGTACGATTACGAATGTAGAGCCGCATAAATGTGAGGAGCTGCGATGGTTCAGCTTACGGGAATTACCGAATAACATGATACCATATATTCGAAAAGCTATCGAAAGAGAACATAAGCAAATGTGGTTTGAAAGCCATGGATGGTGATGGACTGTGGAAAACCAGATGGAACGGCTGTTAGAGCTTATCCGAATCCAGTATGACTTTGATCAGGCTGAGTTTATCGATAAAGGCTTTTCCAACGCGCGGAAATATATATTGTATCAGTCAGGGAAAGCCGTATACTTACTGAGAGTTTATGATGGGGAATCCTACCTCCGTCGCGCAGAAGAATATAAGTACATCCAGCAGCATTATAACAATGGAGTGATCTGTCAGAAGCCGATTCATCATGACTATGTACCAGAGCTGGGACTGTGCTATATTCTGCTTACTTATATTGAAGGCGAGAGCGGAGAAATCGTACTACCGTATCTTACGGTTGAACAACAAACAGAGCAAGGGTATAAGTCCGGGCAACAATTAAGAAAAATCCATAAGATTGTGCCGGAAATAGACTTGAATTGGGCTGAAAAGCGATATGTCAAATATGAGCAAAAGAAAAATAAAGTTCGCGAGCTAGGGGTCAATTTTCACAGGCAAAAAGAGATCGAAAGGTTTATAGAAGCTCATTTCGATTTGTTGAAGGAGAGCATGGTATGCTTTCAGCACGATGATTTCCATCCTTCCAATTTGATTTTTCAGGAACATAAGATTATTGGCGTTATTGACTTTAGCCGATTCGACTGGGGCGACCCATGGGAGGAGTTTTTTAAACTGCCCAAATATACGTGTGCTATAAGTACACACTTCGCCTGGGGACAAGTAATGGGGTATTTTGATGGTATAATTCCGGAGGATTTTTGGATGAAATATCATTTATTCGTTGCTTTAAATCAGCATGCTACACTAATCGGAGGCTTTCAAAGCCAACGAGTCAAAGAAACAATACATAAAATCTCTCAGACTATCGAGTCTCATGATTTTATCGAGTGCGGGGCGCCCAAGTGGTTTGTGGAAGTAAAGTAAAGTGAAGCGTGCCTAACTCCTCCATGCTACAATGTTCGTCAAAATACATGATGGACCGCGAATTTTGCGGTTGCCTGGGAAATATTCATTTCCCAAAAGGAGCCACAATGTCAAAGGACAAACTAACGCCTATGTCGATGAGACTGTTTTTTTCAGAATTAGAGCGGCTGGAGCTCAAGGTGAACAGCTTTATCCTAATGCAGGATGGAGAGGTTGAAGCTCAGTTTTGGCGGAAGCCTTATCGCGAGGGAACGCAGCAATTATTGTTCTCCTTAAGTAAAACGCTTTACATCCATAGCGGTAGGGATCGCTTGGGATAACGGTTACTTGGATTTGCAGGATAAGGTGATTTCTTTTTTTTCGGACAAGCTGCCAGAGACTCCTTCCATCCATCTGGAGAAGATGACCATCCATCATCTGTTATCCATGAACGTGGGACATCACGATAATATTTATGGCAATGTAGCCAGTGAAAAGGATTGGGTGAAAGCGTTCCTCTCTCAGGAGATTCAGCATGAACCAGGCAGTTATTATCGTTACAGCACTCATTCGACTTACATGCTTGCTGCTATCTTGGAAAGAGTAACGGGCCAAAACTTGGTCGATTTTTTAATGCCACGGTTGTTTGAGCCTCTAGGCATATCACGCCCCGTGTGGGAAACATGTCCTATGGGAATTACTGCGGGTGGAATGGGATTAAGCGTACCGACGGAGGGAATAGCCCGATTCGGACAGATGCTTTTGGAAAAAGGCAAGTACGGTGGTCGACGCATCGTATCTGAAGCTTATATTGAATTGGCAACACAAGAGCAAAGCGATAACCGCCGAGATGAGGTTCGAGCAGACTCTGCGCAGGGTTATGGCTATCAGTTTTTCTTATGCCGTCAAGGTTGCTTTCGTGGAGGTGGGGCGTTTGGACAGCTCTGTTTTGTTTCTCCCGAGCAGCGCATAGTTATAGCAGCGACCTCCAGCTTGTCCAGCGGGAATGAGCTTCAAGTTCTATTGGATCTCGTCTATGAACATTTGATTCATAAGTCGAAAGAGGAGATTGTTCCGAACTTGGATGAGAGGGACCTGCTGCAACAGCAACTCTCTAAAATGACCGATGGGATTCCAATTCATCCATTCGGTAACGATCTATGTCAGACACCCAATTATCGAAGCTATCGGATGAATGGTAACCCCCAAGGTATCCGCTGCATTGAATTCAGTCCACTGGGCTCGGGCTCAGAGCTTCATATCCATTATGAGAATGGAGACCATAAACGGCTCTTATTTGATTGTAAGGAGCCTGTGATCTTCCAAGATCGTTTTGTAAAAGATCTCTCACTTCATCTTCAAGAGGTGGTCAGCTATGCTGGTTGGGAAGACGAACGAACTTTAAAACTAACATTGGTTTACATTGAAACTCCCTATATAGTTACTTATACGCTGAAATTTATAGAGGAGAAGTTAGAGCTTCACTGTGCGATGAATGTTTCTCTAAACAAAGCGAATTTTGAAATCACAGGCACTCATGCGGATAAAGTTGAGAAGGACGAGGAAAAGCCGGAACTAAGGGGAAACCCATAGTCTTCCGGCTTTTTTACCATTATGATCTTTACATGGAATGATCCCGTTCGTGCTCGACGGCTTCTACAGCTGATGTCTTGTTTTGCTTACGATAACGAAGCGGTGTAACTCCAGTTATCTTCTTGAAGGTTGTGTTGAAATGGGCAACATGCTCGAATCCCGTTTTTTCAGCAATAGTTAACACCTTTTCGTGCGTCTCTCTTAATAATCGCTGTGCTTCCTTCACCCGAATCAATTGAAGATATTCGCGGAAGTGAAACCCGGTAATTTTTTTGAACACTCTGCTTAGGTAGGAAGTGCTTATGTAAAATTGCTTGGCAATTTGTTCGAGTGTCACGTTTTCTTGAAAATGATCATTCAGATGGGTAGCAATCTCAGAAATTTTCTGGTGCATAGGATGAGCGAATTTAAGAGGTTCTTGTTTGCCGTCCGTGCTGTGCCGATATACTTTAATCAGCAGTTGATGCATCAGCGATTTCACGTAATCCACATAGCCATCCGACTGATTCTCGCATTCCGTCAGCATCTCTCTGATCATATGCTCTACGCCCGGCTGGTCCTTCATGGAGAATCGAATTAAACGGGACCCCTGAACAAACGGAAGAAATTGCGGGCCGGAAGGAACACTGTTGGCAGGAATGAACGGTTCAGAAAAATTAATCAAAACGCGTTCAAATTCTTGCACGTCCGAGCTGGTTGTCCTATGCACATCGTAAGGATTGACGAGAATCATATCTCCTCTACGAGCTGTATAAATATTACCGTTAATGAAATAGGTGCGTTCGCCCTGCAGTAAATAATAGATCTCGTAAAAAGGATGAAAATGTGGTGTCGACATCGTCGAAAACCCTTTTCGATACATGTACTGGATAGAAAAAGAGTCATTCTCGATATAATATTTGGGTCCGAAAATGTCCGGCAATCGAGGTTCCTCCTTTAGCGAAGTATACATCCATTCTATCATTGATTGGCTTGTGGTGGACAGCCTGTATTTGTATCATTTCCCCAGGTTTTGTTAACGCTGAGAAAAGGTAAATAAAGGGGTTGACAAAAACTATATATATGTCATAATGATAATATCAAATTGATAATATGAATTAAGACAGGTGATATTATGAGTTCCGTTGACAATGAATCCAACTATAGTGCCAGCAAATATCGAACCCCGGATGGGGCGCCTGCGGACATTGTAATCTTCACAATCACCTCGACTGAACGCCATGGAGTCAAGAAGTCGCTTCCGATTCGTGAACTGCAGGTTTTGCTTATCCAACGCAAATCGTGGCCCTTCGCAGGTCAGTGGGCTCTACCAGGTGGCTTCTCTCATGAAACAGAAACGATTGAGGAGAGTGCACGGCGGGAATTGAAGGAAGAGACGGGAGTGGACGGTGTCCATATTGAATACTTCAACGTGTATAGTACCCCGCAAAGAGACCCTAGAGGATGGATTATCTCTCACGCTTTCTTTGCCCTGGTGAATGAGACATTACTGGAGAAGCGTCGAGCGGCTGATGATGCTGCGGATGTCCGGTTGTTTAACGTCGAAGAAGCGTTGAAAATGGAACTTGCTTTCGATCATCGGATCATTTTGCAGGACGCATTGAACAAAATTCGCGAAAAAATGCTGACCACGACGATCGCCAAGGAATTTTTGCCAGAGCAGTTTACCATCAGCGAGCTGTACCAAGTAATCCAGACCGTATGTCCTGATTTCGAAGAGCAAAATTTTATACGCAAAATTACTTCCACACAGAGCAGGAAAGGTATCATAGAGGAGGTCAAGGACGACAAAGGAAATGCACTTCAATCGAATAAGTACTCGCAGCGTTCCGCACAGCTCTATTGCTTTACCGATTTTATCCCTCAATTGTCCATATACACTTAATGCCAATTAAGAAAAGGATGGTGCCCTATGAAAGCTTTAGTGGTTATTGATTATACGGTGGATTTTGTTATCGGTAAGCTTCCCTGCGGTCAGCCTGCGATTGACATTGAAGATCGAATCGTCGAATTGACGAACAATTTCGTGCAAAATGGAGACTGGGTAGTCATGGCGGTCGATCTGCATGATGAAATGGATACCAATCATCCCGAGCATAAGCTGTTCCCACCTCATAATATTCGCGGTACGGAGGGAAGGGAGCTGTACGGAAAGCTTCAAGACGAGTATGAAGCGGACCGGGATCGGATTTACTGGATGGATAAGACGAGATACAGTGCTTTTTGCGGTACGGACTTGGAGCTTCAGCTTCGAGCGCGTCATATTGAGGAGATTCATCTGGTAGGTGTGTGCACGGACATTTGCGTACTGCATACGGCAGTGGATGCTTATAATAAAGGCTTTAAGGTCTACGTACATCGGGATGCGGTGGCAAGTTTTAATGAATCGGGTCATGAGTGGGCGCTGAGTCATTTTGAACATACGCTAGGCGCAACGATAGTATAAAGTTTTAACTACAGTAGCATGGAAACAATAAGAATTAAGGTAAAATTGACGGTTGGATGGAGAGGATCAACATGAATTACGATAATTTAACTTTGCATACAGATAAATACCAAATTAATATGATGTACGCTCACTGGATACATGGAACCTTAAATCAGAAAGCGGTTTTTGAAGTGTTTTTCCGCAAGCTGCCATTTGGCAATGGCTATGCAGTATTTGCAGGATTGGAACGTATAGTGGAGTATGTGAAAAGCTTGAATTTCGATGATGAAGTCATTCGCTTTTTGAAGGAACAAGAGGAGCAGTACGACCCGGCGTTTTTGGAGATGCTGCGGCAGTTTCGTTTTAACGGAAATATTAGCAGCGCTACGGAAGGGACCATCGTGTTCCCCAATGAGCCGCTTATCCGGGTAGAGGCGACGATATTCGAAGCACAATTGCTGGAGACCGCATTACTTAACTTCATGAACTTTCAAACGCTCATAGCTACCAAAGCATCGCGAATTCGGCAGGTTGCTCCTGACGATGTATTAATGGAGTTTGGTACTAGAAGAGCACAAGAAGCAGATGCCGCTATTTGGGGAGCTCGTGCAGCATATATTGCGGGATTCGATGCCACCTCGAATATGAGAGCAGGAATGCTCTTCGGCATTCCAAGCAAAGGAACTCACGCACATGCCTGGGTGCAGGCTAACGATTCGGAGGAGATTGCATTCGAACGTTATGCAGCCGCTTTACCTAATCAAGTTACTTTGCTTGTTGACACTTACGATACACTGCAAAGCGGTGTTCCGAATGCCATTAAAATTGCTAAGCAAATGGAACGTCAAGGAAAAAGAATGGGTGGTATTCGATTGGACAGTGGAGATTTGGCGTACTTGTCGAAAGCAGCCAGATCGATGCTGGATGATGCAGGATTGCCTTATGTCATGATTGTGGCATCAAATGATCTGGATGAGAACATTATGTTCAACTTGAAGGCCCAAGGAGCTAGAATCGATAGCTGGGGAGTTGGAACCCAATTGATAACCGCGGCGGATCAGCCGGCATTGGGGGGAGTCTATAAGCTGGTTGCCCGCGAGAAGGAAGGAGAGCTCGTGCCTGTAATTAAAATTTCGGGAAACCCTGAGAAAGTTTCGACTCCTGGAAAAAAAGATGTACACCGAATCATTAGCAAGGAAACCGGTAGGGCGATTGCCGACTATGTCACCCTTGAAGGGGAGACCGATGTGGTGGAAGGACAAAAGCTCAAGTTGTTCGATAAAGTGCATCCGTACATTTACAAATTTGTGGATAACTACGAGACTCAGCCTCTATTGACACCTATTTTTGTAGATGGCAAGCAGGTGTATGAGCTTCCAACGTTGGATCAAATTCGCAAGCATCATCAGCAACAATTGAAGTTGTTCTGGCCGGAAAACTTGCGGAAGCTGAATCCTGCGGAGTTCTCGGTTAACTTGAGCCCTAAAGCGTATCAATTAAAAATGGATTTGATTCACCAGTACAAATCGTAGGCCGATCACATTGCTTGAAACTCCAGGAACCCGCATGGTTCTTGGGATTTCAAGCTTTTTTTTCATTGGCTGCAAAATATTAATATTTGTGTTGATAACGCTTACCTATTGGAAGGTTTTATAGTATAATGACATCAACTTGTGTTGGAAGCACAGGAAGAACTTAACATAAGGATCGGAGGAAACGTAATGAGGGTTCATGAAATGACCATTGCCACCGATTTCCAGCCACAATATTTGCAAATGATCGTGCAAAAGGCGAGCCACTTCAGCTCGGACATCAAAATTAAGTTTGAGAAGGAAAACATACAATTGGATGCCAAAAGTATTCTCGGTATGATGCTTCTTCCGATTCGGCAAGGCACGAAAATTACGATCCAAACTAAAGGCAGTGATGAGGAAGAAGCCATCGAAGCGATGAGCTTTTTATTGGATAAACACTAGGTATGTCATCTGCCGGCTGCCATAACGTTCAATTCAATATCTGCTGAGATGATGGGCCGCTGACAGTTTAAGCGGTCTTTCTTGTCTCCATACATAGGTAAGCGTTATCCCAGTTGATGAGATGGAGGAACTAGGATGGAACATGTGGCAAACGAACCCTGTACAATCGTGAGGGGCGTATTATATCTTGGACCGGATAGAAAAGAGCAGATGGATGTGTATTTGCCTGCTGGCGCAGAAGGAGAGCGCTTTCCTTGTATTATCATTTTTCATACTGACGGTCGAGGAGGCAGCCGTCATAGGAATAAGAAGGCAGAGATCGCTACGAGTTTAGTTGCTAATGGATATGTCACCATGCTCGCCGAAACGGCAGCCGCGCTTCATAGCGTAGCGAATTGGAATGAAGGCTTGGTCGTGCCGGGATGGCCTAATAATTTGTATGATTGTAAGACAGCGGTCCGTTATGCCAAGAAGTTGGCGGGGACGTATCCTATCGATCCGGAGCGAATTGGTATCATCGGAGGTCATCTTGCGCTGTTGGCCGCTTTTACCGCTAAGCATCCGGTTATGAACCAGGGAGGGTTATATAAAGAATATTCCTCGGAAGTAAAATGTGTCGTTAACTTGTACGGCATTACAGATTTGCTTTCATGGAAACATCAGAGCTATGAAGGCATTCCACTTGGCACTACCGCTTCTGAACAGGCTCACCAAAGGGAAGAGATAGATTATGTTTCATTAACAGATACCACGGGACCCAGTGGAGATGTGTCTCCTATGCTCATTGTACATGGCAATCAAGATAGTGAAACGGATGATGTGGACATCTCAGAAGATTTTATGGAACAGCTGAAAGAGACAAACTTAGCACGTCAATTTGTTGCCGCTGGAAGCACAACAGGAGAGGATAGCGGCACTTCTAATGTAGATTTAAGACCTGTTATTTTGCGATTTCTCGATAACAATCTGAAAGTCTCCGGTTGATTGTGTAGAAATGACGAATGAATTAATATGGCGATTACTTTACAAACCGTTAGTCGGTTTGTATAATGTAAACATTAAGCGTATACTACCGCTATATGAACTGCATTCGGAGGAGACTATGAAACGTGAATTAAAACGTCAGCAGACGCAGCAGCTTCTTTTGGATACGACCAAGGAGCTGATTCTTGAAAAAGGCTGTACGAAAACAACCTTTAGTGACATTATGGAACGTTCGGGATTGTCGAAAGGCGCCATTTTTCATTATGTGAAAAGCAAGGACGAGCTGTTGGCTATGGTGCTCCAGCAGGGACTTGAAGAGACGAACAGCCGTTTTTTCGAGGAGGTTATCCAATCGAACCATGAGATATCAGGGCCACTGAGCCAGATTATTAATGTACTTCCAATGCTGGAGAATTCACAGGATATTACGAATCAGGTGTTTATGTACTTACTGGGAAAAAGCGATGAATCAGCCATATTGGAAATTCGGCGTTTTTATGAGCTTATGCTGGAGATGTCGAAGAAATGGATTCTTGCCGGCCAAGAGCACGGTGTTATTCCACTGGCAGTGGATGCGGATAAGACAGCTGACTTATTCGTCTTATTATCGTTCGGGTTCCGCATGCGTGGTTTTGTCTCATCCGATGCTAAGTCATTTCAAGCTTCCGATTTTTCTACCTTGATGATGAATTCGCTTCAGCCCAAGAATTAAGGTAGAAGCAAGCTAAAGGGAGGGCAGGGAATTTCGCTCTAGGTTTCAAATTAGTGGTTGACTTGCTCGAGAGCCGTGCTATAATCGCTGAATAGCGAAATAGTGGAGGAGAGCTTAACCCCAATTTAGAAACAGAATGGAGAGAGATGAACCGTGGAGAAGTCTGCTGCAACAGCAGCGCCTGTGAACTTAACTGTATTTCCAATCATTTTTGCAATTAGTATCGTCCACTTATTGAACGACTCTATGCAATCGACAATATCGGCTTTGTTTCCGATATTGAAGGATACTTTGCAGCTGTCCTATACGCAAATCGGACTAATAGCCTTTGCTATGAACATTACGGCGTCCTTCCTTCAGCCTGTCGTAGGTTTGTACGCAGATATACGTCCGCGTCCTTACATTTTACCCATCGGCGTTTGCTTTACGCTGGTAGGAGTCGTCACTTTGGCCATAGCCCCTAATTTCCTAGTTATTTTGCTCTCCGTTATTGCGATGGGAGTTGGCTCAGCTGTGTTCCACCCGGAATCGTCCCGTGTCGCTTACCTCGCAGCAGGTGGACAGAGGGGACTGGCACAGTCGATTTTTCAAGTAGGAGGAAATATCGGCAGCTCGCTCGGTCCGATCATGACGGCGCTGATTTTCGTTCCTTTGGGTCAATTTGGCGTCATTTGGTTTACTTTTGCTGCTGTCGCAGCTATTGCGATTCAATATTATGTAGCGGGCTGGTACAGCCGACAGAACATACAGCCTAGGCGCTCTGCCAAAGCCAAGAGTTCTGAGGGTCGCACCAGTTTGTTAACTCAGAAGCAGGTCACAGCCGCTATAGTGATTCTAGTCTTTCTTGTATTTTCCAAGCATGTTTACATGTCGAGTATTACTAGCTTCTATTCTTTTTATCTCATTAATGATTATGGTTTGACAGTGGAACGCGCACAAATGTTCTTGTTTGCCTTCCTGGTAGCATCCGCCGCAGGTACGTTCTTTGGAGGACCGCTGGCAGATCGCTACGGCAGACGAAATATTATTTGGTTGTCCATATTGGGAACCGCGCCATTCTCTATCTTACTGCCTTATTCCAATTTATTCTGGTCAGGTGTAATGTGCGTATGCGCAGGCTTTGTATTATCGTCCGCCTTCTCCATCATTGTGGTGTACGCTCAGGAGCTGCTCCCTGGGAAAGTCGGACTTGTGTCCGGGCTGTTCTTTGGTCTTGCTTTCGGACTTGGTGGTCTTGGTTCTGCCGTTCTTGGCTCCATTGCGGATGCGACAAGCATAGCCTTCATTATGAAGCTGTGCGCTTATTTGCCGCTCTTAGGCATTTTGGCTGTCTTGCTGCCTAAGGATGAGACGGTACGAGGTCATGCTGTTTAATTGGAAAAAATAGGAAAGCCGCAGAGCAGGGGAATCCCTGAGCTGCGGCTTTTTCAATACGGGAGGCTTATTTCCCAAGTCTCCAAGCGAATAATTGCTCCAATTGTACAAGCAATGACGGATTGTCCTTGCTCAAGGTTACTAAGTAATTGTACATTCCCTGAATGATGATTTCATTCGGTTCCTCTTTCTTCAATTCATTAATCACCGCATGAAGCGATTGAATCAACGTATCCGATGTCCGTGGATCTTCGATCGTCGTTTCAATCCACTGCTTGCACTGTTCAACCTTCAGCAGCCATGTGCTTCCCTCACCGCATAGACCGTTTTGCTGAAGCATATCGATCGAGGACAGAATGGGAGCCGTTTTCTTGCGAATAATCCCTGTAACCAAATCGTCCAGACGTTCGTATAAGAAAGAGGCTAGCTCTTCGTGCTTTATTGAAATATTATAACTCAAGCAGTAAAACAGGTAATCTTTGAGTAAGCTGTTCAGCATGACTGCACAGTCCAGAGAGTGTCTCTCGATGGGGCTGCCGTACACTTCTTCAATCCGTTTTTGAAACCAGGCCATGAATTGCAGGTTCGTTTCATAGATCATCTGTTTAATCGTGTCGTTCTGAATGAACGCAGCGCCGTTATTTTGCATCATGGTCAAAAATTCTTTGTTCTCTATAATGATTTTCAATTGCTGTAAAATCACTTTACGCAGGATCGTTTCGGGAGAAGAAGTCGTGTCTGAAGCTACTTGCTCCAAGCCTTTAAAGCAAAGCTCGAAAAAATAAGTGTAAATAGAAATAAGCAGCTCTTCCTTGGAATGAAAGTGCAGATAAAAGGCTCCCTTGGACACGCCCGCCAAGCTGACTATCTCTTGTATGGATGTCGTATGGTAGTCTCTTTCCCCAAACAGTTTAATAGCAGACTGGATGATCTGCTGTTTTTTATCTTTCAACAAGGATCACTTCCTGAATGTTCATAGTCTTTCTTAAAGATTGTAAACGCACAGCAATCTTTAGTCAAGATTGTGACCGATTGGTCATTTTTTATTTTAGCCACATTACTTGCGGGAAAAAAGTGTTGTAAATATTGGCTTTTTTGTATATAGTACTTTATGGATGACCAGTCAGTATTGTGCGTTAACGTAGTTGTTAACGATGTTATGCTTACAACATGGGTCTTAAAGAGAGAAAACGAAGAGGAGATGACTATGCAGCATGCCCCGCGAAGCTTCCTAGAATTAAAACAATTCGTCAGTAATCAGATGTCTCTGCAGCTTGAATGCGAGGGGCACAGTCCATTAGTTGGTAGGATTCTAGCCTTACTGTTATTCGCTACAGAGCCGATAAGCCTTCAGGAAATTGCTGAACAGCTTAAAGTGACAAGAGCAGCGGTCAGCGTACATATCCGTTCTATGGAACGAATTGGGCTATGCCATAAAGTTGCAACGAGCAATGACCGCAAAAATTATTATTACATATCCGATGATATCGATCTGTCCTCGATCCGCTCATTTAAAGAGAGAATGATAATCACTCAACAGATGGTAGCAACGGCACTTAGTTCTTACGATGTCATTAAGGACGTAGAACCCAATGAACAAGAGACCTATGCACTGTTAAAGGAAAGGTTTACTGCGTTCTCGGCTCTGAGCGATTTAATTATGTCTCAGTTGGATGAATTGGAAGGGAAATGGAAGTCTATTAAACAGCAGTTGGTAAATAAGTAGAGAAAGATAAGAGACGTCAGCAGTAGGAATGGAGGAGTAGAGAGATGAACAAGTTAACCAATTTTTCCTTGAAAAACGCTGCGGCCATCATCATGATCAGCATACTCTTGTTCATTGCGGGTGGATTTTCAGCGAGTCAGCTTAAGCAGGAAAGCATGCCGGATATTTCTTTGCCGGTCGTGTTTGTCAGCTCGGTTTATCCGGCACCGCCCAAAGATGTAATGGAGGATGTCACCAAAAAGCTAGAGAAGCGGATAGTCGGTATCGAGGGTTTGAAGAAAGTAACTTCAACCTCGAATGACGGATTTTCTGCCATTACGGTAGAGCTGGTTAACGGCCGCAAGCCGGATGATGCCAAGAGAGATATTGAGAGCGCCATTGCGGATGTGAAGCTTCCAGCTACCGCATCCAAGCCGAAAGTATCCAAGTTCGGCAGCAGTGATTTTCCTGTATTTTTCGGAGCGGTCAATGGCGATAACGGCATGAACCAAGAGGAGTTAAACCGGATTTACAAAGATACAATTGAGCCTACACTAAGTGCAATGAAAGGTATCGACCATGTTGACTCGGTAGGGCAGCAGGAAGCGACCTTGAAGCTGAAGCTCGATATTAATGCGTTAAGCAATTACGGCATGACGCCTTCGCAAGTGCAGCAGAGCATACAAGCTGCATTGCTGACAAGTCCGGCAGGAACGGCTGATTTTAACGGCAATGAGCAGATGGTTCGTATTCAAAGCGATTTGAACACCATCTACAATCTGGAAAATATGAAGCTGACTACGTCATCCGGACAAACGGTTCTACTAAAACAAATCTCCAAAGTAGAAGCGATATCGGATTCGGAATATATCGATAGATTAAACGGCAGCCCAGCCATTGGGCTTACACTGTATAAAAGTAAGGACGCCAATACAGTTGAATTTTCCAACGATGTGAAGAAACTGATTGCTGGTTGGGAGAAGGAATTTCCGAACATCCATTTCACCACCGTATATAATTCCGCGAACGATGTAGAGAAATCCATTCATGGGATGCTGAAGGAAGGGATATCGGGGGCGATTCTAGCTTCTGTCATGATTTTGCTGTTCTTAAGAAACGTTCGGATGACATTGATCGTTTTAGTCTCGATACCTCTATCGATCCTTACAACGCTTTCCATTATGGCCCCACTTGGCATAACGCTGAACATTATGACTTTGGGTGGTCTTACGATTGCCGTCGGGCGTGTCGTGGATGATAGTATCGTTGTTATTGAGAACATTTTCAGTGAACTTCAGAAGGCTAATGAGCGTAATGAATCGGTTATTAAAATGGCAACCGCAAGAGTTTCCTCAGCGATTACTTCTTCGACGATAACAACGGCAGGCGTATTTTTACCGATTTCGTTTGTCGGCGGTATTTTGGGCGATATCTTCCGTCCGTTCGCAATTACCTTGGTCGTAGCGCTGATGACTTCACTTATTGTTGCACTAACAGTCATACCGATGTTGGCTAAGCTGATGGTGCTGAATAGTAATAACATCAAGCATCATGATGAAGAGAAGCTGGGTAAATTCTCAAGCAAATATAAGAAGTTTCTCGAATGGTCCCTTGACAATCCCAAGAAGACGATTCTGGTTGCCTTCCTTGTGTTCGTAGTGTCTCTTGGTGGAACGGTACCGTTCTTGCCGGCGGCATTCATGCCTGACAGCGCGACGGATAAGCAAGTATCGTTTACGTTGAAACTGCCTCGTGAAACATCTATCGAGTCCATGGATCTCAAAGTGAAAGAAATCGAGACCATGTTGAAGGAAGAGAAGGACCCAATTGGAGAACCTGCTTTCGAATACTTTGAATCGATGGTCGGTTACGATCAGAACAATACAAGCGGTGAGAGAGTTTCGTATAAAGCAATGATTATCGGATCGATGTCCAAAGCTTCGGATGCCAAGAAAATGTCCAAAGAATATGCGGATAAGATTTTAACCATGGTTCCGAAAGGATCTGAAGTGGAAGGCAATCTAATGACTGCTTCTATGTCGGGATCCGGTGACGATTTCGCTTACCTGCTTAAAGGGGATGACTTAACTCAATTAATGACTGGCGCCGAGCTGGTCAAAGAAAAAATGAAAGATTTCCCTGAGCTTCAAGAGGTCAAAGATAACCTGAGCGAGAAAAAAATGCAGGTGGAAGTAACCGTCGATCAGAACAAAGCAAGAACGTACGGTTTGTCCTCGGCTCAAATTCTGGAGAGTGTAAGGGTTTGGTTAGGTAAAGTGGACATCGGCGAATTGAAATTTGATAATGTGACTTTCAAAACGCAGATGATGATCCAGGACGATTTTAAAAACTCGGTTGACAAGATCGGACTGTTCCAGATTACGACACCAACAGGTGTTGTAGTGAACTTGAACGAAATCGCCAAAATTAAGCAAGTTGAAGCTCCAGCAGCCATTTCTCGTGAAATGCAGGAGCAATACGTGAAGATTACGGCTAAGATCGACAGTAAAGACAAAGGCGGTATCAGTACCAAAGTAGCTGAAGAGCTTAAGAAAGTCGAGCTGCCGAATGGGGTTAGAGCCCAAGCGCAAGGCGTAAGCGATGATATTCAAGAAAGCTTCGGGCAAATGGCTGTAGCTATGGTTGCGGCAATACTTATTGTGTACCTTGTTATGGTTATTGCCTTCGGTAATGCGAGCGCGCCGTTCGTTATTTTATTCTCCTTGCCTCTGGCGGCAATCGGAGGGTTCCTGGGCTTGTTGATAGCCGGAGAATCGATTAATATTACTTCTTTGATCGGATTCCTTATGCTCATCGGTGTCGTTGTTACGAATGCGATCGTGTTAATCGACCGTGTGCAGCAGCTTCGCGAGGAGGGCGTTCCTGTCCGTGAAGCATTAGTTAAAGCGGGTCTGACTCGACTGCGTCCTATCATTATGACGGCGGGTGCAACGGTCATTTCTTTGCTGCCTCTCGGAATCGGATTGTCGGAAGGATCGCTGATATCCAAAGGCTTGGCCGTAGTAGTTATCGGTGGTTTGACTACATCCACCGTTCTGACGTTGGTCGTCGTTCCGGTAGTTTATGAAGTTATTGATGCGATGAAGGTTCGCGTAAGTCGACTGTTTAAGAAGAAGAGCAAAATGAATACTAATTCCAAGGCTGCGAACATAACCCATTAATCCGATAAAAGCTGGACTCAATTAGATCGACAGGGGAAAAGGAGAATCGTTCCATGAAACTGACAAAGGCAAACTCAGTCAATAAAAACTTGAGCATCGTAGGAGCTCTCGTTATTAGTACGGCACTTTTCAGCGGCTGCACAGCCAAACCGGAAGCTGCTCCTGCAAGCACAGAAGCGCAGATCAAGACGGTAAAAGTGGAAAAGGTACAAAAGCAAAAAATCGGAGATCCATTAGAGCAGGTAGCGGACGTTGTATCCTCACTGCAGATGGATGTGATCACGAAAACCGGCGGCGATGTGCTGGAGATGCTGAAAAAGCGTGGGGATTCCGTGGAAAAAGGAGAAGTGCTTTTTCGGCTTGATCCAACGGATGTGAATATCAGTAAGGAAAAGGCGCAAATCGCGTTATCCGGAACACAGCAGCAGCTCACTAAAGCAAAGCAGGATCTGGAAGATTCCAAGCTGGAGCTAAAAAATGGCATAACCAAACAAGACACGGCATTGAAGGATGCTGAGAAAAATTACAGCAAGATGCGCAATGATTACGATCAAGGTCTAGTAACCAAATTTCAGCTAGAGCAAACAGAGAGTCAGCTGAATAACCAGCGGCTTGATCTGGAGAATAGCCGCAACAAGCTGAAAACCTTAGAGAACACGAACTCTTTAGCCCAGCTGGATCAAGCCCTACAAACGGCGGATGTTTCTATCCGAGAAGCTGACCGTACGTTGCAGCATATGGAGGTTACAGCTCCTGCCAGCGGTGTTATAACAGACTGGCCAATTGAAATCGGAATGACGCTGCCGGCAGGCTTCAAAGCAGCCCAACTTCAGCAGCTCGATCCGATCAAGGTGAAAGCGGAACTGACGGAAAGCTCCGCCAATTTGATCCGTGGCAAGCAGGAGTTGACGCTCTATGTACCGGGGACTACGGATAAAATCTCGGCTAAAGTTGCCTACCTCGCGGATGTTATGAGTGCACAGTCCAAATCGTATTCGTTGGAGCTGGAAGTGCCTAACGCTGACCGTAAGCTCAAGCCTGGCATGAAAGCGCAAGTGCTTCTGACAGAAAGTCAGGATCAGGTTGTCGTAGCTATTCCTACATTAAGTGTCGTTCGCGAAGGTGGAGATACATTCGTCTTCGTGCTTACCGGGGATCAAGCCGAGAAGCGGAAGGTAGAAATGGGCCGACTGAACGAAACGTATCAAGAGGTACTCTCCGGGCTGAAGGAAGGCGAACAGCTTATTACTTCCGGTCAGCATCAGTTGAAGGACAAAGAAAAGGTTCAGTTGGCCAAATAATAGAGGTACCAAGAGGAGGAGAAGCAATTGAACAACAAGTTGAAGAAAACCGCAGCCGTCATGATTATTTCAGCATCGCTTATGAGTACGGGATATTCGGCTTTTGCAGAAGAGACGACTCCGACAGCCGTTCAAAATCAAGCAGCAATCGTATATCCTTTAACTGATAAGCTTGAAGTTGAAGTGAAAAGTATATTGAACGAGCACGTTTCGGAAGGAACTCGCATCGGCGTTGTGGTTCGCATGAAAAATAACTTTACAGACTTTACAAGAGTGCCGGATTATGAGCTGCGTGTCAAAACAAGCGAAGGCATTGAATATACATTACAACCGAGCGCATCCAATGCTAAAACTATCCAGTCTAAGGCAAACACGGAATTAAGCTATATGGCCGTGATTGATCGTACAGATGATGTTTCGTTAGCTGAAGTGAATTGGACTGACGTAGATTATTACGTATATCCTAAGAAACAAACACTGGTATTGGCTGTTCCGATTACGGTACAGCCTTGGCAGGGAAGTGATATGCAGATCACGGATTCCGCAGCCGTCAAGAAATGGTCTGACTCTTTCAAAATACCGTCCTTGATTTCGCCAATTCAGTATACACCGGTTAATGTTAATAAGCAGACCACAGATAAGGGTACAGTCTATGTGGTACAGCTATTAGCTTTCAACCCGACTGACAAACGTGAGACGGTACCGAATTTTAGTATTGATGGTAAAACGGGTGCGAAAGTGTTCTCCGGTAAACGAGTTGAAGAAGGCTCGCTTGTATTGGATGGCAAAGAAGAGAAATATGTACACTTTGTCATTCCTACCGATCAGGATACCGTGCTGTCCAGCTTGAACCTGTTGACCAACGAGAGCTTTACTCAAGCTCCAGCAGCTGCAGGCGCAGCACCTTCTCAGGTTCAATATAATGTGGGTCGTCTCAATATTTTGCTACCAACACAAACCTTAGGTAACCAATATGAGGCCTATGCTTTGGGCAACACGATGAAATTCGATTCACGCAGTGAGCTGATTCACCCGGATATCCAAGTTTCGGTGGTGGAGTTCCATATGTATGATGACGAAGAAGAAGGCAATAAAAAAGTGACCGCTAAATTCAAGCTGTACAATAAGAGCGATCGTCCGATTTCCGTACCTGCATTTGATACGAATCTCATCAGCTCGGAAGGCTACGAATATAGCGGCAAGCGTCAAACCATTACAGAATCGCCGATCCTACCGAATGCTGGAATCACGGTCAATTATTCGTACTCGCTGCCGGTATCGGAGTCAGGTCAAGGCATGGCCTTGAAGGTGGAGGACGCTAAAACGGCGGCTCCGTACAAAACAACCATCGGTACGTACAGCTTAGCGCTGCAAACCGAAAAAGATAATGAAACGAAATTTGACGTCTATCCGTTCAAATTCGATATTTCACATTGGGATGTTTCATTCCAGTTCAATGCACAAACATTTGAGTATACTTACAAAGGGAAATTCCTAATGGATATCGAACGGGAACCTAATGTACAAGTTGATTCCAATTTCTCCAAATTGCAGTTTGAGCTTTATGATGCAGCAGGACGATTGGTTGGAACCAGCCTTAATTCGTTTATCGGTCCTAGCCGTTTAGTAACCGGTGAGAACAACATTGCGTTCAAAGGTACTTCTCAGCAATTTGATTCACCATTGACACTGAAAGTGTTTGAAGTATACACTACAGCGACTGGAGACGCGAAGCGTCTGGTTACTGAATTGACTCAATAAGCTGTTAGAGTAAACAAGAAAGCCAAGGGAAGAATTTCTTCTCTTGGCTTTTTTACTCTCAATGTTAACTTTGAGAAGCTTGTTTATCAGAGACGATGGATCTCCACTCGCTTAACAGTGGAGCGTAGGACAATTGCATTAGGGGGCTTTCGACAGATCGTTTCAGATGACCTTTTTTCTAATTTTTGGTTGTTTCTATAGAGAATTCCATGTATACTGATTCAAATTAAGAAGGTGGGTGGATTCAATGACGATAACGAGGGAAATGATTTTTAGTAAGCTTCCTGTTCTGGAGACGGAGAGGACGATACTCAGAAAGCTCCAGTTCAAAGATGCCGAGGATATGTTTCGATACGGCTCCAATGAAGAAGTATCCAAATACACGACATGGCCCACTCATCAATCGCTTGAGGATACACGGAGATTTATTGAAGCAGTAATGAACGCTTACGAAGAACATAAGATTGCACCTTGGGGCATAGAGGACAAGCAAACGAAGCTCATGATCGGCACTGTAGGCTTTGTCAGCTGGAATGTGGTTCATGCTCGGGCGGAGATTGGATATGCATTATCCCGTGATTTTTGGAATCTAGGCTATATGACGGAAATCATGAAACGGATTGTGGAATTTGGCTTTAACGAAATGAAGCTGGTACGAATGGAAGCAAGATGTCATCCTGATAATATTGGATCTGCTCGAGTGATGGAGAAGTCAGGAATGCAATTTGAAGGAACATTGCGAAAGCATATATATACCAAGGGTGAGTATCAGGACGCTAAAATGTACGCAATCATTAATGAGGCTCTTTATTAGAAGCACGAAAGTCACTGTAACACTGTAACTTTATTTCTCGTATAGACGAATCGGCTTTTCAATCTCGGCATAATTTTCATTGATGTCGCGTGTTATGGAATCGAGAATATGTAATGCCTCTTTTTGCTTGTCTTCGTCCTCAATGAAGCGAAGCAAGGTTTGCAGATAGTCGATTCTGGTTTTGGTTACGAACCTCATAGTGAGTATAGCCCCTTATCTCAGGATAAACTGAATGCTGATATCATACCATTCGAGTTGAATTATCGTTTTTAGGCCGGTCCATTAGGAGCGGTCTTTTTTGTGATGTAAGAAAGCTAAGTACTTGAATGGAGACAATCTGAATAAATTATGAATAGGAAGGTGTCGGAAAGAGAGGTGTCAGATGAAATCGAAGGTGATTATCGGTCTACCTGCTTACAACGAAGGCAATGTGCTTCCTATTCTTCTTTTGAAACTGGAATTGTTAAGGCGCCAGATGGATGAACGCTTACATATTATTGTCGTTGATGATGGCAGCACAGATGATACGGCAGCTATTTTGCGGGAATATACGGCTATTCATCCAGATATGAGAGTACTTACTCATTCACATAATCGGGGGCTTGGGGAAGCCATGAATACGATGTTTGACCATGTAGTCAACCATTTTGATTTTGATGATATTCTCATCACTTTGGATGCCGACAATACCCATAACCCAGCCACTATTCCTCATTTGGTTAAAAAGCTTAGGCTGGAGGCATTGGACATGGTTATTGCTTCGAGATATGCAGATGGCGGAAAGGAACTTGGTTTGGCTTGGTATCGAAAGCTGTTTAGTCGCGGAGCCAGATGGTTTTTTAAGCTATTTTTTCCTATTGCCAATGTCAATGATTATTCAAGTGGCTTCAGATGTTATCGAATCAGTACCCTACTCAAAGCGATGACTTATTATAATGGCCCACTTGTTACGAGCAGCGGATTTGAATGCATGGCGGAGATTATGGCGAGATTCAGCCGAATGGGAGTTCGGGCAGGGGAATATCCACTTATTCTCGAATATCATCTAAAAGAAACCAAAAGCAAAATGAACATATGGAGAACCATAATAGGTTATTTTAAGCTATTGAAAAAGGTAAAGGTCGACAAAAAGTGGAGCAAGGAACATGCACTATGAAAACGATATGGCTAATTCTCATTTCAGTCGTCTTGGGGGCACTGGGCCAGGTTATTTTAAAGCTTGGCTCCAATAAATTAGGAGCAGTCTCTCTGTCGTTACCCACATTAGCTACCAGCATTATAAGGCTGCTTAAAACTCCTGAAATTGTGATCGGATTGATTTTGTTTGGAACAAGCTTCTTATTGTGGATTAAAGTACTATCCCGTTCTGAATTAAGCTACGCCTACCCAATGGTAAGTATCGGCTATATTCTAGTTGTCATTCTCTCTTATTTTTTGTTAGATGAGTCCTTCAGTTGGAACAAATTAATGGGCATAGTAATCATTGTCGCAGGGGTGTGGTTTATAAATAAATAGGAAGGGGAGGTACTTTTTACATTTTGAATATGAAGAAACCTCGTAATGGGTATTTGATTGTGCTCATTCTTATTTTCATAGCTGTGCTACGTGTACCGACTTTGGCAAATTCCCCTTATGAATATGATTCCTGGAGACAGTCGGATACAGAATCTATAGCCATTAATTTTTTGGAAAATCATTTTAACCTATTGTATCCGCAACTGAACTACGATGGTCCTATGCCGAATTATGTGCAATTAGAGTTTCAGATTACGACAGGGATTATTGCCGTACTGTACAATTTATTCGGTTATCACTATATGTTGGCCAGAATAGTCCCTTTAAGCTTTTTTATTGGTTCGGCGTATTTTTTATATCTCATTGCCAAACGTTATTATTCGGTTCAGACTGCGTGGATTACGACGCTTTTGTACGGGATTTTACCCCTTTCTATTTTGTATTCAAGAGCTATCATGCCTGAATCGGCAGCTCTATTCTTTATGCTTGGAGCCTTTTACTTGTTTGTTCAATGGATAGATCACAAGCGGTTCTGGGTACTTATAGCAGCGGGAGTTTTCACAGCTCTTGCCATCTCGCAAAAAATACCAACTGTATTCGTTGGGATACCTATGATGGGGATGGCCTTGAAGGAATACAGGCTTAGGAGCCTTGTGAGGTGGGAGCTTTGGCTATTTGCCCTCATGTCACTGCTGCCACCTTATTTGTATTTCCAATGGTTAAGCACAATTGCTGAATTTCCATTCGTTACTGGCATTGCGACCAAGCATATTCTCCCAAGTCTATTCACCAGCATCGCTTCCCCAGAGGCGCTTCATTTTTTTGCAGAGCAAGTACCAAATGCATTTACATGGTATGGAATCGTGTTATTCATTGCAGGGCTGCTTACAATTCATTGGAAAAAAGAGTATCCGATAGGAATTTGGACTTTGGCGATGCTAGTCGAATTGGTTACTGTAGTAGCTACGATTAAGTTTGATTATTACTTGATATTGATCGGCCCGTTGGTCGCTTTGCTCGGGGGAGTAACGCTCGGCTCTATTTGGAACAAGCTTCCCGGGAAGGTGGTTACGGTTATTGCTATAGTTCTAATTGCCTGGCAGAGCTACCAGCTGACCTCACCACTGCTTAGGGAACAGCATACCGTTTTACTGAGACAAGCCGAGGTGGTTCAGGCCTATACTTCGACTAATGATCTGATAGTAGTGGGAACGGACGATCCTTCATTGCTTAACGCCAGTCATCGTAAGGGGTGGAGAGTAGGCAATACGATGCCGCAGGATCCTATCGCGGAGCTTCAATATTTTGTGAAAATGGGCGCAAAGTACTTTGTTCCGCTTAGAGGGCATATCGATGGCGACGACGGGAGCTTGCAGCAATATGTAAAGGATCGGTATACACTCATTGATGTTAAGGACGGTTATTTTATTTACAAGCTGCAATAAAATTAAAGATAGGCTCTGAACGCTTTGGTTGGCGAAGGAGCCTTTTTTGCTTATGAAACAACTTGATAAGGGTTTAAATTATTGACATAGGAGTCATAAAATACTTATAACATTTTGAATTTTGAAGCGATAAAGAATGATGTGTCCTCTGAACCTAAAAAGCCCGTAGGCTTATATAAAGGCATTCGAGAATCACGCTTTCGAAACGGTTTAGCTTGCATTTATAGTGGGAGCCTTCTTTTTCACAATTAGCCGGGCATGGACGAGCTACAGCATCTCAAATTAATGATGTAATGGGGAATCTTCTTCATGAAGACGCTGTGTTATGTACGGATTCTGCAACTAATTACAAGTCATTTTCCCAGCAAAATAACATTAATCACGAAACAAGAGTCTAACTTCATATTTAAGGGTCTAGCAGTTAATGTGAAAGTTTATTCCTGATTTGATCTAAATGATGAATATCATGCTTTGAAAAGATAGTAATGTAACTATCAATAGTAAACTGTCGTTTACCCGAACCAATAGTGAATCGTAGATCGCCTTCGATACTATTGATAGCCTCAAATAATTGGTTACGTGTATATACAAACTCATCAATTAAAGAAACCACATTCTTGAAGCTACTGATATACTGAATCCCTTCATTATTGTGGGAATCATGATATGGGAATGCAATTAGATTTGCTCCTTGCGCCATGAAAGGGATATGTTGTTCTAAAATAAATTTATCCCAATAGTGTAGGTGTCCAATTATTTCCCTAATTGACCATTTCCCTTCTTTAATAGGGTTAAGCATTTTATGGACTTCAATTTCTTTTAACAATGCTATTTCTTTAGTTGTGTCCTGATAACTAATAATTGCTTTCAAGCTCATTTGACTCTTCTCCACCATATTTAAAATTTAGATTCTGGAATTATTATACTTTAACGAGAGCTAACCTGTAAAGAACATATGTTCTCAATAATGTACTTGCACTAACGGAGAAGAAGCTTGGAGCCGGTCGCAATGTGTGCAACTTAACTTTGTCTGGCACTAGGTACAGGTGTAGGAGGAGCCATCATATCGGATGGACGATTGGTGCATGGGGTGGCGCTGGAGAATTGGGCATATGTCGGTGGGCTTCAACGGGCTCCCCTGCGTATGTGGAGGTATCGGATGCCTCGAGCAGTATGCAACTGGTACAGGAATCGCGAATCGGATGCGCTTGATGCTATCGAAGGAAGCGGCCAGCGAACCCGTTGTACAACTGGATGCCAGGCGGGTGTTAGAGCTTTGACAGGAAGGGGAAATCTGAGCGGTATGCTCGGCGCCGGATTGCAGGTATGGGGGTATAGTTAAGCCTTACTAATAATAAGAACCGTCTGGCTATGAACTGCATTTGGAGGCGCAGTTTACACAAAGACGGTTTTTTTTATATATAAGTAAATCAGCCAAATTAGAGAGCTGGATCTGGGAACGACCTGAATCGTAGTTCATCTTCGTTCCCAGATCCACCATAAGGTTTCAGTCTAATACCGCAGTTATTCTACTCGAAATTGATGCCTGAATCTCTAACCTTATTTTATAATTACTTACAATAATATCCTGAATATATGATATATTAAATAAGAATTCTAGGCTTTATCTAACTCTTGTAACACACGGTGCTGAGCGAGGAGGATCCGATTTGAATATTTTGTGGGACTTTGATGGGACCTTGTTTAATACATATCCAGCCTATACGGATATTATGTATGAAGTAATGGAAGAAAGGGTACCTCGAGACGAAATCCTATCGAATTTAAAGATCTCGTTCTCTCACACTGTCAAGCATTATGCTTTGGGAGAACATCATTTGAAGCAGATTTTTATTAAAGAACAAAGCTTGCATCCTAGCAAAACCATGCCATTTCCTTACGTGGAAAATATATTGAAGCGGGCAGATATCAATGTGATCATGACGCATAAGCCGCGAAAAGAAGTCTTACCTATTCTGGAGCATTACGGATGGATGCATTACTTTGTAGAGATGGTCGCTGGCGGTGACGGATATCCTAGCAAACCGAACTCAGAGTCCTATGTTTATTTGCACGACAAATATAAGATAGATTGGGTTATTGGAGATCGAGAGATAGATATTATCCCAGGGAAAAGCATAGGAGTCAGGACCTGTTTATTTCAAAGTGATGCGCCTGGTGCCGATTTTTATGTGAGCCATTATGAAGAGCTTTACAATCATTTATTCAATGAAAGGAAACCATGATATTCGGTGGGCAGTAGACCAATACGCAGCTGGAAACTCGAAGGTCACGTTGAGGAGGAATAGCATGAATGTCATATTATTAGGGCTTCCTGGTGCAGGCAAAGGAACGCAGGCGAAGATCATTGTTGAAAGCCAGAACATACCGCATATTTCAACAGGAGATCTGTTTAGAAAAGCCGTTCAAGACCAGACGAAGCTGGGCCTATCGGCACAAGAATACATGAGCAAAGGTGTGCTAGTTCCCGATGATATAACCATAGGAATTGCATTGAACAGATTGGAACAGACGGATTGTAAACGAGGATTTCTTTTGGATGGATTTCCTAGAAATGTTGAACAGGCTGTTGCTTTAAGAAAGTATTTGAGCAGTAAATCATCGATCATAGATTATGTTATTTATGTGGAAGTCTCTGATGAGCTGTTGTTAGATAGATTAACTGGGAGAAGGGTTTGCAGTGGATGTGGGGAAACTTATCATATATTGAACCATCCTCCGATTCAACCAGGAATTTGCGATACATGCTCAAATCCGTTAGTCCAGCGGGAGGACGATACCGAGGAGACGGTGAAAAAACGTCTGAAGGTAAACAAAGAGCAGACAGAGCTATTATGTGATTTTTATCATGCTGAGGATAAGCTAAGAATTGTTGATGGAATGCAGCCAATAGTTAATGTTACGAGTGAGATTAAGAAAATGTTAGGAAACAGCGATTCTATAGAGAATTCGGTAAATCAGGATTGACGAACCCTGGCTCATCGATAGAAGAGCACGGACCTTTGGGTTCGGTGCTTTTTTAAATTATCTAAAAAAAGCCAATAATCCAGCTTGACACCCTATCATCCTAAACACTACAATATGTAGTGTTATATTCTATAACATTTATTATTGGAGGTTGGGTTGATGAAAGTTCAATATGCAGCCATGGCAGCCGTCTTATCTACCGCACTTGCCTTATCTGGGTGCAGCACGAAACCAAGCAATGAAGGGCAGCAGTCTGCACCTGTTCAAAGCTCGAATCAAGGGGCGCAGCCCCAAGGCTCTACAGCTCAAACGAGCCCAACGCCAACTCCAACCCCAGGTCAAACACAAGGTGCTGCCGGTAGTGACAGTAAAGCGACTCCAGCAACAGCGATAAACGCAGAAGCTGTAGTTAAGCAGACTTGTATTGCGTGCCATGGGGATACATTAGATGGCAAAGGCAGCGACAAGAAAAATCTTCAAAAGATCGGCGCGAGAATGAATAAAGAACAAATTGTGAATCAGATCACGAATGGCGGGGGCGGAATGCCTGGCTTTAAGGGGAAGCTGAAGGAAGAAGAAATTGTAGCAATAGCTGCATGGCTTGAGGCAAAGAAATAAACAGAAAGGCGACTCTCTTCCAGTAAGAAGCAGAGCCGCCTTTTATTTTCTTAACCAGCCATTAAGTTCTTCGCATCCTGAGGACTGTAGACCGAGATGTGATCCACTTTGCCACTGGAGGAGGGAATAATGAATTTTAGCTGATACTGATCGTTAGCCGTGTACACGTATATGGTTTCGGTTTTATTGTCGATAGTATCGGAGGGTTGACCAAGAACTGACTTAATTTGCGCAAAACTTAGTGTATGAAGCTTGGCGTCAAATGACCGAACATCGAATATGAGGCTCCCTTTATTAAAACCGAATGCTGCTTTATGTTTGTCATAGGTTGAATAAATACCCTTTCCAGCCGAATCCTTCGTGTCGGGTTTTCCCCAATCCTTCTCAACCTCATCAATCAAGCTTTTATGAGCAGTGTAGTCGTTGCCAGGAACTTTTCCTTTCTTGGCTTGATCCATTATTTGAAGTATATAGGTTTTCTGTTCATCGGATTGCGTGGATTTATCGCTGCTGGATGAATTCGAAGGCGCTTGCGTCGTTCCCTTATTGTCAGTTCCAGGAGCAGTAGATGCTGGAGGAGCTGTCGTTGTATTTGAATTTGGTGATGGCGTTGGGGTTGGTGTCTGAATAACCGGCTCCTGTGGAGCTGCGGAGGGCTTCTCAGATGAACTGCACGCGGTTAATGCAATGGCCAATACAGTAGCAGATAGGGTCAAACTAAAAAGATGTTTTGGTGATTTACGCATAAGGTTTCTCCTGTCTATATCTTTATCACTCTCTATTACACCCTAATAGACGGAGTGAATCAAAGTTAAGTTGCAAAAAAGCATGAAATAGGGACGGGCTTATAGCGTCTAAACAGGATTTTCCTTGCCCATAATATTAACAACCACGATAATACAGACACGGTCAGGGGGATTGGATTTGCTATCCGTACACTGGAGATTAGCAGAGCTTTGGACACTGCAAAAACAGAGAGGACTAACCGAGGAAGAAGAATCCGAAGTGAATGCTTGCCTTCACTATAATGCGATCTATGCAAGGAAGCTTTCAGGACTGTATAATCTGTCACTTGCTGCATCTATGATTAACGATACCGCATGGCAGCATGAAATATGTCAAGCGATAGAAAAGCTGCAAAATCAGGGCGGGGCATCGTCGGAAATGAAATTTTAGGCAGTTTAGAAGGATACATCATACTTGTGGAGAATATTACCATTACGATCTATCATGCATTGTATGGAGGGGAAGGCGAGATGAAAGGATCGCTCATACAAGCTGCATTGTTCTCTGTACTGTTCACGGTAGCTTATTATGCAGTACAAATGGGGATAGGCATGTATCAAACAATGATGTATGTGCCAGCTATAGTTGAATCCTACTCATCGTCGACCGTACTACAGAGCAGCATTTCGTTCGGAGCTGCTTCCAGCTCTTGGAGCGGTACGGCTGAAGTTGGTATGCTGCTATTGAGCGGCATGGTTCTCTTTGCTTTATTTAAACTGATATTTAATAGAATACGTCAGTCCTTAAAAAAGGGTGGAGGTTCGTAAAAGAACTCCCACCCTTTTGATTATAAAGATGCTTTTAGCCTCTTTTCGAAATTTCTTCCGTGACGACGAAAGCGAGCTCCTCGTTGCCAAACAAAGATAATACGTTCAGTACGGTCCCATCCGCGAGTTCGCCTGCTTCATTCTTGGGTACTGTTAATTCAATCGCTTGCATAAGCGATGGATTGGCTGCTTGATCCGGATACGCACGGAGGTACAGCGCGGCAGGGTCCAGATCGTGATTAACACACCATTGGGCGAAAACAAGGATCATCATTTGTTCATCCTGTTGATAATTGCGGATAATTTGCTCTTCTAATTCTTTGCGGCTCATTGAAAAATCTCCCCATTGTCGGTAATATAGGTTTCATTATAACGAAAGTTCAGGTGGAATCACAATGATTATGAATGAAAAAATTAAAGCGTCTGAAGTTCAACTAACTGGCATTGAGGGGGAGGATCTGGGGGTTGTTCCTACTTCCGAAGCGTTGGCCATGGCCAAAAAGCTTAAAGTCGATTTGGTGTGCACGTCTCTCATGAGCAGCCCTCCGCCTTGCAAGCTCGTAGGAGCCGGAGCAGCCAAGCAAGAAGCCCAACAGGCCAAGAAGAAGGAAGGGAAAGTAGCAAAGCTAAAAGAAATTAGGCTTACACCTCACATAGAAGAGCATGATTATGATACGAAGAAGCAGCAAGCGGAAAGGATTCTGAAATCCGGTGACGCAGTACTGTTTACCGTCCGTATTCAAGGGAAAGAAGGAGCTCAAGTCAAAGCATTGCTGGAAGCGCTAATCAAGGACTTAAAGCCATTAGGAAGCAAAAAGACGGGGATTCAGCTCAGCGGCAAGCAGGCAACGGTTCAAATTGATCCGGTCTAAAGCGGGGTTACTCATAAAGTACAAGGTCAGTGTCATACAGATGAAGAGAGGACGTAGTGCGTAAGGATGTCTGACTTAAAGGAGTGAAATGATGTGCTGCAAAAATTAAGAGCTCTGGGTATGGAGATGAAATATGCTATCCTATCCGGATTTTCTGTATTTCTTGTTCTTATCCTTCACCTCATTCATTGGCTATCTGCTCCTATTATGATGGGTGCTATGGAAATGCACGAGCATCAGCATGGTATGGGTGGCGCTTCTTCTCTTCAAATGATCCTGTTCACGGTAGCACTGCTTATTATTAACGGAGCGGGAATGTATTTTGCAGTACGTCAATTGCTCCTGGCTTGGAAACAACGAAAAGGTGGCTTGCATACGTATGTGTGCTGTTCCATTTCGATGGTGGTTCTGGTCGTCGGGGTGTATAGTATTGTGGTATAATAGAAAAATAGGTTAATCTTTCCTTATATAAGATCTGACTTCAATGGAGTGTAAACTGGCTGCAGTTTACACTATTTTTGTTCTTTGAAAGCAGCATCGCACATGCTTGAACTTTGAGGTGGACCTATGCGAATAAGCGTTAGTATTGTAATGATTGCTTTACTCTTGGCGGGATGTTCCGAAGGGATTATACAAGATAATATAACGAAGCAGGAAATTGTCAAGATAAAGGACATGGAAGGCATGCAGGTGTACGATCACCAGTATGATAATATGGACCGAGGACATCATGAATTGGATGGAGTGCCTATTGTTGTGGACCCTGCTTATTATGAAGCTGCCCCGATTCAGAGAGGAGATATTGTTTATTACCGAAACCCAAAGTTGGACAATCCAACTCTCCATTTAAGTGAGTTTGAAATCTCTAGGGTTGTTGCTTTACCAGGAGAAACTATTCACATGGAAAAAGGACAAATCTATATTAATGGAAAGCAGCTCGATACGTTTTACGGAAAAGCACATCGACTTGGGATGGATGTTGAACAACTGCAAAAGCTCTCAAATCAATCTGACGTATCCGATAATGTTCGGCAATCCATGAAAATGAATGCCGAAGAAATTTTGCTCGGCAAGGACACGAACAGGACAGAAAAAAAGGTTCCCAATGACCAATATTATATAATCGGCGATGATTGGTTTCGCAGTGCGGATAGCAGACACTTCGGTACAATTGCCAAGGATAACATTCTGGGTAAGGTTGTAGGTATCACATCAGAATGAACGCCCACAGAACATATATTCTGATTGCTTCATTCAATAATTCATAATAAGATAAGCAACAGGAGATGATCAGATGAATAAAGGTTCGTTATCTTTTCAAACAGTGAAGCGCAAACAGATCGTCGATGATGTCGTGGAGCAGCTTCAAAGGAAAATTTCTCTTGGAGAGCTGTCACCGGGCATGCAGATTCCAACCGAGCCGGAATTGATGAATCAATTCGGCGTAGGCAGGTCCACTATTCGCGAGGCTGTTCGGGTGCTCGTATCAGCTGGGCTTCTGGATAAAAGACAGGGTCATGGCACTTTCGTATGCGAGCAAAAGTCAAGTCAAGAGCCGCTGGACTACAGACTTCGCCGAGCGGAAATTCTGGAGGTGTATGAAGTTCGCCGCATGATGGAATTGGAGGCAGCCCGTTTAGCTGCTGTAAGGCGAGATGACGAGGATTTGCGAATCATGAGGGACTTGCTTGACCGCCGCCAAATCGCTATCGATGCAGGCAATATTAAAGAATACTTAGACGTGGATGTAGCTTATCATATTGCTGTTGCAGCAGCCACCAAAAACGCTGTTCTGGCAGATCTCTATCGTACTTTTTCGGAAGTGATTCGGTATTCCTTGGAGAATCTGGTTAACCATCCGGAATATAACCATTATTTCACGGAGCAGCATGAGAAAATATACGAAGCGATCCGAGACAAAGACGTGCAGTCAGCGGAGTTTTACAGCATGCAGCATTTGGATGGAACAAAAATAGAGCTTGAAGAGCATATAAAAAGCTAATTTTTTTAAATACAAACATCAGATGATAAGATGTATAGGTCTGTGTTTAAACATCGGATGATATGCTGATTTATAAAGAGCAGGATAGGAGTGAGAAAGTTTATGAGTCAACAAGCTGTACTACGTCAACCTTCAACCACTATTTTTTCCGTTTTATTTGCAATTAGCTTCGTGCATTTTTTGAACGATGCCATCCAATCCTTTATACCGGCAATGTTTCCTATATTAAGGGATTCGTTGAGTTTAAGTTTTGCGCAGATCGGATGGATTGGCTTTACGCTTAATATGACGGCATCCGTGATTCAACCAGCCATAGGTTTGTATACGGACTCGCGGCCTAAGCCTTACTTGCTGCCCATCGGAATGCTGTTCTCGTTAACAGGTGTGATTGGGTTAGCCTATGCACCGTCATTTACACTGCTCCTCGTTTTTGTAGTCCTTATCGGCATAGGTTCCGCCGTTCTTCATCCGGAATCCTCCAGAGTGGCTCATCTTGCAGGTGGAAATCGCAAAGGACTGGCTCAATCCATATTTCAAGTTGGTGGAAATACAGGACAGGCGCTTGCTCCAGTTATGGCAGCACTTATTTTTATTCCATTAGGCCAAAAAAGCATCTTGTGGTTTACATTAGCAGCTGGCGCCGCAATTATTGTTCAGTTATATGTATCACGCTGGTATGGCAGCCACTTGCAAAGTACCCGGCAGAACAAGACTACGGCTTCTCGAGAAGAGCGAAGAGTAGATTTGTCTAAAGGGACCATTGCTATTGCGATGACGGTACTTATTACTTTATTGTTTTCCAAATTTGTATACATGGCTAGTATGACAGGGTATTACGCATTTTTCTTAATGGATCGATTCCATATGACGGTACAAAATGCACAATACTATTTGTTCGCGCTTCTTATCGCGGGTATGTTGGGGACATTGCTCGGGGGACCGATGGCGGACCGTTTCGGGAGACGAAATACCATTTGGTTCTCCATTCTGGGAACCGCTCCTTTTTCTATCCTGCTCCCATTTGCTAGCCCAATATGGTCCATGGTTCTGTGCGTATGCATCGGTCTCATCCTGCTGTCTGGCTTTTCAGTTATTGTCGTATATGCTCAAGAGCTGCTGCCGGGGAAAGTGGGGACGATTGCCGGTCTATTTTTCGGTCTGGCGTTTGGCTTAGGAGGAATTGGCTCAGCGCTTCTAGGATATTTGGCTGACTCTGCGGGGCTTGACATTGTTATTCAAATAAGCGCATTTCTGCCACTTCTTGGCCTTCTGGCGATTATGCTGCCTTCGGATGCCAAGCTGGCAGGAGCGGAGCCGAAACATCACTAACATTCCAGATTCATTACTGTAATTCCAGGGTAAGAAAAATGACAAACGAAAAGCCTAACTCCACCTTGTTCATCTGAATTGTCTCCTGATTGATTGAATAGAAATCCAGTTTTTACATACGCTATGAACAATTGTTTGCCAAAGGAGGTTCTATGACTATGAGTGAAAAAAACAAAGAAAATAATGAGATGCCAGTTGGCATCAACGCTCCTCTATACCAACACGATATAGCTTCAACAGACCTGATCAGTGATGCGGTGGAAGAGATGATGGATGAGATTGAGGAAGAATTCGTGGATCATAAGAAGGATGAGTAGATAATTGCTGAAGTGGCGTATAAAATCATTGAAATCGGTGAATACATGGATAATGTGTACAACACCTTCTGCTTAAGCCGCGGTTGACATGGAAACATACATGTCTGCTGCGGTTTTTACATTTTGGAGGTATTCTATCCGGAAGAAGTAGTTTATAATGAAAATCGATAGAAAGAATAGTAGAAAGAAGCTGCCTTCATGATACGTAATAAAAATGTTGTTATCCTTGCGATTTTTTATGCTTTCATTTATATGAGCACAGGATCGTTTTCATCGTATATTGGCGTTTATTTTACAGAACAGGGTATTGGACATACCGAGATTGGGATTCTCACCTCTATTGGAGCTGTTGTTGGTTTATTCGCACAGCCTTTGTGGGGATTGGCGGGAGACAGATCACGAACCAAGAATAAAATTTTAATAGTATGTACCCTATTGTCCGGCTTGACGGTATGGCTGGTCCCGTGGGCGGGATCCATGTTTTGGCCTTTGTTATTCGCCATGGCGCTTTTTAGCGTGTTCCAAATTGCCATCAATCCGCTGAGTGACGCCATTACTCTTGAGTTATCTTCGAAGGGGGTCGTCCGATTTTCGACGATTCGTACTTTCGGTTCTGTAGGCTACGCGATCATTTCTATTGCAGCAGGATGGTTGTTTGCTCGCCATATCGACACCATCTTTATGGTTACCTCCTTCATTATGTTGGGGTGCTTTGCCTTATCTTTGGGAATTCCTCAAGTTGCGGGCCATCAAAGTGGTAAAAAGAAAGTGAAGCTGGCTGAAATTTTTAAAAGCAAGCCGTTGATGGTTCTGTATGGATATACGCTAATCCTCTCCACAACGATGGGTTTCTTGTGGGCGTTTCAAGCTATTTATAGCAAGGAGCAGGGGATTAGCATGGAAGTGATCGGTATTGGTCTCGCTATCGGCTCATTTACACAATTTCCATTCATGATCTTTTTCCAAAAAGTGTACGATCGGTTCGGGATTCGCAATATATTGCTGTTCTCGGGGGGAATTCACCTATTAAGATGGTGCCTATATTCCTTTGCTTTAACGCCATTCACCTATTTGCTTAGCTGGGTTTTGCACGGAGGGACCTACATCATGTTCTATATGTGTCTGGCTGAGTACGTGAACAGGCATGTTGTCAAGGAGTTGAAGGCAACGGGGCAGATGCTAAACTCGGTTATTCAATTAAGTGTCGGTAAAATTATCGGCGGCATGCTGGGTGGTCTTTATGCTGCTAAATTCGGATTTCATAATTCATTTATTTTATTAGCTGTTATTGCTGCTGCCTCAACCATACTATTTTATGGGACTTGTCAATACTTCGGTTTATTCAAGGAACGTAAGTCCAAACCGCTGCAAAGTGCAGGTTCAACCACTACGATGGAGTAACGAAGATAAAGAGACAGCTCATTCTAATCAGAGTGAGCTGTTTTTATTGTTCTTAGCATTGCGCATCCATGCGACCAAGACTAAAGCCAAAGGGTAAATGAGCAGGATGGTAAACGAATAGAAAGGTGCTGTCGTTGAAAAAAAGTAAATTAACTCCTGTAGTCCTGGGGCCACCCAAATACTAACAACACCGCAAAGCAAACCAATGGGAAACACAAGAAAACGGTAATTGGCTAAACCGAGCCATTGAGCAGTGCCGATAACGAGTGAATAGTACCATAAGGAGATTTGAACAAAACCGCCTAAGATCCACGTGACCATAACGATCGCATCCAGATGTTCAATGAAATTGCCGAAGCTGATATAGGAAGCCGCGTAATAGACGGGAAAGCTGAGTTTTCCAGTAGTTTCTCCGAACACGAACAAGCTTGCAAAATTCGTAGATACCATAATGACCATCATACACATTACGGATAACATACCGGCTTTTAACCCACGATCGTTCTCATTAACGACTGGAAATAAAAATGTAATGAAGAAAAATTCAACAAACCAAGTGTGAGGTACGACTGAGCCTTTTAAGGACGGAAGTATTCCATACTCCATAATAGGCAGCATTTTTTGGACATCCATATCGGGTATAAGCATAGAGAAAATACAGACGAAGATAATGGCGATAAAAGGAAGAAATAACTGCGTACAGTGGGCCAAAACTTCGATTCCCGATCGCACAGCAAATGCACATACAAGGATTAGACTTGAAGTGATTGTAATCAGCGGTGTTCTTGAGAGGAAGGCCCCGATGACAAAATCACCGTATTCTCTTAAAATCATCCCCGTGGAATGCAGCAGAAAAAAGAGGATAAAAAAACTGGCGATTTTGCTGAGATAACGACCGACAATTTTTCCACCATATTGAATAATAGACTCGTTAGGATACATTTTATGTAAATACCATGTGATGATAACTATAATAAATCCGCTCAAAGATCCCCAGATAGGAGAAAGCCACATATCTCGCTCTGCTTGTCTGGCAGTAATAGCCGGGATGATAAGGGTGCTGGTGGCCCCAATCATTAAATACATAAGCATTCCCAACTGCAGTGCGGAAATCTTCCCTTTGTCAATCATTCGGTGTGATCTCCTTTGCTAGTAGTACGCAGATTCCTATGATCTCATTGTTGACGGAATATAAGGGAGATAAACCTTATGAATCAGATAGCCCGGTTTATTGTACAGGGCGATAAATAGTTGAGAATTGTGTGAGAGAAATAGGTTGCTAACGTCGTCCATACAGTATGAATCCAAAATCAAGCGGAGGCTACAATGGAACAAGAGGTGCACGACAGCGAATGGGTTAGTGCTGTGTTAGAGGGCAATAAAGAAGCTTATGCCTTCCTAGTAAACCGATACAAGAACAAAGTATTTGGCCTGCTTCGCGGAATGGGGGCGGACCCACAGGATGCTCAGGACATCACACAAGAAGCATTTCTGAAAGCTTATCGAAGCTTGTCAGGACATGATATCTCTCGCAGCTTTGCTTCTTGGTTATATACGATCGCCGCAAATTTATTAAAAGATCTATGGAAACGTCGAAAGCCGATGGCAGGTCAACAGCCCGACCCCACGGAACCGGTCGTTGAGAAGAGTGCAGAAGATACTGTGATTCAAGCGCAGTATCGAATGGATATCAGAGAAAGCCTCAAGCTGCTGCCTGATAACTATCGTCTCGTTCTGCTGCTTCGCTACACCAATGATCTTAGTTATGAAGAAATCGGTACAATTCTTGATGTACCCGTAAGGAAGGTTCAGAACGATCTGCATCGTGCCAAGCAGAGAATGAGGAAGTTAATTGCAGCGGAGGAGGTGGCGGGATATGAAATGCTTGACCGAACGTGAGCTGGATATGTTTTTGGCAGGAATAGACAGGGAAAATCATGATTCGGTGCAAGCTCATATCGCCGGATGTCCCCGATGCAGCAGATTGCAATTAGTGCTAATACAAGAACAAAAGGATCTGGAAATAGAACTGTATGCGGAAGCGCTCCCTGACGATTTTACAGAGCAAATCATGAACAGGTTGGAATCCATAGAATTGGATTCGAATTCGTTTGAAGCTCCAAAGGGGCTGCAACCATTACAAGGGTTAATTGCTACCGAGTGTTCTGATAATGAGAATGGAAATGACGAAGCTTTAAGCAATTTGTCGGCAGAGGACCTGCCCAAGCCTTATAGGTTAGCTCATGTTCACCGTAGAAAATGGGGTAAATGGAGACTAGCCGCTGTAGCTATGGCAATCTTACTAGTCGCTGGGGCGTTAGCAGCAGCTTCACCTGTACTGGCTCAGTTGGTTCGCTCATTATTCAAAGGCGATAGTGTAGATATAGGTTTGCTAAATGCGCAGGAGTTCGGACTGGTTCAGCATCCTGGGATACGAGTGAAGAATAACGGCTACACGGTACGGATAGACGAGGCTGTGGCTGACCCTACTCGAGTAGTTGTAGCACTTCAATTGTTCGGTCCTGACGGTAAACACGATCGTGAACGGCTAGTGTTGAATGGTCCCAATGCGATAACGATCAAGGATGAGCATGGTGTGAAGATTGATGAATTATATGACATGGGGATGACGAATGACTTTTATTATTTGGTTGCCTTCTTCCCGGAACCCATACAAACGGACAAAATTACAATAGAAGGACGGTTGTCCCGATTAGGCAATGAATTAGAGAAAATCCCTTTCAGTACCGGAACATGGAATTTTGATTTCTCGATTGACATGAAGGAAGCTAAAGCTAAGACAAAAGTCTTTCCTCTGCAAGGAGAGTATATAACACCGGATGGAATGACCATACGCTTGAAGCGGTTGACACAAATGGTCCAGGGGGTTCGGTTAGAGATGGACACAGAGCTGTCGTCCGATGCGCTACTTCGTTCTCCTGATGAATTGTGGAAGCAGCAGGGACTTAAGTTTCATTTTGAGACCATGGAGGGGGAGGAAATACACAGTGTCAATACAAGGAGGTTTCCGCATAATGACAGCTTGATGACCAAATCGTTCATTCCAGGGGATAAGCTGGGCCTCATGCATTGGAGCTATACGTTCAAATATTTGCCGACGGACACTCCGTTCCGGTTCGTGTTCGACGGGTACTTTATTGCGGAAAACGATGGCTCGAAGGTGGATTTCAACCCTAGGAAATTATTAGAGCAGCCAGTGGAGTTTCATTCAATGGAGGACAACCTGATTTTGCGAAAGTTTACCATTGAGCCGAATCGTAATCCTGATGTCCATCGTGAAGAGGGAACCCTGCATATATCGGGTATGTTATTCAATGAAGCTATGAATAACAAATGGAGAATCGAAGATGAACAGGGATATTCTTATGAAGTCAGAGGCGGAGGAGGTTACGGCTTCAAAGATGGTTTTGTGGAGATGAGCGGTGGGAGGCCAGATGAGTTTTATCAGTTCAGAACACCGGAGATCAATATTATCCCAGAGCGATTGACACTCATACGCACAGTGGTAGATAGAGTGCATACGAATGTCAATTGGACGGTCATCATGAATCATTAAGCTTCTTCCAATGGGGTGGGTGAATGATGGAAGGAGGCAGCTTTGTATTAACATCGCCCTTTGCTGAGTTGATCTGGGCCTGGGTAAGAAAAATACTCCCTCTAAGGTCGGCTCCGCTAAGATCCGCATCCCGGAAATCAGCACCTATGAAGTCAGCCGCTCTAAGGTCGGCATCTCTTAGATCAGCGGCAATAAGATAAGCCCCTCTCAAGTTGGCACATTTGAGATCTGCTCCTCTGAGTTTGGCTCCAATGAGGTCTACTCCTCGTCCTTGCTTCTTTTGTTGCCCAAGGGGCCATTTATACTGTTGACGGGCTTCATCTCGTACGAGCTCACTTGTTCTGAGGAGTAGAGGATTGATAGCTGCTCGGTGAGCGGCAATGTCTAGGTCGGAGAGATTATCCGGACTGAGGTAGGTAAGGCGATTGGTTTCATCGAGCGATAAGCGGATATCATCGTGGATCGGATGAGCAGGTTGCAGTGATAGGGCTTCGTTCAGGTACCAGAGCAGCTCATGAAGCTGACGCATGATCGGGAACGCCTCGAACATTAGCTTCGCAGATTCTGGTACTTGCCGCCAGTCGCTTCCGCTGAACGTGACTTGGGATACCTTCTGGCCCGCGCCGAAGCAGTCGAATACCGTACATCCGCGAAAGCCGCACTGCCTAAGGCTATTGTGAACACCGCAGCGGAAGTCCGGTTGCAAGTTTTCACACGGCCGCCCGGCTTCCTTGTTTATGGCAAAGTCGGCAGAAGCTGCGAAGGGCAGTGCGACACAGCACAAGCCAAAGCAGCGTTCACAATCTGACTTTAAAGTCGAGAAAAGTTCCTGCACATTGCGATTCTCAAACATGAAGCGAGCTCCTTTCGAATGTTCTGTTTCACATGATATTCTTCATCATCTTAAGACAGGATTTGTTAGAATCATAGATATTTTTCTTTTGTGAACTATTTTTTATTGTGAATGATATACATATGAATTTATCAAATATTGGATTGATTTAATTGTAAATTTAAGGGTGATATACTAAAAAATATATATCGTAGCATAAATACATAGATGAGGTGATAAGGATTGAGAACCGAGCAGCAAATGTTTGATTTAATACTTGGTGTAGCCCGGCAAGATGAACGAATTCGGGCTGTTTATATGAACGGCTCAAGAACCAATCCTCATGCCCCCAAAGATATTTTTCAGGATTATGATATGGTTTATGTCGTCACAGAAACGGCCTCTTTTTTACAAGATAGAGAATGGATTCGTATTTTTGGAGATTTAATCATGATTCAGGAGCCAAATAAATTAGACCAAGGTATCGGAAGGAAAGCGAATTTCGATCGATCTTATGTCTACTTAATGCTTTTTAGAGATGGGAATCGTATAGATCTCAGCATTGAGACCATAGAATCTATGATGACAGGGTATGTCAGCAATAATCTAACCATTCCGTTATTAGATAAGGACCAGTGCCTACCACCAATCCCACCACCTACAGATATCGATTACCATGTAAAAAAAACCAACGGAACCGCATTTTGAAAGCTGTACTAACGACTTCTGGTGGTGTTTGCAAAACGTTGCAAAAGGAATATGGCGAGACGAGCTGCCCTACGCAAAGCAAATGTTTGAAGAAACCACAAGAGCTTCTTTGGATGAGATGATCCAGTGGTGGATTGGCACTCAGCATGACTTTCAAGTTTCCGCAGGTAAGATGGGCAAATATTATAAAAACTATCTGCCTGACGCTTACTGGGAGCTGTATAAAGGAACGTTTTCTGGCAGCGACTATACTAGTTTCTGGGATTCCATATTTATCGCTGGTGAATTATTTAGGGAGTTAGGTAAAGATGTAGCGGCGCATTGTCAGTTTACTTATCCCATTGAAGACGATACGAATATGACAGAGTATCTCAAACACGTAAGAAATTTACCGGCTGATGCCAAGGAAATATTTGAAGATTAATGGTGTGATATGACCTTAATTTACTGATCTCTATAAGATAAGGGGGACATGCTTTATGCCAGAAGCCAAGTTTTATTACAAGCATAGGAATACTCCGATACCAAATCAACCAACGAGCATTGGGGTAGTAGCCTTAATAGAGAAGGAAAATAAGCTGCTGCTGGAGAGAAGAACCGATTCTAATAGATGGGCGCTCATCGGCGGTGCTATCAAATCTGATGAATCATTGCTGGACGGGCTCTATAGGGAAGTAATGGAAGAAACGGGGCTTAGCATTTGCAGCTATGATCTGTTTGGTACTTTTTCCGATCCTTCCAGAGTCGCCGCCTTTTGAGACGGTAATATCAAACGGATTATTACCATTGCCTACAAGGTCCAAGTGGAGCCATTCGAGCAACTGAGATGCAGTGACGAATCTATAGAGCTGAGATTTGTAGATTTTTCCCAAGACAACTCATTGTATATAGCTGAAACTCATCTTCAAATTATTGAGCATTACAAGAGAAGCAGCTCTCTGGTGTTGGATTAACAGAGTCCATATTGTATGAGTGGAGATACTGATGTACAGAATAAGACCATCCACAGGGATATCGGTTATCAACAACGATCGTTGGTAGGGGCAGCACCAAAAAGCCTGGCGCAAGATTGCGCATCAGGCTTTTCTATTGGTCTTGCTTTACATTAAGCTATTAAATCTCGTCAGGCCCGTCACCGATTAATCTCAACAGCGCTTCAGGCAATTGAAACTGCTGGTTGCTGATACTGATTCGCTTTAGTTCATCTCCCCATTCCTGGGACTGGGCTTCTTTTACTTCGGTGATTTCGTTGTGCAGACGCTCCATCTTTTGATCCAGTGCTGCCGCGGAGTCAGAGGCTTCCTTTAATTCAAGAAGCAGCTTCGGTGGTACGGTTCGATTGTATTTGTAGTAAATTTTGTGCTCGAGACTCGCCCAGAAGTCCATAGCGATCGTGCGTATCTGTACTTCAACACATACATTTTCTTTCCTATCTGACATATAAATCGGAATTTCGATGAGCATATGAAGACTGCGGTAACCGTTAGGTTTCGGATGCTGTATGTAGTCCTCAATTTCGATGATTTTTAAATCACTTTGACTTTGCAGCATTTCGCTAATACGGTAAATATCCGCTATGAAGGAACATGTGATACGTATCCCGGCAATGTCGGTAATGTGTGTTTTAATGCTCGGCAGCGAAATATCGTGACCTTTTTTATGCAGCTTTTTTAAAATACTTTCAGGTGATTTCAACCTCGACTTGGTGTGTTCAATAGGATTGTAATCATGAAATAATTGAAATTCTTCCGTCAAAATGTCAATTTTAGTCTCGAATGCATCTAGAGCAAATTTATATGCCATCAGAAACCGCGTGATATCGTTTTTGAATTTGCGGAATTGTTCTACTGGAAGTGTGTTCAACATAATTTCTCCTTTCCATAACCGTTCAATAAAATGGGTTCATGATGAAAGCATATACGAAGAATGAGGTACAAAGCAAATGTTGCTCAATTAGCATTAAAGTCAGTGGTTAACTTATGAATAAAAGCTTGTGCCGCTCTGCCCAAAAATCGATCTCTCCGATAAATAATAACAAGATCACGGGTTGGCGCCACATCCTTAAATGGGATGCAGCGAAGCGTGGGCTCCTTCATAGACTGTATAAGCTGAAGCGGCTGAATGGTTGCCCCTATATTTGCTTTTACGATATTGATAAGTGAAAGGACCGAGGTCGTTTCCATAATGGTGTTAAGCTTAAAGCCGCGGCTGCGGCAAAATCGTTCAACAAGCTCCCGACCGACAAGTCCTACCGGATACATGACCGTTTCAATATGTGCTAGCTCATCAATAGCAATCCAGTCGCGAGCTGCTAAAGGATGTTGCTCTGAGACGACAAGCACATATTCTTCCTGGCACAGAGGAATTTGAATTAAGCGGTCATCGAAGAACGGCATGACGCATATCCCAAGATCGACTTCATTCGTTAGCACTTGTTCTTCAATCTCAACAGAAGAGAAGATGCTTAGATGTATATTAGGGTATTCATAGTGATAATCCACCAACAATCTTGAGATGCGATAATCCAAATCAGAGGGTAATGTTCCTACGCTTAAGGTTCCTCTTTGCACATGCTGAAGCTCATGTATGGAGTCTTTAACGTTTTGCAGACTTCGAATGATCTGCTTGCTCTGTTCAAGCAGAATGAGTCCAGCTTCGGTTATGGCAATTTTTTTTCCTACACGGTCGAATAAAGGAGTGTTTAATTCATCTTCCAAGGCGCGGACCTGCTGGCTTAAGGTAGGCTGTGAAATTCCTATTTTCTCTGCGGCTCTAGTGAAATGCATCTCGTCACATACGGCGATGAAATATTCAAGCTGTCGAAGCTCCATATCGGGCCTCCTTTATTATCATTGGATATACCAATGATAATAATAGAAATAATTATATTGATCAATTATTGACTTGCTCTTACACTTACTACATCAGATGCAAATGACTTGAAAATAGAAAGTAAGTAGGAGTGGGATCAAATGAAATACCGTTTTGGTTATTTATTATGCGCGTTATTCTTGGCCTCAATTAATTTACGCCCGGCCATTTCTTCAATTTCTCCATTATTGGAGACCATTCGTAACGAATTAGGGATGAGCGGCTCTACAGCAAGCTTGTTAACCTCTATCCCCGTATTATGTATGGGAGTCTTTTCACCGTTCGCCGTTAAGCTGAGTACTCGTTGGGGGCTTGAGAGGGTATTAACCTATTCTCTTGTCGTTATCGGATTAGGCACGGTTATTAGGCTGTTTGCGGATTCCTCCGCATTACTCCTGATTACGGCGTTTTTGAGCGGACTGGGAATAGCCATTTGCGGACCGCTGCTGTCTGGTTTCATTAAGAAATATTTTGCGAGCCGAGCTGCGTCCATTGTCGGGATGTATTCCATGGCATTGGTGCTTGGCGCAGCGTTGAGCGCGGGATTGTCAGTACCATTCCAAACGATGATGCACGGCTCTTGGCGTGGTTCTCTTGCGGTTTGGGCATTGTTTGCCTTAATTGCGCTTCCGATTTGGTGGCAATTAGCCCGTCGGGAGAAAGCAGTAAAAAGTAACGGTGCAATGATTCATACTAAGGATTCCAGGCTTCCATTACAAAATAAAAGAGCTTGGCTATTAACCGCCTTTTTCGGGCTGATGGCGGTGATGTTTTACTCGATGACAGCTTGGTTGGCGCCCGCTATTGTCAGTATGGGGTATGATAAGGGATTTGCCGGAGGAATGCTTACCTTATTTACGGTTATTCAAATTCCTGTTAGCTTTTTTCTGCCGATGTTGATTGCGCGCTTCCCCAAAAGAATGTATTGGCTGCTCGGGTGTGCAGCGCTGGAGCTTATCGGGATGATCCTGTTTATGGTCCATGCAAGTCCTTGGTTTATTGTGATCATGTTAGGACTTGGAGCGGGAGGTCTATTCCCGATGGCACTTATGCTTCCTATCGAAGAAACCGATAGTGCAGAGGCAGCGAGCGCATGGTCCGCTATGAATCAATCCGGTGGATATATTGTCGGTTCTCTTGGGCCGCTGTTCGTAGGCTGGGCGCATGATGCATGGGGTGGCTTCGAGCTTGCTTTTGGTGGTTTGGCGATATTAATAGTAATCATGCTGGTGCTCCAACTGAAAATCGGTAACAAAAAGGATAAAGCACCTGTTAAAACGGCAGGTCAAATCAAGGTTGAGGCCAGCTAAAAAATGTTCTGTATGAAGACGTACCTAGTGAATCATCATGATGAGAACCATTCAGATTGATGAGGAACGGCGGTGCGTCTTTTTTTGATCATGAGTAAGGCAAGCCTTTATCTGACAAGTTCATAAATAATGGGCAATAATCTATAAAAATGTAAATTGGCTATGCTTAACAGTTAAAGTATGATCAAATGGAAGTTATTGAAGAAGCAAATAAGGAGGCGGAAAAATGAGCAAATCTCGTATTCGAGTAACCGCATTTGCAGTTTTGCTCACTGCAGTTGGTCTGGTACTTACGGGTAACCAAACTTCCGTGTCGGCAGATGAGGAACTGTCCTCAGGTCCACTGAGAATAATGACATCGAACCTGCGAACAGCCAGTGCTGCTGACGATCAACCATGGGAGAAGCGGCGTCCAGTAATGAAGCAGCTCATTGAAGACTATCAGCCGGACATCATCGGGACACAAGAGGGAATTGACAAGCAAATTAAGGATTTGGAAGTAGATTTGCCTGGTTATGAATGGATAGGAGTTGGCAGGGAAGGCGGCAATCTGGGCGAGTACATGGCTATTTTCTATAATAAGCAGCGGCTGAAGCCTCTGGAGAAGGATCATTTCTGGTTATCTGATAGCCCCAAACTGATTAGTTCCACCGGTTGGGGGAACCGAATTCCGCGTATGGTGACTTGGGTGAGGTTTCAAGACCTCCAAAATCACAAAACCTTTTATATGGTCAATACGCATCTGGATCATGAGTCGGAAGCCGCTCGTCAAAAAAGTGCACAGCTCATAGTAGATACCATGAAATCATTCGATCCAGATGTACCCATCGTTCTGACGGGTGACTTCAATACTACTCCTAATGGAGCTGTATACCCAACCTTTATCCATGATGGACAAATGAAGGATGCTTTTCTGAACGCTCATAATAAAGTCAATGATGACTTAGGGACTTTTCATAATTATAAGGATCCTTCGGGTGGCGGGAGCACTAAGCGAATAGACTGGATCTTAACCCGCGGCAAAGTCAATGTCATAAGAGGAGAGACGGTTACTTATCATCAGGAGGGGCAGTATCCAAGCGATCATTATCCCGTGATGGTGGATCTGGTCCTTCAGAAGGCAAGTAAGTCGACAGAGGAAACGATGGTCAAGCAACCGGCCAAACCTGCTTTACTCGTCAGCGAGGTCGTACCTAACTCGACTAAGGGCAATTACAACTATGTTGAAGTGATCAATAACAGTGATCGTGATATCGACTTGGATGGGTACAAGCTCTATTATTTTTACGATCCAGCCCTTCCTTTTGATAAAGCGAAAGCTAACAAATGGGTCATTCAGAAGGATACATACAGTACTAACACTATGGTAAAGCCCGGGGAAGCAAAGGTGATTTGGATTAAAAAGCAGCCTTGCTGCTATAACCTGGGAATCGATAGCTTCAGGCAAAATTATTCATTGTTGGCGGATGATTTGAAGGAGGATCAGCTGCTAGCGGTGTTTACACCTGGTGAGAATCAAGGGCTTAACGGTACCGCTACGACAGGGCGTTCCTTAGCGATTATGTCACCGGATGGTGCTCAGCAGGCAGGAATTCAATATAACCAAGGAATCTTGGACGTTCAGACTAATGAATCGATCACCTATACTATTCCAAGTCCTTTCATCAGCATTATGGAGAAACAGGCTAATCATCAGCATGCCACTCCTGGTAAGCTTGTTCAAAACAGTTCTCATCGGGAGAAACTGTGAGCCTCTGGAGTAACCTGGGTCAAGTTTTATTTGGTTTCTTTACAAGCTGACAAACAGTTATCTCTGGGATAACTGTTTTTTTATGGGTTGGAAGGGCTTTAATATCCTTTTATCGAACTTATTATATAGAGATAGGCGGGATTCATAATGACAATCAGCTGATGGTGGGTGAAATGATGGTTAAAGGGAGATTTTTCCGTAATAGTCTTATCTTAATTCTAGTCATCTCAAGTATCCCGGGTATTATCGTCGGGGGGATTATATATGGAATGACCGGAGGATGGTTGGAAAACGCGCTGCTGCAGCTGCACAAAAACCAGATTTTGCAGAGAGCGGCCAATATTGACGATCAATTCTCCTATATGGAAACCTCCCTAGCCCATTGGGCTTTCGATCCCAAATTCAACAGCAATTTATATGAGACAAATTTTTATCGGGATTTTGAAATTGCCCGTGACATTACGAAGACGTTGAACATCATGCTAGGCTCCACACCCCTCGCGAAGCAGGTGGAACTCTATTTAAAGGGAACGCAGACGATTCGGTTTTATCCTGAATATGACGTTATCACCAACGCGCAAACGATCGAATCGTATAGTCAATTTCTGGATCAAGACAATCTGGTGTTCTGGACAACATTTGCTTCCGATCTGAATTCCCCCGATAAAAAGGACCTGACCTTGGTGCACAAAATTCCTGGCGTGGACATGCATCCATTTGGAGCGTTGTTCATTCGCCTCAATGAGGAGAAGGCAACCAATTTACTAAAAACATTAACACCCTATAATGTTGGAGAAACATTCGTCATGCAGAGTGGCGGAGATGTGCTGCTGTCAAGCTCCAAGGAGCCCCAGTCCATTGCTTTTGACGAGGCTCTAAAAAGTGAAGTGCTCCACCGAGGAGGGAAATCAGGGTCTTTTCTGTATGAAAGCAATAAAAGCATGTATACCGTATCGTACGGAACATTCCAGCGGGTCGGTACAGAATGGTCTTATGTATCGGCATCGCCAATCAGCGTCATAACCAAGCCTGTAGATTTTATTTCCAAGCTTATTTTGTCCGTCAGCTTTGCTGCGCTGTTACTGGCAATTGTCCTGTCATGGTTTGCTTCGCGTAGAATTTATTCACCTATTGATCGTCTAGTCACCATATTAACAGGAAGCAGACCATTGACGGGAAGCATTGGTGAGCAGCACGACGAATTTAAGCTGATTGAGAAAGAATGGCTGCATTTATGGAGAGAGAGTACAACGCTGCAAAATAAGCTCGAACAGCAGCTGTCACATGTAAAAGAAGGCTTTTTGCTGCAGTTGGTGCAAGGCTTCCTCTATGCCTACTCAGAAGAGGATTTGCGTGAACGGATGCGCAATTTCGGATGGGTGGTGGATGACCGGCAGTTTGTCGTGATGCACATCCATTTGACCGGTTTTACGAATCTGGAAGGGCGATTTGCTCAAGGTGACGAAGGTCTGATTACATTTGCCGCAGCTAATATCATTGAAGAGCTGTCACAGAACCGTTTGGAGCAGGTTGATGTCATCAATTTCCATGATTTATCCATGGGACTTTTAATTATGCTGCCATCCAATCCGTCATATAAGATAGAGCTGCATGAATTAAGTGACGAAATTATTCAAGCCATCAATCGAATTCTGAAGCTTCAAGTATCGATCAGTATAGGGAAGCCTTCGACGACGATTGTTCAAATCCCTTCGTATTATGAAGAAGCCAAGCAAGCATTAAGCTACCGTAAATTCGAGAACGAGAATCAAATTATGAATCTGGATTCGTTGAATCTGGAGGAAGAAACGACGGAGCATCACTACCCGTTCGTGCTTGAAAGGGAAATTATTCAGATGATCCGGACCGGCCAGCAGAAGGATGCAATGTACTTGATTAAGTCATTTTTGGAGGCGCTATTGGAGCGGGGAGCCAAGGAAATTGACGTTCAACAGGGGATGCTGCAGCTGCTTGGGAGCATTCTTCATGCCATTCGCCATTTGGGTATGGACCCGAACCGTGTATTCCGTTCCGCTAATTTGTATGAACAGTTGGCACAAATTCGAGAGCCCCGGAAAATGCTAAACTGGTTTGAGCAAAAAATTATTCAACCTTTCATTCGAGAGCTGGAATCACGATCGGACGTTCAGCTGAAGAAGGTTGTTGAAAGTGCCATGATCTATTTGCAAAATCATTACATGAAAGATATTTCTTTAGATAGCTGTGCCGATCACACTGGCGTGAACGCTGTAACGCTTAGCAAATTGTTCAAGCAGGTTACAGGAACAAACTTCATTGATTATTTGACCGAGCTGCGAATGGAGAAGGCCAAAGAATTGCTTCGCGAGACCGAACAAAAAATTAACGATGTAGCAGTGAAGGTAGGATACCAGCATAGTTATTTCAACCGGATATTTAAAAAGCATGTCGGTGTCACCCCGAGTCATTATCGCGAAATGAGCAGGGATATTCAAACTTAAATCATAAGCAAGCTGATGTCTGTATAACAGGCGTCAGCTTGTTTTAATTTTGTCAAAAAAGTACAAGCCGGAGCACCCTAAGGCCTGGTGGATCAAGCTTTTCAAGAAAGTATTAACCGATGAGAAAAAGTACTAATTCCATAAAAAGCGCTTCCAAAAAAGTGTTGTTGCTGGAAAACAGACCGCCGTATAAGGTGAAATTAGCCAAGCGGCTACTACAAACAGAAGATGATTACGAGGAGTGAGAAGATGGTCAAAACTTCGCAAGCCGAGCAGCTCCCGGCAAGCGTTCCGTCGGCAAGAGCGCGCAAAAGGGGCTCGTTAATGAGTAGAATCATTCAAGATAAATACTTATTGATGCTTTTGTTACCCGGACTAGCTTACTTCATTATTTTTAAGTACGTTCCCATGTGGGGAGTACTGCTTGCTTTCAAAAATTATCAGCCGTTCGTTGGCTTTTTCAAAAGCGAATGGATCGGGATGGATAATTTCAGGCAATTTTTTAACGATCCGATCTTCTTCCGCTTAATGAAGAATACGCTTTTGCTCGGTTTGTATGACATGGTATTTTTCTTCCCCGCACCGATTATTCTCGCATTACTGCTTAATGAGGTCCGCAAAGCTTTTTACAAACGGTTTATTCAAACGCTGATTTATATTCCGCATTTTATTTCAATGGTTATTGTCGCCAGTATTACTTACCTCATGCTTACTACAGAAGGCGGAGTGATTAACCAGCTGCTGTTTCAGACGCTAGGTATTAAGATCGAATTTTTGACAAGTGAGGACTGGTTCCGTCCACTCATTATTACGCAAAGCTTGTGGAAAGAGATGGGATGGGGAACGATCATCTTCCTAGCCGCTCTGGCTGGGGTAGATCAGGAGCAATATGAAGCCGCTATCGTAGATGGAGCAAGCCGATTCCGCCAGCTGTGGCATATCACCTTGCCTGCGATTCGAGGCACAATCATTGTTCTTCTCATTCTGCGTATGGGCAATTTCCTGGACCGCGGGTTTGAGCAAGTGTTGTTGATGAGCAATGCGCTTAATCGGAATGTGGCTGAGGTATTCGACACTTATGTGTATACGATCGGTATTACTCAAGGTGCTTTTAGCTACAGTACAGCTGTCGGTTTATTCAAATCGGTCATCGGGATTATTCTCGTGCTGGGCTCCAATTACTTGGCCAAACGTGCGGGACACTCCGGTATTTTCTAAAGAGTTCTCATCATTACGCAAAGGAGGCAGCAGCCTTGAGACATTCCACCTTAAGCGGAAAAATATTCGATACCGCCAACTATATATTCCTTGCCATCGTAGCTTTATCGATGATCCTCCCGATCATGTATATTGTCGCTGGTTCCTTCGCTACAGAGATTGAACTGAGCAACAGAGCCTTCTTCATCATCCCGAAGACGGTGACCCTGAACGCCTATGAATATGTGTTTAAAGACAATGCACTGCCGCGGAGTTTGCTTGTATCGGTATTTGTCACTGTTGCTGGTACCATTGTGAATCTGATCTTCACCTTTACGATGGCCTATGCTTTATCTCGCCGTAATATGGTCGGACGGAATATTGTAATGAATATGGTTGTTTTCTCCATGCTGTTCAGCGGCGGAATCATTCCTACCTTCTTAGTTGTTAAAAGTATGGGACTTCTGAATTCATACCTTGCGGTCATGATTCCTACAGCCATCAGCGCATTTAACTTGATTGTTATCAAGTCGTTCTTTCAAGAGATTCCGAATGAACTGATGGAATCGGCTCGAATCGACGGATGTACGGACCTTGGTGTGTTGTGGCGTATTGTTCTACCCTTGTCCAAGCCAGTTATTGCTACTTTTGCGCTATTCTATGCTGTAGGTCATTGGAATGATTTCTTCAATGCCCTGCTGTATTTAAATGATACGAAGAAGTGGCCTATGCAGGTGCTGCTGCGCCAAATCATTTTATTGGCAACAGGCTCTATGGATATGTCAACGATGGACCCGCAATACGTCAAGCCGCCGGACCAATCGATCAAAATGGCGGTTATCGTGGTAGGCACACTACCTATACTGCTGGTTTATCCGTTCTTGCAAAAGCATTTTGCCAAGGGAGTTATGTTAGGAGCTGTTAAGGGGTAAGAGGAGTGATTCCAACGTGCTGATAACCCGGTACTGATATCTCCGTCGCTAGCATACAGCTTGAAACTGCGAGATACGTACAGGACTATCATAAAAAACTAAACCATTTGCACTTAAAAAAGGGAGGAAAAAGAAAGATGAGAATCGTAAAACGGAAGAGAACGGCTGCTGCAGCCATGAGTATTGCCCTTATTGCAAGCGTTTTTGCAGGTTGTAGTTCAGACCCGAAACCAGATGCTAGCAAAGGAGGTACAACAGCTGCGCCAGGAAAAGAAGCACCCTATAAATTTTCTATTATGATGAAGAGCTTTCAGAATGACGCTATTACTTCAGAGAGCAAAATATGGAAAAAGGTTGAAGAAGCTACGAATACGAGCTTGGAAGTATTATTTACGCCAGATGCTGCATACAACGACAAGCTGAATATTACGCTTGCCTCAGGCACGATGCCATCGGTTATTTTTACTGCAAGCGCGAAGACTCCATCGATTGTTAACGCGATCAAAGGGGGAGCTTTCTGGGAAATCGGCCCTTATCTCAAAGATTATCCAAACTTAAAACAGATGAATGCAACGATATTGAACAATATTTCCGTCAATGGTAAAACGTATGGTCTGTACACAGCAAGACCACTGGGCCGCTACGCTATTTCATATCGCAAAGACTGGCTGCAAAATGTCGGATTACCTGAGCCGAAAACCGCTGATGATTTTTATAATATGTTAAAGGCGTTCAAGGAGAAGGACCCGGATAAGAACGGCAAAGATGATACGTATGGTATGGTCGTGACCAAGTACTCCGGCCCATGGGATATTATGCAGACTTGGTTTGGAGCTCCGAACAAGTGGGGCGTGGATAAAGACGGGAAGCTGGTCCCTGCTCATCTAACGAACGAATATATGGATGCTCTCAAATATTTCAAAAAGCTGTATGATGAGAAGCTGGTCAACCAAGATTTCGCTGTATATGATTCCGCCAAATGGAATGATCCGATCATTAATGGGCAAGCAGGCGTTGCGGTCGACGTAGTAGATCGCTCTTACCAGATTGATGAGAAGATGAAGTCCGGAAATGTGAAGGGCGAAATGGATGTTATCGGAGCTATCAGCGGGAAGAATGGTCCTGTAACTCCGGCAACGACAGGCTATGGCGGTATTTTCTTAATCTCCAAATCTGCGGTTAAAACCGAGGCTGAGCTGCGCAAAGTGCTTAATTTCTTTGACAAAATTGACGACAAGGATTTCCAAATCCTGTTGACCTATGGTCTTGAGGGTACTCATTACAAAGTAGAGGATGGCAAGCTAGTAACCATTCTGAGCTCGGATATGCCGCAAGCACCGGACGTCAACATTAAAAGCTTCAACCAAATGCTGATTGGGGTACCTAACGTCCTCGATACTGCATTCAAAGCGGGTACACCTTTAAGAGCGAAAGCGAATGATGTGAAGGCGGCGAATGAGAAAATTGCAATGGCTAACCCTGGGGAGCCTTTGATCTCAGCTACGTATACACAAAAAGGCGCCCAACTAGATCAACAAGTTGAGGACGCTAGAGTTAAGTTTATCGTAGGCAAATTAGATGAAGCCGGCTTTAAAGCCGAAATGGAATTGTGGAAGAAAAATGGCGGCACCGAGTACATTAAAGAAATGAACGACGCCTACGCCGAGAGTAAAAAAAGTAATAATGACGAAAGGTCCGGTCTGGTAGACAGATCGGACCTTTTTCCTGTAGTGATAAAGCTAGATCATATAGTCGTCGTAATAATCGCTTCTTTTGGGCTTTTTTCTTCGGATGAATAGCGAGATAATCAGCACTACAGCAAAGATGACATAATAAATGCTGCACTCCAGCCAGCTTTTGGAGTTCATGAAGAAAACTGCTGCGAACGGAAGAGGGAACAGGAAAGCGTACCAAATCGTTTTTTTCAAGGCGCACCTGCCAAACGTACGTAATGTTATCCCCAATGATAACATTAATTGCCATTGATTTGAAGAACCGAGCAACCAAACTTGTATCTTATACAGATACACTATCTATTGAATGAAATTGCCATCAATTGGAGACAAAGTTTCCTATGGCGTCCTTATCTGCTATTATTTAATGGAATGAAGCATGAAAAGGAGCCATTATGAACAAAAAGATCTTATACTTCATCGGTTTTATTGTTGTTATTGGTATCATTTTGATTTTGGGACAAGTACACTGGGGAGCCAATCATTATCAGAACAAAGTAGCAGTACTTACGTATCACCACATCGATCCTGAGGAATCCGAGTATACCATATCCCCAGAACGATTCCGGGAGCATCTACTGGCGCTAACGGCCAATAATTACAAGGTCATTTCCACTTCGGAGTTCGTTGCCTTTCTGAAGGATAATAAACCGATACCACCGAACGCGGTAGTCATAACCTTCGATGATGGCTATGAATCCTATTACAAATATGCTTATCCCGAGCTGAAAAAGCAGGGTATGACTTCTACCAATTTCCTGATTGTCAATTCCGTTGGAGACCGTACGGCGGAAACGCCGTTTATGACTTGGGATGAAATCAAGCAAATGAATAATGATGGATTCGACTTCTTCTCCCATACATTTGATTCTCATGGCTTTAATACGAATGAGAAGGGAAAGCAGGTTTCCCCTCTGACACATCGGATTTGGCTGGAGTCGGAGAACCGAATGGAGACGGAAGACGAGTATAAAAATAGAGTTGTCAAGGATTTGACTCAAGCAGAAAAGATGCTTCATGAGCAACTAGGGAACACCTTATCGATACTGTGCCTGCCTCACGGGAGATATAACCAATCCCTCATAGATTTAAGTTCACAAGCGGGTATTCATTACATCTATACAGGCGATTACGGATTAAACTCAACGGGCGATACGCTCATAAAAAGAGTAACGGCAGGTGTGCCCACATTAACGGGCGATGGACTCGTCGATAAAATAAATAAAGAGACGACGCTGTTAGGGAAAATGGAAGATTTGCTTAAAAATATCATATTGCAAGTGAGATATCGGTACTATTAAGATGAAATACTAAATATCGGCTGCGGAAGCAGCCGTTTTTTTATTTTCTAACTAAAATTTAATTTAATAATAACTTAAATTTAGTTATTATAATGCTAATTTTAGTTGATTTCTCTTTAAAAAGTAATTGACCAGTTGAGCCAACGATGGTATTATCTGGGTTGAGCAACCGAAATTATTTGAAAATTTAGTTATTCTTAAAATGGATAAGGAACCATTGTTGTTTTATATTTTACTAAATTCACTAAACTAATTTAGTTGCTTCCAATGAAAGTAAGTAGTTAGTAAGATGCAGTTGGGTCGGATTTCAATGCTCATTTGAATAAATAGTTAACAATAATTAAATAGGAGTGATAAATAGTGGACCCGCTTAATCATCTGCAAACGATCGAACGCTGGGGGTTGTTCGAGCTTCAATTATCTGGCCCAAGGCTTGGAAATCCATTCTTGGATGTGCAGTTGACTGCTCAGTTTCAGCATATGAACCGAAAAGTAACGGTTGATGGCTTTTATGATGGGAATGGAGTATACAAAATTCGTTTCATGCCTGATTCAGAGGGGAATTGGAGTTATGAGGTGCGATGTGATTTCCCCGAGTTAGATGGGGCTAGCGGTCATTTTATTTGTACAGCACCTTCCATAGATAATCATGGTCCGGTGCGTGTTAAGGATGCCGATCGGTTTTGCTATGAAGACGGCACTGTTTATCGTCCCATTGGAACGACTTGTTATGCATGGACACATCAGGACGATGCGCTCCAGGATCAGACGTTAAAGACCTTGGGGGGGTCTCCGTTCAATAAAATCCGGATGTGCTTATTTCCCAAACGATACAGCTTTAATATTAACGAACCTGAGCATTTTCCTTTTGAGGGCTCTCGAGAACAAGGTTTTGATTTGAAACGGTTTAATCCAGAGTATTTTAAAAGACTGGAGCAAAAATTGCTTGCCCTTCAGAAGCTTGGGATCGAAGCTGATTTAATTTTGTTCCATCCTTATGACAAGGGACACTGGGGATTTGACCGAATGGACCGAGTAACAGATGTTCATTATTTACGATATGTTATCAGCCGATTGGCGGCATTCCGTAACGTCTGGTGGTCGTTAGCTAATGAGTTTGATTTTATGACTGAGAAGAAATTAGACGATTGGGACCACTATTTCAGAATCGTGCAGGAGAATGATCCTTACAGTCACTTGCGTTCGATCCATAACGGAACGAAGATGTATGATCCGAGTCAGCTTGTTTTGTACGATCACTCCAAGCATTGGGTAACCCACGTCAGCATGCAGTACTGGGAGTTGTCGCCAGTCACAGCATGGCGCAGCCGGTACCGGAAGCCGGTCGTGGTAGACGAATGCTGCTATGAAGGGGATTTACCGCAGCGATGGGGAAACATAACGGGAGAAGAAATGACTGCACGCTTCTGGGATGGTTTTGCACGTGGAGGATTTGTGGGGCATGGCGAAACGTTTCTTCATCCGGAGGATGTGATCTGGTGGTCCAAAGGAGGACAACTGTACGGTGAAAGTCCAATACGGATAACATTTTTGAAAAACATCTTGGATAATATGCCACAGGATGCTGTTCCTATAGATTCGTTCCGGGATGTCCCAACGATTGGTGTAGCAGGCTCATTTTATCTGCAATATTTCGGCATTCATCGTCCATCTTATCGAGAGCTGAAGCTGCCAGATGATTCACTCTTCTGTATCGACATTCTCGATACGTGGAATATGCAGGTGACTGCTGTGGAGGGGCTATTTAGTGGGGTGACTCGAATTGCATTGCCAGGAAAGCCTTACATTGCCTTAAGGGCGCGTATAGCAACCAAAAAGGATGATTAGTGGCTTAGCAATAAGACAGGAAGAGTCCTGAAACGGAAAATATGGAAACGTTATCATAAGTAGTTATTGAAGGAGGGATTCCATGCGACGGCACTTGATATCTCTGCTCACAATCTGTCTTTCTGCGGGAGTTGTTCTTAATGCATGTACTAACAAAGAGGGGAACAAACAACCTCAGGAGCAAACAGGAATTGGCACGAATACGAACGAAAGAACGGAATTGTTTTTTTATTCCGGAGGCGGTGACACTACAGAGGCTTTCGATGCAAGGTTTGGAGAGGCGCTGCGTAATAAATTCCCGAATTACGATTTTACCTACATACCTGTGGATCCCAAAAACAGACTACTGGAGTTGATAACAGGAGGGAAAAGAATTGACTTTTATTATGGCTCCATAGGCGTTTTCCCCGAGTTTATACAAGCTGGACTCCAAATGGACATGACGGAATTAGCCAAAAAGCATCAAGTGGACTTGAGCAGCATAGAACCGACCCTTGTCGACGCGGCGAAAGTGGTATCGGATGGTAAATTATATGGTTTACCCGTCTTCAGTAACATTATGGTAACGTATTACAACAAGGCATTATTTCAAAAATTCGGGATTCCTTCACCAAAAGACGGCATGACATGGGACGAGATGCATGATCTTGCCCGAAAAATGACTCGCAATGACGAAGGAAAGCAATATCTCGGCCTGGTTGTTTCACCCACACATGTACTTAGAATGAATCAGTATTCACAGCCTTATGTAGATTCGAAAACAGAGATGTCTACTATCAACACCGATTTATGGAAGAGGATGTATGAGGCTTACTATACGATTCCCGCTCAGGATCAAGGCTACAAAGACAGGATTACAGCTCTGAACAATAAGCTGCCGTACAAGGACGATTTCCTCAAGGATCAGAATCTGGCTATGTTTGTTTACTTATCGGACCTGCAATCGATTTTATCCAAGGAAATGTCAGGTTTGGATTGGGATATTGTCTCCATGCCGACTTTCAAAGAGCTTCCCGCGACGGGCTCTCAAGCATACCCGACTTTTATGAGTATCACCAATCAAACCGTCAATAAAGATGCGTCGATGGAAGTGTTAAAATACTTAATCTCTGAAGAATATCAGACCATGGCAGCGAAGAAGGCAACTATCCCCGTGTTAAAAAATCCAGCAGTACAAAATGCACTAGGACAAAGCACGGAATTCAAAGATAAAAATTTAAAGGCCATATTTTATAATAAAATGGCTCCCATCTCACCAAAAAGCAAATATGACAGCGCTGTGGAGAAAGCATATACAAAACCACAGGTTGATCTATCACTTGGCAAAATCGATACGAATACTGCATTGCGGATTGCGGAAGAAGAAGCTAATAAAGTAATAACCCAAGAAAAATTAAAGAATTAGTTCTCACATGAAATAGCTTCTGTCGAAGCATAAACGAGTTCATAAATGCACTCTAGACAAGAAAGTACAAACTGCGAAAGAAAGTACTATCGATTATTCAGTCCTAACAAAAAAGTGCCGTTGTCCGAAAACCAAGTATCGTTTAGGCTGTTACATGTAGCAGCAGACTTTATGATAATGGGGTGGATGTAATGATTGCTAATGGACAAGGAAAAGGCAAAGTGTGGCCAGCAGAGTGGAAAATAACGAAGGATTTAATCACAGGAATTCCGATGCGGCAATTGACGAATCATCTTGCGCACAGCTTTCATCTCTACTTTACTAACGACGGTTGGTACGATAAGGGGAATAAACTGCTATTCGGTTCCGATAGATTTAATGCTACGAATTTATACAGTATGGACTTGACCACGGGTGAAATCACTCAGCTAACAGACTATCGAGAAGGGGCTCCTGCGAATTTTCAACAAACCTACATCAATCCAAAAGAGCACGAGGCTTACTTCAGCAGAAATAATCAAATTATCTCCATCAACCTGCAAACGTTTGAAGAGAAAGTCATTTATGAGGCTCCGGAAAAGTTCAACTTGGGCAATATGAGCTGTACTTCGGATGGAGAATGGCTGTGTACTTGTATCAAAGAGGATTTATCGGATCGGATCCAAACATCATTAGGTGCTGGGTACATCGGCTTCGAGGAAACGGCAAGGGCGAAGCCTCACTGTAAAATTGTTAAAATTCCTGTTGCAGGTGGAGAAGCTTCTGTTATACATGAGGAAAAAGTATGGATAGGGCATGTGAATACTTCTCCAACTCAGCCGCACCTGCTTAGCTTTTGCCATGAGGGGCCGTGGGATCTCGTCGATCACCGTATCTGGTGTCTTAATATGGATTCAGGTGAGGTGTGGAAAATTCGTCCGTCGGAAGACAATGTCTTTGTTGGACATGAATATTGGCATGCCGATGGCATAACCATTGGCTATCACGGCTATACAGAGTCATTGTCCAATAAAGATGGCAAGTTTATCGGTTCGGTCAAATATGATAATACGAACAGCCAAGAGAAGGCATTCCCGTTCCAGAACATGCACATCCATTCGAATGATTCCAGCTTGATCGTCGGTGACGGACAACAAACTAGCGCTTATCATGGAGATCAATTCCAAGATACAGTTTGTTTGTGGAAAAATACCGATGGCAGGTTGGAGGGACCGCGTATTTTGTGTCGGCATCGCGGCAGCTTCCAAGCGCAAAAGCTCCATGTCCATCCAAGATTCAGCCCGGATGGAAGCAAAGTATTATTTACAAGCGATATGTCCGGTTATGGAAACCTGTACTTGGTAGATGTGCCTGAGTTTGAGTCGCTGCCTAAGCAGCCGTAACACAGAAGTACAATGCAGGCTGCTTAATGGCAGCCTTTTTACTTTGATTATAAACCTCAAGGAGAATCAAGCTAGATAAAGCATTATTTTACGAATAAGTCTAATAGCCTATTGATCTTCTCCTTCATTCAGAGGTAAACTATACAATCGATATGAAGAATAGATTCCCACGTTCATGCCATGTGCTGATGGGAGAGGAGAGCCTCACGTGAAATTACAAAGAATTATGATTCCTGTCGTTGCGCTCAGCGTCATGTTTTTATTGCCTGCAGCAGCCGTGGAGCCATCAGCGTCCGAACGTCAACAGCTCGTAGAACCTCCTAAAATGTCGTTTCAAATCCCGATGAATAATTACTGCAGTAACGAGAATTCGCTGGACTTCTCATTCCAATTGTCCAATGCGTCTGATTCGGCGGCAAATATCACGTTGCGTTTTTTTAAGCAGGATGGAACAGAATTTAATGAAGAAGGCACCGCCTACCGTGAGATTGAGTCCGATATCATGCCGGGTAAATCCATGAATTTACAAGCCCATGCTACAGGGTTATACCATATTAACTTTGGCAATCACAAGCGTTGCAGCGAGCGTATTTATTTAGGCGAGATCGCAGTTAATTCCGGACAAGCTTCCTTGCTGGCCTCAGGCTGGGTCAATACGGCAGGCGTGAACGAAAAGGTTATCGTGAATGACAATCGGAAGTTTGACCTTTCCGCTCCTATTAGCCTAACAGGGACCTCATCACCGTAACCCCAAATAGAGTAAGTTATTGGCAACCACCTGCTTTGCAGTTTTTCTGCGAATTCAGGTGGTTTTTTTTGCCCAAATCAAAGTTTCTTGCAAAATATTAGTTTCGTACAACAATCCATTAGTATTGGACATCCAATATGCAGACCAAATCCATATATGATAGAACTACTTCCAATCCTTGCATACATAAGTAAAGCCATTACAATTCATTTATCTGGAAAGAGGGGAACAATGAATGGAGAGAAAGTTAACTTTCAAAATGGTTTCGTTATCCTTAGCTTTAGCTATGGTGGCAAGTGGGTGTAATGCGGCAAAAGAAACAAGTAGTAAGACAAGTGAACAGGAAAGCAAGGTGAGCAATGATCCAATTACCCTCACTTTTTTTACAGCTCAAAATTCTGTATACGCAGATGAAAGCGGTTTCGATAATGAGATTGGTCAATACATTAAGCGGAAGTTCCCTAACGTTACCATTAAGCACATACACAAAGCCACTGGACAAGACTATGGCGATCTGGTAGCAGCAGGAACCATACCGGATATCGTACTGGAATCTAGCGGTAACATTATTTCCAAAATAAAAGAATTTGATTTTGCTAACGACATGGCCGATCTCATAAAAAAGCATAACTTTGACCTCTCCAGAATGGACGAGGCTGCAGTTGCTCAAGTGAGGAACGCGAACCCGGATGGGCAATTATGGGGCTTGCCTTTTACACTTAGTAACATCGTCATGTTCTACAATAAAGATTTGTTCGACAAGTTTGGAGTTCCTTATCCTAAAGATGGAATGACGTGGGATGAAGTATACGACCTCGCTAAGAAGATGACCCGGTCGGTTGAAGGTGTCTCTTATAAAGGACTATCTATGCATCCAGGAGTTATGATGAACTACAATCAACTATCTTTGACGCCATTGGATCTAAAAGAGAACAAAGCAGCCATTAATACGGACAAATGGAAAACGTTAATTGAAAACTATAAGCGGTTTTATGATATTCCAGGCAATGAATACACCAATATTGATGACTATCCTAAAGGTCAAATGGCCATAGGCATCCATGTAGCTGAGAAAGTAACCAGTTGGTACAATGCGAATAAAGATTTGAAGTTCGACCTTGCTTCTCCTCCTTCCTTCAAGGATTTGCCTAATACTGGCATGCTGCCGAATACCTATTCATTGTTCGTCACTAAAAGCTCCAAGTATAAAGATCAAGCCTTTCAAATCATCCAGTACCTGCTTTCCGATGAAGTCCAATCCGAACTGTCCAAACAAGGCATAGTTACCCCCTTGAAAAGCAAAGCTATTCACGATCTATATGGTCAAAACCTGCCGCAGCTCAAAGGCAAAAATACAGGTGCGGTTTACTACAGTAAAAATGCGCAGCCAGCTGCTCCTAGAGCACAAGGACTTGTGTATTACAGTGTAAATACAAGCAAAATATTTGACAACATCTATAAAAACAGCATGGATGTGAACAGTGCCATACGTTCTGTGGAGGAAGAATCGAACATAGCGATACAGCAATTGGTTTCTCAAAAAGGTGGCAAATAACGAACGGCTGCTAATGACCTCAATGGGTCTCCATCCATTTATCAAGCGATGCTTACACATAACTAGTACATAATCCTCACTAATACATATCGTAAAAGTATGATGAAAAATTAGTGGAGGGATCACTGTTGAAAATCCTCATGGTAGCGACGGAGCAAATTCCGGTACCTGGGAACGGGTCTGTGGAAATTTGTATGTTTTCCATAGCTAAGCAATTCGCGAAACATCATCAGGTCACTATCGTGAGTCGCTTAAGCTCAGGACTCCCGAAGGTAAGTCGCTATGGTAATCTCACCATTGTCAGAGTGCCTTCGGGCAGTTCACGTAAGTACATCTCATCAGTACTTCATTATATCCGGGGCAAACATTACGATATCATCCAGGTGGACAATCGTCCTCACTACATGGCGCAAGTGAAGAAAGCTTTTCCGAGCACGCCTGTTTCGCTGTTCCTTCATTCGCTAACCTTTGTTCCACGGACAAAGAGCGTGGCTGCCAGCATCTCTAGAGCCGATCTGATTATTGCTAACAGTCACTCCTTAAAAAGTAACCTATCTCGGATGTTTCCTTCGATAGCCGATAAAATTCGTATGGTGCATTTGGGAGTGGATGTAGATCGGTTCAGGCCAGCAGCCCGTGGTAAGAAGTCAGGGTCCTTCCATGTATTGTTCGCCGGAAGGGTCATTCCTCGCAAAGGGGTTTCGGTACTGATTAAAGCGATAAGCATCGCGCGTAGACATAGATCGGATATCAAGCTAACCATTGTAGGGGGCGGTAAGTCTCATTATGTGAGCACGCTCAAGTCGCTTGCTCGCAGTCGTGGTGTTCCGGCGCAATTCACCGGAAAAATTCCGCATAGCAAAATCCACTCTTTGTACAAGAGAGCACATTGCTTCGCATGTCCTTCTCAAAAGCATGAGGCGTTCGGTTTAGTCAATGTAGAAGCTATGGCTTCAGGCCTTCCGGTTATTGCATCGGATATTGGCGGAATAGGAGAGATCGTAAAGCACCGGGAGAACGGCTTTCTTGTTAGTAGTTATCACAGCCCGGATGAACATGCCAAATACATTTTGAGAGTGGCACAAAATAAAGAGCTGTCTGCAAAATTAGCGAGGCAGGCCAGACAAGATGCGGTGAACCGGTTCAGCTGGCTGCAAACAGCTTCCAAATTAATAGCTATTTATAGAGCAGCCCGATAACGTTATCGGCTGTTTTTTCTTTTTTTAACTCTAGAACAAGCGAAAGCTATTTACAAAAAATAGATATTGAAATAAAATATAACCATTGTTACAAAATAACAGTGGTTATATTTTATGGAGGTGCATGAATGAATTTTTACGTTATTTCTGCAAGCTTTCTAGGAACCGCGGTTGAATTTATTGAGGCGTTAACGATTGTTTTAGCAGTAGGGGTAGTAAGAGGCTGGAAAAGCTCGTTGTTAGGAATGACAGCAGCAATTTTATTGTTAACTGCTTTGGTAGCGTTATTTGGTATTCCTCTCATGGCATTAGTCCAGGTCAGTATGTTCCAGCTCATTATCGGGGTTTTCATGCTGATGTTCGGAATGAGGTGGTTGCGAAAGGCTATTCTGCGTTATGCAGGCCTGAAAGCGTTACATCTGGAAGATAAAGCTTATCAGGAGGAGTTGGAGAGACAGCGTAAAGAAGGCACGATTGGAACAAGAATGGACTGGTTCGGCTTCGCTACTTCTTTTAATATCGTACTGCTGGAAGGAATTGAGGCTATTTTTATCGTGCTAACCTTGGGCTTGGCAACCAGCTCTATGTCATCTGCTATTTTGGGCAGCTTGATTGGCATTCTGCTTGTCGTGGCGGCTGGAATCTTGTTAAGAAAGCCGCTTACGATGATTTCTGAGAATACAATGAAATTCATTGTTGGATTAATGCTTAGTGGCTTCGGGATTTTCTGGGTTGGAGAAGGCATTGGGGTAGAGTGGTGGCAGCAGGATGTATCTATCCTTGTCATCATCGTCCTCTTGGTAATAGCTTCGGGAGTAGGAGTAGGGGTGCTGCGTAAGCTCCAGAACAGGAGGTTGGCTAATGAAAGCTCTGTTTCAAACCATACTGGGTCTTCTTATTGATGATTGGTGGATGGGAATCGGTATTATTATGTCCATTCTAATAACGGCTGGTTTAATTAGGATGGAACTGTCCGATGCTATCACAGGATGGCTATTGACTTTATTTCTAATCCTCACATTGTTCCTGAGCCTCTCCGTTGAATACCGCAAGAAAAAACAGACTTCTTGAAGACGGAAGAACAGCGTATCCGATACTGTAAGGATGCTGCTGTTCTTTTTATATGGTATCATATGGGTTAAATGAACAAAGGGAGTTACGGTGAGTATGAAATGGATTGTTTTTATTTATAAAGTTCCTTCGAATCCAACAAAATATAGAGCCTCCATATGGAGAGAGCTGAAGAGGTACGGTTCCATTTATTTGCAGGATGGGGTCAGCTTGCTGCCGGATACCGATGACGTACATCTATTTATAGGCTCACTTGCAGAAAAAGTGCAGGAGTTTGGCGGCCAGGAATATACGTTTCTTTCTACGACGTTCTCTGAGGATAAAGATCAAGAAATGATGGCTCAGTTTAATCAGGCACGAAACGAGGAATACCAAGAGATCATTCCGGCCATCGAACGACTTCAAAGCTACCTCGAAGAAGAGGAAGCCTGGGAATTTGATGATGAACAGCTGGAGAAGATCAGGGAAGAATTCAAGAAATGTGTCCGACAGTTCCAAAGCATTGAAGCACGGGATTATTTTGATGCAGAACTAGGTCGTACCGTTAGACTTCAAATGGACCGTTTCCGGAAAAAGCTGCAGACCTATTAAATGAATTCCCTAGATACACCTGTTTTACGTTGACACCAAGCATACAATGCATCGTACATAGGCATCTGAAGCTTTATCTTCTCGTGATCGTCCACGCCTAAATAGTGGAATCCGAAAGCAATTGCGCGTAAACCCGCTGATTCGGGCGTAATATCCATATCAATAGGAATATCCGCTCCGTGAATAATAGACCCCATAAACACGAGGGCAGAGTCGTGCTCTAGCTCATATTTGGAAAGCATCGTCTCAAAGCTGCACTTTCCTCCATGATGTCCAAGCTCCACTCCCTTCATATCATACGGGATACCCTCAGTTATCGTTAAAGGATTCGTATCATTCGGAACGAATGCGAAGACCGCCTCGGGATCAATAAACTTCTTAATGAGCCATGGACAAGCCACGCGCTCCACATTAGCGTGCTCTCTTGTAACCCACAACATGTCCTCACCTCCTAATCATATCCTATTCCTACCTTCAAACTATAATATACTTCCCTATCGAGCTGCAATGAAATAATGAATTTCGAATCAGTTAATAGATTTTTAATAAATGGTTCACAGGCGGTTTATTTTTGAAGTGTACTATGAATTTTGTAAGTCGATTAACAAAGTTCATAGGAGGCTAGAGCATGAAGAAGAAATGGTTAATGCTTGGAAGCGCAGTAGGAATAAGCGGGGTCGTTATGATCACGACCGGCCTATCGGCGATGGCAAGCACATCCGGGTATGATACGTACAAAGCCGCTTTCAAGAATACGAAAACAATTCAAAATGTAAGTGTGCAGGCACAATCCGTGCTGCAAGACAATGGGAACGAGCTTACCAGCGCGAACGGAACGTTCAAGCTTAGCCCGCAAAATCACTTGGCGAGCGGGTCGGTAACCGTAAAAAGCAGCGGTGCTGAGCAATCGCTACTCTTTTACAAGCAAGCGGATGGAACGGTTGTTAAGCCAAGCACTAGCGATGTGTATTACGTCCAGCAGGAAGGCAAAGTGAAGCGGGATACTAACAAGAAGCAAGAATCGGACGTTATGTCCCAACAGATCGAAACCGTCATTGACGCCCTTGTAGGGAACTTGAAAGATTATGTTACGGTTGACAGCAAATCGGACGGTACCAAGCAGGTCGCGGTGGAGCTAACCAATTCACAAATCCCGGCAGTCGTTAATGCTATTGCTCCGATAGCAATCAAGCAAGCGACAAGTGGACATAAATGGGATAAAGAGAAAAAATCCGATTCTCCAACCAAGCCGATTCCCTTCGACGAATATACTCTGAACGCTAATGTTCCTCAGCTTACACAAGATATAAAAATCGACAAAGTCGCTGTCAAAGCAGACATTAATGCGGCTAATTATATCGAGCATCAGCAGGCGGATATTACGGTTTCCGGGAAAGATGCCAATGGCACAGCCCATGTACTTACACTGCACTTGAACGCATATCTTTCCAATTACAACAATACAACGCCGGATTCGGTAGATTTGGCAGGAAAGCAAGTACAGCCATTGAAACAAGACAATCGTCAAAATAGAGAAAATAAATAAGTGTATTTCTGTTGCAGCGGATAAAGCTTCATGAAGGTTTTATCCAGCTGCAATCTTTATTTAGGGGAGGGTGGGATTCGGATGAATGCGATTGTATCCATTCGGCAATTAAGTAAATCCTATGGAAGAGAGAGAGGTATATCGGATATTGAGCTCGATCTGTTCCCTGGAGATATATATGGTCTACTAGGACCGAATGGAGCCGGTAAAACGACTCTTTTAAAGCTGGTCACAGGATTGATTCGTGCTGATAGGGGAACGGTGAGTCTGTTCGGTTCTGACATCTCGGAGCAATATGAGCTAGCAATGAAAAGAGTGGGCTGTATGATTGAATCTGCTGATTTTCACGATTTTTTGAGTGCAGACCAATATTTGCGTTTGGTTGCCCGTTTTTATCCGGAAATCAATGAGAAGCGAATGGATGAGATGCTCGAGATCGTAGGACTGCAGCATGCACGGACAAATAAAATTAAACATTATTCTACCGGGATGAAGCAGAAATTGGCGCTGGCGGCGGCGGTAATGGTAAAACCGGAGTTAGTCATTCTGGATGAGCCTACGAATGGACTCGATATCGAGGGAACTGTCATGTTTCGTAATTTGGTCACTAAGTGCTCGCAGGAGCTTGGAACGACGTTTATTATTTCCAGTCACATGATACATGAGCTGGAGCAGCTGTGCAACAGAGTTGGCATCCTGTTCGATGGTAAGCTAAGGACGGAAGGCAGTGTATCTGATTTGCTTGCTCATAATCAATCCTTGGAGCAATTTTATATACATCAGTTGGAAAGAGCGAAGGAGGAGAAACGGCTTGCATAGCTTAAAGGTTGGAATTGTGAACGAGCTTTACATGCTACTATACAGAAAAAAAACAATCGTGCTGCTCTGTTTTTCCGCATTATTACCTATTGTTCTTGCGCTTTCTCTTCACAAGCTGCAGCCGCTGATGGGATTGGTTGCCGTGAGCAAATCGTTCCCAATTGAGATGCTGGGCTTTTATACAGCACTGTGGATACCTATCTTTATCTTTTTGACGGCCGCGGATCTTTTTCCAAACGAGGTATCTTCAAGAACCCTGAAGCTATCCCTTCTTCGTCCTATCACTCGGTTTCGCGTGTTCGCAGCCAAAGCCTCCGCCTTGTTGATTGCCATTGCCGCCATTTTATTTCTGTTAGGAATCGTGACGGTGATTTGCAGTTTGGCTCTCGGCTCGGAAGGCTCTTTCAATATAGTAGAGGTGGTAAAAGCCTATTCAGCTGCATGGCTGTCCATGGCTGCTGTATCGGCGTTGTTCATCTTTGTTGCACAATTTTTTAACAGCGCTAGCGGCTGCTTCGCCTTTTCAATCTTATTGTACATCGCGGCCAAAATAGCACCTTTTTTTACAAGTGTAGTGTCTTCCTTTTCCCCGGTATCCTATACAGATTGGCACTTGATGTGGCTTAACAGTACCGTATCGCCATTAAAGCTTATGACCACTTCTGTGTTCCTGCTTTCGAGCTGCATCTTGTTTTTCTCGCTCGGATACTTTATTTTTAATCGTAAAGAAGTTTAACTGGCGGAGAGGATCATTCATGTCCATACGTTTGAAACTGCTTTTGTCTTATGCGGCTATGCTGATCATTCCGCTAATTCTCATTATAATGACTGCCGCTCTGTTGGTCGTTGCTTATCGAGGCGATTTGCAAAATATTCGTGAGGAGTATAAGACGCCGGCGATATCGTTCAACGATCATCAGACAGAACGTTTAATGAAGGAGATTAAGCGTAATACAGAGAGTAATTCTACGGTCTTTAGAGATAGAACTTATTTGGATGAAATAGAACAAGAACTGGCAGCAGGCGGGTCAGAACTGGTTGTAAGAAGAGACAATCAACTGACCTATGTATCGGACGCATTAAAGGATTCAGAGTTGCTCCAACAGCTGCCAATCTTCAATAGACCAGGACATAAAGAGCTTGAGTCTGCCAAACGAATGGGGAATCAATTGTACTCCATTGCGCAATTCGATTTTTGGTATCCCGATCAGCATCCGGGTACTGTGTTCGTTCTTAACAAAATAAGCCCATTTGCGAATTTTGCGCGTAAATTTTTCCCAGTGCTATTTTTGTCCATGCTGATCATTCTAGTTCTTACGAATGCTGCACTTACTTATTTCGTTTCCAAAAGCATCATCGTCCCTCTGCGTCATCTGGAGAAAGCGGCCAAACGAATTAAGGCAGGAGATCTGGATTTTCACGTCCAGCTGAATGGGAGAGACGAAATAGCTCAATTAGGACACGCATTTGAAGAAATGCGCTACCAGCTTCAAGAATCGATTCAAACTCAACTGCAATACGAAGAGAACCGTAAGGAACTTATTTCGAATATTTCTCATGATCTCAAAACACCCTTAACCGCGATACAGGGATATGTCGCTGGAATTCAAGACGGAGTAGCGGATACTCCGGACAAAATGAATAAATATATTAGAACCATTTCCTCAAAAGCCGGGGAGATGGATCGTCTCATCGATGAGCTGTTCCTTTATTCCAAGCTCGATTTGAAGCGGGTTCCGTTTCAATTTGAACTCGTACATGTGGTGCCTTTTTTGCGAGATTGGACGGATGAACTGCAATTTGAACTGGAGAAAAAGAGCATTCTTTTCGAAATGGACATACAAGTTAAGCCGACAACACAGGCCTCTATAGATCGTGATAAACTCAAGAGAGTCATCTCGAATATAATGGATAACTGTGTGAAATATATGGACAAAACAGAGAAGAAGATAGGACTTCGAGCATTCCAAACGACCTCATCGATTGTCATCGAAATATCCGATAATGGTCGGGGCATTGATGCTGAGGCTTTACCTCATATTTTTGATCGTTTCTATCGTGCAGAGCCATCCAGAAATCAACTTACCGGGGGAAGTGGACTGGGGCTTGCCATAGCCAAGCAAATTATTGAGGGTCATGGTGGGCATATACAAGCTCACAGCGTCAAGGGGGAAGGTACACGAATTTCCATTATCCTCCCTGCCAAGAACAATACAGAAACGGTGATATGATGAAACGGATCTTGATCATTGAAGACGAACAGTCGATTGCTGAACTGGAAAGAGATTATTTGGAGATTAGCGGGTATAAGGTCGATATTGCGAGTGACGGGAACCAAGGCTTGGAGCTTGGACTTAACGGTGAGTATGACTTAATCATTCTCGATTTGATGCTGCCAGGAGTCAATGGCTTTGACCTATGCAAGCAGATCCGGGAGAAGCGGGACCTGCCTATTCTTATGGTCACAGCAAAGGCGGACGACGTCGATATCATCCGCGGTCTCGGTCTGGGTGCTGACGACTACATCACCAAACCTTTCAAGCCGCTGGAGTTAGTTGCAAGAGTTAAGGCACACATGGCTCGCTATGAACGTCTAATTGGCAGTAAAGATACCAACGATTTGATTGTGATCCGGGGACTAACGATTGACCATGATTCCCGTAGAGTGTTTCTGAACGACCAAGAAATCATGTTGACGATAAAAGAATTTGATCTCCTCTATTTTCTCGCTAAGAATCCGAATAGAGTCTTTAGTAAGGATCATTTGTTCGAGCGCCTCTGGGGAATTGATGCTCTAGGGGATACTCAAACGGTAACGGTGCATGTCCGTAAGCTGCGAGAGAAAATAGAGATGGATACCGAAAATGCTCAATATATTGAAACGGTATGGGGAGCAGGATACCGGTTTCGGGTTTGACTTTCGTGAGCCTTGGGAGTACCATACGTTTAATGATATCGTATGATTTATTGACAACGTATTACAGGTATGAGGTGAATGAACATGGTGAAAAAAGACAACCCGTAACGGCCAAGCCTGAGGCTGGCGATAAGCCAACTACATTGAAGGATCTGCTGAACCCGGAAATAGTCAACAAATTGAAGTCACAAGCGGATGAGATGAAAGCTAAAGAGGCAGAACAAAGAGAGAAGAACCGACAAGAGGCAGAAGATGCACGCAAAGCGGAAAAAAAGCGGCTTGAGAGTGATTTTGGTTACTTGCTGGAGAACAGCGGGATGGACTGGCGCAAACATAAGAACTAGAATGCATCTGTTCAAGGTTTGACGGACATCCTAAGATTATGTACAATGTAAAGCTGAAGAAGGGCGTACGCCGGACGCTCTTCTTTTTTTGTGTTTGAAGGGAGAGTGGCATATGCAGCACGAAAAAACGTATAAGGGGAAAATGATTCAGTTTTTTACGATTCTGGGTCCTATCCTGATGACTCAAATTAGTCTCAATGCGATGACGTTATTCGATACGATGATGTCGGGCAGAGCGGGCACGAATGACTTGGCGGGAGTCGCAATCGGAGCGAGCTTATGGATGCCGGTCTCTATCGGATTAAATGGTATTTTGCTTGCCGTTACACCGCTTGTCGCCCAGCTCTACGGAAAAGGCGATCTGAAGCAAATATCCAGGACGGTAACTCAAGCGCTTTATTTATCTTTAGTTTTGGCGGTAGTTATTGTAGTGGCAGGCGGATTTGCGTTGAATCCCATTTTGACAGGTATGAATCTGGAGCCTGCGGTTCATCATATTGCCCAGCAATATTTAATCGCTTTGTCATTTGGCATCATTCCGTTATTCATATCTAGTGTACTTAGATATTTCTTCGATGCGCACGGATACACAAGGATTTCCATGACTATCATGCTGGTCGCCGTGCCGATAAACATAGTTATTAATTACTTGCTCATCTTTGGTAACTGGGGATTTCCTAGACTCGGGGGAATCGGAGCAGGCTACGCCACAGCCATCACCTACTGGTTGATCTTGCTTTTCAGCATAGTGATGACCTTTAAGGTAGAAGCCATGAGCCGCTACAAGTTATTCGTGGAGTGGTTTGCTCCATCATGGAAAACATGGAAGGAACAGCTTAAGATCGGCGTTCCTATGGGGCTGTCAGTCTTTTTCGAGGCCAGTATATTTTCTGTCGTGACCCTGCTGATGGGGATGATGTTCAATACCGTTACCATCGCGGCACATCAAGCAGCCATCAGCTTTACCACGATGATCTTCATGATTCCTTTGAGTATATCCATGTCCTTGACGATTATCATTGCTTATGAGGTGGGGAGCGGACGATATAAGGACGCTCGTCAGTACAGCCGCTTTGGAGTGCTAATGGCTATTGGAATATTGGCGGTATGCTCGGTCTTCTTGTATATATTCCGGGAGCAAATCGCTTACTTCTATACCGATAGTCGTGAGGTCGTAGAGCTAACCATGCAATTCCTTCTTTTCGCAATAGTGTACCAGTTGTCAGATGCTGCACAAGCTTCTTTGCAAGGGGTACTCCGCGGGTATAAGGATGTTACGTTTCCGTTCATTATTGCACTTGTATCGTATTGGATTATAGGCATGCCAACGGGGTATGCACTGGCTGCATATACGGCATGGGGGCCGTACGGATTTTGGCTGGGCATCACGATTGGCCTGACATTTGCCGCCGTAGGTTTCTATATTCGTTTGCTGCGGGTTCAGAGGAAGTACCGGGTGAAGGGGCAAAGTGTTTAAACATAGGGAATATTGAATCTGTTACACAGCCTCCATATTGTTATGGAGGTTGTTTGCGCTTCTACTGAAGTAGAGAGATTATCAACAAAATGTTACATTTTTCCTTATGGATTGTTATAATATAGGAATTTCAACCTATATGAGGAGTGTATTCATTGAAAAGTAGATTTAAAGCCCTGTCTCTCGGCACAATATTATTGTTTTCGTCACAAAGCGCGGTATTTGCGCAAGTACCTCAACAAATTGATGTGAGTTTTAATCAAATTACCGTTAAAGTGAACGGTGTAACTAGTAATAGCAATAATATTCTATATAGTGGAACTACTTATGTTTCTATTAGGGATGTAGCAGCAATGATGGGGATTGCTGTAAACTATTATGATAAAACAAAAACGGCTTATATTGGTCAAATAGGTGCTGGAGAATTCGCGCCCGATAATCATGACATCGATTCATGGGATGTAGTGAATCCAGCGACACCAAGTAATGATCCAATCATGACGAAGAAAAATGACAAAATTACTGCGAATTTAAATGAAATTAAGGTTAAAGTTCATGGCGATGAATTGCCGCAAAACAACATATTGTATAATGGTACAACCTATGTTTCTATGAGGTCAGTAGCCGAGTCATTAAATTTACCAGTTGCATTTGATGCCTCAACCTCAACAGCGTACATCGGTGATAGGCTCGATGATGCGTCTTCTGAACTGCCAGCCAAAACAAATTCTTCTGAACCGCCAGCGGCGAACTCTGCTGAGCAATCCCCACAAACAACCAAAAGCGGACTGTATGCGGTACCTGCGGATGGTATGGAAGGCTGGCAGGTGCTAAGAGGACATGAGTATGAGAATGAAGCAAAAATTTATTTTCAAAATAATTCTCGAGGCTCCATAACATCCTTTAGAATTCAGATTGAAGATGTAAGAGATTTTGATCCGGATCAGATCATTCAATGGACCGATACCAAGGGAAACAAGCTTCAAGCCAAGCTGTCAGCTGTGCATAAAATATTTGCTGAATTCAGCAGCTCCCTGACTAGTGATTATTTTTTAAGCACTTTCGGTGATGTATATTTTGATTGGGCTAAAGTGCGGGCGATACCTGCAGACTCCTTAGTTCAAAAGTATTTGGACGAAAGCAGCCAAGTGGAAAAACCCAAAAGCAATATCACTTTAACTCCGGATACAAAAGTTCAGACTGCTCCTGTTGAGCAGCCCACACCAGTAGATGAAATAATCCGAAACATCCAACGACTCGAATCAAGTAAATGATCAATACAAAATACGCTGGCGTCGGAATTGAACCGGCGTCAGCGTATTTTTTTTCTAACTGCCCAATAAATAATGAGTCCTATATAATACATGAGAATATCGTATGGATCTGGTGTTGATTGCTTATAGTAAGGTGTAACGTATTCCCAATACAAGCCAACTAGAACAATAAAAACACTCAATACGAAAAAATTCAAATACAATTTGCGTAAAAATATAGTCAATAAAATATTGGAATAAGCTAATAAAATAATGGATGCTAGTAAATCATTATAGTACCCAGTGAAAAACCAATGTAAAGAAGAATCGATAGATTTAAATAGTAATTCATTTAACCCATATAGGAAAAAGCAGAAAGCTAGAATCGTAATATCCTTTAAGGCATATTTGTAATTCGTTTTAATTAGATTTAGCATAAGGACAAGCAGATAACAGCAAGAATGATGCCTCCAGCTACCCCGAAAATGATTTTTAACATTTCATTACACCTCGACACTAAGACTTTAAATCAGATCTAATATATCATAGAAATGTCGAATTATGGAATAGGCTAGAGCGGAGAAACTAACTTTTGAGGTGGATTCTATTGAAAAATGATATCAAGTATCAGCGAGGTTGCCCCTTCTGTGGGAATGAAAATGAATGCAGTGTTGAAACGGGGGATTGTTGGTGCTTTCATACAAAGATCCCCCAGGAACTTCGAGATCAAATACCGGATGAGTTGCGAGGAAAAGTATGCATTTGTCGCAAATGCGTAGAAGAATTCAAGGCTAAGCAGCCCTAAAGTAAAAAAACCGCCTACAGTTAGGCGGCTTAGTGGTGCTTAGTTTATCCATTCACTATTGTTCAAAATTGGAAGCGGGGTTCCCAAACTGATCCATTTTTTCATCTCCGATAATATCCACAAACTGTTTCACACCTTCTGGAACATTTAACATGTCTGCAGTTTCTGCGTCACTTTCAAGGTTGTTGTTAGCTTGTTTATTGTTGTTATTGTCCATGGTATCCTCCATTGTCTGATTGATGAATTCTTTCATAGAGTTTGCATAAGAAGGGCTATTTATTCCGCAATAAATGTATGTAGTAAGGCGAGAGGTCACGAAAAATAAAAGTAAACCTTGTTTTAAGGTATTGCTTTTATTTATATAGTTGCTATATAATTCGTGTAAGGAAGTTCGAATCGACCCTTTGAGGTATAACACCCTCTTTTGCCTGATTCGGTAGGTTTTTGGTAGGGAGCCAGTTCAACAACAGATCATTTGAAGAACTTGGGGATTACAGTTATTTTCATTGATCAGGAATATTAGGCTTGTCCAAGTAACTATTGAGCACAATGACATAGAGGTTAATAAAACAGAATATGGTCGATCTTCGGGGTAGGGTGAAATTCCCGACCGGCGGTGAAGGGCTGCAGTATTGGCCCATAGCCCGCGACTCGGCATTTGCCTAATGGCATTTGACGACTGATTTGGTGAAATTCCAAAGCCGACGGTACAGTCCGGATGGGAGAAGGTCAAAAACATGCATGTACTTTCTGGTACGGTTTCTTTCACTTGAAAAACTATCCAGATCCACGCCTGTTTAAGTTCGCCCCGTTGTCACTTAGTTGATAACGGGGCTGTCTTTCTTTCGAAGCTTCCTTTCATATTTACAGGAGGTTATGGAGATGGAGAACACGTTTGCAGCATCATCGGAAGGTCCGGGACGATCTAAGCTCGGAAGTAGAAGCGGAGTATGGCTGGTCGCTCTTGGCGCTGCCTTATGGGGAGTAGATCCCTTGTTCAGAATTTTGCTTCTGAAATATTTTACTTCGTCGCAAATCGTTTTAATGGAGCATTTACTTCTGCTCTTGTACTCAGTACCGGTTTTATGGATTTATAGAAGCAAAATACACGGATTAACGCTAAAGCATATCGTCGCACTATTGTTTATATCTTGGGGTGGCTCGGCAATAGCTACTATCATGTTCACATCGGCTTTTGCTCATGGTAACTTGAATGGCGTTCTGCTGCTGCAAAAGTTGCAACCTGTGTTCGCTATCTTGATGGCGAGATGGATATTGAAGGAACGATTGCCTGCGAAATTTTCCATTTTTATCGTCATGGCACTTGTTGGAACTTATTTATTAACATTTGGACTCTCGTTCCCGTTTAACGGATTGACTGAATTCGGCGTTGCAGGAGGCTTGTTATCTATCGGAGCGGCTGCATTGTGGGGTGGTTCAACTGTAATGGGACGTCTGCTGCTCGATAAGCTGCCATTTGAATCCGTCACGGCACTTCGCTTCATACTGGCGCTGCCGCTGCTGTTCTTCACAACCTGGATGGGGGGCGAAGCATGGCATTTCCCGACGCAGACCAATGACTGGGCCGCAATCTCGATCAACTTGGTGCTTCAAGCTTTTTTACCTGGATTGTTCAGTCTGCTTCTATACTATCGCGGTTTGTCCAACACGAAGGCTTCCTTTGCCACACTGGCTGAATTATTTTTCCCGGCCATCGGCGTCTTCGTGAACTGGCTCGTATTTCATCAAAATATTACGCTGGCTCAAATCGCAGGCTTCGTGTTGATCTGGTTCATGCTCTTTCAATTATCCAGACAGCAGGACGGACTTGAGTCTAACGTGTCGGTACAGCCAAAGCTGGCAAGAGAACGTTCATAAATTGTGATTACAACCAACCAAACCGTATCCTAACAGGTACGGTTTTTAATTTTAATTATTGAGGTAATTACAGCTGCAAATGAGATGGGAGAATCTTCATGAAATATTCATAGTGTCTTCATCAGATCTTCATGAAACTTGTCAGTCAGAGTGATAAGATACTTTTACCAAATCAATTTTAGACATAGTTTAAATATAAAGAGAGAGCTTGAGGAGGCGTTATTTATGTACAAAACAGTCATTATTGGAACAGGCCCTGGGGGATTAACATCAGCAATTTACTTGGCGAGAGCTAATTTGAATCCTTTGGTTATTGAAGGTCCAGAACCTGGTGGTCAATTAACAACGACAACAGAGGTTGAGAATTTCCCTGGTTTTCCTGATGGGATCATGGGACCGGAATTGATGGATAATATGCGCAAGCAAGCAGAGCGCTTCGGAGCGCAGTTCAAAACCGGCTGGGTAAACAAAGTTGATTTCTCCAAGCGACCATTTACTCTATGGGTAGAAGGTATGGGAGAAATTCAAGCGGAGTCGGTTATCGTCTCTACCGGCGCTTCAGCCAAATACTTGGGTATTCCGGGTGAAAGAGATAATGTAGGCCGCGGTGTCAGCACCTGCGCTACCTGTGACGGCTTCTTCTTCCGCAACAAAAAAATTATCGTGGTCGGTGGTGGAGATTCGGCTATGGAAGAAGCGAACTTTTTAACTCGTTTTGCTTCTGAGGTCGTATTGGTGAACCGTCGGAGCGAGCTGCGCGCTTCGAAGATTATGCAAGACCGCGCCAAAGCAAATCCTAAAATCAGCTGGAGCTTAAACCGGACACCATTAGAGGTTGTCAGCGGCGAGCATGGTGTAACTGGATTGAAAGTTAGAAACAATGATACCGGAATGGACGAGATTATCGAGACGAACGGTATTTTCATCGCTATCGGACATACGCCTAATACCAAATTTCTTGATGGTCAGCTAACTACGGATGATCACGGCTATTTGTTGGTGAACCCAGGTACTACCGAAACGAACATTCCAGGCGTATTCGCCTGCGGAGACGTACAAGACAGCCGCTATCGCCAAGCTATTAGTGCAGCAGGAACAGGCTGTATGGCAGCACTGGATTGCGAAAGATTTTTGGAGAATGCAGAATCCGAGTCCAAAGTAGTCAACATCTAATTTACAAGGGAGGGCATTAATCATGAGTACAAATCTGAATGATATTCTTAATCGCCAAATCGCAAACTGGACCGTTTTGCACATCAAGCTTCATAACTTCCATTGGTATGTAAAAGGTCATCAGTTCTTTACGCTTCATACCAAGTTCGAGGAGCTGTACACGGAGGCTGCCCTTCATATTGATGTATTGGCTGAACGGCTGCTTTCGCTTGGAGGAAGTCCTGTAGCAACACTGAAGGGCTCATTGCAATTGGCTTCTGTCCATGATGCGGACGGAGGAGAGAATGCAGAACAAATGGTGGAGAAGCTCATTAATGATTTTCGAGTCCTGATCGAAGAGCTAAAAGCTGGTATGAAGGCTGCTGCAGAACAGCAGGATGAGACGACAGGGGATTTGCTTCTTGGCATTCACGCCGGTCTAGAGAAGCATGTGTGGATGTTGAATTCTTTCCTGGGCAAATAAAGTTTGAAGTGATTTCTTGTATAATAGGATACAAGCAGCAAGCTGACCCGAACTTTGGTATCGGGCAGCTTTTTTATTGTAGTCAACATGTCGAAAAATGGTGTAAAATCAAAGTATACGGATTACATGAAATCAATATTTATGCTCCTGTGGCATTAATCCAAGAGCTATACTATTGGTTATGTTATCTATAGGAGTCGCATCCAAGTTTTTGATGTCTTGATGTGCGACAGGGGTATGCATGATTTCTTCGGCTTCGCCCTCGGTCAACTCTCGATCGAATTCATGCTCCAGCTTCTCTTGTTGTTCGTTATCCACTTGGCATCCTCCTTCCTCTACCTATAGTGGGCAATTCATCAAGTTTTATACAAAATGGACGCCCCAAGAAGGTAGAGTACAACAGGTGACTAAAGTGAGGTAGAATACATATAAGGAGTAGAGTCATGATTTCAACCATTTTTTTATTTTTTTTGGCTGGGTTAGCGGAAATTGGGGGAGGGTACTTGGTTTGGCTCTGGCTTAGAGAGTCCAAACCGTTAGGGTATGGTATCGCAGGAAGTTTGATCTTGGTGCTGTATGGCATCCTTCCCACCTTGCAGAGCTTTCCCAGCTTTGGACGCGTATATGCCGCTTACGGAGGCGTCTTCGTCGTGATGGCAGTCCTGTGGGGCTGGCTAGTCGATAAGAAAGTCCCCGATATGTACGACTGGATTGGTGCGATAGTATGTATCATCGGGGTTTCTATTATGCTATGGGCACCGAGAGGCTAGTTATCATATTGCTGGTTTTCGGAGAAAATATCGATGAAATGCCTTGCACTTTTCGAAAGATATCGGTCCTTCAGCCATAACAAGCCAACATCAGATTGAAAGGCTGCATCTTGAATGGTGAGTACCTTGATGTTGGGGAGCGGAAATGATGCCATGACGGATTTCGGAAATACGGTAGCTCCGATTCCCGCCTCAACGAGCGCCATAATGATGGCTACGCTGGAGCACTCGCAAATAACACTCGGCTCGAATCCATGGCGACGACATTCATTCATAACCTTTTCATGCAGTCCGGTTGTTTTATCCGTCTTGAGTGTTAGGAACGGGTAATTCGCCAGTTCGAGCATGTCCATGGAATGCTTATCCGGGTCAGGACACCAATGGCTCGGAAGAACCGTGACGAAAGGGTCCGAAGGCAGGGGAAGAATGGAAAATGGGTGCGATTCGGAAGCGGATTCGAACGGCAGTCTTGCTACAACCAGCTCAATCTCACGCTTTTCCAAATGGTAGCCGAGTAAATAATGATCGCCTTCCAATATTTTAAAGGTAACTTGGGGATACAATTGGCGGAATCTTTCGATCTGAGGAGGAAGCAGCGAGATGCAGGAAACGACAGAACCGATAGCTAGCATCCCATTCATTCCTTCTTCAAGCTCTTTCACTTCCTGAATGGTTTCGTTGAATTGCTGCAGCAGGCTCTCGGCCTTGCGTTGAAGAAGCTCACCGGCATGAGTCAAGCTCAGCTTGTTGCCATTCCGATCAAACAAGGTGACATTGAGTTCCTGCTCCATGAGCTTTAATTGCCGGCTTAAGGGCGGCTGCTCCATGTTCAAAGCTTTCGCGGCGCGGGTAATTTGACCTTCTCGTGCTATAGCCAAAAAATAGCGTAATTGTCGGATATCCATATCAGCTCGTCCTTTCTTCTCAATACCTAAAAGGTATGGGAACCCCATAAAACAGATATTTTTAATATACCTAATCAAGTGATACGATTCAACTAATAAGTATGATAATTATGGTAAGGGGATGTTTTCAATGTCGACTGTTTCTATCAAAATCGAACGTACAACGACGCCTAAGCAAAAGCCTGATGAGGCTAAACTGCCATTCGGCAAATATTTCACGGACCATATGTTCATTATGGATTATGAAGAAGGCCGCGGCTGGTACGATCCTCGCATCGTTCCTTATCAACCTATTATGATGGACCCTGCCGCCAAAGTATTTCACTACGGACAAACCGTATTTGAAGGACTCAAAGCGTACAAAGGCTCCGACGGTAAAATTCTTTTGTTCCGTCCTCAGCAAAACTTCAAGAGATTAAACCGTTCGAATGAACGTATGAGTATCCCGGCTATTGACGGCGATGTTTGTCTTGAAGCATTGAAACAGCTTATCAACGTGGACCAAGACTGGATTCCTTCGGTAGAAGGAAATTCCTTGTACATTCGTCCATTCATCATTGCTGATCAAGCTACACTGGGTGTGTCTCCTTCACTTAACTATAAATTTATGATCATCATGTCGCCGGTTGGCGCTTACTATGCAGAAGGAATTCATCCGGTTAAAATTTATGTGGAATCCGACTATGTTCGTGCGGTAAAAGGCGGAACCGGTAATGCTAAAACTGCGGGTAACTACGCAAGCGGCTTAAGAGCACAAGAGGAAGCTACAAGCAAAGGCTATTCCCAGGTGCTGTGGCTTGACGGCGTTCATAAGAAGTACATTGAAGAAGTGGGCAGCATGAACGTATTCTTTAAAATTAACGGTACGGTTATCACTCCTGAATTGAACGGCAGTATTTTGGACGGGATTACTAGAAACTCCATGATTCAACTGTTGAAGCATTGGAATGTTCCTGTTGTAGAGCGTCAGCTCAGCATTGATGAGATCGTTGAAGCTCACAAGAACGGCACTTTGGAAGAAGCCTTCGGCACTGGTACGGCAGCCGTTATTTCTCCTGTAGGAGATTTGTACTATAACGATCACCAAATGATCATTAACAACGGTCAAACTGGAGAGCTCTCCCAAAAGCTGTATGACACATTGACTTCCATTCAACAAGGTAAAGTACAAGATCCATTCGGATGGATGGTCGAAGTGAAACAGCAAGCTCTTCAATCCTAAGAAAGAGGACGATTCGATGATTCGCGTGCTGTTCGTATGTTTAGGTAACATTTGCCGCTCGCCAATGGCGGAAGCTGTATTTCGCGATAAAGTTAAGACTGCCGGACTGGAACACGTCATTGAAGTAGACTCGGCAGGTACAGGGGACTGGCATGTCGGTCATCCTCCGCATGAAGGCACACGCGGCATTCTAGATCAACATAACGTTGACTACAGTGGAATTCGAGCGCGGCAAACGAAAACTGGCGATTTTGACCAATTTCATTATATTATCGCAATGGACTCCAGCAACATGAACAATCTTAAGGCGATGACTCCGCCCGATTCTAAGGTTGTACTGAAGAAGCTGCTGGATTTCATCCCGGGGCATCCGGTACAAGATGTTCCCGATCCTTATTACACAGGCAACTTTGATGAGGTTTTCGAAATGGTTAGCGTTGGCTGTGATCGTTTGCTGGCTTATATCAGAGAGCATGAGGCCATATAAATTCAGTGCTTTTGCATGCTGCATTAGACAAAGAAGCTTAAAACACATCCTCTTGGGTGTGGTTTAAGCTTTTTTGCTGTTAACTGGATAATGAGATTAATCCTGTACCTCATATAGGCCGGATTTTGCCTTAAACCATAGAAATAAATGGGAAATGAACACCTTCAACACGGCATATCCAGGAACGGCCAGAATGATTCCAAGTACGCCGAACAGATTGCCTGCGGTCAGGATAACAAAGATGATCGTTACAGGATGAATATGCAAAGACTTTCCCATAATTTGCGGCGAGATGAATTTTCCCTCGATCAACTGCACAATCGTCCAAATGACAATCATTTTTAACAGCATGACAGGAGAGGTGACACTGGCTACGACTAAAGCAGGCGTGATGGCGATAGCGGGCCCAAGATAGGGAACGATGCTGGTACAAGCCGCAGTGACGGCTAGAACGAGCGAGAAATCAAGGCCGATCACCTGATACCCAATAAATAGCAGAAATCCGATGCAGAAGCTGACAATAATTTGACCACGAATATAGGAACTGATCTGGTGGCTCATTTCTTTCATGACATTATATGCCGAATCTCGAATAGCCAAAGGTGCGAACGATAATATGTATGATGGGAGCCTCTTGCCCTCAAGCAGCAAGTAGAAAAGGATAAAAGGCACGGTGACGATAGCCAGAATCGTTTCGGTCACGGCCCCTAAGAAGCCGCTCAAACTGGATAATGAATGGTTCAGTATAGAGGTTGCCTTTTGTGAGATGGTATCCATTAGCTTCTCTGAATTAAAGTCGATGCTGCTGGCAAGCTGATTCATCAGTTGACTCCCCATAAGATGCTCGAACTGTTGGTTGATGACTCGAGCATAGGTAGGAATATTTTGAATCAGACCTATTATTTGTTCCCGAATTAGGGGAATGACGATGGTCAAGAGCAATGCAATGACCCCGATGATAATCAAATATAGAATGATGATCGTGTATACTCTTTTTAATTTTTTGGATTCCAGGTAGTAAACGATAGGACTTAACAGGTAGTAAAAAACACCGCTCAATATGAGAGGCAGCAGCACTGTTTTGAGGAGAACAGTTAAGGGGGTAAAAACAAACTTAATTTTAGTCAGAACAAGGATATTAAGACCGATGAGCAACAAAAACAACAGGAAGAATACAAATTTATTATGAATGACCAGAAGCTTGAAGCGTTCCGACCATGCTCCAGTATTTCGCATAAGGGAATCCTTTCTGTTACCATGATTTATTTTAAGAGTATTGACAAAAATGGTGATAAATAACGGTGGAAAGATGATCTCCTTATAATTTGATTCGATCTATTTCTAGAGGAATTATGTGCAGCTGGAGAACCCTGCCGTATGCGGAGCGTTCGGTGAACAAGGATTGACTTTAATTGCTAGACTAAGCTATAGTAAAGTTATTCCCTTATTAAGGAGAGATTTTGATGTCGGTGAGCGTTCTTAACTAATCAAATTCCATATTGAGGTACTTGATCTAAGACCAGCGAAAAAATGCGGTTAACGCATTTTTATTTGTTGTGGGATCTTTACAAGACCTCGGAATTAGTTAAGAACAACGGATATCATACGATGCCTTACGGGAACTCCTATTATTGAGCCCCTATCCGTGCTGTTTTTTGGTGCGGATTTTTTGTGTTTAGGGTTGAAGTAATAGAGGGAGTTTCGAAATAAGAGCGGAGAATGACTATGTTCATTCTGCGCTCTTTTTGCTTTTTATTTTAAATCTAAGGAGCGATTGATCATGAAAGAACAAACCCTGCAGCGTTTGGAGTTTAACCGGATTAAAGAAGCAATAAGTCAATACGCCGTCTCTTATATGGGGAAGAAACATGTAGAGCAAATGGTCCCTATGACCCGTATGAAAGTGATCCGTATAAAGCTGGACGAAACCGCGGAAGCAAAAGGTTTGCTTCAGTTCGGCGCAAGTATCCCGATCCCTTCCCTGGAGGGAATTGAACCCGTTATCAGCTTGCTAGGCACAGGATATGTACTGAGTGAAAAAGAATTTTCGCATGTGTATCAATTTCTAACCAGCTGTTCACAGCTAATCAAGTACATGGTAACCAAGCAGCAGGCTGCACCTATTGTGAGCTCTTACGCTGCATCGATCCATGAGTTGATTGCATTAAAAGAAGCTATATACAAAAGCATTCGCAGTGGAAGAGTCGTCGATTCGGCAAGCAAAGAGCTGATGAAGGTGCGCAAACGATTGGCTGTTTTTGAAGAGCGACTCAAAGCAAAGCTGGATTCCTTAATGAGCAAGCACAAAAGCATTTTGCAGGAAAATCTCCTCAGTTCAAGAAACGGACGCTATGTGCTGCCTATCAAAAAAGAACATCGCAAGATGGTAAAAGGCACTGTGCTGGATGAGTCGGCAAGCGGCCAAACGGTTTACATCGAGCCGGCGGATGTGATGCAGCTTCAAGCTGAGCTGTCTTCGTTAAGAGCAGAAGAGGCGCGAGAAGAATTGAAGGTGCTAAGCGATTTAACGGCTATGGCTGAAGAGTATTCACATGAGCTTGAGATCAATGTGGAAACCGTAGGAACATACGATTTTATATTCGCCAAGGCGAGGTATGCGATAGCTATTGGAGGAGCTAACGTGGAGCTGAACGAGAGTGGAATTATGGATTTTCATGAGGCAAGGCACCCGCTATTAGGTGGGAAGATGGTTCCGTTAGATTTTGTCATCGGACGGACGTTCCAGTCCTTAATCATTACAGGCCCGAATACGGGAGGTAAAACACTGGCTTTAAAAACCATCGGCTTACTCACTGTGATGGCTCAATCGGGCCTCCTTGTCCCGGTAGGGGAAGGAAGTATCATGTCAATTTTCTCCCATATTGCGGTTGATATCGGAGATGGACAAAGTATCGAGCATGCTTTAAGCACGTTTTCTGCTCATATCCGTAACATTAACGATATTCTCCAAATGGCAGATCGATCAACACTGGTACTGATTGATGAGATGGCGTCTGGCACAGATCCGGGAGAAGGAGTTGGATTGTCCGTAGCCATATTAGAGGAGCTCCATAGAAGAGGTACAACGGTTGTAGCAACAACCCATTTCAGTGAAATCAAAAAATTCGCTGAGGCTGCCCCTGGCTTTGAAAATGCCCGAATGGAATTCGATGCCGACTCGCTCCAACCCTTATACCGTCTAAGGATAGGGGAAGCTGGGCAGAGCTACGCATTCTTAATCGCATTAAAACTGGGAATTCCTGCAGGGATCATTCAACGCTCCAGGGATATTGCTGATAGTGGCTTCACATTTGATTATTCAGGGCAAACGATTCAACAAAGCTTGACGACTGTGAGCAGAACTGCGGATGAAAAAGAACCGAATGCCTCGCACCCCAAGACGGAGGGAGAATCGAAAAACTTCCAATTAGGGGACAGTGTGTACATTTCCTATATGGGGCGTACGGGTATTGTCTTTGAAATGGAGGATGCAAAAGGGAATGTCGGTATCATGGTTCAAAAGCAAAGGTTTAAGATTAATAAGAAGCGACTCACGCTTCATATCGAGAGTAAGGAGTTGTATCCGGAAAACTACGATCTGGATATCGTTCTGGAAACGAAGGAAAACCGGAAGAAACGTAAGCTCATGAATCGAAAATATGTTCAAGGGCTAACCATTGAAAAGAAAGTGGAGGAATAAGTGTAGGGAACTTCGGTTTCCCTGCATTTGGATAAGAGGAAGGAATAGGTTAGAATATAGACAGTCCAATCTAACCATACACTACATCATGTTAGGAGAGAGGCAGCTATGAATGCCCTAGAAACCATTATTACGATTGTGGTTATGAACGTTGTCTATGTATCTCTATTTACGATTCGAATCATTCTCGTTATGAAGGCTAGGAGGGTGCTTGCTTCTTTTATAAGCATGTTTGAGGTATTTGTGTATTTAATGGCACTTAACATCGTGCTGCAAAATATTAATGAACCCTTAAATCTTGCCGCATACTGTATCGGCTGGGGTGCAGGGGTCTGGCTCGGCATAAAGATTGACGAATGGATTGCTCTCGGTTATTCTATTCTGCAAATTGTGGTCAACTATGAGTCGACTCAACTTCCTTTAACTCTCAGAGATAAAGGCTTCGGTGTGACTAGCTGGATGGCGGAAGGAAGAGATGGTCCTCGATTGGTCATGCAGGTACTAACAAAGCGTAATCAGGAGAAGCGATTAATGCAGCTGATTCATGACCTCGCTCCCAAAGCGTTCGTTATTTCCTATGAGCCTCGGACATTCCGCGGCGGATTTTGGACTAAACGCTTGAAAGACCTCCGGGAGTGAGGTCTTTTTTTTATAGCATCTAAGGGTTTGACAGAAGCTCCTCACGTTTCAATTTAGGGAAAATAGGGTAAACCTATACAATGTGAAGGAGTGAACAGCGGATGATTCATTTTGAAAATGTGAAGAAAAGATATGATGATGGTTATGTTGCGCTAAAGAACATTAATCTTGAATTTAAAGAAGGGGAATTAACCGTCTTAATCGGACCGAGCGGGTGCGGGAAGACAACACTCATGAAGCTGATTAATCGATTGAACAATCCGAGTGAGGGCAAAGTGCTGATAAGAGGAAAAGATATTTCGACCATTGATCCCGTGGAGCTGCGTCGAAGCATTGGCTATGTGATTCAGAACATAGGCTTGTTTCCGCATATGACCATAGCGGCTAATGTAGCTGTAGTGCCCCGTTTGCTTCATTGGGATAAGGCTCGAATAGATAGCAGAGTGGATGAGCTGCTTCGTTTGGTTAATCTAGAACCGGAGACCTACCGTAACCGCTATCCGGCTGAGCTTAGTGGAGGGCAGCAGCAGCGTATCGGGATCATTCGGGCGCTTGCGGCGAACCCGGATATTATTTTGCTTGACGAGCCCTTCAGTGCGTTGGACCCGATCAGCCGTGAGCAGCTGCAAGAAGAGCTTGTTCGCCTACAGCAGGAATTGAAGCAAACGATTGTGTTCGTTACGCATGATATGGATGAGGCTTTGAAAATAGCCGACACGATAGTATTGATGAAGGACGGGGAAGTCGTTCAGCAAGGACGTCCGGAGCATATTCTGCGTCACCCTGCCAATGATTTCGTCAAAAACTTCATCGGTGAGAAAAGGCTCCAAACCGAAATCCCTGGTGAAACCATCCTTGTAGATGAAGTGATGACGGAGAATGCGGTCATTGCCTATCCGACTCGAGGTATGGCGGAAGCGACCAAGTTGATGGAGAAACGCAGGGTCGATTCCTTGATCATCGTGGATCGTAATCGGGTATTGCTTGGCTATGCAACGATTTTCCGGGTAATGGACCGATATCGGGAAGAGAATGCAACCTTAGCTGACGTGATGAAGCCTTTTGAGCATGTCGTCGAATCCGGCACACCTCTTATGACGGCGATAACGCTCATGAATGAGCTGAGTCTGCCCTACGTTCCGGTTATTCGTGGCGGCAAATTTTTGGGCTTGATTACAAAAGGAAGTATTGTTCGTCATCTTGCAGAATTGTACTCACCTACCGAGAGTGACAGCGAGACGGAGTCGGCTGAGGAACTGCCAGTTGTTGAGGCTGGACAGGATGCCGAGAAGGAGGAGGAACGTGTATGATGAGCACCTACTTCGAATTTTTGGCAAGCCGTCAGGCCGATATTTTCCAGGCTTTGAAGGAACATTTGATGATCTCATTTGTTTCGGTACTGCTTGGAGCCATTATTGCTATTCCAATTGGCATTCTATTAGCAGGAAATCGGATATCTTGGTTGAACAGTCTTGTGTTTGTTATTGCTAACATTTTGCAGACGATACCGAGTCTCGCACTGCTTGCGGTTTTGATACCACTGCTTGGCGTAGGTCGCACGCCTGCCATCTTTGCCTTATTTCTGTATTCGTTGATGCCGATACTACGGAATACGTTTGCCGGATTTCAATCGGTCGATCCGAATTTACTGGAAGCGGCAAGGGGGATGGGGTATAACAAAACACAGAGTCTGCTTCAAATTCAGCTGCCGCTGGCGTTTCCCTACATTATGTCAGGGATTCGCGTAACGACTGTTTATATTATAAGCTGGGCAACGCTAGCTACCTTAATTGGTGCCGGCGGACTTGGACAATTGATTTTTGCCGGGATGGGTACCAATAAGAAGGAGCTTATTTTTACAGGGGCTATTTTGGCTGTCATACTGGCACTTGTTACTGATTTTATTCTAAGTCTCGCCGAAAAATGGGTTACCTCGAGCGCTAATCCTGCAGCCAGCCGTTCCAAAGCTGTGAAGGGGGGAACCCGATGAATAGGATAAAGCGTGCAGCTCTGCTGCTATTGCTGGGCACAGCGTTATCTGCTGTATTGTCCGGCTGTGGCGATCAAGACAAAATCATCATCGCGACCCAGACCTACTCCGAGCCGAAAATATTGGCCCAGATGCATAAGCTGTTAATCGAAAGTCGTACGAACCTTAAAGTCGACGTATTGCCGGATTTGGCATCGAGTACGGTTGTTGTGCAGGCTATGAAAAACAATGATGTGCAGATGGCGGTTCTGTATACAGGTATGATTTTTGACAACTATTTTCCTGTACAACCGACCAAAGACCGAGCCAGCGTGCTGCAGCAGGCAAGGGAAGGCTTCGATAAAAACTATGGTGTTCATTGGTTCGACCCTTATGGGTTTGAGAATACGTACGCATTTACAGTCCGTGAGGAATTGGCCGCGGAGAATCATTGGGAGAAGATTACAGATGTAGCTCCTAAGGCTGAAAGTATGACACTTGGCGTGGATACGACTTGGCTGGAGCGACAAAGTGATGGATATCCTGCTTTCCGTAAGCATTACGGAATTACCTTCGGTAAAACACTGCCTATGGAAGTGGCATTAGTCTATAAAGCGGTGGCAAGTAAGAACGTGGATATCGTTCTGGCGTACTCGACGGATCCGCGAATTAAAGAATACAACTTGAAGTCGCTTCAAGATGATAAGCAGTTCTTTCCTCCATATGATGCAGCACCGGTAGTCCGGAACGATGTATTGGCTAAACATCCGGAAGTGAATGACATCGTCAATATGCTCGCAGGCAAGATTGATGTCAAGACGATGATAGAGCTTAACTATGAGGTCGATGTGAATAAACGAAATGAAAGAAAAGTGGCTGAAGAATACTTGCATAAAGTCGGACTGTTGAAATAGACGAAAAAGAGGTGGTCGCATGGAATTGTTTTTCCGGTATGTGGGGGAGAATGCATCGTATTTGCTGGAGCTTGCGTACGAGCACATCTTGATGGTGCTATTCGGCTTGCTGCTTGCGCTGCTCATTGGGGTACCGCTTGGCGTTATCGCTGCTCGTGTACCAAGATTGGCTAACCCGATTCTCATTCTCGCGAATGTTATTCAAGTATTTCCAAGCATGGCCTTGCTCGTCCTGCTCATGATTGTGTTTGGACTTGGCTTCACATCCGTTGTGATCGGGCTGTTCTTATATTCACTGCTGCCGATTATACGTAATACGTATGTCGGTCTTACACAGGTGAACCCTGCGCTGATTGAAGCGGGACGGGGGGGTCGGGATGAGCGGAATGCAGCTCCTGTTTCGTGTACAGCTGCCGCTCGCCCTGCCTTTTATCTTTACTGGCATCCAAATTGCCGCCGTTATCGCTATCGGCGTTGCTACAATTGCTCCGCTTATCGGAGGGGAAGGATTGGGCAGGGAAATCTACGCGGGGATTAATATGGACAACCCTGCACGATTATATGCTGGTGCAATTCCAGCTGCGCTGCTTGCATTGCTTGCGGATTTTGTGCTAGGCAGATTGCAGAGTCGTATGAAATGGGGCGGAGCTTCGTAGCTTGTCAAGCCGTATAGCCAAACTAACAAGTCACTTCATCGCCTGAATCAGGATATGAAGTGACTTGTTTATCTTATATCGCTTCACGTGTATAGACGGATAGCATAGACTGAAGCGGTTCGCATGATTTCGGCATAGGTTGACAAATACCGGCTGGGTACAAAGTATTATTCAAGTACCGAAAGCCGCTGGTAAATAAGATCTCCTCTTTTGACAGAGCGGGAGGGTGGAGTTTATTACAACATAGGCAATAATACATATTCCTTCTCCTTTCGACATCTGTTACTAATTATAGACAAAATATATACTCAGCATGTGATTCTAATCACTTTTTTATAATTGATCATTGCATTTGATTCATTGCCGATCTCGTAATATGGCTTAGAAACTGCTGATAGATGGTTCTAGGCGGCTGCACCAAGAGCCCATGACTGCATACAATGTGAGGAATACACTCCGAAGGCCCGGCATGAAATGCGGTGAGGCTTAATGTTGAGGGAGGCACAGCATGATTTACCCTCTAATTGACAGTATGCTTTTGTATGCAAGGTTGGCATGGGACCAGCCAGACTACGAATCCCAGCAAGATTTGGAACGCGCGGCGGTGGATGCCTATATATACGGATTTCCATTGGTTCTTATGGATATCACCAAAAGAACCGGGGCGGTAGGCCTTGCCCAGAAAAATCGTTTTTACAATCAAAAGGTATTATCCACTCCCAAATTTACGCAAGTCATCAGACCGAATGTGGATACGCTCTATTCATCCGCTTGGCTTGACCTAACCGCCGGTCCGCTGCTTTTGCATGTTCCGAATACGAACAATCGTTATTATTTGCTGCCTATGTTAGATGCCTGGTCTAATGTGTTTGCTTCGGTAGGAGCACGAACGACTGGAACGAAAGAACAAATATTCGTTATTGTGGGACCGAATTGGCAAGGCAGTCTTCCCCCGAACATTCCTGTAATCCATGCCCCTACGAATACGGTTTGGATAACAGGAAGGACCCAAACGAACGGCCCTGAAGATTATCCGGCCGTACATGCAATCCAGCGCGAATATAGTCTCTCTCCATTGAAGCCATTAACTTCAACTCATTTGATGAGTGACCACGTTATTATTAGTCAGCATTCTCCTAAGGAATTGGTCGCATCTATGGATGCCGCCGCATTTTTCAATTTAATGATGTCCCTGATGTACAAGAACCCGCCGTATACCGCTATTCAAAGTCCTGATATGACAATGAAGCTTCAGGCGTTGGGGCTGGTGCCTAGCAGCACCTTTCAATTCAGCAGCTTGAATGAACCTGCACAGCAGGCCTTAACAAAAGCGATGACGGAAGGGCCTAGAGCTATTGAAGCAGAAGGGAAAAAAATATTTGCAGCTAATGAAACGAACGGTTGGACTATGCTGTTAAAGGATATTGGCAGTTATGGAACGAACTACATCCAACGGGCTGTTGTAGCCAATACTTTATTTGGCGCGAACATTCCGCAGGATGCCGTATATGCTTATAACTTTACAGATAGTAAAGGGAACAACTTAGACGGAAATAACCATTACATTATCCGATTCCTTCCAGGTCAGATGCCCCCCGCCCAAGCTTTTTGGTCGATTACGTTATATAACAGCGACGGCTTTTTAGTTAAAAACTCCATTCATCGGTATGCGATTAGCCCTCATTTAGGCAAGCTTCAGTACAATCGGGACGGTTCTCTTGATATTTACATTCAGCATAACAGTCCTGGAGCCGAGATTGAGTCCAATTGGCTACCAGCGCCTATGGGTCCTTTTAATCTGATGCTGCGGATCTATTGGCCCCAATCCAGCGTGCTTCATGGTCAGTGGCACCCGCCGGTAGTATCACGGAGCTTTTGAATGACAACATGACTCTTACATCCCGACTATCTTACAGGTAGGTCGGGATTTCGCTGTATAAGGGCATATCTGGCTTTTCCTTGCATACTATTAGGCATAAAAATGATGCAGAGGGAGGCTTACAATGAACGAAAATGAAAAGCTGGCAATGCATGTGACGGCTTTTTTGCCGCCCGGAGCCGAATTGGCCACTTTCCCTAATTCCGATAATATGACAGTGATCACTGCGGCGGATCTGGATGGGGATCAAGTACAAGAAATAGCAGCGGTTTATCGTTTGGATAATGAGCAGCACCTATTAATTTTGAAATATTTTGACTCGAATTGGGTAACGGCTGATGTAGAGGTGGTTCCCTCGCTGCCGATAGGAGTAATGATGGCGGTTCCTGTGATTGACAATAACCGGAACAGCTTGATTATCGGTTGGGAGGAAGAAGAGGCTGCATACCGTCTATCGGTTTACGATTGGACTCATAGCGGCTTGCGTGACGTCGTAGAAGGGGCTATCCATTTCTCCTTTATCGAAGCAGCAGATATTCCAGGACGCTCAGGATGGGACGGCTCAACGGAAATTGCGCTATGGATTCATGATGAGGCGGATGCGTATCGAGTGGACATCATGAAATGGGATGATGGAGATTTTGTAACGGTCGTTGACGAGCATCCTTTATATTACCAGAAAATTGTCAGGTATTATGATGGCTTGACTCGACAGCAACCGAATGTAGCGCTTTATTGGTATTACTTGGCTGATGCGCAGTTAAGAGCAGATATGCCCGATTGGGCGCTTTCGACGCTGCAGCAAATGTATCGGTCAGGACTAGCTTATCCAATGGAACAGCAGCTGCAGACGCTTCGACAGGAAATCGATGAGAGTCGGCAGCCGACTCGACGTTTCTTGCGGCGAATTAAGCTGTTTCCAGCCTCTATTAAAACGACGAATGGGACCCAATGGGGTTATATCGACAGTAAAGGGAATATGAAGCTTCAGCCTCACTATGATTACGCGTACGATTTTCAGAGCAATGGACTGGCACGCGTACAATCACATGGCCGTAGTGGTGTAATTAATGCTTCAGGTAATTTTGTTGTGAAGCCGATGTATGATTCAATCGAGGAGTTTAAAGAAGGCAGATCCGTTGTTATCGATAAACAAGGCTTCAAGCTAATGGATGAGTCCGGTCGTATTGTAACGAAGAAAGCGTACTCCTACATTACTTCACTAAGCAACGGCAGAGCTATGTTTACGAATACATCTTCCAATGGCAGCAGTACATATGGATACTTAGATGCGAACGGTAACGAAGTGATACCGGCTCAATTTGAATCGGCAGGAGATTTCACCAACCACAGGGCGGTTGTACAAATCAAGAAAAATGAGTACGCGCTTATTGGTCCAAATGGAGAAATTATTGCTCGTTACCCCTATGCCTTTGTTGGTGGGTTAGGTGACGGATTGCTTCCTTATCAGCAAGTGGAGAATGGCAAATTCGGGTATATAGACGAAGGAGGTGCCGTTGTCCTTGAACCTGCGTATACAGGAGCGCAGCCGTTCTTCGAAGGCAGAGCTGTTGTTAACACTGGAGAAAACTTTACAGCGCAATACGGAATCATTGATAAGCAGGGCCACTATGTCGTTAAACCGGAATATAACCAAATTGAGCAGATTGGGGAGCAGCGGGCATCGTTGGGAAAAGCGATTGATGCAAGCCAGCCTTTTATCGGCTCCATCTATGCTATTGCTGATCAGAATGGAAAAATTCTTACAGAATTCCGATTTTACGAAGTGAATCACTTTCATAAAAGCTTGGCATCAGTGTATGATGCTGAGCAAACCTATTTCATTAATCGTAGCGGGAATGCGGCACCTGGATATCCTAAGGTGAAAGGAAGCGGGACTCTAAGGCTCGAGGATTCGTTGATCCAGGCTAATGTTGATCGACGATTATCTTATTTAGATAAGTCAGGAAGAGTTATTTGGCATCAGAATACGACGATTCCATTAAGATTGACGTATAAGGTGAAAGAAGAGAAATATAAACCTAATAAAGATTACCTGATCTATTATCCACAGCTCGAAGGGATGCGGGATAGAGCAACCCAGCACCGTGTCAACGACAGATTGAAGGTCATGTCTCAAGTCAAGCCAATTCCGAGCCATCAGCAGCTGGGCTACAGCTTCGATGGTGATTTTGATATCAAGTTTTTTAAGAAAAATCTGTTGGTCATTGAGATTAATGGCTACAATTATCCGTTCGGGGCAGCCCACGGTATGCCATCCAAAGTTTATGCTCATGTGAATGTAGAGGACGGTCAGTTTTACGAGTTAAAAGATTTATTTAAGCCCGGCAGTCCTTACGTTAGAGTGCTTAGCGACATTGTAGCCAAACAAATTAAGGAGGACTCTCAATATTCCTATGTCTTCCCGGATACTTACAAAGGGATTAAGCCGGACCAGCCTTTTTATGTTACGGAGTATGCTCTTCATCTATATTTTGAGCCTTACGACATTGCTCCGTATGTGGCGGGATTTCCGACCTTTACGATTCCATTTACTCAAATTATGAATATGATCGATACCAATGGAGGCTTCTGGAACTCATTTCATCCATGATTAGCGACAGAGTGATTCACTCAATAGCAACGCAGATGAGGCATTGTCTGCGTTGTTTAGCATGGAACGATCTATCCCACCAATAAGAAAAAAGGATATTACTGGGTTGGATCGAAAGCTTAATGGAGAGTTACGTGCTTTGTTGAGTGAAAGAAGGTGAAGAGGATGCACATTGAGGTTACAACGGCAATCATACAAATCATTTCGTTTGCGATTATCTTCGTTGTTATTCTTCTGGTTGTGAAACTGTTCAGAAAATTAAAGTGACAGGTAGTATAACTGGAGTCGGAGGAGAGGATGTTATGCTCTATGATTGTGCCATAATTGGGGGAGGGCCAGCAGGGCTGAGTGCGGCGTTGGTGCTGGGGCGAGCGAGAAGAAATGTTATTGTGTACGACAGCAATAAGCCGCGGAACGCCGTGACTCAAGAATCTCACGGATTTCTGACAAGAGATGGGATCAAGCCAGCAGAATTTCGACGTATGGCTCAGTCGGATATCTCTAAATATCCATCAGTCCGTATACAGCAAGCTGAGGTTACGGTTATCAATAGGACGTATGCAGGATTTGAGGTTATTACCTCACAGGGGGAAAGAGTAGAAGCGCGCAAGCTGATTCTGGCAACGGGATTAAGGGAAGTGTTTCCAGAGATCACGGGCTTGAGCCAGTTTTATGGCAAGAGCTTGTTTAATTGCCCATATTGTGACGGATGGGAGCTTAGAGACAAACGATTGGTCCTTGTAGCGGAAGGACCGCATTTATTTCACGGCAGCAAGCTTATTAGCAATTGGAGTCGAGATCTACTCGTATGTACGAACGGACATCGCAGTCTGACGCCAGATCAGATTGCTCTTCTTGAACGTAAGGGAATGAAGGTTATGCAGCAGCCGATTGCTGCTTTTGAAGGAAAGAGCGGACAACTGGAGCAAGTAGTCTTTGCCAACGGCACAAGGGTTGTAAGAGAAGGGGGCTTCGTAACGCCGAAATGGGCTCATGCGGCGACTTTCGGTGAAAGGTTAGGATGCTTCACGAATGATATGGGCGGGATTGTCACTGATGGCTTCGGCCGAACGAATGTGAAGGATGTGTACGCCGCAGGGGACGCCTCAGTCGTCGCGCCATCGCAGTTGATCATAGCGGCAGCGGAAGGCAGCCGTGCGGCGATAGGATTGAACGGAGATTTGACCGATGAGTTATTTATGCAGTGGTAGCAAAATACAGATCATGCTAAGCGGGCCGTTCTCAGGTTGAGGATGGTTTTTTTCTTTGCATTAAAATCGTCCCGACCTGAATATCGAGAAAAGTAGGAACACGAACATCAGCGTTGCGACACAAAAGCCGATTTCTATAACAGGAAAATCCCAAAGCAGCGTAGATTGGCGACCCAAAGAAGAGCCGACAATCAGACCAACCATAATAATACTAAACGAAAGCAGAACGATGCTGAAGGAGAGTCTGTTGCTGATTCGATCCATTTTTTTCATTAGTGTATCGAGTTCTGAGACGGAAATATCCAGATGAAACTTGCCTTTCTTCAACATTCCGAACAGCTCACGAAGCTTGGACGGTATTTCCAATAGCAGCTCCGAATACTCGTTGAACTGGGTCCAGGCATTACCGGCAAGATTGCGCGGGCTGAAACGTTCCGCGAACAACTTGCGTCCGAAGGGTTCGGCCACACTGACAATACTGAATGACGGGTCCAACGAAGTCACTACACCCTCAAGCGTTAGGAGGGTTTTGCCGAGCAGTGTCAAGTCGGAGGGAATGCGGATACGGTGCTCGTACGCAACGCCCAGCAGATCGGTGACAGTCTCTCCTAGTCGTAGGCGGCTTAATGGAACATCATAATATTTTTCCCGCAGCTCATCAATATCGTTGCGAAGAGTATCCATATCGACATCATCTGGGATGATACCGATGCCGTTAATAGCTTTAATAACTCCCTCTGTACTGTTACGACGTAAAGCGATAACAAGAGATCCAAAATGATATTTTATCATAGGAGTCAATTTTCCAACCATTCCGAAATCAATAAGACCAATGACTTGATCGGGCAAAATGATAATATTTCCGGGATGCGGGTCTGCATGAAAGAACCCTTCCCCAAAGATTTGTTGGAACACTAAGCGTGCGATCCGCTCCGCAATAAGCTTGCGCTCATATCCCAACTCCTCCAGTGCATCGCTATCCGTTGTTTTAACTCCTATAAGGTAATCCATCGTAAGCACATTTCCACTCGTATAGTCCCAATAAATCACCGGAAAACGCACATGGGGATCCCGAAGAAAAGGCTTCGACATCCGTTCTGCATTCCTGCCTTCGTTCATATAGTCAAGCTCGGCGCGCAGCGATTGTGATAATTCATAGACCATATCGCTGACTTGATATTTCGCCGCCCAAGTGAGACGGTGCTCCGCCAGTCTAGACAAGTTACCCAGAATCTCCAAATCGGTTTCGATGACAGCACGAATATTAGGACGCTGGATTTTGACGGCGACCCGTTCACCGCTATGCAGGCGCGCAAGATGAACCTGTCCGATGGAAGCGGCAGCCATTGGCGTTTCTTGAAATTCGGCAAAAATCTTATTGAGAGGCTCGCCAAGTTCATTCTCAATTACTTGAAGCACCTGCTCCATAGGGATAGGAGGGACTTGATCCTGTAGTTTAATAAGCTCCTCGATGATGTCAGCCGGTAATAGGTCGGGTCTTGTACTCGCGATTTGCCCGATTTTGACAAAGGTTGGACCTAGTTCTTCAAGGAAAAACCGGATGCGTTCACCTATGGAACGAGAACGGGCATCCTGCCGCTCCTTTAATCCGATGCGTGTGCCGGTAAGCAGCTCGGGCAGCCCGAGCTCTTTGATAAGAAATCCGAATCCATTGCGGGCAAAAGCTTTGGCAATATCACGGTATCGCTGCAAATGCCTGAGTTTACGTCCGAAGCTCATGGGTAGGTTGGAGGGAGGAGTTGAGCTGTTCCGCCGGATTGTCCTTCAAGCTCTGTCACCCGCCGTTCAAGCTCACCAATGCGTTGTGTGAGTCGGACATAATCGTCCTTGGTCATAATGTTCATTTCGTGAAGCATTTGGCGTAAAGTGCCGCGAACTTTTTCTTCCAGCGAGCTTTGTGCTTCCTGCCCTTTACGGACTAGATCCTCTACGAGCTTTTGTGACTCCGCTTTATTCACTTCTCCCTTTTTAACCATTTCATCTACGAATTTCTCGGCTTGTTCCTTGCTGGCTGCAGCGAATCCAAGACCCAACGACAATGCCTTCTCGAACATTTCTCTCACGTGAGTTTCCTCCTGTAACGGGTATATTTAGCGGTAACCTAAACCATTTATATAGTTTGCTTAGCGGAGTGGTGATTTATGTAAAATGCTAAGAAAAAGAGTTGCTAGGATGTTTATAAGGAAGCACTCGAAAAACAAACGAAATAAAATAATGTTTGGATAAAAGCAAACGTTTGATGATAAAGTTTGTAAAATGTATTGCATAATAATAGATGTAATCATATAATGTCTATGGATATCCAAACGAAATAAATTAATGTTTATTGCTTTTGAATATATAGAGAGTGGGTGAAGGGCTTTGTTAAAGTGGTATTAGCTTCGAGGTATATAGGCAATTAGCAATAGAAAGGAAAATGATCCATGTTAAAGAATCAATTGGTTAGAACGATTATTGTATCACGAGTGTTTTTGCAGCTTGGAATATGGGTTCGAAATTTTGCGATTTTATTGTATGTTACCGACATGACTAACAACGATCCGCTCTATGTCTCGCTTATTTCCGTTGCAGAGTTTGCCCCGATCTTTATATTCGCAGTTATCGGCGGGACTTTCGCAGATCGCTGGAGGCCCAAACGAACGATGATTGGCTGCGATCTACTGTCGGCCTTGTCCATTTTAGCTGTACTGCTTGTATTAATATATGGTTCATGGCACGCACTATTTTTTGCTACACTAGTTTCTGCAATATTGTCGCAGTTTTCTCAACCATCGGCGATGAAGCTGTATAAACAGCATGTTCCGGCAGAACAGCTTCAAAGTGTTATGGCGATATTTCAATCCTTAATGGCCATATTTATGGTAATCGGGCCTATCATAGGAACACTCATCTATCAGCGGTATGGTATCGAAATTTCCATTGGTGTGATGGGAGTTATGTTTCTTGCCTCAGCGTTGACTTTAATGATGCTGCCTCGTGATAGTGCTAAATCGGGAAATACAGCCTCTGCGAGCTTTATGAAGGATTTAAAAGACGGCCTTCGTTATGTAGCGGCCAACCAGGTATTAAGAACGCTTGGAGGGACTTTTATTGCGATAGGTCTTGCGAGCGGTTTGATTCAACCTTTAATGCTTTTTATTACGATTGAAAATTTAGGTCTGGATAAATCGTATCTTCAGTGGCTGATGATGACGAATGGGGCGGCAATGCTTGTAGGTGGAGGATTGAGTATGGGAGTAGCCAAAAAGGTGAAGCCGCACATCATGCTTGCTATGGGGTTACTTGCAAGTACAGTAGGAACCTTCGGAAACGGCTTATCAACGAGTTTACCTTTAACCTTCATGCTTCTGGTATTAACCGGATTATTTTATCCTGCTATTCATATCGGAATCAGTACTTTGATATTGAGAAACTCGGAAGAAGCTTATGTTGGAAGGGTAGGAGGCGCAATCACCCCTTTGTTTACGGGAATGATGGTAGTGGGTATGTCCATCTCTGGTTTATTAAAGGATACACTTTCCTTATTGACCGTATTTACTATGTCAAGCTTATTGTATCTTATAGGAGCTGTCTTACTGCTTCCTTTATTCAGCCGCTCGGTTTCCGAAAATAAAGAAAGAGCAAAGTTAGGATAAGAAGCAAGCTAATGATAGGAGGCAGGAAAGCTTTATACAAGTGAAAATATCGAATGACGATATACCATTTAGCACCTAGACCGTTACCGGCCATAATGAATAAAGTGGTCCAGATGAGGGCACCGGTATAGGAAAAGAGGGCGAACTTTTTGTAGCTCATATGAGAGAGCCCTGCTGTTATTGCTATAAAGTGCCGTACACCTGGGATGAAATAGCCGACGATAAGCAGAATGCTGCCGTATTTCACAAACATTTTTCTCGACTTTTCAATATGCTCAATATTGACATGCAGCTTCAGCGCGAATCGTTTAATAACCGGATACCCTAATTTGGACCCAATGACATAGCTTATAGATATGCCTGCAATTGAGCCTGATAACGCACTGATGATAGCCAATGAAAGCTTCATCGTTCCTTGAGCTACATTATAGCCGACATAGGTTAATAATAATTCGTCCGGGATGGGAAGACCGATAACTCCGAATGCTAAAGCCAGAAAGATCCCCACGTAACCGAAACGGGAAAGAAACAAAGTCAGATGTCCGTTCATAGAACCTCCTATAGGAAATGCAGGATAAGGACCAAATCCACGCTATAGCTATGTGCTCTATTGAGTCAGATTATGCAAGGTTCTTCTATTAACCTGAGGTTAATAATGAGAAAGGGCGGCTTTCGCCGCCCCATTTTATAAGAACAAATGTAAAAGAATAATGATGACTAGCGCTAGTGCAGATAACAAGGATAACCACAGTAAAAAGAGCCTTAAGTAACGGTCGGAATCCTTTTCTCTATCACGGTTTTCCGTGTCTGAAGCCATTTGAACTAATCTCCCGTGCTGCTTGTTCTGAAAACTACTAGGATAGTGCTTCTTTGAACGGCGCTTTTATCTGGTTTGCTCTTAATCATCGTTCCATAGCTAATGCTAACGAATTGTTCTTCTTTAAGAGTAGATAGAAACTCATTTGCTTTTCTTTCAGCGTAGCTGCTGTCAGAATCAATAAATTCTTTTACTTGAATCATCGTTTATCACCCTTTATCATCGTTATATTGCATCAGAGGCGATTTATACATTTAATGTCAAAAACCTCTGGAAGCAGCAAGGCATTCCACTCTCATTTTAAGAGGGAATGCCTTATTAGACGAAGATACCATACTTGGAATCTTGAGTCAAACATGAAAAAAGTACCAGAAAATAGAATGTGGCGATAAAAGAGGACTCCATGTAATTGCTTGCACGAAATCCTTTTTTCAATATCAGGAGGACAAAGCGATATCTAGCGAGAATCCTTTAGAGGATGGTATTTTTATGATGAGCATAAAAAGGAGAGATTCGCTATGTTCAATGCTGATATTCAGTGTCAAATCCCAATCTTATCTGTCATCGACTTTCAACAATCATTGCATTATTATACAGAAGTTTTAGGCTTTGAAGTAGCGTGGATTTGGGATGAGGATGGTTATGGAGCCGTGAGATGCGGAGAAATAGAAATCCATCTGGATAAGCAAGAGTATATTGAGGTCTCTAGCTCGTATTTGTTTGTGAAAAATTCCGATGTGGTCTACTCCTATTATAAGCAGCAAGGTGTCGAGATTATTAAAGAGATAGAGTCTAAGCCATGGGGAGTTCGCGAATTCACGTTTCGTGATATAAATGGACATAAATTCCGTGTAGCCCATATAGAAGAAGAGAACCATACATAAATCTTGAGGTGAGGGTTATGAAAATCGATAGACTGGATCATTTGGTATTAACTGTTCGAAGTATTGAAGCAGCATGTGATTTCTATCAACAAGTGATGGGCATGGAGGTGCTGACCTTCGGTAGTGGAAGAAAGGCGCTACAATTTGGGCGTCAAAAAATAAATCTGCATCAACACGGGCAGGAGTTTGAACCCAAGGCAACGTCACCGTTGCCTGGCTCTGCAGATTTGTGCTTTATAACGGAAATGCCGCTTGACGAAGTGATAGGGTATCTGGTGCAAAATAGTGTACCTGTAGAGGAAGGGCCTGTCAGAAGAACGGGTGCTATAGGACCCATTGAGTCCGTCTATTTTCGCGATCCCGATGGCAATTTAATAGAAGTATCTAATTATGTGGACTAGCCGACACGGGAGTGTAGACGAGAAAGTTATGAGCCGCTGGTTGAACTTAAATACTATAGCGGAGAACCTCTAAATATTCGGGGTCCTTTTTTTTGTATTTAGAGTACAGTTCCGGGGAAACATTTGTATTGTGAATGTATATCTGTTATCATAATTATTACTGTTATAATTATTGTTACAGATAAAATAATTCGAATATAGGAGGCATTTATAATGAATCCAAGATATAAACCCTTATTGCAATCTTATGAATTCCATAGTGGAGTTCAATTGCATAATCGCATTGTTATGGCACCTATGACGAATTGGTCTTCTCATCTTGACGGTTCGGTTTCAGACGAAGAGGTACAATATTATGAGCGACGCTCTGGACAAGTGGGCATGGTTATCACTGCATGTGCATATGTTACGCCAAACGGGAAAGGATTCCATGGTGAATTCGGTGCCGACCGCGATGAAATGATACCGAGTTTGCGGCGTTTGGCGACTGCTATCAAGGAAAAGGGCTCTAAGGCCGTTTTGCAAATTTTCCATGGAGGACGCGAATGCCCTCCTGAATTGGTGCCGGGTGGAGAAGTTGTCAGTGCAGGGAGTGTGCCGAGCACACAGAATCCGTCTGTAACACCACGCACGTTGTCCAGCGAAGAGGTTGCATCTATTGTTAAAGATTTTGGCGAAGCTACCCGAAGAGCTATTGAAGCGGGTTATGACGGTGTTGAGATCCATGGAGCTAACGGTTATTTGATTCAACAGTTTTTCTCTCCGCATTCGAACACTCGCGACGATCAATGGGGTGGGGATCTGACCAAACGCATGGCGTTTCCTCTTGCTGTAGTCGATGAAATTAAAAGAGTTGCAGCAGAATACGCCAAAAGCTCCTTCCTGATAGGCTATCGATTTTCACCCGAAGAAGCAGAGACACCTGGGATTACTATGACGGACACTCTTGAGCTTGTAAATGCTCTTATTACAAAAGAGCTGGATTACCTCCATGTGTCCTTACTGGATTTCTGGTCTAAGCCGCGCAGTGGAGACGAACTGGATCGCCCGCGGATGGATTTAATCAAGGAGAAAGTAGCCAATAGAGTTCCACTAATCGGGGTGGGTTCCATCCATAGCGCTGAGGAAGCTCTAAAAGCTTTTGAAACAGGGATTCCGCTTATTGCGCTTGGAAGAGAGCTCATTATGGATCCTGATTGGGTAAAGAAAGTAGAAGACGGGCATGAAGCTGAAATTGAAACTACTTTGAGCAAAGACGCTCAGGAACGTTTATTGATACCTGATCCGTTATGGAAAGGTATTATGAATGCACCAGGCTGGTTCCCTATTGTCTAAATTGTAATTTCTAATAATATTCAGGAGGTTTAAAGCAATATGAACTCATTCACATTTCAAAACCCGACGAAGCTGATCTTCGGGAAAGGTCAATTAGAGCAATTAGCAGCTGAGGTTCAAACTTACGGGAAACGTGTTCTGCTTGTGTATGGAGGAGGAAGTATTAAGCGGAACGGATTGTATGAGAAGGTTATCAGTATATTGAACGGTATTGGGGCTCATGTAACCGAATTAAGCGGTGTTGAGCCTAACCCACGGCTTACTACGGTGCATAAGGGTGTGGAGCTTTGCCGTAAAGAAAATATTGATTTAATCCTCGCTGTAGGCGGCGGAAGTGTTATCGATTGCTCCAAAGCTATTGCAGTTGGGGCCAAATATGAAGGCGATGTATGGGATGTCATTACCCGTAAAGCAGCAGCGACAGGAGCGCTTCCTTTGGGAACCGTATTGACTATCGCGGCAACTGGTTCTGAAATGAATGCGGGATCAGTTATTACGAACTGGGAGACCAAAGAAAAGCTGGGCTGGGGAAGCCCATTCTCCTTCCCTAAGTTTTCTATTCTCGATCCGGAGCATACCTTATCTTTGCCGGCTGATCAGACCGTTTATGGAATGGTTGATATCATGTCCCATGTGCTGGAATCTTACTTCCATCATGTTCCGAACACGCCGGTCCAGGATGGCTTCTGTGAAACGATTCTGAGAACGGTGATCGACACGGCGCCGAAGCTGCTCCAGGACTTGCAAAGCTTCGAACATCGCTCGACTATTCTATATTCCGGTACGATGGCTTTGAACGGAATACTCAGCATGGGTATACGTGGAGACTGGGCTACTCACAATCTGGAGCATGCCGTATCTGCGGTTCATGATATTCCTCATGGCGGCGGCTTGGCTATCCTGTTCCCGAACTGGATGAAATATAATCTGGATGCGGGTGTAGAGCGATTTAAGCAGTTTGCGGTTAATGTGTTCGACGTAAGTGCAGAGGGGAAAACCGATCGGCAGGTGGCTGAAGAGGGAATTGAAGCGCTGCGTGCATTCTGGAATTCCATTGGTGCGCCTAGTCGATTGCAGGATTATAAAATTGACGCATCTTCAATAGAGGAGATGGCGGATAAAGCTATGATCTATGGAGATTACGGTTATTTCAAAAAGCTGAATCGTGAAGATACGGTGGCTATTTATAAGCTTTCTCTATAAATCATTATCGCAGAATAATGGGGAGGGACGTCTCGTGGCGTCCCTTTTTTTGCATAATATATGTCCACAAAAATGAATAAAACCAACCCCCGCTATACCAGGGATTGGATTTACTCTTACATTTACATTAGATCCAAGAGCGGCCAACAATAACAAGAAGGATGAACAGAACCAAGATTACGCCTGTACTCGTAAAAGCTCCGCCAAGACCGCAGCTACCACCAATTCCGCCTACTAATCCGCCCATTGTTGAATTCTCCTCTCAGCAACTCGTTTTAGAATGGGGAATACTTAATCCCAAAATTAAGATATGTAAATCCAACACGAAATGCTTGGACGTATGTCATTAAGGTACAAATGGGGCGTTGGATTAAGTATCATCCTACCGTTTTGGGAAGTGGAACGCCCTTCTCAGAAATCGAGTATATATGGACGACCGTATTGTTTGCTTTCCACATTTCATAGCGAATTTTTGGGATACTCAATTGAAGAATAATACGATTGCAATCCACAGGTTGCTTCATATGTAGTACCTCCTGTCCTTGGTTTTAGTTGTAAGCTCCAAAAATAAAGACCACCTTTCCGCAGAAAGGTGGCCGGGTTGCACTACTCGCTCCTTCGAATCTAAGTGCCCATATACAGATTCGATATCATTGCTTGCCTAAACAGTATAATAACAAAAAAGCCGAATGCATTCTGTTTGAAAATACACAAAAACTAATATTTCATAGCAAGATGGGATAATTAGTAATCGTTATTAGATTGCAACAATAAATACCATATGATATTATGGAAATAGTTGTTTATTCGATTCGGTGAAAGGGGGTGTCAAAATGTTGCAAGTTACCGCGCGTAGTAAATGGTCCCTATTTTGGGTGCATCTGACTACGATCGTATTTCGTTCAGTTGCGAACGGGAGAGGTCTGTCTTTTTACGGTAACTGCAACGTTTTGACCCTGCAGCTCTAATGAAGTATCGGCAGTACTGCCTTTACGGTTAGACGCATATGGCGCAAAAGAAGCCACGGGTAAAAGGTTGCCTTTTATCTGTGGCTTTTTTATGCTGTCTTACCCAATAAATCGAATGAGAGTGTGATGAACATGTTGTTATGTACAATGGATAAAATGAGTAAAACTTGGGGCGGAACTCCCATTTTTCAAAATATGTCACTGGAAATTCATGAGGGAGACCGAATCGGTATGGTAGGCCCGAACGGCTGCGGCAAAACGACACTGCTGAAGCTGCTTGCAGGTCAAGAGAGTCCTGATCACGGAACCATTCATTACAAAAAGGGAAGCCAAGCTGCACTGCTCGATCAAATTCCCCAGAATGAGCAAGAGATTGTTGTAAAGGACGTTCTTCAGGAAGCCTTTGCTGACCTAAGCAAGATGCAAGAGCGGATGAAGGAATTGGAAGTCTTGATGGCTGATCCTCTTGCTTTGGACAAAGCTTTAAAGGAATACGGTATGTTACAGGATGCTTTTGCAAATCTGGGTGGATACGAGATGGATTCTAATATGTCGAGGGTTGTAAGCGGACTGGGGATTTCCCATCTGCTTCTCAATAAGTTCTGCCATCTGAGCGGCGGTGAGCGGACCAAAGTATGCTTAGCTCAACTATTGCTGCTTAAGCCGGATTTGCTGCTTCTGGATGAGCCGACCAACCATTTGGATTTGAACGCAGTAGAATGGCTGGAATCGTATTTGCAGGATTACAAGGGCAGCGTATTGGTTGTGTCGCATGACCGTTATTTTTTGGATCGTGTCGTGACTAAGGTGTTTGATATGGAAGGCGGAGTCATCGACGTGTACCATGGCAACTACTCCAATTTCATTGAAGAGAAGGAGCGCAATCTGCTGTTGGAATTTGCTTCGTATCAAGAACAACAGAAGAAGATCAAGAAGATGGAGGAAGCTATCAAGCGGATGCGGATTTGGGCTGCACAGGCCGATAATCCCAAGATGTTTAAGCGTGCCGCAGCTATGCAAAAGGCGCTGGACAGAATGGATAAGGTGAACCGGCCGGTTCTTGAACGGAAGAAAATCGGTTTGGCCTTCGAGGCGGGAGATCGCAGCGGAAAAGACGTAGTGATGCTGGAGCAGGTAGGGAAGTCGTTTGAGAGAAACGGTGTGACAAACCTTCTGTTTGATAATATCCATATGCTGATTCGTTATCAGGATTTTACGGCAATCGTTGGAGAGAACGGGAGCGGCAAATCCACGATACTGAAAATGATAGCATCAGGGCTTCAGCCAGATCGCGGGAGTGTGAAGATCGGCAGCGGAGTGAAAATCGGCTATTTGGCCCAGCAGGACGGGTTTGAAGACGAAGAAATGACGATAATTGACGCTTATCGCCAAGTTGCAATGGTGGAAGAAGGTATAGCTCGTGGTCAGCTCGCTAAGTTTTTATTTTATGGAGCGGCTGTATTCCGTAAGCTGAAGAGTATGAGCGGTGGAGAGCGAATGCGGCTTCGCTTCGCACAGCTGATGGTGCAGGACATTAATGTCCTGCTATTGGATGAACCGACGAATCACCTGGATATCGATTCGAGGGAAGCGCTGGAAGATACTTTGAAGGAGTTTTCGGGAACAGTCATTTGCGTATCGCACGACAGGTATTTTTTGAACAAATTATTTGATGTGACCTATTGGCTGGAGCATGGGAAGCTGACAAAGTATGACGGTCGTTACGATGAAGCAAGAGTGAAACGTGAGGAGCTGAAGCAGTACGTTCGGTCAAAGCAACCTGAAAACCCGGATACTGGCTCGGAAAAAGTGAACGTAGATAAATCGGAGATTAAGCATCGATTATCTAAAACAACCTCGGTGTTGGAAAAGCAGATGAATAAGCTGGAAATGGACATTGCTTTGATGGAACGGAAAATCGTATTGTTGGATGAAGCAATGCAGATAGAAGCGGACAACAGCAAGCTTGTAGCTATGCACAACGAAAAACTACTCCTGGAAGCGGAGCGGGAGCTAATGTATCAGCAGTTGGATACGATCTTGCAGGATTAGTAGGGAATTCCGGTTCTTGAGGTCTTGAAGTGAAACATAATCGGTGAAAGTACGTAATGAAGAGTACGACATACAAATACTGGAGGTTGATGGAATGAATACGGAATTAACCCAAAGCCCTAAGAAAATGAATTTGAACTTTGTCGTAACGTCAATTTTCATTGTGCTGCTTATCGTTATTGCGGGACTGAACAGCTTTGCTTCCGTACAATATGGTCATGTCGGACTGTATAAGACGTTCGGCAAATTAAATGATGATATTCTAGGTCCGGGAATTCATCTAAAGCTGCCATTCGTTCAGACGGTTATCCAAGTGAATACCCAAGTCACTAAGGCAGAAACCGATACTTCAGCGTCCTCCAAGGATCTCCAGCCGGTTTCCACACATGTTGCCGTTAACTATTCGGTTAATAAATCGGCCGCTTTTAATTTGATGAACAATATTGGAGGGAACTTCGATACGGTTATCATATCTCCTGCGATTCAAGAGATTGTCAAAGAAGTGACAGCAAAATATCCAGCGGAAGATTTAATTGCCAAGAGGGATGTCGTGGCCGGAGAAATTAGCGATCATTTAACGAAGCGACTAGCTAAATACGATTTGATCGTCAATGATATCAATATCGTTAACTTTAAATTCTCTGATGCGTTCAATCAATCCATCGAAGCCAAACAGGTTGCCCAGCAGCAAGCATTGAAAGCAGAAAACGACTTGAAGCGGATCGAGATTGAGGCTAAGCAGAAGATTGCTCAAGCCCAAGCAGAAGCGGAATCCTTGAAATTGAAAAAGCAGGAGATTACACCAGATTTAGTGCAGTTTAAGCAGATTGAAGTGCAGGAAAAGGCGCTTGAGAAATGGGACGGTCATCTGCCGAGTGTGACAGGCGGGGCAACTCCCTTCATCGATCTCAATTCGTTAAGTAAAAAATAACGGCTTCCGTTTCTAGTATTGGTTCTATCGACTTTTATGGTTAAAAATGGTAAAGTGTAGGGGTAGCTTGAAGCTATATTCCTGCACTTTCAAAAATGATACCATGTAAATTACAGTCTTAAGACCGCCTGTGGGGCGGTTTTTTAGTTTCGTATAGAATGATTAGAAGGGAAGGAATAGGAATGTACGCAGTCGAAATGTTTTTTGACACGAATCTAGAGGATTTCGTAAAGGATGTATGGAAGGAGCTCCATCATCAGTCCATCTCAAGCTATATGTATGATATCGAAGAGCTTAGGCCTCATCTTACTTTGGCCGTATATAATGAAGTGCAGGAAAGCGCGATTGCTGATCTAGTTAAGGATTTTAGGGGATTTTTTTTCATATCCAAAAACCGCTGAGGATTCATTTTGACAGCATCGGGATATTTCCTGTAACACGAACATGTTACCTAGCTCCCACGATTACTCAAGAGCTGCTGCAGCTTCATGCTGCATTCCACAGACATTTTGAACGGTATCAGCAGACGGCGAATCCGTACTATATTCCCAATAAGTGGAGCCCGCACTGTACACTTGCCACACAGCTTCATGAGGAAAAGATTGTCGAGGCAGTGCAGCACAGCTTGAACCGCTTCAAACCTTTTCAAACGGAGATAATTGAAATCGGTTTGGTTGAAATTATGTTCAATGGCGACAAATGCATTAGAAGCAGAACTGTCGCTTCGGTTCCTTTAGTGAAATAATTGTTAGGGTATAGTTGTTTATAGTTGTAAGGAAAATAATTGGAGTAAATGAGGATAAAGAATGAACCGACCACATTTTTCGATAGAGCTAACTATTCAAGAATTTGAAAATCATTATTGGTATAAAACAGATTTGGTCGATATATGCCGCACCTATCACATCTCTCCATCAGGGACAAAAGCGGAGCTAGAACAGAGGATTAAAAAATTATTGAGTGGTGAAGCTGTGAAGGATGACCGGAAAGTGAATACGACGATTAGAAAGAATCACAGGGGAACAGAAGAGATATCTCTTCATACGAAGCTTATTCCTGATGGATTTAAATTCAATGCGAGGGCTCGTGAATTTTTTGCTCAATACTTTAACTTGCCGAAGTTCTCGTTTACCAAGGATATGGCGGCGGCATTAAGAGAGGCAGAACGTCAAGGTGATATGGAAATGACCGTGGCGGATTTAATTGATATTTATAATGGGAAGAAAGTCGTCGAAGGCCCGGAGGAAAAAACATATCAGTGGAATAATTTCGTTAAAGATTTCAATAAAGATCCTGGATCGAACCTAATAAAAGAAGATCGAATGAAAGTAGCGGCAGCGCTATGGACAACTGTACGCGACACTCCGGGTAGTAAACAATATTTGCCTCAGCTGTTAGACAGCTATCTGAAGGATAAGATAAATAAAAATTAATTGATTATAGGAATGACTTCGTCATATATGTGGGGAGGTCTTTTTTTTATGTGATGAAATAAGCATAATATGTAAAATTAATTGTTGCAATCGATTTCATTGCATATTATACTCAATTCATCATCTTGATACTACTTTGTAATTGCAATATTACCATTAATAATGATTAAATTAAGAAATTAATTTGAGAGGGGAGGTCGCTGTTGTTCATAAGACTATTAAGGAATAATGAAATCGATTTCATTATTGTGTGAATTAGGGAATCAAATCTAATTAATTAAAGCACTAAGGGGTTAGAGGATGAATAAAGTTAAGAATTAGTGATCATTTGGATTTGATGAGTATCAGTTGTATTGAAACAAATGAAATCGATTTCAGATTAACTAGAGGAAGAAGGAGAAACTAGATGATCAAAGCAGAAGCTTGGCTAACAACACATGATTTAACTAAAAAGCTGCAAAGCGATTCAGTACAGCATTTGAAACGCGAATCAGAAGCAGGGGACCATGTATATAAAATTAACATAAACGCGGCTAAAACATTTCAAGAAATGGACGGATTCGGCGCTTCTTTTACAGATGCATCCGCCTGGCTTATTCATGAACGGTTGGATGAGGCGACACGCTCTGAAGTAATGAGGAAGCTGTTTGACCGTACAGAGGGTATCGGTATGACCTTTATTCGTCAACCGATGGGGGCATGTGATTTTAATGATGAAATGTATAGCTACAATGAGCTGGGGCCTAATGAAACGGACTATGGACTGGAACACTTTACAATAGAACATGATCAGCGGCATATCATTCCGTTGCTTCAAGAAGCTTTACGTATATCGAGAGATATCAAGATAATGGCCTCCCCTTGGAGTCCGCCTGGTTGGATGAAAACCTCAGGTCAAATGATAGGCGGTCGGTTGAAGCCGGAATGCTATGGCGTCTATGCTGACTATTTTGTCCGGTTTATTCATGCGTATGAGCGAGAGGGAATAACCATATACGCGGTTACACCGCAGAATGAACCCGGTTACGAGCCTTCGCAGTACCCAGGGATGCTCATGACCGCGGAGGAGCAAATCGAATTTATTAGGCATTTAGGTCCGGCTTTTCGTCGCAATCATATTTTTGCACTCATCATGTGTTATGACCATAACTGGGATGTCATGGATTACGCTCAAAAAGTGTTGGGGAACTCGGAAATCAATAATTATGTAGCAGGTTCCGCATGGCACTGTTACGGAGGCAAGCACGAAGCTATGTCGGTCATTCAACAGCAATTTCCGGATAAAGGGATTTGGTTTACGGAGGCATCCGGTGGAGAATGGATTCCTCCTACGCAGGCAGCATTCCTGGATCAGATGAAGCATGTCATCCGCTGCTCCAGAAACGGCTCCAAATCGATAGTATGGTGGAATATTGCTCTGGATGAAAAGAATGGTCCGACTGTATTAAAGAAAAGTACTTGTAGGGGTTTACTCCGTATAAGTCGTGAGACCGGAGAGGTTGAATACAATCTGGATTATTATACACTTGGGCATATTAGTAAGTTTGTTATACCAGGTGCGATGCGCATCGATTCGAATACATACGAGGATCAACTGGAGACGGCTGCTTTCCGAAATCCGGACGGAACGATCATATTGATCGCTTCAAACCGCACTTCGGATCCCAAATCTGTCAAGGTTCAAGTTGGCTCCGAATGCTTCGGTTATGAAATACCTGGGGATAGTGCGGCAACGCTGCAGTTTAAGCAAGTTACAAATGAAGATTAAGCATGATATTAATAGTATGTGACCCAGGTAACTTTCGTCTTAAGAGGTACCTCCTACATCCGTGGTTCACTGCACTTTCGTGGTCTTTATCATTTTCTATAGGGGGCAAGTAGATGTTTAGAAAATCGATTATGATAACGCTTTCAGTTGTGCTGTTGTTAATGAGTGGATGTGGGGGCGCCAAAGTTCAAGAGGAAGCCCAAGGCACTAGCGAAAGCTCGAATCATGAACCAATCACGTTGCAAGCCTACGCCTACGCAGGGGCATTGAATCAGGATGATTTTGAAAAATATGTTGCAGCCCCTGTTAAGGCAAAATTTCCGTATATCACGTTAGAATATGTTCCGAATGGTAAAGGCACGAGTCCCAAGGAGCTTCTTACCGCCAGCGCAATGCCTGATATTATCATGACCGGCTTACGGCAACTGATTAATTTTCAGGATCTGGATGTCCCCGTCGATTTGCGGGAGTTAGCCAAAAAGCATAAGCTGGACATTTCACAGTACCGTCAGGATGCTATTGAAGCAATTACTAGCTATGGAACCAAGGGAGAGCTGTACGCCGTACCGTTTTATGTTAACTTTTATGCGATGCTGTACAATAAAGATCTATTTGATCGGTTCTCCGTTCCGTACCCTACGGATCAAATGACATGGGACGAGGTCAAGGTGCTGGCGGCCAAGCTTAGCAGAGTACAGGATGGGGTTACCTATAATGGCATGCAGCCTGCAGATACGATAGAAACGTTCGGACTTGGCTTGTCGGTTCCTTTTATCGATGAGCAGACGGGAAGAGCCAAGGTTGCTACTGACGAATGGAAAAAAGTTTTTGAAATAGCTAAAGAGTTTAACACGATTCCCGGCAATGAGCCGAAGGATGCTAAGAATATGTATAAAGCCGTGGACCAATTTTTCAAGGACAAAAACATTGCGATGATGCCGTACTTCGGTACGAGATTGCAGGTGGCAGCTAAATCGGATGCGGAGCTTGGCTTCAACTGGGACGTGGTAGCATTCCCCAGCTTTAAGGAAACGCCTGGGAAAACGGCAGAGGTGGACGCCCAAGTATTCGCGTTATCGAAAACAAGCAAATATCAGGATGAAGCATTCAACGTGATCCAATATTTAACCGCATCCGAAGAGGTTCAAAGCAATTTTGTTAAGCTTGGAAGAGCGCTGCCTTCATTGAAGGATGACAAGCTGTTGAAACAGTTCGGGGAAGAATATCCAGTTCTGAAAACGAAAAATGTGCAAAGCATTTTCAAAAGTACGACCAAGACACCGCATAAAACCAACAAATACGATGACCTTGTTCGTGGTAAAATCAAAAATGCCTTTGCCGAGCATCTGAGCGGGCTGGATATTAATTCTGCTCTGAGGAAAGCAGAGGAAGAGGCGAATAAGGAAATCGACGCTTTGGAGAAAAAATAACGGTAGAGCAGACTCCCTGTCTTATTAGACGGGGAGTTTTGCTAATGGAGGGTTGGATTAAACCGATGGTTTTGTGCCAAGCAGATAGATACTTGCATAAACAAGTATCTAAAGGATATAATGGTTCCATAATACTTGCATAAACAAGTAACTCGCAGGGGTGATTCGGTTGAAGAAGTTTGAACCGCATTTCTGATGAGCACGTTGATAGGAACTCTTGTTTCGATACCTATAGCTTTTATAGCCTTTCCCGTAGCAACCAAAATTGTACGCAGTATAGTGAGGTAGTGATCATCCATGGACAGTCAAGAAAAAGTTGTTCTGTATCGTCGGGAGGAATCTCCAGGATACATAATCAGTATAGCCGCGAAGACGATAACGAATCGGCTGCAGCAAAATTTCAAAATAGGCAATTATGATGTGACGCCTGAGCAATGGATTATTTTAGACGAATTATGGCGCAAGGATGGCTGCTCCCAACTGGAGCTCGCAACAGCTACTTATCATGATCAGCCCAGCACATCCCGACTCATTAACAATTTGGTCAAACGAGGCTTGGTGTTCCGATCTCAAGATCCGAATGATAAGAGGAGCAACCAGATCTTTTTAACGGATAAAGGAAGAGGACTGCAGGAAACGCTTGTTAGTCTCGTTTTGAAGACAGTTGCTGAATCCATCGACGGGATTGACGGCAAAGAGCTGGAAACCTGCCTAAAAGTGTTGAAGCAAATGACAGGCAATTTACAAACATAATAAGCGTGCTCCTGGTTGCTATCTTTCAACAGAAAGAAAGCGACAGGGGGCGTTTTTTGTGTGAGCATTAAAATACTTGGAACGTGATAAACCGTAGATCGTATATAGAGCCAAAGGAGGTAATTGGCCATGTTGCGTAAACTATTAAGCAAGCTTCTTAATAAACACAGTGGTTCACAGTACCGCCCGCGTCGTAGCAGTGATGATTACGAGAACTATCAGAAGAGACGTTCGAATGACAAGCATAATCAGTACGGTCACCAGCATTATAAAAAGAAAAGATCCTCAAGCTCTTACAGCAGCTGATAAGGTTACTTTAGTTGGAGAAGAATTTGGTCAATTTGCTCAATAATATCCTGAGTATGATCTATGGGCTGTTCTGTCATCAGTAATCGGCGGAGCAGCTTTTTGGTATGTGGATGAATGGATAATTCCTGCTCCCAGCTTAAGTCCTGGTTGTCCTCGTTCCCTTCCTTAGAGCTATAATTACTGTATAACAGAAACAGAAGCAGATGACCGACTGCATAAAAATCACTCGTGACATGAACGCGCCTACGTAGTTTTTTCTCCAATGGTTCGTCCTCATCCACATCATAAGGATCTGAAGAATCGGAGTCCTCATCATCTAATTTCCTGGCCAACCCCAGATCAATGAGTCGAACTTGCTCTTGGTTCACTATCACATTGGCCGTGCGGATATCCCGATGAACCATGCCATGGGAATGAAGGTGCTCCACGACACCCAGCAGCCTTTTTATCAGAAGGAGCGACTGGCTTTCCGAATAAATCCGATTCTCATGAAAAAGCAACTCATCCACACTTTTTCCTTCAAAATATTCCATGGTGAAGCATAGATGCCTTCCAATTTGAAATCGTTCGTACAAATCCGGTATACCAGGATGATTCAAATGCTCTAGGGCTGCAGTTTCCTGATCAAATATTCGTTGGGCACGAAGCGACCCTCCATGCAAAAGACTTATTCGCTTCAAAACGCAAAGACGGTTTGCGGCTATATCCTGGCATAAATAAGCGACTCCATAGCTTCCCATACCGAGTCTGGATTGTATTCGATAACGTGTATGGATAACAGCCCTTTGCCGAAACGCTAAGTTCTCCCAAGAGCGAAGAATGGTATTCATCCGTTTAGTCCATCACTGCTTGAGTTGATTGCCGAATATTCTCCTATTCATGCTCGAAGCCGCCTCTTTTCTTAGACAGAGCTATTGTTATTTTAGCACGGTTACGAATGGTTCTTCTATGGTAAGAATGAAGGTATGAGGTGATTGAAGTTGCAAGTATTCACACCGGTACAGCCTATGCTTGTCAGTATACGGAACGAGCCGTTTGACGATGAACGATTCCTGTTCGAGCCCAAGTGGGACGGTTGGCGCATTCTTATCCATAAACAAGGAGAACGGATCGAGGCCTATACGCGTCAAGGAAATAAAATAACGAATAAATTGCCAGAGCTGAAGCAGGTTGTCGCCCATATTAAGGCTCATACTGTGATTTTGGATTGTGAAGGAATCGTTATGCGGGAGGGGAGACCTGTGTTTGATGATTTTAGTTACCGTGGACGACTGAGCAATTCAATGAGGATTAGCCAGGCCGTTGCCACGCATCCTGTTACGTTCGTTGTTTTCGATGTATTACTTACGGATCGAGAGCTTATCCATGACCCATTAATAGAACGCAAGAAACGGTTGGAACAGCTGATACTGCCTTCACAAGTGATAATGCCCACTATGTATGTTCTGGAACGAGGCCTTGCTCTGTTTGACTTAACACGTATCAGAAATATGGAAGGCATCGTAGCCAAACGTAAGGACTCGATCTATATACCGAATACGCAGAGCCGAGATTGGTTCAAAATCAAGCATTTCAAGACTATCGACGCCGTGATCCTTGGCTTCAGGATGAAACCCTTCGCTCTTGTTCTCGGCTTGCAATTTCGAACGGTTAAGAATAAGCCGGTTGGCTTAGTAGAATTTGGCTTTAGTTCGGAGGATAAAGCTCTATTTATGGAGCTGGTCAAGGACATTTATACGGAATTTGACCAAAGGACGCAATGGATACAGCCTAAGCTGTGCTGCCGCATTCAATATTTGGAAAGGTCGGATACCCATCAGCTGAGGACAACAGTATTTAAGCAATGGTTGTTTGACAAGAAGCCGGAGGATTGCCTATGGCATTCCTAGTGTATTGAGCACTCTACGTTGTCTATGGTACTATGAGTAAGAACTGAATAGGAAGTCACTAGGGGTGCTAATGAAGCTGAGAAAGGCAGGAAGCCTTAACCCTTACACCTGATCTAGGTAATGCTAGCGAAGGGAAGTGGACGGCAATGCAGCGCTTTTAGTATGCATGTATACCACTTTGACCAACGGAGTGGTTTTTTTATTGTACATTTTTAGGTATTGGAGGGATAGGATTGAGTCAGACTTTAGAGGCATTGGTAAGGCAAGTTGAGGAGAGACAGGAAGAATTAATTAATTTGGCTGCCCAATTGATTCGTTTCAAAACCCCGGCGCCTCCAGCCAGAAATACCGAGGAAGCTCAGCAATTTATCGCTAAGTTCTTGGCAAAACGCGGGTTTGCGGTTGATCAGTGGGATGTGTATCCTGGTGACCCGAACGTTGTTGCGGTAAGGAAAGGACAAGCTTCTGATCAATACAAAAGCTTGATTATTAACGGACACGTAGATGTTGCGGAAGTGAGTGCCGATGAACCTTGGGATAAAGATCCCTTCGAGCCCGCGGTCCGAGACGGGGTCCTCATAGGCAGAGGAGCATCGGATATGAAAGGCGGCTTAGCGGGTGCTCTGTTTGCTATCCAGCTCCTTGACGAAGCAGGAATTCACCTGCCCGGAGATTTGCTGTTCCAATCTGTTATTGGTGAGGAAGTAGGGGAAGCTGGGACGCTTCAATGCTGCAATCGTGGCTACAGTGCGGATTTTGCCGTGGTTGTTGACACTAGTGATTTGCATATTCAAGGCCAAGGCGGAGTCATTACCGGCTGGATTACTGTGAAGAGCAAACGAACCTTTCATGATGCAACTAGAAAAAGTATGATCCACGCGGGCGGAGGTCTATTTGGGGCAAGCGCGATCGAAAAGATGATGAAGATCATTCAAGGGCTTCAGGAGCTTGAGAGACATTGGGCTGTCACGAAAAGCTATCCGGGCTTCGCTCCGGGGACCAATACGATCAATCCTGCCGTGATTGAGGGAGGAAGACATGCGGCTTTTATTGCCGCTGAGTGCCGATTGTGGATTACGGTTCATTTTTATCCCGATGAAACCTACGAAGGAGTAGCTAAGGAGATAGAGGAACATCTTAACCGGGTTGCTCAAGCCGATCCATGGCTAAGGGATAATCCGCCGCAGTATGAATGGGGAGGCTCCTCCATGATTGTGGATCGAGGAGAAATATTTCCCTCACTGCAGGTCGATCCGGATCATGCTGCCGTACGATTATTAGGCAAGGTCCACGAAAGTATACTCCAGCAGCCTGCCCTAGTGGATGTTTCGCCGACGGTAACGGACGGTGGTTGGTTCGGAGATGCGGGTATTCCAGCTGCCATTTATGGGCCTGGGGATTTGCAAAACGCTCATGCAGTGAATGAACAAGTATCCATCGAGCAATTGGTTCAATTTACGAAGGTTATGCTGAAATTCATCTATGAATGGGGTCACACTCCCAAATCAAAATAAAGGAATTGCTTGGTTGAGGAATTACGATGAAATTTTCCGATTACTTAATGGGTAAGCTGCAGCCGATTTGGCGAAGCAATCATTCTCATCCGTTTGTACAGGAAATGGGCAAAGGGACGTTAGACCTTCTCCTGTGAAACGAATGGGGACAAGGGCTCAATAAGTATATTGGGGAATGATGATGTATCAGATTGACGGGATAAGCGAAACCTTACCCCGTCTTTTTTGGGTTGATATATCAAGCTATAATGGTTTTACTGGTACACATAATTCGCAATACTCGTTATTAATCATATCACCGGTGTATCTTTCAAAAATCGGTTTGTTGTCAATTTGATAACCACTGTTTTGTAAGGTAGGAAAGATTTCAACCCATGCATGTTGTATAGCTTCCGCTGTATGCTTGATTTTGCAAATAACATATGTTCCTCCTGGGAGTTCTCCTTCGTAAATGGAACTATCAATTTGATAGTCGTTGGAAATGACAATACAAGCATCATATCGGCATTTTTCAGGAAGTGTTGTTTCTGGGTTATCTTGAGGAATTCCGAGCAGTATAGCTGATTTATTGAGTAGATGTTTCTCCTTAGCCCATTTTTTTAACTTTTCCATGGCTTGAATGTTTCCAGGACCATACGGCCCAACATGTCGAACGTAAGCGATGCGATAGTTTGGAAGAGTTTCGACCTTCATATTCATATCTTCATTTCCCTCCTGTATTTATGATCACTACATTTCGAATGCTAACATGATATAAAATGATAATCACTCTTGATTTTTAGAAAAATTTTATAACTATTTTGAGTACCCATGAAAAAATGACTCCTACCAATGCACAACTGGTAGGAGTCTCAGCTCGTAGGCGTATATGGCTAACTCCATCGCCTTTTTCACGATGATTCAGCGTAAAGGGAGGAAATACCTCAATAACGATAGCAGGTAATGCAAACCATTATAAAAGCAATTTCATATGTACTTGTTCTACCGAGGTGGTAAAACCGATTCGCTTCAACAGGCTGATTAACTCCAGATTTGATTCCCTCAGATTCACGGCTACGCGCTTACACGTGTGATCAAGTGGGGACAGCGCAGCTTGTAATGCTGCTGACAGAATCGCTTCCGTATCTGCATGGCAGGGCATTGCCTCACATTGATACACTGTGACCGCAACCAGCATGCCATCCTCTCCCAGCACTCGTTTAAGCAGCAGATATCCAACCGTTTCTCCACAATCACTTACGATGAGGCATTCGCCTTCCCTGATACTTGGCCACTGCGTCTGCCAGGCGGAGAGGGAACGGTAGAAAGCCAGCAGTTCGACCTCTCTGGATAATCCTCTGCGTACAAGGTATTTAGGATGTGGAGTGAGTACCTGTAGTTCGTTGTTCAATGTTTCATTGCATTGCAAAGTGATTAAGCGTTCGGTAATATCATACCCTGCATGCCGGTAGAGCTTAATTGCGGGTTCATTTTGAGCAATAGCCTCAAGTAACGCGATTTCAACATTCTGTTTCTGATACAAAAGGATATTTTGATGCATTAATTGTTTTCCAACACCTTTGCCCCTGTAAGCAGGTACGATGCCTGTACCTCCGTTCCAGGCGACCTTCCTGCCACCAATCCACCGAAATCCATTAATCACGAAGCCGATAGGTTCCTCCTTTTCGTACATCATTATGGAATGGTCGAGAGACAGCCCCTCGTTAACCGCTCTCGCCATAAATTTGTCCACATCCATAGCAATCGGCACAAAATACCCTTCAAAACCTTTATTCCATAACCAAACCAGCTCTTCCAATGATAACTTGCTCATTGATTGAAAGGTCACCATCAAGGACAGCCTCCATTGTATATACTTTTTAATAGCAAAAAAATGTTTACCTAGCATAAAGAATAACTCTGTGTGCTTGAGCAAATACCGCGGACAGAACGTGTCTCTCAGAATAAATTAACCATTTGTCAATTCTAAGTTGAGATCATGCTGGAGCAAATTCGACCCGGCTTTTTTATCTTCTATCGTGAAGCATCCATTGCAGATTTCATCTTTTGGCTGCGCCAATCCGGTAAGCACGCGGAGAGATGCCGGTATTCTTTTTGAAAGATTTGGAGAAGTGATATACATCGCTAAATCCGGTTACAGAAGCAATGTCGGCAAGGGTGTCATCCGTGCTGGTTAATAAATCTTTTGCTTTATCAAGTCTTCTTTTGTAAATATATTGCATGGGCGTAATGCCAAGATGCGTTTTCATAAAATGATATAAATAGTTCGTATTGAAGTGCATAATTTCCGCCAGCTGCTCAATCTTGATATCCTTGTCCATATGATGATCGATGTACTCCGTGACTCTTTGAAGCTTAAGGACGGAAGCAGGAGCCACCGATTCCAGTTCATTGCGAACACTATGGTCTATAAAGGAAGAAATGATCTCGTAAATGGCTGATTTGGCCCTAAGCGACAAAGAGGGTGCAGTCCAAGACAGCGTCTGCTCCATACGTTGAAAGGCTTGTACGATTCCGTCAAATGGAGAGGTATTCATGACATAAGGAAGCCCATAATATTGGAACAAGGGAGAGAACATAATATTGGATGTAAAATGGCACCAATATTTGGTATAAGTATTGGAGCTAACCGTAGAGAAGGAGTGCAGGGTACCTGCCGGAATGAACACGAATTGCCCAGGAGAAGGATACACATCTTGATCCTGAATGCGAATCCACCCTTCGCCATCGCAAATATAGTACATTTTATTGTATTCAGGATTTAAATTCTGGTATCCCCAATCAGGCCGGCAATGGGTAAACCCTCCGTTTAATAAATGGATCTGTAAGTCAGATATGTAGTTATAAATCAAATCTTTTCTGTTCTCCATTTCGGCACTCACCTCTCTTGTCAAAAGCAGGAACCGTCTCTATTTTAATATAAAACGAGTCACAATTGAACAGTTCCAGACATGAAAAAAGAGGCTTGAGCAGCCTCCGTGTCTTTTAAGCGTATGCTTTTTCCTTAAGCTCGAGCTTTACAGCAGTCAAATGCGTTAGTTCCGGTGTTGAGAAAAATTCGGCAAGTCGGCGCAATCTCATGTAAATCGTTCGGAGCACGACGGAATCCATATCCGTTATCATACTTTGATTAGCGATAAAATCTTGAATGCTTACTTTTATAAGGAAATCACTGTCTCGTAAATTCACGGATAACTGTTTGCTTGGATTGTAGCCGTTATTAAGAATATATTTGGTTTGCTGAAGCGCGTTTTGAAAAAGATCAACACATCTTTTAGTGACAGAGACTTGTCTTTTCAATCCATATGAATCTTTAACGACTAATAGTCGGTTAGCTGCATCCAGAGAGTCTTTCTTTAAATACACGATTTCGTGGGTGCCTATACCTTCCATGAGCAAACGAATAATAATCGCATCTTGTGGATTGATACATTGAGACTCAATAAAATTAATTTTTTCAAAAATAATAATAGCAAATCATCCCTTCAGATTTCGTTAGTGGTTAGTGGGTACTGGAATATTTTACAATAAGTAAACCATTAATTATACGATGTAAAAAAGGAAGTTTTGTCGTATGTTGACTTTCTTCTAAAATACTTTATGACAACAGTCTTGGTAATATTACTTAAATATTAGGCAATTACTGAAGGATTGAAGCCATGTATGCAAATGAGGATTTATGCTACCAGCATAAAGGTGGGATTCTGTAAGCATATGTAGAATAATTTAATGAGCATGGCGCTCTTTTTTGACAATTTTAAACTGCATGATGAATGAATACTGGAAGGATTTCACAGCCGAGCTGCGAATTAGTACATTATTGAACTCAAAGGGGTGAATCATTTCCATGGATCAAGCGTATGTTTTACCTAGATGCAGGCCGGAGTCGGTTGGTATATCTCCATTAGCAGTGGCGGCTTTTTTGGAGGCAGCAGACTCGAGTAAGATTGGGCTTCATAGCTTTATGCTGCTGCGTCAAGGTCAAGTGGCAGCTGAGGCAAGTTGGTCTCCTTATCATGCTGATAACCTTCATATGCTGTTCTCATTGAGTAAGAGCTTTACTTCAACTGCAATTGGATTAGCTGTCGAGGAAGGACTTTTATTGTTGGATGATTTTGTAATAAATTTTTTCCCAGATAAAAAGGTTCAAAGGAGCGGGAATTTTAGCTCATTGCGTGTAAGGCACTTATTGTCTATGTCAACGGGACACAGTCAAGACACGATGCAGAAGCTGTGGGATTCTCCCGATGGAGATTGGGTTCAGGCTTTCTTGAACACCACTATTGAGTATGAACCAGGTACGCATTTCGTATATAACAGTGGCGCGAGCTATATGCTCTCAGCAATCCTACAAAAGGTATCAGGGCAAACACTCATGGAATATTTGCAGCCGCGGTTACTTCAACCGTTGGGCATTGGGGGTGTGTCTTGGGCTACGTGTCCAAGAGGCATAAACACGGGAGGCTGGGGCCTTAGTGTTAAGGTGGAGCATATTGCTTTGTTTGGTCAATTGTATTTGCAAAAGGGAATGTGGCAAGGAAAGAGGCTGTTGTCCGAGGCTTGGGTGGAAGAAGCTACCTCCTTGCAAATTCAGAATGGAGCGGGCGAAGAAAGCGATTGGAAGCAAGGATACGGTTTTCAATTTTGGATGTGCCGACATGGAGCTTATAGAGGTGACGGTGCGTTCGGACAGTTCTGTATCGTACTGCCCAAGCAGGAAGTCGTTATTGCTATGACCTCGGGTATGAAGAAGCTGCAGCCTGTTCTTGATTTGGTGTGGACATACTTGCTGCCGGGATTTTTGGAGCAGCCGTTAGCCAACGATGAGGAAGCCTATGAATCGCTTAATCGGATAAGCAACTCTCTTGCTTACAAACCCTTGGCATCAGAGGCTTCATCCGAAATGGCGGCTCAAGTATCGTGCAAACGAATGGTTTTTGCACCTAATGAGTTGAAGTTTGAAGCAGCTATGCTTAAGTTTACGGATAATGCTTGTGTAGTTACGTACTGGAATCAAAACGGTGAGGACCAAGTACGCTGCGGAATCAATCATTGGATAGAAGGCAGAACGAACCTGACAGGAAGGCCTTCGAAAGTAGCCGCAAGCGGGAGTTGGCTTACTTCAGAAACATTCGAAATGGAATGGCGATATGTAACGACTCCATTTTCAGATAGGGTAACATGCAGGTTTGATGAGAATGGCGTTCATATTGAGCTTTTGCGCCTCGTAGGCGGCCCTGAACAACCCGTGTTGATCGAGGGAAAATGGGAATAACGATATCAAAAAGAAAGCAGGTAGAACCATGAGATTTCAAGATTATGTATATGAACGTCCGAATATGGAGCAGTTTGCCCGTGATTTTGCCATCTTGATAGAGCAGTTTGCAGCTGCGGATACATTCGAAGAACAAGATGCGGCCATGGATGCGATCAATGCAGCTCGCAGAGAAGTTTCATCTATGCTTACCATCGCACGTATAAGGCATTCTATTAATACCGCGGATCCATTTTATAAAGCGGAGCAGGATTATATAGATGAACAATCACCGGTGTATCAAGGCTTAATTACGGAATATTACAAAGCGTTAGCTGATTCGAAATTCCGTCCGCAGCTGGAAGCCAAATGGGGACGGCAGCTGTTTGCAACGGCAGAGCTATCTCAGAAAACGTTCAATCCGATCATCGTAGAGGATCTTAAGGAAGAGAACAAGAAGTCGAGTGAATACATAAAACTGGTTGCTTCCGCTAAAATCGAGTTTGACGGTCAGGAGCGTACGCTTTCCCAGCTATCACCGTTTATGCAATCGACGGATCGGGAAACCCGGAAGAAAGCCACAGATGCGCGCTATTCGTTCTTTGAAGCAAATGAAGCAGTGGTTGATGATATTTATGATCAACTTGTACGTATGCGCACTCAAATTGCCCGGAAGCTGGGTTATCGCAACTTTATCGAGTTAGGCTATGCCCGCATGAACCGGACAGATTATGGTCCAGAGCAAGTAGCGAAATTCCGTTTGCAGGTGCTGGAACATATCGTACCCGCGGCATCGGAGTTATTCGAACGCAAGCGTATTCGTCTTGGAGTGGATTCACTTCGTTATTATGACGGATTGTCGTTCTTGACAGGGAACCCGAAGCCAAAAGGAGACCCGGATTGGATCGTACAGCAGGCCAAAACGATGTATTCAGAGATGTCACCGGAAACAGATGAATTTTTCAGCTTCATGTTGGATAATGGGTTGATGGATCTGGAGAGCAAGCCAGGCAAGCGTGTCGGCGGTTATTGTACCTATATCGGATCGCATAAAGCTCCGTTTATTTTCTCTAACTTTAATGGGACTTCACATGATGTCGATGTATTAACACATGAGGCGGGCCATGCTTTTCAGTCTTACATGAGCCGAGACTTAGCAGTACCGGAATATTTGCATCCGACGTTGGATGCCTGCGAGATTCATTCGATGAGTATGGAATTCCTGGCTTGGCCTTGGGTGGATTCATTCTTCAAGGAGGATACGGATAAATACAAGTTCTCCCACCTGGGAAGTGCAATTACATTCATTCCTTATGGGGTTGCCGTTGATGAATTCCAGCATCTCATTTACGAAAATCCTGAGATGACTCCAGCCGAAAGGAAGCAAGCATGGCGCGAAGTTGAGCGCAAGTATGTGCCTAGCCGCGTATACGACGATATGCCATTTTTGGAGCGGGGAGGCTTCTGGCATCAGCAGCAGCATATTTTCAAAAGTCCATTCTACTATATTGATTATACACTCGCACAGATTTGTTCCTTGCAGTATTGGAAGCTTGCTAATGATGACCGCGAATCAGCATGGTCGAGCTATTTGAAGCTGTGCCGGGCAGGCGGCAGTGAGTCTTTCACGCAATTGGTGAAGCTTGCGGGACTTCGCTCACCATTCGAGGAAGGCTGTATTGCTCCTATAATTGGAGATATCCGGGCGTGGCTTAACGCTATTGACGATACTAAGCTTTAGGATTACAATCCGTAGCACAGCTTATTGTATTCATTGAGAAGAAGCAGCAACTGCTGCTTCTTCTTATGTCACACGAGAATGGACAAGCACAGCAGACGGGAAGTTGAGGGGAATAGAACACGTGGGAATCACTGTGAGGGAAGCAATGCAATTTGGCGGCCTTGCTAGTTGTAAGGTGGTTGCTGGAGATAGAGGACTCGACAATCAGATTGAATCGATTACCGTTATGGAAGTGCCTGATGTCGTACGCTGGTTGAACGGGAATGTGTTACTATTATCCAGCTTGTATCCCATTAAGGACGATGAGGAAGCTATTCGTTCGTTAGTTCCGCAGTTGGCAGCCGCAGGTAACTCGGCATTGGCCATTAAAACCCAAACTTATGTGGACAAGATTCCTGTCACAATTATCGATGCAGGGAATCGTTTGAACTTTCCAATCATTGAAATTCCAAGTGATATGGCCTATTTGGAAATTATGACGCCATTGATGGAGCCTATTTTAAAAAGAGTAGATACAGGAAAATCAAGATTGGAGGATTTTTACCAATGGATCAAAGAGCTTGCTCTCGGAGGTAAGGGAATCCCGGCTTTGACAGAGGCTATCGAACAAATGACGGGCAACCTCATTACAGTAGGATCCGAACTATCTTCGTTAGAGCTGTTCCAAGGGATGGATGTCATCCCTCTCACGCGGGCTCAGCATAGTGATTTAAAAGCGGCAAAGCGGCCCATTCGGATGCAGCGCGTACTGAACCATAAGCAGACCTCTTGTATTGTTGCTCCTCTGCTTTTGAATGAGGAAGTATGGGGGGACATCACATGTTGGCAGACGACAAGAGAGTTTATGGAGCAGGACTTTCAAGTGCTGGATCGTGCGATGATGCTCATAGCTCTGGAATTTCTTAAAGCTATTACGAAGCATGATTTGGAGCAAGCTTTAAAAGATCATTTTTTAACAGATATTTTATTGAGCAGGCGACTAGATATAACAGAAGTGATCGAGAAAGCGAAAATGTTCGGTTGGGATTTCTCCCAAAGCTATCAGGTCGTCTGTATTCGCATAGATGAAAAGAACTATCGAGAAGAAGCTCAAGCTCCTGACGAGGAGAAGAATTCCGAACGTAATAGGAGGATACTGTACAAACTGAATTCCATATTCCGTTTTGATAGTCAACAAGCTATTGTGACATTAGTTAATGATTTGATTGTAATCTTGTTCTCCAGAGAGATTAAGAGTGGTATGCCATTACTTCCTTATATGAAGGACCCGTTAAAGGACAACATACTGCACAGAATGGATCATGTTCGCGATGACTTAATAGCTGCTTACGACGATGCGTTAATTAGTATAGGTATAGGGCGCTTTTATGTTGGGCTTGACGGAATGCATAGAGGATATGAGGAAGCAACAAAAGCGATTCAATATGGAAAGCCTTGGGGACAGAATGGGGCGGTTCATTTTGAAGATTTGGGAATTTATCGTGTATTGCATGCCGTTCAGGATCATACGGAGCTTAAAAGCCTTCAAGCAGAAACGATAGGAAAGTTAGCGGCCTATGATTCGATTCACGAATCGGAATTGTTGTTCACGCTGAAGCAATATTTTGAAAACAACGGCTCTGTATCCGAAACGGCTAAGAAGCTTTTTGTTCATGTCAATACGATTAAATATCGTCTGCAAAAAATAGAACAAATTACTGCTTGCAGCGTCCATAATGCTGAACAGCAATTGCTTTTGCACATAGGATTAAAAATACACGGAATGCTTGAAGTTGAACAACCTTGTTAGCCAAACCGACGGAAGTCGGTTTTTTATTTTGTCTATATCCACATATCATTTCCCATTAAGGATGAGTATGATACGAGAGGTTACAAATAAATGCCATATGGAGGTTATTATGAACAAGCAGGATTTGGAAAAAGCAATCTATAAAGCATCCCATCTAACAGGCAGCTTCAAGCTTAGATCAGGACAAATGTCGGATCAATATTTCGACAAGTTTCAATTCGAATCAGACCCCCGATTATTGTTTGCTATCACAAATGAACTCAAACAACTTCTGCCGCGTGATACGGAAATCATAGCTGGAATAGAGATGGGGGGTATCCCCATTGCGACGGCTTTATCCTTAGCCACGGGGATACCGGCTGTTTTTGTCAGGAAAGAAGCCAAAGCTTACGGGACATGCAAACTGGCCGAGGGTGTAGACATAGCCGGTAAACGAGTATGTATTATTGAAGATGTAGTTACAACAGGAGGTCAAATCATATTAAGCGCTAGAGAGCTTGCTGCGTATGGAGCAAAGCTAAGCACGGTTCTCTGTGTAATCGAGAGAGGATATAGTGGTAGTATGAATCTGGAAATAGAGGGATTAAAGCTAGTGTCCTTATTTCAGATGAACAAGGCTGTATCTGCACAGCAACAATAAAAGTCATATAGTGACAACGGGATTCGAGCGTATTTTTAATAGATTACTGATAGTATGGAGGAAAATAGATTCATAGGAGGACTGATGGAGATGCAGGAGCTGTATGGAGTATATGCTGTAGCTGCTGGACTAATTGGCATTATGTTGATTCTATGTTTCGATATCGTGAGAAGAAATAAGGAAATGGTTGAAACACTCACGAATAAAGAGAATAAACCGTCTAAGCAGGTATTGAATCAGGATAAATTGCCCGTCTATCCCCTATATATCGATTGCTCCTCCGATCTTATTAAGAAGCAGATGGGGTATGACTCTGCTGAACAACCAATGTCGATTAAACAAGGCGCTTAAAAATTAAGCGAATCTTAAAAAAGGTAAAAAAGCCCTTGGCCAATGGCCAGGGGCTTCGATTGTTCTGTTAAAACAAAGCTTATGGCTTGCGAACCGTTACATTTGCGTAAGCCCGCTTATCATTGAACAGGACAGATGTCAAAGTAAAATTAGTTACGTTTCCTGTAATTTGAACATTGCCGGCTTTATCGAATGTAACCGTTCCGACAGGTCCATTCTGTGGATCTCCCGTAACATCTTCAGCGATGAAGTAAGTATTCAAAGCAAAATTGTAGTAGGCAATTTCATCTTGCTCATACTCTGTACCGAAATTATCGGTGACTTTCAAATCCATCTTTTCATAGGCATTAAATTGACTGGAATAAACGCCATTGGTAACGGTAGAATGAGCAGTTATAGATGTTGTTCTTGCTTCTACGGTTTGAGCCGAGATTGCAGTATTCGTGACGTTGACAGGAATCGAGATTTGATTCATATCCCCGCTAACGGTCGCATAAGTGACATAAATGGTTGCTGTACCTACTTTATTACCGAGAATGTATCCTTTATGGTCAGCCGATACCGCAACTTTAACTACATTAGGATTTGAGGAGGTAATGGACTGAACAAGTCCTGGTGTCGAAACCTCTTCACCGGATTCATTGGTTACTGTAATCTCAACCTCTTTAGCTAATTTACTGACAGTGGGATCTTCGGCTTCGTTTTTTGTAACAGAGCCGTCATTCCCCGTAGCCACTGATGTCAGCCCGGAATCGATTACACTGCTCAGTTCATAGGAAGACGCGGTTGAATACTTGTACTTGCCTGTTGTAGTTAAAGTACCTACCGTGAAGGCAGTGGTAGCCGTCTTGATGGAAGAGCTGTCAAGACCGCCCAAGGTGACAGTATAGGTGCCATTAGTGAGCTTCACATCATCAGTTAATGTCAGTGTTGCGGAATTGTTATCCATAGACCATGCCGTACTTGTTGTAACAACGGAACCGTCTCTGCTAAGTGTCAGGGTAGCTTTTGTAGCATCCACTGCTTTATCCAGCTTCACTTGAACTAATTGATCTCCGGATGCTTGGGCTGAAGCTACAGATACTTGTTTGTCCTCTGCACTTGGTGAAGCAGGGAGTGATCCATAAGCTCCTACCACAAGGTCTGCACGGGTTGCTACAGCATCTCCGGCTTTATCGGCTGGATGGATGTTGGCTTCCTTGGCTTGCTTAACGGCATCAGCGAACCATGGAGTATTTGTTGTATTAACGGTTTTACCCAAACCTCTGAGGAATACGGTATCCAATTGCCCAACGGTCACATTTTCACCAGGAGCGAAGGTGGTGTCCGTCATTCCGTCGATAAGACCCGCTTTCTTAGCGGCTTCGATATAAGGGATAGCCCAACCGTTGGCAGGATCATTTGCTAGAACATCCTTGAAACTGGACGTCTGAACGGTTGTATCTACTTTTAACCCAAAGACCAAGGCAGCGACTTTAGCAAATTGAGCACGGGTCATATTTTGAGAAATTCCGAAGCTATCCTCGGATACACCTTCAAAAATTCCTTTGGCAAGAAGTGTATCCAGCTTCGTTTTAAGGCCGGACTCCACATTTGCAAGATCTTTATAATCAGATGTTGTTTTCGTTGTATTTGCCATTGCAGTAGAAGCTAGCATTGAGAGAGCTACAGCGGCAGTCGTTATCATAGTTAAGCCTTTTTTCATACAGGTATTCCTCCAATAAAGGTTAATAAAAAGATAGTCTCTTAATATATAATCATACTATTTGTTCGGATCAAATGCCAACTCTTTTGGCTTGTGGTAATATATTGAATGGATGTAAAATAATATGCAAGGAGTTGGGCTATTGCACATTGGATTTGTTGGAGATATTCATGGGAGAGTTCTGCACACTCAAGCACTGTTAGCCGCGTGGCAGCAAAAAATGAATCAAAAGCTTGATTTTATTATCCAGGTTGGAGATTTGGGAGCATACCCTATACCGGATGAGGTGTTGATGAAGGAGAAGTATGTTCGAGAGGATCCAGCTGAATTGGATTTTAGCCGTATGTTACGAGCGGAAGGTGAACTTGCCGAGTGGATTGTAGCTTTGCGCAAGAATGAGCTGAATCCCATTCATTTTATCCGCGGTAATCATGAAGATTTTGACTGGTTGGATTCATTAGGCTCAAGCGCGGAGCAGGTAGTTAGTGTTGATCCTTTCAACCTGTTCTACTATGTAAAAGATGGAACGATAATTCATGTGAATGACATGAAGATCGCTTTTATAGGTGGGATACAAACGAAAGAGTATAGACAGAAATCCATCGATCCTAATTCATACGAACGGTTAAGCCAGCTGCGACCAGGTGAGGTTGACATACTCGTCACTCACGACGCTCCTTACGGTATAGGCATAAGCTATTTGGGCGAAACCCAAGGTTCTATTATGATTTCCAATCTTATTGAGACCATTCAACCGAAATATGCAATCGGAGGCCATTATCATCATATGATCGGTCCTAAGCTATTCGGTAATACGATTTACTTAGGGTTAAATGTATTAGTTGATCTTCGTAAAGATGGGTTACTGCGGCGAGTACAGCCAGGTTGTTTGGCCATATTGGATACGGATATGGGGAGCTTGAGCTTCGTAACGGAAGATTGGTTATCTGAAATGGATAAAGATTTTGAGTTTATATCTTATATGAATAGTCTCAAGGGTTCGGATTTTTTGAAAAGTAATGTTTGAAGGAAGGACTCCCCAACTCATGAATCTTGGAGAAACAGGTCTTCGAGGGGATTTGGTCTAAGAAAATAATATAATTGAACGTTTATTGAGGCCGCTGTAGTGTTCGGTCTTTTTTTATTTTACAAATCCCAAAAACAGGAAAGATTCTATTAGATTTATTCGCTTTATTATAGATCAAATTCCAATTATGGTTATGTGGATGAAGAAAAGGGGAGTGGTCTCTTGAAGGGGCATGAATCAACATGTACATAATAAGATACTGTTGCAATAGAAAACTGTACAATGGGGGGAACCACGATTAAAAAGCTAACCTTTAGTTTGCTATGTATGACCTTTCTCCTTACAAGCGGTTGTGCGGGTTTAGGAGATTATGATATTTCGTTACCTGGAGGTTACTCGGTAGTAAGGACTTCGGCACATCAGGTGACGATAAGTCGGCAAGTGAGCGAAGGAGTTTGGGGAGAACGGGTAGTTCCAGCCAAAGTGGTTCAGATAGCGTGGGATGAACGTTATATTTTGGCAAAACAAGTTGGACTGATGAATGATCCCATGAGAACAAACAGCTCTTACCAAATCCCGGATGAGTCTGTTGTAGGGTATTGGATTATCGATATACAAACGGATGAGACCCGTGGTCCAATGACCGAAGAGGATTTTGCTGCAAGAAGAAAACAAGACGGGATTTCAGACAGCTTGATCTTAAAAACAATACAAAGGTAGTTGTTTGAAAAGAAACAGCCGAGGCTGCTCTTTCCAATTATGAGTCAGGTTAGGACCCGGTTAGCTTCAACCCGATTACTCCGACAATAACTAAGCCGATGAAAAAGAGACGTTTGGGCGCTTTTGATTCTTGATACAGCCATATACCGACGATGGCAGCTCCGGCTGCCCCAATTCCTGTCCAGATGCTGTACGCCGTTCCGATAGGTATATGAACCAATGCTTTAGACAAAAAATACAAGCTCAAGCCCATGGAAGGGATGCAGGCTAAAGTCCAGTACAATCTGCGGAAGCCCTCGGATTTTTTTATTAATATAACACCGATAATTTCCATGAACCCCGCTAGAAGCAAGAAAATCCACGACACACCTATCATTTCCCTTCATTTTCTTTCTTAGGCTGATCCGTTTCCGTAACGCTCAGCTTGAGTCCCAAGAGCCCAGCTAACAGCACTAGGATAAAAAATATCCTCAACCCATCCCGCGGCTCACCTAGAAACAGCATTCCGACGATAACCGTTCCAGCAGCCCCAATACCAGTAAAAACCGCATAAGCTGTGCCAATAGGAAGCTGTGTCATTGATTTGGTGAACAAATAAAAGCTAATTACGATACATAGTATGGTTAACACAGAAGGAACTAGCACGGTAAAACTATGCGTATATTTTAGTCCCGTAGCCCAACCTACGTCCATAATTCCCCCTAATACAACGTAAAGCCATGCCATTCTTTCATACTCCCTTCTCTAAAAGCAATTCGAGCAAGTGATTCAAGTCGCATCACTTTATCTATTCACAATACCGTCTGAACGGTGCTTTTTCAAACCCTTTTTCACGTTAAGTTCGACAAAATAAGAAAAAGTGCTCTATGAATGGGTAAATCTTCCTGTTATATTAGTACATAAAGCGACAAGGAATCTAATGAATGAGGTATTTGTAATGAAACTACAGCCATTCAAGAAAGCCATCGTTTCTATTCTTATTATCGGTTCCATCGGTATGCCGCCTATGAATGCAGAAGCTGCAGCAAGTCCAAATGCCATTGTTATGGCCGCTTCCCTCAATGTTCGTAGTAAACCGGAGATGCAATCCCCCATCGTAGGATCTTTGAAGCAAAATACGGTTGTCGTCATTTCCCAGGAATCGTACGGGTGGATCAAGATCAAGGCTGGTAACACTAGCGGTTGGGTAGCTGGTCAATACTTAAAGATGCTTAATGTCAATAACTCGGACAAGTCAACGAAAACAAGCGTGAAGAATAATGAAGTCACCATGAAGGGAAGCACTACGGTGCTTGCCGATTCGCTACATATGCGTCAAGGACCTGGAACCCAACATGCCGTCGTAAGCGTGTTAACTTCTGGCGCCTCTTTGGCAGTTCTTGACCGGCAGCAGGACTGGATGCAAGTTCGTACTAAGGATGGCGTATCCGGATGGGTACTGAGCAAATATGTAGGAGAGAAATCCAATGATACTGTAATCGCTTCGTCTAGCAGCAAAGGGCTAAAAGGTAAGATGATTGTGGTTGATCCGGGGCATGGTGGCAGCGACATCGGAACCCAAGGGAAGAAATATGGGTCTCACGAAAAGTCATTGAACTTATCGACGGCGCAATACTTGGTGGACAAATTGCGGCAGGCAGGAGCTCAAGTCACAATGACTCGAACCGGCCAAGAGGAGAATCCAAGTTTGGCTGACAGAGTTGCGATGAGTCAGAAGAAGCAGGCAGATGCTTTTGTCAGCATTCATTACAATTCGTCACCGAAAGCGAATAGCGGAACTTTGACCTTCTTTTATTCAAACACCAAGGACATGCCTCTAGCGAGAAAAATCGAAGCCCAGTTGAATCGATCGTTAGATTTGAAAAGCAATGGTATCTCTTTTGGGAATTATCATGTATTACGGGAAAATGCTAGACCTTCAGTGCTCGTGGAGTTAGGTTTTTTATCTAACGCTAAGGATGAAATGCTCGTCAAAAGCTCTAGCTATCAAAAGAAGGCAGCTGATGCGATTGTGAATGGCTTGCAGGATTATTTTAGAGGGTGAGTAAAAGGTTGCTGCATCGCAGCAGCCTTTTTTGTTTTTATGGTTACTAGAACAATGAAATAATGGGTTTAAATGTAAAAAAATATCCGATATAATGGATAATATAAAGCGTTTACACTATGAAGAGTGGGGGTCCCTCTTATGACTAACGAGGTAGTACAACCAACAACAGCCTCGTCCGTAAATTATAGCAGCGGATTCAAGCTGTATGTCTGGGCATTATCGTTCCTAAGACCTTATCGGACCCTTGTCTTTACTATCCTAATCTGCGATGTCTTCCTCTCCATTATGCAAATGTCCATTCCGAAACTGATCGGTTATTTTGTTGATGTAATTCTTCCTCGTAGTGACTTCAGTGGATTATATTCTGTAGTCATCCTGATAATCTGTATAGTTGCAGGAATCATTGGCCTAAGCACAGGCAGGAACCTTTTGAATCTAACTATAAGCGAGAAGCCAGGAAGAGATGTACAATATACCATCTTCGAAAAGTTACGAGCGCTCGGGTTAACCTACTACGAGAATAACCCGTCGGGTTCTACTCTATCTATGCTTCATTCAGATGTATCAGCGATGCAGGGCTTCTTTAGAGATCTACCCAAGCTGGTTCAAGATGTCATTCTTGTAGCTGTGATGATGATTATCATGTGTCTGACTGAGTGGAAATTAGCTGCTGCTATCCTTCCATGCTTCGGGATGTTTTTTTTGATTGAACCCTATTTGTCCAAAAGGGCGGAAATGTGGGGGAAGAAACGTGCCGAGCAATTAAGGGCAAAAAATCAACAGCTGCATGATAGTCTGGTATCGATAGCTGAAGTTCGAGCACATGGTGCCGAAGATTGGAATACAGCAAATTTGATGGATAAAGTTCAATCCTACCATTATTGTGAGCTTAGATCCAAACAGTATGGGTTCATTCGAGCTGCGGTTAGGAATTTATCCATTACCCTAGGCGCTGCACTATTGTTTCTTGTAGGAGCTTACTATATTCAATCAGGCTCCATGCAAACAGGGACGTTGGTTTCGATGGTTTTTATTTATTTTATGGCTATTGGCAAGTTTACGTTTATATTTTTTCGGATCACACAGTTTAAGGTGCTAATCCATCAAATCAGAACGCTTCATGCTTTTATGCAACTGGAGCCTTTAGTGAGCGAGCACATTAACCCGGAATTGCTTCAAACCATTCGTGGAGAATTGACTATCAGTGAGGTCTCCTTCGGTTATCCTAATAGGGATGATGTGATCAAGAAATTTGATCTACACATTAAACCCGGTGATCGTATTGCTCTTGTAGGTGCAAGCGGCAGCGGGAAAACGACCCTCATGAAGCTGCTGTCAAGGTTTTACGATCCTACAGAAGGTTACATCTGCTTAGATGGTATTTCGCTGAAAGCATTACCTCTTTCTCAATTAAGAGAATGTATAGGTCATGTATTTCAGGAGACGTTTTTATTTGCAGCCACCATACGAGAAAATATTCGCTTTGCCAGACCGGATTGTACAGATGATGAGATCGTGGAAGCGGCTAAAGCAGCTTATGCTCATGAGTTCATTTTAAAGCTAACGGATAGTTATGAAACATTCGTCGGTGAACGGGGCGTTAAATTATCAGGAGGACAAAAGCAGCGTATAGCCATAGCACGACTTTTTCTAAAAAACCCTACTATTATCCTGCTGGACGAGCCTACTTCTGCACTAGACTATGCTGCTGAAGCAGAAGTCAAGCGCGCTCTAGATCGTTTGTTAAAAGGAAGAACTACCATTGCTATCGCACATCGACTATCAACGATATTTGATTTTGACAAAATAATTGTTATGGATAACGGGGAAATAGTGGAAGCGGGCACGTATCAAGAGCTGATGGAAATCAGAGGGAAATGGTTTACGTTAGCACATTCTCTTCTTTCTGAGCCTACAGGAGGAGAAGCAAGTGAATAATGTCCAATGGATTTATAACAAAATTGTGGGAAAGAGGCCTGTATTTGCCGTCATCTTAATTCTAGCTGTGATAGAATCATCCAGCCCTTTGCTCTCCATATATATTCAAAAGTACTTAATTGATGAAGTATTTATTAACAAGCAATTCAATATGCTCTTGCCGATCTTGATGGTTCTGATAACAGTAATGGTTCTCGCCGATGGTTTATACTCTATCACCATGTACAATCAAACGAAGTTTCAAGTATGGCTGCGAACGAACCTAACGTTAGAATTCATGCGATATGTCCATCAACTATCGATCCAAAAACTGAGAAAGAAACAAACCGGTCAGTTGATCCAACTTGTGAATGGAGATCTTGAACATGTTACGAACTTAATAGCAATTACCATTCCTGCAAATGTAAGAACTGTAGTTGAGCTTATGACATTAACTGTATTAGTAGGTTTCCATGCACCTGGTGTTTTACTCATTGCACTCATACTCAGTCCAGTGTATATAAAACTTGGAAGATCACTAAGTCCAAAACTGAAACAACGGCTTAAAGAAAAGGAAGAAAATAGGGGGGAGTATGTAAACCATTTGGTTGAAGGTATATCAAGTACTCGAGAAGTGATAGCTTTTAACCGAAGAAATTGGGAAGTTGAAAGGTTGGATCGTAGTTTCACCAACTATTTTAGAAGTGTTATTCATGAAGGGAAATTGCTGAATTTCCAGCTGGTAGTTAGTGATCCACTTAAATGGATAGTGAATCTAACGGTATTGGGCTATGGTGGATACAGTGTAATATTAGGTGTGCTTTCACCAGGAGCTTTCGTCGTCATATATCAGTTGGCCGGCAGACTGTTTGAATCCATACAGAAGATGTTTTCATTCCTTGTTGGGATTAGCGGTTCTATGTCGAGTCTTGAGCGCTTCCGAGATGCTATCCAGGATTTTGAGGAACAGAGTAAGGAGCCTTTGGTTGGGATAGATACTATATCGTCCCTTCGTTTTGAGAATGTGTCCTTTAATTATGACGAAGGTACCGATGAAGTTTTGAAAAAAGTAACATTCGACCTGCCAATAGGCAAAAAAATTGCGTTTGTCGGTGCAAGCGGATGCGGGAAATCTACAATTGCTCAATTATTCATTCGTTACCTTATACCAAGTCATGGAAAAATACTGGTTAACGGTCACCCGCTGGAGTTGCTGAACAAAAAGGATTGGGCGAATAAGGTAAGCGTTGTGTTTCAGGAGCCGGTTCTTTTTCCAGATACAATTCTAAATAATATCAAACTCGATCGAAGTGCTTCTGCTTATGAGGTGAACATTGCTTGCAGGATAGCTCATTTAGATAGAACAATTGGGCAGCTTCCAGATGGCTATGATACCGTTCTGGGAGAGAGAGGGATTACCTTCTCCGGAGGTCAGAGGCAGAGAATCGCTATAGCGAGAGCACTTCTAAGCCAAGCAGAAATATTATTAATGGATGAAGCGACATCAGCCCTTGATACAGTGACAGAACGGATACTTATGGACAATATCGATAAGTATAGGGCTGGGAAGACTACTATTATCATTGCACACAGATTGTCAACGATACAAAATGCGGACAAGATTTTTTTGTTGGAAAATGGAAGGATAGCCGAGCAAGGCTCACACGATCAATTAATGAGCTATCATTCAAAGTATAAGCAGCTTGTGCTGGCACAGGAGCAGCAAGTTACAAGACAACAACCATAAGAGGAGAATAACAAATGACCCAATCACTTGAAATCAGAAATGCGACAACCGAGGAAGCTCAATATATCCGTAACAAGCTGATCGAATATAATGCAGAGCACATTCCAGTTGAATTGCAGTTCAGGTATGAGCCAATCCATCTGACGATCAAAGACGAAGTAGGGAACATAGCAGCCGGTCTGCTTGCTGTCATGAAATGGAACTGGATCGAAGTAGATATTTTATGGGTTGATAAGGGATTTAGGCAGATGGGTTATGGAACGGAGCTGCTCTCCAAGGTGGAGTCTATAGCGAGATAGAAGAGATGTAATTTCATTAAATTGTACACGTTCAGTTTCCAAACACCCGAATTTTACCGGCGACATGGTTATGAAGAATATGCTGTACTGGACAATGCGCCAACAGGCAGCAGGTCTCATTACTTTAAGAAGGAACTGGAACTATAGATTCTGTAGAATAGGAAAAATCAGAGGTCTGCGCCCAGGTCAGGGTGCGGGCTTTTTTGTGTATCGTCTTTTTCTACTAATGAGACTCTTTTATTTTGATTAATGAGACTAGCAATTATGTCCAAACTATAAATCTACTAATTGCATAAATTGAGATATCACTATAAAGGAGGTGGTTGAATCATGAAGAAACAAATGAATGCATCGATCAGCAAGAAGGCGGTACAAAGTAAAGGCAAAAAGATTGTGCTCAGTCCGAATCATGCTCGCGCTACACAAAATCTTGGCAATGGTTTTCGCCGAACTGTGTTTAGCCCTATAACGATCCCTGCAAACAGCTTCCTGACTATAACGTTCACTGCAGGTGCGGGTAGAGTGGTCATTAATGCAGGTTGGACGATCACTAATTTCGCTTCAGCTTGGCCAACAGATAGTTTTCCTTCCACCGATACGGTATGGGTATTAATTATCGAAAATCCAACGAGTGTTTCAAGATTAGTCACACCGTACCTGATCACTAAAACTCGCTAATTCTCTTACCAATGTAAGCAATCAAACGATTATACCCGGTGCTTCTACTGAAGTACCGGGTTTTTGTTTTATTAAAAACTATCGTTTGATAGATGAAGTCCTGTTAGACAGGACGACTTTAATGGAAGCCAACTCACTTGCTGTCAGACGACGAGCATATGCCGGGTTCCCATTATTGGTATTAACATTCCTAATAATTCCTGCTCCATTCGGTCTAGCAACTCTTGTCCGAAATCTCCTCATAAACCAATCAACAGGGAATGCTATGGAGGTTAGTCCATCTTCCGTACCTGCGAAGTTCACAGCAGCTGCGAAATTATCGGATCGCCTTAGCCATACAGAACCGGAATCTCCAGGAAGTGATACAGGATTGATGCCGATGATGACGGATTGATCACGGAAAGTAATAACTCCTAGATCTTCACCATAATCGACCTGTACATCCGTATTTACTGAGTCCACCCTTCCATACCTTAGTCCGGTTGTTCTGCCGACTTTCTTGAAGCGATCCCCCACTCTGTAGGAGGTTACATGTCCGGGAACAACACCGACTGTTGCATAGCGAGGGTTCAATATGCTGTTACGAACTGGCAACGACAATGCGGCATCAATATAATTAGCTCCATTGCGTTTTAAAAGAGCGAATCGGGATAGAAAACCGACTCTGTCCCTTACCGGCCTGCCATTGTCGGCTCCTCCCGGCTGAAGGGTCTCGGAGCGCACACTGGAATTAAGTGGATTGGTAAGAACGTGATTGTTGCTAAAGATATATCGTTGATTGGCTCCAGGGAAATTCGTCACAATTAAACCCACTGTACCTGAACCGGCCGTCGTACCGATGCTGTATCCTGCTGGAACCGGGCGGATGCGTCCACGATAGTCAGCATGGGAACGTATTTTTCCCGTACGTACCACTCGGATAGGCACATTTACTGATTTTCCCTTAACGCTAATGGAAGCGGTTGAGACTATCCCCAAGGAAACTGCGGATACCGCATCTGCATATATGATCACGGCCGCTCCTTTTTTCGGTTTCTTAGGATCATGATAGCCTACGCCAATACCTTGTACTTTGGAGTGTTTTAATAATGAGGGTGCCATTCTTTCCTTCATGATATAAGCCGCAGCAAAAGTTGCCAATCTCATCACCTATCTCTCGTAGAATACGATAGTGTATTAACGAAGAAGAGTAAGTGATTGGATGAATCCACCTCTTATTAGTTGATTCTATAGTAGAAATTTCGTTTGCTAGCATTTTTTCGACAAAATTATACAAAATCTTAATAATCTTGCTATAATAGAGCTTGAGTTTGAGTGGGGTGGAACAGACAGATGAAATTTTTAAATAATATTCCTTTGAAAACATCACTGGTATTCATCATCATCATGATATTGCTTAATACTTCCTATTATTTGCACTATAAATCACTGCTTGAAGAGAATCAAAAAGAAAAAATGGCTCTTTTGTATAATAGTATTAAAACCAATATGGAACAAACTGCAGCAGGAGAGCAATTCGTAGAAGACTTGATCGGCGAAAATCTCCGGATGGCATCCATTGCTGCAAAAATGAATTTGGACCCAGACATTAACAACATCGACAATGAGGATTTAGTCAAGCTGAAACGGATTATAGGGGTTGATGAGATCACTCTCTTTACCCAAACCGGCGACGATATTGTAGGACAAAAATCTTCGGATCCCAAAGACCGTAATGTAAGCTCCAAGGGATGGGATCATTATTTCAATGCATTTCAGCAATTATTTGCCCGTCAGACTGTTGATGTGGGTATCGGTCAATCCCTTCCTAACTATTGGAGCGGCCCGAGGGACACCGCTACAACAAGTCAGACAGAAATCAACAAATGGGGCTATTACTTCGACGGGACTACGAATTATATTATTAATCCGTTTGTTCATGACACGAACTTTCGTAAATATCAGAAGGTGACGGGGGTCGAGGATACGATCAACCGGTTGATGAAGGACAATCCGCATACGGCGCTTAATGTATCGGTTTTGAATTCGGACAAGCTGCTCGATCATACGCTGCCAGAAAATTTCCCGACGCCGAGCAATTGGTTCTCTGCCAGGGAAATCTATTTTGGAACCTACGATTACCGCGATCCGGAGGAACAGAAATATGCACAGCTGGCGCTGACAAAGGATACGACGATCTATTATGTTACTGAATCCAATGGTCTTTCTGTGATGAAAAGCTTCACGCCTATACATAATTCTTATTTAAAATATAATGCGTTCAGCTCGCCTCCTTTGATCGCGATAACTTCCGATTACACAGAGATTAATAGCATTCTTCATAAGCATCTCATGCAAATTATTTGGTTTATGAGTGTTTGCACTTTACTGGTGTTGGTCATCATGAGTACTATCTTATGGATTTTCAAAAGAAATAAAGAGCATGCCTTGCAGGACGTTCAAGAGGCGTATGTAGGGAATATTGAAACTTTATTTCAATCGGTGCGAGAGCAGCGGCATGATTTTATTAATCATATTCAAACGATTCATGGATTCTTAGCTCTTAAAAACTATGACGAGTTGAAGAAGTATACGAATGCGTTGGTCGGTGAAATCAGGGTGGTTAATGAGCTCGTCAATCTCAAAGATCCTCCGCTTATCGCGTTGATTCAGGCCAAATATGCCCAAGCTGAATCCCTGCACATTCAGTTTGAATATGATTTTAAGCATATGGAATTACTGAAGACGAGTCCGATTAAGGCAACAGATGTTGTTAAAATGCTAAGTAATTTAATTGACAATGCTTTTGACGCCACATCAGACTTGGAAGCGGGTAACCGAATCGTCACCGTGAAAGGGAAAATTCAGAACAATCAGCTGGATTTTTTAGTTCGTAATACAGGGTCTATGATTCCGCTTGAGGTTCGCAGTCAAATCTTCGAATCAGGCTTTTCCAGCAAGACAACCGGTAAAAATTCGGGACTGGGTCTGCATATTGTGAAGCAGCTCGTAACCCGCTATAAGGGTTCGATTCAACTAAGGAGCGAAGCGAGCTTTACTGAGTTTCTCATATCCATTCCTTTAACGTCAGCTAAATAATTCAGGAGGTAGACAATGATGCAACCTATTAAATGGGGTGTACTCGGTTACGCCCGTATTGCCAAAAACTCGGTGATTCCCGCCATTATTAAATCGGACAATAGTACACTATACGCAGTTGCAACAGGGAGCGATGAAAAGCAGCAGGAGTGCCGTGAATTATTTCAATGTCCTAATCTATACTCTCACTATGACGAGCTGCTGGAGGACCCGGAAGTACAAGCGGTCTATGTTCCGCTCCCGAATTCCTTGCATAAGGAATGGGCTATCAAGGCAATGCAAAAAGGGAAGCATGTGCTTTGCGAGAAGCCTATGGCTTTAAATGCTTCGGAATGCGAAGAAATGATTCGCACTGCTGAGCAGAACGGCGTCATTCTCATGGAAGCTTTCATGTACAGATATACGGATCGGATAAAGAAAGTCAAAGCAATCGTGGAGAGCGGTGAGATTGGAGAAGTTCGTTACCTTCAATCTACTTTCCGGTTCCTGCTGGATCGTCCTAATACCATTAAAGTTCGACCAGAGCTTGGTGGGGGCTCTCTGTATGATGTTGGCTCGTATCCGGTCAATTTTGTGGGGATGATTATGAATCAGCTTCCAGAGTCATGCGTAACAGAATGCGTGAAGGATAATGGAGTGGATGTGCTTTTCTCTGCTTTGTTAAAATTTCCTAATGGTGTGATAGCCAGTATCAGCAGCGGATTTAATGCTTTCAATCAAATGAATTCCGAGATTATTGGCACGAAGGGGAGAATTGAAGTACCGGATACGTTCCTTGGAACGGAAGGCTCTATTCGCATTGTTACTACGGAGGGAATTCGCCAAGTACAGACAGAAGAATCGGACCGCTATACACTAGAAGTAACCGATTTTGCTGATGCTGTTCTCAATAACCGCAAACCGCTTATGGGGTTAGAGGAGACATACCGGAATATGCAGGTCATTGATCTATTGTTTAAAAGTATGAAGGACTGAATCGTTCGGACCGTGTCCGATAGCTGTTAAAGAACTGTGCTTATTGTACAGTTCTTTTTTATGCATAAAACACAATATTGGATATAAGAGTGGAATGTGAGTATTGTACAAAAGAGGAAAAATCGCAGTATTCTACTTATGGATGATATGGTATATTATGGCTTATATTAATGAACCCCATGTAGAATGGAGGATGAACGATGAGTACGGTTAGAATGTATTTAATATCTGATATAGAAGGATTTACCCCACAGATTGGAAGACTGGTGTCTATGATGAATTATGCTAGACTGACAACTTTGAATACTGTAAAAGGACTAACAACGGAGCAGTTGGATTATCATTATGTAGCAGGAATAAGGAAGGCTGAGGAGGGAATTGTATGAAATTGATTATCCTATTTGGGCCTCAGGCTGTTGGCAAGATGACAGTGGGTCAAGAGTTGGAGAAAATAACGGAACTGAAGCTGTTTCATAATCATATGACGATTGAGCTGGTTTCCCCTTATTTCAGCTATGGAAGTGACGTTGGAAAACGATTAGTTCGCTTATTCCGTAAAGAAATTTTCGAGGAAGTGGCCAAGAGTCAATTAGAAGGACTTATTTTTACTTATGTATGGTCATTGGATATGAAGTCCGATTGGGATTATGTCCATGAAATAAGTCATATTTTTGAATCCAAGGGTGGAGAGGTTTATTTTGTTGAGCTAGAGGCGGATTTGGAAGAAAGACTTGAACGCAACAAAAGCCCGCACAGACTGGAGCATAAACCAACGAAAAGAAATACGGAACGATCTGAACGAGCTTTAAGAAACACTTTTGAGAAGCATAGATTAAATTCTTATGATGGGGAAATTAACAAGGAAAACTATATAAGAATTAATAACACAAGGATAAGCCCAGAAGAAGTTGCGAAGTCAATTAAGGAAAAGTTTATGTTGTAGTTAGCCTACAAAGCAGCAATAGAATGGAATGAAAATAATGCATAGACATGCTTTTGGGCAATTGTTAAAACTGGAAGGAAATTGTTATGAACAGCTGCTTGAATTAGCATCTTGGAATGAAGTGAGGTTAGAGCGTTATTTAAGTAAGCTCCAAATGATGTAGGTCAGTGCAAGTCTCCAGATGGGTTAACTAAATATGGAAATTTTAAGGGCATACAGCTTGTGTATGCTCTTTTTATTGTTCAACCCAGCCTAGGGAAGGTTTAGGGATAATTTGGTGTGTAATGACAAAATATAACTGGGTAATAAGAGGGGAAAGTAGCTGCTTGATCGAACTCAGGAGGTTGCATTAATGAATCCATCCAATGAGCGTGCACAAACGCGGAAAATTACGGCCAACATTTTCAAAGGGTCCGTTGGCAATCTGATCGAATGGTATGACTGGTACGTCTATGCTGCCTTTGCGGTTTATTTCTCCGCGGAGTTCTTCCCCAAGGGAGATGCGACAAGTCAGCTGCTGAATACGGCAGCGATTTTCGCCGTTGGTTTTCTGATGCGTCCTATTGGGAGCTTGTTATTAGGCCGTTATGCAGACCGTTACGGTCGACGTGCTGCGCTAACCCTTTCCATAACTATCATGGCTGGCGGATCTCTGATTATTGCTTTTACTCCCAGCTATGCCACCATTGGTATATTGGCTCCGATTATCCTGGTTCTCGCACGCCTGCTTCAAGGCCTCTCGCTTGGTGGAGAGTATGGTACATCAGCAACCTACTTGTCGGAAATGGCGAGCAGTGGTCGCCGCGGCTTTTATTCCAGCTTCCAGTATGTCACATTGATTGCCGGACAACTGATTGCGCTTGGTGTACAAATCATTTTACAGCAGCTGCTGAATGAATCCGAAATGAAAGCTTGGGGTTGGCGTATCCCCTTTGTTATTGGAGCTTTTGGCGCTTTAGCCGTATTGTGGCTGCGCAGAACGATGGACGAATCGGAGCAGTTTAAGAAAATGGATTCCGAAAGCCGTGAGAAAGCCGGTACGATACGTGCTCTGATGAAGCATCCCAAAGCGGTAATGACTGTTGTCGGACTAACGCTTGGAGGAACCGTCGCCTTTTATACTTACACGACATATTTGCAAAAGTTTATGGTCAATACGGTGGGATTAAATAAAGAGGTTGTTAGTTGGATCAACTTTATAGCCTTGTTGGTGTTCGTTGTACTTCAGCCGCTTGCTGGCTCGCTATCCGATCGAATCGGCAGAAGACCGCTCTTGCTGAGCTTTGGAATTTTTGGAACATTATTAACCGTCCCTTTGTTCCTGTTCATGGAGCATATGAAAAATCCTATCGGTGCTTTCGTGCTTATGCTGATCGGTCTCATCATTGTCACTGGGTACACTTCCATCAATGCCATTGTGAAGGCGGAACTGTTCCCGACAGAAATCCGAGCCCTTGGCGTAGGTTTCCCGTACGGACTGACGGTTGCGATATTCGGTGGAACTGCAGAATTCATCGCATTATGGTTCAAGTCCATAGGGAGTGAATCTCTTTACTATTACTATGTTGCGATATGTATTCTAGTGAGCTTTATCGTTTATTGGCGTATGGGTGAATCCTCCAAGGTTTCCTACATTGAAAATGAACAAGGTGCTCATAAGCTTTAGTCGTATCAGAAAAGGCAGGCCAATCGGTCAATGTCATTAAGTTAAGGCGCAGGGCCAAAATCAAGAAAAAGAGCAGGCTATCGAAAAGATAGCCTGCTCTTTTTTGTGCGAATTTTCAAATAAGACTTGACAAGTAGTTGAAAGTATGTGGCGAAGCCCCTTGAAAAAACGAGGAGGTTTCGCTAATGGATACGTACGCGAATTCGCTTAAAAAAACGCTGACATCCCTCATACGAGAAATGTCAGCTGCACCAGCACCTTATGTCAAAAATCCTGAAAAGGATTTTACCCGTAAGAAAAAGCTGCCCTTTGAAACGGTTATGCAGCTCCTGATCTCCATGGGAGGCAACAGCATCTATAAGGAACTCTTGGAATCGCAGGGCTATGACGTAAACACTGCAACCACTTCTGCTTTTGTCCAACAAAGAAATAATATCCTGCCGTCTGCTGTGGAATTCTTGTTTCACGCATTTACGCAATCGTATGCGGATATCAAGTGCTACCGAGGGTATCGATTACTTGCCGTTGACGGCTCGGATTTGCATATCGCAACGGACTCTGAGGAAACGGACACCTATTTTCAAAGTCAACCGAACACGAAAGGCTTTAACCTTCTGCACTTGAACGCAGCCTATGACTTGTGCAACAGACTTTACGTGGATGCCCTTGTTCAGCCACGAAGGTTGTGGAACGAGGGAAGGGCGCTGGCTACTATGGTTGACCGTTCCCCCATCAAGGGCAAAACCATTGTGATTGCCGATCGCGGTTATGAAAGTTACAACAATTTCGCGCATATTGAACGCAAAGGTTGGAACTATGTTATACGGGTAAAGGATTTGGAGTCCAATGGTATTCTTTCGGGTTTGCGTTTGCCTACTAGCGGAGCGTTTGATTGGGACGTTCATCTGACCCTCACCAAAAAACAAACCAAAGCGGTTAAGGCTCGTCCCGAGATGTACAAGTTCGTCCCTTCCACGTCTACATTTGATTTTTTGGATTTGCAGGAGAACTTGTTTTACCCGATTTCCTTTCGGGTTGTTCGTTTCGTCTTGCCCAGTGGCGCTTATGAAACCGTCATTACGAATCTTTCTGCCGCTGATTTCCCACCCGATGAAATCAAGTCCATTTATAACATGCGATGGGGCATTGAAACTTCTTTTAGGGCATTAAAATACACCGTCGGTCTGACGCATCTTCACGCAAAGAGACAAGAGTCCATCGTCCAAGAGATTTTCGCAAGAATGATCATGTACAATTTCGCTGAAATGAAGACCTCGCACGTCGTCATTTCGAAAATGGATAAACGGCACTCCTACCAAGTCAACTTCACGGTCGCCGTTCATGTTTGTAGACATTTCCTGCGCTCACGGGACGATGAACCCCTGCCCGATGTTGAAGCGCTGATTCGCAAAAACATTTTGCCGATTCGACCCATTCGCCCAGGGCAGAAGAATACGCGCAAAATCCGCTCGAAATCAGTCGTTAGCTTCGTTTATAGAGTAGCATAATTCGGTTCACATGAACATTTTTTAAGCGGATATGCCATCCGCTTTGTTTGCTGTACGCTTTTTTCCTTGCTTGCACAAAAAACAAACGGCATAGGACTTTTTCCCATGCCGTTTCTCGGATTTCATTTGTTTTCCCGATCTTGTCTCTTAGCTTAACTTAATGACATTGGCCAATCGGTCTGTCTTTTTTTCTTGTACTATGTCAGATTAAAATGAAATATCTTGGTACAGAAATAGAAAAATATGTTAAAATATTGAAAACTGAGAGAAGGCATTTGTTTCCATGATGAAATCATAGGCGGGGTGGCTGTACAACATAAATCGGAGACCCAGTACCGAATCAGTCCAATGTATTTGAATCCTGACTATCATAATAAAGGCTTAGGAAGTCAAATCCTGAATACGCTATTTTCTCTTTATCCTCAAGCGCAGATGTGGACACTTAGTACTCCAAAACCGAACTTAAGAAATGGGCATTTCTACGAAAAGTTCGGATTTGTCTCTGTAGGTGAACACTATGTTAATGAACGTTTAACTCTTACTCATTACCGAAGAGAATTGAATTAATACCAATAACTTGGGAGGTTGAAAGCATTGCCAGTTGTTAGAGTTTTCGTTCTAGATTCAGAAGATCGCGTATTACTGGTTAAAACAGATCGTAAAAAAGGACCGGAGAATATATTTTGGATCGTTCCCGGTGGAATCATTGAACAGTGTGAATTTAGTCGGGACGCTGCGATCCGAGAAGTGAAAGAAGAAACAGGATTTAGACATTGCTATCAAAAGATTGGTTTGGGTTGAGGAAGGGAAGAATGACAAAGGAGAAGTAGGGTATATCTACTATTATCAGGGTGAAGTCATCGACGGAGAAAAAATAGTAGGAATAGATCCAGAATTAGACCCTGCTCAACAAGTCATAACGGATGTGGAATACATGAGTAGAGAAGAGATCCAATGTTTACCCTTTGTATACCCTGAAGTGCTGCTCCACGAGTATTTCTGGGAGACGATTCGTTCGTCATCTTCCCATGATCCCTATGTGAACAGGCCCAGTAAAGGGTTTGGCATTAGATAATCATTTGGAACAAGAGCAGTCAATAGTAGACCGAAAGAAGGTCCTGCCGCAACAGGATCTTCTTTAAGTTTGTTATGTGTGTTATTCAGGCTCCGACCACGTTTTTCCACCATCCTGGGTGATCATTGTATGTCCATTTATAAGTACCCAGCCATATCCATCCGATCTAAGGAAAAATTGCGCTGCTCCTTCCAAATCCATGCTCGAATGGATCGGACGCCAATCTTCTTTATTATAAGTATCCATAGTATAGATAGTTTTTCCGTCAGTGGAAATCGCTCGACCTTCAATTAAGCCATTAAAATGAAAAACAGGTGGAGCCTGCACATCCTTCAAGCGATAAGGGATAGGGACCCAACTGTCGCCGCTATCATGGCTTTCATACAGGACATAGGCTTTGTTCTCGTCCTTCACGAATTCTGCGATAAAAAGACCGTGATTGTTGTTCTCCATATCAAAGACAGGTGGGAGCGTATTGGCGTAGCCGTCCTTGAATTCATCCGGTATATCCACCTGCTGAACATTCCATGTTTCGCCACCATCCTGAGTACGGAATAATGGGAACGACTCTTGCCCGTGATACGTTGCGGTAATCCACCCTTCCTGGGAGACGCGAAATGAGATTCCGGTAGGGTACCCGCTTATTTTATCTGTGATATCTCCAACTCGAACCCACGATTTTCCTCTATCTGTCGTCTTATATAGGGTTTTAGCCATTTGTCCCAATGCTGGGGAAGAGGTGAGAAGTGCATAGCTGGCGTCAAAGTAATTAGCGTTGCTATGAACTGTAATATCAGAAGAAGCTTCCCATGCCTCGGACGTAGGCAATAATGCCGTTTCCCAACCTGTGGGAAAACCTCCTCCATCCTGAATCGGATGAGTGATAAGAATTTGGCCTTTACCTGTCATGAAATAAGCAAAGCCTAAGGATGGGTTTTGAAAATCGGCCTCTATGAGGTGATCCTGCTCGCTGATTCCGTCAGGTACTTCTACATCCCACGTTTTACCGGAATTACGAGTATACAGAAGTTTCTTGTCTTCAATCCCATAACCGCTAGAGCCGTCCATACCAACAATACGAGAAATGTTAAAAGGTAATGCTTCCTCCTTTGGAGTCTTCGGCTGCGGAGCAGGAGATGGAGTCGAATCAGACTTGGCGGTACTTGGCGGCTGCGAGGGAGTAATTGAATTTTTGGCTGAAGGTGCTTCAGTGACAGCGGGTGATGGTGTTATGGATGGTGCAGGCGTTGGTGTGGCAGTCAGTTCTAATGATGATTCCGGTACAGGAGTTGAGGTAACGGAAGTAGGCGTAGGTTGAGTTGTCTTCTCAGGGGCTGAAGGCTGTATGGATGGTTCGATTGTAACTTCCTTTGCGTTTGTGAGGGAATCACCGCAGCCACTAATGAGCAAGCATCCAGTCAATGATATTGTTAAAAGATAAGGATAAGGGTTCATGTCTACCGTCACTCCTTTTATTACCAATTAGACGTGCGAGTATAGATAATAGTTTCACTCTGATCCATTTCCTTGTAAGGTGAAATTCAGGTTGCGAAATCGTATTAAATTAAAAAAATTACATATTATGGTATATTTTGTGTATTTATATAAAGACACTTTATTGAAAACGCACTCGAATTCCAAGAGGAGGGAAATTAATTAATGAGAATGAAGCTTTTCCACATGTTTTTGATTTTTTGTTTGGCTGCACTTTCTTTGTTGACCGTTTACTCGGTATCGCCAGAACGTGTAAATGCGGCACCTACAACGTATGAAGCGGAAAATGGAACCATGAGCGGAACGGCCAAATCAGTTAGCTGCTCTGCTTGCTCAGGTGGTTCCAAGGTAGGCTACATCGGCAGTAACTCGGAGAATTATGTGACAATGAATGTCAATGCACTTAGCAGCGCTTCGTACAACATGGAAATTTACTTTCTGGTAAGCGGTACGCGGGATTTTTACATCAGTGTCAACGGAGCAACGGGAACGCAACAAACGCTGAGCGGCTCAAGCTGGAGCACCCCTGAAAAAGCTACTATGACGGTACAACTCAATGCCGGAAACAACACGATTAAATTTTACAACGATACGGTGAGTGCGCCTGATTTGGACAGCATTGTTATAACTGGGAGCATGGTTACGGCGGGCTGGACCGAGATACCTTGGGACAGCAATTCTTATTATGTTCAGAACAGGACAAATGCGCCTATGTCCGAACGATTTTGGATTGTAAATGGCGTTTATACGACCCGGGTTTACTCAGGGGAGGAGCGGGTCGAGATGCGCTGGAATAATTGGGCCGATCAAAATAAAGACAATATGTGGGAAGCCGATGTCATGTTTGAGCCAGGAACGGAAAAGACTGCCATTATGCAGATCAAGAGCAACACTGGCGGTGAGCCGATCTATATTCAGGCAACGTCCAACGGAAACATTCGTAACAACGGCGATTCTACTAACATTGCGACAAACATGGCAGGCAAGTGGTTCAATCTTAAATGTGCCTTTAATCCTTCAACTGGTGTGGGACGCATCTGGATCAACGATGTTTTGGTGAAGACACGACAGTACAATACTTCTGACCGTGAATGGTACTTTAAGAACGGAACGTACAACAACGGAATCTCGGATGGTAATTATTCCGAGGCGCACTTCAAGAATATCCGAGTTTGGCGAAACGACAATTAGGAATTAACAAAAAACCGCACGAGTGGATTCTCGATACAGAGAATTCGCTCGTTTTTCAATGCGTCCAGCAGGGGTGGTAATTTATTTCTAGTTGTATGCAAAAGAGCGCCCTACATGCTTATAATGAGGGCGTTCTTGTATATGAGCAATTATTGTCTTACTCGTAGCAGCGAACCTCAACGATTTCCGCTCTTTCGCTTCCATTTGTGGAAGTGACAACGATACGAAGCTTGCTCGTTTCAATGGAGGAGGCTAGCTTGTGGACTCTTTTCCGTGTATGGTTGCTGTGCTCTTCGGCTAGCGTGATCCATTCCCCCCGCACCCATGCTTGAATTTGATAGTCCTTGGCAAGCTCAGGTATGATCTCAAAAGGAGTACGGTGGTGATGCAGATTGATTAGATCTTCATTGACGTCGTCGTTAAATGTGATGTGAATGCAGCCTACTTGTACATCCTCCTGCCAGCTGAGCTCTAGCCATTCCGGTTTTCCTTGGTCCATTGGCTGTGACGACCACATATGCGGACCGCCGTATGGTCGAGTATAGCCGTCTGTCGCTTTGTGAGCGGCCAGAGCATCGGAGATGGAATGAAGCTTAAAGCAAATCGGCTTTCTGATGAAGGATTTACCGCTCCAATCTACGACTGGTTGATGATGGTGCATATCTCCGAAATCTTCTTTGCTCCGCACATCCATGGCATGTTTGAAAGCTAACACGCCGGTGAGGGGACGATCGGATAAGTGAGGCGCTACAGCAGGATTTTGCTTAACAATGATAAACGCATTCTGGGCGTTATCCGGATACCAGGATAAGCCAGCGAGAATCCATTGCTTCTCACCAGCGGTGACGCTAACCTTGGCAGTAGCCTCATGAGAATGAGGTACATAATTTTGTGGTTTACCTGTGCTCCACAGTTCTACGATCAGCTCAGTATCGCTCGAAGCATCAACAAGCAGCTCGATACCGTCGATTCCTGGATCGGCAGGTATGATAAAGCTGAGATCAGTGTTCAGCGTCACAGTTCCTATCGAATACTCCAATGCAAGCTTCGATAGCGTACTTGATGCATTCACTTCAGCGCGCAGAGCGAGATCATGTGGATCGGTATTTTTGAGCCCCAACACCGATGCATCTTGTCGCAGCAAGGTTTGTTGCAGCTCATCCAAGTGTTCTGCGTGTAAGACGCGTGGCGAAGTGTTTTTCATTGCGCAAAGAGCAGCACCGGTACCGGCAGCTTCACCAATAACCGCGCAGGTGGCCATTACACGTGTGGTGCCAAAAGCCACATGAGAGGCGCTGATATTGCGGCCAGCCATCAGCATGTTGCTCACGTTAGCCGAGAAGAGGGAGCGGAACGGAATATGATAGCTTCCGTCCATATGCATGTGCTTCGAGCCTTTAGCTGTAGAATACATTCCTTGCGGGGGGTGCAGGTCAATCGACCAGCCACCGAAAGCAACGCGATCCTCGAATGCTTCTTGCGCAATCACATCATTCTGGTTCAGTACATAATCACCGACGAAGCGTCGGTATTCCCTTTTGCCTGGTAAGGAGCCGATCCATTCTAATGTCAGATTATCAGCTTCGAATTGACCTGAGTTTTTAATATAATCCCATATGCCATAAATGACTGACGAGAGTTCGTCGCGGATGCGTTCATTGTCATGGACGGTATCGAGTTCTCCGCCCCACTCAATCCACCAATAAGCACAGCCGTTATCGCCGCTGCGAATGACTCGTTTCATAGGGATGGAGGTCTGAGTAATATCTTTGGCAAAGCTTGGAGCCCTATATTTTACGGGATGTCCTGCATCCTTCGTATAGAACAGGAGCGTGCTGCCAAGCGTTATATCGTCAGGCACTAGCGGTGCCCATTCTTCTTGAAACTCTTCTTGAGCTTCGCGCCCGATACGATAGTTGGCGCCGGCAAGAAATCCGACGAGACCGTCACCCGTGCAATCGAGATACAGCTTGCTTTCGAACCGAATTTTTCGTTCTGATCCCATCATCCAGCCGGTAACCGACGTTATCGAACGTTGATCTTCATCCCCAACGGCTTCCACCTCGTGAACATCGGTATTTAAAAATAGGCTAATATTGCTTTCAGCCTTTACCTTTTCAAGGATGATCAAATCCCAAATATACGGATTTCCGTCGATATTACGGTATTGATTTTCTACAAATAGCTCTCCCATAATGCCCGTTTCACGAGCGTTCCGGTGAACACCATGGGAGGTTGCACCGCAAACCCAGACCCTAACCTCACTGCTTGAATTTCCGCCCAGAACAGGACGATTTTGAATCAAAGAAACGGTTTGACCTAGTCGTGCTGCAGCGATTGCTGCACAAACACCTGCCAATCCGCCGCCAATTACCGTAACGTCAGAAGAGATGGATTCTTGTCTCATTGAACGTTGACACCTCACCTTTTAATGAATAGTGAATATCTTTGATTTCATTGTAAAATAGATTATTTGCTTTTAACATGCATAGAGTTACAATATGCATATACTTTATTTCATTAAATCTAGAGGTGTTTGCATTGTCATCCTGCGATATGGAATTGAAACTTATCTCTCATGTCTATTGGCATCAAAAGACAGAATTTATGCTTCCCTCTGATACATATCCATGCTGGACATTGTTTGCCGTTGAAGCCGGCCGATTTCGATACACCATAGGAGAGGAGAGCGGAGAAGCCAGCTTTGGCGATTTGGTACTGTGTCCTCCGAATACTGCATTTATAAGGAAAACGCTGGAGCCTTTGAGCTTCCATTTTCTTCAATTTGTTTGGCTAAAGGAGCCTTATACAGTAGAAGAAGGACAATGGAACGGTAAACTCGCGGTGTATGATATGGAGAGGCTTCAGTCTGACTATCATTATTTAAGACAAATTACAGGGTGGGAGGATACGAGTATGCTGCATAAGCAGCATATGCTGAGTGACATGCTAAGGCTGGTTATGCTGGAACAACTTGCACAGGATGTAACTAGAGGACAACGCGACGCATTGATGGAGGAAGCTAGAAAGAGGTTGACAGAAAAAGCTTATGATAGCTTTTCGATGCAGGAGCTAGCTGATCGTCTAAAGCTCACACCCGTACAGTTAACCAGGAGATTCCGCAAAGCATTTGGGGAGACGCCTTCCGAGCTTTTGAACGAAATTCGACTCACAAGAGCCAGGCACTTACTAGAAGGCACATCGCTGAAGCTGGATGAAATCGCGGCGCAGTGCGGATACGAAAACGGTTTTTATTTGAGTCGTGTATTCTCGAAGAAAACAGGGATGCCCCCATCGGTTTATCGGAGTCTGCATCGGGTGTAGTGAAGAAGTTTGGAACTGTCTTCTATCGTGTCTAAACTCCTTAAAGGACTGATATCGTTGAAACTTCCGTATAAAATCGGGTACCTAGGCTGCTTAATTTGGTTGCTATGTTTATTTTGCGCATTCCTTCTCTGTGATGATAATGATGATCTGATGATGACCTGGATTGTCGTTGCGACTGCAGTGGGGCTGGTTCTTTTTCCTGTTTACTTCATTGTTATCCTGATCATTTATAGCGTAAGCAGTCTTTTCATAAAAAGCCGACGGGGAAATAATTAAGAGAAGGGGATGGATTTGTGATTCCTGTTAGAAAGGATATTTATGTAAAAACAACATCACTAGATTTATGGTGGGGGGTGTATGGTCTATCTCCATTAACGGGGTGGGAAGACATTTTACTCTATAGTACTCCGAATGATACAGAGAAACTAGCAGGAATTTGTATATGCTGTAAAAATTATATGGAAAGTGGTTTAGTAGAATTAGCTAGTGATCCGGATGAACAAGAATTTCTCAAACAAGTTCAGAAGTATTTGGAAGATGATAAGATTTATTATCACTACTATTATGATCACCCAAAGGATGAAGACTTGTTCGAGTTACATTATAACAATTTGCCTTTGAATGAGAATAATGTGAAACCAAGGTCTATCGAGCTATGGCACCCAGGACCAGGTATAGATATAAGAGGTATTGAAGAATGCATAAAAGATTTTTGTTATAAACACTTAAGTATGGAAGTAAGCGTTATACAGTTTATCGAGCCACTTGATCTTAACCAAGCTATTAAAACATTTAATAAACATATGAATATGATGAATTCACCGGTTGTTTTTACGGATGATCTGATAGATAGCATGAGTCATAAACTTTCTAAATCAAGAGATGAAATAATAAGTTTATTAAAAAAGAGCCTAAAATGATGAATACTGGTAAGATATAAACTCGCTATAATTCAAATACATACTGGTATTGAATGACTTGAAATGAAAATTGACTGGCCGCGCCTAGCACGGTGAGTCTGTTGAGTAACCTGTATTTCCGAGAAATATGCTATATAGATAAGTTGGGTATGCCTCGGAGGAGTTTACGTCCGCCTTTGAAATCCGTGAATATACCGCTTAAATCTAATCAAATTCACGGGTTTCAACAGCGGCTGGAGGGGCATACCCCGCTGGAGTATACTAGCAAAATTTCAAGTTTTGCAGGTTTCTCGACACTCTGGCCGCGCATAGCGCGGTTCGTTGATTTTATAAGTAAATATTATCATTGCAGGCGGTTATTTTTTTAGAACCAATTGACAAATGATGTAAAATGATATATTTTATAATTTAATAACTATCTAATTAGATAACAATCAAAATTATAGGGTGTGATATCTCCATGCAATTAGATAAGCTCGTTACCTATCATAAAGCACTTGCAGACCCAACACGTATCAAAATGCTGCTCCTGCTTGCAGACGGAGAACTGAACGGACAAGTGCTTGCCGAGAAGTGTTTCCTATCAGCGGCGACAATAACCCATCATGCGGCTAAGCTTCGAGAAGCAGGATTAATCAACGAACGGAGGGAGAAGAACACGATTTACTTTTCCCTCAATCATTATTTCATTAAAAGTAATGCAATGGCTACGGCCGACTTTATTTATAAGAGGCAAAATGGAGCGGAGGGATCGGAGCCTTTGGATGAGAACAATAAGCGATTGGCCGCCTCAGTTATCAAAAACTTCATGACTTCAGATGGGAAATTAAAGCATGTGCCCGCACAACTGAAGAAGAAGCTTATTATACTGGAGCATTTGGTACTCCAATTGGAGCAAGGTCGCCATTATACAGAAAAAGAGATGAATGAGTTTATTAAAGCCTATCATGATGATTTTGCTACCATTCGAAGAGAGTTTATCATGCATCAATTCGTTTACAGAGAAAATGAAGTCTATGAAGTGAATCCTCCAGAGCTGTGGGCTCGTTGGGAGACCCTATCATGACGACGATAGTCGGTATTCTAGGTTTATCTCATGATGAAGAGTGCAGAGAAAAGTATGGCATGCATCTCGATTTCCTTCGTGAATTGATCATAGAATTCAATCCTGACATCATCTGCGGGGAGGTCATACCGTCCACGTGGGATTTAATCTGTAAGAACAAGGCTGGTGAAGGCTACTGGGCAAATCCAGACCAGAACTACAAGTCGTATTGGGCCGAGCCGGCAAGTGAGTATTGGAAGCTTATCTTTCCACTATGCAAGGAGAGGGGCATTCGATTTGAACCTGTAGACTGGCTGGAAATGGATGTGTGGTGGGACTTCGATCCTTTTGCTCCATTTAGCGAAGCAGAACAGGAACGATTGAAGCTTGAATTATCGAATTGGACAGAGAAGCAGCTAGCCGTATGCGGGAATAGCCCGATTCCATTCAATTCCTTCGAGCTAGATGATTTAACAAGAGGTCAGTTTGAATGGATGGGCCAAGTCAATCCGATAGCCCAAGCCTTTAGATGGACGCATCGTCATCTTATTATGATTCAGAGAATTAAGAACGTGATTAAGAAGAACCCTGACAGCACAATATTATGCATTGCCGGATATGGCCATAATTATTGTTATTATAATGAATTGAAGGGTGAACCTGTTCATTTGATCTATCCTTTGAGATAAAGGAATGAGTTCAGGTAAGAAGAAAACCGGATGCCTGCGCACCCGGTTTGAATAGTTTATGCCATCGTCTCAAGCATGGTTAGCGTTACTTGGTATTGAAGTGCTTCCTGCTGTAAATAGCGTCGGAATTCCTCCACTATATATTGGGCCATTCGCGTCACTTCTGACGGATTGCTTCCAGCAATATGAGGTGTCAGGATAACATTATCCAGCTTCAGCAGATCACTCTCAGGTTGAACGGGTTCTGGGTAAGTCACATCCAATACTGCGGTTCTTGTTGGTACAGCGCGAAGAGCTTGGATCAAGTCTGCTTCCACCACTTGCAATCCCCGTGCAGTATTGATGAAAGTCGCGTTGGGTAGCATGAGTTCAAAATGCGTTCTGTTCAGGATGCCTACAGTAGCCGGGAGGTTCGCCAAATGATTAGAGATGGTATGGCATTGGGAGAAGATTTCTGATAGCTCTTTCTTTTGAACGCCTAACTTTTGAGCGGCCGAATCAGGCAAGTAGGGGTCAAATACATGAATTTCCAATTGATAGGGTTTCAAAAACTCAATTACTTTTTTGCCGATCATGCCTGCTCCGAGAATACCCACCTTGGCATTCCAATTACCTGGAAAAGATCTCGCATATTTCGACGATTCCCGTCGCTTCGTTTTGCAATTTAACGCACTTTGGAAAAAGCCTTTGTTAGCCAATACGATTTGAGCAGCCGTATATTCAGCTACAGGTACAGCGTTGGCGGCCCAAGCGCTGACTACTGCAATGTCCTGCTGGAGGAAGGGTCTTGCAAAGTTCTGAACACTGCCGGCTGCGTAAAAGAGCGCTTTCAAATTAGGGAAGTAACGCTGTATTTCTTCTCGGCTGAGTGAAGGCATTCCCCAGGTAGAAAAAGCGATTTCGATGGTTCTCAAAGCCGCTGCATGTTCATCCAAATTGTCTTTATGGATAACTGCTGGGTAGAAATCTGCAATAGTGCTGAGCTCTTCCTGAATTTGACTGTTATACACGTCATTAATTCTTGATTCGTTTCCTATAAACATTGCTCGTTTCTTCACTTAATCCCACCACCCTAGAGAATAGCATATGGTCACAAGAGGTTGGTCTAAGTTGCTGTCTAAATCTGATTATACATCAGAATATCGGGTGGCGGCGTTCATGTGAGGAATTTTTTTTGAAAAAGTGACTTGTGAAGGACATGTTCATTCGCAGTGAATACATATTGAGCTTAATATAGTAATATAGAAGAAAGGCAATGAGATATGCTGATTTGTTGCAATCAGGTAAGGATGTGAGATGATGAAAATATATACAAGTGAAGAAAGGGATGCGCTTCTGGCCCTTCTTTCCGATCAACAGAGACAGTACTTGAATGAAGATATGCTGAGAGGCCGCCGAACGGTATTTGCAAATGTAATGTCACGTCAAAAAGGACATTTTATTCCGGAAGGCGCATCGTTCGAAGATATAGAACAGTTATTAACCTCTTGGGTTTACATCAATTACATTGATGCAGGCCATGTGACCTCTGAGTTGAAATGCGAGTGCGGCAGAGCCTTGAGATACCAACACATTGTTCAAAATAAGGAAGACGGAGTCATTAAAAAGTTCGGAATCGATCATTTGCAGCTGCATACGGGTATTGATGCCAAAATTGTGGCGGAGATACTAAAAGGCTTTGACGCCATTGATTTTGAACTGGATGAAGTATTATCCAAGATAGAGAAGGGCTGGTCCTTGGAGCAGGAACGGCTGCCCGACTTGAAGGAGCTTGTGATTCCCCCTGATATTCAAAAACATCTGGAACTGGAGCTGCCGTTACTTGGTCGTCAAGTCGTTCGCCTTCGAAGACTGGCTAACGAGCGAATTGTGTCCAAATCCATGCTTGCATCGGCTCTAAGTACAGAAGCTCCTCAAATTCCAGAACAAGAGGAAAACGAGCTTATTCAGTTGGACTTGTTTGCAATGGAGACACCAACAGAAACGCTACCTAAAGCGGCTAACTCAGGTCCTTCTGTACTACCCGGTGGCCAGCTCACAATGGATCAGCAGTTGGCTGTATTGAAAATGCTGCAGGAAGGGGTATCCAGTGCCCGCACATTATGTGAGCTGTTGATTAAACATCACGGTGCATCGGGACAAAGATTCGAGTACTCCATGACCCATAAACCGCAAATCTATCCTATTGTCTGTATGTTCATCGATTCATGCGAGAATACCGTTCTGGTACGCGGTAATCAAGAGGACCGATATTATGAATGGATTTGAAGCAGTGGATAAGAAATGAACTTATCATTTAGGTTACCATGTACCGGCATTCGGAATTTCTGCTGTGATCTCTTTTAACTCATAATCCCACCATGTACGTGTGTTTCCTGTCATGATATTCGTGACTGTATTTCGATCGACGACGTACAACTCCTTCTGTTGATCGACATAAGTAGGCAGCGTAGGACTGCCGGTCAGCTCACCTAGAGAATCGTACGTTCCGTCCACGTGTAACCTATAATAGCCTGAAATCATGGCCGGTTGGTTATAGGTGATTAATTGATAAGCTTGAACCAATAAGCGATCATCCTCGTGATCTAGAACCCTCAAATACTGAGCATTCAGCATCTGATTCCAAAACCAATATTGTCCGTCGTTATTGATTCGGATAAGTTGGCCACGAGATCCTCCAGACATCGCAGTTAAATAGGTTGGAGAATAAGTCCATATCCACATCCCATCCTTGGTTTGTTGAATCGACTGGGAACTGAATTCTTGATTGAAGCCTTCGACACGTTCTGCGTTTCCGTTTCTTACAATAAACAGAAATTGGTCGGAAGGTATGTTTACCGGGTTTCTCGGTCCGGTCTGAATCGATATATAGACAAGTGCTACCCCTTCATTGAAATCGTAGATACGATGAAGGGGCAGGAAATTGGAGGAAGCAGAAGGCAATTTGGAGTTCAGGTCCTCATATTTTTCCACATTCATAAGCAATATATCATTAAAATAGAGTGAGTGTTGCCGAACAGTGAGCCTTTTATCAGGAGTGTAGGTGTTAGAGTTTGGGGAGAACGAAGAGGAGGCGGAAGCTTCCCTCCTTGCATTGGAAATAACGTTTCCTTCCTCAACCTTTAGCAGCTCGGCAGGACCTTCCAGATTTTTATATATTCTCATGATTCTTGAGGGATTACTGTTGTTGACACCTAAATATAAATACGGATCATCGTCGTACATGATTCCGGTCATGTACGTTTTTTGCTGCGTTCGAATACTCACTCCATCGTCGTTATTCCAATCAAGCTTCCAGCGAAACTCGTCAACAGCGAATTTCCAAGTCAACGGAAAATAGGTCACGTTTTGAAAAACAAGTAAAGGATGATCCTCAGCGGCGTTCTCAATAGCTGTATGGTTTACGGTGATGGGGAAATCTGGTAGCTGTGCTTTGTAGGTTTTCCCTTGATGGAAAGAACCTCCTTCTTCGAATTGTGGCTTAAGAGCAGGAGGCGCACTTAACTGAACAGAAAGCCCCTCTTGATCACTCCACTGCGTAGTCAAGCCAGACGCTTGACTAATCGACCATGTCATCGGAATATAAGTGATGTCTTTATAAATCAGAAGCGGGTATTTCAATTGAGCGCTATCCAGATTCACTCCATTCATCTTAACCTGGAATTCAGGCAGCTGTACATCGACTGTTCGGGGCGCAGCATCCATAATTGAAGGACCAATGGGAAGCAGCGATGCAATTGCTATAGCGATCAGTAAGAGGATCTTTTTCAAACAATACCCATCCCTTTCCTAAAAAATGTTAACCAATTTCCAATATATGAATTATACTTATGAGTAAATGCTTAGTTGCGAAAGTGCTGCAGCAAATGAGTTGAACCAAACGATATAGTTTTAATTGGAGTGTGAAGGGGACGACTTTCAAATATCTGAGAGCTCTTGTCAGCATAGCCACGAAATATTACCTAAAGAATTGTGACTCTGGTCCCTGTGGATCATGGCCTGACCCAGTTATAATGACAACGAACTTGTAAAAAAGGAGGAAAATGGATTTTATTTTGAGCCTACAAAAAGTATTATGGCTTATGGGGGAGTTCTACACCTTCTTAGCAGTTCATAAGATGGTAGTCGGCAATTTGAAACAAGTGGGGCCAGAGCATCTGGATTGTAAGCAGGCAATCTTATATTAAATGAAAAGGGAGGAGACTGCAGGGATGTGGACTCGCAAATTACTGAAAGACAGAGCAAAGAATGTATTAAGGCTATCTTATTGGAAGGCTTTTCTCGCCAGCTTGCTGCTGGCTGTTGTTACAGGGGGACTTCCAAGCTGTTCCTACAACTCCAGCTTTAATGGTAACGGAGGTAGTAAGAATCAGGACTTTTCTTTATTTCCAGGTGTTAATAACGGTTTCAATTATAATTTCAACGGGAAATTAGATGGCTTAATGCTTGCTATTATCATTGGTGCTATAATCATTGGCGTTATTATTTTTTTGGCCACGATCGCTTTTCGAATTTGGGTCAGTAATCCATTAGAAGTAGGAATAAGAAAATATTTCACGCAGTCGTCCCGAGAAGATGTCAATATGAACTATATGGGCTATGGTTTTTCAAAAGGAAATTACGTAGCTATCGTGAAAGCGATGCTTTGGCGGATGTTTCTCAACTTCTTGTGGTATCTGCTTCTCATCATCCCGGGTATCGTGAAGTATTATGCTTACAGCATGACTCCCTATTTGTTGGCGGATCAGCCTCATATCGGGACTAAACGTGCCGTAGAGCTAAGCAACCGGATGACAAACGGATACAAATGGAGAATGTTTGTGCTGGATCTATCCTTCTTAGGCTGGTATATACTGGGGACAATAGCTTTATTCATCGGTGTATTGTTCGTTATGCCATATGTGAATGCTACACAAGCTGAGCTGTATTTAGAGCTTCGTGAACAGGCTATTAATGATGGTATTCTCAATAGATCAGAATTGGAATAAGGAAAAGAAGCAGGCTGTCGAGTCAATCGACAGCTTTTTTTAATTTTAACAATATATGGTGAAATAAGTGTGAAATCAGGAGATAATTAGCTAGAAAAATAGATATAGGAGGAGTGAGCAGATGGATAGAATTGCACGGATTCGACAGGAAGAAAAGAAATATCATGAATACTGTTACGACAATTATGCTTTATTCGAAGAGGGCTCATGGCTCTATAAGCCTGTAAAAGCGGTGATCGAAACGACAACGCTTTTACAAACTCAACGAGATATACATATTCTTGATTTAGGCTGCGGGGTTGGTAGAAATAGCATTCCACTAGCAAAACAAATAAAGGAAAAAGGTGGTAGCATCGTTTGTGTAGATTTGCTAGAGTCCGCCTTGGCAAAGCTCCTCCAATACAGTCAAGAGTATCAAGTTGCGGAATGTGTACAAACGATACTGGCAGATATCAGCGAATATGAGATACCACAAGCAGAGTACGATTATATCGTGGCAGTTTCCAGTCTGGAACACGCGCAGTCCTTTGAATCATTGCAAAAGGTTCTTCATTCTATGCAGGTAGGAACCAAGCCTCATGGATTGAACTGTTTGGTTATAAACACGAATCTAATTGAAATAGAGCAAGTGACTCAACGCAGCTTGGAAGTATTAATGGAGGTTAATCTTTCTACGGATGATATGCTTCAATTGTTACATGATGTGTACAGCGGGTGGGAGCTGATTCAGGTTAATGTTAGGCCTCAACAGTCTGATATTATGAGAGATGAGGTCCCCGTTATTTTAAAATCAAATGTGGTTACTTATGTTGTACGAAAAAGAGAATAGCTCTTTCATATCTCATTCGGCAGCTTGCGTCACTCTAATAGTGATGCGATCTAATAGGAGTCACCAAGTAAAGTGATTTGGATTGTATATCTGAGGGCTGAATAACAATGGGACTTAACTGCCCTGAAAATTGGATGTGTACCGTTTCACATTGAATAAACCGCATTACGTCTAATAAATATTTAGTGTTCAAAAAGAGGGTAATTGCATCTCCGGTTCGTTCCTCAAGCAGTACTTCTTCTTGCACATCCCCAACCTCAGCCGTATTTGAATGTATTTGCATTGCTTGGTCGGAGGAGATACAAAGCTTAAGAATATGATTCCCAGCCAGGATAGCGACACGTTCAACGGCTTGCAGCAATCGGGACGTTCTGACTGTAATGTCGCTTGTAATTGTGTTTGGAATGAGATGACGGATCGGAGGATAATTACCATCGAGAAGGCAAGAAACGATTTGAAGCTGATTGCTTTTAAAGAGGATTTGATTCGATTGTATCCAGATTTCGGTATGTGTTTGATCATCTGGCAGCATCTTGGCTAACTCCAGCGCATGTTTTCCAGGAAGAATGAAACGTGAATCCTTACAACGACAACTAGGGACGTTGATTTCTGTTGTAGCAAGTCGTATTCCATCGGTGGCCGTAAGCTGAAGTGTTTGATTACGCAGCTCGAAAGAAATGCCAGTTAGTATTGGCCTCGTTTCGGAAGGTGAGACAGCAAATGCTTGTCTTATACCCTTTTTGAGCACTAGGCTAGGCAGGCTTAAACATGAGCTATCCTCATCACCAACGAGTGCTGAATCCGGAAATTCGTTCGGGTTCATACCGCATAAACGATAGATCCCAAAGGACGATCGGATCATCATGATCCTTTCCTGGGACTCTATTGTCACCTTTTCAGTGGGAAGCTTATGGATAATTTCATGAAATATTCGTGCTGGGACAGCAATACTGCCTTCTCGATTTACGGATATTGAAGAAGACTGAGCTGCTATATCATATTGAATAGACATATTGCTGTTCATCGCTCTTAATGTCACCCCATTAGAATGAGCAACTATCAGGACGCATGATAAAATAGGCTGAGGGCTGTTGGAATTTACGGCCTTTGACACATAAGTAAGTGCAGCTAACAAAAGCTCTTGGGAAACATACAAATACATTGGTTTCACCTACTCTTGGGTATGCTTGCTTGAATGATAGTAAGCCTCAATTATGGCACGGATCATTTCCGAGCGAGATGCTTGATGGTTTTGACATTCTTTCTCGATGGACTCCCATACTTCGTCCGTAAGCGTTAAGGATATTTTTTTGGTAGTTCCCATACGTTTTCTACCAGCACCTTCTCGAGGACCTCCTCGTGTGAACAGCATACTTAGCTGACCGTCTTGATTCGGCACACCGAGCTTAATGGAATTGTTACTCATCTGGATAACCTCGCTTCTATGAATTAAGTTACCTTTTTCAAATTGAGATTTATCAAAATTATAGCATGATATGGTTTATTGTGGCAATAAGAAGCCGTCCCTTAGAACATTCAATTCATGAACCAATCCCCTATAAGAAAAATTGATTATAATTAAATTATCGACAAAGGTATCGTTGACAGGGGTTGCAGCGGCATGCTAACGTTCTTGTGTACCCCCTAAATATCCCAGTATAAAGGAGAGGCCTATACATGTTGCTTATTGCATTTAGAAATCCGCTTTATATGGCATCGAACAACAATTACATACGGCAGGATATGGCCTCACTTGCATACAAGAAATAAAGAAGAGCGCATTTAGCTCTAATTATATTTTGCGCAGGCCATTCTTCCTTGTGACATAGCGTGCGCGTTGCTTCGATAAGATAAGCACATTGCCCACGGGTAGTGTGCTTATTTATTTGTTGAGGGGCATAAAATTGGGATGTTGGGATAGAGAGGAGAGAGAAATCATGTTATCGATCATGACCAAACTGGGCTGGTTTTTCAGACAAGAATGGAGAAGGTATTCCATTGCAGTTGTACTGCTGATTATTGCAGGAATTCTAGAAATATTTCCGCCGATGCTGGTCGGGCGCTCAATTGATACAATTGGCCTCGGTCATATGACCTGGGATTACATTGTCAATACGCTGCTTTGGTTGGTTGTCATTACGATTTCGGCTTATATTATTTCGTATATTTGGGGTTATAAGCTGTTTGGAGGAGCTTTTGTCGTTGAGAAATTAATGAGAGGACGCTTGATGCGCCACTTTCTGAAAATGACACCGACTTTTTATGAGAAGAACCGTACGGGAGATTTAATGGCCCGAGCAACAAACGACCTTCAGGCGGTAGCGCAAACAGCCGGCTTTGGAATTCTAACTTTGCTGGATTCTACGCTTTGGATGGCAACTCTACTGGTAACGATGACCGTTTTCGTTTCTTGGAAGTTGACTCTTGCCGCGGTCATTCCGCTCCCGATCATGGCGATATTGGTAAGCTTCTACGGTGGCTGGATTCACAAAAGGTACATGGCAGCACAGGACGCTTTCGGAGATATGAATGAAGGGGTACTTGAGACGATTTCAGGCATTCGTGTTATTAGAGCCTATACGCAGGAGCGTGCGGTTGAAAGACAGTTTGCCGAGGTCACACAAGATGTACTGGACAAAAACTTGGCTGTAGTTCGTGTGGATTCGCTATTCGAGCCTACTATCAAAATCCTAGTGGGCATCAGTTATATGATTGGTATTGGATATGGCGCTTATCTTGTGTTTCATAATGAATTAACAATCGGTTCTCTTGTTGCCTTCAATGTGTACTTAGGGATGATGATTTGGCCTATGTTCGCTATCGGTGAATTAATCAATATCATGCAGCGGGGCAACGCGTCATTGGATCGGGTAACAGAAACTTTGGACTATGAACAGGATGTGCCGGAACCTACAGACCCTGTGATGCCTGAACATCCGGGAAGCCTTGAGTTTCGTAATGTAACTTTCCGTTATCCGTCCTCTTCCTATGATAATTTGGATGATGTATCGTTTACGCTTCATTCTGGAGAGACTTTGGGTATTGTTGGCCGAACAGGGAGCGGTAAATCGACCTTAATCCGACAACTGCTCAGAGAATACCCGATGGGGGATGGAAATGTGCTTGTCGCAGGCGTCCCGATCGAGCGCATCGGTATGGATCGCTTAAAATCATGGTTAGGTTATGTGCCTCAGGAATCATTTTTATTCTCGCAAACGATTCGAGCCAACATGTACTTTGGGAACGAGCAGGCTACAGAAGAGGATTTACTAAGTGCAATGGCTGTTTCGGCATTCAGTAAAGATCTGAAATTTCTCCCTGATGGCATGGATACTTTAGTAGGTGAGAAGGGCGTAGCGCTCTCCGGTGGACAAAAGCAGCGTGTATCCATGGCGCGGGCACTGATTGCTAAACCGCAAATATTGATCTTGGACGATGCGATGTCTGCTGTTGATGCGCGTACGGAAGCGGAGATTATCGGCAACATTCATAAAGAAAGATCGGGCAAAACAACGATCATTGCAACCCATCGTCTATCGGCTATACAGCATGCGAACCTTATTCTTGTCATGGAGAATGGAACCATTATCGAACGAGGAACACATGAAGAGCTGCTCAGCAAGGGCAGCTGGTATAAAGAACAATATGATCGTCAACAGATAGAGGCACAACGAACGGAAGGATGAAGAAATCCAATGAGTGATGCAAGTGAAACCTTAGACTATGATATCGACAGTGAAGCAGGCTCGGGTACCAAGACCCAAACCATTAAACGATTGATCGCCTATGCCGTTCAATTTAAAATGCAGCTGGTCCTCGCGTTAATCATGCTTAGTGTTGCCGTAGGTACCGACTTGGCGGGACCACTTATTGCTAAGAGGATCATTGACCTCCACATTTCTGGAATTGAAAAGCCTTGGTACGAAACAACCAGCAGTGAAGAATACACGGTATCCTATGGCGGAAAGCAGTATAAACGGTCCGACCATTTTGCTGAAGGAGAACCACGTGGTCATGAAGTGAGAGTGCTCCAAATTGATCGTGAGTATTACTTTATTGGTGGCCCTATAGCATTCGACGGTGAACGTCAGGTTACTAGTGGGACGATTCGAATTACGAAGGGAACAGAGAGTAATAACTATGCAGGAGAGCAGCTAAACCGGGAGCAGTTGTACACCTTCTTTCGTCCGGAAATGGCAGGAATGCTGAAGCTATGCTGGTTGTATATGGGCCTGACGGTCATCTCGGCTATATTTACCTATGGTCAGCGTTATTTCCTGCAAAGCTCAGCTAATCGGATTATTCGTCGAATGAGAACGGATGTGTTCGCTCAGCTTAACCGACTCCCTATTCGATATTTCGACAACTTGCCGGCGGGGAAGGTCGTATCGAGAGTGACGAATGACACGGAGTCGATCCGGGATTTGTATGTGAATGTGCTTGCTAATTTTACAACAGGCTTTATTCATATGCTTGGCATTTATATCGCATTATTTATTCTGGATGTGCAGTTAGCCGCGATTTGTCTATTCGTCGTCCCTGCTCTTGTTGTCTGGATTATTATATACGGAAAAATAGCTAAAAAGTTTAATCGCATCATTCGTTCGACCGTCAGTGAAATTAACGGAATCATTAATGAATCCATACAAGGGATGACCATTATAAAAGCTTTTCGTAAAGAGAAGCGGATTGAAGATAATTTCGAGCAATACAACAACAAGCTGTTCCATGTTCAAAATAAGCTGCTGAGCTTAAACTCATGGACGGGATATAATTTGGTTGCTGTCATTCGGAATGTGGCTTTGGTCGCCCTGATCTGGTATTTTGGCGGGGCGTCGCTAAATGGAGCTGCTGGTGCCGTTTCGCTCGGGGTACTGTATGCCTTCGTCGATTATTTGAACCGATTGTTTCAGCCCATGGTGAACATCGTGAATCAATTGCCTAACCTGGAGCGTGCGCTGGTTTCGGCGGAGCGGGTTTTCAAATTGGTTGATGAGGAAGGCGAAGATGTTTCGGAGCAAAAGGTGGAGCGATATAAAGGCCATGTCCAATTCGATCAAGTGTGGTTCTCCTATAAGAGCGGAGAGCCTGTACTTAAAGGAATAACGTTCGAAGCCAAGCCGGGCCAAACCGTCGCCCTAGTAGGACACACGGGATCAGGGAAGAGCTCGATTCTGAACTTACTGTTTCGATTCTACGATCCGGAAGCAGGAGGCATCACGATTGACGGGATAGACACAAGACAAATGCCTCGGCAAACGATGCGACAGCATATGGGCATAGTGCTTCAGGATCCTTTCCTTTTCTCGGGAACTATTGCAACGAACGTATCGTTAAATGATCCATCCATTACACGTGAAAAAATCCATAAAGTACTGACCGATGTTGGTGCAGAATCGTTGCTGGAACAACTTCCTCATGGGATAGATGAACCGGTGATCGAAAAAGGAAGCACGCTTTCTGCCGGACAGAGACAGCTGATTTCCTTTGCAAGGGCTTTGGCTTTTGATCCTGCTATTCTTATTCTTGACGAAGCAACATCCAACATCGATACAGAGACAGAAACCATCATCCAACAAGCTCTTGATGTTGTGAAGCAAGGAAGAACGACCTTCGTCATTGCTCACCGTCTATCCACTGTGAAGAATGCGGATCTAATTCTGGTTCTTGACCGTGGAGAAATCGTAGAACGGGGAGACCACAATGAATTAATGAATCTCGGTGGCAAGTACCATCAAATGTATGAAATTCAGCAGGGCAAGCTTGTTGCCAGCAAATCATAAGGTTGTACTCAACAAGAAAGGGATACGGGAAATTCTCCTGTATTCTTTTTTTGTTGGCAAAGTCAGAAATGAGAAATGACTTATCTGAAACCGGTGAAATTAAGAGGAATAGAGAGGAAATGGGAACGTATGTTTTCAGAAAAGCCTGCGTTCCAGCTTGCTGAAAGGAAAAGTCTTCTTGATCGCTTTATGTAAAACGACGAATTTGGCATTTGATAGATAGCTAAATTATCCATATCATGGTAATACCTACTTTGATAACCAGAGATTAAGCTATATCCCATTCCATTAAAAGGGGGCTTTCCATGTCGGTCCAATCCGAAAAGCAAGCTGATATTTGTATAGATTCAGCAATGCTGCATTCAGCATTGAAAATGAAATATCCATTGGAATCCATTCACATTGTATCCTGGTATAACCGTCCACTTGGTGAGGTTAAATCAGAGACCGAGGTACACCGTATTCATTGTGCCTTGTTATTAGGAGAATTCAACTCATGTTGTACGCTCATCCTCAAAATCCTGAGACCCGATGCTGCTAGAGCAGGAGAAGATCATTATTATTACTGGAAGCGTGAAGTATTGGTGTATCATTCCGGAATACTTGAACAATTGCCAGATACGATGAGGGCGCCTGTTTGCTACTTAATCGAAGAACAATCCGACGGCTGTGTTTGGGTATGGATGGAGGATATTGATGAACAGCGTTTGGATACTGGGTGGAATGAGAAAGAACAGATTGGCATTGCTTTTGGGCTTGGAAAATTCAACGGTGCTTATTTAACAGGTTTACCCGTTCCGACGGAATCCTTCCTATGTACGAATTGGATGAACTCTTGGGTACAAGTAATTGAAAGTTATTTGCAAAGCATGGAAGAACAAAAAGCCGTTTGGCACAAACATCAATTGGATCACATCAACCCTAATGTGTATTGGGATCGATATGAATCCTCTAGACTAAAAGTTGCAGATTTATTGGATGCGTTGAATCAACTGCCGCAGGTATTTGCTCATCAAGATATTCATAGCGGGAATGTATACATGGAGCAATACAAAGGGCAGGACAGATTGGTTGCGATTGATTGGCAGTTTGCCAGCCTATCAGGTGTTGGAGAAGAGCTTGGACGCATGTTCGGGCTTACGCTTAGGAAACATGTGGATATGGATACCGTGTATAAGCACAAAGAAGCTTTGGTGCAAAGCTACCTGGATGGATTAAGAGAGGTTGGCTGGGACGGAAATGCTAACGGTGTGAGATATGGCTTTGCCGTGGCAGCCTCATTAAGATTCGTTATGCTTATGGGCAAGCTTCTTACAACCGTGGAGAAACCTAATTATAGTATCACGAAAAGAGACCATCTACTGTCTGTCATACAGCTTATGCTGGATATGCTGGATGAAGCATGGCAACTCAGAAACGATATCATTTGATACATGATTTGCATTGTGACATAGGGGTTTCTAACGAGAGCGTTTAGGCTTGCATTCCTTTTTTTGGTATAATTATCGATAACCAATAGAGAAATGCAGTGAAGGAGAAGAGTCACTATGCATGAACTGGAAGCAGCAGGCTTTCATCCGCTTATTACACAATGGTTTGATAAACAATATGGTCGCCCTACGGATGTGCAAATTCGTTCATGGAAGGCGATTCAGTCGGGTGTGCATACATTAATTGCAGCACCTACTGGCTCTGGCAAAACCTTAGCCGCGCTGCTTCCCTGTTTAAGTCAAATCCTGCAGAACAAGGATGAGAGTAGCGAGGCTTCTTCAGCCCGGCATGTGAAGCTGCTCTATATTACGCCGCTCAAGGCATTGAACAACGATATCCACCATCATGTGATCGGATATATTGCACAGCTTAAGGAGATGGCGGAGGAACAAAATTGGAGTTGGAAAGGCTTAACCGTTGGTGTTCGTACGGGAGATACTACCCAAAGCTCGCGGGCAGCCATGCTTCGCAATCCTCCGGATGTGCTGGTGACAACTCCTGAATCCCTGTACTTGCTGTTGACTTCACCCAAGGGAAGGTTGATGTTGAAGCATGTCCAGTGGTGTATCGTAGATGAAATTCATGATTTGGCAGGCGACAGGAGAGGGCTGCATTTATCCGTTACGCTTGAAAGGCTGACAGAATGGATTGGTTCATCGCCGCAGCGAATCGGCGTTTCTGCCACACAGAAGCCGATTGAACTTGTTGCTCGGTTTCTCGGAGGCTGGGAAAATGTATTTATCCCTCGTCCGGTGGAAATCGTCGAGAGCCAGATGGATAAAATATTTAATCTTCGGGTTACCCTCCCTCACAAAACAATGATCATAAGAGATAAACAGGAAACCATATGGAAGCCATTGATTGAGCACATTGTTAAGCTTATCGAAGGCAGTCAATCGGCTCTTATATTCGTAAATAATAGAAGGCTGTGCGAAAGGCTTACTTTGAGACTAAATGACCATATGGGTTATGAAATGGCTCGATCCCATCACGGCAGTATCTCCAGAGAACAACGGCTTGATGTGGAGAGAGCACTTAAGGCAGGGGAGCTTCGTTGTCTCGTTGCAACCTCTTCTTTGGAGCTTGGGATAGATGTTGGACATATCGATCTGGTCCTGCAAATCGATTCACCTAAAAGCGCAGCTGCAGGAATACAACGGATAGGACGTGCAGGCCATTCTGTCGGCGATGAAAGCCGGGGTATCATTCTCGCACGTACCCGAGGGCAGTTGCCTGAGTGTGCGGTGCTAGCGCAAAGTATTGTGAATCGGGAGATTGAAGATATTCAGATACCCAGATATGCACTAGATGTATTATGCCAGCAAGTAGCAGCAATGGTTGCTGCGGATGATTGGGAAGTGGAGCGGCTGCATCTTGTTTTTAATCGCAGCTATGGGTATCACGGGTTCACAATGGACCGATTGCAGGGAATCCTCCAGGTGCTGTCCGGGTACTATCCTTTTGTGCGTCCTCTGGTCGATTGGGATAGGGGAAATAATCGTTTAACACGTCTAAGCTCTACCGCAATGTCGGCTATCATGGGTGCAGGCACCATCCCGCAAGGAAGTGATTATCCTGTTCATCATGCCGAGAGCCATATCCACCTGGGCGAATTAGATGAACAATATATTTTTGAAAGCCGGGTTGGAGACGTATTTCAATTGGGGACAAGCTCTTGGAGAATACAGTCCATTCGGAATGACCGTGTGTATGTTGTAGAAGAAGCTGGCAATAAGCAGAGTGAAATTCCATTTTGGCGTGGGGAAGGACAAGGCAGAACGGCAGCCTTTTCTGCTGAGATAGGACAATTTCTCGAAGAGCTTGATGTACGGTTGGATAGTCAGAACAAGCTTCAAACGTTGGAATGGCTTATGAATGATTATTATATGGACGATTCGGCTGCAGATGAACTGCTTATGCTGCTTCACTCTCAAAAGGCAGTCTCAGTTCTTCCGACTCATCGGAGAATAGTCATTGAGCAATTTCAGGATGAATATAAACAGCATCGGCTCATTATCCATAGCTGGTTTGGCAGGAAGTTTAATCGAACCTGGCAGTTAGCGATTCAGGTCTATGCGGAGCAGCATATTCCGTATCGGATTTATGCGAATGCCAAAGACAACGGGATTGAATTTGTAATTTCCGACGGCGGAAGCGGCGAGGCTCTTCGATTGCTGCCGTTGATTCGCGAGGTCACCTCGGATCGGCTGGAAGCGCTGCTTCAGCATGCGATTCCAGCGTCACCGCAATTCGGAATAGCGTTCCGAAGACTAGCTGAGACATCTTTGCTTTTATCCCGCAGCTTTAACCGGATGCCCTCATGGCAGAAGAGATTGCGCAGCGAGGAACTTCTTAGAGAATCGCTCCCGTATGCGGAGACATTTCCTTTTATTGGTGAAGCGGTTCGTATTTGCTTACATGATGATTTGGATGTCAATCAAGTCTGTGAAGTATTGGAGAAAATCGAAACCGGACAGCTAGAGGTTATCGAGAGACAAGCGGCATTCCCCTCGCCTTTTGCTGCATTGTTTCTTAACGATGTCATTAATACCCAGATGTATGAGTCGGATGTACTGAGCAAGGACTTGCAAGCCAACTTGGTTGGTCTGGACCGTTCACTGGCAGGACAATGGTTCGTTAATGCGTCTAGTGCATCGGAGGATGATAAGGATGAGATTGTTGATCAGAACCAAATGGAGCAGCAGCATTATATAGAAGAACCTAAGCTGCATGACTCAGGACAACTGCTTAGACTGATGAAGCGTCGCGGTGAAATGACGGAAGAAGAACTTATGGATCGGCTTGACAACGATAATTTGGAGGAAATGCTAGTCCCGTTACGACGAGATCATAAAATAGTATCCGTATACCTAGGCAATCCATCCATCACATATTGGATATGTGCTGACGAGGTGGACACCTACTCACAATTGGGCAAAGCAGCGCTTGCCGATAGGTTCATTGTGACCCGGTATGTTAATCGAATGCGAAATATAACGTCACAGGACTTACAGCAGCGGTACGGACTAGATAAGGCTCGAATCGAGGAGCTTCTTCAAGGTTGGGTTGAAGAGGGGCGTGTTGAACTATTATCGAATAGATCGGATGGTACTGATCGTGTCTGGTTGAATCGTCAAGCTGATGCACGTCACAACCGAGAACAGGCATCAGAGCTTAGAAAGGCAACCGAGGCCATTGATCCTGTAAGCTATTGTACAAAGATGATGTCTTTTCAGTATGTGCTGCCCCACACTCGACTGAACGGTGAGGAAGGGCTACGACAAGTGATAGAGAAGCTCCAAGGGTTTTATTATCCGCTGTCTCAATGGGAATCGTCTATCTTTCCGCTTCGGGTTCATGATTACAAGAAAGATATGCTGGACCGGCTTTGTTCGTCCGGTGAAGTATTGTGGTTGGGACAAAAGCAGGAAGGAGAAAAGGAAGGGCGAGTTGCTTTTTTCCTGTCTGAATCGAAGGAGCTTTACTGTCCTCTGATAGAACGAGTGGCAGAGCATCAATTGAACCAAACAGAATCGGATGAGGGTAAACCCAACCAATCGGAAGAAGAAAGACAAGGCGAACAGCTGCTTCAACTGCTAGAGCGTAAAGGTGCAAGCTTCCTAAGCGCTTTGAGCAGGGAAACGGGGCGTATTCCATCGGAACTGACAGCTGAGCTGCTAGCTCTATCCTGGAAAGGTCTGGCTTCTAACGATCAGTTCGCCCCTTTGCGATTGAATGGGGGAACAGCATCTAAGGCTATAAAGGGGAAAGGTTTTCAATCCGGGCTTGGTCGCTGGTATCCAGTGAGCTCGTTAAAAGATGTAGCTGGCTGCGAGGAGCAAGAAAGCCTGATAGCTTGGATTAAGCATTTACTGCAAGGATATGGATTGTTAACCAAATCAATTGCAGACCTTCATCTTCCTTGGGAATGGGGAGACATTTATGGTGCTTTGAAGCAGCTGGAAACTTGGGGGATGTTGACCCGTGGGCTCTGGGTGGATGAAATCCAAACCTTGCAATTTGCAGCCAAGGAGCAGGTTGAGAGTCTTAGAAGCCGTGAATGGGCGGGAGACCCAAGCCCGGTTGTGCTTCCATCTACGGATCCGGCTAATCCATTTGGATTTATCGTCAACTGGCCTGACAAAGAAGGAATGAACTTCGCAAGAAAAAAAGGAAATGATCTCGTAATGCAAAAAGGCCGCTGGCTGCTATGGATTGAAAACAGCGGAAAACGACTTTATGCAATGGAAAAGTTATCAGAAGACGATTTGCATAGCTTACTCCGCTCCGCTGCCGAAGGTTATTTGAGATTGTCTAGTATGCGTAAGCTCGTCATTGAAAAATGGAACGGGCTTCCCGTACTCCAAACTGAATTGGCAGAAGTGCTATTTAAGCTCGGAGCAGAAAAAGACCGGGAATCTCTCGTTATCTGGCCAAGCGCGTTACGGTGAGTCCAAAAGCATCTTATTGGTTGCGCTTATATAGCAGTAAAGTAGCGAATCTGATAGTAAGCAGCAAATATCAACTCAATAAATGAAGCCTTAATGATGGTTTACAACGAAATAATGGAGGGCTAAATATGAGCGATACAATTAAACTAGAGGCAGAAGACTCTCAGTTCCGTTCATTGTGTTATTCCACTGCTAGAAGAATATACGGCGAATCATTGCCTGATACTGTCTCGAACCGATTGGAACTTGAGCTTCAAGGTATCATCCGTAACGGTAATGTCACACCGTATCTAATGGCTCATCAAGTTGTGAAACAAATGAACTCAGAAGGTCATATGGTCACACCACGGGGTTCGGTTGGAGCAACTTTTGCTGCCTATTGCCTTGGTATATCTGAAGTTAATCCATTACCTCCTCATTATAGATGTACTCTATGCAAGCATAGTGAATGGTTTAACGAGGTTATAAGTTATGGTGTGGATCTGCCCAAGAAAGGATGTCCACATTGTAAGGGAACTATGGTTGGGGATGGTCATCATATTCCATGCGAAATGTTTCTAGGGCTTTCATATGATCGTCCTCCTAATATAGATTTGAAAGTACCTCTAAGTCAGACCCAAGCCCATAAGATATTAGAAGAGCAAATTGAAAGTGGTCAGACCCTTAGCGCAGGCAATAGAGATTTAGAAACGGTTCTATTTAATCTGGATCTATTCGAGGACACGACCCTTAATTCTTTAGGATTATTGAGTGAACTTACAGGTATAGATCCTACAACGATCCCTATGAACGACGCTGCTGTACTCAGCTTGTTTCGGTCCACGTTATCCTTAAATGTTAGTCCGCAGCAATTAAGGACTGACGTAGCGACCTATGGTATCCCGGAGCTGCAGCCTGTCTGTGTTCGAACAATGCTCAAAGAGCTGCAGCCAAATACTTATTCCGATCTTGTGCAAATATCAGGAATTTCGCATGGGAGTGGTACTTGGGAAGATAACGCTCACGAACTGATAAAAACAGGCCAACAAAGGCTCCAGTCGGTTATTGCCTGTAAGGATGATGTGATGTTGAAGCTAATCAGTTGGGGTGTCTCTCGAGAGAGGGCTTATCATATTTCGGATAAAGTACGTAAAGGTCATGGGATTACAGAGGAATGGGTCAAGGAATTAAAGGAAAACGATATTCCTTTATGGTTCATCGATTCTTGCCAAAAAATCAAGTATTTGTTCCCTAAAGCACATGCTGCAGCCTATGCGATGTCAGCTGTTCGCCATGCATTTTATAAGTTGTATTATCCTTTAGAGTTTTATGCTGTGTATTATTCTGTGAATGCACCTGATATGGATTTCGAGCTGTGTTTGGGAGGGATAGAAGCGGTAGACAGGAAGCTTCAACAATTGGAGAAGCTCGCCTCGCCTCAAGATGATAAAGCGCAGATGTTGTTCGCATATCAGGTGGCATTGGAGATGTGCGCTCGAAGTATGCGGTTCAGACAAGACTCAATAGAAGGGTATGTGATAGAAAGTAATAATCGCAGTATCCGTATTCCAGTGAATGGTTGAGAACTGCTTTTTACAGTTTGAGGAAGATTGTGCTATTCTTTAATGTAGTCAATTCACCTCTAGGTAAAAAAGGAGCTGTATCAAAATGTCCACCGCAACGTATCGCCATATTATCATTTTACTCCTTTGTATGTCTTCTGGTATTATTGACGTCGTGGGTTATTTAAGCTTAGGCCATGTATTCACCGCTAATATGACTGGCAACATTGTATTAATGGGGCTAGCCATAGGTCATGTTGAAGGGCTTGCCGTTCTTCGGTCTTTAACAGCATTAGTAGGCTTTGTAGCAGGTACAGCAATAGCTGCACTTATTGTTAACAAAGACAAGACACCTTCATTATGGCCAAGATCGGTCACTTTCGCACTCGTCATTGAAGGGATTATATTAATTATTTTTGCCTTAACGTCCAGTTGGGTTGGAGAATCGGAATCTTTGGTCTATTTTCTTATCATTCTTTTAAGTTTGGCTATGGGAATGCAGACGACTGCGGCAAGGAGATTAGGAATTGCAGGTATCTCTACAACGGTCCTGACGAATAACTTGGCCAATGTGGTAGAAGACGGTATTCAGCAGCTTCGACTGCTGTTCGGGAGAGAAACCAGGATGGCGTTGAGTCGGGATTCATTGCTTCGACTTCTGGCTGTAGTCATATATGGTCTCGGTGCTATCATTGGTACTCTTGCTGAAGTTTCATACCCTCTTGCTATTGTCTGGGTACCCATAGCTGTGATTGCAGGTATTATACTAACGGTTGGTATTCAATTTCGACATGATCCTGCGGTTAATAAATAATAAAAAAGGACGATCTCATTCGGATAACCCGAACGGAATGGTCCTTTCCTATTTTATGTAGCTTTATATCGATGCTCAACCTTTGCTACTTTCCATACTGTCACAGACACGAGCCAGGCCAGCACGAACAATACAACAAGCAGATAACCGAGATCGCCAAAATCCAGTTCATTGATCCAAGTGAAAAAAGGAGCTTGCAGGTTTAATTTATCAGTCAACACTTGAATCAGCTCGACCATACCAATAATCAATGCGGCTATAACAGAAACTGTGGTTACAGTTACATTGTAGTACAGCTTTCTAAGTGGTGTTGTGAATGCCCAACGATAAGCTTTTGTCATGAACATTCCGTCCGCAGTATCCATTAAGCTCATACCGGCTGCGAATAGCAAAGGGAGGGAAATAATTCCGAATACGGGCACCGAGGTTTTAGCCGCGCTAGCGGAGATGGCTAATAAACCGATTTCCGTCGCTGTATCGAAGCCGAGTCCGAATAAAAATCCTAATGGATATACATGCCAGCTGCGGCTAATGAAGCGGAACATAGGCTTTAATAGTCGGGCAAAAAAACCTCTGGAATCCAGAAGGGCTTCCAACTGTTCTTCTAAAAAGCCTCCCTGGCGGACTTTTCTGAAAGCTTGGAATAACTGGATTAAAATCACAAGATTAATAATTCCAATGACAATAAGAAACGCCCCGGACACTGTAGTTCCAATAATCCCGCCGATCTCTTGCATTTGCGGCATAGCATCTTGAATCCACTTCATGGAGAGGGCAATGGTCAGTACCATCAGAAATACTACGGATGAGTGGCCAAGTGAAAAGTAGAAGCCTACACCAAGCGGATTTCTTTTTTGTTGAATCAGTTTACGAACCGTGTTGTCGATGGCGGCGATATGATCCACATCAAAAGCATGCCGTAATCCAAACGTATAAGCTAGCAAGCCAAGACTCCAGAATGCTGCATCACCGCGTGCTGCTGTGATCAATCCTATTATACCTATGACATGAAGCGCTATGATGACAATGAAATAACCGCCCCAAGAGGCTTTGCTATTCCCTAACTGACGAGGCATCCCGTCACTCCTCCTTTGAATTATTATGTACCCATCGGCACTATGTATCGTGCTACTATAATATCAAATAGTAACACAAAAAATGTTTTTGCATAGAACTTTTTTTGCGAAAATATTTTAGGACACAATGCCTTTGCATCCTTTGCCTCGGGCGTGTAAGATAAGATGGATAATACAATAAGGAAGGAGAGGCTATGTGGTTTTCGGAGCACGCGTGTGGAAGACAGGAATTGCAGTGACATTGGCATTATATCTTAGTGCTTTGTTAAACTTTACTCCTCCCGTTATTGCGGCAGTAGCTGCTATTTTTGCAATGCAGCCTTCGATCTATCGCTCCTGGCGTTATTTTTTGGAGCAGCTTCAAACCAATGTGCTGGGGGCGGCACTGGCTTTGCTTGCAGGAATGTTCTTTTCCAATAATGTGATTGCGATTGGGATCGTATGTATTCTTGTCATCGTTGTCTGTTTGAGGATGGGAATGGAAGAAACGATTGGCCTTACATTAGTCACCGTAGTAGCAGTAATGGAAGCTTCAGGTGAATGGGAGTTTGCTGTCAACCGGTTTTTATTGAGCTTGATTGGAATAGGTTGTGCATTTGTGATTAATGTACTATTTTTTCCTCCAAAGCCCAAAGATCAGTTCGAAGCACAAATCCATACCGTATTTAGCAAAATGTCACTTCTTCTTCGTACGGTTATTTCCGACGAAATCAAAGAGAATATTTTCCGTGAAGAGAAGGGGGAGTTATCCAACTCCTTACAGTTTCTAGCAGGCAAGTACAAGCTCATGGAAGAAGAAGTGAAGAAGCTCAAGCGAGGAAAATTTAGCATGATTCGCCATTTAGTTATTTATAAGCAAATGCTGCGTGCTTTATCCAAAGGGCTTGAGGTGCTGGATACGGTAGATGAACATTTTTTTCAAGCGAATCGAGGGCCTCAAACGGATGCTCTGTTCGATGGACATTTGGAAAAGCTAATTAAGTTCCATGAGCATGTGCTGCTGAAATTTGACAACAAGCTCAAAGCAGACAGCTCAGAGGGCTTGGATATGGAAGCGGAGAACGAGCGATTCATGACTTCGCTCATAGAACGTTATCAAGATCAGCCATCGGGGATTTTGCGTCTTTCGGTCGTAGCCGCGGCTATGTATGATTATGGTCATCAAGTAGCCCGGTTGGATAAGCTGCTGGAGCATTATCATCGTGGGGATTCCGAAATGAAGGAGCCAATGGACCTTCTATTGAAAAGCTTTAAAAGAAAATGAACTCATTAATTATAAGAAGCTAACAGCGATAAAGCTGTTGGCTTTTTTCAATAAGAATTTGATTTCACAACTATTTAGACTAAAAATAAAAATACTTTGTTAACTGATTATCCAATGTAGTAAACTTAAAAGAATTGTTTGTTGGTATTCATTATAAGTTGATAAGGACATAAGGAGGAGAATTGAAGAAATGCATAGCAAAGCGAGCTTGATGAACGATCTTAATCAGATGGGGATTGATGGTAGAGGGACACTACTGATGCATTCATCCATGAAAAGTATAGGGGAAGTTGAAAATGGTGCGGATACGGTGCTGGATGCACTATCAGATTATATGAGGGAAGGGTTGCTGGTGCTGCCTACCCATACATGGTCATATGTTAATGCGAGTAATCCGAAGTTTTACAAGGAATCATCTCCATCCTGCGTTGGTATTCTGCCTGAAGTGTTCCGCAAGCGTCCGGGAGTTCATCGTACTAACCATCCAACTCATTCGGTAGCGGCTCTGGGAAAAGATGCAGCTGCTTTTGTGCAAGGAGATGAACGATTCGCCACTCCGTGTCATAGGGAATCAGCTTGGGGAAAGCTGTTGGACCGGCAAGCGACCATCATCCTCGTAGGCGTAGATTTGCGCAGGAACACGTTCATACATGGGATTGAGGAGTGGATGGACATTCCAGGACGGCTAACCGACGGTCATGAAGAGCTAGTCACTGTATTGGGTGACGGCACGGAAATACAAGTTCCTTCCAGAAGGCACTGCGGCTTGTCGTGGTCTTTGCATTTCTGGAAAGTGGAGGAAGTATTGTTAGAGCAGGGAGCAGTGAAGATGGGGAAACTGGGTGATGCTGTGGTTCGCGTATGCGAGACAGTGAAGCTGAACTCCGTCCTATCTCATATGCTGCAAAAGAACCCTGACTTATTCTCTGACAATGAGCCTTTAAAGGAAGCTTATTTTGATTAATTGGAAAACAAAAAAAAGAACGTGAAGCACTATCGCGAATATAAGGTAATATAACAGGGCTGCGTTGATCGCGCTCTTTTTTATATTGTGTACGTATTGACTTGTAGATGAAGCTCCATTAATATGTATAAATATACAATATTATGAATTAAAATACATTTATATGCATTTGTGGGGTGGGATAATTGAAACATTTATTGACTTTAAAGGAGCTTAACAAGAATGAGCTTCTAGCGTTAATCCAGAAAGGACTTGATATCAAGCTCAATCCGGAGAAGTATTATGATGCAAGCAAGAGAAAAGGGCTGCTAATGCTTTTTCAAAAAACTTCAACGCGAACAAACTTATCCTTTCAATCAGGTATCAATCAGATGGGGGGGTATGCTGTCGTAATGGATTGGGAATCGAGCAATTTTCATTTATCGCCTATTCGTTATGAAGTGCGTTACGCATCAAGGAATTGCGATCTCCTCATGGCACGATTGAAAAAGCATGAAGACATCATCCAATTAGCTGAATATTCTCAAGTTCCGGTTATTAACGGCTGTTGTGAAAAGTATCATCCATGTCAGGCACTAGCGGATTTAATGACTATTTACGAAATATCGGGTACGTTCTCAGGGGTGACAATCACTTACGTGGGGATACATAACAATGTGGCTAATTCTTTAATCATAGGTTGCATGACGCTTGGGATCAAGCTTCTCCTGGTTACGCCCATTGTTAATGAAGCTTCGTGGGATGATGACCTGATGAAGGAAGCAAGATTAAGCGGTTATATAGAAAACAAAGAAGTTCTCGTGGAAGCCCTTGCGTCATCGGATTATGTTTATACGGATACATGGATTGACATGGAGCATTTCCATGCTCCCGATTATGCAGAAGAGAAGAAGAATAGAATTCAAACGATGCTTCCTTATCAATTAAACAAAATGAATTTGCAAGGTTGCTCCCCTTATATCATGCATGATATGCCAATTCATCCGGGATTTGAAATTGAGGAGGAGCTCATTGAATCCCCTGGATCTGTGATTTACCAGCAAGCAGAGAACCGAATGCACATTCAAAAGGCATTAATGCTTCACTTGCTCGAGTCGACATCTAAGTAGGAATCACTACCGCGGGTGTTATAGCATAATAATTAGAAAAGATAGATAAGCTGCAGAACACAGCCCGTCTATCTTTTATTGATTCATTTCAAATGTCGCTAACACTATAATGTACACTCATCCCACATTCTATGAAGCTGTTGCGATCGAACGGCAAGGTCTTTATAAGGCATCGCGGTTATTGAAATCTTATCGAATTTATGCCTAAAATGGTCGCCTTCCTTCATCATGGAGAGTGAAAATTCGGTTTCTTCCCTTGCTTAGAACATTTCCGTCTTGATCGACTAGAACTGCACCAATCGGTACTGTGCCTTCCTCAAAAGCAATTTCCGCTTCCTTCAACGCGATTCAAGGAATTGGCGATCCAAATCCATAACAACTTCCCTCCTACTAAAAGCTAATCCATATTTATCCATATGTTTTCGACAATGGATTACATCATCCTTCTCTCTCCGTATTTAAATAGATTCATTTTGTAAAAAAAATGGTTTACATAGCGAACGTATGTGCCGTATAATGTGGGTAAAGTGGATAAATATGGTTAAAATATATGAGTCGTATGGTATTCTGTCATCTGGAGGTTGGTTATGGAGCTGGCAAAGCAAAGGGAGTCAATGACGGCTATATTTAGGGATGCACTGCAAACCTTTGTTAGTAAAATCAAGCAAGACGATCAAGTCATAGCAGCGATTCTGATGGGAAGCTTATCCTACGATCAAGTATGGGAGAAGTCCGATATTGATTTGAAATTGATCGTCCACGAGCAAAAGCTGAGTAAAAGCTATATGTGCTTTGTCGAGAACGATGTACCGATCAATACGAGTATTCAAACACGAAATGAGTTCAAGCGTTGGATTGAACGGTCTTTGCAAAGCTCCATGAGCCATTCCATGCTGGTACGAAGTACGCTTTTATTTACAAAGGATAGCTCCATAACGCCCTATTTCGACCAAATACGTGTCGTCGGTGATCGTGATCGCCAGATGCAATTGATGCGAATAGGATGTCACACATTGGGCATGCTGGCCAAGGCGGAGAAATGGCACTATGTTAAGAGAGATACGGTTTACAGTGCGCTTTGGATTATGAAGCTGGTGGACATGCTTGCACAGATTGAAGTTGTGCTGAATCAGGAAGTGCCAATGAGGGAAGCGGTTCAACAAGCTTTAGCCTTTAACCCTGAATTTTTTGATGCAGTCTACATCCAGATGGTGTCCTATGAGGTTAATGAACAGAAGGTTAATGACGTGCTGCAGCGCATTAATAGCTATTTGAACGAACGGGCGGAACGATTGTTTCAGCCGATTTTAACTTATTTGAAGGATGAGGGAGACGTTCGAACGGCGACAGATATTGTGGAAAAGCTTGGTGTTGTCGTTCATCTTGATAACGGTTCCATTACAACGGCGTGCGACTGGTTAACAGATCTGGGGCTGCTTACCAAAATGGAAAGCGAAACGAAAGCGACTCCGAAAAGTCGTGTTGAACTATGTGAACCTGCATACTGGTATGAAAATACGGATGATATGGGTTGGGAGATGTGAGGTCCTGTGAGACAGTACATTGAAGTTCGGGGCGCAAGACAAAACAACTTGCAAAATATCGACGTCAACATTCCTAGAGATAAGCTGACCGTTATAACCGGGGTAAGCGGTTCGGGCAAGTCTTCGCTTGCATTCGAGGTGATCTATGGGGAAGGGCAGCGGCGTTTCCTTGAGTCACTATCTACCTTTGCCAAGAGTCGGATGAATCAGTTGAAAAAACCGGATGTGGATTTTGTGTTCGGGCTCTCACCCGTTATTGCCATTGAACAAAAAAAAGGCATAGTTAACCCAAGATCAACGGTGGGCACGATGACGGATATTTATGATTTTCTACGGCTGCTTTTTGCATCGGTTGGCGAAGCGAGCTGTCCGTTCTGTGATCACCCGGTTCCTGTACGCACAGTGAATCAAATGATCGATCACATTCAGTCTTTGCCGGAAGGAACAGAAGTTGAAGTCCTTGCACCTATCTACAAAATATTTGGTGAAGATTATGAAACACTATTCGATGAAATACGGACTAAAGGGTTTCGTTCGGTTAAAATAGACGGCACTCCCTTCAGCTTAGGGGATCCGGTTGAGCTTGACGATGAGCTTGAATATCAAATGGAGGTCATTATTGATAAATTCATCGTTAGGAAAGATACGTTCAAGATATTGAACAAGACGATTGAGAACAGCTTAAAGCTGGTCGGTGAAGGCTTTATTCGATTCGAAATCATCGTGCAACCTGATGGAGCTGCCATTGATCGCGATGGCTTCTATCGGGGATTTGCTTGTCCGGAGCATCATCTCACATTGGGTGAGCTGCATCCGTCCTACTTCTCTTTTAATGATCCTGAAAGCGCATGCCGTACTTGCGGGGGGATAGGAACCTTCATGCGGACAGAAGCACGCTTTTTAATTAAAAATGAAGATAAAAGCATTGCTAAGGGAGCACTGGATGCGAAGCTCCTCGGTACAAGTAATAATACTTGGCGTTGGTCGATGCTTCATAGCCTTGCAAAGCATTATGGCTTCAGTTTGGATACACCTCTAAAAGAATTGCCTGAGGATGTTATGAACATAGTATTTTACGGAACCAAAGGGCAAAAATTTCCTTTCATCGTTCCTGAGGATGCATCGAAGACTCAGGCCCGCCATGCCGGTAAACTGATGGGCTATGGTGGACTCGTCAATATGGTGAACCGATGGTATAAGCTCTATTTAAAGCGTAAATCATCCAATACGTCAGAAGATGAGTTTTATAAACGTGTCATGGTTGAACATACTTGTCCTGATTGTGAGGGAAGAAAACTGAAGCCGCAGCGCTTCTGCGTAAAGGTCGGAGCTGAAGATATCCACGAGCTGTGCAGTCAATCGCTTAAGGATCTTCACCAATTCTTGGAGGGGGTATCCTTTCCCAAGGAGAAAGCTCAGATAGGAAAGCAAATTACAAGCGAAATTCAATCGAGGATCTTGCTGCTATTGGATATTGGGCTCGATTATTTAAGCTTGGGCCGTCGTTCGGATACTATTTCTGGCGGTGAGGCACAGCGAATTCGGCTTTCTACACAAATCAGCTCAGGGCTTATGGGCATGCTTTATGTTCTGGATGAACCGAGTATTGGGTTGCATGCCCGAGACAGTATTAGAATTGTCGATACATTAAGAAAACTGCGAGATACGGGGAACACGATTATTGTCGTTGAACATGATATCGATACGATATGCAGTGCTGACCATATCATCGAAGTTGGACCAGGTCCAGGCACACGGGGCGGGCGTATTATAGCTCAAGGTACAGCCGAACAGCTGCGCGAACATAAAGAATCCATTACGGGATCGTTTTTGTCCGGAGTAAGGAAAATTGAAGTGCCATCCAAGCGAAGGCAGGCATCGGGGCTCATGCTGACTATTAAGGGCGCAAGAGCTAATAACTTACGCAATGTGAACGTAGATATTCCATTAGGCCTAATGGTATGCATAACAGGCGTATCTGGATCGGGGAAAAGTACACTGGTTAATGAAGTGATGTACAAACAGCTCTATTCCGTGTTCCATGATGCGCGAATTGTTCCTGGTGAGCACGATTCGCTGGAAGGCCATCAGCATTTGACCGGTATTATCAATATCGATCAATCTCCAATCGGACGAAGTTCCCGCTCTAACGCTGCGACATACGTCGGTTTCTTTGATCGAATTCGTGAGTTGTACGCAGATGCAGCGGTGGCGGCAGGTAAGCAGCTTAGCAAGAATGACTTCAGCTTTAATCAAAAAAATGGTGGGCGTTGCGAGCATTGTCAGGGGGAAGGTATAGTGACGACTCCGTTGCAGTTTATGCCGGATGTCGAATCCGTCTGTCCTGTATGCAAAGGGGCACGATTCAATGATGAAGTGTTGGATGTGAGAATCAAAGACAAAAATATTGCCCAGGTGCTAGAGATGAGCATCGAGGAGGCAGTAGAATTTTTCAATGAGCAAGCCTATATCTTGCATAAATTGAATGTACTAAATCAGCTTGGACTTGGATATTTGCGGGTCGGACAATCTGCAACAACCTTGTCGGGCGGTGAAGCCCAAAGAATTAAACTAGCGACAGAATTAAGTAAACTGAAGCGAGGAGCGCATCATTTATACATTTTGGATGAACCTACGACAGGTCTACATTTGCAGGACATTCAAAAACTAATTGACTGCATTCAGCAACTGGTTGATGCAGGACACACCGTTGTCGTGATCGAGCATCATCTCGATATGATTAAAGTAGCTGACCATATCATTGACATGGGTCCCGAAGGCGGTAAAAACGGGGGAATGGTCGTTGCGAGCGGCACTCCAGAAGAAGTAGCAAAAGTAGAAGGTTCATTAACGGGTCATTTTCTGAGTGAAGTACTAGTTGCTGAGAATTGTTATTGGTAACGGTTAAGATAGGTGCACCTTATGCTACTGTGAAACAAAGTAAAGGTTAGCAATTTGAGAAGGGGGAGAGATCATATGGATACAATCAATCCACTTTTAATCACCATACCAGAAAGCTTTGAGACCGAGCGGTTAACGATACGAGCTCCTCAGTTTGGAGATGGAGCCATGGTTCATGAAGCTATTTGTGAGAGTATAGAGCAATTACGCCCCTGGATGCCGTGGGCACAGGATGTTCCCACCATGGAGCAATCCGAGATTGGAGTTCGGCAAGCCCGAGTTCATTTCTTGGACCGTTCCGATCTAAGATTATATCTGATTCACAAGGACTCAGGGAAACTTGTAGGATGCAGCGGACTTCATAGGATCGATTGGCAAGCTCGAAAGTTTGAAATTGGAGATTGGGTAAGCACATCGTACAGTGGATTAGGCTACATAACGGAAGCGGTTCAAGGTATTGCGAATTTCGCTATTGATCAACTGGAAGCCAACCGGTTAGAAATCAGATGTGATTCCATTAATCATCGAAGCATTCAAGTTGCGCAAAGGTCAGGATTTACTCTAGAGGGTATTCTGCGTCGCGACGAATGCAGAACAGATGGAGTATTAATGGACACGATGATTTTTGCAAGGGTTCGTGGCGTTGAGTTCGGTGTGTAATGTAAATGAGGAGGAATGTTGAGGAGTTAATGCAGCCGCTCAGGCGCAATCTAACTTTTGAGGAGGAGATGAAGTGAAAAAAAGAATATGGCTAATCGTGATAAGCACATTGTTATTAGGTACGGCTCAGTAGTCAAATTAGGCTTTACAATAATCATCAAAAAAAGGTATAATATAATATACAACTTAATAGTTTATGCGCTGAGTTTTCTTTGAGAAAAACGGGGGAACCAAGTAACATGGGGTGAATCGATGCGCAGCTCTTGGCTGCACATTGTAGGGCGTATTCTCACCGCCCGAATCCGACAGCTAACCTCGTAAGCGATTGTGGGAAGGATAGATTTGCTTATTAAAAGCACAAGGTCTAGCCTTGTGTTTTTCGTGCTACCAAAAGCAAAAAAGTCTTTCCTCAGCACTGTAACTTTGAGAGGAGGATTTAGTAATGGACAGCAAAGAAAAATTGTTTCATCTGTTAGACGGACTAACGGAACGCGATCAAAGGGCAGCCATTGAATTCATTCAATTTCTTGCGCATCGTAGTGGTAAAAAAATAAATAACGAAGAAGTCATCAATTTATATGGTAAAAATTATTTCGTCGTACCGGATTAATAGGTAAGAAGAACGTATAGTTTTTTATAACATAAGACAAAGCGATCGTATCTCGATAAGTATCGAGACGGTCGCTTTTGTATTTTTCAGTGATAGTCTTGACGCGGAACAGAAGATTAGGTATATTATTTTTATACCTATACGGGTATATGTAGGATTTCATTACTCAGATTTGCTTTGTATTGAAATCATTTTTTTGGTCTTTTATATACCCTATAGGGTATATGGAGTGAGGAGGAATACAATTGAGCTATAAAGAAATGTTGCCGCAGGATGTTCTAAACCGAATACAGCATCAAGGATTGATTCATATTTTAGATGTGCGTGAAGACGATGAATGGGAATCGGGTCATATTCCTGGTGCAAAGCATATTCCGCTTGGTCAAATAGCTAAGGCGCTAAATGAACTGCAGCCTAAGACAGAGACGATTGTTGTTTGCCGCAGTGGTAATCGAAGCCGAGTTGCATGTGATTATTTATCCTCATTCGGTTATACCGTGGTTAATATGAGCGGCGGGATGTCCGAGTGGACAGGAGAAGTAGAATACGGGAAGTAGCAAAAGGACTAAACAAACTTTGAATATTACAGAGGAGGAATCATTATGGCGAATTTAGTTGTTGATGCCAAAGGATTGGCATGCCCAATGCCCATAGTAAAAGCGAAAAAAGGGATGGATTCTTTGGAATCCGGAGAAGTTATGGAGCTGCATACGACCGATAAAGGCTCAATGAACGATTTTCAGGCTTGGGTAAGGCTGTCAAAGCATGAGCTTGTGGAGGCAAAGGAAGAGCAAGGGGTGTTTTTTTTTCTAGTTAAAAAAGGATAAAACCTGCTCGGCAGCCCATTAGACATATGTAATGGATGTTTTACCAATCATCGTTCATTGAACCTATACCCTGTAAAGGTATACTATATTTCAATCATATATCTAGGGTATATGGAAGGAGGCTGTCAGTTCAGTGATCAAATATGTTGTTCTATTTATTATATTATTTATTTTTTATCAACGAATTAGACCTGTTAAAGGGTTGAAATATATGGATGCAAATCAGTTATGTGTATATATGAAGAGCTCTCCGAATTCATTTGTTCTTCTGGATATTAGAGATTCTGTCGACTATTATGCCGGACATCTGGAGGGAGCGGTTCATATTTCTTTAGGCCGATTACCTTTTGTTAAGAAGAAAGAGCTAAGTGCTGGGTCGAACATCATACTGGTTTCAGATTCAAAATATCACAGCAAGAAAGCGGCCAGAATTTTGAAAAAAGCGGGCTTTCCTCATTTGATTGCCCTTAATAAAGGGAGGCTTTCCTGCTGCATCAATAAGCCAATTGGGATTTAGACGAACAGAAAGGATGTTAGTATGGGAGACAATAAAGAGAGAACTACGATCGTTCTGTTCAGCGGAGAGCTTGATAAAGCGATAGCTGCATTCATCATTGCGAATGGTGCCGCGGCTTATGATCATGAGGTGACGATTTTTTTCACCTTTTGGGGACTAAATGCTCTTAGAAAAGATGAGCCTATTAAATTGAAAAAAGGCTGGCTCGAAAGTATGTTTGCTAAAATGATGCCAAGAGGGGCAAATAAGCTCGGTCTTTCCAAAATGAATTTTGGCGGCATGGGCCCGCAAATGATCAAGCATGTGATGAAAAAGCACAATGCGCTTACTCTGCCTCAACTAATTGAGTTAGCACAAGAGCAACGTGTTAAACTAGTTGCCTGCACGATGACAATGGACCTGTTGGGCTTACAGAAGGAAGAACTTATGGATAAATTAGAGTATGCAGGGGTTGCGGCTTATTTAGGAGATGCGGCGGAAGCTAAAGTAAACTTGTTCATATAGGAAGCGCATGAAACACTAAAAATCCCGTAAAGCCTATAAGGCTACACGGGATTTAGTCTTTATTGGTTCGCTGAGAGATGGACTTTGTTAGGAAGGTGATCATTGGTTGACTATTTCACGTAGTAGGCACCAGTTGGCAGGGCAGTTGTTTTATTGACAACTACCAAGCCGACACCTCCAGGAATAAAGGCTACTAAGGAATCTTGATTGGTTACATAGATACCTGGAACATAAGTACCGTTCACATTGGTTTGAACCGTAGAGGAAACGGTAATAGTTGTAGGTTCAGCAGTTGATGACTTCGAGGTATCTTCAGCTGCTGCTGCACCTACTGCTGCTGGTAACATTAACGTTGCGCCTAGTACGACCATAGATAATTTTGTTTTGACCATTTTCATCCTTACCACTCCTTAGATTGGGTTGTATGTAATTCAATTTTCAAGGGGCTTTGATGTCCGCCTGGGAATTATTACCCTGTATTCTGATTTTGAAGCAATCGATCAAATCTTTACAACTTTGCACCTCTCAGTAAGGTATGAGAGTACAGCTAAATTATGCAACCGTTATTAGCTAATATTTATTGCTGTAGATAAGATGCCTGCCTGTTCGGTTTATAAAAGAATAGGGGTGTGATAGACTTCTAATGATGGGCAGCCGTTACAGAGAGAGCCCTAAGAAGATAGATTGGGGATGAATGGAATTTGAGTAAGACAGCTCCGAAAATTTTAGTGTATCATCGTGAAGCTGATAAATACGTGAAGTTCCTGCAAGATCACGGGTACACAACGATTCAAGCAGCCTCAACCAAAGAAGAAGCACTTATGAGCTTGAAGGAAACGGAAGTCATATTAGGCTGGAGATTCCCTACTGAGTTATTAGCTTTGCCTGAAGCTTCATCGGTAAGATGGATCCAATCAACGGGTGCGGGGATCGACGACCTAGTGACGGATTCAAATATTCCTGAGGACATAACCATTACTCGTATACTTGATCAGTTCGGCGGATTGATTTCTGAGTATGTATTTTCCTTTTTGTTATTTATAACAAAGCAGCTACCCAAAATGCTTCAAGCGCAAGAGCAGAGACGCTGGGATCCGTTCAAGGTCGATACGCTAAAAGGCAAAGTCATCGGGGTAGCGGGGCTTGGTTCTATAGGCTCGGAAATCATTAGAAAAGCTCGCGCATTCGATATGACAGTTTATGGTCTGAGCTTCTCTGGAAGCAATGCAGATCTGGTTGATCAGCATTTTACGGCAGGGGATTGGATCGATTTTGTTCGTGAAATTGATTATTTGGTGCTCACTTTACCGCTAACTCCAGGAACGTATCATATCGTGAATAAAGAAATCATGCGCGCTATGAAGCCTGGTGCTAGTATAGTGAATGTGGGGCGAGGGCAGCTAATTTCGGAGGAAGATATTGTGGAGGTTATGAAGGATGGGCTGCTGCACGCAGCTGTTTTGGATGTGTTTGAGAATGAACCGTTAGAAGCGAACCATCCGTTATGGTCAATGCCCAACGTGTACGTCACACCTCATTTATCGGGCCAAAGTCAATTTGAAGATGTCGCGCGTTTTTTTATAGATAACCTACGCTTGTTCGAGCAAGACAAACAGCTAATAGGGACGGTTAATCGTCAAAAAGGCTACTAAACGGCTCATTTCAACTCCATAAGGCTGCTTTGCAGCCATCAAGAATGAAATCCTCCTGGATCACTAATGTTGTGATTAGGGGGATTTTTGGTTAATACAGATTAAGAATGAACGGCAATCAAAATGAATACATATAGAACAAGCATAGTAAGTAGACAACTCCTCAATGACTTCTTAGGTAACGGCTCTAGGGGGACTACTGCAAATACTTTGATGAGGTGATTAAGAATGAGTCAGAACAAGAATAAGCTTACTACAAGTTGGGGCGCTCCTGTTGGGGACAACCAGAACTCCATCACAGCAGGATCACGGGGGCCGACTCTCATTCAAGACGTGCATTTGCTAGAAAAGCTTGCGCATTTCAATCGCGAACGGGTACCGGAAAGGGTCGTGCATGCCAAGGGTGCCGGGGCACACGGCTATTTCGAGGTGACGAATGATTTAACGCAATACACGAAAGCCGGCTTTTTATCGGAGGTTGGCAAAAGAACGCCATTATTCATCCGCTTCTCTACGGTTGCAGGTGAGAGCGGGTCGTCCGATACGGTAAGGGACCCGCGCGGTTTTGCCGTTAAATTTTATACAGACGAAGGTAATTATGATTTAGTAGGCAATAATACTCCCGTATTTTTTATTCGTGATGCAATCAAGTTTCCGGACTTTATCCATACCCAAAAGAGACATCCTCAAACTCATTTGAAGAACCCGAACGCCGTATGGGATTTCTGGTCCTTATCACCAGAATCGCTGCACCAAGTCACTATACTGATGTCAGATCGCGGGATTCCTGCAACCTTCAGGCATATGCACGGTTTTGGCAGTCATACATTTAAATGGGTCAACGCAGACGGTCAGGGAGTGTGGGTGAAGTATCATTTTAAGACGGAGCAGGGAGTACAAAATTTGGCTCCTGAGCTTGCTGCACAACTAGCCGCTGATAACCCGGATTACCATACAGAGGATCTCTTCAATGCAATAGATAAAGGCGAGTTCCCTTCCTGGAAGCTCTGTGTTCAGATTATGCCCCTGGAGGACGCGAATACCTATCGCTTCGATCCGTTCGATGTGACTAAGGTATGGTCTCAGAAAGACTATCCGTTAATTGAAGTCGGCCGTATGGTCCTTGACAGAAACCCGGAGAATTATTTCGCTGAAGTCGAGCAGGCAACCTTCTCTCCTGGAACCTTGGTACCTGGAATTGACGTCTCTCCGGATAAAATGCTGCAAGGCCGCTTATTCGCTTATCATGACGCTCATCGCTACCGGGTCGGCGCTAATCATCAATCTCTCCCGATCAACCGCGCGCACAACGAAGTGAACAATTATCAGAGGGACGGTCAAATGCGGTTTGATAATAACGGTGGAGGTTCCGTCTACTACGAGCCGAACAGCTTCGGCGGACCTTCTGAAACAAGGGAAAACAAGCAAGCGGCTTTTGAAGTTTCCGGTGAAGCGGATAGCGTAGCTTACGACCATCACGATCATTATACCCAAGCAGGAGACTTATATCGTCTGTTAAACGAAGAGGAGCGCTCGCGGCTCATTCAAACTATAGTGGGTGCTATGACACCGGTAGAAAGCGATGAAATTAAGCTTAGACAAATCGGTCACTTTTTCAAGGCTGATCCGGATTACGGACAACGTGTAGCAGAAGGCCTTGGTCTCAGAGTTCCGGAAGCAGATTAATCGAAGCGGCAGCTGACCTTTACATCATCGTGGAGGGACGCTGCCTTTCTTTTGTGAACAAACCTGTAAGCGCTAGCATTTATTAGTCTGATTAAATATGATCACGAGGTGATGGACTGTGCGCACTCGCATCTTATCCGAGCATATGATCAAAAAACGCTTCCCTCATATACGATATGTACGGGTTCATACGGAGGGTAAATATAAAGTTACGGTTTATGCATGGAATGAGGATTTGCAGCTCCATGATAAGGATATACGCAGCTTGAAGCAGTATGCATCCGACTACTTGCATCCTTACGCCTGCTTTAAAGTAAAGTCTTATCATATGGTGCAAAACGATAAGGTTCCTCAGGTTCAAGAGCTGCCGGACGATTTGAAAAAGAAAGCTATGAGCAGAGTGCTGGAGCAGGATGAAATTATGGATTATATGAATCAAGTGTTTTCCTTCGGGCGGCTGTCATTTGCGGATTATGATGCTGAAACGGGGACACTTTGTTTTGATTTCTACTCGAATCGGTCTGTGAATGCAGAGGAACGAGCTCTTGTTGCCAATTATTTAAATGAAATGATCCCTATCGGTTCTCGGTGTGATATTAATTTTCATCTGTAAGACGGGATAAGGAATGCGCAGAGACAATTGGGGAAGACCTATCATGCCAAGCCAGGAGAACAGGTTGATTAGACTCTTAATTTTGATTGAAAAGAGTCAAGGTCTCATGTAAACTGGGTCTTGAAACTGCATGAAGGGATCTGTTCGAATGAAGATGATTATATTCTTTGCGCTGCTATTATTGTACCCGTTGTTTTTACATTGGATCAAAATTAGCGACTATAGAGTCGTGCCTTTAGTGGTTCCTTATGCGCTTGGAGTTTTATCCATAACCATCATACTGTCCGGGATTACCGAATTTATTGTGAAAAAAATAAAGCAATAATCGTTCGAAAACACGGTTTTGTCCGAGCTTTTATAAATAAAATGATTCATTATGCTTAAATAATCAAGCGCTTCTGTATAAATACGGAGCGTTTTTTTATTTTTATAGGAAAATATTCCCCCTCGGGGAAGGGAAAAGGAAAAATATGTCGAAAACAAAATGTGCATGTTGAAACGTTGTGTAGTGTCATATTGCTAAAGGGGCTCGATAATCATGAAAGGTTTCAAATGGACTCAAAATCGTCTGGCGTTAAAGATTGCTGTAGTTGTTATGATGGTTATTGTTTTGCTATCCGCCGGATATGTCTTTTTGCAGGTCAGCAATGTAAAAACCGCAGCCAAAGGGGTAATAACAAGCTACGGGATCCGTATGGCGGACAGCTACGCTAAAAAATTGGATACTACCCAATTGGAACCGTTCTTGAAGAATCCTCAGGAGAACGACAAGTATTGGACCATTCGTCAAGAGCTCAATCTGTTTCGCGAGCAAATTGGCGCATTGTACGTATATATTGTCAGAATCGATGAGAGTCAGAGGCCGCTAATCGTCATAGACGGTCAACCTAAAGGATCGCAATCGGCGTCTCCTATTAATGAGGTCACTGATATTCCTGATGACGCAATTAAATCGCTAATAGCTGGGGAAAACGCAAGCTCGCCTATTATCGATAATCCACAATACGGCAAATATATTTCGTCCTATGCACCCATTAAGAAAGCAGACGGTACTATAATTGGAGTACTCGGTATTGATACGGATGCGGCCGTAACAGACTCCATTTCAGGGGATATGATCCGTCAGAGTATTCCTATTTATGTACTGATGGGGATCATTACGCTTTTGAGTCTTGTATTGATTACTTGGGTTCTTGTTCGATCCTTCCGGCCTCTTAAATGGATTGTGGGTGCTTCAGAACAAATCGCTGTAGGTGAACTGGCGGGCGCGAACCGTTTATTAACGACGCATCCTGTTCGTTCTAAAGATGAGATTGGAGCGGTATACCAAGCGATGGTTCAAATGTCCTTAAGCTTGAATACGATCATTGGCCGCATTGTCTCTAACGTAGCTCAAACATCAGAGCAGCTTGTGTATTCCTCCGACCGATTCGCCTCAGATGCTAAGCATGTTCTGGAAATCAATACAAAAGCCAATCAGGCTGCCGGGCAAGTAGCTGAAGGCGCACAAGTCCAAAGTATGAGTACAGATGAGAGCAGCCGTTCCATGGAAGAGATCACTACGGCGATTCAACGGATTTCAGAAGCTTCATTAACGGCTGCGGACGCATCTCAAAAAGCACTGGAAAATGCTGAATCCGGTAAAAAAGCGATTCACCAAATGAATCTTCAAATCCATACGATATCTTCTGCGGCAGGAGAAGCCGTCCAAAGAGTCGGTGTTCTTCAAGGATATTCGAATGAGATCGAGAACGCACTGAGTGGAATTGCTGAAATTGCAAATCAGACGAAGCTGCTAGCTCTTAATGCTTCCATTGAGGCGGCTAGAGCCGGTGAGCATGGAGCAGGATTCGCGGTTGTGGCAGGCGAAATACGGAAGCTGGCGGAGAATGCTTCAGGGTCTGCACAGAAGATCGGAGAGCTGCTTCATAACGTGCAAAACGAGTCGCAGCGGATCAGTGATGCAATGAACAAAGGCTCCGAGGAAGTGCAGAAGGGCACGGTATTGTCGGAGCAGGCTGAAGATTACCTGGCGATGATTGTAGAGAAGTTCCGATTCGTGGCGGATCAGATTCACGATATCTCGGCTGCTACCGAACAAATATCTGCTGGATCGGAAGAGGTAGCCGCCTCTGTTATCGGAATCGCGGATATTGCCAAATCGTCCTCCGATCAAACTCGACATATTCGTGAACTAACGGATATTCAATTGGATGTAGTCAAGCAAATGGCTGACTCTGCCATTGCCTTAAATGAGATGACCCAAGATATGCGTGAAGCAATCAAGCAAATCAAAGTATAGTAAATTATGGTATAATGGAAGAAAGGCGAGGGAGTGCAAGAAGTCCCTCGCTATTTTTATATCTTGGGGATCTTCGAGGAGGATTGTGAGCTGTGGTCAACGATGATGCTGTTCAAAAAATGATAACTTACTCGGTCCAGGGGGACACTTCAGCGATGGAGAACCTGCTGCGCCAGGACCCAATGCTCGTAGATTGCCGAAGGGGTTACTTCACACCATTACATTTTGCCGTCAGATCAGGGCATTTAGCTTCCGTACAATTACTTCTTAATCATGGTGCGAACGCTGCAGAGAAAAACTTGGAGTGGCAGGACGATCCTTTGACTAAGGCAAAGGATCGGGGATGGAGCGCCATTGCGGAGCTGTTAGAGAGGCATTTGAAGCATCATTATCAGAGCTCTCCGGCAGGAAGCAGGATCGCCAGCATCATTCGGGATAGAAAGAGAGCAGATATCCTTAGTGAACTAATTGAGAACCCCGAAGCGATCCATTCCGGGGATGAACGTGGAAATACCCCAATGCATTGGGCTGTTCTTACCCGCCAACTATGGCTTATAGATGAATTGCTTAACCGAGGGGCTGATCTGTATCTGAAGCGCGCGGATGGCGCCACTCCATTACAGCTAGCCATTGACGGAGATTACTGGTATCGTGCTCGTCGTGATTTAAGTGCAGAAGCACTGCGGAATCACTGGTTTCTCGCAGGCTACTTGGTAGCACGTGGAGCTGCCTATGATATTTGGTTGGCTTCAGCCGTAGGAGATACAGAGCTTATTGCTTCTTATCTGGATGAAGACCCTACCCTAGTAAACAAGAAAAATAGCATCGGAAAAAGACCACTCCATTATGCGTCTTTACATGGACATGTGGCTGCTGTCAAGCTGTTACTCCAGCGTGGAGCAGATCCGAATGCTCCAGAGCGAGATGCTGATAACGGAGGTTCATTGTGGTCAGCCGCAAAAGGAAACCATAAGGAATGCGTAACCGTATTACTGGAGTATGGTGCCAATCCGAATGCAGTAGTTGAAGCGGGAGGCAATCCGCTGTTCATAGCTTTGCACGAAGGACACGATTCGCTGGTTAAATTGCTCTATACCCATGGAGCTGCAGCGAACCTAGAATCGGCTTGCTGCTTGGGCAGAATCGATTTAGTTGGCGAAATCGTAAATGCGAATCCCGCTCTTGTGAATTCCGGAGGTGATTTTGGTCCGCTATGCCTGGCAGCAGGTTATGGTCATACGGATATCGTTAATCTGTTGATTCGCTTCGGCGCAGATTTCAATGCCCCGTGGGACACGAATAATTTTATTGGATACGCCTTGGATGCGGGTCTTGATATGGTTCGATTACTACTGGATGCCGGGGCCAATCCGAATAACGCGAACTGGCAGGGGATTACCTATCTGCATAAAGCAGCATGGATGGGGAACGTGGAATTCGCCAAATTACTTATTGCTTATGGTGCCAATCTCGATGTGATTGAAAGTGAATATAATTCGACTCCTCTAGGATGGGCAGCCAAGTACGGCCAAATGGAGATGGTGAGGTTCTTATTAAAAGAAGGAGCGAATCCATCCCTTCCGGTGAAAGATGCATGGGCGCTTCCGATCGCTTGGGCGGAAAGAAGGGGACAAACAGAAATAAAAGCACTTCTCTCATCAAATCGGTAATGAACAACAAGAGTGGAAAAGCGGATAAAATCGAAACATGCTGTCAATTTTCATCTAAACCGAGACTATTTTATATATTTATAGTAAAATAATAGTAATTTTCTTTTTTTGAAAGTTAATTTTATTTTATTAATAAGCACTGAAAGAAGTTCGGCGGCAGCGTCAGACGTTCAAAATGAGGTGAATTCGTTGTTACAGAAACAACAAACAAATGGCAACAAAGAGAAAGGCGCTCCACTTAATAAGTCGGCATTGATGGTATCTTTATTCATGGCGACTGCACTAGTAGGATGCGGACAGGAGCCTCCTAAAGCGCCAGTGGCATCAACGGGGCAGCAGGTAGCCGCTACTACGCCGGCTCAACAGCCGGGGGATTCAAGCACTCCGCCTTTTGGCGGTACACAAAAGGACTATTGTCAGGATGAAAACAACGACAATAAATGTGATGACTCAGGCGATACGTACAACAAGGATTACGCCTATAACGAGGATGGAAGGACGTACTATGGACGGAGCTCATCTGTCTCCTCAGGAATCCTTGCAGGTGCTTTAGCTGGTGCGGTTATCGGTGCAGCTGCTGGAAGTCTAGGGAAGTCTGGGCAGCAGTCTGCTGCTAACACGAGCACCAATACGAGACCAGCTGCAGGAACGGATGTAAGGAATGATTCTCCCGCGGCAAACACCAAGCCCACGGCTACACCTGCTCCGACGCCTTCGACTTCGTCGAGGTCCGGTTCGTTTTCGTCGACAACATCAGGTGCTAACAGCAATAGCTCGATGAAAGATAATACTGCAACCACAGCGCCTAAAAGTACCGGCAGTTCCACAAGCTCCGGTGCAACCAGCTCTTCCTCGAGTTCGACCAACTCATCAAGTTCATCGGCTTCGAAGGGAACTTCCATTTCTTCGGGGAGTACGGGATCTTCGAGCAGCAAATCGTCCAGCAGCATATCCAGCGGGACATCCGCTTCCAAGGGCGGTATAGGCAGTAGCTCCAGTAGTTCAAGCAGCTAAAGGAAGAGACATAGTCTCTTCGGTCATATTAGAACATCCATTGTGTCCCCGTTAGTGGCACAATGGATGTTTTTTTATTTTAGGAAAGGAACTCCTATTAAACTAGTATTTACTAATTTTTTCTTGCACTCTAGCAATAGAGTAGGTAAGATTTAGGGGAAAAGTAACTAACTGCTGATAGGGAGAGACTCGGAAACATGAAAAGAATGAAAAGGATAAGTAAGGGTGTCATGAAAGGCTCGATAGCTGTTATGATCGCAGCTACGATGATTGCAACTCCCGTTTATGCAGATGCACTGCCTACTGGAACAACCATTCCGGCCCTAGTAGAGAAGACAACATCTTCCGTCGTTGCGATTATTGGAAGACCCAGTGATGACAAGAAAATATCGAAGTCCGATCGCTACCAGCTAGCGCACGGAACGGGAGTTATTGTTCGAAATGACGGATACATACTAACGAATGCTCATGTCGTGAAAAACATGCGTAACCTTACGATTGTCACATCCGATGGCAAATCATACTCAGGAAAGACTACGCATTACGACGAAGAGAGTGATTTGGCACTAGTGAAAATCGAGGCAACCGGTCTCACGCCTGCGAAGTTTGGTGAATCCTCGGATATTCATGTCGGCGAATCCGTAATGGCCATCGGGACTCCTCTATCCTTCGCATTACGAAATTCCGTAACCTCTGGAATTGTCAGCGGAATGGAACGGTCGGTTCAGTCCAAATACAGGCTGATCCAAACCGATGCGGCCATTAACCCTGGTAACAGCGGCGGCGCGCTTGTGAATATGAAGGGTGAGGTCATTGGCATCAACACGATGAAATACGTCGAATATGGCGTAGACAGTCTAGGCTTCGCTATTCCTGTGGATACAGTGCAATACGTGCTTGATCAATTTTTTAAATATGGTAAAGTGAAGCGTCCTACATTGGGCTTGGAGCTGGCTGAAAGCTGGGAAGCGGTTGTCGGGCTTCCGACAAGCAGCGGTCTTGAGGTTACATATGTAGAGCCTGACTCTACCGCAGCTAAAGCTGGTATTAAACAAGGGGATACGCTCCTGTCCATTAATTCGGTACAAATACATAATATGGTCGAATACAATGAAGCGCTCAAGAAATATTTGCCTGAGGATAAAGTACAGCTGAAGCTGCAATCCGGTACGGAATCCAAGAACGTGGATCTTGTGCTTGCAGAGGACAAATCAGCAAGCTCTAATGTGGTGCAGGATTCCGATGGATCTTATATTGATGCGGACCAAGGAAAGACTATAATAGGAGACAGCCATTTTGGCTGGTCGATGAAATATCCTTCAGGTCTCGTGAAGACAAGCCAATCGACAACGGGGGATAATATTATGTTCACCGATGCTAAGGGTGATTATGCTATTAATATTCGTGTACAAGAGAAGCAAAGCCGAGATTTATCACCGTTGGGGCTCCTCTGAAAGCTCGATACACAATCCGTGCTGGGTACGATTTTAGAGAAACGTTATGTTAATGAGGGTCCTGGCACTCAGCCTTACGCTAAGTTGGTTGGGGAAAAATACAATGAGATGTATTATCAGGCGAGGGCATTTTTAAAGGATGATAAAATCTATTATGCCATTCTGGTTGTTAATACCAGTGATAGCAAGCATAGCGCAGCACAGAGCAACAGTATTGCGGATGTACTGGATTCATTCTCGCTTCAGTACGATGCGAAGAACAATTCATTAAAGGACATCTCGGTTTATCAGGATAAAACAACGGTATCGACGGAATACGGTATGACCTTTGATCTTCCGCAGGAATGGAGTAAAAAAGAATATGGCGGTGGCAATGTATACGCGAACAAAGATGGAGACCAATCGATTTCGGTTCAGGTAAGCTCGGCCGCGTCAGGCGATACTCTGGCTGATTGGGCTGCGCGACAAGAAAACAGGTTCAAGGATACCTATGTGACGGATTACCGCGAGGTTCAGGGTTCCAAAGAGACGACGATAGGCGGAGCAACCGCTATTCAAAACCTGTACAGTTGGACTATGGGAGATAAGTGGAAGCAAACCTATGTTGTTTACATTATTAAAGACAAGTATAAATACGAGTTGAGCATGACTTATCCCAAAGCCTCTAACAATGAGACTATGGAGAAGCAGCTTGCAAACTGGACTCATTCGATACAGTTTCCTAAAGAAGCCATGAACCGTTCAATGAGCATCATCCAGGATGAGGATGATTTGATCGATCCTGACCGGAAAGTTACGTTTACAAATAATAAATATGCTTATTCACTTCAGCTGCCTGAAATGTGGTTTGATGGTGGAGTGGAAGGAAGCTCTGATTCTGCGAGCAAGCTCATCTCTTTCGAGGGGGGGCAGCTTGAACATATCCGCTGACGATCGTTCCGGCTTGGAGGAAGTACTGAATCGTACCGAGCAGGAGTATAAGAAAAACGCGGATAATGATGCGAATTATAAGTATAGTGAGACTGACGAAACGTTGTTCGACACGGATGTCAAGAAATTTGCTGTACAGTATAAAAGCAAAAATGTCCCTTACACGCTTAACGAATATGTCATAGCGAAGAACGGAATCGTGTATACGATTCGATTACGGATTAATGACGCTGTCAAGACGGACAAGCAGTGGCAGCGATTGAACGATGCGTTCAATTCGATTGTTTTTACGAAGAAATAATGGCTTAATCTGTGTTTAATAATCGTGATTTATTGACAAACACCTTATAAAAGTACTACATTAGGAACAATTCTATCTACTATCGAAGTCATACAAAATAAACATGAGGTGGTATGTCTTGAGTAACTCGTTTGATCGTTTAATTGACCGTCGTAATACTCGTTCGTACAAATGGGACCAAAACGAAAAGCTGTTCGGGGATTCGGATGTACTTTCGTTGTGGGTTGCCGATATGGATTTTCCAAGCCCGCCCGCTGTTAAAGAAGCTTTAAAGAAACGTGCAGATATTGGCCTTTATGGTTATGCCATTCGCACGGACAGTTACTTTGAAAGTATCGTAAACTGGTTTCGTGAGCGTCATCAATGGGAGATTCAACCAGACTGGATTACCGATTCTCCAAGTATAGTAACGTCTTTAAGTCTAGCCGTAGAATTATTCAGTGAGCCAGGGGCTCCGGTTGTTATTCAAACCCCTGTTTACTACCCGTTCTATGATGTCATTGAAAGCAATGGGCGTAAGGTAGCCAAAAATTCGCTGCTGATTCGTAACGGGCGCTTTGAAATGGATTATGTGCATCTGGAGTCATTGTTTAAAGATGGAGCCAAGCTGCTTCTCTTATGCAGTCCTCACAATCCGGGCGGACGCGTATGGGAGAGGGAAGAGCTGCAGCAATTGGGAGAGCTTTGCTTGAAGTATCAAGTGACGGTTATTTCGGATGAGATTCATTGTGACTTAACTTTCCCTGGGCATAATCATGTTCCGTTTGCTACCCTGTCACCAGAGCTTGCTGACATTACCGTGACTTGCTTGGCTGCAACGAAAACATTTAATTTGCCGGGGCTTCATACGTCATTTATCGTTGCTTCCAATGCTAATCTAAGAAGGAAAATAGAGCATAGACTCAAAACATTGAGCTTACATATGGCTCAGCATTTTGCCCAGGATGCAGTTGAGGCTGCTTATCGTGAAGGGGCCGAATGGCTGGACGAAATGATGATTTATGTCAAAGGCAATCTTGATTATGCGCTGGATTATTTAGCTAAGCATCTGCCTGAAGTCAAGCCGCTTAAACCAGAAGGCACTTATTTACTATGGATAGATTGCCGTGAGCTGGGTTTAGATATTAAAGGTTTGAAGGACTTGATGTATCGCCGCGCCAAGGTGGCTTTCAACGAAGGTTCGGTTTTTGGAACCGAGGGCGAAGGATGGCTGCGCATTAATCTTGCGTGCCCGAGATCTATCCTTGAGCAAGCGTTGAAACAGTTCAGTGAAGCAGCTAATGTAAAATAACAAGCTGTAGCGGCTCTTGTTAGACAAGCAAGGCATCCTTTCAAATGGTTGCACAGGACGGTTCAATTCTATTGAACCGTCTCTTCATGATGTTTGTGTAGTATGTAGATTCTTGTACAAGGGGGATTTATTGGAGCGAAAATTGTACATAATAAGGAAATCTTAGCCGTTATTTCAGAACTGAATATTTTATTTGTAAGAGAGAAGGGACAGGAGATCACAACATGAGCAATAAAGCATCGGAGACATCTCTAAAGAAAGATAAGAAGGATCGATTTACGACTTCAGGGTTCATTATCGCGGCAATAGGCAGTTCAGTAGGATTAGGTAATATGTGGAAATTTCCTTATATTACAGGTAAGCACGGAGGTGCTGCATTTTTTCTGTTATTTATCCTTTGTTTACTCATTGTCGGTTTACCCATCCTGTTGGCGGAAATGACCATTGGCCGCGGCGGAAGGGGCAATGCTTCAAGCTCACTGTTTAATCTTAGCGGCAAAAAATATTGGGGTGTGCTGGGGTTGCTTCCCATTCTATGCGCGTTCTTTACGATGTCCTATTATGCAGTTGTAGCAGGTTGGACTGTTCATTATGCAGTGGAATCCTTCACTGGGCTGTTGTTTCAGCCAGGTATTGACTATAAAGAGAAATTTGTAACTTTTGCCGGTGGCTATATGCCCATTGTTTGGCAGGCACTTGTCGTGCTGCTTACCGGCTGGATAGTAGCCAGAGGGATTTCCGGCGGGATTGAGAAGTTCAACAAAATATTAATTCCCGGATTTTTAATCATTTTGATCATCCTTACGTTCCGATCCGTGACGCTTCCCGGTGCTGAGGAAGGACTTAGCTTTTTCTTAAAGCCCGACTTCTCAAAGCTGGACTCTGAGGCCGCTCTTGTAGCTTTAGGACATGCATTCTTCTCCTTATCTATTGGCTTCGGTTGTATGCTTACCTATGGTTCTTATGTAGACAAGAAGCAATCCTTGGGAACCGCTACACTGGCTATTGGCCTTGGTGATTTAATATATGCTTTTATCGGTGGCCTCGTTATTTTCCCAACCGTATTCTCGTATGGACTCAAACCGGGAGAAGGCGTAGGGCTGGCGTTTATGGCACTGCCAGTAGCTTTTTCACAAATGCCCTTTGGCATCATTTTTGGCGGTTTGTTCTTTCTGCTTCTAGCTATAGCGGCTTTGACTTCAGCGGTATCTATTCTAGAGGTACCCGTTTCATTCGTCATGCAAAGGTGGAATCTGAGTCGCAAAAGAGCGACACTTTACACAACGATCCTTTGCTTTATAGTAGGCGTTCCTTCTGCGCTCTCAGTATCAGGTATATTGAACCCGTATAAAGTCGGTGAAAAGACGATTTTTGACGTTGTTGACTTTACAACATCCTATATTCTGATGCCATTAGGCGGCCTGATTATTACTTTATTTACAGCTTATGCATGGAAACGTGCCGGTGAGGAAGCAGGATTGACAGGGGTCTGGTATAAAATATGGATGTTCCTATTACGGATAGTGAATCCGATACTTATCCTGTTAATTTTCCTTTATTCGATCGGTGTCATTTCCTTTTAAATAAAACAACGGAGGTACATGATGAAAATTCATTTGACTAGTGTATTTGTGGATGATCAAGAAAAGGCCCTAACGTTTTATACCGAGGTTCTTGGCTTTGTGAAAAAAATGGATATGCCGGCAGGTGAATTCAGATGGCTAACCGTTGTTTCTCCAGAAGGTTCTGATGATATCCAATTGATCCTTGAGCCTAACAACAATCCGGCAGCCCTCACGTATCAGAAGGCGATTTTTGATCAGGGAATTGCTGCAACATCGTTTGCCGTGGAAGATGTTCATCAAGAATACGAAAGAATGAAAAAGCTCGGTGTAGCCTTTACAATCGAGCCAACATCCATGGGGCCAATCACGATGGCTGTCTTCAATGATACTTGCGGGAACCTTATTCAATTGACTCAATTATTAATTGAATGACTTCACTGGAAACATCGGATATATAGGGAATAAATCGGGAGTCTGCTTAGGCAGACTTTTTTTATTTTTCCTTCGTGAAATAAAATTTCAAAAAAAGGTTTACATTATGACACAATGTTTTATATAATTTGTTAAGAAATTGTAAATATAAAAAAAGGGAGCATGATGACATGAAAAGGAATACCTTGGTCTTTGGTTCCATGCTGATTCTATTGAGCTCTATACTTAGTGCATGCAGTGGTGGAAGCGCTACCAAAGCAACTGACTCCAAACCTGCTGTGGGAGGCGAGGTTGCCAAGCCGAAGGGGGATCCGGTAAAGCTCGTTATGTACAGCTGGAGACCTGAGGATAAGGATGGTTATGCGAAATTCATCGCAGAGTTCGAGAAGGACAATCCGGACATTAAGGTGGAATTCAAGCCTTTTAAAGCAACAGAGTACAACACCATTCTCGCTAACTCGTTACAGTCAGGGACGGGAGTGGATATTTTGCAGCTTCGTCCTTATGATGGCGCCAAGGCACTTGCGGATGCAAACTATTTGACCCCGCTCGACAAGGTGAAGGGCATTGAGAACTTCGCTGACAGCTACTTGGATGCGGCAAGAGGCACGGATAAAAAAGTATACGGCATTCCGTTAATGTTAAACAATGCGGTTATTTTCTATAACAAGAAGCTATTTGATGACAACGGGCTGCAGGTTCCAGAAACATGGGATGAATTCGTAAAAACATGCGAAGCTTTAAAAGCAAAAAATATTACACCGATTGCACAGTCAGGCAAAGCCGCATATTTGCTATCCACTACTCATACAGTCATCGGACCGAGCGCTTATGGAGGAACAGATTACTTACAAGCATTACTCAAAGGAACTACCAATTTCAAAGATCCTAAATTCCTTGATTCGATTAAACGCATGAAGCAGCTGGAAACGTTCTTCCCTAAAGATTTCGTAGCGATTGAAGACAAAGATGCACAAGCTTTGTTCTATACAAGTAAAGCAGCTATGTACATAAACGGAAGCCAGCGCTTGGAAACGTTCGAAGCGAATAAAGTAGCTTTCCCAGTTGAATTCATTCCAGGTCTCGCCGCTAAAAAAGGAGAGCCTGCTCAGATCGCAACTTGGGTGGACGGTTCCTACGGTATTGCAAAAAGCTCGAAGTACCAAGAACAAGCAACCAAATTCATCGAATTCCTGGCATCCAAGAAGTTTGGTCAAATGTTTAGTGATGATCTTACTCGTGTAAGCCCGATTAAAGGAGTGGAGCCTAAGCATCCGCAGCTCAAAAAAATGGCCGCCTTTAGCGAGAAAAATAGCACGCCTTACCTGCTCTTGACCAGCTTCAGCCAAGGTACACCTACAACGAAAACGACATTTGAAGATTCCTTGCAAGGGATGTACATTGGCAAGCTGACACCGGAAAAGGTAGCTGAAGATACACAAGCATCTGCTGACAAATGGTTCAAGCCTCAAAAATAATGATGTATCATACACCGATGAAGCCGTATGAAAAAGGAGCTGACCATGGCTGGTACAAATGTCGAAACTACTGAGGAAATCACCGTATTGAAGTCACCTGTCAAGACAAACAAGCGGTTCAAGAGACATCTGGTTCACTTGTTTTTACTCCCGGCATTAATCTTTTATTTAGGCTTTATGATTTATCCTATTTTTCAAGCGCTCTTAAACAGCTTTTTCTCATGGAAGGGTCTTGTACGTGGAGATTTTATCGGTCTGCAAAATTTTATTCGGTTATTCACCGAATCTCCCTTTAAGGAAACGTTCACCCGAGCGCTCGGACATAACGTCATATTTTTTGTTGGGACCATGCTAACCAAGCTTGTTGTAGCTTTTATTCTAGCATTACTAATTAACAGCAAAATTAAGGGTAAGGAATTATTCAAAACATTATTTTTCATTCCCAAGCTGCTTTCTGTTATTGTCGTCGGCTTTCTGTTTAGTCTCGTATTAAACCCGACCTATGGAGCGCTCAACACGTTTTTGAATACTATTGGACTAGAAGAGCTTGCCAAGCCTTGGCTTGGAGATCCGAATACAGCTCTCTACACGATTATTCTGGTGAACAGCTGGTATGGCTTCGGCTTCGCAATCCTTATTTTTCTTGTCGGACTTCAGGCCATTTCACCTGAAATTTATGAAGCTGCCAAGATCGACGGGGCATCCGGATTTGAAATGATTTGGAAAATTACGATACCCTTAGCCATGCCTTCTATTATGATCATGTCCATCTTAACGTTTATTGGCGCCTTTGAAACTTTTGAACTCATTTTTGCCATGCAGGGTTCATCAGGAGGACCTTACTTCTCGACGGATGTGCTCGGTCTCTATTTTTACCGTTTGGCATTCGGCTCAGTAAGCGGGGGAGAGTCCATAGGTTTGGGCTCCGCATTGGCTGTTGTCTTACTGCTGCTGATCTCAGGTGCAACCGCAATCTCGATGTTTTTCTTTAAACGGAAGGAAGTCGAGAATTAATCGGTGCTTGGAGCCACACCTTACCGCTTACGCGTACTTCAACTTTAGAATGTGGTAAAAATACATCGGAGGTAACCCATGGCACTTCGACTGCAACAAAGTGTAAAATATTTTATACTGATTCTATTTTCTTTCATCGCGGTGTATCCTGTTTTCCTGATGATCACATCCTCATTTAAAACGAAACAGGAAATTACCACTCACCCTTTGGGGCTGCCAAGCGGATTTTCTTTTGAAAATTACGTAATGGTATGGGAAAAAGTACATTTCTCAGAGTATTTTTTAAACAGCTTGTATATTACAGCGTTATCTGTCGTACTAGTATTACTGGTATCCTCGATGGCGGCATTCTACATAGCCAGATATACATTCCGTTGGAATGGCATCGTCTTGTTTTTCTTCATGCTGGGTCTGATGCTCCCTATGAAGCTGGCGATTTCGCCGTTATATATGATGATGCTGAAGCTGCACCTCTTGGATACGCATAGCTCGTTGATTATCGTCTACGTGGCAGGTCACATCTCGTTTGCTGTGTTTGTGTTCTACGGATTTTTCCGTACATTGCCCAAGGATTTGGATCAAAGCGCACGGATTGACGGCTGTAACGATTTCCAGGTTTATTACAAAATTGTTTTGCCGTTGATGAGACCTGCTTTGGCAACCGTAAGTATTGTTGACTCCATTGGAATATGGAACGACTTTTTTTACCCCCTTATTTTTATTAAAACGACAGAGTTGGGCACAATCCCGCTCGGTATGCTAACCTTGTTTGGAGAATACGATACGGATTGGAACTTGCTGTTCTGCGGCTTGACCTTATCCTCACTGCCTCTGATTGTGGCATTCTTATTCGCTTCCAGACAATTCATTGAGGGAATGACGACAGGAGCGGTTAAATGATGAAGAAATGGATTACGTTTGACCTGGACGGGACGCTCATGCAGAATCCGTTCGGCAAATGGGTTTTTCCAGCGATTGAAGAGAGTATTTCTAATAAATTGCAAAAGCCTTTTAAATCAACCGAGGCATTAGTACGTGAGCATGAGCTTCGGATGCAGCAAAATCGGACTGTAGAAGCCTACGATTGGGATGATATGGTTCGGCAGCTGCTAAATGAGCTTCAGCTTGAATTGGATATTAATGTGGAGCAGCTAGTGTTGGATCACTCCATCGCGCCAAAAATATTTTTGCTGGAGCCTGATTCGATCTCCGTATTGCAGAAGCTGAAGGAGAAAGGATACTCGCTGGCAACCGTGACGAATGGTTTTTATAAGTATCAGTATCCTGTGATGAGTCAGCTTGGGCTGAGCGAGTGGTTCGATGAGATTATTACGCCTGAAAAAGCGGGCTGCGGCAAGCCGGATGTCAACATCCTTAGAGAGCTTCAGAAGAGTGGGGAGATTGTGGCGCATGTCGGTGATCGGCTGGATCACGATGTCTATTTGTCCAACAAGTCTGGAATACCATCCGTGCTTATCTATCATAAGCTGCCAGAAGCATTGAAGGCTTACCGCCCGGAGGAACGAGCTGAAACCGCTGCATTCAAAGAAATTTGCGAGAAGAAGCTGAAGGCGGAAAATCCACATGTGGATACGAATCCATATCCTTCTGAATACGTTCCTACTTATGTGCTGAGCCGCATGGAAGAACTGCTGGAGTGTGTATGAGAACGTCAAGGAGGGACTTCAGGTGAAGACACAAGCGGGATTATTAGTAACTGAACAAAGAAACGATAAATCCTACCATTTGGATGTTTTATCGGTAAGAGATATAGTCGAGCTTATGAATAAAGAGGACTATACGGTAGCGGGCTGTGTTCATGCTGCGCTTCCTCAAATCACCCATGCGATTGAAGCGATTGCGAGCGTCATGGCTAACGGTGGCAAGCTTTATTATATCGGTGCAGGAACTAGCGGAAGATTGGGCGTATTGGATGCCTCCGAATGTCCCCCCACTTTCGGTGTCGAGCCGGAGCTTGTAGTGGGGGTGATAGCAGGTGGTGAAAGAGCCATTACCCGATCGATTGAGAATGCAGAAGATAACGAACAAACCGGACGGGACGATCTGGCAAGTAAAGTAACGAGTCAGGATGCCGTAGTTGGCATTGCAGCGAGCGGGACAACCCCTTATGTGATAGGCGCTCTTAGAGAGGCCAAACGAATTGGAGCGTTAACTGTAGCTTTAAGCTGTAACCATAACACTCGCATAAGTGCCGAAGCTCAATATTCTATTGAAGTACCGGTAGGTCCGGAGATTGTAACAGGCTCCACTCGTCTAAAAGCAGGTACTGCGACGAAGATGGTGCTTAACATGATTACGACCACCGCGATGATCAAGCTAGGCAAGGTATACGGAAATCTGATGGTCAACGTGCAAGCAACCAATGAGAAGCTGAGAGATCGCGTCGTTCGGATTATTAAGGAGGCGACAGGGGCCAATGATGAAGTTGCGGCTGCCGCTTCGCTGCAAGCCCATGGTGATGCACGAGCCGCGATCTTGATGCTGCAATATCAGATTGGCTATGAGGAAGCAGTGCAGGCGCTAAAGGAAACAAATGACCATTTCGGGAACGCTTGTCTGTTATTAAAGAAGCTTAATTGATTTGACCGATAAAAGGCTGCCATGAGGATGGTGGCCTTTTTGAGCTGTCGAAACTTTCTAAGGGTAAGCGGCGTCTAATGGGAGGAAGGGAATGGTATAAACAGTCGTTTTTTTACAAGAGGGAGTGAACCGTAGGATGTGGAAGAAGCTCGTGTTTACAGCGACTATTGGTGTGCCGTTGTCATTAGCAGGTTCAAGTTTAGCCGCTGCTGCGCCGAATATTTTAACAGAGAAGCCGGATGCTCATCATGTTCCATCTGCGATAATGCTATTGCAGGAAACGCCTTTCTATAGTGAGCCTGACACACTTTCTCATGAACCGGATGGAGTTCTTAAGCCGCAGACAGTAGAAGTTGTAGAAGGAGAACCCGGCTGGGTAACCAATGCCAATTGGTTTAAGATCAGCACTTGGCTAGGTGAACGATGGATCTACACGTTTCCCAGCGGGATTGATGTTAAACCTCCAGAGAGTGTGACACTGCTAAATAATACTACTCTATACTCGGTGCCTGACGAATCCACAACACCAACGGCTGTTTTATCGCCTCAGGAGGTCAAAGTGACTGGAGCTGAAAAGCAGTGGTTTCTAAGAAATAGCTATCCAGATTCTTCTAAATGGCTGAAAATTCAAACAAGCTGGCTCGGCGAGCAATGGATTCATCTACCTATAGAACAAATCGGTTCAATAAGGAGTGTGGACCGGTATTCCTATCATCAAGGTGCAGCTTTATATGATTCGCCGCTCATCAATCCCGCTGTTTATCCCCCGGCAAGCTCAGGGAATGCTAGTCTCCATGAAACAGGTGAGTTCGCGACACCAGTGAGTACCTCTTATCGCTTGGAAACCAAAGATGGAGCGAAGTGGACCATGAACCGTGGCAGAACCATTTTACCGGTAACTGAACCTGTTGAACTCAAGCTGCCGACTCCGCTTTTTGAAACTCCGTGGCCCTATCAGGATAAGGATCCCAAGATGTTGATGCCCCAAACTATCACCCCTTTGGAGAAAATCGAACCGGAAGCGGGACTGGGTAATTGGATGGAAGGAGTATGGTACCACGTTCGAGTAGGAAATGACGATGGCTGGTTCAACAAAAAATATGCAGATCCCGAAGATGCTAAGGCTACTGAGGATTCGGTTAAGCTGGGTTCGGATGCCACAAGGTTATATCGGTTTCCTGGAAGCTATATTTCTTTGAATTCAACGGTGATTGCACCTCAAGTCGTTCAAGCCTTAGCTTACTGGGATGACCCAACCTCGCCTCAGCGCTGGTATCAGATCGATTCTTTCATGGGCAAAGGATGGTTCCCGATTGATCCCAACAAGGATCGTATTCTTATCAAAGGACGCGAGCATGATTTGCAGGTTGCGAGACATGAAGGCTATTATGCTCAAGTAAACATTAAAGATTATCAGCTGTTTGAAGGGGATCAGCGAGTCGGGTATGCTTCGAATAATCAATATTACTTCAGCCTTAAGTATTTGGCTTCCAGACTTAGTTATCAGATTGAAGGACCAAGCAAAGACGGGATCGTGACTCTAAAAGATTGGAAAGGATACTCTTTTGTTGTTCGTTCCGGAGAAAAGACGGCTCAAACGCTATGGAACGGGGCGAGTCAGAGAACGGTACCTTTACGGTTTGAGGTCCAAAAAGAAAATGGCGAGCTGTATCTCAGCGAGCAAGATGTGAGCACCATGCTAGGTGCCAATGTTAAGAAAGGACCGCAAGGCGGATATATACAGCTCAGCAAAATGGAATACGATGTGGAGCAGCCGGTAATTCCAAAAACAATCGATGGAGACGAGTTTAGGATGACCGCATTACATTATGATACCTTTGTTGACAGTAACAACGTAACTGAACCGTTTAGCGGACTTTTTATTTATGATGCAGGTCAAGAAGAAAACTTCGAGGGTGTTGGCGCTGCTTCATATAAAAAAGAACAAATTCAATTAACATATGAGTCAGCATTGTATGACTATGTCAACACAAGAAAGGTCAAACCCGGCTTAAATCAGCTAACCCTTGTTTTTAAAATGGGAGAACGTATTATTTGGCAGCAAAACTGGGAGCTCACAGCCAATTATGAAAAATCTAAGCTGAGCGTAAAGCATCCTCCGGACGATCCCATGTTTCAATACAGTGATATTGAATTAGATCAGCCACAGCAAGGTTTTATGGAAACTAAGAATAAGGTGATTCACGCTGAAGGGATTGCGAAACGTGAATTAGGGAGCGGACTGACTTTAAAGGCTGAATTTTGGGACGGTGGAGCATTTGTAAGCGATGGGGAGGGAGAGGCGCCTTTCCAGCAAGGGAGGTTCAGTCAGGATTTAACGTTGAATCATGGAGCTGGTTTATATCGGATCACTCTGTTATCTTATTTTCATGTTGTGAACCAGACCCATTTAGGTCCGATTTCGAGATGGTACGTTCGCTATACGCCGTAACTTTTTAAATAAGGATAGGAATAAGTAAAAACGAAAAGCCTTGATGAAAGGATCGGGGCTTTTCGTTTCTACTAAAGTATGAGTTATTAATTCCTTCTTGTTAAAGGCAGAGGTTGTTCTAACGCATACAATTCCTCGTCTATGGAAACCATTTTTTGTTCAATGATCTTACGTGCATCTGAAAGTGCCTGATTGTAAATGTAAGGTGAAAGTTCTTTCGTTATGAAGTCGAGAAAGCTTTCGCCCGCGAGTTGTCCTATTTCAAGCGAAAATTCACTTTCAACATATTCTTGTAGGCTAGATATCATTTGTTGTTTTTGTTCTTTCGGCAGTTTCAAAGGTATCATGGTTAGTTGTCCTCCATTGGTAGTTTATTGTCTTAGATAAGTTCTTACAGTTAATATACCGTAAAAAGCTTCCTAATCACTATTTCTTTTTTTGATCATTTTTTATTACCAATATTTACAATAATTGATATAATGAAGAGTCGTGAACTGACTAATGGAAGGAAGTTCTTATACTATAAAATGAGCGGATGTATCCTACTCATTGATCGTGGATGAATCAAAGTCCAAAGTCCTACGAACGAGGTACAACTGGCGTTTCTCAACTCTTTCTCTGTTTCATCCACGGCACGCTTCAGCACTTCATAACGCTCATTGAGGACTAATACGCCGGAAAGTGCAAAACCTACTTGCATGGTTAAGGGAATTTCCCAGTACCAGCTCTCCAGATTCTTTTTTGAAGATTATTGAAAAGCTTGAATACATATAGATTTGCAACTGCGAGTCGATACGAAAGGCATCCAACCGAACGAGTGCATATACGATCATGCATAACTACGAAACGCTGTAAATAATCCTTTGCATAAAATCGGATATTTTAACCATAATAAAATAGCCTGTTTTATTCCAAACGTGCAGAGGAGCAGATGAATGTGAAAAACATGCGGTTATTAGCGTTGCTGTTAACCTTGGTGCTCGTTTTTAGTATGACGCCCGCAGTAACATCCGTGCAAGCGAAGGCAGTAGAGAGGAAGGATTCGACTTGCCTAAGTCCCAAAATGGTGCAACTAAAGGGCGATATGCAAAAGGTTTGGATCGATCATACGATATGGACGAGGAGCTATATTGTTAGCGCCGTTTCTAATCGTCCAGATCAAAAGGACGTATTGGATCGGCTTTTACGGAACCAGCAGGATATAGGCAATGTGATCAAGCCTTATTATGGGAAGCCGCTGGTAATAAGCTAGCTGATCTTCTGAGAGAGCATATTCTGATCGCGGGGCAAATAATAGTAGCTGCCAAAGCGGACAATCAGGCGGATGTGAAGAAGCTAGAGGTGGATTGGCATAGAAACGCCGACGATATTTCAAAATTTTTAAGCGCAGCGAATCCGAACTGGCAGTTCAAAGTGCTACAAGATATGCTGTATACGCACCTTCAGTTGATTACGGAAATAGTCCTTGACTGTATCAAAGGAGATTGGAAAGCGGATATTGCAGCAACAGACAAAAACGAGAGCCATATGATTCATTTAGCGGATATCTTGACAGAAGGCATTGTCAAGCAGTTTCCTGAAAAATTTTAAGCGAATGCGATAGACGCTACAAAGCAGATTTGCTTTTTATAATCGCCCGAAAGGGTGGCTATGGAAAGCTTTTTTTATCGGTTTAATGAATTGATAAATAAAACGATGGATGCAAGCGGCATGTATTAACGATCTAGTCCCTGACTGTGAGATAATTGTCCGGCAAAAAAATACATTAAAGCCTTTTTTTTACATCTGTTTATATTGAAGTTCTTCGTTAGATTTAATGAATTATTTCTTGAAATTGCACTAATCCAAAAACGATAAATCTTTGATAAACCAAGCGTCCGTAGCATTATGCGCTGAACCATCTAGTGGTCTATCAAGTTGTTTGAAACCTAATTTGATGTATAGGAGATTTGCTGCTTGAAGTTTCTTCAATGTTTCTAAGTAACAGTGTGTATAGTGTTCCTTGGCGAAGTCGAGTGCTACTTTCATAAGATCCTTCGACAGACCCATACCTTGAGCTTCGGGTGTAATGTATAGCTTTTGCAACTCGCAAATTCCCAGTTCCTGCCCAAATGGTGCAATTCCCACACCGCCTACCACTTCATTTTGTTCATTCACTGCAACCCAATACTTTGAATTTGATTGTTCCTTGTAATATTGTGCCAGACTGCTCAGTTGAGGGTCAAAATATGCTGTTCCCGGAATGTTTAGGTTAAATGATTCCAATGAGCGTTTAATAATTAGCTCTATTGTTTGATTGTCCTTTTCTTCAATTTCACGAATTTGCATTGTTTCATTCCCCCAATATCTAAGTAGTTATAAGTTATTAATTTTATAATTATTCGCCAAATAATTCAACCTATTCAAGTATCCCGCCCGTTAGCCATTCATGCAGCGCTGGTCTTGCGCTGCATGAATGGCTAACGGGAAACGAGTTCAATAGACAAAACGGCAGCTGGCTAGACGAGCGGCTGTCGACTTTCATAGAAGTAACGGGCAGTAGATCTGACTTCGCAGGTGGGAAAGATGTTCTTGGTACTGAAGGAGTAAATCGATGGACATCGTGAGGCTCACTAGATGGCTGCTATAGCTTAATTTCTGAAAAGAGTTGTTTGTTACAGGTCCATGATACGGCTTGCTTTGTCGCTACGACTGGATTCATAAAGCACTCTCCCTTTTAATAAATTGCCGGAATCATCAAGCATACCTCATAGTTCCACAACATCGCTTGTAATGCACGAGCCGTTAACATAAAAGGCTGCCGTAGAATCATCTCGGCGGCCCTTTTTCTGACTAGCTTAGTCCCAGCATGTGCTGTTCAAACGGTTTACACCGAATCCTTGACAGACCTCTTCTTTTTTAATGAAAATGTTCTTTCATCTCCGATAAGAACGCTGATAAGGCGGGAGTAATTAATGCATCCTTTCGTCTAACAAAAACCGTTTTTACCATGGCATGCTTTCTAGAGATCTCGTGGCAACGAATTCGGCCTTGCTGCTCCGCTTCATTGATGATAGAACGCGGCAAAAGAGCGATGCCCAATCCAGCGCCGACACAACCAATGATGGCCTCGAACGATCCGAACTCCATGAACTTCACCGGCGATAAACCTTCATCCAGAAGCAAATGCTCTAGCTTAGCCCGATAAGAACATCCTTTGTGAAAAACGAGAAACGTAAGCAGCTTAATATCCTGAATGGAATGAATAGGTGGATGCGAGACTGGCGCAACAAGCACCAGCTCCTCAGTGACAACATCTTCTTGGACTAGTTCAGGGTGCACCACCGGACCTGTAACGAACGCTCCATTTAACTCATAATGAAGAAGTGCATGGAGATGCTGTTCACTCGGGCCTGTGATTAGTGATAAATCCACGGCTGGATAATGAGTATGATATTGGGTTAGCAGAGCAGGCAGCCGAATAGCAGCAGCTGTTTCTAAAGACCCTATATGAAGTGTTCCTGTTGGAACAGCGGAACTTTCAACTGCTGATCTTGCTTCCTGGATGACGTGAAGTATTTTCTCTACATAAGGCAGCAGTATTTGACCTGAAGGAGATAGCGTAATTCCCCTATTATGTCGATAAAATAACTGTGTTTGCAGATCCGATTCCAGTTGTTGAATTTTATGAGTAACATTAGATTGAGCAAAATTTAATTTATTTGCTGCTTTAGAGATATTGCTTTCCTGCGCAGCGGTGTAAAATACTTTGAGTAACTGAATATCCATGCAGACCTCCGACTTTTTAAACTTTGATATATTAAATAGAGATACCTGATATCTTATTTCTGTATTATACATGTTTTCAAGAACGATGTATCATCATTAAAGTGACTAGTATAGAGAGGAAAGGATGAGTGGGTATGGAAAGTCGTTCGACGGTCGTGCTGTTTGGAGGAATCGCATCCATGATAGTGGCAATGGGTATCGGAAGATTTGCTTTTACTCCAATTCTTCCAATGATGATTGATCACGATCTGTTCACCGCGACTGGTGCAGGATATATTGCTTCAAGTAACTATTTGGGATATCTGATCGGTGCGCTTGTCCTGGCAGTATTTCAGGTTAAGCGGCAATCCTTATTGTTGTTTGCCGGTTTTATATTCAGTATTGCTACGACATGGGGAATGGGACAATTTCACAGCCTCAATGCATGGTTATTGCTCCGCTTTGTTTCGGGATTAGCAAGTGCGGCTGTATTTGTAATATCATCTAGCATTGTTATGAATCGTTTATCTGAAACACAGGTAGGTATCTTCTATGGAGGGGTAGGGGCAGGCCTTCTGCTCACCGGAATTTCAGTCCCCCTGCTTGCTCCAAACGGTGACTGGATTCACGCATGGAAGGGGCTAGGCTGGATCAGTCTGCTCATAGGGGTGGCAGCTTGCTATGCTTTAAGGAGCAGGCAAAAGGTTACCATTGCATCTAACTCGCAACCCGCTCCTAACTCTTCAAACATTCGAAGAATATTGATTTGGCTTGTGGTTGCCTATGGCTTGGAAGGTTTAGGCTATATCGTGACTGGCACCTATCTTGTTGCATTTGCTAAGACGGTTTCAAACATTCCTAATATTTCCACTTTAAGTTGGTCAATAGCAGGCATTGCAGCAATGGCTTCATGCGTCGGTTGGTCTCTGCTTGCTTTACGCTGGGGGAAAAAATGGACTTTAACCTTCGCCATGTTGTTGCAATCAATAGGCATAGCCATCCCAGTAGTCATTCCTTCTTCAACCGGTGTTATTCTTGGTACCATATTATTTGGCGGAACTTTTATGGGTATAACGATGCTCTTTGTCGCTTACGCAAAAGATTTATACCCGCACAACAATAAAAGCATCATTGGTCTGCTGACCACATTCTTTGGACTCGGCCAGATTATAGGTCCCCTTATTGCAGGAGTGATGATCTCGGGTAATGGCAGCTATCTTTCCGCTCTGATTGGCGCAGCATTCATCGTATTGTTAGGAGCGATCAGTCTACCACTTGGAATTGGTCGTGCTGATCGTAGCATTTCTAAATTAAGAGCGTGACTCAAATATGGACGGTACTCATTCTGATCATTTTCTATTAATCCCTTAACATTAGCCAGAGTGTTAGAGCATTATAGATCATGCGACGCTTCCTTCATACGCGATACTTCCTTACTTGTTAATTCGGCATGGCTCTGAGCAATCTAAGATTAATCATGAGTACTTCGGCATAATACAATACTGTTAGAATTAAAGGCGACCAAAGACAACGTATAGCGATGCATCATCCAGAGCGTGTAACAGCAATAATAAGCAAAAATGGAAGCATATATCCTGAAGGACTAGGTGAAAAAAGGGCCACACGAGAAGAATATTGGTATAATCCTACTCCAGAAAAAAGAGGACAGCATTTGCACCTAACACGATCATGAATCAATATGTTCAGGGGGCAAAAGAGAACAGGGTTTCTCCAGATGGCTATACTCTTGATATTGCGTATATGTCTCGAGTGGGAATGATGAAAAATAATTAGACGCATTTATTCTTGGACAACTAGTCAGGAAATCTATTAACATTAAAGTGAGGAAGGGAAACATTTGCCATTACTTCGTTTTGATCTTATCGAAGGGCGAGATAAAGCAAGGCTAAAAAAACTTTTAGATGTTGTTCATCAAGTTGTCGTAGAAGCTTTCGGTGTTCCTGAGCGAGATCGTTATCAAATCGTTCACGAACATCCCGCCCATCATATGATTATTGAAGATACTGGATTAGGCTTTAATCGTACCGAAAATTTAGTTATTCTTTCCATAATAAGCAAAGCTCGGTCAAAAGAGAAGAAACAAAAACTTTATTCCTCACTGGCTGAAAGGTTAGAAGCTGAATGCGGTGTTGCCCCAACTGATTTAATGATTTCTATTGTTGAAAATAATGACGAGGATTGGAGTTTTGGATTGGGTGAGTTATCGGAGCGGTTGACGCCGAGAATTGGGGTTGGGTGGATTGCCCGCCAACGATTGCTGGACGTAAAATAAGATAAGTGCTCGGCAACCGGGAAGCGGTTGGTTGAATATCGCGATGGAGATACTACCGTCGTCGCGTGGCACTTAAGGAGGAAGAGAAGAATGAAGCTAGATACCGCGCTTTGTCGCCTGTTTCAAATCCGTTATCCCATCTTTCTGGCCGGGATGGCTGGAGGACCCGTTACGGTCGGCTTGGCTGCTGCCGTATCCAACGCAGGAGGCCTTGGGACGCTGGGAGGAGCCTATATGGCGCCTGAAGTGCTTCGCGCTGCAATACGGGAGCTTCGTGAACTAACGGACGCCCCCTTCGGAGTGAATTTGTTCTCGATCCAAGTTACCGATGATAATTCGAGAACCGAAGAAGTACAGCGAGAACTAAACGAGATGCGAAAGCAACTGGGCATTTCACCAGTTTCGGGAGAAACCGTGCAGTCGCCCGATTATTTCGAGCAACAATTCGCCGTTTTGATAGAGGAACAAGTACCGGTGATTAGCACGGCTTTCGGCGTTCTTCCCGCGCATATGATGAAGCAAGCGAAAGATCTCGGCATTCTAATCGTTACTATGGCGACGACGGTGCAGGAAGCTCTTCTTGCCGAGCAAGCGGGTAGTGATGCGATTGTGGCCCAAGGAAGCGAAGCCGGAGGGCACCGCGGAACATTCGACATCTCAAGTCGGCCCATGGGCGCCAATATCGGAACGATGGCGTTAGTACCGCAAATGGCGGACCACGTTCGCGTTCCAATTATCGCGGCAGGAGGGATCATGGACGGACGCGGGCTTGTCGCCGCACTTGCGCTAGGGGCCCAAGGTGTGCAAATGGGCACTCGTTTTTTGACTTCGATCGAATCCGGTGCTCATGAAGCCTATCAGAAGATTTTGCTCTCCGGCAATGAGGAAAGCACGGTCATCACGAAGGCTTTCTCCGGTCGTCCGGCCAGAGGGGTGAAGAATTCTTTTATCGAGATGTGGGATAAGAGAGGCATCGAGCCACTTCAGTTTCCGACGCAGAATACGGCGACAAGAGATATTCGAAACGCAGCGTCAAGGCAAAATAACCCGGATTTTATGTCATTGTGGGCTGGACAAGGTTTGAGGATGTTGACATCCGGTCAAAGCGCAGCAAGAATCCTGGAAGAAACCATTCATCAAGCCCAATCGATTCTTCTTACTACCAATCATTAGTCATTGCCAGTTATCAAGAACGTTCAGAAGCACCCAAGCCAGAAAATCTCTCGCATCGTCAGATGAATGAATTGAAGCACTCCAGGTTTTCGACCATGTGCTCCATTTCGATTTAATAATAAATACGTTACAGGAAATGTTAGCAGTGGGGATAGCAAATTGGTAGATGAACTTCCTCTATTGGAGCCGACGACTTCGTTCATTTCTTCGTTGACATTCATCGACATCACTCTCCTTTCTTATAGAGGAGGTAGAAATGGATAATGCAACAACAGTCTAAAAAACTGCGAAATGAACTTTGAAAGTAAACGCTACGAAATTAAAAAAATACCGAATGCATAGTTCCAAAAAACATTGGAACTTGCTTCGGTTCTCAGGTGGCAAAGATGATAGGATTACATACGATATCGGTTTGATGTTTTTCTCAGTTAAGAATTACAAAGCTTTACTTAGACAATTGCCCTGCATACGAGTCATGCCAATACAGATTCGAAAATATTTCTGGTGTTTACCTTCTTTACGAGTACATTTCCGTTATCATCGTGATAGCTTCTTTAGCCATTATTAATTTATCACAATTCAGAACATTGTATACATTTATGGAATCAGCTACAGCGGTTTCTACACCAGGTATGTTATTGGCGCTTTTAATAACAAAGTTATCTATCAAAGGTGTAACAATTAGCACCTTTCTATCTGCCCCAAGAGCATTAAGCATTGCTACTATAGACTTTGTCCTGTAATTTTCTAACTTGATCTCGTCGACGACAATGAATTCTTTGTTCTGTACTTTGCTAGACAATGCAGATTTTATAGCAAGCCGCTTAACCTTTTTATTGAGTCTGTAGCTGTAGTCACGAGGTTTAGGGGCAAACACAACTCCTCCACCGCGCCAATGTGGCATACGAATCGAACCTGCTCTAGATTTATCAATTTTATTCTGCTTATACGGTTTTCTGCCACCGCCTCTAACTTCACCACGTGTTAATGCAGATTGTGTTCCACTGCGATTATTTGCCAGATAATTTATAACTGCATCATGCATAACCGATTCATTGGGAATAATACCGAAGATGGATTCTTCAAGTTCCATTTCATCAACATTAATACCTTCCATATTGAAAATAGTAACATTCAACATTATTCTTTCCTCCAGATCCTAAACTTTCACGATATCGGTCCCACATCCACATTAAAAGCCTCACTGTATTAGAAAACTTGTTGATTAACATTCTTTGTATATTTACAATAGCATTCATTATTTTTTAACCTCCGTTTGTCCTGCTACATTTTAGAAGAATCTATAGTTATAAAAGTAACAGATAGAAATCACATAAACTATATACAAAACGGCTCTGTAATGTATGGTATAACATCAGTGAACATTAAAAAGATGATCCCGTGTGAGTACAAGGATCATCTTCTGAGAGCGTAGTGTTTTTAATTAGTCCACAATAAGGATCACAGTTCAGCGTTTTTTATTTGTTGTAAATTATTTTTCTGATAGCATAAACAGAAAGGTAGTAAGATTCTGCAAGTTCTTGAATCGAATTACCAGAAGTATATGCTTGTATTATTTCACTATTTCGCTTATCAATCTCTTCACGAAAACCGGATAATTCTCCCCAATTTTTATGTTGATCTTTTATTGCGGGAATGTAGACGTATTCACCTTGTACAAAATCTTGCAATTTTTCAACCAACTCTTTTGGGAGAATTTCATTAGCGTTGATATATCTCATGTAGATTCACTCCTTGAATAAATGAAATATCTCAAGTAGCAAAGCCAGTATGATTGGTGATGATGTTATTCCATGCAAATATCACCAAATATCTGTCTTTGCATGGAATTGAACATGGGTAATTGTAATATTTTTATGAGACAAAATTATTTCTCCTTTTTTGAATTGTTTTCTTTTTTAACTATTACAAATCCTAAGGAACTAGTAACTCCACACTGTATAAATCAACATCTACTTAAACCATAGTAATACCAACAGTACATTAATTTTTCTAATGATAATTAATTATCGAATGTTGTAAATTCTTTTGCATTACTTGTTGTGTCCGTATAGCTGACCACATGCTGCATCAATGTCCGTTCCGAATTGAGTTCGCACAGTGACTTTGATTCCCTTGGACTTTAAGATAGTGACAAACTTTTGAACCCGTTCTTTGTCTGAATGATGAAAGTTTTCAGGTGTCACGTCGGTTGAATTGTAGGGGATCAAATTGACGTGATATAAATGTTCCCAAGGACCTCTGTCCTTTAACAAAGTAGCGATGGCTTCCGCATGCTCATTTGAATCGTTTTCCCCTCGAAGTAATATATAAGCAATATAAACTTTTCTACCTGTATCACGGATATGCTGATCCAACTTGTTCAACACATCATTAAGCGGAAACCGGTTGTTAATGGGCATAAGCTTGCTCCGCTGTTCGTCGAACGGAGAGTGTAGTGAAAAGGTCAGGTTAACCTGTGGAAATTCCTTTGCCATTCGATCGATACCCGGTAAAATTCCGATGGTGGAAACTGTAATTCTTCGGTGCCCCAAACCAAAGGTTCGTGGATCTGTTAGAATCATAAGCGTATCGAAGATATTAGGATTGGCTAGCGCCTCTCCCATGCCCATAAACGAAACACTATCCAAGGTTTGACCATTTAAATGAAAGTATAACAACTGATCGGTAATTTCATCAGCGGTTAGATTTCGTTTCAGTCCGATTGTACCTGTAGCACAGAAGCGGCAACCATATCCGCATCCGCACTGGCTGGAAATGCAGTATGATTTCCAGCCGCGCTCATAGCTTAGTTGGACTGCTTCTATGTGTTCACCGCCCTCAATAGAAAAAAGCACTTTATTCACTTGACTGGATGTCTTTTGCATGACAGGGGTTAAGTTCAAAACGTGTTCGCCAAGGTTCTTAATCAGTTCGCTTCTTATACCCTTGGGCAGTATGGTCATTCTGTCATATTCACCAATTTTTTGCTTGAAGATCGCATCTGCAATTTGTTGGAACCGATATGCGGGTTGTTTCAATTCAGACAATATGTGTTGAATCATTTCGTATTTCGAAGTTGATTTCATGATTTTTCTCCTCTTGAGCCGGAGAAAAGGCCTTAAGCACCAATAAAAGGGCTTAACATCTACATTAACCAGTTAAAATAAAACCCAACGATGCTTGCAGCTCTAGCCGCTACGTGCATCTATCGATAGATGGATAATGCTCCGGCATCCGTTTATTTTGATCGTGAACCGTACCAACAGACAATGAACGGTTCACATGAACATTTACAACTTCAAACATTTATTTCAACCTCCTAATTTAAATAAGCAAAAGTTACATTAGAGTTCGACGATTGGTGGCGATATTTTAAGGTTCGTCCCATATATGGAGATGTGCCTTCTCGCATAATCTTATAAGTTGCCCTGTAGATGTGAGGTATCTTGTGATACGCCATGCTTTGATTTTAGATAATCGCTTTCCAGGTTCCGTGCGTGAATGTCCAAGTGATTAGTTGGTTCGTCTATAAGCAGGAAACTGTTTTCCTTAAAAACAAGGTTGCGAGTAAACTATCGTTAGCTCCCCGTTTGACAAGGTTTCAAACGGCTAGGTTCAGAAATGTTGTTTTGCTTCGACCACTCCTTCCAGCAAAACCTAATTCCTAATCCGTATTAATTTGAAAGCTGTCATAAGCAAAAGTTAGGTTGGTCACATTGATTAAAGTCATTTCAAAATCCTCCATAAAAAATAAAGAGCTACAAGAAAGTTACCTTTCTTGTAGCTCAAATAAACAAATACTAAAATCTAACCCAATTAATGGATTGGATATTGTTATTTTATTTGAGTGAAGAGAATAAGTAACTTTCTTGCTTAACAAAGAATAAAACAGTTTTTGTTTTATCATTCGAAAATAAGCAAGAAATATTACATTATTCTCATCAGCTCCCCTAGATTAATTACATGCATTGTAGCACAACCAATTTCACAATTCAACTTTGTATCTATCAAGTGTATCGATCAAGGAATCCACTCGGTAAAAATGCTCAGATAGACCACCAAGGAGCAATGGTTACCCATTGTCCCGGCAAACGATGGTGGATGATTAAAGGTGCAGAGCAATGGTTGATGCCGGTGGTGGCAAAAGAAATAATATCTGCTGTAGCAGGAGGCGCTGAATACTGATGACGTTGGAAATGCAAAAGGAGACAGGTAAAGCCGTACAATCAGTCCTTCGGTCGGAATCGTCGGCAACTTTGGCGTATATACGAAATATAAATTCAAAGTGAGGCGCGCTCCGGTTAAGGCTACCGTATTCCGGGTCAGGGGATAAGATATTCAGGATCCGTTTATTATGGAAAGAATTATCAAAGGCTGCGAAAAAAGAGACCTGATGTTAAAAGAGAGAATCATTAGATTCTGTGGGTATCTCCCAAATGAAACCCATCCATGTATGTAAGTTAAATTTAACTCCTGGGTATGATTTGATTTCCTCACGCAAGCTCGTCTATTCGCGAGATTTCATCCTTTAGGTTTCGAATGATGAAAGATTACTTTACATGCATTGGGTGTACTAGCTACCGTTAGGTAAAATTGCTTTTACGGTCGAACCTTCATAAAAATTTCCCTGCAGCAAAATATGCTCATAAGGTAAATGCGGGTTAGCCAAGCGCCAAAGCATACGTTCGGCAGCGCGGATTCCGGATTCCTTGATCATCAGAATCGGCCTGGATAATTCCGGTACGAAATCGTTCTTGGCATGCGCCAAATTGATCATTGAAACGTCCTGCGGTATTCGCATGCCTAGCTGGCTGCAAGCATTGTATATCCAGATGAGATCATGACTTACCGCACTTAAAATCGCCGTTGGCTGATATTGCTGCAGCTTTTGCATCAACAGCGCCATCCCGTTTTCTTGACTGCTTAACTCCCCGGTCATATGGTCGTCTTGATTCACATTGATTCCCGCCACGTTCGTCGCCGCCACGAAGGACTGCCAACGAAGAATAAACCCTCTGTGAGTGCCGATATTCCCGATATACATAATTCGAGTATGCCCTTTAGATAACAACTGTCGCACCGACTGGTGAATGGCGGTCCCGACGTCCCAAACGATACTATCCACCTTTGCCGCCGGCCCCGGGAAATTGATTAAAATACGTGGAATGGAATATTGCAGCAGATGTTCTTCCTGTTTGCTTCCGATCATCGGAGTAATGAATACGCCGTCACAATATTCCAGCTGATGCATTTTCGACCAATTTGGAAGCGTGTCAGTTGAATCGAGATGATAAGGAATGGTCACCATCTCGATCGAATGACCGTATTCCGACAGCTTCTCCTGCAACCCGCTTAATATCAAAAGAATCATGTCGAAAGTTTCGAACTTATCGGATATGACCATCTTGAACCTTGAAGGCTTGTGGGGATGCAGCGGAATCCGTTCAACCGCATGAACACGCTCCTGATCCTTCGTCCAGTATCCGATTTCCCGCGCGATTTTAAGAACATGATTTCTGGATTCCTCCGACATGCCGGGCAAACCGCGCAAAGCTTTGGATACCGTATGAACTGACAGTCCCGATTGGCGTGACAAATCCTGCAGCGTTACTGACTTTTTCTTCCGCATGAGTGTCTGAGTCTCCTTTAGTTTCCCGTTTTTTAGTTTGATTGTAATTAAAATGAAAGTATTCTTCAACTAGTTATGAAAGTTGAATTTTAATAAAATCAAATTAAAGCGGATACAAAAAATGACATTCAAGCAAAACAAAGGGTCAAAGGAGAAAAGCCATGCAGAGCATTGACTTTGGGAAGATTAAATATGATACCGATACTACCGTCGAAACGAATCCGCAGCTGGTACACGCGGATTTATGCATCTACGGAGCAACATCGGCAGGGATTGCCGCCGCCATCCAGGCTCACCGGATGGGGTTGAACGTGGTCATCGCCGAGTTTGGCTTCCATCTGGGCGGATTGACGACAGGCGGATTGGGTGCGACGGATATCGGCAATAAAGCAGCGATTGGAGGGATTTCCCGAGAATTTTACAGTGCGGTCTGCAAGCATTATGGAAGTTCGGAGCCGGATGGAACGAAGTGGACCTTTGAACCGAGTGTGGCTAAACGGATTTTTGAGGATTGGCTGCAGTCGGCGGGGGTGTCCGTCTACTTCGAGCAGCAGTTGGATCGGATCGAAATGAGGGAAGGGAAATTATTGTTTCTTGTCATGAGAAACGGCATCCGCTTCAGCGCCCCGGTCTTTATCGATGCCACGTATGAAGGCGATTTGCTGGCGCGTGCCGGTGTCTCTTATCATGTCGGGCGGGAAGCGAACTCGGTTTACCAGGAGACGCTGAACGGCGTGCATTACGGACATCCGAATCACAATTTCAAAGCGTGGGTCGACCCTTACGTCATTCCGGGAAAACCGGAAAGCGGATTGATTCCAGGTGTGACGGAAGCGCCAGTACTTCGGCAAGGGGATGGCGATTCTAGCGTGCAGGCGTACAACTTCCGCATATGCCTGACGAATGTGCCCGAGAACCGGATTCCGTTTCCGCAGCCGCCTGGCTACGATCCGGAAGAGTTCACGTTGCTAGCAAGGTACATTAAGGCGGGCGTGTGGGACGCTTTGCGCTTGCACAAAATGATGCCGAACGGGAAAACGGACTTGAACAATTTCGGGGCGGTATCCACCGATTACATCGGTGGCGGCGACTTATGGCCGGAAGGCGATTCGCTGGTCCGGGAACGTCTGTTTCACGCGCATCTCCGGTACAATTTGGGGATGCTGTACTTCCTCAGCCATGACGAACGGGTGCCTGAGCCGATCCGCCGGGAAGTCGCCCAATGGGGATTACCTGCTGACGAATATCCGCTCAGCGGGCATTGGACGCCGCAATTGTATGTCCGGGAAGCGCGCCGCATGATTTCGGAGGTTATCATGACCGAGCATCATTGCCGGGGGTATGCCGTTGTCGAAGACCCGGTCGGCCTGGCGGCGTATACGATGGATTCCCACAATTGCCGTCGGCTCGTTATTGACGGGAGGTGCGTCAATGAGGGCAATGTGGAGGTCGTACCAAGTGCACCTTACCCGATTTCGTACCGGGCCATCGTGCCGAAAGCGGAGCAATGCGCCAACTTACTTGTGCCGGTCTGTCTGTCGTCCTCTCATATTGCTTTCGGTTCGATCCGAATGGAGCCGGTCTTCATGATCCTCGGACAATCGGCGGCGACGGCTGCCGCATTAGTGCTCGAAGCGGGGTGTTCCGTACAGGAAGTGGATTACGCGAAGCTTCGAAAGAAGCTGCTGGAAGATAAACAGGTGATTGAATGGAACAATCGATAAAGGGGAGAGTCGTATGACGGCAATGGCGAAACTGTGTCAGACGGGTATTCTATTGGCGCTAGGTTCGGCGTTTGTGGCTGCCTGCACGCAAAGTAGCGGCAGCAAGGCAGAGGCGGATGCGAACTCCGCCTCCGGCGCCTCCTTAACGGACCCCATCACGCTGCATTACTACACGAATGACAATACAAAGTGGCTGGAGCTCGAGAAGCAGCTAATCGCTAAGAAGTTTCCGAACGTGACCCTGAAGGTTACACTGGAAAAAGATATAAAGATGGATCAACTGGTCACAGCCGGTGACATCCCGGATTTCCTATCGTTTAGTCTTGGCTCGTTTTGGGATTTGAAAAGTACCGGACTTATCTCCGATATGACGCCACTGATGAAGAAATATCGGTTCGACGAGAGTCGTTTCATTCCCGGCGTAACGGAAAGCGTTCGGTCTTATTCGGAAGGCGGGGAAACGCTGTTTTTGCCGTTTGAGCTTAACAGCAATGTTTTATTTTATAATAAAACGATTTTTGATAAATTCGGCGTCGCTTATCCGCGCGACGGGATGACCTGGGAACAAATTTACGAGCTTGCACGAAAATTGTCCCGTAACGAAAACGGTACGGAGTATCGCGGGTTCATTTTTCAGCATCAAAATCTGGTATGGAAAAACCAGCTAGGCCTGACCTTTGTCGATCCGAAAACGAACAAAGCGGCGATTAACACAGCCGAATGGAAACGATGGCTGGACGTGATGGGCGGGTTCTATTTCATACCGAACAATGACTACAAAAATTTAACCTTCTACAAGGAGCAGACGGTTGCGATGTGGACCGGGCCGAACATATTGACCTCTGTGATCGAGGCTGAAAATACCGGGCTGAACTGGGATGTGGCCTCCTTGCCGCAGTTTGCGGGCAACCCAAGCGGGGGAACCCAGATGATTGCACCGTTCTATGCGATTCCTCCGAATAGCAAGCACAAGGATGAAGCATTCCAGCTTATTGCTTATTTGCTTTCGGATGAAGCGCAGATCGCCAAAGCGAGACAGGGCAAAGCTCCGATCGTAGACAACCCGGTTGCGGTGCAGCAATTTGCTGCTGATTTGCCGGGGATTGCAGGGAAAAATATGGGTGCTTTCCTGAAGGATAAAATCGGCAAGCCGGCCGTCGTCACGAAGTATGACGGCATCGCCAAGGACGTATTCTACAAGACGGCGCTCGGCAAAGATTTTTATACGCGTACGAAAGACGTCAACACCATTCTTCGCGAGGCGGAGGATGAAATTAACCGAAAAATTGTAGAGGTTCAAAAATAATTCCGGAACGTTAGCCAATCGACTCTATGAATGCGATTTCTTTTTTTTGATACAGAAGAACCGCAGGTAGATGAGCTATTCGTAACGCATTAAATATAAGATTAGGAGGTTGAGAGCGTTGACTGAGACTAAGAACACTAGCAGAAGAAATTTCGTGAAAGCGATAAGCGCCGCTGGCGTATCGCTGCTGGGGGCCGGCGCGCTGTTAGGCGCGGTCCCAGCGTCTTCGCAAACGGTCACTTCGTCCGTATACGGAGGTGATCCGAACGGCTCGCCGCCATACTGCGGAGATCTGCTGCTGAATGTGAAAGATTACGGAGCCGCAGGCGACGGTACGGACGCGACGCAAGCATTTCTTGACTGCTACCGCGATATGGCTGCAAGAACGAATAGGGGGATTATATTCATCCCGGCCGGGGATTACATAATAAGGCAAACCATCCCGCATCACAGCTGGATTCAAACGATCGGGGCAGGCAAAAAAGCAACCAATCTGCTGATCGATCATAACGGGCCGGGCTTTGAGTTTGTGGTTGGTGACGACCGTAGAACGCCGGATCAAGGCGGCGATACCGTTATGAGAGGACTGACGATCAAGCGGAAAACGGCGCCCGTTGACAAAATAACCGGCAATTACGCGATCCGGGTTCACGGAACGTTCGGCTACACGATCTTTGAAGATATTGTAATCCGGGATATGGGCGACAGCGCGATCATGATTTATGACGAAACAGGCATCCGCGGAACCGGTCCGACCGTTTTTCATAATATGGAAGCGGTTACGAATTTGTTCGGGTACGGCCTCGAGTGCATCGGGACGTTTGCGAACATTTACTGTGATAAGTTCCATTCTTGGGGAAATGCAGGCGGATATCATTTTGACGCGACGCCTGAGTCGCCTGAAACTCCGGACGGGAAGCGGAGAGTCAATTATTACCCGTTTCAGATCGTCATACGGGATTGCGACGCCGAGTGGGCCGGTGGGTATTCCGCCAATTTCGTTGCCACTGCGAAATCTCCTCTGCCTGCGCTGCGGGCGAGATTTATCAGAGGACTGCATGTCAGCGGGTCGACGCTGATCAACTCGACCAATTCCAATCAGCATTTGGTCGATCTGGATTACTGCCAGAATGTCGATCTGAACGGCGGAAGCGATCTCATCGCACGGGGCGGTGCCGAATATGACGTCGTCCATCTCGGTCCGGGCTGCTCGTACGTGAATATCGGGAACGTCAACATTTATGGGAGTGACCAATCCAGATACGGCATATACGCAGACAACGTCAAGGGACTGGCGATTCGTCAGCCGAAAGTCGCAGGCGTACGCAACTCCTTTAAAATTACGGTTACGACCAATAAAGCGTATCTAGAGACGGAGAAATACTGCGGTTTCCTGGACCGGACGTATATCGGATTTTCCACGACGATGCCGCTGAGCGCATTCGAAACGCCACTATACAGCAATTCCGCCAAGGCATGGGTGATTTTCGGCTGGAACGGTTCGGCCGTCGCCCTCAAGGATTCGTATAATGTCTCATCCGTTAGCAGAACTTCAGCCGGCGTATATGTCGTGAATTGGACAAAGCCGTTCGCAACAACCAATTATTGCGTGCTGGTTAACGGCAAGAAAAGTTCCGGAATCGGCTTGCTGGAAACTATGGGCTACGGCCAGGGCAGCGTAATCGTCAATGGTTTCGGTACTGACGCGGTGCCCGCTGATTTTGAAACCGTTTCATTGGTTGCATACGGGAATTGAATGCCGGTCCGAATCGCATGCATAATAGCTTTTACGTCTACAGGAAGTACATGAACCTGCTTCTAGGAGCAGGTTTTTTCATGCAATCCAATAGAGCTGACGCACCTATTTGCACTCATAGCATATCATCGGCTTATTTTCCATACTTCCAGTACTATTCTCCATTTACTACATAGGGCGGTTACATACTGATTCGAATTCCCTTTGGCGTCATGAAGAAGGGACAGCGGTTCAGTGAAGAAAAATGATGTAGGATATCCCTCGATTCGCAGAATTATCGGTAGCGCGCTCCTTCCAAGAGCATAAATGGGTCTTCGCCTAATGACATCAAATGTAGAATGAGGGATTCGCATATGACATTAGTGATTTATTTAATAATAAACCTGGACTGGACATTAAGCATGATGAAGACATTACAGAAGAATGGAGAGAATGGTAATGAAACAGAGAAATTTGTTAGCAAACTAAAAAATGAATATAAAATAATTAATACCACTACCAGTAAATGACTGTAGTGGTATATTTGTTATGATGGCTCGTAAGTCTATAAAGGGAGAGTTGAGCCAACCATATCTAAAGGACGTAAAAAAATGACTAATAAATTAGTAATCATTGAACGTGTGCCAACAATAGAGGAATATACCAAACTATGCACTTCGGTTGGATGGAGAAGTGTAATGAATTTTGATGTCGCTCATGAGGCGTTAAATAACTCTTTATATGGTGTAGTTGCCATAGTGTCTGATGAGGTAGTTGGAATGGGACGTGTAGTAGGAGATGGCAGTATATACTTTTACATTCAAGATATTGCCGTCATGCCCGAATATCAAAATAACGGTATAGGAAAAGAAATTATGAATTCTATAATAAACTATTTAAAAACTAATGCGCCTGCAAAAGCTTTCGTGGGGCTGTTCGCTGCCAACGGTACTGAAAGATTTTATGAAAGCTTTAAATTATATAGACATAATGAATTAACCGGATTATTTAGAGTTATATAAAGGATTATTGTTAATTTATCATAGTTTAACTACATGGTGGGATAAAAATGAAGATTTTTCTTGTAAGACATGGTGAAGATGAGAGCGGTTACCGAGGTGGTTGGAGCTCGAGAGGACTGGTTAGTAACGGTATATCTCAATCAAGGAAGCTTGCTGAGTATTTACATCAGAATAAAGATATGTTTAAGATAAATACCATTTTTAGTAGTGATTTAAATAGAGCAGTAGAAACATCAAGGCCTATTGAAACAATGTTAAATATTCAAGCTGGTTATTTTCCACATTGGAGAGAAATGAATAATGGACTTTTAGCAGGCTTAGCAAATACGGAAGCGGAAAGAGATTTTCCTGGGGTTTATTTTAATACTTTACAAATGGACGAGGCTTTCCCAGGTGGTGAGAGTCCCATTGCATTTTTTCAAAGAGTTAAGAGCGTATTTGAAGAATTCTGTAGTCAAATTGAGCGCCGTGAAGTTAAATCGAATGTACTCATAGTAACACACGGAGGGTTTATCAACGTACTATACTATTTGTTGAATGGGTTAGAGTGGACTAATAAATCCTCTTTTTATCCGATAGGTAATGCGAGTGTACATACTATAGAAAAAACAGATGATGGTTGGGAAATAACGGAGAGCAACGATATGAAACACCTTGAATAGTTGTAGTTAAATCATATTTCCAAATCGGAGGTAAAAAATGCTTTATATTATTGGAGGTACTTCAAGAAGTGGGAAAACAACAACAGCAAAAAGAATATTGAAAGAAGCACAAATACCGTATTTCTCTCTTGATTATTTAATGATGGGCATTGCGAATGGTATTCCAGAACTCGGAGTGCAACCAACTGAGGGCGACTTAATTACTGGTAGACGTATGTGGAAAGTAGTTCTTCCTTTAATGACAGCCATGATAGAGAATCATATTGATTACACAATTGAAGGTGTACAACTTTTGCCTAACAATATCCGAGAACTAGAACAGAAGTTTCCATGTCAAATAAAATCATGTTTTATTGGCTTAGCCGAATTAGATGTGGAAAAAAGTGTAGAAGCAATGAAATATTATTCCAGTCAAACGGAGAATGATGGTTTTATCGACCTTAGTTATGCTGAAACTGTTACTGAATTAGAACGCATAAAATCAGATAGCCTAACAATAAGAAAGGAGTGCGGCAAGTATAATCTTAAATACTTCGAAAGCTCAGTTAGCTTTCATCATACAATTGATGAGGTAGTAACTTATTTAATGAAATTCTAATGTTATAGTAGATAAATATAGTGGGTGATTTCAGTGAACATATGCATTGAAGGGCCAAGTGCAGTGGGGAAGACTACCTTATGCCGTAATTGATAATAGACTATTTGAGCAAAACTATGGTATTTATGAAGGAGTTTCGCGTGATTCGCAAGATTTTAAAGATGTGAAGAAGCAGTTTACGTACAAAACTTCCAGATGGAGAGTCCGTACTTCAAGTGGTATATCGAGTATATGATTTAATTGAAGAAATCAAAGAGAAATATCGCAATAACAAAGTGTTTCTTGTTACCCACGGGGGTGTCTGTAGAGTCATGAATACATATTTTAATGATCAAACGAACGAAGAGTTTTATGAGTATTACACGGGGAATTGTGAGTTAAAAGAATATACGTTGAATTAAAATACATTTTCAAAAGGAAAAAAATATGATGATTTCTTTTCAAACTGGGACGAATAAGTTTCAGTGTAGAGCGGCAAGTATCCTATTTCATAAAAATAGAATACTTTTTCAGAGACAAAGTCAGGATGACTTGTGGTTTATTCCAGGTGGCCGAGTTGAATTTGACGAAAGCGCTGACTATACAATTGATAGGGAAATGCAAGAAGAGTTTGGAGTTACTGTATTAGATAAAAAAATGATATGGATTGTAGAAAATTTTGTATCATTTCCTGATATGCAGGTTCATGAAATCGGGTTCTTTTTTCTGGTTACTTTATCGGAGGATGAACCCATTTATTCTAACGATACAGAATTTAAAGGTTTAGAAGATGGGTTCGTGAACAAGTGGATTCACTTAGATCATCTTGAAAATTATAAGATCGTTCCAGAGTTTGTCGTACCTGAACTTAAATGTCTTGATATGAATAATGGAATAAAGCATGTCATTAATCGAAGTGTTAGAAGTTAGAAGAATGTAGGAGCAACCGATGATGGAAAATAAGCACAGCCCCGATATAGCAAAAAACGTCTTTACAATCCAGTGCGAAGACATTGTACTGCGAGAATATAGGCTGGAGGATCTGGACGACTTTTATGAGTTGACTCAGCAACCTGAAATTTATCGGTACTTGCCAGGGTGGAACGTCTCGAAGGAGCGTAGGCTAGACTGGATGGTCAACTATGAAATAAAAGAAAACAAACAGTTTCTCAAAGCGGTGTCGGAAGGTGGACATGTAGACGAGCTTCGTTTGCGTCTAGGAATCATTTTGAAAGAAACGGGAAAGTTCATTGGTTGGTGCTGTACTGGTATGAAAAAAGAGCTGCCACCTCCTAACCGTGAGATCATGTATGCGGTCTCCAAAGATCATCGCAATAAAGGCTATACCACTCAAGCAGCGCTAGGGTTGATCCAATATTTGTTTGAGAATACTGACGTTGAAATTCTTAACGTGATCGCCTTACATAACAATATTCCTTCCAATGCCGTTATCCAAAAATGCGGATTCATTTATAAAGATCGCATAGAGATTCAAAGTGAGTATTACAATCACTACACACTTAGTAAGTATTAATGAGAAAGAGGGGAGACTATTGAGCACCATCATCACCTTGCTGTTATACTTTATAATAGGCTTGGGAAGTCTGCCAGCAGGTAACTTAGGTCAAGAACCGATACAGCAGAATAAGGAACCTTTGTATGAAACACTACCAGCAACCCCGAAAATATCTCAGGTAAATAGGGCTCAAATTCCAGAGAGGCTTTCAAAGCTTAATGAGGTTTATGACCGACTTTCATTGGAGCTGATCGAAATTAATCCCAAGAAAGACGGGATATATTTGACGGTTAGAAAGCTGTATCATCATCGTGAGAAGCTGAGTAAAGAGGAAGAAGAGCAGCTGAGACAGGCCATTTATGAAGCACTAGACCAATCGTTTCCATTATACCTTGACACGTATCTCATTTCCGATAAACCAAACATTGTGGGGATTATATCCAAAATTGATAGTCAAGAAAGTAAAATTTTAGTAGTGGATAAAGAACCATTTGCAATGAATGCCCCTGTTATGCAGAATGCTAACTGGTTATCGTTTTCCAAGGATGCTACCTTAAGAAGTAAGAACGGACAACAGAGTATTACATTTGATGATTTCAAGATAGGACAACAAGTAGAAGCATGGACATCCAAGTTCAAAGCGATGAGTTATCCTGCGCAAACACGGGCTTATGAACTAAATATACTGGAAAGTCAGAAATAATGCAGGTTCGAAATATTCAACTGGAAAAGTTTGTTGGAGGATTTTGGCAAATGCACCTAGACCATATAACTATAATAAAAAACCACTGCTATTCTGAATTGCCCCCCAACTGTTAGTTCGTAACTAATAATTGGACTGCTGTTCATTTTGGTCAGTGGTTTTATTAGTATGCCAAGCTAAGCTGATTGCTGTAAAGACTCTTTTATACTTGTTTTTTTCCCCGCTTGATAACTGATTACAGCCCCTACTAATGCTAGTGCAGCCAGAGAGGCTGCTAACCAAGGTACAGAAGGCAGGCCGGTAAACGTAATAGCAAGTCCGCCTAAATAAGCTCCGCCAGCATTTCCCAGATTGAGCGCCGAGTGACTGGAGGTTGCAGCAAGCATTGGCGCTTCCCGGGTCAAATTCATTATACGTATCTGAATGCCAGGCATAATACCGAATGCCGCGACACCCCAACAGAAGATAGTGATGATAGCCGTATAGGGATTATGAAGCGTAACGGTCAATAGAGCAAGAATAACGACTAGTATTGCAAAGTTAGCCATTAATGAAGGCATCAGCTTCCAGTCCGCTAATTTCCCGCCAACCATATTTCCTATGGTTACCCCAAATCCGAATAATACCAATATCCAAGTCACACTATGTTCCGCAAAGCCTGTGATCGTTTCTAGCATTGGAGTAATGTAAGTGAACACGGCGAAAAGACTGCCGCAGCCAAGGGCTCCTGTCAGCAATACCAGAAGTACCTGCGGATTAATCAAGCTGCGAAATTGCTTTCCGAGATTGGCTGCCTTCTCCTGTTGCAACACAGGGATAAACCGAATGATGCCCATCAATGAAATAATTCCCAAAATGGTAATTGCACCAAAGGAGGCTCTCCAGCCGAGCTGCTGACCGATGAATGTCCCGAATGGAACACCGATAATATTAGCTATCGTAAGTCCTGCAAGCACTATGGATACAGCACCTGCCCGTTTGTCTGGATGCACTAAACGAGTAGCCATGAGCGAACCGACGCCCAGAAAGGTTCCGTGGGCAAAGGCGGTCATAACTCGCGCGGCAATAAGTAAAGAGTATACAGGAGCAATCATGGAAAGAGCGTTTCCGATGATAAAAATACACATCAGCAAAGTAAGCAGCCTTTTTTGCGGAATACGATGTGTCAACACGGTTAATACAGGCGCTCCTACTGCGACTCCGAGCGCATAGCTTGTAATGAGCTGCCCAGCTTGAGGAATGGTAACATGCAGATCATCAGCAACATTGGGCAGCAGTCCCATAATAATAAACTCGGTCATCCCGATAGCAAAAGCTCCCAAGGTGAGACATAAGAGGGAGATGGGGAACCGTCCCTTTTTTGGAGAGGAAGATTCTAAGCTGTTAGTCAGGTTCATATTGGTTTTATTTGTCTCCTTATCCGAAAATCTTTGAATTCTATTTACCCTTTTCTATAGTAGGCCATTGATAGGTACAGTAGGCTCCTGAGTAAGTATATCAGGTTTGCAAGGATGAAGGGGATGAAATTTTATAAAAAAATGATATGGCTCCCTTCTACAGACTGGAATATTAAGGAACAAACGACCGTATTCTGAAAGGAAGGCACAAAATAGGAACTCAAACAAGATTCCTATGAAGTTTGGGTGAGAAAGGAGTGAGAGCTCCTGCAAATCCACATTCTCAAGGTGTAGGAGGTGCTGCCCCATTCGTCTGAATAAGCTGCGAACCATCGCAGTGGTACTGCTGTGCGGCTGCGGAATAGTGCTTATCCTGTATCCGTGGTGGGATCGTTTTATGCAGGAAAAACAGAGGCTTTCTATGTTGGAGCAATGGAATACGTTGCGAGTTCAGTCCTCAGTACCAGATACGACAATGCTGTCTTTGCAAACCTCTTCCTTAACTAATAATGGAATATTGGAGGAGGAGTCCAGTCAGGAACAGCCGGAGGAGACGATCTATATCGATGGATTCGCTGTTCGAGGGACTATGGCAATCGATAAGCTTAACCTCAAGGAGCCGATCGTTGAAGGTGCTGATCCTGAAGCTTTGAAAACAGGAATCGGTATAGTTGAACCGGATCGAAGTCCAGGGGTACTGGGTAATTTTGTTGTTGCAGGACATCGGAGTTGGACTTATGGCAAGCAATTCAGCCGTCTAAATGAGCTGGATACCGGTGATAGTATCGTAGTCGATACGACAAAGCACTCATTTAAGTATACCGTTACTGCCAAATTTCTTGTTAATCCGGATGACTTGTCGGTATTGGAGCAAAAAAAGGACAAGGCCGAAATGACTCTAATCACGTGCGAGCCTAAATATAATCCAACTCATCGGCTTATTGTCAAAGCTGTATTGGAGATGTAGGCACGCAGTATTGAATGAGGAGAAATGTAGCAATGAGAAGGTTTTTAAGAGGGCAAGCCTTGGTCTGGGTGCTCCTGATGATGTTCAATCTTATTTTGACACCTATGACGGCAATGGCTGCCGATGAGCCTGACAACGGGATACAGATTGCGATGAGAAGCACGGAGTCGGAAGTAGCAACAGGAAAAAAATTCACGTTAGAAATTGACTACAGCTTGTCGAGTACGACACAGCAATATACGAATGCTCAAGTTGTCGTTCCTTTGCCTAAGGAGCTTAAATTTGATTCTGCCGTGAATGCGAATGATACTACATATACGTATAATGCCACAAGCAACACGGTAACCTTTAAGTTCAATAGTGCTATTAAAGCAGGTACGACAGGAACGCTACAAATGAATGTCTACTTTCCGAATTTCGTTACCCCTAACGGAATAAAGGCCAGTGTCCAGAGCCAGTTTGAAAGCAGCCAAGGGATTCTAAAGTCGAACTCAGTTCAAGTAACGGCTCAGGCTGCTGTCGATTGGGAATTCAAGAAAGAGAGAACAAGACCGATTGCTGGCTTGAATCCTAAACCGGGCAGCGAAGTGGAGTACAAAATTACGTTTTATAATAAGAACTCCTCAAATTATGGCAGACTAGAGCTTCGCAATGTTGTCATCCAGGATACGCTGCCAGCAGGTGCTCAATATGTATCGTCACGCCCGGCAGCCACGGTGATTGGCAATACAGTAACCTGGAACGAGGGGACTTTTGGAGAAAATATAGGCTATAAGGAATACTATATAACCGTTAAGTATCCTATGAATATGTCTGGTGAAATTACGAATCATGCGGAAGCAACGTTCAATCCTTTAAACCAGGATAAGGTCACCTTGAAAGCGGAGAAAAAAGATTCATTTACCAATGATCCTGGCAATGGCGCTTCCGGTTTTTTTAAGATAGTGAATGATAAACAGAAAGAGATTTCTCCGGGGCAGATTGTTAATTTCAATATTTATAGTCTATACAATTCAGCCAATGTCAATCTGCAAGATTATGTGTTCACTGACATGACGCCTGAAGGATTGGAATTGCAGCAAATAACTACACCTACATTTAACGGTATTTCAACGTATTCGGTCGAATATACGCTTTCCAATAATCCTAATGACCCATGGAAAAACTGGGGGACGGTTCGTGCCGATCAGAATATCATTCTGAAAACAAGTGATGCACCCTTTTCTGGAGCTTCCGTTAAAGGGATTCGTTTCATCTTTGGAGAGGTGCCAGTAGACTTTTATCAGAATGGAAATATGGAGATTCGCTACATGCTAAACCCAACTTATGCGGCTCCAATAGAACCTAACGAAATCAATAAAATTACTAACACAGCTAGCTTGAAATACAGCTTCCAGGGCAGCATGAAGGAGCAACAAAGCAAGGCTTCTATTTATGTAGTTCAGAACCGCCCATTAGTCGAAGTTACTAAGAAAGTAATGAACGGTGCAAGCTTCTCACCTGGTGATACGGTAAAATATCGAATTTCGGTACGAAATACGGAGTTCAGCAGCTCCAATTTCAACAATCCAATCATTGAGGACCTGCTTCCGGAACAGTTGGAGTATTCGGCAGGCAGCGCTGTTGTCGTTAACGATAGCGGATTGAATCTTTCTGCACCGAAGTTTGAGCAATCCATTGATGCTGCCAGTGGCGGAACTTTGCTTAAGTGGTTGTGGAGTGATGTCAATCCTGCTGTACTTGGGAATGACAAGAAGATAGAGCTAGAGTTTGACGCTAAGATTAAGACAGGTACGCCAGCCGGCTATATAGACAATGAAACGGATATTACCTCGGATAAACATGCCTATTTGAATAACATTGATTTTGCAAAAAAGAAGAAGATGAATGGCAAATGGTATGTTTATAACAACGCTGCCTTTTATGTGAACTCCGTTGTAAAAGTTGAATCTGTCAAATGGGTGCAAGGGGATTTGGATGGAAGCAATTGGACGAAATACCCCGATAAAGGTATCACGACACCTGGCGGTAAGGTCGAATATAAGCTGCAAGTAACCAATGTGGGCAATATCCCTGTAAGAAGCCTATTAATTGTTGATGCTTTACCTAGGGTTGGGGACAGGGGAGTCATCGATACGTCGCCGCGAGATAGTAAGTGGAGTCCAGTATTGACAAGTAAGTTGAGCACTCCTAGCTTTATTACCGTGTATTACACTGCCGATACGATCATAACGATGAGTGGAGGGCTTTGGTCCAAGGAACCACCAGCTGATATTACTAAGGTTACGGGAATCAAATTCGAATTCTCTGATGATCATGTGATTGCGCCGGGTGCTCAGGAAGAACTGAATTGGGTCATGCGTGCTCCAGTCAATGCTCCTACAGGGGATCAAACTGCGTGGAGTTCCTTTGGTTTCACGGCCAAACGCAATGATAACGGTAAATCGTTGTTAGCCTCAGAACCTCTCAAGGTAGGCGTTGTCGTTAAGGAGGATGCTAAAGGAGAGATTGGAGACTATGTTTGGCTTGATATGAATGAAGACGGGATTCAGAACGAGCCCAAAGAACAGGGTATCAATGGAGTCCGAGTAGAACTCTATAACAAGTCAAACGAGCTTGTTCAATCGACTATAACGAGCAACGATCATGCCGGTAATCCGGGGTATTACTTGTTTACCAATTTGGATGCAGGCAGCTATAAAGTGAAGTTCATTCGGCCGGATGGCTATAGCGGATGGACTAAAGCGAACGTTGGAGATAATAGGGCAAGCGATTCCGATGCAGATTCGGATGGCTGGACCGGTGTCATCAGTTTAGCAGCAGGCGACAAGATACATACGATCGATGCCGGGTTAATTCCTCCCAAAGGAAAGATTGGAGATAAGGTTTGGTTAGACAAGAATGGTGACGGCTTGCAGGATGCAAATGAACCTGGACTTGGTGAAGTCACTGTGAACTTGTATGACAAAAACGGTTATTTAATGGCAACGACCGTGACCTCCGGTACTGGATTGTATGAATTCAATCATTTGACATCAGGGGACTATGTCGTAGAATTTGTTCTTCCTACGGGTCTCGCTTTTACAACAAAAGGTGACGGAAGCAAGCGCGAGATAGATTCAGATGCAGATGCTGCAGGTAAGACAGGGATCATCTCGTTAGCTCAGGATGAAGTCAATTTGACCATTGATGCTGGAATACTGGAGCCGAACTCCAGCTTGGGCAACAGAGTCTGGCTCGATGATAATCGGAACGGCCTGCAAGATGCAGGGGAACCAGGCATGAATGAGGTTACTGTCCAGCTGTTAGATGAGAAAGGCCAGTTATTAAGAAAGACGTCAACAGTAAAGGATGCCGTTTACGGTGACGGTTATTATCAGTTTGATAAGCTCTGGGCAGGCAAATACATCGTGCAGTTCGTTCTCCCAAGCAGCTCCTATGAATTTACAACGCAAGGTTTAGATCCGAAGTCTGATATCGATTCAAATGCCAATCCGATTGATGGTAAAACTCCTTTGATTACACTGGGTTACGGCGAGTCGAATCCCACGATCGATGCAGGGCTCAGGAAGGTAATACAGCCGCCTGCGCGTGGAAGTATTGGGGATACGGTCTGGTTAGATACCAACGGGGATGGCATTCAAAATGACGGAAATAGCGGTGTTAATGGTGTCGTTGTGAAGCTATTTGATGATGCAGGAATATTGCAAAGCTCGACGGTGACTGCATCGGTCTATAAGTCAGTTTATAATTCCGTTTACCAGTCGGTTTATTCAACTAATGGATACTACCGCTTCGACAATGTGTTTGCAGGCCGCTATGCTGTCAAATTTGAGCTGCCAAATGGTTTTGCGTTTACGCAAAAAGGAGCCGGTAACGACAGTGCACTCGATTCTGACGCTAATGCAGACGGAATGACGGATTGGTTCACATTAGAACCAGGTCAGATCAACATGACGGTGGATGCGGGGTTGGTTCGAATAACGGAGCCACCGGCAAAAGGTACGATCGGTGATTATGTCTGGATCGATGATAATGAAGACGGCATTCAGAATGATAAGGAACAAGGGCTAAATGAGGTTACAGTGAAGCTCTACAATGATACTGGTCAGCTTCTTAAGACAACTGTGACGGGAACGGTATACGGCCGAACGGGGAACTATCTGTTCGACGATCTTCAGCCAGGAAGCTACAAGGTCAAATTTGATCTCCCTGCGGGTTATGAATTTACTTCAAAAGGTGCAGGGGACAACAGAGCTGTAGATTCCGATGCCAATCCGGATGGATTCACAGATGTAATTACACTCGCACCGGGTGAGAAGAACCTGACCATCGATGCAGGACTAAGAAGGCAAGCAGTAACTCCGCCTAAATCGGGTAAAATAGGAGATTTGGTGTGGATCGATTCGAACCGTAACGGAATTCAAGATGCAGGGGAGACAGGGCTGAACGGCCTCTTCGTGAACTTGTATGACGAGTCTGGACGTCTTCTGATGACAACAGTAACTGGAACCGTATATGGTCAAACAGGTGCTTATTCCTTCGACAATCTCCAAGCAGGGAAATATTTCGTGAAGTTTGATCTTCCATCCGGTTTCGAGTTTACACAGAAGGGGAGCGGCTCAGATAGAGGCCTCGATTCCGATGCTAAAGCAGACGGAACCACAGATCTTATTACACTTGCTGAGGGCGAAATTAATTTGACGATTGACGCAGGATTGGTTAAAGTCGACGACGGCGGAAATCCTGGCACAGGTCCAGATAATCCAGACGCAGCCATAGGCGATTATGTCTGGCTGGATACCAACGGGGATGGCATCCAAAATAACGATGAGCGAGGCATGAATGGAGTTATAGTGAAATTGTACTCCGATAGAGGTGTGCAGCTTACATCCACGGTCACAGGGAATGTTTACGACAAAGCAGGTTTCTATGTGTTCGATAACCTGCAGCCAGGCAGTTATGTTGTGAGGTTCGAGCTTCCATCAGGCTACGAGTTTACACAGAAAGGAAAAGGTACAGATCGAACTGTTGATTCCGACGCTAATGCAGATGGATCAACGGATGTCATTACTCTGTTAGCCGATGAAAGAAATCTTACGATCGATGCAGGACTAAGACTCAAAACAACCGATCCGGGGCCATCCGATCCAGGCGATTCTGGCGGTGGCGATGGTGGTGGTTCTCCAAGCGATCCTCAACCAGGTGGAGGAGGAGAGCCGGGTAACGGCGGATCTGGTGGGCAGCCAAGCGGCCAACCCGATACTAACAATCCGGGAGGTAATGTTCCTGGTACTCAACCTGGCACTACACCGGGAGGTGGGCAGCCTACTGATAATAAACCTGATGGAAGCCAACCTGGAACGGATTTGCCAAGTGAAAAGCCAACGGAACCGACACCTAATAAAGGGCAGCAGCCGGACAGCACTCCGACCAACGATAAAACTCCAGACCAACATAATGGAGGCAAGCAGCTTCCTTTAACTGGAGAATCCTTACCAGTTACACCATTCATTGGATTGTTGTTGTTTATTGCAGCTGCTGCACTTTATTTCAGAGGAAAGAAATCAAAGCGATAAGCAGCATGCGTTTCGTGAAAGTAACAACTTGAAACAAATACCCCATTGGGTATATAGAGTTAAACTGGTTTGCATGAAACAAAATGGGTAAATAACCAGAGCCGCGTTCATCGCGGCTTTTTTGTTCTTTTTTTCATATCAAAAAACCCGCCTAACTATAACAGTTAGACAGGCTTGAGCGTGAGCAAGCATTAAAATACTTTTGTTGTCCAGGATTCGCAGTTCCAAATATCCGTAACGACATCACGATAAAATTCAGGTTCGTGAGAGATGAGGAGGATGCTGCCTTTATAGGCTTTGAGCGCGCGTTTCAGCTCTTCTTTAGCGTCGACATCCAAATGGTTGGTCGGCTCGTCAAGCACGAGCAGGTTTGTTTCACGGTTGATGAGCTTGCAAAGACGAACTTTGGCTTTCTCACCACCGCTTAGAACGGCAATTTTGCTTTCAATATGCTTCGTTGTTAGCCCGCATTTAGCCAATGCCGCGCGTACTTCGAATTGGGTAAAGGAAGAGAATTCGTTCCATACTTCCTCAATACAAGTATTATAGTTGGCATCCTTTGCTTCCTGTTCGAAGTAACCGATGTTTAAGAGATCACCAAGCTGTACAGTGCCGGACACAGGCTTGATTTCGCCCAAAATGCTTCGCATCAAGGTCGTTTTACCGATACCGTTGGCACCCACAAGTGCAATCTTCTGCCCACGCTCCATACGCAGCGTAAGCGGTCTGGATAATGGAGAATCATATCCGATAACCAGGTCCTCGGCTTCAAAGATCATCTTGCCGGACGTTCTAGCTTCCTTGAAGTTGAACTGTGGTTTCGGTTTTTCCTTTGCCAGCTCGATTACATCCATCTTGTCGAGCTTCTTCTGTCTGGACATAGCCATGTTACGAGTAGCAACACTGGCTTTGTTCCGCGCAACGAAGTCTTTCAAATCGGCAATTTCCTGCTGCTGGCGCTTATAGGCAGATTCGAGCTGCTGTTTTTTCATTTCATGAACTTGCAGGAAATGATCATAGTCGCCCACATAACGGTTCAGCTCTTGGTTCTCCATATGGTAGATCAGGTTTATAACGCTGTTCAGGAACGGAATGTCATGTGAGATCAGAATGAAGGCATTCTCATATTCCTGGAGATAACGTGTTAACCAATCAATGTGCTGTTCATCGAGATAGTTGGTCGGCTCGTCCAATAGAAGAATATCTGGTTTTTCGAGCAGAAGCTTGGCAAGCAGTACTTTCGTGCGCTGTCCGCCGCTGAGATCGTTAACGTCCTTTTCCAATCCAATGTCGGTAAGTCCGAGACCGCGGGCGGTTTCTTCGATCTTGGCGTCGATCAAGTAAAAATCTTGATTCGTCAAAGTATCTTGAATCGTTCCAACATCCTCTAGCAGACGCTCCAGCTCTTCTGGAGAAACATCACCCATTCTGCCGTACATATCATTCATTTCTTGTTCCATATCGAACAAGTACTGGAAGGCACCTTTTAGCACATCGCGCATCGTCATTCCTTTGTTCAACACGGCATGCTGGTCCAAATAACCGACACGCATCCGTTTGGACCATTCGACTTTTCCATCGTCCGGCTGAAGCTTGCCTGTAATAATGTTCATGAAAGTGGATTTGCCTTCGCCGTTGGCTCCGATAAGCCCGATATGCTCGCCTTTAAGAAGACGGAAGGAAACATCATTGAAAATAGCGCGATCCCCAAAACCATGACTTAATCGTTCTACATTTAATATACTCATTTATGACACCTTTTCTATATAAACTTATTTTCTCGTTATATTATATACGGTATGCAGCGAAGAACTCAATGAGGAAGCTTAAAAACTTGCAATCTAACAATATAAACTTAAGTAATCACCTGTTTTTCATGGATTATGACCTGTGATTTTCCTCACTTACTTCAATCGTTTCCATCCTTATAATCAGGGGTAGAAACATAATTAGAGTGGGGGATGACGATATGGAAACAGTAAAAAATACGAAGAATCAATTTGACGGGCTAGGTTTTGTCATCATCATTTTTAGCTTGGTTATTCTGTGTCCATTAGCTTATTTTATTATCAACTATTTAATGGGTAATGAGCACCCTTTCTACGGTTAATATAAGGAACATAAAAAGTGAGGGTGTCCGCGCGAAGCGCGGTCCTTTTGTTTATAGGGCCAAGTTTAAGAAGTAGGGACAACCTTATTTATTTCCCTAACGAGGACTTAAGCCCTTTTCTATATGTCGAAATCTCGTTAAAGGGAAAAGTTCACACACCTATCAAACGCGGTTTGTTTTTGAATACACTGTTTATGGTATACTTTGGTCAATCCATGCAAGTTAATGTTGTTGAGTGAGGGGTAATGACTTTGAAAACAGTTGCGATCATAGGCGGAGGTATTACCGGTTTATCCGCCGCGTACTATCTTAACAAAAAAATAAAGAAAACAACCTGGATCTAAAAGTCGTATTGATCGAAGCTAACCATAAATTAGGCGGGAAAATAAATACCCACCATGAAAGTGAATTTATTATGGAAACCGGCGCTGATTCCATTGTAACTCGCAAAACCAACGTAGCGCCTTTCTTAGAGGAATTAAACTTACAAGAGGAAGTCGTGTATAACGCGACGGGAATCTCGTTTTTGTATATTGACGGTGAACTGAAGCGCATTCCTGAGGACTCGATATTTGGCATTCCGATGAGTATTGAGGCGTTGGCTAAAAGCAACTTAATTTCTGCCGAGGGAAAAGTGGAGGCGCTCAAGGATTTTTACACGACGAATGAAACCTTTACCAAGAACGATTCAGTTGGATTGTTTTTGGAAAGCTTTCTCGGTAAGGAAATTGTCGAGAGGCAAATATCGCCAGTCTTATCTGGAGTTTATTCCGGGAAGCTGAATGACTTAACGATTGCCTCGACATTGCCCTATCTGCTGGATTATAAAAATGAATATGGAAGCATCATCAAAGGGCTCTCGGAGAACAAAAAGAAGTTTCAAGGGACAGGCAAGAGCAAATTCCTATCCTTTAAAAATGGGGTTTCATCGTTGATTGATGCATTGGAGAGCCAGCTTACCGATGTCGATATTTTAAAAGGCGTAAAAGCAGAATCAATCGAAAAGGATCAGGAAGGGTACCGGATTACTTGTGACGATCACCACGTTGTGGAGGCTGATTTTGTTGTCCTTAGCACCCTGCATACAACGGCCCAAAAGCTGCTGCGTTCCGAGGAGCTGGATCAAGACTTCAATCAATTTAAAAACAGCTCTTTAATCAGCGTTTATATCGGATTTGATATTCCCGATGAACAGCTTCCTCAGGACGGGACAGGCTTCATTGTAGCTGAAGAAAGCAGTTTGGTTTGCGATGCCTGTACGTGGACTAGCAGGAAATGGGAGCATACTTCCAAGAATAGAAACTTGTTGGTAAGACTCTTTTATAAGAGCATCAAGCCTATTTATTCTACACTGCAAAAGTTACCGGAAGAGGAACTGATGGAAGTGGCTTTAAAGGATATTCAAAATAGTCTGGGCATTACTTCCAAGCCGATTACCTATGAAGTAACCAAATGGCACGAAACGATGCCGAACTACCATATCAGGCATAATGAAATTGTAAAATCGCTGGAAAAGAAGCTGGAAACAAGCCACCCGAACATTGTTCTGGCAGGATGCTCGTATTACGGAGTTGGGATTCCTGATTGTATTGCAAACGGGGAAACAACGGCGAATTGGATTATTGAACGTTTAACCTAACGATTTTCATTTATTATTTTACAAGTTATGAAAATATGCAAATGAAAGAGGATGCCGTCGTGGCATCCTCTTTATTATTTTACAACGTTTGTCCGCTATCTATTGTAATAATTTGACCTGTCATGGCTTCTTGCTCCAACGCGGCGCATATCAACTGGGCGATATCCTCCGGTGTTGAAAGTGTCTGCAATAAAAGTTGCGGTGCTAATCGGTGCATTTGTTCCTCTCTACCTGCCCACCATCGGGTCGCTACCGCACCAGGAACTATACAATTCACTCTCACATAAGGAGCTAATGCGCGTGCTAGCGATTTCGTGAGCCCGTGAACGGCAGCCTTGGAGACTGCGTAGGGTAGCGAGGAGCCTAGGCCGGTTTGTCCTGCTATGCTGCCAATATTAACTATGGCGCCTTGTAGATTAAGTTTCATGAAGCGGGAAGCAGCTCGAGCGCAATAAAACATTCCTTTCACGTTAACATCAAAAATCTCATCCCATACTTCTTCTGATGCTGCGTTCAGATCATCGATCGGAATATGTCGAGTCATGCTGGCGTTATTGATAAGTAAATCAATACTTCCGAACTGATGAACAACCGATTGGATCATCGCTTCAACCTCTTGATTTTTTGATACATCGGCTTTAATCGCCAAGGCTTTTCCGCCATTGTTGCAGATGGATTGAACCGTATCTTCGGCCTCTGCTTGTGAACGGGAATAGTTAACGGCAACTATAGCTCCGCGTTCAGCAAGCGCAATACTTGCAGCTCTGCCTATCCCAGTACCGCCACCAGTTACAAGTGCCACTTTGTTACATAAAATCATCATGGCCATCTCCTTTGTTAATCTCGATATCCTTCATTGTATATACAGATCATTTATTTGTATAATTGAATTAAATGAATGTTAAATTCAAAATAAATGAATCATTAAGTGGGGAGTCAGGATTTGGACATCAGAGCCTTGAAAACATTTCAGATGATTGTGAAGCACGGCAGCTTCAACCGAGCAGCTGAGGAATTGAATTACGTTCAATCGACGGTTACGATGCAAATCCAAAAGCTGGAGTCCGACTTAGGCATACAGCTCATCGAGCGGGGCAAAAAAATCCGCTTAACAGAAGCGGGAAGATTATTCTACGAGCAAAGCCAGCAAATTGTTAAACAAATGGAGCAATTACAAGCGAACTTAGCAGATATACAGCTAGGGGAAGCAGGGAGTATACGTCTAGGGGTAACGGAGCCAACGGGGAGTTACCGTTTACCAGATATACTGGCAAAGTTCATGTCACGGTATCCGAAAATACGTATCTCGGTGGATTTTGCTACTACCCCAGTACTCTGTGAAAGACTCCTCTCAGGGGAGTTAGATATAGCTCTTTGTTCTACCCCTGCTCTAGGAACAGAGCTTTATTTTGAGCCATTATTTAAAGAAACGTTTGTCCTGTTGATGCCTAAGGACCATCCTTTAGCCGACCAAGAGGCTATCGACGCGGAGGAACTTTATAAGTATCGTTTGCTCATTACAGCAGCAACTTGTCCTTACCGTAAAAAACTCGAGATGGTACTTCAGGAGATGGGCAGCTTGCCTATAGATACCATGGAGATTGGAAGTATGACCGCCTTGCACCATTATGTTGCAAAAGGGTTAGGTATCGCTCTAGTACCTCATATTATTTTAAATCCGATACCAGAAGGGACAACAGTAAGAGCAATCAGCGAAAGTCTCATTGACATGACGTTTGGCATGGTTACCAATGCATCGTTAAATCCGGTTACTAGGGCCAGCTCAAAACTGTATCATTTTCTTAAAAGTGAATGGAGAAAATGAAAAGAAAGCATTTCCAAAGAAAAGAAAAATATGGTATTATAAACAGGAATATATGTTCTCTATTTACTGAATGTAATAGAGTGAATTTTATGAAGAGAAAGCAAAAGAGGGAGATGGAATAGTGATCACGGAGAGATATTCCGAAATAGATGCGGTGGTTTCTTATATACATGATAATCTGCATGACCCTCTTCCACTATCTCATTTGGCTGCATATGCAGGGTATAGCCCATATCATTTTACCCGTATTTTTAAGGAGAGAGTTGGGCTCTCTCCGTTATATTATGCTTCTTCCTTAAGGCTGCAAAAGGCGAAGGATTTATTGCTGCTCACTAATCTGTGTGTGCGTGATATTGGATTAGAGATTGGCCAACAAAGTCTCGGAACGTTCACAACTCGATTCACCGAACGAGTAGGTGTGAGCCCTGCCGAGTTCCGCAGCTCTGCTTGCCAAACAGACGTTCATTTACAGGCACTTCAAAAGATGGATCAATGGAGTAAGCATAGGGCTTTACCCAGTCAATATGCTACAATAGCAGGAGCTATTCAAACGACAGTTCCTTTTGAAGGGATCGTCCTGGTTGGCTTATTTGCTAAGCCGATTCCTGAAGGCCTTCCTCTCTATGGGACGCTAGTCCAATCATCCGGAGAATTTTGTTTAACCAATGTGAAGCCGGGCGTTTATTACCTAATGGCTACATCGGTTTCATGGGAGATGAGAGCTATCGATGTTCTTCTTCCTCATTCAACCCTGCGCAACCGATCGAAGAAACCCATTATCGTAAGGCCATTCACAGAAATTCCTTATCAGCAGGTTGTGCTGCATACAGCCCGTCAAGATGACCCCCCGATACTAATTTCCTTATCCTTACTTATGAATAATTTTCTGAATAGAGCTCATAAATCTTAGTCCTTCTCATCATGTTAAAAAACTTAAACAGAGGTGTGATTCTTTTGGTGAATGAAACGAACTTAGAAGAGCTTAAATCCGTACAAGAGCATATACAAGAGTTGTCCGAATTACTCATTCAAGTAGTAGACGACGGAGCGTCAATAGGCTTCATGCCGCCTATGACATATTCGGAAGCGGAACAGTACTGGAATCATGTATTAGACCCGAATGTCATTTTATTTGTTGCTACAATAAATGGTCAGTTGGTTGGCACTGTGCAGCTGCATTTATGCTCCAAACAGAATGGTCTCCATAGAGCAGAAATAGCAAAATTAATGACGCATCCCCAGTTTAGAAAAAGAGGGACCGCTCGTTTGCTCATGCAATTAGCGGAAGAACGTGCGAAGAAGGAAGATCGTTCTTTATTGGTGCTCGATACAAGAGAAGGAGACCCATCCAATCATCTGTATTCCTCATTAGGCTTTATTCAGGCAGGGCGGATACCTGATTTTGCTCAATCTGCTAATGGCAGTCTGGATGCTACGATCATTTACTACAAGCTATTATCGTGAACCATGGGATGATCGTGAGTTACATAGAAAATAATGGAGTACTCAACGAGAGAACCAGTACTCTTTTTTTGCCTTATTAGAAAAAAGCTTAACCAGAATATGATTAACAGCTGAACGCGCAATAATAGCAATTCATAAGAAACCGACAGATGGTTGAATGGGTATACTAAGAGACATTGGTGCTATTCTGAATTCAACGGATTGTTGTAATGAATCAACCAAATTGAAGAAAAGGCGGGATAAGCATGACAACAACAGCGGATAAAATTTTTGTTAATTTACCGGTTAAGGATCTGAATAAATCGATCGATTTTTTTACGAATATCGGTTTTGAATTCAATGCTCAATTTACGGATCATAACGCAACATGCATGGTTGTGAGCGAGAATATTTTTGTCATGTTGCTAGTAGAGGAGTATTTCCAAACCTTTACTAATAAAGCTATTGCGGATACGGCGGCTAGCTCTGAAGTTATTGTTGCGTTGTCTGCAAGCAGCAAAGAGAGCGTGGATGAGATTGTAAACAAAGCTTTGTCTGCCGGAGGAACGGCTTCTAAGGAGCCGGATGATCATGGATTTATGTATAGCTGGAGCTTTCAGGATTTGGACGGCCATTTATGGGAATTCATTTATATGGATGCAAATGCAGTTCAATAATAGTAAAATGACATCATAAGAATCAACTCAAAGGAGAAATCTTATGTGCCGCAGTATAAAGACGCTATTTAATTTTGATCCCCCAGCAACCGAGGAGGAGATTGAGGCGGCATCGCTTCAATTCGTCAGGAAGCTGTCCGGATTCACCGCACCCTCCAAAGCTAACGAAGAAGCATATAACCGTGCCGTGCAAGAGGTAACTGAAGTCGCGAGGAACCTGTTGGAATCCCTTGTCACTAATGCTGAGCCGCGCAATCGAGAGATTGAAATCGCACGTGCACGCGAACGTTCTGCGAAGAGGTTTGGGACAAGCAATTAAGGCTTAAACATAATAAAGAGATAGATGGTGGATATCTATCTCTTTTTTCTTTTATTCTAAACACTGGCATAGTTGAAAGGAGTGCATGGCTTGATTCGTTTTATCATGTTTGTAGTAATGATAGTTCTGATCTTCTGCGTTGGTTTAAGGTTTGTTATGCAATCTAGGCCGTCAACAAGCTCGGTGAGATTCCAATGGATTGGATATTCCTTACTCTCTATGTCGATTATTCTCGTAATATTTGGAGTGCTTCATTATATGAGCGAGGCGTCACATCGTATTGGACACTGAAAATTGAATACATAGTATAAGAAAGAGGTTGTGGAATTGCATCTGTTGTCCAAGGAAATCAGTGATTTGAATGAAATCAGCATATATGAAACAACTCAGCTATATGGAATAAAGGGAAAATTTCGCTGCTTGCAATTTTCGGATCATGCGGTACAAGGGGCTATGGATATGAAAAACCCGAGTCGCATTGTACTCGAATATCCTAGAGCGATTATTCATTTGATGGAGGTCAATAACGTATCGTTCAACAAAGTATTTGTTATAGGGCATGGGATAGGTACTATTGCGGGGAATTACCCTGAGAAGCTTTTTACCATTGCGGAAATTGATGACCTGGTCGTGGAGTGCAGCAGACGTTATTTTGGATACCGTTATAACAATGTGATCATAGGAGATGGACGCCAGCTTCTTGAGCTTCAAGAGTCTAATGCTTGGGATTACATTATTCTTGATGCGTTCACTCCCAAAGGAACTCCAATTCATTTAATAACGGCGGATTTTTTCACATTGGTGATGGGCAAGCTGACAAGCCGAGGGGCTTTGATATTAAACCTGATGGGGAAAGCGAAGAACGACAGACTCCTTAGCGCCATTCATACGACACTTAAAGAGTCCGTGCCTTATATTAAAGCATTCGTGCTCCCAGGAGAAGATGAAGCTGAGATTAACAATATCATTCTCATGGGCAGCAAGAGAAACATCGAATTCAAGCTAAGTGAGATGGCAGGTTTTCAAGAGATTGAGCTAGAGGAGGGCCACGTCATTATGGACAGCTTCAGTAGATAACAGCTGCATAAATAAAACGGTTACGTTTGAGACATGTTAATAAAAATGATTTAGATGAGAAAGGAGGAGGTTATGGATGAGACTGATTAGAATTGGTTTGATAAGTATGATACTGCTATTCAGTATAACGGAATTGGGCGCCTATGCTCTAGAGGAGCCGGAATCCGTGATTACGAAGAAACAAATAGCCATTGTCATTGATGATTTGGGCAACGAAATGAGTGGAACCGAGGAGATCATCCATATGCCGATCCCGCTAACGGTTGCAGTTATGCCTTTTCTCCCATCGACTAAAGGCGACGCGGAACGGGCTCATCAAGTCGGTCATGACGTTATTGTTCATTTGCCGATGGAGCCGCTAAAGGCTAACAATGAGGCTTTAGGACCAGGCGTTATCACGACGAGAATGTCTGAGGATGAAATTCGTAAAAGAGTCCGTGAAGCCATTGATGACGTACCTCACGCTGTAGGGATTAATAATCATATGGGTTCAAAAGCAACAGCCGATCGACGCGTGATGAATATTGTTTTACAAGTTTGCAAGGAGAAAGGGCTGTTCTTTCTCGATAGCAAAACCAATTATTGGAGTGTCGTCGCCGATGTCGGCAAGCAGGTTGGAGTACCTGTATTGGAAAATAAACTTTTCCTCGATGACCGCTCCAGCAAATCTCATATTACAAAACAGATGAAAGCCATTCGTGATTTTCTGAAGCATCAGGATCAATGTATTGCCATTGGTCATGTAGGCCGCCCGGGGAAGAACACAGCCTCCGTGTTGAAAGATTCCATAGCGGAGATGCAAGAGGATGCCGAATTTGTTACCGTGTCCAGACTGCTTAAACCCAACGCATCTCCACCACAAATCAATTAATAAATGAGCAAAAACAGACCACCAACTGAAGTTCAGTTGATGGTCTGTTTTTGACTGTTCCCGTTGACTGCAAGGAGGAGGTCCTCACTATATCTTATGCATCACTCTAATCCGTCATTCCACTTAAGAAAGCTGTTCTGTATCGATTGTTCATGAAGGTAGTCGTGGAAAGGTTCGCATGGAATACATATGATAGCCATTTGTTGAAAACTATATAGATACAGTATTTTTTAGGCACAATGGACGGGGGAATTTATTTGTTTAAACGTTACATTACGACTTTACTTCTCGTTGTTATGGCATCCATGCTATTAGGCCGTCATTCCATGGCATCTTTCGCCAAGGACTCCTCGAAACCCGTTGTCAGCATCATTGTTCGTGCTGTACCGAATTCGGAAGTTGAGAGCAGAATGGACATCAATAGCAATGAGGTTGTTCATGCTTTTAAAAAAGGACGTTATGAAGATAGCGCGGCAGCTTCCGCTCTTACGGATATGTATATCATTTTGCGGACGAACCCGGAGCGGCATTTTCGTTTGGAGGCATCCGGAACATTGTGGGATGAAGATCGGGCAAAACGATTTGTTCTGCCGGGTAAAGGAGCAGAAGCCTTACAAAAGTATGCTATGTTATTGAGAGGGAAGCACTATGGCAAGATGCACTCTTGGAAAGATGCTCAGCATATTTTCCCTAGGAAGAGTATATTCTCTATCACGGATATGGATACCGGGCTTACGTTTCAGGTTCAACGAAGGGCGGGGAGCGCCCATGCGGATGTGCAGCCGGTCACTAAGCAAGATACGGCCATCATGAAACAAATTTATGACAGCGGTTGGAGCTGGAAGCGTAAAGCGATTTGGGTCCATTCTGGTAACGATTGGGTTGCCGCATCCATGAATGGAATGCCGCATGGAGGCGATGGAATTCCGGATAATGATTTTTCAGGGCATTTTTGCGTTCATTTTCTTGATAGTACGACGCATCGATCCGATCATCCTGATCTGGCTCACCAATTAATGATCCATAAATCCGCCGGTGAGCTTCGTTCCTTTATGACTTCTGCTTCGCCGCGGATAGTAGCCGAAAGCTTCATCGAGGGCTTGGATCATCAGGATACGGAAATCATTGGTTTGGCCTCGGAAGGATTAAGTAAAGACAAACGGGATTTCGCGCTTCAAGAGATGAAGGACTTGGTCTCGATTCAAGTGCATAAGGAACAGCCATCCCAAAAAAGAAGCATCCCCCATAACGAAACTACTCCTGATGCTTTGAAAGCTGAGGTTCGATTAACAGTAACCATGCAAAAGAAAGGGCTCCAAAAGCAAGGCAGAATCCTAGGCTTCTCATTCAGCCGAGACACGCCTCAATCAGCTTGGCAGATGACGGATATTCGGTTGAATGACAATAAAAAAACAGAAACAAAGACGAATAAAAAAGGAAAAAGTAAGAAGCGCGCTCCACGATAAGGTTGCTCTTGGCAGCAGAAAGCCCACCGCTCAAAAAACGACGATGGGCTGTTTGGCTGATATTAATACTTTGTATATTGCATGATTCTTCTATACATGGATTTATCCTTTAAGGTCTTAAAAATTTTCGTGTCCGGTCTCGTATTCACTTCAAGGATCCATGGATTCATTTTGTTATCGATGGCGATATCCACTCCGAATGCTTTATTGCTGCGATAGCTATGGCCTAGCACTATACTTGCTTCTTTGCCTATGCGCTCCATGTCTTGGATATAAGCGGCTTGCTCATCACCCGACATATGGGTGGAGAGGAGCGCTTCTACAGGCAAAGGCGTACCTCCACTGTGAAAATTAGTTACAATTTTACCGCGTTTGGCTAAGCGGCCAATAATTCCTGTGACATCAAACTCTTTGTTTTTATTCTTTTGAACCATAACTCTTAAATCAAAAGGACGTTCATTATGCTTAAGCAGTTGAATTCCTTTCTGTGCCACGTACTTATATCTGGTAAACCATTTGTGATGGGGATTATAGGCTGCATCGAGAGAATGGTAATGCTTTGTAACTGTTCCGCTGCGCAAAGTATACTTATTTCCCACTTTTGTTAGTTTGAAAATTCCTTGTCCGGAGGCACCTTCATCAGGCTTCAAGAAAATAGTGCCATACTTTTGCAGCATGGAGCTGATGTTAGCCTTTGTCGCGAGTCTTGTATCTGGTAAATAGGACCGGATAGAGCTATATTTTTTCATAAAATAATATTTGCCAAGCTTCCCAAATTTAAATTTCACCTTACTTCGATATCCCATTCTATCGGCCTCCTAGTTATTCGCTGTTGTACTATATGCTTACAGGATCATTCACGTAACAGGCTATAGATGGTTTCCGCAAATGGCTTGAAGCTAGAGCAGCAACAGCACTAGACAACCTGCAGTAAGATGATAAGATAGAAATAAAAAACGGAGCGGAAGAATATGAAAGCGCGTTCATCGAACGCGAGCCGGGATGAATACGATCAATTTACGGATCCGCGGATCATATGAATTCCTAAGGCAGATTAATTGATAATGAATCCAGCTTGCAAATCAGCTGTTTTTAAGGTGTTTCGATGCGGTAACTCCAATTGTCCTGCTTTTTACTGAGACAATCAGTAGGCAGGACAATTTTTTATGGCATTCTATAATCAGGAAGGAATTGCAGGAGAAACCATGTTGTAAATAGAATAGTTCAAGGAATAAAACGAAGAGCTTGTAAACGGAGAAAAGAACTTAAATGCGATATCATAAGGAGGTTAGTTATGAAAACGAACATTTATATGGTACGGCATGCGGAATCGCCGTTCGAGTTTGGTAAAGAGAGAACTCGCGGGTTGTCGGAGGAGGGCTTTGCAGCAGCTAAACGTATTGCAGCTATATTCTCTGAAATAGATGTTGATTATATTGCGTCCAGTGCTTACACTAGGGCGAAGCAGACGGTCCAACATATAGCCGAACACAAGCAATTGCCTATTGTTGAATATGAGGAGTTAAACGAGCGGCCGATAAAGGGCTTAGACTATAAAGGTTCTTGGGACGTATTATATGAAGCTATACGCGAATCTTTTCATGATGCAGACTATGCTTTGGAAGGCGGAGAATCCACAAGGCAGGTGCAGGAAAGATCCATACCTGTCATCAAGAAGCTGCTGGCAGAGCACCAAGGGAATAACATAGTGATTGGAACTCATGGTAATATCATGACCATCATTATGAATTATTACGACAAGAAGTACGGCTTTGAATTTTGGGAACAAACTTCCAAGCCCGATATTTATAAATGTACGTTTGATGGAGACAAGTTGGAGCAAGTCGAGCGGATATGGCCATAAGACAAACTGAATTCATCGTAATAGAAGCGGGGTAAGGGCTTTGAATCATAATAAAAGTCGTGCTGATACTCATAAATCGAAGAAATTGAAGTCAAGACTGCTGGTTCTAAGCTTGTTTGTTGCTTCAGCTGCAGGAGTGGTAGTCTATTCATCATGGAGCGGGCAACCCTTCACTCTTTCTCTACTGCAAAAAACAGTAAGTCAGCCACAACCAGAGGCACCTAAATATAAAGAGGCTATGGAGTTTGCCATGACCGATTTAGATCACGGATGGGTTCGATATGAGGATCACAGTATGGAGACTTCTAATGGCGGGGAGTCATGGGTTTCGACAGAAGTACAGCCATCTAATGTGCAATCAACCATACAGGCAGACGAAGCATTCAGCTTCCTGCAAGAACCAAAGACCTTGTCTACACTTAATTACAAATCTCAAGAATACTCAATTAAACAAATACAGTTTATGACGGACCATGTAGGGTGGGCTCTTGTTAACGATAAGGGGGAGGCGGGGAGCAAGCTCCTTATGACAACAGATGGAGGAGCTACCTGGCAGTCGGAGGTTGTTGGCCCAGTCAAAGAAGCTTTGAAGGCAGAAAAGCTCCTAATCCAGCGAAGGCAAGAGGAATCTCAATTTTACTCATCTCCTGAACGTGCTAAGCTTGCTTTACAATCTGATTGGCTTTTAATCCCAAATACTGTAATCCAAGGCGATGTAGTGCTTATACGGCATAATAAACCGGACAAGATAGAATGGCAGGGGAAAACCTATACGCTACAACCGTTTGGTGCCGGTTACTTTACCTACTTACCTATAGGGACTACGACAAAGCCTGGAGATTATCCGATCGGCGATAAGACATTGAAAGTCGTAGCCCAAAACTTCCCCAAACAATATCTTCAAGTTTCTGAACAGTTAGATAGTATGAGGCAGGACACGAAGAGGATCGATGCAGATCAGGCGAAGATCGACGCGGCGCGAAGCCAATCCCAGCCTGAATTTTTATTTCATTCTTCATTTCTTAAGCCTGTTGAAGGGATCTTAACAACTCCATATGGCCACACTCGATATGTTAACGGTAAGCTAAGCGGATCTCATCTGGCTCTTGATCTTGCAGCGAAACAGGGGACGCCTATTAAAGCGACCAATGACGGGATTGTGGCGCTAGCGGACAGTTTGTATTTGACCGGTAATTCTATCTACATAGATCACGGGATGGGATTGTTTTCCCAATATGCTCATATGTCGGAATTGCGTGTGAAAACCGGAGACCAAGTGAAGCGAGGAGATATTATAGGCCTTGTTGGTACGACGGGTTTTTCCACTGGACCGCATTTGCACTTTACATTTTGGACGCATAACGTGCCAGTTAATCCTAACCTGTTTTTTGACACAACACCCTTTGCTTGGCTTGAGAAGGACAAAAAGTAGGTAATCATTTAACACCAAACAAAAGCGGGCATCTGATAAAGGATAGCTTGCTTTTTTATTTGCACATGGAGCAGGAATATAGTTGTATAGGTTGAAAGATTATTTAGTTGCTTGCGTGTTAATCAAGTCACAATTTCTTATTATGCCCCAAAAATATGAAAGCGTTTTATTTGCCTTCATTTCTCCATATAGATATGGGGTTTATCCATAGTTGGGCTACTTGTTGATGTGTAGAATAGTACCTAAGAAGTGTATTTATATTAGTCAGGGAGGTCTGAAAATATGAGTTTCGATGTATGGAAAAGATCAGGCATCGTTCTAGCATCTACTATTCTTCTTTTATCCGGATGTTCTAGTGGAGGGACGAAAGCCGATGATAGCACCGCCCCACCGAAGATCAGCACGGATCCTGTTACAATTAAGCTTGCAGGAAGCAGGGGGCTTTTCACGGATGAGGAACTAAAGCTCTACATAATGGACCCGCTAGCCAAAAAATACCCCAACATTACCGTGCAGTACATTAATACGTCGGATAAAGGCTTCGGCTTGAACGAGCTCATTACGGCGGGCGATATTCCTGACATCGTCATGGGATACGGCAGCACGCTTCCTCAGCTTAAAGATTTGAACCTCCTGTACAACATGGACCCTCTCATCAAGAAGTACAACCTCGACCTGAACCGTTTTATTCCAGAGTTCTTGGACTATATTAAAGTGAATGGACGAAGCGATTTCTTGGGTGGATTGCCTGCATACAATAACGCATTCGCCTTGTTTTATAACAAAACGTTGTTTGACAAGTTTGCCGTGCCTTACCCGAAGGATGGAATGACTTGGGAAGAGGTCGGAGATTTAGGTAAGAAAATAACAAGAAATTTTGATGGTATCCAATATCGCGGCTTTTTCCCCGATGGTGTTGCTCGTATGACAGCCCAGATCAACCTTTACCAAATGGACAAAGACAATAAATCGATTTTGACTACGGAGCCGTGGAAGAAGGCATTTGATTTGTGGAACAATATTTATAATTATCCGGGAAATGCAGACGAACCTTATAATACGATCAATTTCGGAAATAATCAGACAGCTTTTCTTAAGGGCGAGTTAGCAATGATAACGGGTTACAGCAGTACGTTAAATGCACTTCGCAAAGCTCCAGAAGTGAACTGGGATGTCGTAACCTACCCTCAGCATAAAGACAAGATGGGCTATAGTACGGGCGTAGACACTCCGAATTTCTCCATTACGTCCAGCAGTAAAAATAAGGATGCAGCCTTCCTCGTCATTGAAACCTTGCTTTCCGATGAGGTACAGCTGAATCTTGCGAAAAACGGGAAGATGTCCGTTCTCTCAAGCGAAACTGTGAAAAAAGAATTCGGCAAAGGGATTCCGGAATTTGCAGGTAAAACGTATAATCTGAGCAGCATTCCGAAGCTTAAGCCTTCGGTTAACAAACCACCTGTATATACAGGAAGCGATACGAATAAAATTATTATTGATGCATATGAAAGTGTATTGAAGAAGGAAGCAGATGTTAACACAGCCCTTCGTGTTGCGGATGAACAGATGAATAATTTGGTTCAATCCAAAATAAAGCTTGATACTAAGTAATCAACGAAATTGCTGTAAACGCTGCCAAATAAAGAGCCCTGCTGTTTGGGGCTTTTTTATTTATAGATAAAATATACCAATTAATCGTCATCGTGATATATTATAATGACTTTTGGATCGGAGAGTAATTATGAGTGTTATATGATGGGAGGATGAGCATGGCTGAAGAGTTAAAGAAGACGTTCAACGAGGTGCGGAGCTTTATGATCGTGCACGTAACCGATATCCGGATGCTTTGTTCGCAGAGCTGTTTCAGTTAAGCGGGTGTCATTCGGATTCTCATGTCTTGGAAATTGCCGCCGGTACCGGCATTGCTACGCTCCACCTAGCAGAACGCGGCTGCCGAGTAACCGCAGTGGAATTAGGCGGAGAGATGGCTCGTGTGGCAAAGAATAAGCTGGACAAGTTTGAAAAAGTAGATGTACAGGTCAGTGCTTTTGAAGAATGGGAGCCGTCAGTCGGGGTACAATATGATCTTGTCCTAGTAGCAACGGCATTTCATTGGCTGGATCCTAACGTACGCTATAAGAAGATTGCTTCGCTGCTTAAACCTGGAGGATATTTGGCCATTATTCGATACCATCATGTAGCTGGAGGAGATCAGGCTTTTTTTGATCAAGTACAGATGTGCTATGAGCAATTCAAGAATGGTACAACTAAGAAATTCGTCCTTCCCCGCATAGAGGAAATTCGGCCAGATACGTCAGAGATGAAAGAGAGTGGATGGTTTGAGGAACCAGTTAGAAAGACATATGTAAAGGAAGAAGCATATAACCGACAGCAATATTAGGATTTGTTATCTACGTATTCAGATCATCGGATGATGGAGGATTGTGACCGCGACCGGCTCTTTGAATGCATCGGCAGTCTTATTGACTCACAGTTTGGCGGACAAGTCGTTAAATGTTACTTGCATGAGCTTGTAATAGCACAGAAATGTTAGCAGCCCTCACCGCACAAAATGCTATTTTATGAACAATCAAACATAGAACCGCTGCTTTTGAGAATGTAGAGTCATTACTGTACATCCTTGCAAGCAGCGGTTTTACGTATTTATTAGGATCGTTTGAAAATCAGGAATCCATCGTCAACCGGAACGGTTTGACCATTAATTGCCGAAGCTTCACCTGAGAAAAGGAACCTGACAACGTCAGCAATCTGCTCAGGCTGTATCAGCTTTTTGCTACGGCAGCCTTAGCCGCATGACAGGCGAAGCTGTCTTTTGCCGCCATATAGCCGAAGATCGATTCGGTGTAGGTGATAATTCCTTTTCCTATTATTGGCCCACCATTCCGCCGTCAACCGTATATAGAGAGCCGGTAACGAAAGACGCTTCTTCCGATAGCAGGAAATTCATGACCGCGGCTACCTCTTGAGGTTCACCATAACGTCCTAGTGGAGTTGCCGCTTCATTGGCTGCTTTATACTCATCGGCATGACCCGAATTAGCTTCAATTTGACGCATCATGCGGGTATTAATCGTCCCTGGTAGTACTGCATTAACCCGAATGCCGAGGGATGCAAGCTCATTAGCTGCAACACGTGTTAGACCAATTACAGCGTGCTTGGACATAATATATGGTGACATTCCTGGAGCACCCATTAGACCAGCCAGAGAAGATGTGTTCAGAATGGCGCCGGATTTTTGCTTTTTCATGACCGGAATAACATAGTGCAAGCCCAGGAACACGCCTCTTACATTAACGTTATAAACAAGATCAAGGGCTTTGACGCTTTGCTCTTCGATTAGACCTGCTGGACCCTCAATACCGGCATTGTTTGCAAAATAATCAATGGTTCCGAATTTCTCAACCGCTTTGTTTACATAGTTCTGTACGTCTTCTTCCTTGGACACATCAGCGGCTACAGCAAGCGAGTTGGAAGCGTTCAAGCCAAGCTCTTGAATGACAGCCTTTACCGCTTCTTCCTTCAAATCGACGAGGACAAGATTTAGTTTGCGTTCCGCTAAGCGACGGGCAAGTTCTTTACCGATACCGCCAGCTGCACCAGTTATTACGGCGGTTTTCACTTGTGATTGACTCATAATAGATTCGCTCCCCTTTATATTAAGATTGATAATAAATTTGAATGAATTCACTTGCGACTTCCTTATAAGCATACATCTCATTTCAACCCTCGGATAATAATCAATCCCGAGCTTCGTGTCGTGTAATGAACGGTAGGACGAGAAGTGTCCAAGATATCAAAGATTTTGAACAATTCAGGGGAGCGGTGTTGAGGATTTTCCAAGAGCGAAGAGAGAGGTTATAATAAAAGTAACATCCATGGAGGTGAGCCTGATGACGGAGAATCAGTTGGATCGGAGGAGGAAGAGAACTCGCCAAGCCATCAAGAATGCATTTGTTAAACTGATAGTAGAAAAAGGATATGATTCCATAACGATTCTCGATATCGCCAATCAGGCGGATTATAACCGTGGGACCTTTTATAATCATTTTATGGGGAAGGAAGAACTGCTGGAGGCAATCCATGATGAATTTCTGCAAGGGCTGGCAGATACGCTGCTGGAACCTTATGAAGGATTGAAGCGGGTCGATGCGACGAAAATATTCCCCTCTGCATTCCAACTGTTTGAGCATATAGAGACTCGTAAGGAGGAATTCCAGGCACTGTTATCGATTAATAGAGGAGTAGTACTTGAACTGTACGACTTATTGCGGGAGTCGATGCGAAAGGATATGCATATTGAAATGGAGCAGAGCGATCCTCCCGTTGATTATGAAATCATGCTTAGCTATCGAATGTCAGCTACGGTCGGAGTCATCATGTACTGGGCTGAAACGAATTTCAAATATTCCGCGGCTTATATGGCTGAACAGCTTCTCATGCAGGTAAATACTCGAATGGATTATATTGAGTTCAAGAGATAATTCCCTGAGTACATAAATGTCCAAAATGTGTTTAGAGCGAGATTGTCATGTCAATTAATATGACAAAGCTGCTTGCAAATTTTGAATAATAAACAAACAAGTCCAAATCTATAAAAAAATCGGTTATAATGTTATTGAATAAAATAAGAAAGTGGGAACAGTATGGGCCGCAAGTGGAATAATATTAAAGAGAAAAAAGCATCGAAAGATGGTAATACGAGTCGAATTTATGCAAAGTTTGGTCTCGAAATTTATGTAGCGGCAAGAAAAGGCGAGCCGGATCCGGAATCCAATAGAGCATTGAAGGTCGTACTTGAACGGGCTAAAACGTACAATGTACCTAAAGCAATCATTGACCGTGCAATAGACAAGGCTAAAGGGAGCTCGGAAGAAACTTATGAAGAGCTCCGTTACGAAGGCTTCGGTCCTAATGGCTCGATGGTTATCGTAGATGCCCTGACCAATAACGTGAACCGTACCGCTTCCAGCGTACGCGCCGCTTTTAGCAAAAATGGCGGGAACATGGGAGTAAGCGGCTCCGTAGCTTATATGTTCGACTCCACAGCTATTATTGGTGTGGCTGATAAAACATTGGATGAAGTGATTGAAGTATTGCTTGAAGCCGATGTAGATGTACGAGATGTTATTGAGGAAGACGAAACGATTCTTGTCTATGCAGAGCCGGATCAGTTTCATGCGGTGCAAGAAGCATTCAAAAACGTTGGTATCACCGAATTTACGGTTGCTGAATTGACGATGCTTGCACAAAATTTCGTTACCCTTCCGGCTGACGGACAAGCTCAATTTGAAAAAATGATTGATGCGCTCGAAGATCTGGAAGATGTTCAGCAAGTGTATCATAACGTGGAATTCGAAGAATAGGACGCTTAGTGAGTTGTAATTAAAAATTTCGCTGGTTTGAACATAATTTGTCGTTGAGCTTGAACATAAATGTCGTAGGCTCGTTCCTTGATGGAACGGGCTTTTTTTATGACCACAACTGCACCTGAGTTCACCATCACCTGCTCCTGAATGCCCGCCGCGAGCTCGTATGGCACGCCTGGACCGAGAAGAAGTAACTTGCCGCCTGACTACCTTCGACACCCCTGGAGTCAATCTCCTTCGACGTCCGCGAAGGCGGATGCTACCGCTACACAATGGTCAATAAGGAGACCGGCCAGGAGTATCACACCGGAGGTGTGTTCCTGGATGTCATTCCTTATGAACGGCTCGTCTTCACCTGGGGTTACCCCGATGCTCCCATCGAGGACTCCCCTGTCGTAACTCTAACCCTCACTGCACAGGGCGATTGCACCGAGATGATCTTCCACCTACGCGGATTCGCTCGTCACCCCGGCGATCAGTATGTGTACGACGGCTGGTCTGGTACGCTCGACAATCTGTCGACGCACCTTCGTGATCAGAAGTAGAACACGATAGCAAGAGCCTTCACGGCCTCCCGCAAGTTATGATTCTGCTAACGGAATGAAAGAGCACAGCGATGGAATAGAACCATTGCTCAACCTTGCCATTGAACAAACGTGTACTATATTTCAATGAACATCATGAGAAGGCTGTCGATTCTATAGATCGGCAGCCTTCTCAGTTGACGGGAACTCTGTCCGTTTTTTTCATGCCTATTGTATTGGAATTTTCCAAGGCCCCACTTACTTAATATCTTATAAGAAATTCTTGAAATTACAGAAATTTATCCGATAGGGGGATGCTATTATACAAATATAAATAAAGACGAGGTGATGATATGCAAGCGAAATTGGCAGCGGACGCCATTCCCCTCCCCCAAAAGCGGAATTCATGGATAAGAACGATACAAAAGTATAAAGTGATGTACGCTCTTTTATTCCCGGCATTAGTTTACTTTGCCGTATTCAAATACATTCCTATGGCGGGAATCATTATTGCTTTTAAAAATTATAACCTGGCTTTGGGGTTATGGGATAGCCCATGGGTGGGATTGAAAAATTTTAAAGATTTTATTAACGGCGTTTATTTCTGGGACATCATGAGTAATACGATTATCATATCGCTGTATAAGCTATTGTTCGGTTTCTCCGCTCCCATCGTTCTTGCTTTGCTTCTCAATGAAGTTTATACCCAATGGTTTAAGAAAATCGTACAAACGATCACTTATTTGCCCCATTTTCTGTCATGGGTCATTGTTTATGGACTGATGGTGGCATTATTAGCCCCAGGAGATGGCCTTTTTAATATGATTTTGAAGGAAAATGGTATTCAACCGATCTCCTTTCTAACGGAACCTGCCTGGGGCAGAGTGCTGATAATCTTATCTGAAATATGGAAGGATATTGGATGGGGAGCGATATTGTACCTTGCCGCATTAGCTGGAATCGATCCAAGCTTATATGAAGCGGCTCGAATTGATGGCGCTTCCAAATGGAGACAGCTATGGCATGTCACATTACCAGGCATTCGAGGTGTCATTATTCTGATGCTGATTCTTAAATTAAGCCATATTCTGGACGCTGGCTTTGACCAAATATTCATGTTTGCCAACAGCTTTAACCAGGAGAAGATCGACATTATCGACACATGGGTTTACCGTGAAGGGTTAGAGCGTCTTAAGATTGGCTTGGCTACTGCTGTGGGATTGTTTAAAGCTGTCATCGGATTTATTTTAGTTTTGGCTGCAAACAAGCTTGCGAAAAAATTCGATGGTCAAATTTGGTGAGGTGGTTTTCGTATGATTAATCTGACAATCGGGGAAAAAGTAGGGCAAACAGCCGTTTATATTATTCTTATTCTGCTATCCCTACTTTGTTTGCTTCCCTTTCTATATGTGGTTGCTGTTTCCGTGACGCCAGAATCGGAAGTGTTAAGAAGAGGAATTGTTATTATACCAGAATCCTTTACTTTTGCAGCGTATAAAGAAGTATTCATTTCTCATGGTATAGGGCAGGCGTATAAAATTACGTTGTTTCGAACGGTTGTAGGCACTGCGCTTAATGTGTTTTTTACGATCATAGCAGCTTATCCATTATCAAAAAAATATTTACCAGGGCGCAGCTCATTTTTAATCTTCATTGTGTTTACCATGATGTTTGGTGGAGGGTTAATTCCGACTTATTTGTTAATCCGCTCGCTGGGATTGCTGGACAGCCCGTGGGTATTGATTATTCCGCATCTCATTAGTGCTTTTAATCTAGTGATCATTAAAGGCTTTTTTGAGCAATTGCCTGCTGAAATCGAGGAGTCGGCGAGGGTTGACGGTGCAAGTGAACTTCAGTCGCTATGGCGGATCATTTTACCTCTGTCCTTGCCCGTTCTTGCCACCGTTTCCTTATTTTACGCAGTGGGGCATTGGAACAGTTATTTCGATGCGATTGTCTACTTGAATGATTCGAACCTAATGCCGCTGCAAGTAGTCTTGCGCAACATTCTGCTTAACGTCGCAACACAAAGCGCTGATTCGATTGCCAATTCCGGGACGGTCAGCAAGTTCGCTGTGCAAATGGCGGCTGTCGTCGTGACGACGGTTCCGATTTTGATCGTTTATCCTTTTATGCAGAAGCATTTTACGAAGGGTGTGCTCATGGGATCGATTAAAGGTTAAAGGTAATTTCTACCTAGTTTGTTACGGGGACACCATGATAATATATATACAAGCAAAAGGAGAGGTCAATATGCAACGTAAAAAGCTTTCATTTACTGTTCTGGCTGCTATCGTAGGGCTGGGAACGCTATTGTCAGGATGTGGGGACCAAGAAGTAGTGAAGCCGACAGCTTCAAGCAGCCCTCAATCCGAGGCTAACAAGTTTGCGAACAAAATGAAAATTTCGATGTTTAACCAAGGTACTTTCAATGCTGCCGCTCCAATACCTCCGCGTGATGAAGATATTCAACGCCAAATGTTGGAAAAGGCGATGAATATCGACTTGGATATGATGATTCCTCAAGCTGGGCAAGCAACAACCAAACTGAATACGCTCATTGCAGGGGGGGATATTCCAGATTTGCTCTTCTTGAAGAGTAGGTCCGATCTCGCGCAATATTATGACCAAGGCGTTCTTGCGGATTTGACTCCGTACCTGGATCAATTTCCTGAATTGCAGAAGCGTTTCGGCAAAGACTCCTGGGAGGCGATGTCCTATCAAGGGAAAACCATTGGAGTTCCGGGTTATGATAATGTAAACGGTATCAGTCGAAGCTTCTTCATCCGCAACGATTGGCTGAAAAAGCTGAATATGAAAGTGCCGACAACCCCTGACGAGCTGTTCGAAGTGATGAAAGCCTTTACGGAGAAAGACCCAGACGGAAACGGCAAAAACGATACGTACGGATTTATAGGCGGTATGAATAAAGAAGGCAATTTGCAAACCTATGGCTTCGATAGCTTAATGTGGATGTTTGGCGTCAATCCTCCCTCAGCCATTGAAGTGAAAGACAATAAACCGGTGTTCCTGTTTATCGATCCCAAAATGAAGGAAGCGCTAGCTTACATCAATAAAATGATGGCAGCCAAAGTTGTAGACCCCGACTGGGTGACGATGAATACGCCCGATTTGTTGGACCAAAAGTTATTTAAAGGCAAAGTTGGCTTCATGATTAGAGATGCCCGCAGACTGGAACCGGATTATCAGCAGAAAATGAAAGAAATTGGCGGAGAAGTACCGGAATGGATCGTCATTCCTCCAATGAAAGGGCCTTACGGCGATCAAATCGTAGAGAGAAAATCGTTCCAAGGCAATTCATGGGCCATTTCTAAGAAAGCGGATAAGGACAAAATCATTCGGATCTTATCTTTGCTGGAATATCTCTTTACGGACAAGGAAGCCTATCCGTATTTCGCATACGGGATCAAAGGGATTCATTGGGATATCGTGGATGGCAAGGTCAAAAACAAAACCTCTGAGTTATCTAAGGAAATGAAAGAAAAGTATCTATGGGTTGATCATTATAGAATGCCGCGCCGTGGCGATGATGCCGAGTACTTCAGCTTCCAGAATCCGAAGACGGCAGAAGCTTTCACGAACAATCAGAAATATGTGGGGCTTACTTTGCCTGGAAATTTATTGACTGCAGACCCGAGCGATACCTTGGCAGCTGACCGCACACGTTTCATTAATGAAAGCTTAGTCAAATTTATGACGGGCAAAGACCCTCTTACCAACTGGGATAATTTCCTCAAAACCTTGGATACCAAGTTTGACATGCAGAAATATAAGGATACAACAATCAAGCAATTTAAAGAAGCAGGCCTAATCAAGTAAATAAGCAAAGAGAGAGGCGATAAATAGCCCCTCTCTTTGTTGTCCTATGCTATTCTTAGTTTAATACAGATTTAAAAGGAAGATGACCGATGCGAAGAAGAATCAGCTTGCCTTTAAAACTATTTTTTATCGTGTTTGCCTTTGTATTAAGCTGCATCATCTTGATAAGCCAACTGTCCTATCGCTATGTCCAAAAGGAAATAAGGACCAATGATACTTATTACACAAACCAAATATTGGACAAAATTGACCAGTATTTAACGGTTAATTTTTCCTCTTTTCAAACGATCTTGTTCTCGGTCGAAACATCGGTGAAAGCAAACATTAACAATACGGAAGTGATTAAAAAGCAATTAAGAGAGCTCTATGAGCTCAATAGTAATTACGTCAGTAACATTTACTTGATCAATAGCGATTTATCCATTCTAGGCGGAAGTACGCCGACGCGAATTTTCGATGAACCCTTATCTGACAGAAAACCGTTGTTTGATGCGGCCGACAAGAACAAACGGACTACCTTTGTCAGTGATCCTTATAAATCCAAGTATTCCGGCTGGACTGTTACGATGGTTCGATATCTGAATGGCTCTCCGTTTCCTATGGCCATTGCGATAGATTTGGATCTAAATGCCATTGAAGAAACCTTGTTCAAGATTAATAAAAAAGAACAAATGAATCTGGCCCTGATTACCACATCGGGCAAAATTATTGCCGGATTTTCAGAAAATAGAGGCCCCCTGAATATTCAAGATCATACGTTTTCAATCGGGGAAATGTCGGCGGAACAAATTCTTGATACTGCGGGAACAAGCCTTCAACTGCATACCAAGGATGGCATGCCGGTCTCCATTTTGAAGAAATCGACAGAGAAATTCAATTGGTCCATCATCTCGATCAACGATGAATCTCGCTTGGAAGCTGCGTTGTCCAGATTGGGAACCTATTATATTGGGCTTCTGGTTGCCGGTCTTCTATTAAGTCTGTTCATTTCCTTTTTTATTGCCAAATATATAAGGAATCCGCTCTACGCGCTCAAAACAAAAATGAAACGGGTGGAGCAAGGCGATCTGACAACGACAATGACGATGAACCGAAATGATGAATTTGGCGACCTTTCCCGAGCCTTCGACTGTATGCTGCAACAAATTGTGGAACTGATTCGGCGAGCAGAGCTTCATAATGAACTTGAGCGGAAGCTGGAGATCCAAGTTCTGCAATCGCAAATAAATCCTCATTTTTTGTATAACACGCTTGGATCTATTAGCAATGTTATACGCCTGGGACAAATAGAGAAAGTAGATGTGGTGATCGGGTCTCTCATTTCAATATTGGAATACGGGATAGCCGACGCTTCGGAGAAGGTTTCACTACGTCAGGAATTGCAAAATGTAGCGGACTATATCGCGATCCAGAACATCCGTTATAACAGGCACTTCCACTTGATTGAGAACATCGAAGATGGATTAATGGATTTCCCTGTATTTCGAATGCTGCTGCAGCCCATTGTGGAGAATAGTATCTTCCATGGCTATAACGGAGGGGGAATCGAAGGTTCGATTACTATTCATGCATACGAGCAGGGCGGCATCGTCATGATAGAAGTCGTTGATCAAGGCGAAGGAATTCCAACGGATCGAATAAAGCATATTCTAGATTCAGAACCGAGTGATCTAGAGCTAAAAAGGAAAAGAATTGGGTTAAACAATATTCATGGTCGAATAAGACTTCACTACGGAGAACAGTTCGGGCTGCAAGTCATTAGCATACCGAATGAAATAACCCGTGTCCGCGCAAAATTCCCAGCAGGTATGTTTAAAGGAGATGCATGATGGTGAGAGACTACACCTGCTTCATCGTTGATGATGAAGATCTAATCATCCAAAGATTGGAACTGTTTTTTAGCGAGCTCTCCCATAAGGAAGGGCGATTCCATTTGGTGGGCAAAGCGAATAATGGGCAGAAGGGGATCAAGGAGATCTTACGGCTTAAGCCGGATATCGTAATAACCGATATCGTTATGCCGCGAATGGATGGAATTTCCATGATTGAGCAATTAAAGCCGGAGATGCCCCATACCCAATACATTCTTTTGACTACCTATCCGTCTTTTGAGTATGCTCAGCGAGCTATTCATGCCAACGTATTGGAGTACATTGTTAAGGTTCCGTTGCGGGAAGCGGATTTGGATCGAGCTTTGGATAAGGCAGCCGGAATTTTGGATGAGGTTAAGAAAAAAGAAGAGGAATTTCAATCTTTAAACGTCTCCGTTCTTGAAAATAAATATAGAGTCCGTAAGCAATTTTTTAACGAGCTGATCAGAGGTGAAATCCCTTCTCATCGGGCATCCGATTTCGCCAATCGTATGCAGTTCCATTTCTTTCAAGCCAATTATTGCTGCTTTATTGTTGAAATGAATCTGTATGAAAGTTTTCGCCATGAATATTCAGCGGTTGACCAAAACATATTAAAATATGCGATTACGAATGTAATCGAAGAAACGGTGATGAATTGTGGCAGGGGTGTAGCTACGGATCTCTCCGATAATCGTTTTATTGGCTTTCTTTCCTGGGAAAATAATCGCAGTGAGATGGATACGGAATATGCTTGCCAGACATTGGGGAGTCAGATCGTCTCTCATTTGCATCAATATTTGAATCAAAGGGTATCCGTCGCTTTTGGCGGTCCGCACCGAGGCTGGGAATCCATCAAACAAGCTTACACGGAAGCTAATAATGTGAGTGAGGATTTCTATTATCATGCAGAGAAAGTAGTGAAAACACCCGCGCATCGGTTCCATTACCGTAATGACAGAAAGGTGGATTTTCAGCAGAAACTGGCTAATTTCCTTGCATGGGTGCAAAGAAAGGTTTCCAAGGAAGAGCTGGAGAAAGAATTTGCTGATTTAAACCAATTTGTTACGGATCATAAAATCCATAAGTCCATCATGGCACCTATGCTTCGAGACTTGTACAGAGACATTGCTGTGAAATTTAAATCGGGGAACACGTTGACCACAGATGTAGCTGAGTTTCCCCTAGAATTTATGGCATTTCGGGAGCAGCTAGCGTATATTGGCAACTTCACTTTCGAATATGTACACGCTGGCCAACTTTTACATCGTGCAGAAATCATGAGTGCCATGCGGTTTATAGAGAAAAACCTGAAACAGCGTTTAACGTTGGAGGCTATTGCTGAGGAAGTGAATTTAGCCCCATCGTATTTTAGCAGTCTATTCAAAAAAACAATGAACGAAGGCGTTATCAGCTACATCAACCGTAAAAAAATTCAATTGGCTCTCGAGCTGTTAAATGTTCAGGATTATTCTTTATTGGAATTGTGTGAGGAAGTCGGAATTGTGAATGAAGGGTATTTTTGTAAATTATTTAAAGAATATACAGGTGATACACCCAAACAATATCGGATAAAAATGACACGGTATGAATCCAAATAAGGTGCAAAAAAATGTATGAATTTTTCGCGAAATCATGTAAAAAAACGGGGTTCAAAAGGATTACCATGATAGATGTATCTAATCATGGAGGTTATCACAATGGAGCTTATTAAAGCGGATGTAACCGTCGTAGGCGGAGGTATTGCTGGGGTATGCGCCGCCATTGCTGCAGCACGTCAAGGGCTGCAAGTTTCACTTATTAATGATCGACCGGTTCTTGGGGGGAATGCCAGCAGCGAGGTCAGGGTTCATATCAACGGGTCGGCCTATCTTGGGAACAGTCCATCCTATTATGCGCGTGAAGGCGGGTTGGTGGAAGAACTCAAGCTGAAGATTTTCCACTATAATCCGTTATATAACAAGAAGCTTATGCTTTCGCTTTCGGATACGGTCCTGTTGGATATGGTCTATGATGAGCCTAACATTTCTCTATTTTTGAATACCTGCGTGCATGAAACGGGAATGGAGAACGGAAGAATTAAATGGGTGGAAGGACTTCAATTGGCTTCCGAAAGGAAATTCCGTTTTGAAAGCCGAACCTACATCGATTGCTCCGGAGACGGGGTTGTCGGATATCAGGCAGGTGCGCTCTTCCGATGGGGGAGAGAAGCGAGGCATGAATACAAGGAAGACTTGGCTCCCGAAGTGGCGGATCATTACACCATGGGAGACACGATCCTGTTTCAAGCCCGTGACGTCCAATATTCCGTTCCGTACAAACGGCCTGGCTTTGCGTATGATATTACGAAGTTGGACTTTTTCGATAGTATCAGAAAAGGCTTGAACCATCGGGCTTTCCCTAGAAAAATTAACGGGCTAGGCGGATTGTGGTGGCTGGAATACGGCGGACATATGGATGTTATCGCTAACAATGAAGACATCGCATTGGAGCTGCGGAAATTGGTTTACGGGATTTGGGATTATATCAAAAATAGCGGCGAATTTGATGATGTGGACAATCTCATCTTGGATTATGTCTGCCCGATTCCGGGAAAGCGGGAGTCGAGGCGGTTTATAGGGGATCACATGTTGTCTCAGAACGATCTTACAGCAAAGCCGCATTTCGAAGATGCTGTATCCGTTGGGGGATGGTATATGGATTTACATGCTGCCAAGGGCATCTACGATGAGGGGCCGGCTACAGCATGGAATTTCGTGCCAGGCTTGTATAATATTCCGTTCCGCAGTTTATTTTCCCGCAATATTCCCAATCTCATGTTCGCTGGTCGCAATATAAGTGCTACCCATGTTGCTTTCGGATCTACAAGAGTAATGGCAACCTGCGGTTGTATGGGGCAGGCGGTTGGAACGGCCGCTTCGTTATGCTTGAAATATGAAGTAGACCCCGCAGCCATAGTCGAGGCTCATATGGGGGAGCTGCAGGCGCTGCTGCTTCGAGACGGACAAACGATTGTAGGGCTTCAAGAGGAATTGGATCCTTACTTTGCTGATGGATTAAATATTCGTGCCTCGTCTCAGCGCAGCTATGCCAATCCTCATCCAACCGAAGCGATTCCTTTGGAGAAAGGGTTATGCTTGGTCTTGCCGATTCAGACATCCGTGGCGGAAAGCGTACAGATCAAAATTAAAAATATTTCCGAGCATTCGGAAACTCTGCATGTGAAGCTGTTTGGCGGGGAACGGAAGGAAAATTACATTCCAGACAGCGAGTTGAAAGACTACCGATTGGCTATTGCAGCCGGTCATGACGACTGGATTACGCTGGACTTGGGCTGCGAGAAGCCGGCGGACGACAAAATTTACATCGTACTGGAAGGTACAGCGAAGCTTGCCGTTTACGGCAATGTAGAGAAAATGACAGGAGCGGTCAGCTTCCATTATAGGCCGGAAGTGCCGTCCAGACTGAAGAAATTCAATAAAAGCATTTGCTTTAAGGACCTCCTGCCATCCCAGAATATGTATAATCCCGAGAATCTCGTCAACGGCTACTCCAGGCCCTATGGTCTGCCAAACGGCTGGATTTCCGAACGTACAGAAGGAAAGGAATGGTTGGAATTCTCATTTGCAAGCCCCAAAAATCTGGACGAAATCCATCTTGTTTTCAATTCGCAGTTGGATTTGGAGCATTTCGACGATCCGATCGAGTCCCTTATCCAAGATTATGATGTGATCTTGACCTTAGAAGACGGAACGGAGAGGGAAATCGTAATCCGTGGCAATTATCTCACGTTGAATAAACATAAGGTGGATGCGGAAGGTGTAACCCGAATTCGGATTAATTTCTGCGCAACTTACGGTTCGCCTTATCATGAAGTGTTTGCTGTAAAATTGTTTGCTCCTACAACGATAAGTGAGGTCAGGTGAAGTCGCGATGAAGGAATTATTCCCTCGAAGAGGGCTACCTAATGTAATTCAGAAGTTGGAAAATGGGGAAACCGTGACAATTGTCTATTTTGGCGGCAGTAATACGCGTTCTGAAGGATATAGAGTCATGACGGCGGATTGGCTTCGCGGGCAATATCCCAAGGCGGATATCCGCTGTGTGAATGCAGGCATTTCAGGGACAGGGTCGGATTTGGGCTGCGCCCGTTTGGAGAGGGATGTGCTGCGTCATCAGCCTGATCTAGTGTTTGTTGAATTTGTCGGTAACGATGGCGGAGTGCCCGAGTCCAAGGCGCGGATCGAAGGAATCGTCCGTCAAATACGCAAGCGGAGCCGGTTTACCGATATCCTGTTCGTTTATACGCTGAAGGAACGGGATGTGGCCTTATTTCAGTCCGGGGAATACCAAAAGGGGGCTCTTATGCAAGAGGAAGTGGCCGATTATTACGGTATTCCTTCGATTCATCTGGGCGTAGCGGTCAGTCATTTGGTGTCGGAGGGAAAGCTCATTTTTACCTCAGGGGCAGACAAGTCCATCCCCGGAGCCATTGTTTTTACGCATGATTCGATCCATCCGACAATTCCCGAAGGACACCAGATTTACACAGATACGATCACTCGGTCGTTTGAGAAAATGAGCGAACTTCAAGGTCACCTGGGAAGAATCGAACATAACTTGCCTCAGGCCCATTTGGTCCCGGCAAATCCTTGGGAGTACGCGACTATGCTGCCGCTGGAGGGTTATGCCCATTTATCGTCTGGGTGGTCCTACGTGACTCCCGAGGATTCAGCTTTGGCCCGCGAGTACGATTGGTTGTTCTCCGGCCTATGGCGAGCGGTCGATCCAGGGGAGGCTATCACGGTGCAGTTCGAAGGCACACATATCGGGGTGTTCGATATCGGGGGGCCGGATTCCGGCAGATTGAAGGTGACAGTGGACGGCGGGGATCCCTTCCTTGTGGACCGATTCACACCGCATAACGATCATAATCGGAATCAGTATGTATTCTTGCCGGAGCTCCCGAATGGGAAACATACGGTTCGCTTCGAAATCGATACCGAGAAGACAGATAAAGCGGCCGTGTTTGAGGCATGTAGCAATGAACGAAGTAGGGAGCATGTTCGGCAGCATCCGGATTGGTACGATCAAACAGTGATCCAGCTTGGCAAGTTGTTGTTAGTACAGCCGCCATTAGTGTAGTTTAAAGTCGTTTTGTTCCTAATGTAAAACTTGCAACGTATCTGACTGCTGTTGAGCAGAAGAATACGTTGCAGGTTTATTTTTTACTTAAAATCTTTTAATTATAAGAAATTAAAGAAATTAAACAAAATTCACGATTAAGCGGCATGCTATGATATCAAAGACAAAGGGGGGATTAACCAGTAGGATGCGGCTTCTTTGCGATCATATGAATAAAGGAATTGAAAATCTTTGAAAGAGTTACCATTTAAGGGAAGGAAGTGAGATGTACGATAAAAATGAAGCTGTTTTTCTAAATCGTTTTCATCATGACGATAATAGTTCCATTAAGCCTATTCGGAATAAGGACGGCTAGTGCGGAGACTGTACCGTTCAGACCATTATCATCGATGATGGGAGACTCACGATTGATGGGGTTGTGACCCCTGACGCGGATAATGCGGATAACGGATACTCGGCTCCGAATTGGACCACAAGTACAGGAGTGAAGGGGTATAATAATTCCAGTTCCAAATATACGAGCACAGCAGGCAGAGCCAGATCGTGGAATCCGCGCTTAGAAGCTGGAACGGCGAGAATATCGTTCTACAAGCTTGATTAGGCGGATAAAGCAGATAGTAATGTAAAGATTGAGATTGTTCACAACGGGATTACGGATGTCTTATTTATGGATCTCAGGCCCTCGTCGGGACCATCTGTTGGATGGGTTGATTTGGGGGCTTTGTCAGGCTGACTCGAATGCAACCTACGACGGGCACCATCATTACGCGGGCCGATGCGGTTAAGTTCGAAGGAAATATCCGGCAGCAAGCTCCACCGTTGCCTCCGCTGCGCAGCCGCACATTGGCGAATCTCAGTTATACGGAAAAAGGCAGCATCGAGAACGCAAACTATAAGGCGACTTTCTATGAAGCTGCTTGGGATGGAGGCAGATCCATCGTTCGTGATCTGTTCTACAAGGACACGGATACGTGGAACTGGGTGGCAATCAATAATGTGGCGGAAAGACTTTAAGAACAATGAGTCTTGTTTGATGGGAATGCGGGGAGTCGTACCAATTACTACGATACGATGAACAAACGTTGGATTACATTCGACGGGATTAATTTGCCTGATAGCCACACGGCGGTATTAACGGAATCGGACGGGAAACAGACCCGCAAGCGAACGCTATATCTGCCTGATCAGGTAACGGTGACGCCGGTCCAACCGGATTGGCAGGAGGGGGCATCCATCATTGTGGATAATACTGCTTTTACCGTTTATTACAGCGGTGGTTCACAGACGGTTACCGTTGATAAGACAACGGATAATGGGGCGTGGGTGTTCCTGGGTACTTACCCTTTTGCAGCAGGCGATAGTGGATATGTCGAATTAACCAACAAGGCCAATAAGTCACGGGTAGTTGGCGATGCGATGATGTGGGTGGACCCTAATAGGATCCAGTAATTGAGGGCTGTGGCTATCCTGTCGAATCAGGATGAACTGCAGATGACTCGAGCTGCTCGACTGAGCGTAATCGGCTATTTGGATAACGGTCTGATCGGTGACCTGACACATGCCAATGTGCAGTATTTTGTTGATAGAACCGATCTGGCTGTAGTGGACAGCAGCGGTTTGTTGACCATTCAAAGCCTTGATGGAGCCACAGACCATATCACAGTGTGGGCCACTGTAACGATGGACGGAGTGAACTTAACAACACCGCCTTTGGCAATAACGATCAAGGACTTGACGTTTATTGTCGACAGCACGAATACGACCGGGTTATACACTACGGAAGGGTCTTGGAGCTAAAGCAATTTAGCTGGATACAATATTGGTGTTAAGTCCCGTTACTTTACAGTTCAAGAATCATCGGCGACGTGGAAGGCCTAGTTTCCAGAGGGGAGATATACCGTCTCCATCTACAAGCTCGTCCATACGACAGCAAACGATAATCATGTCAAAGTGGAAGTGAAGCATCAGTCGGTTACCGAGATCACGTATATCGATGCGACACTCGACTCGTCGGGTTGGGTTAATCTTGGAACGTTCGACTTTAAAGGAGACGGCAGCGAGTATGTTCGTTTAACCAGGGAGACTCCGACAACAGTAGATCCGCCAACCCTTCCTGCCGATATGATCTATACGAGGGCTGATGCAGTCAAGTTCGAACGGCATTCCGTCAGTCCGGCATTGCTTGGGAACGGGTTGCCAGGTAAACCGACACTTTCGAATAATAGTGGTGTTGCGACAGGCTTACATGAAAGCAAGTGGAATAACGGTAAGTGATGTTAAGTATTTTACCTGGTTTTAGGTCAACAATGAGATACAAGCAAATTTTTAAAAACACGGGGATATACGTATTTTGGGTTATGATGGGAATAAACTTGGACTCACTTTTTGTATGAAATACATCATTCAAAAAGTGAGTTTTTTTTGCTGTTAGAAGACATATATAAAGAATTTTATTTGTTTTTTTTTCCTGAATAAAATGAGTTTAATCTTACAGAATGGAGAAAGGATCCACTAATCATATTAAAGGGATTAGCCACCAATGAAGGTAGTATTTTATTATGTAATTAAATCAACTTAAAATATATATTGTTCTTAATAAAGAACAATGATATTCTTATTAAATGCTTGGATTGGTAACGGACTTGAACGAAACTACTCAGGAGGGATAAAAGGCTTGAATCAGAATAGTCGTTATGAAGAACTAGATTCAATCAGAGGGATTGCCGCTTTATTAGTAATGTTCTCACATATGTATGAAATACTACCGGGAAGTAGGCTATCAAAATTATTATTTGAATATGGTCCATTACGCTTATTAATATCAGGTGGGGAATCAGTGATATTATTTTTTGTATTAAGTGGATTTGTATTGTCATTACCATTTTACAAAAATAAGCAATCTAATTACATATCTTTTGCAGTAAAACGTATTTGTAGAATTTACATCCCATACATTGTCGCAATTATTGTAGCTTTCGGGTGCAAAGAAATGTTTTATACAGGTAGAATTGTTGGGTTAACTTCGTGGTTTAATATTTTTTGGACGAACCCTATAAATTCAAAAGTGGTAACTGATCATATGCTTTTAGTAGATAGCTTTCTGAGTAATTTGAATCCAGTTGTATGGTCACTCGTTCACGAGATGAGAATATCTTTAGTTTTTCCTATTCTAATGCTTCTATTGGTAAGAATTGATTGGAAAAAGGGAGTAGGTTTAAGTATTCTACTAAGTATAATTAGTGTTGTAACATTTTTTGCTTTCAATCCTGCAGATGTAACAGGCACTGAATTTTTTGCGACGATTAATTACACAGCAATGTTTGTAATAGGGGCTTTGATTGCTAAATACAGATTGGAGATCCAGAAAAGGTTCATTACACTTAGTAAAAAGTTTAAGGTTTTATTACTTCTAACCGGACTTTTAATGTACTTATATTTCCATCCATCTTTTGCTATTAAAATGTTAATCTTTAATAACATATCTCCATTTTATAGAACAGTTATTGATTCTTGGGCAGTTACTTTTGGAGCAGTAATTATAATTGTTTTTGCGATGTATTCGGCTACATTTACAAGAATCTTAAAGAATAAAGGAATAAATTTCTTGGGTAAAATATCTTACAGCTTGTATTTGGTTCATTTAATAGTGTTATTTACATGTATACATCTATTACATAGCACATTACCAATTTGGATTATTTATATAATATGTGTGATAGTAACTTTAGTTATTTCGAGTTTAATGTATTTTACGATTGAGAAGCCATCCATGAATTTAGGAAGATTCTTAACAAGGTCAGCTTCGAAAGTAGAAAAAGGTACAATTACTAAACATGCTACTGGGTTATAAAAAAGTTTCTAAAGTCATTAATTGGTTACCGAGGAAGATGACAAAAGAAAATTGGACAATGAAAGCACGAATTTATATTAATAAAAAGGCGTGAAAAGATGGCAATTCCAAATTATCAAAGCTTCTTGGTTCCTTTTTTAAGACTATTAATTGATGAAAAAGTGCATAGGCTAGAAGAAATTATTGAAAAGTTAGCTATGGATTTTATGTTTACTGATGAAGATAAAACGGAGTTAGTGGAAGACAGTACAAATATAAAAATCGAATAGGTTGGGCTAAAACTTATTTGGTTAAGGGTGAACTAATAAAAGAAGTTGCCAAGAGAGAATATACGTTATTACTATTAAAGGTCTTGAAACTCTAAACACTCAAGTAAGTTTGCAATATATCCAGAGTGTCGATAAACGAATTAACAACAGAGGTATTTGTTCAACTGAACTGATATAAAGAATGCTAAAAAAATAGCAATCGAAAAGAAAATATAGGTTGCTTTAAAGGATATAATTAGGACGCATGGTAGAGCGACCTCCTGATGGGCTTTTTGAGGCAATGACCTCGAGCGTAACCCCATCGTACTGAGATGCATTCGTTCTATAGGAATTCTAAAGGGAGTTTAAACAACATTATTTCTGACCCGGCCGCATTGTAGGTCGGGTTTACTGCATTTTTTGCGACCATTTTAAATTACTTTATACTATTTAAGAAAGGATTTAAATACAACAAATATCAGAATTATGATACCTACTCCTACAGACAATAATCCTTGCTTATCCTTTTTTGCAAAGTATGAAGTACCACCGTTGAATATCAAAGAACCACACATGCTAACCATCAACCATGATAATTTGGTTTGGTTCAGAGGGTCTTTAAATAAAAAAAACGAAACAGCGATAGCAACGGTAACAATGCTAAAAATGACCCCTAGTATTTTAATTATTTTATTCAAAAAATCCACCATCCTTATTGCTCTATTAATATTTTCAAGGTAATATTCTTCTGAAATCGTATTTATCATTTGGCACATTGAGGGTGTGTCCATTGATTATTACAGTATTATTGTCACTCCAAACTATGGTTGCTTTATTCTCCCGATAATTCCAGTAAATATTTTTCGGTTTCATATTTCGCTCATTAAAGATCAATTCACCGCGAATAGCAAAAGATGTGGTTGCTCCACCATTTGCAAGATAAGCTTTAACGGTATAAGTTCCATCAGGGGAGATTACTTCGGTAAGAAATTCACCTTTTAGGAGTCGTTCCTTATCAAAGAAAACCCAGTATATCCCATAAGAAACAAGGCCAATAAATATCAAAGCAATAATACCTACAAACCTAATAACATTTCTTTTAGTTTTCTTAATTTCCTGCTTACTTCTATTTTCTTCATCCACGCTCTTGTTAAATTCAAGTCATAAAAACCGCTGAGAAATATCCCATATTATAACATATATAACTGTTAGTTTCCTGTAGGCGTCTAGGATTGGGGTTAGGAATAGCGTAATACCCGCTTCAATAGATGCAGTACGGGGTAATGCTTCAATAGAAAAGGAAGGAGCCGCTTCAGGGATTCAAAATACGCCTGTTGGTTTGGGAGACCCGATATAAATAAAATAAGAGACAAGGGGTGAGCAGCATGTATCTGCTTGGAATGGCACTGCTGGACAGCTTGAACCCTGCGGCTATCTCCATCTTGATCTTCATCCTTCCAATGGTCAAAAAAACATGGCACGCGCTTTTCTTTATTGGCGGAGCCTTCATGACTTATCTTATAACGGGACTTATTTTCTATTATGGCATTGATCGTTTTCTAAAGCAGTGGTTGCTTTCCTTACTCCATATTTATCCTAGAGCCAGTTCTATAACCGGTATGGTATCCGGGATCATTCTTATTGGTGTGGGAGTCGTATTAACCATTCGAGTCGTCCGCTCCTTTCGGAATAAGGAGAAGGAGGGACAGCACTCTGGTATCTCCGATATCAAAGATGTGCATCCAATGATGCTATTAGGACTATCGATTACCTCGACATTAGGCGATGCACCGACTTCGATCCCCTATATCGTGTTCATCAGCCATTTAACTGAACAGCATGTACCATTTCCGGTCATGATGATGTATCTGATAGTGTATTGTTTCATATTTGTTCTTCCTATGCTTATCCTGTATTTCGCTTACGGTTTCTTACAAGGGAAGTTCAAATCTATTGAAGCTGTGACGCGCAAAATAATGAACAATCTTAGTAAATACGCTTTTCCAGCAATGGCTTATGCCGCAGGGATTTGGCTTTTCTATATTTCTAAATAATCGTTCTTTAAGGGCTGCCGTCAGGTAGTCCTTCATTTATATAAGGAAGGATAAGGAATTACATATTTTTCCTAAAACTATAGAAACAATTGCTCATCTACGACGTCAATATATGATGTAACGGCCAGTGGCAATTACACTGAAAGGAGTGGTCCTAATGAAAAAAATTTCTTTTATTGCCGGACTGTGTGCCGGTATTGGATTGTCGCTATGTACTGCAGCTTTCGCGTCTGATAGTATTCAAGCAAGGCTATTTCCAAGTAAAGTCCATTTTCTTGTGAATGGTGCCGTTAAGGAAATCGACGGAGCAGACGATAATGCGGTTCTCAACTACAATAACAAAGCCTATATTCCGTTGCGTACCTTTGCAGAAGCTATAGGAGCAACAGTGAACTATCGGCAATCCAATGAAGGTAAGGACAATATTATTGATATTTATGCAGGAAAGTCAGCGGAAGATTTCAACACCCAGGACAAGAATGGGTATATCAGTTTAGCGAATGTCATTACCGAGCCTTCTGAGAACCAGACACCCGGATATACAGATTTAACAGTGAAGTGTTTGTTGAGGGTAGACAAAGATTTATCCGGCAAAAAGATACAACTGGATATCCTGGATCAAGCAGGAACTGTTATTGGATCGACTGACGCCGATTTTTGGAATAAACTGCAATTGGGTGATATCATTCCTCTGAATCTAACAATTCATGCGCAAGGGGACATGCATTCGTATCAAGTTCGTGTAAGGGATTCTTGGTCGATGACGACGACAACAGGATATTATGACGGGATGCTGCTTTTAAATCAAGGGCTTGTCTTTGGAATGGGGCAATTGGATAAGGAAAAGAAAGGACTTGTTCAACTCCTCCAGTTTAAAAATCAGGGCAAGCAGCCCATCCGCATCGAGCCGCTTAACATCGAATATCAAATCGTCAAGGTAGAAGCAGGAGGAGAACAACTCATGTTCAGCCAGAAGCTGGCTCCATTAGTAGGAACGATTCCTGTCTATGCGTGGTACGAAGCGAAGCTTCCTGTATGGAATCTTACCGATCCGTCTGGGAATCCCGTAACTCCAGGTAAATATGCTGCACAAATTATCATTCCCGACTCCCTCCAATACTGGACGGAAGGAAGCAGCGAGCCTCAAGTTCTCACAAGCACAAGACTTTCCCGAGTGACGAGATGGGAATATGATATTCATCAATCCGATATAGACACTATGCATTAAGACGAAGGAGATCAACCCTATGAACCCGTATCGAATCGTTCTTTTTGACTTGGACGGCACCAGAAGTGCCAAGACCGATATTATTCGGTACATACTGGATCAATATCCCCATTTTGAAAAATCCGATTTTATTATGATAGGCGACAGAAAGCACGATATTATTGGGGCTATCAATACAGGGATTCATTCAATTGGAGTTACATATGGATACGGATCTTTAGAGGAAATCGCTGCGGCCAAACCAACCTATAGGGTTCGTAGCGTTGAGGAGTTGACCGATAAATGGATGAGTCCAGTAAGCTAAAGAGGGCAGTACAACGGTTAAGTGGTCATGTGCTGGAAAACATTACGCTGCTGAAGATGCTTGAAGCCTACGGCGATCAAATGGATTGCAAGCTTGTGGAGCAAGGTCGTGAGTGGGCTGTATTATTGTGCTTGCCTGCTTCATGCTCTTCCTATGATCGGGCGGTATATCCTGAGGCGAAATCCATAGTTTTTGTCGGAGGAACGGACACAACTGCTATTCTTGAGCTGCTTAACAGATTAACTATTCAGAAACCAGTAATTTTTAAAACTCAAAAGGAAGAATATAGACAAGTGATCGAGTCAAAATATCAAGTGGAGAAAATACGATCATTTTATACTTATTCGTGCCTTGAGCGTATTCCTGAACCTGAAATCTCTGAAATTGTTGAAGAGGATGTAGTCAACGAGAACTTGATTCCGCTTTGGTCGAACAACGGGTATGATTCCCAAGAATTGCGTAAAATGTTCGAACAGGGAGCCAGATCCTATACGCTATATGAGGCTGGTGAACCAGTGAGTACCTGCTTAACCTTTCATAACTACGGTCCAGTATGGGAAATCGGGGCTGTGAATACCCGTGATGATCATCGAGGGAAGGGTTATGCAAAGAAAATAGTGACCGCGGCAGTGAACTATCTGTTAGTAAGGAAGTTCTTGCCAAGATATCAAGTGCTCGAGAGTAATTGGCCATCGATCAAAGTAGCGGAATCTCTTGGTTTAACACGTGTTGTTACATTAGAACACCTATATTTTGGAGTCTAAAGCTTGTAGTGGAACAGTAAGAGGAGAGGTGAATGACGTGAAAACGAAAAAGCCTTTATGGGTAGGACTTTTAGCCTTTTGTTTAAGCACAGGGTTAGCTCCATGGCAAAGCTTTGCGGCAGAATCTAGTGTTCGGGTTACTTTACCCGAGTTCGGAGTCAAGCTAAATGGCAATCAAGTCGATAATCAATACCGTCAATACCCACTGCTGGTGTATAAGGATATAACCTATTTTCCAATGACCTGGTACGATTCCAGACTTCTAGGTTTGCAGACAGACTGGTCATTACAGGATGGACTTACTATCGCCAAAGACAAAGTGGCTTCATCTTATGTACCTTATACAACGGGTAATAAAAATGGGACCAACATGAAGGCAACGATTCCTGCAATTGATATTACGATTAATAATAAAAAGGTGAATAATGCGACTGAATCCTATCCATTATTAAGCTATAACGATATCATTTATTTCCCACTTACCTGGAGATTCGCTCATGATGAGTTTGGATGGCAGTATAATTGGAACAATTCGACCGGACTCTCGATCCAATCCGACAATACACAATTGAAAACCGTCCAATTACCGGACTATGCTGGTGACAATGATGTCGCTATATACAAGGGTTATTATTACTATGTAGAAACTGCAGGATTGACGAATGAAGTGTACAGAGCCCCTGTGGAGGATACAACACATAAGGAATTGGTCTATACGTATGAGCTGGATACATCAAAAGGCATTAATAAAAATTTGAAATTCCAGATAAAAGACAATGAGTTGTGGTTCTCCTATCATAATGGGGGAGCTATCATGGGTTCAGATGTGTATTGCAAGGTTAACGAAGATGGGAAGGCAATGCAGGTTCATCGAGGGTATTTTGATGTTAAAAGTACTGCAGAAGGAAACCTTATAATCAACCTATCTGTTCCACCTAACGGTAACAACCTTATATGGGTGCCTAATGGGGAAGAAGTGGCAAATGGCAAGAGCCTAGGAAACCCTAATCTCATTTACGGATGGCATATTTCCAATGGTTCTGCTTATAGTGGTGACCACTCTACAACCATCATTGGCGATGATATATTCGTATTGGCATCGTCATATGCAATAAATATGGAGAACCTCAAGGATAACCTAAATCAAATTTATCGTATTAATATGAAGACTAATGAAACGAAGAAGATCGTTAACGCGGAAGTGAGCCATTTTAAAATCATCCATAATAAGCTGTTTTATGTGAAAGATGAGGATCAATTCTTATACTCATCAAATTTGGATGGGACTGGTGAGCAAAAGCTCTCACATAATCAAGTTGGCAATTGGTACGAGGAAATAGATGGTAATGTGTACTACACTAACCATGATGCTAACGGTCAAATCCATCTGTATAAAGTAGAAAAAACGCAAATAGATACACTGTTATTAGAGGATGCATTAGAAAGCGTCCAAAGCATGAATGATCAAATCATCTGCAAGATAGCGGCTGGAGGCGACTACAGTCTTAAAATATTGGATAAATCAGGTAAATTGCAATTATCGGTTACTGATCAGGTGTCGCGCATGTTTGCCTATGACAATCATATCGTATTTGTATCTGCTACGGATCAATCTATTAAGCAGGTGGAATAGGAGACAATAAGAAGCTGCACATCATGAGAAGGCTGCCTACTAGCAAAGTATGGTAGCCTTTTGTACTTTTAAGGTAAAATGTGACTGCAGGAAGGGATGGTCTTATTGAACATGGATGAAAAGCTTTTTTCATTATTATCTTGCACTTAAAAATCCGGATGCAGGAGAATGGAACGGGTCTCCAGCCTGTATCTATACGGAATTAGTGACAAGAGACTACATTAGAAAATCTTTTGCCATAACAGACGGGCTGCAATTATGTAATGTGGGTATCGGGACAGGAGATTGGGATGATTATTTAGGCTATTGGCTAAATGGAAAAGGAAGTGTAACGAGTATCGATATTGACAGCGAAATATGCGAACTATTTGCTTATAGACAACAGAGGGAAGGACATCCGAATCCTTCGAAGGTTGTGTGCGAAAGTATTCTCGAATCCTGTTTGCCGAAGGAACAATTTGATATTGTTACATTAAGCGGCTCTACGGTCAGAGAAACTGGTGATTTTTGTAGTTGTCTGGATGCCTGCATAGGTTTGTTAAAGCAAGGGGGATCGATGATGTTCATGGCTGGTTTGAAATATACCCCGATACAGATGTTAGAACCCTACATAGCAAATACGGCGTATCGCCTTGAAGGGACGCAGATCCACGAAGCCTATCCCGAGTATCCGTTCTACATTTGTACAATAAGAAAATGACTTTTCAGCATGAGACGATTACCGTTTCATCAAGTATTATCTCGATCAAAAGCTTTTCTTGCTTGCAGGACGGAATCATAATAGGAATCGGTCCATTGGTGCAGGATTCGCATCGGTTCCATTAATGTCTCACCAAGTGGTGTCAATGAATACTCAACCGTCGGAGGAACCGTTGGATAAACATGTCGGTTGACCAATCCGTCCCGTTCAAGCTGACGTAAGGTTTGGGTCAGCATTTTTTGGGTAACGCCTTCAACCTGCCTTTTCAAGTCGCTGTAACGTTTCTTCCCGCTCTCCAATTCATAGAACACAAGCACAGTCCACTTGCTGGAAACGACCTCCAATGCACGCCGATAATGGCACGGCGATTCCTTGTCTTCGGAGAGAAAGCCACTATTCATCTCAAACACTCCTTAAGATTTCACAGAAAAAGAACTCTGTTTCTTCAGTATTACGTTATTGATGCGTAAAGAAACTGGTGACGAAGGCTTTTTATATTTGTATAATAATGGAAAAAATAAAGTTTTCCATGAGAGGAGACGGCTAATGAAGGTGCGCAGCAGTGTGAAAGGTATTGTCATTAAAGACCAACAGCTACTCACTATAAAAAAATACGATGATAGTTTTGGTGCGGACTATAGTTTGCCGGGCGGCGGCCAAGAACATGGCGAAACTTTGCATGATGCGTTGAAAAGAGAGTTTCTGGAGGAAATCGGCTGTCGAATTGAAATCAAACAGTTCGCCTTTTTACGAGAGTATATTGGTAGAAACCATCACGGCAGCAGTCAAGTGGATACAAATACACATGTAGTGGACCATTTATTCGTATGTGAGCTTCTAGATGAGCATTGGATTGGAAAGGGTACCGCTCCTGATGAAGATGAGGTGGGCATTGAGTGGATACCGATTTCTCAATTAAGCCAATTCAGATTCTTTCCTGCAGGTTTGATTCCATACTTTAAAGATATAGCCTCAGGCTCGATTCCGCAAGGAGTTTATGTTGGTGATGTTAATTGAAAGGGAAGCATTTGAAAGTCGCGGAAGGGGCTTTTATAATGGATAAAAGGCTAGTATTAATTACCAGGGAGGTAGCATAATGTCTGAATGTAAATTATCTGTCGATTATGATCAATACGAGAATGGAGTCAAAATCGTAGATTTAATTGAAGAGCTTGCTGGCAAGGAAGAAAGCTTGCAATTGGAAAGTCTCATCATAGGGGACTGGGGTGGTGCGTACGAGAATGATTCCAGTGAGATCGTAGAAGCCCTTGTTCGTTTGAAAGAGCGTTTTCCGCAGTTGAGGAAGCTATTTATCGGAGATATGACCTATGAGGAATGTGAGGTTTCCTGGATTAATCAGACGAACCTGTCGCCGCTATTATCCGCTTATCCAGAGCTGACTTCGTTCACAATTAAAGGAAGCACAGGTCTTAGTCTTGATACTGCAAAGCACGAGAAGCTGGAGGAGCTTACCATTATTTGCGGTGGTCTAGGTAAAGATGTTATTGCAAGCATCAGCGAAGGAAGCTTTAAGCGTTTGAAAAAGCTTGAGCTTTACCTTGGTGTGGAGGATTATGGATTCGATGGAAACCTTGAAGATGTGCTTCCATTGATCGAGCCGGGGAAATTCCCTGAACTTAGCTATCTAGGGCTTAAAGACAGCGAAATCCAAGATGAAATCGCTATTGCTGTAGCAAATGCGTCCATTCTCGATCAATTACATACACTGGATCTTTCGATGGGGACCTTGACGGATAAGGGAGCCGAAGCTCTAATCAACAGTGATAAAATCAAGAGGCTGGAGCTGCTAGATTTAAGCTATCATTATATGTCCGATGAAATGATGAATCGTTGGAAGCATACTGGGCTCAACGTAGATATAAGTGATCAGCAGGATAATGATGATGAGGAGGATTATCGCTATCCTTCTTTGACGGAATAACTAGATGGGATTAATGATTCTGATAGGCAACCCCGGCAATAGGAGGACAACCGGGCTTCAAGCAGCGAGGGCTAAGCTGGGGTTGCCACCAGCTGTACTTTTGACTTATATAGACCTGTTACAGGGCAAAGCATCTTTGAGTTCGGTGGTTCAATCATCTGGGCTTTCTACAAATGAACCGCCTCTGCTACGGCTAGATGCACCAGGAGAACAATTCGAAGTTGAAAGCGAGCTTATCGCGCTAGGTGCTCCCGATGCAACAAGTAGCGATATAGATGATCGTTGGCTGCGATATGACAACAGTGTGTTTCAGCCTATGTCTGCAAGGATGGCTCGTGGTCTGACAGAAATCAACGGTAAGCTATATCATCCATCGCAATGGTTTCGCGGCTACTCTCGGCTGCTGTCGCAACTAGAGAGGGAAGCAAAGCAGCTGTGGAATGAACCCCGATGGATGAATGCACCGGAGGACATAGCTGCCATGTTCGATAAACGCTATACGCATCAGGTATTGTCAGCTGCCGGCTTGCCGATCCCAAGAAGATTAGCGCCTCCGCAAGCGGTCCCGGATTATGATACGCTGCGATATATTATGATGACAGAGCGAATGCACCGCATATTCATAAAGCTTGCCGCAGGTTCAGGAGCGTGCGGAGTCATTGCGTACCAAGTGAATCCGATTACGGGAGCGGAGTCCGCAGTGACTACGATTGGCGTGGAAAACTATATGTCTAGGCCTCCGTTATTCTATAATGTGAAAAAGCTGGTGAACTACAAAGATCACCATGTCATCCGCCAAATGATCAATTGGCTATTAGGTCATGGCGCCCATATAGAACAATGGGTTCCCAAAGCGGCTCACGGGGATCGCACATTCGATATCCGTCAGCTAGTGGTAGCTGGTGGGGCATGTCACAGCATTGCCAGAGTCAGCAGAACACCTATTACGAATCTGCATCTGGATAGCGATCGCATGAGCTTGGATGATGTAGGTCTGCCTATTGATATTCAAGCTTCAGTGCGACATTGTGCCGAACAAGCGTTAGCGGCATTTGCCAATTCTACCGTAGCGGGTATCGATGTGTTGTTGAGCAGCGGATCATTGCGGCCATATGTACTGGATGTCAATCCGTTTGGAGATTTATTGTATCATAGTCATTATGAAGGACATGACCCGTATGAATGGGAAATGAAAAGGACAGCGTCACTCCCTTCAACTCACTTACTGGAAGGGGATCACCGAGATGTTTAACATGAATGAGATTGTCGGAAGCCATGATATCCTGATGATTACGCTTGACACACTCCGCTACGATGCAGCTGTGTTAGAGGAAGCGAACTGTCCGAATCTATGCGGTGATGGGCATTGGGAACTTCGCCATACGCCTGGCAGCTTCACTTATGCGGCGCATCACGCTTTTTTTGGCGGGTTTCTGCCTACACCGGCTACGACGAATAAAGCGGAGCATGTTCGTTTGTTTCACTCGAAGAATACAGGATTAAAGACGCATCCGCATACTTGGCAATTTGATTCGACGGATATTGTATCTGGACTGCAGGCAGAGGGCTATCGCACCCTATGCATTGGAGGAGTTATCTTTTTCACCAAGAAGGTTCCACTTGCCAAAGTGCTGCCAGGTTATTTCCAGGAAAGCTACTGGAGAATGACTTTCGGCGTTACGAATCCGCGTTCCACGGAGCATCAAGTGAATCATGCTATGAAACTGCTGCAAAAATCGGAAACAACCGAGCGTCTGTTTTTGTTTATGAATATTTCGGCGATTCATGGGCCGAATCATTATTTTGTTCCAGGGGCGAAGAAGGACTCTATAGAGACACAGCGAGCTGCGCTCCGATATGTCGACGGAGAGCTTGGCCGGTTGTTCCAAGCTTTCAGAGAAAGAGAACGCCCTGTCTTTTGCATGGCCTTCTCAGATCATGGCACGGCTTACGGTGAAGATGGGTACGTCGGTCACCGTCTTGCACATGAGGTCGTTTGGAACGTGCCTTATCGCGAGTTTATTTTGTAACGGGAAAGGAGCAGATCAGATTGAGCCATACGGTTTACCCTAATTACTCTAACATAATCACGAATCCCGAGGCTCTCCGCAGCTGGAAGGACAGCTTAACTTCAGAGCCTTACCGGTCTTATCTATACTCTTATCCTCACAAAACGTCCTATCGAGAACTGGAGACGAAGTTGCCGTTATCCGAGCTTTGGAGCAAGGAATCGGCAGACACTTTCTTTTTATATATGCATATCCCGTTTTGCGGGGCTCGCTGCGGTTTTTGCAATTTATTCACACTACCAGACAAGAGAGCCAATGTGCACGTAGAATATGTAGATGCTTTGGAGAGGCAGGCCGTTCAATGGGCTCCGTTTATCCGAAATAAACCTGTCGCAAGATTTGCTATCGGCGGCGGTACTCCTACTTTACTGGAGCCATTCCAGTTGGATAGGTTGTTTCGCATTGCAGAAGAAGTAGTTGGCGTGGACTTTTCAAGAACTTCGATCTCTGTGGAAACATCCCCTGAAACTGTGACGTCAGAACGGTTGGACATCTTAAAGCACCGACAGGTGGACCGTATCAGTATGGGGATTCAAAGCTTTATTGAGGCGGAGGCGGAAGCGATCTATCGTCCTCAAAAACCACAGGAGGTGGAGAGAGCCTTAGAGCAGCTGAAGCTTTATCCATTTCCGATACTCAATTTGGATCTTATCTATGGTCTCCCAGGTCAAACGGAAGCTTCATGGTTATATTCGCTGGATCGGGCGCTGTCCTATGAACCTGAAGAAATTTTTATTTATCCATTGTACACTCGTGAGCACACGATAGTGAAGCCAGAGCAAATTAGGCAGAGCGGAGAAGACCAGCGCCTTCTTTTATATACTGCGGCGCGAGAGCGATTGCTTGAACAAGGGTATACTCAGTATTCCATGCGAAGATTCGCCAAGAAGGATGCGGGCTCGGGTAAAGTATTGCTCCCCTACGGCTGTCAGGAGGAAGGCATGGTTGGACTCGGCTGCGGCGCACGATCATATACGAGTTCTGTCCATTATTCATCGCGGTACAGCGTTGGCCGTTCAGCTACGGCAAGCATTATTGCTGATTATGTGGCTGCTGAGAAGTACACGACGGCAGATTACGGAATTGTGTTAAGCGAAGACGATCAGAAGCGCCGGTTTATACTCAAAGCTATGCTGCATACGGAGGGGCTTCCCCTTAGCAGCTATATGGATCGGTTTGGAACTATGACTTTTGACGATTATCCGGAATTGAATTTGTTGATCCATACAGGGCTTGCAAATGTAGAGCTTGATCTTTTGCGGCTGACGAATGAAGGGCTTATGTATTCCGATGCAATCGGAGATTGGTTCATCTCTTCAAACATTCGGGCTCGTATGGAAAGCTGTGAGCTCTCATGAGAGCGACTATTTATTTTCGAGGAAGCCTAACTTCGTGTAATTACGATTGTCCATATTGTCCTTTTAGCAAGAATATAGATAGTACGGAGACTTTAGCCAAAGACCGGCAACAGGTGAAAGCATTTGTCGATTGGGTCAGGGCTCAAGAAGAAAGTGGACATCGGTTCTCCGTGTTTTTCAACCCTTATGGGGAAGGGCTTACTCATCGTTGGTACACTGAGGCTTTGATAGAACTATCACATATGAAGCATGTGAATAAAGCGGCGATTCAGACCAACTTATCCGCCAAGCTGGATTGGGCGGACGAATTGAATCCAGCAACAGCAGCCTTCTGGGTGACATACCATCCTGGGCAGACAGAAGAAGGCAGATTTCTGAAACAGTGTGAGAAACTCTACTTCCGGAAAATACCGTTCAGTGTAGGTTCCGTCGGTGTTAAGAGCGCGTTCGAATCCATATCCTCATTGAGGAATGCATTGCCAGACGATGTGTATATGTGGGTTAATGCATTCAAAGATAAGCCGGATTATTATTCTGCGGAGAACATTGACTTTTTGACTCGAATAGACCCGCACTTCACTCTGAATGCAGTGGATTACGATAGCTTGGGAAAGCAGTGCAAAGCAGGGCAAAATGTATTTTACGTCCAAGGGGACGGACGGGTCAAGCGATGCTACAAAGACCGACAAGTGCTCGGTAATTTGTATAGGGATGGAATCGAAGGGCTTACCCAAATACGATCATGTCGAATGAAACAATGTGATTGCTATATTGGCTATATTCATATGCCGGAGCTGCAGCTCGAACCTATTTATGGGGAGCGATTGCTAGAGCGGATTGCTATTTTATAATAATAAAGGAGAGAACATTTCATTGGAGGTTTGTGGTAAGACGATTTGGTTAACAGGGCTCCCAAGCTCTGGAAAAACAACAACGGCATTAGCTTTAACAACGGCTCTCAAAGAAAAGGGGGTAGGGGTTGAATGCCTGGACGGTGATGAGCTTCGGCGCGAGGTAGGACGGGAGCTTGGATTCAGCAAGGAAGATCGGATGGAAAATATTCGCCGTGCCGTTTACATTAGCAGACTATTGAACCGCAATGGAGTCACAACCGTCATTTCGATGATCGCTCCCTATGTTGAGATGCGGGAATATGCGCGTTCAGCACTGGAACAATACATAGAAGTATTCGTAGATTGTCCATTGGAGGAATGCATCTGTCGGGACGTTAAAGGTCTATATGCTAAAGCAAATAGGGGCGAGATTGCTTCATTTACCGGCATTTCAGACGTCTATGAACCCCCGTTGCATCCGGAAGTCACTATACATACTTACGGGAATAGTATCGATTTCAATATAGCGAAGATTATGGACTATTTGGCTAAGAATTAGCCCATGCACGTCGACGTGCCGTTAAGGGGGATTGTATTTTGAACCGACCGTTATTGAGAGCAGAAGCCATCATCATTAGCTCTGATAGAGAAAGGATTCTAGTTCAATGCGATGATGAAGAAACCTTCTATCGATTTCCTGGTGGTGGGATAGAATTTGGTGAAACGGCCTCAGAAGCGATCCAAAGGGAGCTAATCGAAGAGTACGAATTGCAAGCGGACATTGGCCCGCTGGCGTGTCTTAATGAAAGCATAGTGGAATATGACGGGAAGAAAAGGCATGATTGTACTATTTTACATCGGGGCTCCATTAATGATGCGTTCATTCCAGATTCCATAGACCATAAGGAACGGCAGGGTATCAAGCTGACTTGGCGAACATGGGAACAATTACAGCAAAAGCCTTTGTATCCTGAGGGGATATTGGAGTTTCTTCTAGAGAGGAAAGATTCGGTGCTTCATTCGGTAGTTAAGAAAAACTACGCTGAGTAACCTGTTTAAAAATAACCAGGGCGATGTAGATGCAAAACTATAAGGGAGAGATAAAGATGAAGAAACCTCAACTTGTTTTAGATGCGGCCGGTGTTATAGTAACGAACTTGTCTCCATCATTCTGGCAAGAAGAGGTTGCTGCCGCTGCAAATATTCCATATGAAGACGTGAAAGCTCTGTTTAAAAAAGAAATGCGTCTTAGACTATGGAATGGGGAAGTCAGTTTGGATGACTTCTGGAGCTGGCTCTTTAATCACTTCCCTGTACTTGATCAGGTACATATGAAAACCTGTATGGATAGGCATTTGGTTGCGTTGCCTGCGTTGGAACTTATTCCGCAATGGAGTGCACTCGCGGATATCCATATTCTCAGCAACCATCGTGCGGAGTGGTTGACACCCTTACTTGAGCCTGTAGCCAATAACCTTAAGAGCGTCACCATCTCTAGTGAAGCGGGCTGCTGCAAACCGGAATCAAGGATTTATCATCTTGTCCGTAATCATTTTGAAGATACTACAGCAAAGATTATCTACGTCGACGATCAAGAGAAAAACCTGGTGGAACCCAAGAGAATGGGTTGGCATACGATTATTGCTGATGAAGACGGTAGGTGGATTTCAGAGGTAGGGAAGTTGTTGAATGAGTAAGGTTAGCGATTCATTAGGCAACACAGGAAACCTAACAGGACGAAGTCTATGGAATATATTTACATATATCAATTAAGCTTATAAAATATAGATACACTAACGAAGGGCAGGCAGCGTTTTGAAAAAGCGTAGGCATAAGTTCTTATACACCATCGCACTTGGAATATCCGTTTTTATTGGTTCCGTATTTTATGAGAAACATTATGATCATGTCGAAACAAGCAGCACCGCTAATGTGCAATTGATTTTTCCAACAGATCGATTTCCCGAAACAGCACAGCATATCAAGGACGCCATAGCGTCTGGTGAATCCTCTATTTGTACCATCGATCGCAAAGGAGCGGAAGATAATCGGAAGAAATCGCTCCATGCCATTCCTACCAAAAAAGGCTACGATCGTGACGAGTGGCCAATGGCCATGTGCAGTGAAGGCGGAGAAGGCGCTGATATTCGATACATATCTCCTTCGGACAATCGAGGCGCAGGCAGCTGGGTTAGTAATCAGGTAGAAAAGTACCCAGATGGAACTAAAGTGATGTTCATTGTTAAATAACAATGGACTTTTATTATACCAAGGAAGATGGGGATGGAACTCAACCAGCTTGAGGATCTTTTGGGGTATGTTTGAATTTGAGTTGAGGAGGGGCGCTGTGAAAGCTGAGCAATGGATGAAGACAATGAATGTGATTTTCGGGGATCTGTTAACACAGTTCGATGAGGGCGAGGAATTTGCCTTCTATAAATATGGGCCGGAGTCCATTCATCGGATTGGTTATGCAACGAATATAACTCCTGATATCATCAGGCAAGCAGCTGATCATAAAATAGATCTGATCATGACACATCACGATGCGTGGCATTTTATTTATGGGATGAAAGAGGAATGTCACGATTTACTGAGGATTCATGGCATCCATCATTTCTTTGTTCATTTGCCCCTGGATTATGCCGATTTCGGTACATGTCCTTCATTGCTGAAAGCTATAGGAACGGATAGACTAATTCAACCCTCTATTCATCATGAAACAAGAAGTGTTCCAGGAATTGGTGAATTTAATCTCACGCTGACATTGGAAGAGCTGCATGAAAGAATGAAAACGGTGCTCGATGAGGATGTTCGAGTGTGGAAACACTCTAATAAACGGATAGAACGAGTTGGTCTTGTGACAGGAGCAGGCAACTCTACTTTATCGATTCGCGATGCTCACGAAGCAGGATGCGATGTTTATATCACTGGAGAGAAAACCTTATATACGATTCAGTACGCTCAATACATAGGGATGAACTTGATTGTCGGGAGCCATACGTTTACAGAGATTTTTGGCGTCAGATCGCTAACAGAGAAGCTGAGCGAGCGGTTCCCTTATCTAGAATTCATTGAGCTGAAGGAAGCTCATATTGAATGATACTATGGGGCAGCCTTAAGGGCGTGCCCCATAGTTATTGCTTCACTACGAACCTGTTGAACGGTAATGCCTCACACCAATATGCCATACTAACAAACATGGAATTAAGAACAGAATTCCTGATAATGGCAAGAGCGCATACAACGGACTGTCCATGCCATCTCGACCCAGAATATAATTCAAAGGTAAATAATTGACGCAGCCGAAAGGAATGATGAAGGTGAATATTCGTCTTGCCCAGGTGTGATAAATATTCAGAGGGTATTGGTTCATCTCACGTCCGCCGTCGGTAAAAATGTTGGCAATCTCAAGCCCTTGAACGGTCCAGAAGCTGATTGAGGCAGCCAAAATGAAAATGCCTGTAAAAATAACAGCTCCGCTAGCAATCATTAACCCCAAGGTCAATATTTTCAGAAGGGACCAATCCACTGAAATATGCAAGCAAGACCAGACGAGGACAATCCCACAGAGGAACAGTCGACCTATACGAGCAAATTCAAATTTGGAGCCGAACACTTGAACAACCGTACTTCGAGGACGGACGAGCAGTCTATCGAAGTCACCGCTTACAACAAGACTGGCGAAGGTATCGAAGCCGCGTCCAAAGCATTCCGTAATCGAAAAAGCCATATTAGTGACTGCGAAGCATAGCGCCACCTCGTAGAAACTCCACCCCTTAACCATACCAAAACGATCAAACATGAAGTACAAGCCTGCAAAAGTCGTAAAAGGCGTCAAGCATTGCCCTAGAGTAAGAAGCAGGAATGAAGTGCGATATTGCATTTGCCCTTTTAAGAAAAGCATCATGTATTTGAAATAAAGTTTCATTTTTTTAAATTACCCTCCTTGCACCACAACGCGTCTTAGTGCCTTATCCATGGCTACTTTCCCTAGAACAACCAATGCAGCCAACCAGATCAGTTGAAACATTAATCCTTCTACTGCCTCTGACTTCGACAGGTTCCCTGTGAATACTCGAAACGGAAAATCGGCGGTCCAGTGAAACGGTAACATATATACGATTTGCTGCATCCAGCTAGGCATCAGAGGAACAGGGATAATAAGACCAGCAAAGAATTCACCGAAGACGCTGAAGACTAATAGCGAGCCCACTGGTGACATTGTTACGAATACCGAGATGTAAATGAGCATGGAGAGGGCAACGATCATGAACAAACCGACCATAAGCACAGTGAGAAATAGCAGAAATGAGGTGAAATCCGGAGGAAGCTTCAGCCCGTAAGGTTCAGGCAGGAAAAACACCACGATCAGAATGGGGAAGCAGCGCAGAAGAGCGCTCGATAGTCGTTGGGCCAGCAGTTTGGCATACCAGAGTCCATATAGGCCGCTTGGCCTGCATAGTTCATAAGCGATATTGCCGGTTGTGATGAGCTGGAACAGTTCATTGTCTCTAAGCCATAGTACAACAAGTGCGAGGAAACCTTGTTTAAGCCATGTATAGGTGACTACTTGGGAGAGGGTCATCGGCGGTTCTTGTGTAGCGTGGCCATAGAACGCCTCAAAGATCATAATAAACATAAAGCCGAAGAAAAATTGGGTTCCGATGCCTGCGAGTGCCGCTGCACGGTATTGAAGTCCAGTGTTGATACGAAGTTTGAAAACCGCTATGTATCCTTTCATCATAACTGGTACTCCTTATACATTTGAACAATGATGTCTTCTATGGGCTGTGTATCGATCGTTACGTCCAGCAATTCGACTTGGGAGGAAAGCCTCGTCAGAGCTTCCGATATCATGATTTGCTCTGTATCGACGCTTAGAATGGCCCGTTCCGGCGTCCATGACATTAGCGTTGCGCCTGGTATTTGAAGCGGGCTGTTGTTCTCTCGGTATTCTGCTGTTATGGTTCTTCTAGTACCAAAACGTCCCCGTAAGCCCTGAATGCTGCCATCATAGAGCAGAGTTCCTTTACCAATTAGTAAAATCCGATCTGCAAGAGCTTCGATATCATTCATATCGTGAGTCGTTAGAATGACGGTGACGCCTTTCTCCTTGTTGATTGTTTTAATAAAATGACGTACTGCGATTTTGGAAACCGCATCGAGACCGATAGTTGGCTCATCGAGAAACAGGATGCTTGGGTTATGAAGCAATGAAGCTGCGATTTCGCAGCGCATTCGTTGACCTAGACTGAGCTGACGAACCGGGGTGTTAATGATACTTCCCAGATCAAGCGAATCAATAAGAAGTGAAAGCGAGCTTTTGTATTCTGACTGGGGTACGTTATAAATATCGCGCAGCAGCTCGAATGAATCCATCACGGGTACATCCCACCATAGCTGGGAGCGCTGCCCAAACACGACCCCAATGTTCTTAACGTAGGGTACCCGATCCAACCATGGTGTAAAACCCTTAATAGTGCAGGTTCCTCGATCTGGTACTAGAATACCGCTCATAACCTTGATCGTGGTCGATTTGCCAGCTCCATTGGGACCAATGTAGCCGACGATTTCTCCCGGTTCGATGGAAAATGAGATATCCTGAAGCGCTTCCACAACAGTGAATTCTCGATGAAACAATGATTTAATCGCATGACTTAGACCTGATGTGCGTTTGGCCACCAGGAACGACTTGCTAATTCCGTTTACGGTTATCAAGCTTGAAACCTCCATTCTTTTTAGAGAGACGGAAGGAAATGATACCACTAATAGTAAATATGTGTCAATAATTTTTTTGGAATTGGGTTTGAACTGCCTTTAGCTTAAAAGGACTACTGTTCTATTTATTATTGAATGGTATAATAAACTAATATTAGTAATTTATAGTAAGATGAACCGAGGGAGATGGAGTATGAACACTATGATTAGTCCGATCATGCCGAATGTGGAAAGTGTATTTATTCACGTGTCCGATCTACAGAAATCGGCTGAGTGGTACAGCATGGTCATGGGATTGCCATTGCTGCAAGAACGGTTGAATGGAGGGAATGTGTACTGGTTCATGCTTGAAGGGGGAACGGGGATTATTCTCGATGATAATTCTAGTAACGAGCCGGATGTACCCCATGTGAGGTTCATGTACAAGACCTTGGATATCAGGGCAGCTCATCAGTATATGATGAATCATGAAATCAGTTCACTATCTTCTATCGATACCCCTCATCAAGGACTTTCGTTTTTTAGATTTACGGATGCGGACGGCAATTCGCTAATGGTAACCCAATCGGATTACAAATCAGAAGTGGTTAAGCCTCTAGATTCCGCGAATAGTCCCATTCGGAACCGAATAAGCGGAATTTTTTTGAATGTAACAGATATGAACCGGGCTATGCGTTTTCATAGAAAAGTATTAGGTCTGCCTTATGATGCTGAGCTTGGGCAGGAAGTGTCTATTCATCCGATACCGATGAGCGTTGGTGCTAACGTTTTATTGGATAACAACCGTTTCCGACACGGTGATAATTACGAGACGCTTTTCATGTTGGCTACTTCCGATGTAGAAGCAGCAAAGGAATATTTGCAATCGAACTCCGTGTCTATATTCACAGACATTGAAAGATATGGCGACATGGCCTTCTTTACGGTTAAAGATCCGGATGACAACGTCATTATGATATGTTCAGATGCGAGATAATGACGTGACGATCTAATATAGTCAGTTGAGAGGTTGCTGGATTTGTTTTATCGGCAGCCTATTCGACATGTTTTAAATCGGTTTGAATTGTTGGATTGTATTTACAAATCGCATGTCTGGAATCGAGTAACCAGAAGGAATTTCCCTAATAATATGATCCCAAAGAGGGACGTCCGTTATATTAGGTATCGAGGGGGTATTTTGCAGAAAAAGAGAGTTATAAGAAGGAGGCAGTACATGGTTTGCATGATGCACATGCTTTCCATTGCTGCTTTTTTTGTGATTTCTCTTAGTGTTCTTCTTTTTCGTCGTTCTTTTTATTAATTTGTGCTTAGAGTGCTGATTTAATGTTTTTTTTTATTCACGATCCCACGTTTCATTTTATATTTTCGTTTTAAGGAAGGCTTTCCTTTTTTGGAGTTACGTATTATTCCTAATCGGACCTGCTTGATTTTCATCCTCAACTTCAATCGCCTCCCATACCCGCAGTCCGAACGTTTTTACTCTCACTTCGCTGGCTATTGATCTGTATTGCTCGTTTGTATATCCGAATATTGCGCTCGGTCATCGCTGAGAGTGACCAGTATTTGCTCGCCCACACTTGGGCATGGTAACCTAGACGATTGCACAGTCCTGGATCATCCAGTGTCATTTTTAGATGTTGGTATAGTTGTTCATGATTACCAGCTTCAGAGATTAACCCCGTAAGTCGATCTGCCACCATTTCGGGAATACCGCCGGCATCACTGACTAGAACCGGTTTTCCGGCTATTTGTGCCTCCATTACAGCAAAGGGCTGGTTATCCTGTAGACTAGGCAATACGAAGAGATCAGCCATCTTGAGCAATGCAGGAACGTCTGCCCGGTTTCCTAAGAAGACTACTTGCTGATCGAGTCCTAATGATTGGCTTAGCTGCTTAAACTCATTTGCGAGCGCTCCATCTCCTGCCAACCAGCAAACCCAGTCCTTGCGTTCTGCTGCTAATTTCCCCAAAGCATGCAATAAATGTACATGGCCTTTGACAACGTCAAACCGTGCAGAACAAAGAATCACTTTCTTACCCAATGGCTTGGTAATATTTGATGAATTCTGAACAGTCTGTTTCAAATGATCGACATCAATACCATAGGGGGCAACCATGAGGTGATGAGCGGGAACTTGAAAATCTTTAATAAGAAGTTGCTTGAGCCAATTGGAAGGGGTAATTGTGACTTCGCTTGAGGTTGCACCGATGTACTCACGGCTGGCCGAATAATGCCACAGCAGCGAACTGCGATCTTGCTCTGGAATACCCATCTCTTTAAGCTTTACAAACCATTCCATGGCCAAGCATCCATGCATAGTCGTAACTAGCGCAACGCCTGGAGGCCTAACTCTAGATATAGCATGAGCCGAAATAATATCCTGTGCATGAATGATATCATATTGTTTCAACCCCCAACTTGCAGCCGCGATTTCAAGGCAATATCGATCAATTTCGCTGGTTCTAATCCAAGGATCAAGTCCTGGAAGATGCTGATCAAAGAAAAGGTTAGCTCTTTCCGATATAATCGGGGCAATTTTATTTTTTTCAAGGACGAAAGATTGTGAAGGAACATAGTAGGATTGAGCATCCGGTGTCGGACAAAATAAATCAACATGATGCCCTTCACGCTCCAGCCCTTTCCGAAGCTGATCTACGTAAGTACTTACACCTCCAACATGAGGGAGACCCCAACTACAGACAATGAGTATTTTCATAATCGTTCCTCCCTTAGTGAAGAGTCTATACATCGTATGAACAGCAAACGAGGAATGAGAGGTACATCCACCCGTTTTTTAGAAGAATCCTGCTAGACGATAGGCTATATACCTTTAAGGTGAGTTATATTCATTGTTAAATGAAGTCGAAAATATCCATTTGGAAGGTTTTTCGAGTTGGATTTCTCCTTCATGCAAGACAAACCCCTATATTTTTTTAGACAGGCATTCATCTATACAGAAGGGGAGTGAGATGCGTACCATGGTACAGATTCAACTAGACAAGGGAGGAAGTCTGTTATGAGCCATCCATCCTCATTCAGCATAGGAATTGTAGGGCTGGGCTATGTGGGATTACCACTTGCCAAATTATTTCTTGAAAAGGGGCATACCGTGCACGGGATTGATATTGATGCCAATAGGGTGAACTCATTATTGAAAAGGCAAACTTATTTATCTGATTTCTCCCGCTCGGATGTAAAAGATATGTTCACGAAGAACAGTTTTTTCGTTAGCAGTTCCTTTGAATCGATTGAGCACGTAGATGCGGTCCTTATATGCGTGCCTACACCACTGACAGAAAACCATGAACCGGATCTTAATTATGTCATAGGGGCAATTAAAAGTACGCTTCCGCATTTGCAGCCGGGACAGCTTATTGTTCTTGAAAGCTCCACCTTTCCGGGAACGGTTGATAACATCCTGCTTCCATTAATAGAATCGGAAGGCTTTGTTGTCGGAAGAGATGTATTGTTGGCCTACTCTCCAGAAAGAATCGATCCTGGGAGCCACTGGAAGCTGGAGGACATACCTAAGATCGTTGGTGGCGTCACGTCCATATGCACGGAGAGAGCCAGACAAATATACGAAAGTGCGTTTTCCAACGTCGTAGTCGTTTCGTCACCACGTGTTGCCGAGATGACGAAATTGCTGGAGAACAGCCAAAGATTTATAAACATTTCCTTTATGAACAGTCTCGTAGCCCTATGTGAAGCGATGAACATTAATCTGTGGGAGGTTATTGATGCAGCCGGTACGAAGCCCTATGGATTTATGAAGTATTATCCTGGTCCTGGCATTGGTGGACATTGCATCCCGGTAGATCCGATCTACCTGCTGTGGGCTGCAAAAAACTACGAAATGGAGCTTCCGTTTATTGAACTGAGCCAGCAAGTGAACGACAAGATGCCGGAATATGTAATGGAAAAGGTAAAAAGACATTTAGCCAAGTCAACGGACGGAAATCATATTCTCATCATTGGTGTGACTTATAAAAAGAATGTGAATGATATTCGAGAGTCCAGTGCACCAACAATTATAGCAGGGCTATTAGAAAGCGGATATAAGGTAAGCTATCACGATCCTTATGTGGAGGAGCTTCAAATAGGGGACTGCCAGCTTAAAAGTACACCTTTAACAGCCAGAAACATGAAAAACTACGCTTGCACGGTCATCCTGACGGATCATTCTCATATCCCTTATGAGCTGCTTGTAGCTCATTCTCCGCTAGTCATTGATTTTCGCAATGCAACCAAGCATTTGAAAGACCGAAACAATGTCATTGTACTTTAATGATGGGTTGAGAGGAGCAGCTGAAGGATGAACATATTAGTTACTGGCGGAGCCGGATTTATCGGATCACATCTTGTGGAGAGCTTGCTGAAGCTGGGCCATCATGTATGGACATTAGATGACTTATCAACAGGGCGTCTCGATTATTTAGAGGGCATCATCAAAAATCCAAGACATAAATTTGTTCAGGGCTCTGTTACAGATAAAAAGCTGTTGAAAAAGCTGATTGCAAAGGTAGATCTTGTCTATCATCTTGCAGCAGTTCTAGGTGTAAAGAATACGGTAGAAGATCCGTTAAAGGTCATTGAAGGCAATATTGACGGAACTCGAAATGTGCTTGAGCTTGCATATCTGTACAAGTCGAAGGTAGTGTTTAGTTCGACTTCCGAAATATACGGAAAAAATGAGCTGCTGCCTTTTCATGAAACCTCGGATCGGGTCTATGGGTCTACGGAGATTCATCGATGGTGTTATGCGACAGCGAAGTCCCTCGACGAGCATATGTGTTTTGCCTACGCGGCCAAAGGGCTGCCTGTTACCGTCTTGCGCTATTTCAATGCTTACGGCCCGAGACAGATTAACTCGCAATATGGGGGTGTCGTAGCCCGATTCATTCGTGCCGCATTAATGGAAGAACCGTTGGAAGTTCACGGGAATGGCAGACAGACAAGATGTTTTACTTACGTTGGAGATACGGTAAGCGGGTCTATTCAAGCATTGAAGAAAGAGGCAAACGGGATAGCCATTAATATTGGCTCCAATCAACCGATCGCTATACGCGAGCTTGCTAAGCTCGTTGTGGATTTGACAAAGTCCAAATCGCAGTTGGTATTAAAGACATATGAGGAAGCTTATGGAGTTGGTTATGAAGATATGAAATCGAGAGTTCCAGATTTATCGAGAGCCAGAAGCATTCTTGGATATAGACCGACTGTACGGCTTGAAGAAGGTTTGCTACAGACTATTGAATGGTATAAGCAGCATCGCTGACGATTAGAAGGGAGCCGTTTAACCATCTGGGAGTGTGTTCCATGAAAATATTAATTGTTTCGTACTGGACAGTTCCTAATTCCGGAGGAGTATCTACGTATGTGCTGGCATTAAAGGAAGGACTGGAGATACATGGTCATGAAGTCGATGTGTTTGCACACGATAAGAATGCCACACATTATTATTTGATGAATTCGAATCGAGTTGTAGAAAAGGCTGCAATCTATCAAATGGTGAAGGAACGCTCCTCATTAAAGAAGAAGGTTGATGCAGCAGTTGATCCTTGGATCAGCCACATGGAAGAGGAAATCGATTGCTTGCAGGAAGCACTAACCTATTTTGGATTAGATGGTTATGATTTGATCCACACGCAAGATATTATTTCAACACTCGCGGTATTTAGATCCAAACCGCTCAATATGCCTTTAATAACAACCATTCATGGGAATCTATCATATGAGTGGTATATCCAGGGAATCATTAAGCCGGGCACCACAGCTTGGCATTGGGCAATTTCTCTTGATAATTACGGAAGCCGGCTAAGCGATGTGACAATCGTACCCTCGCATTGGTTAAAATCCGTCTATGTTAACAACTTTCGTGTCACTAGTGAGCAGTTTCGCGTTATCCCTTATGGAATAAAGCACAACCCTATTGAAAGACAGGTCCGTTCCATGGATAAGACGATATTATTATGTCCAGCCCGCTTCGACCCTGTAAAGGGGCATTATATATTACTTCAAGCATTATCTAAGCTTTTGCTTAAAAGAAGGGATTGGATGTGCTGGTTAGCCGGAGAGGGCGCCTTGAAGGATGATTTGCAGCGGCAGATAGAAACGCTAGGATTAAAGAACCATGTTTTTTTTATTGGACATCGCAATGATATGCCGACCATTTTTGGGAGGAGTGATATCGTAGTTATACCGAGTCTTCATGATAATTTACCGTATTCAATCATTGAAGCCCAGCTAGCAGGAAAACCGGTTGTTGCTTCCAATGCGGGAGGAATACCTGAAATGATCGAGCATGGGCGTACAGGTCTTCTGTTCCCAGTAGGGCAAGCCAGTGAAATGTGCGATCAGCTAGATACATTGCTTTCCAACGTAAGTTCTCAATTATCTATTGGTCATAACGCTCAACATTGGGGGCAAACACATTGGAATCTAAACAGGATGATCAAACATGTAATCCATGAGTATAACTCGGTTAGCAGTCTGAAGGGAGCAGGAGGGGGAAAATGAAGATCTTACTAGCCACTTATTGGCTTCTACCGCATGTTGGAGGGGTATGGACTTATATGCGGCAGTTACAAGCTAAGCTGCAGCTGTTAGGACACGAAGTCGATATCCTTGCGCGTCATCCGGATGAGTTGGGCTATTATTTGTTGGATACAGATCAGTATTTGCATCAGAGTACCCTAAAACCGATAGTTCAGCAGATTATTCGTCCCCTATATGAACAGCAGCTTCCTCATGTCGATCCCTGGATCATCGATCAAGAGGTGGAAAAATGCTGTTATGCTCTTGCAGCACAGTATTTCGGATTGAGCTCTTATGACTTAGTGCATGCTCAAGACGTGATTTCCGCTAGAGCGTTGTGGCAGATTAAGCCGGCTGCTTTACCCATGGCAGCAACTATTCATGGCTCGCTTGCAGCGGATTACTTGGTATTCCTGAATGTTACGCAGCCTCCTGATACGGTGATCTGGCGTTATGCTTGCGCAAGGGAACACTTCGGGGTGATGTCCAGTCATAAGTCGATAGTCCCTTCTAACTGGTTGAAGACGATTCAAGTTAATCAATATCAGGTCCAAAGTGAGCATGTAGCTGTTATTCCCTACGGTATGGATATCGATCCTTTTATTCTTCAAACTCAAGGCAATACAGAGATCGTAAAACCTGCAGACGTGTCTCTAATCATCTGCCCTGCACGTTTGGATAAAGTAAAGGGGCATACGGTATTGCTGGAAGCATTAGCTAAGTTAATAAGAGTAAAGACAGATTGGGTATGCTGGCTTGTAGGTGACGGTTATTTAAGAGATGAGCTGGAACAAAAGACTCAGCAGTTGGGCCTCGAGAATAACGTGCGGTTTCTTGGTAATCGAAGAGATGTTCCAGCCCTGCTTACCCAAGCGGATATTTTCGTTCTGCCAAGCACGAATGATAATCAACCCTTCTCTATCATGGAGGCACAAATCGCTGCGAAGCCTGTCATTGTTTCTGATGCGGGTGGAATTCCGGAAATGGTGGATCACGAATCTACCGGCCTCGTCTTTCCTTCCGGCAGCAGTGAAATGCTGTACCTGCAATTATACCGAGTATTAGCAGATGCGCCTCTAAGATCAATGCTTGCAGCGAATGCTCAACAATGGGGCAGGGAGCATTGGTCGTTAAATACGATGGTGGCACGCACGGAAGAGGTATATCACCTGGTACGAAATGCTGTTAATAACCCCCAAAATATCTGTGCCTCAATCGTCAATTATCAGGCTGGTGTTGAACAGGCTTCACGATCTATGCAGCAATCTTTTGCATTTCACATCCCTTCTGGATACTCCGGTGTAGATACGGATTTAATTAATTGGTTAAAGCTCTAAAGATATAAGAACACATGATTCGAGAACGGAGGGTAGTGACGAATGGCTAATATTCCGGTTACATCCGGTACCAGCTCTCAGCAGGAACCATCTATATCGGTAAATACACTGGATAATTTAACGGTCATTGTGACATCCAACGACACCAGCTTTGGGAATGATAGAACGAGTACTTACCTCTCAACGGATGGCGGACTAACTTACCCCACCAAACTAACTTTTCCTCTACCTACTGGTTTTAACGCTTCAGGGGATGGGGTGGGAGCTTATGGTTATCGCAGTCGGTTTTCGATTGGCTGCACGGCTCTGAATGTAGGTTCTTCGGGTGTTAGCGATTCTTCCATTGTGGTGTATAACTCAACCAATAATGGGGCTTCTTTCTCTGGGCCAGTTATCGTCAATGAGGGGTTCGGAACTCAGGTGTACAACGACAAACCGTATATCGCCATCGATAGCTCTAATGGAAGCCCTTTTCTTGGCTTTACTTATGTTGCTTTTACCCGTTACTATAATAATTTTGCCAGCTCAGAAACCTTATTTCAACGATCACTGGATCAAGGCCAAACCTGGTCTACGCCCATACTCCTATCCAATCAAGTGCAGGGAATAGCCGTTTTTGGATCCACCATTTCGATAGGAGCATTAGGTGAGGTTTATGTTGGCTGGATGCAATATAGTCCCGGAACCCCACAGTTTCTTATACGTCGATCGGATGACGGAGGAGTTACATTTGGTCCTATAGCTACTGTTTCTACAGTAAGTTTAGTTCCAAGCCCTCTACCGGTTCCTGGCTTTGGATTCCGTACACTTACAAGCGCGTATCTCGCTACGGATATTTCTCCAAATCTGGGAGAAGGGATCGTCTACGCGGCGTGGCAGGATAATCGCACGGGGTCCGCTCATATTTTCCTATCCCGTTCTACGGACAAAGGCACCACATGGAGTGTACCCATTCAAGTAGACGACAGCCCTGCAGGCACACAAAACTTCTTTCCGGGCATAGCGGTTTCACGTCTAACGGGCAGATTAGATATTATTTATTATACCAATAGAGTCACAACCACCCTGCTGGATGTGTTTCTTGCTGAATCCGATAATGCGGGCTCATCTTTCCTTGCCAGCAGACGCCTTTCGGACAATTCCTTCGATCCCAATGCCGATCCTACCTTTGGCGAACCGTGTACAACCATCGGAGATTACATTGAAGTGGCATTTATCGATTCGGATGTACCGCTTGCCGTATGGACAGGGATTATTGGCGGCATTCAGAACATCATCCAGGGTAGCTAGCAGCTAAATGTTTTGAATAATATTTTGGACATTGTTAATCATTCCGGTCCAAACTGTAGTAGGTCTATCCGGATAGGAGAAGGCAACATCAATATAGTCACCTAATGATGTGCATGGCTCTCCGTAGCTTGGATCTGCATTAGGGTCAAATGATGTATCGGAAAGACGCGTATTGACAGCAAAAGTAGCACCGGCATCACCAGAAGTAGTTCCAAATACATCGAGCATACTGGAGTCGACGCGGTTCGTGTAGTAGACAATCTGGATGAGGCCTGTTATTCGAGATACCGCAATATTCGGATAAAAGTTTTGGGTTCCAACTGGACTGTCATCTACTTGAATTGGCGCCGACCAAGTATTGCCTTGATCTAATGACCTGGACAGATAGATATGAGAAGATCCTGTTCGGTAGTCCTGCCATACGGCGTAGACGATTCCTTGACCTAGATTGGGCGAAATATCTACGGCTAGAAAGGCGCTGGTCAGCACTCTAAAACCAAATCCGGTCACAGGGAGCGGGCTGGGAACAAGAGATATATTGGATACAGCTACTATCGGATTGAAAGTAGCACCACCGTCATCGGAGCGGCGAATGAGGAATTGCGGATTGCCAGGGCTGTACTGTGCCCAAGCGACATACACTTGACCTGTCGGACCTATGGCCACATTCGTTCCGAATACTGCTGTGCCGACCATTTGATTGGATAGCAGCATCGGAGTCGACCAAGTCTGTCCCAGATCTAAGGATTGTTGGTAGAACGTTCCGGAGGTGGCGAAGTTATCGTAATAGCGTGTAAACCCGACGTGAGCAAACCCGAGATAAGGACTGCCATTGGAATTATCGATTTGAAGCCAAGGTTTGTCATTATAGATTTGGTCGCCAAAGCCTTCGCAGGTTATTACAGGTCCAGTGAAGGTAACTCCATTATCCATAGAGGTATAAACGGAAATGGAAGAATCCATAACTGGGTTTAAATTCAATTGGGTGCACGTTATCATGAACGTATTGCGATATCCGTAAGCTCCAATGGCATTCCCTTGCGTAGTAAATCCGGTTGGCAGAGGAAGCGTTAGAGTAGAAGGATAGGTAAAACCTCCGTCTTGAGAAACATATACATTGATCCTGGATGTACCAGTAGCTATGCTGCTGGAAGTAACGATGACAGTCAAGTTGTTCAATGTATTTACCGTAATGGAAGGCTCCTGCTGAGATAACGTTCCCATTGTAACCGGTATATTGGTCATGTGGACACCCCTTTCGAGATTTGATAAGGAAACACCGCGAAAACAACTCAACTCCTGAGTTTACACAGGAATCAAGTTGTTTTCTGCTGTGCTTATCCTAATACTTGACCGGTCAAGTTAACTGGACCTGAGATGGCTACATTGCCAAGACCAAAATAGGAAACTGTCAAATAATAAGGTACTGCAACACCGATTGTTGTCGGGTCTGGTATTTGAGTATGAATGAAGGAGGTATTGAAAGTAGTTTGGGTAATAAAGCCCATATTGCCAGGAAATAATTCAGAGTCTGTTATTTGAAACAATATGGGATTCGATGAACTGAACCCGTTTTGGCGAATTCGAAAGGTCAGTTGGGGTGTGACAGCCTGATTCAATAGCTGTATGGACCAGCCTATATTCCCCCAGAATGTAAGCTGATTCGTTGTACTGGTTGCAGTGAGCCATATAGAGGTCAAATTTATTTCTACTCCTTGCGTTAAGCTAAGCGGCAGAGAGCCTGTGCCAGCCGGCACCTCCTGTGTAGCATATTGTAATATCGAGGGCATTTGTTCATTCCTCACTTTCATGAATGTACACCGGAGAGTAGCTGCAAGTTTATCCTAGAATCATACCTGTCAGGTTGACAGGGCCAATAATGGATACAGCCCCGATGCCAATTTGTTGGACTGTCAAAAAGTATTGCTGATAGCTGCCGACTATAGAGGGGCTAGGATTTTCCGTATGATCGAACGAAGTATTAAAGTTGATCGGCATAATAAACTGTTGAAAATCAGGTAAATATTGAGAATCATTTGTTTGAAAAACGATAGGAGCATTAGTTCCAGATCCGCCAATACGGATACGGAATATGAGATCTGGAATAATCGTCTGATTTAATAGTTGTACCTCCCAACCCACTGTTGCTGACAACAAGATATCTACATTTAAGCTTGAAATATTAAGGAAAATGGAAGTTAACGCCAACTCGGTTCCGGTGGTTAAGTTCAGAGGGAGCGATCCCGTACCAATTGCAATTTCTTCATAATCAAAATCAAGGATATTGAGCATCTTCGAATGCAGCTCCTTTGTGTTAAATTATGGCGATATTAACGGATATATTCGTTAATCTAACCTAAAACAAATCCGGTCAAATTGACGGGACCTACAATGGAAGCATTGCCAACTCCAATATTTTGTATGGTTAAAAAGTATTGCTGAGCGGTACCAATAACAGACATAGGTGGCAGCTCGGTATGGTCGAATGCCGTTGTCATCCCGATAGTCATACTGATCGAGTTATTCCCAATGAGAAGCGCCGAGTCGGAAGTTTGGAATATGATAGGTGAGTTCGTTCCATATCCGCCACGGCGAACTCGAAATATCAATTCGGGTGCTATTGTCGTTGAGGTAATTTGCGCTTGCCAACCCACAGTGGAGTACATAAATATATATTGATTTGAGCCGTTGACACTAAGCCAAATTTCCGTTAATGGTAGTTCAGGTTGTCCTGCATTTACAGCTATGGGTAGTGATCCTCCGCCAATAGGAACCTCTTCAAATTCAAAATCAAGTATATTTAACATGTATAATCCATCTCCTTTTAAATCTTTTTTCATTTTGTTAAATCAATAAATTGATGCACGGCATTTAAGCAAAGGCAACTTGTCCAACCAGTAAGTCTACTGCTTCTTCTATAAACCATCTTGACTTAATTCCATCAAGCACTCCTTTTCTGTTGAAATCTGATTCTATATCACAATATTCAAAGAAAGTTTAAAAGAAATGTACAAAGACCCCAATGCAAATGAACATATTTGCACTGAGGTTCAATGGCAAGCTATTAGAGCTTAAACCGTATGGCTCGATACTCTTCATCTTTAAGCTTGATAAAATCCGATTCACTGCGACCGAAATAGGTGACCTCCGCATAGCTTGATACTTTTCTTGGCTTTGTTGACTCCATATAAAAGAGTTCACCCATTGGGTTTTGATAATATTTATAGGGGAATAACCCATTGGTCTGTAGCGTATCCTCTGTGATTGGATAATCCATTGGCAATATGCTGAGCAAACTGTCGGGCAGCTCAACAACTTTTTTAAAATCAAATTGCAATCTATGAAAAACGGTCTCCGAAGTGAAAGGATGACGTACCTTACTGTGAACCCAATAAATGGTTGGACCCGATCCTTTGGCTAAAAAACAATTCGGACTGAATCGTAGAGAATGATCTTTGCGAATGAATTCACCTGTAGGATAAAGCTTAAGTTCGGAATCCAATACGGTAATAACATCGTCGAAGCTGTAACGGTAGTATATAAAGGAGTTCATATCATAAAATGCTCGCTTGCAGCCATCCTCCAGCAAGAAAACCGTATGTGAGCGAGCTCCCTTAAGAAGAGTCCCATCGGGATAACGATATAGGACTGAGTCTGATTGTCGAACTTTTGACTCTAGCATCTCGTTGAGAACCATCAATATGGATTGGAGTCTGCTGCGATAAGCTTCAATGCCAAAGCAATTTATAATCGCACTGCGATTAAGCGCTCCCTTAGTTATTCTCAGTTGGCGATCTTTTATGAATCTTGCTGCTGCTTTCGTTAGCCCAGATATATCTCCCTGTTCCAAGATCCATTCAGCGTTATCCGTCTGAACCATCAACTCGACGAGGCCACCGGATCGATAAGCAATAATAGGTTTGCTGAAGAGCATTCCCTCCATAGCGGTCATACCAAAGCCTTCAGAAACAAGACTAGGAACAACAACAACATCGAGAGAGGGATATACGGTTTCGATATTTTTGGTAAAAGGGATATGGTGAAACTGTGCGGAATGCCCTGACTGTTCTATCATGGAAAGGATTTGATTGTCGAAATTTTTGTCTTCAGACGGATTGCCTATGAGAGTAAAATGAGCTGTAGGATGGGACTGATAGATAGCCTGAGACATCTCAACAAAGTCACGAATGCCTTTTTGTGGTACCAAATCAGAAGCAATAATTCCAAAATGAATGCTATTAATATCAACGATGCCAAGTTGAGCACGCCTCTCGACTCTTTCGGTATTCCACTGACTAGTGGAAAGTTCCCCTTCACGTATGGACGGATATAGAACATGTTTATTGATGTGATAATTATTAAAAGGAATAAGGGTAGTCAGAGAGCATCCAATTAACAGATCCGTGTGCTTAACAATTTCTGTTAAAGCAAAAGCTGTATAGGGGGTATGTGAAATAACTTCGTTAATAATCCATAGGACGGGGATACCCATCTCTTTGGCTGCAAGAGCCGGAGCTAGATTGACACAAGTATTCGTAATAATCAAATCCGGAGAATAGTTATGCAGCATATCTATTATTGGGGCAATAGGTGCTGAGGCTGTGAAGCTTCTTATTTCTTCTTCCATATTCGGCTCAGGCTTGTATAAAGACCAAAGAAGGGGGTAGGGGATGATTTCGACTTGAATATCTAATTCTGCTGCAAAGTCGGCCAGCATTCCTGGAGAAGGGACTACGAGAGTACAATCGTATGGATTGCGTAGTTCCTGTAGCATCATTAATAGGTATTTCTCAGCGCCCGTTATTCGATTCGGAGAGCACATATGTGAAAAAGCCATTAGTTTGAATCGATGAGCATTCATCACCTCAACTCCTTTTGTTTACCTATTTCTCCTTAGGCCGTTTAGTTTGCAACGTAATATTGGTAGGTATCTACAAGTCCCTGAAACAAACCTGTAGAAGGAGTCCAACCTAGTACGGATTCCGCTTTTTTATTGTCAAGGCAGCTGTGCTTAATATCTCCTGAGCGTTCGGGTCCATGGTTGATTTCAATGGGTTTGTCATGAACTTGTTGAAGGGTACTGACTAGTTGATTTACAGATGTAGCAGAGCCGGTACTTACATTAACCAGTTGGTCGGCTCCACTTGAAATAGCCGCAAGATTGGCGTTCACGATATCCTTTACATAAATAAAGTCACGAGTCTGTTCTCCGTCTCCATGTACAAAAAGGGATAGATCTTGTTTGAGCTTGTTCATGAAAATAGCGATCACTCCGCCTTCGCCTTTAGCGGTTTGTCTTGGACCGTAAACATTACTGTAACGTAAAATGGTGTATTCTAATCCATACAGTTGACGAAACAAACGAATATAGCTTTCTCCCGCGGATTTGGATAGTCCATAATAAGAGATAGGGTTCACTGCCATCGATTCCTGAATCTTTTGTTGCGATACGTCTCCATATACAGCGCAGGAAGAGGAGAATATGATTTTACGTACGGATGCTTCTTTACAAGCACTCAGTAATCTAATGGTTCCACCAATATTAATGTCAGCATCTTCGTTAGGATCCTGAATCGATCGTTGAACATCTACTTGAGCAGCTAAATGAAACACAATATCTGGCTTTACTTTCTCAATAATGGCAGAGCTTTCTTTGCGGTATATATTCTCTATATGAAGATAGGCAGACGGATGAACATGACTGAGTTGACCTGTCGATAAGTTATCAATTACATGTACTTCATGGTTTTGATCAACAAGCGCTTCTACAAGATGAGAGCCTATGAAGCCAGCACCACCAGTCACTACGGCTTTCATGCGTAATCTCCTTCCGGGCATTCGTACTTGGATTCCAATATCAATATTTATTGTACGTTCATACCCGTGATGCCGTGTGGATAGATGTCACGCTTTTGAGACAGGGTTCTCAAATAAAATAGGAGAGGAGCTTGTGAATGGGAATATTGGAGCGGAGTTGTGGACCTCATTAATCGAGGTAATAAATGATTCAAAAACAAATGCTCCATTTTTTAACATTCGATTCTGTGCTATAGTCTATCCTTAATAACCATCTAATACGTTTAATTTGAAGGGTGATGAGGGTAGAGTGAGAAATACTTTTAAACCTGATTTGCAAATGGATGAAGTCGTTAAACTGATCAAGCTTAGTATGAAGGGCAATATAGAGAATATCATGGAATACAAGGGCGGGAACATGAATCAAGTATTCTCTTTCGATTGCGATGGCAAGGGCTATATTCTTCGGGTCGGTCACAAGCAGGGGAGCACTTTACAAGAGGTCCGAAACAAGCAAAATTTGTTGAATCAATTCGTATTCCATGGAGCACCATTAGCTCTAAATATGGATGCAGGGGAGTATGAAGAGCTGATTTACCAAATTGCGGTAAGGCTGGACAGTACAACTTTATCCGAGCTTAATGCAGATCAAAAGAAGGGTGCAAAAAGCGGCTTGGCCGGTATTTTGTCTCGAATGCATCGTGTGGATGTAAGCTCATCCAAAGGCTATGGTTGGATAACTTCAACAGGGGATGGGGAATTCTCTTCATGGGGACAGTTCGCGCGTTCCTTCTATTTGTCGGAGCAGCAAGGCTTCTGGGAGAACTGGACGGACTTGTTTGAAACGAGCTTTCTCGAACGGGACGTATTTACGGAATGTTATAACAGGATGCTTCACTATGTCCAATATAACGAAGATTATCGATATCTTCTTCACAATGACTGTCATGAAAGCAATATTATTGTAAACAACGGTGAGATAGTTGGACTTATTGACGGTAATTTCATGTACGGTGATTTTATAAAAGATCTGGCAGGTTGGATCGATCCGGCTAATCATCATGGTTTAAATGAGGTGTTTTTGGAAACCTACGAGCAGCAGGGTTTTCCGCTTGAACGATTAGAGGAACGGCTCTTGGGCTGTCATTATTTTAGTGGTCTGGATTCTATGAGATTTTATGCTAAAGCCAATAGACGTAAGGATTATGACTGGGTACGCAACCGCTTGTTATCGCTGCCGATGATTTAGTTGGGGAAATAATGTTTCATCCTCAGAAACTAATGTGGAGCTATTGACACATTTGTTTTTGGGGATTATTATACCAGTAAAAGTAAGTGAAAATAATCACATATTATTTATGAGGTGATTTGAATGAGATATCTAATCATTTATAAACGAGGTACGGATTGGAGTGAGGATATACCCCTTAATAATCAACCTTTTATACCGGAACATGCTGTCTACCTGCAATTGTTGTTTGATGAAGGGAAAATTTTAATGGCAGGACCGTTCAAAGATCATACAGGCGGTGGCGTTGTAATTGAAGTGGAGACTGAAGGAGAAGCTGTGCTCATTGCTCAGAATGATCCAGCTGTACTCCATCATACTTTTGATTATGAGCTTAAACATTGGAGCGATATTTTAAATAAATATGAAAACAAGAGCAAGAACTTTAACCAAGACTACTTGGATTACAAGCATAAAGTGCAAAAGGATTTGAACATTATCTAATGACAGAAGGGAAAGCACGCTGCAACATATTGCATCGTGCTAATTGTGTATTCAAAGCTTCCACTTGCGCATAAGTGGAACACCAATCCGGGTAAGCAGCCGTTCCAGAATGAACCAGCTTGTCCTGCGTGTAAAGGGTAAATGGGCATCATATACGGCACTGAACTCGATATCTGCTAGCGCACCACGGTTTCGTTTGAATTCGGCGGCACCAGAGCTTTCGTGTAAACGCCAACCATTTTGTTCCGATAAACCAATAAGAACGGAGGATAGCATACGATACAATCCAAGCTCTTGCGGCAGAGACGTATCATAGCCGAATACGGGGGTTGTCATGACCCCATCCTTCACATAAAATCCCATCACCGCATCCAGTCTATCGGAGGCTGTACAACGCAAAGCATAAAGCTGCAATGTTCTTGACTGAAGTGATTGAGTAAAGAAAGCTTCGGTAAACCATGGATTACAGCGTGAGTGCTTCTCCAGATAGAGCATGTCATAAAGAGATTTCAAGCGAGGAATGTCAGTCAACGTTAACTGCTCGGTTCGAACGACTTCATAGCCGTTCTTTTGCAATAATTGACGATCTCGCTTGATAAGCCATCTTGCTTTTGCATTGGGTGAGCTAAATAGATACACTTGACGACTAGGGATAAAACGGAATTGCTGCTCCCGAAGCGCATGAATCCAAGGCGCATTCACACTGACAGCAAGTGATCTAAAAATAATAGTATGCTCAGGGAAATTGGTACGTAGTAGATCTAGTCCTTTATTTAGAAGGCTCGGAACCTGATCCGGGTATAAATTGGTGGAAAGTAATCCATTGTTCACCTGGACGGTTTGATTCATGCGGCCAGCCTTCAGCAAGAAGCCGATCCCGTCAAGCAAGCGACCTAGTATGGATTCCAGCAAAGGCTGCTTTAATTTATATAGCTCTTCCTTGGCATAGGTGACATAATGCGTATAGGGGGAACAGACATAGCTGTTCTCGTATTCTTCGAAGTTAACCGTGAATGGTAGCAATATATCCCCGAGTCGAAGCACGTATAGGTCCGTGGTAACATTGGCGACGAAATGAGTCGGTGAATGCTCCAGCCACGGAATCAGTAGCTTTGCTGCTAATCGCCCTTCCTGTGTGTCAGGGAAAGGGATATGCCGAGCTGTTGTCCTGTCATATAGCTCTACAGATTTAGCAGCCGCTGATTGAAGAACCAATGAATCCATCTCCTTTCTTCTTCATTATACTTTAGGGTTACACCTAATGATATTACAGTCGAGGATTATTCTGTGAAAGAAATACAACCTCCAAAACCACTGTGAAGTGGCATTGGAGGTTGCAGTTATTCATCCTTATGTTCCACAAAGATCGTAAATACATTAGATCGTACTTCTCCTGAATAGATTCTTCCATTCAATTCATATTCATACAGTGCCATGATATACCGATTCAAACGATGGAGCCTGTCGTCCTCATATACCGTAATGTCATATAGCACAAGATAAGTGTTACTAGGCATTAGAACACCTAGAGGAACTGTCCCGTCTACAATATTCGGCTGCATGGGATCTCCAATAACTCTCAAGCTACCCTCCACATAAGAAGTCCCTTTAGGAATAAACCCTGTAAGAATGATATTAGCGGGCCAATTGCCTACATTAGCTGCGAGGACTTTGCATTCGGTCATAAACCCAATCTCCACAATCTTGGGGTCTACTTCTGCATGAAGCTCTATGATGGGAACGACAACCTCTGTTTCAACCGTATTGGAAATGGCGGAGTTTTGAATGATGCGTCCATCTGGAAGCCGGAATGTAAAAATGGCTTTAGCCTGATTACTAATGACCGGAACGACAGCTGTGTTCATAGATGGGATGCTAGCTTCAAATGTAATGATAGCTTGAGCTCCTGCTGCAAGCAGTCCAAGACGGATCGGATCCGATGGTCGGGCTCCTTTTAGCTGAATTCCATTAATATAAATACTGTCCCAAACAAACAATGTGCCAGCCGGAACGGAAATAGATAGGGTGACCTCTAAAGCTAGAGATCCATCGTTCACGATAACGATTTGATATTGTAATGTATCACTTATTGTCGCTCGTACATAATTAACAGAATTTACAATAGATAGACCAGGATCAACAACTTGGACTGTAACCGGGTTTGTGTCCAGAGTATACGGATATTCCCCCACTGTATACTGAATTTCGGCTAGACTGGCAAGCTGGGAGGTGGGGGGCATTTCAGTGACTTGCAGTCGAAAAGCAATCTGTGAGGATGCGCCTGGAAGCAGTGGTTGCAGCGGAATACCATCTATTGGGTTGTAAGAAGGGGCGTACATTCCGTCAACAACAACACTCCCTAGCACGAATTGAGTTCCTGGTGGCAGAGGCATTTTCACAAGTAAATCAGATAAAGTTTCATTCCCTTCATTAATGATTGTAATGCCATAGGTGATAATATCCCCGATAAAAGTATACTCGGTACTGGCGACAAGGGAAGCCGATACGAGAAAAGCGCTGACCGGTATAGTAACAAGGTTGGATACTACCGTCCCTTCAACGATCCGTTCTTCTTCCGCGACAAATGTATAATGTGCCTCAGCCTGATTGCTGATCTGTAAATCGCTAGGCACCGTAACGACAATAACTTGAAAAACAACCTCAACGGGTGAATTGATCTGTATAATGCCTACAGGAATTCCTGTAATGGGAGTTATACCAGGCAATGGGACCCCATCTCGGAGCACACTGTTGGCGATAAACGCTGTACCTGCTGGAAGTGTATCGAAAAGGGTTACTTCTGCGTCCCTATTGCCGGTATTCGCAATGCCTATACGGTACGTAATTGCTTTGCCTAGCGATGCTTCCTTCTCAACGGAAGATTTAATTAGCGTAAGATTCGGACCAATTAATGGGGTTACAACCGTATTGGAATAGGCCACTTGCTCAACTCCCGCGTTGCTGAAGCGAACGAGAGATTGGTTTTGCAGCAAAGGATTAGGCATCGGATCGGGACTCATATCGTCGTTACCTGTACTTGGAAAGTAACGGTTGAAGAAGCACCATTAGCTATAGTGCCTATAGTAATGCCGCTGTTAGGGTTCGCAGTAGGTCTTGCTACACCATCGACAATGACGCTGCCATTTACAAACACAGTTCCAGTCGGAACAGGGTCGATCAGCACGACGTTATTCACCGCTTCAATTCCGCTGTTTGTTACAACGACGGTATAGGTAATAGTATCACCGACTACAGCGTCAATAGCGCTAGTGCTCTTAGCCACTGAAACATTTGGTGCTGATACTGGAATGACCAAAACGTTAGAATTGACTCTTCCTGATAGAACACGGCCATCTGGTGGAGAGTAGGTGTAATTAGCGGTTGCCTGATTAACTAATTGCTGTGGTGACGGAAGTGAGTCTACGGTTACTTCGAGGGTTACTACGACATTGATAGTAGCGCCTGCAGCAACGAGTCCTAATGGGATGCCGGTACTAGGATCTGCACCAGGCTGCGGGACTCCATTGACGAGCACACTGTTTGGAACAAGAACCGTTCCTGTCGGTATGATATCCGTTATAGTAATATTTGCCGCAAGATTCCCGGTATTGGTTACATTAAGGTTATACACAACTGTATCCCCAACGGTGGCATTAGTCGTATTCGAGCTTTTCGTAACGCTAATGATAGGCTCATATACCGGAATAAGCAGTGTATTGGAGAAGGTTGTTCCTGAGAATGCTCCTGAAGTAAAGCTTACAGAAGCTTGATTGCTCAATTGAGCAGGATTCATCAGCGAGTTTACTATGACGTTGAACGTTACGGTAGCTGATGCTCCTGGAGCGATGGTATTTAATGATATCCCTGAAGTCGGTGTGGCAGCTGGACGGGGAGTGCCGTTAACCGTGACGCTACCTGTTACAAAGCTTGAACCTGCAGGGATATTATCTCCAACAATGACATTATTGACATTTTCAATGCCACTATTGGTTGTAACAATGCTGTAGGTAATCGTGTCACCGATCACTGCATCCGTCTGGGATGCGCTTTTGACTACCATTACGTTTGGAGCTGATACAGCGATAACGGTCGTATTGGAGTTGAAAGATCCACCCGATGAACGTCCATCAGGTAATGTGAAGCTATAGGTTCCCGATGCCTGATTCGTTAGCTGTTGGTTTGGTGGCAATGACGTTATAAGGATAGAGAAGGTTACGATTGCCGTTGTATTGATAATCCCCAGAGGTATACCAGCCGAAGGATCAGCCCCCGGAATGGGTGCTCCATTTAGCAAGACGCTGTTGGGTATGAGGGTCGTACCACTAGGGATAGAATCTGTTAAAGTTACAGAAGCCCCATAGTTACCTGTATTGTTCAATTGGATTGTATAGACAACGGTATCACCGACGGTGGCATTAGCAGAGCCAGAGCTTTTCGCTGCATTAAAAAACGGTTGATAGACAGGAGTAGTCACCTTGTTGGAAAAAGTGACCGCAGAGAATGCCCCTGAAGTGAAGGTCACGGAGGACTGGTTAATTAATTGAGCTGGAGTAGGTAAAAATGAAACAAAAATATTAAAAACAACCGTCACTGTAGCTCCAGGAGCGATGGAACCTATTGAGATTCCTGTGGCAGGGTTCGCGGTAGGGCGGATCACGCCGTCGACGGTTACCGTACCAGATACCAGAATTGTACCTGCAGGAAGCGGATCGGTAAAGATGACATTATTAACGGTCTCTATACCTGCATTGGTCATCGATGTTGTATAGACAATGACGTCTCCTACATAAGTTGCCGATGTTGGAGTGCTTTTGGCTACATTGATGTTAGGAGAGGAAACAGGGATGGTTACGGTATTGGAAACTGAGGAACCGTTATGTACGTTTCCATTCGGCAGCGTAAAAGAATAGGCAGCAGTTCCTTGATTAGCAAGCTGCTGCGGATTCGGCAGGCTTGCTATGACGACTGAGAACATGACGGTCGTGGTCGAACCGCCAGCAACTGTACCTGCATTGATGCCTGTAGTAGGATCAGCACCAGCAAGCGATGAACCGTTGACGATAACACTGTTGGTTACGAAGGTTGTGCCAGCAGGGAGCGGATCTGTCAATATTAACTGAGCGCCATAATTACCTGTGTTATTTACCGTAAGGGTATAGGTAACGGTATCACCAACCGTAGCGTTGGCTGTGCTAGCGCTTTTTACGACACTAATGATTGGTTGATCGACAGGTGTTGAAACTGTATTGGAGAAAGTAACTCCGGAAAAGAGTCCGGATGTGAAAGATACAGCGGCTTGGTTAGTTAACTGTCCTGAGGCAGGTATAGAATTAACCGTTATGTTATATGCAACGATTATGGAAGCCGAGGGAACAATAGCACCCAAAGCTATACCGGAATTGGGATTGGAGGCAGGAGACGGCGTTCCGTTAATCGTCACGCTCCCCGGGATGAAGCTTGCACCAGCAGGAATCGTATCATTAAGAAGCACGTTATTGACGGTTTCAATTCCGCCATTGGTAATGGTTACGGAGTAAGTAACCGTATCGCCGAATGCAGCGGAAGTTGTTGGGGTGCTTTTGGTAACGGATACGTTAGTGGCAGATACCGGGAAAGTGACAACATTAGATTGAGCCGAACCGCTCAGAGTTCTTCCGTCGGGTGGTATGTACGTATAGGTGCATGATGCTTGGTTGCTTAGCTGTTGTGGATTCGGCAGGGAAGTAACCACTACAGCAAACGTTACGGAAACATTAGTTCCTGGAGGTACTGATCCTACGTTAATGCCAGTAGCAGGCGAGCTTCCCGGTTGTGGAACACCTCCGACAATGACACTGTTCGGACTGAAGGTAGTTCCTGAAGGTATCGTATCGGTTAAGGTAATGACAGCTGCCAAGTTGCCGGAATTACTCACATTGACAGTATAAATAACGGTATCGCCAATAGTGGCGTTGCTGGTGTTTGCCCCTTTCTGTAACCCTATTTGTGGTTGAGTGACTGGCGTATTCGTGACGTTGGAGGAAGAGGAGCTAGAGAACGTACCCGATGTAAAACTGACCGTCGACTGATTATTGATCTGCGAAGGGATCGGCATGGTTATCTTCACCTCGAATGTTACGGTAGCCGCTGCGCTGGGAGCGAGGGTACCGATTGGAATGCCGGTCGACGGATTTGCGGTTGGCTTGGAGGAGCCGTTCACAAGTACGCTTCCGGATATAAAGCTTACATTCCCAGGAAGGGCATCACTGAGAATGACATTATTTACGTTAGCGATACCGTTGTTCGTGACAACGGATGTGTAGGAAAGCGTGTCGCCTGTCACAACGTTAGATACACTTGCGTTTTTTGTAACAGTAACATTGGGAGAGGATACTGGTATCGTTAAGGTATTTGAAGCTACTGAGCCGGACATTTTTCTGGAATCCGGCATAGTGTAAGAAAAAGTCGAAGATGAGGAGCTTACAAGCTGCCGCGTGGGTGGCATTGTATTGACGGTGACAACGAAGCTTACGATAATAGTAGCTCCAGGTAAAACGGTTCCGACAGGAATACCTGTGACCGGGCTCACTCCAGGAAGCGGTGTATTGTCCACAAGCACGCTGTTATCGGCAAATATGGTCCCGTCCGGTATGTTATCGATCAGATTGACTACAGCAGCAATATTGCCACTATTACTAACTTGAATCCAATAATTGAATGTATCTCCAACTGTAGCATTTGACGTACTTGCGGTTTTGGTCAAAGAAATAATGGGCTGGAACACTGGGGTAACGATGGTGCTGGATTGAGAGGTTCCCGAGAAGGCTCCTGATGTGAAACCTACACTTGCTTTGTTATTGAGTTGAGCTGGATTTAACAGGGATGTAACCTGGATATTGAATGTGACAGTTATGGATGCTCCCGCATTAATGGTCCCTATAGTAATCCCGCTAGATGGGTTAGCGTTAGCTGTGATTATTCCGTTGATAGCCACGCTCCCCGTGACAAAGACGGCTCCAGAGGGTATCGGATCAGATACAACCACATTACTAACCGCTTCAATTCCACTGTTCGTCACTACAATAGAATAAGTAAGCACATCATTAATCGTAGCGCTCGTAAAATTGACCGATTTCGATACGGCAACATTAGGTGAGGAAGCCGATATACTGACGGAATTGGAACTGCTTGAACCAGTTACACTTCGACCGCTAGGCAATTGATAGGTATAACTGCCGACCGCTTGATTCACTATTACCGCGGGTGATGGAAGTGAATTGAGCAGGACTTGGAACGTAATGGTAAAGGTAGATCCCACCGACACGGATCCCAATGAAATACCGGTAACAGGTGAAACTGCAGGTCGTGCGGTACCATTAACGGTCACGCTATTGCTTACGAATGACGTTCCAGCCGGAATATTGTCTGTCAAAGTGACTTGTGCTGCTATATTTCCGGTGTTGTTCAAAACAATGGTATAAGTAATCGTGTCACCCACAGTAGCATTAGAAGAATTTGCACTTTTGTTGACACTAATAATTGGTAAATATACTGGCGTCGTCGTACTATTTGATATGGAGATTCCTGAAAAAGTACCTGACGTATAAGATACGGATGATTGGTTGACCAACTGTGCAGGACTAGGGAGTGAGCTGACTGTAACTTGGAATATAACGGTTGAAGAGGTTCCTGCTGCAACGGTCCCTACGGCTATTCCGCTTCCCGGATTAGCTGAGGGCTTGGTTACGCCGCCTACGGTCACACTTCCTGCAATCAATGAAGTGCCTAGTGGAATTGCATCCGTTAATGTAACATTATTTATGGCTTCCGTACCGTTATTGGAAATAACCGATGTATAGGTTAGCGTATCGCCAACTGCTGCATCCGTATTGCTTACGCTCTTAACCACGGATACACTTGGTAGTTTGACCGGGATGGATAACGTATTCGACAATACCGATGCACTAACCGTTCTCCCATCAGGCGGGCTGTAGGTATATGCAGCGGTCGCCTGATCTACAAGCTGAGGCGGGGAAGGCAGAGAGTTTATTTGAACCTGGAACGTAACCGTTGCCGTTCCTCCTGCAGCTACTGTCCCAATTGCAACTCCCGTAACTGGATTAGCACCGCTGACAACGACACCATTGAGTCTGAAGCTGCCGGTAACAAAGGAGCTGCCGGAAGGAATATTATCCGAAATTGTTGTTACAGCGCCGCTATTTCCCGTATTGGCGATTTGCAGCGTATAAGTCACAAGACTGCCCACCGTAGCATTAGCGGTGCTTCCGCTTTTCGTTACGGTAAGAACGGGAGAGTACACCGTAATGGGTAGTGAATTGGAAGGGATTACTCCTGTAATAAGGGGTCCTCCGGCAACACTTTGAAAGGAAAATGCTGCATTAGCTGTGTTCACAATTTGTTGAGAGCTAGGAAGTGAAGTGACCTTGGTACGGTATGTAACGGTGACAGTGCTGTTTAAATTAAGAGTGCCTAAGGGCGCACCAGCTGTAATATCGTAGGTTGGCTGAGTCACTCCCGCAACGGAGACGCTCCCTGTGACAAAAGTAGAGCCCGTAGGCAAAGCATCGGACAAGACAACACCAGAAGCATTAGCGTTGCCCGTATTACTTATTACAACCGTGTAAGTAATTGTATCCCCCACAATGACGCCTGACACATTAGCACTTTTGACAAGGGAAACTTTAGGTGAGTTGATATCCACCTGAAGTGCATTAGCATTTAGCACATAGGCATCACCGGATGTGGTCAAGCTTAATACAGCCGATGATTGATTATTAATGAGTCTTGCCGAGACATCCACATTGGTTATGTCCCAGCCTTGTCTTCCACCGATAATATTGGTTCCTGGAGCGCCGTTGGTTTGATTGAGATTGCCGAACGTACCGGTCGTATTCAATTGACCTGAATCGTTATTAATTTGCGAGGCGAAGAAATTGGCAGCAAAGTTATTAGGCCCTGATAAAGCTACCAAGGAAGAAGATGTAGGCCCCAATAAAGCTTGATCTCCTGTTCGGTTAGCGTCGCCTTCCTGGGCGCTGAATAGAGCTCTTCCTCCTAGTGGACCGGATAAAGGAGTTGCAAATCCCGTTATCGTAGTTAGTACGGGTCCGGAAGTTGCTTGAACCAGCACCGCACCGGCTCGAATAGACATATTGCGGAAGGGAAGCGTTCCATTCTGATAGATAACTCCTAGTGTCCAACCTGCATGATTGGCGGTCGAATCGCCGGTAATAACGATGGTACCAACAACGCCACCCGTCGTATAAGTGCCAGCACCTCCCTGCTGTACAAGTGTAGTGACGTTAGAAGAACGAACGTAAGCAGATGCTCCGTTGCCTAGATCGACCTGATTGCTTGTTGCGGAATCAGGCGTAATGCTGAAGGTTCCGGCTGGTGTCGTCAAAGTAACCGGATTGTTGATGGCAGAAGTAAGATTCACACTGCCATTAATGTACGTTCCACCCCAAATGAGCTCGGCATACAGTATGGTGCTCCCCGTAGGAATAACGAGAATAGCAGAAGAATTATTGCTTTGATAGCTGCTTGTCGTGCCATTAGGATAGGTTCCATAAGCAGTTGAAGTGTTCGTCGTTACGAACGCTCCGATACTGTCTTGCGTACCTGGCACCCCGGCGGTATCGGAGCGGCTCAGCCCCAATGTATTCCCTGTAAACGTTATAGCGCCGGTTGCGTTGAACGTTGCCCGAACAATAAGAGGAATTGATGTCACCCCCTTACGATATTTAATGTAAAATGATCCCGGATTAGCGGCATTGCCTTCATTTCATCTTTAGAGCCTATGACTGAAAAAAAATATTTTGTTTGTCCCTAAAAAAATTATGTTACTTCATACTTTCGCAGAGCTGCAACGTGGGATGGCTCTGGATAGCTGCGGCGGCTCATCAATTCTAGCTCTCCCGAAGTAATGCGTTTTTTGACTACAACCAGATGATACATAATCTCTTGGACGATATTAGCTTGCAAGGTTTTTAATACTTCCAGCTCTTCCAACTCATATAGAGGTGGGACGAAAGGAGTTTGGTAAAATAATTCCATCCGCAGCAATCGGAAGTCAAAGGGTGGAGGAGAATCCAGATCATACAACAGTTCAGGACATCTAGCGCCTTGTGATGGCTGGAAAAAGGAAGAGGTTAAATAACGCGGAGTAAATTCATCAAACTTCTGCTTAAGGATCGGGTTAGACATATGGACAAAGCTGTGTGCGTAGGGTGCAAGAATACAAACAACCGCTTTATGCGTGCACAGCCTGTATATCTCGGTCATGATGCCAAATAAATCATTTACATAAGGAAGGGACCGGCTTGCCAAGACGTATTCAACTGAATCATCGGGTAAAGGGATAGGATTATTTAGATCGCAAACCATATCTACACCTGCCAATGCTCTCCGATCAATACCCCAAAAGCCTTCATGCTTGTTCGAACCGCAACCGATATCAATTTTCAAGCAAACCACGCTCCATTTAACAAAACTGATCGTGCTTAATCAGAAAGTGCATGTCTTTAATCAAGATAAAGCTTCTTGGATATTGTACGTTTGTACCGTCTGTCCTGTATGGATGAATGTCCTGATACATTTCGTCTCTCTTCAAATATATATCCCTTCCAACGGTGTAAAAGATAATATATTCAAACGATCCGTATCCTTATATACTTGAAATAAGTGTTTCAAAATGATTGAAAATAAAGCATAACCCGGAAAATACTACTGAGGAGCGATGAGGAGATGGCGGTTCAGATAGAAGACGCGGCTAGAGTAACACCATCTGAAAGGCAGCTTGCATGGCAGGAATTGGAGTTTTATGCATTTATACATTTTGGCATGAACACTTTCACGGGTAGGCAGTGGGGATTGGGCGACGAAAATCCTCAATGGTTTAATCCATCGGAATTTGATGCGGTTCAGTGGGTAGAGGCTTGTCAGGCAGCTGGCATGAGAGGAATCATTCTGACTTGCAAGCACCATGATGGGTTTTGCCTCTGGCCAAGCGCCTACACGGAACATTCAGTTAAAGCAAGTCCATGGAACAATGGACATGGGGATATGGTTCGAGAGGTGGCAGAGGCTTGTCGAGCTAAGGGGCTAAAGTTTGGCGTCTATTTGTCTCCGTGGGATCGTCACGAGCCAAGCTACGGGGATTCTGCAGTTTACAATGTTTATTTTCAAAATCAGCTAAGAGAGCTTCTAACAAACTACGGTGATGTATTCTGTGTATGGTTCGATGGAGCATGCGGAGAGGGAAAGAACGGCAAAGTGCAGGAATATGATTGGGAAGCTTACTATTCCATCATAAGAGAGCTGCAGCCTAATGCTGTCATCTCGGTATGCGGACCTGATGTACGTTGGTGCGGCAATGAAGCCGGTCATACACGTGTATCGGAATGGAGCGTGGTGCCTGTTGCGATGAAAGATAATGAAAAAATCAAAGAGAATTCGCAAAAGATGGATGACGTCACCTTCGCCAAACGAATCGATTCTAGAGAAGAGGATATTGGTAGCCGGGATGTGCTTGGTCAAGTTGACCATGTGATTTGGTATCCTGCGGAGGTTAATACGTCCATCCGACCGAATTGGTTCTACGATCCCACCGATGACGATAAAGTGAAAAGCGTGGAGAGATTAGTAGAACTGTATGAGAAAACAGTGGGGGGCAATGCAGCGTTCCTCCTTAATCTCCCTCCTGATAAACGAGGACGCATCCATGAGCAGGATGTGAAAACTATGGTTGAGCTGGGAGGTAGGCTGCGAAATACATATGCTTCAAATCTGACCTTAGGTGCAAGAGTCATTGCAGTTCAACCATGTGATAGTGCCAATGATCCGGCTCCTGTATTGGATGGCCTATCTGATACCTATTGGACGTCATCAGAAGGTGAAGTTCCTGTCGAGCTGGAGTTCGATCTTGGGTCAGATACGATCTTTGACCGTATTGTTCTGCAGGAATATATCCCGTTAGGGCAGCGCATTGAACACTTTCTGCTCGAATTCAAGGAAGCAGGCGAATGGAAGCTACTATATAGAGGTACTGTCGTGGGGCATAAAAAAATATGTCGAGTAGAAGAAACCAACGCTCGATATCTCCGGCTTCGGATTACTGAATCTCGGATGAATCCCATGATTAAAAGCTTTCAGATGTATTTAAGCGCGCAATAACGCTGATTATTACCATTGCATCCCGCCAATCTTATTATGGTGTGGGTGCAATCTTTTTTATGAAACATGTTGATATTGATAATTATTATCAATTATAATTACTAATACATTCAAGAGATTAACGAAATCATCATGGAACAGTCAAAGGAGAGCGGGGAATAGCAGGTTATGAAGCTCAACGATCACAGCATGTTGTGGAACCATGCGTTCATAAGGTTGATGGATATCCGCTACAACACTATGGATCAAGGGGAACAATTACATGCTTATCGATTACCCTCAAGTGCCTTTTTATTTTTTACTAGGGGCCGAGCGCGATTAAGGTTAGATGGACTCGCTGAGAGCTCGGTGAATCGCTTTCATCTTCTACACGCAGGCAAAGGGCTTTGCTTGGATTTATTGGCGGAGGAGCAATTAGAATACTATATTATTTTATATAAAGCCACTCTTGCATTACCCTGTCGTCAGGAAATCCAGAAGCTTATGGAAGAGCATAATCCTTTTCAAATTCAATATGAATTTGACCCTCATTTCCCATTAGCTTTATATGATCAAGTTGAAAAAATGAACCAGGTTTGGCTGCAATCTAATGTGGTGGACAAGTTGCAAGTAAAGTCTCTGTTTTATCATTTTGTTTATGAGGTGCTGATGCAGCTGGAACGTCAGGATGTTATGATCCACAAGCCCGATCTGGCGGGGCAGGCTATTCGCTACATTCAAGATCATTACAAGGAACCAATTACATTGGCAGCCCTTGCGGAATCGTTGGATTGCAGCCCCCGGCAGCTGTTGAGAATGTTTAAAGAGCGGATGAATGCAAGTCCGATCGATTATTTAATCCAGCAGCGTATGTTGAAAGCGAAGCAGCGATTATTGACAACGAATTTTACACTTCAAGAAATTGCCGAGAGTGTAGGCTATTCGGACAGCTATTATTTCAGCCGGATGTTCAAGAAATATGAAGGGGTTTCTCCGACTGCTTTCAAAGAAAATGCTCATCGGAAAGAAAAGAGTCCATATAATCCATCCGGATTGTCGAGATATTCTATTGCTGGTGGCAAGCTTCGACGTTATATTGATGATGGTTATGAGAATCATTATCAGTATAAAAGAGAGGGCGACTTACTTATGTTCAGAAAGTCCACAACATCTATGCTTGCAACCTTGTTATTTTGTATAACCCTATTGTTAAGTGCATGCGCTAACGGTACGAACCAGTCCAATCCAACTGGAGGAATGGATGCGAGCGGCAAGCCTGCGGCTTCAGCTTCTCAAGCTTCACAGACCCCTGAACCGGATACCCCCAGAGTGATTAAGCATGCTATGGGTGAAGTCACAATAACGGGTACTCCGAAACGCGTCATTATTTTGACAAATGAAGGAACAGAGGCTTTACTTGCTCTAGGGATAAAACCGATAGGTGCAGTGAAATCCTGGATTGGAGATCCATGGTATAACCACATTAAAGACGATATGAAGGATGTTACGGTGGTCGGAGACGAGATGCAGCCGAACCTAGAGATGATCGCAAGTCTTAAACCGGATCTGATTATCGGAAACAAAGTGAGACAAGAGAAAGTATATGAGCAGTTGAAAAAAATCGCACCGACCGTATTCTCCGAAGATCTTGGAGGAGACTGGAGAGCTAACTTCAAGCTATATATGGAAGCCGTGAATAAGAAAGAAGAAGGGAACAAAGCCTTAGCTGCTTTCGATAAACGCGTGAACGAAGTGAAAGCCAAGCTTGGAAATAAAGCTGCTACGAAAATATCAGTCGTCCGTTTCTCTGCATCTCAAGTGCGCATTTATCAGAAGCAGACCTTCTCGGGTGTATTGTTAAGCCAATTAGGCTTTGCCCGTCCCGCATCTCAAGATAAGGATGGCAATATAGAGGTCATGACCAAAGAGAAGCTTCCGGATATGGACGGAGACGTAATGTTCTATTTCGTGACGGAGACTGCAGGCAAGAACGATGCCAGCAAGGTGGTTCAAGAATGGATGAACGAGCCGTTGTTCAAAAACTTGAATGTATCCAAGAACAACAAGATCAAACAGGTCGACGAGGCTATATGGAACTCTGCCGGAGGTTATGAAGCCGCTAATTTGTTATTGGATGATCTAGTAACCTACTTTGATGTGAAATAGTCAATGATGATACATAGTATAAATGGAGAAGCTTGAGTGATCAGGCTTCTTAATGTTTGAAGTCGGCATATGAAGGAGCTCCATAATTCCTTTTTTATCAAATACCGCAGGAATGCTTATGACTACGCAGAATATATAGAGAATAACTGGATAAATCATTCCACATTTACAAGGAGTATTAGTAAAATGAGCGAAAGCAATTTGCAAATCACGGTTATACAACTAAAAGCGGATAAGACAATCTTGAGATTGGATGAACCGGCTTGGTTGTTTTTGAGTGGAACGATGAGCGACGGTAGCGAAGCCAATTTTATGGGGGTCAAAACGACCTATACCTACAGTGATCATGATGTGTTGGCTAACGTAACCCAAATGGGAGTCGGCGCATATGTACGTGCGGGCACCAAGGCGAGTGGATCAGCCATCGTTACCGTTAACGTTGCTTTGCCGAACGGTACTTTGTTGACCGACCAAGTAAGTCTTCAGGTCATTGCTGAGCCGGAACGCCCGTTTATTCACGCCTACCATCAGACGTTAACTATGAAAATAAGTGTATGCTCCAACGATGGGACTGTGTTCAGCACGTTCGAACAATGCTTGGAAACGATTAAGAAAATCGATAGGCTCACGCGTGGAATACCAAAAATCGTCTATCTGTCCGGCTGGCAGTATGGGGGTCACGATACAGGGTATCCAGCTTGGGACATCGTCAATCCGAAGCTCAAGCGATCCGAGGACACATCGGCATTGCACAGCTTGAAATGGCTGATGGATGAAGCTTTCGTGTATCATACGACCGTTAGCTTGCATGTAAATATGCTGGATATCAACCCAAGCAGCCCGATGTGGGATACCTATGTAGAACGTGATCTTCTGGCTCGGAATGAAGACGGGAGCTTAAAAAAGTATTTGTGGGGATATCCGATCAGCTTCACTAGAGAGTGGAACGCAGGGTTTACCCAAATCCGAATGGATCAGCTCATTCAAATGCTGCCTCTGCAAAGAGCGGGCACTATTCATATCGATGCATTCCATCAGCTAATTCCCAGAAACGAGCATGAGACCATTAGTCCTTATCATAAAATAAGCGTAGAAGAAGAGACAGAAACTCAAAAGAAAATATTTCGTTATTGGCGTGACCGGGGAATTGATGTTACATCGGAGTTTGATAACAAATACAGAGTCGATCCTCTGTTGGGACTCCAGCCCATGGCGTGGCACTTTGGGAAGCTTGATCCGATGAAGGTGCCTGCATCCCTTTGTATCGGCGGCGAGGGTGGCGATCCCCGATTTGGCGTCTCCATGCTGGGACAGAAAACGATTAAGACGGATCCGGAACAGCTGGAAGGCTTTCTCGATGAATTTTGCCGCAAAACATTATGCTGGTATTATTTAAATCGTCTTGAACGTCTGTCAGATATAGAAGGAGTTGTTACATTCTCAGATGGGGTAACCAGCTTCATCGAAAATGACGCAGCCGTTATCCGTCAAGGGAATGTGCTGCTGCGCAGCGGACACGATTTGTTCGTTCCAGCACTATGGAATGAGAACAAGCATAAGGAGATTATTGCCTTTAGTAGAAGCGGGTATGAGAATCGCACCTGGATACTTCCGATTAGTTGGCAGGACATCGAACAGGTAGATCTATATCATATTGCTTTGGATGGTCCCATTTTGTTGGAACGAGGAGTAGATGCTGCCCATGGTAAGCTCACATTGAGCGTTGCCAAAGGCCAAGCCATTTCCATCGTGCCGACAGGCGCAATACTAGCGTAGCATCAGAAAACCTAATCCTAGGGGGATTGCGCATCCACCTTGGGATTTTTTTAATGAAAACATATTGACACATGATACAAGAAACATTAAACTCATTTGTATTAACGTTAATACAACGTTTGATATTTAACTTTTAAGGAGGAAACCCAATGAGTAGGATGCAATCCAAGCAAGGTAACCCTTCAAAGCCAAGTGTATACGATCCCATTAGTACTGACCATTATTTGTCCGGGAACAGAGATAATTATTATAAAGGTGATTTCAAGATCGGTCTTAACTTTTATAGCTTCAGTCATAACTTGAATTCATGGGTCAATGGCGACAAGGAAGGCGCGCCAGCTATAGATACGATGGATGTCATCCGTTTTGCCAAACAAGCTGGATTTGATGCAGTAGACGTAACAGCCTATTATATTCCCGGGTACGATAACTTGACCATGCCAACGAAGTCGGACGAGGAGATTTATGCCTATGCGAGAGATGTAAAGGAGCTTTGCTCCGAATTAGGAATAGCTATTAGCGGCACAGGCATTAAGAATGATTTTGCCGATCTTAATGATGAACGGCGAGCCATGGATGTGAAACGAGCGAAGTATTGGATCGATGTAGCTAGCGTAATGGGCGCACCTGTTATGCGTCTTTTTACCGGCTTAATACCAGAGGATATTATGGATTTGAACTGGGAGACGATAGCTAAAGAAAGAATCGTACCTGCTTTAAGAGAATGTGCTGAGTATGCTGCTGGAAAAGGGGTCATTATCGGCATGCAAAACCATGGAGATATGGCGACTACAGCCGATCAGGTAGTACGGATACTGAAATGGGTTGATCACCCTAATATCGGAGTCGTTAACGATACTGGATTTTACAAGGAATTTCAAGCGCCCAACGGAATAGACTATGACTGGTATGCTGACATTGAAGCCGTGCTGCCTTATACGGTGAACTTTCAAGTGAAGAGGAAGTCGGCTGGCGCGAATACGGATGTTCTTATCGACCTGGAAGAGTTATTTACGAGAATTCGCTACAGTCATTATCGTGGTTATATTCCGTTAGAAACCTTATGGGTTCCCGGTGATGAGAATCATCCCAAAGAGCTTTCGACGCCGCCATTTGAGCAAGTTCGAGATTTTCTTAATAAGATCAAAGCCGCATCGGAAAGCACTAAAAAAGGACCTAAATCATGAGAGCTTGTCGTATTTAAGCAGTTGTGATCTATATTAAGTTCAGCGGGAGGATTAACAATGAAATTAGGTTTCAGTACGATAGGCTGTCCCAGTTGGAATCTGGACGAAATGATAGCTTTCACCAAAGCTACTGGTTATGAAGGCATTGAGATCAGGTTCGTCCGCGGTGGGGTCAATTTGTGGGAGATGGAAGAATTTCAGCCAGAGACCTTACCTGCGACACGAGAGAAATTGGAACAAAACGGCATCGAGGTTATAAGTATCGACACCAGTGTCAGATTCGTATCCAAGGCACCGGAGGATATAGATAAACAGCTAGAGATGGTGAGGCATAATGTTAACATTGCATCAGCATTAGGAGCACCCTATATCCGGGTGTTTGGCGGGCCTATACCGAAGGAACGAACAAGAGAACAAACATTGGAATGTATCATATCAGGGTTGAACCAGACGGTTGAATTAGCTGGGCAGCAAGGTGTTACCGTCCTTTTGGAGACTCATGATCATTTCAGTACAGGAGAGCAAGTGATGCCCATTCTTGACCATGTAAAAGGTCTTCATATATTGTGGGACATTCTCCATTCCTATCGACATGGTGAAGCTTTTGCAGAAACCTATAGATTAATCGGTGACAGAATTAAGCATGTGCATATTAAAGATGCTTCTGTATTCTCTCCCGCAGGCTTTGATTACAAGATGATAGGCGAAGGGAAAATTCCGGTGGCGGATGCCGTTGAAGTGCTCCGTAGCCATGGTTACTCCGGTTACTTGAACTTCGAGTGGGAAAAAGGATGGCATCCGGAGATCGAAGAACCAGAAATAGCGCTTCCACATTATGTGACGGCGATGAAGAAGATACTGGGACAATAGGAGAGAATGTTATGAAGAAAGTCATCGTAGGTATTATTGGAAGCGGTTTTTCTGCCACATTACATGTGGAGGCGCTTCAAAAAGTATACGGTGTCGATGTGGTTATCAAAGCCGTTGCAGGGAACAGCAAAGAAAAAGCCGAGGCGTTTGCGAAAAAGCATCTTATCCCGATCGTCTACTCAACTTATCAGGAGTTGTTGTCAGACGAAGAAATCCATGTTGTGGACTTATGTGTCCCGAACGTTATGCATGCGCATATCGCTATAGAGGCCGCCAATGCAGGTAAACATATTATTTGTGAAAAGCCGATTACAGGTTATTTTGGATCTCCTGAAGCTGTATCAGATCAGAGCGAGACAACGTACGCCAGGGTTGCGCTGCAAGGAGCTTTGCAATCGGCAGACGCTATTCTTCATGCGGTTGAACAGAATCAGGTTAAATTCATGTATGCAGAGAACTGGGTCTATGCTCCTTCGGTTGTGAAAGCCAAGCGGCTGCTGCAGGCAGGCGGCGGAACCATACTGGATATTCGAGCGGAGGAGAGCCATAGTGGTTCCCATGCTAAGGCTTCGAAAAGATTGGAAACCGCTGGGGGAGGTTCACTGTTGATCTTGGGCTCTCATCCGATCGCTGCTGCGATTCATCTTAAGCATTTTGAAGGCAGGCTTAAAGGAGGGAATCCAATCAGGGTGCAATCGGTCTTGGCAGAGACCGCTTCAATTACCAAGAATTCTTCATTTCAGGAGGAAAGTAAGCACTGGTTAGTTACGGATTGGGACAACGTTGAAACTTGGGCGAGTCTCATTATGAACTTCACGGATGGAACCAAGGCAGTCATTTTTGCATCATTCGCTGTATTAGGTGGTGTCAGAAATGTTTTGGATATTTATACATCTAATTCTGTTATCAAGTGCAACATGACCCCTAACGACAGCTGTGTAGTCTATGCGCCTAGTACGGATATATTTGCACAGGAATACATTGCGGAAAAGCTGGAGACAAAGGCGGGTTGGAACTACACGAATCCGGATGAAGATTGGGTCCGAGGATATCCGCAGGAAATGCAGGACTTTATGGAATGTATAGCTGAAGATAGGCAGCCTGTGTCGGATGGCCAACTGTCGCGCGATGTCATAGAGGTCATCTATTCAGCTTATGTATCAGCGGAGACAGGAACAAGGGTGTATCTTTAACTATTCGCAGTACGGAGGAGAGAAGCAAATGATTACTGGAATTACGCATTACGGAGTTAAAGTGAAGGATTTGGAGCGTTCAGCTGCTTTCTATAGAGATATACTCGGATTTGAGGAAGCATTTCGCTTATTTAATGATGATGGAAGCTTAAGAATTGTCTATTTTCACATCGGTAGAAATCATTTTGTAGAATTGTTTCCAGGTGGGCAGGAGGAGTATCATTATATCCCGACTGCTGTCGGCATGAATCATCTATGTTATGAGGTAGATGATGCCTATGCAACGGTGGAGCATATTAAAGCCAAAGGCTATCCGCTAGAAAAGGAAATTGAAAAAGGACGAAGCGGCTGTCTGCAGTTCTGGATACTTGATCCCGACGGCAATCGTATCGAAATGATGCAATTGCTGCCGGATTCGCTGCAGGCTAAGGCACTTCGAGAATTTCAAGCAAGGGAATAATCACTTTTCCGCAAGGAGTGGAACGGTTTGGCGAAATTCAAAGTCGTGATTACTGATTATGAATATAGCAGTTTGGCAATTGAACGTAATATTTTGCATCAACTGGATATTGAGTTTGTAACTTCATCGCAGTGCCGGACAGAGGATGAGGTGATTGAGGCAGCCCATGATGCGGATGCGATTCTTAATCAGTATGCACCTATAACGGAGAAGGTCATCAACAATTTGGCTCATTGTAAGGTGATTTCCCGCTACGGTGTTGGCGTCAATACTATCGACTTGGATGCAGCAACCCGAAGAGGTATTGTCGTATCCAATTGTACGGATTACTGTATCGATGAGGTAGCCGATCATGCACTAGCACTATTACTGGCTTCCGCACGCAAGATTGTCCAACTGAATTCCTTCACGAAGCAAGGCCTTTGGGATTACAAGAAAGGAACGCCAATTTTCCGCTTAAGAGGAAAAGTATTGGGGTTGATAGGTTTCGGTAAAATTCCACAAAATATTTGCCTAAAAGCAAGAGCTCTAGGCTTGAGAGTGACTGCCTATGATCCGTATATATCCAATGCGATTGCGGCGCAATACGGGGTTGAACTTGTCGACTTGGATACTTTGTGTCAACAAGCGGATTATATCTCCATTCACGTCCCATTGACGCCGAATACTCAAGGACTTATTGGGGCTAAACAATTAAGCCAGATGAAACGCGAGGCTATCCTAATTAACACTTCCAGAGGACCTCTAATCGATGAGTCTGCCATGATCTCGGCACTTCAAAGCTCTCAAATCGCTGGTGCGGGGCTTGATGTGCTTGAGCAGGAACCGATTCTATCGGACAATCCGCTGCTTCACATGGAGCAAGTTATCCTCACCCCACATGCAGCTTGGTATTCCGAAGAGTCGGAAAAAGAGCTCAAGGGGAAAGTCGCCCAGAACGTTGTGGATGTTCTCTCCGGTTTTTACCCCCGGTATTTGGCCAATCATGATGTGAAACGAATCCTTAAATTGAATAAACGGAGCTTTGATTGATAGGAGAAGGGGGAGGCGGAGACGTCACCTCCTTTTTGCTGACTCATCTACTGAACATTTATTTTTTTGCGATAATCTCTAGGAGTCATGCCCTCCATCATCTTGAATGTCTGACCGAAATGGGCTAATGTATTGAAGCCGACACGGCTTGCGATCTCAGCTATGGAGTATTCGGTAAGGGCCAGCTCACGTTTGGATTGACGGATGCGAGTATAGATCAAATATTCGGATATGGTGATGCCGGTCGTTTCTTTAAACAAGTGACACAAATAGTAAGGGCTTACATAAATCATTTCAGCCAATTTCTTAAGCGTAATCGGTTCACTGTAACGCTCGGACATGTAGCGTATAACCTGCTCAACTCTCGGATTAACCGAGCTGCGTGAAATAGGGGAAGTTCCTTCTGAAGATTTCGTGTGAATCAAGCGGTAGATTTCCAAAAGAAGCTCGTTCAAACAGATCGAACAGCTGATTTCGAATAAATCCGTTCTCTTGCGTGCTTCCTCCTCCATTCGGGTCAACAGTTCGTTCATCCTCGCAAGCGTTTCACTCGATACGCGAAGGTGCCGATGAGTCATATCTGGGCCTTGTGCAAATAATTGCAAGAAAATAGAGGAAGCCTGAGGAAGCAGCAGCTCGGGTAAGAAATTGACGACGCTTCGCGAGCAGTCGACCCCCATGCTCGGAGCGCTTTTGTGAGACTCAAACTCGGAAATAAGCAAAATATCGCCTCCAACCAGAGGATAGATGCGATCTTCAATAAGAAAATTACCGGTACCCTGCTGGAAGAAGTAAATTTCGTACCCTGGATGGGAATGAAAATCCATATAAAAATGCTTATCGGTTGCACGGTGTTTAATAAAAAAGGGTCGCACACGCAGTCTTTCTTCCACTTCGTATATCCGAAGTCTCTCGTCAGGTCCGTTTGGCATTTCATAGCAGCCCCTTTGCGTGATTACTCTATACAATTACAGCTTACTCTGAGTACTGGATTAGCGCAATATATTCATAATTGTCCGCAATGAAACGAAAGAGTCGGTAGGTACCTTCTTGTTATAATTGTAGCAATTCAGTAAATCGAGAGGGGATAGTATGTTTTTAAACAATAAACGATGGTTTCTTGCAGTAGGCATAGCCATAGCAGCGGTTTTGGTATTTGCAGCGGTCTATAAATGGAAAGGGGAGGTGGTTCAGCTGAATCCACCTGACTATAAATCGTATGTAGCCACGACCTATGATGAGTTAACTCAACAAATCGATTATAATGCTATGCGCAAAAGATTGAACGAGCCTCGCAGGCTTGCTTATTTTGCTGAGATGGCAGTAGATATGCATAAGCTGACCGGTAACGTGAAGTATGCTGAGCAAGCAGAGAAGACATTCCGTGTATTGATGGAGGAATGGGACGGTAACCCTGAGCTGTATAAAAAGCATGATAATCCCTTTTTTGTCGTAGAGCCGCTGCTTCATGTATATGAGCACCTAAAATCATTGGGCAAGCTCGCCGACGGCGACGAAGCTTTAATGCGCGCGTACTTGCCTTACGGGAACACCAGGCAAATGATAGATAACAATCAAGGCTTATCCCGAGCCGTAGGAGCCGCTGAGTCGCTGAGGTTGTTTCCGAACCATCCGGATGCTGCCAAATGGAAAGTCAACATAGACGAGTTATGGAATTATTGGTATGCGAACAAGGACTTGAACGAGAACGCAGGTCACTACAACTCCATCGGATTAAAAGCGGTCATTCGATTAGCGGAACTTACGGGAAGGACGGAGCAGCTCCAAAACAGCCAGGTTCGCAGCATGTTCGAGCGTTACCGTGATCAGCTGACGCCTACAGGCGCCATGCCGGAGTATGGTGATGATTATTTGGGAAATGAGTGGCAGACTTGGATCTATGTGTTTGAAGCTGCTGCCCGGATATATAATGATCCAACGTATCTGGAGGCCGCTAGGAAAACATTCGAATTCCATACGAGAAACTATCCTCTTAAATATGTTCCTGGATCCTTTGATGACAATATGTGGTCGGTGGACAATCTATCGCAGATGGCCGAAGTGCTATTTATGCCCAAGTTGAGCCTTAATGCGAACGGTGCAGACGTTAGCAGTAAAGTAACGAAGCGCAATGAACCCGGCAATCCGGGAGCAGCCGATAAGCTGATCCTTGGCGCAGGTCGTGCACCTGGGATACCCTATGTGATGAGTGAGCTCTATGGAAGAGGGTACCATTCTCATCCAAATCGGATAGGAGCGCTGATATATTACGAGGCAGGAAGTGTGCCATTGTTTCACGGCTTGACAAGGCATAATCGTTCGGCCATGGATGCTAATGTAGTGGCATTGCTACCTCCAGATGAACCGTATCCTAATACGGTGGAAATACCCAAACCGGGGGAGTGGCAGCATGAGTCAATACCAGTCCGCGGTCTAATAACTGGCTCTTTACAGGACCAAGAGAGCTTCACGCTGGATATGATCACGCTCCGACTGGCAGCAAAGAAGAACTTTACTTTTACCATTGATCATTTACGGCTTGAAGGGCCTGCAGGTGTGAAGATCATTGATGACTTTGAAGCGTTGGAGCAGTGGGAGCGCAGCGATAAACCATACTCGCTCGGTACGAACGGTACGGAAGGGAATCATACTTTAAACGTTAATGTAAAGCCTGGAGCCAGCTTGTTTTATAAAAACAAAGGCTATAAAACGACTTTTAGCTTGAAGGATTACACAACAATCAAATATGATTGGACCTATATAGCACCCGATAAGATGGATATAGATTTCATATTCCGAATATCAGTAAAACCAATGGTTGGCGTACCAGTGGATGTTGATTTTTACCCGTCAGATACGAATCTGGTACCGCTTCTTAAGGAAGCAAAAGCAGAATCCCGCCAGAAGGACAGCTATGGGCTCATCCGTATGGATGAATACTATACGTTCGATAGCAAGCTCACACGAAAAATGGTTCTAACGGAGGAAGGAGTGCTGGTACAGGTAGATGAGCTGCAGCCAGGATCACAGGCGGCAGGTTATTCAGCCGGTCCACTTTGGAATCTGTACACTATGGGGGCGCGAGGAACGAATTGGTTCGACTCCCAAGGCGAAGCGAAAAGCTGGTATAAGCTCGATGGAACCGAAGCTGCGGATAGGAAATCGCTGCTCGTGTATTACGCCCAATCGGAAGGAAGGACCTTCGATGCATTGAACGTGCCGATGAACAGCGGGATGAAACCGTTCACGACCTTTGCGAAGCAAGTGGTTACTGCAGATAAACCAATACGCTTTGTTACGGTACTCGTGCCGCATAGCACTAATGAAGCTGCCGCAGAGATTGCTTCTTCAATACAGGTGGATGATGGAGCAGAGGCTACCCAAGTGATGCTTAAGCATTCCGGTCACACCATCAAAATTCACATTGATTCGTCAATCTGGAATGTAGAAAGAGCTAAATAAAATAAAACGGCCTATTCGCGAAGAGCGAGGAGGCCGTTTTATTTGTTCTTTTAAAGGAAAAGCTTGCTAATCGCAAACCTATACATATTCCGCCAACAGCATCAATGCCAATCCTTGACCGTATAATGTATCTTTGAACGGAATGAGATTATAGTCCTCGATCGTCTCTTTTACTGGAGTGCCTCCGGATACGCCGCTTACTCTGCCTTCCTCGTCAATCTTACCAATTAGTGCTGCAGTGGTACGATTGGCTGCTTCACGATACTTCTCATCGAGAAGTCCACATTCGATTGCCTGAATGATTCCTGCGGCAATACCTGCGCTCCCGGATGTCTCCTCATAGAAGTCCGAACGATCCATGACCGTATGCCACATTCCATTCTCATTTTGAAAGTGGAGCAATCCAGTCATAAGACGAACATATCGTTCTCGGAGGTCGGATGAAACATCAACTAGATCAGCTATGCATTGCATAATGGAAGGGAAGCCCAGAGCTACCCATGCGTTGGCGCGGGTCCATCTGGCTGCTGACATGTGATCGCTTGCGCCGCAGTTCCACCCGTGGAAAAGGACACCGGTTTCATCATCCTGCAGCAAACGAAGGTGAAGATCCAATTGCTTAAGTGCCTCTTCAGCATAGGATTTGGAATGAAGCATTTTGGCTGCTTGAGCCAGAAACAACACGGCCATATAGACCGTATCGGCCCATACTTGCTCTGGAAAAACTGCATTTTCCGTGACTGTATGTTCCAAGGCACCTTCTCTAGTACGAGGTGCCTTATGCAGTAACCATTCCGCAGTTGCAAGGACATCTTCCTGGTAATCATCACTCGGATTCATGTTGTGCAGGGTAGGCAGGAGGGTGAAAGGGGCTGTTGAATTAACGGTTCTTTGGCTAAATGCTTTCTCTCGATTGCGAACTGCCCAATCGGATAAGTAATCATACAGTTCCTTGCGGTCCGATTTCTCATAATATCGTAAAATGGATATCACACCGACCCCGGGAATCCAATCCCACAGGTTGACATTCATACGTGTATCCGTGGATTTACCGGAGATCATGAATGCATAGACGGATGCTGCTTTAGCTCTAGCGAGCTCGGAAGAAATAGCGTAGGTTTGCAAGTAAAGTCCCTCCAAGTATAAGGTGTCATTCCCCCTTATTATATTAAATAGGTTGAGTGCATACTTTCGGCTTGTTGTTAAAATTTATAGGAATATTGCGGACCTGACAATTTAATTCTAATAACAAGTCTTGTATAGAATGCGAAAGTTAACGCGAGACAACCGTTTACTTATTCTTAAAGATAGCAATATTTCTATAATTCAGCGCAATATGAATAAAGAATCCGTGACTCGGCTTTGTTATAATGAACGTATAAGTGTAAAAGCGCTTTCATGTAAAAAGCGTTAAAGCTTAATTGTATGTTTTTTATAGGTAATCAGCATGTCGCTCCATCACAACAGCAATATTTTTATGAATGACTAAGGGGGAAAGAGATTTATGAAAAAGAAACTATCTGTTGTACTAACCTCGTTGACTGCATTAAGTATGCTGGCAGCATGTTCTGGTGGGAAACCTGCCGAAGAAAATGTAAGCAAGGCTGCGCCGCAAGCCGAAGCCAAGCCGGTAACCATTAAAATATACCAGTGGGTAGCTGTATCGGATGATCAATGGCAGCAGCTATTCGTCGAGCCGGTTAAAAAGAAATATCCTCACATTACATTAGAGCAAGTGGTTCGAGGCAAAGGAACCAATCCGGACGAATTGGTTGCATCCGGAGAATTCCCGGACATTTTCTCTATTTCAAATGATGTTCGATCCTATACAACCCTCGGATTAACGCAGGACATGAGCCAGCTTATGAAAAAGGAAAATATCGATATGAGCAAATTTGATCCCGCTTTTACCGAAAGAATCAAGTTAGACGGACAACTCTCAGCCTTTCCTTTTTACAGCAGCCCTACTGCTTTATATTATAACAAAGATATCTTTGATAAATTTGCTGTACCTTATCCAAAAGATGGGATGTACTGGGATGATATTATCAACCTAGCCAAACAAGTAACAAGGCTGGATGCTGGCTTCCAATATAAAGGATTGCATCCTCAAAGCATTTTTGCGATGAAGGGCGGCTTGCCGATCGATCTGTTAGATGCCAAGACAGATTCGCCTATCATCAATAATGATCAATGGAAGCAACTGCTGACTTTATATTCGAATCTCATGACAATTCCAGGGAACGAACCGAAGGGTGGAGCCTTTGCCGATGTAGTTAACACCTTCGTGAAGGACAAAAATACGGCAATGGTCATTTCTAACATGATGCCTTCGCTGCCGGAAGCAACTAAAAACGGCTTAAACTGGGATATGGTTCAGCTACCAAGCTACAAAGGCTATGATGGCCTCAAGGGCTTAGGGGACACAATGTATATGGGTGTGAACAAGGTCAGCAAAAACCAGGACGATGCCATGAAGGTTCTTTCTGTACTAGTTTCAGATGAAGTACAAACATTGATGGCCAAAAAATATGGATTTTACCCCGTGTTGGCTAGCAAAGCCGTTAAAGATTCATTTGGTTCGGAAATGGACTTCCTGAAAGGCAAAAACGTGCAGGCTATTTATAAAGGTCAAATCGCTCCGTATATGCCAAGCTCGATGTACTCTAACCACGCTGACGTTAGAAAAATTTTCAACGGTAAAGTGGCGGATGTCGTAGCTGGCAAAAAAGACGTGAATACCGCACTTCGGGAAGCGGACGAAGAAATTGCCAAGATCATGCCACAGATTAAGCAGAAATAATAATCAACATGATATATCCTAAAGATTCAGTCCATAGGGCTGAATCTTTTGTTTTTATATTAATATGAAATTGGGATCATGTCAGGGGTATTTTATAAATATAATCATTGTTTCCTTTACTTGATTGAAAACGCATATGGTATATTTTGGATAGAAACACAAAGGGGATGATCGATTTCAATAAGATCCGAAATGGATACGGGGCAGAATTGAACCGGCTTAAACCACGGCTTGCCTAAGTGAACTCGAGCTTAGAAAACTCAACCAACTAACCGACGCCTGTGAACAAATATTTGGAATGGAGATTGATCTGGAGTGGGCGTTTTATCGAAACAAGCTGTATCTTCTTCAATGCAGAAGCATTACAGGACAGCACGTTCGTTGGTCTTAAGCGCTTGCGTACCCATAAAACCATGAAAGGAAGTGCCACATGTCTGTCGTCATTACTGGAGCGAATGGAAAATTAGGTACTTTGATAATAAAAGAACTGTTAACTAGACTACCGGCAGAGCAGATCATAGCTTGTGTCAGACAACCTGATAGTGCTCAATCTATTGCTGCTCAGGGAATTGGAGTAAGGTTTTGTGATTATGATCAGCCCGAATCACTTTCAGTAGCTTTCGCGGGAGCAGATAAGCTGATGTTTATATCCAGCTCTCATCATGATGATACAGTACGTCTGAGCCAGCATGAACGGATCATTGAGGCCGCGAAGAAAGCACAAGTTCAGCATATTTTATACACAAGCTTTGCCTACGTGGAGCGAGGCTCGATATCATTAACTCAAATGCATTTAAGTACAGAGAGAGCTATTGCTGCATCTGGAATACCCTATACTTTTCTGCGGAATGCTCTGTACACTGATTTTGTCGGTGCTCTTGGCTTGAATTCGGCCATAGCTGAAGGAGAAATGGTCGTTTACCCAGGTGCTTTGAAATTCAATACGGTAACTCGTGAGGATCTTGCACTCGGCATCGCTGCCGTTCTTAGTGAATCAGGTCATGAAGGTATGAGCTATGAGTTAACGGCTTCACAGCTATGGACATTCGATGAATTGGTGGAGGTACTGTCCATTCATACCGGAAAGCGAATCGCACTCCGTCAGGATAACCAGATTCAGAACTGGATCTTCGGTTTTCTCAATAAGATTGATACGTCCTCAACATCAACGGATTTGGAAAAAATTATGGGAAGACCGGTCACTTCCTTGAAAGATAGCATTCAAAGAATTTTGGAGGAAGCGAATGGCAGCTAGTATAGCAATTGTAACGGATATTCATGGTAATAGTGCAGCTTTACGCGCAGTTTTGGAAGATATGGATAAGGAGTTTCAAATCGATCATATATACTGTATAGGGGATATGGTTGGGATTGGTCATGAGACAAATGAAGTTCTGGAGCTTTTATTTACTCGAAACGATATTTCATTTGTCATTGGCAATCATGAAGAAGCGTTTCTCAATATTATTCATGGTGAAGCAGCAGGTACTTCAAGCGAAGAAAGACGACACCATCAATGGCTCGTCTCCCGGATGGATAAATCTTATATCTTGAAACTAATGGAATTACCTAAGTCATTAACAGTTGAAATAGAAGGAAAGCAATTATTGTTACTGCATTATCATCTGACCCATGACAATACATTTCTTCCTATTGACTCTGAACCTTCGGGTGAAAAGCTGGAGAAGCTTTACCCAAATACGCCTGCCAACGTCATCTGCTTTGGTCATCATCACCCTGTACATTTCTTTGAAACAAACAACCGACTTTTCTTGAATCCGGGCTCATTAGGTTGTAATCATAAACCATTGGCACGTTACGCGGTTCTTCATATCGCTGAAAAAGTGGAGGCAGAGTTGAGGGAAGTACCTTATGATAATCAGGCATTTTTACTTCAATACGAGTTACTAGGTGTACCAGACAAAGACTTCATTTTAAAAGTCTTTCATGGAAATCAACATTTGAATTTCTAAATTAAAGTAACTACATATCAGAACTTTTCAAGAGAGGGTGATCGAGGACCTTCTCTTTTTGAATAGGGAATGTCTGAAAACAGTCATGAAAGTTACGTCAAAATGGATATAGTTTCTGTTACAATACAGTCAGGATAAGTTACAATTGGGCCAATCCATATGAATAGAGAGGTTTTCATGACATGTTCAGAAACAATCGAGCATTCGTTACATGGACAGTTATTCTGATACTATATCTCTTCTATGTAATGTATAAGAATTTCATGTACGATCCACAAGCCACGGAATTCTTGCAGCACAAAGCAGGTCTTAAGAAAGTGGTACAGCTTCCCATATGGCTGAAGATCATGTATGTTCATGTTGCATTCGCATGTATGGCTATGATATCGGGTGCTCTGAATTTTTCGCAAAGTTTGCTGATACAATATAGAAGGTTTCACCGTATTAACGGCTATGTATACCTTATCTCTATTATGCTTGTGGACCTAACTTCAGGCTATATGGCTCCATATGCGACCGGCGGCAAGATCAATAGCATCGCATTCAACTTTTTGAATTTGATATGGCTGGTTTTCACTGTTGCAGCCATTGTACAAATCAAGAAGAAGCGGGTTGTCAAGCATCGCAAGTGGATGATAAGAAGCTATTCGCTTTGCTTTACTAACCTATTTATTCATCTTATTACAACTACTATGCATCGCGGGATAGGACTGGCTTACGAAACGAGCTACACCATAGGTGTATACGGTTCTATAATTTTGCTGCTTATGATTTCCGAGATCATTATTAGGATGTGTGGTCCTGTATCCAATAACGCTTTTCCTACAAAGAGATTGAAATAGAGGTCAAGAAGCTGTCGGAACTTTATCCGACAGCTTTATTATTTATCGATTTTCTACTTGGCTGCCAATCGCAAAGAACGGTATAATGAAGGAGTTATTGGAAATGAAAGCGATTTTACTAGGCTGATAGGAGGCATTGACTCATGGCAATTCGCTCATCACAACCTAACGTGATCGTATTTTTTACAGACCAGCAGCGCTGGGATACGACAGGGGTTCATGGCAATCCGCTTGGTTTGACTCCTCACTTTGACCGTATAGCGACAAGGGGAACTCATGTGTATAATTCCTTCACTTGCCAGCCTGTATGCGGCCCTGCTCGCGCATGCCTTCAGACCGGATTGTACCCGACCACGACCGGCTGTCACCGGAATTCCATTCCGCTGCCGCCTGATTCCAAGACTCTGGGACATTATTTCCGTGAGGCTGGATACAAGACGGGATATATCGGCAAATGGCATTTAGCTAATGAGAATCCAGTTCCTGAATCGAAGCGCGGAGGCTATGAGTATTGGCTGGCCTCTAATGCCCTGGAGCATACCTCCGAGCCGTATAATGCCTTATTATTTGATAACGATAATGAGCGAGTGAAGCTGCCGGGTTATCGTGTAGACGCTCTGACAGACGCTGCTATTCGTTATATTGACGATCATCAGAACGATCCGTTCTATCTATTTATTTCCTATTTGGAGCCTCACCATCAGAACCATGTGGATGACTATCCAGCCCCGGAAGGCTATCGGGAGCCCTACACCGGCCGATGGACACCGCCAGATTTGGCAGCACTTGGAGGAACGAGCGCACAGCATCTTGGGGGGTATTACGGAATGGTCAAGCGGCTAGACGAAGCATTCGGCAGGCTGCTTGATACGGTGAAGAGCCTTGGGTTAAGCGATGATACGATCATTCTGTTTACTTCCGATCATGCCTGCCATTTTAAAACTCGCAACAGCGAGTACAAGCGTTCCTGCCATGAGAGCTCCATTCGTGTGCCGACTGCTTTTGCAGGACCTGGCTTCGACAGCAGAGGTCAGCTTAGGGAGCTTGTGAGCTTGATCGATCTTCCTCCAACTCTATTGGATGCAGCAGGCATTCCTGTTCCGGCTGAGATGCAGGGTCAATCCATTTTGCCTCTCCTACACAGGGAAACCAAAGATTGGCAGGAAGAGGTATTTATTCAAATCAGTGAAGCTCAAGTAGGCCGTGCTATCCGAACGCAGCGTTGGAAATATTCCGTATCATCTCCTGATTCCGATAAAGAAAAAGCTGGTTCCGATCAATACGTCGAAGAATATCTTTATGATCTGGAATGCGATCCGTATGAATTAACGAACCTGATAGGCTTTGAATCCCATCGTGAGGTTACAGAAGTGCTGCGGGAACGATTGCATCGTAGAATGAAGGAAGCAGGAGAGAGTCGTGCTGAAATCATTCCTGCTCAAGCTAAGAAAAGCGGGCAGCGGCGCGTATCGCAGCAAGAGCTCCAACTATAAGGGAGGGAAAACCATTGAGCAATTTCATCGTACTTATGTCGGATGAGCATAATCCGTTGTATTCCTCTGTATTCGGACATCCGTTTGTTCAGACGCCTAACATGGAAAGGCTGGCGCAGCAGGGGACCGTATACCGCAATGCCTATTGCCCTTCGCCACTATGTTCTCCAAGCCGCTCTGCCTTCGTCTCAGGCCGTCGGGTACACGAAGTTCAAGCCTACAGTAATTGCAATGTGAATCTCCCTAATCATTTTCCTTCCTATGGTAAGGTGTTAAAGGAACAAGGGGTACACTCCGTACATATCGGTAAGACGCATGTGTACGCACAGCCAGAAGAGCTGGACTTCTCCGAAATTCATTTGGCTAAAAAGGGAAAGCAGCCGGGAGACATCAATTTTCGAAGAAAACCGCTAGCTATTCGGACTAATGCAGCGGACAGAGCCTTCGGCTTTGGGGTCAAAGAGGATGCGTTTGAGGGTGATTTGAAAGTGATGAACACCGCACTGCAATGGTTAGAACAAACGGCACCAGGCTTGGATCAGCCGTGGAGCTTAACGATCAATCTAATGAATCCCCACTTCCCGCAATGGAATACGGAGGAGTTCTGGAATTTGTATCCTCAGGGTGAGGATCTTCCACGTTATGGTAGCGAGCAGGAGAGCGCTGACCATCCGTATGCTAGAGATTTACGTGATCATTTCGAAACGGATTTGTTTACGGAAGCACAAATCCGAGGCCTCCGAAGAGGATATCTAGGGAATGTAACCTTCATTGATCGTCAGATAGGAAGGTTATTAGATGCACTAGCGGAGAGTGGGCAAGCCGAAATGACCAATCTCGTGTATACATCCGACCATGGAGAGATGCTGGGCAAGTTCGGTCAATGGTGGAAATGCTCGTTGTATGAAGATTCTGTTAGAATCCCTGTGTTCGCAGCAGGTCCGGATTTTAAGGCTGGGATTGTCGTGGATACGCCGGTGGATCTTCATGATGTGCAGGCATCCATATTTTATGCAACCGGTGCCAACCGTCCTGTTGATTGGGCAGGTCAGCCTCTACAGGAAATAGCCTCCTTTGATCCAAATCGCGTTGTGTTTTCCGAGTATCATGGACATGGCACCCGTTCTGGCGCTTATATGATCCGAAAGGGTGAGTGGAAGCTCATTTACTATATGGAGGCTCCGCATCAACTGTTTAATTTGAAGGAAGATCCGGATGAATTAAGTAATGTTTATGCAGAATACCCGGATAAAGCTAACGAACTGGAAGCGGAGCTTCGAAAGGTCTGCTCTCCAGAGGAAGAGAATCAACGTGCTCACCATTTTCAGCAAGAACAACTAGAATGGCTGGAGAGTAACGGATTATTGAAGTCTGCCAATTGATATAAATCTAAGTGTTGACTGAAGCCTTAGAAACGCAGTGTTATGAACATGAAAGAGTCAGACGCCCATACTCCAAGCTGCAGGGAGGTTAGGAATGGTGAAACATAACGTATTAGGTAAGGTGACCTGCTTTATCACAAGAATGCGCAATCAACATGCCGAATTGCTGCTCTTTCAACATCCGAATGCCGGAATACAATTGCCTGCTGGAACCGTTGAGTTAAATGAGGGCTTCCAGGAAGCAGCACTGCGAGAGGCTTTTGAAGAAACCGGATTAAGGGACTTTACAGCATGTACCTTCATCGGAGAACAGGAGATTCATCTGCCGGAGGATAAGTATTTCCTGTATCATAATGCCAAGGTTTACTCTAGGCCAGATTTCATCAGCTCGCAATGGGCGGAAATTAGAAGAGGGATTAAGGTGGAGCATGTTCGAGATCACGGTGATTTTGTTCAAGTGTCCTATATTGAAGAAGACCAATTCCCTAATCCAAACTATATAACATATCAAATCACGGGCTGGGTTGAACGTACGTATGTAGCATCGACCGTGCTACGGCATTTTTACCACTTACGATCAACCTGCACGACGGATGTATGGGAACAGGAAGCAGATCATCATAGATTTCAATTGTTCTGGGCTCCGTTGGATCAGTTACCTGAGATCGTCGCTCCACAACAGCAGTGGGTAACTTATGTTACGAGACAATTAAAGTATGCCTTCTAAAGGGATAAGAAGCTCCATGTCATTCGTTAGTTCCAAATGTAAGGCTGAAGATCATTTCTTAATTCAAGAGATGGTCTTTTTATTTTGGTATGTTAAACTTTGTTGTTGATATTTGATATATGCGAACTAATGTTCTATAATTAGGGTAATATCACTGTTCGGAGATGATTTACCCATGGATTTAAAGGAACTGAAGAGACTTGCTGATACATTGGACGATAACGGTAAGCGAGAGCTTATCTACTTTTTGCAGTCCCGAACCAAGGGCATGGCGGTTCCAGTTCGAGTGATTGATGAAATTCAAGAGCAGAAGCATAAAAAAGGGACTCGTTTGCCCGCATTGCAAATACCATTCTGTTGTGCGATTTGGGAAGTACGCTGTAAAATCCCGTACTGGAGAGGTTAAACGTCAACGTTACCGTTGTAAGTCCTGTCGCCAAACGTTCAATGACCTTACAAATACCCCACTGAAACGAACGAGGAGACCTCATATTTGGATTCGCTTTATTGAATGTATGATTGAGGGTTATTCACTGAGAAAATGTGCAGAGCAGTTAAATGGTGAAGTCACGCACGTCACCTTGTTTTACTGGCGACATAAGATTCTTGCCGCTCTAAGCAGTTTCCAACTGAAGCGTTCCAAGGAATCGTTGAAATGGACGAAACGTATTTCTTATTCTTCGAAAAGGGGTATCTACGTAATTTTATTACGTAAAACGATCTTGTTACGGTCATTACGAATTGAATTTCGTAGAATAAAAGATAATATGACATATCCGAAAACCAAATTTCACATTTTACTATACTGTGACTTATCTTCGTTATCATGAACTGCGACAAGATGTTAATCGTTTGGAAGTAATTAGTAATTCTTGATAGAATAAATATGAAGATGATCAGGTAATAAATTTGCACACAAAAGGAGATAAAACTATGGCAAAAAACAAATTACTAAGAATGGACAATGTTGGCATCGTTGTAGAATCCCTTGATGACGCAATCCCTTTCTTCGAGGAGATTGGCTTGAAGCTCGAAGGGCGAGCTACTGTCGAAGGTGAATGGGCTGGTCGCGTAACCGGGCTGGGTTCACAGTGTGTAGAGATTGCTATGATGGTTACCCCAGATGGCCACAGCCGAATTGAACTTTCGCGATTTCTCACCCCACCTACTATATCAGATCACCGAACTGCTCCTGTAAATGCCCTCGGTTATCTACGCGTCATGTTCACCGTTGAAGACATTGACGAAATGGTATCCAGACTCACTAAGTATGGTGCTCAGCTCGTTGGCGAAGTGGTTCAGTACGAGGACTCGTATCGGCTCTGCTACATTCGTGGAAATGAAGGACTTCTAATCGGTTTGGCGGAACAACTCGGTTAGAAGAAGGGGTAGATCATCATCCGGGCCAATGGATATGATCTATTCCTTTTTTAATTGGAATTCCTCGTTTATTCTTGCAATACAAACCTTGACACCCAGGTGAAGTCGATGATATTCGTTTTGTTTCAATATTTACTAAACATAAAGGACAATGGGTTTTAGGGTTTCATAAAAACCGGCGAAAGTGGGAGTTTCCTGGAGGGCATGTAGAAGAGGGAGAAGATGCACTTACTGCAGCAAAACGGGAATTGCATGAAGAAACAGGTGCCGTAAAATTTATTATTACGCCACTTTGGGATTACTATCATGTTAACAACGGCAGAGTGTATTTTGCTAATGTTGAAACCTTTGAAGATTTGCCTGAATTAGATATGGAGAGAATTGGATTTTTTGATGAACTCCCGGAAGATGTTACATATAATCGAATTAAAATGAACGAGGATTTAGATAGAGTAGTTAAATATATGCGTGTTCATGATAATCAAAAGTATTAATAATACAAGAATATTTGCGTTTTATGTTAAGCTAACGGATACGATAGTTCAACACCGAAGCGGATGCCGCAGAGTTGCCGTAACGTCATTGCGCTAAAGGGCAGCATTCCTATTATGAAGAAATACGAGGTTTGAGAAAGAAAAAGACTCCTTGGTATGATGTTGATGGGTCCACGATGCTGGCCAGCGATCGGATCCAAAAACAAACCAAGGAGACTACAAGATGAATTCTACTCAAAATGAACGCATTAATCAAATCACTTCTTCTACCTTAATTGTTGGCGTCGACATTGCAAAATTCAAACATGTGGCTCGAGCACAAGACTACCGCGGAGTCGGGCTCGACAAACCCATTACGTTTGAGAATAACCGAGAAGGATTTGAATTGTTTGTTGGATGGTTCTGGAAGATTGCGACGAAGCAGAGGGTTCCAGGGCGTCATAGTCTGCATGGAACCGACCGGCCACTACTGGCTGAACCTGGCCCATTATCTAAGAGAACAGCATGTTGCATGCGCTGTGGTTAATCCGCTGCACGTGAAGAAAAGCAAGGAATTGGATGACAATTCGCCGACCAAGAATGACATCAAAGATGCTAAAGCAATCGCACAGCTCATCAAAGACGGACGGTATGCCGTACCTAATCTTCTCCACGGCAAATATGCCAAACTAAGGGAAGCGATGAAAATTCGCGACCATCTGTCGACTGACCTGTGCGTGGTGCAAGGCCGGGTTCATAATTGGTTGGATCGGTACTTTCCAGAGTTCCTCACGGTATTTAAGGATTGGGAATGCAAGTCTGCACGCCAAATGCTTAGCCTTTGTTTATTGCCGCATGAGCTGGTTGCTCAGTCAGAGGAAGCTTTCTTAAGGCATCTCAGAGAGGTGGCTAAGCGAGGTCTCGGCATGGAACGTATGAGGTGCTTGAAAGCAGCTGCAAGCCGTTCCGTTGGCATACGAGAAGGTACAGAATTAGCAAAGCTTGAGCTTAAGCTGCTGTTAACGCAGTACGAGTTGCTTGAAAGTAAGTTTGTGGACAAGATCCTCGAGCAAATCCCTCATGTAAAGCAATTAATGGCCATTAAAGGAATTGGTCGGGATGTTTTCGGTTGATTGTGTGGACTTATACGTACCGGATCGGTAAAGTTCCAATTCCAGAATCAAATTCGGAACTACGTTCAAATCCTTGGTGTTACTGCATTTATTTAGTGAATTCCAAATATTTCGTTCTACTTTGCGGTTTTTGTTAGCTACGCTGGTATTGGACGAGGACTAAGAAGCACTGGACGCTATGCTTCCCTGGTCGTCCTCGGTTCCCTTAATTTGTCGTGTGTTTACCACTACGAAATAGCTTATCCGAGTCCCCGTCTGCTGGCCAGGTGGGGGCTATAATACGCTTACGTATAACCGATCTGGATATTTCAGAGTAACTGCTTTCTTTGCTTGGTGATTATGAAAGAAAATTAACAGCCCAAAGTTCAGTTTGGCTGACGAGAACCATTCATGTTCCCATCAATTCTCCGTTTCATAAAGAACGCGTACCTCAAAACAGTTGCGGTTTAATCGTCGGCTTGTGAGTCTGTCCACAAAAGAAATGGTGGATGTTTATTATCACCGAAACGACACCATACTCCCGCCAGCCTTTCGTCTCCGAATGATCCATTCCGCCGCCAAGAAAAGAAGTACGATCGTTCCTATAACACTCGCCGTATATCCGACCTCATAGCTCATTCCCAGCGCGTTGATGAAGAGAAGCATAAGCGTATGAATCATCTGATTTGTAAAGCAGAACGCGTAGCTGCGGATCATCCAGCGGCGGTGGTTTTCAACCCGTCCTTGTCGAATATGCAAGTATGCGTTCACTGTTATAAATATCCAAATGATATTAAGCAAATTGAAGGCTACACTCACGACCTTGCCTCCGGTCGCAAAAGGAGCCATATAGCCTGATGTGATGCATACGGCCAGTACGGCGACAACATAGACGTAGCCGAGAATACGATGCGTCTTCCGGTACTTACGGAGATTGGCACTAGCAAAGTTTATGGCGCCCGCAGCGATTGCGATGCAGGCGAAGATGACGTGAACGTTCAGCATAGTTAGCCAGACAGGTAAATTCATCGGACGGGTGAGCTTGGTCTTATGTCTCAAAAAAACCGATGCATCCGGATCCAGGGCGAAACGATTCAAGAGCGTCCAGAAGACGAAGGCTGCAGCAACGGTAATCAGGAAGCGGAAAGCACTTTTAGCGTTCATCAGCCCGATGCGCGTTACCTATCAATCGGCGAGAATCACGTTCACTGAGCAGCCGGGCAAAACGAAAACCGGCGAATGTGAACAGTGAAATGAAAAACCAGCAATTAAGCGAGTACAAGAGACTGTGACTAATCGTCATGGCGCAACTCCTTTACATGTTGTTTAGAGCGAAAGTTGTTATTCAAGTGTAACAATATGATATTCGTGTACTGAAACCGGTGATAGAACTGTCACAAAACCATAAACAAATGATCACAATCCGTGCAGCTTTCTCCGGCCCGCTCAGTACGGTTCGCAGCCGGTGTAGTTCCCGCCGATAGTGTTTTTCCGATTAAACGAGTCCCCAAATTCGTATATTTGGTGTGTGGCCAGCGCCATAGCTTAGTGGCATTACAAGCAATTGTACGCTATCTGCCTACATGGCAGAAATAAGACGCATCATGGCTGCCTCCATTATTTGAGGCCACCACCTCCTTTTATGAATAATCCGTTTCCCAGAGCAAACAATACGGAATCATACCCAGCCATGCTCTCTCTTAGTTGTTCGTCATCTTCCAAGATGCGACCAATGACAATATTCAGCTGTGGGTATTGTGTGAAGTCGCTCGGCTTTCGAACAAATGCTGTCACCTGGTGGCCGCGCTCTCAAGTGGCCTGCTGACAATTAGTCTACCGACCCTCTCCGTTTGCACCTACTTTAAAGAACGGCATAGCCTTCAACCTTCTCTTAAGTTAGAATTAGCGTAGCATGGACATTTTTACTGAGCGTAGAAGTTAACTTGCAGGGTAACGCGCTTTAATAGGCATAGGGTTTAGGGAAAGACCGGACCGTCCGGTCCACAAAATCCATTATACTTTAGGACGCCTTACTTGCAAATAGACAGTTTTGGGAATTTTGTGACAATATAAATAAAACAACACTGATGAGCTTACATGACGAGGAGGAGAAACATGAATAAGCCAGACGATGTACGAGAAAAAATCATAAACGAGGCTATGCTCTTATTTAATACAAGAGGCATTGCACAAACATCAATTCAGGATATTATGCAGGCAACAGCATTACCTAAGGGTGCGATTTATCGACGATTTGAAAACAAAGAAAAGATTGTACTTGCTGCTTTTGAGCGGGCAAAAGGGATATTGCTTGAATTTTTTGTTCAGGCGGAACAAGAAGGAACGAATGTGCTTGATAAGCTCATGAAAGTCTCTGCAGTTTATCAGGATGCTGTAAACAACCCTCCGATTCCTGGGGGATGTCCACTGTTGAATACGGCGGTAGAGAGTGATGGTTCGTTCCCTGAACTTCAGCAGAAAGCTCATGAAGCTTATCAAGTTATGGTTCAATTCGTGTGGTCAATCATAGATCAGGGGATTCGAAATGCGGAGATTCGTCCGGACACAGACGCTATTGAATTGGCATCATTTCTGACTGACTCGCTGGAGGGAGCCATTATGGCAAGCAGATTGAGTGGCAGCGCCGATCCTATTCAACGATATATGAAGTACGTGGAGAGGTTGGTCAGAAGTTGCATGATGGATGTTAAAGATACGGGCTTAACAAAGTAATTGGAATAAAGTTGCCCTCACAAGATAGCCATCTGTATTTGTCCTCAAACCTCCTCTAATCCATCCGTAAGCAAACAAAGGAACAGATAAATTTATCATGATAAGCAAGCTCGATCAATAGCTCGATCGAGCTTTTTTTGCATTTTTCATCGAACTGTTAGAAAGAATTGTTCCATTCTTGAATGATTAAGGGAGAAGATGTGACCGCGATTGAACTGAATAAAGGACAGGGATAAAATCGACACTGATTACAAATCGCTTTGGAAGGGAGGCAGTAAGGAATGGGAATTGATACGGTACTATGGAGCAAGCTGGTGACAGGAATGACACTAGGGTTCCATATGATATTCGCGACAATTGGTGTCGGTATCCCTCTCATGATCGCGATTGCTGAGCTCATCGGCATCCGCAAGCAAGATTCTCACTACACACTGATGGCTAAGAGGTGGGCGCGGGGGTTTGTTATATCCGTCGCAGTCGGTGTCGTAACAGGCACGGCAATCTCACTGCAACTGGCATTGGTGTGGCCGAATTTTATGAAGTTGGCGGGGAACGTTATTGCGCTTCCGTTATTCATGGAGGTATTTGCATTCTTTTTTGAAGCTATCTTTCTAGGCATTTATCTGTATACGTGGGATCGGTTCAAGAACCCATATATTCATTGGCTGCTTACAATCCCCATTGTCGCAGGGGCAGGCATGTCCGCTGTTTTTATCACGACTGTGAATGGTTTTATGAATCAACCCGAGGGATTTACCATGCAAGGCGGACAATTTACAGTCGTTAACCCGGTGCAAGCGATGCTGAATACGGCGACGTTCTCCAAAGTGTTCCATGTATTAAGCTCGGCCTACTTAACAGGAGCGGCTCTGCTAGCAGGAATTGCGGCCTTTGCGATGCTTAGAAAAGGGGTCACTGGATACCACAAAAAAGCGTTAAAGCTTATGATGGCCGTTGTCATGTTGTTCGGACTGCTAAACACAGTAGCTGGAGATGCGTCCGCCAAGTTCTTGGCCGAGCATCAACCGGAAAAGCTGGCTGCTGCGGAATGGCATTTTGAGACCGAGAGCGGCGCGGATTTGATTCTATTAGGATGGCTTGATGCCGAGCATAAAATAATAGGCGCACTTCACCTGCCGAAGATTCTCAGCTTCCTGGCTTTTGGAAATTTTAACGCGAAAGTAACAGGTCTGAATGAATTTCCTCCAGATGAACAACCTCCACTCCTTGTGCATTATTTTTTTGACTTGATGGCTGGCATAGGATTTGCGTTATTGGGCATATCCGTTCTGTATTTCCTATTCACATTATGTAAAAAACGCAATGAGCACAACAAATGGCTACTCCGCATTATTGCTTTAGGCGCGCCACTCGCATTTTTTGGAGTCGAGCTGGGCTGGTTTTACGCTGAGTTGGGTCGGCAGCCGTGGATTTTACGAGGATATATGCGTGTAGAAGAAGCGGCGACGACATCGCCAAGCGTGAGAATTCTTTTTTTCCTCTTCCTTCTTCTTTACATCGTATTAGGCGTGGTTAGTGTTCTTGTTCTTCGGCGCTTATTCAACAATAATCCGGCAGAAACTGAGATGGAGAAATGGGCGCAGCATGCGGGCGACAAGAGGACAGGGAAGGGAGCGCATGCCTGATGAGTTACGATTTGATTGGGATTTCGGTACTTTGGCTATTTTTGTATGGGTATCTTATTATAGCCTCCATTGACTTTGGAGCCGGTTTCTTTGCCTTTTATGCCCGCCTGACCAAGCAGGACCCCCTCATAAATCGTCTGATTTCTCGTTATTTGTCACCCGTATGGGAGATCACAAATGTATTTTTCGTCTTTTTCTACATCGGTATGATCGGATTTTTTCCAGATACAGCCTATTACTATGGCTCGGCGCTGCTTGTTCCGGGGAGTATTGCAATCGTGCTGCTTGCTATTCGCGGTTCGTTCTATGCATTTGAAAACTATGGTTCCAAAAATAATATCGTCTATCTGTTTTTGTACGGCGCATCGGGTTTGCTGATCCCGGCTTCGTTGTCCGTGGCGTTGGCCCTGTCTGAAGGCGGCTTTATCTTGAAGCAGGATCAGACGGTTTCTCTGGATTACTGGGCTTTATTTACAAATCCATTGTCGTGGAGCATCGTAGGATTGGCGATTGTGTCTGTCTTGTTTATTAGCGCCTGTTTTCTGGCGTTTTACGCTTCACGGGCAGAGGATCAAGCTGCGTTAAAGCTTATGCGGACCTACGCGCTTTTCTGGAGCACACCGGCGATTATTATCGCCCTGACGGCCTTTATCTATTTGGGGCAACACAATGAGCGACATTATCAAAATATGATGGATTTATGGTGGCTGCTTGCACTCTCTGTTGCCTTTTTCATGATTGCGATGTGGCTGTTATACCGCGGCCGCCGCTATGGGCTAGCATTTGTTTGCATCATGCTGCAATTTTTCTGTGCCTTTTTCGCCTACGGGATTGGGCAGTATCCTTATATTCTTGATCCCTACATTACGATTCAGAGCAGCGTCACCTCATCCTCAATGGGCTTCGCGCTAGTTGTCGTATTTATAGGGGGCATGTGTCTATTGATTCCTTCCCTTATTTTGGTTTTCAAGCTGTTCCTGTTCGATGCGGATTACGTGAAAGGGGAAAAATAGGCCGATTACTCGCAGGCTATTACCATAAAGGAGTTGAGTTGGGTGAAGGGGAAAAGAAACTTAATCGCTATACAGATGACTGCCCAACGCAAACGTCTCGTTTACCTGGCATTCATCTCGCTCGCACTAGGCGTCGCCATTGTAAGTCAGGCTGCATTGCTGGCTGAAGCCGTCCAGCGGATCTTTGTGGAGAGAGTATCTTTTTCATCGGTTGCCCTACTGCTCGGCATCCTACTGGTCGTGATGGCGATACGTACACTGTTGTCATATGGGAACGGTACAGTTGGTTTGCAAATGGCAGCAACAGCCAAAAAAAATATGCGAGCAGCCGTGCTTCAGAATTTTACGCATGCTTCCATGCCTTCCTCTCTTCGAGGGCAAACGGGGGGAAAGGTCAGTATGGCGCTGGATGCTGTGGATGAGGCGGATAGTTATTTCAGTCAATACATGCCGCGTATGGTGGAAACGGTCATTATCCCGATTCTGATTTTAGTCGTTACGTTTACCCAACATGCCAATTCAGGGATCATCATGCTGGTTACGGCTCCTTTTATCCCGATTTTTATGATTGTGGTGGGGCTGAAAACGAAAAATAAATCAGAAGAAAAGTATGCGCAATTGGCCGAGTTTGCCGGTACATTTCTAGATTCCCTTCAAGGGCTCGTTACGTTAAAAATATTCGGACGGGCCCGCCGTCAGCAGCAAGAAATCGAACGCAGTAGCTTAAGATACCGTGATGCCACAATGGATATTTTGAAGATTGCGTTTACGAATACCCTCATGCTGGAATCGATTGTGATGCTGAGCATCGGGATTGTTGCTCTCGAACTGGCCATTCAACTGCTTGTCTTCAAATCGATGTCGTTTCACACGGCCTTTTTTGTTTTGTTGCTCGTACCCGAGTTTTACAGCTTACTAAAGAGTTCGGGCACAGCTTTTCACAATGGGCGAACCAGTATGGGGGCGATTAGCAAGGTTGAAACCATGCTCACGGACACGAACGATAGAAACGATCTGAAAGATCAGCCAGTAGGGCTCCTGACATTCCCGAAGGAGCTGTTTCCAATGCCTCCCTCCATTGAACTGGACAATGTCCGGTTTCAGTATGCACCTGACTCATTTGAGCTGAGTACAGGTTCGATCACAATTGGACCAGGAGATCATATTGCCCTTGTTGGTCATAGCGGATCCGGCAAAACAACCTTGCTTCATCTTATTGCTGGATTACTAAAACCGGCGTCGGGGACCATTTTAGTGAATGGAAACCCGCTTACTCAACAGAATGAGACGATATGGTTCGAACATATTAGCTACATTACGCAGCATCCTTACATTTTTGCAGGTACCTTCGCCGATAATATCGCGATCGGTGCCGGGCGGAAGGTCTCCAGGGCTGAAATTGAGGTGGCGGCTGCGGACGCGGGTCTTTCGAGGGTTGTATCCCAACTGGAGCAGGGATTTGATACCCCCGTCGGTGAAGGCGGTAGAGGACTTTCCGGTGGGGAAAAGCAACGACTTGCCGTAGCGCGGGCTTTTTTGAAGCGACCCTCCATTATTTTATTCGATGAGCCGACCGTCGGACTCGATCTTCATACCGAGGACATCCTGCAACATTCGATTGTAACCTTGGCAAAATCGGCGACGATGATTACGGTGGCTCACCGATTGTATACCATTCGACATGCGGACAACATTTTGTTTATGGACCATGGCGTCCTAGTGGGCTCGGGACAACACGACGAGCTTATGAAACGCCTGCCTGCGTATGCAGAGATGGTCGATGTCCAACGCAAAGGGGTGCCGGGATGAACGAGTTGGCTATTTTGTCTCAAGCTATGATTCGGGAGCGCAAGGATATTATTCTTTCAATTATAGGCGGATTTGTCGCCGGCATCGCTGGTGTGGTCCTCTTTTCTGCGAGCGGATATCTAATTTCGCAAACGGTGTTTGCACCTCCGCTTTATACGCTGATCGTACTTACTTCGTTGGTCAAGCTGCTTGGTTTACTTCGAGCGGTGAGTCGTTATGGCGAGCGCTTATATTCCCACCGAGCGACATTCTCTATGCTTAGCCGTTTGCGATCATCCTTTTTTGCCAAGCTCATTCCTTTAACGCCAGGCATTTTAAATAAAAACCGAAGCGGGGATCTGCTTGCGCGAATCGTTGGGGATGTAGAGAGTTTGCAGCACTATTTTTTACGCGTCGCGTATCCGCCGATCATTGTTGTCATGGTGTTCTTGACGACAATGCTGGCTACCGCCTCCTTTTCTTTCTGGATGGCTTGCTTGATGCTGCTCGGTATGCTGGGAACCGTATTGGTCGTGCCGGGAATCGTATTGCTAGGATATCGGAAAATCAATGGGCATGTTCGCAAGCAGCGGGCGCTGTTGTCTACGGAAGTAACAGAGGTGTTGTATGGTTTCCGGGATCTTAAAGTTTATGGGCAGCTTGCGCAGCGGGAACAGCAACTTCGCCAAGCTTCTGCTGCATTGGCAGCCGAGCAGCAGCGAGCGGCCGGACAACTGCTACGTGGACAATCGATGCATGCCTTTGTCACATATCTGATTTCCTGGGGGGTGTTGGCACTTGGTGCTTATCTGATATCGGATGGAACGCTAGCTGGCGTATATCTGGCTATGCTTGTCATGGCCTCACTAACCGTATTTGAAGAAGCAGCGACTATGGCCACGTTGCCCGCATATAAGCAAGATAGCGAACATGCAGCCAAGCGGCTGACGGAAGCATTATTAACTCCTATCATGCAGCCGGTGCAGCCAAGTCGCGCGTTGAATACCGACCATGCCGTTTCTATTAAGTTATCCGGCGTTTCCTTTCAATATGAAGGGGAGTGGAGGCCGGCGTTGAAGAACTTTTCGTTGCAAATTCCACCAGGATCCAAAACGGCGATTGTTGGACCTAGCGGTTCAGGAAAGTCCACGCTGATTGAGTTGTTGCTCAAGCTGCGTACGCCGACAGCCGGGGATTTGCGACTGAACGGCATATCGGTACAAGAGCTGGAGGAGTCGAGCATTTGGAAAACGGCTAATGTCGTGCTGCAGCAAAGCCATTTTTTCCGAGGAACGATCCGAGATAACTTGCTCATGGATGCTGAGGACCATTCTGACGGCGAACTGTTGGATATCCTCGCTAAAGTGCAATTGCCGACCACTTCATTAACCGACCCCGTCTACGAAAAAGGAGAAAATCTATCAGATGGCGAAAAACAGCGATTGGCCTTGGCGCGGGCCATGCTTCGCAATGGAAAGCTATGGCTGCTGGATGAGCCGACCTCTTCGCTGGACTATGTGACAGAGCAACGTGTTTTGGCACACTTATACGAACAAGCATCCGAAAATACGCTTCTACTGATTTGTCACCGGCTTAACGGTTTGGAAGGAATGGACAGAATCGTCGTTATGGAGCAAGGAAGAGTGATCGAATCGGGATCGTATACAGAGTTGATGGAGCAAAAAGGCTATTTTTATAAGATGAAACAAGTTGAGTTACAATTAATCGGCGAAACGGGGGACTAAGCGTTTAATTTCTGATTTTTTATTAAATACGGAACACGTAACCACTGAATGGTCATATTATTCAAGGAAAATAACCACTTCGGGCCATTCGACTAAAAACATAAAATGCGATAATAGCAACAGGCATAGGTTTAAGGTTCCGTAAAGGGGTTGTGGAGCGGTGAGCCAAATCAACAGAGTGTTGCTTGCAGAACCATCGCAAGAGCATAGAGAGCGGATCAAAAACCTGCTTGAGCTGGATCCGCTATTCGAGGTCGTAGCGGAAACTGACTGCGGAAGGGATGCGATATCACTCGCCGATTCATTAAAGCCAGAGGTTGCGCTTGTTGCGGTTGAGAATATCCCACATGACGTAGAGCCCCTTCTTAGTGTAATGGAAACGGCAGTAATAAGAAATCTGTGTAGAGGATTCAACATCGAAGAAATCGCCGATCGGTTAGTAATACCGGGATATACAGAGAAGCTCATACTGAATGACATTCTTTTTAAGTTGAAATTAAAGAGTCGTACTGAGCTGGTCACTTATGCGTCTGACAAAGGAATTTCTATGTCTAAGGTAAGCTCGAAAAAAAGAAATAACTTTCGTCCGTATTGATTGATCGAAAATACCGAATTGGGTAATGCCTGCAGAAGGAGCGTTTGGATCAAATGAACTCAAATGATCAACCAGCCAATAATAAAAATTATACGATTCCTATAATAGTAACGTCCTTGATTGTAAATTTTGTTATACTTCTTTTGTTTTTTTCACCGATAGGATACAAAGGAAGTATCAAGTTTGATTTAGTCATCTTCCCGAGAATAAATGGTGTTTTAAATAGCTTTACGTTTATATTTTTGATATCGAGCTTAATTGCAATTTTGAGAAAAAACATTGAGGTGCACAAAGGTTTCATACTTGCTTCCTTTACCTCGACATTATTATTTCTGGTTTCTTATTTAACATTTCACTACATGTCCTCAGAAACAGCGGCATTCGGCGGCCAAGGTATTATCAGACCCATTTATTTTTTTATTTTAATTTCGCACAGCATCCTTGCCGCAATAATCGTACCGCTAGCCCTATTCACACTTGTTTGGGGATGGACGAATCAAATTCAAAAGCATCGGCGCATTGCTCGATGGACAATGCCTATTTGGCTATATGTCAGTTTTACTGGAGTAGTAGTGTTTTTAATGATGGAACCATATTACTGAACAAACTCGCTCATTGAGGGGAATACTAATTCGAATAATTCTGATATAAACCGGCAAAGCCCACGAGAAATCGCGGGCTGTTTTTCTTTTTTTACAGAACTATAATTATTTTTGCCATTCCTGGTTGTTATTTGAGCTCATTACACAACCACAGCGTCTAATGTATCACTCAGTAGGCGCGGCGAGAATGTCTGTCTGGTTAAGCCTCGGAGGGTTTTACCTTGTATTATTTTTGCCTTATCTTTTGATATTTGGACTAACAACTCCGATGAAGCGAAAGGGTTCTTCTTTAATTTTCTTCTACCAATAGACCAAACTGTAATATGGATACTGCTCGTTGGAATAGGAATTATTTTGTGGGCTCGCCAAAAACTTCAAGTTAGAGAAGAGGAAAAAGACGAGCTCAAGCAACAAATGAGAAGCCGTACGGAAATGCTCGTCATGGCAAATCAGTAGCTAAGTAAATTCCGCATGCGGGATTTACTAGTGGATCTTTTCAAAACCTTTGTATTATCTCAACCGTATGTGCTTGGCGTACAATTATATGAGTATACTGTGGTCAATAAATCAGGTACAGGGGCAGTTAAACTCAACTTTGTCGACGGATACATACGGGAGCTCATCGATATTAACGCTTCTCAGCAGCTCTACTATTCTTATGACATTCAAATGATGAGGGAGTTTCAAGAGGCACAAGAGGCACTTCAAGTTAATGTCGAAGAACGTGAGCAAATTGATCCTGATCGAATGATCAAATTTATCCAAAAGTATCATCATTCTCTGTCCGTCAAAACTGAGCCAAGCATTACTGAAGAAGAAGCAAAAGAGTACGCATTTGTCACTCTGGCGATTTATATTTTAGAGGACGCTTACGTTCTGTCCATGAGTTCTCATAACCTCCGTATTGATTCCCTTGATCATCTGAGTACGTGAAACCAAACGGACGACTGGTGACTATCGCCGGCCAACCGAATGAAAAGCAGGTAAAAGAGCAGGGTATTACGGCCATTTCATACATTGGATCTCTAAGCACGGACCAGCTAGGGACTATAGCTAAGTTGGTCTCGGAAGGGAAAGTAGATGTTAAGATTACAGAAACTGGCGTGCGAATGCGCATGGGCTGAGCGAAACGGGGCACGCAAGGGGGAAAATCATCGTTAAGGCAAAATGAATTGTGCTTAATAGCGTGAACTGAGGTCACTTGTTTCAGGTTCTTCAGGCTCGACCGATATGGATCACGAAAGGATGTCGGCAATAAGGACTCACGTGCATGCGCGAGTCCCTTTCTGTCATTTCTACTATGATTTACAATCGATTAACCATAATTGCTCTTGCGCATACGGGCTGTGAAAATTGTGTAAGGAGTATAAATCCACCTACATCAAGCCTCATACCGCAGGCCAGTGTCAGACTTAATTCAATCCGTCCCCTTAGTTATACATAGTGATGAGTTACAGACTCGGCTTGCCGCCACGGCTTCGATGCTGTCTGCCACATCGACAAAAAGAGCAAATCCAGAGAACGACTAGCCGGCGATTGCCGTCGTTCGCCCTCCAAAGCACTATCGTCGAGCAGATGGTTCCTCATAGCTTTGCAAGCCGGCGTCGCGCAAAGTTCTTCCGACATAGCCCAACTCTCGACGTGCAGCGGCATCGTTGACTGTGAACTCACGCCCGATCATGCGTATCATCGAGCGTGAGATCGGCGGATCGCCGTCTTTCCGCGTGACGGCCCAGATAGTGTCGAGCAGCCGGCCAATGGCAGAGGCAAGCCAGTAGGGCATCGAACGCAGCTTATCGATGGACAGGCCCTGCAAGTTCGCGAGCGAGGAGACGAACTCACGGAAAGTCTGCCCTTCCTGGTCTTTGATGAAGAAGGCATGACCGCCTTCTCCGCGTTCAAGAGCGCATTGTATGGCTTCGACCACATTGTCCACGTGGCAGGTTGCAAAAGCGTAGTCGCCGCGGTCGATGAAGGCGAACTGTCCAGATCTGACTGCTTCGGGAAGCGCTCGACTAAACGGATCACCAGGCCCCCAGATAGCCGGTGGGCGGAGCGCGATGGTGCGAAAGCCGGGTTTGTTGGCTGCCAGAACCAATAGCTCGGCCCGTGCCTTGCTCGCCAGGTAGGCGGAGAAGTGGTTCGGGAAAGTTGACGCGCTTTCATCGGCGTCGCGGATGGGCGTACCGCCATTATCCATGAGGATCCCCGCCGCGCTGATGTAGACGAATGTCTTCGCACCGGCGGACTCAGCTGCCTTCAACAAGGCTACGGTGCCATCGACGTTGGTACGGAAGAAGGGTTCGCGAGGCCCTGAGAAGCGGAACAAGGCGGCCGCGTGCACAACCGCATCAATCACCGGCAATATGAGTGGCGTGTTGCTTTCGAGATCGGCATCGACTGGCGTCGCACCCATGGACTTGAGTTTGGCGTGAGATGATGTGGAGCGTGTGAGAGCGAAAATCTCGTGACCGTCCTCCACGAGCTTAGTGATCAGGCGGCCGCCGAGCAGACCGGTGCCTCCCGTGACGAGAATTTTCATTGTGTTCGTCCTTTCTGTTCGGGATTTAGGATGGACCGTATGGCGCCCTCGCGGATTTGCTCCAGGACCTCAGAAGTGGGTGGCACCACCTTGCGTAGCCGAGCTGTGACGTGAAGTAGGGAAGCAGCATTCGCAGACGCCCACATGAGATCGGCAGCCACCTCCACCGTCGGCCTGAGCCGGCCCTCAGCGGCGATGGCCGCGATGCGTTGGATCAGGAGCGCAAAGGCCTGCTCGGCGGCGGGAATTTCAGCGTCGTCGAGAACGCGGCTCATCATCACCGCGTAGAGTCGTGGACGAGCCGCCGCGAAGCGCACGTAATCGTCCCAGCCCTCGCGTAGCGCCATCACCGGATCGGAGGATTGGGTGGCAGTCCTTTTGCTTTCGAGAAACTGTGCAAATGCTTCCGTAATGGCGGCGCTCAGAAGCCCGTCGGCGCTGCCGAAGTGATGGTACAGCGTCGGTGCGGTCACCTTCGCAATTGCGCAGACGGAGCGTGTCGAGAACTGTGCCTCGCCCTCTTCCTCGAGAACTTGTAAAGCCGCATTGAGTAGAGTGTTGTGTGTATTCATGTGACCAATATAGCACTGCTATATTGGTTTGTCTATAGCGATGCTATATTGGCGCCGATACCCTCCTGACATCCGATAAAACCCCAGTTCCCGACGCGACTGCATCCGTTTCCCGCACGACGCTGAAAATTCCTCTAGAATCAGATGGTTATGGCAAACTCAGAGTGCTCATTTTTGTCGAGCGCTCCCGCCACAAAGTCTGGCACAGTATGGCATGCCGAAGGTGGTTGGCCCGTAGAAGCGGCGTTCTCTATGCGGCATGCTGGTGGCCGACATCTTCCTGCAGCGGTGAAATAATCGTTGCCACGATTTTCCCACCTATACCGGGAATGGATTCGATAATCTGATACTCTTCAATCTCAACAGCGAGTGCAGCTATCTCACTTTCGATGGCGGATAGATACTCTTTATATTGAAGAAGCATCTGAATGTAAATTGCAGTCCGAAGACTGGCTTTATTGACGTGCCTGTCGAAAAGGATTCCGTATAGCAGCCGCAATGAGTTTCTTCGCTGTGTCTACAGCCTAGTTCCTCGAACGACTCGGACACAGTAATTCAAATCTGTTTGCCAAGTCAGCTTCATACACGTCAAGAACAGCTTGTGCTGTCGGGAATTCAGATAAGAGTTTCAGCGATAGGAACGTCAAATAGGCCCCACCTAGCAGCCAGATGGGAGCCCGTATATGATGGATGAAGATTATGGCGTGCGGCAGGTTCATAGTAACACAATATGAAGCAGCAATTGAGGTGTTAAGGTCTATGGAAAAATAAGAAGTATAGCCTAATATTACCAGTTGATATGGGTGGAATATCTCAGATATTGGTACAGTTATGGCGGATATGGTTTCGGAGCAAAACGACGGCAACAAATCCTCAACTGTACCAAGACAATACCGGATACTTATTAGAGAATTTCGAGGGATATATAGAATTAAAGATGATTTAGATGTTTAAAATTCAATAGATTGATAATAATAGATTATATCCAGTACCGGCCGGTAACTGGAGCACAACACACACTCTCTCTTCTGACTACATACTTTGGGCTGAAAACTGCAGTTATAGCCTTCTATTCGTTAAAGTCACTAGTCAGCATGAGCATAACGTGTGTCAAAAGTAAAATGGAGTGCGCATCCAAATGAAAGTGGGCTGGCAGGACGCTGTTGGCCTGTTTGTGTTGTCATTAAGCAAGCAAGCTCTAGAAAACTCCTTTAATCAATCCCATCAATCTGGGGTCTCCGGTTAAAGAACAGACAGCTAACCAGAGATTTTGATGTAACCGCTGGGATAATGTAAAATCTAAATTATGGAAGGCTCTTTTCTAAAACATTGTTGCTTTGTAGTAAATAAATACAGCTGCTTAGGCAGCCGTATTTGTCCTTTATTTGTCCTTGATTAAATCCGAAATTAATATACCGTTTATTTTCAATCCAGTAATATCACAATCAGTTATCTCAACATTTGATAAATCACAATTTCTTAATTGCCCATTAGTAAGGTTACAGTTTTGAAAACTTACTGGTTTATATTGCCCATCGGGATTATAATTTCCATCTCCCTCCATAGGAAGAACCACATTATGAAACTCTGTTCCAAACAGATGGACATGGTCAATAACAGCGTGGCTGAAATTAGCATGCTGAATGCCTAAACCTGACAAGTTTGCGTTCGAGATTTTAATTCCACCCATATTAACATCATTCAAAGTCATTTCACTCATATTTACGTTATTAATTTTCGTCTTCGCCAAGCTGACATTATCAATATCAAGCTCCTCAGCTTTAACCTCCTGCCACTTAGACCCTGAAATATCCGCTTTTTGCAAATCCAACGGTTCCACCTTTAAGCTCATTCTCATATCTCCTTTAATTATAAATTAAGCTGCAGTTGTAACTTCAACACACGTCTCGTATTTTCCTTTATTACCCAATTGCCTAATTTCCAGTTATATTTATCTATTTCAGGCTGTCTTGAATTTCGCACAGGCGAGAACACTGCTCGACTTACAAGGCTAGTAAGTATAAGATATTTAATGGCACATCAATATAATTTACAAACTCTTCTAAATAACTGTATAATAGATTTTATTACGGAATATATGTAATTTTCTGTGCCGTCATTTTATTCGGCAAAGATGGGGTTAAGCTAAGTCTATTAGCGATAAAAATAGGGTTTGATATAAGGAGACCATAAGATATACGGGATACGTATGTTTTTTTGCGTCTCCTTTTTTTTCATGCCCGCAAATAAGGAGGTAATTTGTATGTAATGTGTCATTTGTCCTAGCCAGCAGCCCAAGAACGCAAGCCGGTCCGAGTATTATCGGATACGGGTAACAAAACCCGGCGATCCGCCGAAGTATCTTTATTCTTCGAAATCGAATGCCCGCTTCCATCTTATCCATCTTTCATCATGCCGTACATATGCTGAGTATTATTTGCATAGCCCAGGAAGGAGACTCGACCCGCAAAGAGAACATCGAGCGTTGGAAACGGATGGTCCAAGTTGTTTGGTTATCACAGGAGCTCTCAAGCGTAAGTAAGCCTGACGACTTAATTGAACATTACGGGTTTCGTGGAATCCAGTTTGGACTATGGGTTGAAGATGTTGCCGGTCGTTACCATGTATTGTGCAGCGGTAATGCTCTTGCTGATCTGGCCATAAGCTTAGATATTCCGCGCAAAGAAGTCTCCCTTTACGGAGCATTGGGACTAGCATTTGGTGCCCGAGGATCCGGAGATGCAGCCGCCCATTTTGAACCTAGTACCAATGTAATGAACCTAACCAAAATTCGTGGTGTGAGTTGTAATTAAAAATGTCGCTGGTTTGAACAAAATTTGTCGTCGAGCTTGAACATAAATGTCGTAGGCTCGTTCCTTGATGGAACGGGCTTTTTTTATATTCTGAGTAAATATTATTGAATGAAAGTGTTATGAAGCAGTTATCGTTCAGCTTTAAATAAATGATTTAAAAATTGATTATTACTTGTCGTTTTAAGAACTAAAAATAATAAAGTTATTATAAAAATGGCTATTGTCTTTATGCTATACGGAATTCATGTCCCAACCAACCTAACCATGTTAAACAGGTGGGGGGGATGAACTGAATAGCTCTCGTGATCGAAGTCCCACAGGCAGAAACGTTCGATCCCCCACTATCGCTATCTACTACCAAAAAGAAAGATCTGGTGACCTCATAATACGAACGGGCAGGATAGCTCCAGTATTCAAGTCCTGGCGTGAGGTATTGCGAATTATTTCTAAAGTATAGACAAGGGTTAATTTATTGGTTATTGAATTATTAGTACGATCGTGCTAAATTTTTATCCATGAGTACTAAATCCTGCCTATTTATTCGGATTGAGGCTGTCCGCTTCATTGCATATAATGTAGGTACCACCCTTCGGGGGGATCATTAAGGGAGGCCGCGATGAACGAGACCGCATTTGACGAACCATTATTTGCAAGCTTGAAGCCGGGCTTAACCTCGTTCTGTTACCGAATGCTAGGCTCCATGGACGATGCGGACGATGCCGTTCAGGAGACGAGTATTCGGGTCTGGCAGAGCTGGAGCACGTTCAGACAGGATTCCTCGTTCAAAACTTGGGTCTATCGGATTGCCTCCAACCTGTGCTTGGACAAGCTGAGACAATCCAAACGCCGCGCGCTTCCCGTTGACCTGTTCGACCCGGCCGTCGCCATCGTCGAGCCGCGCGACACGCTGCCGGATTCTGCCTGGATCTGGCCGTCTCCCGACTTTGGGGGCAATCCGGAGGATCGGCTCGTCCGCAGAGATACCCTTCAACTGTGCTTCATCGCTCTCCTGCAGACCTTGCCTCCGCGGCAGCGCGCGGTACTCATTTTGAAGGATGTATTTGAATGGTCCTCCAAGCAGATCGCGGAAACGTTGGCGATGTCGCCGGCAGCGGTGAACAGCGCCTTGCAAAGAGCCCGAGAGACGATGGACCGGGCGCAGCTTCGCTCGGATGAGCTCAGCAGCATGGACGTTCAACCGGAGCAGCAGCTGCTGTCCCGGTATGTGGAGGCCTTCGAGCAATTCGATATTGCTGCGCTCGTCGCGTTGTTCCACGAGGAAGGCTGCATGTCGATGCCGCCCTTCGAGATGTGGATCCGCGGCAAGGAAGATTTGTCCGCCTTCTATTCGCTTACTCGCTGGCATTGCGAAGGTTCGCGATTTGTGCCCATTACGGTGAATGGCGGTTATCCGGCGTTGGCCCAGTATATGCCGAGCAAAGAGGGCTCTGGCCTGGTACCCTGGGGCATCCACGTCATCGAAACCAAAGAAAATCAAATCCTGCACGTTCAAAACTTCATTCATACGCCATTATTTTCGCGATTTGGGCTGCCTGAGCGAATTGACCAATGAATTTCGTCATTGGCTTACGTCTATATCATTGAGAATAACCAAACGACGAATATCATGAGAGAGGTGTCTATTTAAAATGGAAACGAGTCAACCGACGAAAGTAACCGTGCAAGCCGTCATTCAAGCCCCTGTCGAGAAGGTATGGCGCTATTGGACCGAGTCGGATCACATCACGAAGTGGAATCAAGCGTCCGAGGACTGGCATGCGCCGAGAGCCGAAAACGATCTGCGGGTCGGCGGCAAGTTTCTGACACGGATGGAAGCGAAGGATGGCAGCATGGGCTTTGATTTTGGCGGCGTCTACGATGTAGTGAATCGGCATGAGGCGATCGGCTACACCATGGAAGATGGAAGAAGAGTGGATATTGCTTTCGTCGATCAAGGGAATGAGACGAAGGTCATTGAAACGTTCGACGCGGAAAGCTCCAATCCCGTCGAGCTCCAGCAAGCAGGCTGGCAAGCGATCATGGACAATTTCAAAGCCTATACCGAACAAAACTAATCATCGCGAAGAAGACGCCGGGGAAGATGCCCGGCGTCTTTCTTTTTGAACCCTAGTACGAGCGTGCTCTCCGTTAGCCTTAACCTTGTGCCGCATCCATGTTCATGTAGTTAATGGCCCACAGATGGCCGTCCAAGTCCACGAAGCCCCAATGATACATGAACCCATGATCTTCAGGTTCAGCGTGCAATTTCCCGCCCAAGGAGACCGCGTTATTCACGATTTCATCGACCTTTTCCCGGCTCTCGAAGGCCAATGCGATCGTCATCTGCGCATACTTGTTCGTATCGACGGATTCCTTCTCCGTGAGCGTATTAAAGAATGCTTGATTGATCAGCATGACCTGCAGGTTGTCGCCGATCACGATGGCTACCGAATTCTCGTTCTCGGGGAATTGCGGGTTGAGCTCGAATCCGAGTCCGGTGAAGAACGCTTTCGATTGTTCTACGTTTTTTACAGGCAGGTTGAAGCTCGTGAATGCGGACGTTAATGCCATTTTCAAAACACCTCTTCGTCAAATTAGTTTGTGTTCATTTATGCCTTCGTTTATATAGACGACAGCCGATCCGGGAATTCATCGGTCTCATGGATTCGGAAGCGTAAATTTTGAAAAATAACTTGGTATTGAGTTCGGATACCCGCCATTCCCGTAAGGTTGCTTATTCTTATTGCATGAGACAAATTACCTAAATTATTCCAAAAAAGATGAAATGACACCAAAGGCGCAAAAAAAGCCCTGTATGCCATTTTCTTTTAGAGTCTCGGTTACAACAACACAAAATATCGGGTTTTGTGTAGTGTCAAGCCTGATAATCGTTTGGCCGAATCATCCCGACGTTGAACTATACGGGGAACAATAGCTTAATAAACAGCAAAAACGAGGCTGCCGGCACACATTTCGGCGGCCTCGTTGCGCTAAACCATTCCTGTTAAGGCTAAGAAATGCCCTTTGTCAAAAAAGGAGCGCCTCGGTATGATGGGTTTCTCGACGGGTAAATAACAACTGCTAAGAAAGCACTTTATCGCTTCGGTCTATTCTAAAAGTTCATTGCGCTAACGAAGACGATAGTGGGATGATCAGGGAGCAGATTGCCGTGGCAGCTGCTCCTTAGTTTCTTTGAAGTAACGGGCAGGATAACGAAACTTTCCGACCATTAGAAGCGTTTTAATTAAGGGATGTAGCGTTGAAACAACAAATTATAACGTCTTATATGAAGAATAAATGATATTTAAAGATGGAGGACTTATATGGGGACGAAGGAAGAAAATTTTTCAAATGATAGCATCATGGAATCAATCAAAAGTTTAACAGAGAAAGATGCGAAGACTTTCTTGAACCTTATATATGCACTTTTGAGAGATAACGAGGGGACTGGCGAACAATTGATTTCAAATGTATTATCCATTTATGAGAAACAAATACCAAGAGTGGTTAAAGCAAGACAGAATAATAATTAATTATCTAGATTCTGTAGGGGGCCCGCCAACATTTTTAACGAAAATATACGCTAAGGAACTTTTTGATACGAAAAAGCCGATTTGTGAACTGTGACCCTCTTGTTGGTCACAGTTCACAAACCGGGCAAGGAGTTTTCTAGATTTCAGATCGTGCCTTTGAGAGGCGTTATTAAAAAACTGAAACTTTTCGAAAATCTATGTCGTATTCATCTAGCAAGCATTTCGGTCGGGTCTTCCAAACCTTCTTACCCGAATGCTCGAATTCTGGCTTCGCCCAGCTTTTGGCGAAGTCCTTATCGACCGGCGAAAGGGGGTGATCACGTGACAAAGCTTCTGAAAGTTTTTCTGACAGCGATTATGATTATCCTGTGCTGTCTTGCCTCCATTCAACTACCAAGCGGAGCTGTTGCAACTTCTGCTCAGCCTTTACTGCTTGATCACTCATATATCGATGAACACGCAACCTTACTGAAGGAAACGGACCATTCCCTTTCGTTTCCGAACATTCTTATTTTGTTCTCTATCTCCGCAGCGCTTTCCCTTTTGTTCCCGGCATACAAAATAAGGCGGTACATTTATTCCTTTATCCCCATCTTTAAACGCTTCTTTCTGCTTTACCCGATCAAATATGAATCCCGTAACATAGACCAGCACCATTTCAACGAAACACTACATTGAAATGGGGTACGAACTGAATGATAAAATGGTCAAAATTACTATGGTTTGTCTTGATTGTCGCCGTAACCGGCATGTTGTTTTTTTCTACAGCACCCAACATTGCCAAAGACATTAATCTCGGGCTTGATTTGCAGGGTGGTTTTGAGATCTTGTACAAGGTGGAGCCATTGCAGCAGAGCGAAGCCGTGACGACGGACACCTTGAAGGCGACCGCGGCCATGATCGAAAAACGCGTCAACATCGGTGGCGTAAAAGAGCCGGAGGTTACGATCGAACAGCCTGATCGCATCCGGGTCAAATTAGCCGGGGTGACAGACCAGGAAATGCTGCGTTCCTTGATCGGCAAACCGGCGGTACTGACATTTCGCGATGAACAGGGGAACCGCGTGATGCAGGGCAGTGACCTCGCGCTAAATGGAGCAAGCATCGGCTATGACGATTTGCATCGGCCATTGATTTTGTTGAAGTTTAGGAATGCTGATAAATTTACGCAAGTGACCCGGGAAAACCTGCACAAAAAGGTAGCCATATACCTGGATGAAACGCTGCTGACTGATCCGGTCATTGACGAAGTGATTACAAGCGGCAGCGCGCAAATCAGGGGTCAGCGCACTGTGGAGGAAGCGACTCAAATCGCAAAAATTGTAAATACGGGGGCACTTCCTGCCAAACTGGTCGAGCTGCAGGCCAACTCGGTCGGTGCCAGCCTGGGAGCGTTGGCGTTTGACAAGACGATGTTTGCCGGTTACGTCGGCTTTGGCGTCGTTCTCTTGTTCATGCTGTGGGTCTATCGCCTGCCGGGGTTGATCGCCAACATAGCCCTTGTCTTTTTCACATACGCCTGCCTGGTCGTTTTGTACTGGATGCATGCGACCTTGACCCTGCCAGGAATCGCCGGATTTATACTCTCGGTGGGAATGGCCGTCGACGCCAACATCATCACCTACGAGCGGATTCAGGAGGAGATCCGAAGCGGCAAGACCATTTTGTCCGCCTTTCGCATGGGTCAGCGCCAATCGTTCATCACCATCGTAGACTCGCATGTGACGACGATCATCGCGGCCGCAGTGTTGATGCTATTCGGCTCCAGCTCGATTAAAGGCTTCGCTATCATTCTGATCATGACGTTGATCGTCAGTCTGCTGACGAACGTCTTCGGTTCCCGTTCCCTGCTCTGGCTGCTGATCAAGTCCAATTTGTTTAAAAAGCCGGACTGGTACGCGGTATCTGAGCAAGACATCGGCGAGTCGGACCCGGTCGCACCAGTCAAGTTCAACATCGTCAAAAGTCGCCGGAAGTTTTACACCGTCTCCATGAGTATTTTGGCGCTGGGGCTGGCTAGCATGCTGATCTTCGGACTTAACCTGGGAGTCGACTTTAAGGCCGGGACGAGGCTTGACGTGATGATCGGCAAGCAGTTTAACACGGTCGACATTGCTGGTGTGATTCAAAAAAATGTCCCGGATATTGCTTTTAAGCCGGTTACGACGTTTGGCAACAACTATGAATGGGCGACGACGACGTTCGATCAGCCCGTTTCCAAGGCGCAGCTAGAGATGATTCAAAAGGACCTGCAGCAAACATACGGCGATCAGGTCAGCAGGCAAGAATCGACGGTCTCTCCCGTCATCGCTGACGAACTGGTGAAAAAAGCTGCGATTGCCTTGATACTCGCTGCCGTCGGGATCTGTATCTACATCGCCATCCGGTTTCAATTTTTGTTTGGGGTGGCGTGTATCATCGCACTCCTGCATGATGTGTTTATTCCGCTCGCGTTGTTCTCCGTGTTCCAACTGGAGATTGACCTGACGTTCATCGCAGCGATTCTGACGATCGTCGGCTATTCGATCAATGACACGATTGTCATTTTTGACCGGATTCGGGAAAATCTCAGGACGATGAAAGTCAAAACCGTTGAAGATCTTCAGCAGATGGTCAACATCAGCCTATGGCAGACGATGCGCCGCTCGATTTTTACGGTTACGACCGTATTCATTACCGCATTGGCAATCGCCGTACTCGGCAGTGAAGGGATTCGCAATTTCTCACTGGCACTGATTTTCGGATTGGTCAGTGGAACGTATTCCTCTATTTTTATCGCAGCACAGATCTTGGTGTCGCTAAAAAAGCGGGAATTTTTGCGGAAGAACGTGCTCTAACTAACTTTTCGGTATTCTGGCACTACCTGTCGGGTCATTTCTCCTGTACGCCTCAACCAAATGTTTGATCAAGAGCTCACGAAGATTGCTTGAAAACAGTCCAACCATGTCATTGGTGAACTGTGACCCTATTTGTAGAAAGTTTTAAAAAATGACTGTTAGCTATGCAGCCAAAAGATGACTTCTGAATTCGTCAGGAGTCATCTTTATTAATGACCACTGGTAACGTTCCGAATTGTAATAGCTAATATAGCTATCGACTCGATCTCTCAACTCTTCTTGAAGAGATGAATATTACCATCCAGTCGTTGAAAATGACCCGCAAGAGGGTTATAGTTCAGGACACCGGCTTTTTCGTATCAAAAAGTTCAAAAAGTTCCTTAGCGTATATTTTCGTTAAAATGTTGGCGGGACCCCCTATAGGACACTCTGCATAAAGACAGCTGAAGTTGAGCATCGCTATATGTTGTGAGTAGATATTATTGTTACGTTAACGGGAACGTTAGTTTAATGACAACAGCTGCGATCATCTTTGGGATGTAACGAGGGCATTGATCACTCGTGCTTTAAAACGTGAGGAATCATTCGTTGCTTCTACTAAGTAATGGAGTGAAATACATAACATTAAAAGGCCGGGTTTACCTCTAACAAAGTTGGGGCCGGCTTTTGGAATGAGCTTATTTCCTCATTCTGGTCTCCGTGATATAATAGTGATATATCGCTAAATTGATCAAATATTCTTTATGAGAAGGCATGCGCCATTCTCCATTCAAAGTTCTTATATAAGAACCATTGCACTTGGACTCGCGTCTAATGTGGAATTTATTGAGTGGGGGAGCATGCCTTTTTGTGTTTTCATGATGCGATCTTACAAATGGTTACAATGACATTATTTTTGTCCTTGTTCGATTGTACTATTTGATAGTGGTTTTTAAAGATTGTGACGGTTAATCGGGCAATTAAATCCGATATTCCGGCCCAATCTTTTTTCATTACTTCATTCGGGAGGATCAAAATTTATGCCAATCACACATGAGATTTTGGAGCTTACGAAAATGGCTCGAAGCGGGTGGCTTTTTAATTGGAACAATGAATTTTTAGCTGCGAATAGGATCGTTTACAAGCTGCAATTAATTGGCTCAGATGATATTCAAGGTCTAGTCAGTTTAACGGTTGACCAGGGATTTGTTTTTATTCATTTGGTCGAGAGCGCCCCTTTGAATAAGGGACGCGAAAAAAAGGTGTTTGTTGGTGTAGGCGCTTATTTGTTTGCCATAGCCTGTAAGATCAGTTTAAATCATGGTTTTTATAGTGTTGTTTCTTTTACATCCCAAATCTAACTTGATTAACCCTTACGTAGAAACAATTGGTGCTGAGCGCATCGGAAGAGGGCTTCAAATGGAGCATGGAACCAGAGAAACGTGATTTTTGTGATGTGGTGGAGGAGTTAATGGATGCAGGCCATCAGGTAGCTGTACCTGTTAACAATGATGATCAAATGGAAGAAATTCGTCGTAACATGCGAAACTTCCTAAACCGAAAAAAAGAAGAGAGTAACATTCGGAAGGGGTAATTCTCAATTTGAGAAAAGGGTAGCTGCTGTACATTGGCTATCCTTTTTTCGTGTTCTCTAAAAAGGGCGGCAACATATCGCATGAGCAACCGCCAAATTTTGGGAAAATGAGCTTTTACAAAAGAAGAAGTGAAACATTTTTTCAGAGGGACTTAATTAAACTCAAGCATGAATTGGAACTCTCACAGCTTCGTATCATTTTAGATTGGGAAGAGCCATTAATTATCGTACTTCAGTCGAGAAGGAATGGATGTATATTGAGGGGTTCAAGGACGGTTTGCTTTTCCTCAAGCAGCTTCATGATTTGTCGGCTGGTGCTGATAAATCGTAAGAACCACGGTAATAACGTCAGTACACTCATGGAGTATGATATGTTGACTACCAGACCAAGCGTCCCTCTCATTTCACAAGAATCCCTAACCGCGATTTGACTTTATCCAACAAAAAGTTTATACTTTGTATATACTTTTTGTTGGGGGTGGCTCCATGTTTCAGGTTCAAAAATGGGGTAACAGCTTGGGCATTCGCATCCCGAAGTCCCTTGCCTTGAAGGTCGGTATTGAGGAAGGCTCTGAGGTCGATCTTGATGTGGAAGATGGTCACCTAATAATCAAGCCCAAGACGGCAACACTGGATGAACTTCTTGCTCAGGTCACGCCGGAAAATCTCCATAAAGAGGTTTCTACTGGTGAGCCAAAAGGACGGGAGTCATGGTGAGCAATTCGTATGTGCCGGATCGCGGCGACTTAGTGTGGTTGCAATTTAACCCACAATCAGGTCATGAGCAAGCGGGGAAGCGTCCTGCCTTGGTCATTTCCCCTGCCGCTTATAACGGTAAGGTTGGGCTTTCTTTGCTCTGTCCGGTAACGTCCAAGATTAAGGGCTATCCATTCGAGGTCATCATTCCGCAGGATTTGCCCATTGAGGGGGTAATTCTCTCCGATCAGATAAAAAGTCTCGACTGGCAGGCTCGACTGGCAACATTCATATGCAAATTACCAGCTGAGACGTTGGCTGAGGTTGTTTCCAAAATGGAGTTATTGATTCGATAACAGTTTTTTGCCTTCCACTGGGGTTACTTGGAAGGCATTTGGGCTTTATTCGATATTGCTTAATTCATGGAGGGATCGAATGGATATCATCAATCTTCAGCTAGACCAAAGCTATCTGGATAGAGTTATGGCAGAATTAAGCCTACCGGACTTTCCTTCGACGGACATCATCGGAAAACTATATGATGGATGCTATGGGAGGAACGGTTGAGCATTCGTTGGCCCTGTTTTTGGTTCAAATTCTTCTTTATAAAACAACGCTCCTAATAGTTGGGCATCAGCGGCATCCGTCTTCAAACGTCGCAAATCGGTTTTCTTGGCGATATGTAAGATTAAAGGATTAATGACGATGTTCAAATACTGGTGCTCATCCAGAAACTGAACAACGGGGCTATAATAATGGCCTGTTGCTTCCATCACAATGGAGGGACGCATCCCTGCAAGTGATTCCACTTCTCTCATTTAATTCAGAAAAGACGCTAACCCTTCAGGATTATGATTAAACCTAAAGATCCTCCCATGAGGTACTCCACGGTCCAAAAAGGCTTGTGCATGGCTCTCCCCCTTTGAACCATCCAAACCAATGACTGGATTCAGACATCACTCCTATTATATTTTCACCGGTAACCCCTAGCTTCTTGTTTTCCACACTATCGCATGTGATACGGGATTCATGTCCAACCAGCCTAACCAATGGTTGAACAAGTAGGGGGATGAACTGAATAGCTCTCGGGATCCAAGTCCCACGGGCAGAAACGTTCGATCCCCGGCTACCGCTATCTTACGACCTTACAAAAAAGAGAGATCTGGTGACCACATAATACGAACGGGCAGGACAGTTTAAGATCATACGCGGTGAACCGTACCATAAGTGACGGCGAAATTTCTGATATTAGCTGCTTGCCAGGTGGGAAGCTACCCTATGCGAAATCCCCCATTTTCCTTAATCTCTTCTATGAGGACGGACTTGGGCTTAATGTCATGTATACGGTTGATGACCCTAAGAAGCGGGCCGTTGTGTTTAAGCTTTCTGAGGGGATGGAGGTGACCTGCGGAGTTAGGAAAGTTTAAGTTTGCCAGGCAGAAGTCTAAGCTGGCGCACCATTCGGGGTTATTAAAGGAAGAATATTAAAGGAAGACGGAAGAAAGAGTCTGGTTGTGCCAGCCCCTCTTTCAATTCTTTTTCTCCAACTCCGCCTTTAATCTTGCATTCTCTTCCAACAGCTTTTGAACGTCCGGGACATCCTTGCCGGAAACCCAGCCATACAAATCGTCTCTTGCTGCATACTCCGGCAATTGATCACGAAGTACCATTTTAATGTGCCGTACATCTTCAACATAAAAGGTAGGGATTTGTTCCATGACCGATTGCTTAAACTCTTGAAACTTCTGATAGTATTCAATTGCTGCGAAGTCGTATGGCTTTTGTCTTAATGCTTCATCTGTGACAACAAAAGCAAATCTAGGTTTGCCCGCTTCTCCGGCATACTCATACTCCCAATGCGTATAGCTCTTGGATTCATCAGGAAGCGTTAAACCATAGAATCCTCCGAGAATAAGGATATATACATCGGACTCATCGATCCATCTCTTCCTAATTTTCACTGGACTTTCCTTGAAAAATTGCTCGATTCCAGCAGGGATATGACCTGCTTGAAGTACGGCTTCAACAGCGGAATGTCTTTCCTCAATAAGATCGTAGTAAGTAGACGATATGTAAATTTGCAACTTTTTTCTCATTGGCCCACCCAAATTAAAGAATTAGTATAAAAAGAATTTACCACTTCCTCACTTTATTTGTCAAAATTGACTGGGTTTTCATGCAGCAAGCTTGCACTAGACGGCGAATAGGAGGTTTATTCGTGCAGAAGAAATGGAAAAGAAAGATTCTGTTCAATAATCCTGTTGAGCTGGACCGGGTTAAGATCGATCGCTCGACTGGGGAATGCACGTCATACTCGAATATGATTCTATATGCGGGCGTTATTTTCTAGAGAAATCGGCGGGAAACTTAGGATATATGACTTGTATAGATGCTCGAGGAGATTATGCCATAGTGAAGGATACCAATGAGCAAGCTTTGAACTAAACGTGTACGATAGCTCAATAAGCCGCCTCTTCAACGAGGCGGTTTTCTTATCGTAAAGATCAACATCAGGATTTAACATAGTCTTTATTTTAAAAATATATCGTACAAAGCTAAATTTAATTCCGAGTAAAACAATGCGAAAAAAATGATAGTATTTTAAACAATTATGTGATATTGTAGTTTTGTAATTAATATTACAGTTGTAACAGGAGCTGTACATGCCTAAGAAAAAAAATAGCGTTGTGATTTCCATCCGATTAGATGATCAGTCGCTTCAGGCTGTAGATCTGCTCGTAGAGTCCGGACTGGAAACCAATCGTTCAAGAGCTGTCTCGCATCTCGTCACCAAAGGCATTCAAGCCTCGGAGGACCTGCTTAGAAAAGCTCAAGTTCTTGCGGATCATGTTTATCAGCTTAGAAACGAGATGCTCGAAGCTATTACACATAATAACCTCGAGAAAGTAACAGAGCTCATTCACAAAGATTCTTCCCTTGTCAATGCAAGCAACAGCAAGGGGGAGACGGCGGTCCTTATAGCGACGTATTTACGAGCTAACGATATTAAGGAGCTGTTGATCAATCATGGTGCGGAGCTAAATATTTTCGAGGCAGCAGCCGTGGACAATACGATGAGGGTGAGGAATCTACTGGAGCAATCTCCAGAGCTCATCTCTGCTTACGGACCGGATGGTTTCAATCCGCTTTCCATGGCCTCACACTTCGGCAATATGGAGACGGTGAAGCTGCTGCTTGATCTCGGGGCTAACGTGAATTCCAGAAGCAAGGACGGCAGCCTGAACAACATGGCGATTCATGCGGCCATCATGGGGAATTACGAGCATATCATTCAAATGCTCATTCAGTATGGAGCCGATATTCATGCTAAATGTGAAGGCAGCTTACGATTGGGGTATACGGTTCTACATGTCGCAGCGTATTTTGGACGTGATTCGTTGGTAAAGCTTTTTTTGGAGCATGGGGTTGATCCTGCATTAACCAATGCTGACGGTGAAACGCCATATGAAGTGGCTGTAAACAAAGGGCATCTGCTCACCGCAGCGCTCTTGAAGAGGTAAATGGCCAATTGCTTTTTGCCAGAGAGATTTCCATGTCATTAATCCAACTTAAACGATTGGAATAATATATATTGTATCTACCGGACAGCCGGAGAGACACTAGCAGGTTGAGTGTGTCTTTCTGGCTGTCTTTTTATTATGGATCAGGGGGTTGTGATTGGATGCTATACAGAAAATTAGGAAGAACTGGATTAAAAGTTTCACAGATTAGTCTAGGTACTATGGCCTTTGGACGGTGGATCGATGAGAAGTCCTCCGTTGCGGTTCTTGATCAGGCTCTCGACGCGGGAATTAATGTCATCGATACCGCTGATGTATATGGAAGAGGAATGGATACAGGAGATACGAGCCTTCTAGGAGAGTCTGAGGCGATTTTAGGCAATATCCTGCAAGGAAAACGCAATGAAATCATCCTAGCCACCAAAGTAAAAGCGCCTGTTGGTAAAGGAGTGAATGATTCGGGACTTAGCCGATACCATATCACCAGAGCGCTGGAGAACAGCTTGTGCAGGCTTAAGACGGATCATATCGATCTGTACCAGGTACATGGATTTGATCCTGATACACCGTTGGAAGAAACGCTCGGAACATTGGACGACTTGGTTAAGCAGGGCAAGATTCGTTATGTCGGCTGCTCTAATTTTGCAGCATGGCAGCTGGCAAAGGCCCATGGCATCAGTGCTCTGCACAAGCTTAACCGATTCGAAAGCGTTCAGCCTGAATACAGCCTCATTACACGAGATATCGAGCAAGAGCTAATTCCTTATGTGCAGACGGATCAAGTAGGTGTTATTGTCTACAGTCCGCTTGGACGCGGGATTTTAACTGGCAAATACCGCAAAGGCGAACAGCCTGAAGCTGGAACCCGTCTAGCCGCGGGTGAAAAGAGACTGGAGCTTCTTCTGAAAAGCAATCCTGCGTTCGAATTAGTTGATGAGATTCGTCCGATGGCGGAAGCACGAGGCTGGACGATTGCGCAGTTCGCATTGTCATGGGTACTGAGCCATTCCTATATTTCATCCGCCATTCTTGGCGCCTCGAAACCGGAGCATATTACAGATGCTATTCGTTTTGCTGATCAGAGATTAACTCAGGAAGAATTGAATACAATCGACGAAATATCTCGCAAACTCAAATTAATACGATAAGGGGATGTCATCAAATGACACAACAGACTAACCGCAAGCTGCACCTTGGATTATTCCTATTTTCCACAGGCTATCATCCGGCCGGATGGCGTTTGCCTGAAGCCGTTACGGACGGAGCCTTCGATCCGAAGTTTTTACAGCGTATCGCACAGCGACTGGAAGAAGCCAAATTTGACTTTTTCTTCTTAGGCGATGCCCTAGCATCCAGTGCTGATATGCAATATCAGTTCCCGTCCCAGATGGTACGGATGGAGCCATTTACGATGATTGCGCATTTGACTGCAGTTACGGAGAAAATTGGCTTGATTGTAACGGCAAACACGACTTACGCGGAGCCATATCATATTGCTCGACAAACCGCTTCGCTCGATCATCTGAGCGGTGGCCGTGTCGCATGGAACGTAGTTACCGGGGCTGATGTCAGGGCGGCGTTGAATTTTAGCCGTGAGAAGCATTGGGACAATACGAAACGTTACGACTATGCAGATGAATTTGTTCAGCTGGTTAAGGATTTATGGGATACCTGGGAAGACGATGCATTTGTTAGAAACAAGGAAACTGGAGTCTATGTAGATGAGAGCAAAGTCCATTCTCTTCATCATAAAGGGAATCATTTCTCCGTTGCAGGTCCGTTGAATGTTGCCCGACCGCCACAAGGACAAATTCCGCTTCTATCTGCCGGCACCTCGGAACGAAGTCAAGAACTGGGAGCACAATTCTCCAATGTGATATTTACAGGTCAAATCTTAATCGATGAAGCACGCAACTTCTATGCAAGCGTCAAAAGCAAGCTGAATAAATACGGTCGATCCAGAGACGAACTGTTCATTATGCCCGGACTTGTTCCATTAGTTGGAAGAACGAAAGAAGAAGCGCATGCCAAATACCGCGAGCTTAGCTCGCTGATTGTAACTAATTTTGATCTGACGGCATTGTCGAACCGAATTGGGATCGACTTAACGGGTTACCCGCTGGACGGTCCTTTACCCGACTTGTCGCTTTCCACACTAAACGATAATGGAGCCGAGCTGCTCGTAAGATTAGCACAAAATGCAGCAGGTCATGAAGATATTACCGTTCGGGAGCTGTTCTATTATTTTGCTGCGGTAGTTAGAGGTCATCTGCTTATCGTTGGCAGCGCTGAGGAAATTGCCGATGAAATCGAACGCTGGTTCGTCAATGAAGCAGCCGATGGCTTCAACTTATGCTCTCCTTACATGCCGGGTGGCCTGGATCTGTTCATCGATCTCGTTGTTCCTGAGCTGCAAAGACGCGGCTTGTTCCGCACAGAATATGAGGGAAGCACGTTCCGTGAGCATTTCGGACTACAGCGTCGGGGGAACCGTTTTGCCAAGAAGGATGCTGTGCTGGAAGGTAAATAGTACTGTATCGGCGCAGCAAAGGAAATGAGGGGAAGAGTATGAGCAGCAGCAAATCCACTTTGCAAAACGGGCGGATCATTATCGCCCAAGTTATATTTTTACTGCTTGGACTTGGTCTTATCGAGTATGTTGTACGGGCAGAAATCGTGGGTCCTTTGTATTTATCCAAACCTACTCAAGTGATTGATGAGATTATAGGCTTGTTTTCGAATGGAGTCGTGTTTCATCATTTATTCGTAACGCTTGGAGAATTTGTAACGGGTTATGTGCTTTCGGCTGCTGCCGGTATTGGAACAGGTTTGTTCCTCGTATTAGTACCAAGGGCGGAAACATTCTTTCGCCCTTTCCTTTCAGCGCTATTAGCGGTACCGAAGGTTACAATTATTCCGCTTTTGATGTTATGGCTCGGCATAGGTTTATCGCATAAGGTTGCTATAGTATTTCTGTTCTGCTTCTTTACGATTGCATTCAACACGATCACGGGCATTAAGCAGACAGCGGATAATCATCTGAAGGTTGCTAGAGTATTCGAGGCTACGAAATTCCAGACGATAATGAAGGTGATTCTCCCTTCCGCAGCGCCTACGATCTTCGTCTCCTTGCGAGTATCAGCAGCTACCGGCTTGGTGGGTGCATTGTTCGGAGAGATGATTGCTTCCAAAGACGGACTAGGCAATCTGCTGGTGCAAGCAACATCCACATACGATACAGCCAAAGCTTTTGCCATCATTACCGTAGTTACGCTCGTATCGGTGTTTATCATTGCATTAATTGATTTGCTAGAGAAAAAAGTAGTACTGAAGTGGAAATCTTACTAATTCAATCGTATTCATACAAGGGGAGAGACAACAATGAGAAGAACAAATTGGCGGGGAGTCTGGATTCTAACGTTGGCAATGGTAATGGTTCTTGCAGCTTGCTCCAGTAACTCCAAGGGCGGACAGGAATCAAAAACAGCTTCAACGACACCTTCCGGAGGAGAACAAAAGCTGCATAAGGTCCGTTACGCGGCATTCAATGGCGTTAGCGGCCTGGCAGTCAATTTTGGGGCAGAAAAAGGATTTTTCAAGGAAGAAGGGTTGGACGTTGAGTTCGTGACGACGCAAAATCCAATTGAAAGCTTGACTAGTAAAGATGTTGATATCGCCGATGTGGCGACAACAACAGCAATTATTGCAGCAGGTAAAGGGGCACCTATTAAAATTGTCTCTTCGATGTTCCGGACAAAAGGGCCGTTTTATTTGGTTGCTGCACCAGGCATTAATAGTGTCGAGGAGCTAAAAGGGAAAAAAGTCGGCGCAGGTGCTTTTGGCAGCGGTTTGGACGTGTATACGCAAGTCATTCTTAAGAAGCACGGACTAAGCAAGACAGATGTCACCTACTTGGCTAATGGCGCGAATGACGCTGCTTATGCAAGCCTTACTTCAGGTCAAGTCGATGCAACGATTATCCATGAGCCGTTTGCGTCCCTGGTTGAAGTCAATGGAAAAGGAAAAATATTGGCCAAAGGCTGGGATTACCTGCCTACATTCCACACAGGTGTCTTGGCTTCCAGCAATGAGGTTATTTCCAAGAAGCCTGAACTGATCGAGAAACTGTTAAAGGCATACTTCAAGTCGCAAGAATATGCAAAAAGCCATCCGGACGAGTATAAGGCTTATTTCTTATCCAAAATCAAAGTAGATCCAGCTGCTGTAGATAAAGCGTTTGAGCGTGAAAAAGTGCTCTGGGAAAATAACCCTGATGTCGATAAGAAGGCACTTCAAGATACGCAGCAAGTCCAACTGGAGCTTGGTCTGCAGGACAAAATTTATGATGTAGATAAAATCATTGATTTGCGCTTCATTCCTAAGAAGTAACAAGAAAGACGAGGTGTGATTATGGCCGGATTTTCGCTTCATGCCGTTTCTAAAATGTATGGGGGTTCCAGTCCAACCCAAACTTTATCGGACATCAATTTAACGATAAAAGATGGGGAATTTCTAAGCATACTCGGTCCCAGTGGCTGCGGTAAAAGCACCTTGCTTGAAATATTGGCAGGCTTACAGCTGCCTTCATCAGGGGAAGTGCTGCTCGACGGGAAGAAGCTTCAGGGACCTGGTATCGAGCGTGGGGTCGTTTTCCAGGACCCTTCACTATATCCTTGGCGAACGATCTCCCAGAATGTCGGGATCGGGTTGGAGCTTCGCAAAGTATCCAAGCAGGAGAGAAAAGATGACGTTCAAAAATATTTGAACATGGTGGGACTACAAGGATTTGAACATAAATATCCTCATCAACTGTCCGGAGGCATGAAACAGAGGGCTGGGTTAGCTCGTGCGTTAGCCAATAGCCCTGAAGTTTTACTGATGGATGAACCGTTCGGCGCGGTTGATCACTTAACCCGGCTGCAGCTCCAGGATGATCTGCTGAATATTTGGGAGAATGAGAAAAAAACAGTGTGCTTCGTAACCCATGATGTTTCAGAAGCTGTTTTTTTGGGAGATCGAGTTGTTCTTCTGTCACCCAGACCGGGGAGAATTCAAAAAATATTCGACGTTCCTTATCCGCGACCTCGTAAGCGTGACGATGTGCAGCTGCTTAAGGTGCAAAATGATATCTATGCTGCCATCCACCAGGTAAAAACACAGGAAGATCTGGAATTTGTAATTTGAAATTCAATTCGAAGGGAGCACTTAACGTATGTCAAACTCAGCAATTGTAGGTATAGAATGGTTGCAATCTCGCATTAATGAGGGAAATATCGTTATAGCCGACGTACGGTTCAACCCTAAAGAAGCGCAATATGGAAGACAGGCTTATGATGCCGGTCATCTACCGGGTGCCGTGTTCATTGACTTTAAGGCCGAATTAACTGACCCTGCGGGGGAGCATGGGGGACGTAGTCCGCTGCCATCAGCCGAAAAGCTTGCGAAGCGCTTCGGAGAGCTGGGAATCGATACTTCCACAACCGTTGTCGTCTATGAAGATGTCAATGGACCGGCTGCATCACGCTTATGGTGGGTACTCCAATATATCGGGGTCGAGGATGTGCGTGTGTTAGACGGAGGTTTTCAAGCTTGGACAGAGGCCGGACTGCCCGTATCAGTCGAAAAGCCGGTGCCAATTGCACGCGAACTGATTCCAGCCGTGCATGAAGATTGGGTAGTGGACGTGAATACAGTAAAGTCCGTTGTGGATGGAAATAAGGACGCGAAGCTTATCGATTCTAGAGATATCAACCAATATTTGGGATTGGAAGCGCCGTTTGACCCTGTAGCTGGACATATTCCTGGTGCGGTGAACTTCTTTTGGAAGGATGGACTGGAATCCAACGGTACGTGGAAATCCTCGCAGGAGTTGGAGGAGCATTTCGGAAAGCTCTCAAAGGATGAGGAACTTATCGTCTATTGCGGCTCCGGGATCTCAGCAACTCCTAATGTGTTAGCTTTAAAGGAAGCTGGGTTCAACAATGTTCGGTTGTATCCAGGAAGTTGGTCCGACTGGATAAGCTACAAGGACAATCCGATAGCGACGGGTAATGAGTAAAACTTAAGATAAAGATAGGTATGACGGAAAATGAGCTGTAGTTGGCTGCCGAGAGGCAGGGGCTGCAGTTCTATTTATTTATGCTAAGCTATTGAGCTTCAAACCTCTATCGTAATATTGTATGATAAAAGGATTAGCGCATATTTTCAAAGATAGGGGAACAAGGTAATGAATAAATTCAACAGCTATGAAGATGCCGAAATATTAGTCAGAGAAGGTATAGGAGGCATTATCGCGGGTGCATTAGTATCTGAGGAAGCCCAACAGTTATTACACTCTAATGATGCTATCAAGAAACAAGCTCGCGTTCGTATTTTTGCAAACGATGGAAGAAGCCACTCCGACCACTATGTCATCGAATGTGAATCAAGTCATGCGGGGCCGTATGTTCTTTGTATTTCGATAGGCAGCGGGACTAGCATGATGAACTATGTAGCTGATGAGATGCTATCGTTCCGGGAAGAATGTGAGTCGAGCGACATTGCATTTCAACGTGGCATACCTATTCTTTGTTACTCTTATAGAGGAATAGTGATGATAAGCCAGGAAGCGTTAAATGAAGCCTTTTGAAGGTCCATAGTTGGTACATGTTGAGAATCCTCCATTGAATAATGGGGGATTTTTGCATTGTGTAATCTCGCAGATATTCAGATCCAGTACGATTGAAATTAAGGCAATCTTAAGATTCGATTTAGGTTGTGTTTAGACAGCCTATTATATACTGATTACCGATAAAGAGAGATATTTACACAACAAGGAGGAGACGAAAGCATGCAGCAACCGCTCGCAGTAGAAGTGCGCAATGTAACGAAAGTCATTGGAGGAAAAGAAATTATCAAGAATCTTTCACTTTCTGTACGCTCTGGAGAAATATATGGATTTCTAGGTCCAAACGGAGCCGGTAAAACGACAACAATCCGTATGATTGTTGGCCTAATATCTATAACCAAAGGTGACATCCTAGTTCAAGGTAACAGCATTCGTACCCATCGTAAGGAAGCAATGGAGCAGATTGGAGCCATAGTTGAAAATCCGGAACTCTATCGTTATATGACCGGGCGACAAAACTTAATCCATTTTGCCAATATGAGCAGTAAAAACATTACTAATGAGCGTATGGAGGAGATTATTCACCTAGTTCAGCTGGAAGACGCTATTGACCGCAAAGTGAAGACCTATTCACTTGGCATGCGGCAACGACTTGGTATTGCACAAGCACTGCTTCACCGGCCTGCTATTCTCATTTTGGATGAACCGACCAACGGGCTTGATCCGGCCGGTATTCGTCAACTGAGAGATTATTTGCAGCAGCTTGCCCGTTCGGAAAATATGGCTGTTCTCGTCTCAAGTCATCTTTTATCTGAAATCGAGCTTATGTGTGATCGAGTCATTATTATCCAGAACGGTCGGTTCGTTGCGGAACGTTCATTGAAGCAGGCTGAGAATCAGATTGGGGTTAGGGTGAATATGGAGGTCACTGATCAGGAGAAAACCGTCCAGCTTCTTCAGCAAATGGGACATATCCCGTTAATACAAAATCCATTGACTATTGAAACGAGTAAGGAGCATATTCCGGTTATCGTTCAAAAATTGGTACAGCACGGAGTTGGTATCGTCCAAGTAGTCATTAGAGAAACTGCGCTGGAAGATATCTTCCTTAATTTAACAGAGGAGGCATAAACAATGGGCTACATGCTATTAATACAAAATGAGTTGATGAAATTACGCTCCAAGAGGAGTACTTACTTTTTCTTCGGTTTCCTAGCGTTACTTATCATTGGAAGTGGGCTAGTTATTCAACGGTTTGACGATGGTATGAGTATTCTAAGTTTTGCCAATACTAACTTGACTGTGGCCCATTACTTTGTGCTCGTATTTACGATCGTGCTTGGAGCACAAGCCATCTCCGATGAATTCAAGGAAGGAACGATTAAGCAGTTATTGATTCGTCCAGCAAGCAGAAGTGCTGTATTATTATCTAAACTTACAGCGATCCTTATTGTTCTTGGATTGATAATGCTATTTATTTTTTTATTCAGTTTATTGATAGGGGCCATTATTTTTCATAGCAGCAGTGACAGTGAGCTTACATTTCTAATAGTGCTGAAAACGTACCTTTATAAACTGCCCACCTATTTGTTTTTTATAACTTTAGCATTTATGGTAGGAACTATAACAGCAAGCGCTCCGCTCGCAATTACTGTATCTATTGTCCTAAACTTTTTGGGCGGATCCATAACTACTTTCCTGCTTGCTAAGTACTCATGGTCACAGTATATTATTTTCAATCATTTGAACTTGCAAAAATATGATGCAGACCCGCTTATTAATGGTGGGGGAACCATTAGCAACTCGGGGATGACGATGTTATCTTCTATAGCCATTATAGCAGCGTATTTGCTATTGTTGGTAGTAAGTACGGGCTTTGTATTTAAGCAAAAGGATATTAAGTAGCATCTAAAATTCATCATTTATAATGTCGAAAGAGTAGGTTACAAAATGAGCTATAATCTGCTTATTGTGGAAGATGAGCCGGAAATCATTGAGCTGCTGCGTCTATATTTGGAAAAAGAATATTGCGTCTTCGAAGCTAATAACGGAGAGCAGGCGCTCCTTCAAGTGAACAATCACAAGATTGATCTCGCCATTTTGGATATTATGATGCCAGATATGGATGGTTTTCAACTGATTAAAAAAATTAGAGAAGCTTATCAGTTCCCGGTATTGTTTTTATCTGCACGCAGTCAAGATTACGATAAAATATTAGGCTTGAGCCTTGGAGCCGACGACTACATTACGAAGCCGTTCAATCCATTGGAAATTGTCGCCCGTGTACAAGCTCTTCTGAGGAGAGTGCATCAATTTGATTCTACGGGGAGCATACAGGAAGAGGAAGAACAGTTAATAGCGGGCGATCTCATGGTGGACACGAAAAGCTGCACCGTGTATCAACATGGTCAACCTGTCTCCCTGACATCAACCGAATACAAAATTATAGCTTTGATGATGGCTCATCCTGGAAGAGTACTAACTCGCAGGCGAATTTATGAAGCAGTATGGGATGATATGTTTGCTTATGACGATAATACCATCATGGTGCATATTAGCAATCTAAGGGAAAAAATCGAAAAAGATCCGAGACATCCTGAGTATATAAAAACCATCAGAGGGCTGGGGTACAAGTTTGAGACGCCTATGGAGATTTAGAAAAAAATGGAAGTTGCATGCTTCGTTAATATTCGATTTTTTCTTCTTTAACTTTTTCCTTTTGTTTTTCATGACGGTCATATTCATTGTAGCTATCGTAGATCTTATCTTTCATGCTGGCAGTTACAGTAATGCCCCAAAATTGGATGCAAGCTATTATGCAAAAGCGGATATGGATCAGCAAGATATCCAGAATTTAGAACAAAAAGGAGGATGGCTCGAAGAGCTGGGCTCAGATTACCAACTGATACGAGTCATAGGAGAGAAAAAAGATAACGTAACTGCTTATTCATCTGAGATGCTTGTTTCTTCTCTCGAGAACCGGGAAGACCAGCCTTATTACTATTCAGTAACGCTGCTTGAGACCATTCCCGCGCATTATTTCATGTTAAAAATTCCTCGTGAGCACGTCTCGGTAAGTCATAATTATGTATCACAGCGTGAGCCGATATCTACTAACTATGCTAGCACGCGTATTAGATATTATTTTTACTTTTCAATCGGGTTAATGCTGTTCTTTATTTTCTTATACAGCTATTGGGTTGCACGGAGAATTAAGAAACCGCTCCGTGAAATTTCCCAAGGCCTGCATAAAATGACGCTCGGAGATTACAGCACCCGAATCCATGTCGAAGCGGAAGAGGAATTTAAACAAATCAGCAATACTTTCAATTACATGGCCAATGTGATCGAGGAAACCCTTAAGGAAAAAAGGCAGATTGAGGAGAGTAAGCAGCGACTGATCGTGGATGTGACGCATGACTTGAAGACTCCGATCACTAGCATTCAAGGCTATGCTCAAGCATTGATGGAAGGAAGAGCGGGAGAGGCAGAGCATCAGCAGCGATATTTAGGGTATATTTATCAAAAGTCGAATCAAGTTACACAGTTAATTCAAAGCATACTTGAGCTTCTCAAGCTGGACTCTCCAGATTATCGGCTACAACTGGAATATCAAAATATAAGCGATTTTTTACGGGAGGTCGTGGCAGATTCCTATGGTGATATCGAACAAAGAAAGTTCACTCTGGTAACGGAAATACCGGAGAAGAGCCTATACGCATGGTTTGAAGCCGAATCTCTGAACCGCGTGATCGTAAATCTAATAACCAATGCATTGAAATACAATCCATCCGGAACCCGTCTGAGAGTAGAGCTGAAGGAAAGAGCGGATCATGTTCTCATTGATATTGCCGATACGGGCGTCGGGATACCTGAACATCTGCGCCAGACAGTCTTTGATCCATTCGTTCGAGTAGACGAGTCGCGAAGCGGGGAGAGAGGGACGGGCTTAGGACTATCTATTGCCAAACGGCTCATGGAAAAGATGAATGGAACCATTGAGCTATACCAAACCTCTACAGAAGCGACTGTATTTACAATAAGATTACCTAAATGAGTGAAGGGCTCGATTGGAGTCCTTCATTGTGCCCATTCGGAAATGGTATTCATTTAACATTGACAGAACTTATTTTTTAAATATTTTTCTTATTGTCATTTGCATGATAGAATACTTCTTGCTGACTAATAACGGTTAGGCGGGTTGAATCGTTAAGTTAGCTTGTTGATCACAGATGTGGTTCTATCTTACAGAGGAGAATAGGTATGCTTTCCAAATCATCGTTTCCATTACTATTGTTAAATATGTTTCTTGCTATGCTTAGCACGGGTCTTGTTATTCCTATATTACCGGACTTGCTGCACGAATTTGGGGCAGGGGGGCAAGCTGCTGGTTATTTGGTATCCTGCTTTGGTTTGACACAGTTTATATTTTCACCGATTGCTGGCAATCTATCCGATAAATATGGTCGTAAGCCTATGATTATCGTTGGACTCTTCCTATTTGCTTTATCCAATCTTATAGCAGCCCTTGCCAGTGATTTATCGTTACTATTCGTCTCTCGCTTAATTGGTGGGATTGGTTCTGCCGCCCTTGTCCCGTCGATCATGGCTTATGTGGCGGATATAACGACGAACGAACAGCGAGGTAAAGCCATGTCTTTGCTTGGCACCTCGATGACCTCAGGGTTTATTATCGGCCCAGGAGCTGGCGGCTTGCTTGCAGAGTTTGGTACCCGAGCACCGTTCTATGCATCTGTAGGAATCGGTCTTCTGGCGATGCTGTGCAGCTTGAAATTTTTGCCGGAATCCCTGTCGCTCGAACAGCAGATCAAACAAAGACAATCCCATGAGAAGAGGGAGAATGTGCTCCGCCAGCTTGTGCAATCAATTAAATCTCCTTATTTTGTCCTGCTTCTGATGGTATTCGCTCTTACCTTTGGTTTAATGCAATTCGAGGCTATCTTCCCGCTGTTTGTTGTTCAAAGCTACGGGTTTACGACTCGTGATATTGCCTTATTGCTTACAGTGTGCTCTTTGATTGCTACAGTTAACCAACTCGTATTGACTGGCAAGCTGACGAGATGGCTTGGTGAGAAAAAGGTCATCAGCTGGATGCTGCTGCTGTGCGCTGTATCGCTCGTATGCTTGTTATTATCCGGTAATTTCATATATGTCATGGTTTTGACAATGCTGTTCTTTACTTTTAACAATATTTTGCGTCCTACGGTCAATACACTGCTGTCCAAAGAAGCAGGGGATGAACAAGGGTTCGTTGCCGGCTTGAATAATGCCTACATGAGTCTTGGCAATATTTTTGGTCCGGGACTTGCGGGTATCTTATTCGATATCCATATAAACCTACCGTATGTATTCGGAGCGCTCGTGCTCGTGCTTAGCAGCATTGTAGCAGCGAAACGGATTGGGAAAAAGAAATCGTATTTCGAGAATCAAAATGCGAGCTTGACTAGTTGAGTTTACGCAAAAAACATAGCAAGAGAGGGAGCTGTCAGAGCGATAGCTCCCTATTTTATTTTTTGCCTACGCTTTTCTCGTATGCTCAAGATTTGTATTTCTCAACATATTCTTCGTAGTCTAATACTTCCATAGTATTCGACCACTGGAGCACTTTTCCAACAAAATTTTTAATGTCCAAGCCTTTCATTTCGTATGTTTGATCTGTATTAAGTGTGCCGGTTGCGTTCTTAATAAATGTCACTTTATAGCCTCTATCAAATGCAGAAATAGCCGTAAACATACAACAAAATTCAGTCTCAAAACCAGTTATAAATAGATGATTTATACCTAAATGTTGTAACGTATCAGAAAGTTTCGTATTGAAGAAGGAATTTGGTGTTTGTTTCTCAAGTACATAATCAGCATAGTCTTTTAATGAGCTATGAAGTTCAGAACCAACAGTCCCTTCATACAATGGGCTTTCTTCGGAATCTTCTAAATGCCTCATAAAAATTACAGGCGTGCTGCTATCTTTGAAATCCTTAATCACACTTTCGATCAGCGAAAGCTATTCTTTGAAATTACCTTGATTAACAATACCGTTCTGAACATCAATAACTAAGAGTGCTCGCATGGTTTTTACCTACCTTTTCCTGTAATAGGTCAATGTTTCTATATCGAAGCGGGTATTTCCTGCAATGCTTATGCATGTATACAGTCTGAAGCAAATAGCACTGCCGGATTCGCGTAGATTTATCTACTCGATAGAGATCATAATGTCATAGAATTTGCAGCAGCTTATAACTCTTAGACATGCAAGTTTAAGGATAGGGAAAATATCAATATCGTTATACTATTATTAATATTATTTGATTGAAGAAGTGGTTATTTGATAATAAGATGAACTTGAGACAGATGAGATTACTGGTAAAAATAACCTAATCTTACTTGGCTCGATTTGCAGGAAGGGAGGTGGAACCTTCGGATATAGACCAATGTCAAGCCTGATTATTGAAAGCGATATCATGAAGGAGGGAAGTATTGTTCAAATTCCGTGTGGCTACGTGCAACAGCCAATACTCCAGCCGATGGAGATAAGAAAAGAGGGTATTCCAACATGTTAGCATTCTCCGTTACTACCTGCGTTGTCGTTCTTTTCTTACTTACAATTCTTGTTGTGGGACATCGTTTCGGCTTAATCTTTAAACGCATTACAATGGTCAAAAAAACATGTATTCTTGGAATCGGTTTCATTGTCGCCTCTTCAGGATTACTTCCGGCTCTTCCAATCCAAGCTGCTGGATCCATGGTTGTAGATAGCTTTGATGGTCCGATTACGCAAAATGAAATTAATTCGTTCAAATCCTACATTTCAACGCTCGAGCCTGTCGTCTGGCCTAACACCGGTTCCATGCAGAGTGAATATGCTCAAGGTAAAAGCGGTGAATCCATCAAGGCGATGGGGCTGATGTATGAGATTACGCATGATACAGCGATATTGGATCGAATGATCTACTTCTGCGACGTGCTTCTTTCCCAACGAAACGATAAGCTGGCTGCACCTAACGGACAGCGTACCGTTTGGACCAACACGATTGCTCCTGTATGGCCTGGCAACACGACAGATCCCGCATCAGCAGATTCGGCAAACGGGGATTCTGTAGGCCATCTTGCTTATTGCGCCAAGTTGATTCTTCAAACGCCATCCATTTGGAATACGAACGTAACGAATGGAGATGCTTATTCCCACGGGGCAACGTATAAGCAACGCGCACTAACCTTCGTTGCCGAGGCAGATTATGTAGCGAATCAGTTCCTGTTCCCGTCGCTGCTTGATTTATCTAAGGGCAATAAGCTCTACTTCTCAACGCAATCCCCTTATATGAGCGGCGGCGTATTTCCATGGAACCAACAGATGATGATTACTTATGGCTTCCAGAATCTTGCTGCTTCGCATGCGATTTTGGCCGATAATCCGACCTTAGTAACGAAGTATGACAATATCGTGCAGACGAGTCTGAACTGGTTCTTTAATGATGATTCCGCAAAGCAAACCTATGTGGATGCAGCAGGCAACACAGCTTACAACTGGGGCTACAATCCGACTCTACTCGGAGGGGAGGACTCGAATCATGCTAGCTTGGATGTAGCGGGATTTTATCGCGCTTATTTGAGCGGGAGGTACGGGATTACCGCCGCGATGATGAAGCCTTTTGCCAATATGTATGCTGATGTCATGATGAAGGGGCCAAATTCCTTCTCAGGTCGTGTAGACGGAACCGATGGAGATGGACACGGAGCGCCGACAACGTATGCGCGGAGCGGTAATTTATTCTTGACGGCTCTTCGTCCAGATATGTACTATGCTTTGGCCAATGCGGATTTGGCGAGTAAATCGACGACAAGCATGGATACGTTCTCCCGATTTATGTGGGCCAAAAACCAGCGCTACAACAGCAGTGATACGCAAGCCCCTACGGCACCAACGAACTTGACGGCGTCAGCAGTCTCCAGCAGTCAGATTAACTTAAGCTGGACAGCATCCACGGACAATGTTGGCGTAACGGAGTACGAAATTTATCGAGGATCTACTAAAGTCGGCTCATCCGTGACAACTTCTTACAGTGATAAGGGACTCAGTCCTTCAACCGTTTACAGTTACACGGTTAAAGCGATGGATGCGGCTGGAAACTTATCGGCAGCAAGCAATACAGCCAGCGCTACGACTCAAGCAGTGAGCCCCACAACGAATCTTGCAACAGGTAAAACTTATACCGCTTCGACCACATGGAGTGCCTCTTACAGCGCGGATAAAGCGTTTGACGGAGACACAACTACCCGATGGTCCGCAGCGAACGGCTCATTGAATGACCAATGGATCGCCATCGATTTTGGTTCTGCCACGAATTATAATCAGGCTGTAATTAAAGAAATCAGCTTCCAAAGGGTGACCTCATATAAGCTTCAGTCATCCAACGACGGAACCAATTATACCGACATAGCGGGCACAACGGGAACAACAATTGGAGCGAATAAAACGATAAGCTTCTCGAATGTGAACAGCCGATATTTGAGGCTGTATGTCAGCACGGCCAGCGCCGTACCCACGATCGATGAGATCGAGGTTTACAATACTGGCGGCGGAACGGATACTCAAGCACCCACGGCTCCGACAAATTTGACGGCAACAGCGACCTCAAGCAGTCAGATTAACTTAAGCTGGACGGCATCCACAGACAATGTGGGAGTAGTTAGCTATGACGTTTATCGTGGAGCCACCAAAGTTGGATCGTCGACTACTCCTTCATACAGCGATACCGGACTTACAGCTTCGACCGCTTACAGCTACACAGTGAAAGCGAAGGACGCGGCAGGAAACATCTCTGCAGCAAGCAATACGGCCAGCGCTACAACATTGGGCACAGCGACTAATCTTGTCTTGGGCAAAACGTTTAATGCGTCTTCAACCTGGAGCACATCATACACTGCCGCTCTTGCGTTTGATGGAGATGCTGCAACCAGATGGTCCGCGGCCAAAGGCAGCATTAATGACCAATGGATCAGCGTTGATTTTGGTGCGGCAACCACATACAATCAAGCTGTAATTAAAGAAGTCACATTTCAAAGAGTTACGGCCTATAAGCTCCAGTCTTCCAATGACGGCACTAACTATACAGATATTTCAAGCACTGCAGGTACAACGATTGGCGCCAGCAAAACAATTAATTTTACACCTGTAACCTCCCGGTATTTACGTCTATATATAACGACTGCAAGCAGCGAGCCAACAATCAATGAAATGGAAGTTTATAACAAATAAATAAGCTTTAAAGTTATCATAAGGACTCAAAAAAAGGTCGGAGGCATCGTGCCCCCGGCCTTCTCGTATTTGGTTTATTTTAATTGATGCAGCCTTCTGAAATCTCTTGGTGTAAGCCCTTCATGTTTTTTGAAAGTGTTAATAAAATAACTCGGGTTCCCAAAACCGACCTTCTCCGATATCATCTTGATCTCCATATTTTCCTCTTGCAGCAGCAGCTCCTTGGCTTTTCGTATCCGATATCGATTGATATATTCAATGGGCCTCGTGCCCAAGGTTTGTTGGAACAATACGCAGGTATAGTGCGTTGTGACCGATAATTGATCAGCCAGATCCTGTAAAGAAATGGGATTTGTAAAATGCTGTTCAATAAACTGAATCGCCGGCCTCAGCTGCTCAAGCTGTTCATGATTGGAGCGATTTTCCGAGGTAGAGGTGTACTGGAATAAATCCAACAGTAAGCCATAGAGGTGATGGGAGCTATCAAAGCTTGCTTTATTTTTCTTCATGCTCACAATGGTGTTCATCTCGTTAAATCTAGCCAGAAACGGCTCAAGGTGAAGCATATAGAGCACGCTGGATTCGTGAAAGTTGAACGATTGCAAAACCTCATGAACCCATTTTCCATCGAAATCAACCCATTGTAATGTCCATGGTTCAACCACCGGCCAATAAGCATGAGGAACCTCTGGAAAAAGCAGCATCCCTTGTCCTTTCGACACGGTTATCGTTTTTCCACCTATTTCGAGAACTCCTTGTCCATGAATGCATTGCAGCCACTGAAATCTTTTGTAACCATCCTTACGAATAAGTTCTGGCTGACTTAACCATTGTCCAGTCGAAGCGACATAAAGGGGTAGGTTTAAATCAATCTCAGTTAACATATTCCAGTAAACATTTCTCATAATAAGCCCCCTTATTGATGATATCAATATTGTTATATTATCATCAAAATTTTTGGATTGATAGAGGGTTTTTATCATAATATTATATAAATATATTTCAAGTATGCGATTTGGGAAACGGAGGTGGGACAACATGTAAGCGTTAGCAATGTGTGAGGCGCCAGCATCATTAATGGAGGGGTGATCGATATTAAAAAGAAACCAGCTACATCCACCATGCTTGTATTATTATCCAGTCTGGTGTTTGTGGGATGTACGAACTCGAGTGGGGAGACACCATCAGCAAACGACATCAAGGTGAAGGATGACGAAACGCCTGTCACGCTGAAAATCATGCAAACATCTTCCGTATCGATTTCCGATGATGCGTTCCAAACAATCTTTGTAGATCCGGTAAAAGCTAAATATCCCTATATCACGCTTGAGCTGGTTCGTAACGGGCAAGGGACCCGTCTGGAGGATCTGGTGACCGCTGGAACGATTCCCGATATGCTCATGATTTGGAACGGTCAAATGGCAACCTACAGTGATCTGAATTTGTTTCAGGACATCACGCCACTGATCAAGAAGCGTAACGTAGATCTGAATCGGTTTGAACCCGTTGTTCTGGATGCCATTCGCGTTGTATCTGACAAAGGGGAGCTGTATGGTTTGCCTTACGCAGTTCAGCTTAATGCGCTGTATTATAACAAAGATATTTTCGATAAGTTCGGCGTTCCTTACCCGAAGGACGGTATGACCTGGGATGATACGATCGATCTTGCGAAAAAAGTAACACGATTGGATGGAGATGTTCAATATCGCGGATTGGACCCCGAGCATCTTGAGCGGTTATCATTCCAGAAATCGCTCGATATGGTGGATGCCAAGACGAATAAGGCTAGTGTGAATACGGATGCATGGAAGCAAGTGATGGAGAATGCTTATAAAATATACTCCATTCCGGGTAACGCGAAGGACAGTAATAACTTTTTGAAGCAAAAAACGATTGCCATGTTTGCAGGGATCAACATTTTCGATGCCTTGACCACAGCTACCACCAAAGATGGCTTCACGAACTGGGATGTGGCTCAATATCCGAGCTACAAGGACAATCCGAATGTATACGGCATGGTCGATACGCACGTTCTTACAATCAGCAAAAGCACTAAGTATGCAGATGCAGCTATGAAGGTGCTGGAAGTGGTAACTTCCGATGAGGTTCAAACCATTAGCGCCAAGAAGACGCTAAGACTGACTCCATTGAAAAACCCGGAAATTAAAAAAGCGTTAGGTGCAGATAATCCGATTATGAAGGATAAGCACATCGATAGTATTTTCAAAAGCAAACCGGCTCCAGCACCGGTCATATCACCGAATCATGCTAAAGCCAAAGCGATTTTATATAAAAGCTTCGATGAATATTTAGCAGGAAAAGATGTCAACACTGCATTGCGTGAAGCAGAGGCAAACATTAATCAAGCGCTGCTCCAACCGTAATTAGCAATTCCTAAATAGAAAGAGGAGAGAACATGTCTGTGTTAACAAGAGTAAAGGAGTCGTTTGATTCTGGTTGGTTTTTTCATAAAGGTGATATTGCGATACCTTATGCCGTTAAAGCGGGTATGACCAAAGGCTTAACGGATTGCGGCAAAAAGGAGGATGGGGAATGGCTTGATATCGCATATGTGGATAAGGAAGCTGACCAAAGCACTTTACCTAAAGATTGGAAGTCGGTACAAATCCCTCACGATTGGGTCGTTGAGCAGAATTATGTGAATGATCCATCGATCGGATCTCGCCCGGGAAGTCACGGGTATTTACCTACTGGAGTTGGCTTTTACCGTAAGCTGTTCCATATTCCGCAAGAAGACCTGGGGCGTAAGATCAGTATCCATTTCGACGGAATTATGGGCGTCAGCACCGTTTGGATGAACGGGCACCTCCTCGGTACACATCGCAGCGGATATACCGGATTTCATTACGATATCACGGATATCGTCAGATATGGGGACGAAGGCGCGAATGTGATCCTAGTAAAAGCGGATACGACCACTTATGAGGGCTGGTGGTACGAAGGAAGCGGCATTTATCGCCACGTTTGGTTGCAAAAAACAGATCCGCTTCACGTAGCTCAATGGGGAACTTACATTACAACCCCGGAAGTATCCGATGAGAGTGCGTCTGTGGTAGTACGAACGACGGTGCAGAACGATTCCGAATCCGATCGCACATGCGAGATCGTCTCAACCATTGTAGATTCGCAAGGCGTTGTCATCGCTTCGCTCTCTCAGGAAGTGACCGTCCCATGGAACAGCTCCACGGAATTAACGCAATCGCTTACAGTTCCAACCCCGCAGCGCTGGACACTGGAGAATCCTTATTTATATAAAATGTTGACCGATATTCGCCAGAATGGTGAACTAGTTGATCAATATGAAACCACATTTGGCATACGAACCATTTTGTTTACTAGAGAAGGCTTTTACTTGAATGGAGTCAGAACCCTGTTGAAAGGGACCTGCAACCATCAGGATTTCGCTGGTGTTGGTGTTGCATTACCAGACCGATTGATTGAATACAAAATCGAGCTGCTGAAAGAAATGGGCTGCAATGCTTATCGCAGCGCGCATCATCCGCCTACTCCCGAACTTCTAGATATATGCGACCGTTTAGGCATACTCGTTATGGATGAGAATAGGAAGCTAGACAGTACGCCGGAAGGCATCGCCAATTTAACGAGCATGCTGGTGCGCGACCGCAATCATCCATCCATCATCATTTGGAGTATGGAAAATGAAGAGATTTTGGAAGGAACAATCATGGGGGCAAGAATAGTCCGATCCCTCGTCAATGTAACCCGTAGGATAGATCCTACTCGACCTACCTTGGCGGCTATGAATCACGGATGGAATGGAGGCGGATACAGCGAGCAAGTGGATATTGTTGGCTACAACTATGGCCAAAGAAGAGGTCAAGATGTCTCGGACTATGAGAAATATCCTAATCGGATTATGCTGGCAAGTGAAAGTGCAAGCAGCACAACAACTCGTGGAGTTTACGCTTCGGATAAAGTAAGAGGCTACTGCCCCGCATATGATGGCGTTCAAATGCCCGGATGGGGATATTCGGTTGAGAATGCATGGAAAGATGCGGTAGCTTATCCGTTTTTGCAAGGGATATTCCTGTGGACCGGATTTGATTATCGCGGTGAACCGACACCATATGCTTGGCCATGCATTAACTCTCATTTTGGGATTATGGACATATGCGGATTTCCGAAAGACGTATATTACTACTTGAAATCCGTGTGGACTGAAGATCCGATGATTCATGTACTTCCTCATTGGAACTGGTTGGGGAAACAAGGAGAGCCTATAGATGTATGGGTATACAGCAATGGAGATAGCGTCGAGCTTACCTTAAACGGAAACAGCCTGGGAAGAAAGCCGATGAATAAAAACGGGCATTTGGAATGGCAGGTTCCTTATGAACCGGGAGAGCTGGTAGCACGTGCTTACATTGGAGAACAAGAGATCGCGGTGAAAGAGGTTGCAACCACTTATGAAGCATACCAAATTCATCTGAAATGCGATCGTTCCAGCATTCATGCAGATGGCAAAGATGTAGCTATAGTTACAGTCACGATTCAAGATGATAAAGGTCGCATCGTTCCGATTGCAGACAATGAGGTGGTCTTCTCGATAGAAGGAGCTGGCACGATTCTGGGAGTAGGCAATGGGAATCCTAGCAGCCATGAACCGGATAAAGCCAAGCGCCGAAGAGCGTTTAACGGCTACTGTCTAGCTCTCGTTCAATCTAACGGGGAGGTAGGAGAGGTCGTGCTTCATGCTGAATCGACGGGGTTGTGTTCTGCCGAATTGAAAATTGAAACTAATGTGGGGGATTAACAAATGAAAAAAAGATTAACGGCTATTCTAGCATTAGCAACTGCATTTTCCATTGCAACATCGACAGCGCTTGCAGTTGACGCAGTGAAGGATACTTCGAGCTTCAACGATTTGAAGGATTTAGACACAGCAACGAAAGCAAAATATGATGAAATGATCAAAGCCGGTGTTTTCGGAGGCATGAGCGATAGTGAGTTTGGGATCAAGCAAAAAACGACTCGTGCACAATTTGCGAAGGTGGCGGCATTAATCTTCCAGCTGAAAGTAGACAGCTCACTGAAAACATCATCATTCTCCGATGTTAAGGCTGACGATCCAGCAAACGGCTATGCTCTGCCTTATATCGAAGCTATCTACAAAGCAGGAATCACGGAAGGTTATGAATCTGGGCAATTTAATCCGTCCGGAGAAATAACGAAAGAGCAATTGGCTGCGTTCTTGCTTAGAGGTTTAGGTCAAAATGCCGCTGCTGAATCAACTACAGGGGTTAACGATACCACAGTATCTGATTGGGCTAAGGGCTATGTTGCTCTAGCCCTCAAAAATAAGCTGCTCAATAATGGAGCTGACGGGACATTCGGAGGGACTTCCGCAGCCACTCGTGATCTTTTGCTCCTTGGGTCCTATGAAGCAAAGAAACAATACGCACCGCCAGCGGTAGCAGCCGTTACTACCGTATCCATCGTTAAAGCTGAAGCCGTTGGTGCCAAGACAATTAAAGTGACGCTGAATGGCGCGATAGCGGATACGACTAAGCTCAACATAAGCGTGACTCGTTTGGGTTCAGCAGTAACAGCTGCCCCTAAATGGAATGAGGCGAAGAACGAGGCAATTTTAACCTTGGAGAATAAGATGACCGAAGGGAAGTATACGCTTCGATTAGATCCAGTTAAAGATGGTGGTCTCACTGTAGTCAAAGAAAACGGATCTGCTGATGTAACCGTTCAAAATGAAAAACTAACGAAAATCGAATTCACTTCTGCATCAGATGTAATTGCACAGGGAAAAAAAGTTAAAATTGATTTTAGAGCGCTGAATCAATATAACGAGCAATCTGATTTATCTGCATCGCGATTTACCATCTCAACAAGTCCTAAGCTGACGCTTAATACTGTAGCTGGCTCTCAATCCTTTACCTTGGATTTGTATAATGCGACCCAGAAGGCCTCGAAAGGGGGATTGGAAATTTTGGATCGCGACCAGATGTTCACCGTCACCATTCTATCGGAAGAAAACACACTACAAGCGAACAAAGCATTTAAGGTCGGAGACATCCAATCTATTGCAAAGGTTGAATTGGGTGACATTCATTATCTGAAGGGTAAGACATCACTCGAACCCGGAGATAAGGCAACGATGGACTATAAAGCTTATGACCAATACGGATTTGAAGTTACTGATCTGTTTACTTTGCGCAAAAACACGACGACTTACTTTACAGGTTCAGGAGGTATTCTCCAAGGGTCTGAAGTAGATGATGACGGCAATTCCTATAATAAGGGCTTCGCATTTATGGACGAGGACGCCGATAATGACGGAAGACCCGATCTTAAAATAACCGCAGCGGAGGTTGATAACAGAACGTTGTTCGATAATCAAGACGTTCAGCTGTCCATTATGCCTTATACAGGCGGCCAAACAGCAACTAAAAACATTAAAGTAACCGCAACCAACATTCCTTATGAGGTAACTATCGGGAGCCCTCCTAAAACGATTGCTTGGGGTGATGACGATGTATATATCCCTATCACTGTTAAAGATAAACAGGGCAATCAGCTAAGTACTGATGATATTGTTAAAAATGCCGATGATATTCAAATTTACGGGAAAGGAACAGCCAACGTAGTAGTTGGCACCAGAGGCAGAGTGGAGACATCGGGTGCGTACCGTGGACAGATTAAAATATCAGGCTTGAAGAGCAATGCTGCGGATGAGGCTGGCAAAAAATCCGGCTCACTCACCATTGAAACTCTTGTCGGGAGAACCGGAAAGACGGCTACGTTAAGCACCAGTGTAGTGGAAAGACGTTATCCCAACACGGTATTCGTATCCGTAGTACCGAAGCCCAAGATGCTGCCATCCTTGGATATGGTAGACATGAAAACCGAAAATGCCTTTCGATTTAAGTATAGAGACCAATACGGCGAAGAATTTGATCGTGATTACACGGGCTACAGCGTACAATTAACACTTGAGAGAACTGCCGGTACAGTTACAGATGCCGTATATTTCTCAAGAGGGGGATACTCACCGACTAATACAACTAACTTGAACGCAGCCAATAATACTATCCTCCTAGATGGCGTAGACGCGTCACGTGATGGTTACAATCCTGCAGCTACTGAAATTGGATATTACCGTGACAAAGATATATTCTTTACTGCCAATGTGGGCGATAACATGGAGGGGAGTTATCAAACAACCGCTAAATTATACAAGGGCGATAGAGCTGCTGTCACAGCAGGTAAAGCCAGCTTAGTGTCAACGGCTACAACGACAACACAGCTTATTAAGGTGAAAGAAGCTGACACCTTAAACTATGCGCTTACTCCGTTCCCTAATGGGATTTATGCAATTGATAAAATAGCGGGAACGCTACAAGGCTCTCCATCTGTTACAATTAAAGGTGTTACAACCACGGAAGGTTATTCCTTAGAAAATATGTTCTCAGGCAAAATTGAGGTCACAGCTAAAGATACCTCAGGTAACGTCGTTAAGCTGCCGAACAATTCGGTTATGTCAGTGACGGTATCCAGTCCAGCTGGAGCAGCTGCTGTTAATAAGCCCAAAGCGGATGGTGCTGTTGCGAATAACTTCGATGCATTCGGAATTCGTGGTAAAGATGTAGGAACAATTGGTATTACAGCCATGATCAAGCCTACAAATTACGGAGGAATGAAAGCGTTATCAATTGATAAAATCCAAGTTAAGGACGATGTTCTTACTACGGCAAGCTTAGCTGCAACCTACAATGGCAAAGCTAAAATTATCTGGTTATCCCAGTTAAAAGCTGGCGTTAACATATTTACCGGGAACGACACCGGCCGACTTAATCAGAAGCAAACCTTCAGTAACATTACACTGACTGATCAATACAACAATAATACGTTTAAAAACAGCTCTGTTATCCGTGTAGCTCCTGTATTCGGTATCACCATATTTATTTCTAATATTAAATGGACTTCAGAAATTAAGCCGGGGACAGGTTATATTGCAGTAGAATCCAATATCAATGGTGTTAATAACGTGAACGGATTAACGAATGCCATCGCGCCAGTACCCGCAAACACGGATCCTACGGATTGGGTATTCGGTACAGTCAATCGCGTACAGTTAAATCGTGGAGATGCCAAGTACATTTACGTACCTGCAAAGGCTCCAGATGGTGTAACAAATGTTGAGATTGCATCCTTTACTGCAACGATGGTTACGGCTAGTGGAAAATCGATTTCGGTTGATGTATATCCGGATGCAAGTAAATAAGAATAACTTGTAGTAGAAAGCAGTTGGCTAAGGAGACCTTAACCAGCTGTTTTTAATTTCTATTAAAAATGAATCGAACTGAAAGCTTGAATATATAGCCATTTAGAGGGATTTATGTAAGTCGATAGAATATATTATGTCAGTATACCTTAACGTTCTTTATTTTATTAACAACCCAAACCCAAAGAGGGAGGCCATAAAACTGTATTTGGCAAAGTAGTTTTTTAGCTGCGAACGGCTGTCGACAACACAGTTTAGGTGTATAAGAGTTCTGAATATGTCTAGAATCAAAGGAGAATCAAGATGCATTTATTTCAAAAAGATATTTATGATTGGAAATCATGGAGTGCCGTATATCAATCACTTGATGATTTTCGATTGCTAATAGAAGCTATATTCGAGAAGGAGCAGTTTCATGGCTATGATCAAATCTCTCATTTAACCCCTGGAACCAATGCGGTTTTTAAAGCAGGGAAATACGTTATTAAAATATTTGCCCCGAAAGAATCTGGTGCAAATCCGGATGACGATTACAATGCCGAGCTCCAATCCATGGGAAGAGCACTTCAATCGGGAATTCGAGCCCCTCGACTTATTGCCGCATCCAGTGTATCAGACAAGTATGTATTCAACTATTTAATCATGGAGTATATTGAAGGTCAGGCAGCAGGTGATGCGCTTAAGGAATATACCATGGAGCAAAAGCAAATGTTCATTCGCAAACTTAATCAGCATCTGTATACGATGAATCGTAAGCCGCTTGAAAAAGTAGATGAAGCATTTATCAAAGAAAGAGCCATTCATAACTCGAGATGGAACCGTTATTCTTCTTCAATCAGGTCGCAAATTATGGAGATTATCAATCAATACGAATGGTCGGAGTACGTTTATGTACACGGCGACCTTACTGCAGATAATATCATTGTAGATAAACATAATGAGATATATATCATCGATTTCGCTGACAGCATTATCGCGCCTGCGGAATATGAATATCCACCTATCATATTCGATTTATTCGATTCGGATAAGGAGCTTGTTCATGAATTTATGCAGGGAAGAAACGATGATGATTTTATAGAAAACCTATTTATGGGAACGCTGCTTCATGATTTTGGCGGAGATTTTGTAAAGAAAATGGTTGAACAATGGTCTGATAAAAGGGCTGAGGAGCTTAGCGATATTTATGAGTTCAAAAAAATGATACATGATTATTTACAATATAAGCAGCGATAATAAAGGACACCTCAAAAGGGTGTCCTTCGTCCAATGTAAACTGTGCTTTTATATTCGTTCGAAGCCTATCAGGCTTCCCTTTGGGACGAGTATATTTAACCTAAAATTTTAATATTGTTGAAATAGAAACAAAAATTTAATATAATATTGTCGCTGCACCAACGGGTGGGAGGATAGGCCATGAACAAAGAAGATCAGGTCATAATGGGTTTCAGGGACTTATATAACAAGCTGGTTTTGCTTAATAAGGATAAGATGGAAGACAGTCTTAAGGGCTATAAGCCTTCTGAAGTACATTGCATCGAATACATTGAAAGAAATGTAGATTCCAACGTGACCAAACTTGCGGAGTCCTTTTATATGACTCGCGGTGCTATAAGTAAATTAACTAAGAAGCTCATAAAAAAAGGCCTTATCGAAAGCTACCAGAAGTCGGATAACAAGAAAGAAATTTATTTTAGGCTTACTGAGCAAGGGAAAGTAATTTATAACATCCATGAAGACCTGCACAAAGAGTTTCAAGAGCGGGATAAAGCCGTATTTGAGCAGGTAACCGAGGAACAATTTGACAGTATGCTTAGCTTTGTGGAAAAGTATAGTAGGCATTTGGATGCAGAAATAAAGAAACAGGGTATAGAGAGTCGGAATAAATTTGAATAATGAATATGAAACCACAGGCAGTCCAACTCTATTGAGAACGGGCTGCTTTTTTATTGTTATTAATTTGTTGACAAGGAAACAAAATCACGATACGATAAATATGTTTCCAAGGAAATAAAACCGTAACTTTTGAGGGGAGAATTAAATGTTCAAATCTAAATCACACAATGAACAGAACACAGAACAAACCGTAGATAAACACGCTTTAATATTCGGTCTTATCTCTGTGTTTCTTTGCGGAATAGGCTTCAGTATCATAGCACCTGTCGTCCCATTCTTAGTACAGCCTTATACAAGCAATCCGGGAGAACAAGCTATAGTTGTTACGCTGCTTACCTCTGTTTATGCATTCTGCGTGTTTTTTGCGGCCCCGGTACTTGGGGCTTTGAGCGACAAATATGGCCGCCGTCCATTACTCTTAGTATGCCTTTTGGGTTCTGCAATCGGGTATTTCGTTTTTGGCATAGGAGGAGCTCTATGGGTCCTATTTGTTGGGCGCATAATTGAAGGTATAACAGGCGGGAGCATAGGCACGATCTTCGCATATTTTGCAGACATCATTCCTCCAGAACAGAGAACCAAATACTTTGGATGGGTGAGTGCGGTTGTAGGTGTAGGCACCGTCATTGGGCCAACTCTAGGCGGATTACTTGCCAAGTTTGGTTATTCTGTACCCATGTATTTTGGAGCAATCATAACTTTATTGAATGTAGTTTATGGATTCTTTTTTATGCCTGAGAGCCTTGACAAGAATAATAGACTGAAGGAGATTACCTTTGTAAGACTAAATCCACTTTCACAGCTTGCAAACCTGCTTTCCATGAAAAGCATAAAAAGGCTGCTTGTCTCAGCGTTCTTACTTTGGATACCCAACGGATCTTTACAGGCCGTTTTTTCACAATTTACAATGGATACTTTCAGTTGGAAGCCTGCACTAATCGGACTTATGTTTTCCATTATGGGCGTCCAAGACATCATTTCACAAGGTTTCATAATGCCAAGGCTGTTGACAAAACTAAATGATAAACAGATAGCAATTCTTGGAATGGTTTCGGAGATTATAGGTTACAGTCTTATTGCAGCTTCGGCTTTGTTCTCATTCTATCCTCTTCTTATCGCAGGAATGTTTATATTTGGTTTTGGTGATTCGATCTTTGGCCCTTCATTCAATGGGATGCTTTCCAAATCTGTCGATTCTAGTGAACAAGGAAGGATTCAAGGAGGCAGCCAATCTATTCAGGCTTTAGCAAGAATGATTGGGCCTATCATTGGAGGCTATATCTATGTATCACTTGGTCATGCCGCACCCGCTGTTATGGGTATGATCCTTATAGCAGCGGCAATACCAGTTCTATATAAGAGAACGCATGTAAATATGTAAACTACCTACTTTCTTTAAGCAAATATCCACCTTCATTTTCGATTACAGAGGAGGACACTTCAAAAGGGTGTCCTTTATTTTTTTTGTGCCAAATATGCATAAATTTGGTTTTTATAAAGAGAATAACCTACATCAGTCATCTTTAAGTAAGCAGGTGGAATCTCATGGAGGAGCAAAAGGAGAAATTGGGGGAGTTGAGCCCTTGGCTTGCTGATAACTTGCTGCGCATTAAACAGGAGCTTGGGAACAGTGATGATGTTGTAGTCCGTGACATCCAAATTCACCTTGACTCTGACCGTTATATTCTTGGTTCGGTTGTTTATATTGACGGACTTTCCAATCTTAACTCAATGATGGACTCTTTGCTTTCATCCTACGAGAAAGATCAATTGAAGCAATATGATTCCCGGCAGATATTAGAGTATTTCAAAAAAACGGTCATTGCTTCTGGTGCCGTTAGGGATGTTACCCACTTCGAAGAGCTGTTTGACTTGCTGCTCTCGGGCAACAGTATTTTAATGCTGGAAGGAAGTCCACAGGCACTGTCCATATGTACTAAAGATCTAACGGCTCGTACCGTTGAAGAGCCTAATGTGCAGTCCGTTGTTCGAGGGCCACGGGAAGGCTTCACCGAAGTATTGCGATGGAACACAGCAATGCTCCGTCGTAAAATCAAGGATCGCCGTTTGTGGATGGAAACAACAAGTATCGGCAGCGTAACGAAAACGGATGTTTCCGTCATTTATATTCAAAATATTGTTAACGAAACTGTACTGCAGGAAGTACGTCAAAGATTGTCCACTATTGATATCGATGCGATCTTGGAGAGCAATTACATCGAGGAACAAATTAAAGATAAACGTTACACTCCTTTCCCAACACTCTTTAACACGGAAAGGCCTGATGTTATAGCGGCAGGGCTGATGGAAGGAAGAGTCGCTATATTAGTGGACGGAACGCCGTTTGCCCTACTGGTTCCTGCATTATTTACACAGTTTTTTCAATCTAGTGAGGATTACTACCAGCCGGCGGATTTCTCCTCTTTTATTCGGCTCCTTCGTTTCTTGGCTTTTGGTCTTGCCTTATTAACACCATCGTTTTATATAGCAATAACGACTTTTCATCAGGAGATGCTGCCTACAACACTCCTATACAATTTGGCAAGCCAGCGAGAAGGCGTCCCCTTTCCAGCTTTTATTGAAGCTATTATGATGGAAGTCACTTTTGAAATTTTGCGAGAAGCAAGTGTCCGAATGCCGAGAACAGTAGGTCAATCCATATCCATTGTTGGAACTCTCGTTATTGGTCAGGCTGCGGTGGAAGCAGGCTTGGTGAGCGCGGCCATGGTTATCGTCGTTTCCATTACAGCGATTTCTAACTTTGTATTGCCGGCATTTAATCTGGGGATTACGATTCGCATCATACGTTTTATGCTGATGATGCTTGCTGCTTCATTCGGTCTTTTCGGTATATTTCTAGGGATCATTGTTATTGTGGTCCATTTGTGCGGTGTTACCTCCTTTGGTGTCCCGTATATGTCACCGCTTGCCCCATTTCAGTTAACAGATCAAAAGGATACATTAATCCGGATGTCGTTCCCCAAATTTCTAACGAGACCCAAGATGCTTCACCCCAAAAATCTTGTTCGTCAAAAGCGCAAGTAGGGAGGCTCACATGTCGTGAAACATAATATTGCTAAAAGTGTTTGTTTTTTCATTTTAGCGTTGATGTTGAGCGGCTGCTGGAGCCGACACGAGCTTAACGAGATGAGTATTGTCGTGGGGATGGGGATTGATAAAGTAACCGATCATTACAAAATTACCGTCCAAACAGTGAATCCCGGACAAGTCGCAGTAAAAAAAGGACCATCGACTAACGCTAGCCCAGTTATTACTTATGATGAAATTGGAACAACGATTCCCGAAGCCCTGGCCAGGATGTCAGTTAAAGTGCCGAGGCACCTGTACTTTGCGCATTTGCGAATGGTCGTAATTGGTGAGGAGGTTGCGAAAGCAGGGATCAGTAAGCCGATGGATTATTTATCGCGCAATTTGGAAATGAGGACTGACTTTTATTTTGTCCTGGCAAGAGGAGCCAAGGCTGCTGATATATTAAAGGTGCTTAGCGTCATGGATCCAATTCCGGCTAACAATATGTACACGAAGTTGGAGACGTCCGACAATTATTGGGCAGCGACGGGCAGTATGAATCTTAATAATTTGCTTCAAGACTTGGGGGCGTATGGTAAATCGCCGACTATGACAGGGATTGAAATCAGTGGGAATCCAAAGCTTGGCGAGAAGATGTCTAATGGCCAGTACGTCGATCCTCCAGCATTATTACAATACTCCGGGATGGCCGCTTTTAAGGGGGATCGGTTCGTTGGATGGTTAGATGAGATTGATACAAGAGCCTTAAATTACGTGCAGGATTCCGTACGTCAATCGGTAGGCCATATTCAGTGCCCCGGAGGCGAGGGGTATATCACCATGCAAGCTATTCGTACCCATACGTACATCAAGTCGAATCTGGTGAACGGAAAGCCTGAGTTTGATGTGAATATTCGAATTGAGCAGGATCTAGCTGATGCTGAATGTAAAGTAGATCTTTCCAAATCATCGATAGTCAATGAATTGAAGAAGCAATCTGACAGTCAACTAGAAGCTTTTATAGAAGCTTCGATAAAAAAATCCAAAAAAAATACGGAACGGATATTTACGGTTTCGGGGAAATTCTCCATCAGCAGCAGCCTAAGGCATGGCATCAAATAAAGGATTGGAATCAAGTATTCAAAACGATTAAAGTACAGGTTCACGCTAATACGATTTTTCGGCGGATGGGCACGATTTTGCAGCCGATCGATAAAATTACAAAGGATTAAGGAGTACCTTATGTGGCTCTTGATAGGGATTTTGCTGACATTACTATGGACCTGCTTAAAGGAATACCCGCGGTTATGGAAGGAACGAAGAAAGAAGGAACTAACCGTTCTGACATTGGTCACAGGTGTAGCGTGTACATTGAGTACATTTGAAAGTATAGGTTCCCATTTACCAAATCCGTTAGATTGGATTGCTGCGGTATTAGGTCCGTATCCAGAGGCGGTGTATTCGATATTCCGATGAAAGGAAAGGGGGCTATGGCATGCAGAACAAAGGCAGCATAAACAATCGTTCTTTTGCAATATTGGTTACGTTTTTTATGATCGGTACCTCCATTCTTATAACGCCTTCCAGTCTAGCCCATGATGCGAAGCAGGATGCATGGATAGCTTGCTTTATCGGTGTTGGCATTAATTTATTGCTCGCCTTCTTATATATGCTGCTGGGAAAGCGTTTGGCTGATCGAACTTTAGTTCAATATTGCGAACATGTGCTGGGACAATGGATAGGAAAAATAGTTGCCTTAGCCTTCGTGCTATTTTTTTATTTATTGGCATCGCTTATGGTAGGAGACTTAGGCTATTTCTTGACGTCACAGATTTTGCAAGAAACGCCTATAGAGGTTTTGCAAATGCTATTTATATTAGTCGTTGTCATAACGGTACGATCCGGTTTTGTTGTATATACACGTGCAGCAGAAGTTTTTTTCCTTGGATGATTCTGTTGTTTTTACTGCTTATTTTACCACTGATACCTAAATTTAACGTTAGGCACTTTTTTCCTTTGATGGAGTTCGGCTTGAAACCGATTCTAAAGGGGGCTTTTACATTCTCCGGATTGCAGGAGCTCGTTGTTATGCTTATGTTCTACCCATTTGTCAATAAAATAAAAGGTCGCACCAATGGGTTTATTTCCGGCATTCTCATTGGAGGTGCCATTCTTTTTATGACCACTTTTGGAAGTATAGCTGTGCTTGGCGTAACTCTCACGTCGAATCAACTGTTTCCAGCTTATACGCTTGCCAAAAATATTAGCATCGGACATTTCCTTGAACGTGTAGAAGGGATACTCATCTCGATTTGGGTCTTATCGATATTTGTAAAAATTGTTATTACCTTTCATGCCTCGTTGATCGGGTTCGTTCAGATTTTTAAGCTGAAGGACGAGAAGCCGCTTATTGCTCCATTAGCATTGGGGATGATCGTGTTGTCCATTATGTGCTATCCGAATACGATATTTATTAGCGATTACTTGTCAAAAAACTGGGGGCCTTTTTCACTTATATTTGCCCTGTTTCTGCCCTTGCTGCTGCTTATTGCTTCATTGTTTAGAAAACGCTTAAAAACAAATCGTTCTTAGAATTATACAGCAGACTAGTGCTTTACACCGAACAATGCTGCTTCTAAAATGAGGAAGTAGGTGTAAAAAGTTAAAACAGTTTGTATATCTGATTGACGTGGGGAGGTATGGCCCTTGTTCGTTGTAACAAACCAAGAAATGCGCGCGATGGATTCCTATGCTATTGATACCGTTGGTATACCCGCAATGGTATTGATGGAGAACGCAGGGAGAGCGGTTGCCGAAGAAGTAGCTGCTTTTGGAGAAGGTAAGCTTCGAAGATGGGCGATTCTTGTTGGGAAAGGAAATAATGGTGGCGATGGTGTCGTGGCCGCAAGACATTTGATCGAAGCCGGATATTCGCCAACGGTCATATACATAGAAGATCCTGTGGGATGGAAGGGAGAGAGCGCCACCCAGTCTGCTATTGCTGCAAGCTTCAAAGTCCCTTCGCTTATATATCATAATGGAATTATCGATTGGCGTGATTACGATGGTATCGTGGATGCATTGCTCGGTACAGGGATCCGCGGCATACCAAGAGAACCCTATGCTCAGATGATTCGAGGAGCAAATGATAGCGGCCTGCCTATCATCGCCGTTGATATACCAAGCGGATTAAATGCGGACACAGGTGAAGTGAGTGAGCCATGTATAATAGCTGAACGAACCGTAGCGCTCGCATTAACGAAAAGGGGGTTAGAGCAGTATCCTGGAGCAGAGTATGCTGGTGATGTAGTTGTTCGCCCAATCGGCATACTTCAAGAATGGGCAGAGATGCTCGGAGTGAATACGTACATGACGGATGCAGTCATGTTCTTGAAGCGGTTCGGCTTCCAACCGGATGAGAGAAAACGCAGACAGGATTCGAATAAGGGGACGTATGGACATGTGCTGGTGGCGGCAGGGAGCCGACATATGAGCGGTGCAGGTCTACTGTGTGCCAAATCGGCATTACAGAGTGGCAGCGGATTGGTTACTTGGGCTCTGCCTGAGAAGCTGTTGGAGCCGATGATAGGGACAGTTCCTGAGATTATGCTGATGGGGCTCAACGATTCAGGGACAGGCAATTGGTCAGGCATTTCGGCTCAATCGCTTATTGCAGTATCTGAAAATAAAAGGTCAATGGTTATCGGACCAGGGATGGGACGTTGGGAAGGGGACCGTCTTTGGCTTCATGACGTATGGTGTCATTCGAGCTGTACACTAGTGCTCGATGCCGATGCGTTGAACATGCTTGCCGACTCGGATTTTGACCAATGGCCTAGGCGTAGCGCACCAGTAATCCTGACCCCGCATCCCGGAGAAATGGCACGATTGTGTGGTCTTTCCGTCCATGAAGTGCAGCGTGATCGTATTGAATTAGCCAGGGGCTTCGCCAAGAAGGATGGAGTTATTGTAGTACTGAAAGGTGCTCGAACAGTAACTGCAGAGCCTAATGGGGCTGTTACGATTAATACTACAGGTAATCCGAAAATGGCTACCGGAGGGGCAGGGGATGTCCTCGCGGGACTTATAGCTAGCTTGATAGCGCAAGGCTTCCCTGCCGAACAAGCAGCTGTATATGGTGTGTACCTTCATGGAGAGGCGGGCGATAGGGCGGCAGCAGCCCGTGCATTCTCCAGATCGATCACCGCAGGCGATATTATCGACGAGCTATAAAAAAGCGTCCGTGGAGGACGCTTTTTATTTTGTAGTTCGATATAGCGACGGACTCATACCGACAAGCTTTTTGAAAACACGGGTAAAGTAGCCTGAATCCTCGTATCCGACATACCCGGCAATCCAACCGATGGATGCACGCTCGGATTTTAACCATATTTTCGCTTCCTCGATCCTTCGCTTCTGTTGATAATCGGTAACCGTCATTCCGGTTTCTTTCTTAAATTGTCTTGAAAGATGAGCAGGGTGGACCCCGCACAAGTCGGCAATCTGTTCCATATTTAGGGGCTGATTGAAATGGCTGATGATATGCTCTACTGCTATTTGAATGACCAGCGAATAGCCGGAGACCGCGCGATTTCGTACCAAATTGCAGTATTCCTCATGCATGAGGTTCGTTAGCCTGTTTAGCGAGTCTATAGTGTCAGATCGTTCGATTTGTTTGGAAAATTTCTCGGAAATACGGTGGAGAAAAAGCGGTTGTACTTTGCCGCGTTCTGCCGCTACCCTCAGCAGCGTGTTTAATACAATGAGCACGTTTTTTAAAGCCCTGACCGGTTGGTTTGGGAACCTCTCGGAGAAATCAAATACATTTTTCACTTGCTTCATAATGCGCTGAAGATTTACTTTATCTCCCTTCTCGACGGACCTCATCATTTCCTTTTCGATTTTATAACGCAGCTCGATCAGTTCAATGTACGAATCGTCAGACTGCTGCAGCATGAGCTCAACATGGCTTTGCTGAGAAGCATGAACCACATCGCTCTCCACGTTGACTACTTCCAGCGAGGCTTGATGAATGGTGTGAACTTGCTCTAGCAGGTTCGCCATGCTTTGAATTCTGGAGCTGCTGATCAATTTCAAAGAACGGTAAAAGGCCTCTAATTCTATCTGTTTTTGGGCATCGATCTTTAATTTAGGATCAAATCGATTCGTACTTGGAACTTGCTTCAAGAAAGGACCGACGACTACGATCTTAGGTTCCTGATCTTGGATGTGAAATCGTTTGGCCAAATAGGAAAGGCCTAATTCGTTGGTAAATAAACAGCATTCTTCAGGAATCCGCTTCGTCTCGGCAATTAAATACACAAAATGGTTCTTCTGAAGCTCAAGCATATATTCCGGAAGCGGATCACGCTCGTGAATAAGAAAGGGAGATCCGTTATGATTTAAAATAAGCGTATTAACGTCCGTTAGGTGAAAAATGGTTAGACTGGAGACGGTAAGCTGAAGTTGGATTGACATGAAAATTCTCCTTATACATTGTTAACATTGTCCCTATAATGCAATTATAGTCCTAACTATGAACAAAAGGAAGGCGTATAATCAGTTTTACAGCAACTAACAAATGATGAAAAGGGAGAATGAATATGTTATATCCAATCGTTACAGAAACGCGTGGCATGATAGATTTGAACGGCATATGGAGCTTTAAACTGGATTTTGGAAAGGGCTTTCAAGAAAAATGGTACGAAGCCTCTCTTACTGACACCATCAGCATGTCCGTACCATCCTCTTACAATGATTTGGGTGTAACTGCGGATATACGCAACCATGTAGGCTGGGTATGGTATGAGAGGGATTTTACAGTTCCAAGCATGTTTTTATCCGAGCGTGTTGTACTTAGGTTTGGCTCAGCAACGCACACCGCAAAAGTGTATGTCAATGGAGTCCTTGTTACCGAACATCAAGGCGGTTTTACACCTTTTGAAAGCGCAATTAATTCGCATCTTAAGAATGGAACAAACCGTGTAACGGTAGCTGTGAATAATATCGTAGATGAAACGACACTGCCGGTTGGAATCTATAGCGAGAAAGAAGTGCCTGGAATAGGTAAGGTCGTACGCAATCATCCGAATTTCGATTTTTTCAATTATGCAGGGATTCATCGCCCGGTCAAAATCTATACAACGCCTCACACTTATGTAAAGGACGTAACGATTGTTACAGAAACGAACGGAACCTCCGGAGCCATTCATTATAAAGTAGAAAAATCCGGAGCGGCTCAAGTTAAGATTACTATCTTGGACCAAGAAGGTGCGGTTGTGGCGGAAAGTGCTAAGGAACAAGGTGTGTTAAATGTTAACGAAGTGAATCTGTGGGAGCCACTTGCCTCGTATTTGTATAAGATGAAAATCGAGCTAATCCATAATGATCAAATCATTGACGTATATGAACAGCCTTTCGGCGTCAGAACCGTGGAAGTGAAAGACGGTCAGTTTCTTATCAACCATAAACCATTTTACTTCAAAGGTTTCGGGAAGCATGAGGATACAGCGATTCACGGCAGAGGCTTCGATGAAGCGGCGAACGTTATGGATTTTCGCTTGATGAAATGGATTGGCGCCAATTCGTTCCGTACGGCACACTATCCGTATTCTGAAGAAATTATGCGACTAGCGGATAAAGAAGGGATCGTTGTTATTGACGAAACTCCAGCCGTTGGACTTCACTTGAACTTCATGTCTATTTTTGGAGGCGGCCCAAAGAGAAAAACTTGGGAGGAGCTACAAACGGCAGAGCATCATGTGCAGGTCATTAAGGAATTGATTGCTCGTGACAAGAACCATCCTTGTGTCGTTATGTGGTCCATTGCTAACGAACCGGCTTCCGAGGAAGAAGGAGCATACGAATATTTTAAGCCGCTGGTAGAGCTGGCTAAGCAACTGGACCCGCAGCAAAGACCGGTTACGATTGTAACACATTTGATGTCAACGCCGGAAACATGCAAAGTGACTGAGCTTGTCGATGTTCTAGCGTTAAATCGTTATTATGGCTGGTACGTACAAAGCGGCGATTGGGAAATGGCGAAGCTTAAACTTCGTGAAGAGTTTAACGGATGGAACAAACGCTGCCCGGGCAAACCGATTATAATGACCGAGTACGGAGCAGATACTGTTGCAGGGCTGCATGATGTTGACCCTGTCATGTTTACCGAGGAGTTCCAGGTTGAATACTTACGTGCCAATCATGAGATCTTCGATGAATTCCAAAATTTCGTAGGCGAGCAAGTATGGAACTTTGCTGATTTTAATACGAGCCAAGGGATTATTCGTGTTCAGGGCAATAAGAAGGGTATTTTTACTCGGGACAGAAAGCCTAAATACGCGGCCCATGAGCTTCGCAAACGTTGGGAAGCAATTCCACAGTTCGGATATAAAAAATAGAGTCCTGAAGCAATAATGAAGCGGGTTAGTGATGGAAAGCAGCTTGCGACTCACTAACCTGGCTTTATCCAATGAACATGATGGAGGTAACTAGCATGAACACAACCATGGAGCATACAAGTACTGCGGACATAAAACCCTCTAATCAAATGCGAAAATTTGGAATTAAAGATAAAGTCGGGTATATGTTTGGCGATATCGGCAATGATTTATTTTTTGGATTAATTGGCGGCTATCTGATGTTATTTTATACCGATGTTTATGGCATATCAGCTGCAGCCGCGGGAATGATTTTATTGATTGCTCGAGTGCTGGATGCGGCTTTTGACGTCGCATGGGGAGCCTATGTTGATTCTAAGCCTGCTGGAGCTAGAGGGAAGTTTCGTCCGTACCTGTTGTATTGTGCTCTTCCGGTAACTTTATTAGGAGTGCTAACGTTTACGTATATTCCAGTGACATCCGATTCGCTCCTGAAGGTGATTGTCGCCGCAGTGCCGTATATTCTCTGGGGATTGGCTTATTCCACTATCAATATTCCTTATGGTTCATTGGCGTCCGTTATGACATCAGACCCTATCGAAAGAACAGGACTCTCCACCTTCCGAACTCTTGGTGCATTATTAGCCAACGTCTTTATCATGGTTGCTGCACCTTCTATTGTTTTTAGTGCAGGCAAGACGCCTACATCGACAGGTTTTCTGCTTATTGCTATCATTTGTGCGGTATTGGCGAACCTGTTTTATTTCGGTTCATACAAGTTCACGGTGGAGAGAGTCCGAGGTGCTAAGCACAATCAAGAAAAAACCAGCATTTTGATCACGGTTAAGGGATTACTAAGCAACAGACCGTTACTAGGGCTGATGCTGGCTTCATTTGGTATGTTAGCTTCTATGCTTGTGAGTCAAGCGATTACGCCATATTTATTTAAGGATTATTTTAAGAATCCAGGCTTAATTGCGATGTCAGGCTTAATTGGTCTGGGAGCGATGTTCGTGGCTATGCCGGTTATTACTCCCTTGGTGAAAAAGTACGGTAAAAAAGAAACTGCATCGATCGGATTGATTATTACGTTTATTGTGAGCGCTCTAATGTTCATCTTACCGATTACAAATGCTTATGTGTATATGACTTTAAATTGTATTTCCAATTTTGGACTGGCCTTTATGAATATATTAATATGGGCTATGGTAGCGGATTGTATCGATTATCAAGAAAAAATTACTGGAAGACGAGAAGAGGGGACCGTATACTCGGTCTATTCCTTAGTTCGCAAGATCGGACAGGCGGTTGCGGGAGGGATTGGCGGCTTTGCATTGGTGTATGTTGGTTATAACTCAGGAGCGCAGTCCCAAACAGTGGATGTAGCGCAAGGGATTAAAGCTATCATTACTCTCGTGCCGGCTGTAGGAGCATTAATCGCTCTGCTTGCCATGATCCTAATCTATAATTTGACCAAGAGCAAATTGGTTAACTTGAACGAAGATTTGATTCAGCTTCGAATCGAAGACTGATAATTGTAAGCGTATTCTATACTTGTTATGTTACGAACCAATGGGGTCAAGTTCTTGTCCAGTAGACGGATAACAGCTTGGTCCCATTGTGTTGAAGAATCTTAATATCGTTCCATCATGAATTGAAGCTGCCGGATATAGGGACTAAGTTCCGAGTTGTTTTCAAGATATGAAGCATAGACTCGAAGCAGTGTCTTATTAGGGGTTCCTTGACTGAGTTCTTTTTCCAGCAGGTTAAAGACTTCAAGTAATTCCTTGAGTATTGGACCTGCAACTGTCAGTTGGCTAATTTTAGCCCCAATTGAGGTCAATAATTCACGAATGACATGCTTATGAGTAGCTGGATCGATAGGGTTCAGTTGATTAAAATAAACGTTAGATTCGCTCAGCACCGGCTTAGGTTTCTGCTTAATCATGCCGTTGATAACCGTATCCATACGTTCCACCAAGAAAAGAGCCAGCTCGGAAATAGGGAGAGCTATCGCTTTTTGAATCGCAAATGATAAATATTCTTTTAATAATCCCCGATAAATGACAACGATATCCCAAATATAATCTTGAATGGAGTCCCCGTACGCCTCGTAGAAGCAATCCTTTAACATCTTGAGGAGAGTCACTCTTTTTTTCTTCCAAGCTATAATAAAATGCTCGTTATCCTTAACGGGCAGCTCTTTGAATTCACTTGTGAAGTAGTAGTTTTCCATCATGAATTGCAGCTGGAATTCAATCTTGCGCCGCAGCTTATCTTTGGGGGAAGATAGACCTCCTTGCTGGTCCAATTTCCTTGCCTGTTCGAACATTGTCTGATGACATGCTTCAAAAACCGCTGTGAATAAATCCTCTTTTGAAGGGAATATTTTATAAATGCTTCCTTTCGCCATGCCGCAGGCTTCTGCAATATCTTTCATCGAAGCGGCAATGTAACCTTTATCTTTAAAAACATCCATTGCTGTATGAATGATTTGTTGCTTCTTTAGTTCTTCCAACCCATCCACCCCCTCCGTATTTTGACATGATACCATGATAAGGTCAATATTTGAATTGACAGATAAAACTCACGAGTCATATAATGAACTCATTGGTTTTTGTTTATGACAAATAGGAGGTGAACCAAAGCGAACGCTTTGGAGACTATGAAAATTGCAGAAGGACTTGAAATGCTTGAATTGGCTATAACAGGTACTCCGATGGTGATTCACCCGACAGTGTTTTATGATTCGAATTCTTATGTACTTGTAGATACAGGAATGCCAGGCTTCCGAAATGCTATATTAGACCTTGTTCACAATGCGGGAATTCATACGCAACAGCTCACCAAGATTATTTTAACCCATCAAGATATTGATCATGTGGGAAGTCTTCCACAATTCTTAGCTGAGAGCAGAGATCAAATAGAAGTGATTGCACATCCTGATGACAAGCCTTATATCGATGGAGAGATTCCGTTTATCAAAATGAGTCCTGAGAGAAAGCAGATGCTGCTTCAATCCATGCCTGAAAATGTACGTGAGCAGTTCGATGCGACATTCTCAAGCTCGTCTCCTGGTATTGTAACTCATACTGTGAATGATGGAGAGAAGCTTCCATTAGCCGGTGGTGTAGTAGTTATTCATACTCCAGGCCATACTCCAGGGCATATGAGCTTGTATCATGAGCCTAGCAAAACGTTGATTGCTGGGGATTCTATGGTTGTTACAGATGGAGAGCTGCAAGGACCAAATCCGAATGTTACGCCAAATATGGAACAAGCGATTCAATCGCTAAACAAATATAAAAGCTATGATATTCAAGCTGTCATCTGCTACCATGGCGGGTTATACAAAGGGAATATCAGCCAACGGTTGGATGAGATAACATCAGCCGTTAAATAATCATGCGAATGTACCAAGAAAAGAAGTGATGAAATTGAACTATCCACAGCTAGCTGAACAAAAGTGGGGGAGATTCCTTTACACTTTGATCGTTGGCATAGTAGGAGCGCTTCTATTTCAGCTCCTTCATATGCCCATTCCATGGCTGCTTGGACCGATGATCCTTGTACTTATAAGCTCTAAATCCATTAGATCCATTCAACCATATTGGCCTTCTGCAATAAGAAGCTCTGGCATGATTATTATAGGTTACACGATCGGCCTTTCCTTTACACTTGAAACATTGCATGAAATTGGTCGTCAGCTGCCTACTATGGTGCTTTTAACGGTACTACTATTGTGCTGCAGCTTTGTTATTGCACTGGTTGTATCTTGGGTTTCGGGTATTCCATTTCCTACCGTATTAATGGGGAGTATTCCAGGCGGGTTGACTCAAATGGTCACGCTAGCCGTGGAGTTGAAGGGCATCGATCTGACGGTGGTTACTTTCTTGCAAGTATCCCGGTTGATGATGATCATTTTCTTCGTGCCGCTGCTAGTGTTCAGCCCGATCTTTGGCGTTGAGCATCAGAATCAGCTTGCTTCTACGGTAACGGCTGTGACAAGCGGATGGAAGGACTTATTTCCTTCAATCCTGGTGTTTGCCATTGTATGTACCCTATTCGCGATAGTAGGGAATAAGATCAAGCTCCCGACTGCTTTTCTGCTCGGACCTATGATTGCCACTATCCTTCTGGATTTAACAGGTTATCATGGTCACACGCTACCGACCCTTATTATTAACTTTTCACAAATGTTTGTTGGAATTTATGTTGGCATGCTGCTAAAGCCGGAACAGCTCGATAAGAAGCTCAAAATCATCGTTCTCGCCATCTTGAGCGGAATCATATTGATTTCATGTTCTATCGGTTTGAGCATACTGTTAACCAAGCTTCATCCTGTTTCTCTAATCACCGCCTTTTTGAGTCTATCTCCTGGAGGGATGGATCAGATGGGGATCATTGCTCAGGAAGCGGGGGCCGAATTATCCGTAGTGATATGCTACCAGTTGTTCCGCACCTTATTTATTTTCATTGGTGTACCGCCTCTCTTGAAGGCTTTGTTCAAACGTGTGCTTCGCAAGACGGCTGTTTAACTAATGTTTCTATACATTAAAAAGCTCTGCGTCCTGTCAAAAGGAAGCGGAGCTTTTTCGTTGTTGAGTAGAGATGGGCTAAGCCATCTGAAGATGAGATCATCATGGTTAATCTGAAAACACCTTGGAGCGAAGCACTTCCAAAGCGCGTTCTATTTCTTCCAACTCTGCATTTGAAGAATCTTGTATCCTTCGAAGAAACCGTGCCTCGATCCGTTTAAACGCTTCACTCATCATGGATTCCCCCTCTTGGGTAAGGCGGTAATACTGCTTGCGCCGATCGTCTGGGGCGTCGAGCTTCTCGCATAAGTGTTTCTCACTCAATTTTTTCAGCTCGCGGCTCGTATTCGGCATGGACATATGCTGACAATCGCTCACTTGGCTTGGAGTAACCGGCTGGCTGAGCGCAATATATTCAAGAATACTGTATTGTACGGGAGTGATATCATCAGACTTAACGTCTTTGGTCATCTCATGCGTCGTTTGATGAACGGCAGCTGAGAAAGCTACGAATTTTTGGAATAAAGCGTGCTTATCCACACAATCACCTCTATCTATCACAATAACAAAATAATGTTCAAATAACAATTATCAATTGACAAATAAATTCGAGTTGTGTTACGATTTTGTTATCAAATGATAAGTGAGTAGGTGGCTCGATGAACGTACTGGTTATTTATACACATCCTAATCATCAAAGCTTAAGCTATGCGTTTTTTCAAAAAGTGCTTCAAGGAAGTAATGAAAATCCCCATATTAGCCAAACCAAGGTTCTCGATTTATACGAAGTAGGATTTGATCCGATTCTCATATTTAATGAAAATAAACGGAGAAGGGATATGCATTCCGATCATGTGCTTGAAAAATACCGGGAGCAGATCCTTTGGGCAGAGAAAATCGTTTTTGTATACCCTATCTGGTGGGGAAGGCCTCCAGCTATGTTACTGGGCTACATTGATAAAATGTTCGCCGCTAATTTTGCTTATAGAGACAAGAAAGGACTTATACCGGAAGGATTATTGAGAGGGAAGTCCGTCGTATGTATCTCGACCATGAAGGGTCCGACGCATTATCCGCTATTTTGGCTGAACAATGCCCACAAAATCTTGATGAAGAAGGCCTTATTTCAATTTGTAGGCATCAAGAAAGTTAAGTTTTTTGAATTCGGGAATATGGAAAGTCCGAAGGGAAGACATGATGAGAAGTTAAGTGCAATATTTCGTTATTTTAAAACGGTTAGCGGTTAAGGGCAGTTATTTCTGATTCGGATGGTTCAATGGCAAGTGTTCATTCCATTTACTCAAGACGTACCTTTTTATTTGCTCTGCTATTTGTGATGGTGGGGTTGATGTAGTTTCAATTGTGGGCATTGGTGGGTTGTATGCAGTATCTGCATTATGAATAAGCCATTGAGCAAATTCTTCATGTTGTTTAAGCATCTCATCGGTCCACATTGCGTTATCTTCCCTTTCCGGATTTTGCAACAGCATAAGCAAAATGAAACAATATGTTAAATCTATCTTGGTATTCTAGTTTGGAAGCCGACAATAAACAAAGGTAGTTTCTTCATCAAAAATCACTCCCAAAATATATTATAAAAACATATTATACCCAGAATTAACTTGCCGGAAGGGAAAGATCTCTTTAATCTATTCATTACTTATACCGTAAAACTCAGGGGATTTCCTGAGAGCTTTTCCATCAGAGTCGCGAAAGAAAGGTAGAAAAAAAACCAGCTTTAAGAGGCTGGTTCTTCTTGTTTTCGCTTATTATGATTATCTCCCCAAGCACAAGAACAGCGAGTCAAAACAGCAATTAACTAGCACAGTATCAACATTACGTATTTACAAATCTATAAAAATAGATATAATACTTGATATGGACCCTTCATTAATCTATAAAGCATTGTCAAATGAGACGCGACGTCAAATTATGTATTGGTTGAAGCATCCTGAGGATTTTTTTGATAAAAGTCCTTACATTCAACATGACATTGACTTCAAAGTCGGCGTATGCGTGGCGGATATTCAAGCCAAAACAGATCTTGCGCAATCGGTTGTTTCAAGTTACTTGTCAACGATGCTCAAAGCCGGCTTACTCGAATCGGAACGTATTGGAAAATGGACGTTTTACCGGAGAAATGAGAAGACGATTCAGCAATTTGCCGAGTATGTTCAGAAGGAACTTTAAAGGGAGAGGAGGCTCTCTTTTTTTGCCAATATACATCTATAAATATAGATAGATAAATACATAGATCAATCTGTCGAGGGTCCAAATTTAAATGATGCAATTGAAATGGAGAATGAGTACTAATGAACAAGGTAAACCCTTTATTAATTATCATGTTGGCTTTGGGGGTATTTGGTATTATTACAACCGAGATGGGTATCGTTGGGATTCTCCCGCAAATAACCGATCATTTTCATATATCCGCTACACAAGCAGGCTGGCTTGTCAGCATATTTGCTTTTGTCGTGGCACTTTCAGGCCCGTTTGTAACTTTAATCGCTTCTGGGATGAATCGCAAAGCCATTTTATTAACCGCTGTATTCCTGTTTGTGATCTCCAATCTGGTATATGCCTTCACGACAAAGTTCGAAATGATGGTTGCCTTTCGTATCCTACCAGCGATTTTTCATCCCATCTTTTTTTCGATAGCTCTAGTAACGGCAGCACAATTAGTCCCGCCTGAAAAAAGCGGCAAAGCGGTAACTAAGGTTTTTGCGGGAATTACGGTTGGGTTTGCCTTCGGTGTTCCATTAACTTCATACCTTGCGGATCGGATTTCGCTAGAAGCTGCCTTTCTGTTTGGAGCTGTTGTCAATGCAATTGCTTTCGTAGGGATACTAATTTGGCTCCCTTCTATGCCCATGAAGCAAAAAATGACTTATGGAAAGCAGCTCAGTATACTACGTAAACCGCACTTGTGGCTGAATATCGCAACCATTACTTGTGTTTTCGCGGCGATGTTCTCGGTATATAGCTATTTTGCTGAATATCTCGGACAAGTGACACAAATGAACGGTTCTTGGATTAGCCTTATGTTGATGGTTTTTGGTATGGTTATGATATTGGGAAATTTTCTGTTTGGTGGATGTCTGCACAGAAGCTTGACCAAGACGGTTATCCTATTTCCTTTGTTATTTATAGGTATATACGCTGTCGTTTATGGCTTGGGCAGCTATTTCATTCCGATGGTTGTGATGGTTATCCTCTGGGGAATTATTCATTCGGGCGGTCTCATAGTGAGCCAAGCTTGGTTGACATCAGAGACGGAGGAAGCGCCAGAATTCGGCAACAGCTTATTTGTTTCCTTTACGAATCTGGGTATTACTGTTGGAACTTCGACTGGCGGCTGGGTTATCGCTCACTTGGGGATTCATCAGCTTATATGGAGTGGTATCGGCTTTGCCTTTCTTGCATTCCTGACTATTATCGTCAAGTTGAGAGGGGAGAGCAGAAGCGCAAAGGTGAACGGATTGGAAGGGGAGCTTTAGAAACAGCCGCTCAGTAATAGAATTACATGCATGATTAGGGGGTTCTTCTAATGGATATTTGTATTAAGGAATTCACACATGAGGATCAATTACTTAACCAGCATATCGATGATAGGTTTACAGTTGATTCCACACTCATTCTTTCAATTACAGGCCATCGTATTCATTATGAAATCATGGCAGTTCCACCTTATACGAAAAGTTACTTGGAAGCACATGATGATGAAGAAGATGGCGAAACGGATTATTCTGCATACATTAACAGCCCTGATCAGATTATGTACCTGGCGTTTGTTGATAGTCAGCTGGCAGGTCAAATTGTTCTTAAGAGAAACTGGAATCAATATGCGTATATTGAGGACATTAAAGTCGATAACTCGCTTAGAAGATACGGAATCGGTCGTCAACTAATAGAAAAGGCGAAGTGCTGGGCGAAATCTGGAAACATGCCTGGAATCATGCTCGAAACGCAAAGCAATAATGTTAAGGCTTGCCAATTCTACGAGAGCTGCGGTTTTGTACTAGGGGGATTTGATTTTTGTGTTTATAAAGGTCTTTTGAAAGAGAGAGAGGAGACCGCACTGTATTGGTATCTTCTGTTTGAAAAGTAGGCCTGAGTGATCAGGCTTTTTTTGTTATTTTGCAAGATCCATCCATGTATAAATATGGTAAAATAAACTGTTGTCTATTTAATAGAGATGGGGGATTGCAATGTTTCTTATTCAAATGTCAGGTTATCCTGGCTCGGGCAAATCAACTTTGGCCAAAGAAATATCAAAGCATACGGGCGCAGTCATAGTAGACCATGATGTAGTTAAATCAGCATTAATGGACATGCCAGGTACGATGAACTCAACCATCGAACCCAAAGAATTAGGTGGACTGTCCTATCACATTGAATGGTCATTGGTTAACTTTCATCTATCTCTGGGGCAGAGCGTTATTTTTGACAGCCCATGTATGTACAACGAGCATTTGGAGAAAGGGATTAGGATTTCAAGGAAGTATGAAGCTCAATATAAATATATTGAATGCTTCTTGAATGATTTTGAAGAGCTGGATAGAAGATTGAAAACTCGCGAACGCAGGATAAGCCAAATTTCGGAAATGCCCGCATTAATGAAAAGTACATTTAAGCTCACCATTGAAAACAGTAAAAGCCAACGACCAACGGATTCTGGGTTTTTAATAGTTGATACGTCACAACCTTTGGATAGCTATATTGAAAATGTTATTTCTTACATAATTGAGTAAAAAAATGCCCATATACCATTCATTCCGAACGGCGATTTTTTAAATACTTGATAAAAAAAACGAGAAATGGAATCACCACCGCACAAATGACGGTTGTTTGTGTGAAATGTGATTTCCACACAGCATAGGTTCCAAATAATTGTGACATCCCAAGGGTTCGAGTATACAAGCCGCTGTAGCATACGATAAAAATCATAAAGCAGGCTGCAATTAGAGCTTTAAATCTTGGGGCTAGCTCACAACTGCCGTAAATGGGTAAGAAAATGCACAAAAAATCGTAGTAAAAATGAACAACGATAAATTTTAGCTCAGAGCTGATTGTTAGGCTTTTAACAAATAGATCCACAACGCGTCCTCCCATAAAAGAAAGGACAATAAAAGAGATTACGAAGAAAGGAATAATCAACAGAAGCTTCAGCAAATCCAATCCTGAGAATGATTGGTTTTCGATAATTATTACCTCCCATCCTTAAAATGGAATAAGTATATAATTATGGTACGTATTAGGGCCGACTTGGTTTCGTGGGGATAATTACGAGGAATAACTTGGAGTATAAAGAGCCGGCATTGGCCGGCTCTTGTGTTTAAACTAATGGAACAAAAAGAATCTTATCTTAGAATGTAACCCCCATCGGGAAAGAGAGTACTTCCCGTCGTATACCCATTGGTCATTAAATAGATCGTTGTATGCGCGGCTTCATAAGCATGACCAACTCGACCCAGAAGATTCAATCGGGTATACTCCTCATACGCTTTGTCTCTAACGGCTTGTTCCGCCCCCTCCCAGTTAAAGGACGTATGAATCGTTCCAGGAGAGATCACGTTGACTCTTATCGGTGCCAATTCGACGGCAAGAGCTTTGCCCAAGCTTTCTATAGCTCCATTGCAAGCAGCATAAGATGCTCCATCTGCCAACGGGCGTTGGCTAAAAGCTCCCGACATTAAGACGATAGAACCACTAGAGTTAATATACGGAACAGCATACTTCACAGCGTTATACTGCGGCCAAAATTTGGCATCAAAGCAGCTGTGCGCAACCTCCAGTTCGGATGTGACAGGACCTCTTACGTAGGAGGCGCCAGGAGTAAATAAATGATCAAAGCTTCCTATTGTCTCAAAAAAAGTCTGAAGCTCATCCACATTGCGGTTATCTAAAGAATAAATTTCGATACCATCGTCACCTAGCAGTTGACGGGCAAGCTCTAGCTTCTCGATGGTACGACCCGCTATAACAACTTGTCCACCCTGCTCTCTAGTTTGTTTGGCAACGGCAAGACCTATGCCTGAACTGCCGCCGATAATAACGACACGTTGATTCTCCAATGTGTTAAGAGACATTGTTTTCACCTCTGGATAGTAAGAATTAGCTTTCGACTCCTATTATTAACTGTGCGGCCTAAACTGCCAAGTACGCACTTCAAACGTACTTGGTACGAAAATTCGTACTATTTGATGGTGTAAGGGCTCACAGAAATCATCGTGCAAAAGTTTAGTGCAGCAGTTATCATAGGTGAAGAGGTGGAGAACAAAGATGAATTTAAAAGAACCCAGATTAAAAGGGGTCATTGCAACCCTCGAAATGATCGGTGGCAAATGGAAGCCGCTTATCCTTTTTATATTGCTTGTTGATGGAACCAAACGATTCGGTGAGCTGCGACGTCTCATCCCTGATGTATCTCAAGGAACATTGACCAAACAGCTGCGGGAGCTTGAAGAGGATCAATTGATTAACCGAGTCATCTATCAAGAGATCCCTCCGAGAGTAGAATATAGTCTGACAGATCACGGGAAAACGGTATCTTCCGTTTTGGATTCCATGTGCAGTTGGGGGAGAAAGCATCTGGAGATGCGGGAGGATCTGAGCAAGGGGAGAGAACCGAGTGGAAGTAATTGAGTTGAAGATTAGTGAAGTTTCGAAAACGGGAGTAATGGTTTATTTAGCATTGAATAACTGGCCGCAATATGCAAAAACCACGCTCATGACCTGCTGATCATGAGCATTTTTAACATAGAAACAATGCCTCTTCCAATCTAGCATTCGAATAGCGGCGTTTTTATCACCAGCAATCGCTGCTTTGTATGTATGTAACACATCATCCATGTCAGGTATGGGTTGATGTTTTCTGAAAAAACCTACAAATTTTGAGATTTCAGTCATATTATAAGTCATTATATGTCTCCGTTTAAAATTAGCGTTGGAGGTAGCTTTTTTATTATAACGGATGCCGGTTTAGGAATCTGCAACAATTTGTGGAATAAAATCTTATTGAATGGGAACGCTAGTTCTCATATAATGAGATTGAGGTGATATTCATGAAACCTTCAGAGCATGAGCTTAAATTATTGGGGGACTATATATTACTTCCTATTGCCATAACGGTAGTTAATACGAATCGGATTGAAATGGAGACATCAACGGCAACATTGCGAAAGCTTTATTCAGATACGGCTATGATCATGATGAATCGAATGCGTGAGGAGCTATCCGTGGTGAGGCAGAAGTTGGACGAACGCCGTATTGTTGTTATAGATACCGAGGAATTTCATGAGGGAGAGTATGTTCATTATCCGTATGTCCTGCGTGGCCATCATGGTATGTTTGCCATAAACAAAGAAGTGATCCGGACTTCAGTCATAGCCCATATTCATCGTTATGTTGCTGAAGTGGTGCATATTGTCGCTTTGAATCAGGCGAACCCTACAAGTGTCCTAACTTGAAGGAGTATCCTTCAAAACTTTTAAATGTAATTAAATGGAACTTTCATGGCTTAATGTCGTACTAATAGGGAGGAGGTGCCATATGAATTGGAACATCTTAATCCTTATTATTTTACTGATCATCAATTATCCGGTTTATAGGTTCCTATTTAATTGGTTTTTTTATGATGAAGATGAATTCGAAGAATCTGTGAGATATTCATTTACTCCCAATTTTATATCTTTCTTCAGAGGAGAATATTGGAAGGATAAATTCAGCACCATGAGGTTGAAGGTTTATACTATAAGCTGCATAGCGGTTGTTGTTCTAGAGTTTGTATTGATTAATAAAGTCGTTGCGTTTTTTAGTTGAATTGCAATTAATAGGGGTGGGGTTCATCTTGAATGAAGCTTCATCATGATAATGGAGGGTTAATCGTGAAGGCGATTATTTTTGGAGCAACAGGCATGGTTGGGAAAGGTGTGCTGCAGGAATGTCTCCTTGATCCTAATGTGCAAAGTGTGCTCACCGTCGGACGCAGTGCAACAGGTCAGCGGCATGACAAGCTGCATGAGCTGATACATAAGGATCTCCTTCAGTTAACGGACATTGAGTCGTCACTGACAGGCTTTGACGCTTGTTTCTTTTGTCTGGGTGTTTCCTCGTTTGGCATGACGGAAGAGCAGTATCGGGCGATTACCTATGATATTACCCTTAATGTGGCTCGAACATTAGCTCGATTGAATCCGGATATGACGTTTATTTATGTAACAGGAATGGGGACAGACAGCTCGGAGAGTGGGAGCAGGATGTGGGCTAGGGTGAAGGGAAAAACGGAGAATGATCTACTTCAATTGCCATTTAAAGCAGCCTATATGTTCCGGCCCGGTGGGATTCTTCCTCCAAAGAACATTCGATCCAAAACTAAGCTATACCAGATCATTTATGACCTAACGAGACCGTTCTATCCATTGCTCCAAAAAATGTTTCCCCAATCGATCACCTCATCACAGCAGCTTGGCCGGGCGATGATCAGAGCAGTGAGCAAAGGTTATCCTAAACCGATCATTGAAAGCAGCGATATTAATAAGATGTAAAGTGAATAAAGTTTCTTAATTCAAAGAGGACTTACCGGACCTGATCCGATAAGTCTTTTATTTTTATCTATAATACACTCGAAACAGCGGATCTTGGCTGTAATTGCCAAATCCCTCTCCATATAACGTTAATCCACCTACATGAGCCGATCCTTCCTCGACTGCCAATCTGAATATCCAATGATTACGATCAAGCGATAGAGCGGATAAACCGTTAGATGACATTTGTTGTCCATCGATGAAGGTACCCTCTTCTTTAATTCGGATAACTTTAAGGAGACCGTATTGATTCAAGCCTGTTCTCCACCAGTCTGGAGCGTATTTGCCACGGCTGCAGCTGCCGTAATCCCCAGGACTTGTCCATTGACCGAGTAAAGTTCCATTAAGATAAAAGTGAATATCCGAAGGCCAATGATCATTGACACCTGGCGCTTCTGAGCCGAGCTCCATAGTGATTTCAATTTCCTCCAGCTCTTGGCCGGGTAAAAGATAGTTCGGAATTCGGTATTCAACATATCCTTTACCGAACCAAAGAATGTGCGCATACATCCTCTCAGGCTCCAGAAAATAGCGGGGGTCGTCGAATTGCCCAATAATTTTATCCTTAGTGGCGAGTCCGCAGGTGGGGTAAACATCAAACTCTGTGTAATGTCCAATAGGTATAATGCTCTCGTACACTTGACGCATCGGTTCTGTTGTAAGCGGCAGATCAATCTGAATCCGCTCAATAGCCAGTTCGCACATCTTATGTGTTCCGCCTTCTTTGCGAACCTTCTTCGTCCGGATCAGCCCGCCGGCTTCCAGCTTGCGAACGTGCATCGTGACTATAGCGCTGCTTAACTGCAGCTGTTGTGCAATGTCTTTTATATTCATAGGCTGCGCTGCAAGCAATTGCAAAATCCGAAGCCGCACTTCGCTTGCAAGCGCCTCGTATAAGGGCAAATAATCCGTGTTCGTTGTTGCTTTTAGCATTCGAATGTTCCTTTCTATGGCAGCTCCCTTGGTTAGCCTTCTAAGTAATTAATATAAACGTAAATTCAACAAAGTCAATAAATCTCATAGATAAATGCTTGTCAAACCGTTTTTCCTATGGTTAACTAAGATCAAGTTATTATTATTTGTTAATTGATTAATGTATATATTAATTCATATACCGAAAGGAATGATACTTATGAAAACTCATATCGTCATCAACACAGATATCACTCGCGGCACCATTCATAAATCAATTTACGGGCATTTCGCTGAGCATCTCGGCCGCTGTATTTATGAAGGCATTTGGGTGGGAGAGGATTCCCCAATTCCAAATACGGAAGGTTTTCGCAATGACGTTCTGGATGCGCTGAAGCAAATTAATATTCCTGTTCTTCGTTGGCCCGGAGGATGCTTTGCGGACGAGTATCATTGGAAGGATGGCGTAGGTCCAAGGGAAACCCGCAAGCGTATGGTGAATACACATTGGGGCGGGCTAGTGGAGAACAATCATTTTGGCACTCATGAGTTTTTGAGACTTTGTGAGCTGTTGGATTGTGAGCCTTACATCTGCGGTAATGTCGGCAGCGGGACTGTACAGGAGATGCAGGAATGGATTGAGTATATGACCTTTGACGGGGAATCTCCGATGGCAGATTGGCGAAGAAAGAACGGACGGGATAAGCCGTGGAAAGTAAAGTATTTTGGCGTTGGCAATGAAAACTGGGGATGCGGCGGCAATATGAGACCGGAATATTATGCTGATCTGTATAGGCAGTTTCAGACCTATGTACGCAACTTCGGAGAAAACAAAATTTACAAAATCGCAGGAGGAGCAAACGACTTTAACTATAATTGGACCGAAATATTGATGCGTGAGGCTGCTAAATATATGCATGGCTTGAGCTTGCATTATTACACGGTTCCAGGGGTATGGAAGCAGAAGGGCTCGGCTACGGATTTCGAGGTTCATGAGTGGTTTACGACACTTCGCAAAGCGCTTGTGATGGATGATTTGGTGACTAAGCATGCAACGATTATGGATAAATATGATCCGGAGAAAAGGGTAGGCATGATTGTGGATGAATGGGGGACTTGGTTCGATCCGGAACCGGGAACGAACCCAGGCTTCCTGTACCAGCAAAACACTTTGCGAGATGCACTTGTGGCTGGAGTAACTTTGAATATATTTAATAATCACTGTGATCGGGTTCATATGGCTAATATCGCTCAAACCGTTAATGTTCTTCAAGCTATGATTTTAACGGAAGGAGGCAGCATGATTAAGACACCTACTTATCATGTGTTTGATTTGTATAAAGAACATCAGGGAGCGGAATTGCTTGACATGCATGTAAGCGAACAGACTCATTATGAGCTTGACGGTGAAGTGCTCCCACAAGTCAGTCTATCCGCCTCCAAAGGAACTGACGGGATAATTCGAATCACCCTGTGCAATCTTCATCATGACCAGCAGGCCAAGGTCCAGTTAGAACTGCGAGGAATGGCAAGCACGGACAAGAGAGTGTCAGGAAGAATCATAACGGCAGATCGGATACAGGCTCATAACACGTTTGCCCACCCTAACAACGTACATACAGCGGAATTCATTCATGCTGCGCTGAAAAATAGCTTGTTGAGTACGGAATTACCGCCGATGTCGGTAGTACTTTTGACAATTGAGTAATTGCAGATGGGGAATATATATTGCAGAAGCTGTTCCGATAGCGTGGATGTCATGGAGGATCAAATCGAAAGATTGATTGGAGTGCTGAGACGAACACCAACGGATTGTGTGTCAGAGGAAGTTTATAACCAAAGATTAGCGGCATGTAGGGAGTGCGAAGCTCTTGTTCATTCCCATACTTGTAGGTATTGCGGCTGCTTTGTTCAAGTAAGGGCGCTTCTCAAGGAGAGAAGCTGCCCACTGCCTGATGCAGCAAAATGGACATGTTGAATTTATTCTTAACCCGAAGCAGAGCAGACTGTTTCGGGTTATTAACGTTTTTGTTTGACTGTAAAAAACATATCTGATACAATTCACTAAGCGTAATAATTACGTATAAATAATTGTTTGAAATAAGGGGTGCTAAGCACCTCTTCTTTAAAAGAATTAAATCGTAAAAATAACTATTATAAGGAGTTGGAATGGCAACCATGACAAAAATTCCAGTGACCGTATTGAGTGGCTATTTAGGCTCAGGTAAAACAACCGTCCTTAATCATGTATTAAACAACCGCAGTGGCTTAAGAGTCGCTGTCATCGTCAACGATCTAAGCGAAGTGAATATCGACGCTTCATTAATCAAGGATGGGGGTGGACTCTCAAGAACGGACGAGAAGCTGGTTGAAATGTCCAACGGCTGTATTTGCTGCACGCTACGGGAAGATTTGCTTCGTGAGGTTGAAAAACTAGCCAAGGAAAACAGGTTCGATTATATCCTAATAGAATCAACAGGTGTCGGTGAACCGCTCCCCGTCGCGCAAACCTTCAGTTATGTCGATGAGGAACAGGGGATCGATCTATCACAATTTTGTCAGCTTGATTGCATGGTAACGGTAGTAGATGCCTATCGGTTCTGGCATGACTATTCATCTGGTGAAATGCTGCTGGACAGAAACCAGGCAGTAGGAGAGGATGATACTCGCGAAGTTGTCGATTTGTTAATTGATCAAATTGAATTTTGCGATGTGCTTCTCTTAAATAAGTGCGATAAAGTGGATGAGGACGAGCTGGCACAACTGGAACAGGTGCTGCATACTCTGCAGCCTAGCGCCAAAATCATCCGGACCGAGCATGGCCGCGTGAATCCGACCGACATTCTTAACACCGGGTTATTCAATTTCGAAGAAGCTAGTAGCTCAGCAGGTTGGATTAAAGAAATGCAAAAGCCTTCACATACACCCGAAACAGAAGAGTATGGCATCCGTTCCTTTGTTTATGAACGCGTGAAGCCCTTTCATCCTGAACGGTTGAAGCAATGGATGGAAGAATGGCCAGCCGACATTGTTAGAGCGAAGGGAACTTTGTGGCTTGCCACCCGTGATACAATGGGTCAAAACTTAAGCCAAGCAGGTCCATCCATTCAATTTGGTCCTTCCGGCTACTGGATTGCTGCCCTGCCCGAATTTGAACAAAAAGCAATGCTGCAAGATGATCCTGAGTTAGCTTTGCAATGGGATGAGAAATATGGGGATCGAATCAACAAAGTCGTTTTTATAGGAATTGACATGAATCGTGTTGAAATCGAAGCCAGCTTGGATGCTTGTTTGTTAAATGAGACAGAAATGCAAAGGGATTGGCAATCGTTTCCTGACACTCTTCCCAATGTCAGCGAAGCAGAACTGTAACATATAAATAGGACGTGATAAGGAAACGAAGTGTCGCTCTTCTGTATAAAAAATCATCTCAATGGTTATATTGATGTTAAAAATGGTAGATAAAGGGTGACATCAACTCTTAACTGCCATAAGGGATACGAAGAAGAGGTGTACTATGGAGATCGAATTCGGACCTTACATAATACAACTTAATGCACTTATCGAAACAACAGCTCAAGTCCGAGGGCTGTTGTTTTGTTCGTTTTCCATGCGTTTAGCATCCGTAAAGCCATTCTAAACCATTTTTAGCTGATAAGTGACTACAGATGAGAGGAAGATGTGGGAAATGGAAGCAGATGAAATATTACCTTCTATTTTAGGAATAGGTACGGCGGTTCCGAATTACCTTTTGGAACAACAAGACACTTCGCACAGGCTGACACAGGCGTTGAATGAGTACCCGGACTCTGCGCGCTGGGCGAGAAAAATTTTTAGACAATGTGGAGTCGAAAACCGTTATACTTGTGAACCCAATTTATTAGAAACCGGCGAGGACTGCCGTTATTTTTCCCGGATATCCAGCTTGCAAGCTCCTTCTACGGCGGAGCGAATGGAAACTTATAAGAGAGAGGCTGTTCCCTTAGCGTTGAGTGCTGCACAGAAAGCCCTATCGGATGCAAATGCGGACGTCTCCGAAATTACGCATTTGATCACGGTAAGCTGTACAGGTCAATTTCTCCCGGGAATGGATACCGCATTGATCCGTTTGCTGGGACTAGCTCCCCATGTTAATCGGATACCGCTTAATTTTCTGGGGTGTGCGGCAGGATTAAAAGCGATTTGTCTATCTCGCCAAATTGTCTCGAGCAATCTGAATGCTAAAGTATTGGTGGTGTGCGTCGAATTATGTACACTTCACATTCAGCCTTCGAGCGAGCGGGAGGCGTTATTTAGCGCTTCTTTCTTCGGGGATGGAGCCTCTGCATGTCTTATAGGTGCCTGCGGACCTCACCAACCAGGGATATTTCAATTACGAGAAGAACTCTCTGTTCTTCTACCCGATTCAGCTGAAGAGATGCTGTGGGATGTTGGCAATTACGGCTTTGATCTGTATTTATCAACCAACATCCCTAAGCTGTTAGGCCGATTTGTTCCAGAGCAAGTGGAACGCTTGTTAAGCGGGGAGGATAAGCCGCAATTATGGGCAATTCATCCCGGTGGTAAAGGGATTATTGACACACTGGAGCAGTTGTTCGAGCTCACAACGGAACAAACCTCTTATAGTCGAAATGTACTGCGTCAATATGGGAATATGTCGTCTGCCACCATATTATTTGTACTTAATGAGATGCGGAACGACCTCAGTAGACGGGGCTCAGGACTGACGAGTGGCGTATCCCTTGCATTCGGACCCGGTCTTTCATGTGAGATACTGAAGATCGCTTATCTTCCCTCTGTCCGAATCCATCATCAGTTGGTAGATGAAATCCATGTTTAGCCGATTAAAGCAGCGTGCTGTGGAGCAAGAACTAATGGACGATTTTTCAACTGGGGGCACGGAGCTTCGGGAAGCATTGTCCCATCTTCGAGTACTTAACCGAATCTTTGGTGCTGCAGCACCTACACTCCATGGAGTTCAGAAAATATGGAGAGAAGCGGGGAGACCGGACAGCTTAACCATTCTGGACATAGGATCAGGCTCTGGCGATGTAAACCAGCACCTTCTTAGATGGGCGGACATGAACCAAATTGATCTTAAGATTACTTTGGTAGATATTACCGAAGAAGCTTGTGAAGAGGCAAGACATTATTTTCGCGATGAACCACGGGTTCAAGTGATGCAAAGGGATCTGTTTGATTTACAAGAAAAAAGCGTGGATGTAGTAACGGGTACGCAGTTTGTTCATCATTTTGCAGCCGATGAGCTTCACAACGTAATACAAAGCATGCTTAAAGTATCGCGACTGGGTGTCGTAATTAATGATATTCACAGACATTGGATTCCTTGGGCAGCGGTCTGGTTGACGGTGCGGTTGATATCCAATAATCGATACATTTTAAATGACGGCCCCTTGTCTGTGGCCAAAGGCTTTTGCGCTGACGATTGGAAGCATCTCCGAAAAACTCTGGATCTCCCTGAGATGTTCTTTTCGTGGAGACTGTTATTTCGGTATATGGTTGTCATTAGGAAAAGCAAACTATAGTTCTAAGAACCGGAGTTGAAGGCTGTGAATCACTTGGATGTTGCGGTATTGGGAGCGGGAATAGCAGGCAGTTGTTTAGCCAAATCATTAGCAGATCGAGGGTGGGAGACGATCCTGTTGGATCGGAAGCCATTTCCCCGGCATAAAGTGTGCGGTGAGTTTCTTTCTCCTGAATCCCAGAGCATGTTGAAATCTCTAGGTGTTCATGGTTATGTAGAATCACTGCAGCCCAGTTCCATCAACCGAACACGATTGATTTTCAATAATGGGAAAATATTGGAGATTCCACTCCCAGGGAATGCTATAGGGGTGAGCCGGTATTTATTGGACAGTACTCTTCATAGCGCGGCTGAAAGCTCGGGAGTACACATCCATACTTCAACAACCATAACCTCCGTCTCAACGAATAACAAAGGATATCTAATTGAAGCTAGGCAAGGAGAAGAGAGAACAACTTATCAAGCACGAGCTGTCATTGCTGCGTGGGGCGCTCATGGTCGCTCGATTCTACCTGGACCTCACCCTAATAGCAGCGTTAGCCATACCTATATGGGAGTGAAATCCCACTTCCGTGGAGTCGAGATGGAGCCTGTTGTGGAGCTTTATTTTTTTGACGGCGGTTATGTAGGTCTTGCCCCCGTGGAAGGAGGGCTCGTTAATGTTACGGCACTATTAAAACGAAAATCGTTTCAGAACAGCGATAAAAGCATCTTGGGTCTACTCGATGCCGCTAGCCGCAGGAACCCAATGCTTCAACACAAGCTCGCTCATGCCATTCCTGTTCAAGAAACTCAAGCAGCGATAGCCCCAGTAGATCTTAGTCGTAAGCTGCTTGCTTGGAATACGATTCCCCTAGTAGGGGATGCCATACTAACGATACCTCCGCTTTGTGGAGATGGAATGTCGATGGCGCTGCGTTCTGCGATATTATGTGCTCCCCTCGCCGACAACTACTTATCAGGGACTATTTCATTATCCAGTTGGGAGAGCGAATACTCGCATTCAATAAAAAGTGAATTTGCAGCACCTTTGCAATGGGGGCGGTTAATTCAAGGGTTGTTCGAAGTGCCAATCCTGCCACGAATTCTATTGCAAGCAGCGCAATTAGCACCTCGATTGGCATACGGCCTCGTCCAAGCGACGAGATTAAAAGAAAGAGAGCTGTAAGAGAAGGCGATAGTTTTTTTGAAAATAGTTGTGGATCACTGTCCTTGTAGTAAAGGAATAGCAATACAACGACATTTTATAACAATGAAAAGACATTCCTGGCTTAAAGGAGTTGTTATAATATATGAAAGGGCTTACATAAAAAGGGGGATTCGTTCGAGGCAACGCGCACACCGGCCCATTATGTAACACTAATGAGAGTGAGCGCTGTACATATCCATTACGCAGATATCAAAGTAAGCATGGAGATTATCAACCATATAATCAAGAAGGGGTTAATTACTATGACTAATTTACACCTACGTCGGTTACTACAAACATCTTCTTTCCTTACTGTTGGTTCTCTGCTTATCGGCTTGCTCTCAAGCTGCAGCAGCCCAAGCACACCTGCATCGAATCCTAGTGATACAAAAACCGCTGATGTGCCTAAGACACCGGTTGAATTAACCTTAGCCCCTTATTTCCTGAATATGACCGATGAAGAATTTGATCAGATTATGATGAAACCGTTAGCTGCGAAGTATCCTCATATCACACTTAAAGTTGTGAGAGAAGATATCGTTAAGCTTGTAGCAGCAGGACAGACCCCTGACATTATTTATGGTGCTAACTCCAGATTCTCTGTACTGCAGGATTTGGATATCCCCTCTGACTTAAGTGCTTTGGTTAAAGCAAATAATTTGGATCTCAACCGATTTGCCAGTCCGAATATTGATTGGATTAAGGAGCTTGGCACCAAGGGTGAGATCTATGGCATCCCTTTTGCATTGAACCATATGGCCCTCTTTTATAACAAGGATTTGTTCGATAAACGCGGGCTGCCTTATCCTACGGATGGGATAACTTGGGATGAATATATCACATTGGTCAAAAAAATGACTTATAACGATGGCGGCGTCCAATTCCGCGGCAGCCTCCCGCCAAATCCGGAGTTTATTGCAAGAATGAAATCGATGTCGCTGGTGGATGCAAAGACCAATAAAGCATTAATTAACAACGATGCGTTTAAATCCGTACTGGATCGGGTTCAGGAATTTTATCAAATTCCAGGCATGGTCATTGACGGAAAGCTGCCGCCTAACCAGGATAGCTTCGTAAAAGACCAGCAAACGGCGATGTACTTGAACTGGATTCCTGATACGCTAGGCTTTATACAGAAAGCTGGGTCACAGCTTAATTTTGATATCGTCGGCGCTCCTGCTTTCAAAGACAAGCCGGGAATTACGATCGATCCTGGTGCACAAATGATGGTCATTTCCAAAACATCGAAGCACAAAGAGGAAGCATTTCAGGTCATTCAACTCCTCACTTCGCCGGAGGTCCAAAATATATTAAATCGCTCAAGTCGCTTGACGGCTCTAGCAGATGAAGGGATTCGTAAAGATTTCCTGGCTGATCTGCCTTTGACTAAAGGGAAAAATATTCAAGGCACCTTAAAAATCAAGCCTGCCAAAATGGCTCCACCAAATCCGTATCATGTGCTCGTGGCAGGGAAAATCAACGGTGTTGTCACTAATCTCGCAACTGGAGCAAAGGATGTTAACACCGTTCTAAGAGAGACGCAAGAGGATGCGGATAAGGCAATCGAGCAAGAATTGACGAAGAAAAAATAAAAATTGAAGAAATCCCCTGTGTAGACAGTTAAACTGTTGTATGCAGAGGGATTTTTTTGTTTTTTAAAATCATAATGAGAATAATAGAGACTTATATAATTTTATTATAGAAATAACATCTATCATTTTAGAATGAAATAGCTGAAATTTAAGGTTTTTATTCAAATTTCATCAATTTGTTATAATCTTTTTATCATTTTGAATAATATTAGATTTACAAATAGACAGAGCATCGTATATGATAGGTATATTCATTCGGTGGAACGTGTTAAGGGGGATGAGCAATCGAAGAAAGGGCAGACTAACAAAGTCCTCAATGTAAGAACCAAGCAGCTGTCGACGAAGTTATCTATTCATCCATGAAGAGGGGGAAGACCATGAGTGGTTTGCAGAAGGAAGAGATCCAGAGAAGAGTCATCAAGTGTATGCCTTGGATTCTGCTGTATGAGTTTTTTCAAGTTTTCAATGAAAACGTATTCAATTTAATAACACCAGATTTGTCCCAAGAATTTGCAGTAACTCCGTCAACGGTCAGCTTAATTGTAACGCTTGGCAAGTTGTTTTTCGGAATAGCAGCTATTGTATTTACAGCTTTATCTGATGTGATTAGCATAAGGAAGCTATTATTGTTTACTTGTTTTGTTTTCCCAGTTGTCACGCTGATCGGTTTCTTCTCGCAGCACAGCTTTACCTTATTGATTGTGTTTCGTGCATTGTTTGCTATTACCATTGCAGCGCCTTTGGCTTTACAGGTTATGATTGCGATCAAATATTTCGACAAGTTGACGGCGGCCAAATATTTTGGCTATAACACAGCTATTTTTCAGCTCGCCTCAGCATCTGGTCATTTATTCGGAGGTTACATTACAGAGTATTTGCACTGGAACGTTACATTTCTAATTCCGCTTATCACCCTGATCGGCGTCCCGATTATTTATAAAAATATGCCTAAGGATGAAAGCAAACGAGGGTCATTCGATTATATCGGTTTAATTCTGCTGACTGTTATTTCTGCCTTATTGATAACCTACATGACGTTTAAAATGGAATATACAATATTACTGATCTTGGCTCTTGTTTTTATTGCCATCTTTGTGTTCTATACTCAAAAGAGCAAAGATCCATTCGTGAAGCCGGAGCTTTTTAAAGTGAAAGGGATTATTCCTTCTTTGATCGTCTGTGCTTTGTTCTATGGAACGCAAGTGGGCTTTTCCTTCATCTTTCCGTTTATTGCCAAACAAACTTATGGTATTTCTACTAGCACGATAGGCGTGTTTTATATGTTTACGAATATTGCCGCCTTTATTGTTGGAATGTTATCAGGAAAAATCATTAAACAGATCGGCTATCGGAATATCGCTTTACTCGGAGGGGCATTTATTTTTGGCGGGTTAACTCTCGTAGCTTTTCTGGTAGGGTACTCCGTAGTCATAGTCTTCATCGGAATGGGGCTTTTCAATATTGGCTACGCCTTATTTTTCTCAGGGTACCTTACGAACTATACACAGCTCCTGCCGGAACATCAGAGAGGCGCCGGTATCGGTATTGAAAAGCTAGTCCTTAACATAGGAAGCTCATTGGGCGGTGCGTTCCTTGCCATGCTGTATGGCCAGCCTTATATGATGAATAAAATTATTGACTTCTCATCCAATGACAAGTCTGCACAATACAGTAATTCAGCCTTGGTGCTCATGTTGATGATTGGAGTCGCTACACTAATCTTTATGTATGTATTTAATAAGAACTTTAACCGGACTGAAGAGTTCGGAAAATCAGCCCAAGTTTAATTGTGATCGCCTAGGGCAACTGAGTGATCTGATTTATTTATCGATTGGATGGAGGTAAGTCACAAATGAACAATGCAGAAGAGGTAAGGCAAGATAAAGAGAAAACCAATGTGATTTACATTGTGTTTGATGACATGGGTTTCGGTGATTTGGGCTGTTATGGCTCTGAAATCCAGACTTCGAATATCGATCAATTGGCGGCAGGAGGACTGAGGTACAACAATTTTCACGCAACTCCGCTTTGTTCACCAACCCGAGCTTCTTTATTGACCGGACGTAATCACCATTCGGTCGGGATGGCGACGATAACGAATTTCGATCTTGGACCCGATAGCCCGAATACGAGAGGGCGTATCTCTCACCATGCTGGGACCATAGCCGAAGTGTTGAAAGACAATGGGTACAGCACGTTTGCTATAGGGAAATGGCATCTTGCTCCTGTACATCATTCTTCTCCGGCGGGACCTTATGATTATTGGCCTCTAGGCAAAGGCTTTCAGCGTTTTTATGGTTTTATGGAAGGGGAGACCGATCAATTTTATCCGGATCTGGTTTACGATAATCACTTTGTTCCGCGTCCAGATAAGCAGGAAGGCCCATATCATGTATCCGAGGATTTAATAGATCATGCTCGACAATTTATTACGGATCAAACTTCCATTACACCGGAAAAGCCGTTCTTTCTATATTTAGCGTTCGGAGCTCAGCACGTGCCTCATCAAGCGCCGCTGGAATATATCCGCAAATACCAAGGCAAATACGATATCGGCTGGGATCAGATTCGCGAGCAGCGGTTTCATCGGCAGAAGGAACTGGGGATCATCCCGCAGGATGCGGAGCTGCCACCATTCAATCCAGATGTTCGACCATGGGATACCTTATCTGCCAATGAGCAAAAAGTAGCTACGCGGTTCATGGAGATTTATGCCGGATTCCTAACACATACCGACGATCAAATCGGACGACTTATCCATTACCTGAAGGAAATCGATCAATACGATAACACACTAATTGTGCTGATCTCGGATAATGGCGCAAGCAGTACGGGACGATCCAATGGCAGCGTGGATTATTCGAAGATCGTCGAAGGGTATACAGAGACTTTGGACGATATTTTACCCTACTACGAACAAATGTACGGAGATCGGGTAAGCTGCGAGTATCCTAGTGGCTGGGCACAAGTATGTAATACTCCACTTCGCTACTACAAGCAGCAGACGTACTTTGGTGGTATCCGCGTACCGCTCATCATTCAGTGGCCGCAGGGAAGCATCGAGCGAAGCGAACAGGTACGTTCACAGTTTCACTATATTACGGATATTACACCAACGGTATATGAGGTATTAGATATCCAGCCACCAGCCGAGATTCGAGGTGTCTCCCAGATGCCGATTCATGGAAGCAGTATGTCGTACACGTTCACACAGCCGGATGAGCCGACGAGAAGGGTGACGCAGCATTTTGAGATGATGGGCAACCGTGCCATTATTCATAATGGATGGAAAGCCGTGACCAATCATGAGAGGGGAGTGGCTTTCGAGGACGATGTATGGGAGTTGTACGATCTTAGCAGCGATTATAATGAAGTGAATAATTTGTCTGCTGTTTATCCGAATCGATTGCAGGAACTAATCGAATTGTGGTGGGGGGAGGCGGAGCAGCACGATGTCCTGCCGCTGCGCAATGCAGGATGGCAAGATTTGGCGAAGCACAATCCCGAGTCGGTAACTGCTCGCAACAAGTTCACCTACTATGGCGGAGTGGCGATCATTGGATCGGCTGCGGCACCTCCGACGGTTAACCGCTCGTATTCGATCACGGCACATATTGAACGGCCAGATGATTCATGCGACGGAGTGCTCGTAGCAATGGGGAATTATGATGGCGGATATACGCTATATATCCGTAATAACCGCCTCCATTTTGAATATAACCATATGCGTACCTTGTACGCGATGATTTCGGATTGTGAGGTGCCATCCGGTGATTTGGAAATCCGGTTCGTTTTCACTAAGCAGCCGTTGTCGACCGCAGGCACGGGCTCCTTATATATTAACGGTAAACTGGTCGGGGAAAGAAAGTTCCCTAAGACCTATAAATACAAAATATCTCGCAAAGGTCTAAGTATCGGTCGCGATGCGCTTCCTACAGTAACGGAGATGTACCTGGAGGAAGGCGAATATCCTTACAGGGGGACGATCCGGAAGGTCGTCTATGAATTGGGCGACGATAAGGATCCTGCCTAGGGTGGGGAATGCCTCGGAAGAGTTTACGTCCGCCTTTGAAATCCGTGAATATTCCACTAAATCTAATCAAATTCACGGGTTTCAACAGCGGCTGGAGGGGCATATTCCACTGGAGTATACTAGCAATATTTCAAGATTTAAATGTTTCTCGACAAACAAACCGCGTGAGCATCACGTGGTTTGTTTGTCTTCAATGAAATAGTCAAGCACCATGCAGCCGGCCCCTACAGCAACCACATTGTATCCACTTGAAGCTCTGACGATCTTCACCTTGCAGTTAGGATAATGCTGAAGCCGTTGCTGTACGGTTTCTGCCGTAATCTCGTAGAAAGTAAGGTTTGCTCCCAAGCCTCCACCGACAATAACCATATCCGGACGTAAGAGATGAATCAGGTTGGATAAACCGATGCCATAATAATAGGCGGCATCCCTTACAACATCGTAACAGAGCGGATCGTCCTGCTCTAGAGCATCCAATATATGATGGAACTGTACATCATCCACTTGATCGACCATGCTTTGCAGTACAGATGCTTTGCCGCGCTTGATGCGGCGTACAATTTCTTCACGCACGGACGGGAAGCTGCTGTAGGCTTCCAGACAGCCATAAGCACCACAAGAGCACTGACGCCCGTGAACGTCCACTGTAATATGACCCAGGGAATTATCCATATCGAGCTTGCTGCCGAGCACTTGCCCCTGCAAAATGATACCGCAGCGAATCGCGACGCCTGACGAGGTATAGACAAGGTTGTCCGCATCTTTCCAATATTTACTGCGATATTCTCCAAGTGCAGCCAGGTTGATTCCGTTATCGAGAAGGACGGTCGTATGAAAACGCGTCTGTAAATAATCGATAATATTGACCTGCTCCCAGCCATCTAGCTTATGCTCGTGCGAGAGAAGAGTCCCGCCTTCACGATTGATGGGGCCGATAGCCCCAACTCCGATACCAAGCAGCTTGTTGTGTGGAACGCTGTGTTCCTCAAGCAGCTGATCGATACGCTCGCTTATAAAGCGGAGCGTATAGTCGGGAGTACATGTTTCAAGCATTTTCAGCTTATGCTCTGCTACTATGGTTAATTGCAAATCGAGAAGAAGAACCGTCGTAAAAAGACTTGATATTTCTATACCTATTAAATAGTGGGAGTCAGGCTTAATGACATACAGGGAAGGTTTGCGCCCACCTTTTGATTCCCCCAAACCGCTGTCATAGATTAACCCGCTTTGCACGAGCTCTTCAACCAAACGAGAACAGGTGGAGTGCTTATACCCAGTTTGCTCTACTAGTGTATTAATTCGCACTGGACCCAGCTTATTGATCAAATAGTAAAGCCGCTTCAAGCTTTTCATCTTCGGAGACATTAAGCCGACGAATTCTTGTAACATAATAATCCTCCAATTTAAGCAGCAAATGCATCTTGTATTGAAAACATAGGAACGGATAAGTTTCCCTTTATTGTACACGATTCGGGACGCTGTAGTAAACCGCTTGCAATAAGTGAATAAAAATATAATTGATAAAAACGATACGATATTTTGGTTATTGGTTAATTAGTTAAAGACTGTTAGGGGGATTTTCAGTAATTATAACTAATATTCTGCATACTTTTTCTCAAAATGAATAAAATTATATTTACAAATTCTCAGGTGTGCATTATGATGATCACATAGAAATGAAAGCTTACAATTCATTAGAAGGGTGCTGTGCAAATGATGTCTGATGTTAAGAAGCATATCCAGGAGGCAGTGACATTTATCGAAAATACTATAGGGTTTCAACCGGAAATCGGTTTGATCCTTGGATCTGGTCTCGGTCTTATCGCTGATCTGATAGAGGAAGCTAAAGTGATCCCTTATCATGCTATTCCTCACTTTCCCGTATCGACTGTAGAAGGCCATGCTGGGGAACTGGTAGCAGGCCAAATTAATGGGAAGAGCGTCATTATGATGAAAGGACGCTTTCACTTGTATGAAGGCTACGCCGCATCATCCATAACGTTCCCTGTACGTGTAATGAGAGCTATTGGTGTTAAGCAGCTTATCGTTACTAATGCTGCCGGGGGAGTCAACACGGAATTTGAGGTTGGAGACCTGATGTTAATTACCGACCATATCAATTTTATGGGAACCAATCCGCTTATAGGTCCTAATGACAGTGAGCTTGGAACGAGATTCCCGGACATGTCCGATGCCTACAGCAAACGCCTCATTCAATTGGCGCACAAAGTGGCAGGACGCCAAAGCTTCTCATTCCGTGAAGGCGTATACATGGGGAATCTGGGGCCGACCTATGAAACACCCGGGGAAATTCGTATGGCAAGAGTCTTAGGTGCTGATGCGGTTGGCATGTCCACTGTACCAGAAGTGATCGTCGCCAGACACGCAGGTATGGAAGTTCTCGGCATCTCCTGCATTACGAACAAAGCGGCTGGAATATTGGAGCAGCCTTTATCGCATGAAGAGGTCATGGAGGCTGCGGAGCAAGTGAAGCCGAGGTTTTTGAAGCTTGTGCTTGGCATTATCGGGGAGTTGTAATATGAACCGGAATCAGCCGAACATTGTATTTATTTTAACTGACGATCAAGGCCCTTGGGCACTAGGATGCGCAGGCAACCCAGAGATCAGGACACCTAACCTGGACCGGCTTGCAGAGCAAGGAATCCGATTCGAGAATTTTTTCTGCAGCTCTCCGGTATGCGCACCTGCTCGTGCAACCATTCTGACAGGGAAAATGCCCTCGCAGCATGGGGTTCATGATTTTATCCGGGAGAATGACAATCCGCATCTACAATATTTGGATGGCCATACGGCCTATACAGAGCTTCTTGCTAAAGCGGGATATGTATGCGGTATCAGCGGCAAATGGGGCTTGTGTAATGATTACGCGCCACAAAAGGGATTTTCCCATTGGTACACCTACATTTATGATGGAGGTCATTACTTCGATCCGACGATGGTACGCAATGGGGAAGCAGTGAAGGAAACAGGGTACTTAACGGACTTGATCACTCAGGATGCTATGGCATTTATCGATAAGCAGGCTCGGGAGGACCAGCCGTTTTATATAAGCGTTCATTATACGGCTCCCCACCATCTATGGGTCGGAGAGCATCCTAAGGAATATGTGGAGATGTATGACGATTGTCTGTTCGAGACTTGTCCGCAGGAGCCGGAGCATCCTTGGTTTCTGGAACTGACGAATCCTTCAGATGTACGAACGAATCCACGAGACAATCTGAAGGGCTATTTCGCGGCGGTTACTGCGATGGATTATAATGTCGGCTTGCTCATGGAGCAGCTGGAGCGACTGAATCTTCGTGAGAATACGCTAATCTGCTTTATGAGTGATAACGGCTTCAGCTGCGGTCAGGGCGGAATATGGGGCAAAGGAAACGGAACGTACCCACAGAACATGTACGAAAATTCAGTGAAAGTTCCTGCCATTTTCAGCCATCCGGGTCGCATTCCGCAAGGCCGCGTTCATTCGGCACTGCTAAGTCAATATGATGTTATGCCAACTCTTCTGGAGTATGCATCTATTGATAATCCCCAAGCGGATCCATTACCAGGACACAGCTTTCTGACTATTTTGGAAGGGATGGGCTGCGATGAACGGCGCCATGTAGTCGTCTATGACGAATATGGCCCGGTAAGAATGATACGTACTCAGCGTTATAAATATATTCATCGATACCCCTTCGGACCGTTTGAATTTTATGATCTGGATCATGATCCAAAGGAATGTACTAATTTGTACGATCATCCCGAGTATCAGGAACGGATTCGAACATTACGGAATCAGTTGGATTGTTGGTTCCTTCAGTACGTCGACCCGGCTATAGACGGCGCGCGGTTGCCTGTAACCGGGACGGGGCAAAGCAATCTGGTAGGGCCAGATGTTTCTGGTCAGCCTGCATTTAACCAAAATGCGAGATTGTTTAAGGAGAAGCAAAACGCGGAGCGGCTGAAAAGGTCAGCTTTAAACAAAGAATAGGGGAGAATGCGAATGTCGAACCCAATAGAACTAACCATTTTGTATACTAATGATTTCCATGCACAAGATAAGCCTGTGAAAGCAACGTGGATCGAGGGGGAACCTATGATGGGCGGCGCTGCTTACATGGCTTCCTATATCAACGAGATACGGGCAAGTGAACCGAATGTCCTTGTCCTGGACGCCGGGGATATTATCACTGGTCCTGCGATCAGCTTTCTTACGAATGGAGAGGCTCCAGTCGATTTATTTAATGCTATCGGATTTGATGCCTCCTGCATCGGAAACCATGAATTTGATCACGGGGTTCCTAATGCAAGGAAACTGGTCGCTCAAGCGCAATTTCCTTTTTTATCAGGCAGCATATTCTATAAAGGAACTAATATTTTATTTGCCAAACCATATGAAATATTGGAAAAGGGCGGCTTGAAAATCGCAGTGATCGGCATTCATGGGAAAAAAGCCGGCTATGAAACGATACAAGTCGATCTAGTTCAAGATCTGGACTTCCGAGAACAGGAGTCGCTTCTGCAAGAATATGTAAACCTGTTGAGACCCCATGTGGATCTGGTTATTGTGCTTGCCCATGAAGGAGTTCCTGCCGAGCAATCGACCACAGATCGCGAGGTTCATGTAGAGGAAGATTTTGAAGAGGATGTGCGCATGTGTCGTAACATCAAAGGCATTGACTTAATGATTACAGGGCATGCCCACAAATCCATCCTAAAGCCTTATTTAGTAAAGGAAACGGGAACAATGCTTTGTTCAACTCGTGGACTTGGTACGTTCGTCGGTTATTTGAAGCTGAAGGTTGACAAGTCGATAAGGAAGATTACTTCATATGAAGGACATCTGGAGCCGATTTATTCGGACCAGATCAAACCGGATCCAGTCGTTGCGGCACGTGTGCAGTATTGGGATGATCGTCTGAAGCAGCTAATCGATCAAAAAATCGGTTACGCCGAGGAGGCGCTAACCCGGAATTATTTTGGCGAATCGGTGCTTGGGAACATCATTACCGATGCCGTTCGACTCTATACAGAGGCGGATGTAGTATTCACAAACCCTGGGGGCTTACGTGCGGACGTAGAACAGGGAGATATCACGGTCGGACATATCATTAGTGTCGTTCCATTCAACAATAATGTTCTCGTCATGGATATGACAGGGCGTGAACTGAAGGAAGTACTGGAGCAAAGCGCAAGAATGAGTGCCGGGGTACTGGAGCAGTCAGGAGTGACGATAGTGATCGATCCGTCAGCCGAATCCAGCGAACGTCTCGTAGAAGTGTTGATCAACGGACAGCCACTGGATGAAAGCCGTACGTACAAAATTGCCTCTGATGATTTTACTTGCAAAGGCGGAGATGGCTTTACAGCATTTGGAGCTGCTGCTCACGTTAAAGATACTTCGATGATCATGCGTGATCTCGTGATTGAGCATATTCGAAAGCTTGGTCATATCAAGCCGATGCTTGAGAATAGGATTGTTGTCACTAATTCGGTTTCAGTATCTTAAACGTTGTTTTTGAAGCAAAGGGTGGGCGAGGGGCTAAATAGAAGGAAGGATCAGCATGAATGAGTAAACAAGCCGGTCGGATTAAGAATGCTGGAACATTGCGGACCACAGTACAAAAAGAACTCCTTGCAGGCGTCATTTCCTTTTTCACGATTGTGTATATTATTGCCGTTAATTCATCCATATTGGAGGACGCAGGTATTCCGCTTGAAGCGGGCATTATTGCTACTGCACTAACATCTTTTGTCGGCTGCCTGCTTATGGGATTATGGGCAGATTCTCCGATTATCCTAGTGCCTGGAATGGGGATCAATGCGCTGTTTACGTACACGATCGTTCAGACGATGGGACTAACATGGCAGGAAGCATTAGGTGCGGTTTGCGTGTCGGGAATCTTATTTGTTATCGTTGCCTTTACGCCGCTTGCTCTATCGATTTCACAATCCATCCCTGATTCGCTAAAAGAGGCGACAACGGTTGGCATAGGATTATTCCTTACGTTTATCGGCCTGCAAAAAGGCGGTATTGTAGTAGCCAGTGAAAAAACGTTCGTAGCGTTAGGTAATTTCGCGGACCCTCATACGATTCTGACATTGGTAACGCTGATTATTGCTCTTGTGCTGTTCATTCGCAATGTACCTGGGAATTTCCTGATTACCATAGCGGCGGGCACATTACTGGCCATTGGATTAGGTCAAGTGACTTTGAGTAAAGCTACCAGCGAGCATCTTTCGATGAAAGTATACTTGGAGGTATTTGGAGCTTTATCTTTCGATAGCATAGCCTCGGCGACATTTTGGGTTGCAGCCTTTACATTGGCGCTGGTCATTGTGTTTGAAAATATCGGAATGATTCACGGTCATCTGCGAATGGTGGAAGCTCCTCAGAAATTTACCCGCTCCTTGCAGGCTAATGCGATATCTGTTATTACTGCGGGAATTTTTGGAACGAGTCCTACAGTGTCGACAGTAGAAAGCGCCGCGGGGATATCGGCAGGGGGAAGAAAAGGACTGACTGCCATCACAACAGGCATTTTGTTCTTGGTCTCGTTGTTCTGCATTCCAGTCATTAAGCTGATTCCGGATAGTGCCATTTCTCCGATATTAATTGTTGTCGGCGGTTTAATGATTGCCGGAGTACAGCGTATCAATTTTACACAGTTCTCGGAAGGATTCCCTGCTTTTCTTATTGTGGCATTAATTCCTCTGACATACAGTATTGTCGATGGAATGGCGTTCGGTTTTATGGCTTATGTTATTTTGAAGCTGGCTATGGGGAAAGCGAAGGAAATCTCACTTCCTTTATATTTGATTGCAGGTCTGTTTCTTATTAACTTTATCTTTCACGCCCTGAGTTGAGTCTTCCCTGAATGAAGGAAGTAAAAAGAAACCAATAACCATGTTGGTGGCGTTGGTTTCTTTTCCTTTATACAACATGATGTTGGGGCTGTTTCAGCTGCAATTGCAATATTCATTGGTTAATCTTATGGTTTGTTGTAGTCATCCAGCCCTTTCTGCATGATAGCAATCATTTCATCTGCATGCATGCTTTTGAGCTTCGCGACATAGGCATCCCATTCTTGATCGACGCCTCCTTGTACGACCCATCGAATGAAGGTCTGTCTCACATAATCTTTGACATTTATCTGCAATTGTGTGAGTTTGTCGCGGTCGTCAGGTGAATAAGTTACATAATCCGGAAAAAACTTGTCGAGCGGAGCGATAACCGGTTCATACAACGCTACGGCTTTAGATCGGTAATAATTGCTGTTTCCAGGCAAGTAGCGGAGCTTAGATGCCAAATCCGGTGTAACGGCCGAGACCGCGTCCACATTGGGAACCTCACCTTCGTCTCCAGTTTCCGGCATAATGTCAAAAGTACCGTCACTATTTTTTCTCGTGCCTGCTCCGAACAAACCGTACGTTTCCTGGACAGACCAATCCGGATCAGCTAGCAGATCGGCCAAGCGTGCAGAGGCGATGGGATACTTATTATTTTTGAAAATAGTAAATTGATTATTCCGGACAATCCATGTTTGCTGCCGGTACAGCTGCCTTTGGGTGCTTTCGGCTGCGGGAGGAAGCATGGGGACATAAACGTCAGGATTGGGATTGCTGTAGGCTTCAATGGAACCGACCATCTCCGGCTTGGCTACTAGCTTGGCAAAATAGGCTCCCCAGTCGTCCGTAAATACTTCGGGAGGAATCAAACCGTCCTTATAGAGCCGATGCAAATAAGCCAAGGGCTTTTTGATCTCGGGGTTGAGTGCTTGGAAGAGGACTTTGCCGTTCTCGACCGCCACATAGGTGTCATCCGGTACCAAGAGGCCGAAGGAGCCGCCATATAAATCCAGTTGACCGCCTACGTATTGATCCCAGCGAAAATAATAGGGAATCACATCTTTCGGAATAACTCCGTTGCCGGCATTTGCTTTAAACTGTCCTAGGGCATACGCAAATTGCTCGGTAGTCGACGGAATCTCCAAGCCGAGCTGATCTAACCATTTCTTGTTGATCAACCATTGATCGCGTATGCCCAAATAAACGGGATTTTGTTGAACAAGCCCTAAGCTGTAAATGCTACCGTCTGCGGCTGTCATCGCCTTTTTTGCCGCTGGATTTGACTCGAGCGCTTTTATCCAATTGGGTGCATACTGCAGCAGGCTTGAAAAAGGGATGATGTCCCCGGCACTTTGCGCAGTGGCGATTTGATGCGCAGATGCGTCGGAACGAAGCAGGAGATCTGGATACTGACGCGAAGCAAACATTAAATTCAATTTATCCCTATTATCGACGGAGATTTGCTTAATATCGAGATGAATTCCGCTCTTCTTCTCCAGTTCCTGAAAAAACTTCGATTGATTGTAGTCACCTTTATAGGAAGTAACCACCACGGTTTTCAGTGTAATGGGCTGATTGACAATAGGATATCCGGTCAAATTGACGGCGATGCCGTTCTCCATGATCTGGTTGCCGGTCGTTTCTACGTAGCTGCCTGAAGCGTTGTTGGAATTAGAAATGACCGATTGTTTACATCCCGATAAGAAGATGGCATTCCATAATGTGACGATGAGAAGCAAACCGGCTTTATTGTTCACGACTCTATCTCCCCTTTCACTTATGGTTCATCGGTTATTTCTATATCTCTAAATATCCTAACAATAACAAAAAGAATATCGCTTAGTAAATATGCGATTGTAGAGACATGGTTCATTGTTCTAAAAAGGCAAATCCATGATGGATGAAATATACAATGAATGAAGGATATGCTATATTGAATACGACCAACCTTGAAAGCGTAATCAATTCTTGATTGCGAACAGAATTCTGTGAACGCATCATGATGGAATGCAAGAGCGTAAGAAGCTACCAAAGCGGGGTGTAACTATTGTTCTGGCCACAACGAAACGTTTTGCAAACAAACCGACTGTTTCTGCGCTATTTGTTTTCGTATATGCTGGTATTGGCTATTCCTCTCTCGATCATCACCCTACTGGTTTACAATTACTTTTTCCATCAGTTGAAAGAAGAAGTAATCAAGAATAACGTCAATATTCTCCAACACGTCGTAACTGCGGTAGATCATCATATTGCAGGCATGAATACGGTTGCCTACCAAATTTATAACAATCCGGACCTTACCACACAGCAAATCAGTGATGGCCCGTATACTACTTCCAAAGGGATTCGCCAATTAAAAAGCTATATTTCCGGAAATAACTTTATAAGCGATGTCGTCGTTTATTACAAACAATTAAATAAATTTGTTTCCTCAACGAGGACTTATACCATGAAAGAATTTTTGGCAGTCTATTATGGAGGTGCGGTTTCAGAGGAGCAATTTTTAACCGCAGCCCGAGACATAGACGGCAATGGGGTGTGGGTACCGGATAGTGACGCCGGCGGAGGAGAATTGGGCCAGGTTGTAAGCTATCTTGTACCCAACAGCTCTAATTACGACAAACGCATGGTATTGTTTATTATCAAACAGCATGCTTTTGAACAAATGATGAGCAGCAATAAAGGCAATATCATAGCAATAAATCCGGAGCGCAAGATCGTCGCTGCGTCGAAAGAGAATAATCGACCTCAAGAACAGGATTTAATGAATTTCATTCAACCGGGTCAGACCGAACATTCTCTTATCACGAATATAGGTTCCTCGTCCCATTTTGTTTCTTACATCCAGTCCTCGGAAACCGGCTGGAGCTATTTTATGGTCATGCCCGTAAAAGAAGCAATGAGCCAAGTATATGCCGCCAAGGATGCTTTCCTTGGAGCACTTCTAGTTATTGTGCTTGCAGGTGGAATGGCCATCTTGTTCAACATGCGCTTAAACTATCGGCCTATTCGCCAGCTGCGCTTGTTTGCTGAAAGGGAGACAGGAAGTGTAGCGGAAACCGGAAATGAGTTCGATGCGGTAAGGATGACAATAAACCGGATCAATCATACGAATAAGATACTGAAAGATCAGGTCAAGAGCAATCATAGCGCAGTTAAAGATTACCTGTTGACCCATCTGCTCAGCGGGGTTTTCCCGCATGCCGAAGCGTTTAACGAAAAAGGCAGTGATTTTGGCCTTTCCTTTAGCCATCCATTCTTTCGTGTCGTTATCTTCTCAGCTGCTGCTTTGGAACCGCAGCAGAAAGTGACGGCTTCTATGCTTCCTGCACTATTGGAACAGGTGCTTCCTAGCGAAATCGAAGGCTATGGCCGCATAAATATCGACAATCGCTTGATTTTCATACTGGCCTGCGGCCGGGAATCGGACCGTCAAATGCTGCAGAATACCTTAGCGGATATGCAGCAGCTATTAACGAATGAGCTGCACTCTCATGTTGCGGTTGGTGTCGGCAATCCGTACGAGGCAGCAGGACAGATCGGCAAATCGTGTCTTGAAGCGTACACGGCGCTCGATTACCGATTGGTCAAGGGAACAGATCAAATCATTTACTTTGAAGACATCCGTATCGCCGCCGGATCTGGTTTTCCTTACCCGGTAGAAGAACTAAGAGCGCTGGAGATTTCTATTATAGAAGGTAATACGGACCAAATTTCCTTCATTGTGGAGGAGCTTGTGAGCAAAATAACCGAGTGTGACATAGCATTGTTCGAAGCCCGTTGTCTATGCTTCGATATTATCAATACGGTGCTGAAAGCGATGCAGCAGATCAATAAAAAGTTCGTAGGCCTAGACAAAGGAGATATAGACGTCCTATCCCTAGCCCAATTTGAAACGGTGAAAGAGCTTGGACAGAGCATCACGGATGTTTGTCAGACTCTGTGCAATTACATTAAAGATAATCGCGAGAAGCAGGATGACGAGCTGCTGCGGCAATGGGTCGCCTATTTAGAAACGAACTATCACGATACGAACTTTACAGTTCAGAGCATGGCAGATCATTTTAACATGTCTCTTTCCAACTTAAGCTATTATTTCAAGAAATGCTTCGGCCAAAGCATTTCCGATTACATCAATTATCTGCGTATTGAAAAAGCAAAACAGCTTCTAAGCTCGACCAAGAAACCGCTGATTGAGATTATTTCTGAGATCGGCTATTGCGACGTATCCAGTTTCGTTCGGAAGTTTAAGAAAGAAGTTGGGACGACTCCGGGAGGGTTTCGCAAGTACAAAAGTATTTAAGGGGTACAAAATTGTACTTATGCCATACAATAGAAATGGATAGACCGGCTTTCCGATAGCGCATCATCGATGCCTAATCGGGAGCCGGTTCTTTTGTTGCGGGCAGCTATACAGAAGGCGGTATATCCATTTGGCAGCAAGTTAGAGGTTATGCTGCTTGGGCAAACAGGCTTTGCTGAAGAATGGCATATCGCCATTTAACGGCCTATTTACGTTTTCAGCGTACATCTGCTAGCTTGAAAAAGCGATCGATTCGTAATATGCATATGCAAACGATTACAATTCACACGCATTATTTCTGCAGGAGGAACTAAATAGCGAGCATGATTTTACAAGCTTTTGGATGGACAAGAGAGCTAGCCTATGTTCTCGTGATGCTTTAAACATGCTGAGGAGGAAAGAAACATGACCGATGAGAAGGATTCCGATGAGAAAGATTTAAAGGAGACGTTAACCCGAAGAAAACTGCTTGCTTCAATGGGCATGGCCGGAGTAGCAGCACTTCTATATGGAGTTTCTGCAGGAGGAGCAAGTGCCAGGGAATCCTCCTCCGTCTCTGATACTGTTTATGGAAATCATGGTGAACCGGATCATCCGGCAGGCAGTTTTATCCGAGCCCGTGGTGTGTTCAGACCTCAGGTACGAATCACGCAGGAGTGGGAAGTGCTGGAAGTAACCACACCAGATGGCATCACAACCGGATATCGGTGGGCCGGAGCACGACCGCACACGACTACAGCAGATAACCCGCTTGCTGACGGAGGCATTAGTGAAAGCGCATGGATGGCTGTATATCAGACTGGGCTTGAAAAAGCATTGGGCCAAACCAGCGGTGCAAGCTTGATTGGTGGCGTCAAACCGATCTGGCGCGTTGATGATTCGGGTTTATGGCTCACGGATCCGACTGCAGCGGTCAAGTCTGTTCTGGAATTAGCAGCCGAGAAGGGGGGACGGTGCTGCTTCCCGCCGGTACGTACGACTTTACAGCATCGGGAGGTAATATAGACTTGCCTCCAAATGTAATTATTTGCGGAGAAGGGGTTGGCGTTACAAACCTACAGTGGAATGGGGCAGGCTGCTTGTTCCGTTACTGGAGAAATTCGACCACGTGGAGCGGAGCTGTAGGTACTAGCCATGCCATTACGGATTTATCCATAAACGGAGGAAACAATCCAAATTCGATTGCAGTTGAAATCTCGGATACGTATGGGTTCAAGCTTCGCAATGTAAGTCTGTACGGTTTTACAGGCGGCGATGGCCTTGTACTACATACCCGTAATTTCTGGGTTGAAGGAACGACACTGGAAAATGTCTCAATCAGTAACTGTAAGCGCCATATCGTATTCAAACGTCAACCGGGAACATCTAACATGCCATCGTATGGCTATACTACGTTCCGCAATGTCTCCCTAAATGTTCGGGATGGTCAGATCGGGATGCTAGTCGGAGACAATGCTTATAACAACGCTCTGCATGAAATATATAATGCCATTTTGGAAGTGAATATTTGGACATCAGGTGGCTCGATTGGCATTAGATTTGGCAAAAATGGCACTATTCGTGACTCGAGCGGTATTTTCAGATGCGAGACGCCGCCGGAAGGAGCGGGATTTACTGGCAGATTCATCCAAATCGATGATCCGGAAACGTCTGGAATCATTAATTTCGACGGGCCGGTAAGAACCTCTCATTTAAGCAAAGCGGAGGATTGGAAAAATACATGGCGCGATCTTCGATACCAGAAGCTTCGGGATATAGGTGAACCTAAGCCCGGTGTACAAAACTATGCTCAATGGTTTCGGGTGTGTCGTATAGGAACGGATAAATCGTTATTCAGCGGTCGAGTCAGAACGGTTACAGATTACGGCAAAGCATCTTACCGTACTGCATCAGCCGAATTTGCTTTCGGAGTTAGAGGCAATGAGGCGGGAGGGTTTAAACCAGTATTTACGGTTGACGGAGACGGGTTTAACGGATCGGGGGATTTGTTCGCGAAATTTGCTGTGTATGCCGACGCTGCCGGTAATTACTGGCTGTATTTTCGTCGTCCCAAATATACGAACTATTGCGTGTTTGAGTACACATACGACTTGTATCCGCAAGGCACGTTCGAATATTGGGATAAGGTAGATTCGCCGGAGACGGATACTGCTTTGACCAAAGTGTGGGACTCTGTATCGTACCCGTCGCAATCCTCATATATCGGTGATGAAATTGTATTCACAGGGCAGCGGTCTATCGTTACGGTAAACGGCGGCAATATCACTTACTATGTACCCCACCTGCTAGGCATTGCCCCTGAGTGGTATATGGCTTCGGCGTTATCAGCCGATGCCAATATGACTGGAATTTCTTCGGTTACCGCCGACAAGAGCAACATCACAATCACATTTAAATCCGTGACACCTGCCGGGTCCGGAAACATCATAATGGCAGTAGAATGGGGGAGAAAGCAGTTTAACAACCGGTTTAGGCCATCGTGATAGAACGTAAAGGCTAGACGAAACATTCTGTTGAAATGGAGTCTGAAGCACAATACAGGAAAAAAGGGGTACGAAACATGTTGAAGGATGGCGTCTGGCCTACAATGATTACACCGTTTACGGAAACGAAAGAAATCGATTACGAAGCGCTGGAGCACCTGATCGAATGGTACATTGCCAAAGGCGTCGACGGCCTCTTCGCGGTATGCCAATCGAGCGAAATGTTTCATTTATCGCTGGATGAACGGGTGCAACTGGCCCGGTTTGTGGTCGAACAGGCGGCAGGACGCGTTCAGGTCATCGCCTCGGGACATATATCGGATTCGCTGCAGGATCAGGCGAAAGAAATAGGTGCCATATCGGCGACAGGGATCGATGCTTTTGTCATCGTCAGCAATCGGCTAGCTGGAAAGGAAGAACCTGACGACGTTTGGAAGCGACATGCTGAGCAGCTGCTGCGCCAAATCCCTGAGACGATCTTCGGCATCTACGAGTGTCCACATCCTTATAAGCGGCTGCTAACTCCCGAGCTGCTTCGGTGGTGCGCGGATACCGAGCGGTTCCTGTTTTTGAAGGATACCAGTTGTGATCCCGATCAGCTTACAACCAAACTGGACGCCGTTCAGGGGACCCGGCTAAAACTATTCAACGCAAATGCAGCCACTCTGCTGATGTCGCTGCAGGCCGGGGCATCCGGATACAGCGGGGTGATGGCCAATTTCCACCCCGACTTGTACGTCAGCCTGATGCGGCTAGTGCGGAGCCGACCTGAAGCAGCAGCCAGGCTGCAGCAATTCCTCGGCTTGGCGTCAAGCATAGAACGCCAGCCTTATCCGCTAAATGCCAAATATTATCTGGGCTTGGAAGGCTTGCCCATCCAACTGCAGGCTCGTTCCAGCAATACCGGAAGCCTGACCGCTTCGATGAAGCTGGAAATTGAGCAGCTGAGAGGTATGGAGCGTGAGATTCGAACAATGGTAGATGCTGCTTTATTGCAAAACCATAGATCTATACAAGGGGGACTATTCGATGGGGAATAAAGCTATTGCCAGCATACTAAGTACCGTGCTCATCGGTGGAACATTGATAGGCTGTACGGATACAAAGAATTCTGAGAATCAACCTGAACATGAGATTTCCGATAGCACCAAGCTGGACGGCGGAATAACGAACGCAACGGGATATCCAATCACCAAAGAACCGATTACATTAACGGTAGGAATTGCGTATGGTGCCCATATGGGTGATATTACCAAGTATAGTATATGGAAAAAAATAGAAGAAAAAACGAATATAAAGATTAACTTGAAACTATACAGTGATGTGGAAAAAACAAATTTGATGTTCAGCAGCCGTGATTATCCGGATATCGGGCTAAGAATGGACGCTTCGGATCAGTCCATGACCGATGCTATCGAAGCCGGAGATATAATCGGTATCGATAAATTATTGCCCTATACCCCAACATGGCAAAAATTTTTTAGTGCAAACCCCGGCTTGAAGCTTCAGGCGATGATGCCGGACGGCAAATTATACGGCTTTCCTTACGCGGTTATTAATGAAACCTCCTATAATTTGCGCGATCAATGGTTTATCAACCAAAAATGGTTGGATGAGCTCGGACTTCAGATTCCCAAGACGACGGAAGAATTTAAAAACGTGCTCTTGGCTTTCAAAAATAATGCAGGAAAAGGTTCGATCCCTAAAAACGTCATTCCATACTACGCTCTATATGGCAGTAATATCGGCGGTCAGTTTGACATTTACGGGACATTTGGCGTGTATATCCCCGGCAGCTACTTTATTGTGGAGGACGGAAAGTTCAAATCGCAGGCGACGAATCCCGACTTGAAGGAACCGATCCAATATATGGCTGATTTATATAAAAATGGACTGATGGTTCCGGAAGCCTTCACCGATGACTGGGGCAAATATACGGCAGCCATTTCATCCAATCCTCCTTTAGTCGGTTCAATGACCTCATTCTTGGACCAAGGGCAAAATAGCACGGACGGTAAGTGGTGGTATCCAATGGCCCCTTTGAAGTCGCCTAATGGCAAGGATCCTTATATTCGCCGACAAACGAAAAGCATTTGGCCGAGAAACTTCGTTATCTTCAAAAACAACAAGTATCCCGTTGCATCAGCAAGACTAGCGGAGTTGCTGGCCGATCCGGAGTGGTCTTTATCGGAAAACTACGGAAGTCAGGGTGTGATGTGGAAGAAAAATGCGGAAGGCAAATATGAGTTATTGACGCCGGCGTCTGAGGTTGCGGATGCGGATAAGGGACTAGGTAACTACGGTATAGCGCTTCTTGACGAAGATATGTTCAATAACAAGATCGTCAATACCAATTTTACAAAAGAAGGTACGCGAGAGTGGGCATATATAAATATTTATAAGAAATTTTTGCCAGCCAAGGAACTGAACTTTCCTCCCTTGCCAAGCGGACTGTTGAGCGAGACGGAAAAGCTGAGAATGGCCGATTTAAGTAAGTCAATCAACGATTACATCAAAACGACGGTTGCAGGCTGGATTTCCGGAAAAGGAAGCGTCGATGCCGATTGGGATGCTTATACCAAAAAGCTGAAAGACCTTGGGCTGGATGAGTACATACAACTGAATCAAAAACAACTAGACGCTGCAAACAAGCTTAGAAAATAATTTGGTCTTTAAGGTCCGCATTGGCAGAAAGGAAATGAGAACCATGAATCCGGATCAAGTTATAGCTACGAGCACTTCTGTTAGATTGTTCAGTAAAAAGCTTCATAAGGTCAAAGAAAATGTCGGTCTATATTTTCTTGTGCTGCCTGCACTGATCTATGTGATTCTTTTCGACTATGTGCCCTTATATGGAGTTCTGATTGCGTTTGAGAATTTCAAGCCTATCAAAGGAATATGGGGAAGCGACTGGGTGGGGCTGTATCATTTTCAGCGATTATTTAAATTGGATCTATTCTGGATGCTGATCAAAAACACATTGTCTTTAAGTCTGTACTCCTTGGTGGCAGGGTTTCCGATGCCTATCATCCTTGCCTTGGCGCTGCATAGCGCCGCAAGCAAGAAGTTTAAGCATATCGTGCAAACGGTAACGTACGCGCCTCATTTTATTTCGATGGTCATTTTGGTGGGAATGCTGAATGTCTTTCTTTCCCCTAGATTAGGAATCGTCAGTCAATTACTTAATTCTATCGGGGTTATCGACGGGCCGCTCATGATATTGACGAATCCGGATGCTTTTGCGCATCTCTACGTCTGGTCGGGCATTTGGCAGGGAATGGGCTGGGGAAGCATCATTTACTTGGCTGCGTTATCGGGAGTAGACCCTTCATTGCATGAGGCGGCAACCGTAGACGGCGCCAATAAGTTTCAACGGGCCTGGTATATCGATCTGCCTTCCATTATGCCGACCATTGTAACCTTATTGATTTTAAACTGCGGAGGTATATTGGGGGTCGGGTTCGAAAAAGCTTTTCTGATGCAAAATTCTTTGAATCTGCAATCATCGGAGGTCATCTCGACTTATGTGTACAAGGTTGGGCTGCTTCAATCTCAATTCAGCTTTTCTGCTGCGGTCGGGCTGTTCAACTCGGTTATTAATTTAGTTATGCTGCTCACCGTCAATAAATTAGCCAAGAAATTAGGCCAGACCGGCATTCTCTGAGGAGGGACCCATGAGCATCGTTGTGCGCAGAGGCAGGGCCGATAAGGTTTATGATATCGTTAATTTTACCTTTCTGGCGGTCCTATTCATCATCGTACTGTACCCGCTGTATTTTGTCGTTATCGCCTCCTTCAGCGACCCATCCGCTGTCGGAACGGGGAGGGTCTTTTTATTCCCCAAAGGGTTTAATCTAAACGGGTACGAATTGATTTTTAACTTTAAGCAGCTATGGATCGGTTATAGGAACACTGTATTGTATACGATCGGAGGGACGGCGCTTAGCGTCTCTCTGACGCTTATGACCGCTTATGCATTCTCGCGGAAGGATATGGTCGGGCGGGGATTTATCGTTACCCTGTTTATCATTCCCATGTTCATTCACGGGGGCCTTATTCCCACCTATTTGCTTGTACGAAATCTGCATATGCTGGATAATCCGTTGACTGTTATTATTTTGGGCTGCGTCAGCATGTGGAATATCATCATTACCCGGACATTTTTTCAATCCACCATCCCGCACGAGCTGTTCGAAGCTGCAAAAATGGACGGATGCGGGAACATCAGCTATTTTACTAAGGTCGTTTTACCGCTTTCCAAAGCGATTATTGCCGTACTGGTCGTATTCTCTGCGGTCGGGCAGTGGAATTCATTCTTCAATGCCCTCATTTACCTGAACGATAGAAATTTGATCCCTCTCCAATTGGTGCTGAGAGAAATCCTTACAAGTCAGACGCAAATGATGCAGCAGCTTGAAATGGGAATAGGGGATCAGGATATGGCTCAAAAAACGTTTTTGGCTGAATCCGTCAAATACGGAATTATCATCGTTTCAAGCTTGCCCGTGTTATGTATTTACCCTTTTGCCCAAAAATATTTTGTTCAGGGAGTCATGATTGGCTCGCTTAAAGGATAGGAGGTAGACGGATATGAAACCGCTCGCGGACGAGTTTGTCAAAATGTATGAATCGAATGATCCGTCATCCATTTTTTGCTATAGCCCGGGTCTCGTTCGGCTTACTTCGGGGAGGCTGGTGGCGACCATGGACATTGGAGGTCCCGGTGTGAAGCAACCCATTGGAAAAATATTCACGTCGGATGACAAGGGGAAAACGTGGATCCATCGAGGGGACTTTCCGTTTGGTCATGCAAGGCCTTTCGTTGCAGGCAAATCCCTCTATGTACTAGGCCATCATGGCGATTTAGCGATCATTCGCTCTGATGACGAGGAGAAAGCTGGACGGACCCGACATCCCTGACGAATGAAGACCAGTGGCATCAGGCGCCATGCAATGTTCATTATGCGAATGACTCGGTGTACTTGGTCATGGAGAAGCAGCTTTATGACAAAATCGAAGTTTGGGCCGTCGGCGAATTGGCGCCTGTTCTGCTGCGTGGCAAAACAGATATGGATTTGACGCAGACTGAAAACTGGACGTTCGCCTCAGAACTTGCCTTTTGTGACGCCGTTCCTACTGAGGAGTTAGATTATTTCGGAGTTCCGTTCTTTCACGCAGATCCTAAGCGGTATATCGATATCGCTCCGGGCAGGGGATGCGCAGCGGCGGGGTGGCTAGAGACCAATGTGGTGCAGTTTGTAGATCCCGATCATTATTGGCATGATCCGAGTGGGCGAACATTCCATTTATGGATGCGGGCTCATACGGGAGGAAGCGGCTATGCCGCCATCGCCAAGGTCGTCGAGCAGGAGGACGGTTCGATGATTACCAAGCTGGAGCAGGTTCCTTCTGGGAAACGGGTAGTGTACGTCCCTTGTCCGGGAGGGCAAATGAAATTTCACATCCTCTATGACGATGTGACCCGTCTTTACTGGCTATTGAGTACGCAGGCGACCGACAGCATGACCAAAGCAGAACGGCTGCCAGATGACCGCTACAATCTGCCGAACAACGAAAGGTCGAGAATGCAGCTTCATTTTTCCAAAAACTGCATCGATTGGTGCTTTGCCGGACTAGTGGTGGCAGGACCTTCGGCCAGGCAGTCCCGTCATTACGCTGCAATGGCGTTTGACGGGGAGGACCTGCATATCCTCAGCCGGTCGGGCGATGAGCGGGCTTACAGCGCACATAACGGCAATTTCATTTCTTTTCATACCGTCAAGCATTTTCGCGAGCTTGTGTATTGAAGTAAAGCTATAATGAAGAGAGAGAATACAAGTTGAAGGCATTTGCCCTCGCGATTTATTGTCGTAAGAGAAAATGCCTTCTCTTGATTCGTCTGTGCGTTTAGGCATTTAACCTTTTATGATTATGATGTGCAATGGTCAACAATGCCACATAGAAGGGCTGTAGATTGAACTTTTTTCCAAACTCAAATTTGTATGAAGAGACTTGCAGATTGGTCGCTTTATAATAAGGTGACGTTATATAATGGATCGTTAGCTCGCTGTCATCAAAGCCTGTTCCTGCGGTTTCCATAGTGACCTCATAGATAGAATCCAGATGAATAGAAGCAATTCTTGTCTTTTTGCCAGTGACGCCTTGATGGTCAATGAATATAAGTCTCTCATCTGTAACGATAAAAGTATCTCTTATAAGCTTAAATCCCATCTGAATTTTTTCATCAGGCATGAGATACGCCCCATATTGGTTCGTCAGTTCTTGGATGGACACCTCTGAATAGTTACCGAATAATCCGCTTAACAGGTTAGCCAATTCCGTTCCTCCTTCACGCTATTTGTAAAGGTCTATTCAGCAAACCAAAAAGGTATGCCCGAGGCTATAGCTATGACCAGCTAAGTTTACAACTCCTTAGGTCATAGGTATAATACATATTTATATGACTTAATATTTCTTGAGACGAAATAATGAAGGTATACCTATAAAGTAGCAAATACGTTAGAGTCACTGTCGGCGGTGGCTTTTTTTACGTCTGGAAATGAGGCGATAGCTTGCTTGAGCTTGCATTGGATTACTCTTCAAATCAAAGGCCGTTGTTTTTTCAAATTTATAGCTATATTAAACAAGGCATCATGCAGGGTCAATTACCCAATGGTACGTTTCTGCCTTCCATTAGAAGCATGGCTCAAACGCTCAAGGTAAGTAAAAATACGGTGGAGAGCGCCTATCAGCTTCTCGTATCGGAAGGCTATATAAGCAACATCCCCAAAAAAGGATATACTATCGTTCATGTTTTTGAAAAGCCGGACAATGATCCTAACTCCCGTCATAGCACTCCGAAGAGCTCGCAAATAAAAATTGATTTTCGATATGGCAATATAGAGCTGTCCGCATTTCCGTTCCATCAATGGAACAAAGCTCGTAATCTCATCATAGCGCAATATCAAACCTACTATGAAGTTGAAGGTATTGCTCAAGGTGAGCTGAGTTTAAGAACCGAACTGTCACGTTTGCTTTTTGAAACACGAGGTGTCATTTCAGCTCCGGAGCAAATGATTATCGGCACTACCCCTCAACAGCTAGTATCCTTGCTATGCGAACTCCTAAATAAAGACGAGTATGTGATAGGTGTAGAAGACCCGGGCTACGACGGCGCCAGAAATACTTTTAGGAACCATGGCTTTCATGTGCTTGGAATACCGCTGGGAGCAGATGGTGTAGACAGTCAAGAGCTTGAGAACAGTCCGGTGAACATGCTTTATGTGAGTCCTTCTCAACAGTTTTCCAATAAAATGGTGATGTCCCAGGCAAAAAGACTAGAATTAAGGAAATGGGCTTCTTGTCACGCTTTTATCATGGAAGATGATTATGAATGGGAATACAAGTATGAGGATGGCTACATGGCGTCCATTCAAAGTCTGGCTCCGGACAAGGTCATTTATATCGGCCGCATCTCCAAATCTCTTTTACCGGTAACCAATATAAGCTACATGGTGCTTCCATCAGACTTATTGTCATTATTTCATTCTAAGATAACTGAATACGATCAGCCCGTCCCGAGACTTGATCAACTAACCTTTGCTCAGTACTTAGCGGATGGCTATTGGTTCAAGCATCTTCAAAAAATGAGAAAGCAATATGAACAGAAGAGAAAAGCGTTTTTTGAAGCCATCGCTCAAAATCAATGCTATTTTGTAGAGGCAGAGAGCAAAGATACGGGACTGCATGCATTCGTTACCATAAAAACAAATAAATTGGAGTCCGAACTCATTGAGCAAGGATTATTGCATGGTGTACAAGTGTATGGAACCTCTAGGTACAGGTATCAGACAACCGGCAAGTATCCCACAGTACTGCTTGGCTATGGCTCACTTACCTGCAATGAAATACAAGAGGGCATCAAACTATTGATTGAAGCTTGGTTTGGAGAGTCCTAGCTTCACTGTGTCCTGCCCAAATTGTTCATTCTGTCCCTTTATTCGATAGGAAGTTCTCATTACTATTGGGGATACAACAAGCGGATGGAGTGGATAAGGATGAACTTTATTTTTGATATGGATGGGACTCTTAGCTTCAAAGGCAGACCGATTTCCAGAAGGATTCAGGATTGTTTAATGGAGCTGGAGCAATTAGGTCACTTTATTGGTTTTGCTTCTGCAAGGCCTTTCCGTGACATGCTTCCTATATTAGACGAGCGTTTTCATCAACATCTTTTAATTGGTGCGAACGGGGCGATGGCTTATTATGAGGGTAAGCCTCTCTACTTTAATTCAATTCCAACTAGCCTAGCGCTTGAAATTATTGAAATCCTTAATGATTATCAGGCTGATTATCTTATTGATGATACTTTGAACTATGCAGTTCAGACAAAACAAGAGCATCCTCTTCTAATGAACATCGCCCAAAGTAGTCTTGCACAGCAAGTGGAATTGGATCAAATTAATTCTTTTGTAAAAATTGTTGTTCTATCCTGCAGTCATTTCAAGGAATTATCGGAAAGAATATCGGAGCTTGATGTCACCATTCATTACCATTCAGCCGAAGGGATCTTGGATATTACCTACAAAAACGTTAATAAAATGACAGGGATGCAGCAAACCGGTCTTCAGCTCTCTCCATTTATCTGTATGGGAAATGATATGAATGATCTTCCATTGTTCCAACAAGCCCAATACTCCGTATTGATCGGAGAATATGAACCATTGCGAAGGATAGCCAGCCATCAGATCCCGGTCGACGATAGGGTAGAGTATCAAATTATTGACAAGCTGCAGGAGCTTGGAAGGATGTTTGTCTCACAATCAAGCCCTGTTAAAATAGGGTAAATTCTAATGCATAGACAGGAGTGACCGTATTGAGTTCGTATATGGAAAAAAGACATTCATCGCTGCGAGAGGCTGAAAGAAAAGCCGAACAGCTGTTTAAAGCCATCGAGGAAAAACAAATTATGCGCAGCGGCGTTACCGAAAAGCAAATCAATCGCGAAATCTATGACCTGGCATTCCAAATGTTTGGAATTAAGAAATACTGGCATAAACGCATTGTAAGAGCAGGGAAAAATACGTTATACCCGTACAGAGAAAACCCTCCTGATTTGACAGTCAATGATAATGATATTATATTTCTTGATTTTGGTCCGATCTTTGAAGATTGGGAGGCCGATTTTGGAAGAACCTATGTGCTTGGCGATGATCCGATCAAATTAAAGCTGCAGAGGGATATTGCATTGGCTTGGGAGGAAGGGAAGGCTTATTTCCGTTCCAAGCCCGATATTACAGGCAGTGAGCTCTTTGCATATGCATGCGAGCTTGCTACCAAATATGGTTGGGAGTACGGAGGGCCTCATGCGGGTCATCTCATCGGAGAATTCCCTCACGAGCAGATCCAAGGCGATGAAGTGGACAATTATATTCATCCCGACAACCATATTCCAATGCGTGATCCGGATACCAACGGTCATCCTCGAGATTGGATCTTGGAAATCCATTTTATCGATCGGGAGTTGGAGATCGGTGGATTCTTAGAGCAATTATTAACAGTCGACTAGAAGAGAGTCCTGCCGAAGAAGGACATAAATCATAGTGGAGTCGAGTCGTTAGGCAGGTGCAAATAGATCCCATGGTTATTGTCATTCACACTGGAAATACTAATTTCCATAAATATCAAACGACAGAACCGTAGGCAGGGGGAGCAATTTGGAGAAGACAGCAGACCTGCGCAGCTCCAAGCGCGGTAGATTGTTAGTTAGTATGGGAATAAGCTGGCTGTTTGACGCAATGGATGTTGGGATTATTTCATTCATTGTAGCGACATTGACGGTACAATGGCATTTGACCCCTGAGCAAGTGGGGGTATTTACAAGCATTAACTCGGTTGGTATGGTTTTTGGAGCAGCTATTGCAGGGTATATGGCTGATCGGTTTGGGCGTAAATCTGTCTTACTCTGGACGCTGCTTATTTTCTCGGTGGCCAGTGGCTTATCCGCGCTTGCTACGAGCTTCACGGTGTTATGCATTTTGAGGTTTATTGCGGGTGTAGGACTGGGAGGAGAGCTTCCAGTAGCTTCAACTCTTGTATCGGAGACAGTACCGGCAGAGGAGAGAGGGAGAACGGTTGTGCTGCTCGAAAGCTTCTGGGCAGGAGGGTGGCTTGCAGCCGCACTCATTTCGTATTTTGTCATTCCAAGGTACGGCTGGCAGGCCGGATTCCTTATCGGTGCGGTTCCAGCGCTGTATGCACTTTATCTGCGGCGCTCAATTGAAGATCCTCAGAGGTTCATTAAGAGTCAAGCTGAACGAAAGCCATCTTTTCGCGAACAATGGTCGTCGGTGTGGCAGTTGAAATACCGTCGTTCTACCGTAATGCTGTGGATTCTCTGGTTCACTGTAGTTTTCTCATATTATGGCATGTTCCTGTGGCTTCCGACTGTGATGGTAATGAAGGGCTATGGTCTGGTCAAAGGTTTCCAGTATGTGCTCATTATGACTCTGGCTCAATTACCCGGATATTTTACCGCGGCGTACGCCATAGAGAAGTTCGGGCGCAAATTCGTTCTAGTCTTATATCTGGTTTTCACGGCATTAAGTGCAATCTGGTTCGGTTCTGCCCAGACGGAAACGAGCCTGATCGCTGCTGGTATCTGCTTGTCCTTCTTCAATCTTGGAGCGTGGGGCGGGCTGTATGCCTATACTCCTGAGCTATACCCTACAAGAGTACGCTCGACAGGAGTCGGCATGGCAACCTCCTTTGGCCGTGTTGGCGGCGTCATAGCCCCCTTCCTGGTTGGAGTCCTTGTAGCTCGGGGTGTGGAGCTGCAGACGATTTTTTATCTATTTTTCGTGGCTATCTTAATTGGAGCACTCAGTGTATTTTTCCTTGGGAGGGAGACCAAGGGCATTGAGTTGGAGAATTGACGTCGTACACTAGCGTCAAAAGATTTGAATGTTTCATGGTACATAATAAAAGAACGCATATAATGAACGAGCAGGCGCGCTGGCAGTCTGCTCGTTTTTATCGACTCTGATTGCCTTATGATGATGGATGGCATAGCATATAACGGTTGAAACTAAGATGCCAGTGCTAACGGACCTGCATGTGAAAATACAAATATAAAACATTTATTACCTTTAAATCCCATTTTACATATGCCATTCTTAGCTTGAGTCATAGGTTGATTAGAGGATTTAGGGGGGATTGCATGTCGTTTACAGTAAGGTCGCTCAGGTTACCAGATGATTATGAAGATATCGCAAGATTAGTAAATACTTATTGGTCGGAGCCCACAGATGCTGCAAGGCTCGAGGAAGATGACAGCAAATTATTTTCTATTGGCCGTACGTTCCTAGATGAAAATGGCCAGCTTGGTGGTTATGATAGGCTGAGGCAGCTTGCTGTCACCGAGCAGGATGAAGCTGTTGGCTACTTGTGGACATGGCGTGCTCCGTGGACCGAGCATGGAACCCTAAACCACACGATGGTCATCGATCAAACCTTTCGCCGGCGGGGAGTCGGTAAGCTTTTGCTCCATCAGGCCTTAGACTGGGCTCATACTCTTGGTGCGAGTAAGATTGTAACCGAGGTATGGGACAATGATGAAGCTTCATTGCACTTTGCCCGCAATCATGGGTTTGTGGTTGAACGTCATACGTTTCAATCTGTTCTTTCGTTAGATGGCTTAGATGCTGCTAATATATATGGAGGCGATGCTTCCAAGCAGTTGGAGAGAGAGGGCATACGATTCACAACACTCGCAGAAGAAGGTGTAGATAAGGGAGAGATCCAGCTGCACCAGCTTTACAAGGAAACGATGGAGGACATTCCCGGTTTCACGGGTAAAGTTCCAGAAATCTCAGAATGGCGCAAATGGTACTTAATGGCCAACGGTTACGCTCCTGAGCAGGTACTGATCGCTGCAGACGGTGAACGATATGTGGGAGTGACCAATGTGCTTCATAATGCGCAAACTAACGGAATGTATCACGAATATACGGGAGTCAGACGTGACTATCGTCGCCGTAACATTGGATTAGCTCTTAAGGTCAAAGCGATTGAATTGGCCGTTTCGAGAAAAGCTGACTATATCCGAACCGACAACGACTCTACCAATGAGCCTATCCTCACTATTAACAGACGGCTTGGCTATTTGCCACTGCTTGGAAAGTATCTGATGGTCGTTTCGTTGAAATAAAGCCCTAACAAAAGAGGGTGCCGACACCGTTCGGCAGTCTCTTTTGTTCAATTTGGAGCATATCAATTCTTTTCATAAGGGACTTTGTAATGTACTAAGCGGTTCTGGACACAGGACTTGCAAACAGATGAAAAACATGGAATGATTTCATTAATTTAGATTGTTTTTTTGGCAGTCTGTTATTATATTTCTCATTTTATCGGCGTAAGGTAAAGGGTGGAAATGAAGGTGATTCAGGAATTGTGTGGAAAACAATAAGAACAAACCATTTTTTGAGAGGGAAACCATGGAGCAGCTTACGGAAGCTTATGTAGACAGTTTGGCGCTTAACAGCGCTGCGATTAAGAATGGGAAGGATTTAGTAAAAAAGAATAGCTTTCCCTTGTTGTGCAAATCTGAGGATGCTAGCGTCATTTTTGGAGAATGCAAGGGAAGCGGTAAAGACCCTTATCGATGCTCTGTGGATTGGGCTAAGGAAGGAAATCCTGTATTCCGCTGCACTTGTCCCAGCCGTCAGTTCCCATGCAAGCATAATTTGGGCTTGATGTATGCCTACACTTCAGGCAAGTCCTTTGAGACGGCACCGGTTCCGCAAGACCTTGCTGAGAAGAGGGAGAAAGCCGAGAAGCGCGAGGAGAAAAAGAAGGAAACGGCCGTCTCTGACGCTCCGGCTGCAAAACGGAAGACGAATAAGGCAGCTCTTACCAAAAAAATAGCTGCTCAGTTAGAAGGTATAGCCATTGCAGAGAAACTCCTTTTACAGCTTACACAGCAGGGATTTGGAAGTCTAGACAAGAAAGTATTGCAAACTGCGGATGAGCAGGCAAAGCAGCTTGGCAATTATTACATTCCTGGTATTCAGATTGCGCTTCGTCAGCTAACAGAGCTCTTCCGTTCCGAGAATGAACGTGAAACGGTTTATACACAAGCCATCGAACAGCTAACGATGCTGCATTCACTTATTCAAAAAAGCAAGAAATATTTAGAAGGCAGGCTGGGAAATCCCGATGCACCAGTAGATGCCGATACAACGCTAGAGGAACGCATAGGCCATGCTTGGCAAATCGCTGAGCTGCGGGAGCAAGGCCACGTTCGCACCGATGTAGATCTGCTGCAGTTGGCGTTCCGTTCCTATACAGATGCGCCTCGTGGTGAATATGTGGACGAGGGCTGCTGGGCAAATCTGAGTACGGGTCAGATCCAGTTCACCCGGACCTATCGTCCTTTTCGAGCATCTAAATATATTCGTGAGGAAGACTCGATCTTCCATGTGGTAACAGCCAAGGAACTGGCAGAATATCCAGGTGATCTGAACAAGCGGGTGCGCTGGGACGAAGCCGTTTATCGGGAGGCTAGTTCAAAGGATTATATGAACGTGATGGCTTCGGCGGAGCGATCCTTTGCAGAAGTAATAAAACGGATTAAAAATCAGATCAAAAACCCGTTATCACACAAAAATCCGGTTGCTCTTTTGCATTTCAAAGAAATACTCAAGGAAGATACAGCTTATGTCCTTGTGGATGATCAAGGCAAACAGCTGCCCTTGACAGACATTCCCTTCGTTAGTGCACCGACGACCCATTTGCTGCCCCTGTTAAATAGGGCTTATTTGCTGAATCAAGCGATATTGGTTATTTTCGAACAAAACATGCAGCGGAACCGGTTAGAAGCTCAACCGCTTAGCATTGTGACTGCGGATAAGGTTATCCGTTTGCTTTATTGATGAAATAATTAGGAGACGAACTATGAGTGTACATGTTTTGTTTGAGCTTCAACATGAAGTTCGGCGTTTATTTATTGCAGGAAGCGCTGTAGCAGCAGGAGACATTCGATTGCAAAAAATGATTCCCCAGCTTGATAAGCTGTCTGAATCGGTTCCAGTAATGGGTCGCGTGGCGCAAGCTGTTACCCAAGTCGTGGAAGCGGGCTCGGGGGAATCAGCGCCTAAACTGCTTGAATTGGGTATCCTGCTCAACTCCATGCTTTATACTCTTGGCAAGACGGAAACGACAGACGTGCTCTTTCCTGTCAAAGGAGCCGATGCCAATCTATCGACCTCACTTCCTTACCGAAAACTGTCTCCACTGATACAAGCGTTGACAGCAAAAGGTCAAGGGCGGCTGGAGAAGCTGCGGCAGGGTTATGAAGAAGGGCTATTCCAAGACTTTCGCTCTATATTGCCCGCCGTTACCGCTCTGGATGACAGCTACACGGAAATTCCTGATTTTATTCAACATAAAGTGCTACCTGCCTATGGTAAAGAGGCATTGCCTGCTCTGCTCCAACAATTCAAGCTGGACGGGGGTAAAGGCGATGGTAGGCGTCTAGAGCTGATTCATGAGTTATTGCATGGCGAGGGACTGTCGCTAATCGGGCAAGCGGCTCGTGAGGGTTCGGTTGAAGTACGTTCGGCTGCTATTGAGCTGCTTGGTAATTATCCAGAGCAGATCCATTTTATTTTGGAACAAGCCGAAGATAAGAAGAAGGAGATCCGCAGTGCTGCTTTGTTTGCTCTAGCACGATTAGGCTCTGAGCAGGCCGTTGAGAGGTTGTATCAAGCGTTAGTATCCAAAGATCGTGAGCTGGCAATCGAGCCGATCCGACGGTGCCAAGCCAATTCTTTGACACAAAAGGTCGTAGCTCATGCGGAACACACTCTGGAGCGAATCGTACTCGAGAACGGTATCGAAGAGACTGTGCAGCATATGCTCTCTGACATTCACTGTCTACAAGGAAAGCGAACGCTGGAGGTTGTACGCTTGCTGGAAAAGCTGCTATCAACGCCTGCGTTCATTAAGACTGAAACGGAAGCTGCACAGGAGGCTGCGGCAGAACTGCTGCTTGATATCGACCTACCGGAAGCGGATGATTTCGCGGTTAGCTTGCACGAAGCGTACGATGGGAGGTTTATCGCTTATAGCTTCAAAGCAGCAGTGAAGATTCTTCCACCTCAAGAAGTCTATGACAGGTTTCACAGTTATTTTAGAAACAAAAAACAGTCTAATGCCAAGACGCTTTTGCGTGCTTTTCATGAAGAAACGCTTCCTTACCAACACAGGGTGGGGTACGATCCTGCTCGAGCTGATGCGGATCTTAAGGGTGTGTGGGATCCACGCTGGGTACAGCTTTTTGTAGAAGTGGATGAGGCAGATTTGGTATGCCGACTGGTAGAAGCTGCGGATGTGAAGGTCATTGCATACCTAAAAGCTAAATGTGAGGAACAGCCTCATTTCAACCGGGGCCAGACATCGAATATGCTGCTTGTACTATTCGGAATGCAAGAACCAAGCGCTCCTCAATTGCTTATGGACATATTGGAGAAGGGTGGCAATAAACAGTATTACTATCTGGATCGTGTGCAGTTGACGCTGTTGTCATTGCTTCCAAAGTCATATGCTCAACGACTCCGTGAGTATGCCGAGAAACTAAGTTATCAGAGCTTGAAGGATCAATTGTTGGACATTACTGAGACGTTAGCAGTAAAGACGGATGGAGAAAAAGTGTCGGAAATTGAAGAGAAGGGACAGGGATTATGGGGATGGATCAGAAGCAAGATGTCGTAAGATTGCCTTCCGAACGTTTATATGCGGAGGAACTAGAGGCGCTAAAGGAATTGGACCAGGATGTGAGACCTGCCGGCTGGCAGCTTTCGCCAAAAGCGGTGCTTACCTTTCTGACAGGGGGCAGCGTTAAAGGCGTTACTATTACACCCAAGTATATTGGTAATAAACGATTGGTCGAGATGGCTATCGCTACCCTGTTAACGGACCGCGCACTGCTGCTGATAGGCGAACCGGGAACGGCGAAATCGTGGCTATCCGAAAATTTGACGGCGGCAATCCATGGCGATTCCGGTAAAGTAATTCAAGGCACCGCAGGGACAAGCGAGGAACATATCCGTTATTCCTGGAATTACGCTATGTTATTGGCACAAGGGCCATCCGATCAAGCAATTATCAAAAGTCCTATTTTTCGAGCTATGGAAACAGGTGGCATCGCCCGGTTTGAAGAAATTTCACGTTGTGCATCGGAGGTACAGGATGCTTTAATCTCCATATTGTCCGAGAAGACGATCTCGATTCCCGAGCTTGGACGCGAAGTGTCGGCTTCAAGAGGCTTCTCCGTTATTGCAACGGCAAATACACGGGACCGTGGAGTGAATGAGATGTCTGCCGCCCTTAAGCGGCGCTTCAATATTATTGTGTTACCTGCACCTTCAGACATTGAGACAGAAGTCGAGATTGTCCGTAAACGGGTGGGCGAAATCTCTGCAAGCTACGAGCTGCGTGCATCGCTTCCAGAGGAAGAAGCAGTGCGTAAAGTTGTGACGATATTCCGTGAGCTGCGCAGCGGGATGACGTTGGATGGAAAGGAGAAGGTAAAGGGGCCGAGCGGCGTTATATCAACAGCGGAAGCGATATCTCTTCTCACCGGGAGCATGGCGCTTGCTGGGAGCTTTGGAAGTGGACAGATCAGTGAAGAGGATATCGCGGCAGGTTTGCAAGGCGCCATTGTGAAGGATGAAGAAAAAGATCGTCTTGTATGGAAAGAATATTTGGAAAATGTGATGAAAAAGCGGGGAGCGACATGGCGAAATCTGTACTACGCGTGCTCGGAGATGAACAACTGAACCATAATCAAGGGTTTCATGTTTTCGGTATAAGGCATCTATCTCCTGCCGGCGCCTTTCACTTACTTACTTTTCTTGATGAGGTTAAGCCAACGGCTGTGTTGATAGAAGGGCCGAGCGATGCTTCTGCCTTTATTTCTGAAGTAACTTCACGCGGCGTTGTACCTCCCATTGCGATTCTTGCCTATACGGATCAGCTTCCGGTTCGGACATTGTTATATCCGTATGCGGAGTATTCGCCGGAATATCAGGCTTTTAAGTGGGCTAACCGCAACGGAGCCTGGGCGACCTTCATCGATTTGCCTACCGAGCAGGCTTTGGCTTTGCATGAGACGAAACGAACCGGAGGTTTTTCGGGGAAAGTTGTGACGGAGGGAGAAGAACCGGCTCAAGAAATCCGTCAACCAGGGGATTCTGATGACTATCAAACCTATCTCCATCAGCAGAGAAAGCTTTATGAGCAATTAACCGAGTTATCCGGGGAACCCGATTACGAAGCTTATTGGGAGCGTCATTTCGAGCATCGCTTGGAGGAGGGGGCATACCGATCCGGGATTCACCGATTCTCTGAACAAATGAGGGAGCTGACGGAGGATCAAGAGTGGCAGTATGCCCCTCATGATGCGGCCTATAATGAAATACGTGAGTCGTATATGCGACGCAGTATTCAGAAAGCGATTCTGGCGGGTCACGATCCGGAGAGAATCGTCGTTGTGACTGGAGCGCATCATTCTTCTGCGATGGATTTCCGTCTACCGATTATGTCGGATAAGGAATTCAAAGCGCTTCCCAGGGTGAGAACGAAGCTCACATTAATGCCCTATTCATACTATAAACTATCCACACATTCCGGCTACGGAGCAGGAAATCAAGCCCCTGCTTATTTTGAATTGTTCTGGCAGTGTCTGCAAGCAAGGGATCTTAGTAGATTGCCGGCGCTATATTTCTCACAGGTTGCCGCCCATTTGCGTGCTCACGGAACGTTCCGCTCAACTGCATCGCTGATTGAAGCCGTCCGTTTGGCTGAGGCACTCGCAACCCTGCATGACGGTAGTCATCCAACATGGAGGGATTTGCAAGATGCGGCCATCGTGTGCTTAGGCTACGGGGAGATGTCCACGATCTCTGAGGCGCTGGCAAGGACAAACGTAGGCACGGCCATCGGTCGCCTTCCGGAAGGAGTCAGCCAGACACCGGTTCAGGATGATTTAAATAGAGAACTGAAGCGGCTTAAGCTGGAAAAGTATAGAACACCAGTCGCTGCGACGTTAGAACTCGACTTGCGAGAAAATCGCAGGGTGAAATCAGAGGAAGCGACGTATTTGGATTTGAACCGTTCCGTGCTGCTCCACCGTTTGGAACTGTTAGGCATTGACTTTGCTAAGAAGCAGCGAGTTCAGCAGAATTCGGCTACATGGGCTGAGAATTGGACTCTTCGCTGGACGCCGGAAGCGGAGATTCAAGCGGTAGAGTCTACGTTGAAAGGTGAGACCATAGAGCTGGTTGCAGCATTCTTGCTCAAAGAGAGACTAGACGCATGCACGGATATCGCTGAAGCTTCACGGATCATTCGTATTGCCTGTGAGTGTGCGCTCATGCCGCTTATGGAGCAGGCTAAAGAAGCGCTACAGGGGCTGGCGGTGGAGGCTGGGAGCTTTGAGCAGATTGCTTCCTCCGCATACGAGCTGTCTGTACTGATTGGCTACGGTTCGATTCGCCGCATCGAGACGGCTGCACTTGTGCCGTTGCTCAGGCAGCTGTTCCTGCGGGGTGCGCTGCTGCTGCCGACCGCTTCTGCCTGCAACGATGATGCCGCTCATGGCATAGCAGGCGCAATTCAACAGCTCCACGGCATTGCTCAAGATCACTTTGAAGAAGTTGACGATGTACTTTGGCAAAGTAAACTACAAGAACTGGCCTCTCGTGACGATCGCAATGCTAAGTTGTCTGGCTTTGCCTTTGCCATCCTATTGGAGCAAAGCAAGCTTCAAGAGGAACAAGTTGCACAGGAAGTGTCTCGTCGATTATCGCCTGGCATACCGGTTGATCTAGGGGCGGGCTGGTTTGAAGGGTTATCCATGCGTAACCGCTATGCACTGCTGTCCCGAGCTGTGCTCTGGAAGCAGCTCGATATGTATATTAGGTTGCTGGATCCGCAAGCCTTTAAGCGATCACTCGTATTCCTTCGCCGAGCATTCGGAGCTTTCGAGTCAAGGGAGAAGGCCGCAGTCGCAGAGATGATGGGCGATCTATGGGGCTTGGATGCCAATGCAGTGGGTGCGACCTTGCAGAAGCCGCTGAGCGAGGAAGAGAAGGAGATGCTGTATGAGCTTAACGATTATGATTTTGGAGATTTGTAGCCTATGATAAACAATGAGACAATCGATCACGAACAATTGAAACGGTGGCGACTCATCCTTGGCGCAGAATCCGAAGAAAAGCTGCAATCATTTGGTTCGGGCACCAGCCTGCTTGATGATGAAACTGCTTTGATGGATGAAGCCCTAGCGGCTATTTATGATGATACTTATGGCAATGATATAGGCCCTGTCGGGGGAAATCCCCGCAAACAGGCCGGGCTAGGACCGTCAGCTCCCAAGCTGGCAAAATGGCTGGGTGATATCCGTACCTTTTTTCCGCCGGACATTGTCTCGGTCATACAAGCAGATGCTATTGAGCGCAAAGGTCTGAAACAGCTGCTGTTCGAACCTGAGCTGCTGGCTCAGGTTAAGCCGGATATTCAGATGGTAGCAACCTTGATGGCTCTCAAAGGGAAAATACCGGAGAAAACAAAGGAAACGGCAAGGCAATTGGTTAAGGCTGTAGTTGATGAAATTGTGCAGCGGTTGTCTCATGATTTGCAACGGGCAGTAACTGGAGCCCTTAATCGGCGGCGGCATTCGCCGCTGCCTTCCGCTACTGGTTTGGATTGGAACACAACAATCCGCAAAAACCTGCGGCACTATGATCAGGAACGCAATCTGCTCATTCCAGAGAAGGTCTATTTCTTCGATCGCGCCCGGCGGAGCAAGGAATGGACCGTCATTCTGGATATTGACCAGAGCGGTTCAATGGCTGGATCTGTCATATATGCGTCCATTATCGGATCGATCTTTGCCAGCATGCCAGCGCTGGATACTCATGTCATTGCTTTCGATACAGAGGTTGTCGATTTAAGCGAGCAGTGTGCTAACGATCCGGTAGATATGCTATTTGGTATTCAGCTAGGGGGCGGTACAGACATTAACAAGTCGATTGCTTATTGTGAGCCGTTTATCACAGAACCGAAGAAAACAATGTTTATTCTTGTTTCTGATCTGTATGAGGGAGGCAATCGTTCTGAAATGATCCGCAGACTAGTCGATATGCATCAGTCTGGGGTCAAAACGATTTGTCTGCTAGCTCTGTCCGATGAGGGACTGCCGTCTTACGATGATGCAGTAGCCAAGAAGTTAGCCCAATATGGCATCCCCTGCTTCGGATGCTCACCAGAAAAGCTGCCTGAGTTGATTGAAGGAGCCCTTAAAGGCGTTGACCTTTTGGCGCTATCTGATCGTGTTAAGCAAGGATAAAAAAGAATGTCAATAACCATGGCATCAAAACCGATATGACAATAAGTGCTGATTTGCAGGAATGCATATTAGCACTTATATTTATTATATAGTCAATTGACTTGACTATATCCAAAGTGGTGATATGATAGAAGTAGTCAAATGAATTGACTATAATCATGCTAGTTGGAGGTTTATTTATGACTATTGATAAAAATATGGAGATTGTACGCGCTTTTATTCAGAAATTCTGGATCGAAGGGAACCATGATTATTTGGAGCAATACCTGACGAAAGATTACGTTGATCATGCGTATGTTCCGAGTAATGTGCAGGGGCTTAAGAATATGGCTCTCGTTCTTCATACAGCTTTTCCGGATCAAATGACAACGGAGGAGAGTATTGTTGCTCAAGATGATCGTGTTATTGTAAGGCTGAGAATGACAGGGACTCATCAAGGGAATTTTAGAGGGACAGAAGCTACCCAAAATAGGGTCGATGTAAAACTATACCGAGAATACCGGCTTCATAATGATAAGATTGCTGAACACTGGGCACTATTCGACACCGCCTCGTTATTTCGCCAAATTGGAGCTGAGCTTCATCAGCAACCTGCCTGCCAAATAAAAAATAAATAGTGAAATCATACAACTAGGCTGCCCTGATAAAGGGTGGCCTTAGTTATTTTTATGAATCATGGTAGAATAAGATAAGTAGATTAGGCATGATGAAGTAGGGGGAAACAAATCAATGGCTGAAGAAGAGGCAGTGGGATACGAACTTATGATTCTCTTTGCAACTGCATTTCGCTTAGCAGTTGAAGAGTTACATGATGAATTAGCGAAAATAGGGTTTGACGACGTGAGGCCTTCTCATGGGTTTATCTTTCAGAAAATTTCCCATGGTGGTGCTACCGGTAATGAAATAGCCGATCACCTAGGAATTACAAAACAGGCGGCTAGCCTGTCGATCGATTATTTAGAAGAGCACGGTTATGTGAGCAGGAAGCCCCATCCAAATGACCGAAGGGGGAAGCTTGTTGTTTTGACAGAACGAGGCTGGGAATGTATCCGGGCTACGGAAACCATTTTTACATCTATCGAAAAGCGTTGGGGAAAAGCCTTAGGAGATGAAAAAATGCAAGGGCTTCGTTTGGATATGACAGATTTAGTTCATACCTTTCCCAACGCCAAACCGGGCGTATTTCGACCTGTTTGGTAGTTTAACTGAAACCTTGAGAGCAATAGGCTGAAAAAAATGAGTGCTTAGGGAAGAGGAGCTTGCGCCAGGCGCGGTTCCTTTTTTTATGACTGAGATATCCATCCAATCGAAATAACGTATTTTTAAAATAATACCTTTGTTAATACTTTAATCCTTTTTACGTATTAACTAGTGTGAGACTCATAAAAACAAATTGCGCAATTTGTTAAATGGTTAATTTTCATCAAGAAATGAAGGGAGGGGAAGCCGTTGGAGGTTGCCCGTACGAACACAGGGATCTACCAAAACGAACAAAGTGATATCCAGAATGGGATTCTGTCGACAGAGATGTTTGCTCAAATATTTGATACTTACTATAAACGAGTTTATAAATATATTTGCTATCGAATCAACAACCATTATGCAGCGGAAGACATTTGCAGTCATGTATTCGAAGTAGTCATTTCTAAATACTATAGTTTCTCACCAGAGAAATCGAACTTTGAGGTGTGGTTGTTTGCTATTGCGAGAAACTCCGTGACAGATTACTTCCGTTCACAGAAACATAGAGCTGATTTTTCACTGAACTCCATTTTGAATATGGTCTTATCCAAGCCCTCTCCGGAAGAAATTGTGATTCGAGATGACAATAATAGAGCGTTATTTACGGCACTCGCCAAACTAAGTGATAAAGAACGTAATATCATTGCCATGAAATATGCAGCGGGCTTGAAGAACTCAGAAATTGCAGATCTGCTAGGCGTAAGTGGTTCCAATATTGGGGTCGTTCTTTACAGGATCTTGAAAAAACTGCATAAGGAACTAGATTTGGAGGAGATCAACCATGTCTAAAAAATATGATTTAAAACCATTTCGTGAGGTAACAGATTTACTCAACGATGTAGAAGTAGATGATGCCTTCAAAAAAGAGCAAATGTTCAATCGTTTAAAATTTAAAATGGAAACCGGAGCAATCCAAACTAATTATACAAAAAAGGATGATATCTATATGAGAAAAAATAAGTGGAAATCCGTTGCTGTAACTGCATTGGCTGTTGTTTGTGTAGGTGGTGTATTCTCGACGACATCGTATGCACATGAAATGCTTGATTCTATAATGGCACGGTTTCAAGTTGGGAATATGCAGATTACGCAGTACAAAGAGCTGCCTAATGTTGAGGTGAAAAGTACGGATGTCCAACAACGGGTTCAAATAGAAACACCTAAAAAGATGACAGTGAAAGAAGCACGTTCCGCAATGGGAGTTGATTTTCCAACGCCAACTTGGATGTCTGATTACAAATTCGTAAATTGTGTAGCTCAAGGTGATCATATGGTTGAAGTTCAATATCAGAAAGATGGAGATTTCATTTCGTTGTTGATTTCGAAAGGTGTGGAAAACGGTATTAGTACCCAAGATGAGGTCAAGAAAGAGACTATCGGAGGAACTACGGTTTACTTTGCTAACGGAATTGTAATTTGGGAGCATGCCGGTTTCACCTACGAGATGTATCAAATGGCAAAAGAAGACTTTGATACCCAAGCTCTCGGTAAAATTATCTCCTCATTATCAACGAAAAATAATTAAGAACATAAGCAGGTATATGGTACTTGAAAGAAAAATAATAGCGAGTGATTCGGACACATTCTCCGTTCACTTGCTATTTTTTTGTTTACTGTAGTTAAGAGGTTCGGTTTTGAAAAAAATGTCGAAACATAGTAAAGTATAATCATAGAAAATGGAGGAAAACGAACTATTCTTGTATTATCATGAAGTGTAAGTTAAACTTTTAATATCTTTGAATGATACCTAGATTATGGTAGAGGGGGCGAGGGACTTGAAGACAAATAAGCTTATACCAGAAAGCATAATGAGATCGAGGCTTGGACAAGCATTAATGACTTTAGGTATAACAGCAGCGCTGCTTCAACCCTTTACCACAGTAGAAGCAGGTGTGTTGGACCGGGTAAAAGATATGTACCAGCTGCCTGAGCATGTTGAAAGTATTCAAAAAGAATTTGATGCAACCAAACAGCAGTTGGAAGAACAACGGAATAAGCTCGTCGAATCCGTACAGCAGTCGAGGGAAGCTATAGATCTGCTGAATATACAAAATAAGCAGCTCCTGGAACAGAATGAAGCTTTACAGACCCGAATTCAAATGATGGAACAAACATCGTTGGATAAAAAAGCACAAAACCGTAAAATAACTATGATTGCTGTGACGGTAATCTTCCTCATCATAGGTTATTTTTTAATAGGCCGCTTGATACGTATCATGGTTTGGAGACGGCAAAATAGCAATCTTAGACAGTAATATTGCAAGCGGCCATACATGGTCGGCTTAGGGGGGGCATACTTTTTGGATATTTCCTATGAGCAAGCCGGGCATTTAACCCGGTTGGCTGCATTTACGCTTGAGTTGGGAGAGTCTGTGAAGGTGCTGCATTCAAATCAGATCGTCGCTTTTCAGGGCTCCCCATCTCTACGTGAGGACTCATTCATGAAGTTGTCAGGTATGTATCGAAAAAAAAGACTCTTGCAGTCCAATATTCGAGGACCAGTCAAATTTATGCTGGGTTTACCGGAAGGCTACTCCTTAGGTACGGTCGAAATCAAGGAAAATGACAACTTGTTGTTTGAATTCCGCCATGTGTTGTTCTACACAAAAGAGATGAAATTTCGAACACAAGTACAAAAGGTTAGAAATGTTATGATGACTCATGATTTTGTGAAAATGAAGTTTCAAGGTCCAGGAACACTAGGTCTTCTGACATCTGGCCCGTTGTACCCGATCCAACTTGATCCAGAAGTGCCGCTATACGTTGATATCCAGTGTCTGGTCGCTTATCCGGAGCATGTCAGTTTAACACCTTGCGTATATGGGAATACGCTGGCAAGTCAGAATATGAACTATCATTGGGAGCTTAAAGGATCGGGCACCGTCCTGCTTCAGCCTTGTAAACCTGATAAGCAGCTGGATGAGCAGATGCAAAGCGATAGCTTATTGAGGCGAGTGCTTCGGGAATTGATCCCATTTGGCGGAGTGTTTATTAAATAAATGAACACTAATCGGGATTCTGTTTGCCATCCGTCAATAAAGAATATAATCTATTTCAGCCGCGTACATCGGGGCTTTTTCTTTTATGTAGCCAATAAATAAATCCACTATTTAGCTGCGAGAAGCTTCTTAATCGTAAGTAAGAATAAAATACAACAGGTTAAAGCTGCTAAGATGTCTGCAATTGGCTCTGCCATAATAACTGCATCTGTTTTTGGAGTATTGAACATGGGAAGAACGATTACCAAAGGAATTAGTAAAATAATTTTTCGAAGTATCGCTATGAATATAGAAACCTTGGCTTGCCCGAGTGCGATAAAGATTTGTTGTAAAGCCAATTGAATTCCATAAATACATGTGCCGAGGAAGAAGATTTTGGTCAACTTCACTGTAAGTAAGATTAATTCAGGATTGTTGGTGAAAATCTGGATCGGAAGCTGGGGTAGAAACATGGTGATTCCCCACATCATGATCCCCAATGTGGCACAAAAAACAGTGCAGTACTTTATAGCTGATTTAACTCTTGCATAGTTGCCCGACCCGTAGTTAAATCCAATAACAGGCTGTGCCCCTTGAGCGAAGCTTTGCAAAAGCAGAGTGAATATTTGCATGAGAGTACTCAAAATCCCCATCGCAGCAACGAAGAGATCTCCTCCAAATTTGGCGAGAGAAGTATTAAACACAATTTGAACAAGGCTTTCCGTTGATTGCATAATAAATGGGGAAAGCCCTAATAGTAGTACACTCATAGCAACCTGAGGTTTAATGCGGATATATTTTAAACGCAGTCGGAGATGGGCCCGCTTGGAGGTGAGAAACCATAAGACCCATACAGCAGAGATGGCTTGGGAGATAATAGTGGCAAGTGCAGCTCCTTTAACCCCCATATTCAATTTAAAAATAAAAATGGGGTCAAGAATGATGTTAACTACTGCTCCTACACCAATGGTCATCATTGCCGTTTTAGCGAATCCTTGTACGGCTATAAATGGATTCAAGCCTAACGATATTAACGCAGCCGCAGTCCCAATCAGGTAGATACCCAAGAAATCATCCGCAAATGGCAGCGTATCTGAACTAGCTCCAAATAAGGTTAAGAAATGTGTTTTAAAAATGATAAAAGTAATTGTTATAACAACGGAAGCAAACAATAACATCGCAAAACAATTGCCTAGTAATTCTTCCGCTTTGCTATGTTCTCCTTCACCCATTTTTATTGAAGCAAGAGGCGCACCTCCGAACCCGATCAGCGCAGAGAATGCGGAAATGATCATAATAATTGGGAATGCTACTCCGATGCCCGTTAATGCAAGGGTACCCGTGCCGGGCATTCTTCCGACAAACATGCGGTCTATCACACTGTATAAAGCATTAATCAACTGTGCTGCAATCGCTGGAGTAGCAAGCGATAGAATAAGTTTGGGAATACTCTCGTTAGTAAAACGCAAACTCATTTTCTGGTTCATATCCTTTGTCATCCCTTTACATGATATCTATGATTTCACTTGTTGCAATGAAGTCTAGATATAATAACACATCGAACATCCGATTTAAATACGAATTTAAACGCAAAAAAAGCGTTATATACGCTGTTTTAATCCCCTACATCAACCCCGTGTACATACAATGGTTGTAGTTCTTTATATGGCTGAAATAATCGATTTGAATGGGTTGTTGAAATCTTGTGTTGGGAGATTTTTAACATCACAATCAAGGATCAGGAATAGGTTTAGTTTCTTGTTCAAGGGAATTACCTTCATATGGTAAAATGGATTCATACTAAAATTGGAGAGTTTGGATTGATGCTATCACATCACTGGAGGGGAAAAGGTAACAGCCATGTAGATTGGGCAGGTGACCATCCAGTTATTGAGAAGATAAGTCTGGAAGTATTCTCGACAAATGAAAACGCCATACGTCTTTATTGTGGAATGGGTTTCAAAGAAGAGGGCAGACGAGTGAAACAAATCAAATTTGACAAGGATACTTACTCCGAGCTTGTTCTCATGTATAAACTAGTGAAATGTTGATTAGCTTCTTAACTAATAGATTAGTAGATGGTCTATTGAAATATTTAAGAGCAGGTGCTCTTGCACGCTGCTCTTTTTGTTAAATTAATGGGCAGGATAATGAAGTGCGGTGAGGGATTTAACATCAATGCGATATGTGATTTTGGATAAAGGACATCTTTACTTAATAATTAAGTAACTTAGAATCTAACCATGGACGTAAAATAGGCAATACGTTGACAGATTGCATAGCTCCGGTGTGATCGAGTCCATCTAGAATGTGTACATCCCAGCCAGCTGCTTTTAGCTCATCATAGTGGTTACTGAGTGGACCTACAATATCAACATGAACATTGCCCCATTTTTCTCCGTAATCGATTCTATCGACACTCCCCGCGAAGCAAAGACGAGGACAGTTGATCATTGTTTGTGCTTGTTTATCATCGAAATCTTGTAATGTTCTATAAAGAGTAACGAATTGCTTAGTCTGACTCTCATCCATAATCAATTCAACACTAGACCAATCATACTCGTCAGTTGCTTGGATTTTCTCATGGGTATCATATTTTTTAGGATTTTTATCAAGTGACATTCCGTGAGTTGCCATAGTGACTTGCAGCATCTCTCTATAGGGTCCATGTATTGGGGGAAAGCCGCCCATGATGAGAGCAGAAATCCGGCTCGTACGAATAGCAAGCTGTAATCCACTAAGAGCAAGCCAAGAATAACCATAGTAAGCAAATTCATTCGCTCCTACGGCATCTGCAATAGCTATAAAGTCTCTAGTTAAATTATTCGGTGTCAGTGTATCTGGTTTGGCTTTACTTAGTACATGTCCTTCATAGTCGAATGCAACAACACGATATTTATCGCTAAGCCCATCGATTAATGATTTCCCAAGAGCAGGATTAACTCCCCATTTCCTCAATTCATCGGCTTGTGATCCTTCAACCGGTATTGGGTTCACGGGTATTAAAATAGTGGGGCCGTCACCTTGAGTTACAACGTCTATACCATTTCCATCATGCATCTTAACTGTAATCATTCGTTTTCTCCTTTTTTAAAGGAATATTTTCCTGATTGAATATGATCTACTATTTTTTGAGTATAGGCTGCTTGATTTTCTAGATAGCTGACCCAAATACCAAGAAGCTCAGGATGCTTAGAAGGATCTGACGGGAACGCTTCTGTCGGCAAAGCTTTCAAGAAATGAGCAGATTCGTTGAGGGAGGCGCATCGTCCGTTTAAGAGTGAAATCACCTTTTCACGTGAGATCATTTCCATAAAGGCAATACCTGCTGAAAATAACTGAATATCACTGCACAGGAGTGCTGATTCTAGAAGAGATTCAAATTCATCCTTCCCTTGTAGAGTTACGGCATATTCAGTACGTGACGGTCCAAGTTTGATATTATCGCGGGAGTCAACGGCTTCAGTCATTCCCTGTAATTCAAGCTTCTCTAAGGCATGATATATGGAACCCGGTTTTACACTTGTCCAGGTTTCTGCGCGCCAAGAGGTAATGTCGCTATAAACCCCATAACCATGACTAATCCCTTTTCTTAAAATTGAACCTAGAACAAGCAATCGGACTGAATACATGATTTAACCTCTTTTTCGAGTGATCAATTTAACTATTCAAGTTTGAATAGCTTTGTCATGGTTGATTATACCGAGTGGAATCATTCTAGTCAAATTTGAATAGTGAGTTTATGTTTAAGAACTAGGAATCGTGGAGAGTATGGGGTACTGGCGCTAAATTTTGGGTATAAAATAACTATACCGGAATTTTCCCGGCACAAATGTTACTATTAAATCCCGTAAGGAGGTGCCTCGACGATGAAATTGATGGTTTTGATTCAAAATTTGGTATGCCGCTTTCAGGATGACGATGTGCCTGCGCTGTCGGCTCAATTGACGTATTATTTGCTGCTTTCGTTTTTTCCTTTCCTAATTTTTGCGGGTACGGTACTGAGCTTTACCAGCTTCTCGGCGGATGATGCGCTGCTTCGGCTGAGTTTGATATTACCGGATATGTCGAACAAGACTATATCAGACGTCTTCCATGAAATTGAGCAGACACGGAGCGGGTCGCTCTTGTCTATCGGTCTTATTGCGACGTTGTGGTCAGCTTCTAATGGAGTTAACGCTGTTATTAAAGGGGTTAATAAAGCCTATGATCAGGAGGAGGACCGTCCATTCTGGAAGGTTCGGCTTCTTTCCTTAGTAACAACTATCGTGTTGGCTGTGGCTATTATACTGAGTTTTGTTATGCTTGTGTTCGGGCGCAAAATAGGGGAATGGTTATATGTGAACGCCGGGCTGCCTGGAGACTTCTCTGAGATTTGGACTTGGGCGCAATATGCTGTGCCGCTGCTTGTTATTTGGACCATGTGCTGCCTCATCTACTCATTTCTTCCTAATGTTCGTCTGAAGTTCCGTGAGGTGATCCCAGGGGCATTGTTTGCGACTGTTGGCTGGATTATCGCTTCGCTTTTATTTTCGTTTTATGTGAATCATTTTGATAGCTATACCAAAACGTATGGCAGTATAGGCGGAATTATCGTTTTACTCATTTGGCTTTATTTATCCAGTATGATCATACTGTTAGGTGGAGAGCTGAATGCAGAACTGCACTTTATCCGCAGCGGAAAGTTGAAGAAGCCTTGCAAAATGTTCGGATTGTCGCTGTCGTTTTTCAAAAAAAATAAGAAGACTGCAATCGATTGATCACGTAGGGAGATTACATACTTCGGATGCAATCTGCTTTTAACTTCACACAAACAACACGAGACTGCCGCGGAAGGCAGTCTTGTTTTTTTTTACGGAGCCTTGTAGCTTTATTCATTAGGACCAGAGATATAGTAGAACTAATAATAGTTAAAAAACCTAAGATATGTTATGTTTAAAATAACCTTTTATTCATCCTTTTTACTTTAGAAGACTTATCCGAATAAGTCCGTCAAGGAGTGTGGAAACGTGATCAATGAACGAAACTGGGCTGGAAACTACAAATACAGCGCCTCGGAGCTCCTTATACCCGAGAATGTGGAGCAAGTACAGGAATGGGTAGCTCGCAGCAATCGATTGAAGGTGCTTGGCACACGCCACTCGTTCAATGGAATTGCAGATTGTACCGATAGCCTTCTCTCACTTCAAAAGCTTAACAAGGTGATAGCCTTAGACCAAGCACGCAATAAGGTGACAGTCGAAGGCGGAATAAGGTATGGTGAGCTATGCCAATATCTTCATAGTAATGGCTTTGCGCTGCATAATTTGGCGTCGCTGCCGCACATTACTGTTGCAGGTGCTTGCGCGACAGCCTCGCATGGTTCCGGTGATTTGAACGGAAATCTTGCTACAGTGGTTGATTCTCTGGAAATAGTCAAAGCGGATGGAGAGGCAATCGTTATTTCTCGTGACCAAGAAGATGGTATCCTCGAAGGAGCCGTTGTTGGACTTGGGGGACTGGGCGTAGTTACTAAACTCACGCTTGATGTGACACCGACTTTTCAGATGAGTCAATACGTATACGATAACTTGCCTTTAGTTCAACTTAAAGAACATCTTGACGATATTTTCTCAAGTGCCTATAGTGTCAGCTTGTTTACAGATTGGAAAGAGTCGACATTCAACCAGGTTTGGATAAAGCGAAAAATAACGGATGAAACCCTAGATCAGATGGAGCCTGAGTTTTTTGGCGCTACACAAGCACTAGCCCATAAGCACCCAGTGCCAGGTATGACCTCGGAAAACTGCAGTGAACAGATGGGCGTTCCGGGGCCGTGGTATGAGCGGATGCCACATTTTCGCTTGGATTTCATTCCAAGTGCAGGGGAGGAGCTGCAAAGCGAGTATTTCGTGTCACGCCAAGATGCTTACGATGCTTTGTGTGCGATTGATCAGGTAAAGGATCAGATCTCGCCATTGCTGTATGTTTCCGAGGTTCGCACAATAGCCCAAGATCATTTGTGGATGAGTCCTTGTTACATGCAGGAGTCAGTTGGGATCCATTTTACTTGGAAAGCCAATTGGGAGGCTGTGCAGCAAGTATTACCGATTATCGAACAGAAGCTTGAGCCTTTCCATGCGCGTCCACATTGGGGGAAGCTGTTTGTCATGCAACCGGACCAATTGCAATCGCTCTATGTGAAGCTGCCCGATTTTCAACGTCTGCTCCGTCACTGCGACCCTGAGGGGAAATTCCGCAACGCCTATCTGAAAAAATATATTATGGAAAGCTAGGCTATAGTTGTAAAACGTATAGGGAACCAAAATTAATAAATCGTCCCTTCTTGAATCAATAAGGATGGTTCAACAGACCAACCACAGTGCGATTCCTCGCATTGTGGTTTTCTTTATTCATTCAAGGATTACATCTATTTCATTGAATTTGCTTCATGTTTTTGCTACAATTTTCAAATCAATAAACCAAAGGGATTACCTGTGCGGTAGTCTCTAGTTTTGTTACTTTTGATATCTAAAGTAAAATTGAAATATTGGAGGCACATTTATGAGTCAACGCTATCGCATTACAAGAGAATTTCAGGAGAATGGAAATAGCGAGCAAACAATCTCTTTGGAAGAATGTAAACAGTATTTTGAGTCCAAACCTGATTTTTCCTATACCTCTGTGTTTACGGTAAAAGGCTCGACCACCATGTCCATTGATGGAGATTTCTTCATGTGGAGCTTTGGTGATACAACGATTCCTTTCCGGCATTTTGATGGAGATATTTATGTTTCGGGCACCAATGAAGCCGTTGTCCCCAAAATGATTGAGGTTGCGACTGAGCTACGTGCGGATATAGTAGAAGGGTGAGGTATATAGTAAGTTATATTCTACCCTTGACAATGTTCATATCGTAGATATAATTTACTTTAATAACAAATCAAACCATGCCTATGATGAGAATCCAACTCGGAGGCGTTTTCGTCAAGAGCATCTCATTCAGAGGTGTATCCTAAGTTAGCCGGCTCCGCCCGTTATCGCGGAACCAAGTGGATCAGATTGTGCACAGCACAGTTTGGTCAAGTTGGGTGGCACCGCGAGCGAACGCTCCTCGTCCCAATTGGATGAGGAGCGTTTTTGTGTTGTCAATAACTTTAGGAGGTTGAAGCAAAATGCATCGTATTAACAATTTTAATCCTGGACCCGCGGCCCTTCCTTTGGAAGTGCTAGAACAAGCTCAGCAGGAGCTGGTTGAGTATGGGCATTACGGTATGTCGGTAATGGAGATGTCTCACCGCAGTAAAGTGGTGGAACAGTTAAACGAAGAAACTCAACAGCTGCTGTTAGAGATTTTGGGTTTGTCTTCAGAGTACAAGGTATTATTCATGGGTGGCGGCGCGAGTATGCAATTCGCATGGATACCGATGAACTTTATTAAGGCGGGTAAGGCTGGACGCTATATTCTGTCGGGCAGCTTTTCGGAAAAGGCTTACTTAGAAGCGCAACATGTTGGAAAGGCAACCGTACTAGCCAGCAGTAAGGAATATAACTGGGGCAAGCTTCCAGCTGTAAATGACATCGAACTGGGAATGGATTCGGCCTATGTTCATATGACGACCAACAATACGATTGAAGGTTCTCAGTTTCAGATTTTCCCTGATACAGGCACGGTACCGTTAATTGGGGACATGACGAGCGATATTTTGAGTCGTACCTTGGATTTTACCAAATTCTCGATGTTTTATGCAGCCGCTCAAAAAAATCTTGGTCCCGCTGGGTTAACCGTTGCGGTAATGCGTGAGGACTTATTGGAAGAGTGTGCCGACACAATCCCCACTATTTTTAAATACGGAACCTACATTCAGCACAAGTCACTGTATAACACACCTCCAGTCCATTCCATCTATATGATGATGCTTGTACTTGAATGGGTAAAGCGGCAAGGAGGGATTGCAGAATTGGAAAAACGCAATATAGAAAAGGCTCAGCTGGTATATGATGTCATTGATAGCAGTGGCGGTTTTTACAAAGGAGTTATTGAGAACCAACATCGTTCTAATATGAATATTACTTGGCGAATGCTGGATGTCAATTTGGAGAAACGTTTCGTACAAGAATCCGAGTGTAACGGCTTTGATGGATTGGCTGGACATCGCAGTGTTGGGGGCCTGCGCGCTTCGGCTTATAATGCAGTCCCTGTTCAAGCGTGTAAGGCGCTCGCTGAGTTCATGACCGATTTCCAAAAGCGTAATGGATAATGATTCAGGAAATAATTGACATGTAATTCGTTGTATGATTAAATGGAAAAAATTGAATATCATACAAAGCGATGATGGATACGGTTGAATACCCAAGTAGGGGGAATGAATGATGCCTACAGAGAGCCGGTGGTTGGTGCGAATCGGTGCAGTCATTTTCCTGAATTACAGTCCGGAGCTGAAAAAGTGAAATTGCGACTGAAGCAGAAGTAGCTTTTATCCGGCATTAAGATAATGTCGTTAAAATAAATAAGTGAAAGAAGTGGCTAATACTTCTTTAATTAGGGTGGTACCGCGAGAACAACCTTCTCGTCCCTTTCTGGGATAGAAGGTTGTTTTTTTGTTATTTCTTAAAATAGAAAGGGGATCGTCAAATGGACATATGGAATCATTTATCAGAAGAACAAAAACAAGAGGTTCAACGACAACTGAGTATAATTCGCAGAGGGGTTGCAGAGATCATTCCAGAAGAGGCGCTAGTACAAAAAATAGCGTCTTCAGTCGTATCGGGAAAACCACTTAAGGTTAAGCTTGGACTTGACCCTTCAGCACCAGATATCCATATTGGACATACCGTAGTACTTCAGAAGCTGAGGCAATTTCAAGACTTGGGGCATGAAGTCCAGCTTATTATTGGTGATTTTACAGGACGAATTGGCGATCCGACCGGTAAATCTGAGACTAGAAAACAGCTTACTGAAGATGATGTGAAGCGAAATGCTGCAACTTATGAAAAACAGCTGTACAAACTACTTGACCCCAAAAGGACAAAATTTCATTTTAATTCAACATGGCTCGAAAAAATGAACTTTGAAGATGTGTTGAAATTGGCTGCTAAGGTTACGGTGTCGCGAATGCTAGAACGGGATGATTTTGCAAAGCGTTACGAAAATCACTTACCTATTCACATCCATGAGTTTTTCTATCCGCTAATGCAAGGGTTTGATTCGGTTTCACTTGAAAGTGATATCGAACTAGGTGGTACGGATCAGACCTTTAACATTCTAATGGGAAGAACGCTGCAAAGCGCTTTTGATTATAAAGATAGTCAAATAGCAATCCTGATGCCCTTATTGGAGGGACTTGACGGTATCCAGAAAATGAGCAAAAGTCTCGGTAACTACATTGGGATTGATGATTCTCCGAATGAAATGTTCGGTAAAACCATGTCTATTCCGGACAATCTAATGGTTAAATACTACGAACTTAGTACAGCCATTTCCTCTGATGACCTATTAAGGCTTAAGAAAGGGCTGGAAGATGGAATAGTCCATCCTCGTGATGCCAAGGTTCAACTAGCCAAAGAATATGTTCGTTTGTATCACGGCGAGCAGGCGGCAGAACAAGCTGAGGACTATTTTATCACCGTATTTCAAAAGGGATTAATTCCCGAAAACATTAAAGAATTACACCTGAGCATGGACAGTCTCGAAAAAGGACGTATTTCTATCAGCAAGCTTCTTGTTATACTTGGTTTCGTAACTTCAAATAGTGAGGCGAGACGTAGCGTTATTCAAGGAGCTATTAGACTCAACGGAACCAAGCTCTTAGACGCAAATGAACATGTAGAAATAAATAATGGTGACATCATTCAGGCTGGAAAAAGGAAGTTTGCCAAAATCGTTTTTTGAACCAAAACTCGATATTTACATCCTTTTGATGTCCATCCGGACATATCAACAAGGGATTGCAACTAACCTGCTGTTCGAGAGCATGCGTAGGTTGAGGAGCTTTACTTGGGAAATGCAATTTTTAAGATGGGACAAATAGGGAGGTCAACTGCTTGCAAGGATATAACGTTCTAATGATTTATAACAAGGATATGGACCAGCTGCTTATGTGCAAACGGTTAAAGAATCCATATAAAGGTTTGAATAATCTAGTTGGCGGGAAAATCGAGGATGGAGAGTCGGGTATTGACGCTGCTTATAGAGAGTTATTGGAAGAAACGAATATTTCAAAAGAAGATGTCGATTTGCATCATTTAATGGATTTTAAATACTATTTGCAACAATGCTATGTTGAAGTTTATGTTGGCAGGTTGAAACGGGATGTAATGATCTCCGGTGATGAAAATGAATTATACTGGTCTGATTTGAATAAAGACTTTTTTGATATGTCCTTGTATGCAGGAGAAGGAAATATTGGTCATATGATTGAACAAGTGAATATGAGTAAGGATTTATTGCTAATAGGAACCTAGAGTGCAATAAACTACACAAAAGAGGCTGCCGCGGATTGAAATGATGGGTGGCCTCTTTGTGTAGTCCTACACTAGTTCAACCATCCACTCGAGGCGTAGCAGGATTGCAATCGGGAACCGCAATTTCTCCGGATTGCGCGAGCTTTTTCAAATAATAGCACTCCTCACGGAACATATGATCTGGAAGCAGTGGACTTAAGCTGCCAAGCAGCTCTTGGCTCAATTCAAGGTGCTCTAATTCTTTTAGAAAGGCCATAAACAAGCGCATTTCCAGGTTAATGTCCTGATGAAATCGAGTAAACGAAGGGTAATGCGCTCTCATTGTTCGTAAATACCCTGCCAATTCAATGGCTTTCAAATAAAATTCGCTAAATTGTTTCTCGAAGTCTTTACTCCTGGCAATGAAGCGCCTCTCCACGAAATCCAGCTCGGTCGAAAGGGCTGAAGAATGAAAGGCGGCATCCGACAACCATAACAAATCATGATGAAGAGGCGGGTAATGCGGAACAGGTTTGCCTGCCACAAGCTCGTCGAGTATACGAATATACTCCTCCAGTTCATTGACCATATGATTAAGAAAAGAAGGCGTTATACCGATCTTGACGGTACCTAGCAAGGATCTTTCCAATAAATTTAGTTTATAGGTACGCAGTTTAACTGCGGCTTGGTGGGCAGCCTGATTCAAATCTGTAAGTTGAGCGCTATTAAGCGAACCGCGTGACAGCTCAAGCAGTTGATCGAAATGACGTATGAACTGTCCTGATGTATCGATATCCTTGCTTTCTATTGGGTACAAGGTGTTATGTATAAACCGGGAATGATCCCCTAAAATTTGCAGCCAAAATTGATGCTCGAATTGTGCTTCTTGATCCCGCATGGCTAACCGCTCCTCATAGCTTTTTATTCCAATTTATGAAAGCTATTCTAAGCCTATTCATAATAACTACCCATCTCCAAAATGGATTCATTTGTTAATATCTAGATATTGGTTGTTTAGGAGGGGGATTAGATAATAGAACCTCTCCGATTTTCTGAAATTAGTACTATTTATAGAGATTTAGCTCATAAATATAAGGTTTGCAAAGGCAGAATCGTTCCAATAACGATCCTTTATTTTAAAACTAAATGAGTAAAGGGAGTATGAGTATGCAGCTGGTCATCCTTATTTTGTTATTTATTATTATTTTGCTTCCAATCGCATTTTTTGCGTACATGTATGTCCTTTCTAAAAAACCGCAGCATTCCATCATTCGTGCCCATCCGTATTTGGGTTGGCTAAGATATGTGCTGGAGAAGTTGGGACCAGAATTTAGGCAATATTGGTTTGACAATGATACGCAAGGGAAGCCATTTTCCCGTGCTGATTTTATCGGCGTTGTTTTTGCTGCTAAATACAGAACCGATCTGATCAGCTTTGGATCGAAGCGTGATTACGAAAAATCAGGGTACTACCTTTCTAATGATATGTTTCCGAAGCTAGTCGACGAGCTAAGAGTAGAGCATACCGATAATATAATCGGGAATAAGTACGAAATCGTAAATGAAGGCTTGTTCACCCGTAAAGAACGAATGAAAGCGGGAGAGGTGAAAAATTGGCTGTATACCGATGAGGATGCCGTCATAGTCGGGGAGGCTCGCAAGAATCCCTGGCGATTAAAGGGGATGTTCGGGGCTTCAGCAACTTCCTATGGAGCGGTTGGTGAGCATTATATTCAATCTACGGGTAATGGAGCGAGAATGGCTGGAGGCTCATGGATCAATACCGGTGAGGGAGGAATTGCTCCTGAACATCTAGCTTCTGGAGCGGATGTGGTTGCTCAGATTGGTCCTGGTCTTTTTGGTTATAGGGACAATGAGGGGAATTTCTCTTTCGAAGCATTTCGTGCAAAAGCAGCCGTGCCCAACGTCAAGGCATTCGAATTGAAATTTGCTCAAGGAGCAAAAATTCGTGGTGGTCATCTGGAAGGCTCGAAGGTTAATGAGAAAATTGCCGCCATCCGTAAGGTTCAGATTGGGAAGACAGTCAACTCACCTAACCGGTTCCCCTTTCTCAAAAATCCGGAAGATACGTTCAGGTTCGTGAAAAGATTACAAGACGAAGGCGGTAAACCAGTAGGAATTAAAATAGTTGTAGGTGATCCAACACGGTTGGATATGTTTTTTCAGGCCATGTTGGATCTCGATATTTATCCGGATTTCATTACGGTTGATGGAAGTGAGGGAGGCTCGGGTGCAACGTTTAAGGCGATGGCAGACGGGATGGGCCTGCCCTTGTTTACGGCTCTAATTCTACTTGATGATACGGCAAGAAAGTATGGCCTGCGTGATCGAATCAAAATCTTTGCTTCTGGAAAGCTGATAACACCTGATAAGGTTGCTGTTGCTTTGGCTCTTGGAGCTGATTGCATCAATTCAGCACGTGGGTTTATGATGGCTAATGGCTGTATAATGGCTATGCAGTGTCATACGGGTAAATGTCCAGCAGGTATTACGACAACAGATTCCAAATACCAAGCTGCGCTTGCTCCAGAAGAGAAACAATGGCGTGTGATGAATTACATTGTCCAAATGCGCGAAGGGGTATTCTCACTTGCTGCGGCGTGCGGATTGGAGAGTCCACGGCAACTGACTCGAGAGCATGTCGTATTTAAAAACGAAGTTGGACGGAGTGTTCGAATGAATGAACTATTCCCTTATCCGCAAGCCGAGGGTAAGAAACTTGATTTGATTGTCGAGAACATCGAGGATGCTGGGTGAGAGTGAAGGAGGCAAGACAGTTCCGCAACGGAGTAGCAACTCGGCAGGCGCAAAAGCAAGTATTGCCTTTTGACGTTATCACTGTGCTATGGGCCGTGGTTGTAAAAGTTGAGGATAGAGCGCTGCTAAAAGAAGACCGAATGAAGTCAAATCCCTTCTTTCGGTCCTAGCAGTCTACATAATATTCCGTATGGTTTCCATCTTTTCTTTCCCTGCACTCCCATTGGGATTCTTGTCTACTTCCATCTGTGATTCTTCTCCTTGCCACAAAAGCTGCATCTCTGAGCTAGTAGCTAACAATTCAGATAAAGTACCCTCAGCTTCTATCTGTCCGTTCTTCATTACAATGATATGATCCGCTTGAGCCAAGGCTGTTCTCCGATGGGATACTGCGATACAAGAGATATCACTCTCCTTAAATAACCGTTCCCATAACAGCTTCTCCGTTTCAACATCCAGCGCACTGGACAAATCATCAAAGATTAAAATATCGGATTGTGTCATCATCATCCGTGCAGTCGCAGCTCGTTGGATCTGCCCGCCGGACAACAGCACACCGCGAGGTCCAACAAGCGTATCGAGGCCGTTCTCCAAGACATCGATATCTTTCTCCATTACAGCTAATCGAACAGCACGATCTAGTGATGTCACTGTTGCGTGGCTGCCTAGGGTAATGTTTTCATGGAGCGGGTCGCTAAATAGACGTGGAACTTGTGGTGTGTAAGCTGTTCTCGGCGGAATCAGGAATGTAGCTGGGTCCTTCACTGTTTTTCCATTCCAAACAATAGTTCCTGAAGTTTTGGGTAAGAGTCCTAGAAGGGTACGAACCAGTGTAGATTTGCCTGATCCAATCCTACCTGTGATGACAAGGAACTTTCCCCGCTCTAAGCGGAAGCCTACATTACGGATTCCGTTATCGGAATGAGGATACGTATAGGAAAGTCCCTTCACTTCGAGACTTCGGAGAGATTCTTCGACACTAGTCTTATCCAATTTCGTTACGTCCGGTGGGGGACTTTCCAGATAGATCTCACTATAATCCACAATGCGATCCTCTTCACCGGGACGGAATAAAATCCTCATTCTGCTTAGTGAAACAGCGAGACGCTTATGCTGGAATACCATGAGGCCGAACAATGAGATGCTTGATGCAAACGAGCCAAGGTAAGAAGTAAATAGGGCAAAATCTCCAACGGTAAAACGTCCGGCCTGCATTTGGGAGGCGCACATCAATAAAATGATGCCGATAGAAACATTTAATACATTTTGGTTCAATGATTTCATCCACTGCTTAAAGAGATTATCCTTGAGGGCAGCCTTTCTGCGAGCTTCATTCAGCTTTAGAAAACGATGTTGAACACGTTCCTCTGCTTTGCCCAATTTTACAGCTTGAACGGCACTAAAGGTTTCAGCAATAAATCCGGTGATTCGACCCGTGGCTTCACGGTTAAGCTGACTATAGCGTCTTGCCATATTTCCGGAAAGATTATTCAGCAGCGTTATAATCACGAGCGGCATTATGGCTACAATGGTGATTTGCCAATTGATCTGGGCCATAATCACAATGCAAATGATGGTATAAGCCAACTTGCCCCAGAAATCTACCCATGACTCCACATATTCTACGACTTCATTCACATCTTCACGAAATCGGCTCATGGCTTCACCTGGAGAAGCAGGGAGATTACGGCCTGGCCAGCGCATGATACCTGCCAGCATATTGGTCCGCAATATCGCCTGAAGGTGGTAGAAGTACGTCACCCATTTGTAAAAAGCCCAAAAGAACAATCCCACTCTGGTAAACCGCACTAGAGCAGCAAATAAGAGGGGGAGAACAAGCCATAAATAGTTACTGGATTGTTGGGTTGCTCGGTCAAAAAACCACTGCATACCCAAACCTACCAGAACTGGTAAGGAGTGAAATATACACCACAACAATCCATTGATTACAAACAGCGATAGTCGAAATCCTAGCAATCGCTGGATAAACCGAGTTACCGTCATGCCAATTCCTCCAGTCTATCTGTACGCAGCAATCTAGCATAGTGAGATGTCGGATCCTGTGCCAAAGACTCTCTTGAACCAAATTCCAAGATGCGTCCATGGTCCAGCACCATGATTTTATCTACTTTCTCAAGCGTGGACAAACGGTGCGCAATCACAATACCTGTGCAATGCTCCATCAGTTGATCTACAGCCATTTGTAATGAGGCTTCCGTCGCTGCATCAAGCCTTGAAGACGGTTCATCCATAATAACCAGATCAGGTTGTGTTAAAAAAACACGGGCTAGCGCAAGTAATTGAGCTTCGCCTGCAGAAACAGACGCACCACCAGCGGATAAATGAGTATCTAATCCTTGAGCTAAGTTATCAATCCACTTTCGTAAGCCAAGTTTCTCAACCGTTTCAATAATCTCATCATCGGTCACGCTATCATTGAATAGCGTCAGATTATCTCGGAGTGTTCCGTCAAACAACTGTACGTCTTGTGTGACCATGCCAACCCGGCGATACAAAGCTTCTAGACTTAAAGTGCGAATATCCGTACCACCGATCCGAATGACTCCACTATCCATGTTATACAGGCGGAGCAGCAGCCTGCTTATACTGGACTTACCACTGCCTGTGCGGCCTATAAGCCCAAGTCGTTCCCCAGGCTGCAGCTTGAAATGGATATCGTGAAGAACTGGCTTATCTTTGCTGTAGCTAAAATGGATATGTTCGAATTCCACCGAAAGAGCTCCGTTTGGAAGTATTTGTTCTGTACCCTCCATAATTTCACTCCGAATGGAAAGAAGCTCACGGGAGCGGCGCAAGCCGGACTTAGCCTTCTGAAACTCTTGCATCTGATTTCCAAGCTGCTCAATTGGATCGTTCAGCATTTGAGTGTATTGAAAGAAGAGGAAGAGTGTTCCTATGGTTACCTGGCCTTTGAGGTACAAGTGAACACCCATTAATAAGACAACTGTGACGGATATCGTGAATAAAACGACAGTAGCATTCCAAGGCACTACACGAAGCATCCATGCCTTTCGTCCGCTCATGAATACATTTCTCATTGCCCGATGAAATCGATTCATAACATAGGGGATACTTCCGTTTGTCTGTACATCTTCGATTCCAGCAATGCGTTCTTCAATAAATCCAAATAATGAAGCGCTTGCTTGACGTTCCGCTGTTGATGCCGTCACACCCAGATTTCTAATTCCTATCATTGTGAGTATGGAGATAATAGTGAATATAGACATGATAATAGCAATCGGCCAATTGATCACAAACATATAACCAAGAATTCCTGATAGGAGGACCAAGCTTCCGATAATTTGAACAACGAACATGGCGAAGAAGTTCGACATACTGGTTACGTCGCCATCAATTCTTTCAATCATTTCACCGGGTGTCTTGCTATTATGAAAACGCATATCCAATCGAAGACAATGCTTGAGTATATCGGCACGAAGTTGATTGGTTGCTCTCCAGGCTACATCGTTACTAAGAAAGCTTACAGTTACGGTGATGAGCTGAATACAGACAGCAATAGCAAGGTATATCCCGGCAAGACTAAGCAGACTTACGACAGCTCCTTGCTCAGCCGCGGTATCAATGAATTGACGAATAATTTGAGGATGGATGAGCTGTAGTGCAATGGTAATTAATAATAGTCCTAGTAAGGCTATCATTCTTAGTTTGACTGGTATAAGATATCGAAGTAACCAGAACATAGATATCTCTTTATTTTGTTTCATGTCAGAGCCTCCTTTAATGAAGAACGAAAAACAAACGAAAGCACTTCTTAAATTGAAATATAATAAGGAACTATTTACCATATTTACACAAAAACAGAGAGGGTTAAAGGTACAAATTAAGTATAAAGAACATTATTGAGGGGATTAAACCTAATTCACTTCTCCGTTTTACTTCAGAACAAAAAACGGCACGAAGAAAGGCCACACCTGTTGATGTGGCCTTCCGTAAGTCGTTATCTTAACCATTAATTTATGTGAGGAGCTTTTCCTCTAGTGATCTTTATTATGTTCGTGGGCAGTATCGGAGTCATCACCAGCTGCTTCGCCAGCTTTGTTACCAACCGCTGCACCTATGATACCACCTGCAACAGTGCCGATTGGCCCCAACATGGAACCCACGATGGCGCCCGCAGCACCACCGCCTACAGTACCTAAAGCTTCACCCGTGTCAACGTCAGCCATTTGGGTCGAGTTGCGGTCAGAACCTTCTTTTCGCTCATGGTTGTTGTTTTTATCCATTTATCTCACTCCCTCATTTGGTATTGGTATGGTACCTATATATATTCTTCTAAGTTCTTCGATTTTATACAACATGGGTTTAAAATTAAGATTGGGTACTACTTGCAGCTTCAGGCTTAATCGCAAATAATGCAACTAGAGCAGCAATCATACACGCGGCAGCAATGGTGTAAAACATGAGAGCGGGAGATATTTTTGCAAGAACAGAGGCTAAGGGAGGACCAACAGCCACACCGATAAATCGCATGGAACTGTAAATAGAAGTAACGGTACCCCTCTGGGCTTTTTCGATACTTTCGGTAATTATCGCATCCAAGCATGGCAAGGCTGCGCCTATTCCGACTCCACCTACACTTGTAAGAAGAATCAGAATTTTTATGGAATGAACAAGCCTACTCAATAGAAGAGTTGCTGTTACTAAAGCTATCCCAATAAAAGTGATCCACTTCATCAGTTTCATGTTTTCTCCAATCTTTCTTCCAGTAATAAAGGACGACAGACATAGAAAAGCTAGAGGGATGGCTAAAATACACCCTTTCATTATTCCATCTATATGATAGACCTCTTCTAAGGTATCGGATAAATAAAACAATACCCCAAAAATAACGAGCATACTAATGCCCCCGATAGTGAATATTGCAAATAACCACCGACCATTATGTTTAAATATTTGCTTTATATTTTTGAGAAAACCGGCAAGAGGAAGTATTTCTTCTTTTGAGTTTTTGGTAGGGGCTTTAACAAGAAATAAAACGAGTAACATGGATATTATGCAGAATACAGGTATAGCAAGAAAGGGCAAAAACCATACAACCAGAGATAAGGCTGATCCTAAAATAGGGCTTAACACTTTGCCAAATGTATTGGCCGTCTCGACAATGCCAAGACTGCTGCTTACATCGTCTTCTTTCTTGAAAATATCGCCAACCAAGGGAAGCACAATTGGAAAAGCGCCTGCGGCTCCAACCCCTTGTAGTAATCGACCTAACATAATAACGGTGTAAGACTGTTCCAGCCACCAAGCCCCTAAGCCTGATAGTAACCCTCCTGCTCCTGTAATCAATAAACTGGGAATAATGATTATTTTTCTACCGAATCGATCGGATAGATAGCCCGCCAGTGGTATTAGGATGATGGCCACAGCAGAATAAATAGTGATCAACAAACTCACCTGAAGAGAGGTTATTCCCAATTTACTACGTATTGCAGGTAGCACTGGAATGAGCATCGAGTTTCCCAAAGTCATAATAAGTGGAATACTTGCGATGGATATCAGATCCCACTTTTTTCCTTCTTCCATATTGCACCTGACCTTCTAAGGAGATAGGGTCCGAACTGCTTATTAGCACAAGGATAATATACTCAAACGAGCAAATATTTATACTCATATCGGAATTATCGGAATTAGCAGAATCAAATCGATTCAACAGGAATGATCAGAAAAGCTTGAGCAATCAGGCTTTTATTATTTGCTTAGAATTTTGTAGAGCACCTCTCTTGTTATTACCGGTCTGATGCTTGGGATTTTTGCGGCGGCTATAGACAATACAATTGTAGCCACTGCCATGGGAACGATCGTGGCCGATCTAGGAGGTCTCGACAAATTCGTTTGGGTGACTTCCGCCTACCTTGTGACAGAAATGGCCGCGATGCCGATTTTCGGCAAACTGTCCGATATGTATGGTAGGAAGCGGTTTTTTATACTCGGTATCGCCTTGTTTTTGCTGGGATCGATCTTATGCGGTACAGCGAATAATATTATTGAGCTAAGCATCTATCGCTGTATACAGGGGATTGGCGGCGGTGCTTTGATGCCAATTGCATTTACGGTTATGTTCGATGTAATACCGAAGGAAAAACGGGGACGTATGGGCGGTTTGTTCGGAGCCATTTTCGGAGCGTCGAGCTTGTTTGGCCCACTGTTAGGTGCATATATTACGGATTACATTCATTGGCGCTGGATTTTTTACATTAATGTGCCGATTGGTTTGATCGCGCTAGCGCTAATCCTTTTCTTCTATCATGAATCGATGGAGCATTCTAAGCAGAGAATTGATTGGTGGGGTGCTGCCAGCCTTGTCAGTTCTATCGTTTGCCTTATGTTTGACTTGAGCTTGGCGGGCAGGAATTTGCATGGGATTCCTCTGTTATTATTGGATTGTTCTCAGCAGCAGCCGTACTTATGGCCGTATTTCTGTTGGTAGAAACCAAGGCCCAGGAACCTATCATCTCATACTCGATGTTTCGGCAGCGGCTGTTTGCCGCAAGCACGATAACCAGTCTTTTTAACGGTGCCGGGTTCATTACCTTCTCGATGTATATCCCAATTTACGTTCAAGGTGTAACCGGAGGATCTGCAACCAATTCGGGACTGATTTTGCTGCCGATGATGTTAAGTTCGGTGGTAGCCTCACAAGTCGGCGGCACGTTCACTGCGAAGACGTCCTACAGGAATATTATGATTTTCTCTGCTATTGTATTTATACTTGGCACGTTCCTGCTCGGTACAATTACTCCGGACACATCCAAATGGTTGCTCAACGTGTATATGATCGTAGCTGGCTTTGGCGGTGGGTTCTCGTTCTCAGTACTTGGAATGGCAGGCATTCATCACTTCGATATGCGCCAAAGAGGCTCGGCGAATTCGACGTTGGCATTCGTCCGTTCGCTCGGCATGACAGTGGGGCTAACGGTGTTCGGTATACTCCAGCGCAACCTGTTGACGGGTAAGTTGAGCAGCGCATTTGGCAGTGGAACTTTCGGCAATACACGCGAGCTGTTGACTCCCGAAAAACGGGCAGCTATTCCAAAGGAAACTATGGATAAAATCGTCGATTTCCTTTCGTCATCGATCTCTACCATGTTTCTGTGGGCGCTTATTCCTGCCGGATTGTCATTTGTAACGATCCTGTTTATGGGAAATGCCCGGATGATTCCAGCCCAGGACCAACAGGAAGGCCCAGACAAAGCGAAAGCTGAGTGGAGCAGCGGGCATTAAGAACGAGCTTTGTGATATTATGAGTAAGGATAAAGCAGTCATGGCGTTTAAGCCTGGCTGCTTTTGTATTTTTTAAAAGGGCTGTTTCTAGAGCCAATGACCTCTTTAGCGTTGCAAATACTACAAACAGCAGATTTTAAAAATCATCGCATTTTCATCGCAATTCGAGAATTTAGAACAATGGATACAGTCCTTCCAGATTTTTGGCATGGGTAGCTTATCCTTATCAACAAGATGAAATCCACATTTTATAAAAAAGTCAACTTGATAAGTAAGCGATAATACAGATTGGATCCCAAGAACCCGAGCTTCATCAAGAACAGCATGAACAAGTTTTTTTCCAATCCCCATGCCAAAATGATTTGCTGAAACTGTAAGCGATCGTACTTCTGCCAGTTCTTTATCTAAAATGTGAAGACTTGCGGTTCCTACTATTTCGCCATCATTCTCAGCAACATAGAAGCATTGGAGATTTTCATATATGGAGCTAAGAGTTCGATGCAGCAGCTTTCCTTCATCAGCGTAGATATTAATGAGTTCAAACATGTATTGAGTATCTCTCATGGTGGCTTTTCGGATTTGAAACATATTAAATGGACACCTCCCAGAAAAAACCAATGTAATAAATATACATAGTAGTGTATATAAATACAATATTATTTTACAAATGTTTCTAATGAAATCAACAATACAATGATAGTAGACTGGTATTCTGCTAGAAAGAGATGCTCAAAAAAATATTTGTTCATTTATAAAACTTTTTGTGGCCCTCCATACGTCTAAATCCTGATAAACACCAGTTACCAAACTGAGAAGGGTAGACCATGTTGAAAAGAAAAACTGAGAATCTGCTGACAAGCTGTATCAACGAGAATAAAGAAAACATCTATAGGCTTGCGTACAGCTACGTCAAAAATAAAGAAGACGCGCTCGATATCGTGCAGGAGTCTATTTATAAAGCCATGATGAATATTGAAGTGTTAAAAAATCCTGATGCCATCAAAAGCTGGTTTTACCGCATCGTAGTGAATACGGCACTGGATTTTTTGCGCATGAATAAGAAGGTTTACTCCATGGACCATGAGATGATTGAGAACTATAGTTCAGGGATAGAGGACGTTTATACGAACATTGATTTAAAAAGAACACTCCAAGATCTGCCGGTGAAATACCGAAGTGTAATCGTACTGAGATATTTTGAAGATATGAAAATTGACGAAGTCGCAGCTGTCCTAAACGAAAATGTGAATACGATAAAGACGCGGCTGTATCAGGCCTTGCTGCTGTTAAGAGTGAAGATGAATGATGAACCTTCAAAGGAGATTAAGTAATATGAACAACAGGTTGGATCCATTGTGGAAAGAATATCAAGAAGTACCTATTCCAGAAGAACTGGATATGATCGTGAGCAAGGCCATTAACCGATCTCTTAAAGCAAGAAGATATAAAAAGGTCAAATTTAAATGGTTAGCGGGTTTCGCTGCGGCGGCCGTCATTTTTGTGCTTATCATTAATGCAAGTACGACAGTGGCCCATGCCTTGTCCTCCATTCCTGTTGTAGACCGCATTATCAAAGTGCTCACACTGAAAGAATATGTGATAAACGAACCTAACTATAATGCAAACATCAAAGTGCCTTCGATCAGCGATTTGGATAACAAAGAACTAGAAGTAGGATTAAATGAAAAATATATGAAAGAAAACAAAGCTCTGTATGACAAGTTTCAGGTGGAAATGAATGATTTAAAAAAAGAAGGCGACGGACATCTGGGACTGGATGCGGGCTATGAAGTGAAGACAGACAATGACAGCATTTTCTCCATTGAACGCTATGTCGTGAAAAGTGCAGGTTCATCTTCTGAGGAAATTCATTTCGATACTATTGATAAGAAGAACCAAATCCTGATAACACTGCCGATGCTCTTCAAGGATGATCAATTCATCCAAGTGATTAGTGATAACATCAAAGAGCAAATGAACAAACAGATGAAGGACGATCCGAATAAGATCTACTGGATTCCGGGGACTAAGGATATACTGCCGACAGATGAGTTCAAGAGCATTAAGAAAGATCAAAGCTTCTATATCAACAATGAAGGCAAGCTTGTCATTGTGTTCAATAAATATGAAGTTGGTCCGGGATATATGGGGGTTGCGAAATTCATTATTCCAACCGATGTCCTATCCAGCAATCTTGTGAGTCATAATTATATTCGATAGAACAAGGACGCTGAATGCGTCTCCAGAATGTCGAGAAACCTGAAAAACTTGAAATATTGCTAGTATGCTCCGGTGGGGTATGCCTCTCCAGCCGCTATTGAAATCTGTGAATTTGATTAGAATTGGCGGTATATTCACGGATTTCAAAGGCGGACGTAAACTCCTCCGAGGCATACCCCACCTACTCATATAGCAAATTTCTCGAAGAAAGGGTTTCTCGACAGACTCGGGACGCTGAATGCGTCCCTTTTTGTTCTGCTCATGGCTGGCGGCATCCTGATCTAGTGATTTAAAATGTAAACGCATCCATAATATGAATAGAATTATGATATTTTTGTATAGCAATCTGTTATAATCTTTCAATTATGATAGGAATGTGCCATGGATCTATTTTACGATATTGTCCGGAAGCTAAAGACAGATGATACCAGATGAAGTTATGGGGGCTAATACAATGAAAAAAAGAAAACGCTTAATAATTTCCTCGATCCTTGCAGCATCTTTATTGACGGTAACCGCATGCGGCAGTGGTGGAGGTTCCAAGGAGTCCACGCCAGCTAAAGTTCAGGATAACGCCAAACGGGATCCGGTCGAAATTACGTTTTATCGTCCGAATAACGCAACAACAGAAGAGCAGTTTATGGATTTGATGGGTACAGCGATCAAAGAGAAATTCCCGTTTGTTACTCCGAAGTTTATCCCGTGGGGGACAGGAACCAAGATGGAAGAGGTTATCTCGGCTGGGGTAGATATGGACATTGTACTTCTTTCCATCGGTTACTATCCACAATTCCAGAACTTGAATTTATCAACTGATTTGACTGAGCTCATCAAGAAGACCAATTATGATACGAACCGTCTGGAAACGACAAATTTTGATTTTATTAAACAATTCGGCAACGGCAAGATCGACTCACTCCCGATTTTTACAACTGCCGAAGTGCTGATGTATAACAAGGATATTTTTGATAAATTTGGTGTATCCTACCCCAAAGAAGGCATGACTTGGGATGACTTGTACGAGCTGTCGAAGCAGGTTTCCCGTTCTGACGCAGGCGTTCAGTACTACGGGTTCTTGACCTCTATTAGCCATATGCTTAACACAAATCAGCTGTCGCTGCCATTTGTCGATGGGAAGACGAATCTGCCGACGATAAATACGGATAAGTACAAACAAATGGCCGAAAATTACGCACGTTTTTATAACATTCCAGGTGCTGAGTTACCGAAAGAAAAGTACGGAAAAGAAGCGGAAATGTTTACAAAAGATAAAAACCTTGCCATGTACGCCTATTTCAATAGCACCATGGTCAACGCTGCAAAGGATATGAATATGGATGCGGTACCGCTCCCGTCATTTAAAGAAGCCCCAGGGGTCGGTTCACAAATGTATTCGACTTTCGCAAGTGTATATAGTAATAGTAAGCATAAGGATGTCGCCTTCGAAATATTGGCTTACTTAACTTCGGATGAAATGCAGGTGAAGTTTGCTAAGGATGGTACGGGTATGCCTATCGTGAAAAATACAAAGCTGCTCGATTCGTTCGGTCAAGACCTCCCGCAGCTGAAAGGCAAAAATATTAAAGCTTTCTACCCGACTAAGCCGGCACCAGTGTCGCCAAGAACAATTTACGATGACCTGTCGTCGAAATATGCTGTTACAGCGCTTAGGGAAGTAGCGCAGAAGGTCAGCGATGCGAATACCGCATTCCGTAAGGCCGAAGAGCAAGCAACGAAGGATATCCAAGCGGCCATGAAAAAGTAACGGCCTCCGTTTAACAGATAGAATCGCTTTTTGAGAATTCATTAGCCTATACGATAAGTATCAATAACCAGCTGCCATGGCAGCTGGTTATTTGTATAATACCGTTTAACCAAATTACGAATTGCAAACGTACAAGAAAGGTAATTGTATTCCAGCACTTAGAAAGGTGAAACAAAGTGCATCCCATATGAAATAATACTGCATGTGCAGGCTTCCCCCTCCTTTGTATAATGAAATAGATCTGAGAAAAGAACGTTGGCTGGCCGCTTCAGAGTTAGAGCAGTCTTCTCGTATACATCCTTATTTGCCCAGCTTACAGTTCATAAAAGAAGGAAGAGGGTACGATATGGAAACGCGTTCAGAAAGACAAGTAATGAAAACGCAAGTGCTTGTTCTTGGTGGTGGTGCCGGAGGAGTGGGTGCAGCAATTTCAGCAGCGCGTGAGGGAGCGGAGACCATTTTAGTGGATCGCCAAGGCTTTTTAGGCGGAAATATGACTATAGGCTTACCTTTACTAGCTTTTTTGGATGCTCAAGGTCGTCAGGTCACAAGAGGTTTACCGCAAGAGATCGTGAATCGTTTGATTGAATTGGGCGGTGCGTTCGGACATAGAGAATGTCCGTTACATAATTCAACTACAGTGATTGACCCTAATTTAATGAAAATCGTTATCTTTGAAAAAATGAAGCAATATGGCGTACGTCCTTTATTGCATTGTGAGATTATTGGAACTAATGTTGATAACGGTGAACTAAAATCAGTTATTTTAAAAGGGAAAGGGAAGGAAATAGAGATATTCGCCGATGTGTTTGTTGATGCGACAGGTGATGGTGATGTTGCATTTATGGCGGGAGCCGAGTATGAAAAGGGGCAATATGCGAATGGAGAAACTCAACCGCCTACGTTAATGTTTACAGTAGGAGGCTTTGATTTAGAGAGATTTATGGATTTCCTAGAAGAGCATCCTGAAGAATTAAAACACGGAACATCCATGAAAATTCGTCCTGGCTATACAGCTGATTTTTTGCGAGCAAGTGAAAATCATGTTTTTGTTGGATTAAAAAACACGATTTCTAAACTCAGAAAAGAAGGAAAGTGCCCTATTGATCGAGACACCATTATTTATATTAACTTGCCTAGAGAAGGATATATTGCGTTAAATTGTATTCGTATACTGAACTTTGATGGTACAAAAATAGAAGAGTTAAGTAGAGGCGAAATCGAATCAAACTTACAAATTATACCACTAATTCAAATGCTAAAAGAAAATATACCCGGTTTTAAACATATTTATTTATCCTCAATAGCACCGTTTTTGGGTATTCGTGAAACACGTCGAATTATAGGCAAGCAAATGATACGCGAAGAGGCTGCTGTCAATGGAGTCATTCCAGAAGACACTATCGCATTAGGTTCCTATATTATTGATATTCATAGTGGTTCAGGAGATTCAACCCTTATTAGATCACTTACAGGTCCTTATGGAATAACGTACGGAGCCACCATTTCTAAAGATGTTAAACGACTAATGTTAAGCGGACGTTGTATAAGTGTGGATCCCGTTGTATTTGGTTCTTCTCGAGTTATGCCTACTTGTATGGCGGTTGGTGAAGGAGTGGGTATTGGTGCTGCTTTAGCTGTACAGCAAAATAGGGCTCCCGAAGATGTAGATGTTCAGACTATAAGGCAAAAATTACGAGAGTATGGAGCCATACTTTCATTAGAAGATGATAGCGTTGTGCAGGCTTAATTAGTATCTATTATCCGATTGGGAGGCGGTCATTTTGCAGGAAGGGCAATTGAGTTTTTGGGGCGGTGTAGGCAAGTCTGGGGGCGTGCAGGTACTTTACGGAAAAGGAAATCAGGCAGTATTATTCGATTTCGGAGTCGAGCATAGCAGTCTTCTCTTTCCTAAACAGCTGACGTTGTATGAACCGGTAGGCGCGACACCTGGGCGCGAGCTTCGTCAATATTTGCTCGGTGGAATGACCGCGCCGATGCTTGAGCTGTACGATCCCGAGCATATTAAAGGACTGGACGCGGCAAAGGTACGGAGGGCTTGGGGAGACAGCGAATTGCCTCAATATGAGAGGATCGCTCTGTTTATCGGACATATGCACACCGATCATATGGCGGTACTTCCTTATGTTCACCCAGATATCCCAGTATACATGAACTTTGACGCTCATTCCTTGTTCCGGGGCATGGTTGCAGGCGGCCATTGCTTGGATACTAAAGCTCAGATAAAGGCATGCGACGATTTGAGCGTCATCGATTTGGGAGAATTTACGATGCAAATTGTCGAGATGGATCATAATGCGACAGGTGCGGCGGGCGTTATTATTGACGATGGCACCCACAAAATCGCTTATACGGGAGATTGGCGCCGTCAAGGCAAGCATCCCGAACGAATTGATCGGTTCATCGATTTGTGCCGCGACAAGCAGATTGATTTGTTGATTACTGAAGGAACACGCCTAACATCCGATCCGTCCGTCGCGCCTTCTTACCAGATGACGGAAGATGAGTTATTGTCCCGCTTCTCGGAAATCGTAGACAATGCGGAAGGGCTTGTATACATGCAGATGTCGCCGCGGGACTTGGAAAGGATGGCCAACATGCTTGCTATTGCTGCAGAGAAGGGACGCAAGATCGCCATGGAGGCTTCACATGCTATCATTTGGTATACTGCGAACCGCGAAGGCTTGCGTATTCTCGAAGGCCATCCCGCCCTTAACGCGGTGATCCGAATCGTCGATGCAACGGTGACGGATGGCATGGCGATTCCTTATGAAACGATCTCTCTGGAAGAAATGGCTGAAAGAAAGAGTGAGTATGTGTACTTCTTCAAATTTCCCGACCTTGCCCATATGATTGAATTGGAAATCCTCGGCGATTTGCAGGAGCGGTCACATTTCATTCAGTCGGATTACAGCGTTAAGCTTGATCATGTCGATGTTGCTAAATTTTTGAAAAAGTATGGTATCACCGGTTATTCCTTGTCCAACGGGGGGCATGCCCATCCCGAGGCGATTTCCGACATGATCGAACAGATTGCGCCCAAAGCGGTAATTACGCTTCACACCCGTTATCCAGAGTCGCAAAACACGAGAGGCATTAAAGCCTATTACCCGAAAAAAGGGGAGACCATCTCGGTGGCTTCCATCATTACAGCCACTGTCGGTGTCGGAAACGAATGATACGGCAGTGGGTTGCACTATAAATTACTAAGGGAGAACAATTTGATGACCACGATTACTTTCGTTAGACATGGCATTACCGATCATAATATTGAGCAGAGAGCTCAGGGACACACTCAAAATCCGCTGAATGAGACAGGGAGAGTACAAGCGGCATTAGTTGCGAGGAGACTCTCTGATGAGCCGTGGGATGTATTTATTTCCAGCGATTTAAAGCGAGCGCGCGAAACAGCCGAAATTATTTCCGATGCGACAGGCAAACCCGTCGATTTCTTCGATGAACGGTTAAGGGAAATGGACAGAGGCAAGATTGCCGATACGATTGAATCGGAGAGGATCGAGCGGTGGGGAACCAATTGGAGATTGCTTGATATGGGTCAAGAAACCCATGAGTCGATGCGGTCCCGTGGGATGAGATTTATTGAGGATATCGCTTCGCAGTTTGAAGACAAGAAGATTCTCGTCGTTACTCATGGTTATTTTCTGGGTCAAACCTTAAAGGAGCTGATGAAGGACGAGTCTACCGGAAACGACATGAGCAATACTTCCGTAACGACTATTGAGAATAACGGTGAGCAGTGGGAGTATTTGCTATATGATTGCGTCAAACATCTGGAAAATAATGACTAAGAAAAAGTGTAGGAGCCGATCACCATTCTACTATGACGACCGGCTCTTTTTAGTCAGCTATAATCGCTCGCCACGCGGCAATCTGAAGAGAACTATACCCGATTCTGTTCTCGATATTTTGTTGGGCTCATGCCCATGTTTTGAGCAAACACGCGGCTTAAATAAAAGCCGTTCTCATAACCGCAGCTGGTGGCGATTTGATTCAGAGTCAAATCCGTATCAAGCAGCAATCCGGCTGCTTTACGGATTCGTAATGATTTAACGAAATCCGATGGGGTCATGCGGAATGATTTCCGGAACCGACGTGTAAACTGAACGTGACTAAGTCCAAGCAAACTGGAAAGCTCGCTCATCCCGAATGGGATATGGGCATGCTGGTACAGCCATTCTGCTGCCCGGTTCATAAGCGTATCCTCCGAATCCGCTAGTCGTGCCAACTCATCCTGCTGATGCTCACCTTCCCACACCTCGCAAGTGAGCTGCCATATATCATTTAGAATCATTTGTTTACGCAAGGCTCTTCGCGGATCGACCGAGAGATGCAGCTTGCGTAAATAGGCGAAATTTGAAGCGAGCCGTTTGCGGTCCGTCGGGTGCGATTTGACAGATGGCAGCAATGACGCGAGCTCCGTCTGCTGTCTGCCGGCAAACTCGAAGCCTATAAGATGAAGTTCCAATGGCGACACCATTTCACGATGGAACATAGACCCCGGCGGACAGTAAATAAGCTCCCCAGCGCCTATTTCACCGCACTCCGCTCCTATCCGAAACCGGAATTTGCCCGATTCAACTACAAACAGCATCCAAATGGGATAGGAATCCAAGTTCAGTTCAAACTTCTCCTTGCGTTCGAAATATGTATGTGAACACATTATTAACGACTGTTCCCACAATGCTGAAGCATCCATAGATGCATCGGCTCCTTTATCGAAATAAAGTATATTGTACTTGAACTAATACTGCATGTTCAATAAATATTTTTCTGTGTAGGATGAAATAGATTACGAGGTTTTAAATCGATCCTTTGCAGTACGATAAGGAAGCGAATTAAGGACTAAATGTTAGAAAGCGATTACATTTCTTGCGCGTGGACCCGAATTTCAAGATTCAGTAAGAATAATGATCAAGAGAAGGGATGGATTAACGTTGAAAACTTGGAAAACGTTCATAGCACTATCCTTGATGATTATTGCAGCAGGCTGCGGGGAGGATGAAGCGGGGCAAAAGATCTCTAGCGAACAAACACAACCTCCCCTGGCAAAAGTCGTAGATACGACGCCCGTTACGCTTAAGTTTGCCGTTCATTTGCCCATAACCGAAGAATTCAAGCGGCTCTATATCGAGCCGGTCGCCAAGAAATACCCCCTTATTACGTTGGAACTTGTAAGTGCCAATTCATTTAAGACATATGATCAGTTGATTGCGGCTGGTGAGCTTCCAGACCTCTACATCTCGTTTAACGGTAACATGCCAGGGTTAAAAGAGCGTGGGCTTAATATGGATATGAAAGCACTCTTTCAACAAAATAAAGTAGACTTGAGCCGATTCACACAAAACTATCTGGACGATATTCAATACGCCGCAACCGAAAAAGGCGAATTATATGGTTTGCCGATAGAGGCGGGATTTCATGCACTCTATTATAACAAGGAAATTTTCGATAAATTTGGCGTCCCTTATCCTCATGACGGAATGACTATGGAGGATGCCTTGGAGCTTGCCAAGAAGCTGACAAGGGTCGATAACGGTGTTCAATATCGTGGTTGGGACTTAGGGAGCATCGTGAGAATGGCTCAACCTCTTGGACTGGAATATTTGGACCATAAAACGGAGAAGGCGATAATATCAAGTGAAGGCTGGAAACGCGTGTTCGAATTAGGGAAGCAAATTTATTCGATCCCTGGCAACGAACCGTCGAAAGATCCGAATAAGAACAGAGTGAATGGATTCATCAAGGATCGCACGATTGCTATGCTGAATGAAACCAACTTGTTCTCACGGCTTAAAGAGGCGGAGCAAGAGGGGCTTAATTGGGATGTCGTGCAGCATCCGTTCTACAAGGATGTGCCGAATGTATATGGAAATTCGACCGTCTATATGGTAGGAGCGGTCCCGACAACCAAACACATGGATCAAGTGCTACAGGTGATCGAGGTGTTAACCTCCGATGAAGTCCAGATGAACGTCTCCAAAGCAGGCAGCGTATCTCCGCTTAAGAACGAGGCCATACAGAAAGCGTTCGGGCAGAACGATCCTTCCTTGAACAATAAAAACGTTACAGGTATTGTAAAAAGCAAGCCTGTCAAATACCCGATCTACTTATATAGAGAAATCGCCGAACCTCTTACTACGAAAAAGTTTGATGATTTCCTGAAAGACTCTGGCGATGTGAACACGGTGTTGAGAGAGCTTGATGAGGAAATTAATAAAGCAGTTCAAATTGAAAAGAAATAAAGTGCAGCTGCTGACTTCCTTTTTCCTTTTGGAATAACTTCCTTTATTTTAGTATCATTAATATAATAAATAGAAGCAGCCCAAAAGGTAGAGCAAGAGGAGGGAACTATAACTTTATGCTAGAGCTAACGATAGATGAACCCGATCGCCTGATTAAAGTCGCCCATGCTTTATCTTCGGAAATACGAATTAATATCCTAAAACTATTAAACAATCAAAATGAAAACATAGTGGAAATTGCAGAAAAGTTAAACTTGCCGGTATCAACAGTCGCCTCGAATGTGAAAGTAATGGAAGAGGCGGGCATTATTATGACGGAAATCCGGAGAGCCTCTAGAGGAACCATGAAGGTTTGTACAAGAACCTTTGATGATATCCATTTGAACCTTAATATGAATGTCAGCTACAATAATCCCAACTGTTACCAAATTGATATGCCCGTAGGGTTTTACACGGATTGTGAAATTCATCCGACATGCGGGATGATAAATAATAATGGCGTGTGCAAGCCTGACGATGAACCCTCTGCTTTTTTTCATCCTAACCGAATGTCAGCGCAAATGATCTGGTTTCGTCGCGGATTCGTAGAGTACAAATTTCCTACGTTGACGGTACCGAATGCCAAAATTCAATCCGTCCAATTTTCCATGGAGTTGTGTTCGGAAGCTCCGAGGTATGATCACAACTGGCCTTCGGATATTACTGTTTGGATCAACCGTAAAGAGATAGGCGTATGGACCTGTCCGGGAGATTTCGGAGATCGAAGAGGGAAATTAAACCCTCAGTGGTTTCCAGACAATCACACGCAGTACGGCTTGTTAAAAACATGGAAGGTAGATGCTTCAGGCAGTTATCTAGACGATGTTAAAATATCGGATGTAACCTTGCATGACCTTCAACTGGAAAAGAAGCAATCGATTCAATTTCGGGTAGGCAACATGCCCAATGCGGAACATATAGGCGGAATAAACCTTTTCGGAAAAGATTTTGGCGATCATAATCAGGATATCATCATGAGAATTATTTATACTTAAAAGCTAGGGCCTGAGATCCACTTTAAGTGGTATCGAAGGTCTTTTTTTGTCATATCGTTGAACTTGGGATTGTAAAAGATGCTTCAGATTAGTCATTCATTACGGATATTATGTAATAAACAAAAAAACGAGAAAATACCGTTGACACTTTGGAATTCCTTGGGTAATGTTGTATTAACGATACCGGGAACGTTAACATGAACGTTAATTACACTACATCGACCGGTTCACCAAACCAATGCGAAGGAGGCCTATCATTCCAAAAGGTGTCATTCTTTAAAAGGCTTCATTGTAAGCGGATACAATTGAATGGCTATTCGAGGTGTACCATGCACATTAATCAAGCTTGAACGGATAATTTATTTTAGAATTGGAGGAGTTAATGTGAAACATCCAAAGATTTTAACGTTATCTTCTATGAGTATTATCCTTGCATCTTCGCTTTTATTAAATGCATGCTCCAGTGCTGGCACCAAGAACAATAATGATAGCGCTTCTAAAGATGGAAAAGTAACTCTCACTTACTGGAACTTGTTTGGTGGCGGCGATGGTGAAAACATGAATCAAATGGTAAAAAAATTCAATGAAGAGTATAAGGATAAGATAGAGGTCAAGGCATTAACCCAGGACTGGGGGCAATATTATACGAAGCTGCAAACGGCTGTTGCAGGTGGGGTAGCTCCCGATGTAGGTATTTCGCACACATCCAAATTATCCGAAATGGTGAGCTTAGGAATCATCGAGCCTATGGATTCTTATGCCAAAGCCAGTGCAGTCGACTGGAGTGGTTACAATCAGAATATATTGAACGCAACCGTGTTTGATGGCAAGCATTATGCACTGCCCTTGGATGCGCATCCATTCATCTTGTACTATAACAAGAAAATATTGAAAGGGATGAATTTGCTAAGCGATGATGGTAAGTTGAAGATGGATCCTGGTGCTGACGGATTTATGGGCTTTTTAACAAAAGTGAAGCAAAATGCGCCTCAAGGCGTTTACCCGATGCTGCTATCCTCCAGCGGTGAGGATCCTTATCGGCTTTGGTGGGCTTTCTACAACCAGTTGAATGGACCTGGCCTGTTGGACTCTTCAGGGAAAAAAGCTACATTTAACAACGCTCAAGGTAAAAAAGCCGCAGAATACACTCTCAAGCTCTTCGATAGCGGACTTGTACCGAAAAACTTCCAGGATATTGGAACTGCGTTCCAAGCGGGCAAAGCAGCACTGCTGCCTTCCGGCGTATGGTTTACCAGTACGCTTGAAGCTACGCAAGGATTGGAATTTGGTGCGATTCCTCTTCCTCAAATTTTTGATAAGCCCGCTACTTGGATAGATTCTCATACTTTAATTATTCCTGTGCAGAAAAAAAATAAAGACCCGAAAAAAATCGAAGCGTCGATGACCTTTGCCAAATGGATATCGGAACACGGCGCAATGTGGGCAAAAGCAGGCCATATCCCAGCTTCGACTGCTGCTGTACAATCCCAGGAATTCAAGAGCATGCCGCTTCGCTCTGATTATCTCAAGGCTGCCAATGACGGTGTATATCTGCCGAACTCTCCGAAAATGTGGCCGGCAAAAGATCAGCTGGTTCAAGCGCTGGATGCGATTTGGGCAGGTAAAGAACCGGTGGATAAAGGTTTGGAGAAAGCCGTGCAAAGTGTCGAAAAAATTTTGTCACAACCCTAAATTCGTATTCTAGCGGGGTTACAGCCGTAACCCCAAAAACCCCAATCTGATATTGGAGGTCATAACATGAATGGGGCGTCGACGATCGCAGATCCACAGCCTTCCAGTGCAACACGAACGAAAAGAAAAGTCAATTGGTATAACGAGTGGTTGGGCTCGGCATTTATAGCTCCGTATTTTATATTCTTCATTATTTTTTCTTTGGTCCCTATATTCTATGGGTTATGGGTAAGCTTTCACAAATGGACTTTGGTAGGGAAAGATCATTTTGTCGGTTTAGATAATTATATTTACGCGATCCAAGATGTTGATTTTTGGTTATCGCTATGGCATACAACCTTGTTCGTATTGATCTCTACCCCTGTTTTAGTTCTTATTCCATTCGTGCTCGCTCTATTGATTGACCAGAAGATAAAGGGAAGAACGATCCTTAGAACCGTTTTTTTTACACCTAATATTTTATCGGTATCGGTTGTTAGCAGCGTTTGGATTTTTGTACTTAAGCCCTATAACGGTCTATTGAATCATATCTTGCACACCGTTGGCATTGAAAAAGAATTATTCTGGCTGAGTGAGCCCGGGTTGGCATGGGTTTCCATTGTGATTATTACGCTATGGTGGACCCAAGGCTTTAATATGATGATTTATCTAGCAGGCTTACAGGACATCCCGACCGAGCATTATGAAGCGGCCACTATCGATGGAGCCAATCATTGGCAAAAACTCAAGTACATCACATTGCCAGCCATGAGGGGAATTTTTGTACTGATAACGGTGCTTCAAGTCATTGGATCATTTAAAATATTCGGTCAAGTATGGCTCGTTACTCGAGGGGGACCTGGTAATCAGACCCGAACCATGATCCAGTATATTTATGAGACCGGCTTCTCAGCCAATGATTTGGGACGCGCTACAGCGATGTCATTTATTTTCTTCCTGATTTTGATCACTTTTTCGTTTTTGCAATTTAAGTTTTTTAGCGGAAATAAAGATTGAGGAGAAAACTTAATGAACGAATACGCAGGAAGCCGAAGATTGACCGTTGGGAAAGTACTCCTTTATGCATTCGGATATGCCTTAGCTATTGGTATTGCTTTTCCGGTTGCTTGGATGATTGCTACGTCATTTAAGCCGCAGGGCAGCTTGGTCGCTGAATTAAGCCAAAGATTCTCGCCACCGTTTTCATTTGACAACTACGTCTATATTTTTGAAAACGCGCCTGTGTTGAAGTGGACAATGAACAGCTTGATCGTTTCATGCATCATACCTATTTGCAGCTTGACGCTCGGTTCGTTGGCCGCATTTGCGCTTTCTCGGATCGACTTCAGCTATAGAAAAATTGCTTTCTGGGTCATTCTTGGCGGTATGATGATCCCTGGAGAGGCGACGATCATCTCGCTCTATATCGTTGCCAATGGTATGAATATTCTAGATACGTATTTTGCGCTCATTTTGCCTTCCTTAGCTGGTCCGCTAGGCGTGCTTGTCTTGAAGCAGTTTTTTGACGGCATTCCTGGTGAACTGGTGGAAGCGGCTAAAATCGACGGCTGCAGTATGTTTCGCATTTGGTGGAATATGTTTCTTCCTCTATCCAAGCCGGTGCTTGCTTCCTTGATGATTTTTGCATTCTTAGGCTCCTGGAATGATTTCTTGTGGCCATTCTTATCCATTACATCGGAAGACCTTATGACCTTGCCTGTGGGTATCCCGTTCTTCAACAGCTCCTATACACAGGACGAGACACTGCCTATGACGATCAACGCATATGCTTCAATACCGATTATTATCGTGTTCATCATTTTCCAAAAATATATTGTCAAAGGCATTACACTTTCAGGAATCAAAGGCTGAGGCCATCCTATGAAAATTAGACTAAAGGACATCGCTTTAAAAACAGGGTTCAGCATAAATACAGTTTCACGAGCTCTGCAGAACAAAGACGATATTGCGAAGGAAACGAGAGTAACCATTCTCAATGTCGCACAGGAAATGGGCTATATCCCGAACGGGCTAGCCAGTGGATTAAGATCAGGTTTGACGAGAACGATCGCCGTCATCCTTAGCGATGTGGCGAATCCTTTCTTTGCCATCATGACAAGATTTATAGAGATATCCGCCAGAAAAAACAATTATGCCGTCTTTGTGCTCAATAGTGGAGAGAATCAGGAGCTGGAGGAACAGGCTATTAGCATTGCCATGAATAAAGGTGTTGACGGAATCATCCTGTTCCCCGTTCAAGAGTCTAATCGAAGTCTTATTCTGCTGAACCAGGCGAAGATTCCGTACGTTCTTATCGGAAGGCATTTTGAAGAGGAGCGTACGGACTATCTAATCACGGATGATGTGAATGGTGGTTTTCTGGCAACGGAGCATTTACTTAGTAAGGGCTCGAAGCAAATACTACTGCTGAACGGGCCTAGTCATCTGTCCTGTGCAAGAGAAAGAGAGGAGGGGTATAGAAGGGCGCTTGCCGCTTACGGGGTTGATTACAAGCCGGAGCTTGTCATCCGACATGAAATCACGCATGGAAATACGTATTCCTTGATGAAACAAATCATTCTAAACAGATGCGATTTTACGGGTATTTTTGCATTCAGCGATGTCGTTGCTTGGGAAGCCATCTATGCTCTACAGGAAGCGGGAATTCAAGTTCCGGAGCAAATGAAAGTTGTAGGGTACGATAACATCCAATCCCAATTGTATTATCCGTTTCCCTTAACAACCATTCATATTTCCAAAGAAAATATCGCTCATAGAGCCGTTGAGATCATTTTGAAAAAAATAAAGGGAGAGGCAGAGCACGAGTATTATGAGGAAATGTTCGAGACCACATTAATCGTGCGCGCCAGTTGTTAAAACCATACTAAATAAGAAGGCAGTGATTGATAATGACATTTATTGAAACTGAAAAAAACACTCCTAACCAAATCACAAGACCGGAATATCCGCGGCCTGACTGGCAAAGACATGATTGGCTTAATTTGAATGGCAGCTGGGATTTTATGTTCGATAGCAAGGATAATGGCATTACGGAAGAGTGGTATTTAGCCAATGGGCCGGCATTCACGCAGCAGATTCAAGTCCCTTTTTCTTGGGTCAGTCCTCTATCAGGCATTGGAGAAGACGTAAAAGGAATTGCTTGGTACAGCAAAACGATCCGTTGGAAGCCTCAGCAGAAGGAAGATCGAGTGTTTATCCTATTTGGTGCGGTTGATTACCGTTGTGAGTTATGGGTCAATCAAATAGAGATTGGGACTCATGATGGCGGTTACGGCAGCTTTGAATTCGATGTGACGAATGCATGGAGGCCTGAGGAGGACAATCGTATTGTTCTGCGCGTTCAAGATGACGATGGGGCTTACCAAACGCGCGGAAAACAAGGCTATGGCGAGCTTCGTGGCATTTGGCAGACGGTTTGGCTGGAGTCAAGACCGCAAAATTATATCGCTTCAGCACGGTTCGTTACGCGTATTGACGGGACTGTTGAAGTTAAAGGCGCGATTCAGGCAGATCGCCCGGGGAGTGCAGAGCTTCGTTTTCTTTTCGATAACGGGACGATAGATCATTCTATGTCATTGGAGCTGACTCAAGGCAATAATCCATTCCAAACATCATTTCAAGTGGAATCACCGAGCCTGTGGAGTCCGGAATCGCCTTTTCTGTATGAAGGAACGTTAGAGCTTCGTAATGAATCCGCAGATAGTGGAGAGGATAGGATTTCGACCTATTTTGGTATTCGTGAAATCGGGAGCTCCAAGTTTGATGGTCGGGATTATCAATGGATTACATTAAACGGAGAACCTGTATTTCTGAATGGAACATTGGATCAATCGTTTGTCCCGGATGGTTACTTCACTTTCCCGAGTGAGGATTTTATTCGAGATGAGATTTGGAGATTGAAGCGATTGGGTCTGAATTTTGTGCGTATTCATATCAAGCCGGAGGAGCCAGTCAAGCTTTATTGGGCTGATAAGCTAGGTGTACTGGTCATGGAGGATATGCCTTGTTTTTGGGGTGAACCGGATGAGATCGCGAGAACAGCCTACGAAAGAGAAGCAAAAGAAATTATCGAGCGGGATTTCAATCATCCTTCGATTATATCCTGGGTTGTGTTTAATGAAACCTGGGGACTGTTCACTAAAGAGGAGTCAGGGAAACGACAGTACCTTACGGAGACGCAGGAATGGGTACGATCTGTGTATCAATGGGCAAAGCAGGAAGATCCGACAAGGCTGGTGGAGGATAACTCCCCTTGCAACCACGATCATGTAGAAACCGATCTGAATACCTGGCATTTTTATCTTAATGGTTACGAGACCGTTCGCAATCATGTACAGGAAGTGGTGGATAAGACGTATCCAGGCTCGTCATTTAATTACATTGGCGGCAATGTTCAGAGCGACGCTCCTCTCATGAACAGCGAGTGCGGGGCCGTGTGGGGAATTGAGGGCAGCGCTGGGGATAGCGATCTAGCCTGGCACTACCGGTACATGATTAATGAATTCCGCAGGCACGATAAACTATGTGGATTTATTTTTACCGAATTTCATGACGTTATTAATGAATTTAACGGTTATTACAGGATGGACCGACAAGAGAAGGATTTTGGTTACGGCGAGTTCTGCCCGGGGATGAGTTTGCAAGATTTGCATTCACCGGATTTTATCGTTATCGATGGGCCACCATGCCAAACGGTTAGTCCCGGTGAAGATATAGAAGTCCCTCTACTTGCATCCAGCTATTCCGGACGTTATCATGGACAGTCCTTGCAGCTGAAGTGGGAGTTATATTACGACAGTCTTGAAGGGAAAACAATAGCCGGGATGGGAGAGCTTGAGATTGCATGGGACGGCTATGGAGTACGCCCCTTGGAGACAGTGCAGTTGAAGATGCCGCAGGTTGATGCGGTTGCTGTACTTGCTGTTGTTCTTCAAACGACGGAGGGGACCGTCATTACGCGTAACTTTATTACGTTCGATGTCCAGAGCGGTGATTCAAATGGAGTTTATGCCGTTGAAGGAGAATGGCTAAGCATTCGCCCAGCAGCTTACACATCGGCTCAGTGGGATTTTGAATGGAAGGCGTTATTTGAACAGAAAGTGAACGGTGGTGGGGCAGGATTTTTTGAGTATGAAATCTCTTTACCTGAGAATAATAACACTTCTTCGGTAGGGGAAATCGAAGTGCTTTTCGAAGCCGGGGCTAAAGTCGTGCTCGGTAAAGATAAAGAGATGATTACCGCCAAACCGCATGATATATCCTATATGCATGGCGCGAAGATGGACCCGGGTATGAATATCAACTCATACTTCATGACGGACGAAAGCTATCATCCATCTTATGTTGATGTTTCGGTGGATGGAGAATATCTTCGCAAGCTTTATTTGCAGGACGATCCAGCGGACAGTCGGGGCGTGCTATCCTGGCATTATCAAGCTGATGACCGCAAGCTGGAAGAGGCCGGTTCATACGGTTATCTACAGCGGATCCTTATCCCAAGCCGAATCGTTGCCCGTATTCTAGATAAGGGCAGCTTCACTATGCGGCTTTCCGTGTCTGAGGGCACAGTTGAAGGCGAGGCAGGCGGGCTCGCTATTTATGGCCGTAATTCGGGACGTTATCCGATCGACATTATTATTCGCTGGAAGTAATACTGAAAGGTTTAAATACATTAATTACCAAATGCTCCTTTGAACAGAGAAATCTGTTTTAGGGGGCTTTTTCTATTTTTTAACACAATCTTAACAAGCTGTGAGGTAAAATATGTATGGCAGTATATAGTCTTTTAGTACTAATTAAGACTCGGGGGTCTACAACATGAAATTATCCATTGGTAAACAAATTGTCATCGGCTTTCTAATTGCTCCGCTTTTGCTTGGTGTTATTGGGGGGATGTCTTATCGTTATTTACAGACGGTCAATGAATCGTATAACGCGCTGGTTGAAGTTCAGGCACGAGCTGCATTCGATTCTCATGTCATTCAGTTCGATGCGGCTCAGCAGATGAACTTCCTTAACGCCTACTTTGTAGTTAATGAGAGTCAATATCTGGAAGGGTTTCAATCGACGAATAGAGATTTGAATGACTTGGTCGGTAAAGTGTCCAATAATTTGTCGGAGGAAGGGCAAGCTTCAGTTAAGGAAATTGCCTTGCTGAATAAGAAGCTGCAGACACAGGCAGATAAGGTTGTAGCTCTGTTGAAGACTAACCCAAAAGAAGCTCAGAAGCTCATCAGTTCAGAAGTGCTTCCTACCGGTTCGGAGATCAAGAATGTGTCTAAGACGGTCGTTGACCAGCAAGAGAAATTGATGAATGAAGCATATCAAAAGAATGCGCAGCTTGTAGAGTCCACACGTCAAATGATAGTCATTGCCAGCGCAGCGGCCATTCTTATTGCCCTTACATTCGGTATGATATTGGCTGCCCGCATCTCTCGTCCGTTAGCATTAGTCAGCCGACAGCTAAAAGAAATAGCAGAGGGAGAAGGAGATCTGACTCGACAGATTGTAATCAAATCTAAAGGTGAATTCGGAGAGTTGGCAGCCTCCTTCAATCTAATGGTACATAAGCTTAGAGATCTTATTCAGCAGGTCGGCAACCATGCAGAGCAATTCGCTTCGCATTCCACCCGTTTAAATTCAAGTGCAGTAGAAACCGGGGAAGCCTCAGAACGAATTGCATCCACAGTGCAGGAAGTAGCGGCAGGGTCGGAGAAGCAGCATTCTAGCGTAGAAGAAAGCTCACGCATCATGGATGTGATCTCTGGACATGCCGAACAAATTGCCGTAAAGTCCAGTCATATGTCCTTAGCCGTAGACCATGCGAAGGAAGCCGCCATTCAGGGCCATGACGCTATAAGAACTGCCATGAAACAAATGACAGAGGTTCATGAGGTGATGGCTGCGATGAAGCAAGTGGTCGATGGACTTCAGGAGAGGTCTATGGAGATCGAGAAATCGATTCAACTCATTACCGACATAGCCCGCAGGACGAATCTCCTCGCTTTGAATGCAGGGATCGAATCGGCACGCGCAGGCGAACAAGGCAGGGGATTTGCCGTTGTCGCAGGAGAAGTGCGGACGTTGGCTAGTCAATCAGCGCAATCTGCAGGTACTATATTAGAGTTAATTGAGTCTATCCGAGAGGAAACTCAGAAAGCGGCGATGTTGATGAATACGAGTACGAAGGTTGTTGATTCCGGATTGCAGGACGTGAACCATGCGGGTGCATCGTTCAGTTTTATCGTTCAATCGATCACGGAGATCGATCAGGAAATGACAGAAGTAACTGAAGTGACTTGCCGTATGGAAGCGGACACAGTCCACGTCGCTCAAGCCATCCATGCGATTGCCGAGGTTGCAGCAGCGAATGCAAACGGTACACAAAATATTCTTGCATCGACAAAGGAACAGTTGACATCGATGGGACATATTACAGGCTCGATCCGGCATTTAAGTGAAATGGCAGGTCAATTGCATCAATCTATCGATCGATTTAAAGTATAGCCTGGAGAAATGTTACGATTCCGCTCTCAGCAAGCAATCACCCGTTACTGAAAATTGACAGAAAGTGATTTAGCAGTTATGTTTTAGCGTAGATACTGCCAAGATGAGGGAATCCATCCTAGTTAGTTAACGATCTTCCTAATGCGTTCATTACGAGGATAGTTGAGCATAGTTTAGAGAGATACATAGTTTGAACTCATTTTTATGTTGTCATTTGATAAGGGGGAATGAAATGTCAACTTGGGATTTATCGAAGACAAAGCATCATGTTTTGATCTGTAATGGAGGAAGCTGCTTGCGTAACCAAGGTGATGAAGTCACTTTAGCAATACGTGCGGAAATCGCATTGCAAGGGGCTGAAGATTATATTCATACAACTAGAACGAAGTGCAATGGTCGCTGCGAGGATGCATGTGTCGTTATTGTATACCCAGAAGGAACCTGGTATAAAGGAATGACTCCGGAAACTGCAGAGATGCTTGTTAGGGAGCATTTACTTCATGGTAATCCGCTCCAGGAACAAAAGTCCTACTATTTTGATAATCAACGATTTAATCCAACTGGTAACGGGGCGAAAGGCGTGCTGCGAGCAGCGGCTGTCCACAAGAAAACGATATAAAACTTGTCCTAATATTAACTCTATTCATCAAGCTAACACGGGCATTCTTACCTTAATTTCTATTGAGGTGAGGGTGTCTTTTTTATATGCACCAGAAGAATAGCAGTAACTTGCAGATTTAGTTATAGCTTCAGACTATAACTAGATATAGCATAATCCAATTACACTATATCAGCCAACATGTGGTAAGTTTTTTGTAACAAATTGTAGAGGAGTTTTACATGATGGTAAAGAGTAGTGTATTGGGATATCCGCGAATTGGTGCAGATCGTGAATGGAAGAAAGCACTTGAAGCATTCTGGTCGGGCAAGCTTGAAGAAGCAGAGTTTCATAATCAACTGCAAGAAATTCGTTTGAATCATTTGCGTAAACAGCAAGAACAAGGCATCGATTTTATTCCAGTCAACGATTTCAGCTATTACGATCATATTCTTGATACAGCGGCGATGTTCGGCATTATTCCAAGCCGTTTTCCATATGAGGGTGGAGCCGTACCTTTGTCGGTCTATTACGGGGTTGCCAGGGGAACGAAGGGTGCCGCAGCTAGCGAAATGACTAAGTGGTTTAATACCAACTATCACTATATTGTACCAGAACTGTCCGGTGCAACGCCGGTGCTTACCGAGAATAAACCACTCGCAGCTTATCGTGAAGCAAAGGAGAAGCTGGGTATTGAAGGGAAACCGGTTATCGTTGGACCACTGACCTTCCTCAAACTTTCCAAAGGGTATAGTACGTCGGAGACGGATGCATGGTTGGAAAAGCTGCTACCGCTCTATGTGCAAATCCTTCAAGAGCTTGCTGAAGAAGGAGTTCAATGGGTTCAAATGGATGAACCGATTCTTGTAACCAAGCTAACCGAGGCTGATGTTCAGCGCTTGAATACAATCTATGAGACCTTTGCCGTAGCTGTGCCAAATCTGAACATTATGCTTCAAACCTATTTTGAATCGGTAGAGAACTACAGTGATATTGTGAAGCTGCCAGTGAAAGGAATAGGATTGGACTTCGTACACGGATTCTCCGGTAATATGCAGTCGATTAAAAAATTAGGTTTCCCTAAGGACAAGGTATTAGGAGCAGGAGTTATCGATGGCCGCGGTATATGGAAGGCTTCATTACGTACAAAGCTGGAGCTGCTTAAGGAGCTTACTGATCTTGTAGCAGCTGAACACCTAATCGTACAGTCTTCATGCAGCTTGCTTCATGTACCGGTAACGGTTGAACGGGAGACTAAGCTCCAATCTGAATTGAAAGATTCACTTGCGTTTGCAGATGAAAAGCTTCAAGAGCTTGTTCTTTTAACAAAAGCCATATCTTCAGCAGATACAGAGATCCTAAATCAACTGGAAGCCTATGATCAAGCCATTCAAGCGCTTCAGCAATCAGCAGAGCGCAATCGCAGTGAAGTTCAGAATGCCGTTGCGACTATCAGTTCGCAAGAGCCTTTGCGTTCCCGACCTTTTACGGAGCGTTATGCCGCTCAACAGGCCAAATGGCAACTGCCGCTATTTCCAACAACGACTATAGGCAGCTTCCCACAATCCGCAGAAGTACGAAAAGCGCGTCAATTGTGGCGGAAGGGCGAATGGAACAACGAGAAGTATGCTGACTTTATCCGGGAGCAAATCGATATCTGGATCAAGATCCAAGAGGAAATCGGAATAGACGTTCTCGTGCACGGAGAATTTGAACGTACCGACATGGTTGAGTTTTTCGGCGAGAAGCTTGCAGGTTTTGCGTTTACACAAAATGGATGGGTTCAATCCTACGGTTCGCGTTGCGTTAAACCACCCGTTATTTACGGTGATGTAGCTTTTTCAGGCGAGATGACGGTTGAAGAAACCAAGTACGCTCAGTCCCGCACGAAAAATCCTGTTAAAGGTATGCTGACCGGGCCGATTACCATAATGAATTGGTCGTTTGTCCGCGAAGATATTCCGCGTGAGCAAATAGCCTACCAATTGGCTTATGCCCTGAGACAAGAAGTAGAGGCACTGGAGCAAGCGGGTATTGGCATGATTCAGGTAGACGAGCCTGCGGTTTGCGAGGGGCTGCCGTTGAAGGAAGAGGAGCAAGCTGATTATCTGGCATGGGCCGTCAAAGCTTTTCGGATTGCCACCTGCACTGTGCAGGACACAACTCAAATTCACACGCATATGTGCTATTGCGAGTTCCATGACATGATTGATTCGATAGAAGCGATGGATGCAGATGTTATTTCCATCGAAACATCCCGTAGTCATGGTGAATTGATTCATAGCTTCGAGTTGAACACCTACAAGCTGGGGATCGGTTTAGGCGTATATGATATTCATAGTCCGCGTATTCCAAGTGCCGAGGAAATGACAGCGATGATTGAACGCGCCTTGCGGGTATTGGATCCTAAGCTGTTCTGGATTAATCCTGACTGCGGACTGAAAACCCGCGGACTCGATGAGACGGTCGCTTCCTTGCGCAATATGGTCCAAGCAACAAAAGCGGCTCGCGCTAAGCATGAAGCAACTGTCTAATAAATGAGTGAGCGTTACTTAACGCTTCAAATGGTAAAGTGAAATTCAGTGTATAAACAAAGTGGAGGATTTTACTGTGGAACAATTACGTAAACAAGACCCTAGAATAGTTGAGGCTATGAATTTGGAAATTGGCCGTCAACGTGACAAGATTGAATTGATCGCATCGGAGAACTTCGTAAGTGAAGCTGTTTTGCAAGCGATGGGTACCGTACTGACGAATAAGTATGCAGAGGGCTATCCTGGCAAACGCTACTATGGTGGTTGCGAGTACGTCGATATCGTGGAGGATATCGCTCGTGACCGTGCTAAGGAATTGTTCGGTGCTGAGCACGTGAACGTACAACCACACTCCGGGGCACAAGCTAACATGGCCGTTTACCTGGCTGCTCTGAAGGCTGGCGATACAGTACTTGGAATGAATCTGGCGCATGGAGGTCACCTAACTCACGGAAGTCCTGTGAATGCTTCAGGCATATTATATAACTTTGTGTCTTACGGAGTTAGAGAGAGTGATTCCCTTATCGATTACGATGAGGTTCGCAAATTGGCTTTCAAGCATAAGCCACGGATGATCGTAGCCGGTGCCAGCGCCTATCCGCGTATCATCGATTTTGAAGCATTAGCTTCCATTGCAAACGATGTTGGCGCGTTATTCTTTGTGGATATGGCGCATATTGCAGGTCTTGTAGCAGCAGGCTTGCACCCTAGCCCGGTTCCCCATGCGCATTTTGTTACAACCACTACGCATAAGACGCTGCGCGGTCCTAGGGGCGGAATGATCTTGTGCTCTAAGCCATGGGCTGCTGCTATTGATAAAGCGGTATTTCCGGGTACCCAAGGCGGACCATTGATGCATGTTATAGCAGCTAAAGCTGTTGCATTTGGCGAAGCACTTCAATCGGATTTTAAAACCTATGGACAGAACGTTGTGAATAACGCCAAAACCCTATCCGAAGCACTATTGACAGAAGGTATCGACCTTGTATCTGGAGGTACAGACAACCACCTGATGCTGATTGACCTTCGCAGCCTTAATATAAGCGGTAAAGAGGCTGAGCATTTGTTGGACGAAGTGGGTGTAACGGTGAATAAGAACGCTATTCCTTTTGACCAAGCTAAGCCAATGGTTACTAGCGGTGTTCGGATTGGTACACCTGCTGCTACCGCCCGAGGCATGGATCAAGAAGCTATGAAAGTGATTGCAAAAATCATTGCATTGACATTAAAAAATCCGTCGAATCAAGCTGTGCATGAAAAAGTACGGGGTATGGTTAAGGATTTAACTGCCCAATTCCCGCTTTATCCAGGATTGAGCTACTAAATAAATAAATGTTATTTATGGGGCGGTGCACTTTGCACCGGCTCATTTTTTCTGCAAAAAGCGCTTTTAAGGTAGCCTGCTACGTCTAGTTCCAAATGCTTATTTAAGAATAATAGGCTGATTCCTATTAATAATATGAGTCATACTATCAATTGACAAATACCATATATTGATATAGATTATTAATTAACAACTATATATTGTTGTGACAGGTGCTATTTCGTTCGCTGAAACCAAATAGCTTAAAAGGGAAGACCGGTGAGAAACCGGCGCGGTCCCGCCACTGTAAGAGAGGAGTATCGTTTCCTTATGCCACTGGCTTAGTGATGAACAAGCTGGGAAGGCGGAACGATAGCGTTGATCCTCGAGCCAGGAGACCTGCCTGTTCATTGACACAACCTGCGGAGAACAGGAAGGTGTCCGTTTTGTCCTTGATGTAGTATGTGCAATTTTACATGCTTGCTTCAGCGCATTCGGCCCTTCTTACTGCCGGACGCGCTGTTTTATTGTCTGCTTCGTCGGGGGAGATGAAAGGGGAAGAAGAATTATGTTGATTGCTTACGACACCAAGACGGGAAATGTGCGCCGTTTTGTCGAGAAGCTGAATATGCCTACGCTTCAAATTGAGGATCAAATGGCTGTAAACGAACCATTCGTTTTAGTCACCTATACAACCGGGTTCGGTCAGGTGCCGGAAAAAGTGATGTCCTTTCTACGAAAGAACCATTCGAATTTAATCGGTGTATCGGCGAGCGGCAACCGTAACTGGGGTGAAGGGTTTGCCCGAAGCGCTGATCATATCGCGAAGTTATATAAGGTACCGATATTGAGCAAGTTTGAGCTTTCAGGAACGAATAAGGATGTAGAACAGTTTAAACAGGAGGTGAGCCTGGTTGCTGCATATTGAATTAAACAATTTGTTGATGCAAAGAGACGAGGATGGTTTTTTTCAGTTGGACAAGGATAGGGAAGCGGTAAAGGCATTTATGGAGGAAGTCCATAATAAAAGCGTCCGATTCACGGATACGACATCGAAAGTACGTTACATGATCGATAACGATTATTATGAGGATGTCTATCAACAATACACGTCGGCTGAAGTCGAAGAAATTTATAGCATAGCTCATGGCTATCGATTCGAATTTCCGTCTTACATGGCGGCGTCCAAATTTTATACGGATTACGCAGTAAGAAGCAACGACCGCACCTTATATTTGGAGCATTATCCGGACAGAGTCTCGATCGTAGCTTTGTATCTGGCTCGAGGTGATATGGAAACCGCTAGACTGTTGGTTGCAGCCATGATGGAGCAGCGGATGCAGCCCGCGACCCCTACATTTTTAAATGCGGGTAAAAGCAGACGCGGTGAATTGGTATCATGCTTTTTGCTGGAGATGGATGATTCGCTCAACTCGATTAACTATGTGCTTGCTACATGCATGCAGCTTTCCAAAATCGGTGGTGGCGTGGCAGTCAGTTTGTCCAAATTGCGCGGTCGCGGAGAGCCGATCAAGGGTGTCGAAGGTGCGGCGAAAGGAATCATGCCGGTGCTGAAACTAATGGAGGATGCTTTTTCTTACGCAGATCAAATGGGTCAGCGCAGAGGTTCGGGAGCAGCTTATTACAACATTTTCGGATGGGACGTAATGGAGCTGCTGGATAGCAAGAAAATTAACGCAGACGAAAAAACACGACTCAAGACCTTGTCGATCGGTCTGATCATTCCTGACAAGTTTTATAAGCTAGCTGAGGAAAACAAACCGCTGCATGTCTTTGCTCCATATTCTGTTTATAAAGCCTATGGAACTCATTTGGATGATATGGATATCGACACCATGTACGACCAACTTCTAGCTGATGAGCGTGTTAGCAAGAAAAATGTGATGAGCGCTCGCGACATGCTAATCAAAATCGCGATGATTCAGCTAGAATCCGGTTATCCATACATTATGAATAAAAGCAATGCCAATCGTTCTCATGCCCTGAAAAATCTAGGTGCGATCAAAATGTCCAATCTATGCACAGAAATATTCCAACTGCAAGAGACATCGGAAATCACTGATTATGGGCAACCAGACTTAATCCGCCGTGACATAAGTTGTAATCTTGCATCCTTAAATATCGTTAACGTGATGGAGCGGAACAAGGTCAGGGAATCTGTCTACGAAGGGATGATTGCACTCACAGCGGTTAGCGATATGACGACCGTTGCCAATGCGCCGGGGGTTGCGAAAGCGAATCAAGAGATGCATTCGGTCGGACTCGGAGCGATGAACCTTCACGGTTATTTGGCCAAAAATAAAATCGCTTATGAAAGCGAAGAAGCTATAGATTTCGTTCGAACCTTTTTTATGATGATGAATTTCCATTCATTAGAAAAGAGTATGGAGATTGCAAAAGAGCGGGGTATTACTTTTACAGGCTTCAAAGAATCCGAGTATGTCAACGGCAATTATTTCGCCCGGTATACGGATACAGATTATAGACCTGTCACAAGCAAAGTGAAACAGTTGTTTCAAGGGATGCCGATTCCGTCTCCGGAAGATTGGGAGAATCTGAAGAACGCTGTTCAAACCTATGGCTTATATCATGCATACCGGATGGCAATTGCGCCGACGCAGAGCATTTCCTATATTCAGAACGCAACATCAAGTGTTATGCCAATAGTGGAGCAGATCGAAACCCGAACTTATGCGAACTCAACCACCTATTATCCGATGCCGTACATGAGCAGAGATAACTACTTTTTCTATAAATCGGCTTATCAAATGGATCAATTCAAAGTGCTGGATTTGATCGCAGAGATTCAAGTGCATGTGGATCAAGGCATATCTACTGTACTGCATGTCAACAGCGATGTTACAACGAGGCAGCTTGCCCGCTACTATATTTACGCAGCAAAAAAGGGATTGAAATCTCTTTATTATACGCGGACCAACCATTTATCCGTCGAAGAATGCATCAGTTGTTCCGTATAAAAAGCAGGGAAGGAGATATGCAGCAATGAGTGTTTGGAAAGCCGTGAATTGGAACCGACCGGACGATGACTTTACAGATACGTTCTGGAAGCAAAATATTATGCAGTTTTGGACAGATGAGGAGATTCCGTTATCGGATGACAAAATGTCTTGGCTGACGTTGAATGAGAATGAGCGCGACCTTTACATGAAGGTTCTTGGAGGATTAACCTTGCTGGATACCGTGCAAGGCGGCGTGGGTATGCCCAAAATTCTTGAATTAGTAGAAGGACTTCAACGCAAAGCAGTCCTAGGATTTATGGGGATGATGGAGCAAATCCATGCTAAATCTTACAGCAGTATTTTCACTACACTGGCGTCGACAGAGGAGATTGACGACATTTTTCGCTGGATCGAAAGCAACCGTTTCCTGCAGATCAAAGCGGAGACGATATCTCAATATTATAATGGCATTCAATCACGCAAGGATTTATATTTAGCAATGGCCGCTTCCGTGTTGTTGGAAAGCTATCTGTTTTACAGCGGTTTTTTCTACCCGCTCTACTTGGCTGGACAGGGTAAAATGACGAGCAGCGGTGAAATCATTAATTTGATTTTGCGCGATGAAAGCATCCACGGCTTATACGTTGGAATGCTGGCTCAAGAGCTTTATGCGCAAATGGATCAAGACGAGCAGCAAAATGCATCTGAGACCCTTCAAGGTCTTCTTCACTACTTACATAGCAATGAAGAGCTTTATACCGAGGAGCTTTATACATGTGTAGGTCTGACTGACGAAGTGAAAGCATTCTTGCGCTATAATGCGAACAAGGCAATGATGAATCTGGGACTCGAACCCCTATTTCCAGAGGAGGACATTAATCCTATCGTCTTGAATGGAATAAGTACGCGTACGAAGCAGCATGATTTCTTCTCCAAGAAAGGAAATGGTTATATTCGTACCATTCATGTGGAGACACTTACGGACGATGATTTCCGATTCGGCGATGCTTAATGCTTGCCCAAAACGGAATATTAGTATATGATCAGTCATGGTTCATCACAATTGAATAACTTGAGGGAACAAGGTGCTCTAGCAAACTGCTATAGCTTAATAGGGAAGTTCGGTGCAATACCGACGCGGTCCCGCCACTGTAATGGAGGAGTCTCAGCATGGATGCCACTGGTCTATATTAGATCGGGAAGGCTGCTGACGACGATGAATCCAGAGCCAGGAGACCTGCCTGTTCTGACACACTGATTTTTACCTACGGAGGATAGGGAAGTGTTAAAGACGGCCGGTTCTTGTTACTCAATAACCTCAAGGCATCTTTACCTTCCTTCAAGTTCAGGTAAAGATGTCTTTTTTGTTTTTTATTTTAGGTAGAAAGTAGGAATTAAGGTCATGTATCAAACATTTTCACGAACAAAAGTAAAGCTTCAGCTTGTATTATTCTCTCTTTGTATGCTGCTTGCTCTGGTTGGATGCAGCTCGGCTGGGAAGCCTCAAGCTAATCAGTCTGCTTCCTCCAATAGTACTCATCCGGAAGAAGTTGTTCTGGCCGCACCTCGTGATCTCGCTCCTGGTCCCCAGGATGCCTATTACACAAGTACAATTCTTTATGTCTGGGAGCCTTTAATTACTGCATCGGAAGACGGACAACCTGCTCCTAAGCTGGCGAAGTCTTGGAAGATGTCGGAAGACGGTAAAGAATGGACCTTTCAGCTTCTGGAGAATGTTAAATTCCATGATGGTGAGAAATTAAATGCTGATGCAGTGATTGCAAACTTTAATCGCTACAAGCAGGTAAGTCCCAAGAGCTCACCGTTCTATACATTGGATATCAAAAGCTCCTACCCGGGCTTAAAAGATGTTGTCAAAATCGACGAGATGTCCTTCAAACTCGTATTCGAGAACCCGCAGCCAACTCTTCTGTATTCGATGGTTAATTTCTCGAGTCCGATTTACAGTCCTAAGAACTTTAATGAAAAAGGGGATTTTAGCGGTCTTCCTCAAGGCACAGGTCCCTTCAAGCTGATCGAGCATCAGAAAGATCAATATGCGCTTCTGGAAGCTTTCGATGGTTATTACGGAGAGAAGGCTGCAAGCAAAAAAATTCGTGTTCGCGTCATTCCGGATCCGGATACAAGACTTGCCGCATTAAAATCGGGCGAAATTATGGGGGTAATGGATCTGGGGGCAATACCGCCAACCCTAGCCAAAGAGCTTTTGAAGGATCCGCAATTCGAGATTTCTGCGACCAAATCAACCATTTCTCATTACATACATCCTAATGGTAAAAAAGCACCGTTCGATAATCCTAAGATGCGGCAAGCACTAAGCTTAATCATAGACCGTCAGCAATTGGTGAAGGAGCTTTACTTGGGATACCCGACGGCTACCGTCAACATTCTCAACAACACATCCCCTTTTTACAAAGAAATCAAGGCTGAGTACCGGGTGGATGTAGCCAAGAAATTGGCTGCCGAAGTGCTAGGCAATCAAAGAAAAGCAGTCGATTTGATCGTACCGACCTACGGCTTGGATCGCTATCCTTATAAAGCCCAAGCGGAGCTGTTCCAGTCGGTGCTTAAAGAAATGCAATTGGATGTTACTATTCGAATTTTGGATGCAGCTGCCTTTAAAGAAGCGCAGTCCAAAGGGGACTATGACTTGGCATTGGCCACTCAAGGTCTGCCAAACGGTGACCCTTATACGATCTTCACCAACTACCTGTCCAGCTCAGGCTCCAGCAACAAGAGCTATAGCCTCGGATATAAGAACGACAGGGTAGATCAATTGCTCAATCAAGTCAAAACCACTTTGAGCATGGATGAGCGCAAAAACATCTATAACGAGCTTCAGACGATAGCCGCATCCGATTTACCAACCATTCCTTTGTTTAACGATGCAAGCTTGATTGCTTACAACAAAAAAATTACAGGCTATAAAGCAACGATCTACGGAACTACACTTCCTCAGCTTAAATGGGCTCAGTAGGATGTTGTATTTCTTCAGACGGTTAGCTGCAGCGATTCCCGTTATTATAGGAATTTCTTTTATTGCCTTTGCCTTGAGTGTGGCTTCGCCCGGTGATCCTGCGGTCGAGGCCCTTAGCTTGAACGGAGTCAAGGACCCGACGGAGCAAGAGGTTGCCGCCAAACGGGAAGAGCTAGGGTTGAATGATCCATTGGCAGTCCAATATATGCATTGGTTGTGGAAAGCCAGCCACGGCGATCTAGGAACCTCCTACATGACAAAGGAATCTGTTAGCGGAGAATTGCTGCGCCGGCTGCCTGTGACGTTAAGTGTTTCGGGATTGGCTTTAATCATTGCTGTGGGAACAGGAATCCCCTTAGGGATGCTCATGGCACTGAAAAAAAACACGCCGTTTGATCATGCCGCACGAATATTAGCGTTATCCTTGGTCTCGATTCCCGGCTTTTGGCTGGCCATTGTACTGATTACAGTATTCTCTGAAAAGCTCCATTGGCTGCCGACAAGCGGCTATGGAACGTTAAAGCATCTCATAATGCCGGCCATGGTGCTGGCAGCAGGAACGAGTGCGGTTCTTATGCGCTTAACAAGAGCGGCTCTGCTTGAAGTGTGGAACCAGGCCTATATGGTTACGGCTAAAGCTAAGGGCTTGCGTGATATTTACATATTAGTCATACACGCCTTACGCAATGCTATGATCCCTCTCATTACCGTAATAGGTTCCTATTTTGGTGCAATTTTGGGAGGATCCGTTATTGTGGAAGTTATTTTTGCTATACCGGGTATTGGAAGATTTGCTATGGACGGTATTTTTCGCAGAGATTACCCCGTAATCCAGGGATACGTCGTATTTACGGGATTCGTCTATGTGGCCTTTAATTTGTTGGTCGATCTGTCTTATCTTGTGATACATCCGCAGATGAGATTGGGAGGGAAGCTTCAATGAAGCTAAAGTTTACCTCTAAGATACCTCCCAGCAGTGTGATGATGTTAAAGGGGGTTACAGGCTTAGCCTTCCTTGTACTTATTATTGTATTACTGGGCAGCTTCCTTGCGCCCTGGATTGCACCTTATGATCCCAATCAGATCAACATGTCAGAACGGTTAGCTCCTCTTTCATCCAACCATATCTTGGGTACCGATACGTTAGGAAGAGATGTGTTCAGCCGCCTTATTTATGGCGGAAGGGTTTCCATTGTCCTTGCTGTAGCGGTTACTTTCGTTACTATGCTGATGGGGCTAATCGTCGGTACTCTAGGGGGATATTGGGGAGGCTGGGTGGATGATATCATCCAAGGCATCGTCAGCATTTTTCAAGGCTTGCCGGGACTAGCCTTCATGCTTGCTATTGCCGGGACACTCGGCCCAGGTACGAAAAGCTTGTTTATTGCCCTTATCGTAACTTCCTGGCCTGATTTTTCTCGTGTTGTCCGTGGGGAAGTGATGAAGATTCGGGAGGAGTCTTATGTTGAGGGCATCCGAGCCTTAGGAGCAGGGGATACCTATATTATCGTTCGTCACATCGTTCCTAACATGATAGGGCCATTACTCGTTTTATTTACAATACGTATAGGCCGGGTAATCTTATCTATTGCATCGCTCAGCTTTCTAGGTCTGGGTCTACAGCCGCCTGCAGCAGATTGGGGAGTTATGGTGAATGATGCAAGACCTTATTTCCGAAGCTATGCTCATCTCATGCTAGCACCCGGGCTTTGTATCGCAGTCGTCTCTTTATGCATCAATTGGATTGGAGACAACCTTAGAGATAAGCTGGACACGAAATCCGCTCAGGAAAAATCGTTACTTTAAAATGAATAGGGAGTGGATAGGCTATGGTGCCGCTTCTTCAAATTCAAAATGTGCAAGCTTCCTTTCATACTAAAGAAGGGATTGTTCATGCGGTGAACGGTGTTTCCCTTGATCTGCATCAGGGAAAAATTTTTGGCTTGATCGGTGAAACCGGCAGCGGCAAATCCGTTCTTGGCCTGACTATTCCCGGTCTTCTGCCAGATACCGCTCAGGTAACGGGCTCTATAATGTTTAAAGGAGTAGATCTATTACAGCTGGATCAAAAAAGCCTACGTAAATGGAGAGGCAGCGAGATTGCTCTTATCCCGCAAAATCCGGCAACATCCTTGAACCCCGTGCTGACTATCGGCTATCAGCTTAAAGAAGCCATAGCAAGACACCGAACCGATAAAAGACGAAAACAGCTTAAAGAGCAGGCCGTAGAGCTTTTAACTAACTTGAATATGCCAGAACCTGAGCAAAAGTTGAGAAGTTATCCTTTTCAACTTAGCGGAGGGATGAAGCAGCGAGTTCTTGCCGCCATTGGAATGTGCGGCAATCCATCCCTGGTCATAGCGGACGAACCGACCAAGGGTTTAGACGCAATGGTAAGGTACCAAGCCGTGGAAATGATGCGCAGCGTTGCTCGTCACACAGGAGCGGGAATGCTGGTTATTACTCATGATCTGCATGTAGCGGAATCTTTATGTGACACGATAGGCGTGATGTATGCCGGTCAGATCGTAGAGCAAGGTAGCACCACTGAGCTTTTTCAGAAGCCGAAGCATCCGTACACCCAAGGACTGCTTGGTTCCATTCCTGGCCGGGGGATGGTACCTATCCCAGGTGCAGCTAGCAGCTTATCGGAACAGAGCACAGGCTGCTCGTTCTATTCTAGATGCAAGCACAGACAGATCGAATGCAGCTTGACTAAGCCTGAACTGTACTCGCTAACCGGTACAACGAATCAAGGCGACAGTGATGACTTAGAAGCAGCTGAGGGAAGCAAAGCGAGGTGTTTTCTATATGATCCGAGTCGCCAACCTGAACAAAACCTTTTACAACGGCTGGCTGAATAAGCGTAGTTTCCGAGCGGTTCAGAACATATCATTTGATATTGCCCAAGGAGAGACATTGGGATTAATAGGAGAGAGCGGCTGTGGGAAATCCACACTGTCTCGATTAATTCTTAAGCTTATTCCGGCGGATCCAGGGGGAACCATTGTTTTTAATGGGGTCGATATATCAGACTACAGCATGAAGCAAATGAGACCACTTCGCAAGGAAATGCAGATCTTATTTCAGCATCCCGATTCTGCGTTAAATCCACGCCAAACCATTCTCAATAGTCTGCTTGAACCGATTACTTTGCACCAACTGATGAATAGAGAAGAAGGAACAGCTAAAGTCTTGGATCTGCTGGAGCTGGTGGGACTTTCTCGTGATCTTCTGTATAGATTTCCTCATCAGGTCAGCGGTGGACAGGTTCAACGGGTGGTTATTGCCAGAGCCTTAACATTGGAGCCCAAGCTCCTGGTTCTGGATGAGCCAACATCTATGCTCGATGTTTCTGTTCAGGCACAAGTCGTTGAATTGTTGCAGAACATTCAGAAGCAATTCCAAATGGCATACTTGTTTATCTCTCATGATTTGGATCTTGTACGTCACACATGCAGCCGGATGGCTGTTATGCACCAGGGGAGTATCGTGGAGCTTGGAAATAGCGAATCCATTATGGAACAACCGGAGCACCCGTATACTCAACAGTTAACGAAGGCATTTATGGCCTATACATCTGCTAAATGAGCATCATACTTTGAAAGGAGAAAAGGTAATGAATCGTGAAAATAACCCATCCTCGAAGTTACCGTCTGAATTCTGGATTCAGGCTTGGGAACAAGCGGCTTCAGGAGACCTCCGAGTGGGGAGTGACAGCGAGGAAGAAAAAATACTGGGTGGAAAACGCCCCTGCTTATGATGATCGAAATCCTTTAGCTCCGTATACGCAGCCGTTAATGAACCAAATTTATGTGCATCTGAAACCGGATGATCGTCTGCTCGAAATTGGGCCGGGAACAGGAGGCTTCACACAATTGCTTGCTCCTCATGCAGCAGAGATCACTCTCATTGAACCCTCGGCTGCCATGTATAAAGAGCTATGTGGCAATTGGGCAAATGCAGGCACACCACTTCCTACAGCGATTATAACCAAATGGGAAGAAGCCCCCAAGCTGGAGGCTGACATTGTATTTGGTGCCAATGCGTTTTATCGTATCAGAGACATGAAATCAAGCTTGATGAAGATGCATGAAACTGCTCGCCGTCACGTATTTCTTGTTCAGTCCATCGGGAGACCTTTCGCGGGACCACTTCGTGTTACAGAGAACGAATTATCAGTGGAGAAGGAACGTGCCGATGTGCTATCCGACATTTTGCATGAGTTGAATATTCCTCATCAATACGAAAGATTTCCAACTCAACGTAAAAATGGAATGATTCATGATGTAGCGCTGATCCATTGGACGGTGTAGTGGTATTTGAAAAATCGGCCAGCAACTTGTGTTGTTTGAAAAACTACACAAGTTGGCTGGCTGATTTTTTTTACTAGATGCAGGACAGGTGGTTAGCATAAGCACTCTTCGAGAAGTAATTTAGACATTTAAATTCAAAATTGCTGGGTTTGTCATTAGTCGGTAATCATTTAATCAAGACAAGCTCCTATTGACGGCAGCCTGCAAATAACGGTGCAGCAGTGAGAAGTCCAACTCGTTGCTGCGCACGGCCTTACGGAATTTCGCTGGTGTGATGTTCATCAAGTCAGCGAACACTTTACTGAAATAATGCACTGTTTCGAAGCCCACTTCGGTCGATATGTCCTCGATATTGATGTCGGTATAGACGAGAAGATAGGCGGCACGCTTAATGCGTTCATTGCGAATCCAGGAAGGAAACGTCAGCCCAAGCTGTTCAGATAGCAGACGGGAGAGCTGTCTTTCCGACAAATGGATCTCCTGGGCTAACTCCTTGAGCGTCAATTTATGTGCTAGATTGCTCATGATGTAGTCCTTTGCTTCTTTTAACGCCCCAGAGTATAGGGGTTCTGTCCCATGCTCCGCCGTAACGGAACCACCGTATCGTGAAAACATCGAAAGAGATGTCAGCAGCAATGAATGAGCAAGCTTCTCTGTAGCGAGAGGATAATCGATCGTCTCCCCCGAACAATAAGTAATAAGCGCCTTCCAAGCAAGCACAGCGGCAGATTGTTCTGCATCGGCAATAAAGAGATGATGAAACCGATTCAGTCGGTCGAACATATGTACGACATCGGGATCAGAAGCTTCTTGAATCACGTCAAAGGCGACGAATAACAGGAGCATGCCGGACTCGCTCTCGATATGGTGGGAGCTGTTAGGTTTAGAGCAGTAAAGCGTACCTTGGCGGAGGGGATACGTGATACCGTTATAAATATAGTTTCCTGCACCGTCGGCTACATAACATATTTCAAAAAATGAATGGGCATGTGGTATATTGCCGAGATGCCTCGGCTTGGCTCCCCAATAATGTATGTAGAAGGAAGCCGGAGGTCCTTGAAGACTTGTTACATGCTCATTTAGATATAAGCTGCTTTTTTGGCATGCTGCTATGCTTGGGACCACAAGTTTCTCTCCTTTGAATCTGATTGAAGGAACCCCTTAGTATAACTCTTTTGAGTAAGAGGACCTACCTGCTGTGTAGGGAATTGTTTTTGTAGACTTTTCTCTTAACGGCAACATTATAGCATGAAAAGTGCAAAAATAAGGCGTGATTTTGGAAAGACAGCCTGAAATGTTGCCCCTATACTTATGATGAAGAGTCAGAAGTCAGTAAGTGGAGTGGCGGATTCTTCACAAAACGCTTAGCGTTGGTAGGGCATTTTATGCCATATTTATAGAAGACGCTTACACTGCGATGCTGATGGAGACTATTATCATTTGGTAAGAAGGGCGGATAAGAGGATGACAACAATAAACGGTACAAGAACTGCGCCTACTGGCATACTGGGATTTCCGGTAGCGCCGATGGATCAACAGGGTAGGCTGGAAGTGAAAGCGTTTGAACGCAATGTGGAGTTTCTCCTTCAAGAGGGACTGTCAGCTATATTTGTTGCTTGTGGCTCCGGAGAATTTCATGCGCTATCTCATCAAGATTACCGAGTAATGGTTGAAACAGCACTGTCGGTTGTTCAAGGGAAGATTCCGGTCTATACCGGAGTAGGCGGAAACATCACTCATGCGCTAGAGCTTGCCAAGCTTTCAGAGGAGCTAGGGGCGGACGGTTATTTGATTCTTCCTCCCTATTTGATTGAACCAGAGCAGGAAGGACTGTACCAGTATCTGAATGCAATTATTGGAAGTGCAGATTTGAATGCGATTGTATATCAACGTGATAACTGCGTACTTACGCTAAATACGTTGGAGCGACTGTTGGAGCATCCTCAACTGGTTGGATTAAAAGATGGCTTAGGTAATATGGATCTGAATATCGAGCTGACACAAACCATTGGCAGTCGACTCACTTGGCTTAACGGAATGCCAATGGCCGAGGTAACGATGCCAGCCTATGTGAACTTGGGTTTCCAAGGATACTCATCAGCCATATCAAATTATATTCCACACATTTCGCGTTTGTTTTACGATGCACTATTAAGCGGCGATCAGGAGCTGCTGAATGAGCTGTATCAACATGTTATTTTGCCAATCAATGCGATTCGCCGACAACGAAAAGGCTATGCGGTAGCCTTGATCAAAGCAGGTATGCAAATTGTCGGTCACCCGGTAGGGACCGATGTGCGTCCGCCGATTATATCTGTAGAAGAAGAGCATTACCGTAAACTTGAGCGCATTATTAAGGAAGCATTCGAACGATTCCCTAAGACGGGCTCTTCACAAAAGGAGGCGAACACTCCAGCATGACGGTTAAAAATGACAGTTTAAAGACGTACATGAATTATATCAATGGGAAATGGATTCCTTCACGGACCGGTGAAATAGAAGCCAGTATCAATCCAGCGAACAGAAATGAAGTGGTAGGCTATATACAAGATTCGGTACTTCCAGATTTAGATGAGGCTGTGAAGGCGGCTGCTGACGCTCAAGTTAAATGGAAGAGATTAGCTGGAAGCGTAAGAGGCGACTTTCTATACAAGGCCGCAGCCGTACTAGAGAAAAGGCTGGAAGAGGTCGCTACCGCGATGACGAAGGAGATGGGCAAAACGTTCGCGGAAGCGAAGGGGGAGACGGCTCGCGGTGTTGCTATTCTGCGCTATTATGCGGGTGAAGGGATGCGTTCTGGAGGAGATGTTATCCCCTCCACAGACAGTGAGGCGTTGATGTTCACGACTCGTGTGCCACTTGGCGTCGTAGGCATCATCACGCCGTGGAATTTCCCTGTGGCGATTCCATTATGGAAAATGGCACCCGCTATCGTGTACGGTAATACGGTGGTTATTAAGCCTGCATCAGAGACAGGCGTGACCTGCGCCAAGCTGATGGAATGCTTCGAAGAGGCAGGGCTGCCTCCCGGCGTCGTCAACATGGTAACCGGCTCGGGCAGCGTTATAGGCAAGGGGATCGCTGAGCATCCGGGTATTCAGGCTCTTTCTTTCACTGGCTCCAATGCGGTCGGCAAATCGATCGGCCTGGCAGCATTTGCACGCGGTGCCAAATATCAGCTGGAGATGGGCGGGAAAAACCCCGTCGTCATAGCGGCGGACGCCGATCTGAACTTGGCGGTGGAAGCGACAATCAGCGGTGGACTGCGCTCTACAGGACAAAAGTGTACGGCAACGAGTCGTGTCATTGTTCATAAGGACATATATGAACCATTCAAGCAGCTCCTCTTGGACCGAATCGCGCAGATTAAGGTTGGCGACGGTATGCAGGAGGACGTATGGATGGGGCCTTGTGCCAGTGAACGGCAGCAAAATACGGTACTTGCGTATATCAGCAAAGGAATCGAAGAAGGAGCTCGTCTTCTGTGTGGAGGAAACCATCCTCAGAGGAGCGATTATCCAGATGGTTATTTTGTTGAGCCGACGGTATTCGAGAATGTGACTGCGGACATGGCCATTGCTCGGGAGGAAATATTCGGGCCGGTACTGGCGCTAATAAAGGCTGAATCGATAGAACAAGCTCTGCAGCTGGCTAATGACACGGAATTTGGGTTAAGCGCATCCATCTTCACGACCAATATTGGGGCTATGCTCAAGTTTATTCAAGAAATGGATGCAGGCCTTGTGCGCATTAATTCAGAAAGCGCAGGAGTGGAGCTTCAAGCTCCGTTCGGAGGCATGAAGCAGTCGAGCTCCCATTCCCGCGAGCAAGGCCGCGCGGCGATAGAGTTTTTCACATCCATCAAAACCGTGTTCGTCAAATCATGACGAGGAGGCCAAGGTTATGAAGCTTGAATCATCAAACTCGAATTCTAATTCATCACCGACTATTACCGAAATGCTCGTTATTCCAGTAGCTGGTCGGGACAGCATGCTGCTTAATTTGAGCGGGGCTCACAGCCCATTTTTTACTCGCAATGTGGTGATTCTCAAAGATAGTGCAGGCCATACGGGCGTGGGTGAGGTGCCTGGTGGTGAGAGAATTCGCCAGACGTTGGAGGAGGCTAAACCGCTTGTAGTCGGGCACTCCATCGGGGGCTACAACAATATCTTGAGGCAAGTCAGGCAGCAGTTTGCCGATCGGGATATCGGCGGTAGAGGGCTGCAAACCTTTGATCTGCGAATTACCATTCATGCAGTAACAGCACTGGAGGCAGCTCTGCTCGATCTGCTCGGCCAGTTCCTCGGCGTTCCGGTTGCCGCATTACTTGGGGACGGACAGCAGCGAGAGGAAGTGGAGATGCTCGGCTATTTGTTCTACATCGGGGATCGCCATAAGACGGATCTGGCCTATGATAGTGATCCTGATGCTAAGGACGATTGGTTCCGGCTGCGCCATGAAGAAGCGATGGACGCAGAGGCTGTGGTCCGACTGGCTGAGGCGGCACATGCACGCTACGGCTTCAATGACTTTAAGCTGAAGGGCGGCGTGCTACCCGGTGAGGAAGAGATGGAGGCCGTTGAGCTTCTGGCAAGACGGTTCCCGCAGGCGCGGATTACACTCGACCCGAACGGCGCGTGGTCGCTCGATGAAGCGATTCGTCTATGCCGTGGCAAACGGGACATCCTCGCTTACGCAGAGGATCCATGTGGAGCGGAGAAAGGATATAGCGGTCGTGAAGTGCTCTCCGAATTCCGTCGAGCGACCGGACTGCCGACAGCAACGAATATGATCGCCTGCGACTGGCGCGAGATGGGGCATGCTGTGCAGCTTCGCTCTGTCGATATTCCACTCGCTGATCCGCATTTCTGGACGATGCAGGGTTCAGTACGTGTTGCGCAAATGTGCAGCGAATGGGGCCTCACCTGGGGCTCGCACTCGAACAATCATTTCGATATCTCCCTTGCCATGTTCACGCATGTGGCCGCAGCTGCACCGGGAGAAATTACGGCGATTGATACACATTGGATTTGGCAGGACGGCCAGCAATTGACGAAGGAGCCGTTTCGAATCATTGGCGGGAAGGTCCAAGTGCCCAATAAACCGGGGCTCGGAATAGAGACGGATATGGAGCAAATTGAACAGGCCCATAAGCTGTATAACCAGATGAGTCTTGGAGCACGAGACGATGCCTTGGCGATGCAATATTTGATCCCAGGCTGGACGTTCGATCCGAAGCGTCCCTGCCTAGTACGCTAAGCTGTTCGGGGTGGTGGGGTAAAACCCTCCACAGCACGATTAAAAAAAGACTGCCATTGAGCAGTCTTTTTTTTGTGAGCTATGATTATTTTAGACTCACTATCGTTTGCACCTTTTTACCATTGGGGGCTTGAATGACCAAGGTAAAGCTTGCGATATCTCCGTCACCGGTGTAGGTTAATGCGCCGGTGGAGGGATCAACCGTTATCGTATCGTCCCCAGAGGAGGTTTTATGAACGATGTCCGTGATATAGAAGGTGATACCTAGGACCTTTGCGTGGGCAGCCATAATATCATTCTTATAGGCGCCTCCATACTGATCGGCTAAAGAAACCTCGCCCATCAACGAATAGTCCCACATTTTTTTGCCAGAAATTTTGCTGTATTCTATTTGGGCATAGGGTTTGCCACCGGTTGTTCTCACGATTTCTGGCCTTTGACTTGTCGTTTTCATTTCAATCTTGGAGGTTCCAGCACTTCTGGAGGTTTGGTAAATGAACGTTAAGGTCGCTGAACCTTCTTTGTCCCCAATCACGAAATATTTGTATACGGGTGCAGCAGCCGTACCCGTATTTGTATATACAGCGCTAGCTACGGACGGATTGGAGGATGCGATTATCCCTGTCGGACTGTGCAGCCAGGAGAGAGGAACTTTAACATCCTGTCCTGTTTTTTTCCCGGAGAGTATAACCTCCTTAGCCAGCTTGATACGATCCTTAACCAATCCATAGGCGCTTGCTGAAACCGTGGTATCTTCGATGATGCCCTCCCCATAGGCGTCCACAGCTGCATAAAGCGTATTGTTAACGGCTGTATCCAGCACCACCTGATAAGTAATGCCAGAGTCGGTTCCATCAATGACCTCTACATTTTTGGTAAGCTTATCGAGCTCCTCCACATGAGTTATCTCATTTTGATTCGTTACTTTCACGAGCGACAAGGTGATTTGGTAAGTACCCATTTTGCTGATGTCACCCTTGAACGTCATTTTGGCATTGTAGAGAGTACCGATGCTGAAGCCATTCAGATTGCCTGCTGATGGTTGGTTGAACGTCTCGTCTACCGTTATTTCCTCTCTTTTATCGGAAGAAGCGCTGCTTTCCCTCTGAAGCTGGTCTTTGACATTTTTAATCGGGCCCAAGGTCGGGTAAAAGGCACCGTTACCGCTGACTTCTCCAATATTTTTAAATTGCGCGTGGATTTTGTACTCAGCATTCGTTCGAACCTTTGTCGCATCTGAAGCATCCGCTAGAACGGAAATATATTCATTACTGGCGTCACGAATAAGGTCCCCGTACTGGTCCTTAATTAGAATAACGTAGTCGTTCTCCGCATCTTTAATAAAGTAAGGAGGCAAATTGGTCTTAATCATTAGCTTGGCCGGATAGCGTTCTTTTTGTATAGAGAGGGGCATTGTGGCCTTCTTATCTGTACCTTGAATCTCTACAGTAACAGAACCGCTGCGCTCTTTTAAGCCGGTAATCACGAGTAGGCCGCTGTTTTGGCCTTGTGCTTCGAGCCTAATTTCTGCGGTACTACTTAATGTATTGCTGACGTTAAGCTGATTAATACCTTCGGCTACTTCGTTTGAAGTAAGAATGCTTCCCTGATCGTCTTTAACGATCAAAGGCAGTACGACGTTCTTATCGCCGACAGCAACCGTTTTGTTGAACTCACCGAACTGCAAGGAGTAGGGAGCTTTTATTACCGTTAAAGGAATGGATTTGGTTACCGATTGACCAGATCCAAGAGCATAGAGCGTGATCTCCGATTCCCTTACTTGATCAGCATCTGTACCACCAGTAAGCTTTAGCTCAGGGAAATCATCATTATCATAATCATACCATGGCTGATCCTCAATCATTATGACGGCGCTGTCCTTCACGGTCACGTTTACTCCGCTGGAAGTATTTAAGCCGTAATGTCGGTCGTTCAGGCCCGTCGCATCGATGGCAATAACCGGATACCCGTACTGATCAAGCGCTTTTACCTTCAGGTAAGCAGAATTTCCAGCGATCAGTTTCTTGCTCGTTCCTGGGAACATCATATCACCGATCTCGAGCTTGGACACAAGGGGGAGATCGCCTACTGTAAACATTTTTTGCACAAATGTTCCGGTTTCGGAATGACGAATGGAAATGGAAACAGCCGTGTCTTTTTCCAAGTCCCCCACATTCAGCTTGATAGCTTGCTTTCCATTAGCATTGGTAAAAGGGATTCGACCGGTTTGAATATCAAATTGTGCTGCATTCCAAGTCCCTTGCTCGCCGTATTGATTTATTGCATTGAATTCTATGTAAGCCTGGCTGCTTTTCGGTAGGATATTGGAGGGAGTAGCAAACTCGATACACTCCAGCCGTTCTTTTTCTACTACGGTGGTAGCTGTGAGCATTGCAGCTTCCGTGCCAGCCCCTTTTAAAGTGACCGTGTACTCGCCTTGCTTCAGCGGTGTAAGGAACACAATATCAGCTACAGTGCGATTTTTGTCAAAAATGGTTTGACCTTCCAGGAGAGTATCTCCTTGCTTTATCTCAAAAGTAATCTTGTCCGTTTCAACGGGTTGATTCAATGCCACATGAAGTTTCCGTGCACCAACTGCTTTGAACTCCGCTATGGCAAGAGGACCGTTTAATACAGCTGCTTGTGTCAGACGCTCGTCGGCTGCTGTCAATGCCATCGTCAGGATGTCACGCGTGGCTGCTTGGGTGTAATCGGAGTACTCGCCAAGCAGCTTGGCTTTGCGGGCAGCTGCTACAAGGCCGGTCGCCCAATCAGAGGCTTTAGCGGTTAATTGAGTATCAGAGCTCGACGGTAAGTTGAGCGCACGTACTAAAGTGGCTGCCAATTGCTCCAATGTGACTGTCCCGTTCGGGTCAAAATGGCGGTCTCCAAGGCCTTCCATGAGTTTGGAGTCCGTTACGGCTTCTATGTAGCCTTGCTCATGTGCCCAGTGTGATCCTGTATCCTCATAGGAGGGAGTTCCGTTCCGGGGAGTCAACTTGAGCAAGCGAACGAGGACAGTACTAAGTTCAGCCCGGGTCATTAAGCGGGATAATCCAGCAGAGCCATCTTCGACACCGTTCAGAATGCCTTTCTGTCTTAATGCTTCAAACTGTTTTGCTGTGTCTGTGGCAGGAGCCGTATCGGCCCAACCTGTAGCAGGGGTCAGCAGTATTAAAGTCATGATTATGCTAAGTACAAGTGAAAGTAATCGGTTCACGTATGAAATCCTCCTAGATAATGAAAAACATTCTCAATAAGTAAACAAAAAAATTTTGCTTTATGATAATCATGTTCCAGCGGCATCTAGACTGTTACAGCCTTTGCCGCTGGAGGAAAGTCTTGTCAAGATTTAACCGACTTCGACTTGTATAACAAAAACAGGAAGTAGGGAACCCCTACTATTGAAATCACGATACCAACAGGCAGCTCAGCCGGAGCAAATAAGCTTTTGGCGATGAGGTCTGAAATAATGACAAGCAATGTACCGATTAAACCGCAGATAGGCATCATATACCGATGTTGAGCACCTACAAGACGTCTGGCGATATGCGGAGCCAGCAGGCCGACGAAGCTGATACTCCCTGATACGGACACGCAAGCGCTGACCAGCCCGATGCTGCACAGCAGCAGAATGGCTAGCTCACGTCCGTATCTAAGACCGAGACTGCGAACCAGGTTCTCATCAAGCTGGAATAAGTCCAATATCCTTGGCCTTAGCATGAGGAGCGGTACGAGCAGAATGAACCACGGCAGCATAGAAACGATATAGATCCAATTGGCGTTCCAAATGCTCCCTGTAAGCCATACTGTAGCCATCTCAAAATCCTTGGCGTTCATGCGCAATGAAAGAAATAGACTTATTGCACCGAAGCCCGACCCTAATGCAATGCCCGTTAGGATTAGTCGTTGTGCATCGAGTCTTCCGTTATGCCATGCAAACACGAAGAGCAATGCGGCAGCGGCCATACCTCCAACCAGGCCGAAGAGTGGCATGGTCATGATGGCAGTCCACCCTGTACGAATGACATGACCTTGGAATGCATACATGTACAGTACAATAGCTGCACCAGCTCCAGCATGGATACCGAGGATTCCGGGATCTGCCAGACCGTTCCGGGTTACGCCTTGTACGGTTGCTCCGGCAATGGCGAGGCCGAATCCGACCAATGCAGCAATGACGAGCCGGGGCAAACGAAATTCAAACACGATCAGGTCAGAATCGGGTTGTGGTTCTATGCGCAGCAGGGTCTGCACAATATCGGGCAGGGAAAGGTCGAATTCCCCAATCGTCATATAAAAGTAGATGGAGAGCAAAAGGATGATGAAGCCAGTGAGCAGCACCCATCTAAAAGATCTGGATGAACGATCATGCATGCTTCCCACCGCCTTTTCTCCGAATTAAATAAAGGAATACTGGTACACCAAATAAAGAGGTAACGACACTTATGGGCATTTCAAATGGATAGTTTAGAAACCGCGCAAGCACATCGCAAAGCATAAGAAACAAGCCGCCAAGGCAACCAGCGCAGGGGATGATTCTTCGGTAATCGAGTCCGACAAAGAAACGGGCGACGTGTGGGATGATCAGACCGACAAAAGCGATTTTACCTGCAAGTGCAACGGAAATCCCTGTGAGTAATACAACAGCGCCCATCGCAGCCGCTTTGATCAACCAGTTCCTCAATCCAAGACCGCGTGATATCTCATCACCTAGCGAAAGAATTGTAATTTGCCGGGAAATAAGCAGGGCAATGGCGATCCCGATCACAGCGAATGGCAAGGCTAGCCATATAAGAGATGGCTCGAGCTGATGGAGCCGGGAGCTGTACCAAAAGCTGACGTTTTGTGATATTTGAAAATAAGCTGCAAATGCTGCTGAAACGCTGCTTAAAAACGTTCCAATAATGGTTCCGAGAATAGCCATTCGTACAGGAGATAGCCCTCCCGGCAAGAGTGCTGCCGCTGCGAATACGAGTAGCACACCGAATAGAGATCCAATCAGGGAAAACAAGATCATTTCCAACGATGAAGCACCATGAACAAAAATCATTCCCAGGGTGATGGCGAAGGCAGAACCATCCGTTACACCCATGATCGAGGGAGAAGCCAAGTAATTGCGTGTCATCCCCTGCATCAACGCTCCGGAAATGGCAAGAAATGCTCCTATCATAAGCGAGCCGATCGCGCGGGGAAGCCTGGAATGCCTAATGATCTGATGATCGGCATTCCCCGCATCGAAATGCAGAAAGGCGTCCCATACGGTTGATGCGTCAATCGGCTTTGCTCCATAACGGATCGATACAACAAAAAGCAATAGGAACGCAACGGGGGCAAAGCCCAGCAAAAGTAATGAGAAGCGATTCCGTTGCATCATAGGTTAGACTCCTTTCAGTTCGACAGCTTTTCTACAGCGGCTTTGAGGAAATTAATTTTACTCCATGAAGCCCCGCCTTGCGCCAGGGGATCAACTACATTGACGAAGATCTTATTATTTTTAGCTGCGTTGGTGCTTAACCAAATTGGATTTTTTTGCAGGTCCTTCAATGCGTTCAACTGCTCCATGTTCTCATCCTCTGAGAATTGCAGGAATACGGCATCGGGATTCATTGCGCTGAACTGTTCAAGCGAAATATTTTGCTGTGCTTTGGCTGCCTTGACTTCTTCCGGAACTGCAAATCCCAACTCACCGTATATCGTTGGATTGAGGAACACATCGGCAGGATATATGAAAAGGGAACCGGTACGGATCCTAACAGTAACAATCTTTTTGCCTTTCCACTTTTCACCTATTTGAGTTTTGGCGGAGCTAACATCCTCTTTATATTTCTTTAAAATTTGCTCAGCCTGTGCCTGCTTGCCGGTAAGCTCTCCAATCAGCCTAAGATTATCTTCCCAATTCGTGGCAATATGGGATACGGGTATCATCGGACCCAGCTTAGCCAGCTTTTCCGATGCTTCAGCCGGGAATTTGGTCGAACCAAGAATCACATCCGGCTTCAGCTTCAGAATGGCTTCCATATTAGGCTGCATTTTCTCACCAACTGATTGGGAGGAACTTGTAATCGGCTTGAACAGCTCAGGAAATTTACCGCCGGTCGTAATGGCTCCAATCGGTTGAACTCCAAGGACAAGTGCATCCTCCATGGATTCCATAGCGCCAGCAATGACAATTTTGTCTGTCGGAGCTTTAACTGTGTATGTTTTGTTCAAATAAGTAAGTGTTCTGGGCTCGGAATTTGCTGGAGAAGTCTGCTTTGTTACGCCAGCTGTAGTTCCAGTTGCAGATTTATCTGCAGCAAATCTAGTCCCCGAGGGCGCTTCTTTAGCTGCGCAGGCGGTCAAAGCACAAACAAGTATTATACTCAACAAAGTGGGAATAGGGGATTTTTTCATTTGTTGTATTGCTCCTTTTCATCTATTGATAATGATTTTCATCGCTCATTATAGAGGATCGTCTCAGAGTGAACCATGTACGATATCCGAATTTTATAATGGACAATCTCCAGTTGGAAAAATGCGGAATGCGATAAATAATGAAAATACAAGGTCCGAGAATGCATTTCGGTTGCCGAAAAAGTGCTTATATGGTAAATTTATTTACGATAATGAGAATCATTATCATTATTTAGGAGGGCAATATGCATACTACACCATTGGATCTGGAGTTGCAAACACCTGGTAGTTTGGATCATTTATGGTTTAAGCTTCACAGCGTAGAATGGTTATATAACAGCGGTATGGAGCAGCAGCTGACGAATTCGCATGTATTGCTATTTGTCAAACAAGGTACCGGCAGTTTAACTATAGATTTGGAACAGTATCGGTTGAGGAAAGAGGCTGTCCATAGCGTCCGTCCTGGTCAGACGGTGGGGATCGTCCCTGAGGCAGGGGGAGAACTGGAAATGTACGTGATATCTTTTGATATGATCGGTGACTGGACAAAGGAAGTGAGACTGCCGTTAAAAGTGGAGGTCCCGGTATATCCCAATGCCCAAATGTTTATTTTGTGCGACTTGATGTACAGCTGCTGTCGGCATACACATGCCTTGGAGCGATTCCGAGGACAGTCCGCGTTCCATGAGCTGCTCTATGAGCTTATAAAAAATATTCGACAGGAGCCTTGGGTAAACTCAAGATCGGCGCTGGAACAATCACGGGCTTATATCGAAAAGCATTATAGTGATAATCTAACCATTGATCAGTTGGCAAGTATCGCTCAGATCAGTCCCAAATATTATGTGGACTTATTTAAGAAGACTTATGGAAGAAGCGCGATTGATTACCTAACGGAGGTCAGAGTCAATAAGGCCAAACAGCTGATGGCCCAATCAGGTGTCCGCCTGCGAGATATCTCTCATCAAGTAGGCTACAACGATGAATTCTATTTCAGTCGAAAATTCAAAAAGGAGGTTGGCGTTTCGCCTACCGTCTATATGAAAAGTCGCAGAAAGCGAATCGTTGCCTACTCACCTCACGTACTGGGACAATTACTAGCTCTTAAAGTGATTCCTTATGCGGCCCCGCTCCATCCCAAATGGACTGCTTATTATTATAAAATGTACAGAGCGGATATCACTTTGCATCTCAGCGCCTATCGTGCCAATCAGGACTGGGAAGCGAACATTCATGCGCTCGTCCAAGCAGCACCGGATATTATCATCAGTCGGGATGACAGCCTGCATCCGAATGAAAGAGAGAGACTCGAACAGCTTGCACCGGTGTTCGTGATTCCATGGAAGGATCAAACCTGGCGTGAGCAGCTCATGCTTACAGCACAGCAGCTGGGAGCAGAACAGGAAGCTCATGGTTGGCTTACAGACTATGATCTAAAAGTATCTCAGATTAAAGAGATGCTGCATCGATCCCTAGGTACGGAAACCATTCTAGCGGTCAGCATCCACAAGCAGCAATGCCGGATTTGCCCAGTACGCGGCATGCGCGACGTGCTGTATCACGATCTTCAGCTGCTGCCTCCACTAGGATTTGACCCGGAGCATTACAATTTGACGGTTCCAGTAGAACGGCTGGATGAGCTGGATGCGGACCGGATATTGCTCAATGTGTGCCAGGAGGAGGAAACCCTCCGCTATTGGCAGTCGCTGGAGGCGTCACCACAATGGTTGAATTTGAAGGCAGTCCGGAAAAATCAAGTGTACCCGATCTCTTCTGACCCGTGGAGAGAATATTCCGCTCACGCGAGCGACAGGATGGTTGATGATCTGATGAGGCTGCTCTGCGGATTAGACGTCGTGAGTAGGCGAACATAGCCGTTACGTGCGTGTTGTACTGAAAGGGCGTATGGAAATTGTCATAACAGGATTCTGGAAATAATCCATGGCTGTTCTCAAGCGGTTCCTTTATAATTTCCCAATGATAATGATTTTCAATTGTGATGGGAATTCATAGAGGAGGTTTACAGACAATGACACTTGAGCAAGAAAGTACGATCTTAGCGGAAGCTCAGGATGGATGGCAGCCGTTTAGGATAACGGGTACTAGACAGTGCGACATGCGCTCAAGAAATGGCAGATCATACCGGATTTTTGTATCAATCCCTGCTGAACAACCACCCGCCTCCGGTTATCCCGTATTTTATGTATTGGATGCTAACGCTGTATTCGCAACTGTGGTGGATGCTGTTCGCGTACAAGGCCGTCGCCCTGAGAAAACGGGAGTTTCTCCAGCGGTTATTGTCGGTATTGGTTACCAAACGGACGTTCCTTTCGCTTCCGACCGGTTTTACGATTTTACTGTTGATGTACCTACTTCCGAGCTCCCCGTTCATCCTGATGGGATCGAATGGCCTGAGCAGGGGGAGCGGATGCATTTCTATCGTTCATAGAAGACGAACTGAAACCATTGATTTCAAGTGAATTGCACATTGATGCAAGTAAGCAAGGAATTTTTGGCCACTCGTTGGGCGGACTCTTCGTGCTCCATGCTCTTTTTTCCAGGCCACAGGCATTCAGTACGTATGTGGCTGGAAGCCCATCGATTCATTGGAACAAAAGGGCGATTCTCGAGAAGGAGCAGCAATTCTTCACCCGTATGGAGCAGGAGCTTCGACAACTCAGCATCTTGTTAGCTGCAGGTCAGTTGGAGCAGGGACACCCAAGGCGCATGACCGAAAGCGCACAGGAGATGGGGGGAGCGACTCTCATCCTTGGCAAGCCGCGGAATACGTGTTGAATACAAAGAGTTCGAGGGAGAAGGGCACGTATCCGTGCTGCCAGCGTTAATAAGCCGGGCTATCCGCTTTTTCTCCGTATAGCTTATCGTTGAGAAATACTCGTAGTAGGAAGTCTTACACGAGTATTTTTTTGCGTTGAAAATGCTCCAAAGGGCAGTAGAATCCAACGTAAATGATGCTTCCAGTTAGGGTTCTTAGGTCAATAAGTATAAATAAATACATCCCGGATGTCGATACATTAACATGATAACAAAAGGAGAAGATCTTAGATGAAATTAAAGAAAATAAGTGCTTATTTAGCTGTGTGTATGATGTCCGCTATTGCAGTTCCTCAAGCTAATGCTGCAACGGATTCCAATATTTCTATCACTGTGAACGGTGTTGAAGTATTTGCAGATACACCCTCGTTTATTCAAACGGATGTTGGAGTCACATTTGTCCCAATCCGCGTAGTTTCCGAAACATTAGGAGCGAACGTAAAATGGAACGAATCGACGGGCTCGGTACTCATTAAGAAGGCAGAAACTGAATTAGAATTGACCGCCAACCAAAGTATAGCTAAAATCAACGGCCAAAACGTTCGATTGGAAGCTCCTCCCGTAATGCAGAATGGGCGTCTGATGGTCCCAATCCGTTTTATTTCAGAAGGCTTGGGAGTGAAAGTCAGTTGGAATCAGCCTAGCCGTACCGTAAATTTAGGAAACGCTGTAGAAGCCTCCCTATTATTTGAGTCTGGAACGGGGAATGATCCTCAAAACATTCATAACAATGCTATTGTTACACAGTATAACGGATGGATCTATTACGCCAATATTGGAGACAACAATAAGCTGTATCGTATGACACTTGATCAATCCGACAATGTCAAACTAACCGACGTCCCGGTTACCGATATCAGTGCGGTGGACGGATGGATTTATTATCGGATAGACGTGCTGGAGGAAGGTAAAAGGACGGATGCCGGAGAAATCTATAGAATGCATCCCGATGGGACTTCGAATACAATGCTTAGCGAGCATTCCACACGTGCTTTTTTTGTTAGAGGCGATAGTATTTATTACAGCAGGGACAGAGGAATGGGAGCAGGTCCTATATACAAAATGAAGCTGGATGGCAGTGAAAGGACACAACTCAGCCAAGAGGATGATGACGTGTATGAAATTACGTTAGGTGACGACGCGATCTATTATACATTGAACTCAGGAGGGCTGTATCGATTAGAACTGGAGAGCCATCAAGCAACCCAAATTGATTCGGATTGGTACCACGATATACGAATCGTGAACGGCTGGTTGTATTATAAAGATGTAAGTGGACGTCTACATCGAATGGATTTAAACGGAGACCAAAGGAATTCAATCGGTGAAAGCCCTATCGGGAGTTATTTTATTAAGGAGAATGATATTTATTATGAAAAAAGGGTCGAGGGAAAATGGTCTACCTCAGAATCGAGACTGTATCGCAGCGATCTAGAAGGAAATCACTCAACCCAGCTCGTAGATAAAGTCGTACAAAATATTAACTTCGTTGGAGATCAAATTTATTATTTGACTTATGAAGCGTTGAGTTCTGAAACGCATCAATATGCGGATATGCTTTTCACTCTCTCGAGAATGAAAATTGACGGCTCGCAAAAGCAATCCTTGTCATCCTTTAAAATGAACCCCTTTCCTGATAAATTAAGAGTACAGTAAGCTAATAGGGGAAGCTGATACACTTGTTGTGGGAATAACTAGTTACAAGTGATGATAAATGATTTATTTTTTACTTGAACCTAACGTTACGTCATGTTTTATAGTAAAGTTACCGGTAAATAGCTAGCTCAAAAGAAGGAGTTGATTATGAAATCATATTGGAAGGTCGGGGACCTTGCTACGCTGACGGGGCTAACAGTACGAACCTTGCGATTTTACGACCAGATCAGCTTGTTCTCACCCTCGGGCCAGACGGAATCCGGACACAGGCTATATAATGAATCCGATCTGTCACGACTTCAACAGATTTTGTCGCTTAAGGAATTGGGCTTATCGCTTGAGGAGATAAAATCCGTTCTAGCTGGTGAGCAATATAGTCCGCTTGAGATCGTCACCTTACAAATGTCACGGATTAAGGAGCAGATCAAACTTCAGCAAGTGCTCCTAGAGCAGCTTGAGTATATATCCAAGTTGATGCAGGTGAAAGCGCCATTAACCGTGGAAGATTTCACAAACCTATTGCAAGCGATGAAAACTGGACATGAGAAGCTGGTCGTTGAGCGGCGGAAGAGCTGGGAGCACCATCTGGACTTGCTTGGTGAATTTCTTGCAGAGGAACACAAAGTTACTAAACCTAAGGAGGATAAACCATGACTGAACGATTTATCAAACATGCTACTTTTGTCGTCGAACGTACCTATGCCGCTTCGCCAACGCGCGTGTACAATGCATGGACTGACCCGTCTGCCAAAGCTAAGTGGTTCTCAAAACCTGATGTATTCGAGTTCAGGGTTGGGGGGCGCGAATATAGCAAAGGCGGTCCCCCTGAAGGACCGGTCTTTACCTTCGATGCCTGTTACCAGGAGATTATTCCGGACCAGCGAATTGTGTATACCTATACTTTGGATTCGAACGAAACACGTATCTCGGTGTCTATCACAACGGTCGAGCTTATCCCAACTGAAGGCGGTACGAAGCTGGTCTTTACCGAGCAAGGTGCGTTCTTTGATGGGCTCGATACGCCAGAAGTCCGTGAGCATGGAACAAACGCTATGCTAGACGCTTTGGGTAAAACACTCTAAGAAGAGAGGACGTTGTAGTCATGACAGCAATCATGGGTGCCAATGAAATTGTATCTACTCGTGACTTTAATGTGCCGGTCAAGGATGTGTTTCATGCTTGGACAACCCCTGAGCTGCTTGCTCGCTGGTGGGGACCGAAAGGGTTCACCAATACGTTCCACGAGTTTGATTTGAGGCCGGGCGGCAATTGGCGGTTCGATATGCACGGACCGGATGGGGTGAACTATCCTAACCATAGCGTCTTTATCGAAATCGTACCTATGGAGAGGATCGTGTTCAATCATCTGTCATTCCATGAATTTCAGGTGACGGCTACCTTCGAGGAAGTTGACAACCGTACAAAAGTCACATTCCGTCAGCTTTTTAAAGATGCAGAGGAGTTCGAGCGAGTCAAGAGTTACTGCGTAGAAGGTAATGAACAGAACTTCGACCGGCTAAGCGAGCTTCTGGCTGAATCAGCCATCTAGCACTCCAGTCCTCCATATATTGCTATTTAAAGCAGCCTTGCCAATCTGGTAGGCTGCTTTTTATCTTGGTTGTAAAACATTAGTCGTGTTCACGTAAAGGTAGAAGAACTTGCAACACTTTTCCAACATATCACGTCAATCAGTGTAAATATATTGGAAAAAATAGGAGGGAATGATGAAAACAACCCTAATTCTAATTATTGCAGGTGTTATGCTCGCGGCAGGATACGACTCAACAGTACGATTCAAACAAACGATAGTGAATTCAACGACATCAGCCGTACCCGCTGCTCCTGTATTACCCGAAGGAGAAGTTCTTCATTCGCCGCCAAGTATGATTGAAGAAAGCGGGAGTTTAGAGCAGAGTGAATTCGTGACGAACTTGCTTTTTGTTAAGCAGAAGCTCGTATTGGAACGTAAACAGATTGAGCAGCGACATTCCATTAAGATGATGTTGATTGGAATTGGAAAAGACGATATCTTGGTGAAAGTTAGGCAGACAGGCGATGTGGAGACTCCTCTGTCCAATAAGGAGATTGAAGCTATGAAGCAAACTTTGTTCAACATCGCTGGAGGAGAATTTCCCTGCAGCTAAGTGTCATGGAATGCTGCAAGAGTGCAGCAACTATTACTGGCAAAATCAAATCCTACGATAAAGAACAGAATCGGGTATTAATTGTTAATGAACAGAAGAAGAATGGCAATACGGATGATCCTGAAGCGAATTGGGTGGGTATGCAATCAGATGCAGTACTAGTTGTTGATGGTATCCAATCAGCATCAGGTCTAAACGAATCATTAGTAGGCCGCGACGTAAAAGTATGGACAACCGGAGTTACCATGTTGTCTTACCCTGGTCAAACATCAGCCATCAAAATGGTCATTGAATAAGCAGGATACCTAGAGCAAACGGGATAACGAAAACACTTACCAAGCGGAATCCTCTATTTTGACAGAAAGGAACATTCATATGAATATTAACAAGAAAGAAGCTATTGAGATTCTGGAGCGTACACCACAAACATTGGATTATTTTTTAGCTGATTTATCGGATGGATGGTTACAATGCAATGAAGGTGAAGGAACCTGGAATGTTTCTGAGGTGATAGAGCACCTCATTGAAGGGGAGAAAAAAATTGGATGCCGCGGTTAGAATTTATTCTACAGGAAGGTGAAAGTAAACCCTTTCCTCCTTTTGATCGTTATTCTCATTTAAATGAACGCTCTGAGAGATCAATCAAAGAACAATTGCTTGAATTTAAAACGATTAGAAGTGATAATATTGTGAAACTTCAGGTTCTTATTGACCCTGAATCGCATTTTGAACTAACGGGTTCGCATCCTGAATTTGGAGTTGTAAAGCTAAGGGAACTACTTTCAACATGGGTTGTGCATGATTTAACGCACATTGCTCAAATCGTAAGGGTAATGGCCAAGAGATACGGGGAGGATGTAGGGCCTTGGAAACAGTTTTTAGGAATATTGAAATAGTAAAAACTTAGCTGTATGATCCACTTAATCTTGTACCGCTAATCTTGCTAAACCATGCTTTTTGTAGAAAATTTCAAAAATATGTTTACCTAACCGCAATTATTTGATAATATAATCGCAGAATATTTAAATGCGATGAAGAGAAGAGTAAATAAGTGAAATCTTACACAGAGAGCTCCGTTTGCTGAAAAGGAGAAAAGAGTTCCTTATTGAAAAAAGACTCAGAGCTGCACTCCGGAACCTTATAGAAGGCGATGGTGTGCCAGGAGCTCCTGTTATAGAGCTAGAGTATAAGCATTACATTGTAATGGTAATGCCGTACTTGAAGAGGCAAATATGGCGACATATTAGCGAATCTGGGGTGGTACCACGAGTATACAAATCTCGTCCCCAAGACTTAACCGTCTTGGGGGTGGGATTTTTTTGTTGCATCAAAAGAAAGCACAACGCACGGAGTAGTTAGAGTACCTCGTGTTTTGTGTGAGATGGATTAACGTATAACCTGATTTGAATTATGAAAATAAACACTTACTCATGCCATAGTGAAAGGAATTGAATATTTTATGACACAGAAATTAAAAGTTGGTATTGTTGGAGGAACAGGAATGGTTGGCCAGAGATTGGTTCAGCTGCTGGACCAGCATCCTTGGTTTAAGGTAACGGCTATTGCAGCGAGCGCAGGCTCTGCAGGCAAAACTTATGAGGAATCTGTGCAAGGCAGATGGAAGTTAGCAGGCCCCATTCCTGAAGATGTGAAACAAATTATCGTTCAGGATGCTTCGAAAGTGGAAGAAGTTGCTTCTGGTGTCGATTTTATTTTTTGCGCTGTAGAAATGAATAAGGATGAAATTAAAGCATTGGAAGAAGCATATGCCAAAACAGGCACGCCTGTTATTTCCAATAACTCAGCTCACCGCTGGACACCAGACATCCCGATGGTCATTCCGGAAATTAACCCAGAGCATATCGAAGTGATTGCTGCGCAGAGAAAGCGGCTTGGAACTTCCACCGGATTTATTGCCGTTAAGCCGAATTGTTCTATTCAGAGCTATGTGCCAGCACTTCATGCACTCTTAGATTACAAACCAACGAAAGTGGTTGCATCGACGTATCAAGCGATTTCCGGAGCTGGCAAAAACTTTACGGATTGGCCGGATATGTTAGATAATGTTATCCCTTATATTGGCGGCGAAGAAGAAAAAAGCGAGCAGGAGCCGCTGCGCATTTGGGGCAGCATTGTAAATAATGAAATTGTTAAAGCTAGCGCGCCTTTAATTACAACTCAGTGTATTCGTGTGCCAGTAACCGATGGACATTTGGCAACGGTATTTGCATCGTTCGAGAAAAAACCTTCAAAAGATGAAATTCTTGAGCGCTGGTTGCAATTCAAAGGACGTCCGCAGGAGCTTGGTCTACCTAGCGCGCCAAAACAATTCATAACGTATTTTGAAGAAGAGAACAGACCTCAAACCAAATTGGATCGGGACATTGAGCGCGGTATGGGAGTCTCGGTAGGCAGATTGCGCGAAGATTCAATATACGATTATAAATTTGTAGGACTTTCGCATAATACATTACGCGGAGCAGCAGGCGGTGCGGTTCTGATTGCCGAATTGCTTAAAGCGGAAGGTTACATTCAGGCAAAGTAAAAGCATGTCTAGGCATGCGGTGAATTCGAAGGAATTGCTCGAATTGTGGTAAATTATTATTTATAAAAAAAGCTTGAATTTTTGCCTAATGGCAAGATTCAAGCTTTTTTAGTTATCACTTTACCTCGTTTTGGTTGAACTCAAGGCAGGAGAGCACACTTCAATAATCGAATATTTCATATTAAATGATTCAGTGAGGTGTGAAATGGACTATATTCATTCTTCTATAAGTGAAACTCATCGAGAATTAGTTGGTGAAATATATGAGGAGGTTTTGCAGGATTCCGAGACTGTTGGCTTACTGCTTCAAGGCTCGGTAGCAAGAGGAGAGTCCTACGCTACCTCTGATTTAGATATGTACATATTATTAAAAGATGGATTGGTCAGACCTTTTCGTTCGGAGCACCGACGGGGTATTCACGTTGAAATGAAATATTCAGACTTTGAAACGGCGGTTAACAAATGCAGAATCACATCCATGGGAATATACAATTTCTTGGATTCAATGATTTTGTTTGACCAAGAAGGGAAACTTCGACAACTCATAGAACTCTCAAAGAAGCTTTATAATGAATATCAAACGCCTCTTGAGGAAAGGAAATCCACGAAGTACTGGCTTGAAAGTGCTTTGATTAAAATCAAAGCCGCGCAATGTGCACAAGATGATCTGAAAGCCAATTTAGTAGTAGCCACTAGTTCATGGAAAATCCTTGAAGGTGTATGGGCAGTGAACAATAAGCCAATGCCTCCAAATGGTTCGGTCTTATCCCAATTAAGAAATATAGAGCGACCTGATGATGTGGAAAAGTTGATAAATAGTTTATTATTAATGATATTAATTATTAAAAAATCCGTTTTTACGCTTATGCCCGTATGTGTTGAACAATAAAATCAGTACATAAAAGTACGCTTGGTAGTGTGGAAAGGGTATAATAAGTTGGCATAAATACTATAGCGCTGTCTTGTATGGATTATATAGAACGCACATGACTAATACTATCAGACAAAAAGAAAGAAGGAGATACAATGACAGAGAAAAATGAAATCATAGATGCAGGATGGAACTTCGACAACAGTTATGCTCGTCTGCCGGAATCCGTTTACACTAGGCTTAACCCAACCCCAGTAAGCTCACCGAAGTTAGTTATTTTTAATGGTCCATTGGCAGATTCTCTAGGGTTGAATGCCCAAGCGCTGCAAAGCAATGATGGAGTCGCGGTGCTTGCTGGCAATCAAGTTCCCGAAGGCGCCTTACCACTAGCTCAAGCGTATGCAGGGCATCAATTTGGGCATTTTACCATGTTAGGAGACGGTCGGGCCATACTGCTCGGAGAACAGATCACTCCACAAGGAGATCGGTTTGATATCCAGCTCAAGGGTTCTGGTGTAACGCCATACTCACGTCGAGGGGATGGTCGAGCCGCACTTGGACCTATGCTGCGAGAATACATCATCAGTCAGGCTATGCATGCGCTCGGTATTCCAACCACTCGCAGCCTAGCGGTGGTGACAACTGGTGAGTCCATATTCCGGGAAACCGTGCAACCCGGTGCAATCTTGACGCGGGTGGCTGCAAGTCATTTACGCGTTGGTACGTTTCAATATGTTGCTAAATGGGGAACGGATCAGGATCTCCAAGCCTTGGCTGATTACACATTGCAAAGACATTTTCCAGAAGTGGCACAGGATGAAAATCGGTATCTTTCCCTGCTTCAGGAAGTGATCAAGCGTCAGGCAGCTCTGATTGTCCAATGGCAGCTCGTTGGTTTTATTCACGGGGTGATGAATACAGACAACATGGCACTCAGCGGAGAGAGCATTGACTTTGGTCCTTGTGCCTTCATGGATGCTTATGACCCTGCCACGGTATTCAGTTCCATTGATAGCCAAGGCCGCTATGCCTATGCTAATCAACCGCATATTGCAGTATGGAATCTCGCGAGATTTGCAGAGACTCTATTGCCGCTGCTGCATGAAGGCGAAGAGCAGGCTATTAAGCTGGCTGAAGGTGCTCTTTCAGATTTTGCCGAGTTGTATCATCGTAATTGGCTTACGGGAATGAGAGCAAAGCTCGGGATCTTTGAAGAGGAACCACAGGACGAAGCTCTCATTGAAGATCTACTCAATATGATGCAAAAGCATCAAGCGGATTACACTAATACGTTTCGTGCATTAACCTTTGATAAGCCTGAGGATACTGTCTTTTTTGGAACTACGGGTTTTACTCAGTGGCATGAGCAGTGGCAAGCGAGATTAGACAGGCAGCAGGAGTCCAAAGCGTCCTCGCATCAGTTGATGCGTAACAGCAATCCCGCAGTAATCCCTCGTAACCACCGGGTAGAAGCTGCACTGGATGCCGCGGTGAATCAGGGAGACTACAGTGTGATGGAGCAGCTTCTTGATGTTCTTGCGAGCCCCTACACGCACTCTCCCGAACAGGCTGAGTACACTACATTGCCTGAGGAATCAACTCGTCCGTACCGAACCTATTGTGGAACTTGATATTGAGGCAATGTACACAATGAACCTATGTTCTTGCTGTATGTTGAAAGGAAAAGCTTGAGAAATGGTCATACCCCTGTCAAGTAGACAGATGAAAAAAGCTAAGCTGCCAACGCGCACCGGTACTCTATCGGTGCACGTTGTTTTAATTTGGCTTGAAAACGGTGGTAGTTGTACTCGTAAATATATTCTTCCACGGCTTGCCGAATTGCCGCTCCTGAATTAAACTGGTTGAGGTACAACTTCTCTGTTTTGAGATGCGAAAAGAAGGATTCGATGCACGCGTTATCCAGGCAGGTTGCTTTGCGAGAGTGGCTGCCTTTAACGCCGAATGCCTCTAATCGTGTGTTGTACGCCTGAGACGTGTATTGGAAGCCCTGGTCCGAATGGAGCACGGCCTCTGAGACGTCTCTTTTTCTTGTCCACTGCGTAATCGTATCCAGCACAAGCTGGAGATCGTTACGTTCAGACAATTGCCAAGCGACAATCTCGTTGTTGAAAAGATCTTGAATAACAGATAAGTAATGGAAATTCGTTCCATCGGAAATATAGGTAATATCCGTGACCATTTTTTGCTGCGGTGCCGTAGCATGGAATTGTCGCTTTAAACGATTTGGATACACAACAGAAGGCGTGTAGTTGGACTGTTTCCGCTTCCTACGTATGACCGACTGGATCGATAATTCTTTCATGATCCGGCATACTTTCTTGTGATTTACTTTGTAGCCAGCCTCCCGCAAGGCGGTCGTCATCCGAGGGTAGCCATAGTAGGGATGTGCAAAATGGATGGCCATCATGTGTTCCTTGATCTCATGATCCTTTTCTTGACTTGCCTTTCGCTGAGGCTGTGTGGCTCTCCATTTGTAATAACTGGCCCGTGGTATTCCCGCAATAGCTAACAGGACTGTAATGCCGTGCTGGTGGCGCAGCTCCTCCATGATTTCATAATTCATTCGTTGGGTTGGCGCTTCTCCTTTACTAGATTTGGATACCGCTTTTTTAAGTAATCCACCTGCGCCTTCAGGTAATCTCGTTCTTCCTCAATGCTTTGGAAGGACGTGCGTGGCCGCCCTTTCATTGGATTTGGCTCACTTTTACGCACATCGAACGACTCTCCGTTTTGCCATTTCCTCACCCACACCTTCAGTTGAGAACAGTTACGGATCCCTTCTCGCTGAGCTACCACCTTGTAACTCGCAGAACCCTCTACATACGCTCTAACCGCCTTTAATTTGAATTCTTCTGTGTACGTTTGAAATGTTTGTCCTTTTTTAGCCATAAAAAAATCCCCTCCAAGTGGCACTCGAGCCTCCATGATAACATGAAGGTTTTTTTGAGTGTCTACTTGAAGGGGATAATACCAAATATCAGGCTTTTCTTTTTTTATTTATATGGACAATCCTACTTATCCATTATATGGTTATAAATAAGGTCCATAATACAAACGAATGAAGAGCAAAGCGACCGTGGTTTTTCCTGAGATGACAAAAAGTTTCGAAGATATTTTCTTTGACTAAAATTTCAAGGAGTGAACACACATGGTAAACACCTATAACGACTTGTCCTATTTGCATTTGGATAGCGCTCTTACCCAAGCTCAAAGTAACGTAAGTATCACAGACTTGGAAGAAGCGGCGAATTCTGCCGTATTGAATGTGGAAGGGATTAGTTCACCAGTGATCATACAGTCCATTGAGCTCTTGTTTAACAACGGATTATATTTCTTGCGGACCCGATCGAAAGACGGTTCTGAAGGAGTTGCTGTAACAAGTGAACGTGCTGGTTATCTGTATCCTTTGCTTCAGCAATTGATCATCCCTTACTTTATAGGCAAGGATGCCAGAGATTTAGAAAAGCTCTTGGATGGTGTTTATGTGCACCAAAGCAACTATAAACTGTCCGGCCTTGCTCTGTGGTGCTGCATCTCATGGGTGGAGGCAAGCGTGCTGGATATGTTAGGTAGAATAAGTAACAAGCCAATTGGCGACTTGCTCGGAGGCATCATTAGAAACGAGGTCCCAATTTATGTGGCAAGCGGTAACAGGGGAACAACGCCTGAAGAGGAGATAGAAGTGCTGCAGAAGAAGGTCGCTGAGACGGGGGCGAGGGCAGTTAAATTTAAAGTGGGCGGCCGGATGAGCAAAAATGCTGATTCGATAGAAGGGCGCTCCGAAACACTCATTTATTTGACACGCAAAACTTTTGGGGATGATTTCACCATACATGCTGATGGTAATGGTTCCTATGATCCTCCAGTAGCTATTAAATACGGTAAGATTTTGGAGGAAATTGGGGCCTTCTTCTATGAAGAGCCTTGTCCATTCGAGCATCTAGAGGATACCAAGGAGGTTGCAGATGCGCTTCAAATCCCACTGGCCTTCGGAGAACAAGAAACCAGTTTAAGGCGGTTCCGGTGGATTATCCATAATGATGCCGCTCAAGTGGTGCAGCCTGACCTACAATACAACGGAGGATTTATAAGGAATACCCGTGTTGCCAGAATGGCTGCTTTAAAAGGCATACCTGTCACACCGCACATTTCCGGTGGGTTTGGATACATCTATATGCTTCATTTTGCGTCGTACATTCCGAATATTGGGAAATTTCAGGAGGACAAAGCAGGTGTGAAAGTGACCGACTACCTGTTCACTCCACAAATGGAAGTGAAAGACGGCGTCTTTAGTGCGCCTACTGGCCCTGGTCTTGGAATGGATTATTCAGTAGTTGAGAAAGTTCTTCGTAAAGCATTTCTCATCTAGCTAAACCTTAATCGAGATTTGACTATTTATAAAAAGGTCAGAAGATAAAAAAGGATTCACATATTCACATAATATACATGTATACTATGTGAATCCCTTTTTAATTTAATTTTGCTTCTCGCTTTGTTGAACTAACGTTCCCCTTAATCTGAATTATTTTTGCTTTATATGAAAGAGGACATGTTTATTTAAAGGGCTATCTTTCTCAACTTTAGGGTGACTGAACATTTTAATAAAACTCATACCGATATTCATCATTACTTTTATCGAAGGCTTATTAACATCGGCTGTAAAACTATAAACATCATGAAAACCCAATTTACTAAATCCATATTGTAAACAGGCTGTCGCTCCCTCATTTGCATACCCTTTTCCCCAAGCCTCTTTTTTCAGTCGCCATCCTATTTCGATGCATGGTGTAAAATCAGCCTCAAATGTTGTCCTATGAAATCCAATAAACCCTATAAACTCTTTATTTTCCTTTGCTTCGACGGCATATAACCCAAAAGCACATTCCTTAAATTCGGAAATAATTGATTTATAGAATGCATTTGTTTCTTCGATTGATAAGGTTTTAGGAAAATACTTCATAACCTGTTCATCTGCATTCAGTCGACTAAATGGTTCTAAGTCTGTTTCTTCCCAATCACGCAATTGCAATCTCGATGTTTCTAAATATATCATTTTACACCTCCGAATGAAGTTATTGTTGGACATTTTAGCGTTAAAACTTTGTATTCACTCCAACGCTCGGTTAAAACCTCGCTACGCATCCCGCTGGGGGCTATATATGCTCTTATACTGAACATATTATCCTCTTATTTATATACTGCAATTAACAGCCGCGGTTCTTTTTTATATGTAAATAATAATGCTTGTTTCAAAAAAGGCGATTTGAGGTAATTATTTATAGACATACCTGAGTTCATCGGATAATAAAGGTAAGAGGGCGGAGGACTATGAACCATATAACTGAAATTGACCACCAAGTTCTTTTTGAACATGTATATCGGAATGCTCCTATTGGCATAGCCTTTGTTTCGATGGAAAGAAAATGGATCTATGTAAATCCCGCGATGTGTAGAATATTTGGACATACGGCAGAAGAGTTTCGAGAGCTTACGACAGAAGATTTGGCCTTTGCAGAAGCTGAGAATAATAATGAAGAACTCATAAGAGAATTGCTAGATGGTGTGAGAGATTCCATTGATGTCGAGAAGCGTTATGTCTATAAGAATGGCGATATCATATGGGCTTCGTTGCACGTTACACTTGTTCGAGATGAGATAGAAGGAAAGCCGTTATATTTCATATTTCAAATTATCGATGATACGAAGAATAAGCTTGCCGAGCAGAAGCTGCAGGAAAGCATTGAGCGATATACTTCGTTAAAGAAGTACAATCACGATGCTATTATTTCATTTGGCTTGGATGGTCGTATTATCAATGGCAATCAAATGGCGGAGCACCTAACTGGATACAAGATCGAAGAATTGATCGGCGTGAGTATTTCCAAGATATTGGGTCAGAAAACTCTTGCTGATATCCTTTCAGCAGCCCAGGATTATTCTTCTGTTGAAAATAATATTCATTATATCCAACATAAAGAAGGGCGCGCGGTTGAAGTTCTTGCAACTCTGGCTCCCATTTATATACATAATAAAAATTCAGGCTTCTATATCATTGCCAAAGACATGACAGAACAAAAACGGTTGCTGATAGAGAAAGAGGCTGCTGAAAAAACGAATAATGCCAAAAGCGAATTTTTGGCTATGATGAGCCATGAAATCCGGACTCCCATGAATGGGGTTATTGGAATGACGGATTTGCTCTTGGAAACGGAACTGGATTCGGAACAGCAAGAGTATGTTCAAATTATTAAAAAAAGCGGCGTAACGCTTCTCACGATCATTAACGATATTTTAGACTTTTCCAAGATTGAATCAGGGATTTCAGAGATGGTGATAGAACCATTCAATGTTAGATCGATTGTGCTAGAATCATTAAACATCATTATGCCAAGGGCACTTGAGAAGAGCTTGGAGATTTCTACGTCTGTCTGTCCGAAAGTTCCTAATATGGTGGGTGGCGATGACACAAAATTAAGACAAGTTCTTATCAATTTGCTTAGTAATGCTGTAAAATTTACGCCGGAAGGGACGATCTCGATTTCGGTGGATTGCGTATCTCAAGAGCAGAATACCGTATGTCTTCAATTCTCAATACGGGATACGGGGATAGGGGTTCCTAAGGATAAGGTGAACCAATTATTTGAACCATTTTATCAGGTTGATAATTTTATGACAAGGAAGACGGAGGGAACAGGGTTAGGGTTAGCCATCTGTAGAAAACTTGTTCATTTAATGGATGGTGAAATCTGGTACGAAACGTCGGTTCCTTCTGGATCGCTATTTGTATTCACTGCCAACTTTCAGCTTAAACCCCATGAGGAATCCAAATCTATGAATCTTTTGCTGGAACAGGATAATATAATTTCGGACTCCCTCAATATTTTGATTGCTGAGGATAATGCTGTGAATCAGATCGTGTTAAAGAAGATGGTGGAGAAGCTTGGTTATCGCCCAACCATTGTTGAAAATGGAAAAGATGTGGTTGAAGCAGTGAAGCATTTTCCGTATGACATTATTTTCATGGATGTACAAATGCCCGTGATGGATGGAATGGAAGCTACCAGAAAGATTAAAGCCAACTCAACATTCAAGAACAAAACACCATTTATTGTTGCCGTAACGGCCCATGCAATAAAAGGCGACCGAGAAAAATATTTGTCCGAAGGTATGGATGAATATGTGAGTAAACCTATAAGTATGAACGCAGTGACAGGAATTATAGAGAGATTTATTGAGAACACACCTTAGGGTGTGTTTTTGTTTTGCTGAGTCCATGACTAAATAAAATGAATTTTATCTATATTATGCCAAACCACTTTGTGTTACATTGTGTCCGAGGGAGGTGATAAAGCGTTTACATATCAAGCTTGGTTTTAACTAATATGAACAATAAAGGAAGGTGTGCAAATGATGTCATCAAGAAAAAAATGGTTTTCAGTGTTACTGATGTTATGTTTGATTGTTACGATGTTTCCTACGGTGGGGATGGCAGCAAACGCCAAATTCAGTGTAGCGGCTTCTGCAGTCAGCGCGAGTTCGGATGATGGTAATGTTCCAGGCAACACGGTTGACGGAGATTTGAACACACGTTGGTCTGCTAGTGGGGATGGACAATGGATTCAATTTGATCTAGGTTCCAATAAGAAAGTAGCTTACCTCAAAATCGCATTTTTGAACGGAACCGGCAGAACGTCCACGTTTGATATCCAGACATCCACAGACAACTCAAGCTTTAGTACAGTTCAAACCAATGTGACCAGTGCTCTAGCTGACGGCTTACAGACCTTCGATTTCCCAGACGTTGATCCTGCGCGTTATGTGCGAATTGTCGGTCATGGGAATTCTCTGAATGCTTGGAACAGCTACACAGAGGTAGAGATTTATGGAGATGCTTCAACTGCTGGCAGCGGGACAGTAGTGAATGTAACAAATACGACGGAATTGAAGGCTGCTATCACCGCTGCGACGGCAGGGACTACCATTGTTTTAGCGAACGGTACGTACTCCGGTCCATTTTCGATTAGCAAGAATGGGACTGCATCAAACCCTATCGTGATCAAAGCAGCGAACCAAGGGCAAGGCGTTATAGCGGGTACAGGAGGTTTCAAGCTAAGCAACTCATCATACATTACTCTTGATGGGTTGAAATTTACTAATACCGGAACAGCTATTTCTTTGTCTGCTTCGAGCAACGTACGTATCACTCGCAATAAGCTGGCGCTTGCCGCCAATACTGCTGCAACTAAATGGATAGTGTTGAATGGTTCAGGCAGTAACAATAACCGGATTGATCATAATGAATTTGGTCCAAGACATGATCTTGGTCAAATGATTTCGATTGACGGAGTGGACGGTCAAGTTGCTCAATACAATACAATTGAGTACAACTACTTTCATGATGCGGACCCGCAGACGGAGAATGGCGGCGAAACGATCCGCGTTGGCTTATCCGGCTTGTCCATGTCGGACGGCTTTAATACGATCCAATACAATTTATTCGTCAGTTTGGATAGCGATCCTGAGGTCATCTCGGTTAAGAGCAAAAACAATACTGTCCGCTATAACACCTTCCGTAATAACAAAGCTCAAGTTACGGCAAGACACGGGCATAACGACAGCTTTTATGGGAATTTCTTCTTTGGCGATGGGGTAAAGGCAGGTGTAGGTGGTTTTAGAATTTATGGGAATGAACACAAAATTTATAACAATTATTTTGAAAAATTAACTCAAGCTGCCATCAATATCGATGGAGGAGATTTCGATGCAGGCCCGAATGGGGCCAATTACACGAGTGATGATTTGGCTAAGCATTGGAGAGCATATCGCGTACAGGTCACCAACAATACGGTGGTGGATAGTACTTCGAGCAGTATTGCCGTCGGTTTGAGCTATACTTATGCTCCTGTGGACAGCCGGATTGCCAATAATATTGCCAAAAGCTCGGCAGGTCCTCTATATAACGAAGCAAAAACCTCAAACACGGTGTTCGAAGGCAATATCGGTTATGGAGCTGCGTTAGATAACGTATCCAGAACATCGTCCGAAATCAAAAATGTTGATCCGCAGCTTTCCCCTTCTGGAGGGCTGCAGAAGCTGACACCGACAAGTCCTGCGGTCAATGCCTCTGTAGGATCTTATACTTACGTAACCGATGATATGGACGGTCAACCGCGTTCAGTTAACGATGTTGGCGCTGACGAATATTCGACTTCGACCATCGTAAGAAAGCCGCTGACGGCTATTGACGTGGGGCCAGCAGCGCCTTGATAAGGGGAGTATACAGGCAGTAAGAATAGAGGGCGGTCTCAAGTCATGGGATATGGCTTAGAGGCTGCCCTATTTAATTTCCTCTCCATTAATCAATAATGGTACAATGATAAATACCCATTGATTGAAGGAGGGGGGAATATGGCGCGGAAAAGTAAGAAGAAAAAGTCCCTTTTGCAGGAGATAAGAGAGACTATTCATTCATTAACTAAACCTAAACGAATTTCCAAAAAAACAATCCGACGAAAGGCTCCACCAGCTAAACAATTAACACACACTACAGAAAGTGCACAAGCACTTCAAGAGAACTTAGAGTTGAAAATTACTAAAAAAATGTCTGAAGAATTGCAAAAAATGAAGCAGCAAATGCAGCTAGAGCTCTTGGAAAAACTCGAAAATCAAAAAAATATACATAACGATAATAATGAGTCTGTGAAGAAAAAGAACAAAGAGACTGCAGCTAGTAAAAAAGTAAAAGATAAAAATAAAATTTTGACTCATTCAAATAAGGGACGATATAAACCGCAGACCCATTGTACTTTCCTAAAAGTTTTGATTTTATCGGATAGTGTAAAAGGCGAGGTCGTTGTGGGGTATGAAGTCCTGGATCATAGTAGTCAAGAAGTTTGGGGTATTGGTATTCACGAGGGGACCCAATTGGGTAGGTCTAAACTGATACTAAACACCAAGGTCAAAAGCCGAACTATGGAGTCGAAACGACAATATTATTTGGCGAACGAGACGGATGATTCCTTATATTTCTCAGAGAGTTACCGAAAATCAGTGTTGTTGAATGGCAAACTAACCGTTGCCCATTACACAAACGGACTGGCCGATGCCATACAACAAGCTTATATGGCAGGTTATAAAAGCAACAGTAAAATTCCTAAATTGCGAATGTCGTAACCTCGAATACTGTATGAAATGGCAAGACATGGGGGGCCAGTGAACGATGCTTGGAAAATGTGTAGGAACAGGGTCGAGTTGCGAAGTGTATGAATGGGGTGGTGACGACAAAGTCGTCAAATTATTTCATATGAACACGCCGTTGAAAACGGTTCAGCTCGAATACAGCAATAGCTCCGTGGCTTGGAAGAGTGGATTGCCCGTTGCCCAACCTTTCGAGCAAATCAATTGGGAAGGACGTCATGGAATTATTTTCGAAAAGATAGTCGGCGAAACACTCGTGAATCGTCTATTTGAAAGATTGCATACTTTCCGAAAGATGGATAGTGAATTACGGGTATTCGCGAGAGTTCTCAATGAAATTCATAAGACAACCGTTCTCGACATCGTAACCGATCAAAAAAAGAATTTAAAATCGATTATTGGCGAGCCCATCCTGTTCACCAAAGAAGAAATATCGTCCATCCATGCGTATATTGATCGTTTACCTGCTAAACGACAGCTTTGTCAAGGTGATACGAATCCGAATAATCTGATTTTGAGAGACAGGGATAACAAACCCGTTATGATCGATTGGAGGCATGCCTCACTTGGCAATCCAGCAGCGGATGTCGCGGAGGTTTGCGTAATGATCGAATATGCCGTCTTGCCACCTGAAACTCCTGCTGCGGTTGAAGAGTTTTTCCAGAAATCGAGGCAAGCGGCTTATCACATTTTCATCGACGAGTATTGTAAATTGTCAGGAGCAACTGAAGAAGAAATTAGATCTTGGTATATTCCGGTCGCCGCACGATCAATTACTTCGGGCGCCCTACCGAACGAACAAATTACCAAATTAGCTTCTATGATTCGAACTATGCTGGACTATTCTATGCGTGAAACTTAGGCACTTAATTGATGGAGTCGATTCTCTATTTGGAAAATAATGAAAGTAGGGAGCACCAGTCAACGTAGATTATAGGTGAGAGTAGAAGGGTTGGCTTTATTTTTGGATATAGATGCTATAGGTGCTATACTTCTTGTAGGAACAAACAGTTATGGCCTAGGATTCTGAAAGTGGTGAACCTCATTGGATGCATTGGAGTACTCTATCACTGACGAGTGGGACGATGTCAGCTGGACTGAAGCGGAGCGTATCTACGAGCAAGCATTTCCCCTTGAAGGTAAGAAAAGCCGCGACATCATCCGTCGAATGTTTGAAAAAGGGATGTGCCAGCTGCACACACTCTCTCAGAAGTCTGGAATGGTTGGGATGGCATTGACGGGAATCGATCAGCAAGCAGGGGCTTTGCTAATTGATTATTTAGCCGTGAGTGAGGATTTTCGCGGCAGAGGATATGGCCGAATGCTGCTGGACCATATCAAGCAATGGACTCAAACCAATACGGGCTGCAAAGGAATTCTTGTCGAAGTGGAATCCGAACCAACGGAGGAAAACAAACAACGAATCCATTTTTGGGAAACAAACGGTTTTCATCTCACAGTTTATGTGCATCATTACATCTGGGTTCCTGAGCCTTATCAGGCGATGTATTTGAACTTTGAAGAGGCTAATCGGTTGCCGGAGGATGGCAAGATGCTTTTTCGCAGCATTACTCGATTTCATGAAAAGGCATATCGTCGTGTATAGCCTAAAGTATAAATTTAACATGAGATCTATAGTAGAATAAGATTTGGGAAGAGCAGGTGCGAAAGCATTCTGCTCTTCTTCATTTTTGTGTGAAGTTAAACTGAAGGAATATTACAAATCGAAACATCAGCAAACCAATGTCCTAACGTCCAGGGTTATTCATTCGGATTTACCTTATGCTGGGAATCGCCTGCACACTGCTTACGGAATGCGTTAGGTGTAATCCCGGCTTCTGTTTTGAAAGTATGAAAGAAATGGGACAGATCGCCGAAGCCTGAGAAGGCTGCGATTTCGGTTACAGAAAGCGGTGTATCCATTAAGAGTCGCTTGGCGCTTGAATGATGCGGTATAGTGTCAAATAGTGGTTTAAGGATTGTCCTGTCCACTGCTTCAGCTTGGCTGGCTGGATACATCCTTCCGTGAGGCGGCTGAACGGGCATTGAACGCCGTGCTAGTTCAAATCGAAGCCGACGGCACGGTGGGTGTGTCCGGTGGAACACCAGTGATGCCAAGCATTGAGGCCTATCAAGAAATCCCTTGCTATCCATCCTTGTATGGACAAGGCTTGACGCTTATTTTACTCTCGCTCGCTTTGATTAATACTGATTTATGTAAAAAATTGATCTACACCCTTAATAATTCACATTTCTTTCCTGACACACTGTTGTCAGTAAGGATGGTTTATGATTGCTTCATAAGTTACGACAAGTAACATCTTAAACCTGATTACGGAAAGGAATGGAATTAAATGAAGAGAGAAAAAAGCAAAGTAGGGGTTATTATTGCGGGACTTCTGCTTGCTATTCTGATGGCCTCCATGGACAATACGATTGTGGCTACAGCGATGGGCACGATTGTTGGAGAGATTGGCGGTCTGGACAAATTCGTGTGGGCTACTTCCGCCTATATGGTAGCAGAGATGACGGGGATGCCAATATTCGGCAAGCTATCCGATATGTATGGGCGTAAACGGTTCTTTGTTTTTGGTATTGTCATCTTTATGATTGGCTCGGCGTTATGCGGAATGGCGGAAACGATCGTTCAGCTCAGCCTTTTCAGAGCGATTCAAGGTATCGGTGCCGGTGCAATGGTTTCTATAGCATTTACGATTATGTTCGATGTCGTTCCAGCAGAAAATAGAGGAAAGATGACAGGAATGTTCGGAGCATTATTCGGTTTGTCGAGCGTCGCGGCACCGCTTCTCGGTGGTTATATAACCGATTATTTACATTGGATGTGGATTTTTTATATTAATTTACCACTTGGTTTACTTGCATTCATCTTGATCGTGTTCTTCTACAAGGAATCGGCTGAGCACTCCAAGCAGAAGATTGATTACCTTGGTTGTTTTTTGCTAGTAGGTGCGATTATCTGCCTCATGTTCGCGATTGAGCTCGGAGGCAAAGCTTATGCATGGGGATCATCACAAATATTAGGGTTATTTGCTGGTTTTGTTTTCTTCTCCATATTGCTTGTATTCGTTGAAAAACGTGCGGTTGAGCCCATCATTTCATTCCGCATGTTCCGAGTCCGATTGTATACGACCACCAATCTGGTCGCAATGCTTAGTGGAGCGACGTTTATGACTGCTTCGATGTTCATACCTATCTACATTCAGGGCGTATATGGCGGTACAGCAACTAATGCAGGGCTTATCCTGCTTCCGATGATGGTGAGTTCTGTCGTAACTGCAACGGTTGGCGGATTCTTAATGTCAAAGCTTCCTTATCGAGCTATCCTGATTCCAACGCTTGCGATTTTGACGGTAGGAATGGCTCTTCTGACCACATTGACTTTAGAATCGTCGCGTTTATTAATCACAGTCTATATGATTCTGGTCGGTCTAGGTATTGGTGCTTCCTTCTCGGTACTCAGTAGTGCAGCCATCCATTCATTCCCGGCAGCTCAGAGAGGGGCAGCTACTTCAACGATGAATTTCAATCGTTCACTTGGTATGACTCTAGGTATTACCATATTTGGGATTATACAAAGTCATTCTTTAACCGATAAGCTGACGGAGGCATTCAGCAAGAGCGGAAGGAGTGCACCACTCACAGAAATCGATTTTAACGATCCTCACGTTCTATTAAATCCTGCAGTTCGTCAATCGATGGATGGGAACACATTACACACGATTACGGAGGGGTTGTCTTCTTCGATCGTAGGGACTTTTGCGTGGAGTCTCATCCCGGCAGTTTTAGCATTGACAGCTGCATTCATCATGAGCAGAGAAAAACTGGAACCAACAGAAATGGATGGCTATGTCGCTTCCCATTAGCGAACTTGGTGATGTTAATCAAATATTAGCGAGCATTGGAGTATGCTAGCGCTTTTCGGATAGCGGACCGCCCGATATGGGCGGTCTTAATATTATCATAAGTGAAAACGGAATCTTGACACATTAGCAACTTTAAGGATATTATAGACACAATAAGTCTGTGATTGAGGTGCTAACATGAAATTTACAAAAGCAACGAATTATGCTCTTCATACCATGCTTGCGCTTGTTGCCGCATCTCCGGTTAAGCCGGTAGGTGTTCAGCAGTTGGCGGACTCCCAAGGCGTTTCACCGACTTATCTTTCCAAAATTTTAACAAGGCTCGTGAAAGCAGGGATGATCGAATCGGTTTCCGGAGCCAACGGAGGATATAGGGTATCGCGCAAGAAAGACGACATTACGTTTTTGGACATTATTCATGCTATCGAGGGTTCTGCCTCTTTATTTGAATGTGATTTTGTCCACGGTGACGAGTGTTTAATTCAAGCTGCAATGAAGGAAGCGGAAGAGAAAATGGAGCTGCATCTCAAAAACACGAAATTGGTAGATCTGGCCCAAAAGCAAACGCAAGTTTACGGAGAGCCAATTCCTGTTGAAGGGAAGTAACCCATTCGTTAAGCTTTAAAAAAATTTTTACCTCAATCACAGATATAATAAGTCTTTAATATCTGATTAAATAGGGAGTTGATCATCATGATTTACGATTGCGCCATAATAGGTGGAGGACCAGCAGGGTTGAATGCAGCCCTTGTTCTTGGCAGGGCAAGACGAAGCATAGCTTTGATCGATAACAATCGTCCTAGAAATGCAGTTACACATGCGTCTCACGGCTTTATTACTAGAGATGGTGTTACGCCAGCCGAGTTCCGTCGTATTGCATATGAGGAAGTGCTTCGTTATCCATCTGTCGAGCATCTGCCAATTGAGGTTGTTTCGGTTGTCAAAAGCAATTCAGGATTTGAGATACTTGACTCGTCAGGCTTTGGCGTTCAAGCACGAAAACTGATCTTAGCGACGGGTGTAAAGGAGATATTTCCTGAGATCGAAGGCTTTCAATCCCTATATGGGAAAAGCTTGTTCAATTGCCCCTATTGCGATGGCTGGGAGCTACGGGATCAACCGCTTGTCATTGTCTCGGATAATCCGAATGTTTTTCATACAGCTAAGCTGCTGCTCAATTGGAGCAAGGATTTGGTCGTCTGCACGAATGGTCAGGCTTCCTTGTCAAAAGAGCAGAAGAAACAGCTTGAATCTAAAGGCATCGTGATCATGGAGCAGCCTGTTAAAGCTTATATTGGACAAAATGGGAGACTTGAGCATGTCCTATTAACGGATGGGACTCAAATCCCGAGAACAGGCGGTTTCGTGGCTCCGAAGTTGGTACAAAGTGCATCTTTCATTGACCAGTTGGGTTGTGAAAGAACGGAGTCAGGTGGGATAAGAAAGGATGAGATGGGAAGAACCTCGATACCTGGTCTATATGCTGCCGGAGATGCTTCAAATGTTTCAGCTTCCCAATTGATTTATGCCGCAGCCGATGGCAGTAGAGCAGCTGTCGGAGTGAATGTGGATTTAACTGATGAATATTTTGCTTGAAAATGAAATACCTATCAAACTCCTTATTTATAGGGAGTTTTTCTTTTTGTGGTACCACGGTCATCTCTTTCTTGAATGTTCGAAAAGATAAAGCAATTAAATCGGATAATTTCATTATTATTAAATAGTATCAGGTTATTTTGGGATTTTTTGATACTATTGATGGAGAGAACCATAGTTTTTTAATGGATGTGGAGAGGTGAGACATGAGTGATCGTGAAGAAATTCTACCAGCTGCCCAAACGCTGATGGAGTACCATGCTGAGGCACTCTTTACCCATGACCAGAACATGCGCCTACGCACGATTAATGAGCCTTGGCCTGGAGAGACTATGGCTCCCCGTTTTTTCTTAGGACGTTCTATAGAGGGAATATCGATCTGTCGATTTCGGTATGATGTTCCAGAGACGCTTATTAAGCGATTAGAGGATTTGTGCGGAGACGAACCTAACTTGAGGGATTACCCAACGAAGCCAAAACATTTTGAAGCCTATATGAAGCTTCTCCAAACAGAACGGTTCACAATGGGACCATGCTTTCTTATTCCGGATATAGGTCCATCCATGCAGATTGTCAGTATAACCCGGGCTAATATGAAGGGGATTTTGCAAGGCGGTTTCGAATGTCTAATCTCAGAAATAGATTATGCGCAGCCTTGTATAGCACTTTTGCACGAGAATCGGGCCGTCTCCATCTGCCGCAGCGTTCGCATCACATCCAGAGCACATGAAGCAGGACTTGAAACTTTAGACGAGTATCGTGGAAGAGGATATGCGGCAGCTGTTGTTGCCGGATGGGCAAAGGCGGTACGCATTGCGGGAGGTATCCCATTATACAGTACTTCATGGGAGAATCTTGCATCCCAAAGTGTGGCTAGAAAATCAGCCTTAGCTTTTTATGGAGTCAATTTCACAGTCATCTGATCATCATGGAACGTTGGTTGGCTTAGAGATTAACAGTTAGTACTATGCTAATACCAAATAAAGGATATTTTTATGGCTTGTCGAATAAACATTTGAACCATAAAAAAGCTGGATCCTTTAGGAGGTTTTACTAGTTGACTGACCAATTAAAAGCCCAAATTGAAAATTCCCTTACAGTATTATTGGTTTCTGATTTAAAGAGGTCAAAGGAATATTATCAAAATGCACTGGGTTGTGAGGTTAATGATGTTTGGGCAATCCGAGATGATTTTGGACTTGGATTTAAATTAATTCAGGCAAAGGACTTGCAAGATGTGAAACCTAATAAAGATACTTGGAATACTTATGCTTACGTGAAAGATCATGACGGCCTTGATGTCTTATATGAAGAATTAAAAGCGAATGGTGCTAATATTATACAAGAACCTGTAATTAGTGAGCACGACTGGGGAATATGGAAAGAGTTTTCGGTAAGTGATTTGGATGGATATTTAATTGGTTTCGGTTCGGGTATGAAAAAATAATCAACTCATTCTACATGTTAGACATTTCCATTCACCAAAAGAAATAGTAGTAACGTTGAATAAAGTTTACATAATAAATAATATGTAATCTAATGTGCAAGTAATTTCTAATTTATCTTTTAACCATACCTATTATAATGGCTAGGCCATTAAAGAAATATCCAAATCAGGCTTTACTATAATAAGGACGATTTCCTGAAGTCAGTAGACTTTTCGGAAAATCGTCCTTTTCATTTTCTAAACGATACGGCTCAAGAAGACGATTTGCCTCGTGACTTAGAGCTGAGTTGATGAATCTGCTCATCCAGAACCGCACTTGCTTTGCCTAAAAACTGGGTAATAAGCTCAAGCTCTTCATCCGTATAAGTGGATGCAAGTTTAACCATCTCAGAGTGAAGAGGGAGGTACGTATTACTGACCTCTTCTTTATTTTCATACAAAGGAACAATAATCACTTTGCGTCGGTCATTGGGGTCATGCTGCCTGCGGACAAACCCGTTTTTTTCGAGCCGGTCAATTAATGCGGTAACGCTGCCTGTAGTGAGTCCGGTCAATTTTGAAAGCTCCCCTGCAGTGATGGGACCCTTTTCGTGCAGAATATCAATGGATATATAATCGTTGTTGTACAAGCCTAAAGAAGCAGCCACATTTTGCTGATATAGCACCGTTCGGGTTCCCAGTCCTCGCATCCGTAAGGTGAATTTTTCCTGCTGCTCTGTTGGTTGAACTTGTTGATTGCTTGACAAAAGACAACCCTCCTTTTAAGATATAATTATCTCGACTATCAAGATATTAGATGAACAAGAAACTAGATAAACGTAGTATTAATCGAATTTATTTTATCGGAATCTTGACTTATTTGCAAAGTGGTAACTTATGAGGCACGGGCTGCAATCCCTTTGTAAGATGCCTTTAACGATATGATCTTATTGGAAATGAGGAGGATACATTAATGAAGGACTCCATTGTTATCAAGGGTGCGCGGGAGAATAACTTGAAGAATGTCTCTCTTTCGATTCCAAAGTACAAACTGGTCGTAATGACCGGTCCATCAGGTTCCGGTAAATCAACACTTGCGATGGATACACTTCAAAGAGAGTGTCAGAGGCAGTATATGGATTCCATGGGATTAACGTCAGATTCGATTAGCAAGCCGAAGGTCGAGTCTATAGAAGGACTGTCTCCATCTATCAGCGTTGGGCAGCATGTTACCAATCGTAACCCCCGCTCGACAGTAGGGACTGTAACCGACATCTACACTTATGTTCGTTTTATTTTTTCCAGACTGGGGGAGCGGGTATGCCCGTCTTGCAGCGGCAGTATCCCACCTTCTTTTGAACCGGCAGGCCTCTTGGCAGAGGCGGACGATTATGCAGATCGTCAGACGATGTACTGTCCTCATTGTGATGCAGAGCTTGAGAAGCTGGGTATGTCACACTTTTCCTTCAACAAACCGGAGGGAGCATGTGAGGCATGCAGTGGGCTTGGTCATGTGGCAAGCATCAATGAAGGGACAGTTTTCAATCCGGAGCTCAGTTTGCGCGGCGGGGGAGTTGCTTCACTGAATGGTGTCCATCGGGATATTCAAATTCGTATTTTAATGGCGGCGGCCAAGCATTATGGATTTGAACTTGACCCTGACCAGCCCTTGAAAGACTATGGCGAAATTCAGCGTGATTTGTTGTACTACGGAGTAGAGAGTGAGGCATTCAAACGCCATTATCCGAATGTAAAATCAGTTCAAGGCACCAAATTTGAAGGTGTCATCCCCAGCTTATGGCGGCGTTATAAGGAGAAGGAAGGGGAGTCTGGCTCTCAGGAAAAAGACGATAGCTTTTTTCATGAACAGCTTTGTCCTGAATGCCGCGGAGCTCGACTAAAGAAAGAAATTCGTCATGTGCGGGTAGCCAATGCGTCTATCTGCGATATCTCAGACTGGTCGATAGGTGAAGTATATGAGTGGACAAGAGGCTTGCAAGAAGAGATTCCGCCTGAAGGGCTTCATTTGGTTGAGACGGTGCTCCATGATATGCCTATAAGGCTGAAACGGATTATGGATGTCGGATTGGGCTATCTTTCCATGAACCGGCAGACAGTAACCCTGTCAGGTGGAGAAGCACAACGGCTGCGGCTTGCTTCATTGTTAGGGTCAGGTTTGACTGGCGTACTGTATATCCTGGATGAACCAACGACAGGGCTGCATCCTCGGGATACCGTTGGCCTTATTCGAGTACTTCAGGAGCTGCGAGATCTTGGGAATACGGTGCTCATTATTGAACATGATATTGAAATGATGCGTGCTGCAGATCATATTATCGATATCGGTCCGGGTGCTGGCTTATACGGTGGGACCGTTGTGGGAGAAGGAAGTCTGGAGGATTTGATGGCAAGTGAGCTTTCGGTTACAAGCGCATATTTGAGAGAAGAAAATCTAACAACCACTACACGCATTCGCAGGAAGGGAACCGGACAGCATATTACGATCACGGAAGCACGGGTCCGTAATATTAATATCCCTATAGTTTCTATCCCTCTTGGAAGCCTCGTGTCCGTAACGGGTGTGTCTGGCTCAGGGAAATCGACGCTTATTTTCGATATCCTTGCACAAGGGAATCCAAAAGGACAGGTGCAGATGGGATGCAAGGAAGTCACGGGCTTGGAGCATGTTGGTAATATCGTAATCTTTGACCAAACGCCTATGGGGAGAATTCAGCGCTCCAATGTTGCGACCTATACCGATGTGTTTACACATCTTCGTCAGTTGTTCGCCGGATTACCTGGGGCCAAGGATAGAAAACTGACCTCGAAGCATTTTTCATTTAATACGCCAGGTGGACGCTGCGAAACATGTCAAGGTCTAGGTGTGCTATCTGTAGATATGAATTTCCTGCCTGATCTAGAGGTGAAATGTCACGACTGCAAGGGGAGAAGATTTACAGACGAGGTCCTGCAGGTTCAGTATGAAGGCTTTTCCATCTCGGATTTATTGAATATGTCGATACAGGAAAGCTTGCCGATTCTCAAATCGGAGGCCAAAATTGCAGGAATAATCACAATGCTGTGTGAGGTTGGGCTTGGCTACCTGAAATGGGGGCAATCGGTGAAAACCTTATCCGGCGGGGAAGGACAGCGGATCAGACTGGCCAAAGAACTGAGTAAACCGTCCAAAAACCATACGCTCTATCTATTAGATGAGCCGACAACCGGACTCCATCCATCTGACATTAAACAGCTTCAAGTATTACTGGATAAACTTGTCGATACAGGGAATACCGTTGTTGTTGTCGAGCACAGCTTGGAATTGATCAGGGAATGCGACTGGGTGATCGATATCGGCCCAGAAGGTGGTGCAGCGGGAGGTAAGCTTGTGGCCGTCGGCACACCGGAGCGGGTTGCTGAAATACCAGCTTCTTATACAGGCAAGTTCTTGAAACGGGTCCTGACCCATGGGCTCTGATCAGTATGAGACGGGAAAGAATAAGAGAAGCTTGAATAGGGAAATAATAGGGGTTATAAGGTAGTAAGAGGTTTGAAGAAATTGTGCTTGTATAAGAGAATGTTCTTTTAATGAAACCACTCCAACAGGAGTGGTTTTGTTGTCTATGCGAAGGAATGGATGACTAAGCTAAAAGGGGGCATTTATTAAAATGAATTTTCTCATTAAAATCTCATTTTGCTGATCTATACTTAACGCACGGAGGAGGGAGGCACACAATGAAAGATTTCCTGCTGGTTCTGATTCAGCATTATGGCTATGCAGCCGTACTGCTGTCCACAGCTTTAGGCATTATAGGATTGCCGATACCGATTGAATTTTTGCTGTTGTTCGCAGGTTCGATCACAGCTCAGACTCATTTGCCGGTTCAAGGCATCATAGCTTTTGCGTGGATGGGCACCGTTCTCGGCATGATCACCAACTATGCGTTGGGCCGTTATATAGGCTTTCAAAGGATGAGCCGAGTTACACGTTGGATTCACTTAACGGAAGATAAGATGAACCGATGGTCGATCCGGTTTCAAAAGTTCGGACCACTCTTCATCGTGACCGGCTTTTTTGTAGCGGGATTGCGCCATATCGCGCCTTTTATCGCTGGTGCCAGTAGAATGCGGTTTGCTCCATTCATCGGAGCTACGATGCTGGGAAGCCTAGGCTGGGTAGGCATATTCGCATTTCTAGGCCAAAGGCTCGGGCATTATGGGTACACTCTGCTGAAACTAGCTCATCATCCTCTTCCGATAGCCCTGTTATTGCTGCTTATTGGTGCCGTGGTGCTCTATTTAAGAACATCGGGGTTCAAGATGAAGCCGGTGGGGCATAAAAGAGCTTATAACAAATGAAAAGATAGCTAAACGATCGCGCCGATATATGAAGAAACAAAGGAAGAACAAGATGATGAAAAAAGTGCTGCTAATTGAAGACGAAAAAAACCTGGCGATGTTTATTGAACTCGAGCTTCTGCATGAATCTTTCTCCGTTACTGTCGCTAATGACGGTCGGAAGGGCGTGGAGCTGGCGCTTGATCAAGAATGGGATATGATCCTGCTTGATATTATGCTGCCTGGTCTGAACGGTCTAGATGTGTGCCGCCGAGTCCGTGAAGTCAAAAAAACGCCTATTATCATGCTGACGGCAAGAGACAGTGTAGTTGACCGGGTTTCAGGATTGGACAGCGGTGCTGATGATTACATTCCAAAGCCATTTGCAATCGAGGAATTGTTGGCCCGAATGCGCTCGTTGTTTAGAAGAGTCGATATGGCGGAAGAGACTGGATCCCATCAGCTTATTTCCTGCGGCGATATCGTGATCGATCTGGAAGCAAGGAAAGTGATGAGAGGAGAAGACCCGATTGAGCTGACCAAACGGGAATTTGATTTGCTCGTTATTTTCGTACAGAATCCAAACATCGTGATGACTCGAGACTTGCTGCTCGACCGGGTGTGGGGATTTGATTCCGAGGTGGAGACGAATGTCGTAGACGTGTACGTACGTTACTTGAGAAATAAACTGGATCCTAACGGCAAGGACCGCTTTATCGAGACGGTAAGAGGAATCGGGTATGTGATGAGATGAGAAGAGCGATCCGACAATGGGTTTCTGGAATGACAATCAAGTGGAAAATGGTACTATGGTCGTCCTTTACGCTTATCGTTTTGTTCACAGCTTATAATTTCGCGCAATATACAGCGGTCAATCAATGGATGGTTAAGCAGGAAAAAAATTCGATTCAAAAAACGATGGCTCAACTGGACGATTATTTTCAGGAAAAAGTCCCCTTGAATGACGCCAAAATCAAGAACAGCGCAAATTATCTTGAGAAAATAAACGAGAATAATCAATTGATCCGTATACTAGACCAGCAGGGAATACCCATTATAACCGTTTCAGATCAACTGCCGGAATCATACGTAGCCCCCCAGGCGGTTGATCGAGCAATGCTGCTAAGCCTGTGGCATTTAGAAGATCATCTTTTGGTCATGCGCAGTCCGCTAATCTCTGGTGACTTTCGGGGTACTATCGAAATTGTTAACAACCTGGAGACGTTCGATCAGTTTTCAGCCATGATTTTTTGGGTGATGGTTCTAGCAGGTTGCGGGTCAGTCTTGTTAAGTGCATTGGGAGGCTATCTTCTGGTGAAGCAATTTCTCAAACCGGTGCAGTCCTTGGCTGATGCCATTCGCAATGTGAAGCATAAAGGTCTGCATGAACGTGTCGAGCAGCATGGAGACAAGGACGAGCTTAGCCGGCTTGCAGCATTATTTAACGATCTAATGAATGAATTGGAAACGTCGTTCAAGCAGCAGAAACAGTTTGTTGAGGATGCTTCGCACGAGCTGCGTACCCCGATATCCATCATTAAGGGGCATCTTTCTCTTTTGGACCGTTGGGGGAAAAGCGATCCTCAGATACTGGACAAATCATTAACAGCCTCGCTTCAAGAATTGAATAGGCTGGAAGGTATTGTACAAGAGCTTCTAGCGCTTACCCGCTCAGAAAATGAGCTTCCAGCTGAAGAAACTACATTATTGAAGCCAGTACGCTTGCTTGAAAGGACGATCAGACGATTTGCTGTTCCCCATTCCAAGATGCAATTTCAGGTTGACCTTTGTCCAATAGGCGATGACGCCATGATCAGGATGGTACCACATCATTTGGAACAAGTACTGCTCATTTTGTTGGATAATGCTGTGAAATATTCAAAGGAAGGTACGACCATCGCAATAAACGGCAGAAGGCAGGCCGATGTGATGATAGTGGAAGTTCATGATCAGGGGATCGGTATCCCTCCTGAAGATTTGCCTCACGTGTTCGATCGATTCTATCGGGTGGATAAGGCCAGAAGCCGGGAACAGGGGGGGACAGGCTTAGGTCTGGCCATTGCCAAACGGCTGGTTGAAGACAATGGCGGAGTCATCTCCATATCAAGTGAAGGACAGGAGGGAACCAAGGTTACATTGTCGTTCCCACTTACAAGCTTCGAAGACTTAAGGTTTGATCCCATTTGATTAAAGAGTACTGAATAAAGGATGATTTTCTTGGTTTTAGAACAGTTTGACTACCAATGGTTTCAAACAATTAATCATTTAGGAGCCGTTTATACTTGGCTTAACCCGTTGATGCGATTTTTCGCAGAAGATGCTGAATACTTATTTTTTGCGGGAGTGATCGTTTATTGGTTTTCTCGCAAAGCATCCAATCGCACGATGGTTGGTGTAGCATTGTTATCGGCATGCTTAGCGATGGGATTCGGATCGGTGCTCGGTCATTTCTTCTATAGGGATCGACCCTTTGTCACCCATTCGGTGATTCAATTAATCAAGCATGCCGGCAACGCATCATTTCCAAGCGATCATGCGATGGGAGCATTCGCGATAGCTGCAGCATTCTGGTTGTACAAGCCGTCGACCGGCAAAGTATGGCTGACCGTGGCGGCCTGCATCGCTCTATCGCGGGTATGGACGGGAGTTCATTATCCGCTGGATGTGATAGCAGGAGCTGTTATTGGAGCAGCGACAGCGCTGATCGTTTATCAATTAGTAACGCGTTTTGTTCCATTGTCCCGAGCATTAAACTCCATCATTGCGTGGTATGATCGGCTGGAATATAAACTTTGGTACAAGAAAAAAGAGAAGCGTTCCTTGAATTCTTAATTTTCAACCGGGAATGAAGCTGTTAATATCAGGAAACCTTATAGATGAGCCAGAGACTATGGGCTAAATGAGGTGAACCTATTCATTGAAGCAGCAGCCAGAATCCCGTATACGATTCATTAGTGTCATCAGCATCCTATTCATCGTCCTTATTGTTGCTGTATATATTTATTTGCTGCGTATAGGGGGAAGCACAGCGCCTTCTTGGAGCGATACGGCATATGGGCTTTGCTGGAATTGTAGTCGGTGTCATCATCCAAACAATCGTCAACATTTTACCTGTCCCTGGAGAGTTCACGTCTATTGTTCTTATGGAAATTTACGGACCGGTCTGGGGCGGCCTATACTCGTGGATTGGGGGACTGATGGGTGCGATTGGAGCCATGTGCTTGACCAAGTGGATCTCCAAGCCATTTTTCGGACAGATGACTCGTCCCTTATTGGATAAAGTACAACAACTGGTTCATCGCCGAGAATCGTTCGGACTTCTCATTCTTCGGTTTGTACCGTTGGTGCCGTATCATTTTGTGAATTACACAGCGGGACTACTGAATGTGAAGACCTGGGTATTTATATGGACGACTGCGGTAGGCATCCTGCCCTATACCATAGCTATGAGCGGTATTTACGCTGGAGTAAGGCAAGGCTCACTAAAGTGGGGCCTTATTGGAGCTGGAGTGTTTGTATTGCTCTTTGGGATTAGCCTCTATGCAAAGAAAAGAAAGAACAGCTTATGATTCCATCATACGATTAATTTAAACCTAGAGAGGGGATTAATTCAATGAAAAAAATGATAGCGTTAGTAGTAGCCGCCTTCCTCGCATTTAGCTCCTTGGGCACCGTATCGGCAGCAGTACCGAGTTCAACTCAGGTAACTGCTCAACAGCAGAAGCTCATCGATGTAGGTAAAACCCAATTGGGAGTTCCTTGGAAATACGGGACGATGAAACCAGGTATTGGCTTTGATTGCTCTAACTTCACTTCTTGGGTCTATAATAAGGCGCTGGGGATTAAGTTCACTAGTTCGTCTAGGAGTCAGCGTTACACTACTTCGTTAGGTACGCCAGTGTCAATCGATAAAAACAATAAATTCAAAAATTTGCAAGTCGGAGACCTGTTGTTCTTTGCAAATTCCAGCGATGCTGGCGGTGGCGGTCATGTAGGGCTTTATGCAGGTGAGAAGAATGGTAAGCATTATGTTCTTCAAGAAGGTGGCGGACGCGGTAAAGTCACTTATGAGCCGATGGAAGGAACATGGTTTGCCAGCAAGCTGGTTTACGCCAAACGAATCCTAAAATAATTAGTCATTATTCGCATAATGGTTTGTTGTTAACGCTGTCGAGATGGTCTCGACAGCGTTTTTGTATTTCAAATTATGAAATGGTTTCTTCGTCTTGATTACTTTCAATCCTTGCTTGGGTTAATTGTTGACGCGCTTCGCTCAGTTGTTCTTCTGCAGCTTGAATTGCCTGGCCTTGATTTCTACTATTATGTGCTTCATTCAGATTACTTAGAGCATGGTTAACCGCATTATGGGCTTGGATCTCTTCAGTGTCTTGTTGATTAGACTGTTGGTTAGTCAAATTAAAACCTCCTAAATGTTGTTAGTGGACCACAGCTTAATATCCTCCAAATGTAATGAAAAAATTCATTTTTTGATTCCTTAATGCTCAAATGATTGTTCATAATATGTCATAAATAAGCCGTACAACCTTATGTTCATTCCGCTATACTTGAAGTGTCCACGAAGATCAAGCAAGAATCTACAGAGAGGGTGGAATGAATGAAAATAAGCAAATTAAAATTTACTTTATTATCAAGCGGCTTGGGTATAATTGGCCTATGTGTAATCCTCTTTTTTTATTTTCAAGGCAGATCAGATTCCGTTGACCCCCTTATAGCTGAGCAAGCAGCAGGCTACCAAGTTGCCACCGTTCAAGTAACCGCAGATGGATTTGTGCCTGATCATATTGAATTGATGCCTGGTGTACCCACCAAAATTAACTTTAAAAAATCAACTAGCTTTACGTGCATAAAAGGCATGATTTCCAAAGATCTAGGTATGGATATCCCTTTCGAAAAAGGAGATAATGTCGTTACCCTGGCAGCCATGCAGCCAGGAAGCTACGAGTACTACTGTGGCATGTACATGTATTATGGAAAGATTTCTGTGAAAGAAATTAAAGCTATGTGAAGTAAAAGTTCGCATATCCTTGGTCGACTAATCAGCAACTAACCCATTTAAACGGTGACTCTCCATTTAAAAACAAATAAACAAAGAAAGACGGCTCATAATGGACGTCTTTCTTTGTTTGTGCATTTGAATATATTGATTAGTAAAAATCATTCCTTTGTGGAAAGACTGCCATCCCATTTTTGAACCAGCTCATCCGTTTCTCCTCTTAACAAAGAAATTTCATGCTTATAGGGGGCATTGACATATTTCTTAGCTCCGACTGAGGGGGTTTCGAGTAGCTTGGGAATAGAAGCCAGCTGCGGATGGTGGACGACATATCGTAAGGCTTGAAGGCCAATATGCCCGTGACCAATGTTCTCATGTCTGTCTTTTCGCGAGCCCATGATATTTTTCGAATCATTGACATGAATGACCTTTAGACGATCCAGTCCGATAATCCGGTCAAATTCATCCAAGATGGCATCAAAATCTTCTTTAACATTGTAGCCTGCATCATGGATATGGCAAGTATCCAGACAGATAGACAAGCGTTCGTTATTATTGACACCATCGATAATCGCCGCTAGTTCCTCAAATGTAGTTCCGCACTCGCTGCCCTTGCCAGCCATTGTCTCCAATGAAACCTGAACATCCCGCTTATCCGTCAGGACTTCGTTCAGGCCTTCCACTATTTTAGAGATTCCTGCCTGCTTACCAGCACCTACATGAGAACCCGGATGCAAGACAATCTGAGTTGAACCTAGCGCTTCCGTTCTTACGATCTCAGATTGAAGGAACTCAATTCCATGTTCAAAGACTTGAGTGGACAAGGTATTACCTAAATTAATAATAAAGGGAGCATGAACGACAATATTGGTGATGCCATTATCCTTCATATGAGTTTGTCCATCTATGATATTTAGCGACTCAATCGGTTTGCGACGCGTGTTGTGTGGAGCACCAGTATAAATCAGGAAGGTGGAGGCGCCATACGACGCTGCCTCTTCGCTAGCTTGAAGAAGCATTTTGGTTCCTTTCATAGATACATGAGAGCCTATGAGTAAAGCCATATGTTTTGTGCACTCCTTTCCTCTGAGAATAAAATCTAAGACAGATTAGTTATCCTATTATTATAGCGCAATACCTTGTTTGCTGATCCGCTCAATATTTGTAAATAAAAAAAGGGTCCATATCAAAATCAGACCCTAAGGCGAAGCAGAAACCGTTAATTATTTAGTTAAGAGTTAATTTTTACCGAAAGAGGGGCGAGGACCCGTTCTGGGATCTTCACCTTCTATAAGACAATAGGCTTCAAGGGTAAATCCTCCAGGTGTTTGAAGATAAAAGGTATAGGAACCATGAACAATTGCAGGAGTCTCTACCTGGAATCCATCGTCTTTAAGCCGTTGATTCAATTCATCTATCTTTTCTTTATTTTCTTGAGGGAAGCCTACATGGAAAGTTTCCGGGTAATTGACATCCTTACCATGCATTAAATTTAGCAGAAAACCATCATCGTCCAACATAGCCGCAAATGCTTTTCCCGCGCTTGTGTAACATTTTAAGCCGAAATAAGTTTCCAAGAAATGTTTAGCTTCAACAACGTCAGTTACTGTTAAATTTAGGTGATTATTTTTCATTTGAAGCCCTCGCTTTCGAATTTTGTACTTATCAACATGGTTCGTATATGTTATTGTCTTCATGAACAAGTATCTTGATTATCAAGATATATAATATACTAAATCCCTGTGTATCTATTGTCAAGTCATTTAGAAGTGAGTAGCTTGGAAGACACAGAATTGAGCAGATAGTTGTTTAAAACAATACTCTAGATTGAAATCCCTACAGCTCGATCTTATTATCTATGTTATAAATGAACGGTAGACATAGGGGATGATAGCATGTTTGATACAAAAGATATTAAGAGCATCATTAATTATCTGCGTCTCATAATGTGGATATTTCGATGAATGAGATTGGCACTACTGATGGACTTGTTTATATTCTTTCAAAGAACAACGAAGCAAAATATGTTTTGAAAATAGATCATCCGCAACAAATTGGTTTGACTGAACAATTTCTTAAGACCTATCAGCACATTCATCTCTTGCCCAAAATTCTCTATACGGATCCTGAAAAAGCATTTATTTTGTATTCATATTTAACAGGAACAACTCATAATAATCGTGGTTTAAAAATCAATTGGTTGACCCATTTAGTGAAAGATCTTTTCAACCATTAGCAAGAATATCTACAAAATGACAAGTGGGGAAGGCTGCAAGCTCCGATTCAATCTTGGCGTGAATGGAATGTAAGAAGTTTAGAGGATACAACAAAACATTGGGGTAGTCTGCTACTTACTGAAGATTATTATAGAATGAAATCCATCGTTGAAAATATATCGGAAATTGCAGGGCAGCGGATCAGATATTTACTGCATGGTGATACGGGTATTCATAATTTCGTGTTTAATGAACATTCTTTAGTTGGTGTTATTGACCCTTCACCGATGATTGGCCCTGTACTGTATGATTTTACGTATGCTTTTTGCTCCTCTCCGGATGATTTGGATCAAGAAACTTTATTTTCAACATTCAGTTTTCTTAATCATGAACCTTTGGAGAGATCAAGCCTTATTGAAGAAGTACTCTTTCAGCTTTATTGCCGTATTGGCATTTGTATACAGCATCATCCACATGATTTACAAAGTTACCTGAAGGCATGGGATTATTGGAAAACCCAAATCTCAAATAATAGCTAAATGCATTGATAAGAAAAGGAGCAAGATTTGGGCCGGTTTTGACAGCAAATAGCAATTTGTAAGAACTTAAACAATGAGCTCAGTGATAAGATAAAAGGAGTTGTTGATACATTAATAATTTATCGTTAAAGGAGTGTTCGAATTGAGTACTCAGAAATTGATTGAAGCCTACAAAAGCTATTTGCAAAGTTATTCTCTGAATCAACTAACATGTATAACGGAGCAAGGCGTTTGGTCTCTCAGTCAAATGTACGACCACTTGATTCTCGCTGCTCTTGATTACCTTGACAAGGTTGAAATGTGTGCAGCAGCAGGTAAAGAGCAAGCCCTCGGAAAGACAGAGGATGGCGAGAATTTGTATAAACTTCGTGGATTCCCTCCGATTAAAATCAAGCTGCCGGACGGTCCTGAAAACACGCCCAGCAACTCGGGAGGCAAAGAGGATCTTAATCGTGGGCTCGATCATGTTTTGCAAAAATGGAGAGAATGGGAAGGGAAAGTAGATACTATAAACCCCAACTACAAAGTGAAACATGATGGCTTTGGCTGGCTTAACTCACGGGAGTGGCTCGATCTAGTCGAAATGCACTTCCGCCATCACCTGCTGCAAAAGCGTGAACTGGAACAGAAGCTTGGGTTCGTTAGTTTGAACGAGGATCTTTTATAAGCCTCCTTTAATGAATAAGCCGCTTCGCCTCCAAATAAAGCACCTGCACAAATTTTTTCGTGTTAATCTTCGTTTGGGTTAGGGAAGGATCGGCATCATTTTGCAGCTCCCTCATCTTTTTACGGATTTCGGTGAAGTCGAAGTATTTCGAAGCGATGTTCTCAAACTTCGGGTTGGAATAATCCGTCAGACCGAGCGAGGCGACATGGTTGAGCGTCTGGAAAAGAGCACGGCGTACACGCTGTTCCGAAGCTTTGATTTCCTTAGTGAAGTCGGATTCAGATGCCGTGCTGCCGAGTTTCCGCAAGGCAATGCCTCGAAATATATCTTTGAGTGCTGGGAAGGAAAGGGGTACTTCCGCCGCGATATCGTATTCGTATAAATATTCAAGCATATCGAGAAGATCCTTGCTTCCTGCTTCCCCGATAAGGCCAAGCTCAGACAGCAGGGAGCGACCCGCAGCGGTGATGCTCGGTTGGGCTCCAGACGTTTCCGCTCGTTCCATCGACTTACCCAGGTTCAGAACTTGAAGTGATTTCTGGATATCCTGTATTGACTTTTGCAGACGGAGCCGTTCTTCAACTTTGCGGATAACGGCAAGCACTTCCAGCCGGTTTATCGGCTTAGCGATATAATACTCGATGCCGAGCGAGTACGCTTCACCTATCATATCCTTGGTCTCGATCTGCGAGATCATAATAATTTTGCCGTTGAACATCGGTGCCAGCTCTCTGACAGTTTGGATACCATCGCGCAGGGGCATGAGCAGATCGATAAGCAAAATATCGACTTTTTTCAGCTCCAGTAAATCAGCGTCCACCTGGTAGCCATCCTCAGCTTCTCCCACAACCTCGCCCAAAGTCTCGTCTTCTATAATATCGGCCAGCATGGACCGGATGCCTTGATCATCATCAACAATAAAAAAACGCATGACAATTATCCCCTTTTTGTAACTTGATCTACCGGCAAAACGATGGTAAATACCGTTTCACCTTCCTCGGAAGCCTCTTGCAGCTCGATGCGACCTCCCAGCGACTCTGCTACTTCCTGAATATAAAACAGTCCCATCCCTGTTGACGGTGTACCGGAATCATTATATTTGGTCGTGTACCCGGGAGTAAAGATGCGCTCCTTTCTTTTGGATGGGATACCTGGACCGTTATCTCGAACTTCGAACTGTATGTAGTCGTCTGATTGCCTAGCTAGTACCCAGATTAGGCCATTTTTCTCGATAGCCTCGACGCTGTTAGCAACCAGATTGTTCACCAATGTTAGAATTGTGAATACATGTAATGGGGGCAATACGGTATCGATATCGAGGTGAAAACTGATCACTTTGCCTAGTGCCTCGGCATATTTTTCATTGGTGCTGACGATAAGAAGACCAATATCTCCAGCATCCATATAATCGGCCGAGTTCTGTTCATGAATAAGCTTGGACAAACCGGCATAGATTCGTTGGTTGTCTTTTTTAATTTCATGGACCTGCCCGGAAATGCGCAGAGCCTGCTTAGCGAGCGTGTGAATTTGCCCTGGTTGAACGGCCTGCTCCGCTTGAAGCAGACTGCGGTATAGCTCATAGCTATCCCTAGTGATGTTCTCGGCGTACAGCAGCGTCTTTTTGAGTTGAACCGATTCTTCGTACAAATTGGATATGAGCACTAGTGTATGCTCATTTTGTTGCCGCTGCTGCTCCTCGTTCAATACTGCCTGCCGTAGCTGAATAATATTGTACAAGCCAAGCACGAAAAAGCTGCGGACCATCGCGATCAGCACGATTTTCCCATAAGCCTGCCAGTGGATGAAATCTTCAATGATCGTCGGTCTGAACGAGAGCTCGGCGAAGGTGGCTCCGGTCTCGATAAGGATATCCAGGGCACCGACTCTTAGCGGCTGATAAGGCTGCTTGTTCAAATTCAAAACCTGGAACAAGCAGGCGTACGTCGCATAGTAGAAAAAAACCGGATAGTGTAACAGGAACAATTCATGGAATGTTTGACCGGTAGGCTGCAGAAATCCGTTCCAAAGCACGCGGAATATTACGACGTTGAATCCAACAATAAGTCCCGACAAGAAAGGAGGGATAGCTCGAATCCATAATAAAAAAAGAAAAATACCGGAGTGCCCAGACTGATTCTAAACGTATCGTGAAACGGAAAAAATTTGATTTCCCCCGCAAGTGGGACTGCAATCATCATAAATAGCAGTGCGGTAATAAGTTCTTTCAAGGACAGCACATCCTATAGTTCATTAACCAGCCTAGCTTATTTTACAGAAGTTTTCCCTATTTTTCGAATCTTAATATTTTTTTAAACAAGTTACGTAGATTTTTGTCGAATCGCGTAGATGCCCTCTTAAAATAAAGAAAACGTTTACTATCTTCAAGGGAGGCATAGAATCATGAAGAAAATAGGACTGGCCGCTCAAATTTTTATAGGCTTGACATTAGGAATTATTATCGGTGCTTTATTTTACGGGAATCCTACTATCGCAACCTATTTTCAACCGATTGGCGATATCTTTATTCGATTGATCAAAATGATCGTAGTCCCTATCATCATCTCTACCTTGATCGTCGGGGTTGCTGGAGTGGGGGATATGAAGAAGCTGGGGAAAATCGGCGGCAAATCGATTCTTTACTTCGAGATCGTCACTACCTTCGCTATAGTGGTTGGGCTGATAGCAGCTAATGTGTTCAAGCCGGGCGCAGGGGTCGATATGTCTCATTTGGTCAAATCAGATATCCATAAATACGTTGAAACAACAGATAAAGTCGGCCATAATTTCGTGGACACAATAGTCAACATTGTTCCTACTAACATTATTCAATCTCTTGCTGCAGGGGATATGCTCGCGATTATTTTCTTCTCGGTTATGTTTGGTCTGGGCCTCGCGGCAGTCGGGGAAAAGGGAATGCCTGTTATTCGTTTCTTCGAAGGTGTTGCCGATGCTATGTTCTGGGTTACTAACAAAATCATGAATTTCGCACCTATTGGTGTTTTTGCTCTGATTGGAGTAACCGTTTCCAAATTCGGGATCACTTCGCTAATTCCGCTTGGCAAGCTGGTTTTGTCTGTATACGGGGCTATGTTCTTCTTCATCATCGTGGTATTCGGCATTATTGCCAAATTGTGCGGCACCAGTATTTTCACACTCATTCGTATCCTGAAAAGCGAGCTGCTGCTAGCCTATTCTACGGCAAGCTCGGAGAGTGTTCTTCCTAAAATCATGGAGAAAATGGAGAAGTTCGGCTGTCCTAAGGCGATTACTTCGTTCGTCATACCGACGGGGTACTCGTTTAATCTAGATGGTTCGACTTTATACCAAGCTCTTGCCGCTATATTCATAGCACAAATGTATGGTATCGATATGCCTATCAGTTCTCAGATCACACTGTTATTCGTCCTGATGGTTTCCTCCAAAGGGATTGCCGGAGTACCCGGTGTCAGCTTTGTCGTTCTGCTTGCGACTCTTGGTTCCGTTAACATTCCAGTCGAGGGACTTGCCTTCATCGCCGGAATTGACCGGATTCTCGATATGGCACGCACTGTAGTAAACGTATTAGGCAATTCGCTTGCTGCTGTTGTCATGTCCAAATGGGAAGGGCAGTACGATGCTACTAAAGGCAAACAATATGTAACCTCGATCCGTCAGGAGCAGGTTCAGCAAGAAGTCGCTTAAGAGTAGAAATGCACTCCTTGTAATAAACATTGGAACCTTTTAAGTGAATCCAATGTATACAAGGGGTGCATTTTTTGTTTGCGATTAAGCATCAGAAGTAATCCGAGAAATAGGGTGTTTGTTGCTCTATCAGCTTCTCCAACAATTCGATCGTCGACCGACGAGCTTGGAAGCGTCCTGCCCGCGCCAAGTATGCAGGTCGCTTATAACCCATCAGCATCGTTGTCAACGTCTGTATATCGAAAGCCGCTTCCGGGTTACCGCCGCCTTCGATCAATTGCCCGCGACCTTGCTCGTCCACCTTCAGAGTGAATTTGCCCTGATTCCACTCTAGCATCGGATCGTGAAGCGTAAAGGTCAATTGGCATTCTGTGGTCTGGGGCAGGAACGGATATTGCTTCACGAAGCTGTGAATATCGACAATCCTAGCCATATAATAGGGCGATATCGTTTCCTTGATGTCACTGTCTTCCAGTAGAAAGGCGAGCGGCTCCGTTGTATAAATATGACCTTTGACCCGTGTTATCATTGAGAAATGAGCGCTAATGAAATTCCACAATCCTGCTCGTGCTTCTCCGTCGATATACACCATGACCTTCATATGGAAGACCTCCTCGGCTATCCAATAGAGGAGGTAGCCCTGCGGCTGTTGATCTTCATCATAATAGACCGCAACGGTCAGATCATCCAGATCCCAACGCAAATACTCTTCCCAGGCCAACTCGCTCCTCAGCATTGCACCATGATGAATCAGGGCGAAGCGTCGGTACACATCGCGAATATCCGGATGATCGATCGACAGTCTCTCCACATTGCCGGGCACAGTCTTCAGTTTAGGCAGCTGCGTATCCTTCACCTCGAATGAGATTTTGTCAGAGATGATCTCCCAGCCTTTGCGGCGATAGAACGGGATTGAGTAGGGATAGAGATACGATATAGACTGCTGTCGTTCGCGCATATTGGCGAGTGCCTGACGCATCAATTGACTCATCAATCCAAGGTTGGCATACTCTGGGTAAGTTCCTACACCCGTTAAGCCGCCCATATCATAGATCTCCCCAAAAATATTCACCTGGAACGGATACACCGCTAACTGGGAAATCAGTTTATCCCCATCGAACCAACCTAATACATCCGCTTGCTTCAGCACGGGAAGCTTTGCCTGTGTAATCTCGCGGTTCTCCCAGCCGAATGTATGAAGATCATGATTCGTCACCTGGAATACATAGCGAAGGAGGTCGTTAAATTGATCCCCATGCTTGGGCTCGACCTTCTTCATCTTCAATCTCTCTTGAAGCTTTTGACGACTCATGCTTTTTCCTCCACATCCTATCTTTACAGTTATTATGTTGTAATGCGACACTATTTTATGAATCAAAAAGTCAAAACAGTAATGACAGTTAACAAGGAAGATAGCAGTTCAATAAATTAGTTAACATAACAATAATTATGTATACTATTTTAATTTCACTAACTCAGCTTTCGCTAAGAGAGGGAAGAACCAATCTGTAAACGGATTGGCTCATTACTGATCGTACTACAAAATACTTCAGATTTTCACAAGATAATGTATTAGAATCTGCACATTTTGGGGAAATCTAGTTATATAGTGTTCATGGATTAGGAAGAAGTTTAGCGTTAACCTCTGCGTGAAAACTCATTCGTTGCTTACCTTGATATACAATTGCCGATTTGGACGGGATAGTCTCACCATTCAACTTTACTTCATGATCGGAGAAATTGGCAATGACCTTTACATCATCTCCATACTGCGTACTCTGAACGAGTCTATCGTTCGTTAGTACGGAGAATTTACTCATCTCTCGAGTAACAGCCTGTTGATGGAAAGGAGACCACACCTTCAGATAATCAAGGATACTTGCCTTATTTTGTTCCCAAGTTCTGCGATCCAAGTGATACAAGGGCGGCACGTTGTACAAGAGACCGTAAAGCATTTTGTCAGCTTCTTCGCCCTTGATCTTATAGGTTCCCCACTCCCAGTGATTCGTCGTGATAATCGAATTGTTATAGACTAATTTGTATAGGGGGAGCGAGTACGCGGGATCACTATAGACTTTTTCATATAAAGATTTAATGGGTACGGCTTTGCCGTATCGATCAGGAATTCCAGCTGGAGCATAATAGCCCCCTATGTAATATTTGCTGTCTTTATTTACACGCATATCGGGATCTTCCCAAGCGATTACAGGACTCTCAATACCTTGTGCATAAGCAATCACGCTGTTCGCGTAGTCATTCCCTCCTTCTGAGCCAACAACCATCTGCTTATCTTTAGAGAAATAACGAAACCGTTCAAGTCGTGCCTTCAGATCCTGTTGTTGTGTCGTCGGATGTTCGGGAGAGTAGTCGTCATATATGTCACCCGTTGCATCTGAATCCACGAACCAGGAGTTGTAACCAATTCCGTCCTGAAGAATGCCTGCTACCCGTTGTTTCACACTTGGCATGGATAGGGTTGGGTTTAACTTACGTCCTCTCTGTAGAAATCCGGCGAGTTTCGTTCCGTCTTTACGCTCAATTGTGGCATGTTCATATAGAGAAGAGTCAGGAAAGTATGCCGTGTTCCAGGAAGGGTCCAGATTTTGCTGAATAGAGTGATAGGAATCGTATGGGGCAATCAGATAACCAACCTCATTAGCTTCGTTAACCATTTTAGGATTCATGAGGCCATCTGCCCAATTGGGAAGCCCGATCCAAGCGTTTTTGATGCCAGATCTGCTCATATCCTTGACCAAATCCGTTGACTCCGATTGCCCCCACCCAGATATATCGATAGCGGCGTCTTGCAGCACGCTTTTCAGCAATAGCTTGTTCAAGTCATAAAGCTTTTCTTCACTTAACTTATCAACCCCTTGGTTAATGAGCTTCTGCGCCTCTTCTACCGGATTGGGGAACACAGAAGAAGAATAGAAGGTTTTCAACTTTATTCCCTGATTCATCGCACTCATAACGACCTTTTTCTGATATGAGTCCCAATAAACCTGTTTTGGAATTTCCTTCAGCACTTGCGCCAGCTCGTTGCTACCTTCTGCTGTGCCAGCGAGAAGCTGAACCAACCATGGACCTAGTTTCACTGGAAATAGCGTTCGCAGCTTTGGCAAATTGACATCAGTGTCTGTAATTATGGATTCACTCCACAAATAAATCTGCGGTGCACCATACAGTTTACGGATATTTGGATTATCTTTTGCTTTCTCTTCCAGCGTAATGTAATTCCCGTTCTCCTGAACATAATTTTTGTAGGGAAGAACGACCTCCTGCGGATCATTACCGGTAACATACAAACGAAAACCGTAGGTTTTATCCTCATTTAAAGTAGGGAAGGCATGTGAAAATTGAAACTGGATGGACGACGACGTGTCGAAATGAATTTCATCGTTGAACTTGTTCGTTACCACATAGACGATAGAAAAGGGATCGGCATGTAACGCGAAAAAATCCATTGAAAACGATTCGCTCCAAGTGTAGCTCTTGTCCTTCAAAAACGTTTTCCAGTTCATGTCGTCAGCTGGGATTACTTTACCCTCACCAAGGGGAAGTATATAGCTGTCCGATTGTACGGATGGCCATTGAAACTGATCGGCACCAATAGAGTTTATTTGGATGTCCAGATAATTGTTTTTCTTGGTTATGCTGATTTTAACTTGACCTGGATATGTCCATTGGACAGAATCCTTGTTTTTGACCAAATCAGTTACTGCTGTTTTTGGCAACGAAACGGAAGCGGGCACACGAACACCATCTTTGATAATCGTGAGGGTGAATGTCTCTGGATCTATCTCGAAATCAAATGGCTCACCTGCAGGTTGTAAAGCCGCCTTCGTTTGTTGTATTTCTGTAAGCGCTGGTTGAGTCGTAAGACTATCCCGACACCCGGTTAATGCTACTGTTAAAAAGCTGACTACACAAATCCAAGCAATTCGTCGTTTGTTCATTGAACATACCTCCAATATTTTTTGAACAGCAGACTCATTGTAAGGACGTAATGTTACAGGAATGTGCCAAGATCAAACAGGAAGACCATTATAGGTTTTAAATAAACAAGGCTGGAGCTAGACTGAAATTGCTTTTCCTGTAACATAAGAACGCTATTATAGTAATAATGAAACAATTGAATATGTATTGTTGGGATGCATGGTTAAAAAAGGAGGTATCTTGCTTGAATTTACTGCTTGCAGACGATGAACCGCTTATGTTGCAAATTATAAACGCCTATTTCTTAAAAGAAGGATTTCAAACACTTATTGCAGAGGATGGTGAGGAAGCGTTAGAGCTTTTCTTTACCAATAAGGTGGATTTAGTGATTTTGGATTGGATGATGCCGAGGCGGAGCGGTATTGATGTTTGTAAAGAAATTAAAAAATACAGTCGAACGAAGGTAATACTGCTAACGGCTAAGAGCGATCCGGATGATGAGTTCCTCGCGCTGAAGTCAGGTGCTGATGATTATGTACGTAAACCGTTCGATCCTCGAATTCTGATCCTGCGCGCGAAAAAATTGCTGCAGCTTACCTCTAGTATTTCTATCGGAGATCTTATCATAGACCTAGAAGGTCAAAAGATTTATCGCGGCGGGGAGGATCTGCTGGCTACACATAAGGAATTTCAACTACTGAAATATCTTCTTGTTAATAAAGGGCAGATCGTGACACGTAAAATGCTTTTAGATCAGGTATGGGGATTTGATTATTTCGGTGAAGAAAGAACAGTAGACACGCATATTAGAAGGCTTAGGGAAAAGATTGGTGAACATCGAATCAGAACATACCGTGGAATGGGTTATTGTCTCGAGGTTACAGATGAGTAAATTAACTCGGAAGCTGATTATCCGAATCACGACCGTCCTATGTGTGGTATTTGTCCTGTCTTTTGCCGTGAACACATATTTTCTACCTAAATATTTCTTGTATCAGAAAAAGCACAAACTCGCTCAGCTGGTCACTGAGCTTGAAGCCATGGATTATACTTCCTTGATGAAGCAGTCGGAAACAATAGAGGATCAAGATCAGGTCACCATCGCTCATGCATCCTTGTTGGAATCGGTCGATGATCTAAACAACGAATTGCTAATCCAGTTAAACCATAAGGGCATCGCACTAAGTAAATTTTGGTTGACCGAGGAAAGTATGGAGAAGCTGCGGAAAGGAGAGAAAGTCAATAAACTATATGATCAAAACAAGCTAAAGTCTAGCTTTCTGGTTAATTTTTTGACAGTAGACGGATCTGTTATCATGGTGGGTGAATCTATCTCCCATTCAGCAGAAACGATCCAAATCGTAAACCGATTTAATGCTTATATATGGGTAGGCATGCTGCTGTTATTAATCCTCTTATCCTCATTGTTTACTGCACGGATTGTCAAACCGCTTACAAAGGTGAATGAGACGGCGGAGGCCATCTCCAATTTATCATTTATCAAAGCGGATATCAGGACTGGCGACGAAATTGAGACTTTGGCCAAAAGCATCAATCGAATGAGCGATAAATTGGAGGAGTCACATCGGACGCTAGAAGAGAAAAATACCAATCTGAGGACGTTTATTGCAGACATTTCTCACGAGCTGAAAACACCGTTATCACTAATTCGCGTTTATGCGTCAGGCCTCCAAGATGGTCTTGACGATGGCACGTATGTTGATGTGATTCGAAAGCAGAGTGAAGAGATGGCAAGTTTGATCGACCGATTGCTGGAGCTATCTCGGTTGCAAGCTATATCCTATCTATTTGAACCCATTGATTTCCGACAACTGGTGGCAGCTACGTTAGACGTTTATAAGATCGCGTTTAAACAGCAAGGCCTTGTATTGAACATCCATAACCGGCTTTCAGCAGAAGCATGGGTAATGGCGGATCGCCAGCAGTTGGAGTCTGTTCTCCATAATTGGTTGAACAACGCGATGAAATATACGACTGGTAAACAAGTAAATCTTATAGTAGAAATGAAGAAAGATTTCGTTCATTTTAGTATCTCCAATAATACAGACATTGAAGAAGGTGCTAATTGGAAGCAGATTTGGGAACCTTTCTTTGTCATGGAGAGCTCTCGAAGTAAAAAATTCAGCGGTACAGGGCTCGGTTTGTCGATTGCTCGAACCATTTTAATAAATCACAATGCCTCATACGGTCTATCGGTGAAGGAAGGCGTAATTACTTTTTATTTCTCCTTGCCATTACTGAGCCAATAAGGGGCAATGCTGCTCCATACACTTAACAGTGATTCCTAATCATTCAGAGAAACTAGTACATCAAGGACAGGATAATTTAATTAAAGTAATTCCATGACTACGAATCAAAAACCTTCCTATGATATTATGTAAAGGATAGATTTACTTCATTCATACCTTGATGCACTAACAAATTAAGTAGTAAGTAAATTGTTAAGAAAGTAGTTAAACAAAAATAAGGGTGGATAGGATCAAATGAACCAAGCAAATGAGATGGAGATTGACGTACCTCTCGTAAAACGATTGATTGCCACACAATTTCCACAATGGGCAGACCATCTAGTACAGCCGGTGGAATCAGCTGGGACAGACAACGCCATCTATCGGCTCGGTGCGGATATGGCCGTGCGATTACCTCGTGTCGAATGGGCTATCGGACAGGTGGAGAAGGAGCAAAGGTGGCTCCCAAACTAGCCCCGCTAATACCACTGTCTATCCCTATCCCGGTTGCGATGGGGATGCCAGCCGAGGACTTTCCTTGGCGCTGGTCCGTGTATAGGTGGCTCGAAGGCGAGAATGCAACCATTGCGCAAATCGAGAATCCTCGCGAAGCCGCATCATCGCTGGCACAATTCATAAACTCACTGCAGCAGATCGATCCCACGGGAGGGCCGACCCCAGGACCCCATAACTCTAGTCGGGGGGTGCCACTATCCATGCGAGATACTTCTGTCCGTAGCGCAATTTTAGCCCTTAACCATTTACTCGATGCTGACAAGGCAACTGCTGTGTGGGAAACAGCACTTCAGGCTCCAGAATGGCAAGGTAGGGGCGTCTGGCTCCACGGAGACCTTCATCCGGGGAACCTGCTCGTCAACGATGGGCAACTAAGCGCCGTCATAGACTTTGGTACTCTGGGTGTAGGTGATCCTGCATGTGACTTGATGGTCGCGTGGACACTATTATCTGCTGAAAGCCGTGATAATTTTCGTGCAGCTTTACCTATCGACGATGCTACCTGGACTCGAGGTCGTGGTTGGGCACTGTCTTTTGGTCTAATAGCTTTAGCGTACTATTTGGAAACGAACCCTGTGCTCGCTGCGATTTCCCGTCGCACTATCGATGAAGTACTTTACGAGTGTTCCAATGGATCATGACAAGAGTGTGACTTAGTAGACATAATAATTATTATGTCTACCTTTTAATGCGCTAGCGATTTGTTTACTATGAATATTGTCCAAGTCAGCTTCACAGTTTGTTGATTGCTCACTACAATCTAAGCCCTTTATCATCGCCGAGAGGACCATACTACATTAAAAAACTAAAAACATGATTAATATTATTCTTAACTAAGGAGAACTGCTATGATTTCAGTTATTCAAATGAAATTGGATGAATCCTATAAAATTCGTGATATTGACCGTTCGGAAACGATAGAGCTGTTTTACAAATGCAAAGACGGGATTCTTGAAGAAATAAAAGCAGGGCACGAATGCCCAAATTGGAAAGAAGATAACTATCAAGAAATCATTTCACGATTCGAGTATGAACTCTCTAACGGAGGAATGGCATATGGTGCATTTGATGAAGATAAATTGGTTGGATTTGGCGTCTTAGCTCATAAATTTCGAGGGAAAGAACATAATCAACTTCAGATTGACCTAATGTATGTGACAAGAGAATACCGAAGACAAGGAATTGGTCGACAAATTATCGGCTTACTTAGTAAAGCTGCCATCGAAAAAGGGGCCAAATACTTATATATTTCATCCACTGAAACGGAGTCTGCAGTGAAGTTTTACTCAAGTTGCGGTTCTACTGTTACCTCAGAAATAGATGAAGAACTATTTGAAAAAGAACCTTATGATATCCATATGCTTAAGAAACTATGAATTCAGATGCTGTGCAACATATTTATTCAATACCCGTTTAGGTAATGAGGAGGGAAAAAGTGGGAACGGATAAATAGATGAAGCAAGGAGATTTGCATATTGACGAACATTCTCCAGCACACGAGCATCTTACTGATAATGCTAAGTTCTCTAGTATTCTGCAACGATAAGGTAATTCATCAGAACGGCACGAATACAGCAATCACGGAACAGAATGAACCACAACCGGTCTATAGACCTGATTTATTTCCGCAAGCTACGGTTATTCCCTTCTATGAAACTTCGGTACACCCCCTTGAGATGGGTATTCTTCCAGATGGGGCTAAGCTGATCACAGCACTTCCTCACTCGGAGGCGGAAGTTCCAGTGTATAGTGCAAAGAATGAGGTATTGATTTATGATCACAATATCGATTCTTGGAACGTTGTGGATTTTCAAGGGCATTCCGCCATTCCGATGGATCTTGATGGTGATGGCATCCCAGAATGGATAGGGAACCATACAGATTGGGTACCTCCTGCTCTGGAGATTCATCGTTGGGATACGGAAAATGCTCGCTTCGAATCGACTGTTATTCAATGGGAAAGTCTGTTTCCAGAAACCTCTAACGATACACCTTCAAACTCATCTCTTTTTATTGAGGATGGGAAACACATCATTCAAATCGGTCGTCACGATGCCTACGCTTTTTTTACATATTACCACGGCGTCTTGAGACTATTCCATCCAGAAGACACTCGGGACCGCGTTCTTGAAATGCAGATGGCCCGGCGTCATTGAAAGAATGCTTACATTTTTTTTGAAAAAGACAAGTTTCAACAGATTTTGCGTTTTTAATGATGTATAATGATTTGTGATTCCCCAGATTTATGGTGGACATAATGTATATACTTTGGAGGTTATCTATTCATGGAAACAGGTACTGTCAAATGGTTTAATGCGGAAAAAGGATTTGGCTTCATTCAACGGGAAGCTGGGGACGATGTCTTCGTTCATTTCTCAGCGATTCAAGGCGATGGATTTAAATCTTTGGACGAAGGGCAACGCGTAGAATTCAATGTTGTTAAAGGACAACGTGGACCCCAAGCGGAGAACGTTGTAAAGCTATAGTATGATGACGAAAGCCTGTCCTTGTCGATATGTCAAGGGCAGGTTTTTTGTGGTTGAGGTAATTCAGGGTGCATACATGTGCAAATGGGTGTGGTGGTTGTCATAAATCATAGTTCATCTAACGTCAGGATTACCATTCTGTAAATCACATATAATCCATATAGGAGCCGGTTAACAAAAATAGTGGATTTAGAAAGAGGTCATTCTTAACCTAGTTGAGAAGAATTAAACCAAACGCTTATCATGGATTAAATGTTGAAATTACAAAGTGAGTATGATAAGATACATTTAATTTAATGAGTGGAGTTGAAAAGTATAATGTAATTTTTCTTGCGAATATATAAAACAATAAAACCACAAATGCGATTTGTTTTCGCATGTTTTATTCTTTATATGCAAGAAAGTTACTATATCTTTTCACTCAAACAATATCCTTATCTAATTCCACCAATGTGGGTTGGATTTGCTGTATTTATTTGAGCTACAAGAAGTAACTTTCTTGTAGCTTTTATTTTTTGATACAGGAGGATAATTTCATGTCAATAATCAAGGTTACAAACCTGACGTTTGCCTATGAAGGCAGCTACGACAACATATTTGAGAAGGTGAGCTTTCAAATAGATACGGATTGGAAATTAGGGTTTACAGGAAGAAACGGAAGAGGGAAGACAACCTTTCTGAACTTGTTGCTTGGTAAATTTGAATACAGCGGTCATATATCGGCTAATGTCGATTTTGAATATTTCCCTTTCCATGTCGAACACAAAGAAAATAATACCCTCGATATAATTAACAATATTTATCCAGACTATCTTCACTGGGAATTAATGCGTGAGCTGTCATTGCTTAAGGTTTCTGAGGATGTTTTATATCGCCCCTTTGATTCACTGTCCAACGGAGAGCAAACGAAAGTGCTGCTCGCTACATTATTTCTTAAGGAAAATAGCTTTCTGTTAATTGATGAACCCACCAATCATCTTGATATGAATGCAAGAAAGCTTGTGAGCGATTATCTCAATACCAAAAGCGGATTTATTCTGGTGTCTCACGACAGGTCATTTCTTGATAATTGTGTAGATCACGTAATATCAATCAATAAGGATCACATAGAGATCCAAAAAGGGAATTTCTCCGATTGGTGGGAAAATAAAAAGAGACAAGATCACTTTGAACTCGCCGAGAACGAAAAGCTAAGAAAAGACATTAAACGCTTATCGGATGCTGCTAAACAAACGAGCAATTGGTCACACGAAGTGGAAAAAACGAAAAACGGTACAAGGAATTCCGGTTCGAAAGTTGATAAAGGGTATATTGGTCACAAGGCTGCTAAAATGATGAAACGATCTAAAACCATTGAGCATAGACAGCAATCTGCTATTGAAGAAAGGTCTAACCTGCTTAAAAATATTGAAAGCTCAGACAGCTTAAAGATTACACAACTAGCTTTTCATAAAAACCAATTAGCTGAACTTGAAAATGTTTCGATTTATTATGATGAGAAGATGGTTTGTAATAATATAAGTTTCACAATTGAGCAAGGTGATCGAATTGCTCTTTCAGGTAAAAATGGTTCTGGAAAATCAAGTATTATCAAACTTATTTGCGGTGAGAATATAGATTATTCTGGCACATTCAGAAAGGGAAGTCAGCTTCTAATATCCTATGTATCACAGGATACCTCGCATTTACAGGGTACGTTAACAGATTACGCTAAAAACAATGGGATTGATGAAAGTCTTTTTAAATCTATTTTAAGAAAACTTGATTTCTCAAGAGTTCAATTCGAGAAGGATATTTCATCATTTAGCGGCGGTCAAAAGAAGAAAGTTCTAATTGCAAAAAGTCTTTGTGAGAAAGTTCATTTGCATATTTGGGATGAACCACTTAATTTCATCGATATTATTTCTCGCATGCAAATTGAAGAGTTACTGCTTGAATACTCACCAACCATTCTTTTTGTGGAGCATGACAGTGAATTTTGTAAAAATATCGCTACGAAGATCATTGAACTATAAAAAGACAACGAGGTTGCCGATCTGATTCGGCAGCCTTTTACTCATCTAAAAGGGGAGAAAAGCACCTAATTTGAACCACATTACAGACCAATTTTGCTTCAAAAAAATTACGCGAAATCAATGTTTAGCGTAATTTGAGTTCTAAACGATTTTTTTAGTGCAATGATCACTACATACTACTATAATTATAGTATAAATTTCTTCTAAATAGAGATTCATGACAGAAGAGAGGGGGGAAATTTAATGGGCTCAACATACTTCGATGATGAACTACTGGATTTTTTTGATATTTGGATGAAGGATCAAGGTTTTACTTCCCAAACGCAAAAAGCTTACCTCGGAGATACGCGACAGTTCTTAGAATCGATTTCGCCAAAGGCCATAACAGAGATTGAGTCCATTGACATTATGCGCTTTCTCACTAAAGTACGGCAGCGGGGAGCGGGAGACTCGACGAGGAACCGATATTTATCATCTGTTCGCACATTCTTCAACGCTTTAGTAGAGCACAGGTATGTTTTAGCTAATCCAGCATTACATATAAAAAAATCGAAAATTGAAAAAGAACAGATCCCTTCCTATCTGGAGGAAGATATCTTATCCCTTTTTATTGAATCCATCGAAGGCAAATACCAGATCAGAAACGTAGCGATGTTCCTTCTAATGAGTTATGCTGGGCTGCGTGTTAGTGAATTGACTAAAATGAATCTTTCAGACTTTAAAAAATCGACTAACGTGTTACAAGTTAATGGTAAGGGGAGAAAATGGAGGACAATCCCGCTTCCGGAGCAGTTGGTGTATATTCTTAATTTAGCTCTTGAAGAACGTATTCAACCTAAAAAGGATACGGAGCAAGCTTTTTTTATTTCTCAGTTTGGACGAAGGATAACCATTCGAATGATTCAAAAAATTGCTGAAACCAACTTCGCAGTGCTCAAAAAGAAGTATAATGAGCTTCAGTCGAAGCCACTTAGCAGTCATAAATTGCGGCATACATTTGCTACCCAACAGGTAATTGCTGGGACGGATATAAGGACATTACAAGAATTACTTGGGCACTCAAGTATTCAAACTACCCAAATATATACTCACGTTGGGGATAAGCAAAAGCAAGAAGCTATGAATCGGGTCGTACCTTATTTGCCCAAATTACGTAAAAATGTTTCATTATAATTAACTAGCATCTCAATATACACAATTTATGTGACTCCTTTATGAAGAGGAGATAGAATACACAAAAAGCCGCCTATGGAGGACGGCTTTTTGTGTTCCTTGAGTTGATCTAATCCATAATATGAAAACCTTAGTCATACGTAACGCAAGAGCAGCGTCTCATACACACCCTTCGGTCGGAGCCCGACCAGCTTTTCAACGGGTTCTCCGTTGTGAAACACGATAACGGTTGGCATCGACATAATCCCGTACTCGGCAGCAACTTCGGGCGAATCGTCACAGTCCACTTTCACAAGCGATAATTTGTCCTCATATTCGCGGTCTAGCTCTTCGAGAATCGGCAGCAGTACCTTACATGGTGGGCACCAAACGGCGCCAAATTCGACGAGCGTCACACCTTCTAAGCGTATTTTATCCCGAAAAGACGTATTATTGTCAACGTGCATGTTCATAGCTCATTCTCCCTTATCATCGTTTTGTTGTTCTTTTAGGATGGAGTGGATGCGATCCTCCAAATTCGACTTGATATTTTGCAGCAGTTGGATCTGATCATCAATCTCCGCAAGCTTCTGTCGGTAAATGGGGAGTACTTCACGACAGAAGGCTTCCTTGTTTTTCAAAACACACTGTAGAAAACCGGCTATCTGCTCTGTTGACAGACCGAGGCTTAAATAAAACTGAATCGTCTGTACTTGTTCTTCCGTGAACGGCGAATATTCTCGATAACCGTTCCCGTGGCGGGCTGGAGTGAGCAGACCCTGCTGCTCGTAATAGCGCAACGAGCGAATGCTTACACCGGTTCGGGCGGACAGTTCCCCAATTTTCAAGCGAAGCACCTCCTTTTCGAACGATACACATTTAGTATAAACCCTGACATTAGTGTAAGGGTCAAGTGATTTTTTGCAACTTAAGAATTAAAGTTTACGTCTATAGGAATAGGGTTAATTAAACAAATATACCTTAAGGAGGGAATTGATGAATGAACAAGGAAACCAATATACAAGCAGATATTGCTATTATTGGCGGAGGGGTAGGAGGTTGTGCCGCAGCGTTAGCCGCATGCAGTTTGGGAAAAAAAGTGTTCATGAGCGAGGAATACGATTGGATTGGCGGTCAGTTGACGAGTCAGGCAGTGCCCCCAGATGAACATAAATGGATTGAGCAGTTCGGTTGTACGCGAAACTATCGCAAATTCCGAAATCAGGTGAGGGACTACTACCGTCAGAACTACCCGTTATCGGAGTACGGGCATTCGGCGTACTATTTAAATCCCGGTAACGGCGGCGTAAGCCGGTTATGTGCCGAACCGCGCGTCATGCATGCCGTGCTGCAGCAGATGCTTGCACCTTTCGTTAACAGTGGGAAACTTGCCATTCATACACGTTGTAGAATAGTAAAGGCGTATACCCAAGGAAACGAGATCCAAGCTGTCTCCGTAAAAAAAGAAAATGGGGAGACACTGACTGTCCAGGCACCTTATTTTCTGGATGCAACGGAATGCGGAGATGTTCTGCCGCTTGCAAAAGTAGAATACGTAACTGGGGCAGAATCGAAACAAGAAACAAACGAACCCCATGCACTGGATGGCCCTGCAGATCCTCAGAATATCCAAGCATTTACTTTCTGCTTTGCCATGGATTATTTTGAAGGTGAAAATCATGTAATAGATAAGCCCAAAGATTACGAGTTCTGGCGTTCGTTTCAAGCGCCGTTCTGGCCAAACCCGCAATTAAATTGGGTATCACCCGATCCCAAGACGCTGGAACCGACGGAAGAGACTCTTTTTCCCGGTACGGATAAATATCCTTTGTTTATTTATCGCCGTATTGTAGATCGAGCGAACTTCACAGCAGGAACGTATCCATCCGATATTTCATTAGTCAATTGGGCGCAGCACGATTACTTTCTTGGCAACATCTATGATGTGCCTGATTCGCAAGTCGAAAAGCATTTGCATCAAGCGAAACAGTTAAGTTTTTCTTTATTATATTGGCTGCAAACGGAAGCACCTCGTCCTGATGGGGGGAGGGGTTATCCTGGATTAAGGCTTCGCCCAGATGTCGTCGGAACAGCTGATGGAATGGCCCAAGCGCCGTATATTAGGGAATCGCGCAGGATCAAAGCGGAATTCACGGTTCTCGAGCAGCATGTCAGTGCAGCAATACGAGAAGAGCGTGGGGCCGAAGAATTTCCGGACAGCGTAGGCATAGGTTGCTACAGAATCGATTTGCATCCTACTATGCGGGGACATAATTTCCTTGATATCTCCTCGGTACCTTTTCAGATCCCACTGGGCAGCCTAATTCCCAAACGGGTTAAGAACCTGCTGGCTGCTTGCAAGAATATTGGAACCACTCACATTACGAACGGTTGTTACAGACTTCACCCAGTTGAATGGAATATTGGGGAGTCCGCAGGCTATACTGCTGCTTTTTGCTTAGACCAAGGCATCAATCCTAGTGAGGTTCGGGCTAGCACAGATAAACTCAAAGCGCTTCAAGCATTGCTTACGGCGAATGGCGTCGAACTAGCATGGCCTAAGATTGGGGCTGTGTAAGAAATACGGCTCTCACTCGTACGTTCGACTGATCATTTAAAAATGGTCGCTCTCCACCTGGAAATCAGGACAAAAGAGGAGAGCGATCTTTATTTTATCAAGATCATTCATTCTAAGTGAGTAGTTTGGTTAATGGACTATTATGATTATGCCGATTATGCTAGAATAACTCTTGTTATTGCATACATTATTTTACATATAAGGGATCAGGAAATCAGTTATTATCCGTTAACACAACAATATTATGATGTGGGGGTTATGTATGAAAACCTTTATTTATATGGTTAGGCACGGAGATTCACCTAAAACAGCAGGAGGGAACGAGAGAACTCGTGGACTGACGGACAAGGGGAAGGCAGATGCCCATAAAATAACTGAAATATTGAAAGATGAGGGTATAGACACGTTCATTTCAAGTCCTTATAGTAGGGCCTTTTTAACCATTGAGGAATTGGCCCAGTCTTTAGGTAAAGAAATATTAGTTTTTGAAGATCTTAGAGAAATGGTCTTTTTAAGTGAGGATGCCATATTGGCTGAAAAGGAATTGTATCCAACCGTAAAGAAGATTTTCACTGAACCAGACTTTTCGCTGCCTGGAGGAGAATCTCTTAAGAATTGTCAGAATCGTTCTATCGCCGTTTTAAAAAGGATTCTACACGAACATAAGGGGCAGAAAGTTGTACTAGGAACTCATGGAGCAGTTATGACCTTAATGATGGGATACTTTGACCGTCAATACGACTTGGAGTTTTTATTAAAGACTTCAAAACCCGATATCTACAGGATGGAATTCAATGAAGACGCATTACTAGAAACGAAACGATTATGGAAATCTTGATCTCGCCTGTAGTCGACAGGGCTGGAATTACCAAGGAAAACTGGTTTTTGTCTGATATTGGGGTAAGTAGCATAATGACTGAAGTCGAGAAAATCGGAAAATACTTTGGACATTTTATTCCTAATTGGGTTAAATCATAGATAATCGTTCAGATAATAAAAAAAGTATTATTGGGATGTACCATTCATACACTTGGCATTCTAGTATGCTGACTGAAAGAACAGCACAGGAAAAAAGTTAATTAAATGCACAAATACCTTGGAAAAAGACATTCCCTTTTTGAGTGAGTGTTATAAAATAAAGATAGGATTGGCGATGGGGACAGGCATAATTTAGTGTGGAACCTACAACCATGGTGGAACTTTGCATGTCCAGCATACTTATTGGAATTTAGCTCGTCCTTTCATGTGCTCGGTGATAGTGCACTAAAATGAAGACGCTTGCAAAAGTGAGGGATGTATGTGAGTAGATTTAATTTAGATGAAAACTTTATTCTACTTTTAGGAGGTAAACTACATGCAAACTGGAGCGAAATCGACGATTGAATTGAATGAGGAAGAGAAGCCATCAAGAAGAACACAACGGGTACTACCGTTGAACGAGGTTGAGGTCGTCAGTCCAGACGGCAGAGTGAAGTTCATCGTGGGTTCCAATCCGGAGCGGTTGAACTTCAAAGTGACACTAGATGACACCATCGTCATTGAGCCATCCGCATTACACATGATAGTAGACGGTTACCATTTATCTTCGGGTGTCATTTTTGGTGGACTCGAAACGTACAACATAGACGAAACCTATGCGTGGCACGGCGCCCATAGCACAGCAACCAATCTATGCAATGGCGTGAAGATGCTGCTTACCCATGATCTAAGCATGACTTCTTATATTTTGGAAATCCGGGTATTTAATGATGGTATAGCCTATCGTCATGTCGTTGCAGGTGAGGCAGAGGATGTTCGAGTACCGGACGAAGCTTCTGAGTTCATCCTTCCAGCAGGCTCTACGATCTGGTTCCACGGGCTGGAAGGACACTACGAAGCTGAATATGCCAAAGAGGAAGTGTCCAATACCCTATCGGGTCAGTGGAGCGGCCCTCCATTGACCTTCCAGCTGCCAGATAATAAGGGGTATGGTGCTATAACTGAAGCCAATCTGGTGAATTATAGCGGAATGGCCTTGGAAAGTGACGGAAGGCGTGGTTGGGTTATTGGTCTCGCTCATCGTCATCCGATAAATTATCCGTATGAGCTTCGATATGGGCGTGAAGAGGCAAAGCGTCTGGCTACGCCAGCTTCGGTTAACGGCACTGTGACCACGCCTTGGCGTGTGGTGTTGGTGGCTCGTGACTTAAACACGCTTGTGAACTGTGATATTGTGCACAATCTATGTCCTCAGGCGGACACGCGACTGTTCCCTCAACAGGTGGAGACGCCTTGGGTGGAGCCAGGCCTCGCCGTATGGGATTACCTGGACAGGAATTACGAGCCAAGGGAAGGTATCAGCCCTTTGGATCTGATGAAACGCTTCTCCCAAATGGCTAATGAAATTGATGCCAAATATCACATTCTGGAGGGCTTCGCCTACCGCTGGTCTGACGAAGAAATCCGGGAGTTTGTGGATTACTCGAATGCTCTAGGCGTAAGAGTCATGTTCTGGAGGCACAGCAATCAGTTACGGACTGAGGAGAGCCGAGAACAGTTTTTCTCACGGCTGCATCGACTGGGTGTGAGCGGTGCCAAGATCGACTTCTTTGACCATGAGGCCAAGGAAAATATTGATCTTTACGAGGAACTGCTCCGATTAGCTGCGGAGTACGAGCTTGTACTTAATTTTCATGGCTCGAACAAGCCAACTGGCCTCATCCGGACTTGGCCGAATGCCATGATCTATGAAGGAATTCGAGGCATGGAATCAAGCGGGTTGATGAAGCGGGCACGACACGAGACGATTCTGCCTTTCACTCGCTATTTAGCTGGACCAGCGGATTACACAACGATGATCTTCACAGAACGGAGGAGGGATTCTACTTGGGCGCACCAGATCGCATGCCTTGCAACGTTTCACAGTCCGATGCTGACGATTGCTGCGCATCCGCAGAGTGTGTTGGATAATCCTGCAGTGGAAGTTATCAAAAGCATTCAGGCTGTATGGGATGAGACAATAGTGCTGCCGGAGACGAGGATTGGGGAGCTGACGATCTTCGCAAGGCGGAGCGGTGAGAAATGGATATTAGCGGTCATGAGTGCCGGTCCTGCCCAAAAAATCCAAGTGCCCTTATCCTTCCTTGGTGAGGGGACATATAAGGCAGTCTTCGTGCATGACAATATGGAAGACGACGGAGCGGTTGTCGTTGAGAATATCACTTCAGAACGAACCGAAACGTTGGCAATTGAACTAAACAGCGGCGGCGGATTTGTCGGTCTGTTCACAAAGTAACAGCTTAATTAACATCAAGCCTTAGCCTAACCTCCATGGTTTGACTAGGGCTTGACCTGTTTCTATAGCTCGTTTCCGGATACATTACTATCACCGGATAGGAGAATGATCATGACAAAGAAAAGCTACTTTTTAAAAATACTGGCCTTCAATATTGCCCTCGTCATTAAAGAGTACACCGATCTATATAATAAAAATAAGAAGTGAAGACAAGTTGTGGCATTGCTGGATCAGGGTAATAGTTATGTTTCATTCCTTTGAAGCGAAGTTATCAATCATATCTGGGAGCGTGAATTCATAATGGATTATAGGGAGCTTGTCTCGCATGGAGACTTACATTATAACCATACAGTGAAACGAAGTGAGGGAGGACTGCCTATTGGAAATGGTAGAATGGGCAGCCTGGTTTGGACTTCTCCCTCTGCTTTGAAATTTCAAATCAACCGGGCAGACGTATACGCCAATGACTGCAATACTAACAGCTTCAATCAGAGGCATACTGACTATGCATATGCAAGTGCATTTGTGGATATTGATTTCGTAGATTTTGGGGCAGACGTGTTTCAGGATGAAAGCATTAGGCAGCAATTAAGCCTGTATGATGGAATAGCATCGATCCGAGGGGATGAGGTTAAAGTGGAAGCTTTCGCTTCCGCTCATCAGGATGTTTTTGGGGTTAGAGTGCTCGATGAGAGAGAAGAGCCTCAAGGCATCAATATCAAATTAAAAATGCTGAGGCCTGCAGAAGTCGTGACCAAGAATCATTCGGCTGTATCAACGCTAAGTATGGTGAATGAGATGATTGTACTCAAGCAGGTATTCCAGGAGGGAAGTCATTACTGCAGCTCCGCCGTTGTCATTGGGATCTATGGACGCGAAGGTAGAGCTCGTATGAACGATGAGTTCGGCGGCAGGGAGCCTGTCGGGCGATATCGGAAGAGCCAGGTTATCGGCCAACCGAATGAAACCGAGATGCGCTTGTGCCTGAAGCCTGGTCAAGGCACGTTCGATATTTTTATCGGTAGCGCTGCCAGCTTTGACGAAGAGGAGGATGTTGTTGCCGTAGCCATAAAGCAAGTACAACAAGCTCTAAACACAGGGCTTGATCACATGCTGAAGGAGCACAAAGCGTGGTGGAACCAATTTTGGGAGAAATCCTATATCCACTTAAGCAGTGAAGATGGAACGGCTGAATTTGTAGAGCTTCACTACACCTACTACCTGTATTTGATGGCATCCAACTCCAGAGGAGCGCTGTATCCACCGAATTTTGGAGGCATGCTGCTTAGTCCGCGTGGAGATCTGAGACACTGGGGAGCCATGCATTGGTGGAACAACATGAATTTGTATTATAATGCGGTGCTCCCGTCAGGCCATAATGAGCTTTTTCAGCCGTATTTCAACATGTATACGGGAATGTATGATTCTTGTGTAAAGGCAGCTGAGCAGCAGTGGGGAAGCAAGGGTATCTACATTCCTGAGGTTGTAACATTTAACGGATTGGAAGAGCTTCCCGATGACATTGCGGAGGAGATGAGAGACTTGTACCTGCTGCGGAAGCCATGGGATCAAATGTCTGATCGATTCCGTGATTTCGCTAATCCTAAGCGGCCGCATGAAAGTCGTTGGAATTGGAAGTATCTTGAGAAATACGTAGATGGTCAATTTCAGTATGTAGAGCGTGGTTTCGGGCCGTTCGGCTTTACGACTCATATGTTCGGCACCCAAGTCGGAATTGCCTATCATTACTGGCTGTACTACGAATATACGAAAGACGAAGCATGGCTCCGGGAGCGGGCATATCCCATTATTAGCGGAGCTGCTGAGTTCTTCCGCCATTTTCCCAACTTAAAGAAGGATGTAGACGGAACTTATAACATCTATCACACAACCAGTGACGAAAAATATTATGATGGCAAAAACACGATGGATTCGATGGCAGCGATGCATACCATTTTTCCTGTTCTCCTGAAAGCGGCGCAGATATTGGACACGGACGAAGAGTTGAGACCAGTTTGGCAGGAACTGTACGATAATCTTGCTCCGCTACCTAGAAGTGACGAGCCGGATGCCGTTCTGAGAACCGAAAAAGGCGAACCCGTTGTCTGGGTTGGTGCGATCGGCCCGGTACTGGATAACAAGAGCAATGTAGATTTGAAACCTGGGCGGTTTGGTGACTTATCTTCACTGGAGACAGCCTATGACCGACCAGAGCTATATGAAACTACCTTAGCTACCATCAAGTACTATGAGACTTTGATTGATCATGATTGGGGTCGTGCGGCGTACGAAATGTCGGGTACAGGACGAGTGCTTGCACATATGGGACTCGCAGAACCATTCAAACAAGTAGTGTTGGCACAGTTGGAGTGCGTCAACGCGGAGCGAGAATACTGTTACTTTGCTGATACGGGCAGAGTGAAGTTTTTCGACAACCGACTGACGGTTCGTGAGGGAGTGAACTGCTTAAGTATACAGCGGCTAGGCAATGCGGCGGCAGCCCTTCAATCGGCACTTTGTCAAAGTCAGCCCCCTGGTCCGGGAAAAGAGTCTGTGATCCGAGTGTTCCCTGCATGTCCTGCAGATTGGGAAGGAGAATTCTCTTTATGGTGCCATGGCGGCTTTAACGTGACGTCCTCGATTCGGGAAGGGGTCGTATCTTTTGTGAGAATCCACTCTACACTTGGAGGCACATGCCGAGTAAGAAATCCTTGGGGTGAAGCAGAAGTTAATTGGATTCAAGAAGGCAGCCAACCCGTAACGATGAAAGGCTCTCTGTTGGTCTTTAATACACTTGCAGGCAATGATTACGAATTGATTCGCGGCTAATTGTCCCTAATAAATTCGTGAAATATGTAAATGCGAACTTCATCTTACTAAAGGAATTTCTGATGTGACTTTTTTTGTGTATATAATAATTTTATTTGATTGTAACTTATAATCATTAAGGGGCTGCCACTCGGCAGCCTTTTGTTAAAACTCCAGAATATACACCAGAGAAACCTGCTTCTCTTTTTAAACACAATTTGCATGCAAGTGGAATGATATGGAAGGAAAGGAAGCTAGGATATAGAATATACATTGAGGGTAACAATTAGGTTTTGATTTGACGGTACATCGACCTCATCGCTTTCTTCACAGTTAAGGAGGATCCGCTTTTAATTTATGAGAGCAAGTAATGTCCGTCTTTAAATAGTAGGGCGATCAGGGGGGGATAGATGGATGCCAAGAATCATGATCGTTGAAGATGAAAAACCAATAACTGAGATTATTCAATTTAATTTAGAAAAAGAAGGTTATGAAGTTACCTGTGTCTATAACGGTGACGAAGCGATAGAACTTGCCTTAAATCAACCACCTGATTTAATGTTACTTGATCTGATGTTGCCTGGCTCTGATGGTATTGAGGTATGCAGGCTGGTCCGACAAAAGCATCAATTCCCAATTATCATGCTTACTGCTAAAGATACTGTGCTAGATAAGGTACTAGGCCTGGAAATGGGTGCAGATGATTATGTAATAAAGCCGTTTAGTAATCGCGAATTACTAGCCCGAATAAAAGCAAATCTTCGTCGTAACAAAGTGAATGATAGAAAAGATGAACCCGCTGAATCCATGATTTTTGTGGGGGAATTAACTATAAATCCAAGCGAATATACTGTGATCAAACGGAGAAAAGCAGTCGAACTTACATATCGTGAGTTTGAATTGTTGCTCTATTTATCTATGCATGTAGATAAAGTATTCTCTCGAGAGCATTTACTCCAACAAGTTTGGCAATTCGATTATATCGGGGATGTTCGTACCGTTGATGTAACTGTTCGCCGTTTAAGAGAAAAGATTGAAGATGATCCAGGGGTTCATAAGTACATCATCACTCGACGAGGTATTGGGTATACTATGCGTGATCCCTTCGCATGAGTGCTAATGATAAGAAGAAGCAGGCTGCCTTTGAAGGCGGCCTGTTGTGTTTTCTTATTAACAGAATAATCATTTGAAACTCTTTGAGGTATTTATTTGGAGAACGGCGTCTTTCTCCGACTTTGTTAGTTTTTTAAAAACAAGCTCATAGGAATGATCAATCATGCTGTATAATTCAGGCTCTGGAATGGAACCGTCTAAGATAATCGTATTCCAATGACTTTTATTTAAATGGTAGCCTGGAGTAACTGAAGGGTACTGTTGTCTTAAGTTATCCGCTATAAATGGATCACATTTCAAGCTGATGTTCGGCTGATGGTTTCGTTCTGAAAGGAAAGCAAATATTTTGGAAGATACTTTGATTACTAATATATCGTCGCCAAAAGGGTATTCCTCTTTGGTACCTTTTTTTGATAAACAGTAACGGGTTAATGATTCGAGACTCATCCTTATTCCTCCGCTTCAATCAGTTCTATCGCTTCTCATTACACGATACGAATGGCTAGATTTTCTTGCTAACTCTAGTATTTTAACATTATTTTTCAATTGCGTGGTACTGCAAATCATAATTAATGCCATTAACTATATTTGAGCCTTTCAGGGAGTGGCGCAGCAAACAATCATTCATGTGTTCGGATTATTGCCTTATCGCTTGTGAAACAGCAAGTTCCCAATGTTAAGGTAATGTTTGAAATTTGTGGATTATTGAGATAATAAAAAAGTTGCGTTACGAAACCTTTTTGATGAAAGACAGCTTGTCTTGGAGAAAAGCTTATTGAAATGATCGAATCAAGATTAAAAAAGAAGCTTTCAGGAGGAATCCAACATGTCGGCTAAATCCATAAAACTATTTCAAACCGTAACCTTGCTAAGTGCCATCCTTATCACACTTGCGGGCTGCGGTGGAAAACCAGCTCAACCGTCCGATAATGCTTCCGGCAATACAGCTCCGGGAACAGCGGCTTCGGCGAACCTGTTAGAGCAAGTGAAGAAAACCGGAAAGCTCAAAGTGGGCTTGATGGGAACGTATGCCCCTTATAACTTTTTGAACGATAAACATGAGGTGGATGGATTCGACGCAGACGTAGCCAAAGAAGTCGCTAAACGTCTGGGAGTTCAGGCCGAATTCATCACTGGGGAATTTTCCGGTCTGATCGAAGGCTTACAAAAAGGGAAGTATGATGCGTTGGTCAGCCAGGTTACGATTACTGACGACCGCAAAAAAACGATGGATTTCTCTACGCCATATATTAAAAATGCCGTGAATGCAATCGTGAAGGCAGATAATACGACAATTAAGTCGATTGACGATTTTAAGGGCAAGAAGGTTGGTGTGGGGCTCGGCACGAACGATGAGAAATATTTGCGAGATACAGTTCTACCCAAAGTCGGGAGCTTTGAAATTGCGACCTACAATGACGTCATTACTTCTTTGACGGATCTAAATGTTGGCCGTATCGATGCGACAATTAACAACGTATTCGCGATCAAGCCGCTGGTGGAAAAAAATCAATTCAAAATCAAAACGGTAGGCGAACCTATTAAAGAGGATGCTGCCGGCATCGCAATCCCCAAAAACAATCCAGAGTTTCTGGATGCCATCAATAAAGCACTGGACGATATGAAGTCCGATGGAACGTTCAAGAGCATTTTCCAAAAATGGTTTGGGGTGGATCCAAACATTTAACCGGCATGGAATGGAGAGGATGAACGGATGGAGCTGGTCTTTAACAACATTCCTTTTCTTTTAACAGGCGCCTACTATACCTTGCTGATTACACTCGTCTCCATGGTATTCGGCTTTATCATCGCTTTAATTGTGGCGATCGCCCGGCTTAAGGGAAACAGGCTTGTCCGCGGCTTGGCTCAAGGGTACGTTTCCGTCATTCGCGGAACGCCGATCCTTGTACAGATCTTTATTGTATATTACGGATTACCCGATTACGGAATAACATTAGGGCCGCTAACAGCGGCCTATATTTCGCTAAGTATTAACATTGGTGCTTATTTATCCGAAACGTTCCGAGGAGCTATTCTTTCCGTAAGCAAAGGACAGACGGAAGCGGCACTGTCGCTTGGGCTGTCCCCCTGGCAAACGATGCGGAAGGTTGTACTGCCGCAAGCAGCTCGGGTTGCGATTCCACCGATGGGCAACACGTTTATCGGGATGTTGAAGGAAACGTCGCTCGTTTCTGTAGTCACGGTAACGGAGCTGCTCCGCACGGCTCAATTGCTGATGGCTCAGTATTACGTAGCGATGCCTTTTTATATTGCTATTGCCTTTATGTATTGGGTGATGAGTACGGTATTCTCCAATATTCTCAACCGCATTGAACAAAAGTTATCCAAAGCTTATTAAGGGCGTGCGTCAAGATGATCGAAGTAAACAATCTCGGTAAAAGCTTTCAGGAGCTTCTCGTATTTCAACATATCGATTTACATATTCGTCCTCAAGAAATCGTGGTACTGGTCGGCCCGAGCGGATCAGGTAAAAGCACTTTGCTGCGCTGTATCAATGGGCTGGAGGAGCCAAGCGAAGGAACAATTCGGGTAGGCGATGCCGTGTGGAAAGCATCGATGGACGGTCAGGCTAAAATACAAGCGGTCCGGAACATTCGTGCCTTGACAGGCATGGTGTTCCAATCCTTTAATTTATTCCCGCATATGACCGCGCTGGAGAACGTCACGATGGCTCCAATGACTGTGAAACAAATGCCCAAGCAGCAGGCCGTTCAGCTTGGAGAAGCCCTACTTTCCAAGGTAGGCCTCTTGGAGAAGAAGCATGAATATCCTTCCCGTTTATCGGGAGGTCAGCAGCAGCGGGTAGCTATTGCAAGGTCTCTTGCCATGGAGCCGCAGGTGATGCTGTTCGACGAGCCGACATCCGCCCTCGATCCGGAGCTGACCGGAGAGGTACTCTCGGTCATGAAGCAGTTGGCGACGGAAGGGAAGACAATGATCATTGTCACCCATGAGATGAGATTTGCCCGGGAGGTTGCGGACCGGATTATCTTTATGAGTGAAGGTAAAATTCAGGAGGAAGGCGTGCCCGACCAGTTTTTTGCTGATCCTAAGACGGAGCGTGCCCGTAAATTTCTGAGGCAAATCGAGAATAGATAAATAGGTGGTGATATCATGGTTCCTAGCAAGGAAGAGCATCTACAGGAAATTGCCGCGAGAGCAAGGTTAATCATGGAACGAGAGAAGCTGGATGCTTTGGTAGCATCCAGTTGTGAGAATTTCTATTATTTGTCCGGTCATCCTAGCACGTTTATGTATACCTTGCGAATGAGCGAAGTAGCACTCGCCGTCATGCTACGTAATCCTGACCGGAAAACCGTGATTATTATGAATGAGTTCGAAGCGGCAGGCGTTCCTTCAGACTTGCCAGGCTGCGAAGTGAGAACTTATCCGACGTGGGTGGATGTCGACGACCCGTTAGGGCTGAAGGGCGGACAATTCCAAGGAAAACGACCTACGGCCCACCAGGTGCAGGAGATGTTCGACATCCTGCGTCAAATACTGGAGGAGAACGGAATTCCGGAGGGGCGCGTCGCTGTAGAGTTGAATTCGATGCGATATCCCTCCGTAACGGCACTGCGTGATGTGGTTGGAAATCTGGAGCTGGTGGAAGCAAGCCCCGTCTTTACCGAGCTTCGTGCCATTAAAACGCCTTGGGAAATCGATCGACTCCGCAAGAGCTGTGCTTATGCGGAAGAAGGTATTGCCGAAACCGTACGGAGAATCCAAGTAGGCAGCTCGGCAGCCGACATAGCTCACGCTTATCTGCAGGCTCTCATGAAGAACAAAGAGGGATCAACCTCGCGATTCCATATGATTTCCGTAGGAGAGAGCTTCGCCCCGAAGCATCTGTTCGAGACGCTTCCAAGTAAGACTGGCGACTTGATAAAATTTGACGTAGGCGTAGATGTAGAAGGGTACGGATCGGATATTGCTCGCACGTTTGTATTGGGAGCTCCCTCCAGTACGATCGAACGGGTTTACCATGCACTTAGAACCGGTCACGATCAGCTCCTGCAGCTCATCGAACCAGGAAGATCAATGCAATCGGTTTTTGACGAGGTAATGAACCTGATTCGTAATTCGGGCCTTCCAGGTTACAACCGTGGCCATTTGGGGCATAGCGCGGGTTTGAGCCTCGCAGCCGAAGAGCCCCCATTCTTAAGTCCAACCGAGAGTACAATATTCCGCCCGGGCATGGTGATTTGTTTGGAGACGCCGTATTACGGCTACGGTGTTGGTTCGATTATGATTGAGGATATGGTATTAGTTACGGAAAACGGCTGCGAGCGACTTAATCGCTTGTCTCGTGATCTTGTCTCTCTGTAAAATATAAAAATGAAAGATAACTACGGAACCTATGTGAAGTGGTTATCTTCTCTTTTTCTCCCCAATCGAAGGATCCCAAAAGTCAGCTGCTAGAAAGTCAATTTCTGATTTGGATAAGATTCCGACTTGCCAAATGAGAGGCACTGTGATATTTTATATGTGTAACCGGTTCCACATTAAGGAGAGAAGATGATATGGCAACCATTAAAGATGTGGCCAAGCATGCTGGTGTTTCGGTAGCAACCGTTTCACGGGTGCTTAATGAAATTGGCTATGTGCACGAAGATACTCGCAAGAAGGTTGAAGCTGCTATCACCGAGCTGCAATATACGCCAAATGAGGTCGCAAGATCTCTATATAAACGAAAATCAAGGCTAATCGGCTTGCTTCTTCCCGATATCACTAACCCTTTCTTTCCCGAGCTTGCTCGTGGGGTGGAAGATGAGATGCATGAGAATGATTTTCGAATTATTATTGGCAACAGTGATGAGAATACGAAAAAGGAAAAAGAATATATCCAAACGTTCGTACAAAATAACGTGGTTGGCGTGATTGCTTCAACAAATCATCCCGATACGGATACATACCGGAAGCTGAATATTCCGGTGGTGTTTCTCGATCGGACTGCGGATAATCGCCCATCCGTATACTCAGATGGACGAGAAGGCGGAAGAATTGCCGCTCATGAGATCGTGGCCCGCGGCAGCCGTCAGATTACGATTATACAAGGCCCTAAACATGTCCGTCCGGCACAGGATCGTTATCAAGGTGCTATTGATATATTGAAAGATCAGGGTATTTCATTTAACGTGGTCCAAACATCGTCTTATTCATTCACAGAGGCGGGTACCTGGGCCAAAGAGCTGTTTGAACAGTATCCCGATACCGACGGGATTATTGCCAGCAACGATATCGTTGCAACAGCGGTTCTGCATGAAGCCCTCCGGTTAGGCAAGAAGGTACCGGATGACGTTCAAATCATTGGATTTGACGATATTCCGCTCAGCAGCCTGCTGACACCGTCACTTACGACGATACGTCAGCCTGCATACGATATGGGAAGAGCGGCAGCTGGCTTACTTATACAATTAATTGAAACGCAAAATGTAGATCACAAAACAATACAGATGCCCGTTACGTTCACGGAGCGGGATACGACCAGAAAGGTGGAGCAGCATGGCTAAAATTATTGTAGTTGGAAGCTCATCAATCGATCTTGTTGTGACATCATCCAAGCGTCCGGGAGCCGGTGAAACGGTTCTCGGCGAGAGCTTCAAAACTGTCCCTGGAGGAAAAGGTGCCAATCAGGCGGTTGCCGCAGCACGACTTGGTGCCGATGTGACAATGATTGGACGAGTGGGGGATGATCATTTCGGTGAACAAATTTTAAATAACTTTAAAGACAATCGTGTTACTATCGACCATGTGGAACCGGTTACACATTTGGAAAGTGGAACAGCGCATATCACACTAGCAGAAGGCGATAATAGTATTATTGTCATTAAAGCTGCAAATAATGAGGTAACACCAAACTATATCGATAGGTCCATGGATGCTTTCAGAGGAGCGGACATGGTGATGATTCAACAGGAGATCCCAGAAGAAACCGTGACTCATGTTAGCAGAGTTTGCAAAAAACTTGGCATTCCATTGCTGTTGAATCCTGCTCCAGCTAGACCTCTAGAAGAAGAGGTTATAGAGAATGCAGCTTATATAACGCCAAATGAGCATGAAGCCAAGCTTATATTTGCAGATTTGACCGTTTCTGAAGCACTGCGCCAATATCCAAACAAACTATTTATAACCGAAGGCAGCAGAGGTGTCCGTTACTTTGATGGTACAAAAGAAGTGCTCGTTCCTTCTTACAAGGTTGAAGCGGTCGATACGACAGGGGCAGGGGATACTTTCAATGCCGCTTTTGCTGTTGCGTTGGCCGAAGGTAAACCGATTTTCGAGAGCGTTCGGTTTGCCAACCGTGCTGCTTCCTTGTCCGTGATGAAGTTCGGGGCACAGGGCGGTATGCCGAAGCGTCAAGAAGTGGAGGCGCAAATGTAATATGAAGAAGCATGGAATTTTGAATAGTCATATATCCAAGGTGCTGTCCGACCTAGGTCATACCGATAGGATTGTGATCGCTGATGTCGGCCTCCCTATCCCGGAGGGAGTTAAGAAGATCGATTTGGCACTAACTTTTGGGTCTCCAAGTTTTGAAGAAACAGTCAATGCCATCGCATCAGATATGGAAATAGAAAAGGTTATTATTGCAGAAGAGATGAAATGGAGCAACCAAGAAGCATTTGATTTTATAGAGCATAAATTCGATGGGTTGACGATTAAGCAATGTCCTCACGAAGAATTCAAGCAGCAGACGCAAAAGGCTAAAGCCGTGATTCGTACAGGTGAAGCCAAACCGTATGCGAACATCATTTTACAAGCTGGCGTCTATTTTGGTTCATAAGGAGGAGCCTTTATGCAGATTCGAATGAATGGAATCCACAAAGCCTTTGGCAGCAATCAAGTATTGTCCGGTGTTGACTTTGACCTGCACGAAGGAGAGGTTCATGCCCTAATGGGCGAGAACGGTGCGGGTAAGTCTACACTAATGAACATTCTTACCGGGGTGCACGCTAGAGATGAAGGAACTATCCTTATCGACGGTAAGGAAACGTATTTTGCAAATCCGAAAGAAGCAGAGCGTCAAGGTATCGCTTTTATCCATCAAGAACTCAATGTATGGCCTGATATGACGGTGCTGGAGAACTTGTTTATCGGTCGGGAGATATCTTCCTCTTGGGGGCTTCTTAGAGGAAACGAAATGAAGGCGCTCGCAAAGGAACAGTTCAGAAAGCTCTCTGTCGACATTCCGCTGAACATAGAAGCCGGACAATGCTCGGTAGGCCAACAGCAGATGATCGAAATTGCCAAGGCGCTGCTAACGGATACTAAAGTGATTATCATGGATGAACCGACTTCAGCACTAACCGAGAGAGAAATTCAGAAGCTGTTTGAAGTGATAGAGTCCTTAAAAAAAGAAGGCGTATCCATCGTTTATATTTCGCATCGAATGGAAGAAATATTCGCCATTTGTGATCGAATCACCGTCATGCGGGATGGGCGGACCGTAGATACGAAGGAAATTCCGAATACCAGCTTTGACGAGGTTGTCAAGAAAATGGTGGGTCGAGAATTGACAGAGCGCTATCCTGGGAGAAATCCGAATCCGGGTGAAGTTGTGCTTGAAGTAAAGCATGCAACGCGTAAAGGATTGTTTGAGGATGTTAGCTTCCAGGTCCGCGGCGGTGAAATTGTAGGCTTTTCAGGGCTTATGGGCTCTGGACGCACCGAGATTATGAGAGCCTTATTCGGTCTGGATCATCTGGATAGTGGAGAAATTCTCTTGTTTGGAAAAAAAGTCATGATCAAAAAGCCGGTTGATGCAGTCAAACTGGGGATTGGGTTCATTACAGAAGATAGGAAAGATGAAGGATTGGTTCTGGACTTCTCTGTACGAGACAATATGGTGCTGCCTAGTCTTAGCAGTTTTACCTCCAAGGGACTAATCTCATCGCAGAAAGAAAAGACCTTCGTGGATGCACTGATCAAACGACTGCAAATCAAAACGCATTCATCCGAAACAGCTGCGGGCAATCTATCTGGTGGTAATCAGCAGAAGGTGGTTATCGCAAAATGGATAGGTATTGGTCCTAAGCTTTTGATTTTGGACGAGCCCACCCGTGGCGTTGATGTCGGAGCCAAGCGTGAGATCTACCAACTAATGAATGAACTGACAGGCCATGGCGTTGCGATTATTATGGTGTCCTCCGAACTGCCGGAAGTGCTTGGTATGAGCGACCGCATCGTTGTGGTTCACGAAGGCCATATAACGGGAGAGCTGAGTAAAGAAGAAGCAACGCAGGAAAAAATAATGACGCTGGCTACAGGGGGACAGTAACATGACAACAATGAATGACTCAAAAACATCCAAGGGCTTTCAGCTTTCCCAGGTTACGCAAAAATTAGGACCGCTGCTCGGCCTGGTTATTCTAATTATTATTGTATCGGTTCTGAATCCAAGCTTCTTAGAACCACTTAATATTTTGAATCTGCTGCGGCAGGTTTCTATTAATGCATTGATTGCTTTTGGTATGACCTTTGTTATTTTAACAGGTGGCATCGACTTGTCCGTCGGTTCTATATTGGCACTGTCCAGTGCATTTGTCGCCAATATGATGGTAGCCGGATTTGATCCGATTCTGGCCATTATCATTGGCTGCTTGCTGGGCGGCGTAATGGGGATGGTTAACGGCCTCATGATTACCAAAGGGAAGATGGCGCCGTTTATTGCAACGCTGGCAACGATGACGATTTTTAGAGGCTTGACGCTCGTTTACACCAACGGTAATCCTATTACTGGACTCGGAGATAGCTTAATGTTCCAATTGTTCGGCCGCGGCTATTTACTCGGTATTCCGGTACCTGCGATTACGATGATCATTACCTTTGCCATTCTGTGGGTGATATTGCACAAAGCCTCCTTTGGGCGTAAAACCTATGCAATTGGCGGCAACGAAAAAGCATCCGTCGTTTCTGGTATTAAAGTGTCCCGTGTTAAAATTATGATTTACTCTCTGGCAGGCATGCTGTCCGCATTAGCAGGTGCCATCCTGACGTCCCGACTGAACTCCGCGCAGCCAACTGCCGGTACATCTTATGAACTGGACGCGATCGCAGCAGTTGTCCTTGGTGGTACAAGCCTTTCCGGTGGCCGCGGTCGCATTGTAGGTACATTGATCGGTGCACTAATTATCGGTACCTTGAACAATGGACTCAACTTGCTCGGCGTATCTTCCTTTTACCAAATGGTTGTGAAAGGGATTGTCATTCTTATCGCCGTACTCATCGACCGGAAGAAATCTGCATAAGGGAGAAATGGATATGAAAAAGCTAACGATTTTAATGGCCGTACTTTTACTCATTCTAACTACAGGGTGTTCCCTGGAACCGCCTAGCTGGGCCAAACCTCAAACAGGCGGGGATTTAAAAAATATTAAAATTGGCCTATCTATCTCTACCTTGAACAATCCGTTTTTCGTTTCGTTAAAGGATGGGGTGGTTGCTGAAGCCAAGAAGCATAACATCGAAACGATAGTAGTCGATGCACAAAACGATTCGGCTAAACAAAGCAACGATGTAGATGATTTAATGCAAAAAGGCGTCAATGCCTTACTCATTAATCCTACTGATTCCGCAGCGATTTCGACCGTTGTACAATCGGCAAACAACCTGGGTATCCCAGTCATAACACTTGACCGTTCCTCGGATAAAGGGGATGTTAAAGCATTGGTCGCTTCGGATAATGTAAAAGGTGGAAAAATGGCGGCAGAATATATTGAAAAGCTGCTTGGTAAAGGGGCGAAAGTGGTTGAGCTTGAGGGCGTTGCTGGTGCATCAGCTACTCGTGAACGCGGTAAAGGCTTCCATGAACTTGCAGATACTGATTTGAAAGTAATAGCTAAGCAAACCGCGGATTTTGACCGTACGAAAGGTCTGAACGTGATGGAAAACCTGCTCCAAGCTAATCCTGATGTACAAGCCGTGTTTGCCCATAATGACGAAATGGCGCTTGGTGCCATCGAAGCGATTCAAAGCTCTGGTAAATCCATCCCGGTCATTGGCTTCGACGGTAATGAGGATGCGCTCAAGTCAATCCAAGCTGGCAAACTCACCGCAACCGTAGCGCAGCAACCAGAATTGATTGGACAAATGTCAGTTCAAGCCGCATTCGATGTGCTGCAGGGCAAGACGGTAGACAAGACAATACCCGCGCCGCTGAAGCTGGTGACGAAGGAATAAGCAAGCATCAACATAACATGTGATATTGAAGTGCACTCCTTAGAAGCTCTTTGGAAGAAACCAACTGCTGGTTTATCCGATGATATTTCAAAGGGGTGCATTTTCTATTTAAGTATTCTAGCTGCTATTATGGATTTATGACATACAGTATTATTACAGAGAATCAATGGACTCGGTGACAGCAGATCGTTAATAATAAGGAAAGAAGCTGATCAGGTGTTATGATGAAAAAATTAGTAATAATTTTTTTGGCTTTTATTCTAATTACAGGATGTACATCGCAGATAAAAAAGGGAGAAAGCTCAAAGATTTATCCCGACGCGATTGTTTGGAATAATACTTTATATGGTATATCTTCTGAAATCATTAACAAAGATGAGCTGGGAAAAGAACTCGGAAAAATAACAAGTATTGTTCAACCCTTGCCTAAAAAAACGGGTGAATCAAACAACGCACCTATTGGCAGTAAAATATATGAGATTGTTTCCAAACCAAACGGTAATACATTAGCCGTTGAAATGGATGGCGTTCTTAAAAAGGCTACTAAATTGGATCCAGTCCAATAAAAGAACCATGAACCCATTTGAGGAAATATTATTTATGACGTATATTTAAGAAGCATATAATTCGTAAGCGGTTACAATTAGATCGTCAACATAACTTTACAACCAAGGAGTGGAGTTTGGATGAAGTACTATGAAATCGCAGTTATTCCGGGTGATGGTATTGGAAAAGAGGTTGTGCCAGCCGCTACGGACGTGCTGGACGCAGTAGCAGAAGTACATGGAGGGATATCGTTCAAGTACACGAACTTTTCCTGGAGCTGTGATTATTTTGAACAACACGGAAAAATGATGCCAGATGATGGGATGAGTACACTACAAAACTTTGATGCCATATTTCTTGGTGCTGTTGGCGATCCTCAGCGTGTGCCGGATCATGTGTCGTTGTGGGGGCTACTAATCAAAATTCGACGTGAGTTCGAACAGGTGATCAACATTCGTCCTGCGAAATATTTCCGTGGCCTCGCTTCTCCGCTCTTAAGTCCAAATGATTTTGACCTCTTGGTTGTGAGAGAGAATAGTGAAGGGGAGTACAGCGAAATTGGCGGACGCATACATAAGGGGGATGACGAAATCGCGATTCAAAACGCGGTGTTCACGCGAAAAGGAACGGAACGAGCCATCCGGTATGCCTTTGAATTAGCGCAAAAACGAAGAGGACATGTTACCAGTGCCACCAAGTCCAATGGAATTGTGTACTCCATGCCGTTCTGGGACGAAGTGTTTAAAGATGTGAGACAAGCATATCCGGACGTGCAGACGGCATCTATTCACATTGATGCGCTGTCGGCCTTTTTTATCACTAAGCCACAGGTGTTTGATGTAGTTGTCGCAAGCAATTTGTTCGGAGATATTCTGACTGATATCGGAGCCGCCATCATGGGCAGTATCGGAATTGCTCCGGCTGCTAATATCAACTTAAATGGCAAATATCCATCTATGTTCGAGCCTGTTCATGGCTCTGCGCCGGACATCGCCGGACAAGGTATAGCCAATCCGATCGGACAGATCTGGACTGCGAAGATGATGCTGGACCATTTGGGACATCAGGAGCTCGGACAGCAGCTTTTGAAGGTAGTGGAGGATGTGACTCATTCTGGAGTGAAGACAAGAGATATTGGTGGAACGGCAACGACGAAGCAAGTAACCCAAGAGATCATATCTAGATTAAAACAGTGATGAATTATAGCGCCGATGCACAGCAAGCCCTTTAACAACTACTACGGATATAAGTCTAAATAAAATAATGAGCAGGTGCCATGGTGCCTGCTCTTAATTATTAGTAAAACCATACATTAATTATATAATAATTATTAAAATATATATTATATTTATAATTTGACTTCAAATATAATTAAAACGAGATTCAAACAAAATGAAGATTGCAAAGCAGGAGGTTATTATGGAGCAGATCCGAGAAGAAATCAGAGCAAGCAAAACACTTACCGGTCCTTTCCCATCATTTCATACAGACGATGCAAGCGAATTTCCTCATGAACTTTTTTTTGGAGTGGTTTCATGATGCAATGAAAAACGGTGTGCATGAGCCCAACTCCATGACACTCTCTACGATAGATCCTGATGGTGCTCCTGACGCACGGGTACTCATTTTGAAGGACGTCGACGATAAAGGCTGGTATTTTGCATCGAGTTCGGAGAGCAATAAAGGCAAGCAAATAGATAAGAATCCTGGAGTTGCTTTAACTTTTTATTGGTCAATCATGGGAAGACAAGTTAGAATACGAGGGAATGCGATTCAAATGGAGAAAGAGCTCAGCGTCAAGGACTTTTTGAATCGAGGCGCAGTAGCCCGGGCGATCGCTTTAATTGGCAAACAAAGCACTATTTTAGATAAACTACAAGACTTCGATGAGGCTTTAAAGCAGCAAATGACTAGAGTAAGACAAACCCCAGATTTGGCCTCTACGTCATGGAAATTGTATAGAGTTGAAGCTAAAGAAGTAGAGTTTTGGCAGGGGAATGAGGATCGCAAGCATATTAGACTGAGATATCAGTTGAAGGGAGAGGAATGGATAAAGAATTTATTGTGGGCGTAGTCCCCAATCTATGCTGTTCGCAACAAGTTCCGATGGGCCTTAGAAGCTTGGATTACCTTGGCCAGATAATAGTGGAGATTAAAGGTGCAAGAAAGGTAAAGAAGGAGGGGCTGAGAAGCCCCCCCTTTTTTTATTGAATAACGCGTCTTGCTACAACGAATCTGTCTTTGTAGTAGCTGGTATTGATGTTTGATATGATAACGTTGCTTGAACTGTTAGCATTATGGATCATTTTTCCATCACCGATATAAATCCCGACGTGGCCAACTTCATTTCCTGATGTGCTATTTCGTGTGAAAATGAGATCGCCCTTCTGGAATTGTCCCCACTCAACCTTTTGTCCTACAGTGGACTGTGGAATAGGGGCGCGGTTTATTAGAAGGACACCTACATCCGCTAATCTATAAGCCAGGTACGTGAAACCAGAGCAGTCCGTAGCGTATGGAGCATGATCCTCTTGGCGATTTTTCCAATTGACGTATTTCACTTGATTTTGCAAGCTTAAGGCCATTTGTACAACCTTTTCTTGACGAGCCGCAATGGAATTTCCCGGTGCCGGCGTTGGATCAGGTGTAGGTGTTGGATTAGGATTTACTGGTGGTGTTGGAGTTGGATCAGGATCCGGCGCAGGTTGTGCACCTACTACTGTTACATAGCTGCTTGATACCCATCCAGTAACTCCGTCTCTAATGACTTTAATCCAACTGCTGTTGGTTTGCTCAACGAAAGTGAGAACTTCTCCTGGCTTTGCGAGTGAAATGATTTTAGAATCCGTTGAAGGGCCTGTCCGAAAATTAACATTTGCATTGACCTTCACCGTGGGTTTTTGTTCGGGTGTAGGTGCCGTAGTTTCTTCTACAAGCTTCGTGTATGTAGCACTGGTCGTGATGTATCCAGTCTGGCCATTGAAACTAATTTTGTACCAATAGCTATTATATTTGGAGATAAGAACAGCTTTTTCACCAAGCTGTAAACGTCCAAGATTTGCTCCGGATGTGCTTGGGGAGCTGTAAACGGTTACCCAACCGTGATCTGTGATAACATACTTCTGATTTTCAGCGAAAGCAACGCCAAAGGAACTGAATGCAATGGCTGAGGATAACGTAATTGCGATAATCTGCTTCTTCATTCTTAGATGATTCCTCCTAAGCTGATGTAGCCTTGTACAGGCTCATAATATAGTTTAACAGCCATTTCTGAACAATTGAACTGGATAATATTTCTGTACTATTTAGATGCATATATCAATGATGAATTATCATCCCAATCAAAAAATAATCATGAAGTGTCTTCTTGAGACGATGGAATGATAAATTGCAGCTGACAACAGAGTTCATAGTATAGTTAGATTGAATAACAACGTACAGTCGGAATAGGTAATTCTATTACGCTGTATAATAAAAAACTCCACCCATGGATGTGTGATATTCCTTACAAGCAAGCACTCCCTTGTAATTGAAGGGCAGATCTTAATATCGGATAGCTGATCTTAAAAACGGATTACAGCGAATATTAACCCCGGTTTATCCTTTTAAAAACTAATTATTTCCATGCTGCCAAAACTTTGTAAACTAAGAGAATAGCGAAAAAGAGCTGCGCTCCGGTGATTCGCAGAGTCGGGCATTTCGCTGATATGCTGATATGTAGTTTCATTAAAGGAGGTAAAAGGGGTATGAACAATGTTAATCGAAAAAGATGGTTGGTAGCAGGGACTACGGCAATGCTGTCCCTCACAATGGTCGCAGGGTGCAATTCAAGCTCAAGTACGGGGAAACAGCCATCAGAAAACAAGAACGCGACAGAACCACCAAAATTGCAAGCGCTTACGTATTGGGTTAGCTTGACAAGCAATGTCGCAGCTACATTGAAAAGCTACGGGGATATGACGCTTTATAAGGAATTGGAGAAACGATCCGGGGTTCACGTTGATTTTCAGCATCCTCCGGTGGGGCAGGAAAAAGACCAATTCAATCTGATGATTACCGGAACTAAATTGCCCGATGTCATTGAATACGGCTGGACGGGTTATCCCGGCGGTCCGGAAAAAGCGATCAAGGATGGAAAAATCATCAAACTGAACGATATTATTGCTAAATATGCGCCGAATTTTAAGAAAGTTTTAGATTCCAACCCGGAATGGAAAAAGCAGATCGTGACCGACGAAGGCAGTATTTACGGCTTTCCATTCCTGCGCGGCGACGATTATTTGCTGGTCAGCAACGGGATCGCTCTGCGTAAAGACTGGCTTGATAAGATGAACATGAAAATGCCGCAAACTATTGACGATTGGCATACTGTACTGACGGCGATCAAGAAAACCGACCTTAATGGCAACGGCAAAGCGGATGAAATCCCACTGCTTATAGGCAAAGGCGATATGACAGGAGCGATTCCGTTCCTGGGTTCGTACGGCGTGAACTATGATTATTACCAAGTTGGCGGAAAAGTGATGTTCGGACCGACTCAGCCGGAGTACAAGCAATTTCTGATTACAATGAATCAATGGTACAAGGAAGGGCTGCTTGATCCGGATTTCGCCACCACGGACAGCAAGCTAAAGGACGCGAAGATTACGGGAAATCAGTTGTTCGCAACCACGATGAGCACAGGCTCAGGTATCGGCAACTATACAACGCTTGTTGGTAGTAAAATCCCGGGCTTCAAGCTCAATGCCGCTCCATTTCCTGTGGTCAAACCAGGAGATAAAAAAATGTGGAACGCGAAGACATACAACTACTCTGGCGGGATAGCCGCTGCGATCACGTCTTCGAATACAAATCCGGAAGCAACGGCCAAATGGCTTGATTACGCCTATAGCGATGAAGGTAAGATGCTGTTTAATTTCGGGGTAGAAGGCACCTCCTATAAGATGGTTAACGGGTATCCGACCTATACGGATAACATTATGAATCCGAAGGATACTTCAATGGCTTATGCTATGGCAGCCAATGTGCGCGCCAACTTCAACGGTCCTTTCGTACAAGACAAGCGATATATGGAGCAATATGCTGCCCTGCCTGAGCAGAAGGAATCGATCCAAATTTGGTCGGAACCTAATAGCGAAAGGAGACTCCCTCAAGTTACGCCTACTTCGGCCGAGAGCGGCAGGTTCGCTTCGATTATGAACGATGTTAACACATACAAAGACGAAATGTTCAATAAATTTATCATGGGTGCAGAGCCTTTGGATAACTTCGATAAATACGTTAAAACGATTGAAGGTATGGGAATTCAGGATGCATTAAAAATTCAGCAGTCTGCTTTGGAAAGATACAACAAACGCTAATAATCGACGAATGATTGTCAAGGGGACTCCATTATAGGGAGATGATCCATTCATCTCCCTGTCCCTTTCAAAGTGAAGGAGGGAACAGCTTTGGATACAGTAAATACCACTACAAGTAGAAATCCGAAACCGGCTCGTTCCACGGAGAGCATATGGGTAACGATAGGGCGGGATTTGAGGCGCAACAAGCTTTTATATTTGATGGTGCTGCCGGTCATCGCTTATTATCTTATATTCGATTATGGTCCGATGTACGGTCTGCAAATCGCGTTTAAAGATTATGGTCCCGGCGCTGGCATCTGGAATAGCCCTTGGGTCGGATTTGAAAATTTTATTCAATTTTTCAACAGTTATTATTTTTGGAGAATCATCCGCAACACCTTGCTGATCAATGTGTACGAGCTTATTTTCGGTTTCCCCGCACCGATCATTCTTGCGCTGTTATTGAATGAACTGAGACAGCAAGCATTCAAGAGGGTTGTTCAGACGGTCACCTATTTACCGCATTTTATATCGATCGTCGTCGTTGTCGGGATGCTGGTCGACTTTTTGGCCAGAGACGGAGTTGTAAACCAATTAACAGCTTTGTTTGGTATACCATCAAGGTCATTCTTGTCTGAGCCGGAGTGGTTTCGTTCTCTTTATGTTTCTTCTGGCATTTGGCAGCAAGTCGGATGGGGGTCCATTATTTATTTGGCTGCGCTGTCCGGTATCGACCCTACGTTATATGAAGCCGCCAAAGTTGACGGGGCAGGCCGTTGGAAACAAATGATCCACATTACCATTCCAGGGATTATGCCAACCATTATTATTTTACTGATATTAAGAATGGGATCGATGATGTCACTCGGCAGCGAGAAAATTTTGCTTATGTATAATCCGCTGACCTACGATACGGCAGATGTCATCTCAACCTTCGTCTATCGCAAAGGGATTTTGGAGGCTAGTTACAGCTATACGACGGCAGTAGGTTTATTTAACGCAGTGATTGCTTTTTCCCTGCTAATTATCTCCAACAGCATAAGCAAGCGGGTAAGCGAGACCAAACTATGGTGACAGGGGAGGAAAAGCAGGATGGACAAATTGAGTTTCGGCGAAAAAACGTTTAACGCTATTAACATTGCCTTTATGATCGTTCTTTGCTTTTTAACGTTGTACCCGTTTTTGTATGTTGCATTTTCATCCTTAAGCGATCCGGGTTTACTCGCAAAGCATCGCGGCTTGATATGGTGGCCATACGGATTCAGTTTGAACGCATACAAAGCCGTTTTTGCCAATCCGAACATTTTGAAAGGTTATGGCAATACGATATTTTATGTTGTCTTCGGAACTCTTCTTAATTTGATTATGACTTCGCTAGGGGCGTACTTTCTTTCCCGGAGAAACGTATTTTTTAAAAACACGGTCATGTTTATGATCGTCATCACGATGTTTTTTCAGGGCGGACTTATCCCCACGTATCTTCTTGTCAGCAATTTGGGACTAGTAGATACGGTGTGGGCGATGATCATTCCCGGAGCCATTAATACATGGAATTTGATCATTATGCGTACTTCGTTCCAAGCCGTACCAATAAGTCTGGAAGAATCGGCGAAAATAGACGGTGCGAGCGATTGGACCGTCATGTGGCGGGTCATTATTCCCTTATCGATTCCGGTCATGGCCGTCATGGTCCTGTTTTACGCCGTAGGTCATTGGAATGCATGGTTCGGTGCCATGATCTACTTGCGCGATCGTAACTTGTACCCACTGCAGCTTATCCTGAGGGAGATTCTCATTACGAACAGCACGGATAGCATGACGACCAATGCCGGTGTGGACAAAATGCCGATCGGTGAAACGATCAAGTATGCAACGATTATGGTCGCGACTCTTCCAATCCTTGTACTTTATCCGTTCATGCAAAAATATTTTGTAAAGGGAGTCATGATCGGTGCATTGAAAGAATAATCAAGAACAGCAGGAAAATGGAAATCCATTCAGAATAGTATATAGTAATGACTATCTGAAGAGGTGATTTTAGTGCGGATCAATGGCATGCATAATGGTAGCGCTTTCATCACCCTTTTATTGTCTTATTTGGCCATATTCCTGCTTCCTCTTGCTTTTGGATCGATTCTCTATACGAAGACAAGCAATATAATGGTGGATAATGCGAACCGGGCAAACTTTGCGATGCTGGAACAGTTTCGTCAAGTGATGGACATCAAACTTAAGGAAGTTGAGCAAATGTCCCAGCAAATCGCTTTGAATGCCCGGCTGCAATGGCTGATAAATAACGCAGATACCGCAGAAATATCGGACGCGTACAAGTATGTAGAGTTCGTGTCGGAACATATGTCACGATATCAAAATGCGAGTAATTTCATTTACGATTACTACATCTACCTAGGAGCGAACGATACGATATTGTTGCCAACGGCCAAGACAACGGGAGAAATGCTGTATAACCGGTTGTATCATCCAATCGGCATTAGCTTCGATACATGGCGCAGCGGGCTATTAGACATTCCTCATTATCAGGATTATATTCCCTCTACCTACGAGACACCAAGCGGAAACAAGCTAGATACCATTACTTACGTCCAGACGCTACCCCTGGGAGAACTAAGTGCGATCCGCGGAGCCTTAGTGATAATGCTTGATATGAATAAAGTTCGCAGTATGCTGACTCAGATCGAATCCGCTTACCAAAGCTCCGTCTTTATTCTCGATCGTGAAGATCGTCTTATTGTCGGGAATGAGGAACAGTCGGTTCTCTGGAATCAATTCCGTGGTAAAGTGACGAAAGATGTACCCTATGAGTACTCGGATCAAGGTGTCGATAAAATGCTTTTGACTACTGTATCCGAGCGTAACGGGTGGAACTATGTTCTGATCATGCCCAAGGAAGTCTACCTTGAAAAGGTAGATACGCTGAAAAACTGGATGATGACCCTTCTTCTGATCTGTCTGGTTGGAGGGGCAGCAGCGATCGTTTTCTGGCTGCATCGCAATTATACTCCGCTGCGGGACGTCGTACGCGTGCTACAAAAGGAGAGGCCAGGGCAAACAGCACAGTTGGCCAACGAATACGAATTTATCCGGGAAACGATTCGAATGACCCTACATGAAGAGCAGGAGCTTCGGCATATTTTATCCCGTCAGACACCAGTCATTCAGGCAAGCTTCCTGTCACGCTTCGTACGCGGTCATGTGGATGTTTCCCGAATGACTGATGAGTCACTTCGGTTTATGGATATTAACCTCATCTCCGAATCCTTTGCGGTTATTTTGATTGATATCGCCGATTTCAGCCGCTTCAGCACCGATCAATCAGAACGGCAGTGGGCGCTCATTCGCTTCATTATTTCCAATATTGCTAACGATCTGATTCGTGAACGCGCATGGGGGTATTCGGTAGATCTGGATCAGAACCGGCTTGCACTGCTGGTGAACTTCTACACGGAAGTGCAGGTTGATGCATCGCAGGAGCTGGACAGTATCGCTGACCGACTCATGCATGTTATTGAAAAGAAGTTCAAGACGTATATTACGATAGCAATAGGGGACATGCACGAAGGAATGGACGGGGTTGGTGAATCCTACTTTGAAGCGCTTAGTGCTCTGGATTATAAAATGTATAGAGGCCATAGCGCGATCATACGTTACAGTGAGATTGCTGCAGCGGATCGACATTATTATTACCCGATAGAAACTGAAAGCCAATTGATCAATTTCACCAAAAGTGGCGATGTGGACAATGTTGGCAAATTGATTGACAATCTGTTTCATGCCCATTTCAGCACGCGGCGGATAACACCTGAATTAGGTAGAAGCCTGTTCAATAACATGGTCAGCACTTTATGGAAAATTATTAACCCAATGGATCCATTCTACAACGAAGTGTTTGGCAATGGATTCGAGCCGCTTAAAGAGCTTTCCACCTGCGCAACTGTCGATGAGATGAAGGTCAAAATCCGGGACTGGTTTCTTGCTCTATGCCACTTTTTGAACGAGAGCCGCAGCCGTAATACTAGCCTGCTGTCTGATCGAATTGCTAAATATATCGAACAGCATTATGGTGATGATATGCTCAGCTTGACAATGATTGCCGAGCAATTTCAGTTAACCCCTCAGTACTTGTCAGCTCTCTTTAAGAAACAGACAGGAATGAACCTGACGGATTACTTAACGAGAGTACGTATTGACGAAGCCAAGAAGCTAATGAAGAATAAGAAACTAACCTTCACCCAAATTGCGAATAAAGTCGGCTACGCGACCGATATCGGATTTATTCGGGTATTTAAGAAGTATGAAGGGACAACTCCGGGCAAATACCGCGAGTCGTTGTAAGGATTGCATCTTGAAAGGGCTAATCCCTTAATGGGAAACAGCTTCAAGGGCTGCCGGTGTGAAAGATCGGCAGTGAAAAGCTTGAGAAATCAGGCTTTTTTTATTTGCTAGCATTTGCTTCTGCTTTACATAAGAAATCGATAAAATGCTTCATGAGACTGTTGATGGGCGCATCTTTTAAATAAATCAGTTCAAAGTTCCGATTAAGATCCGGCAGCTTCATAACCTTGACTTCCTGAAGCTCGTTCGTTTCCAGATCGTTATGAATGGAAAAACGCGGCAGAAATGCTATCCCCAGCTTCTGCTTGACCATCCGTTTCACTACCTCGATGTTATCGACCTCCATCACCACATGTTTTTCCAATTGAAAATGGCTGAAGGCAGAATTAATCAATGTCCAGTCCAACGAACCGCGATTAAACAAAATCAATTTCTCTTTGGCAACTTCTTCGATCGTTACTTGTTTGCGGTTTTGAAATGGATGTCCAGGATAAACAGCTAACAGCATATCGTCTTGCAGAAGTTGTATACGGTGAATTTTCGGATGGTTGACCGCTCTAGCGATGCCAAAGGACACTTCATGATGCAGGACCATATCCAACACCTGATGCGAATGTCCTGTGAAAATAGTTAGCTTCACTTTGGGATACATCGCCTGAAAATGTTCCACCAAGTTCGGCAGAATGTATAAAGCCGCTCCAAAAACAGAGCAGATCGACATATCGCCCTCCAGTTCACCTTGAATGCGCTGGATGGCTTGCTGGCCGTCTTGAATGGTTTGAAGCAATTTCTTGGCGAAAGGAAGGAACGCTTCACCTTCTTCTGTTAACGCAACGGCAGTCCCGTTCCGAAGAAACAGCTTGCAGTTCAGATCTGCTTCGAGTGATTTGATCCTCTGACTGACAGTGGGCTGAGATAGATACAACAGGTTGGCCGCTTTGCTGAAGCTTCCGGTCAAAGCTACAAAAACAAAGCATTCGGCATGATCCGTATTCAAATGAACGCCTCCGCTCTTATTATATTTTCTTATAGCTAACATGTAATTATGCGATTGGACGAATCGGATTGTATCCATTAGTTTGGATATGATATTAATTTTCATAGCATGCAATTGGAGGAGCTACAGTATGAGCATAGCGTATTTGAACGGAATTTTCATCAAACCGGATGAACCAGCTATTCCGATCGATGAACGAGGACATCAATTCGGCGACGGAATCTATGAAGTGATGCGCTTTTATAACGGGAAACCTTTTATGCTGGACGAGCATTTGGACCGGTTGTTCCAAAGCGCCTCGGCGATAAGACTGAAGCTGCAGCAAGACCGGGAAGCTTTGAAACAAATCATCTACGAATTGGTGAATCGAAGCGGGATGACCAACTTGGATGTATATATACAAATCACGAGGGGGATTGCGTCAAGGAATCACTTGTTCCCGGATTGCCCCGTTTCGATAGCTATGACCGCTAAGCCTTTTCGGGAGATCCCGGCAGAAGCGAGGGAAGAGGGGGCAAGTGGCATGCTGCATCCGGATGAGCGTTGGGAAAACTGTTACATCAAGTCTCTGAACCTGCTGCCGAATATATTAGCGAAACAAGCAGCCTATGAACAAGGCTGTCTGGAGGCGATTCTCGTGCGGAATGGCCAAGTGACGGAGGGAACAAGCTCCAACGTGTACATGGTGAAGCAATCAACCATCTTCACCACACCGCTTTCCAAGCATATTTTATCGGGTATTACAAGAATAGCCGTAAAAGCAATAGCGGAAGATTTGGCTATTCCGTTCGTAGAACGATACTTTACACCAGACGAGCTGCTGCAAGCAGATGAAGTTTTTGTTACTAGCACAACGTTGGAAATTATGCCAATCGTTCGTTTTGATGGCGACAGACAAATTCTTGACGGAAAGCCTGGTCCTATTGCCAATGCTCTGTATGACCGCTTCAAGCGGATAACAGAATAGAATCATAGGAATCATGAATCTACAACAAAGGATGACGGATAATGCGTATTATTGATCTTCATTGCGACGCTCTATTAAAAATATGGAGATCGAACGGTCAGCTCGCGTACAACAACGCCCCGGAGCTTGCATCGAATAAAGCACGTTTGCTTCAGGGTGGCGTCAGTACTCAATGCTTTGCTGTATTCGTACCGCCTACATTGAGAGCGGAGCACAAATTTCAAGCAGCGTTAGATCAAATTCATTACTTCTATGATGAGGTTCTTGGTAAAAATCCGGAAATGAAGCATATCAAAGAGTGGAGCGATTTTGACCTTCTCCAGGAAGGGCAAATCGGCGCAATGCTGACATTGGAAGGCGTTGACCCGATCGGAAACGACCTGCGCCAGCTTCATATATTATTTCAGCTCGGCGTTCGTTCGGTCGGATTAACTTGGAACCATGCCAATCTGGCAGCAGATGGTGTATTGGAACCGCGTGGCGCGGGATTAAGCGTCTTCGGCAAAGAAATAGTACACTTTAATAATGCCCATCAACGGTTGACCGATGTATCTCATTTAAGCGAAAATGGTTTTTGGGATGTAATAGAGCTAGCGGATTATCCCATAGCTAGCCATTCCAATGCCAAAGCGATATGCGATCACCCTCGGAATCTAACGGATGAACAAGCTAAAGCCATGTTTGATAAGGGTGGGATGATTCATGTCATCTATTCTCCGGCTTTTGTAAAGCAAGGTGAAGGCGTGATTATAAGCGACCTAATCAAACATATTGATCATTTTTGTTCGCTCGGAGGCGTGCGGAATATTGGCCTTGGTTCCGATTTTGACGGTATTACCAGATTTATTGACAAGCTGGAGAATGCCTCTATGAGCCAAAATGTCATTGAAGAACTATTGAAATATTACAAGGAAGATGAAGTCCGGGGGTTTGCTGCTGATAACTTTCTACGCTGCCGTCCGCGATAAGATATGGAATGGAGGTTCTGGACATGTCTGATCAGGATTGGTCGAAATTAGAAGCTTATGTAGAACACATAATGGAACAAGAGTTTATTGCGGGAGCTGCAGTCGCTGTATCGAAGCATGGGAAAATCATCTACAAGAATGGTTTTGGTGTTAGGGATATCCACACGAAAGAGCCGGTTACACCGGACACGGTTTTCGGTACGGCGTCGATCACCAAGTCGTTTACTGCTTTGGCAATCATGCAGCTCGCGGACGAAGGTATGATTTCTCTAAACGATCCGGTTATCCGTCATTTACCGGGTTTTAAGTTGAATAGAAGGGAATCAAGCGAAAGTATCACCATTCATCATTTGCTTTCCCATACGACTGGCATGCCGCCCCTGCGCCGTAGGGAGGATTTCAACCGATTCAGCGAGCACTTGGCATATTTGGCGAATGAAACTTACGATCTGTTGGGTACGCCGGGACAATATTTCAGCTATTGCAACGATACGTTCCTGCTGCTTGGGGCAATCATTGAACGTATTTCTGGACGTCCTTACTGGAAGCATATGACGGAACGCATTCTGGAGCCGCTGCATATGTCTAGGACCACATTTAGCTTGGGCGAGCTGGAAAGCTGGGGTAACGTATCCGTGCCTTATGTGAAAAATAATAAATCCGGTTCTTTGGATGCCGTGCCTTGGCCTAAGCTGGGAAACTATGCGGTGGGAGGTGGGATTCGCTCGAATGTACTGGATTTGCTAAAATATGGCCAATGCTTTGTCCAAAGTGGCAGCGATGATGCGATTGTAAATCAGGATTCCGTTAGAAACATGTGGAATCCGGCACATCGAATTGGAAGAATTACCCACTACGGATATGCCTTGCGAATGACTCCTGACTACTCAGGAGTGACGTTGGTCGAGCACGGAGGCGGGCAACCCGGCGTATCTTCTCACTTTGGTTTTGTACCTGAAGAAGGATTGGTGGCTGCTGTATTGACGAACGTAGCGAATGTCCCTGCAAGCGACCTGTGGTTATCCGCTATTAACACAGCACTAGGCTTACCTTTGGAACAAAAGAGTAGCATCGAACCGTATTACGAGGCTTCTCTTGAGCAATTGGAGAAGCTCGTCGGCACCTATCGATCGGCTGAAGGCGGGAATCTTACCATTGTACTCGATGAAGGCAAACCGAAAGCGGAAGTCGACGGCAACACTTTCATGCTACGGGTAAGCAGCGACCATACGCTTGTTATTGAGAACAAGGAGTATCCAATCCGATTCTTCTTTAAGGACGGCCCTGAAGCATGGGCTGCCTTGTATAGTTCTCGTATGTTGACAAGAGTAAGCACGGACTAATAAGAAATACCACATCTTTCAATATCCTAACGATGGAGAGAATAACGAATGAGCAAGAAACGTTTTCGCGATTACGGCCTCGTTGTCGGGAAGCTTCCGACAGGAAAGCACAACAGTATAACGGATGTCCCGGGTGTAGCGGTTGGACATGTGACATTGAAAATGGACCTGCAAGGAACAAATGTTCGGACTGGGGTTACAGCGATTTTGCCGCATCAGGGGAATCCTTTTCGAGATAAAGTCGTTGCTGCTACTCATGTCATCAACGGTTTCGGCAAAACAACCGGACTTATGCAGGTTAACGAGCTCGGAACTATAGAATCGCCCATAATGCTTACCAATACGTTCAGCGTTCCTGCAGTTACGGAAGGCGCTCTGCAATACATGATGGAGCTGGACGAGGGGATCGGTGACAAGGACGGCTCATTGAATGTCGTTACAGGGGAGTGCAACGATAAGATGCTGAATGATATGAGAGGCCTTCATGTGGGCCCTGAGCATGCCGTCCAAGCAATCCGACAAGCTCAGTCTGACCACCCCGTACCGGAAGGTGCTGTCGGGGCTGGTACTGGCATGGTGTGCTTCGGTTATAAAGGAGGAATCGGCACGTCCTCCAGACGGCTAACGGTGGAAGGCCACGACTATCATATCGGGGTATTGGTTCTGACGAATTACGGCCTCGGTGACGATCTGACTATCCTGGGTCATCCGGTCGGTGCTTTCCTTCGTCAGAAAACGCTGGAGCGGGGGAATAACGACGGCTCGATCATAATCGTCGTCAGTACGGACCTGCCGCTAGATGCCCGCCAATTGCAAAGAATTGCAAAAAGAGCGAGCTTCGGTCTAGCACGAACGGGTTCTATCGCTCATCACGGCAGCGGGGACATCGTGATTGCATTCAGTAACGGCAATCGTATTCCACATACCCCAGAAACTGCGTTCATAACATTGAAAAGCATTCGGGAGGATGGACCGCTTATGTCTGAATGTTTTCGTGCGACCGCAGACGCAACAGAGGAAGCTATCTATAACTCCTTACTTATGGCTGAGACGACTTTGGGACGTGGAGGAAGTGAGGTTCACTCGTTTCCTATTGAGGAAGTGCTGTCGATTCTGCGTATACCGTGAATGAGAGGAGCCGGATTACAGAGCGTGATCCAATTCAAGTTTTTACGTTTATTTATTAGGACAATGTTCTTGTCTGGTGCTAACACCAAGAACATTGTCCTTTTTTTGCTCCCTACATACGTTGACGACCTTGGAAGAGTATTCTGTGACAAAATGCTATCCTTGGTGTTGATACCCTTGAATCAATAGAAAGATATCTTGATCAATATGTATAACATTTGTATAATTCAATATAAATTAGAACTCAAAATTATACATATATCAAGCTTGAAGGGGATAGTTCATGGTTAGCTTAAGAAATACTGTATATTCCACCACACAAGTACTCGATCAGGATGCGGTTCTTGCAGCAATGGAGCGTTCATTGGCCATGATCGAATTTGATACCCAAGGGAAAGTTTTATGGGTAAATGATAACTTCGCACGTGCTATGGGATATGAGGCATCGGAAATGCCTGGATTAATGCATCGGCAGTTCTGTACACCGGGGTTTGTGAACAGTCCGGAATATACGAAGCTTTGGGATGAATTAAAAAGTGGACATCCTTTCCAGGAAAAAATATTACGGGTCACAAAGGATCGGCGATTGTTATGGTTTGAGGCAACATATACTCCTGTTTATGACGAGGCAGGTCATGTGATGGCCATTATTAAGGTAGCGACCGATATTAGCGCTCGAGAAAGCGCTACCACCAAAGTCACAAGCGAATTGCAGCTCATGGCGGAGGATCTCTTAAGACGCACAGAGGAAGGTATTTCCAGTAGCAATGAAATTGCATCCGCCTTCGAACGAATCGTTAAGGAATCCAATGATAATATGAATTTCCTGCAGTTATTGGAACAGAAGTCCAAATCGGCTCATGGAATTATAAAGTCAATCCGTGAAATCGCAGAGCAGACCAAATTGCTGTCTTTGAACGCCGCGATTGAGGCCGCGCACGCAGGAGAGCATGGGCGCGGCTTTAATGTGGTAGCAGACGAAGTTCGCAAGCTGGCTAAACAAGCAGAGGAAGCAACGACAGAAGTGTATTCCAATTTAGAAGGTATTGCCACTCAGATTGAAGGTATTGCAAAAGGTACGAAACGTTCACAGACGATCATAACAGAAAGCCAAATTCGAATTCAAAGAGCAGTTAATGAATTTATGGGCATCGGTCAAGCAGCACGTCAACTTGATAACCAAGCGAAAGCATTAGGGGATATGCTATAAAGACAACAAAGAGCCGTGATTACATCCATTCATTTCTTATTGATACTCGTTGTTTTCCTCCTCTCAGGGTGATATTATCGTGGAATTTGGACCTGAACCAGCCTGCTACCCGTTGTTCACCGATTCGTTTCAGAACGGGTGACAAAATATTATGGATAACATCTTGAAAGTGATAAAGGGAGAACGCAAAGTCGATGGTTTCATTAGCTTTATTGCGATCCAAATCAATCCACCAGTTGAAAATCATCTTGGAGATGCGTCCGACCACTAAGGGCTATTTTCATAGATAGAAACCTCACAGTCACTCATTGTTAAAATCTTTTCAGTGCTCAAACCGACCGGTTCAGCACCTACTTTTCACTTCGTCATTATTATCTCCTTTCACATGTTACTCTCTGCCGGTTGGGCCGACACTATTAGAAAAACTGCATCATCGCTGCCAAGTTGACCATGAATATATTGTACAGAATTTGTATAGATTTTGTATAAATTAATGCGGGAATTTACAATTTGTTAGCGTTTATTTTAACGCGATTCAGGTGCAAGAAATTACCGTAGGCTGCGATAAAATATGTCCCATTTGCAATGAATAACACCCACATGCTCCGTCTATGTCGCAATAGTAATGAAAGGGTGAAGGGGCGAAGTTAAGAAAGGATTAGTACTGTAACAAAAATAAAAAAGACGAGAGAGGTTGAGGCCCTTCTCGTCTTTTTTTTCTGGATAAAACATATTAATTCTAGATTTCACAGCAATGTTATTTCGTGTAAACCTCGAATTCATTAACGTTTGCTTCGCCCGTACCCGATAAGATCAATAATCGAATGTACCTTGAAGTAATAGGGTTGAAGGTTATTGTTTTTGAGGAACCAATTGTAGTGCCGCTTATAATGTCAGTAAAGTTGGTCCCATCATTTGAAGATTGTAGTTTGAAGGAGGCAATACCCGCGTGAGTCGTTTCACAAATAATGACCTTGCTGTAAGGTTGGCTTGTGCCCAAATCCACCTGCAACCATTCTCCAGCGATAAGCCCCTTAGAGGAAGCCCAACGAGTGCTCGTAGTGCCGTCAACAGCTTTAGCCGCAGAATAAGTGCTGCTCCACTCAGAAGAAGCGACCGCAGTCTTACCTAGAGCCAAGTTAACCCCAACATTTGCTGAAGGACCTACATCGGTAGTTGTTAACGCTTGGATGACGATAGGAGAGGTTGAATACTGGTCTGCCCCTGTATCTACCGTTGATCTTGTTTGCCCGTCCATATCATGAGTTACAAACGAGGTATAGCTCGTATTGGCATATTGGATTGCAGGGCTGCTGGAGGTAAGCTTCTGTAATCCATTTACAGTTGTGAACAGTGGGTCCGTCATCCAGAACTCGCTCTGAGCAGCTGTAGTGCCGAGAGTCCCCTGAGCGATATTTTTCGAGAAAACGGTATTAGACACTAGACGCTTGTTCAAAAGGGAAGCAGCGGTACCTTTAATAATATTGTTGGCGAACACACTATCAACCGGAGGAAGGTTACTCCCGTGTCCAATGATAATCGGTCTGTTATTAGCGTTAACGATAGTGTTGTTGACTACTGTGGCTCGGAACACTTGCGCATGTCCAAAGCTGGAATCCGTATACGCATCTCCACCGCCGAACAGAATCGGATACTCGGAGGCTCCGTCAATATAGTTGTTATACACTTTATGATCTTTTTCGTAAAATTTGATGCCTCCTGCACCGGACTTGTTCCCTTGAAGCATGAAGTTGCCGTAGATCGAGTTCTTATTGCCGGCACGGGAAGAAAGCATGCCCGATGAGGTCTTGATTGTATTGAAACGAACCGTATTGTTAGAAGCCTTGATAGTAACGATCTCAGCATCGCCATCACAATTAACAAAGAGGTTATATTCGACGACCATGTAGGTGTCCTGATAATCGCCTGCCATCCCGGCACAACCAAGGCAAATGGTCTCGAGACCGTTGCTGTTGTCGTGAAAGTAGTTATGATCGATTTGTGTGTAACGTGGCATATTGGGGTTATAAGGAGATTGGTAATTTGCCCAATCGGTTCGGTCAGTTGGATTAGTCACACCTGGAATGGTTTGGTAACCAAGCGCCATTATGTAGTGACCACCCACAGTTGCCGGTCCAAATTCACTGTAATCGACGCGATTATTGTTACTATTCCCAGCGATCAGAACCCATTCTGTTGTCCCGGTAACATTCAATTGGAAGGTGGAGCGGGTGATCCGATTGTTATTTCCTTCAATTAAGACACCTACGTTGCGGCTTTTGCCATCAACTGTCTTGGTACCGCCGCTTGTGGTTACTTTAATGCCATTCAACGTCGTGTAATTAGCACCCTGCAGGTGAATAACACCCGTGTTGAAAACGGCTTTCCCTTGATTGGCTGCTTTAATCTCAATAGGGGCTATAGCCGTTCCTTGAGTTTGGATGGTAAGACCTGAATAGTTTCCATCAGCCAAAACGATGACATCTCCCGCACTAGCGGACGTTAACGCCGATGCAAGCTGAGAATCATTGCTTACATTAACTGTAGCTGCGTGTGCTTTCGCAGTGAGGAAAAATAACAAAGATAGTATTGTCAGCACTGAAACCATAGCAAGCAAACTTGTTGTCCTGATGTTGTTTCTGTTAATGATTGCTCCCATTATCATTCTCCTTTTTTTCTTAAAATAGGATCATCTCGGTCCATGTAAACGGATTCAATTGTTTGTTTTCTCCTTTCCTGTTAGGATAAGTTAATAATAAAAAAAGGTGTAAAAGGAATAAATGTTTGAGATTAACAATTTTTTGGATGATAATCATTTTTACAATATTGATGAAACTTTTAACACCAAATCGAAACGACTTTGATAATAGTTTTATAAAGGGGGGACATAAATGAATGATGGGAAAATCATAGGTAAAGGCAATACGGCAACTATATATGAGTGGGAAGAAGGTAAGGCGCTTAAGCTTTTCAATCACGGGTATCCCAAAAACGCGGTAGAAAGAGAGTTTCAAAACGCAAAGGCAATCCAAAAGTTGCACTTTGCAAAACCAAAGGCATATGAAATCATTTATTCCGATGAGCGAATGGGGATTATATATGACAGAGTGGAGGGCGTGTCCCTGTTGGATTGGGTTTTGAAAACAGGTAACCTCCAAGGATGTGCGGAACATATGGCAAGGCTGCATAAGACAATCCTTTTGAACAGAGTGAGCAATGTACCGGACTACAAAGAATTTTTAAAATCCAATATATTAAATGCACCATCGGCTAGTTTATCGGAACAACAAGGAGTATTAGAAATACTGAATGGATTGAAAGATGGAGATACACTTTGTCATGGTGATTTTCATCCGGGTAATATCCTGCTATCAAACGGGCAGACAGTAGTTATAGACTTCATGAATGTGTGCCATGGGGAATATTTGTACGATGTTGCAAGAACTATTTTTTTGGTGGAATATACACCCGTTTCAGCTGATGCAGACGATAGAGAAAAGCTTCTGAGATTTAAGAAAACGGTGGCAGATTTATATCTTATCGAAATGGATGTTACCCGACAAATGATAGAAGATTATCTATCTATGATTATTACGGCTAGAAAAGGTGAATGTCCCGACGAATAGATAAAGACAGTATAAGGGCCGATGAATGACATAAGAGAGCTTAGTGAACAAATAGAACAAGGCTATACCGGTATGTACGAGAAGCCTCGTTAAGCAAAACTATGAATAATGTATGTGTCATACTGATAGGTGACGTGAAAAAAATGATTATTTTTTCCATAATTGCCCTCCAACATCTAATTATGACTGTACACAATAGATATATAAAAGTATACATAATATATAATATGTAAACTTAATCTTAACAGCAACACTTGTATTACATATTGGAGGGTGACATGCTTATGCATTGTAAACCGTCTATTGCAATATGTGCTAAGCACGCATGCATCAGCGATTACTGATAGTTGAAAAACTAACTCTATACATACAAACATACATTCGGTATAGTTGTATCATATTTTCCATATTAAGGTTATAATGTAATGTGTCAGTTTCTTATATCGGAACGTGCGTTCCAGTATTGAAGTATCCTAATTTACTGAAAATGAAAGGGAGGAAGGAATGACACAAAATGGAATTGTTTTGGTTGCAAGCGTATCTATAATTCGTGAAGACCAAGTTTTGATAATAAAAGAAAACAAACCATCTGTCAGGAATAAATGGAATTTTCCTGGAGGAAGGATTGAACCAGGGTAGCTGTTCCAGACGGCGGAGAGGATTCTCCGAATTCATCCGAAAGCTGCAATTAACATTGCCAACATAACCAAGTATGAACGTTTAATTATATTTATCTTTTCCATACATATCATTCCTTTCCATATATTAGACAAAAAGGTGTTCAAAAAGTTGTGCATGCGGGGAAAAATGAGACGTGTGGTACTGAAAGGACTATCGTGCGCTTCTCACCATGTTTAGTAGCTCAGTACTACCGAGGGGGCCCCATGCCCATCTTGATGACCGGGAGACACCGCTAGAAGAGACGCTTGAGACTTTCGACCGACTGGTCAGATCAGGGAAGGTTCGAGCCATAGGCTGCAGCAATTACGAGCTTCATAGACTGCAAGAAGCCAGAGCCAATCTCAACTGGATCTTCTAAATAAACCAGACTAAACTCACAATACACTCAACTGAATGATTAAGCTCCCTCAAAATGATGAAGGCTCACTCTGCTGGGCAGCAATTCGCGAGGATGCATCCATGAATTTTGCAGCGATTACTGAGTTAACGAGCCGACATCCTGATGTAGAACTCATCTTTGTGGAAAGCGGCGGAGACAATTTGGCTGCAACGTTCAGCCCAGAGCTTGTAGATTTTTCGATCTATATTATCGATGTAGCACAAGGTGAGAAAATCCCTCGCAAGGGCGGCCAAGGGATGATTAAGTCCGATTTGTTCGTGATTAATAAAATTGATCTTGCTCCCTATGTGGGGGCGAGCCTTGATGTTATGGAGTCAGACACAAAGACGTTCCGAGGGAATAAACCGTTCGTGTTTACCAATTTAAAAGAAGATGTCGGTCTTCCAGATATTGTTCATTGGATTAAAGAAAATGCCTTGCTGTCAGGACTTCAATAATATGGAGCAAATGGATAACTGGACTGGATTTCTTTGGCTAGCAGTTCGGCAAAAAAGAGAGAGGACGATTCCTGCGGAGGTCTATAACCGAGGGGCCCTTAAGGTTACTCCACCCATTTATCTTGACGATCCCATTCAGCCCTGTTTTTACATGATGAACCCTGGTGGCGGGTATGTTGATGGAGATCGATACCGAGTGGAAATTCACGTTGGGGAACAAGCACAGATGCTGCTCACCACCCAATCCTCTACCAAAATCTACAAAACAATGATATGTCCAGTGATTCAGGAAACGTCCATCGTTCTCGAGAAGGATAGTTACTTGGAGTATATGCCGGACCCAATTATCGCGTATCAGCATGCACAATATCAACAACATACCGTGATACGAATGAAACGCGGCTCATCGATGCTTTACGGCGATATCGTAACACCAGGGTGGGCTCTCGATGGCAGCTTGTTCCGTTACAATAGACTACAGTTGAAAACGATGGTTTATTTAGAAGGTGAACTGGTTGTGCTCGACCATCTCCAGCTTCGACCGGATGTGCATGATGTGGGAGGATTAGGATTTCTTGAAGGGTACACCCATTTCGGATCACTGATTGTCATTGGAGAAAAGGCCACCCCAGATTTCGTTGAGAAAGTAAGTGATGTGCTTGGCGTATGTGCAGGTTCTTGTCAAATCGGAGTATCTAGATTGATCCTCCCCGGATTCTCCTTAAGAGTACTTGCATCCTCTACCCAACAAATTGAAGCCCTATTTGAAACATGCCAGCGGTTCGTTCGGGAGCAATGGTTCGGTAAGAAACCAATTTCATTTCGTAAATATTAGTACGTTACCGCTGAATAAGAGAAGAATAATTATTGGGGCTGCGACATGGCAGCCCTTTGTTATGCCTTGCGGGACTTATGAGTAGTGAAAAGTGGTGAAAATTCGTAATTCGGCACCATTTGGCAGTGAATTGTATGGTGTTGGCAGTCTCTTCTTCCTTATATTGATTGTGTGAAATTAATTTTGGCTAAGGAGAGGTGCTTAACTTGAAACTAAATACTACAAATGGAACAAAACCAATGGCTGGGGAGGCTCTAATTCGAAAGGTTCTTCTGACGAATGCCGCTTCATCAGGGGTTACAGGGTTAGTACTGCTTTTATTTCCTCAGTTTGTAATGGACTGGACAGGCTTGGACAACCGAGCGGCCTTGATGGGAACGGGGATTTTCCTCCTTATCATCGTTACATTTCTATTATGGACGGCAAGCAGGAATGTTGTTTCCCCCGGAATGTACTGATTTTTTCCATTCTGGACTTTGTTTGGGTAATCGATAGCATCATTTTGTTGTGTTGGACCGGTCCCAATCTTATGATATCGGCCATTGGTATTGCAGCAGTTATTTTGGTCGCTGCGGTCGTTGGAGTGTTTGCCCTATTTGAGGGGACATACTATTGGAATAATCGCTTTACTGATAAATAGTTCCCAATCAAGTCGCAAGCAGAACGCGTGGATGCGAAGGAATGTTGAAGGGCATGTTTTTACGAGCAAATCAATCATCAAGGAACAAATAATGGTATAGTAAGTCAAGAGTTAGCGACAGTCTGGAACTTTCACCCTTGTTCTGGACTGTTTTTGTTTTTTAAGGGCAGGCAATAATCCCAAATAGAGAACCCAAGACAAATATTATTACAATTAAAATACCTGTAGCCTAAGCTGTAGAAAACGAAGTAAAATAAAGGACGAAATGTATTTAAATGAAAATATATCTAACTGCTTTCAAATAACTGCAGGAGGACTGTAAAATGAGTACAACTTTCTTTCTTGTACGGCATGCTATAAAAGAAAGGACGATTGGGGATGTCTCGATTACCCAAAAAGGGATATTGCAAGCACAATCAACAGCACAAAGTTTTTGTGAATTGCCGATAACAACCATTGTCACAAGCCCACTTCGCAGGGCGAAAGAAACAGCAAAATTGATTGCATTTCAAACAAAATCAAAAATTTCAGAGGATATTCGTTTGCGTGAACGTGCTAACTGGGGAGATTTACCTGAACAAACATTTGATGAATTTGTCGCGATGTGGGAGCGAAGTACATATGATCCCGACTATATACCAGCCGTAGGCGATTCTGCGAAACAAGCAGGTGCTCGCTTATCCTCGGTATTATTAGATTTGGCAAAGAAACATCCGCCTGAAAGTAACATTGTAATTGTTACTCATGGAGGATTAATAACAGACTTTCTTGTAAATACATTTTCCGAGAACCAACTAAATGTTTGGCACCCTGATTTTGTGGCAGTACAAAGCACACTGGTTCCTGAGTGCTCGATAACAAAGCTGATTTATGAAAGCGGAAATTACATATTAGATGTCTTTGCATCAGTAGAACATTTAAAATCATAATAATTCTTAATAAGCTAACAAGAATCAGTAGCAAAAAGGCCACCCGAGCGGCATTCCAACGCTACTATGACACACTAAAGCACAATAACCACCAAGAAGAGGCTGTCGATTGGGCAAGGTAACAGAAATAATGAAATAATGGATAGGAGGAACTTGACTGTGATTAGAAAAAATTTTTTAGGAAAAGAGTTTGAAGTAGAATGTGTTGGCTGCTCGATAGTAGAAGAAACATTTGAAACGCCAGGAGGGTTTATTTTTCAGACCAATCATTTCGTATTGCATCAAGATCCAGAAATTCCGATTGAAGGATTTTTTTGCATTTCCTCAAAAAGACATTTTAAATATTATCATGAAATGAATTCAGACGAACAAATAGAATTAAGCACCTTGATTTTTCGTGCTAGGGAAATAGCTTGCAAAATGAATCCCACTATTGAATACACAATAATTATCGAAGAACGATCGCAGCATTTTCATGTATGGTTGTTTCCAAGATTAGAATGGATGAGCGAATTTCCTAACTCACTTTCATCAATTAGAGACATAATGAAATATTCAAGAAGCACTCACTCAAATTCAGACAATATAGCTAAGATTCTAAATGTCATTGAGAGAGCAAAGAAATGGTCAAAGATGTAATGTAAAATAAATGTCAGTTGGTCCACCAGTCGAAACCGCTATAACGTGAACGATCCACTAGCCCACTCCTTTCTTACAGAGAAACATCATCACTAAGCCCAAAATAATTAGGCCTTTACCTATACTACTCTTTTCTGGGTCATCATTTAATGCATAGAACCCACCTACAATGAGACCAACAAGCGGTATGAAAAAAGTTGCGATATACAATAAAATGATTGCGCCGCTATTATTTTGTATGCCATAATTTAAAGTTTCGCTCCATTCAAAGTAGTTATATAGTATTTAACCATAAATTGATGAACAGAGAATATATTTCAAGTAGTTGTAAAAGTGTTGTCATTACACTTGGATTTATTCCCGATAAGGAGAAATTTTTGCTAAAAAGCAACTAGGATGCAGCTACGAATGTTGATCAGAGGCCTAATTTATGCGAAAATAGCGTTTTTGTGTTTTATGTGATAAAGTTGTTGTGATAGAAGGTTTTTATAAGCATTTCTCCTTTGATTATTAGTGTTTTTGGAACAATGAATTATTATGCGTTAGTAAATCAACTTCCATTGGTAACGGTAAATCAAAGCCTCAATCCTAGCAAGAAGTTGGGTTAAGGCCTTGTTTTTGTACGTTCCTATCAATTAGAGGATGACTTCTCACTTTTTAGTAGCTTTTAAATAGCTTAATACTATCCTATAATAGTAAATAGATATTTAAATCTATATATAATAGTGATAAACTATGATCATGTTGTTTTAATTGATCCAGAAGAAGTGTGTGACTAGGTCGCACACTGGCTTGCTATGTAGTTTGAGCAGTAACGACTACATCTTTTCTTCAAATACTAGCGTGTAAGGACGGTAAACATGAGTAACAGACAAACTAGAACTGACGTTATCTTAATTGGTGCCGGAATCATGAGTGCGACTTTAGGGTCACTACTGAAAGAATTAGTACCGGACTGGGAAATTAAAGTGTTTGAGAAGCTAGAAAAAGCAGGAGAAGAGAGCTCTAACGAATGGAATAATGCGGGAACAGGGCATTCCTCATTATGCGAGCTTAATTACACTGTCGAAAAACCGGACGGATCCGTAGATATTAGCAAAGCTATAAAAGTGAATGAAGAGTTTCAGCTTTCAAAGCAGTTTTGGTCTTATCTTGTAGACAGCAACCTAATAAGTAATCCGCGGGACTTTATTGTTCCAGTGCCTCATATGAGCTTTGTACAAGGGGAACAAGATGTAACTTTTCTAAAAAAACGTTTTGCAGCTCTGTCGAATAATCCGTTGTTTGAAGGAATGGAATTTTCTGATGACCCGGAAAAACTGATGGAATGGATTCCGCTTATGATGAAAGACCGGGCATTGAATAAACCTATAGCGGCAACAAGAAGCGAATCTGGAACGGATGTCAACTTTGGTGCTTTAACGCGGTTATTGTTTGATCACCTAAAGAGTAAAAACGTAGACATAAAATACAAACAAAATGTAGATGATATTAAACGTAGTAGTGACGGCTCATGGGAATTGAAAGTACGGAATCTCGATAGCGGTACCGTGGAACGTCATACTGCAAAATTCATTTTTATCGGCGGCGGGGGAGGAAGCCTCCATTTGCTGCAAAAATCCGGTATTCCTGAAGGTAAAGGTATTGGAGGATTCCCGGTAAGCGGACTATTTTTGGTGTGTCAGAAACCGGATATTGTAGCACAACATCGTGCAAAAGTATATGGACAAGCTCCTGTGGGTGCACCCCCAATGTCTGTTCCGCATCTTGACACAAGAGTTATCGATAATAAAGAATCGTTGTTATTTGGACCATTTGCCGGGTTCTCACCAAAATTCTTAAAAACCGGTTCCATGTTCGATTTGATAACTTCCGTAAAACCGCATAATCTTATCACTATGATGGCGGCAGGAGTAAAAAACGCTTCATTGACAACATACCTGATCAAGCAAGTTATGTTATCGAAAGAACAGCGCATAGAAGAATTAAGAGGATTTGTTCCGAATGCCAAAGGCGAGGATTGGGATTTGCTCGTAGCAGGTCAGCGTGTGCAAATTATTAAAGATACGGCTGCCGGCAAAGGAACCCTTCAGTTTGGTACGGAAGTTATTAGTGCCACTGATGGCTCGATAGCTGCATTGCTCGGCGCTTCTCCGGGTGCTTCTACCGCAGTCTCCGTCATGCTTGAAGTAATAAATAAATGCTTCCCGGAACATATAAAAGCGTGGGAGCCTAAAATAAAAGAAATGATTCCTTCTTATGGCGTGTCTCTATTGAAAAAGCCAGAGCTTCTCCGTGACATTAATACCTCAACAACTCGGACGCTTGGACTAAGCGAAGTGACAGATAGCACGTCAACCGGTGTTAAAAATAACGAAGTTTTGGTTTGAGACCCAGTGCAGCACTAGGGGATGGGAACAATATCGAGCTTCAAGTTCAGTAACCACTCTCTGCACTATTGGAGAGTGGTTTTATTGATTCAATAAAACGGAGAATGATCTCCTTTCTGTTGAAAAAGGATACCGATAGGAAAGCAAATTAGAAACAAAATAGGAATGGAGCAAATCAATAATGTCTATTTTGCCAAATTGCCCGGAATGTAATTCAGAATACGCGTATGAAGATGGAGGACTATTGGTTTGCCCAGAATGTGCTCACGAATGGAGTTTAGAAACCGAAAATAGTGAAGATCAAAAAATCATTAAAGATTCAAACGGAAACGTCTTAAAAGATGGAGATTCTGTATCAGTAATCAAAGATCTTAAAGTAAAAGGAACTTCATTAGTTGTAAAAATAGGTACAAAAGTAAAAAACATTCGTTTGATTGATGGAGATCATAACATTGACTGCAAAATGGATGGGTTTGGAGCAATGAAATTAAAATCAGAGTTTGTAAAAAAGATATAAATGCGGGATAAATGAATGAAATGACTATACAACGGAAGCCTTCTGACATGGAGGGCTTTTTTCTTTTTTAAGTTTCTTGACGAACTAGTCGAAGCCGGCCTATCGAACAAAAACCATTTCTTATCCTCAATTAAAACAATAAGGAAGAGGAAATGTGAAATATTTCACAATGTTCTTTCTAGTCATGATGACTATTAGTTTTTCTGGTTGTTCAACTAAAGATATAGCTAGTAGCTTTAATGAAAAAGATATTAAGATTAAATTAGTCCACTCAGAGTCGAATAACGATTATCAATCATATGAGATGGAAGTAACCAATACGGGTAAGTTCGAAATTGGGTATTTGAACTTCTATTTGTATTATCCAGTTATCCTATCATACATCCCAGTATCTACCTACTTGGAAGCCCTTTTTGTTTCCAAATAAACATTTGGAGAAACAATAAATGATCCTTTGTTAATGATTTTTGAAACGGTTAAAGCTAAGCTTCGTATAATTTCTTTAACACCACATTTTAGAAATAAAATCTAACCATGGTGGAAATTATAGTGATTAAACAATAAAACTTAGAGGAGTAGATGGAAATCTGAACCTGAGCGGCTAACGATACATTTTCAAAATAGAGTAGAAATAAGAAAGTTCAATCAAAATATAAGGAAGGTCGATATGGGGTTAAATCTGTTACTTGTTGCTGTACTTATCTTATTAACTGCATTTTTTGTTGCTACGGAGTTTGCCATAATTAGATTACGCGGCAGTAGGGTAGACCAGCTTGTACAAGAAGGAAGGAAGAATGCGACTTCTGTCCAAAAAGTACAAAGTAATCTGGACGGATATCTGTCCGCATGTCAATTGGGTATTACAATCACAGCCTTAGGGTTAGGTTGGTTAGGTGAACCTACTATCGAAAAAATGCTGCATCCTTTGTTTAGTGCACTTGAGCTTGGTGAAGAGGCAAGCACCTTAATATCGTTTTTGCTGGCTTTCATATGTATGACTTATATTCATGTCGTTTTAGGTGAACTGGCACCGAAGACGCTCGCTATTCAAAAAGCAGAGCAGATCAGCTTGTTAACAGCTAAACCCATTATGTACTTTTATAAAGTCATGTATCCTTTTATATGGTTGTTAAATGGTTCTGCGAATGTGCTTATTCGAATGTTTGGCTTAAAACCAGCCAAGGAACATGAAGAAGCTCACTCAGAGGAAGAAATCCAAATTATTGTATCAGAAAGTTATCAGAGTGGGAAAATTAACAAAACCGAGTATGGTTATGTGAATCGGATTTTTGCTTTTGACGATTTGTTAGCAAATGAAATCATGGTTCCACGAACTGATATGGTATGCCTCTTTACTAACAATACCCTTGAAGAAAATCTAAATATCATTCGCAGCGAACAATATACCCGGTTCCCAATTGCTAGTGACAGTAAAGACAATATTATCGGAATGATCAATACCAAACATGTTTTCCTCAATTATGATAGACATTCTGATTCCCATTCGTTCGATTTCCGTAAGTTGGTACATCCTGTTTTGAAAGTACCAGAGCACATGCCTGTAAATAAACTACTTACGAAAATGCAAAAGGAACGTGTTCATATTGCTATTCTTGTTGATGAATATGGCGGGACTTCAGGTTTAATAACAATGGAAGATATTCTTGAAGAGATTGTTGGCGAAATTCGTGATGAGTTCGATGATGATGAAACCAAAGAGATAGAAAAAGTGGATGACCATACTTTTATACTAGATGGAAAAGTGCTTTTGAGTGAAGTAAATGAATTATTTGCGAGTCGTTTATATCATGATTCCGTTGATACGATAGGGGGGTGGCTTTATTTAGAAAACCCCGAAGTTGAAGTTGGAACTCCTTTAATTTATAACGATTTGACATTCATCGTCCTTAAGAAAGACAGTCATCGTATCCGAAGAATTGAAGTGCGAAAGTTAGTACCTATATCTTAGGGATATTGAAAATATGTAAGTATAAGCCCGCCGACGAGTTTACTCTCGGCGTTTTTTTTCGTGAATTGCCAAATACCCGCCCGCTTATTGGCAGTCCTTGCATAAGAACGGGGGAGAGCTGGAAAGAAGCTGCATCTGCTCATTCCGTTTCGACTTGGTTCTTAAGTGTATTCCTTGTTCTGTATTCACCAGGCGTCATTCCACACAACCGTTTGAAGCCGCGGATGAAGTTTTGCGGATTATTGTAGCTCAGGCGGTCGGCAATTTCCGCTACCTTGAGATCGGTTCCCCGAAGCCATTCCTTGGCCTTCTCCATACGATAAGCAATAATATAATCCGTAAACGTCATTCCGGTTTCTACTTTGAATAAATGGCTGAATTGAGAAGCCGGCATAGAGGCTAGATCCGCCAGTTGGGGCTGTGATAAATCCTCCTCGTAATGTTGATGAATGTAATCGAGGACCTTCTCCATCGTGTCCCGTTGGCGTAAGCTACGACGCTGAATAATGTGGTGCAGCAGTGTAGGGTAAATCTCTTCCTTAAGCCATTTTACGATTGCTTCACTGGTTTTCATTCTGCCCAGTCTTTGATAGACATTATAGTGATACAGCTTCGGACCTTCCTCGGGATCAAGCTCGAATAAGGTCTTGAGAGAAGCAGCGATTAACTGCACGAACGCCTGCTGTACATGGTCATAATTTCCTGTCCTTTGGGAGTCTGTAAGTCGGGCTGCGAATTCATCGACTTGTTGACAAACCTGATCAAGGTGCCCGAGCTTTACTCCCGTGAGGATGAATTGTTCTTGTTCGATGGGATATTCATATGCAGAGGATTTAGGCAGCATAGAACCGATGTAGATCACTTTCCCGCAGCCTTGAATCATTTGGTACTGTAAGGCTTCCTGAGCTTCCTTGCGGGAGAGTTTAATCTGCTCCATGCCGCGATAGCAATGCCCAATCCCTATTGTTACTGTTATGTGGAGCAAGCTTTGCATGACACGGTGCAGCTCCTCTGCTAAGTTGAAAGCCGACGCCTTGAGTTCATTCGTGGATGTATGTTCGTCCCCGTGATTGAACAATAAGGCAATATGATCCGTCTGTGTCTGAAAGACCGCGCCATATGCACCACGCAGAACAAACAGCTCTTTGGCGATGTTCATGGCAGCATAGGTAAATAGCTGAACATCCTGCTCTGTTTGCCCCCGCATATGATCCAGCTCCACATAAAGAACCGTATAGAAGGGAGCAGGCATTTCAATTCCGTAATACCGAATTTTCTCTTCCATTTCCTCTTTTGTCATCGAATCCGAAATCAGCTTTTGCAAAAAGTTTGCACGAAGCAGGGGCATCGATTCAAGCAGTTGCTGCTCCAAATCCCGCTTGGCGGAGTGTAATGATTCCATATAGTGCCGCAGTAGACCGAACTCATCCATGTTAGCCTGGGGGAGAGGAAGACCTGTATTCTTTTTGCGGACGAGATCAATAATTCCGTGAAGAACACGGAGAAAAGAACCGGACAACGTTATCGCTGCGATAATACTAATGAGGACTAACAGCACACTTATGGCAAGCGTTGCATTCTTAATCCATTCGATACTGGACGTAAGCTCCTTAACCGGTACGGCCGATACATACCGCCATCCGTTATAGTCAGACTTCAAGTAATTAATAAGCAGTTCTTGTTTATCTATAGTAGCGGAGTACATCTCCTCCGAGGCATTCGAAGTCGACATCCGATAGATGACTGGATCGTTGAAATCAGGCTTGAGCAGGTGCTTATTCCAATCGGATAAAATGTTCCCAGTTGGCGTCACGATTAACATTTCACCGCTTTTCCCAAACTGCATATGGGAGAAGACATCAAACAAAGCGCGGTCGTTGAGCTCAATAATTAAATAACCTAGGGGCTTATCTATTGAAACGGGAAGCCTCCGTACGAAGGTGACGACATGTGTGCCGCCTCTTGGAACGCTAGGCTCAGAACGAATCCGATCCATCCAGAAGAAAGGTTCGTTATGCTTCTTGATCTCATCGAGCACACTTCGATGCAGTCGGCTTGCTTCGGCAATTCCTTGGCTTGGATTCACTATTAAATTTTGTGCGGTCATGTACAAATACACACCGTCTGTATCATTAATCAGACCTTCCATGGATGTTAGAATGGCCATAACCGATTTGAAGCGTTCCGGATCCTCATACGGATTGGAAGAAGACAGAAATTCTTTAAACACGGGATTAAAAGCATGTTGAAGGACAACTTTATCCAGATTCACAAGTTTATCGTCGATTCGCTCCTGCACTTGTTTCACCGTTTCACGGTTCGCTGATCCGATTTCCTTAAACAAGCTGTGGCTTGCGAGTAAGTAGGTAGTTGTCCCAAGTATAGCAATAGGAACGACTGCAAGCAGGCAGGCTGCAATAATAACCTTCATTCGGACCGGACCATGGGTCCAAATTTGTTGTCTCCAACGGGTGAGCATCGGGTCACCACCTTTTGAAAGCGTATTAAAAGCCGTGTTCATATATCTTCGAGCCTTGTCCGTATTTCCCTTCCGCAGCTGTGAGATTGGTACTATAGTAATAAAAATAGCCCCTCACCTTTGAGTATCATAAGAGAGGGGCATTGATGTCTTATTTTTTCTGTGATTTGTACCAGTCATTGGTTTCTTTGGTAATTTGTCTGCCGCCTTTATCCAGCCATTCTTGGACAAACCGGTCGAAATCATCCATTGGCACTTTTCCCATGACCAGTTTGACATATTCTTCATCACGAAGGGTATTCAAATCAGACTGCTTATCAGGAGCTGAAGGGGCGACGAAGGCTAGCGCTGGGTTCTTAATGCCCATATCTTTGACCAAATCCAGATTTTCCTTCTGTGCTTTTTGTACTTGAGGAGGAGCTGTCAGTACGACATAGCTGTAAGGATCATAAGGGTTGTGGGCAATGACGGCATCGACGCCATCGGCTTTGTATTTCTCAATATTGATTTTCAACGTGCCGTCGGCATTCTTAGTATTATGAACACCCTCGACACCATAGCGCTTCATATTGTATCCTTCGTCGCTTGCTTGCCAGTCTAACAGCTCTATGATCCGTTTCAACTTCTCTTTATCGGTTTTGGCTGGAATGACCCATTGTCCAAAAAATCCGGATGTTTCGCTGAACCCTAATTTGCCCGCAGGACCTCCTGGCGGTTTGATCATGATGAGGTTCGCTTTCGGATCAATTTTAGCTAAATTCTCAACATAGCGCGCATAGTCACTGGTCTGACCGCCAATAAGAATACCTGCTTTACCACCTTCAAGCTTCTCCCAGACTTGGGTGTTTTTCAATACGGCAAAGTCCTTATCCAACCCCGCCTTCTTGATACAGCTTTCGGAGCCACTCTAATGCCTGCTTCTTCCCGGGGGTGATGTCAGAGTTCATGAGGGTGCCATCTTCCATTTGGCGCCAGCCGGCTCCGGTGTCGAAGGCCATGTAGAGCGGGTCCATATGGGAGACGTTCTCTCCAAAGGCGATGCCGAAGGTATCGGCTTTACCGTTCTTATCCGGATCATCCGTTGTGAATTTAAGAGCGGTCTTGTACAGTTCATCGGTTGTCTTAGGAACAGGAAGCCCGAGGTTATCAAGCCAATCCTTGCGGATCATGACCGCAGAACGGTTTAAAGCTCTAGTACGGGGAATCCCGTATAGTTTGTTATTGATTTTGACATTATCGAAGATCGTCTGGGGAGTCTTCATAATGTTGGGAGCCACTTTGATAGCCTCATCCAATTGGGTGAAAGCACCTTGCTCCACATATTTATTCAGCTCGGGATCAGGATAGCTGGTCCAGAGGATTAGATCCGGCATGTCGCCTGAGGCCAAAGTAACCTTCAATTTGTCGTTGTAGCTGTTGTTAGGGACAGCCATCGGCTCGAATTCGATGTTGAATTTATCCTCAATGTATTTCCACACCTCGTTTTTTTGCGGCGGCTCGTTGTATAACGGGAACATCATGCTGATTTTCAGCCTTTTTTGACTGCTCTTGGAGTCCGGTGTTGTGTTATTAGCTGTCGGTTTCTTCTCGTCTGCGCCTGGAACGATCGAACAGCCTATAAGGGTTGTTGCAGTAAGAGAAGATAGGGCGGCTACGGTAAGCAATTTGGACCATTGTTTGTTCATGGATTGCGACCTCCTAAGAGTTTTTGCGCCAGTAAAACTGGCAGTGCAAGGGTATTAATTGGGTATGTAAAGGATGCTGCAGCACCCGGCTTACTTGTGTTGCATACGAACGTGGTGGATCGCAACTAGCCTTTCACCGAACCGAGCAGTACACCTTTGGCGAAATGCTTTTGAAGAAAAGGGTATACAAAAAGGATAGGCACGGTAGCGACAATAATGGCAGCCATCTTAATGGTAGCTGGTATGATCTTGAGCTCGCCCATAGCTTGTTCGAATTCTTGGGTGGAGCCTTCAATAATCATTTGCCTCAGCACTACTTGAATCGGCCACAAATTCGATTTGGTTATATAAATAACAGCTGCGAAGAATTGGTTCCAATGCCCAACCGCATAAAATAAAGTAAAGGTAGCGAGCGCGGGCATAGACAAAGGCAGAACAATTCGGAACAGCACGCCCAGGTTTTTGCATCCATCGATGCGAGCTGCTTCTTCCAGCTCTTCAGGGATGCCTTGGAAGAAATTTTTCATAATAATGAGATTGAAGGCACTAATTGCGCCTGGAATAATAAGCGACCAGACGGAATTGATAAGTCCGAAAGATTTCACGATCATATAAGAAGGGATCAGACCGCCACTGAATAAGATAGTGAATACAACCAGAAAGAGGATCGTCCTGCGGCCTTTCAGTCTTTTTTTGGCTAAAGGGTAGGCCATAAAGGTTGTAAATAACAAGTTAGTAATCGTGCCAACCACAGTGATGAAGAAGGTTGTGTACAACGATCGCACGAAATGCGTGTTGGTGAAAATGGTTTGATAAGCATCCCAAGTGAACGTCTCAGGCCACAGAATGACGCCGCCTCGCAGTACTTGCTGCAGTGGGGCAAGAGAAGTGGCTAGAATATAAATGAAAGGAAATAAAGTCATGAAAGCGCATAAGGTTAAAATAACGATATTAGTCACATCGAACGCACGGCTACCTGCGGTAGGCTTTATATGCATGTGAGGATCCCTCCTAAGTTATCGAAATCGAGTTAGTATACGCCTTCTTCGCCGAATTTTTTGCATAACCAGTTGGCACCGACGACCATGACCAGACCAACAATGGATTTGAACAAGCCAACAGCTGTCGTATAGCTGAACTTTCCTCCGATTAAGCCTTCTCTATACACATAGGTTTCGAAAACATCTCCAACACTATTGACGGTCGAATTCAGCATGAGGAATATATGTTCGAAGCCGACATCGAGGATGTTGCCAAGCCTCAAGATAAGAAGAATAAGGATCGTGCTGCGAATGGCAGGCAGGGTGATGTGCCACAGCTGGCGCCAACGTCCCGCACCATCTACAATAGCTGCCTCATAGAGCTGGGTATCGACACCAGATAACGCCGCAAGAAAGATAATCGTACCCCAACCGGCTTCTTTCCACACACTTTGAGAAACAAGCAAAGAACGGAACCATTCGGGAGTAGTCAGGAATGGGAGCGCTTCGCTTCCTGTCGCTTTGATGATTTCATTCACCAGGCCTCCTTGCGTGCCAAGCAGTAAATACGTCATCCCGGCTACAACGACCCAGGAAATAAAATGAGGTAAATAGATGATCGTTTGTACAGACCGTTTGAAAACTTGATTTTTTACTTCATTCAATAATAAAGCAATGATGATAGGAGCGGGGAAAAAGAAAATTAAATTGTACAGACTGATCAATATCGTATTACGGAAAATTTGCCAAAACTTATCGTATTGAAACAGGGTAACAAAGTGTTTGAAGCCTACCCAGTCACTCCCTATAATGCCCTTGAACGGACTGTAATCCTGAAAAGCAATCACGACGCCCCACATAGGCAAATATTTAAAGATGAGAAAATACAATAGCCCGGGTGCCAAAAGCAGATAAAGATCCCAATCGATCAAGTGCCGCTTCCAACTTGGTTTGGTTTCGCCCACAGTTGAGGTATTGTTGAAACTGGCTTCTGCGGTATCCGCTTTCATTTTAATCCACGCTCCTTGTTAATGGGTGCTTGAGATAGGTTCATTCCGGTGATGCAAGATGTGTTGCTGCGACCCCCATGAGAATTATTGTAGGAGAGGTGTCAGCATAAAGAAACAATCATTTCGTCTGACACCTAAAGCGCTTACAAATGACGTTAAATACTGCTTTCTAAGGGGATAATCATTTCTTGTGATTATAACCAAATACTCTTCTTCCACACCGTAAAGGTGCCGATTGAACATGATCTTCTGAAATGATCGTTTCCTTAGGAAGGGAGCAAGTATAGAATAAGCAGTGTCAGATAACGATCCATGGATTGGGAATTAAGACATTTTTCCAGAGGGGATGATGTACCGTGTTCAGTCAAAAAGTTTCTCAAGATCAGGCTGCTGAGCTCTTGTTATCTGCAGCCCAATTTCGTCCTTTCCCAAAAGGGAACGAACGAGAACGTTGGGAGTCCATTCCCAAGGATATTCATCTAATGTGGATGCAATGGGCGGAAGAACGTTTAGATTACGGCTGGCCGGCATTGCCCGCAACCAGGTATATGGATTTTGTAAAGAATGGAAACCGATCTCAGTACGAAGCAACTTATTTTGATCGTAGACGAGCATTGATCGATCTCGTTATTGGAGAATGCCTGGAAGGACAAGGCCGGTTTCTGGAGCAGATCATTAACGGCATATGGTGTTTATGTGAAGAGTCGTATTGGGTTGTTCCTGCTCATATGTCTTTATCTCCGCAAAGCAGAGGCTATGCGCTGCCTGATGTAACAGAGCAGGTAATCGACTTGTTCGCTGCAGAGACGGGGGCGCTTCTGGCGTGGACCGCTTATTTATTAGAAGACCAATTCCATGCGGAATGCCCAATGATTATGAAACGGGTACGTCATGAAATGCAGCGCCGTATATTTGAACCCTACTTAGACCGGGAGGATTTCTGGTGGATGGGCTATAGTGAAAAGAAGGTCAACAACTGGAATCCATGGATTCATTCCAATTGTCTTGCCGCTTTCTTAATCCTTGAAGAAGAGCCAGTGATCCGCAGTCGGGCAGTGGCCAAAGCGGCTCATAGCTTAGATACCTTTATGCAGGTTTATCATCCAGACGGTGGCTGTGATGAAGGTCCCAGTTATTGGGGGAGAGCAGGCGCTTCGTTATTTGACTGCTTGGAGCTTATGTACTGGGCTACGGACGGCAAACTGAATTTTTATGATGAACCTCTCGTTAAGGAGATTGGGAAATATATTTATCGGGTACATATTGACGATAATGAGTTTGTGAATTTTGCCGATGGAGATGGACGTATCAAAATATCAGGAAACCTTGTGTATCAATACGGTAAACGGATAGAAGATTCCAAGATGAGCCGACTTGGGGCTTATGCGTTCCAAAAAAATGGTTTTTTACGTGATAAAATAGCTTCTCCCATGCGAATCTTGTCGGAGCTGATGGATGCGGAGGCGTTGTTGGCTCAGCCTTTGACGCCCCCATATGAACGGGATATTTGGCTGCCGGATACTCATATTTTTGCGGCTAGAGAGACGGCAGGTCAAGGGACGGGATTATATCTGGCTGCCAAGGGAGGGCATAACGACGAGAGTCACAACCATAATGACATAGGTCATTGCATTGTCTATTACAACGGCTTCCCCTTCCTGATTGATGCCGGAGTGGAGAGCTACACGGCGAAGACCTTCAGCCCTCAGCGTTATGAGATTTGGACGATGCAATCCGCTTATCATAGCCTGCCGACAGTGAATGGGGTACAGCAGCAGGCTGGGAAAGCATTTCGTGCAACCGAAGTTACGTATGAGTCCAATGAGGAGCGAGCTCGGGTGTCCATGAATATCGGGACTGCTTACCCGCCTGAAGCCGGAATCAACGTATGGCGCCGAAACTGTACTTTGTACAGAGAGGGCGGGAATTCGAAGGCAGCAGTGGAAATTGTCGATTCTTTTCAGTTAAAAGAAGTGACAACGGAGGTTATATTTAATTATTTGATGCTACCGATTCCCTTGCTGAGAGACAAGGGGATAGTCGAGCTGGTACATGAGAAAGGGGGAAACCCTCCTGCTTCAGTATGATGCAGAGAACCTAAATGCTTCTGTAGAGCCTATAGCCGTGACGGATCCGAGGATGCGGCCGGTATGGGGAGATACGATATATCGATTGCAGCTCCAGGTAAGAGAAGCGATGATAGCTGGTACATTTGTCGTGCAAATTCAGGCATTGTAAACATCTATATAAGTTGAAAAATCCGCTGAATTGCGGATTTTTTGCTGTTCTGTAGACACAAGCCAGCTTAACGCTGCCTGCAAACCTCGCGAAAGCTCGTCCTCAAGATAAGATGTATCCTCAAGTCTAAAAGTTGTAAAAGCAGGGAAATGGGAATTATTATTGAAAATATATATCCTGGAAATGAATAACTAATGATTGGAATGACTTCATTAATGATATCTCTTGGTTTATTAAGCTGACTGATAAAGTATTACCCTAATCTGAATGGAAATTATATAACCAAAAGTGAGGATGAATATGAACATAGTTCTTATAGGTATGTCTGGAGCTGGCAAAAGCACTTTAGGTGTGCTGCTTGCAAAAGCATTAGGAATGGATTACGTGGATACAGATATCGTTATTCAACAACATGAAGGCAGGTTGCTGCAAGATATAATTGATAATGATGGCAACGAAAAATTTATGGAAGTCGAAGAAAAAATTGTATCTGAATTGCAACTAAAAAATTGCGTAATATCTACAGGTGGAAGTGTTATTTATTCAGAAAAAGCTATGAATGTCCTTAAACAGGGTGGACAAATTATTTATTTACATGTTCCCTATGAAGAAATTCAAAAGAGACTAACCAACATAACAACTAGAGGCATTGTAGTAAAGAAAGGCAATAGTCTTAAGGACGTTTACGAGGAAAGGGTTCCTCTATACATGAAGTATAGTGATATAACTCTTGATTGCTCAGATAAGGATATAGAACTTTGTGTTAGTGAAATTATAGAGAAAATACAAGAAAGTCATTGAGATCATAACAAGCGTTGTTTTTGAATGCGAAGAAGTGCATTGTTCCGTTTTGAAATGGATTTCCGGGGAAACCATGTCCATGAGAGATTTCACCAGTGGGGAAATGGTTAGTACCTTGGGCAATCATATTGCATATTTACATCAGTTTTCGCAGAGTTTTAAACATGGTTCAAGTTTTATAAGACCCGAATATGGAATAGAGTGGGTTAATAACATGTTGACCAAATTGCGATCAGGCGAAATAACGGGGGTTATCACCACCAAGGAATTTCAATTCCTTGAAAATGCATTGTCGCTGGTTCATCCATGCCGACATTCACTATAGCAACTTAATCCGCACATCAAGGGGAATTTCATTCATTGACTTTGGATTATCGGGGTTTGGATATTACGCAATGGATATTGCTATGGGTGCCCTATTTACTAAAAGTGAATTACGGGATGATCTGCTTTCCAGTTACTCTAATATTATTTCTGGAAGAATAGACATCTTACAGATGGCTTGAGTGATAAAACCTATTCTAGTGACAGTAAATTTACTCAGGTTGATTCTGAAGAGAGTCCTGGGTGGATTGAGTATCCAGATGATAATAACAATTGGAAATCGATCAAAGAATTGGAGGATGATACGGTGGTTCCAAAACACTTTATTTCTGCTGCAACAATTGTGCTTAATGATCGTAATGAAATATTATTAATAAAAGGTCCTAGTCGAGGTTGGGAAATGCCAGGTAGAGTGGTTGAAGAAGGTGAATTGTTAAAAGATGCAGCGGTCAGAGAAACAAAGGAAGAGAGCGGTATAGATGTTGAGGTGACCCAGTTTTGTGGTATTTTTCAAAATGTAAGTGAGCGTATTAACTTTATTTTTAGCTAGACCAATCGGGGGAGAACTGACAACGACCTCTGAGTCTTTAGAAGTAGGATTTTTTCCAATTGAAGTGGCATTAGAGATGGTGACTTGGAAAAATTTCAGGCAGAGAATAGAGCTTTGTTTAAATAAAGATCTTCATCCATTTTATGTTGAATTTTGAGTGTAATCATCATCCCAGCATGTTTAAATGTATCAGGTTAATGTTTCACATTCCATGCTGAAAGGAACCTATGTTATGCTGCGAACGCGAACTATCGCCTTACTAACTGTAATAATAATTGCCACAGGATTTGCAATGTTCTGGCCGAATGTTTCTGATGCAGCGTCGTCATCGGAGGATCACGCGACGGTTCCGTCTTTCCCCATTACCGTGAATGGAACGGTCATAGATCAATTCCACAGCTCTTATCCTCTCTTGCTATATCGCGATATTACATACTTCCCTATGACATGGGACTATACATCTGCTCTAGGATTGACAGTAGACTGGAATAAACTGGATGAACTCGCACTCAACAAGAATCAGTCATGCGCTCCTCTCTCTCAAACACTGTCGGCGCAAACCGTTAGTGGCAGTGGTTCAGACGTAATCCCTGTCCCGTTTCAGGTGAAGGTGAATGGGACCCTCATCGATAATTCGCAAGAACGTTACCCGATATTGTTGTACAACAATATTACTTATTTTCCCATGACGTGGAGATTCACTAATGAAATGTTCAACTGGCAGGCGACATGGAACGATATAGACGGCTACAGCATTCAATCATGTGAGAAAGCGACCCAGGAAACGTCGATGCAAAGGGATGCACTGAATGTGGCCAATGGGGGACAGCTTGCTGTCAAGGACAACTGGATTTACATGAATCCTGTACGAAGCTCTGGAGGGCCTCATCGTCTGGTCAAAGCGAAATGGGACAACTCTGATCAGATGGAGCTATCGACGGATAATGCCATGTCGATCAATGTTGCAGGGGACTGGCTGTACTATATCGTATCCGAACCATACAAATCGAATGAGATTTACAAAATTCAAACGGACGGGACTCGCAGAACACTCGTGACGCATACGGCCGGAAAACAATTATGGGTGCAAGACGGTTATTTGTATTTCCTGAAGAATGTTCAGCCAAACAAATCGGAAGATGATGGCAAGGTTCAAGGACATGCCGGGATTTCCAGAATGAGCATGGATGGTACTAACGAGCAGGAACTTTTTGCCGACCCGGGAGTACTAGACTTCTATTTGCATACGGACCAAATCTATTTCCGAACCGTGAACAACGGGGAAAACAACCTGTACATGATGAATGCTGATGGGTCAAAAAAACAGCTGCTGAGGGACGATGTAACCTCTTATATCATTGTTGACGATTGGATTTACTACATGCAAGACCAAAAGCAGCTTCGCAAGATAAGCATGGATGGATCGACGGATATTGCATTGAATGAATTTGAGATCCCACGGGCTTCGATCAAGACCTATCATCGTGGCTGGCTTTATGTTACTGTTGCGGTATCCGGCAGCATTGCCGCTTCGAATCCAATCGAACGAGTGAGAATTGACGGAACTGGGAGGGAAAAGATCGCTGAAGCACGCCCGCGCGCGCTTTATATAGCAGGGGACGAAATGTATTTCGCCAATTGGGACATGGGAGATAGCGTAATGGAGCATTTCAAACTTGACAAGTGAACGGGTACCGGTTGAGGGAGCTGTATACTTAACGCGTGAGTGTCGCTCGTTGGAAAGCCCTTTTGTCGTATAGTTCCGTTCCATATAGCGCTTCGGCAGCCTCTTTACTCTAAATGGAAGTTATCTTTTGGAATAATACGCTAAATAATCAAGGTTAGCGAAAGTAAGATATGAGGGTGAAGCAATGGAGATACCCACCTTTTTATATTTCATGTATCAATATCGTGATGAACTCCAAATGTCAGACACAGACTTAATTAAGCTATTTGGCGAGTTAGAATCAGAGGAGAAGAAGAAGGAACTTCAAAACGAAGTTTTAGTGATTGGGCAAAACTTAAAGATGGAAGATTGGGAAATGGAGAAGTCGGTTGCTATTTTATGCAGTAAATACAGTAAGAGACGCATTAAAAAGATAGTTCAAAAAGTACATAACGAACTTTACAGTTGATAGGCAATACATTATGTAGGCTTGTCAGTTAAAGCTATCGCTACACGTTAGTTCAATTAAACAGCGTCAGTCTATGACTTTATTGTCCGGTCAAGGCTGCCGCTGTCTCTATATTCGAGTCAGTAATGCGATGATTCCGCTCAGAATCGGCGGGCTCCAGTCTAATATTTATTTTTCAAAGAACATTAAAGCCAAACTTTTACCGAGCAAAATATAAACAACCACCTTGATTTGTGATTGTTTTCACATGCAAATCACTTTCATTCCACTATACTTGGAACTATCAGGAGATATTATCAGGCCTTAAGCCAAATGGAGGGAAAAGCTATGAGACAGCATCAGAATATAAACACGCTATTTACGACCATCGGACATCCGCTGTATGAATTTAATGAAGCGGTTCAACGATTGAGAGAAGAGCATACAATACTCGAGGAAGGATTAGGCGAGCTGTGCGCTGTAGCCAAGACGATAGGAGAGGATAATCAGGTAGCCGATTGGACCAGCCAGTTGCGTGAATTGCGGGTAAAGGCTAAGGCCTTTCAGCTAGAGCTGGAAGCTCACAGCAAGTGGGAGGAGGAGAAGATGTTTCCGATGATCGCTTGGTACTTCGGCGAAGAGCTTGTTCAATTTCCGCTGATGGAGCAGGAGCATGAGCTGGCCAAGCAATGCATCGAAGCCTTCTTCAAAGCGGTGGATCGCATCCATCAAGCTGTGCGCTGCGCGGAGGCTCAGGATATGGCTGCCTATTTGCTTCAAGCCAGCTCGATATTAAAGCATCATTTTCGCAAGGAGGAAGAGATCATCCAGGCACTAGAAGACCGTTCGAACGGATTCGGTTATTAGACAGCTAGGAGGGGTTGTTCCATGAGCTTCGCCAAACCGAACCAAATCGCGCTGCGTACCGTGCAAGCCGGCTTAAAGAAAGCGAGCCTGCCGCTGTCCGCACAAATTCCACTCGGATTCGTCGCCGGTGCGTTCATCTCGCTCGGTTTTCTCTTAGCAATACGTGTAAGCGCCGGTCTCCCCCCCGAATGGGAGGGCTTCCGAAGCTTCCTCGGGGCTGCCGTTTTCCCGTTAGGCCTGATCCTCTGTCTGGTTGCTGGAGGTGAGCTGCTCACCGGCAACATGATGGCCGTGCCCTTAGCCTGTATGGCGGGAAAAGTCCCTTTGCGTGGGGTCGCTACCAACTGGCTGGTTATAACGCTGAGCAACTTCGCCGGGGCGGTCTTCGTCGCTTATGTATTTGGCCACCTCGCTGGAATGACAGAGCAGGGGCCGTACTTTGCCCAAACCGTCGCATTGTCACATGCCAAGCTGGAGGAGCCCTTCTTGACCGCGATGATCTCAGGGATCGGCTGCAACTGGCTGGTCTCCTTGGCAGTCTGGATAGCTTACGGCTCGGATGACGGCGCAGGCTTAGTACTCGGCGTCTGGTTTCCGACGATGTCGTTTGTAGCGCTAGGCTTCCAGCATGTAGTCGCCAACATGTTTCTAATTCCGGCGGCTATCTTTGCGGGACAGGCGACCTGGGGGGAGTATGCGGCGAATTTTGTCCCTGTTTTTCTTGGCAATGCGATAGGCGGCTGTTTGTTTGTGGCGGGTATTTACCATTTAGCGTATAAGAAGAAGTTGCAAGACGGAGCAGAAGGGTAAGATAGCATAGGGGATCCCTAGGAAAAAGAAAGCCAAATCATTCAAGTGTGACTTCATTCCGTATTCAAATGAAATAGAAAAGATGTAAGACCACTATCCTCAAAAGATATTGGTCTTTTTGCTATGAAGGAAATCTGAATGCAAAAACAAGCCAATCCCATATCTATGCATGGAACAAGCTTGTTCGTGTCATTGAAGGAAGCGGATTCGGTTTGTGTTGCATTTACTCTCTAGTTGATTTGGAGCTCCCTTGTGAAAAGGGAAGGCTCTGTATGGTTCGAGATTATCCCAATACAACTGTATGAATAGATTCAGTATCCGAGGAAACGGAGGCCACTTTGACTGCCTTATCCTCAAGCAGAGCATAAGTTTTCTGGGCGATCATTAGCTCCTCATTCGTCGGAATGACGAGGACGCTCACGCTTGAGGACTTGGTAGAGATCGTACGTTCCCCGTTATCCGATGCTTCATTAAGCTGCTCATCTACGGCTACCCCGAGGTATGTCAACCGCTTCATTATTTGATGGCGCAAAGACGAAGAGTTTTCTCCGACACCACCGGTAAAAACGATCACATCGAGGCCGTTCATGGCGGCGGCGTACGCTCCGATATATTTGCGGATACGATATTCATACATCTCCAGTGCCAAAATCGCGCTGGCCTGTCCCTGCAAGGCGGCTTCCTGTATCTCGCGCACATCGGAGCTGATGCCCGATACGCCAAGCAGGCCGCTATGCTTGTTCAGCATCGAGCTGATTTCGTGAAGCGTCAGCTCTTCTTTCGTCATGAGATAAGGGAGAATAGCCGGGTCAAGATCTCCCGAACGGGTTCCCATCATAAGCCCCTCCAATGGCGTCATTCCCATGCTCGTATCGATGGAGCGTCCAGCTTCGATGGCGGTGCAGCTGACTCCGTTGCCGATATGGCAGGTTACCATGTTCAGCAGAGAGATCGGCTTGCCAAGCAGAAGTGCAGCACGGCGGCTCACATATTCATGAGAGGTGCCGTGGAAACCGTACCGACGGATGCCGTATTTACGGTGAAGCACCCGGGGAATAGGGTACAAATACGCCTTTGGAGGAAGGGTCTGATGAAAAGCCGTATCAAACACAGCCACCTGTGGTACATCGGGTAGATGCTCTTCCACTGCGCTAATGCCTACCATATGCGCTGGATTATGGAGTGGGGCGACGTCATACAGCCTTTTAATTTCCCGCTTGACCCCGGCGTTAATAACCACCTCGCTCGTGAATACTTCACCACCATGTACAACGCGATGACCTACGCCATGGATATCCGATACACTGCGGATGACTCCGGTGACTGGATCCGTCAGCAGGCGAAGCATGAGACTGATCGCTTCCGAGTGAGTCAAAATTTCCTTTGCGAGGGTCAGCTCATGTCCTGATCCATCCTGCTGGGAGATCAACGCGCTTTCGGAGCCAATCCGTTCTACCTTACCCTTGGCGATCAGCTGCTCGTGCTTCATATCGAACATTTGATATTTTAAAGAGGAACTGCCGGAATTAATGACTAGAATGTTCATACTCTTTCCCCTCCGTCGGTATATTGGAAAAAACCTCTTCCCGTTTTGACTCCGAGTCTGCCGGAGCGTACGGTTTTTTTGAGCAATGTATTAGGACGGTACTTCACGTCCCCGAATTCCAGAAACAAGGCTTCCATCGAAGCCAACACAGAATCGAGGCCGAATCGGTCGGCCATCTCTAACGGGCCGTAATGGAAGTCGTAGCCAAGCTTCATGGCTTTATCGATATCTTCGGCAGAAGCTACGCCCTCCAGCAAAGTATGAATCGCCTCGTTAATCATAACGCAAATAAGTCGGGTGGTAATAAAGCCAGGAGATTCATAAACCTGTACGCTCTCTTTATCCAGCACCTGCTCGGCAAATCGCTTCATTCGGGAGAATGTATCCTCCGATGTGTTCATTCCTCGCACCAGCTCTACCATAGGAATTTGGCCGGCCGGATGCAGGAAATGCATGCCGATGGTTCTATGTGGGTAGATGAGGCTGCTAGCTAGCGACGTCAGACTGAGCGTAGCCGTATTGGTCGCTATAATCGCTTCCGGGGGAAGCAAGTGGTCGAGCTCGATGAACAGCTTCTGTTTCGTTTCGAAATGCTCTGTGATCGACTCGATCACCAGCTGGCTTTCCGATAAAGCCTCTATATCGGTAACTTGATGCAGCTTGGATAAAATCAGTTTTTTTTCCTGCACAGTAAGCGCCCACCGTTCCAACTGCCGGTCCAGATGAGTCTCGATTGCAATGACGGAATGCCTCAGCAGCTCCGGCGTTTTGTCGTATAGAAATACTTCGAGTCCTTTGGAGGCCAGCATAACGGCAATTCCCTGTCCCATTGTTCCGGTGCCAACCACCGCGATTTTCTTAGGTTCCATATCTCTCACTCCTTCCGTCCCCATTGTAAGCATGACGGATAGAATCCTACTGTGATGCTTTTCACATGGAGCCGAATTCGGGCTGGAGTTTGGCTTTATATTAGGATGAAAATAAAAACTTGAAAAGAATGGAGGGAGTGTGATTTTCGGCACATCCATTTGGTCTGAGGTTTGGTAAATTATAGCCATGGGGAACACCAAAGAGGGCTCGAATCAAAGAAGGTTCACAACGTGAATGTTTAATCCCCTAAATGATTGACCATACAAAATAGGGAAAGGAGAATCGTCATGAAAAGAAGCTCCGGCGGCTACCATCGATCTCCCGCAGGGAAGCGAGATTTTTTTAAAACCATTTGTGAAAATAATCACTAACCAATTCTTCAACTTTTTTCTATATTAAACCATAGGAGAGGATTAACATGCTGAAATGGATTAGAGAGAACGTTTATGCGGCTGGTATATTCTTTATTCTAAGGGTGTACCTCGGATGGCAATGGGTGACGGCAGGTTGGCATAAGCTAACCGGAGGGTTTGACGCTACCGGGTTTATAAAGGGGGCCGTCACGAAGCCGATTGTCGATAAGGCGACCAATGAGCTGGTTTATCCGACTTTCACTGCATTTTTGGAACATTTTGCACTGCCGCATGCAGCATGGTTCAACGTCATCATACCAATTGGTGAATGCTTGGTAGGTCTTGGTTTGATCCTCGGCGCTCTGACGACGACGGCTGCATTCTTCGGTATGCTGATGAACTTCATGTTTTTGCTCGCAGGCACAGTAAGCACGAACCCTTGGCTGATCTTGTTGGGCGGCCTAGTGTTCATCGCTGAAACCAATGCTGGACGCTTCGGAGTTGACTATTATCTGATGCCTCTGCTCCGCAAAGCGATTCAAAAGCTGAAACACGGCGGGTACAACGGGCCTACCACCACAGGTGGCAAGCCTAAAGCATTGCATGTGTAATCCATCTCGAATTCTAAAAGTCGCAATGGCAAATGGAAATGGGATGACGGCAGCAAGAATCCGGACTCCATGTCCGGATCCTTCTTTGCAAAGAGAGTGTTAGTAAAATCATAAAGGGAAGCGATAATAGGAGGTCATGACCATGAACATGAAAATGTCTTATGAGACGCACGTCGATTTGGGTACTGCACACGAAACGGAGCTGTCTGAGGCACTGGACCGGTTGAAGCTTGAGCATGACGATTTATTGCGGGGATTGAACGAGCTGTATGGTCAGGCGAGGTTGGTTGAACGGGAGGACGACCTCACACAGGCGCTTCTCTTTTTGCTCCAGCTGCGGGTTAAAGTCGTTGCCTTCTCAGTGGAGCTGGAGCGACATTCAGAATGGGAGGAGCACGAGTTGTACCCGTTCTTGAACGATTACTTTCACCGCAAGCACTCTCCATCCATCGTTCCTTCGCTGTGGATGCTGGAGAAAGATCATGAGCTGGTGACAGATAACTTGAATTCCTTCTTGAAAGCCGTTCATGTGATCGAGAACAATTCCGGAGCTATGATGCCGAGCCAGGCGGCTGCTTATCTGATTCATGCTTGCCGTATTCTTCAAGAGCATTTGCGCAAGGAGGAACAGATTGTGTTCCCTATGACGGAGCAGATTTTAAAGGATATGGATTATTTCTTTTCTTAATTCAAGGTGTTCCGAGACAAGAGCGAACCTACTAGCATCAATCCTTGTGTAATTGATCACATTCTAAACGTGGAATGAATCCACTTAAAAATGGAGGCGGAACTATGGCAGTTAGAGAAAAACAAGCAGCACCCGGAAGCGCGGTATCTGCGCAAGAAGAAGTGAACGGACTTGTCCAAAAAGCCAAGAAAGCGTTGCAAGCTATGCTGCAGATGAATCAGGAGCAGGTGGACGCCGTGGTGCAGCAGATGGCGCTGGCCGGTCTGGATAAGCATATGTCTCTCGCCAAGCAAGCCGTCGAGGAAACAGGCCGAGGAGTCTACGAGGATAAGATTACGAAAAATCTGTTCGCCACTGAGTATATTTACCACAGCATCAAATACGATAAAACCGTCGGCGTCATCGAAGACAATCCTTACGAGCATTACCAGAAGGTTGCCGAGCCCGTGGGCATTATCGCCGGCGTAACGCCAGTGACAAATCCGACGTCCACCACGATGTTCAAGGCGCTTATCGCTATGAAAACACGCAACCCGATTATCTTTGCGTTCCACCCATCCGCACGGCGCAGCAGTGAAGCCGCAGCTCGGACCTTGATGGAAGCGGCCGTTAGGGCAGGCGCTCCTGAAGGCTGCTTCCAGTGGGTGGAGCATCCATCTTTGGAGGCAACTAATCTTCTGATGAATCACCCCGATGTCTCGTTGGTGCTGGCTACAGGTGGAGCTTCGATGGTTAAATCCGCATACAGCACAGGGAAACCAGCGCTTGGCGTTGGACCAGGCAACGTGCCCTGCTTCATCGAGAAAACGGCGAATTTAAAGCAGGCCGTGACCGACTTGATTTTATCCAAAACCTTCGATAACGGCATGATCTGCGCTTCTGAGCAAGCTGTCATTATCGAAGAGGCTATCTACGCACAGACGAAGCAGTTAATGAGCGACATGGGCTGCTATTTTTTAAACAAGGAAGAGACCGAAGCTGTCTCGAAGCTGGTTATAAATCCGGAGAAATGCGCGGTCAATGCTATCATCGTCGGTCAATCCGCCGTAAAAATCTCTGAGATGGCAGGCATCACAGTCCCTGCGGATACAAAGGTTCTGGTCGCCGAGCTTGCTGGTGTCGGTGACGCCTACCCGCTGTCTGCCGAGAAGCTGAGCCCGGTGCTTGCCTGCTACAAGGTAAAGCATGCATCCCAAGGCATCGTGCGGGCAGCAGAAGTGATCGCCTACGGCGGTATGGGGCACTCTTCGGTCATTCATTCCAATGACGAGCGGGTGATTGCAGAGTTCTCAGCAGCGCTGCAAACCGGCCGCATCATCGTCAATGCTCCTTCGACGCATGGCGCAATCGGCGATATTTACAATACAAACTTACCGTCTCTCACGCTCGGCTGCGGTTCTTACGGTCACAATTCGACGACGGCCAACGTCACTGCAGTGAATCTGCTCAACATCAAGCGGGTAGCCTACCGCACCGTTAACATGCAGTGGTTCAAAATACCACCGAAGGTCTATTTCGAGAAAGGCGCGACGCAATATTTGGAGAAAATGCCGGATATCTCCCGTATCCTCATCGTTACCGATCCAATGATGGTGAAGCTTGGCTACGTCGAGCGCGTCGAATATTATTTGCGCAAACGGAAAACGCCGGTCTCCATTGAAGTGTTCTCTGATGTGGAGCCCGATCCGTCCGTAGACACGGTAGAGCGCGGAACAAAGCTGATGGCCAGCTTCCAGCCGGATTGTGTCATTGCCCTTGGCGGCGGTTCGCCTATGGATGCGGCCAAAGCGATGTGGCTGTTCTATGAATACCCAGATACGAACTTTCAATCGCTGAAGCAAAAGTTTCTTGACATACGCAAGCGAGTGTACAAATATCCGCGACTCGGCCGCAAGGCCAAATTCGTGGCGATTCCGACGACCTCAGGTACAGGATCTGAAGTGACCTCTTTTGCCGTCATTACTGATAAGCGGGAAGGTCATACCAAATACCCATTGGCCGATTACGAATTGACGCCGGACGTGGCGATAATCGATCCGGACTATGTATACAGCCTGCCGAAAACCGCAGTAGCTGATACAGGGATGGATGTGCTAACCCATGCGATCGAAGCTTATGTATCCGTCATGGCCAATGATTACACCGACGGATTGGCAATCAAAGCGATTCAACTGGTGTTCCAATACCTGGAGTCTTCCTTTGCAACGGCGGCCCCGCTGGCGAGGGAGAAGATTCATAATGCTTCTACGATTGCGGGCATGGCTTTCGCTAATGCATTCTTGGGCATTAACCACAGCTTGGCTCATAAATGGGGCGGTGAGTTCCATACCGCGCACGGGCGGACGAATGCGATTCTGATGCCGCATGTCATTCGCTACAACGCGCAGAAACCGACGAAATACGCCTCGTTTCCAAAGTACGGCCATTTTGTCGCTGATCAGCGGTACGCCGAAATCGCCCGCATCCTGGGGCTGCCGGCACGTACGACCGAGGAGGGCGTGAACAGCTTGATCGATGCGATCCGTAAGTTGAACCAGGCGCTTGGCATTCCCGCTTCGTTCTCGGAGCTTGGGATCAGTCCTCATGCTTTCGAAGCCAAAGTCGACGAGCTCGCAGACCGTGCCTTCGAGGACCAATGTACGACAGCGAACCCACGGATGCCACTTGTAAAGGATTTGGCGGAGATGTACCGCAAGGCGTACTACGGCAAATTTGAATAACTGGTTTGTGATTCTATTACTCTATTAAATCTATTATCTCATCCTACGAGTTGATCTAAATTGGAGGTGCCTGTCATGGCGATGAAGGAAGTGGATTTACAGCAGCAGCAATCTTGGGAAGCGTATTATGAAGGATTTCGTTCCGGCAAATGGCGCACGCATATCGATGTCAAGGATTTTATCGACCACAACTTATCTCCATATACCGGAGACGAAGCATTCCTGGCCGGACCGACGGAGGCGACGGTCTCGCTTTGGCAGCGAATCCGTGAGCTTATGAAGCAGGAGACGGCAAACGGAGGTGTGCTGGACGTTGACGTTAACACGATATCGACCATTACCTCTCATGCGCCGGGCTTCATTGATAAGGAGAAGGAGCAGATCGTCGGACTGCAGACAGACGCGCCCCTCAAGCGCTCGGTGCAGCCGTTCGGTGGAATCCGAATGGTGATCGATGCTTGTGAGGCTTACGGCTTTGAACTACCGGAAGATATCATCAGGGTATTCACTAATATTCGAAAGACGCATAACCAAGGCGTATTCGATGCGTATACGACAGAGATGCGTACGGCGCGGAAGGCGGGCATTATTACCGGTCTTCCGGACGCTTACGGACGTGGCCGGATCATCGGCGATTACCGCCGCGTCGCCCTGTATGGCGTAGACCGACTGATCGTAGCGAAGAAGCAGGAGCTGCTGCAGCTCGAAGTGGATGCTATGAGCGAGGAAGTCATCCGTGACCGGGAAGAGCTGTCCGAGCAAATAGCGTCGTTGCGTGAATTGAAGCAGATGGCCGCCTCCTACGGCTGCGATATTTCCCGCCCGGCCGTGTCGGCAAAAGAGGCTGTGCAATGGCTCTACTTCGCATACCTCGGAGCAATCAAGGAGCAGAACGGGGCGGCAATGAGCCTCGGACGTGTGTCCAGCTTCCTCGATATTTATATCGAGCGTGATCTGGAGGAGGGAAGACTAACGGAAGAAGCGGCTCAGGAGCTGATGGATCATTTTGTCATGAAGCTCAGGCTCGTGAAGTTTCTTCGTACCCCTGACTATAACGAGCTATTCAGCGGTGATCCGACCTGGGTGACGGAGTCCATCGGCGGTATGGCTATGGATGGAACGACCCGTGTTACGCGCAATTCGTTCCGCCTCCTGCATACGTTGTATAACCTAGGGCCAGCCCCGGAGCCGAACTTGACGGTACTTTGGTCACCAAGGCTGCCGGAGGCGTTCAAGGCTTACTGCGCTAAAGTGTCCATCGAGACAAGCTCGATTCAATACGAGAATGACGATCTCATGCTCTCTCAGTTCGGTGACGATTACGGCATCGCCTGCTGCGTATCCGCCATGCGCATCGGGAAACAGATGCAGTTCTTCGGCGCCCGCGCTAATCTGGCCAAAGCGCTGCTTTATGCGATCAACGGTGGTGTGGATGAGAAGCTTGGTATCCAGGTAGGGCCGACTTTAGCGCCAATTCTAAGCGAGACGCTTACCTATGCCGAGGTTATGTCTAAATACGACATCATGCTCGACTGGCTGGCCAAGCTCTATATGAACACGCTGAACGTGATTCACTATATGCATGATAAATATAGCTATGAGCGGCTCGAGATGGCGCTTCACGATAAAGACATTTTACGCACGATGGCATGCGGCATCGCTGGTTTGTCCGTCGTCACCGACAGCTTAAGCGCCTTGAAATACACAAAGGTTCGGCCGATTCGTAACGAACAGGGAATTGCTGTCGATTTCGAGATCGAGGGCGACTATCCGCAGTATGGCAACAACGACGAGCGGGTCGACCGTATTGCCGTGGAGCTGACAGAAGCGTTCTTGTCCAAGCTGCGCAAGCATAAGACGTATCGCAATGCGCTAACGACGATGTCCGTACTGACCATTACCTCGAACGTCGTTTACGGGAAAAAGACAGGCAGCACGCCAGACGGCCGCAAGGCCGGAGAACCGTTCGCGCCCGGAGCCAATCCGATGCATGGCCGCGACCGCAAAGGCGCCTTGGCATCGCTTGCTTCAGTTGCCAAAATTCCTTATGAGAGCTGCCTTGACGGCATCTCAAATACGTTCTCGATTATTCCGAAGGCGCTCGGTAAAGAGGAGCAGGCCAGGGTGAACAATCTTGTCAGTGTGCTGGACGGCTACTCCGCGACCGGTGGGCATCATCTGAACGTCAATGTGTTCGACCGCGAGCATTTGCTTGATGCGATGGAGCATCCGGAAAATTATCCGCAGCTGACGATCCGCGTATCCGGTTATGCGGTGAACTTCATCAAGCTAACCCGCGAGCAGCAACTGGACGTCATTCATCGTACTTTCCACGGATCAATATAAAAGCACTTGAGAAAAGGAGCACATCCGTATGACCGGCATCCTTCACACAAATCTTAATCACAGCGGTAAAGTCCATAACCCTACTGGGCGTATTCACTCCATTGAAACGTTCGGAACGGTCGATGGTCCGGGCATACGCTTCGTGTTGTTCATGCAAGGCTGCGCTCTGCAGTGCCAATACTGCCACAATCCGGATACGTGGGATCCCGGCAAGGGACGAACCGTCTCCGTGGAGGATATCCTGTCCGAGATGGAGCCATATCTTGAATATTATAGGCGCTCCGGGGGCGGTATTACCGTCACCGGAGGGGAGCCGACCTTGCAGTCATCGTTCGTGACGGACTTATTTACCGAGATCAAACGGCGCTGGAGACTGCATACCGCCCTCGATTCTTCCGGCTTTTGCGATCCTGAGCATGTTCAAGAGCTTATGTCCGTCACAGATTTGGTGCTGTTGGATTTGAAACATATCGATCCTGTGCAGCACACAGCGCTGACGAGCCAATCCAACGAGCGAATGCTGCACTTCGCCGAGATTTTATCCGATCAGGACAAACCGGTCTGGATACGTCATGTGCTCGTTCCTGGACTGACGGATGGTTACGAGGATCTTATGAGGCTGGGGGCCTTCATAGGGAATCTGACCAACGTCAAGAAGCTCGAGCTGCTGCCCTATCACCGTATGGGCGTGTACAAATGGCAGCAGCTGAACAAACCGTATCCGCTGAAAAGTGTAGCAGAGCCGACCGAGCGGGAGATGGAGCGGGCAAGGCAGCTGATCAGGCTGGGGATGGACCAATCTGTAGATCCGACGTAAATCATCACTTATCAACACAATTCGTACAGCACCCCGGGCTGCAACTGGATACCATGAATGGGCCGTTGCAGCCTTTTTTTGTTCTAACATACGTCGGGATTATAGCCTTAACACAGCAGTCCTCTCTAAATCAGAGAGGGCTTCTTGATTTTTATCGTCTTTATGTTCGATTGAATTATTTTCAACTAAAGGCATATTATCCCTTTATTGAATCAAATTGAAGGAGAAGGCTCCAAAGACGAATTGGCACATAAGATTGTTTTGCAACAGCGGCAAATATTCGAAGCTTAGATAAAATATCAGCTTGCATGGGTAAAAGAGAGTATGAGTTGAATTGTTACTACTTAAGCAGATTTGGTGATTTTCAAAATGATTATCGTTGCTCTGATACACCAATCAGCCGGGTTCCAGCTACACTTTGCGCTGGTGGAATCTACTAAGTATGACATTTGAGGAGGAATGAGTTTATGCGAACCTTAAAAGCAGGCGTTATAGGCACTGGGTTTATCGGACCAGCTCATATTGAAGCAATCCGGAGGCTCGGTTTTGTAGAGGTGGTCGGTTTGGCAGCCTCCGATCAGGCTAAAGCCGAGAAGCGAGCAGCGGAGCTCGGTATTCCACACGCTTACAGCGATTATCGGGAAATGCTGCTCAATCCGGAGATTCAAGTCGTGCATAATTGCACTCCAAATAATCTTCATTATCAGATTAATAAGGATATTATTTTATCCGGCAAGCATGTACTGTCTGAGAAGCCATTGGCCGTTTCAACCGAGGAAACTGGAGAATTGCTGCGATTAGCGGAGGAAAGCGGCATCGTGCATGGAGTTAACTTCAACTACAGGCAGTTCCCTGTGCTGAATCAGCTGGCTTCGATGGTGGAGCAGGAGGAGTTGGGCCGAATACATCTTATTCATGGAAGCTATTTACAGGATTGGCTGCTGTACGATACTGATTTCAACTGGAGGATGTCTCCCGAAACAGGCGGTAAATCAAGGGCTGTCGCAGATATTGGCTCTCACTGGTGCGACACGGCTCAGCATATCACAGGAAAGAGGATAGATGAGGTTTTCGCTGATTTGACCACAGTGATACCCATTAGGAAAAAGCCTGTCAGTCATGCTGACACGTTTGAGAGTAACCAACCTGAGGAAACCGAGTACGAAGAAGTTCCGATCCGTACGGAGGATTGTGCGTCCGTGCTGCTTCGATTTGATGACGGGACGAAGGGAGCTTTTACCGTATCCCAGGTCAGCGCGGGCCGCAAGAACCGTTTGAGCATTGAGCTCAGCGGCAGCTGCAAGTCCGCTTCGTGGAATCAGGAGGAGCCCGAGAAGCTGTGGATCGGATATCGGGATAAAGCCAACGAGGTTCTTTTGGCGGACCCGACATTGTTCTCATCAGATGCCCAGTCATCAATTCATCATCCAGGAGGGCATAATGAAGGCTGGCCGGATGCGCTCAAAAATATGATGCTTAATTTTTATACGTATATCCGGGAAGGGAAGAACCCCTTAAAGGATGAGCCTCAATTTGCCACGTTTAGAGAAGGGCATTTATCGATGTGTATTACGGAGGCAATACTTAAGAGTCATGAAACTGGGCGCTGGGTAAAGGTTATCGTGTAAGGTGGAGGGGCGCGTAGCGTTAAACCTACACCACTAGAAGCCATCTAGCAGGAGGAAGACACAAGCCTATCTCCGCTTCATTCAAGTCGTAGTCTAGGGATTAATGCTATAGCTGTTGACGGTATTTACCATATAGGTAGCAATAGTTGTAATGTGTATTGAACTGGAAATTTATATCAATTGAACCCCCACAACATGATATAATATGTGAAATTCAAATTTATGCAGAGTTTGTTTTTAAAAAAATGTAACGAGCACGGAACATCAGTTGAAGAAGAGGTGAGGTTTATGGTTCAATCTGATTCCTCTATCACAAGTATTATAAAAGAATTTCTAGAGCAGGACTTATCAACCCGTTCTAATGTGGAAACCATTGTCCTTTGCGGTTCATATGCAACAGGAAAGGCTGGCGATCATAGCGACGTAGATCTTTGCTACATAGGAGCCTTTGCAAATTTTCGGCGAGAAAGCTTATTTTATAATGGACGGGAATCTCAGCTTATGATTGCACCTTGGTCATGGTATGAACATGTAGTAAATGAATATGAACGAAAGGGCACTAATATTGCCACCATTACTGTTATGCTTTCAACTGGCCAGTGTATAAAAGGAGATAATGAAAAGTGGCGGAATCTACAATCTATAGCAATTGATTCTTATCATAATGGACCTACCCCGCTTTCCGCTGATGAAATTCGAAAGATTCGAGTAAGGATAACTGATTTATGGGAGGATTTTTGCGATAAAAGGGATCATCTGGAACGTATATGGCTTTCAATTGAAATCCTTCAAAAGTGTGTTGAAGCTCAATTTACAATTCAAAAATGGTGGGCTGTAAAAACGAAGTATGTACTCGAAGAGTTAAGAACATGTGATGCCTTAATGGCAAATTTAGTCGAAAGATGTCTCAAGTCACCTGGATCAGGTCCAGAATTGGAAATCATTTGTACTTATGTTCTCGAGCCTATAGGTGGATGGATGAAAGAATCATGGAAGGAATAGATTCACCTTATCGGGCAAGAAAGAAATGACTCCATAGATTTAAATATTAGATTTATGACCAATGGTAATGTTAACCCAATAGCATCGGGATATGGGGAATGAAATTATTAAAGGAGTGAGAACGTGAATATACGTAAAGCCTATCTTGATGACGTACCACAATTAATCAGCATGCGTTGGCAATTTACTTTAGAACATGAAGATGTGCAATCTCATGTTTATGAGGAATTTAAAGAAATATATGGAGAGTTTCTCAAATCAGCATTAAATGACCCCCGATGGACTATTTGGCTATCTGAGAGAGATGGTGAAATACGGTCTCAAGTATTTATTCAACAAGTGGATGTTGTTCCACGACCGGGTAAAAAATTGTCTCCTTTAGGATATGTTACGAATGTTTATACCCTTCCAGAACATCGAAATAAAGGAATTTGCGGAGAGATTCTTGATAAGGCCAAATTGAATGCAAAAGAAGAAAATCTAGAGCTGCTTATTGTTTGGCCAAGCAATGAAAGCGTTAACTTTTATCGAAGACATGGCTTCACACAAAATAGCGAAAATATGGTAGCGGTTTTAAATGACTATTAAAATAATATAAAGCTATACTAATGGAAAATTGAGGGATTCATTTTTTTTAGATTATCATGATAAATGGGGCATGTGGTTTTGGAAAAACAAAAATAGAAGATGATAAAACGGTAATTTTCAAGATATAGAGAAGGTCACTGATTGGAGCGACATTCTGTGGTGTAGCGCTGATTTTGCGCTGAATGGATGGCTATGATAAACTTATTCCATTATTTTAATTGAACGATGGTTTGGGACATTGGCTATTACTCTTACAAAATTTAGAGAACAATATACTAAGGAGCGGTAGATATGGCACGCGTCTTATTTATTAATGCTGGATCAGAAGGACATATCAATCCAACAATTGGAGTGGTACAAGAGCTTATCTCGCGTGGGGAAGAGGTAGTGTACTTTACAATAGAAGCTTTTCGAGAGCGTATGGAGAAGACGGGAGCAACTGTACGAACAATTGATGGTCAAAAATTTATAGAAGCATTTATCTCCGGTGGAAGAAATTATTTACTCGAAAGAGTCAACGGTCTTCTACATACGGCAGATATCGTCATTCCTAGCGTTCTTGAACAGATCAAAGGAGAGCATTTTGATTACATCATCCACGATTCCATGTTTGGTTGTGGACGTTTATTGGCCCAAATCCTTAAGCTTCCGGCAATAAATTCTTGTACTTCTTTTGCTCAGAGAAAAGCATCATTCGATAAAATGTTAGAGCAGCTTTACAATCAAATTCCTACAGAGATAGTTAAACCAATACAAGATGAATTTCAAAGGCTGACGAAAATGGTGAAAGAAAAATATGGTGTGGAGATTCAATCTCCTTATGATGTTTTTTGTAATCCTGCTCCTCTTACAATTGTTTATACAACTAGGGAGTTTCAACCATCTGGGGAAGCATTCGACCCATCCTACAAATTTGTAGGTCCTTCCATCTCTTCACGATTAACGCAGGAAAACTTCGACCTTACTGCAATCAAGGGAAAAAGCCCCATTTACATTTCACTGGGTACTGTCTTTAACCACTCGATTGATTTCTATAAGCTTTGTTTGAAAGCATTTGAGAACACTGATCATGCCGTTGTCATGTCTATTGGGAATAAAGCTCAAATTTCTGATTTGGGTGAAATCCCCAAAAACTTCATTGTAAAAAGTTATGTTCCTCAAACTGATGTACTAAAATATGCTAAATTATTTATTACACATGGAGGAATGAACAGTACCCATGAAGGTCTCTATTACGGGGTTCCGCTCATTGTCATCCCACAAAGCGCGGATCAGCCAATGATTGCAAAACGAGTTGCTAATATCGGAGTGGGCATTGAATTACAAATGAGAAGCTTGACTGCAAATCAACTACGTGAAACCGCAGATCATGTGTTAAGCCACCCATCTTTCGATAAAGCTGTTGCAAATATTAGGGAATCCTTTCAACGATCAGGCGGGTATCAACGAGCTGTTGATGAGATTTTCGATTTAAAAAGTCAATATCATATATAAAAATAAATATTTATTAGCAGCCATAGTACTGGGGACAAGGAGACCTTGGTCCAATTGTGGTGTAGCCCTATTTTTGCACTGCATGGATGACTAATGGGAAATGATAGCTCAATATACAACTAAGACGCGGCTGCCGGCATGTAACGGCAGCCGCGTTGTGCTAACGAGCAGATACTAGCGTAGGGAATTATTTGTGTTTTTTGGATTATGAAGAATCCAGTTATTGCAATCCAGTTATTGCAACCCAGTTATTGCAACCCAGTTATTTTGAAAATCACTGATACGTTTTATGAATTTATAGAAATGTTAAAATAACCTGATTGAACTACCGGAGAACGCTTGTATAACTCATCTAGATTAAAACCTTCGATAAGATTTAATAGCTAGAAACTCCGTTATATCTTCCGTTTTTTAAAACCACGTGTTTGGCTGTACCTTCTGGATTCAGACATCATTTTTGCATAATCATCTTCCGAACTACCGGACATGTTTACCAAAAAATCATAGGATTATTTGAAACTTTCCCCAAAATTATACGTCTAACATTGGGCTGTCACTCAAGAAGAGGGGGCGTGGATTGGGTGAGAAAGAAATGCGTCGGCTGTGCGACCGTGTTTGCTTTATGCTTCAGTTTACTTGTTACTAACGGGGAGAGCCGAGCCGCCTCGACGAGCGTAAGGGTGACCTTACCTGATTTTGAGGTATCGCTGAACGGGCATAAGGTGGATAACCAACACCGCGAGTATCCTCTGCTGGTTTACAAGGATATCACCTATTTCCCGATGACGTGGTACGACTCGCGGCTGCTCGGGCTGGAAGCGAAATGGTCGCCGGAGAATGGTCTTTACATTGCCCAGGGCCAAGTAAGTTCATCCTATGTTTCCCATAATACCGACCGTCAAAATGCGGCTTCTTACAGTGTGGAAGTCCCGGCCTCGGCCATTACGATTAATGGCAAACTGGTCGACAACTCAAAGGAACCATATCCGCTCCTGAGCTTCCAGGACGTCACATACTTCCCGCTCACCTGGCGGTTCGCACATGATGAATTCAATTGGGATTACCGTTGGGACGACGCCAAAGGCCTGAACATTCAGTCCCATAACCCGCAGATATTGACGCCATACTTACCTACATTCGCCGGTGAGAACGATGTTGCCTTCTATAAGGGATACTATTACTTTGCCGAAACAGCGGGGAACACAAATCAGGTCTATCGGGCTCCCGTTCTAAATCAGTCCGAAAAGGAGCTCGTCTATTCGTATGACTTCCTTGGAGTCGAGCCTCCGAGAAAAACGGTGCATTTCCGAATTCTCGATAACGAGCTTTGGTTTTCTTATTTTATAGGCTCGAATCTGATGGGATCGAATGTCTATGTAAAAGTTAACGACGACGGGAAGGGAGAAATGGAATTACAAAAAGGAGGCTATACCGATTTCAAAAAAACGCCTTACGGGATCTTGATCATCGGTCTTGGCCCCAATGACTGGGAAGACAATCTGTCTCTGGCAGCGTCGGGACAGAAGAATCAGCAAGGGAAAGCCGTCGGAAATCCAAATCTGCTGTACGGCCGGCATGTCGACCGCAGCAATTCCAGTTTCATCGTCGACGGCATCGGGAACGGTAATTCTGCGGAGGTTATTGGAGACGATGTTTATATAATGGCGTCTACCAACAACCATTCTAATGGCTACAGCGACTTGAACAAGATTTACAAAATCAACCTAAAGACCAACGATACTAAGAAAATCGTAAACTCAGAAGTAAGCCATTTCAGGATTTTGGGAGATAAGCTGTATTATGTCAAGGATACGGACAATGCCTTGTATTCATCCGCTTTTGACGGAACAGGTGAGCGCAAGCTGTCAGAACACGTCGTATCTTGGTTTGACGGGATTGACAGCAACGTGTACTATACAACAGCTGTTGGCGAAGAAAAATACCTGCTGTACAAGGTAAACCCCGACGGGGAAGACCTTCCTGTGCTGCAGGAGCGGCTTGACGGCGTTCGGCTTCTGAATGGGAAGCTCGTCTGCCTGCTCGAGGAGAAAGAGGATTACGGGGCGTTGGTGCTAGACGGTTCAGGTCACCTAGTGCTAGCGGTGTCAGACTCGATCTCGCACCTGTTGACGTCTGACGAAGCGATTCTCTTTACCACTTCGGGCAACTCTACCATCAAAGTCATACGCTGATTTCCTCCAAAACAACCAACTTAGCAGGTGGCTTCCATCAGCCCTATAAGGTCGTACTACCAGCAACCGCCTCAAAGGTGCAATATAGGGGATTTACAAACTTACCAGTTGATCTAAAACGGAGAACTGAAGTTCAATAAGCAACGAAGACACGGCTGCCGACATGTATCTGCAGCCGTTTTATGTTAATTAAACCGAGCCATTTATTGATTTATATAAGTAAGGGGAGTTTACCGAAAGTTGCAATAATATTTGCAATAGGAATGTTATATCCGTCTGAAATTTAAGGGGCGTTGGATATCAATGAAATATAACATCGGCTCGATCTCGTTAGTTATATTTTTAGCTTTTGCGATAGCATTATATCAAGATAGTCAAAAAATGAAGGAACAGATAGCAGAAGCTGACTACACTTGTGACGTGAGTTCAATTTTTCGTTTTACAGGAATTGTGACAGGTAGTGAAGTTACTTAGAACCAAATACCATGAACTAAGCATTCTGACACTAAACACAATGGAGTCATGATTATAAAGCTTCGGCAATATCGAGTTGAGGCTTTTTTAACACGTAGCAAGGAGCCAAATGGGGCATAATATCAATAGTTAATACACATAGCTGACTTTCAGTTATCTTATGAAATTAAAAACGTTGACAAGACACCAAAAGGTGTCCTATAATCAAAACATCACCAAATGGTGTCTAATCAATGAGTCAACTATATATACTTAGGAGAGCGTGTTGTGAGCGAGACCAACCAGTTGCGGGATGTGTATGATGCGATTGCAGATCCAACTAGGCGCCGACTGATTCGTCTGTTAGCAGAGGCAGAGGAGATACCACTTCATGAATTAACAGCACAGTTTCAAATGGGGCGTACTGCGGTATCCAAGCATTTGACAATTCTTAAAGAGGCCGGACTGGTACATGACAGAAAAGTCGGCAGAGAAACGCGTTTTAGGCTAAATGCAACTCCACTCAAAGAAATTCAAGATTGGGTGGCATTCTACAGCAAGTTCTGGGGTGTGAATTTATTGCGCTTGAACCAACTATTAGAGGAGGAAGAAGAATGAGTTTAACATTATCCTTGGATTTTCAGTACGCGACATCGATCGAGAAGCTTTGGTCAGCCTTAACCGATTCAAGCAAGCTTGCCAAGTGGGTAGTCGACATCCACAATGGTCAGGCGATGGAAAATGATTTTAAGCCAGTCGTAGGACACCGTTTTCAGTTTCGCACTCAGCCGACCGAATGGTGGAATGGAATTATTGAAGGCGAAGTGCTTATTGTGGACGCGCCTAACCGTTTATCCTATACTTGGGCCAGCGGCGAGAAACACACGGTTACCTGGACGCTTCAGGATTTAGGTAACGGAAAGGTTAACCTACATCTTGAACAAACAGGAATCTCTAATGATCAAGCTTTAAATGGTGCTAAGTATGGCTGGAGCAAATGGTGCGGCGAGCTTGAAAAGCTGTTGGAACAATAACCGCACTTGGGGCTCAAAACATCTCCTCTCCCAATGATAAATTAAAGGGCACGATAGTTGAACTCTGCTTTATCCGAATCAACATAAACCGGCTGCATGTAGTTTGCAGCCGGTTTATGTCTACTTCGGTTAATCTGACAAGTTCTCGTGTTTTTGGTTCAAGTTCTCACTGATAGCGTAAAGATAAAGCTAGAATGTAATCGTCCTATTATCTACCGGACACAGTGCAGGTTCGAGGTGCCTGACTTTCTTTACACAATGAATGGTACAATGTGAATATAAGTAGAAATTAACACTATCGGAAGGGTGTTAAACATGAGCGAATCAAATCAGGAGTATATCGTAATAACGGGTGCGAGGGAAAACAATCTCAAGAATGTATCCTTGCGCATTCCCAAGCGGAAGATCACTATCTTCACCGGGGTATCTGGCTCCGGCAAGTCATCGATCGTTTTCGATACTATCGCCGCTGAATCCCAGCGTCTGCTGAATGAAAACTTTAGCATGTTCGTCCGCAACTTTCTGCCGCGTTTTCCGCAACCGGATGCAGACGCGATCGAAAACTTGAGTATGGCTGTTATTGTGGATCAGAAGCGGCTGGGCGGCGGTTCTCATTCCACGATGGGTACGATTACGGATATCTCTCCCATTCTTCGTCTTCTCTTTTCACGAGTGGGTCAGCCCTATGTTGGACAAGCGCATATGTTCTCGTTTAACGATCCGCAAGGTATGTGTCCCGAGTGCAATGGGATCGGTCGCAGCCTGGGCATCGATATTAGCAAGGCGCTGGACAAGTCAAAGTCCTTGAATGAAGGGGCAATAATGCTGCCGGGCTATACGGTGAACGGCTGGGATTGGAACATGATCGTACAGTCGGGGCCTTTCGATCCCGACAAAAAGCTAAGCGATTACTCGGATGAAGATCTGGAGCAGCTGTTGTACGGCAAGGCGAGGAAAGTTAAAATGGATTTCGCCGGGAAAGCAACGAATATTACGGTGGAAGGTGTCATTGAAAAGTTTACCAATAAATACATCAAGCAGGATGTAAAGACGAAGTCCGAGCGCACACAACAAACTGTTGCGCCGTACATCACCGAGGGTATCTGCACCAGCTGCCACGGCGCGAGACTCAGTCAGGCCGCGCTCAATTGCAGAATCAATGGACATAATATTGCAGAGCTGTCCTCCATGGAGGTCGGACATCTCATCCGCGTCATTCGGGAGATTGACGATCCTGTTGCCGCGCCGGTCGTCAAGTCGCTGACGGAACGGCTGCAGCATCTGGTAGATATCGGACTTGACTATTTGATGCTGGACCGTGAGACGGATACCTTATCTGGAGGCGAGTCACAGCGTGTCAAGATGGTGAAGCACCTGAGCGGCAGTCTGGTGGATGTCACTTATATCTTCGATGAGCCTAGCGTTGGCTTGCACCCCCGTGATGTACATCGGTTAAATGGATTGCTTCAGAAGCTGCGCGACAAGGGCAATACCGTGATTGTCGTCGAGCATGATCCCGATGTAATCAAGATGGGGGATCATATTGTCGACGTCGGGCCTCACGCCGGCAGCCACGGCGGTAACATCGTGTATGAAGGAAACTTCCAAAACCTGCTGGTTGCAGGTACGCTGACTGGTACCCATATGAAGCGGCCTTTACAGCTGAAGCAAGATTGTAGGCAGCCATCCGGCAAGATGTCCATCAAGAATGCAACACTGCACAACCTGCGGAACGTAAGTGTAGATATTCCAACCGGAGTGCTGACAGTAGTTACGGGTGTCGCCGGCTCGGGCAAGAGTACGCTAATTAATGAAGTTTTCCTAAATCAGCATCCGGATGCGATCGTCATCGACCAATCAGCGGTAGGGGTGTCAACACGCTCGAATCCCGCGACCTACACGGGTATTATGGATGATGTGCGCAAGGCGTTTGCTTCCGCGAACAAGGTCAACCAAGGCTTGTTCAGCTTCAACTCCAAGGGGGCTTGCGAGAACTGCCAAGGACTAGGTGTTGTGTATACAGACCTTGCATTTCTTGACAGTGTGAAGCTTCCATGCGAAGTATGCGGAGGTAGACGATTCAAGGAAGAGGTGCTCGCGTACAAGCTGAATGGCAAGTCCATTGCAGAAGTGCTAGAGATGACTGTGGAGCAGGCTTTGGATTTTTTTGAGCTAAAAGAGGTTGTGCGTAAGCTTCAGGCGATGAGTGATGTGGGGATGAACTATATTACACTTGGCCAGCCGCTCAGCACGCTTTCGGGCGGAGAATGCCAGCGCATCAAGCTAGCAAGTGAGCTGCATAAGAAGGGAAGCATCTACGTGATGGACGAGCCAACGACCGGCCTGCATATGTCAGATATCGGGCAGCTTCTGGGGATCATGAACCGCCTCGTAGATGCAGGTAATACAGTAATCGTCATCGAGCACAACCTCGATGTGATCAGCCAAGCGGATTGGATCATCGATATGGGACCGGACGGAGGCAGCAAGGGTGGCCAGGTGGTGTTCGAGGGCACACCGGGGCAGATCATCCATGCGGAGCAGTCGATCACGGGAAGATACTTGAAGTAGGCTTTAAAGCCACTTTAGTAGGGATTCGTAATTTCTTATCATGACAAGAAGCACAAGCAATATGAGGTTAAACTTGCGGATGCTGAGCCAAGGGATACCAGCAGAATCTGTAGCCTTTGACTTAAGTTACAGGCAATAGTTATCCTATCGGAAGAACCTCTTACCAAAAGAAGCATTCAGACCTGGGGGTCTGAAATGCTTCTTTTGGTTTGGTCGTTTCATACGGAAACGATCTTTCTTCTTACGAAACGTTTGTCTGCCCAATAAAGGACGATGAGAGACAACAAACCTACACCGATCGGTATACCGAACGCTTCGTACGAAAAAGGGGCTCCGTCAAGCTCAAGCTGCTTTGTTGCGCGGTACTCAAGCCGCTTGGCGGCGAATTTCGCCGTCCAGATATCTTCCTGTTTCGCTAGGTCTTCAAACGCAGGCTCCATCGCGAATCGATCCGGCGCATCACTGTGCAAGAAAAGTTTATTAGCCTTTCCGCCGTTCTCGTTCCAGTTTCGGATATCGCCCGCAGCGCGTGTCTTAACGTCCTGCCCCACAAAAATCATTTTGTCGAGTTTCGGAGCATCCGTTATTTGATACCGGGCAATCAGATTAAGACCGTGCTGGGTAATGACTGGCTCGCGTTTGCTTGAGATAGTTAATGTTGTCGTCGTACCTGAAGCCCCGTAAGTGTCAAAAGCTGAGGATAACATCAACTCGTCTGCTCCGTCATACAGCAGAACCCCGTTCTTTTTCTTGCTCCATTGAAAAGCGTTGTTCAAAACATAGACGATATCGTTCAATCCAGCAGTAAAAGGCTTCATTTGCGGATGCTGAACAAAATCGTAGGAGGGGTAGTTCATTTCTTTGGCTACTTTCTCCGCTGCCGGCTCTCCTATTTGCTTGGATATGACGTACAGCGTGGCATCTATACCCGAAGTAAGTCCAGCGGAGGAGACAATGTTGCCATCAGGCACGTATCGCTGATCCCTTTTCCAACTAATCTCGGTATATTTTTTTCTAATCTGCCAATATCTCCCCAATGCGTTGCCGCAGCTTTCCCGTTCAGCAGGCCGGTATCCGCCAAATTTTCCGCCCCATTGCAGATGGACAATAAGATCGTTTCCTTGCCAGAGTGCTTCCTTATCCAATCGCGGACAGGCTTGTATTTTGCCTCATCCAAAATTGGCATGAAAGGGATCACGATGATATCCGGACCTTTGACCGTCAATTTGTCCAACTCATCGAAAGTGTAATGCGGTACGACATCAAGTCCGCCCGTCAATGATTTGATGTTTTTATCGTGGGCTGCTGCAAACACATTGTATGAGCCCGTCAACGAGAACATTTCGTAGGGGACGAGAAAATCGAACACCTCTGTCACTTCATTCGATAAAATAACGGCCACTGTCGGCTTCTTTGAATTATAAACGGGAGCTGGGAGGCTTTGTATGGAAGCAGGAACCGGCTTATCGTAAACCGACATGGCCTCCTGCATTGTACTCGCAAAACCGATCGCACCGGATCCTCCCACTACCAGAACAAATACGCCCACATACACGATGAAACGCCAAACTTTTTTTCAATTGTCTTCTCACCCTTTTTCTCGATAGTTAATTATTAAATGTTATTTACTTTCATAATTAGAGTATAAGGAGAGAAGGCAAATTAATAAACTAGCCCGAAGACTACATTTTTCCAAGACTAAGGTCCAGCTAATGGATTTTTTCTCCAAACAGCGACCGAATGCTTCTTATATAATCATAATTGCCCGGCCCTTTTCTGAATATGACTCAAGCGGGCTATTCGCATAACGCTTGCGGAGCTTATTAGATTTATTAGAATTACTAGAAGTACTAGAATTACCCATGCTTGATACGGTTATGATGAAGCTTTCAGTACGATAGGTAGCATCATTTCGTTGACGGAAAGAATTGTTTAAAATAACCGCGAAAATTATGGTAAAGTAAAGTGTGGTGAAGTTTGGTATTTTTTTCAAATTCGTGATGTAGAGGCAGTGCTATTTGAAAAACGAGGGGGTGGGTGACCGTGTTTAAAGATGGCGAGAACATTTTGGAGACGGGCGAGATTATTACGGTGAACGTGTACAAGGTCAGTCATGATCAGAAAGAAATGCTCGAACGTCAGGCAGAAGAAAGGGTCACAAAGGCTCGCGAGGAAGCATTGACTAAGATTCGCGAACGATATACGCAAAGAATGAAGAAATCGGAAAGTCGGCCAACTGACTCCGACGACGGGACGAAGGAATAATGACAGAATTGAAATTTATAATGCAAAATGCTATTTGGTTCTCCCGAAGCAATTCCTCGGAAAGTAGCAGTCATTTCTACTATTGAGGCGGAACATAGAAATATGTAAGAGCGTAATACCAAGGCACGAGCTTAATAGAGCTCTTGCCTTTTCTGTTTGTTGAAGCATAAATATTGTATTATGTTACTTTTCTGGGAAAGAGACAAGAAGAAATAATGAAGCCTTAATCCAGTTAGGCGTTATAATATATATATTGTTCTGTTCATCCTATCCGTGATTGTATGGCTCTACTATCAGGATCCGAAGACTTATTGCAATGGAGGCTTAGATTGTGAATAACGTTGTTGATTCAGAGTGGGCGGAATCCCACTTTCCGTTATATACCGCTGACAGTATTATTTCGCTGTATGGCACCTCGAATCTGCCTATCTATAAGATTAATGAGAGTTTAACCGTCCTGATCGCAATTGCCAGCGGCAAGGGCGTCCTTAAGACCGATGATCAAATGTATGAGCTTATAGAAGGGAGCGTCATCCTTCTCCCAGCGCATAGCCGCGCCACTCTGATTGCAAATCTTCTGCACCCATTCCATGCTTACATGCTTATAATCACTACCAGGGAGCAGGGGAGGCTTCTGCCTGGCTCAATGACGCGAAAAAGCGATGTGGTCTCCAATTCCCTGGTTCATTTTTTCCCTAATGAGCCTGCGATAGTGACCAATATGGAGGAGCTTTATGTCCATCGATTACCCGGAAGTGAAATTCGTCATGTGCAGAATCAAATTGTGTTTCACCAAATCATTCTGCAATTGCTGGAAACGCAGAAGGCTAGGTATGCGGCAATTGAACAGCCATCTATGGAACGCAGCATTACTTACTTGGAGAACCACTATAGCGATAAAATAACACGTGAGTTGTTAGCTGAGATTGCAGGTGTAAGCCGATCACACTATTCGATTCTTTTTAAACAGCTTACCGACTTCTCGCCTAATGAGTACTTGTCTCGACTGCGTGTTCATCGAGCCAAGGAGTTATTAATTAGCGGCTCTGGCACGCTTAGGGAGATTGCGCTGAAGGTCGGTTACAAGGACGAGTTTTATCTAAGCCGTCGCTTTAAGCAGAAGACCGGAGCCGCGCCTTCAGCTTACGGCCGCGCTTCCTTCCAGCGAGTAGCCGTATTGCTTACGCCTTACGCCAGCCATTTACTGCTGCTTGGATTAGAACCTTCTGTCGTCATCTCAGACAGCAGCGAATATGTGAATTCGTCCGATCTTGAGCCTCCGCAAAAGATGATTTTCATCAATGCCACTTGTTCAGTAGAGCAGGTGAAGTCATTATTACTCGATAACAACATCGAGCTGATTATTGCGGCAAGTCAGCATTTGTATCAATATGGGATGCATGCTGAACAATTACGCGCTGTAGCGCCTATTGTGGAAATTTCATGGATGGAAATTGGATGGAAAGAGCACCTGCGTCTTATCGCCCGGGTTATTCAGAGAAGGGATCAGGCAGAGCAATGGTTAAAGGACTTTGAGAAAGAGGAACATGCATCCCGTTCACTGGTGAAGCAAAGCGGAGCCGCGAATGAAATCATCTCAATTCTGGTTATTAAACCTGAGCAATTGCTCGTGTACGGAGCACGTAATGTCGGATATGTGTTGTATCAATCGCTAGGGCTACAACCTCCTGCAAGGATCAAGCAGGGGATAGATGAGCGCGGAGATCAATTTCATTCCATTCCCATTGAGATATCGGAGCTCGCAGAATATGCAGGGGATCGGATACTGGTTATCGTGTTCCCGGATATTAAAGGTTCCACCGCGCATTCTGAGGCTGTATTTAAGTCTACTTATTGGTACAAGCTTCCCGCCGTTCAGCGGAACGCTGTGCATCTGCTTGATAGGGATGCATGGATCCCTTATAACCCGGTTTCTATTCGTTTGCAGCTTCAACGCGCCGTAGCATTATTTACAAACGACCAATAGTCCAAGTCAATTTTCCAACAAAAAGGCATGGATTAGCGCATAATGTATCCCTATAATTGCTTTATGGAAATGAGAATGATTTTCATATTCAAGTAAGATAGCAATAGAAAAGGGTGAGAGTCATCTTATGAAAAAGCTTTACGTTCCATTCGTTCTGTTCCTGCTTCTTCTTCTGAGTGCTTGCGGTGGCAATCAGAATAAGACCGATCAAGTAAACAGCCCGTCCCACGCGTCTTCATCAACAGCCTCGTCTGCCGACACCTTTACATATCAATCCGAGGATGGACCGGTAGAAGTTCCGACCCATCCACAGCGCGTTGTTGTACTCACGCGATTCTTAACGGGTAATGTGATGGCGCTTGGTGTGCCACTTGTCGGCGTAGACGAAATGTCCAAGGCCAACCCAAATTTCAAAGAGAAGCTAGCAGGCACAGAGGCCGTTACGGACGAAAGTCTTGAGAAGATCATCGAGTTGAATCCGGATCTAATTATTGGGCTCTCCGATATTAAAAATATCGACAAATTCAAGAAAATCGCGCCTACAGTTACTTACACCTATGGCAAAGTCAATTTCTTAACGCAGCAGCTTGAAATCGGCAAGTTATTGAATAAAGAAAAGGAAGCCCAAGCCTGGGTTGATGATTTTAATGCGCGAACCAAGAAAGTCGGAGAAGAGATCAAGGCGAAGATTGGTGCGAATGCAACGGTCTCAGTTATCGAAACGTTTAATAAGCAACTCTATGTTTATGGTGATAACTTTGGTCGTGGAACAGAAATCCTCTATCAGCAATTCAAGCTCGGTATGCCTGAGAAAGTCAAGGCAGCAACGAAGAAAGATGGTTTTTTTGCCGTATCAACGGAAGTTCTGAAGGATTTCACCGGTGACTATGTCATTTTCAGCAAAAACGCAGATGAAGACAACTCGTTCCAGAATACAGAGACGTATAAGAATATTCCTGCAGTCAAGAATCAACATGTCTTTGAAGCCGACGCTAAGGCTTTCTACTTTAACGATCCGCTAAGCATGGAATACCAATTGCAATTTTTCATTCACAGTTTTCTCGGCAAATAAATTGCACCTGTATCCCGTCAAGTAGACAGTACAAAAAATACAAATACACGGCCTAAGTCCTAAATTTCATTGGACTTAGGCCGGTTTAATTTTGCCCGATCTCTTCCTCAATATATAGCGATTTATGAAGATGTTGACAACACATACAACTACGTAATAATATTTTATTACGTATAAATTATATTTTAAGGAAGGCTGATATGATGGAAATTGCAAAGGGAGTAGAACTACTACATCTAGATTTTCACGGGAATATTATTCACCCAATTCTTTTGAAGGATCGAGAAATGACAGTTCTAATAGATACAGGATTCCCAGGTCAAATTGAAGATTTAAGGGTAGCCATGAAAAAGGTAGGGGTATCGTTAGACAAACTAAAAGTTGTGATTTTGACGCATCAGGATGTGGATCATATAGGCAGTCTTCCTGAGATTTTGCAGGAGTGTGGTAATAATGTTAAAGTTTATGCTCATGAACTAGATAAGCCGTATATTCAGGGGGAGTTACCGCTTTTGAAAGACGGGCACCTTGAGAATCCCCCGAAGGGTAGAGTGGACGATACCTTGATTGACAGTCAGGAACTGCTGTTTTGCGGCGGGATTCGCATCATCCATACTCCTGGTCATACTCCCGGTCATATCAGCCTTTATTTAAAGAAAAGTAAGACTCTCATTGCCGGAGATTCGATGTACAGTGTAAATGGGATTCTCGGGGGCATTCATATTCCGACCACACTGGATATAAATGCAGCTCGTCTCTCTTTGAAAAAGTATTTAGACCTCGACATTGCATCCGTGGTTTGTTACCACGGGGGATTGAGTAATGTAAATGTTAATGAACAGATATTAGGGCTTAGCCAAGGATTATCAAGTTAAAGTTTCAGCAGACTTTTTTTGGTCTGTTGAAGAGGAGAAGCAATTGAATTTTCAATCGAGAAACTGACCATGTTTGGTCCAGCAGACTTAGACTCATGGTATGGTTATCACGAAAAAAGGCTTCCTGATATAATAGATAGGTACCAAATCAGAATAACACTCCGCTGTCTCAAAGAGTCCATTTTTATGCTTAAGAAAAAGATAAGACTGATTGGTACTTGTGAATTGATACTTAACGGGTAGGATAAATCCATTTATAACCGCAACCTGCTTGCGGGACTACACAGATATTCGACGACAATAAAAACAGTCGCAGAGTTCCGGCGGTCATGCCAGTTCCCTGCGACTGTTTGCCGTGTATCGGATTGAGAAACTTACGTCATTAGGCTTCCTTGTCGGCCGAGGGACCATAGGTCCCCGGCACCGGAATATCGAGAAGCCGCAAGTATACCCCTAACTGTGCTCGGTGGTGGACCATGTGGCTTAATCCGAAGGTGCGGAGTGCGATCGCCCGCGGTTCGCGGAGGATGATATAGTCGCCGTTGCGCAGTGTCCATTCCTCGCCTAGCATTTTCTCATCGCATTCGGCGAGCAACTTTTCAAGCTTGCCGACGTTCGCGTCGAACTCCTCCAGAAGGTCAGCACGTTTTTCCAAAGCTTCCCGCCTCAGCGGCACGGTCGAAAGATCGAACTCCGGATACTGAAAAATCGCGATTTGCCAGTTCAGCAGGTTGATCAGGTGTGTGGCCAGCTCGCCGAGCGTCATCGATTTCACGTGTGGCCTCCATGACATATGTTCTTCGGGCAAGTGTTCCAGAATACGGCGAGTAGTGGACAGTTCATCCATTGCGTCCCCGATAATCAGTTGTTTGACCATAAATTCTCCTCCTCCTTTATGGATTAGCATACTATAAATACCAGTCTAGTGGAAAGCTCTCTGGTTAAGCGACTAATACGTTATTCTGCTTAAGAGCGAATAACAGCCTGCTTAGCTCACTCCAGCATAATCCATTTTTCCTTCTAAGCAATTCGGTCGGAAAGGGGATCAAGTTCTTGATATCTTACATTCATGTTAATATAAGGATATATCATCTTTTATTAGTAAAAAGGGATTCGGTATTGGATTTTATCATCGTGATTTTAGTAATAGGTTTCATCAGCGTAATAAGTTACCTTAGAGCGATACATATCTCTCTACAGAAATTACTTGATAAAAGGCCCATGGATAACGATTAGATATTTCTATAACTGCACCCAAGAGAAAAAATACTTCCAGTTATTATGATAACGAGCAGTTTACTGCAATTCACGATTCATTCTGTATATGAGTTGAGGCGTGTGTTAAATGTATGTATAAAGCACAATAGTTCGTGATATTTTAATGGGGGTGGGCTCAGATAATGGTGGACGTAATAAATTTGAGTGCCAATTATGAAAAACAACTCTTTGATATGATTCGAAACCATATTCGGCAGATCCCTCCCTTTTTTGTTCCAACGGATGATGAGATTTGTTCAATTATCAATGAGCCTAATTTTACAAGCGAAAAATGGTACGGAAACTTCGAGTATTTTCATGAGGTGATCGTAGGGGTCAAACAAGGGGTAAACTAACGGGACACGATAGCCCATCTATGAGGCAGTCATGTTACGCAGGATTTTAGTGGAGTCGAGTACGGTAAGCCAATCACAATAACTCATTTTAATAATTTCTTGTTGACAGAAGGGCTGATTTATTTTTATACTGTAACTAAATTAAAAACAGTTACTATTTTTGTAACAGTTAATGAACATAGGAATATCGTTACTACACTGAATTTTTTAAATAATGAATTATGGAGGTTGTTATGAAGAATACCCAATCTGTTCAGTCCCTGTTTAAATCATTCTCATTCAAGAATTTGAACCTATCTAACCGTATCGTAATGGCACCGATGACCCGACAATTTTCCCCGGATGGCGTACCGGGTGCAGATGTGGCTGCCTATTACCGTCGTAGGGCTGAGAACGGTGTTGGCCTCATAGTCACTGAGGGTACAGTCATCAATCACCCGGATTCGTCCAATCAAAGCAACATACCACACATCTATGGAGAAGCTGCTTTAGCGGGTTGGGCAAATGTAGTGACTGAGGTACACGAGGCAGGCGGACGAATTATACCGCAGATCTGGCATATGGGAGCAAGAGGGCATGTAGGCGATTATTCGGAAACGGAAATCGCCGCAATCGTCCAAGCCTTTGCACAAGCTGCATTAGAAGCCAAACGGCTTGGCTTTGACGGAATAGAGCTCCATGGTGCGCATGGATACTTGATCGACCAATTCTTCTGGGAGAAAACAAACCCGCGCACTGACAGCTATGGCGGTGACATGGTTGCGCGCACCCGCTTTGCTGTGGAGGTCATCGAAGCTTGCCGCCTGGCCGTCGGGCCGGAATTTCCGATCGTACTGCGGTTCTCACAATGGAAATCAGCTGACTACACAGCAAAATTGGCTGAAACGCCGGTACTGCTGGAGCAGTTTTTAGCGCCATTAGTCGAGGCGGGCGTTGATATGTTCCACTGCTCAACTCGCCGTTTCTGGGAACCTGAATTCCCAGGATCTGATCTGAATCTTGCTGGATGGACAAAAAAGCTGACAGGTAAACCGACGATTACGGTTGGATCGGTTGGTCTCGATGGTGATTTTATGAGTCTCTTTACCGAAGGAAAGGGAGCTAGTAATACTCATATCGAAGCGTTGATTGAGAGGCTAGAACGAGAAGAATTTGATCTCGTAGCCATTGGTCGGGCATTGTTGGTTGACCCTGCTTGGGCAAACAAAATTCGCGAAGACCGAACAGCCGAATTGATCCCATTTACGTCTGAGGCAGTTAAAACACTTCATTAAGTTTGTCCATTTTTCCCTAACGTGATCACCCTTCAATATTTGAAATTTAGTCTTTAGAATAATAGTTGGAATAAGAAGCTGCCGCGACGGATGTCGCGGCTTTTTTGTATAGTTTGAATTTCTAAATCGAAATGAGCTCCGATTGAATAGTTTTTTCTTGAATTCAAAAAACAAACTGGCTATACTATCATTGTTTAAAAATAGAACCACTGGTTCTAATATAGGTACAGAGGAGGATTGCTTTGTTAAAGACGCTGGATAACTCGCTCAAGCTGTTAAATTATTTTACGAGGGAAACTCCACAATGGGGTGTTCGTGAGCTGGCAAAAGAAATGAACATGAGTCATTCCATAGCGTACCGAATTTTATCTACATTTGAGGAACACGGCTATTTGATTCAAAACCAAGTAACTAAGAAATATGCGTTAAGCATCAAATGGATGGAGCTTGGTGCCGTGGTGAAGGACAATTTCTCCATTTCCGAATTTATGCTGCCTGTCATGCGTCGTTTGGCAACAGAAACAGGGGAATCGACGTATTTGATCTGGAGAGATGGAGGAGAGGGCGTATGTGTTGAAATTGTAGAGAGCTCTCAAACCATTCGCTATGGTGTTACCGTTGGCAGTCGAACACCGCTTTGTGTGGGCGCTTCCAACAAAGTCATCATGGCCTATCTGCCAAAGGAAACCCAAGCAACCATCATGGAGAAAGGATTACATCGGTATACGGATAGGACCATCGTTTCACAAGAAGAGCTTAGTCGCAATCTGGACGAGATTCGCAAGGCGGGATGGGCTTACTCGGTGGGCGAATACACAGAAGATGTGTTTGCCATTGCAGTACCTATTTTTAATGCCCATCATGAAGTCATGGCTGCCTTAGCAATTGGTGGACCTGATTTTCGCATGCCTCCCGAGAAGATCGAGCAAACTTTGCAGCGCATAAAGGATGCCAAGTCAGAAATTCAGCGACTTTTTGCTCAGAATCCTGAAGTATATCGGATACTCCCATAAACAACATCACAGAAGGAGAATCAACAAGAACATGGACAATTCGAAGAAAAGACACCCTTCCGCTTTGGAGCCGCTTACGCTGCTGTTAACGGTTGTGACATCGGTATTTGGAGCCATTATCGGGATGCAAATCATTACTTCGCTTGGTATTACACCGAGCACCTCCATTATTGGCGCACTTATCGCAATGCTCATTGCTAGAGTGCCCGTCGCGCTCTTGAGCAAATACCGTTCGGTCCACCGTCAGAATTTGGTACAAACCGCGATCTCCTCAGCGACTTTCGGGGCAGCGAACAGTTTGTTAATCCCAATTGGGATTCCGTTCATGATGGGCAAACAAGAGCTGATCCTTCCGATGCTGATAGGAGCTGCATTGGCAATGCTCCTAGATGCAACTTTACTTTATAAACTATTTGATTCCAAGATATTTCCAGCAAAAGGAACTTGGGCCCCTGGTGTAGCCACAGCGGAATCCATCATGGCCGGAGATCAAGGCGGAAAAAGAGCGGGCTTGCTTGGACTCGGTACTTTAGTAGGCTTAATCGGATCTTATTTTCATATTTCTATGTCTGCCTTTGGGGTTGCTTTTATTGGAAATATCGCTGCGCTTTTCATGTTTGGAATCGGTTTAATGATTCGGCAGTATTCTTTGCCATGGTTTCATTTTGACATTAGCAAGTATTATATAGCCCATGGTTTAATGATAGGCGCCGGTCTCGTGGCTCTGGTACAGGTGGCCGTACTAATCTTAAAGAAGCAAAAGGAACAAGAGCTTAAACAGCAGGATGTGACGGATAGCTCTGAGCCATCCAATACAGTTTCGACGAGAGCAACAAGACGTGTATTGGGGTATGGCTTTCTATTATATCTGGGTATTGCCTTAGTGATTGCAATCGTTGGCGGGTTAATAAGCGAAATGTCTGTAGGTATGTTTATTGGCTTCCTCCTGTTTGCTGCGTTTGCGGCATTTGTCCACGAGCTGATTGTCGGCATTGCGGCGATGCATTCTGGCTGGTTTCCGGCTTTTGCTGTTTCGTTTATCACATTGTTGATCGGGATGCTGATCGGATTTCCGCCTGTAGCACTGGCGCTCTTGGCAGGGTTTAGTGCTGCAACGGGACCCGCATTTGCGGATATGGGCTATGATCTGAAGACAGGGTATATCTTGCGCGGGAATGGCGAAGACGCTGAGTACGAGCTGCAAGGCAGACGAGCTCAATATATTACAGGTATGATTGCTTTTGGCGTGTCACTTCTGACGGTTATAATTACTTATCCTAGTTACTTTGCGAATCATCTTGTTCCACCGATCGACACCGTATATGCGTCAACGATTAATGCCGGCGCTACGCCGGATGTGGCCATGCAGTTATTTTTATGGGCCATTCCGGGTGCCATTCTTCAATTGATTGGCGGGTCGAAGAGACAGCTGGGTATTTTATTTGCAACCGGTTTGCTCATTTTAACTCCATATGCTTGTTGGGCTGTCCTGGTCGGCATTGCTATCCGCTTAATCGTTTTGAAGGTCAAAGGAAAAGAAGCCGAAAAGACGATGAGTATTTTGGCAGCCGGATTTATTGCGGGGGATGCTCTGTACAGTTTCTTTAATTCCGTATTCAAATTAAACAAGTAAAAGAGGGGATCCTATGTCTACGCTTGCATTAGATAATCGCATCATGGAGTACGCCGTATACGGCGGTGCTGTGCTAGGAGGTGGCGGTGGCGGATGGATAGAGAGAGGCCTTGAGATCGGCAGGCTTGCTCTTGAAATCGGAGAGCCTCGACTGCTTACTATAGATGAAATGAATGACGAAGACTTACTTGTGACTGTAGCTTTAGTCGGGGCACCCGGCGCCAAGGACAAATTTTTGAAGCCGGTACATTATATCCGGGCGCTTGAAATGCTCAGACAACGTATTCAAAAACCGATTCAAGGCATTATTACGAACGAAAATGGTGCCGAGACGACAGTGAACGGCTGGTTTCAATCCGCAATGACGGGGATTCCGGTTATTGATAATCCTTGCAATGGTCGCGCTCATCCAACAGGCTTAATGGGAGCCATGAATATTTCCGAATTATCCGATTACGTATCTCATCAAGGTGCAGTGGGCGGCAAAGGCAGCCGGTATCTTGAAATTGCAGTCTCGGGTAACCTAGAGAGGTCAGCCTCTATGATACGTAATGCCTCTATTGAAGCCGGAGGAATGGTAGCTGTGGCAAGAAATCCGGTTACCGTCCGATACGCTAAGCAGCACGGAGCACCAGGGGCTATTAAACAAGCCATCGAGCTTGGGGAAGCTTTATTAACCCATAAGGGTGAGGCAGCTATAGATGCGGTCGTGAATAAGCTTGACGGGCGCGTGGAGGTTGTGGGAACCGTTACCGATTTCCGGATGGAGACGAAGAACGGGTTCGACGTCGGAATCGTTACAATCGACGGCAGCTTTGAAATGACCTTTTGGAATGAGTACATGACGCTGGAAAAAGAAGGGGAACGTCTGGCTACTTTTCCGGATTTGATCATGACGTTGGATACTGAAACGGCCAAACCTGTCGTCTCTGCTGCAATTGAGAAGGGTCAACGATTGACCGTGATATCGGCTCCCAAAGAAAAATTGATTCTGAGCACGACGATGAGTAACATAAATTTGTTGAAACCGATCGAGATAGCGGTAGAAAAACCGATTGTTGCTGCATTAGATACAAAGCTCTAGCGGCGACTTGATCCACAAAACGAGGCAATGTCTCTTTTGTGGATTTTTTTATAAGTTGAAGCACTTAACGATTAGATTTATTCTCCAACGATTTGCCAACCAATGTTAACATGGTTTATTTAACATCAACATTTTGCTTCCAGCGAGCAAGGATTTTCGCTTTACAATACAATAGGGCAGTAATCTCAATAGCATGCAGGGAAATTAATAAGTACAAAGAATTTCTTATATATGTTATTATTTTCCTTTTTGATTAAGGAGGAGTGAGTGTAATGTTCTACGTCAATACCCGTGCCATCGTTGAGCGTGATCGCGATGGGAAAACCGAAATTATAATCCAGACACGCAATAAGCCGAACGAACCGAAACAGCTGGAGTTGCCTGGAGGCAGGGTAGAGAAGTTCGAATCGTTGTTAACCGCGTTGCGCCGCGAAATAAAGGAAGAAACCGGTCTCGATGTCATTTGGATTGAAGGGGAGGATACTCGTATCGATACGGATGGGATCAATCCTAATATTGTTGTCGAATGTGTTAGGCCATTTACCGCGTATCAGACGATTAAAGGCGGAATTGATTCGGTCGGTTACTATTTTATTTGTAAGGCGGAGGGCGAATTGCTCCAAGAAGGCGACCAAACGAAAAATCCCCGCTGGGTCAGCGTAGATGAACTGGCTGAACGAATACAAAACGATCCGCTGCAGTTTATTAACATCGACTGTGCTGCTATCATGTTCTATTTAAAACACCGTGTAAACGTCTTGCCAAAAAGCATAGATAGGGAGGAACCCGTTTGACCCTATTTTATCTTGTCCGACACGGAGAGCCTAATTGGGCATTTAAGGATCAACGAAATTTGCAAGGAGCTCTTAGAGATTTTACTCCTTTAACAGATAGAGGAGTAATCCAAGCTGAACAGGTAGTATCGAATCATAAGTATTTATCTAATTGTGATTTGATTATTTCCTCACCGTATACCCGTTCTTTACAAACAGCTGCCATTATAAATAGGAGCATAGGGTTGCCTATAAAAGTTGAATTTGATTTACATGAATGGACCCCCGATAATTGGCAAGCAACTTCAGTAGAGGAAATAACGGAATTATGGAAAGATTACGTGAAATATAATGGAATCCCTCCAAGTCATGAGAGTAAAGTATGGGAATCAAAAAATAATGTAATGAATCGGGTCAACGCTGTACTACATAGGTATTTAGATAAATCTAAAGTAATAATTGTTTGTCACGGTATGGTGATCGCAACATTATTAGAACTTATCTCGGAAGAGGTAGCACTATGCGGAGTTTATGAATATGAAATTCAAAGTATTGTTTGAATACCATTTATTAGGTTAACGGAGAACGATAGTTGATCATTAGTAGTGGTGTTGTAAGACTTAATTATCTCATCAGAAAAATGATTCAATTCGATGCAGTGATGGGTAATAACAAATACGTGGGAAGTGTTAACTAATAAATCAACCAGCATATAACGGAAGAACAAGATTCCTTTGGATTCGATGCGATCCGGAAAGGTTGTTGATTTACATGTACACTGGAGAAAGTACCAATCGCCCTAGAGATGAAAATCAATCTTTAACCGTTCGGTAACAACTCTGATCCCTGTGATATTTAAAATCATTAATCGCTTCCCACATAAAAGACCTTTCGCGAAAGCGTAGGGTCTTTTTTTATTTTTGTTCAAACGAATCGTATCCGAGCCATCCAATTGAAAAAAGTGTATTCACCGTTTGTGAAACAATGATCAAAACATCTTGCAAGTCTAAGCTGCAATCGTCAGAAATTAACCGGTGATTTGCTAAATAGTTTCGTTTGAACGAAAATAGAGTTATAGTATTTTATATAGTCTCGAACGGTCAGTTCAACGATTGTTGTTGTTGTACAGATTAAACCTTCGAGATAGAACGTCTCAGACTCTAGCGGGGAATAAAACGATCAATGGGGCATTATCAGCAGGCGTTCCCCTGCGTCTAACTCTGAATGGTTGATTCCATGGGAAAGTTTACATGAGCCCTTGTATGAAGAAATATCCATATGGCATTTCATTACATAGGGGAGCATTTCAATAGCTGATTGGAGGCTACAGACATGAACGAGCAGATGATCATTGAACAATTCAAACAGGCGATTTTGAGCAATGATACGGTCGAGACGAACCGATGCCTAAACGAGCATCCTTTTCTCGCCAAGCAAATTAACGAGCCGTGGTTTGCCTTCGATACGCCTGCGATCGTCGCCGCAGCGGCAAACGGGAACCGCGAAGTGGTCGACGTATTGTTGGAGCACGGCGCTGATTTGCATGCAAAAAGCAGCTGGTGGGCAGGGGGATTCGGGGTTTTGCATCATGACCATCATGAGCTTTCCCGATACTTGATTGAACGAGGAGCTCCTGTCGATATACACGCGGCCTCAGCGCTGGGATTGTTAGATACTGTGAAAGAAATGGTCGAGACGCATCCTGATGTCGTCAATCAGCGAGGACCTGATGGGCAGGTTCCACTTCATTTTGCCACTGATCATGAAATCATTGATTTTCTACTCGCTCACGGCGCCGATATCGATAGGCGCGATATCGATCATGGCAGCACGCCAGCTCAATGGGCGATCGATAATGCGGATAAATGTAGGTTTCTTATTGAGCGTGGCTCAGCTGTGGATATTTTTATGGCTATCCATATTGGAGATACGGAGCTGGTCCGCTCCTTCATTTGTACCGACCCCGAATGCCTTCAAGCTCAAGTTGGACGGGGCAGTTTCACGTCTGGCGATTCGACCGGAGGACACATCTACGTGTACAAAATAGGTGCAAATACGCGACCGTTCTATCTTGCGGCGCGTCGCAATCATCCCGAGATCGTGGATCTGATCGCTAAGCATAGTCCTTCAAATCAACGTCTGATGCTTGCCTGCATACAAGCTGATGAGGCGGCTGTACAAACTCTACTTGAGCTGGACTCGAATCTAGTACAGTCACTATCACCTGAGGATCTAAGCTTAATTGCCGATGCCGCATGGAACAATGAGGTGCAAGCCATTCGTGTGATGCTCGATGCAGGGTTCCCTGCGGATTCCCGTCGAAATCACAAGGATTTTACGGCGCTTCATAACGCGGCTATGCAAGGAAACGACGAAGCGGTGCGATTGCTGCTTGCGCACGGCGCATCCCCTCATCTAACCCACGGGTTCGGCGGTAATGCATTGAATAGCTGCATCTGGGGCTCCGTTCACATTCGAGATTCAGCCGGGGATTATGTTGCAGTGGCTGAGCACCTCATTCAAGCCGGCGCCCCCTTGCCGAGCCAAGCGTCGGGCAGCGAAGATGTAATGGAAGTGCTATTGCGTCACGGAGTCGGGAAGTGAACAGAGTAGGGGAGAGAAAGAAATTCAGCCAATTTAAAGGAAACTCTCAGTGCTTGTTAAGTTGAAGCTCAGGAGGGATTCAGGAAAAGCGCCTATACTTAGTTTTGTAAACAGCAAGAGCAATAAAACATTCTTAAAAACAAAACTAACGTAGAGGTGGATAAAACATGACAAACATTAGCAAAAAAGTGATCACAGGTTCAATCGCAGCTTCCTACTTACTCGGTAGTTTAGGCTATTTTGGAGTCTCACAGAATCAGGTTTTTGCAGAAGCGGCAAGCAGCAAAACTGACATAACCACCACCACACAGCAAAAAGGACCGGGACATGGGTTCCGTGACAATAACATCGTGAAGGATGCTGCAACGATTCTCGGAGTAGATGAGAGCTCGATCCAAGATTCGATGAAAGAGGGCAAAACGTTATCAGAAGTTGCAACAGCAGCCGGATTGACAGAGGAAACTTTCCTGGAGAAGCTGGTAGAAGCAGAGAAGGCGGCAATCTCCGCACAGGTCACCGCAGGAACTCTCGCCCAAGAGCAAGCAGATAAGATCGGATCTAGCCTTTCCGATCGCTTAAAGCAGCAAATTGAGAATGCCAAGCCGCAAGGTGACAAAGGTCCGGGAGGCCCTGGTGGACACGGAGGCAAGGATTTTGGTCTGATTGGCAATTCAGAAGTGATGACGAACATCCTCGGCATAACCCAAGAAGAACTTCGCACAGAGCTTGATGGCGGTAAAGCAATTAATGAGATTGCAGCAGCCAAAGGCATTAGCGAAGATGATCTGATTAGTAAAATTAAGGACGGCATTACGGATTCCGTGAAGCAGTTTGTAGAGTCCAAGCATACTAAGCCGGCAGATGGCCCAGCCATGGATGCTCCGAGTGATCAGGCCAAATCTACGACTACATCGAATTAATCAGGTATTTAAAGGAGAGAGTGTCGCTCGCAATTGCGGGCTGCACTCTCTTTTTTTGAAGCTTAATAAAGAGTTTTAGCCACACAATCCATCTTGGAAATATTTTCGAACAGGATAATTGATATTCAACATGTCGGATGTACGTCCATTGAAGGGTTAGAAGCGAAACCTATTCTTGATACTGTTAAGAATGGCAAAGGCATGTGGGTATAGCTTACAAAAAAGGAGACATCCTATTGGTATATTTTGAAAAGGAGGGCTGATCTGTTATGTCAAGACGTCGAAGAGGTCCATCTTATCCGCCGGACACCATGTCAGTAGGGTTGAATGGCGGAACTACGGCCTGGAATGGGATGGTAGCCGCTACATCTGGCAAGCCAACCGACATGCCGTACAGTGATGAGAGGGGTTACGATAATGCCGTCGAATCGACCCACAATGGCAATTTTGCCTGGAACGGCCAACCGATCCCGCAATACGCTAGATTGAACCAGAACGGCCCGGCACAAGGTGGAACCCCGTACATACCGCAAACCCAGAGCGCAGGTACTCAAACATTCTCGGGAGGGCAAATGCCAGTACCTGGCTCATCTGGAGATCCACGTGCGGAGTATGGTCAGCGGAATACCGGAATTAATAACGCTGATGCCCGTACTGTTGGCTTCCAGGGAGGTTATGCAGGCTATGGCCCTAACGGGCAGCCCTTACAGTATGGCACGTTTATGCGCGATGGAACCCAGTACGGAAGAGGGCCGCATACCATTGACCCTAGCAAAAAGATCATCACCGCCGTTCGTTATAGCGATGGAGGCATCAGTGCCGTCAAGTTCCAGGATGGTTCGGTGGCAGATATCGCACAGGCGATCGGAATGGCCGAAGCAGACATGATCGAGGACGTCAACACCGGGAAAAACCGGGAAGGACAAAAAACACTAAGATCATATCCAGATGGTGATCCATCCAACAACTTGTCGAATTTGCCGCGTTTCTAATGCTGACAAGGAAAACAGCTTTTCAGAGTGGAGCCGTGACAATAAAATAATGGAAGAGGCATGTTCTGTCAGGTGACAAGAACATGATTTCAACACTTGCCGCGTAAATCGCGGCTTTTTTTGATGCCATTCAGAATGCCATCGTTGCCCCAAGTAATATTTCAGTTACATAGAACTGAAAGCGAAGATATGCTCATTTGTTTCATTATACTATGGGGCTGATGATCACAATGACTCTTAGAAAAATTACAATGAAACACCGCCACGCTCTTAATGGTCAGGATAGTTTAATTTCAATAAATCTTGGACATATGTATTAATTGATCTTATTGTATAATATTACCATTGGGAAGAATCGCTTTGCGCACAAATAAAGGTATAGGAGGCCTTTGGATGGTAAACCTGGACGTTACTCATTCAGTCATATGTACCGATGCTTTATTGCCTGTAATATATGAAATTTATAATGTCGGACATATCTTAGAATGCCGATTTATCAGTAATGGGCTTAATGATACTTATTTGCTGATCACAAACAGTGGGAAATACATACTTCGAATATACAAAGTGAACTGGCGAAATAAAAGTGACATTGAGTTTGAAATTGAATTGTTAAACCACCTTATATCAAATGGAGTTCCAGTTTCTTATCCAGTGGAGAAGAAGGATGGCAGTTACCTTTCTGAATTCAAAGCACCGGAAGGTCAACGATTCGCAGTTTTATTTACTTATGCAGAGGGTGGGAACTCGGACAGTAAGGAAAGTTGTTCGTTATATGGAGAAGAAGTTGCCAAGATGCACGTGGTTATGGAGGATTTCCATAGCAGTCACCACAGATTTGCGATTGATTTGGATCATCTGCTAACAAAACCACTTCAATCCATTACCCCTTTATTGGCACATAGACCCGAAGATATAGCGTATCTGGAATCATTGTCTTTGCTGCTCAAGAGACGTATCAATACAATCTCTTCTGAACTGAGTTGGTGTGTGTGTCATGGGGATCTTCATGGAGGGAATGTGCATTTTCATGAGAGCAGCTTAACCCATTTTGACTTTGATTGTGCCGGATTTGGCTGGAGAGCTTATGATATTTCTGTTTACCTATGGGCAAAAGTCCGAGGACGCAAAAAAGATCTCTTTCAGAATGAGTTATGGAGCATTTTCCTAGAATCGTATCAAAAAAATAAAGTGCTGTCTGAACGAGACCTCGAAGTTGTTCCTACTTTCGTAGCGATCAGGGAAATATGGTTAATGGGGTTACATACAGGGAATTCAAAAATTTGGGGAGCATGGCAAAACGATCATTACTTTAACAAGAATCTGCAGTTTTTGCGAGAGTGGTGTGAAGAGCATTCCATAAACTGAACCGTCTTTAGATGAAAAGCTGCCGAATCAAACGGCAGCTCGAAACGATGATGTTCATGTTACCTGACTTCTATTAAATTGAAGTTATTTTCAAGTCCGAGTAGAGAGAATTGGGATGGGTGGAGCAGGAATAAGCTAGCCGATTGGTCAAGTCTGCCAGGGGAAGACGGAGATGGTGCTTAGCTCCCGTATCAATCCCGATTTTATGATTGGCCCAATAAACTGTACCCGGCACACAGCCCAATCGCTCAGTGTTCGTGTGTCCGAAGACCACATAGGGTTCTGGAACGAAAGTATCTTCATGAAATTTCCGGCGAATTTCCGTCAGGGTTTGAAGGGATTGCTGTTCTACCGGCAAATCAGGATGAATGCCGGCATGAACAAATAAGTAACGCTCATATCTAATATAGAGCTGCATCTCTTGAATTAGCGGAAGCCAGGCTTTCTGCCATTCCGCTGGATGGGGCTCATTCATTAACCGCACTTCATGATTCCCGATAATGGCTCTTGCTGAAGTGATCCTGGGGTTGTGATGCAATCATATTACCCGGAGTCGAAGGCGGAAGTTCATGTTTTAGCAAATGTCGATAAGGGTGCGTGCTTAATTGCTTCCAAAATAGATGAAGCAATTATAGCTAAACGGAAAACAATTAATCGATAGACGATACCATGAGACGCCCGATTGGTGCCGGACGACACAAACATTGTTCTTTTAAAGGTCGCATAAATTGCGGCTTTTTATATTTATGGGACAATGTTTGTGTCCTGGTGGTAAAACAAGGGAATATTTGGAATAGATATGCATAGTAACTGGGAGGATTTTTAAATAAATGGAACATGAGTAACTGGACAGCTGAATCTGAATTTGAAATTATTGAACAAAAAGTACGTATCTAAATTTTCACCTGACTTAAAGTAATTCTTATTAATTGCATTAATTGCGTTACCTACCTCAGACGAATTTAATAATTGTAGAAGTAAGAGCGAGCGTAATGTTCAACTAATACAGGAAAGAATTGATTTGTGTTTGGAGGGTATATTCTTTGATGATGAACATAATAATTTTTGGTTCAAGTAGTTGAAAAGAAGCCCCATGATTTAGAAGCAGCCAAGAAAATGCGTACTGAACAATATCGGTGAGTAACAAAACTTATTCCGATATATTCACACAGATATATCCCAGAGAATCCCCAGGAAATAGGAATCCTATTCTTTCTGATTATCAAACAGATATTATTTAATACGGCGAAAATTTGAACTCCTACTTGATGGTCGAGTTCGATTTAAAGAAATACGATGAAATCGGCTGCCTGCATGGATCGGTAGCCTCGTTGTGTTAACAGGAAGTTTAGTTATAATACTTCATTACCATAATTTCATCTCAAAACATGTTAAAGTTAAAACAGAAGACAATATGGCAAATATGCAATCGAAGAAAGGGATTGAAAGAATGAAGCCATTCCTCAGTCATGTGATTAATGTAATTGCCGCACAACTGGAGGGAGTACAGGCGCTTGTCCTAAGAGGTTCCCAACAAACAGATAGCGTAATTGATTTATGGTCGGACACTGATTTAGTAATTATATTGAAGCCACTTTTCTGTACTAATGAAACAGATTTTGTTCGGGTTATCAATAGCATCGGTTTTGTTATAGGATGTGAAATGTATAAATATAGTGAACACTCCATGTTGTATAGAACTGCGATAGACTATGAATATTCAATTCACATGCTAGATACGCAGATTTGCTCGTACGGTGACTGGATTTTCACGGAATCTAAGAAAGACCAGCCATCCACTGTGGTTTATGGGAACATTGAACTCGATGAACGAATAACCGAGAGTGCCAGGCCCTGCTCATTTCACTCATATAACAGCAGTAACACTTGGTTTAAGTATTTTATGGCTATTAAGAAATTTGCACGAAATGATAATTTGATAGGACTGCATTTACTGTTGGACTTGATCAGAGAGTACTTAGTAATAGAGATGATGGAGAGGGACATTCGGCAGGGAACCAACATACATCGGTTGGGTTATGGGGAACAGCTGCCTGATACAATCAAATTGTCCCAGATAGATGTCTCGGATAAAAAGGAAATATATGATTATATCGCCAGACTAGCATAGGAGTACGATAAAAAGTTAGTGACTAACATAACTGGTTATAGCAGCAGGTACCCGCAAGTTGCCGATTACACAATACTCGCAGAGGCAGCTAAGCTAACGAGAAACGATAGTAAAAAAACAACTACGACACGGCTGCCAGCATAATTCAGCAGCCGCGTTATGCTAGCGTGTAGTTAAACTAATTTTGAGCAATTCTGAAGGGATCCATTTCTTGGGAGGTGTAATTATTGTTAAAGAAAAAAGTCTACTTTAGGACGCTTCTGTTTTCAATCCTTTTCTTTATTTTTCTCTTTTTACCCGCAGGATCTCTTAACTTTTGGGAGGCATGGATTTATTTTGTGATTTTTTTAGGTTCAACGTTATTTATCAATGGTTATTTTTTGAAGAGGGATCCTGAACTAATAGAGAGAAGAACTAATGCTAATGAAAAAGAAAAGGAACAAAAAGTTTTCCAAACGATATCTGGTATTTCTTTTGTCGGATTGCTAGTCCTTCCTGGTTTAGACTATCGATTTAGTTGGTCAAATGTTCCTTTATTTATTGTATTAGTTGCAGATATCATCATCTTACTTGGCTTTTCAATTGTTTTCTTAGTTTTTAAAGAGAATTCCTATACTTCAGCCATAATTGAAGTGAACGAGAACCAGAAAGTGATATCTACAGGTCCATACGCGTTGGTTCGGCATCCAATGTATACCGGGGCTATATTTATTATCCTTTTCACTCCTCTAGCATTAGGTTCAATTTGGGCAGTGATTCCCTCAATTTCTATAATCATTTTTATCATTCTAAGGCTGTTAAATGAAGAGAAAGTATTGTTAAAAGAGTTAAAAGGATATGAGGAATATTGTAAGAAAACACGTTATCATCTAATTCCCCTTATTTGGTAAGAAAAATTGAATAGACCATAAAAAAAGAAGTCCGGAAATTTGATTTCTAGTGGTATTTAGTTAGCTAACGGGGCCTACGTTCTTTTATGCTTGGTTCACCTCATAATACAATTAATTTGCAACCATACAATCCAACTTAGAAGGCAACTTTTGAACAGGATAAAAGACTTTTAAGCCAAGCAATTGGACAGTACGTTTCCACTTCATTTTTTATAGGAAGAAAGTTTCGTTTTAGACAAACTATCTAAGGCTTTTTTGTAGCCGCTTATGTATGCTTACTGTAACTCCAAATTCAGGAAGGATACATGCTATTGAAAAAAAATGATGCGCCTCCTATTGATCTAGTCGAGCAAATCGCAAACGAAATCCTTAATAAGACGGTGAATTCGATAGAAAGAGAATTAAGGGGCGGTTCTACCTATGTTTATCGGGTTCAACTTGAAGACAGTACCTTGTATCTCCGAATTCTCCCAGAGGAAGACTGGAGCTTTGGGGTGGAAGTGCAGGTCCATTCATTACTGAGGGAAAAAGGACTCCTTGTCCCTGAGGTTATTTACTTTGATCCCCATCGTCATATCTCAGAGATGTCATTCATGGTTGTCGGTGAAATACCTGGAGGGAACATTATAAATTGCGGATCACAAGACATTTATGACGACATACTCCTTCAGGCAGGAAAACAATTAGCGGTCATCAATCAAGTAAGAGTGGACGGTTTTGGTTTCATTAAGAGAGGTAGAGAAGAGTATAGGGGGAAGCTGCAGGGAGAAAAAATATTGCTGCTTGATTATCTCTATGAAATTCTTGAGGAAGCTCTGCCTTTATTATCGGAAAATGGGTTCTGTCAGGCTGATATCCTCCGAATTAAAAGCATATTCAATGCTGGAACTACTTTGATGGGAAGACACGAAGCCTGTTTAGTGCACGGCGATTTTGACGATGATCATATTTTCTCTCACAACGGAATATTCTCGGGGATTATTGACTTTGGTGAGATTCAAGGAAGCAGTCCACTATATGATCTTGGCCATTTTAAATTGCATGATGGTCAGAGTGCACTTCAAGGATTCCATTCTTTGGCTATGGGATATAACGAAGTTAGAAAACTTTCTTATGATGACTATACAGAAATTGACCTCTGGGCATTATGGATCGGCATCAGAAGATTAGCACGAAAATACAAATACAATCGTCGAAATAGCAAGGGAATTTGGGGCCGTTATCATGACCATCTAGTGAAAACAGTAAAGATTGAAATGGAGCTGCTCGCTAACAGATAATAGTTCTGAGGTCAAATGCATTAAGGCAAGAACATTCTCTCATTAACTACTGCGTAAATCGCGGCTTTCTTGTATTATGCGACAAAGGTTCTTGTGATTCTTATCCTCGATTATTCATTTTGATATAAGCAGGCTGCCGACACCAACGGCAGCCTTTGCTCTGCTAACAAATGTCAATAGCAACCGTCCGGCAGACCATCCGGCGGCAACTCACAAAATAGTGTATGATTCGAAAACATTCGTAGAAGCTTTTGAAAAAGCAGGGTTTGAAGTTCCATTGTTGGGATATTGTGATGAAAAGGGAGATTTGTAATATTTCAAAAATGTTTCCTGAGTATTTAATAAACATAGGATAGCAATTCATAAGAAATGTAACTTATGAAATTTTTCTATAATAATTGTGTGCCTTTAATACAATCAAATTGAAAGGAAGTATACAAATGCATGGAATAAATTTCAGTGTTGTGGAAGCAGGTCCTTTTAGCAGCCTTTTGAGTACATCGAAAGAACCCGTCCCAGGAAAGTACTTTCTGAAGGACAGACTTGGACTAACGGGTATGGAGGTTTCAGTGAACCAACTTCCGCAAGGAGGCTCTATCCCGTTTTATCATACACATCGCGAGAATGAGGAGCTATACCTTTTCATTGGCGGACAAGGTCAGTTCCAGGTGGATGGACAGATTTTTGATGTCAAGGAAGGAACGACGGTTCGCGTTGCACCTGAAGGCGAACGCACTCTACGAAATAACGGCATTGGCGATCTGTATTTCATCGTAATTCAAGTCCAGGCGGGCAGTCTCCGCCAATGGGTCGAGACGGATGGTGTCATACTCGATAAATCAGTAACCTGGCAGGAATAGATCAGATACTACAGAGGCCAACCCAATGCTCAGAAATATGTTAAAGCTAATGGGAAACAGTAGCTTAATGTGAGAAAAAAATACACAGATTAATCCCTCCCAAAGCTAGATCTAATATTGGGAGGGATTTGTTATGAGATTAATGAGTTATAGATGCTGTAAGAAGCGGAAATATTTATATCCATACGTTTGCGGATGGTGTCAGGTACGCTTGTTTTCCCAACTGGAGCCATTAAACAAACAGCAACAAAGTAATTAGATTTGGCATGCGGTTATGAAAACGGTATGACTTCACCCTATTTTTCGATTATGATTAACATAGGTTTTGGTAATACTCCCCATAAAAAAATTCAAGTATTGTAGAAATCCGCATCCTTGAAACGACATAATTACGTGAGAGAAAATCACGAACCCAAAATATGAGAGGAGTTTGTATCATGCATTACACACTTATGTTATTTGAAAGTCCTGAGGATTTCACCGCTCGCAAAGATCCAGCAAAACAGAAGGAATACCTAGCAGGTTGGTCACATTATGTGCATGCCTTGCGTGATTCTGGAGTTGTTGTCAGCGGATTTGGCCTTCATGCTCCTGAGACGGCTGCGACCGTACAACGAAGTGACGGAAAAATGTTTGTACAGGATGGGCCTTTTACTGAGACAAAAGAGCAACTCGGCGGTTTATTCGTTATTGACGTACCGGATCTTGACACCGCGCTGGAGTGGGCGGCCCGAGCCCCTGTAAACGCAGTTGAAGTGAGACAAAATCTCCCAACCATGAAGTAGAATATCGATGAATAGTCACAATGTTGTTAAAAATACAGTGCATGATTCGTACGGCCGAATAATTTCATATCTAGCTGTTAACTGGCGTGACCTAGAGGCGGTTGAGGATGCGCTTGGGGATGCCCTTGTCTCCGCTTTGGAATCATGGCCGCAGACTGGCATTCCAGACAAGCCGGAGGCATGGCTACTAAAGGTAGCTCGACGGCGGCTTATGGATCGCGCCCGCCGTGACCGTGTTTCCGAAAGAGCTTTGCCAGCTCTGCTCGCCATGTCGGAGGAAGCTCAGAACATGGATTCCACTGAACCTTCATTTCCAGATGAGCGGTTAAAGATGATGTTTCTATGCTCTCATCCGGAGATTGATCCGTCGATTCACACTCCACTAATGTTGCAAACCGTACTTGGTATTGATGCATCTCGCATTGCGACTGCATTTGTTGTAAAGCCCTCCACCATGGGGCAGCGGCTTACTCGTGCTAAAGCAAAAATACGAACCGACTGCTTAACGTTCACCATGCCCGATGACGAAGAATTGCCTAAGCGCTTGGACGCCGTTCTGGAGGCTATTTATGCGGCTTATGGCAGTGGTTGGGATGATCTGGCGGGAGTAGATCCGCGTCGCAGGGATTTAGTCGATGAGGCGATTTACCTGGGAAGACTCCTCTCGAAGTATATGCCTGACGAACCCGAAGTTCAGGGGCTTCTTTCGTTAATGCTGCATTGTGAGGCGAGACGGGAAGCTCGCCGCGATGACACAGGGAGCTATGTACCTCTCTCTGAGCAGGATTCGTCACGCTGGTCAACCCCTCTGATGATGGAAGCAGAGCGTTGTCTTCATACAGCCGTGCGATTGACCCGAATAGGACGATTCCAGCTCTTGGCCGCCATTCAATCGGTTCATTCCCAACGGGCACGGACCGGACGTATTGAATGGGAAGAAATTGCATTGTTATATGAGGGACTCACCCGCTTGAGTCCCACTCTCGGGGTTTTGGTCGGACGAGCAGCCGCTGTTGCAGAGGCATACGGGACTGAAAAGGGCTTGGCCCTGCTTGAAGCTATTCCGCAGGATAAAATCGTGAACTATCAGCCTTATTGGGCGCTTGCTGCCCATCTGTACAAGAAAATGGATAAAATCGAGGAAGCTCGAACGGCTTATAGCCGCGCTATTGGACTTTGTGAAGAATTTTCTGTGAAACAATTCTTACTTCAACGAGCAAAGGAGAGGAGTGATGTCCAATGAAAACCCTTTTCATTGGCGGCCGAGGAATACGAGGACAAAATCGTGGGTCATATTCATTTTTACAGAGATAAAAGTAGGTGATCAAACTCTGATTGCCCTTTCACCTGTTGCTGTATTACCAGAAATGCAAAGCAAGGCATAGGGAAGCTGCTGATTTGGGAAGGCTACAAAATTGCCACACAGCTTGGTTATATGGGTTCCGTTGTTTTGGGTCATGACAAGTATTATCCGAAGTTTGGTTATAAAAAAGCCAGTCAATATGGTACAGAGGCACCATTCGAAGTTTCTAACGATAGTTTTATGGCCGTTGAGCTTATTGATGGTGGTCTCTCAGGTGTCCATGGCGTTGTAGAATATGCTAAAGAATTTTTTGAAAAGTAAATTATAAACTGTCGTGTTAAGAATGCACTAAAAAAGAACAGAAGAGGTAAGCTCACTGTTCTTTTTTACCTCTTGATATACGAACGTACATTCGCTTATAATACAAACAAATGTTCTTGTTTGGAGGCGAGAGAATTGAAAATGCACATGCTAAGATATGTTGGCCAAACTGTTGAAATCATTTACTGCAGGGATGATGGATCCATAACACAACGTAGAATCGAAGTAAGATCGGTCAATGGCAGTAGCGTTAAAGCTTTCTGTCTGAAAAAGAGAGCGCCGCGTGTATTCCGGATAGATAATATACTTGCCGTCCAGTTAGTGAAGATGGCATCATGAAGAAACTTTCAGGAAATGGTCTTTGGGAATCGAGCAGGATGATGTTACCGGAACACAAAGAACGTGGCTTTCAGTTGAATAACCAAGCCAATAAGATGGCGAGACCCGAGTTTACGGAAGATGAGCAGCTGGAGCTGTTTCGATGGTTGAAAGCTTCCCTGGTAAATACCATTGAAATAACAATAACAGTCTATAGCAATTATGGAATTGAGACCTATACAGGCATTGTTAGCGGACTGGATTCGCGACAGTATCTTGTTAAGCTGGATTGGTTGGGTGATTGGAAATTAATCGACTTTAAGGATATTATCGGAGCTGAATTCAGTGCTGATAGATGTTGAAAGACAAAAAATTGTGAAGTAGAGAGTAAATGCCGTTTTCGCTGGAACCTCAAAAGAGCTATGATATCTTTTGGATGGAATTAACGGGATACGAACGATTGTAAAAAAGAACTGCTTCCTAACTGTGAAGGAGCTGCCGTGCAGCTCCTTTTAACATCTTCACATAATATAGGCTAGTTTGAGGGCATGTCCTGCTTCTTAATTGGCAATGACACTCCATGGGTGATCAGCAGTTGAAGTAGTGACCCTGTTCGAGGTCCGTTATCAGTGAGGGGTGCACAGGCCTCCATCCCAAGCGTTCCTGGGTTAGTGCGCTCGACGTCGGGTTGTCGGCTGAAGCCGCAAAGGAAATCCAGCCAAAGTGGGCGTCTGCCTCATCTCGGGAAATGCTGACCACCGGCAGGTTCAGGTGGCGGCCAATGATGCCGGCGATATCACGGAATGTCACACCCTCGTCACTGACCCCGTGCAGCCGTGAGGCTGCCGGCGCGGTTTGCAACGCCAACCGGAACAGATGCGCCGCATCTAGGCGATGTACGGCCGGCCAGCGGTTGGAGCCGTCGCCGATGTAGGCAGAGACACCTTTGGTGCGGGCAATGTCGATAAGTGCTGGGATGAAGCCATGATCGCCCAGACCATGCACGGACGGTGCGAGCCGGACGACTGATGATCGAACCCCGCGCTTTGCCAGGGCGATCGCCGTCTCTTCGGAGCGCCGTGGTGTAGCCGGGAGTGGCGCGTCCTCTTCCATCCCGAGGCGTCCTGGTGTGAGCATGAGTGTCCCCGAGGTGACCACGAAAGGTTTGTTGGAGCCCTCAAGCGCTGCTCCGATCGCCTCGATCGCCAGCCTATCCGTCTCAGCAGCGGCCGCAAAGTTCGAGAAGTCGTGAATGAAGGCCAAGTGAATGACGCCGTCCGCTCCGGCAGCACCGTCGCGCAGGCTGTCGAGGTCATCGAGGGCACCACGCCAAACCTCCGCTCCGGCGGCCGTTAACGAAGCAGCCGCCTTGTCTGATCGGGCAAGACCGATGACCTGATGCCCGGCATCGATCAATTCGGGGACAACAGCGGACCCGATGAAGCCCGTCGCACCTGTTACGAAAACTCGCATAATGAATTCCTCCTATAATAAAAATCATTGCTTACTTTTGCAATGATAAAGTATAGAGTGCACTTCATAGCAATACAGTTCGAACCAATGCTATAATAAAAATATGGAGAACAAATTTTCAAGCAAACAAGTTTCTGAGAAGACGGGATTAAGCATCCACACATTACGATACTATGAGCAAATAGGGTTAATTCGCGGGATAGAACGAGACGGAAATGGATATCGTCAGTATTCAGAGAGTGATATTGTATGGTTTCAAGTTTTAAATTACTTTCGAACGATAGGGATGCCCATTCGGGAGGTGCAGCAGTTTGTCGCTTTGCAAAATAGTGAAGTTTCTGCAATAACAGCACGACGAGAATTGATGGAAACTTATCGTGGGAAAGTTATCGATCAAATGAAGGAACTTGAAAATACACTGGAGAGGATCGATGATAAAATCAATTTTTTCAAAAAACTAGAGAGCTCAGATAAATTACAATAAAACAGATAATCAAACAGTGATTCTGAAGATAGCATCCATTTTTAATTGCATACAAATGGACCAAAGAACCATTTTCTCTTCCTTTCGAAGAATAAAGAGAAGTGGTAAATTAGGGCTTTTCCGTTCGTATATTGGGATTTATAGGAATTGTCACGCAGTAACATTTGTTATTATATATCCTGCTGGGTGTTTACGAGTAGAATAGCGCGCTGCTATAACAAGGAGGAAAGCATCATAAGAACTATATCAAAGAAAAAACGGGTCTTTATCCTATTAATTGCTGTACTTGTCCTGACAAGTATTTATTTCCTGATGTACCCAAAAACAAAAATGAATATCAATAAGTTTTCCGAGTTTATGCTGACGTCATCGGTGTATTACAAAGACATGGAAGAGCTGGATATTTCCAATATTCAGGAGCATTACAGCGGCGTAACCGTCTCTGATGTTACTAACGCGAAAGTATTCGTCAGCACAGATGGCACGACCCGGGAATTTTCAATCATTGAAGCGAACAGCCCACAAAGTGCCGACAGTATTCAAAGGGCGATAAGTTCCTATTGCAGTGAGCTTGTGAAAAAGTATCAATCACAAAATGCAGAAGAATATGATCGCACACGAGGTTATGTCATCCGCAGAACAAGAAACTATGTTATTTTAACAATCAGTGACAGTACTAGGAGCGGTAACCAACTTGTTGATACCTATCTTGATAAAATTAATTATGATAAGAGATCGTGATGGCTCATAATCAAATAACAACTTATAGGGTTACATACGTTCGCCTTCTTTTTTTGCCGTTAGCTTGGCAAGAAAGAGGGCTTTTTCTTTTTGGGCTCATTATGAAGCGATTGAAGCGGAGCGACCGGGTCAGAGATAGTATAATGGAATGAAAGAAAAAAGTGCAATCGCGCAGGTTGCCTGAAATAAAAATGTCCAGTTGCCCGGAATCCGCTGCAAATTTATAGTGTTGATCGTAAGGAGCTGGAAGAAGGAGCGAAAGCATATATGAAATCCATATGGAAACTGCAAGGAACCGTCAGCTTCTTCCATAAAAGCTTACTTATCACCTTGCTCATATCCAGTATCCCGATGGCTATTTTGACCATATTGACGTATTCAGTTGGAATCCGCCAAATTGAGAAGGAAGTCAGCCGGTCGCAGATGCTGCAGTATGAGCAAGTATCGGAGAGGATGGATGCGCAATTAGCCCATTTAAAATTCACGGTCAATCAATGGGCGTACAATCCGTTTTTTGACAAATTGAAATCACGGAGCATTGAGAGCGATGTTCGCTACACCCTTGATTTGTACAATCAGCTGATCGTCATGAAAAGCTCCAATCCTCTGATTCATCAAGTCTCACTATTCGTGAACCAGGAAAAGGCACTGCTGATCGACGGAGACAAAGGACTTCGCTATGTGACCGATCCAGCAAAACTCGAACGTTACCGGTCGTTGCTGGATCAAAAACCGTTTATATTCTGGACGGATTCGATGCCGCAGCTGGAAGATGAGAAGCATGCTTTAAACATTTCGCTCATACAGAAGGTGCCAATAACGGTTGAGCCTTCCGACGGCGTCCTGATCGTCGACTTGAACCGTGATGAAATTCATGCGCTTCTGCAGCAGCTGAATCCGACAGGGCAGGGAACGGGCTTTCTGGTGGATGCTGGCGGTTCCTATTTGGCGAGTACGGAGGACACAGAAAGCAAGCAGGCTGAAGGGGTATTGAACGAAATGATCCGCAAAGAAGTGCTTGCCCGTGATGACGATGGAAAGTCATTCTTGTATTCATCCGGTAGAGAGACGTATGTCGTTTCCTACGGGAAACTGAAAAACACAGGATGGCTATATGTATCAGCGGTACCCTTGTCACGCTTAACCAAGCCGGTTGAATGGATTTCACGGTTGCCGCTAGCCGTGAGTATGGTCGCGCTCCTCTTTGCCGTCCTGCTGTCGTGGTTTGCGTCAAAGCAGTTGTACCGTCCCTTGAAGCATCTGATGCAAGTATTCTCTACTGACGGGAAAGAATCTGCAATGGTAGAGAAAAATGAAGTAGCTTACATTGAGGGCCGGTGGAAGGATGCGCTTCATGAACGAACACATCTGCAGCTGCGGATGGAGCAGGCCATCCCAACGCTGAAAGAAGGTTTTCTGCTGCAGCTCGTTCAGGGCCATCTAGACTCGCTGTTAGAAGAGAGGGTACATAAGGAGATGGAGAAGTACGGCATGCTTGGTAAGGGCGGGCAATACGCAATGCTTGTGATCCAACTGTACGGATTCTCGAACTCTTATCACAATCCGTCTAAGGGAGATGAACAGCTGCTGACGTTTGCGGCGGCGAATATTATCTCAGAGATGACGAAGACCAGGCAGACGGAGATTCATGTGATTAACTTTCAGGATCTGACCATCGGGCTGTTGTTTATTTCCCCAGAAGGACAGACGAGAGAGCAGATTAAGTCGGAGCTGTTCGACTGCGCAAGGATGCTGATCAGGCCGCTTAGGCAATACTTGAAGCTGCAGGTTGTCATTGGCATTAGCCGGGTGGCTGCATCAACGAAGCATATTCATTCCGCTTTGGAAGATACTCGGCAATCAATCGGTTATAGGGACATCGAGATGGAAAATTCCATTATTGACTCGGAGGATATTGTGCTGAGGGGAGAGCATTCAGCCTCCTATCCGTTTATGCAGGAGAAAATCCTCATACAATCGATGCAGATGGGGCTTCAGGAAGAAGCGGTCGAGGGGCTAGGCCAATTCATGGAAGCGCTTCAAGAAAAGTCTAGCCAGGAGATCGTCTTCCATCAATGCATGCTTCAATTGCTAGGCAATACGCTGTTCGCCATGCTGCAAATCGGCTGCAGCCCGCAGCGAGGTGTCGATTTATATGGGCAGCTGCTGCACATTCGCGAACCGGAAGCGATGAAGCGCTGGTTCCGGCAGCGGATCATCGAGCCTTTTATGGATGAAATGCAATCCATCAAAGAGCTGCAGACAAAGCAAATCGTCGATAGAGTATTGACACTGCTTAATGAAAGCTTTATGACAGATATTTCGCTGGAGGCATGCGCAGATCGGTTCGGTACGTATCCGCAAAAGCTGAGCGCGAATTTCCGTCAGATCGTCGGAGTGAACTTTATTGATTATTTAACGGCACTCCGGCTGGAGAAATCCAAGGAGCTGCTCGTCAGCACGGATATGAAAATCAACGACATCGCCGAGCAGGTCGGCTATCAGCCCACGTATTACAACCGTATTTTTAAAAAGCATGAGAATATGACACCAGGCCAATATCGGGAAAGACATAAAATGACAACATGAACCAGAGGAGGCTAGCGCTGCATGAACATCCTATCCGGTATCCGTAAGGATTTGTTTTTATACTTGCTGATCTTACCGGGCGTACTCTATTTTCTTCTCTTTAAATACGTCCCCATGTGGGGCATCATCATTTCTTTTCAGGACTATTCGCCCTATATGGGCGTCTGGAAGAGCCCTTGGGTCGGATTCCGCCATTTCCAGGAGTTATTCACCAATCCCGACTTTATGATTCTGTTCCGCAATACGATGGTCATCAGCTTGATGAATATCGTATTCTACTTCCCGATGCCGATCATTGTGGCGCTGCTGCTTAACGAGGTGCGCTCGGCGCTGTTCAAGCGCTTGATCCAATCGGTCGTCTATTTGCCGCATTTCCTGTCATGGGTCGTCATTGCAGGGATTACGTTTCTCCTGTTCTCGCAAAGCGGAGGCATCATCAATAAGATGCTCCCTTACTTCGGCTATTCGACCTTTGATTTTCTTACCAATTCCAAAGTATTCTGGTGGATGCTGACGGTCCAGAGCATATGGAAGGAAACCGGCTGGGGGACCATCATCTACTTAGCTGCCATCGCTGGCGTCGATCCACAGCTCTACGAGGCTGCCAAAATGGACGGAGCGAACCGCCTGCAGCAAATATGGCACGTAACGCTTCCGAGCATCCGGAACATCATCATTACGCTGCTAATTCTAAGGTTGGGTCAGATTATGGATGTAGGCTTCGAGCAAGTGTTCCTGATGATGAACAGCGCCGTATCCGAGGTAGCCGATGTATTCGAAACCTATGTATACCGGAATGGGATCCAACAGGGGCAATTCAGTTATAGTACGGCGGTCGGATTGTTTAAGTCGGTGATCGGCCTCATTCTCGTCATCCTGGCGAACAAGCTCGCCAAGCGATATGGAGAGGAGGGACTGTATTAATGGCGACAGAAAACAAGGCTTTCGGTGTAATAAACGGCATCGCGTTAAGCGTGATCAGCGTGTTGACCATATTTCCGCTTTATTACGTATTTATGGTATCGTTCACCGATCCTTCGGAGTATATCCGAAAGCAAGGCTTCATTTTATTTCCGGAACAATGGTCCATGGTGTCCTACAAGTATATTTTATCGACCTCTTCCTATTTGAACGCTACGGAAATCAGCACATTTCTGGCTACAGTAGGGACGCTGCTCAGCTTGATGGTGACCGCATCGCTTGCTTACGGGTTGTCTCGCAAACGCCTCAAAATCCGCAAGCCACTGATGATGATGATCCTGATTACGATTTTGTTTAGTCCCGGGATTATCCCGCATTATATTCTGGTACGTGATTTAGGACTGATTAACAGCGTCTGGTCCCTGATCATTCCGGTCTTAAGCAGCGGGTGGTATGTGTTCTTGATGAAAAGCTTCTTCGACAGTATTCCACCAAGTCTGGAAGAAGCGGCGATGATAGACGGATACAATGATTTCGGCGTTTTTTTTCGGATCATTCTGCCGCTGTCGCTGCCGGCGCTGGCCGCCTTCGGACTGTTCTATGCAGTTGGCTACTGGAACACGTACTTCAGTGCTGTATTGTATATCAACGTTTCGTCAAAGTGGCCACTGCAGATTTTACTGCAAAATATATTGATCGATTCCTCGACGTCTTCCCAAGGCTCTGGCGCTGCCGAGTTGATGAACGAGCAGCAGCTGCCGGCGCAGACATTGAAAATGGCGGCGATCGTCGTAGCGACCATCCCGATCCTGATCATTTATCCGCTGCTGCAAAAGCACTTTGCCAAGGGAGTTATGTTAGGTTCCATCAAAGAATAAATTAGGGAGGATGAGCAGTATGATAATAAAACATTCGGCAAAGGCTGCTGTTTCGGCACTGCTTGCGACTACGATGCTAACCGCTTGTGGAGGCAATGAAACCGCGCCTAAGGAATCAGGTGGCACCAATGAGAAACCGGAGACGATCAGCATTATTACCGAATTTAATACGTCAGAAGCACCAGGACCCGATAATCCGGTCCAAAAGGAGTTCGAGAAGCGGACCAATACGAAGCTGAACATTATGTGGACGTCTCCGAACAGCTTCAATGACAAAATCAATCTGGTTCTGGCGTCCGGGGATATGCCGGATTTGGTCAAAGTGCTTGATTTCAATAGTTCGTTAATGCGCCAGATGGTGGCACAGGGGGCATTCTGGGATCTGACTCCGTTCATTAAAGACTACCCCCATCTGATGGAGTATCCAAACTCGGTCTGGGAAAAAACAAAAATGAACGGTAAAAATTACGTTATTCCGTCCGTGCGTCCGTTGAATGGCGGGTCCGGGCTTCCGATCATCCGCAAGGATTGGCTGGAAAAGCTGAACCTCAAAGTTCCTGAGACATTGGACGACATGTACACAGTCATGAAAGCATTCGCGAACAACGACCCAGACGGCAACGGGAAGAAAGATACCATCCCGCTGATGCCGAGAAACGACTTGGGCTGGGTGGAAGGCGTACTGAATCACAGCAACGGCAAATGGAAGGTGCAGGACGGCAAGCTGATTGATACGACCTTCGAGCCGGGCACAAGGGAAGCTTTATTGTGGCTGAATAAGATCTATAAAGAGGGCTTCATGCCTGCGGATTATGCCATTATGAAGGAAACGCAATCCGAGGATTTGGTAAAAAACGGCAATGTCGGCATTTATCCGAATACGATCGAAGCGATCTGGAGAGTCCAGGCAGAGCTGATTAAGACGAACCCGGCAGCCAACTTCCTTCCGCTTAGTTATATGAGCTCTCCGGCCGGCAAATATGCGCCTTCAACTCCTGGGTTCAGTGGCGTATACTTGATACCGAAATCGGTTCCCGAAGCCAAGGTAAAAAAAATTCTCACTTTAATGGACTACGGCGCATCCGAAGAAGGCTTCCAGCTGGCATGCTTCGGCTTGCCGGATATTCACTTTACCACCGATAAGGACGGCTTCAAGATCGCGACAGAGCAGGCTTTCAAAGACAGCGTGTCACAAAGCTCGTTCGGCAAAATTTTCGAGCGTTACGACAAATACTTGTGGGCGTTCCGCACCGGTATGCCGAAGGAGCTGTTCGAGCGCAACAAAAAAATCATCGACGAGCGGGAGAAGGTCAGCATCGATGATCCTAGCGTAGGCCTCGTTTCTGAAACCTGGCTCAAAGCAGGGCCGGATTATACGAAGAAAATCAGCGATCTGAAGACCAAAGTGATTATGGGGCAGGAGCCTATCGAAGCGTGGGATGCGTATGTCGCCAAGCTGAAGGCGGACGCAACGTATATGAAAACAATCGATGAAATGAACCAGGCGTACCATTCGGTCAAAAAATAAAAAAAGGTACAACAAATGGCCATGCAGGTAAGTCTGCATGGCCGATTCTATCTCATTCCCAACGGGTCTTTGTGAAAGAAGGCGAAGAGGTTATTTACTTACAGAACCCTTTTTACTAAACAACAGTTTCCTTCGTTTCTGATGAATAAGTATCAAACGCTCGAATCCATTTGAATCGATTTACTTTTATGATAGCTACGAAGCATTTCAGAATTTGGTCCGATTTCAGGCAAATAAATGTAACCAATGGGGAAAGATTGAACACGAAAGCACACAGTGCCGAGGCCGGAAGAACAATCAGCCACATGAAAATGGTATCATTGTATAAAACAAATTTGGTATCCCCTCCGCTGCGTACAATTCCTGTTAATGAAGGCATCTGATAAGCAGTTCCGCACACAGTGATAGATAATACGGTCATGAACTGCAGAGCAAGGCCTCTTGCTTCTTCGGAAATGGTATAAAAGTCAAGGACATAATCCTTTGTAACAAACAGAGCAGCACCTGTACATAATCCAATAATGAGATACAGCATCTGCAGAGTCTTGGCGTAGGACATGATTTTATTCATATGCCCTTCACCAATCGTTTTGCCGATGACGACGGTAGTAGCGCTTGCCGAAGCAAAAACAACGACGGACACAATCTGGAAAATGGTTGTCGCTATGCTATTTGCCGCAATCGCAGCTGCGCCCATATGCCCCAGAATGGACGTCTGTGTCGCCATGGCAATCCCCCAGATAAAGTTGGACATTAGAATAGGGGAACCCAGCTTGATATACTGCTTGAATAATCCCATCTCGATTGTAAAGAAATCACGCAGCTTCAAATAGATTTTCCGGTCAAATCGCTTCACGAAGATGCAGACAATGATCAGTTCTATAATTCTTGCCGACAAGGTAGCAATGGCTGATCCCTGCACTCCCAGACTTGGAAAACCAAAATGTCCATAGATCAAAACATAATTCAGGCACACATTGATGATGAGCGTGGTCGAGGACAAAATAAAGCCGATCTTTACCGTCTCTACACTCCGTAATGTCGCAAGCAATATACTGGTAACGGAAAAAAATAGGTAGGAGTAGCAGATAATCTTCACAAATTTGGTTCCCTCAGCAATAACACTCTGATCATTAGTAAACAAAGATAGTAAGCTTTGAGGAAAGAAAAAGACCACAATCCACATAACCAAGCCAACAAGAATCGATAGGCGCATTCCTATGCTGGCAATCCTCTTAATCGATCCGATGTCATTTGCACCCCAGTATCTTGACGCCATTATGACCAGTCCCTCACTTACACCCATCACGAGCATTTGCAGCACAAACTGGATCTGATTGGCTATCGCAATACCGGATAACGCCGATTCACTGTATCCGCCGATCATTAAGTTGTCGGATAAGTTGACCCCAAAAGTAATAATGTTTTGTAAACCGATGATAAGGGTCAGTGTAAAAAATTTTTTGTAAAATGACGCCTCGCGCACAAATAAACTCATGAGCAGCACCTGTCTTTATCCTAGAGTTAATTCATTTGACTATGTGTACTTTACTGCTGGATCGCACTTTTATATAAGCAGCTTGAAGCTAACTTAGGCTATGATGCCTGAGGCCTGATATCCTAAGAAGGTGATATATATCCTCCTTTATTGTAACTGTAACCGATTTCTTACATTATAAAGATTCATCCCTTATAATGAAAAGGCATAATATGCTTAGGACATGAACTATTTGGCTAAAACATTGTGCAAACGACCGTGGCCTATGAGAAAAAAATTACAAGTCTTCCTATCGTCTACGTTTAATGACCTGATTGAAGAACGTCATGCCGCAGTACAAGCTGTACTTAAAGCTGGCCACATTCCTGCGGGAGAACAACAGCGACCGGAAGGGGATACCCCACCAGGGTACCGAAGTGATTTTACAAATTTTCAAGTTTCTCGAGAAACTCAAGACACCAGGACACCAGGACACCAGGACACCAGGACACCAGCGGTGTCTTTTTTCATTTAAAGAGGAGGTACCCAATATCATGTTTCCGCACAAAGCAAGTTCAAGCTCTTCTTTCTTTTCCTTCATGGTACTCTGTGTGAAACCAGCAAAAGAACAGTTTGATTTTTCCAATAACCCTATTGTGCGCGAAGAAACTTTTGATGTATGATCATTATATCTTAATCATTAAGTTAATGGAGGTTTCACTTATTCAACCTAACAAGATCGCTTACCTGCAGCAAGTAAAACAGCATAATATGGCGGCTATTCTGAAGCAAATATGGAGGATGGAGCAAGTATCGAGGATCGAGCTGGTTGAGCAAACCGGGCTGACCTCGGGTACGATCACCAATCTGACGCATGAATTAATCGAGCTTAGAGTGATCCGCGAGAAGGAATCCGTCTCCGGACATGTCGGGCGCAAAAGAGTCATGTTAGGCTTCGACCCCGGTTACTACCGCATGATTGGACTTGACATAGGTCGATCCTCCTTTGAAATCGTGGTTACGGATGTATGCGGCACGATTCTGAAGATAGTTGAACGTGAAATCCCGCAGCCGAGCGGGCCTGATATCGTTGAGCGTGAAATACTGCCTATCCTTCAGACCATCAAGGAAGAAGCGGAGCAATCGGGCTGCTGTATTCTCGGCTTAGGCGTCGGGGTGCCCGGACCTATTAACTACAGCAAGGGGACACTGTTGAATCCGCCGAATTTTCCAGGCTGGAACGGCTACGAGCTGCGCCAGGTATTGGAGGAGCAGTTGCAATGGTTAATTGTAATAGAAGATGATGCACGTACATCTGCTCTGGCCGAAAGCTGGTACGGTATAGGCCGGAACGTGGAGGAGCTTGTATTGATTACCATGGGAATTGGCATTGGCGGTGGCGTTGTATCCGGCGGCGAGATCGTACGGGGGACGAACGGGCTGTGCGGTCAGGTTGGACATATGACCCTTGTGCACGATGGCCAACGGTGCGATTGCGGGAACATGGGATGCTGGGAAACGGTTGGCTCCATACCGGGAATATTGGGGCGATGGGCGAACGAGGGTACGATGGATGAATTTATCGCAGCCGTGCGAAGAGGAGAGCAAGGAGCTGTACATTGTATGGAAGAGACGCTCCATTATTTGGAGACGGCTTTGATCAATGTGTATAACCTGTATGATCCGCAATTGGTTGTGCTTGGAGGAAAATTGCTTCCATACGTGAAGGACTATTTGCCGTCGGTACAGTCCAACTTGCAGAAACGGGTGTACGCCTTTGCGAGAGAGAGACTGATGCTGAGAACATCTACCTTCGGGGCATCCCAAAGCGCTTATGGTGCGACCGCTCTGCTGCTCGGATATTTGCTGAGCGAACCGCTAATGCTGCTATCAGACCGGAGTCCTGCAAGCTTGGATGGCAGCAAGCAAGATCTATGAGAAACGTGAAGATGGAGTTTTGCCATAGGCAGAACTTCTTTGCAGTTATTTATCTTAATCATTAAGATAATATGATAAATGGAACGGGGGTTGCCAGTATGAGCATGTCTTACCTGGATTTATCACATTCAACCGTTGTTTATTCAAGTGAAGCAACAGGAGCGGAAGCCAAGGCAGTCGATGTCCTGATTGAGGAACTGGCAAAGCGGACAGGAATTCTTTTGCCACGCTTGCATAGTTATCCAGCCAAGGTAGAATCCGTGATTGTAATAGGGACAGCCGATTCCATGGCGCGGATAGGAGGTGTTCTATTACCTGATCCCATTCCGACACTAGAACCGGAGGGGTATATGCTGCGAAGTGTCATGAGCAAGCGAAGCCGTGCGGTCTATATCATTGGCGCTGATGCTCGCGGAGTTCTTTACGGAGTAGGCAAGCTCCTTCGTATCCTGCAATGGGCAGAGAATAAGATTGGATTAGGAATCGAGCTTAACTTGACTGAGGCTCCACGCTTCCCCCTTCGGGGACATCAGCTCGGCTATAGACCCAAAAACAATGCCTACGACGCCTGGAGCGTAGAGCAGTTTGATCAATACATCCGGGATCTGGCTATATTCGGCACCAACAGCATCGAACTATTGCCGCCGAGAACAGATGATGAGGCTAGAAGTCCGGTAATGAAGGTCGAGCCTATGGAGATGATGATTCGCCTATCCGAGATCATCGATTCCTATGGACTCGATACATGGATTTGGTATCCGAACATCGGTGGGGACTACACGGATCCGATAACTATTGAGACGGAATTGGCAGAACGTGAAGCTATTTTCAGCACGATACCGCATCTTCAGCATGTGTTTATTCCTGGGAGCGATCCTGGGAATATGGAGCCCGAGCCCCTCTTCTCATGGTGCGAGAAAGTAGCGAAGCTTCTCCATCGTTACCACCCTGACGCCAAGCTATGGCTATCACCCCAAATCATGAATGACGATCCGATGCGATGGAAGAACGCCTTCTATAAACAGTTGAACACGGAGCCTGATTGGCTCGGAGGCATTGTATTTGGTCCCCATGTAGACGAGACGCTACCTGCATTGCGCAGCATCGTCCCATCCCGGTACCCGATACGCCGCTATGAAGACATCACTCATAGCTTTCATTGTCAATATCCAGTCGCCGACTGGGATGTTTCATTCGCCGTAACCTTAGGCAGGGAATGCGCCAATCCTCGCCCGTCCGCACAAAAACACATTCATAATCTTCTGGCATCCTATACAGTTGGCAATCTTTCTTATTCGGAAGGCATCAACGACGACGTGAACAAATTCGTTTGGAACGGTCAGGACTGGAACCCTGAGACGCCGGTAATCGAGACATTGCGGGAGTATGCTAGATGGTTCATCGGTTGTAATCAGGAGGAAGGAGTAGCGCAAGGATTACTCGCTCTGGAAAACAACTGGGTTGGTCCCTTGGCAGCCAACGACAGTGTGGAGGTGACTCTGCTTCAGTGGCAGCAGATGGAGAAGGAGGCCAGCTCGCGAGCGCGGAACAACTACCGATTTCAGATGGGCCTGCTGCGCGCTTATTTCGATGCTTACACGAAGAGGCGGCTGTTCTACGAAACCGAGCTGGAGTATCGAGCCAAGGAAGCCCTGCGAGAAGCGGAGAGCTTGGGAGCATTGGCAGCCGTACAGCTTGCCGACCAGATTCTTGACCGTGCCGTAACCGAGCCTGTCGCCCAAGATTATCGCAGGCGCTGTGAGGAGCTGGCCGATGCCTTGTTTGCATCGATAGGATATCAATTGACGGTTTCCCGGCATTTCGCCATTGCCCGGGATCGAGGCGCGTTTATCGATACGATTCAAGCGCCGTTGAACGATGCTTGCTGGCTGCGCGTCCGATTCGCTATGATCCGCGAAGAGTCCGAAGAATCGAGTCGGCTCGAGAGGATCAGCGAAATGCTGAATCGGGCCAATCCGGGGCCGGGAGGCTTTTACGACAACTTCGGGTCAAGACGCAGCAGCCGTCGAGTGGACTGGGGACTGGGATGGGAGAGAGACCCTGGTTCTTTGTCATCACCAAGAATCGCGCACGCCGTCTATTTGGCGTCCGGAAGCCTTTCTGAAGCGAAGGAGAAGGAGCTCGGAGGTATCCCGCTCGCTTGGATTCAGCACGTGAATGTAATGCTGGACACCCCACTTATCTTATACTATGAGAACCTCAGCCCCACGACCGATTACAAGATGAAAGTCGCTTTTCTCGGGGAGGTTGGAACCGGAGCTCATAAGACAGCTCACGTAAGGATTACGGCTAATGATGATCACTTAATCCTAGAGAGTGTACAGGTACCGGGCGGAACAGTGACTCTGTGTGAAGCTGTCCTTCCGAGAGAAATTGCGCGTGAGGGAGTACTGAAACTAACCTTCCTGCGTACGCAAGGGACCAAGCGCTTAAATGTAGCGGAGCTATGGTTAACCCCTATGACATGACTATTATTCTTAATCATTAAGAAAACAGTATAGGAGGAAAGTCACCTTGACCTGGCTTGCCGGAATCGATATTGGCGGAACCAAATGTGCAGTTTGTCTGGGAGAAGTAACCGCTTCTGAGGTTCGTATCGCCGCTAGACGAAGCTTTCCAACCGGTAATACAACGCCTTCCTCGGCTATCCATAGACTGATAACAGCTTTGGATAACCTGCTGCTGAAACAAGGATCTCCGGATTTGCACGCTCTTGGAATCAGCTGCGGCGGGCCGCTCGACAGCAGGCGAGGGCTCATACTATCCCCACCTAATTTGCCCGGATGGGACAGCATCGACATTGTCCGACCGCTGCGGGAGCATTACGGCATCTCTGTCGGTCTGCAGAACGACGCTAATGCATGCGCTTTGGCAGAATGGAAATGGGGAGCTGGGAGAGGCACGCAAAATATGATATTCCTTACCTTCGGAACCGGCATGGGCGCAGGACTCATTCTAAATGGAGCGCTCTATAGCGGAACCAATGACATGGCGGGAGAAATCGGGCATATGAGGCTGGAAGCAAGCGGACCGGTTGGCTATGGGAAAGCCGGCTCCTTCGAGGGATATTGCAGCGGGGGCGGTATCGCCAAGCTGGCGCAGACGATTGCCCGTAAGGAGCTGCGCAAAGGGGGGAAGCCCTTGTTCTGTCCGGAGCCGGGGCTGCTAACTGCCATTACCGCACAGAAAGTGGGCGAAGCTGCAGAGCAGGGAGATCCAACGGCGATCAAGCTCTGGGGCATCGTAGGGAAGCAGCTCGGCAGAGGGCTCGCCGTACTTGTGGATCTGCTGAATCCCGAGTTGATAGTCATCGGCAGCATTTACGGCCGTCAGCAGCCATTGCTTGAGCCCCTGGTCATGGAAGAGCTGCAGCGGGAAGCATTGACGTATTCGATGTCCGTATGCCGGATCGTCCCTGCACAGCTGTGCGAACAAGTAGGGGATTATGCTAGTCTTTCGGTTGCCTACAGCCTGCTCTCCTCCTAGATAGCGGCTCAATTAGCGTCATAAAGGATAAAAAAAGCGAAATATCAGCAAATGAGCATGAACTCATCTAATGATTATCGTTCTTCTGAAGGCCTGTTTGACCGGAGATTAGGATCTTGTCGGTTAAAGATTATAGACTGAACAACAAACTGCGGACTATGATGAGCTCGTAACCGGAAAGAGGGGAGGTTAAACTAATCGAAAGCAATGTAAAAGTACTGAGAGCAAGAAGCATGCGTCTATCTATTCAAAGAACGATCGGCAAAGACGTATGGCTGTATTTGATGATGCTGCCCGGGCTGTTGTTCTATCTGTTATTCAAGTATTTGCCCATGTGGGATATGCTAATCGCGTTCAAGGACTATCAGCCTGCGTTGGGATTCTGGGGAAGCCGTTGGGTCGGTCTGGAGCATTTCGAGCGATTTTTCTCTGATCCGATTTTCTGGCAGTTGTTCCGCAACACCGCTATTTTGGCGGTCTATAACATCGTGCTGTTTTTTCCTCTTCCTATTATTGTCGCGCTGCTTCTGAATGAACTGCGGATTCAATGGTTTAAGCGAACGGTGCAAACGCTCATCTATATTCCACACTTCTTCTCCATCGTCGTTGTTGTGGGGATTACTTATGTTATGTTCACGACGGAAGGCGGGATTGTCAATGAAGCGGTCAGCAGTCTCGGTGCGGATAAGATTAACTTTCTGACGGAGCCGGAATGGTTTCGACCGATGGTTACGCTGCAGGTCATATGGAAAGAAACGGGATACGGCACGATCATCTTTTTGGCGGCGCTTGCGGGAGTCGACCCGTCCTTGTATGAAGCTTCCAAAATCGACGGGGCAAACCGGTGGCACCAGCTCTGGTATATTACGATGCCTGCGATTAAGAGCACCATCGTCATTCTGCTCATCCTTCGTCTCGGGAACTTCCTGGACACCGGATTTGAGCAAATGCTCCTTATGATCAACGCGCTGAACCGCGAAGTGGGCGAGGTGTTCGACACGTACGTCTACATCAACGGGATCACACAGGGGCAATTCAGCTATTCGACCACGGTAGGCTTGTTTAAATCGGTTGTCGGCTTGATCTTGGTCGTCACGGCGAACTACATTGCCCGCAAATTGGGGGAGGAAGGCGTATATTAGATTTTGAAAAAGGAGGTGTACCCGATTGCGCAAACGCTCTATCACAGGCACGGTATTCGATATCGGCAACTATGCTCTTCTAACCCTGCTCGCATTGCTAACCCTGTTTCCATTCCTACATATCCTGGCTGGTTCGTTAGCTTCGCCGACGGAGGTGCTGCAGAGCAAGTTCATTCTGTTTCCCAAGGAGCTTTCCTTTGAAGCGTACCGGTACATTTTTTCCGAAAATACGCTGCTTCGCAGCTTGTTGATTACCATTTTCATTACGGTCGCCGGCACACTGATTAACATGGCAATGACGCTGTCCATGGCCTATCCGTTATCTCGCAACGTAAAAGGCAAGCGGACGATCATGCTGCTCGTCGTGTTCACCCTACTGTTCGGCGGCGGAATCATTCCCAGCTTTCTGGTGGTCAAGTCGCTAGGTCTGCTAAATACGTACTGGTCCTTATGGCTGCCTGGTGCGATACATTCTTTTTATATGATCATCCTGATCAACTTCTTCAAGCAGTTGCCTGTTGAATATGAAGAATCCGCCAAAATCGACGGGTGCAACGACCCGACCCTGCTGTGGAAAATCGTGATTCCTCTGTCGCTTCCGGCAATCGCAACCTTTTCCTTGTTCTATGCAGTAAGTCATTGGAACACCTTCTTCAGCGCCTTGCTTTATATCAATGACTCGCATAAATGGCCGATTCAAATCTTGCTGCGGCAAATTGTCATCATGTCGTCGGGCGGCATTGGGGATGCGAGCTACGCCTCGGAATCCGCTTACGTGATCCCGCCGCAAACGGTCAAAATGGCAGTGATCGTTGTCGCCACGCTTCCTATTATTATGGTGTATCCTTTTTTACAAAAACACTTTGCCCAAGGTGTACTATTAGGGTCAATTAAAGGATAATAAAAATATGAGAGTCGAAAGGAAGAACCGCCATGAAAAAACAAGCTACGGCCGTTGCATGCGCGTTAGTTTCACTGTCCATGGTTGTTGTAGGGTGCAGCGGAGGAGGGCAGGGGAGTCCGGCTGGAGAGGCTGCGGCAACCAAAGCCCCGTCCTCGTCAAATGCGCCAGAAGGTCAGAAAGCACCGCTAAAGCTGAGCATTATGGCTACTTATTACACGCCGCAGCCACCCAATAACCAGAGTGATATATGGAAAAAACTGCAGGAGATGACGAACACCCAGATCGATATGACTTGGGTACCGCGCTCGGCCTACGACGATAAAGTCAGCGTATCGATCGCTTCCAACGATCTCCCACAAGGTGCTGCTCGCACTGAACTCATCCTCCCCGCCCTTGGTGAATGCGATTAAATCGGGACTATTCTGGGAAATTGGGCCTTATCTCAAAGATTATAAAAACTTGAGCAACTTAAGCAAAGTCCAATTTGAAAGCACGAAAATACAGGGGAAAACGTACAGCTTATACCGGGCAAGGCCTCTCGCGCGTTTCGGCGTCACGTTCCGCAAAGATTGGCTGGATAATCTCAATCTGAAGGAGCCGAAAACTCCCGAGGAAATGTATGAGGTGATGAAAGCGTTTACCAGAAATGATCCTGACAAGAACGGCAAAGACGATACTTACGGCGTGCTAGCCTTTAAAGACGGGCAAGGTTATTTAATTCCCCATATCGCATCATGGTTCGGCGCACCTAACGATTGGAAGGAAGAGAACGGGCAGTTTACTCCTTCCTTTATGACTAACGAATATTTTGAGGCATTGAAATATATTAAGAGATTATATGACGAGAAACTGATGAATCAGGACTTTGTCGTGACGGAAGAGCAGCAGATGAACTCGCTGTATAACCAAGGCAAGGCTGGAATTAACTTGGGGCTGTTTGATGACGTGGGCAAATCGCAGCTGGAGCTCAGGAAGATCAATCCCCAGGCTAAAGTCGGTATCCTCGATACGATAACGGGGCCAAAGGGCCAACGCATCTGGTCTCAGCCGGGCTATACGGGCGTGTTCCTATTCCCGAAATCGTCGGTAAAGACGGAAGCGGAGCTCAAGCAGATATTGGCTTTCTTCGATAGGCTCCAGGAACCGGATGCCGTTAATTTGCTGACCTGGGGAATCGAAGGCAAGCAATACAAGCTGACGAATGGGCAAGCGGAAAAAATCGTCTCCGACGACGCATTTAACAACGATACGCTGGGACTGGGCGAGCTTCGCATCGATGACGGCTCTAAGGAGTTAATATTGACAGGGGAGGACCCACTGACTACAAAAGGGAAGCAGCTGATCAAGGACAACGTAAAAATAGTTGTGACAAATCCGGCGTTGAGCCTCTATTTCGAATCTCCAACCTGGAGCCAAAAAAGCAATGAGCTAAAGAAAATCGTTTCCGACGGTGCCGTCAAATTCATTATGGGCAAAATCGACGAAGACGGATGGAAAAAGGTGCAGGAGGACTGGAAGAAAGCGGGAGGCGATAAAGTGCTGACCGAATTCGCCGACATTTTCGCCAAATCCAAAAACAAATAACCAATCGGCAGGAGTGTTAGAGCTTGAGTAGAGGAACTGCATATCCATCGGAAAGACGCTTCTTCAAGGATGAAAGAACTGGGGTGGAAGGGGTGCAGCTGACTTCCATTCCCGGCATCCATATCAAATTGTATTTTCATGTCAATGCTTTCACACCAGATTCGAATACGCTAGTGTTTCAGTCGTTTTCCGAAGCTTGCCGGGATTCCAAGGTCGATATTTTCAAAGTCAACGTCGATGGGCGTGGATTGACTCAGCTAACAGATGCCGCCGAAGCGGGCAGCCCCGTTGTCTCACCTGATGGCCAATGGCTGTATTATATGTGCCACGGCGAGCTGCGCAGGGTATCTATGACGGACTATCGAGAAGATACGATAGGCTATATCGATGGAATCCTGCCTTCCACAGGGCTAAGCAGCAACACGGCAGGTACGACTATTAATGCGAGCATGAGCGGCGACGGCTCCGTGTATTTTACGGATGCTACTCTGCGCAACGGCCGAAGAGCCATTCTACGATATACAACGGACGGTCAGGAAGCCGGCATTATTTATGAATCCGATTCCATAACTCACACACAGTGCGAGCCATCGGACGCCAATGTAGTCGCCTTTCAGCACGGGCCGGATGAGCTGTACAGGAACATCTGGCTGGTGAACAGCGACGGCACTAACGCGAGGCCCTTGAATCTTCCTTATGGCAACGGTCATTGGATGTGGCTCGGGAATACCAAGAAAATCATGACGAATCTGGAGAAGCAGTATAACGGGATCGCCATAATGGGCGAGAACGACGAGGAACCGGAGATCATAGCTACAGGAGAGCATTTCTGGCATGCGGCCAGCAGCCGTGACGGCCAATGGATCGTATCCGACACCAGTTGGCCTGACCACGGAATACAGCTCATTCATGTCGGGACCAAGAAATTCAAACCGTTATGCTATCCCGAGAGCTCCAATTCTCATCCGCAATGGTCGCACCCGCATCCATCGTTCAGCCCTGACGGCAAGTATGTGGTCTATAATTCTGACCGAACGGGAACAGCCCAAATGTATATCGTCCGCATCCCGGATCAGCTGAGAAAAGAACTGCAAGGGTAACTTTTCAAAAGAATGAAATCCTATTTTGGTAGGTGAAACAGCAGATGGATAAGCTCAATATAGGCATAGTTGGGCTGCGATTCGGCAGCACGGTGATTGAGGAGATGCTGAAAGGGGAGGGCGGACGCCGCTTTCGGATTCATGCCGTATGCGATATCGATGCTTCGAAAATGAAAGCATGCGCCAGAAAGTATGGAGCGAAGCCGTATGGTTCTCTGGAGAGCCTCCTTGCCGATCCGGAGGTTCAAGTGATCGGGTTATTTACGCCGCCAGCGGGGAGAGCCGAACTGATTGATCGGATCATAAGCTCCGGGAGAGATGTTATGACGACAAAGCCGTTTGAGCTGGACCCGCAAAAAGCGCTGGATATTCTTAAAAAGGCCAACCGCTTGAAACGGGTTGTACATCTAAACTCTCCGAGTCCGTTGTGGCACGATACCCTTCGGTACATTCAAGCCTGGAGGGAGAAATACAACCTCGGTATTCCCGTTGGCTGCCGATCGGATATATGGGTTAATTACCATGAACAGCCGGACGGCGGATGGTACGACAATCCGGAGCAATGTCCCGCTGCGCCGATATTCAGGCTCGGCATTTATATCATTAACGATATAGTCCGCCTTTTCGGCCCCGCTGAACAGGTTGCCGTAATGTGCTCGCGCTTGATTACGGAGCGACCGACAGCGGATAACTCGCAGCTGAGCCTGCGTTTTAGAAATGGCGCTATAGCCAATATTTTCGGCAGCTTTTGCGTTGATGACAGTCAAAGGTATAAGTCGCCGATGATCTTGAATTTCCAGCATGGCACGATCTATGGCAATGTGCTGCCCAAGCGGGACGGTGAGCCGAGCCGGCTCCTCCTCGTCACCAAGGACCGGGCAAGCGGGGAGAGAGTGACAGAAGAAGTAGAAGTGATAGGCGACTCGGGAGCTTATCAATGGGACGCGTTGGATCGAGCCGTACGCGGAAGACAAGCAAATGATGACGAGTACATCCAGGATATCGTTGAAGGAATCAAGATCATCCAAGCTATGAGCAAATCCGACAAAACCGGCAGGATCGTGCAGATTGGGGATAACGAATGAAGCTTGGGGTTGGATTATACGGAAATAACGGTGGTCATCAAATTCAGGGAGAGTTGAACGACCATCCCGATGCTCAGGTCGTCGCCATTGCAGGCATGGACATTCAGCAGCTTACTCCCGAGCAGCAAGCGGATTCCAGCATCCGGGTGTACGACACATTAGAAGCTATGCTTACGGATGAACGAGTTCAGATCGTTTCTCTTTGTTCGCCAATAAGGGCAAGACAAGCGGATGAAGCGATTATGTGCATGAACCAAGGGAGGCATGTATACGCTGAGAAGCCTTGCGCCATGAAGGAAAGCGATATCGATCGATTAATAGAGACGTCTAGAGCAACGGGATGTCAATTCCGGGAAATGGCGGGAACCGCGTTCCAACAACCGTATCTGGCCATTCGGCAATTGGTTCGGTCGGGCGCTATCGGAGACGTTGTGCAAGTATTTGCCCAAAAGTCGTATCCGTCCCATGACGGGCGTCCGCAGGATGAAACGATAGACGGCGGGCTTATTGGCCAGAACGGCATCCATGCCGTTAGATTTATTGAGCATGCCGCCGGAGTAAAGATCAAGCATGTTACAGCTGTAGAGACGCGTCTGGGTAATCCCAGAGCAGAGGGAATGCTGCCCATGGCGGCAAGCTTAGTGATGGAGCTAGCAAACGGAGGCGTTGCAAGCAGTATTATCAATTACTTGAATCCTCAAGGCACGGGGTGCTGGGGCAACGATCACCTGCGTATCTTCGGAACTGAAGGAATGATTGAGAGTACTGACGGAGGCGCCCGAACCAGACTGGTCATTGGAAATGCCGATAAAGGTCCTCTGGAGCTCGAGGAGCCCGTATACAGCTACTTCGATCTTTACATGAAGAGCCTTCTCGGTCACGCCGAGATGCCGTTGACGCTGGAAGAAGAATTGCACTGCACCCGAGTGGTGCTGAGAGCCAAGACATCCGCACAAGCTGCATGCACAGTACAACCAACTGTAAATCCAATGAAATCATTAAGGGAGTGAGTCTATGGCAAGGGGTCAAACCTATCCATCCGAACGGCAGTTTTTCACAGATGACAGAACAGGTGTTCGAATAACAAAGCTAACCGCATTTCCGACGGTTAATAGCAAGCTGTATTTTCACATCAACGCGTTTACGCCGGATTCCAATACGTTGGTGTTCAAATCGTACCAGTATGCCAAGCGCGATTCCAGAGTGGATGTATTCAAAGTAAATACGGATGGAATGGGACTGGCACAGCTAACGGACCGTCCGTACGTAAACGGCGCTATGGTGTCTTATGACGGTAACTGGCTGTACTTTGTGGACGAAGGATATTTTCGCAGAGTCTCCATGCACACGTACGAGGAAGAAACGATCAGCTATTTAGAACCACTAACCTGGTTCGCCGAATCCGCGAGCATGACTTATGATGATAAGCAATATTTTGTGGAAGCCACATTAAAAAACGGCAGGCGCGGCATTGCAAGGTTTACTACGGACGGGAAGGAGGCCGAGGTGCTGTTCGAGCATTCCGACATCACGCATACCCAGGTAGAGCCGACGGAAGGGAAGGTCATTGCCTTTCAGTGTGGACCGGATCAGCAGAATCGGAACATCTGGCTCATCGATAGCGATGGCAGCAATCTTCGCCCGCTGGAACTGCCGTACGGAAACGGACATTGGATGTGGATCGGCGGTACCAAACAGATCATGTCCAATCTGGAGAAAGAATTGCAGGGCATCGCAGTGATGTCCGAGGGTGACGCAGCCCCTGAGATGTATGTTCATGGCGAGCATTATTGGCACGCCTCCAGCAGTATGGACGGACAATGGATGGTATCCGATACGAATTGGCCCGATCACGGTATTCATCTGATAAATGTCGCAACGAAAAAGCACAAGGTCTTATGCTATCCCAACAGCTCGTCATGCCATCCGCAATGGACCCATCCGCATCCTTCCTTTAGCCCGGATGGTAAAATGATCGTTTATAACTCGGATGTAACAGGTATTCCGCACATCTATTTGGCTGCAATTCCTGACGAAATGCTGGAGGAGCTTGCACGTTAATTGACAGCAGACTTGAAGTCTCGAGAACGGGATCTTGTTCCGCGAGCTGGAGGTGAACCATGAAGAACGGCCGTTTTACATATTTTAAACGATTGTTTTTGTTCTGTATCTTGATTGGCTTAATTCCCGTCATGGCACTGGGTTATTTTTCCTATGCAAAAGCTTCCCAGCTCTTACTGGATAAGGCGTACCGCAGTGACAGGGAGATCGTTGAGCAAACGCAGCTTCGATTCGAACAAAAGCTCAAAATGATCGATAACGCACAAGGCCAAATCACCAACTCGCCTTTGGTCCTCGACGCTATGGAGCAAGAACTCGACCGCGAAGACTATCAGTCGTACGACAAATTAATGCAATCGCTATACCGGCTCCAGCTTTATGAGTACGGGTTGTCAGATGTCTATCTGGTGAATTTCAGCAAAAATTGGATTCTGAGCAGCGCAGGTAAAGAGTCCTTGAAGGAGAGCGGATTGAACTCTACTTTCACTGATTATGCCGACAGCGGAAGGCTGTTTTTCTGGACCGTATTTCGCCCGTCCCATACGGTGAATGCCAACCCTTCCGTGCGGAGTATGGCTACTGTCAAAACGATTCCGATCAACTCCTTGCATCCGCTGGGAATTCTTGTTGCCGTCCTGCCCAGCCAGGAGTTGAATAAAATGATTCCCGCAGGCAACGAGTCCAGTGAAATGTTCGTTCTCAATGAACAATATCAGATTATTGCGGCAAGAAATCCGGACTGGATTGGCAAGGATATGTCAGGCGAGCCGTACATGGAGACGATAAAGCAAGAACGTGTGGAGGCAGGTCAATTCCAATCCAACCAAGACAACCACGGCATTACATACCGCAAGTCGAACTACAATGGGTGGATATATGTTTCCAAGACGAACATAAGCGAGATTACCAAGGAATCCAAAGCGATCGGCTGGGTGACGATTTCCATCTGCTTGGCGGTGCTGCTATTGGTTCTTGCCGCCTCCTTTGTCGGAACGCGCAGGCTATACAGCCCGGTTCGCAAGCTGTATAATCTCGTATCCGATTCGTCCGAAATACGCGGCAGCTCCGCCGGAAGCGACGAATTTTACTGGATCGAAAAAAACATGCACATGCTCATGGGAAAGGAAAGCCGCATGAGACAGCAGGTTCAGGACTTTTGGGTGCATAAATTACTGCAGGGAGCAGTCAGATCCAAGGAAATAACAGATCGCATCGAGGGTGACGAGCTGACAGGCTGGAATCAACTCCAGGTCCTGTGCGTCCGCATTGATACTTTGGACGGTACGAACTATACGGACCGGGACCGCGATCTGCTCATCTTTGCCGTCAATAACATGGCGGGGGAGATCATTCCCCACAAGCTCCGGTTGAATCCGGTGGTGATAAGTGACTTTCAAGTGACCTTGCTGGGAAGTCATTTGGAGCACCCAGAAGAATGGAAGAAGGACGTTTACGGATGGGCCGAAGAGCTTCAACGCGCCGTGGCAGCGTATTTGCATCTGAAGATCAGCGTAGGCATCAGTCTACTGTTCAACGAGTGGTTAGATGCCCCCAAAGCATTCCGCGAGGCGAAGGAAGCCCTGTCCTGCGGGATGCGCCTGGATCAACAGTCCATTGTGTTCCTGGAAGACATCCAGTTTGAAGCCGTGGATTCTCACGTCACTTATCCGCAGCAAATCGTCCATGAACTCTTCGATCATATCAAGCTGTTGGAGGAAGAACGTTGCCGTCAGCTGCTGGATGAATTTATGGCCTTTACTACCCGTAAAGCGATTAGCCAACAGGAATTTCAACTGCTATTGATCAGGCTACTGGCAGATTTGATGCGCTTCTTACAGGAGCAGGGAGCCAATTTAAACGACATCGTTCCTCAAGACAAAGCTGTAGTGAATGAGATTCTAGCCTTGAAATCGAACAAAGAAATCGCTATCTGGCTGCAAACGACGATTCTACAACCGCTCATGATCTATATCGAAAATCGCAGAGAGCTTCTCCAGACCAAAATATCCGATCAGATGCTGGCACTCATTCACCAAGAATACGATTCTCCACTGACTTTGGAATCCTGCGCTGCCAAGCTGAATTATCACCCTGAATATATCAGCCGCGTTTTCCGCAAGGAAACCGGATTCGTCTTCAGTGATTATTTATCGAGACACAGACTTCATATGGCCAAGAAGCTGCTGGTCGAAACCAGCATGACCGTTACCGAAATATCAGAGAGGCTCATGTACAATATGCCGCAAAATTTCATTCGCTACTTCCGTAAAATGGAAGGGATAACACCTAAACAATACAGGGATTTAAGTCAAATGAAGAGTGAGAAGGATACTTCCGCTCCTAAGGCGGCAGGCGGAAGCCCCTAGAGCAATCAAAACCGAGTTAGATTAGGAGGTATCTAGCATGGATAACCAAGAAGCTGCGACTGGCCGTCAGCTGCACATGATTGGCAATGCCCATCTCGATCCTGTATGGCTGTGGAGGTGGCAGGAGGGATTTGCGGAAATAAAGGCGACGTTCCGCTCGGCGCTGGACCGGATGAAGGAATTTCCGGAATTCATATTCACCTGCGCCGGAGCGGCTTACTATCGGTGGATCGAAGAAAATGCGCCGGATATGTTCGCCGAATTGCGCCAAAGGGTGGCGGAAGGGCGCTGGGTGATCGTAGGGGGCTGGTGGATTCAGCCCGACTGCAACCTGCCCGCCGGGGAATCGTTCGCGCGCCATGCTCTGTACAGCCAGCGCTATTTCCTTCAGAAGTTCGGGGTCATGGCCAAGGTCGGCTACAATGTCGATTCGTTCGGCCATCACGGTATGCTGCCGCAAATCCTGAAATTAAGCGGCATGGATTACTATGTGTTCATGCGGCCGGAGGAGCATGAGAAGGCGATGAAGTCGAACCTGTTCTGGTGGCAAAGCCAGGATGGCAGCAGAGTCCTGGCATATCGCATTCCTAAAGGTTACACAACCCGTCCGACAGACGGCGTAATAGAAAAAATTAAAGCGCTAAACGAGGTCATGCAGGAGCAGAAGACCGATCAAATGTGCTTCTATGGCGTAGGTAATCATGGAGGCGGGCCAACCATCGCCAACCTTCATGAAATCCGATCCGCACAGGAGAAGCTTGGGGCGAAGGCGGTTGCGCACAGCTCGCCCAACGCGTATTTCGAACGCCTCACTAGGGGCGATAATGCAGCGGATCTCCAGCAGCTCCCGCTTATCCAGGAGGACCTTCAGCACCACGCGAGCGGCTGCTACTCGGCACATTCCGAGACGAAAGCAAGCAACAGGGAAGCGGAGCATCGACTGCTTACTGCGGAAAAGTGGGCTGCTGTAGCGCACCATATGTTGAAGCTGCCATATGATTCAAATCGGCTGCAGGAAGCATGGGAGTGCGTCATGTTCAATCAGTTCCATGACATCCTTGGCGGATGCAGCATCAAGGAAGCGTATCAGGATGCCAGAGAAGGCTACGGTCACGCGCTTCATATCGGCGCCGAAACCCTGAATGCAGCCATGCAAAAAATATCGTGGTCCATCGGTACCATGCGCCCCGGCATTGTCTCACTTACAAGAGATAAAGATCGAACGCTGTGGGAGCAGAATGATTTGGGCGTCCCGTTCGTCGTGTTTAACCCGCACTCCTGGGAGGTGACGGCTCCAGTTCAAATTCCCCAGCAAATGAAAGGGGTCACAGACGAAGCGGATATGCCGCAGCCGATCCAGCAGGTACGTGCTTCGCGGACGAACGGGGGAGATAAATACGACACGTTATTCCTCGCGCAAGTGCCGGCGATGGGCTTTCGGGTGTATTGGATCTACAGGGAGCAAGCGAAGCTTCAGACCGGCGCCAACACGGATTGCGAATTATCCGCTACCCCAACAACGCTCGAGAACCGGTTCATCCGTCTGGAGATTGAGCCGTATACCGGCTACGTGAAACGGCTGTTCGACAAACGTAACGGTGTAGATGTGCTGGCTGCAGCAGGAGCCGTCCCCATTATTATCGATGAGCATAACTGCGACACCTGGGCGCATGGAGCATTTTCATTTCGCAACGAAATAGGCAAATTTACAGACGCTGAAGTAAAAGTCATCGAAGCTGGGCCGATTCGAGCTTGGCTGCGGGTGACGAGCTGGTATGGCCGATCGGTGCTGCGGCAGGATTTCATGCTTCACAAGGACCGACCGGATGTTCTGGTTAGAGTCAAACTGGATTGGCAGGAGCGGCACAAAATGCTCAAGCTGTCGTTTCCCGTACGTGTCAATAGCCCGATGGCTACCTACGAAATCCCATTCGGTACCATCAAAAGGCCGGTCAATGGCGAAGAGGAGGCGGGTCAGCAATGGCTGGATGTCACGGGAACCTTGCCGGAGCTAGGACAACCGTACGGATTGGCGCTGTTGAACAATGGCAAATACAGCTTTGATGTCAAAGACAACGACCTCCGAATGACGCTCGCGCGCGGTGCGATTTATGCCGACCATTACGGACAGCGCGACGAGATGTGCGAGTATATGGATCAAGGGATCCAGGAATTTGCTTATTCGCTGGTTCCTCACCAAGGCGCTTGGCAGGATGCCGGTATTGTCAGGAAAGCCTATGAGCTGAGCGTCCCATTGGGCTCCGTAATCGAAACGTATCACGAAGGCGCTTTGCCGCAGCGCTATGAAGGTATTAGCATTACTTCGGATCAGGTTCTGGTATCTGCATTCAAAAAGGCGGAAGCGGCGGACGGCTATATCCTGCGCTGCTATGAAACGAGCGGGCAGGCCGCTTCAGCTATGATAGAAATTCCCATGCTGGGCCGTACATGGACAGCAGCGTTCGGCAAGTGCGAGATCAAGACGTTCTTCGTTCCTCTGGACTCGAAGCAAGAGATCACGGAGACTAATTTATTGGAATTATGATGGCAGCCATTCATTTTTCTATTAGCTTAATGAATAAGATAAATCAAGATACATTGACTTTATTGGAGGCGTTCGAATGCTGTTAACTTACGAAAAACTCAGCCGAAGACTGCGCGAATTCGATAAGTATCGCTATAACCGCTCGAGGAGTATCCCTAAGTTCCACTTCTGGATGGACGATCATGCAGACATTGAGGCCCTCCCTCCAATGGAAGCCGAATGGCGCGAGATGTTGATCGGTGAGCGCTGGGGAGGATGGGACGTTACCGCATGGCTTAGAGCGGAGGTAACGCTTCCTTCCGAATGGCAGGGGAAGCCGGTGGTCGGTCTGTTCGATTTCGGCAAAACCGGTTCCGGGCACAATTCCGGGTTCGAATCGCTGCTTTATTTGAACGGTTCTCCGTTCCAGGGCGTAGGGACGTATCATCAGGAGGTATTTTTCCCTGAAGAGCTGATCGGTCAGAAGGTTGAGCTGTTATTTAAAGTATGGAGCGGCTTAAGCGGCGGGCAGGGCCGGGTGGAGCAATGGCATCAACTGCAAAAATCCGAGCTGGCAGTACTGGAAACCGAAGCAGACGATCTGTATTATACTGCGACTGCGGCATTGCAAACGGTCAAAGTACTTCATGAAAACCGTTGGGAGCGCCAGGCGATTCTTAAAGCGCTGGATCGCGCTTTTTTGCTCATCCAATACCGGTATCCGGGAAGCGATTCGTTCTACGATAGTGTAGGAGAGGCAAATCGCAAGCTCAAGGAAGAGCTGGCGAGCATACCGAAGCTGAATGAAGTGACGGTGCGGTGCATCGGCCATACACATATCGATGTAGCTTGGTTGTGGCGGCTGAAGCACACCAGGGAGAAGGTGGCCCGTTCTTTCTCCACCGTGCTGCGCTTAATGGAGCAGTATCCCGAATACACGTTTATTCAAACGCAGCCGCAGCTCTACGATTATATCGAACACGACTACCCAGAACTGTTTGCCCGTATCAAAGAAAGAGTGAAAGAAGGGCGATGGGAGGCCTCCGGTGCAATGTGGCTGGAGTCGGATTGCAATATCCCTTCAGGGGAATCGCTGGTGCGGCAGCTGCTATACGGTATGCGCTACTATGAGCAAACCTTCGGCGTGAAATGCGAATATTTATGGCTTCCTGACGTCTTCGGCTACAGCTGGGCTTTGCCGCAAATTTTGAAAAAGTGCGGATTGCGTTATTTTATGACGACCAAAATCAGTTGGAATGTATACAACCGTTTCCCGCACGATACGTTTTACTGGCGCGGAATCGACGGAAGCGAGATCCTAACACATTACATTACAACGCCAGACCCCGGGATGAGAGAGGATGCCTTTCCCAAATCGTATACTTACAACGGCCAAGTGCTGCCGGAGACAGTAAACGGGATATGGAACAACTACCGCGACAAGGAAGTGAACGACGAGCTGCTGCTTTCCTTCGGATGGGGCGATGGCGGTGGAGGCCCGACGAGAACGATGCTGGAGATGCGCCGAAGACTGGAGGAAATGCCTGGTCTACCGAAGGTGACAATGGGACGCGCGGATACCTTCTTCCAGGCTTTAGAGCAAAAGGTGAAAAGCACGGACCGCTATGTCCACCGTTGGGACGGTGAGTTGTACTTGGAGCTGCACCGCGGGACTTATACCTCACAGGCTTATGTCAAAAAAATGAATCGGCACATGGAGAACAAGCTGCGTGACGCGGAAGTGATCTCGACCTTTTTCGGCTCGGTGAGCGACTTTGCCACTTACCCGAAACAACAGCTCGATGCCAGCTGGAAAATCGTCTTGCGCAATCAATTCCACGATATATTGCCTGGCTCCTCGATTCCTGAAGTGTACGAGGATTGTCATGTCGAATACGCAGAAGCGGAGCAGCTGGCCGAACGCTCGCTCCAAGACAGCCTGCTTGGCTTGTCCTCAAGTGTGCAGACAGGAGGACAGCCCGGCTGGCTGATCGTCAACACGCTGCCGTGGAGCCGTGACGAGCTGATCGAACTGTCATGGGACAATAGCTTCAACGGTAAACAGTGGCGAGATGCTTCCGGCAATCTGCTGTCTGTGGAGCGGGTGAACCATCCTCAAGGAGATATGCTGCAGCTGCACGTTAAGAACATACCTGCGCTGGGTTATACATCGATTCACAACGAAGACGTCGCAGACGGAGAACAAGTCGCTGGAAGAAGCGAAGCACGGTCTGACGCCGGCTCTGATGCACCTGCAAGCGCAGCGAGTCAAATCTCCTTGGATATATCGGACAGACAGATGGCGACGCCTTTTTATGATATCGAATGGAATGCGTCCGGCCAGCTGACCAAGCTGTACGACAAACGAAGAATGCGGAACCTGATTGCCGACGGCGAAGTCGCGAACCGCTTCGATGTGCATGAAGACAAACCGACGGCCCATGATAACTGGGAAATCGATATTTTTTATTACGAGAAAACCTATGTCGTGACAGACCTGCAATCTGTAGAGCTTGTTGAGAACAACTCGCAGAAGGCTGTCCTCCGATTCAAATGGTATTACGGCGAGACCGTGCTGAAGCAGGACATGATCGTATACGCCGACAATCCGAGAATCGATTTCTCCACCTGGGTCGATTGGAGAGAGCGCGAGCAGCTCCTCAAGGTCGCGTTCCCGGTCCGCGTACGAGCAGCGACGGCAACGCATGAAATCCAATTCGGCAACGTGCAGCGTCCGACGCATTGGAACACCAGCTGGGACTTTGCACGGTTTGAGACCTGCGCCCACCGGTGGATCGACCTGTCCGAACGCGGCTGCGGCATCAGCTTGTTGAACGATTGCAAATACGGGCATGACGTACGAGATCATGTCATGAGGCTGACGCTGATCAAATCATCCAATATGCCGGACCCGACCTGCGATTTAGGCGAGCATACATTTACTTATGCGATTCTGCCGCATGAGGGCGATTGGTTCGCGGCAGGTACGGTACAGCAAGCGCATCGGCTGAATATTCCTGTAACCGTCATCCCGCTGCGCGAACAAGGGAATGAAGCTCCAGCCAACCCGCTTCCGGCTGAGCTGAGCTTTCTCAACACCGGCAGCGATCATGTCGTCATCGATACCGTGAAACGAGCGGAAGATTCCAACGACTGGATCGTGCGCTGTTACGAATATGCAGGGAAACGCGGGGAGGCTCGATTTACAACGCATTTTGCCATCGGTCAGGTAGAAGAGGTGAACCTGCTTGAGCAGGTAGGAGAGGACGTCCTTCATGAGCGTCATCAATTCCAAGCTTTCTTCTCGCCTTATGAGCTGAAGACTTTCCGCATCCGACTTGGATGAGCCATGTAGTATGAGATTTGACGGAAGTAACACAGCAGTAGCAAAGATCAGGGGAGGAGCGGGAACGGGTATGAGTATGGGCAAGAGGCAGGACGATAATCAGAACGGACAATGTTCCGTTCCTGTATATGAAGGGCTTGATCGAGAACGGGTGGCCGATCTGTTGCGGCGAATATCGAAGCTGAAAGTAGGCGTCATCGGCGACGGATGCCTGGATATGTATTTGCATGCGGATATGACCTTAAGCGAGCTGTCTCGTGAAACGCCGCATTTTAATTTGCCGGTAGTAAGAGAGCGATTCTCTCCCGGAGCCGCAGGTAATGTTGCCGTTAATCTCAAGGCTTTGGGCTGCTCAGAGGTGCTTTTTTGCTCGGTGATTGGCCATGACTGGCGTGGCCAGATGTTAACCAACTCCCTTCAGGCCAGCGACATTGACGTTTCGTTTGTGTGGGAGGAGCACAGCTGGACTACGCCGACGTATTGCAAAACGATTCGTCACGGACTTCAAAATTCGCAGCAGGAAGATCCGCGCATCGATTACACCAATTACGGCCCTCTCAACGATTCTGCTGAAGAGAAGCTTCTGGAGAACCTAGATCAAATGGCTGCACGGGTTGATGTGATCGGCGTGACCGACCAGCTGCGATTTGGCGTCATCCGTCCAAAGATTCGCGCAAGGCTGCAGTATTGGGCCAAGCAAGGAAAGCTTGTCGTTACCGATAGTCGCGACAATATTGGGCTGTATGACGGACTTCTCGTGAAGCCGAACGAAGTGGAGGCACTGCAATGGTACTCCCGAACGATGGAGCCTCGAGTTCCTGAGGGACAGAGGCATCAACACTTATATGGGCAAGATGCGGAATATATTATAGATTCAGATGTTCTTGAGGCAGGGAAAGCCCTTACGCTGAGTCTCCACGCTCCTTGCTGCCTGACTATGGGTGAGCATGGAGCCCTATGGCTGGAAGCCGGCAGCTGCATTTATGTTCCGACAGTCAGAGTACCGCCGCCTATCGATTTCGTTGGTGCCGGTGACTGCTTCTCGGCTTCGCTGATGTCGGCGCTGGGCGTGGGCGCAAGCGGACCAGAAGCCGCTGCATTCGCTCATCTTGGTGCGGCAGTTGCGGTAAGCAAAATAGGTGAAACCGGCTCCGCCTCACCCGAAGAAATAGTTGACCGCTTTGACAGGAAGAAGGTGAATGCGAATGAACGGGTCTAATCTGAATCCGAATGAATCCAGTCTATTCGGCGCTGTCTTCGCACTGCTGCTTACTCCTTTCACGCAGACAGGCGCGGTGGATTGGAATGTGTACGACAGGTATGTAGATTGGCAACTTTCCTTGCGCCCTCACGGATTATTTGCATCATGCGGCAGCAGCGAGATGGCGTTCTTGACGGCGGATGAGCGCTTGGAATTAACGCGCCGTGCGGTGAATAGAGCCGCAGGCACGCCTGTGATTGCTACAGCCAATGTCGGCGCCTCTATCGAAGAGCATGAGCAGGAGCTGCTCCGTATGTCGGAAACCGGCGCTGCAGGCGTTGTTCTCGTGGCGCCACCGGGACTGGGAACGGATCAAAAGCAGCTTGGCGAATACTTTGCCAGGATGGCGGAGGCATCACCAATTCCGGTTCTTCTATACGAGTTCCCTATGTTTAAGCCCCACTTCATTGATCCGGCTATTTATGGGCAATTGGTCAGACAGCACCGTGTGGCAGGTATCAAGGACACCACCTGCACGCTGGATGGAATAACGGCCAAAATCGCTCAAGGCGGCATCGTGTATCAGGCGAACACCGCATTCATGCTGGAATCGATCCGGCAGGGAGCTGGAGGGATTATGGCCATTACGTCCACCGCTGCGGCGGACATTGTTCTGAGTTTATGGAATCATGCGCTGGTGCAGAATGACGCAGCCAGGAAAGCTGCTGCAAGAGCTCATCAACAGCTTATGTTTTTGGATGCCGTGCTTGGCATGGGTTTCACGGCAACGGCCAAGCATCTCGTATCCCGGCATGGCATTCCTATGAGCACCAAGACTCGCAGCGGAGCCGTTCTAAGCGCTCAAGCTGCCAAAGCAATGGATATTTGGTATGAAGCGGTTTATTTAACTTAAACTTTAAGAAAATAGGTGATGTCTGTATGGGAAAGATCAGAGCCGTGTTGTTTGATTTTGACGGAACGGTCTCGACCCTTCGCGCCGGCTGGGAATCTATCATGGCGCCGTTCATGAAAGAGGAGATCGTTGGCAGCCACCTGCTTAGCGCAGCGGAGGAAGAACAGCTGGACCGTGACATTGCGGCATATATCGATCAGTCGACCGGGATCCAGACGATTTATCAAATGCAATGGCTCGCCGAAAAGGTTCGGGCCTCCGGTTGGAATGAGGAGGTCAAAGACGAGTGGACATACAAAGCAATTTATAATTCGAGGCTGCTGGAACAGGTTAAGAAGCGCGTTGACTTGTTGGCCTCGGGCCAATCCGCAGCAGAAGATTATTTAATTCAAGGGGCAGCGGATTTCATCAGGACGCTCTACCTTCGTGGTCTAGAGCTCTATGTTGCAAGCGGCACGGATCATCCAGACGTAGTTCGCGAAGCAGAGGTACTGGGAGTTGCAGAGTATTTCCGGGCGATTGCAGGCGCGCCGGTCGGCAAAGCGGATTGCTCCAAGGAAAAAGTGCTGCGTGAGCTGATGCACGTCAAGGGGCTGGCCGGGCATGAGCTAGCCGTCATTGGAGACGGCAAGGTGGAAATACAGCTTGCCAAGGAAGCAGGGAGCTTGGCCTTCGGACTGGCCAGCGACGAGGTGTCTCGGACCGGCATTGACCCGATCAAGAAACAGAGGCTTTTGGCGGCAGGAGCGGATTGGATTGCCGGGGATTTTCTGAATACGGAGGAATGGCTGGAGCGTCTGGGATAGTAGGCATCCAGACTTTCTGTCTGACTTCAGAACCGGCTTATCAAGAAGGCGAAGGAGGAGCTTCTGCTATGAAACGGCACGAGAGATTACCCTTTCAAGGAATCAAGACAAACTCCGTGTACAGTCGCACGAATCTGGTTACAATCCGCAACATGGCCAGACCTTCGGATGATATAGTGGAGGATTGGCCTATTAAAGCTGACGACGTCGAGCGTTTTGACCGGTTGGTGGATCTGATAGTGCGGACCAGAGCAGCAGGCAAGCCCGTGATATGGTCCATGGGCGCGCACGTTATCAAAAACGGGATGTCTCGCTACGTCATTGAGATGGTGCGCAGCGGCATTCTGACGCATGTGTCAGGGAACGGGGCTACCAGCATCCACGACTTCGAGCTTGCCTTTTTGGGAGAGACCTCAGAGGATGTCGCGCGCGCCATCGAGGACGGATCATTCGGCATGTGGGAAGAAACAGGTAACTACATGAATGAGGCAATTCGCCAGGGGGCTGAACTTAAGCTGGGATACGGCGAAAGTCTATATCGCTATCTGGACCGATACCCGGAACGGTTCCCGCATTATGACGATTGCGTGTTCGTACAATGCCAGCGCTCCGGGGTGCCTTATACTTGCCATATCTCCATCGGTACCGATATTATCCACCAGCATCCTGCTGCCGATTTCGAATCGCTTGGGGCTGCGAGCGGACAAGATTTTGACACGATGTGTCAATCGGTAGCCGAGATGGCCGAAGGCGGGGTCTTCCTGAATTTCGGTTCGGCGATTTCCGGACCGGAGATTTTCCTTAAGGCACTTAGTATTTGCCGCAATCAAGGTTTGCGCATGGCACCCGTCACCGCTGCCAACTTCGATATCATACCTGTCAGCGAGACTACACGCCCTACACAGCAGGAAGCGGAGTTCTATTACCGGCCTAGGCGTAATTTCTTAGATCGTCTAGAGCAAATCGGCGGGACGGGATATTTGTTCCACGGGCTTCATCAAGCAACGATCCCGCAGCTGTACAAACGAGTACTGGAGCGCAAGCAGGTAACTGGAGCCGTTTTTCCGGAGTATAAACGCACAGAGTTATTGTCCAAACAAAATCGTGTGCTATATCCCGTTGCCGAACGCAAGAGCCGGCTGCATACAAGCTCGCTGCAAGCACCAACAGAGAATGGCAGTGGGATTGCCCAAGTGAATCGCTGGACCGCAGCGGACACTCCTAGCTTCAGAGCATTTGTAGGAGCTGTTCGTGCTGCAAGAGCACAGAACAAGGAGGTCCTGGTTTCACTGGGCGGTAACGTCATCGGTAGCGGAGTGTCTCCGGTGCTTGTGGAGCTGATCCGTGACGGATACATCTCGCATTTGGCATTGGTTGGAGCCGGCGCTTATCAGGATATCGAATTGGCCGCCTTCGGCCAGACCGAAGAAGATGATAATCAGTCGCTGGCGAGCGGGATCCTCGGCATGTGGCGCGAACCAGGAGCAATGCTGCATAGCGCACTCCGTGAGGGTTATGCGCTGGGGCTTGGCTACGGGGAAAGTCTTATGCATCATATGACATTACATGAAAATTCGTTTCCCTATCGGCAATGGAGTCTGTTGAAGGCTTGCGTGGATAAGGGAATTCCCTGCACGGTTCATGTGACGATAGGGACCGACGCGGTTCAACAGCATCCGGATGCCGATTTTGCCATTCAGGGCGGCGCAAGCGGAAGAGACTTTCAAATCTATGCTCGCACGGTATCCCGATTGGACGGAGGCGTTTTTGCTAATTTCGGTTCTACGGTGACAGGACCGGAGGTGTTCCTCAAAGCGCTGTCCATAGCGCGCAATCTAGGCTACGACGTAAGCCGAATCACGACAGCCAATTTCGACATTGTGAAACTTGGCGATTACAATAGCAAAGTTGGATATGAAGATTGGGATTACTATTATCGTCCACGTAAAAATATCATTCACCGGCCTACAAGCTTAGGTGGGGTCGGTTATCATTTTGAAGGGCTGCACCAGCAAACGATTCCTGCCATATGGCAGGCTCTGACTCATGAAACAAGAGACAAGTGACGAAAGGGATGATCCTGAGCATGTATAATCCGAAACCAACCCGCACTGCTCTGCACCGGCTAATTGCCAAGTACCCGGAAGTGGCAGGCTGCCAGCAGGAGATCGAGAAAGCTATCGAATTGATAGCTCAAAGTTATCAGCAGGGAGGCAAGCTGCTCGTATGCGGCAATGGAGGAAGCGCCTCGGATAGCGAGCATATAGTCGGGGAATTAATGAAGGGCTTTATGTCCAGAAGACCTTTATCCGGAGCGCAGCGAGAGGGCTTCCTAACTGCTTTTCCCAATGAGGGGTCCTATTTGGCAGATCATTTGCAGGGAGCTTTACCAGCCATCTCGCTAGTCAGTCAGTCGGCATTCCTCTCGGCCTATGCCAATGATGTAGCGCCGGATATGGCATTCGCCCAGCAAGTCTATGGCTACGCCAAACCAGGGGATGTGCTACTCGGCATAAGCACCTCCGGCCACTCCGCTAACGTCCTGCGGGCGGTTCAAGTTGCCCGCGCTCTAGGGGTCAGTACGATCGGATTGACGGGTCAAACCGGCGGGAAGCTAGCGGAGCTGAGCGATGTCGCTATCTGTGTGCCGTACCATGCTACCCCAGACATTCAAGAACGGCATCTTCCCATTTATCATGCCATTTGTATTGCTCTGGAAGAACAATTTTTCGGAACATGACCTGAAGGGGAAGGGAAGCCAGCAATGAAGCACATGTACCGCCCGCTGCGCAATTCGGGCTGCCGGATTGTTGATGACATAGTATGTAAAGGCAGCCGTTCACTGCTGCTTGAGAATGAAAAGCTGCTCATTCACTTGCTGCTCGACAGAGGAGGCGAGCCGATCCGATGGCTAGTCGTGCCGCCGCTAGGAAGTGTTTCGTCCTGGCTTGAACTTAAAGTATGTCATCCCGAAATTTAATAGCCCTTATCAAACCGCCTTGTGCGGTTTTTTCATTGGTTTGCAAGCTTGAGAAAACCCAATCATTCTAGAAAATTGAAAATTTCATTAAAGGGACATATGTCCTTAATTATGTTCTCTTTTTTATATATTAATAGGAGTGACGAAATACATTTTATTTTGATGGGGGCAGGTTTAATGGAATATAACCATATTATTACTTTAATTAAGGAAATGGAGAGATTGAAAAATAATACAAGAACCGCATGGACAAGTACAGGCAGACAAGAAAGCATAGCGGAACACTCTTGGCGGCTCACCATGTTCAGTATGGTTTTAGAAGAGTATTTGCATGATATAGATTTCAACAAAGTGCTGCGTTTATCTCTAATACATGACTTGGGTGAAGCTTATGAAGGGGATGTATCGGCTACAATTGCAGTGGACCCTGTAATGAAATTAAAAAAGGAAGAAGAAGCGCTTCAAAGACTAATAGCTCCGCTTTCAGAAAAAACTCGACAAACGTTCTTGGAACTATGGTGGGAATATAATAAAGGGGAAACCAGGGAAGCTAGGCTCGTAAAAGCGCTGGATAAAATGGAAACGATAATTCAACATAATCAGGGGGCTAATCCAACTGATTTTGATTATCTTTTCAATCTTGAATACGGAAAGACACACGCACAATTTGACCTAATGATTCAATCTCTTAGAGAAATTGTAGATCAAGAAACCCTTATTCAAGCTAACAACAAGAAATTGGAATCACATTAATAAAGGAACTACATATGATTAAACCCTCCCCCCGAATTTGGGATATCTCGCCAGGGAGAAAGTTGAAAACACCCATGTTTTATGCAGCTACCGGCATAGATTGGCAGACGTGTTCTGCAAATGGGCAAGATAGTTGAAGATCAATTACGCTGAGTGTACCATCCTCTCTTGCTGTTTTTTTCGGCGGATTGAGTGCGTGAACCTCTTAATCGTAGTGGGCATAAGCTGATAATATATGTCGAATTGAGAGGGTGTCTTGTACATGTTTCCTTATCCCCAAGAAATTCATCAATCTCCTTTTCCCGATTATAGGTTTAGTCCCCGCGATTATTATAACTCCCCTTATTCCGAAGGATGGTGGTACCGGAACATCGGTGCCATCGAAACGGATGAAAGATACCGTTCACCCGCACAGCAACGGCTTACTTTCGTGCTTGTGCATGGCTCTTGGGCTGACGCTCACTTCTGGGACGGCGTAGCGGCCGTGCTGCGCAGACAAGGTCACACCGTCTACACGCCGGAATACGCAGGTCATGGGAAAGATCCGAACAAAAATGTCACGCACGCAATGGTTACGATGTCCGTCGTTGATTTTATAATGAAACTGAACCTGCGCAACTTCATTCTCGTTGGGCACAGCTTCGGCGGATCTGTCATCCAAAAGGCTGCCGAACAGGTACCGGATCGCATCAAGCGCCTTGTATTCTGGGACGCGTTCGTACTGAGAGATGGCCAATCTGTTGCCGACGAGTTACCGCCCCAAACGAGACAAGGTTTCGAGCAGCTCAGAGCTGGCTCGAAGGACGATACAATCATGCTTCCATTTCCTCTGTTTCGGGATTTGTTCGTCAATACGGCCACCTTGGAGGAAGCCAGACGAATGTATGAAAGTGTCATTCCGGAGCCAGCCAGACCACTTTTCGAGAAGCTGGATCTTAAGGCGTTCTATTCAGTACCTGTACCCAAAAGTTATATTTATTTTTTCCAAGACAATGCATTGCCACAAGGAGAGGGCTTAGGCTGGAATCCACATATGTCCACACGTCTTGGACAATTCCGCCTTATTGTAGGCGACGGGGACCACTTTACGGATACTCGCACAAGGCCGGACATGCTGGCGAAGAAGCTTTATGAGGCGGGGCGGGACTGAGGTACTGTGAGTGTATATTATTGTATGAGCCTGCGTAACCGCTTTTTGCTAACAGGCAGCATAGTGTAGTTCAGGAAAATTCGGCTTTACTAAAGTTCTCCCGTTTTACTGCTTAAGAAATTAGATTATAGTTGAGGCAGCCATGATTCTTTGCTAATATTTTCAATGAAAGGGGGTCGATTTTGATGGCAAATCATTTTGCCAGCATGTCACACGGCTCATGCAAAGCCTATTCTTAAGGCGAACCTTTGCATGGGCGGACGAAAAAATAACCCTGTTCGACCGCAAGACGTATCAAGGGATGGGCTTTGCACCTTATTGCTCAGTTAAATAAATAAGGGAGTTGAGTGCATTGACCAATCCATTGATTAGTAAACGTCAAAATCTCATGGATCTACAAATTCAAGTCAAACAGTTGTTGGATGAGCTCGCGGAAAAAGATACAGGCGCAGGATTCCAAGCAGCAGCCTATTGGCACGGAGAGTTAGTTCTGAATGTTTTTTCAGGAAGTGCTGATTCCGCAGGACAACGATCCGTTGCTTCGGATACCTTATTCGTTATGCAATCTTGCTCCAAAGGCGTTGTTTCAACGGCTATTCATATTCTAGTCCAACAGGGCAAATTGGCATATGATGAGAAGATCTCCCATTACTGGCCCGAGTTCGGAGCGAATGGCAAGGAAAAGATTACGCTTCGCCAGGTGCTTACTCATACAGCAGGTATTCCCTTGATGCCCACGTACGCGGATATGCGACTCATCACTGATTGGCGAGCGATGGTCAAAGAGATGGAGAAGCTACAGCCAATCTGGGAACCTGGTACGAAGTCAGGTTATCATGGTTTGACTTTCGGCTGGATCTTGGGGGAAACTGCATCCCGAGCGGATGGCCGGACTTTTGCTCGAATTGTTCAAGACGAGATATGCAAGCCTTTAGGTATCGAAAAAGAACTGTACTTAGGCGCTTCGTCGGAAGCGGAATCTCGTATGGCCGAGATTAGCGGTGAAGCCGTACCCATTGCTTCCATGCCGGATGACATGCTTTTTAAACGAGTTCTGCCTCCTGCCCTGGTCCCTGTTGCAAATCCGGAATGGAATTCACCATGGTTCCATGCTGCGGCCGTACCCGCAGTGAATGTGGTCGCTACGGCACAAGCATTAGCGTGTATGTATGCTTCACTAATTGGCGAGGGTGTGAAGGGGAGACGTCTGCTCGAACCAACTTATATAGCGGAGGCGAACTCACTGCATTTCGAAGGCATCGACGAGGTGGGGCTCGCTCCCAATAGATTGGGACTTGGTTATAGCCTTGGCCAAGAGGGTGATGTCATGGGAGGTAAGCCGACAGCTTTTGGCTATTCGGGTTTAGGCGGTATGATTGGGTATGCTGATCCATCGAATTGCCTTGCCGTGGCGGTGCTGTGTAATCGTATGAAGGTTGGAAGGGGAGAGCGGTCCCCTGATCGACTTGTAACTGATCTAATACGCGAGAAACTAGGACAATAACGTTGGGAATTTTGAATTAACGAACATACGCATAAGCAATTTTTACTCCTAAACAAGACTTCTCAGTCTTGTCAGGCTGCCGAGAAAGTCTCGGCGGCTATTTTTTATGTTCAATTCGTACTGATCAAGGTAAACAAAATGCAGACGGCGGCTGGTTGAACGGTATGATTCCCAGTATTATGACCCCTGGAAACCATGAATACAAGAAGATCGAACCAAGCGCGAAAAAAGGCCTCTCGCCGTATTGGCGTCCGCAGTTTGCCCAGCCGGAGAACGGGCCCGCTGGCTTAGAGGAAACCGTCTATTATACAGACTATCTATATGCGCATCATCTCTCAATACTAATACGAAGTTTGTGAAATTGGACACGCAGGTGGCATGGCTTGAACAGATCCTGGCCAACAACCCGAATCAATGGGCGGTCCTAACGTCCATCATCCGATCTTTACCAACTCTCCGGACCGAGACAACATTGAAGTCGGTGAAAAGCTGCTTCTTCTTATGAAACATACAATGTTGATTTAGTGCTTCAAGGTCATGATCACAGCTACGCGTGCGGCCAAATCAGCGACCTTCCGTCGGGAACAAACGGTAAGAGTTCAAAGAGCGGCACCGTATTTGTCGTCTCTTTTGCTGGTACTCATATGAAGGTGGATAGCTTTTAAAACCGTGGCAGATTTGAAAGTATTGCGTTCCTTCAAGCATAAAAGTACCGTATCTGAACCCAGAAATAGTTTATGCAGCTCCTATTTCTTTACTCTTTGCTACGCTTCTTGACGGGAAATTCTCGAATTGAACAGGGAGGGTAGTCTTGTCTTAATTATGGCATAATAACCTGGTCGAAAGGGCAGAATGCAGGCGTATCAATCAATAGATTAAGGGTCCGGGTGAAAGATGTACTCGTCCTGCCGATGATTATGGAAATTTAACCGAATGGGAGATCCGATCTATGACGAATGAAATAAGTGAAGCCATAGGCAGGCTTGCGGTTCCTTTGTCCGATGAAGTGTCTTTCAGTAAACTAATTGATCGTATGGGGGAGGCGGAATTTGCACTTCTTGGAGAGGCCTCCCATGGCACTTCGGAATTTTATACGATACGTACTGAGCTATCTAAACGGTTAATAACGGAAAAAGGCTTCCGGTTTATCGCCGTAGAAGGCGATTGGCCTTCCTGCTTTACCTTTAATCGTTATGTGAAGGGATATCCGGAGGCCGGTTCGAACGCGAGGGAAGCATTGAAGGATTTTAACCGTTGGCCCACCTGGATGTGGGCGAATGAAGAAGTGCTCCATTTGGCGGATTGGCTTCGTGAATTCAATAGGGATAAGCCGGAGGATGAAAAGATCGGCTTTTATGGAATGGATGTATACAGTTTGTGGGAATCCATGAATGAGCTGATGAACTATTTCCATTCGAAGGACCCGAACAATCTGCAAGCAGCCCAGAAGGCTCTGGAATGTTTCGAGCCATACAGTCATGACGAGCAGTCCTACGGAGTTTCCGCGTCTCTGTACGGGGAAGGCTGTGAAGACGAGGTGATTGAGCTGCTTAAACGGCTGCAGGACCGTTGGAAACAGGTTGAGCCGCGGCATCTAGAAGAAAGAGAGCTGGCACTAAGCGCTGAGCTTAACGCATGATCAGGCATGATGCTGAATCGTGGAACCTAAGGGACCGGCATATGGTCAACGTGCTGGAAAGATTGATGGAGTTTCATGGGGATGGGGCTAAATGTATCATATGGGCGCACAACACGCATGTTGGAGATGCCCGCGCGACGGATATGGAAGAAGATGGCATGGTCAATATCGGGCAGCTGCTGCGGGAAACATACGACGGGCAAGTCTATGCTGTTGGTTTAGGGACGTACCAGGGCACCGTCATCGCCGGCAAGGAGTGGGGAGCTCCTCTGAAAGTCATGACCGTACCGCCTGCGATTGCCGGCAGCTGGGAGGAACTGCTTCATCGCAAGGGTCCGGACGATCAGCTTCTTATGTTCGATGCACACTCGTCTTGGTCGGCTCAGAAACCCATAGGTCATCGGGCGATTGGCGTCGTCTATCATCCTCGCAGGGAAAGAGGGAATTATGTTCCCACAATTATTGAACTGCGATATGATGCTTTTATCTTTGTAGACCGTTCGAGGGCGCTTACACCGGTTGTGGTGGAGCCACTCTTCGTTTAATTTCTTATTTATCTAAATGAATACTTGCGCTGCGCTGCAGACGACAATCACAGAAGAAAAGGGAGTGATATCATGAATACAGAGGATCGGATCATGTCAGCCTTGGAGGAAGTGATAGACCCAGAGATCGGTGTGAACGTTGTCGATCTCGGATTGATTTATGGGATCACCGTCGACGATAAAGGATCGGCTATCATTCGGATGACTTTAACCGTACCGGAATGCCCTTTAGCGGACGATATTGTAGCAGATGTGAAACAAGCGGCTTCTAAGGTGAACGGGATCCAGCATGTGGAGGTTCAGCTAGTTTGGGAACCAAGGTGGACTCCTGCCCTGATGAATGACCAGGCAAGAGAAGAAATTCGTGCACGGCAGTCGCTTGTATAAAGGTACTTTAACTAAAGGGCAGCTTTGAATGGGCAAGGGAAGAATAGCAGCAAATATTCAAGATCTTGAACAGAAATAAAAGCGCACTGTCTCAGACAATGCGTTTTTGTTCTATCTTTATTTTCAACCATTTGACAGACGGAGAACTATGAAACATAATTAGAATGAACATTCGATCTAATCGTTTTTTAAAATGTTCGTTCAATCTAATGTTTGGAGGTTTAGTTATGATTAAAACAGTCTTTATTACGGGTACCAGTTCAGGATTGGGTAAACTAACAGCGATTCGATTTGCTAAATTGGGATGGAACGTAGCGGCCACCATGCGTACGCCAGAGAAAGAAACGGAATTAACGGCTTATGGCAATATTAAAATCTTCAAACTGGACGTCACTAAAGTGGAGCAAGTTCAATCAGCAGCGGATCAAGCTGTAGCCGCATTCTGAAAGATTGACGTCGTCGTCAATAGTGCTGGTATGGGCACGTACGGTGCGTTGGAATTGGCCAATGAGGAAGCGATAGATTGGCAGTTCGCCGTGAATAACCGGGGACCGATCAATGTGATTCGTAAATTTATCCCACACTACAGAGCCAATGGCGGAGGCATGTTTATTAACATCAGCTCCTTCATGGGGATTACAACAGCGGTGCCGCTCGGATCACTTTACAACATGTCCAAGTTCGATTTGGAGGGATTGACGGAAGGTCTTTATTACGAACTGAAGCCATTGAATATTAAGCTTAGATTGATCGAGCAAGGCGGTTCTTCAGGAAATAATTTTAGGGAAAATATCACATGGAACAAAGATGAAAACATTAAAGACTACGATGATCTAATGACGAAAGTAAATAATCTAATGATAACTTCGGAAGCAAGCCGCCGCTTGGATGATCCTCAGGATATCGTGGATGCTATTGTAGCTGTGGCAACAGGAGAAAGTAATAAGTTCCGCACTGTCATTGGCGCAGCGGGCAACGATCTCATGGCTCTTAGAAATTCCGTACCGATTGAAGAATATTTGGAGACCATTGCTAGGGACTATATGTAAAGATAATAAATCCATGTCTTGAAATTATAATAAGGGATTGGGCGCTGATTGAGATCAACATCAATGAATCGGCTTCATTGACTGAAGTCTGCATTAGGTGTATGCTAAATAGAATGAACGTTCGATTTAAAATGAGAAAGGAGGAGACGAATGTTTGAGAAGTACAATAAGGTCCAGCGGTCCGTCCTCGAAACGACACTTAACATCATCATTAGGAAGGAATTACAGGCTACCTCAATGGCGCTAATCGCAAAAGAATCTGGCGTATCAACGGGGAGCATTTATCACTATTTTCAAAGTAAAGAAGATATCGTTAACGAGTTGTACAAAGCGATTGTTACGTTTAACGGAGAGTATGTGCGTGAAGGTTTATTGCAGGGCAGAACGATTCGTGAAAAGTTCGAAATGGGTTGGAGCCGAGTCCTCAACTTGGGTAAAAAATATCCACAGGGCTTTCAATTTATTGAGCAATATTCTTTCTCACCCTACATTTACGACGAGATAAAGCAGGCAGTCTATACAGGCGGCTGGTGCGAGCCGATGAACAAGTTGTACGAAGAAGCCGTTCAGCAGAAGCTCTTTATCCCAATGAATCCGAAAATGATGGTTCAGATGCATTATGGGCAATTTGTTTACATGTTGAAAGCTGAGATCCACGGTATTTACGAATTAACCAGCGAAAGCATCCACGAAGCAATCCGTTCCTGCTGGAATGCTGTGTATCTCACGGAAGTTGCATTGATGGAGTGATAGATTATGAGCTTAGAGCTGCCAGAGCACCCCGATTGTTAGACACACATCTAACAACGAGGTGCTTTTCGTTTTTACATAATTGGGATTATCCCGATTTGCCGAAGCCAGTTCCAGAAATAAAGGATGGAACAATTGGACGATCAAAGAAAGTGCTTTTATAGAACATTATGTTTCAACTACGGAAATGGGGACATTTTTGTTTTCCAACACAATAATGGACCCAGCTTTGATATTTTTAGTATTTTTCGTATGGGTAACTAATTGAAGAATGTTTTGACAACATTGCTTAGCCCCAATTACTAATAGTGGAACTCCGATAAAATCAATTTTTAACCTTCTTGAAAAAAGTCCGCCAATGGTCATGGCAAACGGCACAGTCGGTGAAGTATTAGAGAAAACTATAGTTTCATTTGATTGAAATCTATCTTGAAGTATCACACTCAAATTTTTTAATGCTGGGACAACAACCTTTGATGATCCTCGACCGACTGTGTAAACCGAATCCCCGTTTTCGTCCACACCATGAAAGATGAGTTTCCCCATATCTGAAGTTTGTAATTTGTTAAAATAATCCACGCTTACTATTTCTTCTTTAGTAAGTTTTCGATTAACCGGCAATCTATTTAGATGATATGCTGCTGCCAAGGAAGTCGTATGGGTGCCACCGTAATCATTATATATGTAAATCACGTGATCACTCCTTGTCCATTTATATACTAATTCGGTTTATTATTGTCATTAACTTATTAAAGCATTCGAAATAGGTATATCCGTACAGATTTGTCGACGAATTCAGGTTAATAATGACGAGTTTATTGTTTTGGAACTGTGTAATCACTCAAGCAGTTCAGTTTGTACATTGTGAGTGAAGCAGAAGGGGGTGGCAAAGACGTTAAATAATCAAACCTCATTTACATACATACTGCATGTATGTTAATATAAGATCTATCATAACCGAGAGGGTGTAATTATGAAAATATCCAGTTTTTATCCCGTCATTTTAACAGATCAAGTTAATTCCACGGCAGCATTTTACGAGGATCACTTTGGATTCAAGAAGATGTTTGAGGCGGACTGGTATGTCAGCTTGAAAATGCCCGGCAATGACATACCTTACGAATTGGCTATTCTTGACGCTTCTCATCCGACCATTCCTGACGCATACAGGACAAAAGTAAGAGGGCTGATTCTTAATTTCGAAGTGGATGATGTTGATGCTGAATACGAACGTCTCATTCGAGGAGCCAAGCTACCACTGGAGCTCGATATCCGGAGTGAGGCTTTTGGACAGCGGCATTTCATTACCTCTGATCCCAACGGCATATTGATCGATATCATTACTGTTATCCCGCCTTCAAATGATTTTAGTACCCAATATTCCGAAGAAATCTGGAAATAAGGGAGTAGTTGCATGGGAGCACATGTACCTTTGAAAAATTATTTTGGAGAGGAACTGGCGGTACGGCTAGCCAATTCAATCAAGCCATACTATCCGAGTTTCCCGGTCGATAGTTTTGTACATACAGTAGCGGAGCAGACAGAACCGTTGGAGTTGAAAGCAAGAGTTCGGTTGATAGCCGGAGAACTGCATCGCACATTGCCGCTAGATTATCCTGATCAAATGGGTATCTTATTAAACATCCTTGGTCCGGAGAATGAAAGGGAACAGGGGATGTTCACCGAGGGTTACTTCCTGATGCCAATCGCGTATTTCGTGGAACAATATGGTCTTAATCATTTCCGAATTTCTATGGACGCTTTGTACGAGATTACCAAACGCCATACCTCCGAATATGCCATCCGCCCGTATCTCCTCCATCATTCGGCGGAGTGTCTTGAAACATTATCCACTTGGGCTTTCGATCCTAATTCTCATGTGCGTCGTTTAGTCAGTGAAGGGACTCGTCCTCGTCTTCCCTGGGCAAAGCGGATAGAAGTGTTAAATGGAGATCCCTTACAAAATCTTGCTTTACTTGAGCCATTGCTGGATGACCGTTCGGACTATGTAAGAAAGTCCGTAGCAAATCATTTAAATGATTTGACAAAGGATTACAAGCAGATCACAATACATTGGATGGCTAACAAGCTGAGTGACGGGTGGGAGCATGGTTCGAGCGTGGTTCGCCATGCATTAAGATCATTAATAAAGTCCGGAGATCCGGATGCGTTGGCTATGTTAAATGAGCTATAGGAAATAGGGATACAATGTAATGCGAATGGAGAAATAGCCGATTATGAGAAAAAATAAAGCAGCAACGGAAGAAACGATTCGTAAGCTGATTGAAGTCGCCAGAACCCATTTTACCAATCACGGTTATACGGATGCGGCATTGGAATCGATCGTTCATGAGGCGAATCTGACGCGAGGAGCGGTCTATCATCATTTTCGAAGCAAGAAGGAATTGTTTCGTATCGTACTTGAAGATGTCCAGAGGGAAGTTGCTGAGAGGGTGGAGCAGGAGGCTTCAGAGAGTGAAGATGTATGGCAGCAGCTCTACTTGGGTTGCCGCGCATTCATTATGGCTGCTGTTGAAGAGCAAAATAGGCGTATCATGCTGATCGATGGCCCTGCGATTCTTGGTTGGGAAGTATGGAGAGAGATGGATAAGAACCATTCCATGCGTTTATTGAGGGGACAGCTTGGAATCATGCAGGACCACGGATACTTTCGGATGGTTCCCCTTGATGCAATGACCCATTTTATTTCGGGCGGCTTGAATGAGACGGCGCTCTGGCTTGCCAACGAGTCCTTGCAGCCTACTGCAATGGAAGAGACGATGAAAGTACTTGCCGTATTCTTGGAAGGATTAAAACAATGATTCATTCTCCTGAGTGCTGGCTTATACAAGAACTCAAATTGTTCATGTCGGAGAAAACTAGGTCATTGCTCTAAAAGCAGCTAATATCTTGTTGATATGAAAAGTTAGGATATAAAGCCTTAAAAGAACGCTTCGCCATCACTTTATAACTGTATCGACTTTTGCAGCAAAACTGGAACTCTTGGGCTGACCCGTTTGCTTCCAAAGTTAGCTACACACAGATATGACATTTATAGCCGCGTAAATCGCGGTTATTTTTATTTTATGGGATCAAGCTCGTGGGAAAAGAAGATATTAAATAGAAATTGATCAAGACCCCGGTTGTCGATGATCGATCATTATGATAACCGGCAGATTTACTCAAAACCGGTTACGAAAAACGGCTGATTAAAATGTAGGGCGAGCGCTAGGATATTTGTTCGTTCCCGATGTCACACATCTGAGCAAATGCGTCGAATGTCTAAGTACCTCAAGCAACGACTTTCTCGATTTCCGCAATCAATAAGAAACATTGGCGCTCATGGCCGTGATAGGATTAAGATGATAACCGGCCTTGGCCAGTGGAGGAGAAATCACTATGAACGTTATTGAGGATTGGATCGGCGAATTGAAAAGGGAAGCCGAATCGACGCGGTCGCTTCTCGAAAGACTCCCGGAAGACAAATTGTCTTGGAGGCCCCACCCGAAATCGATGTCTTTAGGACAGCTAGCTCTACATGCTGCGGGAGTTCCTGGAGGGCTGGCACTGTTGCTGGATGAAGCGGTGAGCGAAGTTCCAATCGTTCCGCTGCCGGAGCCGACGACCAGGCAAGAACTGCACGAAGCGCTGGAATGGAGCGTGTCTCTCGCCGAGAACAAGCTTCGGGAATGGGGAGAAGACGGTCTTAGGGATACCTGGAAGCTCGTCAGCAAGGGGGAGACCGTCTTGGAATCACCCCGGATCGACATGGCGCGGACGCTTATGTTCAATCACGTTTATCATCATCGCGGACAGCTGACTGTCTATCTCCGTCTGCTCGGAATACCGGTTCCAGGGATGTACGGCCCCAGCGCGGACGAACAATAACGGTGATTCAGTGAATGACTCTAAATGAAATCCATAACCTCCGTGCCAAACAGGAAGGTTTAGTTTTATGGATGTCTCGAAGGGTGTCGGACGTAATGGCACCGAAAATTGCTGCTTCTGATGGACCGCAAGGTGACTATGGAGTGACGCAAAAAAAGAACCTGGATAATCCCATCAGGTTCTTTAATAATATTCTTAATATTGCATGATAACAAACTCGATGATATAATCAATTTACGACTGTTTTGTCTAAAATGAACATAGTTAATACATCTTACACTTTAAGTGTATCATGCCGGTTAACTCTTGTCAAATGTTTTTTCTCAATCTAATGGTTAGGAGAGATGTTAAATGAGTTCGTTGGTTCTCGGATTCCAGGAAATCGAAAAAACGCAGCTTTTGCTTGTTGGCGGAAAAGGGTTAAATTTAGGTGAGTTATCCAAAGTTCAAGGAATACAAGTGCCAGAAGGATTTTGTGTTACAACAGTGGGTTATCAAAAAGCCATTGAACAGAACCAGAAATATCATGCTTTGTTGAATCGACTCACCATGCTAAATGTAAAAAATCGAGGTCAAATTGGCGAAATCAGCAAGGAGATTCGACAAAGCATTATGGAAGTAGAAATTCCTTCCGATGTTGTGAAGGCAGTTGCTCATTATCTCTCACAGTTTGGCGAAGAACATGCTTATGCAGTGCGTTCTAGTGCGACTGCTGAAGATTTGCCACATGCCTCTTTTGCTGGTCAACAAGACACCTATTTAAATATCATCGGCGTTGATGCCATTTTGGAGCATATCCGCAAATGTTGGGCTTCCTTATTTACGGATCGCGCGGTAATCTATCGTATGCAAAATGGATTTGATCACAGTCAAGTTTATTTATCCGTTATCGTTCAAAAGATGGTTTTCCCACAGGCTTCGGGGATTTTATTTACCGCTGATCCAATTACGTCCAACCGAAAGCTGCTATCTATCGATGCCAGTTTTGGACTTGGAGAAGCACTAGTCTCTGGCTTGGTAACTGCCGATTGTTATAAAGTACAGGGAGGCGAAATCGTCGATAAGAGGATAGCAACCAAAAAATTGGCTATCTATGGGAGGAAAGAAGGCGGAACAGAGACGCGGCCAATTGGTCCTGATCAACAACAAGCTCAAACACTTACTGAACAACAAATTTTACAGCTGGCACGCATTGGAAGACAGATCGAAGCTTATTTTGGCTGCCCGCAAGATATCGAATGGTGTTTGGCTAATGATACATTTTATATTGTCCAGAGTAGGCCGATAACTACTTTATACCCGATCCCTGAAGCGAATGATCAAGAAAATCACGTCTATCTATCTGTTGGTCATCAACAAATGATGACAGATCCCATAAAACCATTGGGATTGTCTTTTTACCTGTTACTTACTCCTGCACCTATGCGTAAAGCCGGCGGGAGGCTGTTTGTTGATGTTGCACCTAGGCTGGCTACATCTGTCGGCCGGGAAACTTTATTAAATACGATAGGATCTGATCCGCTCACAAAAGGCGCGCTTATCACCATAATAGAGCGGGATTTTATTAAATTGTTACCAAATGATCAAACAGCACCGATTCCGGGCAGAAGTAATACAGATATGCCGGCACCATTCGAGAACGATCCGACCATCGTTTCTGATTTGATTAAGCGAAGTCAAACATCAATAGAAGAGTTAAAACAAAACATCCAAGAGAAATCGGGATCGGATTTGTTTGATTTTATTCTGGAAGATATCCAGCAATTAAAGAAGATCTTGTTTGACCCACAAAGTACGGCTGTGTTTATGGCTGCTATAAATGCTACATCATGGATCAATGAAAACATGAACGAGTGGTTAGGCGAAAAAAACGCAGCAGATACTCTTTCTCAATCTGTGCCCAACAATATTACTTCGGAGATGGGTCTGGCGCTATTGGATGTCGCGGATGTGATTCGCCCTTATCCAGAAGTGATTGATTATTTGCAGCATACAAAAGAAGATAACTTTCTGGATGGACTGGTTATGTTTGATGGAGGAAGAGAAGCCCAAGAAGCTATCTATGATTATCTCAGCAAATACGGAATGCGATGTACCGGAGAAATCGATATTACGAGAACTCGTTGGAGTGAGAAACCAATTACACTTGTCCCCATGATTCTTGGTAACATCAAGAACTTTGAGCCTAACGCCGGCAAACGAAAATATGAGCAAGGGCGACAGGAAGCTTCGGAAAAAGAACAAGAGTTAATAGATCGATTGAAGCAATTACCGGATGGTGAACAAAAAGCGAAAGAAACAAAACGAAGGATCGACCTCATCCGGAATTTCATCGGCTACCGGGAATATCCAAAATACGGTATAGTAAGTCGCTACTTCGTTTATAAGCAGGCTTTGCTGAAAGAAGCCGAACAACTCGTTCAAGCTGGCGTTATCCATGACAAAGAAGATATGTACTATCTCACTTTTGAAGAACTTCACGAAGTTGTTCGCACAAACAAACTGGATGATCAGATCATCAACAAACTAAAAGAGGATTACAAATTTTTCGAAAAACTAACTCCCCCGCGTGTCATCACGTCTGATGGTGAAATCATTGCAGGAGAGTACAAACGAGAACATTTGCCGGCTAATGCGATTGTAGGTCTACCTGTTTCTTCCGGAGTGATAGAAGGAAGAGCTCGTGTCATTTTAAACATGGAAAATGCCTATCTGGAAGATGGAGATATATTAGTCACTTCCTTTACTGACCCTGGCTGGACACCATTATTTGTATCCATAAAAGGTTTAGTCACCGAAGTTGGCGGACTGATGACCCATGGAGCAGTTATCGCGCGTGAATATGGCTTGCCGGCAGTTGTTGGAGTGGACAATGCTACCAGACTGATCAAAGACGGGCAACGAATTCGCGTGAATGGAACAGAAGGGTATATTGAAATATTGTAAGGGTTGAATACAAAGAAACTCGTAATGGACGGTATTAAATGCAATCTGGCATGAATAAAAGGGCGGTTACCGTCCTTTTTTCACCCATTCTAGTTTGGTCTATTGACTTCGAATAACATGAATATAATTTTCATTAATTGCCGCGCAAACCGCGGCTTTTTGATTTTGTGGGATCCATTTCTTGTCACGGAAAATCGAAAGAACTTGATCTCATTTGAGTCAGGTTATAATAGCGGCTTTAACCTGTTTATCTTGAAATGGCGGGGATCAGTCGCAAATGCTGAAAAACATAATCTATCATTTAATCCATTTATTAACTATTTGTCAAAGGGCATGGTACTCTAAATTTATCCTCAACATGTGTACACTCACTACGATTAAGCCCACCTTCCGGCTGTTCATCCATGCTTCCACGTTTATTCGACTCATAGTTACTTTCTCTATATTTTAACTTGCAATGCTATTTGAAATGGATGTTCCTGGAAATTTCTAAGTCGGTCATCCTATTAAAGGAGGTGATGCCTTTTCAGTAACGACAGCGTTTTTTTGTTTTGAAAGCGCATTATTATTTAAAACGAAGACTTGTGGGAGGAGCAATTATTGAAATCGAGATTCAATACGATGGTAGAGGTACCATGATAACGGAGAACGGACGGGCCGACCTCAAGATGTTCCAACAGGAGGAGAAGCTTTGTGAAAAAACTGCTATGCCTGCTCCTCCTCATCATTGTAGCAAGCAAGCTCTTGCGCGAACCGGGAGGCAGTGAAGCAGACGAATGCGGATAAAGCGAAAACAGTGTATCGCGTCGGATTGGGAATGATGGAGAAGCATGCTCTGTTTAATAGGGGCTTTACTTTCCAGCTCAACGAAGGCGATCCGTTCCAGCCATCGATCGAGATCAGGAATGAGATGCCCGAAGCGAGCATGTTCGAGCTGTATTTTTTGCTGGATTACAAACAGATCGCCGTCAGCTACGAGGGCAAGCCGCAAAAAAGAATCCGAATGGAAACCGCGGCCAATTCTTCGGGTAAGCTTCAGGTAGAGCTGTCGGGGCTGCCTTCCGGACGCCACGAATTTCTTCTCGTCGCCGTACGCAATCCAGACAAGCCGTTGATGAGCGATCAGCTTATCAGTCCGATGGAAACTCATTTTTACCGGCGTGCTACGTTATTAATCGGCAGCGATAAAGCGAAGGAGCCGGAGTTCCGGGACGTGGCAGTCGGGCTGCTTGAAGGAGGAGACAAGGTCAGAAACGTGTTTTTGACCAGAGACAAGCCGTCCAATGTGAACGATATGCTCAAACTGGTCAAGCACGAAGCCGGTTCTTCCTACCAGATTAATTTTTTTACACAACCTGAGGTCGAGAAGTATGCCGTGACGGCGCTCCTCAATAACGAGCAAATCGATCAGCCGGTGCAATTTGTACGTAAGACGGAGCTTAAGGAAGGGCTGATATCGTTGCCTTTTGCCTTCGAACCGCCAGGCGGGCGGTCGTCCAGCGAACTGACGCTCATCGTGGTGGAGAACCCGTACGAACGTATTGACGACGAATCTGGGACGTACAGGAAAATTCCATGGAACGTTTATTTTAACAATAAGATAACGATTCAGTAGCTTAGTGCATTTCATTTATGAATCCTGAGGAGGAATATTCGATGAAAATCAAGGTTAAAACGATGCTATCTGTTCTAACACTCTCCTTCGCTGTAATGGCGGGCAGCGCACAAGCGGCAAATCCGATCATGGACTACTCTTCTGAAATTAGCAACTATAGTAATTATCTTGAGGCCAGGGCGTATACCGATTTTGGCGGCTGCGTAAACGAATGGTGCAATTTGACACAAATCGGCGTGGAAATGACCGTCTATGAGAACGGTGCCAGCATATGGAACAGCACCGATTCTTATTTCAATGGTGCGGCTATTGTAGGGACGTCCGGCGATATTCCTATCGACAGCTTCAAGTCTTATACATCGAGGGCTTACCATTGGGCGTACGGCGATTTCTTCTCCTGGAGCGATACGACATACAGCTCGATGTAGTGTGCGGGGACTGCCTGTAATCAATACAGGCAGTCCCTTTTTGTCACATATGGTAAGTAAAGCTTCTCGAGAGCGTTAAAGCTCTTTCAGCCCTTTCGCCATGCTATAAACCCAGAACAAAAAACATTCAATATAAAACACTGCTATCCAAAGAATTACTTTTAATACTGCATCTTAAATGATTAGGGGGGATTATGAAGAAACTGTTTATTGCTGGTATGCTACTGTTCATACTGCTTATCGTAGTCGCTTGTAACCAAAAAGAATCATCGTATGAGCAAAACCTAAATCTTCGTTTCAATAAACCTATAAATCTTCTTGTCAGTAAAGCTGAAGGGCAGGGCTACACGGTTTACAAGAAAATTGAAGATAATGAAGCGGCAAAAACGATATTGGATATTTTAATAAATGTTCGTTGGGAAACCGCAAAAGTATCAATGTTGGGTCAACCTGATTATAAAATTGTAAGCGTCAATTTAGATCCAACAATTAGTTATAAACCAGTAACTTATGCCATTTGGCTTTCACCAAAGAAGGAGATATTAGAAGTGATTATTGAGGGACAGTCCAAGTATGGGAGAATTACAAAAGAAGACACTACAAAGCTACTTTCAATTTTTGGAGCGCCATGACAATAAATCAACGATACCGACAAAAGAGTCCAATGACACAAATGTGCCTACATTACATATCAAAGAAATCTTGAGGAATCAGGCTTTTTTTTATGTAGGGGATTTGTGTCATTTGAAAATGCACAAATCAGGTTGTAGCCCCACATCCATCCATATACTACACATCATTCTCCACACCTGGTCTATTACATTATTATCATTGAACTGCAGGAGCCTTCAAAAGCGTATTGGTCGGTTCCAAATCATCAACACCTAATATAATTATCGAATTCGTGGTTTCTAGTTTGGGACTTGTGTCTTTGAAGCGGTAACTGGAGCTTTGTTCCGTTCATACTCTCATAAAAGATTTCATAGGATGGTTATAAAACATCAATTTTACTCTAAGTAAAAGGATGACACTGACCCTTGAGAGCTGGTCACAAACAATCTGCAAGTGGGCGCGGAGCTGATGAACGCTTTACTGAAAGAGAAACGGCCGCTTGCCAAATAGGTGTGCGATGAATATTTCGAAGGAGGGGCTGCCCATGTTGAAAGGTTATCCCGTATATCCTTATTTCTCCTGGCGTACCAAGACCGTTACGGAGCCGGTGGCATTCCCTCCACAGCACCAGGATCAGGTACCTGGCTTGGAGTACTTGATGGTGCCTAGGCCTATTTTCGATTATCCCGGTTATATTGGCAGAGGCAAGCTAAAAGGAAAAGCAGCCATCATTACCGGCGGTGACTCCGGGTTCGGACGCGCCGTTGCAGCAGCATATGCCAAAGAAGGGGCCGATTTGGTGATCGTCTATTTGAACGAGCACAGGGATGCGGCAGAGACCAAACAGTACGTGGAACAATTCGGCGTTCGCTGCCTACTTTTGCCTCGCGATCTTCGCGATCCGGCCGCCGCGTCGGACATTGTGGCGGAGACGATACACCATTATCAGAGGCTGGACATCTTGGTCAGCAATGCCGCCGTTCAGCCGTACACTCCCAGCATTATGGACGTTTCGGACGAACAGCTGGAAAATACGTTTCGAACGAACGTGTTCCCCATGTTTTATTTGACGAAAGCTGCCTTGCCTTACCTGAATCCGGGCAGTGCGATCATCTGTACGACTTCAAGGGTGGCCTACGAAGGTAATAAAAACGCCATCGACTATTCGGCAACCAAAGGAGCAATTGTAACCTTCATTCGTACGATGGCCATGTCGCTTGCCGACAAGAGAATCAGAGTCAATGGAGTCGCCCCCGGACCGGGCTGGACACCACTCACAGTTAGCTCTTGGCCTCCTGAGATGGTGTCAACCTGGGGTATCGACATCCCGTTAGGTCGTGCTGTGCAGCCATTCGAGCTGGCGCCTGCCTTCGTCTATTTGGCCTCAAGCGATTCCATGTTTGTGACCGGCCAAGTGTTGCACGTAAATGGAGGAGTAATTCGATATTCGTAAACTTTTGGTAGATAAGGTGCAAAGCTCTGACGAAGTACCATCTATAAATGAAATCACTGAAAGCTAGATACTTCATTTCCAGTGATTATCAATTGATTTATCATTATAGATTAATATATTATATACATATCTTTATTTCATATACTCATTTCTATTCTGAAAAAGGGTAGATTACAGATTAAAAATTAATCTGGCAAGGAGAGGTTTCTAATGAAAGTTAGACCATCTGTAAAACCGATTTGTGAAAAATGTAAAACCATTAGAAGAAATAGAACCGTCATGGTCATCTGCGAGAATACCAAACACAAACAAAGACAAGGTTAATCCTCTACCACCAAGGAACACTGTAGCATAATTTACAGTGTTCCTTTTTGTATATAATTAATAATTTTCTTCCCTATGTAATAGAACGGGGATCGATTAATCTTCAATTATTTCCTTTTATACATTGCTTGGACATGAATAAATAGAAGCTGATAGACCAACTAGGATCAAATAACAGCTAAACCTTGAGATCCAAAATACGGGTAGGGGGTCGAAGCAGCAATCTGCAAACGGACTAAACTACCATCGTCCTTGATATGAAATACGGAGATAGTGCCCTGATTACCTTTAAGGGTATAAAAATTGAGACCATCTTTACTAACTCCAGCATCTATTGGTATCCCTGTAGGTGCGCCAACTGGTGTACTCGTAGTATGCCCGAGAACCGTTAGCTTTCCACTGTCATCGATACGAAAGGTGGATATTGTGCCACTTAAAGTGTTAGTGGTATATGCAAAACGTTCATTTCTCGAAATTGCAACCCAGCATGCTGTCTTTTGCCCGTTCGTAACTGAGCCGCTGATAACATTCAGTATCCCGTTGTCACTCATGGAATAGGATGAGAGCGCGCTAGAAGCTACCTCTGTTACTAAAAGGATTCCTGACGATAGGAAATAAGCACCTAACGGTCTCGTACCATTAGAATGGTTAATGATTGGTCCGCTAACCATACCATTTCTATTAACATGGAATACACTGAGACGGTCTGTAGTAAACTCAGATACAACGATTTTACTGCCATCTGGAGTGAATAGAACCTGCGCCGGCTGAGCATTGATAGTACTTAGATAATGGGTGGCCCCAGGAACATGAGTCAGACGTCCGTTATCTTCTAGGCGAAAACCAGAGATATTGGACGCAAGTTGAGTGGCAGCATTACCTACATTTGAAACATATAGAAGGTCACCGAACACATCGACGCTGTTTGGCTGAGAACCTTCGGATGGCTTGACATCTGTGAGAACAAGTGCTCCGCTGTCGTTAATAATGAAACTACTGATACTATTGCTGCCTGCATTAACTGCAATTAAGTAGCGGGCATCACGCGACAGAGTAAGGGAGCCTTGGGACACAAGGGGGTCAATTCCATCGTTTGCTGTTGCAGACGAAACCTTCCTCGTACCAGTGCCTCTGCCGTATGTCGGGTAGGAGCCCATATAAGTAAGTAAACCATTCGCGTCCCGGTAAAAAGCAATGACTTCATTCATTGCTTCCCTGTTGGTCATCATGTAAACCATCCTCGGCATGTTATCACTTTCCTCCTTCGACAGTTTTTGGCTCCGCCTTAGATTATGTTATCGTTTCATATTATTCATCTGAGCCTAGAACAATGCCCCCGCAGTAAGTCTGGGGGTACATGATGCTTTCCCGAGTTTATGTTAAAAACCGATCAGGATGTATTGGACTCGATTGGCGAATGAAGGAGCAAATTATGGAGGCAAAAGATCAATTCCTAGGCTACATAGGTGATTATAGGGTACACGATAGCAAAATTGAGGGGATTGTTTTGGAAAACACTCTTCTTACAGTAACATTAAGAAGTTATGAAGGCGAAGCGATAGCAGTCAAGTTTTATGGGGTGCAAACTATGAATTTTATAAGACCAATTGGCATGATGCTCTATTCAATAAGTGAGATGAACGAGAATGCACCCTTCCGCAAGTTCCACTTTGCTAATTGGGAGGACGATGATAATGCCTCATTAGAAATAGTAGCTGAACAAGTAGAGATTATTATGTAATCGCTACACACCGGGATTTGATAACACCGACAGTGACTACCAGGATCTATCTGCAGCCGCTTATGCTAACAGGCAGTTTAGAAGATATAACTGTTGATTGAATCTCATTTCCATAATATTTATGGATCTGTCCTGCGTGGCATGTGACGGAAAAATGGGAAGAAAGTGCTTACCGGTATTAGTTGGCAGATGAATTGCGGAAGGCTATCGGTCAGAAAGTCGAGTACAAAGAAATAACCATGCTCCAGTGAGACGGAGCATGGTTATTGGGAAATTAGTAAAGCCAGCTACGGCTAATAATGACCAAGAGAATGAAAAGTACCAAGATGACGCCAACACTAGTAAAGGCACCACCACAACTAAATCCACCGCCTACACCGCCTAATCCAAGTCCCATTGTTATGTCCTCCTTTCAAAAATGAAATTTGAAATTAGGGAATTTGTTTTATCCCAAGTTCAAGATATGTCGTTCCAGATTGGTTTGTTTGTGCGTATGTACATAGGGTATAAATATGTTCTATTCACATATGACTACATTGCAGCGAATTATAGTTGCTCGTGTTAAATTTAAATAAAGTACTGGAGTTTTCATCTTTCATCCTATTTGGACACCTGGCAAGCGAATATACTTATGGAATTTCGTATCTTCGTTTTCCATTCGCTAAGGACGACATTGAATATGACTAAGAGCTTGCATGTAATACTGAAAGAGCCGGTCATTATAGGTTGGGATATGAAAACAATGATATTAACGTTCGACGTGTAGTTGATTGAAGATAAGTAAATATTAACGACAGCTTCTCATAATGAAAACTCTTGTTACATATACATTTCTCATCAGTTCGTTTTTTTGTAGTTAGGTGCATGTATTGGTCAAGCAAAATCATGGATTACGAAGATCGCCATAATCGGCGGCAATTAGGCTGACAATATCTCCGGGCTGAAGCTTACCTGATAGAGCTGACGCGATGCTTTAGACGGGAAGGGCTTTCTTCTGCCTGTCGAGACGTGTCAGATAAGCGTCAAGGGGATGGCTGACAACTTGGATGGGGAAAATAGTCGCCAGTTGTCAGATCAGCTGTGGCATACTGTCCAACCCCTTGATCGCTCGATGTTAGCACGCCAACGGGCAGGTATAAGCTCCGACACTCACATTTTCCACTTGCGTAGCGGGGACATTTTTACAAACCCTAATAATAGGCACTTAACCAGTGACGAGTACGAAGTGTATTGAATGAGGGGGCAAAACATTTGGAAAACGAATCACGGAAAGGAAATATACCACAACCGATAAGAAGTGATGGGGCCGGTTGGTGGGATTTAGGACCACGGGACGTCATGCGAGATCTTGAGAACCCTGACATGCTAGTTTCGCCTGTCACCGATGCTGGGTCGTTGCCCAATATGAAGTTTTCTTTTTCTGACACTCATATGCAGTTAAATCATGGCGGCTGGTCGCGGGAAGTGACTATTAGAGAGCTGCCGATTGCAACCACAATTGCGGGGGTGAATATGGCTCTGACCCCGGGTGGTGTACGTGAGTTACATTGGCATCAGCAAGCAGAATGGGCTATCATGCTTGTGGGGAGAGCGCGCATTACATCCGTTGACCAGAACGGGAGGAACTTCATTGCCGACATTGGCGTAGGCGACTTGTGGTACTTCCCACCAGGAATTCCGCATTCTATTCAAGGGTTGGAAGAAGGTTGCGAGTTTTTGCTCGTCTTCCCTGATGGTCATTTCTCTGACCTCAATACTTTATCTATCTCCGATTGGTTTTCACATACACCAAAGGACGTACTTTCGGCGAATTTCGGTGTTCCAACAAGCGCTTTTGCCCATATTCCGAACCATCAGCTATACATTTTTCAAGGAACCGTTCCCGGTCCACTCGAAAGCCAGCAGGTAGCAGACCCACAAGGTACGGTACCAAAAACCTTCACACATCGACTACTCGCACAAAAGCCGATTGTAGTTCCGGGCGGGACAGTACGTATAGTCGATTCAACCAACTTTCCTATTTCCACTCAAATTGCCGCATCATTGTTGGAAATCAAACCAGGTGCAATGAGAGAAATGCATTGGCATCCAAACAATGATGAATGGCAATATTATATCTCAGGTACGGGGCGTATGACAGTTTTCGCCCCCAATGGCACTGCTCGCACATTCGATTATCGAGCTGGTGATGTAGGATATGTGCCGTTTGCATTTGGTCACTATATCCAGAATACTGGTGATAAAAGTCTTTGGGTTATGGAGATATTTAAGAGTGACCGCTTTGAAGATGTTTCACTTAATCAGTGGATGGCGCTTACACCTCATCAGATAGTACAGGGGAACCTTAATGTAGGACCAGACTTAATGAGCGCATTGCAAAAGGAAAAATCGTATATAGTAAAATATCCGGGGTATTCCTATTACCCAAGAACGGGTAGATAAATTACATCAGCATATTAAGGCTCTCCATTTTAACTGGAGAGCTTGTTTGCACTAACGAGACACGATAGTTGAACAAAACAAGGAGCAGCTATGCCATGGCAGCTGCTCCTTGTTTTCATTAAGCCAAAGGGCAGTAAATCAGAGCTGCATATCACATAGAAAGGGGAGCTTATCCAGATATAAGATGTCATTCTCGGAATAAATCTAATTACAGGATGGTTAGGCTTCAGTTTCTCACCTCATAGTACAAGCACATCATAAGTCCACCTTCTAAGTGTTATAATAGAATAAACCGAGTTTTTAACCTTTTCATTATAACACTTTAGCTATCTATATAACACGGGTGAAAGGTCAATTAAATTATGTATATTGAGATTCAACGCAACGCAGGAGCTTCTATTACGGATCAAATTTATCAATCTATTGTGGATTATATTCATTCAGGCCTTCTCCAAGCAGGGACACGACTACCTTCTGTTCGGAATCAATCGAAGAAGCTTGGTGTGAGTTTGGTAACGGTAGTGAAAGCTTATAAGAAACTAGAGGAAGACAATTATATTACCTCTGTTCAAGGCAAGGGAACATTCGTAAAAGAGAATACAGTGGGGGAAATGCTAGCAGAAGAAACATCCCCTTTTGATTGGCAGCTAGCTTTTCAGGATTATTTGCCAAGATCTCAATTCGCCCGTTTTCTTCATACATCTGAGAAAATTCAATTATCTTCTTCCATGGTTGATCCTGGTCTACTTCCTACCCAATTGTTTGAGAGAGAGTTTGCTCAAATTTTATCTAGAAATCCAAAGGTCTTATCTCGTTATGCTGAGATTCAAGGGGATTCACAATTAAGAAATGCAACGTCTCAGTATCTTGAGAATCTTGGGGTTACGGCTGCACCTGAACAAATATTAATTACGAATGGTACACAACAAGGATTAGATCTTATTGCACGTACATTTATCGGAAATGGGGATGTAGTTGTTACAGAAGCACCCACATATCCAGGAGCCATTGATGTATTTCGAGGTAGAGGTGCTATCATACTTTCTGTTCCAGTAGACAGTGAGGGAATGCGAGTCGATTTGCTTCAAAATCTATGCGATAAATACAAGCCAAAAATGATCTATATAACAGCTCCTTTCCATAATCCGACTGGTACAGTCATGTCTCCAAAGCGCCAAAGACAGATACTTGAAATTGCTCAAAATATCCAATGCATTATTATTGAAGATGATTCATGTAGCGAGATTTATTATGGAAAAAAGCCACCTGCTCCCATTAAAAAAATGGATTTTAGTGGACATGTGATTTATTTGAAAGGTTTAAGCAAAATATTGGCCCCTGGCTGTAGAATTGGTCTATTAGTCGCTTCCGGTTCTATATTTAACCGTCTTTATGCAGCAAAGGCCAATGCTGATCTAGGTAATTCTTTGCTAGCACAAAAAACCATCTTACCCTTAATTGAATCAAAAAAAATGCAAGATCATTTGAGGAAATTAAGAATTGCCCTCAAATTAAGACGTGATTTGGTTCTCGCTTTACTGTCCGAACATGCACCGTCCGAAATAACCTGGTTAGTTCCTCAGGGGGGATTAAACTTATGGATTAGTTTACCTTTCTGGATGAATGCAGATCATCTCTTAATGGAGGCAAAAAAGCAACAGCTTAATTTTTTGCCAGGATCAGCTTGCTACCCTGTCGAGCAAGAAAATCATCATCTACGATTGAGCTTCTCTTATGTCAATGAAAACCTTCTTAGTGAAGGAATTAAAATTTTGTGTAAAATTCTCCATTCAGGTATTTCATCCAAAGCGATGCATGAAAATGCACCCTATTTTTAATCTCCAATTCGGAGGATCGTATCAGTCAGTGTTATACATGCCTATTGAGTGTTATATATAGCTTAGATATACAATAACACTGATCATGATATGAGAAGGGGGAAAATTGAATGAACGCCCAAGTTTCATTCCAACAAGTAGATGTGTTTACTGAAGTGCCTTTTAAGGGGAATCCCGTTGCGGTTGTACTGGATGGTAGTGGACTGTCAACGGATGAAATGCAAACTATTGCCAATTGGACGAACTTATCTGAAACTACCTTTGTATGCTCACCGACAGATCCAAAAGCTGACTATAGTTTGCGAATCTTTACTCCACAGAGTGAGCTTCCCTTTGCGGGACATCCTACCATAGGCTCAGCATTTGCTTTACTTAAGCATGGTTTTAAACCAAAGACACCGGGGGGCCTGGTGCAGGAATGTGGTAGCGGGTTAGTGTCTATTCATATTGATGCTGATAAACTTTTCCTGACATTGCCAGAGCCGATTATTCATAGCATAGACCATGCTGAATTAGCTGATATGGCAAGTGCATTAGGCGTGCCTTTGACCAATGTTAGAGCGAGTGCGTCTATTGATGTCGGAGCGAAGTGGATCACGTTACAACTGTCTAATACTGACGAGGTACGAAGCTTACGCCCGGATATGTCTAGAGTCGCTGCATTGACTCCAGCAGGTGTAACCGGTGTAGCTGTATTTGGACTGGCTGTGCCCAATACGGATTCCTTTGTTGAGGTACGTTCATTTGCCCCAGGTGAAGGGATCGCCGAAGATCCAGTTTGTGGAAGTGGTAATGGATGTGTAGCAGTGCTTATGAGACAGCTCGGACTTATAGAAGAATCTAATTACGTTGCAAGTCAAGGTTATTGTGTAGGGCGAAACGGTAGGGTTGAAGTTCGATATGAGGAAAATGGTAAAATATTACTAGGTGGACATGCAGTGACGTGCATCGAAGGTAAACTACACCTTTGAGCTACAAGTTATTCGTGAGTATGATCCTTATGTACCAAGAGTTATTTAGAACAAAAAGGTGAGATAACATAAGAGTAACCATAGTTGAGGAGCTTTGACGACAAATGCTCCTCTTTTTCTTGATTACTTAGAGAAGAACACAAGTTTATTTCTATAAGCTTCTTGGCTCGCTAAGAACTCCTCACTTGATGCCTTCGCTCACCGGGCAGTTTAGTATAACTACAGTTTTAATCGATTTGTTTTTTATATTGTTATTTTTGTATAATATATTAAACAAAAGGAGGTTATTTCTTGGATGCTATTCACATCAGGATAGGACACAACTTGCAACGTGTGAGAAAGCAAAGGCAATTAAGCTTAGATAAAATGGCAGATTTAACTGGGGTTAGTAAAAGTATGCTATATCAAATCGAGCGTGGGGATACACAGCCAACAGTGACTACCGTTTGGAAAATTGCTACGGGACTTAATATCTCTTTTTCATCGCTAATTAAAGACGACGAATCTACAATATCAATTGTTGATCGAAAAGAAGTACCAGATATAACGGAGGATAACGGTAATTGTCTAGTCTATTTATTATTTCCATTCAATCCACAAACTCAAATTGAAATTTTCACGATTGTCTTAAAACCTAAAGGAAACTATGTTTCCAAACCCCACAATGTGGGTGTCCAAGAGTACATTACTGTTATTACAGGGGAATTTAAAATTATGGTTAAGGATGACGAGTATACCCTGCCTAAAGGAGGCGCTATACGGTTTGCAGGAAACGTTACACACAAATATATAAATGACACGGATGAAGATGTCATCCTACAAGTTGTCATGCATTATCCCGAATCGTAAAACTGGTATGTAATTCATGATGTGATAAGGAAGTGCTGATATGGTTGAAAAAGTATTTTGGACAAACCCATATTTAACAAAACTGGATACTCGCATAGCCAGTGTAAACGGCAATGACATTACAGTGGAACAAACCATCTTTTATGCTTTCTCTGGAGGACAAGATAGTGATACAGGATTGATTGGTGGGTATTCCGTACATCAAGCAAAGAAAGATGGTCATGAAATCATTTATACAGTAGAAGAAGAACATGACTTAAAAGTTGATGATCAAGTGACGATGACCATAGATTGGGATCGTCGTTACAGACTTATGAGATTACATTTTGCAGCGGAGGTTGTATTAGAATTAGCTTATAAACATTTGAAAGGTATCGAGAAAATAGGCGCTCATATCGCTCAAGATAAAGCCCGAATAGATTTCGTATGGCACGAGAACATTTCAAAATCATTTCCTTTGATCGAGAAAGAATCTCGTGAGATCATTGAGGCAAACCTAGACATCATTAGTACCTTCAGTGACGAAGGAAATGGAAGAAGATTTTGGGAAGTTAAGGGTTTTTCAAAGGTTCCCTGCGGTGGAACTCACTTGAAGAAAACAGGTGAAGTTGGAGAAATTAAGTTGAAGCGTAACAATATTGGGAGAGGGAAAGAACGGATTGAAATCTATTTATGTGATCTAACGGGTACCATAGTATAAAAAACAATTATGACGCAGCTGCCGCATTACACAACAAAAAACTATGAGGTTAATGTTGTCAATTTAAAACAAAATCTTACTAAAACACCGCGACGTTGGTGTTTTTTTGTTGTCAATCGGGATCGGGATTGTGTCATCAAAAAATGCACAAATGTCGATTATGCGGCAAAAGCTACGCATCTTCTGGATGTTCAAGCGGTTATCAGCTAAGGACGAGAAAGGAAACGAGTTGATTCCAGCTTAGCTAGCCCATTCAGCATAGAGAAGAAACGAGATGTAGCTTCAACTTTTCATTTCGGTGGGTTGAAGCTTTTTTTGATTGAGTTCAAGGGGGCAGCAGGCACAGTACATTCTTGGAGCATCAGGAACTTCTTATCCGCTTGTAGTCTACGGCTCCGTTCCGGTTACTGCAGAAACTTTGTTTATTCGATTGATATAAGTGATAGTCAAATGAATAAGGGTTGTAGTATGATTTGGTCAAGACATGACGCAATGAATACAGGGGAGGACCCAACTTTGTGGCAGAAAGTGGCTCATTGGAACACACTGCGTAATCAAATGCTGGCGGGTTTTATTTCCGTCATGATCATCGTTCTGATTTGTGCTGGTCTCATTACGTTCAACTCCGTTTCAGGGCTCCTCAATACCAAGGCGGAGACCCAGATGAAGCAGATCGCCAGCCAGGCAGACGGCAGATTGGAAGCGGTCATTAATCAGATCGATACGTTAACCTTGCAGGCGGTCAATGACACGTACTTGCAGCAGCTCTTTCTTTCGATGGTTCATGGGGGAAAAGCAAGCTTCAGCGAACGCCAGGCTCTGATGAAGATTGCCAATCATATACAAGGGTACAGCGGGGGTGTAACCAATGTTGAATTGTATACCCCGGATTATGTACGGGTATTTCCGCTGGACGAAGAGAGCCTTATTAACCGGGTAACGATCAACTGGATCGAACAGGCGGATAAAGAGAAGGGAAGGCTAATCTGGGTCGGGAATGACCCCAAGGATTCCGAATCGGTCTTGGCGATTCGCAGAATCAATCTGATTGATCGCTGGTTTTCGAATGGCGGGTACTTGCTGGTACGAATCAAGCGTAGTTATTTCGAATTTCAGCCCGGGCTGCCGGACAGTGGTCATCGCGAGCTGCTCCTGCTTGCCGATAGCGCGGGAAGACCGATTGTGACAGATGGCGCAGTTCTCTCTGATGTGAGTGAACTGATGGATACCGATTCACAAAAGGTTACGATCGATAAGCAGAGATATATCCTTGTCAAGCAGACATCTGAGGCGACAGGCTGGACGCTTATGATTCTATATCCGGTCAGCGACATCAACGACGGGATTTCCGTACTAAGGTTGGCTATCCTCGTATCCGGGGCAATTGGCTCTGTATTATTTATTATATTGTCCTTCCTACTCTCGATGATGATTACAAGGCCGATCCTGAGGCTCATGAGGGCGATGCGCAACACCCGGCAGGGCGTGTTGACGCCTAACCTCACGCGAACCTATACGACTGAGTTGAACGATCTGAATATGACCTATAACCAAATGGTGGATAACATCAACCGGCTTATTAAGCTGGTGTACGAAAAAGAAGCGCTCCAGAGCCGTACTGAATTGAAAGCGCTGCAAGCTCAAATTAATCCGCATTTTCTCTATAACACTTTGGAAGCGCTGTATTGGTCCTTGCAGGACAAGGAAGAGGAAGAGCTTGCCGACCTCGTCGTCGCGATGTCGGAATTGTTCCGCTATGTCATCGACAACCCGAACAAGGACGAATGGGTGACTATCGGTGAAGAGCTCGACCATATCAAACGATACTTGCGCATCATGAGCGTAAGATTTGGCTCCCGGCTGGTATGGGACATAAGCGCATCGGACTCTTATAATCACATTCTTGTTCCCAAGCTGCTTATTCAGCCGTTAGTGGAAAATGCCATATTGTACGGACTGGAAGGAAAAACGGGAGCACGTCTTGTTTCAGTCCGGGTAGAGCCGTCACCTGAGGAAGCAGCCAATGTCCGGATTACCGTAATTGATGACGGTCCTGGTATGAATGAACGCGAGCTCCAGGCAATAAGAACTGCCTTGATGACTGGAGGCGCACCTTCCAAGAAGGGAAAAGGAAGGGGCACAGGAACGGGTCTTTCGAATGTACAGCGCCGAATCCATCTCTATTACCCGGCTTCCGCCGTAGGAAAAAGAGGATTGTCCATTATCAGCAACCCCGGGGAAGGGACAAGCGTTAGCTTTGAGATTCCGATTCAAAAGGAGGCAACCGATGATTCAAGCTGGGAAAACCATTCTGATTGTTGACGATGAACCGTTGACTAGAGAGGGCATTCGCAAAACTTTGGAGGCATGGTCTTCAGGACAGCATCAAATATGGACCGGTAGCAATGCAGCGGAAGCTATGGGGGTGCTTTCTTCACGACATGTCCATCTGCTTATTACAGATATCCGAATGCCGGAGGTGAGCGGGCTGCAGCTGGTAGAAGCCACGCAGCATACAGGACATAAACCTGCAGTCATCATTATTTCCGGACATCCTGACTTTGATTATGCCCAATCGGCGATTCAATTAGGAGTTGTGAATTATTTGCTGAAGCCGATACAGAAAAGCAAGCTGGTCGAGGCGGTAGAGCAAGCACTGCGTATTGAAGAGGAGCGCGGGCGCGTCGAAGTGCTGGAGAAATTAGTCGATTCACAGCTCCTGCAGGCCAAGAATGCTGCCAATTATAGTCTTCCGGTACAGGAAGCAATCCACTATGTAGAGCTGCATTTGCAAGAGCCGTTGGGCATGCGCGAGGTCGCAGACCAAATCCACCTGAATCCTAGCTACTTTAGCGCACTGTTCAAGGAACAGACGGGCTTTACATTTAGCGTATACGTAACTAGAAGCAGACTTCAGAAAGCGAAGGAGCTGCTGCTACAGACCCGACTCTCCATTACAGACATTTCCGAACAGGTAGGCTATCAGACGCCAAAATATTTTATCAAGCTGTTTAAAGATTACGAAGGGATCAGTCCAAATCAATATCGCAAGCAAGCAATGGATAGCCGGAACGATGCTTGAAATCAAGAATACCTAAAAATATTGGTATTTTTCCCAATCGCTGTTACCTCCTGGAGCTAAATGAAAAGCGATACAATCAATGTTGTAGTAAATAATGGTTGAGGGGGAAATGAAGCATGGCGAATAAAGCGCTTACTTGGACGTTGACGACAATGGTAAGTCTAGGGATGGTTCTGTCAGGCTGTTCCAGCTCTAGCGGGGGAGCAAGTCAGAGTACGCAGGAACTGGCGAAAAGCGGAGGCACAAGCACAGCTGAACCGGCTAAAAAAGTTACCATTAAAATGATGCACCTCTGGCCGGCAGGAAGCTCAGCTACGCAAAACAAAATTGTAAACGATATCATTAAAGAGTATCAGGCTGCAAATCCTAACGTAACGGTAGAACAAGAGGTTCTGGATAACGAGCAATACAAAAATAAAATGAAGGTGCTGTCCACCGCCAACAGTCTTCCGGATGTGGGCTTTACTTGGGCGGCGGGCTATATGGATCCTTATGTGAAAGGCGACATGTTTGCTCCGCTGGACGATTTGCTGCAGGGAGATCTAAAAGACAAGTTTGTTAGCGGGACTACGAATGCTTACGCCTTCAGCGGAAAAACCTACGGGCTTCCCGTGGAACTGAACATTGTGCCGGTATACTACAATAAAGCGATTTTTGCGAAGTACAACCTGCAGCCGCCCAAAACCTATGACGATTTCAAAAATATCGTGAAAACGCTTAGTCAAAACGGTGTAGCCCCCATTGCGTTGGGCAACAAAGACCGCTGGACGGGTTCCCTCTGGTATATGTATTTGGCGGATCGACTCGGGGGACCGGAAACATTGAAAAAAGCGATTGACCGTACAGGTTCCTTCGAAGATCCGAATCTGATTCGTGCAGCTTCCGAGATTAGGCAGCTTGTGGATATGAATGCATTCAACAAGGGTTTCAATGGCTTGTCCAACGACGAAGGTAAAGCCGAGTTCATGAATAGCAAAGCTGCGATGTACATGATGGGTACATGGGAGCTGCCTAACTATACGACGAACAAGGATGTTCCGCAATCGTTCAAAGACCAAATTGGCTTCTTTAAATTCCCAACGGTCGATGGCGGCAAGGGGAACCTCGATAGCTGGGTTGGCGGACCAGGTGTGGGCTTGTTCGTGGCCAATAACTCGAAGATAAAGGAAGAGTCCAAGAAATTCGTAAGCTTCTTCGTTCAAAAGTGGGGAGAACACGCCATCTCGGAAGCCGGCGTAATTCCGGCAACCAAGGTGGATACCTCCAAAGTGAAGCTTCCTCAAATGTACATTGACCTGTTGAATGAGCTAAATAAAGCAAGTAACATCACCTTGTTTGCGGACGTACAGATGAAGCCTGCTTCCGCTGAAGTACACTTGAACATGATTCAAGCGTTGTTCGGCAAAGCGGTGACGCCAGAAGAATTCGCCAAGAAACATGAAGAAGCTTTGGCTAAGGAAGGCAAGTAAGGGGAGTGCCCGTATGAATAAAGTCATGTCCAGCAAATCCATCATTGCGATGTATGTCATTCCCTCGTTGCTGTTAGTGTTGGCCTTGATCTATACGCCTATCGTATTGACGGGCTATTACGGATTAATGAAATGGGACGGCATGGGCAAGATGAGCAGCGTCGGTATGCACAATTATACCACGCTGCTCTATGACGAATTGTTTTGGAACAGCGCGAAGCATTCACTTCTTCTTGCACTGTTCTCGACGTTAAGCTTGCTTGTCTACTTGCTGGTAGCGCTCGTCCTGTCCGCACAAATTCGCGGTGCTAACCTGTTTCGCAAGGTGTACCTGATTCCCATGCTGCTGTCATCCGTGGCGATTGCTCAGCTATGGCTGAAAATATTCCATCCGACGAATGGGGTACTTAATCATCTCTTATCTTCGCTGGGGATTGAACAAACACCTGAATGGCTCTCGAATCCCTCGATTGCCCTGTACGCGATCTTTATTCCGATATTGTGGCAGTATGCGGGGTTTTATATTTTGATTTATTATGCGGCATTAAAAAATGTGCCTTCCTCACTTATCGAATCGGCCCGGATCGATGGTGCAGGCCCGTGGCGAATGGCTTGGTCGATCCGTATTCCGTTAATTGCCGAGGTATTGAAGGTAACCATCGTACTTGCCGTTGTCGGTTCCCTTAAATATTTCGATCTCATTTATGTCATGACGGGCGGCGGCCCGAACGGAGCCAGTGAAGTTATGGCATCCTACATGTATAAGAAGGCGTTTAAAGAATACGATTTCGGTTACGCCAGTGCGATCGGCTTCTTCCTGCTCTTGATTTGCTTGGTAATGACATGGCTGATCCGTAAGCTAACGGCTTCCAAGGACAATATCCAATATTCGTAATGAAAGGAGCCCCAGGGTGAGTATTGAAACGATAGAGCGTAAAACACAGGAGGTTGCCATGCGCAGCAAGCTTTTCACACAGCTCGGATATGGAGGCTTGTATTTCGTATTAACGGCTGTCGCCATCCTTCAAATAGTACCGCTGCTTTGGCTAATGCTGTTCTCCTTGAAAAACAACGAAGAAATATTCAATCTGGCTCCTTTCGCATTTCCGGAACGGCTGCGCTGGGAAAATTACGAGAAGGTGTGGACACAGGGACATATTAGTACCTACTTTTTCAACAGTGTCTGGATGACAGTGGCTTCTGTGGCCGTTACGGTATTACTGGCAAGCTTCACTACCTTCGCATTAACGAGGATGAAATGGAAGCTGCAGTCGCTCGTTCTGGGAGTTTTCATGGTCGGATTGATGATTCCTGTGCACTCAACGCTCATTCCGTTGTTCAGCTTATTTACGCAAACCCATTTGACCAACCATCCATTATCAATCATCCTGACGTATATCGCCTTTAATCTACCGATTACGATCATGATTATGCTCGGCTTTTATTACACGCTGCCCCGAGAGGTGGAAGAGGCGGCGGTCATGGACGGTTGTTCTGTGAACCGTATCTTCTTCAGCATCATACTGCCCATGACAGTATCGGTCTTATCGACAGCGGTTATTATCAATATGATCTATAATTGGAACGAGTTTATTTTTGTTAACACATTCATCAGCTCGGACAAATATAAAACGTTAACGGTCGGCATACAAAACTTCATCGGCCAATATACGACAGATTGGGGAGCCATCGGTGCTACCCTCATGATCAGTATTCTGCCGATACTCGTGGCGTTTATGCTGCTGAGCAACCGCATAGTAGAGGGGATAGCAGCCGGTTCGGTCAAAGGATGAAGATTTATAATATTTTATGAAAGGAAGAAACCAATTGCATAACCTGCCTATTGCCAAACAACCGCTTGTTACACATATTTACACCGCCGATCCATCTGCACATGTGTTCGAAGGGAAGCTTTACATTTATCCTTCGCACGATCTGGATCACGATGGGCCCAGCAATGACAACGGAGATCAATATGCGATGGAAGATTATCATGTCCTGTCTCTTGAGAACTTTGAATCGCCCGTTGTCGATCACGGCCAGGTCCTTCATCTGATCGATATTCCTTGGGCTTCCAAACAGCTATGGGCGCCAGATGCCACTTACAAAAATAATACCTACTATTTGTTCTTTCCTGCACGGGATTACGAAGGGATCTTCAGGATTGGGGTAGCCAGAGGCACATCGCCGGCTGGTCCTTTTCACGCGGAGCCCCAATACATCGAAGGCAGCTTCAGCATTGATCCCGCTGTACTCATCGACGATGGTAATCTTGCATATATGTTTTTCGGCGGTTTATGGGGAGGACAGCTCGAGAAATGGCAAACGGGGGAATTCAATCCGAATGCGGCTGGCCCCGCAGCAAACGAGCCGGCGCTTGGACCTTACGTTGCAATGCTTAGCGAAGACATGCTGTCTTTCCAAGACAAGCCTAAGGAGATTTCGATAGTAGACGAAGATGGCAATCCAATATTGGCAGGTGACGAGGAAAGACGCTATTTCGAAGGACCCTGGGTGCATAAGTATATGGACTGGTACTACTTGTCTTACTCTACGGGCACGACACACAAGCTGGTCTACGCCGTCAGTAGGAATCCTCTAGGGCCATACACCTTCAAAGGGACCATACTGCCCCCGGTCATTGGCTGGACGACTCATCACTCCATCGTAAAGTTCGCACATAAATGGTATTTGTTCTATCATGACTGCTCCCTTTCAAATGGGGTCAATCATAAGCGCTGTGTCAAATATGCAGAGCTGAATTATAACGAAGACGGTACGATCCAATTGATCGATCCCTATCCACCCGCTGCAAGTGATTAACGACTGCTTGATCAAAGAACAGACGGCATGAAAGCGAAACGAGGACGAGGCAGGCAAATGTCTCCGTACCTCGTTTTCCTTTTTTTGCCGTTCATCATAATAAATTTGCAGATGCGTAACAACATAATCTTTATTTTTACGTCTTAACTAACAGAAACTTTAAACAGCGGGAGGTTTTGAAGATATGGTTAGAGTAAGGTATATGAGGATCCTTGCGGTTATGATATCGTTTGGTTACCTATTCAGCTTCACTACCGAGCTAGAGGCCGCGGCACCACCTCATTCTTTGTCTCATCAAAACCGATGGATATTGCCCCCAGTGATTTAATTGCTGGAAAACACGAATTTGTATCCGGTGCCAGATGAGTCAGTCGAGCCTTGGGCTACATTGACTCCTCAAGATGTAAGTACAGTGGAAGAGGACATGGACCATCCTTATCTTGAGACGGATTCTCAGGGGAAGATGTGGATAAAAATCAAGACCACATGGTTGGGTGACCTATGGGTCCATCTGGATCTGGAAATAATTGGTGTACTGAAACCAGTAGACACCTATCTTGCTTTGTTATGGGATGCTCGTCTCTACTCGGAGCCATTCAGATCCACAATGACAGAGGACATACTATCACCACAAACGGTGCATGTGAATGCGGTGTTTGAGTCCCCGTTTGCTATGTATTCTGGGTCCTATCGTATTGAAACTTCATGGCTAGGGGATCAGTGGATTGTAGCCAATCCTCATTTTCTCCTTGTCGAAGTACTGAATTCGGAACTTGATCTGCCTACGGAAACCTTATATATGGATGAGTACGATACGGCCAATCGGATGCAGCGGCCGTCTGATGCCAGATTTATTCCGGCACAAACTGTGTTTGCTATGGAAAAGACCGAAAACGGAGCGTATCATGTGCGTGATCAAAACGGGAGTATATTTTGGATAAACCCGCAATTTGCACAACCCGTGGGTGTTAAGAAAATAGACGAGACCATCGAGCTGACGAAAAACACAGAACAGCATCTGTTCCCAACGATGCCTTTTCCCATCTTTGGACTCATCAGTCCGCAAAAGGTGAAGGCTTTTGAGCTATGGGACGATCCACAAGGAAATCGCTGGTACCGAATTTACAGTTGGAGCGGGGAGATGTGGGTACAACCCTGATTCCTACATAAGATATACCTTTAGTACCAAAAGATGAGTCGCCTTGGGAGAAGTAGGTCTTGAAGCTTCAACCTGAAGATACTACAGCGTTGCAGCTATTCACGAAGGGGCTGAACATTAGGCAGAGGCTCATCTCACTTTTGATGGTTTAAAAATATTCTCTAAAAGAATCATTTACGAGTATTCATCCAGTTAAGGGATGAGTACTCTTTTTTTAGTTTCGATGGTGGTCAATCATGGTTGGGAAATCACAAAACCTTCACACAAAGGTTACTGTAATAGCTCTATCTAGTCATTCTACCTGTTCAGGCAGCTCTGTATAATTTTAAAATATCCTGTTTCTATCTTACATGGGAGGCTATAGCCATATCCGCAACGCGGAAGCCATAGAAAGCCGGTATCTGGAGCAAGTTTTTCAAAATTGTTTCCGTTTCTTAAATCCAATCTAGGGGGAGAAAGAAAAATCCAAATGAAAACTAAACAAATGTTCGTTACCCTAAGTCTTATTGTCATTCTGGCTCTGATAGGATGTAGTACGCGCCAAGCCAATTCAGACAACTCGCCAGATTCCAATGCAGCAGCAAAGTCTTCCAGTACCGGAGCGACGTCTTCCAAGCAGCAGCCGTATTTGACCTTTAAAGATGATGCAGGGCAAGATGTTATTCTCAATAGGAAGCCTGAACGCGTAGTTATTCTGAATACAGAGGCACTTGATCTGTTCTACCAGCTTGGAGGCAAGGCGGTCGGTCGTGCCAGTGCACCTGGAACTCCAGTGCCAGATGCAGCAAAGGAGGCTGAGGATGTCGGGCAGATTAACCAAGTGAGTCTGGAAAAAATTACTAGTCTGAAACCGGATCTTGTCATTGGGCAGTCCTTTTTTCATGCGAAATTGAAAGACGTTCTTGCAGTGAGTCAAATTCCTCTCGCTTTAATGAAAGTTGAAAGCTACGATGATATTCAAAAAATGGGGAAGCTGTTTGGAACAATCATCGGAAACGAGCCTGAGACAGAAAGGGCGCTGAAGCAAACGGATGACCGAATCCAGTCCATTATCAGCAAAGTGCCCAATCAATCGCCGAAGTTTGCTATGATTACCATTATGTCTATGGGGATTTCCATCCAAAAGAGCAACAATCTCGCCCTCGATATCGCCAGTAAACTGAAGATGAAAAATGTGGCCGAAGGCATGCCGTCCGGACAAACTCCAAGCTCCGTACCCTACAGCATTGAAAAGTTAATTGTGGCGGATCCGGATTATCTATTTATGATTGTGCATGGAACGGAAGAATATGGCCGCCAGAAGCTCAAGGACGATTTGGAAAACAACCCGGCATGGGCTTCTCTGCGGGCTGTAAAGGATAAAAAAATGATATTTTTGCCATCGGATTTTGTCAATTCGCCCGGCTTGAAAATCGATCAGACCTTTGAATATCTCCCCAAGCAAGTATATCCCAACGCCTATGGAAAATAAGAAGGAATTATATTTTCGAAAAACAGCCTCATGGAGAATTACCGTCTTCTTGGTTTTATCCCTGTTGGCTGTCGCAGGTGTCATTGTCAGTCTCGTCAGTGGAGCGGTTAAAGTGAGCTTGATGGAAATTATTCATGTATTTACAGGCAGTGAGCAGGGGGCCGTACATGCAATTATCTGGAACGTCCGTCTGCCGAGAACGCTGATTGCCGGTCTTGTCGGAGTCAATCTTTCACTCGCGGGTGCTTTGCTGCAAGGAGTAATGCGAAATTCAATGGCAGACCCACACATTATTGGTGTATCATCCGGAGCGGGATTGTTCGGTATTGCCACGCTTGTGATGTTCCCGTCTTATGCATATTTAATGGCTCCTGCCGCTTTCCTTGGAGCGCTTGGGGCGGCAATGTTAATTTATATGCTGGCATGGCAAAACGGAGTGAGTCCCGGCCGGATCATTTTGGCGGGTGTGGCCGTTTCCGCATTTTTCAGTTCGGGCATTTCGGGTATGCTCACATTTTATAGCGATCGGGTGGATGGTGCATTGCTCTTTCTAGTAGGCGGACTTTCGGCGAAAAGCTGGCCTCATCTGCAGCTCCTGCTTCCTTATTCTATTGCTGGCACCCTTTTTGCACTTATGGCAGCTCAGAGAATGAATATTATGATGCTTGGCGATTCGGATGCTAAGGGGCTTGGCTTGCATGTAGAGCGGACGAGGTTGCTCGTGACGGCTGCCGCAGCCCTTCTGTCTGCCAGCGCAGTTAGTGTCGTCGGCCTGCTTGCTTTTGTAGGTATGGTTGTCCCTCATGCTGCAAGATTGCTGATCGGCAATGACTATCGTATCTTGCTTCCCGCCACCGCCTTACTTGGCATAGCTGCGCTTACGATATTCGACACGCTCGCTCGAATACTTTTTGCTCCGGTTGAGCTGCCCGTAGGTATTATCATGGGTGCCGTCGGCGCTCCCTTTTTTCTATATTTATTAAGGAAGAGGGGGATGCAGGAATGATTCGCGGGGAACAACTGGTTGTTACATATCGTGGAAATAAGGTCATGGATCATGTAAATGTCCAATTTGACGCGGGTCTTGTCCACAGTATACTTGGACCGAATGGATGCGGAAAAAGCACACTTCTAAAAGTACTATCCCGTCAAATGCAAGGGGAAAGTGGAGTTGTCTTAGTAGATGGGAAAGATGCAAAGGAATGGGGAATAAAGCCGTTTGCCCGGCAACTGTCGATGCTGGCGCAATCACAGGAACGATTGACGGATATCAGCGTGTATGATCTGGTTTCATACGGACGTTTTCCACACAAAAGATTCATGCAAAAACTGGACGACCACGACAAAAGACTCGTAGATTGGGCACTTGAACTAACGGGGATAAGTGCTTATTCAGCAAGAAGCGTGCAGGAGTTATCAGGCGGAGAACTCCAAAGGGCTCGAATCGCAATGGCTGTTGCCCAGCAGCCCAAAGTATTGTTGCTGGATGAGCCGACCACTTATTTGGACATCTGTCATCAGCTGGAAATCATGGAGCTTGTCGTCCATTTGAATCTCACTCAGAATATGACAGTTATTATGGTATTGCATGATTTAAATCACGCTGCAGCGTACTCCGATCGAATTACGGTCATGAAAAAAGGTACGATTTATGCTCACGGAAAGCCAAACGATGTTATCTGCGCGGAGATGCTGCGTGATGTATTTCAAGTTGAAGCATGTGTAGAACGGGAAGAAGGGAGTCTTCATCCGCGTATTAAATCTATGAAATTAATCACAAATAAGCGTTGATTTCTACATGTCTAGGCATTATCGATGGGTTTGCCTGCTTAGGAAGCCTACATAGAAGGGGATAGAACCGCCGATCCTTACTATCGATTTCCCAGGGTTGTGTGGAGCCAGTCGAAGATGGTCTGATGAAGCAGACGCATTGCCCCCATATGGCAGTGCTCTCCTGCACCATCAGTGTTCCACATCACGACATGCTTGTGCGGAGCTTTTAGCTCGGACGCAAGCTTGCTTGCCTGCCCCTTGAACACAAGGTCGTTCTCTCCCTCAAGAATTTGAGTGGGGGACTTGATCTTGCGCATGTCTTCAGTGGTGAGAGTAAACTGCTTGCTCTTACGGATGTATTCCGGTTCGTTCGAAGTGCCAAACACCCACATACCATTCTGCAGCGCCCAGCGGGCGTAGGTGTAGCGAATGAGAGTTCATTCATATCGATTTTTCATAAATGTTTATCGTATTTTTACATTTACAATCGAATTTGTCAGGAATATGATTAATTTATCGAAAACAAGTATCACGGTATGCCTCAACAAATACGAATAAACTGGCTATTACACTAGCGTCATGAAATCGTATTCGATGAAACAGTCCCTGATTTAAATACGGAATTTTCTTGGGGACAAGCCTGTTTTGGATTGAAAGAAACGAGAAAAATTATATATATCAGAAAAACCGCAAGTGCTCGCAATGTCCGTGATACTGAGGGTAGACATGCGCAATAGTGTTTTGGCAGTTTCCAGTCTGCAACGCTGCAGATAAGCGTAGGGAGTAACGCCACGTTCCTGTTTAAAAATCCGTATAAAATGATCTGTCGTTAGAGAAAAGTTCTGGGCGATTTCACTTATATCATATTGTTTCTGGGGATGTTGTTGAAACGTGCGACATAGTTCATCAATTTTTATTGAATACGCCCCAGTGGCTGTTCGTGGTTTAGTTTGATATTCCATAATTAGCGCTTGCAACCATATTTCCATTTGTGACAAGTTATTTCTTTCTTCAGCTAAACAAAATCGGTTGAAAAGCTCTAGTACAAAATGATATTGATCAAAATGGTGATGCTCTGGCAAGCCACACAAAATATCCGGATTATGCAAAGTGAAATCTATATAACGAACATCGAGACTGGCATGTTCATTTTGATGGGCAGTAACCGTCTTCTTATAATCGATAAGGAAAACATCACCAACACTTAATTTGTAGCAATTATTGCCTAGCCTAATTTGACCGTTTCCACCCCAAACGCTCCACAAGGTGAACCCTGGATGACAACCGACAGGAACATTCCATTTCCATTCCGGAACGCAGTGCTTCCCATAATGCATAGATGAGATATCCATACGCTTCACCCCAGTTACAATATATCGATTTTTCATAAAGAACTATGAACTATTGAATTTTTACATGTAAAGCCCTGTTTGTCAAGCATGCAAGAGGCTTAGTGAACAGTTGGCACAGCGACAAAAAGATGGATCATCCCATTGAAATAACAAGTTTAACGTAGACTCACCTTTGACCTCGGAATCGTATCAACTGTAACAGCTTTAGTTATCATCGGGAAAAGGTTCTATTCGGAGGAAAATGGGTGAAGAGCAAGTGATATGAAGAAAGCTCAATAAAGATATTACAAATTATTCAAGAAGTAACTTATTCTGGCGTATGTTTTTTTGTCAACTTTGCGCCCGTTTAGTTTACATAAAAATGAAAGAAGGAGTGGTTTTAAATGAGAACTTATCGTTTAAATCAGTTAGCCGATGTTACAGAGGGACATATTTTGAAAGACATTATGCCGGGGGATTACATTTCTTACGGTGGACTTGCTTTCGAAAAGCAGGGAGCACGCGCTCATACGAACGACGGTCCAGGAGGCATCGACTATCATGTACACGAAGATTGCGAAGCGTTCATTATCCTGCAGGGCAAAGGTGAGGTGGAAATCAACAAAAAGCACTTTTACCCAGTAAGAACGGGGGATGTAGTCATTATAGAGCCGGGTGAGGACCATCATCTTATTTCAAGCGTAGAAGATCCTATTGTCGTCGTATGGTGCCATGCCGGGCCGTCCCGAAACAAAAATCAACTATAAAGAAGCGAAGAGAGGTGAGATAAATGAAAGCGGTTCTGGTCGGTTTAGGAAACTTCGGTTCAGGGTGGTATAAGAGGCTGAGACGTCATGCTGGTGTGCAGGCTTTATGCGTTGTTGAAGCGAACGTTCAGCTGCGAGAAACGATTGATCCGGAGACCCCGTTTTATTCATCGTTGGAAGATGCGATCATCAGCGAGCGGCCCGATTTCGTTATTAATGTTACACCACCTTACATTCACACAGCGATTAACGAGATCGCTTTCGCGCATGGCCTGCCTGTGCTCTGCGAGAAGCCGATATCGAACGATATCACGGATGCGCAATATATTGTGGGGCAGGCCGAACTGAAAAACATCCCGTTCATGATTTCCGAGAATTACCGTTTCTTCGCCCCAGTTCTGAAAGCGAAGGAGCTTCTAGACAGCGGTATCATCGGACATCTATCATCGGTACACATCGAGTTCGACCGCTATCATGTCGTACCCGTTCCTTATTTCGGTCGGCTGGCAAACGGATTGTTGGAAGATGTCACGATTCATCATTTCGATATGATCCGTTATTTTACTGGTCAAGAACCAGTGAAAGTGTTCGCTATGAACAGCAAACCGCCCGGAAGTTGGACGGAGGAGACGACGGTTCACCTTAGCGCATGGATGGAGCTTGACGGAGGGACGGTTGTGGATTATCACGGCAACATGATGGCCAAGGGAAAAACGACCGAATGGTATGGCGATTGGCGTTTCGAAGGAGCGGACGGCGCGATAACGATAACGAGCAACAGAGTACAGCTTATGAAGGAAGGAATGGAAGAAGAAGTGTACAGCTTCGAAGGGGTAGGAAACCTGCTGTCGCTCGATGAATTTCTAGCTGCTTTGAAGGAAAAGCGCGAGCCAAGACCAAGCGGAAGAGACTATTTGAAATCACAAAACTTAGTGCACGCTGCAGCCGTATCGTCGAGATTGGGCAAAATGCTTTCCGTTGAAGAAGCACTGAGAGAAGTGTAATCTTAAATTCCAAGATACGAAGGCGATGGATTACCTGGGGTGAACCGTTACATCCAGATGGTGCTGAAAATCGATTACCACAAACTAAGGAAAGAATCAGTAAGGTTTTTAGCGAACTATTCTAACGGATACGATAGCGCAATGACTTGGAAGCAGACCGCGGCAGCGGCTGCTTCCTTTTTCGTTAAAGTACCTCTTGGGCTACATAGATACTTTGCCACTGGCTGGAATCTTATAGGTTCAGGGTTTTTGGCAGTAAGTTTAGTAGCAACAACCATGTAATTTAAAGACTCCATTTGGCTAAATCGCCACTTCCGGATATTATAGTACTAGTGAAGAAAAAGGGGATGGTTCAATGAAGTTTCTTATCAAACTGGCGCTTACCGTCGCCGCACTTGTATTGATTATGATTATCGCATTTCGCTTACATACGCTGCTCGGGTGGGGACTTCTTATCGTGCTGGCTGGAGTGATGGTGTATGCCTCCAGATCGAGCTACTATGCCACTCGCGGCAGTACGGCATTCGCGTCCGACCAATTCGAGCAGGCGCTTGCCTGGTACCGGAAAGCATATGCCAGCAAGCCGTGTCCGGAGAAGCATCAGATCGGCTACGCCTATATGCTGATGAGGACAGGCGAGTCGGAGCAAGCGGAGGCTGTGCTGCATAAGCTGCTTAGCCGCACCGCGAATCACGAGATTAGGATGCAGGCTCGCTGCAATCTGGCTACCGCATTCTGGCTGCAAGGGAAACGGGATGAAGGCGTCAAAGAGCTGGAGGGCGTGTTCGAGCATTACAAAAACACACTAATCTATGGCAATCTGGGCTATTTCAAACTGATGCACGGCGACCTGAACGAAACGCTGGAGTTCAATCTCGCAGCATATGCGTTCAACAGCGACGACAAGACGATTATGGACAACTGCGCATTGAACTATTACATGCTTGGTAAAATGACGGAGGCAGAGGCGATGTTCGAGAAACTGATGTCCAAATCGCCGAAACGCGCCGAGCCTTATTATTACTATGCGCTGACCCTTAAAAAGCTCGGGAAGAAAGAGGAGGCCGCCGAACAGATTAAGCAGGCGCTTAGCAAAGATTTGTCCTTCCTGACAACCGTGACACGCATAGAAATTGCCGAAGTGGCCAAAGAGATGAACGCAGAAAAATAGCCGATCCTCGGCATTTCGCACTTTCACCGTATTGAGTGCATTTCTGTACTGGTTTTAGGTGCCCACAAAGGCACTAATTCCTTGGATAGCCATCTGGTTAAAACCTTGATGGTTTTTTTCTTTTGTTTGATGAATCGGGAACTAGATCCCATTCCCGACAAATCCAGCCGAAGCACTTGGCTTGAAAAGTTCCAATATATGAAGATCAACGCAAGAGGAAATAATTCAGTGAGGTTACCTCGATTCGCTGTACAACACCGTTGAATTATTCCAGCTAATAGCTTGTCAATATTTATTTATTAAATATAGATTCATGCGGTGGTATACTTAAAAATGGGCTAGGAAAGAGCCGTCCCACATAGCACGGAAAGATATTCCATATAATCCCATTGGTCATTTCTTACACTAAGCGGAACGCTTCCTTTGTAGTCAAGATGGCATAAATCCAGTGGATAAGTTTATTCACGCAAGCAATTATCGCTACTTTGAACAGTTTTCCTTCAGCACGTTTCTTATCTTAATAAGCTCTTAACTTTTTATTTCTGTTACTTCGAATACCACATCGTACAGCTTGGTATAGGGCAGTACGAAGCCTTCTGGAGCCATGTTTAGTTATTTTATTTATGGTTGCTGTAAACTTGCCTGAAGAAAAACACTTGGATCTACGCCAGCAAAAGCAACCAATTTCTTTGCGTGATCGAACCGATCGATTTCCCCAATCTCAGCTAAAATTGTTGCAGCAATTTTAGTGCCAATCCCGGGTATCGATTGGATTAAATCATATTCAAGTAACTCTTCAGCCAGGGCCTCTATCGATTTATCGAGGGTTGCTAGATGGTCCTGGTATTGAAGAAGCAATTTGATGAGCAGCTGCATGGAGATCAGATGACTGGGAAAAGCCGTCTCTTTAAAGGGATTTCGCCTTGCTGCAGCCATTAAGATTTGAGCGCTCCCCAGACACCATAAAGCCGATTTGCCGCGTCCTGTAAGACGCCCAATTGTAGCAGCAACTCCTTTTCGGGTCCAAAAAGGCTTGTGCATGGCTCTCCCCCTTTGAAACATCCAAACCAATGACTGGATTCATGACATCACTCCTATAGTTTTATCGCATGTGATACGGTATCCATGTCCCAACCAGCCTAACCATGGTTGAACAAGTAGGGGGGATGAACTGAATAGCTCTCGGGATCTATGTCCCACGGGCAGAATCGTTCGATCCCCGGCTACCGCTATCTTACGACCAAAGAAAAATGAGGTCGACCATAAAGATCTGGTGACCTCATAATACGAACGGGCAGGATTGTTTACCATCTACACATCAAATACTTAAAAAAAGGATTTTCATAAAGTAATAAGATTGATATGGGGGGTTGGTTTACAATGACTTCTATCGAACATGGATTATTGATTTGTAATCCTGGTGATAAAAAATTCAATTTGATTTTTAAATTATTCGAGGAGCTTTCAAGGATGGGGTGTTAAATACATCATCGGCTATGGTGCAGCTGGTTCAATCAAGAATTGTTTGACTCAAGGATCTCAGGTAATAGTAGAATCAGCATTATGTAATGATGGTACAAGCAAGACATATAAAAATGAACCAAGCTATGTACGCGGTTCAGGGGCATTGGGAAACAAAGCAAGACAGGCAGCTAAGTGTCTTGGACACCAACTGATTGAAGTTTCCGCCTACAGTAGACGCACTATAAAGAGAAACGAAGAAATTGGTTAAAGTATGGAGGAAAGATGGTGCAGAAATTGTCAATATGGAGTCTGGTGCTTTTTATGCTGCTTCTGAGGTGTGTGGTGTAAATAGTATCTGGCTAGGGTTTGTAAGTGATTGTCTAGTTAAAGAAACTTGGGATGATTGGCATGTAAGCTTAGATGAGATGGCTGAAATCACAGCTTCTGTTTGCCAACAAACAGTGTACAGTTTATTTGAGGAATTAGCAGATATTGCTGGATAAATTGTGTATTACGCTAAAGGGTACGTTCAATAAACATTGGTATGAAGCTGTAAGACTAGATATAGCAGCTTCTTTGCGTTAACGGACGGGTATATTTGCGATCTCAGATAATCATAAGAGAAGGAAACACTTTCGAGGGGCGTTACGATGGAAATAGACCGTTACTATCTTGAAATGTTGGGTTTCTACTAACAAAAGAGTAGGAGGAAAAAATGAATAATAAGGTGAAACTATGGTTTTTGAAAGATATAGAACTTATTGATATTGCAAATATATTGAAACAAAAAATGGGTTTAAGTGATATTGTACATAATGCAGAAGACACTTGGGAATGGTGTATATTGCATGATGCTAGTAATAATGTTATGTATGATATTTCTAGGAAGCATAGTAACGGATATGAAATATACGATGATCCAATAGGCATATGGGTAAGAAAAGATGGTTTGGAATTGGCTGAGGATGATCTTGTATCTGTAGCAAAAGAGATAGCTAAAATATTATTTGTAAACGTTAGTATGGGGGAAGTAAGGTACATTAGGGGAAATGATTTTGAGTTTTTTCCACACAAGGTTTTCTAGTAAAATAGAACCCAATTAGAGAGCGTCGCTCGCCGTTTCTCCCGACCAGCAAGGGGGCATTGTCGGTCTTGTGGGTATGGTTCAAGGACTGGCCTCTGTAGTGGCTCCTTTGCTGAGCACCAGCTTGTACCACCTGGACAAGGATCTTCCGTATAGTGTAGCGGCAGCCTTATTGATCATTCTGTCTACTGTGTTACTGACTGGGATGCTGCGCTCTCGGATGACCTTCAAAGGAGCCTCGAGAGCCGAGTAGTTGTAGTGTGACAAGAACTTGTACTCGAATTGCCGCGTAAATCACGGTTTTTCTTATGTGGTTTACAACATCTTGAGTGCGATAATATGTTGTTGATTTGGGGTGGTTTATTTATGTCATTTTTCATTGACCTAACGCGAAACGATAGCTCAATAGACCCCACAACGACGAGGCTACCGTCATGGAACGGCGGCCTCGTTACGTTAACGGGCAGGATACTACCAATATATGTTAATATAAAAATGCAATGATTAGAAGGTCGAAACAGGGGATTATATGAAATTTTACATAGCGTCTAGAATAAGCTCCAGGAATGTACAGACTCCGAGATAAGTGTGTTAATTGATGATGCCCCCATTATGCAAAAGAATTTGCCGATAAGAATATTCCAGTAATATTGTTTGAACAGCCGTATAATACTTATGTGACCATTGATTTGGCTTATCGTGCTTCTAATTGGATAGAAGTAAAGAGATTTATCAATGATTTAGAAGGGTCATAACGCTGACGGGTACGATAGTGCAATGACTAGGAAGCAGACCGCCGCGGCAGCTGCTTCCTTTTTCGTTTAAAGTACCTCTTTTTTGCTTTGTGTAAACCTTACCATTCCCTTCACATTTACTACGAAGTATGAAGTTCTCCATAATTGAGAATGTTCTTCACATTATTTTGCCAAGCTGCTAGCTGGTTGTTTTTCTTTCCATATCATTGTAATGACAAGACCAATAAACATAATGACAGCAGCAAAGAGATACGGATAATTGATGTTTATATCAAAGAATATACCGACTAACGCGGGCCCGACGATATTGCCAAAGCTTGTATATGTTGAGTTCATTCCAGCGATAAATCCTTGTTCTTTTTCGGCAGTTTTTGATAAATAGGTCGTTAATGCTGGTCGTAGCAAGTCAAATGCGAGAAAGATGAAGCAAGTGATAAGCAAAATGGCTAAATAGCTTGAGATCATGGTGGATGCTACCGCCAATACTACGCCAGCAATTAAGCACATCTGGATGAGTTTCTTTTCACCAAGTTTATCTACCATTTTACCAAACATAAAGATCTGAACAACAACCCCGAAGATTGAACTTATTGTAATAATGGTAGCAATATCTCGTGGAGTAAAACCAAATTTATGATCAGAATACAAACTAAATACAGTTTCATATGCTGACAAACCAAAGGCCAGTACAAACACAATAATAAAGACAATAATGTATTGTGGATGAAGTGATCGTTTGAGATCACTTACAATATTGGTATCTTTTTTAAGCTGAGTCATTTCCAAAAGCTGCTGTTTGGTTAGTGGTTCTTTTAAAATAATTAGGGATGAAATACATGTAATTAATGCGAAGCCAGCAGCAAAGTAGAATGGGGCACGCACACCAAGCTCAGCAATAAAACCTCCGATACCTGGGCCAATAATAAAACCGATACTAATGGCGGCAGAAATATAGCCCATCGCTTTGGACCTTTCCTCTACTGAGGTAATATCTGCAACAAAGGCAGTTACGGCTGGCATAATAAATGCACCACTAATGCCACCTAAAATTCTAGATAAATAAAGAACGGATACATGAGTACCTAGACCAAAGACCACCTCTGACACACTGAAGAGGAATAAGCCGATGATGATCATTTTTTTTCTGCCATAAGTGTCAATCCATCGTCCTGCTAGGGGAGACATGAGTAATTGTGCAAATGCAAAAGCTGCTAAAAGATAACCCATCGTTTGGCCTGATAGATGCATAATATTCATAAAGGATGGCATAACAGGGACGATTAATCCGACGCCTAGAAAAACAATGAATATATTACTTAGTAGAATGAGTAAGACTGTTTTTTGTTCTTTCAATGGTTTCTTCATGAAGCAATACCTCTCTCTGTAAACTCATAGCTGTGAAATACCTCTCCAAAATACGGTCCATGAGGCATTTAATTTATCATTTAATCGTTTTTCATCATTCCCATATGCAAGCTCTAACATGATGGAATCAACTACACCTAAGAAGGCAAGAGTTGGGATGAAGGCTGCATCTGCCATGATGACTTTGGCATCGATCCAATCTTGAAATTTGCTTTCTAGTACGGTTTGAATCTTTGTTTCCGTATCGATTACTTCCTCATTAATCGCTGTTGCCAGATGGAGAGGTGGAAAAAAGACATACGCAGCCAAAACTTTAACTGCTCGCTCTGTTGAAATAAATCAATTACCAATTGCAGATATCCAAATAAATCTGCTTTGGGATTTTGGGTATCCACTTTACTCAAATATTGTAGCTTTGATGAGATTTCTGTCTCTTTGGCATCTTGTAAAACTTGTAGAAATAGATCATCTTTCCCCTTGAAATGAGCATAGAGAGACTGTTTTCTCATACCAACATTCTCGGCAATTTGAGACAGAGATGCTCCCTCATACCCATGAATTGTGAAAAATTTTAAAGCTATGTCTTTAATTTCTTTACTTTTCAATATAATCACCTCGATATTAACGAACGTTCGTCAGTTATATTATCAAATTTAATTTTTTAATGCAAATATAAAATTGTTTTCAGTAGGTCGAGAGGTGAAGAAATACAAAGCAACAATGAATACGGACGAAAATGGCTTGTGTCGGGGGGGGAGTGAAAGTTCCTCGGCCGGAGTTTAAAGAATTTATAGCCTTTTATACCTGGGCAGATGAAAGCGAAAAACGATTTGAGCAACTGGGTTTACTCATTGAAACAAAGAAGATGCAGATATTTTGTTGAAAGATTTGTTTGATCGACAATAATAGTCACCATTTGCATCACGTTTCTTATACAATCGACATTCCATTTCTAGTATTATGACTAGTATTGAAACACATAATTAGTGTAAAGGACTGAACAAATACATGGGGATAAAGGGGAGTACTTTAAAACATAAGTTTGATTTTGATAACGCTCGATATTTTCGATTTCATGTATCTGTCTGGCAAAATGGTAGAGTCATTGACTACGGAGGTGTTATAGAATCTCATTCAGATGATGCCGTTATCATAAACGGTGGTAAATACTTAAAAACCAATTGTGTATTCATGGTTCGTTAAGATAAACAAAGCATGAGTATATGATGATCAAAATACTCAATGAATTACAAGAAAATATAACAAATGCTTTATTTCATGTGGTGATGCCAGAGTAAATATATTATTTATCACGACTTTTGAAACCGCTTACTAAAATTTTCATTAGTTACTAACACAATTAGGAGGGGAAAAAGATGAAGTTGATTAGAATGGCATCTTCAGTTGTATTGATCACAGCACTTGCGGGTTGCAATCAAGGAACAGGCACAAAGGATGACAAAGGGAGTATTCAAACAAAAGTTACAAACGAACCGATAACCCTTACTCTCTACCAGCACGCGGCGATTAGCAATGAGGAAATCGATAAATTTATAGTTCAGCCTGTACAAAAAAAATATCCTAATATTTCGTTTAATATTGTACGTAAAGGGACAGGCACCAATCCGGAGGAATTAGTGGCTGCTGGCATCGTTCCGGATCTTATCTATACGACAGACGCTAATACCCCTCTTTGGCGAGAACTTGATGTACCAGAGGATCTGAACAATCTGATTAAGAGCAACAACTTCGATTTAAATCGTTTTGACGCTAATGCCATAGACGCTGTTAAAGTTTATAGCGGTGGAAAAGGTGCCATGTACGCTTTACCGGTTGCCCAAAACATCGCAGCTCTTCTCTATAATAAAGATATCTTTGATAAATTCGCTGTCCCATATCCGAAAGACGGGATGAACTGGGATGAGATCATCCAGTTGGCCCGCAAGGTAACCAAAACAGAAAACGGGATCCGATATATTGGACTCAGTCCTGATACGGTTTCCCGTTTAGGTTATGGACTTTCTTTACCTTACGTTAATCCGGCTACGAACAAAGCGACAATTAATAACGATAATTGGAAAAAAGTTCTCACCACGATGAAAGATATGATCGATGTCCCGGGATTTCTAGGAGAGGATAAGAAACTCAGTTATGGTAGCAGCGATTTCTTTAAGAACGGAAATATAGCCATGCTGACCGCCTGGGTTCCCGATATGATAGCTAGCACGGATGCGAGTATCGCGGATAAATTTCCATGGGATTTTGTCTCGCTTCCCAACTACTCTGAAGCCATTGGTACAGGCCGCATCATTACCCCACATACGATCATGCTGAATAAGCAAAGCAAATATAAGAATGAAGCTTTTCAAGTGATGTCGATCTTTACTTCCGATGAGGTGCAAGCTGAACTGAGCAAAAGTGGAAAAATTTCCGCTTTAGCCAAATCGGATTTTCAAACACAGTATGGCACAAATGTACCTTATCTCAAAGGGAAAAACATTAGCGGTATATTTAAATCAAAAACACGCAAGATAAACGACCCCCTTACTGAATATGACGCTTTAGTTCGTTCGGCACTCGATGCTGGGGCCAAAGAATTGGCAGCAGGGAAAGATGTTAATACGGTCTTACGGGAAGCGGAAGAAAAGGCGAACAAAGCTATTGAGGATAAATTAAAAAAATAAATCATTCAGTAACGAAAAAGTCCATGATATCATGGACTTTTTCGTTACTGATGTTTCATAAGCTTACTACTTATATAAAAATATGGTCATAAGTGGTCGAGTCATCGAACCATTAACTCATTTTGTTATACGCAGATTGAGGTGGGTTAAGTGGCTCAATTCCAGGTTACTCAAACATTGAAGACGGGAGACTTTTATCATCTATGGCATAAATCGAATAAACAAAGTCAAAATAATCTACTTTTATACTTTGTTTGCAACTAACAGTACATTGGATTCGTCAATTGGATACAAGAATTTACATTTTGAAGAGGAGAGGACAAATTGAAGAAACATTTTATTGCAGGTGTGTTGTGTGGTGCCTTCTTAATGGCAACAGCTTCTGTATTTGCTTCAAGTGTAATTGAAGCAACAATCTTTCCAAGTAAAGTTACTTTTTTTCTAGCTAACGGGCTCTCCAAAGAAGTACAACTACAGGAAGGCGAAGAGGTGCTTAACTATAATAACAAGGCATATGTACCGCTTCGTTTATTCGCTGAGAGCAGTGGTGCTCTTGTAAAATACACACAAGCCTCTCCTGAGACTGATAACAAACATACAATAGGTGTACACTATGTTGCTGAAGAGGCTCTTTCAGAGCAAACTTCAGATGCAGCTGGTAATAAGCTACTTGAGGACTCAAGGGAGCTGCAGTTACAAGATATGCTTGCTTTAATTCTACTTCCGCATATGAAAGAGAAACTTTCTGAGGTATACTCAGATGTAATTTCAATACCACCCGTTGTTTATCCAGATTCCGTAAAAGTGAAGAGCATTGAAAGGGTAGCTGCTTTCCGTGGTTTTGATTTTTTAATCACAATAGATGCTCAACCAATAGTCGGTCCTCATATACCTGTCGGCGAAGATGTACTTACTTATCGGATCTCGCCGGCTGGAGTTGAGCTTAAAAATTTTGAACATCTTAGAGGACCCGATAAGGATGACTTCCTCCCCAATTACCAAAATCTTTTGAAGTAACGGGTACGAGAGATCAATAAACATTGGTACAAAGGCTATCATTTAAGTGGGGAGTTGCATTCAAAGAAGCTTTAAATCTATTAAGGTTTTAACCAATTTTATAACCGAACGTCTGCATAACTTCAGTTTTTGATATTGGAGGCATTGGCTGGCGACAAACTGTGCAAATATTTAAACGTCTTATTACTAAAGTTCCAAATTCGTTTTTCGTTCAGCTCCTGTAGTAACGGGAAGAGGGAGCCTATCAGTATGTCGATCAGCGCATTTGACTAACTAACTGCTTATGATATAATTGCTAAATCAATAGGTGAATAGACGCTGATTGTACGCAGGTGCAATCAGCGTTTTTGTCATCTATCAATCGCGACAGTTCCAGCGCAAAACAGCAAGAAGTATGTAGAAGTAAACATTGGTGGGGAGGGAGAGCGAATTGTTTACAATAAAGGAAGCATCGGAAAAATTAAATTGCCCCGCACATACGATACGATTTTATGATAAAGAAGGACTATTGCCGAATATTCGCAGGGACGACAAAGGCAACCGCCTTTTTGATAAAAAGGATTTGGACTGGATTCGATTAATGACTTGTTTTCGTGCAACGGGAATGAGCATAGCGGGTATAAGAGAAATTGTCGAGCTTGCCCAGCAGGGAGAAGCGACGATTGCCCAGAGAAGGGCCATATTGGAAGCGCATCAAGCTGAAATCGTAAAAAAGCAGCAGGTGCTGAACGAGGCTTTTGAAGCGGTGAGCCAAAAGCTGGAGGTGTATAATAACATCCAAAACGGCAACCCGGAGGATAGCTTTCTCGAGTATATCGGGAGGCTGGATACGCCAACGAATAATGAAGGTTTCAAGTAAATATAAGCGAAAAACTAGCGAAGCTTTGACTCATTATTTCTTCTTAGAGAAATAATGAGTCAAAGCTTCGCTAATATTTTATGTAAAGCTATTGACTTAAAGTGAACTTTAACATTTAAAATATAAATGATTTACGCTAACTAAGGATGAGGAGGAACCTATAATGAATGTGTACGATAAGATTTATATTGATGGACAATTAGTCAAACCGTTGGGTACGGAAGAGCTGGAGCTGATCAATCCCGTAAACAAGCAAGTAGCTGGCAAAGTCGTGCTCGGAAACGTTGAGGACACGTGCAAAGCAATAGAGGCTGCTAAAGCTGCATTCAAAACGTACTCTAAAACGAGCATTGAGGAACGCATGGAAATACTTTCGCGGCTGCATGAATCACTGTCGCAACGATTCGACAGATTGGTGGATGCGACCGTTTCGGAATACGGTGCGCCGGTCACAGTGGCTAAAATGCTAACCCAGCTTGCGATCAACGCCTTTTCGCATATGAAGGAAACGGTTGAAGCGTATCCTTTTATACGAGCGGCCGGCACAGCAAAGGTTCAAATGGTGCCGGTTGGCGTTGTCGGAGTCATTACGCCTTGGAATGCCAATGCGACGCATCTTGCCAATAAAATTGCGCCGTCACTCGCAGCGGGCTGCACCGTGGTTGTCAAACCGAGCGAGTTTAGCGCGGCACAAACGGAACTATTTATGGAAGCTGTCCATGCGGCCAATATACCGGCTGGCGTTATCAATATCGTTAACGGCAAGGGAGAGGTAGTCGGCGAAGAGTTGACTCGCCACCCGGACGTTACTGGCATCACGTTTACAGGTTCCACTGCAATCGGAAAACGAATCGCGGCAGCCGCGGCGGCTAACTTAAAAAGGATTACGCTCGAGCTTGGAGGAAAATCGCCTACCGTCGTTTTGGATGACGCCGACTTCACGAAAGCCGTTCCCCTTGCGGTAAGAGCCGGATTCATCAACAGCGGTCAGGCTTGCCTTGCAGGCACTAGGGTGCTAGTTCCGGAAACGCGGCTAGAGGAGGTCAAACGTTTAATGGCTGCAACCGTCGAGGCGTTAAAAGTGGGCGACCTCTGGAACGAAGCCGCAGTTATTGGGCCAATGGTGAATCAGAACCAGTTCGAAAGAGTTCAGCGCTATATTAACCAGGCGATCGAAAACGGAGCAAAAGTGGTTGTCGGCGGCGCAGGTAGTCCTGAAGGGCTCGATGATGGTTACTATGTTAAGCCGACGGTGTTCTCCAATGTAACCAATGATATGACTATTGCGCAAGAAGAAGTATTTGGTCCCGTCCTATCGATCATTACTTATAAGACGGAAGAAGAGGCTATTGAAATCGCGAACGATACACCATATGGCTTGCAAGCATTCGTCTTTTCCGGAAGCACGGAGCGGGGGAATCGGGTCGCTGAGCAGATCGTGGCCGGACGGATATCAGTCAACGGTTTGCACGACGAACCGAAAGCGCCGTTCGGAGGGTTTAAAAGCTCAGGCATAGGCAGGGATCACGGCACGTACGGAATCGAAGAGTATTTGGAGCCTAAGGCAATTCTGGGTCACAATGCCGTTATGTAACGATTAGAAGGAGTAATCAAACGGAATGAAATTATTAATTCTCGTAGTTATAATCGCTTTAGTCATCTTTTTGATACTGAAATATTATCCTCCGCTTGGCGGTAAAAGCTCGGCGGAAAGCCAGAAAAGAATTCATGCTTCCCCGCAGTTTATCGACGGGAAGTTTCGCAATCAAATTCCAACGCCGATGGATTACAGTTTAAAAGATACCGCGGATGCGCTGATTAAAACGATAAAAGGGACCCCTAACAGCAGACCAAAGGGGAGCATGCCGATCGATTCTTTTGATTCGAAAGGTTTCTCGAGAAATAAGGAAGATCAAGTGATCTGGTTTGGTCACTCCACGCTATTGCTGAAAGTAAATGGGGTGAAGCTGTTAATAGACCCCGTATTCAGCGATTATGCTTCTCCTGTTCCTTTCTTCGGTCCAAAACGTTACAGCGACAAGCTGCCGACAGAGATAGAGGATTTGCCTGAAATAGACGCTGTTATTATATCTCATGATCATTACGACCATCTGGACTATGGATCAATTCGCAAGCTGAAAGGAAAAGTGAAGCTGTTTATAGTTCCCTTAGGAGTTGCAGGGCATCTGACGAAGTGGGGTGTCGAACCTGAACGCATTAAAGAGCTTGATTGGTGGGATGAAGAGTCCGTTGAGGGACTGACGTTAATCAGCACGCCGGCAAGACATTTCTCTGGCCGGGGCAGAAGCAGCGTCGGGCCTACCTTATGGAGTTCTTGGGTCATTGTTAGTGGTCAAACGAAAATATATTATAGCGGGGACAGCGGATACGGACCACATTTCAAGGAGATTGGCGATAAATACGGACCGTTTGATCTCACGCTTTTCGAAACGGGTCAATATGATGAAAAGTGGGCAAATATTCATATGACTCCTGAGGAATCGGTGCAAGCTAACCTGGATGTGCAAGGTAACTTAATGATCCCTATACACTGGGGAGCTTTTACGTTAGCGCTGCACAGTTGGACAGATCCTATAGAGCGGGCAAAACGAGCGGCTGAACAACGGAACGCAGCCTTGGCGACGCCTAGAATAGGCGAAACCGTAACGATAGGAGCAACGAAATACCCTTCTGCAGCCTGGTGGGAATAGCATGGAGCCAATTCGCATGAGAATGATTTTTTCCAAAAAGCAGCACTTGACTTAAAGTCGACTTTAAGATTTAAGATCATTCTCGAGCGACGCTCAAACCACTATCGGGAGGGAACACACATGAGCAAAACGATTTTAATTACAGGCACGTCAACAGGCTTTGGCAAGGAATTGGCCCTTCAATTCGCCAAGCGTCATTGGAATGTAGTAGCTACCATGCGAGATACGCAGAAAGTCGCTCCTGAATTTGGCAAATACTCTAACATTCAGGTGATGGCATTAGATATTACGAATCAGGAAATGGTTCATCAGGTTGTCGATACGGTAACTAGTCAATATGGGCGAATTGATGTTTTGCTCAATAATGCGGGATATGCTCAGGCGGGCGTTTTTGAAGAAGTAACTGTCCAACAAGCTCGCAGGCAATATGAAACGAATGTATTTGGCGTCATGGGTATGATTCAAGCCGTACTTCCGCAAATGAGGAAAAATCGTTCCGGACATATTATTAATACATCGTCTATGGGCGCAGTGCAAAGCTTGCCGACCTTGTCCATCTATTGCAGTTCAAAAGCGGCACTTGAAAATCTTAGCGAGGGACTTGCTGCCGAAGTGAAAGAGCTAGGGATCAACATCACGCTTATTGAACCTGCAGGCTTCAAAACAGGCTTTCAAAGAAATACGCAAGAAGTTAAAAACGATATATCGGATTACCAAGCGACTTATGATTGGTACAATAAGCTTGCCAAGACCGCGCCTTACGGCGATGTAGAAAAAGCAATGTCTGCGGTCGCCGATATTGCCGGCGCAGACAATCCGCCAAGAAGACTAGCTTTGGGGAGCATGGGACTCGTGATGGCTCGCACACAGCTCAATTCCATGTTAGAGGAATATGAAAAGTGGGAGCATATTACCGCAAGCGCAGATTAATTTAAATATTTTCAAGCGTAGGGAATGGATGAACAATCCATTCTCTTTTTTATGCGTGCAACCGGTTGGCTGATTAAAGTGACGGTTGCTTTGAGATCGGTTTGAAGTAGCGTGCACGATAATGATTATACCCCATGATCCTCGTTGGACAGCAGAGGCAATCTTCAACTTGTTGGACAACGCGGTGAAATATACAGATAGCCCCTGAAGTTCCAAGCCAGGGAAAGGGAGTATGTACTCCGTGTTTATGCCTTTGCGATAGGGAGTGGGGATGTTTTTCTGCGATTGATTTCGAATTAGGTTGCTCTATTACATGGGATGGTTATAATGAATAAGAACCAGAATGACACAGGATCGTAAATGAAAAGCAATATAAGGAGCATAAGATGAGCAAAACAAGCTTTAGAGACTATACATTAAGTGAAGATATCGTACGGGCATTAGAGGGCTTGGGGTATGAGCATCCGACGGATGTTCAAAGCGAAGTCATACCGCTGGCGCTTAAGAAAAAAGATCTTACCGTCAAATCCAAAACAGGAAGCGGCAAAACGGCCGCGTTCGGCATTCCTATTTGTGAAATGATCGAGTGGGAAGAGAATAAGCCGCAAGCATTAATATTAACCCCAACGCGTGAGCTTGCCGACCAAGTGAAAGAAGATATTCGGAATATCGGGCGATTCAAGCGAATTAAAGCAACCGCACTTTATGGAAAGCAGCCCTTCGCTAAGCAAAAAGAACAATTAATGCAAAAGTGCCACGTCGTTGTCGGGACACCGGGACGCGTGCTGGATCATATCAAAAGAGATACGCTCGACCTCGAACGATTGCAATACCTTGTTATTGATGAGGCCGATGAGATGCTGCGAATGGGCTTTATCGAGCAAGTCGGAGCGATTATTGACGAGCTTCCGGAAGATCGTATGACAATGCTTTTTTCGGCTACGTTGCCGGAAGATGTAGAGAAGCTATGTCATCGCTATATGAATAACCCTGTGGATATTGAGATTAAGGCGTCGGTAAACACCGCAGTTCAGATTGAGCATAAGCTGTATGTCGTAAGGAATGATCATAAATTCAATCTGCTTCGCGACGTTACAACGATGGAGAATCCAGATAACTGTATCCTTTTTTGCCGGACGAAAGAGCAAGTAGATAAGTTAAGCAGTCAGCTAGAGAACCTCAGCTATCCTTGTGACAAAATCCATGGGGGTATGGAGCAGGATGACCGATTCCATGTGATGAATGAGTTCAAAAGAGGGGCGTTTCGCTATTTAGTTGCTACGGATGTCGCTGCGAGAGGCATTGACATTGAAAATATTACACATGTTATTAACTACGACCTGCCTCTGGATAAAGAAAGCTATGTACATCGGATCGGAAGAACAGGACGCGCAGGCAATTCAGGTAAAGCGATCAGCTTTGCTACTCCGAACGAGGATAAATTTCTAACCGAAATTCAAGACTACATTGGGTTTGAAATCCCAAGGCTGGACCCTCCTTCCAAAGAAGAGGTTGCCCATGCGAAAGCTGCCTTTGAAGAGAAATTGACGACACAGCCGGTTGTCAAACAAGATAAGAGTGAGCAGTTAAGTAAGGAAATTTTGAAGCTGTACTTTAACGGCGGCAAGAAAAAGAAATTAAGAGCCGTAGATTTCGTCGGTACGATTGCCAAGATCGAGGGCGTAACAGCAGACGATATCGGTATTATTACGATTCAAGATAACGTCACTTATGTTGACATATTGAATGGTAAAGGCCCGCTTGTTTTGCAAGTGATGAAAGACACGACGATTAAAGGTAAACTATTAAAAGTGTACAAAGCCAATAAGTAGAGTTCAAATGCTTGATATGATCAGAAGCCTAATCACAAGGTTCCTGACTATAAAAAGACACTACCCTAGACAAACTTAGGTAGAGGCTAAAAACTCAGGGGAACGATAGTTCAATTAAAACAGCGGTAATCTATACAGCCAACCGAATGAATCGATGAGCTGTTGTCAATGAATATGAGATGATCGACGTAATCCGCGTCGTTTTCCATTTACTTTCGTTTCCCGGAGGCCTCTGTAATGCTGCCAATATTTCAATAGCTCCATTAGTATTGGATATATTTGTACTGGAAAAAAATCCAAGGCTGTGTTATGATAATTGTAATCGATTACATAATAATTTCATTGAACGCCGTAAACAAAGGAAGATTAAAGATCATGAGTTCCATTAAAGAGGTTGCCAAACAAGCAAACGTATCGGTAGCTACGGTGTCCCGGGTATTGAATAATGATCCGGTTGTGAAAGCCGAGACGAAGACGAAGGTGCTCCGTGTCATCGAAGAGATGAACTACAAGCCGAATATGCTTGCCAAAAATTTGCGTACACAAGCAAGTAAAACGATTGTTATGGTGCTGCCTTCCATGTCGAACCCTTACTTTTCGGAGATTGCAAGAGGCGCTCACGCCGCTGCGTATGACAGCAGCTACCATATTATTATAGGGACTATTGAATCGAAGCAGTGGGTTCTGGAAACCTATGTGAATTTGTTGAAGACGAACTTGGCGGAAGGAATCATCTTTGTTTCCTCCAGTGCTAATAAGGCTCTTCTGGAGCAGCTGCAGCCGAATTATCCAATTGTGCTCTGCACGGAAAGCTGTCCGGGGATTGATGCAACATGTATCGCTATCGACAATAGGCAAGCCTCGTATGAGGCTGTAAGAGAGCTGCTTCAGCGCGGGCATAAGCAGATTGCGTACATTGCAGGAAGTAAAGAGTCAAGCTCAGTAACCGCCCGGCTGGAAGGCTACAAGGAAGCGTTGATGGAAGCGGGTATTGCTTTTAATCCTGATTTGATTCAACCAACGAAGAATGTATATCAAGATGTCGTAGAAGCTGTAAGCCGAATTCATTCCAAAAGACTTGAAATTGACGCGATTATTGCTCATTCCGATCTCCAGGCTTCTTATATTTTGCGGGGGATCAAAGAGAAGACGATTCATCTCAAGGAAACGGTGGGATTAATCAGCTTTGACGGAACGTTCATTGCGGAAATTACGAATCCGACGATTTCGACCATTGTTCAGCCTATGTACGATTTGGGCTATCGAGCGGTTCAACAGCTAGTGTCCCAATTATTGAATGAAGTAGAAACTCCTCAATTGGTGATTTTGCCTCATAGAATGGTTGTTAGAGAAACATAAGGGTTGTAATTAATAAACTCTTGGTTTCTTTTGCAAGATATTGTAACCGATTACAATAAGGGGGTGAGACATGTGAACGACGTGACAACAGCTTGCTTAAAATAAGTATAGATAACAGAAGAAGAGGAGAAAGCGACCATGTTGACAATTACAAACCGTAAGGTAAAAGATCTCAAACCAAGTTGGGCTGCGTTTAACGGCTTTTCATTTTTATTTGATAACCCAGGAGACAGTCTTCGTTTATTTGAACTATGCGAGTCTACGCAGGTCATGAATAATCGTTATGAGGACGAAGCTTCTGCTTTTTACCGGATCTTGTATGATGAAGCGAACCAAAATACTTTTTTAAAAGAAAAGTGCGGATTCTGCCCTTTACCACTGCCTTCCTACCATGTTACGGTTTGGGATGGAGTGAATGATTACAATGCTCATCGAGTAGCTGAAAGAGTGAGGGAAGCAGGTCTTCAGTTTTTGGAGGGTCTGCCGCATACGCTGCTGGACAGTCCATTCGTGACGGGAAAAGACGGAGAACCCTTGGCACTACATACCCAACCGATCGAATTTATTTTCGCCAAAGTGCACAAATGGGGGAATAGCTCGTTGGTTGCTCTACTGCAACCGGCCAATAAAGAGTCTTCGGAGAGTATTGCCAAGATCGAGCAAGCTAGAGTGAGGCTCAATGATGAATTTACCGAGAGGTTCGGCATTCAACCAGCAACACTCCCATATCGCCCACATGTATCACTCGGTTATTTCGCCAATAATGAATTGGCTGAACAGGCTGAGTCCGAGATTCCATTGTTTAATGAACGTATGAGGGAGCAATTGGACGGACTTGTGTTATGCTTTCAAAGCATAAGTCTGTACGGGATGATCAATATGGAAACTTTTTTTCGACGTAAGCCATAATATCAAGATTATTATTTACGAAATCTTAAATCAAAGCTGGAATTCTTTTTACATAAGTATGTTATGTTTAGCTCTAGCACGATTTTTATGATGCAAAAATGTAATCGATTACGAAGAGGATCATTAGATGCTTATCCAAACTGAGTTCAATGAAAGCAATAATGTAATCGATTACGAAAATCAAAAGAAAGGAACTGTGAAATCATGAAAGAAACGAGATGTACGTCGAAATCATTACAATGGCGCTCAGCGGGTCTTACAGGGTGTATTCTTGCCGCAGGAATGCTGTTGCTGTCTGCTTGTTCACAGCAGGAATCAGCGACAGGTACAGGTAACAAAAAGGAGGAAAAGCACAACCCGGTTATGATCAAAATCGGAGTCAAAGCGAGCGGATATTTGACCGACGAGGAGTTTAAAAGGTATTTTACGGATCCGGTCCAGAAGAAATATTCATGGATCACAACGGAAAAAGTCGCATATGACGACAAGCTGCTTCCAGGGCAGGTCGTAGCCAATGAAGTGCCGGATATTATCATTACTAATAATGTGAACGGGATTCCCGCCATTAATGAAGCTGGGCTGCTTCAGTCTTTAACAGATGGTCTCAAGAAAAATGCAATCGATCTGTCCCGGTTCGAGACAGCTGCATTAGATTCGATAAAAGCCGCAGCACAGAAGGATGATCTCATCGCTGTACCGTATACGCAGAACTTCAGCGCACTTTATTACAACAAAGATATCTTCGATAAATTCGCCGTTCCATATCCAAAGGATGGCATGACATGGCAAGAGGCAACAGAGCTGGCCAAGAAAGTGACTAGGATGGACAGTGGCATTCAATTCAGGGGCTTGGAGCCTAACGTTCCGGAGCGGATGGCTTCCCAGCTCTCGCTTCCTTTCGTCGATGTGAAAACAAACCAAGCGATAATAAATAACGATCAGTGGAAAATGGTGCTTCAACAGGCTGCCAGCATTTATACGATTCCGGGCAATGGCAAGCATGCATGGAAAACAGCAGGGATTAATTTGTTTACGAAGGATCGTTCACTGGCCATGCTGGCGGACGTCAATATCATTACCTCGGCAAAATTGGGAGAGTTAACGGATTTGAACTGGGATATAGCATCCTACCCGGTATTCCCTGAAGCTGTAGGAAAAGGAATGGGACCGGATCTTCACATTATGGTGCCTACGAAGACTAGCAAGCATCAGGATGATGTATTCAATGTTATTGCGACCGTAACGTCTGATGAGGTTCAAATGGATATGACGAAGCAAGGCAAAATGAGTATTATGAAGGACGAGAAGTATAAAACGGCTTTTGGACAGGAGCTGCCTTACTTAAAAAATAAAAATATCGCTTCCGTGTTCAAGTCTTCCGTAGCCAAGCCTTATCAGCCTTCTTTGTTCGATACTCAGGCGATGACGATTATTCAAGAGGAGCTGCGCAATATGTTCCAGAAGGGGAAAGATGCGAATTCTGCGCTTAGGGATGCGGAGGAAAAAATCAATATGGATATTAGGACGAAACTCAAATAATACGGGTTAGGTCGGTGAGGATCCAGTGAAGAAACTTGAAGAGGATAAGACGAACAGCTCACAAACTAAGGTAACTAGAAGAAAATTGTTGCAATCATTAGGAGCTGTTGGAGCAGCAGTAGCCATAGGCTCGGTAGGATCTGCGATAGTCCAGGGGAAGTCGTTGTCTATGGGCAGTAGCGTAACGGACAATGTTTATGGCACAGGTCCAGAGCCGTCTGCGGACGATTGTGTGTTTAATGTGAAGCATTACGGTGCCATAGGGGATGGAGTTGAGGACGATAGCTCCGTATTTGAGCTGTGCCTAACAAAAATAAATGAGCGTGGACGCGGCACCATCGTCGTTCCATCAGGTACATACAAGCTAACCAGAGTGTTAAGGCTTTATCGCAATACGTTTATTCAGATGGATGACGGTGCTGTATTGAAGAGATTGGGTAATCCTGACGTCCATTTAAAGCTGTTTGTAAATGGAGCTTCAGGGGACTCCAATTATGCATCCGCCTATGAAGGGGATGGGAATTTGACGTTGATAGGAGGCACCATAGATTTGTGCGGGGATACGAACCCTCCGTCAAGCCCCTCTAAAAACCTCCAAGCCTTTGCTTTGGCTCATGCAGATCGGGTATATATGGAACGTGTTCAGTTCGTTAATGGTCATAACGGTCACATTATCGAATTTAACTCTAGCCGAAATGTTACCTTACACAATTGTTCTTTTAAAAATCAGCTTGTAAAAGGAACCGATCAATATGAAATGGTACAGATTGATTTTGCCGATGCATTAGCATTCCCATTGTTTGGGGCTTATGATAACACGCCTTGCCGTGATGTGCTGATTGAGGGCTGTACATTTGAGAATGGACATCGTGGTGTAGGAACGCATGGATCCAAATATGATTCGGCAGGACAGCAGGTGTTCCATGAAAACATTCGAATCGTTAACAATCATTTCAAAGGCTTGAAGGACATCGCGATTAAACCGGAAAGCTATAAGAACGCTGTTATATCAGGGAATACGATAGAGCAGACAGGTGGCAATGCCATATCCGTCTATTCCTGCAGCAGCATGGTGATAGCAGATAATGTCATTCGTCAAACCGGCTTGCACGGTATTGCAATAACAAGGAAAACAGTAGCGGGAGGGTTCGATCAGCCATCCGTCCTGATTCAAGTCTCAGACAATGTCCTATCCAATGTTAAAAACTCCGCTTTTAGAATTATTGGCGGTGGCGGAGTCGTAATTTCCGATAATTATTGCTCTAGTATTCAGCGGGAAGGGGTGTATGTGACCAACACGAACGATACTATCATTAAAGGGAATGTATTCCGGGGCGTGACCCAAGACCAGAACGCTTTGTACTATGGGCTACGAATCGAAGGCTGCTCCAGTGTAGAAGTGGTTGAGAATACGCTTAACAATCGAGGGTACACGAACAATTACAAGTATGCCGTGTTCGTTCCCGTCGGAAATACGGGAGTAAGCATCCATATGAATACTTTAAGCCCGGGCGTATCGGGTACTCTCTTTAATGAAGCAGTAGATACCCTCTTTTCCTCGGTACAGGGGGAACGTCTGTTGACGGATATGCTAAATACGGTTACTGGTACCATCAGCTTAAACGACGACATAACGAAGTATAGAAGCGTTATTGTTGCTACAGGCAGTGTAACCGATGGAACATTGCGCCACGAGAGCGCTAGAGGCTGGATCACAACCGGATTCAGACCCGGTACAGACTATATTCAAGTATCAACGACAAATGGGCAATTCGTCGGTAAGGTGGAAGCCTCGAACCGAATTCTCATCATTAGCGCCAGCGATCCGATAAGATACATCATCGGAATCAGTTAAATGCCTGTTCAGAACTAAGCCGCATGCAAGCCAACTGCGGCTTTTTTAACTGTTTATCTGGAAGCAGTCTATAGTCCTCAGTCGGCGATGGCCAACGCGCATTTTCGGGCGATACGCCATACGGTTATCGAATCCCGCGCTTTCGAGTATAACAACGATTATGGCCTGACCTGGCTGCCTGCAGAAGAGGATTTCGATTCCAGGTATGAAATATTGACGGACTGCTGCAGGAGCAGGGATGGAGCGAATTTCTCGATGATCCGTTAAAAACGATGCATGAGGAGCGCCGGAGACAGCGGATGTAACCGCCGGAGAACAAACAACGTTCCTCTTGCTGTCTCTTTTAAAGCGGATGACACGAGCCAAGCATTTTCGTATTGACTGAAAAGGAAATTTATTGTATTCTTATTTCGACATTCCAGTAGGTCAAATAAGGAGGGTTTTCCTATCATGTCTCCCCGAACGAAGGAGCAGAACGAAGAGATTCGTGCGATCCGGATCCAGCAAATGCTGCGGGCGGCTGCGCAGGTGTATATCGATAAAGGAATAACAATGGAGATGCGCGATGTCGCGGCCCAAGCCGCGCTCGGTTACGGAACGGTTTATCATTATTACAAAAATAAATACGAATTGTTTGACGCTTTGCTGTGGTGCGCTATCGAACAGGCAAAATCGGTTACGGAAACAGCCTTGGGTGGCGGAGGACCATATCCTGAGCGGCTGCGGAATTATATCGTGCTCATGCTTCGGCAGTGGTCGGAGGATTTATCGGTGTTCATCCTGTACAAAATGTCGGCGGAAAACTTTCACCAGCTCCCTGGCGGCCGCTATGGGGAGCTGTCCCAGCGCTTCCACAAAGAACTATACTTGCCGCTGGCAAAGGTTTTGCAGGAATGTTCCGGCGCGCGAAGTCCGGAGAAGGCGGCCAACATGCTGATTGGCTCATTGGTCGGCTATGCCGGATTGCATATTCATCATCAGCATGAAGTAATGGATGGCGACGAGGCTGCGGAAACTTTGCTTACGGGAATTTTGCCGGGAGGGAGCCGATAATATGGTGACTTTAAAATCGGCGGCGGAAATCGAAGAGATGAAAATAGCCGGGCAATTCGTGGCCGCATGCCACAAAAGAGTGGCAGAAATGATTTGTCCGGGCATTACGACGCAGGAGATTAACGACGAAGTAGAGCGGCTCATTGCGAAAGCAGGGGGAGGGCCCCCACCTTGGGCTACAATGGCTACCGGTATGCAACGTGCGCTTCCGTGAACGATGTGATCGCGCACGGTTTCCCGGACAGCAAGCCCTTACGACAGGGAGACATCGTCACCGTCGATATCGTTGCGGAGCTGAACGGTTGGGTCGGCGATTCCGCATGGAGCTATGCGGTCGGATCCGTCTCAGAGGAAGCCAAGAAGTTGATGCAGGTCGCGAAAGAGTGCATGTACATCGGTATCGAACGGGCAACCGTCGGCAGCCGGATCGGCGATGTCGTCCATGCGATTCAACAACATGCGGAGCAAAACGGTTTTGGCGTCGTGCGCGACCTGCTTGCCCATGGAGTGGGTAGAAGCATGCATGAAGAGCCAAATTTTCCGCACTTCGGGTCGCCGGGCAAAGGATTCCGCCTTAAGGAAGGCATGGTATTTACCATTGAGCCGATGTTGAACGCAGGAACATATCGCATGACGATCGACGAAGACGGTTGGACCGCGCGAACCGCTGACGGGAAGCTATCCGCTCAGTATGAACATACAATTGCCATTACGAAAGCGGGACCTGTCATTTTGACTGCGCAGAAATAGTTCCGTGTACATTTCACAGGTGATATAACTACTAATGACCTTCAATTATTTTTAGGAACCTTAAGACACCGTAAAATGAATGAGAATGCAAAGAACAGCAACAGTAATAAAAAGCCACCAAACGCAGGGAAAGTTTATGAAGCCACAACAAGAGCTCACATCGTTACCTCGAATTAAACAATTTTCAAGTGGGCAGTTAAACAACAATACCTTCAATATGACGTATCTCAAGACATCGTTCGATTACCGGTTCTGAAAACAGTAATGATTGTAAACTTATTAAATCTGAAGGCTTTAACTCTACAGGCAGGAGATTATTACGAGCGATCGCTGAAGTGGCCTACTAAGACAAGATGGTCAGCCGGGTTGGAATCCGAGAGCGGATGTTAATAAAGGCTGCCGGGTAGATATTGAAGACCTTGCCATCATTGCTTGAGCAATCTTGAAATAACGTCAATATCGTTACTGCATCATTAGGGAAACCAGCCTAGATTGGGCTGGTTTTCCTATGTCTCTTGCTTGTAAAACGTCATTTTTTAGAGATATATCAATCATAATCTCAACTAGATTTCAAGGAAGGATCATTTTTTAGAGATATTTCAAATTTTGGATAACCTTCCACCTCAGGTTTACGAAGACCTGGATTAGGCTACAATTGATCCATAGCATTACAAATCGAGGGATCGCTTATGGAACATAACAAACCTGCCGGATCAGATGCTGCGGAACCCATTTCGGCAGTTTTAAAGCAAAACATAGAGAAGATTATACATGAGCTTGGCCATAGTGATGACATCATCCTGAGAGAAATCCGCATTGGGAAACTCGGCAATATTCGAGCGGCTATTGTCTACACGGACGGGTTAACCGGTACGCAACAGCTTGCGGATTTTGTCATGGAATCGCTGATCATGGATATGAAGAACACCGAATTGGATCAATTGGTCTCCTTCGGTCAGGATGTCTTGAATGCTCTTAAGGAACGGGCACTTACCGTGGGCGGCGTGAAGGAAATTACGGAGTTTGAAACGCTCTACACTTCATTGTTGTCTGGGGACGCGATCCTGCTATTTGAAGGGCAATCCCAAGGCTTTGCCATTGGGGTAAGATATTGGAATCAACGCAGTGTTACGGAGCCAGCGACGGAGACGATTGTCCGCGGTCCACGCGAGAGCTTTACGGAATCGATCCGGACGAATACAGCGTTGATCCGGCGCAAGATCAAAGATCGCAATCTTTGGCTGGAGACAAGAACGATCGGCCGCGTTACCAAGACCGACGTATCGATCATGTACATCCATGGAATTGCGAGCAACACCGTCGTTGACGAAGTACGTAAACGTCTGGATCGGATCGATATTGACGGTATTCTGGAGAGCGGTTATATCGAAGAATTAATCCAGGATGAACGGCGTTCGCCGTTCCCGACGATATATAATACCGAACGACCGGATGTCGTTGCCGCTGATTTACTGGAGGGCCGCGTAGCGATACTGGTGGACGGTACCCCGTTCGTTCTTACGGCTCCGACGACGTTTATACAATTTTTCCAAGCGGCAGAAGACTATTATCAGCGTGCGGATATTAGCACCTTTTTGCGATTACTTCGTTACCTCAGCTTCTATATCTCGCTGGTCGGTTCGTCTCTGTATATCGCGATTACGACATTTCACCAGGAAATGATCCCGACTCAGTTATTAATCAGTCTGGCGGCTCAGCGCGAAGGAGTGCCCTTTCCTGCGATTGTCGAGGCGTTCATGATGGAGATAGCGCTTGAAATATTGCGGGAAGCCAGTATCAGAATGCCGCGCGCAGTGGGTCAAGCGGTATCCATTCTAGGTACATTAGTGATTGGAACGGCAGCCGTGGAGGCAGGCATGGTGTCGGCGGCAATGGTCATTGTCATCTCCATCACGGCGATATCCAATTTCATTTTCCCTGCACCAAACATGTCGATTTCCGTCCGTCTCATTCGTTTTCCGATGCTGCTGCTCGCTGCTTCATTCGGACTATTCGGCATTATCATCGGCTATATCACGCTGATGTTTCACTTATGCAGTTTGCGTTCTTTCGGCGTGCCATACACGAGCTCCCTGGCGCCATATAATCGTGAAGATCTGAAGGATACGATCTTCAGGCTGCCTCGCTGGAGAATGAGGACCCGTCCGCACCTCTTAAATCAAGAGAATGAAACACGTGAGCAGGCGCCTCCTTCCCCGAAAACCTGAATCTCGCCGGCTGCCGATGAAAGGAGTTTACAATGGCACGAAAGCCGCTTATGATCTTGCTTCTCTGCATCATACCTATTGTAACAGGTTGTTGGAACCGGAGAGAATTGAATGATCTTGCCATCGCCATGGGGATGGGGATCGATAAGCAAGGCGAGCAATATAAGGTGTCTGTACAGGTTGTTGTTCCAAGCGAAATCGCTGCCAAAAAAGGCCAAGCCACGTCGCCTGTTGTTCTCTATTCCGCCGTGGGAGATAGCGTTTTTGAAGCAGTTCGCAAGATGACAACGGAGAGTCCGCGAAAAATATATATATCGCACCTGCGGATTCTTATCCTTGGAGAAGCATTAGCGAGGGAAGGGATCGGCAAATCTTTGGAGTTCCTTACGCGGGACAGTGACGCGCGAACAGACTTTTATATTGCCGTAGCCAAGAAATCCAACGCTGAGGATGTGCTGAAGGTTTTGACATCATTAGAATCCATTCCGGCGAACACGCTCTATAATTCGCTCGAAACGTCGCAGAAGGCATGGGCTCCGACGGTGTCTATCACAATGGATGAATTGATTGCGGCCTTAACGAGCGAAAGCAAGAGCCCTGTGTTGACCGGTATTCTTGTCCATGGTGATCCGGATAAAGGAGGTTCAAGTAAAAGCGTTCAGAACATCAAGACACCCGTACATCTGCAATATACGAACTTGTCCGTATTTCGTAAAGACAAGCTAATTGGCTGGCTAAACGAGCAGGAAAGCAAAGGGTATAACTACATTATGGATCATGTGAACAGTACCGCAGCCGTCATTCCGTGTCCGGGCGGAGGAAAAGTTACATTAGAGGTCATTCGCTCCAAGACCAAAGTGAAAGGAAAGGTTATTAATCAGAAGCCGCAAATCGAAATTAATATCCGCGGGGAAGTCAATGTTAACGAAGTTGGATGCCAAATTGATTTGACGAAGCCGCGAACGATCGGTGAATTGGAGAGTATTGGTGAGAAAAGAGTGAAGGAAGTCGTCTTTGCTGCGATCCAGGCTGCGAAGCAAAAATACAAGATTGATATTTTTGGGTTCGGTGAGGCTATTCGCCGTTCTAACCCAAAAGCATGGAAAAAGCTAAGTCGGGATTGGGAGCGGCATTTCAAGGATTTAGAAGTAATTGTGAACGTTGATGCTTCAATAAGGCAGCTCGGTACGGTGGGCAATTCATTCTTAGGAAGAATAAAGGAGTAGAACGAATATGTGGGTGATCGCAGGCATTGTTGCCATAGCTGCTGTCATTGCGCTTATTGAAGTTCCTCGGCTATTAAAAAGCAAATGGCATAAAGAGTTATGGGTATTTCTCATCCTCCTTGCTGCGGGGACAGGATTGAACATTGGACTCAAGCTGCATTGGAACATCCCTAGTCCGCTCTACTTGATGATCGACATATACAAACCAATCAGCCGCCTCTTTTATGGTGAGTGAATAGGGGAAGGAACACATGCTGGAAAACGGAAAGATATCGCTGCGACAATTTGGAATATTGGTCACGCTGTTCACCGTCGGCGATGCGATTCTCGTGCTACCGTCGGCCGTGGCTTTAGAATCCAAAGAAGATGCGTGGATTGCTACGATTCTGGGCACGGGAATCGGGCTACTCGTCGTTTATTTATTCGTAGCCGTCGCGAGACTGAACCCACGGCTGACCTTAGTCGAGTACAACAACAAAATTTTGGGTACGGCGATGGGTACGGTGTTGTCGGTGCTGTACTTAGGGTATTTCTTCATCTGTGCGGCCGCCAATATTCGGGAAATCGGCGATTTCATGACCACGCTGAGCATGCCGGAGACGCCGATTCAAGCGATACACGTTGTGTTTTTGTGTATTGTCGTGGTAGGCGTAAGGCATGGACTTGAGGTGATCGGTCGTGTAGGGGAGGCATTTTTTCCGGGATTCATCGTGTTCTTTATCCTGTTGGCACTGTTCCTATTGCCGAAAATCCATGTGGAGAATATCCAACCAGTTCTTGCGGAAGGGATAAAACCGAGCCTTCAGGGTTCGATTGTCTCATCCACATTTTCTACCGTTCAGCTTGTCATATTCCTTATGATTATCCCTTATGTCAATCAACATAAGCATATCATGAGAAGCTTTATGGGCGGCGCTCTGCTCGGCAGCTTAGCCTTGTTCCTAATCATCCTATTATCGATTCTCGTACTCGGGGTCGACGCAACGGCGAACAGCATGTATCCGAGTTACAACTTGGCGAAGAAGATAAGTATTGGTAAGTTTCTGGAGAGAATCGAAGCCATTCTTTCTCTATTGTGGTTCGTCACCATTTTCTTTAAAATTATTTTGTTCTTTTACGGCTTCCTGCTTGGTTTGAGCCAACTATTGAAGCTTCGGGAATATAACCTGATTGCTTTGCCTTCCGCGATGCTGTTGATGGCTCTAACGATCATCATCAGTCCAAACACGACATTTTATCATGATGTTATTACAAGGTATTGGCCGTTTTTCGATCTCACCTTTAATGTGCTGTTTCCTTTACTGCTGCTAGGCATTTATGGACTTCGGAAGCTGGTAAACAGACCGCAAAGAGAATGAATGATGCAGAGTATCTGTTCTTTGCGATTAGATGCTCTTTTTTAGTACGCCCAGCATGGGCGTCATCTCTAGGGTGAAAGTCCCGAACGGGGGCTGGCGAGCGCCTACCGTATCCAAGGGCAAGGGTGCCTGTTGCGAAGCAAGGTCTGAAGGAAGCCGGCGGCAAATGCACAGGCCAATATGTTGTATACGGGTTTACAATAGAAACCGGACCTTTCCATAGCTACAAGCACGCATAACAAAACTGGCGTTCAGCGACCCGCACGTGAGGTGGGCTGCAAAACGTCAGTTTTTGTTGTGCACAGTTATTAAATATTGTTACTCCTTTTTTGTAAAACTTTCATTCATCTTCCTTTTGATAATCATGCCTTCGAGACGTAGGATATTTTTCAGGCACTTATGATTCGTCGATATGTTGGAGAAAGGCGAACATATGTAATAATATTAACGAAACTATGGAAATTTTCTTGATGATTTTTTATTATTCCTTCCGACTTATGTATAAATATTGACAATAGTTAATCCGGGATTTATGATCAAATTGAGAATTGCACAAAATATGCGGAAGACGAGTGAAACTTTATGAAAGAGGAGCGGGCATGATAAGTCAACAGTTGAAACGACCAAACTGGGTGGAGCAGCTTCGGCCAAAGACCGAATACAAGCCATATCCGGACATATCTGATCGGGGCGCATGGGAGAACCTTCCCGAACCGTTGAAAATGTCCATCGTGCTTGAAGCCGAAAAATATTTGCAATTTGATTATCCTCCGCTCACGGCGACGATGTATATGGAATATTGGCAGAACGGGAATCGGACGCGGTACGATTTGCCCTATCATCGCCGCCGAAGGGCACTTACCACACTGGTACTTGCAGAATGCATCGAGAATAAGGGGCGCTTTCTATGCGATATCGTCAACGGCATTTGGTGCATCAGTGAAGAGACATCCTGGGTCATATCCGCGCATAATTTTCATTTTTACGAATCTAGCCTGCCTGTGGCTAATAAGCGGCGCCATGACATCGACTTGTTTGCGGCAGAGACCGGGAGTGCTTTGGCCTGGACCTATTACTTGTTAGGCAATGTTTTGACGGAACGGTATGGCGTGTTGATCAAGGAAAGGATCGTTCTAGAATTAAAAGAACGAATCATTCAGCCGTATCTTATTCGAAACGACATGTGGTGGATGGGTTACGACGAGTCGATTAAGCTGTACAACTGGACGACGTGGATAACCTCAAATGTACTGAGTGCTGTATTTTTCGTGGAGGAAGACGACAATAAGCGCACGAAGGCGGTGGAAAAGGCATGCTTCGGTCTCGACCGTTTCTTGAGCACCTATCATGAGGACGGCGGCTGCGATGAGGGACCGAGCTACTGGAATAAAGCAGCTGGATCGCTCTTCGATTGTTTGGAGCAGTTAGGCTATGCCAGTCACGGTACGATTGACGTATACGGAGAGCCGCTCATTCGTAGCATTGCAGAGTATATTTTCAAAGCGCATATTCATGACCGATACGTGCTAAATTTCGCGGACGGACCGCATAAGGTTACCGTTGAGGGAGATTTGATTTACCGTTTCGGCTTCCGGACGGGCAATGTGAATTTAATGGATTTCGGCCATACCATTGCCAGACGTTGGGGGACGGAAGGCGTGAAGCAGATGCAGTTTTTTTCATTTCTGCGCGTCGTCCCTGCATTGTTTAATTACAATAAGCTGATGGAGCACAACCAAAAGGCCGTTTATCCGTGCAGCATGTGGCTTGAAGGCATTCAGGTAATGATTTCCAGAGAATCGGCTCGATCGGATAAAGGGCTGTACGTCGCCGTAAAAGGCGGCCATAACGATGAAAGCCACAACCATAACGATGTTGGACAGTTCGTCATCTACAGCGACGGGGAACCGTACGTGATTGATCTTGGCGTAGAAACATACACGAAGGAGACGTTCGGACCGAACCGTTATGATATATGGACGATGCAATCATCTTATCACAATCTGCCCAGTTTCGGAGGCATTGAGCAGAAGGCTGGAGAAGCATACAGGGCAACAGGCTGTGAATATGATTCCGACGATGCAAAGACGAGTCTGACGTTGGACATTGCTTCCGCCTACCCAGATGAAGCGGGGATCGCATCCTGGAGACGCTCGGTAGCGCTTATTCGAACGGGTCAGCCTTATGTTCGATTGACGGATGATTATTGTTTTCAAGATGAGCCGAAGGAAATCGCACTTCATTTCCTTTCCTGCTGCAAGCCGCAGTTGCTTGCCGACGGCGTCATTAGGCTGGCAAGCGGGGACGGGAAGGGACTTCTTTGTCATTATGAGGGGGACCGGTTTGACGTCGCGATGGAACGAAAGAACATTATCGACGAAAAGATGTTCCTAGCGTGGGGTGACGCGGTATACCGCATCGTCATGAGACCGAAAGCAGTATCGATGGAAGGGACATTTAATTTTATATTTCGTGCCGAGTAGTTTCACGAAGAAGCGAATTGGTGAAGTCTTGCCTATATGAAGGAGTTGATGAACCATGGTGTTCGGCAGGCTCCTGAACTTGAACTCATGTCTACGATGTCCTGTAGCCGACCGATTTGAAATGCCGGCACCGGGTGGATATTTGCCCTTGATCATCGGCATTGCTACCGGGGGGACGGTACGCCTATTGACCTAAGCCAAATTAAGATAGCTGTCCTTCCAAGCAACCGACATCTTCGTCAACACGATGAAGATACATGGTGCTAATACTTGCAGGAACGGAATGCGCATTCCTGAGAGATGAGAGAGAACAAGCGAGTATATACGTTAGCGATAGCCTTACTTTATTCAGGAAGAAAGGTCTATAATTTTCCCTGAGGAGTGATCATGAAGCATTCAATGTACCCGACCCTTTACCCGCCAAAGAAGTGCTGATCAAGGAAAATATTGTCGTGATGAACGAGACCTTGGTGTTTCACTAGGATATTCGGCCACTCAAAATAGCGATACTCAACTTGATGCCGATCCGACCGACGCCGAGAAGAAGCTCGGCGATTAATCTCGGGTGACAAGAACATTGTCCCATTAATTGCCGCGTATTACGCGGTTTTTTATTTTTCTGGGATCAAGTTCTTTAAACACGAGTCTCCACAAAAATGAGCAATTCCCATCATACCGGGAGAGTTGCTCATTTTCTACTTCTGAATATCTATATTTCCTGCCTTATAACTTGGGTCCCCTCAAGAAACGGAAATAATCGTTCACTAAGAGTAACTGACTGGGCGTAGCGGCCTGAACCTGCCGGGTGCCACCTGGTTGCTCTGTTGCCATGTGTAGTCGCCAGTCAGGTTGATGTGTTCCCATCCGAGTGATGATAGGTAAAGAAAAGGGCATGCAATGAAGACAAAGTGGAAGAACGAATTCTTTGCCAAAATTGGATCTCACAGGACCAGCCGGTCGTGATTGCGATACGGCTTTTTCGCGTTGGTTAGATTAACCGCAACGGGATTTGTTCCAACTTGGTCATTTTCCAGATGTTCCCATGGTTGTACCTCCGCATAAGAAAACACAGTTCACCTTAAAAATTTACATTCAGAATAGCGGAGCCTGAATCTATAATAAAATCAGCAGTTATGAAAACGCATACATTTCATCGCTGCGCGAAAGGAGGAGCAAGGAACAAACTGCATGAAAACCAATTTCATTTTTGGGAGGGAGCTTTTATGAAAAAAAGCGTGAAGTCGATGATTACCGGTCTGGCTCTTGTGTCTACACTTGCTATCGGTACTACCGTTTTTGCAGCTACGGTGACCATCAATTCCGACGGTCCAAACACAGGTAAGACGGCCTTGGAAATTTTCAAGCAGTACCTTGGCCCTGACCCGGTTGATGGACCGACGGATTCGAATCACCTGTATGAATCTACTTCCACCTATGTAGGAAATGTATTTCAGTTCAAAGTAGGCGACGCTTCCGATACGGCTGCACTTGACGGAAGCAATACGGATCGCCAGCGCGTCGAAGTCAAAGCTTACAAAAGCTCCCCAAGCAACGTTAAAGCATCCCAAGGTGAAACGGTGACCTACAAATGGCAGTTTCGAGCGGTAAGCCCGTATCCGATGCCTCCTTCTGGTAACTTCCATCACATCTTTCAGCTGAAAGCACAGGATGGAGATGACGGTGCGCCGATACTGACCTTTACGGTTGGAGACGGTTATTTGCTATTCAGACACAGCCCGATCGGAGCAACGATGGATCAAGTAGAAACGCTAGCCAAAACCAGCTTCTCTAATATTGACGGAACCTGGGTTGAAGCTACCGTGACCGTTCAAAATACGGATAACGGCAATTTGAGCATGACATTGAAAAAGCTGGACGGAACCGTACTCATGTCCTATAGCGGTAAAAAGGATAACTGGAGAGACGGGGCAACGATCAACCGTCCGAAGTGGGGAATTTACCGTAAAATTTATACGAACATGCCGGAAGCTAAGCTTCAAATCGCGAACATTCAAATTACCAAATAATAGTCAATCCCCCACAGCAGCAAGAGCTTCTTCCGCTGTGGGGGATTTCTTGTCAGGTTCTCGATGAAGCTTTATATGCCTATTTCGACTGTGAAGGACGTCTAATCAAGGCGTCCTTCATTTCGATTTACCACTACCGATGATACGGTGAACCGTACCATAAGTAGGGCGGAGTTTTGGGTCGTGAACCAGAAGGTATTTTGACTTGATCAGGTAATAGTTGGTTCCAGTCATGTGCGCTGCGGTTTTTTGTAATACTGTGCTAATTATTATTTGTATAGTTAGTTCAGGAAGAGGACAACAATGGAAGTATGAAAGGAGAGATTGCCAGGTGGAAACATCCAATCAATTAGATTTTATCGATTTTACCAACGCAGCTGACATGGAATTGTGGCTCGCGAGTCATTACGATCGACGAGAAGAGGTATGGCTTAGAATAGCTAAGAAGGATTCGGGCATCCATTCGATCACCATTCAGGAAGCGCTCGATGTCGCCTTATGTTATGGGTGGATCGATAGTCACCGTAAAGGATTCAACGAGGCGTATTACTTGCAGCGGTATTCGCCAAGGCGAGCGAAAAGCCCTTGGTCCATGGTTAACGTGAAAAAAGCAGAAGAGTTAATGGAGAAAGGACGAATGAAAGCCCCCGGTTATGCTGAAATACGCCGGGCACAGGAGGACGGAAGATGGGACGCAGCCTATGAATCGCAGAAAAACGCAACAATCCCGGCGGATCTCGCAGCTGCGCTAGAGCAGCATGAACAGGCCCAAAAAGCTTTCAGTCAACTCGACAAGACCTCTCAATATGCGATCCTCCTGCCTCTCATAAAGGCAACAACAGCAAAGAGTAGAGCTACGCAGCTGCAAAAAGTGATAACCAAATTGGAAGTCGTCCGATGACTATAATGCAGCGGTAAGCAGGACACGTTGTTATTCGGATGCTTGGAAGCCCAGTTCTTTCTTGTATTGCAACGGTGTTTTGCCAAACACGCGTTTGAAGTCCGTAATGAAATGCTGTTGACTGCTGTAGCCAAGATCATAGGCCATATCCGCCCAATCGGGCTGGTCGCATTCACGAATGAATTTCGCCGCATCCAACAGTTTATTTCTCTGGAGCTGCCATTTGATTCCGATCCCAATATAATCCTGGAAAAGCTGTTGGAGCCATCGATCGCTTTTGCCAACCCACTGAGCAACATCCCCGACGGTCTGCAACCGTTCAGTCTCAATTGCAGCAATGATTCGGTTAATGATTTCGATGTTAGGATCATATTGCGGGTTTTGCGCTTGTAGCATTTCGGCAAGAGCGCCGACGGCAGCGTCGTCCGGTAATGATAGCGTATTTTCAATAAAAGTTTGCCCTGCCTCGGCGAACACTTGCTGTAATGCAATCGTCTCGTTGTGTAAGCCTGCAAGTGATCTGCGCCAAAAAGCGTGGAACGCGCCTGGCTTAAATCGAGCACCGATAATTCTGCCATCATCGGCAGCCTCGTAATCCCGTTTATCGCGGAATGTGCACTGGATGCCTGATTCATGCGCAGACAGATATACATCGACATAGGGCCGGTGCATGACTTGCTCCGAAATGTAAGGCTGCCCCGTCGTGTTATTCCAGCGTATGGTCCAAAAGTGGTTTATGAACGGTGCTAAATCGACCGGAGGCACATAGGTTTGAAAGGTTATCTGTTGTTCGAAGCCGGAGGGATCCAGTTTTCCTCCCGTTTGATAAATGTCTGCGGATTTCTGTAATACGGTTATGATCATCATCCCTTATCATTGAAATAGAAAGTATATACCAAATGACCTAAAAGGAGCTTGTTATAATGACAAACACACCCAAATTACGAGGTATGGCAAACGTTAGTTTCTGGGCAGAGGATCTCAAAGCTGCAAAAGAATGGTATACGAAGATTCTGGGCGTGGAACCTTACTTCCAAAGTCCTGATCCGGAGAATCCTGCTTACCTCGAATATCGGATCGGTGACTTCCAAGACGAGCTTGGCATCATTAATAAGAAATATGCACCCGAGGCGGCTAGCTTGATGGGGACTGGAGGAGCGACGCTTTACTGGCATGTGGATGATGTTGACGGAATGCTGGAAAAGTTAAAGGAACTGGGGGCCAAGGAATATGAACCGCGTACGGAGCGTGGCGTTAACTGGATCACCGCATAGGTCGTGGATCCTTTTGGAAACATCATTGGCTTGATCCACAGTCCGCATTATAAAGAAATTTGGAATTCCATTCATCAAGCTTGACTTTAACTTTAACTGGCGTCGTTACGCAAACGATGCCAGTTTTTCTTTGAAACAAATCCAATATTCCTAATTTTACCTTACCGCATGTATTTCCACAAGAGATGTTCAGGGAGAGGAGTTATGTGTTGGGTGACATGAACATTGTCCCATTCCCGATAGATCTTGTTTAAGACTCATCATTACGCTAACAGGCAGAATAGGTTCCAAAAGTATAATAATTTGGTGCTGATAAGTAGTTTCGAGTAATTGATGGAATTTGCTAAATAATTACACTTAACGACTTCTGCTATATAAATTTACCACATATTGGATTATAATTCTTATATATTGATATTTCGAAAGAGGGCAGAAGTGGAGGAACGAAGTACTTGTTTTTTCTCCACATATTTACTCCGGATTTTATTATGGAACAATTAGTAAGCAGCACGAAGGACAAGACAAATGGATAGGGTGTCTGGTTCCCCAATACAGAATCGAACACGTATCCAGCGACACAAACCGATGAGGTAATTTCCCGTACTTTTGAAGTGAATAATTGGGGGAGTGGAACGAATGAAAAAAGCGGTTACGATCTATTTGTTATGCGGTGCCCTATTATCCGGCTGCTCATGGATGGACGACAATAAGACTGTGAAGGTAGACGAAATAAAGAACCAGGAGTTAGTGCTTTTGATGCCAGAGAATACAACGGCTTCCGTAAAGTACCGAATTGACACGTTTCAAAAGTATGCAAAACAATTTGAAACGGCAAATCCAGGCGTTCACATAAAAATTGAAAAGCTCCCCGGGCAAAGCTACCAGAGAGATTTGGACGCACGATTGAAAGAAGGGAAACAGACGGATCTTATATTCGGTCCGTTCTATCCTATCCTTGCTGAAGAAGGAATGTTTGCCGATCTCCTCTCCTTTTTCAAAGCGGATCGAATGACAACGGATGATTTGTACGAATCTCTGACGAAAATGGTAACGACCAAAGGTAATCTGAATGGCATCCCAATGTCGCCGGCCCCGCTGGCCGTATATTACAACAAGGAATGGTTCGATAAAGCAGGAATCAAATATCCCAGCGGTGATTGGACCTGGGAGCAGTACTTTGACATATCCATTAAGCTCAAGTCTGCCAATACCGCGGCTGATAGGGAGATTTACGGAAGCACGATTCCGTTCGAGCTCCCGTTCTTAGAGTCACTGGGGCAAAGCAGCGGCACCAGCCTATTATCGCCGGATAACAGTAAGGTCAGCGGCTATTTTGACAGCCGTCCGGTCGCGGATGCATTTGCGCTGCTGGCGCACCATGTGAACACGAGCAACGCGATTAAGATAGTTGATAATACGGGTAATCCTACCTTATCCGAAATGACGGCAGGCAATGTAGGTATGAGCATAGCGGTGTACGGCATGAATTATTTCCTAGAGCAAAACAAAGGAACAGCCGGAAAAACAGCAGTTGCACCGCTGCCACGTCTGGAAAAAGGAAAAAAAGTAAACAGCGTGATGATTCAAACCTTGTCTATCGCAGCCATATCGAAACAAAAGGAGTTGGCTTGGAAGTTTATAAAGGACGTTATCCTGGATTATGACAGTGAGTTTCATAAGGAGTGGTCGCGTCAGGAATTGTTAACCTCTAAGTCTGCTGTTCAGAAGCTCAATCAGGCTGCGGATCCTGTAATAAACGTGTTTCTCGAAGAGCTAAATTACGCGATTACGCCAGCTGCCTATCGAAACCCTACCTTACCTTCACTTTTAACTAAGAAAAATATCGGGAGCACGCTTGATGCTACAACCAGCACGGGGGTGCAGGCAGCACTGACAGAGGCTGCCTACAAGATAGACGAGCAGTTGGCGCTTAAACAACAACAGAAATAAGTTTCTTGGTACGGTCAAAAGACGTGGCTGCCGGCGGGAAACGGCAATCCAGTCGCCTGCTTTTTCAGTGATCCGAACTTTCGAATTCTTTGGCATACCGATGTTCAGCTTTTCCAGCCCTTCGGTCATGGCTTGTTTCACGCTTGTGGTAAAAGCCTCCGCATTGAGCGGCTGCTTCAACGCTTTATAGTTCTCTTCCAAGGTCTGCTCAACGGGCAGTTATCTACGAAAAATTATTTCCTTGGTATTTATCGTGTCCTGTGTTTTCATTCTATGGGAAATCTTTTACCTATTCAGGGCTTGAGTTAATTATAATTAATCTTTCCCTATATTGTAGATGATCTTAATGTTATAATTTTGTTGCTGTAAAAATAATTCGTAACGAGGTGAGGACAATGAAAACAAAAAAATATACGTCTTATCCTCATGTTTCTTTTTAGTTATTTTTTTACGAATACACTAGGCTCTGAGGGTAGGATTCACTCTCAGGGCTTTTATATTTAGGCAGAAGGAACGTTTAAGCTTTCTTGCCGGTCTATGACAGCCACTTACGGAGTGGCTGTTATTTTTTTGGACAAAAAGGTTGGTCGAGGCAATAATAGTGGTTTTATTTTGAAATTGGCTAGGATTTAATCGTTTGGAGGAATATGTATTGAACTTGAGTTACTTAGGATGGAAATCATTTTTCGCGGAAAATTTCAAACAGTGTCGGTTTATGTTTGAGCAGGCTCATACCTGGAGATTAGGGGTCGATCCGTTTCTCCGTTATCTTGTTCCAAAGGATAAGGGGCCCCCTTCTTGAGATATCGTTTCAACTTCCGCATCGTTCCCCGTTATTCACCGCTTTCCAAATATGAAAGGATGATGCTTTATTAAAAGACTCGCTCAATATTTTCGCTCATTGCAATCCGGACAGTCATCTTACAGTATGATTTATGAAGGTTCATACTATGATCAAGGGGGGACGATATCTGACCCAACCTATTGGAATAATGATGTTGCCTATTACATTGAACGGACACATAAACTCACACTGGATAAACCATGTATCACCATAAAAATACCTTTTGACCGTCTCGGCTTAGATGAAAATATGGATCAAGTTGTTCTCTCAGATTTTGCATTAAGAGAATGGGTTGATCATATTGAGGCATTAAATGAATTGATTTATAACCGGTCACGTTCTGATAAAGAAAATGGTGCTTTTTATTGTTTTCGTCCAACCAATGTGGTGTTGCAACGTAATGCATCCTTTGTCGAAGTCATCTCGGAAAAATGGTATCTATGCTTAATGATTACAGTTCAACTTCCATTCAAGAATAATGATAAAGCTATGCGCATGCTCTGCAAAATGCTTCCAAAAGAAGTGGAGGAGTTAATTGCCAAGTTTGATCTCATCAAATTAAATGCTGCCTACGAATTGGTAAAAAAACAAAATATGATTCGCGAATGGCTGAAATCCAATGATTATTGTGCGTTTATTGCGAATGGCAGCATTTTGCCAAGAAATAAAAACAACAGCGGGCCACTGGAGGGTGCCTTGCCTTTTACATCTCCGGAAGATGTTGAAGTTGAAATTTGTGGTTTGCGAGGAATGGGAATAAAACAGGGTGTGACGGTCATCACCGGCGGAGGTTATTCGGGTAAAAGCACACTGCTGGATGCATTAAATTCGGGGATTTACAATCACAGCATAGGCGACGGAAGAGAATTTGTGATTACAGATCAAAGTGCAATGGAAATCTCTGCAGAGGAAGGCCGTTCCATAAAAAATATCAATATTACGCCTTTCATAAAATGGATACCCAATAGTTCGGCTGAACAGTTTTCGACTGACTACGCCTCAGGCTCCACATCTCAAGCCGCAAATATTATGGAGGCAATCAACGTCGGATGTAAGCTTCTTCTTATTGATGAAGACAGAAGTGCGACGAATTTTATGATTCAAGACATCAAAATGCGTTCATTAATCAAGCATGAACCCATTACACCTTTTACGGAACGTGTCAGGGAGCTTTATGAGGCTGTTGGCGTATCTTCCGTTCTTGTTATTGGAGGTAGCGGTGAATTTTTATCCGTTGCCGATCAAATCATCCTGATGGACAATTTTGTGCCAAAAAACGTAACCCAGGAAGCAAAACAATTATGTGAACACGACAAACCACGCGAACGTATCCCCCTTACAAAATGGGAGATAGCTCGAAAAATAACCACCGATCACTTTTCGAGCTATCCACAGGGCAGCGGTACAGAAAAGCTGATGGTTTCAACCATGGGATACATTATGATAGGCGATGAACAAATTGATATCAGTGGGCTTTATAATATCACATCACACGCCCAGCTCGCAGCTATTGCCTTTTTAATTCGAAAAATCGCTATAAGTAATCAAGATCGCCTCATCTTTCTTCATGAAAAGATCAAAAAAGCTCTCGAAGATATGGAGAGAGAAGGAGTGGATATTGTATTTTCTTCCTTTTTTCCTGGTTTCGAAAGATGGCTTGAACTACCAAGAATTAATGAAGTATTATCTGTCATAAACCGAATGAAACATTTGAATTTTATTCAGCTTGAGCCCTCTGAACACCTCTAATTACAACATAATATACGTTTATCCAATTAGGAGACGGGTTGAAGTGGAGGATGGCTGTAGGATAGGCTCTTCAAGATTTCGAAGTAAAACGTCATTCAACTTATGAGGGTCTAACTGGCAAATAAGAAAGCCTGCGGTTTAAACTTGCTGCAGCCTTTTTTTATATGGTGTCCAACAAAACTTACTATAACTTTGGGATTTTTTATTTATCGGATCAAGTTTGTGTCGTCAGCTCACGTTTATCGTTTTGCGACACAAGCATTGTCCGTTTTTTTAACGATTGCATAGATTCGTTTAGTCTGGTGGTTGGAGATTTGTGTCATTAGACAAATATATACAAGTAAGACAGTAGTAATTGCTTACGGGTGACAAGAACATAGTCTTATTAATTGCCGCTTAAATGGCTGCTTTTTAGTTTTATAGGATCAAGTTCTTGTTATTTGGTTTTGACAATAACTTGATCCTATCCCCGAAATTGACGAGAGTTTGACTCATTCCCGACAAATATCTTTGATCTGCAATGAGCCGAAGCACTTGGCTTGAAAAGTTCCAATATAGTAAGATCAATGCAAGAGGAAATAAATTCAGTGAGTTCACCGCGCTTCGCTGTACAACTGCGTTGAACTAACGGGCAGATTAATTTAATAATGTACTACAATTTGCACTGTTATTTATGTATAATTGGAAAAATTAAACTGTGGGGGAATGTGAGTGGTAGAAATACAGGCAATTGTATTAGACTTGGACGGAACATTACTTGGTAGTGATAAATCCATATCTCCTCGAAATTATAGTGCCGTTAAAAGGTGTTCTGATTCAGGAATTCATATTATTGTTGCCACGGCACGACCGCCTAGAGCAGCTGAACAATTTGTAAAGGCTATCCCTTTTGTAGACTACATGGTTCTCTACAATGGTGCCCTTGTAAAATGCAAATCCAAGCAGACTCAGCAGCACATTAGTATCCCTATAGAGGTTAGCCAACAGATTAACGAATTCATTAGGTTGAGTGAGCCTCAGTCAACAATCTCATATGAAGTAAATGATTTATGGTATACGTGCACACCAGTTCCTGACACAGAGAGTGCTCAGTTCGGTGCCCGTTCGAATGAGCCTAAACCGCAGATAGTTGATTATGATTTTATCAGTTCAATCTCCCCGACAAAAATACTAGCTCTCGGTTATAGCACATGGTGTGTGATGTTATCCAAAAATTCGGTGACCAGGTTAACGTAATCGCAACCGATGGAGGAGTATTGGTTCAAATCATGCATAAATCAGCATCAAAAGAAAATGCAGTGAAGTCAGTATTAAATGATATCGGGATAAATTCGGAACATGTAATGGTATTCGGAGATGATTATAACGATTTGGGACTTTTCCATATGTGCGGATTTCCAATTGCAATGGGTAATGGGATAACGGAATTAAAAGATTGTGCGAAGTACATTACCGAATCAAATGATAATGATGGTGTTGCTGTAGCACTTGAGAAATTTGTACTGTGAATGATAATTTTTCAACTATCGGAAACCAATAGTGGAGCCTCCCGGCAGTTCGCTACGCTAACGGTCACGCTTGCTTAATAAAGTCAGTCTAAAACCTTCCATAAGAAGCAAACTACATCTATATAAGTTGAACTAATGTTTTTTTACATAAAAGTCTGATATAAGGTCGATCTTCGCAAATGTCCATCAAGATTGTGTTTGCCATTAACGGTTGTATGCTGTTAGCGGTTGCGCTTATACTGAAAATACCGAGATTGTCGATGCTCTCAAGCAATGTGAAAGACAAGGAAAATCCTTCGATCTAAAGGAGGCGAAACGATGGCTGTACACCACTTTCAACCCAATCATTACCATAACACTATAGGGGCGCACGAGCCCGTACTCAAAATTGCCGACGGAGATTCCGTCGTGACATCCACAGTAGACGCCAGAGGCTGGGACTACAGAGGTGAAAGCGTGGCCGGGCGCGGCAATCCGATGACGGGACCATTCTATGTGGAAGGGGCGCAGCCCGGCGATACGCTTGCCGTACGGCTTGAGTCGATGGTGCCGAGCCGGGATTGGGGCTGGACGTTCAACGTGCTGGCGCCGAACGTCGTCGAACCAATAGCTGCCACAGCTTTGCCGCCATTCGATATTGTGCGTTGGTCTGTGGACGCTGAGCAAGCTTTGGTTGTTTTGGAAAAGCCGACGTCCGGTTTGGCCGGATTGAAGCTGAAAGCGCGCCCGTTTTTGGGCTGCTTTGGCGTTGCTCCTCCGAAAGATCAGGCGATTTCAACGGCAACGAGCGGGGAATACGGCGGGAATATGGACTACAAAGGCCTTGTAGCCGGTGTTACCGTCTATTTTCCGGTTTTTGCAGAGGGGGCGCTCTTCCATCTTGGAGACGGGCATGCCGTTCAAGGCTGCGGGGAAATTGTAGGCACCGGTGTGGAAATATCGCTCGACGTCCGTTTCACTGTTCAGGTATTGAAGGGGAAAACGATCGGTTGGCCGCGAGGCGAATCGGACACGCACTGGTTCTGCATCGGCAACGCAAGGCCACTTGATCAAGCGCTGCAGCATGCAACGACGGAAATGCTGGCTATGCTGACGAAAGACTACGGCCTGACTGCCTCGGAAGCAAGCCTGCTCCTGGGCCAGGCTGTGGAATACGAGGTGGCCAATGTGTTCAACCCCGCCTACAGTGTCGTTTGTAAAGTTCCAAAAGCCGTGCTGTCCATGCTATAAAAGAACTGTTTATCTGAGAAAATGGCGATCGCTCTACGGTATAGAACCGGGAGCGATCGCCATTTTGATCTGGTATAGCCAGACAATCATATCGACTCTCGAATCGAACATGGGCGCGATATGATTGAAGACTTCAGTATTCGTTAATATCCGCCGCTTGATCTGGAGGGCTATTTATATTGCGTATGGGAATTGAATTATGGTTCGTGTATAAGGTCTTTGTAGGCTACGCGCTAAGAAATGCGAGAAAGGTACACAAAGAATCGTTTTTTATGTTGATCATCCGCACCACATCCCACGGAAGAAGCATGCATCATGGACCAGAAGGTCCCGCGTAGATGTGAAAGAACAGTGTCAGAAGTGTCGATGCTGATGGAGATTTCGCTTGGAAGAAGGGGCAGATGCCCCTAGATCACGATTGTGAAGGGCAAAGGGTTCTTGTACCTATGCTCGACAAGCATATCGATATTGATCGTGTCGCTTTCGTAGAGGTCAAAGTACCTTTGCTTCTGGGAGCCCAGCTTAAGTTCACAATCGATTAAACTCAGCCATGCTGCTGAGGCATGGGTTTGAATCGGAGATACAATGCATGACCGAGGAGGAGACCCCCGACAGCGTAGACGATGGACAGGTAGATGCCGCTATTGCTCGTCGCAAGATAAGACGGAATGAAGACGTTAATGGCAACTTTTACAACGATAAGCACAACAATGACGCCGATAATCCATAATCTCTTCTTGTCTGGTGTGATGAGCCCGAGTCTTTGTCTGGTGATTGCCCAGCGTTGAACGAGACCCGCAATAATCCCGAGGACGATACCTGACAGCAACAATAACCATTCGAGCATTCCGATTCCGACCAATAGCAGACCCCACGCGATCCCGATCAGGATCAAGATGATACCGACTGCAAATGTTTTATTCAACCTCATATTGATAATTACCACTCCTTTGCTTAAGAGTAAGGGGTAAAACAGATCAAACCTTGCGTGCAGCCATTTGAAATATAGTAACGAGCTCTTTAGCATAAGCGTCCAGATCAAGATCGAGATTCGCTGCTAACTGAAAGCTGAGTCCATCAATGGCTGATCGGATCGTAGCCGCCAAAACACAAGCAGAGAAATCGGTAAATTCCCGAAAATCCCCTTCCATAGTGCCCCGTTGCAACATTTTCACAAGCAAATTGATTGTCGCATCCGTATCGATGCTCCTGAAATGGCGAGGCTTCCCATCCTCGTCCCTTGCATGAATTACAATCTCCGTTACGGCAATAACATGCTTTCGATGCGATCCCATGAATACCAAATTCTTCTCGATATACGTGTTAATCCAACCCAATGCTGTCGTCTGCGCCGCAAGATAAGGTGTCATGAACGAAGAGCCGGAATCGTATAAGTCGGACACAATCTGTTCGATCAGATCGTCCTTGCTGGAGAAATGGTAGGAAATCACACCTTTGCTGATCCCAGCTTCTTTGGCAATTTGTGCCAAAGAGGTTTGTGCATAACCTCTCGAGGAAATAATCTCTATCGCGCACGTCATGATTTGGATTCGCCTTGCCTCTTCAATGAATGACATCTTTTTTTGGTTGTTCATTTTTAACCTCACGATTTAAATTTAGTACGTACAACTTAATTTTAGTACGAGTGGTCAAAATAATCAATCAAATTTTGAAGGTTTCATCGACCTGAACAACATCGTTATGGTTATGTGGAAAACTCGCCGTTACAGACGGTGCGGAGAACCATATCACAAGTAAAGGAGTTTTGTTGAACTAACGGGTACGATATTACAGAAGCTGCTTGCTGCGCCTCCTTTTTTGTTTATTATACAGAGTAAAATGAGGCTTAAAAAACAAAAGGAAATTTACAGTAGATATTGTTGTAAAGGGAAAGAAGACTAATAGTCCTTATATCCGTTTTGAACTAGGACTCGATAATTTGATGGATGAGACGTATCGGTACGAAAGTCTTCGTCGCGCGAGTGCCATTTATCGTTCAATTTTCAATCTTAGAGAGTTCCGCGCCGAGGGGTACGTTTTTACCGGAGCCTTTAACAACGGATGTCGTTTGCATCATGCTATGCGCCTCTGTGATAGTACAAGCGAAGAAGGTTTATAAAGAACAGAAGATAAAATTGCACTCGATGAAGTTTTAAATAAATTCATCCCTTTAGCCACTGAAAGAGAAATATACATATTAAATGAATTGTACTAGTATCCGATTATTGTTGATAATATTACATGTTTTGATAAGAAGGAAATCGATGGGCGTTGGCAAATAATCCGTTAAAATACCTGTTTTATTAGGAAAAGAGATAGAAGGGTGGAGATACCCTAAACAACACTTTACTCTTGATTCACACTGGAGTTATAAGGGTACAGCCTCTGAAGGTTTGATGGGGAATAATCAAATCTGCGTTCAAAAAGATGAGTTCTGTCAACTACATCAATCAGTATAAAACTCAGATTTGGAAAATAAAAAGCTGCCATTGGCAGCCATTAATCTACTTAAATATATCGAACCTATTGTCTTTTAAAGCAGTGGTTAGACCAAATTTACTATTAAGATGCCAAGTCATCGGATAGTATGTTACATCTTTATAAACTAAAAATGGATATTCTTCATTCTCATTATCCACCCATACATCATTGACAAAAATATTGAATGTTGGAAGGTGTGCATACATCTTTGTAGGTTGAGTAGAGGATGACTCAATACGTTGGAAATGAACCCCTTCCCCAATCTCTGTGTCAGTTTTTCTTAATGATAAACCCACTTCATTTGACCAAGTGTTTTCAATCGTAAGAGTTGAACACATATCATAATTCAACGGTGCGTAGATGATATCATTATACAAAAAAAATGGGTATTCTAAAGTAGAGTTTTGAGCGTCCGAAGCTCCAGTTTTATAGTTAATATAAACCTTAAATGTCGGAAGAGTAACTTTAACATGCCCATAAGGAATAATTTCTTCAACATCAGATGTGGAGGGTGTAGGTTCATTCTTTGGGATATCTACGCCTATAAAGAAGCCACTGGCGCCACTACCATTATGATAGTGATACTCACCATTTTTTAAACCCCATTTAGCACAATTAGTCCGGCAAGTATGCCCACCATTAGAATCTGTCCTACCCGGATGTGCACTCGCAATTGAGGAGAAAGGTAATGTTAAAAGTGCTAGTGTAATGACTGCTTTTGTGAATTTCATGGTAGTTCCTCCTAAATTAGTACAATTTGCCTATTAGATACTACCATGTGTTGGTAAAAAAGACAATAAAAAATAGTTATATAATTAAAGATACAATATCGATGGATGCTAGGAGTGATTTAATGAACGCTGAAAAACTTTCTCAGATTCAAGTCTGCTTTGATAAACTTGGTGAAATAAAAATAAGTTATTCCTACAAATAAAATTACAGAAGATTATGCATTTGAACTGAAGTAAAAAAGGAACTCTAAGATACTTGGTTGGAAGTTAGTTTACTATTCTTGACAGAAAAAATTGAATTCAAGTATCAAACAGGAAAGCTAAAAGATGAACATAAGTCTCTATTGTGGGATATAATGGAAATATTTTCAAATGAATTTAGAGAAAGTGGAGTGTACTTCACGAACGAAGTTACTGATGGAAGACCTTGGGAATCATTAATATTTGAAGAAAAAGAAGGAATCTGGGCATTTGATGCAGCCATTCTACCTGAATATTTGTCTCCAATATATAAGGATTATCCTACAGAAATGTACATAAACATCAATGAAAACACTATGTTTGTTGCCAGAAAGTCAGTCTGGATGACTGAACCTTGGCTTGGTAGATTAAACTAACAGGTACGATAGCTCAATTAGTACTTTGTAAAGGTAGCCGGCTTAGTGTCAGTTACCTTTTCTCAACTAAAGGGCAGGAATCTTTAATTATGGTTATTCTTTATCTGAGACCACTTGGTAGTAAAAATGATATAATTTTCCAAACAATATGAGGAGACAAGCTATAAAAATGTATCACATTGTTAAAAAACGATTGGAGGACTTCATAATGAGCGAAATAAAAGCCGAAACTCTGACACAGGTTTTAAGCAAAATGCTCGGTACAAAAATAATCTGCGTCGATTTCCAAACCAAACAATTACATGGCGGTAAATTGGGTGATGTTCAGCTTGTAACGGGCAATGTCAAAACCGCTGACGGCGGGAAATTACCCTATAACATCGTTTCAAAAACGCAGAAGAAATGGGAACGCTACAGCGATCCCGATTCATGGCGTAGGGAATATGATTTTTATAAATCCAATTTCGGCGCTCTGTTTTCTGAATCATTCCGTTGGCCTGAATGTTATCACGTCGAAATGAACGAAGAAGAAAACGAAACGCAGATATGGATGGAATATATCGACGGCATATCGGGTTTAGACTTGACCGGCGATATGTATGAACGCGCAGCCGAGGAATTAGGACGGTTCCAAGGCAAATTATATGCCGAACAGCCTGCTTTTTTACAGAACTTGACCAACCTGAGCAAAGTGGAGTATATGAAGAACTTCTATCTTCATTATCGGTCATGGAAAAGAGTGTACGATTATATACGCTCCGACGATTGCGAAATCCCAAAACACATATGTAAAATGCTCATCGACACTGATGAAAACGCAGACAAAATATTCAACCGTATTGAAAAGCTACCCATCGTGCTGTGCCACAGGGATTTTTGGGTGGCAAACATATTCTATTCAGACGGTAAAACCATACTCATCGACTGGGATACCACTGGGTGGGGCTATTTAGGTGAGGATATGGCAAGTCTTATCGCGGACGAAGCCGATATTGAACAGATGGTTGAATACCACCGTAGATGTATCCCGGCATATTACAAGGGCTTTTCGGAATATGCGGATATTTCACACATAACGGATAACTGCGTATATGAGATGATTCTACTTATGTTCGGGTACAGGCTTGTAGAGTGGTATATGAACGCAGGATCGGGAAACAAACTCCAAGAAACGGATGATGAAAGAACGCTGCACATTCATACCTTGCAAAAAATCTATGAGATGAGAAATGAACAATGAACATCAGTACTATTTCCATATATAATTTCAGTTGATGACATTCCAGCAGGTTTCGCTTTCGTAGCAACGCCGCCTCATACCCCAAAGATGTTAAGGATCCTAGGAATTACATCCCAATCCCAATATAGAAAACAATTTGAGGACAATGGAGAAAAACATTATTACTATATGTAAGTTGCGCTAATTAGGTACGATAGCTTAATAAACAACTAAGACGCGGCCGTCGGCATCAATCAGCAGTCGCGTTACGCTAACAGGCAGGATAAATAAATCCTAATATGAAATATATAGGAAATATTGAATACTATGAGGAGTGAAACATTTGCGGTATAGGGCTTGTTCTCTTTGCATTATTAAAAGAAGAGAATCAATATTACTTGAACAATTCCCGGAAGAAGATGGTATCATTACATTTCGCCCAGTTGGTGGCACGATTGAGCATGGGGAAGATAGCAAATCAGCTGTAATACGAGAAGTAAAAGAGGAAATTAATATTGATATTATTGAACCAAGATTGATAGGGATTATCGAGCACATTTTCCCTTGGTACGGAGAAATTGGGCATGAATACGATTTTATTTATGAAGCGAGCTTTAGTCGAATGAATGACTATAACAAGAATGAATTTGAAGGGATTGAGGGGGACAAAAAGTTTTTAGCTGTTTGGAAGAACTTAGATGATTTTAAAGAAAACCTTCAGTATAAACTTGTGCCTGACGGTCTATATGAGATGCTTACAAGTGGGCAAATTTCTGATATTAAACATATTAACACAAAAGATTTATTGGCTTTCAAAGGGTCTTGATTAACCTAACGGGACACGATAGCTGCATCTAAGGGAATAACAGAGTTATTCTTTACTTCATATACGAAACGCGACATGAGAGTTCTAGACAACAACAAACAAATAGCGTTTCGGGTAACAAGAACTTTATCCCATTCCCGATTTTGACAAGAACTTGATCTCATTCCCGACGGAAAGTAGGGCCGAGGTGAGTACTGCATTCGTTAATGTCTTTATCCTTTTTAGTTTCAATGATTGATTTGATTGTAGAGCTATCGTAAAATATTGTTATGTTAATTTTAGATAATGCACTTACTTAAAAGTAAGGGGATGATTTATCAATGATTCATCAGCGTGAATGTCCAGTTGAGACTCTAATTTATGTTTTAGGTGGCAAATGGAAGCCAATGATTTTATGGCATTTGATTGAATCCAAAAAGAGATTCAACGATCTGGAAAAGCTTATACCTGATGTTTCACAAAAAATGCTTTCACAACATCTCCGAGATTTGGAACGAGAAGGCATAGTCGATAGAACGGTCTACCCTGATATCCCTCCAAAAGTAGAATATTCTCTTAGTGAATACGGCAGAACATTGATTCCTGTAGCAGAAGTCATGTGTGCTTGGGGAGAAAATCATAATAAGCGGAAATATGAAGAGTCAGCATCATAAAGCTGGTTCAATGAACTTGTACACTAATTCAATCAACTCAAAACAAAAGCTGCCACGGGATTCCGGGCAGCTTTTGTTTACCTACAGTCGCATTCCTGATATGAATATCGGGTTTGAGATAATAAAACTCCTTATAGTGTAGAATTTCACCATTCTGTCTCTAGAATTTCCCTGTCCTCCCGACCTCCGCGAATTATGGTATCCCTTTCTGTCATGCTTACTTTTAAGTAAGTACCCTACTTTAAAGTGGGTTCTTAACATAATATTGAAGCGATGTTAAGCTTGAGTTAACCAAATATTGGGGCCCATTTAAGAGGAGGAAAGAACAATGAAAATTATTGTTTTTGGAGCGACGGGAAATACAGGGAAAAGATTGTTGGTACAAGGGATAAAAATGGGGCATGAAATGACCGCATTTGTGCGAAATTCTGAGAAGCTTTACGATCAACTAGGTGAGCATTCCGCAATGCATGTGAAGGTGATCGTGGATGATATTATGGACCCGGTGAGCGTTGGTGAGGCGCTCGCGCATCAAGACGCCGCTATTATTGCAGCCGGCCATGCGGGCCAGGGAGAAGAGTTTGTTCGTATCGTCGATAACATTATAAGCCAATGTGAATTCCAACCCAGTTTCTCTGGGCGAGTATGGATAATGGGAGGAGCCGGCCTGCTGGATATTCCAAATACTGATCTTATCGGCAACAATTTACCCGGCTTCCCGCCTGAGTATAGAAATCACAACCGGAATTTCGAAAGGCTGCAACAGACTCAGCTCGATTGGTCCATTATGTGTCCGGGAACAATGATTGATTCGAGAGAGCATCCAGATCCGGTTCATCTACATGTAACAACGGAAACCTTGCCCATTCCGATTCCGGAGACGATCAAGGAATATTCCGAGGCAGAAATAGCCGGTCACTTGTTCAGCCGACTTCAAGAGCTGAATGTTGCTTATGACGATGTCGCAAAATGTATGTTGGACCATCTTGAGCTCGGAGGAGCGTTTAAAAGAAAAAGGATCGGTCTAGCCTATCAAAGCAATATTACGGTGCGCTGAGGAGAAGTGGGATAATGGGTTTGTTTGGATTACTGCTCGTTTTGCATATATTGGCTTCGATCGCCATAATTGGCCCCGCTTTCGTGATGCCCATCATTCGAAGATCCGCTAGAACCGTCAGCCAGCTGCACTTTGCTTTTGGTATAACGACCAAGCTTGCCGTAATGCCTAAAATTGGCGGAACCGTACTTATTTTAACCGGGGTTTGGCTTATGATCATAACCAAGATGGGGTTATCCCAAATGTGGCTGAATGTATCCATCCTTTTATCGCTGCTCATGGTCGTCATGATCGACGGATGGATCGAGCCGCGTATGAAAAAGATCATAAAGATCATATCTGAAAGTCAAGACCAGGGTAATGAAATACCCGCCGAGTTCGGACTGCTGATAAAAAAGATCGTACCAATCGAGACGGCAGCACAACTGCTGATGATTACCATATTGGTACTTATGGTCGTTAAGCCATTTTAAAGAAGCCGATGGGAGCATCCTAACACATTTTGACCGCTAACGCATAGTAAACATCAGTAAAAGGACTTTCCATTGTGGAAAAGGCGCTTGCTTTACGGAAGCTCCTTTTTTTGTTTATTGAAGTAACGGGCAGATTAGTGCAACCATACCCATTGGACATATTACATAAAAAGGAAATTAAGTTTATTATCACGAATATCAATGGAATGGAAAATAAGATTGTTTTGTGTTCCAAAACCATGTTTTTTTGTGAAAGGAGTCATTTATGGATGGTCTTGTAGGATTCTTAATTTTAGGTGCATTGTTTGGAATATTTGTTGCTATTCAAAAACTTAACTCAAATATCATAACTCAAATTGACCAAAACGAAAGGATTATTGAATTAATGAAAGGAAAATGCAATAACCATTCCGCTAACGGATAACGAGAGCACAACAACAACGATAGGCTGCCGGAATTATAGGCAGCCTGTTGAACTAAACCAGCTAAGCAGATGAGGATTAAATGCTCTATAGTTATTGCCTATAACTATAGTATAAAATATATATTGGTTCAATATCCTTTTATTGGATATAATTTTAATCAATTAATAATTGTAATTCCGGAAAGGGGCGTAGAATGCCATGATAACTCACTTCTCAGAGCTTCAGTTAAATACAGTTTCAGTGCAAGGTGTTAAACAATTCTATCATGACCAATTACGTTTTCCTATTGTTTTCGAATCAGATAATGAAATATATTTCCAGCCGACTGAATACTTTACATTGTCTTTTAAAGAAGTCGTAGAACCTCTAGTTCCAGTTCATTTTGCTTTTGAAGTTCCTTATTCTGAATTTGAAAACGTGGTGAATTGGCTCCAAAGTTCAGGGGGTCCGCTTTAAGAGGCTCGATTTTACTCCATTGAACTAACGGGCAGGCTACTTTAATGGGAATATCCAAGAAATGAATAATATGGTAAGGTAAATAGAGATGTTTATGATGATTAGGGAGGAATAGTTTTCCAAAATGTAATAAAGTCTGTCGTAAATATAGATATGGCTAAGAGGGATCTGCGAAGGGTGTCGCAGAGATAATACGTTTTAAGAAGAAATTGGGGAGAAATGATAAGGAGCAGAAAACATGAAATGCCCTCACTGTAACAACGAATTATGTGAACTTCCTTTATGTTACGGAATGGAAGCACCATATTATTTTTACACTGTACCAGAAGAGAAAAGAACAGAATTAATTAGAGATTTTTGTGTAATTGATGAACAGCATTTCTTTATTAGAGGACATATTGAAATACCAATAATTGATTGTAAAGAGAAATTTATATGGAGTGTCTGGGTTTCTCTTAGTGAAGAAAATTTTCTGAAATCTAATGAATTATTGCACATAGAAGGAAGGGAAAATGAAAAACCTTATTTTGGTTGGTTATCGACTGAACTTTCAATATATCCAGTAACTACATTATCGATAAAGACAATGGTACATACACAAGAAGTTGGTGCTGTTCCATTAATTGAATTAGAACAAACGAATCATCCACTTGCAATTGAACAAAGAGAAGGAATTACAATGGAGAGAGTTAAAGAAATTGCACATTTAATAAATCATTGTCAGTGATAAGAAGAATTTGAAAGTACAGTCGAAGAAGTTGCCGACATCTTATAACACAGTGTTCCCGCTGCGGAGCTTTGGTTTTCCCGAGGCAATTCGAGATAAAGAATCAGGGAGACAACCCTGCACCGCCCAAGTCCGTAGGACCCGGCACTAACGCGTCTTAGGGGGGAGGGTTCGGGAACACAACAACGTTATTAGAAATAAGCGAACATGCTTTTCAGCTAAAGGGCAGTTTTCGTTAATACTTTCAGAATAGCTTGAGTCTGTTCATCAATCTAATTTATTCAGAATATTTTCATGGGTTGATATATGGACGATTGGTATAAACTCATTCACGACCCAAATAAAGATATCTATCAAAAGCTTGATGAGCAGGTTGATGCTTTCTTTCTTGCATGCGACGCATGGTATATCCGTGATTTATAGTTTCTTAAAGTAAGGTCCAGTTTGGCTTTAATGCCGGCTAGACCTTTTTTGCATCCGGGTTTATACAATACTTACTATAAACTTAGGCATAGTGAAGATAGTAGTTAAAATACCATCGGGATAAATCATCAGTCAGGAGTCAACCGACAGGAGCATGATTAATAAATAATAAGATCAATTTCTTCATGTTTATATTTAAGAAACCGATATATAGACGAAACATATTTAAAAAGAAAAAAAACATTTGAAAAAGAGGAGAGTACCGAGATGTTTAAACTCAACAAAAAAATGGTTTTTTGATTGGAATGTCCGTTGTATTGCTATTTGCGAGTTCCGGATGCGCAAAAGAAAAAACCGATGAGGAAAAGCTGGCGGAGGCAATTAAGAAGATTGCTAATTCTGCTAATATGGCTGATGCTTCTGCTAAAAAAGAGGAGCCGACCGTGGAGTCAAAACTCGATGCGATTAGCAATTTTATAAGCGGAGAAGTTTGGAATGAAGGGTTCGTCAACATCAGTTGGTATAAAAATAGCGGTACTAGCAGCACAGGCCAGAAGATAGACATAGATTTAACAATTGACCGTCTTGGTAAAGCAATGGAGAAGAAAGCGGAATATTCTGCTTTTATACAGGGGTTGGATGCAAAGTATGATAGCTTGAAGCAAGTATGGACGAAACTATCGAGTGAAACGGATACCTTGTACAAACAGCTTAAGGAAAATAAGCCCCAAGCCAATGACAAGTCATATAAGTTTGATACGGGATTATTCCAGCAGTATAGTAAAGCATTTCAAGACGATGTACGAGCGTTGAACAAGAAATAGACTAGGCTTAAGGTAAGTTTGCATATACAGCTATCAATCATTTATCGTATAATCCTCTCGCAAAAAAATCTGGATGAATCATAGATAGGATCGGTCGTGGCGACTGCCTCATTACATAACATAACAAACAACTATGTGGCTAATGGCATGTCAGATGACAAGAACATTACTCATTAATTGCCGCGTAAAACGCGGCTTTTTTATTTTATGTGAACAAGCTCTTGTCAAAACCAAATGACAAGAGCTTGTTCACATTCCCGATTTTGACAAGAACATTATCTCATTCCTGACGAGTCTCTTTGAAGCGAAAAATGAGGTATACGAAAACTCCCTACGGGATTAAGCTATACGAACGGGCAGGATAACGTGGAAGGTACTAACATGATCTATCTCATTTTCTTAGCCAAAAGGTTAGTTTAACTATAGTTGTTTTCACTATCCAGTTGTGACAAGATGTTAATCGTTTGGAAGGAAGTAGTAATTCTTGATAGAATAAATATGAAGATGATCAGGTAATAAATTTGTACACATAAGGAGATAAAACTATGGCAAAAAACAAATTACTAAGAATGGACAATGTTGGCATCGTTGTAGAATCCCTTGATGACGCAATCTCTTTCTTCGAGGAGATTGGCTTGAAGCTCGAAGGGCGAGCTACTGTCGATGGTGAATGGGCTGGTCGCGTAACCGGACTGGGTTCACAGTGTGTAGAGATTGCTATGATGGTTACCCCAGATGGCCACAGCCGACTTGAACTTTCGCGATTTCTCACCCCACCTACTATATCAGATCACCGAGCTGCTCCTGTAAATGCCCTCGGTTATCTACGCGTTATGTTCACCGTTGAAGACATTGACGAAATGGTATCCAGACTCACTAAGTATGGTGCTCAGCTCGTTGGCGAAGTGGTTCAGTACGAGGACTCGTATCGGCTCTGCTACATTCGTGGAAATGAAGGACTTCTAATCGGTTTGGCGGAACAACTCGGTAATAAATAAGTGACGTTTACAAAGAAGACTTAACTGAAATGAAAAAGCTTAAGATATCAGGCTTTTATTTTTTTATGTAGGGAGATTTGTGTCAGCAAAAAATGCACAAATCTCCCTACATTGTAGTATGTGACACAAAATTGCCTACTTTCTAGAGAATAGGAGTAAAACAAGGAGTAAGTACCCAATTGATCAAACATTAAATGTGTTTACCAAATCATTAACGGGGGACGATAGCATTCCTGTTGCGTTAATGATCTGCTTTGCAAAAAACAAGCGCCTCGGAACGATGGAAGTACGCAACGGGTCATAGCCCTTGCTTGATCATCGGGTATTTGTGCAGCTGAAGTGCCGGTTGAGGCAAAGAAAGGGAAAGAGCGCCTGCCATCCATTTTAAAAAAGACCTTCTATCCATCGCGTTCTTCCCTTTCCTCGAGTTTTCTACATGATGCTGTTTTCATTATACTGCGAGGCGCTTTTCTTCCTCCTAGATCGCGACTGCATCCAATTATGGAAATTATTAATTATCGCTTTGGCAGCAAATTCACATATTGATCCGACAATTTCATCAAGGTCATGACGTAGTCATAATCGCCCTTGTAGGCCTGGAAATCAGCTACAGGCTGCAGAGTCTGCAAGGACACAGCCGTTCCGTCATCGAATCCTTTTCCAGGGACAAACAGAATATGATCATTAAAAAAGGAGCCGGTAGGCAAATAATATCTCATGCCGAAGGCATTTTTCTGGATATTTAACAGATCCTGACCAAAGTGGACGAAGCCCTCCTCCTTCAAAGAAATGCCAAGCAGGTTGGCAATCGTCGGCATAATATCGAGCTGTCCCCCAACTTGATTCATCACTTGACCTTTGGCTTGGCCCGGCATATGGATAAACAGCGGGATGTTAAAGCGGGTGATTCTTTCATGATAAGGAATTCCCAGCTCGCTGCTAAGTACATCCGGCTTAATGTCCTCCGGCTGCAGCCCGAAATGGTCGCCGTAAGCGATGAAAAGGGTTTGATCCCACAGGCCGGTGCTCTTCAGTTTATCAATAAACGTCCCAAGTGCATAATCGGCGTAATTGGCAGCTTCCAAATAGTTACCGATCTCCTGTCCCTGTAAGGCAGCCGGTATCGGCATTTTCTCGAATGTGACCGGAACTGTGAATGGGAAGTGGCTCGATACTGTTATAAACTGCGCGTAGAATGGCTTTTTTTGATTGTGTAGTTCGGTAAGCTCTTTGAAGCCTACCCGGAACAATTCTTCGTCGGAAGCCCCGAAAGAATTGAAATTGTCGTTCGTATAATACGGCTTGTCAAAATAATGCGTAAACCCGATCGCAGGATACAACTTAATCCGATCCCAAAAATGAATTTCGTTGACATGAAACGTATCCGCTTCGTATCCTTTACCCTCAAGCAGCCTTGGAAGACTGGGGAGCTGCCGATCGCCGTAACCTGTTGACATGGGAATCGTCCCCGTAGGATAAATGGATGTATTGGACATGAATTCGGCGTCGGATGTATTGCCTTGGCCGATCTGCTGGAAAACATGCGGGAAATAGAAGCTTTCCTGAGCCAGCTTATTAAGCACAGGCGTCAACTCCTTGCCCTGGTATGAGAGGTTAATCAAAAAGTTTTGAAAAGCCTCCAGCTGCACGACGACGACGTTCATTCCCTGCTGGGCTGCGAAATAGTTCGGCTTTTGATCAGGGCTTGCCGTCGGATTATATCCATAACCGGCTTCCACCTGATTGATCACTGTTCGTGCTTGCGTCAAATTGGAGAATGTCATTTTGTTTTTTTCGGTTATCCCATTGACGGCCACGGTTACCTCGTAATTCATAAGACCAAGCTGCTCGGCCCGAACGAGCTCATTCGTGATGCCTTTGTCCATTTTAACGAACCAGGCGCAGATCCCCAAACAGACCAGGGTTACAATGATGAAAGACGACCGCCGAACAGGCCGGTCGGCACTCAGGATCGGGCCGCGCTTCCTCGCCACAAGCCAAATCACGAGGCCAAGTACGAGGTCCGCGAAAAATAAGTAATCCAACGGATGAATCGTCGCTTTAATGCTCGACGAAATTTGCATAAGCTGTTTGATTTCAAGGATGGAGGTATAGGTAACAACCGACCCGAAATGCTCAAAATAAAGGGTAGCCGCAAAACAGATTAGCGACAAAGTGGCATTGAATACCCAATACGCATACCGCTTGGCGCGATGCGAGAAGCAAATCTCTATGATTCCGGTAATTACAAGGAGACTTGCCAAATCCAAAAGCCACCACTTCAAATCGACTGTATCAAAAAGAAAGTAACGCAGTAATGCGAACTTCACCCACAAAATAAAAGTAAATACAAAAAATAAATGTCCCTCTGCCCTGATCCCGAACTGCGTCATGGTACCTCCTTCATTGTGCGTATAAATTTCATATATGTCTTATTGCATTTTTTGACCAAAAAGACCGAATCTAAACATTCCAACCGTATATTTGCCGAACTTATTTGCGAATATGAAAAAAGGTGTAACGTTCAGTCTAATGGATTGTCGGACTTTCGGGTTGCTGCTGCTGGGGACCAGAGACAGAGAGTTCACATGACGGGGAAAGCAATGGAACTCATGCTGTAAGCGGCTAAAGTGAAACCGGGGGGAAAGGTGTTGGATGTCGCCGCGGGAATAGGGGAGCAATCCATAATGGCGGCTCGTCTTTTCAGTCCGCATGGAAGTGTAGTTGCAACCTTCGCCGTATTGCTGGATTGTAACCACCTCAATGTGCCGGCCTCCATTCGTATCGATACCTGATCGAGTACGAATTTTGTGTAAATATATAAGCGTTTTACGCAACTTGACTAATTTTTATCCTTTTTCACTACTTACTAAGTGTTTTATTTGTTTCCTTTACGAAACGTCGTAATATATGAATGAGTTTGTCTGAATGTTGAACTAATATTAACTCAGGGCTTATGCTACTTTATTATTATCTTATAGAGATGAGGTAAACGTCATGAGCAGAATATTGAAGATCGGTATTATTGGCAGCGGAGGGATTTCTGGCTCGCATGTGAAAGCATATCGAGAACTAACCGATGTAGAAATAGTTGCGGTTGCGGATGTAATACCAGGGAAGGCTAAACAGTTTATTGACTTCTGGAATATTCCATCAGCACAACCTTTTGATGACTATAGGAGGTTATTGGAATTAGAGTTAGATTGCGTAAGCATCTGCACACCGAATGTAGCCCATTATCAAACCACTATCGATGCTTTGAAGGCTGGTAAGAACGTCATGTTGGAAAAGCCGATGTCTGTTACTTTAAATGAAGCCATAGAAATGGCCCAAACTGCGAAGCAAACTGGCTTCATGCTCAATATAGGTTTTCAACCCAGATATGATCCGAATATGAGAATTATTCAGGATATTGTGCAATCTGGTCAGCTCGGAAAGGTATATTATATAGAAACTGGCGGAGGTCGGAGAAGAGGCATGCCTGGGGGAACATTTATTTCCAAGGATATTGCTGGAGCAGGTGCGATTGCAGATATCGGCTGCTATTCCCTCGATATGGCACTGAATGCGATGGGTTATCCTAAACCGATTACAGTTTCCGCAAGTAGCAGTAATTATTTCGGAACAAATCCACGCTATCACAAGGAATCAAGCCGTTTCGATGTAGAGGATTTCGGTGTTGCCATGATTCGTTTTGAAAATGATCTCGTACTGAATTTTAAAATATCCTGGGCTATGCATATGGATACTCTGGGTCCAACTTTATTCTTGGGGACAGAGGGGGGGCTGAAAGTTACGCCTGCCGGTAAAGGACCATGGAGTGGTGTATTTGATGGGAGCGTAGGTGCCATTTCCTATTTCCATGATGTAAGAGGTCATCATACTGAAAGTCAAATTCCTCTAATAGATCATAATAGAAATTTGTTTTACGAAAAAGTTCGTGATTTCGTTCATGCCGTATTAGAAGGCAAGCCGGCGCCTATTCCTGGAGAGCAAATTGTACGGAATCAAGCCATTATTGATGGTATTATACGATCATCTTTACTAAAGCGGGAAGTAACCATTGATTTTGTTTAATAGTTTGGCTCTTGTGTGTTGCTGCAGATCGCTCGGGTCTGTTTCGGTATCGTTGGGAGTAAACGCTGATCCTTTCCTAAAAGCTTGAAAAAGCCTTAAATCTAGATGTATCTTGTCAAAAAAAGTGGCAGCATAGGACTTATTAGAGTCCGATGCTGCCACTGCACTTATTTTTGAACTATAGTTCTAATCATTCCATTTGGATCTTTATCTATTCTGGATTAACCACTTCAGATATTGGTACCGTAAATGGGAGATATGGTTTCAGAGCAAAACGGGGGCAAAAAATCCTCAAATATACCGAGAGCGTATGAAAGTGAAAAGAGACGGTACGACGGTTGATATAGATAACTTAAATGTAAAAGCAGGAGGTCAATTGCCCCCTCAGGCATTTCAGTCGGGAAATTCTGTTTTGAATATCGTTGCCTATGTTGGAGCGAACCCTTCATCGCTAAGTAACTCATTAAAATTACGCAACAAGACCGTCCTTCACACGCATGCGCGAAAAGCCCAGAACTCATTAAGTTCACTTCTTGTATATACTTCGTCATCAAGCGTTAAGATACCGGCTCTTGCCTTCCTCTTCGGAATCGAGGCCCAACTCGTAGATCAAGAATTTGAACCGCACACCGACACAGCTTTTACTTGCTCTTTCTGTAATACAACGGCTGGTGTCCGGTGACAAACTTGAACACTCTGCCGAAATGCGTCACACTGCCAAATCCTACTTTTTGGGAAATCAGATTGACCTTCATGGAGGACCGTACCAGCAGCTTTTTCGCTTCCTTTATTCTAACGCTGTTCAAATACTCCACGAAGGTAAAGCCTGTCGCTTCTTTAAAAAAACGACTTACATGGTAGGGGCTGACGTAAAATTTCTCCGCCAGCAGGTCAAGCGACAGCTTCTCCATATAATGGTTGTTAATATAACAAACGATTTCTGAGATTCTTTCATGCTTGATACTGGGAAATTCCAACGGTTCCGGGCTTTTTTGTTTCATGTGCCGGCAGCAGGTAATAAGAAGCTGCAGTATTAAGGTCTGAGCATACATCTCGAAGCCCGGCTTTCGTTCCTGTACCTCCTGCATGATGGCGTGCGCCAGCACCTCCACAGAAGGGCGGTCAAGCTCGGAGCCTTTCACGATAATATAATCCCTCTCAAACAGAGGATGGAGAATTTCCCTATAGGATTCATTTACCGAGGTCATATAATTTTCATGAATATTTACGATGAGCCGCTCATGCTTCGGCATTTCCGCATTTGTAGTCCGATGCAGGATATTAGGCGAGATGATGATGATATCTCCTCCGTTTAACACCATTGTCCGGTCTTTGATAAAAAATTCCCTTTGGCCGGACATCAGATAATAAAATTCATACGTGCTATGAAAATGATTGGTCGGCATATGGTGACTAAGTGCCTTCCGGTGGGATACCAAGAAAGTCCCTTCGTCGTTACCGTAATAAAGACTTCCCAACCTGTTCACCGCCTTTACACCGCTTGTCTTACCTCATTATACACCTAACATCAAGCGCAAGAAATAAGAAGAAATAACGTTTTTTCGCAAATAATGTACATTTTGTTGTGATAGTATAGGTGTAGAACATAAAGGAGGATAAGTACGATGAATTCTTCAGAAACAAATTCCCAGAAAACAATGCAGGCAGAACTAACTCCCATTCAATGGGCGGAGAAGGCATGTGAAGCATTGATGTACAAGTTCGAGCCGGAAAACCTTCCGCCGGACAGGTTCCATTATCATCAGGGGGTCTTTTTGTCCGGCATGGAGAAAACCTGGCGTGAGACCAAAAACAATAAATATTACGATTATATCAAACGCTGGGTGGACAGCCAGATTCTTGAGGATGGCAGCATCAAGAAGTATAACCCCGGTGAATTCGATGATATTCAGCCGGGCGTGCTCCTTTTTAACCTATATCAGCAAACAGGAGACGAGCGGTATACCAAAGCACTGCATACGCTAGTACCCCTATTTAAATCATGGAAAACGAACCCATCAGGCGGGTTCTGGCATAAGGATCGTTATCCGAATCAAATGTGGCTGGACTTGTTGTATATGGCCGGGCCGATTGCCGTTATGTATGGCAAGACCTTCGGTGAAAGCGAGTACTTCGACATGATGACTTACCAGGCAATTCTGATGGAGAAGCATACGAAGGATCCGAAGACCGGCTTGCTGTATCACGGTTGGGATGAAACCAAGCAGGCGAAATGGGCTGACCCCGTAACTGGCCTCGCTCCGGAGTTCTGGGGTCGTGCGATCGGCTGGTTCCCTGTCGCCCTGCTGGAAATGTTTGAATACTTTCCTGAGGATCATAAGGATAAGCCGAAGCTGGTAAGCATTCTTCAGGACCTGTTGATCGCTTTGCCTAATTTCCAGGATGCCGAAACCGGTTTATGGTACCAGGTGGTCGATAAAGGAGATCAGCCGGACAACTGGCTGGAAAATTCCTGTACTTCCCTGTACGTTCACGCCATAGCGAAGGCCGTGCGCTTCGGCTATCTGGATGCGAAGTATCTGGAATATGCCTGGAAGGGCTATCAAGGCGTTATTGACACATTAAAATTCGATGAGAACGGCCATGCGGTCATCGGCAACATCTGCATCGGCACAGGCATTGGTGACTACGCCCACTATATTGCCCGCCCTACCAGCGAGAATGATCTGCACGGCGCAGGAGCCTTTATTCTCATGTGTGTGGAAATGAGCAAAGCGCAAAGAGTGGAATAATATATCATATGAAACAAAAAAACTGTAGCCCCGTGAGGCTTCAGTTTTTTTGTTTCTCATAAAGATTCACGCTATTTGACAGCCCCACCTTATAGGTGGTGTCTAGTTCACCCATGCGAGCTACCTCAAACACCCCCATGCTGCATCCGCTTAGTTTTTACGCAAGGTGTTTGAATGGTGATAGCTGGTAACCAGCTGAACAGTATAAGTGGGAAAGCGGAGAGGAAGTCCAGTCATGGTCACAGCTGCCTATTAGAGGAATATCACCTGCATTGGAAACAGGTTATCGCTCAAGTCGGCTTCATGCTCCAGTATACACTCCTGGTTTAGGATCATCGTCGAACGATCAGATAAGGTGAACGCGGTCCATTCGGGAAGCCCCTCAGCTTTCGGCTTACCTGAGTGGATAAAGGCGGCCCACGCCGCATGCATACGAGCTGCAAGCTCTTTTCCTTCTGCCGGATTGGAGTCGATGATAAACGGACCTTCCGCTCCGTGAATGGCTCCTTGTTCACCTGTATACTCGAAACGGTATAGCCATACGGGATTCCCGTGTTCTGCTGCCATCTCCGCGAGACGGACGGCCGCAATTCGGTATAAGCAGTCGGTTAGCGTGTCTTTCCAAGCTTCATCAGCAGTTTTTTGGAGGGCTGCTTTACGATACGCATCCAAGACCAGCCCGCTGTTCGTCCCGAATAAGGAATTCAGAACTTCTTCGTTTTGCACTTTCAGTCCGGACGAGTTCGAGATGAAGGATACGGCTTCGTCCTTATTAGTCCCCAATAGCAATGGAATATTGTCGTTAAGCTTACCGAGAAACTCAGCATTAGGTTCCATTGGGATCGTGAGTCCATCGCGCACAGGTCCAAAAGTGTGAAGGCTGTTATCTTGAGCTTCCACAATCTTTTGTGCCGGAAGTGTCAGTAATCGATGAGCTTCCTCATGCGGAATGCCCAGTTTATCCAGAAGCCGCAGAGTAATTAGGTTGGCAGTGTGTGTGTCACGGATAGACTGCATTGCGCCACTTCGGGCAATGACTTGGTGAAATAATCCTTGAGCAGTGGGTACAGCTAGCAGCGTACTTACGCACTTGGCACCGGCCGATACACCCGAAATGGTAATACGGTTGGGGTCGCCTCCAAAAGATGAAATATTCTCTTTGATCCACTTAAGTGCTGCAACGATGTCCAGTATCCCGTTGTTTCCGGAGGTCCGATAGGCATCATCCAGCAGATCGCCCAAATATAGAAAGCCTAATGCCCCCAGTCGGTAGTTAAGGGAAACGCACACTATGTTATCCCGTTTGGCAAAAGTCACACCCGCAAATTCCGCGCCCGTTCCACTAACAAATCCCCCGCCATGGATGTTGACAAGAACTGGACGGTTCGCTTGCTCCACACCTGATGTCCAGATGTTGAGACTTAAACAATCCTCGGATTGTTCCTTGAGGAATTGCTTCTGATCGTTATCCGGCTGGTACGACCTGGGGCCGAATCGGCTAGCATCCAATACTCCCTCCCAGGGCAGCTTGGGATACGGCGGCAAAAATCGGCGCTCGGCGACTGGGGCCTCTGCATAAGGAATTCCGCGAAAAATGTAAAGTTCACCTTGCTGAATACCCTGTACTTGACCTAAGTTCGTGTTAATAATCAATTGTATAGCCTCCAGATAGGATGTTTGCTTAGACCATTATATCGGACCATATCCATATTGAATAATATATAATCGTATATGGTTTAAATAACTGTTAGGTTATATGTCGAGCTTCAGCTTCGTGGAAATATTCGATAAGAAACTCGCGGAAAGTCCGTGCTGCTTGCCCTAGATAATGGTCCTTTTTCCAGTGCAGCTCTATGGACCTGGAACAGATAGGATGCTCAATTCTCAGAAGCCGTATGGATTCATCTGTAGCGCCTTTCCATGTAATGGAAGGGATAAATGAAATGCCTTGTCCCGCCCGTATGAGGGCTCTCACGGTAGCCGGATCATCGCTTTCGAAAGTGATGCGAGGGATAAATCCTGCCACTTTGCAGAAGGCGTCGGTCTTCTCCCGCAAACTACGACCTCTCTTAAGGCTGATTAGACCTTCATTCGCGATCTGTTCCAATCGAAGGCTTGCCTGGTTGGATAAAGGGTTATCCTTTGGGACAGCAAGTACAATTTCTTCGTTCAACAACACAGTCTTTTCTGTACCATGGAGGCCGATCGGCAATGAGGTTACACAAAGATCGAAGTTTGTTGACGCGGTGTAAGTGTCATGCTGGGAAAGCTGAAACGTAACATCTGGGTGAAGCGTACGGAACTCTCTTATTAAGTTGGGAATAATGGAGGAAGCGACATCGAAACTTAAGCGGATAGTGCCTTTCACTTCTCCTTCTTCGTCCTGGATCTCATTTCTAGCTTCGTTCAATTCATTCAGCGCAGCTTCGACTCTCTTCAGAAATTTTTTGCCCCTTGTGTTTAATTCGATTCGTTTGCCTTTACGATCAAATAAGGATGCACCCAGCTCTTCTTCGAGAGTACGAATCATTTTGCTTAAGGCCGGTTGGGAAACTCGTAAATCTCCGGCTGTACGGGTTATATTCTCGGAATGTGCCACCTGTTGGAAATAGATCAGTTGTTGTAGTTCCATAATGTCATGTCCCACCTTTATATCAGTTTGGTTATATCAACTATATTTAAATATGTATTTTTATTAATAAAGAATCAAGCTTAATATTAATAGAAAAGTGATAACCAGTTCCTGCAAAGACAAAGGATATGGAGGCTGATCGAGCTTGCAGAATACAGAAGTTAAGTCACGCCGTTGGTCAGAGCGCCGTGACGAGAAGTTTCGACGATTACTTGCAGTAAAATCATGGTTAAATGGAAAATGTCTGTCTGCCGAGCGGATCGTGGATGCATTGGAGGTCCTGATTCAATCAGGAGATAGGATTGTGCTCGAGGGGAATAACCAGAAGCAGGCATCTTTTCTCTCCGAATCGCTCGCCAAGGTATCCAGCAATCGAATCAATCAGTTGCATATGCTGATCAGCAGTATCTCAAGACCGGAGCACTTGGATTTGTTTGAGAAAGGGATAGCCAGTAAATTGGATTTTTCCTATGCCGGTCCCCAAAGCTTGCGAATAGCACAGCTGGTGGAAGATGGTCTGATTGAACTTGGCGCGATTCACACTTACCTTGAGCTATACGGACGATTGTTTATCGATTTGACTCCGAACGTAGTATTGGTCGCAGCTGATAAAGCAGATATAGAGGGAAACCTTTATACCGGTCCCAATACGGAGGAAACGCCTACAATTATTGAAGCTGCAGCTTTCTCAGGTGGTATCGTGATTGTGCAAGTAAATGAACTGGTCGACAAGCTGCCTAGAATAGACATCCCGGCTTCATGGGTTGATGTTGTGGTACAAGCGGAAAAACCTTATCAGCTCGAAGCGCTATTTACCCGAGACCCGCGTCAGATTACGGAAGTTCAGATATTTATGGCGATGATGGCCATCCGTGGCGTATATGAAAAGCATCAGGTTCAATCCTTGAACCATGGGATTGGCTTTAATACAGCTGCGATTGAGCTGCTGCTTCCGACATATGGAGAAAGTCTCGGGCTGAAGGGGAAGATCTGCAGGCATTGGGCGTTAAATCCTCATCCGACCTTAATTCCTGCAATCGAAAGCGGTTGGGTCGAGAGAGTACACTGTTTCGGCGGTGAAGTGGGCATGGAGAAGTACGTGACCGAACGATCAGATGTTTTTTTTACCGGACCTGATGGCAGCCTTCGCTCCAACCGGATGATTTGTCAAGTGGCGGGCTTGTACGGTGTGGATATGTTTATCGGGTCTACCCTGCAAATGGATCGTGATGCCAATTCATCCACGGTTACAGCCGGTCGGTTGGCGGGTTTCGGCGGGGCGCCTAACATGGGTAGCGATCCGAGGGGACGAAGACATGCGACCCCAGCTTGGCTAGATTTGATCACGCAGCAATCTCCTACAGTAAGAGGGAGGAAGCTTGTGGTCCAAATGCTGGAAACTTTTCAAAAAGGGGGGCAACCGGCTTTCGTGGATTCTCTAGATGCCATTGAAGTAGGCAGACAGGGCAATCTGCCTGTAGCACCGGTCATGATCTACGGGGACGACGTTACCCATGTCATAACAGAAGATGGAATCGCTTACTTGTATAAAGCGCAAAGTATGGAAGAAAGAAGGATCGCGCTCGGAGCGATCGCAGGAATGACGCCTCTGGGGCGGGAACATGACCTTTCCTTGAATGATAAGCTGCGTCAGGACGGACTGATTGCCTTTCCCGAGGATCTTCAAATCCGGAGAACCGATGCAAGAAGGTCTTTGCTCGCCGCCAGAAGCATTGAGGATTTAATCGATTGGTCCGGCGGATTATACGAACCTCCGGATAAATTTCGAACTTGGTGAGGTGGTTGCAATGTGGGCAGATTCCGACGAATGCGGGAAACAATTGGCCGATTGGGCAGTGCAGGCGCTGCTTGAGGAGGCGGAGCTGACTCCAAAGCCAGGATTGGTTGACAAACGATCCTCGGGAAGCCATGACAATATGGATATTTCTTTAATGAGGTCGTCCGCTATGGCTCTCCGCACTTGTTTCGAGGCCATGGGTAAGTCAGCATACAGCTGTAATCCAGATCAGAAATTAAGAGAAGAACTGGCTTTCCTGGGTCGCAACGGCGAACAGGAGATGATGCAGGTGACACAAGGTATAAACACGCATCGAGGAGCGATCTGGGCTCTCGGTTTGCTGATTGCCGGTTGCGCTGTTCATTGCACGCCTGTTTCTGCATCGAAAATTGCGGCGGTCGCCGGAGGAATTTCAAAGTTTCCTGATCGACGTGCCCCCCTGCAACGGACCAACGGAATGGAGGTTTCGCAAAAATACGGGGTTCAAGGTGCAAGAGGGGAAGCGATGATGTGCTTTCCGCATGTAACCCGAATCGGACTTCCCATGCTGCAGAGGATGAGAGCGAAGAAGGCCCCTGAACAAACTGCCCGCCTTCATGCTCTGCTGGCTATCATGGCCAGTCTGCAAGACAGTTGTCTGCTTCACAGGGGAGGGCTGCAAGCGCTTGAGGTGACGCAGCAGGGTGCCAGAAATGTGCTTAAGTCAGGGGGCATGTGTACAACGTCGGGCCGAGAAGCGTACCGGCTGCTTGAACAAAGAATGGTAGAGCTTCGTCTTTCACCGGGGGGAAGCGCAGATTTGCTTGCGGCAGTACTGTTTTTGGATAAAATTCAAAACGCATCAGGTTATGTGTTTAAACCGCAAGGGGGATTTGACAATCGAACATCTACACTTTCAGTATAAGACCGAGCTCCGCGTTACAAAGAGAGGGTACGTCGGCGTTGTTGCTTCAGGGGATCTAGAAATTCTGGTAGAGCCCTCTCCAAACGGTATAGCAGAGGTCAACATCAGAACCCAAACGGAAGGGTACGGGCAAATTTGGCAGGCCATTTTCGACCGATTCTTTCAGACTTATAGCATTGCCGCACAAATTCAAATTAATGATTTCGGAGCTACACCGGGGGTAGTGAACCTGCGTTTAGCCCAAGTTGTGGAGGTGATCGATTTATGAGCCGGCAGCTCCGCTACAATAACAGCTTTACCGAGCTCAGTGCTCGGGAAAGGGCCCAGGGCGTGCTGGACGAAGACTCCTTTCGAGAGCTTTTGGACCCATTTCAACGGATTGAATCTCCTCACCTCGTTGTCCAAGGTATCGTTCCGCAAAGCGATGACGGCGTTGTTGTGGCCAAAGGAATGATTGATGGAGAGCCGGCAGTGTTGGTTTCTGTTGATGGCAGATTTCAAGGAGGAGCCATTGGCGAGGTATCCGGGGCCAAAATCGCAGGGGCGCTAGAGCTGGCTCTGCGCGATAATCTAGCGGGAATCCCTACACGCGCGGTGCTCCTAATGGAAACCGGTGGAGTTCGTTTGCAAGAAGGAAACTATGGTCTGTTAGCCATCGCAGAGATCCATGCGGCAATTGTTGCACTAAAGCGCTATCAGCCAGTAGTTTGCGTTATTGCAGGCATGATCGGCTGTTTCGGAGGAATGTCCATTGCGGCTGGGCTTTGCAGTGCTATTATAATGACTAGGCAGGGCAGGATGCAGCTGAACGGTCCGGAAGTTATTGAACAAGAGGCGGGAATCCATGAGCTCGACTCCAGAAACAGGCGCCTCGTGTGGTCGATGTCAGGTGGGGAACAGCGTTATGCGGTCGGACTGGCCGACAGGCTGGTGGAGGATGAGGTGGAGGAAATCAGAGATGCCGTTCGCTCCATCTATCGGATACCTGAGACCCATTCATCCAGAAGCTCACAGGTAGATCAATTTCTCTACGGTTTATCTAAGCTGGATGCCCAAGAGCGTTTAACACCGGATGCTTTAAGAAATCTTTGGGGGGGACTTACGTCAGCCGGAGCGCGAGTTCGCACTGCCTTCATTCGGGCAAGAGCTTGGGATCGTTGAAGGAATAAAGAACAGCCGGGGCCGGAGCTTTTTCGATCGATTAACGAAAGCGCATGAGCGGGTACCGACCGGAACCCATTCCGTCTTGTCGGCGGATTCGCAGATTGGACAGGAGCGTGTGCGGATTATTGCCGTGGTGCCTGATGCAGGAAATCGCTTTTACCGAGCCAGAAACGGAGAAGTGGGTTTGGACGAAGGGTGGAGGATTGCCGAATGTGTTAGGCGAGTCGTAGACGAAGACAAGGACCGGGATAAAAGGGCCATTATTGCGATCGTAGATGTTCCGGGACAGGCTTTTGGATATTCAGAAGAACTGCTTGGCATTCATCAATCCTGTGCGGCTGCTGTCGATGCCTATGCAACGGCCAGGGTAGAAGGGCACCCCGTTGTTGCGTTGATCGTCGGCCAGGCTATTTCAGGCGCCTTTCTCGCCCATGGCTTGCAGGCCAATCGAATCATAGCGCTGGACGATGCGAGCGTGAACGTACAGGTGATGTCCAAACAATCGGCAGCGAGGGTAACCCGGAGACGAATAGAAGAGTTGGATGAGACAGCGTGCAAAATCGCCGCAACCGCGTACGACGTGAAATCATTCGCCACGCTCGGTGCGCTTCATCATATGCTGGAGGGTATCCATGCCGATCTTCCCACATCCCGTGACATGGAGGTAATCGAAAGCGCATTGCTGCAAGCGATCACCCACGCACGCCAAACTCAGGCGGATTTGAGCAGCCGACTCCAATCTGTTCAAGCTCAGGCTTCACGCTCCTTATCGATTCACGTTCGCAGGGAACTCACTGAACAATGGAACTAAAGGTTCATGATTTGGTTAGGATTCATTCGTCTGCCGACTTAGAGTGTGTAAGTACAGTTCCGGAATGGGTACACCTTGCATTGAAACGGGCACCATGGGTGGTCGTCCGCCGCAGTCCCGTTAGTAACGGCCGTATCCCTGTAGGTGTGCGAGGAATAGGCCGTAAGCAACGCTTCGCCGCATTTCTTCCCATTCGATTCGTTAATGAGGTCGTGACCCCAGTACAGCTGGCGATCCAAGCACGGTGGCGTGAGTATTCCCTCAAAGCGGATTCACAGGTTTTCTCCCAATTGGAAGAGATCGCTGATTATTATAACCAAGCCGGTATCTGTTGGGGGCCGACGGGCAGTATTGGATTTGAACTGGCCAGTGGTGCCGACACCATTCATCCTGGAAGCGATATTGATCTGGCGATTTATTTGCCTCAGCAAGTGGAGTGGGAGACTGTTACGGGTTGGAATACCTTCAACCAACGTTGCTCAGTCAAGGTCGACGCATTGCTCGAAACACCAGCCGGTGCTTGCTCTTTATCCGAGCTTGCACGGCAGGAGAAGTCCACGGTTCTTTTGCGCACAACGAATGGCCCGGCGCTGGTGAAGTGTCCTTGGACCATCTGAGATAAAAGGAGGCTGCCAATATCCATGACTATGGCGTTTCTTTTTCCAGGCCAGGGTTCCCAATATCCAACCATGCTGCATCAATTGCCGGATCATCAGGTTGTACGAGAAATGATCGAGGAAGCTTCATGCATTTTGAATACCAATATTCTGGATTACGATACGGAGGAAAATCTAGCATCTACCGTTAGTGTGCAGCTTGCAATCCTGGTATCTGGTGTGGCCATGGCGCGAGCGCTTATTAACTGGGGAGGTTGGCCCTCCTTTGTGGCCGGCCATTCGATCGGTGCATTCGGAGCTGCAGTTATTTCAGGCGTATTGACCTTTCGTGATGCACTTCATCTGGTTCAACTACGAGCGACCCTGATGAAACAAGCTTTTCCTTACGGGTATGGAATGGGGGTTATTGTGGGTTTGGGTCCAATGCTGGTGCAGCAGCTTGTTGTTCGGACCGCAAGCAGCGCAGATCCAGTCTATATCGCCAACATCAATGCTTCGCACCAGGTTACCGTTGCAGGAACGATCACAGGAATTCGTCGAGTTCTGGATTCCGCACAAGGGTTAGGAGCACGTAAAGCTGAGCTGCTAAGGGTAGCCGTACCTTCCCATTGTCCATTAATGGAGTCTGTCGCCAGCAATCTAGAGAATACGATCAGCCGTGTTTCACTAAAAGAACCGCAAGTACCTTATATAGCGAACACAACCGCCCGGCTATTGCGGACGTCCGGAGCGATTCGCGAAGATTTGATTAAGAGTATTGCCAAACCAGTCCAATGGCACGATATGACAAAACAGTTGTATGAACGTGGAGCACGGTTATTCGTTGAGATGCCGCCAGGACTTGTTCTATCATCTCTGGTCAGAGCTTCCTATCCGTCCGCTCGGGTAGTTGCCGTATCTGGTACAGGGGTGGATTCACTGCTTTATCTGATTAAACAGGAGCAAGATCGTAACGAGCTGGGAAACTGAGATATTGAATAACTCCAGATAAAAACGAAAGCTTACTTACCAATAATAAAGGGGCGGTAAATGGTTATGAAACAGTTGATATTTATGAAACGATCAAAGAAACATCTGTTGGTTTTTCCTTTTTTACTGTTGTTGGCGGCAGGTTGTTCAAGCGGCGGAGGCGAGATGACTTCAGCGGATAAAGTAGATGATGGCAAACCTAAAGCTCCGGTCAAACTGAAAGTACTTTTTTCGAACCCCGGGATGACAGATGAAATCTTTCAGCAGCTTATCGCTGAGCCAGTGAAGCAGCTGTATCCGCATATCTCTTTTGAAACAATCAAATTTCAAACCGATTTTGGACTCAATGAATTAATAAGCGCTGGAGAAATTCCTGACCTCATTTATGCAACTCCGTATATTCAAAGTATGCTCGACAGTGATATTCCGCTTGATTTAACAGAGCAACTGAAGAAACATAATATCGATACGTCCCGGTTTAATCCAACCATTATGGATGCGATCAAAAGCTTTGGCACAAAAGGAGAAATTTATTCCCTTCCGTATATGAGCCAATCGTTCGCATTATGGTATAACAAAAGTATTTTTGATCGCTTTGGCGTCCCTTACCCGAAGGACGGCATGACCTGGGATGAGGCGATTGAGCTCAGCAAAAAGTTAGCCCGGGTGGAAAACGGCGTACAGTATCGGGGAATGGTCGCCACCCATGGTGGGATTGCGACGTTTGCATCTTCGATGTCAATCGAATTGGTCGATCCAAAAACGTCGAACGCGCTTGTTTCGGATCGCTGGGACGCCGTTTTTGCCAAAGGGAAAGCGCTTTATGATGTTGTCGAAAATCGCCCCCTCAAATTGAATGCAAGCAATGTTCAACTGTTCGTAAAGGATAAGACACTCGCCATGGCGCCATACTGGACCGGAGGCATGATCGGAAATTTAGCCTTGGTGAAGGATCTTGACTGGGATGTTGTGCAAGTACCATCCTTTGTGGAAGCGCCTAATAAATATTATCAGGTCGATTACCATCAGTTTGTGGTCAGCAAAACAACAAAACATATCGATGATGTCATGGATGTTTTGAAGGTGGTCGTATCGGATGAAGTTCAGGCGAAGGCTGCCAGGATGGGGAAAGAAACCGTGCTTACGAATCAGAGCATTATCGATCAGTTCGCGCAAGATCTTGATTTTGTTAAAGGCAAAAACCTGAAAGGCATCTTTAAGAGCCAACCGTCCAATATGATTTACCAATCCAAATATAACGGTGCGGTATCGGGTGCGATTAACGCAGCATTTAATGATGTATTCGAAGGTAAATCGGATATCAATTCAGCATTGCGAAAAGCCAAGGAAGAAGCAGACAAAAAAGTCGCCGAGTTGAAGGTACAGTAACCTTACCGACACAAGCGTTTCTACATTCAGGATGAAGATGATTTGGTAGGGGGAAATTCGAGTGAATAAGGATCGATTAATACGGATTGGTTTTAGTTTCTTATCCTCGTCGTTATTGTTAATGTCGCGTTTTTTTCGAGAGACGGAGGATTAGGGGGACATAAACATGTAGGGACTTGGCATAAAAACGTTGACACCGTTTTCAAAAAAAATTCGAGGTTGGGAAATGCTCACATCACACACCTATGATTAAACTATTTTGAAGCCGACAGCAGGATTGCGGCGAACACTCATATTGGTGCATTTGGAATCCCCAGAAATTGGGGATTTTTTATTTAAAAGCGCATATGCACATAATCAATTGACCATTGAACAGTGGTACATGACTACAACTAATATATACGAGTAAGACAGTAGTAATTGCTGTCGAGTGAAAAGAACATAGTCTCATTAATTGCTCCTAACTAAACTTGAATCATTAACTTGCCGATACATTCGTAGATACCTAAATTTACCGGATGGGGTGGCAGAATTGAAGGCAAAAATTATTATCACTTTTTTATTTATTTATTCACTAGCATCTATGCCCAATGTAGGAGCAGCGAACACAGGAAACTTAAAAGACATTTCCGGGCATTGGGCTGAAGCGCAAATCAAATCAGCAGTCGTTAAAGGTTATGTAAATGGTTATCAAGATGGAACTTTCAAGCCTGAAGCTCCTGTGAGTGGAGAAGAGTTTTTGGCTATGATGGTGCGAGCGTTAAAAATCCCCACCGAATCCCAGCTCTCGGAGGAATCTTGGTTTTCCCCAATTTACAAATCGGCAGGTAAAAGCGGTATTTATCAGGGGGATTATCAGAAAGGATGGGATCAACCACTCACCCGTGGTGACATGGCATTGACTTTAGAGAGGGCTACTCGACAAAGGAGTTTTAAGCAATTGGCTGAATCGTCCCCACAAAGTAGGATACAGGACATCGATTCGATGCACAACAATATGGAACCCAAACAAATGGTGTATGAATCGGTAAGGCGAGGGCTGATGACGGGCACAAGCTCTACCGAATTATCACTTGACTCCACCACAACTCGTGCTCAGGCTGTAGTAGTTATTGAACGAGTCATTTCTTATAATGCGGGGGAAAGTTTACCGATTGACCGACATACTTTGGAAGTCGCAGAAGTATTCTGGCATTCAACTAATCTGTTCACGGTTTGGTCGAATTTTCTCGGCATAGAAAATGCCAATAAATTTGATACGACAAAGTTACATATAGAGACCGATTTTTTCGTCGGTGACATTACCGGACTTTATATCATCGACGCTAATGACCCAGACTCACTCTATTGGGATAAAATACAATATCCATTAAGTGAATTATATAGAAAGTCATACAAAGATGCTTATCCGGTAGAAGATACTAAAGATGCTTATTATATTGTTCACAGTATTTCTGAAAATGAAATAGAGAATTCTCAACATCGTGCACTTATAAATATCAGCATAAATGGGGTAGGAGAGGATCCTGTAGCTTATTTCAATGCTGGGGACGTATCTGCCATGCGGGAAAGACTTGAGAATGGGTCATTTGAAGTAAAGGAAGTGCTCCTTTTAAGAAAGCATACTGTACCCAAGGTTGGCGAAGCGAGCCATCAAATAAACGGCAAATATTTTGATTCAAAGGTAGCTGTTCCCATCTGCATAGTGCCCAAATACAACGTTCTTGTAGACCACATAACGATCGATGTTTCTACAACTATGATCGGCGATGGTAAAAATCAACGAGTCTTGAATATATGGCCTACTGGTATTCGTACTTTGAAACCATATTCTAGTGACGTTGAGTTATACATGTTGGAGGAATTAAATTAAATAGACTGATTTATTTGGAGCAGGCGCCGCGGCGACCTGCTCCTGGTCATTGAAGTAACGGAAAATGCCCCCTCGAAAAAGGGGTCTTGGTACTGGGTCAAGAATATGATATATGTAAGATATTGGATTCAATTCGAATTTCAGAGAAACAAATCGGAAGAATCGCTCCAAAACAGGAGGTAACATATGAGTTCCATTCTAAAAATTATAGAAAAGCTAAAGTTGAACGTCTTGAATGTTGAAGATGTTCCAGAGTCATTTAGTTCTGATGTATACAAACTTACTCTTGCCAGTGGAGAAAACGTGTTTGTAAAAATTCCATTTAACAAGGATAAACTATTCCGTGAATTTCAGATGCTTGAAATATTAAAGGGTGTAATACCTGCTCCTAAGGTATTGGACATTTGGTACGGGGATGAAAGTACTACTGGAGCATTGCTTCTTTCAGCAATTCAAGGTATGCATTGTACAGGAGACATTGATGAGAAACTCTCTTTTCAAATTGGCGTGTATCATGCTATGCTCCATGAGGTTAAAACTCCTGGGTATGGTTACCATGTAACCGATGGTTTTAAGTTACTTGACCAAAATAATTGGAGATTACATATTAAAAGTAATTTTGAAAAGTGGAAAGAGCCATGCAAAGAGATTCTCGACTCAGAATTGTATGAGAGATGTATTCTTCACTTTGATGGAGTTTTTTCTGCTTTACCGGATCCTGACGGACCATGCATTGTTCACATGGATTTTAGACCAGGTAATATATTGGTGAATGGTAACGAGGTTGCTGGCATTATTGATTTCGAGAGTGCCCGTGGTGGATCGTCGGAAATAGATTTTACAAAAGTCAATCGATATATTTGGAAAGTCAATCCGAGAACAAAGTTACCGTTCATTGAAGGTTATCAATCGATTCGACCTATGCTGGCTCTGGAAAGAGTGCTGCCATTTTATGATTTTTACGATGCTTTCAACGCAGTTGTTTGGTGTAAAAACAGAGGAATTGAAAAAAATCAAACGTTCCTTCAGGAAAATATTCTTACTTTAAGGAATTCGGTAGGTTATTGAGTATAGTTGTTTAGATTTGATAGGGCAGGCCATCCCACAAAGGATGGCCTTTAAACTTGCCGTTACAGACAGCGCGGAGAACCGAAAGAGAAAATTCGTCTTTCACAATCGGGATAATTTTGATAGTACCGCGTAATCGGACTGTTTCCCTGGGAAAACGTAAAAGAGGGTGATAACACGCCTTCAATAAATTTTTTGTAAGGAGTCGCTAGAGTTTAAATGTTCCTACTTTATTTAATTCCAATATATTCCTGAAACCGCTTAAATGGTGTATCATAAGATACATCATTTTTATTTGATTATGCTTTGGGGGAGTACGTATATGCCAGTAATTAAAGTAGAAATGCTTCGTAAGGAGTTCCAGCGTCATAAGAGAAAACAGGGGATATAGGGCAGTATTTCGGATTTATTTCATAGGGAATATGAGGCCAAGGTTGCTGTTAACGACATTTCGTTTGAGATCTGTAAGGGGAAATGGTCGGCTATCTCGGTCCTAATGGTGCCGGCAAATCTACTTCAATTAAAATGATGGTCGATATATTGGTGCCAACCCCAGGTCGTGTCGAAGTTAACGGTATAGTACCGTATTAACGGCGCGTGATGGCACGCATGGTTACCGCAGCTGACAAAGGAGAACGAAACAATGAAAAAGTACATACTCTTCGATCATGATGGTGTTCTGGTTGATACCGAATTCTGGTATTACAAAGCGGGAGAACGCGCTCTGGCTGACATTGGATTTACCTTGGATAAAGATCAATACCTTCGCGACATGACCCAGTCATTGGGCACTTGGTCCCAAGCTAGGGCGGCAGGTATTGATGAACAGACCATCAGCAAGCAGCGTGAGGTCCGCAACGTCTATTATCAGGAATATCTAAGAACAGAAGCCATAGAGATTGAAGGCGTAGTTGAAACTCTAGCCGAACTGTCAAAGTACGTCGACATGGCCATCGTGACGACTGCAAAACGTGCGGATTTTCAACTTATTCATGAAAAGCGCCAGATTAGACAATTCATGGAATTCGTCCTTGTTCGCGAAGACTACGAGCGCACCAAGCCGCACCCGGAACCATACTTGACCGGCCTAAAGCGCTTCGGAGCTACCAAAGAAGAGACCATGGTTGTAGAGGATTCAAACAGAGGGTTGAACTCAGCCGTGGCGGCTGGTATCGACTGTACTATTGTCCATAACGACTTCACAAAAACACATGACTTTTCACAGGCCAGCTATCGAATCAAGACTCTGATTGAACTAAAGGACATTATCCTGAATGTAACCTGAGAAAGCACTCGCCAGCGTGTCCCGTACTTACTTTAGCACTAGGAGCAGCAACAGGTTGCCATCGAAGAATTTACTATGCATAAAAAGCAGCAATTGAAACGCTGCTTTTTTTGTTTGAACAACTTATAATTTCTAGACCAATGATTCGTATCATATGGTATATAACACTAAATAGATGTCCAATGACACAAAAGTGCCTACATAAACTAATCCGAAAAATATGAAAGAGCAACGGAATTGAGATGTGGGGGGGCGACGATGCTCGCCGGTCCGCTGAAATTTTGAAGTCTACAAGAATATTGGTTTACCACCGAAAGAAGCTTTTGTTTTCTATTCCTGTTCCGGCATGGTCGAAGGAGAAGTGAAAAATTGGGGACATGTAGCTTTGTCTCTTGAGAATGGAGACGCAATACACGCTTGGGATAGAGTAAGAATAGATAACTATTTAGAAATTGAAAGCCTCAAACCAGCACCAGGGTGGACCCAACCAAAGGTTATAGGATGGGCCCCTGTTGAAAGGATATTAGCCGGAATAAGGAACTAACACAATTATCACTATCGAGTATTATAGCTTAATAATCAACCAAAACGAGGCTGCCGATATGACAGCCTCGTTGCGCTAACGGGCAGTTTATAACCAAAAAATCACTTTCACCATTCTAAACTTCTTGTTTAGAATTGATGTAAGTATATAAAAAAATGTTGGAGGTATACCTATGCAAAATATAGATTACAGCAATTATTATTGGCAAGATGATGAAGTTAGATTGCGTGCAATACAGGCTGAAGATTGGGAAAGTTGTTACATAAGCGCATTTGATACTCCTGCACGTCGTCTTTTACAGACTGCTATTGAATTACCGCCTACAATTTCAGAGGCAAAAAAATTCGCAGAGGAAAATGCTGATTTTTCTTCAACTAACAGACGAATAATGTTTACTATTGAAAATTTGAACTGTGAAAGCATAGGTGGTATCAATTTAAACAGTATCGACGAGAGAAACGGAACTTTTAGTATAGGTATAGTGATAGATAAAGAGCATCGTGGTAAGGGATACGGAACAAGCGCTATGAAAATTCTCTTGAAGTATGCTTTCTTGGAACGAAGACTTAATAAATTCAATGACCGTGTTCTTGAAGGAATGAAGGTTCTGCGAAGATGATGAAGAAACTCGGCTGTGTTCAAGAAGGTGTACGTCGACAGGTCGTGTATATAAATGGACAATATTTAGATTTTATATTGTTTGGTTTAACTAAAGATGAATTTATTGAGAAGCAAAAAGAGGATAGAGAATTAAAGTAGGAAATTACGGGTAGTTTACCACAACGCAAAGGGCAGGAGAGGATACTGAATTGAGTCAGACTGAACAACATAAAACCATCGCCAAAACGATTGCAAAGGCATTCGGTGGAACACCAAAAGTATTCCGATACCACGACGATAACAATGAAAATACTTTTTAGGTTTTATCCTGTACGGATAGACCTTGGAATGATGTAGTTTCATATTCTACCGTAAGGTTGTCGGACCATTCAATTGATTTGACAGCAAGTGATATGCCTTTGCGTGTAGAACTTATCGGGGCGTGTAGCAAGGAATTTGGTTTGTTTCCCAATATCCTTGCAACCTGTGCCTTTAATGTCATCAACACTAATTTCCTTTGTCATCCTGGAGCAATTTATCCGAATATCGTTCGTTTCTATATGCCTGAAAGCCCGTTACGGGACATTTTGCTGGTTTCACCGTTTCTATGGGATGATAAACTATCAAGCATTCAGTTCACAGACAAGATGATTGCATGGCTAATGATTATTCCGATTTCAGAGGCAGAAAGTGCTTATGTAAACAAACATAGTTTAGATGTTTTAGAGGAGTTGTTTGAAAGAAACCAAATCAATGTATATGATTTAATGCGGGCATCAATTGTCAGCTAATACAACCGAACAACACAGTTGTTATTCAACTTAAGGGGAACGAGAGCTGAATATGCATACTCCACAAGCTGCCCTAGGAACTCTCGGCAGCTTCATTACGTTAACGGGCAGTTTAGTGCAACTTTCCATTATTTGGCGCCGTATAAGAAGTGAAACGATTTTTTTCGGGTATGTTGGTTGGCGGAACATTTGTAGGTGCATTGAGCGCGGCAACGACCATTGCCTTTGCTGACATGAATATTCAAGCAATCATCTGGCAAGCTTCGATCACATTCAATGTAAAGGGTACCCAAAGCATAATCACCGACGAAATCCTCAACTATGATAATAAAGTCTACGTACCATTTCGCACCTTTGCGGAAAAAATGGGGGCATCTGTTGGCTATACCGCTCCAGTAACTTACGGAGATAGGCACATGGTCGATGCGAGCTATGGGGAAGAAAAAGACTTTACATTAAGTGATCCAGATGGATACGTTAGCTTGGGTTATCTGAACTTTAAGCCCGGTGGGTCTAAGATACCAATTACCGGTATGGTAAAGTTAAATAAAGAATTGCCTGGCGGGGGGCTGTATTACGATTATTGCTTCAAGTATATGATGAAAAAAACAAGCTTGTCGGAGAGTTTCCGAATTTGTTCATTCCTCAAATTCAACCTGGGGAAATCAAAGGACTGTTTGGTTATGCAACCAAGCCACTCGATAGCACGGTAACTAAGTATTCGTTCAAAGTTCACGTCTCCACTGAAACTTAAACAGAAGTGTTATCAAATGTCGGACTGCCATTAACGGGCAGTGATTTAGAACTAAGCAGCAGACGGATAATCCGCCACTGAGTAAAATAAATTTATGACTGTCCTAAAACTAGTAAGCGGCTTCTAGCTCGTCAGCATGAGCTATTTAAAAAAGGCGATTGAAGGACTAAACCTATGAGGAGGGGTAATAATTTTTATGAAAAAGGTCATTATTGCATTTGTAAGTGGTGTGGTGATCTCCATGTCTTCGGTTGCCGTAGCAGCCACTCAATTTAATGTATCCTTATTCCCTTCCGAATTTATTTTTAATGGCGTAAATAAGCCAGTACCAAGTGAATATGAAGTTTTCAATTACAATGGTCACGTATATGTTCCGATTCGCTATGTCACAGAAAGCATGGGTGCAACCGTTGGGTTTACGGCTAGTCCGGACAATAAACCAAATCAAATATCCATTGATTATAAAGCAGTTAGCAAAAACAGCGACAATCCTTCTGGTTATGCCGATTCAGAAAAAAATAAGCGTCTCATTTCTTAGTATAAACCAAACGTCTAGAGGAACGTCTTTAACAGGCCAAGTGCTGCTAAATGATTCACTCTACACGAGAAACATCTTAACATTTAACATGGATGTCACCTTAAAAGACGGAAGAAAATTGCAAACTATTTCAGGCGCAGCGGTGGACATTGGAAAGGGCGAGCTGAAAACAATTAACATGAAATCGGTTGATTTTTTTGATGCACCAGATATCGCAAAAGTCGAAATTACAGTAAAAGAGATTGCCGAATATAAATAGCACAAGATCAGGCTCAATTGATATATATCCATCATTAATGCCCAGTTCTCGAAACTTGACGAGCTGTCGTTCCGGATTCTGATCTTTTGCCGATATACTTGGAGACGTATTTATTCAAGGAGGGGAACACGATGAATGATATCAAAAAAACATTGTCGTCCGTGATACTCCGGAAATAGCTGACTGGATGCATCCTCAATCGGAAGAACGCACAAAAAATTGAGGAGCGATATGCAAAAGTAAAAGAACAGTTAGCTAAACTAAGAAAGGCGCAAAAGTCAGGTCTAATTGATCCTCTGCAACCGGAGTAAGAGGTGTCAACGGTGGACCTAACGCGGCGCTCATCGCAAGAAAGGGAGGACATGGAGTTCAGATTCGTCTTCTTCCTAGAGCTAAAGCTAAAGAGCAAGACACCATTCCACATAGATGTGCGAAGCCTCCCTTATTGGGTGGCTTTTTAAGCCGGGCGGAAAACGACGAGTTATACGTTTAACAAAGCGGGCAACCGGGAAAGAGGTATCAATTATGAGGTTCGTTGTGACATTAAATTTTCATTCTGCTTGGCGTTTTACACGTAGATTGTTCGGCACGTTACTTACTTTAGCCATCGTGCTCATGGCAATAACCGCTTGCTCAGCTGATAAAAGCGTACTGCCAATTAGTACGGAAAACACGCCGGCAATTCAACCAACGGAAACGGTGGGAACAGATCATGTGGTTTTGGACATTCATGAGCCGGAAGGTACACCCATATCGGCCGATGTCAGGATGCATGCTTTTGATACATCATACTTTGACCAAGTTAATGCTATTTACAAAAATGCGCCGGCGTTAGTCGATACACAGCCTTATCTTGTGGTGATTGAAGGCAGCTATCAAAAACTGAAATTCACATACAAACTTACAAGTCCACTCTTAGATGTTCCACAAATGCTATCAGACGCGGGCTATGGGCAAATTACCGATAGCGCTTTAATCAACAGGATTTTTGGCAAAACGGAAAATGACGTTTATGGCCGCGCAAGCGATAATACTCTAATTGCATGGTCAGTTGAACATGGCATAGACGACGATCTGACAGTGGTCTACGGGAATTCATCAGATGGAAATTTGCCCAATATAAAGACGGAGCCTAAGGTAAAATATGTGTTTGACCCATCCTTCATCAACAAGGTTGTAAATGTATATAAGGATACAGCGCCGGATTTCAGCATACCGATTGGAACTCCGCCGATAGAGTTGGAGATTTATGCTGTGGGTGATATGCTGACGTTGAGCTTCTTCGTTAATACTGATAGCAGAGACGCACATATAAAATCGCTGCAAACCACATTGGAAACGGCAGGATTTACACAGACAGGCGAATTTTTTCACGGTTACGAATACAAGAAGGGAAAGATTAACGCAAGATATGACTATGGCGGTTCAGTAGATGGAGTTTCGGGAGTTAGTGTGAGCCTCCTGGTTAAAGAATGAAGGAGTTATTAATTATTTGGGATGAAATGAATTTACCAGTTGTAGAAAGCACATTGCAAAAGATTATTGAGAATATTGATGATGTTGAGGTAGTTGGTTTTAATACATGGATAGTAAACATGGAAATGAACAAAATCATTGAAATACACCATGAAGGTGAGATTATGATTGGAATTCACAAAAGAGAGTAATCTTTCTTTTATCGCTTCGGTCTATTCTAAAAGCTCATTGCGCTAACGGGCACGATAGCACAATAACCACTAATAGATAGCCATGAGTGAAACGCGAGAATAAACTGTGATTAAAGCAGTTTTTTCTTGCGTTTTTTTATTTAAGCAGCAAAGTTGTGTCGCGTAGTAAAGCAGTTATGTGCCGGTGCGCACAAAACCGAACTTATTGTTTATGAGATTAAGAAAATGGGTATATGGTGTATAACACCAAATTGTGCTTAATTAAAGGGCGCACGACATTGGCTTGAAATGGGTAGTATTACGCAGCAACTTCTTATCATTCTACGTATAATCTACAAGTAAATGTTGGTTAGAAAGGGAAGGGAATCTTGCTAATGGCATCAAACCCGTTCAATGACTATAGTTCGAACGAAGGAGTAACAGGAGGTGTGTTCCAATAAATATGTATTCGCAAACTCAACAATCGAAAACAAAATCGCTGGTTTGGTCGGGTTACGCAGTGTTTATATGGTCTATCGCATATATGCTTCCACACCTCTACTGGGCTTTAGGTGGCAAAATGGGTGGGGGTATTCTAAAACCTAATATAGTACATTCGCTCGATTTTGAATTTATTAATTTGATTGCAACTGTATTTCTAACTGTTGCCGGACTCATTGGTATTGCATTTATTTATTGGAATAAGGGCAGAGTTTCTAGTTATATGTTGTTATTTATATCCTGGGCAGGGTGTTCGTTATCCGCTTCGCACGGCATTTTTGGAATTATTTATAGAATACTTCAAATCAGTGGGGTAGTTGGTTTGGAGTCGGGAACATTTCACATCAACGAAGATGCCTATGTATTGTGGGATCTAATGCTCTTTGAACCGTGGTTTTTGATCGAGGGAATTTTATTAGGCATTGTAGGGTGGTATTTCTTGAAAGAAGCGCGTAGCAGAATGATCTGGCTGGCGGCTTGCATATTCGGCGTTATTTTCGGCTTGGTCACTGGGATTATGGGTGTGCGATTTGCTTAAGCAACAAGAACGGATAAATATACTATAACTCTAAACAGAAATATACTTATGATTCGATTTTGAGAAAAGGATCAGAGATGAAAACCAATGATTGAACTAACGGGTACGTTAGTTTAATAAAACAGCGGCAGGCTATGTGGATGGACCACTGCCATAACCTCGATCATGCGGCAACCGGCATGATTTTGCATCTCATGTACGACCATGTGCGTTCTTCATATGAAGTGGGGACGAGGTCTGAAAACTTGCCTGATTAGAAAACAGGATACGAGAAACAACTACATGATGAGGATACTGTTAGAGATGCTCAATGATGAGTGCTGCTGTAAGAGGACAAGAACATATAACTATAGAGATCCGCGTGCAGCGCGGTTTTTTTATTTTATGGATATAAGTTCTTGTCTTTTCGCCAGACAAGGACTTAAATCCTTTGCCAATTTAGGACAAGAACAAAGTATTATTGCCATAGCCGAAATGGATCAAAAAGATGTGAATTGTTAACCTGTTCACTTCTCATAAAATTAATCTGTGTAAGTTGATTGCAGCTCGGTAGCCTGTTAACGGGCAGGATAAAGAAATGCTAATATAGAATATATAAGAAATACCAAATGCTATGAGGAGTGAAACATTTGCGGTATAGGGCTTGTTCTCTTTGCATTATTAAAAGAAGAGAATCAATATTACTTGAACAATTCCCGGATGGCTTTTAAAGGGTCTTGATTAACCTAACGGGTACTATAGCGCAATATCAAGGGAGTAGATCGCCTCACGGCAGCTGCTCCCTGATTTCGTTGAAGTAACGTGCAGGATAGTTAAATCACTTCGCGAGTATTTCGAATACAATTCGTAAATACGATGTTATATGAAATTTGAGAAAAAGCTCAATAAAGCTCAATAAATGAAAGGAAATTCAAGATGAACTTAAAATCAGTTCGATTAGAAATCGATGAACAGTGTAAGAGCCTTCATATTTCAAATGACAAGTTTTCTGAAGTAAGGAAAGATCAATGGCGAAGTATTCTGGACAATATTGAAGAAAGGTTCTTAATAAAAACTTACTACACACAAAAAGGTTTACATTGGGGATGGAATAGACTTAAGGAGCCTACTTACCTTGTAGGATTTGTAAATCCAACATATAAATATTTTGAATACTTTAATCAAGAAGTCCATCTTGTTAATTCCGGAAGATTTTAATGACAAGATGTGGGTCTATGAAGGTGAAAGTAAAGAGTATTATTTAGTCTCTAAGAAATATAAATGGCTTTATTGCGAGAACCAGCATGGAATTGCGTGCCTCTCTGGTAAGGAAATCATTGATAAAATGAAGCTATTTGTAGATGAGAATATTGAAATGATATTTAGATAAATGTGATATCGTAAAACCAGATGGAGACGATAGCTCAATTAGTACATTGTAAAGTTAGCCAGCTTAGTGTCGGTTACCTTTTCTTAACTAACGGGCAGTTATCTATGGCGTAACATATTTTAAAGGAAATCCTTGGGTCTGTGCCGAAGAAACATGAATATGTCTGATATGACCGATATAGGGAGCCTAGGTGGGAATGAAGAAGATCCTCATTATTGGAATTGTAGCTAGTGGTAAGACGACATTGGCTAAACGATTATCAAAGAAAATTAATGTACCTTGGTATGAACTCGATACCATTGTCCATCATCAAACGCCAACGGGGCGATATAAGCGTACAACAGAAGAGCAAATTGAAGTTTTAAAGGAAATAGATAATAATGGTGAATGGATTTTTGAAGGAACTGATAGAAAGTCCTATCAATGTTTATATCAAATGGCAGATACAATCATATTTCTAGATACTCCATTGTGGAAGCGTAGGATAAGAATCCTAACTCGATTTATTAAGCAAAAACTAGGTATTGAAAAATGTCATTATAACCCGGACTTTTTGATGTTAAAAATGATGTATAAATGGACACGGGACTTTGAACAAGATAGAAGCAGTTTTGAAGCCAAGTTAAAAATATATAGTGAGAAAGTGATCAGATTAAGTAATAATAACAAGCTCAACTTTCCGTAATGGTTACGAATATGTTAACGAAGTACGTTAACAATACGAATTATCACAGGAGAAGGCACCGCGGCTACCTGTTCCTGTTCGTTGAAGTATCGGGTAGGTTAGTTCCAATATGTGTTAATATAGTTGATGTAAGACCAATAAATTAACACGGGCTAACCCAGGTGATTTGTATTAGTTTAACCCACGAATTTTTCCTTCTAAGCAACGCTTTTGATTTGAATGACAGATATGAGATTATACGGGGTGTAAAAAAACGCCCGTGACCTTAAGCAGGTGACCGGCGTTTCCATATTAGCGTTTCGGCATTTTGCTCTCATCCATGTACAGCAGGTTCCAGCGGTGACCGTCCAGGTCGGCAAATCCTGCGCCGTACATCCAGCCGTCAATTTCACTCGGCTTGCCAAAGATGCTTCCTCCGGCAAACTCTACTTTTTGAATAAAGGCATCTACTTCTTCTCTGCTTGCAGCGCTGATGGAAAATATTACCTCTGCGCTTTGGGAAGTATCTGCGGTTTTTGAACCTGTAAATTGCTCAAACGCCGCATCCGGGAACAGCAGAATCGTTGTTTGGCCTATGGCAAGCTTGGCTCTCTCGTTACCAACACTCACCGCATGGAATCCAATCTCATTGAAAAAGGCAGTTGATCTCTCAACATCTTTGACCGGCAGGTTAATCCAAATCTCATGTGACATGGCTGTAGCCTCCTGGAATATATTTTCAACTACTCCTACTATACTCTACTTCTGGTAGCAAAAGCGAATCTTATAAAAGAAACCGCAGATATGACATTCCTGTCATGCATCCTGCGGTTTCCTTAGTAAACTTATTTACTTATCTATAGCGGGCCCTTGCTTTTCCGCCTAGCCTATGCTTACGATCTGATGCCTATTCTCAACTAACGGGCATATGCTGTGGTAAGATCATTCTGTTAATATAAATATACGAACATTTGCTTCTTTGTTTCTTGTTTGCCATACTGTCCAATGACACAAAAGTGCCTACATAAACTAATCCGAAAAAGCTTGATTACTAAATCTTGTAATTTTTTATGTAGGGAAATTTGTGTCATTAAAAAATGCACAAATTTCCCTACATTGTAGTAATACGACACAAAACTACCTACATTGTAGATTTCTGAATCTTGGCAAGGACCTCGGACAGCAACGGAGACTTGATTAAGGAAACTAGATTAAGGAAACTTGATTTTACTTTTAAAGTAGACTGGACAGGTTTATTATCTCAGTTACTTCAACCAATATTTATAATGTTAAAATAAACGAGGTACTAAACTGCAGCGTTAAACTAAAGGGCAGTATAGTCGGAATGATAATGTGAGTGTAATCCCAATCCTAGTCGACCTCCACATTTTTTCTAACTCTTTGAAGGTAGTGATACAAAGCTTCCGTTTCTTCCTGACTGAATTCAGCTAGTGTGACCTGGCTTAAAAGTGGATATTAAGTATATAATTATAATTGAAAAGGAGGAACTGTATCTAAATGGAATCTATAGAAACAGGACTAAAACTATTTGTGTTTATAATAGTTATTTCACTATTCTTTGCTTTGGTAGGGTTCCTAGTCAAAAAATATCTAAGTGACTTCTTTCAAAGTTTTTCTAAAATAATAATAAAAATATTTAGTTCAACTAAAGAAATTAGTAAATAAGTGTGTCTTATTTATTCAACTAACGGGTATGATAGCGCAGAGAACACATCATGAGGTTGCCGGGAGTTGATCGGGCGGCTTCATTCAGCTATCGGACAGTTTTGCGCAACATTGTTGTCTTCAAAGAAATTCAGATTTCCACTTGAACCTTACGTAACGTAATGATTTATAATGAACGAAACGGCAAGATGAAACGCGGGCCAACGGCCAAAAAAATTGAACAAAATAAATTCGAAATCGGAGGAGAAACGAACATGAGAAAACTCGTTCTATTTCTGCATGCATCGCTTGACAGTTTTGTAGAAGGGCCGAACGGTGAAATGGACATTGGCTGGGTTTCCTACGATGCTGATTTGGAGAAACACGCGAAAGAAATTCTGAGTACTGCCGACACTGTCATTTGGGGACGTGGGACTTATCAAATGATGCACAGTTACTGGCCATCTGTGCCTTCGAACCCATCCGCTTCGCAGTATGAACGTAATCATGCCGAGTGGATCGAAAAGACAGACAAAATCGTTTTTTCCACGACGCTGGAGAAAGTCGAATGGAACAATTCCAGACTGGTGAAAGAAGATGTCGAGGAAGAGATCAAGAACCTCAAACAGCAGCCAGGCAAGGATATGGTCATCCTCGGCAGTCCCAGGTTCGCACATTACCTTATGAAGCTTGATTTAATAGATGAGTATAAAATTACGGTTTCTCCCGTCCTGATCGGCAGCGGGTTGCCGTTATTCCAAGGTCTCAAGGAGAAGATCAATCTTAAACTTACTGAAAACAAGACATTTGATTCTGGAGCCATTGGCCTCGTTTACCAGACGGTTAGATGACCTTGTCTCCTAAAGTAGATTACGCTAACAGGTACTATAGTTCAATGAAGCACTCTATATATAAACGATCAAGGAGCTGCCGCGGCAGTTCCTTTTGACATTTTTCACATAATATCGGTTTTTCTACATATGTCACTTACGGCATCGACATCGTGGACGCGGAACTCGATGATGACAGTGTGATTGTCGGCCGCCACTGCGGAACCAGCGCCGAACAGTTGCACCGTCTGGGAGTGGCCGATCGCCAGGGTGCACGATGGTACAACGAGTTCGGCAAAGACGGGCGCGGGGCGTTCCGCCGAAATACCCATGACTTTCTCATAGAACTCGCCGAGACGATCCACGTCGTCGGTAATGATGCGTACAGAAGCAAAATTCTCGAGATACCATCCTTCCTATAATAAATGATACAATTCCGTATCATATCATTTTGGGCCAGAATACTTCGCATTTATCTACGCCACAAAACGAATATGAAAAAGCGTTCATTGTACCTGCGGCAACTGAAAAAACATTAACTCTTCAATGGCAGATCTGGTTTAAAAGCGCTTGAAGCGGGATTCTCTTCCGTAAAAAGGGACTTTAGTCACTGATTGGAAGTAGGTATCTTTTCCCTTGAAGGGTTCTTTTCAAACATTTAGAATTTAAATCAAGATACAGCTGCATCAATACGATCCTCTACTTGATGACCCGTCGTCTGGCTATATTGCCTCCTTCCTTTCAGCCGATTATTCACATCTTAAAGATTCTCGGCAACCAACGCCCATTGTTTTTGACCCAAATTACCGATCTACCCGATCAGGCCACTGATGATATTATGGCACTTATCCAGTCGCGTACTTTGACCATAACGGAATATGGAACGGCGGTTTTTTTCAGCAAAGAATGAGTGAATTGAATCCTCCTTGTTCCGGGTTTGTTCGCACGATACCATTATCATCGAAAGGATTTGATCTATATCTCAATAATCGAATGGAAAATAACAGCGCTCATCTTATCAGCCGTACTGTCGATTTCAGTATTGCTCCCCACCCTTGCCACAGCAGAGGAAACACCCAATCTAAAGCTTGATTTGAAAGTTCCAATTGATTCCAAATCTTATGAGTTCATCACACCGTTGTTAAGCGGTATTCCGATAGGTAAAGCAAAGTGGGAATATAACTACTTTGATGCCAACATAACTACTTCTCCGATGATATCTCCGGACGGCACCATTTATGTGGGAACGGAAAATAAAAAGCTGTATGCGATTAACCCTGACGGAACTAAAAGGCGGGAGATTTCATTGGGAAGTACAACCTATGTCCCTGCCGCCTTCGGCTCCGACGGTTCGATCTATGCGGCTAGTATTGATGGCAACGTGTATGCTATAGATCAAGCCGGGAATAAGAAGTGGGAATTCGCCAGGGGAGGTTCGTTAACTGCATACGACTGTTGCATGAGTTTTGAAAGGTATAGATTTAAATCACCGGTAGTTGGAGCTGACGATACGATCTATGTAGGAGGAGCAACGGAGCTGTATGCACTTAATCCGGATGGCACGAAGCAGTGGGTATTCCCAACGGGAGGTGAAGTCTATTCCCCAACTGTCGGAAGCGATGGATCGATTTATGTCGGAACCGAAAAGGGCGATCTTTATGCGATCAAACCGAATGGAAAGTTGAAATGGTTATTCCGCACACCTCAGCTCAATACAATGTTTAATTCTCCCGTGTTAGGAGCCGACGGTACCGTATATGTGGAATCGTTCAGTTCATCGGGTGATACTATTTTTGCCATTAATACATATGGTTCAGAAAAATGGAGAAAAAACTATCAAACATATTCCACACCAACCGTCGGAACAGACGATATCCTTTATACTTGGTCCGACATGAAGCTGCTTGCCATCCATCCAAACGGAGCAATTAAATGGGGAATGGAAACCGGAAAACCGTATCTTGCGAAAATGTCATTTTTGTCTGCAAGAAAATCGTTTTATCCAACCCCAGTGGTTGGAGGGATGGCACGATATATGCTGCAGGAGCGGATGGCACGAAAATCCCAGGATCCACTAATAATAATTTATTCTACGCAATAGACTCTGACGGCAAAGTAAAATGGCAATATTTCGCCAAAGGCTTTGGTTTGCAAAGCCCTTCCGTCGGAAGCGACGGCACGGTCTATATGGTATCGGAGAAATCATTATTCGCCCTTGGCACCGACGCCACAAGCGTCAATTTGAACAAGAAAGCAATGAACCTGCAATCAGGAGATAGCGAAATGTTGACGGCAGCAGTTGTCCCTGACGCGGCATTGAACAAGAAGGTAAAATGGACCAGCAGTGACAGTACGGTTGCTAAGGTGGATAGTGAGGGAAAAGTTACCGGAATCGAACCGGGTACGGCGAAAATTACAGTCACTACCGAGGACGGAGGATTCATCGCCGTATGCGTCGTAACGGTTACTCTATCATCAAAACCAGCTGCTTCGCAGGATCTTCCATTTTCCGATATTGCGGATCATTGGGCAAAAGCGAACATCATTAAAGCTGTCGAGCTTCGTATCGCTAACGGTTACCCAGACTTCACATTCCGACCGGATGGCAACGTTACACGCGCTGAGTTTGCCGTCTTGCTTATGAATGGGATGAAACCGGCAGCAGAAGGTGCAAAGCTCGCTTTTGAAGATCAAGACAAGATAGGAGAATGGGCCGTAAAGGCAGTATCACAGGCTGTACAGCTTGGAATAGTTAGCGGTTATCCGGACGGCACCTTCCAACCAGACTCTAATATCACCCATGCGGAAATGATCGCCATGGTCGTCAGAGCATCCGGTCTGCCTGTCGACGAAAAGGCACAATCCGGGTTTGCCGATGACACCGATATTCCAGCATGGGCTAAGGGTGCCGCAGCAGCAGCAAAAAAATCCGGCATTGCCGATTTTATGCGCGATAACCGCTTTGCAGCGGATAATAAGACGACCAGGGCAGAAGCTGTGACGGCCATCTTGGCTATGTTGGGCAAAAAGTGATTTTGAAATACTCCATGTTACGAATAGGTCAAAATCCATTATATTAAGGAAGGGCGAGTTCACATTGAAGATGTTTGTTAGGAAAATGAAAATGGTCAAGATTGCTTTATTTGTCGTTGCGATTGTTGCCAGCTCCTTTGGGTCCGCCTATGCGGCGGTTAACTTGGAACCGATCAATGCATTTTTTAACAAAGGAGTATCATTTGTACTGAAAGGAGATTTGTGGCAGCCCAAGGACGAGTCAGGAAAACCGCTGACCCCGATTTTTTATAACGGAAATAACTATTTGCCAGTCCGCGCTGTCGCTGAAGCGTTAAAGATACCGATCGATTATGATGCGGATTCCCAAACCATTTTCATTGGTGGAAAGCCCGGAGAGAAAAGACCGATTTTTGCCACTCCAATGGAGATTGATAACATCTATGTGACGCAATCAAAAGACCCTAATGAAACAATGGTGAAAGGGAAACAGTTCGAAGAAGTATTAAAGATCGACCAATATGGAGATGTTGAGTTTACGATTGACCGTAAATTCAAGCGACTCCTCCTGGATGCAGCAGTCATAAGCCCTGGGGAGCATGAGGTGGAGTTTTCGCTTTATAATTCGGGAACCGCTGCAGGAAGCGCAGCCTCGACTGTTCTGGAAAAGCATACAATCAGTCCAGAAGACGGTATTAAGCAGCTTACATTTAATGTAGAGGGTCTGGAAAAAATCAAAATCCATGTACAAAGTCCGAACCTAAATCCTTATATTTATGCCAGGATTCTAGACACTTCTTATTTTGATAACGGAAATTCTGCAGCTAAGGATAGCTCGAAATAGACTCTTATGAAGCGCCGAGGTAATATGAAGAAAAACCGTCAGGCTTACTCAGTCTGACGGTTTTATAATTGTAGTAACTAATAATTTTTTTTCCGATTCTGCAAGAGAATTAGCATCATCGAACGGAATAGTATTATGGGATAGAAATATATATATTGAAAGAAAAAATTGAAGAACTATATTAGAAAGTTATCTATTCGTGCATTGTTCAGATGTCTTCTGGAGGGAAAAACAAATGGGACATAAGAATATGTAAAGAAGAGCATAAGACAGTAATGGCCGAGATTGAACCAACGGGTACGATAGTTCAGCTAGAACGGGGAGCAGACCGCCGAGGTGCTGCTCCCTGTCTGATGCGGGATAATGAAGTGATGATTTAATATAAGCAGTTGAGAGGTTGCCGGATTTGTTTTATCCGCAGCCTATTCGACATGTTTTAAATCGGCTTGAATTGTTGGATTGTATTTACAAATCGCATGTCTGGAATCGAGTAACCAGAAGGAATTTCCCTAATAATGTGATCCCAAAGAGGGACGTCCGTTATATTAGGTATCCAGGGGGTATTTTGCAGAAAAAGAGAGCTATAAGAAGGAGGCAGTACATGGTTTGCATGATGGACATGCTTTCCATTTCTGCTTTTTTTGTGATTTTTCTTAGTCTTCTTCTTTTTCGTCTTTCTTTTTATTAATTTGTGTTTAGTGTGCTGATTTAATATTTTTTTTTATTCATGATCCCACGTTTCATTTTATATTTTCGTTTTAACTTCCCTTTTTTTGAGATAGAACGTATGATTCTTAAACGGACCTGCTTGATTTTCATCTTCAACTTCAATCGCCTCCCATACCCGCAGTCCGAACGTTTTTACTCTCACTTCGCTGGCTATTGATCTGTATTGCTCGTTTGTATATTCGAGTATTGCGTTCGGTCATCGCTGAAAGTGACCAGTATTTGCTTGACCACACTTGGGCATGGTAACCTAGATGACTGCACAGTCCTGGATTATCCAGTGTCATTTTTAGATGTTGGTATAGTTGTTCATGATTGCCAGCTTCAGAGATTAACCCCGTAAGTCGATCTGCCACCATTTCGGGAATACCGCCGGCATCACTGACAAGAACCGGTTTTCCGGCTATTTGTGCCTCCATTACAGCTAAGGGCTGATTATCTTGCAGACTAGGCAATACGAAGAGATCAGCCATCTTGAGCAATGCAGGAACGTCTGCGCGGTTTCCTAAGAAGACTACTTGCTGATCGAGTCCTAATGATTGGCTTAGCTGCTTAAGCTCATTTGCGAGCGCTCCATCTCCTGCCAACCAGCAAACCCAGTCCTTGCGTTCTGCTGCTAATTTCCCCAAAGCATGCAATAAATGTACATGGCCTTTGACAACGTCAAACCGTGCAGAACAAAGAATCACTTTCTTACCCAATGGCTTGGTAATATTTGATGAATTCTGAACAGTCTGTTTCAAATGATCGACATCAATACCATAGGGAGCAACCATGAGGTGATGAGCGGGAACTTGAAAATCTTTAATAAGAAGTTGCTTGAGCCAATTGGAAGGGGTAATAGTGAATTCGCTTGAGGTTGCACCGATGTACTCACGGCTGGCCGAATAATGCCACAGCAGCGAACTGCGATCTTGCTCTGGAATACCCATCTCTTTAAGCTTTACAAACCATTCCATGGCCAAGCATCCATGCATAGTCGTAACTAGCGCAACGCCTGGAGGTTTTACTCTAGATATAGCATGAGCCGAAATAATATCCTGTGCATGAATGATATCATATTGTTTCAACCCCCAACTTGCAGCCGCGATTTCAAGGCAATATCGATCAATTTCGCTGGTTCTAATCCAAGGATCAAGTCCTGGAAGATACTGATCAAAGAAAAGGTTAGCTCTTTCCGATATAATCGGGGCAATTTTATTTTTTTCAAGGACGAAAGATTGTGAAGGAACATAGTAGGATTGACCATCCGGTGTCGGACAAAATAAATCAACATGATGCCCTTCACGCTCCAGCCCTTTCCGAAGCTGATCTACGTAAGTACTTACACCTCCAACATGAGGGAGACCCCAACTACAGACAATGAGTATTTTCATAATCGTTCCTCCCTTAGTGAAGAGTCTATACATCGTATGAACAGCAAACGAGGAATGAGAGGTACATCCACCCGTTTTTTAGAAGAATCCTGCTAGACGATAGGCTATATACCTTTAAGGTGAGTTATATTCATTGTTAAATGAAGTCGAAAATATCCATTTGGAAGGTTTTTTGAGTTGGATTTCTCCTTCATGCAAGACAAACCCCTATATTTTTTTAGACAGGCATTCATCTATACAGAAGGGGAGTGAGATGCGTACCATGGTACAGATTCAACTAGACAAGGGAGGAAGTCTGTTATGAGCCATCCATCCTCATTCAGCATAGGAATTGTAGGGCTGGGCTATGTGGGATTACCACTTGCCAAATTATTTCTTGAAAAGGGGCATACCGTGCACGGGATTGATATTGATGCCAATAGGGTGAACTCATTATTGAAAAGGCAAACTTATTTATCTGATTTCTCCCGTTCGGATGTAAAAGATATGTTCACGAAGAACAGCTTTTTCGTTAGCAGTTCCTTTGAATCGATTGAGCACGTAGATGCGGTCCTTATATGCGTGCCTACACCACTGACAGAAAACCATGAACCGGATCTTAATTATGTCATAGGGGCAATTAAAAGTACGCTTCCGTATTTGCAGCCGGGACAGCTTATTGTTCTTGAAAGCTCCACCTTTCCGGGAACGGTTGATAACATCCTGCTTCCATTAATAGAATCGGAAGGCTTTGTTGTCGGAAGAGATGTATTGTTGGCCTACTCTCCAGAAAGAATCGATCCTGGGAGCCACTGGAAGCTGGAGGACATACCTAAGATCGTTGGTGGCGTCACGTCCATATGCACGGAGAGAGCCAGACAAATATACGAAAGTGCGTTTTCCAACGTCGTAGTCGTTTCGTCACCACGTGTTGCCGAGATGACGAAATTGCTGGAGAACAGCCAAAGATTTATAAACATTTCCTTTATGAACAGTCTCGTAGCCCTATGTGAAGCGATGAACATTAATCTGTGGGAGGTTATTGATGCAGCCGGTACGAAGCCCTATGGATTTATGAAGTATTATCCTGGTCCTGGCATTGGTGGACATTGCATCCCGGTAGATCCGATCTACCTGCTGTGGGCTGCAAAAAACTACGAAATGGAGCTTCCGTTTATTGAACTGAGCCAGCAAGTGAACGACAAGATGCCGGAATATGTAATGGAAAAGGTAAAAAGACATTTAGCCAAGTCAACGGACGGAAATCATATTCTCATCATTGGCGTGACTTATAAAAAGAATGTGAATGATATTCGAGAGTCCAGTGCACCAACAATTATAGCAGGGCTATTAGAAAGCGGATATAAGGTAAGCTATCACGATCCTTATGTGGAGGAGCTTCAAATAGGGGACTACCAGCTTAAAAGTACACCCTTAACAGCCAGAAACATGAAAAACTACGCTTGCACGGTCATCCTGACGGATCATTCTCATATCCCTTATGAGCTGCTTGTAGCCCATTCTCCGCTAGTCATTGATTTTCGCAATGCAACCAAGCATTTGAAAGACCGAAACAATGTCATTGTACTTTAATGAAGGGGAGAGAGGAGCAGCTGAAGGATGAACATATTAGTTACTGGCGGAGCCGGATTTATCGGATCACATCTTGTGGAGAGCTTGCTTATATGATTTATCTACGGGGCGTCTCGATTATTTAGAAGGCATCATCAAAAATCCAAGACATAAATTCGTTCAGGGCTCAGTTACAGATAAAAAAGCTGTTGAAAAAGCTGATTGCAAAGGTAGATGTTGTCTATCATCTTACAGCGGTTCTAGGTGTAAAGAATACGGTAGAAGATCCGTTAAAGGTCATTGAAGGCAATATTGACGGAACTCGCCATGTGCTTGAGCTTGCATATCTGTACAAGTCGAAAGTGGTATTTAGTTCAACAACCATAGCTGGGAGCGCTGCCGAATACGACACCAATGTTCTTAACGTAGGGTACCCGATCCAACCATGGTGTAAAACCCTTAATGGTGCAGGTTCTTCGATCTGGTACTAGAATACCGCTCATAACCTTGATCGTGGTCGATTTGCCAGCTCCATTCGATTGCTAATATTGCTGTTCGGAGCTTCAAACTGGGGCAGCTCCTGGAAGAAGAACGCCAGATACCCGAAACGGATTCAGTCCGTTATCTTTTGCCCGTATCCATGACACTGTAGATGGCATTACTCGCCTTGGCATCACACGTGGCGCGTTTCGAAAAGCCAATAATTTCATCTATAGCATCATGAAAAATGCCTAGTAAAACAAAGAACGGATCTGTAATTGTTCCAACGAAGGAATAGCATACTCTAATTCGCTTGTGTTACCCCTATATTGACTAAAAACCGATTCAAAACAAGCATTTGTTACATTTTCTATATAGAACTACTGAAAAATACAATAATTTGTGTCCGGCAGCAATAAGATGTGACCGTACTTACTACCTCAAAGATTGGGTGTGTTGCTGGGATGGCTCGTTCAAAAGTCATGTTGTTCTCTCATATATGTAATATAAATCACATCACTGGAGCGGAAAAATGGTTATTGTTTTTCACTCGTGAATTAACCCCTAGAAATGATTGTATTTTGGTCGTGCCTAACGATGGTGTTCTCGCGACTGAAGCAAGAAACATAGGTATAAACGTAATTATCGAACCATTGGATGGCTGCTTATGGTCTTTGTACGAACCAACCCCAACTTTACTTGAAGAAATACATCGCTTACGGTCAGGCCCTAGCTTCAGTTCCTACATCAATTTATTGCATATTTATCGGCCGGACTGGATTGTGGTCAACACATGCGTCAACATATTACCTGCAATGGCGGCGAAAAAGTTGCGAGTTCCGGTTATGTGGATAATTAATGAAATATTGGTAAATAACAATTTTACTATGCAATCCGTTGATGTATTCGAACGTTATTCTGACTGGATTGTTGGCGTTTCACATGCGACATTATCCCCATTTCAACACAAAAATTCCCCAAAAAAATTTGTCCTATACCCTACTTTCCGCAGAGAAGAATTCAATCCCCAATCATGGAATTATAATCGCAATGAACTTCGGGTAAGTCATGGAATATCAGAGGAAATGCCGGTAATCGGATATATTTCTGCATACATCACTCCAAAAAAGGGTTTAAAGGATTTTATAAGTATGGCTCTGCAACTGTGCCATGATGGAGTAGAAGTTTATTTCTTCATTATTGGCAATCCCGTTGATGCTGACTATTTTGAACACTGCATGAACCTGGTAAGAATGTCGAAATGGGATAATCGGTTTGTTATCGTAGATTTTCAGGCACGTATTGAAACTCTTTACCCAGCTATAGACGTAGTGATTATCCCTAGTCTGATTGATGAAGGATTCGGCTTAACGGCGCTGGAGGGACTCGTATTTGGAAAGCCTGTCATTGCTTACAACTCCGGCGGATTAGCGGAGATTTTGTGCCTGACTGGAAATGAAAAGTTTCTCTCGCCAAAAGGGGACATTGATGGATTAGTGAACCGAGTGAAGGAACTGTTAACGGATGAATCCTTACGCTGCAAAATCACCGAAAAAAATGTATCCGCAGTGCAGGAAACATTCGGTATCGATATTTTCCTTCATAGGTTAGAAAGTATACTTTATATCGTTTATCGCAAAATCAAAAAATTAAAGGCGGTTCCGTCTAAATTACTGAAATATAAGGATGGAACTTTGCTCAGAGGCAGACTATCCCCAACAGTATTCCGATTAGAATTAAGAAAAAAACGTCCTTTTCCCAGCGAATTCGACTTTCTTTATTATAAAAATCGCTGGCGAGATGTTCACGTAGTAAATGAAGCGCAACTGTATAGATTGCCAACAGCTCGACCAATCATAGCTAAACGTGTCCATCGCGGTAAGTCTGCTTTCCATGCCGATAAGAAACAGAAGTCCAAGCGACGTAAGGAGCTTCTAAAGAGACGTAAGAATAATCTTAAGAAACTGAGAATGTTCCGGTTAATAAGGCAACGAAGAAATACACGTGTGCACAAGCAAAAGTTGAAGTAGAATGGGTTCTTTAAAGTCCAATTTCTAGGTTCTTGTTTATTTCAACTTCATAACGGGATTCATAGATTATAAAGAATTGCTCCAAAAAAATGCGTAATGGAGGTGTAGGAGTGAGTTCAGCCGGAATATCGCGACCTAAGGATTAAAGAAACAAAACCAGATCTAACTTTCGTACTTAGTGCAGTGACAGCTAATCGTCTTAGAAAGTTCTACTTATCCTGGTACAACAGGTGGATAAATCCAATATTATTCTACTGTGATTAACAGTAGGCGGGGGTGAGTTTGATTGAGAATATTAGTTACGGGCGGGGCGGGATTTATCGGCTCAAATCTTGTTCGGTCATTGCTAGCCAAGGGACACAATGTTGCGACCATGGATGATCTGTCTACAGGGAGTACACAATTTCTGCAGGATGTGTTAACCCATGATAGGCATACGTTTATTCAGGAATCGGTATTGAATCGTCATGAGCTACAGCGATGGATGGATCAGGCAGATGTCGTATATCATATGGCAGCAGTACTTGGAGTCAAGAATACAGTTGATAATCCGATTAAAGTCATCGAAGGGAATATCGATGGCACGCGCAACGTGCTGGAGCTTGCCTATCCCCGGGGGATTAAAGTCATCTTTGCATCCACATCGGAAATATATGGGAAAAATACGATAGTTCCTTTCTTGGAGACATCTGACCGCGTATATGGTTCATCCTCCGTCAACAGATGGTGTTACGCTACTGCAAAGTCGCTAGATGAGCATATGTGCTTCGGTTATGCCCAAAAGGGGCTTCGGGTCACTGTACTACGTTATTTTAACGCTTACGGCCCCGGTCAGACGAACTCCCAATACGGCATGGTTGTACCAAGGTTTATTCGTGCCGCGCTCCAGGGGACGCCGCTTGAGGTGTATGGGGACGGTTCGCAATCTCGGTGCTTCACTTATGTGGATGATACAGTTCTCGGGACGATTAGTGCGATGCGAAAGGAAGCCGACGGACTAGCGTTTAACATCGGATCCAATAGTCCGACGACCATCCTGGAATTAGCCCGCATGATCGTGCAGTTGACGGGCTCAAACTCCCCAATACGGTTTAAGCAATACCAGGAAGCATACGGTCCTGGATATGAGGATATGCCGATTCGTATTCCGGATTTAACCCGTTCAAACTCCGTTCTAAATTTTCAACCTAAGGTTGCGCTGAAAGAGGGATTAATCAAAACGATTACATGGTATCGTTTGAACGATAGTTGCTTTCAGGGAGCTAAGGAATCTTGAGCACAAGCAACGCCCGGTGCTGGGTTTATCAGTTCTTTCATGTTTGACGAACTGGTGTCGGTCGGGACGGATATCCGAAACGAAGCCATACGAATGAATTAAGGGAGGAGGCTATTCATGAAGATGCCGTTGGTCAGCGTGGTCATTCCTTGCTATAACTACGGGCAGTATTTAGAGGAAACGGTCGATTCCGTATTACGTTCCTCCTTTCAGGACTTCGAAATTATAGTGATCGATGACGGCTCCACTGACCCCTTTACCATAGAGAAGCTAACTACACTACAAAAGCCGAAGATGCGCATTATCCGTCAATCCAATCAGGGTCTTGCTGCCGCTAGAAATCGGGGGATTGCTGAGGCTCGGGGGAAATATGTGCTTCCTCTCGATTCTGATGATCTCATTCATCCCACATATCTGGAGAAGGCGTTCTGGATATTGGAGCTTTATCCCGGAGTCGGTTTCGTATCTCCATGGGTTCAGGCATTCGGGACGGAAAACTGGTCTTATCCCGCACCGCAGTTTAACTTTCATACTCAACTGTTTCATAATATCACCTGCGGGAACTCAATGCTTCGTAAGAGTGCTTGGGAGCAGGCTGGCGGATATAAGAAGGATTTTATTGTCATGGGCTATGAGGATTGGGATTTCTGGATCACGCTGGGAGAGAACGGTTGGTACGGGTATCAAGTTTTTGAACGCCTCTTCCTTTACCGTCGTCATGGAATTTCAATGGTTCACGAAGCTATGGAACATCATGATAAGCTGTTTGAGCAAATCAAAGCATATCATCCTGATCTCTATAAGGAGAGCCATTTGGTTAAGCTGAAGCAAGAGTGGGATCAGGAGACATTATATGACAGGATTAAGCCCGATCTGCAGGGATCTGATTGGAACCGCTATGAGACCAGACCTGTTCGTCATGAACGTTCGAGATGGCTATTATTGCTGCCTCACATCCAGCGTAATCGAATCGCCGATAATCATTTGAATTTTATCGATGGCATGCATCCTGATTGGTATGGAACAACGATGGTATCAACCGGATACGGGATGGAGTCGGGGATGGAGGATTTTAGTTGGTTAACCGACGATATCTTCGAATTATCGCTTTATATCCCCGGAATCGAGCTAAGGCTGGATTTGATAGAAAAGATGCTATGCAAACTGATTATTTCAAGGGAGATTGAGAGGATCATCATACTGGGTTCAAGGCAAGCGCTATATCTGCTTCCTCATATCAAGAACAAGTTCCCCCATATTCCGATAGACATCCAACCAGAAAACAGGAGTTGATTAGATTGAAACAGCTTCGGCCGTTTACTGAAGACTTTAGCTATGAAAGGTACCTGTTGAAGATTGAGGAAGTGCTCGAATGTATAGACACAGCAGTGACAGAAGGAACTCCATACTCACTTGCGCGTTTCGGCCACGCCGAAATTGCCGAATTGCAGGAGTCCCCCGAGCTATACAGGGGAATGGAGTATTACCGGAAGTATAATGGTGTAACCAGGGGGAATTTAAAACAGGAGCTTGTGGAAGCATTTAAATCCTGCACAACCGCCGGTATATTGCCTACGCTTGAAGATATGTCTGGTGCTGAGTATTCAAGGCAAGCATTTCGGAATCTCGGTCTAGAGTTCTACACCATATGCTCCGCATGGATCACTCATCATATGACAAGGTTTCCTTTCTTTTGGGGCTGGGTTCGACCATATCGACTCGTACTAGTAGGGCGACGTGCGGCGGAAGCGGCACCTATTTTTGCAAGCAAAGGCGTTACTGTAGTGGACACGGTGATGCTTTCCGATTATGAACAATTGGAGCAGGCTTATCAGCATTTGTGCCAAGTCGGCGGCTGGGATATCGCGTTGATCGCTGCTGGAGTGCCGGCGACGCTGCTTGCTCCCCGTTTGGCGAATGCTACCGGCAAGGTAGCTATTGATTTCGGCCATGCGCTTGATTTAATCATCGACGGAGAAGACTTTGATTTCGAGGGACTTGTTAAAAGGCTGAGGTGATCGTAATGAAGGCAGAAGTTACCGTATTGATTCCAACCTATAATGCCGGAAATTATCTGCAAGAAGCGATGGAAACGGTGTTCAAACAGACTTATGAGGAATGGAAAATCATCCTGATCGACGACGCCTCCAACGATGATAGCATCGACCTAGTGAGCCATTATTTGAAGGATAGCCGGGTGTTTTACATTTGGAACGAGCGCAATATTGGACAATCGAAGAGTATGAATATCGGTCTGGAGGCGGTTACAACTCCTTATGTGGTACAACTGGATGCGGATGATTGGTTTTATCCATATACGATTGAGGTACTACTGGCTGAGGCACTTAAACAGCCTGAGTATGTTGGGCTGATCAGTGGTAACATCAATTCTCTCTTTATGGACAGTAATGGAAATATAACGGAGAGTGTCATCAAAAAAAATCGCTCATTTCATGATAAATATGATTTCCTTAAGTCGAATCTATCGCAATGGCCTAGATTTTATCGGACATCGGCATTAAGGGATGTTGGAGGATGGCCAACGGACGATCCGTTTGAAGGACGGTATATGGAAGATAAACGCGTATTGATGCGGTTAATAGAAAAGTACCATTTTCACTGGATTGACGCCCCTCTCTATATCCACCGCCGACATGAGCATAATCAGACGAACTTGCTGGACATTTACAAAGAAATCACTGAGTGGAATGTGCGCGACGCTTTGAAACGCTGGGGAGATGAGTTCGATCCAGTGTTTGTAACTGACAACGGCTGGCTGAAAGTTGACTATCTGAAACCAAAAGCAACACGGATAGGTTAACCTAATCATTTTTAAGAGGTGCATGTTGATGTCCTATATAGAACTAAATACAAACCAATTAATGGATAGAATACTATACTCATTAGACAATCAATTACCGCTTTCTGTCATATCCGTTGGAGTTACCGAAACCCATGTCTTGGCTCAATACGGCTTTTTCTCCGAAGAACAATTTATGAATAACCCGGAGGCGCATGTTGCTAATAACTCTTTGGTTAAAAGAGGCCACACTCATCGCGGGATAAGGTTTCCTAATATCGAAGCACGTAATGAAGCGTTAGAAGCTGTGAAAAACGCCGACATTGTAGGTATCTGCATAAAAGTATCAAGAGCAGGCGAATTAACCAGAAAAGTATTTGAAGTCTATGGTTTTACCCCCAGATACGTATATGAAGCATACACAAGACGAGTCATAATGATATCTCAACAGCAAAAGTTTCACCAAATGCTAAGAAACAAAAAAATTATCATTATTTGCAGCTATGCTGATGAAGTAAAACATGCCCTCGATAAGGGGTTGAAAGAACAGTTAAATTTTGAAATTACAGGCACAATAATGATAGAGCAATATGAGGACATCCCTAGAGTAAAGCAGGAAATGACCCAATATGAATTTGACTTATGTTTACTCGCGGCCGGTATTAATGCAGTCATTCTCGCGCCCTATATAGCTAAAGAACTTGGGAAAGTAGCCTTTGATATTGGCCAAGGTATGGAAACTCTTATTACCGGCAAAATCGAGGGTGTGGAGTGGCTTTCTGGACAGATTGAGTTAGATAGATTCTTAGAAATGTAAAAATATAAAAAGATCGGCAGCATGGACCGGAGGGCTACCAGTTTTGTTCGATAGACTATGTGTTTGGGCTGCGATAGAGGATGGTGACATGGTTAACGAATAGTTGCAACAAATCTGGACGAAACGAATTGCGGCATACAAGGAGAGCTGGGAGACGATGAAGGTTTGGTGCGCCGATCAGGGGCCGTAGCCTAGCCGGAAACCAGTCATTCGAAGCAGCGACCGCGGGGTAAGACAAAATGGGGCGGTGCCGTTGAAGGGTCACTAAAGATGCCGCTCTCCAAACGACGATAATACAACCAGAAGCCAGTGTGATCCCATTGTAGGGTTTTGAGCTTGTCCAGCATGCGGTTACAGAACAGCGCAGTGGAAAAAGGATTTATCACTTCTCCTGTACCATGTCGGCTAGACCCTCAATGGATTTACGCAAGTCGTTGGGTCCACAAGTGAACTAGACCCTTTGGAGCAGCGCCGGATTCAGCATGATACCTATAGCGCACGAAAGACACCTCAATGCGAGCCGCACCGTCCTGTACACATAGAGCTTCTGGCGAAGCAGAAGCGTTTTGACGTTTCCTGCGAGAGGACGCATCCGGATCAACTGGAGCTGAATCTGTTTAAAGAAGTGGAAGTGCAGGCCACACCTGTCGGGTAAGAAGCACCGATGGAGCAGGTCGCCTACGAGCGTCGCAATACGTCCGGCAGGCGTGAAGCGGATCCTTCACTGTTGTCAGTCGAGACGATGACGTAGGGAAGTGGCATTCCAGGAATTTCCTGAAGTCGTAGTCGCTACCATCGGATTTACCTTAAGCGCTGACACAAGGTGCAGAATTATTACTCACATCAATCTGGCTTACATTTTCATATGAACCAGTAGGCAGGTAGTCAACTGAATTCATAAAACCAGAACAATTCTTAAAAAAGACTTGTCCTTATCGATTATTATTTAGTGATATGATACTTGTCCAATGACACAAATGTGCCTACATTGTAGTATTGCGACACAAAACTTGGCAAGAATCCTCGGACAGTAACTTAGGCTTGATCAAGGATAACGAGGTACTAAACTGCAGCGTTAAACTAACGGGCAGTTTAGCGTGGCTGACCGACACTTACATAACTTTACATTTTCACTTTATTGCGATAATATATTAGAGAAGTAAAGTGATAAAGAATGTGGTCTTAATCGAATTCATTCGGCTAGCAATACCAAAAGGCAAAACCTCAGTTAAGAAGGGAGTTTGTTATGGTTCGAGAGGCATTAATTAACAGAAAAACAAAAGAAACAGAAATTAAACTGGAGCTTAATCTTGATGAATACAGTGTAGGCAACATCAAAACGGGAATTGGATTTTTTAACCATATGCTCACGCTTTTTGCTTTCAGGGCAGGAATAAAACTAAATGTGGATTGCAAAGGTGATTTAGAGATAGATGGACATCACACGGTTGAGGACATTGGAATATGCTTGGGGCAAGCAATCAAAAAGGCTATAGGGGATAAAAAAGGCATAAACCGTTATGGTAGTTCGCGTATACCTATGGATGAGAGCTTAGCATTAGTGGATTTGAGTATATCTAATCGCTCTTTTTTAGTGTATAACGTGGAAATGCCTTCAACACGAGTAGGCGAGTTTGAAACCGAATTAACCGAAGAGTTCTTTATCGCTGTAGCGCATAATAGCGGGATAACCATGCACATCAATTTGGAATACGGCAGAAATACACACCATATAAATGAGGCAATTTTCGTGGCATTCGGCGATGCGTTGAAGAAAGCAATTAGGATAACAGGCGATGTTATTCCGTCTACGAAGGGTACGTTATCATTATGAAAAATATATGTAAAGACGCTTGTGTGTAACAAATTGTGGGGGAGGAATTTGTTTCAATGGACATCTGCCGATTACGCTAAACGGGTACTATAGTTTAATAAAGTCAGTCTAAAACCTTCCCTAAGAAGCAAACTAGATTTAGTAGCTCTTATGGGAGGTTTTATTTATGATTTAAGCGAGTTATGGCGACTGTATGAAGCTTATAAGCATATCAAGGGGTTTAGTCCAAGTACATTGAAAGCCTACACACTTCAGTTCAAGATGCTTGTAAGAGAGCTAGGAGACCTAGATATTTCTGAGGTAACTTGTTGAAGGAATACTTGGCAAAGCAGTCCGATCGCTTGAAACCCAGCAGTCTGGCACATCGCATACGTTTTGTTCGCTCCCTGTTCCGCTTTGCCTATGAAGAGACATACTTATCATCAAACCCTTCTTTGAAGCTACGCGAACCCAAAATGGACAAGCGTATTCCTAAGTTTTTGATTGAGGAAGATGTCATTCACTTGAAAATCTCTTGCCAGTCCCTGAAGGAAAGGGCTCTTCTAGAGTTCCTATACAGTACCGGTTGCTGGGTAGGAGAGGTGGAGAAGTTGAACATCGAAGATCTGAACTGGGAGAATTGCTCCTCAATTGTAAATGGCAAGGGCTCAAAACAAAGAGAGGTTTACTTTACCACCGAATGTAAAGTGTGGTTGAAGAAGTACCTCGCGAGCCGTGAGGACTCTTGCAAGGCCTTATTTGTAACTGATACACATCCTATAAGGCGGATGGCTATTCCGACGATCAGGTGGACATTAAAACGTCTTGCCAATCGGGGAGAACTCGAAGCTAATGTATATCCACATCGGTTTCGTCATACCAATGCATGCAAGCTCCTTAATAACGGTACACCATTAGATTTCATTCAAGGCATGTTGGGGTATGAAAAAGCATCAACCACTCAAATATACGCCCAGCTGCGCGGGGAACGACGGCGAGAACTCTCGTTACTTTTAGGTTGTAGCAGCGGTTGTTGTCTTAATGATGTCACCGCTCAATTAAAGGGCAGAATTCTTCAACGAAGCGAACGCACCTGTGGTAGTATATCTGAGAACAGGAAGGTATTTATAACTGTGAGGTGTAAATTGAAGAAAACAGTATTAGTAAATACCAGTTACTATGTTGTAGAGTCAGATGATGGCAATGTTTTTCTAAAGTGGAACCAATCTTCATTCCGGGTTTTGAATCCTCTAAACATGAATTGCGGTAGATGTGAGAATTGTGGATGTTGGACTACAAATAGGGAAAAACATGATGCGATTTTTGGACTCGATGGTCGATCAATTCATAATAATAAATTTCTTTGTGATGAGTGCTTACCTCCAGACCATAGGCGGGCTTTAGAGATTACAATTCTTGAAAGTTTTGCTTGACAAGATGAAGGGTTTTATGCAAAGTTACTGTTGTTGAATAGGTGAAAAAAGCGCGAAGCGAGGAAAGGTGAAACACTCTGAAAGCGAATCGGATGGAAGCGTTTAGCGATGGCGTGTTGGCGATTATCATTACGATCATGGTGTTGGAATTTAAAGTGCCGGAAGGCCATGACTGGTATGCGCTAATCAAACTTGGCCCGAAGATTCTCAGCTACATCTTCAGTTTCGTATATATTGGCATCTACTGGAACAATCATCATCATCTGCTGCACATGGTTCGAACGATGAACGGGCGGTTGATGTGGCTCAACTTGCTGCTTCTCTTCTGGTTATCCCTTGTGCCATTCACGACAGCTTGGATGGGAGAGAGTCATTTTGCGGCCACTCCAACGGCACTGTACGGTATTATTCTATTACTATCGGCGCTTTCGTACTGGCTGCTTCAGCGTGCGATTATTAACCAGCATTCCGGCGATTCCTCAATTGTCCTGATGATGGGCAAAGACTGGAAGGGGAAACTATCTCCTCTGCTCTACTTGATCGCGGTCTTGACCGCATATGTGAGTACTTGGATATCCGGTTTATTTTTCGTACTCGTTGCCGTGATCTGGTTCGTTCCGGATAAGCGAATCGAGCATGCCCTGAGAGGCCACTAAGAAAAGCTCTTCGATTCCCGCGAGCAGGCGGGGACTGCACCCCATCTGTGAGACAGGGATCAAAACACCTTTCAAGTTAAGCGGCCAGTCGTCGGAAATCAGCCGGCGACTGGTTATTTAGTTTCGCTTGAATGCGAATTGAGTTATAGTAGGTGATGTACTCTCGAACGGTTTGTTCAACGATTGTCGTCGTTTGTACAAGTGAGCCCTTCGAGATAGAATGTTTCAGACTTTAGTGTGGAATGAAACGATTCGATGGAGGCATTATCAGCGGACGTTCCCTTGCGGGACATGGGGGAGCGGTCGTAGCGGTTGGAACGGCTGTTACTTCGGCAATGGCTAGTACAGCAGTAGGTGGGCGGTCGTAACGACTGGAGCAGTTGCAACAGGAGGCAGTAGTAGCAGCTGCAGTTGCGGCTGCACCATTTGTAACAGTAGGGGTTGTTGCGGGTATCATGTATGTCTCGGTAGAAAAATATTTAGATAAAGATAGATCGACATGCAGCACAAATCCTAGAGCAACTTGCTGATGAAAGAATCAAATATGAATAAAAGCAAAAGGAAGTTGAGAATTTTTAGTTTGAAAATCCGACAACAGGGCTGTCTCAGAAGTGGGAAGCAGTAAACCTCTGGTGGTAAATTTAAAGAAGTGCCGAAGAAGTTGTAAGATGTTAAGTCTTGGGATTGGAGCCGTACTTCGGCACGCTCCTTTCGTGTTTTTAGCTGATATGTGAGAGGGACATTGGCCGCATCCTCAAACAACAACAACAACAATAAAGGGTTTTTATCGCTATGGACCATCATTATAGTCTTCAATACACTTGTATGTTCATTCAACACTCAGCACAGCTCAGTTGCCTTGAACCATCCCACAGCTCGACGAGTCTAGTTGCAAAAGCCTCTGGGTGGCGAACCAAACATATCTGTCCCTCGGTTTTAACTCTAATGGGAGCCGCAGCCTGTATATAATTCTATGAAACCCCATGTGTGGCAACCACTCGTATCGCAGGAAACGCGCCGAAAATTGACCGTGCTCCCCGCTTCGACAAACGAATTACCTGACTGAAATATCTTACGAATTATGAGGTTATATTAGCATCCTTATCGCTTTCAATTTCCTTTTGGAATAGCTTTTTTATATACTTTGTGTTCAACTATAGACTTTAAAATGCCATTTGCAATAAGAAAAGGGAAAGACGATATCTGGAGAAATAAAGAGAATAACTCTTTAACGTCTGAAAGGTTTTTTTGACTTAGTTTTTCTGCATTTACAACAGGAATTAAGACGGAAAAATCTTTAGGGTCATTTAGCAAATTTGAATAATAAACCAAACCAAACAATATCAATTGATAAATCCAGTTGTTATATTCTAATGAGACTTTAGCTTTATCTAGAAACGCCTCTTGTTTTATAAACATTAGAAATATCATAATAGAGAAACAGGGAATACTGAATAAATAATAAAACGAAAAATATTCACTAATATAATGAGAGCTTATAGAAAATAAGAACATCAGCAAAAGAGTACTTAGGGAGATTGGTATTGCAAATAACACAATAGAACTAAGTAAAAAAAAATTTTTGGTTATATATTTTGGCTTCAAAAAAAATGGGAATGGAATTATTGTTACAAATAACAATAAAGACATAAATATCGAGTCGCTATTTTTCCATATAATCACAGAGGTAATAGAAGCGTAGAGTAAAAATAAGATAAACATTATTCCTTTAAATTGATTGAAATAACCTTCTAACTTATTGATAAGAGATATATTTTTTTCTTTTTTCGTTTGTTTTCTGCTCAGTTCAGCCACACTATTCACTCCAAAATTAGTATTACATGTTTTGTTCATAATAACTATTATAATAGATTGCCCAAAAGACGTATTCATTGCCTTCTTTTGCTTATTTTCTACATACCTTAAAAATTTTCTTTGCCTTGTTCGTGTTTGCATACAAGTAAACCACTCCATCTTAAAGAGTGGTTTTGTATTTATATATTGATGTAATATGGTTGACTTCACTTGTGTAACGTTAGATTTTGAAGGGTTACAATGAACTGGTACATATATTTATGCTCCTTAATAATAGAGAGATGGCTTATACATACTAAATACATCATAGCATAATCACTACACAAAATTACACATTTTACTATTAATCTTTTCTTTTTTAAAAATCAGTAGCTTGCCATTCTCCGACAGGATATTCTTGTCATACAACAATATCATAAAGTCTAAAAAGAACACTCATGAACGATACGGTGTAAGGAATAAAGTTCGAATTGATGAGCAACATATCAAAATAGTTGTCGTGTTAAAATGAATTTGTTTTAAGCTCATATATTACAAGGAGGTTATTTTTTGACCAATAACACACAAACACGGTATTGAAATCGAACTTGAACGTGCGGATGTGATCATTGATTTTTCTCAATCCTTCGGCAAGTCGATCGTACTTAAAAATGTCTTTAAGGGTGCCTCCGCTGAAACAATCGATGTGATGCAGTCAGAGTAACTACTCCTTTATAAGGCAACGATACTAGTACTCTTTCAGATCATTTAACGAAAATTGATTTTCTTTCGAGAGAGATGGCAACAAGGACAAGAGATCTCAGACTTGTTAGAGTGGAGGATAAATATGGAAGGTCTTTGAACTTACTGGACAATAAAATGTGGAGTGATTCTATTTCCGAGAAAATGGACTTAGGAACAGTTGAGATATGGCGATTAATCAATGTGACAAGGGATGATCACCCCATTCATCTACATGTCGCTGATTTGTAAATCCTTGAGCGCCAAGCTTTTGAAGTTGCTCATTATCATGCCACTGGAAATCTTAAGTTTACAGGGCCAGCTGCTCCTCCTGAACCTAACGAAAGAGGATTTAAAGATACGATCCCTGCTTCCGCTGGTTACGTTACCTCTTTTATCGCGAGATTCGATCCTTTCGCAGGACTTTTTGTATGGCATTGTCACATGCTTGAGCATGAAGATTAAGAGATGATGAGGCCATTTGAAATCCTGAAGAAGAGAAATCGACTTGGTAGTATCCTAATGAAGATGATTTACCCTTCACGGTTCAAATGAAGAGATCTGGGTTTCAACAACTTGAACCAAATGAAAACGGATTTATTGAGAACTGGCACTTTTTCACCGAAGATTTGTTGCAAATCAATAAGATGGAATTAGTGCAGGGCGAATGGATTGTACCGAGACGTGGGCAGGAAGGACTTATTTTTGATTTAGGATGGAATGAGGCCACCACGAAAATACATGGCAGCCTCATTAAGCTATGTTGTTCCGTTCCAATTCAGGAAATTTAGTGAATGCTAATACGGAAACAATGGCGTACGTCCCCCGAACAGTGATGACTACAACATAATTGACTCCAAATCATTTTAGGTTACAGGTTGAAGAGATTTTTTTACTTGTTGCTGCCAAAAGGAAATTACCTCTTTTGTATCGGCAACCATTCCAAAATATGTATCAACGGTTTTTAAGGTCATATCATGTTCTTCTTGAGAAAAAGCAGCACAGGCATCTCTCATGAGCACAATACGATAATCTAACATAAAACCGTCTCTTGCTGTTGATTCTACACAAAGGTTTGTACTAACACCAGTCATTACAAGTGTTTCAATCTTAAGTGTCTGCAAAACAGATTCCAGCCTCGTATGAATAAAACCGCTATATCGATGTTTCTTTACAACAATTTCATCTGGTAGTGGAGCAACCTCGAAAAATTCTGCTCCCCAGCTTCCTGTATGGCAAATAGGATTTATACCATCCTTAAATCGAGATAGCCAAACTTCCGAATCGGTCGCTTTCTCATGGTTAGTTTTTAAGAAAATAACAGGAATAGTATGCTCCCGTGCCGATTGTAACAGGCTGTGCAAATTAGGCATCATTTTCTTTACTGAGCTAACATCAATTCCGGTTTTTGCTATTGCTCCTTCAACATGGCAGTAATCATTTTGTACGTCCACCACGATGACAGCAGTATTTTTCAGTTCTAGGTTCTCTTTCAGTTTATCCAGCGTGTTCACCTTCTTGTGTCTGATTGTCCTTATTAAATCAAAGTCCATTATTCATGCTTATTTTCCCATTTAGATGCAATTATTATTACAAGTGTATTAATATTCAGTCCGGAATTCCCAAGGTCTCAGACGTTGTCGACCAATTCAAGCAAGACAATATAGCCGTAATCACATAAGCTAGCTATGATGAGACTGCCGTCATGAATTGGCGGCCACGTTACGCTAACAGAAGGGATAAAGGGGTAATACCATATTAGGGTATTATGGAGTTATAAAGAGAAAGGAAATATAGTGATGATTATGACACAAAAAGAAATGCTGTTCACTGTGCAATCACAACTTGCTATTGACCTGAATTGCTCAATCGATGACCTGAACGGCGAAAAGGACAGCATTATTTTTGTTGAAGCTAAAGAAAATCCTGGATGCAGACTATTTCCGAGGAAGGCACGTTATTTCGAAATCCTGTCTATGGGAAAATCAATTGTAGTATCGGCTACGCCCGAACGGCTGTTAATTGCTAAAACACAGATGCAGGGCAAAAACAGGGATACCATATTCAGCTTACCCTTTATCAGAGGTCTTTACTTGCATTTTTTTCCTGATGTAAAAAGAATAAAGTCAGTGTCACCGCCGAATTTTTTTTCATTTGAACTGATTAAGCGAGAGGAAGTGGTCAGTTTATTTGATATTACAAGATTCAATGAAGCTATTATATATGATACCAACCTTCCCAAGCAGACTGATCTAGCTGTGCTTGCAAAGCAAGATGGGGAAATAGTTGGTGAGGCAGGAGCAAGCAAAACCTGTGCTAAACTATGGCAAATTGGGATAGAAGTATTACCTAAATATCGTAATTTGGGATTGGCTAGTTATCTTGTAAACAGGTTAACTTTTGAAATATTGGAACGTGGAGAAATACCGAGTTATGACGTAATCGCCAGTAACATTGATTCGCAGAGAATGGCTCATCGATTAGGATATTTTCCCGCATGGGTGTCTGATTGGCGATGCAATTTTGAGGGACTTGAACAGTATGAAGCTTCACGGGAAACAATAGATTAATTAAACAATTATCGGCAGTTGAGGGTACTGAAGAAGAAAGCAATAGTATGATTGAAGTTATCAAGGCTAATTGTTCCGTATCCAGAGGGTTTACTTTAGAGGTTCTCAGTTAATGAAATGGGGACCTAGACACTGTTAAACGTTTCTGTTATCGATGAGTTAGGAAATGATGTTACGCCTAAAAAGCTTGTTGATGAAAAAACTCATAAGTATCAGTAATTTTTACCACATGACTAACACAATACTCGGCACATTCTTGAAGGTTCATGGTATAAATGGGCTATATATTACCGCAAATGATTGGCTGATGTTGAAAAGTATAGGAATACATATCGATTGCGAATCTTCCCTTGTATAACGCGGATTTGGATCGTGGAGAGGGACCAGACCCAGTTATGCAATTTCGTGAGGCGATTCAAAAGGCAGCGGGCATTATCATTGTTAGCCCAGAGTATAACTCAGGAATACCGGTGGATTGAAAAATGCACTCTATTTTCCGTTTATTTAAAATAACAAGTCAAATTTTAATCATACTAAAATTAATCATTCACCTTGAATTTACCATATACGATTATTGTGACACTTTAATAGGCATAAGCATAGGATGTTATGTCAATTAAAGGTAGGTATGAATGGAGGTTTTTCTATGTATTTGATTAACCCATACTGGCATAGATCCGCGTTTACTCCAATTTGGTCTATTTCTACCCAACAAGCACTTGAATTAATAAGAGAAGCAGTTCAAGGAGAACGGAACGATGAGCTATTTTATGATCAACTCATTAGACTTGCACCTAATCCCGAACAAGCCTCAGTTATTGCTTCCATTCGAAATGATGAACGGGGACATAACCAAATGTTCCGACAGATGTACAGAGACCTAACAGGTTACGAAGTGACAGGCGTTAGTAATGAACAGCCTGAACAAGTAAAATCTTATATTGCGGGGTTACAAAAGGCTTTTGAAGGTGAGTTATCAGCTGTTGAAAAGTATCGGAAGATATGGTTTGGTCTACCTTCTGGGATTTATAAAGATACGGTTTACGGAATAATCCTTGATGAGCAAAAGCATGCAGCTAAATATAATAACTTACTTATAAGGAATTTAACTGGGCAGCACTGACAAATTTCCATACAGGAAGGATACTTGACCGCTTTAATTGGAATGGTAGATAACGGCGTGCTCAAAGGCATTGCAGAGGATGTTGAAAAAAGATTGATTTGCATGTATAGATCAAGCAGCATTATCTTAACATATTTCAACACATCCTCGACTGACTTCACCATATGAAACAATTGAAGGTCATATTGCATAATGCCACTGATAAAGCTCATAACGGAAAAGACCTTGTCATACCGACAGGGTCTCTTTCTTTTTCGGTCATATTCATTCTCTCAGAAAAAGTTAAGGAAATTTTCATGATCATTTCAGAGAGGTACAGCATAATGAAACTTATTAATTAAGAACACAGTAGTTCTCTCAGCGAGATAATTACATTAGGAGGCATCTAACATGAAACAATCCAAATGGTTTAAATGGCAGGTTGGTATGATTGCTTCGGTAATTGCAGCTTTTCTCTTCCATGAAGTGAAAGCAAGTTCAGCATTCGAGCAAGCGACGACAGCTGCCAAAAACGGCACCACGGATCCAAAGATCTCAGCGAATGCTGGGACAGAAGATTATATGGATCGTTGGGCTAGTCAAACAATGTCCGGCACTAGCGACACGAACGGTGCTTATGGCTTAACTAACCCGGGCTCCAAGAATAACCAAAACGATTTATCCGGCAACACGGAGAGACGCTCGAGCCACAACTCGGACACTTTCTCCCGCTCAAAGACTGGGAGATCGTAATCGTCGGCCTTCATGTCATTTTTGAAAAGAGGGATAAATGATGACGTCCACGAACGTTACCCAATTTAATATGCCTGGTCAATATGAATGTAGCTTCCACGCCATGAATACGTGGATCGAAGTGAAGTTTCAAGCTGCGGAGAATGAGGCAGAGAATTTGATCCTCCTCGCGAAAAACTGGTTTGAGACAGTTGAACAGTGCTTCAGTCGATTTCGGGCGAATAGCGAGTTGTGTTATCTGAATCGGTCAGCCGGCGAAACGTGTATGGTGTCGGACCCCATGCTAGAGGTATTGCAGCTCGCAGAGCTGTACCGCATCAAGACAGATCACATATTCGAACCCTTCGTATTGCAAGCGCTGAAAGAAGCGGGCTATTGCGAATCGTTCGAGCTGCTCAACATAGACAGGCTGGATTCGAGTCAGTTCCGCGACTGCCATACTCAAACTTATCCATTTATCGCCCTCGATGTTAAGATGAAATCCGTACGTCTGCCGGCGGGCTTGCATCTGGATCTGGGCGGAATCGTCAAAAGCTGGGCGGTTAAACGCTTCGCCTCTTATATTCGAAATAAGCGTTTCGTAGAAAAAGGCCTCTTAAACGCGGGAGGAGATCTTCTTGCATGGAGCTCTGATGAAGAGAAAATACACCAATGGTCCATCGGGATCGAAGATCCCTGGAACCCAAAGAAAGAGCTTGGCGTAATTAGTCGCAACGAGATGGCAGTCGCGACCTCCAGTACACTAGGTAGACAATGGACCAACAGCCAAGGAGCTCAGCATCATCTCATCGATCCGCGCACGATGCGGCCCAGTACGAGCGACACGGTGCAATGTACAGTCATCGGGCAAGACCCGATTGAATGTGAAATCTGGTCTAAAACCATTTGCATTCTGGGCAGAGAGGAAGGAACAAAGTTGTTGTTGGCACGTGCTCCCGGCTATGAAGCACTAGTGTTTACGGAAGACTGTCAAAGTCATTTCTATGGGAAAAGCGATTTATGGAAGACGGTCGATATTGATGAATATCATATTACGATTTAATCAGAAGGGATGGGAGGGACCACTATGTTACAAACTATAATTAACTTACCGATATGGCAGATTATTCGTTCATTAGGTATCGTATCTTATTTGTTTCTTGCCATCGGGATTTGTCTCGGGATATCCTATCGCATGCCAATCCTGCCTGTAACTTGGAAAAAAAACATGTACAAGCTCCATAACTTTTTTACACTAGCAGGTACTGGAATCGGTTTACTGCACGGCACTATTACAGTGATCGATGCATATATGCCGTATACTTGGATTGAAGTATTGATTCCCTTTACATCTAAGCAGCACCCGATTTTGAATGGGCTCGGCACGATTTCCGGTTACCTCATGCTGATTGTGATCTTCACAACGGACCTCCGCAATAAGCTGAAAAAGTCTGTCTGGTTCGTCCTTCACTTAATGGCATATCCGTCATTTTTCATGGCCTTCATTCACGGATATTACTTGGGTACGGACACCAGCAATTCTGCGGTTCATGTGATGTATCTCGTTACAATAGCTGCTGTATTAGGTGTATCCGTGGTTCGCGGCTTCGTTCACGGCAAAGCTGGCCGCTCCCAATCATCCTTGATTCAGGAACATAGGTAACAACAAACGGTGCATGTTTTTGATCGACGAAAGCTGGTGGTGAGCGTTTGGCTATTGCTTGTTGGAAACACAGCCGATATAGCAGTTAGGAAAGACTACTTTCCTAAGAAGAACAGAGGTCTAGGGGAATTATTCATATCTAAACGGAGGCAAGATAAAGTGAATACAAAGGAAAAAGAAGCTGGCAGGCTGAACCAGGAATGGATACCAAAAAAGGAGCGACTAGGAATAAGCGTAGCGTTTGTTTTAGCTGTTCTGCTCGTGCTTTGGCAGCTTAAGGGGTTATCACAGATTTCTTTAGAAGCTCTGCATAACAGACAGTTCGAACATACGTTTAAAAATTTTGGATCGTATGCCAGAATCGCCTTATTTTTTGTACTGGCTTATTACGTGCTTCTCTTTGTTAAGAGACGGCGTATAGGGGATGGTGTAGTTCATGTGAAAAAAGGGCTTGCCACATTACTGCGCTTTGCTCGCAGATGGCACACCCCATTGGCGATCATTGCTATTGCCTTTATCGTACTTCATACAGTTGCTGTCTTTATGTATGGCTTTAAATTGGATTTTAATAACTTAAGCGGTTTGCTTGCCTTGCTGGTTCTTCTTCCTGTTCCCGTATCGGGATTATTACGCTATCAAAGGCTGGATCGTAAGTGGCATTTACGGTCAGGGCTAGCATTTGCTGTGCTATTTTTAGTTCATGCTTTCTTATAAATTAATTTTCTTCTATGTAAATGCGTTTGCATTGATATGGTCAAATACATTGGCTTATCTATTATGTTGAGATTAACGATTACTGTAAAAAATTATTTTTACTGGCTTCGAATAAATATTTGATGCATTAAATTGAATCGATAAAAAAAGAATACAATGAGGAAAAATTTGCTAGGGTATGGGAAAATGTTCGGTCTCGAGATTATGATATTCGTTGCTTATAAAACGTGTGAGGTACACAAATATGCTTCATTATATGTTGTAAAGGGAGAGAGGAGAGTGATTGTACAATTATTAAATGGGAATCTATAAAAACTGAACTATTAAAAACCCCCTTGAAATAAAGTGGATAACATTGACTATACTCTGATCCAATACTAATATATTAACACATTTATTATCGATGCTGGGCGAGACTCTAGGGGAACAAATCAGACGAATTCCTTTTGAATAAAAAATCCCTATGTTCTTTAGATAGGGTAGGAGAAGGGTTGATCTAGGGAGTTTCTTGCCAGAGCCCCGGTTTTATTTTATGTATCCTTTCTTACTATAGCTTGGGTTAAAGGAGTTCATGGCAAAAAAAATCCCTATACTAATCGTAAAGGGCGAAGAATGTGGTTGCCACCTTATTTATATGTCAAGTGTATAAAAAGTGTGCTAGACAGATGTCGAGTGTCAAGAATATAGACCGATAAAAATCCGTAGAAGCTGCGGATTTTTATTTTATCGGAACAAATTCTTGTCAATTCTGTATGTCAAGAATCTGTTCTGATTACCGTGGAGAAGAGAAGAATAGATAGGATTTGCCGCGAAACTCTGGGGATCACCGAATTTTATTCTTTTGAGTTAGGAGTAGTTGTGCTTAATCTTGGTAGTGCTTCTGGGATTATTCAGCCTGTTCGTACCATTCAGTTATGAAAAAAGAAGGTGGATTGTATGAACGTCATCTACAGTATCATAGATCAGTCGCAAATCATGTTCATCGCCGCCGTCACGTGGTATTAGCTTTGGAAATATGCAGAAAGGATTATCCTAGCTCATTCCATTTTTTTTATTAATTTAACCATTTTCATAAGTAATATTCGAACAAAGTTATGAACTGGAAACGTACATGTTTACGCGTTTTTCTTAAATGCGCAATAGGACACCCCCAAATGATCGCAACAGTTGCAGAGTCGGCCTCATAGTGACCGTAAAAACTGTACAGGATGTAGGCAGTGAATGTCCAGATGTGAAAATCTCTTCTGTAATATCCTATTCATGGTCCGTTCATATTCTTGATCTACAATCGTTGATGTAAGGCAAGAAAGTTACGACCTAGAACAAACTTGTTAAGGTTTAGAAGAGGAGTGGTACGAAAATGCTTGGATTTATGCTCTTTTAAGTTTTAATCAACAGTGTATATATGATCTTACAGATGGTGAGTAGGACCGGATCGACAGCTATGCAGTTCCACGATCCTAATCGGCGCCATCATTTTTATTGTAAGTATGAAAATAACATCATATGGAGGACTTCTTATGTTAACTTATGCTATTATCTCTATGACATCGGCCCTCATTTTTTATACCATAGGGGTGTGGAGCGAAAAAATTCAAGGGACATTAAAAGGATGGCATATCGCTATTTTTTGGATTGGATTAATTTGCGATTCCATTGGTACAACGCTGATGAGCAAAATTGCCGAAGGAGGATTTGCCTTCAATTTTCATGGAATTACAGGACTTCTAGCCCTCTGGCTCATGTTGTTCCATGTCATCTGGGCAACGATTGTGGTCATTCGTAAAAATAAAACGATGCTTCTAAAATTCCATAAATTCAGTCTCATTGTTTGGATTCTCTGGTTGATCCCTTATATTTCAGGACTTATTTATGGCATGATGAGATAGTATTATTCATTTACTCCCGTACCTTTTCAAGGTGGGAGTTTTTCCACTTTGCAAGTTGAGGCTCATTTTCATAAAATCAACAGAATCGTTGTGTTAAACGGTTCAAATTCTTGTCATCCGACAGAAAATGAAGAATGTATGTCGGGTGACAAGAACCTTATCTCATTCCCGACGGATGGCGGGGAGCGATTTGTGGATTGGAAATCGGCCAAGGGAATTTGTGGAAATAACATTAGATACTTTTTAAGGATTACATGCTACCCGTGTACGTTCTCTTAATTAATAATTGGAAATAATGTAAGTAGGAGAACGCAGCCCAAGCGAATGCATGGAAGCGTCCTTTTTATTGAACGGGCAGTTATGCGCAACAATTACGGGAATGCTCGTCTAATGTGTATCATGGTGGATATGCATGCCCCAATTAAATCCTGATGGCTGCGTCGATTGGAGAACAACGGAGAACGCCGCGATAAACGACTGCGTTGGCGCAACGATCTAATCCGGAGAGCCGTATTGGACGACGGAGCGGGAGTAATTACATGAGACAGGATCGGCTTGCCGTCCTGTCTCTTTTCGGTTAGGTCAGAAGGATTGACATTAATGGAAAGGGATGGGATAATGTATTATAGATCAAAGATAGTCAAAGTCAGGAAGAACTAATCTAATAACACGAAGGGAATGGTCCTAAATGGCAGATAAGAACTTCATTTTTCTTGGCGGTTCAGTGCTCACGAACTACGGGCTGATTACAACGATTGATACAAACAACAAAGCGGTTGTTGCGGCGGCTGTAGCTGCATCGGGCGTGCTGCGCGGCACTACCGACTCGACGAACTCGACTTCTTCCGAAAGCGTCGGAGCGGTCTTTGCTGAGTTCGAGCGATATCTGAAGAGCCTTGAATTTGATTATGAAGTGACGGTAAGCGGTCGACGCCTTGAATGGTGACGTTGAGAGGGGAGTGCGCTGCTGCAGCGCGCTCCTTTATCTACAGTCCGCATTGTTCTAATGTATAAAAGTTAATCTTACAGATAACGATTCAACTAACATTGTGAAACAGCGGCAGCCGAACATCAGCTGCCGTTTTCCGTTAAAGTAATGGGCAGGAATGTTTAATAAATGGTTTACGTCTTATAAGATGACGATTTCTTTCTGAAGAGTGAGGATTTCAAAATGAAAAAATCGAAATTAGAATTCAACATGCGTTTGAGGGAAGGTTATCCGGGGCCTATATATTTTGCAGATTTTATTATAGACGGACAATCCTTATACAATATGTATGCTAAGGAATTCGGCTTTGTATCTTGTTTGGGGTGGGGAAGTGAGGAATTTCAGCAAGAACAAATTTCAAGGTTATTACTATTGAGTAAGCCAGATTTTTCAAATGGAAAGAATTCAATATATATATGCCCTGCATGTGCTGATTTGGAATGTGGGGCTGTATCTTTATTTATAGAGAAGACAAAAGAAATAATAACTTGGTCTTACATTGATGGTAGAGGAGAATTATTTGATAAGCAATTAATGTTCCATTTTGATAAACAAGATTATATTGAACAAATAAAATGTACATATGGATTAGGTGGGTTTAAGTTTCCTTGGGACAAATAAACCCTTCACTTCTTATTAAACAAAACGAACAGAAGAGTTCGATATATGTGAATGTGACGCTGTCAATTGAGGTGAAAAATGGACATGGTGGATATAAGTATGACTTTAGAAGAACTTGAAGTGGAAAATTGGGGAGATCCTGAAAATGGAGCCACTGGTTTGATTAGAAAGTGTCTTGCATTACGAAGAAAACCTTTAAAGGGATTTCACCAACGATGATCTTACTAGAATGATCCTTCAGAAAATTTCTCTTAAATTGTATTATGCTCTCTTGATTCCTTCAGAAAATTTCTCTTAAATTGTATAATATGCTCTCTTGATGGTTAAGGAGACCGACTTGGAATATTCTTAAGTCAATCGATTGAGTATTATACAAGTATAAGCGAGAACTGTCCAATGACACAAAAGCGCCTACATAAACCAATCCGAAAAAGCTTGATTACTCAGGACTTTAATATTTTTATGTAGGGAAATTTGTGTCATTAAAAAATGCGCAAATTTCCCTACTTTGTAGTATTGTGACACAAAACTACCTACATTGTAGATCTCCGAAACTTGGCAAGGATCCTTGGACAGTAACGGAGACTTGATTAAGGACTAGTAAGAAAACTAGAAGCTCTGGATACTTCTGAGGTTATGTTAAACTTGTTTACAGGAATACATGCGATAACAGTCCCCTTACGAGACTTTCATTTTAAAGATGGCACCCTCTGCTAAGCGCTATATGCTCGATATCGTCAGCTACTAATTAATTAGAAGATTTAAAACCGGCGAGTGCATTGGCATAAAGTAGGGGCTTAGCGACCTGATTGAGGTAAAGGGTTTTCTTTTTTGCGTATAGGGCAAGCTTATGATCAGGTAAAATATTTATTTCCAGTAACCACAAATCACCTTTTGTATCGAGCATCATATCCAAGCCTACATCAGCATAATTACCACCTTTGGATTCAAATATCTTGCATGCTTGAATACAAATGTTTACCATGCGTTCATATGTTTCAAGGCTTTTATTTTTGCTTAGTCCGTACGCTTTTTGCAGAGCAGATAAAGCATCTGTTGCATATCCGGCATTTGTGAAGTTTGTAACGATACCGTTTCTCTTGCCAAAACGACCAATGATAGCTGTACAGGACCAATGAAGCCGTTCATTTTTTTGCATAATTACTCTAAAATCGATGCCTCTCTGTTTAAATCGCTTGATATCTATCGCTTGTTGTACAATGTAATTTCTCTTTTGCATGAGGGTAGACAAAAAGCGGGATGCATCCTTTGACTGGATATGTTTGATGCTATAAGCGCTTTCCTTTTTATTATTTTCAGGGAAAATAAATTGATATCCTTTATTGGACTTAGCGACTTTAACAATTCCTCTGGACATTTGATCCATTGTCGGTTTCAGATATACAGCACCATAACGTGACAGCATTTCATCTAGATCGTTTCGGTTGTGCAATTGTCTTGTATTCGGTAAATGCTTGCGGATGGCTTGGTTTGGAGAAAGCCATTTCCATAAGTCCCATTTATTGAAATGCTCTCCGAGGAAGTAACCGTTAAACATACGGGAACCGAGTACCTGGGAGAGAGCTTGATATGTTGTTGGTTTCAATTCTGCCCTTCTATATAGAACGGTTGGATAGGGGAAAGTGCCGTAGGTCCATTGGGACGTACCCGAAGTGCCCTGGCGGGAATAAAAATAGCCTTTAATTTTCTTTGGTTTTATAGAAATATCGTCTGCACGACAGATGTAAACAAGGCCCTTTATTTGTTCATAAGAACGTAAGTAGTCATTAAATGATTTTAATTTACCTTTTGAAATGCGTTCTCCTGGTTTAAATCCAACGATGCCGATTACAGGCCCAATATGGACGTTATTTCCTTTAATGATAATCTTATATTTCAAATTGGGAAGACTCAACCCCTCCAGTGATTTGGACGATATGCCGATGGTATGGGCTGGCAAGCTTTGAGCTTTCTTCACCTTTAATAGCCTACTCCATCCGCCAAGATGAACCTTTACAGCCTTGGGAGGAGCAGCAAGCCTTCGATAAAAATCGTTGCTTACGAGTAAGCAGTCACTTTCGGCATGATTTATCTTCTTAAGATACATAACGCTCATCTCCGCTTTCCTTTCAATGAAATGCTCCTTCCAAAGCCGGCAAGCTTCTTGGCATATAACATATTTGCTCTGATCGTTTTTAAGAATATATGTTTTTCACCTGCATCCAGAGCAATGGTATGGTTAGGGTTGTTGTGATTAACCTCAATGAGCCATAATCTTTTTTGGGTATCAAGGGCAAAATCAAAGCCGATATTCCCAACATGAAGACCTGAGGTCTCCAGCTGTTTAGCAATGTGAAGCGCACTTCTTTCCATTTTGCCACGAAGGGTTCTGATTTCTGCTTCTCCCATTTTTAATATTTTTTTAAGCGTTCGCGTGCCTTCCTGAGCGGTCCCACCCGCAGATATGTTACTGACAATATATTTTCTAGGCCCATACCTGGAATAGATCCCCATCCATTGCCAATTACCGTTCTCGTCTTTAACTATAATGACCCTGAAGTCAATCAGGCGATCGTTGAGCGAAATCAGTTGTATCCTTTCCTGTAGTAAATATTGACTATGATGAGTTTGCGTTTTAACGAAATTGCCTAGCTCGCGAACGGTACCAAATTGTTTTTGTAATGTCCCGTTATAAGTGACCACAATTTTATTACGTTGTTTTGATAGTTTGAGAATATGCTTTCCTAAGGAACCACGTATCGGCTTCATATATACTTCCGGACATTGATTGAACATTTGAGCAATATCCTGTGGTTTGTGGTATAACACGGTTTTAGGCAAGAGCTTTCGGATGGATGCGTTTTTTGAAAGCACTTTGTGCATCGTCCATTTATCAAGGTGATAATCATTAAAAATCGTTTTACCCAGGCTATTGTTTAAATGAGTAATCAACTGATCATTTGCTGATGACTTATTCAATATAGATGCTGGATAATGGTATTGACCGTACCTCCACGTACGTTTGGAGGGAATATACATATAACCGCCAATCGTCTTATCCCGAAGGTTAACATCTCCCGGGGAAAAGACCAGTATCGAGCCTCCAATAAGACTATCCATCTGAACATAATGCAATAAGCTATCTGTTGGCACTTTGCCTCTAGTTCTATCCACAAGAATACCTATATAAGGACCTACTGTAAGCGTAGATTTATACTTATTGAATTGAAAGGTACATTCCTCCGGTATTTTTAGCTTGTGAAGACACCTAACGGAGGCGATAATCTGGTTGGCTTGAACATTTTTTGAGGTTAGAATTTTTACAGGAACGACATTGATGCCATATTTGAGCAAAAGGTTCTGATTGGGAACTAACTTCCAATGCTTAGCAAATGAGTAAGGAACCAGGATAGAATCCTTCGAAATGGAGGAACTGCCGCGAAACTTCATCATGGTTAGGATACTTTCCTTCCATAGAGTAATGATCTATGCATTAGTTTATGTACATTTTCACTGAAGTTTCACTTTTGTAAATAATTGGGCGTTGTAGCTTTCTTCTTATTCATTTCATAAAATGAAAAGGTTCATGCGAGGGAGGCGTTCATTAATGGCAACATTAGGTATCATGCTGGATCGGATCATTAAAAGCGAATACAAATGGCAAATCAAAGCAATGAAACCGGCAGGTTTTGAAAAGGTGCTGCTCTTTACGCCAGATCATGTAAATTTGCAAACGAAAAGAATTTCCGGGTGGGTTTATGCTAACAATCAATGGAAATATCACTCAGTTTCCCCGTTTCCAACTTTAATCTACGACCGTGGTGAATACAGCGGCCACATGCTTCTTAGAGCAAAACAAGTAAAGGAAAAGGCTGGAATTCCATTTATTGGAGAATGGTTAGGTAATAATAAATGGAGTATTCAAACACATCTCGCTACGAACCCTAAACTCAGACCTCATCTTATTCCTTCTAACTTACTAAATGACATCCAATCCATTCAAGCTATGATCAACAAATATAAAACAGTCATCATCAAACCTCTCGGTACCCATTCAGGAATTGGTATATTAAAGCTTTCTTTGCGAAATGGAAAGTATACTATAGATGAGGATTCGAAAAAAAGTTTATCGCTTTCGAAAGCTGGAGTGACCGCAAGGCTTAAAGTAATACGTAATAAAAAACGTTATATGATTCAAAGATGGATTGATATAACGGATAAATCTAACAGAGTTTACGATATTCGTGTGTTAATACAGAAAAATGAACGAGGTATATGGCATATTACAGGGATGGGAGTGCGCCTAGGGAAAGTGGGAAATATAACTTCGAATTTAGCTACAGGAGGGGAAGCTGAGGAGATCGTTTTGTTTTTGACAAAACAATTCGGAGCTGCAAAAGCACGTATGATCCAGAATAGGCTTCGCACACTTACTAATGAAATAGCAGTCCATTTGGAACGCTCGTACCATAAACGTTTAGTGGAGCTAGGATTGGATTTCGGCATTGATAAAAAATCGAATATATGGATTATCGAAGTAAACACAAAGCCTGGCAAAAAGCTGCTTGAACAGGTGGGGACTTTAAAAACATTTAAGGAAAGCTTGCAGCTTCCGATCTATTATGCGGGCTTTTTGCGAGCTAAGACTCGTTCCCAAACAGAGTGAAATTATTCACAAAATGCAACACGTTTCCATAAAAATCCTTGAGTTTTCCTGAAAATCGGAAACACCCAAGGATTTTCTATTAAGGACGAAGCCTGTGAATATTAGCGCACCTTTAGACTTATGCCTAGCTCACTGAAGTCGCAAGAGAATATGATGTTAGTAGTCTAAGTTACACGTTTGGCGCTCCGCAATAGCTGAGTGACACTCACCATTTTCAAGCCTTTTAAACGTAATGTACGAATGATACGGGGAAGCGCCGCTGCAGTTTGCTTGGCTGAATCACTGGCGTGCAGAAGGATGATATCCCCCGCGCCAGCTTTGGATACTACATTCCTGACTATGGTGGCGACACCCGGATTCTTCCAATCAAGGGAATCGACACTCCAATGTATAGTCCGGTAGCCCATACCGCTTAATTGGCGAATAACAGCAGCATTCATATCACCATTGGGTGTTCGGATAAGGTTCGGACTTGTTCCTGTCGATGATTTGAGCACCTTTTCAGCTAATCGCACTTGAGATCGAATCCACTGCTTGCTATGTTCTGTGAAATTTTCATGCAAGTAGCCGTGGGAACCGATTTCATAACCGTTTTTTGCGATCACCCGAGCTAGATAAGGCCGTTTTTCAATAACAGGGCCAGACAGGAAAAAGGTCGCATGCCTGACATCATGCTTACGAAGTATTTCTAATACTTTCGGCGCTACCGTTCCACCCCAGCCGATATCAAAGGTTAAGGCTACCCATTTCTTGGGGGTATTGACTCGATAAATCGCTTCACTGTTCAATTCAATGTTCACTCCCTTTCTTAGAATCATATTCCCTTAATGCTGAATTGATTGGACGAATGTTTACTCCCTGACAAACATAGGAGAGAGCTATGAGAATATTGTTTCTAGAACGCGGCAAGCTGTGGTCTTACGGTTTACCGGATGGGTTTAGGGATCTTGGACATACAGTTCGGATGTCAGGTCCCGTTATACAGAATAAACTGGAAAAGCAGATAAACTCCTTTCGCCCTGACTTGCTCATTTCAGTGGGGTGGGGGCTGGATCATACAAAACCAAAATTGAAGCTTGTTCGCAAACTTGCAACGCGGTATAAGATTCCTCTGATCTATTGGTCTACAGAGGATCCTAATTTTACGGAAGCATTCACAATTCCATTAATTCAAACGATGAAACCGGATTTCGTCTTCACCATTTGTGCGAAGAGCACGGCAAGGTTTCGTAACTTAGGAATTCCGTCAGCACACTTAGATTTCGGTTATCACCACAAGGTTCACCATTATGTTAAACCAATTGATAAATACCGCAGTGATATTGCAGTCGTTGCTAATGCCTATCCGGATGTGCTTCGCAAGTATCCTACTCATTACCGGCGTAAGGCGCTTGATATTCTTATAAGCCCGTTGCTGAAGAAAGGATACCGCATCGATTTTTACGGTCGTGATTGGGATAAGATGGCGCTTTACTTAGGCAAAAAAATCCCGCAGAAATGGCTGCGGGGCCCCATTCCTTATAAGGATGCTTTTAAAGTATATAATTCGGCAAACATTATTTTAGGCTTGCAGAATTATTACGATATGGTAACTCAGCGAACGTACGAGGTTCTGGGATCAAGGGGCTTTTTGCTTACATGCGATACGCAAGGGGTGCGGCGGCTCCTAAAGCCTGGAAAAGATGTGGTTGTTTCTTCAACGCCTCAGCAGACCGTTGAGTTGGTGAGCCGTTATTTGAGAAATTTTCAGGCTAGGGAATCGATTCGAAAAAAGGTGGAAAAGCGATTTATCCGCATCATTACAAAAATCGTGCTCGTCATCTGCTTCAGATACTGCAGCGTCACAGGGTACTGCCTTCACAAAAGCGGGGAGGATCATAATGAAGAGACGACAACTGCGAATTGCTTTTCTAGAAAGCCACCCGATGTGGATTCACGGATTACCTAACGGTTTTCGTAGACTCGGCCACCGTGTTATTACGTGCGCCCCAGCACCGGGAAGAAAAGGAATGCTGCGGAGATTTAAGCCAGACCTAATTTTGTCAATAGGTTGGACGCCAGCCAACAGTACACCCGAGAAACAACGTGTCATAGCCGAGCTTGTCCGATCTGTTGGGGCGCCGCATATCTATTGGTCAACGGAAGATCCTGGCTATACGGATGAGTTTTCATTACCTTTAATACGAAGAGTCAAACCAGATTTTGTATTTTCTATTCATCGCCCGACGGTTCGAGTTTTCAACAAGCTTTCGATTCGGGCAGCACATCTTGACTTCGGTAGTGATCCCTCCGTCCACCGGCGAGTAGCACCAGTATCCAAATATAAAGCAACTGCGGCTCTAGTCGCTAATGGCTACTCAAAGCTGTACCATAAGAAACCGAATCATTTTCGGTTTCATTCTATTCGGCGACTGGTCAACCCGTTTCTCAATAAGAATATAAAAGTAGATATTTACGGCAGGGACTGGACACGTATGAAAAAAATTCTCGCCAAGCCGGTAAAAAATAGTTTCATTCACGGATACTTGCCTTATAAGGAAGCAATCAAGGTATATAATTCCGTACAATTTGTACTTGGACCACAAAACGCAGAGGATCGTTTGACACAACGCACATACGAAATCTTAGCCTCTGGAGGGCTATTGATTACTGACGATACGCCAGAAGTAAGAAAATGGTTCCAGCCTGGAAGAGACTTGCTGGTTACAAATTCGGAACAGCAAACCAAGGCAATCATTGAAAAGTATTCAAAGCGGCCATTAGAGATAGAGCGAATCCGCCGAAACGCTGTCCGTGCCGCTAAGCTTCATACCTATACAAGCCGGGCACGTTACGTACTTCGTACATTGCTGCAACAAGGTATTATTTAAGCGGATGAGTAGGGAGGGGTGCGAAAATGGCTCGAACAAGAAAATTCGTTTCATTGGTTAAAACGGCTTATTTAACTTTTGATGATGGGCCCGCCTCCTACACCAATAGGGTGATTCAAGTATTAGACCGGTTCAAGATTAAAGCCACCTTTTTTGTTATCGGGAATGAAAGTAATGTTGGATTAAAATTAATCCGGAAGATTGTATCCAAAGGGCATGCTATAGGAAATCATACGTATTCTCACCAGATGAACCGAATGTATAAATCTAAAGCTAACTTTTTGAAAGATTTTTATCGTATGCAGCGATTGCTCAGGAAAGTGACTGGCAAGGAGACCAAAATGTATCGGTTTCCGGGGGGAAGTAATAATATGTTAGGCAACAAGAAGGTCATCAGCTCTATTGCTAAGGTATTGGCCAAGAAAGGGTACGTATATTTTGATTGGAATATCGATTCTATGGATTCACGTAAACCTTTTCCGACGTCACGTCAAATTATACGTAACGTTTTGGAGGAAATTGGTTCAAGCCATCAAATCATCATTCTTTTCCATGATTTTAGTCGCAATAGCGTAAAGGCCCTTCCGATTCTTATCCATGAACTGCGTAAACGTGGCTACCGTTTTGATGTTTTATCCAAAAGCTCTTACAACTATCAAATGCCGCATTAAGGGGGGAATGAGTTGAGGGTATTATTTTTGGAAAGCCACCCTATGTGGATCCACGGCCTTCCCAACGGATTCCGCGACTTAGGCCATGAGGTAAAGCTGTCAGGAGTTGTAAGTAAACAAAGCTTGCAGAAAGCTATTTCCAGTTTTAGGCCTCATTTGATCATTACTTTGGGATGGACAACAGAGCATGAAACGTATAAGCAGCACTGGGTAAGGAGTTGTGTAAAAGAGTCAGGTATACCGCATATTTATTGGGCTACAGAGGATCCGACACACTTTCAGACATTTTCGCTCCCCTATGTGAGAACGACCAAACCAGACTTTGTGTTTACCATTTGCAGGTCTCAAGTTAAGGTATATGAAGATTTGGGAATCCCTTCTGCACATCTGGATTTTGGTTTTCACCGTGCAGTCCACCGCCAAGGTAAACCTGAAATGCGGTATCGCAGTCAGATTGCGGTAGTGGCTAATGGTTATTCGCGAATATTGAAGCTTTATCCGAATCATTACCGAATTCGTTCATTACGTACATTGATTAGGCCCATGGTAAAGGACAATATACGCATTAATTTTTGGGGAAGACAGTGGGAATCAATGAAACCGGTTCTCGGTTACGGTATACCCAAACGGTGGATTCACGGGTATTTGCCGTATCCGAAGGCGAGAAAGGTGTATAATTCCTCCAAAATTGTAATCGGACCTCAAAACCAACTGCATCAAGTTACGCAAAGGACTTATGAAATCTTAGGCTCAGGAGGCTTTCTTCTGACAAGTGACACACCGGAGATACGTCGACTTTTCTGTCCAGGTAAGCATCTGGTTGTATCCCGTTCTCCTGAGGAAACCGTGCGACTCGTTAAATACTATTTAAACCATCCCAAGGAGAGAGAGCGGATCCGTAGGGCTGGCCACCGTGCGGTCGCAAAACATTCGTACCGGATTCGAGCAAAACAAATACTGCGTATTTTAAGGCAGAGAGGTATTCTAAAGCATAAGTATATAACTATGGCTCGTAAGAAAATATGAGGTGAAATCATGCATCCTCCTGTGATTGAAAAAGTGAACACTCCTAAACGCTGCGTAGCTGTAACCTTTAATATTGCAAACGGCACTCGTGTTCCGCTGCAAATGCTATCCCTACTCCGTAAAAATGGGATATCGAAAGCAACCTTTTTTTTAACTGGCATGTGGGTGAAGGACCACCCAGGAATCGCACGCCTTATCCGGCGAATGGGGTTTGAAATTGCTTCTCATGGCCATCGGCATCAGAATTATTCCGAACATAGCGATGCATGGATCGAAAAAGAAGTGAAGTCCGCTCGAAACGCTATCTTTAAAGCGACAGGAGTAAGCACACAGATGATTCGTACTCCAAGTGGAGATCTAAATGAAAGGGTGATTCGTAAGCTGAAAAAGATGGATCAGACGATTGTCCATTGGGATACGGATTCCTTAGATTGGAAACTAAAGCAAACTAAGAGTATTGTAAAACGTGTTGTTCCTCACGCCCGTCCGGGATCCATAATTTTGCTTCACGCTTGCGACCCTTGGACTCAATCGCTCAAGGCCACGCCACTTATCCTGGAGGGACTGCGGAAAAGAGGTTTTAGTTTCGTCACAGTTAGCCAATTATTATCTGGGGGCTAAGCATGAAAGGGAAGCGCGAAATTGACTCTGGTGTATCTGTTATTGTCAGTACGAACCGCCCGCATTATTTTGAACGCATGATCGCCAATTTTATGAGACAAACCTATGAGCCTAAAGAACTCATTGTCATATTAAATAAAGATTCCATGTTCCTTACGAAGTACCAACGAAAAGCAGCGAAATACAATGCTTCCATATCGGTCCATCAGCTGCCCGAGAGTACCTCGCTTGGTTACTGCCTAAATTACGCAATAAACCAAGCGCGTTTTCCTATTATTTCCAGGTTTGACGATGACGACTATTATGGCGCTCGGTATTTAAAGTCCCAGTTAGAAGGATTGAAATCTTCAGGGGCCGATATTGTTGGAAAAAGGGCTTGTTATGCCTATTTAGAGGCCTCAAACAAGCTTATTCTTCGCTATCCAAAAGAACAAAATTGTTTTGTAAAGCAAATTGCCGGAGCCACGTTTGTCTGCAGAAAAAAGCTCTTTCGAAAGATTAAGTTTCTGAATTGCACGCTTGGTGAAACTGTAGGATGGCTGCGACGAAGCCTTGCAAAAGGATATAAAATTTATTCGACTGACTGCGATCACTACGTCATTATGCGGCGCAAGAATAAAGCAAGTCATACCTGGCGAATCAGTGACCAGAAGCTGATGTCTCAAAGCAAGGGAATAGACCACAAAACGAAACGTTTCCATGCTTATTTGTTTCGTTAATCACCTATATCACGCGAAAATATGACGCCCGATTTGCATTTTAGGATGAAGCCTGCGTATCCAGCGGCTAGTAGAGGTCTTAGGGTTGAAGAAGTAACAGCATTTCCCGGTCGGGTCGATACCCCGAAGGGCCTCATCTGCTGCAATATACGCCTGTTTATTTGGTTCCAACCAGAAGCTTCCATCCGCTATAACAGCAAAAGCAAGCGGCTGTGTTATAACTTGCATTAAGGAATTAGGGAATTGCCGAGAATGAACTCGGTTTAGTACTACAGCACCGACGGCAACTTTTCCGCGGAATGGCTCTCCACGAGTCTCTGAATGAATGACTCGCGCAAGAAGTTCTCGTTGTAGATTTCCAGAAGAAGTTAACAACTTTAATCTACGTATTGTCAATTCTTTGGTAGGTGAGGCATCTTTTATTCGAAAATCTTGTTGAAATGCTCTTAAGGCACTCTCTACACGAGTGTGATGATACCCTAATAGTTGTAGACGATCACGTAGTTTCAACTCGATGTCCTCCTTTGTCAATCTCCCCCCTAGACACAGAGGAAACAAGCTCTTTTCAAATATCGTATTCCGGAAAGAACTTATAGCTATCTGTTAATCTACCTATTTTAAATTACATTGATTTAATAGCTGGGATTATCTTGAAATGGAGTGTAGTCATGACCTTTAAGAGGCCGATTATTGCTATTACCGGAAGCGCCGGTAAAACAACGACAAAAGAGATGTTAGCAGCGATCTTGCAAAGGAAATGGAAGGTCTTCAAATCTTATCAAAATGGCAACAATCTTTGGTACACTAAGCAGTACAAAAAACAGATTAACTCCTTACATGAGGCTATCGTTTTGGAGTATGGATTGAAGAGAGCAGGTGACATTAAACGCCTTTGCCAGCTTCTCAAACCGAATATAGGAATGATTACGAATGTCGGAAGAGCTCATATTGGTAATTTCAATGGGAGGATCAAAGGCATTGCTTCCGCAAAATCTGAATTGATACAAAATATGCCAGCGGAAGGGACACTTTATATTAATAAGGATGATGTCCATTCCAAATTATTAACCTATGGGGGATTTAAAGGAAAGATCTTATCCATAGGGATCAAGAATAAAGCAGACTATCAGGCGACAAGGGTACAGTACACTCGAGCCGGAATGAGGTTTCAATTAAGACTAAATGGAAAGCTTCAATCATTCGCGATCCCAGTTCCTGGGTTATACAATGTATATAATGCTATATTTGCTGTTGCAGCAGCTCACCGGCTTGGATTCACAGCAAATCAGATTCAGAGCGGCCTTATGCAATTTGAGAAACCCTATGCTCGGTTAACACAACACCGATTATCGAATGGATGTTTATTGATTAATGATAGTTTCAATACCAAACCTGAGCTGCATGCAGCTGTCGATGTGCTTCATCATTCCGGAAAGAATAGGAAGATAGCAGTTCTTGGAAGCATTGCAGATATGGGTAAGCAGAGAAGGGCTATGCATAGAGCAACAGGACGGTGGCTTGCCCGACAAAATTTAAATTACTTATATACTTTTGGCCCCCATGCCAGGAACATCGGTCTTGGAGCTATTGATGCAGGCTTTTCTTCTGCGAAAGTGTGCAATGTTACCTCTATGCGGAAGTTGAAAATAAAGCTCATGTCAGAGCTGAAGCCCGATTCCGCAATATTATTCAAAGGCGCTACAGGTGGTAAAGTAGTGTTAATGCATCTGGTTGAGGATATTTTGAGGGAAAGAGGTTGAAGCTTCTGGAAAAATCTGTTGATACTCAGCGGTAAATCGGAGGACATCTAGAAGTGGCCGTTCAGCGTATTGCCGGTATACTCAGGGAAGTTGTGGCGCTGGCGGAGGAGCTGATAGATCAGGTGGTTTCTATCCTAAGAGACCGACTTTTCTTAAATCTAGAAGGAATTAAGCTGAATGGTGAAGAGCTGCACCGTACAAGAGCAGAAGCATTGCGGTGGTTATGGAAAATGAAAGTAAACATACGCATTGCGAAGCAGTCACTTCATTTCCCGATAGAGTTGCCGGGGCTAATGGAGAGATAAGCTGAAGAGAATGGTGAGAATGCCGGGCGGGAAGGATGTTAGACAATCACAGCGGGGGAGAAGAAGGTGCTGAACCGACAAGGTAATTCGGATGCGTCTACGCCCAAGAACGCCCAAGAAGGTCATATTCTGACGGTCTTGGGCGATCAGTACACAGACTTGTTCGTTGCTGATATTCTACAATTGTGCAAAAAATGGATAAGGAGTGGGATCAGGTTATACAAAATCTGAATGTAAGACAAACTCTCCATAATTGAAACGCACAGGTGCGAGTAAAAGAAGGAAGATGTTAATTTTGTCTGAGATAGTTGTCAGGTGACAAGAACATTATCTCATTCCCGACAATGGTTACATAACATGGTACCAGATAATTTAGTTACAAAACTGTAATTTGATGCGCGCTTAATATGGCCGGGATACAAACCTCGGCTTACTTTCATTGCGGTTTCGGCAATGTATCCATCGGAGGACGAAGCAACAATGAAGTCGGTAAACTTTAGAAGGATAGGTAAAGAGAGTAGGGTTATACGCGGCGAAGCCAATTGCTGCAGCTGCGATTCAGTATTTAACGAGAAGGTGCATTATAGTATAGTATGGTTGACAAAAGCCATCTCTAGGGTTTTGGTCTGCGACGATGTGTAAAAAGCTTTACGAACTCCCTCGTTTTGTTGTTTACTAGTAGGATAAGAGAAGGCGGCTGGCAGTGACGTCGGGCGTCTGTAGATGAGGGAGAGAGACATGGCATACAAAATTGTGTTTTTTGACATCGACGGCACATTGATTAATGAAGAGAAGCAAGTTCCTCAGAGTACGCTCGAGGCGGTTAAACGGTTAAAAGAAAGCGGTGTTGAGCCGGTCATTGCGACAGGGAGAGCCCCTTATTTTATTCAGCATTTGACCGAGCAGCTTGGGATTGAATCGTATGTATGCTTGAATGGCGGGTATGCTGTTTATCGTGGCAAGCCTGTGTATAAACGTGTGATAGATAGAACGAGCATTGAAGCGCTAGTGACACTAGCGGCAAAGCACGGTCATTCGCTTGTGTTCGAAGGGGAGCACGGGTATTTTACAGACAGAGCGGATCACTTTTTTATTACTGAATCCGTCACCTCGCTGAAGGTGAACTTGCCGGGTATTGACCCTGATTTCTGGAAAAATAACGAGGTGTTTCAGCTGTTCCTGCATTGTGAGCAAAGCGAAGAGCACCTCTATAAGGAGCTGGTGCAGGAGCTGACGCTCATTCGTTGGCATACGAAGGCGATGGATGTGCTGCCGGCTGGCGGCTCCAAGGCGCAGGGCATTGCCGCAATGCTGAAGGAGCTTGGCCTGAAACCGGAAGAGGCGGTTGCCTTTGGCGATGGGCTGAATGATAAAGAAATGTTAGCCTATGTCGGCCTCGGTATCGCGATGGGGAACTCCCATCCGGATCTGCTTCCGTTCGCGGACAAGGTTACGACGCATGTGAATGAAGACGGTGTGAAGAACGGCTTAGTGATGGCTGGACTTATCTAAAAATAGAGCCCCGCAGATAACCTGTTGACTGTGTAAATAAATAAATTATTAAAAACATCGCCAGGAATTTTGAGGCCACCGAAGAACTTGTGTTTTTCTGTTGAGTGATCACAAAAGACGACCATTATATTTTGTCAAGAGTTATTGAAGAAATTACAGATCTATCTATAAAAATAATGTAGGAAGACAAGAACATATTTGCATAAGAAGCCGCGGTTTTGGTCATACCCCTGTCAAGTAGACAGATGAAAAAAGCTAAGCTGCCAACGCGCACCGGTACTCTATCGGTGCACGTTGTTTTAATTTGGCTTGAAAACGGTGGTAGTTGTACTCGTAAATATATTCTTCCACGGCTTGCCGAATTGCCGCTCCTGAATTAAACTGGTTGAGGTACAACTTCTCTGTTTTGAGATGCGAAAAGAAGGATTCGATGCACGCGTTATCCAGGCAGGTTGCTTTGCGAGAGTGGCTGCCTTTAACGCCGAATGCCTCTAATCGTGTGTTGTACGCCTGAGACGTGTATTGGAAGCCCTGGTCCGAATGGAGCACGGCCTCTGAGACGTCTCTTTTTCTTGTCCACTGCGTAATCGTATCCAGCACAAGCTGGAGATCGTTACGTTCAGACAATTGCCAAGCGACAATCTCGTTGTTGAAAAGATCTTGAATAACAGATAAGTAATGGAAATTCGTTCCATCGGAAATATAGGTAATATCCGTGACCATTTTTTGCTGCGGTGCCGTAGCATGGAATTGTCGCTTTAAACGATTTGGATACACAACAGAAGGCGTGTAGTTGGACTGTTTCCGCTTCCTACGTATGACCGACTGGATCGATAATTCTTTCATGATCCGGCATACTTTCTTGTGATTTACTTTGTAGCCAGCCTCCCACAAGGCGGTCGTCATCCGAGGGTAGCCATAGTAGGGATGTGCAAAATGGATGGCCATCATGTGTTCCTTGATCTCATGATCCTTTTCTTGACTTGCCTTTCGCTGAGGCTGTGTGGCTCTCCATTTGTAATAACTGGCCCGTGGTATTCCCGCAATAGCTAACAGGACTGTAATGCCGTGCTGGTGGCGCAGCTCCTCCATGATTTCATAATTCATTCGTTGGGTTGGCGCTTCTCCTTTACTAGATTTGGATACCGCTTTTTTAAGTAATCCACCTGCGCCTTCAGGTAATCTCGTTCTTCCTCAATGCTTTGGAAGGACGTGCGTGGCCGCCCTTTCATTGGATTTGACTCACTTTTACGCACATCGAACGACTCTCCGTCTTGCCATTTCCTCACCCACACCTTCAGTTGAGAACAGTTACGGATCCCTTCTCGCTGAGCTACCACCTTGTAACTCGCAGAACCCTCTACATACGCTCTAACCGCCTTTAATTTGAATTCTTCTGTGTACGTTTGAAATGTTTGTCCTTTTTTAGCCATAAAAAAATCCCCTCCAAGTGGCACTCAAGCCTCCATGATAACATGAAGGTTTTTTTGAGTGTCTACTTGAAGGGGATAATACCATTTACGCGGTTTTTTATTTTTATGGATACAACTTCTTGTCCTTTTCGAAAGACAAGAAGTTGTACAGATTTCCGAAGGAGGACATAAAAATGATATGTTCTCCACAGAAGCAGAACAATACATATTTAGTGTTCACTTTTTAGGAATCCATTCACCATTGTGTCCCATAATTCGTGAAGTAGTATAGGTTCATGGGATTGAAATAGTGATCGCATTTTACTAATGACTTTGCTCAAACAACGGGATAGGAAAAACAATTAGTTTGTAGTCAATCGAACGAATGATTCGGCTGACTTCATTACGCTCCCTCAATATGATGTAGTTTTCACACTCTAGCTCATGAATTCGCAGGATTTCACCTTTAGTTATTTGAGAGATAAGAGAAACAGAGCATGCGGGAACTAGTTGTACCCTATAAGGGCATGCGGGAACAGAAGGGATGTAAACTCGCCCAGATTATTCCATATTATGCACGTCTCCATGCTGCCCTTAGAGATTCTCGCTCCCATGTCTCAACGGGTCTAAGCCCTTTCATTCCTTCGTCACATCTAACTAAGGGGTGGAGGTCGGTATTTCTAACGGAATGGGTCCGAGCCCTTTTGCGTAACGTCTCCCGATACTCCGTGCTTCTTATCCATCCTGCGAATACATCAACTGGTGAAGAAACAGTTCTTAAGCTACTGGAAGAAATACTTTTGTAGAGTTGTATACTTCATTGCTCTTAGCCAGCCCGACTAGCATTCTTGCCACTTTACCGCATAGTTTCATAATGGATTTCATTTTTTTTAACTTTTTCACTTGGACATTGTAATGGTGCAGGGCTCTGACATCCGGATTGGTCATGACCATGCACATCGTCATAAGATAAAGGAAGCGTCGCAAACGTGGGCGTCCGCGCTTGCTGAGCACCATTTTTCCACGCCATTTCCCAGAGCTGGCTTCAGCCAAGTTAAGTCCTGCATGACGTAGCAGGGCATTCCCATGTGTATACCCACTTAGATCACCTGCTTCCCCCAACACACCTGCTAAACTGGTTGCATTTAAGCCTAGAATCGCAAGCATTTTCTGGGCATAAGGGATGCGTTCAAGAACAAGCTTAAGTTCATGTTCAATAAGCTCAAGTTGGCGCGTCGCTAAATCGTATTCTTCAAGAAGCTGACCCAAATGCAGCTTGTAGGCATGTAGAGCTTTTGTAGCACCGACGCTGCGTTTTGAGCTGCTCAGCCCGCCATAAACCGGCATGACGCTTTACATACTGCTTCCAACCGGCAATGACTTGCTCTGTTGTTAGACGGCTAATGTCCTTCGGAAGAGGAAATAGCCTTAATGTAGCAATGGCACTTGTACAGGTAAGGATTTTAAAGACCTGCCGAAGTTCGGGAAACACAATATCTACCCAGCGATGTATCTGGTTCACTGCGCTGTTAAGCCGTTTAGTAACCGTATCCCGATTGGCCATCAGGATCCGCAGTTCTTCGTATGTCTCTGGGTTGAAACGTACGGGAGAATAGTAGCCGTTTTTGATCATGTCTGCGATGACAAGAGCATCTTTACGGTCGCTTTTTGACGGGGTGTTGTCGCGATTTTCTTTATTCTTTTTGACAAGATGGGGGTTTACGAGAACAGCCTCAATGCCTTTGTTTGTAAGCCAGCGCGCAAGGCACAGCCAGTAATGGCCAGTGGGCTCCATGCCGACGATAACTTTGCTCAACTTGTAAGACTTAAGCAGATCTTGAATCCAACGACTGAACAGCCGAAAACCTTCGTCATGGTTACCAAACTCCAATGGAGTTCCAAGAGCAATGCCCCGGAAACTGACTGCACGAGCGACGTGACTTTCCTGAGCAATATCTACGCCGATGACCAAATGTGAAGAGGTAATGTTTTCAATGAGTTGATTTTGCTTGTCCTGAGCCTTAAACTTCATAGTAGAGCGACCTCCTGATGGGCTATTTGAGGCTATGACCTCGTGTGCAACCCCATCGTACCGAGGCGCTCGTTTTTGTTCAAACGCCAAATTATTCATTTTACAGGAATTCTAACGGGCAGGATGTTCAAATCGATTCATGAATATGTACTATTTTGTAGAGGAGTTAATGAATTCGAATAACGTTATGCTCAAACCTGAAAATTAGATAATAAGAAAGAGGGGACTCATGATGAATATAATGTATGTTGAAATGTTGAAAAGTAAATATGTTAGTGTTGAACATCCAACAATATTAGTTGATGGGGTCTCACTCGATTTATTACTTCATAATCTATATCCGGACAACTTATACTTAGGTTTAATTCCTACAATTACTGACTGGATTCACTTGAAGGAAGAAGTTGAATTAGTTATTAGCAGGTTTTATTCGAATCTAGAAAAAGTTATCTTACCAATCCTAATGTGTCCAGACGACTTTGATTTAATTTGTACGATATAGTTGCAGAAGTGATAAAGACAGATAATCAAGTAATATGGCATCGGCTTGGAGTAGATTCAAGTAAATTAGGGATACCCTATAATTATGAACTAATTGGGACTGATGTTATTTGGTTAGATTTAGTGCCTGAAATGAAATTTAATATGAACATTTACATTGAGAATCTCAATTCTATTTATAGACCAATAGATTGACTTTTCAGTACGATAGTAAATTCAGAGAAGCCAGGTATTGTGTATTAACACATATTTACACGAAGGGGCTAAAGCCCCTTGCCGAAACGGCGTTTTTAGCAGAATGCCTGCGATAATGCAGTTTTTTTGAGGAATTCGCTTAAAAAGAGGGGAACTCGCTCAAAATTCCTGCAAAATCGCAGGCATTTCCCGAAATCGAACAAGTTGAAGTGAAATTCCTGCAGATTTGCAGGTTTTGGTGTCCACAGGGGGCCGCGATGGGGTGGAGTCGTAAAATCGGCCCAATTTCGTGAAAATAGCCGCTGTGGCGCCCGTTAGCGTTGCTTAGTGCGTAAGCTGTTACACACAGTAATAGCCCCGGTTGCGCTAACCGGGGCTTTTATCTATGTATAGTGCAGCACAGATCCGCAGTACTCTTTCTGCTCGCCATACTGCAGTTGCGTCTTGGAGCCGCATCCGAAGCACTCGATCGTTTTCGGCGGAGGCGGCGGTTCATTCGATTGATCTTGGGGAACCTCAAGCGTAGCGGCCAGTCCATCAATTCTGCAGCAAGGTTGATGGTTAGATTGTTTGTTTCCGAGAAGGAGGCTCGCGGGGCCCGCTTGTTCGTCAGAATGACTTGGCAAGTCGGCATATGCACGTAGGCGTCGGGGAGACGTCCCAGCGCAGCCATCCGGTTCAATTCGTTCGTAACCGTCTCCACATTCTGCTTAACCACTTCCGCCATGTAGGAAATGAGGGAGACTTCCTGCTCATAGATCATAAAGTGATACTGCTCCATGCGTGTCTCCAGTTCTTTTTTTAGAATGGAGGCTCTGCGGAAGTTGAGGCTGCTGGGAAACAGGAAGACGATGCCGGGAAGCAATGCGCTAATGAACCTATCGTAGTTGGTGGTTGAGTGAAAAAACAACATAAGGAACATAAGCAAAAACAGACTTAGCAGAAGCCCACCGTAAAATTGCTTATCCATAATTCTAAGATGTGTTACGTTTCGATGTCTAACAGATCTAATAATCATTAAAATAATCGAGATAGGAAAAAAGATAATCAAAGTCGCGATTTACCCAAATTATTGCTGATGTAGGCGACCTCGTAAATCAAGGCCCATCGTCATATCCCGGAGTGTACGGTGTCATAAAAGACATACACGAAGCCATCCTTCCAGTGGCTTACACATTGTTGGCTCTGTATTTCCTTTTGGATTTAGTAAATAAGTCAATGAATTTTTCCTTCTTCCGCTGGGAAAGCCGCTGCCCATTCTACGAAACTATAGGGCAAATCATGGTGTCCAAGTATTTAAAGCATCCATATACTGTAATTACTTTAAGTATAGTATTCGGCTATGGATGGGAGTGGCTTATGGTTAAGACGAAAAAACGTTCAGGACAATCATCAATCGATTCCCTGAATAAGGAACTCGTCGATTATGCTCGATCCTACAAAGGAAAACTAAAGTATTCTTTTGGCGCTAAAAATATTGTGTCTAGATACGGCGACTGCTCAGGGTTTAGTCAACACGTTTTTTTGAATATTACTGGTTTAGATATAGGTGACGGGACGTCCACGCAAAGCCAACAGGTAAGATCATATATCCGAAGATGGCACATCCTGGGGACCTCATTTTCTTCAAAAACATTTACAGATATGGCGTATCACACGTTGGCATTGTGACTGAACCTGGTCGTTTTATTGGCCTTCAAACTAGAGAGGGATGCGAGGAACACACATATCTAAAAGGCTATTGGAGGAGAAAGTTCATGCAAATACGACGTGTTTTGAACCATGGCAAAGTCATTCAGGTGAAGAAAAAAACCAACAAGACGCAACCGATCATTGTGAATGTATATACTGTCATTACGACCGACAATAAGATCAGCGATGAAAGAATCAAACAGGACTTAAAGCAGGCATCTGAGATCTGGAGTGTTTGTGGGATTTCCTTTCGATTAAAGAAGATAGTAAGACTTTCATCCAAACAGTTCAAATTTAAAGACGGTGAATTTCATAGTGGCCTCTTCTTAAATAAGCAACCCCTAAAAGTACAAAAATTGATTAGATTCAATCCTCCAGGCTGTACGCGAAACGATGTCGTGGTGATCTATATGGACTCACAATCATTTTGGGACGAAGGCGCCAAAAGAGTAACGACAGGGGGGATATTTTTCTATAAACTAGATCAAGGTCCCCGAACGGCCACCATTGTATTAGCATCCAATTCAAAAGAACGCTCTCAAATGTTAGCCCACGAGCTTGGTCACGCTCTCTTTGTGGACCCTGCCACTGGTCTTGCCATTAATCCTAGTCCGACTAGAGATCGTAAAGAACGGTCACACGATAGAAACAGGAAAAATTTAATGTATCCGAAACCACCGAAGAAACCAATTCTAAACCAGAGGCAATGCCTAAAAGCAAGAAAAAGCATTCTAATTAAGCTTTCATAACGCACAATGTATCTCAAACAACAACGAATGCTTAGAGCAGATCGAGTAGGAGGAGGCGGCTAACCTCGATACTCTCACACCACCGTACATGCGGGTTCGCATACGGCGGTTCCGAAAGGTTAATAAAGCTCTAAATATCGAGAAAGCAGACTTTTCAGCCCTTTCGCTTCCCAGTAGGAAGTCGGAGGGGCGTTGTTTGTGTTTCGAGACATTTCTCATGCGCCCCTTCTGCATCGAAGAAAAAGAAAATACTTGTTTGCCCTAATATCCATTCCGAGTACTCGAAGTGTTTGACTTCGGCAAGATTCCTTATGACTGTTAGAAGTGTTACCAAAGGAAAGAGCATTTTCATCAGCGAAGAAGCGCTAATGGAAATGCTCTACTAAAGGTCGCTGGATGTAGCTTAAAAATGAACCCCGTCCATAAGTCTTTAACAAGATAAAGGAGTGAAACAATAGATTATGAGTTTATATATTAACTTAACTGAAGCCGCCAACATGATAGGGATCACACCCAAGCCGAAATTCACGGAACCAAAAATGATGAAGTCTGAAACTTAACGGAGGCGAATGAAAGTATTATCCATGATTCAACCGTGGGCGACTCTGCTTGTCCAAGGCGAGACTCTCTATGAAACAAGATCCTGGAAGACCCGGTATCGCGGACCGTTGGCCATTCATGAAAGCCAGAAAGTCGATAAGCAGGCCTGCAAATATGAACCCATCCGTTCTTTACTCGCCAAGAATGGCTATACGGAACAAAACCTCCCTACGGGGGTTATCCTTGCAACTTGCGAGCTTACGAATTGTTATCAAGTCATCGACGCTAATCATACGTCAGCCATTCTGGATTGCGGGAAGGTCGTGACTGGGTATGACTTCCTGTTAGGCGATTACAGTCCAGGTTATTTTGCGTGGGAAATAGCAGGTTTCCGTCTGATGAAGCCCTATATTCCAGTGAAGGGAAAACTGGGACTATGGGAATATCCGATAGGCGAAGAGTTGATGATATGACCTATGTAAACAGTCAATTAATGGAGGTTCTGACTTGACCAATCACTTATTTTCTCCTTATGAAAAAAAGAGCTTGCCAAAAATAATTTTTAGGTATCAGGCAGATATTGAAAAAAACAAGTTGTTGAAGTAATTAAAAAGAGTGAAACAAAACAATCAATGGAGATAACTGATGCAAAATGTTGTCTAATGACACAAATCTCCCTACATAAAGGCTCACGACTCGTCGTCGGCGAGTCTGTGTATATTTATTATGTTACAATTGAAAAAACTTTTAACCCAGCAAGAGATATTTAAGAATCAACGTCATAAGACAAGGGATTAACTGATTTACTTACATATGTACAAAATACGGGTTTTGTGTAAAAGTATATTAACAAGAACATGTATCATCCTCTAATTTCTAGGTAAAACCGTCAGGCTCAATAAACCGCCTGACGGTTTCCTTGTTTTGTACAAATAATACTCAACTTGTGTGGACTGCGGTTTCGAGCGAGATTTCTAGATCCAAATGGATTTCTAGATCCAAATGATCATCACGATTGATCTATTTACGGTGCAGCATTTGCTGCTTTGCTGCCGGCTTCAAGGGCAGCGTCAGCTCCAGTAAGCTTCCGCCTATAGTTTGATATGTGGCATGGACTTGTGAACCAAGGCTGCCCGTTTCAGGTCCTAAGCTCACCACTGAAGCTTCAAATGGCGCAGCTTCCTCACCGCTGAGCCGGAAGGCCAGCACAAGCAGAGCTTCCTGCATACTTCGAAAATCAAACCGCTTTTTATCCCCGGCATAAATAATATAGTCAACGTACAACCTCTCCCCGTCCCGAGTGATTTCCCAATGCGGCTGCTCGCCGTCGAATGAAGCGAACAATACAGCTGCTCGCATAGCAAGTGCAGCATCGTCCAGCTTGACGTGCACCGCTTCCGTATCCTCCTTAATGCGAGTCTCTACGCCCTCCAAACAACCTCCGATTTCGAATCGTAGTCTAAGATCGGCTGCCTCCAAGGTTCCATCTATCAGATCGAGTCCGATATGAGTATCTCCTCCGTTGGTACAGAAGCCAATGCCCAACAAGACGTCCGTCCTATCCTGCCGCGATGTGAATACGGCTGAAGAATAGTCATACCCATCGTGCAAAAAACGCAGGTGGATATAACTGAAGCTATCACCATTCCGTGTATAGGCAAGGAGATTCCGCCGCTGATTCCACATAACATCTTTGCTGAAGGTCCCGAGACTAATTCTCTCGTCTTTGTATGTAGTAGCGATATTGATCGCGTTCCCTTGCGCATCTTTATGAATAACTTGGGTGTATTCGCCCCCATTCCCATCCACGAATGCAGGCTTGTACGCCGGCGGGCACTCGATGTGATTGCCATACCAATCCAGGCTGTAAATCAATGGAGCCTCCGACTGCAGCGATACCGTATCTTCCCCGCACGCCATCTGCAGGAATGACTTAACGGAATCCGTCATTACCGTGCTATAGCTGCGGCTGTGCGGTCCTGACCATTGGCCGGTAGGCACATGATAATGCTCCGCAACCATACGCCAAGCCACATCCAGCATATCTGCACTAAGACGTTTGGCTTCCGGCAGCTTCGTCGACGTATGAATGCTCGACAGTTCCTGAATGGCAACGACCGTATATGTAGGACTGTTGAATTCCTGGAACGTACCCAATTCATGTGTATAGTCGCTAAATTTGCGCAGCCGCTCCAGCCCGTATTCGGTATATTGTTCAACACCAAACACTTCGCCTGCAATAAGTGTGACGAAAGCCCCCATGATGGCAATATTGGTGTAGCCAGGTCCGACATTACGCTTCATAATGGCGTCGCAGGCGCAAAAGACAGCGAAGCGTATTTGCTCACGTAAATCTGCCGGGAGCCTGTTCCCATGTCGCTGTTCGGCTAACACCAGCCGTTTGCCGCAAAAGTCGGCCCAGTTCCAGTCCGGAGGAGCCATCATCGTCAGTGGTTCCTCCAGGAACCACGACCAAATCCCATAAGTCGAATTCTCACGGTTCTGGTCCTGGAGGCTGATCCCTTTACGCAAAATGTCCGAAGCCCGTTCCTTATAAGTATCTTCCTCACTGTCAAGCAAACCTAGCGCATAAATAAATGCCGCCAACGTCGGATGGGTGAATGCCACGTCTTTGAGTGTGGTATGGTAGCCAGGAGTACTGAACGGCCTTCTCACCATGTGGAGCTCAGGGTTATAGTCCTTATGCCACTTCTCGAGTTCTTCCATTAGACACTGTCGATGATCGATGCTCACCTGCTTCACTCCCTTTATTCTCTCAATCTTCAATACCTAAGAGCGTCCTCCCACTCAAATCCCCAGAACCCATGGGCTTAGGACGCCCTGTACTTCCTCAGTTTGTTTTTACATTTTTCTGATACCATTCCTGTGCGAGCTTATCGACGTTATCTCCCCCAAGGCGTTTCCATTCCTTGCGCAGCTGTTCCATTCCCCACTGCGGAGTGTACTGGGCTCCGCCTGTAATGACTTTGGTTTCAATTTCATCGGACAGCGGAGAGAAAGAAGTTTGGATCTCCGTTAATTCCGGGAAAGTCGGGTTGAACGGAATATCTCTGCGGAATTTATTCTTCATCGCCGTGTTGAGCGATTCGCCTTGGACCTTGGCATATTCTTGGGAAATGGCATCCTGCGCAGCCATAATAGCAAAGTCCTCCGGCTTTGGACTGTATTGATCCACTACGGCATATTCAGGAGCATAGGCGATTTCCTTTTTGTTCTTATCCGCATCGATTGCTTGCGGAACCCCATTAACCAGCTTATAATGAACTCCTTCTTGACCGAAGCGTACATCAAACCAATTTTTATCTATCATCCAATCCAACAGTTTCACCGCTGCCTTCGGATCCTTCAAATCTTTATTGAACACAATCAGCTTGTTTGCAGGGGGTTCCTGGTACAAACCGAATTTACCGTACTTTGAACTCACAGGCTCGAAGGGGACCAGCTTGGCATCAGGAACATTTTGTTTCAGCTCGCGATATTCCGACGGGATATTCCAGCTAGAGAAATAGATTCCCGCTTTCCCTGTCACGAACAACTGCCGCTCCTTCTGGAAGTTTTTATCCGTGATGTACTCTTTATCTACAAGTCCCTCATCAAAAAATAGCTTCATAGTCGCTAATACATCTGTATATCGATCGGTAAAGTTGCCTTTAACGATCTTCCCATTCTCCAAGTACCACATGCCGCCTTGTGCAGCAAACAGTGCTTGAATAATGCCTGTATAGTTATAGTTGAATGCAGCACCCAAAGTGTCTTGCTTTCCATTCCCATCGGGATCCTTGTCCTTGAATGCTCTCATGACGGTTATCATCTCATCCATCGTTGTAGGCATCTTCAGGCCCAGCTTATCCAGCCAGTCCTGCCTTATCCACATGGCGTGGTTAGCGATGGCATCGATTCCGCGTGCACTGGTTACCATGTAGGTTTTGCCGTCAAACATCGTATATGGCTTCAATTCCGGATGCGCTTTCAAATAATTTTTATACGAAGTGCTGTATTTCTCAATATAATCGTCAATCGGCTGTATGGCTCCCTGATCCTTTAAGGTGGACATATAGTTCCTATCGTACTCCCACATCAGATCCGGTGCTTCACCAGCAGCAATTAAGGTATTCAGCTTTTGCGTTGATTGCGTTCGCAAGATGGGTACCCATTTGACGTTAATCCCCGACTTCTCGTTAATATATTTCGTCACTCTATTGCTCTCATAGGTCCCTTCATCGCTAGCTATCTGCCCCCGATCGAGAATGGTGATGCTAACCCCCAATTTAGCAGGATCGTTATTTTTGGCATCGCCATTCGGACTCTTCTCAGCACCATCGGAACAAGCTGCAATCATGGTGGTGGTTAAAGTAACTCCCAGCACAGCAGCCATTTGCTTGCGTTTCATCATCGACTTCTCCGCCTCCTCAACCTAATAGGATCAACCTTTCAGAGAACCAATCAAAACACCCTTAACGAAATATTTTTGCAAAAACGGATATACGAACAAAATGGGGGCTACAGAAATGATGATTGCTGCTGCCCGAATTCCTTCAGGAGATAGCAAGGTTTGCATCGTCGCTCCTTCTCCCCCGTTCGTAGCACTGGCATTCAGCAAGCTTTGGCTTGTCGTGTCGATCATTTGCAGCAGCTTAACCATCAGTGATTGTTTGCCTGAGCTTGTGATGTACATCAGCACACTCATATAGGAATTCCACCAGCCGACCGCATAAAATAAAGTCAATGCTGCAATGATGGGAAGCGATAGCGGAAGAATGATTCTCCAGATGATTAGCAGATCGTTCGCTCCATCAATGGAGGCTGACTCTTCCAGCTCGGTAGGCAAATTCTCAAAAAATGTCTTCATAACAAAAAAGTTGTACGTGCTTAACAGTCCAGGCAGCCATAACGCCCAATAAGAATTCATGATTCCAAGGGACTTGATCAATATATAGTTGGGAATCAAGCCTCCCCCGAACAGCATGGTGAACGTAATGACCATCAATATGAGATTTCGCCCCTTCAGCCTTCTGCGGCTAAGCGGATAGGCTGCCATAATCGTCGCAACAAGGTTGAATGCCGTTCCTACTACGGTGATAAGCAACGTATTTTTCATGGCAATGAGCAGTTGCCCGTCCTGGATAAGATTCTGGAAGGAGGTGAATGTCACATCCTTCGGCCACAGAAATACTTCTCCGGAGCTTATCGCCCTCGAGCCGCTCATGGACGTAGCCAGCACATTGACGAATGGAAACAAAGTCAGTATGGCGAGAAACGCCAGAAATATATACAACAATCCGAACTTCCATCTTGATGCTAGCGTGGAACCTCTGGTCATTCACTCACCCCCTACCATAGACCATTTTCACCCAGAGCTTTGATAATTTTATTGACACTGACGACCAGAATAAGACCGATCACCGATTGGAACAGCCCAAGTGCTGTCGTATAGCTATATTGGGAGCCGATCAGCCCCACGTTGTACACGTACGTGCTAATCACGCTCGATACTTCGTACACCGCTTTGTTCTGTAAAATAAAGATATGTTCGAAGCCGACATCCATCATCTGCCCGACTCTTAAAATAAGCAGGATGGCAATCGTGCTGCGAATACCTGGTAACGTCACATGCCAAATTCGTCTCATCTTGCTCGCACCATCGATTTTGGCCGCCTCGTATAATTGCGGATCGATACCCGCCATCGCAGCTAAGTACAGAATCGTTCCCCAGCCCGCACTCTGCCAAATCCCGGATAGAATGAACACAATCGGCCACCAGAAATTGCTTGCCATGAAGTAAACGGGCTCGATGCCGAACAACTTGATCACTGTGTTCACAATTCCTGTGGAAGGAGACAGTAAAGCGATAACAATACCGCCTAATACGACCCAGGATATAAAATGAGGAATGTAGAGCAAATTTTGAATCGTCCGTTTAAACCATTCCAAGCGTACTTCGTTCAGCAGGATGGCTAGTATAATGGGAACCGGGAATGCAAATACAATGCTGTACACGTTGAGCAGCAGCGTATTTTTCAATACGTTGAAAAAATCCGGACTTGTGAACAATCTCTCGAAGTGTTTGAGCCCGACCCACTTGCTTCCCCAGATGCCATCGGCAAAACGATAATTTTTGAACGCGATGATCTCTCCGAACATGGGTGCATACTTGAATAAAAGGTAATAAACCAGGATCGGCAGCAGGAGCAAGTATAAGTACTTATCTCGTTTGAGATATTTCCACGCCGCCTTCATCCTTCTTGCCAATTCGGATTGCCCTGCTTCTGACTGACTCGTGACATCGCTGATTTGCGAATTCATAGTTCCACCTCCCCTCTTTTTTGTGGTTCTGCCGATTTCACCGTTATCGTATACGGAACGCATACTGTTTGAATATATTCCGTTTTTGACTCTGCACTTTTTTTAAGCTTAGGGTCCCTTTCGCTCAATACACCGCTTTTAATCCATTCACCTTTTTTCATCTGAAGGAAGTTCCCTGTATTCACCCGGGGTTTGGCCTGTATATTTCTTGAATATACGAATAAAGCTCTGCGCATTGTTATAGCCGACTTGCTCAGCTATCACTTGAATTTTCAGCTTAGGATCCTTCAACAGCTGTTTCGACTTTTCCATCCTGACCTGTATCAAGTAATCCATGAAATTCATTTCCATCGTTTCTTTGAACATTTTGCTTAGATAAGGAACGCTTAATTTGAAATCGGAAGCAATCAGATTGAGGGATAAATTGCTGTCTGCGTAATTTTGCTCTAAATAAGTAATGATTTGCTGAACCGTATCGCTAGGGCTTCTGTTCTCCCTTTTTTCCTCCGTACGTACGATCAGCTCATGTAGAAACAGAGAAATATAACTGCGGATTTCCTCTACATTGGCACATGAATCAATGCGATGATAAATATTCTCCTTCGGATCCAGAAATTGCTTGATGTCGAGCCCTTTGTCCGAAATCGCTTTGATGGACTTCATAATCAATTGGATGCACATTTGCTTAATCATTTCCGGAGGCGCATTGATCTTGATGATCTCAACGAACAGCTTTTCAAGCTGACCTTCCAGCTTCCCTTTATCTGTATCACGGATCAAACCGACAACCGTATCGCTCATCGCCCAAATCCGGTAAAATTTATCGTTGTGGTTACCCGCAATATCATCAATGGAAATAACCGTGTTATCGCCCATAATCAGCTTGTATTTCACCGCATTCTGAGCTTCCCGATACGATTCATGAATTCCTTCAAGATCGAGATAGGAACCACCGACGCCGATGGTTACGGTTTGTTTAAAATGCGCGGCAACATAGTTTCTCACAAGATCAGCTATTTGAAGCGCCTGGATCTGATTATGCTTCGGATCGTCTTCCTCAAAGCTCATGATGACGGCAACGATTCCGTCACTGACCTCCACTGACACCCCTTTACAGACGCCGGCTACCAGTTCTTCCGCCACGTTACTGATCGCATAGGTGAACAAGTAGATATCGCGTGGAGAAGCAATATGCTGCTTGCGGTCCAGCTCTATCACTAGTACGACGAAACGGGCTTCGAAGAAATCAATGCCCAAAATGTCAAAATAATTTTTCATCCGGTAATAGCTTGTCTTGTCCGCCATGAGCAAGCTCATAATTAATCGCCACTTCAAGGCAGGCAAGCTTTCATGCATTTGCTTTTGCAGAGACTCATTGTCAGACATCATTTGCTTGAAAAATTTCTCCAAATACGTCAAATCGTTAGGACGATCAAGCTTTCTCTCGGTAAATGACCGAAGAAACGTCTCCAAAGGACGGAACGTGTAGCTGCTTACCGCATAAACAAGTACGAGGGCTACTATAAACATTCCGGAAGCGAGGAACAAGAGCACGTTACGAACGAATTCCAGCGGTCGATTCATGACCAGATTCGGAACCACGCTTATGTATTTCCAGCCGTTATAGCTTGATGTGACAAAGAAGGTGGTAAAGCTCCCATTATGGGTTTCCATCATCGTATAGCCGCTTCCTTGCAGTTTATCCAGACTAGGAGCGCCCTCAATACTGCTCAAAGGCTTATATAGCTGACTTTTATTTTTAGAGGAAACAATCATGCCTTGGTCGTTGATGACCATCGTCTGTCCAATCCGCTGGTTGTCGACATCTTCCATCAAGTTTGCTATGGTACGCTCATCAATATTGACAATGATGGCTCCTTTGCGGAATTGCGGATTACTGATCAACGGAAATTGACGAACGAGCGAAACAACATTTTTATCCAGCTGTAGTCCGGAGCTGACCGTAGTAATCCTGCGGACGTCGAGCCACTGGTGGTAACGCTGCATATTGTTAAAGGCAGTCAGCCAGTTCATATCGTAGAAATCCGCTTCGTCGGAAAACGTACTGTCCGTCAATAAGCTCTTGTTCTGAAGCGAGTACAGGTAGAAGGAGGAAATATTACTATTCGCGTTCATTAACACCTTGAACTTCGTATTGAGTACATTGAAGTGGTTAAACCGCAAATCATCGTTCGTGTACCTTCCGTTTAGGAAAAAGGCCACCTCCGGCTCCTGAATGAAATTAATCGTATTGGTATCGATCTCGCGCAAGATCATTTCGATCTTCTGCTGAACCAGATTCAGCAGGGCGATATTCGAATTCTTCAACTGCTCTTCCAGACTTCCTTTGGAGCTAAGATACGATAGCCAGGCAGTAGAAGAAATAATCATCAAAAACACAAGGCCATAAATGACCTTAAATCTTGCAGATAAGGTTCCTTTCAACAGCTCCATCTCCCCTGTTACTGTCGGATTAGCGGTACTCCCCAATTGAAATGAAAGCGGATTCAATCTTATTTACAATAATTCGGTATTTCGTACCTGCTTTTACAAAGCATACCATATTCACACTACAACCGACGACATGACTTCAAGAAAAAAACGAGAACTTAGTAAAACCTTTACCGTCCAGAAACCCGATGGATGCACTTCAACTGTAAAAAAACCAACCAGAAATATTCTGATTGGTTTTCATTTACTCGAACTCGTAATAATGTAAAAAAGGCTTGCTAAGCAGCCTTTTTTACATTATTGATACATTTTACGCGACTTTCTTCACTTGAACGCGTTTACACGATTCCTAGCTCAAACACAAATCTTGCTTATTTACAGCCAAACGCCTATCATACTTTTGATCTCCCAATTACCGTCCGCTCGACCGGTCAGAACAATGGAGCTTCCTTTGAAAGCGTTACCGACAATGGATTTTGCCCCTGCAGGTGTCCATATGGATTGTCCTGCTTGCGTCGCCAGACTGAACCGATAGGCTGCCTCCACATAGAATGTATAGGTGATGGAAGCTTTAGCTGTCGGAAGCGCTAAAATCACATCATTAGTCGCACCACTATTGGTTATTTTGAAACCAACGGTATCCAACGTGAGTGTGTCTGATGTCGCGTACGCTTTTACAGGCAGTGGAAGCTTTTGTACATGCAGCTCCTCGGTTATCGGATCAATGGAATACAGGCTTTGGCCTCCACCCTTGACTGCGCAATTGACTATGGCTACGTTTCGTATATTCTCCGTCTTATTTCTTTTAAGACTAAATCCTCGCTTGATGAGAGGCTGTGAACGAGAATCTACGGATTCACAATCCATGTAGACGGCATTCCCGATGATGCTTCTTGTTTGTGCCGGCACAGTAGTCATAATGAACGAGGAACCGTATCCATATGCGTCGTCCGGTTGATTCACCGTGTTACAATTCATCGCCTTGCATCGGATATATGAGCGTTTGGCACTGTCCGCAGAAAATGACAAATCCGAAAATCCCGCATACTGCTCGTTTTGGGCCAAGCAGTCGATTAGTTTAATCTCCCCTTGAACGCCTTTCGCTCCATCTCCTCCATAGTTCATAGAAAATCCGAAAGAATTGCCATTCGTTTTACAGGCATTAAATACAATATCAATAGACTCACTGCTAGCGGTAGGTTTCAGCAAAGTGACGAGGAATCCTCGACCTGTATTCCCATCTGCTACACAGTTGGTAAAACGAATATTTTTCAGCAAATCGAGCTGTCCATTTGGTTCTATATCCACGCCGCTCTGGGGAGCCGTCCCCTTCGTATTGGAAAAGCGGCAGTTTTCCACGATGAGACCATCGACGGATATAACCGAAAGCCCCTGCCTTCGATTGTTATCCGCTCTGCAATTGCGAAGCACGATATTACGGCAAGAAGCAATGGTCGATTCAAAATAACCGATATAAAATCCATCGCCGCCGCTGTCATTAGCATTAATATTCTCAATCACTACATTCTCCGAACCGCTGATATCAAAGATATGGGCCTGTTCACCGGACGAATACGCCGACTTGTTCATGCGCAATGTCGATCCATTGCCATTTATGTATACATCTTTAACCGTCTTTATCCGGATCAACCTCTCATATGCAGGACTGACCCGACTTAGCGTGTCTATTGCCTGGATGATTGTCCCTGGCTCCAATTCAATGGCTATTTGGCCGGGAATGAAAAGCTGTCCTGTCAGGTAAAATCCAGACCTATGCTTAGGAATAAACAGCTTATGGCTTGCAGCCGCATTCAACGCTGCTTGCAATGCCTGTGTATCATTGGTCACCCCGTCCCCCTTGGTACCGAACCAGGTAGCAATGATCGTATCCCCGTAAATACGTTTAAACCGTTTCCCATTGGTCGACGCGAGTACGGTTCCGGTGTTGTCAGGCGTAGATACGTCATAAGGATCATAGCGAAAGAATCCTTCCTGAAGCTCATTGGTTACGTAATAAACCATTTGAGGGTCCGGCTCCGTTTCAGCCCTAAGTTCCTCCAGCTTCACGGCTAGGCAAAAATCCATATCCAGCAGTTCAAGCAATTCTTTTTTGCGGTTTTTTTTCTCCATACCGTATACGGACTGAGTAACGGACATACTTTGAGCAGATACTGCATGCAGTCCCGTCCCTTTCCATAACCCTGTTGAAACCGCGGCTATGCCTCCTATACCTATCGCAGCCAACAGCTTTCTTCTGCTCATTATCGCTGGTCTCTCCGATACCTGCTCCCTAACTTCAGATGAGTCTGTCGTAGCCGATGCCTCTTCAAATTCATTAGAATTTTTGGACAGTTGGGACATAGGTCATTTCTCCTTTTCCAACTATAGTTTGTGGGCGTTCACAAATGTGACATAAGCTAGCCTTTCAAACCGGTCGAAGCAATCCCTTGAACGAAATACTTTTGAGCAAACAGAAATACAAAAAGGACGGGGATGATGGTTATGACCGCACCAGCCATAATAAGTGTCATCCGATTTTGCACTTCATTTTTCAGAAAGAGCAGTCCGAGAGGAAGAGTAAACATATGCTTATCCTGCAAGTAAATAAGAGGTTCTAACGTATTGTTCCAGGCACTGATGAATGTAAACACCGCTAATGCCGACAAGGCGGGCTTAGCCAGAGGCAAATAAATGGTGTAGAAAATTTTCCAAGGGTTGGCCCCATCGACCCAAGCTGCGTCATACAGCTCCTTAGGCAGTGTCTTGAAAAACTGATGAAGAAGGAAGATTCCGAAGGCTCCTCCCAGAAAGCTTCTCAGAATAAGCGGATAGTAAGTGTCTAGCGCACCGACGGATTTCCAAATAAAATAGGTTGGGATCATCGTAATCTGAGATGGCAGCATCATCGTACCGAGCATCGCCAGAAAGATCAGGTTCCGCCCTCGGAATTCAAAAAAAGCTAGTCCGTACGCAACAATGGCACAGGAAGCAACCATTCCTATCAGATCCATCATTGTAATAAAGATACTGTTCATGGTGTACTGCAGGAAGTTGACTTCGACCCATACGTGCCGGTAGTTGTTCCATACAACCGGATCGGGCATTAGCTTGGGAGGAAGTGTCAATTCGGACCCAGGCGCTGTCAAGGAAGTCGAAAGCATATACAGAAATGGGATCAGCATGAGGATCGATCCAATGCCTAAGATGAGATAGGCAGCCAATTTAAGACCCGTATGGCTTTTACTCATAATGCACCCACCTCTTCTCAGTCAACTTCTGGAAAATGGTTATGATCAGAATGATTAAGAACAGCCCCCAAGCCATGGCCGATGCGCTGCCCATCTTGAAGTTGAGGAAAGAATCCCTATAGATGAGAATATTCGGCACCATATTTCGGTCCGCAACGGAAATGACATCACCTAGCATGACTAGGAATACATCAAAAGCATGGAATGCGGAAATGGTAGACAAGATCATGACCATGTATACCATGGGAGATACGATAGGAATGGTAATTTTGGTAAACAGTGCCCAACCGTTGGCTCCATCCATCCTAGCTGCTTCCAGCATTTCCTTGGATATATTTTGCATGCCCGCCAAGATCAGCACCATGGAATACCCGGCTCCCTTCCAGATGTTAACTATAGCAATGGAACCAATGACGAGCCACCAGTTCCCGCTTCGGATCCAATCGACCGGCTGGATTCCCATGGACTGCAGGATCCAATTCAACAATCCGTATTCGTTGTTGTAGATCCAAAGCCAGATCATGCCTCCTGCTACCCAGGGGGTGATAACCGGCAGGAAAAAAACGAGTCGAAACAGCGATTTACCCCTAAGCTGTTGATTAAGCAAGTACGCAAGAAATAGCGCGACGATGGTCTGAAGCGGTACAAATAGTACCGCAAAAAAGCCGACATTTCGAAGCGAGAGCCAGAACACTTTCTGATGCAGCAGCTGGTCCCAGTTTCGCAGGCCAACCCATTGCGGTGGATTGAATAAATCCCACTTCGTAAATGTCAGGTAAAGAGAAAATACGAAGGGGAACAGGAAGAATATTAGCAGCTGCAGGACAAAAGGTAACGTGAAGGCGAAGCCCCACAAGCCTTGTTTGCGCATCCGAGCACCCCTTTTCCATGTCCATTCTGTTTATTTATTGTCATCAAGCACTTGCTGAACCTTTTGCTGAATCTCTTTGGCTCCATCTTCAGGCGTCCGCTTCCCGTCCATAATGTCATTTAGGATCGGGCCGGCTGCGGCTCTCCATTCATTCCAAGACGGGTTCTCGTCCAGGGTACCTCCCGCTTCTTCAATACCTTTGGTGTAAGCCTTCTTGTTCAGCGGCTTGGTCGTGGATTTCTCAAGTTCTGCAAGAGCCGTTTTCTTCACAGGCAAGCTAGTTCCGCTTTCAGAGAGCAAATTCTGTCCCTCATCGCTTAGATAGTATTTGAGGAACGTCCATGCCGCCTCTTTTACTTCCGGCTTCGACTTTGAGTACATCACCCATTGATTCACCACCATCGGAACAAAACGCTTGCCGTCCATCCCTTTTGGTATTTTGACCGTATCCCAATCCAGGTCCGGCTTATTCTTATTTAGTGAAACCTGGGTTGCATATTGAAAGAAGGTCATCGCCGCTTTCCCGTTCTCAAAAAATTTGCCGGTGTTCGCGGCTTCACGAGTAGGGCTGATCTTCAGCTTGTTGATCGTATCGGCCCACGCGGTCAATCCTTGGATCGATTTGGGATCGGTAAAATTCGATTTCGTCAAGGTTGCATCCAGGGAAGAACCACCATAAGCCCTCATCCAAGGTAGCCAGCCGAGTGTAATATTGTTGCCCGTCTGAAAGCCGAAGATATCGGGCTTCCCATCACCGTTCGTATCCTTCGTCAGCTTCTTGGCAGCCTCGATCATATCGTTGTAGGTCCAATCGTCTGTTGGCAAAGGCACATTGTTATCTTTAAAAATCTGTTTATTAAAGGCAAGAGCACCGGGATTAATGCCGTGGGGAATGCCGTAAATTTTTCCATCCAGCTTGGCAGAGGTCAGTGCACTAACATATTCGTCTGTCTTCAAATCCCGCTTAATAAAAGGCTCCAGATTTTCCGCAACGCCACGTTTGCCGTACCCGAGCACAACGGCATTTTCTTGCAGCCAGAGATCCGGAGCATTATTGCCCGCAATACGCGTCACGATTTTGGTAACAAAATCGCCCCAGGGCGTTTCCTCGATGTCCAGCTTAATATGGGGATACTTGGTTTGAAAGTTGGTGATGATTTGCTTGCTTGTGATATCGTATCCTCCTGGCAGACCAATTTTAACGGTGACTTCTTTGGGCGAAGCCGCCATCCCCTCTCCGACTGGTTTCCCACTCGTCGGGGCATCTGTAGACTTGTTGGATGAACAGGCAGTGACCATAAGAGATAGGGCTGCAATAAGTCCAATTGCCGTTGCCTTTGTGCTCATGAGTGTGACCTCCCTCTAAATACAATTTGAAAATCAAAATACTTACATCTCAGCTTGCAGAATTTGACGATCCGCCAGCAGCTGGCTGCGCAGCAAGCCATAATCCAGCTCTTGTAAAGCACATTGATGCTCTAGTGCCAACGCCGCCGCTGTAGCCGCAGATTGACCTAGAATCATGAACACAGGCTCCATCCGAATAGAACCATAAGCAATATGAGAGGAAGACAGACATACCGGTACGACAAGGTTCGTACATTCCTCTCCTTTGGGAATGATCGCTCGATAGGAGATCGGATAAGGACCCTTCGGACTTATTTCCACGTTACCCTCATTGATGCAACGACCCTCTAGCACTAATCGTCTGCAATTGTGGGAGTCCATAGTATAGGCAGCTAACCCTATGGAATCCTCTACGGTGGAATAATGACGACAATGATGCTCTGTCATTACAACATCAGAGATCATGCGTCTTGCCTCGCGAATATAGAGCTGATGAGGCCACCCGCCTGTAGCTTGAAATTCGTCGGCAGGCAAGCCCCATGTCCGAACCTCCGCTCTGATGGATGAGGGAACGCTGTCATCATTCGCCAGAAAATACAGCATGCCCATATTATAGTGAACATGTTCTTGGAAGAGCTTCTCACGAACCCGGTAACTCGCTTCGGGCCATGCATAATTTCGTCCGATATAATCTGTAGAAACTCCACCCCAGTTATTCAAATCGCTCTTGTGATTTGGCATGACCTTATTGAGCTTCAAGGCATCCCAGACGCCGCTATGAATGTATCTAGCCAGCAAGGCGAATTCATCCCTGTTATAGCTAGGCGGCTCAGGGAAAGGAAGCTGATTCTCCGGATTGCTGCTCAAACAAATCCGGAAATTGTACGCCTGCACGGAATCGTCTCCCTGCCCTTGTACTCCCGGTGCGGCCTGGGTTATTCCTGGCAGCAGACCACTATCGATTTTGCCTTCGACTACGTAGGGATCTACCCAAGCCATGAAGTTATGCTTCGGATGGCCAAAATGGATACCGTTCAAGGTTTCTTTGTACACGGTATTGGATTCCCGGCCCACATGGTACGATACACCGGCCCGAGCCAGCAAATCACCTTCATATGAGGCGTCGATAAACATGGGAGCGGAGTAAATAGTGCCATCTTCCATTGTTATCTGTTGAATGCGACCGGATTTCAGCTCTACAGAGTCCAAGTGCTGCTCAAAGCGAACCTCCACCTTCGCTTGCTCCAGCCATTCCGTCAAGATTCTCTCAGCTACTCCAGGCTCTAATGCCCATGTTCGACCGTCCGGCTCATCACTTCCATAATGCCGGCCAAGTGCCTCATACAACTCGCTGGAAATGCCACCGATGGCGGTCATATCCCCAACATCCGTTCGTCCTAGGCCGCTTGAGGTCATTCCTCCAATGTGCTGTCCGAATTCAGCAATTACCGCTTTAAGACCCATGCGGGTCGCTTGGACAGCTGCTGCCACACCCGCTGGGGTACCGCCATAAATACACAAGTCTGCATCAATGCGTCGAGGTGGATCGGAGAGCTGCTGATTGGGCTTGTAATAATATAAGTTGGATAAAGTGCTCATCTGGGATCTCCCCCTTGGTTTTGTTTTGTATCATTTAATAGAACTCACACCGAAGGCACAGGGGAATATCGGATGGATCGAAGCTGGGATGCGAATAATTTCTTACCTGTATGAAGCGATTCCATCCCGAGGTTAATCATGACTGATGATACAAACGTACGTTCGGTTGGTACTGAAGAATGACCAGTCAGGATCATCTGCTCAATCTGTTTCGTAAGCTTCTCGAAGTGGCTGTAAGGACGCTCCCATCCACTTTCACAGCGAGCTGCTGTGATCTCCCCATCAGCTCCCCGAAAGGCAAGAGTCCATTCCTTTACAAAGCGTTGCAGTTGAAGAACATATCCCCTTACACCGTCGCAGTATTCGATGATGAATAGTACAGGAACATCTACATGATCCCTCGGATGACCCGGCAGCGACCCGCTTACCGTTCGTAATGCTTCAACCATCAGCTCCTCGGGGACTTCTCCCCGATCCATAGCAGCCCATACAGACCTTCCCTCCAGTGCCTGCACCGAATGAATGCCGGTCTCGCCTCCGTCTCTTTGTTCTGCCGCCGCTTGCAGCACTTCCATTCCATGGAATCCGTAAGACTCAATGCCAAGCCAGCTTATGACGAAAATTTCCTTGGCCTTCTGTAATCGCTTCGATGGGTAGCTTGGTACCTGTGGTGTATGTGGAATAGACGAACCTCCAAGAAAGGGAAGCCCTCTTCGTGTAATCTCCCTATAAATCCATTCCGTATCTTCAATCCGATAAGACAGATGTTTGTCGTTGAATATCGGAACAACAAGCCCTAATTGATCAAGGGCACGGAAGGTTTCTTCAAAAAAGCGACGGCGCGGATACAGCTTCTGACGCTTCTCGTTCCATGGATAGTCACCATGCTCGCCGATCAGAAGAACGCCATCCACAGGAAGTTCGACATGAGGTGCGGCAATCGCTTCTCCAATCGATGCATAGATAGGGATTCCGTTGATTCTGGCCGCCTCCCCTACCCAGATCGTTAGGAGGCTCCTGGTCCAGGTACAGCGCAACGACATCAATCTGCGGCTCATATCCGAATTGACTCAACAGCCTTCCGAGGATGACATCCGCATGGGAATCAGGACGGTATTCCGTAACGATGGCAGCCACTTTTTTCCGTTCCGCTCGAATGTTCATGAGGTTGGCTTCGCCCCTTCATTCATCCATTGATCTACTTGCAAAAGCCAATGGACTGTTGCATCAATGATAACATCCAAATAGGATGCTCCTTTGGCTCCGTCCATGGGTTGGATGGAATCCGTATAACCATCCAACCCAGTCAATTCGCGGTGTTTACCGACATAAGAACCAGGAGGCCCTCCATGTATCCATGAACGTTGGAGATGCTTAGATCCATCTATAAAGTCCTGCCCACCTTGGATTAATTGCGGGGCCAAGGAAGCAATCAACGAGGCTTCGAACCCCCCGGCATGCCCCGGAACCATCCCCATCTCTTGAGCATTCAGCTCGTTGAGCGCTTCTCGAGACAAGCTCCAATATGAAGCAGAAGCACTCCAGATGTTATGCTGAACGGCAAGATCTTGAGCTGCTTGGTGCATCAAAGCCTCATTGCCTCCATGCGCATTTAGAAAAATCATTTTACGGAAGCCTCCGGCTATGAGGCTTTCACCAAGTTCTTTTAATAAAAGAAGATACGTCGAGGAGGAGAACGACAAAGTACCGCCAAAAGCCAAATGATGCTGCGAACAGCCGACCGGAAGGATGGGAGTCATGAGCAGCTTCATGGAGCTGGCAGCCTTCCTGCACGCCTCAAGGGCAATATGTTCGCCTATCATAGTGTCCGTGTACACGGGGAGATGCGGTCCATGCTGTTCCGTCGCCCCCAAGGGAATAACAACAGCATACCCTTCCTGAGCCTGCTCCTTTAACGACTCTCGTGTTCCATGATGAAATAGAAAATCGTTCATAACGCAAATCCCCCATCAATGGTTATCAATGCACCGGTGATATAAGATGACGCATCAGATAGCAGAAAGGCAGCCAGCTCAGAAACTTCCTCAGGAGTACCTGAACGGCCCAACGGTGTTTGGGCAGCGACAGCTTGCTTGAAAGCTGGGGAGAGTTGACGCAGCGCCTCCTCTGTCTTGATGTCCCCAGGCAGCAGAACATTCGCTCGAATTCCACTATTAGCATAATCGGCAGCGAGGACTCGGGTCATCTGGTTGACCCCTGCTTTGGCGGCGCCATAAGCCAGACAAGCCGGTTTCACCTTTTGACTCAAGACCGATGAAGTATTTAAAATAACGCCCCCTCCAGATTCAATCATCAGCGGGAGTGCATATTTATTCACCAGAAACGTACTGGTTAAGGTACCGGACAGCACTGCATTCCACTCCACTGAGGTAAGCTCCATGGCTGGTTTGGAAATTTGTGTATAGGCATTGTGATAAAGACCGTCCAAGCGCCCCCAACGCTGCCTGATGCATTCGAGAACCGAGGTGACTTGCTCTTCATCACGCGCATCCGATTTCATATACATCCATTCCGTCTTACGCGCAGAAGCAGCAGTATGTTCAAGCTTCAGGCTAGCCTCCTCAGGAGAGGCCAGGTCTGTAGCTACCACACGGGCACCTCTCTCTAAGAACAGGTTAAAGGCAGATAAACCTAGCTTCCCCAGAGCACCTGTCACCAGGATGACTTTCCCACTCAATTGAGCCATAGTCTCACCCCCTTCTCATTTATTCCGATGTTTTCAGACTAATGGAAACCAGCTGCCGACGGCGTTAGCTACCTCCCACCGGTCATCTGCTCTTCCCAGCAAGGTTACAGAGTCGCCCATGTTCCCAGACCTAACGATACCTGCTCCAGTTGGCGTCAAGATAGCATCGCCGGACGCTGCGATGATATTCACTTCGAGAGGAGCGTTCACAGAGAACGTATAGCTGCGGCCCGATTTCGCCTTGGGGAGTGTGTAGCTTACGGCAGCCGTTGCTCCGGAATTGTTAATTTTAAATCCAAGGTAGGATAGGCTTATTGCTCCAGATAATGGTAGAGCAATCGTGAGTTGGGGTTGATTTCGTATGAGCACATTCTCAGAAATTGGCTCAACCTCAAACGCAGCTAGCGTGGCTCCATTAGCTTTACAATTGACATAACTGATGTTTTTAATGGTTTCGTTCACTTTCTTCTTAGTTGTAAATCCTCGTAAGGTTTGTGAGAGCAGACGATCATCAATAGCTTCACACTCGTAATAGTAAGCATTGCCAATGGAGAGTCGGGATTCGGTCGTGAGGCTTGTAATAATAAAGGAGGAGCCTAGAGCATATTCATAATTCAGATCATTATTGCTATTGCTGTTGTAGGCTATACAGCGGATATAAGTAGTTTTTACGCTTTCGGCAGAGCAGGATAGTTCCGCAAAGCCGCAATACAGGTCTTTTTCAGCGCGGCAGTCGATGAACTTAATTTCTCCCTGAGCCCCGCTATTGGCGGCGTCATTGCCGTAGCTGACAACAAAGCCGTAAGTATTGCCACGAGAGATACAATTTTGAAAGAGTATGTCTATTTTCTCGTTGGAAGCCTTCAATTTCTTCACCATCGATACAAATCCGCGGCCTTTGTTGTTCTCGGAAAGACAATGGATAAACCTGACATTCTTGAGCATTTCCAGATTGTTCGTGTTGTTAGGCTCAATATCTACACCTGCCTGAGGGGACGTTCCGCTCGTATTGGAGAATGTACAATGCTCTACAAGGAGCCCATCGACACTGATGACAGATAATCCTTGTCTACGATTATTGTTGGCTACACAATCGCGCAGCACAACATTTTTGCAATATGGTAATGTGGCTTCGTAATTGCCAATATAGAATCCATCCCCACCACTGTCATTTGCATTAATTTGTTCAATCGTAATATTGGAGGAGCCGCTAATGTCAAAAATATGGGCTTGCTCGCCTGATGAGTAAGCAGCCTTATTCATCCGAAATGTCGCCCCGTTGCCATAAATGATAATGTCCGTCACGTTTTTCATGCGAACCAATCTCTCATAGGGAGTAGTCCTCAGTAAGGTATCGATAGCCTGAATGACAGTTCCGTGTTCAAATTCGATAGTGATATGACTCGGAAAAATAAGCTGCCCGGATAAATAGTAATTGTTTTTGTGAAGCGGGATATAGAGCTTCTTCCCTACAGATGCATTAAGAGCATTTTGGAGAGCTACTGTATCTTCCGTTACTCCATCCCCTTTGGTTCCGAACCAGGAAGACAGCAGCATATCGTCGTACAATCGTTTGAAGCGCTTACCTCCAGTGGACACAACAACGGTGCCTGTATTGTCGAGAGAAGAAGTGTCAGTCGCATCATAGTGAAAAAATCCTCGTTTGCCCTCATCGGTAACATAATAGATGTCGTCAACAGAAGGTGCTGTCTCCAGCCGTAAAGCCTGCAATGAGATGGGAATGCAATGATTACTTACAATGGTTTCCTCTAAAGACAGGCCGGAATTGTTATAGACGGCGTTCGTCACGGAAGCATTACCATAGGCGACGGATAGCCTCGAACCCGACAGCCAACCCCTTGTCGCCATTGCGACTCCAGCAAGACCTAGAGAAGCCAGAAGTTTACGTCTGCTGATTGGAGCTTTGGATACCTGTACAGGCTCGTTTGGCGAGTTCTCATGCATAACGACATCTTCCGAAACGGGATGTTTATTCACTGGATTTGACATTGTTTATTCTCCTTCCCTCTTGTTAACGCATCGATTTGGGCTTACCGATAACGGGGAACGCTACAACTTCCTAGGTCAGTTCCACTAACATACAGGCCGTCAAAGCAGCTGACCAATGAAAGTCCCGGACCACATCCATCTTTTTCCTTATATCATATAAAACGGATGGTGGCCCCTTACGATCACAAGCAATAGGAGGAACACGATCCGAGGAGTCGAAATATTCGAAGATCACCCCGAATCGTTCATAATAAGTTTGAACCATCTGAATCGTTTGCCGGGCTAGTTGATCCGCTTCCACTTTTCTTCCCTGCCTCTTTAATCCGATGTAGACGAGGTAGTTCGTATTAATCCATACCGGTCCTCTCCACATGTCTGTGCCGTACTCCGCTTCCGAGGCTGCTGTGGTGGGGATTGGAAACTTCGTTTGGAAATGGTCCGGATCCTGAAGCAAGGAGACTAGCCGTTGCGTATGCTCCGGGGGCAATCCGTCCAGAAGCAAAGGCAAAAATCCGCTCACCGCCTTCACTCTGGAGAGATTCCCATCCATATCTCTATCAAAATAAAAGCCTTCTTTTTCATCCCACAGGCTGCTATGAATTTGGCTGCGTACATTGGCCGCCTTCTGCTTCCATTCGTTCGCTAAATCGATGTCCCCAACCTCATCTGCAATGAGTCCGATATAATGAGCATCGTGAGCGACGAATACTGAAAAATCAACCGCATCCAGCAAAGCCGCACGATCAAACCGTGGAGAATTATCCATCCCTGACTCACCGGAACGGCATAACGGATTGCCCTCAATCATCCACTCTAGAAGCCCATTACCATTACTGTCACGGTTCGCAATATCCCAGGACAGATAGTGTATCAGCCGAGGAAGCGCATATCGCAAATCGGCTTTACGCTTCGTATGGAGATAATTTTCCCATACCCCCCATGCGAGGACAGGAGGCTGCGTCATATTCGAGCTTGACCCATCCACTTTGGTCGTATGTGGAATCATTCCGTCTTCTTGCTGCGTATCCAGCACCGATTTCAAAAAATTCCACGCGATCACAGGGTCCACCCAATTCATCGCAAAGGTATGAAACACGGAGTCCCACAGCCACATCGCTTGATGGGGAACACGATCCGGTGTGGACCAGTGCTGAAGAATAACTCCTTCGGCTGCAAGCGTATTCACTTTCATCACACTAAAGCATTTGAGCAGTAGCCTCTCCATCAGAGGGTCTTCCAATCGGGGAGCATGCCGATAAAACTTCATCCGGTCTTCCGCTTCCTTCCAGATATCGGACGCCATTCCTTTCACAGCCCGCTCGGCTGCTTCTTCCACTCGGCTTCCGTAAGCCAGCGCCCAACGTTCCTCGTGTCTAAGCAGTACAACAGCATCCTGACCATCCACTGATTCCGTAACCAGAAGCGTATCCTTCCACCGAACCTCACCGCCGTCTTCCTCTTCAAAACGCAGCTGCATGTCCACGGTTACGGGAGCTGTTCCAACTAGCGTGTGCCAACTCTGAAATACTGCAAGCAGCGGACCCGCTTCCAGGTCTGCTAAGAAGACGTCACCCGTTGCAATTTGAACGGTTCCGGGAAAAGCAGCTTTAAATTCCAGCCATCTCTGTTTTGGAGTATGGAACAGCAAGCTGTAATCGTTAGCTCCTACTGTAGCTACAAATCGAGAGCTTGAATGCGTCGGTCCGTCATATCCGGAAAATGCAAACAATGCTCCTTCCATCCACAAATTAGGTATATTGTGTTGAACCTGCATCCATGTCTTGCTCTTCAAATAACTCTCTCCCTTATGAATTGCTTTATTGATGCCTTAATTATCGCGCAATTCAAACAACGTATTCTATAGAACAATCTGCGCTTTCCTTACAAGATTTTGCTCCTTTTTCCTCATTTCGGATGTAAGTAAGCTATGTTATAATAACTATCATCTGGTTGACAAGGCGGTGGTCCGAATTGGATGCTTTGAAGAAAATCGAACCCTTCGAAGGAAAGCGCTTTCCATTACGTATGACGGAAGTGAAGAGCTCCTATCATTTGGTAAGACCTCACTGGCACGATCACCTTGAATTTATTCATCTTTTGGAGGGCACTGTTCAGGTCCATATTGACAACCGAACCTTCATCGTGGATGCGCCGGCTATTCTTTTTATTAACAGCTGCAAGATTCATTCGATGCAAGCATTGCACGGCAAAAGCTGTACCATTCGCGGTATTATTTTTGATATGTCCCTATTAGCCGGCTCCTTGGAGCATTCCGAATCTCAGCATGTGTACGCCCGATTTATACAAACCGCTCCCATATTGGAGCCGATTGTCCCCCTCTCATCCGATATGGAATGAATTATTTGTCCATTTTGAATTGGCCTACCAAGAATACTCCATGCAAGCGATCGGCTGTGAGCTAATTATTAAATCCTCCCTTTATCGCATGATCATCCCTATCCTCCGGGGCTATCAACGAGAAACATGCCTTAACAAAGATTTGGGTAAAAGTCTCGCTCACTACAAACGCCTCAAGCCCGCTATTGATTTTATCGAATCTTGCTACGATCAAAAAATTTATACCGACACACTTGGTGCGCTGGTGAACATGAGCCCGTTTCATTTTACCCGTTTCTTTAAAAAAGTGACCGGAATCACTCCCACGCTGTTCATAAATCGTTATCGAGTAGAGATGGCTAAACGGCTATTGATTCAGCAGGATTTGACGATTACGCAAATTGCAGAGCGCACAGGCTTTTGTAACGTCAATTATTTTGACAAGGTATTCAAGGAAATGAATGGGTTTACCCCGCTTGAGCTAAGAAAACAATTCACTGAGGGATAAATCCATGCTTACTATACCTGAAAATACAACAGCCAGCTAAGCTTTCTAGCACCTTGCAAGACCTGCTCCTCCATTTGATTCCAGGTCTGTTCATCCAATCGGCTTAACGGAATGGAAATACTCATGGCTGCTACAATTTCCTGCTTCGCATTCACGATGGGAGCGGCAACGCATTGAATCCCTTGCACTGCTTCTCCCTTGCTATAAGAAATCCCTGTCCGGCGAATCTCATGAAGCTGCTTCAATAGCTGATCCATGTCGGACAAGGTATGATCGGTAAGAAGACCAAGACTTTGGCTTTCGTACATTGCTGCTATCTCCTGATCGGGCATTGCACTTAGAAAAAGCTTACCCATAGCGGTCGTATGAAGCGGAAGCTGCATACCCAAATGAGAAACAAAACGAACTGGATGCGTGCTTTGCTTTTCCGCTATATAGAGAATGTTCCTGTCACTTCGGATGGATAAATATACGGCTTCATTAACCTCAGAGACGATCTGCTGCGCGATGGATTGAAACTCTGCGGTCAGATTCGTATGCTGCGCGTATTGGGCGCCGATTTGAAAGATTTTATAGCCAAGATGAAACAGCTTGCCATGCTCATCCTTCTCCAGGTACCCCCGGTGAACGAGATTTTGTACAATTTTGAAGACACTGCTCGCGGGTAGCTCGAGACGTCGTGAAATGTCCATTAGACTTAATTCACGCACTCCCGCTTCTGCGAACAATTCAAATATATCCAAGACGCGATCGGCCGATTTGACCGTCGAGCTTGATTTTTCCGATGTACTCATAGATGCATCCGTCCTTTAGTCGAAAAGTAATTTGCCGAATCGGGCGGCCAAGTGAAAGGAAGGATGATAGGTAGGCGACCATGCCCAATAGCGTCGAACCCCAGCGGCATCCTCGTCGATGCGATAAAAATTTATTTTCCAGCATTGGCCATTGAGAGGTACTCCATCAAAGCTGCTGAAAGGTAATTTAATCTGATATTCAAGATCACCATTCTGGAGCGGAGTGACCGAAGTGACCATCCCCTCCATATTCCAGGAGGTATTCACCTTCAGCCCCTGAGCATTCTCAGGATAGTTATCGTTAGTAATGGCGGCGTCAAAAATAACATTGCGTGGACTCACTTCAATCTCTTTGTACCGCGATCCGTCCCCACATTCATCGATAAAGATTTCCACGACATCCTCTTTATATAGCGGGTCGTCCCTTTGCGTGTAGGAAGAAACGATTATTCCGTCCTCCTCACAGTAAAAGCGGACGTGCAGCTCATAGGCACTCCGGCAGCATTGAACATAAGTACGCAGGGCAGGCTGAGCTCCAGTACGGCAATCCGATAGTTCTATCCTCGGAATGGCATCCCAGTCGATGAAGCCAGGCGGCTCTTCCAACACTAAAGGGCAGCGATATACATAAGGAAGATTGCTATTCGGAGTCTGCATGAGCTCCAGCCCCATCAAGCACTCTATCGGAAGCCGTCGGGGCGAGTGCAATCACATCGATTTCTACCAGAATGTCAAAATTCAGATCGCAGTAAATCGTAGTTCTGGCAGGAAACGGATACGAAAAAAAGCTCCCATAAATTTCGTTGAACTCCTCATAATGCGCCCTTTCCTTCAAATAGACGTTAACTTTGACCACATCATCCAAGGTGGCACGGGCTTCATGCAGGATGCTTTGGATATTATGCAGCGTCTGGTTGATTTGTCCCCTTAAATCAGAGCTGACGATTTGCCCTGTGTTTGGATCTATTCCCCCCTGGCCGGATACATATATAAACCCTCCCGCTTCAATGGCGGAGCTAAAAGGTTTCCGGTTGTTTTCTTGTCTCGACACCGTTTTTTTCATCTAGAATCGCTCCCTTCCTTTATTGTCATGCAAAAACGCCCAGCACCTTCCCGCAACCTCCGTCCGGAAGGTTTCGACTGCCCCCGTGTCTGCCATAGTGACATAGCAGGTGCGACCATCCACACCACCAAAGGTTAAGTTCGTACATTGCTTTCCGAGTAACGTAATTTCTCTGATTTCCTTGCCCTGTGGGGAAAGTACGGCAATCGTCCCCTTTCCGAAGCGTGTCACGTACACATTTCCTTCTACGTCACAGCGCATGCCGTCCAGTCCATAGTCAGTAAATTCGTAGAACAGCCGTTTATAACTGATCTGACCGTCCACCGTCAAATCGTATTTCCATATTCTTCTTTGAACGGTTTCGTTCACGTACAAGGTTGTTTCGTCATTACTGACTTCAATACCGTTTGTGGTACCCATTCCAAATTCCAGCAGCTCGTCTTTTCCATTCTCGTCAATACGCCAAAGGTTCCCATCCGATTGCTTCCAATTCGGATCACTGGCAAACCAAATGCCACTCCTTGTTACAGCGAGGTCATTAGGCTGGTTCATCGCGGGCTGCTCCATGAAAGTATCGATCTCCCGTGTTTGCATATCGACGCGTAATATACGATGTCCGGTATAGTCGGCTATAAACATTTGACCCGATGGATGAAAGCGAATCGCATTCCCGGTAGCTCCTGCAGGAAGCTCAAGAAACAGACGACTGTCTCCTTGAGGAGTGACCACTCCAATCGTATGCCTTCTGGCATAATTTACAGCATACAAATTACCGTCCCTGTCGCAAGCAGGACCTTCAATGCCAGAAGTAAATACATGCGGTTTTGTCAAAAGGCGGCTTTTATACAGCACGATTCTCGCCTCTCTTCCTTATCTCTACACCTGATTATTGTGGGCTAGCTTCTGTGCAACCCGTTCTACCGCGGACAGAGTCTTATCTATTTCTTCCTGTCCATGAGCTGATGAGACATACCAGAGCCCATTGGGACGAACGAGTACCCCTTCGTGCAGCATCTCCTCCGCAAATCGTGTATACAGTTTCATATCCCGAAGATTAAACGTATCGAAATCATTCACTTCCGTTCTATCAATAAACATGACATGAAACACCGGACCTAGTTGATTGACAACGACTTGATGACCGTTACGGGCAAGTAGCGATCGAATGCCATCTGACAGACGGATTGCGGTGTTCTCCATCTCCTTGAGCACTTGTCCTTCTTCCTTCGATAGCTCTTCAATGACTGCTAATCCAGCTGCTGTTGACAGTCCGTTGCCATTAAGCGTACCGAGGTGCATGACAGTGCCTTCTTCGATGAGACTCATAATCTCTCTCTTGCCTGCTACTGCGCTTAAAGCAATTCCCCCACCTAACGCTTTACCGATGGTGACAAGATCTGGAAGGATGCCAAAGCGTTCATGCGCCCCACCAAGCCCCATGCGAAATCCGGTGATCACCTCATCCCAGATGAGTACGATGTCTAACTTTGAAGTCAACTCGCGCATGAATTCCATATAGCCTGGCTTGGGTGCAATACAGCCCGAATTACACATAATGGGCTCTGTTATGACGGCTGCTATCTCATGATGATGTTTGGTTAGCGTCTCTTCCAAAGCTTCAGGATCGTTCCACGGCAAGAGGATGATATCCTGCAGACTGCTGCGGCTTTGTCCGTTTGTTCCCGGGATGATATCCGAGTTCCCTTCTGTCTGGCCTGCAGAGGAAAAGTCCGGGCTAGGGAAAGATGTAAAAATAGTGTCCGACCATCCATGATAATGACCATAGAATCGGATGATTTTTCTTTTTGAGGTATATGCTCGAGCTAGTCGCAGTGCGAGCATCACTGCTTCGGTACCCGAGCCGCTAAAAGCCACTTGCTCGGCGCAAGGCAATATTTCCGTTAAACGCCGGCCCAATTGAATCTCTCCGTCGTGCTGCATGCCGTAGGTGCTCCCCCTCTGCATGGCTTCGACGATTCGTTCGTTGAACCCGCGATGGGCATGACCCAAGATCAGAGGGCCATATGCCAGCATATAATCAATGTATTCATGGCCGTCCACATCTTGAATTATCGCTCCGTATGCTTTGTGTACGTACAAGGGTGTCGGCTTCATCGAAACCCGAAGACTGCTGGATACTCCTCCCGCTACATATGCTTTTGCTTCTTGATATTTATCCATCGATTGTTTGTATCGGTTCATTCTGCATGCTCCTTTTCAAATGAATTCCATGGAAAAACAGATGGAGGTAAATGACGATAAGGGAGACTTTCCAGCGAAGAGGTACAACAGCCCGGCGTGTCCACCTCGATAACCTTCTTGGCGTAGGATCCAAAGGCGCTAATCCAAGCTACTGCCGATTTCACTACAATGATATGAAACAAAGAAGGATGCAGCCCTAATGATTCAACATGCCCTATATCCCAGGGAGGCACCCGTTCGGAAGTAAGAACAAGGGTCACTGGACCTGCTTCAACAACGGCCGTTGTTCCCATAAATGCTATAGTACCCTTCATGTAAGGCCCCCTATGTGTATACATTCCGTCAAAAAGCAGCCGGATCTTCCCCTCAACAGGAACCGGCTTGCCGTGCAGGCTGTCACTTTTACCACCAACCTTATACGAGAAGAGCTCGCCTACACCTTGTTGACATGCGAATGTAACTGCTTCTGGGTCTCGGATAACGATCAGACTTCTTACAGGGAGCCTTATAAGCTCATGCAGCAGATGTGTAGCATCAGCCGGGGAACCGCCGCCTACATTATCGGACCCTTCCACCAGAATGACGGGTCCCTCATTGGCTTCCAGAACAGATCGCATTGCAGACGACACACTTACCACTTCAGCTTGAAACTGATCCCGTAGAGACCAGGCTAGGTGAGCCAGCTCATCCGCATAGCTTTGTGCAAGGGCTTCCCTCCCGTTGGTCGTCACCACAAAGCACATGCCCGCAAAAGGGACGTCGCTGTACGGAAATCCACCGCAAACGGTTACATTCAGTACGTCAGGGTCACGCTCCATTGCAAATGCCTTCTCCATGATCTGCTTCATGACACCTTGTGTCGTGATCATTTTTTGAGGAACTACAAGCATGTTCGGTCTTGCCAATATCATCACAGGCTGAATCTCTCCGTGAATTTGGCGAACCAGCAGCTGCAAAGCTTCCATCCCGCGTTCATAAGCATCGATATGAGGGTAAGTGTCATAACCGATGAGCAAATTACACAACCGGGACATGTTTGATCCCAGATTGGCATGCAGGTCCACAGTGACAGCAATGGGAATCTCTAAACCAATGCGGCTTCTGATGGCCTCCAGTATAGATTCCTCCATATCGGGGCAGCTCTCAGATACCATCGCTCCATGAAGGATAACGACCCAACCATCAAGCCCCGGTTGAATCGAATGTGTCAGCTCCTGCAAAATATGCCTCGCAGCCTCATCGGACACTATTCCTCCAGGCGTCGCCGAAACATACAAACCAGGCACAAGAGTTATTGAGTCTTGCAGCGCTGCATCGATCACTCCTCCCATCGTAGTTCGGGTATGCTGGAATAGCTCCATGAAGGCAGCTTCCCCCAGCGTACAACAATGGCTGAAGTCACTCCAGTGCGTTAAACCTGGTGCAAACGTGTTCGTTTCATGGTAAACACCCACGACCCCAATTCGTAACGGTTCTGACATGCAAAGCTCACCCGCCTTCACGTCCTAATGAATTATAAATTTATTAAATTATGGAATTTATTGTAGCACGAGCATTCATTTTACATCAAGAAAATTATTTTATATTTGGAAAATATTCTGAGTATAACAACATAGTGTTCCTTATTGATCAACTGGTGGTTGACAATAACTTGATGTTTACCACTAGATCGCATGAAAAAAACACCGCCTTCTAGAGGCGATGTGATTGTTTAAGTATATGATTTAATATGGTCAACCTGTTCAGTCGTTAATTATTTTTCTTATTAGTCAAATCATCGACATTCTTTTTTCCTTCATCCATTATATCGTCATAAACCTTATTTCCACTTTTAGATACTTCGTCATATAAATGTTTCCCGGTATCGCGAGCATATTTCCATGCGAAATTCTTGCGTTCAGTTATTTTTTTAAAGAGCTCGCTACGGGGGAAAGCATTTCCGTTTTTAGTTTCTAGATATTTAAGGGCTGCTAGCAGATTAGAATTTTCTTTGTTCACTAAACCTTGCATCGTTTCTTGTGTTTTATTGATTGTTCCCTGTTTTTGTTCTTTTTTTATATTAGCCTCCCCTGCTCCTTTTTCCTTCCATATCGTCCACTCACCTCGTAATTTATCATACGTTTTATTCAGATAATTTTTTAGTGCTTCGTCATTATCAACGGAAGTAAATTCTCCACCACCAGATGTTGCAACCTGTCGAAGCAGTTTTTGTCCTTCATTATCCACATCAAAACCAATAATATTCACAACAGTCTTAACTTTTGATTGATTGAGTTCTTTTGCAATTTGTACTGGATTACCTTCACATGTTTCAATTCCATCACTTACCACATATACAATCGAATCGGTTGTCTCAGGATTAATATCTTGTTTTACAGATTTCAGAGCATTCGCAATTGGTGTCCATCCAGCTGCGTTTACACCTTGAAGTGCCTCTTTTATTTGATTTGTCTGCTCACCTTGACCATGAAAGATTTCTTCTGTACTGTTACATGATAATTGTTTATCTTTCTGATCTCCTGTTCCTTTATGTCCATATACCCGTAAAGATACCTCTGCATTTTTTGGTAATTTATCTGCGAAGCTCTGTATAGCTTCTTTTGCAGAATCCATTTTTGATTTTCCACTGATCTCCGCTTTCATGCTGCCACTGGCATCAAGTAAGATTGAAATGTGTAACTTCTTACTTGTCGGTAATGTAATCTTAGCATTAGGTCGTTGATTATCGACTTTAACTTCGGTCTCAAAATTAATGAAAGTGGTCACATAAGTGCGATAGTCTTCAGCCAATAGGAGGAGTAGTTCTTCCTTATATTGATCAGCTGTCAAATCACTTGGTAATTGATCCAGAGCCTCCTGAACTTTCTGTTCATTATAATTTGAACCAGCAAACCGTCCCGGAGGTTTCATTAATATTTGTTCATCTGTTAAGGAAGTCTGAGGTTCAATTTGTTTTGATTCCACTGGACTCTCAATTTCCGGGTTGGGTTCACTTTGAACTGAATCTGATGGGGTCTGAATTTCTGTGGTTGCTTTACTTTGATTTGAATCTAATGTGTCTTGATTTTTTGAGGCATTCTTTACTGTTTCTTCACCACAACCAACAAGGAATACGATAAACATTACAAATATTAAGATAGACCTTCGAATTATCCATTCACCTCCGATTAATACTCTTTTTATATAATCACATTATTATCGATCCAGCCGAAGTTCATTTGATAACCGCGCGGCTTCTAGAATATACCTGTTAGCCCCAACAATTCAGCCACTTTCGGTATTATTCTCAGGAAGTTCCTCGGTTAATGGTTTTCTGACTTTGTCTAAAAACCTCTCTTCCGAAGCCCCGAACATTTTATAATTATGCCTTGCTTCGTTCAAAGAAATCTTGTTTGCGCCTATTGATAAATCTGGATTATTGTGGGCAACAGAATCATACTGCCAATAACAAACATCACAAATATCAAAGTCACCTTCAACCGTAAAAAAACCGCAACATGGGCATTTCTGAGTATCCATCTTCATTACCTCTCTTTATTTGGGTGCGTATCTACTAATCTGCTCTAGCCAATAGTTCATTCCATCAACGGGTTTATAATAGGTTGAGACTCCTCCGTACTGATTAATGATCCCAAATTCATTTGTAGCAGTATCGTACCTGAAGTATGTTCCTTCATTTGATACAAAAGACTGGGTTGTTGATGTAGGGGTTTTTTCTAGAAAGTTTCTTGCATCCTGTAAATATTGATCTGCTGAATCGTAGCCGTGCTTACTGACATGTTTCTCTAATGTACTTTTTCCTTTCCCATTTATAAAATCTACTTCTGGGTTTCGTGTTCCATTATAAGCCTTCCCAGTATAACGTGTCCCCTCATCGACTTTATCCTTATCCTTATCCTTATCCTTATCCTTATCCTTATTCGGAGTATCATCATCAGACCTCTTAGTATCGTTAGGGTGATTATCCAGGCTTTTGCTGTCATTCTTCGGAGTTTTCGGATTATCCGGCACGTCCAATTTCGGCTTCCGGGAACCGAGCTTATCTAGAAGCTTGCGCACATAGCCGCGCCCTTTCTTCCCCGCCCATTTTAACGCTTTGCCGAATGGGATTCGGCTTAGTGCAATGCCTCCCGCCACGGAAAGCACATTTTCTGGAGTCAGCAGCTTCCTCGGATCGCGGATGTAACCGGCAATCTCATGTCCGCTTCCGGCAATTCCAGCCGCCGTCATCGCAAAACCAAAAGCCGGCCAAAATCCTACGAACAGCAGAGATAAAGCAAGGGCCCCGAGCACGATCGCGCCCTGTTCATACCATGCCAGCCGATCCCACCAGTTTTGCAGCGAATCGAACATGCAGGCGAAACATGCTGTTTCCCCGCCTCCCGTTTGAACCCCAATGTTTGTAAACAGACCGGCAACAAGCAAAATGACCGCGATTCCGGTCAACGCTTGGCAAAGAGCTTTCACCCGCTTCAGGATAGGTTCTTGCCTGCCTGCCGCTTCCTCGTTACCGTAAAGCAAATGAAATCCTAGTTCCCTGCGCTCCCTGTAAAAATTGAGCCAATAAATAAATTTCTCCCGGTCCAGACAAAGAGAACGGATCATATTCCACAGCTCCGTGAACGGATTAAGAAGCGGCTCGTTCGGCAGCGACGGAAGGCGATTTCGTATTTTGTTCAGCGACCAATAATCGGCAACGAGTGATGCGGCTAGCATCAACAAGAATGTCGGCTGGGTTTTATAACCACTGCCGGTCCAATCATGAAGACGGAACACCCACCCAGGCAGCTTGTGCTGGCCGTTATAAGCCGCGTGATCCAGGATCGACCAAAGCAAAATGATTGCCGGTAACAGAAAAACCCATTTCGTCCATCTTGCCCGCAGCCGATAGGCAATTCCGCACGCAAGTGCGATCATGGCGGTATGTACGGGATGACCAACGGTCATTAGTGTAGGAAAAATACTTTCCTCGAAACGCCCGGGAAACAGCGAAAAAAAGTCCCAATGGATCGTTTCGCCGCCCAGCATCGTAAAGCTATAACCGAACTTTTTTGCAAGAATGCCAGTACTAAGCCACCTTCTGGAAAGCTCCTCCATCAGTTGGAAGCCGACGCCGGTCGCCGCTCCGATGAGCGTATAATCGCTTAAACTTAAGGCGGAAGCTCTACGCGAGAACAATAGGAATATGCCAAGCGGGAGGAGCTTCCACAATTCCTCGAAAATGGGTGTGATAACAGCCATGGACCAAGTGTCGGAAGTTTTACCTCCAAAAAGCACATGCAGAGCATTGAGCGTAAGCGTCGTGAACGGTACGACAAGAAAAACGCCTGCGAGTACGAATAAAACAATCGACTTCCACGGCATGGTCTTGCTTCGGCACAGAAACCAAAACTGCAGCAGTACATAAAACGACCATAAATATTGAACCATCATGGTGCGCGATTCTTTAACGAAAAACAAGCTTAAAACAAACAGGATTAGTGACAACCAGGAAAAAATCACATACACCGTTTTTATAAACGGATATTTCTCAATCCATGCTTGGCAAGTTAGGTAGATGGCCTCATAGAAATCTCGAATTCCGGTTCGAATGGACCCTAGCGTATTCACTACGGTCGCCTCCTTTAAAAGCCAACCTCGTGCGTGCGGGACGTCTCCCCTGACGACGGTCCGGCCATGAGTAAACAACTGAATTCATGAAAACCGTGGTCACCGATCGATCGGAACGGAGGTTCATAGAACAACACCCGCAACATATAACTAACTTATTTCTAACGGGATACCATTATTATAGTTATTCTTATAAAATATGACAAAAGGCGCTGGTCTCAAATCTCGATTCATAAAAACCCGGGAAACCTGGTTTAAGCTGTCCCATTTTGGTTCATCTGTCATATATACGTAAAAACAGGCTGCCATGGCAGCCTGTTAGTTTATTTGAACTACTTATTTTGTGTTTGCAAAATCCCTTGCAGGATAACCTCTATTCCCCAACGAAACCTCTCTTGGTCTCCTGAGAACATCTCCTCTTTCAAACCGGCAAGCATCGGATATCTTAACACATCCAACGATTGGTAAGATGAATAGATTGAATCTAATGTTGTCCCTTTCTGATCGCGACTAGCTTGCTCGAAAGCTACGGAAGCAGTATAGAAAAGCAATAGATCTACTCCCCACGCGGCAGACGTGGAACGGATTCCACCTGCATGCAAGCGTCCCAGGATATACTCTGTAATGGCTAAAGAGTGAGGTCCTATTGGTATGGTTGTTAGAGAGAGCTCTGCGATACCCGGCGATTCGTATAGAATCTTTAGGTAAGAGCGTAGCACATCATAAAGATCGTTTTTCCAAGAATCTTCTTGAGTATCTGATGGCAGCACAACCTCGTTCAGCCCATAGTCAAGCACATAAGCGCTTAGCTCCTTAAGGTTCGTTACATATACATAAAGCGATGAGGGGCCTGTATCCAACGCTTTGGCGATCTTGCGCATACTAAGGCCGGACATGCCTTCGTTCTTTAACAATTCGAAGGCCGTCTTCACAATAATATCTTTGCTTAGCGGCTCCTTCGCAGGCCGCGAACGACGACTAATGACAGTACGATTTGGATTATTCATAATTCCCTTATAGCATACTTGTATGAATTAGTAAATCTTAAGCCGGGAATATTATGGTTGTTCATGATATGAGTTCATTAAAGCCGCCAGCTTAGACGCAGCATCATCAGAGAAGCAAAGCTCTAGATTATCATACGATTCCTGGGCCGATTCGGACGAATAGTTGTACATTTTCTCCTCGTAAGCCTCAACCGCCTTGTTAATATCGGTATGCTTCACAATGGACAACGCGAGCTCCGCGGCATCCAGCATAGCCATGTTCACACCTTCACCAGCAAAAGGAGACATGAGGTGAGCAGCATCGCCAATCAATGTTACCCCTGGTTTATGAGTCCACTTAAGGCCTGTAGGCAGCATATAGATGCGTCGTGGGAGCATAGGACCATCGGCAGATTGAATATAATTCCGCAGCGTCTCATTCCAATCATGAAAATGCTCCAAAAGCTGATCCTTAGCTTGCTCTGGCTGATCGAACGGAATGCCGCAAGTATCTAGCCATTCTTGTTCTACTCGAAACGCCGCATAGACGCAGATACGACCATCACCATTCAACTGCCCCACTATCCCCTTATGATCGGATAGAGCAAACAGCTTCCCGCGTCTGTTAAACGCAGCAATCTCAGGATGCGCAACAGCGACATTATCCAGGTAGAGCTCAACCATACTAAGACCAGAGTAAGCCGGAACAGAATCCGTTAATAGCGGGCGAATACGGGAAAAAGCACCATCAGCACCAACGACCAGATCATAGGTTTCTATCTGCCCGTTCTCAAAGTGAAGCTCATACATGCCATTTTCCAATGCGACCGCTTGGTCCAACTTATGCCCCCAGCGAATACAATTAGGATCTATAGAGTTTAACAACAGCTCACGCAGCGTTCCACGATCGATTTCCGGGCGGCCCCCTCCATCAGGTTCAGCTATCTCGTCCATATACACTTTACCGGTTTTATCAAGAAGTCGGAAATCTTCTCCTTCATAGCGGGCGAGTGCTTTGAATTGTTCTAATAAGCCTGCCTCACTTAATGCCCATTGACCGGAATCGTGATGGATGTCTAATGAACCACCTTGCTGACGAGCGGAGGGGGATGCCTCACGTTCATAGATGACGGTCTTTATACCATGCTGCTGAAGAATTCTTGCCAATGTCAGCCCGCCTGGCCCTGCACCTACGATTGCAATTCGTTGCTGTTCCTTTGATTTTATAGTTTCATTTGTCATGATTATCAACACCTCTGAATTTAGATTATAAATGCCTTGATCTAGTTATATCATAACGAACACTGTTCGTAAAGAACTGTGTTCGTTATTGGTAAAAAATTATCATGGTTCTCTTGTCCCAGATATTGTCCTACTCGACAAAGAACCAATGTACTTTAGTTAATAAAAAAAGGCTTGAATCCTCCGGGAAGAATTCAAGCCTTATGTTTTATTATTCCGTTACAATGCCATGTACCAGTAATGGAGCCTCGGCATGATCTGCGATACGGATATTGGTATAGATCATATCAATGACATCCTGCACTTCTTGTCGATTAGCATGAATGGTCACTAGAGACTCGCCGGCTTTAACCGTGTCACCGATTTTCTTATTCAACATCAGACCTACGGCGAGGTCGATTTCCGACTCCTTCGTCGCCCGGCCAGCCCCAAGCAGCATAGCGGCGGTGCCTATTTCATCCGCAATGATCTCAGCGACAACTCCATCTTCCTTTGCCAGCACTTCGATCTGATAAGCGGCCTGCGGGAGTTTCTCCGGATGATCTACTACGGATGGATCTCCACCCTGGTTCTCAATAAACGATTTGAATTTCTCCAACGCTTTGCCGTTGCGGATAACTTCTCTGAGCATCTCTTCCGCTTCTTCAAGCGACGAGGCTTTGTTAGCCAAGAATACCATTTGACGTCCAAGGGCAAGGCAGAGCTCCTCCAAGTCCTTCGGCCCATTACCCTGTAATGTATCGATGGCCTCCTTCACTTCCAGTGCATTCCCTATAGCGTATCCAAGGGGTTGGCTCATATCGGAGATGACAGCCATCGTTTTGCGGCCAACATTATTGCCGATGCGCACCATGGCTTGTGCAAGCTCCTTCGCATCTTCGGCAGTCTTCATGAAGGCGCCTGCCCCCGTCTTCACATCCAACACGATAGCGTCGGAACCCGCAGCAATCTTTTTACTCATAATAGAGCTTGCAATAAGTGGAATGGAGTCAACAGTAGCCGTTACATCGCGCAGAGCGTATAGCTTCTTATCTGCCGGTGTCAAATTCCCCGTTTGGCCGATAACCGCAATTTTATGTCGGTTCACCAAATCTACGAATTGTTCCTTGCTGATCTCCACATGGAAGCCTTCGATAGCTTCCAGTTTATCGATCGTTCCTCCGGTATGTCCAAGTCCACGGCCTGACATTTTGGCTACTGGAATATCCAGCGCAGCTACGAGCGGTGCCAAGACCAATGTAGTCGTATCACCAACGCCACCAGTAGAATGTTTGTCCACCTTCACACCTTCAATCGCTGACAAATCAATTGTTTCCCCGGAATTGACAATGGCCATGGTCAAGTCTGCCCGTTCCCGCTCCGTCATGTCCTTGAAGAATATCGCCATGGCTAACGCGCTTACCTGATAATCAGGAATTTCGTTCTTCGTATAGCCTTCTATAATGAAATTGATTTCTTCGGTTGTTAGTTCTTTCCCATCGCGTTTCTTCTCAATTAGATCCACCATTCTCATCGTTTTGTCTCTCCTCCGCTAGTATAATTGAACAGATCTAAGTATTCGTTACTTCTTAAAGTGAAATAGCTGTGTCTAACGCTACTTCCATCATCTCATTGAATGTATTCTGACGTTCTTCAGCTGTCGTTTCTTCTCCTGTCAGCAAGTGGTCGCTTACAGTCAAAATCGTCAAAGCATTCACACCGAGCTTCGCCGCGAGCGTATAGAGCGCAGTCGTTTCCATCTCCACTCCTAGAACTCCGTGATCCATGAGTTTTTGAACGATCGATTTATCGTCACGATAAAATACATCAGAACTAAAAATATTACCTACGTGCAGCTTCATTCCCTTAGCTGTTCCACGATCATATGCTGCCTTCAGAAGCGGGAAGCTTGCTATCGGAGAATAATCGAAGCCACCGAAGACATGCCGGTTGATGCTCGAATCCGTGCAGGATGCTTGCGCCAAAATGACGTCACGCACTTTTACATGCTCCTGCATTGCGCCGCAGGTGCCAACGCGAAATAAATTTTTAACGCCGTATTGGCTAATGAGTTCGTTAGCATAAATACTGATCGATGGAATTCCCATCCCCGAGCCTTGTACTGAAACACGTTTGCCTTGGTAAGTTCCAGTAAAACCAAGCATCCCCCGGACCTGATTGTAGCAAATCACATCTTCCAGATAGGTTTCGGCTATATATTTGGCCCGCAGCGGATCGCCTGGGAGTAGAATCGTTTCAGCAATCTCGCCTTGCTTAGCCCCAATATGAACGCTCATTATGGTATCCTCCTAAAAATTATTTCAGTTCCTTCAAAAAGCTCGTACCATGTTCAGGTAAAGCTACGCCAAAATTCTCTGCCACCGTAGCCCCAATATCCGCAAACGTTTTGCGAAGCGGAAGCTCTTTACCGCCCTGAGCAAAGCTAGGAGAATATACAAGAAGAGGTACAAACTCTCGGGTATGATCCGTTCCGCGATAAGTCGGATCATTGCCATGATCGGCTGTAATGATCAAGAGATCTTCATCATTCAGCTTGCTGAAGACTTCCGGCAGCCGGGCATCGAACTCTTCCAGTGCCTGCCCATATCCTTGTGGATCGCGACGATGTCCGAATAATGCGTCAAAATCCACGAGGTTTATAAAGCTTAGCCCTGTAAACGATTGATCCAGCAAAGAAATCAGCTTATCCATTCCATCCATGTTGGAAACCGTACGAATGGATTGGGTTACCCCTTCTCCGTCATAAATGTCAGATATTTTGCCTAATGCGATGACATCGAAGCCGGCATCCTTTAGTGTGTTCATTGCCGTAGGACCGAATGGCTTCAAAGCATAATCATGACGGTTAGCCGTACGGGTAAAATGTCCCACTTCTCCTATGAAAGGACGAGCAATGATTCGACCAAGCATGTACGGATCGTCCAACGTAATCTCACGGCAAAATTCGCAAATCTCATACAGCTCTTTCAATGGAACAACATCTTCATGCGCCGCTATCTGAAGCACGGAATCGGCGGAAGTATAAACAATCAGAGAGCCGGTCTTAACATGCTCTTCTCCAAGCTCTTCAATAATTTCCGTACCGCTGGCCGGCTTGTTGCCAATCACCTTGTGTCCGGTCTTCTCTTCTATCCTGGCAATTAGCTCAGGAGGGAAACCGTCTGGAAATACCCTGAACGGAGTATCGATGTAGAGACCCATAATTTCCCAATGGCCTGTCATCGTATCCTTGCCGCTCGAAGCTTCCTGCATTTTGGTGTAATAAGCTAAAGGCTTCTCAGCTTTAGAAACGCCTTGAATTTCTTGAATGTTGGACAAGCCCAGCTTGGCCATATTAGGCATATTTAGCCCTCCCCGTTCACGGGCAATATGACCTAACGTATCGACGTCATAATCGTCAAACTGAGCAGCGTCTGGCGCTTCTCCTATCCCAACCGAATCCATCACGATGAGGTGAACTCTTTTAAACTGAACCATTATAACGGCTCCTTTTACTCTAATTTAGATTACAGGAACAGTCCTGCAATTGTAGCTGACAACACACTTACCAAAGTGGCACCGTACAACAATTTCAGACCGAAGCGAGCAACCACATTCCCTTGTTTTTCATGCAATCCTTTAACAGCACCGGAGATAATTCCGATAGATGAGAAATTCGCGAAGGAAACAAGGAATACCGATACGATACCTACTGTCCGTGCGGACAACGCGGTATGTTTGCCGAGATCCAGCATGGCTACAAATTCATTGGATACCATCTTGGTAGCCATAATGCTTCCAGCCTCGACGGCTTCTTTCCATGGAACTCCCATCATGAAAGCGAATGGTGCAAATACATAACCGAGCATCTCCTGGAATGAAACTCCGAAAATACCCGTAAAAATTCCGTTGATCAGGGCAATAATGGCAACAAAGCCGATCAACATCGCCGCAACTGTGATAGCTACCTTGAAACCATCCATAATATACTCGCCGAGCATTTCAAAGAATGACTGCTTTTCCTCACCCTGAACCACAAGAATATCTTCATCCTTAGAGATGACATAGGGGTTCAGGATCGAAGCTATAATGAAACCGCCGAACAGATTCAATACGAGTGCGGTCACGACATACTTGGGATTAATCATTTGCATGTAGGCACCAACAATAGACATGGATACGGTCGACATTGCGGATGCGCACAACGTATATAACCGCTGTTTCGGCAGCAAGCCGATTTGCTTTTTAACGGAAATAAATACTTCGGATTGACCCAATATCGCGGAAGCTACGGCGTTATAGGATTCCAGTTTACCCATACCGTTTACTTTACTCAATACCAGACCAATATATTTAATAATGAAAGGCAAGATTTTGGTGTATTGCAGAACTCCGATAAGAGCGGAGATAAAGACGATCGGCAGCAGGACAGACAAGAAGAAAGGGGCTTGTCCTTCATTAGCAATACCGCCAAATACAAAGTTAACACCTTCCGCTGCATAAGACAAAAGCTTCTCAAATATTGATGCAAACCCGCCGATGAGAAACTCCCCTACACCGGTATTGAGCAAAGCAAATGCGAGCAGCGCTTGTAAAACGACCATAACCAACAGCGGGCGATAACGAATATTACGTCGATCGTTACTCACTGCATAAGTTAAAACGAAAACGACCAGCACACCTAAAACGGCAACTAAATATCTCATGATGTCATCCTCCAAAGTAGTGTAAATTAAGTATGCCTATCTTAAGCGCTTACAACACCATCATGAGAAGAAAAATCCTCATGGATTATTTCTTCTTCATATCGCGAGCTTGAAATGCTCCTGGTAGCAGCTGCGCCATTGTCCATTCCTCGCTATTGCCATGTAAATTCGTTAAATAAATAATGGTATCCTGATCGCAAAATTCGGCCAGTACTTGCCGGCAAGCTCCACAAGGGGAAACTGGGCCTTCTGTATCCGCAACAACCGCAATGGCTTCAATCTTAGTATGTCCTTCCGATACTGCCTTAAATACCGCGGTACGCTCCGCGCAATTCGTCAGACCGTAAGATGCATTCTCAATATTGCATCCCCGATATACTTTGCCGCCAGCCAATAAAGCCGCTCCCACTTGGAAATGGGAATAAGGAGAGTAGGCTTGCTTGCGGGCCTCAATGGCTTCTTGAATCAGCTGCTCTTTCATTCCTTGTCCTCCTTAGTATGGAGATTAATAAGAAGCTTCGGATTGTCCGCCTTCCATAATTTTGACACCAGAGCTTGCTCCAATACGGGTAGCTCCCGCTTCGATCATTTTGTTCATATCTTCCAGGCTGCGAACGCCTCCGGATGCCTTCACGCCTACATTAGCTCCAACTGTTCTGCGCATTAAGGCAACATCTTCTGGAGTGGCTCCACCTGTTGAGAAGCCTGTCGATGTTTTTACGAAGTCTGCTCCGGCTTTAACCGCTAGTTCACAAGCACGTGCTTTTTCTTCATCTGTTAAAAGGCAGGTTTCAATAATCACTTTTACCAGTGCTTTGCCTGCTGCCGCGTCGACTACCGCTTTAATATCCTGCTCGACGAATTCATTATTCCCATCTTTCAATGCACCTATATTAATGACCATGTCCACTTCCGTCGCTCCATTAGCAATGGCATCTTTCACTTCGAAAGCCTTTACAGCGGATGTGTTAGCTCCCAGTGGAAACCCGATAACGGTACATACCTTTACTCCAGTTCCGGATAGCTGTTCGGCCGAGTAAGCAACCCAGGTTGGATTAACGCAAACGGATGCGAATTTATATTTCTTCGCTTCTTCTGTTAATTTCGTAATTTCCGCTTGGGTTGCATCCGCCCGAAGTAGTGTGTGGTCAATCATTCCAGCTAGATCCATGCTGAATCACTCCTTTTATTTTGTGTGTAAAACGTCATTTATTAATTTATGTTTAATACTTCATAGGTATCATAGCACGACCTTGAACAAATGTAAAACACAAAATGAAATTATGTTCACGTCAAAATTATAGCATAATAAAGTTACCCAATAATCCGCTTAGATAATCATTCTTGAGCATGAAAAAACCTACCGTCTCCTTACAGTAGGTTCTCAATATCCATATCTTTATTTATCCATCTGTCTTAGTAAAGCTTGCGCGGTATATTGATCTGTTACCAAGATGTTGGCATATTTCCCTGTGAGTGCGGCCCGAATAGCCTCGATTTTTCTTTGTCCACCGGCTACAAGAATGGATTTCTCCTTCTTACGAAGATCAGGAAGATCAATCCCTACTGTCCGATTATTGATTTCATCAACACAAATATTTCCCTGTACATCGAAAAATCTGGAACAAATATCACCGGCACCGGTCCGTTGAAGCCGTTCCTGTTCTTCTTTATTGAAATAGCCCAGCCGAAACAACAGTGCATCTTCCTTGACAGTCCCTACCGTAAAGACAGCAATATTAGCCTGCCGACCCAATTGGATGATTCGTTGAATATGCCTATCCTGTTCTACCATTTCTTTGACAGCAATACTATCAAATATAACCGGGAGCGGTAAATACCTCGCGGCCGTGTGGAAAGCTTCAGCGAACAAGTTTACCGTTTCTGCAGCATACGTATTCACATGAGAGTGGCTGACCCCGCCCTTAAGCTGAACGACCTCCACACCTTTTACTTGTTTGGGCTGCAGCTCGCGTGCTACGGAATACATGGTGGTTCCCCAGGTTACACCGATAATATCGCCGTCCGTCACAGTATCATGGAGGTATTCGGCAGCTTTTTTACTAATATGCTTTTGAATTTCCGCATACTCATTGAGCGGAGAATAACAAACGAATACCGTGTCTAGCATATATTTAATTTTTAGCTCGTGACCCAAAGCGTCCAGATCCTCAAGCGGATCGACAATATCAATTCGAACGTACCCGTGTTCTTTGGCAAATTGAAGCAGTCTGGAAACGGTCGGACGGGAGACTCCGAGCCTTGCCGCGATATCCTGCTGACTATAATCGGATAAGTAATATAGCCTTGCCGCTTCGATACTTAACCTCTGCTTTTCATCGTCCATGACTTTCAACCTACTTGTCTTTTATTTTTCGCCAGCCACTCTTGAATTATTGTTTATTTATAAAAAGCTTCTGCAAGGGTTCTGGTACTTCGCGACTCTTTCGTGATTGGATATCCATGGTTACACTGGTCACGATTGCATCTGCACAGAGCTCTCCGGTTTCATTATACAGCTCCTGCTTCAGAACAAAGCTAGTTCTTCCCATCTTCTCAGGACGTGTTACGATAGAGAGCTTGTCCCCTTGCTTACACTCTTTGCGATAATTGATGTTAATGTTCACGGTTACCGTCTGCACACCTAAGCTGGTAAAAATTTGATAGCTTAATCCGACTGTATCATACCATTCTTCACGTCCCCACTCTAAATACTCCAAGTATTTGGCATTGTTGACATGACCGTTAACGTCAATTTCAGTCGAACGAACTATGATATCGAGTCTTACTTCCATCACCCATTACTCCCTCAACCTTAGTCTAATCTCACTTTAATATCGATATTATCACGGAAAAGGAGCTTATAGCTAATTTGCAGCGAAGTCGTTCAAAAAAAGTAGGAACCCCAGTTTTAAATAAACAGGAGTTCCTCATCCATTTTACAGGCGTTCGCGCTGCTTATTTGATCTGAGATAGTAAATCTTTATTCGCCTGCTCCTCTGCCTTGCTAAGCGCCGTATTCACGTCCGTCGATCCTGTGACGACATCCTTTAGTGCCTGGGTCAAATATTTATCAGGTACTCTATCGAACTGGGTCGGTTTCAGAATCGACTGCGGCTTTGCTTTGCTGATCGCCTCTATATGCTTCCCACTCAAATAATCCAGGCTTGAACCAAAGGCTTTCTTAATCTCCGGGTTGTTCACTACGGGCAATATCCCTTTTTTAGCCAGCATGGTTTGGTATTCCACCGATGAGGATAAATATGAAATGATCTTAAAGGCCAGAGCCGTATGCTTCGTTTGTGACGAAATCGATAGCATGCTGGGCGCGCCACTATGGTTAAATCCGGCTATAGTCGGTGCTTGCACCATATCCCAGTTGAAGCCGCTGCCCGATTTGGCCTCTGCTTCCATTCGCCCCAATTCAAAATGATACGGCAGCATCGCCAGCGTCTTGTCTTTATAAAACTTGTTCAGTGCAGCGGTATAATCCATATACTCCATGCCTTGGGAGCTGAAGCCGGTTTTTAGCAGATCGAACACTTGTTTCATTTCCGGATTGTTAAAGCTGGACTTTTTGTTCGCCACATCTACGAATCCCGCTTTGTAGAGAGCGTATGTAAAGCTATAATTCCCCGGGAAAAATCCGGTGTACATTACGCCGCCATCGTTTTTTGTCAGCTTTTTCCCTAATTCAATCGCCTCTTCATAGCTCATACCGTCCTTAGGGTATGGGACTGCGAACCGGTCGAAAATATCTTTGTTGTAATACAGAACCGATGCATAATTGGAATAAGGAAGAGCAAACAATTCATCCTTCGGACTGAAGCTCTTGATCGTATCGATCAGCGTTGGCTGATAGCTGCTTATATTGGTAGAATCTTTTTTCACCCAATCATTCAGATTCGACACCATGCCGCCGTCCACCTGTAGGGGAAAGCTCCAAGAGGTTGTGAAGAAAATATCTGGAAAAGTGCCGCTAGATGCAATTTCGCTGATATAGGTTCCTTTGCCCGGCTTGATTACTTTGAAGCTAACATTCGGGAATTTATCTCTTATTGGCTTTGCAAACCTTTCGTTAAATACATCCTCGGACATATTCGTCTCATCGTAAAAAATAAGCTCTGTCGGCGTTTGCAAATCGACTTTGATGCCTTCCTCCTGCGGAGAAGAAACGGCTGTACTTTGCGAGCCCTCCTTCACGCATCCCGTTAATAAAACCAGAAATAAAATTATGGTCAGCACAATGAAGCTGCGATGTTTCATTCGATCGCCCTCTCGTAAATTATTGGAATCCGTTAATCGGATGCCGTTCATACCTCACCGCATCCGCTCTTGTCCTGAAGATGATGTCGGAGTCACTCTAGATAATCGGACATCCTCGCTGCCGTCTCCCCCATCATTTAATCAATTCATCATGAGAGTTTCCGTTAAACTTACGCGCATCGGAAAACACTGTCGTATCCTGTTTCAGCAGCGTGTATAATGAAACTGTATCCGGTTACAACCAGATCCAATTCACTCTCAGGATTACTTTTATTTTAATGTGAAGCAAGCGACTAAGAACATATCCAATCAAAGCAATTTCTTAACCTATCTTATCATTATTTCATTTTTGGATACCGTATTTGTTATTATATAGAACACGCTACTTTACGTATCTTATTAGCGGCTTCCTTAGAACGGAGGTTAACGTTTGGACATTATTGCAATCGGACACTCAGTTCATACCAAATCCTTATATACGGATCGGCGCGATGGCTTGAAGCACTATGTCGTACGACTGCAGACGGACGGTTCCTGCAAAGCCGTCGTGAATCGCATCACTCATGTTATACAGCCTGGAGATCTGTTGTTGTGCAAACCGGGTGATTCGTATGAGTTGATCATAGGGGACGACACTAATCCTTTATTTCGGAGCTCTGACTATTATTTATTGATTATGCCGGGGGAAGCTTGGCTAGATGAGTGGTGGACCCACTACCCTACTCCACTACAAGTTCATCTGGGGCTGGATGATGGGTTGATTTCGATGTGGAAATTAGTTCGATATGAGAAAAGACGGATGAAACATGCACATCCTGATATTGTGAACTGCTTGGTACAGGCTTTTTTTCTTCATTTGGGACGTTTGATTACGGAAGGAAGGGGACCTATGCTCCATCAATGGTCCGTCTCTAATCAAATCAGAGATTATATAGAGAAGCGGGCAGCAAGCAAATTGACATTACGCGAAATCTCTTCCCATGTCGGGTTGAGCGTGTCGCGGGCCTCTCAGTTATTCAAGGCGGCTTTTAATCAATCCATTATGGATTATGTCATTGAAATGAGGCTTATTATGGCGAGGGAATATATACTAATCGGCGGGAATACGTTGGAGGAGATCGCTTACTTGTGCGGATTTTCCAATTATATTCATTTCAATCGTTCGTTCCGTTTGCGTTACGGACTATCTCCGAGTCAATATAAGAAGCAGGCGAGGTCTTGACGTTTGGCTAAAAGCAGCGGAACTCCATGGTTTTGGTCACAATTAGGTCCTTTTACGGCAGCTTTCGTTCGAGCCAGGATAACAGGGGGCGAAGCGTCTTCATCATGTTCGAGCTTCCAGTCTCATCCACATAAGGAGAATGAGTACGGAAGTAGTCCGGATGGCTTCCGATCAAAGGGATGTCTACAACTTCTTCAGGAGGATAAGCCCTCATTTTCCAAACCTTTAAATGACCGAACTTGCGTACCCAGCCTCCCCATCGTCCGAACCGGGTAACCGGGTCTCTTTTACCTCCTGTGCCAACAGCGGATAAGAAAAGCACGTGTTCTTTTAAAACCAATGGAATGGGGCATTTGGGTGAGCCGATCTGAACGATAAGCGGCGGCAAATAACCTTCTTTAATTAGCTGTAAGGCAACTTGAACAGCACTAATGCCTCCTCCACTGTGTCCGATTAGCAGTACAATTTGCCCTTTCTTTGCCGCCTCGAAAATAAGCTCCTTGGCTGCTCTTGCGCCGACTGATGTCCATAAACGTTCCTGAATATCCGTCATATCGCGGAAAATCGCTGCTAATTGCTTCATTACCCGTTGCGACCAGTCACCATAAGGATAGATGGACTCCGCCTCCACGATATACCCCCGACTCCGCAGCTGGAAAGACAGCTCCTCACGAAAAGGGTCCATAAACCCCGGCGCCGTTGCAATTCCAGCAAGAGTAAATAGTGCAATCTTGTTGTTCGTAGGCTTCAAATTCCATAGTCCCTCCATCCTTAAGTCATCTGCTGCTGTTTTCTCAGTCTGCAAGATATACGCACATAAGTTCTCATTTGATTGTCATATCATTATAAAGCATTCCAATAGGAGTAGCAATGCAGTCTAGTCAAAATCGGTTCCTTAGGCACCGTATAAACTATCCATACCAAAGAGGAACTGCCATAAAAAGCTAGTTCCAATTTGGCGAATATTTCTGTTCAAATAGTAGGTTTCGGACCAAACGCAAAGGTCTTAATCTGATAGGCTGTGAGCTCCACTTCAATGCTTTCATGTACTCGCTGTGGTTCAGAAATACGATCCCCTATCCCGTTCTCTTCCCAGATGTACAACGGCTCATCAAGTACAGTGGCCAAAGGAAAATGAACGGTCGCCAATGCATGGCTGCCTTCTGCCTCGTAGATCCGCAGTGTCCATGTTCCTTCTCTATAGTACAATCCAGTAAGATGAACCGTCTCGCTTATAACCTTAATTGCGTCTACATTCAACAGCTTCGTCACCGCTGGATATACGGCCGTTACTAATGGTAAAATCAGCTGTTCGCCGCTGCGCCAAGGCTTAAGCTCTGCCAACGGCTTTCCTTCATATGCCTCGATTTCATATCGATAGACATGCGTTTCGCCTTCCTCGTAGGCAAGCTCGGACTCCGTTTTGTAATCAATCGAGACGGACCGTGTCAATGCAAGATACATCGTACCGTCTAGCCTTCCGTTACCTGCAATTCCCACATTGGTTATCAGCACTCCACGGTCCCCCTCTTCCAACGCCGACCAATTCTGCGCCGGATACTCGCCGCTTTCTCTCTTGACGGTACCAAAAGGAATTTCTTGCAGGAGGTGCCCTTCTGAGAGCTCGGTCGGGAATGCTGCGATCAAACGATACTGCCGTCCTCTTCCGGTTAGCTTGGTTCCGAATCCGATTTTGCCAGATTCCTTATATAAAAAGACGGTTGTAACATAATCCACCTGCATCCTCCAAAAACGAATATTTCCTTTGCTCTCAATAATGATTTTGTCGGCATCCTCGTCTTTGATGGCAAGCATCCCTGTTGTACGCAAGGAGCTGCCCAGTCGTTTTTTTACATAAGGCTTCGTATCCTCAGCCATTTGCTGAAACATGTCATCCATAGGTCCGTAATAGGCACCGTTAATGATTGGATCATCATAGAGCCACAAATCTCCGGTATCAGACAACAGCAAGAGTTCATTCCAGCCTTTACCTTCGGGAATCCACTCGTGTCCTGATGCATTGAGTCGGTAAGAAACGATACAACCGTTATTGGCAATTTGAACTCGGCAAAGGCTGTTCTCGAAGGAAATTCCTTCTGGACTTTGCGATATTCTGTGACTAGGCTCTTGCTGCTTGACGACTAATTCCTCATGTCGCTTCCAAATGACCTTGTAGCTCTTGCTAGACAAGCCTTCCAAACGATCGGTGAAACATAGTTCAATTCTCCTTGGCCCTCTTTGGTCTTCAGTAATGACACGAAATTGCATCTCAAGATCGTTGCCATGTTCGTCTAGAACAGTGGCTCCGTTAATATTCGGTAAGCTTGTTTCAAGATGAAACCGTACGACTTCCTTCCTTGTAAAGCATGATGGGTTCATGACCATCAAAACGACATCATGCAGCTCGTTTACCACTAAAGGCGCAGAGGAAGCTGCCATTTCTTTCTTTAAACTAGCCATCACTCGATCCAGACATGCATCGGCTTCTTTGTAACGTCTCATGGAGTCCAGGTAACCTGCATCGACGATAGTTCCGCTGATAATATCGTGGAATTGGTTAAACAGCTGCTGCTGCCATGCATGCTCCAATTCGAGTTCCCTGCGAATGACTTCGGTAGAGGCTTTGCTGAAGCCCCGAATTAGTGAAATCGCCGCATGCCATCTTTCAGCCAGCTGCAGTTTCCCTTCTATCTTGCGATTCCAGAGCTTGATTCCCATCCTTGAACTGTAAATTCCCGGCGTAACTGGATTCAAGTCGGGAGATAACAGCGGCAGCAGCTCAGACCGCTCTTGTATAGAGCTCACATACTGATGAACGGAAGACAAGATGCAGACGGCATTATCTTTATATCTACGATTGTAATCTTCAACTGCGGCTATCGCTTCCTTCTGAGGCTTCGCCATATCGCCGCCATTGGGCAAGAGCAGGTCTCTTGAATCGGAAGATACCGTTTCGAGAAAGCGAATTCGATCCCGAATAGCATCAGCGCCTTTATTCGTATTCAAATTAAGCTCCAGAGCATTGTCTACCGATTGGGAGAACATGATCAATCCATAGCCACCATGCAGTCGATGGGTTAGAAGCTTTGTCCCATCAATGCCTGACCATCTAAAAGGGGTTGGTGCATCCGGGTCCATTCCTCTGCCAAAAACATAGGCATGGTAGCCACAGTGCTGCAAAAGCTGTGGAAGCTGGGGATGATGACCGAAGCTATCCGACACCCAGGCCACATGGACGTCGACCCCTAGATGCTCTTTTACCCAACGCTTTCCCTTAGCCACCTGCCGTATAAATGATTCTCCCGACGGGATATTCATATCCGGCATACAATACATGCCACATGCAACCTCCAGCCTTCTTTCTTGAGCAAACTGATATAGCAGCGACCTCTGCTCAGGAAAACGCTCCCAATATTCCTCTAGCAGAATGGTCTGTTCGATCATAAACGTATAGGTAGGGTTTTCTGTCATAATTCGCAGAGTTTCGTGAATATGGCTAAGCGCAGGCTCCAAATATTGCTCATAGGTTTTTAAATATACGGTATCGTAATGAAAATGCGGAACTAAATGAACGACTCGCTGTGAATCCATAGTCATAGGATGACCTCCGAGGTTGTAGCTTCTTTCATTACATGGTAGTGAAATTGGAGATGATGACGGATACGTTTTCTCCAGTAATCCCATGTATGCGCACCCGCTTCTTCCTCGTAACGATGAGAGATTGCCAAGCCACGTAGTCGATCACACAGCTGGCGGTTGTAATTGATATAAGGATCATCTATTCCACAGTCCCAATAGAGCTTAGGCATTTGTTCTTCCGAAGGTAAAGGCATAGTCAAGGGAGACGCCGCATGTATTCTTGCTTGATCGCCCTGAAATATAGAAGCAAAGCTTGGGCCACCAATCAGCACTTCCAGCTCATGTGCATCAAAGAAACCGCTCAAGCTGCTGACGGAACTGAATTGCTCAGGCCATGTCCAACCAAGCCGAACGGAGGCATAGCCTCCCATCGACAACCCCGCGATCGATCGGCGTGACCTTATTCCGCCCACATCAAATCGTTGTTCCGCATCCAACAGAGCCTCTTCCAGCAAATACCGTTCATAGAGGTGGGGATATCCCTCCGCCCAGTCCAAATATCCTGTCCCGTATGAGAATAGACCGTCTGAAGGCATCAGAACTGCCATATCACCTATGTTCCCGGAGCGGCTTTGCTCTTGTAACGTCTCGAGCAGGTTCCCCTGTTCCGTCCAATCCGTTTCTGATCCATGGACTCCATGCAACAGCACAAGGAGAGGCAGCGGCTTACTCTCATCCGACCGCTTCTCAGGTATTGCTATGCGATAAACCCTTCTTCCATTCAAATGCTTCGAGTAGAATTGAGCTGTATGAATGCGATAACCCGTCATGGATTCAAATCCTCCAGCGTAAAATTCGCATCTTTCATGGAACGGATGACGATTTCATGAGTTACGCAATTGTCGTTCATTTGAAGCACAGAAATAACTGCCAGGGCCACGTCATCAGGTGTTAAATACGTTTGTACCGGAGAAGGCTGCTCTCTTGCCTTATCCCAGAACGACGTATTCACACCTCCTGGGTACACGCCGGTTACTCGTATTCCACATCCCGCAGCCTCCTGCTGAAGCGCCTCCGTAAACCCTCGCACGGCAAATTTCGTACCACAATAAACCGATTCTGTAGGCACTCCCGTCAATCCTGCAGTGGAGACAATGTTCACAATATGACCGGACTGTTTGGGACTCATATGGCGAAGAGCCTGCTGACTTCCAAGCACCGTGCCTTTGAAGTTGACATCCATCATCCAATCGATGTCATCGGTCGTATAGTCCGTAATTCTTTTATGACGGGCTACCCCTGCGTTATTGATCCAAACGTCGATAGGTCCAAGCTGACTTTCAGCGGCATTGGCCAAAAGCGCGATATCCGTCTCTGATCGGACATCGGTTGGAATCCCGATGATTCTATCAGCAGAATCAAGCTGAAATACCGCCTCTTGTAATGCCTTTTCATCCGCGTCGCTAACAGCAACCTTGGCTCCAGCCGCTAGCAGCTGGTGAACTAGAGACAACCCGATGCCTCGAGCTGCCCCCGTTACTACACATACTTTATTTGACAAGTTCATCGGAAGTCACAGCTCCTTTTTGTTGTTGTGTAACACGAATTCGCTGCTTACTCTCGCGTATTTCAGCAAGAAATTGCGGCCACCACTGACTCTGTGCGGATCTGCTATCCAACTTAGCCTTCTCCGCCCAGTTGCGTTCCATTAAAGACTCTCCAAATTGAGTCAGCTTCTCGAGACTTTCAAATTCAGGCACAAGCCATCTTCGTCCAATTTGAGCATGGAGCACCTCATCGGCCCAATCGTAATCCTGGAACGTTTTGGCTAATTCGTTATCCGATTGCTTGGCAATGGCCCATTCAAGCTGCTTTCCCGTTTTGCGAGGCATCAGGCCTTGCTCGATATACCACAAGATCACATGGGCTTCGAGAGGCTTGAAGCAACAATTGAGCGCCATGCTCGTTCTATACTCGATTGGGTATTTATAGAACTCTACTCCGTCCTGATACAACCCTACTTCACCTAACATGGCATGACGGGCCTCATCCCACAGCTGACGACTCAGGTCCTGGTAATACTCCCATGGCTTGCCCTCGGTTTGGTAAATAATCGGTCCCATCCATTCGGGAACGTCCATTTCTCTCAATCGTTTATAGATAAGAGCATATGTTCGTTCGTCCGCAAGGAGACTATCGTCCACATAATACTCATCGATTTTTGCTGCGGCATTATAGGGGTCTATAAATCTGTCGTCTCTACTTGGTTCCAGCTTCATTACGTACCGGCTGCCGTCGGAGCGAGGAGTTTTCTGGGGCGCGTCCTCAGGACGCTTCGATTCACCGGAGATTCCCCCTGCTTCCTGCAGAAAGCTCTCTAAATGCTTCTGCCACTCCGTCGACCGAGCTTCGTCTTCGTCTGTTTGAATCAGAGCTTGGATAGCAGATTCGCCCCAAGCCATCATTTCTTCCTGCTCCGCCGCTATCATTTTCAGAACTCTGCAAGTAGGATGATCCACCAGTGAATTGGTTTCACACAGATGCTTCCTGACGGCTCGAAGCAGCTCCGGCTTAGCAACCCGATATAGTCCGACCACAAGCTCAAGCGTGGATTGAGCGCGTATCAGTTCTTGGAAGAAAGCTTCTAGACGCACATCCGGCACTTTATCTAAATGTAGAGGCGGCTCCCGCATTTCCATAACCCGTTTGCGCAGCGCAGCGCTGTGCTCTGCCTCAAGCCAAATGTGAAGACTGAATGCGCATTTCACTTCCCATTCAGGAACATTAGCAATATGGGCGGCAAAAACCTGGTTCAATTGAGAAACGGCATAGATATACCTTTTCAACAGGTTAACGTTACGATCAATATCGTAACCGAGCGCACAGGCTTCTTCGTAGCTGCATATTCCGGCAAGCGGAATCATTCCTAAATTGTTATTTATTACTCTTTGCATATTAGAATAAAACCTCCTTGAGAGTGCTAATGTACAGAAGAATACGTTATCTTGTTTGTATTATAAGGTCTGCTCTACTTTCAAAGCTTTGTTATCCCTTTTTCATTTTTTGTCAAAACTTATTGTTCTTTTGGACATAGTCTGATATTTTGGACACAGGGAATCAAGGGAGGTTGAGAATGAAGTCATTTCACGAAATCATTATCCGTCATCCGCTGCTGCCTTTTATTCGAGAAACAGGGTATGCAGTACGGGAACCATGGTATTTGCCGGAGCGGCGGCTCCTTGATTATTTGCTTATTTATGTTCAGGAAGGACATTTCATTGTGGAAACGAGCGGAGAAGAGCATCATTTTCATGAAGGAGAATTCTGCCTTATTCAGCCAGACCAACTGCATACGCTGAGAGGCGTAACACGAACTATCACTCCCTTTGCTCATATGGATTTTTTTTACACGGAAGGGCGTGAACAAAGCTTTCCGACACTTCCAGGTCAAACTGACCTAAGCGCATATTCGCAGTTTCTTCAGCCACGCTTAAACGATATTTCGGGCATTCATATTCCTCTGAAATTTCGGCCTTCCCAACCGTCGGCTTTTAAAGAAACCATGCTAAAAATGATTGGATTGTGGGAGCATGGTGACTTGTACAGTCACTTGGAAGCTACACATTTAGCGAGTGAATTAGTGCTATCTCTGCTCAAAGGCCATATGGAAAAGCCAGCTGTCCAATTTCAGAAGCCTCAATCCTTAAACTGGATAACCTCTTATTTTTCGTTTCATTTATCAGAACCGCTTTCTTTGTCAGACATGGCAAAACGTGCTCAGCTCTCTCCGTCCCGTTTCTCCGTTGTGTTTAAAGAGCATTTCGGCGTGTCTCCCCATCAATATTTAATGAGGTTAAGAATTCAACATGCACAAGAGCTGATCAAAAACTCCTCTTTTCCGATCCAGGAAATTGCGGAATATTGCGGTTTTGCCGATATTCATCATTTTTCCAAAGCTTTCAAGAAAATTAGCGGTACATCCCCTGGGGTATATCGGAGAACCGAGTCCATACTTTAAATAACTTTAACCTAAAAAAGAAAACCGCAGCGCATAGGTTATGCGCTTGCGGCTTCCGTTTCTTTCTTGGACAAAATTTCTTTTTTCAAAAACCAGCAGAGGATGAACGCGGCAACTACGAAGATCAACGATATGGTAAACATGTTTTGAAACGCATGAGCAAACACCGTTTTTACCTGTAGCAATAGATCAGGTGAAATTCCTTGCGGGATCCCGCCCGTTTGGATATGCTCAGCCGTACCGGAAGGAAGCTGATCGCTGAGATCGGCTACGCCACTTTTTATGTTACGGGCCAACATGCTGCCGAATACGCTTAACCCTATCGTCGCCCCAAGCGATTGAAACAGCTGAACGGTTGACAAGGCAATGCCGCTGTCTTTGGAATCGACAGATTCTTGAACAATGAGGTTATCTCCGCCGAACAGCGCGCCAAGTCCGACCCCAAGTATAAAGAAGCTAATCACGATGAATAGTATGGTTGTACTGACCTGAATCTGCATCAACAGGAAGAACCCGATGATCGGCAGCAGGAACGATACAATGAACAGATTTCGATAAGCGACTCGCGTAATGAGAAACCCGTTTACGATACTCGACGGTATAGCCCCAGCCATAAAGGCAAGTGTCAAATAGCCCGATGCTGTTGGCGAGAGCCCCATCACATTTTGTGCAAAGAAAGGAAACGACGCTATCCCCCCCATCAAGCCCATCATCAAGATAAACACCAGTGTTGATAGAACGACTACATTTCGATTAGTAAATAGATGAAGAGGAATGATAGGCTCCTTCACTCTTGACTCAATGTAAATTAACAAAATAAAGAAGATGAAGGACAATGCCAACAAACCAATGATAATAGGTGAAGACCAAGAATAGCCTTGATTATCAATCAGTACCGGAGCCAGCAGCAGTGAGAATAAAGCAAGGATCAAGGTCACTGCTCCGCTCCAATCAATAGATCGCTTCTCTTCACCAATCGATTCGCGCATTCCAACGGCCAAGACGGCAGCAGCAAGTACGCCAACGGGAATGTTAATAAGGAATACCCAATGCCAATTCATGTGTCCGACTAAATATCCCCCCACGGTTGGTCCTAACAGTTGCGGAAGAATCATAAGCGGACCGAAGAGACTTTGGATTTTGGCACGCTGCTCTAACGGGTATGTCTCACCGATAATAACCAACGCTAGAGGCATAAGCCCGCCCGCTCCTATTCCTTGAATACCGCGTCCGATCAGAAGCCATGTCATCGAATTCGCAAATCCACTTACGATCGAGCCTGTAATGAATAAGCCCATACAAATCAAGTAAATCCGTTTACGGCCGAATAAATCAGCCAGCTTGCCTAGAATCGGCATGAACATCGTTACTGCAAGCATGTAGATTCCGGCTACCCAACCGTACAGTGATAATCCGTGAAGCTCACGGATTATCGTCGGCATCGCGGTGGAGACGATCGTTTCGTCAAGCTCCGCGAAGATAAGACCGAGTATCAGTCCGGTAAGAACCAATGTTTTGTTGTTTGTTTTTAAAATAGCAAATCACCTCAGATTCATGAATTGCCCTCATACTACGATACAAATATAAACTGAATTTAAACTGGAAAATAGAGGAGGACGCAATTCCGCATGACTGAACACAAACAACCCCTGTTTCTTCCTAAATAAGGATTCAGGAGCGGCAGGGTTTGTTTTATACAACACAGTTATTTATTTAGCAGACAAAATTTCTCAATGATTTCTGCCACGGCATGGTCAAGATGCGACTTACCTAAGTAATCTGCTTTTTCTTTCAATCGGACATGGGCATTATCTACCGCAACGCCTAGTCCCGCTTCACCTATCATTTCCAGATCGTTCAAGTTGTCCCCTATCGCGATCACTTCACGAATATCGATTTGTACAAGATTTGTCAGCATTTTTAGTGCGCTTCCCTTGGATACCCCTCTGGGTAATATTTCTAAATAAGTAGGTTCGGACATGACCAACTCACAATGCTTGCCTGCCAACGGAGATAAAGCCCTCAGCACACCGTCAAAATCTTGATTTTCCTTGATGATCATGATTTTATTGACTGGCGCCTTCAGGAGAACATTCGGGTTCTCCCACCGATGACACGTTACTCTATCCTTGTTCATATAGTCCATAATGACAGGCGTTACATCATCCACCCATAGCTTGCGCTCGGAGTAAACAATGATATCCAACGAATACTCATGCAATAACTGCAAGGATTGCTTCACGGCTTCCGCTGAGAGCAGTGCTTCAAAAAAGCATTGTCCCGTAACCAGGTCTACGATCTTTCCCCCATTATATAAAATGACAGGGAGCTGAATATCCAGCTCCTGCGCATAGGAAAGCGCAGCATCCTCCATACGGCCCGTAGCCAGCGTGAAGAGGCCCCCCTCCTGCTGGAAACAACGGATTCTATCCTTATTGCGATCACTTATCCTTTGCTGATGGTCTACAAGTGTTCCATCAATATCGGTCACAATCATTTTGTACAACGGTTGTAAACGCACTATGCCAACACAATCCTCTCTGGAAGAGACGGTAATTTGACAGATCGCTCCCCACTAGCTTGAATATTTCCATATAAATGGGTTTAATGTGCAGCTGCCGCCGGCAGAACATGGATCTTCTTTTTGTCCAGTTCGAATTGAATCATGCCCTGATGAAATCCATAAATACTTGGGTTGGAGTCATCAACGGTCCACTCCATAGAATCTGCTTCTACTACATAACGAACCATGCTCCCTTGGAAGCTGCTGCTCTTAATAACGCCGTTCTTAACATTGGGTCGCTGCTCATGTCCATTCTCTTGTGCAGCAATGGATATGCATTCAGGTCGAATGACAAGCATCACTGGGTCACCTACTCGAAATGGATGGCTGTCTTTGCTGACCTTAAGCACAGAATCGCTGCATTGTACCAGCAGATCTTGTTCTTCCTGTCCTATCACCCTACCATGTACAAAGTTCGCTGCTCCCACAAAATTCGCCACAAAGGGACTCATTGGTTTGAAATAGATATCCATAGGCGTGCCGCATTGAAGAATGCGTCCTTTATCAAATACAGCAATCTGATCGGAGATAGACAATGCCTCGTCTTGATCATGCGTAACGAAAATGGCGGTAATACCGAGCTTTTGCTGCAAAGCCCTCAGCTCATTCCTTACCTCGATCCTCATTTTGGCGTCTAGATTGCTTAACGGTTCATCCATCAGCAAGATGTTTTGGCCTGTGACTAATGCCCTGGCAAATGCTACCCTTTGCTGCTGACCACCGCTCATTTCTTTGGGAAATCTGCGTTCCATGCCTTGCAGACCGAACATGTCCAGCATAGAGGCCACTCTGGCTTCTGTTTCTTGTTTCGGTATCTTTTTCAGCTTTAGGCCGTAGGCAATATTCTCATACACTGTCATATGTGGGAACAATGCATAATCCTGAAAAACCAAGGGAGTATTTCTTTTATAAACCGGAATGCCGTTCACTTTGGTTCCTTCAATATAAATATTACCGGAATCCGGCTCGTTGAAGCCTGCGATAAGACGCATCAAAGTCGTTTTGCCGCATCCGCTTGGACCGAGAAGCGTCGTGAAGCTTCCCTTGGGAATATCCAATGATATATTATCGATGGCTTTAAAATGGCCGAACGTTTTCGTCAAATGCTCGATTTGGATCATCGGTTCCATAGCGTCTATTCTGACCCTCCTTCATCGGTTATGGATTTATTCTGACCTTCAACAAGATTCTGGCTGCTGCCAGAACGATAAAGGCGATGCTGATTAGCACAGCCGTAAAAGCAGCGGCGTTCCCCCATGCCCCATTCTGAACCAAGCCCAGAATAGAGATCGTGCCGACGGAGGTTTTAGCCGAATAAATGAAGATGATCACACTTAAACAAGTGACGGATCTTAAAAACGAAACGACGAGAGCGGACATAAACGGCCCTCTGAGGAGCGGCAGCAGGATACGGCGAAATGTAGTGAAGCTGCCTGCCCCTAAGTTAAGGGAGGCCTCCTCTAATGAATGGCCGATCTGCTGCAAGCCTGCGAGACAAGCACTGTAGCAGGTCGGTAAGTTCCAGAACATTAACGCCAGCACCATAATGGCTGAAGTTCCGGTCAATTCCATTGGTTTCTCATTAAAGGCCATAGCGAAGCCAAGTCCAAGGAATACACCGGGAACAGCTCCAGGCAGAATAGCTAGAAAATCGATCAGCTTGTTGATTCCCACTTGCTTCCTTTTGACTATATAAGCCAGCAGCATAGCTAGAAAAGCGGCTGCAATGGATGAGATCATCGCATAGGTCAAGCTGTTCGTCATTTCCCGTTTCTTGTCGAACACATAGCTGAAGTTTTTCAGGGTGAAACTCCAGTCATAGCCCCAGGTCTTCGTAAAAGCTCCATAAAATAAGACTCCATACACTGCAAGCACGATGATGGTCACGATCCCACAGAACGCGAACAAGCCCCATTTCACATAGAAAGGCACTGGATAAGGGGCAAGAGACGACTCTTTGCCAGTAATCGTTACGTAAGACCGGTCCCCCACCCACCTACGATTCAGCACAAACAGGATAAGCGCTGGTACGAGCAAAGCTGTAGAGAGCATCGCTGCCGAGGATAAGTTAAACAACCCCGACATTTGCATATATGCCTCGGTCGGCAGCATAGCATAATTGCCGGCAATGATCATGGGATTCCCGAAGTCTGCCAGCACATTCATAGCCGTAATCAGAGCTCCCCCTGCTATACCAGGTCTGCTAAGCGGGAGCACGATATCTTTAAAGACCTGCCAACGAGTCGCACCCAAGTTGTAGGCCGCATATTCCAATTGAATCGAACTCGATTTAAGCACACCAAATATGACCGCATACGCGTATGGAAAAAAGGTAATCGTCTGCACCAGCCACAGCCCATGCCAGCCGTATACGTCAATGCTCATATGTAAAATGTACTTGGAGACAAGTCCTTGTCTCCCAAACAGCAGGATATAGGACAAAGCAATAATAAAAGGCGGAGAAACGATGGGCAGAATGGTGATGAACTTGAACAGCCCTTTGAACGGAACTTGAAGACGGCTAATCGTGTAGGCAAATATAAAAGCAATCACGGTGCAAGACAACGTTGAAATCAATGTCAGGAATAGGCTGTGCCATGCGGCAGCGAGCCATCTTGAGTTCGTGAATATCTCCTTGTAGTCAGACAAATTAGGAAAACTGATCACCTTATAAACCGGCCATAGGACGAAGTACATTGTAATCAGAATCACTATGGCAATAACGGCAGCTAGCAGCGGTTCCTTCTTCAATCTTCGGATCTCTGCCCATACTTCTTTATGATTGGTTGCAATCATGACGTCACTCCTCATGGTCACTCGAAAAGTGAATGAAACGGGAAATGCCTCCCATCTCCCGTTTCATCCATCTCCTTGCTGCTTACTGTCAATACTAAGTGCTTATTTGCCGATCATATCCGTGAATTTCTTCACGACATCCGGCTTCATTTGTGCAGCTTTGTCCCGGTCATAATTAACCAGCTTGACATCCTCGATTTTGATCATACCATCTGGAGGAGCTACATCCTTGCGGACGGAGTAACGGTTAGACATCTTGGTATTCATTTCTCCAACCGGCTTCGTCAAGAGCCAATCTTCGAACTTCTTGGCATTTTCGGTATTGGCTCCGCCTTTAATAACGCCGACGCCTCCAATTTCAAATGCCGTTTGCTCCGGAACGATAACTTTGATGGGATATCCTTGTTTGGCCGATTTAACGATATCATGGGCCCAGGACATTCCTGCCACGAATTCGCCGGTCGCTGTAAGATTGATGCCATCCCCCGCTGCCGGTGTGTAATGGTGAACATTCGTGTTCAGCTTTTGCAAATATTCCCATCCTTTTTGCTCACCCAACCGGAAGAGCTGATCTGCTGCGAAAATATAACCGCCTCCTGCTGTCGCTGGGTTGGAAGTGATAAACATGCCTTTGTAAGCAGGATCGAGCAAATCATCCCAAGTCTTAGGCTCTTTAATGCCTTTGGGCTCCAGCTCCTTCTTGAACCGTTCCGTATTCAGTACGATGCCGAGCACGCCCATATACCAGCCTTGCCAATACCCCTTCGGATCATTAAACTGGCTATCGATGTCCTTGGCATTAGGCGATGTGTATTTCTCCAGCAGGCCTTGTTGAGCCAGAGGTTCATAGAACTCCACCGATCCACCGACGAAGACATCTGCCTTGGGTGACGCTTTTTCAGCTTGAATTCTTGTGCTGGCCTCACCGGCACCGCTTAAACGCAAATATTCAATCTCGATGCCCGTGTCCTCTTTGAATTTTTTTTGGATTTGAACAATGTCATCCTCGTTAAGCGCCGCATACACAACCAATTTGCCGGAGCCTTTGGGAGGTGAGCTTGGCTGTGTGCTCGTTGTCGACGCCGGTGCCGCACCTGCGTTGCTCGAGGCTGCCTGATTCCCCTTGCTGCTTCCACATGCCGTTAACAAGATGGTGCAAACTAACATAGCTGCTGTTGCCAGACTAACCGCTTTGTTACTTCCTCTTCTAGACATCGTTTCATCCTCCATTTGATTATCAATCTGAGATTGGTTTACAGGTTCTGCGGACAATCAATTTTGCTTCGATCAACGCGGAGACAGCTTCTGTTCCTTTTTCTGCGATCATTTGCAGCAGCAGCTCCACTGCTTTTCGGCCCATTTCTTGACGTGGCTGTGCCATCGTGGTCAACTGTACCCAGTGCAGATTGGCATATTCCAGATCGTCAAATCCGATAACTGACAACTGATCAGGGACACTAATGTTATGTATGGCCAGCCATTCGAGCGCTCCGATTCCTAACAGGTCGTTAGCTGAGAACACAGCAGTCAAAGATGGATTTTGAGCATACAGCTTGCCCATGGCTTCCCTGCCCGCTTCTATGGTCCTTCCTCCTGCTACAAGGTTGTTCTCATCCAGAAGACCACAGCTGCTCATCACATCACGATAGCCACGATGCCTTTCATTCCCTGTATGTGAGGTCTGCGGCATTCCGATGAAGCCGATGTTCTTATGCCCCAAAGAGAGTAAGTATCTTACGGCTATTGTCGCTGCATCATAATGATTGACATCGACGAACGGAATGGGTAATCCAGCAGGTGTTTTCCGTCTCAGGAAGACAACCGGCTTCTCCAGCTTGGATAGCATATCCACCAATTCGTCATCCAGGCCATCCGGAGTAATAATCAATCCATCGAACTGCCTCTCAATTGCGTTAGAAATGAACTGCTTTTCTTTGACCGGATTTCGTGACGTATTCCCATAGACCACCTGATAGCCATGCCCTGCCAAAGAGTCCTCTACGGCGTTGGCGATATCAGAGAAAAAAGGGTCCGAGATTTCGGGAATCATCAGTCCGATTGTGAACGTTTTTTTCTGAATTAATCCTTTGGCAATTGCGTTTGGCCGGTAATTTAGGGTTTTGATCGCCTCCAAAATATGCAGTTTCGTCTCTTGACTCACGTCGGGATGATTGTTTATTGCTCTAGACACCGTTGATACAGATACTCCTAAATGCTTTGCTACATCTTTAATATTGGCCACAATCACACCTCCGTCACATTCGCTCCGGTAACGTTTCCGGTATCGTTTGCAACCCTATTATAAGGGACAGGAAATGCTCTTGTGTGATAAGTTATTGTAAAGATGAGGAAATGAGAATTTTAATTAATATAGTTAATTATTACTGGTGTTAATTAAAAAAAGCTCGTATTGGGTATGTCCCAAATACGAACTTGTAGAATGTTTAGAGTTTGTTTCACATTAGTTTTTAGCGAAATTGTTCTATCTGTTCCTGCAAAAAAGCATCAAGGGTTCGCGGATCTCTCCCAAGCAAGCCTTTCACCGTGTAGGTAGGCATTTCGGGGATGACCGTGGCCATCGTCTGGATTTCAACGACATGGTTCGCAATCCATGAAGGCATCTGTGCATATTGAATAAGATCGTTTAGCAATTCCTCTCTACTCCTATCAACGTAACGAATGGTCCTATTGAGCAAGAAAGATAGCTTAGCTGCAATATGCGGGTAGCTGTAGGTTTCCGAGCCGGTAAGGGTATAGGTTCGGCCTGCAACCTCTCGATTGGTAAGGACTTCAGCAGCCACGTCGGCAATATCCCGGCAGTCTATGAAGTTACAAGGAGAGTCCCCCATGCAGCCCCAAAAAACATCTTGTGCTCTGATCGATGGCGCAAAGCGTAGTAAATTTTGCATAAAGGCATAGGGGCGCAGCAGAGTGCCCGTGATCCCTGCTTGTGACAGGAAGCCTTCAATCTCTTGATGCCAGCCCGCTATGGCTACCGGAGATCTGCTATCATAGACTGGACTTGATATCTTAACGATATGCTCCACTCCAGCTTCGACAGCAGTACGAATGATGGAAGTCTCTAATTCAACTTGTCTAGGACTGTTGGACATGGCAAGGAAGAGCTGGCTGGCTCCTGCAAATGCGTGACGCAGTGAACCGGTATCGGAAGCGTCAGCCGATGCGATCTCGATCATGGAGAGCTCTGCCTCCCCTAGCTGACTTCGCAGCTTATCTGGCTCCCTGCTCAACGCCCTTACGGGTACCCCAAGCTCAACCATGCGCTTTAATAGCGCCCCTCCAATTACACCTGTTGCTCCAATAATAGTTATCATCTTTAATCTCCTCCATCGGTAACTTAGTTATGTAATACGAAACATGATGTAGTACGGCTTTGGCGCCAACGCCAAGTCATAATCGTGCAAGCAATCGCTCCCGATAACGGAAAGTCAAACCAGACACGTTGAATCCAATCCCATTGGGCGTAGGATAGAACCATTTCCAATAAGCCCAGTGTTGCCCATGCAGTAAGTAAGCCTAATGAAGCTCCAATTATCGCGAACATCGTTACCGCTACTATACGGGGCATCCGAATCATCCAGCGTACATCACCTCCTTTGCTGCGCAGCCAAAGCCCTAGCAGCCAGGCCATTATGGCCGATGCTCCTCCTATAGTGGTCAGTGCTCCAATCTGAAGATTTCTATCGGCAGTGATCAGACCCCCAAGCCCTGCCATAACGGCAGGAGATACATAGGCCATCAGTACTTCACGCCACAGCACGAACGCATTGGTATTGCTTTTGATAGCAGAAGCTCCTTCCATTTTCCTCCGGTAATGCATGTTGTTCATATCACCATGCTCCTCTCTCTCCACTCCTGTTATTTGATCATTCAGCATCTTCTTTTATATAATTAGTATCCTAACTATATAGCGATGAAAACGGGCTAGCTTAACTAGCCCCTTCAACCCTCAATATATTGCTTTTAATGACTTAGGTCTCCTCCGGCTCCTCCGTGAGTGCGGAGATCCCCTGTGTGACTCTACCCAACAGATCGAGAAAAACCGATCGTTCTTCCCTGCTTAACAAGTTAACCATAGCTTCCATCCTCTTGAAATGCTCCTGCGCCATATCACGCAGCTTCTTGTCTCCTTGTTCTGTTAGTATGACCGCTTTCTGCCGGCCATCTTGTGAACTGGTTCGTCGAGATACAAGGCCATCCCTTGCAAGCGTATCAATGAGACCCGTCACCGTTGCTCTTGTGACTCCCAGATGCTCTGCAAGCTGTGACGGCAGCTCCTCTCCTTCGTTATCCTCCAGATCCGCTAATAAGCGATATCGCCCTGTAGACAACCCAAATCTGGAAAAATGAACTTCTGCAGCATGCTCCAGCTTAGCTCCCGCCGCCATGAGTCTGGAAGCAACAAGCACCGCTTGCACATCTACGTCCAGCTCATAGCGGTCCATCTGACGCTTCATTTGTTCAAGCGTGGGAGCCATTTGCTGATCATTTGGAATATGGTTTTCGTTTGTCATGAATATAGTATGGCACCTAATTACTTTTCCTGTCAATTCATTTTTTTCTTATCCTTAGGCAAGCCTGTTATTTAGCTGCTTTTGTTCCTTGTGTTAATTTGTTTTGATCAATCGGAATTTGCGCCTTCCAGGTTCCCTTCATTTTCCCGATTCGATTGATGCTCACATTCAATTGAATGGACGGGGGAAGCTTCGTACCGCTTGTGACGAAGGCAAGCAAGCCTTCCGGCTGATCCTTTTCTGCGATGCCAACGTCCAGCTCTTTGCCTTGGGCATCCGTTAAGTAAAATGGCAGCCGATCCGGCTTGCTCGTACCGATGAAGCTTAGAACGCTAAATCCTTCAAGTCCGGGCTCTTGATAAGTCGGATTTTCTACTTGGGTTCCATTTTTCTTCCCATCCTGAAGTACATTCAGCCCTTTAGTATCGAATTCATAGGGCACTAAGCTTCCATCCGCCTTTTTGATACGGTAATGAACGAGAATTTTGGTATCTTCAACAACCATTTCTGTAAAATGAACCGTAATGCCTTGATCGGTTATTTGCTGATCCATCGGAATCGATAATCCATTAGAAATCGCACTTTTCACACGGTCATCGACCAGACCATTAATATTGGCTTCGCTGTTGAAAAAATAAGACGTTCCGCCCAAGGAAGCAAATACGCTGGTGGGTATTAAAATAGCTGCTGCTATGCTGAATGCTACTAATTTTTTCTTCATTTTCTTCGTCTCCTTTTTGCGGTGAAACTCCCTAAACGATTGTCTGACACGCTCATCAACTTCATCGGGTATCACCGCTTCTTCGATTTGGTGTTCTAGCGCCTGCTCAATTTTTTTTGATAAAGACATGTTGATATTCCTCCCCGTCCAGTTCCGTGTCGAACCTTTGCCGTAATTGCTTCAATGCCAGATGGACTCTTGATTTGGCCGTGCCTGTCGGAATTTGCAGCAGCTCGGCAATTTGCTCATAAGAATAATCGTAGTAAAAGCGGTAAATCACCACGATCCTAAGCTTGTAAGGCAGCCGATTGATCGTCTCTTGCAGCTCTCTTTGGGATTCGCTTTCGATTAGAGCTTCACCAGGCAGTTCTACTTGCGGCTCTTCACCTAGACGGGTATGTTTTTCTACCAACCGGAATCTTCTCCATATTTGTCTTCGCCAATTACTCACTTGCCGGATCACAATGCCATTTAACCAAAAGAGGAATGGACGCTTGCGATCGTAGCCCGGCAATGCCCGCCACAGCTGATAGTAGATCTCATTGACGATATCGTTGACATCTTCTTTATTGCGAACCAGCATGGCGACCGTGCCATGAACTTTTTTCCGGGTCATACCATAGATCACTTCCAGGGCTTCTTCATCCCCGGTCATCAAACGGTCTAACCACTGTTCTAAATTTTCATCATTCATTGGAGGCCCCCTGAAATTGTATACACGATGTATTGGCTCCTAGTTGCAATTGGTTCACTACTATTCAATAGTTTTTTATTTTCTTTTTGATGACTTGGGCAAGAAGCTTATACATATACAACCGACCCAAGCCATTAATCCGCTAGCTGCAACGGAAACGGCAAATGCCTTTATATAATCTTCCAGACTAGCTTCTGAAAGTGTATGGCCCAGCATAGAAGTGAACACAATACCAATAAAAGCCACGCCTAAAGAATTAGCTAAGTACATAAATGTTGTAAACAAGCCAGAACCTGTCCCTGCGACACTAACCGGGATTTCACCGAAAACCATATTGGCCAATGGCGTAGTAGCCATTCCAAGACCTAAACCGTACACCAGCAATACGATGACATTGTAAAAAGACAGCATATGTTTCGGATCTATATACAGAGTCACAATGAGCAACAAATTGCAAACTCCCATCGTCAGAGTGCCTGTCTGCAGTACAGCTCTTCCCCATCTCTTCATCATCCTTGAGGATAACAAAGAAGTGACAAAGAAACCGGAACCAAGCGGAAGAAAGACTAGGCTCGTAGATTCAAGATCATACTGCAAGCCGGATTGTACATAGTAATTCAAGATGAAGAAGAAGGCAAACATGCTGAGATAGATCACGATAACCGTCACGATTCCCATGCTAAAGGAACTTATTTTAAATATCGATAGATCGATCAAAGGCCAACTCTTCTGCTTCTGCTTCCAAATCTGTACCGCAATAAAGGCCAGAAGGATTAGTATCGATAGTATCAGACAATCCCATGTCCACAGAGGCCAACCTTGTTGGTGTCCTGCGCTCAGAGGATATAGGAGCATTAGCAAGCCAAGAATCAACAGGACCGTCCCTGTCCAGTCAATGCTCTGCTTCGCGGACCCGCGAGAATTGGGAACAATAGGAATAAAGAGTAAGACCAATAGACCGAAGGGTACATTAAAAAGGAATACTATGCGCCAGCTAAGTCCCCAAAGATTCCAGTCAACCAGAAAACCTCCCAGGATTAAGCCGAGTGTAAATCCAACTCCAATCAATGCCCCGTAGATGGCAAAAACCAGTCCTTTTTCTCTTGGAAGAAAACTGCTCTGTATAATAGACAGTACTTGTGGTTGAATCATTGCAGCGGATAGTCCTTGAAAAATTCGGATAATGATTAACAACGTGGGATTCGAGGTTACACCACCTATTACAGATGTCAATGTAAACCCTAATACTCCGATGAATAGGATCCGTTTGCGGCCATACATATCACCTAGCTTGCCGCCCAATATCAATGCTATAGCCAAACCTAGCGAGTATCCTGAGAATATAAGCTGTGCTTCGGAAAAACTGGCATTCAAGCTTCTCTGGATGAGCGGAAGCGCAACCTGCATCATGTAGTTATTTAATGAGATTAACAATGTGGAAAGCAGAAGGAGAGCCAGCGTATACCAGCGTCTCGGATCAACCTGCTGTTCTGCTTCCGCATCCTTAGTGCATGCTTCTGATATAGGTTTCATTGGGCTCCCTCCCAGTTATTAAGAGTAGGCTGGCGGGCTATAGGAGATAGCTAATCTGCCATTGATAGGATGGGTGTAGATTTCACAATCGATCTCATACACTTGGCGAATGAGCTCCTTAGTCAAAACTTCATCAGGCCTTCCACTTGCTACTACTCTCCCGCCTTTGACAACATAAAGAACATCGCAATACATGGCAGCAAGAGATAGATCATGCAATGCCGCCAATGTGGCTATACGTAATGATTTGACAATCGATAAAATCTGGAGCTGATACTTAATATCCAAATGATTCGTAGGCTCATCCAGCACTAAAAATTCAGGCTGCTGTGCAATGGCACGAGCCAGAATAACCCTTTGCTTCTCACCGCCGGATAGTGTCGAATAGCTTCTATCGGAGTAACCGAGCAGATCCACCTTTTGCAGGGCTTCATTAACGATACCATAATCCTCCTTGCGATCTGATTCCATAAGATGCTTGTGAGGCGTTCTCCCCATCATCACCATCTCATGTACGGTAAAATCAAAACTCATGTCATTAAATTGCCCCACGACGGCCATTTTTCGAAAAATGGACTTGGGACTTGATTTCACTACATCTCTGTCGTCCAAAAATACCGATCCTTTTCTAGGTTTAAGTACTTTATATATGCTTTTTAGAAGCGTTGATTTGCCACAGCCATTTGGACCAATGATCCCCACGAATTTACCGCTGCCAACCTGAAGCGAAATATTTTTTACAATATCGGTCCCAGATAAAGAAACAGCGATATCACTCACTTTTAATTCCAAGCTACTTGCCTCCAAACCCATAGTTTTTTTTCATTACCATATACATAAACATAGGTGCCCCCAGAAGAGCGGTCACTATCCCGATGGGAAGCTCACTATTGGGTATAATCGATCTGGACAAGACATCGGTCCAAATCATAAACATAGCACCTAAAAGGATGGAAACGGGTAAAAGCCGCCTATGATCGGAGCCAACCATGCTTCTAACGATGTGGGGAATGATCAAGCCAACGAAGCCAATGATGCCGCATTCCGCTACCATAAATCCTGTCAGGATGGAGCAAATAACCATGTAGAACCTTCGGTAAGCGTTCAGGTTAATCCCCAAGGTAACCGCTGTTTCTTCCCCCGTCAGCATCGTATTCATAATTCTTGCTTGAAACAGGAAAAAGACTGCGGCAAAAACGATCACGATAGCTAGAAGCATTAACTTGTCCCACTTGGCTGAGGCTAAGCTCCCCATGGTCCAAAAGGTGACCGATCGAATGCCTTCTGCATCCTTGGCAAAAAACACGATAAAGCTGGAAAAAGCGCTGCAAAGAGCATGGATAACGGTGCCTGCCAGCACCAACTTAATGGAAGACATTTTACCGCTTAGATTGGCTACAACGAGAACTAAAGTAGCAGCGCCTAAGGCGCCAAGAAAAGCCCAGAACGCAGTGCCCATGCTTCCGATGATTCCAGCCGTCCCAAATCCGATCATAATGGAAAAGGTAGCACCTAAAGAGGCGCCTGACGATATCCCTAATATATACGGATCAGCCAGCGGATTTTGCACGGACGCTTGCATGACTGTACCGCACAAAGCCAACCCGGCACCGATAAGCATCGCTAGCAACACTCTGGGAAAACGAATACTCCATACAATATCCGTGTGGATGGCTAAAGATTGCTCATTCAATGATCCCGATGAAATCCCTGACATCTGGTAGACCACAATCCTCAGAGAATCGCTAAAGGGAACCGACACTTGTCCGATGGACAAGGCAATTCCTACAGAACAAACCAAAGCTGCGATTAATGAAATGGTGGTTATTATGAAGATCAAACGCTTTTTTAATAAAAACTCATATGCCCTTGTGGTGCTTGTCAACGTTCCACGCTCTTGTATCATCGACATGATCTACTTTCCTCCAAATAGTTCCGGATGGATGAACGCTGCCACATCCTCATACAAGTCAGCAAGCTGAAGACTGCCACGCACGGCATTCGTATAATCGGCGACCATCACATTCCCTGTCTTTATTGCCTGGATATTTTGAAGCTTTTGATTCGAAAGCAGTTTGTTTCTAATCGCTTCACGATCGGTTTTCTGAAATTCCGAAACAATAATTTTCTCCGGATTAGCAGCAATGATAGACTCCAAGGACATTTCAACACCTTGCTTCGACAATTGCATATACTCTCCGCCGGCTCCCTCAATCATTTCATCAATTAAGCACCAGGAGGGAGGATAATAATCATAATTTTCACGTCCGGCGCCTGCGATAAACAGCACTTTTGGTTTGGTTTTAGCAGTACTTGCTATCTTTTTTATCTGATCGAACCTTTCATTCTGTTCTTTTACATAGGCCTCGGTTTGATTCTCAACATGAAATACAATCCCAAAATTTTTGATATCTTTGAAGTATTCCTCTATGCTGCGCCCTACGGTAAAGTTAGCAGCCGAAATCACGGGAATACCCCTCTCCTTCCAAAAAGAGAAGTCCCCTACTCGATCTTCCTTCAGTGCAGAGGATAGGGAATAGATAAGGTCTGGCTGAAGGGCAATCACTGCTTCCTTAGATGGCCATAGCTTCGAAATAACCGGCATTTGGGCAATTTGTTCAGCATATTTGGATAAAGATTGATCTAGATACCCTACCCCAACCACTTTTTCCTGCAGTCCAAATCCGATCATAAGCTCAGCCATCGCTTCGCCAATGACGACCACTTTTTTGGGCTCCTGTTTAATCGTCTGTGTCACCGTTTTCCCTTCATCGGTATAAACCTGGATTGAAACCGGATAATAATTCCCTGCTCCCCGACCTGTAGTCTGCTCCTCGGCTGTCATTGTGTTCCCACAAGCAGAAATAAGAAAAGTCGCAAAAAATAATGGAATGGCCTTTACAATGTGTTTTTTCATACTTGGCTCCTCATTTGTCTTCATGTAGGCTTACTGATAACCATTATCATTTACATCAAAACAATGTGCTACCTGTTAAGGTATTTTCTTGGCCTGTAGAAGGAGCGAACCATTAGGGGAAACCCAGAGGATAAAAAAACTCCTCCAACCATGCAGCACATGATTGAAGGAGCTCTTCCATTCATTGTATTCACTCGGGAATCAATTACTTTGATCCAAGCGTTTTAAGTATTCACTGGGCTTACAACCATAATACTTTTTGAAGTTAGCTGCAAAGTTGCTTACGTTGCTATATCCAACAGAAACCGCAGTTTCTCCAACATTTAATTGCTCTACTTCCATGTACCATAATGCCTTCTCCATCCTTTGTTTACGGACTAGCTCAAAAATGGTCATTCCGAATAGTTCGGGAAACCCTTTCTTCAGCTTGAATTCATTAAGTCCAACCCTCCTGGCTAAATCCCGGATGGACAAAGGATGTTCAAAGTGATGCACGACCAGATCTCTTGCCATGTTTAGCTTTGCAATATCATCTCGGCGCAAAAAATGATTTCCGCCCATAGCCCCTTGTCCATCCAGCTCTCCGAACAAAGCGATGAACTCCATGGCTTTACTTTCTATATACAATCGTTTCATGGTTCCGTTATAGGTGCAATGGATGATATCCGACACGCATTTGTGAATTGCAGGAGTAAACGAATAAGCATCAATATTCCCTTTATGACGGTGCAGCCACGTCTCCATCTTATGTTTCTCTGTTATATCTCCGGCGTAATGGAATAACTCTCTTGGAGATAAGCGAACTTCCAGAAGCAGATTTCTTACGCCTGCTTTCTTTTCTTCGTATACCAGCTCATCTTCCATAAAAAGAACGTTCCCCGTTTGCGGTTCCGTATAGCTTTCTTTGCCATTCCATGCGCAATAAATACTGCCCTGCAAGCAATAGCTTAGTTCAAATAGGGGACAGGCCTCCTGAATATGAAGCTTCATATCCTGTTCGAATGTTATATCGGTGACCATGATTTCCATTCCCGGGCGAATGCGGGTTCGTCTAACGCTTCCCTTGCCAATATGTGATGGAATGGAAAGATGCTGCTCCCATTCTTTATGCTCAACATGACCATTCACAAGCTTAGTGAATCCATCAAATAAATGATGAATATCCGCATTCAATATGTTTAGAGTCATCCCTCTGCACCTTCAGTCCTAATCAATCGATATAAGATGCATTGTACCCGGTCTTGCTTTTAAATACAACACGTGTCCCCTATAACCATCTCTATAAGATTATGTAACTTCAAAGTACCTATATGACTTCAAAGTGCGTACTTTTCAGCCGATTTTTTATGGTGCACAATGACAATGTATTACAAATGGAGAGGGGAACATGAACGATGAATATAAAAAAGAATGCAGCACATAAAACCGCACTTGTCGTCGGTGCCAATGGCGTCATCGGAAGAAATCTGATCAACCATCTGATGGAGCTGCCAGACTGGGATATCATTGGATTATCGAGACGAGGAGGTGAATCCGTCGAACGGGTTCAGTATGTGGCCGTCGATCTGCTGGATGAAGCGGATACTCGTGATAAGCTAAGCAGCCTGACCCAAGTTACCCATATCTTTTATGCCGCCTATCAGGACCGCCCGACCTGGGCAGAGCTAGTAGCGCCAAACCTGGCTATGCTCGTCAATGTCGTCAATGCAATCGAGTCGGTGGCTTTTGGCCTACAACACATAAGTCTCATGCAGGGTTACAAAGTGTATGGTGCTCACCTCGGCCCTTTCAAAACGCCTGCTCGTGAAACCGATGCTTACCATATGCCTCCTGAATTCAATGTGGACCAGCAGCAATTTCTTGAACAGCGTCAGGTCGGACGCCAATGGACTTGGTCGGCACTGCGGCCTTCTGTCGTGAGCGGATTTGCTCTTGGCAATCCCATGAATTTAGCGATCGTCATTGGGATTTATGCTTCCATGTCCAAGGAGCTTGGTTTGCCATTACGCTTTCCTGGCAAGCCAGGAGCCTACAACAGCCTGCTTGAGATGACCGATGCCGGGCTCTTAGCCCGAGCTACCGTCTGGGCAGCTACCGATGAGCGCTGCGCCAATCAAGCGTTCAACATTACGAATGGGGATCTGTTCCGCTGGAATGAGATGTGGCCGAAGATAGCTGCCTATTTTGGACTGGAGACAGCACCTCCGCTGCAGATGTCTATGGAAGTGGTTATGGCGGATAAGGAGCCATTGTGGAATTCCATGATCGAGAAGTACGGTTTAATGAACAACAGTTATCAGGATGTTTCTTCTTGGCGGTTCGGAGACTTCGTATTCTCGTGGGACTACGATTTCTTTGCTGACGGTACGAAGGCACGCCGCTTCGGCTTCCATGAATTCATCGATACCGAGTCGATGTTCAGGAATATTTTTGACGAGCTGCGACTCCGCAAAGTAATCCCATGACAAAACCTGCACAAAGAAACCGGTACTGGAATCCAGTCACCGGTTTCTCCTTATTCGAACACGCCTGGGCTTGGAGCGGTAGCCAGAATCGAGCCATTGTCACCATATACCCGTTCCAAGTGCACATCCCCCCACCGACACATGGAATGAAGGATCTCCTTCAAAGTCCAGCCATACTCCGTCAATTCATATTCGACTTTCGGAGGAACCTGATTATAGGAGATCCGATTAATTACCCCATCCTTCTCCAGCTCGCGCAATTGTTCTGTCAGAACTTTTTGGGTAATTGCAGGCATTAAGCTCATGAGCTCGCCATTACGTTTTTTACCAAATGTCAGATGAAACAAAATAACCGGCTTCCATTTGCCCCCCATCACTTCGAGAGTCACTTCCACCGACGTATTGTATAATTTCTTAGGCTCCTGCATTGGCCGAATCCCCTCCTCTTCCTTCAACAATACCGATTTGTATCCATAGGTGCAAGCTTAAACATGTATCAAACAACGTTTCCACGCCCATAATTCGCAGAAGCAAAAAACCGCATGCAAGATGCAAGCGGCCCTCGTGACGAATCGATGTTCAATTCGATATCAATCCATAACTCTTAATTTCTTCTTGATTCTCGAAGCCACGAGTTCGAGCAGGACGGCAAATGCCAGGATCAAATACGTGATCGCTCCAATCTCCCGAACATCATAATAATAGGAGCTCGCCATAAACATGTCGAAGCCGATTCCGCCCGCTCCTGCTGCTGCACCCATAGCAACCGCTACCGCGAAATTGATCTCAAACCGCATAAAGGTCCAGGAAATCAAGTAGCTGATGGATGACGGAATGACCGCTTGAAATACGATCTGCCACCAACTGGCTCCACTTGCCTTCAATGCTTCAATGATCCCTTTATCCAGCTCCTCGAATGATTCTGAATACGCTTTAACCAGATAGCTGATGGAATGAAAGGTCATGCCGATGACCGCAGCAACGCTTCCCAGCCCCGCCGCAACCGCAAAGATCAACACCCACAAGACGGTCGGAACGGCTCTAATAAAAGCAACAAGGCCTTTAACAAAGATCGAGAGCCTGTAATTGGAGAGGTTCCGCGCAGCCAACAGACTTAGGAACAAGGCGATGACAGCACCGAATAAGGTCGTAAGAAACGCGAGCCCTAAGGTAATGACTACCTGCTTCAGTGCCTCTCCAATAGTAATATGATTAAGAAAAGGCTGGAAGAACATCGTCTTGATCGTATCCGCAGCCGCATAGACGGCATCCCAAAATCGGATATCCTTGTAGTCAAACGTAACAAAACCATAGACGGTCAAAATGGCTAGAACCGTTAGCGTAAGCCGAATCAGCATGGTTTGTTTATTGAAAGGCTTCGCTTTGATCCGTTCCTCCATGGTCATCCTCCGATTGCTGCTATAGACCGTATGGACGGATTCCTGAATGTCCATATTACAAAATCACCTTCCTTACATAGTTGGAAACCGATTCAATGATCAAAATGGCGATGACGATGACAATGACGACCAAAGAAGCGGAACTGTAATTCAAGCCTTTGTAATACAAGCTGAACAGGAAGCCAATGCCCGTACCCGTCAATATCCCGATCAACGTTGCTTGACGAATATTCGTCTCCACCATAAACAATACCCAACTCAGCAATTGAGGAATACTCGAAGGAATAACCGATTGAAAAATGATAGAGAAGTAGCTTGCTCCCGTTGCCCTCAAAGCTTCTACGGAGCTGTTGCTCACTTCATCGATCGATTCCATGAAAGCTCTCGTGAGAAAGCCGAAGGAGCCGAAGAAAAGTGCAAAGTAGCCGGTCAGCACGCTTTGGCCGAACGAAAGCAGCAGAATCATTGACCATGCGGCAACATCAATATTGCGAAACAACGTCGCGATCGATCTGCTTATAAAGCTGATGACTCCCCCCACTCCCGTCGTGTTGGAGCCTAGTATCGCAAACAGCAAGGCCAAAACAGCGGCGACCGTGGTAGATGCTATCGAGACGAGCACTGTTTCGGACAAACTGCTTATAATCGCGGGAAGACGCTTCATTGCCTTTTCATTCGGATAAAAATTGCTGCTGGCCCACTCCGCCGCTTTCGGTATGGAGGTAAAGCCTTTGACTACGTCATAATCCGTAATAATGATCGCGATAATCGTTACCAAAAGGAGCAAAGCGCAAAAGAGCAGCGAATTCATCCGTTTTCTCGCGAAAAAGTTAGACTGCATAGGAACCGCCTATCTCCTCCGCATGCTCATCCAGCTCAGAGCCGTAGATTCTGCTTAGCTGTTCACACTTAATCTGTGCAGGCGGCCCGTCATAGACGATAGAGCCTTTATTGACACCGATGATCCGGTCCGAATATTTCAACGCTACGTCCACTTGGTGTAAATTAATAACGACGGTAATGCCCATTGTGGAAGAAATGCTGCGCAGGTGCTCCATTATGACTTTGGAAGCATTAGGATCCAATGAAGCGATCGGTTCATCGCATAAGAGCATCTTGGGATTCTGCACAAGCGCCCGGGCGATCCCGACCCTCTGCTTCTGTCCCCCGCTCAGCTGGTCGCAGCGCTTATAGATCTGCTCTTCCAGCCCAAGAATTTGGAGGATGTGGTAGGCTTGCTTCTTCTCTTCTTTAGAATAAAGCCCGAGAACACCTTCTAGGGTCGACTTGTAACCGAGACGCCCATGAAGGACGTTCTCGATCACAGTAAGACGGTTCACCAGATTGTAATGCTGAAAAATCATGCCGATCCGGGTTCTGAATTTCTTCAAATCGCTTTTCTTCATTCCCATAACATTAGCACCATCAAAAATGATCTCTCCGCTGCTTGCGTCAATCATGCGGTTAATACAGCGAAGGAGAGTGGACTTCCCCGCCCCTGATGGTCCGATGATCGAGACGAACTCCCCTTCTCTCACAGCGAAATTAACATCTGATAACGCTCTTGTATCCGTGCCATATTGCTTCGATACCTGCTTGAATTCCAATAACGTTGTCATGGTTAACTCCCTTATCAAGTTTTGTACGGTTGGTCATTACTTGGACAGCTCTCTTACCGGATTAAACCAAGCATCCTCTACAGGAAGAAACTTCTCTTTACCAGTCTTTTGCTTGAACAAGCCGGATTCTTTCGAATCACTTGGCAGGAATACTTTAGTATTCTTGGTCACAGCATCTGAAGTGAACGCATCCTTCAGTTTCTTGATGTCTTCCGCGCTTACGGTACCTGTGTTGATAGCAAATGGCGAATTCAGGACCGGAGTTACGGAAATAAGCGCAAACTCTTTGCCAATCAGTGTATTAAACGGTTCAGCTGCACCTTGTTTTACCTTGTACACCGCTCCCGGCTTGTTAGCCGTTCCCGAAGCCAGCTCTACATAGTTAGACACGCATGTGTCACAAAAGGCAGCAACATCCGCTTTGCCCGTCAAAAGATTCACTGCCGCCCCTTGGTGCGTACCGCCGAATAATACTTCACTGAAAAATTTATCCTTGCTGCCTTGCAGCAAATCTTCTGCCGTCAGGCTCTTGTATTTGTCTTTCTTAGAGAAGTAGCTTACGATGCCTGCCGATGGTACTTTAAATCCGGATGTGGAGGAGTTAGAAACAAAGGAGAACTTTTTGCCGGCAATATTATCGATGGCAAAGCCATTTCCGCTTTTATACGAATCCTCTTCCCCTTTTCTTACATTCAGCCAGCTGAAGTATACGGCATCATCCAGCGTACCGGACTCACCGCTTGCTACGACCAGGGGCTGTACTTTTTTGTTTTTCGCATTGGCTTCTACATAACCTTGAGGTCCCATGAAGGCGAGATCGGCACTTCCGTTAGCAATGGCTTCAATCGCAATAATATAGTCGGTCGTTGTCTTGTGCTCGACCTTTTTTCCAGTTGCGGTTTCAATGACTTTTCCCAGTTCATCGCGAGCGTTTTTCAAATCTGCACCTGATTCATTAGGATACCAAGCAATGGTAATCGTATCCTTGGTTTTAACAGCTGCTGAAGCGTTCTTTGCATCTCCAGCTTTGGAACCGCAGCCTGCTGCTACAGCTGCCAGAGATAACGAAATGATGAGAGTCAAAATCTTTTTCACTTTTAAACTCCTCCCGATGACACCATGGTTTTATTTGGTCAAGTCCATTGTAACTAGGAATTATTATCTGAATGTTTTGACAATTTTAAGTTGTTGTAAGCTTTTCCTTTTTTTCGGTTGCGAGTATGCTTCCGTTCTGAATGCGATACTCGCGGTTACATAAGTCATGCATAAACTCCAAGTCGTGAAAAATACCGAGCATCGTAGCGCCTTCCTTCATAAGCTGCTCAATCAGCACCTTGACCTTGAGCTTGGAGCCATGATCCAGGCTCGCCGTAGGCTCATCCAGCAGAAGCAAACGCGGACGTTTGACCATCGCTCTAGCGATATTTAAACGCAGCTTTTCTCCTCCGGAGAAAGTAGCCGGGTAACTGTCCCACAAGCTGCGGTCCAGTTCAAAATGCTCCAGCATTTTGATCGTTTCAGCTTCTGCATATTCTGCGTCATGCCCCATTTCAACAATGGCATTGCGAACCAGCTCTCGGGCTGTTGTGCGCGGCATCACATTCAGAAACTGGGATACATAGCCGATCTCATGCTTGCGAAGCTCAATGATCGTCTGCTCAGTTGCGGCAGCCAGATCAATGCGGCCAAATCTTTCCGAGTTGTACCAAATGTTTCCCGTGCGTGGAAGATAGGTACGATAGATGCATCTCAATACGGTCGACTTGCCGCTGCCGCTCTTCCCGGTGATACCAACAAACTCCCCTTCCTGCAGATGAAGGCTTACATTCTCAACCGCTGGAATATGTTTGTCCAGATTGTGCAGTGTAAATGACTTGGATAATTGCTCAATCGACAGCAGGTTCTCCATGTGCTATCACCTCCTGTTAGATTCTATAGTTGGTTTGTTGAATCAGCTTGCCATCTACCATGACGGTGGTGACAACAGGAAAATCATCCGGCTCCAGCCTCTCAATAATCAACAGATCCGCTTTCTTGCCTTCCCTTACCGAGCCATATTCCGCATCTATGTTGACCGCTTTGGCAGGATGCAGCGTAACGAGCTTGAACATCTCCACCAAATGGTTCTCATCTGAACCTGCCAGCTGGAATACCGCATGCAGCATCGCTGCCGGATAGTAATCGCTGCACAAAATATCGATGCATCCATCCTGGATAGCTTCGGCTGCACATAGGTTGCCGCTATGCGAACCGCCCAGAATGACGTTAGGCGCGCCCGCTACGGTGAACAAGCCCTTTTCTTTCGCTCTTCGTGCAATGTCCAGCGTGATCGGGAACTCACTTATGGCCGTACCGAAGCTTTGAACCAGGTCCAACTTTTCAAAGGAATCATCGTCATGCGAAGCGATAGCGATGTTCCTCGCTCTTGCCATTTCGGCAATATCCCGAATGGCCTCTTCGGTCATTTTTTCTTTGGTCTGGTGATTGGCAATCAGCACAGCTATATTATCATCGGTCAGATGGTCGTAACCACGTACCGTTTTTTTATACACTTCCAAATCTCTATATTGGCCTTGACCCGGAGTATGGTCCATGAACGAAACCAAGTGAACCTTCTCTTCTTCGATATAGCTCTTCAGGTTATCGATTTGATCCAGATTATCGATTTCGAATCTAGCGTGAAACCGATGGCGAATTAAATGCTTGCTGTTGTGCGTCTGGTCAATCAGATCGATCAGCTTGCGTACATTTTCCGGTTCACGAATAGGACGGTATTTGTAATCGGCAGATTTAAATATGGATAGAGAATGATACATCGTTGTAATCCCGTGTGTAATAAGCTCCTTCTCCGTCTCACGAAGGCCTAGTCGAAAGTCGATTAGGGAAGTTGGTCTAGGCGCTGTCATATGCTCGATGTAATCGGAATGGATGTCGATCATCCCTGGAGTTACATAGCCGCCATGCGCATCAATCACTTCCGTGCCTTCTGGTAGAACCATCTCTCCACGGTGGGCAATCTGAGCAATCCGGTCCTCTTCAATCAATAGATCATAACCTTCCAATAGCTCTTCTTCCGTAACGATGATACCGTTCGTTATAAGATACATCTAAACCCCTCCTGTCATGGATTCGTTATAGCAAGGAATGAACCAGCTGCTGTGTATACGCATGCTGCGGATCTTCAAGAATTTGGTCGGTCAAGCCCTGTTCGACTACACGGCCGTCCAGCATCACCATAGTACGGTCAGCCAGCATTCGGATGACTCCAAGATCATGCGATACGAGCAGCATGCTGATCTTCAGCTCTCTCTGCAAATGCTTGATTAAATCCAGAACATTCGCTTGGACGGATAAATCAAGCCCTGTCGTTACTTCATCCAATAATAAAATCGGAGGATTGTTGGACAGAGCTTTGGCGATTTGCACCCGCTGCTGCATCCCGCCAGAGAAGTTCTTCGGCGCTTCTTTCATCCTGTAGACCGGAATATGAACCCGCTCCAGCAGCTCGCTTCCTCTCGACTCCATGGCCGCTACATGGCGGTTTCCAGCCGCAATCATCTTCTCCGCAATGTTGCCGATGGACGAAAAGTTCATTCTTAGGCCAAATACCGGATTTTGATATACTTTGCCCATCAGATGATTTCGGATATATTTTTTTTGCTGGGAGGATTCCTGGAAAAGATTGCTCTCTCCATGCTTATAGGGCTGAAGATGGGCTTCGCCATTAGTCACTTCCTGATCAAAGTAAAGGCATTGCATCAAGGTCGACTTGCCGCTGCCGCTCTCTCCTACGATTCCTAGAACCTCACCTGGGTAAAGGTCGAACGAAATATCCTGACAGGAATAGACAGTACCGCAAGCACGGCAGTAGTTTTTCTCAAGATGACGGTGCTCTGGATTGGTGCAATGCACACAGCCTGCGCCAAATTGCTTATTCAAATGGTTGACTCTCATAATAGGAACTTCTTGTGGACTCATCAGATATCACCTCTTCTCAGACAGACTGCTGGTTCATACGGTCCAAGCAATAGCTTGTATCATTGCATTGGTAATAGGTTTCTTCTGTTTCCTGGTTGTACAGCTCATCCATAAACACATCTTGCGCCCCGCATTGCTTGCAGCTTTGGCCTGGAAAAGATTCCGGTTCAAAGGGAACATCGTCAAAAGCCAAGGAAACCACTTGGGTATAAGGAGGAACCGCATAAATCTTTTTCTCCCGCCCTGCGCCCAGCAGAATTAATGCTTCCGAATAGTTCATTTTGGGATTATCGAATTTAGGGATCGGGCTTGGAGCCATCACATAGCGGTCATGCACCATGACCGGATGGTCTGCGCCCGTAGACACGCTGCGGTATTTCATAATTTGCTCGAACAGCATGAGCCAAGCTCCGCTGTAATCTTTTTCCCCGTGAAGACGTTTCGTTTCCAATTCGCTGGCCTCATACATCCGCAGCGGTTCCGGCATCGGAACCTGCAGGACAAGGATTTGCTCGGGCTTGAGCGGGATTTCGGGAATCCGGTGTCTGGATTGGATCAGAGTAGCTAGCTCCGTCGCTTCTACAGTCGGAACCCCTGTCGTTTTATCAATCAGCTTCTTAATGCTGACCGCATTTACTGACTCATCCGAGCCTTGGTCAATTACCTTTAGCACATCATTTTGACCGATTAATGAAAGGGTAAGCTGGAGCCCGCCGGTACCCCAACCGCGTCCGATAGGCAGTTCGCGCGAGGCGAATGGGACCTGATACCCCGGAATAGCGATAGCCTTCAGCGTAGCGCGTCGAATCTCCCGTTTGGAGCCTTCATCCAAAAAGGCAAAGTTGTATTGCGTTCGCATATCCTCTACACCTCCTGGCTTGCGCCGGCTGTTGTTTTTCTCGTCTTGCGAACATCGTTCAGCTTCGACTGGAATGTCACATAGTGCGGCATTTTCAAGTGGGAAATGAAACCTGTCGACTCCACGGAATCAATATGAAATAGAACGAATTCCTCATTCTGGGTAGGTACGGACTTATCGCCCCGCTCCAAGCTCTTATCCAGAATGCTCATCGCGATCGCTTTCGTTTCATTTTGTCCGTAGCACAGCCCGTATCCAAATTCCAGCTGAAGCTCCTTCCTGCCGTTCTCCTTCTCCACAGTTGCAGGAACCAGCATTTCAACCTCCGTCACCTTGATATCACCGATAAAATAAGCATCGTCGTCATCTTTCGTAGAGGCTAACGGACTATCTACATATACTGGAATTTCGCCTACTCTCAGCTCTCCTACCGTCGGATGGACCATTCCGTATCCACGGATGACAGCATAAGCGAGTGAAGTAACCGCTCCGGTCTGCCCTCTTGTTAAAATTTGCAGCTTCTCGCTCCGGCTCGCCGGAAACGTAAGACTGGTCCGCGTTACATCGTCGGGTTCAGTTGGATTATCCACACATTCGGCGATAAGTCCTTCTTTTCTTAAATAATCCAGTACTTTAGGAAAACGGCCGTCCTGAAGCGAGCGAGTATGCTCTTCAGTTGCGATTTCATCCGGCTGAAGATAGCTTTGCAGCCATTCCGCAACCGTTTCTTCGTTTTCTTCTACAAGATCAAAATCCAGAAGCCGATGGGAGTAATCCATGGAGGCGCCGAGTACTTGGCCGCCCGGGATATCCTTGAATGATGCCGATATTCGTCTTTCCACCCGCATTTCATCGGATTGAACGGTTCTTGAGTAATGCTTACGGGGTAATGTTGAACGGTAGGCTCTCAGCAGAAAGACCGCTTCCTCCGGGTTCCCTTCCGCTTGTTTAATGGCTAATGCCGCAAGCTGTTCGTTATACAGGCTGCTTTCGGACATGACTTGATCGACAAGTCCGCGCATCCCGGCTTCCACAGCTGTGACATCGAGCACCTTCCCCTGCCGCAAACGCTCGTACTGTATTCTTTTCAATGATTCTTCAATAGCCCGTGTTCCGCCTTTGACCGCTACATATCCCATCGTTATCCCTCCTCCTTAACAACCTGCGTCGTTCTGGGTAATGCAAGAAGGCGATGGGACTTGTCTGTGAAGATCAAATCCAGCCCTAACGGGAACTCGTCGTTTCGTTCAGCCCGAGCCTCAATCCAACTCTCGCTTGAGCTTATTTCCGCTTGAGCAGTGGCTTGAATACCAGGCCCAGTCAAACGAAGCTTTGTTCCGCTAGATACGCTTTCCGATTCAATAATGAGCGTCGCGGAATGATGCGGGTCCTTTAATTCTCCGATTTTGGCTGTTTCTAATGCATGGACCAGTTCACCGGATGCGGCGTCACTCATAACAAAAATGTAATCCGCCTCATGTAAGACAGTCTCCTTCGCATAAGTCAACTGACTTAGCAAATGGGCCGTCTGCCCTTTCCGTTCTGACACCACGGCAAACGCAACCTCGGTATCAAGCAGCATTTGGGCTACAAGTAAGGTCGCTGGCAGGCATCCTTGATTGGAATCCAGCTTATCGGCTTCTTTGACAAGGTCTGCAATCTTTCCTGGCCTCGACATGGAGTCGATCAGTTTTCTATATGCCGTTTGTATGTCATGTACCCTATCCAGCTTCATGGAATACCCTCCTTTCAATCTGTGTCCATCGTCTCAAAGTCAACCTTGGTTTGTAGTACCTTCGCCTGCAATGCATGACGTTCTGCTGCAATTCGTTCGCTTTCCGACTGCAAAACCGTGGTCCAGGCTGCTGTTTCCTTCAGCTGTGCTGCATAAGCAGCATCAATGACCGCGAGGTTATAGGCCTTCTCCGGCTCATCGCCTTTGACAATGCCAACTCCAACTGCACCGCCAATCCCGACTTTGCATTCCGTTACCAGCACTTCTCCCAAATAGAACAAGCTTTTCTGAGCGGTTTCTCTTACCTTGACCATCACCAAACCGTGGTTGGGCTCTTCGATCAAATCAATCGGGTAACGGCCTTGAATATCATTAGCCAGTGCCTCTGCGAGATGAGGCGAACCGTTAATTAACGTCTCCGTTCTTTGTCTACGTTTCATATCCTTGTGCCTCCTTTCGCTTGAGAGAGCTTGAACTTCCCCTCACAATCCACTCTATCTTGTTGCCAGGCTGGCAGCTGTTAAGTTTGTGTAAATCTCTGTTATATCACGTAGGTGAACAAGTCACCCCGGTACATGATTTTGGAGTACTCCAAAGTTCGGCCCGATTCACCGTCAAAACATTGGGCTTCGAGCACCAGCAAAGGAATCAGACTAGAGCAGGCCAAGAGCTCTCGCTCAAACTTGGTTGGATACGTTAGGCGGAGAATCGTCTCGCTGGACTGGTATTGATGGAACCCTTGACTTCGGTAATATTGGAACATCGAAGTAATCTCATGGCCGGTGTTCGCGATATCCGGAAACAGGGACTCTGCGACGTAGGAAATATGCAGTGCTATCGGTCTTCCATCGATGATTCGAAGACGGCCGATTTTGTATACACGCACCTCTTCATCCGCTCCGAGTGATTCGTAAATTTTGCTGTTATATTCAATGGGCTCGCAGAAAATATTTTTCGACTGGTAATCATAACCAAGCTCGGTTATTTTCTGACTAAAGCTCTTATTCGCAGATAGCGCTAGCGGAATCCGCAGGTTCCGGTCTTGTACGAAGCTGCCTTTTCCCTGTTTGGAGTAAATGTAACCCAGCTCTTGGAGCCGTTCATAGGCTTTGCGTGCGGTCATACGGGGAACCTTAAACCGGTCGGCAAGCTCATTCTCCGACGGCAGCTTATCGTCCGGCTCATATTTACCGGATTGGATGGACGCAATCAGATGATCCATAATATCCATTTCTTCTGACATAACGGACACCTCCAAGTGGTTTCAGCCGTATTTTTTAACAAAGCCGGCAACATCGTTCAGCTCAAAGAATCGCTCTTCCAACAAATCTCGCGGCCAGTCCCACCAAGCTATTTGCAGCAGGGCATCAATAATATCTTGAGAGAAACGCTTTTTGATCGGTCTTGCCGGTACTCCGACTACAATCGTATAAGGCTCTATATCCTTGGTCACAATAGCGCCTGAACCAACCACCGCTCCGGTACCAATGTGAACTCCTTTCATTACAATCGCGCCATGTCCGATCCACACATCATGACCGATAGTAACGCGGTTGCCTTTGCGCCATTCAAAAATATCCGCATCATCCGTAGCAGCGAACCCGAAGGCAACACACCGGTATGTCATATGATGCTGCGTCACCCTATCCATTGGATGGTCGACCGGATTAATGCAGACATGGGACGCGATGGATGTGAATTTACCCACCTCGGCATAATTGATCGTGACGTCATCCATCGTATAGGTATAAGCACCGATACGGGAATCGATCAGATTATTGTTGGGACCAATCGAGGTCCATTCGTCAGCGTAGCTGTTGAGAATATGGCTGCTTGCATGAACGGCAGGCTCATAAGATAACGGCATACTGGAATGAGTTTGATGGATATGTTTCATCTGATCATCTCCTAGGATAGTAAGTGGTCTACGAACGCAGTAAAGCTTCCTTCCGTTCTCTAAGCTCCTTTACTACAGCTAATCCGGGGCTTTTGCTGCCCAGGGTTACTTCTTTCTCCCCATAATAGCCATGAAAATCCGAGCCTCCGGTCATCACTAGACCGAGCTCCTGAGCATACTCGATCGCTCTCCGTTCATCTTCATCGCTGTGCAGCGGATGCCATACTTCAATTCCTTGCAGACCAGCCTCTACCAGCTCCTCCACAGCCTCAAAGTTGCGGTATTGACCGGGATGTGCCAACACAGGGACGCCTCCTGCCTGTAAAATAACCCGGACAGCTTCACACATATCGACGTATTCCGTCGGGATATAGGCAATGCCTGGCTGCTCGCTATTCTGACCGCGGGAGAACAGCTTTTTATATAAATCGCCATAAATCGTCGTCGTGTAACCATGATTGATCAGCGCATGCATAATATGCTGCTTATAGACCCCAGTACCGCCTTCAGCATATTTCAACACTTCCTCCCATGTAATGGAGTAGCCTGCTTCAATCAGCCGTTCTACAGCGGTATGGCACCCTTCGTGCCTCTTTTTGAGCAGCGGGCTGCATAATGTCTCAATAGCTTCGTTACCAGGCTCGATAAAGTACCCTAGAAGATGAACTCTACGTCCTCTTTGAAAGTCATATCCCGAAATCTCAATGCCGGGAATAATCTCAATGCCTTGATTTTGGCCGTTATCTATCATTTGGTGTAACTCGCATGTGGTGTCATGATTCGTAATAGCCAGATGCGTGACTCCTTCCCTGCGAGCAAGCTCTAAAATCTCATCAAAATGGAAGGAACCGTCGGATATTCTGGTATGGCAGTGCAATTCTGCTTTCATAGCTGCCTCCTTGTAGGTTCTTATTAGGAAGAAGTTAATTAGTTCCAAATGGCTGTTGTTATTTTTGTTCTATGGAACCAGTCTAACTTGATGCCAAGTTACAAGGGTTAATGGAGTGTAATACCCATGTTAAGAAATTGTAAGGAATTCAAATTAAAAACAAGCGAAACCAAATAAAATAACCACAACGCAATAGTTATTTGCATTGTGGTCATGTAGGTGTTTATAAAGGAAATCTACTCTATTCCATCACATGGATTCTTTTTCCGCCAATTAAGTTAGGATAGGATTTACACTCTTTCATTGCGTTCTCCAATTGTCGTGCTCGTCCAAGCCTCATAGCATTTGGCAATAGCACTCATATCTTCCGCGCCCCAGCCGCTGTTGCAAGCGATTTGGAAAATTTGCTGTACGGAAGCTTGCATCGGCACAGGAACTTGAAGAGACTCGGCAAGACGTCCCGCCAGCTTCAAATCCTTGAACATCAGCTGTGTCATGAACTGGGCTGAGAAATCTCTGCCTAGTATTTTGGGACCTTTCATCTCCGCCATCCCGCTGCGTCCTCCGCCTCCGGCAAGCACCTCTAGGAACAGCTGTGGATCGCCGCCTGACTTTTGAACCAGGGCCAAGCTTTCTGCCAAAGCTGTCAAGTTGGCTGCAACCAGCATGTTGTTGGCTAGCTTGGCGTTAGCTCCAGCTCCGCTGGCTCCCATGTATACCGCTTTTTTGCCCATGGCATCAAACAGTGGAATGCATGTCTCATAGGCTTCACGTTTGCCGCCAACGATGAAGGTCAGTACGCCGTCTATGGCTTGCGGCTCACTTCCGGTTACTGGAGCATCGAGCATATCGACGCCAAGAGCTGCCAGCTTCTCAGCCAGCATCTGGCTAGTAACAGGATAAATCGTACTACAATCCATGACGATACGGGGCTTGGAATCCGATTGGCATGCGGACAGGATGCCATTGTCACCAAGATATACTTGCTCTACGGCAGCGTCGTCGGTGAGCATGGTAATGACAATATCTGCTTGCGCCGCAGCCTCTGCCGGCGAAGCAGCAATCTTCACGGAATTCAGAGCTTCAAATTCCGCTGCCCTTTCCCGATTCCTGTTGTATACGATAAGCGAGAAGCCTGCTTTATGTAGATTCATACTCATCGGTTTGCCCATCGTTCCTAATCCGATAAATGCGATATTCATAGTATGTTTTACCTCCTATAGCTAATAGTATGCTAAATCATTATACCATGAAACCGATATCGGTTTTACTTAACCCGCCCTATTCACTTTTTCAGACACAAAAAAACACAAGCTCCATTTGGCTTGTTAGGTTGTTGAAAACCTACATTACTTCAGAAGTGTGGGTGGTACTCCGGTGGGGTATCCCCTCCGGCCGCTGTTGTTCTCGGGATACTTTCAACTTAATCGCTTTACAGCGGTGATTTCCCGAGAACAAAGGCGGACGCTCTCGCTCCTCACAAGGGATACCCCACCTACGTTTGCAGCTATTTTCTGAATAAGAGGATTTCTCGACAGACTCACAAGCAATTTGGCTTGTGCTTTTCCCTCAAACTTCATCTAATGCACTAAGGTCAGCTTATCTGGATTTACGACTATATAGACAGCAGTAATCTTTCCCTGCTCGATTTGGAAGGAGAATACACTAACGGTGGCTCCATTAGAATAAGTAACAAGCCCAGGCTCACTACCTACAAACGCGAGTTTATAGGAGAAGCCAGGCTCGAGCTTTCTCAACAGGCCCTCGAAGAAAGCTGCGATTCGCTCCGCACCCAGAATTGGACGTCTGGCAGCTGTTACTTTACCGCCACCATCGGAGTATAAGGTAGCATCGAGTGATAAGACAGTCATGAGCTTGCTCATATCACCGCTTAATAGGGCGGCTACAAATTTATCAACCAGCATCTGGTGATTGGGTGAAGCGGGTAAGGTTGTATGTTCATGATCGGTATGAATGCTCCGTTTGGCGCGATGAAAGATCTGACGGCAATTTGTACTGCTCTTCCCGACGATGTCTGCTATCTCATCGTAGTCGTACTGCAATACTTCCCGCAGGAGGAAGACCGAGCGCTCCACCCAAGACAACTGCTGGAGCAGAAGCAGAGACGCCGTAGAGAGCGATTCATGCTGTACGTATGCTTGGTACGGATCATTGCTGTCGGACTGTTCTGTAACAATCGGCTCTGGAAGCCAAGGACCTACATAAACCTCGCGCTGCTTCTGGGCAGAACGAAGCCTATCGATACAGCGATTCGTGACGATTTTGCACAAGTACGATTTAAGGTTCGTAATCTGCCCCGGATCCGTACCTTGAAGGGACAGGTAGGCTTCATGGACGATGTCCTCCGCATCCATGACGCTCCCCATCATTCGATAGGCAAGTGAAAACAACAATTTTTTGTAGGATGCGTACATACCTTCCGTGATCAAAGTCTTATCCATGAATATCCTCCATGATAGGCTTACTCTGTTTTGTATAAATTACACGCTAATAACATCTCTTCCTTTTGATGCATCTTGGAGAAGCATGGATGCAGCGCGTCCTGCACTTGTTGCTGCCGCGTCTAGAAGCATTTCGCCATGACTCGCCCAATCGCCAGCAACATACAGTCCTCGAATCTCCGGTACAGCAGGTTCTGGTTTGCTATCTCTTCGTGCCTTATGCGGATAGTCATGCACAACGGTAATGCTCGGCAAAAACTGTTTAGCTGTTACTTCCTGCTGCCAGCCAGGATGAAGTAAATTCATCGTGTGTGTGAGCAATTGCTCGTCAGCTTTGGGATCATGCTCTCCGACAGCATTGTATTTTATCATATGCACAATAACCGCTCCGTTATCGCTGAGTTTAGCCGCGCGCGAATGATTGGAGAAGAATACCGGCTGATCGATCCCCATGACAAAATCCCTTCCGACTACTGGTAATCGCTTCATAGCCAAATCAAGACATGCTGCCGTAATCGGACGTGCGTCCTCCTTCCAGCGGCTTAGCGCAGTCTGCTCTGCACCCGGAACCAGCCGAAAATTGTCGCTCGGCGCTAGTGTACTAATAACACGGTTCACTTCCATCAGCTCTCCGCTTCCTAGAAGTACTCCCTGCACGGCACCTCCTGAATGCTTAATTGCACTTACACCTGCGCCAGTCTGTATCGTGACCCCACAGCTTATGGCTATATTATGCAGCTGATCGATGATGCTTTGCCATCCTCCATCTAAATAAAACACACCGCTTTTTAGTGACAGATGCACTTGATGCAGGACCGTAGCGGCAGTCTGGTAATCAAGGTCGCGGCTATAGGTCGACGTTCGGCACAGAGTATAAAATAAATGACGTACCATGGGATCAACTATTTCTTGTTCTGCCCATTCTCGAAGACTAACGTCAGCAAGCTCTGCAGCATTGATTTTGCCAAGGCGCATTAGCAAGCGGCCAAGCTCCATTTTACCTGAAAAGGAGAATAACTTGGATGTTAAAAGCTTGAGTGGATCGGATGGCAGCGGTATGAGTTCGTTCTTCCAAATAATCGATCCTGTAGTCGAGGGTACGCCTCCCTCTAACTTGAGGCCGAAACGCTGCAGAGCTGCATAAGCATACCCTCCTCTATAAATTGCATGCCCACCCAGATTGAGGAGTGCCCCATTCTTATTGACAGAAATTCCTCGTCCCCCTACATGCGTTGATTGCTCCAAAACGATAACTTGCTTCCCGGCTTTCGCTACTTCAATAGCCGCGAGAAGCCCCGAAATGCCTCCACCGATTATTGCTACATCATAATTTTTCATTCTCATCTGCCTCCTCCTTCGCAAGATACCTATAAGACGAAAAGAGGTTTCGAGCTGTGACAGCATTTCAACCTTAAAATAAAAAACCGCGCAAAACGCGGATTTTTAAGGAAATAAAGTATGTATATCTTCCCAACCATACACGAGCTCTTTTAATTTCTTACCAGCAAACTCTATCTCTAACGTATCCATTTTCTTTCCGCCGAGCCTCTCATAAAATAAACGTGAGCTATTATCCTCCAACACAATCACAAGCATGGACTTCATACCATTATTTTTCAATTCATTTACGACTGATTTTACGAGTAACTTACCGATTCCTTGACCTTGATACTCTTGTAAAATATAAATCGAGTTTAATTCCCCATCAAATTCCGGATACTTTCCACTCCTTTCTGCTCCCCCATCCGAAAAACCGACAATCTTGCCATGATCATTTTCTGCAACAAATACAATTCCCTTAGGGATAATACCTTTCCACATCTGCTCTCTTTTTTCATAGGAAAGTTTAACTATGTACTCATCCGGGATGATATTGGTATATGAGGTTTTCCAGCTATCGACATGTACTTTTGCGATCCCTGGTGCATCAGATAGCACAGCCTTTCTAATGTTCACAGAATCACCTGCCTCTCAACTTTTTGCACATTTATTATACAGAAGAATTTCTCGAAAATGTTATTTTCAAATGGGAGAGTTGGTTATAGCTAAACTTTATCTGGAGACGTGATGTTTTGTGAACATATAATTAGACGATAATGTCCCAAATATACAGGTCAATCAACAACATAAGCACATATGCAAAAGGAGATCTCTCATGGCAACTATAGAAGAATTTATGAAGCTTGACATTCGAATCGGTACTGTTCTCGAGGCTGAGCCTTTCCCGGAAGCCCGAGTTCCAGCTATCAAATTAAAAATAGATTTTGGTGCTCTAGGCATTAAGCGTTCCAGCGCCCAGATTACGAATCGCTATACACCAGAAGCATTAGTAGGCAATCAAATTGTAGCTATCGTGAACTTCCCACCAAGACGAATAGCCGGATTTAATTCTGAGGTACTGGTTCTAGGAGGTGTCCCGGAAAAGGGAGATGTTATCTTACTTAAGCCGGATGTGAATGTTCCTAACGGGACTCCTATAGCATGAATAGTAAGGTCCCCATTATAGACTAAACGATTTGCCATCGACTCCTTGTTGAGTACATTGTTTAAAAATAAGTTTGTTCATAAACAAGCCTTTTTCCATCACCTTACAGTGAATGGAATCGATAGTTTGATCACTATACATATCCAAAGATGGGTCTATAAGTATCGTTACATTTTGATTCGTATTTGTCGTTACTTCATAGGTAACTGGTCCACTATCGATGGATGGTATTGAGATCGTAAAGTGAGTAGGCTTACTTAATTTATATCCATTCCAAAGACATGCCCTACCTATCCAATTATAGGTGTTGCCCTTTTCACTGCCACAGTTGCCTTCAGTAGCGCTAAGATATTTGTTATTAAGAAGAACTAAGCTCGATATAAGCAAGATAATAACAACCAAAAGAGGAACTCTTTTATTTATAAAAATGCTTAAGCACCTCCTATTTTTTAGTAGTATACACACTAATTTAACAATTGTTAAGCTAGCAAATCAAGTATACAAAAAGATCCTTGCTTGACTTCGTAAGTCTTGTACAGCCTCATGATCGACACTGCTCCTGCTGTGCAAACCAAAAAAGCCGCGTTAGCGCGGCTTAGAAGGTACTCTTCTGTCCTTTTTAATATGCCATCCAGCCCGCATCCGCTGCAACTACGGTTCCGTTAACAAAGCTGGCATCATCCGATGCAAGGAACAGAGCGACCTTAGCGATTTCTTCGGGCTCACCGGATCGAGGGTTTAAATTCATTCCAGCCATCGCTCTTTCCATGCCAAAGGAATTAGGTGAATTAATAGTTGTGCTAATATTCGTATTCACGCCTCCAGGAGCAATTGCGTTGCAGCGGATGCCCAAGGTTGCATACTGAAACCCGACATTTTTTGTAAATCCGACTACAGCATGCTTAGAGGCAGTATACGCAGCACCCGCTCTGGATCCTTGCAGACCTCCTGCGGAAGCGATGTTTACTATGACTCCACTTTTTTTCTCTATAAAAATAGGAAGCACCTTTCGTGTAGTTCTCATAGGACCTGTCGTATTAATGGCAAAAATTCGCTCCCACAGCTCATCCGTCAAGTCAGCTGCAGGAACAAAGTTATCCATAATACCTGCGTTGTTGACCAATATATCAAGTGTACCGAATTGCTTTACAGCCGAATCGATTAATTGCTGAACATCCTCTTCTTTAGCCACGTTAGCAGCAATAGCAATGGCGGTCCCACCTTTTGATTCAATCCCGGTCACGACCGTTTGTGCTGCTTCAACACGTAGATCGGATACAACCACTTTTGCTCCTTCAGCTGTAAAAAGCTCTGCAATCGCTTTACCCATACCTGAAGCTGCCCCGGTAATAACGGCTACTTTTCCGGAAAGTTTCATGTTTTCAACCTCCATCGTTTCATAGCGTATTTTCATCCCTATATATTGTTATCCTGTGACTTCCTTTTCTAATCATATCACACTCTTGACCTTACAAGCTCTTGCTTGCGCAGCAAAATCACATTGTAAGTAACATAGTAAGCGAACATGATCAGCATCAAACCTGAAGTCCAACCCGACCCTGTACTCAGCATGCCGTTAGCCAATGAGGTTCCTGGGTGTGCTGCCCCTGAATGATCTGCCGCGAATATCCCAAATATTCGGTAGATTAAACGAGCGATGAAAATAACGGTAACAAGGCTACCAATCCATAGGTTCGGTCGATAGAACCAATAACCATTGCGCTTCTCGAGTTGAGTAAGTAGGGCTCCGAAATAAGCAAGAATAATGCCTGCGAGAATACCGATGATATCCGAAATTACACTACTTATCTGGAATGTTCCTTCCATAAGAAAGATTAGACCGATGATAGTGAAAATAACCGTAATTATCTGCATTCTACGTGGCTTCAGCTGCTGCCAGCTTAAATTGCGACGAATTCTTAAAAAATTCGGTACATAATGAAGATACCCACAATAACTGTAATTAATAATTGCGACTGCATGATGTTATGCCTCCTTGATTGGTTTCGGCTTCATGCATAATAGTACCTTCATCTCTTAAACAGAACGACTAGCTGCAGATAGAACTTTGCCCCTGCTCTTTCTATATCTACAGATAGATATTGCTTCAAATTCAGCTCTATGGATTGTAATTTTCCATTAAACAATGCAAAATGAAGTGGCCTACATGGTGAAGGAGGATCACTATGAAATACTACTTATACGGAAGACCAGCAGCCGGCTCCGCATTCTTATTCTTTTTAATGGAATTCAATCATTTTTTTCATGGTCCTCCGGTTCAAGTAGGACTCAATGTTGTCCTTTGGGCGACCTATACATGCATCCTTTTCTTTCCAAGAGCGAGTTGGACAAAAAGACGACTCGTCATTGCCATGAGTATTCTATTGCTGGAAGCCGCAATCGGGGTAATATGGTTTCAAGAAATCAATCTTGTGTATATTATCGCCATCATTCTTTTTGTGTCGGCGATCCGGTTCTCATTCGCTAAAATACAGACACCAGCAATTCTGGTCATCTGTGTTACCGCGGCACTCTATGTGCGATTTGGCAGTGATGATATTTTTAATATTATCTCTTTTGTTGTCTTTGCGATTGTCCTCTATTTCTTCATACGGAGCCGCAGACAACGGAATGAGATGTATGAATTGAATAAGAAGCATTTGGAGGAGCTTCAGTCAGCCTATAATCAGCTTCATCAAGCTTCTGCCACCGCTATGCAGTATGCAGTACTGGAAGAAAGAACGAGGATTGCAAGAGATATCCATGATGCCGTCGGCCATAGCCTCACATCGTTGATCGTTCAGATACAGGCTCTGCGTTATATGGTAAAGGAAGACCCCGCGCGGGCCAGCCGATCATTGGATGAAATGCTTGCTGTAGCTCGCCAGGGACTCCAGGATATCCGAACTTCCGTCCATGCCCTCGCTGATAATCGTTCCACCCCAGGAATCACGGCTTTGAAGTCGCTGTTAGCTAGAATGGAGGCTTCTGCCTCCATTCCCTATACATTTCATACCGATTTAAATGATGGAGAAGTGAACGCAGAGGCATACGAAACATTGTTCAGAGTACTGCAGGAAGCTATCACAAACGTAATCCGCCATTCTCGAGCTACTCTAGTCGAGGTTAGTCTTATTAAGCAAAACGATAGGCTCGTGATGATCATCCGAGATAACGGCATTATGGATTCAAACAGCGATATTAAAGAAGGGTATGGCTTACGGGTTATGAAAACACGGCTTGAGGAGCAAGGAGGAAGCCTCAGACTTGCGGCTATTGAACCGAGCGGCTTTGAAATTATTGCAGCCATTCCGCGAGCTGAGAGCAGCCGTGACTTTAATGAACAGGAGGACTGATTATGCAGCTTAATGAAAAAATCAAAGTGCTGCTAGCTGACGATCAGACTATGATTCGGCAAGGATTCAGCTATATTATCGGTTTGCAAGCCGACATGCAGCTTGTTGGAGAAGCTTCGAACGGTCAAAAAGCGGTCGATTTGACCGCCGAGCTTCGGCCAGATGTCATACTAATGGATATACAAATGCCAGTCATGTCTGGGATTGAGGCCATGCAAGAGATTATGAGACACTGGCCTGAGACGAAGACCGTCATACTGACTACTTTTGATGATCAAGAGTATATTTATCAAGGCATTCGCGCTGGAGCGGTTGGATACTTACTTAAAGATGCAGAGGTAGAGCAAATGCTGGACGCTATCCGCTCCGCCTTCCGCGGCGAAGCCATATACAAGACCGGGCTTGCAGCCAATGCACTTCTTAGGGTGGCCAATACTGGCTTTACTATCGCAGAAATTGGGAACAAGTCTCCCCTATTCGATTCTTTGACCGAGCGTGAACAACAGATATTACAGGAAATGGCCTATGGGCTTCGCAATGATCAAATTGCGCAAAAGCTATTCATAACCGAAGGCACAGTGAAGTCTCACGTGCATCGTATTTTGCAGAAATTCGGCTGTGAAGATCGTACACAAGTGGTGGTCGCCGCACTTCGTAATGGTATGGTGAATTGATAATATAAATCCACTCTCTTATCTAGACATTACCTCATTGATATACTCAACTTGATCTTTAAAGTAAAACCCTGCGGGTGCGACTTGTATACTAAGAAGTCCCTGCTCCCATCCGCACGTTAGAGTAAACTCTTGCGTTAATTTGAACATTGTCGTTTGAATGACAAAGGTTTTCTCATCGACCCAACACCCTGTGCTGAAAGAAGGTATTTCGAGGAAAGGGTTACTACCGCTCCTCCACTCCATAAGCCCGAAAACAAGCTCGATATGATTTTCCTCTTTGTAAAAAATCAAGCTGCCATTCTCGCCATGAAAATGAAATTAGCAAGCATCAAATTCAAATGGATTGTGGTCGAAATGTATACGTTTGCCATGTAAATGTTCGGCGATCGAGGAATACTTCTCACCAATGGGCATGGTTAGTGATAAGAGATTCAGCTGCCCTTGAAGCTCCACATAGCAATTTTCCTCTTCCGGAAGAGCTTCGCTGCTCATTGCAGGATATAGCGTTTCCCATAAGCTATCGAGAATTTGCTGTTGTCCGTCGCGATAGTTCATCGTGTTGGCAGTCGATACGAATACAGCCTCCTTGTGCGGAATAACAACAATAAGCTGACCACCGGCCCCGAAGGCGCAATAGGAATCGTAGCGGGTTCGCCAAAATTGATAGCCGTATCCCTGAGTTCCGTCGAGAAGAATTTTGGTATTATTAGTATCCTTATACTTAGACGTACTGAGCTCTACCCAACCCTCAGGTAAGATTCTGCTTCCTTCCCATACTCCTTTTTGTAAATAGAGCTGTCCGAATCTTGCCATATCTTCTGTGGTACATTTAATACCGCTCCCCCCTTTGTTGATGCCCATGGGACAGCTCTCCCATTCAATCTCCCCCATTCCTATCGGATCAAAGAGTCTGGTTCTTAAATAATCATGGACTGTCATCCCTGTCACTTTTTGAAGGATCGCACACAACGCATGAGTCCCTGTAGTATCGTAGGCGAAGCTTGTACCAGGAGGGTGGCTAGGCATTGTGTTAAGGAATGACGCTATCCAATCATTTGTCTGCGTATTCGTAGATTTGGAATGTACGGTCGCCATCTCCAACAGGTGCTTGATTCGCATCATTCCGGTATAGGGGTGGACTTCCCCGGATAGCTTTTCAGGGAAGTACTCGGCCACAGGATCTTCCAAAGACAGCAGTCCTTCACCAATAGCAATGCCGATAGCAGCGGATGTCACACTTTTGCTCACAGAAAAAGCTTGATGAAGCTGGGTTTCAAGAAAAGGCTTATAGTATCCCTCGGCAGCAACCTTGCCATAACGAAGAAGTGCAAAGCTATGGAGATGGATCCGCTTCTCTTTTATTGTCTCTATAAAATCAATGATTCCTTTGGAATATATACTAACCCGCTCAGGCCGTACCCTTTCCAATTCAATTCTAACTCCCATTTAAGTCTTCCTCCTTTTGATTTGTCCTGCCTTCAGATTTTCATCATTATACTACTGATAAAGCTAAGAATCTTTAGAACAATCCGCTGGAAATAGGTTAAAATTTCATTTATTTGTTCTGAGCCTGCCCTCTATCCACATTTTCTTCCTTCTTATTGAGAAAAAACCAATTAATGTACTATATAATACTATTGATTAATGTAAACGGTCTCATACAGGCTGTCATAGGGAATTAGTGTTAATTTAGCAGATAGACAACAAATGGAAATCCGACCATAATAGAAGGATGAAGTTTACAGAAAGAGGGAATTGTATTGGACGAACTGCTGGATAAGACAGAAGCTAAGAAGAACGGGAAATATTATTTGGGCGTATACATGTGGCTGCTTTCCTTTATGAAGCCTTACGCCTGGCAAATGACATTATTTATTATCTGCGGACTCATTATCTCCCTCTCGCAAATGGGCATTTTCCGTGTTCTGCAGTATATTATCGACAATGTGATTATGGCCAAGGATTTAGATAAATTCAGATTTATCGTTCTAATCCTTGTCGGTGTGCTTGTATGTATGTTTGGGGCCATGGCCGCCAACAACCTGCTCTCCCGGCTTGTCCGAGAGAAGGCTTCTAGAGACCTGCAGTATGCTTGTATGAAGCAGCTTCGACGTCTTGGCTTTACTTATTATGAGAAGCATGGGGTTGGAGAAACACTCTCCCTGCTCAATACGGATGTCTCCTCAGTGCAAGGGATTTATCAGAGGCATTTTCCAAGCCTGGTCAACAATGGAATTATGATGTTCGTAGCCTTCGGCTTCGTAATTCATACCAATGCGATTCTTATGCTAGTCACAATGCCCTGCTTTTTTCTTTACTATTTGGTCGGACCCTTTCTACAGAAAAAAACAGCCTACTGGGGGAAAATCGCTCGGGAACGGCGTACCGAATGGAATCGAAAAATTTATGAGAGCATTACGGGACTGACTGAAATGCGAGCTTACCAGCGTGAAGAATGGGAATTGGAGCGTTATGAAACGAAGCATGAAGATTTCAATGTGAGTCAAAAAAAGCAGTTTATTTTCCGCGGCGCGCGTGCTCTCTCCAGACAGCTATCCTCCTTTGCTGGAATGCTTGTCATGTTCATATGCGGCTCCTACTTGAACCGGAATGGCATGCTGACAGTGGGTGAATTTGTATCGTTTGTCATGTATTACCAAATGATGAATCAGAACTCAGCGCAAATCGTTCAGATTCTTGTTGATCAGAGTCTGGTGTTGCATCAAGGTGAGAAAATTAAGGATTTTATGGCTCTCCACCCTGAGGTTGAAGAACCGACAGACCCCGTCGTTTTGCCCGCTGTACGAGGAGAATTGACCTTCAGGGATGTTCATTTCGGGTATGATAAACGGGACATTCTTAAAGGCTTCTATCTGGACATCCAGGCTGGAGAACGATTCGCTTTTGTCGGGCCGACAGGCAATGGTAAATCAACCTTATTGAAACTTATCGGGCGTTTCTACGATCCTAACTCTGGAGAAATCTATCTTGACGGTGTGCCGCTAAATGAATTGTCATTATCGCAGTTGCGGGATTCTATCGGCTATGTTTTCCAAGAAACTTATTTATTCGGTTCTTCCATTCGCGAGAATATCCGCTTCGGCTTCCCCGAGGCATCTGATGATCAGGTCATTGAGGCCGCGCAAGCAGCAAATGCACATGACTTCATTATGCAATTGAAAGATGGTTACGATACGCTAGTCGGTGAACGAGGCGTCAAGCTATCTGGAGGTCAGCGTCAACGTATCTCCATCGCGAGGATGTTCATTAAGAATCCCAAAATCATTTTGTTGGATGAAGCTACATCTGCTTTAGATAATGTAAGTGAAATCGAGGTTTTGAAAGCGCTTGACACTTTAATGCGTGGACGCACAACTGTAGCCGTCGCACACCGTCTGTCTACCGTTCGTCATTATGATCGGATTGTCGTCATCAAGGACGGCGTAGCAGCGGAAACAGGCAGCTATAATGAGCTAGTGAACAACAAGGGCTGGCTGTATGAGCTGGAGACACGTGCAGCAGCAGGGAATTCATAAGGAAGGAGGTCTCAGATGAAAACTATCAAATGGATATGGAATTATATTTATCAAAGTCGAAAAATGATCCTGATCAGCATCGCCGTCCTCGCCCTCCAGCAGTGGGTACAGTTGATGTCACAGGGCTCGCAGAAATTTTTTATTGACGATATCCTTGTAAACAAAAATTACGCCAAGCTGCAATGGGTACTCCTCTATTTAACCATTACGAGCTTGCTAGCTTATAGCCTGAACTGGATAGGCAACTATTTGACCAGGGTCAATCAGCTAAACCTACATCGTCTAATGGGCACCAGCCTAATGGCGGTCATTCAGCGTAAGCCTGTCGCCGAAATGCAAAATCATCGGACTGCCAAATGGGTTCAATATTTTACAAGCGACATACAGCAGGTATCCGATTTTGTTTCTAGAGATTTGGCTAAAGGCATTCAGCAGTTTGCCGGGACCCTATTCTTGATCGGTGTTATCGCTTGGGCCAGCCCGATGATTTTGATCCTCGTCGTCTTCTTCAGCGCTGTCTACATCGGACTCGGACGCTATTACGGTCCTATCATGCGAAGTCAGACCAAGGAGATGCAGGATCGTCGCGGAGATCTGCTGGTCAAGATTGAGGAAGGAATAGCCTCTACCAGGGAGATCCTTGCTTACAATCGCTTGGAATGGGAGGAAAAAATATTCCGCAGCACATTCCAGATTTTTTACGATAAAGTCATGCAAAACGGGAAGCTGACGAACTCGCAGCTCCTGTTAAGCAATACGGTACAGTGGATGGGAAGGCTCGGAGTGCTCATTATAGGCGGTTATGAGGTTATCCAAGGAAATACAACTCTCGGGACCTTCGTTATCGTGTATCAGTATTCCAACCAGTTATTCCAAAGCTTTCAGAATGTGTTCAATTTCTTTATGAATATGTCCGGCCGGCTCGCATTCGTGGACCGTGTCAAAGAGCTCTTTGAACAGGAGCAAGTAGCTGAAGGAACGAAGAACTTGACAGGAGCGGTTAGAAGTATCCGATTCGACCAAGTATCCTTCGCTTATTCCGATGAAGGACGCCAAGTATTAAATCAATTAAATATGGTTCTTGAAATGGGATCCAAGATTGCAATCGTCGGTACTAGCGGAGGCGGCAAATCCACCGTTGCCCAGCTGCTCCTGAGATTCTTTGAGCCGACACAAGGCTCCATTAGGATCAATGGGACCCTTCTCTCTGATATCCGAATGGATCAATGGATGAGCCGAATCTCCGTTGTTTTCCAGGAGCCCTTCCTGCTACCGGACAGCATTCGTAACAATCTGATTTTGGGTCGGGAGCATTTGTCTGAAGAAGATCTGATCGAAGCTTGCCGGATTGCACAAATTCACGATTTTATTGAATCACTGGACGAGGGCTATGATACGATTATCGGTGAACGAGGCTACACGTTATCCGGAGGTCAGCGCCAACGGCTTGCTATCGCGAGAGCGATCATTAGTGACCCCGACATCTTACTGTTAGACGAAGCGACATCAGCACTAGATATGGAGACAGAGCGGATTATGCAAGAAGAACTTGATCAGCTGCGCAAGGGCCGTACCACCATCATTATCGCCCACAGGCTATCAACCATACGTAACGCCGATATCATATTCGTCATGGATCAAGGAAAGCTTGCCGAGAAAGGCACACATGAAGAATTAATGGCAGGTGGAGTCATTTACAAACAGCTTATCGCGTCCATGGCGGAAGCATCTTGAATAAGAGGCATTGTATGCATACATGCATGCAGTGCCTCTTCCTATTGTACTAAGAGGAAATTGAATGGAAGAATACAACACAAAAAAACAGACACTGAGGATGTCTGCTCTTCATTCCGATCTGTTCTTACTCTATGCCCAGAATCACATTCTTCAACCGTTCCAACTCTTCTCGCTTCGTTCTCGCATTCATTCTGCCGCTAATATTTCTCTTTCTTCTACATTCATCTTCAATTGATTGAAGCTCTTTGATGCGGGTTTCAATTTCTTCTAACACATCGTGAACCGTATTCATTGTATTTCCTCCCTAAAAAATGATTTGATCATTTGTAAAAATAGGTTATAATGATGATAATGATTATCATTAACTTTACTAAGGAGCCGTGAAGATGAGTTATCTTCTTCCTGTTACAACTTTTATTCTCATTGGTCTTGGAGCCTTTTGTTTATTTATCTCCATAGAAAATGACCGTCAGATTCGAGAAGCATCTCGAAGAAAGCAGCAATCTATTTTATCAGCAACTCCAACTATGGTCTTCAGTAAAAGAACAGAGCCATAAACCGACCCCGCCGTTAATGAGCAGGGTCCATTTTTTTGGCGTGTTCAGGAATTACGATTTTCCTTTTCTCTACGAGTATTATGAATTGGAGCGCAATAAACGAAGTCCGTTTAAAATAACAAGTATCGTACTCCCCTCATGTCCAACGACTCCTAAAGGAAGAGCAATACCTTGCAAGAAATTCGCCGCTATTAATACACATATGACTGCCAGAGCAAATGTGATATTTTGTTTGACGATAGCAAGAGTCCGTTTGCCTAGTGTGATAGCACTGGCTATCTTATCGATGTCGTCGCTCAGTAGAACCATATTCGCAGTCTCGAGCGCTGCATCGCTTCCTGTAGCCCCCATAGCAATACCGACAGTTGCAGTAGCCAATGCCGGTGCATCGTTAACGCCATCCCCTACCATCGCAATCGATCCGTATTCATGCCGCAGTTGCTTAACCAGACTCACTTTATGTTCTGGCAGCAGCTCAGCGTATACTTTATCAATACCCGCTTCCTGAGCGATGGCTTGAGCCGTTTGCCGTTGGTCACCGGTCAGCATGACAACTTCAATACCTTGCTTCTTCAATAATGCGATGGACTGTTTCACATTGGGACGAAGCGTGTCGCGAAGCGCTATGATACCTGCAGCTCCCAGAGAATTATGCATAACAGTTACTGTCTTGCCCTCTCGTTCTAATCGGTCAATAGCTTCCGATAACGTATCGGTCATGTAGCTATCATCCATAAAAGTCGGCTTACCGATTTTCCACGTGTCGCCCTCCCACTGGGCTTGAATCCCCCAACCCGTGCGTGTAGTGAACTCCGACGGACGTTTGATCGACAGTTCGCGATCTTTGGCTTCCAGAACGATAGCCTTGGCTAGCGGATGCTCGGATAAGCTCTCAAGACAGGCCGCAATATTTAGCATCTCCGTCTCACTATACCCTTGAAAAGGAATAATATCCGTAACCACAGGTCTTCCCATCGTTAAGGTCCCTGTTTTATCAAACGCGATGACCCGAGTTCGTGCAAGATTCTCTAGATGAGCTCCACCTTTAAACAATATCCCTTTACGGGCACTATTTGAGATCGCTGAGAGCATGGCAGGCATGATAGAAGCAACCAACGCACAAGGGGAAGCTACAACAAGAAATACCATGGCTTTATACAAAGACTGGCTCCAGGTCCATTGAAGAACAAGAGGTGGAACAACAACCAGCAGCGCACACGCTCCAATGATTGCTCTGGCATAAATCCGTTCGAACTTTTCAATAAATCGTTGTGAAGCAGGCTTTTCGCTTTGCGCTTCCTGTACAAGCCGAATAATTTTCGAGAATAAGGTTGACTCACTTCGTTGACTGACTTCAATAAATAATGCTCCTTGACCGTTCAAGGTTCCGGCAAATACTTCATCGCCCGCGGCTTTATCTACAGGGAGAGATTCACCGGTTATGGAAGCTTGATTAACAGATGATAATCCTTCCGTTACAACGCCATCGGCAGGTATCCTTTCTCCTGGCTTGACAATAATGACATCTCCGATCTCAAGAGCATCTATTGAGACGATTGTCTCCTCCCCATCGCGATACAAAACAGCTAATTCTGGCTTAAGATCCATCAATGACGATATATCGCGACGGCTTCTATCCATCGTATAGCTTTCCAATACACCGCTGAGTGAGAAAATGAATATAAGTACGGCTCCTTCTGCCCAATATCCAATCCCTGCTGCCCCTACCGCTGCAACCAGCATAAGCAGATTTACATCCAGGTCACGCTCAGCAAATAAGGTGTACAAGCCTTCCTTCGCCTTCACATAACCACCTACAACAAATGCCAGGGAATATAAAGCAATCGCTGCCGTATGAAACGAGCCGTCTATCCCCCAAGCTGCTGCAATCAATATTCCACTTGTTAAAGCTGCAAGAGCTTCTCCGTAACGGCTTAACCAGCTCTGCTCCTGGTTCAACTGTTGAGCTTGTTGTTGGGATAATTCCGGTTGGTTTGCATCGGTTTTTGTAGATGAATAAGCTGTAATCATTTGAATCACTCCTTCTCATTGAGAATGAATCCCATTATTACTCCCCTTAAAATGGCACATGCTGCTCCTTGTGCGGGAGCAGCATGTTAATCGAGAATAGATCTCGGTTTGTTCATATGCAATTTTATTGGAAAACATTTATTATTTAGAATTATTATAATCTGTAACAAAACAAAAGTAAATGGGCTAATGCCTATATGTCCACATTTTGCCTACTTCTTTGAAAAATGCATACCCTTTCCCACCATTGGACATTATAAGGAACATATTCCAGCAGAACAACTAACGTTGACAATGAAATGAGATATTAGCTATGGACACGACGAGTGGGAAAATTAGCCTTTTGCAGGCGTTTATGATTTTAATGCTTATGAACGGCTTGACCAATCATGTCATTGTAAACCCAATGATTCTGGATGCTGCCGGGAGGGATTCATGGTTCTCTGCCTTAATGGCAGCGGGAGCATTTTTACCCTGGTGCTTGCTCCTGCTTTTTATTACCTATAGATCCGGACAGCAAAAGCTGCAGCCCTGGCTTGCTTCTCAAACCAATACAGTCATCTCATGGATTCTTATTTCGCCAGTTATTTTAGAGCTATATCTGATAGGAAATACAACGGTTATCCATACCTCGATCTGGACCGTTACGAACTATTTGCCGGCAACTCCAAAAATCATATTAACCGGGGCTTTAACCCTCGTATGCTTTTATTCAGCTATTATGGGTGTGCGAACTATTGCCATTTGCTCCGGTATCCTACTTCCTACTGTCATTGCGTTAGGCATTTTCGTTGCTGTAGCTAACTCTCCGGAAAAAGACTACAACCTGTTGAAGCCTTTCCTTGAAAATGGAATTCAGCCTGTTGTCAATGGTATGGTTTTTGCGGGCGGCGGTTTTGTAGAACTGATTATGATTCTTCTCATGCAGCATCATATTAAACAAAAAATCAAAGTATGGAAGTTTCTCGTGTTCGCATCCATGATGGTTTATATTACGATTGGTCCTCTAATCGGGGGGATCGTAGAATTTGGGCCTGAAGAAGCGGCCAAGCAAATGATATCCCCTTATGAGCAATGGCGTCTTGTGCGATTGGGAGATTATGTGGAGCATGTCGATTTTCTTTCCGTTTTTCAGTGGTTATCAGGAGCCTGCGTCCGCATAAGCCTTGCATTGTTTTTACTTGCTGATATGATTCCGACTAAAAATACAAAAATAAAGCATCTGATTATTTTAATCATTGCCCTTAGTTATGTCGCCACTTCGTTTTTACCGATCAATCAAAATGAATACTATCTGTGGATGTATCATGATTACTTTCCTGCATTCCTGGTCGTATCCTTCGTCACCTCCTTATTGTGGGGTGCCGTATCGCTTATCAAAAGATCAAAAAAGGAGGAAGCAACATGAACGAAAAAAATCCCCAAGCACCGTTATGGACGATCTCGAAACTAAAGGGACTGTTCGCTCATTCCTCCGACGTTCAAGTTTTGGAGCACCATTTTGCAGAAGTCGCTACTTCTAAAATATTGCTTATTTATGCTGAGGGTTTATGTGATTCTAAACAAATCGGTACCGATATTCTACCAGAATTAAAGAAGGTCTATGATATCAAGGGGTTCCAGCATTTTGATGAAGACAATTATTATGGAGCCTTGCCGCTTATACCACTATCGCTTCACTGTACGGAGGAATTGATCATTGATTCCGTATTTCAGGGTGACCTTCTCCTCTTTTTTCCGCAAACGAAGTCCATATTCAAATTGAATATTTGCAATTTACCAGGCCGAACCCCTGAAGAATCGACGGTTGAAATATCCATAAAAGGACCTAAAGACGGATTTACCGAAGAAATTGCGACAAATATTGCTCTTATCCGCAAAAGAATCCGAAGCAACAGCCTATGCTATGACACGACTATTTTGGGTAAGAGAACACGCACTAAGGTAGGACTTTTATATATCCAAGATATCATTTCCCCTCAGTTACTTGATGAAGTCCGTAAACGACTCAAAAAGATCGACATAGACGGAGTGTATAGTCTTGGACAGCTTGAAGAGCTTCTGGGCGATGTCAAATATTCTATGTTCCCGCTGCTCGATTTTACCGGACGTCCCGATTATGCCGTTGCGGCGCTCCTGGCAGGGCGTTTTGTTCTTGTAGTCGACGGAAATCCGTTCGTGCTTATTGCGCCTGCAACATTTTCACTACTTCTTAAATCGCCGGAAGATATTCATTTTAATTTTCAGTATATTTCCTTTTCAAGATTGATGCGCTTATTAAGCTTCTGGCTCTCCGCTTTTTTGCCCGGCTTTTGGGTTTCCATAGCAGCGTTTCATCAAGATCAAATTCCATTTCGATTAATGGCTACAATCGCTGTATCTCGTCTAGGCCTCCCTTTCACCGCACAGATTGAAATGTTTATTTTGTTGATTTTGCTGGAAATATTCCGTGAAGCGGGTGTACGTCTTCCAAGCTCCATCGGTTCAACCTTGACGGTCGTAGGCGGATTGGTCATTGGTGATGCCTCGATAAGAGCCGGTTTAGTTTCCCCATCTGTAGTCGTTGTAGGTGCAATAACCGCCGTTTCTGGTGTTACTCTAGTCAATCAGACCTTGAGTACGGTTCTGAGTACTGTACGGTTAACCGTGTTTATCGTCTGTTCCATTTTAGGGTTGTATGGTTTTATCCTCAGTGTCATCATGTTGACGTTTTATATGTCCAAGCTGCAATCCTTTGGCGTTCCTTACTTGTCACCAGTCTCGCCTCCTATTCCTAAGGATATATTGAAATCGTTCTTTAAAAGTCCCTGGAGTAAGTTTAGAGGAAGACCTCGTGTTCTTGACACGGGAGATTCAGATCATCAAGGAGAACAAAAATCGTGAATTTCAAGAAAATCCTGCTTGTATGTCTTTCACTCCTCTTGCTTCCAGGCTGTTGGAATTCCAAAGATATTCAAAGAATGGCCTATGTTACGGCTCTAGGGATTGATTACAAGGATGGAAAGTTTGTTTGTTATGTTCAAGTATTGAACTTTTCGAGTGTAGCTAAAGTCGAGTCCACCGAACTAGGTAAAAATATCCCAATATGGATTGGCAAGGGCGAAGGTAAGACCATTACCGAATCATTTAACTCTATCTATGCAACCTCGCAAATTCGAGTATTCTGGGGCCATGTCAAAGCTATTATTGTATCTGAGAATATGCTGAAGCACGGCGAGAAAATAAAGGAAGCCTACGACATGCTTAACCGGTACAGAGAGGTTCGATACAATATTTTAGTTTATGGAAGCAGAGAACCACTCAATGAAGTGTTGTACCAAAAATCGATTATGAATTTCTCGCCGTTGGATTCCATCATAGATACCCCAGCTCAAACCTTTTCGCAGCGTTCTTACATAGTCCCTCTGTATGGTTTTAAGCTTATATCTCAATTGAACGAGGCCGGCGATCCGGCCATGCTGCCGTCACTGGCGATAGATAAGGGAAACTGGCATGAGGACAGCAAGCCCAAGTCACTGCTGAAAATCGATGGGGCATATTTTTTTAGAAAGCATGAAATGGTAGGTTGGCTATCCGAGGAAGAGCTTACAGGCTATCGATGGCTGCAAAGAAAACTGGAACGGTCACCCATTAACATCCCCAACGATAAAAATCCAAAAGCAGCCATCGTCCTGCTTCACCCCAAATCTAAAATTCAACCGGTATTTAAGGATGGCAAGCCAGTGTTTGATCTAACCATCAAAATAGAATCCTATTTAGATGAATTAATCGCCAATATTTCCGAAAAGGAGATAGAGGAACAAGCGGCAAAAGCCATAAAGAATGAAATCAAACAGACCTATATGAAAGGTATAGAAAAAAAGCTGGATGTACTAAAACTGGATCAAGCATTGTACCGCGCTTATCCTCAGCAGTGGAAAGAACTTCATAAAAATCAAGAGTTCATTCTTGACGAAGATTCCATCAACAAAATTGAAGTGAAAGTGAAGCTGTTGCATACAGGTAAATACAAGGGTAGAGTCAATTGATTTTAGTTAATGTCATTAACGTTGATGAAGTTAAATTAATATTCAAAACAAAAAGCCCTCTAAAGGGCTTTTTGTGCAAGAATGAAATCGAATTATTTTTTGGTGGCGTTCTTATCTCCAATAGTAACAGTAACGTCCTGCTTGTTCCCATTACGCATAATCGTTACTTTGACTTTGTCTCCAACTTTTGTAGCCTGAATTGTTTTCGTTAATTCGTCCGCCGTTGCAATTTCTGTTCCATTTACGGCAATAATAGCATCATAAGGTCTTAAGCCTGCTTCGAAACCAGGTGTTTTGGGTTGTACATCAGCAATTAATGCACCTTTCGTGCTGCTCAAATTTAAGTCGGCTAACATGTCATCGGTAATATTTTGAACGCTCACTCCCAAATAGGGGGCTGCTTCTTTCGGAATTTCCACATTGTTTTTCAAGTTTTCAAGGACAGAACTGATTGTACTAGTAGGGATTGCGAACCCGATGCCTTGCGCTTCAGCACTTACCGCTGTATTAATACCGATAACCTCACCGTTCATATTCAACAGTGGACCGCCGGAGTTACCAGGATTAATAGCCGCGTCGGTTTGGAATAAATGCTTATAGTCACGGGTACCCTTCTCATCCGGAATGCTGATTGGACGTTCTTTTGCACTAATAACACCAGAGGTTACAGTATAGTCGAAGTCATACGGATTGCCGATTGCGACTACTCCATCCCCAACACGGGTTTCATTAGAATCACCAATTGGCAATGTTGGGAACTCCTTATCTCCTTCAATCTTGAGGACAGCCAAATCGAGATCATAGCTGTTACCTAGCAGCTTCGCCTTGAACGGTGTATCATAGCCCTGCACAGTTACATCAATTTCATCCGCTCCATCAATGACATGTTCATTAGTCAATATATAGCCTGAAGATTGAAAAATAAATCCGGATCCCATACCGCTAGACTGCAATGCCCCATCGCTAGATCCTGATTGATTATCGCTGCCGCCACCATTGCTGCTACCTCCTTTATTGCCGAAAAACTGTCTGAACAAAGGATCGTTATACATCGAATTGCTGCGCGAATTGTTAACCTTTACCTTCGTTTCTATCTTGACTACGGCAGGACCGGCCTGCTTGGCAATATCCGCTATACTGCCGCCCGTTGCTGTATTATAGTAAGAGGCTGTTTGAGCCGTACCGCTAGAGGATACGGACGTTGGCGCTCCTCCAGCTGCTGCTGTGCTGTGAGTGAATAAGTTATATTTGTCTGATGCGAACATCAAGCTCCCTACGACCACGGCTCCGGCCAAAAAAGCGGCAAAACTACTTTTCAAAGTATTGCGTTTTTTCATTTCGTAATTGTCCACCGAATTTAACGATACTTTACCGGAATATTTAAAAAACGAACCGTTCCGTCTAAATTTACCTTCATCCATTGGTTCTTGTGATTGTTCGATAGAAGGCATTTCAGTAAGCTTCTCCGATTGCTCCGTTTCAGGTTGTGCTTTATATTCGTTATCGTAATTGTTTTCCATATTGAAAACCTCCCATTGATAAGTTGAGTTGGATTCGATTATTGCACTAGCCAGTGGCTATGAATACATAATAGAATCCGTACCTTAATGACACTTTAAAATAATATAAATGGGAGTTAAAAGCCTACTAGCCCTCATCACTGCTGAGAAAATGCCCAAATGATACTGCATTTATGGATGCTCCGCCTTCCAAGGAAGCCTTCATTTTAAGCTTGATTTAATAATTGACTTCTAAAGACACAAAAACAAGTTAACATATTTATTATTATGTTAACTTGTTTCTTCCATCAAGTAATCGATATGATTTTCGCATTCCCTTAACAAATAGGTTTCATTTACGATGCTTGATTACTGCGCTTTTCTTTTTCAAGAGGTATAAGTCTTTCTTTCCCCATTAATAAAATGCATATGAAGCCTAGAGCAATTGGAAGTAAAGTCCAGTTAAAAGTAGATGACACGGAAATGGACATAGTATCTGAAGCATCCGTTAATTGCGATTTATAAATGTGATTTTGTATGGCGCCTAAAATGGTCACACCTAGAGACATCCCCAAGGTCCGAAAAAATGTATTCGTGGATGTAGCTATTCCGCGTTTTTGCGGTTCCATGTTATGTTGTGTTGCTAAGCTTGTCATAGAAAAAGAACATCCTATGCGTGTGGCTGCAAATAATTGTCTTTTGAATAAGCTAAATGAGATAATTGGTTCTTGAACCTTCCGTTCAATTTATAAAGAGAACGAACAGAATGGCAAAAATAATAAGCTAGGAAAGAATAGGTGTTGAGTCCCATGCATATCGGTTTCCACCAAGCTCAAACGCAGACATAAAGCTCACTACAGCCCCTACAAGCGTAAGAGCACCAAACCAATCAATCTTGAGCTTTTTAAGATGGAGTGTCTCCCTGTAAAACTGGGCAATAAACCATAAAGAAATAATACCAAAGGGTAAGTTAATGTAAAAAATCCATCGCCAATTGATTTGATCAGGCATTAAGGCGCCACCGCCGATACCCTGAATTGTGCGATAAACAATGAATTGCTCCATACTTTGTGCAGTATCGCAAAATCCGGTGCTCGAATCGATCCTTGCGTGAATCAACAGCAAGCTTGCCGCAGGCATGACAGTAGAGGAAGTTGACCAACTCATTCATTTGCTCCTAAAAGTCAGCAAGAATACAGCGGACTTTTGACAGCCTTCATCGGCTTCTTAAGATATGATGTCCAGAGGAGAAAAAAAGAGTAAGGCTATGAGCCTTACCCCTATTCCATACTACGAAATATTTTTATGGACTATAGAAGGCTGCCGATCTTTTTCTACAAGCTCCACAAGTTATAAGTTATTTATTAGACCGCTAATTGAAAAATATACTTCTGAATCGCTTTCGCAACGCCATCTTGCTCATTTGTATCCGTTATGGCATTGGCTTCCAGCTTCAGCTCATCATCGGAATTGCCCATGGCTACTCCAAGACCTGCAGCACTGATTAATTTAAGATCATTCATATTATCGCCAATTGCCATAACTTGATCCATTCTTATACCCAATTGATCGCACACTATGCGGACGCCGGATTCTTTGGAAATCCCTTTGGGCGAAATCTCAATATTCACTGCGGCGGATCGAGTAATTTCCAACGTACCCCAGCCTTGAATAATATGGCGAAGCTCCTGAATTTTATCCAGATCATCATGTCGTATGCCGAATTTCATCCAATCCCGATCAAACATCTGCTCTGTCCAATTCCGCTTGCTCGTTAAGCTTTCCACACTATAACCCCAATAATGGGCATCCCATTCTACTGCTAGTTGATGGAGTTGTAGTAGATGCTCTCGAGCTATATACACTCGCTTTGATAGGACTTCGGGGCTTTCCCATACTTCCGCGCCATTAACAAGGACCATCGGGGATTGGAGCTTCAGTTCTTCCCAGAAGGACTTCGTTGTTTGCGTCCCGCGTCCGGTGGCAAAAATGACTTTCACTCCCGCCTGTTCTGCCCGCTGAATCCAAGTACGCGTTTCCGCCGTAATAACTTTGTCTTCTGTTAACGTTGTACCGTCTAAATCTAATGCTAATAAGCGATATTGCGTCATACCGGCTCCCTCTCTCTCATTCATGCGATAGGTTGCTTGGTTCTCTAAAGAGACAAGCTTTCCAAAGGTACATCAAAGAAATGATTGACTACGAGACCGCCAGCAGATGTCGATTCATTAGGGGTTTGCGGTAAATAAACCAGCTTCACTCCCCGGCACGATTCGGGAATCGTGGAATAAATACGTTTCTCCAGAATCGTGATTAATCGGGGACCCAGCACGTCGATCAACTTCCCTGTCAGCAGCACATGATCCGGGTTGAAAAATGTAATGACGTTACTCAGCGCAGTACCAATAGCGGGCTCAATTTTATGTAGAAGTGCTAAAGCCTGTTCCTCCCCCGCATCCAGCTGTTCTGCAAAACTTTCCGGTGTGAGGCCTGCATTTCGCTTTAATCCGCTTACCGAAGCTAATGTCGTTAAACATCCTTTGGCACCACAGTGGCAGACAGGCGTATCTTCCGGTGAAAACGCTTTATAATGTCCGAATTCTCCTGCGACATGAGATGAACCTGTGCATAGTTGTTTGTTCAAAACTAGCGCTCCGCCTATCCCATAATCCAATTTAATCGTAACATTGTTCACGGAATCCGCTAAATGACCCTTCAAATTCTCAACAATTGCAAGCAGATTGACATCGTTTTCTAAATAAATAGGCAGATTGTAGCGCGCTTCCAGCCGTTCTTTGAGAGGAAACTTCTTCCAACGAAGGCCCGGTGAATAAATAACTACACCCTGTTTGGAATCGACGAGCCCTTGAATGCTGCAACCAATCCCTTTGAGCTGCTGCGGCTTAGGAACCCATTTCATCAGCTCATCTACAATACGAGTAACATATTCAAGCGGATGTTCTACATCGTTATAGGCTTGAACCTGCTCTTTAATTTCATGAATGGTATTATGGTGAAAATCGATCAAGGTACCCCTGACATATTTAATCGCCAATTCGATGCCTATGGCATACATTTCTCCTGTCTTTACCACTAACGGGATCGGTTTCCTGCCGCTATTGCCGGCAATAGGGTCCGTCTCCAACAAGTAGTCATCCTCAAGCAGCCGATTCACGATATTGGTGATCGTCTGTTGGGTGAGACCTGTTTTGTCAGCAAGCTCTACACGTGATATGGGGCCTTCCGTATAAATGAGACGCAGCACTTTTTGCTGGTTAATGGATTTGAGCAGTTTATTGCTAGTTGTTCTTTCAGGCTTCACGGGATGCAGCACCTTTCTTGCCCCCCATCGCCTGGGGAGATTTCATATTCATTGCCTTATCCAACCACGGTAGGGTCAGGCGATATGCCCGGATTTCCTGAAAAGTTAATCTCCACTGAAGCTGTACTATGCTACTCCAATTCCGTTCCGCATACAGTGAAGCTGTTAATCCAAGCGTCTTCATTATATACCTCATTCGACGTAAATGAAAGGAATTGGAAACTAACAAAAACGTGCTCATCCCATGCTCCTGAAGTACAAGTCTACAGTTCACCAAATTATGCACGGTGTTGCGGGAACGGGATTCCAATAGCATCCTATCTTCCGGCACACCTTGTTCCAACAAATAATCCCGCATAATTTCGGCTTCCGTTAAATTGGATTTAACGGCTCCGCCAGACAAAACCAGATAGCGGTAAGCGTACTGCCGATACAAAAGTATTGCTGTATCCAAGCGTTCCTTTAGTAAGGGATGGATTTGATTGCCGTCGCAACGGTAGCCTAGAACAATCAATGCATCCGCATCGGTCTTCTTCCTCCGGCAAGTATGCATCCATACGAAGTAAGTCAAAGGCACAGCCGCAATGATGCCCAGCATGACCATTAGTGCTAATTCCCACATACTGCTGTTCCTTTCTGAAGTCATAGTACCTCAAAATGATTATAAATCAATTTGATTAACTATATAATACGATAAATCATCCTTGACTACAATCCCTACTTTGACCAATGCCCTATTCATTTCCTTTTCCTTCATTCAATTTCACTTGTTTAATGACAGGTAACGACAAATTTCCACTCGTATCTTGAAATTGAACAACCACTTCGTAAAAACCGTGCTTTAAATTGCTTGCTTCAAGAACAGTGACACCTGATAGAGCAAATAGCTCAACGTTTCTTCCATCCTTATTTCCGTTATTTCCGCCCTTTGGGGATATGACCACTTTCGTTCCCTCATAATCCAAGTCCACCGGTGGAACGAAGGTGATCCGCATGTCATGTCCTTTGCCATAAACATTTACGGTAACAGGTGCTCCGGGAGCTGTAGTATCCTTTGCAGTGTAGGTTTCCACTGTACCGCTGCGCGCCGTATTACCTTCAGCATCATAAGCCTCAATCTCCAAAGAATACTGAGTGTAACTAATTAGGTCATCCATCGAATAAGTGCATATTGCCGAACAGCGGTCTGCTTGAACCGTATCCTTCGGTTTGCCATTGCTATAAATTCGATATCCTTGTACACCGATATTATCCGTTGCAGCATTCCAGTTGAGCTTTGCTGAGTGATAAGTAACATCGGTTACGGTTAATGCAGCGCCCCCGCTCCAGCTTGGAGGCATTGTGTCAGGAGCTTTCAACCAGAATGACCATTCTGCAGCTGGTATCGCATAAGTACCCGCTTTATCCGCTGCTTCGACTTTGATATGGTGCTCGCCTTCTGCTAGATCCGTTCCAGGAATTACATGAACTATATCGCTCGCGGCATCATAAGTCGATTGGACGGCTGTACCATCGATAGTAGCAATAACCGAGGATGGATCAACACCGCTTCCCGCATCAATCACTTTTACACTAATCGTAGGTCGAAGTCCGGTAACTTCCGTACCCGGTTCCGGTGTCTGAGCGCCAAACACAGGCCCGGTGACATCTTCACCCAAGTCCATATACTCAGCCCGAAGATCATCCAAATAAACCGCACCTTTGTTTTTATTGGCTGCATCTGATTCACTCACAACGATGTAACGCACTTTCAGAGGATAAATGGTATTATCAGGTACCGGTGCTGTTACATACTTCCAGCCAGTCCAATTAAGCGCTCCCGGCTCCGTAAGATCAAAGATGCGATTCGTTCCATTACCGTCCGTAACACCTAACCTCAAATAATGATTATTAGAATCTCCGTATACCCACAAACCAATCCGATAAGGCTTTCCTTCAACATCTCTTCCGATTTCACCACTATCGTTCAACAAATTCACATAGGCATTTGAAGTACCGCCTTTTCCTGTGAAATCATAGGTGAGCTTTAATGATTTAGTCCCAAATCGAACCGGATTCGGCCGAGCAACGGCTGTAATGGTAACAGAGCCGGTAACGGCATTAGCATCCTTAGTTTGCATATTGTCCGTCCTTTCAAATGGCTCAAGCAGCTGTGGCCGCTTACCCACCTGAACGACGGCCTCTGTACTTACATTGCCATAAGCAGCATGTACTTTTCCTTCTGCGGTTCCATTGATCGCTTGCAGCTTCCCGTCATGAGATATCGAACCGATATTGCCATCAATAGACCATATAAGTCGATCTGGAGATATCCAAACCTGCTGACCTTGGGCATTAAGAGCTACCGGCTGAAACGGAATTATAGCTCCTGGCTCAACTACCGCCGTATTAGGCTGAAGTGTAAGGTGATCGATTTGATCTACAACGGTTATATCCAAATTCTTGTCGACGGTCCCATTCTGAATCGTTAATCGTCCTGTTCCTGGGGTCATCGTAGCCGTGAAGGCTCCATTGGATTCCACCGCGCCTATATTGGTTTGAACCGACCATTGAAGATTTTCGCGTGATACGGGAACACCGTTGCCGTTTGCATCTTGACCTTTCACATCAAATTCAATTCTGCTTCCGGCTATGACTTGTAATGGGGTATCCGGATTTACGACCAGCTTATCCAATGGACCGGTAGGTGCCGTCGATACAATCGCTATCGTATTACCTACTGCACGATCGTGGCCGTCAGATGGACGGTTTGCTAAACTAGGCGACAAATCCCCTGGCTGTCGAACATAATAGGTAGTAGAACCTCCCCCATCGATATTAATGGCGTTCTCCATTCCAAGACTTTGCAAGTAATAGGCGCCTTCTGCCATCGTGATCCCGTCAGAATGTCCGGGCTGTCTTCCATCTACAGCAAGAAGGTACAGCTTTCCTTGCTTAGTCGCTATCATTGTCCTTGGATGCCTGTCGCTTGTATTCGCATCGGACGCATCAAGCACCGTTGACGATACCGCCCCGTTCTTTAATAAAACATAGCCTAAAGTGGAGTTTCCAGAAATCACTTGCTCCGCATCTCCAAATCCTTTGGACAGCGATATATCCAAGCGAAGTCTAGTACCGGCGGCAAGCTTCTGTCGAATCCAATCTGCTTTGGACCCAGTAGCCGACAATACGAATGTACCCGGCTCTATCGGCGTATCTGCTGTTTCTTTGATTGACTCGACTACACCGCTTACAGGCTGCCCTGGTATTAATTGGTTGGATGGGTCATCTGCACGAATGACGGCCTCAACACCTCCATCCGGTGTTCTCGTCGAGCTTCCGAATCTCCAATTATATAAAAAAGCATGGTTGGTATGCGTCGCCACACGGGTACGGTTAATCATCGTTAGTGTTAGCGATTCACCGTTATCTTTGGTCAGTTTGGATGTCATTGTTACGTTCTCTTCAAGCTTAACGGTATGATCCGGCATAATAGCCATAGCAATCTTGCTGGTTGATGGTGAGCTTACCAGTTCTCTATTTGAAATCATTAGGCCTGAGGGCACACCTACCGTACTGAAAAAATCACCGTTTGTTCCGGCCACCGGGCGTTCACCTTGCTGCTCCAGCTCCTCAAGCATATTGTTGACCGTTTCTGCAGCTGAAACCTCTCCATGTGAGGAAATCGCTTCCACTTTAACATAGGGATTAGTTGGATCCACCTCCAGCAAATGAATGGATTCACGCAGCCCATTCCCTATTAAAGTACGGCTTGTATGAAGTACACCAGGTGAAATGGTATTTTGCTTCTCGTCTATAGTTTGCCATTGGACCGATTCCGCACGTACAAATCCATATTCAAACTGGCTATAGGTTGGTGTCACTAACATAATCGCTGTAATGAAACCTATAACGAGATAACGCCATCTCCTTTTATTTCGCTTCATAGAATCCTGTCTCCCTTCGATTTAGTCATACAGACGCTCTTTATTTCTTTCTGCCTTGTTCGTCTTGAATGTACTTAGTTGCTTTCTCATTGGCTTCCCTTAGAACGGTGTTAATGTCTTTTTTGTCAAAGATCATTCCCGTTAATGCTTCCCGTAAATATTTATAATTCTCATTGTCGTATTCCGAATTGATAGGTGCCGTCGCCGGCTTCACTTTGAAAATACCATCCAGATTTTTGCCTTTATAAATGTCCGTGTTGGAGGCGAACTGTTTTTTTAATTCCGGGTTATTTAATATTGTTAAATTGTTTCCTTTATTCATTTCCTTTTGCGATTCCTCACTGATCATTGTCAGAATAACGCGGTAGGCTGCTTCTTTATTTTTGCTGGTCGGGGGTACCATAAGAGATTGGAACTCAATTTCTCGTCCCTCACCCGGCTTATCGTCGAACACAGGATGTCCAACCACATCCCAATTGAATCCATTGCCTCCCTCATTCAATTGAGGCAGGCGACTCGTAATGGCTGCAAGCCAAGAGGGGAACATAGCAAGCTTTTGATCTTTAATGAAATAGTCCACGCCGTACTGGAATTTATTTTTGGGGTCAATATAACCTGGAATTTCATACATCCGTTTCAATAGATCAAACGTCTTCTTGTAACCCTCAGAATCAAAGATCGGGCCCCCCTTCTCATTCACTGTTCCTAAGGAGTACCCTCTAGAGAATGTGCGTTCAGACCCAGGGTCGAAGCCAAGATATTGAATTCCGTTTTCTTCACGGGTCAATCTTTTGGACAGCTCAATGATTTTATCCCATGTCATGCCGTCTGTCGGATATGGAACTCCAAAGCGGTCAAAAATATCTTTATTGTAAATGAGAACGCCATAGTTCAGCGTATACGGTATCCCGTAAAGCTCTCCTTTTTTGCCGTAAGTTTTGATAGCGTTGATGGCCTGCGGCTCAAATTTATTTAGGTCGACCTGATATTTTTTCACGAAATCAGTCATATCGCTGGCAACTCCGAGAGGCAGAAGATCATTCATGTAAAAATGCGTTGTAGCAATCAGATCGGGCACTTCCCCAGCTGCGATCATATCGGTAAGCTTAGTTCCTTTAATTAACTCGATGTTAATGTTAGGATGCTTCTTCTTGACGGTACCGAAGAGAGCATCGACATCATTTGGTGTATTGATTGCCGCAAAATGAGAGTACAGCTTAAGTGTAACCGGCTCCGTAATAGTAAGCTCTTCCGCTTTCACAGGCTCTGATTTAGAAGGATCACTGTTTTGCGAGGACTGTGTTGACTTATTAGAGCAGCCTGTTGCTGCTATCATGGTGGAAAGCGTTAACACTAGGGCCGTATACAAACCTTTTCTTTTCTTCATCGTTGATCTCACCTTTGTCATATATTTAACCTCACTAAATATTAATGTAATTACAAAATTATTTTGAAACTCCACGACGCTGCTGGGAGTGCCGCATTACGCTCCATGTCTGCTGCTTCAACGGTAACTCGATACGTTCCTGGTTCCAAATCTTCCCGTGGACCGCATTCTAGCAGCCCTGTGTCTGTTCTGAAAGTATGCGGAAGAACTGAATCGTTCAACCATACTCGTATCGACGAAGGATCTACGCCGCTTTTCTTATCTGTTATCATTACTTGAATGATTGGACACGTTTCGGATACAAAAGCTTGATCCGCCGGAATCATACCGGAGAACTCAGGACCTTCAACATCTTCGTGAAAATCAACATACTCTGCCCTGAAATCATCCAGATAGAGCACTCCTTTGTTCTTATTTGCGTCGCTTGTTTCCACAAGGGTTATCGTATGTACACAAATTGGGAACCTAGTATTTTGCGGAACATCGGTATAGACATATTTCCATCCTTTCCAATGTAAACCTCCCGGCTCTGTAAAATTCAATGATCGTTTAAATCCATCGGCGTCTTCTATACCCAACCGAAGCCAATGACAACCACCATCCCCGTTAACCCACAGCCCAAACCGGTAAGGTGTCCCTTCAATCTCACGTCCTCGCTCTCCAAAGTCATCCTCAAACGTAATATGCGCACTAGAGCTCCCTGACATCCCAGTGAAGTCGTAGGTCCATTTGCCGGAAAAGGTGCCGAATCTAACAGGGGACGGTCTTGCCGCCTTTGTTAACGTCACGGACCCTTCTACTGCGTTAACCTCGGCTACCCCTACCTTATCCAAACTTTCGAAATCAGCAATGATGAGGTGCGGTTTTCCAACATGTACATTAGTATAGGCGTGAATGTTCCCCAGACTCGCTATCACTCGTCCTACCGCTCCTTCGGAACCGGCAGCCAAATAACCTCCTTCATTCCAATCTCCGATTGCACCCTCAGTTGACCAGCTAAGCAGCTCGCTGGAAACGAACAGCTCATTTCCTTGTTCGTCAAAAGCTTGAGCACGAAAAGAGCAAATTCCGCCGGGTTCCACTTCTGTGGATGATGGAACTAGAGTAAGACGCGCAAGCTGGTTCGTAACGACGACCTGTATGGATTGAACAACCTCACCATAACGAGCGATGATTCGGCCTGCAGCCGTATCAGAGCCTGCTGTCCACTCTCCTATCTCATTGATAGCTCCGATACTGCCTTCTACTGACCAATGGACGTTTTCAGGTTGCATAGCTGATGCATTCCAATAACGGTCGTGACCTTTTACTTGAAAGGATACTTTGCTACCCGACATCGCTCGAGTGGAGGAGGGTGTAATGACAAGGCTATCAATTTCACAGCTTGGCGCTTTCGAAATAACAGCCAGTGCATTGCCTATTTCTCGTTCAAACCCATCCGATGGTTGATTGACCAGCATCGCCGTCTCATCTCCGGGCTGTCGGATATAACAAGTAGTTGAGCCACCTCCATCCAAATTAATAGCATTCTCCATGCCGAGGCTTTGCAGATAATAGGCTTCCTCAGCTAATGTCATTCCGTCAGAATAACCCGGCTGTCGACCATCGATGGCCCCTAAGTACAGTTTGCCTTGCTTGGTTGCAGCAATTGTTCTTGGATGCCTGTCACTGTTCAATCTAGTATGGGTGTCCAGCAAATGTTCTGGTATTTCACCGTCTCTTAATAGCATGAACGCTAATGTTGAGTTTCCGGAAATCACCTGTCGTGCTTTATCCATGCCTTTATCAAACTCAACATGAAGTGAAATCACCTCACCTGGTCTAACCTTTTCTCGGAATTGTTCAGCTTTGGACCCAGTAAGGGATAACACCCAAGTACCTTGTTCAATCGGTGAATCTGAAGTCTCCCTGATGGATCGAATAATGCCCTGAATAGGTAGTCCTTGATACAATCTTACCGTTGCCTCGAGAGATGTAAGAATGACTTCAATCCCTCCGTCAGGAGTACGAGTAGAATCGCCATATCGCCACGTGTATACGCAGGCATGATCCGTATTGACCATTTTTCTTGCACGGTTAATCATATCGATTCGTAATATGTATCCGCTTTCACATTGTACTAAACCGTTCATACTGACAGACTCCTCCAGCTTTACTAAGCCATCCTGCATTACGGCCAGCATAACTTTGGTCGATAAAGGTGACGTAATAATTTCACCATCTACCAATTGCAGGCCGGATGGCACTCCGCCATAACTGAAGAAATCTCCATTGAACCCGGCGACACATCTTTTTCCCTGCATTTCAAGCTGATGAAGCATATTCCCAACCGTATCTAGTCGTACTACTTTCCCTTGAAAAGATACTGGCTCCACATGGATCAGCTCATGGCCCAGATCCACTTCTACCATATATACCGCTTCCTTCATATCGCCCTTTGTGAGATGCTGACGAATGAACCTGACCCCAGGGGCTACCATCCTTCTCTCGGATTGATCCATCTGCCAAACCAGTTGTTGTTTGTCCTGCACCATCTTCGTAGTTCGAGACATCCAACCGCCTCCTTTTCGAATGTTGGCCCATAATTAATTATCAATCAATTTGATTAATTATTATATTACGACAACTGGCTTTATAGTTCAATGCTAATTTTCAGAATAATTAGCCTCACCATATTGGAATCCAGTTTATTCGGCTGCATGCTTTGATTCGAAGTCATATTATCCGCTCTCCTTCTTATTTCAGGATGTCAGATAGATGAGGCGCTCTTTGATGATTCTCTATCTTACTACATCCTTACTACAGTTGGCATCACCCCTTCAATGAATTAATCAAATTGATTTAATATCTACAGTCTAGATTGTCATTGTTAGTTCAATGTTTTCTCGGTATGAATATTTTGTAAATTTCATCCAACATCTGAATCCTAAGTGTAATGTCCATCCCCTATTCTGGCAGTAAAAAGACCAATCAGAACAGATCTGATTGGTCTCCTTAATGACGATTTATTTTTTCATCAATTGTTCAATATTTTTGTTCACGGCTTCATCGGCTTGACGAAGAGCCGTATTGATATCCACATTGTTCTGCGTAACGGCGGTTACCGCATCACCCATCGGTTTGCCAACCGCGCTGCTGTCCAGTACATGGAACTTCGGCAGCGGAGCCATTTTATTTTTGAAGATGGCATCTAGGTTTTTGCCTTTTAAGCTTTGATAGTTTTCGCCTAAATGCTTGCGAATCTCTTTATTAGTTTGGACAGGAAGTCTTCCTGTTTTGGCGACTTCAGTCTGAACTTCAGGGGAAGTGGTTAAAAATTTGATAATTTCGAAAGCTTCATCCTTGTATTTGGTTTGGGAAGAGACCAATAGAATATGAGCGTCCACTTTGGCCCCTACACCCGGCTTATCAGGAAAGGATGGCGTCGTAACGATATCCCAATTTCCGGGATTGCCGGCTTTAGCTGCTTCTTCCATTCTTGTTACGACATCTGTCCACCAGAAATTATACATTGCCAAATTCCTGTCTTTAGTAAATGCATCCATCGCTTTCATCTTAGGATCCATATTAGGAATGGAGTTAATATCCTGAAGAAGGGTCAGAACCTTGCGATAACCGTCATTGTTTACCATCGATTTGTTCGCTGCCGTATCAATCTTCTGTAAGCTTAATTGGCTTCCAAGAGTGTCCCAGCTTCCCGGATTCAGACCCTGATAATTAACTCCACCGTCGCTGCGGGTTAGCTTGCGAGCCAGTTCCGTTGCTTCACTCCATGTCATGCCATCTTTAGGATATGGAACGCCGAATCGATCAAAAATATCCTTGTTATAAAATAACGCCGTTGTTCCCATGTAAAAAGGTAATGCTACTAATTTGCCATCACGGAAGCCTTTCAAAGCATCGATAACGACAGGCTCAAAGGCAGTTAAGTCAACATTATTTTGCTTGATTCGATCATCAATTTCCAACAGCATACCGGTATCGGTAAGATTCGGAATGAAGTAAAAGCCTGTCAATAAAATATCCGGTATATTCCCGGCAGCAATCCTGTCGGTAATTTCATTCCCTTTTGCCTTCTCGCTTCGTTCCAATGTAACATTAGGATATTTTGCTTTGACGGGTCCTGCAATCAGCTTGTCAAAATCATCGGCCAGCATGGGCACTTCTGTAAACACCGTGAGTTTAATTGGATCGGTACCAATTTTGCTTTTGGCTTGAGCCGGTTGCTCTGACGGCGCAGCTGCATCTTGCTTGGCACAGCCCGCTCCTACCCCCATCGTCAGCATTAAAGCAAGCATACTTGCCATCCATTTTTTGTTCATCTGTTTTACTGCTCCCTCCAAAATAAAAAACTGATTTGCGTTTGTTGATACTCTCTTTTTGAGCACAGTAAATTAAGCGTTTACATTTAATAATGAAAACACTTTCTCTTTGTTACCATAAGCATGTTTTCGCTTCAGCTGCTTACAGTTAAGACCATCTCCCCTGTATTGTTACCCCTCTGTGGTGGCGCTTTCATTATTCTACATTATTTTTTTCATAATAAAGATGTATGTAGTTAACCAGTTTTTGTATTAAACTAACCTTTTAATAAAAAGTCCAACAAAAAACCCCCGGAATCCCGGGGATTTCGAAGCTCTTTTCGAGAAAATTTTATAAAGGGATTTTTTCATTCTGCTCGGTAAACCATTGAACATGATATAGTCGAATAGCATTATTGTGCCGATTCGAATGTCCGAAAATCCGAACATAACGGGCATACGCAGGTGTGAACTTTATCGATTCCTCATCACTGCTGCTGACCCCATATCCAAGCTTTATCCACTCCACCCCATCTATCGAAGCTTCAATAGAGAACGAATACTGCGCTTCGCTTCCCGAGACAAAGTAAATGACTGCTCTTCCCACCTCAAAAACTTGACCCAGATCATAACGAATCCATTCTCTGTCTCCATAAGAAATCCATTGGAGAGTACTATCCATGTGTAACGTATGACCTGGAATATTTCCGTGAGTATGCCCTTGTGGAGGCATTGTCATATTTTTGTCAAAACGACTTGCTGTGACTTTAAACAACTGTAATGTTTGTTCAACAAACGCTTTATCCTCAAAAGCGACCGCATCCTCATATTTGTCAGAGAACACGATTATCCCCTGTTCATTCTTATACAAGCTTTTACCCAGTAGCTCGGCTGCCCCATCGACAGGTAAGTACAGATTGCCCTGTCGTTCGATAGCTATGAATGGGGTGGTACTCCTACTGCCCTCTCTAACCACAACACAGCTGCCGAGACTAATCATTAAGGTAGTTTCGTTGTCCTTAATATGAATTTCTTTACAGTCATCACTTTGCGTTACCGCAAAACCTAGTTTCTCGGCCAACGAGCGAATGGGTACGAAGTAGTTCCCTTCGCGTTCAAAAGGACATAGCTCCCTTTCCTCCACGTCAAGCTTCATTCTCCAATTGCGTACAAATAAGTCACTACTGCCTGTACACAAAATCCACAGGTTATTCTTAACATTCCATGGCACCGTTTCGACCATTGCAAACTGGTCCCTCGGTTGGAATAGCGGGCTCCCGTCTTTTCTTTTATCCAAGACCCATTGCGGACCCACTTCATCGTCTCTTAAAGGAGCCTGTAAGGACAATCCTCCCGCTTCTTCGATACTGCACTTGTACCCTGTGTTGGGCAATGTTCCCAATGGTAGTTCAACATGAGCAAATCCTTCGGGCAGCAGTGCTTCTTTATCTTGAATGCTCAATTTATTATTTACATAATGGTTCGGAGCAAAAGTAATCTCCATAACATTCGGATCCTGCTGTGCAAAGGTAAGAGCCTCCCCACGATCCTTGACGATCACATTCTCCGAGAACTCATTAAGCTCAGGCAGTAATATACGCTGTTTGGAAGGCCAAGCCGATTTGTAGCCTATGCCAATATCGATATCTAGACCATAATTATGGATCATTTGATTATATGTGATCGTATTATGCTTGGACCAGTTATACACAGGCACACGTCCCAGTGGTGTCCCTTTACGAAGGACAGGCTGCCAATCGGAAGTCAAAGGCTCATCGATATATTCTCCTGCCATTACACTGAGCGCGAAGCCTTGAAGCCCGGTTAAATAATTACCTCGGATCAAGTTATTTTCGCCCGTTATACGAATGCCTTTCGTTCCCCCTATGTTACCCCCGATGAAAAAGTTTCCTTCCACAACTGTATTATGACCGCTGCGGAGCACTACTCCGCCTATGGAATCCTTAAATGTATTGTTGCGAATCACATCATGATTCGATTTGATCGAAATGATCTCTTCACACTCGCCATCCGCTCTCTCGAACAAATTATTCTCGATAATGACATGCTCGCCACCTGCACTTCCTGGTTCTCCATCACTTCCGATCCCCATAACCTGAATAATCTCCAAGCCATTAATCCCGTAAGCAGGAATATCGACAAAATAATTTGTATGAATCCGGTTATAGCTTGAATATTTCATACTTCTCATCAGTTGGCCCGCATACAGCTTTCCTTTAAAATAGCAATGATCTACTTCATGATGAGAACCATCAATGGTGACCCAAAATGTTTTGATATCTGGTTGGGTCGGGTGACAATCAATTATAGCCGTGTTAGTCAATCTACAGTGTTTGGAACCACTCAGAAACCTAACGATCGTATTGCTTCCATTCATGCCAGGCTGTACGCCTTCTTTAAAGAACAAGCCATCGACCGTAAGATGCTCACCGGAAAACGTGAGCGTTGACGCACCCGTAAGGATCACTTCGCCAGGTATCTCTGCCTTTAGGATAATTGGCTGCTCTGAAGTACCTAGCTTGTCAAACTCCAATACGACATCGTCCCAAACTCCGTTTTTCATAATAACGGTATCTCCCGGGATCGCATGCTGGATTACTGAATAAAGACTTTCCTTGTTTATGACAACGATTTTTTGATTCAAGTTGAAACCTCCTAAGGGTTAATTATCGCTCCTACCAACAGCTCGTTAGCTTGTAAGATCAAAATAAAAGTCCTGGCTGTGAGCACCAGGACCAGATGCTTATATTTTCGTTAAACGGATCACAGCGCCTCCGTTGACTCTTAACGGCAAATGCAGCGTATCCGCATGCGTTACTATATCCGTCCGGACTGTAATGTCTGTAGAATGCTTGAACCGATAGTGATCCAGGGGTCCGAATACCTCTTCATAAATCTCGGCACGGTACGAAGCCTCCCTATCAAGGAAACGGAGATCCACGTGGCACGTTCTACCTCCGGCAGCACATATGGCTCCGATGTACCAGTCGTCACCGTTTCTTCTTGCCATAGTAACATAACGGCCTGGATAACCTTCCAGCAGCAGTGTTTGATCCCAGGCAGCGGGCACCTGGGATAAGAATAGCTTGCCGCCGCTTTCGTTATAGGCTTCTATCGAATCGGCAAAATTTTGTACTGCGGATTCAAAAATGACCGATAAAGCCAATTGATGACCATGACCGGTACGGGTTACTCTGGATAAGGTAACCGGTGTATAGTCCATTGCTCCCACAACGTTACGAGTAAACGGTACCGTGCAGTTATGAGTCGCGTTAGGGCCTTCGTTCAGGTCGTTCTTCCAGTATTCCGCACCGAAAATGCCCTCTCTCGTCATAACATGCGGCCAACGTCTTTGCTCGCCCGAAGGCTTCGTCGACCCGTGATAGTTAATCATCAGTTTATTCTCCAATGCAACGTTTGCAATCATATCATAGACCTGGATTCGTTCTTGTGAATCGCTATCGAAAAAGTCGACTTTGATCCCCTTGATCCCCCAACTAGCCCATAGCTCCAGCGAATTTCTGCATTCCTCTTCTTCCTTGATTCGTTTATAATGCGTCCACAACCAGATGCCAACACCCTTGGACTCGGCATACTTGATTAATTCAGGCACATCCGTCGTACTCTCTTCTCGATCCCATCCACCATCTACAAGCGAATATTCCCAGCCCATTTCCGCCGCGAAATCAACGAATTGAACCTGCTTTTGATGGTCCTTACACGATTGACTGTCAGAATGCCATGACCAAGCCGAACGTCCCGGGCGAATCCATGACATATCTTCCACCTCGGAAGCAGGGTTAAGGTTAAATACCAACGTAGATTCGACTATCGTCGCTAGCGTTGACCCGATAATCGCCGTCCTCCAAGGAGTTGCGAACGGTGCGCTCGTCACATTCGGGCCAGGCTGGTCCGGAGCAAAGGCAAGCTCTAGCGTTCTCGCTTTCTCGCCGCTTACTTTCAAGTGGGCTGCGCAATAGGTGCCGTATACGGCCGCCTCCGTAAGTAATACCCAGCCGGCATTTCCAACTTGAAACAGCATCGGGAATGCATAATCAGATTCGTCCATGGTCTCCAGCATTCCAAGATCATAAGTGCGTTCATAGCACTCCATCCATTTTTGCGACCAAACATTAATTAAGGGCTCCTGAGGCAGTACGAATCCTGTGGGTTCCGCTGTAATCACCAGCTCACCGCTTCCAGCCAACTGATAGCGGAAAGCAATTCCATCGTTGTAGGCTCGGCAGATGAATTGGAGCTCCTGTCCATTTTTTCCGAAGAAAAGAGTCAACTCATTGGCACGATTCTCATAATGCTTGGTTTTACCATGAGGAAGCGTATAATCATCATTCACTTCGGAAGATACTTTCCGCACAAAGGCCAATCCTTTGGTAAAATCTGCTTCCGTTGTAACAATCCCAAGTGGAGCCCGATCCAGAATCATACTTTTTTCTTTGAGCACGTTATAGTATAGCGTTCCTTCCTCAGATAGCTCGATTTGGAACTGAAGGCTCGAATCAGGAGAACTAAGCACCCAGCTTTGTTTTGGCATAATATCGATTGATTGTTTCATGATTCGTTCACTCTCCCCTTTTGAATAAATCCATCCATTAACTTCAAGCAAAGGAATGCACCATAACCCATAATCCAATCCTATGGCAATACTTTCCAAGGCTCAATGCTACAAACTCATTTGTTTTTGTACCATACTAACTTCATCTGATTCCGATTTAAGTCGTCCTCTTTTCTTCCAGCGAACGGCTACGAGAATACCTCGAATGCTCTCATCCATAATCATAGCTGCATAGATACCGATGATCCCCCACCCTAACGTAATTCCGAAGTAATATGAACATGCAGCTGCAACCAGCCACATGGAGCCCATATTGGTTACAGCTGTAAAGCGGGTATCTCCAACGGCATTAAGTGAGAAGGCAAACGCTTGATTAATCATTTTCAAAGGCTGCAAAACGACGTTCACGGCCAACAAAGGTACCGCAATTTGCAGTACTTCGGCATCTGATGTGAACCATCCCAACGCCGTGAGGCCGACAAGCCACAATAACAGGGAAGTAATCAGAACGTATGCGAGGCCTGACCATAATGCGGCGAATGCGCTTCGGTAGCATGCCTCGAAGTTACGTGCCCCGTACAAATGACCGACTCGGATCTGTGAAGCCATCGCAACGGACATGCCTACCAACCAAGGCAGCGATTGTATAGTATTCATGTAGGTGAACGAAGCTAGAGAAGCCGCTCCCATCGAGGCTACCATAGCAAAAATGAGTGCTTGAGAATAGTTCCATGATGCCGCATTGATGGACATAGGCCATCCTATATGCCACACTTCCTTCACCAGCTTCATGTCGAACCCTTTCCAGTCGCTTTTTGCAAAACCTGGATTAAATGCTTTATACAATACAATAAGGCTGAAAATGAGCGCTGCGGTTCGACTAATGACAGTGGAAACAGATACCCCGAAGATACCCCACTCTGGCAATCCGAATGCCCCATAGATAAGTGCATAATTTAAGATGAGGTGAATGACGTTCATTCCCATCACGATAAGCATAGGTCCTCTCGTATTTCCCGTATTGCGTATGATCGCTGATGACGCTGTATACAGAGAAATCACAATCGTATTCGCACCCACAAAGCTCAAATAGGTTGCTGCCAAGGGGAGCACTTGCTCAGGTGCCTGCATGAAGCCCAATAACCAGTCTGCATTGAAATAAATAAATAGACTTAATACAGCCCCCACAACCAAATTAGCTTTTACAGTAATAGCTGCAGTTCGACGAGCTTGATCCACAAGTCCTGCACCCATTTTCTGGGCTATAACAATACCCGCCCCAGAGTTAATCAGCATAAACATAACACTGGTCGCATTCAATACTTGATTCGATAAACCGACTGCCGAAGAAGCGTAATCCGAGATGTGGCTAACCATCAAGGTATCCACACTGCCCATCAAAAATTGCAGCAGCATTTCGACGGCTATAGGCCAAGCCAAGTACCACAAAGATAATTTTTTCTTTTCTGTCACACTTCTCCACTCCCCCATGTTGAATATCTTTCCGAAAATTTCTCTCTACCGTATGATTTCTCTAACAAACCTCTACAGTATAAATAGGCTCAACTCGAATATATATAGCCATAACTCACCTTTTTTTGTCGGAAACTCGGATTGGCAGTGCAGCTTTAATGCAGTAATGTGAATTTGATGTATAATAAAACTGCTCAGAATGCGAATCAAAGACATTCATAAACGTGTTTCAAAAAGGAGTGGAGATCAATGATTTATCGCAATTTTGGTCGCACGGGGTGGCAGGTCTCTACCATTGGCCTCGGTACTTGGAATATAGGTAACCAATGGGGGGACGTCGATGATGCTACTGCGTTCGCAACGGTTCGCGCTTCGATAGATGAGGGAGTGAATCTGTTTGATACCGCTGAATCCTATGGCATACCTAATGGCTTGTCTGAGCAGCGACTTGGCAGAGCATTAGGCGGAGATCGGCATAAATCTTATATCGTTTCTAAAATTGGCCATTTCGGTAAAAGAACGGGACAAGGGGTACCTCTGACAACCCCCGATATGATCCGCCTGTGCGCACATGCATCCTTGCATCGCTTGAGAACCGATTGGATCGATGTGATGCTTTGCCACATTGGTGATATTCAAGACCCTTCCATCTTCCTTGAAGGTTTTGAAATGTTGAAGCAAAACGGAGAAATTAGAGAGTATGGAATATCTACGAACAATTTGGAAGTGCTCAAAAGATTCAATATCAATGGAACGTGCCGGGTTGTTGAAGCCGACTATTCTTTAGTTAACCGTGAGCCTGAAAAGGAATTCCTCCCTTATTGCGAGGAGAATGGTATTGCGGTTCTGGTTCGTGGACCCTTGGCGATGGGCCTCTTATCCGGCAACTATACGGAGGATTCTGTTTTTACGGATAGCGTTCGCAGTGCCTGGAATGTAGGCGGCGCTGGCCGCGAGCAGTTCGAGGAACGGATTCGTAAAGTAAGCGATATCAGAAGTGTGCTTGAAAAAGATGAAGATATGGCAGAAGCTGCCCTTCGCTTTGTCGTCTCACGGCCTTCTGTTGTAGCCATTCCAGGAGCAAAATCGCCGGAGCAAGCCACCCTCAATGCGCAGGTAGGCAGCCGTTTGTTCACCAAAAAACAAATGGATAGGTTTAATTAAGGCAAGCGCCTTTGCATACCCCACCATTAAGATGGTATAATTGGAAAATGCTGATGGGTTACACCTTGAGCTAAGCAAGGAAGTTAGTTATTTCAAAAAAATACCCAACCCTTGCCCGATAGCGGTCAAGGGTTTTTGTTTCCTACGGGAAAAAGTTCTGGTGGGGGTCACAATGGATGAGTAAAGGTAACCGTTCCTCGATTGTCGCGGCATGGATTAGCTTGGTAAGCAATGTTGCTTTAACGATGATCAAAATCATTGTCGGGCTTTTGACTAACAGTCAAGTGCTCTTGGCTGACGGCATTCATAATGCCGGTGATGTCATCGCAACCGCCGCTTCGCTGACTTCGATGAATATATCGAAGCGCCCTGCGGATGAGGACCACCCCTACGGTCATGGCAAGGCAGAAGTATTAAGCTCCGCCTTCGTGTCCATTATTTTGGCTATTGCCGCTTTGTACATTGCTTATGAGGCTGTGATGGCCTTTTTCGAATTGCCGCGAAAGGCCAGCTATATTGCTCTGAGCGCAGCAGCGGTTTCCTTGATTTGGAAACAGGTGCTCTATTCCTACACCTATCGGATTGGCAAGAAAGTGAACAGCAAAGGCTTGCTGGCAACTGCATACGATCATCTTGCCGACGTTTATGCTTCCATAGCGGCAGTAGCTGGGATCGGGCTTGCCCTGATCGGAGAAGCTTTCGGCATCCATTATTTAGCTTATGGGGATCCGTTGGCAGGGATCATCGTCTCTGTGTTAGTGCTGAAGCTGGCCTATCATATGGGGCTGGAATCTTTCAATGTGCTGATGGAAAAAGCGGTGGATCAGGAACAGCTGGACGAATACGCCTCTTTGATTAGATCGGTTCCTGAAGTGAAGCGCATAGACCGTATCCGCGCAAGAGAACACGGGCATTATGTGTTAGTCGATGTCCGGCTTAGCATCCCAGGAGAAATGACCATTCAACAAGGGCATGATATTTCCCGCCAAATTAAACAGGTGATTATGAATATGCATCCTGATGTAGATGAGGTGCTCATTCATATCAATCCTTGGTATGCTTCATGATTGCATGCCAAAAAGCCATCCTCAGGACATTATCCAAAGGATGGCTTTATTTAGTGACTAAGGTTTCAATATTTTACCAGAACTGCTTGGTGTGACCTTTTAGACGGCTTAATCCTTCAACATAGAAATAATCGCCGTAAATTAAAGGTACATCCATATTTTTCTGTTCCGGATAATGGCTTGTACCGTGCAGGATCAGCCCTTCCTCCTGCTCATTATCCCAAGCACCATAGTTGGTGTACAGGGAATTCAAGATCGCTTCACCCGCTTTAAAGTAGGAGGCACCCTCCAACGGAGATACCAGATCTGCCAGTAAGAGCAGTCCGCAAGCGGCGCATGCTCCTGCTGAAGAGTCGCGATACTTGGCGATGCCCTCAGGAAGACGGAAATCCCAGAGTGGAACATGGTCTTCCGGCAGCTGAGAAATAAAATAATGGGCTACCTGCTTCGCCGCATGTAAATACTTCTCTTCTCTTGTATGTTGATAGCTCAAAGCCATACCGTACAGCGCCCAAGCCGTTCCTCGAGACCACCCGGATTCTGGGGCAAAGCCCTGTCCACCCAATGCCTCAATACGTTCGCCTGTTTGCTCATCGAATCTAACGATATGATAGACCGAACCGTCGGGTCGAATGAAATTCTTTAATACGGTGTCTGCGTGCTCTTGTGCCAGATGCTTGTATCTCGGATCGCCGCTGACATCGGACGCCCAATATAACAGCGGTAAGTTCATCATGCAGTCGATGATGACCCAGCCGGCATTGTTCTCCCCTTCACGCCAAGGGTTCCATGCGCGGATAAAGTTCCCTTTCACATTAAAGCGCGCTGCCAGCAAATTGGCGGCAAGCAGTCCGCGGCGCTTGGAATCGTCCGCTTGAAGCAGTTTGTAGCGAGCTACGCTTGTCAATGTCCACATAAAGCCAATGTCATGATCCAGCTTATAATAGTCAGTAATGACTTGATCCAGTTGATCCTCGCACTGCTCCGCTAATATTTTAAAATGCTCGTTCTTCGTATCGCGGTAGAGCAGCCACAGCAAGCCGGGCCAAAATCCTGCCGTCCACCAAAAAGCCGGTTCCAGAACATACGTTCCATTGACGCTGGCATGAGGAAACTGAGCTCCAATACGCTGGCTAGTTTTGCTTACTTTCTTAATGGCATCCTGCCATGCTTGATCTACCCAAGGACCTTTTACAATTACAGTCATTTCGGAGTCCCCCTAGTAAAATTACTATGATTTAAATTCAAACTGAAATTGAACTGTGCAGTTCCGCTCTGGGCGAAGTAGCTTAAAATCGATTGCGTACACATCCTTCAAGACGCCGAAGTGATCCGTATACTCGAGCTTTTCAACTTGCGGCTGAAGAATGGCAGCATCGTAACCGATATGCAAACGCTGTTCCTTCCCAGGAATGATAAGATCCTCTCCAGCCAAGTCGGGTTCGATCATAGTAATAAATCGTTCCACAATCTCCAACGGAGTCTCGCTGAATTCATAGGTATCTACCAATATCAACCGAGGCAGCTCCTTCTTATACCATGTGAAACTGCGAACCAACTGACGAAGCTGCGTCTCATCATAAGCGCCGGATAAATCCATCTGCATTCGTTCCATTTCCGGTTCCGTTGAAGCCTGTAATGCAGAAGCACGACGTTCAGCACCCGGCTGCTGCAGCTTTCCGTTTACGATAGGCACGGAGTGACCTCGAGAGCTGTTGCACAAATAAGTATATCGTTCTGATCCAAAATACTGCTTCGTGTACATCCCGCAGCCCAGATCAGCGAGGAATGTTTCCCCCTGCGAATGAATAATGAAATGACCGACATCATTATGATTATGAGGTTCCGCATTATGCCCGCCCTTGGCTGCGAAGCAGAATGAGCCATGCTCGTTAACATATCTTGAAACTAGCCACTGCGCATCGTTCAAGAAATAAGAAGCGGTGCCCCAAGGTTCACCGGTAATCGCTTTATCTTCACGAAACCACAAAATATTGCGAAGTGCGGTAGGCCAACGGTTGCAATGATCCTCCGTATAACTCGTGCGTAATGAAAAATCAGGAATTTCCACATCGGGATAAATCCGATTCAAATAATGTGTCAGCCCCATATGAATTCGTGCTTCCGGAGTAGAGTCCGAGAAGTTGACGACTGAAGTTCCGCTCATGAAGCATTTCTGTTGAAATAAGGCAATCCGGTGTATCTTCTCATCCGAGAACAAATGAATAGATCCCATCGTTCTTTTCTTAAGCAAATCTGCAAAAAACACGAAATACCCAAAGCCATAGTACCAGTAACCATAGCCCTCCGTCGTCGCCCCATCCTCTTCGAAGCCTTGCAAATAGCAGTTCATCGTCTCAAGGACTCGTTCCAGAATAACAGATAAGTCATCATTGTCCTTCATCAGATGAAGCGCCGCTGCCCCGATAGATCCGGCACAAACTGCAGACCAATTATGGGTAGCCTTTTCCCAATGAAAAGGTCCCTGATGAATATATGGCCAAAAGATACGTCGGTATACTTCATGAACGATTCGATTACGCAGCAACCGCGGCAGCTTATGCTCCGTTAATTTGAGCACTTCACTTAGTGCAAACCCGGTCTCCGCAGAAAATAAATCGATGATATGGGCATTCCCCTGCAAGTCCTCAGACGGATTCTGCAGCGTAAACACGCTATCCTCTGTAGTTTCCGGTGTATTCCCCGCATGAGCTGGCAAACACCAGGTATACTCATTGCAAATGGACCATATCGTTTCCTCAAGAGCTTCCTGGTAATCCGTGCGTTCAGGCTCCAACAACGTCATGATGGTAAATGTATTAAGTCTTTTTCTCATTTCAAAGTAGACATGTTCATACTCAAGCCTTGTACCGCTTTCCGCAAATATGCGGAATAGGGCAAATGATCGCTGAGGTTCCTGCTGTTGAAGCAGCTTCTCGGCTTCTTCGCGTACCTCGTCTATCATCGGCCTGTAACCTTCTGCTCGTCTGACCTCGTTCCACCATGCAGCTTGTTCTCCATCACCAAACAATAAAGAAGCTGATTCTGACGACTGATTGTCCAATAATCGTTTAATTTCATTACGGTTCATCGGGCGCCTCCGTAGGTTATAGATTAACTTTTCTCTATCATACTACCGAATCACCTTGTGAAATGATACTATTTTTACTTTTTCAGGATGTTTTTTGACCTCTGTATTCCATCGGTGTTACACCAACCGAATTTTTAAATATTTTGATAAAATAACTTTGATTGTCGTAACCCAGCATCTCGCAGATCTTGCCTACCGGGTGGTTGGTGTGATCCAGAAGCTCCTTGGCGCGATTCATTTTCATACGGGTTACGTATTCAATGAACGTTTCCCCGGTTTCTTTCTTAAACAATCGACTGAAATAGCTGCTGTTTAAGAACAGATGATCCGCTACCTCCTCCAGACTTATTCTTTTATCCAAATGAAGCGACACATAATGACATGCCTGAACAACTTCGGATCGTTTCCTCTGATCTCCTATCTCCCCCGCAAGGGTGATTACGGATTGAAAATGCTCCACCAACCAATGCTCCAGCTCGAACAAAGAATCAATCTCCAATATTTCTTTATGCAATATATCGACTTCATAAGTAGAACGGAAATACTGGAGCGATTGAAGCTTAAGCTTCAAATCAAGCAGCAGCTTCAGCACCCAGTCCTTCACCTTCTCCGGCTCAAAGGCATGCTCCTTCAGAAATTCCATCCAATGATTCACTGTAGGCACGATGCTTGCAGTATTTTTCTCTAAGATCATTTCCTTGAGCTCTGTACTGGCTTGATCATACCAAGAAAATAAATCGATGTTTCCTTGCGGTAGAGTTCGTTTTTTGGAAATACTACTCTCCTCCATATAAAACCGCTGGACTCTGCTCGATCTTAGCTGAAAAAGGGCCGTCTTGATTTCTTCCGGTCTATGGCTGACTTCCCCTATAATGAAAGATATCGATATTTTCAAGTATTTACGCAGCGCTTCTTGGATTCGCTTCATTCTAGCCGCGGCTTCATCGAAAGGATTTATTTTCAATGTGGATTGAAATGGGAACAAAAAGAACGATTCCTTAGTTCCGTAAGCAAAATGCACAGCTGGCAGCGACTCTTTTCCGCTCACTTCGCCAATCACATTATCAATGGCAAAGCGTAAAATATCGTCAGACATGAAGCGCTGCTTAGCTGAACGGTACCCATCAATGACCCCGAGGATCGGCAAGCAAGCCATTCCCTTTAAGGAGAGATCGAAAGAGTTGGCTTCCTCTAGCCAATCATTAGGATCGAGAATCGGCTGCTGAAGCGTTCTGCGGATGAATTTTTCCTTAAGCATTTCTATATTTCGGTCCACCATATGCTGAAGCTGGTGCTGATGCGTCTGTACACGTTCTTCCTGATCCAAGCTTGCTTTGAACTGCAGCAGCAGCTTCTCCAAATCGGCAGGATCGAGCGTATCTTTCAACACATAATCCTGCACATTCAGCTTGACGGCTTGCTGTGCATAATAAAACTCGTCGTGACAAGATAAAATAGCTACACGCAGATTAGGCTTTCGCTCACGCAGCTTAGCAATCAGGTCCAATCCGTTCATCTTAGGCATCCCGATATCGGTAATCAGTATATCCGGCATCTCCTGCTCTGCCTGCTCTAATGCAACAGCTCCATTCTCGTAGCACCCTTGAAGCTCAAGGTCAAAGTCCATCCATGAAATGGCCTCTGATAGAAATTCCAGTACAGGGTAATCATCATCCACTAGCATGACTTTATACATCACTCATTCGCCTCCAAGCATGGGATGAGCATCGTGATCCGGGTCCCTTTGCCCAATTCGCTCTCCATCTTCATTTCAAAATCTTCTCCATATGTCATGCGCATTCGTTCATTTACATTCGACAAACCGATACTGGAAAAGCCTTTATGCTTCTCCATTTCAGGATGCTCCTGCTCATTACTCATAGCAAGTCTTCGCTGAAGCTTGCTTAAGGTGCTATCATCCATCCCCGCTCCGTTGTCCTCGACATATACGATAAGCTTGTCTTCCTCAACCCATGCTTTCACTCTAATGACACCGCCAGACTGACTTAAGCCGTGAATCAGTGCATTTTCGATCAATGGCTGAAGAAAAAAGCGAGGTACTTTTTCCAATAAGGCATTAGCTGAGATATCCGTCTGCAGCAGCACTTTTTCCTTTTGTCGCATGTTCATCAGCTGCGTGTAATCCATAACGATTTCAATCTCTTCGTGCAGTGTAATAAGTCCTTTATCTTGATTAATGGTCATACGCAGCAGCTTGGAGAGGGAGCCAATCATCTCCGCACTTTCCTTATCCCCCTTGAACATCACTTTCATACGGATCGAGTTCAATACGTTGAATAGAAAATGGGGATTGATCTGCGCCTGCAGCATATCCAGCTCGGCTTTGCGTTTGCGTGTCTGGGTGACCGAAATCTCCTCAATCATGTCATGAATCCGATCCAGCATCTGGTCGAACAAATACCCAAGCCTACCGATCTCATCCCCTCCGCGGATACGGGAACGGACATCCAGATTGCCCTTTTGCACGGTTATGGCCACTTTCCCTAAACCAACAAGTGGTTTGGTGAACGTTCTTAGCAAATAAAGAAGCAGTAACAAGAACACAATAAACGAAATAAGCTGAAGCGTGATTACATTTGTGAAAATCGATTTGATCTTATTTATAGCTGTCTGATAGGGTGTCAGAGAAACCAGCTTCCATCCTGTAAACAACGGTTCCTGGGTAAGCAAGTAGTCCTCATTGTCACCATGGACAATTTGGGTAGAGATTTGTTTGTTCGTTTGGTTAGAAGTTGCAAAGCGGAATGGTTTGCCGATCTGATCAACATCGTTATGTGACATGATCACATTATTGGAATCGAGGATCATAAATTCCTGACTATCCGAAAGATTTTCGAAATTTTGATTCATCTGATTTTCCATAATAGTAACAATGACATACCCGTATATTTGAAATCCTTCCTTCTCCCGTAACGTCCTAACGACAGAGAGCTGGTAAGGATTTTTGTCCTTCTCAGATATAAATACGGTTGGCGACGCACCTACCCAATACGAATTAAAGCCATATAGTTGATTTAACTGCGCAAACCACGGTTCTCTCGTCATATCGATCGGATTATAGTCGTAAACGGAATAACTGGAATAATAGGACCCATTGGATAAAATAATGGTGACGTAGCACTGCTCCCCGCCAATAGTAATATTTTCAATTGTGTTCCTTATTTTACTTTGGTCGGTGAATTCCTCGTACTCTGCATTCGGTCCCGTGTACGTCTGTCCGGTAGCTTTTCGTTTCACTATGGAGCTCAGCTCTGAGTCCATCTGAATCAAGTTGGCTACATTGAGCATATATTTAAGCGAATTGGTGACATAGTTGTTGACCAGCAGCATCGATTCCTGCGAGTTGGAGATGACCTGCTGTTTAACCGCATCCTGGGTTAAGTAATTATACATAATGAGAGAGAAACAACCGGGAATAAGAATACAGATGATGGATGTAACCATAAGCTTAAAACGAAACGAGCGGGATGATAACCATTGACCTATCTTTTTCCTCATAGTAGCAGCCTCCCGCCCTTCTATAGTCTTAAACACATGCAATATATGTACAACGAACAAAAGAAGAGGTAGGCTTGGAGCCACCCCTCCTTTTATTAATATGACCGATTTTGTTACTTTTTATTGGAAGCGATAATGCTGTTTACCCGATCTTGAGAAGCTTTAACTGTTGTATCGATATCTTGTTTGCCCAAGATCATTTTTTCAAACTCTTCGTTTATTGTTTTGTTGACTTCGGCTTGGTAAGATACCGGAGGTACCATCGCAGCAGCTTTGGAGTTAGACAATACGCTGACTAGCGAAGCTTTGTCTACTTTTTCCGGAGATTTCGCTGTGCTCAAGATGTTGTCGATAATTTTACCAAGATCCTCTTGCTTCACTTTGCTCCATGATGGTACGTTCTTCTCTTGAACCAATTGTCCGTCCGTGGTTAACCAGCGGATGAATTTATAAGATTCATCTTTATGCTTAGAAGCAGCAGCAACGGAGATGTAGTCTGTAGCAACCGGTGCATAGCCAACTTGGTCACCAGGATTGTTTTTAGGGAATGGAGCCACTGCAACGTTAAAGTTCAATGGAACTTGATCTGTTCCGCCAATCTCCGTGTTCATCCAGCTGCCGGTTGCGATCATTGCTGCTTTTTGATTAAAGAACTGCGTACGATAATTCAGCTTTTGGGAAAGCATGTCCGTATAAGGAGTTGCTGATTTATCGTCCTTCTCCATTTTCATACGAATCTCAAGCGATTTCTTGTACAACGGACTGTCCAGATTAGAGGTTCCATCCGCTTTAATGAAATCCGGATTGTCCGGTTGGTTTTCCAAAGCCAGTTTCGCATATTCGACCCAGCCACCATTTTGTGGTCCGTGGAAATACGTACCGTATACTTTGTTAGCACCTTCGCCTTGGGTCATTTTCTTAGCATAATCCATAAAGTCATCCCATGTCCAATCGGTCGGCACTTTCAAGCCGGCTGCATCCAACATGTTCTTATTCAACAGGACATACCAAGGATTGAATTTACCTGGAAGTGCATAGTATTTGCCATTCAGCTTCGTATCTACTTTGTATTCTTCGTTAACTTTAAAGCCGTCTTTCGTAATATAATCATCGATTGGAGCTACCATGCCCAGTGCAACGCGTTGAGCGTAAGCGGCAGGATCACTGAACATCAGAACGTCCATATCCTCACCGGATGCGGCAGCCAAGTCAAGCTTTTTCATTGCTTCCTGGGTATCGCCCTTTTCGCTCAATCCGATCAGGTTAATTTTAATTCCTGGGTTTTTCTCTTCGTATGCAGCAATCGTTTTCTTCCAGTTATAGTTACCCTCAGTACCATAAGTATAAAACCGCAACTCAGTCGTTTTACCTGCTGTATCTCCGCCTTGAGCGTTTTTCTGATCTGATGCCCCACCGCAGCCTGCCAATACGCCCAGTGCCATTACGCTGGTCAATACGCCTGCGCTTACTTTTTTCTTATTCATCTTTAAGTACCCTCCTTGTTTTGAAACTCGCTATGTTGGTTTCATCAAGCTTACACAGTGATTGTACCAATTGCTGTTAGAGCATCCATGCGCGGATTTTGACTTATTTACAATTTTTTTGACTTTCCTTGTCGAATTACCCCTTAACTCCGCCCATTGCAATGCCTTCAATAACACTTTTTTGACCAATGATGAAAATTATAAGCAGCGGAAGGATAGCAGACACCGCAGCGGCCATTATTAACGAATAGAACTCACCGCTTAAAGAAGTAAACTTCTGCATCGCCAATGGAATCGTAAACAGCTTGTCCGTACGTAGGAAGATCAGCGCATTCTGATAATCATTCCAAGTCCAGATAAAGCGTAGGATTGCGTAGGTTGCAACCGCTGGACGCACAAGAGGCAATGCGATATTCCAAAATATTTTCCAGTGGCCTGCACCGTCAATCTTGGCTGATTCAATAAAGTCATTATGAAGCCCCATAAAGAACTGACGCAGCATAAACGTTCCAAGCACGCTAAAGCTTCCGATAAGGATAAGTCCGAGATGGTTATCAAACAAACCGATGGAACGATACAAAATAAATTGCGGAACCAAAACAGCTTGCGAAGGTACCATATAGGTTGTAAGCACGATAAGGAATAACCACTTGCTTGCTGCAAACTGCACTTTGGAGAATCCATAGGCAGCCAATGCCGATACAGTAACCGAAATAATTGTTGTTACAACCGTAATCTTAATGGAGTTCCAATAATACAGGTAGAATGGATACTGTCCGAACCATACTTCCTTATAGTTACTAATTGCGTTCCAATGCTTAGGAATCCAATTGATAGGATAGTTAAATACTTCGGATTCGATTTTGAAGGATGCGGAAAGCATCCAGAAGAACGGCATCAGAAACACTAAACTGACTGCAAACATGATGATCGTAAAGATCAATTTTTTGAGGCTCAGCGGCTCCCTCATATTATTCCCACCTTCTTTTCGTTCAGTTGCCTGTAGACGATTAATAATTTACCCATTTTTTCTGACCGATCCATTGCAAGAACGTGATTATTAATACACAGAAGAACAGTACAGTCGCCATAGACGAAGCATATCCAATTTTCAAATTCGTAAATGCTGTATCATACAAGTACCAAACAAGCATGCTTGTGGATTGAATAGGTCCGCCTTGCGTCAAGACTGCGATCAAATCGAATACCTTAAAGGTTGAGATAATACCCGTAATGAGCAAGAAGAAGGTCGTAGGTGACAGCATAGGCAATGTGATACTTTTGAATTTAACCCAACCAGATGCTCCGTCAATATCAGCTGCTTCATACAAATCTTTAGGAATCGATTGCAAGCCTGCAATATACACGATCAAGTTAAACCCGATGGAAATCCATACCGAAATCATCATCACGGAGACAAGAGCATAGTTAGGATCCGCGATCCATTTTGGCGGGTTCGAAATCCCAATCGACATTAAGAACTGGTTAACGGGTCCAGCCGATGGATGAAACAATACTTGCCATACGATCGCTACAGCAACGACGCTGGAGATGTAAGGCATGAAGTAAGCGACTTTGAAATAGCCTTTCCAGTACACTTTCTTATCAATAAGAATGGCGAGCACCATGGAAACAATTAAGTAAATGGGGACTGTCAGCAAAAATATGGCATTGTTCCTGAAAGATTTCAGGAATGTCGCATCTGTAACGAGCTTCTGGAAATTATCCAGTCCAGCCCATTTAAACCCTTTGAAGCCCATAATAAAATTCCAATCCGAGAAGCTTAGTACGAATGTAGCAAGAATCGGAAGCAGTACCAGGATCGTTACTCCGATCAGCATAGGACTTACAAATAAGAATCCTGCTAGCGTTTCCCGATTTTGAAGACCTCTCTTGCTCCGTTTAGGTATCTTCTTTTCCGCAGGAGCGGAAGCCGAATTAGTATTCATGATGCGATCACCTCAACTTCAATAATGTTGAGTTTATTATAATCAAAGAGAGTGGGATATATTTAACGGTATTTTGATTACCTTGTCGACAATTTTGACTTTTTAATCAATAAAGCGCTTTTTCTCGACAAAAAAAAGCCTAGAGGCTTCCCTCCGGCTTGAATTCTTCCTATTAGGCCAACCCAGGCTTTGTTGCATAAAAAACGGCGAAATCATTGTATTTATAAACGCAGTCCACATCCGAGAAGCCTGCTTCGCTTAACCAATGAATTTGATCCTCAACTGTTGCGTTAATATCCAGCTTCCTTCTCTCTATAGCTCCCTCCACTGCCTCTATCGGGAGTCCGTTGGAACGAATCCACTCTTCCCATTGATTCTTGTAAGAGAGATCGATATGCGAAGTAAGTCCCCTTGCCTGATCCGCGTTCACGAAGACTCCCCCTTCATTCAAAAGACCATAAAGCTTGTGAAATAAAGCCTTCTTTTCCTGGTGAGTCAAATGATGAATCGATAAGGACGACACAATAGCGTCAAAAGGCCCATCAAATTCATATTGCGAATAGTCGGCGATAATATACTCCACCTTACGGTTTCCTGCAAAACGCTGCCGCGCTGTAGCAAGCATCTTTTCGCTTAAATCGACCAAGGTTAACTGAGCTTGTGGGAATTTGTGCAAAATTCCTGCAGATAAGAGTCCTGTTCCAGCGCCTAAATCAAGTATGCGCGGAGCTTCATTGGACGAATGCGTCCACCTTACAGCCGTTTCGTAAAAATCATCAAAACATGGAATCAACTGCTTACGCTGCTGATCGTACTGTTGTGCCACTTCGTTAAACTGCACTCTTACCTTCTCATTCATTTGATATCATCCCTCGCTTCATCTCATCCTTTACTTCATTATAGATCGGATTCGTTAATTGGAATAATATATAAAGACTATTTATTTTATAAGAAATACCTATAAAATTGTTTGAAAAAGAACCAAGATGCCAATCAAAGATTGACATTCTTGGTCCTACTAATGGATAAGTGCTCAATTATTCTAGAAAAAAGGTTTGAAATAACAGATAAGCATTCAATATCGCAATAATTCCAGCTACGATCCAGGATAGCCATTTCAACCAGCTTTTATTGGCGAATTCACCCATTTTCTTCTTATCATTCGTAAACTTCACGAGCGGAATGACCGCAAACGATAATTGAAGCGACAAAATGACTTGGCTTAAAATTAGCAGCTGGGCTGTGCCCTTCTCTCCCGCTACAGCTGTCACGATGACCGCTGGAATAATAGCAATCAAACGGGTTATGAGACGGCGTAACCATCCAGGGAGACGAATGTTAAGGAACCCTTCCATAACAATTTGCCCAGCCAATGTACCAGTCAATGTGGAGTTTTGGCCTGAAGCTAATAACGCTACTCCGAAGAGAATACTTCCTAATGTGGTTCCAAGCAATGGAGTAAGCAGCTGGTATGCATCCTCGATATCCGCTACTTCCGTCATCCCTGCTCTGTGAAACGTTGCGGCAGACAAGATCAGGATCGCCGCGTTAATAAATAAGGCAAAGAATAAGGCAATGGACGAATCCCATGTTGCGTACTTAATCGCTTGGCGTTTGCCTTCCCGTGTTTGATCGAACTTCCGGGTTTGAACAATGGATGAGTGCAAATATAAGTTATGCGGCATTACGGTTGCGCCCAATATACTGATGGCAATGTACAGCATCATGGGATTACTGATAATTTCCGTTGTAGGAATGAAGCCTTTGGCAATTCCGCCGATTTCCGGCTTGGATAAGAACATCTCTGTTAGGAAACAGCCTCCAATGGTTATTATTAGAATGATAACCAACGATTCGATAAAGCGGAATCCTTTATTTTGCAGTAACAGCACTACGAGTACGTCAACGGCGGTGATCATAACCCCGTACAGAAGTGGGATACCGAACAACAGCTTTAATGCTATTGCCGACCCGATCACTTCAGCTAAGTCACAAGCCGCTATGGCCAGTTCGCATAAGATCCATAAAGTAAAAGCAATCGGTTTATTGTAATGATCCCGACAGGCTTGCGCCAAATCTCTGCCGGTTACTATACCCAGCTTGCCGGCGAGAGCTTGAAGCAGTACAGCCATAAGATTGGATATTAGAATTACTGAGAGTAAAGAATAACCGAACATGGAACCACCGGCAATATCCGTAGCCCAGTTCCCCGGGTCCATATAACCAACGGCAACCAAATATCCAGGCCCTGCAAAAGCTAAGAATTTCTTGATCCAGCTTCCTGTTTTGGGTATTTTCATCGAACGATATACTTCGGGAAGAGATGGACGTCCTCCCGATAATCTCCAGCCCTCTTCGGCGACATTTTTAATTTGCGCTTTTTCACTCATACGGTATCACCTCTTTTATATTAACGGCATAATGCGCCAAGCTAACTTTTTTGTCCCAGGGCAACATTTATTAGGCAGAACCCCTTATCTCTTTCTCAAGTATATGATGCCACAAAATAAATGTTCCTATGTTAGTGATTGTACTCGGCAAAATATTTTTGTCAAGGGAAACATTTTGAGCCTTCGGAAAGAACAAAAAAACTGCCACCCTGTTAAGGACTGCAGTTTGTTGTTGTGCTATGAGATTTCAAACCATTTCATTTACTGTTGCAGCTTGCTTTTAGCCGCATTCACAAGGAAGTCGTACCATTCATCATTTTCTTCAAGCAAATCTTCCACTGCCAATATTTCATCTTCGCTTCCAGATTCATTCAGGAAGAATAGCCCGTAGCTCCATTCCTTACCGTTCTTGCTATACAGCGTAATTTCATACGGCAGTTTATGATCCTGCACTTCAAATTCAACTTTACCGACATACCCGTCTTCCTTGCTGTATGTCATTGATGCTGCTAATACATTAATCAGCGGACTCACCCTTCCATGTATCGGTCGTGCTTCAGAAATTATAATGGATAAACACCCGGTATTTCAACAGTCCTTGAGAAATCGAGTTACTTTTTCTTATCCATCCGTTCTTTGGCCGCATGTAAATCGTGATCCTCAATACCCTTATCCCCATACCGGACTTGTTCATACAAAGACAAAAACGTATCAACAGGAGGTTGCTTCTTATCGTCCCATTGCTGAACCTCCAGCCCGGTTTCCTTTGGAGTCAGGAAGCTCTTGAACATGTATCCACGCTGCATCGATTGTCGGAGCCAGCGACGGTACAAGAACCGTATTCTTTGTTTGTTATCTTGAAGATCCTCCCACTTCTCGCGATGTCCGGACCTATTGAATAGCCGTTTCCACTTAGAAAATAGCCTTTCGTTAAGACTTTCCCAGTCCATCAGACTCTCTACATCGTCTTCGTAGCCGATTTTACCCTTCTGTTTATCTTCCGAATGCAGCTTGCTCGCAAGCCAGGCAAATAATCGTTTGGCTAAGCGAGGTATCCTTCTTAAGATGAAATAGATCGCTAACAAGCAGCCAAGAACAAGAAGTCCTCCGACAACGAAATACAATATTTTCTCAAGCCATACAAGCCATAACGCAGGTTCTTCGTTACCCGACAGATTCATGGGAGGGGGCTGCGGCGATTTGGCCGGTTCCGCAGCGGGTGGCGAAGACGGCCCGCTAAATAATGCTTGAAGCCATTGAATCAGCTGATGGATGCCCCAAAGCACCGCTTCTCCAAGCTTACGGAACAATACAACGAGAAGGATAATAACTAACAGCAGGACAACAAGCAGCCGATTTTTCCACATCATCTCAGCAGCGATAACCGGTTCTTTATCTCCAGATAAAGTCTCCTGCTTCATGTTGGATTCATTAGACATGAGAAGCGTCACCACAAGCGCGGCTAACCCTCCCCACAGTAACAACGTCATATAAGGCTGGAATGAATCTACAAAATGCAGAAAGACTGAGGAAACAAAATATATAATCATACCGAACACATAAAAATTGACCGGGAAAAAGACATCCCACGGAATCCACACGAGGCGTATGCCGCGGTATACTACGATGAAGCTAGTGACTGCCGCAACGATTGCAGCAAATGAGATCCCAAAGAGCCAGTAAGATGAAATCGCACCTAAGCACAAAGAGACAAGCATCTGAAGGTAGGTTCTTCTTAGCGGAATCAAGCTGTTCAGAATGTATCCGATGGCATAGCCTAAAGGAAGTGTTGTTATCCAAAGAACCCTGTGGGATTCAGGCAGGATATATACGGCCGCTAAGAGCAGCAAAGGGAAAGCGAGTAGCACTTCAACGCAGCCCTTAAGTAAGATAATCCCCGCATTAGCGCTCAACGATGGATTCTTCATGCCGTTTCACCCGCCTGTTCTTCTTCATGATGCAGCTCCTTCTGAAGAAGTAAGGTATCAACCGAGTTCCCTTGGAAGCGTAGCTGCTCCATAGGTATTCTCATTTTATCGCTAATGTAAGCGGAAACAATTAGAATGTCTTGATTGGTAAGTCCGTTAGCCGCCTCCTCCTCGAGCAGAGTATCGAACGGGATGCTTCTGGTAACGACAACCTTAGCCATGGTTTCCAGCAGGTATGTCATATGTACCGCCCCATTCCTGGGTTCGATTCTAACAGGGTCCTTCGAATCTACGGAGTATGCGTTAGTGCTGAATCCTACTTCCATTCCAAGATCAATCGCATGCTGTGCGATGGCAGCAGCAATGGACAATCCTTTCTCGAACAACGCTTCATCATTAACCTGGTTCCACATCTTCTCATGATCTTCAACGTTAAGATAAATCATTAGCCTTTGGTCTGCGGTGAAATCTCGTTGGTGAACCTGCAGCCTCCCGCTTCGTGCGGTGGCTTTCCAGTTGATCCCATTCAATGGGTCACCGTAACGATACTCTCTAGCCCCGGAAATCATGAACGGATCTTCGACGATCCACCGACGTACTACCAAATCGCCCTGCCAGCTATGGGACGGAAGCGTCAACTCGTCGAGTGACGCCAGCTTGGGATAAACCAACAGCTCCGCATCCAGCGAAAGCTTAAGCGTATTCCGGTAAAGCCCCACCAAATCTCCATAAGTGAGTGAAGCTGTGTTCAGCCGATAGCAGCCTCGCTTGCCGCAATAAATCTGATGCCGTCTCGTTATTTGCGTATAGGGCATCAGACTGAACATGCTTTTATGATTTTGAAATAATTTGCCGTTATTAATATCCAGATTCGCTTGGCTATAAAAGCGCAGACCGGCATGAATTAACGATTCCAGCCTAAGCCATGGTACAGGCACAATATTCCGGTTCGCAATCCGTTCAATCATTTCGGCTTCTTCCCCTTCAAAGCATCCCTTGGTACTGAAATATCTTTCATAGGTCAGTCCCTTATGTCCAAGAGCTTTGAACAAGATCACCTGAATGACAAGAATGAACATCGTGATAAAGAGCAGCCAATGAACGCTCATTCGTTCACCAGCTCCGGCTCGGTAGGTACGGCAACCTCCTGCAATATCGAATCGATAATCGCTTCTGCCGCTTCATATCGTGAACGATAGGAGCCTTTAACGATAATGCGGTGGGCTAAGACCGGCTTCGCCATCCTCTTAAGATCATCTGGAATGACGAAATCCCGGCCTTTGAGTATGGCATGGACTTGAGCAGCTTTCAGGAGAGCTTGGCTGCCGCGTGGGCTAACCCCTGTCGCTACATCAGCATGAGTTCTTGTTCTCTCAACAATGCTTAACAGGTAGGACAATAATTCATCGCTGATGGTTACCTTAGAATAATGCTGCTGCGCTGCGATAATCGCTTCTGTCTCAGCAACACTGGCAATATCTTCGAGAGGATTGCCATCCTTGAACCGTTTGAGGATATTCACTCCCTCTTCCGTTGTCGGGTAGCCCATTTTCACTTTGAACAAAAACCGGTCCAGCTGAGCCTCTGGCAGAGGAAACGTGCCTTGGTTCTCCACCGGGTTTTGAGTGGCTATAACCAGGAATGGCGCCTCCAGCTTTCTTGTTTCGCCATCAATACTAACTTGTCGTTCTTCCATACATTCCAGCAAGCTGGATTGAGTTCTTGGTGTAGCACGGTTTATTTCATCGGCAAGTAAAACATTCGTGAATAGCGGTCCCGGACGAAACTCGAATTCAGCGTGCTTCTGGTTGAAATAGTTGATTCCGCTTAAGTCGGAAGGCAGTAGATCAGGGGTGAATTGAATGCGCTTAAAAGTGCAATTCAATGATTTGGCCATGGCTTTGGCAAGCAGCGTCTTCCCCGTTCCCGGAACATCCTCGAGCAAAATATGACCGGATGCAATGATAGCGATGAGCAGCTTCTCGATGACGTCCTCTTTTCCTACAATGACTTTGTTGACATTGGCACTAATCGATTGTGCTAACGCTTGAATTTGAGTTAACTGCATGAAGGGCTCCTCCTACATTATAACGTGATGGTCAGGGAATCTTTTCAAGATTACTCTACCATATTAGGAGCAGATTGGGGTATCGCTCTACAAAAAAGTTTTAATCCACAGCTTCACTTAAGGATTGAAGAAACTTACGAACGCCGGGCAAGCCTTCCGATTCAAGTACCTTAAGCAGCTGACTTCCTACAATGGCGATATCGGATTTACCTTTTAAATATCGGATATCGTCAGGGTGCTGAATGCCGAAGCCTACTCCTATCGGTGTTCTTGCATGTTGTCTGCAGCGTTCAATAAATTGAGAAGCAGCTTCATCGAATGCTGTCTTGGAGCCTGTTAAGCCTTTTCTTGCGACACAATACAAAAATCCATCGGTTTCTTGGGAGACGTAAGCTAATCGCTCAGCAGATGTATATGGAGTTGCAAGCAACACCGGAGCGATACCCTGCTTTGTGCATGCCGTTAAATAATCGCTGCTCTCTTCCGGAAAAGCGTCCGGTACGATCAAACCCGATATTCCTATTGAAGCGCAATCTGCCGCAAACCGTTCGTCCCCATACTGGAATACGATATTATAGTAGGTCATAAACAAAAACGGCATATCGAAATCCTGAGTAACCTTACGAGCAAAGTCCATGCATTGCTGTACCGTTGTGCCTTGCTCCAACGCCTGCTGATTGGCTTTTAAAAACACAGGACCGTCTGCTATAGGCTCTGAAAAAGGAATTTGCAGCTCTACCAGATCGACCCCATATTCGTGAAACAACCGGATCATCTCGTAATTCGTTTCGAAATCCGGATAACCTAATATTTGATGCGCCATCAGTAAAATGGATTTATCATTCCGTTTAAGTCGAATATGTTCAGCGAGCGCGTTCATACTGCTGCTGCTTTCTTCCGATAAATGCGGTCCATTCATCATCCTTCAATCCCTCCGCAATGTTAAATATATCTTTATCCCCGCGTCCCGACATATTGATGATTATGCAGTCCTTAGTGCTGGTGCTGCTTATCTCCCTGAAAGCTCCTGCAAAAGCATGCGTTGATTCAAGTGCAGGCACCAAGCCTTCTTTGGTCATAACGAGCTGGAGAGCTGCAATCACTTCATCATCCGTAGCCGCTTCGACCCGGACTCTCCTCAGCTCAGACAAATTGGCGAGAATCGGAGATATTCCCGTATAATCCAATCCTGCTGCAACACTGTACGTATCCAGCATTTGACCCTCATCGTTTTGCAAGAACAAGGTTTTAAAGCCTTGCGCAATGCCGACCTTTGCTTGCCCATAGGCAATTCTGGACGCATGTGCCCCCAACTCTGGTCCTCTGCCTCCCGCTTCCACACCGACTAGCTCGACTTCAGGATACACCATGAATTCCTGAAATACCCCAAGCGCATTAGAGCCACCTCCGACACAGGCGTATACTCGGCTCGGAAGCTTGCCTTCAAGCTCCAGCAATTGCTCCTTAGCTTCTTTTCCGATGATCGATTGAAAATAGGCCACAAGCGCTGGAAACGGATGGGGTCCTGAAGCGGTACCCATTAAATAATGAGTCGTTTCAAAACTGGACACCCAATCACGCAAGGCCTCATTGATTGCATCCTTCAGAGTTCGGGAACCGAAATCGACCGGTACCACCTGCGCGCCGAAACGCTTCATCCAGAATACGTTGGCATACTGGCGCTCCATATCCTCCCGCCCCATATAGATAGTAGCTTCTAATCCGAGTTTAGCCGCCACTATAGCTGTAGCAACACCGTGCTGCCCAGCGCCTGTCTCCGCTATGACCCGTGTTTTCTTCATTCGCTTAGCAAGTAAGGCCTGCCCTAACGCATTATTAATTTTGTGTGCGCCGGAATGATTCAAATCCTCGCGCTTGATATAAATTCTTGCACTTCCGAAATGGTCGGTAAGCCCTTCAGCATAGGTCAGCGGCGTTGGGCGGCCTGAGAAATTACGGAGAATTTCATAATATCGGTTCCAAAAGTCGGCATCCGACTTGATCTGCTCAAAATGCTCCTTCAGCTCGCTAATGGCCGGGTACAAAATTTCCGGGATAAACGTCCCCCCGAACGAGCCATAATATCCATCGGCGTTCATCAACTATCACTCTCATTTCTGCTTAATTATTAGTATGAAATTCGATTACCGCTTGGGCCGTTGCCAAATCGGTTACAAGCCGATCAACCCACTTGCCGCGAAGTGTGGCCGTTATGGCCTGCACCTTTTCCAAACCTCCAGCAATGGCTATGACATTAGGGATACCACGAAGCTCTGGAGCTGTGACACCTATCATTCTGTTTTTGGCAGGGAAATCGATCATGTTTCCTTCAATGTCAATGAAAGAAGCGCACAGATTGGCAGCAGCATGACCTTGCTGCACACTGGCGAGATCCTTCTCCGAGAAGTATCCGGACTCCATGATCGTCGCCCGCTCCGATACTTGCCCTATACCTACTATCGCCATACTGCTCCGCTGAGCCAAATGCATAACACGAGAGATTTCAGGTTCATTCAAAAGCAGCGCTTTGGTTTCTTCAGAAGCTACAACGGCAGGGGCATGAAGGAGCCAGTATTTGGCCTTTAGCTTCTCGGCCAGCTTACTCACATTTGAATTCGCGTGCCAATCCGCTCCTTCTGAGCCCCAACCGCCTACCATGGGCACAAATTGAACTCCACTTCTAGGAAAATAGTCCAGAACTTCGCCAAGTGCGGCAACTCCTCGACCTGCCATCACGCCGACAATGTCTTGATCCTTCACAATGGACTCTAATAGCGCTGCACAAGTCCGGCCTAACTGAAGATTGGAGCTAAATTCGTCCGCGTCATTGGTATTAACGACTAGGGCATCATGAATACCGAATAGCTTAATGAGCTGCCGCTCCACCTCCTGTTCCAATGAAAAAGGATTTTTAATGGCTATGTGAACGATGCCTTCACTTCTTGCAGCTGTTAGCATCCGGCTCACATGCGGTCGCGAGATGCCGAATCGCTGTGCAATATCTTGTTGGTTAAGACCGTCCTCGTAATAAAGCTGACTAATCTTAACAAGCAGCCTCATTCTTTCCTGATTCATATCTGACATGGCTATCCCCTTCATGTACATATGTACTCACATAAAACATTTGTACATCGATTATATATAGAACCTCACTTTTTTACAATCATTGTTTTGAAATAAAAGCAAAAAGCCCGAATCACGAGGCTGCTGACCTCGCATTTCGGGCATTGCTTATCTATTCATTAATGAGCCGTAGGAAAAATTCGTTTCACCATCTCTGCAAACTCCTGCACAAATCCGCTGATCGGTCTGCCAGCTCCCACGTCCGCCACATAGTTGTTGACACGCTGAACGAAATCAGGGTTGGTCGAGACATATACATTTTGAATATTACTGTCAGTCGATTTTACTTGTTGTGCGATTTGTGCTTCCATATCCTGCGACAAATTGCCGCTGCGATCCTTCATAATGGCAGCTACATAGGCGTTGTGGCGGGATATAAGCACCGATGCGCTACTGACAAAAGGAAGCTGCGTAATTTTTTGTGCAGCCTGATTGGCAACCTCGATACGTTCTCCTGCAACTGTAGAAGGAGCTGGACTGGCTGCTTGTTGATGCACCATGTTATTCGTATGAGGCGCCGGCTGTGCCGCTGGACTCTTTTTGGTGCAGCCTGTTGCAGCACCTACAAGCAAGCACGCGGACAAAATATAGATCATTTTTTTTGAGTATCTGTTTGGCATAGGTCTGACCCCCTTTTAGATTATCAAAGGTTAGTATGGATTACTGGGCTTGGGTTCATTCATTGCCGATCACTTCATAGGACTACACTTCACTGTGGATCTGTTCTATACTAAGGGTCTGGGATGAAATGGTTTCTTTTTCTATTTCCATCATTACCTTACTTAATGGAGGTACGCTGACGTGAACATACTAAAGGTAAAAGATCGCCAAGAGCTGGATAAACGAGTACCTACCATGCCTTGGTATGTAGAAAAATTTATAAATTATAAGCTTCCAGATTTGTCTCCCTCCTCATTGCTGGAATATGTCAGGGATTACGAAACATTCTTCTCGTGGCTGCTGGCTGAAGGATTGGCTCAAGGGAGCTCTGTTAAGGAAGTGCCTATAGAAGCATTAGAAAAGCTTCACATGGAAAGTATCGATAATTTTCGTATGTTTCTTTCCACACGGACCGAGAATACGAACAGTAAAACCACGATCTCGCGCAAGCTCTCCTCCCTGCGCTCCTTATTTCATTATTTGAGTCAAATTGCCGAGGACGAGGAGTTTTATCCGCTCTTAAAGCGGAATGTCATGGCGAAGGTCGAGATCAAGCGCACCCACAAACCGAAGGATACAGCTGCCAAACTCGAAGGCAAATTGCTTCAGGAGGAAGAAATCCACGAATTTATTGCGTATGTTCACCGCGGCTATGAACAGGACGTTGCCAACAATAAACAGGCCCTTTACTCTTATCATCAAAATAAAGTAAGGGACGCCTGTATCGTCACTCTCATTCTAAATTCAGGTCTTCGTGTTTCCGAAGTGGTGAATTTGAATGTGGATGATATTGACCTTAAGAAAAAGCTGACGCACGTATACCGAAAAGGTAAAAATGACGATACCTTCAAAACTCCTGTGTACTTCCGACAGGAGGCAATGGACGACCTGACTGCTTACCTGGAGCTGCGCCAAACGCAGTATAAAGCACCCAAAAGAGAAAAAGCCCTCTTTCTTGCCATAGCCAACGGCAAAAAAGAAGGGGAACGCATGACCAAACGCGCAATTCAAGCGATGATCATCAAATATGCCAAATACTTTGGCAAGCCGTACTTGTCTGTACATAAGCTTCGCCATTCCTTCGCAACGGACTACTATTTGCGGAACGATCTGTACAAAACTCAGGAACAGCTAGGCCACGCCTCTCCAGAAACTACCCAAATCTACGCACACCTGACTGACAAAACAATGGCCGAAGCGATCGATTTTCGCAAAGCTCAAGATTGATGTGTCTGCAAGCATAAAAGAGCAGCAATCCCTAGTGGACTGCTGCTCTTTCGTCATTTATTCAGCTGCCTGCTGATTATTGTTTTCCTGTTCTTTGTAATTGGCATTCGATGCAGGCTTCCAACTGCTTTGGCTGCGTGCGCTTCGCGGAGTTCTGACATCGAATTCAAGCATCTTCCCGGCCCCCAATGCCGTACATTCCTGAGGCTGATCGGCGAGATGAATCGGAATACCCGTCTCCTTCTGTAGACGAGTGGCAAGTCCGCTTAGCAACGCCCCTCCTCCGCACAATATAATACCTTGCTCGATTACGTCACCGGCAAGCTCAGGCGGACAATCTTCTAATGTGGATCGAATCGTATCCACCATAGTAACAATAAAGCTGTCCAGTAGAGTATATATTTCCGTTGCCATTATCGTTACCGTCTTAGGCAAGCCTTCAATCAGGTCTCTGCCTCGAATATCCATTTGGATACTTGGGTCCGGTTTCTCAACGCTGCCTAGATTTATCTTAATTGCTTCGGCGGTTCGTTCACCTATTTCGAGATTGTACGTTTTCTTCACATATTCAATAATATCCCGATCAATAGATAATCCACCTCTGCGAGTTGTTCTGCTCGATACGATACCGCCAAGAGACAAGATAGCTACTTGTGCCGTACCTCCCCCGATATTGAGAATCATATTTCCCATCGGCTCGTCAACCGGAAGACCTGCACCTAATGCAGCTGCAAGCGGTTCTTCAATAGTGATGGCTCTGCTGGAACCTTTTTGAAGGACCGTTTCTTCCACGGCTCGTTTTTGAACACTGGTAATGCCGCAAGGAATAGAGATAAATACCTTCGATTTGCGAATCCATGAGCGGGCTTGAATTTTTTCATAAAATGCTGGAGCATTGCCGTTGACCAATCGAAGTTGGAAATAACCCCTTCCTGCAAAGGGTATATAATCTCAAGACTCCCTGGGGCGCGTCCAATCATAGCTTGCGCTTCTGCACCGAAAGCTTGTATTTCCCCGGTGGCGTGCCTTACTGCAATAACGGACGGCTCTTGAAGCACGATCCCTTTTCCATGCTGATAAATAATTGTATTCGATGTCCCCAAATCGATGCCGAATTGAAGCTCCAGTGCGTTAAACATTATGTATCCTCCGTTTCAAACAAGGTATAGAAGCGTAGGATTAGAAATCCCAACTATACTTTCTCCGGATATGCTGCTGAGGTTATCAAGCTTGATCGGTGTCATCATCCCCTGACTACCGCAGGCTCCGAGTGTTATACTCTTCGTCTTTCTTTTCGATCTTTCGGGGGTTTTTTTTAGGTATATATTTACAAGCCAACTTCCTCTTGTAGAAAATTGGCGAATCTTGCCTTCAGCCCTATTAAATTGTCGTCTCTCCTCGAACACTATAGGATGGCGACGAAAAATACATAAGCCGTAACCAACTTACAACGGAGGTGCAAGTCCATGGGCAATTCCAAAAGACTGCTGCAGCGCCGGCTGGAACAATGGAAAAGTGCGGCGACTCAGTTTATTGCCGGGCCTGAAGAAGCAGAAGAAGATGAATTATCCCTGGAGCTAGACCCGGTTCTTTTAGCAAAATGCCAACAAATGGCGGATACGCAGCAAGTCACCGTTAACGAAATTCTCAATCAGATCGTCGAGCAGTACTGGACCCTTAAAAGCAGCGAGCTTCTAGTTCCCATATCTAGAGAACAATTGGATCGTAATCCGCTTCTCTATTTGGATGCCTTGTCGGAGCGAAACATTAACCTTTATGGAGATACGAAATATGAGCAATCATGAGCAGACTCAACTTACTCAAGCTGTTTATCTAGATCAAACGGCTTTCATGTCCTTTATGAATCCTCAGGACCCTTACTATTCCAAAGCACGTACTTTGTTCTTGGATCTGGACGATATGGACAGAACACTTATTACAACAAACTATGTACTGTTCGACACTCATCAGTGGTTAAGAAACAATTACGGATTCCAGCAAGCTCAGTTTTTTCTCGAAACGGTAGAGCAAGCAGTACAAAAAGGAACCTTAACCATCATCTCCGGCTGTTCCGAATTCGAACAGGAGTCCAAGCGTCTGCTTGTCGATTGTCCAGATTTACAGATTTCTCTTAATGAAGCCATAACGGCTGTCGTCATGATCACTTACCAGATTAAACGCATTTTCACGTTCAATCCGAGCTACAGCTTTCTACCTAAGCTGGACTCTTCGATAAAAGTGATGCCCAGCGTCTGGTGATATCCGTATTCAAAAATCAAAAAGAGCCCATTTGCCATTATTACGGCATCTGGGCTTTTATCTTTGTAAAAACAATTTACGAGAACGTTACTTTACGTTAAAATAAAATGTAATTTTTATCCATAGAGGATGGAGGTGCTTCACCATGTTCACTCATTATGTTGAAGATGTATCCGGTTGGGAAAAGTGGCAGCAAAAATACCGTTACGGCGTGTTCTTGCTTCTTCCCTCCGAACCCCTTATGACACAGGCGAATGCAATTCGAGAACAATACGATAAGCTATCCGCAATGGCTTGCGATGCACACATCAGTCTCACAATCCCCTCCCCCAGCCCTTACTTTCGGTACATTGGAAGGAGCTAGAGGATATTGCAAGCCAATTCAAGTCCTTCTCCATTCTCTATGGCCCTTTAAAGAATTATTTACCGCACCCTGGCGTCTGTCTTGCTATTGAACCACAGGAACAGCTGGATAAGCTCCGCAGCTCGCTGGAATCCGCAACCGCGTTCGAAGGAGCAAAGAAACGAAAGTATCCTTTCTCCGCTCATTTAACTCTGGCTGAGTTCATAGATGTAGAGCGAACAAAAGAATTGATGATTGAGCTTAGCGACTCTATCCCTCAAGGCTATTTTGATTGCACCGCGGTTTCTTACGCCGTTCCGGATGAATCCTTTAGATTTATCGAGAGGGCGAGGTTAGTGCTAGGATAAGCTACAGAAAAATAACCTGCGTTCCAACTATAAAAGAAGGATGCAGGTTATTTAATGGTATTAATTTCGTTTCAGTGCTCCGGCTACTAATGAAGCATAATATTCAGAGCCTTCCGCTTCAAGATGCACTCCATCAGGTGCGAAGAAGCTGCTTTTCCCCTCGCTTGCGGTATACCAATCGATTAGAGTAACTTTTGAGTTGGAACGGGCAACCTCGGCAAGAACCGAATTCACTTCATCCTCCCACTTACGTGGAACTCTCGTGTTTACTACAATAATTTGCTTTGCTCCATCCAGTGAATCAAGCAGTGTTTCCAGCTGCTTTTTATTGAAGGGCCCATTCGTGCCAAGCTCTATGATGACGCGGTTTCCTAAAGTCCCCTCTTTTTTATGCTGGTCTAAAACGTCCGCAGCTTCGTTGAATTGCCGACCAATTTTACCATCCACTACAATTCCCGGTAAAAGCTTCTCCAAATAGGGCTGGATATCCAGCATAACTGAATCGCCGATAGCGGTTATGCCTTTTCCTGTTTTTACCGCAGCAATGGCCGGAGAACTAGGCTCTTCCTTAGCTGTTTGTTTGGAGGCTTGATTGTTATCCGTATTTTCTGCAGGCTGCTGATTAGCAATTTCTTCAGTAGGTTGCGTGGTTTCAGTAAGGTCTGCGGATCTATCCGGCTGTTGAGATGATGACTGTTCGTTATCATTATTTACTTTATTATTCTTACTTTCTTTGGTGTTTGAAGAAGAAACTGCTGAATCCGATTGGTTATCCGTACCCAATGGATTTGGCACTGGGGGCACATTGGTTTGTGCTCCACTAGAGGCAGTACTTCCATAAACGGCACTGACGACTGCTGTCTCTGGCGGTAAAATGGGATCCGTTCCCCCTCCTGCTTCAGAACCTGCCGTTGCATCCGTTACGCGTTGTAGCAATCCAACAAACAGAAAACCAATTAAGACCACCGCGCAGGCAAAAGGTGTCCAGCGCACCATTGACAGTCGTTGGCGCATGCGTCTGCTTATACTCGCCTGGGCTATCATTCGGTTCCACGAACCACGACGAATCGGTTCTTCCACATACCTCCATGATAAGGCGGCTAATACGAGCGTTGCTGTTATTTGAAGTGAAGCTCGAGCCAGATCAAATTTACCGCTGCTGGCCATTGGAGTACTCATCACTATGATTGGATAATGCCATAGATAAATTCCATAAGATCTTACACCGAACCATCGAAAAACCTTACTTCCCAACACTTTACCCATCAAACTAACTGGATGTGCGAGCACGGCTACGACCACTGCAGCCGCAAAAGACAGCAAAACAAATCCACCACGATATAGAAATTCATCATATTCATTCGTCTTCCATATCATGACACTGATGAGCAGTAAACCAGCCAAGCCCATGGAATCAAGTATGATCTGTGCCCGCACCGTCACTCGAGGCGTTAGTTTGCGGCTTTGCCACACCATCGCAAGTGCCGCTCCTATAAGGAGAGCGAACACCCTTGTATCGGTTCCATAGTACACTCTGCTTGGATCGGAACCTGGAACATATAACAGCACCATAGCAAGCGCGGAAATTACCGCTCCAAGAAGCGTCACACCAACTAAGGGGCCTCTTCTTGGCAAACAACGGATGGCAAATAACAGTAAGACAGGCCAAAGTAAGTAAAATTGTTCTTCAACGGCTAACGACCAAAGATGGCCTAGAGGAGATGGAGGGCCGAAGCTTTCAAAGTAAGAAACCTTATGATAGATGAGCCACCAGTTGCTTACATACAATAAACCTGCCGCTACTTCCTCTCTCAGTGCAAGAAGACGCGCTTTATCAAAGATCGCAAACCAGGCAACAACCACAACAAGCATCAGGAGCAATGCTGGAAGAAGCCTCCGAGCCCGCCTCATCCAAAAATCTTTTAAATCCACAGTGCCCTTGTTTCTCCATTGGGCTATGAGTTGATCCGTAATTAAGTAACCCGATAGAACAAAGAACACCCCAACTCCCAGGAGTCCACCCGGAGCCCACTTCAGATTCAGATGGTAGGCAATGACGGCAAATACCGCTATAGCTCGCAGTCCATCTAGACCTGCCATATATCTTCCCTGTCCAACAACCGGTTTAGGCACTATGAACGCCCCCTTCGGTTAAGGACATTAATTGCTTTGTTGCCATACATTTAATGGTGTTAATCCAATTATTCCGTATCTTTAACATAACGATTCGGCTCATCTGTCTTCTATCCTTTCGATCGCACATGGGGCGCAATTCATCTCAGCTGTACCTTTACTATACACAGTCGCGAAATGGAAAACGTTACGAAAGGATTACATCTTTTCCTTCACATTTTACAGACTCCGAATTTCAGGCTCATTTATCTTATTACGCTGTAGGAAAGGAATCAATTGGAACTTTTGTTCGCAGTTTTTACCAAATAAAATCGCCCTCAAATCACCGAAATTCAGCGCTTGAGGGCGATAGTGATCCATTATTTTTTCTTCTTAAAGTTAGCGTCGTACGCAGTTTGATAGATCTCCAGGTATCTTTTCAAATTCATATTATCCAGATTATTCACATAGGCATCCCAGTTCTTATCAATATCCGAATCACCGGTAATGAACCGAGCCATCATTTCCTTCGTGTGATCCAGAATCGTCTTCTCCAAATCCGCTAATTCCGATGCTTGGTCCGCGGTGAAGAATACAGGAGGCATGACCTTATCGATTGGCATTTGTTTCGGTTCCATCTTTGTCTTCGTTTCGTTATAAAGGATAACCTCTAGCGGCTGCTCTGGGTTAGCTACTTCTCCCAAACGGAAATCATTGGAGCGATAGTTCGGCCCCGTCTGGCTCCAGTTCACATTCTGCACTCCGCCCCATGGAGTCAGCTGCTTCCAGATGGCAGGCTTGCCGTTAATGCCAATCTCCCCTTTTTCCGCATAGCGCCATTCGACGCCCTCGCGTCCTGCATACCATCTTAACGTAGTATCTGGTGTATTATACAGGAAGTCGGCCAATCGGAACGCCGCATCGGGATTTTTGGCATTTTTGGTAATGACATATTGACCGTTCCCAACGACATAAGGATGATAGGCTGCATTTTGGAAACCACCAGGCCCTTTAAGTGGCGGTACTGCCACATAGGTCAACCATCTTCCGCTGCTGCCACCTAACGTCGTGAGCGACCCCATGTTATGTCCGGAGGACGCGCCTAGAATGACGGTATCAGGATTTTCGCCCAGCTTTTTCAGTTGGTTGTTATCCTGAGTCAAAGCTTGCGGATCAATTAACCCCTCGGCATACAGCTTATGAATGTATTTCAGCCCTTCCTTCCACTCGGGCTTATTATAAGGTACTGTCACTTTACCATTCTCCAGATACAGCTTTTTCTCACCGTGATCATAAATGAAGGCATTCATGAGAAAGGAGTCGAGCATCTGCGTCGAGTACAGGTTGCTGCTGGAAGCCTGGATCGATCCGGAGAGCGGGATTTCATCCACTTTTCCGTTGCCGTTCGGATCTTTTGTTTTGAATGCTTTCATTACTTCATAGAACTCATCTGTCGTAGTCGGCATTTGGAGGCCCAGCTTATCGAGCCAAGGCTTTTGAATCCACATTCTTTGCTGATACATACAGTGATAGCACTCGTTGACCTGAGGTAAAGCGTAGATTTTGCCATCTGGTGCCGTAATCAGATCCTTGTAAAATGCGTTTTCCTGAAACATCTTTTTCATTTCGACGCCGTACTTCTCGATCAAGTCATTCAGCGGGAGGAAAACGCCCTGACTTCCATAAATCATCATTTGGGTCGGAGATACGCCAAAGCCCATAATAACGTCCGGATAGTCGCCGCTGGAAAGAACCAGATTCAGCTTTTCGGTAGCCGATTTCTCAGGAGCAACTTCCCACTCGATATGTATATTCGTTTTTTGCTCGAGCCATTTCGTAAATTCATTGGTGGCAAAATCTTCGACGGACGAACTGCCTTTTACCAACACTTTTATCGTCGTTTTTTCATTAGTGATAGGAAATTGTCCTGCTGGAGTTACAGCAACCTGAGATGGCTTGGAAGTATCCGGCGTTGCGGCTTCATCCTTTCCTGAACAGGCACTTAATACAATTCCCATACTTAAAAGCAGCGAGAGCGTGATGAGCATCATTTTTCTCAAATTAACCCCTCCTAAGAGTTTTGCCTTTGGCAAAACTGGCGTCGTAAGCATCTACCCCTTCAACGAACCAATCATAATTCCTTTTACAAAATACTTTTGCACAAAAGGATACACGATCAACAACGGTACCGTAGCCACTACAATCAACGAGTATTTCAGCAGCTCCCTCAAGCCCTCCCGCTTCGCTTGCTCCGCAACATCGACGAGCATATTCATGTCCACATCGTTTTGAACAAGAATGTCTCTCAGAACAAGCTGCAATGGATACAAGCTTTGCTTCTTCAAATAAATCAAAGCGTTAAAATACGAATTCCAGTGGCCCACCGCATAGAACAATGCAATAACAGCAATGATGGGACCTGAGAGCGGCAGCACGATTTTCCAAACAAATTGAAAGTCTGTGCAGCCATCAAGCTGTGAAGCCTCCAACAATTCGTCAGGAATCGTCGTCTGAAAATAGGTTCTTGTTATGATCATATTCCAGACGCCCAATGCTCCCGGCAGAAGCATCGACCAAGTCGTATTAAGCAAGCCCAAATCCTTAACCAGCATATAGGTCGGAATCAAGCCTCCGGAGAACATCATGGTGAATACGAAGAGAAACATAAACACATTTTTGCCGTAAAAGTCCTTTCGCGACAATGGGTACGCAGCCAAGATGGTCATAACAACGTTAATCAGCGTTCCCGCAACGGTATAGTAAATCGAGTTCGTAAAACCGCTCCAGATCAGCTTGTGCTTGAATACGGCGTTATAGCCTTCCCAAGTCGGATTGACAGGCCATAGCCACACTTTACCCGATATGACGGCTTCCGAGCTGCTTATTGAAGCGCTTACAACATAAATTAACGGATAAAGGATCGTAATCAAAAATAACGACAAAATCGTATAATTGACAAAAGTGAATAATTGATCGCTTTTCGTTTCTTTGATCGTCGTATGTTCCAATGCATGCTCCCTTCCCCCGCTTACCATAAGCTAGCCTGTTTTGTTTTTTGGGCAATTTTATTAACCATGATAAGTAAAATCAGATTAATGACCGATTTAAACAACCCGATCGCAGTAGGATATGAGTAGTTCAGCGCCTGTGATGTCAACCCGACCTTGTACACATACGTGTCAATGACTTCTGACGTTCGAAGGTTGAGCGGGTTCTGCATAAGGAGCACTTTCTCAAAGCCAACATCCAGCATATGTCCTGTATTCATTATCAGCATAATGATGGCGATAGGCATTATCCCCGGGATATCGATGTGCCACATCCTCTGCATCTTGGTTGCGCCGTCCACGACTGCGGCTTCATGCAGCGAAGTGTCGATACTGGATAACGCGGCCAAATAGATAATGCAGCCAAAGCCTACACTTTGCCAAATGCCTGACCACACATAGATGGATTTGAAATATTCTGGAACTCCCATAAAATTAATCGGGTTGAGCCCTATTAACTTCATAATATTGTTGACGATCCCGTTTCTCGGTTCCAGCAGTTCCAGAATGATACCAACCATAACGACCACGGAAATAAAATGCGGTGCATAGGTTATCATTTGAACCGATTTTTTGAAAAACTGATTTTTGACGTAATTCAAGCTAAGTGCAAGAATGATGGGAAAAGGAAACCCGGCAACCAAGCTGTATAAGCTTAATACTATGGTGTTGCTCATCAGCCGCCAAAACTCATAGGAATTGAAAAAGCGTTCGAAATGCTTGAAGCCGACCCATTCGCTGTCCCAGACTCCTTTGGTTACAATAAAGTTTTTGAAAGCAATCTGTGCGCCATACATCGGAACATACTTAAAAATAATAATGTAAATCAGCGGGATTGCGATTAATGCATACAGTCTCCATACTTTACGTATTTTGGTTAATGGTATTCGGGTTTTCATCCTCACGCTAGCATCAGACTCCACTGTTGTTGCTTGTTTAAGTGCTTCCAATAGCCCACCTCTCTCGTCCTAGACTTCCCATGCTAACGTCAAGCTTTGCTTGAGCTCAGCCTTGCAGTGACCTTGCTTTAACATTAAAGGGTGTCGTCCAAGAGGTAAATGGGATTGTATTCGGCTTGATGTGCAGCCATTAAGAACGGCCCATGTGCATTATTCCATCTGATATGCATTTGTGTAGAATGCGCTTTCAAATCGCCTTTGAACTGCGAAATGCTGATGTACTGACACCATTTATTCGTTTAAATGCACGGCAAAAGGTGTTCGACGAGCTGTAGCCCACCCGCTCTGCAATTTCAAACACCGGTAAATCCGTTTCAGCCAGCAGCTCCTTGGCCAGCGTCATACGAAGATCCTCCAAATAATCCGAAAAGTTGATCCCCATTTGCTCTTTGAAAAATTGAGATAAATATCCTTTCGATATTCCCATTCGTTCCGCTACCGAATCTAGACATAGGTCCGGTTCAACGAAAGATTCATGAAGCATGGAAACGATATTTTCCAACAGCTGCACATTTTGACTCTTTTTATGTTCATTCACGAAGCTGCACACATGACCATACACCTTAGCGAGCGACATATAGTTTTTTTCTAGTCCCTCGTAAGAGGTCACCTCTGCGGATAATTGCTTCAGTCTGTCAACCAAGGGACCTTCGTTAAGAGAAACCTGTGGAAGCAGCTTGACTACCGTACCCACCATTTCGTTCATAAACAACTGAAGCATTGGTACCGATAGCCGTCTTTCCACAAAATTAATTTCATGCAGTTCACGCAGCACGATTTCCACAGCTGCAAGCTCACCTGCCAAAGCCAAATTGCTCAAGCGCATTTCCAAATCCGACGGATAAAAATAGCCGTTGTTCTCCTTAGGGATTTCGTCATACGAAGCAATAGCGTTCTGATTTCTCCATGTTAAAAAATGCAGCGTCTGTTTTGCTTCCTCAAAGGAACGCGACACATGCAGCAGCTGCTTATAAATGCCTCCGATGGCAAACCTCGTCACCACATTCGTCCTAGCTTGAATGATTTCACTTATCTCTGGGAGTGCTTCACCCAAATAAATCAATCCAGACTCCGCCTTATTACCTCCAAATGCAAATAAAAGCGCAATCTGATCTTCAGCTATATCATGCCAATAGATATTTACATGCAGCTCTTGACGAAGAATATCCTTAATCATCACTCGTTTTATATCGAGCTCCTCAAGCGAATTTGTATCGAATCCGCCCTCATAGCCCCGAAGTTGAACAATCCCCACAGCAAAATGACTTCCCTGTGTCTCGATACCGACATGCTGGAGCAGTATGGACGTATCTTTGGCAGACAAGAAGTCTCCCTTCAGCAATCTTTCGAATAATGCCGCTTGAAGGTATGGAGCATGCTTCTTCATTTTGTCCTGCAGCTCGTGATTGTTATCTATAAGCTTAGCTACGGACTCGCCTATAAATCGATACGCATCGGGCCCGCTATCCGGTTTCCCGTCCATCCGCTCCATAATAGTTTCCATAATGGATCTTAACGGCCGGCTGTTTCGGTAAGCAATCAGATAGGCTATCAGAAGGCCAAGTGCCAGAAAGATAAAAGCCATAGTAAAAATGATGTTTTTGATATACAACACTTTTTTCAAAACAATATGATTCGGTTGAGCGACTAAATAGGTCCAACCGTTATAGGAGGAAGTAGTGTAGGTAACGCGCATTTGTTGATGATCAATCTGCTCTAGCATACTCCCCTCCCTGCCTGTCAGCCTGGAACGCTGAATCCAGCTAATAGGGGCGTCCGATGCAGTAGAACTGATGATTTTACCACTGTTATCGATAATATAAGCCCACCCGCCGCCGGACAGATCCAATCCGCCCATCAGCTTCTGAACTTCCCTGTTATCTACCGTTATTACAACGGCTCCTTGAGGGTACCCTGGATACCCCAGAGAATGGATGTAGGTCAGGAGGGAATACACATTACCGTTCACAAGCACCTGCTGAGCGGGAAGCATTTTGCGTTGGTGGTACGTGCTTACGATCATGCTTTTCCAGCTGTTCGTATCCAGTCCTATGTAGCGAAATGTATTATAAAAATCAAACAGCTCGTACGTGGAGTTTTCCGTAAATACGAGCTCGCTATTTTTGTAAATAACAAAATAATTAAATATAAAGTTGTTAGTTAAACTGTAATTCTGAATCGCTTTGCGTGTATCCCAAATACGGTTAATGTTGGAGCCCTGAAACGGATCGTTAATATGCTGAAACTGCATGATTCTAGTATCGTTGACCAACTGGATGGCAATGGAAGAAAGTTCCGACATTCGGCGGTCCAATATATCTCTGCTTTGCTGAAGCACAGTCGTATTGCTAGCCGTAACTTCCTTCTCCATCTCATGAAGTGTCTTATTGTAGATAACCCCTCCGACCAACAGAGGCAGTAGAAGGAATAACAGATTAGGTACCAGCAGACGTATAAAAACTCTATGACTGCCAGCTCTAGTGCGTTTTAATCTCCACATTTCGAATCTCCTCCATGTCCGAGGCTTGACTCCATTGTAAAGTACTTTCTTCTGACCGACAACGAAAGATAACGTCGAAATTCGAGTGCATTTTTGTCGAAACTCATATCCAAGGCAATTAACATCGTTTACGAAATGCAAAAAAAGACTGTTCGCAAGTAGATAAGCTACTCTCGAACAGTCCTTGTGTCTATTTATTACTATTAAGAGCCTTTTTTCACTACGTCGTGATCGACATAACGCTCACCATTCAGCTCGCTGATGACATTAATCGCTACTTTGGCACCGTCCCCAGCGGTAACGATCGTATGTACGCTGACACCGGCAGCAGTACCTGCAGCCCAAATGCCTGGAATGGAGGTTTTCCCTTCAGGAGATGCATCGATCACTGTCTTGATTCTAGGTTCGGTTCCATCTTTGGTTTGCAGCCCAATTTGCTGTGCCAGGTCCAATAAGACACCCGTTGCCAGAATCACATGCTTGCCTTCATAACGATCGGTTTCCGTCTCGATTTGAAAGCCTTCGGCTGACTTGGATACATTGGATACCTTCGCTTGAACCAAATCAGCTCCGAACTTGACTGCTTGCTTCTGTCCGATATCGACGAGCTCAGCACCTGTAATCTCCATCACACCGTAGTGATTTTCCAACCAGGCACGCTTAGTCATGCTTTGATCACTATCAATTAATAGCGTTTTCTTGCCGGACTTTGCTGCGAACAATGCAGCGCTGCCACCTGCGGGACCTGCTCCGATAATAACGATATCATACATACTCGATACTCTCCCTTCGTGTTATCAATTGATGATGTAAGGTACTTGTCCATCTCTTATTATGCTACACAAGTTGGAATGGAATGTCAAAACAGAGTGCCATTCCTCCCTTTAAATCCCAACGAGAATATGCTAAATTAATGACAATCTACCCCATTTTATAAAGAGGAGATCGAATTCGATGAACCGGAATCAATGGCAGCAGTTAGAGAACGGGATATCTGAAGAAGAACTTGCATCATGGAAAACATCCATAGACGAGGGCGGCTATTCCGCTTTTCACATGTTATTGGAGGGTTTCAAGAACACGCTTAAAAAATTGCAGGAGTACGAAAAGGAGTCCATTTACGCATGGATCACCAAAGCTCGGGAAATGTTTCCTAGTCCAGAGCAGTTCAGTCCGTCTTGGTCTGATATTTGGGATGAATTGCAGCAAATGGCTGAGATCAAAACAAAACTGCTGCAAACGGTTTCTCCTGAGGAACGTGACGGAGAGTGGCAGCTGATTCTGGACAATCCCCATTCAATTCAAGAGGTTGTATGCCACCCAGGGCTGACGTTTGATGAAGCCTCTTATTTGTACAGTTATTTCCGTCCAGGTTTACAAAAAAATGAGTACATACGTTTGCAAAAAATTCAAAGCATGGTGATGGAAGTTGGCTCTTAGCTTCTCTTAAACGCATTATAATCATAAAAAAGCGCACTCTCTCGACATCATCCGTGAAGACCTTAATGGAATTCAACACGAGATGTCGAAGGAGATGCGCTTTTTATCGAGTCCTGCGCTTCCCCGGGAAATGACAGCTCCTAAGGGAAATAATTAGAGCTTGTCAGTAAGGTCTTACCAGATTTCCCATAAGCGGTTGCGGCTGATACAGCCTCTAAGACTCCACTTAGATCAAATCTTGAACCTGGGCTATCCAGGTGTAATTGCCCCTGTTGGATAAGCTCCATAATGTTTAGGAAAGGCTCATGCCATTCTTGGACTGATGCACGTTCCACCCAATGACGCAACCAGTACATTACCGGGTTTACTCCGGTTTGCTTAGCAACATGCGTCCAATTGACCGGTATCCCGGATAATAGTCCGATACTCACTACGGTGCCTCCGATACATATACATTGCGCCAGCACTTCTGCTGCGGAACCACCTATAGAGTCAATCCCGACACTCGCCCCCCTTCCCTTCGTTATCTCCATGACAGCCTTATGCAGATGGGTCTCAGAAGTATTAATGACATGGGCCGCACCCAGAAGCAGCAGCTCCTCCGTATGTAAATGGTTACGAGTTACGGCAATAACTTGATAACCAAACACTTTGGATAATTGAGTGAAGATTCGGCCTATAGATGATCCACAAGCATTGATCAGAACGTAATCCCCTCTCTCGGCTGCAAGGAATTGTTTGCATACCAGCCAAGCGGTAATGGGATTGATATACAGCTGGGATGCTGTATCGTTAGGTATGGCTTCAGGTACACAAACAGCCAGCTCCGCAGGTACTCGAACATATTCCTGCCAGGTGCCTTCTCCTCGCAACGCTAGAACACGCTTCCCCAGTATGGATGAGGATACATTCGGTCCAACCTCTGTTACGATGCCGACACCTTCATATCCTGGAACCATAGGCAATGCAATACGATGAGCATAAGCACCACTTATGGGAATCAAGTCAGATGGGTTAATTGGGCGAGCGGCCATTTGGACCAGAAGCTCTCCTGGCCCGGGCCGCTCTACTTCTTTATACTGAACTTGCAGCACGTCCACTGGATTTCCGAATCGAGTGCAATTAATATATCGGGCAAGCATGTTGTTCCTTCTCCTTCCAGTGACATCCAAACAACACAAGCCGACTTCTCTGCGTACAGAAAAATCGGCCGTTTGTTAGGATTCATTAAGCTTTAGTCAGCAAGCACCATGTCCCACTCATGAATTTCATAGCCTCTGGCTTTATTTACAACATAGGGATCCTTCAAGGCAAATCCCTCTACGGTCTCGAATGACTCCGCTTTGTAAATGACCATCCCACCCGCACCATCAACAAAACGTCCATTAGCGAAGATGTGTCCCTCATTCCGCATTTCCGACAAATACTCGAGATGCTGCGCTCGATACGTTTGACTCTTTTCTTCATCAAGCATTGGTAAGAATACAACAAAGTGCTTCATCATTCCAGCTTCCTCTCACAATTCTTATAATGACTGCTCACTGCTCATCCATCCATTATAAGACAATCCGTGGGGAATATCTAATTGTCTGCTTATCATTGTCCTGCTGCCGCATGGTCGGCCTCCAGCCAAACATCCGATCTTAAGGAATACACCGCTTTTTTACGGAATTGAGATGGTGAGATCCCTTTCTTTTGATGAAACAATCGCGAGAAATAGGACGTTGTCCAGCCCAGCTTTTCGCTAATTTCAGTTACAGTCCAATCGGTATCTTCCAAGTATTCCATCGCTTTTTCCAATCGCTTCTCTTGCAAATACTGCATCGGGCTCATGCCGATATGGTCATTGCATATTTTAATAATATAATGCGGATGAAATCCAAAATGATTAGCTATTTTTATCAAAGAAAGCTTATCCGATAAATGCTCATTAATATAGGCCGCAATAGGAAAATCCGAATAAGTTCCTACTTTTGATCTTGAGGTGTCGTTTTCTTGCACGGTTCGCAGCCGGCTTTTTTGCAATAATGAAAGCAGGGTTCCTTTGAAGCCGGAGTCGATCCGGTACAAGGCAAGAGGCTCAGGCATTTTGCTGTACTCCATCGAGAGCTGAAACCACTGCTTCAAATCCGCCAAATCATCGCTGCTGCAAGATCCATAGGTTGGGTAGTCGGTAATGGCATGAGCTAAGCCTTCATCATATAGTTTGAATTTATAATCTACTGCAGTAGATTCTTCTTTGAAGTAAAAAGCATGCTTGGATTGCGGAGGAATTAAGTAAAAAAAACGTCCTTCCACAGGATAATACTGATCGTTCAATTGCATATCACCGCTTCCTTTATGAACGACGACCAACTGATGGTAATGTTCGTGCACATGGAGTGAGATTCTTTGCTGTTCCGAATAATCATTTCGAGCAATCTGCAGCATCTTTAACTGTGCATCTCTCAATAATTGTTTCGATTCGGTGGTCATCTTCATGTCTCCTTCTACCCGTCTGGTCTGATTTGTTCGATGACTAGAGTGCAACTTGAACTTTGAAAAGGGTTACAAAAATCAATATATGTCGGTTTCTTAAACTTAATGATAGGACGACTGGTCGTATTTGGAAATTGGGAAACTTACTGTCATGTTATGCTTTCTTATGGTTATGAGCTTAAAAAAAGACATCTGTCCTGAAGCACAAATGTCTGGATTAAACCTATTTAGTTACATTTGAGCGGAGGTGCCCCGTCTTTCTCCTTCACTTTGCCTTCCTGCCGCCGCGGACTTCACCTCTACACAGCTCCGGATCTAGGCACCAACCATTGTCCAGAAATGTATTTATAAAAAAACACCGACCCTGGATGAACAAGGCCGATGGCTTATCGTTTCTTAAGGCGTCGTTATATTGACATCATCAATGTACATTGTTCCCGTACCTGTTGAATGAGTAATCAGCTCGACGTTGTCGATCGCCGTTACGCTATTGCGGAAGGTACCGCCTGTCACAACGGAAGTGCCATTCACATAAACATTAGCTTTATTCGTAGATACGTCCGCCTCTACTTTGATAGTCAGCCATGTATTCGGAGAATAATTGGCAACGGTAGACATCGTTCCGTCCCCATTCCGATAACGAAGCGTTCCGTCCGAATTCGATTGAATCGTAGTGCCGATCGTAGACCCCTGCTTTAAATGTACATACAGATTATTTACGGCGGCAGGCAGCATGACTTTATATTCTAAGGTCACTTTACCGGTTTGAGATGCAAAGCTCTTACTCGCTTTTACGGCATTGGTCGTATCGGTGTCATTGAGCTTGATGCTTTTGTTGGAAGCACTTGGCAGCTCCGCAATCGTCACATCGCCGCTAGTCGTATATCCGGTCGGAGCCGATCCAGTAGTCATACTGTTGAAGTTATCGCTCACGAGAGTTGTAGAAGTCGATGGAGGAGTCGATGTGGAATCGGGTGCCCACCAGTTACCTGAAACAGTAATCATAACAAGAAGCCGGATGCTGTTTTCATAATAACCAATGCTGGATGTTGATGTACTTGCCATTTTTGTCCATAGGCTATTCAACCAGGCTTGATTGCTTGAATTGATCATAGCGCTAACAGCAAAAGGAGCTACGAAAGCCATTGAATTTTCTGTTTCGCCAGAGATAACAGTGCCGTCCAGATTATATCCTGAAATAATATTGTTCGGATTTGAGGAGGTTTTGGTTTTCACCCAGTTATTTAACGTTGTTAATTGTCCTAAAGCTCGGTTATCCCCTGTCAGTAAATAATCGATCGGTATACGCCAAGGTGTGCGGCAGGAGTTGTAATAGTACTTGCCGTCACTTGGATCCTCCAAGTATTTGGATGGAGCTGGAACGTAGCTGCCGGAGCTGTAAACTGCAAAATCCGGCATAAGTCCTGTATTCGGGCTTTTATTGGTATATAAGCTGTTGATGATAGAATAGGACTTGCTTGTAACATTCGCCCAATTCGCATCCGACGTCGCAGTTTGGAATGCCTTGAGATGGCTCATCATATAGTCGGATAAACGAGTACCTTTACCATACGTGGTATCGCTGTTATCTGCCCAATCGCCCATTTTCAACAGCCACTCGCTGGAATTAATGTCTTTGGCCATAATGGCATTAATGAGACTTTTCGCTTGATTCAGGTAATTGATAGTGCCGCTGCTTCCCCATTGTTTATCAGCCAATAGCAGGGAGTAAGCAATATCCATGTCTCCATCCGTTGCAGAGTCATTCCCTCCATCCGGGTTGTCGACAATATTGCCGCTGCTGTTCTTAATTTGCTGCCATGCCATTAAATTGCTGTTGTTTACACTAGGATGAGCTTTATAGAACTTGTATAATCCGTCATAATAGGTTTTGGCATTCGTATCGTACCCTGCCATCAGGACTGTGGCCAGCATCCCGTACCCGTGGCCTTCTGAGGATGACACAGCTGTTGCCGGATCTGCCTCCCCTTCAAGATTATAGAAAACATAGTATTGGTCTGTCGCTTTCGGATTTTGCTTCAAGTATCTAGCTTTCCATTCGTCGTAGATCCTCTTAACATCGTTATCCAGTTGAGTTTGAGTCACATTATTAGGCTTTATCGTTCCGGTGTAATACGTTGTATGCTGAGGAAACGGTTTCAGCTCTCCAGCAGCAGAAGCGGTAAATGCTTGAAACGGAAGTACAGCAGAAATCATGAGTATTGCTCCAAGAAGGCGGCCTTTTTTCATTAGATCATCTCCTTTATTGTGGTTGTGTTTGGATTGCTGTAATCCAAAGCATGAATCTTCGATTCGTTAACTTAGCTCATCTCCTTTAACAAGTAAACTTGTCTTGGCCTTGACAATCAAAGTATAAGGAATCGAACCGCTGTCCACAATGAAGGAAACTCAACAGATTTTGCTTAAAATTCACTTTATTACCATATTTTATATTTATTTTATTTAATATGATTAATAATTATCTATATTAATAACCTTCAACTTTCTGTTCCTTCCCACTCCACCAATGCCCTCCGTGCCGCATTTTTCAGAACGATATCGTCCATTGGCGGATTGTGCAAGCCTGCCCGAACATCCCGATACATGCGTTCCAAAGGAAGTGACCGAGACAAGCTGGCTCCGCCAACAATTCTCATCGCTTTATCTACAATTTGCAGGGCGCTATTCGTAGCTACATATTTGACGATGCCAAAATCCGGCTTCAAAGCACTTCTCTTATCCGGCTGTTCATCCCACCGTGCTGCTACGGAATACATCAAGGTTCTAGCCGTTGTCAATTCCACCTCCATCCCTCCGATGAGCTGTTGAATATGAGGAAGATCTGCAATTGGACCAGGCAAGCTGTTAGGGCGATATCGACTTGCATACTCAACAGCATAGTCGCGTGCTGCATAAGCAATACCTAAGTAGCAGGCAGGAATATGAAGCATCCAGCCTCCTCCGTCGTCTTGTTTCGGATATTTGCGATCTTCATCCACTCGGGAGATAAAAGCGTTATCCGGTACAAAAGCGCGACTCAGCACGAGATCGTGACTTCCTGTTGCACGCATTCCAAGTGTATCCCACGTTTCATCAATGGTAATTTGCTGCGATTTAGTAACTAAGAATTCTCCGTTCCGCTCTTCGTTTGCAATAGAAGCCGATACCACAAAGTGGTTCAGAATAGGACTCAGCGTACTGTAGGTTTTGGTGCCTGTTAGCAGCCAACCCCCTTCAACCTTCTCCGCAACGGTTTGTGGCTTTCCGCCCCTGCTCGGGCTGCCCGTAGCTTTTTCGCTGGCAAAGCTGTTGATCATAGATCCACGTTCTACCACTTCATTACAAAACCATTCGAATAAAGCTTCTGGCCAAGGCCTAGCAATTCGATAATGTAGCATATGACCCATATGCCAGCCAACAGCCAGCGCCGTAGAACCATCACCTCTTGCCAACCGTTCCTGCAGCAGGACCAGTTCATAAAGTCCGATTTCCTCACCGCCATACTCCTTGGGCACAGGGAGCTTTAAATAGCCGGATTGTTTCAGTTCATTAAAGTTATCGAATGGAAAAGACCCTTCTTCATCATGCTTGGCTGCCCTAAGGGCAAACTGAGCAGCGAGTGTATCGGCTAATGCGGCTAGCTCGGTTTCGCGTTCATTACGTATAAAGGGATCTACTATTGTCTTTTTAGGCATACTCTCACTCTCCACTTTGGAAAATAATTGAAGACTTATTGTTCATTATACAGAAAATACTTCGGCCAAACAGCTGATACGGATGAGATTTCTTTAGAAAATATCATTTCCCGCTTCAGTTAAATTTGCATAAAAAAACAGATCGTTCGTTACTAAACCGATAGGTAGTATACGACGATCTGTTTCTGTTTTCATTTTAAGATTTGAAGCATTTAACAGGATTATCCAATAATTGCAGTTTTGACTTGCTCCCATAAACCTAATCCAGTGTGTCCCATGGGCACGATAAAAGCATTCCATATCAGAACAAAAGTAATCGTGATACAGATACTCTCGATAATAAATCCACTGAATTTCCCCGTGCTCATAAGCGGGATAACCAGCTTAAATTTCAAAGGTGGAAACGGATGAATGCCTTGCTTTGTAAGTACATCACAGATTAGATGCAGCGAATACGATATGGCGCCTGCCATCCATAAGTTGATATTAAGCATGATCGATGCATAATACAACAGTCCACCCCAGATGAGGATGCCATAAATGGAATGCGTCATCCCCCTATGTGGAAGCACTGCACAAACCATTAACATCGCTCCGACCGTCCCCCACCAAGGACCAGCTGATGCTCCCAGATAAAGCAATAGCCCTCCAAGTAAAACCATGAGCAATTGGCGAAATGCCCGCTGGTTAACCAGGCACATAATAATTATCAAGGCTCCGGCCACATAGCTGTATGGCGTATAAAACGATTGAAGGTAGGCATATATGATAAATCCAGCACCTACGATCGCAAACAACCATCTCAATTTTGTAAGCAGCGACTTGGGCATCGTTTTTTGCAGCAGCATGCTGTTTGGCTCATCGATATCAGGGAGCAGCGAACTAACAAGAGCAACAGCACTAACCGGCAAGGAAACTCCTTGACCGGTCATTTGCAATATAGACAATGTCACCCCTGTGCCGACAACCAAATGGGTTCTTCCCGTCATAACCTAATTGAACTCCTTCTCATTTCCATGAAGTATTCAGCAAAGATGCCTTACTATATTATACCATAAACCATGACTGCATGCGAACAAATGTGCGGTATCTATTCTAAATAAAAGAAGCCCTTGCGGCGAAGGACTTCAGTCTGACGACAAACCTATGAAAATTCAGAGTGTATCTGAGACTCCGGTGGGTATCCCCTTACGGTTAACGAGCTGCTTGAGTCTGTTTCCCGTTCAGCATTTGGGATTGCTTCCAATTGCCCCATACATAGTAGCAAATGGAAAGAACAATTCCGATTGTAAATCCTATTGGGAAGCTCCACCAAATGGCATCCAAGCCGTATTTAGCACTTAAGAAGTACGACAGAGGAATCCGAATACACCATAATGCCAGGAAGGTAGTCAACAACGGCACCATAACCGCTCCCGTTGCACGTACGACGCCTGAAACAACGAAGGTAATACCGAATAAAATAAATCCCCACAATGTGATTAAGTTAATGCGCATACCGATCTCAAGAGCAGCAGGGTCATTCAAAAAGAGTCCTAACGCCTGCTTATTAAACAAGTAAATAACTCCGACCAATACGCCTGTCATAATAAAATTGATCAAGATCCCCATCATCGTCGTTTTATGGACGCGATCCCATTTACCTGCTCCCACATTTTGTGCGGCCAAGGTCGAAACCGCCCCACCAATAGCCATGGCAGGCATTTGAACATAGCTTGAGAGCTGCATGGCCGCGCCGAAAGCTGCTGTAGCAACGGACCCATAACCATTAACCAGATTAATGACGGCAATTGCGCTAGTCGATACGATTAACATTTGCAGACCCATCGGTACGCCTTTTTTAATAAGCGCCCCGATAATTTGTCTGTCGAATCTCAAATAAGGCAGATCCTCGCGAGTAATTCTGAGGTAATGCTTCTTACGGTATAAGAACACGATAAGACAGGCCAAGCTGACAAACTGTGCTATAACGGTAGCTACTGCCGATCCGGAAATACCGAGTGCCGGTACAGGTCCCCACCCGAATATGAACAAGGGATTCAGCACAATATCCAGAAACGTTGAGATTAACAGGAAGTAAAACGGCGTTTTAGCGTCTCCAGCTCCCCGCATGATCATCATAATAAAGTTATATCCATACATAAATGGCAATCCGATAAAAATAATTCGCAAATACGAAGTAGCAAAATCCATTGCATCATGCGGTGTATTCATCCCACGTAATATCATGGGGGAAAAAACCAGTCCGATGACCGTAATGGCTAAAGCCAGCACCAGAAAGAACAGTGCGCTTGTTCCGACTACTTTCTTCGCTTGTGTCTCGTCCTGTGCTCCGACGCTTTGTCCGATCAGGATCGTTGATGCCATGCCAATACCAAATACGAGACTCAGCAAAAAAAACATAATATTGTTTGCGTTGGATGTGGCCGCGAAGGCGCTCTCACCCAAATAATTACCGACCCAGATGGCATTGATCGTCCCGTTAAGCGATTGCAGCACATTCCCCATCAAGAGGGGCATTGCAAACAAAATAAGCTTTTTACCAATATGTCCTTCCGTTAGTGATGCATCCATTTGATAGGCCATCTTCTCACTCTCCCAGCGCAAAGGGCAGCCGCGGCTGCCCTCAACTTCTTTTACACACAAATAATTTACCAGTAAAATTAATTATATCCAAACGAACACCTTACGTAAAGTCCATGTACTTTGGAGTGATATGACATGAAATGTGACAAATATTTTAAAAAAGCGATTCCAAACGACACTTTCTTCTGATACTATAATGAAAGTGTTTTTTTCTGAGATTTTATTAAAACGAGGAGTGTAACCATGCTGCAACGCGAAATTCAAGTCAACGAACGTCCGCCGCTGCTTCAAAGCATCCCGCTAAGCTTACAGCATCTGTTTGCGATGTTCGGATCTACGGTCCTTGTGCCCGTACTTTTTAAGGTGGATCCAGCCACTATCCTGCTGATGAACGGGTTAGGAACTCTGCTCTATCTGTTTCTCTGTAAAGGACGCATCCCTGCATTTCTTGGGTCAAGCTTCGCCTTTTTATCACCCGTCTTCGTCGTTCTGGCAACCCAATCCTACGGCGCGGCGCTCGGAGGCTTTATCGTTTCCGGTTTCGTCTTTATCCTGGTTTCCTTATTAATCAAATTCATCGGTACACGTTGGCTCGACGTCGTCTTTCCTCCTGCAGCCATGGGAGCCATAGTCGCGGTTATCGGTCTGGAACTGGTTCCGACTGCTGCTGAAATGGCTGGCTATATTAAGCCTGCTGATGCGGCGGCTAACTGGAGCTTCGATCCCAATGCGATTCTTATTGCTACGGTCACACTTCTTATTACGATTATAGGTAATGTGATGTTTCGTGGCTTTCTCAAAATCATCCCTATTCTTGTCGGTATCATATGTGGTTATGTAGTCGCTTATTTCCTTGACTATGTAAATTTCGATGCAGTAATCAAGGCACCTATGTTCTCTCTGCCTACTTATTACAAACCAGAGTTCAGCAGCAGCGCAATTGCTATTATTGTTCCAGCGGCTCTTGTCGTCATCGCTGAACATATTGGACATCTTATTGTAACAAGCAATATTGTCGGTAAAGACTTATCCAAAGATCCAGGTTTATTCCGATCGTTACTAGGTAACGGAATCTCAACGGTCATTTCTGGCTTTGCGGGCTCCACTCCTAATACGACTTACGGCGAAAATATCGGTGTCATGGCGCTAACTCGGGTGTATTCCACATGGATTATCGGAGGAGCCGCGATCTTCGCTATCGTGCTCTCGTTCTTCGGGAAATTAGCAGCACTAATTACGACGATTCCCACTCCAGTTATGGGTGGCGTATCCCTGCTCTTGTTCGGCGTAATAGCCGCTTCCGGTATAAGAATGCTCGTTGAAACCAAAGTCGATTATTCCAAAGCAACTAACTTGATTCTTACCACAGTTGTATTGGTTATCGGAATCAGCGGCACGACCGTTACAATCGGAGGATTTTCCTTAAAAGGGATGGCGCTCGCCACTATCATTGCGATTGTGCTCAGCATATTCTTCAAACTGATTGAAACTTTAAAGATATCTAACGAATAAATCCAAAAAAAGACATGCCTCCCTCACTTTGAGTGCGGAGAGCATGTCTTTTTACTTCTTAGGTGTGCTTCGCCTTAATCATGAATGAGGAAGCGAGCGCAAACAAGCTGACGATGAAGCCATATAAGAACATATTGGATGTTCCCAAGTAAAAATCAGTTGTTTTAACCAAAAAGGCTCCCATAACCGTAACCCCGATGGCCGTTCCAATATTCCGTGAAAATAACTGCAGTGAAGTCGATATCCCTTTCTCGTGCGCCTTAACGAGCTGTTGAGAACCGATAACAGATACGGTTGCAATCATTCCGAAAGCCAAGCCCTGTACGAACATAGCCGTTGAGGCATACCAGAAACCGGTGCCTTCACTTAAGAACAGCAGCATAACACCCGATAGCACCAAGAAAATATTCCCGATGATTAGCAGACGCCCATATCCCCATTTGACGATCCATTTCCCAGCAGGTACAGCCATGGCCATCCAGCCAAAAGACATCCCAAGGAGTGCAACACCGCTAATGAATATGGAATAGCCTTCCTTTTGCAAAAACAACGGTATGTAGTTAGATGCACCGAATAAGGAGGCGCAAGCCAAGAAGGAATTGACGATCATCCACGCTATCGGTGGATTTTTCAGCAAAGATAGTGGCACAATAGGCGATTCGTGACGTTTCTCGTAAGCTACGAAGATAGCCATTAACACGATCCCTAACAGTGCATACACATAGATGTTGCTTTCCACGATGGTTGTTAATAGAAGCAAGCTGACACCAACGGCAAAAATGAAAGCTCCAAGTAAATCCACTTTCGATTTTTTGGGCTGATACACTTCTTTGTAAAAGTACAAAAGTGCAACCGAAACGATACAAATCGGGATATTAATGAAAAATATCCAGCGCCAGTTGGCGTATTCAACAAACATAGCTCCAAGCATTGGGGCAAGGATAGCGGATAACCCCCACATTGCGGTGAAGAAAGCCTGAATCTTCCCCCTCTTCTCTACCGGAAACAAATCTCCCGCAATAATTGCAGGAAACGGCATCATCACCCCGGCACCAATCCCTTGTACCGCACGATAAATAACGAGCTGAAGCATTGAATTGGAGAAGCCGCACAGCATAGAGCCTAATAAAAACAAAATGATACCTACTGCAAAAATCTTCTTTCTGCCGTACAAATCGGAGATTCGACCGGCAACTGGCGATACAACGGTAGACATGATCATATACGAAGCGAAGCTCCAAGCGTACAGCTCGAATCCTCCTAGTTCCTTCGTAATGATAGGCATCGTCGTATTGGCAATGGTCGTATCCATGGAAGCAACCAGATTAGCCAGTACGATACTAACCATTACCGGCATTCTGCTGGATGCGTTTGTCCTCACCGCGGCTTGCGCACCACTTGACACAATAACTCCTCCTTAGAGTTTTCTGAAGGAAAACTTGCTTCGTAAGCATTCTCTTAGAGTTTTCTGAAGGAAAACTAACAATAATGCCAAAAACATACATCTATCAGATTAACATAAGATGCTCACCTTCCGCAAAATGAAAAAAGGTCAAAAACGCCTGTTCCTTCAACAGGAACAAGCGCTCGCTAATTGTTTATTCGTTTTTCTCCAAAATGGAGAATACGATCGTCTGACCGTCACTTTCAACGTGAATCTCAACCGCGTAGGTGCCGATCTTCACTGTACGCGTCTCTACTGCTTTACCAAGCACGACTTGATTATATACTTGCAGGAACAAATCATCGAAGGCTAATGCATCCACCGAGAACAGGTAATTGGTGAAGGTCTTGATGGCCTCTTGATTTCTTGCCAGCATCCCCTCTTGCACATGAACGGTGACACCATAGGTCTTGTATTCAGGCTCCAGCCACAAGGATACTTCCTCCCCTGACTGTGCGATGGTGCTTGCTATGTTCAAATCTTTAGCTTTTGTGTCCGCATCCTTATACAGCCTGAGCGTCGTTTCCTCCAAGTCGTAGTTCGTTCCCCTGCGCTTTGCCGCTTCCTGCAGTACATCGTACGCCTTCAGCATTTTCTGATTCGGGAAAATCAGCTTTTTGTAGCTGCCGTCCTTGGTCGGCACGATTTTCTCCAGCCCGCTATCCACTGCCTTCACACTGATTCTTTTATCCTTATGTACGATCCGTTCTAGTATAGTTAGCGCTTCCGCACGAGTGACCTCTCGACCAATACCGAAGTAACCGTTCGGATATCCTTCCATAATTCCTTTGGCGAACGCCTCCGCGACAAACTTCTGTTCACGTGGCTTTGCACTCTGTAAATCTCCCATTACAGCGGCTGCAGCCAAGCTGTATTGTTCATTTTCCAAATATTCGGTTTCTTTTGCCGTGTAGTATATTACCTCAGCAACTTGCTCACGCTTGAGCTTGGCTTTGAAATCCGGAAATTGGCTTTTGCTTATAAACTGCAAATCACTAGCCAAATCGATGTATGGCTTCGCCCAGTAGCCCACCGTGCTTGGCTTAAAGTCAAAGGTGCGGTAATCCTGCTGCAAAATATTCCGGTTCATCGCACTCAACGATTGGGTGAAATCATTCGTCCACTTACGCTCTCCATTCGGATACAACTGTGTGTAGGACAAGAGCAGCATTTTGATGAACTGATCTGCCGTTACCGAGTCGTTGGGACGGAAGGTCCCATCTGGAAACCCGTCCAATATGCCTTCGTCTACCAATCGTGTAATTGTTTTTTCCGCCCAATGTCCCTTTACATCTTGAAAAAGCGGTTTTTCAACCGGCTGACCCCACGCAGTCCCTGACAAACCGGTAAATAACGCAATCGATACTGCTATCCAACGTAACTTCTTCATCCTGCGATACCCTCTTTTCTTCTCTGTGTCGAACAATGTTGTTTTATATACTTAGACCATTATTAAGAATAAAGGCAAATTGATGAAAATGGTATTCAACTTCAATCCTAAAATCGAACGGCAGTAATCGTGGCGAACGTTAGTTCGAAAGTCTTTTAGTCTGTGAGAAAAGTCTCAAATATTGCTCTTTATTCCTTATTCCCCTCCCTTGAGCTTGCGAAATGTTTCGCCCATGAGTCGAAATGACCATAAATTTGAACCTTTATTCCTCTTTATTCCGATTCATAGAAACTCCATGTGTAGATAACGTTCCGTAAACAATCGAAAATTAAGCTGAAATAGAAAACGTTTCTTTCGGCTAATACTACGGTTAATAAAGGCAGAAGGAGGCTGACCCATGAAAAAATGGACTTTATCCATACTGCTGACCGTCGGGACATTATTTTACGGTCTCCCTTACGCAACATCTCAGGCTGAAGAAAAACCGATCTTATCCTTTTCTGTACTTAGTGATATTCACGTTCAAGCCTGGGACACGCATTCACAAGACAAATTAAAAAAAGCACTGAATGACCTGAATCAAATAAATTCAGCATCAGATGCATTAATTCTTAACGGTGATTTAACGGATGGCCGACAGGAGGATTACGATAAGCTGAAGGAGCTGCTGGGTCGTTCTCTTCACCCTCAGGCCGTATACTCGAATATCGGGAATCATGAGTTTTATCAAGCGTGGCATGGTGCAACGGATCAATGGAGCGAAACCAACTTTCCTAACGGGGAAACGGAGAAAGCTTCAATCGAGCGGTTCTTGAAGTTCAACGGAGAGGACAATCTTTATTACAAGAAGCAATTACAAGGCTTTACGTTCATTTTTCTAGGTTCTGAGCAATACCGGCAGTCGGATGCGAACAATCTGGAGGATGCCTACTTGTCGAACAAGCAATTGGAGTGGCTAAAAGCAACTTTAAAAAAGGATGTGATGGGTGCAAAACCGATTTTTGTTTTTTTGCATCAACCTCTTCCCAATACAGTATCAGGAACGAGCGCTTGCTGTGTTAATAATCGAGGTGTTATCCAGCATGAGGAGCTGAACCAAATTTTATCTGCATATCCCCAGGTCATTCTGTTCACGGGACACACACACTGGGAGCTTAAGCTGCCTAAGACCTTCGTGCAAAATAAATTTTTGATGATTAACAGCTCCTCTGTTGAGCAGCCGTGGACGGGAGATGCTAGTGGTGCGGAGAAGCCATTGGAGCCTGAAGCCAGCGAAGGCTTGTACGTGGAAGCCCGCAACGGTTCGGTCACCATTCGAGGGCGAGACTTCAACAAGCAGCGCTGGATTCCAGAGGCTCATTATGTCATAACGTATAAATAATCGCACTTTGATAAAATTAAATAACGGCGCTGAGTCCGCTGTACTTGGAAATGGCCAGAAGCAGATCATGATGGATTGGTAATATAAATTGCGCTGAACCAAAAGAGAAGATGCCGCTGCGATTATGCAATATCGCTTTTTGAACGTGAATCTTATAATGAGGCATTCCTGCTGACATATTCATCAGCTCGCTTCCTGAATGACGCCGATTATTGAACGTTATTGCCTTCATTTCGGCAGTATCAAAGGGAATAATGCTTACGATATCCTCAAGCTTGAGGTGATAATTAACATGAGGCTTCTGGAACACCAATTCCTTCGTGGATACGGTGATGCCGAAGTCTCTTTTTTTATGAACCAGCTTCAAATCTCCTTCAATGGACTTGATATGAATAAAATTATCGTTCATTCGTAATCCCTCCTTAGGCTATTGGGCATCGGATTGGAAGTCTTCTTCCGGATGGCTCAAGGTCGAGAGCGTTATTTTAAGCTTTTATGAAGCATACCACAAACAAGGCTTGTTCGCTACGTTAGAGGTTCAGACACAGGGAACATCCGTTCTTTTTCATTCTCATGATTTCTGCTATGATAGGAGATAACGATTCCGGAAATAAAGAAAGGATTAAGCAGATGAGCTTACAGTTGACAGTGAAGGTCATTAAGCAGTTGTGCGGCCAGCTCTCTTATGACAAAGGAGAGACTTATTACCGCGCCGGAAAAGTGTCATTAACTCACTACAATCCAATGACTGCGAATTTTGAAGCTGATGTTATAGAAGATAAAAAAAACATGCAGCATGTAACCATCACTTTCGATCGTCACGGAGATGTAGCAGCCGTATGCTCTTGCCCTACGCTGGCATCTTATGATAAATATTGCAAGCATATTGCCGCAGCAATGCTGTTCATACAAGCTGCGCATCGTGATGGAACCGTGGAGCTGGAGCCTCAAGAAGACCTAAAGGATGAGGATTCTGAAGCAGCTATCTCGCTACCAAGTAACTCTTCCGCGGCAGATGTTCAGCTAGTCGGGAGCATGCTGGGATTATTCGCTGCCAAGCCCCTTCGAACTGTCCGAGCGCGAGCTCTGGTGGATCATAGAGAGACTCTTCAAGTCGAATTCACCTGTAAGCTCTATACATATAGTTACAGGAAATCCATGTTTGGCATTGAAATCAAGCTGGGACCTAAACGATTATATATCGTTCAAAATATCAGAGGTTTTCTTGAAGCCATCGATCGAAGAGAACCCTTTGATTTTACAAGACAGTTCACCTACGATCCGAAAGTTCACAGCTTTCTACCTGAGCATGATGCCTTATTGCGCCAGCTAATTCAAATCTATCAGCATGAGAAGATGTACCGTCAACCGAGCCATTGGAACTTCAATACGGCTCCGAGCAACAGCGAACGCATGCTTCCCATCCCACCCTTTTACTGGGAAGCTCTCCTCCCTCTTCTTATCTCCGCTCCCTTCGTCCAGCTTGAGCTGAGTGAGCGTACTTTTGATGGAATTCGTATGGCCGATGAGCCTCTCCCGCTCAAATTTGAATTTGATCAAGCTACAACAGAGGATTATCAACTGGTCGTCCATGGGTTGGAACAGATAACCATAATGGAAGCCTACGATGTTGTCCTATTTGAGGGTAAGCTGCTGAAGATGGATACTGAACAATGTCGAAGACTATCCGAGCTCAAGCAAATGCTTGAAACTTCCCGCAAGCAGCAGATTCAAATACAGCCGCAGCAAATGGAACCATTTATGGAACAAGTAATCCCTGGATTAATGAAGCTCGGCAATGTCCACATTGCGAAGGCAGTAACAGAACGAATCATGCAAGCGCCTTTAAAAGCTAAGCTGTATTTGGATCGGGTCAGAGATCGGCTCCTTGCAGGGTTGGAGTTTCGTTATGGCGAGATTGTTATCAATCCACTGGAAGGCACCAGTGCCAAACATACATACGATCATATCCTCCTTCGAGACGGAGAGCAGGAGCGACGCATTCTAGAATTAATGGAGCAAAGCTCCTTCTCCAAGACGGAAAGCGGTTATTACATGGACGATGAAGAAGGCGAGTATGATTTTCTTTATCACATCGTACCTGAGCTGGAAAAATTCGTTCAGGTATACGCTACTTCCGCCGTTAAAGTCAGGCTTCTTCTTACTAATCCCCCTCCAAAAATCATGGTAGATGTGGATGAACGAACTAATTGGCTGGAGTTTCAATTCGATATGCAAGGAATCCCTGAATCGGAAATTCGTCAGTTGCTTCAGTCACTAGAGGAGAAACGCAGATATCATAAGCTACCTAACGGTTCATTATTACCATTGGAAAACGAGGAATTCCAAGAAATCGTTAAGCTCCTGAATGAGGTTGGAGTTCGTCAAGGAGATATTAAGGGGTCACTCTTCAAGCTGCCTGTTACCCGCGGGCTCCATATGATGGATTCCCATAGACATGGAAATACGGTTAAACTGGGCAAATCGTTCCGAAGATTGCTGGAAAATATGCGAAACCCGGACAATCTGGATTTCCCCGTTCCCGACAGCTTGAATCCAATCCTTCGGGATTATCAGAAATACGGTTATCAATGGATGAAGACCCTTGCTCATTACCATTTCGGTGGCATATTAGCCGATGATATGGGGCTTGGCAAAACATTGCAAAGCATCGCCTTTATGGTTTCCGTTCTTCCTGAGATCCGCAGCTTGAAGCAGCCAGCGATCATAGTGTCACCCGCTTCGCTTACTTACAACTGGCTGAATGAGCTGAACAAGTTTGCTCCAGGGATCAAGGCTATTATCGCGGATGGGACCAAAACCGAACGAAGCCGCATACTTAAAGGCGCTTCCAAGTACGATGTCCTTATTACTTCCTACCCACTTCTGCGCAGAGATATTTCCATGTATGTGGAACAATCGTTTCATACAATGATTTTGGACGAAGCTCAGGTGTTCAAGAATCATGTCACCCAAACGGCTCAAGCGGTCAAAGAGCTTCAAGCACGCTACCGTTTTGCTCTTACAGGAACGCCTGTAGAGAATCGCTTGGAGGAGCTTTGGTCTATATTTGACGCCGTATTTCCTGAGCTGTTCACGAACAGGAAAACCTTCAACGAACTAACTCGTGAACATGTGGCAAAACGTGCCCGCCCTTTTCTACTGCGTAGATTGAAGACCGATGTGTTACGAGAGCTGCCGGAGAAAATCGAATCCCTGCAAGCCTCTGAGCTATTGCCCGAGCAGAAAAAATTGTATGCGGCCTACCTGGCCAAGCTGCGCCAAGAAACCTTGAAGCACCTGGATGAAGAAGGCTTTCAAAAAAGCAGGATCAAAATATTAGCTGGCTTAACACGACTTCGCCAACTTTGCTGCCACCCGGCTCTCTTCATTGAAGACTACAGAGGAAGCTCAGCCAAGCTCGAGCAGCTTTTGGATATCGTTGAAGAATGTCGAAGCGCAGGCAAACGCCTGCTCATATTTTCACAATTTACAACGATGTTAAGCTTGATAGGCAAAGAGTTGGGCTATCAGGGAGTACGTTATTTTTACTTGGATGGAGACACCCCTACCCGAGAGCGTGTAGAGCTGTGCAACAGATTTAACGATGGTGAACGAGACCTCTTCCTCATCTCGCTAAAAGCAGGTGGTACGGGATTAAACTTAACCGGTGCGGATACGGTTGTTCTTTATGACCTATGGTGGAATCCCGCAGTTGAACAGCAGGCTGCAGACCGCGCACACCGTATCGGACAAAAGAATGTCGTGCAAGTCATTCGCCTCGTGAGTCGTGGAACTGTAGAAGATAAAATGTATGAACTACAGCAAAGAAAGAAGAATCTCATCGATGAAGTCATTCAACCTGGACAGGAGTCTTTATCCAGCTTGTCTGAACAGGAAATTAAAGAAATTTTGATGATTGGATAATTCAAAAATGCCTTGACTGAAAGAAACTCGGGCCAAGGCATTTTGCTATTTTCTTAAATTAACGATTCCGCTCCGTCAATAAACAGCTCCGTACCGGTAATATGGCTTGAAGCATTGGACGCCAGGAATGCAATCAGATCCCCTACTTGCTCCGGCTGACCGGCAGCGTGCTCCAGCGGCTGATTCCCTTCCGGGTATTTCACCGGAATCTTGATCTTGTTCAAATCCGGCGTAGGGTGTGTACTTTCGCTAATATGCGTTTGTATTGAGCCCGGGCAAATGACGTTTACACGTATTTTATATCGGGCTAGCTCCAGCGCGGCCATTTTGGCGAAAGCCATCTGCCCTGCCTTGGATGTGCTGTAAGCAGACATACCGAAGTTGGAAAACACTCGATTACCGTTAATCGAACTGGTGACTACGATGCTGCCTCCCTGTTCTTTCATGTGTGGGATCGCATATTTAACAGTTAGAAAAGTGCCTTTTAAGTTCGTAGAAAGCGTATGATCCCAATCTTCCGGTTTCATGCTCTCAATAGGTGCCAATACTCCGTTAATACCTGCATTGGCAAACACAATATCAATCTTCCCCCATTGCTTGGCAACAGCTTCAATGGCCTCCCGTACACGATCCGGATCAGACACATCAACATCCTCAGTCATCGCCTGGGCATTTAAAGATTCAATCTCCTGCTTCACCTGCTCTGTCCTGCTGTCCTTTAAGTCCAGCAAGCCAACCTTCACTCCCTGCGAAGCTAATGCAAGAGCTGCCGCTCGCCCAATACCTGAGCCTGCACCCGTTACAATCGCTACTTTATCCTTTAATTCAGGATAGGTTGCATTAGGTTTTTGGATTGTTTGCATATTCATCTCTAACACCTCAATTCTTCGTAGTAAACTGACTTTATAACCATGCTTATTTTGCCATGTTTCACAACAATTATGAGGTTCTCGTAACGAGAGCAAGTTTATGCTACAATACTTGAGTTGCATTAACTCGTTCGTTTATTTTTACCCTGATCGGAAGCGCTAGAAACTTAATAAACGAGCAACGGGAATTCAGCATGCCGAAAAACCTGCGCTCTCTTTTACTAATCCATGTTTCTATACTATCGAAGGTCGTTTTCGCAAGTTCAGGTCATGCAACCGCGCACATTTTAAGGAGGATCATCGAACATGCTCATCATCGGTATCGCAGGAGGTACAGGATCAGGCAAAACAACCGTGGCCCGGTCTGTTATTGACAAGCTTGGCAGCCAAGTGACATTTATATCGCAAGACAATTACTATTGTGATCACAGTCATTTAAGCTTTTCCGAACGGGAAGCGATCAATTATGATCATCCCTTAGCATTTGATAATGCTTTGCTGTTGGAGCATCTGAAGCAGCTCAAGCAGGAGCAGCGAGTTTCTGCGCCAACCTATGATTTTTCAACTCATTCCCGGTCTGCAGTAACCAAGCAGCTGCTTCCTAATCCGATTATTATTATTGAAGGGCTGCATGTGTTATCGGATGAGCATTTAAGAGGCATTTTGGATATTAAAGTGTTCGTCGATACGGACCCTGATGTACGCATTTTGCGCAGAGTACTCAGAGATATTCAAGAACGTGGACGGACAATTGAATCCGTATATGACCAATATTTAACCACGGTAAAACCGATGCACGAAGCCTTTATCGAGCCATCCAAAAAATATGCCGACATCATTATTCCCGAAGGCGGTCATAATGAAGTCGGCATCCAAATGCTTACGATTTTAACGGAGAAGTACTTACAATCATCTTCTGTTTTTCCTCATCCCATAAGAGGATAAGGCGCGGATCGTTCTTAAGCTTCACATTGCACAGCTTCAGTTCATTATCGGAAAGCTCATACAGCTGCCATCTCTCGGCCTCATCGATAGCTTGAGAACGTAAGAAATCTGGATAATCAGAGCGGGCCTCGTCCTCTTCATTCCAAAACTTGGTTCCATAATATGCGAGCTGATAATTGTTTATGAGCCTGCAGGTGAAGATCTGGGAAGTTATATCATGCTTTAATACGAATGGCAAACGGATATCCTCCTTCCATTTTACACAGCTTCAGTTGCATTACATAGAAAAGGCACGATCTCTATCGGAGATGGTGCCTTTTCTTATTATAAGAATGTATGACTTATAGATAAGGACTTTCGTGCTTCGCTTTCAACATATTCCAGCGACGTTCCACTTCGTTCTCGAACATTTTATAAGACTCTTCATATTCCGGCTTCGTCATATGCTTCGTCTTGCCCATTGTCTTGAGCCAATCCGACAACGGAACCTTCTTGCTCTTATCTTCCGGATTGTACGTAATATTCGTAACACCATGCTCAACCTCATACAACGGGAAGAAGCAGGAGTCTACCGCAGCACCAACAATGTTGGAGCCTTGTTCGTCGTCGGACAACCAGTTCAGTGGACAGGCGATGAGTATTTTACCGTAAACCAAGCCTTCGTTCTGAGCGTACCATTGTGCTTTGGCCGCTTTGCGAACAAGATCTTGCGGGAAAGCTTCCGAGCCTGTAAATACATACGGAATATGAGTCGCCGCCATAATTTGTGCGGTATCTTTATGGTGGAACACTTTACCGCCCTGCTTGGAGCCTACATTGGAAGTGGAGGTTCTATGACCCATCGGTGTGGAGTAAGATAGTTGGGCTCCCGTGTTCATATAGCCCTCGTTATCGTACTCCAAAATAATCATTTTGTGGTTACGAAGCGCAGCACCGATAGCCGGCCCCATCCCAATATCCATCCCGCCGTCACCCGTAATCATAACGAAAGTGAAGTCATCTTTTAAATTGAATTCATCCAATTCGCCTCTGCGTTTGCGCTCCCAGAACATTTCCACTACACCGGACAATGTAGCCGCGCCGTTTTGGAACAGGTTATGAATATAAGTCGCTTTATGCGCTGAATACGGATAGCCCGTAGTTACGACCATCGCGCATCCTGTGTGGAACAAAGCTACAATATCGCCTTCAATGCCTTTGAAGAACAGCTCCAAGCCGGAGAAAATTCCACAACCCGGGCAAGCGCCATGCCCTGGAGCAATACGCTTAGGCTTTTTGGTTAAAGAACGCAGCGGCGGAATCCGCACGTTCAGCTTGCCAGTTGCTTCATCAGGAGAAACGGTGATTAGACCTGTTTTCAAATCCTCGTATTTCATTGGGTTCAGCACACGCATCGGTGCTTTCGCAGGATCGCCTTTCGTATGACCATAGTAATCGAAAGGTATTTCCACTGTGCCTTTTTCCAGAGCTTCGATGGCGAAGCGGAACATGTTATGTCCATCCTCGGAATAGAAGTCCTTTCCGCCCAAGCCGTAAATACGACTAATGACCATTGTATCGCGGTTGCCGTGAGTGAACAGCGCCGCTTTGATCTCATTAACCATGTTGCCGCCATGACCGCCGTAGGAATCCGCTCTGTCGCCAACCGTGACTGCTTTAACATGTTTCAGTGCTTCCGCGATCGCTTTTTGCGGGAATGGACGAATCATGTTGGGAGCAATAGAACCTGCTTTAATCCCTTGCTCACGCAGTTGGTCGACAACATCCTTAATAATTTCAGACGCTGAGTTCATCAGGAACACAGCAACCTCTGCATCCTCCATCCGGTACAAGTCGAGGATCGGATAGTCACGCCCCGTCAACACCTCATACTCTTGGCGAATCCGATCATAGACATGCTCCGCATTGTACATCGCCATGGATTGCTGGTAGCAGTTGTTGATGTAATCCGGCTCGTTCATGTACGGACCGACCGTGATCGGATGATCACGATCCAATGTATCTGCGAAGCCGGTCGGTGGTCTTTCTCCGACGAATGCATGGACATCCTCTCGCTTCGCAAACGTTTGAACGCGGCGTTTTTGGTGTGAAGTGAAATATCCGTCGGAGGCCACTAACACCGGAAGCCGTACTTCCGGATCTTCTGCAAGCTTCAACGCAATGATGTTCATGTCGTACACAGCCTGCGGATCGCGGCACATCAAGATTGGCCAGCCAGTATTTAATGCATAGTACAAGTCGGAATGATCTCCGTGAATATCGAGCGGACCCGAAACGGAGCGGCATACCAGGTTCATAACCATTGGAAAACGTGTGCCGGATTGCACAGGCATTTGCTCTAGCATATATAAGTAACCGTTGGCGCTCGTCGCATTGAACACGCGTCCGCCTGCAGTTGAAGCTCCATAACATACCCCAGCCGAGCCGTGCTCGCCGTCAGCCGGAATCAGTTTAATGTCGTGCTGCCCGTTCGCTTTCATTAGATCCAGGAATTGCGCTACTTCTGTGGATGGTGAAATCGGAAAGTATCCCATGATGTGGTAGTTGATTTGATGCGCTGCATAAGCTGCCATTTCATTGCCTGACTCATACACAATACGCTGTTCCACTGTACCTTGAGAAACCTCTTTTTTTATCTCAATTGCCAACTGGAATTCCACCTTTCAGGTAAGCTTTTACTTGATTGACAAGTGCTTCATCCATTCACAGCCAGATCAAAACGATGCGGTACACGATGCTGCTCGGCGTAACCGTCGGCTTCCCTCGCACTCGATAGCGCTTCTGTTGGGCACGCCTGTACACACTTTAAACAGCCCTTGCAGTACTGATAATCAATGCCCTGCAAAAACATTTGCGGGCGCCCCTTCTTGTCGGCCTGTTCGTCCCATACAAAGCAGAAGTCCGGACAGACCGTATCACAGGCAGCGCAGTGAATACATTTGTCATCCTCGAAATGAGGCATCATTCCTGCACGGGAAATGCTTAAATCTTTTAAAATGCTGTTGCCCGGATTCGTGATAACTCCACCCATTGGCTGAGTCTCAAATCCAAGAACCGGTGTATCCTGACGTACGAAAGAAGGCATTTTCTGTCCTTCCGGAAGGGCGAAGGTTTGAAACTGAACTTCGTTGTAACCCCTTTCAAACGTGTTTAATGCCGGTTGAACTGCTTGCGGGTATTTTTTCTCCAGAGACTTGCGGATTACGTTCTTCATTGTGTCCGGGTTCAAGAATGGACATAGCCGGAACAATGCACCTAACATCGCCATATTTACGCGGTTTTTCTCTTCAATCGAAATGCCGATGGCGTCGATAACCGCAATGGTACCGCCCATCATTTTCAGCTTTTCCTTCAGCTCCTCAGGAGCTTTGGTGGAATTGACCAGTACAAGACTGTCTTCATATATTCCACTGACAACATTGACTGTTTTTGACAAAGATTCATGAAAAATCCCTACCACATGAGGTCGTTCCACAGGCGAAGTATCACGTATATTCGTGTCGATATCACAGAAGCGAATATGCGCTTTCACGGCAGAGCCTTTTTTCTCGGAACCGTAGGAGGAGAAGCTGACACCGTTTAATCCGGCCCCTACAACTCCTGCTTCAGCAAGCATCTTTCCTGCCAGGTTGGCACCAAGTCCCCCAATCGATTCCAGACGAATTTCAAAAAAGCCAAGCTCGTTCTTTTTAGGTAACGTAACCATTGCATGACTCCTTTCGAGAATAGACTGCAGCAAGTAGTTTTCTAAATACTATTTATATTCTAAATAGATCGACAAATTCCTCTCTTGCCAAAAACTTTTTTCCAGTTATACCCGAAATAATCCATATCCGTTCAATGGAATGGTGGTTTCCTTGTCCGGAAGCAGTCCGTTGCTCTTGCCATTTACCGCTACATCCACGAGCCACTTCGTAAAATTGGCAACCTGCATCGTCTCCATTTCTGCCAACGAGAAAAATCCAGCCCCATCGACTTCGATGCCGTCGGCCTTGGGCTCACCGTCCACATAGTCCATTTCAAAGGCAATGTACACATTATGAATACTGCGAGGCTGGTCACGTAAAGCAACAATCCCTTTTACCTTGGTATGGACTCCGGTCTCTTCTAGGACCTCACGCACAACCGTTTCCTCAATCGGTTCCATTTGCTCGATATAGCCGCCGGGGTTCGTCCAGTTTCCTTTGCCAGGCTCCTGCGCTCTGCGCACCAGCAGTACTTTGTCATCTTTAACGACAAGCGCGCCGACACCGATGCTGTAATTCCCCCAGTGAACCGCTTCACAATTCGTGCAAACCCGTCGCTCGACACCATCCATTTGGCGGGTCTCCATCGGATGACCACAGGACGAGCAATAATTTACCGACATGTTCACACACCTCCTTCGTTATGTATCGATACCTGTCTATTAGTTAGCAGGTTAGTAAACAGTATTACTATAGCTCGTTTATGACGAAAAATAAACCCGAACACCGCACGAAATCGTACAGTACCCGGGTTGATTCATTGGTTTATTTGGACTCGTTTGGCAAATCTTGAACCGCTGCAGCAGCCGTCTGTTCTTCGGATTTCAAAGAAGATTTTTCAGTCCCGCGCTGGGTCAAGCCCTTAACCAGCTTCTCGAGATCGATGCCGCTGACGCTTTTCAGCATTTCCGGGGCCGTAGCCATTAGAGAAGTCACATAGTTGCTGATTCTCGCGGCGCCTTCCCCATGACCTGTGTCTACGACAGTCAGCTTGTCGATGCCTTTGATCGGCTCTGCTACCTTGCCTGCCAGCTCCGGCAGCATCTTGACGATGATATCGAGAACTGCGGCTTCGCCGAACTTCTCGAAGGCTTCGGCCAGCTTCTGCTTTGCTTCCGCTTCTGCCAAACCGCGCAGACGGATAACATCTGCTTCCGCGGTACCTTTGGCGCGTTCCGCGTCTGCCACAGCCAAGCCTTCAAGCCGTTTTTGCTCGGCATTCGCCTTCGCTTCGGCTTCAATTCGGTACTTCATGGCATCAGCCTCATAAATTCTTTTAGCTTTATCCGCCTCGGCTGCTTGCTCAACAGCGTAACGGTCAGCGTCCGCCTTCTTTTTCACTTCGGAGTCATATTGCTTTTCACGACGAAGAATTTCTTTTGTTTCCAGATCGATCTCACGCTCTTTACGAACAAGCTCAACCTTCATTTGTTCTTCCACCACGCTTTGCTTCGCACGTGCTTCATGAATATGGTACGCTTGGTCCGCTTCCGCACGGGCTGTATCCTGCTCCCGCTTAAACGAGGCGATCTTCAGTTCTTTTTCTTTGGAGGCTTCCGCAATGTTGGTATCTCTCACCAGCTCTGCCTTCTGCCCGTCTTCCTCTGCTCTCGCTTTCTGAACACGCGCATCTCTCAATGCTTCCGCTTCTGCGATTTCAGCGTCCCTTTTGACCGCTGCAATACGTGGTTTACCCAGAGCATCCAGGTAACCATGCTTATCACGCAAATCTTTGATTGTGAATGAGACAATTTGAAGACCCATTTTTTTCAAATCCTTGGCTGCAACGCCTTGCACCTCTTGAGCAAATTTATCACGATTACGGTAGACCTCTTCCACCGTCATCGATCCTAGAATAGCACGCAAATGTCCTTCAAGAACCTCCTGCGCTTCTCCCTTCAACGCTTCTGTCGGTTTGCCCATAAATTGCTCGGCCGCCGTAGCTACATCTTCTACAGAACCGCCAATTTTAATGATAGCGACACCGTCCGCCATGACAGGTACGCCTTGTTCTGTGTATACTTCAGGTGTGGAAACATCCAGCTTATGAGACAGCAAAGATAAAAATTGTGATTGCTGGAATATCGGTAAAATAAATGCGCCGCCTCCCCGGACAATTTTGATTTTGCGACCTGAGTCATCCGTCATTACGTTTTTAATCCCTAAAAAGGAACCTGTCACGATCATGGCTTCATCCGGGCTTACCGTTTTATAGCGGGCCCAGAAAGCAAGACCGAGCACAATAATGACACCTACTACAATAGCAGGTACAACTAATGGTTCTGGCATTCGACATATCTCCTTTATTCCAATTTATCTAAACGGGCGACGAGCAGCGTACCGTCCTTGACTTCGACAGTAACGACTTTCGTGCCGGTTTGGATTTCTTCCCCTTCATAACTGGCTGCAATCTGATTTGTGTTCCCTGCTCCCATCCGCAGCAGCACTTCGCCATAACCTACAGAAGGTATGGTGACGGACACCTCTGCAATTTTACCTACGGTATCCTGCATAGAGTAGGCAACTGAATTCTCACTATTTTTCATCGGCTTAACATATAGGAAGTAAATGAGTACAGACATGATGACAGCACACAAAATGGAGCCCGCAAGTACCGCAGTTGTCCCCCATAGGGTGTACTTGGTCATTAATATGCCTACGCCCCCCCATACCGTCAGTCCGCTGAAAATAACCATCGGTTGAAACGCATGCATATGATGTCCGGACATAAAATCGAACACGCCATCCAAGGCGCTGCCAAGCAGGTCTCCCAGGACTACCGTCACTAATGCGAACAGCACTCCAGTGATGAGAAAGCCCCAATATAATGAAAGCATAAGCATTCCCCTCTTCACATCATTTAGGTTAGCTCCATAAATTAATACGCATTAGGGAGAGGAAAAGTTTCAAATCATTTCCTTTTTATTTATACTCCTTCCAAAGCTCAATAAAATGCTTCGCTCCCTGTGAAAGATAATGGTCCTTTAACCAAATAAAACCAGATGAAGTTGTCCATGTGGAATCCGCAATGGGATAGATGTGAATATCGTTTCTTTGATGCAGCCGCAGGACAACCTCAGGAAGAATTGCACTACCAAATCCGTTCGCTACAAGCTCAAGGAGCATCGCTATATCGGAGCATTCGCACAATACATTGACTTCCAGGGCGCTGCGTGATAACTGTTCGACAATCATCTGGTGCAAGCCCAGTCCGTCCGTACTTGGAATAATGAGCGGAAGACGACCTATTTGCTCGTACGTTATTTTATCCCCTATTCCCGGTAAAGCTTGTGAAGTTACCAAATAAAACGGCTCTGATTTCACATGCAAATAGCTGAAATCGCTGAAATCGATCGGAAAACGAATCAGGGCTAATTCAATGATTCTTTCTTTAACGAGCTTGCACAGCTGTGCAGATTCATTTTGCTGAATTTTATAGGTTATATCCGGATAGCGGGCCTTGAACTGCAGAAGCAGCTGCGGAAGCTCCTCCGACGACAGCGTGTTTACACCTACTGTAAGCAGCCCTTTCAACCCTTCTCCGGTTTCCTTCACCTCCCGTCGGGTTTGATCCATATACTTTTCCATATTCAGCGCATGCTTATATAAGACATGTCCCGCTTCGGTCAGTTCCAGTCCACGTGCACGACGTATGACTAATGGAACCCCCAGCTCCTCCTCCAAATGCTTCAGCTGTTGGCTGAGGGGTGGTTGAGCCATATGTAGTCTTTTGGCTGCTCCCGATATTTGTTTTTCTTCCGCGATGGCAATAAAATAGCGCAGCTGCTTTATATCCATTTGTCATGCACCTCACAACGTATATGCCAAAAGTTATAAATACTAATCTTATTAATATTTTTCATATATCTGTGCTCATGTTAACATAAGACAAGTAAAGTGCAAAGTGAGGTTGTCGATTATGAACCGGTTATTGATGGTCTGCATGACGGTGTTGTATACATTAACTGGCTGCGATGAGCTTACAATGCCAGAGCCTCTTAACAATGGAAGGGAGAATGTGCTGCCTATGGTACAGAATCAAGCTATTGAGCAATTAACGACTTATGCTGAACAAGGAAATCGGGAGAGCGTAAAGCAGCTTCTTGATCAGGGTTCGGATATTAATGGACAGGATAGTGCAGGAAGGACGGCTGTTCTGGCCGCTACGCACGGGCGTAAGGCGGATATGGTGAAGTTTCTCATTGAAAACGGAGCCAACATCAATATCCGGGATAATCGCAGTGATAACGTGTTGCTTTATTCTGGAGCGGAAGGTCTGCTCGATATTGTTCAATTAGCCCTTGAAGCTAAAGCCGACACTCGGCTGACTAATCGATATGGCGGAACGGCACTCATTCCGGCTTCGGAACGAGGTCATTTCGAAGTAGTAACAGAGCTTCTGGAGCATTCCGACATTCAAGTTAATCACATTAATAATTTGGGGTGGACAGCACTTATGGAGGCTGTTGTATTAAGCGATGGCGGCTCCAAGCACCAGCAGATTATTCGTAAACTGCTTGAGCACGGTGCTGATCCTGCCATTCCCGATCGTGATGGAATAACTGCCTTACAGCATGCCAAAGCGCGCGGCTATAAAGAAATCAAGCGAATTCTTCTTGAAGCTGAAGCAAAATAATCTATACAAACAATAGCCTTATAAGGAGTTAACATCATGGAATCGACTGAATTTATGCAAAAGGCGATTGAGCTTGCCTACGAGAATACATTAAACAACGGGGGAAAACCATTCGGAGCGGTTATCGTCAAAAACGGCCGCATTATCGCCACCGGAGTTAACGAGGTTCTCTCCACGAATGATCCAACAACCCATGCCGAAATGCAAGCCATTCGGAATGCATGTCGCACCCTGAACAGTGCCGAACTTACAGATTGCGAAGTGTATGCGAGCGGCCAACCTTGTCCGATGTGCCTAGCCGCGATCTATTGGACCGGAGCTAAAGCCGTATATTACGCTTACACAGAAGAAGATGCAGCACAAATCGGTCTTAGCACCAGGCATGTCTATCATCAGCTTTCCCTTCCATTAGGGGAGCAAACGCTTCCGATTACAAGAATAGAGCCTTCAACGTCTAACAATCCTATGGAACTCTATAAGCAGAAAAACAATTTGTAATGTCAGTCCAGGCCTTGATGACTTAAGACAGCTCTACATGGAGGTATTGCTGAAAGAACATTTGAGCAGCCGCGGATAGACGGCGATTCTTCAACAATGCAATTCCGATCTTACGTTCCGGAATTTGTTCTTTCAGCTTTATCTCTACTAGCTTGCCGGATTCCAGCTCCGATTGAACGAACTGCTTGGTTACAAAGGAGATGCCCAGTCCCGCCTTGGCAAATTCGATTAGCAGGTCGACACTGGCCAGCTCGATTTCCGGTTCCATCGTAATTCCATGAGCCTGAGCAAACTCTTGAATAAACCGGCGGGAGCTGCTGTTCTTGGAGAACAAGATGAGCGGATTGGAAGTCAGCTCAATTAATGACATTGCCTGTCCAGCTAAATGAAAATATCTAGGACCCGCTACAAAGCAATCCTGCACCGTAATGGTTTCCAAAATTTTCAGGGTGCTATCTTCAATAGGCAAACGGACAATGCCAAAATCGATCCTTCCCTCCTTCACATTTTGGATGATTTCCGGTGTTGTTCCATGAACCAGATCAAGACGAATTTGCGGATAGTCATTGCAAAAACGGCCCAGGGACGGCAGCAGAAAGTATTTACACAGTGAATCGCTGCTCCCCAGCCGCAATTCTCCTCTCATTAGGTTATTAAACTCCGCAATCTGTCTCTCCCCCGACTCTATAAATTGAAATGCCTGCTCCACTTGTGAAAATAACAGCTGTCCCTCCTCTGAAAGTCGAACTCCCTTAGCTCCGCGATGAAATAAAGTGACGGCAAGCTCCGTCTCCAGCTGCTTAATAGCGTGGCTAACACTAGGCTGTGTAATATACAAACGTTCTGCCGCGCGTGATAAATTTTGCTCCTTTGCCGTCCAATAGAAGGCACGGTATAGTTCTAAATTCGCAATCATGCTATTACCCCCATCTATAGGTCATATGTATAATATCGATTTCATATATAGCTCTGTTTCCCATTATAATCATAGTTGAGCACAACTTCTACTTATTAAGGAGGATGTTTAACCAATGACTTTGATTCATACGACGATCCAACAAAAAGCTGTGAACACGATACGGACGCTTGCTATCGACGCCATTGACAAAGCTAATTCAGGCCATCCCGGCATGCCGATGGGCTCCGCTCCGATGGCTTATGAGCTTTGGACAAGATTTATGAAGCATAATCCTAATAACCCCAATTGGATTAATCGGGATCGATTTGTTTTGTCCGCAGGACATGGCTCTATGCTGCTATACAGCTTGCTGCATCTATTCGGGTATGATCTTCCGCTGGAAGAATTGAAAAACTTCCGTCAATGGGGCAGCCTGACCCCGGGTCATCCGGAGTATGGGCATACGGCCGGTGTTGACGCGACAACCGGTCCCCTCGGCCAAGGCGTTGGGATGGCAGTCGGAATGGCTCTCGCTGAAGCCCATATGGCAGCAATCTATAATCGCGAAGGCTTCGATATTGTCAACCACTATACGTATGCGATTTGCGGCGACGGCGACATGATGGAAGGCATCACCGGTGAGGCTGCTTCCCTTGCAGGCCATCTGCAATTAGGGAAATTAATTGTACTGTACGATTCCAATGACATTTCATTGGATGGTGACTTGAGTCTTTCCTTCTCCGAAGATATACAGCAGCGGTTCAGCAGCTATCGTTGGCATGTCCAACGGGTTGAGGATGGCAACGATCTTGCAACCATTCACCAAGCTATCGCAGCAGCTCAAGCAGACCCTCGCCCGTCCCTGATCGAGGTCAAAACCGTGATCGGTTACGGAAGCCCAAACAAAAGCGGCAAAGCGGGAGAACACGGTTCCCACGGCGCACCGTTAGGCAAAGCCGAAACGGCATTGACCAAGGAATTTTATGGTTGGCCGAATGAACCCGATTTCCATGTTCCACAGGATGTCCGAGAGCATTTTGCCCAATTCCAACAGGAAGGCGCTGCACATGAAGCAGACTGGAATGCTAAATACGAACAGTATCGTCAAGCGCATCCAGAATTGGCGAATCAGTTCGATACAGCTATAAGCGGACAGCTGCCTGAAGGCTGGGATGCTGATTTGCCTTTCTATACTAGTAACGACAAGGCTATTGCCACTCGTTCCGCTTCCGAGAATGCATTGAACGGCCTCGCGAAACATGTTCCTCACCTGCTAGGAGGTTCCGCGGATCTGGAAACCTCCACAAAGACGAACATCAAATGTTCAGGTCGCTTGACTAGGAATGATTACAGCCAGCGCAATATTTTCTTCGGCGTTCGGGAATTCGCAATGGGTGCGGCTTTGAACGGAATGCAGCTGCACCAAGGCGTTCGCGGCTTTGTAGCTACCTTCTTCGTCTTCTCCGATTATCTGCGTCCGGCGATTCGTCTAGCATCGATCATGAAGCTTCCTGCTATCTACGTGTTCACTCATGATAGTATTGCCGTCGGTGAAGACGGTCCAACGCATGAACCTATCGAACAGCTGACCGCTCTGCGCTGCATCCCAGGCATCACCGTGATCCGTCCGGCAGATGCTAACGAGACTAGCCTAGCATGGAAATATGCGTTGCAGAATCAATCAGGACCTGTTGCGCTAATTTTGACTCGTCAGGCACTGCCTATCCTTGAAAACTCGGCTTTCATGGGAGCAGAAGGCTTAGGAAAAGGCGCTTACGTTATCTCTGATGCTGCAAACGGCAAGCCACAGGCTCAGATTATCGCGACGGGCTCAGAGGTACAGCTCGCTATCGGAGCACAACAAAAGCTTGCTGAACAAGGCATCGATGTCCGTGTCATCAGCATGCCAAGCTGGGAGCTCTTTAATCAACAATCACAAGAATACAAAGATTCCGTCATTCTGCCTGATGTTGAAGCAAGACTATCTGTCGAGATGGCTTCTCCACAAGGGTGGCATCAGTATGTTGGCACCAAGGGAGACATCATGGGTATTGACCGCTTCGGTGCTTCCGCGCCAGCTTCCCTGGTCATGAAGGAATACGGATTTACCGTAGAGAATGTCGCTGATCGCGTCAAAGCTCTTCTGGGTTAAACTAAAAAAATCAGAGCCGATGGTTCCTAAGGTGGAACTAACGGCTCTGATTTCATTTTGCTTCATACAGATAAGATTGAATTGCGTACATTTCCGCGTACATGCCTCTGCAACCGATTAATTCGGCATGGCTTCCTTCCTCTACGATCCTTCCCTGATCTAAAACAACGATGCGATCTGCGATTTGGGTCGAGGCAAGATGATGCGATATCCATACAACGGATTTCCCAATACTCATTTGTTGAAATCTTCTGTACATATCTGCTTCCGCTCCGGCATCGAGTGCTGAAGCAGGTTCATCGAGGATCAACAGCGGCGCATTACATAGGTACGCCCTCGCTAGAGCAAGCTTTTGCCATTGTCCTATCGATAGATCGGTACCCGCTTCATCGAATTGTTTGCCAAGCTGTGTAGTATACTTTTCTGGCAAAGCCTCGATAAATTCGCTAGCTCCGCTAAATTCAGCAGCTAAATGAATGGATTCCAAATCTTGCTCTTTAGCAAGATGACCGTAAGCAATATTTTCAGCAACAGAGCCTTCATATTGTACAAACTCCTGTAAAATAGCGGCAGTACGTGAGTGCCACCATACCGGGCATATATCATTTAGATCAACTCCATTCACCGTTATGAACCCTTCTGTCGGTTTGTACAAACCAAGTATGAGCTTAATCAGTGTCGTTTTACCAGCTCCATTCCTGCCGATCAACGCTACACTTTCACCAGGTTCAATACAGAGAGAGACATGGCGCAGCACAGCTTCATCGCTCCCCGAATAAGTAAAGCTTACAGAATGGAGCTGAATGCGTAACGGCTCTGTCGGCAGAAACACTTTCTTTTCACCTGAAGCATGCTCGCTTCTCTGTTCCAAAACATCAATTACATTTCGAAAATAACGTAAGTCCCCATCTATTTGAACCAAGCTTCGAAGCAGTGTATTTGCAGAATCTCGAAATCGTTCCGCCGCACCCAAAAAAGAAGCATAGTAGCCAACGGTTAGCGAACCACGTGCAATGAGCAGCACCACTCCGACTATAACTAATAAGAAGGTACACTGTTCTCCAACTCCAGGCCATATTCTAGACTTTAGTGCTGTTTTCTCCAAATCAAGACGTTCGCTTCTCAACTGCATAAATGCTGACATACGTTTATTTAGAAAATAGGATTGAAGCCCAAATAGCCTGATTTCAGCTGCATCTTCTTTACCGGTAATTAATACATTTAAATAATTCAGTTTTCTTTGTGTCTGAGTATGTTTTTTGTCTAGAATATATTTGGCTTTATTTAATCGACCCTGCACGAGCTGAACGAAGACACTCCCTGCAAGCAGCAGAATAGGAAACCCATAATGAATCGAACCTACGTATATCAACAGCCCTGCTGCCATATTCAGTTGTAAAACCAGGGTGAACAGTTCTTCGAACGTTCTGAGGCTGTTATCCAGACCTCGTTGTGCCATGCTTAATCGATCGTATGTATCCGGGCTTTCGAAATCACTATAAGGGAATGATGCAGCCCTTAACAGGAGCTGTTCTTGCAGCCTTATTTTGATTAGCTCTCTAATGACTGTGCTCTGCCATTGATGAACAGCTTCTAGTAAGCTGGATAGCCATATGACAACAGCAACCGCCAACGTTCCGTATATCGCTTTGTCTAGACTAACTTCACCTGCTATGACATGGATGAATGTATCAATTACTTGCTGAAGCAGTATCAAGGCAAGAACAGGAAATATTCCAGAAGCAAGCGTGATTAGGACAAAGACGATTTTCTCTTTTAACCTCATTTGGGACCAGATCAGGTTTATCAGCTTTGGAAAATATGTCCATCGTTCTTTGATAGTGCCATCAAGGGTTGACATCATTAGCTGCCCTCCTGTTTTTGATACCATACCGCCTGGAGGTGATACAGATCTGCATAAGGACCACCCAATGCGATAAGCTCGTCGTGTGTTCCAATTTGTACAGCTTTACCTTCCTGTAAGTAAATAACTTTATTAGCCAGCCTTGCTGCTCCCAATCGGTGTGAGATCATGATGACGATTTTGTCATGCGCTCGATCCAACCACTGGCGGTATACTTCCAATTCCGATGATGCATCTAAAGCAGCGGCAGGTTCATCCAATACTACGATTTCAGCATTTCGAAAGATGGCGCGTGCCATAGCAATCTGCTGCCATTGTCCTCCTGACAGATCACGCCCACCATTGAATTCTTTTCCCAATAATGTCTCGTAGCCATCGGGAAGGGTCTCAATAAAGTGATGTGCGGAGCTCTTGTGAGCCGCATCGATAATGGCGTTCCGATCGCCCAAACGATCTATTTTTCCAAAGCCAATATTATCTTTAACACTAAAGGAATAACGGGTAAAAGCCTGAAATACGGCCCCGAAACGGCTTCTCCACTCTTGTGGTTGTAGCTCCTGTACATCGATTCCATTCATCGTTATTTTTCCAACCGTAGGCTTGTAAAGTCCTAACAGAAGCTTAGTAAGCGTACTCTTGCCTGCTCCGTTTTCTCCCACGATGGCAATCCGATCGCCTGGACATATATCGAGATTGAGATTCGTAATGACATGCCTTTGTTGACCTGGATAGGCAAAGCAAACTTGTCGAAACTGAATGCGTTCCAATCTCTCGGGAGCTTCCTTTATCGCCGTAATGACTTCTTCTCCCTCTAATTGTAAAAACAGCGGAATATGGATTAACTCACTGAAAAATCTCGATATCCCTTGTACTCTCCAGCTAATCATCTGGATCTTCTCCAAATATTGATGAGCTGCGAATAACATAGCAACCATCGTTCCTGTAGTGATTTGGTTTTGTGCTGCCTCCCTAATCAAGTAAATCATAATGAACCCGTGGACCACAGCCGAAGCAAGGGATAATGGTATAGAGCGGACAACATGACGACGACTGATTGACGAAATCAGCATAATGAGCTTTACACTGCGTTCTCGCCAAGAGTCAATGAAATGCTGTCCCAAGGCGAATATTCTTATCTCTGCTGCCGCATTACGGCCAACAAGCAAATCCTTTATATAAACAGCTTTTCTTCGGAAAGTATCCGTACGATCATCCATCTGTTTCAGTTCTTGACTATTGCTTATTCGCAACATAACGATTCCGACACCGCAACAAAGCAATAAGGCAGATAACAGCTTGCTCTGTACTGCAAACAGCCACAATATCGAGGTACAGCTAATCGTTAGAGTTACAAACCTCTGGATTTGGGCAAGCTGGTTAGATACAGATCCGCTTTCCATTGCTTTGCTGCATCGCTGCAGCAGATGAAAATACCGAGGACTTTCAAACCATTCCAATCCTAAGGTAAGCGCCTTTTTATAAAACAAATCATGAAACCTCTGCTGTGCATGTTCATTAAGTTGAGCAGCTACGTAACGCTGAAACGTGTCCATGCTTATTAACCAGTTCATAACCATGATACCTAGCAGAGTAATAAGAGTGGAATAAAGGGTCCCAACAGCACTGCATCCGTCACCTTTTCTTGGAGATGTGAATGCTCTGATGAGATTATCAACATTTCCGTAATGGCTGAGGTCACCTTCATTTGCAAGAAAGGGACGGCCCAGGATAACAAACTGGTAATGAACAAAATAATCAAATAGAGAGGATAAGAAGTAACCAGCAGTTGGATAAAAAATATCAAGTTACAAGTCCAAACGGTTCGATTCGGTTCCGACATGAAAGCTCTTCACCCTCCAATCCATGAGTTCAATTGAATAAATCAATACAGCACAATAAAATTAAACGATATTCCAAAAAATGTATAGACTTATAATAAATGTTGGTTTATACTAATATGGTAGAGAGCAAGGAAATCTACCTGTTTATTAACTGATGTCAAAAAACGTAAAACGACACCCCTATCAGGTGCCGTTTTTTTTGATTTTCATTTCATATACTCCATGCATATAAAAAAACCGTCCTCCGCTTCCTTATGAAGCATACGACGGTTTTCTTCAGCTTATTTTCTTTTCAAGGCTAGAATCTGGTACACTTCCCGCGAGTCCCCTTTAAGCACTTTTTGTGCAGTGTTCATTTGACTGGAGCCGTCTCCGTCGAGGAATATGCCGTCTAATAGTCGACCCTTCCCAAGCTTCTCAATGAGAGCCGATCGGAATTGCTCCACCGTACAAGGCTTGTCCGTCACAACGAGCCATAGGTTTTGCCGATCGTCGTAGACCGCCCCCGAACGCAGCCTCGCTTCATCGAAAGCAGGCATATCCTCCGCTAGTGCCTGATTAACCCAGGAAGCATCATGTCCGAGAGACATGCTGACTCCCCCTGTGCCCAATAGTGCTGCTTATCCGTCACCTTGATTTGATGAGCGTCCTGCACCACTTGAACCGAGAATTGTCCTGTAATCTCATCCCATACAAGCGTACCCTTAGGATAATCGATATTATACCAGCCGGAGCCGTAATCGTCCTGCTCGCCTTTCAAGGGCTGATCGTTCATGACGGCAATGCTAAGCAAATCCCCGTTCCAAAAAAAACCACCGTTAATCCCAAAGTCCGCTGTAAGAGAAACATTTGATGTGATCGGTTTCAAAACGATATTTTGCGGGACGGTCTGGATAGAATACAATTTCACTCCGTTGGAGGCCATCGTTTCCTGATATGTATAATGCTGAAGCAGTCGAAAAGAAGAGGATGGCTGGACAACGGAAAACAATACAGCAATCAAGTTTCCTAACAAAAAGGCGGCCACTAACATAGGGTATTGCGACTTGGCCGGCCAACCGACGACACTTCTAAGCATACGCACAACCATACCTATGGCTCCTCCAACATTCTTAGCTTTTCATAGAGTATCAATCTATGGTTCTATTATTCTATGAAGCTTTGAATGCATTCATGCTAGGATTCAACGACAACGCCTTTTTTCAAAATAATATTGGCGTACAGTGCCTTTTCTCCAGTCGCAATCACAGCATATGCCTGCTTGGAACGATCGTAAAAAGCAAAACGCTCTACTTGCTTAAGCTCTCTTGCATGAGGATCATGCTTGTCGACCAGCTTCTTATATTCATCCCAAATGACAGGAACCGCCGGATCCCCAGGAACTACCTCCATTAAGGCCACGGAATGCTCCGCATAAGTATCGAGTGGAAAAAACTTTAAAATTGCATCCAGTAGCTCAGGAATCGCGTGTCCGTCGCAGCGAATTAACCGCAGTGCATGACTTGCAGCCGGGAAATTACCATCAGCCAACACAATCTCGTCACCATGGCCCATTTCCATAAGTATTTTCAACAAATCCGGCGAAAGAATTGAAGGAATTCCTTTTAACATTGATTCTTCTTCCCTTCTATGAGTAACTAATTCTCATTAATCCTAAACGGGATTAGAAGAGATTGTCAACACCTACCAAAAAGACGCCCTGGGAGCGCTGCTTCATCCCAGAACGTCTCATTTTCAAGCCTCCATTACATCATATAAGGCTGATGCTGCTGGCTGCCGGAGGAATAATTAAAATAGGAAGAGGAACTATTCAGTGTGCTGTTAAGGAAATGATTCGTTTGCTGTTCCTCCTGTTGATGCTTACGAATTTGTCTCTCAATATCTTGCCGCAATGCCGCTGACGAGGTGTTGTACATATATTGTTGGGACATCAGTTGATAAACGTTAGCCTGCATCTGCAATGAGCTATGGAGTAAGGACGTAAACAATTGACGCACCTCCATACAATTAGCTTCTGTCGCTGCAGTCGTATATTCACGGCATGTTCTTTTCAAATCACACAAAATCGTAAAGAGCATGTCTTTTTCCGGCAAGGCTGCTTGATGGGATTGACCTGAATATTGGGAATACGGTAGCGTTTGCTGCATGATTTCACCTCATTTAATTGGATTGCGGCTGCATTGGAGCTAGCTGCGTATGCTGATACAAGGACTGCATAAGCGCCTCGCAATGCTGTTGATGTAAGGAGACCATCTCCATACATAACGAATGCGTAGCGGGCTGTTGTGTTGACGAAGCCAGAATTGCACATTGTTTCATCAATAAGTCTTCATTGGACATAGAATCCACAATATAGTTCAATTCTTTACCGGTTAATGGCTGCTTCATAAGTTGTATTCCCTCCTTTATTGAAACTGGTAATCAACCCGATATATCATCCCCATTCATCAAGAATATTTATTCATATCGTATTCTTAAGAATTTTTTCAGGTAAGTTTCATGTTTTGTCTTCTTGTTTAAGATATAATTGGTTTATCTGAAAAAGGAGGACAAGGAATGAATGCCAATCTGCCGTCTGCGGCTATGGAAAAAGTAAAATTCTTTTATCAATTTATTCGTACTCCCAGATCTATCGGCAGTGTAACTCCAAGCTCCCGATTTTTAACTAACAAAATGATAGACAATGTGCCCTGGAGTGAAATCGGCAGTGTGGCTGAACTAGGCTGTGGAACCGGGGTCATTACCCGCGCTATTCATGACGCTATGAAGCCGGGAACAACAGCTCTTTTATTTGAAAGAGATCCTTATTTGCGCAAACAGCTCCGGTTTCAATATCCGGACTCAAGCACCTTTTCCGATGCGCTAAGCTTGTCTACATCTATTCAAGGTAAAGGATTGGAACAGGTTGACTGCATCATTAGTGGTCTGCCCTTTGCCAACTTTCAACCAACGCTTCGCGAAGCTCTTGTTGAACAAATTTACAGCTCCTTAAAGCCAAATGGTTATTTTATCGCATTTCAATATTCACTACAGATGAAAAAACAGCTCCAATCGCATTTTGATATCTTATCGATTCAATTTGTTATGTTGAACGTCCCACCTGCCTTTGTCTATGTTTGTCAAAAAAGGGGCTATTGACTTTGCAGCCTTACTCTTGATCGGTTACTATTAAAGTGTAATGTAAGTACGCATTAATGTAATCGACAAGCGAGGTGTTTCCCTTTGGAGGAAGTTATTATCGTCGGGGCCGGCCCTTGCGGATTATCCGCGGCTATCGAGCTGCAGAAGATCGGCATCAGCCCCCTCATTATTGAGAAAAATTGCATCGCCCATTCCATAAGCCTGTATCCAACTTATATGCATTTTTTCAGTACACCGGAGCTGCTGGAAATTGGCGGCATACCTTTTACTACACCTAATGATAAGCCTTCTCGTCTGGAGGCGTTGAATTATTACCGAAGTACGGCTCTACGGAGCCAAGTTAGAGTCCAGTCCTATCACTCTGTAGACGAGATACGTAAGACAGAGAACGGATTTTTCGAGCTTACGGTAAGTGACCGATTCGGTAATGGTTCCACGGCTCAAGCGCGTTACGTCATCGTAGCGACAGGATATTTTGATCATCCTAACATGTTAGGCATTCCTGGAGAAGATAAAGCCAAAGTAACCCATTATTATCGTGAGGCGCATCCTTACAGCTGTACGAAGGTCGTTATTATTGGGGGCAACAACTCTGCCATTGACGCGGCTATGGATCTGTTGCGAGTGGGAGCAGACGTCACGGTCGTCTATCGAGGCGAACAATATTCGCCTAATATAAAGCCTTGGGTTCGGCCGATTTTCGAAAGCATGGTGAGTAAAGGGAAAATTACCATGATGTTCAATTCTCAAGTAGTCTCCATCGATGACCGCTTTGTTACCATTTTGGAAAATGGTGTAGAGAAGCAGTTGGATAACGACTTTGTCCTTGCGCTGACCGGCTTTCGACCCGATCGCTCCATGTTAACCGATGCCGGAGTACAATTAAACGTTGAACAAACAGCGCCTCTCTATGACCCTAATACGATGGAAACTACAGTACGAGGATTATACATAGCAGGTGTTGCCGCTTCTGGAAACGATGCTAACGAAGTATTTATCGAGAGTGGTCGGTTGCACGGCGGAATGATTGCCCGACATATTGCTACACTCACAAGTTCGACTACATAAGCCATTAAATTTGCGAATAAAATAAGAGAGACGGTCAACTCAGTTCAACCTGACAGCCGTTTCTTTTTTTCATGATGGAGGATCATAGAGCCTATGGAGAATAGACCCGTAATATCCATTGCAAAAACCACATTGGAGAAGTTTCATAACATTGTCTCGATCCTTGTTCTACTAGGCACGTTCGTGTATTTGTTTAGCATATTTTCCGAACTGCCGGAAAAAATACCCTCTCATTTCAACGCACTAGGCGAAGCCGACCGCTGGGGTGGTAAAAGCAGCCTTCTACTGCTTCCAAGCATCGGAGTTATTTTGTTTGTTGGTCTTACGATTCTTAGAAAATATCCGCAGTTGTTTAACTACCCTCGAGAAGTTACACCTGATAATGCGGTCAGGCAATATTCCAATGCGCTGCTGCTCTTGAGCTGGTTGAAGTTCGAAATTATGATCCTGTTTTCCTATATTGAATGGAGTATGATCCGCTCTGCAGGTGGTGCCATGAATAGCTTAGGAATTTGGTTCTTGCCTGTTGTATTAATCATCGTTCTCGGAAGCGTGATTATATTTGCCGTGCGATCCTTCCGAGCTGCATAGGTTCAGTTGGTATCATCCAAATCAACACCCAACAAAAGTGCTGATCCCCGAAGCTTAAAGGATCAACACTTTTTAGTGTCAGCAAGTAGCTTTATTTCTTCCTCGCTTCCTCGATCTTTTTATCGAAGATTTCTGAAGCTTCTCTTAATACTGTATTCGAATCCCTGCCATTCTTGATAGCATTGGATAGTGCATTTCTAATGGCATTGATGCCCTCTTTGTCAAATTCGGTCTGGGGGTAGGGATTTGCCGGGGTCATATTAACAGCACGAATATTTTTACCTGCCATCCATGTAATATCTTTACCGAAGGCATCCTTGATTCTTGTATCTTTTAAAATACTGTATCTTCCCTGCTTGGACATGTCCAGTTGGACATCGTCAGATAAAACAGCAGACATCACACGAAATGCATCCTCTTTCTTCTTGCTGGTTTTAGATAACACCATTAAATGCGCATCAATTCCCGGACTTACACCAGGAAGATGATCCCAAACAGGAAATGACACCATATCCCAATTCAAGTCCTTGAATTTACTTAAGTCACCGAATAAATTAATATCAGGCAGCATGGCTAATGTACGTTTATTATAAAACAAGTCAGCAGCCTCATTATTGTACACAATTTGTTGATTACCTGAAATCGAATGAATAGCTATCATCCTATCCATGACTTGTTTCCATTCCGTTGAATTCAATGCGGCTTTATTGGTTGTCGGATCGACGAAAGATAAAGAGAGCTGTGATGACAGCCTCTCCGGAACATTGGGCTCAAGACCTCTATACTGTGTACCGTTGTCATTACGGGTTAAAAGCTTGGCGAGTTCCGTAACCTCCTCCCATGTCATCCCGTCCTTTGGATAAGGTACTGCAAATTTATCGAAGATATCCTTGTTATAATACAAGGTCTGGAAATTTCTAGAATAAGGCAGCGCAACAAGATTCTTCATCTGGGTTGCAGCTTTTACTGCTTCAATAGCCTGTGACTCGATTTTGGATAAATCGAATTTAGACATTTGAATCAACTCCGTAAGAGGAGCAGCCAGATCCAATTCGAGAAATTCCGGCATTCCATTAACATTATTGGTTATTACAATGTCAGGAACATTTTCTGCTGCGACGAGTTCTGACAGTTTCGCACCTTTTGTATTATAGATGACCTTTTCTGCTGTGATCCAAGGATATTGTTTATTCACCGGCTCGGCTATGTAACGATTAAACTCCTCATCCGTTAAATATCCCTGGGTTTTGATTCCCACAGATATTGTAACAGGCTGATGGTCAATCGGCTTCCCCCTTCTGAAGCAGATGAAGTCTGATTTGTTGTATCGCAACCGTTAAGCAGGGTTATACATACAACAGCACACATCAGATTCGTTCCGAATCGATAAGAACGGTTATTAAGCATTACTATGTTCACTCCCTCAGCTTTATTTGATCAGTGCTCGATTGATATTAAGAATGTTTTTAATTCTAGCGGCCAATCCGTTTGAATCATATTAAAGCCGAATCGGACCATCCATTCCCAGCCTAATGGTGTATCTTCGTAACCACCGCATAGCTTTTTTTCAATGGAGTTTACCCATACTCGGTACTTCCCAATTAAAGGTTTAAAGTTCGCTTCACAGATCACTGAACTTTCCTCAGTGGGATAAACAAGCTCTAACGCCTTAGGTATAATTACACTCAATACCTTACCTAATTGATCTACATTAAATTCTTCGATCACATGCATGTATTCTGGCCGAATAGATTTACTACTCAAAAAAGCGTCCACTTCCTTATAGTCTGAACTGCTTTTGAATAGACCTTGCTGAAGTGTATCCGTTTTTACTAAAATATCGTAGACCTCTTCACGAACGTCCCAGCATTTATCAAGATTAATCATCATTTTGCCTTTGACAAGCTGCATAATCTCTTCCAGGGTCGGTACTTTCATGTTGGTTAACTGTGCTCCCTCCCTTCCCTTACCGTCAAAGAGAAATAATTGTTGCATTTGTTCCAGTGTTAAATCAGACACCTTCCCCGAACCGTTGGTCATTCGATCGACCGTTTTATCATGCATGAGAATCAAATGACCATCCTTAGTTTTACGGACATCAATTTCTACCATGTCAATCCCCATATCCATACAAGATTTCACGGCTGCTAACGAATTTTCAGGATAATGCCGCCAATCGCCTCGATGCGATACGGTAAAAGCACGCGCATTGGGATCATTAAACGTAGAGTACACTTCTTCGAATTTGGTTTGTGTCATAGTATTCTTTCTTCCTTCCTCTTGGGTATATTATCTAAAAGTAATCGATTACTTTTTAGATTGAAAATAAACGGTTTGTCGCTTTATACTTATTAGGGATTGTTGTATCAACCAGAACTTCAATTTAGTAATCGATTACTTTTTACTCTAATTAAGATACATTTAAAATGTTATGAGAATGTCATCCTATTATGAATTTTCCGTAAATTATCCTAAATTATCATAAAGTAATCGATTACTTATTATTATAAAAAAGAAAGCTCTTATGTTTCCCTGGTGATTAATTGATGATCCAGGATGAGCCTTCCGCTTTTGTTGATCTCTTTATTTTGTATTTTTTGAATTAACATATTTACCGCTGAGAAGCCCAACTCAAAGGCTGGTTGTACAATACTTGTTAGTCCAGGGTTAGAAATTTCCGTAAGAAAGGTTCCATCAAAACTAATTATGCTTATATTCTTGGCCACATGAATTGCATTTTCTTTAATTCCTTTTAGAATATAGGATGCCATCAAATCTGAATGCGTCAGTATGCCGTCGATCGTTATCCCTTGTTCCACAAGCTCATTTAACCTATTTATCATCTGACCATCTTCCCCATGACCCTGAGTTGGCCTAATGATCAATTGCTCATTATAGTGAATGCCAGCTTCACTCAAAGCCTCTTTATATCCCTTTAGCCTATCATTGACAGAGCTGGACTTCTTGGATCCTGCAGCATATACAATATTTCGGTGACCCCTTCTTAACAATTCACATGCTGCATCATAGCCGGCCTTTTTGTTGTCAATGGATACGTAAGTGATGTTAATATCATCGTAATACTCATTACACATCACTACAGGATATTGTTCGTTTAAGCTTTGAATCGTTTTCTTATTGGCCCATGAGGATAAAATAATTATTCCGTCCACCTGGCTCGTGCTGAGCATATTCTCATATGTATTTGCTTGCCACTCTGTTGTTCCAATGATCATATTATAACCGCTATTGCGAATGGCCTCTTGAGCACCTCTAACGATACCTGCATAGAATGGATTGGCTATTGTAGTCATTACCATGGCAATGGTGCTACTGGACTGTTTTCTTAAATTTTTAGCAAGTATGTTGGGCTTATAGTTAAGCTCCTCTATAGCCTTCATGACCCTTTGTCTGTATTCTTTTTTAACGGATGGATGATTGTTGAGAACTCTGGATACCGTTGCAACGGACACGTTTGCAAGCTCTGCTACCTCTTTGACTGAACTCATTATTTTTCCTCACTCTAAAGTAATCGATTACAATCTAGATTAGCATATCATTTTTTCTCAGTCAATAAACAATTACGATGTTCCTGGATGAAACAAAGGGACGGTCCCTCCGTCATCTTCCGATGGGTTATGGGACCATCCCTTGCTTGTCTTACTAAAAAATAAGTTCCTTTTCCCTCTGTGTCAATCTTCTGCCTGCAATGTCCACCACGAGCCTGCCTCCGGACAATCCCCAGATGCGCGAACCGAATTTCTCAGCAAGCTCCAATTGATGCAAGCTGCAGAACACTAGAACCTTATCCTTCTTGCAAATGTCCTTTAAGTCTTCAAGCACTTTGATTGCAGCTTCCGGGTCCAGACCGGATACAGGTTCGTCCGCATAAATAACCTTAGCTCCCCGAATTAACGCTTTCGCAATGGCGACGCGCTGCTTCTCTCCGCCGCTCAGCTTTTCTACTGGCTCATGCGCCTTGTCCAGCAAGCCGACTTTATCCAAATAATCCATCGCCGTCATATGATCGTCGTTGGATGTTGTCCCAGAGAGAATACGCCACCAAGCCTTGTGGAGGAACAACCCGCTTAATACATTCTTCAGAGCAGATTTCCGAGGGTTCAAGCTCGGTTTCTCCTCCAGATAAGCCCAGTCCTTGCGAAGCTTGAGCTGCTCCAAGCCGCGCACGCCGGAAATATCTTTGCCATCATAGATGTACTGGCCCTCGTCCCACTTCATTTTTAAGGACAGGCAGCGAAAAAGCGTCGATTTGCCACTTCCGCTTGCCCCCACCAAAGCAATCAGTTCCCCTTCATCGGCTTGGAAACTGAGTTTTGATAATACTTGATGATCTGGCGGAAATGATTTCGATAAATTGCGTACAATAATCATCCGTTCGCTTCTCCTTCTCCCACCTTAATCCAATCGCTGCCTTTAGTATAACCTATATTTGACATACAAAAAACGAGTTTATTTATCATCCAAAGGATAAAAAATGACATCCACAGGGAAAGCCGAGCCTGCGGCAGGCGTAAATTCAATATCCAAGGAAGGCTCCGTTCCATCCGTACGCGCCAAAATGGTATACCCTTGGTAATCCATCATAACCCCTGACGGAGGCGTTTGGATAATCCGACCATTTACTTCGAACGGTCCTTTAAATACACCACCTCGCGGCAGCAGCAGAACTGACATTTTACGCGGATTCTCGATATGAATCTTATAGACAACACCATAGTTGCCCAGATTCAACGAGTCATGCTTTCTAAAAAAGTCGTCGCCGGTAACAAACGGATCTGACGTACCATCTCCAATCGCCAAGCTGGACGGCTTGGTGAACGATTTGGCATCCACATTCCATGTTACATCAGAGCCGCTGAACGTCCCTCTTACATTACCAGTGTAGTCCAGACGCTCAAACATGCCGATAGAGCTCAAGTCCGCACCTGCATCCATGGCTACGAATGAGAAATAGACTTCTCCATCCGTTTCTACATCATATATCACATTCATGCCTTGACCCGGGAAGAACTCCGGCATCTTCTTATAATATACGGTTTGATAAGGGCCTACAGTGATCGTTTCAGGCTTATTGCCTTCATCCTGCAAAAACTCAATGGAAGCCTCGTTCCCTATTAAGTTTGCATAGATTGAGGGATATACTTCTCCAGAACGTGTCGTCGTGATCTTGACTGTTTTATCTGGATTCGGATTACGGACTACAATTGCAAACTGTACCTTTTCGTTCATTCCATTGACATGATCTGCATATAATCTGGCTTTGCCGTTTACCTTTTCCTGATATAAAAATCCTTTCTCCGTAAAGGTTTCCGGGCTGTCGCTTACAATAAGCGGCCGTTCCTTGGAAAGCTTGGCCTCGTTTGGCAGTGACGGAATATCACGCAAATATTTACGAAGTGTCGCTTCCTCATCCTTCACAAAGGTCCCAACCGGCTCATGATACACTTTATACTCGAACGGGTCGAGATAAGGTTCATTGACAATCTCTACATTACGGGAAAAGGTTTCGCTCTCAGTCCCCTTACTGTCCGTGACTTGAAGGGAAACTTTGAATAACCCCGGCTCGAATATAGCTTCAGCCTTCCCTGTCCAGTTGACACTTGTGATTGCATCGCCATCCGGATCATAGCTGGTATCCGAATAAATAATTGGTTCTCCTAGACGATACTTGTCCTTATTGACCGAAAACTGTGCAATGGGCTTCGTATTCGGCATCGTATCATTATGAAAGGCTCCATCTGCTGGCATTTGAACGTACAACAGATCAATTCTTTTGAGCTCCTCGTTCTTGGTTGCTTTAAAGCTGATATATTGTTCCAGCCAAGCCATCGATATATATAACCGATCGTTGATTAGGGTTGCCGCCTTGTCAAAGCTAGCTGAGCTTCCATTGACTTTCAACTGCTTTGAAGCGAGCTGAAACTCTGCAAAAGCCGATGGCGTCGTCAGATGAACACTCTGACTTAACTCCTGCCATTGGACTGACACCCCAAGCAATGAAGGAAGGCTGACCGCCGGTAGATAGGCTTGTCCTTTTACTTCCAGCACCGGTGCTTCGAGCTTTAACGGATTTCCGTTCAAATAAGCTTCATCTTTTCCAATATATAATAGAGACGATTTACTAACAGGTACTGACTTCACTGCGGCCGATTCCGAGGCTGCCCATGCAGCTGTGGAGGCTGCTGGCAATGTCACGGTTGACAGTGAGAGCACAGTCCATAAAATACACCATTTTTTTGCAAAAAACATGCTGATTAAGAGCTCCTTCGGTATAAAGTTAGATTAGGATAAAATTCTATGAAAATAAAATAGCTATTATTTTGCATTCAACGGATACAGCACCACATCAAGGGGAAGCTGTGCGCTGCCGGTAGACATCCATTCGATATTGACTTGTTTCTCCGAACCCGTTGTACGATACAACAATAACCCCTCATTGGACGTCAATCCACCAGCTGGATAGGTTACCACATTGCCATTTACACGAACTGAGCCTTGAACGAATCCATTTCTTGGATGTAAAGCAATCCCCGTTTTAGCTGCATTATCCAATTTAATCCGGTAACGAACTCCTGAATTCCCTTCATTTACAAGGGATTCCTTGGAGAAAGCATTCATCCCTGTCAAAGCCGGCTCCAACGAAGTGTCTCCAATGCCAAGCTTCGTCATTTCTTTCAAATTGCTTGCATCGATCTGCCATGTAACCTCCGATACCGGGTAGGTGCCGCTTTTGGATTCCTTCTGGCCTACAATCGAATATTTACCGAGATCATAGGTGGAATCCCCAGGGTTAATCATTAGATACGACACGCTGACCTCCCCATCGGCTGTTATATCATACAAGCCTTGGAAAACTTGTCCTGGATCGATATCCTTGCTTAGCGCATAATACGCCGTTGAACCAGCTTCAACTACCATTTCTTCATCGAGCGATTTGGAGCTCAAGAAGTCCTCCGCCGTTTTATTGGCTCTTATCTCACCGTAAATAGAGGGGTTCGGTTGCGATTTGCGGGTTGTTGTTATATGTACGGCTTTCTCATTGTTGTTACGTATCGCGATTGCAAAACGAGCTGGCTTGTCCATTCCGTTCGTATATTGAAGATTCAAACGTGCCTTTCCATTGACCTTCTCTTGATATAAATAGCCTAACTGACTGTTTGGGTTCATGCTTCTCCCGACAATTAAGGGCCGATCTTCGGGTTGACGAACCAGCACAGGCAGCTTCCGTTCAGTGCTCGATAACGAGTTCAGCAGCCCTTTCCCTGCTTGAAACACCGTTCCGCTATTGCTGTAGTAGTAAGGAAACGCCTCCCGCTCCAGATACGGCTCATCCAATATGGTTACTGAGCGCGTAAAGGGGTCACTGACATTTCCTTTACCGTCTTTGACGCGAAGGGTCACAGGATAAGTGCCGGGCTTGTAGAATGCATCTTTATTCCCTTCCCATTCATACCCTGGTAGTCCTTCTGCATCCGGATCGTAGCTTAGATCAACATAATCGACCTTCTCGCCCAATCGATACGCCGATTTCCCTAAAGCGAACAAAGCTATCGGCTTCGAGTTAGGCTGAGCATCGTCTTTAATCAAATCTGATTCCTTATACGCAGTGGATAGCGTCCCTATGAAGCTTAACTCCGCACTTTGCATATCCGATGCCAGCTTGTAACTTACCCCCGTATAATCGGCAATCCATGACAATTGGACTAACAGACGATCATTACGAATCTCTGCTACAGAAGCAAAATCTACAGCTTTGCCGTTGACTTGTATGACGCCGTTAGACGAATCGAATTCGATAAACGCCTTCGGAGTTATAAGTCCGACTTTATTGGTAGAAGCATCCCAATTAAGCTTTAATTGCAGCTTTTCCGCAAGCCATCTAACCGGTACATAAAAATGGTCTTGAATGAGCGCAGCTGGCTCCTCTAGGACTTCCTTCTGACCATTAACAACAATTTCTGTTTTTTCAGGGAATAACTGAATGTGCTGCTGGGAAACGGAAACGGCTCCTGCGGATGTAGGAAGCATCAATCCGACTGCAGCAACGGTACTTAGTAATGCTCCTGCTTTGAACGATGAAGTAATATGACGAAGCATGAATAAATAACTCCTTTTTGTTTCGTAATAATAATTAATGTATTAAATAATTAATATACCTTATTTTCTTCCTCCAATAAACAGCCTGACCACTCTCTCCGCTGTATCCGCAGCCAATTGCGCCGCATCTTGCATTGCCTGTTCGAGAGGCATCGGTTTATCTACCATGGAAAATACACTAATAACGCCACTGTCATACAAACACTCGATACCTTTGCCAATGGATCCAGCGATTAATACACAAGGTACACCGTTACGCTGGCCCGCTTTGGCCACACCATAGGGAGTCTTTCCCCGTTCCGTTTGAAAATCGCATTGACCTTCACCAGAGATGACGAGGTCTGTGCCTTTCAAGTGCATCTCCAGTTGAGCCGCTTCGATGACAATATCCACTCCGGGCTTTAGCTCTGCGTTCAAGAAAGCGACCGTTCCGCCTCCCATGCCTCCCGCCGCGCCTGCGCCAGGAAGATTAATGATATCAGTACCGATATCTCTTCGTATGACCTCTGCGAACTGATTCAAACAGGAGTCCAAACGGTTAACCATCTCGGGGGTAGCTCCTTTTTGCGGACCAAATACGGCACTTGCTCCGTTGGGTCCACATAGCGGGTTATCTACATCACAAGCTACAATAAAGCGGCTATCCCGAATTCTCGAGTCCATCTGTGCGTCGTCAATTGAATCTATTTCACTTAAAGCCTCGCCGCCTAAACCAATAGGCTTGCCAGCTTTGTTCAGCAGCTTAACTCCTAGCGCTTGTGCCATTCCGGCCCCACCGTCGTTGGTTGCGCTGCCACCAAGCCCAATAATAAAAGACCTGCATCCCTGATCGAGGGCATGCCTAATAAGCTCACCCATACCATACGTGGTAGTGAGCAGCGGGTTTCTGTTTTCTTTATCGATTAAATATAAACCTGAGGCTTCAGCTACTTCGATAACGGCAGTAATTCCATCACCCAATATGCCATAAACTGCAGACACAGGAGAGCCTAATGGCCCTTGAACGGTAACCTTGTGCAGTGAACCATCCGTAGCGTCGACCAAGCTTCTGACAGTGCCTTCACCGCCGTCCGCCATCGGTACTTTTACAATCTCAGCATCGGGTATTGCTCTGCGAATGCCTTGCTCCATTGCGTCACAAGCATCTTTAGCAGTCAGGCTTCCTTTATAAGAATCTGGAGCCAAAACAATTTTCATTGCTGCGTCCCCCTTCTTTCTCCTTTTTTGCATAACCTTATTATGCCATGTATTAAAACGGCGCGTCCATACCAGCGGCCAAATCTCTCCTGCAAAACGGAGTTATTACCTATATTGTCATAAATAAAGCTGTAATCAGCAGAATATTCAAGACGAATAGCCGTTATAAGCTACAAAATGGCATGATACTCCCCTAGATTGACCTACTGCCCTTCATTATGATTCAAGAATAGATATTCATTAGGAGATAAAGGTGTGGTGATATCATTGATCTTTTCTGAACTGCAAAAAAAGTTCACCCAAGCCGACCCCCGGTTCGGTCCGGTTCCCTTCTGGTGGTGGAGTGCCGAAGAAGTAACGGAGGAGCGGGTGCGTTGGCAAATGTGGAAGTTCCGAAAAGGAGGGCTGCGGAACATCGGCATCATTAATTTGGCACCTACTGGTCCGCAATATGGTTCTGTTAGTGATCGTCCTGCGTTTGCAAGCGAAGATTGGTGGCTCATGTTCGAGGTAGCGCTGCGAGAAGCGGAACGGCTCGGCATGTACCTTTGGTTTTACGACCAGATCGGATTTTCGGGCTCGAACATGCCAGCACGAATTGTTACCGAGCGTCCGGAAATGGCCGGATATCAGCTTCGTAGATTTTTGCCCGATGAAGAAATTCCCGCGTCTTCGGAAGTGTTGTACCAAGCTGAGGATTACACGTATGCGGCGGTTCGGCAAGGCTTCAACTGGCTGGACCCTGCAGCAACGAAAGAATTAATCAATCGTGTTCATGGGGAGATGGATCGCCGCTTCTCACAGGATCTCGGCAAAACGATAGCAGGCAGCTTTCAGGACGAGCTCCCCCCACTACCGTTATGGACCCCAGAGCTTCCTTTCCTCTACAAGGAGCGATTTGGTGAGGAACTGGTGCCGCTCCTTCCATTGTTATATGATCCTCTGCCTGGTTATACCCAACTGCGCCGTCGAGTGTACCGTTTGGCTGCAGAGCTTGCGGAGCAATCGTTCTTCATCCCGCTTGGAGAATGGCACCGGGAGCGAGGAATGCTTCTCTGCTGCGATCAAGCGGGTCCAGCTAGAAGAGCAGACCCTCACGGGGCGCAGCGGCTTTATTTGGATTATTTTCGGACTCATCGCTGGTATAATGCACCGGGAAGTGACATGGACGGCGAGATTAAGCCGCATTCGTCCATGGTTCATTTGCATGGCGGCAACAGGGTATTCTTGGAAGCATTTCATTCAAGCGGCTGGGGAGGTACACTGGAGGAAACGATGCATTGGCTGATCCCATGGCTTCAAGCAGGAGCTACGGTTTATAGCCCTCATTCGATATACTACAGCACGAGAGGCGGGTGGTGGGAGTGGGCTCCCCCTGATACGGGATGGCGCCAGCCCTACTTCGAGCACTATCCAGTCTTCGCGGATACGATCAGCCGCCTTTGCTTCATGCTGAGCGAGGGAACGCATGTCTGTGATATTGCAGTCCATTACCCTTCCTATGCGGTTTGCGGACATCTATCACTGGCCGATGGGAAAAAGAACGAACACCCGATGGGAATCTCTAACCGGGACCCGAATGAGGATGTCACCCGGATTCAAAATATTTACAAACAAATGACTGGAAGCTGGAGCCGTCGGGATCATAATCAACCTGGAGCACTGCGAAAAGCACAGCTTGATTTCGATATCGCAGATGACAGCGCGTTGCAAAAAGCGATCTCTGAGGGCGATAAGCTGAAAATAGCTGAGGAGCGGTTTGCTGTCTTGCTATTGTGCGGAACGACCCTTATGGATGACGATGCTCGATCCCGTATAGAAACCTGGTTGCAGGGAACCGGCTTCGTCATCGCGGTAGGAGTGCCGGAAACGGAGCAAGATTTGGCGGGTGCGATCTATGTCGATTCGGCGGAGGAGGCAGTCGCGCTGATCGAAGCGCGTGTCCCTAGACGAGTGGAGGGTCCGGGAGAGTCTCTGCACCGCAAAACGGCCGACTCTGAAGTATTCCTGCTACTTCCGGAGAACGGATCATTGTTAAGAATGCATCAACCGGCAAGCCCGGATACGAGATTCCCCGAATCAACCGTATATCGTTTAAGAACTGACAGAGTGCCACAGCTGTGGAACCCTGTCAACGGCGATATGGAACCCCTCGATTATAAAAGAGAGGGTGAATGGATTGAATTGCAGGTGCCCTTCAGCTCTTGGCCGGCAGCACTGATAGTCTGCGTAGAACTAGGTACTGCAAGTAAAGCTAAGGATCAGGTCACAGCTAAGGATTCAGCCTCCCCATCCCCATTTCCTGCCATAGTCAGCAGGACTGGAAATGTGAGCGACAGCTTGGAGCTGCCTCAGGACGGTTGGCGCATCCGGGTAGAACCCACGTTGGATAACCGATTCGGAGATTTTGACTTGCACGGAAGCGGAAATGGACTTGTACCCATCGAACGCCGCAGCATGAATGTGAGATTGGAGAAGGAATCGATCGACGGGGAAAGCTCGGGATGGCATCTGCCAGATTTGGATGAATCCGATTGGTTGACCAGACTTTGGAGCGAAGCCGGCTATTGGCATGTGTGCCTAGGTGAAGAATTCATTGAAGCACATTCCGTTATCAAAGTATATAGCAGCGTCTTCGGTGACTTGTCTATGCGTTCCTGGGCCGGACGAATGGGCCGCATCCCGCGTCGTTTTCTTAATTTGGGCGAGTTTGTTAAAGGAGAGTTCGTCTGCGCTAGGACCTTCGTTATGGCTCCATCATCCGGCGGATACTGGATTCGGACAGAAAGTAATTCGAATATTACAGGGACTGTCAATGGTAAGGAGATTAGCTGGAGCGGAGGACCTGAGGAGCAAACTGCTTGGATTGAGTTACACGTTGGACTCAATGAACTGTTGTTAAAGGCACAGGCGATCGGCAAAGGCTTGTTGAGGGCAGCGGTTGAAGTGAACGAGACTGCACATCCCCCACTACCTAAATGGCTATTCACTAGAAATCCTAATCTGCAATCCAGTTTAACGAAGCAAATCGAGTGCAGTACGGACAGTCCAATTCAACGTGTACGTATCGTATTCGCTGCACGCGGCAGAGCAGTACTGTACGTAAATGGAGTCAAAATAACTGAGCATGGCGATTTCAATCCCTATATACGGCAGGGTCATGAAGAAATTGACATCACCGAATGGTGGCAAACCGGAGTAAACGAAGTTCGATTCGCCTTGCCCGAAGGCAAGGGCGAGGTGTTTGCCGACGGAATTATTGAGCTGCTCAACGGAGAAACAGTTAGCCTCTTCACTGGTGAGGATTGGTCCGATGAACAGGGTCACGCTCCGGGCGTTCATCATTTCTCTGTCCTCCAGTTTGCCGAGACGGAGTCGTTGTGGATCACTGCAAGGCCTCATCCGCTTCCGCGGGTTGGCTGGCTAATGCCCGAATCTGTTCCAGATACGCAGCCACTCCCCTTTGTCGCTGATCCGGATTGTATCAGCCGCCCGGTCTGGCTTCGCTTCCCTCTCCCCATAGGTGCGAGGAAAATGCGGATAGAATCCTCAGGGGACTTGCGAGCATGGATCAACGGCGTTGAGACTGCCGTGCGTGATGGACTCATCGAATTCGCGGTACAACAAGCCGGAGCTGCAGCCGCCATCCGAATCACTCCTATTGACTCTAACACGGAAGCGGCAGTTCTACTCGCTCCGATACGTTTCGAGACAGCCCCTACACAAGGAACACTAGGGGATTGGCGAACGGCGCTCCATCTTCCTCATCACAGTGGAGTGGTCGAATATGAAACCATAATCAACAGCACAGCGCTCCATGGTGCTGAACTGGACCTGGGACATGTACGAGGTACTGCTGAAGTGTGGGTGGACGGCCATCCGCTAGGTGTACGCCTTTGGAGACCCTACCGCTTTACGTTGCCCCACTTACCTGAAGGTAAGCATCGGCTTCGAGTTCGGGTGACTAACACGCTTGGCACCCACTATGAAATCGGCAGGCCAACCAGCTTGGTAGGTGGCAATCCCGATGTCATGTATTGGAACCGGGAGCGGACTGAAGAAGAGCTGGGCTGGCAGGAATGGTTTCCAAGTGGAGGTCTATATGGTCCTGTTCGCATTTTGAAGCATACGTAGTAATCATCCATCATAGCCCGATATTATGCAAATTCCTGCCCAGCTATACGAGGGTGAAACAAAAGACGACCGCTCCATTTATGGATTAATGTCGTCTTTTTTGCCTTCTAAATAGCATGCAGAATCAAATATTAAAATTGGTATTATATTCCATATTTATTCATTCCTCATCGGCTGCACAAAGTATCAATGTTACAAGTATACCAAGAGCAACGAATTCAAGCTCAAGATCACCGCTAATCAAATTTCTTGATGATTTTCCTATCCTTCAATAGGTTGAGCACAACCAATCCTTGCATGCTGGTAGTATCTCTTTTAACAATTGAGGATCAGGCTCTTCCCAAGTTCATTCTATGATTTCTTGCAAATAGACCGGCCTGTTTTCCGCCATGGAGCGATATGCGGCAAAAACGGTTTGTAAGGTAATCAAATTATCTTTGATACTATTTTCCGGTTCCCGGTCTTCTTCAATGGCCCTCATCAATTCTCCCATAGTTCCCATAAATGCATGCGGAAACCATCTGCCTTCCAGCTGTGGCGTATACATGCATCCCCGTTGCAATCGGTTGCTGTACAAGGATAACGTGTCTTCACGACCTGAAGGATAATCGTATAAAGCGCCATTCGTCCCTTTGACCGTTCCCTCCGTCCCTTCAAAACGAAATGTAGCATACCAATCATCTTGGGGCATCCCGTTGTTGTGATTATCATGGATTAAAGCTCGTGTTTCTCCCGGAAATTTAAGATGGATCATGGTGCGGGTTTCCCCACGATAAGGCTGACCAGGGAGTCGGGCTCCATCCGCATATACATATTCCGGCTGCAGACCGAGCACATAACGCACGGAATCCAAATAGTGAATGCTGTGGTACATGATCTCCAAAGTAGTTATTTGAGTAAGCCAAGGCCAGTTCTCCCATGGCGTACGGACATTTACTTGAATAGAAGCCTGAAGAGGCTCTCCGAGCCATCTGCGCTTTACGATGGAACGGCTTGCCTGAATGCCCGGTGACCACCGCATCTGCTGATTGACGGCTGCTTTGATGCTTAAAGAGGAGCATACATCAACCAAAGTCCGGGCTTCTGCGTAGCTTTCGGCTAAGGGCTTTTGACAAAGAATATGCTTGCCGAGACGAGCCGCTTTTTTGGCAATCTCCGGTTGAAATTGGGCAGGCACCGCAATGTCCACGATCTGCACCTCAGGATGATGGAAGAGCTCCTCCAAAGTCGTAAACACGATCATGTCCGAATGATTGCGGACTGCCATTTCCGCTTTACTCCGATCCGTATCGTATATTCCTACGACCCGGAATCCTGCCATCCGATAAGCAGGCAAATGCGCTTGAACGACAATTTCGCCGGCTCCTATAATGCCTATTCCTCTGCTCATGTCTTTGGGCAGCATCGGCTTATAGTCTATGTCTAATAGACTTTCTTGCTCTTCACTCGGCTTCATCTTCTCCACCTCCATTTCTTGTCATCAGCAATAACCTGCTCGAGCCAAAATGTCATCTACCAGCTCTGCCGCACGGGTTAAAGCCTCCGTTACCGGAGTCCGAAGTCGCATTGCGTCATCAACCATTTGAGACAATACCTCATTAATGGCCGGATACTCCGGAATCGGGAGCGGACTTTTGACATTCCGATGCACGGTCTCCAGATGCTCGTAATACGGAAACTGCTTTCTTACCTCCTGATCGCGCCAGGTAGACAGACGCGTCCCGTTCCCGCCGTACAAGGACGTAGCTTTATCCATCTTCGCTGATGCGGTTTCCTTCATAAACCGGTAGGCCATATGCCTGTTTTTACTGCCTGCGGCTATGGCCAACACCCAATAGATGTTCAGCGACATATGAATGCCTTGCGGTCCATCTCCTCTAGGAATAAGTCCTGTACGGACTTTTCCTGCGATCTTGGACATCCCCGGCATTTCCGCAACGGCGGCGAACCCTGCCCAGTTCCACATCATTGCTATCCCACCCTGTGCAAAACAGTGCCCGCTCCTGATGCTGTCCATATCCATTGCTTCCTTAGGGACTACCTGATGCTTGTAGATCAAATCAACCATAAATTGCAGGGCTTCTTGACCGGCAGTTTGGTGAAAAGCTGCTTTCCAATCCTTCGTCACCAGGTCCCCGCCTCGACTCCATAGGTGGATCAAAAAGTCATATACATTATTATGACCGTCTGGAAATGAAGCCGTTAACGCCCCGTACATCCCGGCATCCGGGCGTGTAAAAAAATGTGCAATATCGATAAACTGGCTCCATGTTGCAGGCACCTGAAGAGGGTAGCCAAATCGCTTCGCAAAATCCTCCTGCTCCGCCGGATCATCGAAAAGATCGCTGCGATAGATGAACATTTCCGGGCCATCGTGGTAGGGCAAGCCGTAAATGCTGCCGTCTTTATCTGTTTGCAGCCCCCTCATGCTAGGGTTCCATGCATCTGGCCACCCTTCAGGTGGATCTTCGCTCAGAAACTCGTTAAGAGGAAGCAGTAGCCCTTTTTGAATGGCTTCCGGCAGCCAGTCCGTGACACACAGAAACAAGTCATGCTCTCCTGAAGCAGCTTCCTTGCCGGTAATCATACGGTCATAGAGCCTATGAATTTCTTCGAACTCTCGGTTTACCCTGCAGCCGGTCAATTGTTCAAAATGTTCTGCCTGAACGGCAAATGAGGCATCAAAGCCTTCAAATTGACGCGAAATGAGCTTCAACCGACTTGAATTCATGCTCCAGCTCCTCCCCGTTTCCTGACCATCAAAAGATGATCGCATACCAATACCGTATCCCCGTGCTGGTTGAACGTCTCGCACCGCTCGCTAACGATCCCAAATTCGCTGCGTCTCGGATGATCCTTCTTCTCATGAACGGTCACTCGCACTCGTATTGTATCTCCTATAAAGACTGGCTTAATAAATCGGAGACGATCATACCCGTACGAGAATGCTTCGGGATTCACTTCTGAGGCCGTCATGCCTACGGCTACACTAAAGATCAGTGTCCCATGCGCAATTCTTTGGCCGAAATCCTGCTGTTTGCACCATTCAGCATCCATATGATGAGGATAAAAATCGCCCGTTTGTCCTGCGTGCATCACAATGTCCGTTTCCGTTATCGTTCTTCCGAACGACTCTCTTGTGACGCCAGTCTCATATTCTTCATAGAACAGAGGTCGAATCATTTGGTTATAACACCTCCGTTTTGATTCTGCTGTTATGCTCTCCGATTTTGGGAGCTCCAACTGAAGAGAGCAGAAGGCTGCCGTCAATACGAATCGGGCAGCGAGTGGTCGTAAGCTGTGCACCGCTGCCGTTCACCGTTTGTTGGGTCATATTCAAATGTCGGAACGCTTCGTGCTCCAGCAGCTGTTTCCAGTTCAGCACATCAGCGCACCAATAATCCGCCGGTTCCAATCGGGAAATCCAGAACGATGTTGGACGGTTTTTCAAATGATTTTTCAATATGGCTTTGATGTTATCTCGATAAGTAAACCAGCTTGAAGGATCATTGAATGATTCAAGCTGGTCGCATTCCAGCAATTGACCCAACTGGACTACCGAACCCATTGCCAAGGCAATGTAGCCGTCTTCCGTTTCATATATTCCGTAGGGTGCACCTAAATACGCATTCGCATTGTTCACGGCACTCCGCTCGGGAAGCTTTCCCCCATCGTTCATATGGGTTGTCAATACCTCGAACTGAACATCGAGAATAGATTCCAACAAGCTGACCTCGACAAGTCCGCCTCTTCCCGTAACAGATCGCCGCACTAAGCACGCTAGAATGCCTTGCACCAAATGAGTCCCTGCGAACATGTCGGCTACGGACAGACCGAACGGAACTGGTGGCTGATCCGCATTGCCGTTCAACCATGCCAGACCAGAAAGCGATTGAACTAGCAAATCTTGCCCCGGCTTGCCACTCCAAGGTCCTGTTTTGCCATATCCGGTAATCTCGCCATACACAAGACGCGGATTCCATTCCCGTACCACTTCATAATGTAAGCCGATCCTTTCCATGACTCCAGGGCGGAAATTTTGTATCATGACATCCGCTTTTTCGATCAATGTTCGTATCAGCTTTAAATCGTCGGGATCTTTCAAATTGGCGGAGATACTTTCTTTGTTGCGGTTAATAGAATGAAATAAAGTGCTGTCTCCATCCAGCTCCAGGTTAGAGACATAGAGCCGCCGGCAAAGATCGCCTCCATCCGGCCGTTCCACTTTGATTACTCTTGCACCGAGATCGGCTAAACGCAAAGCAGCGGAAGGTCCAGATAAAAACTGGGCAAAATCAAGCACAAGCAGTCCTTCCAATGGTTTGAACGCGGAAGTTGTAGTCATCCTAACCGCCTCTCTTTCGAAATGGTCAGCGATTCGCGGAACAGCTGGTTCATTAGCTCCCATATTCGCCTGGTATCGCCGCCATTCATCATATATTCCTGAACATAATTGCCAGCTTGATCCTGAAAATGCAAATAACCGTTATAACGCGGTCTTACATAAGCTCTGTCAAGGGCAGGAAGCGTTTGGCTAAAATAAGACTGTGTCCAGCGATTCGTCTCCTCGCCGATCCATGCTTTTCGGTGGCCCGGCTGACCCCCTGCCATCGTATACAACGTGCTCTGTATTTCCTCGCTTGCTACATATTGCGTATACCGCACCGCCAGTTCCTTATGCTTGCAGGCTGCCGAGACTGCGAGCCCTGTTCCCCCAAGTGTTGAACGCATAGGACCGCGATCCCCGTAAGTTACCAAATCTCCGAAGGTCAGCGGTATTCTACTATAACCTGATCTGGCATAGTTTGAATAGCCGTAGGCGAACGGGCAATAGCCTATGTCATTCCAAGTAGTCATATGCTCATACACGGCAATTGGATTCATTCGGAAAATTTCGGAACGACAGTAAGAAGCAAGCTCTCTTAAAGCTTCTAATGCCGCTTGCTCGCTTTCATAAGAAACCACCATTTCGTCGCCGCCAAACGGCTCTTCCCCTTGGGCAAAACACAGCATGTAAAAATTCATTAAGCTATCGATCGGTATAGCCGGAAAAATGACAAGTTTTTTTCGAGCAAGGTTTAGTAGTTCCTCCCAGGTAACGGGCACTTGCTCCTCCTCCCGCTCCAACAAGTCGAATCGCCAGGAGGCAACAGGGGTGGCCGCATCTATTGCTAGAGCAGTCTGACTGCCGTTGAAATGATAACTGAGATGAGATTGACCTACGGAATTCGTCGATTGGTTCTGCATAAAATCATCCGGCAAATATGTATTCAATGACAGAAGCACACCGGACTCGGACGCGTAACCTGCCCAAGGGTGATCTATAACTAATAAATCGTATTTATCTGTCAAAGCTTGTATGGGCGCGTCGGCAAATTGCTGCAAAGACCGTTTTTCCCATTGAATGGTTACTTCCGGGACCAGCTCCGCAAACCTCTGCGAAGTAGCTACCATCGGGATATAACCGCGCGTATGATCCCAAGTAATGCCTCGTAGTACGATGCTCATAGTGTCCTCCTAGTATCAGTAATGTGAAAACAAACATAGAATATCAACTAAACCTGAAAGCGATTTCTTTTTGTTCTATTCAACAACCTTTTCTCTGGCTGCGCATTTAAGCGTCCCCTCTTCGCACCTTCTCAAAAAAATCAGCAGGACCCACTTGCCCGCCTTTAAGCACCAGCTCTAGCCCGTTGATTCGCACATTTTCCGAGTAGGCTCTACATAATGGTCCTCCTGGAACCGTGGATGCGATCATTTCCAAAGCATAAATATTCAATTGCTTTACAGCGAAGCCTGAGGTGTCTCCTCCTGCAAAAACAACCCGTTTTAAGTCCGTTAAAGCGATAAGCTCTCGCGTTAAGTCACCTAAGTATTCACCTATTAACTGCCCACTTTTTGCTTTGTCGTGACCTTGTTCCTTTAATATACTTTGCACAGATTCGATGGATTCATCGTTCGGCCCCAATGCCGTATAGAGAATGACGTTTTTTCCGTCCTTCAGCATTTGTTCCGCCTGACTTAACAGTGAAGTGATCTTGTCCGAAGTACGATTCAGTAAATACGCTGGCGGAATATGAATCCCCTCATAGCCGTGTCGCAGTGCCCACTCAATTTGCTCTTGAGTCACCGGCGAGCAGCTGCCTGACACGATTAGAATTTGTTCTACTGGTTCTGCTTGCTTAGATAATGAGGCGGGGTTCATGCTGCCTTTTCTATTCCAGTGCGCAACAAGCGCGTATTCTATTCCTGAAGAACCGACCACGAATAGTGGAGCCGCTTCGCTTTCACGCGATAAAATACCGCCGATCTTACCTAGATGTTCTTCAGTTAGCACATCAAACAGCAAAATATCCGGATCATGGCTCAGTACCTGGGTATACCGCTCCTCTAGGAGAGAACCGTGCTGCTCCAAATCCATTACATTCATTAGTCCGACGGACTGTTTAGTTTGCTTGCATAAATGAAACCGTAGATCCGCTTCATTCATCGGAGTGATCGGATGCTTGCTTAGGTTCGGATGGCGATCCAACCTTATGATCTCTTCTCCGGCAGCTGCAAAATGATTTCCAAATACCGTATAGCGCCTTAGAACAGGGGAGCCCGCCAGAATAGGAGTATAGCGCTGCTCTGTAAACACTTCCCTCGCGATATCGATAACTTTTCCGATACTGCCTGACGTTGGAGAAGAATCGAAGGTCGAGCATACTTTATAGTGCGTGATTGGCGCACCGAAGGAGCGAAGTTCTGCAAAAGCCGGCTTCAAAGTCACCTCTAATTGTTCGGGCGACATGGTACGTGTCACACCGGCTACCCCGAAGCCGTCATAGTCGGAGAACTTTTCATTCCATAACGTTAGTTCTGGCACGTCCATAAATAAAATCATTCGCAGACCACCACTCGTCAGTGCCTCCAACACATCCGTGGAACCAGTAAAATCGTCTCCATAATAACAGATCCTCAATTCGCTTCCCTCCATCCATTCACTGACCTGTGCTGCTGATTCGCTAAGATTAGCCTAATATATCCAAGGCCTGCCTCAATTCCGAGTGGGTCCGTGCATATTCTTCCAATGGAATTCCTGCAAGGGCAGCTTCCCATCCCTGTACAAAGCTGCGGAATCCAGCGCCAAATCCGCCAGGGTGTCCATGAATCCCTCCGCCGGCTATGTTCATCAGATCGACAGTTTTCAATTCGCGGTATGTTTCAGATGCAGAGCCCGCCCATTGCTTGGAGGACAATACGGGGAGTGCTACATCTGCCTTCTCAAACATGGGTTTTAAGCATTCTTGCACGCCGCTCATGACAGAAGCATTATCTTCATAAAACTTATTGTTAAGTCCATTCACATGAAGATGATCCACTCCGCTCAACCTGCACAGTTTTTGATATGCGGAAAATGACATGCCGAGATATGGGTACCGCGACATCATCCCCCATTGGTTACGATGTCCGTGGATGCACACAGGAGCATATTTCCGTAAATGAGCTACCCCAGCAAAACCAACGCTGTTGATGCTCACCATGACGCAGTTGCCCCCATACTGTACAACGGTTTCCAGATGGCGAAGCATCTGATCGATATCATCTGTAATATTAAAGGCATACATGGTTTTTTTGCCAGTCTGATCCGCAGCGCGTTCAATTTCTTCCATGGCGGCTTTGACCCTCTCGGATAACGGCGCATAGGGCGGATTGCCATGGACTTCATCATCTTTTATAAAATCGATACCCGACGAGGCCAGCTCTCGAACTATTCCTCTTAGTTGCTCTGTCGGCAATCCGATATTCGGTTTAATAATAGTGCCGATAATAGGTCTCCCATGTACGCCTGTAAGCTCTCTAGTACCAGCAATACCGAATCTTGGGCCTTCATACCTGTCACGAAACGATGAAGGAAGCTCCAGATCGATGAGTCGTATCCCAGACAACTCTTCCAACTCGTACAAGTTGCCTGCCACAGTAGCTAACAAATTCGGAATGGAAGGACCGATATTGTCATACGGATAAGCAATCTTTACTATACCGCGATGATACAAGCCTTTGCTGCCAACAGGAATTTTGGCCCCTGGTAGTGCTGGGAAAGGAGAGCTCTCCAGCGGTTGAATAGACAAAATTCGAGCGCGATGCCTCTCCTTCAGACTCACCGTTTCATTGGCCAAAGGCATAAAAGTACCGGTGGATTGCTCGCTCACAATGATTTCACTGGCTTTTTCCAAGGCAAAGGCCGTCTCTATCCAATAGGTAGCGATCACTTGATCATTCACGGTATGGCCACCTTCCCCAATCGCTCCAGCTCGGTTCTAACTGCCATTACGCCTAAGCGTGGACTCGAATAAACAGGAAGGCCTGTGACCTGCTTCAGCGCTTCTTCCATCCTGACCATCGAGCCTTGTGCCAACACAAGTACATCCGCATGCTGAGCTACCGATTTGGCAGCTTCAAGAACCAAACGATCATGCTCCTCCGGCTGTCCTGATACCAGTGCTTGGTACGCCCCCTTGGCTAGTGCATCCACTACATTAACCACACGATTCTGTCTTTCGGCCTCTTTATGCAGCAAGCGTTTGGTCGGGTCCAAAGTTGTAGGCAGCGTGGCTAATACCCCTAAGTTATGAAACTGCCAAGTCGCCTGCGAAGCCATAGCTTCATCAATTTTTATTATGGGAATGTCGATCATAGCTCTTGCCCAATCCGCTACTTCTCCTACAGATGAACAGGTATTAAGAATGACATCGGCTCCTATCTCTTCTGCGTGGCGATAATATTGCACAAGCCTGCGCCTTACAGAAGATGTGACCTTACCATCCCGAATCACATCAGCGATAATACTGTCATCGATAATACTAACCAATCGGCATCCCGGCATTTCTTCCCGAAATAACGGTTGAATGCGTTCCGCCAATCCTTGTCCTGTATAGATAGCAACTACAGTAGACATATGCACTTCCTCCTCTTCACTTAGCTTGCTGAATGGCTTTTTAAAAGCTCAACATCGGACAGGCGTCTGTCATCCTTAAGCCATTTATATACATCTGGAAGATCCAAATGACGAAGCATTCCAGGAATAATAAAGCTTAACGAATCCAATTCATCGTAAAAAGGTTCTTTTATCCAGTCGGCAATGCTGCTCATGCAGTTCTCCAACCGGACACTATCTATTCTTGAGTCCAATAAAGCCGCTAAACCGGCATACATTGCATACCGACCGCTTCCATAAAGACGAATGTCACTGGAATCGACATTTTTTAACACGAATATTAATTGAATGGCTCGCAGAACATCGTATGTACGCAGGGCAGCCATGCTATCTCCAAGCCACATCATTTCGTCTGTATGTCTATCCATGATGCCAAACCTCTTGAATGGTTTATCCGTAGGCGAATTCAGATGCGGCAGAAGAGGCCCTATCCCCGTCGGATTTAACACCATGGCGATACGACCGGATGCGCAAGTTTCTTCTATCCACTGGGAATGTTCTTCAAGCCGGGATGTGCCCCCATCCCACACAGCAATCGTGACAGGAAGTCTTTGTCCATGCAGCTTGGAATCGTAGAATTGTAAGGCATGATTCAACAGCCCCGGCTGACTCCACCAAATCTGACGATGTACCCATAGATGATCTACTTCTCCACCTCCGGAAGGACGGGGATTCAGATCGCAGGACTGCCTGTTGTAAAATACGGTCCTCTTAAGCCACGCCATAGCACGCTTCTTGCGTTCTGCATCGGATATCGACTCGCGTTTGTTCTCAAAATAGGCGAGTCTTTCCACATTTTCATCAAAGACACTCTTGGCTTGAGCCATTTCGCCAATGACTTGCCCGCTTCGAGTGCACCACAGCTGCTCATTCGGAATCAATTCAATTTGATCCTCCGAAGGCGTCACAGCTGACCCTAGTAAATGCTTGGAGAAAAAAGCAGCGGCCGCTTTAGCCAACGGTATCGTAAACCGGTGAACATTCTCGTCCTCGAAAATAGTCAAATCTTCACTGCGATCATGCATTTCCCAAAACCGGCGGTTTACGGATACCGTATGACGCGGTCCTTCAATGGGTACCGAATCATAAGTAGTGGCAAGAATTAGTACGGGACGTGGCGCCATGGCAAGAACAATATCCTCATGGTCAAAGCCATAGGCAGAAAAGCCGGGCCATTTTTGCTCCGCATCCTGTGCCTTGCCGGTGAGCAAGAAGTAAGGCCGGTTCATAATAAACCCGCCAGGTGCTGCTGCCGCAATCCGCTTGTCATACATCATCAGGAGAGAGGTTTGGGTACCCCCTCCGGAATGACCGGTTACTCCTATGCAATTCGGATCTACATCGGCTCTGGTACTCAGATAATCTATCGCGCGTACCGCATCATGAAGCATATACCTTGCTAGGCTGTCTCCGAGAGGCATGCATTGACGACCGACGTTCTCATGCTCGGTGACGCTGGTCATTGGGGCTTGTTGGGTCTCGGTATCGTAGTAACCAAACCGTTCTCCCTGCCCCACCGGATCCAGAGCCATAACAATTAATCCAGCGTGCACCAGATAATGGCAGACGGTTTGATATTCATCGCAATGCTTGGCCTGCTCGCGATGTCCGCACAAAAGCAGCACTGCCCCTCTTGGACCTGTTGTATCATAGGGTATGTAAACATTAGCGGTTGCGTATGCATGAGGTCGTGGTTCAAAAATGAGTTTCTCCACCCGAAACCCATTTCCTTGAACCGTTCCTGTTATTTGTGGGTTGAGCGGAGTATCGAAAGAGGCTAATCCTCCTATGCACTGCTCCAAGCCTTCACGGATTTCACGCTGTCGTTCCTCAAGCATCTGCTTGTTTTTAATGGCACTGCGCGCTTTCTCTCCCTTTTTAGCTGCACGCATAGCCGATTCATAAACCCACCTTGGCAGCTGACTTTTTACATCAAAATGGGCAATTCCTACATTTTCAAATTTATCGTACACGTCCGTATTTCCCCCCAGTTCATTTAGAATATCCAGCTTCTTCTGGTTCCTCTGAAACCAGCAAATCGCCGATTCGTATCGGCACCCCCGATTGAGCCGATTTCCAGATCGCTTCGCCAGTCAGTACTGAATAAGCTCCTGCCTCAGCACCGGCCATGATATCATAAGCACGAAGAGGATCAGCTCCAAGGAATAAATCTTCAAGAAGCAGCGGGTCACCTCCACCATGACCTCCTGAGCGGGGAACCACATGGATCGTTTCTTTACCCCCGAATAACGGGAAATAGTCGATCTTTTGCTCAGGTACATGATAGGATGCCCGTTTGGACATCATTTCCTTGGTTTCCAATCTCCCTTTGGTCCCATTAATGGCTAATCGGTATCCTTCATATGGCAACGAAAAATTGACCGAATAACTCAGCATTGCGCCCTTATCGTATTTAATGACTGCAGCATAAGTATCTTCAATATCAATTTCTGAATCAAAGATACAGCCGTCTGCCCGGTATCCGTTATAGGCATTAGGCTTCTTATCCATCTGAGTCAAATGGTCATCCTCAGGCATAACTTCCTTGCTGCGCGTCGACCAGCGCATGAAGTAGCTGCAGTTCTGCTTGACACGACAGGTACCGCAATAACGCCCTTCTTCCTTGGCAGGGTTAAGCTCACCTTCCGGGCCAAAGTAATTCAGAGCCCCGTAAGCAAAGGCTTCGACCGGCTTTTGATCAATCCACCAGTTGATAAGATCGATATGATGTGTGCTTTTATGAACAGACAAACCGCCGGAATGCAGTCTTTTGCGGTTCCAGCGTTTGAAGTAGCTTGCTCCGTGATAGGTATCGAGATACCAGTTTAAATCGACAGAAGTGATTTTCCCGATTTTTCCTTCCAGAATGATTTCCTTGATTCTTGTATGGATCGGAGCATAACGGTAGTTAAAAGCTACGTAGAGCCTTCCTCTGCTGCTATTCTGTGCATCTAACACGCGCTTGCAATCGGCTCCGGTGGTTACCATCGGTTTTTCGGATATCACATCCAGATGATGCTGCAAACCCTTCACTATATAATCGGCATGACTATGGTCCGCTCCGGCTACTATCACCACGTCCGGCCTCGTTTCCTCAATCATCCGTTCAAATTGCTCGGGAGCATACACAGGGACTCCGCTTAGAGAAGGAAACTTGCGAAAGCAGTTAGCGAACCTGGCCGGATCCGAATCGAGCAGCCCAACGATCTCGCAATATGGCTGGAACGTGTCCAGCATGGAGTTTATAAACATCCCGTTAGCTCGGGTGCTGACCCCGCAGATAACATATCTTTTTCTTGCCAAGTTGTTCTACCTCCCATCTTCTCTACAGTATACAAAATGGAGGAGTGCAATAAATTAGTATATCCGAGCTTGATTATAGGGTGATTTGGCCGTGAGTTAATCCCACAAAGTGGAGCTTTGGCTTCGAAGTTGATTCAGGTACATTACGGGGAGCCCCGAAACGTTAAAAAAGCCTCTGCCACACTCGGCAAAGGCTGGGTACATTACTTCACAATGAAAATAAAGTTCTTAGGCTTATTGCTCGGACCATTTCCAACAATGGTAAAGCTCTGTAAATTTACTTTATTTATATCATAAACACCGCTTTTGGGTTTGAAGACGAGCTTGTAGTCATCGGTCATATAGAAAATATCCTTATCGTCTTCTTTTGTTCCTGGTTTATAAGTAATATCCTTGAGAACAAAGGATACTCCGAATACTCCAATGAATGGGGTAAGAGAAGCGCTTTGCGTTCCTGCATCGAGATTCGATTTGTTCGTAAAGCTATTGCCGCTGGTATCGCTTACTTGAACCTGTTTCAGCAGCTTATCATCCCAAATATAGCGATCGTCGATGGCTTTGGGATCAACATTGGTCACGGTATTATCTTTAAGTGTCACTTTTAATTCTTTGAATTCCAATTCGGAAGCAAAAGCAGTAAAATTGGTTTTTACAATCTTTGTTCCTGCAGGTGTATTCACAGTAAGTATGGCATCCGTACTTCCCGGATTTAGACCAATGATCTTAGTCGGAAACTCGGGTTTATCGACGGCAAATAGATTCGGATTAGCAAATGTGATACTTTTTATCACAGGGGAAGCTCCTTTTGGATAGGAAGTAATTTCATTATTTTGCTTATCCTTGACCGTAACCGTAATTCCTTTATTTGCTAGTTCAGGTTTGTTTTTAAATATATAGGCTCCATCCTCCTGGGTGGCTTTATCTTTTTTATTATTGTTTTTACTCTCCAGCAAAGCATGGTCTACTAAATATTTTCCTACGGCAAACAAGCTTGTATCAGAATTTACGTAGTAGGTTAAATCCTTGTCAAGCTGTTGATACGTGTAGCTTTGCGCCTGTGCTGTTATGGTCTGCAGCTCTGATTCAATCGGCCATTTGGTCGGTTCTGCCTCCTTAGGATCTTTCTTTGCTTTAACCAATGTTGTGACCACTTTATAAACACCCAGTTTTTTGGCATCTGCCATCAAAAAAATACTACTGTTGCTAGCTTGGCTTGCTTTCACTCTAATGGTAGCATTTGTATCGTTCATCTGAAGTTTTGTATTGCCATTAAAGTTAGCCGTAAATGCCCCTGCTTCTCCACTGACTTTTTGCAGCCTGTATTCTACCTGATATTCATCGGGAGCGGTCTTAAATTCTGTGTCGTATTGGTCTTTGATAGCGTATTTTATGGTTTTAATCGGATCTGTTACTCCTTGGATCACCGTAATGGTTTCTGCCGGTTCGAACCCTGACTTCTCCAATCTTTCAGCTACACGTGCAGACTGAACTGTGTAATCGGCTGTCGCCTTTTGATTGGCATCCTTCAAATATACTTCAATGGATGCTGATCCATTGTTTGTCGCTTGCACGACCACCTTGCCCTTGTTGGCTCCGCTTAAGCCTATCGGTTCTCCTTCAGCAACTGAACCCAGTTTAAGGACTCCAGAACTCCGTACTTGAATCTGCCCGGCATTATACAATGCTGCGATTTCATCCGTTGAGAAGCTATAACCTTCAGCATCTCTTATTTCCAGAGTGATTCCTACGTCAGTATCCCCCACTGCCAATTGTGAAGTTAAATCCGCAATCTTAAGACTTGACGCCAGCTTAGGGGAAAATAAAGCTATTTCTTGCTTCACGGTCTGACCGGATCCTACTGCCATTAAATGCAGGGTAGTTCCTTTGTCTTTATCGAAATCATCCCTTGCTACAAGCTCCAGCTCCGGGTAATTGTCGTTATCATAATCAACGAACACCTTGTTCTTTACATTTTCGAACAGTGACTCACCTTCAAATCTTGTAATGATCCCTCTGTCCAACTCCTCTACATCATCAACGAGACAACCATATTGATCATACGCTCGGAATGATAAGTAGACTTTACCTCCGGGCTGCAGCTCCTTATTGTCTTTATAAGACAACTTGCCCGTTTCGATCTTGGAAACAACCACACGGTCCCCGACGATAAAATTTTTGTTCAACGATAAATTGTGCTCTCTATCGTAGATAGAGACGAAGATTGCCGAACCACGTCTTTCCTGTCTCAGATCCAGCTTAACGGCTTGTTGACCCGGCACATATTGCATTCCGATTCCGGAACTGACTCTGATATCAAATGCAGCTGCAGGCAAGCGGGTTTGCTCTCCATATTGATTAATCTGCTTAAAACCAACAATCACCTTCGAGCGAGCCAACTCGTCTGATGTACTTGTGAATTCAAGCTTCTTAACTGTTTCATCCTCCGCAGAAAAGTCCACTGTCTTCTGGGCTACAGCCTTTTCATCTAACCCTGACAATTCTACGGTATATGCTCCCTTCGTCAATTTGGTATCCAATGTAATCGTCGCACTTTTTTTATCCGCAGCCCATTCCGTTGTTCCAGAGATAACACTGCCATCTTTCTTGACGGATAATATGGCCTTGACCGCATTTGCAGCATCCACCGCAGTTTCAAAGGTTACCGATACTTTACGAGCCCCAGTTACTTTGGCTTCTGTGATAGACACTTTACTCGTTTCGCTTTGCCCACCAAGAACCTTGCGCGTTTCAAAAGCAGCTTCCACAAGTGTTCTGCGGGTAACAACCCGGTCCGTACCGTGAAAACGACTATCATCAAGATTCTGCATAATCTTTAATTGCAAAGCAAGTGTGACAAATCGGCTTGCCGCTTTATCTACCTTATCTTCATCCCGGATACTATCATCCGTAATTGGTGTAACATTGCGTGCTTCATCTACCTTGCCGAGCCCGTAGATTAAAAACTTTGCAAGATCCTGTCTACTTACGAATACAGTCGGGTCAACAGCCATTCCGTCTTCATTAGTAAGACCCAGTGCTCTAAACGATTCTTTATTCTTATCTGTAAGCGCTTCATTTTCATCGTTAGAGAAAATGATTCTTGACGCCTGAACGAAATCTTCTCGAGTAACCGGCAGATTAAATCCATAAGTGTTCTCCGATTCCGGTTTCAGGACACCACTTTTAATAAAGAGATCAAACTTGTCCTTCAAATCCTGAGGCATCATCTTTAGATCCTCGTAATCTTCAGATGTTTTTACTATTTTCACTTCGTCTGTTTTCACTACTAATGTGTTCACTTCATCTACTTTCAATTCATCTGCCGTAACCTCAGCATCTTTACTATCCGCATAAGCAAGCGGTAGAACCGACGTCGACAAGAGGAATAAAGAAACTGCGCAGGCTATGTATTTGTTGTTCATTCGACACACCTTCCTTACTTAATTTAATAATCAGATTCTCAAGTTTGAATTATTAAACCCCAGCATACTACATCATCAATAGCTTCAATCCGATCACCCCCAAAGCACTTTACCGCTTCATAGCTTCGTTTTTATAACATGCTGCCTTCTGTTATAAATAAAATAGTATGAAAACGAATTCGTGTTATAGGGGATTTACAGCTAATTTATAGGCATATGTTTTCCTGAATGAACCATTGAATCTTATACTAAGAAGACAGCCGCCTTTTCGCTACAAACGGCTGTCCACATCCTGCTTTTTACCAATAAAACTCCTTCACGAGTCTGCGATATTGTCCTGTCCTCATAGGCGCTTTACTCCATACTTGACGATGATTGTAAAACGGATGGTGAGTACCCTCGGGGCTCAGATGAATCACATCATCCCCCCGCCATTGGGTAATGAACTCCTCGCCTACCGCTTTTTCAACGGTTTGCCTTTGGCTTACCGGGAAGGTAATTGTAATAGTCTCTCCCTCGTATGCTTCACCCAGGCTAAGAAAACGCTGATTGACCCATATGCTTGGATCACTGCCTGTTTGTGTCAACACATCGTCTCCACGCTCGCGTCGAATCAGCACTTTGGCATATCCTGCCCAGTCCGGAATCCTGATTAACAGTCTTGGTACATTCTGATGAATGTCGAGCTCTAGTTTGCCTTCATGCGGAAGATGACTGCTTACATCCAGCCAGCGAGAGCCTCGATTGAATAAAAAGTTCACGCTTATGGTGCCATTATGTTCCGTTATGGTATTACTCCAGCCCATAAACAATCCTCTAGTGCCCGAACCGATGCAGCAGGTTTGCAAGTCATTTGTATGTCCCCTTCCCCCGTTGACATCGCAGCAGAAATCATTCGGTGCCGAATAGCCTGCGAAGGCTCCCTGTGCCCGCTTAGCTACATTGAAGTAAGACTTTAACCCTACGTCGTCATTTTCCTTATGATCGGAGTCCACTACCCAGTCCAGGTTGAGCAGCTGCGATTCCGTTAAGTGGTTGCGCAAGAACCGTTCAACGATACCCCAGTACTCGGTATAACCGCTTTGAGCAAGCGTAATCCCCGTAGAGATCAGGTCGACCAGAGAGCAAGTTTCATGCTCGAACGCCTGATCGTGAATATCTCCGGGTGTCCACCCAAAAGCAGTGCACCAAGTGAGAGCCCAATCATAGCTTTTCTTCACAAAATGGGTAATAGAGGCGTCACGGGTATGCCAGCCATAGCGAGCTAATGCATCCAATGTTCCGATACGGGTATGAAAATGTCCGCTGCGATATGCAAGGGCGTCATTAAAGCTACCGTCCGGGTTGAACACACCGCTGCGACGAATGATTAATGCCGTGAAGTATTGGCACAATTCGAAGGCATCAGCGTTCCCAGTCAATTCGTAGTATTTCAAAAGCGGCATAATGAGTCTTCCACTGAATGCAGCAGGATCCGGAGCTAGCCTCAACTGCACTGCATTTGCGGAAGGCCACCCGTTGACCGTGTATTCCGAAGCTGGATAATACCACACATCTCTTTCTTTAATAGCAATTCTTTTGAGCGCTGCTACATGCTTGTCTGCAACCTGCTTAACTTGACTGTCCCCCGTAGACATATACCAGGAAGTTAATGCGAGAATAACGGCACGTTGGTCGATCATATTGGCTGTGGGCTCCCAGGGTGCTTTCGGATTTTTCAAGCGGTAGCTAAGGCCGTCCTCCTTAAAGAAGCCCAGGAAATTTTCCCGGTATTTAGCCTCAATATCCATTCCTCTTTCATCGCCTGTCATATGTCTGGCCAGTATAAGCGCATCGACCAATCGTCCATGGCTGGAACCGTAATCCCAATCTCCATGGGTTAAAAAAGCTGGCTGCTCCATCAGATTAGCTGCAAAAAACGGAATATGCCCATGATCCTCGTCTGCCATCCCCAGGATAGCCCCGAGGACATGCCCCGCCCTTTCCTCTAGCATTAGGGTATCGGGAATTTGTTTTATTTCACTTGTATTCATCCTTGTATTCATCCTTGTATTCATCCTTGTATTCTCCTTTTTATCATTATTGTCATTTGTTAATCTTCACCCAGCTTGACGGCTTGATGTATCCGGATACGCGAAACTATGTGTGCTAGGATCGTCAAGCCCGTTATTATCATCACGGTGACAACCCAATATAGCCGAACCTGATCGTTTGGATCAAACGTCACTTTAAATGGCGGTACTTGTGTTTTTGGATCGAAGGACATTTCGAATAATGGCACGAATAACTGGCTCGTAATCCCCCCGGTTGAGATTCCTATAACGATAGCTGCTCCAGAGATTAACACCTGCTCTCCTATAAGGATGACTAGCAGTTGGAAAAAGGAAATCCCCATTGCCCGCAATATACCGAATTGAAGCGTTCTTGCGTGAAGCGACAACACCCAGTATAAGAGGAAGCCGAAAAAGCATATGCATATTGAAATTAAAAATCCTAATGTCATCACTCCGTTAATGGCCATCTGGAACGGATCCTTGATCGCTTTAATTTGTTCCTGCTTTGCATCTCTTATGGCTTCGATCTGGTAGCCATGATCCGTAACCGCTTTATATACTAATTGACTGCTTGCCTCAGTTTTTAGCTTCAGCCATACTTCATAAGGCTCCAGTGCAAGGTTATTCTGAATATAAGACAAATGCCCGATAACGAGCATAGGTCTTTTTATTTTAGTCGCCCCTGTTTTACTGGAAACGGTTATCGTCTCATTCACACCGGGGTTTGGGTTCCATGACGGCCAGTAATCCACGATCCCATAGACCGTGAACTGGGCTCCTTCTATCCCTGACCAGCCAAGGCTTATCGTATCACCCGACTTGAGGCTGTACTCCTCTGCCAAGGATCTCGATATTAAGACAGCGGATGGTTTGGAAGCGATTAGGTTTAAATAGCTATTCATGTGATGGTCGAGCAGTCCTGGGCGCATCCAGCCGGTTTGACCGAATTCCTTCGTTTCAATCCCCATAAGCTGTACAGAGTCCTGCGACCTGCCTCGAGTAAAAGTGGCATCTTTCTTGATGAATACTTTGGCAGCATGTTCAACACCCGGAAGTTGCGTAAATGGTAGAAAGGACGGCTCCGTATACTGTGTTCTCTGCGTAGCTGAAATATCGGATGCTGTATTTTCCTCCTCGGCCTCACCTCCTTCGTTCTCTTGCATGCCGGCTAAAATAGCCGGGGGTGCATCATTTTCCCATCGAATTTGCATCGTTATATCTGCTCCAGCCGAATATCGGATCTTATCTGTTGTATTTTTATTAATCGTCCTCGTAGCGCTGGCACTGAATAATCCTGTAGCAATCGTAATAATCAAAAATACCATAATAAATTGATATTGAAGGGTGGATCGACTGACTTGAATCAAGGTGAAGTATAATGATGGAGGCCACCATCGTCTGCCCATCGAGTAGATTAACTTCATGAACCAAGGGTACAACCGAAGCACCAGCAGCCCCATTCCCAGGATGAAAATAGCTGGAATGAAAAACAATAACGGGTCCACTCTTAAATCTCCCGATTTTAAACCAAGCGACAGCAGATCCTTGATTCGTGTTTTGTACTTATATAATCCATACAGGGATATCCCGATTAGGATCACATCAATGAAATAAAGGTGCCAAAAGGAGCTGCTCTCCTGGCGTGCGGACTGCTGCTTGTGCCCGACAATCGTAGCCTTTGTAGCCAAAATTACAGGGATAAGCGTCATCACTAATGAACTGCCGATAGCAATCAACGCATACAAGAATGCATCCTGATTTAGCGTCACATCCAGCTTGGCCCGTTGAACAAACTCTAGAAATCCGCTGGATGCGCCCAGTACTTTGGTCAAATACATCCCAACATAAGGTCCGATAAAAAAGGCAATGGAGCCCAAGACCAAGCTCTCCACAACATAACTCGCAATAATTTGCAATCTGCTTGCTCCACGGCTTCTTAGTACGGCAATTTCTGTTTTCTGGCGATCCGTTATCAGATTGGCTACCATAAACAAATAAAATCCGAGCATAAGAACAACTGGTACATTCAACGACCATAGCATCATTCTCAGATTGGCTTCTTTTACATAATAGTTACCGAGTGTTTTTAGCGCTGGAGCATTATAGTTATGTGTCTCATAATGCTCATCCATATGTTTATCAATGGAAAAATGAGTGGCAATGAACGTATTGACGGTTTGCAGCGTCATTTTCTTATAATCCAATGCCCAGTACCAATAGCTCGACTGTACATGCAGCTTTCCAGCGTTAGTAAATTCTTTTTCGAACAAAGTAAAGTCAATCAAAAAGCTGTTCTTGTAGCTACTGGGGATGTTATACCAGAAAACATCGGTATAATCGCTGCGATCCAATACTCCCACAGGCTTGATATGGATGGCTTCCTTCGTCAGTTCGTCCTTGATAACAAAGACCGTGTTCAGGACCATTCCTAATTCCGTCAACGCTTCCTGCACCACAAGAGCCTCATAGATCCCGTCAACCTGAGCTTGTGCAGGCATACGTCCGTCTACAAGCCGGATATGCCCTTCCAAACCGTCAATAGCTGTAATATCTGCAGATCTCTGCTTACTGGTATCCACTTTATCGGGTTGAGCGGGCAGCACATTGTATCTCTGTGTGGATCTTTCGCGGACGAAGTATTGCTCGGGAATACCGAAACGGCTGCCTGTATTTTTCAAAAAATCATCGGTTTCCGCAAGGTTTATGTTCTTTTCTTTATCCTGACTGGGAGGCAAGTTGACTGAGAGCCAATAAATTCCCGGATATTGGCTGCTGGTCGTCTGCATCTCCTGCAGCTCTTTAAGCAGCAATCTTTGCAGTATCGCATTGGTATAGATAGGCATGCTGCTTGCCAGAGCAACCGACAATATCAAACCAAACAGCAGACTAAGCTCAAGCCATTTATTATTGATCATCTTGCGCAGGATCATGATAAATATTGACACGCTCTTAGCCTCCTAGTTGGCTAAAATAATTTTCTGTCCCTCATTTATACCTTTACGTATTTCCACTTCCGTTGCTGCTACGATTCCTTTCTCAACATCAACTTCTTTACGACTTTCTCCTTCCAGCACCTGAACATAATCACGCCCCATATAGCTGCGCAATCCGGCTCTCGGAATTACAATGACCTGTTCTCTTTTTTCCGTCACAATGGTAATGTCGGCTTGAGAACCAATGGTTACTTCTTCAGGCAAAGCTCCTTTTACATCAATAACCAAAGATTTATTGTTTTTATCCTGAACTGTTTTATTATCGCTTGGAGCGGCAGTTAACGGTGTTTGAATGACCTTGCCTGAATAAATCTTGTCTTTAATTTTTACCGTCACATTCATATTATTTTCTACTCCACCAAGATCGTTCTGGCTGGCAGCCGTATAAATTAGCTTCATCTGCGTAGGATCGGAAAGCGTCACCATTTGCTTGTAGGCAGCTACCTCTTCGCCAGGTTTGATGGAATCGACGAAGGTGACGAACCCATCAGACTTGGCTGTGAGCTTGGAATTTTCAAGCTGGGTCTGTAGTGATTTCAACTGGATCTGCGCGCTCTCCATATCGAGCATTTTCAACTGTACCGAAGGGTTATCCAATCCTTTATCGGCTACTTCCTGCACCAGCGATATCTTGGCCTTTTCAATTGCAATTTCCTGTACTCTTATTTTCGTTTCAAGCTCGCCAGTTTCCGTGGATGCGATGAGATCGCCGGCTTTCACTTTATCTCCAATCTTTACGTTGATCGATATCAGCTTCCCTGCGGAGGTTTTGTAATACAGGTAATCCGTCTTATCCGAGGCAAAAGTGGCAACCCCGCTGATTTGCTTCACAATGTCCTCACGTTTGGCTTCAAAGATATTTATCGTTTCTTTGACAGGCTCGACAAGCGGCGGGGCAAGCTCCTCTTCTTCAACAGGCAGTAATGAGCATCCGGTAAGGGGCATCAGCATACCAGAGATACTAATCGCGATGATAAATTGAACAGCAATCCGCTTTGACATCTTGACCATCCCCCAGTGACACACGTGGCTGCAAATGACACGGAATCGTTAGAAATTTTGTTATCACCACCTTACTATGAAAACGTTGTCTGAATTTAGGTGATTCATTTCATTTTTATAGGTTATTTGTTTCATCTGCCGATGGATGCAAAAAAACTCCAGCACGTAAGCTGGAGTTTCATCATTAAGTAATATCTATGGATTTTGGATGGCCCACAATGCTTGTGCATCGAACAGCTTCCACAATTCGTTAGTAGCATTTTCCTTCATGGAGGATGAATTTGAACCGAAAGTTACGGTACGGGCAGCTACAGGTTCTCCTAGGATATTTTTCGAACCTTTCTCATAAGCAGCAATAACAGGTTTAGAAGAATCGCCTGCGGCTGTTGCAATAATGATAGCATCGTCGCTCGGCTTGGAATATCCGATACCATCCGGTTCATAGTAAATCTGCACATCTCCCTTTAAACCAGCAGCTAGTGGGTGATCAGACTTTGTAATCGTAATTTTCAATTGTTTATCGATATTCGTTTTTTCAGAAACGGAGGAGAAATCAGCATCGCCAAACGAAATCAGTTTGTTGTAAATAATCGGTATAGGGAGATCTTTCAGCTTTTTCTTGACATACTTGGAGTTTGTTGATGAACCGATAACGATAAGGTCGTAGCCTTCAAAAGCTTCCGGTGCTATTTTAGCACTTGGAAGACGTGTGACTTCAAAGCCTAAAGATTGCAAACGGCTGACAATAGGCTTCTCATCATCAGCCATTGTCGTTTGCCCAGATCTAATGTCACTTGTAACGATCGCTTTCTTGCCTTTAGCAGATACTTTCGTAGCCGTTGAAGATGAAGGTTCCGGATTCGTCGCCGGTGTTGCCGGATTCTCTTTCTTTGGCTCAGACGTTGTCGTTGGTGCAGGTGTTGGAGTCGGCGTAGTTGTAGAACTACCCTTTCCTTCAAACAGCTTTTTCGATTCATAGCTTGCTAGTACAAGCATCTTGCGGGTAGCAGATGCTTTGCCCCCGAATGTGCCATCGTCCTGCTTCGCCATAATATTCTTCTCAAGCGCTAGTGCGACGTAGCCTTTAGCCCAATCGTCTACTGTGCTATCTGTCACTGGTGTGGCTTTCTTCGCAGCATCATCTAGCCCAAGTCCACGGATTAAAAACGTTGCAAGCTCCTGCCGAGATACTTCGCCGGATGGATTATAAGTTGTACCCGTCGAATCATAACCGTTAGTTAATTCGGCTTTTTTCAGTGCTTCCACAAAAGTGAAGGACCAATGATCCGTGCCAACATCGGCAAACGACGGTTTTGTAAGCGTTTTATCTGTAGGCAGCGAAAAGATAATTGCCGCTACCTTGGCGAATTGCGCACGATCCATCTTGGAATCCAAGCCGAACGTATCATCCGTTAATCCGCTAAAAACACCTCCACGGATCAACTCATCGAACTTGCTCTTCTGATCTTGAGGAAGATCCTTTAAGTCTTTGAAATCATCTACACTTTTGACGGCAGATGGGGTGTCTGCAGTTGCTGCAAAAGCAAACGGAAGCACAGTTAACGATAAAAGGAGGAGACATAATAAAGAAGAGAATATTTTTTTCATTCAACGCACCTTCCTAATTTTAATGATGGCAGTTCACTACATTCTTAACTTGATTCTGATGTTTGTCCGGACGACACCTCCACGATAGAGTATGGTTTCAAAAATGGATAGAGATTGTACTCTTTAAAAATAATACGAAACGACAAATACATTATAGGCGCTTAATTGCATGATTATAGGTTTATTATTCCTAGATAGATACAACGCTTACTTGTTGGCTGCTTTACTAAGCTCATCCTTAGCTGCTTTCTCGGCTAAGATCGCTTTGCTCTCCCTCTCCTCCGTCATTCTCAGCGCTGTCACCGTATCTTTGGACTCCAAGAAAATCAACGGCGCGAACACGCCTTGCGTATTGACAAGATGGTAAGTTAAACCTGGGGCGCGAGCTGGTGTGGCATCAGCATATTTACCGTAAAAGATGGACTCCGTATGCTTCCCCTTCAGCTGTGGTAGATTTTTGCCGAATGCTTCTTTAACTGCCTGAGTTTGCACCGGTCCGACAATGCCTTCCTTGGACAACTCGATTTGAGCCTCTTCGCTTAGCAAATAGGAAATGACCTGGAAAGCCTGATCCTTCTTCGTTGATTGTTTCGTAATATACATTGATGTGACGTTTGGTTGGTATCTTGTATCCGGCAAATCATTGAAAAACGGAACCGCAGCAATATCAAAATTCAAATTCTTGTTGTCTTCATAGAATTTCACAATTCGATCTGCAGAAGCGACAGCCATGGCGATGTTGCCCTTCGAGAAATCTTCCACTGTATCAAATTGGTTGGCTGGAATTTCATAGAAACGCCTCATATTGTCAACCAGCTTCTTCCAACCATCCGTACTTAAATTCGCCTTGTTCTCCGTAGGGTGCAATGGATTCAGAGATAGCTGATTATAGTTCATATAATGGCCAGGATTCTGCGAATATCCTTTATACGTAATTTCCCCGTCTACGCGAGTCAGCTTCTTAGCTAATTCATAAGCCTCGTCATACGTCATGCCATCCTTAGGATAGTCCACACCAAATTTGTCAAAGATGTCTTTATTGTAAAAGAGGTGAAAATCCCCAATCTGAAATGGGAGACCATAAATAGCCCCCTCCTTGGTAATATTCTTCATTCTATCCATCGATGGCTTATTCAGCTTTTCGGTATCGAAATTATACTTTTTGATCAGCTCTCTCATGTCGTATTGAAGGTCATTGTCGATGATATATCGATTTAAATTCAAATGGGAATCATCCATGATGATATCAGGAATGGTACCTGCCGCAATAAGATCCTTATACTGACGCCCAGGGTTATCCCAGTGGATATGCTTAATTTTCAGATCTGGAAACTTCTTTTGAAGCGGTTGGCCGATCTGCTTTTGGAATATCTCTTCCTTAGCATAAGAAGCAGGCCATACCGTGTATATCAACAGTTCATTATCCGGCGAAGAAGGAGTCACCGTTTCAATAGTTCCAACAGCAGTTGACTTGCAGCCTGAAATCAAGAAGAGTGTTGAAACAACTAGCACCGATTTCTTTATAACGTTCTTCATTCGAAAAACCTCCTTTTTAAAAAGAAAAGCAACCCTCAATGTAATGTGCTACTAAATGAGGGTGCCTTTATATTGTGATAATTATTATTTTTTCGCTGCCTTCTCGAGCTCCGTCTTGGCTGCCTTGTTGGTTTCGATCGCTTTGGTAGATTGCTCTTCAATCATCCTCAGTGCCGTTACAGAATCTTTGGATTCTTTAAAAATGAGCGGAGCGAAAACATTTTGCATTGGGACATCATACCAGAGAAGACCTGCACCACGTGCTGCCGGAGGCATCGCTGTTTTGCCATTAAAGATCGCTTTTGTGTTCTTCCCACGCATTTGCGGCAGGTTTTGCCCAAATGCCTCTTGCACCGCTTTGGACTCCATAGGAACGATAACACCTTCCTTAGCCAAATCGACCTGATGCTCCTCGGACAGTATGGCGGCCATTGCTTGGAAGGCAAGATCCTTCTTCGTCGATTGCTTCGTAATATACATGGAATATAGATTTGGCTGGTATCTCGTATTCGGTGATTCGTTGAAGGACGGAACGGAAACGACATCGAAGTTTAAATTTTTATTTTGCTCATGGAATGAAACCAGATGATCTACGGTTGCGACAGCCATGGCGATATTTCCTTTCGATGCGAACACTTCGACCGTATCGAATTGATTAGCAGGAATGTCGTAGAAGCGTCTCATATTGTCTACAATCTTTTTCCATTCCGGAGTATTCAAGCTTGCTTTATCTTCCTTCAAGCTAAGTGGGGATAGAGACAACTGATTGTAATTCATATAATGACCAGGGTTTTGTGAGAAACCTTTGTAAGTCGTCTCGCCTTCAACACGGGTCAGCTTCTTAGCGAGCTCATAAATCTCATCGTACGTCATGCCGTCCTTCGGATAATCCACACCAAATTTATCGAAGATATCCTTGTTGTAGAACAGAAGGAAATCATTATTATTGAACGGCAGCCCATATAATGTACCTTCTGGAGACAAATTCTTCATCTGTGCCACATGAGCAGGGTTCAGCTTGCTCGTATCGAAGTTATATTTTTTAATTAAATCTCCGATGTCATATTGCAGATCGTTGTCAAAAATATATCTCTGCACATTCATACGAGTGTTATCGATAATGATGTCTGGAATCGTACCTGCAGCAATCAAATCCTTATAGTCGCGACCTTTATCCCAGTGAACATGCTTAATGGTTATATCCGGAAACTTCTTTTTCAAATATTGACCGATCTGCTTATCAAAGTTCTCTTCCTTTGCAAAATAGGCGGGATAAACCGTATATATAAACAATTCATTGGGTGAAGATTTGGGTGTAGTTGTTTTTTCTTCACCTGCGGGTAATGACGTACATCCTGCTAACAATGCTATCGAAGTAGTAAATAATGCAGTTCTCAAACCCTTTTTGTTCATGATCTTTTAATATCCTCCCTATTTTCGTTTGCAATCTATCCGTTTTGCAGCGTCCATAAAGTCAGGTTATCCAAAAGTTTCCATCCGTTATCCGTTGTATTTTCCTGTAGACCGTTATTCAAAAAGAAGAATGAAATGCGCGCCTTCACTTCATTACCGTTATCGGCTTTGGAGCCTTTGTCATAGTAATAAATAGCCGCTTTGTCTTTATCTCCAGGAGCGGTTGCTATCACTTTGGCCTCCTTGCCAGGCAGACCATAGCCGATCCCGATTTTGGAATTTGTATCTTTATAAATATCCACTGTACCCGATAAGCCACCCGCTACCTTATGTTTGCCATCTACAATATCGATGGATTGAACATTAAACACATTGGCATTTTCCTCTATAGACGATAAACCTAGATAAAACATACCATGATTTTTCACATAGACGGTTGGTATCGCAACCTCCTTCATGATACCTTCCTTCAGTATTTTGGAATTTGTAGTTTGGCTGAAATAAAGCAAATCATAGCCTTTCGTTTCATCCACCTTGAAATCTCTGTCCGCCATTGCGGTAACCTTAAATCCGAGAGCCTTCAATCTGTCGGCTACAAATTGATCCTCTGGGGCATTTTCTCTGCCTACCATAAGCAGCTTCTTACCGCTTGCAGACACTTCCGGTTTTTCCGGCGCAGGGGTTGGATCAGGTGCTTTGGTTGCAGGCGCTGCTGTTTCCGCTGCCTTAGGCGGTTCTGCTTTTGGTTCCTCAGCCTTTGGCTTTTCTTCAGGAGCTTTGGTTGCTGATGGCGCTTGGGTTTCAGCCGGTTTTGGCGTTTCCGCAGGCGTCTTCACTTCCTCTGGCTTGGGCGAGGCTTCAGGAGCCTTCGTTTCCGCAGGCTTTGGTGCTGCAGGTGTAGGCGTCGATGAATTCTGTGGCGCGGGTGTTGCAACCCCCTTCAATGGATTGTCGGAAGCATTATCTTTAGAAGTAGAACACGCCATAATGGATAGAACCATTAAAGCAATGACGAACAAGCCGAGAATACGCTTCATGAATCGGTTTCCCCCTTTAATTTTGACTTTCTTATTCTTTTGAAAAAACCAAAACCCCCAGCCTCACTTACATCGTTCTTCTGGAGGTTTGTTTATTCAGGTTTTCATTATGCCTATTTTATTTATTCGCTGCCTTCTCGGTCTGAATCCCCTTAGTCGTCTGTTCTTCAACCATCCGAAGTGCTGTTACGGAGTCCTTCGATTCTCCGAAAATCAATGGCTGAAAGACGATATGTGCGGGAACGTCAATATAAGTCAAGCCGTTAGCGCGCGCCGCAGGCGGCATTGCGTTCTTGCTAGCAAATATCGCTTGCGTATGTTTCCCTTGCATTTGAGGCAGGTTTTTCCCGAACGCTTCTTGAACCGTTTTGCTCTCCAGTGGGCCGATTATCCCTTCCTTCGAGAGCTCGGTTTGCATTTCTTCAGAGAGAAGATAAGAAATCACCTGGAATGCCATATCCTTCTTGGACGATTGCTTCGTGATATAGGCGGAGTACATGTTCGGTTGAGCTTTTGTATTAGGTAAATCGCCGAAAGATGGCATAGAAGCGATATCAAAATTCAAGTTTTTGTTTTGCTCATACCATTGGATAATTTTTTCCGATACGTGGACGCTCATCGCCATTTTCCCTTTAGGGAAATCGTCAACCGAAGTAAACTGGTTGGCTGGGATTTCGTAGAACCTTCTCAAGTTGTCCACCAGCTTCTTCCATTCAGGTGTATTGAGCTCAGCCTTATCTTCCGTCAAGCTTAGAGGAGAAGCAGACCGCTGATTATAGGTCATGTACAAACCAGGATGCTGTTGATAGCCCTTGTATGTATTTTCTCCTTCAACACGAGTCAGCTTCTTGGCAATTTCATAGATTTCATCGTAGGTCATCCCGTCCTTAGGATAATCGACACCGAATTTATCAAAGATATCTTTGTTGTAAAAGAGAACCAAATCGCTCAACTGGAACGGCAGGCCGTAAATCTTCCCTTCAGGAGTCACATTCTTCATCTGTGCCATAGCTGCCGGATTCAGCTTGCTCGTATCGAAATTGTACTTTTTGATAAGCTCCGTCATATCATACTGAAGATCATTTTTCAGAATGTATCTTTGGAGATTCATACGTGCGTTATCGATGATAATATCAGGAATCGTGCCTGCTGCGATTAAATCCTTATAGTCTCTTCCTTTATCCCAGTGAACGTGCTTAATGGTGATATCGGGGAACTTTTTCTTTAAATACTGGCCGATTTGCTTATCGAATACTTCCTCTTTTGCATAAAAAGCAGGATATACCGTATAGATGAAAAGCTCATTATCAGGTGATTTAGGCGTGTTTTTCGCCTGCGGTTCCTCTACGGGATTAGCAGGTGAACCTGTACAGCCTGCTAGCAAGGAAACGGTTGAAGCGATGATAAATGAAGATTTCAATAACTTTTTCATTCCTCGGTTGGACCTCCTTTATTTTTGCCCATTATATGATATTAGGTATAACCCTTTGGCTAACGAAGATTGGAATAGGATAGGATCGACCTCCCTTGTTGAAATCTGCGTGACATGAAAATTGCAAAGATCGAGCAGTCATGAAAACGCTTTGAAAATAAATCGTGAACGGCCGCCGTTGAAAATGACTTACAGGATGTACTTTTACTTTATTACGAAACGGGATTGCATTCATTGGGGGAGATTCCATTTTTATAGGTTGTTTATTGCATCTTTTCTTCGAATCGGTATCAAGTTTCCCTTCTTGAACACTCAAAGCCGAGCGAACACGATGTAGGTTGTTGTAGTGAAAAAAGCCTCTTCCCGTTAAGGAGAGGCCTTCCCTATTACTTGCTAGACGTAGCCCATTGGACGGCTGCATCGAACAACTTCCACCCGTCATCAGTTTGATTGATTTCCTCACCGCCGACCAGATAAAAGTATACTTGCCTTGCTGGAACCGATTCATTGCTTAATGTTTTGGAGCCTTTCTCAAAAGCACAAATCACCGCTCTTCTTTCATCATCAGGTGCAGAAGCTACTACGATACCATCTTTCGCAGGAACGACGAAACCGATCTTGCCCTCTGACTGATAGACGTTCACCGTTCCTTGTAAACCCGCCGCCATCGGATGATCGGCCTTTTTGATCGTAACGGATGTACCCGCAAAATCGCCTTGATCCACATCCGACTCCTTGCCAGACAAATCAATATCGCCCATGTTTTGAGCTTCTGCATAAATAACAGGAATGGGAGAATTCTTCAGCTTGTTGCCTACCTTATTGGAATTCACTGTAGAGCTCACAAAGACTAAAGTATACTTCAGCGCTTGTTCTGCCGTAAGCTCTTTGTCCGCCGTTACGAATACCTCGTAGCCAAGTGACTTCAAATGCTTAACCGCGATGGCATCCCCTCCTCCTTCCCTGCCCACGAACAGGGCTTTCTTGATGGCAGGTGCCTGAGTAGCCGTAGAAGCTGTGCAAGCCGTCACAAGCATGACGACCACGATCATTGAAATTACGGTTGCGATACGTTTCATCCTATTAACCTCCCTGGCAGGAGCTACTTTTTCCCTAATGCCCATTTCACTGCTGCATCAAATAGCTTCCAGCCCGCCTCTGTCTGATTGATCTCTTCTCCATTGAACATGTAGAAGTAAACTTCACGTGCGGCAACCGAATTTCCTTTTGCATTTTTAGCGCCCTTTTCATAGGCAAAAATGGTTGACTTCTGATCCTCATTCGGCACCGTAGCCACGACGATGGCTTCTTTACCGGGAATGGCGTATCCCATTTTCCCATTATCCTGGTATACATCCACCTTATTCTGCAGCCCTGCCGCCAACTGATGCTGGCTATCCTTGATCTGAATGGTCTTGGCTGCGTTCGCTCCCGTAAGAGCTCCATATCCTTCCGTTTCCGTCATCCCTGTATCGCTGGTCGATTGAGGCTCAGCATAAATTACAGGCACAGGGACATTGACGAATTTATCCTGTATTTTATTGGAATTGACCGATTCACTGACGTAGATTAACGATTGTCCTTTGGCATGATCAGCCGTAAGCTCCTTATCGATGACAACCATAACATCCAAACCATGTACTTCTTTCAAGCGTTTAATGGTTATTGCATCTCCACCACCGTCTTTTCCAACGAACAGCACTTTGTTACCGACATCCTTCGTGCCGACAGATGTGGCATTGCAAGCCATTAAGGTAATTACCATAGCCATAGCTGCTATCATTCCCAGTACACGCTTCATCCAGCTACCTCCTCAAAATTAGGATTTCAAAAAAAGGTAAGTTATTTCGCCCCGTTTGCAGCAGCCCAATCGATGGCCGCATCAAAAAGCTTCCAACCATTATCCGTTAGCTTCTCTTCCTCTCCGGTAGGCATCGAGAAATAGACTTGTCTTGCGAGAACCGCTTCATTATTTATGTTTTTAGAGCCTTTCTCGTATCCAAAAATCATGATTTTCTTATTGTCGCCACTGGCAGGGTATTCGGCGATGGTGACTGCTTCCTTACCCGGATGGAGCCCGTAGGAGATTTTGCCATCCTCTTTATAAATAGCTACGGTATCCTTTAGTCCGGCTGCTAACGGATGTTTGCCATCCAGAATATGGACGGTCCTGACCCCTTCATTCTGACCGAATTGCTGTGCCCCGACCAAGCCGACCTCACTTGCAACCTGGTTTTTGGCGACAACCAAAGGTACCGTTGAACTTTTCAGCTTCGAATCAATTTTGGAAGAATTAATGGATTCGCTTACGTATATCACGCCATATCCCTTGGCCTTCTCCAATGTGAAATCGGCGTCCACGATGTCCATGACCTGATATCCCTGCTTTTTCAAATGGTTGATAAGGAATGGATCTCCTCCTCCCTCTTTTTTTCGAATCAGCAGCACCTTCTTGGCATTTGCTGCCGCATTAGCGCTAACCTGGGCGTTCCCCGACCCTCCCTGCGCGGAGCAGGCCATTATAGACACAGCCATCATCATTGCCATAAGCAATGCCAACCAACGCTTCATTTTTTCGTAACCTCCAATTCAATTCAATTAAGGCCTATTCCACCAAGCCGGTTCTTTCCACACCTTCAATAAACCAGCGTTGCGTGAATGTATATAAGATCATCGGAGGGATGATCATTAAGAAAGTAGTCGCCATGCGTATGGATTCATCGGTTACTGAAGGCCCGTATACCTCCGCCTGCTGTTTAAGCGCCGAAGCGATGCGAGAAATACCCATGGATAAAGGCGCGGTTTCGATGTCAGCCAAGTACATGCTCGGCAAATAAAAGTCGTTCCAAGTCCAGATGAAGGAAAACAGAAACACGACCAATATCGCAGGCTTCGCAAGCGGCATCATCACTTTATAAAAGATTTTGTATACACTGGCCCCATCAATTCGCGCTGCTTCCTCCAGCTCCTTCGGCTGGGTCGAGAAGAATTGGCGATAAATAATAACGAATAGCGCACCCTTCAAGCCTAAACCGAAAAAAGCAGGAACGATGATCGGATAAATCGTATTTAGCAGTCCCAGCTCTCGGGCATAAATAATATTCGGCAAAATCGTAACCTGCATTGGCACAATAAAGGTCAGCAGCAGGAAAAAGAACATCAAATTTTTGAAAGGCACTTTCAATCTAGCAAAAGCATAGCCGGTTATAGCGCATGACAAGGTCTGTAATATAGCTACTGAAAGTGCAAGCGTCAAGCTGATGCTTAGTGCTTTCGGATACTTAAGCCACTCCCAAGCATCCTGCAGGTTTCCAAGGTACACGATCCTTGGAAACCAATTTACCGCAGGATCGAGCAGATCATCGGCATTCTTGACCATAGTGGTCACCATATGCAGTACAGGCTTCAAATATATATATGCCGTATCCAGTAGTATTAAATAAATGAAACATCGGAACAGCAATCCTTTATCCGCTTCCCTGCCAATGATCCCATATCGGATATTGGATAACCATGAAAGCAACGCGGGCTCTTGGCCTTTCTTCGTTCTTAAGCCGATCACAAGCTTCACCCCTTAGGCAGTTGTTTTATAAAGGTACTAATTAGTATCTCTTTGCGACTTAGTCGCTTTGCTAAAAATATAGAAAATGATGGCCAAGAAAAAGCTGATGATGATGAAATAAATCCAAATTAGAGCACTGTACTCACCGTACTCGCTCTCTCTAACCTTCTGCAGAATCGGATTGGTTGGAAATGTGAATAAATCGACTACCGTGTAGATCATATTCAGGAATATAAATGGAGTCATGGCTGGAAGCGTAATTTTCCAGAATGTTTCCCACGGTCCTGCTCCGTCAATTCTCGCTGCTTCATAAGCCGAATTGGAAATCGTTTGTCTCCCTCCGAGGAAGATCAGGATCTGAACCCCCGAATACCACAGTATCAGTACGAACGAATCAAGAACACCAATGAGCGGCCCGGACCATGTGTCTGACAAGTTAGCTTTAATAAGTCCTGAGACATTGTACTTCGACATGAACCCCAAGTCGCCTTCGCCTTGTGTCAGAAACTCCTTAACGACCTCTCCTGTCGATAGGATAACCGGAAGGAAAAAAATAGCGCGGAAAAACGTTCTTCCGGCAAACTTTTGATTCAAGATGATAGCTATCAGCAGAGCGAAAATGACAATAATCGGAATCATAAACAAAGCCTGTCTCAAAAACGGCAAAAGTTGGTTATACAGCTTATCCCCGTCTTCGAATAATATATGCCGATAGTGAGCTACGCCAACGAACTGCGTTGTCGTTTTCGAAGCGGTGATCGTTACCTTCTGAAAGCTCATAAATAAGGAATAGCCTATCGGGAAAGCCATAAATACAAGAAAGCCTAGAAACCATGGGGCAATGAAAATCATACCCTCCACATAATCGATTAGGGATGCTCGCATTCGCAGTTTCGTTTTCATCCGTTTGCCCCCCCTCGAATGACAGCAAAGTTTTGTGCTGGAATTATAGTCTTTCCGTCTTGGTACGGATTCAGGCTATAGTTGACGATAATCCGTTTCCCGTTAGCATATGAGGTTTCCTTAATATTTGGAGCCAACGTTTTATGATCCACTATGAACTGATTTTGCACGTCCCCTAGTGCTTCGTTGTACTGTTTATACTGCTCTACAGCAAAGGACTCCCAATCGGTAAAATGGGTATTGTAGTATCTTATGCCATAAGCATTCACGAACTCTTTGGTCTCAGCCCGACTAAATATGAAAGACGGTACTGCACCATATTCAATATCACGCAAGAAATCGTTGATATCCTCTTGCCTGTTGTTCGCATATTCCGAGGAATAGGTTATTAACCCATGAGCCGCAATCTGTGCAAACGGAACCGCTTCATCCGTGAATAAATCATAGGAGTGGTCATATACCATATTCTGAATATGATTGACATCAGGCAGCGCGAAAAAGCTCGATTTATTGCCTTGAACACCGCCCAAACCATCCTTGATGTTCTTTAATACACGTTCCTGAACATCTCTGGCTTCATCACGGTGGGAACCGAACGACGTATTGTAGTCGCTAAACAGCCTTTGCCCGATCCGGTTGACGGCAAGTCCATCAACGCCCAGCTCCTTATATTTGCTCAAATCCTTCTTTACTGATTCTTCAATGTATTTATCACTAACCACCGGCACTCGGGAGTTGTTGTATAACGAATTCAGCGTAAGCTTGCGGCCTGCAAGATTAACAACGGCATTGAACTTTTCATCGAATCCTCCAGCACCTGTGTTGTTAAGGCCAAATTCGGTGTCCAAATAAACCGGAAACCCTTTGCTGTGCGCGTTATCAATGAGCGATTTCATTCCTTTATCTCCGCCAATCCGCTTATCGACAGGTAGCGATTGACCAAAAGCACTATAACCGTTCTGCTGCCAACCCATGTATGTAATCGACATGTTGCCTACACCCTTGTCAGACATCGAATTGATCATTTGGTTGACGTCATTTGTATTAGTCAAGTTAATATATCGATCGGTGACAAGCCCCTTCTCACTGTCACCTCCGATGACATCGACGTGCATGGGGATATTCGTATTCTCGGCTTCAAGAGGTTTTATCCCTTTTTCTTTCATCAAATATTCACGATATTTTTGGGCCATGCCCACATAATCCGTCTGTTGACGGTCCAGAATGTAATAGCGTACAACTCGGTCACTGCCGAACAATTCATTTTTGTTATAATCGATAAAGCCCCATTCGTCAGGCGAGTTTCTGCTTGTAAACTGGAGGAAGCTGGAGCGGAAGTTCATCGTCGTCGTGATCCAATTGTAATTGCTTAATACTCCTGATGGAGCGGCCACGATATTGGCATATTCTTCACCATCCTGAAGCACGGCTAGAAATCCTTTGGAGCCCGTTTTCATCCCGAATATAGGCATGATAATTTTATTCCGGTTATTGCTTAAACCAGTGAATGTATTGTCAGGCCCGTATACGCTTTCATCATACAGCTTATTGACATTCAACTGGTTATCCTTAAAACGGATTAAAGCTCCTGCGCCATCCGGTATGAACATATATCCATCTTGTCCTGCCGAATATTCAGCACCGAAGAACGGAAACAGCCTTACCCAGACAAGACCCATTTTCGTTTCCTTGATACCTTCTCTCACAATTTTAGTTTCAATATAGTCTTGTTCGATTTTGACTTCAATCGGGATGGTGAAGCCGGATTCAGGCAATTCATAGGTTAAAGAAAAGCCTCCAGGAATCGTTTGGACTTCCTTCACCTTTCCTCCTTCCGCAGCAATATTCGTCTCCTTCGGTTGCAATATGCTTTTGGAAAAATCAACGTATTGAACCATAAGTGGCGAAGCCAGATGCTTTTTCCAGTTTTCCGAAATCTTCTCCTGTGGCCAAACTTCCGGATTCGGATAAGAACGGTATACATTGTTGTTTCGTTTGTCTTCCACCATGAAGTGGCCTGACTTCTCATCCACCTTTAAACGCAATACATCGGTCTCCGCGATGCTCTTGAAATCACTATCTTTGGGAAGCTGGGCAATTGCCCCTTTTTGAGAAGCTGCCGATTCATTTTGCTGTGGTAAAGCAGAAGGTCCCTTCCTCTCCGCACGCAATTCAAATTTCGCATTGGTTGCAAAAATCAGGACGGCTGCCAAGATCAGAACGGTCACAATGGCGGTAGATTTATTGATTTTGCTGAGCCATATCATCTCAAAAGCACCTCCTGAACCATTTCAAATATTAATGAAGCCAAATCATTCGTCAAACCCGTCGTAATAAAAATTAATACTCCAATAACGATCATTGTACAGAGGGTTAGGAAAATATTGAGCACGCTCTCCCCGACACTGTAGTTATGTACCCACTGAATTTTCCAAAACATCAACAGTCCGATCCAAACGACGATTCCATCTGCTATAAAGTTATAAATGGACGATTCGGATAACGTCATCACATTCGAGATGAAAGCAAGCGGTACGCCCACAATAATGTACGGAACCAGTGCATAAGCGCTGCCGATAAAGATATCCCTGAAGCGCCCCTCTCCCCGATAGATGGAACTGACAAGGTAATTAGCAAGGATCCATGTTATCCATACAATAAAAAACTGAGTGAAGATTGAGTAAACATCGACACGTGTTGCCATATTAAATGAGAAACTCGTGAAATATTCCTTGAATACTAGGGCCAAATACACACCTAGCATGATGAGAATAGCTGTTACATAACTGCCTTTGCCCTCATAGCGAACAGCCGTAAATCCATCGACCGGATGTTTCAAAATGTACATGGCATGCTTCAGATTCTGTATAAATTGATTTTTCGACCTGCGTCTGCCGCGCAGCTTATTGCGAAGCTTGCTTTTGGCCGTCCATTTATCAACAAGAACAAACAGAATAGCACCGAAGAAAACGATACTGGCTATCCAGGAAAAGTACTTTTGAAAAAACTTCATTCTAATTTGCCAAAAGGCTTCCGAGTAGCCTTCATGATCGCCTGCTTCCTTGAACAGGTTTTTGGCCTCTTCGAACCGTTCCTTTTTAAAAGCGGCTTTAGCAAGGCCTAACAGGGCTGGGGTAAACTGAGCATTCATGCGAAGCACATCCTGCCACGGTTTTTCACTGGCTTCATAATATCCTGCAAGCGTTTGCTGATTAGCTTGGTTAACCTTTTGACCAAATTCGGATAAACGAAACACTTGAACGATATTTTCTTGATCATCAAGAACGAACAGTTCGTTTCTTGAATTCACGTCCAATGCTACCGGACTTTTCAAAAGACCTACTTGTGAGGACCCGACCGCCGAAGGGCCTCCCCAGAAATAGAGCAGATTACCGGAAGAATCATAGTGGCTAATATATTTGAACTGCTGATCAATCACAATCATATTACCAACCTGGTCAACGGCCACATCGGTCAACTGCGGTGTATTGACGTAGCCTTTGGCAGAAGGGGCTGCTGCCGCATCCATGGACCGATATTCACCGAATGATTTCTGGGAGCTGCGCAGCAAATTCTCCCCTTTAATATTTAACTTCTTTAATTGATCTGACTTTGCCGTACCGCCGGTCACTGTATAAATATAGCCGTTTTTATCCGTTGCGACGCTGTTGATCGTCTCCGGCTTTTTGGCTACCTCGTTGGCATACATTTCCTTCGTATACAACCATCGCTTCATAGCGTCCAATGCCGAAAGGGCTGTTTTGTTGGCTCCGAAAAATCCTTGAAACTTACCTATAGGATCGAGCAGCACTAATCCTTCATAACCACCATGCACTGCTATATAGAGAAACCCTCGCTCGTCAACCATCACTTTCGAGGGATCAAATACGAATGTGTCCGGGATGTAACGAGAATCGGGCCGTTTAAATTCTTTTTTCAGTTTGCCATTCATGTCCAGCTCGAGCACTCTTTTATTACCTGTGTCCGCAATAAAGATATCTCCGTCCATCGTTACAAATACCCCTTCGGGCTTAACAAGCGGACTTTCCGGCACCGTAAGATAACGGATCAGTTGTCCCTTCTCATTCATTTGAACAATCCGGTTGTTGCCTGTATCGGCAATATAAATCTCATTCTTCGTATCGATAAAAATATCTTTCGGAGTTTGCATTGACGATTTGGTCTTCACTGCTGCATTGTTAGGATCAGCGACATATAGATCCTGTCCGATCACCCCTATAGGATAGTACGCCGGTTGAAGCCATATGAGATTTTGATTATTATCCTTGGTAAAGGTGGAGTATTTCACTGCTGCTTCCGCTGTCGCAGGCAGCAGCGCAGTACATAAGATGATCAAGGACAGAAGCAGCCTCCACCTATTGCATCCCACTTTCATGCTCAAACCTCCAATTCCGTCTCTTCATTCTTAGGTTTAACGTTTTCAATTTGGATTCACCTTTCGATGCAGTTTGATTTGTCCTAACAAACCATACGGTCGAACTTTATAATCTGGAGAATAATCGCTGCCTTCCTTGCGGAAGGATGCCCAACTGGTAGTGGATGGTTCTCCTGATGCTTGATGGAATGGGCCTAGCATGTTGCGCGGACTGCTCATCACCTCAATATCCAGCTGGTTCGTCCCTTCGTGAAGCCATTGCGTCAGATCCACAAGATTAGCAGCCTTCCAAGGTACGTGACCTGCAGTTATACCGTTGACCCGTACTTCCATGGTAACCGCGGAATACTCGCCTAACTCCAGGACCGTCTGCCAAGTCCGCTTATCCTTCTCTATGGGTACATCGAAATGATAGATCATGCTGCCGCAATAATGATAATAGCCTTGACTGCACCAGTCCCCAAACTCCAGTATTTGGGGCTCGGCTGTAATTTTGCGCTCCATATCAACGGCGAAATCGCCGATCAAATAGATATCCTCGACCTCCATTCGTTGATGATACTTACAGGTCAAGATGATCTCATTACTTCCTTCCCTCAAGCCTTGAAGAAGGACTCGGTCAAAAGAGCGGTCGAGAAACCATCCATTTGGAGGCTGATCCACCGGTATTCCGTTTAGTTGAATTTCATAATACTCGGCAGATTCCACAACTAGAAACACTTCTTTCACCGGCAGCAAGGAGACATGAAACGAGAATTTGAACTCGGTCAGCATTCCGTCCCCGGGATGGGAGTTGTGGATCCATTTGTATCTTTGCTCAATGCCGTTCCCATATACCTGCTTCATGTCCAGCGCTTCCCGAATGGCTCTTTGAGCTTTCCATACATCCGTTACTTCCGACCATCCACTATCTCCATATCGATAAGAACACATATCCAAAGTCAATACGTTAGGTAGGGAGCGTGTAAACCTGCTTGAAGGTCCAAGCTCCACTATTGTCTCCATACTTTGCTCCACTTGATCTTGGACAGCTTCGTTAATCTCGTCTTTTGACATGGTCTCTTTCCGTGAGCATACATATAGCTTCGAGTCCGCCGGACCGAAGTCAGCTTCGAACCTAACATAACCTTCCCTGAAGCTAGTTGCTTCGATAGCTTTCTTTTCCCCAGTAAGTGCACACCACTCTTCTACAGTGACATTCCCCTCAAGTGCAATGTTCACTCGCTGCGGTTCCTCACGATCATTATTCACAATAAACAAGATGCGACAGTCCCCGGTGGACGTTTCACGCAGCATATAGAGCATCTGGGGCGCCTCTTCCGAGCGGCCGTTGGTTATGCTCACCCGTCTAGGCATTATGCTTTCGAGCGTCTTCACTGCTTCTTGGATATCCTGAACGACACTCATATTATCATGACAATAGAGCTCGGACAGCTTGCTTTCTGCATTCCGACCTTCAATCATTGTAGGACATGATCCTGCAGTAACGATTTTCCCTCCAGCATTCAGGAAATCCAGAAACAATTGTAGTGTGCTCTCTAGCATAGTCCGGATCGGCGGAATAACCACAACACGATATTCAACTAAATAAACTGCAAGCTGGTTCTCCCGGACTTCTCCTGACTCCGCCATAATCGTTTCATCGCCGAGATCGAAATCGTAGTGTGCCTTTAGCAAACCACCCAGGAAAGCGTTGAACTCGTGCCCGAAATGGTTCGTCGCGGAAACATCCTTGTCCTTGCCCCTTGCAGGGAAACCGTAAGGTCCTGTTCCGACCATACTCCATGCGGTCGAAGACGGATGAAGCACCAATACGTCCCGCAACGCTCTGCCTTCTGTCAAGATCGCCGACAATCGGGCGAAATAGCTTTCTACCACATGATTGTATTTCCACCAGCTTGTATTGTAATTAAATACCGGAGGGTAATCGCGTTTTCTACATCCCTTGATCGAATAGAGCGCCAAATGCTGCGACCGAACGTTAACCCCAAGCACAAATTGAAAATCACCAATCCATTTTTGCCCTTCAAAAGTGAAGCCCCAGCCGGTACAGCCGTAGGTTTCCGTAAGAACGTACTTGCGTCCGTATTGATTAGCTACACTAGTACACTGTTTAACAGTGATATACTCGTTTGTTTGCTCGTTGAGCATATCGATTCCTGGCACCTGCTGAAAGCGGTAATTCGGCATGACTGCTCCGCAAACTCGAGTAGCGGTACCCATATTATTTTCCCATAAATAATGACCCGTGAAGGCGAGTCCGTTGTTCCCGCACCACTCCCCAAGCTGCTTAGAGTACGATTCGCTGAACCTCTCGGTAAGCGTTCTCCAATAATCATGACGCGCTTGAGAGGAATATTCCCCATTGAAGTACATGTACGGAATGATAGACATCAGGTCGTATCCCCGTCTTTCTTGAAAAAACTCCGGGAACGACCAGCTCCACGGCAGCCAACCCCGTCCCTCTGTAAATTTGCAATGCCGGTCATGCACGCTGGGCTCATCAGTGAACACTCCGCGAATCGTTCTTCCGAACTGATCCCCAACTTCCCGTTTGTAAGCTTCATAGGTTATATCGAGGAAAGAACGAACCGTTTCCGGATTCAAGTTATCCGGCGGCGCTTCATTGTTGAACCACTCGCTCCGCTCGGAAATCTCTACTCGAAACACAAGCAGCACTTCATCTTCTCTCAGCTCGAACCGCTCATCCAACTGCAGTCTCTTGCAATGGAGCATATTTCGTTCGTCGATGATCGCCGTGAAAAGCGCTACCGCATCAGCGTACTTTTCAGCCGGGATATTGCCCCGCACTACTTCCATCGTAAGTCCTTTAGCGCGAGATGCGTCACCGCCGCTCGCCTGGACCAGCCCTCCAGCGAATCCGGATGGCCAGCGGTCCTCATCATACAGCCAAACCTGCATGCCCAGTTCAGCAGCCGTGTCTACGGTGCGGCGTACGCATTCGAACCATTCGCGACCCATATACTCCGTTTCCAAGCCGTCACGAGAATGGATGAAAAAACCACCCATTCCTTGTTCCTTCATTTGGTTTACTTGACGAGCAAGTTCTTCCGTATCCAACTCATCATTCCATGCCCAGAAAGGAATCGATCTATGCTCGACAGACGGTTGATCGAATTGTTTGAGCAGCTGCTCTCGTTCGTTCATCGGATTTGTCCTCCTTTTGCAAGAAACTGCACATTAGATGGTAGCAGCCATCTTACTTAACGTGCCTCTGAAGAATCATGATTTGCTTCGATTCGAGCTGAATGTCCCCTTTTATATTGGTGCCGCTCAGAAGCTCTTTCTGTGCATGTTCTCCTGTATTTACTTTAATCTGATGGTCACTATGATTCATGATAAAAGTGAATTGTTTGTCATCTTTTTCACGTCGCGTGACCTCTACTTCTGGGGGTGCATCGGACAGCGGAGTAATTCCTTTGCTCTCGCAAAGCTGTTTCAACCACTGCTGCATGAATTCGCCGCTAGGATCAGTCGCAGCATACCAAGCTTCACCTTTACCATAATGGTGACGCGTCAATGCCGCCGAACCTTTATAGAAATCTGTTTCGAAGACAGCCATCGTATCCGCACCTTCCGGATGAACAACTTCACAAACTAGACCGCACTCATACACGCCTTCCAGTTGTCCGACTTTCTGCTGCATGACGATAGCATTTCGTTGGTCTGGAAATAGCGCGTCGATCTCTTCCACCCAAATGCCCAGCAGCTTACGAAGCTCACCTGGATACCCACCTGGAGTAACCAGGTCACTTTCATTGACAATTCCGCTGTAAAACGTCGTTACCCAGGTTCCACCATTCTCCACGAACCTCTCCAGCTTTTGCGCTAGTCCTGGCTTTACCATATAAAGTAAGGGAGACAACACTAGATCGTAGGCATTAAAATCAGAATTCACATGAATAAAATCAATTTGGTAGTGATTTATGTACAATGCATCATAATATTTTTGAATCTGGTCCACATATTTAATATAGGCAGAAGGTCCTCCGCCTAGCTCGACAGCCCACCAATTATCCCAGTCAAATAATATACCGATCCGGCTCTTGGTCCTTAAGTCCGTCAACACTTCTCCCAGCTGCTTCAGCTCGCTTCCCAACTGTGCACATTCCTTAAATACCCTTGTATTCTCATGGCCAGCATGATCGATAACGGCACCATGAAATTTCTCATAGGCTCCTAGGGAGCGGCGAAGCTGGAAGAACATAATCGATTCCGCCCCGCGGGCGATGGCCTGATAGCTTCTAATCCGCATAACGCCAGGTCTTTTCATTGGATTGACTGACTTCCAATTGATAACACCAGGACTTTGCTCCATCAGCATGAAAGGAGCGCCATCCTTTATACCGCGCATCAGATCGTACCGTAGAGCCATGTAGCTTTCTGGGGTATGATTCTCAGGATAAATATCCAGTGCCGCCACATCCAAATACGGCGCCCATTTAAAATAATCCAATGGTTTATAGGTTCCGTTTCCTTGAAAGTTGGTCGTTACGATCGCATCCGGAATGACTTCTTTTATGGCGTTGTATTCGATGAGGTAACATTCAAGCCAGCTGTCCGAATTAAACCGGAAGAAATCGAGCGTGATGCCTTGAAACGCCGTTTGATCCGAATTCCCTCCAGATAAACCCTCGCTAAGTCCGCCTGGGATAACAATTTCTTTCCAATCATAGAACGTATGACCCCAGAATCGGGTGTACCATGCTCGGTTTAACTGCTCTAACGTGCCATAGCGCTGCTTCAGCCATTCCCTGAACGACTTCTCACAATTATCACAATAACAGCGAATCCCAATCTCATTGTTCACATGCCATAGGAGCAGCGCCGGGTGATTCTTATACCTTTCAGCGAGCTTACGTGCCATAACTCCGGCATAATGACGGAAAGTCGGACTATTCGGACAGGAATTATGCCTTCGTCCGTACTTTCTTTTCTTCCCATCGGCCGTTACGGTCAATATGTCCGGGTATTTTCTCGCCATCCAAGCGGGATGCGCTGCCGTACTGGTACCCATGCAGACCTGCACACCATTGGCGTGCAGCTTATTCATCATCTCATCCAGCCATTCGAAGCGGAATGTATCCTCGTCCGGTTGGTTTAATGACCAAGAAAAAACATTCAATGTCGCTATATCAATACCGGCTAATTGAAACAGCCGCATATCCTCATCCCAAATTTCTTTTGGAAATTGCTCCGGATTATAATCCCCGCCATATACAATTTTAGGAAATCTGAACTTTGTCATGGATTCACCTCCTGTTGTGTAGCCGGTACAATCAGATGCCCGCTCCTGGTGTGTAAAGGCTCAGGCTGCTGTTTGCTTAACTTCATCGGGGTGCGGTCTCTGGTAGAAAACGGCTTCAATCTTACTGTAAACGTCGTGTCCTCCGACTTGAGTAAATACTTATCTAAAGGAGGCACCTCTCCGCAGCTGTGATTGCCAATCGGCGCTTGCCGATAATCCATATGGACAATCGTTTCATTTAACCGGACCAAATCGTATGTATGCTTGGCTTGACTTAGATTTTCTGTAGCATAATGGGTTGCGCATACATCCAGCATCGGCATTCCACCGATGAATAACCCCATGCCCCGGAGATTCGTGAGTGCTGCCCACCGGGCATCTGCCTTGTTGCCGTTTTCTTGTGGCTTAATGTAAGGTACGAATTGATCCTCGACCTTGCCGCTGTATAATCCAAGCCGACCGCTTTCCTTGCGATCTATGTAGCATTCGTGTGGACCAAGCCCAAACCACGAAAATTGGTCGAAATCTGAAGGCATAACCATCTCCAAACCAAGTCTCGGCAGAGGCGGAAGCCCTTCCCGAGGTACAATATGAGTAGAAATGATAACATCCCCAGTACCATAAACTGTGTAGATCATTTTCACTGTAAAGCAGATCGGCAAGCCAGCCGCTCCAAGAGAACTTTTTACCTCAAATTGGATCGCCTGTGCATTTAAGGGACGGATCGTAACGTCTTGTACCCGATGCTGCAGAGCATCGAACCCTGCTTTCTTCCATTCCTTCGATTGTCGAGAGTCATTATCTATCACAGCTCGCCATATTTGAACCTTCGGTCCCGCATTCAATAGCGGGACATTATTATAGGAGAACGCGGATAGCTGCCCGCGGAATTTATCGAAATCCAATGAAAAATCTGTACCTTTTATTTGAAGAAACATATCTGTTTCTGTTGTTCTCAATGACGGCATGGATGTCGTAGGCTGGTACGAAATCGACTGCACTGTAGAGGGAATCGACAGATCCTCCCACGCAATTTCATATCCCTTAGGAGCCCAAGTTGCTTCCTCCCGCAAAGTAAACCGGATGTGAAGCCAATGCTCGCCCCTTCGATGCTCAAAGGTCGTTTTCCATGGTATAAATACCATAGCTGCTTCTCCAGGAGGAATATCCAGTTCAGGAAGCTCGCCTTGCTTAACTATTTCTCCATCGCAGAAAAGTGTCCAAGAACCCTCAAGATGATCTAATGACATAAAGTCATAACGATTATGTACTTTAATCATCCCTGATCGTATATCAACCGGCTCAACCTTGACCGGCTCAATGACTTTTTTCACTTCAAGAATCGAAGCCTTAAGCCTCTTGTCTGGAAATAAAAGTCCGTCTATGCAAAAATGTCCGCTGTTCGGGTGATCGTTAAAATCACCTCCGTAAGCGTACCATGCTTCTCCGGAGTCTGGCTTTTGCAGAAGCCCGTGATCTGCCCACTCCCAGATGAGTCCGCCGGCTAAACGCCGGTATTTATAAATCGCTTCCCAATATTCCTTTAAATTCCCGACGGAATTGCCCATTGCGTGAGCGAATTCGCACATAAGGAAAGGTCTTGGATCAGATTTCTCCCCCTCTTCGATCAAGGCATCTAATGAAGGATACATGCAGCTGACAATATCGACGACGGGTGCATCTTTGGCACGTTCGTAATGAATGGGTCTAGACGAATCCGTCTCCCTAACCCACTTGGCCATTGCATCGTGATTTCGCCCATAACCGGATTCATTACCGAGCGACCAGATGATGACAGAAGGATGATTCTTATCCCTTTCCACCATCCTTTTAGCTCGATCGAGGAATGGCTTTTCCCATAATGGATCTTCAGCTAAATAGCTTTCATTGTGGATGAAATGGCAGCCATGCGTTTCCAAATCGGCTTCGTCGATAACATACAGACCATAACGGTCGCATAAGTCGAGCCACCGCGAGTCATTCGGATAATGGGATAATCGAACCGTGTTCATATTATGCTGCTTCATCAATCGAATATCTTCGATCATCGACTCGAGAGGAGTAGTAAACCCGAGCTCTGGATGGAATTCGTTGCGGTTAACCCCTTTCAAAATGACCGGCTTCCCATTAACAAGGATTTGGCCGTCCTGGACAGTTACATCACGAAAGCCGATCGACAGACTTCCTGCCTCTAGTACCTGTCCCCGCTCATCTTCGAGCTCTAGGGTGAGTGCATATAAATAAGGAGTTTCTGCCGACCATTTTTGCGGTGCTGAAACCGGTATTGTCAACTCTAACCTTTGTTCTTCGTTACCTTTCAATGCTTGCAGTGGACCGACTATATGATCATAGACAGTGTTCCTCCCACCGTCCAATAAGGAAATTTTTACTCGATGCAGTCCGGAAGTTAAGGAATCCGCAAAATTTTTAACTTTGAGGTGAACATCCAGCTCCGCATCTTCACTATTAGGTTTAATAAACCTTGTTTGTACCGCAATATCACGGATATGGATTGACGGCGTAGCTTTTATATATACATCGCGAAAAATACCGCTTAACCGCCATTTATCCTGATCTTCCAAATAACTGCCGTCACACCATTGGTACACTTGCACAGCCACTGTATTTTCTCCGGGCTGAAGCAATGAAGTAATACGGAATTCCGACTGCAGGTGAGAACCTTGACCATAACCGGCCAAATGTCCATTTACCCATACGTGAAAAGCGGAATCAACGCCTTCAAAGACTAGAAACAATTGACGTTGTTCCCATGTATCAGGAATTATAAAACTCCTGCGATAGCATCCGACCGGATTGTCTTTCGGCACATAAGGTGGGTCGATCGGAAACGGATAATAACTGCTGGAATAATGTGGACGGCCGTATCCTTGGAGCTGCCAGTTACCCGGAACCGGTATCGTATCCCAATCATCCGTTAAAAAGCTTGGCTCGAAAAATCGTTCCGGAGCTTGGGAATACGATTCCGTATAATAAAAGTCCCAGCTGCCGTTCAACGACTGATAATAGGGAGAAGCCGCCCGTTCGTTATCAAGTGCTGTCTCTGCATCAGCATACGGTATGAAGCCTGCATGAGGAGGTTCAGTATTCCTGCCGAGAACCTCGATATTTTGCCAATCAGGGATTGCTTTAGTATTCACGTTCACGTCGACTTCCCCCCATTCATTCTCTATCTTTCACCGGCATCCCGGAAACGCAGCGCATTTTGCAGGACCAAAGCGATTACCCAAGATGGGTTCCATTTGTTGCTATGTCCTCGATGGTTCCAGTGCGTCTGAAAAAAACCTTCTCCCTGCTCACCAAGGATAGTAAAGTTCCAATCGCCAGGCTTCGTGCAAATACCTTGCCCCATGGCACCAAATGTCATTCGACCCAGACGCTCATACATCGACTTGCCGGATAATTGTCCAAACCGATAAAACTCGTAAGTTGGAAAAAATACGTCAAGATGATGATTTTGCACACTGACGCCCGGCCATCCTATAGCGTTAAAGCCTACTTCCCTAAACTTTGATCCCTTATCATACGCAGGGTTCCACAAGTACACGTATGTTAGAAGCCAATCTGCCGATACTTCAGTCCAATCTTCATAGTGCGTTTTCCCCGTCACAACCCATAATTCATAAGCGGCCAGAAAAAAGTACATTCCGGCTTCTTTATCCTCGCACTTTGCATCCAAGGTCGAACGGGCAAATGGGCGCTCGAAGGTTTCTACATGCAGCTCGTAATATCTTTGCATCATCGTCTCAGCCACAGCCAATAACCGTGGTTCTCCTGTGACACGGAACATTTTGACGATGGCGATCAAGCAAGGCAATCCCGCCGCTGTTACCATTTCATCAACAGGACTTCCGTCCATCTGCCATGCTACGGGTATAATGCCTGATGGCAAAGTCCCTCTAACGATAAACTCCGCCATTTCTTGCAAAGTGTTCAGCCATTCTGCAGGAACCTCTCTGCCTTTCTCCTTGAACAAAAGCACAATTTCAGCTAGATCGGCTGCCGTTTCCCCATAAGCTCTACTGGAGATGACGGATTGTTTATTCCAGCTGAAATCATCCCATTCTCCTTCTACGAGACGATAAGAGCTGTGTCTCACCCCTGGGACATTTGTACGGCTCGCATGCACATAAAATTCAACGGCCTGCACGCAGCGGTTGACCCGTTCTTCCTCCCCAAGATCAAAACCCAGATGGGCATCGCACCATGCTAGCTTCAAACATTGTCCCGTCCAGCCATACATATAATGAAGCGGATGCTTGGAGACGTTGCCGAATGAGTTAGAGTCCGTGAACTTAATATAGCCAGCGGCTCCTTGTTCGTTCGTTCTCCATCTGTCATCCAGTGCGTGGGTTTTCAGCTCAATAATCTGCCCGGCCGTTAGCGGCATGGTTCCCACCGGTTCATATAACTTCAGACCCGTATGAACGATTTCACGAAATGCTCGGCCGGGGTGGATTACCTCCCCCCAGTCCAGCACATACTCTTTTTTTAGTATGAAGTTCGGAGTAAAGTCCAAGTAGCCACCGTCATACGGCTGCGTTTTGCTTTTGGCAACATACATAATATCCTTGTCTCCGTTAAACATCAGTACCCCTGACATAGCTGCTACAACTAGCCGATTGTCCTCTTGAATCACTCCTAGCGAACCATAATGGACCGTACCATCGGAGGCTTCCACAGAGGCTGGCATGGAGTACAAGGATAAGAATTGCCGATTCCCGGATTCCTTGCTCCACTCCACGTTCACACAAGGGATTGGCAGACGGTGCTCTTCACAAATAAATCCTTTGCCTGGGCCAACCCCAAGCCTAGGAACCACACGCTCCGGATCGGATGATGGATTATTATTGTAGATCATGTGCGGAATGGTAATTATTTCCTTATTTCTTCTTGGCAAGGAGAGCAGCAGTCCCACAGCTGTCTCATGCAGTATCTGTTCCGAAGGATTGGCCCAAAGAATCTTGACCTTCAGCACGTCGTTCTTATCGAAACCCAGCTCCAGAGTAACGCTTAGCGCTTCCAGTCTTCCTTGAATTCGGATCGAACCGCTATCTGCAGTAATTTGTGGTTCCTTTAACCGGGAGCAATTCGTACGCCACGGTCTTCCAAACGAGCAGCTCAGCATCTCCTCCAGATATCCGGTAAAATGCGGTGCTGGCTTCCCGACTGTTCTTAATGTGAGCATGATAACGTCTTGGTCCATGTCAATTTCCGCTTGTTTGTGATTATCCGAGCTGAATATGGCATACCGATTCATACGCCCACTCCTTCTCTTTCTGCCCCTGCCAAAATCGAGATTAAGAAACGATCCAGTGTCGGATTGAATCCTACTCTCCCAGATAAGGGGAGGCAGACGAAGTAGATCTGTCCTTTGCCTAAGGTCTTCACTCCTACAACCGGCAGTTTTCCTTTCCCCGTAGGGTCACCCTGCGGGTGATATGCGAACACAAGAGGTTGCAACCCTTCACCGATCAGATGACAATTCGCAATAAAGTCGATTCGGTCCGTTTTCAAATGATAGAAATACGAGAAATCGTCCGGTTTCGTTAATTGCAAGCAAGGATCTTCAGCAAGTGTGGCTAGAGTATACGTTTCCTTTAATTTCGCGGTCTTAACCTCCGTACCATCAACATCCCATACCGTACTATCGGAACCGGATACCGGGCGTCCAAGAATGAACATCGCTGTGGCTCCGTGTCTCACATTTTCTAAAATGGAGGCTCGGTTGCGTACAAACGCTTCCTTGTTTGCAACAACTATGGAATCTACGTTTCCCTCGGACCTATCATAAGACTTCGCATCGATCTCCAAAAGCGAGCACAAAAGTTCCGATTCCGTATCCATAAATGCGGTCTTGGTGTTCTTAGCCTGCTGAGGGAAACGCTTCCTATTCGCAAATGCCTCAAAAGCAAACCTCTCCGAGTTAAGGACGCTTCCTTGATCATCCATGAGACAGGCATCCAAATACAAGACTTGCCGATCTTCTACTGACGGAACGGAGAATCGGACGGTACCTGCATACCGGGATGAAGTCTGCTGCACGCGGCCACTCATTTCGTAGCTTCCGTAATCCTTCTTATCATCCCTTAATGTTGCGATGATACGACAGTTATCATAGTACTTTGCTGTATCATTCAACAGCCACGCCTCAATTTCCATCGTTTCCCCTTCATACACCTTCCATCTATCGCACCGTAAATGGACTCGAACCGGTTCAAGACACTGCTTATAGGTAAAGTAAGCCGGTTTCGGAATCCGATCGACACCTACCAGTGCCTTCATCCACCCAGCAGGCCATGCATCGATCAACAAATGGATGGCCGTAGATACAACCAAGTCTGTCCTTCTACGCCAAGCATCCGTCATAAGCTGCGTTGCTAAGCTTTGATGCGCCTGACTTGCCTGAATCCAATCCTGCATGGTTTGCTGCTCGGGATACCAATCACCGTGCATATTGAACGTTTGAGCCCCTTTGATTTTATTAGGCATCCAGCGATCATTAGCGTTCTGAGGTACCCATTCTTTCGGATAACGGCTCATCATCAATTGGGCATTGTCTAATCCTTCTGTACCGTACTCACCACAGCCCGCTTTCCACCCCTCCCGAATCGGAGGCAGGAATCCTTTATGCAGCTTTCCCAGTGCTATGCCATTGTTCGTATACCACATCGTGTAACAATGAAAATCAGGTAACCCTTCGCGGGTCGGAGGGTTATAATCCCCATCCGCATTTTTAACTACGCGATCCGGATTTTCCACATATATCGCCTGTCTTGCAGCAACAAAAAAGGCTTCCAATTCGTTCCTGTGCAAATGACGATGTCCTTTTCGTCTTTTTTCCGTCCGCGAAGGCTCGTTTATCAAGGAGACCATAACCGATGACGGATGACTACGAATCAGTCGCTCCATTTCGGCAGCCTGCCGAACTCCCTCAACGAATTGATTGCGGCGGATAAAGCCGAATGTCGGCAGATCGCATTGATGCATCATCCCGAGCATATCGAAATAATCATATATTTCTTCCTGAACCGGACGCTGCGTAATGCGGTAAAAGTTCATATGAGCGGCTTTGGCAATCAAAATATCATCAATCAGCTGCTCAAAATTATTTTGCATTACGCACTGCTGCAAGTGTCCCATTTCATTGGCGCCTCGAAGCACTATCGGTTGATTATTCAGATACAAGGTTCCTTTTGGCGCTTCCTGCTCATCCATATGAAACTTCCGCATCCCGAATGCGCGGTCCCGGCTATCCACACATTTTGAACCCTGTTTAACTTCAACTCGAGCTATATATATAAAGGGAGTGTCCGGCTCCCACAGACGGAAGGAAGGAAAATCCACCTTATAGCGGAAATAATTCAATCCAGGACCTGCGTAGGCCACTTGAAAAGGGATTGGACCGACCTTTTGCTCTGCAAAATTTTTCGGAATCAGTTCTAGCTGGAGCTCGAAATTTTCCATAAGCTGATTCGTCGTGTTAATGGCATCGATCCATACTTCGACGTATGCTTCATCAATGTTCGGCCTCACAAAGATATCTTGAATAAATAACTCGTTGCGCTGCTCCAAGTACACTGCATTATAAATGCCAGCGCCTGGAGGACAATGATTCCAACCGCCGTATGGATCATCCCAGCCTGGGCCTGTTGCTGCATACATCTTGTCACCATCGAGCTTCGTGCCGCCTACTCCCATCATGGGATAGTCGTTATGCACCTCAACCACAAGAATGTTGTTTTCCTGCAAAGCATCGGTCACATCAAATTCAAACGGAGCGAAAAATCCCTCATGACTGCCGATGCATTTGCGGTTGAGATACACTGTCGCCTTGTAATCCACCCCTTTAAACACGAGATAAACTCTTTTACCGTTTGGAACCGAAGCGTAAGTAAATTCATTACGGTAAAATGCCGTCCATTTCCCATTCTCCCCTGTAGGTCCACGGAAGTCAGGCACAGTAACCGTTTCCCATTCACCGAAACCTTCCAGCACTTGAGAGAAGTCCGCATCTTCCGCCGTTTGATATCGAAACTGAAATTCACTGCATGGCTGCAGGCTTCGATTCAGACTAGCAGCCGGAGCCAAATTTCTCATATAGGGCCGATACTTCATTCGAAGCAGCTGCAGCTCATGTTGAAATACAGAAACGAGTGTATCATAGGACAGAACGGATATTTCCTTAGCTGTATCCGAGCCCTGAACAAAATAACTTTTTTCGTATGGAATAGGAGGAATTTCTCGCAATTCGTCTTTATTACCAGGATGTTCGCGAAAAGCGATTTCCGCAAACGGATCCAGATGCTTGGTCTGCTCCAAATGACTTTCCTCCTCAGAGTTTTGCTTTAGCAAAACTAACTTCGTAAGCGTCTTTATTATCAAACTCGTATATCGAAATCTAGCGTAGTCCCTTCTCTATTCCCCGGATACATTCTTACCTCAGATGATCCGAACCGCTGCATCCAACAGAGAGCTTCTCCCAAGAAAGGCTCAACAACTTCACGGACATTGCCTTCTAAGAAATCGTTCGTAACAACCCATTGCCCGAAGCCCATGGCACCGCTATTTCTGATTGCTGTCGGACTATTTTCAGGAAGCAGCCACTCGGCAATAACGACTACGCCACCGTCCTCGGCTCTCTTGGCAACCGCCTTTAGCGTTTCATCGGATAAGCTAGACCCACCGACTAAGGTCAGCTTAGGTTTGCCTAATTGCTCTTGCGTAACTCGGTCGTCATAAACAAGAACATTAGAAGTGGGGTAAAACAAGGGATGCACGATTTGACGGCCGCTGCCGACGTATCCTTTTTCCAAAGGAAACCGTTCAAGCAGCACTTCTTTCTTCAATTCATGCCGCGGAAAGTCGTAACCCGGTATGTGCATGCAGCTTCCATGTGTCGGCATTGTGCCTCTACTTAGCACATGCCAAATATGAAACACACTTTCGCTATGCGAAACGCTTTGCCTATCAAGTGCACGGTTGCCGAACAACCGCTCGTTTTGCCCATAATTGCTGTCATCCGAATGAATGACGGCAATATCTGCATCCGCTTGCGAGTGATGCCAAGTGAGAGGATGTTCAGTAATATACTGGCAAACGAATTGTTTCCACACTTCGCCGAATTCTGTCTTTTTAAATCCACTGGACGTATGCTGTAGCAGAACATCGATATTTTCAGTAAATAGATGGGACGGTCCCATCCAATAGCTCATTTTTAAAGCAGAATCAAATTCTTCCGGAGAGTGACCGGGAAATCCCGGAAAACGGGTGAACCACGTTCCTGTATCCGGCCCCCACAGATCAGCACAAATCCACATCGACTTACCGTATTGTTTGGCTGCTCCTAAAGCAGTTGAAAGCTGAAGAGATTGGAATGACTCTTTCATGACCTTCGGGCAAATATCCATGCCCGCTCTGGCATAAGTATGAAAACTCGTTGGGAATACGTGCTCAGAAATAAGCGGCATCGTTTTACCATTAAAACCGGATAACTCCATAAGGTTCATTACATGTTTAATCCTGTCTCTGACCGAATGCTCTACCTTAAGGCGCGACTCTTGCAAGCTTAATCCTTCAGTGCTGCCCCAATGCGGGAACCATCCGTCCTTCCGATATTGTGCGGCATTTATCTGTAAATGCTCCGGTTCATCATAGAGCAATCCGATGCAGCGGTCCGATCGACCCGCCTCCAGAATGGCTTCGTCCAGGATGTCATATCGGTTCGTGCCTTCGACCCAAGGGCCGTTAATGTTTCCGTATTCATTGCCTATACAAATATCCATTCCCGCTTCGGTCATGTCATGCAAAAGCTCGGAATAGCCTTCCCCTTGCGGAATCGCATGGTGGACATAAAAATCCGCTTCCAGCTCACGCAGCATGTCTATAAACGCTCCGGGTTCAGGTCTACGGTCCTGTGACGGACATATACTGCCCGTTCCCGTACGCATGATGCGGTCCGATGCATCTCCAGCCCATGAATCCTGCCATGCAACGACAGGACCTTGGATCCCTAATTTTGGTTTATGCACCATAGGACTTTCTCACTTTTCCAGCAACACCAACATTCTCGAATGCTTGATGAATCAATCTTAAACAATCTGCGACCTCTTCAGGTTCAGCATGCTCCAGTATTAGGGGGGCTTCCGGCAAGTGGGTAGCAAGCAGCTCTGCGTATACATTCCAATCGGATTGTCCTGTTCCTACCCGAGGCGTTGTAAACCCATCCTCATCATATAAGCTATCCTTTGCATGTGTGATAGGTGAAAAGCCAGCAATCTTGTCGAAAATATTGGACATCGCTTCCTTTTGCCGCTTCAGATCTTGTTGAGTTAAATAATTGAAAGGATCCATAATCATCCCGAGCCCGTCAGTTCCAAGCCGTTCCATCAAGCGCGCTGCTTGCTCGGGTGTAGCCAGCACATTGAGTGCAAATCCTTCTAGTAAGAGTATGGCACCCTTTGTTACTGCCCGGTTCCGCAACCGGTCTACGATAGATACAAGCTGTTCCCAAGCTTCCTCTGACCGGTTTCCTTCATAATCTCGCCATGCATTAGTTGGGTGGAGGCTTCCTGTTTCCGTTGCAATAAAACGAGTACCATAAGCAGAACAAAGGTCTATCATTTTTTCAAGCTGATTGACTTTGTTTTCTCTTTTTTGAAGATTCGGGTTAAGTAAGTTAGTGTATCCAGACAAACCAACGACGGATATGCCATAGTCTTCAAAAATTGTCCGAATTTTTTCTGCCCGAACCAATGAGAACGGCTCATCGTCCATTACCTGCAGTTTCTGCTTCGGATCTAGCTGCACATATTCCAAGCCATGGCTGCGCGCATCTTCAGCCATCGCTTCTGCCGACCAACCCATATAGACGTAACTCATGAAACCGAGTTTATTCACAAGCGATCGCTCCCCTTTAGCAAGTCGGTTCTTTCTACTACGCAGCCTTCCTGACTGGAAATCACCATTCCCGTCGTCATGGCAATAGTCTGCAAGTTATCTTCTGCAGTAACCGGAGGACGCTTCCCTTGGTCCAAGGCCGTTATGAAAGCCAGCATGGAGCCAGCGAATGCATCCGGAAACCAGGTTCCTTTCAGCTTAATTTCATGAACTACGTTTTTGTGTTTGTTTATCGCCATGTAAAGTGTATCTTGAGTGCACCATAGGCTTCCCTCTGTACCATCCACCCACCATGTATTACTGTGAGAACGGCTCGCTTTGGCTATGTTATTAAAATGAAGCGAGGCCATAAACGGGTTTCTTCCGCCTTTGGTACCGAACTCTACATTAGCGGAGTAAATAAGCGGATCAATCGCATTTTGCTGATTCAACTGCGCTGTCGTACAGTGTACACGTGACCACTCTTGCGGATAGGGGTTGAAATAACGACACAAGTCCACATAATGAACACCGTGGTCGACAATATTGAAATTCTTCATATTCGTCCACCACCAACCGGCTTGGTCTTGGAAGGAACGCATGTTATGGTGAATGCTGTATATTTCACCGATGAGATCTTGATCAATGACCGTCTTCAATGCCATATGTGCTGGAGCCCAACGAGCCTGCTGATTAATTCCGAGTGGGATGCCAAGGTTATTAGCTTCATTGCAAAGCAGCTGGGCATGCTCCAAATCAAGTGCTAATGGCTTTTGGCATAATACAGGGCGCGGAGCTTTACTGATATGCTTCAACACGTCCAGTCTCGGTTTAGGATGTATCGCCAAATCGATGACGGTTACTTCATCCATTTCCAGGAGCTCACTTACATTGGTGGTCCAGCGAGGGATGTTGAATTTCTCCGCTGTTGCACGAGCTGCTTCCTCGTTAACATCGCAGCAAGCAGCAATATGTAATCCGTATTTGCGGTACGCAGGCAGATGTGCCGTGTTGGCAATGCTGCCGCATCCGATCAAGCCGATTCCGTATTTCTTTAAATCCGATATATGCGATTTTCTTGGCAAGTAATCTTCAGGTCTAATAAATTCCATGGTATTCACCTCTCGAGTTTTACTTTACACCAGTTCAAAAAAACATATATAGGTTGTTTCTGCCTACTTTTGGGGCGGATTGCAGCAAACAGGCCATCAATAATGATGGCCTCAGGTAGACGGGGAAAACCATAAAATTCAGAAACGGGTTGGAGTACTTCGGTGGGGTATCCCCTTCCGGCCGCTGCTGTTATCAGGAAATTTTTAATTTAATCGCTTTACAGCGGTTATTTCCTGATAACAAAGGCGGGCACTAACGTTCCTGCAGGGGATACCCCACCTACCGACTTAAAGTTTTTCTGAATAACTGGTTTCTCATCAACAAGAGACCATCTATAAAGATGGCCTGTTTGCTGCTGCTTATAGATTATAAAGGGAGAGTTAATTAGAGGATGAAGCTCGCTTAGCCTCGATTAATTCAGCCTGCTTTTGAGCTTTAACCACATACGTTGTACCTTCCATTACATCGAATTCGGTCACATACTCAGAGATACGGGTAGCGATAGTCTTACCATTCGACTCCACCAAGAAAGGAGCATTAGGAGTCTTGCTAACGATTCGACATACGTTATTTTTAGCTGCTTTAATGACACAATGGGTCAATTCGCCATCTTCCCATTCCATACCGACTTCAAAGCCGCCACGGGCACGAAATCCGGATGCTTTACCGTTCTTCCAGGCTTCTGGCAATGCCGGCAGCAATACGATTTCCCCGCGGTGTGATTGAAGCAGCATTTCGGCGATCCCTGCAGTTCCGCCAAAGTTACCATCAATTTGAAATGGCGGATGATTATCAAATAAATTCGGCAATGTTGATTGCGAAAGCAGCAATCTAAGATGCTCGTAGCACTGTTCCGCATCCTCCAATCTGGCATAAAAATTCAGTATCCATGCTCGGCTCCATCCCGTATGGCCCCCGCCGTTTTCCAGCCTGCGCTCCAGCGTCCGTCTTGCTGCCTGCGCCCATTCCGGCGTATGACGAACGTGGATGATCTCTCCTGGGTGCAGTGCGAACAAGTGCGAGATATGACGGTGTCCAGGATGAACCTCTTCCCAATCTTCCACCCACTCCTGTAACTGGCCATATTTGCCTATTTGTGGCTTAGGCAGCTTGCTCAGCGCCGTTTCCCATTGTGAACGTATCGTTTCATCCATGTGAAGAGTTCGTGAAGCCTCTATGCACGCTTGGAACAACGTGTAGACAATTTGGGTATCCATAGATGGACCTATACATAAGCAGCCGACACTACCGTCGGACCCAATATATTTATTTTCAGGTGAAGTGGAAGGACCTGTAACAAGACGTCCTTGTTTGTCCTCAAACAAGTAGTCAAGGAAAAATTCAGCCGCTTCCCTCATCACTGGATAGGCGCGTTCACGCAGAAACGTTTCATTTAAACCAAACCGGAAATGTTCCCATAGATGCAGCGACAGCCAAGCGGCACCCATCGGCCAGATCGATCCCGGCATGAAGTTACCCTCGATTTGGGTTGCTCCCCACATGTCGGTATTGTGGTGCGCTACGATCCCTTTGCATCCGTAAACCTTTTGAGCTGTAATACGGCCGTTAGGACGCATGCGATCAATTAGATCGAATAGCGGCTCGTGACATTCGGACAAATTACATATCTCAGCAGGCCAATAATTCATTTCAGTGTTAATATTGATGGTGTACTTACTTTCCCAAGGTGGCGTGAAGCTTTCATTCCATATGCCCTGCAAATTTGCAGGGTTCGATCCGGGACGGGAGCTAGCCATAAGCAAGTAGCGGCCAAATTGAAAATACAAGGAGATGAGCGCTGGATCTTCGCCACCTTCTTTAAAACGCTGGAGACGAACATCCGTAGGAAGGGAAGCGGTTTCATGAAAATCTCCTGGACGGCCCAGTTCAAGACTTACCCTCTTCATTTTGGAAATATGATCTGTCAGATGATCCTGCTTCACCCGTTCATAGCCTTTGCCGGCAGCTTTCTCCAGCTGCTGAATGCATTCCCCAAGCGGGTCTTCACAACGGAATGTCGTAGCGGCAGCTAAGTAAATGGTTACGGCATTGGCCTTACTTATGGACAGAAAATCACCGATGATGCTGACCGTCCCGCCATCGGCAACGGCTTTTACCGCTGTGCACAGCGTTACACCATCCCGTCCGCATTCTCCGCGCATAACCAACGTATCTTTGCCAAAGCGATGTGATCCCTCATCGAAAGGTCTTCGGCTCAAATTCATCCGTAAATTCAATGTCGCTGGACGATCGCAAGATACCCGAATCACGATGACTTGATCGACTGCGCTGCTGAACAATTCCCTTACATGCCGCACATCATTCAAACTGTAGCATACATGAGCAATTCCTTCTTCGATATCCAGATCTCTATAATAGTTGGAGATCATCTTCTTTTCACCATCATGGTACAACTGAAGCTCACCCAAAGGTTGATAAGGATGCAGAGATTTAGGTATGGACATCATCCCCATTTGCGCCAATTCTTCTGCTTCTACATGTTTCCCCTGCATTAACAGACGACGAACCTCCGGCAAGTATTTGCGTCCGTCAGGATTATTACCATTAACCGGTCCGCCATACCAGACGGAATCTTCGTTCAACTGGAGCCTTTCCTGATTGACTTTGCCGAATATCATCGCACCGAGCCTACCGTTGCCGATAGGCAGCGCATCGGTCCATGCTCTTGCCGGCTTCTCGTACCATAATTTTGCATTCAAATTAGATTTGCTCATGGGTACCATGTAATCTCTCCTTTTGGTCCAAACCTGTTATTGAACAATCATGTCTTTTCACACTGAGTTAACCGTTTTTCGTAGCCGCAATGCATAGTAAAGCTTAGAGGGCAGATCGATTCTAAACCTGCCTTGGAACGTTCCTTCCAGCTTAGTGATAGTCATGTTCCAGGTATCGATAACATCTACCTCATATTCACCTTCAGGGAGTGCGAACTCTCGGTAAGAGAACCGATGGGGGCCAAAGTACTGCAAATAATATTCCCCACTAACCTCCAACGTAGCGGCATCCATCCTGTCGCTGCTGTATGTCATATGTGCAGGCGCTTCTTCAAGAATTCTTCGTAAAAATGCGATTCTCGCAACACTCTCTCCACGAAGCTGCCCGCCATGAGACCACCAAATTTGTTCTTCTTCATTTAAATAGGTTTCACCATGAGTCACATAGCCTCCCCGGAAGTTGCCTTCCCAAATTCTCAGCACCATTTCTTCGGCAGTCAGACTGCCCCAACGTGAGTCCAAATTCCCCTCATATCCGCATTCATCGATAATGACTGGTTTGCCATATTGTTTGGTACAGTCCGAAGCAACCCGTATATCGGCATGTTGAATACTAGCATGAGTAATCCAAGGAACACCAAAATCATACCATGTATCACAATTATGAATGGAGCGTAAATGTCCCCCATAATCGTTTTCTTGAATGATTCCGAATAGACGGTTCCAATCCTCCGGTTGTTTGTGCTTGATCAAATCATATTCATTGGCAAGGGACCACCACACGTTGCGGTATGCACCAAGTCGTGCGATAACATAGCGCAAATAACGCTCATCCTGTTCAGGACTCATCCGGTCAAATCCCCACCGTCCTTCGTCATACGGGTGAAACAAGATAAGATCCGCTTCGATTCCAAGCTCTGCCAAATCCGATATTCGATTCTCCAAATGTGCAAAATAATCAGGACAAAATCTGGTCAAATCGAAACCCGTTTCTTTGGAGCCTTCAAAAGGATACCTTTGCGGTTCAGCGTTGTTAAACACATAGCTTTTGGGGAACACACACATACGTACTTTGTTAAATGGAGATCGCTTAAGCGTATGCAGCGTCTCTTCCTGCAGCTCCACCGACTGCAAATGCCATACATAACACGTTGTACCTATGGGGATATATCGCGTTCCAACCGCATACTGAAAATGTACATTATTTTTAACCCGGACAGGTCCGTGGTTGCCTGACTCCGAGCCACTGCACGTAAACCGCCCCGTTATTCCATCCATTTCCGGGCAATTGCTGGATACCGTATAGGTCCATTCACCTTCTACATGTGGCATAAAGCGGATGCGAAACTTTCCACCTCCATCATAAAAGCCTTCCGATATCGCTTCATCCGCCCCTTTTTTGAAATTAGCGCTTAAAGCAATGTCAGTAAATGGATTGCCTTCAGAGGGACCGTCCAGCGTCAGCTCGAAAATCCCCCATTGTGCCACCTTATCCATGATCAGTGTGCTCTCCTCCTCAATGTTTCAATTTTCTTCTTATACTTTGATCATGCGAAGTGCGATGTAAGGCTTGCCAGGAAGCTTCACCTTGGTTCGCCCACGATATGTACCTTCTACCGGCGTAATCGTCATGTTCCAAGTATCAATGATCTCCATTCGGAACTCCGAGACTTCACCGAGCTCTACAAACTTGTAAGCATGCTGATGGCGACCGAAATACAACAGTTTATAGCTTCCATCCTCAGCAGACTTTATCCAATCCTCAGGCCCATCCTCTATAACTCGACGCAAAAATGCAATCCGCTCTGTGCTCTCTCCGTACAGCTTGCCTCCGAATGAGATCCAGGCACGCGTCTCGCGGTCAATAAATGATTCACCATGCGTGACAAAGCCTCCCCCGTGAGAAGCCCTCCCAAAACCGGTGCGTCATTTCTTCTCCGGAAATGTTACCCCAGCGTCGTGAGCTGTTCCCTTCATATGATATTTCATCAATAACAATCGGTTTTGGAGCTGCTTCACGCCAAGCTGCCGTTAGCTCTGCATCCCAATGCTGAATGCTTTGATGTGTGATCCATGGTTTCGTATAATCGTACAGCGTTGATGATTTGTACATTTTGGTTCCATTATGAATGGAGCGAAGATGCTGGTACGGATCGTATCGCTGAACATACTGGATGAGGAAGTCCCAGTCGGCAACTGTTTTAAATTTATTGAAATCGTACTCGTTAGACAAAGACCACCATACATTTCTGTAGGCGGCAAGCCGGGCAATAACATAGCGCAGATAAAAGCGATCCGTATCTGCGTCCATATTATCAAATCCCCAAAAGTCCTTATCGTAAGGATGAAACAAAATCAAATCCGCTTCGACGCCAAGCTGCTGCAGGTCCTCAATTCTTCGTTCCAAATGAGCGAAAAAGGCGGGGTTAAATCTCGTTTTGTCCGTATCCTCAGGGCAAGTTCCTGCAAAGGCAATAGCCGGTGGTCTCATGTCCCGTGTCGGCAGCAGACACATTCTTACTTTATTGAACGGGGAATGAGCCAACGTTTGCAGCGTAGATTCCTCCAGAGCTTCATTACCTAGATGTGTCCAATGATAACAGGTAGTGCCAAAAGGCAAATAACGCTTTCCATCCTCGTAAGTAAAATAGTACTTATTTTTGACGCGCACAGGCCCGTGGTTTCCAACGGATGGCTCCACGCAGTCAAACTCGCCGGTTAAACCATCGAGCTCACTTCGATTACTACGGGTCGTATACCGCCATACTCCCGTTTGGTCTGGCATGAAGCGAATCCTATACCGTCCGTCACCATCATAGAATCCATCCGGCTCGATGACCTTATTTTTATATTGAAATAAGGCGCTTAATTGTACCTCTTGATAGGGATTCCCAGCGGACGGTCCATTTAATACAAGCTCAAACCGTCCCCAACGCTCCACCTTTTGCTGCTGATTAACCATGACTGAGTGATCCGCTCCTTCCCTATTGTACCCTCGCTATTTAATCCCGGAATGAGCCATTGTCGCAATGACCTTGCTTTGAAACAGAAGAAAAATGATCAAATTCGGCAAAAACATAAGCAGTGCCGCCGCTGCCGCAGCCCCTTGCCGCGCTACATTGTTGGCCATACCGCTCGTAAGCGTCGAAATATAAAACGGAAATGTTTTCATCTCCTCCTGCTGCATGAACAGCGTCGACGTTTCCGTATTTCCCCAAGCAGCATTAAATGCAATGATTCCAATTGTCGCAACCGCTGGCATAATGACAGGTAGAACAATCTTCATGAATATCGTATACTCTCTCGCACCGTCCATCTTGGCTGAATCCAGAAGCTCGTTAGGAAGCTGATCGATGAATTGCTTCATCAAAAACACACCCGTAGGAACGGCCACCATCGGCATAATATGAGCAAAGTAGGTATTCATAATGCCCAGCTTACTGACGACCAGGTATCTGGGAATGGCCACTGTCTCTGGTGCAAAGAGCAGCGTCAACAAAATCATGCCAAAAACTACCTTGTGACCTGGGAATTTATGCTTAGAAATTGGATACGCACACATTGCGCTTACCACAGTTACAATGATAACGCATAATATGGCTACAATGACACTATTAAAAATGTACCTTGTAATCGGTATCGCGGTCCCCTTCGTAATCCCCAGCAGTTCCACGAAGTTTTGAAAGGATGGATGACGAGCAAAAATGTTAGGTGGATAAATGAACAATTCCTGATATGGCTTCAGCGCATGATTCAATATGTAGACTAACGGCATTAGCATAAAAATACTGAGGACAACCAGCAGAAACACGGCAAATTTCTCCGTTGGGCCCAAACGATGCAGCCTTGACTGTTTCCGCCACCGAATGAGCTTTCCGAGCGTTTCTGCACCCATGACTTTCATCTATTCGTCCTCCTTCGTGCCGAACAATCTCCAGCAGAGCTTGTTGGCAACGTAAATAAGAATAAGCAAAAATACGGATAATGCGCTCGCGTAGCCCAACTCAAACCGGGTAAACCCGTAATCGTCAATTTGACTAATGATCAAATGGCCTGAATACTGAGGTGTCGGATTCATGCCGGCGAGCTGAGTTCCAATCCCTCCGGCCTTGAACGCTCCAACTATAGCCATTACCGCACCAAACAGCATTTGAGGTTTCGTTGAAGGTATTGTGATGTACCATATTTCTTCCAGCTTGCTTTTAATTCCATCCAGCCTGCCCGCTTCATAGAGCTCCGAATTGACATTCAATATGCCAGCAAGCATTGCCAGAAAACCAATTCCCATACTGGACCATAACGTAACGACTATCATGGATGTCATCAAATGCTCTTTGCTCGTCACCCATAAGATCGGTTGATTGACTAGCCCCAGCTTAATAAGGAAGCTGTTCAAATAACCGATCCGATCACCGGATAAGAGCGGCAGCCAAATAATGCTCATTGCAACCCCGCCAGCCAAGGACGGGGTGTACAATGCGAGAGTAAACCACTTACGGTAAACTCCCGGCAATATAGAGATAAGCCACGCAAGCAGGAAGGATGCGATATACCCCCCTGGCCCTACGATACTTGCAAACTTAAAGGTGTTGGGTATTGCGTATTTAATGAGAATTAAATCTTGGGATAACATGTATCGGAAATTCTCCCACCCTACAAACCTTGGCGGTTCCAAAGAGTTATAATACGTAAAGCTCAGTCCGAAGGCGGCGAGAACCGGAATCATAATAAAAATAATAAAGCAAACCATGAATGGAGCGATAAAAACATAAGAGGCACGGTACTCCCAGGCCATTTGAATCGGCGAAACCCATTTTTGCTTCAAACGACTGGTGGAAGTATGCGCTGCCGGTAGCGTCCCGGATTCACTTTTTAACATACTTATCCACTCCTTCCCATGGCTCGGTTATTTTCGGTAAATTTAATGATCTTATAACTTCACCGTTTTCATTAATAAAATGGAACTCCTGCATTTTCCTTTGAATTTCCCTGTCAATATCAACGATTGCAGTTTCAAGAGACGTTCGGTAGTTAATTCCGTCTACCACAGTCCGGTTCCATGCGTTCTGCAGCTCACGCTCCATAAAATAGCTGCCCGGTACATTCGGAATTTCCCTAAACCATCTCCACTGCTCCATAATTCCTTTGAGATCATCTTCTTTCCAAGGAAGCTTGGCAAAAGCATCGATGTTGGAGGTATTCCATCGGAAGCTGACGCCGTTTAGAGTCTCCAGATCAGTTCCATACTTTTCCTGTACTTCCGCGGAAGTCCACCATTTCAAGAATTCCCAACTCTCGTTTGGCTTCTTCGTTTGCTTGAATATTGCGGAAGACTGCATGCCCCCGCCCATCCATCGGGCCACCGTTCCGTTGTACTGCTTTACGCCTGGAATTGGGGCAACGCCCCACCAACCGTTCAGCTCGGGAGCTGCTACGGTTAACTCGATATACATGCTCAGATCTGCTATACCAAGCGGAATCGTCCCGTCGCGAAAATGTTGATAGAAGCTCGATAAGGAACGATCGACGGCATATTTATTGTACAGATCGGTCCATTTCTTGAAAGAGTCAAATCCTTTTTCCGAACCGATAGTCGTTCTGGAGCCATCTTCTGCGAAGTAATCAGCTCCGTTTTGTAGGAAGAATGGATTGTGACCCACCGGTGTAATGTTCATTCCATTTTGCTGTATAACGGGAAGCATTTTATATAATTCATCCCAAGTGTTCGGTACCTTTAAACCCAAATTTTGCAATATATCTTTCCGGTAATACATCATTTGGAACGTTTGTGTCTCCGGTACACCAAAATACCCGCCATTATAATAGAAAGGTGTCCATGAGCCTGGAGCAAACCGTTTAAAAACGGTATCGAAATCAGGAAACTGCTTCAAATCATAGATTCCATTACGCAGCGCGTATTCGAAAGGAAGGTCTTGGGACAAGCCTAACGCTACATCTGGCGCAATACCTGCAGCATTCATCAATACAAGAAGCCCGGCATCTGGAAGCAAATTGACTTTCACCTTAATCCCTGTTTGGGGAGTAAACGATTCGTTAGCCATATCCTGCAAAAGGTTCACATAATCCCTGCCTCGCAAGACCCAAACATTAAGAACATCATCTTGAACCTTATTCAAATTCTCCTTTGGCATAAAGGAATAAAAAAAGTTAATAAATGCGCCCTGAATTTTTTGAGTAAACGTAGCTTCCATCCTTGGGAAATTCTGCTGCACCGGCACAACCATGATTCTATCCAATTGCAGTGGCTGCGAGTTAAGCTGTTGTATGAGATCACCGATCTTTCCCTGCATTGTCACGAGTCTGCTTGCTTCGTATGGAATTTCATTTACATTTTTCAAGAGTGACTGGATATCTTGGATGACCGTTACAATCCCTTGTGAAACTGCATCCGGACGGCCATTGACCGTCTCCAATCTAGAACGGGCACCGTCGAGATTATCGCTTAAGCCTTTCAATTCATCAACGAAATCCGGAAGATCCTTTTGAATATCCCAAGTCCGATTTTTGTCGTCCACTCCGCCTGTCAATGCTTTTAAATCAGCGGTCAGCTTTTTCAGCTCAGTAATGCTTTTTTCCAATTCTACAATGGTGGACTTGAGTGGTGCTTGGGTGACGCGCATGGACATCGTATTGGTTCCTTTTTTCAAATAAAACTCATACGGCTTGCCCTGCTCGTCTTCCAGCGTGATGCCCTTCCAGCCGGAAGCATACAAAAACCGGTACGCTTTCAGCTCGGAGAAAGGCGTCTTTCCGTTGATGGTGATGGAGCGAAACGACGAACGGTTGGATAAAAACGACTGCTGCGTGCGCATCCCTATTTTATAGTAACCGTCCTCAGGAACTTCAAAGCTCCAGCTGACCTCCTGATTCCCCGTGGACCATCGCTGCCCGTCGATCGTGTTGTACGTGATTTTCCCTCGGACGTAAGGTACCGAAGCAATGTCATTGTCATAATTTAGCGGTATGGATGAGTCATTCTTCCACTGCACCTGCTCCGCTTCGAATACGATAGGATTCGCATTAACCGTAGGTACTCCTGAAGGTTGAGAGCTTCTATAGGTCTTATAATCCTGGGCTTTGGCTGGCGCTTTGAGTGAGATTGTCTCAATCGCCACAGGATCGCTGCCCGAAAACCGAATCTTATGCTTCCCGGGGGTCAAGTTCCATAGCAAAGAATCTTCATACGCACCACCAGAATCACGGAATGAATCGTTCAACCATTTGGATACATCTACAGCCATCGGACGAATCTCATCACCGTTATCATCTTTTCGGGCTGGCAGTTGATCTTTCCATTGTCGGTAGAGCTGAACCGATTTGGATTCGAGAAACGGGTTCTTGTCGTCCAACGTAACATTCCAAGCAATCGGCTTGCGGTGCGACGCATCGACGAATGGATGATAAGACAAGGCAATGTTGTATAACCCTCCCTGCTCCACATTGAATTCGTATTCGATCCATTCGTCCCCTTGAGCATTCCATATCATGACGTCGCTTTTCCCATCATAAGGACCGACCGTAACATTCGCTTTTTCGGATTTAGCGCTCAGCCTCGAGCCGGGAATAGCAATGCTGCCGTTATGATTGATCACAGCCCCGTTCTTATTCCATCCGTCAAGCACTTCAAAATAGTAGGGGTCCAGAGGTTTGGCTTCGCCCGCTTCTTCACTTACATTTTTTGTCTTTGCACTGTTATCGCTTGTTCCCGATGTACGGTTTTGATCTGCCACACCGGTGAGTGTAGGACTCAGTACAAGGACGAGCGCCAGCATGGTCGTAATCCACGCTCGAGTTCGTAACAACGCTTTCAACTCCATTCGTCTGCTGTATCTTTAGCTTTAATACGCCAGATTGTCCATTGTATCCTTATCGAAAAATAACGCTTTGCGCATATTGAGAGTCAATGTAATTTTTTCATTTTCAGTAAATAGATGCTCCGGGCGAGTTCGTGCGATAAGCAAATTCGAAACTCCGATATCCAGGTACAAGTACATATCTGCACCCATTAACTCATTAATCTTTTGAATTCCTACAATTTGCGATCCGGGATTTGCGTCACGATAATCTGCCTCAAGATGAATATTTTCACAGCGGATGCCCAGAATGACATTTCGATTAACTTTATTCTTACTCCTCAACACATTCGATTGCTCTTCCGGAATTTGTAAGAAGTATCGATTCGTATGAAATTCCAGCAATCCTTCGGAATTCTCAAGAATCTGACCTTCGAGTAGATTGATCGGCGGCGTTCCGATGAAACCTGCGACGAACATGTTACGCGGATGGTTGTATATCCTTTGTGGCGTATCCACCTGCTGGATGACGCCATTATTCATAACCACGATACGATGTCCCATCGTCATAGCTTCTACTTGGTCATGCGTCACATAGACCATCGTAACTCCAAGCTGTTTATGAAGCCTGATGATTTCAGTCCTCATTTGCACTCTTAGTTTGGCATCCAGATTAGATAGAGGCTCATCCATCAAAAACACTTGAGGATTACGGACTATAGCCCTCCCTAGTGCAACCCGCTGACGCTGACCCCCGGACAATTGTCTTGGCTTCCTGTTCAAGAAGGGTTCAATTTCCAATATTCTGGATGTTTTTTTGACCGCCAGATCGATTTCATGCTTAGGCAATTTTCTCAACCGCAACCCGAATGCGATATTCTCAAATACGCTCATATTGGGGTATAATGCATAGTTCTGAAACACCATCGCAATGTCCCGATCCTTTGGTGGCAAATGGTTGACCAATTGCTCTCCGATATACAGCTCTCCCGATGATATGTCCTCTAAACCTGCAATCATTCGAAGCGTCGTTGATTTCCCACAGCCGGACGGACCGACCATAACGAGAAATTCGCCATCAGCAATTTCCAAATGAAAATCTCTTACCGCGTACCCCTTATCTTTGCCGTATTTCTTTTCAATGTGGTTTAAAAGAATGCGCCCCATTGCAGCACCTCCGATACACTTATTTATTCCATTATTTGAGAACGGTTTCATTTGTCTCCCGCCACGGACTCGTAGGTACATTTTACTACCTGAATCGTAACGATATCCTCATCATCTCAACATCCTGAAGGCAAAGCTTCTTTGTTTCCCTTCATTTTTTTCCATTATACATCTGCTGATTTACAGGATTATAGGTGATGATAACTTACTCTATAGGGTAATCATGCTCTCAGCCTCTGAGCTAGCCAATCATAAGATTTCCTGCCCGAAAGCTGGTGTTTACCCGGAAATAGATCGGCTTGCAGCCGTTCCAAAGCATCCTCATCCTGATATATTCGCTCTAACGCTGTCAAAGCTTCCTGAACGGAAGCTAGAGGAAACAGCGTGTCCTCTATTCCAGATTCAATAAATAGCGACCGGGGCGAGATCAGCCCTATCAACTCCGGAAGATCCGCATACGCAAGAACCGTGGGCAAGTAATTGTCTATGCAATGATTCATCGCAAGCAGGCTTCCTCTGAAGGTGCTCGTAAATGCACTTAGCACGACAGCCTGGATTCGATCATCCAATGCGGCAGATAAAGCAGCGATCATGCCTCCGCCAGAAAACCCCATGCACCCGATTCGTCCCGGGTCCACTTCAGCTCTGCTAAGCAAGTAGTCCAAAGCACGCATAGCTTCGTACACACGCAGCCCGGCCAAGGTTTGCCCGTATAGCAGCAGACGCGAGGAAAGCGCAAAGCAGGAGCTTGCTTTCTTAGGATCTTTCATTCGATCCGCTAACAGCCTCCGATCACCGAAGCCTATAATTTCAGGCGCTATGACGATCATCCCTCTGCGAACAAGCTGAACGGCAAAATGCTGATGGATGCCCGGCTCGCCCTCATCCACCGTTCCATCCGGCTGCAAGCCGACAATTTCTCTGCTGCCATATCCATGACCATGCCAAGCCAGCACTGCCGGAGCTCTTTCTTCAAGCTGTTTTGGAATGAGCACGTAGGCTGGAATCCGCAGATGCTCTGCCGTTGCAAAAGCCACACGTTCCACAACATATTCTTCTCTTTCCGTTCTTTCTAGCAAAACCGGGTTCAAGCTTACGCTGCCGCTAGGTAGGCTCCCCAACGCTTTCAAGAGCTTCGTTCTTACTTCCCCCTTCCTCTCTCTCCAATGCTGCTGACCCAACATTTGCACCCTCATCTGTTCCTTGCTGTCATATAGCTGCTTTAAATATTCGTCCGGAGACCACACCGGTCATTCCTCCAATCGTAGGTAGTTGCATGCAACAAAAAGAGCTGTTCCATAATTATGGCCAGCCCCAGTATGTTAAAATGATATGGCTTTATCCTCAAATTCTTGAAAGTTTTGCCTATATTGTCGAGGAGTCACTCCAGTTTTTTTACGGAACAAGGCATGGAAAAACTTCATGTCCAAATAACCGACTTGATTGGCGATTTGGTAAATCGGAATATCGGTTGACTTTAAAAGCTCGCAGCACTTTTGGATGCGAACATTTTGCAAATACTGAGTGAACGTAAGCCCTGTAGTCTTTTTAAATAAGCGTTGAAAATGACTTGCACTTAAATAGAAATAATCGGCAACATCTTGAACTGTAATGTTTTGCGTGTAATTATTTTTAATGAAATGGACCACTTCTTCCAGCTTGCTAAAAGATGCAGGCTCCTCTTCATTTTTTAATTCAAAGCGCTTCAGCATCACCAGCATCTGGATCAGCATAGCGGTCAATACGGTCTCATACCCCGTGCAGCGTTTCAAATATTCCGAGTACATGGTTTGAATCATATTAAAAAACGTATCATGCTTATCCTGAAAGTGCAGCCAACGTTCGGTGCATTCGTGAGGATAATAAAAAATATTGTAGGTGTAGGAATCTTTCTGGATAAAATGCTTCCAGCCATCCAGCAGCTCGGTTCGAAAGATGCAATTATAAATGACGAGCGTTTTATCCTGCTTAGGTGAGGACGGACGAAACACATGCGACGTTCCTATCGGTATTACAAACAGATCCCCCTGCTTAATTGGAATCACTTGATCTTCTATGTAGTGATATCCGCTGCCTTCTCCCACATAGCTGATTTCCGTAAAATCGTGGGTATGCTGTATAGTTGAAAACGATTCCAATTCACGATTTATGAAAATATCCATATTCTCATCGAAAAAGAGATCGCCGGTAAAATGATCGATTCTCCCGTTCATGACCATCACCTCAGGTACATGATTTTTAATGCAAACCCTTACATAGAGTTTGTTCAAAAAGCCCCCCCTTTGGATTATGCAGCTTTTTGAACAGACTCTATTGCCGATTGCTATCCAACACTCGTTATGAATTATACACCCAGTCCTCTTCCACACAAACATACTTAATCCCCTTGCGCAAAAAGGAAAAAGCGATATGAATTTTGCCGTCTCTCGTTGTCATAATTGTCGGATAGGAATAACCGATTTCGGATTCTTTATATTCCAAATCCGCCATTTGAACGTTACGGTAGTAGGGCCATGTCTTACCATCATCCGTCGATATTGCCAAGGTCAGCGGAGTACGAAGCGGTTTTCTTCGAAATGTTCCTTTGCTGGAAACCCATCGGAACTGATCGCGCTCCATCGTGGAATCATTGAAGATAAGAGCTAAATGACCGTTCTGCAGCTTGGTCAATTGAATGGATGAATTGTTATTAGCCAGAGTGCTCTTAACCGGTGTCGTCCATGTCTTCCCATTATCATGCGATAGGCTAGTATAGATTCGGTCCGCCTGACGGCTGCGGAATACTGCATAAAGACTGCCTCCGTTTAACTCAATAATACTCATTTGGACTCTGTGGATACTATCCTGTACCGGATATTCCTTCCACGTTTTCCCTTGGTCCGAGCTTATTTGTACCACACTATAATGTCCATCCAGCTTGCAGTAATAGGCAGGCAGTAACCAATCACCATTAGCCAGTACAATCAGTTGTTGTCTGAGGAAAATACCTAGGCCATCGAACAGAACTTCGACCGGCCCCCATGTATAGCCTCTATCCTCCGAAACTCGACAGACGACTCTTGACGTTTTTTGGTTATGTGGCTCATTGGAGGTATGGAACAGCCATACCTTGCCATCAGGTGCCTGAAACGCAACCGGATTTTGCTCGGAACGTTCCAGATCATCAGACAGCTGTACAGGTGTACTCCAAACATTAGAGCCAGCAACCAGTCTCGACATGACAATGTTCGTATCGGGGTTTCCCTCCCCACTGCCTGTAAACCAGACGCACAGCAGATCACCGTTATCCAGTTCCAGAAGATTAGCCGCATGGCTGTCATTCGGATGGACTATGGGAAGAAAAGCCTCCATAAGAGCGGGGTCCGTCTCCGAGGAGGAGACTATTCCGTTAAATCGAGTCATGAACAAACACTCCTTGTTCCTTTTTTTACTTTTCTTAAGCTCTACAAACCTAACGAAAATCATGTATTGCCAATTCGGCTCGACTTAACGTCGGGCTGCTGAACTTGAGCTTGCCATTTACGAATAAACGATAGCCTTCATCCATTTCCGTATGCCCTGTTTGCAAAACACTCGATTTTCTATACGTGATTCGTATATCCATTCCAGCCGCCTTAATGCGATCCAGACAAAAATAGTCCAATCCTACATCTAGCGGGTCGAGTATAATCCGGTCATGCTCTACTGTCAAACCCGCCACATGCGTGATAAGTAGATCAATATAATAAGAATGGTTATATTCCTGTTCGTCACTCAATGGCTCGCCTGTCTCACTATTGTAATGCTCAACAAGACCCGGTTGGTTCAAATCTCTTTGCATAAAGTGAAGGAATGAGTACTCACGCAAGTAAGAAGCGAACTCGCTATCAAATTGATGTTCTCTTCTTTTGCTTTCCTTCGCAAGCGCGTCTAGGGCAATCGAGTTCGTATAGGGCCATGTGGGACCATCCCAGACGCAGCCGTTGCGGCCTTTAACGAAATGCCCCATCCAACCTCCTTCTTTCGAATAGGCGGGACAGTCAGCGGATACCGATGGAAACGGGCATCGGGTATGGAACTCCCGATCATCAAACAGGTGCTCGATCATGCCATTGAAGCGATCGTCTATCATTTCTGCCCAGCCGGGATAAATGCCCACAATATTCTTCACCAATGCTTTATCATCGGTAAGGTAGTGTAGATCATAGAAGTACTGTGAAGCCTCATCCCACATTTTTTCGATAATATCCTGCTTGATTTCATCAGCCAGCTTATAGTATGTATGCGCTTCCTCATCGCCGGTCAGCTCGCATAGTTTGGCTACTCCCAGCGTATTTAAATAATGGTAGACCGCACGATCCACTCTTTTCAAATGAGTATAGGTGGCTTTATCTTTCGGGTTGTTCGGGTATTGGTGGAAGTACCAATAACTTGGCTGGTATTCCTTGCCTGTCCGAGTATGCTTATGCTCAATCATCAACTGATCGTTATCGCTGCCATGTATTCGTTTCCATGAGTGAATTTGCATTTTTAATGCTGGCAGCAATTGTCTCATTTGCTCTCGGTTCGGATGTACTAGATAAAGCTTATAGGCTGCCCAGCAAGAGAAGTTGGCGAACGAGTGCATAATGGTGTCCACTGTCATGCAGCAGAACATACCGTCCTCGTTGGCACCTGCCTTCATATTCTGCAACACGCCCTCGCAATAAACCGGATCATGGTACCATCTCGCATCCATGATATGCAGCGGCACAGACAAGTTAATCAGCTTGCTGAACTCCCAGCCCCCTTTGCCGAACGGTTTCTTGCTTTTCTTATGCGACCTTCCCTCGTAAAACAAAGGTTGAGACAAATGGCCATACTGGGGATCGGATAAATTATGCCGCAGCAGAAACCAGCGGTACTTCCAGGTTTTGTCCAGCAGCGGATCGCTGCTTTGAAAGGTCGGTGCTTTATCGAACCAGGCCTGGTATTCGTTTTTTTGATTTTCTACTACTTGATCGACCGTATATCCTAACTCTGTATAACGCGCAGAACGCTCCTTCAGCATTTCCGGCTCATCTTGTCCTTTGATTCCCAATGCTGCGGAGACGATGAACTGCTTTGACTCCCCTGGTTTTACACGCACTTCTTCCAGCAATGCGGCATCGCTCACTGTAATCGCGCCTGTGATATCGAAGCTGTAATGTTCAATTGAAAACTCACCGTGCAACGTATTGCCCTTCCGCTCCGAAAACGAATCTTCATAAGTCTGAAGGGCTAACACGAGATCTTCCCCGCTCAGGTTGGTCCAAGTTTGACAGGAAACTGCGCAATCGTTCCAGGAAATAAATTTCCTTTCGGTTAAAGCGATTTTACTGCCCGAATATTCCATTAGCAAATGACTCGGAAACCATTCGGTACGACAGGGTTCGAAGCTGTCTACCAGGTTGTTGGTTAATGTAAATAACAAAGGAATGTTGATCTTATGGATAAAGTCGAACCTGCCTGAAAAACCGGGCTTGGGATCCAAATAATCTGCCCACAACCGTGCTCCGGTGGAACCTAGCAATAGTGCACCTGGGAGCGTGCGAAGCGCCTTTTTCCCTGCCCGCAATTCCTCATCCCATAGGCTGCCTGTTGGCATGGACTCTCCTCCGTCCTAACGAGTATGATAATCAAGTGGTGCTCAATTCCATAATTTAGTATATTAAATTTCTTTGATAGATGAGTGGTGCTGATCTGCTCAATCTATAGGGCGATTAAACTTAATACGTCACCGTTAATTGATAGAAAGCGATCCGTTCCCGCCTCCAAGTATAAGTAACCAATAGGTCATTTCCGCTTGCAATAATAGCGGGATATGAGTATTGCCCTTCCCCTTCGTCAAGCAGAAGCTCATTGTCCCATGTCAAACCGTTATCAATGGAAAAGCGCATCACCAATGGCGTTCTCGGACCTTTCTTCTTTCCTTCTTCTGTACGAACCGGATTATATACAAGGGCAAGAATGCCGTTATCCATCTTTACCAAATCAAGACCACTATTGTTGTTAGGCAACTCTGTCGGATATGCCATGCACCACGTTTTCCCGCCATCCTGCGAGTCACTTCGATAAATAGCACCTTCCGTGCTGCGTGTGTACATATGAACATTTCCTGGTGAAGATTCCCATAAGGCGGGCTGAATGATTCCCTTCCCCCTCAAGCAGCTGTGGTCCAACGGAATCGTTTCGCTTCGTCTCCACGTTTCACCGCCATCAACCGAGAGGTCTACGAAGCAGTCCCAATCCGGCTCTAAGGATGCAGGTGCTGCAATCACCCCATCATGCAATACTATAGGTTTGTTTTTAACAGGGCCTCTTCCCCCTTTATCCCCTTCGACCAGAGGTGCGGAAATGCTCCAAGTTATACCGTTATCCAGTGAACGAGTTACCCTCGTTTCCCATTCTGCAATACTGCTTCCAACTTTATAGTAAAGGAATAATACACCATCCTCCCTCCGGAATAATACCGGATTCCAATGAGGAACATCCTCTTGATCCGCTACCTTCAACGGAGGCATCCATACTCCATCTCGTCGATGTGAGATCCAGATCGCTACATCTCCTGCCTTCTCCCGCGTTCCCCCGAACCAAGCAGCAATGACTTCTCCACCAGGAAGCAGCTCCAATGTGGATGCGTGACAGCTGAGGAATGGCCTATCATCTTCAAATATGAATTGTTTGGTTATGTTTACAAAGTTCATGCTAATTTCCCCCCTGGCATTGAGTTAGTCCTACATTCCGTTCCATGCCTACTTGAAACGGCACAACTTCATAACAGCACCCCGCTGTGGTTTCAAATGTATTGTGTAACGGATCTTTCAAGTCTAGATGGATGGTTTTGCCTTCATACAAAACTTGAACCGGCTGCGACGTCACTAAATAGCATTTTCTGCCCGCCGTAGATCGGATCAAGGCTCTAATAAGCTGGCCCTCTACCCATTCCAAATCAATTTCGAAGCCTCCTCGCGCTCGGATTCCTTTTACGCTGCCCTGGCTCCACTTCGGAGGCAATGCCGGTAGCAGACGAACCTTGCCGCCATGGCTTTGCAGCAGCATTTCCGTGATACCGGACATGCCGGCAAAATTACCGTCGATTTGAAAAATATCCATTTTGACCTTCGGATGCCTATGAGCATTCATCATATTAGAGTGTAAACCTGAGAGCAAATCATTTAGGAAACGATAAGCCTTCCCCGCTTCGCCGAGCCTTGCCCAGAAGCTGACCGTCCAAGCGCAGCTCCAACCTGTATGCGCGCCGCCGTGGTCAAGCCGACGTTCAAGTGTTGTCCGGCACGCTTCGGCAAGCTCGGGATGATCGTCAAGCGTAATAAGATCCAATGGGTGTAGAGCAACCAGATGGGCAATATGTCGATGCCCTGGCTCCAGCTCTTCGTAATCTTCGTTCCACTCTTGAAGCTGCCCGTATTTTCCTATACGAAATGGCGGCAGCCGCTTCAGGGTCTCTTCCAATTGATCGTGGAATGCCCTATCCCGCTGCAATAAGCGGCTCGCTTCGATACATTGACCGAACAAGTTACGAATGAGAACCATATCCATCGTTGCTGCATAAGTGACGCTGCTCTGCTGTCCATCATCCGTCACAAACACGTTCTCCGGAGAGGTAGACGGACAAGTGACCCATGAGCCATCCGAAGCTTCGACTAGCCAATCCAGACAAAATAGCGCCGCTTCTTTCATCGCGGGGTATGCCTGCCGTAGAAACTCTATGTCTTGATTGTAAGCGTAATGCTCCCACAAATGCTGGCATAACCATGCCCCTGCCATTGGCCAAAATGCCCAGCTGGGTGAGCCATCGACCGGTGTTGCCGTACGCCACAGATCAATGTTATGGTGAGCGGTCCAACCCCTGCATCCATAATGGATGCTGGCCACCTTGCGGCCTGTAATCCTCAGTCCTTCGATCAAATCGAATAGAGGTTGATGACATTCAGCCAGATTGCTTACTTCTGCGGGCCAATAATTCATCTGCACGTTGATGTTCGCCGTCCAACTACTGCACCAAGGCGGCTGCGTCTTATCGTTCCAGATGCCCTGCAAATTGGCTGGTTGAGTGCCGGGACGTGAGCTGGACATTAACAAATATTTGCCAAACTGGAATAAGAGTGCTGCAAGACCTGGATCATCCGCGCCGTCCTTTACTGCCAGGATACGTTCGTCCGTGGGTGTAGCACTCATATCCTCGGAGCCTCCGAGCTCTAATGTCGTTCTCCCGAAGAGTCCTTTGTAATCATGCAGATGCCGCTCCTTTAGACGGTCATACCCTAGCCTTTCAGCGTGGGCTAGCCATGCTTCGCACAAGCGTCCCGAATCGTTCCCCCGCACAGCTGGATCGTGCTCGAAGCCATTGTAGCTTGTCGCCGCCGATAGCAGCAGCACTATCGTTCCCGATCCGCTAACACGAATCCGACCTCCACTCACTTCTACCTTGCCCTTCTCTATGGCAGCTTGAAGCTGCAGCTCAAAACCAATTCCTTTGCCATCAGCGTATGTTAGAGGGTCGGCTGATCTTACTGTATTCGGTAGTACGTGATATGGGCAACGCCCAGAAAGCCTGATCCTGTTGGAATCCGCTTTACTAACGGAATATTGCAGTGCACTGTTCAAAACGGCAGTGAAGGAGGTTTTATTATCGTTATGCAGGCGAATCGCCATAACTTGATCAACCGCGGATACGAAAATTTCTCGCGTGCAGCGTGCTCCCTTGCTCAGATATTGCACTCGTACAACTCCATTATCTAGATCCAATTCACGCCGATATTCTGAAATATCACTCTGATCATCAAATATCAGCTCCAAATCGGCTAACGGTAAATACGATGCGATCTCCTGTCCCTCCATGTGCTGTTCAATGGTCTCTTCCGCCTCTTCATACCGCTTCGAAAAAATCATTTCCCTCACAGAGCTTAAATAACGCTGAGCATCATAACGAATCGTATCCTTCGGTTCTCCCGACCAGAGTGTATCCTCGTTCAATGCAATTCGTTCACGCCCCGCCCTACCGTACACCATGCCTCCGAACCGGCCGTTCCCGATTGGGAGTGCCTCGAACCAATTGGCCGCTTCCTGTTTATACCAAAGTATGGAACTAGCTCCGTTCATGATTTCCCTCCTAAGAGCTTTGCGGAGCAAAGCTCACTTCGTAAGCATTAGCAGAGCTTTGCGGAGCAATGCTCTTTTTCGTAAGCATTAACTAAGCTTTGCAGAGCAAAGCTCTTAGAATGTCAAGAAACCTATTTCTTCGAGAAATTTGCTATATGGGTAGGTGGGGTATGCCTCGGAGGAGCGAAAGCGTCCGCCTTTGTTCTTGGGAAATCCCCGCCGGAAAGCGAATAAATTGAAAATTTCCCAAGAACAACAGCGGCTGGAGAAGCATACCCCACCGGAGCATACTAGCAATATTTCAAGTTTTATGGGTTTCTCGTCTAACTGGAACTTTGCTTTTCAATACTCTTCTTTGTAAGCACCCACAGAGCTTTGCTTTAGCCGTCCTTATTAAAAAAGAGAGCTGGAAAGCCCTCCCAGTACGAATACCACCGGACGACTCGCCCGCTCCCTTACATTCCTTATTCGTACAACCAATCCAAAGTATCCACACCGTCATTCTTATGTTCAACATCCCGCTGCTGGATTTCTTGATCAGCCGGAACAACAGCTAATATCAAGTAAGCTCCTTTTCCGAAATCAAGTGTATGCCTGCCCGCCTCGAATTGAAATGCGTGGACATTTACGGAAGGGTAAGCATACAGTCGTAGCCCTTTTCTCAATAACGGTGCATAGCCTCCCATATCGTCGGCATGGGTATTCTCTTCAAGACTTGGCGCTTGCAGCCATTGTTGATCCTTCGAGTTGAAATATCCGATTAGCACTTTAGACGGCTGATGCAGCTCGATATCTAATGTCACTCCACGCAAGCCCGCTTCCATTTGACTGAATCGGACTCCCGTCAACCCGTTCAGCTCCTCCGCGCATCCAACGATATGAATGTCTCCGTCGGTGAACACCTCCGCCCCCTTCTCCACTCGAAATATTTCTACATTCTTGGAGTGAAGTGTGAATGGAGCTTCCCTGCAGGGGGCTATGGGCTGTTTCATATTCCTCACAGCTTCTGGAGTCGTGCCTGATTTTAATTCCTTCAAATGAAATTGGAAGTGCTCCAGCTCCTGTTCATAAATCGGCAAACAATCTTTCCAATGCTTGAACTCAAGTCCGTTGCGGATCGGAACTTTTCTCTGTGGGGTTTGCATGCTGTTTGCGAACAAGTAAGTCTTCTCGGTCAAATCCGCTAGCTTCCGATAATTTTCCAAGCTTTTCTCAAGTAATGAGGCCGCTTCGTCCAATAAATCCAGCCTTTGAAAATAATCCCCACCAACGAGATGCTTATAGGTTAAAATCTTCATGGCCGCACGCACTTTATTAGCATAAACTCCCACCATATAATGGATAGCTTGCATATCACAACGCAGTCGTTCAAACTCGCTCTCGTTACATGTAACCAAATCACAAGCCCGCTCGATCGCTTGCAGAGCATCTTCCGCATGACGTTCCGCATCTGCAATAATATCTGGCGGTGTCTCCCCAACATGCGGTACACCCTGAAGCTCCTTACCGATGTAATCCTCCAGCCTCTCGCCTTGCGGCGACTGGGACTCCCATAAATCCGGCCATGGCATATGCCGTTCCGGATTCGTAAGCTGGCTCATCGTCATCCCGAGGCTCATCGTTTGGCGGTTACCCTCGGTGATACCGAACCGCCGCAGCAGCTTCGGCGCACATTCGCCCGATGACTCGTACGCATCCAGGATTGCTTCGCCCGCTTCCCTGCTGCCATATCGCTCCCCTAGCAGCTCAGCCCAGTAATGCCTTTCTGCTTCGGGATCTCGATCCGGATTCCATGCATAGCGGAACCACGCGGCAAACCAAATCCAATCACGGTCGATTTGTCTCAGACGCGGCTGTCCTTTCTCTGGAGCATCCGGCGAATAAGGCCAATCCCAGAAAAATAACGGATACAAATGAAGTCCGTTCGATTTCAACCTATACTTTGCCGCTTGCATACACTTTTGAATGAAGGAAGGCGCCCCATAACGGAAAGGCTCCAGATTCGCTAATATGTGCACGTTCACAATATGTATCGTTTGAAGAGAGCCAAGTCGATTATGAATCTCTTGCCACTTGCCTCTCGGTGTATAAGTAGTCAAGGATTCTCCGTTGTACTTGGCCTCCGTATATAAATTCGGATACAAGGGTAGTGCCGCCTCAATAACCTTTTGCGGTTCGATCGCATGGGATCGTAAAATGATCGGAGGCTTCTCCTTTACGTTGGAGTCTTTCAATCCCTCTAGCAGACCGGCAAGGATGGTCTCGGTAAACCATTCCACACCGTATATTTGTCCCTGTAGAGCTTCACCGAGGCACACCATCAACCCTACATTAGGAAACGACTTAACAAAAGCGGCAATCGATTTCTTATAATAATCACTCGTAATAGGCAGCGGTTTAGGCTGATGAAGCTTTAACCCGTGCTTTTCCGCAAAAGGCAGCGGAATATGGATATTATAAAATTTCAGAACAAGCCAAATGCCTCTGCGATCTGCTTCCTCCGCTAACCAAAGAAAGGTATCCACATTACAAGCATACTCTTCCTCTGTTACCTCTAACGCTTCTGGATAATCGTCCAGTTTGACCAGAGACGAGAATGGGTGGCCGCTCCACAAATAAACAATATTACATCGCTGTTCCAGCAGCATATTTAGAAAGTCGAGCCATAGAGCCCGGTCGTAGAACCAGGGAAACCGATTTGGAGTTATCGGGTATTCATAGGTTTGCCGTGGCGGCTCGACCGTTGTTTTCTGCAGGCCGATAGCCGGTCCCCGGAGAGAGAAGCTTGGAGAATCGCCATAAGCGATATCTTGTGGTACTTTACCTTCTTGTCGAATGCGTCGTGCAAGCTCTAAGCAGCCGTACAGCACCCCCGAATCATTCCCACCAGCAACCGTCACAAGACTTCCCGGGCAGGAAGACAGGTAGAAGCCTTCTCTTTCAGGAGCTTGCGTATGATACAGCAGCACATCCCGTTCTTCCAACTGTTGAAGAAAACCCGACTCTGAGCGGTTCCCTACATAAAGCTTTGTCCCCTCAATCAAACGATACTGATCCCAATTCCAGTTCATCTCTTCTTGCCGTACTTCATATCCGTTTTGCTGCAAGGCCTCCTTCAACAGGCGGATTCCATATTCTACTCGCGGCGCGGAATTACGTTCGTATCCTAAAGTAACGGTTTTCATCGTTATGCTTACCTCCAATCCCACCAAAACGGCCAAAAGCCTTATTTCAAAAACAATTCAATCACCGGCACAGCCACGTTAGGCTGCTTAACGGGAAGCGATAAAGTGAGCGTGCTTTCATCTCTTCCTTCTCGGAAAGCCCCTTCTTCAATGCCGCTTTGAACGAAGCCTTCTTTAAATCGAATTTCCGAAGCGTCATTCAGCAGCTGAGCATATTCAACTCGACCCGCGAAGCCGCGTAGATGTATATTTTTAAATGGCCAGCTGTACACATGCAGGTACATCCGGTTCGTTTGCGGGTTGTAGGTCAAACGGCAATCCTGAGGACATTCGAATGTCTCCGGAGCTTGTGTGCAGCCATAGATCGATCTGCTGTGCCGCTTCATCCACTCTCCCATTCCCTTCAATCGGTCTATGGCGCGTTCATCAAACTCTCCTCGTCCCGTTGGGCCTACGTTAAGCAGCAGGTTTCCCCCTTTGCTCACTACATCAATTAACATTTTGACCAAGACATCAACGCTCTTCCACGTTTCTTCTTCACGGTGATATCCCCACGAACCGCTGAACGTATGGCACGTCTCCCATACAACCCGTTTGCCCCCGACTTGAACCCACTTTGTCGGTATGTATTGCTCCGGTGTCGTAATGTCGCCTCCAATTTGAAGACGATCGTTCAGCATAATCTGCGGCTGCAGTTCTCGAATCATCCGAACCAGCTCTTCACTGCCCCAGTCAGCTTTGCCTTTGCCAGCCAATCCGTTTTCTTCCGGGAAAGAAAAGTCATAAAACATCAAATCCACTTTGCCGAATTCTGTTAGTAGTTCCTTCGTTTGTCCAAACAAGTAATCCCGGTAAATGGAGAAATCACGTCCTGTGCTCTCTGCAATAAATTTCGGATCAAAACGGAGCGGATGCTTAGGATCAACGGTATAGTGTGAATGATGCCAGTCTATCAAAGAATGATAGAAGCCGACCTTCATATCGCGCTGGCGGAATGCATCGACCATTGGCCTAAGCACATCGCGTCCCGCCGGAGTGTTCGTCGCTTTATAATCCGTAAGCTTGCTATCCCATAAGCAGAATCCTTCATGATGCTTGGTCGTTACAACGAAATATTTCATCCCAGCATCAGATGCTAGCTTGGCCCACAGGTCAGGATCGTACAAATCCGGATCAAACCGTTTAAAGTATTTACTGTATTTTTCCGAACTCATTCTTTCCCTTGATTGCAGCCATTCATGTCTCGCCCCCAATGAATATAAACCCCAATGGATAAATAAGCCGAAACGGTCATGAGTGAACCATTCGCTATTGCCTGTAGTTTGTTCAACTTCAAAAGCCACGTGTTTTTCCTCCTTGCATTTAATTAAGAACTCTTTTCATACGACAAGCTCAAGCCAGGTTCCATTCCTGAGCCTGTGCTGCTTTTCGCCAATTTGGATATGAAAGTGTAGCTCCCAGAGCCTGCTTCGTATACCGTCTGATTTTGTTCTGAGCTCATAAGACGAAGAGCCGGTTGGCTATCTTGTTGATCGTCATTCACAACCCTACCTGGAACATGGATAGTAGCTGTTGTGTTCACAGGAATGCGAACCTTCATAATGAAATAAGACTTCTCGTGCTTCCATTCCACGTTGATAGTACCGTACACGGACTTGAATTCTCCTTTTGCAAAATGCAGCCCGCCTCCCGGACGGGGATGTATCACTATGTGCTTATATCCCGGCTGATCTTCCACGGTATTGATACCAAGGATTGTCTGGTACATCCACTCTCCGACAGAACCTAATGAATAATGATTGAAGGAGTTCATGCCTGGATTTTGGAAGCCATCCGTTTCCGTCCAGGCATCCCACCGTTCCCAAATCGTTGTCGCTCCGTGCTTGACTGAATACAACCAAGAAGGGAACGTATCCTGAATTAACAAGGAATAGGCAACATCTTCTCTCCCCATCTCGGTTAGCGCAGGAAGCAAATATCCTACTCCAAGAAACCCGGTCGTCAAGTGATTGCCATGCTCCTGAATGTTATCCACCAAATATTTTATGGCAAGTGTACGCTGGGTCTCTGTCAGCAAGTTCATTTTCAACGCAAGCACGTAAACCGTCTGCGTATCCCCTTTGATGCGACCATCAACATCCACGAACGCAGTACCGAAAGCTTGTTTAATCGCCTCGAACAGCTCTGTATACTTACGTACGTCTTCATCCTTTCCAAGAGCTTTGGCTGCTTTGGAGAGCAATACGGTACTGTAAGCAAAATAAGCGGTATCCAGAACATCCTTCGGTGTTTCAGCATTGATGGAGAGCCAGTCTCCATAGTTCGAGTAGCCAGGTCGGATTAGACCGCTGCTGTTTTCTTTTAAATATTCCACCCATTTGAGCATAGCCGGATAGCTATTTTCCAATATTCTCAGATCGCCATACACTTGATAGACCGTCCAAGGAATAATAACGCCAGCATCTCCCCAGCCGCCGTTATCCGGCGCATGCCAGTTAAGCTCTTTATGGTTGTGCTTGAAATGCTCCCAGCCTGAGTCCGGCGCTACATCTGGAAAAGCTCCTGAAGGCTGCTGCGCATCGATAACATCCGTCATATATTTATTAAAAAATCGTGCTACATCCATATTATAACTAGCCGTCCGAGCAAAAATCTGCGCATCCCCCGTCCATCCCAGCCTCTCATCACGCTGCGGGCAATCGGTCGGAACGCTAATAAAGTTACCACGTTGCCCCCACTCGATATTACTCAGCAGCTTATTGAGCATCACATTCGAGGTTTCTATCCAGCCCGTTTGCGGCGTTGCCGAATGAATGACCCTTCCGATAACCGAATTCAGTGTTGGTGCATGAATTAGCCCCGTCACTTCAACATAACGGAACCCATGAAAAGTAAAGTGCGGCTCCAGCGTTACTTCCTTTTGCCCATCCAGGATATATTTCTCCTGCTGTATCGCTTCCCGAAGATTAATGCTGTACAAAGTATTATCGCTATTTAGCATTTCTGCGCAAGAAACGGTTACTTCTTGACCTGATTGACTACTTTCGATCTGAAGTCGAACCCAACCGACCATATTCTGCCCCATGTCAAACATGTAGGTGCCTCGGTCCGTTTTTTTCATGCTAACCGGAAGCAGTTCCTTCATTACTTGTACGGGGGGGTCCACCTGCGTGGTCATCACTCCATCATAAGAGCTAAGTACAACTGGTCTATCCCAAGATGAATCATCAAATCCGGGAAGCTTCCATCCTGTAGGCTCCAAACGGGCATCATACGTTTCACCTTTGAGCAAATCGGAATAGAGAATAGGCCCTGAGAACGTCTTCCAAGATTCATCCGTCACCACCACCTGAGTAGTCCCATCCTCATATTCAATGTGCAGCTCGATAAGTAAATGAGGGTTATCTCCGTATCGGTTCGGGCCGAACATTCCTACATAACCGCAATACCAACCGGTTCCAACAATCGCCGCCAACGCTGTTTCCCCTGATTGAAGATGCGCTGTCACATCATAGGTTTGATACTGTACTCTAATGTTATAATCGGTCCACCCCGGTGCAAAATAATCATCACTGACTCTTTCGCCATTTACATATAGTTCATACAATCCTAAAGCGCTTGCGTATAAAAGGGCTTGCTTGACTGGCTTCTCCACGCGCCATGTTTTCCTGAAATACGGAGACGGCAGAAGGTCAGCCGTTTCAGGCTTAGTCCGTCCGATCCAACTGGCCTGCCATTCATTGCCGTTAAGCATTCCCATAGACCATCGCGCAACGCTGCTCCATGGAGAAGAGGTATTGTGTTTATCCCAAATTCTGACTTTCCAATAATAAACCTGTCTTGATTCGAGCATTTTCCCTTTGTAAACCACGTTCAACGATTGGTCGGATAGCACCTTACCGCTGTCCCAAACATCGCCTTTATTGTCATGCAACATTTGTGGACAACTAGCAACTATCACTTGATAAGCAGTCTGGAACTGACCGTTGATTTCGGATTCAATAATCCAGCTTAATCTCGGCTCGGACGTATCGAGACCTAACGGATTTTCGATGTATTCCGTCTTTAAATCGCTAACTCTCATCCTCTTCTCCCCCATTGTCAGATTCTCGGCAATTCACTCAGAAGCCCCGAGGACTCTTTTGATAAAGTAACTTGATTTAAAGTTTACAGGAATGATGATGACCCATTATAGGGCGAATTCATCCTATTTATAGGCGACGGCTTGCACCATTCATGAGTTTTTTGACCCTTGATTATTGGCCAGACTCTTTTTTCATTCAAGTAGATGTAATGCCATCCTCACAGAATGTACCATCGAAGGATCTTGCGCATGCAACATTACCCTGCTAGATTACGTTAGCTAAAACAAAGGAACGTAATCTGAAAATGGAGGCAGCCGTATGAAATCACCAGTTCCACCTTTAGTTCATCTATTAGTAGTTTTTATGATTATTATTGTCGGGTGTAGTAAGACGGTACCTGGGCCTGGTTTAACCCCAAAAACACTTTCTGAGCTATACCCTGGAGATATTCAGAAAGTTGATTATATCGAGATTCGAAGTGGATCAACTGGTCAACTCAAATCGTATACGGACCAAAAGCAGATACAGGATTGGATAAATGGAGTTCGTAATTTAATCTGGGTTCCAGACCCAAATCAAGAAGGCAGAAGTGGATTCCTATACGGGGTATCTTTGTTCGAGAACAAAGAATTGAAATTGGGGTTTACTAATAATAATGTTGCCGGGAATTATTATATTCATAATGAAGAATTAGTAAATGAAATTCGTGATCTTTTTGAAGGTAAACATTAGAAAACCGGGAACTACGTTAGCTCCCGGTTTGTTGATGTAATCAACAATTTACTTCTACAAGACCTAATTCTTAAAGCTTCGCACCGCTTCAAGCCACGTTGTGGCCATCAGCGTATCTCCGAGACTGTTCATATGAACTCCGTCTGTGGTTAAATCCAGTCCGGTATTACATTGTAAAAAATGAAGGAAGGCTTGATGTGTCGGTACGAGAACGGCTTGAAATTCTTCTGCTAACCGATTGACGATATCGACATATGGCTTTAACAGCATATTTCCTGTCGTATCCGGATATTCCTTTATTATGGTTGGCTGCATAAGAACAAGACGGCAATTAGGAAGCGATTGGGTCTGATCTAACAAACCTCGGAATACCGATTCGAATCGATCAGGGTACACCTGTTCAGCATCCGGCGAATCCAGCTGTCTCCACACATCGTTGATTCCAATCGAAATGGAAATCCATTGCGGCCTGTGATCCATGACATCCAGCGTCCACCGTTTGGCCAAATCGATCACACGATTACCAGACACGCCTTCGTTGATTATTTTCAAGGAAAGCTCTGGATATAGCGCTATGAGAGAATCATTCAGCATCCGTACGTAGCCTGACCCCAGCTTCAAGGGGTCTTTTTTCCTTCCCTTGTCCGTAATACTGTCACCTATAAATACAATTCTATCATTTGCTTGAAACGGCATTAAGAAACCCTCCCTTTACTAACTTGTATAATGAATCTAGTTGTTGCACTTCTCGTCGGTGATTTTCTCTAAATGAACTGGTGTCTTTGGAACGGCAATGTAATGTGATCGGGAGTCCCCTTTGCTGCAAGTGATACTTTGCATTAGTGGGATACATCTGCAGCTCCACTAAGGAGGCCGCTCCTGTAAATGACTGAATCGTCTCCGCAGCATCCGGCTCAACATTCCACAGCTCCGTTAGACGCACATACAAATCAGGGTGAAAATTAGCCATCACACCGCTAAACCCAGCCGCTCCCAGCTTCAAGGATTCCAGTAAAGTCGCTGAGTTGGCATTAAATATTTGCAACTGACTTCCCCTAACTGCATCCAGTTTGTCGGCAATACTTTTTATATCGCAGGAGGTGTCCTTAAGAAATAAGAACCGCCCCGAATCTGCACACCATTCGAGCATAGCCGGGGTCAGCAATCTTTTGTAAGGGTAAGGGCATTCATAAATACCGAACGACACATCCGGTATCCGATCAAGCAGCTTCTGGGTGCGATGAAGCCAAATTTCGTCTGATTCCTCTGAAGACACCAGTCTGTTGCTGACCAGCACGACCGCATCGACTCCCGTGTCCGCCATCCGCTGCAGCTCATCCACCTGATCATCAAATCCATCCGATATATGACCCGAAGCAATAACCGGCACTCGACCATCAGACTTTTCCTTAACGTACCTTGCGATCCGCACCCGTTCCTCCAGGGAAAGGTAAAACATTTCGCTCGATTGACATACCGCAAATAATCCATGAACTCCTTGGTTAATGTACCACTCAATCAGCTGTTCCAATGCTATATAATCCACCTCATTGGAATTCGTGAATGGAGTAATCATCGTCGGCCAGACTCCGGTTGGAATATTATGTATCAACGGCTTCAGCTCCTTGTTGAGGTTATTAATATCCTTTTCTCCTACTATAAGCTCAATTGAACGTTCCGCAAATGGGGGATTCAAACCATTAACTTGGAGATGAATAACCGAAAAGTCCAATCAACCTATAGATCAGATACTATAACCCTCTTGGCGAGTTAATCACCTGTAGTACTCTTTCAGATAGAGGTCACGTACAAATAGGGTCAGCAGTTAAAAAACTAAAAAAGGTGTGTTCTTATGGATATTCAAGCCTATTTAACTCCTTACAAATACGGCAAACCGGTCCTGGTAGGATCAGGTATTTCTGGCCATTTTGATGAAAATGCCGTCGATTGTCCCTTTGTATTTCAGCATAATGATAAGTTTTACATGATGTATGTCGGTTTCGATGGAACCGGCTATCAAACGGCTTTGGCGACAAGCGAAGATCTGCTGAACTGGCAGCATCTTAGCGTCATTTTACGTAGAAATGAAGGTTCCGGATGGGACTCCGTCAATATTGCAGGCACCTGGATAATGAAGGAGAACCGAATCGAGGCCCCGCCTGTGCTCAAAAAATGGAACGATAAATATTGGCTAGTTTATCACGCCTATCCTGAGACAGGGTATGAGGAAGGCTCCGCCAAAATCGGAATTGCCTGGACGGATGATGAGGATCTGTTGACCTGGCACAGGTGTCCGGACCCTATCCTCACTCCTGAGGAAGGCGCAGATTGGGAAAAAGGCGGCCTTTATAAGGAATGTCTTGTAGAGCACGAAAACAAGTTCTATTTATTTTATAATGCTAAAAACAAAAACAAAGGCAGATGGATCGAACAAACAGGAGTAGCCTTCTCCTCCGACCTTAAGCAGTGGGACAGATATGAGCATAATCCTGTCCTGCATGTCTCTCCTGAACGTTGGGACTCCGGTTTTGCCAGTGATCCTTGCGTTCTGCTTCACGGCAATCAGTGGGCGATGTATTATTTTGGCTACAATTATAAGCAAGCTCAAGAAGGCATTGCCTTATCGCAGGATCTCATCCACTGGGACAAATATCCAGATCCGATCATCACCATAGGTGAGCCAGGAAGCATCGACTCCATCTTCGCCCACAAGCCATCCGTTATAACGCATAACGGGGTATTGTATCATTTCTACTGCTCCTGCAGGCCTTTTACAGAAGGAGATCCCACCCGTAATTATGGCAAGGAATTCCGATCGATTACGGTCGCTGCATCGCATCCTATTTTTAATGAATGACAACTTTTTCCATTAAGGAGACTTGATAACGATGCAGTTTGGTGAAATGTTGGTAGAAAGCAAAATTTGCCCGATCGGAATCGATGCAGTTACTCCCTCCTTCAGCTGGAGCTATAAGAAAGAGCCTATTCGTGCTCAGCTTCAGACCGCATACCGTATCCTTGTGTCCACTTCTGCGAAAGGCTTGCAAGGTGAATCTAGCGACATATGGGATAGCGGAAAAATAGAGAGCCGAAAAAACGTTCATATTGAGTACAAAGGTACACTGCTGTTATCTCGCCAGCGTTATTATTGGAAGATGCAGGTGTGGGATCAGAACGATAAAATGATCGAAAGCCCGGTATCTTGGTGGGAAATGGGTCTTTTGGACACTCATGATTGGTCTGCAAGCTGGATCGGTGAGCCTGATCAAGAGCATGACGCTCCTACTTCACTTCCCTTGTTCAGGCATGAATTTACCCTCGACAGGCCTGTTGCAAGAGCCCGTGCTTATGTGTGCGGCCTAGGACATTTCGAACTCCGTTTGAATGGAAGCAAGATTAGCGACAACGTATTGGAGCCTGGTTGGACAAATTATCATAAGACCTGCCTATATTGTGTATATGATGTGACTGACGATGTTCACGAGGGCTCCAATGCAGTAGGAGTTATGCTTGGCAATGGCTTCTACAATGTGACAGGAGGCAGATATCGCAAATACAAAGGCTCGTTTGGCAAGCCCAAATGCTTGGTTCAGCTGGAAATCACCTATGCGGACGGCACTACCTTAACGGTTCCTAGCCACCCGGGATGGCGGACCTCCTCGGGGCCTATCACCTTTTCATGTATATATGGAGGTGAGGACTTCGATGCCCGTCTGATGCAGAGGGGTTGGGATCAGCCCGGGTTTCAGGGACATGCTTCTTGGAAGAATGCAGCACTTGTTGAGGCTCCTGCAGGAAGGTTGAAATCGCAAGGGACATCTCCCTTGAAGGTGATGAAGACCTTCCAGCCAGTAAGCTTCAGTCAGCCTTCTTCTGGCTTGTACGTTGCCGATCTAGGACAAAACTTCTCCGGCTGGGTAGAACTGTCCGTACAAGGTCCTGCTGGAACCAAAGTTACTTTGACACCTGCAGAATTGTTGAAGGAAGATGGAACCGTCAATCAGAAGTGGACCGGCTCCCCTACCAAGCTGAACTATACCCTCGATGGTTCAGGAGAGGAAGTGTGGCAGCCTCGATTCACCTATACCGGTTTCCGTTATGTACAGATCGAAGGTGCAGTCCCGTCCGCTCTAGCAGCAGAACGAGTGCCCACCGACAGTGCAATGTTGCTCCGACTCGAAGGCCAAATGATTTATCCAGATACGCCGGTAACCGGAAGCTTCTCATGCTCGGACATGCTGCTTAACCGAACTCATGAATTGATTAATTGGTCCATTTTAAGCAATATGAAAAGTATTTTCACCGATTGCCCTCACCGTGAAAAGCTTTGTTGGCTCGAGCAAATTCATCTGATGGGTCCATCCGTAGCCTATAATTATCAGATCGAATCCTTGCTGGTCAAATCAATGGAGGACATCCGTGATGCTCAGCTCCCTAACGGCATGGTACCGACAACAGCACCGGAATATGTCGTATTTTCTGAGCCGTGGCATTGCTTCCGCGATTCCGTATCCTGGGGTGCTGCTTATGTACTTACAGCTTGGAACCTTTACCGCATATATGGAAACACTCGAACCATGAAGGAGCATTATCCTGGAATGAAAGCCTATATCGAATACGTGACTCAAGGCTCGGGTTCTTTTATCGTTCAAGGTGGCCTTGGAGATTGGTACGATGTTGGCGTGGGTGATCCTGGTTTTGCTAAGAACACGCCTGTCTCTCATACGGAAACAGCGATTTATTATCACATGGTTGATATTTTTGCACAAATGGCGGGCTTATTAAATTATCAGACCGATTCCGAACAATACGAGGCTTTACGGGGGAACATAAAAACAGCGTTCAATGATGCGTTCTTCCACCCTGAAACAACCAGTTACGCTACAGGGAGCCAAGCTTCCAACGCGCTGCCGCTTGTAATCGGGCTTGTCGATGATAAGCATAAGAAAACTGTTCTTACTCATTTATTAGAGGACATCCGTCTACACGGCAATCATACTACTGCGGGAGATGTAGGTCACCGGTATGTACTGCTTGCACTAGCTATGAACGGTCGGTCAGACGTGATATACGAAATGACGAGAACAACCGATCACCCAAGCTATGGTTATCAGATCGCACATGGGGCAACATCCTTAACCGAAGCGTGGGACGGCCCAACCGTCGGCAAATCACAAAACCATTTTATGCTGGGGCATTTGGAAGAATGGCTCTATCAAGGGCTAACAGGAATTCATTACCAGTATGAAGCCTTGACCGATTCCTTTCAAATAACGATCAAACCATTTTTACCTTATAGCTTGGATAAAGCTAAAGCCGAACATCTTCTCCCTGTTGGGAGCATTCGTGTCGAATGGCAGCGGCGTGAACCAGTTCCAAATGAGCTGACTCCACTCACTTTAAAAGTGACCATTCCCGTAAATTGCAACGCGGATGTGTTTATTCCCACTGTAATGGGTGCCTCAATTAAGGAAAGAGGTATTCCTTTAGGAGACTCCAAGGATATCGAGTTCTTGTATCATGAAGCAGGTTATTCTGTTGTTCGTCTGTTATCAGGGCAGTACGAATTCGTAAGTGTAATCTAGTTCCTTCTCCCCTACTAAATTCTTCGATTATGTCAACTCTTTCTCAAGACCAAAACCGCCGTAACCTCATTGAGGCTGCGGCGGTTTTGTATTTTTTACTGAGGATTCGTCTCTTTAGGTATTTCGTTTAAACTCGGAGGAACATCAGCAGCATTTTCTGCGTGGACGATTGCTTCATCCTCCGTAAATTTGTTTTCTTTAAAGTTCGGATTATTTTTAGTATTTGCCTTAGCATTATCCATCGACAATTCACCCCCTCTACACATCGCATTTAGTATTTCCATTTCCGTATTTTGTATGTTTTTTGTAATCAAACTTTAACATAACGCTCGACAGCGTTTTACATATTTTACATGCGGTTCGTATTATAATAGCTCGATGTGAGGAAAAAAATGTTATCGAATGGGGATATAGGGGAAAATGGATGATATATTGCTGAAGCGAAACATGGAGCAAATGCAAAGCCGATTATATCAGTTGGTGGAGAAAACCGGAAGCTTGGTTGATCCCCGGGTGGTCGAATTAAGTCAGCAAATTGATTATTTGGTTGTCACTTTACAGCAAAGAAGGATGAAATATCACAGGACAAGCACTCGTAAAAACAGTGCCTCTTTTTAGAAGTCGCCCTTGATAAACATTACATGATGTGTTATATTGAAATCAAGCAAACTCAAGGTTTTTTGCTGACATGGCACTCTCATTGCAGCTGGAATCCCCTATCTTGATGCAGCATAACGATCATGTAAAGGAGCGATACAATATGGCTTACGAAGCTCAAAACCAGCAGGGAAAACAAACCATTTCAGTTGAATTAACATTAAACGAGGCTTTAGCTTTAACCGGTGTGCGTTTTCCTCAGAATCATCAATTGGAAGTAGATGCCATGAGTAAAATCAAACGTTCATTGGAAGATCAAATTTTGCTTGACCCCAAACGGAGAACAGTTCAATAAAATATTTTTAGTATAAGAATAAAGATCTCCTCTCCTATCCATATTGGGCAGAGGAGGTCTTTTTTGTATATAATTATACTATCCAGATGGTACACCAAAGGAGTATGAGTAACTATGAAAACTACAATCGCAGCAACTATCGATCAACATGCAGACAGCTTCATCCAAATCTCACGGTTTATCGGTGAAAACCCTGAACTAGGGCATGAAGAATGGCTGGCTTCTCGTCGGTTGATGGATGAACTAAAGGTGCATGGCTTTGAGATCCAAAATCCGGTTTTGGATTTACCGACTGCGTTTATCGGTACATATTCGAGCGGAAAGCCTGGCCCTATTGTCGCTTTTCTATGTGAATACGATGCGCTGGCTGACCTTGGACACGCCTGCGGTCATCATATTATAGGAACGATGGGCATCGCGGCAGCTATTGGGTTAAAATCGGTAATCGACGAATTGGGCGGCACCATTCGTGTATATGGCACACCTGCCGAGGAAACAAAAGGAGCCAAGGTTCCCATGTCAGCTGAAGGTCTCTTCGATGATGTCGATTTTGCTTTAATGGCTCATCCTTATTATACGTATGAGAAATCTGGAGAATCGTTGGCTATGGACGCCATTCAATTCGAATATTTCGGCAAAGCGGCTCACGCGGCTGCAAGTCCTTATGAAGGCGTCAATGCGTTGGATGCAGTGCTGCTTCTTTTTCAATCCATCAATGCTTTAAGACAGCAGCTCCAAAGCCACGTCCGTATCCACGGAATCATTCCTGAAGGCGGGAAAGCAGCGAATATCATCCCTGACTATGCTTCCGCCCAGTTTTATGTACGTTCGTCCAACCGACCTTATACAGACGAAGTAGTGAAAAAAGTATTGCTTTGTGCCGAAGGGGCAGCTCTCCAAACAGGATGTGCGCTGAAAACCTCGAATTACGAATTCTCCTATGACGAGCTGATTACCAACCAAACGTTATCCGAGCTATTTACCAAGAATTTGCTTGCAATGGGAGTGAATGAGGAAGAAATCCAGTATGGCAAGGATCACGGTTCCGTTGACCTCGGTAACGTATCAAGACATTGTCCTACCATTCACCCTTATATTAAGGTTGTGGATGAAGTGCATCTGCTCCATACCAAGGAATTTCGCGACCTCGCTATGAAGGATCGGGCTTTCGATGGAATGCTGCTTGGAGCCAAGGTGTTGGCCCATACAGCTTATGATGCGTTGTCCAACCCGGATATATTGAAGGCTATCCGCGATGAATTCCAAAAAAGCTTACAGTCCGATTTAAAATAATAATTGAAAAGCAGTTCCTCATCTGCTATGCTACTTTTAATGGTTAAATTAGGAAGGAGCCGATGACATGAACCCGATTCTTGAGTCGTTCAGGTTATCTAAGCTGCTCTTTTCTATTTCATATGGTTTCGAATATAAGAACTAAGGCCTTGTGCTTTAGTTCTTTTTTTTGCCCAACGTTAGACCCAAGTGATCTCATTCATTGTGGAGGTGCTATCTATGTCCAAGTACAAACGCATTTTGATCAAGCTAAGTGGCGGAGCTGTTGCGGGTGGTAACGAATTTGGATTTGACCCGGAACGATTGGAGCATATTGCTAAAGAAATTATGGCGGTTGTCGAAATGGGGATTGAGGTTTCCATCGTAATTGGAGGCGGAAATATCTTCAGAGGGAATATGGCTGAATATTGGGGCATTGAACGTGTAGAAGCGGATAATATCGGTACATTGGCCACGGTAATTAACAGCTTAATGCTGCGGGGAGTTCTGAAGCATAAAACGGGCAAAGAAGTCCGTGTTATGTCGTCTTTCCCTGTAAACTCCGTTGCTGAGCCCTACATTCGATTACGAGCTATCCACCATTTAGAGAAAGGGTATATCGTTATTTTTGCCGGGGGCAATGGCCAGCCTTATGTTACTACAGACTATCCATCGGTACAGCGTGCATTGGAAGTGAACTGTGACGCCATTCTGGTCGCTAAGCAAGGGGTTGACGGTGTGCTGGACGGCGATCCGAGGAAAAATGCCTCTGCCAAGCCTTATGCTACCTTGTCCTATGATGAAGTATTGAATCAAAATCTAACGGTCATGGATCAATCTGCCTTTATCTTGGCTAGAGATTACAAGCTTCCAGTATTCGTCTTCAACTTCGATCAGGCAGGTTCCATGAAAGCAATATGCGAAGGAGAGCCGGTTGGAACCGCGATTTATCACGGCGCTCCTGTCGCTTATAGAAATTAAGTATGTTCTGGCACTAAGACTAAAGAACCTTGCCAAGAAACTCTTTCGTTCTTGCTTGCTGGGGATTCGAGAATACTTCTGTCGGATTCCCCTGCTCGATAATTTTGCCCCCATCCATGAAGACGAGACGACTGCCCACTTCACGTGCAAAGCCCATCTCATGCGTGACAACTATCATCGTCATTCCGTCTTTAGCAAGCTGCTTCATCACATCGAGTACTTCCCCGACCATTTCCGGATCCAGTGCACTAGTAGGCTCGTCGAACAGCAGCATGTCTGGAGACATGGCTAACGCACGGGCGATAGCGATTCTCTGTTTCTGACCACCGGACAGCTGTCCGGGATACCGGTCTGCTTTGTCCGTCAGTCCGATTCTGCGGAGAAGGCCATGAGCAATTTTGTTCGCTTCGTCCACACTCATTTTTTTAAGCTTACGAGGAGCTAATGTAATATTTTCCAGAACAGTCATATGAGGAAAAAGATTGAACTGTTGAAATACCATCCCCATCTTTTGACGAAGCTGATTAATATTCGCTTTTCCTTTCAGCAACGAGGTCCCTTCAAATACGACGTCGCCCCCTGTCGGCTGCTCCAACAGGTTCAAGCAGCGCAGAAACGTACTTTTACCGGAGCCGCTCGGACCAATGACAACAACGACTTCCCCTTTGGCAATGTCAATATCGATTCCGTTCAGAACAACATTATCCCCAAATGATTTGCGCAAATCCGTAACCTTAATCAGAAGTCCTCATCCTCCTTTCGGCAATTCCGAGAATTTTGGATAACGTGAAGGTGATGACGAAGTAAATGATCGCAACAATGATAAGCGGCTCGAACGGACGGAATGAATTCCCGCGGACCGTATCTGCATTGTACATCAGTTCACTAATTCCGATGACAGATACAATGGACGATTCCTTAATAATGACGATAAACTCATTCCCCAGCGCAGGAAGCACGTTGCGAATCGCTTGAGGCAAAATAATAAACCGCATGGCCATACTGTGTGGCATCCCAAGTGATCTAGCGGCTTCCATTTGACCTTTATCAATAGCTTGAATTCCGGCACGGAATGTTTCGGCAACATATGCCGCGCTGTTCACCGAAAGTGCAACGACTCCTGCCATAAATTCAGGAAAAGCCGTTCCCAGTGCAGGGAAATCCGGAAATTCGATTCCAAGCTTCGGTAAACCATAGTAAAACAAAAATAACTGGACCAACAACGGAGTCCCTCTGATGAACTCGATGTAAGCGGTAGCGATCATTTTCAAGGGAGCTATTCGGGATTGGCGCATTAAAGCCAAAATAACACCGAGAATAACACCGAGGATGACGGTAAACAAGGATAACAGCAAGGTTACCTTGGCCCCATTCAAGAAGAACATATAATACTTAGGCAAAAAAGAAAAATCCACCTGATCGGCTCCTTCTCCATAATGTGATAAACCAAACAAAAACCCGTCGGGTATCCGCACAGGTTTTTGTTGGCGTGCTTGATATTATTATTCCACCAAATCGTTGGCTTCCATTACAAATTTATCCACAGTTTTATCATTCATCAGCTTGTCCAAGGAAGTGTTCATGGCATCCACTAAATCGGAGTTACCTTTCTTCACTGCAATCGCAGAACCACTATCTTCTGTCGACAATTTGATATCCGAGATGATCAAGTCCGGGTTTTTAGACAAATAAGCGGTTGCTACTGGCAGTTCGACTACAAGCGCGTCCGTTTTCTTATTCTTCAAATCCAGCATCAAATCGGAAATTTTGCCTAAAGACTTCATTTCAGAGCCTGGCATTTGCTTGGTTACGATTTGTTCTTGCGTTGCGCCTTTTTGCGCTCCGACTCTCTTGCCTTTTAAATCGTCGATCGTTTTGAATTTATCCTTGTCCTCGGCACGAATGACAGCCGTTTGAACCGCAGTGTAGTAAATTTTGGTGAAATCTACGCTTTGCTGACGTTCAGGTGTCGGTGTCATCCCGGAGATGATGAAATCGATGTTCCCAGCTTCCAAAGCAGCAAGCAGGCCTTCATACTTCAAATCTTTAATTTCTAGCGTCACACCCAGATCCTTAGCAAGGGTTTTAGCGATTTCAATATCGAAACCAACGATCGTATCCTTACCGTTCACTTCTTTATGAAACTCGTAAGGAGGATAATCGGCACTAGTACCTACAACAATTTTGCCCGCCTTTTTAATTTGCTCGAGCTTCGTTGCTTTCGCCGCATCCGGTTGAGCAGCGCCCGACTTGCTAGAATCAGCAGCAGGCTTCTGGCCGCACGCCGAAAGAACCAGAACTAGACTTAATAACATAAGAATAAGAGCTTTAGATTTAAACATTGGTCAATTCTCCTTTCTAAATAACTTCAACATTATATCCCACATGTCTCTGTTTGACAACAACGTTATATTTACAATAAATTTAGTCCTAATCTCTGATTTGCTCTAGCATTAATCCCTCATAGTTTAGTATAATGAAAAGGTTTTGAAACAGCTACTATCGGGGGAATAGCAATGAATACCAACAAAAGAAGTCCTGTCCCTTTATGGATAATTTTTACGGCAGGAATTATAGCCATCTCGTTCTCATCCATCTTCGTCAAGCTTTCTGCTGCACCCATATCCGTGTCAGGGATGTACAGGCTCTTTTTTACGAACCTTCTAATGCTACCTATTATGTGGAAGTATATCCCAGAAATAAAGAAGTTATCGAGTAAGGATTGGATGTATATGGTCGGTTCAGGCATTGCTCTGGGTCTGCATTTCCTACTGTGGATGGCATCGCTTAGATATACTTCCGTAGCAAGCTCAACCGTACTGTTAACTTTGGAGCCTATATTCGTGCTCGCCGGTGCATTTATTGTGTATAGAGAAAGAACAACCACAGCGGCTGTTGCCGGCATTTGTCTGGCTGTGCTTGCCGCGATGATGATTGGGGCAAAAGATTTTTCCATTTCAGGAAGCGCTCTACAGGGAGATTTGCTCTCCCTTTTGGGTACAGCGGCTGTAGCCGTTCATATGTTATTAGGACAAAAGCTTAGTCAACATATCTCTTCTCTGTTGTACAGCTTTGTAGTTTTTTTCGTTGCCGGCGTTTGCTTCGCCTTATACAACGGGTTCAACGGGTATTCCTTCGTTTCTTATTCGATCGATGAGTGGGGTTTATTTATTCTGTTAGCTTTGGTGCCTACTGTATTCGGACATATCTTGTTTAACTGGGCTTTAAAGTACGTTAACGCCGCTTCCGTATCCAGTGCTGTATTGGGCGAGCCTATTGGGGCAACGATTCTGGCGTGGATCATGCTTGGGGAAGGCATTAATTGGGTTCAGATTGCAGCCGGACTTCTTCTCATTCTAGGCGTGTGGGTGTTTTTGAGAAACAATCACGTTCGCTACGAGCCGCAAAAAGCTCATTAATTTATCGAATAACAGGCAAAAAAACGCCTTACGGCGTCACGGAGCAATCGTATTGAACATGGTAAAAACATCATAGCTGCTAAACGAATGATTGGTTGGAATACTCCTTTCTACCTTTCTCAGCCCAGAACTTGGAAAAGCACTTATATAAGAACGTATAATTTCTTGAGATAAGCCTACAACAGCCGGGTCATGAAGAGCATCATGGATAGGTCTAAACTCGGCTTCTGCTATCTCTAAGCTATCTACCGTAATGCTTCCTCATAAAAAAAGACAAAGCATTTAGCTTCGTCTTCTTAATTCCTCATCGATTCTATTGCACTCCAAACTCTTATTCCGGTCATTAGCTTTGATTAAGAAACACCGGAACAGGGAGATGAATAAAATCATACAGCTGCTTCGTTACCCCGCCTTTGCCGAAACGCAGGATGCTTCCGGGCAATCGTTCCTTCTCGCTTTTTTCTCGAATTAGGTTCAAAAATGATACAGTTGCACTCCGCCGCTGAAGCACATCCCGGTAACCGAAATTGTACAACCACTGGTCGATTGTATTATAAATCCCTCGATTTAAACCAAACGTCTGAAAGCAGTACGTGACAAACTGAATATCCGGCAAATTCAACACATCCGATTCACTCAATTCCGCCCATGGCTCCACATTGGCTATCATCGAATTCAACTCCTCTTTAATGGGGTCTTGCTGCTGTCTTGCTGTTAATGAAACAAAGAGACCGCTCGAGTCTGTCCACGACTCCGCAAGCATTGCTGCGAAACCCTGTACCTCGAACAGCCTCCGGTGTACCGGTAGACAACTAGCATTTTATCCTTTGCGGCGGTTCCCTTGATGCCTGGCTTCTACCACTTGCTGCTCCCGCAAAGCTACTTCAGATTCAAATCTTTTGCGCTCTGTCCGCTCAATTTGAACTATTCTGCCGTCATGTACAACGATTTGTACCGTTCCATACTCTAAGCCATTGACAGAGTTCACAATCCTGCTGCTCCAAACCTCATCAATTTCCAACGGTTTTGCCATTTGCAATCCCTCCATTAATATTATTCCTATGTTTTTTATCGGATTTTAGACTAAAAAAAGGTCAGATCGTCCAGTCATACCAATCGTTTCTTCGTTTATCGAGAGACAAGAGCCAATTTTTCGTAGTTGTAATCAACTGAATATAGGCTTGGCCCGTAGAATACGTGTGATCCGCTTGAAAAATAACCTCTTTATCACACTGTCCTTGCGATCTTAACCAAAACAGCTTCTGATATAAGAAGCAATAGTCAACAGGAATGACATCATCGTTCGTTCCATGCACCACGAGAACATCACCAGAGAACTTCCTTGTTTGTTCTAAAGGCTGATGTCCCGCCAGCGAATCAAAATAGCCCGATTTAAACGAATACCCTAAGTAATCGGAGGAGCCTAGCTGTACCGCTTCTTCATATGTTTTTTTACCGATGATTTTAATGATATCATTAAAAGGATGTGCGACGGCTGACCACAGCACTAAAGATTTTATTCTTTTATCTCTCGCAGCTGTCAGTACAGATACGGCTCCACCCAAGCTATGGCCTAACAAAATGACCCGGGTCGGATCTACGCAATCAATTTTCAAAGCATAATCGATAACCGATCGAGTTTGATCGATCATAGAATCAAGCCCGCCAGAGCCATAGTCTCCTGTGCTCTCTCCGCATCCGGCATAATCAAACCGCAGAACCATATAGCCTTGTTCGCTGAATTCGCGCGCCGCTTTGATGAACAGGCGATCCACACCGATCCGATTGCCTATAAATCCGTGTGCAATAATAATAATGGGATTCTTGGAACCGGTCGATGCCGGATAATGAAGAGTTGCCGCCAGCTCCGCATATTCGCTTTGTATTGTGATGTGATGTTCCATTGACAACTCTTCCTCTCGATTAGATGTGTACCGGCAGTGGATCGATTTTCAAACCGTTCTCAACCGTTAGATTTTCCTGTTCGTTAAACAAATAAACTCTATGAATTAAAACATGTACGGGATCGCCCGGCTTGAGCGTCTCCTGCTCTAAGGATCTGTAGGCGTACAAGATTTGGTTGTGTACTTCTACTTCTACCTGCCAATTGGTGCCGCGGAAATAAATATTTCTCACAGTGCCAATCTCAGAGGCGGATGGAAATGAAATTTCATTAGGAAATCCGATCTCCACAAATTCGGGCCGAATGATGGCTTTAGCATTCTGTAAATCAGCTTTTTCAAATCCTTTGAAGGTGCTTATGTTTGATAGACTGTTCGATTCTCCAATAAAACCGGCAACGAAAGGCGTCTCAGGATTCTGATAAATTTCAATTGGGGAACCCTTTTGCTCCAAGGTTCCTTGATTAATGATCATGATTTGGTCGGCTACCTCGACAGCTTCCTCTTGGTCATGTGTCACGAAGATGGTCGTAATCCCAACCCGATTGATCATATCCTTCAACCATGTGCGCAGTTCTTTGCGAACCTTGGCGTCAATAGCGGCAAATGGCTCATCTAGAAGCAGCAGCTGAGGCTCAGGGGCGATCGCCCTTGCAAAAGCAACCCGTTGACGTTGACCGCCTGACAGCTGGTGAGGCAATCGTTTCTCTAAGCCCTTCAGTCCTGTAAGCTCCACCAGCTCGCTAACACGGGCTTTGATTTCTTGCTTTGAACGCTTTTGCACCGACAGGCCAAAAGCGATATTATCAAACACACTCATATGCCGAAACAGCGCATAGTTCTGGAATACAAAACCGATGCCACGTTCTTGCGGAGGAAGATGGTTAACCTTTTTTCCATGGAACAAAATATCCCCGGAATCCGGCTCCTCTAGTCCTGCCAGCATACGCAAAATCGTCGTTTTGCCGCCGCCGCTCGGTCCGAGCAGCCCGATCAGCTTTCCCTTTTCAATCTCGAAACTAACGTCTTTGGTAGCTTGAAAGCGGCCAAAGCTTTTCATCAAGTGTTTGGCAATAATATGCATGGTCCCTTACTCCCCTTCCAGCTGCCTCGAGCCGTTAAATTTCCATTCGATGACCGACTTCACTATAAGCGTAACAACAGCCAGCATGACCAGTAAGGATGCCATGGCGAATGCACCAGCAAAATTATATTCGTTATACAAAATTTGGATATGAAGCGGAACCGTGTTCGTTGAGCCTCGAATGTGACCGGAGACGACAGAGACAGCACCAAACTCGCCCATTGCCCGCGCATTACATAATATGATGCCGTATAACAGCCCCCATTTGATATTCGGCAGTGTCACTTTCCAAAAGATGCGCCAGCCTCTAGCACCAAGCGTAACCGCCGCTTCCTCTTCTTGAACCCCCTGCGCCTGCATCAATGGAATCAGCTCGCGAGCTACGAATGGGAATGTAACGAATACGGTAGCCAGAACAATGCCTGGTAGTGCGAAAATAACTTTGATATCATGTTCCCCGAGCCATGGACCAAACCAGCCTTTAGCTCCAAATATTAATACATAAATAAGACCAGAGATAACAGGCGACACCGCAAAAGGAAGATCAATCAGTGTGATAAGGAGATTTTTTCCTTTAAATTTGAATTTCGTGATGGCCCAGGCTGCCGTTAAGCCGAATACCAAATTGAGCGGTACGGCTACTGCCGCCGTCGTTAAGGTTAACCGTATAGCTGACGCGGCATCCGGATCAGAGAAAGCTTTAAAGTACACCTCACTGCCCTTCCTGAACGCCTCCACAAACACGGAGATAAGAGGAAGCACCAGCAGCAAGCCTAGAAACAATATTGCAATTGTAATTAAAATCCATTTAACGACCGCCGGTTCGGTAATGTGTTTTGGTCTATCCGTTGCTCCCGAACCTAATTTCACGGTTGCCACATATCCGGCCATGGGGGACCCTCCTAAGAGTTTTTGCGTAGCAAAAACTGACTTCGTAAGCGATACTGAGTTTTCTAGGCAAAACTGACTTCGTTAATTCGAAACATTTAAGCGGTTCGCCCGCCATTGGATAAAGTTAATGATTAGCAGCATAAGGAATGAGATAACCAGCATGACCAGTGCTATAGCAGTTGCCCCTGCGTAGTCGTATTGCTCCAGCTTCGTCATAATAAGCAGCGGTGCAATCTCGGTCTTCATTGGCATGTTACCGGAGATGAAGACGACGGAACCGTACTCTCCGACCGCTCTAGCAAAGGCTAGCGTAAATCCCGTCAACAATGCCGGCAGCAGCTCTGGAAAAATCACTTTCCTGAATGTTCTCCATCTGCGAGCTCCCAAGCTAACTGCCGCTTCTTCGATCTCTTTCTCCAGCTCCTCAATGACCGGCTGCAGCGTTCGAACTACAAACGGGATTCCAATGAAGGTAAGAGCCAGGGTAATTCCGATGGGTGAAAAAGCTACTTTGATCCCGAGCGGCTCCAGTATGCTTCCTATCCAGCCGTTCTGCGAATAGATCGTTGTCAACGCAATCCCCGCTACAGCTGTGGGCAGTGCGAAAGGCAAATCAACCAACGCATCTATAAACCGTTTGCCAGGAAAGGAATAGCGCACCAGCACCCAAGCTACGATAAAGCCAAATACCGTGTTAACCAACGCAGCACCGATCGCCGTACCAAAGCTGATTTTGTAGGATGCAATGACACGCGGATCCGTAACCACGTGCCAAAACTGCACCCAAGACAATCCTGACGTTTTAATGAAGATAGCAGATAACGGAAAGAGGACGATTAAACTGAGATACAACACCGTGAAGCCCATCGACAATCCGAAACCAGGTAAAATACTTCGCTCTTTCCAACCTTTTGCCATGGATTTCTCTCCTCTGACTTTCATTCTCTTAACTCGTCTCTATCTATCATTTAAGGTTTATAGATTTGATCGAATACGCCGCCATCGTTAAAATGCGTCTTCTGTGTTTTCGTCCATCCGCCAAACGGCTCGTCATCAATTGTGAACAGGTTGACTTTGCTGAACTGAGATTCATATTTCTTGGCTACCGATTCCAAACGAGGACGGTAGTAGTTTTTCGCCGCAATAGTCTGACCTTCTTCGGAGTACAAGTACTCCAGATACGCTTGCGCTACTTCACGTGTTCCTTTTTTATCAGCGATCTTATCGACAACAGCAACCGGAGGTTCTGCCAATACGCTAATGGATGGAGTGATAATCTCGTATTTATCTTTACCGAATTCGTTAATAGACAAGTAGGCTTCATTCTCCCAAGCAATCAGTACGTCACCAATGCCGCGTTGTACGAAGGTTGTTGTTGAATCACGAGCTCCGGAATCCAATACAGGCACGTTTTTGAACAGCTTTTGCACGAAGTCCTTAGCTTTTGCTTCATCCTTGCCATATTTCTGATAAGCATAGCCCCAAGCGGCTACATAGTTCCAACGGGCACCACCGGAAGTTTTCGGATTAGGAGTAATGACTTGAACGCCTGGCTTGATCAAATCATCCCAGTCCTTAATCCCTTTCGGATTTCCCTTCTTAACTAAGAACACGATGGTTGAAGTGTATGGAGAGCTGTTGCTCGCGAGCTTCTTCTGCCAATCCTTCTGAATTAATCCCGCTTCTTGTATGGCATCGATGTCATAAGCTAGAGCCAGAGTGACCACATCAGCTTCCAGACCGTCTATGACCGAGCGTCCTTGTTTACCGGACCCCCCATGGGATTGCTTGAATGTAACGGTTTGACCTGTTTTATTTTTCCAATAGGTAGAAAACGCTTTGTTATAATCCTGATACAATTCACGCGTCGGATCGTAAGATACATTGAGCAGCTCTACAGGCTTTGCTGCTGCTGCTTTATTATCAGGACTTCCTGATGGGGCCGAACCCGCTGCAGGCGTTCCCGAGCCTCCTCCGCATGCGGTAAGACCTAGCAATGATAAACTGACCAAGCTAACAACGGACCACTTTTTCCAATTCAACAGGCTTATATTCGACATATTATATTTCTCCCCTCATTCATATAGGACAAAGTCGAACCATATGTAATCTGCTGTCTAAATAAGGATGTAAATTCCTTATCTCGGTACGAATCTCCGGTGGTCCGGTTGATCAACTTTTATTCCGATCTGATTACTATGATTTATAGTCAGTATATTAGCACCGCTGGTGAAATGTGTCAATCGTTTTTTATTTGATGAAAAATAAAAGAACCTTCAGACTCGTGAGTCCAAAGGTTCTTTTGACATAACTTATGCATCATTGGTTCGTAGCTTTAGCTGCACATTCGTTACAGTAACCGAAAATTTCAAAGCGATGGTTCATAATTTGAAAACCCTCAGGAAGACTAGGGACATCCTTCATAGGACAGAATTCGAAAGTAATCGTCTTTTCACATTGAAGACAGATCATATGATGGTGATGGTGAGATTGGCAACGGGCACGAAATTTAACGCCTTCATTCAAATAAAACTGCTCCAGTACGCCCATCTCGCTCAACAGTCGAAGGTTCCGGTATACCGTATCAAAGCTGACACCTGGATATTTTTGCCTCATGGATTCATATACATCCTTCGGCGACAAATATCCGTCGGCTTCTGCAAATAAGGCAGCCAAGCTTTTACGCTGATCCGTTATTCTCCAGCCTTTATTGGCCATGGCACGGACCATTTCCTGAATGGTTTCTTGCGTATGTTGTTCATGCTCATGATTTGACATATTTATCCCTCAATTTACGCATACTTAGGTTAATAATGCCCGATTTTGGCAATAGAGTCAATCCTTTTGCTCCAATGCAGCCAATTCTGCCGCCAATCGCTCTTTGGAGAAGTGTTCTCCGATAAAAACAGCAACGTTAGGCAAATCCTCTTTTGGCGTAATTTTCACAAAATCCATCTCACGATAAGCATACTGGAACAAAAACAAGCTGGCCGTATCTGAAAAACGAAGAATACCCTTAGCCCGATACACTTCCTGCGGCAATCTGCCGACCAGCTCCTCAAACTGCTCGCTGTCTATAGGATTGGTGAAATAATGGGTATAGACCATAACATGGTCGTGAGAATGGTGCGCATGTCCGTGATGGTCTCCGTCATGATCGTGATGATGTGACGGATTACTGCAAACACCGCCTTCTTCATGTACATGGCAGTCCATTTGACTTGATTCTCTATGGGCATGCTCTGAGGCGCTTACAGTTCCTGCAGCTTCTGTAAGCCTGTCGAACAGAGACATATCCACCTGGCACCGAACCGTAGCTGTCATAGGAGCCACAGGATTCAACTCACGAATTCCCTGCTCAATTGAAGCTATCGCATCTGGATGCACCAAATCCACTTTATTTAAAATAAGCTGGGTTGCACAGCGGATCTGATCCTGCATAAGACGAAAGGTTTTACTTTGTCCGCCTTCGAGCTTTTTCTGGAACTGGGCTGCATCAACAACCGTAATGACTGATTTCAACTCAAGCTCCGTTAATAGTGAAGCATCTGTCACTCCATCCAAAATCTCAATCGGGTTCGCTGCGCCCGTACATTCAACGAAAATGACATCCGGATTATTATCCCGAATCAAATCCCTCAGCTCTAGTCCAAGATCTCCACGGATCGTACAGCAAATACAGCCGCTCAGCATCTCTGTCATTGGAACGTCGTCCTCAACCAGCATACCATCCAAATTGACATCACCAAGCTCATTCATGAGCACTGCTGGCTTCTTACCGCTTTGCTTATAGTATTCGATGGCCTGCGATAGCAGAGTCGTTTTACCGCTGCCCAAAAATCCGGATAATATGTGTACGGGTACGGCTTTTGTCATGATGATTCTCTCTCCTCATCCATCAGCAAATAAATAGTATATAAGAAAATTGTAGCTCGTACGGGAGCCAATGTCAATTATAAGTAATTATTACTATTAAGTACCTATTCATTACCAACCTTTGTACGAGTCCTTCTTATTTAAAATCCATGCTCGGACATCGGAAATTAGATACAACGTACCGGAAACGACAGGCAAATCACCTTCAGAAGTCACTCCAACCAGTGTATCAAGCGCCTTTTTCCAATTAGGCTCCACCAGGACCTGAACTTTCAAACCTTTCTCTACAATGATCCTCTTAGCCAATTCTGCAAGTTCGTAAGCAGGCATAGCGCTGCGAAAATCCGGTTCTGTAAAAATCAACGTATCTACGATTGGCAGTACATGCAGCAGATAGTCCGAATGCTCCTTAGTATTCAGCATTCCCATGAGAAGTCGGATTGGGGAAGCCGGGTACGCAGCCTTAAGAGCCTGCACCAACACTTCTGCGCCTTCCGGATTATGTGCCCCATCAAGCACAATGCGGGGATTCTCCCCGATCATTTCCAATCTCCCTGGCCATTCCGCTGCTGCTAGCCCCTCCTGTAACCCATTTAAGCAGACTCCATATTGATCCCTTAATAATTCCAAGGTCATAATGGCTGCCGCTGCATTTTTGAGTTGATGCAATCCATTAAGCTTTATTTGCAGATTCTCATGAAAAGCCAAGTCACTTGTAAAATGAAACTGCTGTAGATTCCACTCAAAGCTCACAGCCTCGTAACCATACTCTCTATTCAACAGATATAACTTCGATTTATTCAGTTCGCAGTGATTCTCTATGACGTCTATGACTTCCTTTTGCTCCACAGCACTGACGACTGGAACACCAGGCTTAATGATACCGGCCTTCTCCGCAGCGATTTCCTCCAAGGTGTTGCCAAGCAATGCCATATGATCATGACCAATGTTAGTAATAACCGAAACCAGCGGGGTTACAACATTCGTTGAATCCAGCCTCCCCCCAAGACCAACCTCCAGCACGACGAAATCAGGACATACCTTGGCAAAATAGAGCAATGCCATACAAGTTGTTACATCAAACATCGTCGGAGAGCCCCATTCACTCTCAGCAACCATGTCCACTATAGGCTTTAACCGGTTAGCCAGCTCCAGCACTTCTAGTTCCGGTATGTCGCTCCCATTATAATGAATACGATTGGTGAACCGTTCCAAGCAGGGTGAGGTGAACGTGCCAACACGATAACCGCTTTGCTGCAGAACCTTAGTCAGATAAGCACAAGTAGAGCCTTTGCCATTTGTGCCAGCAACATGAATGATCCGCAGATTTTTCTCCGGATGTCCCAATAACTCCAGGAGCATTTCCATTCTGTTGAGGCCTGGTTTAATCCCGAAAGGGACTATTCCCTCCACCCATTCTACTGCAGCCTCATAGCTTTCCCATGCATTCATCAGCTAACTCCTCCATATACAAAAAAGCACTTGATCTCAGTAAGATCAAGCACTTTGCCCAGGCGTACGGCTGAATTATCTATGTGCTCCCTCATGGTTCCCCATGCTCCGCCAGTTACACATAGTCAATGATTAATTAATCATACCCCGGTTCTAATGGAAGATCAATACAATTTATCTGGACGGCTGTCGATTATATCCTCGTTCTCCATAGGGCTGCAGCTCCTCCAGCCATTTCTCCTCAAGCTTCCCTAAAGCTTCTTTCTCATTGAAATAAGGGTCATCCTTTTCTATTTTCAACGGCTCTAACAGCTCAAAGACAAAAGCGGCTTCCCCGTATTGCTTCCATTCCTCTTGAAGCTGCTTGTTCTCATGAGATCCCATCTGAAGGGTGAACCTTTTGCCGTTCAAAGAGTTCATGTTACGTGTGCTAGCAATAAACACCTTTTGATTTTTCGTATTTTTTATTTGATATACCCCGGCAACCGTTTTTATTTCTTTATACTGCATCTGAAGTTCTTTTCTTCGGTCCATGACAACCTCTCCTTTCAACTCAATATTAACAAACATTATTATGTTTTGTCTATATTATTTTAGACATTCGTTATTTTATCTATTTATAAACAAACAAAAAAACACCTCGTAAACGTTTTAGAAGCATTGCTGCATCTATCCCAGATCCAAGGTGTGTTTCAATTCTTTATATTTAGTTCGCTTATAAGCTGATTGTAGCTTGATTTAAAGACTCAGCAGATTCCGCCACTTTTATTGTAGCTGCCCCTATGTCCTCAATTACAGACACCAGAAGCTCCAGCTCCCGTTCAACCTTGGCAACCTCTTGAATACTTCGCTGCATCGTATCTGTGATATGATTAAACACGTCTCGAGCATCCGTCGACTCTTGCTGTCCTTTTTCCACTAGCTGCTGAACTTCTGAAATCGAGAGGACCACATTATTGGAATACTCCCCCGTTTGAGTGATGAACTGTGATATTTCTCCTACCGCTTTCTTGGTATCCTCAGATAGCTTCTGAACCTCACTAGCAACAACCGCAAATCCTCTCCCATACTCGCCAGCACGTGCCGCTTCAATCGAAGCATTTAAAGAAAGCAGTTTGGTTTGATCCGCAATGTCTTGTACAATCCCAATAATATGTATAATATTTCCAGATGATTGATTCAACATTTTGACCATTTGCTCCATGTGTAAAGTGCTTTCATGGATATGATGAATTCGCTGCTCTAATTGTTTTATCTTTTCCAACCCTTGCTGAGAAAATGTCTGCGACTCTTTCGATTTGGCGACACTTTCGAGGAATGTAGTATTTAGCTGTGTGCTCCCTGTTACAAGGTCTTGAACGGATGTACTCGTCTGCTCCGTCATTGAAGCCAGCTCTTGGCTGAACGCGGCTATCTTGCTCTTCAATTCCTCTTTGACTTCCTGGTATTGAAGCTCCTTACGCTTCGAATTTTCTTTCTCGTAGGCTTCCAGCACGATTTGCTGCTCGAAGCTGAGGAGCTTCGCAATCACACTGCCAATTTCTACTGTCTCTTCATTACTTGAATTATGTTTATGAATCATCGTAAGCAGCGAATTTTGCAGGTTTTGAAATGCCCCCATATACCATTTGGGCTCCAGGCCGATTCGCTGGTGAACACTTGCGATTTTCAGCCGTTTCTGGATAAATTCTTCATCAATCGTTCCGCTGAACATTTCAATCAGATGCATTTTCAGCGTTTGCTTCAATCGCTCTACCGTGCTATGTTCAACAATGATACTGCGCAGCTTGTCCACATCAATAACGGACTGATAAAATTGATCTGTGATTTCATCAATATGCTGTTCTATTAATGGCTGCAATGCTTTAAGCACTGTCAAATCCTCTTCACATAGCCCGATCATCTTCATCTGCGCAAATATTTCTGTCTGAGTATCGATACGGATCGATACATTCTCTGAGTCTCGGTTGGTCAGCCAACTAACCTGATGCTCGGCGCCGTCCGGTGAAGGTTTCCCGAACAAACGAGAAAAGATTTGCTGTTTATTTGGCTTCATCGCTCCAAGCCACCTCCCCCATTACATAAGTATATTTTCCTATTTCATTCGACAAATTTCTACACTATCCTTCAAGTGTTTAATAAATTAAATAAATTATTTGTACCGACAAGTAATTGTCATTAAGTAGGTAAGCTTTGTTTCATTCGACTATTTTGTAAGCCTTGAACATAAGTAGCTGTAAGATCTTTTTTGTGATTTGCAATTAATCGACAGTGGCTCCAAGAGAGGTGGTTACATAATGAAAAACATGCTAGGACCTTCCATTCAAGTCGATCCTGCTTTTCCTTATTATTTGAATCGCTCGCCTCAAAGCATTGCCGATGAACTTTGGATTGCAGGCTACAGGGTTGTCCGATATTTTGTAACCGATGAAACGAAAGTGAATGAGCAGCTGTTGAAGGAGCTGCATCGGCAAGGCTTTGCCGTTTGGGCGACTGTCCTTGGCAACGGTACTTATACGACAGCACATCTGCCTGATGACTGGCCGGATTGGCAAATGACACTATTGAAGCCTGTTAACGATGGTTACTACCGTCTGTCGCCGTTTAGCTACCGTTATGTAGCTTGGAAAAAACAAGCATTAGCTGAATTGGTGAAGGCTTACCCTTTTGACGGACTGGAGATTGCAGAGCCTTACTTTCCTGAGTGGAATGGTTTGTCCAGCGGGGTATACGGCGATATAGGGCCCTATGCTCGCGCAGCTTTCAAGCAGCAGTACGGTTCGGACATCCCGGAATTCAAATACACCTCCTCACCCATGTATTATAAAAATAATCCTATTCTTTACCGGCAGTGGGTCGAGTTTAGAGTATCGGCAGTAAACCGTTTCTTGTTCGAATTGATTAATGGTAGAGAGGGTGTTAGAGAGGTACGACCCGACATCAGGATTGCCACATGGTCTCTTGGTGTCGATGCCGGGCCTGATTCAGTACAGAAGCTGCGGGAATACCAGGGTATTGATGCCGCGGCTATGGTTTCTTATGTAAGACCGGATGTTCATTTCATACAAACACATTGGCCGGATTGGATGCGTTGGAGGCTGCCTGCTAACTACATCGCACGATACGAGCCTTTTGCCGCTCGAATTCGCGCACTTCATCCCGCACTCCCATTAGGAATTCAGGCGGATATAGGTTCGCTGAAGAACATGAGGCGTGATCGGGAATGGCTGAAGGAATTTGCCAATACAGCAAACCAGCTTGGTTACGCGACATGGACCGCTTACGAGTACCATCTTGGCAAATACATGTATGATGAAGCGCCAAGAGCCGTCCGTGCAGAAAGGATCGCCAATGACAAGGTACGTATCCATTTTCAAAAAAGAATCGATTCTGAGTCCGTATTGTCGAGCCATTTTACTGTCCTCATAGACGGTAAGCCCGAACACGATATTCAGATTTCGGCGAAGGAGGTCGACGGAAATCGTATTTTGTTATATAGTACGAATTTCCCAAGCATGCGATTTCAGATTTCCATTACAAACGTTAAAGACACACCTGGACTGTGGCTGTTTCCTTCCAATAAGGCTAATCAAACCTCTACACCCTGCCTGGTCACAGTAGAAGCGTCTATGAATCAATAACGACATTCGATCGAATTCATATTGAATTAAGCTTACAACTATAGCTTAAAAACATCCTCTCCTGGGAAGGATAGGATAGGCTGGCAGCAGCTTATTCTTATTAGTTACAGGGGTGGGATGACTATGGATGCAACCTCTTGGAAGGAAGAGAGAGCAAATGCTCTCAGCCATGGCTTTGCAGCCGTTTTAAGCGCCGCTGCGCTGGTCGTGCTGGTCCTGGAATCAGTGAAAAGCGGAAGTATGATGCATTTATTGGGAAGTACGGTCTTTGGAGTATCGCTTGTCATCTTGTATGTATGTTCCACTCTCCTACACAGCGCAACGCAAGAGCAGGCTGTCGCACGATATGAGATGCTAGATCATGCAGCGATATATTTGCTTATTGCAGGGACATACACCCCATTGCTTTTAGTCTTGCGCCACGGAGCCATAGGCTCTTGGATGCTGTTTGTGATTTGGGGCCTTGCATGTGTCGGCGTCACATTGAAGTTTCTATTCCCAGGGAGATACATGACTTTCTCCATTGGTCAGTATTTATTGATGGCCTGGCTCATCGTACTCATCATCAAGCCCTTACAGCTTGTGCTTCCGCAGGAAGGTATGATATGGCTTCTCATGGGGGTCTTTCTTTACAGCTTCGGAAGTATATTTTACTTTTGGAGGGGAATACGCTACCATCACGCCATCTGGCATCTATTTGTTACAGCTGGCAGTTTGTGTCATTTTATTGCCATCTACGAATATGTGCTGCCTTTGTTGGCTGCTTAGCCTAGATAAAATGGACGCTCCCATCGGCTTGCTTGTCCGATAAGGAGCGTCCATTTTATGAATCCCAAAATAGTCTATTTAGTTGGTTACAGCCTCAACCGCCAGCTTCCCCGTAGTTGTGTCCGTAAGTATGATTCTCCCTTTGAACGGCCTGCCATTCTCGTCATTTAAAGTCATCAATGCAGTGCGGCCCTTTTCAACGAGGAACCGTATGGCTGTATCGGTCAATACGGCCCCGAAGCTGTCCTTCCAGATCACAAATCCGCAGCCGGATTTGTATTCGGTGCAGCCATAGCCGCGCTTGCCCATGATGATGCGCCCGCGGCAGCCAGGTCTAGGGCAAGCCGCTATGCCCGGCAGCGCCGTGGCAGCTGGTGCTGCCGCCCTGCCGCCGGCGGGCACAGGCGCGCTTGCGGCGGCAAGCACCGGCTCCGCCGCGGCTGGCCCTGCGCTGCGGCGCGTGCGAGAGCCGCTGGCGGGCGCTTTGCCGGCGGCGTCGCCACTGCGCGCAGCGCGGGTGCGCTTCGCCGCCGGCGCTGCGGTGTCGCCGCCGCCGGCAGCTTCTTCGGCGGCGCCGCGCTTACGCGTCCGCTTGGCTGCGCCTGCGGACGGGGTATCGCCTTCGAAGGCTTGCTTCGCTGCCTTCGACTGTACCCGAACCTTATCCACGATCAGGTTCGTGAATTTCTTAACATTGGCCATGAACGCTTCGTCTGAGGCCAATCCGCGGGCAATTTCATTGAGCCGACGTTCCCAATGTCCGGTCATTTCCGGTGAAGTCAGGAGATCAACTCCCGCTCCACGGACGAGCTCTATTGCCATTCGCCCCTTCTGTGTTATGACAATTCGTTTACCCTGCATCACGATATAGCCTACTTGCTTCAAACGCTCAATCACTGAAGCTCTAGTAGCAGGAGTACCTAGACCGGAGTCCTTCATAGCATCGCGAAGCTCCTCATCTTCTACCTGCTTTCCCGCTCCTTCCATTGCTTTAAGCAATGTTCCTTCCGTATAGGCCTTGGGCGGCTGCGTTTCTTTCTCTTTGGCTTCGATTTTGGAGCATTTCACAGGCACATCAGGCTGAAGTGTGAATGCAGTATTGATCTCTTCCTCAGGCTCTTCCTCATCCGATTTATCTGTTTTGCTTTTAGCTTTAGGCTTATCTTTTTTTCTGATCCGCGTAAATGACCTTCCAGCCCTCTGCGAGCAGTTGCTTTATTGTGCTTTTGAACATCTCCTGCTCTACTTCGGTCATAACCGTATGAATTTTGTATTCGGCAGGCGGGTAGAAATGCGACAAAAATCGCCGTACAATCAAATCATATACATTCTGTTCATCGCTTGATAAGCCATTTGCTTTCTTATGCGTTGGCAGAATAGCATGGTGATCTTCAACCTTTGTCGGATTGCAAACTGCCTTATTGTTTTTATGCACCCTGCTTTTGTCCGCATTCTCGGCCAATTGACTATAGGCAGTCCCTCGCAGCTGATCCAGTGATCGGTGCATCTCCGTTATATTCTGCTCCGTTACATAGTTAGAATTTGTACGTGGATAGCTGATGACCTTGTGCTTTTCGTACAGCGCTTGAGCCAGATCGAGTGTTTTTTTGGCCGAATAGCCATACTTCGCATTCGCTTCTCGCTGCAGCAGAGTGAGGTCATAGAGCTTGAACGGATACTCCTTCGTATCCTTCACCTCGTAGCTTGCAACCCTTCCCTGCTTGCCTTTAACCTTCGCTACTAACGCATTGGCCTTCTCAGGGTCTGTTAATCGCTCTCCCTGCCATAATCCCTTATACTCGGTATCCAACTGCTTAAAATGCGCCTCTACATCATAAAACTTGTTCGATTGAAAAGCCTCGATTTCTTTTTGCCGATCGTACAAAATGGCAAGAACCGGCGTTTGCACGCGTCCTACCGATAAAAGCTCATTATGCTTCGTCGTAAAAGCTCGCGAACCGTTCATACCGATCAACCAATCTGCTTCACTCCGAGCTTTTGCTGCTCTCGTCAAGTTCTCATATTCCGAGCCTTCTTTAAGCTCCGCAAAGCCTCTTCGGATCGTTTCAGGAGTTAAATCCGAAATCCAAAGCCGTTTTACAGGATGCTTTAGCTTCAAATGACGTTGAATTAATGAAAAAATATGCTGTCCCTCACGCCCTGCGTCACAGGCATTCACCAATTGTCCGCTGCGCTTAGCCAGCTCCGCAATGACCTTTAATTGATCTTTCGTTTTATAATTGGGCACAAGCTTAAACCGATCCGGAATGATCGGCAAATCGTTAAAATTCCATTTTTTATACTTATCGTCATAGGCGTCCGGCTCTGCTAACCCGATCAAATGGCCTATGGCCCAAGTAATGATATACTGCTCACCCTCTATATAAGTCCGGTGATTTTTCGCTTTTGAATCTATTGCGGCAGCAATATTTCGGCCCATGTCCGGTTTCTCCGCAATGATAAGAGTCTTCAATTCCTGTATCGCTCCTCAAAAGTAAAAAATGATTTCACACCTCGTAATCGTAACGAAAAAAAAGTGCTTTGTAAACCGTCTCAAGACTTACTTCATTATCCGTTCCTATATGCTTTCTGTTATACGCGCCTATCTCACAAGAACTGCATCATTAAAAAGCACTCGTATCGGACTGAGAGTATTCAGAACGATCGAGTGCTTTTTTTGTATTATTTCGCCTTTGAAATTGGCATCAGCATGACAATTTTGGTACCCTCATTTACTTTGCTGTCAATACGTAAACCATACTCTTCACCGAATACCATCTGTATGCGCCGGTGTACATTCATCATTCCAATTCCGTTGGTAACCTTCTCACTATTACCTACTGTATCTGTCAAACGATAGGTGCTGAGCTTTTCGTTTAATTGAGCCAGCTTCTCTTCTGGTATCCCTACTCCATTATCTTCAACACTAACCCAGAATATATCTTCATCAATTCCGGCATCAATTCGAATAAAATGATAAGGCTCGACGCCATCTGGGAAAGCATGCTGGAATATGTTTTCCACTAGAGGCTGAAGTGTTAAACGTACCATTTTATGAAGCAGCAAATTCGGAGGAACAGCCGCATCGATTTCAAATTCATAATCAATCCGGTGCTTAAGGATGGTCATATACGTGAGAATATGTTTCAGCTCATTAGCAACCGTAATTTCTTCCAGGTTCGTTTGCACCGAGTATCTCAACATATAAGCCATTGCCTTAACAATCTCCGATATTTCATCGGAGTCCTTGAGCGCAGCATAACACGCTATTGTCTCCAAAGTGTTATACAGGAAGTGAGGATTTATCTGCATTTGGAGAGACTGGAATTCCGCCTTTTGGCGCTCCAGTTGTGTTTCCCGATTTTGCAGCTCCGCTTCGTACACTTGCTTGACCAGATCGGAAAGCCGTTTAACCATCAGATTATAGCTGAAAGTCAATTCATCTATTTCATCCTTAGGTTCATTCGCCCTGACAGGAATTGTAATCCAGTTTCCTTTTTCCGTTTGCCTCATCCCGTTTTTCAGCACACGTATTGGACGTGTAATGGAATGGCCAAAACGATTGGAGAGCCATATTGCAAACGCCAATGTAAGCAAACCAACCAGAATCGTTGTTGTACGGATGCTGGCAATCGGTTTTTTCAACTCATCTAGTGGCATGGATACTACTAATGTCCAACCTGAATATTCTGAGTTGCGACTAACATACATGCGTTTCTTGTTTCCTTCAGAGCTTTCGAACATTTGAGCGTCCGATTTAGCAAGCTGCTGCTTCAGTTTATCCGAAACTTGCGTTCCTATGATCTCTTTTTGCGGATGGTACACAACCTCTCCGGATTGATCCATAATGAAGAAGTAACCATCTTCGCCTAGATCAATGCCTCCCCAGAGAGCTGCCAAGTCTCTTATTTGTACCTCAAAAGCTAGTACACCGCTAAATTCAGGAGAACTTAACCCCCTGATCTTGCGCGCAAGAGTAATGACAGTATTCTTCCGTTCAGGCTGTATCGTGGTGTTCAGAGCGCTTAATTGGCCGTTGTCTTTTGTTTTTTCCTTTAACATCGCCAATCGCTTCGCGGCTTCTGTTGAACTAAGAGGCTGATCGGAGCCGCCACCGTTAAAACTGAAGACAGAATTTCCGTTATAGCTGAGTATATAAATATTCACCATCTCAGGGCTTCTAATAAAGATCGGTTTTATTCCATATTCTTTTATGGATGAGTAAAAGCTGTAATAATCGTATCCATTAAGCGGCGGCATGTCCAAGAACTGCTTAACATCTTGATTAGAAAGCAATGACGACATAGAGCGATCATAACTTTGCAAATAAAGATCCGTCTGATACATCGCGTTATTCACAATTTGTGACATATGCCTGTTGCTAAGCTTATCCAATTCATTCGATGAGCGCGTATAGGTAAATATCCCTACCGAGGTTAGTGATACAACAATAACAACAAGAAAATAAGTGAAAAGCTTGCGAGACAAATTCCCTTTCATTATTTGATACCCAAAATACTTCGGAATTCCGATGGGGAATAGCCCGTCATTTTTTTAAACATTTTTGTAAAATGCGGATAGTCTTCATAGCCCACCTCTGCCGCTATGTCACTCATTTTCATATGAGGAACCGCCATTAACTTTTGAGCAAGCTCTATACGCTTCTTAATTCGATATTGCACGAACGTTTCATTCGTCATTTTCTTAAATAATGAGCTAAAATAAGTCGGTGTTAGCCCTACCATCTCAGCCACCTCCTCCAAGGTGATTTCCTGAGATAAGTGGCTATCAATATAAGCCTTAGCTTCCTTCATGGGATCCTTAAAGTTACCGCTTCGTTTAATCATAAGATCAGAAGTTAATTGTTTAAGCTGATTCTCGAACAACTCGAGCGCATCCTCCCGTGTAAGCGGACGCATTTCGTTTTTTTCAATATTCAATACCATAGACTTGCGAGCCATTCTTTTCAAAATCATATTGATGCACTCTTCCAATAATTCCTTCAGTTGAATCACATTTAATTCCGATTCCAGACAGTACTGCTTCCAATGTTCAGTCAATTGTTTAACTTCATTCAGATTAAGCATCCAAATCGCTGTTTCTACCTCTTCAATCCACTCTTCATATTTAGTCAATGACACGAAGCTCTTCGCTTTCGACTTTATTAAAGCATCCAATACTTCTATTACATCCGTTTTTGTCACTGGCTTCAATAAATAATGCTTTACTCCATAGGACATACATTTCTGCGCATATTCAAAGTCCGAATACCCTGAGATCACCACAATAGGGATATGGCTGAAATGTTCATGTAGGTGCTTACATAGCTCCAGTCCATCCATCTTCGGCATACGTATATCTGTAAATATAATATCAGGTACTTGCGAGCGAACAATTTCAAGTGCTTGCACGCCGTTCGCCGCTGTATGAATATGGGATTCAGGCAATGGATATTGCTCCGCCATACGCGCCAAACCTTTGCGATTGATGGGTTCATCGTCCACGATAAGTAGCTGCATGCTGTTACCCCCCTCTTTGTAAAAACGGGAAAAGCATCCACCCTATCACTAGGGCAGATGCTTAGCAATTATTTTTGGTTGCTGAAGATGGAAACGCCGTCTTTTTTATTATATCTTTCTGTTGCTTCTTTGATGATGTCGTTTCCGCCTTTTTGCTTGTACTCTTCGATGACTTTAGGCCAATCGGTGATTGGTTCTTTACCATAAACCATTTTTACCATATGGTCAATGATTAATTTAGGACCTGTGTCACCTTGCGGAGTCAAGTCTGGGTATTTGGAGAATGCTTTCAAGTCTGGGTAGTAACCGATACCGCCAAGACCTTCTTTGGACAAGATCGTTTCAAACGCTTTCAAAGTATCTTGACCGTCTTTGCTTTGCTCCAATTGCAATTTGTTGTAAGTCGAATCTTGTCCAACCCACAACGTTGAGCGCCAGCCTTCTTCGTCTTTTTCATCCTTGTTCGCTGGAGCTTTGTAAGAAATTTTGCCGTCTTTTACCGTGTAGTTCTCACCTTCAACACCAAGGCTGAAGAATTTAGCTGCATCATCGGTTTGCATCCATTCGAAGTACTTCATAATGCCAATAGCTTTTTCTTTGTCTACGCTTTTATTAATGTAGAACGTACGAACCATTGGGGAATACATGAAGTATCCGCCTTTACCTTCAGGGCCTGTAGGCGAAGGAATCGCATCAATCTTCGCATTAGGATCAACTGCAGTGATATTCGTTCTGAAACCGGATAAGCCACCGCTCAAGTTAGCAGACCACATACCCGCTTTACCTGCGTTGATGTTTTTGCTGTAATCCGTAGAAGAAATGGTTGCGAAGTCTTTAGGAATCAAGCCTTCATCATACATCGTTTTCATGGTTTGAAGCGCTTTTTGCATGTTCTCTACATCGAAGAACTTCGGTACGATTTGATCGCCTTGTTTTTCAAATTGATCTTTGTATGGAAGTACATCGAATGCTCCGAGTACCGTATCCGCATACTTGAAGTTTTCACGCATTTGGTAAGGGTTTTCAACTCCAAGTTTCTTAAAGGCACGCATAACATTCAAAAAATCATCGATGGTCTTCGGTGCTTGAAGTCCAGTCTTCTGCAACAAATCGGTACGAATATAAGTTGCACGACGGGATGGATTCGTTAAGTAATCCGGAATACCGTAAATTTTGCCGTTGTAAGTGACGGAATCCCAAGCAGCTTTTGGAACATTTTTGTAAAGGGTTGGAGCGTATTGCTTGATCAAGTCATCCAATGGTTGGAATACGCCTGCTTCAACCGAACCAGCCATATCTTTACCCGTTGGCAAGTCCAAGCTTCCGAGTACATCCGGAATGTCATTACCGGCGAACAAAACGCTCATTTTTTCCCTTTGGATTAAACGAACGTCCAATTCCGTGTTGGTTAACTTGTTCAATCGTTGAACCCATTTCTCTTTGCTCAAGTCTGGCTGCTTTTGGCCGTAGCCGTCGCCAGTTGTCGTAGGAAATGAAATCGAAAACTTCAACGGACCTTTAGAAGCTGCTGGAGCGCTTCCTTTGTCTGTTTCCTTCGTGCCAGCACCGCTGGAGCAGCCGGCGATGGAGCCAACTGCTAGTACGGATGCCATAACTAGACCTACTGCTTTTTTCATATTACCCCTTCTCCCTTTAGATTACTAACAATCTGATTGATTTGTGGTTGCGTTTACATTGCTATTATAACTTGCTAAAGCAATAATCAATATTGTTAAAATTACGGGAGGTTGTGTTTTTTTATGATTTGATCGAGCCTACGAGCATTCCTTTAATAAAATGCTTTTGCAGGAAAGGATAAATTAGCATAATAGGTATAGTTGCGATTACGATTACGGCCATTTTCAAACCTTCAGGAGATAAGTTAATTGCGGAATCCAAAGCGGATGAATCGGATGCTCCGAACTGGTCCGTAATTATCATTTCACGAAGTCTTACTTGTAGCGGAATTAAGGAACGACTGTTGATGTAGTAAATAGCCGCTGAGTATGTGTTCCAGTTGGATACTGCATACATAATCCCCATGGTTGCCATAGCTGGTTTGGACAATGGAAGAACGATTCTCCACAGCATGCCCATTTCACCACAACCGTCAATACGAGCGGAGTCGAACAGCTCATTTGGCAAGTTCATAAAGAACGATCTCATAACGAATAAGTTATACGCACTGATCGCAGTAGGGATCATAAGCACCCACAATGTGTTCAACAGCTTGATGTTTTTCAGAAGCAAATAGTTCGGAATTAATGGAGCATGGAAGATTAAAGTGACAAGAACCATGATCAAAATGATTTTACGACCCAAATACTCTTGTCTGGATAATGGATAAGCCAGAGATGCTGTAGCCATCAAGTTAATCAGCGTACCACCCACTGTAATGATAACACTGTTTCTGAAAGCGAGCCAAATCGTTTGGTCCTTCAAAATACTGGTATAGTTGGCGCCTGTAAAATTAACCGGCCAGAAATACACGAGACCTTTATTTATCGCTACGCTGTTACTGAATGATTGAGCGATTACGTGCAACAAAGGAAGCACCATGGTTAAACCAAGTAATGTCAGAAATATAATATTGATAACGTTAAACGTTTTTACACCTTTACTAATAACCATTTCGTTTCACCTCCGTAGTACTTTTCCTTATTAGTACAGACCGTCACCGGTAGCCTTTTTACTAAATGTATTACCGATCATGATTAGCAATAGACCAATCAATGATTTGAACAATCCGATAGCCGTTGTATAACTGTACTGACGGTCTACCAAACCGGCTCTGTACACATAAGTATCAAGTATTTCCCCATTTTCACTATTAAGTGGGTTCAGGAAGATGTACACGCGTTCGAAACCGAAGTCCAAGAAGTTCCCCATGTGCAGAAGCAGCAATATCGTGATGGTCGGCAAAATGGTTGGAATCGTGATAGAGAAAGTTTGACGCCATTTGCTGGCTCCGTCAATTTGTGCAGCTTCATACAAGTCAGGATTAATACCAGCGATAGCGGCCAAATAAATAATCGTTCCCCATCCACTATCTTTCCAGATACCTGATCCGATCAAGATCGTACGGATGTAAGAATTGTCTCCCAAGAAGTAGATTGGCTCAATTCCAAAAGTAGAAAGAATTTGATTCACAAACCCAGTTGTCGGAGAAAGCAAACCTACTACGATACCGCCGACGATAACCCAAGATAAAAAGTGCGGCATGTAGATAACCGTTTGTACAATTCGTTTATACGTGTGAATGCGCAGCTCGTTAAGAAGCAATGCAAGTATGATTGGAACAGGGAACGCAAACACCAGATCGTATAAACCAATTAACAAAGTGTTTTTAAGAATAATAATAAATTCAGTGTATTCAAACATTCTTTTAAAATGAGCAAGACCTACCCATTCACTTCCGCTGATCCCTTTAAAAATGTTGTAGTCTTGAAAGGCAATGACCGAGCCGAGTAACGGTACATATTTAAATACTAAAAAGAACAAAATACCAGGAATTGAAATCAGATAAAGAGCGAAATATTTTCTAATAAAATTCATTTTGTGGTTTTTAGATTCAAATTTGACTTGAACGCGGTCAGATGATTGAATTTTACTTGCCATTCGCCACCCCTCCTCTAGTTATTGAATGATTTTGTACTTTGATTGTACTTGTGGACCGCTTGTCCTACAATGGACTCCTTTGTAGTGAGTTGTGTTTTTTTACGTTTTTACGTATTTCATATGGTTGCAATTCCCAATCCTACTATGCTATAGTATATTCCCTGTTTAAAAAATCCATGGTTGGGACCGAATGGAGGTTTATTGTTTTGGAATCCAGTGTGCAGATTGCATATCAAGAAGAATTAAATAAATTGGAAGAAACTTTTGCGGAGATTGATAGGCAACTAACGGAGCTGCAAAAATATCCGCCCTATAATGGAGATGACCATACGGAGCAAGTATTAGAGTCGATTCGTGATTCCAGACGTCGGAACCTGGCCGTAGCGCAAACAGAGCCGTACTTCGGCAGATTGGATTTTCAAGAGAGTGGCCACCTCGAGCCCTCGCCATTATATATAGGTAAAGTTGGGGTCGAAAAAGATCCTACACTGGAATTAATGGTAATTGATTGGCGGGCTCCTGTAGCGAGCTTGTTTTACTCATTTACAGGAGGTACCGAAGCCGTCAACTATGATTCACCGGATGGGCTTGTGGAAGGACTTGTCTATTTGAAGCGAAATTTGGTCATCCGCAAGCAAATTCTTCAGCGCGTTGTCGATACATACGACCGTTCAGGCGATACAATGGCCGTAACCGACGAATTCTTGCTCTATCGCTTGGGCGAAAATAAAGATAACAAGCTTCGGGATATCGTCTCCACTATTCAAGCAGAGCAAGACGCCATAATCCGGGCAGTGAAGAATAGCGCGTTAATTATTCAAGGTGTTGCTGGAAGTGGTAAAACGACAGTAGCCCTACATCGCCTCGCTTTCCTCTTATATCAATATCGGGATCAGGTTCGTGCGGAACGAATGATCATTCTGGCACCGAACCGAATGTTTCTCGACTATATCTCAGGAGTACTTCCCGAGCTTGGAGTCGGGCACATTCAACAGACGACCTTCTCGGATTGGGCTCTGGAACTACTCGATCATGAAGTGCAATTGGCAGACCAAGCCGAACGATTGAAATACTGGTTCCAAGTTGGACCTGAGCGGCCCTCCATGGATGAAACGGCTCCTGGTCGCATCAAAGGATCGTTAACATTCAGGAGCTGGCTGGATCGAGCTTTGCAGCAATACGAAGCTTCCGCAGTTCCCAAAGCGGATTTCATTCCGTGGGATGGAGCTAAATTATCCAAAACGACCATTCGGCAATGGTATGATGTTGAAAATAAACATGAACCGTTGATGAAGCGCCGCGAGCGCGTGCTGGCGAGAATGAAGCGATGGATGGAAATGGAGCTGGATAAGGTTTGGGAGGTTCATCTTAAAAAGGAGTATAAGAAGAAAGCCGCTCAACGGCTTCGTGAGTATACGAAGAGTTGGACTTCATACACTCCCTTCTCCTTTTATAAGGAGCTTTTCCAATCATCCGCAGTACCTGCTTTCTTGTCAAAAGAGCTCCAAGCTGAGCTGCCTGAAGCTTTATTCGCTTATACCGAAGCCTATGTCAAAAAGAAACGGGTGCAGCCAGAAGATCTCGCTCCCTTGCTGTTTATCCGTTCCAAATTTCATGGCATTCACGGAGAACTCACCTTTGACCATACGGTTGTAGACGAGGCACAAGATTTCTCTCCTTTCCAAATAGCTCTGCTTCAAATGCACACACGAAATGATTCATTTACAATACTAGGAGACTTATCGCAGGGTATTCATGCCTATCAAGGAATAAATGACTGGAATGAATTCAGTTCTCTGTTCGATGAGGACAAAACCTCGTATTTTCAATTAAACCGAAGCTATCGTTCCACGATGGAAATTATTTATTTTGCAAATGAAGTTCTGACCCGAGGTTGGGACCAGACTCCTGCCTTAGCCGTTCCTGTATTTCGCAGCGGCGATGCGGTCCGTGTAGTGCAGACCAGTGAATCAGAGCTCGTTCACAAGCTGATTAGCGAAATCAAACGAATTCAGTCCGGCGAAGTTTCGACAGTTGCCATTTTAGGAAGAACGGAAGCTCGATGCATCAAGCTGCATCAACAACTTAACGCTGAGGGCGTTCCTGCGAATCTAATCTCCGCTGGCCAACAACGATATGAGGGTGGCATATCAGTCGTACCGTCCTTTATGGCCAAGGGCTTGGAATTCGATGCTGTTATTATACTGGATACGGACTCAGAGCATTATCAAGCAACGCCGCAAGACGCCAAGCTGCTTTACGTCGGCTGCACTCGTGCATTACACGCATTGCAGCTATGGTACAGCGGCACACCGTCGCCCCTTATTGCCGACATACAAGGTGATTTCGTCGTTCGAGACTAATGAACTATCCATATTTCATCAACAAAAAAGCAGGAGCCTCAATATTTAAGGCATCCTGCTTTTCTTTAACTAAATTACTTTACTAAGTATTGTAGTTCCGGAACAACATAGGCTTTTCCGCCCGTTAAAGCTCCGACCAAATTTTGCGAAGCCACCATCGCCATATCGTTTCTTGTTTTAACTGTAGCTGATCCAATATGGGGAACGGTTACGACATTGTCCAGCTGCAGCAGTGGATTATCCGGTGAGATTGGCTCTTTGTCGAACACGTCCAAGCCTGCACCGCGGATTGTTCCATTACGCAGAGCTTCGATTAATGCCTGCTCATCTACGGTTTGCCCACGTGAAGCATTGATAAAGAAAGCACTTGGCTTCATCATCTCAAAATGCTCTTTACGGATAAAACGCACTGTCTCCGGTGTTAAAGGAGTCATTAGTACTACAAAATCGGATTCCGTGAGAAGATCCTCAAGGGAGCGATATTCAGCGCCAAATCTTTCCTCCACGTCTGGTTTTCTGCTGCGGTTATAATACAACAGGTTCATGTCGAAGCCACGCACTGCTCTCTTCGCGATAGCCTCACCGATTCTTCCCATGCCGATAATACCTAAAGTAGCATGATGAACATCCATCCCGAATAAGTGCTCTTCGCGTACGGCACCTCTTCTCCAATTCCCCTTCTTAACGAAGGCATCCAGCTCAGCTATTCTTCTCGACGAAGAAAGCATTAATGCAAGCACCAGATCTGCTACCGTATCATCAAGCACATATGGTGTATGAGTTCCAATAACTCCTCTAGCCTTCATTTCATCAATATCAAAATGATTATAGCCAACACTGATCGAGCTTACCGCTTTAAGCCGCGGCGCACGATCAAGCAGCTCTGCGTCTATGGAGGTACCGCTCAATAGAAGTCCCTCGTAATCCTTAATTTGCTCAAGAAGCTGGTTTCTGGGAATCGATCCCTCTTCTTCCCATAGGGTACACTCGCAATGCTCCTTCAAATAGGATAGACATTCAGCGGGAATTTTTCGGGTTATGAGTATTTTGGGTTTATGGGACACTGCTAGTCGCTTCCTTCCTTTACCTGTCTGAGTTATGATGCCGATTCCGCATGAACCGCCTGCTGTTCCGGACTCAGTACCTCGTTCAGACTTCCAGAACGGTACCCTTTCAGATCCAAAGTAATGTAGGCATATCCAATTTCCTTCAACTTTGCATGAACCGTATCGGCAACGGCGAGTACTTCCGCCAAATCCGATGCCGGGACTTCGATTCTTGCCAGATTATCATGCTGACGGACACGAACTTGACGAAAGCCTAGCTGAATCAAGAAATCCTCCGCTTGGTCTATCATAGACAGCTTCAATGCTGTAATAGCTTCCCCGTAAGGAATTCTTGAAGATAGACAAGCAAATGAAGGCTTATCCCAAGTACGCAATCCAAATTGTCGAGACATATGACGAATCTCGGCTTTCTTGATTCCCGCTTCCAACAGCGGAGCGATTACACCCTTCTCATGTGCGGCCTGCAATCCAGGGCGATGCTCACCCAAGTCATCTGCAATTGCACCAAAAATCACATGTTCATATCCGCGTTCTTTTGCAATAGGAATCAAATGCTCGAAAAGCGAATTTTTGCAAAAATAACAACGGTTCGTCGGATTTTCCGCATAACCTGGTATATCCAGCTCACTAGTATGAATAACTTCGTGTGCAGCCCCTAGCTCTTTAGCCAAAGCAATAGCTTCTTCCTTCTCCCTGACAGGATAAGTTTCGGAATCAGCCGTAATAGCCAATACTTTGTCATGACCTAGAAACTCAAGTGCCGCTTTCAACAAGAAGGCGCTGTCGACTCCACCAGAAAAAGCAACGACTACTTTGTCCATGGATCGCAATATTTGACCAAGCTTTTCATATTTTTGTTCCATGCTCTCCATATTTATTCCTCCTGAAGGTTTCCATCAGGAAACCGATTCTTATTAGTCCCGGTATATCTTTCATTGTTTTGCAATCGTGTGCATAAAAGTCATTATGAGTACCTGGATTTATTCATTATAGTCTTTTTTCTCAATTAGAAAAAGAGGTTTCGAGGGATATGGCATACAATTTTATTAGTTAGGCGCGTTTTTTGTATATAGAAGCTGTTCGAACTCCGCAGGCGTTAACGGTTTGCTAAAAAAATACCCCTGCGCATGAGCGCAGTTTTGTTCCAGCAAGAATTGCAGGTCCTCTAGCGTCTCAACGCCCTCCGCTACCACATCCAGTTTTAAATGATTCGCCATGGCTATGATCGTGGATACGATGGCAGCATTGTCTGGGTCCATAGTGATGTCACGAATAAACGATTGATCGATTTTTAATTTATGAATCGGTATTTTTTTCAAGTAATGCAGCGAGCTGAAGCCTGTTCCGAAATCATCCATAGAAATACGAATTCCTTCTTTTTTCAGGTCATTCAGCTTTTGAATCACTCGTTCCACATTATCCATCGCCATGCTCTCCGTAATTTCCAGTTCCAAGCATTGCGGATCGAGACCACTTTCTTGGATAGCTTGCAAAATATCACCCACGAGCTCGGCTTTCTGAAATTGGCGTGTCGATAGATTGACGGAAACCGTAACCTTCGGCAAGCCGGCATCCTGCCATCGTTTATTTTGTATACATGCCGTTCTAATGACCCAATCTCCAATGGGTATGATAAGTCCCGTTTCTTCGGCTAAAGGGATAAATTGGGCAGGTGAAATCATTCCGTGCTTAGGGTGGCGCCAACGGATCAATGCTTCCATGCCTATCAGCAAATTGTCTCGAATGTCGTACTGAGGCTGGTAATAAAGCTCGAATTCGTTACGTTCCAATGCTTTGCGCAGATCGTATTCCAACTCCAGTCTCTGCAATGGATTCGACGTTAACTCATCGTGATGCGATCGATTCCAGCCATGAGCCTTTTCCTTCTCTTCCGTCAGAACTTTGGATGCATGACGCAGCAATCCGTTCATGTCCGTGCCGTTTTGCGGATAAAGAGCAATGCCAATCGTTCCTGGGATAACAAACTCACGGTCATATACGACGAACGGCGCCATCAGCTGCTGATGAATAATTCTTGATTGTTCGATTAAATCAATGGAATCATTCAGCCTTCTATACAAAATAACGAATTCATAATTGCTAAGACGGGAGATCAAATCCGCATTTTTAATGCATCGCTGAAGCCGTTCGCTGACTTGTTTTAGCAGCATATCGCCCCAATTCAAGCCTAAGGATTCATTGATGATCTGGAACCGTTCCAGATTGATCAACATAATGGCAAAAGGGGAATGCGGAAGTTCGCTCCCTGCTGTGGCAATCGTCTGCGTCAGCTGAATTTGAAACAAGGTTCGGTTAGGCAGTCCAGTCAGTGTGTCGTGATAAGCCATATGCTCAATCAATTGAACAGTGAGTCTTTGCTCGGTAATATCCTTCATTGTCAGAAATATGTAGCTTTGTTCATCACTTCGGATCGGAATGAACCTTAAATTCATAGTGAGCACATGCCCGGATCGATGGCGAAAATCACACTCCATATGGGAGGCCTCACCATGATCTGCCCGAGTGAGGTGTGTCATAAAAGAAGCTGCGCTATCCGGTTCTATAAAATTAACGAAATGCTGATTGATTACTGTCATATCGTCATATCCGGTTAGCTTGTTGTACTCCGGGTTCACCTGATGAATGCAGCCGTTCATATCCAGAAGCAGCATGGCATCCCCACTCAAATCAAATAGAGGATGCGATGTGATAACGCTTATCGATTCCGATTCATTCATGCTGAACTCACTCCCACCTTGCCGTACGATATTTTGGTTTATTATACCATAAGGTCTAGGTGGAATTTAAATAATTTGATGAAAAATGTTGATAAATGTTGATAAATGAATGCAATCACACATTTCGTTCATAAAATAAGCCATTTTGCTTCAAAACAAAGCAATTAGATCAAATGAGCTGCGGTTACATAAATAAGCTGCTTGGTTTAAACTACTACAGCCTTTTATAAGTTTGCAAAAAAAAAAAAAAGAATCGCCGGTTTCCCGCGCGATTCTTCACTTTCATTTATAATAATTTCTCGATAGCTTCTTGCAGCTCTTGGTCCTCAGGAGCTACGCGGCTGGAAAAACGTCCTTGGATCTCGCCTTCTCTATCAATTAAGAATTTTTCAAAATTCCATTTGACATCACCACTCGGCTCTGCTGCTTCTGTCAGCAGCTGATACAATGGATGCTTGTCCTCTCCGAGGATATTTACCTTACCCAATACTTCAAAGCTAACACCGTAGTTCACGCTGCAGAACTGTTGGATTTCTTCCATGGTCCCAGGCTCTTGTCCACCAAAATCGTTGCAAGGAAAGCCAAGTATAACGAGTCCCTTGTCCTTCCACTGCTGATTCAGCTTTTCAAGACCAGCGTATTGGGGCGTGAAGCCGCATTTGGAAGCTACATTGACGATCAGCAATACTTTTCCTTTGTAGTCACTTAATGATTTCGTACTGCCTTCTGCCGTTTGAACCGATATCGTATAGATGGATGCCATTGTCCATTCCTCCTTGTCTTAGCTTTTATCATCATATCACGAAAGCGATTGGAATAAAAATCCTCTAGCCATTCGTATAAAGTGACCTATTTTGATACAATAAAAAGGTTATAAAATCGCAAGCTGCTCTAGGAGGAACCCTTTGATGAATGACACTCAAATCATCCAGAATAAGCTCGAGCAAGCCATCCAACTGCTGGAAAGCAGATTCCTGGAGCGAGAAGAATTGATCCGTCTGCTCCTTCTCGGATTAATGAGTAATGAGAACGTGCTGCTTATTGGACCGCCCGGGACTGCGAAATCTCAGCTTGCTAGGTCCATATCCCAGTTATTCGGGGGCGAACGTTGGTTCGATTACTTACTAACCCGTTTTACAACTCCTGACGAGATGTTCGGCCCGGTATCTCTACAGCAACTGAAGCAGGATGTTTATGTACGTCAAACGGAAGGTTATTTGCCTTCTTCCCATTTTGCATTTCTTGATGAAATCTTTAAAGCCAACAGCGCCATTCTTAACGCTTTGCTATCTATTTTGAATGAACGTATTTTTTTCAACGGCCGTGAAAAAGAAAAGGTGCCTCTCGTTTTCCTTATGGCTGCATCAAACGAGCTTCCTGAGGACAACGATCAATTAACAGCGCTGTACGACCGATTTCTTATTCGTTATGAAGTCGCGTTTATAAAGCAAATGTCCAGCTATGAAAAAATGTTCCAGCTCCCTACGGAGCCGCTCCCGTCATTACTGTCTCTACAGGATGTGGAGACCATGCGTTCTAAAGCGGATCAAGTAACCCTTCCGGAAACGCTCATTTACATGTTGTACCGGTTGAAAACAGAAATGGAAACCAAAGAGTTCGCCTTGTCCGATCGCAGATGGAGAAAAATCGGTCAAGTCTGGAAAACTTCCGCTGCCCTTAATGGCCGCGCCTCAGTTAACGTTTGGGATACCGTCTTTACGCCGCATATGCTATGGGATTTTCCAGAAGACTTGGCTGTGCTGCAAGAGCTGTTTCAGAAAGAATTTCAAGAAGCGCTGAAGCAGGAATCCGAACGTGAACTGCCGCTCCGTACTTATGATCAAACTGCCAAGCATTGGTTAAGCATGGAAGATGAGCTGCACGCCTTTCAGTTTAAAAAAGAGGTAGGAGGCAGCTTGGATAAAGCAGCTCAAGAACAAATGAGGGAAAAGCTGGAGAACTGCCGGATTGAACTAGAGGAAACGGCCAGAACTCTGCGCGGCAAGCTTGTTCAATGGCAGCAGCGGGAGAAAGATTTGCCCGGCTATATCCGCAATCAGAACTTTTTACTAACACAAACGGACCGCTTCGCGGTGAAATATACCCATCTTCGTATACAAGGAGAACGTATATTGCAGACGCTCCAAGGATTGTACCGGACGTTGTTTGATCGTGAAATTCCAGGCGTTCAGTACGATTACACGTTATAGACCGAACATCAAGTTACCGGCGGTGAACCCTTATGATCATTCAATGTGCGCGTATCGACCGGTTCGTCTTTGACGGTTACGTCCACTCCTCTAGAGCAGCCCAGGAATGGATCCGAGAAGCGCAGGCGACAACAGCATGGTTTTCGATAGAATTATTTGCCGACTTTTTCATGTGCTTTTATTTACCTAAGACGCATTATGACTCCACACAGGACGAGGCTCCGTTTCATCGTTGGCTGGTCCAGCAGCTTCGTGGACAGTTTTTTTACCGAACGATCCATCCTAGAACCATCGGTGAGGTTAACGCTTCGTTTAAAACAGCATTAAAAAGCTTAATGTGGTTAACAAACAGCTATGCCGAGGAAGTCAAACGGCGACAAAAAGACGAACAACAGCTATCCATTGGCTTCAACGAGCGAATGCAGCAGCAAGGCCAAGACGAAACCCGAATCAATGAACGTCTGTCTGATAAACAGATCGAGAAGTTAAAGCTGGTTGGTTATACACTTCAGCAGGGCAAAAAGAATGTTGAAGATAAGCAGGCTGCTCTCGATACCCGCCCTTTGGTAGAGGCTGAAATCATACAGCTAAAGCATCGCATTGAAAAGCTTCAGGAGCAGATGCGGACGGACTTTACCAAACGGGAGAAAGTAAGACAAAGGCTGAAGAAAACGGAAGCTGAATTAGAGCAGCGCGAAAAGCAGCTTGAGCGATTTACCAAACGGGACAAAGAGCTGTTTCAGCAGCTGGAGGAGCAGCTCGGTCAGTGGCTGAACCGTTCATTAAAAGAGTCTCTTGCTCTTGAGGATCAAGAAAGCTTGAATGTACATGATTTGCTCCAAGCCAGCCAGCGGATTGCCAATCGTCGCTGGGGAAGCGATCTGGGTCGGCTTCACCGACAAGAGTTCGCTAATTACATGTCATGGGTGGACAAACTGAAGCGTCACCCGGAGCTAGTCGCCTTTCTTCAGGAGGTGGGCCGCAATCTGCAGCATCTTAAGGTGCTCCGCAAACAAATGCGTTCGCCCCATATTCCGGAAGCTTATGACGACCTTCGTCAATCCGGCAACATCGCGCATATGCTGCCAAGCGAGGCCAGCTTATTAGCGGATGAGGACTTTGAGATGTATTTTACCTTAAAGTGGCTGGACCGCAAGCTTCTAACATACAACATAACCGGCATAACAGACGAGCCTCAGAAAGGCCCCGTCATTTGTATGCTCGATACATCGCACTCCATGCGCGGCAGCAAGCTGCGTCTCGCGCAAATATTCACAGCAACCTTCGCCGCTTTCAGTCTTCTCGAACGCCGTGACTTCATCTTGCTCTTGTTCGGCACTAGAGGCGAGCTTGTAGAAAAGCCGCTGTATTGGCTTAAGCCTGATTGGCAGGCATTTTATGCCATGTCGCAGCTCGCCTTTGGCGGCGGTACGCATTTCGATGCGCCGATCAAGCGCGGCATCGAATTGGTGGAGAATCATCCTCGGTTTCAGGATGCCGATTTCGTTATGGTTACTGACGGGATCGGAACCATAGGAGCTCAGGTTCGAGCTCAGCTAAGCGAGCTGGGCAAAAAGAAGCAGGTGCGCCTCCATACGCTAATTATCGGCAATGCCCGTCAGCACTTAGCAAACTCCTACGATATTCTTGGCGTATCCCATCAAGTTCGCTTCGCGGCCACATGGGATTCCCAAGACCCTGCTAAGGACGAACTGCTTCTTGATGTGTTTCGCAAACGCTAAAGTTAAAAACCCGCGAATCTTAAGGATTAGCGGGTTTTTAGATGCTTTTCAATACATTCGCAGCCGATAGCTTTCCTCCAGAGACTTAGCGATATGATCTTCTGTTGCCCCCGTATGCTTTGCAAGAATGCGGGCAGGTACAGGAAGCTGATCTTTTTCAAGCCATGTGTCAGGGTTCCACAGCATCGAACGTTTGAATGCTTTTGCGCAGTGCATATAACATTCTTCTACTTCAACACCAATACCGAGAAGAGGAGTTTTGCCGTTCGCTTGCATTCTTTCGAGCAGCTTCGCTTCTTGGGTCACATAAGCCCTGCCGTTCACACGAAGCGTTTCCTCCAAACCAGGGATCAAAAATATTAAGCCGATATTCGGGTTGGATACGATATTGCGCAAGGAGTCCATTCTTCGATTTCCTGGTCTCTCTGGAATGACAAGCTTTTGCTCATCAAGAACGAGGACAAAGCCAGGGGCATCCCCTCTGGGAGATACGTCGCATTTTCCATCTTGATCTGCTGTTGCTACAAGCACGAAAGGTGACCTCGATATATAATCCTGACAGTGACTGTCTATTGCTGATACAACCTTACGAGCTACAACCTCACCAGGATAACCAAGAATATCTCTTAATTCCTGTTCGGAGGAAATGACTTGTTTAAACGCAGACTTCCCTTGCTCCATACCTTCCCCACCTCTCCTTGCTATGCCACATTATTGTTTCTTTCCCATATCCTCAATTGAACTCAAGCGTGCGTCGACTCACTGTAAGGATCTTGTAATGCTCTCCAAACTCTTGGTGCTTTCTCCTTAATAGTCCACTTCTTCCTCTGCTTTACGCTGTATGCGATCAACAATTTGATCCAATGATTCCGGGTGTAGCAGTTCAACCGGCGAGATACCTTTATCAAACTCCAAGCCGTCACCTTCTATGACGACGACATACCGATTTCCCAGCTTGGCAATATGCAAACGATCACCAAAATCAGCCAGAAGCGCCCTAACCGTCATATTGCCAACCTTCATCTTCATTTCGATATCCGGCTTCTGCTCAATCAGAAAGGACGACGCCTCTACAACCTGCTCTTGTGTCCATTTTTCCTGAAGCTCACGCTTCTCGCTGTTGGCCCACAGCTCCATCTCTTGTGTTTCCTTCTCACGTGCCTCTTCATTATCTTCATATACTTGCTCGATGTATTGATGAACAAAGCCCATGACCTGTTCGTTCATCATTTCGGGCATCGATTTTTCATACTCGACGTATTTAAGAAAATCTTCGAAGTACCGGGCGTGAGACGACTGGTGTATTTTCAACTCCCACGGCTCCAGCATCCCCTCTTCCGGCATGTGCGGATACATGATGGACTTCATATTTTTCGCATTGATCGCCATTTCAACTTTATTCAAAAGACTTCGTTCATCCGTAATACGAGCGATTTTTTGTTCAAAATCACACTTCAATACAAAAATAAACGGCTCATCGAACAATTGATGATGCTTGGCCCGAACAATGAATACGGCACCACCCCGAATCGCACTTGTATCCATGTAGGCTTGAACCAGAGCCTCAGCGTGCTCCACATAGGCATCCTTCGTTTCAGCCATTCGCAAGCGTGCAAACAGATTATAATTCGGATTACTTTCCAAATCGTACCCAGGCTCGACGGCAAACCTCCCGATCTTCGTCGGAACCTGTTCAGCTTTGGGATTACGTTCCGCGCTGCGCTTGGCAATCTTGGTAAATTCACTTCCTAGAAAAGAGCTCAGTTCGCTCTCAGCATAATCCTCGCCGTCCAGCGTCTGGTAATGCTTGCAGTACTTACCTGACTGATTGTCCTCTCCATCTACCTGAATAACAAAGAAAGAAATATATTCTACCTCAAATTTCATCGTATGAAAGCTCCCCCATAACAAGTAAAAACCCACCCCATAGACTGTTTCATCAGCCTTTAAGGTGGGTGCTTAAACATCGTAACACAGGTTCAAGGAAGCGGCAATGCTTTACCGCCTAGAAAATGTCATTACATGATGACTCCGCAAGCAATCCGATCACCGGAATTGCCCGCAGGGTCCGTTTTATAATCGTCTTCTTTTTCATGGATCACAAGCGCAGTGCCGCCAGTTCTGATGACAGAATTTGCTTTGTCCTTCGCCAACGTTAATTTCGGAGCTACTACTTCTGCTCTGCCTCTACCGTCGGAGCCAACCTCCAGGTTCGGCAAATCTCCTGCATGGTAGCCTTTCGGATTATCAAAGCCGTGCTGCTTGTGCTCAGGGTTGAAATGCTCCCCAGCCGATTTGAAATCTGGCGGAGTGCATACTCCCGTTTGATGAACGTGCATGCCATGCTTACCAGGAGTCAGCCCGGAAACATCTACTTGAAACTTTACACCTTCAGGAACCTGAGTTAGCGTTGCTGTTCCAATTTTTGATCCTTTGCTGTTGATGATATCGATCGTCTTCGGAGCAGGCGCCGGTTCATTAGCGTTGGCTGCCGTGGAATTGGTACCAGTACTTTGTTCCGTTAAAGACCCCTCATGATGTCCCGGATGATTCTGGTCTGCCGTTGCCGTAGTAGACACTGACTTCCACTCGCATCCTGAAGTAAGCACCAGTGCGAAGCTTAACATTACCGCTCCGCGGTTAACCCATTTTCTCATGCTCTTATCCTCCATTGGTTCAAAAATGTTCCTCTATCATTCTTTACCTAATGGAGAATAAATAAACATTAAATTCAGATGGAACAACAACCGCTACTGAAGTGGAAGAAATGGATTCCTCCATTCCATAAGCATCGCATAGTGATGAGAATCCTCATCATCCAAATAACCGCTGATCAATTTAACTGGTGTCCTTCCGCAGCGCATTAAGAAAGTAAGCACCGGATCTCTCAGCTTTCCTTCAATAACGGCTTCAACATACTGCTCAGCTGTCATAGATGATGCATGAAGATGATAACCAGGAATACGTCCGCCTCCGAGCAGCCTCTTCACTCCTAATTGAATGACTACTTCGTACATCGACTGCATGAGAAGCTTGCCAAGACCGAGCTTACGATAAGCTGGCAGCGCGCATATATCTACAATATATAAAGTGTTGCCGTTGTCATTATGATTGCGTATGTACCCGCCGTCCGTGACTTCTTCCCAGGTATGATGTGCGTGGTCCGGATCAAAATCAATCAACAGTCCGGTAATGGACGCGACAGCCCTGCCCTCCAGTTCTACACATAACGCCCCTTGAGGAAAAAGCGTAATGTGCTGGTTGAGCTGCTCCTCATTCCACCAAAGCTCTGAAGGAAAAGGCGGAGGAAAGCTTTCCTCCTGAATACGGATCAAATCAGCGAAATCAGCTTGGGTATATGACCGGACACAGGCGGGAACGGGTCTGTCGTTATCAAAGACGAACAGTTCTTTACGATACATGAAACCTACTCCCCTCTCTAACTCCAATCCGTGTACAGATCCGTTCTGCGGTCTCGCCATGTCGTTACTGAACCCTTCTCACGCACCTGCTGCAGCAGGCTTAAATCCAAATCTGCCGTAATGACCATATCATGGTTAATTTCCCCTACGGCCAGTAAACCACCAGGAGGAAAAGGTACATCATTCGGTGTAATCACAGCCGCTTGACCATAGTTCCCTCTCATAAAATCAACGGTAGGCAGGGAGCCGATCGTTCCCGTGGTTACAACATAGATTTGATTCTCTATTGTTCTTGCATGGCAAGTATAGCGAACGCGATGGAATCCGTGTCGATCATCTGTACATGACGGGCAAAACACGACATCGGCGCCGCGAGCCCTTGCCATTCTTACGATCTCTGGGAATTCAATGTCGTAACAAATTAGTACAGCGATTCTGCCTTTATCCGTATCAAAAATTTGCAGCGCATCACCGGCTTCCATATTCCATTCTTTTACCTCCGGCGGGGTAATATGGAGCTTGCGCTGTTCTCCAATTCGTCCATCCGGATAAAAAAGAAATGCGGTATTATACAGACGCCCTTGTTCCTCAATAATATGTGTTCCACCGATGATATGCATCCCGGTTTGCTTCGCAAGGGACACAAAGAGCTGCTTGTACGAATCCGTAAAAGCAGGAAGTTCGTCGATTGTCAGGGATTCGGGATGTCGTTTGCCTCCTCCAATGGACATTAGCTGCGTAGTAAACAGTTCCGGGAATAGGACGAAATCGGCTTCGAATTCCTCGGCTGTTTTTACGTAATGAGTTACTTGAGCAGCGAACTCTTCAAAGCTTCCAATCGTATGCAAATGATATTGCACAGCAGATACTCTAAGTTTCATAGTTCTATAATCTCTCCTTACTCTTTGCTAACTAAGTAGTCTTTTTCTTGAACACTTTCTTCTATCGGATCAAAAAATAAGATATGCGGCTTCTTCACACACCAGGTCGTCATGCAACGCTGATTTGCCACATTGACCGTTTTGATAGGCTCTAGCAAAATGCCCTGCAGCTTCTCCGTCATTTTCATCAATCGCTGCTCATCTACAAGAAAGCGCGTACTTCCATCTGGTAGCTTATATTGATCGTTCTCTAATTGAAGCACCCGGTCCTCTATTCCGATGCTCGAAGCCAGTCTCGCGAACAGCAATCCGCCTGGTCGCAGTACCCTCCACAGTTCTTGAACCATCTGCTGGAAATGAGCATCATGCACTGCAAAATGAAGAACAGCGCAGCTTATTACGACATCAAAGCTATCGTTGGCAAAGCTCATTTTTTCAACGGGCTCTACACGAGCTTGCTCATCCGACCATTCTGGAGCTAATGATCGCCCTAGCTTCCTGACGCTTTGAACCGCTTCTTCCGATCTATCTACTGCGAAAACATGATAGCCGCTTCGCAAAAAATAAGTAAGGTTTCTACCCGTGCCACAGCCTGCGTCAAGAATTCGCATCTCTTCTGTAATTCGGCCTTTTAATAACTGATCAAATAAATAAATATCCATATCGCCGAAAAGTTCGCGAGGGTTCATGCACTGTATCAGCTCGCTTCCAGATCATAACTATTTTGTTCAGACATTATATCATCAATAATACAAGAAAACCACGGCTCATGGGCATACTACGGTACAATGAAAGGAGGGGAATATCGATAATGAAGGATAACTTAACTGGAGATACGGAGAGCTGGATTGAGAAGGTTCACGATACTCAGGCCAAAGATAAAAAAAACCGTAAGCATCAAGGTGATGGCCACCCAGACAAGTCCCTGCCTGGAAAACAGCATCGTAACGGCAACTAACAAAACAAAAAGCACCCTTAACAGGTGCTTTTTCCATGTGTATGAAGATGTTGACTTAGGCTTCAACCGTATCGACGTGCTCTAACCAATTCATTTCTTCCTCTGTCAAGCGAATTCTCGCCCCGTCTCGGCAAGACGTTAACTCCGTCATATCTCTAGCCCCGATTAAAGCTGCTGTTGGAAATGATTGATTCATTACATAAGCCAAAGCAATCTGAATCATGCTGACACCTTTTTGGGAAGCCAGCTCCTGCGCTCTGCGCAAGCGCTCCCAGTTAGCATCACTATAATAAATACGAACGATTTCTTTATCATCCAATTTATCAGGTGCAAATCGGCCAGTAAAGAACCCTCTCGCCTGGGACGACCATGATAGAAGTGGAAGCTGTGTTTTTTCATGCCATTTGCATGTTTCCTCATCTGCAGATACGCAGCCAAACCAATGAGGTTCATTCGGTTTAGCCAGGCTCAAGTTCGGACTACTGAAAGTAAAACCTACCAATCCGTTGGCCGCGGCGTAATCGTTGGCTTCCTGGAGTCTTTGGTATGACCAATTCGAAGCTCCTATCGCATGGATACGTCCATCGCGGATTTGTTCATTCAAAGCATCCATAATGATGCTGACCGGAATATTCTCATCATCGCGATGCAAAGCGTAGAGATCAATATAATCGGTACCCAGACGTTCCAAGCTTTTGTCCAAATCACTCCGAATAGCTTCAGGATTCACACGAGGACCGTCCGCATTGTGATGTGCTCCCTTAGTTAGAATCACTACATCCTGCCGGTTTCCCCGTTCTTGCAGCCATCTGCCAATCGTTTCTTCACTTTGACCGCCACAGTAAATATGAGCTGTATCTATCGTATTTCCGCCAATAGCAAAGTAATTGTCCAGTACATCACATACCTTATCGTAGACATCATGCTTAAAAAAATCTGAGCCCTGAATTAAATTGGATATCGGTTTCTGTAATCCTTCAATACGGATCGTTTCCATGGAATTCAGCTCCTTATTCTACAAGACAACGCGAATGCGTTCTTGTGCAGATTTCATACAAGCATCGATTACGCGCATATTAAGTACGGCATCAGAAGGCTCAAAGCGCTGTTGTTTTCCTTCGAGAACGCTACGTCCCATATCATCAGCTTGAAGCGCGTATTGATTCACATAAGGAACGGTGACCTCTCTGCGTTCTCCTTTAACAGTGACAAAGAAATGATCATCCTCATTTTGACGGACGACATAGGCACTAGGGACCTCAATACGTCCTTCCGTTCCGAGAACCTCCAACACATTGCGTCCAGCCGCCCACATGCCGCAGTCGAATGTTAATGCAACGCCGTCGGCAAATTCAAGCAAACCCGATGCCATCATATCAACATGGTCATGCTCTGGAGAGAAGAACGCGTGAACGGTCGCAGCTTGCGGCTCTTGCTCCAACAAAAAGCGCGCAGCGCTGATAGGATACACGCCTACATCGTATAATGAACCTCCGCCCATGAATTGTTTATAGCGGACATTGTTTGCATCCTTGGCATTATTAAATGTAAAAGCACCTCGGATACCGCGGATCGTACCAATTTCACCCGACTGCATAATGTCCTTGATCATCGCATAGCGGGGATGATGACGATACATGAATGCCTCGGCAAGCTTGACTCCTGCTTTGGCGCAAGCAGCTTTCATTTCCTCTGCTTCCTCAGCGTTCAAAGCAAACGGTTTCTCGCACAACACATGCTTTCCTGCTTCTGCAGCGCGAATGGTCCATTCTTTATGTAGATGGTTAGGAAGCGGTATGTAAACGGCATCAATTTGATCATCCGCTAACAGCGCCTCATAGCTTCCATAATAGGTCGGAATATTCAATTGGGCAGCCGTTTCTTTAGCTTTGTCTTCTCCACGGCTGGCAATGGCAGCAACAACCCCTGTCTGTGATTGCTGAATGCCCGGTATTACTGCACGCTTGGCAATTCCGGCACAGCCCAGAACTCCCCAGCGAAGCTTACTTTGACTCATTGCTACTCCAGCTCCTTTTCATAAATAAAGAATAATGTAATACTATATTGCTATTATAATTAACAATATTTAAAATGAAAATGACAACTTATTGCACTTTGATACAACAATATTGTCTTCATGGGGGATGTATTTATGAGGCGTCAGCGCTCTCTTCCTACTTTAACAGAGAATGCTTATTTTTGTTTACCTGAGTCGGTCGGATGGTATCAGAATGATTCAGAGCATACGGTTGACCGTCAGGAAGGTGCTTTAAACAATTTCAGTATTCATTTGGTTATTAGCGGCAAAGGCTACGTCTACGCCGACCATGAGCTGCACACACTGCAAGCCGGCGATTCCTTTCTGTATTTCCCGCTTCAGCAGCAGCGCTACTACTCCAGCAGCGATGACCCGTGGGATGTAAGATGGGTTCATTTTTACGGTTCCAAAGTAAAAGATTACTTATTAGAGAGAGGTCTCCACCGTTCGCATTTATGGTCTATTCGGCAGACCAGGCCACTGGAGCAGGCTCTTCACGACTTACTGGTTGAAGCAGAGGAAAACACATTTCTCCAGCTTACCAAGCTGTCCACTTTAACTTATGCCGTCATAGCTGAATTTGTAAATCAGGCTGTACCCTTAAGCACTAATAAAAATGCGGAAACGACCGATCGTATTGTCCAGCTTCTGCCGCTTCTTCAACAAGAAGCCTGTAAACCGTTCGAGCTCGATTATTGGGCAAATAAAGCCGGTGTTAGTACCTACTATTTTTGTAAGCTGTTTAAGAAGGTAACCCAAATGACGCCAATGACGTTTATCACGTTAAGCCGTCTTCAAATGAGCAAACAGTGGCTGCTGGAGAAGAGCGATCTGACCGTCAGACAAATTGCTCTGGATGCAGGGTATCCGAGCACCAGCTATTTCAACAAAAAGTTTCTTGAACAGGAAGGCATGACCCCCATGGAATATCGAGAGCTCTATTGGAACAAATAGCGCCTCTTCTTCCCTAGCCGTAAATGGACATCCATCCTTTTTTACAGTAATGTAGATTATAAGATCGATCATGATGCTTAAAACATTCCAATTAATTTGAACATTTTGCATACTGCATAAGGAGAAATTATGAAATCATTAGTTCTAGCCGAAAAACCGAGTGTAGCCAAAGAAATTGCCCGCGTACTCGGTTGCAATACAAAGCACAAGCATTATATGGAAGGCCCCAAGCACGTCGTTACTTGGGCACTAGGTCATTTGGTCACCTTAGCTGAGCCAGAGGATTATGACACCAAATATAAAGCTTGGAATCTCGAAGATTTACCACTGCTTCCCGAAAAGATGAAGCTAAAGCTTATCAAAGAGACGACACCACAGTTTCGTGCCATCTCTCAATTAGCTCAGCGCGGTGATTTGGAGCAGCTTATCATAGCGACAGATGCCGGACGAGAAGGTGAACTCGTTGCCCGTTGGATTATGGAATTGATCCGCTGGCGTAAACCTTTTCAACGCCTATGGATTTCCTCCCAAACCGATAAAGCCATCAAGGATGGATTCGCCAAGCTTAGACCCGGTCGCGATTATGATCCGCTTTTCCAATCGGCGGTATGCCGAGCTGAAGCAGACTGGCTAATCGGACTTAACGTTACCCGTGCACTTACTTGCAAGTTTAATGCTCAGTTAGCTGCTGGCCGCGTACAGACGCCTACCCTTTCCATGATGATGGATAGAGAGCGTGAAATACGGAGCTTTCAATCCAAAGATTACTGGATGGTCAAAGCCCAGTTTGGCGGCTTTCATGCCATATGGCGCAGCAAAGCTCAGCCGGACGGCCGTCAGTTCGATAAAGCGGCAGCGGATGCCCTGTTAAGCCGCTTGCAAGGAGGCAAAGCCAAAGTAGCACAATTGAAGGTTGTTGAAAAGAACGAGCCTCAGCCGCTTGCTTATGATTTGACCGAGCTTCAAAGGGATGCGAACCGAAAATACGGATTTTCGGCAAAACAAACCTCAAATGTACTGCAAAAGCTGTACGAGCAGCATAAGCTTGTAACCTATCCTAGAACAGACTCGCGTCATTTGACGTCAGACATGGTTTCAACCTTGCCGAGCCGTCTGGAGAGCTTAAGTGTCCAGCCTTACGCACCGCTTGTAAAGCCGCTGCTTCGCAAGCCGCTTCCCATTACCAAACGGATTGTTGACGATAGTAAAGTGTCAGATCACCATGCGATCATTCCTACAGAGCAAGCGCCGCTTCTGCATACGCTATTGGCCGATGAGCGCAGGCTGTACGATTTGATTGTCCGTCGTTTTATAGCTTTGTTTTATCCTGTATACCGTTATGATGAAACCGTTGTAACTGTAGAGCTTGCTGGGGAGAGCTTCCATGCAAAGGGCAGAGTCACTAAAGATGCCGGCTGGAAAGCCGTATACGGACAAGACGGAGGGTCAGCTCCATCAGGTGCTGCGGATGATAACGAGGATGAAGATCATGGCGCTCAGCAGCAAACGCTGCCTTTGCTTCAAATAGGAGATGTGCTAAAGGAAGCTCGCTGCAGCCTGGAGAAGCACTCCACCAAACCGCCTGCTCGCTACACGGAAGCCTCCCTTCTATCGATTATGGAAAAGCATAATCTTGGAACACCGGCAACTCGTGCGGATATTATCGAGAAGTTGATCTCAACGGATACAATTGAACGTAAAATGAACACCCTACAACCTACCGGCAAAGGAGCACAATTAATCGAGATTGTTGCACCGGCGCTTCGTTCACCTGAACTAACGGCTCGTTGGGAGCAAGAGCTTGAGCAGATTGCTAAAGGAAAAGGAAATATGAAAGCTTTTCTTCAAGGCATCCGTGAGCAGACTGTATCGATGGTCCGTGAAGTCAAAAATAGTACCACCGAGTATAAACCTCATAATCTTACAAGCTCCAAGTGCCCAGACTGCGGCAACTCACTGCAGGAAATTAAGGGTAAACGCGGAAAAATGCTCGTTTGCATCGACCGTGAATGTGGATACAAACGAGCTTCAGAGCCCATGCTTTCGAATAAACGTTGTCCGCAATGCCATAAAAAAATGGAAATTCATACAGGTAAAGCAGGCAAGTATGCCCAGTGCCGTCACTGCAATGTAATTGAAATGCTAAATGACGATAATCGAATGTCGGGTAAAGCTGCCAAACGCAATACGACTAAACTGATTAATCAATACAGCGATAACACCAATCTTGGAGCAAGTCTAGGAGACGCATTAAAGGCTGCGCTGCAAAAACAAAAAGAAGATTGAGGCCTCAAGCCCAATCTTCTTTTTTTATCTTTTTTATAAACCTACCTTACTCAGAAGCTTCGGTTTAACTTCATTCTCATAATAGGTTCGAAGTTGTTCTTTCTCCGATTCGGTAAATTGATATTCGCAATCGCGTCCCTCGTCTTGTGGAACAATCTGCGCGATCCCGCCTGAATAAGAGCATATTAATAGAGCACTTAAGTCAGTAATATCATTAGGCAGCTCGCTGCCTTCCCCCAATCCGAAACGTACCTCAATGTCAATCCACTGCTCATCCCGCAATTCGATCGTAGACTTCATATGAATAAATTTCAAATCTTTTACTTCTACAGATCCATATTGTATCATGCGCTAACCTCTTTCAATTACAATCCTAATAACATTATTTCAACTGATCCTTAGCTCCAACCAAATCTTGCAACGCCATAGTCAATGTCGGGTATTTAAAATCAAATTCGTATTCGATGGCTAGATAAGGAAATACTCTCTGGCCCTCCAACAGCAATGTCGACAATTCACCGAACATTAACTTCATGATAAAAGCCGGTACAGGTATGCGGTGTGAAGTCCTCATAACCTTCGCCAATGTACGGCCAAACTCATCATTAGTAGCTGGCTGTGGTGCCGTAGCATTCACCTGCTCGATAATGTCTTCGTTTTCAATACAAAAATCAATTAATCGGCACAAATCTTCAACGTGAATCCACGACAGGACTTGCTTGCCGCTCCCGATTCTTCCTCCGATTCCATACTTATAAGGAAGCATCATTTTCGGAAAAGCCCCTCCATCAGTCCCAAGTACGATACCGAGGCGCAGCTTAACAAGACGAGTATCCTGAATTTGGTCCATAGCTTGCTCCCATTGCTCAACCACTCCCGACAGGAAGTCCTTCACGTTGGGTTCGCTGTGTTCAACGAATGATTCTGTCTCCGAGGTTCCATATATCGAAATGCCTGAAGCGTTTACCACAACGGCCGGCTTGGTATCCAATCGAGAAACAATGCTCGCAATCTGATTCACGGTATCCAGACGCGATTGCAATATACGTTCTTTGGCTGCACTTGTCCAACGTTGATTAATGGACTCCCCAGCCAAGTTAACGATCGCATCGACACCCTCCAACAGCTTGACATCTTTACTCAATTCCTCCCAGGTAGCGTTCCTTATTAACGCATGCTTAGGAGTTTGACGTGTCCGCGAGATCAGGATAATCGAATATTTTTTTTGAGGAAATACTCTGTCAAATGTCGACCTACAAAGCCTGAACCACCTGCAATGGCTATTTTCATTGAATGACTTCTCACTTTCAATAAATAAATAATTTATAAAACATTATATAACATAAATTCTAATAAATAAAAAGCACAAACCGTAAAAGTTAGGTTTGTGCCTTTCATTTTATCAATAATATGATCCGGTATTCTTATGGCTTATCGTTAGGATCTGTAGGAGAGCTTTTAAAGTTTTTAAACATTTTTACCGTTTTACCAACCAAGTCACTTCCAGCAGGTACCATATCAGCTGTAATAACTACATCTTCAGGCTGCCCCATTTCTTCGCCGTCCGTAAAACCGTCACCGTCTGTATCTTTACCGGACACAGGATCGATGCTTGTTTTCACCAACATACCATTTTCCAACAGCATACCGGTTACTTCATAATAATCGTCTAACCCATCCTGATCCGCATCAATGAATTCGTTGTGACGAGTTGTTTCAACTACTGTTTTGAATGAAGCTTCAAGTTCATCGGATGTGAGCACCTGGAAGTATTGTCCGCCTCCAAGAAGCGCCATCTTTTCTAAATAGAGCCTGTCAACTTCTTTACTTAATCCCATTGTAACCAACATAACACCCTTACCATAAGCGGTTTGAATCATGTTCCAATCTTTAATGCCATTCGGATCTTGATCTTGACCATCTGTCAAAAGAACGGCAACAAAACGATGATTAGGGTCCCCATTCTTATCAAATTGCTCGTAAGCTAATTTTAGACCGGCAAAGATGTTCGTACCACCGGAGCTATCGATATGATATACCGCACTGGCAACCGTTGCCCCATCAGCGGAAAATGTAGAATACAGCTGCGCCCAGCTATCGAAGTCGATAATAGCGGCACGATCGGACTCAGAATGTACCGAATTCGTATATACATTGCCTAGAACCGTTACCGTTTCTGTAACCATAGATGAATTAGGGTTATAGTTCAGCTTGTACACAAGATCTGTCACTGCTTTTTTACGGAGATCGCTAGGATCATTCCAGCTCATGCTGCCTGAACTATCAATGATGAATGCATAATCTACATAAGGCTTGTACACCTCTGATGTTACGGACAAGTTGTTCTTCCATGCTTGCTCCCACGCCAGCTTATCAATCAGCACATATTTACTGTTATGATTCGTAGCAAAGCTGAGTGTTCCGTCACCAGGAGTGCTTGTATTTAGAAACTCAAATTTGTTGGTCGTTTCATTGAAATAGGCAGCGACCAAATTTTGAATGTTCCCGGTGGAATTCACATTAAAAGTTAATGTAGCGTTGTTGAACGGAATACCATTTGTATTAAATTCAATGACAGGCCCTACAATACCCGGTACTACCGTATTAGGTGTTTTAAATACTTTGCCCTGTGCCAGAGCTTCCACATTAATACTGCTAGCATCTCCTCTAAACCCGGTGATATTTAACCCCGTCAGCTCAACCGAATTGCCTTGACCATCCGTACCGGAAATGGGGTTCCCTTTTCCAACCGAAGCAATCAAATCCGATCCGCTTAGAGCGATGTTAACCCCTCCGCTATTCGAACTTGATCCTCTTCCGCTAGAACTGGAGCCCGAAGCGCCTGTTGAACCTGGCGTTGTTGTCTCGGTCGGCGTAGAAGGGTCTTTCTTCTCGTCCGTTCCATTCGGATTGGATGTAGAAGCTTCCAACTGCTTCATATATCTCGCGATTACAGTCATGGACTCTGCACGAGTTGCTGCCGCGGCTGGCTTAAACCATGTCTTGCCGTTCTCCATTGTACCTTCAAACAATTGATTCGATGCTGCCGTTTTAATCGCGCTGAATGCCCAATTGCTTGCTGCTACATCTTCGAACTCGACTTGATGATCCGTTTTCTCCTTCAACTTGTAAGCCCGGACTAACAAGGTTGCCAGCTCAGCACGGGTTATCTCGGCATCAGGTTTAAATGCGCCATCCTCGTATCCATCCACAAGTCCTTCTTTTTTAGCCGCTTCGACATACTTGTATGCCCAATGACTAGGACTTACATCACGGAAGGAAGCTGCTGCTGTATCAGCGTTGTTCTTGTTCAAAGCGCCGACCAAAATTTTGACGTACTCGGCTCGGGTAATTGTTTTATCTGGTAATATCCAGAGCTTCCCGTCCTTCTCCACACCGTCGATGATTCCTTTTCCAGACAAGTACTCGATCTCTGCCTTGGACCAGTGGCCCGAAATATCAGCAAACGATTTCCCTGTCCCTTCTGCGCCTGCTGCTGCCAAACCGGAACCTACAGTAAGACAGCAAATAAGTGCGGAAGCCAACATTCTTTTCAACTGCATGTTCACCCATCCCTTGACAAAATATGTATTTCATTGCGCATCGACATTATATTACAAGATTTTCGTAGTCTACAATCTCTTTCCATCGATATGTGGTAAAGTTAACATTTTCATAGAGAAAGTGTCGCGAATCCGCTCAAAAAAGTGTCGATTTACAAATATTTGATCAGCAAGAATTATAATTTCATCACTTTGGACCAGTTCAAGCATTGGCCAATCTTGATGGCAGCAACATTCCTTTCATGTCCAGGGAACAGCTTACACCTGCAAAAAAAGATCAATAAACGCCAAACCTCGGGAGGCAATCTAGAGTTGCCTCTTTTTGCTGTTGTCAGCATATTTAGTAACACTATATAATATTACTAAATGGAGGCTATTCTATGAAAAACAATGAAGCGCTCGAGCAATTTATTACTCATATGCAAACTATCAATCGCCATCTACGCTCCAAGGTTTTCGATCAACAGCCGGATTCCTTGACACGCGTTCAATGGCTTTTACTTCGACATTTAAATCGCAATGGTACACGCACAATCGGGCAGCTGGCGATCCATCTGGATGTCCGCCCCAGCACGATGTCTCAAATGATTGATCGTCTTGAAAAATCAAGACTCGTCTACCGTGAGAGCAGCCAACCCGATGCCCGGGTAAAAAATGTGTCTCTAACCGAGGAAGGCAAGGACTTGATTAAACGTACCGAAGCTCTATGGTTGGAAGCACTCCATGATTCCTTCGACCAGTTTACCAAGCAAGAGCAAACGGAATTGATCAGCTATATGGAGCGACTTACCGAGCAGCTGAATAAAAATATGCGAAACTAAGCAGAGCAAGGCGTCTTGGATTCACGGCCGGGAACAGCGAGCCCTTTTTCTATGCTCGCTATTCCCCTTGCGAAATGAGTCGTTTTTTGAATCTTATTGTCTTTTTTGGCATTTTCCTGTTGCTTCCTACTGGGGGAAAAAGTAAAATAAAATTAATTGGAAGTAATCGGAGGTTACTCGCTTGTCATTGACCATAAACGATCTACAAATGGAAAAATGGTACGATCACGAGCCGTTCACCTTATACCGCGGCTTCAATCCTTCCACTCAGGAAAAATATTGGATGAAAACGCTCCAGTCGGAATATCCGACCAAGCAGGAGATCCAGTGGCTAACAAATGAATATGAAAACGGAAAAAAAATCCCTCTGGGTGAGCTTATTAAGCCGATCCGTTTGGAATCCTTTAACAATACAACCATCCTATTAATGGAGCATTCGGATGGTCGTCCGCTTTTCCAACATGCAGCTTCGGGTCCTATGGAATTGAAGCTCTTTTTGCATTTATCTGCGGAAATGACCGAAACGGTACGCAAATTGCACCAAACGAAGTATGCCCATTTAAATATTTCGACTCACGCATTTATTGTGGAACCTGATGCCCAGGCGATTCGATTGACGAACCTGCATTCAGCCGCTTCATTTTCTTCCGTGATGAATACGGTTGAACCGGAAGACGGTTTTTTAAGCATACGACTCCCCTATATGGCACCTGAACAGTTCGGCCGCATGGAACGCAGTGCAGAATATCGGAGCGATATCTATGCATTAGGTGTCGTTTTCTACGAGCTGCTGACTGGTGAACTCCCCTTCAAGGGAAATGATACGAGCGAGCTGATTCATAAGCATATGGCTTTGCAGCCTCTCACACCAGTCGAGGTGATGCCGAGCATTCCGAAGCCTGTTTCAGACATTATAATGAAATGCTTGGCCAAACACCCAGAGCAGCGTTATCAGAGCGCCTTTGCTTTAAAACAGGATCTGGAGGCATGTTTAGCACTCCTCCTCCAAGATGGCGCTATCGATAATATGAAGATAGAGCATCGACTGGCCTCCGATATTTTCAAGATTCCTGATTCCCTTTACGGTAGGGACCAGGAGTTTCAGGATATCCGCAATGCCTATCATAGAGTGATGCTTGGAAGCAAAGAAACGATCTTCGTTTCCGGACTATCCGGAGTGGGCAAATCATTCTTGATTCAAGAATTTCAAAAATCGATACAGAAGGAAAACGGTCTCTTCGTCTTTGGTAAATTCGAGCAATTTAAAAGAGACATGCCATTTCAAGCCATCATTCAAGCAGGTCTTCAAATTATTCAATTTCTACTGACTCTAAGTGATTCTACGTTTCAAATATGGAAATCCAAAATTGTTGAAGCTGTAGGCCCTAACGGACAAGTGTTGATTGATATGATCCCGGAAATGGAAAAAGTACTGGGCAGTCAACCGTCGCTTTCCAAGCTGCCTCCTGCTGAAACACATAACCGCTTATTACTGACGGTACATCAGTTTCTATCTGTGTTTGCAACCAAAGAGCATCCGTTAGTTATATTCATCGATGATATGCAGTGGGCAGATCCCGCTTCCTTGCAGTTAATCCAGGAGTTGGCCGCTCAGCCTTCTTTTAATTATTGGCTGCTTATAGGGACTTATAGAAACAACGAAATTTCAGATAATAATCCCCTTCAATACATGCTGGATAAATTGGAACGAATGCAGCATATCCGCATCTCTAATATTGAGCTGGAGGCACTACCTCATCAAGCAGTGCGAAGCCTGATTAAAGATACGCTGCAGGTCATTTCTGATGAAGCACTGGACGGCTTAGCCCGTATGGTGGTTAACAAAACAAAGGGAAATCCTTTCTTCACCAAGCAATTTTTAAGATCGCTTTACGATCTTCAGCTGCTGCATTTCGATTATGATTTGAGTCTCTGGCAGTGGGATCTTGAGCAAATCAATGAGCTGCACATTACGGACAACGTCGTCGATTTTATGATCGGTAAAATTCGCAGACTTCCTGACAATGTCCAACAGTTATTAATGCAAGCGGCTTGTATCGGTCATGTCTTCCGCCCGGAATTGCTGGCACTATCTTCTTCACAAGATATATCTGTAATTAATCAGGAGCTTCACTGCGCGATTGATGAAGGATTAATCGTTGCTTTAAAACGCGATACTTATTCGCAGAGCTCAACCAAGTATTCATTTTTGCATGACCGTGTCCATCAAGCTGTCTATTCGCTAGTCCCTAAGGAGCAAAAGAAAGAGCTGCATTATCATATAGGTCAAATGATGCTGCAAGCGTTGACATCAGAAGAGCTGGATGAGCAAGTATTCGAGGTCACCAACCAGTTAAATCTTGGTAAGCAGTCCTTACCTTCAATTCAAGACAAAGAGAAAGTCGCGCATCTCAATATAACGGCAAGCCGTAAGGCCAAATCCAACACGGCTTATGAGACCGCTCTGAAATATGTAACGCATGGCGTTCAGCTTCTGGAGTCCAATCCTTGGGACAGTCAATATGAATTATCTTTTATGATTCATATTGAGCTTGCGGAGCTTGAGTATTTATGTGGACACTTTGAGGAGGCGAAGCGCTCCTTCCAGCTCATTCTGAGCCACGCTCGAACGAAATCCGAAAAAGCCGATGCGTACAACCTGATGATGGTGCTATATACCAACCTAGGGCTGCATGAAGAAGCAATGGCTATGGGGCTTGAGGGACTGCGATTGTTCAACATTCCTTTGCAGCCAACTGTGAAGCGAGCATCGATTCTGCTGGAATTAGCGAAAACCAAATGGAATATGATGGCCAAACATCCTGGCGATTTATTCGATCTTCCCCAAATGGTGGACCGGGATCATAAAGCTGTCATGAATTTGATGGTAAATCTGATCGCCCCTACGTATTATTTAAATTCGGAATTATATATATATCTGATGCTCAAAATGTTTAACTACTCGCTGCGCAACGGCAATTCGGAAGGCTCTGCTCTAGCCTATTCCACTTACGGCGTTATCATCAGCTCCATCTTCGGAGATTTGAAAAATGGCGCCAAGTTTGGAAAGGCGGGACTCATGCTGTGCGATGCATTTGATCATTTGCCAATTAAATGTAAAGTGTATTTCGGGTACGGTGCATTCACAAACAATATGACGCAGCATATCGAAACGAATATTTACTATTTAAAAAAGGCATACCAGTTCGGCGTTGAGTCTGGCGATCTCGTCTATGGGGGATATTCCATCGCCTTCAGCTTCTTCCTACGCTTATTTAAAGGAGATCAGCTGACCGATGTCTTTAATGAAACCGAGCTTTATCATCCGTTCATTCACAGAGCGCAGGACCAAGATACCATTCATATCTTCATGGTACTTCAGCGCTTCATGATGTTTATGATTGAGGAGCCAATGCCTCAAGCCAATCCGCATGCTATCGAGATGATGGAGCCATTTATGAGTTTGGAGGAGTGCCGGCAGCTTCAAAGCTTCACCAACAAAGCAACCGTGCACACGTTCTATGCGCTTCAGCTGCAAACCTACTATATGCTGGACCGGTTTGCAGAAGCCAAGCAAACGATGAAGTTAATGGAGGAAAGCATCCAATCCGTCTTTGGATTAATTCATGTTCAAATGTACTATTTTATGAGCTCGCTCGTTCTTTGTGCGCTCTATCCGGAGGCATCATTAAAAGAACAGAAGCGTTACTTGCGCAAGCTTAGGAAGAACTTATCGGTTATAAAAAAGTGGAGTGTCCACTCGCCAGATAATTTCGTGCATCAAAAGCTGCTTATTGAAGCGGAAATGAACCGTATTACGGGCAACACGGTCTTGGCAGCAGAATTGTATGAGCAAGCGATTTTTCACGCTAGTAAGCAGAAGTTTATTCAGTTAGAGGCTATGGCTAACGAATGCGCAGCTAAGTTCTACACCGAATCGGGCAAGCTCAAAATAGCCCGCGCTTATTGGACAGAAGCGAAATCTTTATACAGCAAATGGGGAGCTGTTCGTAAAGTGGCTCAGTTGGAGGACCAGCATCCTTATTTGGTTAGCCGTAGTTCTCCCTCCCAATCCGTTATCGATGTGTCTACCATGGCAAAAGCATCTCATGTGCTGTCCAACGAGGCTGTGTTCCACAAGCTCTTAGAAAGCTTCATGCATATCGTGATAGAAAATGCAGGTGCGGAAAAAGGACTGCTCATTCTTGAACGTGATCACCAGCTTTATATTGAAGTAGAAAAAATGCCAAACAAACCGTTCATGGCGTTACATTCCGTACCTATTGAAGAGTATGAATTTGCAGCGATATCCGCCATCCAGTTTGCAGCGCGTAAAGAGGAACCTCTACTTCTACATGATGCAGCGAGCTCCGACATGTTCCCTAAGGATGCGTACATCCAAACGCATTTACCCAAGTCGATACTCATTATGCCGATAATAAAACTTGGTAAAATGATCGGTGTACTGTACCTGGAGAACAACCTGGCAAGCCACGTTTTTCAGGAGCAGCGTTTGGATACATTAAAGCTTTTAACTTCAGAAATTGCCGTAACTATCGAAAATGCCAAGCTGTATACCAATCTAGAGCATAAGGATTACAAACTCCAGCTTTTGGAGGAGCAGGAGAAGAATGTCCGGCTACAATTAGATGAGAAAGAACGATGGGTCCAATCCTCTGAGGCAACCATGTTAAATATTCGCAAAGCGCAGCATGAGTTAATCAACAACGTACAGACCGTTCATGCGCTTCTAATGATGAACAAGTACGATATGGCAAAGGATTATATTTCTGTATGGTGTAAAGAAATCGTCCAGCAATCCGTTGTCAATTCGGTAAAATTCCCTGTACTGGGTGTTGTGTTGAACAACATCAGTCTTCCTTGTATTTCTAACAAAATTGATCTTCAGGTCAGCGGGCAGCTGGACTGTACCTTCGATGGAATCACCCTACCCATCAGCTATTTCTCCAGTATTGTGCATAATCTGCTGAAGAATGCTATTGAGGCTATCCCTGAGGAGGACCCCCTTCGGACGCTTCGTCTGAATATCGAGGAACAGGAAGATCGCTATAAGCTGATGATTTTCAACAGCGGATCCTTTGTGTCAGAATCAAACCGTACGAAAATATTCGAAAAAGGTTTCTCAACAAAGTCCGAATCGACTAACTCTGGATTGGGCCTGCATATTGTCCAGAACTATTTACATCATCACGAGGGCTCCATTGAATGTTCATCAGAAGAAGGCGTTGGAACAACCTTTACTGTATACATGAAGAAAAAGAGTCCTGTCGCAATGGTGGCAGCAAAAACCCCTTAAGACTTTGGGTCCTAAGGGGTTTCTTGTTTTAGCCGACATCAATCGCCTATCAATTGTTTAAAAGAAGCTTCCAGGAAACCGAGAGCTTCGGGGAGATGCTTCGTCCAATAATCCCATGTGTGTTCTCCAGGAAATTCTTGATACTCATGCTGGTATCCAATCTGTTCCAAATGCTCGTGATAAGCTGCATTCATGGAATATAAATAATCTTCAGTCCCACAATTGAAGTATAACGCAGGACGTTGATCATTAGTCAATTGAATATCAGCAAGTTTTTGAAGATCATATTGTTGCGCATAGGGGCCGTGTAGTGGTCCAATCATTCGAGCGACATCCGAGCGTGTAAATTGAGCTGCGATGAATTCACTAGAAGTCATTGCACCCGACAAGCTTGCAGCAGCGCCGAATAGCTCTGGGTGACGTAATGACAGTACAAAGGCGCCAAAGCCTCCCATGGACAAACCGCTAATGACACGATGGGCCCTATCAGGAATAGTCCTATAATGCTTATCGATTTCAGGCAGCAGGTCATACATAAAATAATCCTCAAAATTCCCTGTACCATCATACCAATTCATATAAAAAGTACCGAGCCCATATCCACCATCATTCGGGAAAACAACGATGCTTTTCCGCAGAGAACCTTCCATCATTAGACGGTCCAGTGTAGATTCAGCCCCCCCCCTTGAGGATCCAGTGGGATTCGCTTCCATGCATGCCGTGAAGCAAATAAATCACAGGGTAATGCTGCTCGCTTGTCTCATAGCCTTCCGGTAAATAAACAAAACACGATTTACGTGCAAACAGCGCGCCAGAGAAAAACGGATGGGGTCTAATGCTCATACTCGTTAGTCCTAATCAAGCACAGCGGTAATGTGCTCTTCTGTAATAGCCCAGTGAGACGTATTCCATATGGTTTCTTTATTTTTGATATACAGGATTTGCGGAGAAGCATGTTTAACTCCTGTATCTTCGGCAATCTGATTAGACACGGGACGGGACTCAATAACTTTAACCAATACGTAGTCTACTGCCGTGCTCGGCTTATTTTGAAGGTAAGCCTCATATTCCTTCAAAGCATTGAAGCTTACAGGACAAGCCGTGCTGTGCTTTAATACTACGATTGGCTTATTTGATGTGGATTCAAACTGCTCATTCCATTGTTCTTCTGTTGTAATCTCTTTCCATTGTGTCATGTGGGTTCCCTCCAAATATATAATATGGTTGCAAACAAATTAATCGTAAAAGTACAAAGCTGCTTCTATCGTTGAGCCTAACTCCATGATGCCGTAAGAATACTGCGGCTGGCGCCGTTTATCCGTAGGAGAGCCGGGATTAAACAATAGCATTCCGTTGTGCATACCACGATAAGGAACATGGGAATGCCCGAATACGATGACATCCACACTCATGTCGCGGAACATATCCACGGCACGATCCAGTGTCGACTTACGTCCGCCGTCCCCATGAACTATACCGATTCTATAACCAGATAAATTCAGCACCTTCTGGCGGCCAAATCTTTCGATGATATCCATCCCGTCATTGTTCCCCGCTACCCCATCTGTTGGAGCAATTTCTTCAAATAAACCAACAACTCTGGGGTCAATCCAATCTCCGGCATGTAGGATCAGATCTACTCCCTTCAGCCCCTCTAATAAGGTCTGTGGCAGCTGCTTGGCACGGCCGAACATGTGCGTATCGGAAACAACGCCAATGCGCATCCCGTTTCCCCCCTTTCATGTGTCGCTCATTCCTCCATTCTACCATAACTTGCATAAAAGAAAAAAGCACCCCAAAGGGTGCCAGCGTGTCGAGAAGCCTGTAAAACTTGAAATATTGCATTATACTCCAGTGGGGTATGCCCCTCCAGCCGCTGTTGAAACCCGTGAATTTGATTAGAATTAGTTGTATTTTCACGGATTTCAAAGGCGGACGTAAACTCCTCCGAGGCATACCCCACCTACCTATAAAGCATATTTCTCGAAGCAACAAATTTCACGACAGGCTCAACACCCCAAAGTGTGCTCTACTTTAATGCATGTCCTTAATCCGTAATAGCGAACCAATCCATCGTTTGCGACGCAAGCAGCTTACGCATACCTTGGAATTCATGGAAGATCGAAAGCTTATATTGTTTTAACGATTGGATTTTGCCTAATAAATCACTATCTTTAATCGTCATTTTATAATTATGCTCTCCTAGCTCCATTCGGACGTCATCCTTGTCGGGCGCCGATTCCAAATAATACTTTTGTTCATAGGTCATATTGCCGTTCATATCTGCAAACTGGATGATCAGCTTACTTCCATCATTATTTGTTTCAAAAAAACTATCTTTCTTCAAGTCGTATTGGAAATTGACGCGCAATTGCGTGCTATCCAACCAAGTGCTCATCTTGCTCAAAGAAATGGAGTACTGGTCAAACGCAACATCTTTTAACCCTGTACTCACAGCTGGTTTTTCGACAGGGAGCTCCATTTCAACGGCATTAATATACGCATCGGCCTTATCATCGGTTAGACTGAGTCTCTGTTCTGTTACAGATTCACCTACCACTAACCGCAAGCCTTTCGTATCAAACCCCTTAGGTAGTTTCGCTGCGAAAGAGACCAACGCTTTTCCTTGCGGATTCAATTTTTGCTTCACTTCACGAATTTTTGTCGGATACAAAGCATCGTCTGGCGTTTTTAAGAAAGCGGTCAGCCTCGGAACGGCATTCGAACGCTTCTCTTGATTCGATACTTCAAGCTGAACCTCTAACAAATCACTTTTGCCATCGGTGTAAGTATTAATTTCACGTGGCGCATACTGTGTACTTCTGCCAGCTCCAGTTATCGATTGCTGTTCCCCGAACGCAACTAAAGGAAGCTTAATCTCGGTAGGCGGAAGCATGAACTGGGCCATATCTTCTGCCGCGCTATCGCTTAATTTATCTTGTAAAACCAGCTTCGTTGCTGCAAATGGATAGGTATAAGGAATTTTACCAACAAGCTGAAAATGAACGGTTTGTCCTGGAGGAACACCGACAGCTCTATCTGTTTTAACCGCTTTAGCTTCTACTTTTACTCCGCCGTCCAGCTCATAGTAAGCCTTTATGTCTGGAAAAGGAAGCGCATCAGCTTGATTATGAGAGATCGATAGATCCGCGCTTAAAACATCCTGATCATCCCAAGGCAAGCGATCGAGCTTCTCTACCTTCAGCTGATATACTCCGTCTTTATTGGCGTACTCGACTACGGAGCCTAACGCTGGCGAGGTTTGCTGCTCTGTTGATACTTTAAGCGTAGTAACTGGTACGTTCAGCTTCAAGTCACTTGTAACCGTAATGGATTGTGAAATCACTACGTCCCAACGCTCCCCAATAGCTGAGGCTGGAAGCTGAGATGCTTTCAATTGAAGATCTAAAGGTACATCGGGCTGCAGCTGCTGCTTATCTCCGTTAACTGTGATCTCCAGCGGATACATAGCTCCATTGGATGCTTTGAGCGCATATTGATAGCCTGTCAGTTTGGTACTAGCCTGTCCTTTGTTCGTTACTTTCAACGTAAGCTTCGGTGTAATGTAAGCATCGTTCTGAAGTGCGCTCCATTTGGTTATTTCCATCGATACGGGCACATTGCCGATCTGCACTATCTTATTCCCTGCTTCTGGAGCAAATACATCGGATGCTTGTTCAGGGAACCGGATATCACCGATAGCCTTCTCCAGATCTGCACTGTTATAATCCCAGCGGGTAATACGGAACCATAAGTCCTGAAGCAAAGTTGCGTCATTTACTGGGGCATAAAAGGTATAATCCACCTGCTGACCAGCTGGAATATCTTTTTTCTGCTTATCCAGAGGAAGCAGGTCCGGAGTAAACTCCGCACCCGATTTATTGTATACCTTGACCCAATAATCCAAGAAAGAAATCGTAGTATTCTCTCCGTTAGTTACGGTCAGTGTGAAAAACAACATATTGCCGTTATCGGTTGGCATGACTGTTGCATTTTTTAGTTCGATTTTACTGTGCGGTGCTATAGAAACAGAGGATAAGCGCATCGACTCATCGATCTCATCCTTCTTGTAGCTCTCTCCTTGCGCTAATATGACTTGATTTGGAACGGCTCCGAGCGTTGCTGTCATTGTTGCTATTAAAAGTAACAAGATTCTACTTTTTGCCGACAATTTCATGTACCTTTTCCCCTTTCTCTTGCTCAGGAGGCAGCAGAACAATACGACCATCCTCCACCTGGACCCTGACCTTGTTAGATGATTGAATACCGATAGATTGCAGCATATCTCCAGGAATTTGCAAACGACCGGATCTATCCAGAACGGCATATTCTACATGTGAATCTTCTTCTTCAGCTTGCATACCCTGCTCCAGCTCCGCCATTTCGTCCGCATAGGATTTCCGTCGAATAATTTCGGATGAGGTTTTCCCATCGCGAATCGCAACGACACGATCGACTTTCTTAGCTAGCAACGGGTCATGGGTAACAATAACGACCGTCAGTCCCATTCTCCGATTCAAGTCACGGAACAAATCGAGTATTTGATTCGCCATCTTGGTGTCTACGGACCCTGTTGGTTCATCGGCAAGCAGCATTTTCGGATTGTTGGCTAACGCAATCGCAATCGCAACCCGCTGCTGCTCCCCACCTGAAAGCTGATTCAAGCGATTTTTGATGCGATGACTCAACCCCACCGCCTCAAGCAGCTCCAAGGCTCTCTCCCGTTTTCGTTTTCCTTGGAGAAGAATCGGAAGCTCCACATTTTCAAGGGCGGTTAAATAAGGGATCAAGTTCCTCGCATTATTTTGCCAGACGAATCCGACGGTTTCCCGTTTATATTTGACAAGATCCTTCTCGGTAAATTTCAACAGATCTTTGCCGTCTACCAACAGCTGCCCTGCGGAGGGGCGATCCAACCCCCCCAGCATATTAAGCAGTGTCGATTTACCGCTGCCGCTGTTTCCGATAATGGCCATAAGCTCACCTGGCTCAACGTGAAGGTCTAGCCCTTGCAGAGCCACAACTTCCAGATCCACTACTTTATATATTTTGACGAGGTTATCACAATGAATCATCGTTAGTCCTCCCCGAGCTTCACAGCTTGATGTATTTTGATTCTAGATAGCATTGTTCCTAGAATGAACAGACCAATGACCAACATAATGCTCACAATAATATACAACTGAAGCTCATCCCGTGGGTCAAACGTAACTTGGAACGGCGGCACTTGACTCGTCGATTGCAGGGACAATTGGAACATCGGAACGAAAAATCTGCTGGTGAGCCCCCCGGTTAATAAACCGATCCCTATTGCGGCCCCGGAGGTGAGGAGCTGCTCGCCGATCAGCATAAAGATTAATTGCCGGAACGATATCCCCATAGCTCTTAATATCCCTAACTGGAGCACCCTGCTGGATAGAGATAATATCCAATATAGTAAGAACCCGCAGAAGCTGATAACAATGGAAATAATGAACCCTAACGTCATCACGCCATTGATGGCTAACTGGAATGGATCGTTCTTCGAACGAATGAGCTCTTGCTTGGCGTCACTCATCTTCGTTACTGGAATGTTCTTCTCTTCCAAAGCATCATACAGCTCCTGACTTGAAGCCGACGGCTTCAGCTTCAGCCAAACGTCATAAGGCTCCAGTGCCATATTATTCTGAATATATGACAAGTGCCCTACGATCAACATCGGAGCTAATACTTTCTTTGCTTTCGCATTGGCTCCGGTTCCACTGCTTGCAGCGGTATTCTTATCCGCATATTTAGGATTCGGATTCCAGGATGGCCAATAGTCCACGATGCCAAATACGTTAAACATCGTATTCTCTACACCATTCCAGCCCACGTAGATGTGGTCCCCTACTTTCAGGTTAAACTGATCCGCAAGCGTTCGTGATATTAAGACAGCAGAAGGATTAGATGCCAATAGGTTTAAATAGTCATTAAAGGAGTGATCAAGCAGTCCATTGCGAAGCCATGCGGTACGTCCAAAGTCGTCCGTATCGATGCCCATCAAAGTTGCATTTCCCTTTTCCTTGCCTATCGTAAAGTTGGCTTCCTTCTTAGTAAACACTTTAGCTGCCTGATCAACACCAGGAAGCTGAGTCATTGGTAAAAAAGGCGGCTCGGAATATTGCACCTTTTTCTTAACAACCGGCACAACGGGCGCAGCTGCCGAGGTGCTATCACTATCATCAGAGCTCGCAGAATCTTCCATGTCCATCCCAGGTGGAGGAGCGTCATCTTCCCATTTAATTTGCATCGATATGTCGGCTCCGTTGCCGTACATAATCTTTTCACCAGTGTTCTTGTTAATGGTACGGGCGGCACTCGCACTGAACAATCCTGTTGCTAGCGTCACGCTTAAGAAAACCATAATAGCCTGATACTGCGTAATGGATCTGCCGACTTGCAGCAAGGTCGAGTACAAGGAAGGAGACCACCAGCGACGTCCAGCCTGGTAAATTAATCGAATGATCCAAGGATAAATTCGAAGCAGCAAGAAGCTTAAGCCCAGAATAAACAAAGCAGGAACAAGGAACAGAAGCGGGTCCATTTGCAAATCGCTTGCTTCGAGACCTAAGGCCTGCATATCGGACATCCGTCTCTTAAACGTTTGTAAACCATAGAGCGATACACCCAACAGAACGACATCGACAAAATATTTATGCCAAAAAGAAAGCTTCGTTTGCCGAGCCATTTGCTGCTTGTGACCGACAATGCTCGTTCTAGTTGCAAAAAGCACTGGAAGAATAGTCATAACTAGAGAGCATAATACTGCAATCAAACCATATTGAAAGGCTTCGTTATTCAACTGAACATCCAGAGCAGCGCGCTGTACGAATTCTAAAAATCCGTTCGAAGCCCCAAGCATCCTCGTCAGCATTAATCCGCAAAATGGACCTACGAGAATAGCAATTCCACCGAGGAGCAGTCCTTCCACAACATAGCTCATAATAATTTGAAGGCGGCTAGCCCCACGGCTGCGCAATACAGCGATTTCCGTTTTCTGGCGATCCGTAATCAGATTCGAAACCATAAATAAATAATAGGCCAGCATAATCATTACGGGTACGTTCAAAGACCATAGCATTGTTCGAAGTTTATCTTCTTTCACAAAGTAAGTGCTCATCGTTTGCAATGCTGGTGCTTTCATTGAATAATTCGGAAACCTCTCGCTCAGAAAATCTTCCGTATGCGAATATGTCGTAATAAACCGATTAATGGAGTCCAGTTTCATCTGGTTATAGTCTACCGCGGTATACCAAATGCTGGAGCGAAGCATAAGCTGCCTTTCCTGGGTTACATTCTTCTCAAACCATGGATAGGCAACTAACAAACTCGAATTATAGCTGGATAAAGCATTGTACCAGTACACATCATCGTATGACTTGCGATCAATTACTCCTACGATTTTGAATGTGAATTTTCCTGTAACCGATTCATCTTCAATCGTATACTCCTGACCAACAACCATCTTCAAATTCGTTAATGTTTGGTCAACAACCGCTACTTCGATAACACCGTTAACAGGCTCAGCTGAAGGGAATTTACCGTCTATCATCCTAACGTGATCTTCGAGGCTGCTAAGCGATGTGATGTCCGCCATCCGTTTAACGGAGCTATCTATCTTATCCGCATTGGTCGGCACCATATTGTATTTGTCGGTAGCTCTTTCCGTCACATAAGACTTTATCGGAAGCTTGAACCGTGGCTGTGCGGTCTTTACCATGTAATCGTCCGCTTCTTGAATAGCCTGCTTAGATTGCTCAGGCGTCATATCCCCTGTCAAAAACACCGACGTCCAGAATATACCTGGATACTGCTGGCTTCCGTCCTGTAAAAGCTCCAAATCTTTGATCAATAGACGCTGTAAAATCGCGTTTGTATAAATAGGCATGCTGCTAACAAGCCCGACCGAGATGATCAAGCCCAGCAGCAGGCTGAGTTCTAGCCATTTGTTTTTGACCATCTTTCGCATGATCATCACAATGATTGCCACCAAGCGTCACCTCAATTGTTTAAAATCACCTTTTGTCCTTCTTTCAATCCTTTACGGATTTCGACCTCCGTGGCAGACACGATCCCTTTTTCTACATCGACTTCCTTACGGCTTTCGCCCTCGAGCACTTGTACATAGTCGCGGCCCATGTAAGAGCGCAATCCTACTTTAGGAATAATCAACACGTTATCTCTGCTTTCCGTAACAATCGTAATATCCGCGTTCGTTCCGATCGTAACTTCTGCTGGAAGCTCATCCGGTACGATGATAATAGACTTGGCATTTTTATCTGCAATCGCTTTCACATCGGACTGAGGTGCAGTCGCAGGGATTTGAACCACTTTGCCTGTGAGCGGCTTATTTTTAATTTTCAAGTCGGCAACCATGCCTACCTGAATGCCGGTTAAATCGGCTGAGTTCGACGATTCGTAAGCAAGCTTCATCGATTTGGGATCGGAGACCGTCAAAAGGGTTTTGTAAGCCGTCACTGCATCGCCCTGCTTAATTGTATCAATGAACGTAACTATTCCGTCCACGTCCGAAACCAGCTTCGTCCGGCTCAATTGCTGCCTGAGCATGTCCAGCTGAATTTGTTCTTTTTGTACGTCAAGCACCTTGGAGCGTATAGTCAGAGCGTCGCCCCGCTTCTCATCCTTGGCTTGTTCAAGGGCAATTTGTGCCTTCTCCACCACAAGCTCCTGCTGACGTATTTTCCCTTCGACTTCGCCTTTCTCCAGCTGCGCTACGACATCTCCCTTAGCCACATTGGATCCTAGCGAGACATTGATTGCATTCAGCCTTCCGCCGGATTCCGGATAGTACAGATACTGCAGCTTATCAGAAGCAAACGTTCCAACACCGCTCACCTGCTTCTTAATATTTCCGCGTTTGACCTCATACAGCTCAAAATTTTCTTTAACCGGCTTTACTAACGGGGGTTGAAGCGCTTGCTCTTCCTTTGGAAGCAAACTGCATCCCGGTAATGCAGCAAGTACGGATGCCGCCAGAATTGCGATGAATACAGAGCTCGGGCGGTTGTTAGCTTTCTTCCACAATGTGTCCATCCTCCAATGCATACACTTGATCGACAATTTCCATAATTGCCGGATCGTGAGTAGTTAAAATAATGGTCATTCCTTCGAGTTGAACCAAATCCTTAAATACTTTCATGACTTGCAAACCCATCCGGCTATCCAATTCCGCTGTCGGTTCATCCGCTAATAGCAGCCTGGGTCTATGTGCAATGGCTCTAGCAATCGCCACCCGCTGCTGCTCTCCTCCTGACATCTCATAAGGACGGTGCTTCATCCTGGACTTCAAGCCGACGAATTCAAGCGCCTGTTCAGAGTACTCCCTGTGCTTGGAGGATGACACGCCTGCTATGCGCAAACCAAATTCGACATTTTCATAAGCAGACATGTAAGGAACCAGCGCAAACGACTGAAAGATGAGTCCCAACTGAGTTCGTCGAAGCTCATTCCGCTTTTTATCCGACATGACGGTGACATCCTGCCCCATAAAATAAATGGCGCCTTCTGTCGGACGATCCAACGCCCCAAGCATGTTTAAAAGTGTTGTCTTACCAGAACCGGAACGACCTCTTAAAGCAACAAGGCGCCCTGACGGGATGCTCAGATTAGCTCCGCGAAGTGCGTGAACGGCTGCAGTCCCCTTACCGAACGATCTCGTGACGCTAACTGCCTGAATGATCGGCTCACCCGGCTCATGCTTGATTAACGGAAAATTCATGAAAATTTCGTCACCCCTTTAATGAAAGCGTTCTCTATAATAAATGTAAACTTTTCCAGACAATAAAAATAGACACCAATTTGTTAGGAATTGGTGTCTATTTGTTCTGTTCTTCATACTCTTTAGGTGAACATCCGACAATTTTCTTAAATGTTTTGGCGAAAGTTTTAGGATCGATAAAACCAACAGCTTCCGCGATCTCATACACTTTTTGCTCGCTCTGGCGCAGCAGACGCTTGGCCTCCTGAATGCGGATATTGGTTAAGGTTTCAATTAATGATTCCCCCGTCTCCTTACTATACAAATCACTCAGGTAGCTGCGGCTTAATTTGACGTGTTCGGCAATATCCGAAGTACTGATCTGCAAATGATACTGCTGTCGCATAAAGCTCATTGCTTTCTGAACAAACGGATTGCGAGAGGTCAACTGCCCGTTGGAATGCAGCAAATTCGCTAGTTCTGATACAGCATCGATAAACCATGCACCTAATGATTGCATATCTAAACAAGATTGTACAGAGGACGACGAAACGTATTGCCGTTCGAATTGTTCGAGTTCAGCATCCGTTTGCTGTCGAGCAAACGCTGCCGCCAATCCTAGTAGCTCATATATGAAGCTGTACGTTTGATCCACAGAGGGACGATTTTGTTCGAGTTGAGCTGCAATTTGCTTTGACCAGTAGTTCATCGCCTCTTCGTTCATGCCGGAAATCGCTCGTAGAAGATTTTGCTTTTCTTCTACAGGAAGCATACCGTTCCGTTCAAGCGAACTCGGATCGATGGTAGACCATCGTGACAAACCCGAGGAATTTCCTTCATAGAAAAGACCGTGCCTGACCAGTTCGTGCTGCTGAATAAGCTCAAGCAATTGCTCCTCGTTATGAATATCCTTGATTTCAGTTACACAAAAGCTCTCACGACCCAAGCTGAACTGTTCAGTCAGCGTATCTTCTACTTGCTCTGCCCTGTTGGTTCCATTATGCTCATAGATCAACAAAGTCCGCTGCTCGTTCAAGCTAACATAGGCCAATGCATCTGGCCATTGCCAGCCCAATACCGACAAATGTGAATCCATTGTAAATTGGATCATACAGCTGGAAAGGACTCTTTCGGCTTGAAACCATTCTTGCTCCAAATCAGCATCCCACTGTCCACTAATCCAAACCTTTTGCAGCCTCATTCCCCACTGAGCTTGCTGAGACAGTTGAACCTGGCGTTGCAATTGTTCCCGATGTTCATTCTCCTTACGCTGCGCCATTAGAGCTTCCTTCGCTTCAACCAGAATTTCAGCCAACTGCTCAGGCTCCATCGTCGGCTTTAATATGTAGTCATGCGCACCTTGCTTCATGGCTTCTTTTACATAAGAAAAATCGTCCAAGCAGCTAAGCACTACTACTGCTGCATCCGCGTTAGCCTGCCGTAGACGTTTGACCAACTCCAGGCCATCCATTCTAGGCATCAAAATATCGGTTACGATCAGATCGATAGGCTCTCTCTGCAGGATTTCCCATGCGTCCAAGCCATCATAAGCTTCGCCGCCCCATTGAAGCCCATAGTCCTCCCAGCAAATCATCGTTTTAAGAACTTTTCGGACAATCGGCTCATCATCCACAATTAGAACTTTCATCACTATTTATCCTACCTCGCTTTGATGCACGGGCATAGTTAATCTTATAGTTGTACCTTGTTTGGGCTTGCTGTTGATATGCATACTGTATCCATCGCCATAATACAGCTTTATTTTCTCACGAATATGCCTGAGTCCGATGCCACTCATCCGCTCACGCATGGCTGTTGTTGAGGAATCGCCATCCTGGCTTCTTGGATCCATACCAACCCCGTCATCCTCGACCTGGCAGTACAAGATGTCGCGGGGTACATCCAACCATATCCGAATCCTAATTAGCCCTTCCTGCTTCCCAGGCTCGATACCATGAATGATGGCATTTTCGATAAGGGGCTGTAGGATCATTCGTGGAACAAGGCAGTTATTGGCCATCGGGTCCACTTCACATTGAAGACGTACCTGTTCTCCATATCGGAATGACTGAATCTCCATATAATCATGGATCAGGCCGACTTCCTCTCGAATCGTAATGAAGTCTCCCTTTTTCCCTAAGCTTGCTTGTAATAAACGAACCAGTGAAGTAACGACTTCCGCAATTTGAGGCGTCCGATGCATCTTCGCTACCCATTTAATTGTATTCAGAGTATTATACAAAAAATGTGGATTTAATTGGTATTGCAGCGCTTCCATTTCCGCTTCCTTTTTCAGCGATTCTTCCCTTTTTACCTGCTTAATAAGCTCTTCCAGCCGGTTCAGCATTTGATTGTAGCTCTCCCCAAGCTCGCTCCATTCACGGCTGCTCCTTCTCACCCAATAGGCTTTAAAATCCCCTAGCTCCGCTCTTTTCATCAAAGCGCGCAATTGCTGCATCGGTCTTGTAAAGTAATATCTAAATAAGAAAGCGCTTAGAACAGCGGCGATCAGCAGCATAAGAACAACGAACAACAGCGTTTGACGCACAGCTAGTCCCTGCGCTTTATTAACACTTTGCTGAGCTTCAATCCTCGAGATCCATACCGTTCCAGGCAGCTCCACTTTAAGCTGCGACCATATCGAGTCATCCTTCCAGAGGAGCTGTGAAGCTTCGGCCGTTTTCCACTCAGGCTCCTTGACATCCCCCTTTTGACTGGATGCCTTTCTCCCGTATATGACTGTCCCCTCGGAATCCATGAGTTCATTTCGAAGTAAAGGCCATTTCCCGTACACATCTTTCATGATCGCATCCATAGCAACCATCATTTGTATAGACCCTTTAACCACATTGGATTTACGGTCCACTAATGGTGCCATAAAGATGACCTGAGATGAGCTTGCGCTATCTTCTTCCATGTCTCTTTTTACAATCATCCGGTCCTGCTTTTGTAGCGGCAGACGTTGTGATTCAAGCATGGGTGAAGCGGCGTCCGAGTTCGTGCACAGTATGAACCGATTGTCGTTCAACGTTAAGCACATATCCGTTATATAAGGAAGCTGAGAGGTCTGTTGTTTAATCACTTGGTCGGCATATTCCCGAAGGGCGCGTTCTTCCACCGAGTCACGAGCAATTGCTCCCTCCGTCATCCTCTGCAGCACATTATCATTCCCGACATTCCGAGCCATACCATCGATTTGATTGAACGTCTGCTTCAGTCTCTGTAATGTCTGTTCGTGAAGCAAGCTGACCTGGCTCGACATCTCCGTCCTTTGATTTGTTGAGAAGTAATACGAGTAAAGCATCACCGTACCTGCCACGAACAAGCAGCATGTGACCATGATATACACTAAAATTCGAAGCATGCTCGATCCTCACCCGGTAGTACTTAAATTTGGAAAAAAACCCATGAGCCTGTAGCCCACGGGTTTAGTCTAAGTTACGGAGTACCTGCCAGCTGTAGCGCTTGCGCAGATAGTGTATCCTTGTAGCTCATCATGCAATTGCACAAAAAGTCTTTGCGGCAAATTGGGCAAGGCTCTTTTAACAAACGGTTAACATGAGTTACAAAAGCTTCCCCTGTAGCTGCGTCCTTCTCAAAAATAAGACGGCAGGATGTACGATCCTTCAAATTGACCACAATTTCAAACAATCCGTTTTTCGGGTTGTTGCTGACAATTTTGGCATCGACGACTTGTGGTTGATATGCCATTCTCTCAGCACCTCTCTATATGTAATGTATATTGAATAATAGCTTGTTTTACTTATTCCCGTCAAGTAGGTTGCCTATCCCACCGAGAATACTGCCTTCTTCTTTACGTCCTCCGGCTCGGGAAGCCGATACGATTCTGTCTGCCAGACGGCTGAATGGAAGAGATTGAATCCATACACGACCAGGTCCCTTGAGGGTTGCGAAGAATAATCCTTCTCCGCCGAAGACAGCCGTTTTGATTCCCTTAACAAATTCGATATCATAATCGACGTCTTGGGTCATGGCAACCAAACAACCAGTATCGACGCGAATTATTTCACCTGGAGATAGTACTTTCTCACATATAGCGCCGCCTGCATGGACGAACGCCATCCCGTCTCCCTCAATCTTCTGCATGATAAAGCCTTCTCCGCCAAAAAATCCGGCGCCCAGCTTGCGCTGCAGCTCGATTCCGATAGAGACTCCTTTGGCCGCGCATAAAAACGAATCCTTCTGACAAATGAGCTTGCCATCCAGCTGCGACAAATCCATCGGTAATATATGCCCAGGGTAAGGCGACGCAAAAGAAACCTTTTCCTTCTGATATCCGTGATTGGTAAACACAGTCATAAACAGGCTTTCCCCCGTTAACAACCGCTTCCCGGCACCGAAGAGCTTCCCTACAAAGCCTTTATTCTCGTCACTGCCATCGCCGAAAATGGTTTGCATTCGTATGCTGCCGTCCATCATCATTAAGGCTCCTGCTTCTGCAACGACACTTTCGCTCGGATCCAATTCAATCTCGACATACTGCATTTCCGAACCCATTATTTGATAGTCAATTTCATGAGCATTCATTGTGGCAATCCCTCCCATAACACTATACCATACCTTAGAGGGCGGCGCACCGGGACCATTATTGCAGATTCTTGTCGCGTTCTTCCTTACGTTTTTTTCTCGCTAGATAGCGTTCCTCCGCACTTGCAAATAAGCGGCGTTCCTCATCATTTTCCGGAACAACGGCCGGTACCGGCGTCGGTTTCCCTTGTTCGTCAAGTGCGACGAATGTTAAGAAGGAAGTAGCTGTCGTTTTACGTTCTCCGGTAAACAAATTTTCCGACTCCACCTTAACGTAGACCTCCATGGAGCTACGATGGGTCCAAGATACGAATGCTTCCAGCATGATAGCCTCTCCTACCTTAACAGGTGCCAAGAAATCTAGACTATCGCTCGAAGCCGTGACTACACCCCGCCTTGAATGACGCATGCTGGCTATTGTTGCAATCTTATCGATATAGCGCATCACTACACCACCAAACATCGTGCCGTGATAGTTCGTATCAGATGGAAAAATAATGTCTGTCATTGTAACCCTTGACATACTTGCCGGTTTTGCTTCACTCATAGCTGTTCCTCCAGACGTTGGCTAGTTGGAATTCGTTAAGTTAGTTGTAATTAAGCTTCAGCTTGCCTGCTGCTTCGGCTGCCAATTGGCGAGCTTCTTCAACATCATCAGCCGAACTCAACGCAACAGCCATCCGTCTGCCTACTTTCGTCTCTGGCTTGCCGAATACACGAACTTGGGTATTAGGTAGCATTAACGCTTCTTCAATGCCTTCAACCCTGAAAACCTGATGCTCTTCAGCAGCTTTTAACGTATGAGAAGCTCCTGGTGTCAGCAGACGGATCGTAGGGATTGGGAAACCAAGAATCGCGCGAACATGCAGGGCGAACTCGGACAAGTCCTGAGTAACCATGGTAACCATGCCTGTATCATGAGGTCTTGGCGATACTTCGCTGAAATAAACCTGATCTTTACCCAAGAACAGCTCAACCCCATAAATTCCTGTGCCGCCAAGTGCATCAGTGATCGTTTTGGCAATGTGCTGCGCTTGTGCAATCTGTTCATCATTCATTTGATGCGGCTGCCACGATTCAATATAGTCCCCATCCTTTTGCACGTGACCGATTGGAGCGCAGAAGGAGGTTCCCGATACAGAACGGACTGTTAATAACGTGATCTCCGATTCAAAATGAATAAACTGCTCTACGATCACTCTTCTTTTCTTAGCTCGTCCGCCTTCCATAGCATAGTTCCAGGAAGTCTCAATATCGTCTAAGGACTTACAAACGCTTTGACCTTTACCTGAAGAGCTCATAATCGGTTTAATAACACATGGTGTTCCGATTTTAGCAACAGCTGCCTTCAGTTCTTCCAAGCTGTCAGCAAATTCGAAATTTGCAGTAGGAAGCTTCAAGGTTTCCGCAGCCAATCTTCGAATCCCTTCACGGTCCATCGTTAGCCTAGCAGCCGTTGCTGTAGGTACAACTCGGAAGCCTTCCTGTTCCAGCTCCACAAGAACATCCGTTGCAATGGCTTCAATCTCTGGAACAATCAAATCCGGCTTTTCCTTCATAATTAGGTCGCGCAGCTGTGCCCCATCTAACATATTAATCACATAGGAACGGTGAGCAACCTGCATAGCCGGTGCATGGTCATAACGATCAACAGCAATGGTCTCCACTCCGAGTCTTTGCGCCTCGATAACAACTTCTTTTCCCAGTTCGCCTGAGCCAAGCAGCATCATTTTTCTAGCTTGTCCTGAATAAGGTGATCCGTACATCGTTATCCTTCCTCTCATCGACGAAATTCTTGCATCAGCATCCAATTTTTTTGATCATTTCAGTTGATTCAACAATAATTTGCGAAGCAGCGGTCCCAGTTGATCCGTAATTTCCGTCACATCCGGAACTAACACGCTGAATCTACCGTAAATGTTTCTCATGGTTTCCCGTTCGGTATCTTTGATCAAGCCGCTTCCCAAAAAGACGCTCACGACTTCGACACCCATCCTTCTCGCCTGCAGCACGGCTTCGCAAGTATCGACAATACCGTCCTCGTGGTAATCCGAAGCGGACGGTTCTCCATCCGAGAAAACGAGAAGTACCTTCTGCTTCTCCGATCGTTTCATCAATCTCTCCGAGGCAATCCGGATTGAGTAACCATCCCTATTATCCTGCTCGGCTTGAAGTTGGAGTAGTTTAGGTCCTACAAAATGATCAGTCATGCTGTGAGCAAAGTCTGTCACGACATGAAATATATTCGGGCTTTCCTTCTCCGTCACCGCATCAGCATCTTCCCAAAAACCGATAATTTCATGTGGAACACGTAGGGAACGAAGAGATTCATGGAATAAGGCGATTCCACGATGCGTCTGCTCCATTTTATCATACATAGAGGCAGAGCAATCGACGAGCAGGCAAAAAACGGCATCGACCTCAATCGATGGACTATTTTTCTTATAAAACAGCCTTGGAAGAGGTTCCCAAGCGGCGCGAACCAGTTTTTTTCCTAGTCTTCCTGATAGCAGCTCACTGCGCGGCGCGACCCTCTTCTGCTCCATCGTCATACGGATCGTTTTCTTAAGCTTGTTGACCATTGGCGTGATATCCCGAAGCACCTCTTCATATTGAACGACGGCCTCCGTATCAGGAGACTCAGCTACCCTGTAAACAGGGACTGCCTTTCGGTTTAATTGGCCGTAGGGGTCGCCTTTCCCTGCATTTCCGGTATCCAGCCGTTCCAGCGGCTGCGGTTTGGGCGGTTCCGGCTCATTGCGGCTCGCAGCTTGTGATGAGCCCTGAACGATTCCGAGAGCTTGATCTCCGCTATCCGCCTCTCTAACGTGATCGCTGATAAGACCGGTTTTGGAGCCCTGCTCAATATCGAATCGAAGCATGCTTTCATCTTGCTTTTCCGTTTCTCGATGCCAATTCGGCAATCTTTCTCCCTGCTCCGCCTTCTCTTCCTTCTTATCCATAGGAAGCACCGAATGATTATGGAGCTTCTTCTTACGCTTCAATTCGCCTATGTATTCCCAAGATAGTGGATCCTCCGTGCCGCTGTTCAGCTGCAGTGAGAAGTATTGAGCTCGAGAATCGCCTTCTAAGGGCTCGTACTGCTCGAGAAGCTCAATGACCCGTCTGCACTTCCGCGCGACATCAGCGGTGCCCTCCAGCGTGCTTAAACCGTCCAAAAGCTCTACTATAAGATCTTCATGCTCCGGTTTAAGCCATTCTGGGATCCATAGCTCCTGGTTATCGCCATGATTGAAGGCAGCCGCAAAGCCGCAGATCAAAGCGTCAGCTGCTTCTTTACGATTCAGATGGCTATCTCGCTTTGCTGAAAAATGCTTGCCTATGACGTTTTTACGCATATCAAAGCTGTTCTTTGTCCCTGGTCTATGCTTTGTACAGATCGTCATCAGTCTTGCTTCCTCGCACATGGCTAGCCATTGCCTGGCTAATTGCGGACGCTTCAACGTCTTCGTCCATTCCAAATAAGCGGCTATTACCTTGGAGTCTGTAAACCATGCGCTTCCAATAGATCGCAAGTACACATCGGTCTTCATCCCCATCAGCTTTGTTTGCTCAGGATAATAGCTCCAGAATTGACTGACTGCCATGATTTTATCCTTGCCATTGTATGAAGATAAATAAGATAATTCCAGCTGCATCTCTTCCCAGCCAGACAATGCTCTAGCCAAGTCTAGCAGCTGCATGCGAAGGAAAGCATCCACTTCATTTTCCAAAAACCGCATTCGGGCTCTCCTCCTCCTGGCTTATTGTCTGACCGTAAATCCACAGCAGCATCATCCAAAATAGGTCTCCGCTAAATTCATGACGAGCACCTGCTCCCTCTCATCGTCGAGCTTGTCTGCAATGGCCCGTTGAATCGCGCGAAGCGGCGAAATATAAGCTGCCAGATCACAGGTGTCCAACAATGCACGAACGGATGCCGCTTCGTCAGAAAGCTGCCCAGACCTGATTTGCTCCTGAAGATCAGCAGATAGCTTGACAAAGCGTTGAAGCAAATCTCCATCTGTTAAACAGGAACGCTCTCTTAGAAGCTCAAGAAGCTTATCTCCCTGTAAATATGGCACATCGATAACGACAAAACGATTTTTAAGCGCCTCATTCATAGGTACTGTACCGACATAACCGATATTCACAGCTGCGATAACGCCAAAGCCCTCTTTCGCATGAACCACTTCACCTGTAAAAGGATTCGTAATCGTCCTTCTATGATCTAGCACCCCATTGATCAACGGAAGCGTTTCTGGTTTCGCCATATTCACTTCGTCAATATAGAGCCAATGTCCCTGTGTCATCGCTTTAATGATAGGGCCAGGAATGAATTTCACCACGGATTGTCCTTGCTCTACTTCCAGCGTTTTAAATCCGATTAAGCCCTCCGCGTCCAAGTCTACAGAGCAATTAACTGCGTGAACGGGCTGTCCGAACAAATAAGACAAAGTTTCAGCGAGGCGCGTTTTTCCGGAACCGGTAGGCCCTTTTAACAATACATTTTTTCCTAGCGCCATAGAAACGAGGGCATCTTCAAGCAAATGCTCATTCGGTGGCTTGTACCCATCTTCACCGACGAGACTTTGCGATTCCGCATCTAGAGAATGGCGGAGAAACTCTCGCCGCTCCAATATTTTTTTTAATAATGGAGCCGGAAGCTTAGAGGTCGACCACGGTTCTGTTACAATCATGATATCTATCCTCTCATGAAGATCATTTATTACCTATCGTTGTTATACTTCACCCTGTGAAAATTTTCAACACCCCTTAAGAAAAACATTCGAAACTTTTAAGGACTCGACAGGCGTTAGTTAGGGGTTGTTCTCTTTTCCATGAGAAGGCATGCTAATTCTTTTATAAAAATGTATAATAACAGTAAATGATTACTGTAATAAATGCTCTCAGAGAGCCCAACTTGTTTTTTATCGCCACTTTTGGTTAAAAAGGCTTACTTTTATCAAGTAACTTATGTTAAACTATATATATGAAGGAGATGATATAAATGGCCGACCATGATCATCAGTTATGTCCCAAGTTTGAAGCGGCTTTTGAGTTGCTTGGAAAACGCTGGACAGGCTTAATTATTCAGTCACTGCTGAACGGCCCTCGACGTTTCAAAGACATCTCGGAAATGATTCCGGGAATGAGCGACAGGATGCTGGCTGAACGATTCAAAGAGCTAGAGGCGTCCGGCATTATTTACCGTCATGTGTATCCGGAGACACCGGTTCGTATCGAATACGAACTAACGGAAAAAGGCAAAGCGTTGCAACCCGTCATGGCCGCTGTACACCTTTGGGGTGAAAACTGGTTAAAAATATAAAATGCTCTATTGATTCCAATGGGCATTCCTCGGATATGGATGGTACACTTCACTCACAAGTACAAAACAGCTGCTCATCAAGTGTTTAGCTGACATGATAAAGGGGGTTCTTCTCTATCATGACATCCTTGATTGGCAGCTGATTTATTTGTGTTCAATAATTTGACACGATTGTTATGAGATCTGAAGCTTGTCCTGTCAAGGATTTTCAGTTAAAGTAAGAAACGATCTCCCGTATAAGTAAAACGATTTCATTTTATATATTACTTTTTTACGATTCAACTGCTTATCATATTTTTTTCATGCATAGGAGGAATTCATGGCTACCGTATTGCTGATTGAAGATGATCAAAGTATTGCGGATATGATTTCCATTTATTTGTCGGAAGAAGACTATACAGTACATATTGCGAGGGACGGTCAACAAGGGAACGAATTGTTCCGTACGACTAACCCCGATGTCGTTATCCTTGACGTTATGCTGCCGGATACGAACGGAATGGAGATCTGTCGGGAATTTCGGACGCAATCATCCGTACCTATAATGATGATATCCGCTAAAAGTGAAGTGTCCGAACGGGTAAAAGCACTTGTAATAGGTGCAGACGATTATTTATGCAAGCCCTTTAGCATGAGAGAATTAGCCGCTAGAACCGGCGCTTTGCTGCGCAGGTCTTCTATGAGCAAGACTTCTCCTGATTCTAAAATCTCCGAAACTCAAGCGATACGTGTAGATATCGACAAGAGATGCGTCTACTTACACGGCTCCGTTGTGGAAACGACCTATTCGGAATTTGAAATGATGAAGCATTTTTGGCTGCATCCCGGCAAAGTGTTTTCTAGAGAAGAGCTTTTAAATAAAATTCGCGGCATGGATGCCTTCGTAACCGAACGCTCTGTTGATGTTCATATTACAAATCTTCGCAAAAAAATGGAGAAAGACCCCAAGGAGCCCAAATACATCAAAACGGTTTGGGGTTTTGGATATAAGTTCGAGACCTAAATAAACTCCTGAACGGCATGCTGCCTTCTTTTTCAGCGTGCATGATTTCAGGAGTTTGTTTTTTATCTTCTCGTGCTGCTATCGGTTGGAAACACTCGCTGGGTCATTGTGTTAAATTCGTTCATATAGGTTGATAAATCCACTCCTTTTTGATACTCCGTAACATAGAAGCGGATTCTTTGAACAAAGTTAGGGTTAGCCGATACGAACACCCGCTGCAGCCTCGGCTCCATGGCAAGAACTTGGCCTTTGATTCGTGAAGCCATGGAGTGGCTCAACCCGCCCGGATCGGTCCAATTAATGCTTCCTACTCCCTTACCCGTTCCGAACAAACCTACTCCCCCCTTCGGGGTAACTGAATTTGCCATCATCTCGGGGTGGGCTTCGGCATCCACATTATGTCCATCCAATACGACAGCAACGTAAGCATTCGCCTCGGTTATAAGGATAGTGGCTTTATCAATTCCAGGCATTTGTTCGATATGATTTGATATCTCCGGAGCGAAGCGAAACGTTTTGGCCAAGTGATAGTTGGTCATGTCCAGCTGTTGAAATGCGCCAGGGTTATCTGGTTTGGGTCCCGGTTGAGAGTTCTCCCACTTTGGCTTAACGCCTAATGTGCTGTTCTCATTATTGAGACTGCTTCGGTCATATAAAGCGTGATGATCCTTAGATTCCAGACCAGCACCCAGTTCTTTATTCTTATTCTGATTACAGCCGGCCGCGAGCAGCAGGATACTTCCCACCAGACCAATCCTCCATGCGATAGAACGCATTTGCACGTAGCGCATGATTTCCCTCCTCATACTGTTCTCTTCATGGTTAGGATGAGTTATGAGCAGGAAAATATGCGCTTGATTCATGAGAAAACCTATTTTAAAGCACACTTGAAAGAAAAAAGGAGCGCTTAAGCGGCTCCTCATAAATCAATTAGTTGTTGTCGTCCTTGCCAAGAGTTCGGTCCAACTCCTCCAGCAGCTTGCGTACCGCTTCTTCCGTTCTTTCAGGGGACTGCTTGAAGCGCAGCAGTTGCTCTTGAAGGTTGGCTCCAATCTCGTCGCTTTCCACCTCTTGCTCCGTATAGGAAGGGTCGAACCATACATAATCTCCATCCGGTCCGTTACGTAAAAACGTTTTGTTCCAATGATCCGGATAAGTAAAAAATTGTTCTCCAAACACGAGTCCCAACACGTCATCACTATCAATCGGCATTAAATGATGAAAGATTTCTTCTCCATTGGTTTCAGGGCCAATTGCCGCAATCTGTTTATGAAGGTATGCATAATGCAAATAATGCTCCCCTGTCATTTTATCTTTGGCAACCTCGTACATTTCGAGATTATTATCGTCAGTTAATGATTTGACTGTCTCCAGACGTTCTTGCAGCCAATCTGAAGGGACTCGTCTCATATCGGTGAATGACATTACCATCGTTTTCTCACTCCCTATTGAAAACGTCTTTTGAATGATGTGTATTAGTTCCAATCCAGCGCAACGACTTGACCGGTACGCGACGATTCATATATCGCTTCCAAAACCAGATTATTGGTAAGACCTGATAAGCCGGAAGTTAAAGGTTCTTTGCCTTCGCGGATACATTCCAGAAAATGCCGGGTTAACCGTATACGCGAACCCTCATCTTGATTAGGCGCAACAAGTTCGACATCAGCCGTACGGTCATAAATTTCAGTGAACAGTTTCCCCTTGCCGCCGCGTAAAGAAGCTCCGCCTTCTGTGCCCATAACATAAATATACGGTTGGTTGTCCAGCATATCTGTATGAGCGGCCCAAGAAACATCCAAAGTCAATGTGCTTCCGTTATCCATCTTGATCAATGCGGTCGCCAAATCCTCTACATCGTAAGAGCCATTCCAGTCTGGTGTACCCCAGTTGCCGATCCCGCGACGTTTCGGTCCAAATTCGGAATACGTCGTTCCAAATACGGATACAGGCTTTACATTGCCCATGAAATGGAGGGATAAATCGAGCATGTGAACACCAATATCGATCAATGGGCCACCACCGGATTTAGCCATTTGGGTGAACCAAGTTCCCCAGCCTGGAATTCCTTTACGTCTCATCCAGCCCGTCTTAATATTATAAATATGTCCTAACGCACCTTTATCGATTTGCTCCTTCAGCTGCATGTTAATCGATTCCCACCTCATTTGATGAGCAATCATTAGCGTCTTGTTGGACTCGCGATGCGCTTTCATAATTTCTTTAGCAGTAGCTCCATTAAGGGCCATTGGCTTCTCTAGCAGCACGTGCTTGCCTGCTTTCAGTGCCTGAATAGTAATTTCAGCATGCATCTCGTTGGGAACGGCAACAATGACCGCATCGACAGCGGGATCCTGAAGCATTTGCTCATAGCTGCTGTAAACATTGGGAATTCCGTGCTCCTTAGCCCGTGTCTCCGCCATTGGCAAGTATACGTCCGTAACCCCAATAAGGGCTGCTTCTGTCATTTGTTTAATTCCACTCATATGGACGTTGCCGATATTACCGGCACCGATTACACCTATTTGAATTTTGCCGTTCAAACTCATTGCCGTTGTTCCTCCCATCACCTATATCAAACTGAACTTAAATATAACATATGCCGCATGATTTGCGCTATTGAAAAAAGCCCCCCGAGCAAGAACGTTTTTCCTTGCATGAAGGGGCAAAAAAACGGCTTATACTGCCAAGATCAGCAGCAAAAAAGCCGTTACAATATCCCCATATCTTTAGCCTTTTGAGCCGCTTCCTTGCTGCTCTTCCCGCCAAGCTTTCGTAAAATGCTACCCACATGTACTTTAATAGTTCGAATGGATACGACGAACTTATCAGCAATTTGAGTTTGGGTGTGTCCTTTTTCGATCATATCCAGAACTTGAATCTCGGTTGGAGTCAATAAATTCCGCAGTTCCTTCACTCTTACCTCATGCTCCAGCTTTTTGAGACGTCTAAACTCCTCGCGCATTTGAGCTGCAGCACTTGGATGGATGGAGCTACGGTTTGCGAACGCATTCCGAATGGATTGCGGAATTTCCGTGAAATTGGACTTCACCATATAGTCAACCGCTCCGGCTTTGAAAGCTTCAAAAATAAGCTCCTTCTCTTCCATCGACGTCAGCATGATGACTCGAGAGCCAGTACATTGAACAATTTCCGCTGCGGCCCAAATCCCATCGGGACTGTCCGACATCATAATATCCATTAGAACGACGTCAGCCTCCATTTGCTCCAGCAGCTCTACTGCCTCTTGACCTGAAGAAGCGGTTCCAATGATATCGAAATCCGTTTCTTTCTTCAAGTAGCTGGTCAAGCCTCTAAGCCAATCTTGATCGTCTTCCACAATAACGACACGTATTCGATTCATGAGGGTCCGACTCCCTTCTTTTTAGGAAAATGGATAAATGCCGAAGTCCCTAATCCCAGCTTACTGTGCATATCCATGGTTCCCTTATGCTTTTGAATAACATGGTAGCAGTAGGACAATCCTAGTCCAAAGTTCAGCTTCTTTCCTGCTTTTGTTGTAAAAAACGGGTCAAAAACCTGTTTAAGCTGCTTTTTATCCATGCCGGTCCCGCTATCTTTTATTTCAACAGATATCGTTCTCTTAGTCTCAATCAGCTTTACTGTAAGTGTCCCACCTTGTGGCATCGCATCGATAGCATTGGAAATGACGTTCGTAAATACTTCCGTCAGCTGCGCTTTGTCTCCCCATAGCTTGCCTCTATAACGCAAATCCTTCACGATCTCCATATGATTCATAGCTGGTTCAAGCATCGCCACACACTGTTCAAGCAATTGATCAAGCTGAAGCTCTTCTGGCCGAATGGCCACTTCCTGTGTCTGACCTTGAATACGATATATCATATCATAAATGTGCTGAGAAGCATTCATAATGACCTCTACGTCGTTGACGAGCTGAGCAGGATCGGACTCGTGAGCTTCTGATTTGATCTTCTCGCTAAACAAGCGGATTTTGCCGACATCGTTCTTGATCGCATGATTTAAGATAGTGGTTCCTGAAGTAATTGCTCTCAGTGTATAGTCGAGCTTCTGATTCTGAATCGATATTTGCAGGCCCATGAACCCGTAGCGAAAGCTTGAAATCAGTATGACCGCAAGTGTAAAGCCTATGACCCATGCATTATAACGCCACCATTCATATAATCCGAAATAAGTGGGCAGTACGTACAAAGTAAATAATGCAAAAAATAATGTAGGGGCCGCAGCCAACGTAGTAAGCATTCTGTGCTTGCGAAGAAAAGTATTCCTTTCCTTCACTGTCGCATGAATGAGCATGACAATACCCGCCAGAATAAACGGTGTTGTCCATAGAGTAACGTACTGGTAAGGAATTGGATCCAGCGCCCTTGCAGGTTCAAAAATAAAGGATAACAATACAGGAATAATCAATATCCAAGGGAGCCATTGCTTCCGTTTTGGCCAAATCGAGTAATTCGGATGATATACAATTGTAAACATTAAAAAAGTGTAGGGCAGCCCATAGTAACAAATGAGAGAGCTAGTATTCTCAGCATGAAACATCCAGGCAGCCACCGATTCAGTCAACCAGCCTTGCTCGTAAAAGCTTGGCATGAAGTAATCGTGAATTACGGCCGATAAGCCACCTGAACCCCCGGTAAAAGCTATACTGGCTATCCAACGGGTAGTCAGCCTCTTAGGATCCGTAACAAGAAGCAGCAGGCCGATGGTCCATAATCCTATTAGTACAAACAACATCGAATCCGACACTCCAGTTTCCCATTGTGGTATTGACTAAACAGAATAATCCTTCTTTAATTGCTCAAGCTCTTCGATGCAGCGCTGAGCCCACTGAACGGTTTGCTGCAGTGTTTGAAGCTCTGATTGGAGTGCTCTTTGAAGTGAGACCGTATATTCAGGAACGGTGCCGCGGTATGGCTTTACAGTGTATAGTGGCATTAAGGCAATCTCCTGATAAGCCAATGCCCTGCGTTGATGAAAGAAAGCCACATTGGGGTTCATCGGGTTGTGCAAATCGCCTTGAGTCGGATGCTTAACCACAGCTAATATTTTCACTGCCGCTTTGGGAGCCGATGACATTTCAACAATCTCACCGATGTACTCTCCGGTTTTGTATTCAGCTGCGACAATACTTCCAATTTCCAGTGCTTCATTCATATTATATTCCTCCCATACGGCATTTGCGTTGCAATAATTGGAACATAGGCATAAGTTCAGCCTGTATGCTGAAACCACCGTAAAAGATCATCCACAGCCTGCATTCGGTATCTTTTGCGTGTAAGCTGCCGTTGTTCGATGCTTACAATACACGGAACGCTTTCCAGCTTCCAGCTTTGTGCCAGTTCCGGACAAAAGTTAACGTTGCATTTGACCAACGGTAAATCTTTTTCCATCGCGACAATAACCTGAAGCATTTTTTCCGTCACTTTGCAGGTACCACATATCGGAGTGTAAAAATAAACAAACAGGCTATCATCCGATTCAGCACACCATTGCTGGATCTGCTTCTCCGACCATTCCTCCAACTTGGCAATCCCCTTTCGGTGAACAAAGTAAAGACTTGCTTAACAACCGCTTCTCAAGCGTCAATATGTCATTATTTGTGAAAATACTGCTGATCCAGCCGCTCCATACTTAAAACCAGATGATCCATTAAGCTTGGGATATCATCAATTTGTCTTTCATCCAGCTTTCGAATGAATTGAAGGGTGAGCTCATTTTTCAATACCGTCTGGTCTTCACCGTAGACCCAATGTACTCTTTGGCTTATCGCTGGGCCTTCACCCCATATAGAACGCATCAGCTTCTCCGCTATAGCGCAATCCTGCTGCATATCCTTGACCGGAAAGGCAAAATGAAGCTCAAGGCTGCAACCTGGCTGCTTCCCTTGCTCGGACAACAATTCAGCTGACAAATCGGCAAGCGATGCTTTCAGTTCGAAGCTGCCCTTTACGAAGCCATGGGGACGTCGTATTGCTTCCATTCCAAAACTTCGGGACATCGTCGACAGCTCTACCCGGTCGGTTCGGTTCAGTATTTGAACATCTCCTGCCAAATCCATGTCGTACATGGCCCCTTCAAAAACAACCTTCAAATTATCAAATATCGTAGGGTCAAACATAATCCTCTAATCTTCTTTCTCGTATATTTATTTTTTCACTTGCTTCCTCGTGGACAAATCAGTACAATGATATCATCCAAATCAAGGAAGGTGTACACCATGTCGGACGAGAATCAAACCAACGAATCCGGACAAGAACCGAAGAAAGTCAGCCTTGCTGACGCTATTAAAAACAAGCTTGCCCAGAAAAAGCAAGCGCAAAACGACGCCAAATCGGGAACTCAGCTCCGCGGCGGTAACAGTGCGGTAATGAGAAGTCAAAACAACAAGAAACCGAACAACCAACGTCGTCGTACCGGTGGAAGCTAATATATCACTTACTTTCGTTTATCATAAGCGACCGTCTACTGAAGTTAGTTCCATCGATTTAGTTTCATTGCGTTAAAAAGAAGGATGAGCTTGTTATTCAGGCTCATCCTTTTTCCATTCTCACACTTAAACGTACAGCTGCTCGCGCTGCTTCTTAATATCTTCGTTCTCAAGATATTCGTCGTAGGTAATCATCTTATCGATCATACCATTCGGCGTAATTTCAATAATACGGTTTGCTACTGTTTGAATGAACTGATGGTCATGGGATACGAACAGCATTGTACCGTCGAAATCTACCATTCCGTTGTTCAGAGCCGTAATGGATTCCAAATCCAAATGGTTCGTAGGCTCATCCAAAATCAAAACGTTGGCGCCACTCATCATCATTTTGGAAAGCATGCAACGCACTTTCTCTCCCCCTGAAAGAACACTTGCTTTCTTCAGAGCTTCTTCACCTGAGAACAGCATTCGTCCTAAGAAGCCACGGAGATAAGATTCATCCTGATCCTTGGAGTATTGGCGCAGCCAATCAACCAAGTTGATATCCGAATTGAAATAAGCCGAGTTTTCTTTAGGGAAGTAAGCTTGCGATGTAGTAACACCCCAAGTGTACTCACCGGAATCCGCTTCCAGCTCACCCATCAAGATTTGGAACAAGGTTGTTTTGGCATGACCGTTAGGACCAACCAACGCTACTTTATCCCCTTTATTCAGAGTGAAGCTAACATTGTTAAATACAGTTTCTCCATCGATGGTTTTGGACAATTTTTCAACGGTTAACAGCTGTTTGCCCGCTTCGCGCTCCGGTTGGAACTTAATAAACGGATATTTCCGTGTCGAAGGCTTGATATCTTCTAAAGTCAGCTTCTCCAGCTGCTTTTTACGTGATGTAGCTTGCTTGGATTTGGAAGCATTCGCGCTAAAACGTTGAATAAACGCTTCCAGCTCTTTACGCTTCTCATCGACTTTCTTGTTAGACTCGCGAGTCAGCTTCAAGGCCAATTGACTGGATTCATACCAGAAATCATAGTTACCTACATACAACTGGATTTTGCTGAAATCGATATCCGCAATATGCGTACACACTTGGTTCAGGAAGTGACGGTCATGGGATACGACAATAACAGTGCCTTCATATTTAGCAAGGAAGTTTTCCAGCCAGTTGATGGATTCGATGTCCAAATGGTTCGTAGGCTCATCGAGAAGCAGAATGTTCGGATTACCGAACAACGCTTGGGCAAGGAGAACGCGGACCTTTTCGTTACCGCTCAAATCCTTCATCTTTTGTTCGTGCATATCTTTCGAAATGCCAAGACCGATCAATAGCTCTGCAGCATCAGACTCTGCCTGCCATCCGTCCAGCTCTTGAAACTCGCCCTCAAGCTCAGCTGCACGCATGCCATCTTCTTCAGAAAAATCCGCTTTCGCATACAATGCGTTTTTCTCTTCCATAATTTCAAACAAACGAGCGTGGCCCATCATAACAGTCCTCAATACTTCCACTTCGTCGTATTCGAAATGGTTCTGTTTCAATACGGCCATCCGCTCACCTGGAGTGATACTGACCTCACCTTTGTTCGGTTCCATCTCGCCGGATAATATTTTCAGAAATGTCGATTTACCTGCACCGTTCGCGCCGATCAAACCGTAGCAGTTGCCTGGAGTGAACTTGATGTTAACATCCTCAAACAACGCTCTTTTACCGTATCGTAATGTAACATTATTAACTGTAATCATTCATAGTACCTACTCTCTTTGATTAGTGCTCTAAAGCCCGTTAAGCTTCCAATCACAAATTATACCACAAAATAGCGGTTCTTTCCCAATAATATTGCGTAAAAAATCAAAAATTAACGAACATAAGAAATGGCTTGCTGCCCCATCTGCTCCCAAGCAGCAGCAAAATCATCCCTATTCACTTGTTCCTCTTCTCCTAATGGATCATGAATATAAATCGTATCTTCATCAAAACCAGTTATAAGAACGGAGTGCTCCTTATAGGTGATGTCGATTCCACCCTCTTCGGTTTCCCATGTCTCAAAAGCATCGTCGTCAAGAGTTTGATACTCCATATTCGTGATGACCCAGACCGGAGCCCCCATCTCTACAAACCTTAAAATATCATCAAAATTACCACCCGTGGCATCAATTATTTTTCTAGGTAAATATTGCTCAGCAAGGCTCATGATAGGACCGTGGTACACACCGTATCCAGGGTTATCAAAGGAAACAATATCTCCAACGAAGCCATCATTCGGATTGCCGAAATGAATTTCATGATCGATAATTTCAAAAGGGCTAGCATCCTTAATAATATCATCAGCTAATGTCATTTTATCAACATCGACACCTGCAGATTGCAGCAGCATGGCTAAGCTTGTAACCTCACATCCACGCTGCAGCTCTGGCATTTGATAAATCAAAGGTGCATCTACCTGAGCATCCGACGCAAGAGGCTTGTCTGATGCCCATATAAGTTTGTCCTTTGATTTGAAATATAGAGAGGTGTTGGACAACCCTTTTGCTTCACTGACGGCTTCAGAATAGCTTGCATAAGCATGAACATACCGGTCTTGTTGATACAGTCGGAAAGGATATTGCTCTATATTCGCCTCAGGAATTTTCATTTCTTGATCTTCATTATGGGTAGTGAAGCTTGTATTAGCGAAATTTAGCTGAGCAGTATGAAGTACGGCTGCCGGATTTGCCGAAACAGTCGGATGATGGACTGCCGATACTTCCTTAATCAGCACATAGCCTAATGATAGCGTCGCAATGCATGCCAAAGCCGTTTTCCCCCATACTGCCCGGTTCCTGCCTTCCTTCATAGTGCTACACTCCCAGCTTTATTTGTTTGTGGCAATTTGTTCTACCAATTCTGACAGCTCTGCCCATCGATCCATAGCCTGCTCTAGCTGCTGATTAAGCAGCTGCTCTTCCGCATACAAATCCTGAACCTTGCCGTAGTCACTGCCAGCTTGTTCAATCGACTTCTTCACAACTTCCAGTTTGTCCTCAAGGGAGGCAATTTTGCCCTCAATCTCATCCCATTCTTTTTGTTCCTTGAAGGACAGCTTTCGGGCCCGTTCGGTTTCCCTTTTCTCCCCTGCCTTGGCTTCAACAACGGATGGATTAGAGCCCTTTTGATTTTTGCGGTCATTTACTTCCGCCTGCTCTTCTTGGCGAACAGCTTCCATGTACTCCGTATAATTACCATAAAAATGGTTAATTCGCGCATTTCCTTCAAAAGCAAACAAATGATCCGATGTTCGATCCAAAAAATATCTATCATGAGAAACGGTAATGACAGCGCCCGGGAAATCATCCAGATACTCTTCTAAGATCGTCAACGTTTGAATATCCAAGTCATTGGTTGGCTCATCCAGCAATAGAACGTTCGGCTCACCCATTAAGGTCCGGAGTAAGTATAGCCTGCGTTTCTCGCCACCGGACAGCTTACCGATTGGCGTCCATTGCAGTGATGGAGAAAATAAAAACCGCTCAAGCATTTGAGCTGCCGTTATGGATTCCCCATTAGCCAATCTTATCACTTCAGCGACTTCCTTAATGTATTCTATTACACGCTGCTTAGGATCCATTTCCACATTTTCTTGTGTGTAATAAGCGAGCTTCACTGTTGTTCCGACATCGATTATTCCTTCGTCAGGCTGCAGCCTTCCCGCCAGCATATTAAGCAGAGTCGACTTTCCGCTGCCGTTGGGTCCAATTATCCCAATTCTATCATCCGGCAGTACGATATAACTAAAGTCCTCGATCATTTTACGGCCGTCGAAAGATTTCCCTACTTCTTCTAGCTCAATTACTTTTTTGCCCAATCGGCTTGCACCGAGCGCCATATCGAGCTTATCACCAGGACCATCTACTTTTCGATCGCGCAGCTCGACGACTCGGTCGATCCTTGCCTTCTGCTTCGTTGTCCGAGCCTTAGCTCCGCGGCGCAGCCATGCCAGCTCACGGCGCAGCATATTTTGCCGTTTATCCTCTTCTGCCGCTTCTCGATCGAGACGCTCTGCTTTTTTCTCCAGAAACGCTTCATAGTTACCTTCATAGCTGTACAGATTGCCGCGGTCCAATTCCATAATTCGATTAGTGACCCGATCAAGGAAATACCTATCGTGGGTAACGAGCAGCAGAGCTCCCTTCCATTTTGCAAGGAATTCCTCCAGCCATTCTACCGTATCATGATCAATATGGTTCGTAGGCTCATCCAATATAAGCAGCTCGGCTGGTTGAATAAGGACCCGTGCCATAGCAACACGCTTGCGCTGTCCACCTGATAGAACACCAACTTTTTGAGAGAAATCGTGAATCCCAAGCTTGGTTAGAACGGTCTTGGCCGTGGTGCTCGCTTCCCAGGCATTCAAGCTATCCATTTGCTGCTGAACGGCGAACAATCGTGCTTGTCTTTTCTCATCCTCAGGAGCTTCCTGTAGTGAAGACAGAGCCGCTTCATAATCCCGAAGCACCTTCATTAACGGTGTTTCTCCATAAAAAACCTGCTCCAGAACAGTCGATTCAGAATCAAATTCTGGATTTTGCGGCAGATACTCTACCCGAAAATGGTTGGCATGAATAAGCTTACCGGAATCGACCGGCTCCAATCCTGCCATTGCTTTAAGTAATGACGACTTGCCCGTCCCATTGACACCTACAAGCCCAATTCTTTGCTTTTCGTTAATTTGAAATGAAATATCATCGAATAATATTTTCTCGCCGTAGCTTTTATTTAAATGTTCTACCGTTAAAATATTCAATACAAACAGCCCCTTCTATCATCCGTTGGTTGCGCTGAAGCCTATAAATCCATACGAATTTCGTATGGGTTCGAACAAGCTCCTATGCCTCTGTCACATAACCTGTTAACAGCGCAATAGTATTCCAAATGGCCTCACTATGAGTCCTCTCCATGCTATGTGATGCATGAACCCCTGGCCCGATCAAAGCTGCACGGATGTTGCTGCCACCCCTTAGCGCTGCAGAAGCATCTGATCCGTACTGCGGATATATATCAACCGCGTATTGCAAGCCTTCGCGTTTGGCAAGTTCAATAAGCTTAGAAGTCATATTATAATCGTAAGGCCCAGATGAATCCTTGGCGCAGATCGATACATCATGCTCGGTGCAGGATAGATCATCTCCCATTGCACCCATATCGACTGCAAGAAGCTCGTCAATCTCGGGAGGCAAGTAAGCCGCACCATGCCCCACTTCTTCGTAAGTACTAATAACAAGCTTAAGTGTGTGCGTAGGAACGAGATTTTCTCGTTTCATCAGCTCCAGCATTCCGAATAAGGAGGCTACACCCGCTTTATCGTCCAGATGACGTGACTTAATATAGCCACTATCCAAGAACCTCGCACGAGGATCAAAGGATACGAAATCCCCAACACTGATTCCCAGCTTCTTAACATCTTCATCGGAATGAACTACTTCATCGAGTCTGATCTCCATTGAAGCTTCTTCCCGCTTAAAATCTCTCGCGTCAGGGTACACGTGCACTGACGGCCTAGTGGTCAAAATAGTCCCTTCATAGACTCTTCCGTCACGAGTATGTACGCGGCAATACTCATTTTCCACGGCTCCCATCATAAAGCCACCTACGGAGGTAAAACGAAGCTTTCCATCTTTTTTAATAGACCGAACCATAGCCCCCAGGGTATCTACATGCGCCGACAAACCAACTACTTTATCATTGTGTTGACCTGGGACTGTAATGATGCCTCCACCTTTTTTCGTATAAGAAACGGTATAACCTAGCTTTTCAACCTCTTCCGCCACAAGCTTCATAATGCCTTGGCAAAATCCACTAGGACTCGGTGTCAGCAGCAGCCGCTCCAAAAGCTCTAAAACATATTCACGATTGATTTTGGACTTCATCTAATCCAACTCCTTGTTTGGTATCAATTTCCGATAACCATTTGCTATCGGCAAAATTTTCATGTAAGCTAACAAATGAATAAAATCAGGGAGGAATAAACCTAATGTCTGAAACACTGCCACCAAAAACCTGTTCTATCGAACGCCTAGTTACTGTTGCTGATGATGTGGAAAAAGTAATTCGCGGCGAGAAAACAGCAACTCGTCGTAATGGTCGTTATGCTGATCCGGGCGAAATTATGGAATTGAATGGCCATAAATTCGAGGTATATAAAGTATATCAGCAATCCCTTGGAGAACTCACGGATGAAGGAGTTCAGTCCGAAGGATACAAAAATGTAGAAGAATATAAAAACTACATTATGTCCATGCATGCCGGGATGCCTTGGCTGCCACAAATGAAGGTATGGGTTCACGAATTCCGTGCCGTTCAATAGTTTAAAGTAATCTTTCATACAAAAACAGTGTAGACATCAATAAATGAATGCTACACTGTTTTATTCACCTTTTCAAGTTTGGAGGCTCTTCCTTTGTATCTTTGGCTTGTCTTTATCCATGCCGTAAGCGCAATGATTTCCATTGGACCTTTTTTTGTTCTCATCCCCATGCTGGGTAAACTTCGCAAGACCGAAGAACCTTTATTGTCCTCCTATCTTGATTCATTTCTGTTTGTTGTTCGACTATCTAAGCATTCGGGTCATGTTCTTGTATTTTCTGGTCTATTGCTGCTGTGGCTTGGCGGCTGGCCCTGGACTACTCCTTACATAGCCGCTACCTTCGTCGTTTTATTCGCATCTCTTCTGTTTATGGCTCGTGCCTTTTCTCCGACCATTCGCCGACTGCGTCAGCCGGATCACGATAGAGTCAAGCTGGTCAACAAGCTGACCCGCTCCCTATACATTTATATGTTCGTCTTGTTCATAATGCTGTGGCTTATGATAATGAAACCGGCTCTGTGGTGAAGTATTTCACCCGAACCGGTTTTTTAGTTTCACTTATAATATTAGGATACGAAATCAACACAAACACTTGTACCATCAAGTACTTGTTTCATATGTGCTTTGACTTCAACATGGACAGGATGATTGTCATAGATATTCAAATCTTCCAGGGAATCCAACTTCGTGATTAGCGCGATATCGTAGGATCTTTCCGAGTGGAGTACATCCGTACCTACTTCAATGGATCTTAACACTGGAATTTTACCCTCCATATTTTTCAATACATTTACGGTTACTTGAATCGACTCAGGACTGCGATCCTTTAATTTAAAAAATACGATATGTGTAAGCATAGTAATAAACTCCCTCTCTTGGCCACGTAATAGTAATTATGATTGTGGAGTCAGCTGTTGATTGGACCATTCTTCGACATCCCAAATTTTCGTTACCCAATCCTCGTAAAAATCAGGCTCATGGCATACCAGCAGGATCGTGCCTTTGAACTCCTTAAGAGCTCGCTTTAGCTCTTCCTTTGCCGCTATATCCAAGTGATTCGTCGGTTCGTCGAATAATATCCAATTGCTTTCTCTCATCAATAGTTTGCATAAACGTACTTTGGCCTGCTCACCGCCGCTTAACATGCTGATCGGTCTTGTTATGTGCTCGTTGGTAAGTCCGCATCGGGCCAGTGCAGCCCTAACTTCATGCTGATTCATACCGGAAAATTCATTCCACACATCATCAATCGGTGTCAGGTTCGGCGCTTTCACTTCTTGTTCAAAATAAGCAGGATACAAAAAGTCTCCCAAATAGGTTGTACCGCTATAGAGAGGAACTTTTCCCATAATAGATTTCAATAGCGTTGATTTCCCTACGCCGTTACAGCCCACGATAGCGATTTTGTCTCCACGCTCGATAGTCACATTCATCATAGGCAGCAAAGGTCTGTCATAGCCGATGACCATAGCCTTGCCTTCAAAAACGGTTTTCCCGCTCGTCCGGGCGTCCTTAAACTTGAAGGTGGGCTTGACAGCCGTTTCCGGTCGATCAATCCTCTCTACCCGCTCCAGCTGCTTCTCACGGCTTTTGGCCCTACTGGACGTTGAATAACGGGCTTTGTTCCGTTGAATGAAGTCTTCTTGCTTCTTAATATACTCCTGCTGCTTCTCATATGCATCCAGATGCTGCTGTTTATTGATATCTGCCATAAGCAGAAATTTTTCATAATTAGCGCTGTATCTCGTCAGCTTAGAAAACTCCAAATGATATATAACATTGACAACCCGATTCATAAAATCCGTATCATGCGAAATTAACATAAAGGCATAAGGATAATTTTGCAAATAATTCGTCAGCCATTCAATATGCTCCACATCCAAATAGTTCGTTGGCTCGTCCAGCAGCAAAACGGTAGGCTGTTCCAGCAGCAGCTTACCCAATAATACTTTGGTACGCTGGCCACCGCTCAACTGAGACACATCCCGATCCAGTCCAATGGCATTCAAGCCAAGACCGTTAGCCATCTCTTCAACTTTCACATCCAGCAAATAAAAACCGCTATTTTCCAATCGATCCTGAATCTCACCCATCTGCTCCAACAAAACTTCGAGCTTATCCGGATCTGCATCGGCCATTTGGTCTGTAATGTGCATCATTTCCTTTTCCTGCTCATAAAGAGGAAGAAATGCATCCTTCAACACATCACGGATCGTTTTACCAGGAGTCAGCTTTGTATGCTGATCCAAGTAGCTGTAATGAACACGGGGCGTCCATTCCACTCGACCTTCATCCTTCAGCTGTTGGCCAGTTAGTATATTCATCAAGGTCGATTTCCCTACACCATTTGCTCCCACCAGACCAACATGCTCTCCTGCCAGCAATCTAAATGAGACATCCTTAAACAACACTCTTCCGCCAAAGCTATGGCTTAAACCTTCAACTGTCAACAAGCTCATTGTTGTTCGAACTTCTCCTGTCTAAGTAAATAATATTCGTTGATGATCGGAACTACAATGCATCATGACGGTTTATTATATCACTTTCTCCAATCTACAGGGAATAGGTAATGTATATTTTTCATCCTGTATCTGGCTCTTTGCAGCAGATTGAGAGACCTGCTTAAAGGTCGGAGAAGCAGAACGCTAATATTGTCATGTGAACGCTGATCCAGAGCTTTATCCACCAACTGGTCACTGATTTGCTGAAGATTTTTCTCCGCGGTCTCATTTTCTATTAAGACATGCTCAATTCCCTTGTTAGGCAAACGATCGTACAAGCCGTCGCTGCACATGATAAAAAGGCTGTTTGGGTTATAGAACCCGCTCTTGAACTCCATTTGAAGCTCCTTTTGCGTGCCAAGACAGTGAAGAAGTACATGCCTATTAGGGTGCTTGCGAGCTTGCTGAAGCGTCATTTTCCTTTTGCGTACCTGCTCTGCTGCCCATGAATGGTCATTGGTCAGCTGCTTTAATCGGTATCGATTAAAGTAATAAATACGGCAGTCCCCGATATGGCACAGAAAGTAGGTTTCATTCAGCAGAAAAAGCAGGGTCAGAGTGGTGCTCATCTGACAGCCTGCATCTTTTCCCTGTAGTATCAAAGCTTCATTTATTTCTTGAAATAAAAGCCTAGTGGAATGCGTAAATGCTGATCGTAACGACTCTACCTTCAACAGCTTGGGAAGCTTCACATCCAGCCATTTTCTTACATGCTCCATTGCCGTATCGCTCGCTCGGCTTCCATCCCCGATTCCACCAACACCGTCGGCAATTACAGCAATTGCATACGGATCTCCTTGATCGGTAGTACCGATCCTAAGCAAAGACCGATCATCATTCATCATCCGAAACCAACCAGAATGTGTGGCTACCCCATAGTGCCAATGGACGGCAAAAGTTGTTCTCAACCGCTACAACCCCATTTTAAAAATAAATTCGGTATTAATAATTCTAACTATATCACCATCGTTCAGACAATACACCCGGTAAGGAGCTAATAATTCATCATTCACATAAGTTCCATTGCGCGAACCCAAGTCCTTCACTCCATGTACGCCATTTTCCCGAACAATCTCCGCATGCAGCCTCGAAACACCCGTTTCCTTGTGCTCATAATCAACACCGTCCCCTGCCCGCCCGATAACAAAGCAAGGCTTAATAAGACTTATTTTCGATACACGGCCCTCATGATTTGTTTCCAGGTACGGATAATTAGTCGCCGGAGGTTTCATAGAGCTCTGAAGCAGCACCGTAGCATCAGACTTCGGCAGCAGAGTAGTATGGAGCTCCAATCCCCTATAATATTCCTCGGAATGTTTGTCCGTGTCATTAGTGGTATTCGGTTGTAAAGTGACTTGTGTTACCGAAGGCTGCAAGGTGGGTTCTCTACCCTCAGGAGCTTTCTGCTCCCCCTTTAAGAATGCAGCCAATCTCGAGCTCTGTTCCAAATTTGTCTGTTGTGACGAAAGTCTGGAAACTATGGCTTCCGGAAGAGAATGCTCTGATGGCTGTTTCAAATCCGCCTCTTCTTCTTTCCTATCGTGATACTGATTTCTACCTGTCGGTTTCCAGATCCATAAAATAACAAAGACAAGATCGGCAATTAACAAGGACAAGCCAGTGCATATATACACCCACGGTTCCACTGGATGATCCAAATACAGTTTCCAAACTAAACAAACCAACAAAAATCCGATTAACATCACAGGAAGCTTTAGCTTATTTGGAGATAGGGAATGCTCCGAATCCATACCTTCTGCCAAAGAAAAGGACGAAGGAAACGGCAATCGAACCGAGCCTTGAACGCTATCCTTGTTCGGTTGCATTGCATGAGCAGACGCAGGCGGTATCAAAGGACTCCAAGATGGCGTCGAGGCTGCTGTTTCCTTCATCGATAGGTCTGCGGATGCTCTATGAATTGGTGGTTCATGGACATCAGTGGAATTCCCTTGAACAACCTCTTGAGAAAATGATTTCTCCTTTGGAATAGCTGCGCTTGTTTCATTTCCAACCTGGTTCATATGTTTTAGGAGGAGCTGCTTCAGTGCAGCCAAATGAAATGACTCATCCATGAGATAATTCATCAGCTCCTGATAACCGCTCCCGCTTAGCTCCGTAACCTTATGTACCAGTCTGGAGGCCAAATGCTGTAGATCGACGGAAACCGTATTTTTGTCCGTTAATGTTTCCATAGGAAGGTATGTAATATTTATATCGGTTAGATCGCTCCCACAATAAATATAATCTTCCTTTAGAAGGTATCTTCCTTCCTGAAGCATATAAACGCCACTTTCCGTCAATACATCCACTATCGTATACAGAAGAGTAAAAAATTGTTTGATCGAAAGACTACCAAGACGAAGCCAATGGGACAGCATTCGTTTATCCGTAATGGTATAATATAGCTTTATATTTTGGTCTACTTCCTCTACGTGGAGCTCCAAGAGCCGGGGAATACGGTTCATTAATAGCATGTTCAGTTGAAATGGAGAGAGTTCCTCTTTTTGCAAACCATTTTCTTTATACAGCACCATAAAATGACCTTGTTGATTTTGATAGTCCACCTGTAAACCGTATATTGTCTGATTCAACTTCATTCCCCCTTTCCCTACAAAAGCTTATAGTCAAAAAAATAAACACTCACAACCGCTGGGAGCACCGCCCACATAAACGGAAACCGTACATGATGATTGGATTTCATATAAGGCTTCCATTGTGCAACATCCTTCAAAGTCAGAAAATGAAACAGCATCGACACCAGCCTCTGTCCTGTCTGCTTCCACTGCCGACGCCATAATAAAATAAGGCAGCCAACCAATGCTGCATACAATAAGGAGTACATCATGCATTGAAGCACAATTTCTCCTCCGGCCAAAGCCCCTAAAGCTCCAAACAATTTCACATCTCCAGCGCCTACTGCTCTAATAAGATAAAGTCCAAACATAGGGATAAATCCTAAAGCCGTGCCTATAAGAGCATAAAGAACGCCCGAGCTACCGGAATAAACAATATGAAGTGCCATTCCAGCAATCCAACCTGAAAGAGTTAACCAGTTTGGAATTAGTCGATGTGTTACATCCGTCGCAAATGCGGCGATAATGATGCTTATCGTTAAAATCGTGAAGATCACCCGATCCCTCCAACCCATGCACGCTCATAAGCCTGTTTTCGAATAATTATGACCCTATGGAAAAATGGAATTGCAAGAGGAACCTCATACTGGGCCTCAATGCCGATAAACGCGTTCTCTTTATGCTCCAGATCCGGCAAAATGACATTCGTCACCTTCAATCGCTCCTTTTTCAACCTGGTCTGGTTGGCATATAGAGCTACAACAGGCGTAATAGCGCTGTTCAATAGTGGTTTATACGCTGCTTCAAGCTTCTGCTTAGCCTCTTCTGTTTTGGCTTGACCCAATGCCTCGAAATGTTCTCTGTAGGTTTGTTCCCAACCGATTAAATGAACCACAGGATCTGGTATCCATCGTTCGTATTCCTCGACAAACTGTTCTGTATCCACAGCTTTCTGCTTGGCAGACTCTATTTGATCAATCACACTATTGATCCAGCCGCTTGGTGCACTTTGATTCCATTTGCTTCTCGCTTGCTTGTATAACAAATCGACCGGGTACATATTAGCCGCAATAACTTTGGTCGTATCGGATACAGCCGACTGTAAAGCCATCTCGGCAAGAGATATTTGGATAAAAGCAATTAACACCAATATAAAAGATAAAAATAAGGGAAGGACGAGTGCAGCCTCCAGCACAATCCCGCCCCCCTGATCACGTGCCATGATTCTGTTACTCCGGATGAACCGCACCGTTCGCTTATTAACATTTTTCAGTACGCCATCACTCCCGTTTTCGTGATCTGGCATCTACCCAGCTTAACTTGGCAAGCATTCAAACCTGCTTTCCCCAATTGATTCATAAGTCCTGGTAAAAACCATAATCGAATGGAGGTTGACGCAGTACCAGATATATAAGTTGTGCTTTGCTGTAAATCCAGACCTGTGTTCAACTGAATTAAAGCTTGCATTCGGGATAAAAGTACTTTATCTCGACTATGAAGCAGAAAGAACACTCTCAAATAATCTTTGTAGCTCATGGTGAAGAAGCTGCCCAGTTTTTGTGATAAGGGTACCATTTCACCCTGAATCAGCTTGGACATATCCTGCTGAGCATGAATGGCACCTTCAGCGACTGCAGCTAAAAAAACAAGAAGCGGTGAACCTACGTTCAATATTTCATTTTTGGGTTCAAGAAGCGCTTCCGCCGTATTAACAGCCAAACGAAAAGCGAACATCTCCGCATACGCCAACGAATAATTACTCGCACATGAATTAGCGCCATACAGCAAATACTCAAGTTCTTGATTAACAAGCTGGTGCTTGCCAGGTTCGGAGGGTTCTAATGAGCCTTTGATAGTCCCTGAACTATCCTTTTCCAAGCCAAATGTTCGGTAATTGAACTTACTCACTGCAAATTCATCCACATAGAATTCATCTCGCACATCGGTGAGCAAATCTGTTAAAGATGAAATAAGATTCATGGCGCTGGCCCCAGCCTTGTCTGCATTATCCAGATCAATAGAAGGAACAGGCTGCGACAAGTTGCTTGTATTATTCGAATCCATATAAGCTTGATAATAGCCTTTCGAGCCTTTTGCCGGGTCACCTTGAAGTGCAATATACTGCTGTTTGGATGAATCCGTAGTTGCTAGAATACTGCAGCTTCCCAGAGCAGACTTTACTTGATCCAGATAAGCCTGCGCTTTCTTCCTCTGTTCCTGCTTTGAGGTAGTCGCTACACTCTTTTTAGCGTTTCGCTGCGATTCCTTTAAGCTTTGCGTCGACTGCAATTCTTGTGCCTGTTTCCAAAAGGGTTGAATTGCTTGATCGGCATTTCGATAGTTTTGCCCATCAAAGAAAATCACGCTGGAAAGCTGAGATTCAAGTCCGGAGAATAAGGCCACTACCGAAGCCGCTTTACTGCCGTAATCATCAAGCTCCGATCGAGAAATCAAATGTACCGCTTGAAAGACCTTGTCAGCCTCGTAGGAGCCAGAGGCCGCATTTTGCGACTGAATGGCCTGCAGCTCCGTATTAAGTTGATCGTTCGACTTTTTTGCCTTATTCAATGCCTCTTCAAAATCTTTGAGGTGATCCTTTAATTCGGCCAAATCACTTGTTGATTTTAGCTTCAACATGGCTAGCAGTTTTGCATATTCAAGCAAATCATTGAGCAGTTGTTCCAAGTCTGAGATTTTTTTGTTGACATCTACGATTTCATCTTGGATGCGATCCTTAAGGTCATAGAGTGAATCTATCGCTGAGGATGCTTGTGAGCCTGCTTGTATCAACGAACGAATATCGCTATTAATTCGTTTCACATCATCTTTTAGATCAGCCAACTGCTTCTTGGAATCTTGCAGCGACTGCTTGACTTCGCCAATCGTATGGAGTCCGATTTTATCGCTTAATTTATTCAATTCAGCTAACTGGGACTGATAGAAAGGATGCATAGCTACCGCATTCTGGTATATAGCTGACCAATTCTTCCAAGCATTATCCAATTGGTCATCTCGATCCTCTATCAGCTTCTCAATTTTCTCGGCATTTTTTGAAAACTGTGATGCTTGTCCCATTGCTGACGAAAGGCCCGTTTTTTTGAATTTATCGGCCATCTCCAGCGAATAAATCATCGGAGCTCGGTATTTCATTTCCTCTAATATTTGTTTTTTGAAGACAGTATGGTTACCAAGCGAATACATCGAAGTTAAGCTCGATCCCTCGGTTTCTACCTTCTGATCAATAAACTGAAATGAATTGGATGCAAGCGTTCCTGATACATTGCCTTCAACTGCCTTCAGGAACAGTGCTTTCGATTCCTCTGGCTTTTGGTTTAAAGCATATAATCCATAAGACTGCAGCTTAGGTGAGAAGGAGGATAACGTGGAACGAACTCCTGTTTTCACAGCATTTTCCGCTTCCTTCTCGGCTACTTGAATGCGGGCGAAATCAATCAATAACGCACAAAACAAAAATACCGGCACAAGGATTAACAATAAATACAAAGATACCGCTCCCTGCTGCTCTGCCCATAATCGCCGCAACAGTAACAACACTTAAACCCTCCTTACACCTTCAAACTAAGGCAATTCACACACATTATGATTCATATGTGATCTTTGTTATTCATGAATGACAACAACGATACCTTGACGTTCAAGCTCCTGCCGAAACCCATTAGAAAGCTTGACTTTATCTTGTTTCGAGAGTTTAAAGAAATGCCACACCACACCGGTTACTTGAGATCCATCTCTAAGCAGCTCCGCATCCTTAGGCATTTGTACCTTTCTTAGCTGGCTTTCATTAAAGCTGTAATAGGCCTGATGTGCAACTTTATTTGCATCCAATGCATCCACGATACGTGTGGTGGAGCCATTGACTTTTAACGCCTGTTCTTTCCCGTTCACTAATGTACGTAAATAGTTTGCCGCGCTTTCATGATTTGTTATGACTGCGCCAGGCTCCGGGAGTGACTTCGGTTCAACCATGGTTTTTAAGGCAGCATTAGGTTTAATCCTGCCTTGTATTTCCTGAATAAAAGATCTCGTTAAGTCAATCAATCGAATGCTTTCGACAGGATCAACGACTTGGGCTGCAGCCTCTGAAGACACATTTTTTTGCAGCTTACTCATCATAAATGTCGGTGACCGGAACGGCTTCTCCAGATCGACTGTCACTTCTCTGGAAAAACCGCTGTTCACATAACGCATCCTGCCGCTCCATCCGGAAGATAAGGTACCGCCAATTTTTTGCATCTTTCCTTCTGGCCCTGTACCGTTGCTTGATGATGACACTGGGAGAGAGATTTGGGCGGCAGCATTAGGGATTAAAAAACGGAATAAATCTGACATGCTGTCGCTATGAATACGCCAGTACAACCCATCATCCTTATCAATGGAATAATCTCCGGTTATGGCATCCTTCTTGCTGTTATCCCATATGAATGCAGCACGATCAGCAGCAATCCCAGCATTTTGAAAAGCAGATGAGGTTTGATAAACGTACAACGCCAAAAACAGCAGTGATAACGTGCTTAGCAATATTAAAGGGAGTACAAAGCTTGCTTCTATTGTGAAGCTTCCCTTGGTTTCACTAAACAGCTTAAAACTTTTAGCAAACCTCGGCTTTGGACGGTTCATAGGCCATCGTGAACTCAACAATAATTTTTTACGGACTAATGGTATCAGCATCGCTCTTTATTTTACCGCTCTGATCTTTAATTTGCGCGTCAGCCGAATCAAACAAGCTTTTAACCCACTGCATAATCCACTTACGAAAAGCTATGGCAATAATAACGAGGACGGCTAATATCAACAATATTTCAAGCGTCCCTAACCCGTCCTCTTCTTCCCAAAATCTCCGTATACCTTGACCTACCCCATTCATTCTCCTTACTCCTCTCCAGCGTTTCAATTTTGTTTTAGTTCATAAGCAATATAGCTGGTGCAGCCACAACGACCATTACGACAAGAAATATCAAGACCATCGGAAATACCATCTTTGACGATGCTTCCTCTCCTAATGTCTTGGCTAATGATTTTCGTTTCTCCCATAAAGTCGATGAAAGCTCCTTTAAGGACATTACAAGCTCGTCGCCGCCACGTTTGTAGTTCAATAACACCGTAGTTGTAAATAAAGAAACCTCTTGCAGCCCGCACCTTTTATTAAAGTCTTCCATGGCTTTATTAAAGGAAGTATTCATTCGAATATCGTAAGCAGCTATAGCGAACTCAGTTAGTAAAGGACTACGCTCTAAGTTTGGCTTGTTCTCAATACAACGCTGCAGCGCTTTTTGTACTGTTTCTCCGGCATTGACCAGAAGCACAATTTGGTTCAACACCTCTGGAAGCTCGAGAAGCATTTGACGCTTCTTTTTGCGTAGTTGATTGGCCAATTCCTTATATAGTACAAAGGGAAGAAATAGTACCAATACTAAGCCATACCCCAGCAGCTCACTGTTGCCATCTGCCAGTACCCCAAGTAGCGTACAGACTATAAGAACAGCCATACATATGGAAAGAACATCTGCAATGAAGCACTTTGTCCGAATCAAAGCATGCTTGCTTCCATGTAATCCAATCATTTGCTGATGAACCCTTGATACCATATCTGCGAAACGGTCCGCTAAACGAAATCGATCCAACAAATAGAAGGCAAGAGGCGCCAGCCAAATGATCTTGAGGAGCTTTCGCTGCTCCTTAATGAAATCGATGTATTGTGAATATGCAGTCCAGGAAATCCAAATACATACTAAGAGTTCAACACCCAGCACGATGAGCATCGTCATACAGCATCACACCTTAACGTCCATAATCCATTTCGTAATCGCGTAGCAGCCAATAAGTATCAAGAGTGCTGTCGTCATAATCAACAATCCCGACCCTTGATATAACGGCTCCATATAATCCGGCGAGCTGAAATTCAATAATGCTATAACGGCTAAAGGAGCAAAAGTCAGTACTTTGGATTCGAACCGTTTTTGGGCCATCATAACTTGTATATCCTGTTGAATGTCGAGCTTCTCTTGTATAATGGATGCCGTACGGCGTATGACATGTACCAGATTGCCCCCCGTTCTTTTGCATGTTACGAAAACTTCTGAGAACTGTTGTATGTCTTCCAGCTTGGCTCGATCACTCCAATCCTTCAGTGCCACCTCAATCGTTTCTCCATTTTCAATGCGTCGGTTCAATGTCTCGAGTTCTTTAACAATAAAAGCCTTGGGATCAGGATATAGCAGCCGCAAATCAGTCAAGACTTCCTTGAATGCCGACTCTACGGATTTGCCTGCGCCAAGGGCTGAAGACAAAGAAGAGAGTGCCTGTTTGAATTGCAATTGAAGCTGTGCCTGCCGTTTCCGAACCATCTGTTGTCTCCAAATGACCGGATAATAGAACCCTCCGCAAGCAAGAACCAGTGCTGCAATCCCATTTTTATAAAAAATATATCCGACAGTGCCTAATACTACACCTCCTACTGCAACGCATACGAGCTTTTCCATAGAACTCAAATGATATTCGTCATAACGGATCAATGAAGAAGTAGTAGGTTGGGGTGCTTTGGACCTCCAAAACTCAAATGAATTTGACGCCCTTTCTTTTTTGGAGCTTTGATTATTCACAACTGTTTGTTTGCTCTTCTTATAAGAGCTTTGATAAATCGTTAATGCAAGCCAGCATAGAGCTCCTGCTAGAACGGTAAGAACGATATAAATCAAGTGAGATCTCCTTTGACACCTATAAAGTAGGATGAACCACTACATTGCGACTCCTGCCATGGCCAACTTATCTGTATGTATCAATCCATTGCCGGTTGGTATAAGCTCTCCAATCACTTTCCCTCTTGCATCCTCTCCTGTTCTACAAATTCGAACAACCGGTTCAGCTTGACTTCTCCCCCTTCCATTCCGATAATTTCGCTAATTTCAGTAACACGACGGGATCGATCTCTCAATCTCTGCAGATGGATCATAATATCAATCGCTGAACAAATCTGTTTGCGGATGACTTCTACGGGAAGCGCTGCACCGCTAAGCACCATCGTTTCAAGCCTACTTAACATGTCTGTGGTCGAGTTTGCATGGCCAGTAGATAAACTTCCATCATGTCCGGTATTCATTGCCTGCAGCATGTCAAGAGCCTCGGCACCCCGTACTTCCCCTACGATAATTCGATTAGGTCTCATACGTAATGAGGATCGGATCAGATCACGGATCGAGATTTCACCCTTTCCCTCGGTATTGGCATTGCGAGTCTCCAGACGTACCAGATTAGGTACTGTCCGAATTTGCAGTTCTGCTGAATCCTCGATGGTAATTATGCGTTCATCATCAGGAATATATTGGGACAAGGCGTTGAGAAAGGTCGTCTTCCCGGATCCTGTTCCTCCTCCAATAAATAAGTTATATTTGGACTTGACCATTTGGATAAGGAAGGCTGCCGCGGCTTCCGACAACGAACCTTTTGCAATCAAAAGCTCCAATGTCAGCGGTGATTCCGGAAATTTTCGAATCGTCATGGCTGCGCCTTCCAACGCAATTGGTGATAGCACCACATTTACCCTTGAACCATCCATTAATCGGGCATCCACAATGGGATTAGCCTCGTTAACCGCACGATTCACCCGAGCTACTATGGCCTGAATGACGTCCTCCAGCTTCTCCTTACTCTCGAATTTCATTCCTGTAAGGTTTATTCGGCCATCCTGTTCGACAAATATTTGGTCGTATCGGTTAATCATAATCTCCGAAACCGTCGGATCATCCACTAACGGCTGCAAAATATCCAATCCTCTAAATGAATGAAATAACCTCATAATAAGTTGATGCTTCTGCCCTGCAGTAAAGTATTGCTCAAATGGAAATCCAAACACTTCCTGCTCGATTAGCTCCATCAACTGTTCATCCGATAAGGATATGGATAAATCCAGCTTTTCCTTAACGATCTGCTTAAGCTCTGCCACTGTTTCCTCAGACCACATCTGCCGCTTCCTCCAACGCAAAAGTCCTGAACCAACTCAGAGCAGCCAAGCTCTCACTGAAGGCACCTCGTTTTTGGACGATGTCCATCCTTCCAAACGTCTTCCACTCTGGTATATAGGGTAAATAACCTGAAATTGGCAGAGGCAGCTGCGACTCGCTATTGTTCAAAGAACCATTGAATTTATTGACGAGCAGTTTATATTTATGCTTCCAATTTGGTTCCCCGTGTGACTCCACCAGCTGTCTTAATCTTTTACTGCATTTCTCCCATTGAATACAATCGTCCTGCAGCAGCAGCAATACATGGTCACTAAGCTTCAAGCAGGCTTCAATACGAGGGTATAAGGATGAATCCAAATCAACCAGTACACAATCGTATGCTCCAGATGCAAGAACGGCCCTTACTAGCGACTCTGTGTCTTTATCTGACATTTCGGCCAGCTCTAGCGGCTCGCAATTACCAGGAAAATAATCAAAGCCTAGAGTGCTGTGACGCCTTTTATATCTTTCCACTTTGGCAATTTGCAACTTGGGATCGGTCTTTCCATAGTAAAGCATTCGAGAAAAGGAAGGCTCTTCTCCCTCACTTGACTCCATCCACAACGTTGAAGGCAGCTGCTCCAAATTAATATAAAATACGCTCCTCCCCACTAACACAAGCTCTCTCGCAAGGTGCAGCGCCGTTAATGTCTTGCCGCTTCCACCTACTGCAGAATAAATAGAGATGACTTGTGACGACTTGTTCCCCTTCAGCATTCGGCTCGAAGTAAACTCGTTATAATGCGATATGATATGAGCCAATAACTGATTCAGAGGCTGATATTTACATACAACCGGATACTCCACAATATCTCCCGATGCAGGAGAATCACTGACAATGAGCAAGCAGCCTAGCTGCCGCTGGAAAACCAGGTCAGGCAAAGGAAGGAAGCTTTCATGTACAAGAAGAATGTAATTCTCGTTTGTCCTCTCGATAAAAGCGAAGCCCTGCTCCTTGTTTGTAAATGCCGACACAATAAAGGTCGAAGCGTATTCTGAGGTTCTTGTAAAAGCCGTTATCCTCTCAATAAAATAAGTATCTGTATCTAATAAAACTAATTTCATCTTTGACATTGTGTTGGGCACCTCCCCCTTTTATGATCAAATACTCCGTCTGAAACGGGTTCACATCGCCCCCTGAAGCTGTAATATCCCGCTTGCCACAAGTACTGCCGATATAATGGCCACAACAACCGCGGCTTTCACTTTATTCGTAATCCATATCGCCTCCCATATACAAAGACGCAAAAAAGCACCAACTGAACAAGAAATAAAACTCTTGATCAGCGGTGCTTCCGCTTGCGATTCACGTATTTGTATATATAATATCATAAAAAATGGTTTTTTCAACTATTTTATGTATTTTTATTGTTGACTGGTCTTTTTTGGTTAAATAAATAGCTCTTGGATATACTATCCTCATAATAAAATGAAGGAGCTTACTAGATGATCAGCAATCGTGAACTGAAGGGGCAAATCGAGCAAATTACCGAGCAACAGCAATCTTTAACCGATGAATTGCAGCAAATAAAAGAATTGCTCCAAAGTCAATCGGACGATTCAAGCGGTCAAGATTCACAGCAATCCAGCGGAGACCAATCACAACAGCAAAACAGCAGCGGCTCCAATTCCAGCTCCAATTCGATATCCGATATTGCCAAAGACTTTTCCAAGCTGAAAGATTTGACCAGTCAATTAGAGACCAAAATGCAGGAGTACATCTCCAACAATTCCAAGAGCCAACCCCTGAGTGATGAAGATGCTATTAATCTCGTTCTCAGCATGATGAATGGAATGATTGATTGGAGTATGGATCTCATGTCCAAGCAATCAAGCTCCTACGGTCAGTCCGGACAACTGCAATAACCGGATTCCAGCTTTCTACGCAACCCCCTTCATATTGGGAGCATGTCCTGCCTCTCGGCTTTTGGCTTGCAATCTTTACAAACACCTACAGCGGATCCGTGAACACCGGCATAAAAGGTTAATCGGTCCGTTTTCTTTTTGCAATAAGAGCATTTCTGTTGACGATCAGACGTTTTCTCTTGTTTTTTGAATTCCGCCATACGGATTACGTTGTTGCCTCGGTGTGACCTTGCAGCTCTCTGCCTACGCAGGATAAAGAAACAAATTGCAAGAACAAGAACAGTACAAATAATCAGGGTAGCTATCCAGCCGCTGCTCATTTATGGTCCCCTCTTTCTCTTGACTACTCCCTCAACGCTTCCCTTAGCTTGCTTGACATGCTATCCTTTGAGTTTACCGTTTTACGCAGTCTCTTGATTTGCTCCTTCAATCGCTCATTTTCCAGTTCAAGTTGCTCCAGCTTCTCCTTATACAAGGGCTCCTGCTCAAAAGCTTCAAGACAGCCTATCAAACCCTTATTTTCATACCCTGCGTCGTGGAACAATTGAAGAAGCGCAGTGCGAAGCTCATCACACTGACGTTGATGTTCCTCTTTCATAATAAACCTCCCTGTTATAGCTCGATGACCAAGCCGCTTTCCGCGAGCAACACATCTCCGGTATATTGCTGTTTTACTTCCTCCACAAGAGAAGATGGATCTCCAAAATGCGGCAGATGAGTTAATACGACTTTCCTAGGATTAGCCATTTTGGCCAAGTATCCGACCTCGGTGGTGTTCATATGACCATATTGCTTGGCATTCTGGATATCCGCGTAAAATGATGTTTCGACGACTAACACATCTGCATCCTTGCAAAATCCGATCAGCGATTCGTCAAAATAAGTGTCCGCCGTGTAGACAAGCGTCTTATTACCGTCAGTTATTTTAACACCTAAACAATAAACCTCGTGAAATGTTTTGAAAAAAGAAAACTTCATCCCGTTAAGATTCCATTCATCATGTACAGAAACTGAATGGACTTCTGAACCTTTCATCGTGTGATAAGCGTCATCTTTGTTCAAAGACTCATCTGCTATATAAATATGCAGCGGTTCCGACCGTTTGTTCAGATCCGAATCAATCAAACAAGCATACTGCAAACAACCTAAATCTGCAATATGATCATGATGACGATGGCTGATAAATGCGGTACAAAGATCTTCCAGCCGTGCATATTTCTGAACTACAGAAAGAACTCCACTGCCGCAATCTAATAATATCTTTTTACCCTGATGTTCAAGTAAATAACCTGCAGTAGCCTCTCCAGCACTAGGGTAAGCCCCCCACGGTCCCAATACAGTCAAACGCACAGCATGATCCCCCTTTTCAATGACTAATCATTTCTCAGCAATAGCTATTGAAAAAGCACACACTGGCAAGAACGAGTCTTGAAAAGTGGTGCTTCGCGGTATATTCCAATTGTAATATATATGATTGCATTAAATAGACATGGCCGTATAACGTCGAGCTCCTGCAAATTCCTTGGCGTATGCCGGTGTTTTCATAGAAATGATTTCGATACTTCGCTCTGTTTTTGGTGAATGAATCATCATGTCTCCGCCTATGTACATCGCCACATGGTGAATCTTCCCCTTGCCGCTGTCATAGGCGTAAAACAACAAGTCGCCCGGCTTTAAATCAGCCTTATCCACCTTTAAACCCCCACTTGCTTGATCTTTTGCATCTCTTGGGATCGCAATACCGTGAAATCGGTGTAATGCATATGTAAATCCAGAACAATCAAATCCGAAACCGGAGATTCCTGCCCATAAGTAGGGGAGCTCTAGGAAATTTTTAGCGGTTTGCACCAGTTCCTCTCCAGTAACATGACCCAGTAATCCAGCATCGGATTGTTTCTGCTCCCACACTATTGCATCTGATTTATCCAACCAGCGAATTTCATCATTTCTTCTGATCACGCCGATCCGAGACTCTTCGCTTTGCACAATCGGAAGCTCTGTATTAAAGCTGATTTCTTCCAGCTGCTGCGAGCTTATTGCATCCTCATAGAGCCAAGCAGTCGGACTTGAAACAATAGCTATCGGACAAGCATCATACAGAACGGTTTGTTCTGAGATTTGTTCCTTAGGAACCCATCCGGGATAGCCATTCTCATTCTTTGGGGTGCTCTGATTCGTGACTGCCACCTTTAACCAATCGCCCTGCCGATCTAGCAAGTTTACCTCAGTACCTAGGAGCGCTTGAGTTTCAAGCTTCCCCACCAACCACAGCTTGTCTGATAAGCTCATAGATTGTAACCAAGATCTCAGTTGAACCGGATTTTGCAAACCTAGTTGATCCATTGGACGTGCCTGGTTCGGCTTACTCCACAAAGTAGCAACAGGCACATCAACAACGAGTCGAGGCGTTTCCGTTGGTCTACCTTCACATCCTTGCATTAACGAGACTGCCAGCTCCGGTTCCTTCTCATTTGAGACGGTTTCTGCCGTAGATGTCCTGTGAACCGTTGACACTGCAGCAATTTGAGCAGGAGCATCGTAAAGCTCCTTACCCATGGATGAACCATTAGGTATTGTTCGCGGCGGATTCAAAGTATCATAAGGCAGAAAAAGAAAACCAAGGGCAGCGATGACCAGAAACAAGCCAACTGGAACAAGGAGCCTTTTCACAGAAACTACCTCCCCATTAGGCGTTCAGCTTGATATCTATTTTGGATTTTTAGCAGCCATTTCCCACAAGCTTTTAGGTTTATGGTATCGATTCATTACCGCCTCCTGCAAATAATCAAGCTTCCAACCAGCAAACAAACGAGTGATTTGTTCCTGGTCAAAAAAGCGTTTGAATTGTCCATTTTGTTCGTAATAATGGGGTTCAATTTCTACTCCATCACCAGCGCCGAAATGGACGTCATGAACGGAATTTACCCTGCACAGCAGATTACCTCCAGGCAGCAGTACTCTCTTAAGTTCCTTGATGATCGATTCTGTCGTCAACCATGAGAAATAATGGAGACTTAAGTCAGCAATAATGACCTGCGCACTATCTTCTGGGAAAGGAAGCGGCTCCGCCAAATTCACTTTTAATGTTTCTGCTAAAGGTATATGATGCCGGATTTTGAACAAAGCTTCATCTGACCAATCACAAGCAATGACTTGAAAGCCCTGCTCTGTCAAAAACAAGCTGTCGCCGCCAGCACCACAGCCTAGATCCAAAATGGGGATATTTCGAGAAGCTTCCAAAATCGCTTTATGTTTAATAAGCCATTCGTCATATTCAGGCTTGGAAAAGGCCTGTTCATTATAAATGCTATTCCAATACTGAGATTCGTCCTTCATAGGTTACCCCTCTCCGATAACCGGAAGACTACGATTTAATGAGAAAAACCGTCAGCTCTTCCCTATTATGAAATAATTGTTTCCCTTTTTGAAACACCAGATCCGGTGATAGATCCTCAACCAGCTCCTTTACGGCTTGAAACGGTTTCTTATGCATCAGTTTCACTGTGATAATAGCCGTTCCCCCTGTTTGCAAAGCATAAAGCAGTCCTTTGACCAACTTTGCCATCTGACGTGGACTCCAGCTCATATCACACACGAGCAAGTCAAAGGATTGCGGCTGAAATGTAACATCTGCTGCATTTTTCTGAAGAAAAGTCAGCTTAGGATTACGCAATAATCCTGCGTCCAGCTTCGCTGGATCGACTGCCGTCACCTTCATGCCCCGTTCAAGCAATAAAGAAGTCCATCCACCTGGTGCCGCGCCGATATCCAAGCCTGATCTATACTGCAGTAAATCGAGGCCAAAGGCTCTCTCCGCTTCCAACAGCTTGAATTTGGCCCGAGAAACTTGTCCTTCTTCCTTGCGGAATCGAATCGCTCCCCCAGACCAATCGCTCAAGTTTTGCTCCGGTTTGGATATTCCCATGTAAGCTTTATCCGGGGTCAGATAAATAGAGACAATGACATCCGATTCTTTCGCCACTGGAACAATGGACCACTGTTTTATAAACAGTTCATCTAATGCTCTCTTGATTTCCGTAGAAGAAATATCCGATCCTACTTGTTCGGTTTTACGTATTTGTATCGCGGTTTTCATTCCATTGTCCAGCTTAAGCTCACTACCAGCATTGCGCAGCAGCTCATCCATTGAACCGTCCCAATCGAATTCCACATCGACAGGCTGTATATGCCGTAAAAACATGGGCTCATTATGAAGGAGCTTGTTAATCACAGCATCTTTATCTTCTTGAATCTGGAACAAAAATACTTCCGCAGGAATGATATGTTGAAACTTTACTTTCGATTCAAACAAGCGTCTGATCTCTTCTTGCGCATGCTGGCCGTAACCATGATTTGCCGTGCCAATAAACATGCTTTCGTGTGCTATTTGTTCTAGTTCTGTCATCATAGCACCTTGATCCAAGGTCTGCCTTGGAACCATTCCAATGCAACAGGGACTTGAAATGCTTTAAGAAGATTAGCTTCGTTAAGTACTTCTTCCTTAGGGCCTGATGCAATGATTTTCCCTTGATCGATCAGGGCTACATGGGAGAACATGGGCATAATTTCCTCGATATGATGCGTTACATAAACAACCGTAATTTGCTGTTTTCCAAGACGGTTTATAGTTTCAAGAAGCCGTTCCCGTTCAAATAAATCCAAGCCGGAACAAGGCTCGTCCATAATAAGAATTTTGGGACTTGTCATAAGAGCACGAGCCAGCATTACCTTTTTACGTTCCCCTTGGGAAAGAGTTCCGAGAGGTTGATCCGCAAGATGTCTCAAGCTCACTTCTTCTAGCATTGCAACTGCCTTCTCACGTACCTCTGAAGGAATTTCTTCATAAAAACGCAAAAATCCATATTCTCCCGTAGCAATAACCTCCCAAACCGGGTCGCCTGGGTTCAGCTTTTCATATAGTGATTGGCTAATATAGCCGATTTGCTTGCGCACCTCACGAACATCGCATTGTCCATAAATATGATCCAATACGCGAACTTGTCCGCTGCTAGGGAATTGATAGCCATTAATCAGTTCTAGGATCGTGGTCTTACCCGACCCGTTTTTCCCAAGAACAACCCAATGCTCTCCCTTGTTGACCTGGATACCTACTCCGGATAAAATGGCCCGCTCCTCGCGGATAAAATGAATGTTTTCTAACGTAATAATCTGCACGACCAATCACAACCTATTCTTGTCTAGTTTTAGCGATGTGGAGAAGTTTATCATATGGGATGGGTCCATTAGCCAATTTCACGTTTTGTGGTTTGCTTTGATATAACAATTCATACATGTTTTTTCGGCCTACTAAGCTGGAGCTGTGAAGATAGATTTCTTTGGGGTACCGATTAGCTGATATCATATACCGGACCACATCCATTCCTGTCGGTTGGTCCCACCCCAAATCATAATCCAATGAAAGCACATCAATCTCGCATTCCTCAAGAAGCAGTCTGCATTCCTCCGAATTACGTGCCAATACAAAACCGTCGGGGCATGCCCTCATATCATCCAAAAAAACATTTATGATCATTCATCAACCTCCTGAGGAAAGCCCTAAATCCCTAATGAAATAACGGTTATGAAAAAAGGAGCTCGTAATCCGATATGTAGAGCGTTAAGTTTCAGCTAAATGCCGTACAAGTTGAATCTCCGGTGCATGAGTTTGTCCTCGAAGAACAGGTGTTTCCAAAACAACCGGCAAGTCAAACGCACCAATGGTCTTCAAAAAATCGCGAAACCGCTGCTCCCCGATATATCCTCTCCCGATCATTTCATGCCTGTCTCTAAATAATCCGCCTTCATACATGGAATCATTAAGGTGAACGGCAAGCAAATGATCAAAATAACCTAAACGGATCGAATGATCTTTCAGCTGACTCCACCCATCTGCCCCTGCAGGCCATAGGCCGCTAGCAAAAGCATGGCAAGTGTCGAAACAAAAACCAATATGTTCCTTATAGGAACAAAGCGTACGAATTTGTAAAAGCTCCTCCAACGTTGTTCCCATCGATGAGCCGTCTCCTGCCTGATTTTCAATCAGCAGCTTGGCTCTTCCTCCCCAATCAGAAAGCACATCATGTAAACATTGTATAATATTTTTGTAGCCTTGTAACGGGTCCGTCCCTTTATATTTGCCAAAATGGACAACAACGCCTATAGAACCACAGGCATCTGCAATGCTAAGATCGTTGCGCAGTGACTGGACCGTAGCTTGGTAAAGCCCTGGATCGTCAACAGCGAGGTTCGTCGGATAAGGAGTGTGGGCAATGGAATAAATCCCGTGTTCTTTGCAAAAATGCGCGCAGGCTTCCGCATCCTTAGCGTTCCATTGCTTTATAGACAAGCTTCGCGGGTTTTTCGGAAAATATTGATAAGCTGTCGCCTTAAGCTTCAAAGCCGTCTTGGCCGCTTCTAGGAAGCCGTTGCGAATGCTAATATGGCATCCAATATTCATTCAGTCCCCCCTAACGCTGACAATGCAGACAGCAAAATGATTTTTTGGAGGAAACATCTTGTCGTACCAAGGGTCTGTCGCAGCGTACACAGGGCTCCCCTTCACGATCGTATACTTTGCACTGCTTATCATATCCACCCGTCAGCCGATCTTCAACGAATAATGGCATATCCATATAGCCGCCGCCTTGTGTTGCTTCTGTAAGAACCCCCCGCATCGAATGGTATAATCGCAGCAGTTCATCATCCGTTAGCTGATTGCTGCGTCGGGAGGGCAGTAGTCCCGCATCAAAGCATATTTCATCCGAGTAGCAATTGCCAATGCCTGCCATGACACTCTGATCTACCAGCACAGATTTTAAAGTACCGCTCTGTTTATGCATAAGTAGTGTGAAACGGTCGGCTGTAAAATTGGATCTCATCGGTTCCGGTCCGAGCTTCTGCAGAAAGCGATCCGCCTCTTCTGGCGTGTAATAGTGCAAATAACCTAATCTTAAGCCTATAAAATAAAGATTCATTTTACTGAAGCTCAGTGTGACTTGAACCGTCCTGTCCGGTTTTTCTTCCTCTGTGCCATAAAAGAGAATTCCGCCAAGCATAAGATGAAGGACTAGCACATTAGAGTTGTTCAAGTGAAAAACAAGGTGCTTAGCCCTTCTTTCTACTTCTCTTATCGAATTCCCGATTAACTCATGTTGGAATAATGGTACCGGGACATTAATAGACTTCTCCCTTTCCACTTGCACGTCCGTAATAATTCGACCGACCAATCTTTGATTTAACAGCAGCTTGTAATTTTCCATTTCCGGCAGCTCCGGCATAGCCTCATCCCCTCTTGAAATTATTTGAAGCGTCAAAGCAGATACTTTCAAATATTTCCATTACGAAGGGAATTATGCTTTTACAGGAGCTACTTTATTGAAAATAGCTGCTGTTTTTATTAAATGATGCCTTATATTAAGCTATCCATAGTCCAATCCTGATGCTCGCCTGAGACTTTACGTCGTCTTTTGGAAGGCAATGATTTTATAGTTGCAGAGGACCGATCGGAATCACTCGAACCATCGGGCCGTTTGGCTTTCTTGCGAAGCCGCTCTATCCGTTTTTCCAAGTCGGCTGTTTCAGCATGCTGCTTGCGTTCTTCGGCAGACATCCCCCGACTTCTAGTAGAACCGTTCTTGGCAGGTCGCTGCGGTCTTCTTAAAGCTTGTCGCTGCCAAGCCTTATTCAATGCCTGTTCTGCTAACGCCAAAGCCCTCGCCAGATCCTTCTCCCTGTGCTCATAGTGCATAGCAAGCTCAATATATGGTTCTAGGGAAGCCAGATTTCGATGTCCCTTCCTTTCTATATAGGCTGACCATAAGCTGCATGCGGTTGAATAGCGGTGCTGCTGTTTATAAACCTGTGCAAGTGGCAGCAAGTAATCATCCTGCGCTTCTTCACGATCCGACTCCAACAGCCGTTCACACAACTGATCTAAGATTTGCTCTGCCCGGGTTTCAAAGCCAATTTTATGCAGCCATAGCCCTAATCGGTACTGCTCTTCGAGGCCCATTCCTGTCCAGTCGATCTTTCCTTGGATCACATGAGAAAAGTGCACTGATAAGCCAGCTAAGGATAAAATATCAAGCTCATTATGAATGAAAACACCTTTCACGATCGAGACATCATTTTCGGCTAAGTATTGAAAATACAACGTCGGAGCTAGCGACCCTGGAACATCCTCATGCCTTGTTACGCTAAGCCGCTCCTCCTCCACCTTTCCTAAACGGCAGGAAGGAAGCGTGTGCTTCCACAGACTTCGTGATGGATATAAGAAATCCAGATGCCCCGTAATTTCAGGGTCCGATGGCATCCTGTTCAATATGTACCTGTTTTTGATTATCGGCCAATCAAAAGTTTTACCGTTATATGACACCAGATAAGGATATTTCTCCAGCTTCTCTTGCAGATGATACAGCATCGCCAGCTCTTCCGCAGGATTTCTTATGAACATTTGCTCCACTACGAATAGATCGCCTTCATAGAAACCGATGCCGATCATGAAAGGAACATTCCCTGCCCCTATTCCCAGCCCTGTTGTTTCCGTATCTAGGTAAAGTAGGCGATCGTGAGGCAGGCTGCTTTCGGCTGGATCCACATCCCCTTTTAACAAAATGGACAACAGTGGATCGGATTGTCCTACTAATTCACCTAATGCATAACGTCCATGTAGAAAGGAACTCTCGTACACACGTCGGCGCAGCACGAAAGATCCCCATTCATTGTGCGCCATCTGAGCCTCTATAATATCCCACTCGTTTTTAACCTCGGTCTGCTGTACTTCTTCTGAAGCTGCAACGGCATTTGGTATGCTGCTATCCGACTTTTTGTGCCGCAGGAGACGTTCACGTAAGCTGCTCATCGCGGCACCTCCAGTCGTTCAATGAGCGTTTGATTTTAATGAATGGGGGTACAAGCATGCGAGTTAAAAATGATCCAATAGCTGTATACTGCGTCGTTTTAAGTCGCTCCCATCTATCTCCGTACCAATACATGACGGACATCCTTCCTTACACGGACATTTTTGAATCATATTTTTGGCAGCTGCTTTTACCTCCACAAACCGCTTATAGACTTCGTCAGCTAGCCCGATCCCTCCGGGATAATGGTCGTAAACGAAAATGGTTGGTAATTGTGTATGTGCCGCCTTTATTTGTGAAACTACGTGAATATCATTCCGGTCGCACATTACCAAGACAGGTACAATGTGCTTCAATACGTTGGCGATCCCCAATAATAATTGTTCCAATGTTTTTACCCCTATGTCGGGATCTACGCTTTTAAGTTCTAGCCAAGTCGCGCTTGTGTGCAGCTCTTCTTCGGGCAAAAAGATTGGACCCGATCCAATATTTTCACCAGAAGTCAATTTGATTTTTTTGAAAATGGTTGGAACGGCATTTACGGTTGTATCTCCAAAATGCAACGCTGTTTTTTCCCTAATGTTCGATTTATCAATTTCTAATACTTTCAGTTGTATGGCCAGGTTCGCGTCCGTGTAATACTCTACATCTACTTCTCTTACATAGGCTTTTTTGTGGTCCCAGTCCAGCTTTTCAACTTGGAATTGTACCCCTTCGTGCAAATAAATAGCTTCGTCATGTAACAGAGTCATAGCGCTAAATCGGTCCATTTCGCCTATGATTCTCACATTAGCGACGTCTGATTGATCCACTATTACCACATTTTCCTGCGAAGCTGAACGTAGGCTAATATTATTCGCGGGGAAAGATTGATCTGCCCAGTAAAAGGTATCCCCGGTATGGTGTAAAACCCGCTCTTCCGTCAAGTACTCCATTATGTCGGTTACGTCCAAAGGCCCGAATTCTTCGGTTTTTTTGAATGGCAGCTCATATGCCGCACATTTCAAATGATCCACTAAAATGATTAAATTCTCAGGATTTATTCGTGCCGCTTCGGGCGATCTTTCAAAAAAGTATTCAGGATTTTGGACAATGTACTGGTCGATAGGTGTAGAGCTAGCTACCATAATTATAAGTGCTTCCCCATGTCTACGCCCTGCACGCCCCGCCTGCTGCCAGGTGCTAGCGATGCTTCCAGGATACCCTGTCATGACACATACTTGCAGTTGTCCTATATCTACACCTAATTCCAATGCGTTGGTGCTGACTACCCCCAAAATTTCCCCGGCCCTTAATCCTTTTTCAATTTCACGCCTTTGGTTTGGTAAATAGCCTCCCCTATATCCTCGTATGGCTTTAGAGCCAATATCCTTTTTAACCAGTTCCTGCAAATGACTTAATATCAATTCTACCCGTACCCTGCTTCTTGCGAAAACGATAGTCTGTATTTTATTCTTCAAAAATTCTTTAGCAAGATTATTAACTTCAACGGTTGCACTTTTTCTAATATTAAGTGGCTGATTGACAATAGGCGGGTTATAGAAAACGAAGTGCTTCCTTCCCCGCGGTGATCCGTTATCGTCAATAAGGCGCATAGGGCTTCCCGTTAGCTGTTCCGCTAATTCCTTCGGATTGGCGATTGTAGCTGAAGTACATATAAAGGCGGGATTGCTTCCGTAAAATTTGCATATCCTTTTCAGCCGTCGAATGACGTTAGCTACATGACTACCGAAAACCCCTCTATAGGTATGCAGTTCGTCAATAACAATGTATTTTAGATTCTCGAACAAGCTAACCCACTTTGTATGATGTGGAAGAATAGCAGAATGCAGCATATCTGGGTTTGTAATGACTATATGCCCAGCTTTTCGGACCAGTTGACGAATGGCCGGCGATGTATCCCCATCATAGGTATAACTTTTAATGTCTATACCCATTTCTTTTATAATCTCGTTTAATTCGCTTTTTTGATCTTGTGCCAGGGCTTTAGTAGGGAACAAGTACAGCGCCCGGCTTGTTTCATCTTTTGCGATTTCCTGCAAAACGGGTAGGTTATAACATAAAGTTTTTCCAGAAGCTGTTGGCGTAACGGCTACAATATTTTCGCCTTTCTGTACGGATTGGTACGCTGAATGCTGGTGCGAATACAGTTCAGCGATTCCCCGTTTTTCTAAAGCAGCACGTATACGCGGGTCCAAATTCTGTGGCATAGGGGCAGTTCTAGCATCCTGCGGTTCGGTTTCATGCCAGTTTACTATATTTTCATTTGATCGTAATTCCTGGATCAGTTCTGTAAGTGATTTCTTCTTTATCATGAGGTATCCCCTTTAATTCACAGTCACAATATCGCTATACGGTAATCCATATGATTATCCAGCTTAACCCTTCGTTCCTCTAATACTTAACTTCATTATATCGAATACATGTTCGCAACTCAATGCAAGAAATGGATTGAGCCCTGACTTTTGCCAATCGCTTTTTCCCTGCTCTTCGAAATGTTCATTAAAACTAAAAACACTGACCGCTAGGGTCAGTGCTTTTGATTATGTTCTCATTGCTGCTTCATTAAATCAGCGATTTTCTTGTCGGCCGCTTCTTGCGTTTCTCTAAGCACCGTGTTGATATCCTTTTTATCTAGAGCCATATCTTTACGCATGTTACGAATCAATGTTTGTACTTCTTTGTCATATTTATTTGGTGTCGGCGTAGGAGAAGACGGATATTTGAAAATGGCAGCTGTATTTTTAGTTTTTAGCGATGGGTTCTCCGAACCGAACGCTTTTACAATTTCGGGATCATTCAAAACCGTAATCCGGGAATGCTTACTAATAAGCATTTGATTCTCTGTAGAGGTGAGCAGCTCAATGACTTGCATCGCTTGTTCCTTATACTTGCTTCCTTTCGTAATGACCAGCATATCCGCCAGCGCATGACGTCCCTTTCCGACTTTATCCTCGAAGGTAGGATTCGTCACCATATCCCAATTCGGAGCAATGCCATCCGCTTCAGCTTGAAGAAGGTCACTCATTATTTTGGAAGCCCAATCCGGCTGCATGGCCAATCTTTTCTCTTTTATAAACGTACCGTCTGCATAAGCATATGAAGTCCCATTGACAACACCAGGTTGATCGTAATTGGCACGGAACACTTCCAGAATCTTATGGTAAAGAGGTATATCGACAAGCGCTTTATTGGTTACTGGGTCTACAAATGGCTGAGAATACTGGCTGATCATATGATCTGGAAAACGCGGGTCAAAGCCTATATATTGAACACCTTCATCCATTCTCGTTAACTTGCGGGATAGATCCAGGACTTCGCTCCAGAGCATGCCATCCTTCGGATATGGAACACCGAACTTATCAAAAATATCTTTATTATAAAATAACACTCCTGTGTTCCGGCTAAAAGGAATCCCTTGCAGTTCTTTTCCCTTAGGATCCAGATTTCGTATCGCTTGTATCGTTTCAGGGACAAATTTGCCAAGGTCCAGCTTGGATTTTTTGACTAAATCCGTTAGATCAGCAGGCAGATCCAAGGAAACTAGCGGCATATGCCAATCGTTGTCAGAGAAAATAAGGTCCGGTGTTTGCCCAGCGACAATAAGCTTTTCTAGATCCCCTTCCACTTTTTCAAGCGTAATGTGAGGATACTTCTTTTTGATAGGCTCTACAAAGAACGTATTGTACTCAAGAGGCGAAAGTCTAGTTACATTGACATAAAACTTTAATGTTACTGGCTCCGTAGATACCTTAAATTCTGTTTCCTCAAGTTTTGGTTCTGCAGTGGGCTTGCTGCTGGAAGTACAACCCGTTAACGCCATGATGGTCACAATACTTAGCAAAGAAATCTTTTTAAATGGTTTGAACAAGTTTTTCTCCCCCTTAATAGCATTGATTACGCTTACAATCTTATCAAGTCCTTACAATTGGAACGGATACCCCGCACTAAACTCTCGGATCTTTCGCATCATTCGCTCTCTCAGTCCAATACCGAAGTCTGAACCTTAGGAATCGCTAACCACCACCCTTACTGTCTTAACTTCGCCGCCAACGCAGCGATACCTTATACTGATTGTCAGCTAAAGTGTGTATGTATCATGTTTTCGCTTACATTTATATCCGGCAAAAGATAAAAAAACCTTATCAAAGTAAACATGACTCACCAAAAAATGATGGGTATGTTTACGGGATAAGGTTTTCTCCGAGACTCAGGCCTTCACCGTACATATTCATATTATTTGTTATAAATATAGTTCCTCAACATATAATTGTCAAGGCTTTTATCTCCATATCTCTATTGCTGCGTCCCACCTTACACCATTTCCCCCACGGAACTCAAAGCAAGAAACGTATGTTTCATATGTTCAGCTCAAATCAAGTTAAATAAATAACCCTGTACGGAAATGACCGTCAGGGTTCATATTTTCGACAGATCGTCGTCAATGGGTTAAACGTTTTGCTATTTAAAGCAAGAACTTCCGGAACGCAGTCGAAGTGTGTAATAATTCAATTGGATAAATGTTTAAACTTTCAGAATATTATGTCGTTTCCTGCGCTTTCCCGGGAAAAGTTTTTAGAGAAGGTCCGATGAATCGTCGTAGTCAAACCTTAATCCATCGTGGGCAACGGTCCCTTTGCTGGAAGAGCTCATTGCGGCTGCCGCATTATTCTGCAGCTTGCTTAACACTTCACGGTAGTGATTGACCTTCGAGTCTTTTGGTTCCGAGCTAATCGCTCGTTGTAACGCTTGTTCGATAATAGCAATATCGTGACTTGTAAAATCCATAGCGCACACCCTCTCGACTATCATTTTTCACTTCTTCTATTGTATCCATATAAGAGGATATTCATTCAAGCCTTTCATGGTATTGGAAACTAATTTTCCTCTTAGCCCATTTCAGATGTGTGTTAGCCATTCTATCAATTGGTTTGGAAGATAGATCCTATTCATTACCTGAGAAATAAGTAATCCAGATGGAAAAAAAGGCCTTCACAAGGCCCTTCTTAGACGTATGGAGGATCCCATGCCCTTTTTCTCCATCCTAAGGAATTGTTCACCACATTTAGATTACGATCCAACTGAACATCGACTCCGAATGGAAGCTGATGATTGTACCAAAAACGCACATCCCGCCATTTCACCACATAACCGTCGTCTTGCTCTTTACAGCTGACATGGATTCTTTGTGCAAAATACAAAAATGCTTTTACTCCATCCGCTGCGAGCGACGCCTGGACTATAGAGTCTGAGGGACTCTTATGATATACATCCTTAATGGTAAGCTCCCTCCGCTCCAGCATTCCGGTATAAAAAAGCTCATCGGTCTCCATTACAAACTGCCAGCGATTCCACTGCCAAGTGGGAAGCACCTGACAGGTTCCTTTTTCTCCAAGTCTTTTTCTAACCCGATGAACCGCTTCACGATGCTTATAGGATCTTAGTGCGATATAGATGAAGGTGGCTGCATATATCCATAAAAACATCCAGCCTATCTGATGCGTTGTTCCGATTAAGCCCCAGATGGCCATCCCTATACCGTGAATTGCGAATAAGAAGGGTTCGAACAAAGACAAAACATCCATATGTTTCCATTTATTCGACAAAGGCCGAAAGCACTGAACTCCATAAACGTTAAACCAATCTAGAAACACATGAAAGACGACTGCTCCCATGGCCCATAAAAATACTAAATGGACTTGATACCAGACTTGAAAGTAGCTTGATATTAGAATGGATAAGATTAGAGGCCATAAGAAAAGAGCGGGTATAGAATGAGTAATTCCACGGTGTACGCGGATATAGGCAGAATAGCTTTTTAGCCGTACGACCGTGTCAAAATCAGGAGCATGCGACCCAATCAAAGTGGCTGCCATAATAGCATGAGCAAGAACTGGCTGTTGAGCAACGACAGGGTCTAATAATGCTAACCCTCCCAATGTTGCCCCAAACAAAAGGTGACTTGCTGTATCCATGGGCACCTCCTACAAGTTTTGCTTATGCAAAACTTTCTTCGAAAGAGTAACTGGGTTTTGCCAGAAGCAAAGCTTTCTTCGTAAGCGTTGTTTCCCACTTAGGCGGAAAACTCCTTTTGTGTTTCGATCTTCTTTGTACGCTTAACCTTGGAATGATGGTCCTCTTTTGAAGCCTTGTTACTTTCATCTTCCCAGCGTTCTTCGGCATTAAACCAATAGAACCAATGCTCCGGATACTCGCGAATAACGCTTTCCATATATCGGTTCAGTACTTTCGTCGCTTCAGCTCTTTGTGTTCTCTGGAAGCTTGCATACAAATGGAGTGGCTGCTCAAAGGACAGCATATGGGTAAATCCTTTTTTCCTGTACCCGTGAAACGGGATAATAGGCACCTGATAATCAATCCCAAGCGAGGCGGCGCCTTCGGGCGTTCTCGTGGTCTTTCCAAAAAAACGGGACAACGGAAATGTAGGGCGGTAAAAATCACCTAAAATGAACACGACACCATTAGCGGCCAAATGATTGCGAAGCTTACGAACCAGCTCCAGGGGAGGCGTTGCATCATAATCCAAGCCGTAACACCCGAGGTCCCGGAATCGATAGTACATAGGCTGAAGCTCCTCGCTGCCACTGGTGACGATGGTTAGACAGGAGTACCTCTGGCATAGGTACCAGTAGTAATAAAAGAAATTCCCTACATGAGGCGCATAGACAATAGCTCCGTGGCCCAAAAGAAGAGCTTCTTCCAAATGCTCCTCCCCCTCCACTTGAAAGCGCCAAGCTGCGGTTTCTTTTAATCGATAGGTCTCAATCCAAAGCTCATACAATGTAATAACGAGATTGTGAAAATAAGATAATCGGTAGCCCCTAAGCTTCTTCTCCGACCGTTCTGATAACAACTCCGTCAAATTCTTTTGTATACGAGCCCCAAGCCCTCTCCTTGAGGCTAAAAACCAAACGGTACCAAGACATTTGCATAACAGCAACATCATAGACTTCGGAAACCAGGAACAAATCCGCGCAACCTTTTCCCACCTATGTTGTTGTTTCGTAATGACTCCAATCCAATCGTACAATGTACGCCCCTCCAAATCCTTTCCCTGCGTGAGGGTTTGTTTGGATTTTTATTGAACTTTATTCTCATCAAGCGAAAAATGCTTCCGATACTTGCGTGTAACGCGATCCTTTTCCAGCACAATGAAAAAATCGATCGTATCAAATAATTCGTCATAAGCCGGATCACCACCAATTTCCGCGCCCAGCCACTGATAACCCTTCATCAAAGGAGGAAGTCTGCGAAACACTTCCTTATCCGTCAGTTCATAGGGAGAAAGCTCAAGGCCTGAAATCCGATGGGTAGCTAAGGGTTGGATGCCAAATCGGTCTGTAATGACTTGTTTGGACTTAAGCATACTATAAATCACGTTGAGCTCTTCTAATGAGTGCAAGTGAACACTTGCACATCCGATCAAATATTGGATATCCCGGTCTGCAATATAGCGGGCAATACCTTCCCACAGCATTTGAATGGCTTTCCCGCCGCGATAAGCCGGATCAATACAGCTTCTTCCTAATTCTAACGAATGCACCTTATGTTCCTGAAAGGCAGACAAATCGAATTCCGTCTCGGAATAAAAACCGTTACCGCTTATTGCCCGTTCTCCTGGCAGCAGCCGGTATGTTCCAACGACTTGATCCAAATCCATATCCTTTACAATCAAATGATCGCACAAAGGGTCATATTCATCCTGTTCCAAGCCAGTGTCGTTTAACAACCGCATGTTCTTTTCCTCTTCAACAAAAACTTGGTACCTTAATCGCATAGCCTGCTCCAATTCATCAGAATGAGTAGCCAGCTTGACGGACAAGTTTGAAGACTGAGGGCTGATTTGAGCAGCCGTTTGAATCATAGACAACACGCCTTTCTCAGGAAAGTGGAATGGACTACGTAGTAAGCGTAACAAATGATTATTAAACAGGCGTTTGCGTGTTATTAATGTTTTGTAATGATTCACGTCCTTTTCGACACAAAAAAAACAGAGAGCTAATAAAGCACTCTGCTTAAATATAACTACTAGTGAAGCCAAGCATATAATGGAATGAAAAGTATCGATGTTATTATAGCGGCAATCCCCATTGCAAACCCACTAATACTCCCTTGAAGCTCCGAATCTCGGATGATCCGTGCCGTGCCTATCCCATGTGCCGCCGTTCCCATCGCGGTCCCTATCGATATGTCGTCACGAACCCCGCATTTCCTTAATAAATACGGACCGAACATACTCCCAATCAACCCTGTCAAAACGGTCAATACAGCCGTGAGCTCCGGAATTCCTCCAGCTTGCCGCGAAATTTCCAATGCGATCGGTGAAGTTACCGATTTGGGCATCATTGTGAGCATCATCTCTTTGGATCCGCCCAAGCTCCATACAAAGCCCGCCGAAAGTAAAAGCGCGCTGACCGTCCCTGCAGTGATTCCTCCCAGAATCGATCGAAGGTGCTTACGAATGCGAAGCGCATTTTTATATAATGGGATACCGAGAGCTACCGTTGCTGGACCAAGGAAAAAAACAAGCATATCGCCTCCCTGCTGGTACGCTTCGTAGGGAATTTGCGCTAACAATAAAAACATTATAATCAAGCCCGAGCTTAAAAATAAAGGGTGCAGCCATGCCCGCCTCCGGTTTAATGTTAAGGCAATCGTGTAACAGATCAATGAGAGGGCAATACCGAATAGAGGCTGGCGCGCAAATTCATCTAGAGTCACTCTGTTTCTCCCCCTTTCGGTTCATCAGCTTGACAGTCCAGCCTGACACCAACAGAACCCCCGCTGTGCTGGCGAACAAACTGACCAGGAGCTGTACAGCATAAACGCCTATGTAATGGAAGAACACCATCGTCCCAACCACAAAGGGAATAAAAAAGAGCAGCATATGTTTAATCAGAAATTCACCCGCATCCTCTACCCATTCGAGTTTGACCAGCTTCAGAAATAAACAAACCGTAAACAAGATAAGTCCAATTACGTTAGCAGGCAGCGGAATGTGCGCGGCACCATGCAATACATAACCAAGAAAATAAAATCCGACCAAAATGGTGACCCCCAGCAAGTTTTTCCTCTCCTCTCTTTTCAATCATTCTTTAGCTTCCATGTATATTTAATGCTTCAATGTGGGATTGTATTTCTGGTATGCGTTCATCGTGTACTCATAATGACAAAGGAGCTGAATTCATCTTATGGCAAAACCGGACAATCGTGCGGATAACGCAGAGCATCTACAGAAAAGCATTAATAACACCAAGGAAAATTTGGAGCAGACAGAGAGCTATTTAGCCGAACATGCTGAAGAAATAAGCCCTCAGGAAAAACAAACGCTTCAGTCCAAAAATGAGCGCAGAGAACAAAGTCTGAATTCGTTCCGTGAAGAAATGAAGGACGAATCTAGTCAAGAATCTTAAAATGCCAAGATAGAACTCTATATTAGTGCTTGAAGGCTCAAAAATAGCCCCGTAATGGTACGGGGCCTTTTCATATTCAGTTAGATCGGTATCAAACTAGCTTTTTACGTAATATTTCATAGCAGGAATGATCTCTTGCCAAAAACGTGTTAGGATGTATCTGCTTCGCTTCCTCTGTAAGCAGCTCTGCTTCATCCTTTTGATAGCGTGAGCTGATGTGCGTCAAGATCAACATATCGGCCCCTGCCTCTTGAGCGGTTCTAGCGGCGTCCATCGCAGTGGAATGGTCATAGGCTACAGCCAAATCCTTTTTTTGCTCAGCAAAGGTTGCCTCGTGTACAAGCACATCCGCTCCCCGCGCAAGCTTCAGTGAGTATTCGCACGGCTGAGTGTCTCCCAAAATAGTTACAATTCGTCCTGGATAGGATGGCCCGATAAAATCTGCAGCTTTCAAATGTGTCCCATTCTCAAGGGTAATATCAACACCTTGCTTAATCTTGCCCATCACAGGTCCTGAGGCTAGTCCAAGCTCCTTGAGCTTCTCTACCATTAGTCTTCCTTTTTGTTCCTTTTCCACAACACGATAACCGTAACTGTCAATTCTGTGCACCAACGGAGCCATACTCACAGTAAACTGCTCGTCATCGAAGAGCACAGTCTCTTCGGATACCTTATATTCCTTAATCTCCAGCTCATAACCCAAATGTGCCTGACTCACGTCCAGTGCGGTTCTGATGAAAGCTTCCGTTCCTTTTGGACCATAGATCGTAAAGGGAGTCCCTGTATCCCCTCCTTGATAGGAGCGGCTGGTTAATAACCCTGGCAATCCGTACAAATGGTCTCCATGCAAATGAGTAATAAACAGCTTCTCAAGTTTTCCGATCCTTACCGGCGAATGAAGCACTTGATGCTGTGTCCCCTCTCCACAATCGAACATCCAGTAAACGTTTCGTTCTGCAAGCAAATTCAATATAATCGATGTTACATTTCGTTCTTTGGAAGGCATTCCGGCCCCTGTGCCCAAAAAATAAATTTCCACGTAAGCTGCTCCGTTTCATTATGTTGGATTATAGGGAAAGAGCGGAGTCCCACTTGCGAACTCCACTCTACTTATGATGCCTAAACTTTCTCTACATTAAAATAACGTGCTTGCGGATGAGCGAAAACTATTGCCGAAACGGATGCTTCCGGTTCCATCATGCTTCCCTCAGTCAGATGAACGCCAATATCTTCGGGCTTCAGCAAAGCGAACAACTGCTGCTGATCATCCAGATCAGGGCATGCCGGGTAACCGAACGAGAAGCGCTGTCCACGATACTTCGCACCGAACCGTTCCTGCATCGTCATTTCGGCCGGATCTGGGAAGCCCCATGTGTCTCTCATCATCTCGTGGACACGTTCAGCCAATGCTTCTGCTGTTTCCAATGCAGTCGATTGCAGTGCATGTGAACGCAGATAATCACCCTTCTCACGCCATTCCGCAGCTTTTTCATTGATTCCATGTCCTGCAGTAACGACGAGGAAACCAATGTAATCCATTTCTCCGCTGTCCGTAGATTTCAAATAATCAGCAAGACATAAATACGGTTCTGTTCCCTGCCGCGGGAAGCTGAACTTCTGAATCACCTTCGAGAAATCATTAGGGTCATAAACAAAAATATCATTTCCGGATGACTGTGCAGGGAAAAATTGATACATTCCATGCGCACGAATAATATTTTCCTTCTGTGCCTCTCCTAAAATCTCATCCACCGTTTCCTTCAGCTGAACGGCTTTCGGATCTTTTTCTGCAAGCAGCTTATCTACCTTGCCTTTAAGCCCCAAGTGATGACCCAGCAGCATTTGCATATTGATGTATGGCATAACATGGCTGATCGGATAATCACGCAGTACGCGGCGTTCCAAATCCGGCGGCACCTGTACAGGAAGCGTGCGGTCAACGGTTGATGTTCTAACCCGGGTCAACTCCGGCATGTTCTCCTTCTTTTTGCCTACTTCCATAACATCGGATTCCATGCTTTCTCTTAGCTCTCTAACAAGTACTTCTCTTTGCTTAGGATCACTCAGCTTATTTGCAATATCGAGCCCGTCCATTGCATCCTTGGCATAAAGAACCAAGCCCTCGTACTCAGGCGCAATACGAGTTTTCGTAAACTTTCTGGTTAACGCAGCACCACCGACCATAATAGGCACGTCAATGCCTGCGTTTTTCAAATCCTGTGCTGTAATGACCATTTGTTGAGCGGATTTGACCAACAGACCGGACAGACCGATCGCATCTGCCTTTTCTTTACGATAGGCTTCAATCAATTGCTCAGGCGGTACTTTGATTCCCAAATTAATGATTTTATAGCCGTTGTTGGATAAGATGATTTCCACAAGGTTTTTACCGATGTCATGAACATCGCCTTTTACCGTTGCTAAAATGATTTTCCCTTTCACGGCACTTTCATTTTTCTCCATGAACGGTTCCAGGTGGGCAACGGATGCTTTCATAACTTCAGCACTTTGCAGCACTTCGGCAACAATAAGCTCGTTATTATTAAATAATCGGCCTACCTCTTCCATCCCTCTCATAAGAGGTCCGTTAATGATTTCGAGTGGAGCGTATTTCGTCATGGCTTCGTTCAAGTCAGGGATTAGCCCTTCCTTGGTACCCTCAACCACGTAAGAGCCTAAACGCTCTTCCAAAGTCAGGTTAGAGATCTTTTCTTTCTTCTCTATTTTCTTCTCACGGAAGTGTGCGACGAATTCAGCTAAAGTCTCATCATTTGTATTGAAGATTAAACGTTCCGCCAGCTCTCTCTCATGCTCAGGGATAGAGGCATAACGCTCCAGGTTTTGTGTGTTAACAATCGCATAATCTAATCCAACCTTCGTACAATGGTACAAATAAACAGAGTTCAGCACCTCGCGACCAGCCGGAGGCAAACCAAATGAAATATTACTTAATCCAAGAATCGTCTTACACTCAGGATACTTCGTCTTGATCATCCGGATGCCTTCAATGGTTTCTACTGCTGAGCCGATATATTGCGGGTCTCCAGAGCCTACCGGGAACATGTTAGGGTCAAATATAATATCCGACGCATTCAAACCGTACTTTTGAGTTAATAGCTCATAGGCACGATCCGCAACTTCCATCTTCGCTTGACGGGATACCGCTTGACCGCGTTCGTCGATAAGAATCATAACTACCGCAGCACCGTATTTGTGAATCAGTGGTACGATGCTTTGGAACTTCGTTTCCCCATCCTCAAGGTTAATGGAGTTAATAATCGCTTTCCCTTGGGAATATTTTAAGCCAAGCTCGATGATATGATCATAAGTGGAGTCAATCATCAAAGGAACTTTAACTTTTTTCACGACTTCCTTTAAAAAGTTTTCCATCGCATAGGCTTCATCAATATCGGTGTCCTGTACGTTAATGTCGATGACATACGCACCATTCTTTACTTGAGCGCGTGCGATTTCAGCTCCTTCTTCAAACTTGCCTTCTTTCATAAGACGTTTGAACATACGGGATCCCGAAATATTAGTACGTTCTCCTACCATATAGGGACGGTTAGCATCCTCAAGATATACGGTCTCAATACCCGAAACGGCAGGAAGATGTCCTTTGGCACTTTCTCTAGGCTTATATTGGGATAACGTTTCAGCCATTGCACGAATGTGATCTGGTGTCGTACCACAGCATCCTCCAGCGATATTGAGCCACCCCTGCTCTGCAAAACCGGCTAGCTTCTTCGCAAGCGATTCAGGTGATTCGTGGTATTTACCATTCTCATCCGGCAGTCCTGCATTCGGATAACAGCTTACAGCTGTTGTTGCCAACTCGGATAACGTACGGATATGATCTCGCATAAATTCCGGTCCTGTTGCACAGTTAAGTCCGATGGATACCGGCTTCAAATGCTCCAAGGAGATGTAGAAGGATTCGATATTTTGACCTGCCAGTGTAGTTCCCATTGGTTCTATCGTACCGGAAATCATAAGCGGTAATTCAATGCCAGTAGTATCCATGGCTTTGCGAATCCCTATGCTGCCTGCTTTAACGTTCAATGTATCCTGTGATGTTTCAAGAAGCAGTGCATCTACACCTGATTCGATCAGGGCCAAAGCTTGCTCGTAATAGCTGTCAACCAATTCGTCGAATGTAACGCCGCCTGTGACCGATAACGTCTTAGTTGTAGGTCCTAGAGCACCCGCAACATAACGAGGCCATTCCGGTGTGCTGAATTTATTAGCTGCATCAACTGCCAATTTGGCTGCAATCAGGTTGAGTTCACGAGCACGATCTTGTAAATCGTATTCCGCCAACACTACACTTGTCGCACCAAAAGTATTCGTCTCAATTATATCCGCACCCGCGGCAAAATAAGCTTCGTGGATTTTAGAAATAACGTCTGGACGGGTCACGACCAAATACTCATTACAGCCGTCTAAATCCTCGCCACCAAAATCGACTTCCGTTAAATTCTCTTGTTGAATCATCGTGCCCATGGCGCCGTCCAAAATCATAATCTTCTTTTTTAGCTGCTCTTTCAAAGATGGTTTACTCATCACGATCTTCCTTTCACCTGCGTCCTTCCGACAACTTTCTATGAAAACGTCTATTTTATATCTGCATGTAGACCATAAAAAGGCGAATATTGTAACCTTAAGTTTATCAGAAACGTTCGTTAATGAAAAGGTATTCCCGACCAACGCACTATATCATATAATTCCTATTGGTATTATCGCAAATGTATTATCGACAGAATTGAAAATTTAAATTATAATAATTAAAGAACTTATTTATGATTGAAAGAGGGATGAGCATGGCAGAAATTCGTATTCGCAGCACTAATGAGCGTATTTCCGGCGAAGAAAATGTTAGAGCATTTTTGGATAAACAAGAAGTATTGTATGAGCACTGGAATCCTACCAAGCTTCCTGCACATTTACAAGATAAATTCGTACTTACTGATGAAGATAAAGCTGAAATTTTATCCACTTTCGAGCCTGAGATCAAAGACCTGGCAAACCGTCGCGGCTATCTGACTTGGGATATTATTGCCCTGTCCGATGCAACTCCAAACTTGGATGAATTGCTTAAGAAGTTCGAGCAAGTTCATACCCATACGGAAGATGAAGTTCGTGCCATTACAGCTGGTAAAGGTATTTTCATCATCAAAGGCACCGAAGATGTTGGATACTTCGATGTTGAGCTTGAAGCAGGCGATGTTATCTCCGTTCCTGAGCACAAGCCGCATTTCTTCACCTTGATGGATAACCGTCAAATCGTAGCTGTTCGTTTATTTATCGAAACCGAAGGTTGGATTGCTCACCCATTCGCTGATGCTTCTTTCCAAAAAGCTTAAGCCTCAATAATAAAAGACCCTCATGCGACAATGTCATTAAGTTAAGGCGCAGGGCCAAATCAAGAAAAAGAGCAGGCTATCGAAAAGATAGCCTGCTCTTTTTTGTGCGAATTTTCAAATAAGACTTGACAAGTAGTTGAAAGTATGTGGCGAAGCCCCTTGAAAAAACGAGGAGGTTTCGCTAATGGATACGTACGCGAATTCGCTTAAAAAAACGCTGACATCCCTCATACGAGAAATGTCAGCTGCACCAGCACCTTATGTCAAAAATCCTGAAAAGGATTTTACCCGTAAGAAAAAGCTGCCCTTTGAAACGGTTATGCAGCTCCTGATCTCCATGGGAGGCAACAGCATCTATAAGGAACTCTTGGAATCGCAGGGCTATGACGTAAACACTGCAACCACTTCTGCTTTTGTCCAACAAAGAAATAAAATCCTGCCGTCTGCTGTGGAATTCTTGTTTCACGCATTTACGCAATCGTATGCGGATATCAAGTGCTACCGAGGGTATCGATTACTTGCCGTTGACGGCTCGGATTTGCATATCGCAACGGACTCTGAGGACACGGACACCTATTTTCAAAGTCAACCGAACACGAAAGGCTTTAACCTTCTGCACTTGAACGCAGCCTATGACTTGTGCAACAGACTTTACGTGGATGCCCTTGTTCAGCCACGAAGGTTGTGGAACGAGGGAAGGGCGCTGGCTACTATGGTTGACCGTTCCCCCATCAAGGGCAAAACCATTGTGATTGCCGATCGCGGTTATGAAAGTTACAACAATTTCGCGCATATTGAACGCAAAGGTTGGAACTATGTTATACGGGTAAAGGATTTGGAGTCCAATGGTATTCTTTCGGGTTTGCGTTTGCCTACTAGCGGAGCGTTTGATTGGGACGTTCATCTGACCCTCACCAAAAAACAAACCAAAGCGGTTAAGGCTCGTCCCGAGATGTACAAGTTCGTCCCTTCCACGTCTACATTTGATTTTTTGGATTTGCAGGAGAACTTGTTTTACCCGATTTCCTTTCGGGTTGTTCGTTTCGTCTTGCCCAGTGGCGCTTATGAAACCGTCATTACGAATCTTTCTGCCGCTGATTTCCCACCCGATGAAATCAAGTCCATTTATAACATGCGATGGGGCATTGAAACTTCTTTTAGGGCATTAAAATACACCGTCGGTCTGACGCATTTTCACGCAAAGAGACAAGAGTCCATCGTCCAAGAGATTTTCGCAAGAATGATCATGTACAATTTCGCTGAAATGATGACCTCGCACGTCGTCATTTCGAAAATGGATAAACGGCACTCCTACCAAGTCAACTTCACGGTCGCCGTTCATGTTTGTAGACATTTCCTGCGCTCATGGGACGATGAACCCCTGCCCGATGTTGAAGCGCTGATTCGCAAAAACATTTTGCCGATTCGACCCATTCGCCCAGGGCAGAAGAATACGCGCAAAATCCGCTCGAAATCAGTCGTTAGCTTCGTTTATAGAGTAGCATAATTCGGTTCACATGAACATTTTTTAAGCGGATATGCCATCCGCTTTGTTTGCTGTACGCTTTTTTCCTTGCTTGCACAAAAAACAAACGGCATAGGACTTTTTCCCATGCCGTTTCTCGGATTTCATTTGTTTTCCCGATCTTGTCTCTTAGCTTAACTTAATGACATTGCCTCATGCGAGGGTCTTTTTCATTATCTGTGTAGGTTTAATCGATGGAATTAATAATGCCTTGAATTTCACGCAAGCTCTTGATTTCGTAAGAAGGAACAATCTCATCCGTACGGCTCATTTCATGGCGGTTAATCCACATATTTCGCATACCTACTCTTCCAGAGCCCAAAATATCCGTAGTCAGCTTATCGCCAATCATGACTCCTTGATCAGCAGTAATACCAAGCAGGTCCATTGCATGGTTAAAAATCGAAACCGCCGGTTTTCCTTCACCAAAATTACCCGATATGATAATATGATCAAAATAAGGAGCTAGGTCCGGTACTCCAGCTAATTTCTCATTTTGCAAATCAGGAGAACCATTAGTCAACAGTAGAAGCTTGTACTTTTCCTTCAACTGCTTCAATACTTCAAAAGTTTCTTCATAGACAATCGGACGGCTCCGACGCTCTGCTGGAAATAACTCTCCTAAACGGTACCCCAGCTCAGCATCATCAATACCTAACGCTTTAAGGCCCCGTGTCCACGATTCTGTCCGATAGGTTGGAGCCAGTTTTTGAAGCTTGCGGAAGTTCTCATTCTCTCCGGCAGTGAAGTTAGCCCAAAGTCCTTCAAACGGATTGATACCAATCATCTTAGTAAACGGAAATGTTTCGTAGGATTCATACAAAGCTCTTGCTTCCTTGCGAACCGCTTCTTCCAAAGCTGCTGGCTCCAGAGAATAATGCTTTGCCGCTTCTTCACAAGTCGCTTGGAAAGCTTCTTTTACACTTCGGTCATCCCATAACAACGTATCGTCCAAATCAAATAAAACCGCTTGAATGCTCATCCTAGTCTTCCATCCTTTTCCCCATAATATCTGTAGTGGTTCATACAACGAATTCTTTATTGTTCGGTTTTCAACTCTACATGATTGCGAGCCGCAAATTCTTTAAGCTGCTCTGACAACTCTACTATATTAAATTGATGATACAATTTCGTAAATACCCATTTAGTGTTACTGGTTGTTAAAGAAATGGCCACGGTATCTTTTTGAATGACGATTTCGCGAATTTGCGAAATTTCTACTCTGCGATCACCCGCAAATCGACGGGAAACAAGAAAGTCCTTACCGATTTTGATAAAAGGTCGACGTACCCAAAATATAAACAAGCCTAAGGCAATGTAGCTGCCCCCAGTTACCCAATACAAGTTATCATTCTCATAGTTGCCGCGAAATGCAATGTAACAAAAAATACCGACACAAATCATGAGCAGAGGAACAAACCAACTGCGACCTCGTACTGTAACAGAACCGTCAGAAGGAGTATCATAAAGCAACGGCTTACCTTGCTTTGCACGAGTTTTATTTACTTTCTTTGAATTTTTAAGAACCATGCGTTCCCATTTACGAGACATATCCCAATCTCCTTATAGAGGTTCTCTTACCCTCTCTACTGTTAAAATGCCTACTAATCGATCATGATAACTTTCTTGGAGTTCCTTGCTTGTTCCAGTTCTCATCTGTAGATACGCCAAAAAGTTGGAGCGACTGATGTATCCGCTCTTCCAGATATCACCAGGTTAATCCAACGACAGAATGTTTCATTCAATTGGCGCAGTGTGATCCCACAATGTGCTGCTGAAATTGATTGCAATCCGATTCATTCGTTGATTTATCGAAAACCAAGCACAGATCAGAAACTGCAATACCGTTTCTTCGCAATACACGATACCGCATGAATTCAAATCCTCCTAATTACTGCTTGTTCTCATCATCAACGAATTTAATGTTCTCTAACTGGTTACGCAAATTGCTTTTGAAAGCATTAATATAACGTTTTCTCAATTCGTTGCGTTCCTCCAGCTCTTCGTCCGTCAAGCCTTCCGATTTGGCTTTGCGTGCCAATTCGTTAATTCGATTGATGTACTGATCGTTTTCCATCTCGTTCATTGCGAATCCTCCTGATTATGTCAGGCTTGAGCCAGCCATATTATGACTAGAGATCAAGCACAGCAAAAAATGCGTCAAATTATACTTTGACATTACAGGATTCGATTGTCAAGAGCAGGTGAGAAGGAACTGCAAACTACAACTTTACGGCAGGATCAGAACTTGTCCAACTTGCAGCACATTAGACTTCAATTCATTCACTTGTTTCACTTCATTCATATATTCACGGACATTGCGTCCCTTACCCGCATAATGATTGGCGATACTCCATAGTGTATCTCCTTTGGCAACTTCAACTGATTGTTTCAAATGGCTTCCATTAGCAGCAGCGTAAACATCCGAATCTCCCCCTACTAAGGAAATACAAAGACTTACAATTAAAATCAGTATGGCGACGGTTAACAGCCCAAGCATTCTCGTCGCTTTTCTATAACGTCTATTTTTCAACACATAGTTCCCTTTAACCAATACTGCCGAATTCTGAAATAACTGTTCATTCATATACATGATTCCGCCCCCCAAACATTTGTTCTGTTCTCAAAATAACACGAACACTTGTTTGTGTCAATGCTGTTTTCGAACTTATGTTTGTACGAACTCCGGTTCTGTGATATACTTTGGATAATTATTACCAATACTGGAGTGATACTGATGAGTAAATTATCCAATCGGCAGCTGGCGATATTGGAATTTATCAAAAACGAAGTTAAAGATAAAGGCTATCCTCCCTCTGTACGTGAAATCGGAGAAGCCGTTGGACTTGCCTCCAGTTCGACTGTTCATGGACATTTGGAGCGTTTGGAGAAAAAAGGCCTGATCCGGAGGGATCCTACCAAACCCCGCGCTATCGAGATTACTGACGGTTCATCGACCGAAGGAAGTCAATTCGCACTTTCCGTTTCCCGGGTACCCTTGATCGGACGAGTTACTGCTGGTGTACCTATAACGGCTACTGAAAATATTGAAGACTACTTCCCTTTACCTACGCATTATGTTGGGGACCACAATGTGTTTATGCTCAGCGTCATCGGTAACAGTATGATCGACGCAGGTATTCATAATGGAGACTATGTTATTGTCCGTCAGCAGCAATCGGCTAACAATGGCGACATCGTTGTTGCCATGACAGAGGATGACGAAGCTACAGTGAAACGCTTCTTCAAAGAAAAAGACCATATTCGTCTTCAGCCTGAAAATTCGACCATGGAACCTCTTCGTTTGAAGCATGTTACTATCCTAGGACGTGTTGTTGGCGTATTCCGCGACATTCATTAGTAGGTAATTCGCATAAAAGCCAAGGTCTAGGCAATCGCCTAAACCTTGGCTTTCTTTATTCCCCTTATTCATACAGGCGGCTTCTGACAAAGCTCCCAATATGTTGTATTGCCTGATCACCTTCAGGCAATATCCCTGCCAACCGTTGAAATACACACCACATGTGATCCCAAATCTCGAGAGTAACAGTAACTCCAGCAGCCTCTGCCCGCTCCGCAAGCAATACGCATTCGTCGAGGAGCACCTCATGATCACCTACCTGGATAAATAATGGCGGTAATCCATGTAAAGTTTGATTTACTGGGGACATTATTTCCGGCTTAGGTTGTGTTGAACCCAAGTAATAATCCGCGCATAGTTTCGAGCTGTCCAGACTTCCTAATGGATCTAGCTCTGCACGTGTACGATAGGATGCACTCTCAAAGTTTAAGAAATCCGTGTGTGGAGATAGCAAAAAGGCACCTGATGGAACTGGATCACTTTCGTCCCTTAAAGTTAATAATGTCATTAGTGCAAGGCACCCTCCTACTGAATCTCCACCAAGCATAATTTGTTCGCCTGATATTCCTTGGCGAATAAGCCACCGATAGGCGGACAAACAATCCTCATTCGCAGCAGGATAATGATGCTCCGGCGCGAGCCGATACTCAATAACCAGAACTCTCGTATTGGAGACAGCAGATATCCTGGCCGCCAGATCACGATGAGTATCGCAAGACCCTGAAATAAATGCCCCTCCATGGAAGTACAATATAGTCTCAATAGCCTCGTTAGGCACTTCCTCAGCTCTTACCCACTCGGCTTGCATCCCTCCAATGGTTATACGTTCTGTTACAATACCCGTGATCCTTGGTAGGGCATTCAATGCCTCGGCTTCCTCCGATCGAATTTGCTCAACCGATTTTTGAGTAAATGAGAATGATTTCCTAAGATGTTGTTTAATGCCGTTTATCATTTCCATGCTGGATGAGTTCATAATTAACGCCTCCATTTAGTACTGAATATTCAGTTTTAAAACATCAAAAAAACAATCTATTTGTGATCCTTATGATACGCACCATGACTAGACATCATGATTGTAAGGAACTTTTCATCAAACTGCTGCTTCTCGATTTCAAAATATTCAACCCACGATTCAGAAAAGCATAAATAGGCGTACAGTGGAATGATTCCAGTAAAAAATTCTGCAATCCGTCTTTCATTAAGATCGTAAGCCTCAGTTGTATTGGAAATAGCTGTGTTCTCCTGCTCCGTGCTGATCATCGCTTCAACGACTCTGTATATCACTGGCCTATGATTCGATTTCTTTAAGGAGTCAATAAACATGATTCGAATAATATCTGCATTCTTTACTGCAAAGTCTTTGTAAATGGTTTGTAGTCTACTTTGCATAGCATCTGCTTTCGATTGATGTGTGTCTTGCTTAGCAACTTGAAGCAGTTCCGTATATTCCCTTACGAAATCTTCAAACAACACCTCCAATATGTGATCCTTACTATTGAAATGATAATAAATCAAAGATTTGGGAACATGAGCTTCCTCTGCAATTTGATCAATTCTTGCTCCTTCAAAGCTTTTCTCCGCAAATACTCTTGTTGCTGCTTGTAAAATTCGTTTCCTTGCATCAGGTATATTGGTTCGTGGCATTGTACACTCCTATCTTTAGTACTGATTGTTCAGTATCATTATATTATGAAAGCAACCTTTTGTAAATATATGGTACGTATTTTTTATATAAGCATCAAAAACCCGGAACCAAAAAGTTCCGGGCCTATTATACCATATAATTATTAGTAGAGTGTCAGATACTGTTCTCTCTCCCAAGCATGAACTTGAGTACGATAAATATCCCATTCGATCTCTTTAAGCTCGATAAAATGAGCCAGAGCATGATCTCCAAGCGCATCGCAGATGACATCGTCGCGCAGCAGCTCATCCAGAGCCTGCTTCAAATCGACCGGAAGACTAGGAATTCCTTGTTCTTCGCGCTCCTCTTCGGACATCACATAAATGTTGCGGTCTGTTGGAGGAGGAAGCTGCATTTTGTTTTTAATACCGTCCAAACCTGCTTTAAGCATAACTGCAAGCGCAAGATAAGGATTCGCAGCCGGGTCCGGGTTACGAACTTCCACACGCGTGCTCAAACCGCGAGATGCTGGAATACGAATCATAGGACTGCGGTTGCTAGCAGACCAAGCTACGTAGCATGGTGCTTCATAACCAGGAACCAGACGTTTATATGAGTTGACTGTTGGATTCGTAATGGCAGCAAAAGCGCGTGCGTGACGCAAAATACCCGCCATATAATGTCTTGCTTCAGCACTCAAACCAAGCTTATCGCTCTCATCGTAGAACACGTTCTTTTTGCCATTAAACAGTGATTGGTGACAGTGCATACCGGAACCATTTACGCCGAACAATGGTTTTGGCATGAAGCTCGCATGCAAACCGTGCTGTCTTGCAACGGTTTTTACAACAAGCTTGAATGTTTGAATCTGATCCGCCGCTTTAACGGCACTTTCATATTTGAAGTCGATTTCGTGCTGACCTGGAGCCACTTCGTGGTGAGAAGCTTCAATTTCAAAGCCCATTTCTTCCAAAGTCAATACGATTTCACGGCGACAGTTTTCTCCCAAATCCATTGGAGCCAGATCAAAATAACCGCCTTGATCATTCAATTCCATAGTCGGATTGCCGTTTTCGTCTGTTTTAAACAAGAAAAATTCCGGTTCAGGTCCAACATTCATTGCCGTATAGCCCATTTCCTCAGCTTCTTTCAAAGCTGCTTTAAGGATACCGCGAGGGTCCCCAGGGAAAGGTCTGCCATCTGGCAAATAAATATCACAAATTAAACGTGCTACACGATCTTCTGTAACCCAAGGGAAAATAACCCACGTGCTCAAATCAGGGTATAAATACATGTCGGATTCTTCGATCCGAACGTAGCCTTCAATGGAGGAGCCATCGAACATCATTTTGTTGTCCAATGCTTTCTCCAACTGGGATACCGGAATTTCCACATTTTTGATCGTTCCCAGCAAATCGGTAAATTGCAATCGGATGAAACGCACATTCTCTTCTTTTGCTATTCGTAGAATGTCCTCTTTTTTATATGCTTTTTCAGTCACGGTCAATTTCTCCTCCTTAAGATTATGTAAACTGACAGAGCATGTTCATAAGGCGAACGTTGTAATGTGACCACACTCTGGTGAAGCTTTTTATTTCTTAAAGAAACGCGATAGCTCGCCTTGGATCAAGGATACTTGGCCAGGCCGCTTGCCGCCGCCTAACAGCTGCTGCTTCAGCATACGGTGCAACTGCGTATCGGTTAACTCTCTTCGCTTCACTTCGGACTGTTCATTCAGGACCGTTGCGTCCTCAGAATCTTTGGAAACAGGCAGGAGCACTTGCTTAATACCAGCAATGTTGACTCCTTTTTCAATCAAATCCTTGATTTCCAGCAAGCGTTCTACATCATTAAAGGAGTAGAGTCGCTGGTTACCTCCAGTTCTTGCAGGTATGACAAGCTCATGTTGTTCATAATACCGAATTTGCCTTGCGGTCAAATCGGTCAACTTCATTACTATTCCAATTGGAAAAAGCGCCATATTACGGCGAATATCATCACCCATGACCTGATCACCCCTGTAATCTAAAAACCTAGCTTCATTGTAACCTCACGACATAAACATGTCAAGTTATGTTAGGTTTATGCAATGTGTAAGCATTAATTACAGTAAGCCACGGTCCATCATATTCTGTAGTGCGGTAAGCACACCTAGCTTGCAATGGGAGTATGTCAGACCTCCTTGCATATACGCAATGTAAGGCTCGCGTATTGGCGCATCCGCTGACAATTCGAGGCTTCCTCCCTGAATGAACGTTCCTGCCGCCATAATAACTGGATGCTCATAACCTGGCATATCCCATGGCTCCGGAACGACATGAGCATCAACAGCAGCAGCCTGCTGAATCCCTTGAACGAATGCGATCAGATGCTTGTCGCTTGTGAACTGTATCGCTTGAATTAAATCCGTGCGCGGATCGTTCCAATGCGGATGAGTTACAAAGCCAAGCTGTTCAAATACCGCAGCGGCAAAGATCGATCCTTTGACGGCTTGTCCAACCAAATGCGGCGCCAAGAACAACCCTTGGTAAATACTGCGAGTCGTTCCAAGCATCGCTCCGACTTCCCCACCAATACCAGGGGCTGTCAAACGATAAGAGGCAAGCTCCACGTATTCGCTTTTACCCGCGATATAGCCTCCGGTAGCCGCTAGTCCTCCACCAGGATTTTTGATTAATGAGCCTGCCATGAGGTCCACACCTACTTGTGTAGGCTCTTGAAGCTCAGTAAACTCCCCGTAGCAGTTGTCTACGAACACAATCACATCAGGTTTCAACTGTTTTACAAATTGAACCATTTCTCCTATTTGCCCAACCGTAAAAGACGGTCTCCACGAGTAGCCGCGGGACCGCTGTATACCGATCACTTTAGTTCGTTCATTGATACGACTACGGATCTCCTCATAATTAGGTGAGCCATCCTCTAGAAGTGCTACTTCACCGTAAGCTATTCCCCAATCCTGTAAAGAACCTTTGCCATCACCCGGGCTGCCGATCACTTTGTGTAGTGTATCGTAAGGTCTCCCCGTAATCATGAGAAGCTCATCATTTGGTCTTAGAACGCCAAATAAAGCCGTCCCAATCGTATGGGTTCCTGACACAAAATGCGGCCGCACCAAGGCGGCCTCCGCTCCAAACACTTCCGCATAAACCAAGTCCAGCACTTCACGTCCACGATCGTTATAGCCATACCCCGTCGAACCGGAGAAATGATAATCACTGACCTTATGGTTTTGAAATGCCCGAATCACTTTCCATTGATTCTGGTCTACAATACGATCGATTTCTTTTATTTTCCCCTCGATAACCTGCTCGGCGCGCTCCATCCAAGCAGTAATGCGTTCGTTAAACATGCTCCGAATTCTCTCCCTTATCTTGTGCCTGATCCATGGCGTATGCGGCCAACAAATAACCCAGCTTGTCATATTCTTTATTGTTCACTCTTACTTGCAGCAGCATATCGCTGCCGTCCACATCATTCTCCAGCACTTCCCCTACACGGTATACGAGTGAAATCACGTCGCCTTTTTCTGCAGGGATGCGGAACGTTTTGCATTCTCCCATGAGCCGCGATTCAATCAGCTCTCCAATTCGTTGCAAGTCGTCTTCACGATAAGCGGAGATCCTTAAGAACTCCCCTTCCGTCGTCAACATTTCCACCTGTTCCGGTGTGCACAAATCGACCTTGTTGAACAAAGTGATCTGTTCTTTTCCATGTGCCCCGAGTTCTTGAAGAACTTGCTCTACCACTTTCATCTGAGTGTCCATCATTTCTGCGGAACCATCCACAACGTGAAGGATAAGGTCGGCTTCACAGGCCTCTTCCAATGTGGCACGGAAAGCAGCTACGAGATCATGCGGCAAATTTTGAATAAAGCCTACGGTATCGGTCAGTACGATTTCTTTTCCGCTTGGAAGCTCCAAAGTGCGGGAAGTCGGGTCGAGCGTTGCAAACAGCTGATTCTCCACATATACATCCGCTTGCGTCATCTGCTTCAACAGTGTGGATTTCCCCGCATTTGTATAGCCTACCAGGGCAACCTGAAAAACACCAGTCTTCTTACGACGTTCTCTATGTAAAGTACGGTGCCTTACAACCTCATGCAGCTGCTGCTTTAGCTCGTTGATGCGATCGCGGATATGACGGCGGTCCGTCTCCAGTTTCGTTTCCCCTGGTCCTCTCGTACCAATACCACCGCCAAGACGGGACAGGTTAGCTCCTTGGCCAGAAAGCCGAGGCAGCAGGTAGCTTAGCTGTGCAAGCTCTACTTGGATTATCCCTTCACGGGTTTTGGCTCTACCGGCGAATATATCGAGGATAAGCTGCGTGCGGTCAATAATTTTCACATCCAAAAACTGCTCCAGATTACGCACCTGCGCTCCGGAAAGTTCTTGATCGAAGATCGCTGTATTCGCATTGTGCTCCTCTAGAAGCTGCTTCAGCTCTTCAGCCTTCCCTTTACCGATGAACCATTTGGTGTCCACGGATTCTTTATTTTGCGATAACGTGTCCAGTACTACCACGCCTGCCGTCTCCGCCAAGCTTACCAATTCCGACAAGGAATACTCGGGTGAATAGGCGTCCAGCCTTTTAAGCTGTGGGGTGACCAGACTAACGAGAACGGCCCGCTCTTGTTCGTGTTCGATTGTATGTGTTGTTGGTTTCATAAATATTTATAATTCTCCTTTGCGGGTTTTCGCTCCAGCTTAACATCTTCAGGTCGAATCGTCATCAGATCCTGCTTGCTTGGCTGCTGCGTGTTCTGATTCAGCAATCGAACCGCGTGGTTGCGCATTGCCTTTTCGATCATATTGCGTACATAGCGGGCGTTACTGAATGCAACCTCGCTATCAATCAGCTGTTTTTCATTGACAATTTGCTGACGTATCTTCATTTCAGTTTGAGGAATTAAAGCATACTCCCGTTCCTTAATCATGATTTCCGCTATTTGCATCAATTGATCGACCGTATAATCCGGAAAATCAAGCTGAATAGGGAAACGGGACGGAAGTCCTGGGTTCGTCTGTAGAAATTGTTCCATCTCCACCGAATAGCCTGCCAAAATAAGAATGAACTGATTCTTATGGTCTTCCATCGCTTTAACCAGCGTATCAATCGCTTCCTTGCCGAAATCTTTTTCTCCGCCACGGGCCAGGCTGTATGCTTCATCGATAAAAAGAACGCCGCCCAACGCTTTTTTTACTAGCTCCCTTGTTTTTAAGGCCGTATGTCCTATGTACTCGCCAACCAGATCGGCGCGTTCCACTTCTATCAAATGCCCTTTATTCAGCACACCCATCGTTTGCAGGAGCTTGGCGATAATGCGCGCAACCGTCGTCTTGCCTGTACCCGGATTTCCCTTAAAAACCATATGATACACCTGTGAATTAGCCATTAGCCCTACTTCAGCCCTAAATCCAGCAATCCGCAGCAGCGCATAAATCTCGAAAACGAGCTCCTTCACGTTGTCCAAACCGACCATCCGATCGAGCTCCTTCATGATTTCCCCGAATTGCCCTTGCTGGGACAACGGTTTACCATGAAAATGGGGCTCTGCCTCGGCGTTCATACTTACCGGTTCAGGATTACGCAATACCACATTGATTTGATGGGCATTCTTCGTAATCTGAATCTGATCCGTCGGTACGACACGTCCACTCATGCGTATCACCTCTTTACTTGGTGTTAGCAGTATACGCAGAAGCCTAGATGAATGTGACCATTTTCTTTTCTTATTGTAAGGCCAATTTACAAAAATTCAAAATCTGATCGTGTCCATCCGCTTATTTTATTGATAAACTGCGTTTGTGAAAAAAAATCAAATCATGACTCGGTTCTCCTCCTAAAAGTGCCTAAGAGTCTTTCTAACTTGATTATAATGGATTGGAGGACTCTTTTTGAGGTAGAGATTGATTAATATACAATTAATCTTCCCACGGCTAATAGTCTTTCCAAATTCGTTTCATTTCCTTAAACTGACCGTCTTGAAATACCATCCGGTAGACATCAGGATTAGATAACTGCTTCCAATGCTCAAAGCCTATCCGATCATCAAAATTCTTCAACAATAGAGAGATGATATTGCCGTGTGCGACAACCAAATTGGAAGCATGCCCTAGCAATAGTAACTCTGTTATCACCGCTACTATTCTTTCCGTCGCTTGCCTGCTGGACTCCCCACCAAAAAAACATAAATCCGGTTCCTGGAACGTTCGCTCCAGACATCGCAGCCAATCGGATCGGTTATCTTTACTAAGAATCCGCTCGGACAGCCTATCATCGACAACTATCGTTTTATTCATTATTTCTGCATAAGGTTTAACGGTTTGAACTGCTCTTACATAGGGGCTAGACACTATATAGTCTATCGTGTACTTTCTTAGCCACAAGGATAATTGCTGTGCCTGATGATATCCATCCGAAGTTAACTGCGCTTCTGCTTCCTGGCCTTCTGCTTTACAATGCCTAACGATGTATAAGGTTTGCAATCCCGAGGTTTGAACCTTTTGGAGAAAATCACTTGTATGAAGAAACTCTGCGCACATGAACAATCACACTCCTTACGTATTACTGACCGAGCATGGATCGGCTTGTGATTGCCAAGACCACTTCTTGAAGTAGCATATCCGCCATGGAGTCCAATAGCAAATCATATTCGCCAAATGATAAAGTCTTCGTTATGAGGTTCGGCACAATAACACAGTGCATTCCCGCTCTCTTGGCAGCAAGCGCTCCGTTCGGCGAATCTTCAAACGCTATCGCTTCGTGGGGCTGTACTCCCAAGTCCTCCAGAGCAAGTAAATATAAAGAAGGGTCCGGTTTGCACTTCACGACATCGTCTCTTGTACGAATAGTCCGAAAAGCATCCAACAGCTCATGTTCCTTTAAATAACCCGTTACCCATTGCCTTGTTGAACTGGAAGCCAGTCCTATCGTTAAGCCCAGATCATTGCCTTGTTTTAAATAATCGGTTACACCGGGTCTTGGGAGCTCCTGACGCATACTTTCCACAAATCGCTCCCTTCTTCGAAGCCGCGCTGCCTCTACATCAAAGGGTTTTCCAATACACTGCTCTAGAAATGAATAAGGCTCAAAGGATGAGCCGTCTGTACCAATGCAGCGTCCCCAAACATCAAGAGATAATTCCGCTCCATGCTCTTCAAACATCTTCTGGAACGATTCGAACTCCGGTGTTTCTGTATCCAATATTAATCCATCAAAATCAAATACGATTGCTTTTATCATCCGCAGAACACCTCATATTGTATTATTTAGTATGATTAAATATTAATACCATTTATGATCTGAATCATAGAAGTATACTCATCTTTACGATCGAAACAAGAAATCAAAGGATAAAACATATACCATATTATACCATGTCCACTCCTTACTTGAGGCTATGATTATAATTATTGTATTACAAAGAATTTAGTTGACTAGGATTTAATATTGATTGTATATTTATACATTATATTGTATTTTTATCATATTAAAGTATGATGTTAGGAGTGAGAAATATTGACTTTAGATGCACGAAAACAGCTTATTTTACAAATCGAACAGTTAGCTTTCAACACTTGGCCGGCTGATGCAACTTATCATTACTCTGATTGGAAAATTCGGGTATCGGACGGTATAACGAAGAGAGCCAACAGTATATGGACCTCAACAGGTGGAGTCATGACTAACCATTCATCCTGGATGGAAGATGTCCAGCTCTTTTACAGAGATAAGGGATTGCCTGTCATTGTTCAGATAAGCGAGGTTTCTCCAGATGGTTTGGATACGCAGTTAGAGATGCGAGGCTTTGTTAAAGAGAGTGAGAGTACGGTCTTCATTGCAGATACTAAGCAGGTCATTGAACATACGCGGAAAGCTTATGAAGAGCATCCCTTCCCCTTTCATCTGCAAGGAGAACATGACGAGACATGGCTCAGTCAATTTATGCAAGCAGAAATGTTTGAATCTGATAAAATAACGTTCTATGACCGTCTATTCACATACATAAAGCCGTTAAAAGGCTTCTTAACCCTTTATAAAGACAATCAGAATGCAGCCCTTGGCACTTCGGTCGTGGAGGAAGGTTGGGCAGGTATCATTAATGTTGTTGTTCATCCAACACTGCGCGGTCAAGGAGTAGGTCGCAGCCTTCTACATCTGCTGGCATGCTGGAGCGCAGAGCAAGGGGCAAACAGCATGTATTTGCAAGTGGTAGACGGCAATATGCCTGCTATCCGGCTGTACGAAAGCTCAGGCTTCATCCCTTTATATAAATACCATTACCGAAGAGAACCCTATGTGGCTAATAAATAAACCGATGAACCCCGCTTTTACAGCGGAAGAATCCATCGGCTTTGATTCGAGTCCAAGCTTAAGGAGCAGCTTATCCAATTCCCACTTGGTCCAAGCTAATGTCTCGCGGCTTTTGTGCCATGACATCATTAGGACCGTGCTATCCATCGGCGAAGCTGTTGTTTGTTCGTACCCTAAAAACTGTGCGATATCCATTGCCCTGACCGCATGATATCTGTGGGTAATAATGACAGAGGAATGCCATCCCTGTTCTTCAAGCAACGTTTGACAGTACAATAAATTTTCATAAGTGCTGGTAGACTTCTTTTCCATCACAATCGCAGAATCAGGAATACCTTGTTCTAACAAATAGTTTCTCATGCCTTCAGCTTCAGTGAGCTTGGAGTAGACCGTGTCCAATCCACCTGAAACCATAATTCGGGGAATTTGTCCTGATCGGTACAGCTCCACGGCTCGGTTGAGCCTTTCTTTCAACGCGGGACTGGGGGCATCCTGCCATAAAGCTGCGCCCAGCACAATGCCGACATCTCCTCGAGCCTGCGGATTGTCAGGAAAGGATTCCATTTCCCAGAGCAAATAGACGGTCCACATCAAGCCAAGAATACATACTGCAAGGACAAACCTGAATAAACGACCAAAGAATATTTTTATTCTCGTAAATGAACTTCGTTTCTTTTTTACCTTTGCCTTCATGCTTATTTCCACACCTTCATCCTATCCGCCAATGTTCCTGTAAAAAGCTCAAGCTCCGTCCCATCAGGATCGAGAAAATTAATGCTCCAACCCCCGCCTCGAGATATTGGACCTCTGACTATAGGGATGTTTGCTCGCTGCAGAGTTTGTACTGCTTCAGAAAAATCAGACTCTGCTATCGAGAAAGCCAAATGATCCATTCCGCTTGACTCTGTACGATCCACTTTATCATGAGGACGCTCCAACAAGCATATCCACGCATCGCCCCATTCTAAATACACATCCGTCGCGCCGCGATGCACGAGCTTCATTCCGAGTACGTCCACATAGAACGCTAGAGAGGACTCCAAATGATTTACTTTTAATGTGATGTGGTTAAAGCCAATTGCAGGTATCATAGTGCATGCTCTCGACGAACATAACTCTCGGATGCTTGCATTAACCCGACCGCGGTTTGTTCTATGTAGGATTTCATCGTAAGCTTGTTCAGCCAATCGGTAGGAATACTATGAACACCGTAATAGGCCCCTGCCAGTTGACCATAAATGGCTCCTGTCGTGTCCGCATCGTCTCCCAGGTTAACAGCCATGATACAGCCTTCCTCAAAGCTGTTGCTGCGATAGAAAGCCCACAGTGCTGCTTCCAGTGCATCTACGACATAACCCGTTCCTTTAATTTCTGGAGGCTGTTTGGACTTATAGGACCCTGCTGCAACCATCTCGATTTCCGGGACGAGAATATGCTGTTCCCAATAACCATCAACCGGTGAAAAACAATAAGACAAAAGCTCATCCTTTGCCCTTCCCTGTAGGGCCCCAACTATCAAGCCTCCATAATATCGGCAAGCGTCAACCGACAGGACGTTACCGTGAGTCGTTAAGGAGCTGTCTCCTGAACGAAAAATCGCTTCTTCCGGATATTCAGCAAAATACATCGGAACCGGTGCTAATCGCATCAACGCACCATTACCTGCAGCCATTCGTTTAATCGAACCGCTAAAAGGCTCCAGTGTCTGCTCAAACCGCTCCAGTGCCGCTCTCACCGTATTCCCGATGTCGAAGCAGATACCTGTGGAGCTCATATATCCATCGCGATACCACCGGACATAGCGCTGTATTTGATCTAGTGGATGAAACATTCGACAGTGCAGCAAGCTTTCCGCCAAACATAGCGCCATGGATGTATCGTCTGTCCATTGTCCTGCCTCTAACTGGAAGGGGCCACCACCTATCATGTCGTGAATGGGCTCAAAGCTGCCGGGGGACTGAAATTCAAGTGTTGTTCCCAAGGCATCTCCTACCGCTAGTCCAAATAAGCACCCTTGATATCTATCCGTTTTAGTTATTAATGAGGTCACGTCATTCACTCCTTTCATCCTACTAGAAGCTCAGGAATTTAAACAGCTTTATAATAAACCGCTTGAAAAAATACAGCGCGGAATCCCTTCCACGCTGATAGTATTACTATGAGTATGTTTGCAAATCAACAGCTATATTTTATAGCTATTCATCAAATCGAATGGAATGCCCTATCCGTGTACAAAAAAATAAAAGATTCAATTATTTTTCGGTAATCGTTACAGCTTGAATCGTCACTTTTTCCTTCGGTTTACTTACTTCGGATCCATTGGATTCAACCGGTGTGGATGCAATTTTCTGAACGACATCCATACCTTCGGAAACTTTACCGAAGATCGTATAATTCGGCATCTTGTTCAAGCCCTTGCTGTCTTCCCCCGTGCAAATGAAGAATTGACTTCCGTTCGTATTCGGACCTGCATTAGCCATAGCTACAATGCCTGGTTCGTATTGGTAGGTTGTCTTCAGCTCGTCCTCAAATTTGTATCCAGGACCTCCACGTCCAGTTCCTTCAGGGTCTCCGGTTTGAATCATAAAGGACTTAATAATACGGTGGAACACAACATCGTTGTAAAAGCCCTCTTTGGATAAGAATACAAAGTTATTGACGGTTTTAGGAGCCTCTTTGGCAAATAAGTCAATTTTGAAAGTTCCTTGAGATGTCGTAACCGTAGCTTGGTACGTTTTGTTTTGGTCAATCTTCATTTCCGGTGGGGAAGACCAGCTTTTCTTACCCTGAGGCTGAGGTGTTGCTTGGCTTGCAGGCGGTTGGCTCGCGGAAGGCTGGCTACCGTTCGTCTTCCCTTGATCTGGTGCCGGTTTGGTACCGCATGCCGAAAGTAATAGCGTACATACTACGGCTACGGAAGCCCATTTTGTGATCTTAGCTGTTAGTGATGCTTTCATGTTCCATCATTCAACTCCATACGTGTAATTTATGGACAAGTCCATATCCACTATTATACTACGACTGGCCAAATATTAACAAAACCTCCAAGATGGACTCTTGGAGGTTGATGTTGGAGAGCCGCACCATGCGGCTCGCTTTTTTTGTATGGCACGCACGGTCAGCGCGTGCCTGATGCAGCACCGCTTGGCGGTGGCGTAGCCACAGCCGCGTCGGTGCTGCCAAGCCCGGCACCATTGCCGGTGCCGCTGCCTTGCGGCGGGGTAGCGCCTTGCGCGCCCGCCCCCGGCGGAGGCGTAACAGGGGCGTTGCCCCCTGTTGTGCCTCCGCTTCCGCTGCCCGTGCCTGGGGCAGCGGGATTTCCCGCACCGGAGCCTTGCGATCCGGTGCCTGTGCCCGTTCCGGTGCCGGTTCCTCCGGCACCGCTGTTGTTACCGCCGGGCTTCCCTGTCCCGCCCGGCTGTTGTCCGGTTGAGCCCTGCGGGCTGCCATTGTTACCTTGGCCCTGGCCTTGGTTCGTATTCCCATTGTTATTTCCTTGACCTTGACCGCTTCCTTGGCCTTGGGTACCACCATTTCCATTTTGGCCTGAATTACTATTCCCGCCTACGGTCCCGCCATTTGGTCCTCTTCCGTCATTACTGTTACCGTTGCCGTTGCCGTTTTGACCGGGTTTACCTGTTTGACCTTGATTTCCGTTCTGGCCTTGGTTACCGTTAGGACCCTGATTGCCTTGGCCTTGACCGTTCTGCTGTCCTTGACCCAAACCATCCACATTATTATCACCAGGGACTACCACGGTAGCCATATTGGATTGCGCTCCGGCAGATCCGCTTTCCGGATTAAGTGGAACAACAACATATTGATAAGTCGTTCCCGGCTTCGAAATGTCCTTCACTTGGGTATACTGCGTCATCAGCATCGGCTCGGCAGGGAAATCCTTGTCCTTGTCTTCCTTGCGGAAAATCTGATAAGACACATTGTCACCGACGCCAGTCCAGCTCAGCATGACGGATCGAGCATCTTTGTCATACTCCGCCTTCAAGTCACCAATAGCTTTAGGCGGTGCTCCCAATTCCGGCACGTTATCCGGCTTTTTAAATTGCGTCATTGGCTTTTTAGCCAATGCCTTTTGCATGACTTCTTTGAAAATAACAGCCGGCGTACCGCTGCTCATCGTAACATAATGCTTTGCATCCGCTTTGTCGAAGCCGATCCATACCGCCGCACTCCACTCCGGAGTATATCCCGTGAACCACAGATCGCGGTTGTATTTCTCAAGCCCTTTGATAACGTTTTGCGTTGAACCGGTTTTCCCAGCCAAAGGACGATCGAACTTGGCCGATGCTCCTGTTCCTCCAGGTCCCACAACGCCTTCCAAGAGCTGTGTCATATAGTAAGCTGTCTTCGGACTCATGACAGATTTCTTTTCTTGTTTGAACGTGAATAAGTCTTCGCCCTTATCATTCTGAATTTTTACAATCGAATGTGTTTTGTTCAGATAACCATTGTTGCCGAATGCAGCATAGGCCGTCGCCATCTGAACCGGGCTTGCTCCTTTAGTCAATCCGCCCAGTGCTATCGCTAGGTTTCTATCCTTTACCGGATCGAGCGGTATTCCCATATTTATAGCGAAATCCATACCTTTCTTAACGGGAAGCTCGTTCAGAAGCCATATGGCTGGGGCATTCATCGATAGCTTAACCGCATCAAACATCGTCACTTGCCCACGATAGACTCCGTCATAATTTCGCGGAGAATAGCCGCTATAGGAGACTTCCTTATCTTGCAGCATGCTGTAAGGCGTATATTTGCCGCTCTCAATTGCTGGAGCATATGCAACGATAGGCTTAATTGAGGAACCCGGCTGTTGAGGTATCGTTGCCCTGTTCAAGCCTCGGGCTACATAGCCTCTCCCCCCGATGATGCCTACGAGACCGCCATCCTCGTTATTGATGATAGCCATGGCCCCTTGCATTTTTTGTTCTGGGCCATCCTTTTGGAAAAACTTATCATTCGCAAACGTCTGTTCCATCACTTTTTGCGCTGTAGAATCCATGGTCGTATAAATTTTGTAACCATTGGTCAGCACGTCATCCTCAGATAGACCGTAAACATCGTTCGCTTCACCCAATACATAATCCGTAAACGTCAAATAGTCATTGCTGTTGTTCGTAGTCGTTTGTGGAGGGACATATTCAACCGCCTCCGCTTTAAGACGTTCAGCCTCAGTAATATAACCTTGATCCTGCATCAGCTTTAATACTACGCTGCGGCGTTCCTTGGATTTTTCCGGATTCGATATCGGATTATAAGTGCTTGGCGCCTTCGGTATGGCTGCAAGTGTCGCCATTTGCCATATTTCCAACTTGCTTAAGTCAGACACATTAAAATATTTTTTGGCCGCCACTTTCACACCGAAAGCCCGGTTCCCGAAGAAAATACGGTTCAGATACTTGGTCAATATTTCGTCCTTGGAAAAATTATTTTCCAATGCAACGGCAATCGACATTTCCGTCGCTTTACGGAAAAACGTTTTATTGCTCGATAAAAATACGTTCTTGGCTAACTGCTGTGTGATCGTGCTTCCGCCCTCTACCGCGCTCCTTGCTACGACGTCCTTCACAAGGGCACGTCCAATACCCATGAAATCTATCCCGGAATGCTGACCGAAGCGCCGGTCCTCCGTCGCAATAAATGCCTCCTTCAGCTTCTGAGGAATTTCCTCCGGCTGCACAACTTCACGGTTCTCCCTTGATAAAGTCGCTATCTCAGTTCCAGATACATCATAGATGTGTGAGGCTTCATCCATATCCAGCTTATCAATATTTTCCTTAAGCAGCCTGTCACCATTAATAATGATAAAGATATATACGCCCAGAGCACATATCAGAGCTAATACAGCAGCGATAAACGTGAACATCAAAGCTTTTCCAGCACTAAACTTATTTTTTTCTTTTTTTAGGTTTCCCCGTTGGTGTTTTTTTCGCAGCAGACATCTCTCTCCGTCACCTCTTTTGTCTCTATAAAGCTAATCTTTGGATGTGGTAATAAAAGAACAACCCAAACATCACGGGTTGCTCTTATGGACGTTATTAAATTAGACGGTTCATAGAGCCGAAATGTTGCGCAACGTCCTGGCCTCCACCTTTATTAGGCTTCTAGCCTTCGGCGTTGTTATCCTGCATCAATGAAACGGAACGCTGTGGGGTAAAAGTTGAAATTGCATGTTTGTAAACCATCTGCTGGCGGCCTTCGCTATCAATGATGATGGTGAAATTATCGAACGCACGGATGATTCCGCGAATTTGAAACCCATTTGTCAAGTAGACAGTAACTGGGATATTTTCCTTGCGCAGCTGGTTCAAAAATGTGTCTTGAATATTGATCGATTTATTCATCATGGGCCCCCTCAAATAAATTGACGTTCGATTTTTAGCTTATCTGCTATTATAGCATGAATCTGATCCAAGTGGGCAGAAAAATTTTCCAGATTACTGACGTCCACCCACTCGATATCCTTCATGTGGCGAAACCATGAGAGCTGGCGTTTGGCGAATCTTCGGGTATCCTGCTTCAGCTGAATAACCGCCTCTTCCAGGGTCATTGCCCCCTCCAAATAGCCTAAAATCTCCTTGTAGCCGAGTCCCTGCATCGAGATGTGCTGCATTCCGTAACCTTTGTCTCGAAGGCGCTGCACCTCTTCCAACAGGCCCTGCTCCATCATGAGATCGATACGCTCTTCAATACGTTTATATAGTAAAGCTCTGTCCATTGTCAACCCGACGATACATAGTTCGTAAGGAGACTGTTTTTTCTGTACCTTTAATTGCTCCGAAAGTCTCTCGCCTGTTAAGTGAAATACTTCCAAAGCCCTAATGATTCGACGCTGGTCGTTAGGATGCAGCCTTTGAGCTGATTCCTGATCAACCTCACGCAGCCTTTCCCACAACGCTTCATTCCCTTGCTGTTCGGCATATACGCGCTGCTCTTCTCGAAACTCATCATCCGACCCGACTTCACTAAATTGATAGTCATAGCACACGGATTCAACGTAAAGTCCGGTGCCTCCAACTATAAAAGGCAATTTCCCCCTATTGTGGATATCATTAATCAGCCCTCTGGACCTTTCTTGAAATTCCGCAACCGAGAAAGGATGATCCGGATCATGTATATCGATCAGATGATGCGGTATTCCATTTTGTTCCTCTGGCGTCACTTTGGCCGTGCCGATATCCATCCCACGATACACTTGCATAGAATCCCCTGAGATGATTTCGGCTCCGTACTCGGATGCCAGCTTAAGACTAAGCTTCGTCTTGCCAACCGCAGTCGGTCCAACAAGGACGAGCAGCCTGGGCTTAACCAAAGCCTCTGTCACAATCGTATCACTCCGTAAGCAATTTTCGTTGTTGAGCGGTGCATTTCATTAAATCCTAATCTTGCGAACTCACCGCTGTCCCGATGTTCCTTCATGACGACCGTCCTGCGAGCGACTCTTAAAGCTTCAGTCACCGCTTGCTCGGAAAGAGGTCTTGGATCTGCAAGTCCCCGAATCGATCTGATGGAGCTTGATTCATGAATGGGCTTGCGGAACATCGGATCGAAGTAAACGACATCAAACGATCGGTCTTCCTGCTGCTGTAAAAAGGTGAGATGATCTGCCTGAAATGTGCGGATACGCCGCATAGCCTCTGTCATCCCGGCAATATCAGACTCATAAGAACCCAAGCCATGTTCCAGCAGTAGGCACTGAAGCGGACTGCTTTCCAACGCAGTCACCTTTCCTGATTCGCCAACAGCAAATGAAAATACAATGGAATCGGACCCAAGACCGGCTGTACAATCCAACACTGAATCACCGGATTGAACTTGTGCAAACTGCATCAAGGTATCCTGTTCCCCGTTAAGGAGTCGTTTAATTCGTATAGCTGCCGTGCTGGGATGAAAAAACATTGCAGGCTGCTGTTCATGATAATACTCTATTCGCTCTCTGGATACAAGCAGGATATCCATTTCTTTATAATGCTCCCTCAGCTGGGGCAGTGAATACCGTGCCCTGGGCACGATTCTATGATGTCCCGTTACCCCCTGCGTCTGCTGAAGCTGGTTCAGGAGCTGGCGTGCAAGCTCCAGTTGATCTTGTCGTGGATCATAAGATGTTGTAATCAGCACCTACATCACCCGCTTAAACATTTTTTCCAGCTCGTAGGTGGAGAAGCTGATAACAATGGGACGACCATGAGGGCAAGTATACGGATTTCTGCAGCCTGCCAACCGGTCAAGCAGCACTTCAATTTCCAGCGTACTCAAGCTTTGATTAGCTTTGATTGACGCCTTACATGAACACATGATGGCTGCCTTTTCACGCAGTTTTCCAAGATCAATGGATTTCCGTTCAGACAGCAGCCACTCGGTCATTTCCTCAACGAGAGCACGCTCATCTCCAACTGGAAACCAATGCGGATATGCTCTGACCAAATAATCATTACCACCAAACGGCTCCAAATAAACTCCTGCTTGTTCCAATATTGGAACCTTTTCCTTTAGCCGCTCAGCCTCTGAAGGGGTAAACTCCAATGTAATAGGCACTAGCAGCTCTTGACTGGCTTCCGCGGGTTTCCCGAATTTCTCGTAATAATATTCATAGTTAATCCGCTCGTGCGCGGCATGCTGATCGATTAAAAACAAACCTTCCTCATTCTGAGCTACAATATACGTACCGTGCATTTGCCCGATAGCATATAGCTTAGGAAATGCTGGAAGCGAAGGTGCCTCATGCTCTTCATCTGCCGCAATGGAACGAAGGAGCGCAGCACTTGCAGCCGCTTGCTCCTTAGCTGTTCGTTCTTTGTCACGATCACGATAATCTGCACCATCCACTCGTTGGGATGTCTGATTGCGCGAGAATCCATTGTTGGCATCCTGATAACTACCGGCTGTACTTGAAGGTCTCCCAGCTCTAAAGCTGTCTCCACGACTATCCAGCCGTTCTGAGGACATATCGTTTCTAAGAGCACTTCGTTCCGTGAAAGAAGGAGTATTATAGCTCTGTCTTCTGTCTTCCTTATCAAACGCGTTACTTGTCTTCCATGCTTCAGTTGATTGCTTTTGGGATATCCCATTACTTTCAACTATTCCGGAAGCCCCATTTGGTGACGCTGGGGGCATCGACGGAGAAGATGAGGGGCGATACAGCTCCATCTGTTCCTGTACAAATGCCTCTTTCTTGAGCTTGTTTGCAGAGGCTGCAGATGGAATAAGAACCTGCTTGTTCAATACTTGGCGAACTTGCTGCTCCACGAATTGAATAAGCTCCTGCTCTTTGCTGAATCGAACTTCCAGCTTTGCAGGATGAACATTCACATCCACAAGCGTAGGGTCTGTTTGGATATGAAATGCAGCAATCGGATAACGGTTGATTGGCAGCAGAGTATGGTATCCCTGCAGCAAGGCATGAATCAACGTGTAATTCCGGATATACCGCCCGTTGATGACCGTGGAGATGCCGTTACGATTAGCACGTGTCGTCTCTGGTTTACCAATAAAGCCTCTTATGGAGTAATCCAGATGCTCACCCTCAATGGGGAGCATATTTTTAGCTACTGCCGTCCCATATATAGCGGCTATGACCTGAAGCATGTCGCCATTGCCAAGAGTCTGAATCAACTGACTTCCGTTATGCTTCAGAGTAAACGCAATTTCCGGATGGGCCAGACTCAATCTATAAATGAAATCGGAGACATGTCCGAGCTCGGTTTGAATCGTCTTCATGTATTTTAATCGGGCAGGCGTATTAAAGAACAACTCTCTAACCTGAATATCCGTGCCTCTTGGTGAAGCTGTGTCCTCGAATTCTTTGACCGTACCACCCTCGATGACCATCCGATAGCCAAGTCCGGTCGACTCGGTGGATGTAACGCAGGTAACCTTAGATACAGCCGCGATACTTGGCAATGCTTCGCCTCTGAAGCCGAGCGTTCGGATCGAGAACAAATCCTGACTGTTTGCAATCTTACTCGTTGCATGGCGGAAGAAAGCGACCTCGCAGTCGTCTCTCTCCATTCCTGAGCCGTTATCGGTAACGCGAATCAGCTCAAGTCCACCTTCTTCTATAGTCACATCGATCCTTGTGCTTCCTGCATCAATCGCATTTTCCACCAATTCCTTCACGACCGAAGAGGGTCTTTCCACCACTTCACCAGCAGCGATCTGGTTGGCAATATGCTCATCCAAAATTTTTATTATACCCATAGCGATTACCCCTTAGATACGCTTAGATCCACCTGTCCATCGTTATCGGACCAGTTCAGCTCCGCGAAATCCTGTTTCACTCGACTCACATTCAAATAACTTGATCCGTTTTGGAGCAGCAACGATCCGTCTGTCGTAGTATAAGCATGTTTCGTATCGTTCAGCGCCACCTCAACAGCCTGCTGTTCGGCATTCCATTGAATGGAGCCTCCTAAGAGAGCGCTCAACAGTCTGGAAGGTACATAGAGCTCTCCATTGGAACGAACAACGTCGAAGCTGTCTTCTACAGCTATCTGATTAATAGAAACGCCTTGTTTACTTAGTTCTACATTCACCTTGCTTTGACCCGCCTCGTGAAGCGCTGTAATGAGCTGCGGCACCTCTCCATCCACTTCCAAATCTGGATTCAAGCCGACTTTGTTCACTTTGCGCAGCTTCGGCGTCAAGTATTCCTCGATCGTGACTTTCAACGCACCGCCATTGGCAAGTGGAAATACGGACTGTACACTTCCTTTTCCGTAAGTCTTCTTACCGATTACCTTGGCAACAATATTGTAATCTTGTAGAGCTCCCGTCAGCACCTCAGAAGCGCTGGCACTGTATTCATTCACCAAAATGTATAAAGGAAAAGACTGTGTCGTTCCATTAGAAAACGTTACAGGCACATCCACATTGTTTTTGTCCTTGGTATGGATCAGTACGCCTTCCTTAACGAACAGCTTGGCCATATTTTCCGCAGTTTCTACCAAGCCTCCCGGATTATCGCGCAGATCCAAGATCAGGCTGTTAATTCCCTGCTTTTTCAAATCAGCCAACTGCTCTGCGGTCTGCTCGTCGGCCTCGCTTGAAAAGCTGGTCACTCGAATATAGCCGACACCTTGGTCGAATCGTTTATGGGTAACAACCGGGACTTGAATCGTTTGTCTTGTCATATCGAGCACCAAGGATTGTTTGTTGCGTTCAACGGTGACGGATACAGCTGAACCTTCTGGCCCCATGATTTTCTTGGTTACGTCATCCAGCTTCAAGCCTTCCGCAGTTTCACCGTTAACAGCCGTTATTCTGTCACCCGGAAGCATTCCTGCTTTCTTGGCTGGACCATCAAACACTTCCGTCACATAAGCGTTATTATCTTCAGCACGGACGCGGACCCCGATACCTACATAGTTGTTTTCCAAGGTGTTCTGAAATTGCTTCAATTCATCAGCTGTAAAATAAATGGTATACGGATCATTTAACGACTCTACCATGGATTCGATCGCTACATCGGTCAGCTTCTGTTTCGTTGGAGCGCTGACATGATTTTGTTCTAGAAGATCAAGCACTTCCTTAAGACGTGCCGTATCGGCATCCGATTTGTCGGCAGCAAATACAGCAGACGCTGTTGGAAATAACAAGGTTAAAGATATAAGGGCAGCAGCAGTGCGCCGTACCATGGATCGGTTGCCGATCATTTTCATGAGGAATTCATCCTTTCAAAGTATGAAGCTAGGATTCAACATCTAGGATAATTGCTTTTTCAGTTCGAATAAAAAGTTCATCGCCATCATTGGCGTCATATTCATCAAATCTGCCGTTTTCAATTGCTCTGCAATCTGGTCCACACGTGGATCCGATTTTTTCTTCGATTTATCGCTGGTCGGTTCTGCCTCTTGGAACAAGCTTAATTGCACATAAGGGGCTTCCTTCACTTGATCCGTTCTCTTTGCTTGCGATCCAGCAGAAGGTACTTGTTCTTGCTCTACATCAACTGTCGGTTCTATGGAAGCAGCTCGCTCTTTGAGCAGCTTCACTTCGCTATGCACCAACTCAGGCTTTGTTGTCTCAGAGGTGGCTGCTGATTCTTGAGCATGTCCTTGAATCAGCTCTGAACGAGCTTCAAAGGTATGCAGCAGCTCGTAGGAACGATCAATAATGCCATTAGGCAATCCAGCGATTTGGGCGCAGTAGATGCCGTAGCTTGTACTTGCTGCACCTGGTATGAGCTTGCGTAAAAAAGTAACCTGACGTCCGCTTTCCTTAACCGCCATGCAGCAATTGCGCAGGCTTCCAAGCGTTTCCTCCAAATGAGCGAGCTCATGAAAGTGGGTTGAGACTAACGTTTTGCAGCCGATACGATCATGCAAAAATTCAATAACCGCCTGCGCGATAGCCATACCCTCTCCAGTTGATGTGCCACGGCCAAGCTCGTCGATAATAACCAAGCTTTTGTCCGTTGCCTTCTCAGTCATGACTTGGATATCCATCATCTCGACCATAAAGGTACTCTGACCGCCTATCAAATCATCGGCAGCCCCGATTCTTGTGAAAATCCGATCCAGAATCGGTACTTTGGCAGACCGTGCAGGCACGAAGCAGCCGATTTGAGCCATAAGGCAAATGATGGCAACCTGCCTCATATAAGTGCTTTTCCCCGCCATATTCGGACCGGTAATTAGCAGCATATGACCTTCTTCCGGGCTTAATCGTGTATCATTAGCAATAAAGACGCCGTCTTGCATCACAGCCTCCACAACCGGATGGCGGCCGTCTTCAATTTGAAGCTCGTAAAAGTCGCCTATCTCTGGTCGAGTGTAACGGTTAGCTGCACTCACCGCGGCAAGTGATTGGTATACATCGACAGTGGCGATCAGCTCTGCAAGCTGCTGAAGTCTTGAAATATGTGCAGATAGCTTGTCCCGCAGCTGCATGAAGAGCTCATATTCGAGATCAACCATTTTCTCTTGTGCCTCGAGAATAAGTCCTTCCTTCTCCTTCAGCTCCGGCGTTACGTAGCGTTCTGCATTCGCGAGCGTTTGCTTGCGCTCATAACGTCCTTCCTCCAAGGAAGACAGGTTCGCTTTCGTAACCTCGATATAGTAACCGAAAACTTTGTTATAACCGATCTTAAGCGACCTTACGCCAGTCCGTTCGCGTTCCTGTCTTTCCAGCTCGGCAATCCATCGCTTACCGTTCGTGCTCGCCTCTCGGAGCTGATCCAAATAGTCGTGATAACCGGCCTTTATCATGCCGCCATCCCTAACCGAGACCGGTGGTTCTTCCGTTATGGCCTCATCAATCCAGGACATTACGTCTTGACATGGATCGATTCTCGCAGTCAGCTTCGCAAGCGTTGATGAACCCGACATCTCACATATCTGCTTAAGATTAGGTACTTGCTGAAGCGACGCCTTCAAGGCGATCAGATCCCTGGCGTTCGCACTTCCATACGAGATTCGCGCCACAAGACGCTCCAAATCGTATACCTCTTTCAACGACTGCTTCAACTCATCGCGCACAATCAATTGATGATACAGCTTATCAACGGCTTCCAGACGTTCCTGAATAGAAGATTCGCTCATGAGGGGCTTCTCGATCCACCTGCGCAGTAAGCGTCCGCCCATAGCCGTAATGGTCTTATCCAACAGCCATAGCAGCGTACCTTTCTTAGCACGGTCCCGAACGGTCTCGACCAATTCCAGGTTCCGGCGCGTGAAAGGGTCCATAATCATATATTGATTCGGCTCATATACTCGGATGTGCTTAATATGTACAAGTGACCTCTTTTGCGTTTCCTGCAAATACTGCATCAATTGCTCAACGGAAGACTGCCCCTCTGAATGAAGGCCAGTCAGCTCATTATCGGCAAAAAAATCGCTCAGTTGAAAATCACTATGTACCTTACTCTCTCTTGGTGTTATTACCATGGAGTTTCCTAAAATGGATGAGGTATGTTCTTTAAGCTGCGTCAATAGCTCTGGGGTCCCCAACAGCTCTGATGGATGATATACGTTCATTTCATCGGCAACCAGCGCCAGCGTTCCTTCCAAACGGGTAACAAATAGCTCCCCCGTGGAGATATCGCAAGCAGCAAAGCCATACATTCCAGCTCTCGTCTCCGTGACGGATACCATGTAATTGTTGCTCGTTTCTCCAAGCAGCCGCGAATCCATAACGGTTCCGGGCGTAACGATACGAACAATTTCGCGTCTAACTACCCCTTTGGCTTGGGACGGGTCCTCGACCTGCTCGCAAATGGCAACCTTGTACCCTTTCTCTATCAAACGGGCTATATAGTTATCTGCCGAATGATAGGGAATGCCGCACATAGGAATGCGCTCCTCGGCTCCCCCTTCCCTTCCGGTCAGCGTAATTTCAAGTTCCTTGGAGGCATTCACAGCATCTTCAAAAAACATTTCATAAAAATCGCCTAAGCGAAAAAATAAAAAAGCGTCCTGCACCTCCGCCTTGATGGCTAGGTACTGCTCAATCATCGGCGTGTATTTGACCATGCTCGTTCCTCCATGCTACTTCATATCTACTTGCATAATTTATACAACTTCTATTGGTATGTTCCCTATTATATCATGAATTAGTAGACGATTCTTCTTTTCTATGAAAAGGCCCTATTTTCCATTTACGCCGAATATCCTCCTGTTCATTCCATGCTTGCATCTTTAACAGCAGTGATTTAAGCGGTGCTATGTAGGACTCATAATTACGGTAGGCTGGCAGCCTCATAAGGTCACTCCACAGCCCGGGGAGCAATGGCCGAATGCGTGATTTATCCCCTTTGTAGTAGGCTTCCTGCAGATCGGGCTCCGAAAGCGGTCTTGCCTGGAGCTGGTGATAATGGTCAGCTATGAGCTTGGAGAGTGCCAACACCCCCTTCGCCACTGTCGGAGAGATCATCCAGCTAGGTAATACACGGTATTCAAAGCCTCCGTGGCGCTGCCTGCGAAAATCGCCCAAGAAGCCGTATTTCGGCTTTCTCCCACCCGTCGTTTCATCTTCAAGTAAAATTAGCGGCAGCGCTAAATAATTGTCTAAGACTCTCAGCAGCTCACTGCTCAATCTGATACCGCTAAAATGGACGTGCCCGCCAAGCGGAAACCCTTTTACCGGCATCCCTCCAGCTACCCACTGCAGCGTTCCATCATTAATACTCCTGGAAGCCAGTTGCATCGTTCGATGCAAGTTCACGATCATCTGCCTCACATCTTTGCTTGGCTGCGGACGCAGCTCTGCCAAGGGATAGATTTTACGAAAATTGGGAAGCACTATGGAATCACATCCGACGGGTCCTTCTTTGTCCATAAATTTCGATGCAAAAATGACCTTGCCTTGTGGATTGAGCAGTAAAAACTCGGGATCCGCACCCAACGTCACTTCCTCCACGGGCTGTTTTGTCTCATCATCCAATTCCTTTGCAAACCGATTGATGGCATCAGCAAACAGCTCCGCAAGTTTTTCTGTCAGCTTTGGTACTGCCGACACTTCTAGGACATTCAATTCACCTCCGGGGCGGACCCCCACTCTTACTACACCATAATCCAACCCTAGAGCATAAATGCTTTTAATGGCTTCGCGCTTTGCTCTCATCGCATGGTATGAAGATGTTTCACTCACCACCTCAGCAAAATCTGATTCCTGTTGTTGGTGCAGTGGATGAGGAGTACCGAAAAAAATGCCCTTCGTTTTTTGAAAAAGAGACAACGCTTGAAGATGAAACACTGGAATGAGAAACTCATAAGTAAACCGCGGCAGCTCTGACTCTCCTTCGATCACCATACGAATACCGTGAAGCTGTAATAACTCCGCTGCTTTTCGAGAGTTAGAAGCCCGCAGCATACATTTTACAGGTTGAATGGCAAGTGGATCCGATTTCTCCGTATGGAAGCAGCCCCAATGGATGATGCATGTTTTCTCCAAAGGAGCTGCCAATCGCGTTCCATGCGGAACATCAACTCGATCCAGAAGCATTTGTAAAGTCGGTTCATTGGAATGAAGTAAAAATACGCGCACGATAAGCAGCCCCCCATCCTAGATATACCCATGTCATCCACGAAGCAAATGCCTATTTTTCAGGCGAACAACCATTGAAACAAAAAAGAGGGCTGACGCCCTCTGCCGAAATGAACTTAAGCTACATATAATGAAATTAGAAATCAGTTCAAATCGTCATCCAAGAAATCAGGATCAAGATCTTCAAAGTCGCCGTCCTCAGCATCGTCGAAGTCTACGGATTTGTCATCGAAATCATCGCTGCCATGAGGGTTCACCACAACCCAGATTTTCGTTTCTGCGATCATTTCGACTTTGAATTCGCGTTCCACGCGGATAATGACACTGTCACCGCTAGAAGAGATACTCGCCTCTACGCAGTTCGGTTCTTGAGTGGCAGCTGCTGTAACTTCGGCGGTCGACGGTCTGTGCTTCTTATCAAGATAAGAAAGCCCTACTGCTTCAACATAAGAGATCGTTTCTTTCGCAACATCGGTTTTGGTATTTTTGTCATACGAATACCAAATATTGATGTCGTAAGTACCCACTACTTCCACTTGATCTCCTGACTTCACCGCGTCATATTGGTTGTTGATAATCCAAGCACCCAAAATACTCGTCGGAGCATGAGGCGGAGTGACAGTGTTCGTTACTTGCGAAAATTTACGTCCTTTGCCGCAAACAGCCTTCGTATAGATCTCTCTGTAATGCAAATCTTTATCTAATGACATCTTTTCAACCTCCTCCATACAATCATTCATTACAATTGTATGCAGGACATTCGTCTAGGGTGACAAAAACTTTTCTCTCTTTTTCGAGATTTTATTCATTTTCATATTATGTTTGAGTCTGCGCCGTCTTCGAAGTTTTGGCGTGTTTTTGCTTTTTCTCCCGCTTGGCTATGTCAAGGAAAGCTTTGAGCTCCATCATAAGCTGCAGCAGCGCCGAACGCACTTCAAATTCCTCACGGGTGTGAGGCAGCGCCATTTGTCTATAGCTACCTATCAACAACTCTAATGCCTTCTCGGAGCGGCCTGTATAATATTCTACTTTAACATCTTCGCTTAAACGTTCGAGAACATTAGCTAGCAGCTCTCCATGAGGCAATGTTTGGTACACTTGAGCCACCAGTTGGATCATCCGGTCAATAGAATCCATCTGCTGCTTACGCATGATGAAATAGGATATCCATAGAGATTCTTCTTGAAAAAGCGAATTTTCCATCGAACGATATGCCGCTTCCAGCCCTCTCTCTAACAAATCTTGAGCCTCCAGCAGCTCTCTGCCGCTCCATATGTACTCGGTATCCTTCAAATGAATTGATAGTTGCACAAAAATGTGCGATAAGCACTCCTCCAGCTTCTCCCTTATTTCGAGCAGCTGCTTATCCTCCCGAGGCATATACACAATGTTAATGACCGTTGCGGTTCCCAATCCAATCAGCAATAAAGCCACTTCATTTAAAATCAATTCAATCGTAATCGGCTTAGCCATAAAAATATGAAACATGACGACCGAGCTCGTTACGACTCCATCTTTCAAACGTAAACGGACAAGCAGAGGATAAAGAATGAGGATACATAGGCTGATGACCCATATTTCAAACCCTAATACGCCGAATAATATAGCTGATAAAGTAACACTAACCAGAGATGCGGCAATTCGTTGAAAGGAGGTTCGCAAACCTTTCTTCTTTGTCACATCAACGCCTAGAATCGCCAGTAAACCAGCAGAAAGTGGCGAACGAATCCCGAACCATTGGGCCAAATAGATCGAAGCAAGTACGGCCAAAGCCGTTTTGATGACACGGATTCCCATAGAAAACCTCTCTTTTAGCATATGCGATTTAAATATTGTTATGGTTCTCTTATCGTTTTCCCCATCATCGGCAAAATTACCCGTACTTTTCATATCACTGCTTGTACAATAGCGAGATAAAGAAAAAGCTTCTTTCGAAGCTTTACAAATAATTAACGGCGCTTGTTCCCTATCAGCTTACCTTCCAAATAAGCGACACCTTGGTACATCACCGTTGCAGCTATGGCTATGATAATAACGCTGCCGATAACTAATGTGAAGTTAAACACCTGGAAACCATAAATAATAAGGTAACCTAGACCTTCTTTGGATACCAAAAATTCTCCCACGATCACTCCAACCCAAGACAGACCGACATTCACCTTAAGAGTAGATACAATCGTCGGGTAGGAAGCAGGTAAAATAACATTCTGATACACCTTACGTTTATTGCCCCCGAAGATGCGAATCACTTTTGTATAATTCGGATCCACTTCTTTAAAGCTTCCATACACGGTAAGAATCGTAATAATAACCGTTATAGATAAGGTCGTTGCAATAATGGATAGCACCCCGGGTCCGAGCGCTACAATAAATAATGGGCCTAAGGCAACTTTAGGCAAACTGTTCAAAACAACGATATACGGATCCAATACCCTCGACAGGAAAGGCGACCACCAAATTAAAGTTGCAATGGCCGTTCCGAACAGCGTTCCCAGCAAAAAGCCCGCTATCGTTTCCCACAAGGTAACCCCCACATGCAGGAGAAGTGAACCATCAACTAATTTGGTGTATAGAAGAACACCGATTCGGCTCGGATAACTGAACAATAATGTATCGATCCACTGAAGTCGGCCAGCTGCCTCCCACCATCCCATAAACAATAGCAAGATGGTCCATTGTGTGATTCGGACTTGATGTGTTGTTCTTCGTTCCCGCGCTTTATACCGTTCGAACTCCTGTTTCGTCAGATGCTCGTCATGGGCATAGTTCTGTGAATGATTCAACGGTGTCAGATCATTCATTCGTCCCCCCCTATCTGCATCCATATCGTCGAATTGTCCCCATAAGAGATGGAACAAATCATGGAATCCGGCTTCTTCTCTTGCCTTCAGAGGCAATGCCAACCGTATCGACTGTGGCACATCAACTTCAGCCCGAATTCTCCCAGGTCGAGGCTGCATCACAATAATCCGATCACTCATAGCAATAGCCTCCGAAATATCATGTGTAACCAATACAGCCGTCTTATTACGCGATCTCAGCGTCACCGCTACAAGATCTTCTAACTGCAGCTTCGTTTGGTAGTCGAGAGCGGAGAATGGCTCATCAAGCAGCAAAATATCGGGTTCTGTTGCTAACGTACGAACTAGAGCCACACGCTGTCTCATTCCCCCTGATAATTGCTGCGGATAGCTTTCTGCGTAATCCGATAATCCCATATCATGAAGCAGCTCAAGAACAAGTGCTTTGGATGCTGCATCCCGCTTCCCCATTAATTCCAGACCGATAGAGGCATTCTCATAAATCGTGCGCCACGGAAATAAGTAGTCCTGCTGCAGCATGTATCCTACCTTAGGTGATGGCTGCTTAATCCACTCTCCTGAAATGCGTACACTCCCCTGTGTAGGCGTCAGCAAACCGCTTATCAGCGACAGCAGCGTTGTTTTCCCGCAGCCGCTGGGGCCGATCAAGCTCACGAATTCTCCTTGATTCACATGCAGGCTTATTTGCTGAAGAGCCATTGTTGCGCCGCGTCCGTTCACATATACATGAGATAGCCCATCAAGCTCCACAACGGCTTGCATATCGAAACCCTCCCCTCGGTTCAACGATTTGTATTAGAAACATGATTATTTCACTGATTGTTTCGCTTTTTCGGCAAACTGATTGTTAACTAGCGCTTTGTAATCCGCACGCTGCTTCAGCTCACCAGCCGCCTCCATAACATCCTGCAAGTTGTTCCATTCCTGCTCGTCGATAATCCCATCCGTTGCGAATGAGCCTTGATCCTTATAGCGCTTTACAACACCCTGAATAATTTGTTTATCCGTATCTTGGAAAAAGGAAGCTATCGTATCTGTGATTTCATCGACGCTTGCTGTTTGCACCCAATTTTGTGCTTTTTGAACGGCATTTGTAAACTTCTGAATCGTATTCGTGTTTTTATCGATAAAGCTCTTTTTCGCCATAAAGACGGTGTAAGGCAGTCTGCCGCTTTCTACGCCGAAGGAAGCAATGACGTAGCCTTTGCCTTCTTTTTCAATGACGGTTGCCTGAGGCTCAAATAACTGTACATATTCACCCGTTCCTGATGCGAAAGCCGTAGGAATATTAGCAAAATCAACATTTTGGATAAGGTTGAGATCCTTTTGCGGATTGATGCCATGTTTTTTCAAAGTGAATTCACCGGCCATTTGCGGCATGCCGCCTTTGCGCTGTCCTAAGAACGTTTTGCCCTTCAAGGTGTTCCAGTCAAAAGTACCCGTTTGCGGCTTACGAGCTACCAGGAAGGTCCCATCTGTCTGTGTCAATTGGGCAAAATTGATAACGGGATCTCCGCTCCCTTGCTGCTGAACATAAATCGAGGTTTCCGATCCAACCAACGCTACATCAATCCCCCCGGAGAGCAGCGTCGTCATGGTCTTGTCGCCACCAGATGTAGTTGTCAAATCTACTTCCAGTCCTTGCTCTTTAAAAAAGCCTTTAGCTATTGCTACATACTCCGGAGCATAGAAGATGGATCTCGTAACCTCACCAATCCGTACCTTCGTTACCTCCTCTGTCTTCTTAGGTCCGCAGGCAGTCACTGTCAATGCTGCGGCCAGCAGAATGGCTAATGCTGCATACCATCTTTTCTTACTCATAAAGCAAGTCCCTCCATCTGTGTTCTTTGATTCGATAGTCTATGCAATAGCCCAGAAAAAGGTTAAAAACAGAAAGAACCGCCTGTACTCTCGTTAAAGAGTCAGACGGTTCTTTCATCGTTCCATAACCTAACTAGCAGTGCTAGGCAGTCGTGGGGACGCGTGATTCTGTTCGATTATTTGTAGTTGGCTGCTTGCCAGTCGATTCTGATACGGCCGGTTCAAGCCCAACGGTTCTTCCTTTGCCGTAAGGGATGCATAGCGGAGTACCGTAGAATGGATCCTTTAATACTTGGCACTCCAGATCGAATACCCCTTTGATCATCCCTTCTGTTACGATATCCTCCGGTTTTCCTTGTGCCCAGATCGCTCCGTTCTTCACGGCAATCATATGATGCGCATAACGGCAAGCCAGGTTAATATCGTGAAGGACCATTACCACGGTCCGGTTTTCTTTCTCATTCAATTCATACAACAGATCCAGCACTTCGACCTGATGCGTCAAATCCAAATATGTTGTAGGCTCATCCAGCAGAACCGTATCCGTTCCTTGGGCCAACGTCATGGCAATCCAAGCTCTTTGACGCTGTCCACCAGATAAAGAGTCCACCGTACGTTCGCTATATTCCGTCATTCCAGTTTCTTCCAAGGCCATGCGTACCATTCGCTCATCCTCTTGAGACCATTGCTGGAGCCAACTTTGGTAAGGATAGCGCCCTTGCTTGACCAACTGCAGTACAGTAAGCCCTTCGGGAGCCGAAGGCCCTTGCGGCAAAATCGCTAAACGCTTAGCGATTTCTCTAGTAGGTAGCTTTGCCAATTCATGCCCATCGAGGACAATGGTTCCTTTCTGCGGGTTTAGCAGTCGGGCAAGAGAACGCAGCAAAGTGGATTTGCCACAACCGTTACTGCCGATGAGCACTGTGATTTCTCCCTTTGGAATGTTCACACTCAAATCTTTAAATATAGGTACTGTTCCATAGGATAAGCTCAAGCCTTTGGCTTCCAAAGCGTGCATCCGAAGTCATCTCCTTCAATCGTCATCATGAATGGCGGTTTTTGTACAGCAAGTATACGAAGAATGGTGCGCCTATTACCGCCGTAAACACTCCTGCTGGAATATCTAGCGGTGAGAACAATGTTCTTGCCGCCAAATCGGCTACAAGTAAAATCAAAGAACCAATTAAAGCGGACACCGGTAATACGCCTCCAAATGCCGGCCCCACCATCTTGCGCGCGATATGCGGCGCCATTAACCCGATAAAACCAATGGCTCCACCTATGGCAACAGCGGCACCTGCTAAAGCAACACTGAGCAATATGAGCAGCGCCCGTTTGGCTTGAACCGCACTGCCGACCCCTGCTGCAATATCTTGACCTAGCTCCTGCACGTTTACCTCTCTCGCCATTAGCAACGCGATCGGGAGAAGAATAATGACCCATGGAAGCATGACCCACACATCTTTCTCCCAGGAAACACCATAGATGCTTCCTGTCAAAAAGGTCATCGATTTATTAGCCAAAATAACAGGTCCGGAAATCATCAGCATATACGAAATCGAGCTGTATGCCGACGACATCCCAATCCCGATCATAACCATGCGCAAGGGTGAAACACCCTTTTTCCAAGCCAGGATGTAAATGAGAAACGTAGATACGAAAGCGCCGATAATCGCAAATAACGGCAGCCATTGAATGCTCATTGTGCTTCCCAAAAAGAAAAAGAAGCATACGGCGCCAAGCGAAGCGCCTCCTGTGATCCCTACAATGTCCGGTGACGCCAATGGATTACGGATCAGCCCTTGAAGTATCGCACCGGAGACTGCTAGCGACGCACCAACTAAAACAGCGATAATCATCCGCGGCAGCCGAAGCGAATGCACGATAACGGTTTGCGTATCCGCACCAACACCCAACAGCACCTTAATTACCTCAATAGGAGTAACTTTAACAGAGCCAACACCTGTTCCGATGATGAATACAATCGCATTGGCGATAACCAACCCTAGAATGACCCACAGCATCCTTTTACTTACCAGAAAAGAGAACGCTGATTTTTTCCCTCGAACTGTCAAATATTTGCTCATTCTACGATCTCCCTCCTTTGCGTGCAATATACACGAAGAAAGGAACGCCGAGCAATGCAGTGACAACCCCTACAGGTACTTCCTTCGGCATCGCAATAAATCTAGAGCCCAAGTCGGCAACAAGAATCAGTATCGCACCAAGTACTGCGCAATAAGGCACGATCCAGCGATAATCGTTTCCTACCAGATAACGGGCTATATGAGGGATGATAATGCCTACAAATACGACAGGGCCTGCTACGGCAACCGAGCCTCCTGCCAAAATAACAATGATGACCGCAGCCGCGAGTTTTATGTAAGCTGTTCTTTGACCTAGACCTTTGGCTACATCGTCGCCCATGGCCAAAATATTAATATGACGGGCTAAAATCAGTGCTCCTATAAGAGCTATAACGATATAAGGAGTAACAGCGCCCAACATACGCAGCTCTCTTCCCGCAACCGAACCGACAAGCCAAATCAATACTTGATCGAATGCTTTACCATTTGTAAGCAATACCCCTTGCGTTAAGGAGGAGAAAAATGCCGTAACGGCCGAGCCCGCCAAAGTGACCTTCACTGGCGTCAAACCGTCTCTCCCAAGGGACCCCATCAAATATACGATACCCGCACTTACCGCAGCACCTAAAAAAGCAACCCAAGTTAGTGTCATCATGGATGCCGAGGGTCCGAACCCTACCAGCAGCACGATGAAAAACGCAGCCCCCGAATTAACCCCGAAAATACTTGGCGATGCGAGCGGATTACGTGTCAGCGCCTGCATGTAAGAACCTGCAACCGCCAGACTGGCACCTACTGCAATAGCAATCAGTGCACGTGGCACCCTTGCCGTTTGAATAATAAGATGCTCATTCGTCCCGTTGAACGCCGTATAAGCTTCTACTACCGTTTTCCAAGAATAATTATTGACTCCAAACATAATGCTGCATGCGCATGAGACAGCACATAAAAGAATAAAAAAGATAAGTCCTGCCGATTTGGCCTTCGTGGTCTGAAATAAAGCTTTCATTAAGATCCTCTTCTGTCTCTCTAGTAATTTAATAAGGAAAAATAGCTCTTTTTCATTCTATGAGAATCGTTATCAATTGTCAATGAGTTTGAAAATCATTATCACAATTTTATGCAAAAAGAAGCTCGTAAGAGACCAAACATCTTAAGTCTCTTCGGGCTTCTCTTGGAATTCGGAAATTCTCCCTTTATATGGATGTATTACAGTTTGTAAATATCTTTGTATTTCTCGGTCAAGTAATCCACCAAATAATCAGGATTCAGCTCTTCACCGGTCACTTGCAGTATAATTTCATTCGGGGTAAGCTCTTTGCCGTACTTGTATATCTTATCCGTTAACCATTCCTTGATTGGGATAAGCTTGCCGCTCTCGATCAGTTGATCCATATCAGGCAACTCCTTACGAAGCGTTCTCATAATTTGAGCGCCATACATATTGCCGAGCGCATAGGATGGGAAATAACCGAAGGAGCCCCCTGCCCAATGAACATCCTGAAGTACTCCTTCACCATCATTGGCTGGTGCCACGCCAAGGTACTCTTTGTACTTCTCGTTCCACAGCTCAGGCAGATCAGCGACACTAACACTTTCACTGAACAATGCCTTCTCAATTTCATAGCGAATCATGATGTGAAGATTATAAGTCAGCTCATCCGCTTCGATACGAATCAAGGACGGCTTCACTTCATTCGTTGCCCGATAAAAATCCTCGACAGATACGTTATCAAACTGCCCGGCGTAATTGTTTTGCAAATCACCGTAATAGCGTTTCCAGAACGGACGGCTGCGACCGATCATATTTTCCCAAAAACGCGACTGCGATTCATGAATCCCCATGGACGTACCGGTACACAGAGGCGTACCTATTAGTTCCGCAGAAATGTTTTGTTCATATAATGCATGTCCGCCTTCATGAATTGTACCGAATAGAGCACTATTCACGTCATCCAGCAAATAGCGTGTGGTAATTCTGACGTCTCCAGGGTTCAAGCCCGTAGCGAAAGGATGTACCGTCTCATCCAAACGTCCTGCTTCAAAGTCATAGCCCATTTGATCAAGGATGAACAGACTGAACTTCTTCTGTTTCTCTTTCTCAAACATTTGTCTTAGAAAACCGGTAGCAGGCTTGTTCGAGGACTGCTGTATCGCAGCCAAGAGAGGCACTACTTTCTCACGAAGGGCTCCAAATACTTCATCCAGCTTAGCAACGGTCATCCCAGGCTCGTACATGTCCAGCAATGTATTGTATTTATGTCCTTCATAGCCCCATAGCTTAATAAATTCAAGGTTGGTCGCTACGATCTTCTCCAAATAAGGCTGGAACATCTTATAGTCGGATGCCTCTTTAGCCTCTTCCCACACTGATTCCGCTTGTGAAGTAAGCACAACGTATTCTTGATGCAATTTTTGCGGTATTTTTTTGCTGCGGTCATATTCCTTCTTGCATTCATTTACAATAATTTGGTCAGTTCGGTTCAGCTTGCCATATGTATTCGGTTCGTTGAAATACTCCAGCATCTCTCCCATTTGCTCGGATACGGAAAGTGCGAAATATTCCCCGGACAGCATTCCTACTACCTCAGAGCGTGTCCCTATCCCTTTCTTAGGCGCGCCCGTCCTCATATCCCAATACAAGAGACCGATGGCTTCCTCGTAGCTTTTCATTTTCTTCAAATATTCCTTGAACTCTGCCAGCTTCTGTTCAAATCCTTGTGCGACCATTGGACAGCACCCCTTTCAAAGCGATTAACTAAATCATACTTCGTCTGGAAAAGAGAAGCAACTGACTCGCATTCTAGAGGTTCGAAGGGTTCTATGGTAAACTTAACATGTCGGAAAAGGAGAGGACAAACCATGCAAATTACATTCACAGAACAAGCTGTGGAGCAAATTAAGAAACACCAAATGAAAGGTCAAGAAAAGCTTAAGCTGGTTTTTGATTCGGAAGGCTGCGGATGCGCTGTGAGCGGTGTTCCGACTTTATGGATTATGCAACAAGCTGGAGAGCGTGACCTGCATGCTGAGGGTACACCGTACGAAGTTCTGTATGAGAAAAAACATGAGGTGTATTTCGAAGATCGAATGACTCTGGATTACCGTGAAAACGGCGGCTATGTTCTGAAAAGCAGCGGTCAAATCTATAACGCCAACATGCGTTTGATAGATAAGAGAGCCCAACAATAAACAGACAGGACGGCGCGACCAGATTCTTCGACGCTTACTTCATGCATCGAAGCTGGTCGTGCACTGCCTATACAGTTATTCTGCGGATACGACATCCAGTTTGCCTGTTGCCGGATCAATAATTAAACCGTGAACAGGAATATCTGGCACAAGCGGATGATGTTTAATCGTATTAACGCTGTTTTTGACACTTTCCGCTACATCGTCAAACCCTCTTAACCATCTTTCGAGATGAAGACCGGAATATTCCAGGGTCTTAATGGTTTCCTCTTTAATTCCCCGCTCAATGAACTTCTGCTTGGTAGCTTCCGGATTCAAGTGACTCATACCGCAATCGTAATGACCGATAACGAACACTTCATCAGCGCCCAGCTCATAAATAGCAACGATCAAGCTTCGCATAATCCCTCCGAATGGAGTCGATACGACGCCACCCGCGGCTTTGATCATTTTCACATCACCGTTCTTGATGTTCATACTTGCTGGCAGAAGCTCAATTAATCGAGTATCCATGCAAGTTAAAATAACAAACTTCTTATCTGGAAATTTGGACGTCAGGTAAGGTTCGTATTTCTTTTCCTCCACAAATACCCGATTGTACTCAAGAATATCCTGTAGTAATTTACTCATCGAACATCCACACCTCTTTATTTATCCGAATTACAGTAACGGTCTATTTAGATTGTCCTGTGAGAATAACTTTATCGCTTTTCAGCGTTATTTTCAAGAAGAAATAGTCATGAAAGCTCTTTCGTTCTCGCTTTATTTCAACCTTTCTTCATTCTTGCGTTCTATTTTCCAATAAATGGATCAATCTTTGTTCTACGTTGTTAGACTTTTTGAGTGGGGAACTGTAGGTCAATTCTGAGCTTGAATCATCATTCCGGTTACCTTGCTGTGACGGATCTTGGTGCTGATCTTGATATTGCTCTTGTTCTTGTCGACGAAGCTGAAATTCACGAACCATACGTTCCCTTTCCTCTCGGTCCAGCTTGTCCCGTTCTTTAATTTCCTTCTGTATATGCTCATGCATGCTTTTTTGATAATTAATGACAAATAGTCTTTGATCAACCGTCAGAATGCTCACAATAATTTGCTGATCGGCCAGAGTTAGTCCGCCTTCGCTCGTATTGTGCTTAACTGCGGGCAGCAGCTCCTCAGCTTGTTTCTTATTTATGACCAGATGATCTTGCTTATCCATCTGAATTAGACTTTGGAATAAAATGACCATTTCCCGTTCCATATCGCTCTGAACTTCTTCTTGCTTCAATAACGAGGCGGATTGCGAAGACGGCTTGACCGCTTCTTTCCTTATACAACCAGTCAGTATAACGGCTGCTATGCAAATCCAAACCCCTACCTGAGCGAAACGAGTGAACATAAGCCACCCCCTATCAAGGACATGAAGAATCCTGTTCGAACGAGTGGATTAATCCAAGAAAAAAATCCCATCTCATTCGTATAGAGACAGGATACTTTCTAACTTTGATGAAATTATGAGAGATTTGTGAAAATTATGTAAAAAATCATCCATTCTCATCACTCAAAGGGAACGTCAATTTGAAATCGGTACCTGCTCCCAGTCTACTGGTTACGCCTATGGTACCTTTCATTCCGCTGACTAGATGTCTAACAATCGTAAGACCGAGCCCCGTCCCTCCTGATGCTGAAGTTCGTGAATGCTCTACTTTATAAAATCGATCCCAGATGCGGTGAAGCTGCTCTTGCTCCATTCCGATTCCAGTGTCCCTTACCCAAACGACGGCCTGATCGTCTTCCTCAACTAATTCCACTATGATGATCCCGCCCGGCGGCGTAAATTGAATGGCATTGTAGATCAAGTTTTGCATGATCTGAATGAATCGATCCGCATCCAATTCGACAATGACTGGCTGATCCTTGTCAGGCAGCAGCTCCTGCAGCACCAGTTGTTTATCCTGAATAGGGGTTCTCATTAACATAAGAACGTGTCCAATCACTTCATTGAGCGAGATAGGTCTCGTCTGGAACACATCGCTGCCGTTTTGAATACGCGCCAAATCCAGCAGATCGTTCACAAGCCGCTGCAGACGCTGCACCTCGTTGTCGCATATTTTTAGATAATGATCGTACTTATCCTCCGGTATGACCTTATCATTCATCGCAATAATGAAACCGCGTAAAGTCGTCAGAGGAGATCTGAGCTCGTGAGACACGTTAGCCAGAAAATCCTGACGCGCATCTTCCCATTGTACCAGCTGATCGACCATGAAATTAAAGCTTTTGGCAAGCTCACCGACTTCATCACCTGAAGTAACAGGAACCCGAGTAGAGAAATCGCCTCCCGCTACCTCAAGCGCAGCACGGTTCATTTGCTGTAAAGGCCCTGCAAGCTTACGAGATAATATGAACAGTATGATCGCAACGGCAATCAAGGAGAACACTAGCGGCACGATAATATTCCATCGGACTGCAGCCAAGGCCTCACTAACCTCCAGAATCGGTACGTTCAAAAAAATGACGATGGGCTGTCCATTCATTTGCGCCGGCGCATAATACGTCAATATACCTTCGCGCGGCCGATGCTCGAACTTATACTGTCCTGCAACAAAGCCCGTTTGCCCCTTCAATCCCTCGATAAACAAACTGTCCATCGCATTGGGAATGACACTTCCTTCCCGTTCCGAGGAGCCGTTCAATATATTCCCTTTGGCGTCTATCAGCCACACCTGACCGTTGATGCTTCGAGAAATAATCCTTATGCCGAAACGCAGCTCGCGAGTCGAGATCGTCCCGTCTGCAACTGAAGGCAGCAGCTTGGTGACCTCCGTCATCCGGGAGGAAAGCAAATCTTTCTTATCCTTATATAACAGATCCGTAAAATAACTGTTCCAGAACAGCGCCAGACCAATAAAAAATAAAATACAGGTCGCTAAAAACGACAAAAAGATTTTAATATAGAAGCTGCGATACCATCGCTTAACCATGACGGGATACCTCGAAAGAGTATCCTATGCCCCATAACGTTTGAATGGCCCATTCCGGATTAGTGCCGAGCTTCTTACGCAAATTTTTGACGTGAGCATCGACCGTACGTGTACCGCCGCTGAAATCAAAGTTCCATACATAGCCAAGCAAATCTTCTCTAGAGTAAACTCTTCCTGGATTGGATGCCAAAAAATGCAGCAGCTCAATCTCTTTGGGCGTCAGATCTACTCGCTCTCCCCCGATGGTTACTTTATACTGCTCTGGATCGACCATTAAAGTTCCGATACGCAGCATTGTTTTCATATTTTTCATGGAGGCGGCTATATTGGAAGCGTTCTGTGCTTGCGTTCTGCGCAGGACAGCCTTGATTCGTGCAATAAGCTCATTCGGATCGAACGGCTTAACAATATAGTCGTCCACCCCCAAATTAAAGGCTCTCAGCTTATCAATCGATTCTCCCTTGGCCGTTAAAAATATGATTGGAGTTCTGGATAGCGGTCCAGGGTCGTTGCGAATATCACTGCACAGCTCGAAGCCTGACTTATCCGGCAGCATGACATCCAGTAATATAATATCTGGAGCCTGCTCCCGAATCATCTGCATCACTTCATTGCCTCTATACACTATAAAAGGCTCATATCCGGCATGCTCCAGATAAAGCCGGATCACTTCAACAATATTCGGCTCATCGTCCACAACGACCACTTTGCCAAGCTTTGTAAGATTGGTCATGACGTTCTACCTCGCTGCTGCGCTTTAGTCATTCGGCTTTGCTCCCGCTCGGCAATGACAGAGCTCCGGTCCCGCAATTTATGCTTATGAATGACGAACGTATTGGAAAAGTCGCTCTGACATTGCCAATGTAAGCTGCTCTCCGTACAACGCTTAACGCATTCTGACACGAGTTCAGTATCCGTCAATGGCAAATTCAAATCCTCATAGTTTGTATTGGAATTAGACATCTGGCTCAGGCGCTCCTGCAGCAATTTTTTGAGTACTACTGGATCAAGACCAAGCGCCAACATCCCGTCGTTGGTCAGATTGTTGATGGCGCTGGCCATCATTTTCTGCGCTCCCTTTAAGTTGTTTCTCCGCTGGTGGTACAATGCAACGGCTATTTGGATTAGCCCGACGTAGCATAAGGCAAGCGGATCTCCAGGATGCTCCTTCCAATATTCTTCCATAACCTCATGACATTCAAAATAATCGCGTTCCGCATGAAAATAAATTAAATAATCAATATAAGCTTGAGGATATGATGACATAAACAACCGCCTCTTGTAGTTGAATAATAGTTTTCCTAATATTTTATAGTTCCATTGTACCAAGAAGGGATAAAAACTGAAACCTTTGTCCAGATTATTCGTAGTAACTTATAGAAACGATATTTTTACAATATGACTTGGAGGGTCAAGACTATGTGGAAACGATTAACGATCATCATGATGGCTTGTGCCGTCGCCTTCTCGTTCAGTGCGGTAGGCGTTGCGGACGCTGCTAAGTACAAGTCGCCGAAGAAGAGCTTCAGCCCGAGCAATTCGACTCAAACACCGAATAGCGGTGTGAACAAGAGTGAGCCTGCTCCATCGAAGCAGACAACCAACGGAGCAACTAACCCAACTACGGCTAAGAAACCTGGATTTTTCAGCGGTGGCGGCTTCATGAAGGGAATGCTCATCGGCGGACTAGCCGGTATGCTGTTTGGCGGTTTGTTCGGCAACATGGGGATGCTTGGAAATATTCTTGGACTTCTGATCAACATCATGGCGATCTTTGCATTGATTGCGATTGTGGTCAAGCTGGTTCAATATTTCCGAGACAAACGCAAATTGAACAATCAGCCTAAACAATATTAATCTGAAAGAAATGTCGAGGTCCGTACAATGAGATTATCCGAACAAGATATTATTAATGCGATTTGCATTCATTTTAGTGAGCGTAAGCAAATCCAGCCTAACCAGGTTGAAGTTGAATTAATGTTTGACGATGATTACGGCTTTTCGGCGGAAGTATTCGCAGAAGGCAGAAGTCAAATTATTATCGCTGCTAATATGCTTGAAGCAATCGAAAGATACTTGTTAACCCAAATGAACATCCGGGTATTCCGCGATCAAATTCATCTCAAATTGGAAGATGAGATCGTAGCGGATATCGCCTAACAACTCCCCCCTTGCAGACGGTATCTTAGCCGCTCGCAAGGGGGTTTTTTGTATGCTGTTTTGCCGTAAAAAAGCCTTTTTTTCCTGCGAATCTATGTTTCTACTAATTACCAACGCAACTTCTTAGGTAGGTTGTGCGTTTAATAGGATAGATTTAGTAGAAAGAGGCTGATGCATGTTGAAACGCAAGACCGTACTGATCGTATCCGTCATGGCATTATTTCTATCTTCCGCCGGATCGGCTATGGCTGCTGCGGACAAAACGTCCAAGTACCGTGTCTATCAGGATGACCGAATTTTATTGGAAACATCAGACTATAAGTCTGCGGAGAACTATGCTAAACAATTTACCAGCAGCCACGTAGAAGATATTTCTTCCCGTAAATGGCTGTGGAACAACTATCCGCGCTATAAAGTATACCAAAATGGCAAAAGCAGCTCCTCCTGGGAGTTCGCTACGTTAGATCAGGCCAAACGTGAAGCGGCCAATTGGACACATGCAAGTATACGGGACTTGCAATCGGATGGCTGGGTATGGAATAACTATCCCAAATACCAGGTTTATCAAGGCGATGCGACCATGTCGTCATGGGAATTTGCAACCCTAAACGATGCCAAAGCAGAAGCAAGCAAATGGGGAAATGCACATATCATTGATTTAACCACTCATCAGTGGGTATGGGATAACCTATCGGCATCGTCCAAAACCGAACTGCGTGCTTCAAGTGACCGAATCTATAAAGTCTATCAAGGAACGAGTACAAATGACGACTGGTCGTTTGCTTACTTGGAAGATGCTATTAACGAATCCCTTAAATGGTCCAATTCGACTGTTATAAACAGTACTAAGGGCAATCAAATCGTATTTTCCAATGTGAAAACTTATAAGGTGTATCAATACAGCCAGTATCTGGACTCATTCCTGAACGTAGACGACGCGATTCGTTACGCTCAGCAGTTCTCCCATACGAATATCGTTAACGATGATCCATCCAATTCTGGTTCCAAGCCTGTCATTTGGTCTAATTATCCTTATTATCAGGTTTATCAAAGCGATAGCTGGATTTCCGATTCATCGAGTCTTACTAATGCACTTAATTATGCAATGGGCTACAGCAATGCATCTATTCGCTTGCTGGATGACGGAACCAAAATATGGGACAACTTCAGCAAGCTGCAATTTTGGGGTTGGAACGGAAGCTCTAGCAACGATACGATACGAAGTCAAGTCAATACTACATCTGGACTGGATGTCGTCTCTCCGACTTATTTCACGTTGGCGGATGCTTCTGGCGGGTTAACGGATACTTCGAACAAGGATACTGTCGCTTGGCTCAAGAGCCAAGGGTATGCGGTACAACCGCTCGTAAGCAATCAGTTTGATGCTTCGCTCACTACGCAATTTTTATCAAACGCAAGCGCTCAGACCAAATTCATTAATGCGCTCGTTACTAAAGCAGCTTCGCTTGGCGTGAACGGCCTGAACATCGATTTTGAGAGCTTGTCAGGCAAAGATCGCGCAGCCTACACTGCATTTATTCAAAAATTAACGGATGCCGCTCACCAAAAAGGTCTTCTAATCTCCATCGACCTTCCACGCGGCAGCGTAAAATGGAATGCGCAAACTGCTTTTGACCATGAGAAGCTTGCTAATATTGTCGACTATATCATTACGATGACCTATGACCAGTATTGGAAAGGAAGTACAGAAGCCGGTTCAGTAGCTGGTCTCCAGTGGGTTGAGGAAGGGATTCAAGAGTTTCTCTCCTACGGCATCTCACGTGATAAACTCATTATCGGTATCCCATTCTATGTCCGTGAGTGGCAAATCGATAGCGCAGGCAACCTCGTGAATAATCGGGCGCTGTTGATGAAAGATTTGCCTGCTCTTATGGCAAGCAAGAATGCAACTAAAACATGGGATGATACATTCAAGCAGTATCGGGTTGAGTACACTCAAGATGGGTATACTTACGTGTTCTGGCTGGAAAATGAAGATACGGTCAAAGCTCGTCTCGAATTGGCGAAGAAATACAATCTTGCCGGTGTTGCCGCTTGGCGCTTAGGCTATGATACCTCCGACTTGTGGAAAACGATGATTCAAGAAAAATAACCGTTATATACCGAAAAAAGCTCCAATCGATGCGATAGTTTATCTTCGCCATTCGTTTGGGGCTTTTCTCGTTTTATTCTACTTTTGCTCCTGCAGAGTGGCTAAATAAAGAGGCAGTATTTTCTTCCATAAACTGTTTAAAAGACCTCACATCACGGGGAGCGTTCTTCCCCTGCCTCACGGATTCAGGCATTGCATTCCATATGTCCAGCAAAATGGGCTGCTCCAAGCCGAGCAACTCCAGCTCCTCTTCATGGCTGAATACTTCATAAGGGGTACCTTCCCTTACACACTGTCCCTTATCCATGACCAGTACCCAATCTGCCCAAGCATAAGCTAAATTCATATCATGAGTAGCCATGACGACCGTAATGCCTTGTTGATGAATACGATCAAGCTCCTCTATCAGCTGCTGCTCGGATCGCCTGTCCAAATAAGCGGTCGGCTCGTCCAGAAGCAGCAGTTCCGGTTCCAGCACTAAAACCCCTGCCAGAGCGACCCGTTTCTTTTGCCCCAAACTCAAGTGATGTATCGGCTTCTCAGCCAAATGCTCAATCCCCATGGATGCGAGCATCTGCTCTGTTCGTCTGTTGATCTCTTGCTCAGGGAAACCGGCATTACGCATACCGTATGATATATCCTCTAAGGGTGTGTTCAAAATAATCTGCTGTTCAGGGTCCTGAAACACAAGCCCTACCTGCTGCCTAAGCTGCTTCAAGGTATTACGATCATACTGGAGAGGTGAGCCCTTCCAAGCAAGATGACCTTCCGTTGGACGATGAATGCCTATGGCTTGAAGAAAAAAGGTCGATTTGCCGGAGCCGTTATGACCACAAATCGCTGTTTTGGTACCCTCAGGGATCTTCATGTTCAAATTCCGAAGCGCTTGCGAATTCGTCCCTGGGTAGCTGTAGCTCAATGCCTGCGCTTCCATTATCGATTTCATCCCATTTCCCTCCATCTAAGCAAACATTCTATTATTAGGAGCAATACAACTCCGATGCAGCTCTCCCACTTGTAGCGTGTTGGCACATGACCTCCCCGGTATGGCGCCATTCGAATATCTTCAGTAAAGCCCCTCGATATCATCCCGTTCGCCAAGCCTTGATAGCGCTGCATCGTTTTGGCAAACATCCGAACGATTAATATGGCCGTATCTTTCAGCCTGCCTTTAAACCCTTGCTGTCCTCCTCTAGCCCGCTGGGCCCTATACATGTCATGTGCTGTATCCAAGAGAAGGAACAGGAATCGGTATGTAATCAGCATGATTTCTAATACCAATGACGGCATACGTAGTTTCTTCATAACCTGAAACAGCTCCGACATAGGGGTTGTCAGAATTAATAATAACGATGCGGATAAGCACGCGATGATTCGGCATACGAGCTTAACTGCCAGCTGCAATCCTGTTGGATTCAAGTACAACGTCCAGTGGGAAAAGGTAAATAGCACCCATCCATGGCCGCCGCCCTGCTCTGTATCAAGTGAATGAATTTCTATCAAAATGGCAGGCAAGCTTGTCACGAATAACAGCAAAGAACTGCATAGCAAAATGAAATATAACGAAAGAGGAACCTTCGCATAGGCAGCGATCCAAAGCGATATCCAGACAAACAACACAAGCTGAACGACCGGGTGTGCTATATAGGACAATAGGATCAATAGAGCAGCGAAACCGCTCTTCCACATGGGAGAAACGGCTCGCAGCTCATTGCTATAAGATATAACGTCGATCTGTCTAATCATTGGATCGTTTGGTTGCTCTTCCTTTAAATAAGCCGATGGTATATCCGATAAACCCGGCACCCAAGGCAGCCTGCAAAGCAAACAGCATGCTCTCCGTTTCCGGAGGCGGTTCAATCAATGAGGAGAACCATGGTTCATAGGATGGATGCAGTGTTTTGATCATTTCCTCAGCCGCATCGTCGGCACCACCGAAATCACCTTTTACAAATAAAAGAGGCAGCGCAGCCATTAAGACTACGGCAGCCAGAATTAACATATTTTTCGAGCTGGTTTTCATGATTCGCGAGCTCCTTTCATTTTGCGTTGAATAAGGGACAATTCATTAGAGCTATAGGCTTGAAGCCAGTTCCAAATCAATACGGTGAGAAGACCTTCACTGATGGCCAACGGGATTTGCGTGATTGCGAAAATGCCTCCGAATTTGAGAAAAGATGCCGCAAACCCGCCCTGTTCGGCTGGAAAAGCCAGTGCCAATTGTATCGAAGTGACTACATAGGTAGATAAATCCGCCATCGCTGCTGCGGTGAATATAGACCACTTTTGCTTACCTGTTGCTTGCATCATCCATCTGTACACAAAATAACCTACGACGGGTCCTGCTAGAGCCATGGAGAACGCATTAGCACCCAATGTAGTTAATCCGCCATGTGCGAGCAGCAATGCTTGAAACAACAATACAATAGAACCTAATACGCTCATCGGCAATGGGCCGAACATAACGGCTCCTAGCCCTGTTCCTGTCGGATGGGAGCTGCTGCCTGTTACCGAAGGGATTTTAAGAGCGGATAGCACAAATGTGAAAGCTCCTGCCAAGCCCAACATAATTTTGAGTTCGGGTGTTTCCTTTGTAATTTTGATTAACGCGCGCAAACCGAGAATAAAAAACGGAATAAACACTACCCACCAGAAGACAGCCCAGCCTAGTGGCAGAAAGCCCTCCATAATGTGCATGGCATATGCCGATTGCGGATCATTAACTAGCAAGTACAGTGTAAAACCTAACACTAGAAGCAACGAACTGCCCCATTTTCTCTTACTCATCCGATACATCCTCCAATATCATTTTTGGTAAAACAAAAAAAACCTATCCTGCAGGATAGGTGTTGGGTACGCAGTTAAAAACGACAACAGCTCATACCTTTGTCGATTCACTCTTCGTACACCTCTCCTTTCCGCGAAGGGATTTGGGTGCATACAAATTAGGTAGGTCTCCTGGCTCACGGATCGACGCGTCTTTCGCCTTCCCCGGTCGTTAAACCGAGTGGCATTTTGAAAGAAACTCCCCGTATACAGTGGCGGGACCGCTCGGGATTTGCACCCGATTCCCTGTTACCCTTTGTCTTCACAAAGGCACCTAATTGATATTCACGATTCAATACTATTAGTACAACTATTATTCTTTCGTTAAAGAAATCAAATCTCCTTCCTTATATACAAAAAAACCTCCTTGATCGAAAAATGAATTTCCATCAAGAAGGCCTATCTTATTGAGGAAGCAGCGCTTCCTTGAATTCTTCAATATCCGTTGTCGGTGAATAACAAGCAAAGTTCTCGCAAACATACACCGTTGGCCTTCCGCCTATAGCCTGCTTGTCTTGAACTAAAGGAATCAATTCGCGAACCTTCTCTCCCTCTTCCCCTGTTGGAACCAGGAATACTAAGGTATGGGGTCTGAAGCCTTGACGTGCCGCGGCAATCATCTCCGTTGTAGTATTGGATTGAAGATCGCCTGCAATGACAATTTCGCTTGAAGGGCTATAGGCATAATCCAGAGCTATCAGGAACATCGAATGACCTGTCGGATAGCGCTCAATAGAGCCTGCAAAGGCTTGTAATTGCCTCTCGGCAATCTGCGACAACCTTGCGTCATAGGTCAGCTTGGACAGCTTCAAGAAGTTCATCGCCGCTACAGCATTCCCGGAAGGAAGTGCACCGTCATAAATCTCTTTGTTCCGCGTGAATAATTGCTCACTGTCGCTTCCATAGAAGAATAATCCTCCATTCTCCTCATCCCAGAACAACTCAATCATCTGTTCGTTCAGCTCAACAGCCAGCTTCAAAAACTCCAGCTCAAAAGACGCCTCATACAGCTCAATAAGTCCCCATACCATGAAAGCATAGTCATCCAAATAGGCAGCGAACGCCGCTTCTCCATCCCGGTACCTTGCTAGTAGCCTTCCATCCGGACGCCTTATCTTGGAGATGATAAAGCGAGCCGAACGAGCTGCCGCCTCCAGATATTGTGGACGTTCCAGTACCTTATAGCCTTTAGCCAGCGCCATAATCATAAGCCCGTTCCAGGAGGTTAACACTTTGTCATCCTTACCCGGATGGACACGCTGTTCGCGATAGCTGAACAACGTTTGGCGGCATCTTTCGATGGTTCGAGTCAATTCATCAAGTTTCAGCCCCTTGAGCCGCGCGTACATCTCCACATCATGCTGGATTAAGTTAGGGATGCTGTGACCTTCAAAATTGCCTTCCTCTGTAATATCGTACAAATCGCAATAAAGCTCGCCTTCCTCATCACCTAACACTTGCAATATTTCTTCCGGCTTCCAGACGTAAAACTTCCCTTCATGTCCTTCCGAATCCGCATCCTCCGCTGAATAGAAGCCCCCTTCAGGGTCTGTCATATCACGAAGCACATAAGTGAAGATCTCCTCTGCCGTGTGGGAATACTTCGTTTGCCCAGTTAACTGGTATGCTTCCAAATAAGTCCAGGCGAGAAGCGCATTATCATACAACATTTTCTCAAAATGCGGTACCATCCAGCGCTCATCAACAGAATATCTGGCAAACCCAAAGCCGATGTGGTCGTACATCCCGCCGCGCTGCATCGCATCAAGCGTCTTCTCTACCATTTGCAGAGCAGACTCCTTGCCGGTTCGATGGTAATATCGCAGCAAAAACGAGAAATTATGTGAAGTTGGAAACTTAGGAGCATCACCAAATCCGCCGAACGACGGGTCGAAGACTTCCTCGAACTGAGCAAAGGCTTGGTCGAGTGTCTGCTCCGAAACCTCACCCTTCAAGTTAGAGAGCATCCGCTGTTCCACATCCGTCACGATTTGATCGCTGGTCTCAACCATCCGCTCCCTATCTTCCTTCCACTTGCCCGCCAGCTGCGGCAAAATGTTCATCAGCCCGTGACGTCCGTAACGACGGTTTTTGGGATAATAGGTCCCTGCGAAAAACGGCTTCTTATCCGGAGTCATAATAATCGTAAGCGGCCATCCGCCCTGCCCTGTCATTGCTTGACATACGGTCATGTACAGATGATCCACATCGGGTCTTTCTTCACGATCTACCTTGATCGATATGTAATGTTCATTTAATATTGTGGCTACTTCGTCGTCCTCGAACGATTCGTGTGCCATGACGTGGCACCAATGGCAAGTGGAATAGCCGATAGATAAGAAGACAGGTTTGTTTTCCTGTTTTGCTTTGTCAAAAGCTTCTTCAGACCAAGGGAACCAGTCAACTGGGTTGAGAGCATGCTGCAACAAGTAAGGTGATTTTTCCTTAGCTAGTCTATTGGGTTTATTGTGAGTTGTCATGGTCTTCACCTCTTTTCGATGGATTTATTAGTATAACACTTAAAAATATATTTTTCCCAAATGTGCAGGAAAAACTATAGCTCTGTTACACTATCAATCATTTTATTCATTCTTCCCTTCGGTCACCTCAAAACTTCAACATTACATCGTTCTGTGAAACCTGTTGACTTGATGCTGAAGTAAGCTCATTGTTCGAAGACATAGCCCCCCTTCTTGATTCCTGGAATAATTTTCTTTTCAATATTTTGAGTTTAGCATAGCCTGATAAAAAGAAAAAACCTTTGCTTTGAAAGCCAAAGGTTTCCTAATTCCAATCTATTGAATGCCTCTTGACCACACAGAAACCAGTCAACGGGGTATATACGAGTTGGTGCAAATACAGACTTAACATGGTCTAACAATTATCTCATTGTCGGCTTATTATATCCCTTATCTCCATAAGGCTGCAATTTCTCCAGCCACCGCTTTTCCAATTGCTTGACCTCCCAGCGAACGTCGGTGACTCCGTCAGCTTCCTTCTCCTCTAGAACCTCATAGGTGAAATTCTCAGCCCCATATTCCTTCCAGTCCTTTTGAAGCTGGGAATTTGCAAACCTGCCCATATCCAGTTGAGCCTGTAGGGTCAACCATTTGTTTTTAAGATTGGGATAGCTATCTATATAAATTTTACCGTTTGCCTTATTCACTATTTGGATTGCACCCATGTAGGTCTTAATCTGCTTGTATTCCTCTTGAAGCTCCCTACGCTTGTTCTTGTCCATGATTTCCTCTCCTTCCGCGTCCATTAGATGACTACAATCACAAATACCGAGAGATAATCCGAACTAGCTTTGCAGGCAGCTCAATTAGATTGGTAATATCCAAATATCTCTCATTCCCATAGATTTGATTAATCACTTCCTTGTCCTGGCCTATGGCGGCTGCAAGAAAAGTAATTCCTTTCCGTTCATACTCGGTTATGGTCTGCTGCATGTCTTTGATTGCATAATTTCCGGTATAGTCATCCATGGCTTTGGGCTGCCCATCACTTATACTGATCAATAATTTGGTCTGTTGGGGTGCGGCCGCTAATCGATCTGCCATAATTCTAAGTGCCATCCCATCGCGATTATTACTTCGGGCTCGAATCCCCATAAGTCTATATCGATCATTGGAATCGGTTTTCTCCCAATCGGTATACGCATAAATCGACATCTGCTCCAGCTTGGAAGCATCCGCTGTATCCCCGTAAATCATTATCGGGATTTGACATAGCTGACAAAACTCATACACGGCTATCACCGCACGTTTGGCAGCTTCCAATCTCCCAAAAGCCGCCATGGAAGCTGACTCATCTACTCTCACACCGACCACAAGAGAAGGAGATTCTGTTGGAGGAAGTTTTTTGGCAAAATACCTAAAATCCTTATAAGCCACACTATCCGCTTGAAATTTGCTGCCATAGTATTGATTTCTCGCAAATTCGGCTGATGTTTCATGCTCCAATAACGGAAGTGTCTTCCTAGCAATCTCCCGTACGACAGGCATTAGCTCCTTACTTAGACTGTCATATTCCTCCCGAGCTTCCCTATCGTACTCCGGACGGTGAACGATGAGCTTAACCCCTTTATGAATGGAATCGGACACAACCTCCCTTGCGTCGCGATTCAGCTTTTTACGGAAATCCCGCTCTTTTTGTTGCGCTTCTTCTGACATGGATTCAGGATTGGCCTGATGATATTTGGGAGTACCATTCTCCCCCCTATCTGAACTTTCCATATCAGTAGAAGCATCAGAAGCATCGGATGTACTTTCATCACTTTCCGCAGATTTTCTTAAAGCGATGCCTTGTTCCTCTTCCTTGCCATGCTCAAAATCAGAATCGTCAATATTTCCCCATGTTCTTATCTCTATCTCGTCAAAAATTCTTTTTTTTACATTCAATATCAACTTTTTCTAGACCAACTAACAAACCATGGCTTTTCAGTGCTTCCTCCAATAGTTTGATTTCATCGGAATCGGTTGTTATCTTGTAGATGACTTTATGATAAAGGGATTCTTTCGCTGAAGCACCTGCAGCAACCGCATCCGCCCAATAGAAAAATGAACGCATACCCGCCACACCTTTTATTGCATTGACCCTCGCTGTCTTGTCTAGAACAATAATAATATCTGCTAAAACATCCAATACCGCTGCATCCCTATAACCGGTTTTGGACATTGCCCGCTCAACCATGATTTCTTTGGTTGGCAGATCCATCTTTTCCGTATGCTGAACTCTGTCACGCAGTGCTTCGTTTAACGGTCTGGTTCCTGCATAACTGCGGTTCGTTGTGATTACAGCTATGAAGTCTGGGTGTCTGCGTATGATTTCTGTAGGTAGGTTAATGCTGCCATCCAGCTCTAAAGCTGAGTTAAGTGCCATTAGCACCGCGGCATCCCGAATCACGGTTGGTTCTTGGATTTCCAGAAGATAGCCTTTTTGATAGGCTCTGACGATTTCAGAAGGGTAGAATCGATACTCAACCACTTCTTCCTCGGTGTTCTGTTCAATCCTTTTCAGTAATTGTTTCATCTTTAAGACTGCCTGTTCCTGCGTAACTCCGAGCACGTTCATCAATACTTCGGCTGCGCTTTGAAAACCATCGCTTTCATATAATGTCTTTAAAATAACTTGATCCGAATGTTCCATCTTTTCTATTCGTTCCGATGAAATAACCGGTAAAATAGCCCCAATAATATCGGATTTATCCATATCGGCAAAACAGGTCACTTTCGTATAGGGCAGACCAAAATCAGAAGACAATGCTTTGGCAAGCTGTGTTTTACCAGAACCTGCGTCACCCTCTAAGAGAATATTGGCAATTTTCATTTCCCCGCGATTCCAGTTGCGCTTTATTTCTTGGCATATACGCATTTCTTCTACACTGACCTTATGAGATAGCGGCTTTTTCCAAATAAGTTCTTTTTCTATATCTGTCCATTGTCTTGTTGGTGACAAAACAAATTCTTCTTGGTCGTTCATCCTAGTTCTCCTCTCCGACGAACTCTCTTAGTACCCCATTTCTTTTAATAGCCTGGATAATACACGAAGACGTTCGCCAATCATTTCGCCATCATCATTAAGTGCTTGAGCGAACAGCTTAATATCGTTATCAATCATGGGATTTTCTGCGCAGACGGACACACTCATAGCATCCCCTTGCAGCCCAATACGGTCAATCATCGTGTTATCTGGGTCATACATTTTCGGGAAGCGATAGGCATCCTGAAAATATAAATTGCTTCTGCAAATCAAAATAGCAAGATCAAGAACACGATGCATAGGCAGCTCTTCGGACTGTCTTGACCATTTCTCCCCTGTGTATCTCCACACTTTGGCCGAGATATCTACTTTCCCTCTATCATTCCACTGTGCCAGACCCAGGGATAGTCCTTTTGCATCTGTGTTCCCTGCGTATCGGCCATCAACCTGCTCATAATTTTCAGATACGACAACAGGCTTATGTTTTAAAGTCGTTGGTATTTTCATTTTTTTCCACTCTCTCCATTTGATATTTATGTTTTGAATTACTGACTTACTTATTTAGTGATTTACTAAATTACTAATTTACTAAATATGAAATTATCATACCCATCATTTCTTCATCTGTCAATCCGGTTAAATGTCCAATATCTTCTATTAGGTTTAGAAAATGGAGAATTTAATGGTCCCATCACGGTTTATCCTTCATTAGGGTTTACTTCGAGATGGTTAATATTCTTATCTTTGAACAATGTATATCCTAGGTATGCGTTAACCCTTCCTTTTATTTTCTATGATCAGAACACAAATGACCCGTAAAATGATCACTTTTATTAAGTGTCCATTCGGGTCACAGCTCTTACAAATATTTAAATTTTCTACCGTTTATTGAAACAATTTACTATCATCCATTCGGCAATTATAATATTAGCGACCAAACCAATCCATATATTGACTTCGAGGACCTGGTTCAGAATAGGCTCGACACCTTGGAACGGTATGCCCCGGTGTAATAAGAGATAGATCAGTAGACATAACGGAGTCACAATCCGCGCACTTGCGGCGACAAGGGTAATGGCATAGTTGCGGATCATCCACACGCCGTGAGCCTCAAAGCTTTTTTTCCTGGCTGCTCGATATCCCTTCCATCCTGTAAATAGCCATAACGCTACCAAGGTCAAAAATGCCATTTGCCGGATATAGCTTGACGTATACATCCCTACAACCAATCCTGTTACACTGCCCATGGCTACGAATCCCAGATAGAATCGACCGATTCTACGGTGGACTTGCGGTCGATTGGTCCGCAGACCAGGAAGAAATTGCAACCACCCCATAATTAGAGCTAAAAACGATGCAAAAATATGGACAAGCAGCAGCGGATAATGAAGACTAAACGAAGCGTTAAGCGATACTCGACTTTGCCCGGGATCAAATAAGACATATGGGGCTATCGCAAATCCGGCGGCACCTAGCGTAAGCACAACAATAATTTTCCACACGACCCGGATTTTGTTGTCAGCCATCATCTTTCCCCTGCAACCTGCGATGCAATTGCCCATCCGATCCTGTTCAACATTTTGCTCCCCCTTCTAATCGTTCTAATTCATATGTGGTACATCATCTTTCCCAATTTATCGGATATTTCAACACATGACGATGAATCCGAGACCGACTTTATCATGTAGTCGGCCAAGTCAGCACGCGAAATGCCTCGCACTGACACCGAGAGCAGATAAGACCGCATCTTTGCCTGCTAACCATTGGCTGAACGATGACAGGTCAAGGACATTCCCTCTGACGATCTCCAATCGTTCATTCCGAATATCAACTGCCTCGGGCTTACGAGCGATTACGGTAACTTCATACCCAACTGGATTGCTTGTTTAATTACTTCACGACCGGTGCCGCCCGTAGCTCCGAATACAAGAATTTTCATCTCTCGGTACCCCCAGTAAGACTTTCAACAAGCCATCGTACTATGGCTTTATGTCCGTCAATTGTTGGATGGAGTCCATCCACCCCTATGAATTTCGCCAACGCTGGTTGCCCAAATCCGGCTTGCGTATCTACGACGGGGTCAGGCATATTGCGAATCATTTCGCCAATAGAGATGATGTCTTCGTTGCGCCAACTTAATTGCCCCATCTGAAAGTATGGATTTGCGGCAATTCGCTCTTCATCGAAAGTTGGAGGTGTAATCCACACCCATTGAGCTTTGGTGCGCGCGGCGGCTACCCGCCGAATCTCGTTTAAGTTTTTATCGATTTCTTCTAAGCTGAGTAGCGTTTTGGTTGACTCGGGACCAATACGCAGCGCATCGTTACTCCCGATCATGCAAAGGATCCAATTCGGTTGTTTGGCCACAATACCGCTCAACCGACCTAGTATTTGGGATGAGGTGTTGCCAGATATCCCTTCATTGATTAGGCGTATCTTGTCCTGTGGTCTCTGCAGTTCAAGCAAGTGCCTGAGAATTTCAAACCACGAGTGCAGATCATCTGTCGTGCTTTCGCCTACTGCAATAACCGTTTCGCCCGCTTTGAACGGCAGCCGGTCAATCTGATCTGCAAAATCAGGGTACTCCAGCAGCTGCTCTGCTGCTTCTTTCACTTGACGAACTATCTGCCCTTTGACGTTCAGATACATTTCCAAATCCATACCGTAAATGGCTGCTAATAATTTGTCGTCGAGATGACGCGCAAAGCTCAGCAGCTTTTCGGGATGCTGCATTTGAATAAGTTTGGCCCATTGTGGGTTTAATGGAGGTTTCATCCGTTACGATTCTCCTTTTTTACACGATTCTCTTCATTCATACTGAACGAACGGTTTATCGCATGAACATGCCACCGTTGATTTCGATCGTTTCTCCTGTCACGAAAGAGGAAAGACTAGAAGCCAGAAACAGTACCCCATTGGCCACATCTTCTGGAAGTCCCTCCCTCCTTAATGGGATGCCGGCAATAATGTTCTTGCGGATTTCCTCCGTTTTGAACCGATCGTTCGAAGTGTTGGCAATCACACCGGGAGAAATGGCGTTTACTCGAATCCCTTTGCTGGCGTATTCCTTTGCAATGTTTTTCGTAAAAGTGAGCATCGCTCCTTTAGCTGCTGCATACATCGCGACGCCAGGACCTCCGCCGTTATGCGCTGCGAGCGAAGCAATATTCACGATATTGCCTCCTCCCTTTTCCATCATTGCAGGAAGTACGGCTTTGGATAAGAACACGCAAGATTTGAAGTTGACATCTAACATCTCGTTGTAGTAATCCTCCGTCAGTTCAATTAATGGAACCCGATGGCTCATCTGGCCTGCATTATTAACCAGAATGTCTATAGAAGCGCCGAATGCGGTTTGAACCTGAATCACTAAGGAGTTAATCTGATCAAGCTCTGTAAGATCAGCATGAAAGGCTGCAGCGTTTCCCCCTGACTCACGAATAACACGAACTGTCTCGTCTGCTCCTCCCCTATTCCTGAAGTAATGGATGGCGACGATCGCTCCGCTGGATGCAAGCCGTTGAGCGATCGCGCTTCCGATGCCTCCACTTCCTCCCGTTACGAGTACCAATTGTCCGTCTAAATGCAAGTTCATCGTTATCCCTCCCTGTAAATTAGTTTCTGGAATGCACTAAGATGCTTTTTTTACCATTCTGACTGAGCCCCAAAACAGCAGCAATGCGATTACTGGGTGAAGCGCAGCGATCACACCCGTTGATGAGAAAACTTGAATCGTCAGAAATTGAAACACGATTAGCGCAAATAATCCAAGACTGATCCAGCGTTTGAGCCCCTTAACATCACTAACAAAAGTTAGCAGGAACATAATTAGTGGAACTAAAGCGAACATCTTCACAAACGATTTGTGCACTGACCAATTTGCAGCTTCCGAAAAGGTTGCCATCCCAGCAATGAAGACTTGCATCACAATACAAGCCAAAAATATCCAAGCCAATATTTTAAAAATGAGGCCGCCTACTTGCAATGTTTAATTCCTCCCCTCATAGTGATTTCGTGTATTCAACATTTCCTACAATAACCTTCGAGTATCACAAAACACGCACTGAAAAAGTCACAAAACAATCAACGAACAGTTACAATCTAGTCAATCGGACCTTGATCGATGAATGATATGCTACAATAATGCCAACTCATTTTTTACTTTTGGTAGTTGGAGGAAACGACATGAATATCAAACGCACGGTATTGATCGTTGATGATGATAAAGAAATCGTGGAGTTAATGAAGGATTTTCTCGAGGATGAAAAGTTTGAAGTCATCGAAGCGTATAACGCCGCCCAAGCGATAGCTGTAATGGACCGTATTTCCATCGATTGCATCCTAATGGATGTTATGATGCCTGGCCAGAGCGGATTGGAGCTTTGCAGGCAAATTAGGAAAACGCAAGACACACCTATCCTTTTCCTTAGCGCAAGAGGTGAAGATGTGGACAAAATACGAGGGCTCAGCATTGGCGGTGACGATTATATCGTGAAATCAGCAACGCCCGAGGAAGTTGTGGCTCGTATTAAAGCCGTGCTCCGCCGCTACGATAAACATGAAAAAGGGCTCATGCTTGAGCTTGACTTCGGCCGACTTGTCCTAGATATAAAAGCACATGAAGCAAGAATTGACGGGCTTCCGATTCCAATGACCCCCAAAGAGTTCGAGATCCTTTGCTTATTCGCAGAGTACCCGCGTCAAGTATTCACGTATGAACAGTTACTGCAGCGCTTCTGGGAGGGGATCGGTGATAAGCATTCCGTGACCGTTCATATTGGTAGAATTCGTGAGAAAATTGAAGAAGACCCTAGAAAACCAATGTTTATTACTAATGTTTGGGGCGTGGGTTATCGATTCGAAGGGGTGCGTAAATGAAAGCGCTCCGGATACGTCAATGGATGTTGATCGGCATGCTCATTATCCTTATCCTTCCGCGGTTGTTTTATGAAATTCCAGGTCTCTTCGATCGTTATGTATTGGAGAACACCAAGCTTCAACAGCAGCAGACGGCCTTGGACACATTGGTACAGGAGGTTAGCGAAGCAGACATTACTCATTGGCGTAATCCGAGCTGGCAGGAAGCACTGGAAAAAAGGAGCACCACCTCGAATTTTGGAATCATTTTACTCGATTCTTCAAGCAATGAAATCTATCAATCCTTCCCTTCTGGATCAGAAGCAACCATGTATCGAGAATTAATCTTCATGGAAAATGGCCATTTGAGTGGGAAAGCCCTATTCTATGTTCCTAAACATACAAGCGAATTGGCGACAGCATTGGCGATTGTAGCTGGATTATGCGCTATTCTATTTATCGGATGGCAGATGGGAAGGGTTGTCGTGAAGCCTTTGGAAGCAATGAGCGCCGCGGCTAGACGAATCGCAAGTGGTGATCTGGATTTTCACCTTCCTAAATCTACCGTGTTGGAAGTAGCGGATGTACGTTCAGCTTTCCATGCAATGGGCAATGGGCTTCGGGAATCTCTAATTCGTCAGTCTGAACTAGAAGAAGAAAGACGCTTCTTCATTAGCTCGATTGCACATGACTTAAGGACACCATTATTTACTTTGCGAGGGTTCTTAACGAGATTGGAACGTGGACTGGTAAGCCATCCGGAGAAGGCTTCAAGATATGCAGCAATTTGCAGCAAAAAGGCCGAACAGTTAGAGCGTCTAGTATCGGATCTTTTTTCTTACAGCCAACTGACTTCATTGAATCAAAGTTTGCGACTAGAGTCGCTGAATATAGGAGCTCTTTTCACAGATATGGTTACCGAATATTTGCCAACAGCCAAGGAAAGAGAAATAGATTTGGTGTACGATGCCTCTACAGAGGAATGTAATCTTTATGGTGATGCTCATATGCTAAGGCGAGCGATCGGCAATTTGATCGATAATGCCCTTCGTTATACAAAGAGGAACAGCGTCATTACCATCCACATGCATGTGGAGTCAACACGAGTCCTCTTCTCAATTGAAGATTCGGGTCCAGGAATTTCCGAGCATGATTTGCCTCATATTTTTGAAGCGTTCTACCGGGGCGATGACTCGAGGAATCCGGAATACGGCGGTACCGGGCTTGGACTTACGATTGCGCAACGTATTCTAAAAGCACACCATGGTGATCTCACAGTTCGGAATAGCGTTCAGACGGGGGGCGCAATTTTTACAGGGTGGATGGAGCTTGTCTCATAAAGTAGCAACTCGTATTAATGGGTAATGTATGCTTGCAATAAAAAGTGCTATAATAAAAGGATTCAAGATTCCAATAAGTTCACCAAAGGGAAGGAGAAACATTTATGAATACACAGCAATTGGATCGAATCCGTACTGGAAAGGGCTTTATAGCCGCCTTAGATCAAAGCGGGGGAAGTACTCCTAAAGCTCTGCTGCAATATGGCATTAAAGAAAGCAGCTATTCCAATGAAGAAGAGATGTATGCTTTGGTTCACGAGATGAGAACACGTATTATAAAGAGTTTCGCGTTTGATTCCCAGCACATTTTAGGTGCGATTTTATTTGAGAACACGATGGATCGTTTGATTGACGGGCAGTTTACTGCCGATTATCTTTGGGAGAAGAAAGGCATTGTACCTTTTCTGAAAGTGGACAAAGGGCTTGCCGATCTTGAAGATGGAGTTCAGGTCATGAAGCCCATCCCCGGCTTAATCGACCTTCTGAAGCGTGCGAACCAAAGAAACATCTTCGGGACAAAAATGCGCTCGCTGATTAAGGAAGCCAATCCTGCTGGAATCAAAAAAGTCGTTGAACAACAGTTCGCTATCGGTAAACAAATTGTCGAGATGGGATTGGTTCCGATTATCGAACCGGAAGTGGATATCTACAGTGGGGATAAAGAAACAGCAGAAAAGCTATTAAAGGATGAAATTTTTGCGCATTTATCCACCCTTGGCAAAGACGTGAAGGTTATGCTTAAACTCTCCATACCGACGGAAAATAATTTTTACAGAGATTTAATGGAGGATCCGCACGTGGTACGGATTGTGGCTCTGTCAGGCGGCTACACTCAAGCGGAAGCAAACGAAAAGCTCGCACATAATCATGGATTGATCGCCAGTTTCTCTCGTGCCTTATCGCAAGGACTAACTGCTGAGCAAACAGACGAAGAATTCAACACTTTGCTGTCTAAATCCATTCAGGATATATATGAAGCCTCTATCAAATAGAGAGCACATATGATTCAAAGTAATCTAACAAACAACGACTCTGAACTTTTTTTAAAAGTTTGGGGTCGTTTTATTTATCCTCGTTCATCGGCAGTGGAGCTCCTTCAACCGATTCATTTTATCAAAATCAGTCGATTATAGTCGACTATTTCTTACTCATATAGTAAAATAATGGTACAAAAGACTCAATATAAAATGAAAAGGATGATACATATGAGGCAATATACAGCCATTCCGGGTCCCAAGAACATTCATGTTAATAAAGGGGATACTCAGGCAGCAGTGAATTTATTTTCTAGTATTATTAATCAACAAGCCCAATCCGGGTGGATCTATCATTCTATGGAGTCCATAGCCATTACCGAAAAGCCCGGTTGTTTTCAGCAGCCCGTTACAATTTACTATTATATGCTGATTTTTTACAAGGACATTTAGCTACAAGTGCAAAAGATGAAAGATTCAAAGACTAAGGAAACTGTTTTCGAGAATTTTCCATCAGAGGAAGATTTCTTAAAAATCTTACATGCAGGTTATGGTGAAGACGATCCACGAAGTATATTTTACAAGCGAACTCACGTTATACCTGAAATCAATTGGCGACAGGCTTTGTACCATGTTCTATATCCTCTATTGTTTGGTATCTTGATCTCCATCATCGTCTTTTATATATTGGTTCCTATCATTTCAGAGTATGCATTATGGATTGCTTGTACAGTATCGTTAACAGAAATTTTTTTGTACACTCTAATACGGGCCAAAGCTATTCTCATATGGGGAATTAAGGTTTATCAACATTTTGCTCCAATCGAGCTTCGAAATAAATGTCGCTTTGAGCCTAGCTGCTCAATGTATATGATTCAGGCTATCGAAAAATATGGAGCTTTAAGAGGAGTATTCCAGGGAATTAAACGGTTGCGGAGATGCAACATTTCTAATGGTGGACACGACTACGTATAGGACCAGAATAGCCCATTAATACCTATGGGCTTTTTCTCATACTAAGATCCCTGGTTTTCATTTCAAGCCAATACCGTACTCAGGTTTACGACTTGAGATAGACGAAAAAACCACTCTCTACAAGTGGTCCGATAAATATTTAGCTATTTATTCGGTTATTATTTAATAACGTCTATTTTAAACACATTGTCTAATTTCCCAGCTTCATTAAGTCTTTTCTTTAAAGGAACTTTAATATCTCGTCCTAATTCTTTAAAAAAGGTGTTCACATCACAATTCACATTTTCCAAAAATACTTTTACAATACCCTCTGTTCTAATGTTTTGATTCATATCAACCGGTACTGAAACATCAACCGCATAATGCTTGGTTAAAGTGTTGATATATCTTGTGAAAATTTCGATCAATTCACTATTATCAAAATTATCAATTGCGATTTGCCCTCTTGTTGTAAATTTCAAATCCACTCTCACTTTATATTTTCCCCATTTCTTTGAAAATCTGTGATTGTTTGAATCCGTTCACACATCTAGATTATATTTTCAGAAAAAAAGCTGCTCCTTTACATTTAGGAGCAACTTTGATTTGGATTAGTAAATTTTAGTCACGTTCTCAGCTTGTGGTCCACGGTTGCCCTGTGTCACATTGAACTGAACGCGTTGACCTTCATCCAACGATTTGTAACCTTCGCCTTCAATTGCGCTGAAATGTACAAATACATCGCTTCCGCCTTCTACTTCAATAAAGCCAAATCCTTTTTCACTGTTGAACCATTTTACTGTACCTGTTTGCAAATGTATTACCTCCAATTGATATTTAACATGATCATTTTCACACAAATAAAAATTCACACATTGAAAAAAGTTCCATCGAAAAATGAGACTCTTTTCAACATGTGAATTCATTTTCAATATTTATATATGTATCTTACCACAGTTAGATCAAACAATCAAGTTTCTGAAGCGTCTCCCCGAAAAAGGAAGCCCAATGCTCCTAGTTATCAAATAAGAAAGCCACTTGCGTAAGTGGCTTCGAGACTTCATGGCGTCTTCTCGTCCTAGTCAGAATTCTCTGAGTCACTTAAGAAGTAGATTACTTTCTTTTCATTTGGATACAGATAGGACCGATCTGAGTGTTGATGAATGTAATATTCATCTTTTGAAATGACAGTTACTCTTTGTCGGGATTCTCCATCCAGATAATTAATATCCTTATGAAGAAAGGTGCAATCTTTGTTCGCAAGTAAAAATAGCCTAATTTGTCGTAATGTGTATGACTGGTCAACAAGCAGTTCCTTTGGAATATCACTGAATTTATAGACGACCATCTACTGCACCACCTAGCCGCGTTATATTTGCTGCAAAGACTTATCTTACCTTGAATCGAAATTCTTTCTTGGAAAAATAATCACTTGCAATACAAACAGCGTCATCATCATGCTGTTTTATAAAGCCACCAAAATCGATAACCTGATTTCCGCGCCAAACCGAAACCGGAACTTTCCAATACATAGCGTTATCAAAATCCACTTGCTCCAAGAGCAATTGATTTTGTATTAACAAAAGCATCACCTCTTATCGTTCATTTTTTTATGACAACTTATTTTATAATAAAATCCTAATAAGCCAGCTGATCCTTAGCGAACGCTAAATCTGCACACCGTCTTTAAGTAATTTCAAATCACCGTTTGAATTTTCTACTATGGGCAACAGCTTAACACTGCTTACCATTGTTGAGTGGCAAATCCGGCAAGTGGGTGTATAAGCAAATGCGAAATTATCCCGCATCCAGCCCTTGCAGTCTTCTTTGGAGCATGACCATATCTTTGTTTGCTCCTGCGGGAAATCTTCCATCGTTTTTTTGCGGTAATACATGGATAGCCCCTCCTTTATAAAAAAACAACTGCCCTCAACTCAAGCGAATTAAGGGCAGCTGCTTTTTACTTTTCTTAAAGTTTTGCTGGTCTTACAGTTTTACAACATTCTCGGCTTGTGGACCGCGGTTGCCTTTTACTATGTTAAATTCAACCCGTTGACCTTCGTCCAACGATTTGAAGCCATCGCCAACGATTGCGCTAAAGTGTACGAATACATCGTTGCCACCTTCTACTTCGATGAAGCCAAAACCTTTTTCTGCGTTAAACCATTTTACTGTTCCTGTTTCCATTTAAAAAGCCTCCAATAAAATATTATACTCATAAAAAAAACAAAAATTCACGAAATTGAAAAAGGTTCCATCTAACAAATGTACACCTCTTACAACATGTGAATCAAGGTCTCAATTATTTGATTAATCATACTATAACACACTTATTATGAAAAAGCCATGCTTGATTTTTATTATTTTTTTTAAGCCATCATTCCCCTACTCATTCAAATAAGTCGTCGCCCGGTTCTGGATCAACTTCGCTACTTCTTCTGCAGACTTTTGACCGCTGAAGAAGGCTCTCGACTCATCGCCCACAATGGAAATCACTTTACTATCCAGCCCGGCAAATCGATCTGCTGTCTGTATGAGCTGTTTGAACTGTGTAAATTGTTCGTCAGGCACCTTGGCTCCTTTCCCGCTATCCAGCTTGAATGTTCCGCTCTTTACTTGGGCTTGAATTTCGCTCAGCACCTTCTCATTTACAGATCGTAGCAGCGAGAAGCCTCCTCTATCCTGGAGGGATTGAACGTCAGCGGATAACATGAAGGCAATAAACTTCCATGCTTCTTCTTTAACAGGCGACTTGGCTTGTATCGCAAACTGAGATGAAGGAATGATCCTCATTCCTCCGTTTTGTCCCTTGGCATGTGGCTTTTGCATTAGCTTCGGATTGGCGAATAAGGAGTAGGGTCCCTCAATAAAATCAGCTGGGGAGGTTATAACGGTAGAATAGAACAATTGTTTCCCGAAATCCGCTGATTCCGATGTCATAACTTTATCGTCGTACATTTTTTTTATTTGCTGCATCATCTCCCCAAATAAGGGAGAGTCGAACTTGGCCTTTAGAGCTGCCCGGTCAACGAGCTCCGCGTAACTATCCACAACCATCTCTTGAAGGAGTAATTCCGGCGGATCATTAGCTAAGGCGTATCGGCGCTCCTTACTGTTCTTCTCTGTCTCTTTCATGAGTTTCTTGGAAATCTCAGCAAACTCCGGCCAGGTCCAATTCTTATCGTCGACATTCACACCAGCTTTTTTCAGAATGTCTCCATCGCCTACGAAAGCTCTCAAGGAGAACGCTGATGGCATCGTATACCAACCGCCATTTAACTGAATAGCTTTCAATATGTTCATATGTAAATCATTCTTGTTCAACGTTTGATCTTTGTCCATGAAATCATTCATATTGACGAGCAGCTGTTTGCTCACATATTCGCCGACGGGCAGGTCGCTGACTTCAAGAATATCTGCTCCTTTTCCTGAGAGTAGGGCGGTATTTGTCGTTTTTTTGTAATTCTCAAAATCTCCCCCTCCCCATTTTTCTCCCATTTTTTTATACGTTTGAATTTGCAGGTCGATGTCTGGATACTTCTCCTCGAATTTCTTCTCTACCACCTGATAGAACGGGCTAGGTTCTTTCATCGATAAAGTAATAATCGTTTTCCCCTCTTTAGTTTTCGGTTTCTCCTTATTTGCCGTTTCTACGCTTCCACCAGAACTGCATGCGGTCGTTACCGTCATCACAATGCCTATCCCAATAATCCCTATCCGTTTTATCATCTCTATTTGATTCCTCCAATTTCATTATTAAAGAATGCGAGTTGTTCTACTGAAGACGCACACGATTGCCATCCTGTAGAGGCTCACTGCTTTCTACAATAATTAGGTCGCCCTCATAAAGATTACCTGAATTTACCAGCGTTTCATGGTCATTTGTTTCACTGGCATAAATTCGAACTTTACGCGCAACAAAGGTATTGCCCAGTGCTCCCATCTGCTCTTCGATTTTAAATACAAACTTGCCTTCGCGATCCTGATGAATGGCTGTATTGGAAATGTTCAATCCCTCCTGACTTGAACGTTTCTCTAATTTTATCAATGCCTGCTCACCTCCCTTTAGCTCGGCGTCCGTCACCTTGATGCGAAGAAGCTGTTGAGGGATCGTTGTTACTCTCAATGAATCTCCGCTAGACGAACTCTCGGTTCGCGGCTCTGTCGTCGCCATTTCCTCAATTAATCCTTCGATAGTACGTACCCCTTGGTCCTGAACCGTATGAACCTCGACTTCGAGCTTCTGCCCTAGCGCTAGCCCAAGACTCAACAACAGCTTGGTATCGGCAGTAAACTCAAATCGATATCCCTGATTGCTGTTCGAGATACCAATATCCGGTTCTCCCGAAGAGACTAGCCCTTCCACGGCATTCGTTTTCGTGATAATTCCATCGAAAGGAGCGATTGCTTCCTTTTTGCTTACCAGTCGTTCCTTCATTTCATCGATTTTACGTTCTTGCATTCCCAGATCGAGTTTACGAGTTTCGATATCACGTATCACACTCCGGTTCTTGAACGCATCTCCTTCTGTGGTTGTTTGAATGAACTGATCCTGGCTGTTTTGCAGCTCGATTTGCAGCTTTTCCAGCTGGGTGATTTGGTCCTGCAATTCTCGTTCGGCTGATTTGCTGTCGTAGATAATGAGCTGTTGCCCCTTCTTTACGCGATCTCCTTCCTTCACGAGAAGCTTTTGTACTCTCCAGCCCGCTGGGTTCGATAGTTTTACTTCAGCTAACGGTCGCAGAGTTCCGCTTCCTTCGAGCTTCTGTACCAAGCTTCCCTTTGCCGACTTTTCCGTTCTTACTTTCGGTAAGGTTGCCGATTGCAGCGTGTTGCTGAACAATGTAAAGAACACCAGCAAACCTATAAAAGCCATGAACACGATTTGAATGTTTCGTTTGCGCCTGCGATCCACCGACGCTTGTTCTACCTCCATACTCTCCTCCTATCTACAACAACTATCCCTTAATGCCGGTCAGCTGAATACCTTCAATAAAATACGCTTCCGCATAGAGAAACAACAGTACCATCGGAGCCATGTAGAGCATGGATGCAGCAAAAGCAATCCCCAGTTCCCCACCATTAACTCTAGATAAATATACCGACAACGGCTGCTTGAACGGATCGTCCAGAAAAATAAGCGGCTGCTCCACCATGTTCCAATAATCTACAAACAAGAGGATTATGAGCGCGGAAAGTCCTGGTTTGACCATAGGAATAATGATCGTGTAGAAAATCCGCAAATGACCAGCACCATCCATCTTCCCCGCTTCTATATAAGCGTATGGAATATTAAGCATGAATTGTCGAAGCATAAAAACACCGAATGCTGCAAAAATACCCGGCAGTATGATCGCTTGCGTGCTGTGAAGCAGCCCAAGCTTATCTGCCATAATGTAATTCGGCACGAGTGTCACTTGGAACGGCATGAGCATCGTCAAGAGATAGATAAGGAACAGCGTGTCACGGCCACGAAAATTCAGCTTGGATAGCGCATACGCAGCCAATGAAGCAACAAAAGTTTGTCCTGCGACGATCGGTACAACCATAAACACCGAATTCCAGAACATCATGAGATACTTGGGGCTATTCACCAACAACTTGCCATACTGCTCCAAGGTCACTTGATCGGGAAGCAACTTCAAATTCACATAAGGAGTCATTTTCCCTGAAGTCGCTTCGTAGAGCTGCCCTATCGGCCCATAATTGAGTCCAATTTCTTGTTCTGTCATGAGAGAATTTGTGAATGTAATCACAATCGGAAATAGCAGCAATACAGCAATACTGCTCATGATGATCGTTAGCGTGCTTTTATGTAATATTTTCACAAAGGACAATCTCTCTTTCCCCCTTATTCCATGAACCGACGAAATCGTCGTTCGAGCACAAACAAGCCCATGACAATAATAAGAATGCAGCCGACCATCAAGGTTGCCGCCGCTGTCAGCTTCTGAATGTCTAACGACATGAACATGTTGTTCATATAATGCTGTAGCATGTAGATACTGTCTTGAGGATAATCGCCTGCGATCAAATACGTTTCCCTAAATACTTTAAACGAGTTAATGATCGACATGATGATTACAAAGAACATGGTGGACGTTAGATAAACAAGGGTAATACTGGCAAACTGCCTTATGGGTCCAGCTCCTTCGATTTGTGCTGTTTCGTAATAGTCCTTCGGAATTTGCTGCAGCCCCGCCAAAAATAAAATGACATTATAGCCTACGTTCTTCCATATATAAATGACAATGACCACGTTTCTCGCTGCATCGGTTTTCATCCAATCCACACGACTGTAGCCAAAATAACTCAGCCATAAGTTCAAGGAGCCGTTCCAATCGAACAGTATCTGCCAGATTAGAATAATCGAGGCTACGGGTACGACAAGCGGCATCACATAGGCCGTTCGCAGCCATTTTCGAATATATATTTGTTTGTTCAACAGCATGGCCAAACCGAGCGACAGCACAAGCATAAGCGGAACACTAACCACGCTAAAATAAAATGTATTGGACGCCGCCTTCCGGAAGGAACTGCTCGCAAGCACCTCATGGTAATGATCCAAGGTAACCCTGTGGCTGTCCTCCACTAAAGAGAAAATCACCCCCATGGCAAAAGGAATCAAGTAGAACATCGCAAATCCGATCCCGCTCGGTGCAAGAAAAATCCATGCCGCTGCTGCGTCCTTGCGCAACCATTTTTTTAATTTGTTCTCCTTTATAGACCCACGCCCATGCCAAAGACCCCACTTCTTCATTCTCAGCTTCCTCCTGCTCTACATGCTTGTAGAATAGGACAGACTGATAAAAAAAGAAGTGGGGTAAATCTAAAATTTCCCTTAAATTTACATAATCGTTAACCGAGGCCTGTGGTTGGGCTATGGCTTTCATTAGGCAAACGGACTTCAAATAGCGTGCGTATCAAGCTACTTTGGGCCGAAATGGTACCTTGATGCTTAACCACAATATTTTTCGCTATGAACAAGCCTAGTCCCGTGCTTCCCTCTTGGTGGGTTCTTGCCTTGTCACCGGTGAAAAACATATCAAAGATATGCGGCAGCTCTTCCTGTGGAATGGGGTCCCCAAAATTAATAACTTGAACTACCACGTCTTTCCCATCCAGATAGCCATTAATATCTATAAACATGCCATCTTTGCCATACCGAATGGCATTCGTCAGAAGATTCTCAAACACACGTGCCAACAGATCCCCGTCACCCAAAATATTCAAACTAGGAGCTACTTCCACTCGAGTAGTTAAATTGTTTTTCTCAAAAACCGGGTATAACTCCTCATTCAATTGGCTGAGAAGCTCACTAAGATCCAATGAATTACGTTCGATAGTTAGCTGGCCGTAGTTCATTCTAGTGATTTCGAAAAGCTCGTCGATCAGTTTTTCCAACCGTTGGGACTTGGTATATGCTATGCTCGTGTAGTGTTTCACCTGTTCCGTGGTCAACTGATTGTCCTGGAGAATGAAATCCAAATAACCTAATACAGAAGTCAGTGGCGTCCGTAAATCATGAGCCAAATTCAAGATTAATTGTTCCTTGCTTGTTTCAGCAAAATCTCCTCTTTCCACAGCCTGCTGTAATTTTGCACTCGCCAGGTTGATATCTCTTGCAATATCCCCGAACTCGTCTTTGGTTGGAATATGGATACGGCTGTTAAAGTCGCCATTGGCAAGCTGATTAATTCCCTTGGATATTTCATGAAAATAGACGGCATACCGTTTGGTAAGGAGAAAGAAGAACAAAATCGATAGGGGAATAAAAATAAGCAAAAAGCAGTTAATATCCCCCACTTCTCTCATGAAGTAACGGACTTTAGTCAATGGGTCTTCATATTTTGTCGTATGGTAATAAAATTGGAGAATTTTATAAAAAATATAAGTAATTGTCCCGGCAAAAAACATACTTAGACCAAATAATAGGATCATTTTTGACCGGAAGCTTCGGATCATTTCAGCCATCGAATCAGTTCCCCACTCCTTGTTAATAATTAAGAATTACTGACATTATATCAGATATTATAAATTCATTCCCGATTCGAGATCTGATGCTCACCACCATTATATTGAAATATTGTTAAAATGAATCAAAATCAAAGTGTATTTGTTTACTTACAGGTACATAATACGATATATTGAATTAGGCATGTCTCAATCATTAACCATTTAGGAGTGAAGCCAATGTCCGTTGATGTTTATCTGAATTTTAATGGAAACTGTCGAGAAGCCGTCGAGTTTTACGCAGAGGTCTTTGGTACGGAGAAACCGCGAATGATGACCTTCGGTCAAGCGCCGCCCAACCCAGAATTCCCGCTTCAGGAAGATGCAAAACATTTAATCATGCATGCACGGCTTGACATCGATGGAAGCAATGTAATGTTTTCTGATGTTTTTCCTGGAATGCCCTTTGTTGCCGGAACCAATATCAGTCTCTCTATTGTCAATAAGGACATCGAGAAAATTAAATCCTTTTTTCATAAGCTGAAAGAAGGTGGCACAGTAGGTATGGAACTTCAAGAAACCTTTTGGAGTAAATGCTACGGCAGTCTCAAAGATAAATTCGGAATCGACTGGCAATTCAATTATGACAATGGCAGCATGGGCATGTAACTACTAAAATAAATAAGGATATGGAGTTCTTCTAAGGAGCATTCCATATCCTTTTGATTTATCCAGACTGGTTATTGTAGTACACGATAAAAAAGAGACGCCATTACGGCGTCTCCATATCAACAGAACTCTATCAACTTTTTTCTTTTAGGTCTTGCTTTCATTTTCGGACAACTGGAATCCAGATTTCACTTTTAAAAGTTGGGGATGTAATCTCCTTGTTCTCGTTCCATAAAATCTCCGGACCCTCTTTTAGCTCATAGTTGGAGGAAGGGAACCACTCGGAGTAGATACGCCCCCATAAGTTTTGTAATGTTTCAGGAAACGGACCGACCGCTTCGAATACAGCCCATGTCGATGCAGCTACTTCCAATTGAGCCCAATGAGCCGGACATTCCTTTGTTGTGGCAACGCCGATATAATGATCGAGCTCTCCCTTCTCCTCCATCCGACCTTCCGAAAAGTTCGTAGATGCGCTAAGCAGCCCCATTGGAGTGACATTAGAAAACTTCTTAAGATTAACAATCGCCTCTTCATTTAAGCTTTGCCACATAGAAGCGATTTCCGGATTCACTCCATGGAAAATAATCGGAACTCTTTTCTTAATACCAATGATGTGAAAAGCCTCTTTTTCTTCGATACGGTAGTTCATTGCATTCCCTCCTTTGATGGTTAGTTGAAAAGTCATCTGCGGGAAGGCTTTTAATGTTCGGCCCTGATTCCTGGCTTCGGACGGTGTAATTCCATGCAACCCTTGAAAGGCTTTTGCAAAAGAATCAGGCGATTCGTATCCATACTTCATCGCAACATCAATAATCCTTAACTGACTGTTTGCAAGCTCAAACGCTGCAAGTGTAAGTCGCCTGTAACGAATATATTCTGACAACGATACACCTGCAAGGAATGAAAACATTCTTTTAAAATGATACTCCGAGCAATAAGCCAGCCTGGCTACCTCTTTAAAATCAATCTCTTGATCAAGATTGTCTTCAATATAGCTTAATGCTTTATTCATGTTCTCCAGCAAATTCATGACCTATCTCCCTCCCGCATATTTAGAATAGCAGAAGCTCTAAGCGTCTATCCGACATTTCGTGCACAGATAAATAGGTTTCTTGCATTGGTTACTTGGTATCTAGACATTCTTTGGACAATGTTATACTCAAATTATCTCTTTCATAATCATTTTCTTGTTTCTTTGTAAATGCTGGAAAATGGAAAAGATAGCTCACAAAGTCTCTAAAAAACTGCTTGTCGAAAAAACGAGAGAAGCTTACGACCGCAATAAGCATGTATAATGAACCCCAGAAAAAAAGCATGGCTACTTCCCATCTCGGAAATTAGCCACGCTTTCTAATTATTTACTCTGCACCCCCATCATATTCTCTTCGCCAGCGTACGCTCCAGAGCTGTAATAATTTGCGGGTAAGCAGCGGTTAATTGATTGAATTCTTCCCGTCTTACGGATAACAGCACCGTTGGTCCTATGGATCTGACCGTAGCGTTACGAGGACTATTGGTAAGTAAAGCTATTTCTCCAAAATGGTCACCATCCTGCAGTACAGCGACCCGCTTCTCGCCTTCGTCTTCAAAATGCTTTAAAATCTCTACTGAGCCTCGGACAATAATATAGCATTTATTGCCCTCCTCACCTTGACTAATAATCGTTTCTCCCTCTGAACAGGTCTCTGTTAAGAACAATGAAGCAATATTTTGCAAAAGACTCGGTTCAATTCCTTCAAAAAATGGAAGTCTAGCCAAACGGTCAACATCCACCGTCGCATGAAGACCATCCTGGGACAGGTGGAAACCATGCTGTTTGTCCCACAGATCAGCGTAAACTCCGTTTAATTGCAGCAGCTCCTGATGCGTACCAGACTCTACGATACATCCTTCTTTGAATACATAGATGTTGTCGGCACTTACGACAGAAGCTAACCGATGGGTTACTGAAATAATCGTCTTCTCCCCACGAAGCTGTTGGATCAGCTGATTAATATCTGCCTCCGTAGCAGGATCCAGAGCTGATGTCACTTCATCTAGCAGCAGCAGCTTCGGTTTGCGAAGCAGTGCCCTTGCGATAGCGATTCGCTGCCGCTCACCACCGGACAAAGATCCCCCTTCATGATGAACCCAAGTATCATAACCTTCCGGCCAACCGGAAATTACGTCATGTATTTTAGCCAGCTTCGCTGCTTCTATCATTTCATTATCTGAAGTATTAGTGCTATCGAGCAATAAATTATCGCGAATCGATGTATGAAATAAAAAAGTATCCTGAGAAACCAGCGCCGAGAGCTTTCTTAAAGAAGCCTCGCTCACCGTTTGTAAATTTTGGTCGCTAATAGCAACAGTCCCCTGTTTAGGATCATAGAAACGTGACAGCAATTGCAGGGCTGTGCTTTTCCCTGAGCCGCTAGCCCCAACGAAAGCAACGTAAGTCCCTGCTTCAATATGCAGATTAATATCGCGTAGCTGAGTAGCTTTATTGTTATAACCAAAGGTAACGTGCTCCATCCGAACCGAAGGCAGCTTCGAAGGAAGCTCAACCGGTTTGTCTGCTTCAGACATGTCCGGCTGCTGGATGAAAATTTCACCGACCCGTTGGAGACTAATACTCGAATCGATAAGATTCGGTATAAGGAATGCCATATTGGAGCCTGCTTGTCCGACGCTCATAAACAAAGTAAAGAAAGCCATGAAGCCGCCGACTGTCATCTCATCGTGGAATATTAAGTAACCCCCGAACCCGATCATGACTCCGTTCAAAATAAGTAAAGTCGTTAGAGGCATACGCTCCATGATCGAATTGGTGACATGCAGTTTTAATCCTAACGTAAAAAGACCCTGGATCTGCTTTCGTGCTATCTCCATGAAGCGCTTCTGCAGATGCAAGCCCTTAATGGTTTTATGTCCTTTGACCATTTCATCAATAGAATTTGAAAACCGCTCCTGCGCTTCCTTATACTCTACATTCGCAGTTTCTGACCGGCTTTGCAACAATCGGGGGCCTACGAACAATAATATGGAGCCTGCCAGAACAGCAAGCGTCAGCTTCCATTCAATTGAGAAAAGCATAACGAGCCCGAGAACAATACTTAGGGTCTCCCTTATCAATAACGGCATGGATGCCCGAATGACTCTTTCAACAGCTCCCATATCTGAAGCAAAGCGCGTGACTAGATCTCCCACTCTATACCGCTGATAAAATGGAAGAGATTGCTTCTGCATATGGCTGAACAGATCAAGTCTCAGTCGTCGGATAACTTCTCCGCTCAGCTTGCCAAGCGAATAATCCCCACAAAAGCTAGCAGCAATGTTAATTAAGCCTCCGCCTATCAATATGCTCAATATAATAAGAAATACTTGAAAATTTTTGGGGGTGAACGCCTCGTCCACCAAATATTTGAGACTTAAGGGAGCTGCCACCGCATAAGCCACTTCAAAGAAAATACTGAACAAAAATATACCGCACAGAAGTTTATATCTTGCAAAATAACGCAGCAAAGCAGGTAATAAATTCAATTCGATCTCCGCCTCCCCGTACCACTAGCTTACCGTAGTTTATTCTGGCTGTAAACGGTGATACAGGGAATAACAAGTCCATATAGATAGGGAAGTCTGCTACTACTGTTATCTACTTAACCCTAGGTACAATAATGAATTACTTATAAATGAGCACGAATCGATACGGTCAGATCACTAACCATCCTTCCGATTTCCTCCGGCGTCAAATGATAATGATTTAACGTCCACTCAATCAGCATTAAATGAACGATGGAGGACAGCGATTTATGAGCATAGAATCGGTACGTATCCTCCGTAATTCCGGCACCATCATGTATCTCACTGTCTGACAGCTCGTCGAAGAAATCGCAAATGCTTTTATATATAAGTTGTCTGATCTTACGATCTTTAAGCTCAATATTATGGATTAATGAAGAGGGCACGTTAGACTTCCAATGACGGAATAGTACAACGAGCATCTCCTCGTTAAAAGCAGACGGTTTACCAATATTATCCTGCATGCCTTTCAGTAAGCGTTCCAAGTAGTTAAGTAATATATCATCCTTGTCTTCAAAATTACGATAAAAGGTTTGCCTTGCAAGCCCCGCCCTGTCTGTGATTTCGGTTATCGAGATGGAGGAATATGCTTTCTTCTCCATAAGTTGAAATAATGCGGTTTGAATCCATTCTTGCGAACGCAAAGCTAGTTTGCCTGGCTGTTCAGTCAAAGTGTTACACTTCCTCTCATCTGTCCATTTTCGTGAAAAATGCTGCAACAAGCATTGCATGAACTCAAGAATTATATTAATGTAACAACTATACCACATGTTACACTTGTAACTTGTGTTTTCGTAAACTGATGTTTCTTAATAAAAAGAGGGATCCGTCTACGCACTTTTAATTGATAATGATTATCATTATACACCATGAATATCGAAAGGGGATTTTCAATTGTTACGTTCAAAAAAATGGGTTGCTTTAAGTTTATTTCTTGTATTGTCATTGCTGGTTTCGGCATGCGGTGCTCCAGCGAATCCAACAGCAACCAAAGCGCCCGAAGAAAAGAAAAATGAAGCTTCAACAAATGCTAAACGTACCGTCAAGCATGCTATGGGAGAAACAACCATTACTGGAACGCCTCAACGTATTGTCGTGTTGACCAATCAAGGAACAGAGTCCTTACTAGAGCTGGGCATTAAGCCAGTCGGAGCAGTTAAATCGTGGATCGGTGATCCTTGGTTCGATCATATTAAAGACAAAATGAGCGGAGTTCAAGTTGTCGGGGATGAGACGCAGCCTAATCTGGAGCTTATCGCCAGCTTGAAGCCAGATTTAATTCTAGGTACTAAAGTGCGTCAAGAGAAGGTTTATCCTCAGCTTTCCAGTATAGCTCCAACCGTGTTTACGGAAAATCTCGGGGATAGCATGGTGGAGAATTTCAAGCTATATGCTCAAGCATTGAATAAAGAAGCTGAAGGAAAAGCTAGTCTGGACAGCTTTAACCAATCCATTCAACAAACTAAAACAGCTCTTGGTGATAAAACGAAAATGCGTATTTCCTTAGCCCGTTTTCAACCTGGAAAAGTTCGCGTATATTACAAAAATAATTTTGCCGGTGTCATTCTTGAACAGTTGGGCTTTGCCCGTCCGGAAGCTCAAGACAAGAACGACTTCTCCGCCGATATAACAACAGAGCAAATGGCCGTACTGGATGGCGACGTGTTCTTCTATTTCACTTCAGACCGTGAAGGTGAAACCGGTGCTACCAAGACAGCTGAAGAATGGCTGAATAGCCCTATTGGTAAAAATCTGAACGTTGTCAAAAAACAGCGTACCTTCAACGTAAATGAACCTATTTGGAACACATCCGGAGGCATCATTGCAGCAAAGCTGCTTGTAGAAGATATTAAATCAAGGTTTGAAAAGCTAAGCTTATAATCTCAATCACCAATAAAGCTTTCTTCTTTGGGAAATTTAATCTCAATGAAGAAAGTTTTTTTGCTTGTGAATTTTCTGAAAATTTAAAAATATTAGATTGACTTGAAAATGCTTACACATTTACTATTTTTTTAATAGGACTAATTAACTATATAGAGGAGTGGTTAGGCATGAAACCAATCGTAGTGGATAGTTCCAACAGTTGCTTTGAGGATTATATGAATTTCAGTAAGCTCTCGAAATATGAACTTGCAGCCCTCCAAAAAAAACTATTATACAGAGCTGCACTCCTTAAGACATGAGCTGGATCTGCTTCTTCTTGAACTTCAGGCCTTCCATCTTCAAAAATCGTATAGTAAATCTGCATAATGATGGCTGATTATCATACTAAAGCTCCTTACTAAAGAGAAGCTTATCCGGATTTATCACATGAAGTGCTCCGGAGAAAGCTTCTTTATTTGTCTCAGACGAAAACACCTTTCGACTTCTAAGCTGACATTGTTCCTCACCTCCTTGAAATAAAAAAACCAGATGATAGTAAACCGAATTTGGTTTAATCATCTGGTTTTTACTGATACCTGATTTAATTTTTTTCCCAATAGGGATTCCCGCAGCTTCGAGAAGTTATGCAGTTGTAAAGAAGTAATCTCTTCGTGCTGCTCAATTATCTATTCATTGACAACCAATGCATCAATTGTTCCCGTTCCTGTTCTTTCATATTTCGAACGTTCGCAGGTTGCGGAAACTCATTAAACTCTACTTCATGCACATACGTTTGAAATGCCTCATGCATGATATCGCCTATATTGGCGTAATTTTTAGCATGCCTTAACTCACGTGCGGTAATGCCCAGCATATCTTGTACTATAAGAACCTGTCCATCTGTATATCGTCCTGCCCCTATCCCAATGGTCGGAATAGCAAGCTTTTCCGAAATAACTTTACCAAGCTCTTCAGGTATAAGCTCCAAAACCATCATGCTTGCGCCAGCGTCTTGTAAAGCTATAGCATCTGACACCAATATTTTAGCTGAATCATAGGTCTTTCCTTGAACAGCAATTTTGTTATGATACTGTGGGTTATATCCAAGATGAGCCCAGACCTCTACTCCGTTATTGGATAAATGCGATATTACATCTTCTTGCATTCCTTCTAGCTTTACGCCATCTGCTCCATGTGAGATTAGTTCTCTAGCTGTGACCAACGCCATACCGGGATTAACGTACGTTTGGTATGGCATATCCGCAAGCAAATATGATTCCTTAACTCCCCTACGTACTGCTTTTAAATGGTGAATCATTTCATCTAAAGTAACTGAAGTCTCACGTTCATAACCTAATTCGTTAGTACCTAGGGAATCCCCTACAAAAATCACATCCAGTCCCGCTCGGTCTTGCAATACAGCGGTAGGATAGTCGTAACACGTTAGCATCGTAATCTTAAGAGCATTTTGTTTCTTTTGGTGCAGATCGTTCATTGTTTTTGGCATGGTACATCCTCCTTAGTCTCTGTTCACGTTGGAATCAAAGCATGGAATGGAAAAGAAAAGCATTCTTCTTACGTTAGGTATGTCTCGCGTGGATGACATCCCAACATATAAAACTTTAACACATTCTATCCTTCCAGTCATTATTATCCAGTTGATTATTGTTAAAGAATTCGCATAAGGCATAGGCATCTGCAGCTAACAGCGGTTTCCCATATCCCGCCATCATAGCTAAAAATATTGATCATTATCGGAACACTTATGAAGAGATCTTTCAGCTATATGACAATAGCTCATACACATTTGACATTTACGAATATATTGGTTTTATCGTAGTGAACATGTGGAGAGGGTGTGTACCTGCATGGCAGTAGACTCAGCTCAAGAGCTCTATTTAGAATTACTGAAAAAAACAATTTTATATGAGATATGGATTGAACATGAAACTGGAGCCATCCCAGAAAATCGCAGACAAGGGCTTGATTGGCCTGCTATTGCACATAGTATGATTGGTCGGTTACGAATGAACAATTTGCACGATTGCATGAAATCTGTCATTGCAGACAATATTGAAGGCGATTTTATCGAAACCGGGGTTTGGAGAGGCGGAGCTTGTATTTTCATGAGGGGTTTCCTTAAAGCCTATGGCATTACTGACCGTCGTGTATGGGTTGCCGATTCTTTTGAAGGACTGCCTGCCCCTGATGTGGCCAATTATCCTGTGGATGAAGGAGCCATTTTTCATACTGTAGATTTCCTGAAGGTATCTTTGCAGGAAGTCGCCCGAAACTTTTACAAATACGATTTGCTTGACGAACAAGTACGGTTTCTTAAAGGATGGTTTAAAGATACATTACCTACAGCACCGATTGAGAAGCTAGCTATTGCCAGATTAGATGGAGATATGTACTCTTCTACAATGCAAAGCCTAACAAGCTTATATCCAAAATTGTCTATTGGCGGTTATATCATTATTGACGACTACTCAATAGGCTACTGCTCAGCAGCAGTACATGATTTTAGGGCACAACATGGTATTATAGAACCAATTGTTCCAATCGATATTACTGGTGTATATTGGAGAAAAATGAAATAGCCACTTTCCTGAGTCAGCAAAGAAGCTGTCGCTCCCCAATTGGAGTGCAACAGCTTCTTGTTATGTCAATTGTTATATTCTATAAAATTTTACCCCACTGCTTCCGACTATGCGCATCTAGAGCGTTAATATCTTCAATCTCACAGCGTCGCCCTTCAATGTCCGATATCAAATAACGACCGGGGGCTGGTGATTGAAGATGCTCGTGCAAATTACGAAGAGCTAGCGTCATTGTGCCAAGCGTAGTCTCTACATTCCATATCCATAGAGCTGGTTTCTGAGCTATTTTCTCAATATGGGTTATACGCGGTATCAAATATCTTAGATTCAACTCTCTCTCCGCTTCTTCGCGGCTTCCGTCTTCGAGCTCACTAAGCTTGAGGATGATTCCTATTTCTTCCTCTTTGGGAGTGCGTACCGAGATGTATTCCGTTGGTCGTGAGAACGGATATGCACGATACAATAGCACCTCCGGATATTCTACCCCATCAATAACCGCCTGCAGTAGACCTCCCGCACTACGAGCCAACCATACGTTACGGGAATCGAGCAGAACAATTTCATACGGATCGCGCATCAGCTCTGCACCCCCTTAATTTTCGATAGCTCTCTTTGTGCCTCCACCAGCTTGTGATAGGCTCCTTTTTTGTCAAGCAATTGTTCATGAGTACCTATCTCGGCAATTTGACCCTTATCCAATACGACCAGCCGATCCGCATTCCTTAATGTAGATAAACGATGCGCAATTGCAAACGTAGTACGGCCTTTTACAAGACGTGAAATGGCTTCTTGTATTTGCCGTTCCGTCTCCGTATCTACGGATGCTGTAGCTTCGTCGAGAATAAGAATGCGAGGGTCATGTACAATAGCTCTCGCTATTGCAATACGCTGCTTTTCACCGCCGGAAAGGCGATGCCCCCGCTCCCCTACCTTCGTATCATATCCATCGGGCAGACGAACGATAAAATCATGCGCATTGGCGATTTTGGCTGCTCTCATGATCTCTTCTGGCGTTGCATCCGGTTTGGAATAGGCAATGTTCTCCGTAATGGTTCCGTCGAAAAGAAAGGTTTCCTGCAGGACGACACCAATTTTTTTGCGCAGATCTTCCTGCTTGATCTTCTTCAGTGGAATTCCATCTATCGTAATATGTCCTTGGTTGGGATCGTAGAACCGGCAAATCATATTAATAAGTGTCGACTTTCCTGCGCCGGAATGCCCGACCAGACCGATCATTTCTCCAGGTGCTACGTTCAGGTCGATATTTTTCAATACAGGATGATGCGTCTCATATCCGTAGGAGACTTGATGAAGCACCACTCTACCTTCTACCCAATCCATGGGAACTGGCTCGATATCGTCCGGTACATCCGACGGAGTATCCATGATTTCGAAGACACGATCCGCCGCCGCCATAGCTCTACTGGTCCAGTTCAGTGCTTGGCTGAACCATTGCAGCGGTCCGAACAACATTCCTAAATAAGCAGTAAAAGCCATTAGAGTACCAAGGGATATTTGATCGCGAAGCACCATCCAACCGCCGAAGTACCATACAAGAATCGCACCAGAGGTCGAGATAAGGGCGAACAATGGGAATACACCCTGCCACATACCGTCTGCTCGAATATTTTGCACGACCAAATCTTTATTAGCATCGCTATAGCGTGACATCTCCGTCGGCTCCTGGCCGAATGCTTTCACGACACGTATTCCTTGAAGAGCGTCACCCACTAGCATATTCAGCTTATTAATAGCTCTCCAATGCCGATACCATCGCGCACGTATAGTTGGCCAAATGAATAGCGATGTTATTACGATCAATGGTGTAGGTATAATGGCATAAATAGCAAGCTTCCAATCAAGACTAGCCATCATTGTAATGATAGCTGCAAGCATTAGCACCTGTCCGGTTATCCACATGACACCGTCCGTTAAGAACTGCCTCATTGCTTCAGCATCACTATTGACTCGACCGATAAACTGTGAGGTTTGCCTGCGATCGAAGAATCCAAGAGACAACCTCATGAGCGAGGAATAAATATCTTTACGGATATCCCCCATCAGTTTTCCCCCAACCCATACTCCCATATAGCCTCGAAGGGTTTGCATAATGGAAAGCATGACTCTGGTTCCGGCAAGCCCTAGAACGAACCATAACAGAGCAAGTCCAAAGCTCTTAGGCTGTAACACATCATCCACTATCACTTTAGTTAAAAATGGCGGGACCAGCTCCATCAAAGTAGCTGCAACCAGCATCAGCGCAGCCGTCGTCATCTGTACTCGATATGGCTTAGCATAGCTTAAAAGTCTTGCCGCGACCTTTCCTTTATCGGTACACACCGAACATACCTGGGTGCCTTCTAACAAGGGCGTTCCGCACTGGGTACATCGTCTTGGCAAATCCTTCACGGACGCCACGGGAACCTCTTCGTTGATAGAAAGCGCTTTAATCAACTTGGCAGCAAATCCGAATTTCCCCGCGTGGCTCGAAGTATAGCGGATTAGCGCTACGGGTCCTTTTCCTGTGTCTGCAATTAATGTGCCACCTCCGATAGCCGAAACAATACGGCATTCGGATATTCCTCCGATCGGCAGTTCCTTGAGGACTTCACCTTCAGCATTGAAAACCATTACTTCATCATCCATCACAATGAGCCATCGCTCACCGAAATGGCCTTCCTCATCCACATCGGCCATTGCAGCAAACATGGGCTGTGCTGACAAGCTGGCCTCTACGGCTTGTGGAAGTTTTTCCAAAATGGACATGAACTTTTCTCTCCTTTACCTGAGCGCATCTGACTTGAACCCGATTCTGATGTCTCTTCAGGGAGTTAATCAACGAATCGCTTAGAGGACCTGACTCCTCTGACCTTACTTATCTTATGATGACTACATCCAAAATACCAAGGGAAAGAACGTTTATAACAAAATATACCATAATAATTACAAACATATGTTCTCCGAAGATTATTTTAACAGAGCTCCACATTAAAGTAAACCATTATTTTCCTAATATTCATAAATTAAGTGCGTTCATTTTTTAAAAAATCCCCCTATGATTTCATCTTATGGTATGGAATAATAAGGAAGCCTTGTGTTGAAATAATTTCATTTAACATTAACTACTCAGGAAGGAAACAAGATGTATAGGGAAGGTACTAAACGACTGGATAGTATCAGTATCATAGTTGATGAGATGCTGCTAACCATATCCGACGCAGACAGAAGACGCAATGCTTATATTCATCTGTACGGTGTATCCAACTTTGCTTCTATGCTGGCCCACAAAAGAGGACTTCATGCAGAACTTGCAGCTATAGCAGGTATGCTTCATGATTACTATTTTTATAAAACGGGAATTTCGACCTTTCATGCCGAGAACAGCGCAGAAGCGGTAAGACCTATTCTTAGAAATACGGGGCTATTTTCAAAAGAGGAACTACGAACCATCCTTCGCTCCATTTTTTATCATAACAATCAAATGAACCAGCATGGCGTATATGAGGAGACAATAAAAGACGCAGTGATGCTGCATCATTACTTTCACAATCCGAAGGATGAACCCTTTCAGAGCAATAGATTGCAATCACTACTATTAGATTTATCAATACCGATTGGCACTTCTGTAGAACAAATAGCTCCTACTGATACTCCCTCAAGCGTTCCCACTATCAACAGACGACAATTATGGGCGGATTTTGCCGAGGAGCACGCTTCAAAGGGGATTTGGGGAATGGCTGGCGATCAAGATTACCGGGATCTGTGCGCACATTGGCCAGACAGTAACATCTACGTTGTATTAAAAGACAGCTGGTGCGCAGCTTTCGTTTACTATTGCTGCAGACAAGCAGGATTGCTTCTGCCGATAAGATACCCGAATGGAGTATGCCGATTCGCAGGCGTCGCTGCATGGCTTGAATGGGCTCAGCTTCCTGATATCCGTTGTTTCCATAGTGGAATGGAGGAGGATTTCACGCCATCCAGAGGGGATATCGTAATCTATGAAAAGTTACTCTCCGACGATCCCCATGACCATATCGGGATTGTACTGTCCTGCGATAACGACGTACTGATCGTGGCCGAAGGAAATAAGGATAACAAGAACCAATCCGCAATAGTACATCGGGATCGCAGAAAATACGTAGCTGGCTACATCCGTGTAGCTAACGAATATCAGTACTCATTTACAGGTGAGTATGAGCCTATATTGAATTGAATAGACCAAGGGGCTGTTTCTCACGGTTCTAAGATAATCGTTACATTACGGTTAAGAAACAGCGCTATAAGTGTTATCATAAACGATTTATTATCAGATTTTATGTTGTCATTATTAATTTCTAAATTTTCATTACTAAGAAAATTATCTACTTTATCCCAATGGATCTTGAATGGCGCTCTTGCCCCAAATCCTCCACAAAGGCAATCTGAGAGACCGTCTAGACCACTTCCATAATACCCACCAGGCCCATTTATTGCTTCACCTAAAGCACAAAAGAATGATGTTTGATCTTTAATAAATAATCCGTCTAAGTAATAAATTTGGTTCTTCTTATCTTGTATCTTATCAACTATTCTAATATTACCTGCAAAAATCCTAGTAAAGAATCAACTATATTAAAGTTTGAAAAAATCTATTCTTCACTTCTTTATTATTTTGATCCGCCCATTCTTTGACTTTTTCTAATCCAATTGCTTCTTGCTGTTTGTTAAAATAAAAACATAAATCAATAGGAACTATTCTCTTTCCGTATAATTTAAAGCCAATCCTATTGTAATTCATGAAAATACATTCAATTTGAGATGCAGTATATAGTTTTCCATTTGTTGATATTACGTAATCGATTCCTAAAGTAATATTAAGCTTTGTAAAAAATCGCCGTTTCACTAAGACTCCTATTATCGTTACAACGATAAGCATCACAAGAACATAAAAGTACTTAATGAAGATATTTCTACTATTTAATAAGTTGAGAATAAGACATCCTTCTAGTAGCAACATTGCCGTGATGTTAAAAAGAGCTTTTGGATGTATCGTATCAAAAGATTGTGGGTTGTTTAACATCAACAAATTCCTTTCTTACCGAATATTAAAAAAGAGGCTTACAAAGTCTCTAAAAGACTTCGCTCCCCTCATGCTTTCGTTTCCGTTTAAGCTGTCCCATCATTTCCAGCCTTTATATTTCCCTATAATCGTCTCATCCCAGATTTGAACCTCGATATACCGTTCCGGACCATGACTGCCATCTGCATTCCATTCTTGAGGAAAACCATACTGCTGAATCAAGTCTAGGATTTCTGGTTTCGTATAGACGTTGCCCCGGTATGGCTTGCCATCCTTATAACGCATTGTAGGGAATAAATCCCCATAAGTGAAGCTGATGCTTTGATCTTCAAACTCATCCATTGCGATCTTAAGCTCCTGACCATTTCTATACCAATCCTTAATCCAATGGCATGGACCAAGCGTCATATTATGAGGATAATGATTTATTGGCTTCCCGCCCTTCATTATAAAAAGCGCTCTGGCTGTGCTCTCCACTTCACGCCTTATGGTTAAATACGTCTCTGATCGTTGACTAGCGAATAGTCGACTATCCCGCTTTAAATCATTTATCACTTTCTGAGCCATCTCGTCGCTCAAGCTTGATAAATTAGCGAAGGACCCACGTTCCGATTCGTAGTAATGGTATAAATAATGTTCGCTCATCATCCTATTTCCCTCACAAACTAAGACCACTCCGCAGCAGAAGGGTCTTAGATTTCACTTATGATTTAATGAATGGAATTAGCTTGCGTACGTTCTCATCTCTCAGCCATAATCCTCCCCAAGTCAAAACAGCTAGATAGATTGGAAATAAAGTATGAGTCAAAAGCGGAGCATCCATTCGAATATGAGTGGCAACGACTCCGCCAAAATATGCGGTCAACAGCATTGCACCCAAAACAGACGTACGTGGAATGGAATACAAAAGGGTAGGAATCAGCCCCAGGACACCAATTAGAGTGATGTGATGCTCGGCATAGCCAAGCGAGACGGTACCCTCTACAACGGGAGCCGGTTTAATAAATTTGAATACACCATCAAATAACATGAACAGAATAACTAGCCAGCCCATTATCCTTGCTGTCCACAGCCGACCTTTTGACATACGAGCAGTCATGATTTATCAACCTCTCTCAAAATGATGATAAACCCATAATAGCATGTAACCTTCTGCCACATTTCTTCTAAATTGCTCTTTTATGTGGGCTGACATACAGAATCTTCAACATTATTCCCTCAGGTATGGGCTAGAATATTGACCAGCTTGCCAAATGGATCTCGGACATAAAATCGTCGAACCCCCCACGGCTCATTTACCGGTCCGTATTCAATGTGAAACCCTGCTTCTTTCATACGAGCATAAGCAAGCTCCACATCATCGACTTCAATCGATAGATCTGGCGTAGGTGTCGAAGAACCGCCTTGCGATGCGACACTAATTTGAACACTCATTTCCTGATTAGACCCGTATGTCGCTATCCACCCATGATCCATCAATAAATCAAGGCCGAGTACATCTTGATAGAAACTTTTGGCTGCCTCAATATCTTTCGTAGCTATATTGGCTACAATTCGTTTGACGAGCATAACAACCTACCTCCATCTATTGGCAGCGCCTCTTTTTTCATATTTCCAATTTAATCTAATTTATTTTCCTTTTAATTACAAATGCCTTATCGGCTCGCTCGAAACCGATTTTTTCATAAAATCCAACAGCCTTGGGCGCTGAGGTTAACACATACTGAATCTCATCAACGCCTAGTTTTCTTTTTAACATAGCAATAAGCTCTCTACCTATTCCTAAGCCTTGATAATCGCGATCTACCGCAAGGTCCGATATATAACAGCAGTAGGAGTAATCCGTTACCGCTCTTAGAATTCCGATAAGCTTATCGCCGTTCCGTACTGTCATGATCTCATCTGCATGGTCGATCATCCGTTGAATACGTTCCAAATCGTCCACCGGCCGTCGTATTCCCGATGCTCTGAATAGTTCAGCGACTTCTTCAGAACTACAAGCCCTGTCAGATTGATAATTCAGTTTCATAATTTGAATACACCTCATCTAACTTCATTAGGTATCCAATCTACTGCATCAATTCAGCAACAGAATAAGGGAATAACGGCTTGCTCAGCTCCAAAATCGCTTTTGCATAATCCTGTATTTCCTTTTGAGCATCATGCTCCAGTCTTTGATTAAGGAAATGGCACACGGATTGAAGTGAAGCAGTCCAGTACCAACGAACGTACATGCCATACGATGGTAAAAACAATCTCGCCTGTTCCGCACACACTCCGTCGTTTAGAGCAGCTTCATACTTTTGAATACCCAGCTCGATATAGTCGATTAATTGCTGAGTCAGTTTCATCCCTAATTCCTTATGTACCGCTTCGCCGCTGCCTTGTTTGGAATTGGCCGGTTTGCCTCTCCATTCTTCTTCCTTCGGAATATAAAATGTCGGCTCCTCCGTAATGTATCTTCTACTGGATTCATTCCATCCCTCAAGACTGTCCCCTGTTCCCTCCATATGAGCGGAGCCAACTACATACTTCCACCATTGTCTTGCTACCATTAATGGAGCGTACACCTCGAACTGCAGCATGACATGTCTAAAAGGCGAAGTATGGCCTTCCCTCGCTAGAAATTGAATCAATCGAATATCTTTACTATCCAGTTCATTGGATTCTTTGGCATAGGATACACGCGCCGCGTTAACAATCGTTAAATCCGATCCCATATGATTGACAAGCCTTACGTAGCCTTTATCTAGAACTTGAATAAATGACATTAACATCAACATCCCTTTACAGTGTGGTCATAACACAAATAAATGCAGGTTACAGAACAGGGAGATTATACCATATCATCATGAAAATGTGTCCATTTTTTACAGGTAATCATCACCTTAGATTTAAACCGGCTAATGGGCTTTCAGCTCCCGTAAGCAGCTTGATCAAGAAACCATTGTAATTCTTCACGTAATCCAAGGAAGGACTCGCATCAAAAAAATCAGCTCCCGCCGCATAGCTAATTAAATATTCATTCCAGGTAGAATACGATTTCCTTGCGTCGCTAAGGCTCATTGCTGCAATCCTCCATTGATCATCTTCCGTCAAGTAACCAAGATGATATCCAGCACAGCATAAATAGACACACCAGGAATGATCAAATGCTGCTATGCCCTCCATAGGAAGGCGTGTCAAATAATAGTTGGCGACCCGCATCCTGTTCGTTCGCCTTTCCTTCTCCGGAAGCTCTTGCAAGTATCGGCTTCTCTCCCTTTCGGTAAGCCCTGATAGGAGCATGCGATAATCTTGAAACTCTTTACGGAGGCCCGTATCAAACAGCCACTGAAGAGTTGGTCTTATGGAATGTTGATCATCGCTTCCCCACAGCTCAAGTGCATTTCGCAGGCGTGTTTTATTTTCGAACACCATGTGCATTTTATTAGCTAGAGAATAGGCCATCTGTCCTTTCATGCAAAAAGAAGACAGTGCGTTAACGTATAAAGCCAACTGCCTGCGGACTCTCGGATCATAGTAATTCAACGAATGTTCACCCTTTTCGCTTCAAGCTCAGCAAGCTGTATAACCGCTTCGATATCCAATGGCTGGATATGGATGATGCGTTGGTACATTTCCTTAGCCTGCTCCTGCTCCCTTAACCTTCTATAGCATTTTCCTGCTAACGACAATGCGTCCAGGTGCTCCGGGTCAAGAGACAGAATATGCTGTAAATCTAGAATCGCTTTGGTAAAAAGCTCTTTTTCAAAATGGATTCGTGCCCTGTACATATACAAATCAAGCTCATTCGGGACGATTCGAATACATCGCTCAATGGCTTCTAATGCCTCCGGAAAGCTGCTTTGCCTGAGATAAAACTCCCCTCTCAGACGCAATAAATCCGGATCATCCGCAAATAAAGTATGCGCCTTCGTAAGCATTGCTTCTGTAAGCTGCATGTTGTTTTCCTTTAGTGCAATGAGGGCCTTCAATCGGTATTCGAGAAATGCGTCGACTTCCGCAAATTCTTCAATATACGTGTACCGCAAGCTAGATATATAGTGAGGATCAGCAAATACATGAAGAAAAATAGTAGGAAACCGTTTAGCAAATGAGTCTGCATCGTTTCGTATCGTGTCTGTCCAATGAAAGCCATCATTCAACATTCTCCATACTTCCCTAGGTAAATAGGGATGCTGTTCTATATAAACGGACATTTGCTCTCGCACCGCTTTTTGCAGTCTTATATTCCACATAACATCTTCTTGCAGCAGATTAAGCCAAGAGGCTGGTTCAATCCGGGAAGCATAATCCTGATAGACTTCATGAACCTTTTCCATAAATACCTCTACAAGCTCTTCCTGATTAGTCCGTTGATGAGATATAGCATGTAATGAACGCAAGGAAGGGAGGAAGACAACGTCTTCTTCCCTCGTGCTGTGATTCATTGCTTGCCTTTTCCGTTTAACAACCATAATTGCCCGATCGTAAGCTTCTCTAAGCTTCTGGTATCCTTCGGGATCTTCTTCAGGATGATGCTGCTTCAGTTTTTGAACATAGGCCTTCTTGATAACCGAACTATCTTCCGTTGGATTGATACCCAATTGATCCCATATATCCAATGATCCACTCCCACCTAACTACCTTAAATTTGCTTGCCATAATGGACTGTAATGGGATGTTAACAATTTAGTGAGGAGCGCTTTGTTCTCACTAATATAGTCGGCACTCTGATTTACGGAAATAAAGGCAGAACCCACTGAGAAACTGATTAAAAAGTCTTTCCAATTGGAATAACGGCTCTTAACAGTCTGGATCACTTCATTTAGATAAGTCCACTTTTCCTCCTCAGTTAAGTAGTCCATCTTATAGCCGGCGCAGCACTTGAATACTACCCATGCATAATCATTGGCAGCTATCCCCCCTGCAGGCATCCGTCCTAAATATTCATTTACGATGGACAGCTTATAGCTCTGCGTCGGATTATCCTTCTCCAATTCGATATATCGCGTTCTATCTGATTCTGAAAGGACAGATAATGTACGGCTCATGTCCGCAAATTCTGCTCTGCTCCCTACCTTCAAGGACCAGCTTATATTTTCTTTGAGCTCATCGGAACTCCCAACACCCCAATGATTACAAAAATTTCGCAAGTAGTTTCTTTTCGAATAAATCCAATTCGGATTTTGGACATGGTAGTCGCCATCTCTCCCAACGATACACATCGCTGTCAGTGCATCGATATAAGGCTGAGAAGCGAATTTCGCATTTACAGCAGAAGCATTCAATGTCTAGTCTCTCCTCTATGATCCATTAAGTATAACGGAGGAACCTCCATACTCTCCGGACTTCCTTAAATACAGAAATGTAGTACAAGAGCAATACGAAAATATATAAGTAGATCCGCAGCGGCACGCTGTTATGATTTTGGACCGGCTTCGATACGGAATCCAAATATTTTTCGTTTAAAGGATGTTGTATGGCCTTGGGGTATTTCTTTTGCCATTTATCGTATTCACCCCGTAGTGCTTCCGAATCCAAGGGACGAACCGTTCCGTCGACTTCAATCGATTTGTTATCGTATATTTCTTTCGCCTGCTTATAGTTGCTCAATATCATAATGGGTTCGCCATTTAAATAGCCTACACATAAATAGCCTTCAACATATGACAGCAAATCTTGTTTCTCTACTTCAGCTGTAGAGAGATACAAGGTCTTCTCTTGCCCGTTATCGTCCTTCATCTTGATCTGATTAATCCCCATGTAAACTGCATTCGACAGCTTCATATGCACAGCGTTTACCTTCGGAGGAAGATAATCAAGATCACCCAATGATGTAACCGTCTGGGTTTCCACAGGTTTAAACACATTGACCATATAACTAATCGGAGTCTCTCCCGTATGCTTTATAAAAGAAGAAGATATGAGGAAATGAAGCGAAATAACCGCAATCAAGCTGAACCATTTACCACCAACAAGAAGTAAAGCACCAAGCTTCAGACGTTTACTTAAAGGTGTCTTTCCAAGATCCTGCTTAAGCTGCTTCAGTTCCGTTCTCTTGCCGCTTCCCCTGTGCTTCTTAATCATTTCTACTCTTTGAGCTTGGATTTCAGCTATGGCAAGCATCGCTTCTATATCATTGGGATTTGCTTTCTCCATCCTTTTATATACTTCAAGAGCCCTGTCATGATCTCCGAGCTTTCTATATGAGCTTCCCGCTAAGGAAAGAGCAAGAGGATGGTTCGGAGCTAGATCAAGAACCCGAGAGAGATCCTCCAGCGCATCCTGCGCTTCTCCCTGCTCAAGCTTGATATGAGCCCGTTTCAAATACCCTTCCCATGAGTCTGGCATGACTTCAATGAGGATATTGCTTGCTAATAAAGCCTGTGACAAGTTGCCTAATTGTAAATAACATTCGATTTGCAGTCTAATCACATCGGGATCGGATCGGAACCTTTCTGCTGCTTTTCTTAAGAAGCTCTCGGCCGCTTGATAGTCCTGTTCCAGTAAAGCCAATAAACCTTGTTCCCTATGCAGCAGAAAAGCATCATAATCCAAATTCTTAACATTCAAAAGAGCTGAGTATCCTCTATTTACTAGTTGTTCATGCCCGATCGCATAAGCATACACTTTAGGGTACTGCTCCTTGAACTTGTCCTCATCCTCTGATGCAAGCTCTTTCCACTGAAATGCCTTAACAAGAAGCTTCCACACGGCATCAGGTAAAAAATGGTGTTTTTCTAAATATTCAAGCAATCTGTGGGATACACGGCTCTGCACATTCACATTCCACATGACATCCGTATTTAACAGCTCCAGCCAGGCATCTGTGTCCACTCGCAAAGAAAAGTTTCCATATAACGCTTCGACCTGTTCAATAAACAGTTCCACCGGGTTATCTGGAATACGGGGCTCATTCTGATCCAAATAGGACAATAACCGATGTACCTGAAACGGATGATCCGATTCTGTCTCATCCTCATCCTCTGAATCGTAATCCTCATTATCCTTCAGCTCATAATGGATCTCTTCATGAACGAAGCTCTCTTCTCCTTTTTCCTGCTCAAGCTCCGAGGCTGCGGACGCTTCCAGCTTATGGTCCTCACTCTCACTTTGACTCTCATAAGAAATGGGGTTCGCTTCTTTTTTGTTACGCTGCTTAGCCAGCTTCAGCGCTTGATCATAAGCTTCCCTTAGCCTTTGATAGCCTTCTGGATCTTCCTCCGGATGATAAACCTTCAGCTTGGCTGCATAAGCTCTCTTGATTGCTGACACATCATCCGTTGGTGCTATATCGAGAATATTCCATATTTGCATCAATAGTCACGCCACCTCTCCAAGTGCACCAGCTGTTTCTTGAGAGTGGCAGCAGCCTTTTTAACCTCCTGCTCATTTTGAGAGGCAAGGACTCGTTCAAATTGCTCTAGCAGAAATGAAATTTCTGATCGTTTCTCTCCTAACGCTTCCTCGTACAGCCTTTCCCCCTTGGCTAGGAGCAATCGGTTCTCCGTCCTCTCACGAGGATGAATCTTGATATCCTTCAGTTGCTTCAATCTTTCCTCGATCTCTTGCTGCGTCAGCTTGCCCGGATTTTTCTCAATAATGGTTTTCTGCTTTACTCCGGTGCTTATGGTGGTGACCTCCACCTCCAAAATACCGTTGATATCATAGGTGAATCTCACATCAATCGCTTGCTCGCCCGCATCATCTGGAGGCACCTGCACGGACAGCTCACCAAGTTTAATGTTCTGATCTACTTTGCGGCTCTCTCCTTGGTATACGTTGACTCGAATGCTTTTCTGCTGATCGTGAACCGTATAGAACGTTTCTACTTTACTGACCGGGATGGGGGTATTTCGTTCAATAATGGGGCTGAAGTGACCGCTGTCGAAATGGCCGTTCCCCATTGTCTTAGTAATTTCGATTCCCAATGTATAAGGACATACGTCTGTTAGTACGACTTCCTTCAGTGCCTCGTTCCTTTCCTTTAGGGCAACCTGTATGGCTGCCCCTAAGGCAACCGCCTCATCTGGGTTGATCTGACTATAAGGCAGCTTCCCGAACATTTTGCTGACGACCGATTTGATGACTGGCATACGTGTGGCACCGCCGATCAAGATGACCGCATCCAATTCATCCGGTGAAATGGAAGCATCGCGAAGCGCTCGTTCAATAGGATGACGCAGCCGCAGTATGAGCTGACCCGCTATTTTCTCAAAATCATTCCGGTCTATAGTCAGCTCGTATTCTTGCTCCTTCCAGTTAAAGCTCATTTGTCCAGCTTGACCGCTGCCCAGGGCACGCTTGCATATCTCAGCCTGCTTGAAAAGAGCAGAACGCGCCTTGAAATCCAATTCCTGGTAGTCGATCCCCTTGGTTTCATAAAAATAAGAAACGAGCAGTTGGGTAAAATCCTCGCCTCCCAAATAATTATCTCCGGCAATGGACTGTACTTCCATGACACCTTCAAAAAACTCCAAAATGGATACATCGAAAGTTCCTCCACCTAAATCAAAGACTAGGAACTTCGTATCCGATTGCTGCTGATGAAGACCGTAAGAAATGGCAGCAGCTGTAGGCTCACTGATAAGTCGCTCTACCTTCAGACCTGCAATCTCTGCCGCGCGCTTGGTTGCCTTACGCTGGGTGTCGTTGAAATATGCAGGTACACTGATCACTGCCTCTGTCACTTCTTGTCCAAGAAAGGCTTCTGCATCCGATTTCAATGACTTTACGATAAAAGACGACAGTTCCTCAGGCGAAAAGGAGTATCGCCCCAGACGGAATATTTTCTCCGTTCCCATGTATCTCTTGAAAGTCGCCGCCGTAAGATCAGGGTGAGTAATTAGCCGTTCTTTCGCTATTTGTCCGACAAGGATTTCACCGTTTTCATCTACACTGACTATAGAAGGGGTCAAGCGCTCCCCAAGTACATTCGGTATAATTACGGGACCGTCTTCAGTCCAATAAGCAACCAGACTGTTTGTCGTTCCCAAATCAATGCCAATCATTGTCATTGCTTGTTACCTCGATTCAAATTTGTATTGTTTTAGGAAAAGGATCTTCATTTCCCATATTGTTAATTATCGGAAAATGAATTCATTTTTTAAAGTCCGCTTTAGCATGAAACGAATACTATTACTTTTCCGAATAAAAACAGGATGTCAGTAACATCCTGACATCCGTACTGTCCCTATTTAACAACAAAAAAAGCTTGATCTCTCAAGCTTTTCTCGTACGTTTATATTTCCTGCCCACCATGATAATAATGGGAGTTCCTATTATTGTCGGTAATAACCAAATGACCAGCACAGGCAGCTGATTCAAGCCTGGAATGTGATGTCCGTTTACGACAAGCACGGCAGTTATGATTCCTATGTAAGAGCCTAGCATACCGCCAATGTGCCTACTAAGCCAGCCCGCACGTTGGCTTTTTTTGGCTGTGTATCCATACAACGCTAAGGCATAAGAGAAGATGGCAATATAAAATAAATACGCGCTCTCCGACCAATGCATAATAGCCATACAAATAGAACTTAGCAGAATCACAACGTAACAAGCATGATAGATTTCCCCAGAAGCAGTATGCAATCCTTTTCTTTTTTTGACCGAAGCCGATATCGCGCCCGTAAACAGACAAATTGTACCTGCAGCGATATGCAATATAAGAATCAGTCTAAAAACATCCACGATACAATGCCTCATCCCTCTTATTAAATTGCCACTCTCAATTCCCTTGACCTTCCAGTTCTATTCTTGTATTGGCTGCTAATAATTGCTAATATAATGCTCTACCCCAAATAACTTACATCAGGTGAGACTAATGGATTCGGAAAAGTTTTATGAAGAACTAAAGCTTTATCGTGGCGAAGATCGAGCTAAATTACTGATGCATCAGGTAAAATCGATTCTATCAACCAATCAGCAGCAGAAATGGTGGCAAAAATTTTCGTTGTTTAACAAACCGAAGACGCAGCCGAAGGGCTGGGACTAACAGGAGGGGCCCCCCCCCTCCAAATCTTAGATTACACCGTTAGCCTTCAATGCTGAAGACAACCCATTTATTCAATTCATCCTTATTTTTAACAAATTCATCTTGATCCATGACGGCATATTCGTTCGAATCAGGAAACCATATCACAAAATACGATTTACTGTTCTCTCTGAACAACTTTTTGGCCATATCGATAGCGTATTGTTTTGTCAAATGAACGACTCCCCTTTTACCATCCTCATTAATCAGATGATTCCATCATAGATCCACTGCTCTAATCTTGAAGGGTACCAGGCTCCTCTTTCCCATGCAAGAACAAATGATTCATACCGCCGGTTTTCAGGGAACGATTCCAGATCGCCAAAGTATCTTTTAATAGCATAAATTTGCGATGCATGGGCGCGCAGAGCTTCGGCTTTCATAGCCCAATACGGTTCCGTATCCAAAGTAATCGAGGGATGATGACCGTTCTCTTTCAAAGTATTGGATGCAATGTAATAAAGCTTTTGAACCGAAGGGCAGCGTCCACTTAAAACGGCAGAGGTAGCAATTTTAGATATAGTCATATGATCGGGATGAAAATTACCCCCATCCTCCGGAAAAGTGACAACCACCTCAGGCCTATGTTCACGAATAAAATCGATCACTCGTTCCGTAAATGTACTTGCCTCGATTTCTTTTAATTTCCCGTCCGGATACCCCAGATGCTCCACCTTGCCTAATCCAAGAATATTAGCCGCATTAATCATCTCCCGTTCACGCTGTGCTCCGAGCTCTTCGTTCGATAGATGACCTACATCGCCATTCTTCTTCCCGGCATCCCCTCGGGTAGCCAACAATAGTACAGGCGCTTCCCCTTGCTCTGCAAGGCGTTTAATTAAACTCGCGCATAGAAAGGTCTCATCATCGGGATGAGCAAATATAAAAGCGGTTGATCGACTCATCATCATCCTCCTCCTCCCACTTATTATATCAATACTTTGCGATAGACATAAGAGGAGCGAAACCATATTAAGCCCGAACCATATTAATAGAAAAACATATACTATACCATGTCCCACTCGAAAGGAGGAGTATTATGTCTACTCATCATAATTATAAAAAATGCAAGCAATATATGCACCGTCAGGTCCGAATCACTACCGTTCACGGTAAAACCTATGTTGGCAAAATTGTAAAAGTGGATAAAAATAAAGTATATATTCAAGCTGTTCGCCCTGCCGGAAAAAATAAAGCTACCGTTTCTTTCTTCCCTTTCATACTCCCACTTGTCTTATTTGATTTGCTTGTCATTGCTCTGTTCGAAAGTAGACCCCGGTTCGGTCGCGGCTGCTTCTAATCGAAAGTCCCTCTGTTATGAGGGGCTTTTTTTTATTAACAACTCATGCCGTAGCCGGCTGTTCATTCTTTAAGAATACATGAACTTGGCTGCACAAACCTGCATGGTATAACTTAGTATCAAAATAATGAAATCCGCTTTTGAATACGACTTCATCTTTCGTATAGTTAAAATGATGCAGATTTTTACAAAAGATACAATAGTACATAAGTCGCACCTCTTTTTTCTTAATCAATATCAATTTACACATACTATTATGAAGAAAATATGATTATTATGCAGATTTTTGTGAAATTTTTGTAAATAATGGTATACGATGATTTGTTGTTATATAGTTTAGTTTAGAGAGTAATCAATATACCGTTGCTTACAAATGATAAGTGTGTTATATTACATATAATTCCTATTGGAAAGGTGGTATTTTAGTATGAGTAATTCCAGTTTGGTTCTTAATCAGGTTCATGAAGAGGTTCAGGCTCATCGCAAATCCGAATATCCCATCAATCCTGTCTTTCTGAATCGTTGGTCACCTCGTGCCTATTCCAATCAAAAGGTATCAGACGCAGACCTTCTCACCGTCTTGGAAGCCGCTCATTGGGCACCTTCCTCGTTTAACGACCAGCCTTGGCGTTTTATCGTTGCCAAAACGGATGAGCAGCTAGCCGTATTTCATCAGTTCCTAAATGAATTTAACCGGTCATGGGCTGATAAAGCTCCTGTTCTGGTGTTAATTGCTTCAGACAAAACAAGAGCCAATGGAGATGCAAACCCTGCTCACTCGTTTGATGCGGGAACCGCATGGGGCTATTTGGCACTTCAGGCCAAATTGCTTGGTTTGGCAACTCATGCCATAGGCGGTTTTGATAAAGCTCAAGCTCGCGCTTTGTTGAATGTACCTGACGAATTTGAATTGCATGCCGTGGTGACGATCGGTTATCAGGGGGATGCAAGCATACTGCCAGAGCCGCTCCAGCAGCGTGAAGTACCTAATGAGCGGAGACCGCTCCAAGAAGTTATTTATGAAGGAAGCGTAGCATCCAAATAAACGCACTAAAGCGGAGCATCCAGTGCTCCGCTTTTTTTTAATGATTCCACTTGCGTTAAGTCTGATAATACGTTTGTTTCTCCGTCTCCTTCACAGGCTGAAGCACGACTTGGTGCAGCGCAGAGCGGTCAATAATTTTAATCTTCCCTCTTTGGGTAACATTCAGCTGGAACGTCGCCATTCGCCCAGTATGCGAGCAACTGTTTGTCTAGTCAAACCACAGCATTGAGCTAAAAATTGTTGGGATACCGAGATGCTTCCTCTCCCTCTTCTATATAATAGCGCTCACATGGAAAGTGTACTTGGAATAAGCTAGCTCCGTCTATCACATATGCGACACAACAGAAAAAACCTCGCACTCTACGCACGAGGTTCCTACCTTATTTATGTCATATTCAATAATGCGGATACATATAATGAATATCATGTCCAATTATGGAACAAGCATGAGCCTATAGCAAAAAGGGGAGCGTGATTGCACGTGTGGGAAAGCGTACTAAAAAAAGAACAATGGGAAATTCAAGTCGACCAAGATCATAAATCGATTATGCTTAACGTCTCCACAAATCCTATGAACGACGAAACCGTTTCTTTGCAATTAGATCAGTCCGAGCTTTTCGAGCTCATCCATACGTTTTTATCGATCAATCGTTCCTTTAATAATGAGACTATGTACTACGATGATTTGGCTGCCGATCATTCGTAATTAGGTCTCCAGCAAACCCTGAATGTACTTGGCTACTCCGTCTTCCGAATTCGATTCGATTGTCCTATCCGCTATCGCTTTAAGCTCAGGCTGGGCATTGGCAACAGCAATTCTTAAGCCGGCAGCTTCAAACAATCCGATATCGTTCAAATTATCGCCAAACACGATAATATCCTCTGGTAAGCAGCCTATATGATTCGCCCACATCAGCAATCCGTCTCGTTTGTTAGCTTTCGGATGGCTTACTTCCAGAAAATAATGATTCGCAATGTAATTGTCCGGCATGAAATGCAGGTGGACTCCATCCTGAAACTGATCACGGATCGCCTGCACTAAGAGTTCCAGCTCTTCTTTAAGACCTATATAGGTAAGGATCAACGTTTGAAAAAGCTCAGAGTAGAGCAGCTCCGGGAGCTCGCGGAATCTTGTATCATTAGGACGGCTAGCAAGAAACTCCAGATCACCTTTACGCTGGAGTGGTTCATGCAGCACTCTTTCCTCATTGTGGTTATCCAAAGCAAACCATAACGGACTTAAACCAAATCCTTTACCTAAACGAATCACTTGATCGGTGAGCGATGGGTCAAGAAAGGCTCCATCCAGCTTTTTCATTTCAAGTGGATCGAACAAGAGTGCTCCATTATAAAGAATCAATGGATACTTCCATTTAACATTGCCTACAACGGCTGTAGAGCTTTTATAGCTTCTGGCTGTCGCATAGCTCATGACAATGCCTTGCTCCAACGCAGAATGAACCACTTCTTCGGCAAAAGGCGACAATACAGCATCCGAACGAAGCAGCGTACCGTCCAAATCAGTGACTACGTAGTATTTTTCCAAACGTATCCCCTCTTTTGTTTGCATATTAAAAACGTAAACCAACGCCTATAAGACGTTGGTTTATGGTCGTTCTATTAGCTTATAGCCGACTCTCTAATGGATCAATTGCTCATACAAGGCAGCGTATTGCTGGGCGGATTTGCGCCAGCTGAAATCCTTTTTCTTGATGTTGGCCATGATCCTGCCCCAGGACTCTTCATCATGATACAGATTCACGGCTCTTTCCACGGTGTACAGCATATCGTGCGCATTGTAATGAGTAAAGCTGAACCCCGTTCCTTCTCCGGTCAATTCGTTGTAAGGCTGTACAGTATCCTTCAATCCTCCTGTTTCGCGTACAATTGGAACAGAGCGATAACGCATCGCTATGAGCTGTCCAATTCCGCACGGCTCGAACTGGGACGGCATAAGGAACATGTCTGAACCAGCATAAATTTGGCGTGCCAATCCTTCATTGAACCCAATGTTCGCCGACAGCTTGTCCGGATAACGGTCTGCAGCCCAGCGGAACAGCTGTTCAAATCGATGCTCACCTGTTCCCAGGATAACCCATTGCGCGTCGATTCTTATTAATTCTTCAATAACCCTATCAATTAAAGCAAGGCCTTTTTGATCGACCAGACGCGTAACGAGCGCTATCAACGGAACATCCTTATTCACCGGCAGGCCGAGCTTCTCTTGCAGCTTGACTTTGTTCAGCAGCTTTTTCGGTATGGAATCCCGGTAATTGACTTCCAAATGGGGGTCGTTCATCGGATCAAATTCTTCGTAATCTATCCCATTGACAATTCCAAGAAGTCGTCCACTTTGGCTGCGCATCAGGCTATCCAAGTACTCACCGTAAAAAGGAGTCTGAATTTCCTGGGCATAAGTCGGACTTACAGTCGTAATGTAATCCGAGTACAGCAAGCCGCCTTTCATAAAGCTGGCTCCCCCATACTGCTCCAGTGCATACCCCGTAAAGTGTTCATCTCCTAAAGCGAAGAAATCTTTAAACTGCTCTTTGGCGAACACACCTTGGTACTTCAGATTGTGAATCGTCATCACCGTTTTTATATGAGCGTACTCTGGTTGATAGCTGAAATGAGCCCTGTAGAGCACGGGGATCATGCCGGCTTGCCAATCATGACAATGAATAATGTCTGGAATGAAATCCATATGCTGCATCGAATCCATGACTGCCCGACAGAAAAAAGCATACCGTTCCGCATCATCGCCATAACCATAACAGCCCCGGCGATTGTAATAATATTCGTTATCTACAAAATAAAACTGGATGCCTTCATGCTCTAGCTTGAAAAGGCCGCAATACAGCTCTCTCCAACCCATTTGTAATGTGAAGGTAGCAACAGTCTCCATAGCTTGGGTATAGGTCTCGGGGATATCCTCATACTTGGGCAGTATGACTCTAACATCGATCCCTTGCTTTGCCAATTCCTTAGGCAATGATCCAATAACATCGGCCAAGCCTCCCGTTTTGGCAAAAGGTACGGCTTCCGACGCGGCGAATAACACTTTCATGGCTTCCTACCACTCCTTTATTATTTTGCGTGTTGGAAAATAATTTCCAACACGCTATTTTATCTAAATAACCTTGGTCTTGGAAGCAATAAACGGTGCTTGTTTGTCTCCTGTCAGTACTCGTCCTCGACTGATAAACACATCCTTATCCAGAATCGCATTCTCAATAATGACGTTTTCTTCAATTTCGCAGTTTTGCAAGATGATGCTGTTCTTCACGTAAGCTCCTTTGCGGATCTTAACGCCCCGGAACAAGATGCTGTTCTCCACCTTGCCTTCAATGGTGCATCCATTGGCAATCAATGCATTGCGAGCATGTGCGTTTTCCGCATAGCGGGCAGGAGGCTCATCCTTAACCTTAGTGAAGATCAGATTCTTCTGGAAGAACAGTTCGCGCCATACCTTCGGATTCAATAGCTGCATGCTATGCTTGTAGTAGCTTTGTATCGTATTCACTATGCCAGTATGCCCGGTATGCAGATAACCATAGACGCTGAGCTTATCGATATTTTTCATAATTCCATCTCTTACCAAATGGTCATAACCCTGCGCCAAGCAAGATTCGACCATATCCAGAAGCAGCTCCTTGCTCATCACATACATCTCCATAGAGATGTTATCATTCCGCAAGCGCCCTGAATGATCCTCCATAACGGTTACCTGACCGTCCTCCTTGACGGCAAGCCGGCGAAACTTAGCAAATTCCTCATCCTCAGCCTGCTTATAGACAACAGTGATATCTGCGTTATTCTCCAGGTGTTGATCCAATACGTCGTTCAGATCGATATTGCACACAATATGGCTGCGGGAAATAACGACATACTCTTCCCTGGCACGGTAGAAGTAGTCCCGATGGCTATAGAATTGAAATAAATCGCCGCGCGCCATTCCTGTCGTTTCATGAAGGATCGCTGGCAGCAGGAACAAGCCCCCGCGTTTGCGGTCCAGATCCCATTCCTTGCCCGAGCCGAGATGGTCCATCAAGGAACGGAATTTATGCTGAGTAAACACAGCAACATTTTCCATGCCCGAATTCACCATGTTCGATAACGTAAAATCAATCAAGCGATATCTCGCTCCGAACGGCACGGAGGCCACGCAGCGAGAATAGGTCAGTTCTTCCAGGTCATCCGGTTCGTTCACCAGATTGATTACGCCCATCATACGCTTCATAAGAACTCACCCTTTCAAATTGGCCATCGTTGCCATATTGATAATCTCGTTACCGCCGATCAACACAATGTTGGAGTTCTCATCTGGCTCACCAATCACGCAGCCATCTTCAATGACAGTACCTTCGCCAATGATGGCTTTGTATATTTTTACGTTGTTCCCGATACGTACATTCGGCATAATGACGGAATCTTTAATAAAGCTTCCTTCCCCTACCTGTACTCCATAGAACAAGACGGAATGGTCTACTTCCCCGAAGACACTGCAGCCTTCGTTAACCAAACTGCGATGTATTTGTGCAGTTGGAGCTATATATTGACCCGGATGGCATGGATTAACTGAATAAATACGCCACTCACGGTCATTAAGGTTGAATTGCGGTTCATTTTCCAGCAAGTCCATGTTGGCTTCCCATAGGCTTTCTATCGTCCCCACATCTTTCCAGTAGCCTTCGAACGGATAAGCAAACAGGTTTAATTTTTCCCGCAGCATAAGCGGAATAACATCTTTTCCGAAGTCTTTGCTTGAATCCGGATTCGTTTCATCCTTACTCAAATACGATTTGAGCACCTGCCAATTGAATATGTAAATGCCCATGGAAGCCAGATTGCTCTTAGGCTCTTTCGGCTTTTCGGCAAACTCGACGACACGTTCTTCATCGTCCGTACTCATAATACCGAAGCGGCTTGCTTCCTCCCACTTCACCTCGATGACAGCAATAGTTGCATCGGCCTCTTTTTGCTTATGAAAATCAAGCATGGCGTCGTAATCCATCTTATAGATGTGATCACCCGAAATGACAAGCACATACTCAGGGTCATATTGCTCAATGAACGAAATATTGCGGTAAATGGCGTTAGCCGTTCCTTTGTACCAATCCCCGCCCTGCTGCTCCATATACGGAGGCAGAACAGTAACACCGCCGTTTTTGCGGTCTAGATCCCAAGGCGTTCCAATGCCGATATATGTATTTAAAACCAAAGGTTGATATTGTGTAAGGACTCCAACGGTATCAATCCCTGAGTTCGTGCAATTGCTTAGCGTAAAATCAATAATACGGTACTTTCCTCCAAAATGAACCGCAGGCTTCGCCAGTTTATTGGTCAACACGCCTAAACGACGTCCTTCACCTCCCGCAAGCAGCATGGCCACACACTCTTTTTTTCGCATCCAACCTATCCCCTTTCTCTTTTACCAGTGGTTGCTTTACGTCGAATCTTGACGGGCTTTATTAAGACGGTTGCTAACGGTGGAATCGTAATATGCAAGCTGAACGGCTGCGAATGCCATGCCATCTTATCGGTTTTCAGCTTGCCCGTATTCAACTGCCCAGACCCGCCATAGACAGGGGTATCACTGTTAAATAACTCCCTATATTCTCCTGCATGCGGAACGCCGATTCGGTATCGTGCGTGAGTTACCGGTGTAAAGTTGCATACTGCAATTAAGAAATCATCTGGGTCGTTTGATTGTCTGATAAAGGTGACGATACTCTGGTTGCGATCATGCGGATCAATCCAAGTAAAGCCTTCGGGCCTATGGTCAAGCTCCCAAAGGGACTTCTCCTGCAAATAAAGGTGGTTTAAATCGTGGACATATTGATGCATACTGCGGTGACTGTCATAGGTGAGCATCTCCCAATCCAAATCTTCGAGATCCTTCCATTCGTCAAACTGACCGAATTCACCGCCCATGAACAGCAGCTTTTTACCGGGATGTGCCATCATATAACCGAGCAGCACCCGTAAGTTAGCGAATTTTTGCCAGTAATCACCGGGCATTTTGTTGAGAAGCGATTTTTTGCCGTGAACGACCTCATCATGCGACAGAGGCAGCACGTAATTTTCGGAGTAAGTATACATAAAAGAAAAAGTAAGCAGGTTATGCTTGCCTTTACGGAAATAAGGGTCGGTCTCCATATAACGGAGCATATCGTTCATCCAGCCCATATTCCATTTGTAGTTAAATCCAAGACCTCCAGAATGAACAGGCGCCGTTACAAGCGGCCAATCACTAGAATCCTCAGCCATCATGAGCGCGTTAGGGTAGTGTGCGAACACCGTCTGGTTAAGCTTTTTCAAAAAAGCTATTGCCTCCAGGTTTTCATCCCCGCCTTGCTCGTTCTTAACCCACTGCTCCCGTGGCTTTCCGAAATTCAAGTACAAGAGACTAGCTACTGCATCTACACGCAAGCCATCAATATGGAACATATCCATCCAGAACAATGCGTTGGAGATGAGAAAGCTGACGACTTCAGGCTTGGAAAAATCGAACGCCATCGTCCCCCACTGCGGTTTCTCTGCCCGTGCTGGATCCTTGTGCTCGTACAGCGGCTGGCCGTCAAAGTGGCGCAGTCCATGATCATCTTTGACAAAATGTCCAGGAACCCAATCCATAATGACGCCGATACCGAACTGATGACAACGGTCCACAAAATACATGAAGTCCTTGGGTGTTCCGAAACGGCTAGTCACCGAAAAATATCCTGTTGCCTGATAACCCCAGGAACGATCATACGGATGCTCGGACAGCGGAAGCAGCTCAATATGGGTATATCCCATATGAACGACATAATCTACCAGCTCGTCGGCAAGCTCCCTGTATGTGTAGTACTGATCCTCAGCCTTCTTTTTCCAAGTGCCCATATGAACTTCATAGATGTTCATCGGGCTTGTATAAGGCGATTGCTGCTGAAGCCGCCACTCCTGGTCATGCCATTCGTAGCCTTCTAACGATGTTACACGTGAGGCCGTTCCCGGTTTAAGCTCAGAGTAAAAAGCATACGGGTCCGCCTTCCACACTAATGTGCCTTGTGCGGTTACGATTTCGTACTTGTAGTACTCGCCTTCCCTGACTCCCGGAATAAACAAGCTCCATACTCCCCAGGTGCTAACCTTATGAAGTACATGATTGCTTCCGTTCCAGAAGTTAAAATCCCCAATAACTCGGATTTCACGGGCATGCGGTGCCCAGACGGTAAACCGAACGCCAAGGGTGCCTTCATGTTCCGTAAAATGCGCTCCCAGTACCCGGTAACTGCGGAATAAGCTCCCCTCATGAAACAGGTAAAGATCTTCCGGACCGGGGATTACGCTCATCATAGGTCATACATCCCCTTTTTGTTCAATTTTGCGGCCTCTATTAATCAAATACTACATCGGGCTGCAAATTCCTTTACGTATTTTGCAAATTCTACAGCAATTCTGAAAACATGCTTATTTTTCATCTGTAGGCAGGAAATCGCCTCTTCAGCTTGAATACCTTCTATTGGACAAAAACATGGAACCAGAAAAAGAGAGGATGAATTACCCCCAATGAATGACAAGTTGAAAGGGCTCGTGCTTGGACTATCCCTAGGCGTTATGCTGACAGGATCTGTCGCCTATGCCAGCGGATCACAGATTGAAGTATATTTTCAGAACATCAAATATATGTTTGACGGAATCGTGAAAACACCGACCGAAGAACAGGGTCAAGGGTTTATCTATAACGGAACTACTTATGTACCTCTCCGATTTGTCAGCGAAGCCTTGGGCAAGGAAGTACAATGGGACGGCGATACCCAAACGGCATGGATCGGTAAAAAAATCGATATGGCTGCTGTAGTAGCTACCTATGAAGGCGGTCAAGTAACCCGTGGCGATTACGAGAAATTCGCATCCATTCTGCGTATGACCGATCAACAATATGCTGGCAAAGAACCTGACAATGCATTCAAACAATATGTTATTAACCAAATTATCGCATCTCGTATCATCGACAGCAAATTAAGTAAAGAACTGCGAGCATCAGCAGCCGAATCCGCTGAGGAGCAAATCGATGAAGCACAAGCGTTTTTGGACGCTCACGCTGCAGAAATGAACAAACAAGGAATCACTCAGAACGATATGCGGGATTTCGTGCAAAACATCGTGGCTGCCCAGACGTGGTTCGAATCGACTGCCGACGAAACAACTATCAAAGCAGATTATGACAAGAAAGTAAGCAGTAATGACGAAAATGTGATCACCGCATCGGTACGCCATATTCTCATCATGAAAGAGGATGATAAAGGGCAGGCACGTTCCAAAGATGCAATCGATAAAAAAGTGAAAGAAGTACAAGATAAGTTGAAGAACGGTGAGGATTTCGCTGTATTAGCCAAACAGTATTCCGAAGATCCGGGCTCCAGTAATAACGGCGGCTTGTACACCGACACACCTGTTGTTAAATGGACTGATGCATTCAAGAAAGCGACGATTTCTCTGGAGCTCAACAAAATCAGTGAGCCTGTAGAAACCGAATATGGATACCATATTATTCGTGTCGAGTCGAGAAGCTTCATTCCTTACGAGGAAGTCAAGGAAACGTTTAAAAATAGCTTAATCCATACTAATTATAACCAATTTATGACAAAAGAGCTTCCAGCCCTCATCAAAAAAGTCGATTTGCCTAAATAAAATAATATTGGTGAAAGGCCGGGGATATTCCCCGGCCTTTTCCGCATGGCATTGTGCAAGCAATTAGTGTAAAATGTGGTAGGATCAATTGATTAGATATACATGGGTAGAACCATAGAAGGAAGGTAACGTCATGTTTGCAGCACACGATTGGAAAGATTATGAATTAATCGATACGGGCGACGGAGAGAAACTGGAGCGTTGGGGAAGCATCGTGCTTCGGCGGCCTGACCCGCAAATCATTTGGCCGATCGGCAAGGAGACAGGCCAATGGAGAAATGCTGATGCTCACTATCATAGAAGCACCAGCGGCGGCGGCCAATGGGAGAATAAGCGGGATATTCCGGAACGTTGGACCATCTCCTACGATAAATTGTCATTTCATATCAAACCTACAAGCTTTAAGCATACCGGCCTATTCCCGGAACAAGCAGCGAACTGGAAATGGATGATCGATAAGATTCAAGGATCTGGCCGTAAAATTCGCGTACTGAATCTATTTGCCTATACTGGAGGTGCAAGTGTAGCCTGCGCTTATGCCGGAGCTGAGGTAGTTCACGTTGATGCATCTAAAGGCGTAGTTCAATGGGCCAAAGATAACTTGCAGCTGTCCGGGCTTGGTGAGCGCCCTGTTCGTTTCATTACGGACGATGTCTTTAAGTTCGTGCAACGCGAACAGCGCCGCGGAAGTAAATACGATGCGATCATCATGGACCCTCCGTCCTATGGCCGCGGTCCTAACGGTGAAACGTGGAAGCTGGAGACCAACCTGTACCCATTTGTCGAGTCCTGCATGCAAATTATGTCGGACAAGCCGTTATTTATGCTTATCAATTCGTATACAACAGGAATTTCGGCAACCGTACTGAAAAATATTTTGGCTATGTCCATGGGTAGATCTTATGGAGGGAATATTACTTGCGGTGAAATCGGATTGCCGATCACGAATTCCAAGCTGATGCTTCCTTGCGGCATACTGGGACGTTGGGAGGCTTAACAGATGGCGCAAGCCTCTATTCCTTCCATTCCAGTATTGTATGAGGATAATCATGTCATTGTTGTCGTCAAACCGGTGAACGTCCCTACACAAGAAGATGATTCGCATGATCCGGATTTGCTCACGATGATCAAGCAGGACTTGAAGCATCGGCACCAAAAGCCCGGCAACGTCTACTTGGGACTCGTGCATCGATTAGATCGACCTGTGGGAGGGGTCATGGTATTTGCCAAAACCTCAAAAGCGGCTTCACGTTTATCCGACGCAGTTCGAACCCGTTCCATACGCAAAGTATATACGGCAGTTGTGAACGGCAAACCGAAGCAGCCTCAAGGAACTTTGACCCACTACTTGCTTAAAGACTCCAAAACCAACATGGTTTCCGTAGTTCCTGCCAATAAAACAGGGGCTAAAGAAGCAGTACTCGACTACCAAGTCGTCGATCATATCGAAGGACTGTCTCTAGTTCGAGTGGAGCTGCATACCGGACGCCCCCACCAGATAAGGGTTCAATTTTCTACCATTGGATGCCCGCTAGTTGGAGATCAGCGTTACGGCGCTCATTTAACGAAGCCGGGACAGCAAATCGCTCTCTGGTCTACGGAGCTCAGCTTCGAGCATCCTACGACGAAAGAAACATTAAGCTTTCATTCGCAGCCTCCAAAGGCTTACCCTTGGTTTTTGTGGAACGATAGATTTCAATAAGAAGGATTATGAAAAGACCTGGCCGCTAAGCCAGGTCTTTTCTATTATTATGATATTCTCTCGGTTCTATATATTTTATTCTATAACTCTCTTTTCACTCAAACTGAGCGAAGTCTATCATCTTTTGTAAACCAGAGTTTATAACTTACCAGACTTAATATAATGCTAGTTAGAGCAGCTGACGATACTAGAGTAAACATGATTAGAATCTGATACTTTACAGCCTCGACCGGATTAGCACCTGCGACTATCATCCCTGTCATCATCCCGGGCAGTTGTACCAAACCTACCGTTTTCATTCCATCTATTGTAGGAATCATGCTGGATTTGACGGATCGCTTCAATGGTTCATGAATCGCTTGCCGCGCCGTCGCTCCGAGAGATAAAAGCACTTCAATTTCTCCCTTGGAAGCTTGAACCTCCCGCTTCATTTGGTTAATGAACAAGCCAGAAACAACCATAGCACTTCCGATGGTTATCCCGCTCATTGGTATGATGTATTGGGGAGTCTTCTCAATAATTCCTAACCCTAGCAGAAGCCCCATGGTCATACATTCCGTTGTTGTAATCGCAAGTGCGATTCGCCATCGAATACCTGAAAGCCCCTTCCCTCTCGATCCTGCATTCCATGAAGCTACTACAATCATCATACAAAGGATAAGAACTAGAAAGCTTGTTTGTTGAGCATTAAATACAAATTGCAGTACATAGCCTATCAAAAGTAATTGAACGGCTGAACGAACGGTACCTATTGCTATTTCTTTGCCCAAGCCTAGCTTTTGCCACATGGAAATAAGGATTGTAATGCCTATAAACACAAGAGTAAAACTTAACGCTACATTATTCATGCTCTATCTTCACTGCCCTTCGTAACTTGTAAAAACTGCCGCCCAAGTTCCGATTCCGGACACTCGAAAAAGGCTTCCGTCGAATTATTCTCCAACAGAGTATGATTCGCCATGAACCAAACGCGATGACTGGTTAAACGAGCTTGCTCCAAATCATGCGTTACCCATATCATCGAGGTTCCTTCCTTGTTGTGCCACGCTTTCAGCAGCTGTTCTACTGCCTGTTTGCTATGCATATCCAATGAAGCTGTAATTTCGTCCAACAAAAGAATTTGCGGTTGTAAAAGCAATGAACGGACAAGAGCGACTCTCTGCTTCTCACCACCTGATAAATCTGACGCCTTCTTGCTCCAATCCAAATAGTCCAATCCAACATCGCTAAGCAATTGTTCCGCAAGGGGTTGATTAAAGGGCTGGCGATGCAAAAGGCTAACCGTCTGCAAATTATGCTCTACTGATCCTTCCAGCATAACCGCATGCTGAGCAACGTAGCATACTTTTTTACGCCAAGCTTGCGGGCTCCACTCCGTTGAATGGCGTCCTTCATATTGAATCGTTCCTTCATCAGCTGCATCCAGCATCCCAATGATACGTAATAAAGTGCTCTTCCCTTGACCTGACAACCCAAGCAGGGAGATAATCGTTGGCTCCGTAATACGACCATTCACTCCAGAAAATAAACATTTCCGTTCTTCCTGTTGAACTATATTTTTTGTAAGCTCTTGTATCTCTAATAACGAATATTGGTTCACTTAATACTCCTTCCTAAAGCTGCAATGACGATACCGTTCTGTCGAATCCTGTTTATTATAACTTTTTCCATAAGGTTTAGCATAGACATAGGTTAAAAAAGGCTATGTCTATAACAGATTAAGTGAATTGCGGAGCCTTCATAAAAAAAGGCTCACCCATAACCATTTTCATGGTTTCTGGGAGAGCCCTTTATCAAAAAATTACTTGGAACACATTCTCTCGGCAGCATCTACCGTATGTTTAAGCAGCATAGCAATCGTCACAGGACCGACTCCGGCAGGTACTGGAGTGATAGCACCAGCATTAAGCAAGCAGGCATCGTAATCGACGTCACCCACATTTCCTTTGTTGTAGCCTGCGTCCATTACGACGGCACCCGGTTTGATCCAATCGCCTTGAACAAATTTCGGTTTTCCTACCGCTGCAACAACGATATCCGCAGATTTTACGATTTCGTCCAAACGCTCCGTCTTCGAGTGGCATATCGTTACCGTAGCATTACGATTTAGCAGCATTAGTGAAACCGGTTTGCCCAAGATCGGACTCCGTCCAATGACAACCGCATGCTTGCCTTCGATTGGAAGGTTATAAGCATCCAGGATAGTCATAATTGCGGCTGGCGTACAAGAAGGATATAACCCGAACCCGAATGCCGTTTGCGCAAAACCTAGTGTTGTAACGCCATCTACATCCTTATCAATACTGATAGCCTCGAAAGCCGCACGCTCATCGATATGATGAGGCACCGGATGCTGCAGCAAAATACCATGAACCGTAGCGTCATCGTTCAATTTACGAATCTCATCCACTAACTGCTCCGTAGTTGTACTTTCATCCAAATGAATACGTCTGGATTCCATCCCTAGTTTCCTGCAGGCGTTACCTTTCATGCGTACATACGTCTCAGACGACGAATCGGCTCCTACTAGAATCGTAGCTAGACAAGGGGTGACGTTGCCAGCTATTAGCTTCTGAATTCTTGGTCCCAACTTCTCTTTAATACGTGCTGCTACGCTTGCTCCATCCAAAATCATGCTCATTTGCCGATCATCCTTTCGGTTGTTAGAATAGAACGCAAAAAGGCAAGAGGGAACTTCCCTCTTACCTTTGCCCAGGCGTACGGCTAAACCTACCTATGTGCTCCCTCATGGTTCCCCATGTTCCGCCAGTTACACATAGTTTAAATTAAGATTATAATAACCTTTATTTCATCAACTCGCAACTAGGCATTTGCAACTTTACCCAGTAAATACACCAGCAGTTGTTGATTATGAGCAGATATGCGGCTTAAGTAGTTTTGCAGAAAACGTTCACGGATAACGACACCGCGCTCGCATTCCTCATTTCCTTTATCCGTTACTTGTACCCAAACGATGCGTCTGTCCTTGCCGTCGCGTTCTCTAGATATTAATCCGGCTTTTTCCATCCGGTCCAGTAAAGTCGTAATGGCCGCCGGTGTTGTATCCAAAAATTCAATGAAATCCGACGGTTTCATCTTCTCATGTCCTGACAAAAGCTCAAGTACCGTTAGTTGTCCTTCCGTCAATGTAGGAGAAAGCTCGGTTTCCATGTGGCTGCGCAAATCCTTAGACAGCTTCCACCACAACTTAGCAAATTCCTGAGTAATCACTGATCATCACTCCTGCATCTACTATACTTTTAATATCATTCTCATTTGCTGCGTACTCTGCTATGATTCATCCGAATCTTTCTTGCTGTTATCCTTATTATACCATTGTATTCATCCCATTTAAAGGTTAACAGCATAAATACTTTAAGACATTAAACGATAAAAATCAGGAACATTAGACCCTATTCAACATATATTGCTACATGGGCTTTTGACTATAAGCGGAGCTTGTCATTTCATGCGAAGGAGTGATTCCAGATGGAAGCATGGAAACAATTAATCGGAGAAAAGGCATTGGAGAAAGGAATAATAAACGACCCACAATGGCTTGGCAAATTGGATGAACCGATGCCTGTGTGGGTCGTACTGGAACTAATCTTAAAATGTATGGAGCGAATGGAATCCGACTATAGCAGCTACGATTAATCGACCTTGAGCAAGTCTGTAATCAGATCCGTTTTAGATATAGCAACCGCTTGTTTTCCGGTTGATTTGCGCTGTTCAATAGGTGTGCTTTCCGACGAGAAGGATACACGTTCTCCGCTTTGTAAAACAGCGGTAATCAATATTTCCTCTTTTACGGCATAAGCCTTCACAAGTGCGGAACCGTTAGGCTTAACACGTTTTCCGTCTTTGAATTCAAACGTGATGATTCCTTTGCCGCCTCTGCCTTGAACCGGGTAGTCCAAAATTAGTGAACGCTTGGCGTAGCCTAGATCCGTGACGACAAGCAGTTCGCCCTCTTCCCCGTCAATCCACTCAGCGCTGATGACTTCATCATCATCCTTTAATTGAATTCCGCGAACCCCGGCCGCGGCGCGACCCATCGGGTTCACCTCATCCTCTTTGAATCGGATCGCCATCCCTTGCTTAGTTACAAGCAAGATATCTTTGTCATTCGTGCTAAGCTGAACATCGAGAATGGCGTCATTCTCGCCAACTTTACTCGCCACAATACCAATGGAACGATTGGTCATGTAATCCTTCAGCTCTGTACGCTTCACTTGCCCTCTCTTGCTCACAAACACAAGCGATTTGCCTGGCTCCTCAAAGTCGCGTACCGGTATCACATTAACAATACGGTCATCTTTTGGTGTCGGAATGACGTTCACGATAGCCGTCCCGTTTTCTTTCCACTTATATTCAGGCACCTGATGAACAGGAAGCAGATAGTACTGGCCTTTTTGCGTAAAGATAAGCAGGTTATCCAGTGTATTTACTTCTAGAAGGTGACGAATATAATCGCCTTCCTTCAAGCCGGTCTTCTCTAATTCCCCACCCGAGCGGGTAAAAGACAGCTTGCTTGTCCGCTTGATATATCCCTCATTGGACAAGGTGACAAAGACGTCCTCAGCTGAAACCATAACCTCTAGGTTAACCTTCAGCTCTTCGACCTCATTCTGAATGTCCGAACGGCGATCTATGCCGTATTTATTACGAATTCCAGTCATTTCTTCCTTGATGACCGACATAAGCTTCTTCTCGCTGCTTAATATTCCACGCAAATAAGCGATTGTTTTTTGGACATCATTCAATTCCTTCTCGATAGAATGAATCTCCAGATTGGTCAAACGATACAGCTGCAAAGTGAGTATCGAATCTGCCTGACGTTCGGTAAAACCGAACTGGGCAACCAAATTATTTTGAGCGTCTTGACGGTTCTTGGATGCTTTAATGCATGCGATAACTTCATCCAATATGTTAAGAGCTTTGGCCAAGCCTTCGAGTACATGGGCTCTATCCTCTGCCTTTTCCAGCTCATACTGGGAGCGATGAGTAACCACTTCCTTCTGATGCTCGATGTAGGCGCGCAAAATTTCTTTTACACCCATCTGTTTCGGCGTTTTATTTACGATGGCCACCATATTAAAGTTATAAGTGACCTGGAGATCCGTCTTCTTGAATAAGTAAGCCAATATGCCTTGAGCATCGGCATCTTTTTTCAATTCCACAACGATACGCAAACCATTGCGTCCGCTCTCGTCCCTTACAACCGATATGCCTTCGATCTTTTTCTCCAAACGAATATTTTCCATCGCAGTGACAAGTCTTGACTTAACCACTTGATAAGGAATTTCCGTAATGACGATCTGTTGAACGCCTCCACGCATCGTTTCGATCTCTGTACGCGATCTGAGATAAATTCGACCTTTCCCTGATCCGAAAGCCTCACGGATTCCTTCAGAGCCCATAATAATGCCTCCTGTAGGGAAATCCGGTCCTTTCATAATCTGCATTAGGTCGTCTAACTCGATGTCGGGACGATCCATCATGGCTATACATGCGTCGATAACCTCACGAAGGTTATGAGGGGGGATTTCCGTTGCAAAACCGGATGAAATCCCGCTTACGCCGTTTACGAGCAAATTCGGATAACGCGCAGGCAGCACCACGGGCTCCTTCGTCGTATTATCGAAGTTATCTTTGAACAGCACGGTGCGTTTCTCAATATCTCGCAATAACTCCATCGCGATTTCCGATAGGCGGGCTTCGGTATAACGCATAGCAGCCGGAGGATCGTCATCGATCGATCCCCAGTTACCGTGGCCGTCAACCAGCATATGGCCCATTTTCCAATGCTGCGCCATCCGTACCATTCCTTCGTAGATAGGAGCGTCACCATGTGGATGATAGTTACCCATCACGTCACCGACAGTCTTAGCCGATTTCCGGTAAGGTTTATCCGGTGTGTTGCCCGAATCATACATAGCATACAAAATACGGCGCTGCACCGGCTTCAAGCCGTCCCGCACATCGGGAATCGCGCGGTCCTGAATAATATATTTAGAGTAGCGACCGAATCGGTCTCCTACTACTTCTTCCAAATAAGCGGGTAAAAATTTTTCTAATATGGTCACGATTCACCTACTCCTCGAACTCGGTAAAGTTGACATTCTCAACAATCCAACGCTTACGCGGGTCTACTTTCTCTCCCATGAGCGTCGAAACGCGCCGTTCCGCTTTAGCCGCGTCCTCAATCTGTACCTGCAGCAGTGTGCGGGTAGCCGGGTCCATCGTTGTTTCCCACAATTGGTCCGGGTTCATTTCACCTAATCCTTTATAACGCTGAAGCTCGAAATTCTTGCCCATCTCCTTGGTGAGCGTCTGGAGCTGCTCATCTGTCCAAGCGTAGCGAATGGTCGAGTTCTTTCCTGACTTTTTCGAAAGCTTATATAGCGGTGGTTGGGCTATAAATACTTTACCCGAATCAATTAACGGCTTCATATAACGATAGAAGAAAGTAAGCAGCAATACTTGAATATGAGCGCCATCCGTATCCGCATCCGTCATAATAATGATCTTCGCATAATTACTTTCCGATGCGTCAAATTCCGGCCCTACTCCAGCCCCAATAGTGGCAATGATCGCTTTATATTCATCATTCTTCATAATATCCAGAAGCTTGGCCTTCTCCGGATTCATCGGCTTACCTTTCAAAGGCAAGATTGCTTGGTGCTTGGAATCCCGCCCCTGCTTAGCAGAACCGCCTGCCGAGTCACCTTCCACAATAAACAGCTCGTTGCGGGTATAATCCTTGGACTGTGCGGGGGTGAGTTTGCCACCTAGATTGGAGCTTTCACTTCTTCCCTTTTTACCACTGCGAATTTCCTCGCGGGCTTTACGCGCCGCTTCCCTCGCTCTAGCGGATTGGACTGCCTTTTTCATGATCATTTGTGCTACTTGGGGATTTTCCTCAAGGAAAACAGCCATTTTGTCCGAGACGATCGAATCAACTACGCTACGAGCAGAGGCGCTGCCGAGTTGGTCCTTCGTCTGTCCGACGAATTCCACTTCGCCCATCTTGATATTGATAACGGTCATCATGCCTTCACGTAAATCTTGACCGTCCAGATTTTTTTCTTTTTCCTTCAAAATCCCTGTTTTTCTAGCATAATCATTCATTGCGCGAGTGTACGCCGTTTTGAAGCCCGTCTCATGGGTACCGCCGCCACGGGTCGGAATGGAGTTAACGAATGAGACGATCGTTTCCGTATAACCATCGTTATATTGCAGGGCAACTTCAACTTCAATATCGTCTTTCTCCGCATAAAAATGGATCACTTCATGCAGAACGTTTTTCTCTTCATTCAAAAATTGAACGAATTGTCTGGCTCCACCTTCATACTGAAACGTTTCTTGCTTGTCTGAGCGCTCGTCCTTAATCGTCACCTGAAGTCCGGAGTTTAAGAAAGCAATCTCTTGTAAGCGCTCCAGCAGCGTGTCGTAGTTAACAGCCGTTCCACCCTGAAACACTCTTTTGTCAGGTTTAAATGTAACTTTAGTTCCTGTTTGTCTAGTATTTCCAATGACTTCCAGACCAGTTGTCGGCTCCCCAACATGCTCGATTCCTTTATCATCTACCCAATACTCGAAACGTTGACGGTGTGTTTTACCTTCCCGGTAAATGATGACTTCCAGCCATTCGGACAACGCGTTCGTAACTGAAGCACCAACGCCGTGCAATCCACCGGATTTCTTGTACCCTCCACCGCCGAATTTCCCTCCGGCATGAAGAATCGTAAACACCACTTGAGGTGTTGGAATACCGGTTTTGTGCATTCCCGTAGGAATACCGCGTCCATTATCCTGTACGGTAATCGATTGATCTTTATGAATAGTGACATCGATTTTACTACAAAATTTGGCCAAATGCTCATCGACCGCATTATCCACAATTTCCCATATCAAATGATGCAGTCCCGATGTGCTTGTGCTGCCTATGTACATTCCGGGTCTTTTGCGAACCGCAACAAGTCCTTCAAGTACTTGTATATCGTCAGCGCCGTAATCCGAACGCTCGGTGGTTGTGTTGGTAATCAAATCTACCTGTTCCGTCATCGAAGCCCCCCTTTACTACTGAAGCTCTAGTTCTATTGTGCATTATAACATCTCATTAAGTTAGTTCAATATATCTTTTTTCGTGAAAACCGTAAAGGAGACGATAATAGATACGATTCCCCAAACGGTCAAAACTGTTAAAGAAAACGGTAAATCCATTCCCTTTATCGGCGGCAAGCTGCCTGTTAAATAGTCGGTCAATCGTAAGTTAACCATGAATAAATATTTTGCCGTCTCCCAAGAGGATACCATATTTGTCAAGATGGTACCGGATATTAGAACGGCCAGCATAAGTCCCATTCCAGCAGCAGTGCTGCGAACTAGCACGGAAACCATCAAGGACATCACGGCAACGATAATCGCGGCAAACCATACCAAGCCGAATTCCATGATTAAGTACAGCCACTGATCCACAGGTCGAACGAAGGAAGTATCGACTTCGGAGCCGACAATCTTGAACCCGAAGAACACAGGCATATCCCATCCACCATAACCAAAAACAACGCCGGAAATTAAATAACAAAGCAGCGCGGTACAGATTACAATCAATGATGTAAATAAGATTAGGCTGATCAGCTTACTCAGCAAGATTTTCCACCTTCCGACGGGCCTTGTCAAGAGAAGCTTTATCGTACCTGTCGAATGTTCGGAAGAAACCAGGTCCGATGCAATCACCATGACCATAAGTGGAATGAACAAACCTACCGCGTTTTTGATGAATTCTCTTGTAAAGGTTACCCCGTTTGGAGCGGCTGGATTCACATCTTTATCCAAGTAATATTGAGCGAGCATCACTTCGACGCGGCGGAACTGCTTCCACTCCTCTGGAACGCGCGCACTACCGATGCTTCTCGTATAATCAACAATCTTCTGCCTTTGCTCCGCACGCCAATCGGTAGTGCCGAACTGTTTAAGATTGTTCTGGGATACCTTCAACTGGGCATAAGTAAACATCGGTATAAGAGCGGCCAAAATAAGCAGCACGACAAGCAGCCGCTTCTTTTTAATAATTTTGATACATTCGTTCTTCACCAACGGATATACGTTAACCAATACGTTTCCCCTCCGTTAAGCTTAAAAATAAATCTTCGAGTGTAGGGCTCTTCGTTTCGACTCCATACAACTGGATACCTGCTTCCACCATTGAACGGGTTAAGCCCGGAATCTCTTCCGGATTGAGCTGCGTAATAATGTCGTGAAGTGCAGCTTCGTTGCCCCCTATCCCATCGTCAGCTTTCTGAACAACTTCAAGCACCTCAATGCCATCCTTTGCCTTAAGCAGCTGGAGAGCTTTATCTACAGGATCTACCCTCCAAATGACGCGACTTGCCGAATCGTCAATTAAGGACTCTACTGCACCGACTTTGATAACTTCCCCATGGGTAATGATCGCAACCCGATCACACATCTGTTGAATTTCGCTCAGCAAATGACTGGATACGAATAGGCTTAAGCCGGACTTGGCAAGCTTTTGTATAAATTCACGCATTTCCTTAATCCCTTGAGGGTCAAGCCCATTCGTAGGCTCGTCCAAAATCAGCAATTTCGGGCGATTCAGAAGTGCTTGAGCAATCCCAAGCCGTTGACGCATACCAAGAGAATACGTCTTCACTTTATCGTGAATACGTGCATCCATAGCTACAATGTCAACAACCTCTTGAATACGCTCATCGTCGATTCCAGGCAGCATTCTGGCAAAGTGCTCCAGGTTCTCCCATCCGCTTAAATAGGAATACAGCTCCGGATTTTCGACGATACAGCCGACGTATTGAAGTGCTTGGTCATGATGCTTGTGCACATCATACCCGCATATGGTGATAGATCCTTCTGTCGGCGCTATCAAGTCAACCAGCATGCGGATCGTAGTCGTTTTTCCCGAGCCGTTGGGACCGAGAAACCCAAATATTTCACCAGCGAAAACTTCGAATGATATCCCTTTGATGATCTGCTTCTTTTTGATTGTTTTTTTGACATTATTCACTGACAAGACGACTTCAAGTTGGCTGCTCATGGATCTATTCTCTCCCTTACCTAATAGTCCGGTGATTCTTTCTATACGCTTTATTTGACAACTTGTACAATTCGATCGGCTATCCGCTCATACCCGTCTTGATTAGGGTGAAAATGATCCGTGTATAGGTATTTGTTGAGATTCAACTCGAACAAATCCGCCGTTGGAACAACCACCATATGAGGATATTTATTTGTGATTTCGAACGCAGCTTGATTCCATTTTTGAATAAGCAGCGAGCCCTCTCTTTTTTCGTCTAAATCTAGAAAAGGATGATACAGCCCAACGTAGCATATAATCGCGTTTGGATTTTGCTTTGCAATTGAATCGAAAATTTGCTCCAACCGTTTTAACGCCTCAGGCATTCTTTCCAAGGCGGCTTTAGGATTAAAGCCTTCATCGGATTGTCCCGTGAAAATGCCCTGGCCTCCTTCGAACAAATCATTGCCCCCTGCTGTTAGCAGAACAAGATCCGCCTGGCCAATCGCGGTACCCATATCTTTTTTCGCAGCCATATCCTTTAATACATCGCTTGTTTTAAACCCTGGAATTGCAAAATTATTAAGAATAAAAACGGGCTTGCCAAATTGTTTCTCGAGTTTTTCCTTTGTTTGTCCAACGTAACCTCTTCCAGATAAATCACCGGTTCCTGCGCTTAAGGAATCACCCAATGCTACGATTTGGATTTTATCCTTAGCAGCGAGCGATGAATCTTTAGGCTTAGCCGTCTCTTGAGGGGCTGCAGCTTCCGTCTGTTCCGCTTTTTTCGGAAAAATAATCTGGTTTATCGCATACGCAAAGCCAAATACGCAGAGCAAAGTGGACAGCAATGCCGCCAAACCGACGGTTCGCCACAAAAATCGAGTGGATAGCAAGACAACTTCTCCCCTTTACCAACATTCGACATTTTAAGTCGCTTTCATTTTAGAGTAGCGGTTTATGCGAAGATTTGCAAATGTGTACCAAGAACCAGATTATCTGAGTACAGCAAAAAAACCGGTGATTTCGCTCAAATCCCGGCGGTACATCCTATTATATCCTTCAAATTGTCGGTTCAAACTTCTTTCGCAATTATCAGATTACACGGCGAAATCTGCACCTGCATTCTTTATTAATCCGTCAGCTTCCCCAAAAATTTCAAAGGATTTTGCTGCTCTTCGCCTTTCCGTACTTCAAAATGAAGATGCACACCCGTAGCATTGCCGGTACTTCCCATAATGCCGATTTTTTCACCTTTTTGCACGGCTTCATCGCTGTTTACTCCTATTTTGCTTAGATGCCCATAGAGTGTGCTGTATCCATTTTGATGATCGATAATGATACAATTCCCATACCCCGTCTTCCATCCTGCAAATACGACTTTCCCGCTGTCAGAAGCCATTATAGCCGACTGCTCCGATACCATATCCATTCCTGGATGAAACGAGCCCCACCGCTGTCCGAAATCGCTCGTTAGCTTAGGCCTGTAAACGGGCCATGCGAATAAGCCGGTACCTTCTCCCGGAATAATCTTCGTCCCTTTTTTCACAAGGGCTTGCTTTGCTGGTTGAATGACTTTTTCTTCGGATAAGGCTTCGCTCGTTAGCTCTCCGTTAATTTTCGTAGTTAAATAACTTTTCTCCATAATTCCATTTTCCCCAGGCGTTATCGTTTCCTTGTTTCCTGCCTTCATAGTCGCATCGTCAACATATTCAATAGAATAAGGTAATTCAACCGTTTCAGAGTGCATTTCTACGGTTTTGACCGAAAGCAAAGGCTGAAGCACGGTTAAATTCAACACGTCTCCGACATGAATAACCGTATTCTTGATAAAAGGATTGTTATCGTATATCGCTTTTTGACTGATATGAAATTTGTAAGCAATGCACGATACACAGTCTCCCCGCTGAACTGTATAATGGACGGGTTGTACGCCTCCCGTTTCAATTGATTTCAATAAATCGTCGCTGTTTCCAACCTCTTCAGGCTTGATTTCAAGCTTTGCTAACTCGACGCGCTGAATAAACTCCACGGATTGAAGCCTAGATGACGGCTCCGAGGAATTAGGACTTACAAATTTATTTTTATATCCATCCAAAAGCTCGTTTACGGCTGTCTCATCTTTTAAAATACCGAGGGGGCTGCCGTCGATCCGGATCTGAACGCCGCTTGTCCGAATCGTCGCTCTTTGTTCCAGCCTCTCCATTACCTGCGTATTGTCGTAGGCAGCCTTATACTCACGCTCTTGAATAAAATGAACGTCACCAATCAACAGCTCCGCCTGAACGCTTGGATAGAGGAGCTTGGCCTGTTCCTGCTTCCAAAGCAGCCAATCCTGGACGATCCCCGTCGAATCTACAGCACCGATTCTTTCCGTTCCTACAAAAACATGATAGCGGGTTACCATATGGTTCAGCATATAGACATAAGCAGAGGAAAAAAATACAACGAGCACCGTCACAAAACTTAATCCGACGACCAACCATTTATCCTTTTTCCAGCCTATTATGTAATCCACGTGTACCTCCCAAAATCAGGTTTTGTAATGTCCACCTCCTTATCCTATTCTCTCCTATCTCCAAATAGCACAAAAAAGGCACCTCAAGAGGTGCCTTCCATTCTAGCCTACTTCACGTAAAAAGCGATATTGTGCTTGGATTAAGCCGTGATATATTCCTTTTTGCTTCATCAATTCCTCATGATTTCCCTGCTCCATAATGTTGCCGTGATCCAGAACGACGATATGATCTGCGTTACGGATTGTTGACAACCTATGGGCGATTATGAAGGAGGTTCTGCCAGCAAGAAGCGTCTTCAACGCCTCTTGGATTTTGAGCTCGGTCTCCGTATCGATGCTTGCTGTCGCCTCGTCTAGAATAAGAACACGCGGGTCGGCAAGCAGCGCTCTTGCGAACGAAATTAATTGCCTTTGACCCATTGACAGCACATTGCCCCGCTCCTGTACCTCGGTATCATAGCCTTGAGGCAAATTGACAATAAAATCATGAGCACGAACCGCTTTCGCAACGAATTCGATCTCCTCATCTGTCGCATCCAATCGGCCGAACCGAATATTGTCACGGATCGTACCCGAGAAAATAAACGTATCTTGAAGCACAATTCCCACCTGAGATCGGAGACTTGAGATCGCGACATCTCTTATATCGTGGCCATCAATCGTAATGGAGCCGCTCGTAATATCGTAAAATCGGCACAGCAAATTGATGATGGTGCTTTTGCCAGAGCCGGTATGACCGACTAGCGCTATAGATTGACCAGCTTTGACACTGAGGTCGATTCCTTTTAAAGCAAGTCTTCCCGGTTCATACTCGAACTCAACCTTTTTAAGCTCGATATCCCCTTTGACGCGAGGTAGTTCTTTAGCCCCGTGTGCTTCACCTACATTCGGCTTTTCATCGATAAACTCAAATATTCGTTCGGAGGATGCCATAGCGATCAGCATCTGCGAATACATCTGTCCAAGACGATTGATAGGCTCCCAGAAATGACCGATATAAGTAGCGAAGGCAACCAACAAACCAACCGTAATCTCACCCTGTTGAATCAAATGCGCGCCGAACCAGAATAAAATGCAATAGCCCACTGCGCCCGTTACCTCAATAATTGGGTTGAACGATTGGTTCAAAGTGGTAGCCCGATTCCATGACTTATGATTATCAAGGTTCATATTGTCGAAGAATGCGATATTTTCCTTTTCCTGCGTGAAGGCTTGAGTCACCTTGATTCCTTGAATACATTCGTTTAAATGCGCATTAATTCTCGACTGCTTAGTCTGCACAACCTGCCAAGAACGTCGGATATGGACACGCAGCTTAGTAGAAATCACAAACATAATCGGAACTGTAACGATGATGGCCGTACCTAATTTAAAGTTATAAAATAAGAGAATAAGTATAATTCCGATAAGCTGAACACAGTCAATAAGTAAGTTAACAACCCCGTTTGTAAACAAATCTTGAAGCGAGTTTACATAGTTCGTAATCCTTACCAAGATCGACCCAGCAGGCCATTTATCAAAAAATTTGAACGAAAGCTTCTGCACATGACTGAACAAGTCATGCCTTAGATCATAGATTACCTTCTGACCGATCATATTGGTGTAACGGATACGATAGTTGTTGGCTGCCCATTGGATTAAATATAAGGCGAGCATCCCCCCCACACACATTAGCAAAAGCTTCGTATTTCCTTCACGCAGCGCATGGTCAATCGCATAGGCTATAAGAAGCGGATTGAGCAGCTTCGTAAGCGCGCCTACGATCATCATCGTTATGATAACCGGTAATATTTGCTTGGAATAAGGTTTTATGTACTGACTGAGCCGCTTGATCTGCACCCAGTCGAATTCCTTATCCAGCTGTTCGTCGTCTTGATATACAAAACGTTGACCTTCCTGCCCTGTCGGGCTTGCCTTCCCGGTCGCCGTTTTCGCTGACTGGCTCACTGTGCGTACCCCCTCAACTTGACATGTCCTGCTGCTGCCACCTGGTTCACAGCTTGCTGCGGTTCAAGAGCGGACTGCATGCCATTAGCTGCTAATGTTTCTTCTGTTTCGTCAGGATGATCGGCGAATTGGATGTTATATGTATCCAAATAAGGACCTTCCTGCTTCATTAATTGATCGTGTGACCCTCTTTGAACGATACGTCCTTGATCGAGAACGAGAATTTCATCTGCATGACGCAAGGAGGATATACGGTGGGCGATAATAAATGTCGTCCGGCCTTTCATCACTTCCTGGAAGCCTTGCTGTATCTCATGCTCTGTCTCCATATCTACAGCGCTGGTTGCATCGTCAAGAATAAGAATTTTGGGATTTTTGAGCAGTGCTCGGGCAATTGCAATCCGCTGCTTCTGACCGCCAGAGAGACCTAGTCCGCGTTCTCCTACAATAGTGTCATAGCCTAACGGAAGCTCCATAATAAAATCATGGGCTTTCGCCAGCTTCGCGGCGTGAATGATCTGATCCGTCGATACATTCTTAACTCCATACGCAATATTATTACGAATCGTTGATGAGAACAGGAAGGTTTCCTGGAACACGATCGCCATCTGATCGCGCAAGCTTTCTAACGATACGTCACGGATATCGTGGCCGTCCACCGTAATTTGACCGTCCTTGATGTTATAAGCGCGAAGCAGCAATTGAATCACCGTAGATTTACCTGAGCCTGTTCCACCCAGCATGCCTATAACGGATCCGGCCGGGGCATCCAGTTCAAAATCATACAAGGCAGGCTGCTTATCTGTATAAGCGAACGTTACATTATCGAAGCGAATATGCCCGCTTACTTGCTCTGAGTGTAATTGAATGGCATTATCCTTATCCTTTACATGAACATATTGATGTAAAATTTCGAGAATACGTTCCCCGGCTGCCTTGGATTGGGTAAAGTTATTAATATGAAACCCAATTCCCCACATCGGACCGATAATGTACCAAATTAAACTGAAGCAAGCAACGAGTTCACCAAGAGATATCGACTTGTTAATGACCATATAACCGCCAATCCCAAGCAGCAGGACGACACTCATATTGGCAAATAACTCCATCAGCGGAAAATAACGCGCCCAAATTCCGGAAGTCGTTACGTTGTTAACCTTGTAATCCTCGTTCCGTTCCGAAAACTTATTGATCTCATGAGGCTCACGCGCAAATGATTTGACCGTACGGACACCTGTAATGTTTTCCTGAACCGAAGTCGTCATAGAACTCATTGATTTACGAATCGATCGAAATGCGGGATGAATTTTACTTTCAAACCGAATTGCCGTAAATACTAGGAAAGGCATGAATACCATCGTAATCAGCGTCAGCTTCCAGTTGATAGTCATCATCATTATCGTTCCGAAAGTAAACATCATGAAAACGTTTAATATTTGTACAAAACCGAATCCGACAAAATCCCTCACCGCTTGTAAATCCGCCGTTAGACGAGACATCAAATCACCTGTGCGGGCTTTATCGTAGTACTGAAACGACAAATACTGCAATTTTTTGTACAGCGCATTTCTTAGATTGAATGCAGTTTTGTTACCCAGCTTCCCGCTGCTTATTCCATGCAGGAATTGAAACAGCGCTTTACAGCTAACGACCCCAACCACTAGTAACGCTAAGTACGGCACCACGGAAAAATTTTGTTTCGCAATCACATCATCAATCAAATAGCGCAGCAGATTCGGATACACCAAACCTAATGCCGTTGCGGTCATCAGTGAGAAAATTGATGCGAACAAATACTTTTTCTCTGACCAGTAAAACTCCTTTAACTGCCTAAAGACTTCCATGGTGTCCCCCTCCATTAGCAGCCCAAAAGACCGCTTTAAGCAAAAATTGCTTTCGAAGCAGATGGGACTGCGTTCGAAAGCGTTCGCTTTTTTTGAATATTAACATCATCCATAGGGTGCAGCAACATCCAATGCTGTCATAAATCTCCTTTAAGGGAGAAATAAGCGCATTTAATCACAAAATACCAACACAATCCACTTATATCACATCATTAATGCCAAATCTCGCCAAATGAAAACCCTTTCAACAAATCAAATAAAATCGGCTGTCCAGGTATGGACAACCGACTCTGCAATTACTTTGAAAAAAAGATAAAGTTTGATTAAAACTATATTTTACACTAGAAATTGCTGCATGCGGACAAGCTTCATTTGAAGCTCTTCAATATCGATCTGCATCTCCAAAGCAGCCAACTGGCCATCCGCATATTCTCTTAGCTCCTGCTGAAGACGAACGGATAAATCCAGATACCAAGCTTGCAGCTGCTGACGATAGACAAGCTCCAGTTGATCTGCTTGCTGCTGAGCATAGACCGTTAATGGATCATTTAATTTCGTCTCAAGCTCGGTGCGCAGTTTTTGTTTACCGTCGCCCTCAAAGAAATGCTTCGCATTTTTGTAGAAACCGGCAAGCCATTTCACAGTAACTTCTTCTTGTGCACGGAAAGGCTCTGTTTCCTGAAGCGGCGTAAAAGCATGCGGTTCATAGGAGGCAGGCTGGAAATCCGCAAGATGTGAGCCAAAGGATTGCATCCATTGCTCTCTTCGTTTCTTTGCCGTCTTATTGATCGAATTCTCAACTCGTAACGTAGTGGCAAGTATCTCCTGGGATAAGTCGAATGATATCATTCGACGCAGATCGTCCCAAGCGGATTGAATCAGGCTTTTCACATCTTTCCCTTCTTCGGCAAAGACGGACGGATTAAATGCCAGGTTGAACAGCTCCCCGAATCGGTACACTTCACGCTGTTTAACATAATACAGCAGCTCATCAATTTCCTTGCGCAGCTCCCGCTCCTCAGGCTCGGTTGAAATGGCCTTTAACATTTGGGTCGCTTCATCCAAAGCTTGACGAATGGCACGCGCCTTGTTCTGACGCTCCGATTCATCCGATTGAGCGCTGGCAATCCACTGCTTCAATACATCCGATGCTCGCATCAGATCACTATGCCCTGACCGAATAGCAATTTCGGTCAACTCTTCTAATGAAAACCGGACAAAATCCGTTTCGAAGGAAGAAATACCGGACGCCTGAATGGTATTGGCATCCCCTGCGAGCTTACCCTCCAAAGCATAATAACTGGATAATGGATAAATACGAGGATGACGTATTCCGTGCTGCTGCAAATTGGTTTCCACATGGGATACTACGCCCTCCAGCTCTTCAACCGAAGAGGCCAGATCTGCCGCATTGACGATAAAGAACATTTTATCCAGCTCAAAGCTATCTTTCACGCGTCCCAATTGGAGCAGGAATTCTTTATCCGCATGGGAAAATGCGTGGTTGTAGTAAGTTACGAACAAAATAGCATCCGCGTTTTTGATATAGTTAAAGGCAACCCCTGTGTGACGGGCGTTAATAGAATCCGCTCCCGGCGTATCAACCAAGACGATGCCTTGGTCGGTTAATGGATTGGAATAATAAAGCTCGATCAGATCGACGAAGCACGATTTGGCTTCATCCGCAGCATATTGTCCGAATTGCTCCGTATCGACGCGCAGTTCGCCTCCAATATGGCCCTCTACAGCCGACCAGCCGCGTTCTACGGCTTTCAGGAATGTATAATGAGGCTTACCCTTTGCCGACACTTGCTCAGCCGATAAGCGGCGAATCGCGCTTAGTCCGTCTTTGAAATCAGCAGCGGCAATTCCTAATACTTCAAGCGAGTAGCGAACGTCATCGGTCAATCGCTCCATCGATTTCATTTTCACTTTGGCCGTTCCATGCGGCCAGCCGTTCTCCGGCTCCGGCGGCATAATCTTATTGATGGCCGCCGTAGTAGGATTCGGTGAAACCGGCAAGATCCGTTCGCCGATCAGCGCATTGGCAAACGATGATTTGCCTGCGCTGAAAGCACCGAACAACGCGATCGTGAAGCGGTTGTTCTCAAGCCGTTCCGCTTTCTCCTGCAAGGAGCGACAAATGCTCTGCAGCTGCGAGAGACCCGCGAGCTCGCTTGCGCCGTCAGCTAGCTTGCCCGCTGCTTCACGCAGACGGGCGCGATGCCCGCCCTGCGCCAGCGGTGCGGCACTGGAGCGCGCTGTGCGGCTCGCCGTAGCGGCCACCGCCGCGAGGGCGTCGCGCGCAGCGTCGGCGGCGGTGCTGCCGCCAGCCTGCGGCACTGCGCTGCTGGACGCGCCAGCTGCTGCGGTAGCTGCAGCCGGGTCCGGCAGCGCCGGCGCAGTCGCGTGCAGCGCGGCCAGTGGCGCTTGCAGCTGCGCGGCGTAGGCCGCCTCAGCGGCTGCAAGCCGCTCCAGCTCACGCAGGCTGCCAAGGCGCCCTTCGAGCACCGCGAGCTGCTCTCTTAGGCTGCTGAGCCTATGTGCCAGCGCCTTGGCCACCGCATCGCTAAGCTCATCAATGAGCTCGTAAGCGCATTTGCGGTAAAGCAGCTTCACTTCAGCAGCAATCTGCTTACTGTAATTCAACGTGTAGTCGCCGCCGAAACCAGCTGACTCATTCACTTGCTCTGCGAGCCATTCGGGCTCAACAGTGACATGCAATCGTTCTGCGGTTTCCCGAACCTGATCCGCATGGAGTAAAGATATTTCATCAAAAGTTTTGGTCAGTACCTGCTGCAAATGACGTTCGATTTGCGTAGCCACTTGGCCAGTAAAATCGCTATGAAAAACAGCTAAGCGCCGTTCAACTTCTTTCGCTGTTTTCGCGGCACCGGCGAAAAACCCAACCTTAAATCCAGGTTTGCGGCTTTGCAAGTATTCATGCGCTAAGTCGCGCGTTACCGCTGGAGTTATATTGGCATTATCCAATATGGCTCCAGTCTCTTTGCGCAATGCAGCGCGGAGCGCTTCTGGCTTCGCCTCCACATCCGCAAGTTCCTTGCTTAGCTCCGCCCATTGCTGCTTCGCTGTCTCGGATTCCTCGTCTTCAGCCAGTTGTGCACGCAGCTGCTCCTTGATGGGCTCGTTGCGCTCAGCCAGCTTGCTGGCATGTGCCGCAGCCAAATGCTTAGCCGATTTTTCCAGACTTAGAGCTGACAACGGCTCACGACCTTCAATCAGCTTGCCGAGCAGCCAATCCAGCTTCCCCCACTCGCTGTGAGGATGATTCGGAACCTTGACAGAAGTATATAAGATCCCATCCGGTTGAATGTGCCAGTTCGCAAAAGCTTCCTTCACTCCGGCTTTGTACGTTTCGAACGACAACTCCTGATCCCGATGCTTATCGACCTGATTGATCAACAAATAAAGCGGCTTGCCCCACTCTTTCATTTTCTTGGTAAAAGCAAAGTTGATCTCCGATTGTACATGATTGTAATCCATAACATAGAACACAACATCTGCCAAATGAAGCGCAGATTCGGTAGCCAGTTGATGGGCATCGTCCGTAGAGTCAATTCCTGGAGTATCCAGCAATGCGGCCTGTTCTCCTAGGAAAGGAATTGGATAACGGAGATTTACCGTCTCTATCGCTTCTCCATTTTTACAATACGCAGCTAGTTCATCTAATGGTACAGTTTGTACCTTCGGTTCAGCCATATCGTCTTCTACCCTATGAACGACTCTTGCGCCAGATTCCCCATTGCTGATGCTTACAATATTAGCACTGGTTGGAATCGGACTCGAAGGAAGCAGCTGATGACCGCATAGGCTATTAATCAGACTTGATTTTCCTGCCGAGAAGTGTCCACAGAATGCAATATAAAAACTGCCGCTATGCGCCTTTTGCAGCAGCTGTTTGATTTTCTTCCCGTTTTCTCCATCCTTTTCTTTCTCCACTTGTTCTAGCAAAGAACGAATCGTACTTTCCATGGTTTCCCCAAGAACCGTTAAGTTGCTCATCCCATTCTCCCCGTATCTCTATATTCATATCTTCATAGGATATTTCGATTTTCTGGCGAGGGTTCGCCGCAAAACAATCCTATTCAACAAAAAAAACCGAATTTCTTCGGTTTTTAGTGTACCACACTTTCATTCACAGGGATAAAAATTTCGAACAAATTGCGGTGCTGCAAGATTGTAATATCTTTGTCTTTTACTTTCATAACGACTACTTCCGGCTTTGTTTTCATACGATCCAGGTAATTATCAGGCACATCTCCTGACTCCATTACCGTTACGCCTTCTACTTGCTTTTCTTCATTTTCAGCCAACGGCGTATTCAATATTTCTTCATAAATATCAGAAAACACTTCGAAATTGCTTGTATAAACCGAAATACACTTCATAATAATCCCATCCTTATTTGTTTGCTGTGGTAAAGTTTGCTACTGTATAGGTTTCCTACGACTACCGGATTTCATACGTTTTTTTCCTTCACGGCATGATTCAGCCAGTGGACAGCTTTCGCATTGCGGGTTTTGTGCTTTGCAGTGATAACGGCCAAAGAAAATGAGCCTATGATGCGTCAGGGTCCATTCTTCCCTTGGAACCAGCTTCATCAGTTTCTTTTCCACTTCCAGAACCGAATCGTTCCAGTTCGTCATACCTAGACGCTTAGAAACGCGTTCAACGTGAGTGTCGACTGCAATTGCGGGAACACCAAACGCATTGGAAACAACTACATTAGCCGTTTTGCGGCCAACGCCAGGAAGCTCGACGAGTTGTTCATGCAGCTCGGGTATTTCCCCACCGTACTTGTCCAATACAATGGCGCACAATGCCTGAATGTTTTTCGCCTTATTTCGGAACAACCCGATTCTGCGAATATCCTGCTCCAGTTCCTCCAATGGAACAGCAAGATAGTCTTCGGGACGCTTATACTTTTGAAACAAATCAGCAGTCACTTTATTAACGGTTTCATCCGTACATTGTGCCGACAACAAAACGGCGATAGTCAGCTCAAATGGATTGGAGTGATTGAGCTCGCAATGGGCATCCGGGAACATCTCAGCGATCGTATCAAGAATGCTGCGAACCTGCTTCTTGTTCATAGTTACAAGCTACCTCTTTCTAGTAGTATAAAAATCAGTTTAACTAATCATGACAAAGGAATCAATGACTTCATCCGACAAAATGCGAACTTTTCTAGAAATTTATTATAAAAAAATAAAATCAGGATGAAAAAACCGTCTAAAGGAAGATAAACGCTTCTTCCCTTTAGACGGCGTTCTCTAATAAAATGTTCTTTGATCTTTAAAATATCTTTTTATTTTTCCATCTCATAGATTTTATCGTCAAGAACATAAATCGTCACATCGTCGTTTTCAGCGAAGGAACTTGGGACAACGGTTGTCGTTCCTTGATGCAGATAAGCTTTTGCATAGAAGTTGTATGTTGTTTTCTCACTGGAACCACCCGGCTTCAATTGCATTAAGTTAAGAACTGAATCGTAGGTAGCCACTTTACGCTTGCTGGCTGTAGCTTTCGAAATAATAAACTGATCATTAGCATCCTTAATGATTTCTACCCGATCATTAGCTGCAATCGAATTCAAGTCAGCGGATGTAGTTCCGTTCTGCTTAATAACGAACTTTTTACCAACCGGAAGCACCTGAACACCGCTGTAATAGTCTTGAACAGTAATGGTACCCGCTCCCGCATCGACTCCTGTCACTTTGCCGCGGATCGTATTTAACATTTCAACGCTTTCCAGTTTTTTACCTGTATAAGCTACTTTAATATACTCATCAACCAAAATATCTTCGAAGCTGTGAGTTGCTTTTCCTGGATTTACGATTTTGTCATTACTTTCAATTTGGAATACGAGCAAACCGCCGCTTTCGTCCTTGACGCTCAGTTGTCTTTCTGTCGTATTGGAAATCAACGTTTTATAGACGGATGTTCTCTTCACTTGAATAAGTGTAATAAGATCTTGGTCACGGTTCAACGTACCCACAATATTGTCACCGATTTTCAAATCTTTCAGTGTAGCTCCTGGTTTAGCAAGAGAGTCTACGCCAATGGCAGTCATCAATCCGAAGGTCACATTCTGACCTCCTGGGGCACGCAATGTGATTTGGTTCGCCTCTGCATTGATTTGCGTTACAGTACCTTCTGCGTTCATAGCATATTTGATGCTTACAACTTTGTCCTTGGATACTTTGAGATCCACTTTGGTTCCTTTGGTCTTTACGAATTTGTCTGCAAAATCATTCAAATTCATCGGAGAATCCCAGTAGCTAATACCTGTAGTTTCCGTCAGCTTATAAGCATACGGGGAACCATTATCGTCGGTTACTGTTAATAGCTTCGATTCTGCGTCATAGTTAACGATTTTAGCGAATGCCAACTGTTTAATTGAGCGGCTGGTGACAGAAACCTTGACGATCTTATCGTTCACCATATCGAGTTTCAGCTGATCTCCCACCTCTAGATCAAAGAAACCGGCGTTGCCTAACCCGTCAATAGATACAATAGCGTTGTCCGCAATATAATAAGCGCCTAGTGTATTATCCTGTTTGTTTATCGTCAAGATTTTCTTATCGTCGCTTACACTTGTTAAAGTTCCCTCTACCGAGGTTCCTACATCGGCCTGTTTACTGACCTTAATCCCAACCACTTCGTTATTTTTAATTTCATAAGAAACGACATCACCTACACGAACCTTGGAGAGATCTCCTGAAGCTCCGCCAGACAAGGTAATAGCAAGCTTCACACTGAATGGGAACGTTTCGTTTTGGCCTGTGGTTTTCTCCATGAAGGTTATCGTATTGGCATTCTTGTCGATACTTACTACTGATCCTTCAGCCGTTTTGCTTATAGGAACTTGTTTCACGATGATTTTCGAGTACTTGGCATTAGGGATAAGAAGATTCCGTTTAAGCTCAACAATACTTCCGATTGGAATCGAGCCCAGACTAAGCCCGCCACCTGCTTTATCGGTAACCGTTACGTTCTGATCAAGCTCTTTAAGATCTTTATTACCGCCTTGAGCTATGGATACCATCATTTTTGCAACATAGATTTGATCAAGTGTTCCTTCATAAGACTCCATTTGCTCAGCATCGTTAGTTAGCTCAACATAAGCAGCAGTGCCAGCGGACTGAATGACATACACTTCGTTAGTATCTTTCAATTGGGTTGAAGGGATCCGACTGTCATCCTTGGCATTATAGAACGCCGTATCGGATGTAACCGTGTATTCTGTTGTCTTGCCTTGTTTATCAAGAATAGTCATCTTGCGATCCTTAATTCCCATCATATAGCCAATAACTACACGATCAGAACGAGTCGTCAGCTCTTTATCCGCTCTGCTCAAGAAGGTTGCCATCTGAGCACGAGTCACGTTCCCTTTAGGTTGGAAATTATGATCATCCACACCATTAACAAGGTTCAAGCTAACTGCCGCGTTAATATAACCGACTGCCCAAGAGGACATATCTTTCGCATCACTAAAGATGGATGGATCGGCATTTTTTTGTCTAGCCAAATCTTGTTTGTTAATAGAACGAATGACTAGCTTCGCCACCCATTCACGTGTCGCAGGACGCGAACCCCAAGCATTTTTCGAGTTGGTGCCCGCGGCATCCGTTTCTTCCTTCACATCAATTAAATCTTTATCAAAAGCGTACGCTATGTATGGCTTTGCATAACTATCCACGGTTACAGGAAGGATGGTCTCGGTCTTATTTTTCAATGCTTCATTCTCGAGTCCCATCATACGAATAGCCATAATGATAACATCTTGCTGGGACACTTGTGTGTCAGGGCTAAATTTACCCTTATCGACCCCTTGAATAATCCCAAGTGCAGCCAATTTGGTTATATGTTTAATAGCCCAATGATCACTGCTAACATCCGTAAATGCCGAGCTTGTGTTCGTAACGGCGGTTCCATTCGTTTTGACAGTTTCCGCAGCATAGACTGGACTGCTAACAAGAACCGATAACGCTATTAATCCTGCTGCCATTTTCTTAGTATGTTTTTGCTTGTTGCTCATGATATTGCTCCTCCCGGTTAATTGATGTTGCGAAGCCCCCAAAAAAGCACGGTTATCCGCGCTTAATTGGATGCGGGAGCTCCATATGTCCCATTAAACTATCAACGGCTTTGCCATCCAGCAAAATATTTAAGCTTTGAATCTCTGAAAACTGAAAAACCGTTTTTTTCAAAGCTTGCAGCACTAAATCTTCCCCGCCTGCACCTAATCTAGATTCCGGCGCCATAGATAAATCTACGGTTAAAGTCTGATCTTTTAAAGACACGGTATTGAAAGTAAAGCCTTTTAATAGTGCAATTCTTTTACTATCGGAGCTTGTAGTCAGCGCTTTAAGAGCCGAAGCATACTTCTCGTTATCTTGTTTATACGAGATTGTGCTTTCTTGCTCAACCAATCTCTCACCATTCTCATCCCCGAAATAGACTTTAATTTTCGTCTGTTTGGTTTCGGACCCGGACGTCGATGTTTGTGTTGTTGGCGAACTTGACTTTTGTCCTTCTAAAGCGTTTGGAGCCTGTTTAGCCTGTCCGCAACCCGATATTAATACGACCAGCGTTAAACCGACTATGGCGCCGTTGAGTAACCGTCTTTGCATCGCTATCCTCTCCTTAGTCGATATTCAACTGCTGTTTGATAGCAGCAACGATAGACGCGGCAACTTGATCCTGAAATGCATCTTGGAACATGGCTGCATCCTCGGAACGGTTCGTCAAGAATCCGATTTCCAGAAGCAACGAAGGCATTGTCGTATTTTTAACGACATAGAAATTATTTTGTTTCACTTTGCGATCTGGAAATTGCGTAGATTTCAATAATTGCTCATGCATAATTTTGGCAAACGGCAAGCTTTGATCGGTATAATAATAGGTTTCAACACCCTCAACTGATTCTTTTCCCGCAGAATTGCCATGGATTGCAACAAATAGATCTGCCTTCATTTCATTAGCAAATGATGCGCGATCCGCCAGTTCGACGAAGGTATCGTCTTTTCTTGTCATGACCGGCTCTATTCGAGATTCCTTCTCCAACAGCTTGTACACTTTTGTACTAAGAGATAGCACGAAGTCTTTCTCATAACGTTTCGTTACGGAAACAGCTCCCGTATCCTTGCCTCCATGTCCAGGATCAATGACGACCTTGAATTGTTCCTTTGCAGGCGACAAAGTCCATACCATCTGGTTTGGTGTCTTTGCTGAAGACAGCTTGAAATCTACTTTTTTAGACAAATCTATTATTATTCTAACGATAGACGATTCTTTTGAAAATAGCAAATATCGGATTTGCGAGATATTATTTTGATTTCCTTTAATCATGCCTTCGCCTTTATCATTCAACTTCAAGGAAGGATCCAACTGTCCATAAGGAATATCGATTACAATCCGGTTTGGCTCAGAGAGCATGGATACGTTCGGTTTGCTCTCAGCTCCACTCGTCTTTACAACAAACTGATCTCCCTCAAGCGAAATGGAACGAATGGTCGTGACCGGCTCCTTTCCTTTATCGCCAGGCTTCGTTTGTTGAGATGGCTGCTGATCTCCGGCCGTTTCATTTTTGTTAGGCGAAGTAACCGTTGAACCTGTGTCTTTACCCGGCGTGCTTGTACTGTTCTTATCTTTGTCAGGTTTGTCTGTCGCCTTATCCGTATTCTTTCCTGTATCCGCTACCGACGGCTTCTCAGCAGGCTTATCGTTTGATTTATTTTCCGTAGGTGTCGTAGGCTGCTTTCCTGCTGCGCTATCCCCTATGGACGAATCCTTCTGAATAGTTCCGGTTCCTGCATCAGGCTTGCTCTCTCCCCCTTCGATTGGGGATGAAACGACTTCTTTGACATCCGCTTCCGGCTGGAATAAAAATACCGAACGCGTCAGCTCGTCCCAAGTCACCTTAACACCCAACTGCTCACTTACAAAGCGCAGCGGAAGCATCGTATTCCCGTCTACGATGGAAGGCGCTGTTTCCAGCTTAAAGCTCTTGTTGTTGACCAGAGCATCCTGCTTGTCGATAAACAATTGAATGTTCATGCCTGATTTGTCTACGGTGACTTTGCGATTTTTCTCATCCCACTGAACTTTGGCTCCAGTCGATTCCGCGATGATCCGTACCGGAACAACCGTATTTTCTTTAATAATTCGTGGCGCCACTTCCGCAGCCAGCTGCTTTCCGTTCAAATACAATTGAATCTGTGGAACCGCGGCAAAAACCATCATCGGAAACGCTAACAGAGAAACCAGCAAAAAAGACATCAACGTAGTAACAACTCTCATTATACACCTCAGATTATGTATTTTAATTTTGTAATGATATCTACTATTATGACATAAACTATCTCTTAATGGCGAAACTTACCATAAAAATAGACTCAAAAAATACGAAAAAGTTGCGAAAAATGATAAGTTTCTCTTGAATTTGACCGATATTTTAAGATTATAATGCTTTTACTAGAAAATGCTGTTAATTATTCACGAACTTACCGACAGGCAAACAAAAAAAGCTTAAAGCGCAGACTGATCGCCTGTGCTTAAGCTTTTATTTTCATAACCTAGACTGTCTGTAAGCGGGAACTCTCCAATAGATCACGGAACTGATCCCCTGAGAGAACTTCTTCTTTAACCAAAATATAGAGTGATTGTTCAAACACAATGCGGTGCTGCTCCAGCAGCTCACGGGTTCTGCTCGTTAACTGTTCGAGAATAGATGCATTTTCTTTCATCAGTTCTTCTTTCGTAACCATTTGTCTATCCATGATTCCCAAGCCGGTTAATCCGGAATCCATCATAGTACGTACTAAATGCAAAGCTTGCTCAAAATCGTTGCGCGAGCCGGTGCTGCGTCCGCCATAGAACATTTCTTCCGCTACGGCTCCGCCAAGAGCAATGATAATTTGCTCCTCCAACTGCTCTTTCGTATACAAATATTGATCCTGCTGCGGATTATGCCTTACATAACCGAGCGCTTTACCGCGAGGGCTCAATGCAACCTGAGATACCGAACCCGGACGAACCACTTCAGCAGCTATAGCATGTCCCAATTCATGAAGCGCTACCCGATCACGTTCTTCCTTAGTTGACTCACGATCTGTTTTCTCGCCTATCATCACTTTATCCACCGCTTGGGATAAATGACTTTGACTGATGAGCAGCGATTCTTCACGCATTGCGTAAATGGCTGCTTCATTCATTACACTTTCAAGCTGTGCGCCGGAAAATTGAAATGTTTCTTCAGCAACCAATTCCAAATTAACTTCCGGTGCCAAAGGTTTATTTTTGCCGTGGATGTTCAGGATATGCAAGCGGCCCTTTTTGTCCGGCAAATCCACCTCGATATGTCGGTCAAATCTACCAGGGCGAAGAAGCGCGCTATCAAGCATTTCCTTACGGTTCGTAGCGGCCATTATTAAAATTCGCGGACTTTCCGAAGTATGAATACCGTCCATCTCCGTCAAAAGCTGGTTAAGCGTCTGATCATACTCTCTATGCTGACCGCCGTCCCTTTTACCGCCAATAACATCAATTTCGTCAATAAAAACAATGGCGCTCTCCTTATTTTCCTTCACTGCACGATTCCGAGCTTCCTTGAACATTTCACGGATTCGACTTGCTCCGACCCCGACGTACATTTCTACAAACTCACTACCAGCAGCAGCCATAAAAACTGAATTCGTGTAATGTGCAGCTGCTTTTGCCAATAATGTTTTCCCTGTTCCGGGAGGACCTTCGAGCAAAATACCTTTCAAAGGTCGAATCCCAAGCTTGCGGATTTCTTCGTGCTTAATAAGAAAATCCAATGCTTCCTTTAACTCAGTCTTAGCACGCTGTTGACCGCCTATATCTTCAAAAGTCATATAGCTCGGGGCCTGCTGCCTGCGTGCTTTACGATCTGATCCACCGAAACCGGCACTGCCGCTGCGCATTTGGTTCATGTAAAATATGGTTCCTAAGATAACGGTCAGGAATACCAATGGAATTGCATTAACACCGATGAAAAAGAGAAAAATAATAACAACAGGTATAGCCCCGATAAATATCTCTTTATATATTTTACTCATTCGGCCACACCCCCATTTTCTCTGGAGTTCGAGGCAGCATCACATATTTGCTTTTATCACCATCTGTCATTGTTATAAAAACGAATTTATCGTTCATTTCGGTAGAAATCTTCATGCCTGACGACGCATCTACACGAGACTGAAGCGTAGTTGGAATTTGGGCATAATGCTTTGTTTCCATAGCTTGAGCCACATCAAATAAAGCCGACGACCACCATTGATCCAACTCCTGGGACGAATCATTCGAAACTTTAAGCTTCAAAGCTTTTTTTCCTAATATAGCGGAACCTTTGCTCTGGATATTATCATACACCTCACGCATGCTGGTACCAGGTTGGAGCTTCAGCTCGATTTCAGCATCATTGGTATTTATTTTGGTATTCACCAGTTCCACACCTGGCGTAGATTCAACGATACTAGCCAATGGATTCTCCATAGCAAAGCTTTGATATGCAAACCAACCGCCAAATAACACGGTAGCTGAAATAGCAACACTCAATATAACAGGTAAGAGACGCAACTTCATAAGCCGACGTCCCCCTTTCTAAGTTGATATATCAAAAAGTATACGTTGAGTATATCACATAATATATCATTCAGTCCGATGTAATGTGTGGTAATGCTCCCTATTTGTCTCCAAATAAAAAAAGAAGCCTTAACTGACTCCTTGAATTAGATTCAAGAAACCAGCGCTAGCTCCATGTTTTTATTGAATACTTAAACGCCATGTATCCAAATAAGCCCCATCATTGAAAGAATAATAATCGTAGTAATACTTTTCACTTCCCGTTTCATCGGCCGGCAGCTTGTACATGGATTCCCAGATTAACTTGCCGCCCAACACTCCTGGCATCGTTCTAAGTATATCCGCATTGGCATGCTTGGCTTGAACCAGAGAATCGACCTTATCTTCCGACACACCGTCAGCAGCCATCTGAGAAAATATTTCATCTTCCCCGACCCAAACAATGACCTGCTGCCCGATCTTATCTTCTCCATAAATCACTGTATAGGACTTATCTCCGACGAACCGTTCCACTTTCACGGCTTTTGTTAACAACGTTTTTTGATATGCCGTTTGCACTGCGCTTCGTTGGATTTTCCATTCATCCTCTTGTACCGCGTTTATGAACCGGCCTCCAAAAAACAAAATAAGTGCAACTGCGGCTATCGCTACAATTGTTATTTTGATTTTCATGGGGGAAATCCTCCTACAAAACTTATACTTAAGCTATTTCATTACTCTCCTGTCAGTCTTTCAAAGCAGCGTTGCGCTTCATAGAGCACTTTCTCTTCATCTAAGGTAAGGCATTCGCCGTTCTTGACAAGCATTTGTCCATCAACCCACACATCTGCTACATCTTTGGCAGAAGCAGAGTATATCACATGAGAGATATAGTTGGTTTTCGGGAAAAAGTGCGGTTGGTTTATGTTCAAGGAGATGAAATCCGCTTTCATGCCCGGTTGAAGAGCTCCTACATTATCCAGCCAGATGGATTGAGCGCCTTCGATTGTCCCCATTCGGATAGCAGCTTCTGCCGGAACGGCAACAGGGTCTCCCGTTACTGCTTTATGAATCAATGCAGCCAATCGCATTTCCTCGAACATATCCAAGTTGTTATTGCTTGCAGCTCCGTCTGTTCCAAGTGATACTTTAACGCCCTGCTTCAATAATTCAGGGACTCTCGCTACACCGCTTGCCAGCTTCAGGTTACTTCCCGGATTATGTGAAACTCTTACATCATATTTTTTCAATATCTGAATCTCTTCATCAGTCAAATGGACTGCATGAGCAACCAAAGAAGGTCTAGAGAACAAACCCAGCTTCTCGAGATGAGCCACCGGTCTCGTACCGTATTGATCAACATTGTCTTGAACTTCACGTGCAGTTTCCGACATATGAGTGTGCAGAGGCAGATTCAAATCATGAGCAGCTTGGACAATACGCTCAATATAATCAGGAGGACAAGTGTACGGTGCATGAGGAGACATCATCGTTGTGATGCGACCTCCAGCCTTCCCATGCCAGTCACGAGCAAATTGCGTTGCTTCCTTCAGCTTGGCATCTTGAACCTCAGGAGGACAAAGTCCGATTACCCCACGAGTAAGACAAGCACGCATACCGCTTTCTTCAACTGCTTGCGCTACCTCGTTCATGTGATCGTACATATCGACGAAGGTTGTTGTTCCCCCCTTGATCATTTCAAGGATGGATAACTGAGTTCCCCACTTCACATCATGGGCAGTAAACTTGCCTTCGATTGGCCACATTTTCTCCTGAAGCCACACTTGAAGCGCCAGATCGTCCCCATAGCCGCGAAGGAGTGACATAGCTGCATGACAATGTGTATTGACCAATCCAGGCATGTACAGCTTGTCTTTGCCGTTAATTTGTACATCATATGTCTCAAGCGGCTGCGGCGCTTTTTCACCTATATATGTAATTAGATTATCTTCCAATACCATGCAGCCTTGAATTACGGGCTTCTCACTATTCAAAGTAATGAACGTTCCATTTGTAATAATCGTCGTTTTTTTCATTATCACCTTATCCTTTCGAACAAATAGCATCACTCTTCACTGTACAACTTCATGGTATATAAATCAAGCAGCTTCGTCCTCCCAGTTTGTTGTGACAACATAATAACAGATTCATGAACATATTCTGATTTGGATAAACTATGATTGCAAAGCATTAGTGTGTTGTGTTATTTTTATTTTTGTGTGAAATTTATCGCTTTTTTTCTACATAATTTGCGTTAGAATGTTAATTTTTTATTAAGATACATTTTGAGGAGGCTCTTTCATGCTTTTTGCTAAGAAGAACGACATCGATTTTTTGCTCTTGCTGATTAAAGCATCAGAGAACACGCTTCACGCGGCGCAAATATTCCGCAATGCCGTCATGGGAGATCAACCGCCTGCAGCATTCTGTCCTCAGTTGAAGGATTTGGAAAACAATGGAGATCAAATCACCCACCAAATCTTTAAAGGATTGAACAAAGTTTTTATTACTCCCTTGGAACGGGAAGACATTATGGAGCTTGCCTCGAAGGTAGATGATGTTATTGACGGGATTGAAGCGAGTATCGCCCGGTTTGATTATTTGAACATAAATACAAGCGATAACTATATGAGGGAATTCTCAGCGGTCCTCGTGGATAGCTGCCAGCATATTCTGGACTCCTTCAAGCTGTTATCCAAAAAGAAATATATGCAAATTACTGAACATACCGTACAAATCAACAGCTTGGAAAATGAAGCAGACCGACTAATGCGTGAAGGCATTCGCGAAATCTTCATGAATCCGAAGGATCCTTACCATGATTTTAAATTGAAGGAGCTGTACGAGCGGCTCGAACAAACAACGGATGCCTGTGAAGACGTAGCGAATATTTTGGAAAGCGTCGTATTGCGTTATTCGTAAGCTGTTCGAACTCGGTAGGAGGTCATTATGTTAACCCTATTAATCATCATTGTTGCGCTAGCCCTTCTGTTTGACTTCATCAACGGCTTTCATGATACAGCTAATGCTATCGCAACATCGATATCAACCAAAGCGTTGTCGCCCAAGTTCGCTATATTTTACGCAGCTACATTAAATTTTGTCGGTGCTATCTATTCATCTGAAGTTGCAAAAACAGTCGGCGGCAAAGTAGCAAACCCAGCCACTATAGATAATGGTGTTCAAATAGTTATCGCCGCTTTAATCACAGCCATTATTTGGAATCTCATCACTTGGTATTATGCCATCCCTTCATCATCCTCACATACGTTGATCGGCGCACTGGCCGGTGCCGTTATTGCAGGTGCTGGCGCATCTTCTGTCAATTGGAGCGGTTTTAAAGAAATTATTATCATCTTAGTTGCTTCTCCTATCGTCGCTTTTTTAACAGGATTTATCATCATGTGGATTATCCGTCAGCTCATTTTTGCCAGCGGCAACCACTCCAGATCCAAGCTGAATCGAATGTTCCGTTTTTTTCAAATTTTCTCAGCGGGTCTGCTTTCACTGTCCCATGGCGGTAACGATGCTCAAAAAGCAATGGGTATTATCGTATTCGGTATGGTTACTCTAGGATATCAAACTACATTGGACGTGCCTTTATGGGTTAAATTGTGCGCGGCTACCGCTATGGGCTTGGGTACATCGATCGGTGGTTGGAAAATTATTAAGACGATGAGTAAAAAGCTTATTAAGATCGAGCCTATCAACGGTTTTGCATCGGACTTAAACTCTTCTATCGTCATTCAAGTCTCTACAGCCATGGGGATGCCATTATCCACTACGCATGTTATCTCATCATCGATTATTGGTACCGGTGCAGTTATGAGGTTCTATGATGTGAAATGGGCAACGGTTACGAAAATGGTTATGACATGGATTATTACGATTCCTATCAGTATGGTATTGTCTTTCTTAATTTACAAAATCGTATTCCATCTGACTACATAATGAACATATAACAAAAAAGCCTACAGCGGTGTAGGCTTTTTTTATTTCTGCTATTCTTTAAGCTGCGATTAATCCAAATAGTAGGCCAAGCTTTGCAGTTCAGTCGTAAAATCAGCATGATGTACACGGATTTCATTGGGCACCTTGATTATAATCGGCGCAAAATTCAAGATAGCCTCTACGCCCGCTTCCACGAACTGATTCGCAACATTTTGCGCCTCTGCTGCCGGAACCGTAATAATACCTATCCGAACATGAAGCGCTTGAATGCTCTCTTGCAGCTCAGCCATAGGTTTTACCTTCAAATTATTGATGGATTCACCTATCTTAGGCCCATGTGCGTCAAAGACAGCTACAATTTTCATGTTATCTTTAAGATACGCGTTATAGTTACACAAGGCTCTTCCTAAATTTCCAGCACCGACAAGCGCTACGGGAATAACTTTATCCAGCTTTAAAATCTGGCGTATTTTTTCGATCAAATAAGCGACATCATAACCAATGCCTTTTTTACCGAACTCTCCGAAATAGGCTAGATCTTTACGAATCTGTGCAGGATTTAGGTCAAGCTTTTGCCCCAGATCCTGCGAAGATACGGTATGGACGCTTTTCTTGTTCAACTCGTTAAGAAACCGTAAATAAATGGGTAGTCTTCGAACTACCGCTTCGGATATTTTTTAAAGTTTTCATGCACCGTTTTCCCCCATCCACTGCTTAATTCTTGAAACCAATTGATTGGTCGGCATGTGCTCGATTTTGGGGCCGGGCAGCGAGTACAAAAAGTACTTTCCATATGTCGTATCAATGACGCGGGTGTCATAAATGATAACAATGCCTTTATCTTTGGCTGTTCGAACCAATCTTCCAAAGCCCTGTTTAAACCGAATAACCGCCTGCGGTACCGATAATTTCATGAAAGGATTTTGATTCAGCTTTTTCAAATTCTCCGTTTTGGCTTCTACCAACGGATGATTAGGCGGTTGAAATGGAAGCCTGACTATCGCCAAACAAGTAAGAGCATCCCCCGGTATATCTACACCTTCCCAAAAGCTGCTCGTTCCAAGCAGCACGCTGGCGGGATTATTCTGAAATAACCGAGTCAATTTGCTGCGATTGCTGCTGTCCACACCTTGTCCTAGCACTTGTATCCCAAACGGGCTAAGAACGTCCTTTAAAGCGGCGTGAGTGAGCTTCAGCATACGGTTGGAGGTGAATAATACGAGCATTCTCCCCTTTGTTTCGAGAGCCACCTCAGCTAAAGACTGGGTCAAATGCTCAAGAAACTGCTTCTCGCCAGAGTTCCCTCGAATACTTGGAAAGTCTCTTGGAATTGCCACAAGTGCCTGCTGACGATAATTGAAAGGTGAAGGAAGCTGAACCGTCTTCAACTTACTGTCTGTTTCTTTAATGTCCAATCCTAACTGCTCACAGGTATAATCGAACGATTTTCCAACGGACAAAGTCGCCGAGGTCATAATAACGCTATCTTTAACATCAAAGAAATGCTGCTGCAGCATAGGACTGACATCTATCGGAACACATACTAATTGGAGTGACTTACTTTTATTAAATTGTCCCGCTTCCAACCAATATACGTAATTATCATCCGGCATCGTCATGAAGAAATGCAGATTGTCACGATGTCTGTAGAGTTCCTTGACGGTCCCAGAGATATCTGTCACCATACCTTGCAAATCCAGCTCGTCCTGCAGTTCCTTCATTTCGGAAAGAAGCTTGTCCAGCCTTTTAAGAACGTCGCTTGCATTCAAGAAGATATTTTCCTCGTGTACAAGCAGCTTTTCCCATACGGAAGGGGTATCCCCTTTCTTGATGCGATAAACCAGCTGTCCGCCTTCCATCTGAGAAGGATCGGAACGAGCCGCAAGCAGCTGATACAACAGCTCCGCAAGTTCATCCCAATCTTCTTTAATTTTGACTAAAGTAGGCGTTAGAGTATCGATCATTTCACACCAAGCTTGTGCTTTTTCCGATGGTTCTCTTTGAAGTCTTGCTAAGAGCGAGGACAACTGGCCGCTCCGACCATCCTTATATAACCACCATAATGTATTCAAAAAGGAGCCGTAGAACAACTCAATACCTAAATGCTTGCTGGCTACTTCTTCAAAATGGTGAGCCTCATCAATAACCAGGTGCTTATAGCTTGGCAAAAGACGGTTTTCCGCCTTCGTATCGGTGAATAGCATCGAGTGGTTCGTTATGATAACATCTGCCGAGTTTGCTTCATGTTTGGCACGATGGTAAAAACACTTTTTAAACCAAGGACAAGCCCGGTTCAAGCAGGAATCCGAGTCACTGGCTACCGAATGCCAAAACTGCATTCCTTTATTAGCGAAATGAAGCTCTTCTTCATCTCCATTTTTCGTTTCACTAAGCCAGACCAACATTTGTCCCGCATTGATCCGATCTTCTTTTCCATTTTCGAAATCCAGAAGATTCATCTTATGTTCAAATTTGCGCAAGCATAAATAATGGCTCCGCCCTTTTAACACAGCTGCTCGGAACGGAACAGGAAATAAGCTATGAAGCAGTGGAATATCTCTTTCGCGAATTTGTTCCTGCAGATTGATGGTATGAGTACTGACCAATACTTTTTTGTCCTGCTTGAGACCATAATAGATGGAAGGGATTAAATAACCTAACGATTTGCCGGTTCCTGTTCCAGCTTCAACCATCAGATGCAGTCCTTGTTTGAATGCGGCCTCGACTTCTTCCAGCATCTTGACCTGCGCTTCTCTGTCCTCGTAGGACTCGAATCTTTGACGAAGCTGTTGCTTTAATTGCTCATAGAACTCTGCAAAATCGTCTGGAATAGCTACTACGTCGCCCTCTTCACGAACAGGCTCCTCTTCGCCCCAGTCATCCACATTAATCGCAAATTGGCGAAAATATTTCCCTGTATCCGTATCAACTGGGTTGAATGTTTCTTTATACACTCTCATTTCCTGAACAAACCAACCGAAATCGGTTGTTACTTCGTCAAAGATCATGGAAATACGTTGAAGCGCGAGCAATGGTAATTGTTGAAAGCGCTCAATACAGCGCAGCCAAATAAGAGCCGTTACTTCAGCATCGCTGTCCGCTTGATGAGGTCTCTCATGTTCTATATTGAAAGCATGGGCTACCATGGATAGCTGCAAGCTGGCCAAAGATGGGAACAGCACTCGCAGTGAATCCATGGTATCCAGTACTTTACCGTCAAATGGGAAATAACCGTGCTCATCCAAGGCTCTCTGGAGAAAAGCCAGATCGAAAGCAACATTGTGCGCAACAAGAACGGAATCCTGAAGCAGAGGGACAAGCTCTCCAATAACTGCATCGAGTTCAGGAGCCTCGCTGACCATTTCATCGTCAATGCCCGTTAACGTTGTTATAGAAGAAGGTATACTCATCCCGGGATTAACCAGTGAAGTATACCTGTCCGTAATATGATCGTCTTGTATGATGACGAGACCAACCTGGATAATACGATCCGTAGGCTGACTCCCGGTTGTTTCAAAATCCAAAACCGCGAATTTCATTTACTTTATGTCAATCCCTTCATTCCCACTCTTCTTCTTAGCATACCAATACTCTCGGGAAAAGGAAATAGTAAACTTATTCTCAGCTATCGATTCGGGTGTTGATAAAACTGGAGCTGTCCTTTCCTTTCACTGCAAAGTCCCATATCCACAAGAGGTTGAACACTGGACGGATCTGTCTGGAACGCCAAATTAAAATATTCGAACGCTTTGTCCAAATTACGGTGCTGTGCTTGGATACATCCCATAGCATTGTAAGAAATAGCCCTGATTTGGTTATTGTCGGTTAATTGAGAAGTAAACTGAAAATGACTGTAGCTTTCAACGATATCACCCTTGCGTAAATAGCTCATAGCTAAATAAATACGCGCTAATGTAAAATCAGGGTACTTGCGAATCATGGCGGTAAACTCGCGTATTGCTTCATCATACATCAGCAGCTTGTAAAAACCCTGCCCCCGTATAAATTCATCGGAACGCTTGTCACCTAATTCCGGGTCCATTGAATTCGATGCAGAGGCAGCCTGCTGGTGCTGCTGATGAAACAAAGCTAATTTCTCTTCGAACAAAAGCCATTCTTCAATAAACGTATCACTCATGGCCTTCAATACTCTAAGCTTCTCCTGAAGCTCTTTTTTCCTCGAACCTGTTGCGGCTGCGAACTGCGCTGAAATTTCATCAAGCATTTCATTCATGGAGGCAAATAAATGTTTGAACATGTACGCATCCCACCTTAAGCTGAGCATACCCTCATTTTTTGCCCCGACAGCCCTTTTCATTCGTTACATTACAGTGGAATGAATTTCTTCCTTAATAACGCTGACGACCTTATTATTTTCACCCATGATGGCTACCTGTGGTTTATGATTTCGTGCTTCTTCATCCGTCAGCATGACGTAAGAGAGAATAATAACGGTATCGCCAACCTGAACGAGTCTAGCCGCTGCGCCATTCAAACAGATCACACCGGAGCCTCTAGGACCGGGAATAATGTAAGTTTCTAAGCGTGCGCCATTATTGTTATTGACGATCTGCACCTTTTCATTTGGTAGCATATCGATCAAATCGAGTAAATCTTCATCAATCGTAATGCTCCCTACATAATTGAGGTTGGCTTCGGTAACCGTTACACGGTGTATTTTGGATTTAAGCATTGTTCTGAACATGATGGGACCTCCTAAGAGTTTCGCGAATGCGAAACTGTCATCGTAAGCATTGTTGAGTTTTGCGTTAGCAAAACTTTCATCGTAAGCATAAGCTTGAGTTTTGCGTACAAAACGGTCTACGTAAGTATAAAAATAATTATCAAATGCGAAAACATTCTCGTTATAGATTACCAGCGAATGATCGTATTATCAATCAGGCGAGTCTTTCCAAATTTAACGGCAAGAGCAATGATAAATGCAGGAACGGAGCGCAAATCAGTAATAGGTTCCAGTGAAGGATACGCCAAGATATCCGCATAATCGATTTCCGCTATGGAAGATTGGTCAATATGCTGCTTCACTGCTTCCTGCAGTTCACTTGCTAGAAGCGGACCTTTATGTTCCCGCACTAACTTCTCAGCCATATTCAAGGCCGAAGACAGTATAAGGGCTTGTTCCCGCTCCTCAGGCTCCAAGTAAACATTACGTGAGCTTAAAGCAAGCCCGTCTTCTTCCCTAACAATTTTACAAGGAACGATTTCTACCGGCATATTCAAGTCGTCCACCATTTGTTGAATGACAGCAATTTGCTGAGCGTCCTTCATGCCAAAGAATGCATAGTCTGGCTGAACGATGTTAAACAATTTAGTTACTACCGTAGCTACACCATCAAAATGCCCTGGGCGCGAAGCACCGCACAAACGTTCGGTTACTTCAATTACAGAAACAATGGTTTTAGTTGGCCGCGGGTACATTTCTTCAACAGATGGGAAAAATACAATATCTGTTCCTGTCGCTTTGGCAACAGCCAAATCTCTCTCCTCATCCCGCGGATAGCGGGATAAATCTTCGTTAGGACCAAATTGAAGTGGATTGACGAAAATACTTAATACAACCAAATCACACTGTTTACGAGCAGCTTCCAGCAAGCTTGCATGGCCTTGGTGCAAATATCCCATAGTTGGAACAAAACCTACTTTGATTCCACCACGTGCAGATTTGGCTTCGCGAACCAATTGTCTTAGCTCTTGTATATGATGAATGATTTGCATAGGTTTAGCTCCCATCTTATTTCTTGCTTCCATACAAAAATTCCGCAACTTCATCCTCCATTTGGAAGGAGTGCTCTTCTAGCGGGAATTGGCGCTGCTTTACCTCATCCACATACTGCTTAATACCATTTCTAATGATACTGCCAATGTTGGCGTATTCCTTAACAAATCGTTTTGGTATAATATCCGATCCATATCCCAATGCATCGTGGAACACCAAGACCTGTCCATCACACTGAGGTCCGGCACCGATACCTATAGTGGGTATGGATAGCTCCTTGCTAATATGTGCAGCCAGTTGCTCCGTTACAAGCTCCAATACAATGGCAAAAGCCCCTGCTTGCTCCAAGGCTTTGGCATCATCCAACAGCTTTTGCGCTTGCGCTGAATTTTTACCTTGAATTTTGTAGCCTCCGATTTGATGAATGGATTGTGGTGTTAAGCCTATATGCCCCATTACAGGAATTCCCGATTGGGTTAATGTAGCTACAGCCTCCGCAATTTCCGCTCCACCTTCCATCTTTACCGCTTTGGCAGCACCTTCTTGCATGATACGCGCCGCGTTACGAATCGTTTGATCTATACTGCCATGATAAGTCATGAAGGATAAGTCGGTAACTACAAAGGATGATTGAGCTGCTCTGGCTACGGCTCTTGAATGATAAATCATATCATCAAGAGTAACTGGAATAGTCGAATCATAACCTAGGACAACATTTCCTAAAGAATCTCCGACCAAAATAACGTCCACACCTGCCTCTTCCGCTATTTTGGCAGATGGATAGTCATAAGCGGTTATCATTGAAATCGGTATGCCATCGTCTTTCATTTTTTTCAGCTTTGCAGTTGTAATCGGTCTCCGTTTCTCCACTTTAACCACACACCTTCCTTCAGTTTTTGTCGATTTCATTAGTATGAACAAAAAAACCTTTTAGCCTACGGGAGCTAAAAGGTTCACATGGCAAAAAAAATCATATGATCCTTCTGTCTCGGTCCGTTAGGCTCAGAGCAGAATCCGACATATTCCAGATTAAACTATGAAGTTGTCGTCTTGCCTTTGTTCACTACAAGTGCGATTCACCATGGATATCGCCTTGTAGTCAACATTATACCAGACATTTCATAATTCGAATACACTTATTCGTCACATTTATCGCTTTTCTGGAGCAACGAATTGAATATCTCCCGAGTACCACTGCGTTGTACTTCCGTCCGATAAACGAACCGTTAAAGCACCTGAGTCATCAATACCTACAGCATAGCCTTCTAGTAAACCTTTAGGGGTTTGACATGTAACGGGCCGATGCAATGAAACGCTCAGCGCCTCCCAAAGAAGCTTGATCGGAGCGAACCCTTGCTCATGATACAAGGCATATACAGTCTCCAGCTCCTTCAAAAACTGACACAAAATATCGGTTCTGTCCAGCTTCTTTCCTGCTTCAATAGCCAGGGAAGTAGCTTTTGCCCGCAATTCATCATCAGGATAATCTTCAGCAGTCAAGTTTACACTAATTCCTACTCCTGCTACGACATGCTGTACATTTTCATCTTCCGCGCTGGATTCTAACAAGATACCACTTATTTTTTTACCTTCGATTAAAAGATCGTTTGGCCATTTAATTCCGATAGGTAAAGCCGTTATCTGCCTAAGAGCGCGGCACAGCGCAACGGCTATAAGAAGGGTGAGCTGGGGTGTAAATTGGAGCGGAATGCGCGGCTTTAACACCAGACTCATCCATAGTCCTTTTCCTTTAGGAGAATGCCATTTGCGCCCCAATCGCCCCCGACCGGCTGTTTGCTGCTCAGCTACGACGAGAGTCCCTTCCTCAGCTCCTTGACTTACCAGACTGCGTGCCACCGTTTGAGTAGAGTCCACCTCATCATAATAATGAATGGTTCTCCCCAATACACTGGTCTCAAGCCGCTTTAAAATATCTTGTACATCCAGCTTCTCAGGCTTAGCTGTGAGTCGGTAGCCTTTTCGTGAAACTGCCTCGAACTCATAGCCTTCCTGTCTTAACCGCTCAATATGCTTCCAAATGGCTGTCCTGCTGCAATTAAGCTTAGTGCTTATTTCTTCACCCGAAAGAAACTGCTGGGGCCGTTCCTCAAACATTCGAATCAGTTGTTCGTTGATTGCCATAGTTATCACATTCCTGCAGAGTAATGTTCTTTATAATAGTGCTCGGCTTTTTCCAGAAGAACTTCTTTTTCATTAGGAATCACGCCAAGCGCCGTTTCTCTAAGCATTTGTTGCAGCACTTTGGCAACCCACGGGCCTGCTGGTGCGCCAATTCTTGCAATAAGGTCTCCGCCGCTGATATGCAGTCCGACTAACTTGTCAACGGGCATCTCCTGTAACCAACGCAACCCTTCATTTACGCACAAACTACTTACCTGAACCATTACCCCTGCATGCTGAGCGCCCGATCCATCTAGTGAAAGGATGTGTACCAATGCTTGCAATGACTCTTTACCATATTGGATAGCGGCAAGCTTCCATTGACGTTCTACTTCCCTGACATTCAGTTCAGACACATCATGCAGATGGCTTCCTAAATAGGCTGCTGCGGCAATCGGAAGTCGCACAGCGTCAATCTGCTGCTTAGAGAACGTCATGAGTCGCAGCTCTTCTTCTACAGCCACGGCTTCGATTCCCAGAACCAAGTACAGGTATGACCAACGTTCCAGCGGATGGATGAGTTGGGATGTATCACAAAGGGTTGTCATCCGTTTCATATTGGCTATAAGCAGTGGTACCTTAGAATTCTGCAGCACATTGCTTGATGACAACAATTCTATAGCCCGGTTAGGTGAAGCGCCTGCCATCATGCGTTCCATTTCCATTCTTACGCGTTCCATAGCGATATGCTTTAACAATGGGGCATGCTCACACAACGCATTCCAAGTTTGATCTTCAACGACTAAACGATACTCCGCTGCAAAACGAATACAGCGCAGCATACGAAGTGCATCTTCCTGGAACCGTTCACTTGCTTCGCCTACACAGCGTAAAATCCCATTGCGGATATCCTCCGTACCATGAAACGGATCCAGCAGATTGCCTTCATAGTCTATAGCCATGGCATTCATCGTAAAATCTCTTCTGCGCAAATCCTCATTCAAGCTATCTATGTATTGAACCTCTGTAGGTCTTCGGTGATCCTCATACACGTCTTCTTTACGGAAAGTGGTGACTTCATATGGTTGCCCCTCAATGACTACAGTTACCGTGCCGTGCTGCAGTCCTGTAGGTATTGTCCTCGCAAACAAACGTTCCACTCGCTCTGGCAGGGCTGAAGTGGCAATATCATAGTCCTTTACAGGCCTATTTAAAAGCTTATCCCGCACGCAGCCACCAACCATATAGGCCTCGTATCCGTGTTTCAAAAGCGTATCAATTATTTTAAGAGCACCTTGTTCCAGCGAATCCTTCATGACGACCTCCGTACTAACAATTCATTGGCTTCATCTTCAATTCATCCGGAAGCGGACGCTCTAACACTCGATAATAGATTTCTTCGTATTGCCGTGTAATAACATCATTACAGAAAGTATAACGTGCCCTATGAAGACAAGCTTCTTTTATTCTTTCATATAAAGCATGATCTGTTAACAAGGTTCTTACATACTGTGCCATCTGCTCAACGTCACCGATATCCGCCAAAAACCCCGTTTCACCATGGGTGATCAATTCTGGAATGCCGCCCGCATTGGAGGATACTGTTGGAACACCACATGCCATCGCCTCCAGTGCGACAAGGCCGAAGCTTTCCTTCTCTGAAGGAAGAAGCATAACATCCGACAATGAGAGCAGCTGTGCAACATCATCCTGTTTTCCGCAAAATGTAACTCGATCCAACAAGCCACGTTCTTTAACTTGACAAAGAACTTTGGATAACTCTGGACCTTCACCAACAAATAGCAGCCTGGACGGAACGTCCCTACTCACACGATCAAAAATTTCCACAACATCAGTTACCCGTTTGACAGGCCGGAAATTAGAAATATGGATTAATATTTTCTCATCTGGATGTGCAAATTCCTTACGAAGAGCGGCTACTTCACGCGGATAGTACACTCTTTTATCCACAAAATTATAAGCCAAGTCAATCGGTTTATCTATCGATAGCAGGTTCCGTGTCTCTTGTATCAAATCTTGCGAAACGGCCGTTACTGCATCACTTCGATTAATCGCGTAACGGATCAGATCGCTTAAGGATTCATCCTGCGCTAACACGGTGATATCGGTACCATGAAGTGTTGTTACCACTTTGATCCGATCGTTCACCATTTGCTTGGCAAGCAGAGCACAAACGGCATGAGGAATGGCATAGTGTACATGCAGTAAATCCAATTCTTGATGCTGTATCACCTGAGCCAGCTTACTGGCCAGAGATAAATCATATGGAGGATATTTAAATACATAATAATCGTTTACTTCAACTTCATGATAAAAAATATTTTTATCAAACTTTCCCAGACGGAAAGGCATGCTATGAGTAATAAAATGAACCTCGTGGCCCTTTTCGGCAAGAAGCTTGCCAAGCTCTGTCGCAACAACACCAGAACCGCCTAGCGTAGGATAACAGGTTATTCCTATTTTTAACCGTTCTTTCACACGGCTTCCTCCCTTGCCTCTTCGTTTTAAAATAGGTTGACCATATAAGGTAACTTAGTGACGAAGCCTTCTGCATAAGGGATCATTTTCTTTTGACCTAGCATTCGATCCTTCGCTTCCACTCTTTCCAGATAGCCTTGATTAAGCGGAGTTTGAACAAAGTCGTTATTCGATCCAACCGCCTCGAATTGCGTGCGATAAGCTCTTAACGCCTCCATCTTCTGCTCATGACAATCCGTAATGTCTACCAAAAGGTCTGATTCTGCAACATCATTTATAAAATAAAAATAGCATTGTTCTACCGTATGCGCAGGCGTTTCAGTCTCATACCTGCGCAGCTTCGCATTAAAGACGGCTTCTTGCACCAATTTGCTGCAAGCAATGTGATCAGGATGACGATCTTCCCAATAAGGAGCGAAGACAATTCTAGGCTTATGCTTGCGGATTTCACGGGTAATGGCCACAATATGCTCTGGCCCTATCCATAATCCCCGATCCGGAAGTCCTAGATTGCTTCTCATAGAAAGCTTCAATACTTGCGAGGCCATGCTTGCCTCCTGCTGACGAAGCTCTACTGTACCGTTAGAGGACATCTCCGCATAAGTGAGGTCGCAAATCCCCACACGATAACCTGCGGCCGCATGTTTATAAATCGTTCCACCCATACCGATCTCAGCATCATCCGGATGTGCACCAAAGATTAGAATATCCAACGGCTCTGTCATTCTTCGATACCCGGTTTATATTTATGTACAAGCTCTCTCCAGGCAAAATCGCCACGGTCGACCGCTTTCACTAATATTTCAGCGGTAGCAATATTCGTCGCCACGGGAATGCCTTGAACGTCACACAGGCGAAGCAATGCAATGATATCCGGTTCATGTGGCTGTGCCATCAAGGGATCGCGTAAGAAAATAATCAAATCCATTTCATTGGTTGCAACCATGGCTCCAATCTGCTGATCGCCGCCAAGCGGACCTGACATGAAACGATGTACTTGGAGTTTCGTATTATCCATAATACGAGTACCTGTTGTTCCTGTGGCAAATAGCTCATGATGCTCGAAAACCGTTTCATAAGCTGTAACAAAATTAACCATTTCATCTTTTTTTCTATCATGTGCAATTAATGCAATTTTCAAAGACATCTCTATCTGCTCCTTCACATTACTTACAAAACAAGGACGTAGAACCCGCTACCAAGGCGGATTCCAAAGTCCTTTGTCCGTTCGTTTAATCTATAAAATGTTCAAAACCATACACCATTCCTGTGAATTCCATAACCTTTTTGACCGCAACATTAACTCCTGGCATATAGCCTGCACGATCATAAGAATCATGGCGAATTTTCAGCGTCTGGCCGAAGGCTCCGAATATTACTTCCTGCTGAGCGAATACTCCTGGCAATCGCACGCTATGTATTCTGAACCCATTGTATAATCCGCCGCGTGATCCTTCAATGGTTTCTTCCTCGTTCGGATTGCCTTGACGAAGCTCCTGGCGATTTTGCGAAATGAGTTCCGCCGTTTTAACCGCTGTACCTGAAGGAGCATCCAGCTTCTGATCTCCATGATATTCAATTATTTCCAAGTGAGGCATATATTTTGCAGCCTGAGCAGCAAATTTCATCATTAAAATAGCACCGATCGAGAAATTCGGAGCAATAATTCCTCCAATACCATGCTGCTTACATTGCTCGTCCAAGTTGGCAATATCCTGCGGAGTGAACCCGGTCGTTCCCATGACGGGACGAACCTTGTGACGGATTGCCAAGGCCGTATGCTCGAAAGCCGATTGAGGGGTTGTAAAGTCTACTAGTACATCTGGTTTCCCCTCAACTAATGCCATCTCCAAATCATTGCTCATCAGAATACCGCATGGATCAAGACCTACCAGTCGTCCTGCATCCAGCTGAGGATCAGATGTCCGGCTTACTGCAGCTACCAGCTCCAGTTCAGGATCCTGCAATACCATCTTAACAACCTCACGGCCCATTCTGCCACTTGCACCTGCTACCGCTACACGAATTCGATTCATATCTAACTCTTTCCTTTCATTCACTAATAATAAGTTGCCTCTAAGATTGCATGTATTGCTTCAATTTATTTCTAAATTGCTCCAACAGCTCAATCCCCGTCTCATGATGCGGATCCAGCTTGAGCAGTTCTCTAATAGCTTGTATTGCCAGATTGTACTCATTCACTTGTGAATAAGCAATACCTAACAATAAATAAGCTTCCGAAGACAACGAGTCCAGTGCCACGGCTTGCTTTAATAATGCGATAGCCAGCCAAGTCTGTTCTCCTGATTCATCTATATAATTCTCCGCATTCAGAATAATTTCCTTGGCCTTCAAGTGCTGAAGGTGATAATGGAAATGCTCTTCCTCAGGATCCAATTGAATTGCCTGCGCGGCATGCTCAAGCGCCTTACTAAGCTTATTGCTTCTTGCATAGGTAATAGACAATCTATAATGGTAGGAGGCATTGTCCGGTTCCATCGCAATCGCCTGATCAAAGCATTCAATCGCAAGTTCAAAATCATGATTTAAAATAGCTTCGTAAGCTTTCTTGATTAGCTCTTTCCCTTTCAACTGCCCATCCTCCTTCATTCTAAAGGTGATGGTACAGCATATGACCTTTACTCGTTATCGGTGTTAATTTTCGTCCATCTGTTCGCATCTCTCGTTTGGAATTTATGCATGATCTTGTCATGTGCCTCCGTAAGATCAATACCTAGCGAGTTCGCAAAACAAATCGTTATAAACATAATATCTCCGAGCTCCAACTCAATCGAGTTGTCCTCTTCCGATAACTTTTTCGGCTTTTCGCCAAATTGATGATTGACCTCACGGGCCAACTCGCCAACCTCTTCACTCATTCTGGCAAGCATGGCTAGAGGGCTGAAGTAGCCTTCTTTAAATTGCGATATGTATTGATCCACTTCCTGCTGCAGCTCTTTTAACGAACGTTTTGCCATATAGTCATTCTCACCAACCTTGTACTTGTAACTATAACATACTATATCTTGATTCCAATTACCATGTTATCGCAAACATGTAGGGATGACAAATTTTTTTTGCCCAAAGATAAGGTATACTAGATAAAATCTAACATCACGCGAGAGCAATTATCTATCTGTTTATTTCAGGGAGGCTGATTGATATGGTGACCAACAACCTGTATAAGAGGCTAAAAAGCTTCTTGCCTATTATGCTGGGTACCGCCATTTATGCGTTTGGGTTACATTATTTCGTTATCGCCAATGAATTGATGGAAGGTGGGATTACAGGTATTGCTCTGCTGTTAAATTACATTTTTCATTTTCCACCCTCATTAACTACCTTATTAATTAACATTCCTTTATTTTATCTCGGCTTAAAAGCGCTCGGCAAACAAACGATGATCAATACGATCGTCGGAACGGTTTCGCTTTCCTTCTTTTTGTGGATTATGGAGCAGTTAATTCGAAGTGGATGGCTCGTTCCTTTTCGCTCGGAGCACGATTATTTTTTAGCTACTGCCTATGCAGGCCTAACTTTGGGAGTAGGTTTAGGATTGGTGTTTCGGTATGGAGGAACTACAGGAGGTTCAGATATTATAGCAACTATTGGTCAAAGGTTTCTCGGGTGGAGTATGGGACAAGTGGTTCTAGCCTTTGATTGTTTGGTCATTGGTGCGTCATTCTTCTTTATCCCAAAAGAAAAAATATTGTACACCTTTGTGGTTGTTTTTATAACATCCAAAGTCATTGATATTATTATCGAGGGAGCTTACGCTGCTAAATCTTTTACTATTATTACGGACCATGCAGAGGAAATCGCAGCGAAAATTACGGAAACCATGGAACGTGGGGCGACATTAATCCCAGCAGTCGGCGCTTTTTCCAAGACCAATAAAAATATGGTCTACTGCGTTGTGTATCGCCAAGAAATGAAAAGGCTCAAAGACCTCGCCCGATCTATCGACCCTCGCGCTTTTATAATCATAAGCGAGGTCCACGACGTAGTCGGTGAAGGCTTCAAGCCTGAATAAACGATTATCTTTCCTCTTTTTTTCTAACAAGGACCATCCCGTTGTCTTTTTTGGCTAGACGCCAACCTGCGAACCCTAGAGCCGTAAGAATAACGGACCCGATAGCTAAAGTCCATAATATTGGATTTTTATCATCCACTACCGGAAGAAAAGCAGTCGTATCCTTTTTCAAAAACAACTTGTCAATAATCTGATGAATCGTTGGAAGCAAATTAACTACGGGCTGATAAGGAGATTTCTCAGAACGAGCCTGTCCAGATACAAATGTAACTAGTGAATCCAGCTTCTCTACATCCGTTGGATCTCGGCTTATTAAAAGACTTGGATGCAGAATAGAGATATGCCTTTCAAAAACACCAACAGATTTCTGGAAATCAGACAGCTTTTCGCTTTTGGCAGCCTGTTCAATTCCATTCAAGTCCTCCTGCAGCAGTTTGTAATACTGAAGCCACATTGGTTGTTCCGGATGTGAGAGCGCGTCTGTAGCTAAACGAATTTGCGCAGCGGCTACTTGCCCTTCATCCGGCTTAAAGCCTACAGCATTAAAGACACGTTTTCCCTGAGTTACTGCTTCGGTGAGGGCATTCAATCCTTCTAACGTTGTCAGGCCTTCGTACCGAATCGTTGTGACCAAATCACTCACTTGCTGAAGCACAGCTCGTCCACCGGTAATATCCCCCTGCATCACCTTTTTGTACATTTCATCAGCCGTTTGATTAAGCAGATCAACCCTTTGCAGCTGTTCCGTAGATGGCTTAGGATCGATAGCTTCTTGTTTCGGCTTGTCCATCCGTGAACATCCTGCCAGTAATTGAATACATAAGAACATAACCAGCATGAGGCCAATGCCTTTCCATGCACGCTTAAATAACATTGGACATCCCTCCTACCATCATCCTATGGAGGGATGTCCACATTTAGACCTCTCGCTTAGCCAAAACTTGTCTAATCTTAAACATAACAAACGCAACAATGACGCTAACGAAACTCAACTCAATCGTAAATGATTCTACTGTAGGAAGATCATCCATCAAGCTTTCCGGAAGCCAAGGAAAGACACCCACAACATAATCCATATAATCATTCCACAGTACCCAACCGCCTACAAATACAAGAGGCCATACTCGATAGGTGTATAAGCGCAAGTACAACAGAGCCTCAGCAGCCATGCCAAGATGAGAAATCGTCAGCATCCAATCCTGCCAGCTAACTTCACTTCCTTGGTAGACTCCTGCCCATATCATGGTGACTGCCCAGATTCCATATTTAAAGGAAGTCACCACTGTAAACGCTTCAACAAAGCTTCTAAATGCGCTTACCTTAGGATGTAGCTCTCTTCCTTTATAAGAATCCACAAGAAGGTACAGAATCGTACCTGTAAAAAACAAGCTGGCAGTCGGACTATCCGGTACAAATGGCAAATACCATGCGGACATAGTCTCCATCGTATACTGCATCTGCTTCCAGTACCATTCATATCCATAAACCGTACCTAAGAAATTGATCCAGAACAAAGTCCAAAGCATAAATCGGCTGCCTAAAAAAGCTTTGGAAAAATAAGTGCGAATCGACATGCTAAGCATTCAGTTTCCTCCCGCACAAAATCATTCATCTAAAAAGACCTGACCGTAAGCAACGGTCAGGTCTTTTTAACTATTCTTTCTTTTGCTTAGCCAACCACTCAGCCACTTTATTGATGTCTGCGTCAGTCAAGCCTTTCTTGATGTTATCATCATATTGAGCGGACATGTTGCCTTGCCCTTTTTTAATGATGTTCATAATCTCATCCTTGCTGTGCTTGTCGCCGACTCCACGTAATGCAGGAATTCCGGAAGAAGGCATTCCTTTCAGTTCGCCTCCGTGACAAGATACGCAAGTTGCTTTTTTGTAAATTTCAGCAGCCGGATCGTCAGCAGCTACCACAGCCGCTGCAGCAGCAGGCTTCTTAGCCCCACCTCCGCCGCTTTCTCCTTTGCCTGCATGCATTTCTTCTTCACGCTTAATGTGCTCAGGAACCATGTTCTTTTCCTTCATTTCATGCTCATAGTGCGTCCAAGAAACAACTGTCAAATAAGTACAAGCAATTAAGGTTAAAATCATCAAAGAAGAAGCGATTGGACGTCTATAGAAACGTCTTTCTTTACCCGTATCCAAAAAAGGAGCTATCATCAAACCACCGAACATGATAGCCGGAACAATTAACGTACCCATAACAACGAATTGATCAGAAGTATACGGGTATTTGAGTAATTGGTACATGAATAGGAAGTACCAGTCTGGCATCGGGATAAATTGTGTATTGGTCGGATCTGCAGGGTAACCAAGCGGAGCCGGGTCCGACACAACTAACACCAAAATTCCAACCAGAACGACTACCCCTACCATCCACTCTTTCAGTAGGAAGTTCGGGATGAACACTTCGGATTTTCCTGGAAATGAGGAGTAATCCGGTTGAACCAAATGGGAAGATTTTGCACGAACGCGAGAATCTCCTACATAAACGATTTTTTCGTCAGACTTATGGCCGTGTGCCAATTTCGCCCCTCCTTACTTACTTCTTTTTGTGTCAGATAGCTGAGTTGGCTCGAATACAAGAGCGCACAAGCTCTCCGCACTCAAGAAAAACTACAGTGGCAGTACATTTGAACGGCCTTATCGGACAATTAATGCACTGCGATATCTCATTAAAGCGGACCAGAAATCCCTTGCTTACGGATCATGAAGAAGTGTCCTGCCAACAATGCCAGCAATACACCTGGTAAGAAGAACACGTGCAAAGCAAAGAATCTTGTCAAGGTTTGCGCTCCAACAATCTCGCCACCTTGTAAGAAGGTTTTGATGTAATCGCCGATATAAGGAGCAGAAGCGGCAATTTTTATACCTACTTGCGTTGCAAAGTAAGCTTTGTTATCCCATGGAAGCAGGTATCCTGTAAAACCAAGACCCAACATAACAAAGAAGATAAGCACGCCTACAACCCAGTTCATTTCACGTGGCGCTTTATAGGAACCTGTAAAGAACACGCGAAGCGTATGTAAGAACATCATTACGATAACCAAACTCGCTCCCCAGTGGTGCATACCGCGTACGATTACGCCAAATGCCACTTTGTGCTGGAGATAGTCAACACTTGCATAAGCGTTGATAATATCCGGAACATAGTACATCGTCAAGAACATCCCGGACAATATTTGAATAACCGTAATAAAAAACGTCAATCCACCAAAGCAGTAAACAAATGCGGAAAAATGGTGTGCCGGGTTAACGTGCTCAGGAACCTCGTGATCGGCAACATCTCTCCACATCGGCGTGATATCAAGACGTTCATCAATCCAGTTATACATAGTTTTAAACATCCGATGTTACGCCTCCTTATTTCACCCTTTTGTTAGGACCAAGTTGTCCTAAATAAACAAAGCCGTTCTCTACCTTCAGATCGTATTGATCCAAAGGCAATGGCGCAACAGCAAGGTTTTTACCGTCTACTGTATAGTGTGCGCCGTGGCATGGACAAAAGTACTGATCCTTGTACTCCGGATTTGCGTTCCAGTTAACCGTACAACCAAGATGCTTACAGGTCGGATTCAATGCGAAGATATTGCCATCTTTATCCTTCGAAATCCAAGCTTCCAGTTCAACGTCGCTCTCATACCAGCCGTCAACCTGATGCACTTTGAATTTGAAGGATTTAGGTTCGTTCGCAACCTTAGAATCTTCAACTACTTTAACCCAAGCCGCTTGCGTTTTCGGTTGAAGGACCGGATCGACAGCAAATCGAAGCATAGGAACAATCATTCCGGCGCCCATGAAAGCCGAAGCACCACCAAGGGTATAGGACAGAAACTGTCTGCGGGACATCTCGCGACGTTTCACTGGTCTCTCTCCCTGATGTTGCGCATCATGGCTATTGTGCTCACTCATTCTCGTTCTACCCCCTTTTGCAACATATATCACGTCGTTCGACATAACTTTACACCACATACTAGGACATTACTAATAATAGCCTACGACTCTAGGTGCGTCAAGAATGTTAACTTCCATTTAGAGCCATCAATTCTTGTCCCAGCAGTAACATTTAACGAAATTGTCACATCTGTTCACAAAGCTCATTTCTTTGTCCCATTACTTAGAATTAGCAAAAATGTTATCAATCATACACATCCCTCAAACCTTACTTCTGCGTCCATAGGGTTTGCAATTGAGCTGAAATGTTCTGCTTAATATCCGCCAAAGATTCCCCCAGTTGCTCTGCTGTAAGGACGAATACCAAGTCGCAATTCTCTACGTTCTGTAGCGCTTGAGCCTCTTGTGATGCCGAAACAAGAATGACATATGGAAAGCTTTGCTTCAGTCTTTCACACACTCGTTCTAGAAGAGCCCGACCTTCTTCTCCTTCTATATAATGAAAGGCTGGATAAGTTAGTACGCGACCTTTATACGGAATTTCAAAACAATCCAACGCATCTCTAAGCCATTCCAACGCTTTAGTCGCCTCCCAAGGCTGCTCATTTCCTGTCAAGCCGGTTACAGGCAGCAGGCAGGTATCCACATAAGGCCGCAGTTCTTCCCAAGAGTTACTTTCCACGTCGCTAAATTTCATTTTTTTCGCCTCCACGTTCAATTAAGTTCCAACTCACAATAACACAAAAAAAAGACATATGAATGATCTTCACATGCCTTTCAAAAAAATGTCATAATTTAGGCCTGGGTGCTACGCTTTATTTACCTTGTGTATTGAGCGATTTCAGTTCTGTAGTGAGGGCTAGAAACGAAACTTCGTCTCCCTTTGCCAAAGCCAAATCAATCTCTCTGTACAAATACTGCTCCTTATATTTGCGTATGGCTTCATCGAGGACCATTTCCGCAAACAAACCCAGCATCATATCATTGGAAACATTCATTTTGCCCATAGAACCTACCTCCAAACCGGTCTCGCATTTCAATATTTTTACGCTTATGGCCTCGCTTGTTGTCGGTATCGATACTCTTCTTCACATAGCTTTGCATCGTTCGTTGCATCCATTGTAAGTCCAACTGCTGCAATTCTCTTACTGTTTGTACCGGTGAACCTAGTGAGAGGGGGGATAAGGAGACTTGCTAATTCTCCATTACTATCGAACCTGCCCCTACTAAAGCATATTCACCAACATCGGCTCCGTTGAGTACAATAGCCCCCATACCGATTAATGTGCCTTTACCTATGCCATACTTCGAATTGGGACAAATCATGTTGAGAGATTTTAGCCATGGTTTCCGCGATGGTCAAACGTAAGGCTAATTTTATCCTCATCGCTCACATAGATGCCTTGAACGACGCTGCTGCCTAATTTGGACATTTGAATGACTGTCCCTTCCTCTTCCGTCTCACCGATCCGGATCAATCCCAAATGCATCATCATTTGCAATATCCGCTGCTCCAGCACAGATTCCGCAGAATCATAGTAGAATGGACGAACCAAGGGCAGCAAAGCGGATTTCATAGAGGCTAATGTAACCCAGTTTGTTGCAAGTTTTTCAATCCAGTATAGAAGCGACTGCAGATTGGGAATTGCATTTTTGTACAATCGAAGCCAAAACTTGTACACCTGCATGACATCTTCTTTGTGGCCAAGAGCAACCTTATCCTTACCTTTATCGCTAAGTGCCAACACCTGGTTGTGCTCTGTTATCAGTTCAGCGTAATAGCAGTAATCATAGATGAGAGAGAACCGATTCGGGTACTCCTTGAAAAACCGCCCGTATCCGAAGCGCCATGCTGTTTTGCCTACAGGTTCTTCCTTCACGGAAAGGCGATCGAGAACCTGCTGAAGCTGTCTTTTGTACATTGTATTGTCCGATGTCAGCGCAGCTTCATTTTGATTTACAAAATGGAGGAAGTGATAGATGTCGTCGGTGATCAGCTTCTGCTCGTCACGATATACAATAGGTTCGTTAGTGGTCACAAGCTGCTGTCTAAACTGCTTAGTTAGAGCATCACTGAATCTTCTCTTAAGATCAGCCGGTACCTGGAACAAATAGCGGGTGTTTTGAGAATATCCATTGAACAGCCACCCTCGTTGTTTAAATCGGGAAATCATGTCCCTTGGATTCCACAACTCATCCTCTACTTTAACGAATCGGCTTTGCTGTACTCGGGCAATAAGCTCTTCCAGACTAAATGATCCTCGTTGATCGAAGATTAAAGAATTCAAGAATCGAATATCCTCAATTGAAAGATCGATAACTTGGCGTTCAAATATCTCTCTTCGATTCACGGTCGACAATATCGACTGGATAAGTTCATTTTTGGAGTGGCCGCTGCAATCACAGTTGTACGTATTGGCAATCCGGCTCAAGTCGTGAATATCCGCATAACTCAACATATCTGCTAAATTCATGGCACCGCACCTCCAAAATAGGCTTAGTACCATTATGGGAAGATATGGCGCTTTTAAAACACTATGTTTTCAGAAAATTGTATTACTTCTTATAACAATATAAAATAACGCCCCCAGAAGAGAGCGTTATCGAAGTTAATGGTATTCATTTAGGTGTTCAGATGGATCGTGCAATTCAGCAGCTTGCAGTTCCATCCAGTAGGATCGCCTTCAATTATAGTAAGCGAGGTGTTGTTAAGATGTTCTTCAATACGTCTACCCAGCATCCTTTCGACAACGGGGGCGATGTAGCCTCCATGACTGACAATAAGAATACGTTTGCCAGCATGTTTGGCTTGCAGCTCTTCCATAAAAGTATGCCAACGCTTTAACAGCGCCTCATCTGCTTCCATTCCAACATCCGCTTCTCTCCAGCCTTCACCCCAACGTGAAATTCTTTCTTCCAGAGTTGTCCCTTCTACTTGCCCGAAGGATCGCTCCCGTAGACGAATGTCACTACCTATCAGTGGAGTACCTGTTACATGAGCTATGGTTTCTGCTGTTTGTTGTGCGCGGACCAGATCGCTCGTCACAATGGCATCCCAGGTTTCCCCTTTCAATCTTTCTGCCAGCAGTTGTGCTTGTTTCACTCCGACTTCAGCTAAAGCCGTATCCATTTGCCCTTGCATTCTCCCAGCTATATTCCACTCCGTCGTTCCATGACGAATAAATCCTAATGTGATCACTCAGTCCAACTCACTTTCTTTGATTAGCCTATAGATAGAAAACGCCCCAAGAAGGGGCGAAACAGAATAACCTATGATCTCGTTCTCGACAACCAGTTCATAATAAGCAGCGTGCAGGTAAGCCCTAATAACGATACAAAGATTAAATAGTCCTTGAACGTATGGATCGGACCCACTTGGTACATAAACGGCTCGCTAAAGCCCTTTAAGCTGGCAACCGCTGAAGGCATCGTATGTACGTTCATCGACTCGGATATACTGCCTGCTACGACAACTGGATCACCAATACGTCCGAATACCGCGGAGCTGCCTGATGAAGCTACGGTCTCTGGAGCAGCCTGATGCGTGATCGAGTACACAAAAGAGAAAATAAATAAAGCTAAGCAAAAAGCCACGACCGCTGTAATATTTCTGCGAAACTTAAAAGAAAATGCATACATCCGATCCGCTACTGGGACTCTCCATGACTCATCTTCATATATACGGTTCATGACGCTGCGGGAAATCGGCGTAGATATCTCATTTAACTCTTCGGCGTCTGCCGCGGACTTGATTAGCTCAGTACTCTCTTGCCATATTTCAAATTCAATAGCGCAGCAGCTGCAGCTCTTAATGTGCTCATCCACGCGTTGTCTTTTTAAGTCATTCTCCGGCAAATCCCAATAGACGCCGAGCAGCTCTTGAATATCTTCACATTTCATCATCGTTTCATCCCTTCATACTCCTCAAAAATCGGATCAAGAAAGTATGGTTCCAACTGGAGCTTCACACTGGCTCTGGCCCTGAACAATAAGGATTTCACCGAACTCACGGTTTGCCCAAGGATATTAGCAATTTCCTGATAATCTAACTGATCGTACTCACGCAAGATTAGTGCTGACCTTTGCTTCTCAGGCAAATTGTTTATGGCCTCTCGAACCATCGTAACTTTCTCATTCCGAAGAACCGTCAACTCCGGCATCACATCAGCGCCGGCATGAGGCTCATGTCCGCTTTGTTCTAAAGATACTTTGATATTTTTATTTTTACGCAGCTCGCTAAGTACCGTATTCCTAGCTATCGTATACAGCCATGTAGAGAAAGTTGCTTCCACCTCGCGAAACGAGTTCAAGCTTCGATACGCTTTATAAAATGTCTCGTTACACAGATCCTCGGCGAACGATTCCATTTGCGCACTTTTCAACATGTGATAGATAAAAGCTAGAATTTTACGTTCGTAACGACGCATTAACTCATCATATAATTGGACGTTGCCATCCTTGATCTCTCTGATCAACTGGGAATCGGTCATTTAGTACGACCCTCCTTGTGATTCCTAGCTTACTCCCAGTGATGCTACTTGTATTACTGTAAAGGGAGTAAAAAGTTGCGGTAAAATTTAAAAAAAATTTAGGAATATATCATATCATAATTTTATTCGGTAAACTTGGTCAAAAATCCTGCTTAATCGACAGCTTTCATACAACTTTCAGAATAACTTCCAAAAAAAGGTGTATATTCCCACTAACTATTCTATTACTTATACTAGAAAAAATGGTTATAAACATAAAAAAAGAACCACCTGCATGAGGTGGCTGCACATAGTGCCATTATTCGGATAGGAGTGGAGAGAAACCATACTGTACTTTTATTATATGTATACGTTTTCAAAATGTCAACAGTTTTTTGAAAACGTTTTATTTTTGGATAAAAAAAGAAAAACTACACGTGAACCGCGTAGTTTTCCTTCTTCAATAGTTCAACTGCCTTATCCATTTGGTATTCATCTCGGAATGAGAGACGAAGCACTCCAGGAATATCCTCACGGCTTTCAATTATTTGAATATTACTCAAATTAATCCGATGGTTACCTAAAAGCGTTGTGATTTGTCCGATGATTCCAGGATGGTCTGGCACATCCACATATACCTCATAGACAGACGTCAGCACGCCTTTGCGCCGCTCCGGCAACGCGGAACGGAACTCGCTAGCACGGCGGAACTGCTCTTCAATACCTTCACGATCATTGAGCTTCAAGAGCTCAATGAACTGTGCAACCTCAGCGTTCCAGTCCTCAAGTAGCCGCAGAATCACTTCCCTGTTGTCGCTTAAGATATCTCGCCAAACAATCGGATCACTTGATGCGATACGGGTAATATCCCGGAATCCGCCAGCAGCCAAATTTTGATAATATTCATTCGTCTTGTTATACCCAGCAATCTGATTAACCAGTGCAACTGCAATGATGTGAGGCAAATGGCTGATCGCCCCTACCACTTCATCATGCAGCTGAGGATTCAGTCTGACCAGATGCGCCCTCGTCCATTGAAGCAGTTCCGCAAGCTGGTTATACACCTCATCAGAGATGGTGTCGTCTGGAGTGAGCACATAAAATGCATTCTCATACAAATGCGACGTTGCTGCCTCTGCTCCTGACTTCTCCTTCCCTGCCATCGGATGACCTCCGATAAAGTACGCATCCTTCAGCTCCAATGTGGAGGCAAAAGCAGCTATGGAGGCTTTGGTGCTCCCTGCATCTGTAATGATACAGCCTGGCTTTAACGGGAGCTCAGATATTTTAGCCAAGTATTCTTCCAAATTGCCTACAGGGACACAAATGAAAATAAAATCGGCATCCTGTACAGCCTCTTCCATAGATGTAGTCGCATGGTCAACCACTTGGCGTTTCAAATATCTTTCCACCGATTTTTCGTTCGGGGAGTGACCTACCACGGTTATTCCGGGCTTGCCTTTAAAGCAAAGGGCTAACGAACCCCCGATGAGTCCTACGCCAAAAATAGCAATTTTCGTCATAACAGTTTCCTTTTTTAGATTTACTAACAGACACTAAAGCAATGCAGTGCAAAGGTATTATGCGTTAACTGCAACTTCCTCAAGCGTCTTTTGCAGTGCGCTAATAAATTTCTCGTTTTGCTCTTGGCTTCCTACGGTAACACGAAGCATGGTAGGCATACCCCAACCTGGATCATGGCGTACGATGATGCCTTTGCGCAGCATAGCATCGAACACTTGTCCACCCGGACGCTCCACATCAACCATAATAAAGTTACCGTGTGCAGGATAGTAGCTTAGCTTCATTTGCTCGAATTGAGCGGATAAGTATTTAATTCCCGTTGCATTCGCTTGACGGCAGTCCTCAATAAATTGCTCGTCCGCAAGAGCGGCCAATGCTGCTTTTTGTGCAAAACCTGTTGTGTTGAACGGTTCGCGAACTTGATTGATCGATTTGATCACATCCGGATGACCGATACCATATCCGATACGAAGCGAAGCTAGACCATAGATTTTGGAGAAAGTGCGAAGACTAATGACATTTTTATATTGCTTTACAAGTTCGATGCTATCAGGGTATTCGCCGCTAACGTTGTATTCAGCATAAGCTTCATCCAATACGATAAGCACATGAGCTGGCACGGCTTTAATAAATTCAACCACTTCTTGATGCGTGTGCATCGTTCCTGTAGGATTGTTAGGATTACATAGCCAAATAATTTTGGTACGGTCATTAATTTTGTTGAGCATTCCCTGCAGATCCTGGTAGCCATTGATACAAGGCACCTCTACGCAAACAGCTCCCTCAATCTCAGCGTTGTGCTTATATTGCGGGAATGTAGGTGTAGCCATAATCGTCTCGTCACCTGGAACAAAGAAGGCACGAGCTAGCATCAAAATGATTTCATCGGAGCCCGCTCCGAAAATCACTTGATTCGTTTCCACGCCAAAATAGTCGGCTACCGCCTTCGTCAGATCTACGGCACCGCCGTCCGGATAAATGCTTGTTTGGTCGAGAAGCGACATGATCGCCTCTTTCACTTTCGGAGAAGAGCCGAACGGATTTTCGTTGGAAGCCAGTTTGATGACTTCTGTTAAACCTAACTCACGTTTTACTTCTTCCATAGGCTTGCCCGGTTTGTAGACCGGCAGGTGGACAATGTTCTTCTTGGGTTGCACTTAGGTCACCTCGTTCAAAATTATAGTTCCAATTATGGCAAGCGCGTGTTCCATAAGAACACGCTCTCTGTTAGTTGCTTCCTATTAATTTTCTCACAAATTCATGAATTTGCAAGAGTGCTTGTGGACGCGTCACATCCTGTTCAAATAAAGGAAGAGCTTCCTCCACTTGACGGACGAGCGCGCTACCTACAACGATACCATCACATGTCTCGGCAAATCTAGCAAATTGCTCATGCGTCGAGACCCCGAAACCGATAGCAATAGGCAAAGAAGTGGATTCCTTCACTGTCTTCAGGAACTCGTCAATACCACTGTGAAACTCGGTTCTAGTACCTGTGACCCCTAATGAGGAAACACAATAAACGAAACCGGAAGCGCGGGACACAATTTTCTTGATCCGCTCATTGGACGTAGGCGCAACCAAAGGAATCAAATGAATGTTATGCTCATCCGCCAGCTTTCGTACCTCTGCATCCTCTTCCATCGGCAAGTCAGGGATAATAAGTCCGCTAATATCACTCTCTTGCAGTTGGGCGAAAATTTTGTCCAAACCAAATTGCAGTACGGGATTAAAGTAAGTAAAAAGAATGAACGGCAGCTCGCAGCCCTCATTGCGCGCTTGCCTAGCCACATCCATAACATCTTTGATGGAAACTTGATGCTTCTTCAAGGCCCGCATCGAGGAGCGTTGAATAACAGGTCCATCGGCCAAAGGGTCGGAGTATGGGACTCCAAGCTCCACCATGCTGGCACCGGATTGTTCCAGCTGTTTAATAATATCGACCGAGGTCTTCAAATCCGGGTCACCTATCGATAAGAAAGGAATAAAGGCCGGCTGCTTACGTTCTTTGAGCTCAGCGAACCTAAGATCAATGCGATTCATGAACAGCACCTCCCAAATAGCCCATAATCGCTTCAACGTCTTTATCTCCACGTCCGGACAAGCTGACGACAATGATCTCGTCTTTACCCATCGTTGGGGCAACCTTCATGGTTTGAGCAATCGCATGCGCACTTTCGAGCGCTGGAATGATTCCTTCCGTACGGCTCAGCAGTTGCAATGCATCCAAAGCTTCTTTATCCGTAATCGGGAAGTATTCAGCACGGTTGGAATCTTTTAAATAAGCATGCTCCGGCCCAATGCCCGGATAATCCAGACCAGCGGAAATGGAATGTGCCTCTTGAACTTGTCCATATTGATCCTGAAGCAAATAACTCATTGAGCCTTGGAATACACCGTGGCTTCCCATAGTCATCGTTGCTGCATGCTCCTTGGTATCGATCCCGCGTCCAGCTGCTTCCGCACCAATCAGACGCACGCCTTCATCTTGAACGAAAGGATAGAAAATACCGATTGCATTGCTTCCCCCGCCAACCGCGGCGATAACAGCATCAGGCAGCTTACCTTCCTGCTCCAGAATTTGTTTACGGGATTCATCCCCGATAATACGTTGGAAATCGCGAACCATCATCGGATAAGGATGCGGTCCTGTTGCCGAACCCAGGATATAGAATGTATCTTCGACATGGCTCACCCAGTAACGAAGCGTTTCGTTACAAGCGTCCTTCAGCGTTCGAGTACCTGATGTGACAGGTACGACTTCCGCACCTAAGAGGTTCATACGGAACACATTGAGCTGCTGGCGCTTCATGTCCTCTTCACCCATGAACACCTTGCACTCATAACCGAGCAGCGCCGCAACCGTTGCCGTTGCCACACCATGCTGGCCTGCGCCAGTCTCAGCTATCAGCTTCTTTTTGCCCATCCATTTGGCCAATAAGCCTTGTCCCAAAGAGTTGTTTATTTTGTGAGCTCCGGTATGGTTCAAATCTTCACGCTTCAAATATATTTTGGCGCCGCCTAAATGCGCAGACAAACGCTCTGCATAATACAGCGAAGTCGGTCTTCCCGAGTAACGGTGAAGCAAGTATTTCAATTCCTCTTGAAATTTATCTTCCTTCACATATTTCTTGTAGGCATCTTCCAATTCAATCAGTGCGTTCATTAGTGTTTCGGGAACGTAACGTCCGCCGAACTTACCGAAGCGCCCCTGCTCATCTGGTACGTTATACATGATGCTTCACCCTTTCGACAAAGCTGGTTATTTTTGCGATATCCTTAACGCCTTCCGTTTCTACTCCGCTTGATACATCCACACCGTCTGGTCTGTAAGCATCTAACAGCTCTCCAACATTATCCGCTTGAAGCCCCCCTGCAATGAGCAGTGGAATTCCCGTAGCACGACTCCACGCCTGATAAGGCGGAATCGTCTCCCAGGAAAATGTTTTTCCCGATCCGCCGCCGTATACAGGATCAAAAGTATCCAATAAGATCGCATCCACTACATCCTTGTAGGGGTCTAATTGCAATGCAATGGCGTCGGTTAGTCTGTGAGCCTCATAATTAGACTCCTCTTGCCTCGTTTGTGTTACGGAAACGACTCTCCAAAGCTGAACCCCTGGAAATTCATTTTTTATCCATTGGCATTCCTCAGGCGTCTCATGTCCATGCAGCTGCAAGATATCAAGTGGCGCTTCATTCAAGATAACTGTCAGTTCTTCACGAGACGGGTTAACTAAAACCCCTACAGTCAAAGGAGCCGCGTTTCCAGCTGCTTTCCAGTCGGCAATGACGCGAATTAATTCACCCGCTTGCTGTGGAGTAACTTGACGCTTGCTTTTGGCGAATACAAAGCCAATGTGGTCGATAGGAAGATGTAGAATAGAGCTTAGCGTTTCCGTATCCTTCAGCCCGCATATTTTTATGCTCGTCATAACTGTCTTACCCCTTTACCGCAGCATTTCCCATTAGGTCGTGAACTGCTTGTTCTACAATCGGCTGACGCATGAAATGCTCTCCGATAAGAACCGCTTTGGCTCCAATAGACTGTAAATATTCTATTTCAGAAGGCTGAGAAATCCCACTCTCGCTCACAATGGTGACCTCTTTAGGGATAAAGGAGATCAGCTCTTCTGTCGTCTTAAGATCCGTAACGAATGTTTTCAGATTACGGTTATTAATCCCAATTAATGTAGCATCTAAGGTGAGCACACGATCCAGCTCTTCTTTGTCATGAACTTCGACCAGCACATCAAGACCTATGCTTTTGGCAGCTTCAGAAAATTGCTTCAGCTGCTCGGTAGTTAAGATCGCGGCTATTAACAGTATAGCATCTGCGCCAATACAACGCGCTTCATAAATTTGATGAAGATCGATCGTAAAGTCTTTTCTAAGCAGAGGAAGCTGTACGGATTGTCTTACACGACTCAAGTAATCGTTGGAACCTTGAAAATAGTCCACATCGGTTAAAACCGATAAACAATCAGCCCCTGCTCTCTCATAAGCTTGTGCCAGCTCTACAGGCTCAAAATCGTCACGAATCAGCCCTTTGGAGGGGGATGCCTTCTTTACTTCGGCAATGAGCCCCATAGGGCGTTTACGGCCCTTAGAGAGCGCCTGTTCAAAACCTAGACAAGGAGGCAGCGTCGCAATACGCTGCTCCATCTGGGCTATAGTAATAGTTTGCTTCAAAGCTGCAACTTCTTGCACTTTCGTTGCTACGATTTTATCAAGAAACATGTCTGATTTCTCCCGTGAATTGGACTAGTTCTTGCAATTTATTCAATGCTTGTCGCGAATCGATCACATGTGCCGCATACTTAACGCCTTCTTGCAGAGTAGCACATTTACCCGTCACATAGAAGCAAGCCCCTGCATTGGCAAGCACAATATCGCGACACGCACCGGTTTCACCATGGAATACATTGCGAATGATTTCAGCGTTTACCACTGCATCTCCGCCCACAACTTCTTTAATGCTGTAGCTTCGGAGTCCCAGCAAATCTGGTGTTACTTCATAAGTTACAATCTCCTCATCCTTAAGTTCCGTTACTTGCGTAGCATCCGAGATGCTGATTTCGTCCAAGCCATCCAGGCTAGCTACTACTAATGAACGCTTCACACCCAGTGCACGCATAACATGAGCCATTGTCTCCGTTTTGCCGCGGTCAAAAATACCTAGTACCTGGCGGTCAGCCCCAGCTGGATTCGTTAATGGCCCCAGCAAATTGAATACCGTACGGAAGCCTAATTCCTTGCGAGGAAGTGCTGCATGCTTCATTGACTGATGATATTTCTGAGCAAACATGAAGCAAATGCCTACTTGCTCCAAACATTTTGCTGCAAATTCTTGGTCAAGATCAATGTTTACCCCCAAAGCTTCCAGCACATCTGCACTGCCGCTTTTACTGGACATCGCACGATTGCCATGCTTGGCAACGCGTATTCCTCCCGCTGCAGCAACAATGGCTGCTGTAGTTGAAATATTGAATGTATCTGCTCCATCTCCACCGGTTCCGCAAGTGTCCAGCAGTTGGCTCCGCTCGGTTTGGACATGGTTAGCCTTCATCCGCATGGCTTCAGCAAACCCAGTAATTTCTTCTATGGTCTCACCTTTCATCCGAAGCGAAGTAAGAAAGCCTCCGATTTGTGCCGGTGTCGCCAATCCATCCATAATATCTGACATCACGTCTCTTGCCTCTGCTCTAGTCAGATGCTGAGCACCGATAATTTGTTGTATCGCTTGTTGAACCGTAACTTTTTTTCCATGTTAACTGCCTCCCCATAATTTCATTAGCAGCCGACAATGAGCCCGAAGCCGCAGCGGCTGGCAGAGCTTAGATTAATTAATAGTAGTCGTGATTAATGACCGAGTGAGCATACGATTTTTGGGAGAAAACAACCTCCGCAGTACGAATGGATTTAAGCATCCCTTTAGCCTTGTTCACTGTCTCCAGATACTCGCTTTCAGCAACGGAATCCCATACGATTCCCGCTCCAGCCTGAACATAAGCTTTACCGTTCTTGAAAATAATCGTACGAATCGTGATACAAGTGTCCATATTGCCGGAAAAGCCCAAATAGCCTATAGCTCCGGCATACGCGCCTCTCGCTTCATTTTCCACTTCTGCAATAATCTCCATCGCTCTCAGCTTAGGCGCTCCAGATACGGTTCCTGCGGGTAAGCAGGAGATAAAAGCATCGAAGAAATCTTTATCCTTCGCGATTTTACCTGTTACATTCGATACAATGTGCATCACGTGTGAATAGCGCTCTACTTGCATAAGAGTGTCACAGTGTACGCTTCCGAACTCGGATACGCGTCCGATGTCGTTGCGTCCCAAATCAACCAGCATCAAGTGCTCGGCACGCTCCTTCTCATCTGCCAGCAGCTCGATTTCGTAGGCTTGGTCCTGCTCCGGCGTTGCGCCGCGCGGACGGGTTCCTGCGATTGGTCGTGTCTCCACCTTCTCATCTTCCACGCGAACCAATAGTTCAGGAGAAGTACCCACGATGACCTCGTCATCCATTTTGAGACAGTACATGTATGGCGATGGGTTCATGGTTCTCAAAATTCGGTAAACATGCAAGGGAGAAACATCCGTCTCGATCTCAAAGCGCTGCGATAGAACAACTTGGAAAATATCCCCCGCTCGGATGTATTCCTTGGCTTTCTCAACATTATCGATAAACTGCTCTTTAGTTAGATTCGACTTCAACTCGCCTAGCTCAACGTCATCCGGAATTTGCTGTTGAGCCATAGACAATACAGGTAACGGACGCTTCAAACGCTCGATCGTCTCATCGATTTTAGCGCAAGTCTTATCATATTCAGCAACAATCTCCGCATCCGAGCCATGCTGGGGTACATGGACGTTGGAGATGACTTTGATCTGCTGCTTGAAATGGTCGAACACGATCACTTGATCGCAAAACATAAACTGGATATCGTTCATTTGCAAATCATCTACACGATGAGCAGGCAATTTTTCATAATACTGCAGTAAGTCATATCCGAAAAATCCTACCGCGCCACCAGTAAAGCGAGGCAATTCCGGAAGGGAAGGGCTCGAATAAGCACGCAAATATCCTTTCAAAACATCGATCGGCTTCTCCACCGAATGCTTCGTTTCTTTCTGGCTCTCAATTTTGGTTACACCATTTTTTGCAGTAATCATAAGGAAGGGATCCGTCCCGATAAAAGAATACCGAGCCCATTTCACTCCACCTTCTACACTCTCAAGCAAAAATGCCCGGCTCTCCTGGTAAAAGTGCTGAAATACGCGAATCGGCGTCTCCGTATCTGCCATTAACGAACGAACGACCGGGATCAAATTGTACTGCTTGGATAATCGAATAACTTCCTTAGCTTCTGGTGTATACATGCTTATCTCTCCTCTTCTCAACTCAAAATTAACTCAGTCTATTAAAAACAAAAAAAACCTCTACGTCAAAGTAGAGGTTGGTATCGCAGATGATCATAACCGTAGTCCTGTGCCCTAAAAAAAGGGAACATAAAATAAGTGCAGTACAATGCACGGGACTCAGTGTTACACTCGGCTCTTCTCAACTCTGCTCACGCTAAACTCATCTCTACTCTTCTCAACTGATCTTACAAATCGCTACTGTAACTATACTATGGGATTTATGCTTTTGTCAATTTAGATAAATCAGGACGAAGGCGCATAGCTTCTTTCAAATACACGTGAATAATCTCATCCTGTTTTTTCTCCGTGTTGGCCATAACCATCAGACGGATACATTTAGGCAAGCTGCCTTCGACAGGCACTTCCAACGAGCACATCAAAGGAACTAGCTCCCAACCTGGGTATTGACGAATAGCCACCGCAGGGAAGGTCGTTGTCAGATCGTTCGTTACCGTAACAAACACACAAGCGATTTCCTCAGGAATAATTGCATTTTCAATAATAATTTGATGCAGCAGTTCTCTTGTCGCTTCCAGTACTTCATTCTTCTCATCATGTTCAACTGTTGTCGCACCGCGAATTCCCCGAACAAGCATGGTTTAAGCCTCCTGTTTCAATTGCTCTACGACTTCTCTTACGGCAGCCGCAGAAACCGATTTGTTGATTTCAACCTTACCAATTTCAGTCGGAATGATAAACACCATCGTTCCTTCTTGAAATTTCTTATCGTGCATCATTGCACTCATAATTTCATCCGTATCTAAATGTGCAGGCAAACGAGTCGGAAGCCCGAACTTTTGTAAAATACGCTTGGTCACTGTATAGATATGCTCAGGATGTCCCAACTTAACAGCCAGCTTCGCTGCTCCCACCATGCCGATGGAAATCGCTTCGCCATGATGAAGCTCATTATAGCTTGCAACGGCTTCAAGTGCATGTCCGATTGTATGCCCCAGATTGAGAATAGCCCGGAGGCCGTTCTCCGTCTCATCACGGGATACGACATAGGATTTTACTTTGCAGCCTTCGTACAAGCCGTATTGCAACGCCTCTTGGTCTAAAGAAACCAGCTTCTCGCTGTTTTCCTCCAGCCAAGCTGTGAAGCCAGCATCCCAAATAAGGCCATGCTTGATCATTTCCGACAAGCCTTCTCTTACGTCCCGATCCGGCAAAGTCTTCAGTGTAGCAGTATCATAGAGAACCATTTCCGGCTGATGGAACGCACCGATAATGTTCTTCGCCAGCGGATGGTTGACAGCAACCTTCCCTCCGACACTGCTGTCGTGAGCCAGAATGGTTGTAGGAATCTGTACGAATCTCACGCCGCGCATATAGCTTGCCGCTACGAATCCTGCCAGATCACCTACAACGCCACCTCCCAGAGCAATAACGGTGGACTTGCGGTCCAAGCCTGCCTCTAAAGCCGTTTGTACGACTTCTCCAAGGACGGTCAATGACTTGGACTTTTCTCCAGCTGTTACAATATGAGTGGCCACTATATAGCCCGCTTCTCTAATTTTACTTACTACACTATCAAGATGAAGCTTAGCTACATTCGTATCCGTAACGAGCAGTAAAGGAGAAACCTTACTGATTTGATGCTTGGTAAAAAACTCGCCTACTTGATCCAATATTCCTTCCCCGATATAAATCGGGTATGAACGTTCCCCTAAGTCAACCGTAAGCTCCTTCACCGATTTCACGCTCCACTTCTAATAGCTTTTTACTTGTGCCAAAAAGCTATTGTAGTTATTACGGATCTCTTCAAGCGAATCTCCGCCGAATTTGTCCAAAAATGCATTTGCAACTTCCCAAGCGACGATGTTCTCCATAATGACGCCTGCCGCTGCAACGGCACAAGTATCGGAACGTTCCACCTGTGCAGTGAAAGCTTCCTTCGTGTCAATATCAACGCTTTGCAATGCTTTATAAAGAGTCGAAATCGGCTTCATAACGCCGCGAACCACGATAGGCTCACCTGTTGTCATCCCGCCTTCAAAGCCGCCGGCACGATTGGAAGCGCGATAAAAGCCTTGTTCCTCATTGTACATAATCTCATCATGTACTTTGGATCCGCGCAGCTTAGCCGCCTCGAAACCGATACCGATTTCGCAGCCTTTGAATGCTTGAATCGATAATACGGCTTGTGCGATACGCCCGTCCAGCTTGCGATCCCATTGTACGTGGCTGCCCAATCCAACAGGAACTCCCTCGATGACACATTCAACGATACCGCCCAGTGTATCGCCTTCTTCTTTAGCTGCATCAATGGCAGCAATCATTTGAGCTTCCGCTTCTTTATCTACCACACGCAATGGCGATTCTTCCGTAATACGGATCAGCTCGTCGATTGGCAGTTCCTGACGTTTCACTTCCACTTCACCGATACGGATGACTTGGCTAGCCACTTTGATTCCGAATGCAGACAAGAGCTGACGGGCAACAGCGCCTGTAGCAACACGCATCGTAGTCTCTCTAGCGCTCGAACGCTCCAGAATGTTACGCAAATCCTTTTGATTATATTTCAAGCCGCCATTCAAGTCCGCATGTCCAGGACGAGGACGGTTAACACGGCGTTTCGTTTCGTCATTTCCTTCAATTGGCTCGATATTCATAACCGAAGTCCAGTGCTTCCAGTCATTGTTTTCAACAACCAAAGCGATAGGCGCGCCGGTAGTTTTACCATGTCTCACACCGCCGACAATGTTGGCAGTATCCTTCTCAATTTGCATCCGACGTCCGCGGCCGTAACCTTTTTGACGTCGTGCCAGTTGAAAATTCACCTCTTCAAAGTCTATGGTTACATTGCTTGGAAATCCTTCAATAATCGCAGTCAGCTGCGGGCCATGGGTTTCCCCTGCCGTTAAATATCTCACACTCGTTTTCCCCTTTCATCCTATACCCCAAAAAAGCACAAAGTACCTGTCGGCACGCTTTAGCGCTTTTATGTACTCCATTCATGTGCTAATTATAGTATAGGTGTCACCGTTTGACAAGAAAACGGCGTCAAATCGCCATATATCGAACTCATCAACAGGTTGAGCCTTAGCGGCAGCTGTGATAAACAAAGAAGCGCTGCTACAGCTTAAAAGCCGTGACAGCACCTCTTTACTCAGTTATTTCATTATCTTACTTAGTCCAACCTAGCCGTTAACAGGCTGCCTTTTTAGGGGGCTCGGCATTTCGTTGAGCTCCGGATCATCTACCATGCCCATGACCTGTAATGAATCGATACCCAATATCTGAGCGCATTCCTGCATCGTAATAAACCCTCTTCGGTATGCCATGATCACTTTTCTTTTATCCATTGGGTCCCTCCTGCAAGTAGTTGTCCATGTTTTTCAGTATTGGAAGGGATGGAAGAAGATATACATCAGCAAGAAGGTTTATGCCTTTTTCCGGTAAAAAAACGTTTCAGCTGACTCCAGCTCGTATTGGCCCGGCGAAAAAATCTGCTCCGTGCTGCCAACAAACAAAATGCCGCCTGGCTTCAGTGCATTAGCGAATTTTTGATACAATAAGTGCTTGGCGTCTTCCGTAAAATAGATCATCACATTACGGCAAATAATCAAGTCAAACTGAGTATCGAATGTGTCTACCAATAAATTCTGCTTCTGGTACCGGATTTCGCGTTTCAGCTCTTCCGCTATAGAGAAGGTTAAATTTTCTTGCTTATAATATTTTTTTAAATAAAGGCTTGGAACTTCTCTGACCGAGCGGTCCGAATAAATGCCCTTCTTGGCTTTGGCCAACGCACCGTCATCTATGTCCGTTGCTAGCAGATGTGCATCCTTCAATGCATTCAATTCAGCTAAAATCATTGCCAAAGTGTAGGGCTCTTCCCCTGTCGAACATGCAGCACTCCAGCATTTCAACTTACGGTTTTTGCGAAGCATGTCCGGAAGGAAGGTTTTCTCCAACACTTCCCATCGATTCGGGTTACGCCAAAATTCCGAGACATTAATCGTCATCCGGTCAAGAAATTCGTAGAACAGCTCTTTATCTTTTGTCATTGCCTCGAAGAAAGCAGCAAATGTATTATATCCTTTTTTCATTCTCAAGGTCGTCAAGCGCCGCTTCATCTGGGCTTCTTTATATTGCGACAAATCTATGGATGTATAATCTTTGACCTTTTTTATAAATAAAAGAAAATCCTGATCCTCCATGCCGCTATCCCCATCCTAAATCCACTGTTGTATCACTTTGGTGTAATTCACCAGTTCCTGCTCTCCGAAGAAATTAGCTATTTCTCTCTTCGCGCTTTCTGGAGAATCAGACCCGTGAATCAAATTATAATTCGTATGTACCGCGTAGTCGCTCCGGATCGTTCCAGGAGCCGCCTCCAGAGCGCTAGTCTTGCCAATCATTGCTCTGGACAACGCCACGACTTGATCACCTTCCCACACCATAGCAAATACAGGACCCGATGTAATGAACGTAACCAGTCTATCGTAAAAATCTTTCCCCTTATGTTCTTCGTAATGAAACTCCGCCAGCTCAAAAGAAACTTGCATCAGCTTCGCTCCAACCAATTGAAACCCTTTTTGCTCAAATCGTTTAATAATTTCTCCAATAAGACCGCGTTGAATGCCGTCTGGCTTTATCATCAAAAAGGTGCGTTCCATCATCATTCCTCCTTTAATCCCAATATATCACAAATTTCGTCCTCTGATAAACCTTGCTAGTAAGATCGGTTCCCAATAAAGTGAGCGACACTGATTAGATCCTTCTTAGCCTGAATGTCAGGAAGCTCATTTAGCTGCCCTATGGCTTTATCAATATAACGACTGGCCAACTGCTCCGCTTGCTTAATTCCTTTACTGTTACGGATCATTTTAATGAAATGGTGGATGTCTGTCTGACCGTCCACCTCTTGTATCCGTTTCAATTCACTTAACAGCGGCGTGCGCAGCTCAGGTTCTTGCAATGCAAAAATGACAGGAATCGTAATGTTCCCTTGGCGAATGTCGCTGCCCGGCGGTTTACCGATTTCCTTCTCCGTCCCGATCAAATCCAGCAAATCGTCCCTCACTTGGAAAGCCATTCCCACGTTATAACCAAAAGAATACAACCGGTTGGACAGCTTCTCGCTCGCACCTGCTGCAATAGCACCCAGTTGACAGCTGATGGCTATCAGCAAAGCCGTTTTCCTGCGAATGCGCAGCATATAATCACGGACTGACTGATCCGGATTGAAGAAAAAACGTATTTGCTCCATTTCCCCTATACTCATTTCCAAAATGGCTTTGGAAAGGATTTGATGTATTCGCGGATTTTCAAGCTTTGTTGCTACTTCCAGTGCTTTTGCAAATATGTAATCTCCAGTGTACATCGCAACGCGATTATCCCATTTGGATCTTACGGTTAGTTGGCCACGCCGAGTCATAGCATCGTCAATAACGTCATCGTGGACAAGCGATGCCATATGAATTAATTCAAGAGGTACCGCGACATGCTTGATGCGCTCCATATCGTATGTACCGAATTTGGCTCCTAGCAGAACAAAAACAGGCCGGATCCGTTTACCGCCTGCCTTTAATAAATGTACCGACGCTTCGCGCAGCAAGGCATGGTCGGTATCGATATTTCGCTCAAGCTCTTTCTCTATGTACGAAATATCTTTTTTCATTTTTGCGTACAAATCTATCAGCTTCATTCCGTCACCTGTGTCAATAAATTATCGTTCCACAATTGAATCTGCACCTCTTTGTTCAGAAAACCATGCTCCCAAGCATAACGGTAGTATAACTGCAATCCTGCCTGCTGTTCCGAACCGAACTCATAGGTTAAGGTTGAAAAATAATCGTGCCAATACGCTTCCGTACCGCCAATCTGCTGGCGAGCTTCCTGAACCAGCGCTGTCAAATCGCTCAACGATTTATGCTTGCTCTCCATAAAAGCTTGATAAATACGGGCAACCAGTGCCGGTTGTTGTTCAACGACTTGTCTTCGAATTGCACAAACAGCGAAAGACATCCAATGTCCCGTCCACTTCAACCATTCTTCAGCCAAATCGGTTACCATCCAGCTGTGTTCTTTCCAGCTTTCCCGAATCGCATGGTCACCAATCAACAGAGCGGCGTCGGAAGACTGCATCATTTCGTTCAGCAGTGGAGGGGAATAATGATAATCCGGCTCGACTTGATAAAACCGCCGCAATATAATTTTCAATAAATTGACAGAAGAAGCCGAGGTTGTAGGAAGAGCGATCGAAGCCCCGCCAAGCTCGCTCAGCGGTTTGCGATGAAACAAAAGGATCGATTTCACATTACCGAATGCACTCACCGACATATCCGGCAATAGCAGGTACTGCTCGAAGTTTTCACCGTATGCAAAGGAAGAGATCGGACCTATATCAACCTCTCCTGCTGCCATGGCGGCATTTAACTGTGTAGGTACTTGGGTAACAAGTTCCACTTCCTGCTGGAGCCGCTCATATGGGAAATAATAAAATAATGGCCACACATTCGTAAAATCAATCCGGCCGATGCGGATCGTTTTGTTCGCGCTGCTCATCCGTCATCCCCCATCTTCTATACAATTCATGCTCGATATCCATGGTGTCCAGAACTTTTCCAACCATAAAGTCAACCATATCGTTCAAAGTTTGAGGGCCTTGATAAAAAGCAGGCATTGCCGGAATAATTCGAACACCCATTCGCGAAAGCTTAAGCATATTTTCCAAATGAATCGTATGCAGCGGCGTTTCCCTTGGAACAATGATCAATTGTCTGCCTTCCTTCAGCATGACATCCGCCGTTCGCTCCAGCAAATTATCGGAAGCTCCTTGTGCAATTCCCGATAAGGTCCCCATCGAACATGGAATGATCACCATCCCGCTTGTTCTGAAGGAACCACTGGCTGTACTCGCTCCGATATCTTGTATGGGGTTGTAAGTGCATTTACCTGGGAAGGCTCCGAAATGAGCTTCAAGCGTTTCTTTACGCTTCGATGCGTCCCATCCCAATTCCTCCTTGAGCACTCGCCATCCGGCATCGGTTATTAGCAAATGCAAATCATAGCCGTTCTCGAGCAAAAAGCGGCAAAGGCGCACACCATACGCAGCTCCGCTCGCACCCGTTATGCCAATGACCCAAGGCTTGCTCATCCGTGCAGCACCACCAAATCAATAAGGGTAAATACGAACATCGATACGCTGAGCACACTGTTCAAAGTAAAGAACGCTGTATTCAAACGGTTTAAATTTTTGGGTGTTACAATTTTATGTTCATAAAACAAGAGGCCGTTGGCGATGATAAGACCCGTTAAGTAAACCCAGCTAAGCTCTGTCATAAGAAATAACGCTAACAAACCGGCAGCGGTAATGACGTGGAACCAGCGAGCAATTTTCAGTGCTTTGGCTACACCGAACCGACTTGGGATGGAATGCAGTCCTTCTTCCTTATCGAACTCGGAATCCTGACAAGCATAGATAATATCAAAACCGGCAACCCAGAATGCGATAGCAACATAAAATATAAGTGCTGAAAGCGTCACTCCGTTCGTGACTGCAACCCAGCCGCCAAGTGGAGCTAATGCAATAGTGAAGCCAAGGAATATATGGCAAGCCCATGTAAATCGTTTAGTGTAAGAATAAAAGACCAGGAAAAACACCGCTATAGGAAGCAGCTTCATCGATAATGAGCTCAAATTCGCGGTTGCCCAAAATAATAATGTGAAGGAAATCACAATGAACAATATAGCTTCCTTCGACGATATGAGTCCGGCAGGTATTGCTCTTGCAGCTGTTCTTGGATTGCGTCCATCGAATACTTTGTCAATGACTCGATTCAAGCCCATTGCCGCGCTTCGCGCCCCTACCATCGCTAATATGATCCAGCCGATTTGCCCCCAATTGGGCAGCTTTTGAAAGATGACCACCGACCCGACCAAAGCCCCCATAAATGCAAAAGGTAATGCAAACAGCGTATGTTCAATTTTAATCATTTCCATAAAAATTTTAGCTTTTTTCAACAACATTTTCGCCCCACTCCCATTTCCTTATTCCGCTTCATTCTTCTTGATGCCTATATGAAGTGCCGCAATGCCTCCGGTAAGCGGATAAGCTTGTACATGGGTCAACCCTGTTTTTCTGAAAATATCAGCCAACTGTTTATGATCAGGAAAATGAATCAATGATTCCGGCAGCCATTTGTACTGCTCATAACGCTTCGCAATCAACTTGCCGAGCATTGGTAAAATATTTTGAAAATAAAAATAGTAAAGACCCTTGAAGGGCTGCCATGTCGGTTTGGAAAGCTCCAGAGATACAACCAATCCCCCTGGTTTAACGACTCTCTGCATTTCCTCAATGACCTTCACCAAGTCAGGTACATTCCTTAGGGCGAAGCCAATAGTTGCATAATCAAATGAATTATCCTCAAAAGGCAACTGCATCGCATTTCCACGAACCAGTGTAATCTGTTTATCCAGTCCTGCTTCACGCACTTTCATGGCGCCGTAATCAAGCATGTTTTGACTGAAATCAAGTCCGACCATATCACCGGTTCCACTTGCCTGGGCCAGGCTGATCGTCCAATCGCACGTTCCACAGCACAAGTCGATCGCTTTGCTACCCGGTTTCACGTTCATCTTCTTCATCGTGAATTTCCTCCAGGCTTTATGCCTGCGGAAACTTAGAATGTCGTTCATTAAATCATATTTAGGAGCGATGCTTTCAAATACGGAATGAACAAACTTTTCTTTGGATTCGGTTTTGGATTGCACAATGTCTCACCTCATATTTCTTCCAGCGCTTTAGGTGTCGAGAGGTAATGCTTAAATGGCTCGCCAATGGACAGAAGCTCTTTGCTTAATTCCTTCGATTCCAGCGTCTGCAGCTTATCTTGTAATTGTTTCATACAGTTATTTAGCATTTGGTACAATTGCGGTGTAACTTTATATTTCAGCCAAATCGTACGGAGCTTGGAATAATCCGGCTCATCGGCTTGGATATGCTTGCATTCTTCCTTCGTCCCCTGCTGCAGGACAAGCCAATACCCCCAGCTGTCACGATACTGCTGCGCTGTCTCCGATCGCGATATCTCTTGCAGAATGACTTCACATTGAGTGAACAGCCTTAAAATTTCAGGCCATGCACCATGAAGAGACTCTTCCATAAAACCAGCAAAAGCCATATAAAGCCGAGTTCTGACTTCTACCGTTTGTTTTATGTATTCGTCAGCGGTCAGCTTAAGCTGCTTCATTAATTGATATAAATTCAACTTTAGGCGATTAACTTCACAGATTGCATGGGAAAGGATACCGATCAGATCCACTTGCCCTGCATGAGAGAGCAAATAATAAAAACGGCTGCTGAAATAGTCGCCTGCTAGCACTTTCAGCTGCCTTGACCTCGCCGCTTTCATCTCCTTGGCGTTATTCGTAATACTCACCAAATCATGTGTATCCATCCCTATTTGAACCAATGATGTTACTAAGCTAAATAGCTCACTAAAGCCCGACAAAGTACTGTGCCTGCTTAAGAACGCATACAACAAACGCGTACGAAATTCTGGAAAATGCGGCAAGTCCGTGTGGGCCTGGATCATGTCGTACTCCATATATTTTCGGGCCATTTCCGGGATCCGATAAGAATTCATAATTAGCCTCCGAACCAATGCAAAGAATCACAACAAAACAATCTAAATTATTATAGCACAATACGCATATTCACGCACAATATCCTGTCTTAACTTTTTACATTGAAACGATCCTGCCATTTAGCCGTGTATGTAACCCGAAAGTGGGACTGCAAGTACTGCTCCATTTCCTCCGTGCTCTGAGTACTCAGAGATATCTCGCTCGGCAGCCATTTCTCTCTTCGTGCTTCTTGTGCGATCAATAGGGATGTGCTTTGTTTCCCATCATTCGATCCGTCCAACACACGAATTAAAACTTGATTAAGGTTGGTAGAACTGCGGAACAGATGCCGCGGCAGCTCATATAAGTCCTGCACTATTTCTTTTTTATCTGAAGCCGGTGAAGCGAACAGGTCAATGGAAACGATGGCATGAGTGACCTCCACTTTGCGGATGCGCAGATGAAGCTGAGATTTGCTCAGAACATCAACAATGTTGGTTTCCGATACCGGCTGTGCTTTGACCGTATGAAACATAGGCAAGCTCCACTTGCTCTCAAGCTGCGGAAGAATAGATAGGCCGGCAGCAAGGCCAACCGAAAGTACAATGGTGATCAGAAGTCGGGTAAACCATTTCATCGGACAATTCCTCCTTCGCGTAGATGCGATTGCTTGACCGAAATCCCTCTTCTATCATTGTACAACGAAAAAAAGCAGGCTATGCCTGCGGAAATTGAAAAATTATTCCTCCGTATCCATCACGCCATGTTTCGTCATCACTACTGCTTTGCCGCGAATCTTGACTGCCGAGGTATGCGCAGTAAATTGGGCAATCATCACTTCGCCTTTGTCCAGCTTTTCCGTGTGATGAAACTTGGTATCTTGTCCACGAGTCAAGCCAATGACCTGTACCCCGTTTTCTTTCGCTTTTATAATAAAATAATCCGCTTGATTCTGATTAGCTTCCATTATTATCTTCCTTCCTGTCCTGTCTATCTTATTAGTATGATGCAAAAAAATATGAACGATGTCAACTGTCATATGCAAATCCCAAAAAAAGAGCCACCTTATTAGGCGGCCATAGTCTCTTTATTGAATGCTTTGTCTTTCTTGCCATTATAAAAGCTTTTAAAGCTGCTAGGAATCCACTTGCTCCCTAAATGAATCACAAGATCGGCCAGTTTGACAATACCGTAAGCGAAGGCCATACCCGCAATAACATCCAGCACCCAGTGAATTTGCAAATACATCGTGGAGAAAATAATCGATGCGCAATAGGCCACCATCATGTACTTGAAGATACGGTCCTTCTCACGAAGCGCCAGCAACAGCATGGCAAACGAGATCGATGTGTGCATACTAGGGAAACAGTTCATTACGTTAACCAGAAGATCGTTCTCGGTCGCAAAGTTGCGTCCCAGTAAATCCGGCTGACCTTTAACCCACCATACTTCACGAAGCAAAATTAAATTGTAGAACGGTAAAATTAACGGGAATTGCATCAAATGTCCAGACAACGCATAAGACAGCATTTTCTTAATGCTGCGAGTCCAGAAGCTGCGAACGATACAAATCCACAAGGAGAGCACAAAACCGTAGTTATAGACCCAAACCATCAAGTTGTCGAGCTTAACTCGATGAAAAGTTCTAGCCCATGCACCATCGTTGTAAGGGATGCTTTTCATCATTTGATCCCAGTTCCAGGGATGGCGATTATTTTCGAACATCCAGTTCGCAATTTTCCACCAGATTCCGTTACCAGATCCGTAAAAATAATAAAAAATACCGAGCATAGGTAAACCTAGTATAAAAAAACGTTTCCAATCCACATCAATTTGGTCTTTTCGGACGCCTAATAAGCATATAAGCAGCAGAACCCAACAAGCCGTACTCCAACCGCCCTCAATTCCAATACGCCAAATCAAAAAAATGGAGACGATGATTCCATACATGGTCCAGTCATTGGCTGCAAGCCAACTTTGTGCTCTTTCTTTCAACTCTAGCAATCCCCCTCGTGCAGTTTAACGCTGCTAAATCAACATTTATCCAGTATATCAAATTCAGTGCCATCTTTCTTCATGTAATTTTAACAAAACTGCAAGTAAATTACATGAATCTATTCCAGCAGCACAAAAGAAAAAGACACCGATTTGACGATGTCTCTTCCATGGTCGGAGTAACACGATTCGAACGTGCGACCTCACCCACCCCAAGGGTGCGCGCTACCAGGCTGCGCCATACCCCGATTATCGTTGAAACACTCATATTATATGATGGGAATCTATTCCTTGTAAAGTGGTTAAAATGAAAAACACCTGAATCTCATGGATTCAGATGTTCTGTATTTGCACCGAATGAAAGCTTATGTACTAGATCGCCATTCTTATTGAATACCGTCTTTCAACGCTTTGCCCGGTTTGAAAGCTGGAATTTTGCTGGATGGAATTTCGATTTCTTCGCCAGTTTGCGGGTTACGTCCTTTACGAGCGGAACGTTCACGAACTTCGAAGTTTCCGAATCCTACCAACTGTACTTTATCCCCGCTTTGCAAAGCTTCGGAGATTGCTTCAAAAACAGCCTCAACCGCTTTAGTAGCATCTTTCTTGGAAAGCTCGCTAGTTTCTGCAACCTTGTTAATCAATTCAGATTTATTCATGCCATTCACCTCCCCCCAAATCAATGTTCAAAACGTACTTCACAAGAAGAACTAGTGCCGCAAAGCGAATGTCGGCAATTCTGTCTTGGAGGCCGCTCATCTCGAATTTACGCCATTAGCCGTTTGTCTTATTACTTCCTTTGTTAACTGAAAAGTCAGAAAATATACATAAAACAAGCGAAAACCTTGTAAATCAAGACTATAGTAATACACCCATGGCACTTTTTCAAGTGAAAACAAAAAAATGCACCCTTTGGATGCATTTTTGCAGCACTTCTGTAATCTATATCACAATATGATAGCGATAAGTCCACCGGAGCCCTCGTTAATAATACGCCCGAGTGTTTCCTGCAATTTATATCTGGCATTGTCCGGCATCATAGACAGCTTGCCTTGTATGCCTTCACGCACAATGGAGTGCAACGACCTGCCAAAAATATCGGATTCCCACATTTTGAGCGGATTGTCCTCGAAATCCTGCATCAGGTAGCGAACGAGCTCCTCGCTCTGCTTTTCCGTACCGATGATTGGAGAGAACTCCGATTCTACATCGACTCGAATCATATGGATCGACGGTGCAGTGGCCTTCAGGCGTACACCAAAGCGTGAGCCTTGACGGATCAGCTCCGGCTCTTCCAATGCCATATCTGCAAGCGTAGGCGGTGCAATTCCATAGCCTGTCGTCTTCACCATTTCCAACGCCTCGGCAAAGTGGTCGTACTCCCGCTTCGCGTGGCTGAAATCCTGCATCAGCTGAAGTAGATGATCTTTGCCGCGAATCTCGACGCCGACAACCTCCATCAGAATTCGATCATACAGCTCATCCGGAGCGTACAAATCGATTTCGGCTACGCCTTGGCCCATATTCATGCCGGCCAATGCCGCTTTATCGATGAATTCATACTCCTCAAAGTGGCTGACGACTCTATCCACATCACGAAGTCTGCGGATATCCTGTACCGTTTCCCTAACGGAATTCTCGAAATGGGAGCGCAGCCAGTGATTTTCCTCCAGCACCATGACCCAGCTAGGAAGGTTGACGTTAACTTCGTGTACAGGGAATTCATACAATACTTCACGAAGAACAGAAATCATATCGTCTTCGTTCATATTTGCCACACTCATAGCTACGACAGGGATGTCATGCTGTGCTTGAAGCTCGTTTCTCAATTCTTGAGCTATTTCACCGTTAGGTTTGGTGGAGTTCACAATGACGATGAACGGTTTGCCGACTTCTTTGAGCTCAGCAATAATTCTTGCTTCTGCATCCACATACGACGAACGCGGAATTTCTGCAATGGAGCCATCCGTTGTGATGACTACCCCTAAAGTCGCATGCTCCTGAATGACCTTACGGGTTCCGATTTCAGCCGCTTCCTGGAAAGGAATCGCTTCGTCGAACCAAGGTGTATTTATCATGCGAGGGCCGTTTTCATCTTCATAGCCTTTGGCACCCTCGATCACATAACCGACGCAATCCACCAGACGAATATTGACATTCAGCCCTTCAGCAACGTGCAGCTGTACCGCGTTATTCGGTACGAATTTCGGCTCCGTCGTCATAATGGTTCGGCCCGCTGCGCTTTGTGGCAATTCATCCGTCGCTCTTATCCGATCAGCTTCATTTTGAATGTTCGGAAGAACGATTGATTCCATAAAGCGCTTGATAAACGTTGATTTTCCCGTACGGACCGCTCCAACGACCCCCAGGTAAATATCCCCGCCAGTACGCTCTGCAATGTCCTTAAAGATATCCACTTTTTCCAATGAGAATCCCTCCTACAGGTTGTTTAAGACGAAACTCGTACACATGCATCTTGGACTATTAAAATTATATGTACTAGCTAACAAAATATGATGAATCAAGATCATATTTTATTTTGATCACTCCTTGTTAACCAACGGCATTCGTACCGCAGCTTAATCTCTATGAGAATATATGAACCCAAGGTTCAGGTTATTCTTTGGAAAATAAAAAAAACTCTATCTCCCTCGAAGAGGTTAATAGAGGCTTGCAAGATCTATTCAAGCACCGGAATCGGTCTGTTATTCATCCAATGGTATGGGCCAGTCCGCGCAGGGACGTAGTAGGACTCCTTAACGAGCAGTTCTCTCAAATCTTGGTTACCATTAAGGCTCCTTTGCAGTGATTTTTTGTCGATTAGACGCATCAGCTCTTCTGAATAATCAATAGTCACTCTTCCAGCGTCGTCCAACATAAACGGCAGCATTACTTGTCGGGTATACATGCTGCTCGCCTGCTCTAATTTTTTGTTCATTTTGGCAAAATCCACTCGATAGAAGGAAGGCGCAATCTCTTCCCCTTTCGGAAGCTGTCCGTTATTTTTGGACTTATACTCATCCACCAGTTTCTGAACTTCTACCGTTTGCTGAAACGAGCTTAAATCCATCATTTTAACTGTAGGCTTAGTCTCTACATCCACTAGAACATAGATCGCTGAGCCGCCATTTTCAAAAGCGTTAGCCGGTATGTTGCTTATTAAGCCTCTTTCCTTCAGCTTCTTAAAATCAATTGGATATTTCTCATACAAGGGTGTCATCTGGTCACTGTTTTTAATGGGCAGCACACCCGTCTTGGTATGAAACTGATCGATGGCGTTCTGTACGACAACCACGAACTCACCGGAGGCTATTTGATTCTCCTTGCGCATATCCTTAGGGTACATACATCCTGACAGGATTACACATAAAATGACTATACAAAGCATGATACTGGATTTTCGTAAATTCAAAAAACGCATTTAATCTTCCTCCTGCTGGCGTTCCATCTGCTTCCTTATGGCTGCTTTTAACGGGTCCTCTGGGAGTGTAACGGTAACATCGCCTGTAACCTTAGCTTGACAAGCCAGCCGGTAGCCTTGCTCCTGAAGACCACCTAGCTTCAATCGCTCGTTCTGATTTGGCGGACCCAGACCTGAGCTATCCTCAACAATCACCTTACACATTAAACAGGCGGCTTTTCCACCGCAGCGAGTACGGACTTGGACTCTCGCTCTCCTGGAAGCATCCAGTAAGGTCGTTCCCGCTCGCACGTCGACAGATCTGTCATCAGGTAAAAACGTCACACGAGCTGTCATCCTGTTGTACTCCTTTACTTTACTCTACTCTATTATTAACTTAACGTTGCAGCAGCCGATGGATTTGATCGGTTAAAGCTTCATCTATGCTATTTTGTAGGATAAGCTCTTTGAGAGCATGTGTAGTTCCTCCATTACGGTTTAACATCACCTTGGCTATCGCTTCATAGCGATCTGGCCGTTCCCGAAGCAAGTTGAAAATAAGCTCATGCTCTAGCGGCATCAGCTTGATAGGAGCATAACCTTCCCCGGCGTTTAACGAATACTTCATTGCGTATCGGTCATAAAGTAAAGCAGCATTCACCTTATATATGCTATCCCGCATCGTAACTTGGAACCCACCGACCAATTCAACCTTAATTCCGTTAATACTGTAATGACTTAACAAAGAATAATAGATGGGAGAACGGTCTTCTACTTGCTCATCGATTGCATATTCGGCTAAGATACCATGGATCTCCTTTGCACCTGCGGGGTCAGCATACAAGTCCAGATCCTTAGGCGCTTCAGCTATCGGTACTCCTTGCATAAGAAGACCGCAGCTTCCTCCAACTAACCAAGGCTGCTCTATGTCATGAAGCTTTATCTGTAGTGTCCTGAGCGCATCCCCCAGTTTGTCTATATACTCCACTTATAATCCCCTTTTCTCAAGTTGTTTGTTCCTTTAAAAGTAGGGCTTATAAACGATTGTAACAGGTCCGTCCTGTTTCACCATAGCTTGGCACCCTAATCGGTACCCAGCTTCGATTTCTTCTGGCTCCAGTCTGTCCAACTCGGCATCATTAGGCTCGTTCATATACTCTCTTCCTTCTTTAACCAAGCATCGGCATCTGGCGCAGGTGCCTCGTGTGCAGGAAAAGGACCAATCTACTTCGTGCTTCATTGCCAAATCCAATATAGTAAGGCCGCTGTCATATTCGACCTGTTTTTGTACTTTTCTTCCCAATAATGAAATCATCGTGTTGGACCCCCTATTATGTAATCTATGTTAAAGCATGGATACAAGTACGTATAACAAAATGGGAATGAACAACAAAAAGGCTACGACAGAAAGAACACCACGCACGATGCCCTTGGTTCTCGTTCTTGCAAATGAAATCAATAATGATGCGAGTACCATTAGCCCTATGGCAATGAATGACGCCCACATTTTATCCATGGATGACATACGATATAACGACCCCTAACGTATCTGAAATATGGTAAACATTATGTATCCCAAAATATTCTTTGCTATTATAACATAAAAAAAGCACAAGCGCGCCGGAGGGCCGCTCATGCCACGAAACTGTTATTTTTTCGATATTAATTTCATTAACTGCTCCAACGTATTGCCGTTCTTGCTTCCTTGTACCGATTGAATGATTTCGTTAATCGTAGATTCGGAAACCGGTACATTCACAAGTCCCGATACTTGCTTGATCAATTGTCTCAATTGAGCTTCGCTTTGCATCGTAGATGGTTTTACGCCGCTGGCCAGCTTATATATGTCTTTTTCGCTAACGTTTTTGCCGGTTTTCTTTTTTACAGCGTTTAACACATCTTTAGGTGTGTTTTTATCGGCCACTGTCCTGTCCCTCCTTAACCTCATAACTCCATAAGGATCGGAGCATGATCTAAGGTATTGTATGAACGAGTGACATTAACCGTGTAGGCGGGAATCTAGCCGAACCATTTTGTTTGCACAGGCTTGGCTACTTCCTCCAGCTCGTGTGTCCTTCCTCTGCCCATTAAATCCTCTACAGCAGCTTCCGGAGTCTTCCCTTCGAAAAGAACGGCATACAGCTCATCGGCAATAGGCATTGTAACATCAAACTCACGAGAAAGCTTATAAGCCGCTTGGGTCGTTTTGACCCCCTCAACTACCATGCCCATTTGACGAAGAACATCTTCCAGCGGAAGACCTTGCGCGAGCAAATAGCCGGCACGCCAGTTGCGGCTGTGCTTGCTGGTGCAGGTTACGACCAAATCTCCAACGCCAGCCAATCCGGCAAAGGTTAATGGGTTGCCCCCCATCGCCGTTCCAAGGCGGGATATCTCAGCAAGTCCTCGGGTAAGCAGTGCAGCCTTGGCATTATCGCCATACCCCAAGCCGTCTGTAAGTCCCGCTCCCAAAGCGATGATGTTCTTCAGAGCGCCAGCAACCTCTACGCCTACCACATCGGGATTCGTATAAACGCGAAAGCTGTTGTTAATTAACAAATCTTGTGCGGCATCTGCAGCCGCTGCATCCTCCGAAGCTACCACAACAGTAGTCGGGCTCTGCTTGATCACTTCTTCCGCGTGACTTGGACCGGAAAGCACGACGATTTTCGATGCATCATAATGAGGCAGCTCATCAGCAAGCACAGTCGACATCCTTTTTAGCGTAGAAGCTTCAAAGCCTTTAGTGGCATGCACAAGAACGGTTTCTTTATTTAAAAACGGACGCATCTGCGACGCCACATCACGCATAGCCGCCGAAGGAGCAACAACGATAACGGCATCGGAGCCGGTCAGCGCTTGTTCCATAGAAGACGTTGCACGAATACGTGGTGACAAAGCTGCATCATCCAAAAAACGTCGATTGCGGTGCTCCGTATTAATTTCTGCCGCCTGCTGTTCGTTACGAGTCCACAGCATGACATCCATTTCGTTTTCCGCCAAAACAGAAGCAATAGCCGTACCCCAGCTTCCTGCAACCAACACGGATACTTTTTTGGGCATGTGCCCACACCTCCGGATTATTTTTTGGAGCCGAGCTTATTTTCTTGTCCTTTAATTAGTTTCACGATATTGGAGCGATGACGCACCCAGGCGAATACAAATACGAACAAGCTTAACCAGAAAATTTCAATCGGTCCCCGCATAAACCAAATAAATAAAGGTAAGAGGGCTGTAAACAACAGAGAACCGAGTGAAACGTATCGTGTCAGAGCTATAGCCAATATACAAACGATTCCCGCATAGACTACAGCCATAGGCGCTAGAGTAATCATCACGCCGATGGTAGTCGCTATCCCTTTACCGCCTCGAAAACCAAAGTAGATCGGCCAGTTGTGTCCCGATATGGCAGCTAGGCCGCACAGCACTTCAACAAGTACGTCTCCCTGACCTAGCCATCGTCCCACAAGAACGGCGGCCACGCCTTTTAACGCATCGAGAATGAGTACCGTAACGGCTGGGCCTACGCCTAGTACGCGAAGCGTGTTCGTCGCTCCTGCATTTCCGCTTCCATGATTGCGAATATCAATTCCTTTAAGCATCTTCCCCGCCAAGTAACTGAAACTAATAGAACCTAGCAAATAAGCAATAATAATGGAAATGACAGATAACACTGCTTATCTCTCCCTATTCATCGTCCGATTTTTTACGAGTAAACAACCTGAGTGGAGTTCCTTCAAATCCGAAAGCGGCACGGATTTTGTTTTCCAAATAGCGCTCGTAGGAGAAGTGCATCAGTTCCGGATCATTAACAAACAAGACGATAGTAGGCGGTTTAACCGTTACTTGCGTTGCATAATTGATACGAAGTCTTCTTCCTTTATCTGTTGGTGGAGGGTTAATAGCAACAGCGTCCGAAATAACATCATTGAGAACATGAGTTGCTATACGCATCGCGTGCTGCTCAGCCACTTGAATGACAACAGGCAGCAGCTTATGGAGACGCTGTTTCGTTTTTGCCGACAAGAAAATAATCGGAGCATAGGTCATGAACAAGAAGTGGTCGCGAATCTTTTGGGAAAATTGTTGCATGGTTTTGTCGTCCTTTTCAACAACATCCCATTTGTTTACGACAAAGATTGCTGCTTTACCAGCTTCATGAGCATAGCCTGCAACATGCTTATCCTGTTCAATGATTCCCTCTTCACCGTTGATAAGAACCAGCACCACATCTGCACGTTCAATCGCTTTCATTGCACGCATTACACTATATTTTTCCGTGTTCTCATAAACTTTACCGCGTTTCCTCATTCCGGCCGTATCGATAATTACATATTTTTGCCCCTCTCTCTCAAAAGGGGTATCGATTGAGTCACGTGTAGTACCGGCCACATCACTTACAATAACCCGGTCCTCACCCAGAATAGCATTCGTCAAAGAGGATTTACCGACATTCGGACGACCGATCAACGCGACGCGAATGACTTCCTCACCGTACTCTTCCTCAACCATTTCCGGGAAATGATGAATAACTTCATCAAGCAAATCACCAATCCCAGTACCATGTGAGCCTGAAATGCCGAATGGCGTACCAAATCCGAGACTATAAAACTCATAAATATCATCCTGGCGCTTAATGTTGTCTACCTTATTTACAGCTAGAACAACAGGCTTCTTTGCACGAAACAGCATTTCGGCAACTTCCGAATCGTTAGGGGTGATCCCTGCTTTAGCATCCACCATAAAAACGATGACATCAGCTTCTTCAATTGCCAGTTCCGCTTGCACACGAACCGATTTCAATATTTCATTTTCCCCGTCGATTTCAATACCGCCGGTATCTATTACACTGAACTGTTGGTCCAGCCATTCTCCGACTCCATATAATCGATCCCGGGTAACTCCCGGCATATCTTCTACAATTGCAAGTCTGTCCCCTATAATGCGGTTAAAAATAGTAGATTTCCCGACATTGGGACGGCCAACGATGGCCACAATGGGTCTTGCCACTCAACTTCATTCCTTTCCTGGCTGCACGCGTACGCAACATGAAAAATTTCACAATCTACATCATAGCATTTGCCTTCCTACAAAGCAATGAATTCCGTCTGTTTCCATTATACGGAAGCACTCTTATGGTCGACAAGAATCATCGTTCCATTCTCCAAATCATGTGCCATAGCATCTAATATTTTTTCCAATTTGAACGCAACCTTTTGCTGCTCATCCGCATCCTTCGTAATAAATATCGGTGCTCCTCCTGCCACTTGTTCCTTATCAGAAGTCACTACTGCCACGATTCTAGCCATTTAAGCGCCTTCCTTTCCACTTGGAGTTAAATCCGCCTCGGACGGCATCCGTACCGCGCTTTCAAGCACCGGGGATTGCATAATGACCTTTCTTGCTTGTTCAGCATTATGAATTTGAGGAAGCAGGAAGATGCCTAATCGGCCATCACCCATATCGAGTTTTGCTAGTGGAAGCAGTGAAGGCTCCCCATCATCCCGATAAACGCCCATAATCGTAGAAATATCGTGAAGCAGTGCTTGCCTCTGACCTAAATTAGCCAAAGTCACACGGCAGTTCTGATTTTTGGGAACCAGAATCAGCCCGATCCCTTTTTCACAAATTTTCTTCCGTGTATCATCCAGCCCTATGTTCATCATGTAAATATCATTTACGAAAAGGTTGGGACCATCCATTCGTACTTCTGCCTTCTGTACATCCGCTATATGGGAGATGCTTTTCCCGCTCTTAAAATGATTCGTCACAAGAATAGCAAGAATCCCTGCGACTATCCCCCAGTACCATGCAAATATAATACTGAACAAAGCAGCAACAAAAGAAGTAAAAATAACCATATAGTTGCGTCCCTCAAATACCATGGCAATGCCCTCGATATAAGTAGCTCCACGTGGTACAAGTTCCATACTATCAATTTTGGATAACGTTTGCCGCTCCATGTTTCTTACGTCTCGAAATTGCTGAGCAGCAACAGTCAGAAAAGTGATTGCCGTATAGTTTTTGTCCAGTAAGGAGGGTACGGCCACAGAGCCTAAACCGGCAGCGATGACCCCAAGCGCGATATGGATAATTTTACCGTGTGGATACGTAGGATATTGCCGATAATCCGTCTGCAGCATGCTTATTCTCGCGCCTAACCCGAATAATACCCCCATGATAATGCCTACAGTGTACTTTTGTTCAGCTATCCATTGCAGCATCCTTATTTCACTCCTCTCTACTCACTATCGCCGCTGTATCTGCGCCTTATACCATCGGAAACCCAAATAACACTTTTTTTACATGCCTGGATCGATAGTAATAACAGAATAGAAATCATCCTCGTCATAAAAAGAGTCAGCCACCAACGATCCTGAAAGGTTTGGAAGCCAAGTTGAACCCCCAAATAATTACGGTGAAGATAACCATGATACATTTCGGCTAGCATGAGTCCTATGGACAAGGAGGCTATTTGCGCCGCTGGATGACGGGTAAGAAGGCTTGCAAGAACACTAAGTGTTAGAGCCATGGATATTTCGGAGCTGCCAAGAATTAGCTTGGGCACCAGATGAATTGTCTCCAGCATAAAAAAACTGATCGAGCCTATTAAAGCACCTACAGAGAGAAGATGCATTCTGTAAACGATGCCGTGAACACGCCATAGTACATAGAGAATAACCAATAGGAGCATGCCGAAGCACAGATTCACACGCCCTCCTGCTAAAGGTAAGGAAAGATTCATGCTGATAAGCCACGAAATAAAAAAAGAAGTATGACCTTTGAAGTTATACCTCTCATAATAATGTCTTTCCAGCCACTGGCGAACAGGATCAGCGTAACGACCATAAGCAATAAAGATAAGTATCCTGGATTCATCGCACCCACCTTAGAACGTAGCATAGTAAAGCTGGCCTCGTTAGTCTGTCTCATTGTGAATCCTCTAACAAAGCAGCTTTCCTTTCCCGTACTTAGTATGGCTTGGTTATGTAATTTTTATAAAACCTGTTCGATTCGCGAAGCTATGGATATCAATACCTCTCGCATAGCACCAATGAGCCGTCTCACCTGAGATGACCACTGGCACGCGGTGTAAGTCCGCAATGGTAGGCGCACCAAGCGCCGTCATCACGAGCTTCAGCTCATTCAGCATCTCGTTGATTTGCGTCACTAAGGCGGATGTCCCCTCACTGCGCAGCGTCTTTAGAAACGCTCCTGCAATGCCTACCGCTGAAGCCCCCAGAATTAGTGCTTTACAAGCTTCCAAGCTGCTTCTGATGCCCCCTGAGCCGATCAGAGATACATGATGTCGCTTAGCAGTCGTATTCACAGCTTCTACTAAAGCGGTTGCCGTCGAGCAACCCCATTCGTTCAACCATTCGATAGGCAGCGTACGACGCATATTCTCGATAGCTGCGAAATTGGTCCCGCCATAGCCTCCTACATCGATGATTTTTACACCTATCTCACACAAAGCATTCATACTTTCTCTTGCCATACCGAAGCCCACTTCTTTAACGATAACCGGTACTCCTACATTATCAACAATAGTGGAGATACGTTTAAGCATCCCTTGAAAATCCCGGTCTCCCTCTGGCATGATAAGCTCCTGCATCACGTTCAAATGAATTTGCAAAGCATCAGCTTGAAGCATGTCCACAGCTCTCAAGGCTTGCTCTAGAGTTGCTTCACTGCCTAAATTCCCAAATACAATTCCTTTAGGATTGATTTCTCTGACAATTCGGTAGCTCGCGGCTACCTCCGGATTTTTAAGCGCTGACATTTGCGAGCCTACGGCCATTGCAAGTCCAGTCTCTCTTGCAGCAACCGCTAATTCTCTGTTAATCTCTTCTGTCTCATGAGCTCCGCCAGTCATCGCATTAATAATAATCGGCGAGCTCAAATTGAGTTCGCCGATTAGAGTTTGCAATGAGATAAGCGAAGTGGAAGTTTCCGGTAAACAATTGTGGATTAGCTTAATATCCGCGAATCCTTGATTACCGCTTTGCCCAAGCTGAAGAGCATGATGAACATGCTCCATCTTCCTTGGTATCCGCACCTTGCTTTCCCCCTTATAACCCGTTAGAGTGAACAAGCACGGAGCTCATTCACTCTAATGGGGTCTACTATTCAATTCAAACTTATTTGAATTTGCTTAATTTGTCACCGAAACGCTCGCCCAATGTCAAATTAAGACCTTGGTTTTGATATTCTTCCGCAATCACAGTTTCCTTTTGATTTCTTGCAGGTCTGTCTGCTTTAGGAGCTGGAGCTTCCGGAGCTTCTTCCGTTTCTTTGATGCTCAAGCTGATACGCTTCTCATCCACGTTCAGGTCCAGAACTTTAGCCTTAACTTCTTGACCTTCTTTCAATACTTCGAAAGGAGTTGCAATATGGCGATGTGCGATTTGGGAAATATGAACCAAACCTTCAACTCCAGGAGCTACTTCTACGAAAGCACCGAAATTAGCAAGACGCTTCACTGTACCCGTTACGATATCGCCGACTTGGAATTGTTCAGCTACTTTTTGCCAAGGGCCTGGTTGGGTCGCTTTAATGCTAAGGCTGATACGCTCGTTAGCTGGATCAAGCTTCAAGATCTGTACTTGCACTTGATCGCCTTCTTTAACAACCTCGGACGGAGTTTCTACATGGTGCCAAGCCATTTCAGAGATATGAACCAAACCATCAATACCGCCGATATCAACAAAAGCACCGAATTGAGTCAAACGTTGAACTGTACCTGTCAGTTGTTGACCCACTGTAAGCTGGGAGATCATATCTTTTTTCTTAGCTTCGAACTCTTCATCCAATACATCTTTTTGAGAGAGGATTACTTTGTTTTTCTCGCGATCCATTTCCTTAACGCGCAATCTTAAAGTGCGTCCTTTGTAGTCGCTGAAATCTTCAACGAATGTGCGCTCTACCATCGAAGCAGGCACGAAACCTCTTAAGCCTACATCAACTACCAAGCCGCCTTTAACAACTTCGGCAACCTTCGCTTCAAGAATCGTTTTGCTTTCCATATCGGATTGAAGCTGTTCCCATGCTTTTTCGCTGTCCACTACTCGTTTGGAAAGCACAAGCTTCTCTTTGTTATCGTCAATGGTCAATACTTTCAATTCCACTTCTTGACCTACTTGAACGCCTTCTCCTGCGCTGCCCAAAGTAACGGAAGAAAGCTCACGAACCGGGATAACGCCGTCGTATTTATAGCCTACGTCAACGATAGCCTGATCGTCGTCCACTTTAATGATACTGCCTTTTACGGTATCTCCCTTTTTCAGTACAGATACATTACCCATGGATTCCTCTTGGGATACTTCTTGTTGAGCTTGCTCTTCTTGTACGTTTTCCACTTTTGTCTCTTCTGACATGGTCCAATACCCTCCTTGATTAGCAACCTAACTCAATGAAATGTAGTTACAATTGCTGCTATCTAATATAATTTACCGGCGCAATAAGTATACGCGGTTAATTGTTTTTCTAAGTATTCCACATTTTATCATTTCGATTCGTATTCTTTCACTAACGATCGAATGACACCCATAATCTTTTCCGTTGCTTGCTCTAACCCTTCCGAGCCTGCATCGGCGAATTCACTAATATCGACCGGTGGGCCGTATACTAGCATCATTCTTTTAAATAATTTATAATTCCCCACGATAGCTGCCGGAATCACCGTCGCACCCGACTTCAAAGCCAAGCTTGCAGCCCCTTTTTTGCCCATGCCTCCCGCATTGTGTCGGGAGCCTTCAGGAAAAATCCCAATAATGTTATTTTCCTTGAGCAGTTGAAGCGAGAGTCGAATCGATTCCTTGCTAACGCCTCCGCGCTTAACGGGAAACGCACAGATTCTCGGAAGAACCCATCCAAGCACCGGTACATCGAACAGCTCTGCCTTGGCCATATAGTGTACACGCCTGGTGACCAATGGACTTCCCAATAATGGAGGATCAAAATTACTGGTATGGTTCGCGCACAATATAACAGGAACTCCACTTGGAATATGATGAATTCCTACAACTTTCAGACGATATAATGTCCGGAACAAAAAATGAAATATGGCGCGAAGCGTTGAGTAAAGCATGTTACTTCCCCCCGCCGACTTTGGATCTGCAAAGTTCCAAAATACGTTCAACCACTTCAGAAATCGTCATTTCTGTCGTATCCAGCAATATGGCATCCGCTGCTTGAACTAAAGGAGAAGTCTCCCTCTGCTCGTCCATCCTATCGCGGGAAGCGATCTCTTGTTCCAGCTGCTCCAAAGTGACTTCCGGACGGCTGTCCTGAATCTCCTTGTGGCGCCTTTCGGCTCGAATCCTTACGCTGGCTGTCAAAAATACTTTTAATTCCGCGTCGGGCAGCACATGACTTCCGATATCTCTACCGTCCATCACAACGCCTTTATCCTCCGCAAGCTGCTTCTGCATCTCCGTCAATATGCGCCGCACTTCTGCAATTTGCGATGTACGGGATACATTGCCGGTAACGGCAGCTGAACGAATCTCAGCAGTAACATCCTGCCCGTCCACAAACACTTGCTGCCCCTCTTCTCCAGGAATGAGACGAATATGAAGCCGTTGCGCAACGGAAATCACTTCCGCTTCCTGCTCGGGTCGAAGATTTGCTTGCAAAATGCTCCATGTGACGGCTCTATACATAGCCCCGGTATCTACATAAACGAAACCAAGTTCATTGGCGACTAGCCGGGCAATCGTGCTTTTCCCTGCTCCCGCCGGGCCATCTATAGCAATGTTGATTTTTTCCAAAACGCGGGCCTCCCAGCAATAAAAATGAACAATGATGCAACAAATAATAAAACAGGCCCTGCCTGTGATCGAAGAAAATTATACCATAGGTGCAAGAAGGATTGCAAAACTCTTCGAGACCATTCGCCTTTTAACGACGCTGGCTCTACTTGGAATGATTGTAAGGGATGCCTTCCATTTGCTCTACTTTTACCAGATAATAACGAAGTGCTGGTATTTGCAGCAGTAATTGAAAAACTATAAGAAAGGAAAGAAGGACATATAACGCTCTCTTCAGCCACTTTTCAACAAATCCAGAGAATCTAACAAATAAATCATCATATTCCGAATCATTCTTCTCCCTTGGTCTGCCGCTCATTTGCACCACCACTCCATCAATTGCTCATTTCGTGGTAGTCTACCCATTATTTCTCATTTCATGCTCTACCTTTTGCGGAAATCCAGTTGACGTTCGAAGCAATAACGAATAATTTTTTGCCTGTTTTGGTCTGTTATCTCGGCGTACCTCAGCATAACTTGCTGTTTGCCGGTTTCCAATGGCTTGATACGAACTAGTTCTCCCTTGAAAGGAACATGCTCAACCTGGTTGCTCTTGAATTGCAGTAACAGCCAGCAGTTAACGGTTTGCTGAGTGGTAAGCGGAATGTAACCATCGCATAGAAACGATATCCCCCCGCCACCGACATCATCGGTAACAGCAACGAATTTTAGCTGCTCGGAGTAAGCAACGGCAATCTCCAGTTCTGCCGGTACCCGCAAGAAGTTACGGCGCTGAACCTTCGTTATGGATTCTGGGTCGGGCTTTTTTATATGTACGGTTCGGATGACATCATCCGAGAAGCCAAGCACGGTCGTAGTGAAATAGTTTTTCACACCGCCATCGGTGATAAAAAAGGCTGACAGCTCGTCCCCGATATAAAGTCTTTTCAAGCGGCCTGTCCGCTCATTCATCGGCACTTCCATGCTGATCTGGCGATCCGTAATGTCGGCAATTCTGGATTTGAACTCTTGTTTTGCCTCGTCTTCGTCAATCGAATTGATTTGTATATGTAAAATCTCATTCACTTTCGGCAGCAAAGAAGCACACCTCCCCTAGAAGTTAGCAAAAAAGCAGTACCAAAGCACTACATTTCCCTATTTATTATAACATGAAGGCAACATATGGGAAGCATAAAATAACCCTACAAAGTGGTGCCTCTAGTATCGAAGTGGATTCAGGTACTTTGCGGGAAGCCCCGAAACTTATAAAATATATAAAAAAAGAAGAAGCTGCTGACAGCCTCTTCTTTTAGATGTTAAGATTGTGTTACTTGCTGCTCATCTTTTCCAAGGCGATCAATTTTCTCCTCAGTCCCGGTTTCCCCATTTATGTAGATCCGGTAGACGCTTCCGTTAATACGCCCTGTATATTCATAACACATAACCTCATCTTGTGCATCGTTGCGTATCAAGGCCATCGATTCGTTATCCACTTTCAAATTCGAGTTCAAAGCTTTGCGTGCTTCTTCCGCAGTAAGCTTAGGTGCTTTGAACTCGCGATCCTTGTGGTCAAATACATAATCACTCGCCTGCAGACCCAAGATTTCACCGTTATCCAGCGCTACTTTTACCGAAACTTTGTCCAAGTAATTGATGACATCATTTTTGCGGCTAGCAAACGTAATATTGGCATTATTATTGTATTCGTCATAAGATACAGCTGTCATATTCTTGTAGTCATGAGTGTCCAAAAATTCGGCAGCCGTATCGCGCGCGTGGCGAGCCTCGATTTTTTTCTCAGTAACACTGCGAGGTGCCGTGAACCATAGCAGCTGTCCTCCCTTGGTGCTATAATCGAGGTGCACTCCATCAGACGATTGATTACGAGGAGCTGTAACGCTGAAGGAATGGTACTCTGTTCCCGGCCCGTTCTCAACGACCTGCAGCGCGGAAGCGTCAGGCATATTTAAGAATTGGGCAGCTTTTGTTTTAATCTCTTCAGCAGTCACATCATTACCGGAGAGCATATTCATGTCTCGTTTTTGGTAAATGTTCATCACCGATGGACTCCACTTCACATCAGAGTATTCCGATACTTTTTTGTCCACGGTCTGAAACCCGTCAATGATCGCATTGTCCATCGGTTCTTTTTCTGTCGCCAACGCGGTCTCAACGTCCATCCAGCGCAAATTGCTTGCCAGCACTTGAGACTGCATATCCCGAAGACTTGTAGATATTTCAGAGGCATGCTGGTACAGGGCGTTCAGGGTTCCCATCTCTTCCTGACTTAATGGTTGCTTGTTAAGGTCTCTTAAGGCTGCTCTGTACGAGAAGTTAGACATATTGGCCAGAAACTCTTCTGTCTTATTAAATGGCAGCAAGGATAATGGAAGCTGATTGATCTCGCTCTGAGCTTGACTCGTTATGCGCCAAACATTGATCAAACCTTTTTTGTAGCTGTCCTGGGAAGCTGTATTAACGGCTAAAGTATTGCCCAGCTCGTTATGCAGCTTATCTACGTGAAAGGACAAGTCATGAAAAGCCCTTTGGTATTGATTCTCTGCTTTAATGAGTATCGAGTTTTTTTCTTGATGCTCCAAATAGCCCCACACACCGGCTCCGATCAAAGCGACCAATAAAATCGGAAACATAACAATACTTAATCTACTGTACATGGTTGTGAAATCTCCCTTCTTCAGCCAAACTTGGCTTTAGTTTTCGCTCTAGGAAGAAGTCTTATGCACAAAAAAAGAAGCTTTTGAAGGCGCGCGTAATGCGGTCCATCGTTGGCTTCTTTTGCGTTAAAAATCATGAGTCTCAATCTCAAAGTCATTCGCATTATTACAGATACACTGTTTAAACCCTGTATCGATCTTGCCCTTCTCTTTCCTGCCTCTTAAAATAAATCTCTCACCGCAGTTATTGCAGCGAATGGTCACTTTCACGCGATCGTTTAAAGACATGCATTCCCTCCGGTTTGTATAGTTGAATATTGTCAAGTATTGACAAACCGGTTAAATTTTAACCCGCTCTTCCCTCTGAACAACGCGAAGGGGTGATGTGGCATTAGCATTTGCTACTTTACGCAAGCTCCGTATCCACAAAAAAACCATCAACGGTATCATAAACCAGATCCAATACGTTTTGGTTGTAGCCAGTACATAATCGAATACGCCATGCCAAAAAATCGGAAATAAAAGTGAGAATACCAAATGTCTTGTAGATTGATGCGAGATGAATTTGGCTTTTCCCAAATGATAGCCCATGATGACGCCGAACATCGCGTGCCCCGATACGGGGAGCAGCGCTCTGAAAAGTAGGCTGGATATGGATGACGAGTTCAGCAGAGCATAAAAGACGTTTTCCAAGGTCGCAAACCCGAGTGATGCTGCTACCGCATAAACAATGCCATCGTAAGGTTCGTCAAATGATGTATGTTTATAAATAATAAAATAAACGAGAAACCATTTTAGAAACTCTTCGATTCCTGCGGAAATAACAAAGCTGAATATGAATGGATTTTCTCCAAGAGCATGAACAAACGCACGCTGCAATACCATAACAGGAAAAACGAGCAGAACGCCGAACAAGAATACTTTCAGAACCAAATGAATAGGCTCCGTATCGTAACGATCCTTCAAATAAAAATACGCTAATAGAGCGACACCGGGCGCTATCGCCGCCGCTAAGATCGAGAAGACGCTCATGTGTCCCCCTCCATTCCTATATGATCAGACCCACCCTCTAAACTTGGCGGCTTCAGCCATTTTACGAACACCGACCATATACGCGGCCAGACGCATATCGACATTTCTTGCAATATGAATATTATAGACATTTTCAAATCCTTTTTCCATTACTTCTTGCAGTCTGGCATGCACTTCCGCTTCTGTCCAGTAATATCCTTGATTGTTTTGCACCCATTCAAAATAGGATACGACAACGCCTCCGGCGCTTGCCAAAACATCAGGTACGAGCAGTATGCCTCGATCCGATAATATTCTGGTAGCTTCCAGGGTTGTCGGGCCATTTGCCGCTTCAACAACAATTGCAGCTTGAATACGATCCGCATTGGCTGAAGTTATTTGAATTTTCAATAGCCGCTGGAACCAGAATATCACATTCTTGCTCAAGTAGTTCCTTATTCGTCAAGTTATTTTCGAACAATTTGGTAACAGTAAACGCATTTTTTCTTGATACCCTAATGATCGTTAGTCATCAACCGCAAAAAAAAGCATTCCTCAAAAACAAAATGTTTTTGCTGAACGCTTTTTGCGGGCTTATTCATAGCTATGTGTGATGTTGCTTTTTATTTAAAATGGGTACAGAGCACCTTCACAGCATCGGACGCAATAACCGTCTTGCCGTACTCCTCAAGAACCGCACGAGTTACGGTAGCCGCATCACCGAACTCCGACAGAACCGCAATAACAGCTTGGTATCCGCTCTCATCCAATTCATCTGAGTTTAATTGCAGGAACCATTTGTTCTTGTACGAGAACAGAATTCCACCATCAGAATCAGCGACTAATGGATTCAGCACCTTGGCCATACGCAGTAAGTCTTCAAAATCATGAAATACATAGGAGATTTGATCGGTTTGCTCTAACGTAACCTCAAGTTCATACATCTCTTCGACTTCCTCGTCGTAGGACTCAACGGAATGATGGAAATCGACCTTACCGCGCGTAACGATAACGACCATACCTTGTGCAGGAAGCTGCAGCACCTCAACGGCAAGCGGTCCAGACGGCTCGAAGCCAAGCTCGGAATACGCCTGATCCATCATATCGCTGAACAGTTCATGTACTTTAGGGATTTCTCTCCACATATCATCCTTTTGAATGCCTCGCTCCGTCAAGTCGTCGAATGTGAGGAAAATCCGTATCTTGTCCTGACTTAAACGCTCCATTTTCATACAGGATTCCTCCTTGCCGACGCGTATATTTATAGCTTATGAAGTAAGGTTAAAAAGGTGAGTAAGCATTTATGGCTTGTATTCAATTATATGACTATTATATCACAACATAACAATAAATGTACGAATGACCTGAAAAAAAGAAAAGACATAAGCATGGGTTCTGCTCATGTCTGGTACTTCCGATCCATCTACAGGGTTCATTGAGTCTGATATACTTCTTTTTGTTGATTCTCCGCCAGGATTTCATCAACCACCGCTTTGATTTCAGGCTCTTTGTTGATGATTGCTTCCACCCTGCCAAGCCCATCGGACACTGAAGACTCATCCTTTTTCATACTGGAAAACGACTCGGATGCATGATGCGGCTTATCGGCAGAACGTTCCGAGGATCGTTCCTTTGATTTATCCGATTGGTTGCCTAGCGATTGATTTTTACTGCTGATAGCGGAGAACAGCATCGATTTGCTTTTATTATTGAAATAAATAACAGCGGCTGCACCAACCAGCCCACCAAGTAAGAAAGATCCGACTTTCATAGCTATCCCTCCATCCGTTTGATTACACCCGTATTTTCCGCTATGAAGTGACGGACCATGCATGATAAAATTAGGAAATCACCACAGAACAGGAGACTACTCATTATGAACAGAAAGCTGCTTTGGGGGCTAACCGCCTTTCTTCTTCTTACAGCATCCGCTTGTCAAAATCCGGCTAAGCCATCTGATACTGCCATGCAACCAGCAGCTGGGAATTCAAACGGTGCATCGGATAACGTCAATAGTAATCCAGCCCAACCAATACAAACAGTCAAACCGACGGACGCATCGCCTCAACCCCAACCGACTGCAGCTCCAGCTGAGACACCCAAGAAGTACAGGTTGAATCCAAAAAGCTATGACATCCTGCCCATCGATCCTTCCGTAACCGAAAAAAAGATGGTCCTGCTTTCATTTGACGATGGGCCTAAAGATAAGGAAATGCTGGACTCCATGTTAAATACATTGGACAAGCATCATGCTAAGGCGATTTTCTTTGTTAACGGGTATCGGGTCAAACAAAAGCCAGAGCTCCTGAAGCTCGTACATGAACGCGGACAAACGATCGGTAATCACTCCTGGGATCACATCGATCTGAAAAAGGAAAGTCAGGAAAAGGTGAATCAGCAAATCAGTGATGTTCAAGCCATAGTAAAGGATGTCATTGGAGAAGCCCCTCGCTTTTTCAGACCACCTTTCGGTTCAGGTGGGGATCTGGTCAAAGCCAAGGTGAAAGAGGAGAACATGCTCTTCATGACATGGTCCAACGGCTCGAAGGATTGGGAGATGAGCACTAAAAGCAACAATCCGGATCAAGTCGTAGCTAATGTGCTGGAGCAGCTCCGACCGGGCAGCAACATCTTGATGCACGAACTTCCGTGGACTGATAAAGCTTTGGATAAGCTGCTTACCGAGCTGGAGCAAAAGCAATATGGTTTTATTGATCCGTCTACCATCGAGATAACGCCTTGATTATACGGACAGACAATCACAAATAAAAAAATCCGCCATAATAGGCGGATAGTAGTTAAATATAAATGATTTCTATCCATGTTTCTGAAGATAATTCCAGCCCCAAATCAGTAAGCCTACTACAAGCAAGATGAACAACCACAGCAAGGTCCGGTAAAAGACCGGGAGCCATCTCTCCTTCTCCGTAGGGTGCACCGTATTGCGCGGGGGAAGAAAGCGATCGTCCTCCACTTCTTCTTCCGGGCCTTGTTTGTCTTGTATGTCCATATCTTGTTGACTTGAACGCATTTAATCCTCTCTCCTGTAACGAATAATGCACCCCATAATTAAATCAATCACAAAATGTGCCACAATAGGCGTTAACAACGACCCTGTTTGTATATAAATCCATCCAAGGCCATAGCTTATGCTAAACACAAGGCCTGTCATTAGCCAATGCTGCAAATAGCGAATATGAATTGCCGCGAACAAAATACTTGTCCAATAGGGTCCCCAGGAAGCTTGAATAGCCCCTCTGAATAATAGTTCCTCACAAATGGCCACTACCAGCGACATAACGATAATATGCCATAAAGGACGGTTTTTGAACAATAATTCATTAATGCCACCGTCATCCGTCACTTCAGGCGGTACCCATCTGGATATGAGCACATCGACAACCAGTACAACCAAAGCAAAAGTGACTCCCCATACCGGAATCCATATTCCTTGCTTTAATGAGAACATTTGAGTTAGTGATGGCCTTTGGAATAACATAATAATGGCACCCAGCAAAACGACTAACAACTGCGTCATGTACAAATTCATAATCAGAAAGCGATCATCGATTTCATCGACATTGACCTGCCTGAATTTGAATTGTTTGAAATTAAATTTTTTCATGCAAATTATTCCTTTTTTCGACAGGATCACCTATACTATCAATAAAAAACATCGAGGAGCTTGCACATGGAGAAAAGGTTGACCCGTACAGATTACTTATTTGTCCTCATCTTCATTTTTATGCTCGTACTCGCTCTCGGCACCTTTTTCTTCGGAGTCAAATTGGGTCAAGAACGTTCCGCCGCGAAGTACGAAAATCAAATCTCCCAGCAGCAGGAAGCTGCCAAAGTGTATTCTGCTTATCATCAACAGTATCTGGTGTCTTACTATCATACCATTTATCAACCGTACAGGGAATTTCAAACGAGCTGGTTTGATAAATTAAACGAACTTGAGGTCAATCGCTCTACGGATGCCTCTCTAATACTCAAGGGCTTGTCTAAGCTTGCCAAAGAGAAATATGACGAAGTCAGCACCAAATCCATGCCTGACTCCTCACCCCTATTGCAAGAAGGACAGCAAAACTATGCTAAAAGCCTCAAACTGTTTTATGAAGCTCTAAGCAGCATGCAGCCCAAAGCCAATTCCATTCCTGGAACGGAGCTTCTTAAGGAAATGGAGCTTAATTCCTATCTGATTGAAGCCAAAAAGTTCGCGTTGGCCGCGCAAAAAAACTATTATGACTCCATCGTCAAATGGCAGGAATCTGTGACGCCTCAATTAAAGCACACAGATGTCAGCAAACCTCTGACCATTCAAGATTGGAACACACTTCCCTTAAACGTAAAAAACGATTATATCGCAAACCTGTTGACCGGCACCAAGACGTATAAACCGTTTACGCCTCAGGATCTAGCTATTCGAATAGACGAGATGATTACAACAGGACAAGCCGCTAAATATAACTTGAATCAAATTCAGCCTGTGGTTGACGTACTCTTAGCTACCGATGCCGTTCGATCCGGAGATTTTATCCGCAATAAGAGCAGATGGTACCCTAATGAAACCCTCCCTCAGCTGCCCTTCTTTATCAATCAAAACTAATATTTCCCCCAAAGTGGAGCCTTTAGCTTCGAAGTCGATTCAGGGTATTTTGCGGGGAGCCCTGGAATTCTATAGGTTAAAAAAGCCGTTTCAGACAGACCAAGGTTGGCTGCACTGAAGCGGCTTCTATGCTTCCAGTTACGATCAATCGTATTGGAACCCTTTTATCATAGCAACGGCAGCCATGCCGCCTTCAACATTGATGACGTCCTCATAGCCCTGCTGTCGCAAATAATAGCATACGTTAGCACTACGAACGCCGTGGGCACATACGATATATAGCGTTCGATCCCTCGGAAGCTCCGTCATACGAGCAGGTATCGTATTCATCGGGATTAGCTTTGCCTCATCAAGGTGATAATAATCCCATTCCATAGGCTCTCTTACATCAATTATTAACGAATCGCCCAGATCCTTCTGGTCCAATTTATCCACAAATGATCTAGGGTCAATCATTTCAAAAGACTCCATTCAACACATCTCCTTTTACTCAACGCCCTGTAAAGAACAATAACGAAAAATTCACAATTGATCAAGTAAAAACCATTGCATTCCTAACGAAATTGCCATAAAATATGATTTGTTAGCACATAAAAGCGAACAATAATCGCCTTTATCGTGTCTAGCGTACGTAGATCTTGTTTCCTAAGATCATCTACAAAATGGGTCCGATCATCCTTTTCGACACCTATTGACATGACTCTAGGGGTCATGGTACGCTAATGAAAATTCATTTTACAATCGACTTTGACGGAGACAGTATGAACCGGTAATGCGCAGAGAGCCGATGGTTGGTGCGAGTCGGACATTATCCTTTATACAGAGCACTCCAGAGTTGCTGTATTGAAATGCTTTCGATCAGGTCGGAAGATAAAGTAGGTACAGCCGGGTAGAAACCGTTACATTTCTGAGTCTTAGGACTCGCGAGGCTGCTCGTGTGAACGTGCAGCGAACTAGGGTGGTACCACGAAAGTAACTCTTCGTCCCTTTTATACGGGCAATCGTATGGGGATGAGGAGTTTTTTTATGCTCATTTTCAAAGTGATGGGCTTTAAGAACTGGTTATTCCGCACTTCACTTTTGAACTTGAGCCGCTAGAAATTATACTAATTTGGAGGTCTGAACAATGTTTAAAGTGTTAGTTATGGATGGCATCAGCGACATGGGGATTCAAATGCTGTATGATGCAGAGGATGTTACCGTAGAGAAGAAAAACGGTTTGTCCGAGGACGAGCTTATCGCTATTATTGCTGATTATGATGCTTTGATGGTCCGCAGCCAAACGAAAGTAACCGAAAAAATTATGAATGCTGCTGCAAACTTAAAAGTTGTCGGTCGTGCAGGCGTCGGCGTTGATAATATCGACCTTGAAGCTGCCACTAAACGCGGTATCGTTGTTATTAACGCTCCAGATGGTAACACCATTGCAACTTGCGAGCTGACTTTCGCTATGATGATGTCGGTTGCTCGTTCCATTCCTCAAGCTTATAAGAAAACAGTCGGCGGCGAATGGGATCGCAAAACTTTCGTGGGCGTAGAGCTTCGCAATAAAACACTAGGCATCTTGGGTATGGGACGCATCGGTAGCGAAGTTGCCAAGCGTGCCAAAGTATTCGGCATGAACGTTATCGGATACGATCCATTCTTAACAGAAGAGCGTGCGGAAAAAATCGGCGTGAAGCTGGGTACTGTCAATGAGATCGCAGCGCAAGCCGACTTCATTACGGTTCATACACCGTTGACTAACGAAACTCGCCATATTATTTCCCGCCCTCAGTTTGAATTAATGAGAAAAGGCGTTCGCATCATCAACTGCGCTCGCGGCGGCATTATTGACGAGATGGCATTGGTTGAGGCCATTGAATCGGGTATCGTTGCCGGTGCGGCATTCGACGTATTCGAGCAAGAGCCACCTACAGCAGATCATCCTTTCTTGAATAACCCTAAAATTATCGTTACTCCACACTTGGGCGCTTCCACTGTAGAAGCACAAGAGAACGTAGCGATCGACGTTTCCGAAGAAGTACTTCATATTTTGCGTGACGAGCCGTTCAAAAATGCAGTTAACATGCCTCCAGTTCCACCAACCGTATTGAATAAGCTGCAACCTTACTTCAACCTAGGTGAGCATCTTGGACAATTTGTTGGTCAAATGACTGAGGGCGCAGTAAAAGAAATCGTAGTGAACTACTCCGGCGATCTGAGCGATGTAGATCCTACTCCACTTACCCGTTATATTGTAAAAGGCATTCTGGCTAACCAGCTTGAAGGTGTTAATATTGTTAATGCTATGCACTTGGCAAAAACTCGCGACGTGAACATCGTTACCCAAAAGTCGACGGCTTCCAAAACATTTACTAACCTGGTATCCGTTACTTTGAAAACGAAAAATGAAGAGCGCACATTGGCTGGAACTTTGCTTTCCGGTTATGGAGAAAGAATTGTACAGATTGATCAATATCCGGTTGATATCGCTCCACACGGTCATCTGCTGCTGATCTCCCACAACGATAAACCAGGTATCATCGGTAAAGTGGGCACATTACTCGGAAGCAATGACGTTAACATTGCTACAATGCAGGTTGGACGTAAAGTATTTGGCGGATCCGCAATCATGGTACTCACAACAGATAAAGCCACTCCGAAAGAAGTGTTGGAGCAGCTTGGACAACTGCCTGAAATCGAAAACGTAAGCGAGCTTACTTTACAATAATTTTATTTTGTTTCACGGACAACAAGATTAACTTCCTAATTTCAACAAAAAGAAAGAGCTTCCGATATGTTTATCGGAAGCTCTTTTTTATTCATGTCGAGTTTTGATGCGAATCATGTAGAAAATAGCCGTTATTGAGGATTGCAAGGAAGTATAATGGAAAAGGTCGTTCCTTGACCGACAGCGCTTTTGACTTGCACAGTTCCTTTATGGGCTTCCACTATACTCTTGACAATAGAAAGGCCTAGACCAGTGCCACCGGTAGTTCCTCTCGTGCGTGCTTTATCCGCCTTGTAGAATCGTTCAAAAATGTAAGGAAGATCACCAGCAGGAATACCTTGCCCTTGGTCCGTAATCTCAAGCAGAATCGCATCTCGTCCATCATACACATGTTTCTGAGCACTTACTTGGATCTGCGCTTGCGCCGGTGTATGACGTATAGCATTATCGAGAAGATTGGTCATTACCTGCTCCAGTCGATCTTCATCAGCGTGAGCTAGCAGCAGCTCTTCTTCAGGAAGCTCCGCTGTCATTGTAATTCCCCGTTCCTTAGACAATGCGGCGAACTTCCTATGCACACGCCTTATGAAGCTATTCAGATCTACTTCACGGAAATGCATCTCCATATTGCCGGTTTCCATCCTCGCCAGATCTAGAAGATCACGAACCAATCTGCCCATACGAAGTGACTCGTCATGAATAACCTGAGCCAGCTCCTTCCTCTCCTCAGGAGAAGAAGCGATATCATCGACTAAAGCCTCACTGTATCCTTGAAGCATAGATAACGGAGTGCGTAGCTCATGCGATACGTTAGCAACAAAATCTTTTCTCAGCTTATCCAGCATAAATTCTTCTGAAACATCCCTCATAACCGCAACAACGCCGCGCACTACGTCACGTGAATACAACGGAGCCATAACGATCGACCATACCTCATTATGCACATGCAGCTTGGATGTAATTTCGTTCGCACCATTTATGACTTCCTCGAACAGTGGGCGAACAGGCGGCGGTATCATGTCGATATGCATGTTCTGCTCTGTATCGACTTCCTTCTCCGAGCCAAAGTCTTTCCATTGAATCTGTCCCCAGTCTCTAACAATCTTGTAGCCCTGAGGGTTAGTGAGAATCACTTGTCCATCCGCATCGAACGTAATTACGGCATCTGCCATACTTCGCAATACGCTGGATAAATGCTCTTTCTCATGGTTAAGCGCCTTGATCGTATCGGATAGCTCTTCTCCCATCCGATTGAATGTTTTGGACAGCTCCCCGATTTCATCGTCTGAAGAGATCGGTACCCGCGTACCGTATTCTCCATGCGATATCAAATCAGCGGCTTTTTTCAGCTGCTGCAGCGGCTGTGTTATTTTGGTTAACAGGAAGAAGGCGAAGAACGTCGTCATAAGGAATCCAGCCAGTGAAACGTAGGCAAATAAGCGCATGACATAAGCTTGTGTTTCTTCAACCGATTGAGTTGATTGGAACAATACCGCAGCCCCGATGATGTTTTGCTGCGATGCGTCTTTTAAAGGCACAGCAACAGCCGAATACAGGTTGTTGGTTCGCTGCTTAATGCCACCCTTCCCGACAACTTTATTATCGATGATTTGTCCAGCAAAAACCTGTTGCATATCCTGCTTACTAAAAAAGTCATCATAATGCAGGTCAGCCATGCTTCCAGCCTCAGCAACAAAGCCGGATTGCTTAAATTGCTTGTCTACAATAAACACCGTAGCTTCCTGAGCGCTTAGTAAGTCGTTAACCATTGTAATATAATGGTTATCTTCGCTGTGAACCGATATACCGTCAGCAACCTTCAAGCCCAGTTTATGCAAGCTTTCAATCTGGTCCTGCGATTTAGGAAATGAGGTTTGCAGGTATTGAAAAAGGAACAAACCTAATACCATCAATATAACAGCAACCAGCCCGATGATTGTTAACCAAAGCTTCCCGACAATACTTTTTAAAATAAACACCTTATTTAGGCACCTCGAGTTTGTAGCCTACGCCCCAAACCGTAGTAATCATGGCAGCAGCATCCGGCGAAACTTTATTCAGCTTTTCACGAAGTCTTTTCACATGAGTATCCACCGTCCGAAGATCACCGAAAAATTCATAGTTCCATACGTCCTTCAACAGCTCTTCTCTGGAAAATACTTTGTCCGGAGATACAGCCAAATAATGAAGCAGCTCGTATTCTTTTGGTGTCAGCGCGACCTCTTGCCCTCCAGCCGTTACACGATGAGCGTCATGCTCAATAACGAGATTCGGGAATACGATGTTATTACTCGTGTTCACCTCTTTGGACAAATAAGCAGTGACGGAAGAACGGCGTAAAATCGCTTTTACACGATATATTACCTCACGTGGACTAAAAGGTTTAACGACGTAATCGTCTGCACCCATTTCAAAGCCCTGCACCCTATTCGTCTCTTCGCCTTTGGCCGTCAGCATTATAACGGGAGTTGATTTCACCTGACGTAATCTGGAGCATACCTCGTTACCGTCAATGCCCGGAAGCATGATATCAAGCAAAATTAAATCGTAGTCGTTCTCCACTGCTTTCTTCAAAGCAGTTTCTCCGTCTTCCGCTTCTTCTATCGTAAAGTTTTCTTTTTCCAGGTACATGCGAAGCAAACGGCGGATACGCTCTTCATCATCCACGACCAATATAGTCATTTTTCTTTCTGTCATTTGATTTCATCCCTTTCCTATTCAATTATCAAACACCTGCGTATGAATGCAATCCTGCAATGACCAGATTGACACCGATCAAGGTAAACATAACGACGATAAAACCGATAACGGCCAACCAAGCAGATCTTTTCCCTTGCCAGCCTCTCGAAAGACGGAAATGCAGATAGGCTGCATAATAAAGCCAAGTAATAAGTGCCCATACTTCTTTGGGATCCCATCCCCAGAAGCGTCCCCATGCTTCAGCAGCCCAGATCATGGCAAAGATTAATGCACCTAATGTAAAGATCGGATAACCGATTGCGATGGCACGGTAGCTGATTTCATCAATATCTTCTGGATCGATGCCTTTCATCAAAGGACTAATGGCAGCTGATAACGATTTTCTTGCGATCAAACGGAGCACGGCATATAAAATGATACCACCGATCAATGACCAAAGCACGGTATTCAGCTTTCTCGCTGCACCGCTTCCTTTAAACCAGGAAGGAGATTCGAATAAAGGCTCGGTCATTCCAATGAAAGGCTTCATTTCGATAACCTGGGAGTCCTTAGGCATAACAATTGGCGGCAGCACGTATTCTGCAGTTTGCTGGATCGAAGATCCTTCTGTTGCAGGCAAAGCGAATTTAGCGCTGTATCCTGCTGCATTGAAGCTGAAGATAGTGATAACGAAAGCAACAATGGTTACTAAGAAAAACATCGTTATTTCTACGCCGAATCTCTCTTTTTTACCGGCTTGATCTTTACTGTTAAAGTTAATAGTTCTTAGCAAATACATTAATCCAGCTGCAAAGCCTACCGCAAAGAACGCTTCACCTGCAGCAGCCGTGGTCACGTGAATTTTCAGCCAATAGCTTTGCAGAGCTGGAATTAACGGCTGAACTTCTTTAGGGAACACCGATGCGTACGCAATAATAATAATACCTACCGGCAAAGCGAACACTCCAAGAACCTGGGAACGATAAATGAAGTATACGATAATAAAGGCAAGCATGACCATCATAGCAAGGAATGTCATAAATTCAAACATGTTGCTCGTTGGAATATGACCCGCTTCCGCCCACCGTGTAAAGAAGAAAGCTGCATGACAGAGGAAACCTATAATGGAAAAAGTAATCCCAGCTTTCCCCCACTTTTCACTTTTAGCTTCCGAATCTTGCCGATTCAAATTCTTACCTGTAATACCGATTACAAAGATCAAAAATGCAACGCTGTACACAATGAAAGCAAGAAATAACAACGTACTGCTGTCCACTACTACAACACCCCTGCCTCTAATGTCTTGGGATCTACTTTTATCCCGGATTTATGGAGAATATGCGCCACTTCTTTTCGAATGCCGAACCAATTCTTATTGGTGTGCGCACCTAACGACAGCTGACCTTCGTCAATTCTTACCCAAACGCGGCGATGATGCCAATAGAAGCCCATGATCAAACCGATCATCGATATGGCTGCTCCAACCCAAATGAACGGAAGCGCGCGATCCACCCGGATATTCAAGTAGCTGGTATAAGAAGAGAAATTCACATCAGCCATCGAATTGACGGAAAGATCGAATTTTTGGGCAATGTCACCATTAATCTGATCCTGAGCAAATGTCTCTTTATCTACTTGTCTAGGAAAATAGATGAATGGTTGGCCTTCTGTAGCGAGCCCGGGTCCCGTTATGTAAAAGATAAACGCAGGTGCCTTAGCTTCATTGGATTTCGTCATTGGAGACCCTTTATCATCCAAGCCGAAATCAGGGAAGTACCCTTTAAGCTTAAATTGATATGGCCCTACCTTGTACTCATCAGCGGGTCGGCTCATCGAAAGCTCCATACTTCCGTATACTTCTCCGGTTTGTTTGTTTTTCAGAGACGGTTTAACGGATATCAACAAAGGATTTTCTTTATAATCATATTGATAAGCAAGCAATCCTTTATAATTAAGCGGCTTGTTTACGACAATATCTTGGCGGTGAACCTCCTCGAGCGTTGGCTCCTTCAGCGGATCATCACAGTAAGCCGTACATTTGTACAAGACAGCCTTGGTTTCGTAAATTTTAGCGACAGCTTGTTGTTTGGCCCGGAAATCAGCCGACATCTCATCTTCCGAATAATAATCCACGGTGAATTTTTCGTTCTTCAAGTAGTAGGATGTTGAAGGGATTTTCACAGGGGTTCCTTCAGGGAAAGCTACGTATTGGTCCATGTTCCAGCCAGGAAGGCTGCGCATTAGAACGGCCATCAAAAATATGATAAGCCCGATGTGATTAATATAAGGGCCCCAGCGGCTGAATCTGTTCTTCTCCGCCAGAAGCGCCGTACCATCCGTATGTACGCGGTATCTCTGCTTCTTTAAAGCCTTGGCCGCTTGATCAATCCAAGCTCGTGATTGCTGGTCTATGTCGGCTGTCCCATGGTTGTCATTGATGTGGCCAAAATAAGACACTTTTTGCCGTAAAATAAAGCTGCTATGCTTGCGAATCTGCTGTTTGCTCAAGGCGCGATACAACGGAAGCACCCGATCCAAGCTGCAGACAACAAGTGATGTTCCTATCATAAAAAGCAGTGTAATAAACCACCACGATTCGTATGTACGCGATAAACCCAGCATATAGTAGATTTCGCCGATCGTTCCGTACGTTTCCTTGTAGTAGGTAGAGGGATCGAAGTTAATAAAGTTGCTTTCTTGCGTAAAGATAGTGCCCAGTGCGGCTCCCAACAGCGTGATAATGATAAGATAGATGGCGATCTTCACGGATGAGAAAAAGTTCCATACCTTGTCGAGCAAGCCTGGGTTAGCTTTCTGCGAACGTCTTGCGACACCGTCATAGCGCATTTCGAGCGGTTCAGTGCTCTCATCATCATACAGCGGTTTGCCGCATGATTCACAAAGTACAGTCCCGACTAAATTTTGATGGCCGCATTCGCATTTTGTATTTTGAATCATGGTGTCCTCCTGTGAGCTTTTCGCGAAAAGCTTACGTCATAAGCTTAAGCTGCGTCTCCATAGGAAACCAGCCTCGCTACATTGCATTCAATTATGGATTGTAAGCATTCCCATGTTTGTTGTCGAGTTCATGCAGCATTACGTAAAGGGAGTATTGTGGGAATAGCACGCCTTTACGTAATGCATACACAAATATGAGCTTCGTAACGGGATTTTTATTTACCGGACGTCGAAATAGAGGCGAGCGTTTGCTCTATATAAGCTTCGTCCATTTCTCCGATTTTAATCTTTGCAATCTTTCCGTCAGGTGAAATAAAAAAAGTAGTAGGATACTGCATGACCCCGTATCGTTTACGAGTCTCTTCGTTATCGTCCAGCAATATGGGAAAGTTGATTTTGTACTGATCCATAAAGCTTTGAACCGTAATCTTGCTTTCACCCAAATTTAACCCGAGAATCGCCGTCGTATCTTTGTTCATCTTGTCATATTGATGTTGAATCGCCGGCATTTCATTTTTACAGGGCGGACAAAAGGTACCCCAAAAGTTGACCATAACCGCTTTTCCCTTATAATCGAAAAGATTGTGCTGCTTACCGTCCAAGCCTGTTAGCGTAAAGTCAGGAGCTTTGGAGCCTTCGACAGGTTTTTTGTCCGTAGCATACAGATTGTTAAACAGCGTTAATGCCCCGATAACAATAACAACAGCAAAAATCGCTATTTGAACCCACCGTTTATTTTTTCCCATTGTTTTACACCTCAAACGATCTAGTCGAGTCTATCCCCATTATATCGAAATTTGGCGTCAGCGCTTATTTCCCTTTTTGAATTTTATGTGTCTTGAGCGCGCTATCGATCAGTTCTTTTATTTCCTGTGGTTTAAGTGGACGGTATTTTCCCCTTGCTACTCCCAACAAAGGAATCGGCCCGAACTGAACGCGTTTCAGCTTGATAACCGGGAACTGAATAGCATCGAACATCCGGCGTACCTGACGGTTACGTCCTTCATAGATGGTCATGGATACTATAGTTTCATTTTTTTCCGGATTGACATCGTAATATTCAACCTCGGCAGGAGCGGTCATCCCGTCTTCAAGTTGAATACCCTCTCTAAGCTTGTCTAACAGAGAGCCATGCGGTACTCCCTTGACGGTTGCATGATATGTACGCGGTACGTGATGCTTGGGATGCGTGAGCAGGTTGGCGAATTCACCGTCATTGGTGAGAAGCAGCAAGCCTTCCGTATCGTAATCCAAGCGTCCTACAGGATAAATCCGCTCTTTAATATCCTTCAAGAAATCCGTAACGATTTTACGGCCGCCCGGATCGGATGCACTAGTTATAACGCCTTTCGGTTTGTTGAACAGTACATAAACCTTCTTTTGTTGACGGATAGCCCGTCCATCTACATGAATCACATCTTTTTGGGGATCAACCTTAACCCCTAAAGTTGTGACTACACTTTCGTTCACCTGCACGCGGCCTGCTGTGATTAATTCCTCACACTTTCTCCGGGAGGCCACTCCCGCTTCTGCCAATACTTTTTGTAATCGTTCCATTGGACTCTCTTCACCTCAAACCTAATGATACCTATCATCAGGTGAAATCACAAGCTGAGACCATGGGAAAAACGGACCTGGACACGAAATACTGTGCGGAAATATGTCATCCGGTTGAAATCGGCACGTTTCTGCCAAACGAATAATTAATTTATTCAATATAAACAGCTGTTCCTTCTCTTCTAACGTATAGTTGTGTCGAGGCTCTGAGAAGTCACCTTCTATACAAACGTGAATGTAAAGGGGGTCTGTTTGTTCGGAGGATGGAATAATGGATCCGTCACGGGATATGAAGAAATCGTAGCCTTTACCGTTTATGGAGGGGCATACTGAATGATGGATTATAATGCCGTAATACTGCACACAGCTCACCTCTTATCTGTTCGCTGGTACAGTATATGTGCGGAGAATTTAGGGGGTTCTAGGCGAAGACTAAATAACAAATGACAATAGAAGCGATGAAGCCTACTGCATCAGATATCAAGCCAACCTTAAGAGCATAGCTAGCCTTGCGGATGCCAATAGCGCCAAAATAAACCGTAATGACATACAAAGTTGTGTCCGTACTTCCTTGTATAGTAGAGGCAATTCGACCGATCATGGAATCCGGTCCGAATTGCTGAACCAAATCGGTAGTGAAGGCCAATGAGCCTGCGCCTGTGAGTGGACGCAAAATAGCAAGTGGCAGCACTTCACTAGGAATGCCGATCATGGCGCATAACGGCCTAACCCAGCCGATCAGCATCTCCATGGCTCCAGAAGCGCGAAATACGCTAATGGCCACCATCATGCCGACCAGATGCGGAATAATTCGAATGGCTGTATCGAAACCTTCTTTTGCCCCGTCCACGAACGACTCGTAGACGGGTACTTTGCGGTATGCGGCGAACAAGGGGATAAAAACGATAATTACCGGGATGGCCCAAGCGGAGATCATATTAACAAATGAGTACAAATTCGATCATCCTTTCCCTCGGGGGTTGGCAGGCGGACTTTGGAACGTTGGTCTGTTGCGCCGGCGGTACCATTTATCTACGGCTATTGCCGCTAAGGTTGATATAAAGGTGGCCACCAGAGTAGTGCCTACGATTTCTGTGGGGTTCACTGATTGATAGTTCATTCGAATAGCAATGAGAGTCGTAGGAATCAGCGTTATACTGGCGGTATTGAGAGCGAGTAGTGTACACATCGCAGGACTCGCCATATCTTTGTTAGGATTAAGTGACTGCAGTGACTGCATCGCTTTAATTCCCATCGGGGTAGCCGCATTGCCTAATCCCAATATATTGGCGCTCATATTAGACATTATGTAACCGATAGCAGGGTGATTCTTTGGCACGCTCGGAAACAGGAAGCGAACGAACGGGCGCAGCAGAACGGCCAGCTTTTGCAGAAGTCCGGCATCCTCGGCAATACGCATCATACCAAGCCAGAATACCATGACGCTAATAAGCCCGAAGCAGACAGTGACTCCGCTTTTAGCCCCTTCAAATGCTGCCTGAGTAACCAACTCGATATTCCCTTTAACGGCAGCGACAATAAAACCGGCAACAATGAAAAACAACCAAATGAAATTCACCATAGACCCGCGTCTCCTCTCTGCTATCGCTATGCCGCGCTCCCTGTGAATAAAACACGGACCAGAAACTGCACAATGTACAGCCATTTTGGGGTGTACGTGGCGGTTCCCCGCTCAGATGCTTGGAAGGAAAAAGCGGAGTTCTCCTTCTGCTTTAACCTCGGACTATCTTTTTCATATAATGGCACACTGCCGATGGAATTTCCGTTCAAACTGTATAAGAGCGTTCCTCTATCTCCTAGGCGATAGCTCGTTGAGGTTGGATCGATCAGCTGTATTTTCGTAGAAAATTGTCCTTTCTCCGAATCGAGAACCGGATAGGCAAAGCTTGTACCAGCTGCGAAGTCTGTCCCCTGTACGATATCCCCTTTACCGATAAACTGCTGCAAAGGGAAATTTTTAAAACCATAGTCTAGCAGCTTGGCGTGGTCGACCCAATCATCGCCGTCATTCAGCGTTACGACAGCCAACTGCTGACCATTGCGGGTAGCTGACGAGACGAGGCACCTCTTGGCCGTTTTTGTATAGCCTGTTTTCACTCCGTCCGCACCTTCGTACAAGGTAAGCATCTTGTTCTTGTTTAACCAGGAATAATCCCAAGATTCATTGGGGTTGGGCGCTTTCTTAACCTTAGTTTTGACGATTTCTTGGAAAACCGGATTATGTAAGGCATGGGCGGCCAGCTTAGCCATATCGTTAGCGGTGGAATAATGACCGTCGGCATCAAGCCCGCTCGGATTTTTAAAGCTTGAACGCGTCATTCCGATCAGCTTCGCCTCTTCGTTCATCATATAAGCAAACCCTTCCACCGTTCCGCCCACATGCTCTGCTATAGCCGTTGCTGCATCATTACCGGATCGAAGCATCATGCCGTACAATAAATGATTCAAACTCATTTCTTCATCCAGCTTTAAATAAATGGAAGAGCCCTCTTTGCCAGCTGCATTTCGGCTAACCTTCACCATATCCGAAAGCTTGCTGTTCTCTATAGCGACAATAGCGGTCATGATTTTCGTCAAGCTGGCTATCCGCATCTGTTTGTCCCCTTGCTGGCTGTACAATATCCGACCAGAGGTCACATCGATCAATGCTGCCGCTTCAGCATGTGTAGACACAGGGGGAGCAGCTTGTACTGCTGCAGGCCATCCTGCCGAGACAAACAGGAATATAGCCAGAATCATCAACAAACCCAATCTTTTCATGTGGCTCCGATCCTCCTAAACGTATTGCAACACATGGCGTTTGCGTTACCGATCCACCATTAATGTTGTTGCGTATACAACATCCTTGCTTTGTTACGCTAAACGGGACATCTTGTACATATATATGCTTATCCACCTTCGTTATGAGTTGTTTGCGAACAAATAAAAAAAGCTCTGCTTGAACGATACTTCGTTCAAACAGAGCTAATGCCCTACTACCACAGAGCATGCAGCGGATCGATACAATCCGGTTTATCATAACGGACATTCCCTACCTTGCTGTCCACCTCGTAAGAGGTCATCAAATCGGCTGGATAAGGAACCAATAAAGGCTGCAGCTTCTGTACCTCCGTAACTTTTCGATCCAACCAAATGGATTCCGATTCCTCTGTTAATATCACAGGCATTCGTTCATGGACTTCAGACACAAGCTTGTTGGGTGTCGTAGTCAGGATGGTACAGGTATGCAGCCTGCCGCCATCCGCTTGAACCCATGTATCATATAAGCCTGCCATTCCAAAGAGCGAACCCGTCTTGAGCGTAAAACGAACAGGCTGTTTGCTGCTTTTCCCTGACTTTTTCCACTCATAGAACCCGTCCGACGGAATAAGGCAGCGTTTGCGAGTCAATAGTTTCTGAAATGAGGGCTTTTCCGATACCGTCTCAGCCCGCAGGTTGATTGGGTTCACGCCGCTCTTCTCTTCCTTAGACCAATTCGGAACAAGTCCCCAGCGCAGTTCTCCTAAGCGACGATCTGCCGGTGTTTCTCCGCCAATTATTGCGGGAATCCATTGACCTGGCGCAATATTGTATCGAGGTTCATACTTGGCTGTCACGTTATCGCCTAATAAAAAGTGGAGCATCAGCTCCTCGAACGTGACGGTAATTGTATACCTGCCGCACATCACTGCCCACCCCAATCGTCTACACTACTTACAAAGACGGTCAGCTTCTCTGACAAATCAACCTCATACGGCTGTGTTTTCTGTCCCTCCGCATTCTCGAAGATTCTAATGACTGGACGCTGCGGAACAGCGGGATTAATGTTCACAACCACACCTTTTTCGCCCGTACTCAAAACAACAGAAAGCCCGAGAGGGTAGATGGCGACATTATCTCTGAATAAAGCAACTTTTTTATGCTCATATAAGGTCCCCACCCCTGCAAACAATATTTCCATCGCTTGATGAGGCAGCATTGCTAAACGATAAGGACGGTGCGTCGTCATTGCATCATAGCTGTCTACGATTGCAATCCATTTGGCATATTCATGAATTTCTTTATCTTTAATCCCGCGAGGGTAGCCGCTGCCATCTAGACGTTCATGATGCTGGAAGGCGCAGTGGGCTGCAATAAGCGGGATGTTAGGCTCGTCCTTCAATAGTTTAAATCCTATCTCTGCATGAGTCTGTACCTCGGCACGCTCCGCTTCGGTTAATGGCCCAGGTTTCTTCAACATATCCTGATTGATCTTTGTTTTTCCTATATCATGCAATAGAGCTCCAAGACCTAGTGTCAGGATTTCATCTCGATTGTATCCGTTAGCCATTCCTAACATAGTGGAATAAATACAAACATTAAGTGAATGTTGATATAAATATGTATTCATAACGTTCATATTCATTAACATTATAAGTGCATCTTCTCTGGAATCTAAATCCTCTATAATCATCTTCATGACATTGCCGAACGCTTTTCCCATGAAATGATTTTTGGAAAATTTTTGTCTGCTGTTCCCTTCAATTATCAATCTGAACTGAGTTCGGATTTCTGAAAGAGCTTTAATTTTCGTTTCGTCCGATATCGGATCTACTACAACAACATCGCTCGTGGCTTCATCCTCAATGTATAGAAAGTCGATGCCTAGCTGCTGAAGTCGGTTGAGGACTGTTTGTGTGAGCTCAACGTGCTCTTTAAGTAAAATGACACCTTCCTCGTTATAAATGCATTTCCCTAGCTTCATGCCGGGAATACAGGATCGCGTAGGAATTAAACGCACAAAAAAAACCTCTTTCATTATTGACTCATAACTTTAATATAAAATAAAGCCTTTCAAAGAGCAACCATCATTAGCAAGAAACAAAACAAAGCTGCCCAAACCAATTTGAGCAGCTGGCAAACATTTAAATCCGTACAAAGACTTATAAAATGCCGCTAAACAATGAAATTTTGGTTCTCTATATTGTTCGTCACGTGCGCACCATTTTCGGTCGCTCCGGTCTTGTTGCCCTTCATCATGCTTTGAATACGATCCACTACCGTTGGCGCTGAATCGATAAGACGCTCCAGCAAATGTGTCTGATTATCCAACGGTACAATTTTAACACCATGCTTGCCAACGACTAGAAATGCAATTGGTGTAATGGATACCCCACCGCCGCTACCTCCACCGAAAGGCAGTGCGACCTGTGCATTCATCGAATCATTCCGATGGCTTCCAACATTGTTTTCATCCGTTGCAAACTCGCTGCCTCCTGCCGCGAAACCAAAGCCTACTTTGGAGATCGGCATAATTACGCTGCCGTCCGGAGTTTCTACCGGGTCGCCGACGATGGTGTTGACATCAACCATTTCCTTGATGTTTTCCATTGCAACCTTCATTAAGCCTTCGATCGGATGTGTAGTCAAAATAGTCTCCTCCTCTGCGTCTCATCGCTTGATACTTAGAATCCTGTCGCATCTTTAGCATCTCCCGAAGAAGAGGGGCCTATGTAATGGTAAATTATTAAAGAACACCGCATGCCGCGATTTTATTACGAAGCTTTGAACAGTACTTTGCGCCACATCCGCAGACCGCCCTTCACCTTCATGATGCGGAACAATAACCGGCATAAGGCGAGAATGATTTCATAAACGCGAATTTTTGCCAACACCTGAATTTCCGATGAAAAAGTGACCATATTGTACTGAGGAACGACTTGGATAACAGGTCTGGTTTCCAGCTGCACAAAGCGGAACAAATAACCTAAGATTGAAGATTTAAGGCCCCACACCATCCCAGCAGTCATCGCCGTTTCTGCTGCATCTCCGATTCCAACGTTTGATTTCCAATAAAATTCGGTGCAGCGCACATGCCGGAGTGTTTCTCTAAACCAACTGTTAAACTCAAAACAATGAGCCAACAGCAATTGGAAATTATTGAAGGCTTCTTTAATCGTATGGTGTGTAATGTTGCTTTGTTTTCCTTGCATAAGCTGATTGTTGGATTTGTTAACAACCTCTGTTTTTAAATTCACACCCTCTTGTAGATTCAAAAACTTGATAACCGGAATGGCTATGCGTTGTTTCACTAATCCATACATCGTATGCAAATCTACAACAATCTCATCATCCTGCTGTTTACGAACGACGGTAAACCTGCATTGCATACTGCTGCAAGCCAAGAAAACAATAAGGACAACTACAGCTCCCAAAATCCAAGGCCAAATCATGTTCTACCTCCCGCAGGTCATTACCTTCCCCAACTTCGGGGCCAACGCACCGGAACGATACGTTTAGCATTTTGTACAAAGCAAAAATAACTCCTTATTCAAGAAGCACCGCTTCCGTTCATTTAGGAGTTAGTATAGCCCTGTGATGGTAAAACATGCGCAGATTTAAAACTGTATTGCTATTCGGATTGGGATACGTCCTCGAATGTAATTTGCTGACCGTCCAGCTTTTCAAAAAGTAATCTTGTCTCTTCTTCCAAATTGTCATCATTTTGAAATAACGAAGTTTCAGGCAGCTCGTCGATAGTACCCAAAGCAAAATAATCCAAAAACGCTTTGGTTGTTCCATATAAAATAGGACGACCTGGTGCATCCGCCCGATCAACCTCTTGAATCAAATCCTTGGCTACAAGCGTTTGCAGCGCACGATCTGCCTTAACTCCACGAATCTCTTCAATTTCAACCCTTGTAATCGGCTGCTTGTAAGCCACTATCGCTAAAGTTTCCAATGCGGCTTGAGATAAAGAAGAACGGGATGGAGAGTATGCCAGCCGTTCAAAATAAGGAGCATGAGCCGGGAGTGTTGTTAACTGATAAGCACCTGCTAATTCAACGATTTGTAATCCGCGGCCGCTTCTTCGAAAATCAGCCTGAAGGTCCAGCACAAGTTCTCTGACAAAATCAGTATTTTGCTCTAATACTTCAGCCAACTGCTTGACATCCAGACCCTCGTCTCCTGCCACAAACAGCAAGCCCTCAATAACTGACTTCATCTGTTGAAAATCCATTTGCTGTTCCTTCCTCTCTTGCCTGAATCACAATATCCTCAAATAATTTATATTGATAGCAGACGACAACTTTTACTTTCATTAACTCGAGTAAAGCCAAAAAAGTCGTTACAATCCCTTCTTTGGTCGTCTCGTTGTCCACTAATTTGGAAAATAACACTTTGCCCCCGGCTTCCTCCAAATACTGAACTACCTCTCTCATCCGGTCCTTTACCGAAATTTCATCCTTGCGAATCTTGGCAACCATATTCCGGCTGGACATGCGGTTCAGAGCTCTCTGAAACGCACGTACCAAGTCCGTTATATGCAGCCCTTTTACCGGATTCTCAACTATGACAGGAACGTATTGGGTTAAATCCTCCGGTTCCCTCGTGTAGATCAGACTCCGCTCCGCTTCCTTATCTCTCAAATGATCAGCTATCGCTTTATACTTACGATACTCGATCAGCTTCGCGACAAGCTCGGCGCGCGGATCATAATCCTCATCCATCATATAATCATCGTAATCCATCTCTATAACCGGAGGCTTAGGCAGGAGCATTTGGCTTTTAATCGACAGAAGCGTCGCCGCCATGACGAGAAATTCGCTTGTAACCTCCAGCTCCAGCTCCTGCATAGCATCCAAATATTCCATGTACTGATCGGTTATTTCTTTGATCGGGATGTTATAGATATCAATTTCTGATTTATCAATTAAATGTAACAATAAATCGAGGGGGCCTTCAAACGTATCCAGCTTGTATGTAACCTTTTCCAAGTAGAATTTCCCCCTAAGATTTTTCGAAGAAAAATCATCTTCGAAAGCAGCACTCGGCGAGCCTTTTCATCCTTTTATGACAAGGTTTGCGCATCGCCCTAATTATCCATTGTAATTTAGGAAAGCTGTTTGGTCAAATTCGCCATCTCAATTGCCGTCGTAGCTGCTTCCCAGCCTTTATTGCCGGCTTTAGTACCAGCGCGTTCAACCGCCTGCTCAATGGAATCTGTTGTCAATACGCCGAAAATAGTCGGTACGCCGGTTTTTAGACTGATTGCAGCAACTCCTTTAGCTGCTTCGTTGCATACATAGTCAAAATGCGGAGTGGATCCGCGGATCACCGCACCTAACGTAATAACTGCATCATACTTGCCGCTTTCCGCCATTTTTTGCGCAATCAAAGCAATTTCAAAAGCTCCTGGAACCCAAGCGATCTCGACTTCTTCTTCAGTAGCTCCATGCCGTTTCAATGCATCCAGCGCACCGCCAAGCAGCTTGCTTGTAATAAACTCATTAAACCGTCCAACGACGATACCGTATTTTAAACCTTTTGAAATCAAATGTCCTTCGTATATTTTCGCCATGTTTTTACAACATCCTTCCAACGAATCATTTTTTATTAAGAAAATGTGTATTTTTCGACAAATGTTAAAATTTTAGCATATGACCTAGCTTCTCTTGCTTCGTGTGCAGATAGTTCGTGTTCGACTCATTCTCTTCCATTTGGATCGGAACCCGCTCCACTACGGTTAGACCATAGCCCTCAAGACCTTTAATTTTACGCGGATTGTTCGTTAACAACCGGATTTTTGTTATACCTAGATCCTTCAATATTTGTGCGCCGATTCCATAATCCCGCAAATCCGGAGGAAAGCCTAATTGCAAGTTAGCATCCACCGTATCCAACCCCTGCTCTTGCAGAACATACGCTTTAAGCTTGTTGATAAGACCAATCCCGCGGCCCTCCTGCCTCATATAGAGCAGCACGCCAGAGCCTTCCTCATCAATTTGCTTTAAAGCCGCATCCAATTGAGGCCCACAATCGCACCGGTGCGAATGAAATACATCTCCGGTCAAGCACTCGGAATGGACTCTTACAAGCGTAGGTACGGAACCGTCAATTTTACCTTTGACTAGAGCCACATGCTCCTTTTGATCCACCACATTAGAGTAAGCAATTGCTGTGTAAACTCCATAATCGGTTGGGAGCTTCGCTTCTACCTCGCGCTTGACCAGCTTCTCCTTATGGTTGCGGTACTGAATCAGATCTTGAATTGTAATGATTTTCAAATCATGCTTACGGCTAAATTCCATTAATTCAAGGACGCGAGCCATTTCCCCGTCTTCTTTAATAATTTCACAAATGACCGCTGCAGGATAAGCGCCGCACAATCGTGCCAAATCTACAGCCGCTTCGGTATGGCCTGCACGGCGAAGCACACCGCCTTTTTTGGCGATCAATGGAAAAATATGTCCAGGACGCCGAAAGCTATGAGGTTTTGTCATAGGGTCGATAAGTGATTTCACCGTCATTGACCGTTCTGAAGCAGAAATGCCGGTGGTCGTTTCTATATGATCCACCGAAACGGTGAAGGCTGTTCCGTGGTAATCCGTATTCCTTGAAACCATAGGAGGCAGTTCTAACTCTTGAGCGCGCTCTTCGGTGATAGGGGCGCAAACAAGGCCGCGGCCTTCCTTGATCATAAAATTAATAATCTCGGGGGACGCTTTCTCTGCAAGAGCGATAAAATCTCCTTCATTCTCGCGGTCCTCATCATCGACTACGATTACCACTTTGCCCAGCATCAAATCATAAATGGCTTCCTCGATCGTATGAAACTGAAACGAAGTTTCCATGTTCACTCCTGCCTTTCTAGGTGGTTTAAATAAATCCGTTCTCCGCCAAAAATGATTCTGTCAAAGTTCCCCGACTTCGTGAAGATTCGCCATTTCCTGATGTACGGTGTGTCAGCAGCTTCTCCATATATTTGCCCAGGACATCAGCCTCCAGATTCACTTCATCACCGGCTTTTTTATGTTGAAGAACCGTCTGGGCAAGTGTATGCGGAATGATAGAGACCGTAAGCCGCTGCTCCGTTACTTGAACCAAGGTGAGACTAATGCCGTCAATCGTAATAGAACCATGAGGAATCATGTACTTCAGAATGGACAGCTCGGTCGGCTCTACCTGGAACACCACGGCATTTTCTTCCTGATGCCTACTTGTAATGACTCCGGTGGAATCAACATGCCCTTGTACGATATGACCTCCAAACCGTCCCCCTGCCAGCATGGCCCTCTCCAAATTTACTGATTCACCCACATGCAGCTTTTGCAAAGAGGTTTTGCGGAACGTCTCCGGCATAACATCGACTGTAATCGATGATTCATCGAATTGAACTACCGTTAAGCAAACACCATTAACGGCAATACTGTCACCCAAATGCACGTCTTCCAGTATCTTTTTAGCGCCAACGGTTAGAATCATCGCTTGTCCTTGCCTCGATATTCTTCTCATCGTACCCATTTCTTCAATGATGCCCGTAAACATCCGGTATACTCACCTCGCTCCCGTATGTAGGATATCCGACGATACAAACATCCTTTTGAAATTGCTTTACTGAAACCCGTTCTAACTCGATTGCCTCTTTCATCAACTCGAAACCGGCAAACTGGAAGTTGGATGATGCATCGGATCCTCCGCCAATAATCTTGGGTGCAAAGAACAGCAGCATTTTATCAATCAGTTGCTGCTCAAGCATTGCGCCGTTCAGTTGCCCTCCTCCTTCAAGCAGGATGGATGCAATCTCCCTTTCACCCAACAGTTCCATTGCTTTAGGCAAATCGACCCTGGAGCCTTCTCCGCAGACGAGAATCGTTATACCGGCTGCTTCTAGTGCACGGCGTTTCTCCGCATCCATATCCGCTGTTGTTAGAATGATTGTCTCCGCAGACCGATCCGTAACGACCTGAGCCTTGAGAGGCACTCGAAGCTTGGAATCCACGATGACTCGGATAGGATTCAGCGCAGGCACATCCAATCGGGTTGTCAGAAGAGGGTCATCGCTTAAGACGGTTCCTACACCAACCATGATCGCTTGGTTTCTGTGGCGAAGCGTATGAACGAAGGCTCGGGATTCAGGATTCGTTATCCACTTGCTGTCACCGGTTCTCGATGCAATCTTCCCATCCAGCGTGCTGGCCGTCTTCAGCGTGACAAAAGGCTTCTTAGACACAATATACTTGTTGAAGGCTTCATTTAATGATGCTGCCTGCTCTTGCAGTAAACCGACACTTACTTCAATACCATGCTGTCTCAAGCGTTCAATACCGTTTCCGGCTACTAGCGGATTCGGGTCCGTACATCCAACGACAACCCGCTTCACCCTCTCCTTAATGAGTCTGTCGCTGCAAGGCGGGGTTTTGCCATGATGGCTGCAGGGCTCCAGGGTGACGTAGGCTGTCGCGCCTTCTGCTTCAGTCCCGGCCATCTGCAGCGCGTGGATCTCGGCATGAGGCGTTCCACGCTTCAGGTGGGCACCCATCCCGACGATACGGCCTTCCTTCACAAGCACGCAACCTACGGCAGGATTGATGCCTGTTTGGCCTGAAGCTCCTTCGGCAAGTTGAATAGCCAGCTTCATATAGAACTCATCGTTAATCAGCTCCACCACTCCATCTCCTTCCTACTTGCGGCTTGCATTTTCCTTCAGATCAAACAGAAAAGGCCCTCTTTTCTTCATGAGAAAAGGGGCCTGGCTTTGATAGGCATACGCAAAAAACACATAACTAAAGCTCCATACGACACGGCTAAATAAGATTAACAAAAGAGGATTTTCACTAAGGCAGATTTCACCGATCAGCCATACGGAAATAAGCATTTCCCTTTTATGAAAATGATCCCTACAGTTTCATTAACAGCCGCGACGAAATATCGCCGTTTTGCATTTTTCCTTCTCCCATCCAGACTATACTGTCGGTCTCGGAATTACACCGAGTCAGCCGAGCTGTGGCCAAAGCCACTGCGCGGGTCACGGACTAAGCATTGCGATTCATCGCAATACATCACCGCCGGTGGGGAATTGCACCCCGCCCCGAAGGATAAACATATAAAATTTAGTTACCGTTAGTTATCGATAGTTAACAGAATTAACGGTAGTAACTCTCAATTATTTCAAGGTCTGAATAAGCATTAAGAACACTATAAAATAATCGATTGTTTGAGTACAAATATTAACACCAGAATTTAAAAAAAGCAAGACTTAGGGTTTTATTTGCTATGCTGACAGCTTCCCATCAATGAAACGTTCACAGTATTCATCCTAAGACTCACCTTTTAACAACGGCTGATGTTTATAGTGTATTTGGCTTAAGATACTTGTACAGTCCAATAGTTAATATCTAACATACCCTCTAGAGTAGTTTATCGAGATTTTTATCATCCTCAATTGCTACAGGTTATCCAACCAATCGAAATTGTTAATTGTCATCATTGTGTTCCAGTAATAAAACACATTGTCACTTGCACAGAACGTGATGAATTTTGCAATATACCTACGGCTTCAGTAAGAACTCGGAATCTGAGAAAAAAATCCAAGAGATAAGACCGATGTACTTCCGTTTATCTAACGGAGGTCTTGCTTATTTTGAATTCATCTTTATCAACTGTTATGCTTTTGAAGTCAAGTAATAGCTTCCTTAAAGGAATAAGAACGCCGAAACCCTTTAATACCAAAGAGTTTCGGCTTTTTTTCATCATCAGGGGTTCCTTACCGACCTTCATCAGGGGAGATTAGTAACCTTAGATTATGGATTAAATGGCTTGTAGGAAGAGTTAAAGTGATCCATATCAATATTTTCCCATATGTTCTTCACATTGACCTGATCCGGTTTGCTAAATACCAAGAAAGCGGTAGGCAGATAACGCATCCCGTAGCTGCTCGAAGGCTTATTGACCACCTGATTATCTTTCACAAGGACAGACGATGAGCCTCCATCCAGGTTGGCAGCTGTGACGGCTCCTCTATCCAGCAAAATATTTTGCACATCATACAAGGTTGCCCCAATGGAATACCCCGGCTGACGTCCGTCAATAACAACGAACATGATCGTCCCATCTTGCTTCTGAGCCATACAGGTTCTCGGTGCAATCCCCCAGCCATCAGCTTGGTTCTTGATAAGTCCCTTGCCGTTAACGATAAATTTGGGCTGGAAGGTTACGGCATCTCTCACGCCCATTTCCAGCAGCTCAGATGGCTTGTATCGCCCAGCGACCATAAGACCCTTTTTATCGATGCCTACGACATTGACAGGGTCTTCCATCCCCACATCACTGTACAGCAGTTTACCGCCAGACATAACGATTCCAGCCGGCTTAAAGCCATTGCCGTCCCAGTTCGGATCATCAAAAGCTCCTCCATTCACACCAGCTATTGCTTTGGTCCGCTGAACCATGCTTAAAATTTGCTCTCCCTGTCCGACAATACTTGTGGTCACAACCCGGACCATTTTGGGATCGTGGACATACATAATGTGTCCTTTAAAGTTCTTTCCCTCTATGTCTTCAATCTCCACATTTTTGTTAGCTTTGTTCTCCAGATCAATGTTGTGTTGGTCTTTGATCTGAGCCATCTCATCGAATTTCTTCTCATAATCACTGACTCTGCGATTCAACTCTTCCTCACCGATCAGATATTTCGCCCATTGGCGGTGCTGCGTTGTAATCAGTGTGTCTGCCATCATATAGCGAATCGTAGAACCGGATGTAGTTCCGTAAAACCATATGAGCCCTGTCAGCGCAAGTAGTATCAACACCAGTAGGGTATAGGTCACTTTGCGTTTTGTACGTCTCTTACGGGCTTTCTTACCGGTTGCGGCTCGGTTTGGTTGCAAGGGCAAGCCTTGATTGCTATCCAAGGTGATAACCTACTTTCATTCTAGTAATCTAAGATGTCTATTAAACAATACTTGAAAAAAAGCTGAAAATGAACTGGGAATGAAAAGAAATTATTCATAGACACAAAAAAAACCGAAAACCCTAAATGATAGGGCTTTCGGCCTTATGCCTTATAGTCGCTTATTATACTTCGACTACTTTTACTGTTTCCATACGATCTCTGCCTTGGAATGCGTCTACATGCTCCATACCGGAAACCACTTTTCCGAATACAGTATGTTGACCGTCCAAATGCGGCTGCGGTTGGTAGCAAATGTAGAATTGGCTGCCACCTGTGTTGCGTCCAGCATGTGCCATTGCAAGGGAACCGCGTTCATGCTTGTTAGGGTTGATTTCACAGTTGATTTTGTAGCCAGGACCGCCTGTACCAGTACCTGTAGGGCAACCGCCTTGTGCTACGAAGCCAGGAATGACACGGTGGAATACCAAACCGTTGTAGAAACCGTCGTTTGCCAATTTCTCGAAGTTTGCAACCGTGTTAGGTGCGTCTTTTTCAAACAAATCGATAACGACTTCGCTACCGTTTGCCAATTTGATTTGAGCTTGTTTTGCCATAATATGTACACTCCTTTATTATTCAATGTGTCCTATTGTACTATAACCGGAACGCGTTCACAAATTAGTATTTCCGCTCAGCAAAAAAAGCCGAGTCTCTGGCAGTTCACCAGAGCCGGCTCTGATAAAATTACACCATTTTAGTTACTTGTTTCATGCGCGCAGGGATAACATCATTTCCGACAATATTGTCGTAGGACTCACGCTGCACAACGACATCCGCTTGCCCGTCTTTTACAAACACTACGGCTGGTCTGCGGATACGGTTATAGTTACTTGCCATAGCGTAGTTATAAGCACCTGTGCAGGAAACAGCTAAAATGTCCCCACTGTTAACCTTAGGCAGATTGACGTCCCAGATGAGCATATCGCCGCTCTCACAGCATTTGCCTGCGATGGAAACCAGTTCATCCTCAGCTTCGGTTGCTCGGTTAGCAAGCATCGCTTCGTAACGAGATTCATACAGCGCTTGGCGCGGATTATCTGTCATTCCGCCGTCCACGGCAACGTATTTGCGCACTCCAGGGATATCCTTGTAGGTACCGACTGTATAAAGAGTCGTACCCGCTTCACCAACAATACTGCGGCCCGGTTCAACCCAAATCTCCGGTGTAGGATAGTTGAATTTGCTAAAGTTGGTTTTGATCGATTGCGTAATAGCTTCAACATATTTGCTGACTGGAAGTGGAGTGTCTCCATCTACATAACGAATACCGAAGCCGCCACCCAAGTTGACGACACTGAACACAACGTCTAATTCTTCTCTGACTTTGGCCGCAAATGCAATGACTTTATCTACAGCCAGTTGGAAGCCTTCGACTTCAAAAATTTGCGAGCCTATGTGAGAATGTACTCCCAACAGCTCAATGTTCGGAAGCTGAATCGCTTCTTGTATCGCACGATATGCAGACCCGTTATCCAAATCCAGACCGAACTTGGAATCGATTTGCCCCGTTGAAATGTATTCGTGGGTATGCGCCTCAACGCCAGGCGTTAGACGGAATAATATTTTAACTTTTTGGCGTTTCTCACCGGCAATCGCGTTTAACAAATGGAGCTCTACCATGTTGTCAACGACAAAGCAGCCGATTTTGGCATCAATAGCCATTTCAATTTCATGCGGCGACTTGTTGTTGCCGTGGAAATGGATTCGTTCGGCAGGGAATCCTGCCTGAAGGGCAGTGTACAGCTCACCGTCAGAAACGACGTCAAGCGACATCCCCTCTTCTTCCACAATACGGCACATAGCCATCACGCAAAATGCTTTGCTCGCATAAGCAACCTGGAATTTCAAGCCGGAAGCACGGAAAGCTTCTACGTATTCGCCGCATCTTTGGCGTATCAAATCTTCATCCATAACATATAACGGCGTGCCAAAACTTTCGACGAGTTCTGCCGTATCGCAGCCGCCTATTTGGAGGTGCCCTTTATCATTAATTTTACTGGTTCCATGTAAGTACATTTCGGTTTCCCTCTTCCCCCTGAGCATTACTTCTAAGGTACCATAACCGAACGCAGGCTGACAATAAGAGAAACGATGTTATTGTTTGATAATGGGCACAGGTTAGTTCGATAACCTTACGATTTCGGCTGCCGCGTGTTATCCGTCGTTTGCGTTAAGCTCATACGATTTTTACGTGCCATAAACGGACGGCGTACGATAATTTCGTTCAGCGCCTTAAAATTGAACGGAATGAACGGCCACATATAGGGTGCGTTATAAGACCTTCTCGTTGCGAGATACACCAGAAGTAAGGTGAAGCCTGCCACCACGCCTGGCACTTTAAATATCGCCGCCAAGATTAATAGACCGAGCCTAGCCAAACGGTTTGCAAGACTGAGCTCATAGCTAGGAGTCGCAAACGTTCCTACCGCAGCGATAGCTAAGTATAAAATAACTTCATTGACGAACAGACCGCTCTTAACCGCAACGTCACCCACCAAAATAGCAGCAACCAAACCCATCGCAGTTGCTAATGGCGAAGGGGTATGTACGGCGGCCATCCTCATCAAATCAATCCCTAGCTCAGCTATTAGAAACTGTGCCAGCAAAGGGAGTCTGCCCGATTTTTGAGGACCCAAAAACTCTAATCCAGCTGGCTTAAGCTCAGGAGAAGTAACGAGCAGGAACCAAAGCGGTAGCAAAAAGATGGAAGCTGCAATCCCGATAAACCTAACCCATCGCAAGTAAGTTCCCACGGTTGGGGTTTGTCTGTATTCTTCCGCATGCTGGACGTGATGAAAAAACGTTGTCGGCAATATAATAACGCTTGGTGACGTATCGACGAATATAGCGACATGTCCTTCAAGCAAATGGACGGAGACGATATCCGGTCTCTCGGAGTAACGAACCATCGGGTAAGGATTCCAGCTCTTTCCGACTATTGCTTCCTCAAGCTGCTTCTCGGCCAAAGGCAGTCCATCTACTTCCACCTTTTGAATTTTATCGCGCACCGATTCCACCAGGGCCGGGTCACATATATCATCGATATAAGCTAAACAAATATCGGTATGAGTCCTTCTCCCTGCTCTTAGCATTTCCAGCTTCAGCTTCGGATCGCGTATACGGCGTCTGACTAACGTGACGTTAGTGAGCAATGTCTCGACGAATCCGTCTCTTGCTCCTCGCACTACCCGTTCTAAATCAGGTTCTTCTGTGGACCTGACAGGGAAAGTTTTAGCATCCACAATAATCGCCGTGGTAGAGCCCTCAAAGAAAAATCCGCTAGCACCCATAGATACGTTATCAATCACTTCACTTAGCTTATTGCTTTCTTTCACCTGAATATGTGGAATAATCGCATCCATAAACAGTTGAACCGCGTCTTGTCCTTTGCCTCCTGTAACCTGATGAGAAACCGGGGATTCCGTAATCTTGCCTTCCAGTGTCCGGTTTGAAATTTCCGCAGCTGACATACGGTCGAGTATCATCGTAAGAACCGTATCCTTAGCGAATCCGTTGTAATAAAAAATCCCCGTCTTGTAACCTCCGAACACCATTTCTCTGAACACGACGTCAAAGCTTTGATTCAAGCCGACTTCTTTCTCCAGAAGCTTTACAAGCTGCTTGAAATCATCCGGAATACGTTCTTCCTTGGGTTGATTGTCGTTGGACTGAGCCAACTCTCCCGATGACCTGTTTTCCTCTTGCTTCGCCTTCTCTTCAAACTCCGGAGGCATCCAGTCGTAAGACGAAATAATATTGCCCTCTCGGTCAATTTCAAGCTTCGCTTCTTCGCCCGCCTCTTCGCGGCTGGATAGTTGTTTGGGTCTTATTGGAATTTTTTTCATGATGCGCCATCTCCCTCCTACATCTGTACTAACCTAGAAAATTCAACCAATCCAGCAAGGAACCTAACACCTTCCCGAATATCATGGCCATTAGAAGCCAGATCATATAAGAACCCATTCCAATTCTTTTGGTCAAAATAGGCAGCACATTCACTACCTCCGTGAGCGCCCCTGCCAGCATTCCTACAAAACCTCCTGCGAACAACCCAAATAAGCCTGCAGCCATCGGAAAGAAGGAATACGACCAATTAAAAAAATCGGATAATGTAAAAAACAAGGAGCCTGCTATTACGGACATTTCATACCAGCGGATCAAATGATAGGTCCGGGATATTTGTGCCAGCCTGGGGATGACGTCAAGAACGACGAGAAAAGCAACCATCCCGCTGCCTACCGCGATACCGCCCGCCAAACCGATAAATATTTGAAGCGGTATCGTCCACCATCCGGTCATTGCCGATCCCTCGTTTCATGGATTTTGGCGTACTCCTCCGTCACTACGTAAGTGTTGACATTTTCTTGATACAAAAACATTTCAACCTCGAGAGGACTCGGCTCCTCGTTGAACTTCTTTTTGAAAAGGTGATTAAAAAAGACAATCATTCCGACTCCTATCCCAATTGAATAAGGGATTTGCAAAATCAATGGATGCTGAACCCACTTACCGGTAAGCAGCTGGTAAATTCTCTGATGCACTTCAGCCATGCTGACATCGGCATGAAAGTTCATTATGGCCAGCCCTGAGCCGATAAACAAAAGAAACCAGACCAAGATAATCTGGATGATGTTAGGCGGCTTGCGTGATTCATAGATATCGACTAAACAATGCGGCTCACCGAAATGCTCAATTTGAAAAAATGGATACAGCTTTTTCACATGTTTAACGATAAGCATCATATCGATTAATATTTTATTGCCCTCATTTTCCTTAGGCTGATGAAGCAATAAGTTCTTCAACGGTTCTTCGTAATCCGTATCGACCAACAATTGTGCTATCCTGCCAAGGTAGATCGCCTCACCCCGGCGTACGCAAACCCGTTTGCGCAATCGGATATACAAGGTTGGATTGGAAGCAGCGTTCATCCCATTCACTCCCTTGTGCATTTATCCCATAGTATGAATAATTAACGGCACTCATAGTCATTTGCTCCCTTGCCAAAAATTCACTTGAAGGCTTGCATAAATTTTTGCTATTTATGAAAGATTAAAGATATGACACAGACTCTCATTTCCAAGAAAGGGTGTTTCAAATGGGTAAAGTAGCTTTAACGCTAGTTATCATCGGAGCTTTGAACTGGCTGCTTGTGGGTCTATTCCAATGGGACCTTGTGACGGCTATATTCGGTGGAGATATCCATCGTACTTCTTCAGGTATCAGCCGCATTGTATATACACTTGTCGGCTTGTCCGGACTATACTGCCTGAAATATTTGTTTATGGATGAATCCAGAGCACGTTAACAAGAGAATACCTAACAAAAACCGGATGACTTGTGCGTGTTCATATCCACAAGTAGTCCGGTTTTTGTATTCTGCCGCAGACAAAAAGACCAAACAGCCTATTGGGCTATTTGGTCTTTGATCGACTGCAATATTTTTTTCTCAAGTCGGGAGACTTGAACCTGGGATATTCCCAAGCGGCTCGCAACCTCGGACTGCGTCTGATCCCTGAAATAACGAAGGTAAACAATCAGTCGCTCCCGTTCCGATAAGCTCCCGATCGCTTCGTTTAGCGCCAGCTTCTCGAACCACTTATCCTGGGCATCATCCGCTATTTGATCCATTAGTGTAATCGGATCGCCGTCATTCTCAAATACCGTCTCGTGAATGGAAGACAATGGCTTATTCGCTTCCTGCGCAAAGACAACATCTTCAGGAGAAATCTGCAGCTCGTTAGCCACCTCGGTAATAGTTGGCAGACGACCATTGCGCTTGGACAATTCATCCTTCGTTTTGCGAATTTTATTCGCCAGCTCCTTCAAGGAACGGCTCACCTTCAGAGTCCCGTCATCCCGAAGAAAACGCTGTATCTCACCAATAATCATAGGGACTGCATATGTAGAAAATTTGACATCGTAGGATAAATCGAATTTGTCGACCGACTTTAACAATCCGATGCAGCCAATTTGAAACAGATCCTCGGCTTCATACCCGCGGTTCAAAAAGCGCTGCACAACGGACCAAACCAAACGGATATTGCAGTTCACCAGGGTTTCTCTGGCGAGCGCGTCTCCGGATTGACTCAAAGCAATTAACCTTTTGACTTCGGCATCATCCAAATAGCTGTGGGAGGCATGTTTCAAATCGACATCCATAAGATCAGACCCCTAATTGAATAAAGCTTTTTTAGATTCAATTCGCTTTTTCATTTTAATTTTTGTTCCGATCCCGACTTCGGTAGTCACTTCGATCTCATCCATGAAATTTTCCATAATCGTAAAGCCCATTCCCGAACGTTCCAGCTCAGGCTTGGAGGTAAACAACGGCTGTTTGGCCAATTCCAAATCTTCGATACCGGCCCCTTGATCCTCAACGGTCAAGTAGACCGTGTCATCTTCCATCTCGGCATGAATCGTGACGATCCCGTCCGGCCGATTGTTGTAGCCATGAATAATGGCGTTCGTTACCGCTTCGGAAACGACGGTCTTCAGATCTGTCAACTCATCCAATGTTGGGTCAAGCTGCGATACGAAGGAAGCGACGGTAACGCGGGCGAAAGATTCATTCTCAGAGCGGCTAGCAAACTGCAGTGTCATAAAATTTCGTTCACTCATGATACGACCTCCAAACTGGTAAGAGCTTGTCTTTCGGTATCCTGAATAGACAAAATTTTAAATAAACCGGACATTTCAAACAAACGGTATACGGACGGATTAACGTCACAAACCACCATTTTGCCGCCCTTGGCCGTAACTTGTTTATAGCGGCCAAGAATGACCCCGAGCCCCGAGCTGTCCATGAAGGATAAATCCTTCAAGCTGAGTACGATATGGCTCGTGTTGCCTTTCAGCAGAGCTTCCTCCATCCGCGTTTTTACGGAATCCGCGGTATGATGGTCCAACTCGCCCTTTAGCCTGACGATCAGAGTTTTGCGGTTATGCTCCAGTTCAATATGCAGACTCAAGCTGCTCACTCCTTCCCTTTCTTGCACACTCATTTCTACATTGGATTTGCCTTTTCCTGCCCTCCGACAAAACTAGAAGAAATGCGCTAGAAATAGAAGAAATGTGACATTTTGCGCTTGAGCCGCACACTTAGGAACGGGGCATATCGCCCTTTAATCGATAAAGAACAAACGTTTAGCCGAACGCTTCGTCAGAACCCACAGTCCGGCTTTTTTTACATCTACCGGGGAAGTTAGCTGGAATTCGGATAACACTTGATCGCCCTTGTATACAACAATTTTACCGACCTGTTGGCCCATCGCAATCGGAGCCTTCAAGTCTTGATTCAGCTGTACTTCATGACGAATGCCTTCGGCAGCCTCGCCTTTTTTCAGCAGCAGGCTGTACCGCTGCGTTGCGGTCAATGGCACCAACGGCTGTTCGCCTTTGCTTACTTTCACCTGTCCCAAGGCATCCCCTTTGTTGACGATAGGCATGTTTGTATATTGAGAGAAGGCGTAATCAAACAAGCTGGATACTTCCGCATTTCGGGTTTTAGTGTTCGGTTCGCCCATCACGACGCTGATGACACGCAGGTTGTCTCTTTTGGCTGTCGCTGACAAGCAAAATTTGGCTTCACCCGTATATCCGGTCTTCAAACCATCTGCGCCGCTGTAAAAACGAACCAATTTGTTCGTATTGACGAGCCAGAATGGCTTCGGCGTTTCTTTGCGCAAATAATCTTGATATGCTCCTGTAAACTGAGTAATTTCTTCATGCTTCAATAGCTCTCGCGACATGATAGCAATATCTTGAGCAGAGGAATAATGATTGTCCGCAGGGAGACCGTTACAGTTCGCGAAATGAGTGTTCTTCATTCCCAGCTGCTGCGCACGGTCGTTCATCATTTGCACAAAGGCTTGCTCTGAACCTCCGAGCTTCTCCGCCATTGCGACAGAGGCATCATTGCCGGATGCCATAGCGATCCCCTTAAGCATATCCTGCACGGTCATTTCTTCTCCCGGCTCGAGAAAAATTTGTGATCCGCCCATGGACGCCGCGTATTCGCTAGTACGGACCTTATCGTCCATCTTGAGCTTTCCGTGATCAATGGCTTCCATAATAAGCAGCATCGTCATGATTTTGGTAATACTGGCAGGGGGTAATTTCGCATCTTTGTTTTTCTCGAAAATGACCGTCCCTGTATCTGCATCAATAGTGACTGCCGACATTGCATTCGGTGCCAAATCAACAGCTTGGTTCGGAGCCTTTTTCTCCTCCGCAAACGCCGCAGGCCAAGCTAATGACGCTAGCAGCGAGATAGAAACGAACAGTTTAAGTACCTTGTTGAGCATACCTTTCTACCCCTCCAAAAAAAGTTATATTCCTGCTAATCAGTGTTGACTAGTTTGGCTTTAAATATTCCAATCCGTGGAAAAAGAAAAAGCCGGGACACTATCGTCCCGACTGTAGATGTAAAATCGTATAATTGCATTTAAAGCATCTGCACGCCAAGCTTTGAAACTACGGCGTAAATAAGCGGGAGCCTCGAGACCTCGCCTTGACTAATTGTGAACGAAGAAAGGGTCCGACCGATCATCTCGCCAGTAAATCCCTCATCATTCTTATTCATATGCAAGACCGCAAGGGGCTCACCAGACACAACGCGATCTCCCACTTTTTTGCACAGCACCATACCCACTGCAAGATCAATCTTATCGTCTTTGGTCGCTCTTCCCGCTCCCAATAGCATTGCCGTGACACCCAATTCCTCCGCGTCGATATGGGACACCGTACCGTCCTCTTCAGCAAGAACCTCGATTTGATATGCTGCTGCCGGGACCCGTGAAGGGTCGTCTGCAGCGCTGCTATCGCCGCCTTGAGCATCAATGAGCTCTTTTAGCTTATGTATACCAGTTCCGTCATGAATCAGCCGATCTATCAGCGCTCTGGCTTCGTCATACGAGGAAGCCTTGCCTCCTAATTGAATCATATGCGCACCCAAAACAAGACAAAGCTCAGTCAAGTCATCTGGACCCTCGCCCTTCAGTGTATCAATGGCTTCTCGCACTTCTAGTGCGTTGCCGATAGCTAGACCTAAAGGTTCATCCATATTCGTAATGACGGCTATAGTTTCTCTTCCTACTTGTTCGCCGATTTCTACCATGGCTTTGGCTAACTCGATGGAGCTATCGAGTGTTTTCATGAAAGCCCCGCTTCCAGTCTTGACGTCTAGGACGATGGCATCTGCGCCAGAGGCAATTTTTTTACTCATGATAGAACTCGCGATAAGAGGTATCGATTCCACCGTAGCGGTCACATCCCTCAAGCCGTACAATTTCTTATCTGCAGGAGTGATGTTGCCGGATTGACTGATAACCGCCACACCGATACGTTGCACCTGCTCCAAAAATTGTTCTTTGGTAAGCTCTACCTTGTAGCCAGCTATCGCTTCAAGCTTATCAATTGTACCTCCTGTGTGCCCAAGGCCCCTTCCAGACATCTTTGCAACCGGTACTCCAGCAGCTGCTACAAGAGGTCCTAGAATGAGTGTAGTCGTATCTCCTACGCCTCCTGTGCTGTGCTTGTCGACCTTAATGCCTGGAATCGGTTGCAGATCGGCCTGGTCCCCTGACGAAGCCATAGCAAGCGTCAAATCCGCTGTTTCTCTTGCCGTCATCCCTCTAAAGAAGACAGCCATCGCGAACGCCGACATTTGATAATCTGGAATTCCTCCCTCGCAGTAGCCTTGAATCAAAAACTGGATCTCTTCGGTCGACAGCTCTTCACCGTCCCGCTTCTTCTGAATGATATCTACCGTTCTCACTCGAATCACCTCACCACTGGGGATTACAACTTTTTCCACCCATTATAAGCGCCCTAAGACAAAAAGAAAAGGAAGCCGAATCATCGGCTTCCTTCTGGCTGTTCAAATTATTGAACAATCAATTTTGTTTTCATATCTGCATGTCCAGGACCGCAAGGAAGTACGCAGTGAACTTCGTATGTACCTGGTTTGTCGAATGTAACTTCAGCCGACTTCGTGTTGTTGTCGAGCTTCACATTCAAGCCTACGATTTCCATCGCATGAAGACCTTCTTTGTTCATAAGAGAAACCGTTACTTTTTCGCCAGCTTTCACTGTATATTCAGGCTTGTCGAACTGGTAGTTCGATGCCACGAATTTCAATTGGGGTCCGGCTTTTGCTTCCGACGCCATTTCGGCTTGACGTTCAGAAATATTTTGGAACAACACCCCTGCACCTAAAAGACAGGCTACGATAAACAAAGTAAACATGATCCACTTTTGCATTTGGAAATATCCCCCTTACAGTTTTACCATCAGACGTATAGCCTTATTGTACATAATGAAACGCGGTTTACCTATTCCTTTTCGAGGGAATCCGGTGAAAAATTTGTGACAATTTATCACAATTCGTTTCTTCAGATATTCTAACACAACTTTTTACAAAAACAAAAAGCCCCTCCACAACCTTTGGAGACGAGCCAATTGCAACCCATTCTATTTTATCAACGACCTCGATTGATGCTGTAATAGCCTGTACCTTTCGAAGCCTTTTTGGCTTCTTTAGCCTGAAGCTCTCGAATATCGCGAGACAATCTGCTGCTGCAAGGAAAGCATAAGTGATGCTGACGGATCGGAGATCCACAGCTGTTGCAGGAATAAGTCAAATATGGAAAATCCGCTACGGATAAACGATTATCTTTAATCCATTGGGTCAGGAGATGCTTGCTGACTCCTGTCGCGTTTCTCAATTGTTCCGTCGTAGCTTTACGGTTATGGAGCATGAATCGGTAACACGCCTCGAATTCTTTATCCATGGTATGGATACAGTCCATACACATATTACGCAGGTTTCTTTGAAATACTTTGCCGCATCCCGGACAATTGGCCACCGCCAAAATACTCATCGCCACCACTTCCCAACCTAGTATGTAAGTACTTTGTGCCTAGATTATAGCATGAAAGAACTACCGATAATAGGTCTAATTTCACAACCGTGGAACATCCCTTCAGCGCCTTAGTTCTATGTATATGCGAGACAGAAGCTTGTCATACTATAAATTGTCTTACCAGATTTCATTGGCTCGGAGGTGACGAGAATGTCGGACAAACAACAAGGCCATGCTAACCAAAATACAACAACCCGTACGAGCGACAAAGGCTCTAAAAAATCGAATAAACGCTAATTGATCTTTTGGGTATGAGAAAAAAGACTGCCGGCCTACAGTTCTGCTTTTATTAGCAGCGCCGTAGGGCCAGCAGTCTATTCGTTCTTGTGTTCAACTAATCCAGCAGGCAGCTCATCAGGTATGAGCACATGAAATGCACTCCCTTTACCTTCCTCGCTTTCAACCGCTATCGTACCGCCATGAAGATCAATAATTGTCTTGGTGATGGATAAGCCCAGACCTGCTCCTCCATATTTCCGCGCACGAGAAGTATCGATGCGATAAAACCTGTCAAATAAGTTGGGTAAGTGCTCTTCGGGAATACCCGATCCGTTATCCCTTACGGTTAGTTGGACTCCTCCCGAAACGGTGGCTGTACTGACATCTATATGTCCAGCCGTTGCACTCGTATGCTGTACCGCATTATGGAATAAATTCAGTACGACCTGCTTCATTTTATCCTGATCAAAAATACATTTCGACAGAGGCTGAAGATCAAAGCTTACCTTTCGATCTCCTGCTAAAAGAAGAAGCTGTGGCTCCATGCTAAGAATAACCTCATCTAGCATTCCTGTCTGCATTTCCGCTGTTGGCGTACGATCAAGCCGTGCCAACATGAGAAGATCCTGCACCAGTTTGTTAATTCTTTCGGATTCAGAATACATGCTGGTCAACGCTTTGTGAAGCTGCTCCGGCTGATTGACAGCTCCGCGCAGCAATATTTCCAGGAAACCGTGAATAGAGGTTAACGGTGTCCTAAGTTCATGCGATGCGTCAGCAATAAATCGGCGCATCCTTTCCTTCGCTTCCTTCTCGGCTTCGAATGAGGCCTCCAGCCTCTCCAGCATCCGATTGAAAGATATCGATAGTCTGTCAATCTCCAGCTGATTTTGCCTGCTTGGCAGCCTTTCATCAAGATTGCCCGCATCAATCTTTTCTACAGTTCCAACCATCTTGGACAATGGAACCAAGGTGCGTTTTAGAACCGGTATAAAGGTTAGCAAACCAAAAATTAAAGCAATTAACGAAAGACCCATAAAGGTAACCAACTGGAGCAGCAGCACATCCTTCAATGGTGCCGTTCCCGTGTTAACCTGAGCAAGCCCGTAGATCTTACCTCGATTGACAATCGGTTGAAGAACGACCAGTTGTTCCACTCCATTGTCATCTTGAACGATTTTGTAATTGAGCTCGGGCTTCATATTCATCGCTTCCAGATACTCCTGCTGAGAGAGCTTCACCGTTGTACCGGTCTCAGGAGGATCGACAATCAGTTTATAATTGCCGTCTGTATCGACAAAAGCTACCGATGAATCCTGTGAAAAAAATAACAGCCGCATCGGTGGGTCCCTTCTTGGCCCCTGCTGTGGTTCCTTGTTCATATTTGGCCATGCTTCACGAGGAATGGACATAATCTGGCTTTGAATGCTCTCCGCCTTGTTTTTAAATACGAATTGCTGCATGAATAAGTACTGGAAAATACCGATAAGCAGCAGCAATCCGGCCAGTATTAACAGGGAGCGGGACAAAAGCTGATATCGTAAGGAACGGGGCGCGAACAGCCTGGCGAACCGTTTCAGAACGCTGCGTTTCATGGCAAATCGACCCTATACCCGGCGCCACGCAGCGTGCGAATCAGCCGGTGCTCCTTATCATTCAATTTGTCCCTGAGCGATCGGATATACACTTCGACTATATTTTCTTCCCCGCCGAAATCATAGCCCCATACCTTGTCCAAAATTTTGCTTTTACTAAGCACCAGTCCATGGTTAATAACGAGAAATGAAAGCAGCTCATACTCTGTCGGTGATAGCTCCAAAACCCGATTGTCGTAACTGATTTCCTTGCGACGGTCATCGATTCGGAAAGGTCCTATAGCAACCTCCCCTAGTAAATTCGGAAAATGATTGCGGATTCTTGCATGGATGCGCGCGAGAAGTTCTTCAAAGCTGAATGGCTTCGACATATAGTCATCCGCACCCAACGTAAGGCCTTTGACCCGATCTTCAACCTCTTCTTTTGCCGTCAGCATGATGACTGCAATATTTTCCGTTTTTTTGAGCATTCGGCACACTTCAAAGCCGTCCATACCAGGCATCATGACATCGAGTATCGCAATATGTGGCTGGAACTGCCTTGCTGCGTTAATAGCTGCAAAGCCGTCCATCGCAGTTTCCACCTCGAAGCCTTCATTGGATAAGCCTAGCTCCAAAAATTGCAGTATATTAGGCTCGTCATCTACGAGTAATATTTTAATTCCTTTTAGTTGATTCATCCTCTAATCCCCCCGGATTCCATTGTACACCATTTTATCCTTTATGCCTTCTTATTATCCTATTTCGATCTGAAAACGATCTGAACGAAAGCTGAACGCCCGCTGAAAATAATTCGCCTTTATCTTGTCCGTAAAAGGAGCCTATCTCTCAGCAAAGATTCAGCGGACACTCACGTTCAATTAAGGTTGCAGGTACATAATGTTGCCAAGAAAGTCAATCACCTAATGACAGCCAATACAGATCGGGAGTGAATGTATTCATATGAATCAACATCGGAATCGAAGCCAGCAAATAGACTTGGCTCTTATCCTTATAACCGCATTGTCCGCTTTTCTGAATATGTTCAATATCTGGAAAGAGAATTATGTAAATTCATACTACACCGCTGCGGTACAAAGCATGCTGCAAAGCTTCCATAATTTCTTCTACGCTTCCTTCGACCCTGCAGGATACGTAACCGTCGATAAGCCCCCAGTTACCTTCTGGGTTCAAACGATTAGCGCAGCCATCTTTGGACTGCACGGGTGGAGCGTTATCCTCCCTCAAGCTTTAGCAGGCATAGGGTCGGTATTATTGATTTATTTTTTACTAAAACCGACTTTCGGGAGAGCTGCTGCTCGCATTGGCGCTTTGGTCATGGCTTGCACCCCCGTAGCTACGGCCGTCGCTAGAACGAACAATGTCGATAGCTTACTTGTATTCACTCTTCTCCTTGCTGCATGGATGCTGTTCAGGGCTGTTAGGCATCAGCAAGCTTGGTGGATATTAGCCGCCTTTGCCGTCATTGGCATCGGCTTCAATATGAAGATGATGCAGGCTTATATGGTTGTGCCCGCGTTCGGTCTCTTTTATCTGCTTGCTTTTAAAGTGAATTGGAAAAAGAAAATCAGCCTGTTGGCAGGAGCGGCCGCCGTCTTGCTGCTCGTATCCATGTCGTGGCCTGTCATTGTAGACTCCATTCCTAAGGAGGATCGTCCTTATATCGGAAGCAGCCAAACGAATTCGGTTCTTGAGCTTGCATTCGGCTATAACGGGATTCAAAGGTTGACAGGGAGAAATGGCGGAGGCGCCGGAAAGAACGATGGAGCTCCAAATAGCAATGTCTCTGATCGGCTGCAAGGGCAGCCTGGAGACCGTACAGGCACTCCACAGCCACAAGGGTCAACAGAGTCCGGCAGCAGTACTGGGATGTCACCTAACCGGTCTGACGGGAATACTGGCAATTCTCAACCATCAAAACGCACTGAAGGGGCATATAGTTCATCTCAACCACAAAGACAGCCGGATGGAGCGATGCAGTACAGAAATGATTCTCGCGGCGAAATGCCTAATCCTGGAGATGGTGGAAACGGTGGTGTTGGTGGACCAATGGGCGGTGGCGGACCTGACGGTGGCGGCATGTTTGGAACTGGCAGCCCTGGACCTCTACGCTTGTTCCAGTCCGGATTATCAGGACAAATCAGCTGGCTCATTCCTTTTACCGCATTAGGTTGTATCGGGCTACTTGCGGGTATCCGCAGAAAAACAAGCCTTACACCTCGGCACAAAGAAACGTTCTTTTGGCTGGCCTGGCTCATTCCTGGAATGATTTTCTTCAGTATCGCTGGTTTCTTTCATCAATATTATCTCACCATGCTGGCACCTCCTATTGCAGCCCTTACGGGCGCTGGCTGGGCCACCCTATGGAGCATGTATAAGCAAAGAAAGGGTTGGACTTCATGGCTGCTGCCAGCCGCAGTTCTTGCCACTACCGCAATGGAAGTCGTTATTTTATATGAGAACATCCAATCCATCCATGCTGCATGGTTGTATGTGGTCGGGGCAGCAGGCTTGATTATAACCCTAGTACTCGTTCTGATAAGACAACAAAACAAGCCGTACACCTATTACGCCGCACTGGCCAGCTTGTTTATCCTATTGGCAGCTCCATTGTACTGGACAGCTACTCCAATTATTTACGGACAAAACAGCAAGCTGCCTCAAGCAGGACCGCAAGCTTCGAGTAGCGGTCGCGGAGGAATGCAATTTGGCGGAGACGAACAAATCAATGCTGGACTGCTATCATACGTCACTAGTCATAATACGGGCGAAACCTTTTTATTCGGAACGACCAACGCAACAACAGCGGCTCCATATATCATCGAGTCCAGTAAAGCCGTGATGGCAATGGGCGGATACAGCGGTTCTGATCCTATTATGACGTTAGACAGAATGAAAAAGCTGGTTGCCGATAAACAAATCAAATATTTCTTGCTCCCCTCGACCGGAGGATTTGGCGGAGGACCTGGAGGGTCAGGCGGCAGCTCGGAAGTGCTTCAATGGATTAAGGACAACAGTGAGATTGTTCCCCAAACCGAATGGCAATCCGGGAATGCATCCATTTCCGAGAATCGAGCCTTCGGCAGAAACGATAATTTAACCCTTTATGAAATAAAAACAACTCAATAATAAATAACTATCCTTTCAAAGGAGGTTGAGAAAATGGATACACGTATTCGTTATTCCATAGTCGTTCCTGTCTATAACGAAGAAGCCGTCATCCACGAGACATACCGGCGGCTCAAAACCGTAATGAACCGTACTGGCGAAACCTACGAGCTTCTGTTCGTCAACGACGGCAGCCGAGATAATACGGCCGCTATCCTAATGGAATACAGTCAATTGGACGATACAGTCAAACTCATCGATTTCTCAAGAAATTTCGGTCATCAGATCGCTATAACGGCAGGAATGGATTACTCATCAGGAGAAGCCGTCGTCGTCATTGACGCAGACCTGCAGGACCCGCCGGAGCTGATCTTACAAATGATCTCCAAATGGAAAGAAGGCTTCGACGTCATCTACGCCAAACGAACGAAGCGTAAAGGTGAAACCTACTTCAAAAAGCTGACCGCTCGCCTCTTCTATCGGCTCCTCAGCGCATCAACCGATATCGCGATTCCCATCGATACAGGCGACTTTCGGCTGTTGGACCGCAGAGTTTGCGACGAGATGAAACGAATTCCGGAAAGTAACCGATTCGTCCGTGGGCTGGTCAGTTGGGTAGGGTTTCGGCAAACCGCGATTGAGTATGAACGGGATGAACGTCTTGCGGGCGAAACCCATTATCCGCTCAAAAAAATGCTAAAGCTAAGCTTGGATGGAATCACCTCGTTTTCCTATAAGCCACTGAAGCTGGCAAGCTATTTAGGGTTTATCCTATCCATATCCGGATTCATCTACATGCTGTATGTCTTGTATGCCAAGCTTTTTACTGACGCTGCTATCCCTGGTTGGACATCCATTACGATCATTCAGCTCTTCTTTAACGGCTTTATTCTTATCATGCTGGGGATCGTAGGTGAATACATCGGACGTATTTATGATGAAACCAAAGGTCGTCCCTTGTACATTGTGCGCAAAAGCTATGGTGTCGAGATGAAAGATGGCGATCTGAACAAGAGGACGGGATCGCGTTATGAGTAAGCCACTGCAGCGTTTAGTCCGATTCAGTATCGTTGGTGTGATGAATTCCGGAATTGATTTATCCGTATTTGCACTGCTCAGCTATTTGGGTACCCATTACTTAATCGCCCAATGTATTTCTTTCTTATGCGGCGTGTTGAACAGCTATACGTTTAACCGCTCCTGGACGTTTCAACAAAAAGGGAAAGTCGATAAACGCGAATTCACCAAATTTTTCATGCTCAATTTAGTCGTACTGCTCTTTACCTCATGGGTGCTGTCCATTTTATATACCGAGGCGAGCCTACCGCTCCTAATTTGCAAATTGGCGTCTGCTGTTTCCGGTGCATTCCTTAATTTTGCCGGCAGCCGATTGTGGGTGTTTCGATTATCGAGAGAAAAAAAGGAGGGAATTTTATGAAAATTAGAAAAGCCGTTATTCCTGCTGCAGGATTAGGGACCCGATTTCTCCCTGCTACCAAAGCACAGCCCAAAGAAATGCTTCCCATTGTAGATAAGCCTGCTATTCAATATATTGTAGAAGAAGCCGTCCAATCCGGAATTGAAAGTATCATTATAGTTACGGGGCGCAATAAGAAATCGATAGAGGATCATTTCGATAAATCATTCGAGCTGGAGCAAGCCTTGCTGGAAAAAGGGAAGCTGGACGTATTAAGCGAGGTTCAGCGCATTTCCAATATGGCAACTATACACTATATCCGGCAAAAAGAACCACTAGGATTAGGACATGCCATCTTGTGCGCCCAGCAGTTTATAGGCGACGAGCCGTTTGCTGTTCTTCTTGGCGATGACATTATGGTATCCGAAACTCCTGCACTCCAGCAAATGATTCATGTGTATGAGGCGTTCGATGCACAGGTCATCGGCGTACAACAAGTCGAAGCGGCTGAGGTCAATAAATACGGCATTATCGCTCCGTCCAGCCAGCATCATCAAGTGTATGAAGTACAGGATCTGGTCGAGAAGCCTGATCCGGGCTCTGCTCCCTCTACTATTGCCATTATGGGAAGATATATATTGAAGCCATCGATTTTCTCTTATCTCGAACGGATTGATCGAGGCGCCGGGAACGAGTTCCAGCTGACGGATGCACTTCGTGAAGCATGCAGGGAAGAACAATTGTTGGCTTTGGATTTACTAGCAAACCGCTATGATATCGGGGATAAATTAGGTTACATGAAAGCTATAGCAGAAATCGGCTTACAACGTGAAGAACTGCGCCCTCAGCTGCTTTCCTACTTGCAGCAGTTATTGAATCGCGAGTCGGAGAAGGAAGGGTTGAAATTACGGTTCCACAATGGTTCCGTAGAGGTGTATTGAAAGAGGGATGCTAGAAGGATAGAAGAGCCTGAGCTATACAGCTGCAGCTAGCTTGCCTTCATCCTCACATCATCTGGATATATGAGCTATGAAGGCAAACCTGCATACAGCTTGCTAAAGGTTAATTACAGCTTACCTACGATACCAAGAATCAATTTAAGGAATTTAGGTTTCACGCGCTCTGTCGTTTCCATGACCTCTTCATGAGACAATGGTTGATCCAAAATTCCTGCTGCCATATTGCTGATGCAGGAGAAACCCAGCACTTCAATACCCGCGTGGCGAGCAACGATGACCTCTGCAACGGTAGACATCCCTACTGCATCGGCTCCAAGAGTGCGCATCATACGGATTTCAGCAGGAGTCTCATAGGTAGGACCCAACAAACCGATATAAACTCCCTCTTGCAGTTTAATACCTTGCTCAGCAGCAACCTCTTTAGCGGTTTGACGCAATTTACGGTTGTAAGCTTCGGACATGTCCTGGAAGCGAACCCCCAGCTCATTCAGGTTAGGTCCGATGAGAGGATTACGGAAAGTGAAGTTGATATGATCTTTAATCAGCATCAAATCGCCAACTTCATAAGATGTGTTAATCCCGCCCGCAGCATTGGTTACGAGCAGCGTCTTAACACCGAGCTCTTTCATGACGCGCACAGGGAAGGATACAACCTCCACACCATACCCTTCATACAAATGAAAGCGGCCCTTCATCAGCAGAACATGCTTGCCTTGAATCGTACCGAGGAGCAGTTCCCCTGCGTGTCCTTCTACAGTGGACACAGGGAAATGTGGAATGTCTCCATAGGAAATAACCGTAGCGTTCTCAACCAAATCGGCAATAACGCCAAGACCGGAGCCAAGAATAAGTCCGATTTGCGGAGCTGAGGAATAGTTGCTTTGTATGTAGGCGGCTGCCTCTTTAATTTTGTTAATCAATGTTTTATCTTCCATCGTTGACTCTCTCCCTGACACTTAAGATAATTGCTGTAAAAAGCTGTTTCCGTTACCGGTAGACTTGACGCCGAAATTATCGGCGATCGTAGCTCCTACGTCGGCAAACGTAGTTCGGATACCCAAGGAGCCTTGATTACTCAAGCTAGGGCTGTACACAAGCAAAGGCACATATTCACGGGTATGGTCTGTCCCATGATGAATCGGGTCGTTCCCATGATCCGCCGTTAGGATGAGCAGATCATCCGGGCCGATGCTTTGCTGCAGCTTAGGAAGCCATTCATCGAATTCCTCCAAAGCTTTGGCATATCCTTGCGGATCACGCCGATGGCCGTATAAGGAATCGAAATCAACAAGATTCGTAAACAATAATCCGTTGAATGGCTTCTGCATATGCTCGATGGTGGCCTCGATTCCGTCCAAATTACTTTTGGTCGAACGTGCCTCCGTGATTCCTTCACCGGAATAAATATCGTTAATTTTGCCGATGGCAATGCAGTCAAGCCCTGCTTCCCGCAAATGATTCATCACCGTAGGCTCAGGCGGCTTTACTGCGTAGTCATGCCGATTCGGAGTTCTTTTGAACGCCCCTGGCTGGCCTACATAAGGTCGTGCGATAACACGGCCCACAGCATAAGGCTCTTCCAAGGTCAGCTTACGGGCAATTTCACAAGCACGGTAAAGCTCATCGAGCGGAATAATGTCTTCGTGAGCAGCTAATTGAAACACACTGTCTGCCGAAGTATACACAATCCAAGAGCCTGTTTTCATCTGTTCTTCGCCAAGCTCGTCCAAAATTTCAGTGCCTGAAGCCGGCTTATTGCCCAACACTTTACGTCCCGTCTCCTGCTCGAACTGATCGATCAATTCTTTCGGAAAGCCATCTGGGAATACATTGAACGGAATACTTACTTTTAGCCCCATAATCTCCCAATGGCCTGTCATCGTATCTTTGCCTACGGATACCTCCGCCATTTTACCGTAAGAAGCAAGCGGCTTCTCTGCAGGATCGATGCCTTGTATCGGAGCGATATTGCCGAGTCCATACTGCTGCAAATGGGGCAGAGCAAATGAAGGATTCTTCTCCGCGATATGTCCCAGCGTATGGGAGCCGGAATCGCCGAAAGAAGGCGCATCCGGAAGCTCGCCAATGCCGACACTATCTAGAACAATTAAACAAATACGTTGGAACTTCATTCATGACACCTCCTGTTCATCCTTAGTCTGATGCTATTATCGCAAATCAAACGTTCGTTTGCAAAAAAATAGCCCGCTTATATTCAAGCAAGCTGTCCGGACTTCATCCCTGCTCAACCGACATCTTTTTGGCTCTTGGATGTGCCTTATCGTACACTTCCTTCATTTTGCCTCGGGCGACTTGGGTGTAGATTTGCGTCGTCGAAATATCGGCATGTCCCAGCATTTCTTGAACTGAACGCAGATCTGCCCCATTCTCGAGCAGGTGAGCAGCAAACGAATGGCGCAGCGTATGTGGCGTAATTTCCTTAACGATCTGAGTCTCCGCCGCATACTTCTTAATAATTTTCCAGAAACCTTGCCTAGTCATTCTCGTTCCAAGATGATTTAAGAACAAGGCTTGCTCTGTTTGGGACTGTTTTAGCATTTTGGACCGCATGGTCGATATGTATAGGCCAATACATTCAGAAGCAATAGCTCCAAGAGGGATGATACGCTCCTTGGAGGCTTTGCCGATACAACGCAGGAATCCCATCTCCAAATTCACATTATCCACATCAAGCGAGATCAGTTCCGATACACGGATTCCTGTAGCATACAAAATCTCCAGCATCGCTTTATCTCTTAAACCGTTAGGCACCGTGGTCTGAGGCGCATCCAAAAGAGACTCTACTTCCCCTATCGTTAAGACATTGGGGACCCTTTTTTCCAGTTTGGGCATTTCCATATGTAGGGTCGGATCGTGATCCACCTTATGTTCTTTAAGTAAATAATGATAAAACGCCCGGATGGATACCAAGCTTCGGGATTGCGTCGCGACAGCCCGTCCCTTTCCTTTTAAACGCTGCATATAGCTCGATATTTGTATTTTTTTCGTTTCAGCTAGCGAATAAATGGCCTGACTCTCTAAGAAATCGAGATACTGGATGATATCTCTTTCGTACGAGTCCAGCGTGTTTTTCGCCAACTGCCGTTCGATGGACAAATATTGAATAAACGAGTCCAGTTCCTTTTTCATGCTGATTTCCCTTTCTATGTCAGTCCCCGCGATTGCACCTGTTGGCCAATCCGTTACTAAATTCAACACGGAAAAGGATAATCCTGCTTTTTGTCCAAATCGTTATTCCCCGATCCAATAAAAGAGCTTCAATCGTTCACTCATCGGGCCCTGATCTGTCATAATCACATGATTCTGAAATACTTTAACCGCTCTCCCTGTCGGCTCTTTATATCTTTGAGTGGGTTCGATCCACTGTGTCAGCGCCAACAGCATATGATACAGAGCATACGAAAATACAACAAATACGAGCATAAACTTGAACCGCCCAACCCATTTACGAAAAGAAAAGATCATAGCCTGTACCTCCCTCTTAGGATAGACTATGATCTGCTTTCGCTATTTATGTTGCATCGTTTAAGGATGCATAAGCAGCGAATCCAGCTCGACATAGGGTTTACCTACCGCCGATGCTACTGCCGGATGTGTTACATGCCCCTGATACGTGTTCACGCCATGCTTAAGCTCACGGTGATCCTTAGAAGCCCGGATCAGTCCCTTACCTGCTAGCTCCGCGGCATAAGCAAGCGTCACGTTAGTCAATGCCAAAGTGGATGTGCGTGGAACCGCTCCCGGCATATTGGCTACCGCATAATGAATAACCCCATGCTTCTCATAAACCGGATCGCTGTGCGTGGTCACCCTATCCACAGTAGCAATAGTCCCCCCTTGATCGACAGCAACGTCCACAATGACCGAACCTGGCTTCATCTGGCGTACCATTTCCTCCGTAACGAGCTTCGGCGCCTTGGCGCCTGGAATCAGTACAGCACCTATAAGAAGATCCGCTTTCTGGACAGCGCTCGCGATATGATACGGATTGGACATCAAGGTTCGTATTCTCCCGTGGAACACATCGTCCAAATAACGAAGACGCTCCGCATTGCGGTCGATAATAACGACGTTCGCTCCGAGACCTAACGCCATTTTGGCTGCGTTCGTTCCGACTATTCCCCCACCAAGGATAATCACATCGGCTGGCGGTACCCCAGGAACACCTCCTAGCAGTATCCCTCTGCCACCATAAAATCTTTCCAAAAATTGCGCGCCTACCTGTACGGACATACGGCCCGCTACTTCACTCATGGGCGTGAGCAGAGGAAGACTCCCATTCAATAATTGAATCGTCTCATATGCGATGCCTGTCACTTTATTTTCAATCAGTGCTTCAGTTAGTCTTGGCTCAGCTGCAAGATGCAGATAAGTGAACAAAGTCAAACCCTCTCGAAAAAAACCATATTCCTCCGGCAGCGGCTCCTTGACCTTCATAATCATGTCCGCCTGAGACCATACGTCCGCCGCTTGATCCAACAGATCAGCGCCTTCCTTGGCATAGTCCTCATCCGCAAAACCGCTACCAGCACCTGCACCGCGCTCAACAAGAATCTTATGGCCTAATTGATGCAGCATGCCGACTCCACCCGGAGTTAGTGCAACGCGATTCTCATTATTTTTAATTTCCTTTGGAACCCCAATCACACATGCTTGACTCATGTCTCTGACCACTCCTTTCAGTTGCCTGCACATACTATAACCTTAATTTCCCCGTAATCCGCACGCATTAATCACTTCTCTGCTATCCAATTAGGAAGACATCCGCTGTGCCTAAAATCTTTCACCCATTTCAGCTTTGGAACTTGTGCCTTTCTCATGATATACTTTATTCAGCAAATGATATTGGGGAAGGGGAACATGAATGAAAAAATTAGGAGCTGAGATACGGAGCTGGGTAGGTTCCATAGGAGCTGCAATCGGCTGCGCCTTATTAATCGGGATATTTATTATCCAGCCGACCAAGGTTATGGGACATTCTATGGATCCCACGCTTCATGATCAGCAGCGCATTTTTATATCGAAAATATCGCATACGTTCAATCTCGAGCCTCAGTATGGCGACATTGTCATTCTGGATAGCCGTGTAGATCGTGAGAGAACCTTCGCGGACGACTTGGTCGAGCATCCTTTGATTTCATTATTTACCCATGAAGAAGACAATCAGACCATTTATGTAAAACGCGTCATTGGCAAACCCGGAGATGTTCTGGAATTCAAGAACCATCAAGTTATCCGAAACGGCGAACCGCTCAATGAGCCCTATCTCAATGAAACCATGAACTATTCCAGCAGCGAGAAGCTTACTGTCCCTGCAGATCATATTTTCGTTATGGGCGACAACCGTAATAACAGTAAGGACAGCCGAAATATCGGTTTTATTCCTTTAGACCATGTTTTAGGAAAAAAATATAGCACTATTAAGCATCGGCGCTCTCATGCGCCGTTTTTTTACTTTTACCCCACCCTATTGCGTAGACAAGGGGGATAAAAAGTAAAAAACCCTCTTGCTTGTGGTATACAAGCAGAAGGTTTCGCTCAAATTAATTTTTAGTTTTGTCCGTCTTGTCGATACAGCGGTGACAAATCCCCTGAAAATCAAGACGATGATCCAGTACTTGAAACCGGTATTCTTTCTCCAGCCGTTCTTCAAGAGGACCAAGCCAATCTTCCATAATCTCATCGACGGCGCCGCATTGCACGCAGATTAAATGATGATGATGATGATGAGTGCTGTCATTGCGCAGATCGTAACGGGCAACACCGTCTCCGAAATTCATCTTCTCAACGACATGAAGCTCGGTTAACAATTCAAGCGTCCGATAAACCGTTGCAAGACCGATTTCTGGAGCTTTATCCTTAACGAGCATAAATACGTCTTCAGCACTTAGATGATCTTCTTCGTTTTCAAGCAGTACACGGACTGTAGCTTCCCGTTGAGGAGTTAGTTTGTAGCCCTGTGACTGCAGCTGTTGTTTAATTTTATCAATGCGAGATTCCATGCTACTCCCCCTACGGGTTTTGCGAAAAGCAAAACCTGCTGCGTAAGTCTGCGCCCAGAATGGTGCGGCAAGAGCTTCAGCTTTTGCTGGGCTTCATTCTTTCATTATAGGTTGAGGGTGCCCGGAAAGTCAAACATTTAAAACGACATTGTAATCAGCATGGGTGTGACCCACTTCATCATGACCGGAGATACATAGGCCTCGAACAGCGCCACTCCCGCCAAAAGGACCCCAGACAGCAAAATCGTTGCCGAATATTTCATGAACGGCTCATAGAATGCGCCCTTCCGGGTCATGAACCGATGCTTGACCATATGAATGGAAAAAGCCATTGCCGTAACGCTGCAAACAATGAGTGCCGGTATAACAATTAAGTTTTGCGGCGCTACAGAGACTAACGCAAACAGCAATCCTTTCCAGGACAGTTGCCCAACCAAATAACCAACAGTGAAGCCCACTAACACACCTTTTAAAAAATCAAGTATCCATATAAGGGGAAGCCCAATTACGGACATCCCGAGTATCCAAATAATAAGAATCCATTTAATATGCAGACTAAATGACTGCTGAAACGACTGTTTGACATCGTCAAACTCACCTTGATCCACTGTGGAGAAAAAATGGCCTAAATACCGCAAAATCTCCTGCTTTTGCTCCAAAGACAGCGCATTGACCATGACCGCGCCGAACACTACACCTATGACAAATATGATTCCAACAAAAACGTACAGCGACAGATGCTCCTTCATATAAAGCTGCAGCGAACGATTACGGTTCATGATGCATAATCCCCCCTTGCACGATTAGTACAAGCATATGATCAGGAAATTACGGATATGACCATATTAAGAGATTCGTTCGTGCATGTGAAGGGTCATACGATTATTTACCGGTAACTTTACCGTACTTGCCTCCACCGCCTACCTGGAGCTTTAGCTTATCTTCCCGAGCTTGTAAAATAAACTGGGCAATCTCGTCTCCTGCAGCCCGTTCCAGCTCTTCAGCCGTCGCTTGGTGCAGCAGGTTCATCTCGGTGCCAAACTGCGAGAGTAAAGCATTTAGCTTCTTTGGTCCTAATCCTGGAATGTACTCCAAAGGGACCTGATAATAATAGGGAGGTCGAGTATCGGGCACGTAAGGCGCACCCTCCTCCCGATCCGCAAGCTCGAGAATGCGATCCATGACGCCACGGACAATTTTCTTGCTCCCGCAATACAAGCAGCGCTCTACACTCATTTGCCCATCATCCGCAATGGTACCGCAGCTTGCACAATAGGTTCGATGATATTTCCCTAGACGAGGATTCAATCCGTAATTGGCGGCAATACCCCGACCGTTCTCTCCAGCCAATGCTTGGCGCAGCTCCTCAAAGCTCGGCTCTGCCATTAGAAGCTTGTTGTATTCCCGGCCGATCTTCGCTAAAGAATGGGCATCTGAATTCGTTAGAAACGAATAACGATCCAGCTCAGAGATATAGCCAGCCATTTCAGAATCGGCGCTTAAGCCAAGCTCCACCGCGGCAATTCCGTCCATATCGAGCAAATGCTCCATTCTTGTGGAACAGCTCCCATAGACGCTCTTATGGGGAGTGAAGATGTGAGCAGGTACTAGCATGCCTCCCCTATCCAACACTTCCTTCTGAAGCTCTTTAGCCGTTACGTAAATACGCTGCGAGCTCAGGCCCACATTTTTCATATGCTTTGAAAGCCAACATGTAAACTCTGCCATGACAGATACTGTCGGCATGTATGCAAGAAGATGTGCGGTACCCATCCCGGGATCCCGAACTTCAATTTCGCTGCCAAGAATAATCGTTGTCTGGTGGTATCGGATGCCGCCACCGGCAACCTCCTCCATCTCTCCTTTATCCAGGTACTGCATCATTTCTCGCTGGACCGAAGGAGACTGACAATCAATAATGCCGACAATATCCATCCCTTTGCGTTCAGATGCTTCATGAGCAATATTATAAAATGTTAAATTATTCGCTGCGCTGATTTTTACGGCCTGTCCTTCTTCTGTCCGTCCAATGTGAATGTGCAGGTCTGCGTAAAATGAACGTACATTCATTATTAAAACGACCCCGTCAGTTTATAGGACTGCCATGCATATACGGCCGTTATTGTCTTGGCATCGCTGATGCGCTGGTCCTGAATATATTGCTTCGCTTGCTCCAGGGTAATGCTCTCGCATTCCAGAAATTCATCCTCATCGAGATGAACCTCTCCTTTGATTAGATCATCGGCAACGTATAGATGAAGAATTTCATCGGCAAATCCAGGTGAAGTATAGAATGAACAAATGTGCTTAATCGTTCCAGCCTTATAGCCCGTTTCTTCCTCTAGCTCACGTTTAGCGGCTTCAAGAGGCTCTTCACCCGGATCTAGCTTGCCCGCAGGAATTTCTATTTGACTTTTTTCCAAAGGCTTGCGGTACTGCTCTACGACGAGCATATGATCGTCTTTTATCGCCAGCACGGCAACGGCTCCTGGATGTTTAATGATTTCACGTTTGGCAATGTCTCCATTGGGCAACCTAACGGTATCTACCTGTAAGGAAATGACTCTTCCCTGAAAAATCGGTTCGGTTGACAACGTCACTTCTTCAAACTTTTTATCATTAAGCGGTTTGCTCATGGGCAACTCCTCCAGATTCAACTAGTAATGAGATGTTCAGATGCGTCGATCTCCTTCATTTGTTTTACTCAAACTTCAGGATCCTTATCTATTATATCATATAGTGCAAAATCATAGTTTCGGATAGCATAACTTGTCCTTCGAACGCATAGGGTGTAACAGTTGGAACATTATCAGAAAAGAGGGATTTCTCTTGAAAACCTATTTGTCAGAGCAGCAAATTCGTTTAGTAGGACGTGTATGGGAAATTAGACGCTACTTGAAGCAAGCCCAGGCAAGAATGACCACTGATGTCAGCCTGCTTGCCTTTTTGTCGGAACAAACCGGATATAAGAATGAAGGAAGAAGCAGCCTGATGTTGGATGACGGATTATCTCAACCTACGGACGTGTCGAGTAATGCCAAGCAAAATTGGCAGACACACCCACAGCAGACCAAAATGCAGGATCCTCGAGTAATCCCCTTCCCATCGAAGCAATAGGCAGACGGTAAGATTCCACGGCACATTGCCACTGTTTCTTGGTTAGAGGTACTTGCCAGATCAAGGAGTGCTTATAGGCAATTTGTGATTCAAGTACCTGATTCCGAATCCGTTCCGATTGTTCCCCATCCAATATAGGCAGTGGAACAAAAGCTCGAATCTGCGTAAGATCACTCAAAACCGTTAGCGTATGATGGCTAATGCCGCGGTGACGTTCACGAGCGTCAGCAAAGCTGATCCGCGGTAAAGCTATTGGCATCCCTTGAAGGGCCCCTACAGCATTCAACAGTTCAGCTACTTCCGTTCCGCTGAATCCAAGCGATGTTCCTGTCCCTACGCTTCCTGGACCAGGCAGCACGATAGCCAGGTCTGCATGAAGCACGTGCTTGGCAGCAAGAAGGGCTGTATGTTTGTTAACGGCTTCTATATCGCCTCCGTATGCTTGCCCATAAGTGATGCATCCGACTACCCATTCTAACTGTTTCAGCTCCTTGACATGCATGCTGAAAGCAAGCGGAAGAGCCGCGCTGTCTGTCATAATGTAAGCTATTCGTATAGCCTTCTTTTCCTCTTTGACCCTTTGCTGCAGGGTGCAAAGGAGCGCTGGGAGCATGCTATGCAGTTCTCCGACAAGTACTGGCATCCCCTCTAAAGTCAGCTTTTGAGTAAACAGCTCATGATACGGGCTCGACTGCTCCTCCACCGCTAGAACAGACCGCTGAAGCGATGTGTATCTCAATTTGATAATATGTCCGTTCATTGGAGTTTCTTTCGAAGCTGGAAATACGTCCCTCTCCGCGCTGCTCGTTCCCTCATTCAGAATGGTATGAACGAAGTGAACTCCCCCTGTTCCTAGTCCTAACGTCACAGCCGTTGTATTAAGCAGAACTTGATCAGCCACTTTGATGCTCTGTCCATGGTCATCGAAATCGTAAACGGCTATACCTTCGGTTCCATCGTTGAATTTAACTTTTAATTCACGATAATTGTTCTTCAATCCCGTATTGACTACTTCGGTTACAACTGCTGTTTTCCACTCGATCAATGTGTCCATCTCCCCTAAAATCCCTGTAGTAGTAAATGTATGTGGGCACATTGTCTCTCATGTGCAGCAATCCTTTGATCATTTTATATAAAATTCTATACATGAAATGTTGGATGGACGCTTTTGTCACTGGATTCGTTCATAAAAAAGACCGTCAATCTGTTGATTGACAGTCCATTAAAAACAAGCACTATATATTACGATTGAGCCGCTTCTTTAATGATTTGAACTACGGCTTCAGTAACTTTTACCATGTCGCTTATGGCAATGTGTTCTTCCGTCGTATGAATCTTTTCATAGCCTACAGCTAAGTTTACCGTCGGTACCCCGAAACCGTTGAAAACATTGGCATCACTGCCTCCTCCTGAATGGAAGGTGCTCGGCTTACAACCAATTTTTCTTAGGGCTTCCATTGCAAGCTTCACTACAGGGGCATCCTCGTCGAACATGAAGGCTGGGTAGATAACATCGCTTTTAAATTCGACCTTCGCATTCATTTCCGCAGCTACATCCTCACATGCTTTACGCATGGCGGCAATCTGACGATCGAGCTTCTCCTGCACGATACTGCGTGCCTCACCCTCCAGCTCAACCCGATCCACCACGATGTTCGTTGCACCGTTCACACCGCCCGCAAAACGTCCGATATTAGCTGTGGTCTCTTTATCGATACGTCCGAGTGGCATTCTTGCCACTGCTTTACTAGCAACCGTAATGGCGCTAATTCCAGCTTCCGGGTTTACACCGGCATGAGCAGAGCGGCCAGAGAAAGAAATATAAATTTTAGCTTGAGTAGGGGCAGCTACCGCAATAGCTCCAACTTCTCCGTTGGAATCAAGGGCATAGCCATAATCAGCCTGCAGCCATTTGGCATCCATTGCGCGAGCGCCTTTCAAGCCTGATTCCTCGCCTGCCGTAATAACAAACTGTATCTGTCCATGCTTAATGTTTTGTTCCTTTAACACCCGGATCGCTTCTAGCATAGCGGCCAAGCCTGCTTTGTCATCACTACCGAGAATCGTCGTACCGTCGCTGCGGATAATACCGTCTGCTCCAATTTGTGGTTTAATGCCTTTGCCTGGTGTGACCGTGTCCATATGAGAAGTGAAAAAAAGACGCGGCAGCGGTTTATCCGAATTCGGCGCAAGTGTAAAAAACAGATTATTCGAGCCATGCCCGCTGCGGGAAGACGAGTCGTCCTCGTCCACAGATAATCCTAATGCGCTGAATTTTTGCTTGAGAACCTTGCTAATTTCCTGTTCAAACCGGGTCTCACTGTCAACCTTCACCAGCTCGATAAATTCGTCCACTAAACGTTTTTCCTGAATCATCTCTTTCCTCCTATGTACACTTTAAGTTAAAATATAATTATCTCGATTGCATGAAGAGGAGTTGAATAGGATGCGCAACAACAAGATTATTTTTAAAGTTATTATTTACGTTATGCTGATTTGCATGGTTTTATCAACCGTATTATTTACTGTCAATATGTTCCTCTAATTCGCGAAGTCAATTGCTTCATTGGAAGCAATTTTAATATAACTTCGTCTCTTGATTGTACGACTCCATGTTTTCTTTTACGCGCTGCAAGAAGCGTCCGCAGATGACGCCGTCTAAAATACGGTGATCAAGGGACAAGCACAGGTTGGCCATGGAGCGTACCGCTATCATATCCTGGATAACGACTGGCTTTTTCACTATCGATTCGAAGGTAATAATTGCAGCTTGCGGATAATTAATAATCGGCTGCGTCAGGATCGAACCGAATGAGCCTGTGTTATTTACGGTGAAGGTACCACCCTGCATATCATTAAGCGACAGCTTGCCGGCTCTTGTTTTTCGGGACAATTCTTCGATTTCCCGTGCAATGCCGGCAATATTTTTTTGATCGGCGCGCTTAATGACCGGCGTTAATACGGAATCCTCCGTGCCTACAGCAAGCGATATATTAATATCCCGCTTCACAATAATTTTATCTACAGCCCACACCGAGTTCATAATCGGATAATCCTTAATTGCACTTACAACAGCTTTCATCATAAAGGAAAGATACGTTAAATTAACACCTTCCTGACGCTTAAACTCATCCTTCAGCTTATTGCGCAAAAGAACCATGTTGGTTACGTCAACCTCAATCATCATCCAGCCATGAGGAATTTCGGTAACACTCTGACGCATATTGCGCGCAATCGCACTGCGAATCGGCGTCACATCAACCAAGTATTCGCCTCTGCCTTCTAACTGCTGACCTTCCACTTCAATGCGTGGAAGCGGTGGATTTTCGGACAAGTGGATACCTGTAGAACGCAGTGGTCCCTTCGTCGGGCTTGAGAGAAACACCTCTTCCGTCGTGCGGGCTTCCGAGCGCTGCTCCGCTCTAGGAGCTGCGGTGCTTGCACTTGACGCACGATTCCTCCCCGATTCAACGTACGCTTCGATATCTTTGCGCGTAATGCGTCCGCCTAGTCCAGTGCCTTGAACATCCTCCAAGCGAATGCCATGCTCGCCTGCAAGCTTTAATACAGATGGAGAATAGCGATTACGCATTCCTTCGTCTGCTCCATCAGTGGATTGGCGGTCAGTGCCGCCAACGGATGACGAAGCTTGCTGAGGTGCAGAGACCCCTTGAGCCGCAGATTGTTCTTCAATGACGCAGATCGCTTCTCCGACGGCAGCGGTCTGTCCTTCGGCTACCAGCAGTTTGGTCAATTTCCCAGCTACTGGTGACGGCATCTCGGTATTCACCTTATCCGTTATCAACTCACATAAAACGTCGTATTGCTCTATGTAATCGCCCGGCTGCTTCAGCCATTTGCCAATCGTTGCTGAAACTAGACTTTCCGCGAGATGCGGAACGGTCACTTCGGTTTCCTTTACATCTAAGTTCATTAGGTGGTTTCCTCCTAAGAGTTTTGCCGTAGGCAAAACTTACTTCGTAAGCATTCACTGAGTTATGCCCTAGGCAAACATGATTGTTCCATGACTCCAATAAATCCGTTCGTAGGATGAGCTGAGTCCTCGTATTCAAGCAAAGCTCAACTCACTCCTAACTACGAGTTGGATTAAAACACAGCCAGCTCGGATATAGCGCCCTTAATCTTATCTACGCTAAGCAGGTAAAACTTTTCCATGCTCGGGTTCATGCCAACCGCTGGAACATCAGGGGCACAAAGCCTCATAATTGGGGCATCTAATTCAAACAACAGTTCTTCGGCAATGATTGCCGAAACCTCAGCTCCAACCCCGCCTGTTTTATTATCCTCATGGATAATAAGCACTTTACCGGTTTTGGCTACCGCTTCTAGAATTGCAGCTTTGTCCAATGGCTGAATTGTGCGCAAATCAAGAATATGAGCGCTAATTCCTTCCTTAGCCAGCTGCTCAGCTGCCTGAAGAGCATATTGAACCGTAATGCCATATGAAATGACAGTAACGTCCGTTCCTTGCCGTTTGACATCCGCTTTGCCGATTTCAACGATATAATCGCCATCAGGCACTTCGCCAGTTATGCCAAGATAACATTTTTTATGTTCGAAATACAACACAGGATCCGCATCGCGAATAGCTGCTTTCATCAGGCCTTTAGCATCATATGGATTGGATGGAGCTACCATTTTCAGCCCTGGCGTTCCAAAAAATACGGATTCCGGACATTGCGAATGATATAAAGCACCGCCGCTAGTTGCGCCGTAAGGAGCGCGAATTACAATAGGGCAGCTCCAATCGTTATTGGAACGATAGCGGATTTTGGCCGCCTCACTAATAATTTGATTCGTTGCAGGGAATATAAAATCGGCGAACTGCATTTCAGCAATGGGCTTCATACCATACATCGCCGCACCGATAGCCGCACCGACAATAGCGGACTCAGCCAATGGAGTATCGAGCACGCGTTCTTCACCAAACTGCTCGCGCAGACCTTTGGTGGCGTTCAATACGCCGCCCTTGCCAACATCCTCGCCGAGGACAAATACATTTTCGTCCCGCTCCATCTCTTCTTTCATTGCAGAGCGAATCGCTTCCAAGTAAGTGATAACCGCCATAGCCTATACCTCCCCTTTTTCCGCATACACGTGCTTCAAGGTATCTTCTGGCAGCGGGTATGGAGCTTGATCGGCGTATTGAGTCGCTTCGTTAATTTCCTGCTTAATCTGCTCTTGCAGTTCTTCTTCTTGCTCGTCGCTCCACAATCCGCAGTCCACTAGATATTGTCTGTATTTAGGAATTCCGTCTTTTGCACGGTTTTCTTCTACTTCTTCCTTCGTACGGTACAGCATGTCATCATCCGAGGTGGAGTGAGGAGATACTCTGTACATGACGGATTCGATTAGAGTTGGACCTTCTCCACGAACAGCACGTTCGCGAGCTTCTTTTACGACCCGGTATACTTCCAAAGCATCGTTGCCATCAACCTTGATTCCTGGAAACCCGTAACCGATAGCGCGCTCGGCGATACTGCCCGAAATTTGCTTATGTAAAGGTACGGATATCGCATATTGATTGTTTTGGCATAAGAAGATCACAGGCAGCTTATGAACTCCCGCGAAGTTACAACCTTCATGGAAATCGCCCTGGTTGCTGGAACCTTCTCCGAAGGTAGCATAGGCTACGAAATCCTGCTTCTTCATCTTGCCTGCAAGTGCAATTCCTACTGCATGGGGAACCTGAGTCGTCACCGGACTAGAGCCCGTTACGATGTTCAGCTTTTTATGGCTAAAATGTCCAGGCATTTGGCGTCCGCCGCTGTTAGGGTCTTCTGCCTTGGCAAACACGGACAGCATTAATTCCTTCATCGACATTCCTACTGCAAGTACAAATCCATAATCGCGGTAATAAGGTAAAAAGTAGTCCTTGCCTTTCTCCAACGCAAATGCAGTAGCAACCTGAGAAACCTCTTGCCCGATACCCGAAACATGAAAGCCGATCTTTCCTGCTCTTTGCAGAAGATAGGACCGCTCGTCAAATTTTCTGGCCTTCTGCATGTATTTATACATTTCAACTGCCTGCTCGTCAGACAATCCAAGCTTACGGTGCCTCATAAGTTGGCCGATGGACATGGGTGTAACCCCCTTCATTCAACTAAAATTATTACTAGGTACTAATACTTGCCCCTATAAGTATATTATAAACGGTTTCCCTTATGAATACAATTTCCGTTTCATTGCAAAATGTTACAACATTGCAGAGCAAAGGGCTCGGAACTATTAAATTCCGAATGCCCCTCCGTCCACAGCCAGCATGGCTTCTCCTAATGCTTCCGATAGCGTTGGATGAGCATGTATAGTCTGCCCGACTTCCCATGGAGTTGCATCCAGCAGTTGGGCAAGTGCAGCTTCGGATATATAGTCCGTTACATGAGGCCCTATCATATGGACGCCGAGAATGTCATTCGTTTTCTTGTCAGCTATGACTTTAACAAAACCATCCGAATCCCCGTACAATACAGCCTTGCCGACTGCCGAGAAAGGAAAGCGTCCGATTTTGACATCATGTCCGCGATCGACTGCCTGCTGCTCCGTCCAGCCTATTGAAGCTACTTCTGGTCTTGTATAGACACAGCGCGGTACTTGGTGTGCTCCGAACGTATGGGTGCTTTGTCCGGAACAATGCTCCACCGCCACGATGCCTTCATGTCCGGCCACATGGGCCAGCTGAAGTCCGCCATTCACGTCACCGATTGCATAGATATGAGATTCTACGGTCTGCATGTACTCATTAACTTCAATGTATCCGTTAGTCACTTTCACATCAGTGTTTTGCAGACCGATATCTTCAACATTGGCTTGACGCCCGACACAAACCATGACCTTCTCCGCTTGCAGCTCCTCTGCTTGTCCTTTGCGTTCGATCTGCAGCTGTACGGACCCTTCCTGCTTGCTGACGGTTTCACCAAGAACCTTGGCACCCGTCAAAATCTGAACGCCTCTTTTTTTCAACAGTCGCTCGAGCTCACGAGAAATATCGCTATCTTCAGTAGGGAGCAGCCGATCCGCATATTCCACAACAGTCACTTGAACCCCAAAATCGTTTAACATCGAAGCCCACTCAACTCCGATGACGCCCCCGCCTACAATGAGAATCGATTGCGGCAGCTCTTCTAACTGAAGCGCTTGATCACTGTTAATGATCATTTGCCCATCTATATCCAATCCCGGCAAGCTTCTTGGTCTTGAGCCGGTTGCTATAATCAGCTTCTCAGGAACCAGCGTTAAGATTTCTCCATCTGCTTGTTCTACAGATACAGACCCTGAGCGAGGTGAAAAAATGCTCGGAGAAAGAAGCCTGCCGTTACCATAGAATACCTGAATGTTGTGCTTTTTCATCAAAAACTGAACGCCTTTATGCATCTGATCTACGATGCTTTGTTTACGGGCTTGTACCCGGGGAAAATTCAAACGAACGGAATCCGCTTCTATGCCATAACGATCGCTATCCTGCATCGTTGCGTACACCTCAGCGCTGCGCAGGAGTGCTTTGCTCGGAATACAACCGCGGTGCAGACAAGTGCCTCCAAGCTTATCGCGTTCTACGATCGCTACCGTTTTTCCTAATTGAGCAGCTCGAATGGCGGCAATATATCCTCCCGTGCCTCCTCCAAGAACAACGATATCAAAAGCTTGCGTCATATGTATAAACCTCCTGAAATCTATGATTCTTTTATTGTAACTCTAATCGATGTGAGAAATATAGTACAATTTAAGAAAGATACATGAAATGTTAACGATTATATGGTACTTTAGTAGGTAGGATTTTCATAGCGGTTGTAAATGATCAATAAAGGAGTACATCATGAGAGCAACGTTTTATCGGTTTATTGCCGTCCTGATGCTGGTTATCCCGGGCATTATGGCTACCTATGGTTTTCTGGCGATGAAGGATGCTTTCTTCGCCCAGTTTGGAGCAGCCGAGCTGAATCCACATATTCAATGGGGTAAATTTTCATTAGGATTAGTATTGTTCCTCGCGGGAGTAGCCTTTATCGGCGGTTGGACTTTTTTCAGAGACCGCAAGCGTAATTATGTCGCTCCCCGATTTAAAAAGAAGCGCAAAAAGCAATAGGAGCCAGCCCATAGAGACGGGAGCGGGCTCCTTATATTTTGTTCGGGCCTGAATCACGGCCAAGCCAATCAAGGTAAGATAGCACACGATTGCTATCGATTAGCTTGGATAAGGATACACGCCATGTGATGCCGTGTAGGGCGATGAAGAAAGCCAATAGAAGCAGCTGGAGCTTCCAGTCGGTTATATAAACCGCCCAGCAGCCAAGGACAAATCCAAGAAGGTTAGCCCCTGTATCGCCGAGCATCATGTTCCCTTTTAGATCAGGTATAGCCAGAACCAAGACCGATACGAGAACTGGGAGTGACAAGACCAAGAACTCCTGCCATCGACTGGGATGATCGATTAGCAGCGCTGCAGCTAACAGTATGAACAACACCCCAAATCCCTTTATGGCCCTACCAGGTCTCGTATCTAACAAATTAATTCCATTCGTAGCAAGAACTATCAATAAATATTGACCCCCGACCCATAGTATTGGCTCTCTTATTTCAGAGCCTCCATGAAGAATGAACAGCATAGAAGCCAATGAAATGCCCCCTGCCTTTAATAAACCGGTACTGACTACCCCGTGTTCCTTCCAGAGCTTCCAATGCCCTGCGAAGCCTTTGAATGTTTTGTTCCCCACCGTATCGTCAAGAAATCCAAGAAAAACAACCAAGCTTGAGGCCAAAACAAATTCGTTCAGCAAGAACGGATTGATATCCAAATTCGATATGAGCGTATCCCCATTGAAATATGCTACCACTTTCATAATCATTGTATGAACAAGGAGCATCAACCATATTAGAAGTCCTCCTGCCGTTGGAATGCGTTCTCCTGCAAAATTGCACTCCGTCAGCTTATGATTGTCCATAAAACGCATCCATCCCGGCAGTATTCCACGTACAAGACCAACCATGATCATCCCGTAAAGCAACCAAATCATTAGCATATGGGCTGTCTCCATCGATTCCACAACGTTCCGCTGACCGCATACAGTTGTTTGCCCCGATGCAGCCATCCACCTATGTCTCTTCCTGATACCCGATGAGCAAAAGGAATGGGCAGCTCTGCTACGCGGTAGCCTAGCTTTACAGCATCAATGGTCAAACCCACCTCGACACCAAACCCCCCAGATAGCCTGCCTATTCTCTCCAACACTTCACGATGTACTGCGCGTTGACCTGATAATGGAGCAGACGGTTCAAAGCCTGACAAGCGGTATACGCCTTGTTTAGCCAAATTCTTGACCAACCCAAATCCGCTCTTTTGAGATACTGCAGGCAAGCGGGCGATAACCATATCCGACTGTCCCGATGTAAGGGGCTCAATTAACGAAGGAAACCACTCCGCTGTCATTCCCAAATCAGCATCAAGAAAGACAAGAATACGCCCCTTCGCCATCTTGCAGCCTGTCTGAAGGGCTGCTCCTTTACCGTATGGCCTTGGATGCTGCACAATCAAGTCTGCCCAAGGCACAGCCATTGCAAAAGTATCATCGCGGCTTCCGTCATCAATCACGATAATTTCAATATCGTTTCCATGACTAACCACCTGCTTGCATGCTTTTCGAATTGCGCTCAAGGTTTCTTGTATGTAATTCTCCTCATTTAGAGCCGGTACAACGACAGAGATGATTGGCTGCATAAGGGCAACTCCTTTATTTTATTCGAATTATAAGCTTTTTTAGAGTATCCTTGAAAGCCAGTTTCCAACGCGATTCTGACGCAAAGTTCCTCTTCGCTGAGCCATAAAGCAAGGCGATTCCTTTTGCATCAGTCAGCTTGCTACCTATTTTCATCCGAACAAGAACGGTGCTTCCCATGCCTTTCCTGCCTTTTTCTAAAAAATCGAACATATGGCTATGTGCTCCCACGGTTACGATGCGCTCACACTGATGATCATATGCAAGCAATAGAGCGATATCCTCGCTGGTTCCACAAGCTGATAATCGAATCGCATTTAATCCTAATTGTTCTAATCGGTCTAATCCAGGCGCATATCCATTTGTATATGCGTGGACCAACAGCTCGGCCCCACATTGCAGCGCTTGATTAGTAACGCTATCCATGTCCCCAATAATAAGATCCGGCATATAGCCTTGCTCTAATAAAGCATCTGCTCCACCATCCACACCTATCAGCACCGGCTTATAACATCGAATATATTGATGGAGAGCCGCCAAATCCTGCTTGAACCCCTTTCCGCGGATAACGACAAGAGCATGACGGCCTTCCAAACAAACTTGCAGTTCTGGGCAGTACAGCGGCTTTAGAACCAAGTCTTTTTCTCTATTGGCATAATCCAGAGTGTTGCTAATAAAATCCAGAAGCCTCTCATTATAACTATCATGCGCATGACTGTAGAGCGCCAACCACTTGTCTTTCGTAAAAGAGGAGCATGGAATGATTGTCTCCCCTATTTCTATGCCTTCCTCATTGATTACCAAAGGCGCATGATCTTTAAGGAGTGGTAACCAGGCCGGTTCAATTTCGAAAATGGGAATTTGGTTTTCTAGAAGCAACAGCGGTCCTGTTACGGGAATAGTTCCCGTCATGGTCTGTCCGGTATTGATTACAGCAACAACCTTCGCCGCTATCAAGCCCTCCGCCGCTAGATCATCCAAGTCATGATGGCATAGAACAGCAATACAATCCGGCTCAATATCAGACAGCAGCCTTTTAGTACTATAGTGTACGCGTGCTATGCCTTTAATCGTTTGTGAAGCAGCGACCTGTATTGATTTGCTTACAACCATCTTTTGCACACATCGCTTTCCTTGTGCTTTAGGTTTAAAACAACTGCTGACTTCTACCTACTCTGTTTTATCTTTAGTTAGCAGCGGTCATCTCATACATCATTATTTAACAAAACGTAAAAGAAGCCCGAACATTATGTTGTCGGACTTCAGCGTTATCTCCATTTACTTGGGTTTATGTAAATTGATGGTATGCATTGTGGGTCATTGGCATAAGCTTTTTCATGTGGCTGATAACGACAGGGAACAATCCCTCCTATACCCAACTTAATAATGAAGTTCTCCTTGAAACCATTCCGCGTATTCCGATGAGCTTAGCTTATCACGCACATAGTTCATTAATGCGACGAGCTCGTCCTCCTTAAAGCTGTACCTGCAATCCATTGCATTGAACAAAAGCCGGACTTCTTTCAAAGATCCGCTCTTTTGTCCTGTTAGCTGAATCACGTAGAGCTCATCCGGCTCATCCTGAAACTTACATCCAATTTCAAGAAGCAGTTGTTGTTTCATCTCATCTTGATCTACATTGCAGTAATCGAACTCCATTTTATCCCTCCAAAAAAAGTACTATTTCTCTTTTTAGGCAACAGTATTCTACATTTTGTGCAAAATTTCAATGGTATAATGAACTTTATCTTAGCGCAAGGAGTAGGATCAATGCAAAGAATATGTCAAAAAATTGTTCGTGTTCAGAACGGTCTGATTACGGAAATTTATGATGGCTTACGATACCGCAGCTTTCAGGACAATGATCGTGCATTGAAGGAACTACTAATGGATGATGTGGGTTTGGACTTTGAATCCATACTTAACACCTATGAAACATTAATTCATGACTTGGCGCATTCCTTTCCTCATCTCCGCGATTTTATTAGCCAGCAGCTGCCTGAAGGGTGGCTTCAATGGTCTCAACAAAATTACGAAGAGGAATTACAGCCCGCTTCATCATCACAATCGACATCAAGAACAACGGAAACGAATTCTCCTTGTATCCCCAAAAGCTTATAAGCATAATCCTTCGTGGTTCACCCATACTAATCTTGACTAACCGCGAGGAGGCACCAACATGAACAATAATTTGGAAAGTAATTATGACTGTGCTCAAGCAGGATCCGATCTTCACTCGCTGCAGCAGGAGTTAAATTCACTCCAAAGCAGTTCCAATGGAAGCAAAGAGCAGCAAGATCATATCAACCGTTTGGAAAATCAAATTCATTTCATTAAAAACAAATGCGATATCCACCCGTAATAAAACTTAAGTTTCAATCTTGCACAGCGCTTGGCCGTTGTGCTTTTTTAGCATGGTTACAGTTCTTTTATAATTATATTTGCCCAAGATGATTTCGTCTAATGATGATATAATTTGCTCATTAAAAATAGGAGGCGTTCATATGAAGTGCACGAAACGACCTAGGGTACAAAACGAAGGGGTATCGCATTACTAACCCTATAAACTGCGTAACCCCATAAGTTGGGGGAATTGTCCTAGTGAATCAAGATGTTCAAACCAATCTGAACAATGAAGAGTTTGAGTCCGATAGCCCATTACCACATCAAACATTTCGAAATGTGAAACTGGCCATTGCTTGGCTTAGTTTTCTTGCTTTTTTCAGCGTGCTGAACGAAACCGTTTTTAATGTCGCTTTGCCGGATATTGCAAAACAGTTCGGTATAATGCCTGCGGTAGCTAATTGGGTTAATACTAGCTTCATTCTTTCCTTCAGTATCGGCTCGGCTGTATACGGTAAAATATCTGAAAGGTTCGGCATCAAAAAGCTGCTTGTCATTGGGATAGTGATATATAGCGGTGGATCCTTACTCGGATTACTTGCCCACACTTATTTACCTGCCATGATTGCAGCACGATTTATACAAGGTATAGGCGCCTCAGCTGTTCCAGCCCTTATTATGGTGATGATTGCCCGATTTGTCGGCCCTACAGGTCGCGGCAAAGCATTCGGAGTGGTTGGATCCCTAGTAGCCTTGGGCGAAGGAATAGGACCTGCTTTGGGCGGTTTTATCACTCAGTATGTTCATTGGTCTTTATTGTTTTTAATTCCAATAATGACACTGATTGCACTGCCGTTCCTTTATAAACTATTGCCGAATGAGTCTCTCGTATCCAGTGGAAAGATAGATCGGTTCGGTATTATATTACTTTCTATCGGAATGGTATTGTTCTCCCTTTATACGACGCATTATCACTGGAGCAGTCTTGTATTAAGCGTTGTTATATTAGGATGGTTTGCCTTTCATCTTAAGGGTTCCAAGAATCCCTTTATTGAGCCTGTTTTGTTCCAAAATCGTAAATTTGTTCTTGGCGTTTTATCGGGATGTATTTTGTTAGGAACAACAGCTGGATTCTTATCTATGGTCCCTTATATGATGAAGGAGGTACATCATCTTTCGGTAGGCTTGATCGGAAGCGGGATTTTATTTCCAGGAACGATGGGCGTCATTCTGTTCGGTATCATCGGGGGAACACTGGTTGATAAATGGGGAAATCGTTTCACCTTATCAATTGGTTTATTCATGATAGTTATTAGTTTTCTTGTTCTCTCCTTCTTATTAGATCGATCTCCTTGGGTAACGACTGCCGTATTGATTTTTATCCTAGGAGGACTTTCGTTTATTAAGACTGTTATTTCAAACACCGTTGCCGATAGTCTAGAACCAGAAAACATAGGCGCAGGAATGGGTATGCTTAATTTTGCATGTTTCCTATCGGAGGGCATCGGCATTGCCTTTGTAGGTGGGTTGCTAAGCCAAAAACTTCTTCATTCTCCTTTTATGATAAATCTTGAGAAACCAGTTGCTTATGTGTACAGCAATATGCTGTTAGTCTTTATCATTGTGGCAATAACAGGCGGTGCTCTTTATTTGCTAAATTATCGTCGCACACAATAATTTGTTTTCAAGTTAGAACCCATGGTCGTAACCATGAGGTCTGCTTTATTTATACATTTGAACATACCCCATTTGGTATACATTATCATGATAAAATAGATGAATTGAAATAAAAAATACCACTTCTTCATTGGTTATACGTTAACCAATAAAAAGGTGGTATTCTTTGTTTTTCGCGGTCTACATTAATTCATGACAACCGCATCACATCAATCTTCATCATCCTTTCACGACACTTTATGCTCGATTCTCAGCTTATCCGCCACCATCGCGATAAATTCGCTATTCGTCGGTTTCGCTTTCGATATATTAATCGTATATCCGAACAGATGACTGATGCTGTCGATGTTGCCGCGGGTCCAAGCGACTTCAATCGCATGACGAATCGCGCGTTCGACGCGGGACGGCGTCGTTTTGTATTTTTCGGCAATCGCCGGGTAAAGCGTCTTGGTGATGGCTCCAAGGATTTCGATGTTATTGTAGACCATTGTAATGGCTTCCCGTAAATATTGGTAACCCTTGATGTGAGCGGGGACGCCGATTTCATGGATGATTGTCGTGATGTTGGCATCGAGATTTTTTGTTTTTGGCAGTTGAACGACATTGGCCTTCATAGGAGAGTGTGTCATTACTGAGCTAGTTTGATTATTGGAGACCAGCTGACGAATGCGGTTCGTCAATATCTCCATGTCAAAAGGTTTCAATATGTAATAGGAAGCTCCAAGCTGTACTGCTTTTTGTGTAATGTTTTCTTGTCCGAATGCCGTTAACATAATAATTTTCGGTTGAGGATGCAAGTCCATTTCACGAAGCTTTTCCAGTACACCTAGTCCGTCCAAATGCGGCATAATGATATCCAATATCAATACGTCCGGCAAACGATTACCCTGCTCGATTAATCGAAGAACGTCGTTCCCATTATACGCAACCCCAGTTACTTGCATATCGTCTTGTTCATCGATAAATTCGGAAAGTAAATTTGTAAATTCGCGATTATCATCAGCCAACAATACTTCAATCATTTGCAACGTAACATCCTCCTTCAAATGGCAACAAATAAGATTAACATTATTTACCTATGTATACTTTCGACAACAGCAATTAAATTCCTTCTGTCGAAAATTATTTTTCTAGATTTTTTTTAAGTTTTAATTTATAATATTAAATTTGCACCAAATAAGTACATTATTCGACAAATCTACATAGAAGTCATCAAAAAGAAAAACTAAAGGCATTTTATCCTGCCTTTAGTTCCTGTTTTGAGTTTCTAAGCATGATTCCTGCATCCTGCAGCATCCATTCAATATAACAGCCATAGCCACTTGTAGGATCATTAACAAAGACATGTGTTACAGCGCCGATTACTTTACCATTCTGAATAATCGGACTGCCGCTCATTCCTTGAACAATACCTCCGGTCTTCTCCAACAAGCGAGGATCTGTTATTTTAATAACCATCCCTTTAGTAGCCGGAAAATCCTGCTTCGCCACATGAACCACTTCTATATCGAACTTCTCCACTTTTTGACCGTTTACTACGGTGTAGATTTGAGCGGCGCCTTCTTTTACCTCTTCAGCAAAAGCGACAGGCAGCGCTTCTTTTGTTATTCCATGTTCGGGAAGCTCTTCCATTTTACCAAAAATGCCGAATGGAGTATTCTTCTCGATATTACCCAATATTTTGCTTTCTTTTGAAAATTGGGCTCTCTTCTCCCCAGGCTCACCATTCTGGCTTTTTGAAATAGAAGTTACATTGGAATGAACAATTTCTCCTGAACCTACAGTAATGGGTGTCTGTGTGTCCATATCAGTGATAACATGTCCTAGGGCTCCGTATACCCCCTGATCCGGTGCATAAAAGGTCAAAGTACCTACACCCGCGGCGGAATCCCTGATATACAAACCTAATCGATAAGCCTTGTCTACAATATCGTAAGCAGGGTGAATTTGAATATCAATTAATTCATTATTGCGCTTCAACGTTAAAGTCAAAGGCTTTTTGTTATTACCTGCTTCCGCTGTTAGCTCTGCAACTCTCGATATCTCCTTCAACGGTTTCCCATTGATTTTGACAATAAGGTCTCCAAGCTGAACTTTAGCGTCTTCCCCGGGCGATATTTTTTTATCTTCCGCCACAGCAACCAAATGATGTCCGACAACAAGAACGCCTGCCGATTTTAACTTTACGCCAATGGTTTGCCCGCCAGGAATCACTTTAAGATCCGGAACTACACTTACCTTAACGGTTTTGAGAGGAATCTTTCCGAACAGCTTCAGCTTCATTTCTGCTTGGCCTGCTTTGTAGGATTCCAATGAAATGGGGTGATGGAGATCCACTTGAAATGAGTGCTTAGTCGAGCCATTGACCTTCAAAATTTCCGGATCATTCACTGTCACCTGTGCGCTAACCGGCATTGCCAATTGAAGATGAGTCTGTTGACCAGTGAAGAGCCTGAGCTCCTCAGGGAATGACGCAAAACTCTGGAAGGGCGTGGATAAACTACCCAGACAAACGAAGAAGACGAGCATTAATCCAATCATTCTTTTTCTGTGGTTGGAACTCACGGTGTCACGCTCCCTTGCTTCCTTCGCTGCGGCTTTGTTCATTGCCGCTTGTGTACATTTAAGTTATCCTCACGCCTACCCTTTTATAAGTGAAAATGATGCCACGCTTGTTTCTTTATATCCTTGATTTCTTTTCATTAGCCAAATCCAGCATTTCTTGAGCATGCTCCAACGTCTTGCCCGTCACTTCGACTCCACCGAGCATCCGTGCCAATTCGTGAATTCGGCCTTCTACATTAAGATCATCTACATGAGTATAAGTCCGTTCATTATCTGAGTTCTTATGGATACGGTAATGAGCATCCGCCATACAAGCGACTTGAGGCAGATGGGTAATGGAGAATACTTGACAGCCGCGTGACAGCTTGGACATTTTCTCCGCAATCGCTTGTGCCGCGCGTCCGCTAACTCCAGTATCCACTTCATCAAACACAAGCACAGGAATACGATCAACTCGTGCAAATATCGATTTTAAAGCAAGCATTACCCGAGAAATCTCTCCTCCGGAAGCAATCTTACTCAAACTTCGCAGCGGCTCGCCCGGATTCGCTGAGATAAGAAACTCAACCTCGTCTGCTCCATCGATGGTTAGAGCATTGTCGCGATAAATGATTTGAACTTTGAATTGAGTTCTTTCCATATGTAAGTCCCGCAGCTCGGTAACAATTTCTTGTGCCAGCTTTTCGGAAATAATTTGACGCTTTTCTGAAAGCTGTTGTGCTAGTATTCTTGTTTTTTGCAATGCTGCTTCTTCTTCTTTCTGCAGCTCCTGCAGCTTCTCATCTTTGTTTTCAATCAGGTCTAATTCCGCAGTTACTTTATCGAGATACTTCAATATTTCATCTACGTTTTCCCCGTATTTTCTTCTTAAAGAAGCGATGGTATCCAGTCGTTGCTCAATATACTCTAGACGTGAGGGGTTAAACTCGATATCATCTCTATAATCGCGGATTTGATAAGCCGCATCCTCTAATTGATAATAAGCACTTTGCGCTTGTTCAACTAAAGGTTTCAGCTTTTCGGGATCCAGTCCTGTAATATCCTCCATCTTTTGAATCGCTTTATTGATCGCGTCGAGACCTTTGTTCCCAGAATATAAAAGATCATAAGCGTCTGCGGCATGCTGATATAATTTTTCCGCATTTGCTAGTTTGCGTTTTTCTTCGAATAATAATTCATCTTCGCCGCGTTTTAATTGAGCAGATGTTATTTCTTCAACCTGAAAGCGATATAAATCAAGCATTTGTAAGGATTGCTTACTTGCTTCCTCAAGATCCCTCAAGCTTTTCCGAATGTTAGAGTAGGCATGAAATGCCTGCTGATATTGCTGCTTCACCGGACCAATTTCGGGTTCACCGAACATATCGAGCCAACGAATATGCTCCTCCACATGAAACAATGATTGATGCTCATGCTGTCCATGAATATTAACAAGCCACTCTCCGACTTCCCTCAGACCCGATAGATTGACCAATTGCCCATTAATTCGGCTTGTACTTTTACCTTGTGAAGTAATTTCTCTACGTATGATTAAATGGTTCTCCGAATCCGCTTCGATTCCTAGCTCTGATAGTGTATTCCACACAGGGTGGCCGTTTTCGATCTGGAACAAGGCTTCAATGGACGCTTTATCACTCCCATATCGAACCAAATCGGCTGAGCTTCGCCCCCCCGCTATCAAAGTCAAAGCATCAATAATAATGGACTTACCGGCTCCAGTTTCCCCTGTCAGCACGTGAAACCCTTTGCGAAAATGCAAATGCACGGCCTCAATAACCGCTAAATTACGTATCGACATTTCAAGCAGCATCTTTATCTCTCCCGTTAACTCAACATGGATAAAATTTGATTAACTACCATTCCGCTCTGTTCTTTAGTGCGGCATATAATAAGAATGGTGTCATCCCCACAAATCGTGCCCATGATCTCGTTCCATTCCAGACTGTCAATCAGCGCTCCAATAGCGTTTGCCGTTCCCGGCAAGCTCTTCATTACCACTAAATTTTCCGTATAATCAATATGTACAAAATGATCGTTTAACGCTCTTTTTAATCTATGCATAGGATTGTAGCGCTGGTCAGCAGGAACCGAATATTTGTAGCGACCGTCATCCAACGGCACCTTAATGAGATGAAGCTCTTTAATATCTCTTGATATTGTAGCTTGTGTAACGGGAAATCCTGCCGTTTTAAGCTGTTCTACCAGCTCGTCCTGCGTCTCGATTTCATTGTTCGTGATGATTTCCCGAATTTTAATATGCCTTTGGCCTTTCATGATTTACCTCCTAAAGGCTTTCGATAGAAAGCCATCTTCGTAAGCATTTGCTGAGTTTTTAAAGCATGAGTCAGGTTTAGGTTTACCCTGTTTCTTCCTCATCAGAATCGTCAATATTCAAGTTAAATATAATTAACTTCACTTTGCTTTGTTGAAGCTCGAGGTAAAGAACTCCTGATGTCTGTGGATACAGCAGCTGATAAACGAGCAAATGATCACGCACGGAGCTTCCCGTCATTTCCATGGGCTTGCGGTCTTTGGCTATTTTTACCGCGTAATACAACCCTTTTCGCTCTGCAAAATAGTCAATAAACAATCGGCTTCGCAGCTGTTCATCGTCGTTGATAGTGATTTGCATGGGGATACGCTGTTTGCCGCTTACAACGGTATAACCTGCGCTTTCCAGAAGACGCGTTGCTTCATCCTCCGGTACTTCCTGAGTTTCCGGAACTGGATACAGCCCTTGCTCTACTGTTTCCTTCATCCGTACCCGAACGTACCAAAAAAGCCAGGTTCCCAACACCAGTAAAATGAGAAAGATTATAAATCCATCCCCGCTCTGCATGGCATCACTTCACCTCAAGCCTTAGTATTCGAGAAAACAGGAGCAATATCCTCCAAAAACGGAAAAAAACTCATCAAACTGATGAGTTTTGAAGCTTTTGTGCATCGCTAACCACTTGCTTAATCTGATCTTCCATGGCTTCTGGAAAAATCGGAGATTCTTCGGTATTGCAGCGGAAGAAGGCAAGAAATTCAACGTTCCCTTCACCGCCCCTAATAGGCGAAAAGGTCAGCCCCTTCAGTACAAAGCCGTTGTCTGCCGCGAAGCTCAGTATCGTTTGCAACACTTCCGTATGGACCGCCGGTTCGCGCACAACGCCTGTTTTTGGGACTTTCTCACGTCCAGCTTCAAATTGAGGCTTGATTAAGGCAACCACCTCACCATTCTCGACTAGGAGCGTTTTGAGAGGCGGCAAAATCAGCTTCAACGAAATGAACGAAACATCTATCGAAGCGAACGAAGGGCTAGGGCCTTGCAAATCCGTCCGCTGCATAAAACGAAAGTTGGTGCGCTCCATGACATTTACGCGTGAGTCACTGCGAAGGGACCAATCCAATTGGTTGTAGCCAACATCTATAGCATAAACATAAGATGCCCCATTTTGAAGGGCGCAGTCCGTAAATCCCCCAGTCGAAGCCCCAATATCGAGCATGGTCACTCCATTAAGATCAATCTGGAATAGCTTTAACGCTTTTTCCAGCTTAAGACCTCCGCGGCTGACATAAGGATGAATGGCACCCTTCACTATAATTTTGGAGCTGCGGGCAATTTTCGTACCCGCTTTATCCAACGGCTCATCATCAACCAATACAAGTCCAGCCATGATGGAAGCTTTCGCTTTTTCCCTTGATTCAAAAAATCCTTGCTCCACGAGGAGTATATCCAAACGTTCTTTATCTGCTGCCATCTATTGTTGCTCCTACTTTCTCGGGCATGCTAGGCCCGCTGCCGTTTACGCGGCATCAGCGCTTGCACATCGGATACAAGACGATCTACTGTAAGTCCGACTTCTCTACGCTGTTCAGGGACAGAACCATGCTCTACAAAATAGTCGGGAATTCCGATAATTTTAACTTGCAATCCGTAAATGCTTTGGCTGGAATAAAATTCAAGCACCGCGCTTCCGAAACCGCCTGGTTGAGCTCCCTCTTCCAATGTAATAATCGGAACATGCTCTTTCGCCAACTGAAGCAGCATCGCTTCATCCAGCGGTTTAATAAATCTTGCGTTGACAACCCGAAGCTGCACGCCTTCTTTACTCAACTGCTCCGCTGCTTCCATTGCTATAGGAATCATAGGTCCAACTGCAAGCACTACTGCGCTATCTCCTGGTCTTAACACTTCCCAGCTGCCGATAGGAATCGTGCGTAGCGGTTCATCCATAGAGACTCCGAGTCCGGCAATTCGCGGATAACGAACAGCGATAGGACCATCGTCATACTCAACCGAAGTTTTGAGCATATGCCGAAGCTCATTCTCATCCTTAGGCATCATGAGAACGATATTAGGAATACTGCGCATATAAGCAATATCATAAACTCCTTGATGCGTCTCCCCATCAGGACCGACAAATCCGGCACGGTCGATTGCAAAAATAACGTTCAAGTTCGCACGGCAAATATCATGCACTATTTGATCGTACGCCCGCTGAAGGAAGGTCGAGTAAACCGCAAAAACAGGCTTGATTCCTTCACTAGCGAGTCCCGCGCATAACGTAGCTGCATGCTGCTCAGCGATGCCAACATCGATCATACGATTCGGGAAATGCTTTGAAAAGGTGGTCAAACCGGAACCGCTAGGCATAGCCGGTGTCACTGCGACGATCCGTTCGTCCTGCTTGGCAAGTTCAATCAATGTGTTACCGAAAACGTCGGTATACATAGGAGGACCTACTGATTTCAGCATTTGTCCGGATTCGATCTTGTAAGGACTAGCTCCATGCCATGCATAGGAATCTTTTTCAGCTGGAGTATAGCCCTTTCCTTTAAGAGTCAGCACATGGACCATAACCGGTCCTTCCACCTTCTCAGCCTGCTTCAGTGTTTCTAGTAGTACAGGAAGGTTATTTCCATCAACAGGTCCAAAATAAGTGAAGCCCAGCTCTTCGAACAAAACTCCACTAACGACCATATACTTCAGCGAATCCTTGACTTTCTCCAGCGTTTTCGCCAAAGTGCCTCCGATTGCCGGAATTTTTTTGATCAAATACTCGACTTCTTCTTTTACTTTCACATAGTTGCGGTCCGAGCGTATTTTGCCCAAATAGTTATGAAGGGCTCCTACGTTAGGAGCGATAGACATTTCATTATCATTCAAAATAACCATCAGGTTCTTTTTCTCATGACCGATATGGTTCATAGCTTCAAAAGCCATACCACCAGTCAATGCACCATCACCAATAATGGCGATAACCTTGTTATGCTCCCCTTTTAAATCCCGTGCCATGGCCATACCCATAGCTGCTGATAAGGAAGTACTGCTATGTCCGGCTTCCCAGACATCATGTTCGCTCTCGGAGCGTTTTACAAACCCGCACATTCCTTTGTATTTACGCAAAGTATCAAACTTGTCCATACGTCCGGTAAACATTTTGTGGACATAGGATTGATGTCCCACATCAAAAATAAATTTGTCATCGGGACTGTTAAACAAGTAATGCAGCGCAATTGTAAGCTCAACGACTCCAAGGTTAGACGAGAGGTGTCCACCAGTGACTGAAAGCTTTTGAATAAGAAACTGTCTAGTTTCTGCAGCCAATTGCTCCAGTTGCTCAATTGACAGCTTCTTTAAGTCTTCAGGCTGATTGATTTGTTCGAGCAGCACGCTTGTTCCCTCGCTTTCCTTGATTGAATTTTTTTCTATATATCGAACTGAGTAGTTAATTAGCCGTACATAAACCGAGATCATGAAAAAATGGTTTAGACTATTATAACACACCGGTCAAGAAGCCCTCAAATGAAACATCGATGAGAACCCAATGATAACAGCGTATCATCCTGATCGATTAGTGGTCTCGCTGAAGTAAATAATCAGCAAGCTGAAGCAGCCTTTCCACATAGGGGAAGTCGGCATCAATGAGAGCCTGCTTGCCTTGATCGGTTAGTTGACTGACCTTTTCTTTGGATGCATCAATCCCAACAAAGTATGGATAGGTCACCTTTTGCTGCTTCTCATCGCTTTTAACAGGTTTACCCAGCTTCTCTTCATCACCGATCAGATCAAGGATATCATCTTGAATCTGGAATGCCAGTCCGACATGTTGTCCGAACTTCTCCAGCGCTTGCAGCTGCTTTGGTGTTGCTCCGCCAAGGTGCCCGCCTGCTTTCAAGGCAAAGACGATTAAATCGCTAGTTTTGTGCAAGTGGATATACTCGAGCTGCTCCAAGCCTGTAATGCCCTGCTCACCGAGCATATCTGCCGCTTGTCCACCAACCATACCCGGTGCGCCTGCAAGTTTTGACAAATCTTCAACGATCTCCACGATTTTCTCAGCCGGGACATCATAAGCCCGATAGGCTTGTACGATCGAATAAAATGCATGGGTAAGCAAACCGTCTCCGGCCAAAATAGCCATAGCCTCGCCATACACTTTATGGTTCGTAAGCTTGCCCCTTCGGTAATCGTCATTATCCATTGCCGGTAAATCATCATGGATGAGCGAATACGTATGGATCATCTCAACAGCAAGCGCCACCGGAATTGCTTCCTCCGTGCTTCCTCTCAATGCTTCAACTGCAGCCAACACTAGAACGGGACGCAGTCGTTTTCCACCTGCCAACAGGGAATACATCATGGATTCTCGCAAACTGTCAGGGATATTCCATATTTCGGGCAGAGATGCGGCCAATTCCGCTTCAATCAATGCTGTCTTTTGCTCTAAATAGTGTCGTATGGAAGCGTCCGTGCTCATTTAAGTTCACCTTCCTCATCAGATGAAGGATTGAATGGCTTTTTGACTAGTCCGCCTTCTTGATCCATCAAAATTTCGATTTTTCTTTCCACCTGCTCGAGCTTTTGCCCGCATAATTGGGACAGTTTCATCCCTTCCTGAAACAGCTCTATAGCTTGTTCCAAAGGAACATCTCCGCTTTCGAGCATTGCTACAATCTCTTCAAGCTTGTCCATTGCTTCTTCAAAGCTAGGTGTCGCTTCCGGTTTTGTCATTTTGCTTCTCCTCCATTGACCACACATGACAATCCACTTGCCCGTCTACTAGTCGCAGCTTAAGTACATCCCCAAGTTGCACCTGCTGTATGGATTTTATTAGTTGCTTCTCGCTCTCATCATAGACGAGACTGTAACCGCGCTGCATCACCTTCAATGGACTAAGCGCATCCAAGTGTCGCATCACGGATACGAGTTGCTGCTGTTTTTGTTTTTTAGCCTGATGCATGGCTTGCAAAAGCTGTTTGCCAGCCCCATCAAGCCGTTTTCTGGCGTAAATGGTTTGCTCTCTTGGATTAAAAGTGGATAAATGCTTATCCAGCTTCATATGCCGTTCCTGCAGCTTGGCGATTTTCCCACGCAATTGAAAAACCAGCTGCTCTTTAGTACGATCCAAACGTTCCATCGGTTGCAAGATTAGCTGACGTCTCGGATTCAGCAATACTGGAGAACGCTGTAAGCGCTGCAGCCTTTCGCGGCCGCGTTTCAATTGATTGGACAAGCCGCCATATAACTGCTGATTAAGGAAGCTCAGCTGCTGCTTAAGCTCCATGTGGTGTGGTACTGCTAATTCAGCCGCTGCTGTAGGAGTCGCTGCCCTAAGATCCGCTACGAAATCCGATATCGTAAAATCGGTTTCATGACCGACCGCAGAAATAATCGGAATCGATGACGCAAATATCGCTCGCGCAACCTTCTCCTCGTTAAATGCCCACAGCTCTTCTAGGGATCCGCCTCCACGACCGACGATCAAGACATCTACTTCATTCATGGCATTCATCGTTTCAATAGCTTTCACAATCGAAGGCGCTGCTTGATTGCCCTGTACAAGGACAGGATATAACAGCACAGGCACATTCGGATAGCGCCGCTGCAGTGTAATCATAATATCACGTACCGCAGCCCCTGTCGGTGAAGTAATGACACCTATCGCTTTAGGGTACTTAGGGATAGCCTTCTTTCTGGAGACAGCAAAGAGCCCTTCGTTCTCCAGCTTTTTTTTCAGCTGCTCAAAAGCCAAATATAAGCTTCCGATGCCGTCAGGCTGCATTTGTGTGACATAAAATTGATATTGCCCGTCTCTCTCATACACGGAAATATTTCCGCAAGCAAGCACTTTCGTGCCTTCCCGCGGAATAAACCCAAGTCGTTGATTATGGGATGCGAACATAATGCTCTTCAGTCGGCTGTCTGTATCCTTTAATGTGAAATACATATGCCCGCTGGAATGATGGGTAAAGTTCGAGATTTCTCCCCGAACCCACACATCCTGAATGACATTGTCGCTTTCTAGCTTCATTTTTATGTAACGATTTAATTCTTTGATTGAAAATATCGATTTTTGGCTCATCGCTTATCCGTTCACTTTGGACTGGACCGCAGTCCGTTTTGCTGCTTCCAATGTATTGCGAAGCAGTACCGTTATCGTCATTGGACCTACACAGCCTGGAACTGGTGTAATGTAGCTTGCTGTATCAAGAACATCGTCAAAATCAACATCTCCAGCGAGCTTCCCCGTATCCAAACGGTTAATGCCGACATCGACAACGACAGCCCCCGGCTTCACATGTTCTTTTTTGATCATTTTCGGCTTGCCCACAGCTGCTACCAAAATATCAGCTTGGCGAGTAATCTCCGCCATATTAGGAGTTTTGGAATGCACTACCGTTACTGTAGCGTTTTCTCTTAGCAGCAAAATAGCCATTGGCTTACCTACAATGTTGCTTCTACCGATAACAACAGCATGTTTACCTGCAATTTCGACTCCTACGCGTTTGAGGATATCAATAACTCCCGCAGGTGTACATGGAGCAGGGCCTTCTTTCCCTATCATTAGATTACCCACATTCACAGGATGGAAACAGTCTGCATCCTTTTCAACGGCAATCGCTTCAACAATTTTTTCTTCCGAAATATGTTTAGGTAAGGGAGATTGAACAAGAATCCCGTGAATTTTCTCATTTCCGTTCAACTGCTCGATCAAAGCTAATACATCGGCTTCGGGAGTGTTTTCCGGAAGACTGTGCACTTCGGAATAAATACCTGCTTCTTCGCAGGCTTTGGCTTTATTACGAACATAAACATGGGAAGCTGGATCATCACCGACAATTACAACAGCAAGACCCGGCTGACAACCCGTTTGCTTCAGCTGTTCCACTTCTTCCTTGATTTGTGTTCGATAGGCACTTACAATCTCTTTTCCGTTAATGACCTGCGCAGGCATGAAGAAATTCCCCTCTCAACGATGTGTGGTAAACATCCAATCAACGATTACAGACTTTTCGTCTTAATGCTGTCAAGCTCCTTGATCATCTTCCCGAGAACTCCATTTACGAACTTACCGGATTCGTCCGATCCAAAATGTTTTGCCAATTCAATGGCTTCATTGACGACTACCTTAGAAGGGACATCATCACGATAAACCATTTCATAAGTAGCCAATCTTAAAATTTCACGATCCACTTTGGATAGCCTGTCCATTTTGTACCCTTTCAAGTAATCCATCAACAGCTCATCAATCCGTTCCTTGTGGGACACTGTACCTTCAACCAGCTCCAGGATGTCCTCGGTAGCGATTTTGTCCTGCTCCTTGGTCAGCTGTGCCTCGTCCTCCGTCTGCGCTTCTTCCACTACGTGTGCAATAGCAACATTTGCGCTAACTTCGTTCATTTCCATTTGGTACAGGCTTTGGAGCGCCAGTTCCCTTGCCAATCTGCGTCTCATTAAATATGTTTCCTCCTAAGGGCTTTCCTGAAAGGAAAGCCGTCTTCGTAAGCATAGGCTTTGGCTTTTCGTAAAAAAAGCCTTGTTCATATGCATGTTCTTCTTAGTCAAACAAAAAAATCCTTGGAAAGAACCAGGGATTTCATCTAAACAATCTCCATTTGTCCATTAACCAGCGCCACATTTCTTTAACGGGAATCGCCGTTTCGCCGCGATCGACTCTTTTCCCTATATGATAACAAGTATATACGATAAGGACAAAAATTAACATATCCCATAGTCCACAAATCAAATAGATGATTCCGAGCAGCACTCCGATGATGGACAGCATCGTTTTGCCTCTATGATTTGCCCATAGTTGTTCCCACAGCCGTATCCACATCTAGGAGCTCACCTCTATTCCACTCTACTTTTAAAAGTGGGGGATGCTTGTTGAATATTGGCTACAAAAACAGTGACTACAGCAACAGGGATACCTGTAATTTCTTCAATATGCTCTTTGATCCCAGACTGCATTTCCTCGGTCAACTGCGGAATAGAGCTTTCTCCATCTACAATTGCACGAATAATAATCTCCAAGCCAGCAGGACTTACCTTTACACGGGCTTTCAGATCCTTAACGCCACGAGCGCGACGAGCAGCCTTCAGCGCAAGATTTTCTACCGTTTCCATAGAAATACGAATGTCGCCGTAATCCGTACGTTGATCAATGGATGGAACATTGGACTTGCCTCTGCGCACCGATACAAACAAGAAACGAATACTGATCAATGCGAAGATAACCGTTATAGCAATGAAGACAAGTGCCGTGTCCATATCGTAATATACGTCATATGTAAAGGTTTTGGTCTTTTCAAAAGAAATCCATCCGAATGCGCAAAATAGCATAATAACGCATCCGATCAAAACAGCCAGACTAAAAATGAATAAAAGCAATCTGTCAATTACTTTGATCACACAACCGGACTCCTTCCGAATTAGAGGAAACCCCCTTACGGCTTGAAGGGGGTTTGCCAAGAGCATATTTACGTGTCTACTTGACTCTGTTTGGCGTAACTTCGACCTCTTCCACTTTGTCTGCACCCTTGAAGATAACATCGTGAATATGTACATTAACTTGCACAACACTCAAGCCTGTCATTGATTCTATTGCGTGCTTAACATTTTGCTGCACACCAGAAGCCACTTCCGGAATTCTAGTGCCGAATTCAATCACTATCGAAACATCAATGGCTGCTTCACGTTGACCTACATCCACTTTAACGCCCTTGGACATATTTTTGCGGCCCAGAAGCTCAGCAATACCGCCTGCAAATCCACCGCTCATCCCAGCTACGCCAGGTACCTCGATGGTAGCCATTCCAGCAATGATCTCGATTACCTCAGGAGCAATTTGTATCGTGCCCATGTCGGTTTTTTCATAATCGGCAGCAATGATTGTCATAAAAGGATCCTCCTTGGAAGTTTTGCGATAGCAAAACATACTTAGTAGACGCTGAAAGGCAAAGACCTTAACGGCTTTACCTACAGCTTGCCAACATGCAGCCTATATTCAGCGCTTACTTTATGCATATGCGTCATTTCACAAAACTTGTCTTATCGATTACTATACCATTATCCTAAATATATGACAAACGAGGGATTACGAATTAGGATCGTTCACATCATGCTCTTCCAGGAACTTAATGTCAAAATCACCGGCGATAAACTTCTTGTGCTCCAGCAATTTTAAGTGAAAAGGAATGGTAGAGTGGATGCCCTCAATCGTAAACTCCGACAATGCCCTTTTCATACGCTGAATCGCTTCATCACGGTCTTTACCCCATACGATCAGCTTCGCAATCATTGAATCGTAGTGCGGTGAAATAGTATACCCGGGGTACGCAGCACTATCAACACGCACACCGAATCCACCCGGTGCTAAATAGAATTGAATTTGACCTGCTGAAGGCATAAAATTACGAGTCGAGTCTTCAGCATTGATCCGGCACTCAATGGACCAGCCATTGATCTGTACATCTTCTTGTGAGAAGGAAAGAGGCTCTCCCTCTGCAACATGAATCATTTCCTTAATAATATCAATCCCCGTAATCAATTCCGTTACCGGATGTTCCACCTGAATACGAGTGTTCATTTCCATAAAGTAAAACTGACCATCGGCTCCTAACAAGAATTCGAGCGTTCCTGCACCAGAGTAGTTAACCGCTTGTGCCGCACGAACAGCCGCTTCACCCATTTGGGCGCGAGTTTCAGGTGTCAGGATGGAGCAAGGAGCTTCCTCGACCAATTTTTGACGTCTGCGCTGCACCGAACAATCGCGCTCGCCAAGATGAACGACATTGCCATGCTTGTCAGCCAGAATCTGGATCTCCACATGCTTCATACCAGTCAAATACTTTTCCAAATAGACGCCTGCGTTACCAAAAGCTTTTTGGGCTTCTTGTTGTGCGGTCGTAATTTGTTGGATCAGCATTTCTTCGTTGTCCGCAATACGGATGCCTTTACCTCCGCCGCCTGCAGTAGCCTTGATGATAACTGGATACCCGATTTCACGTCCAAGACGGATCGCTTCCTCCATATCTTCAACAAGCCCGTCCGAACCAGGGATAACAGGGACATTGGCTTCTTTCATCGTTTGCTTGGCAACGGACTTGTCCCCCATTCTGCTAATAGCATTGGCAGAAGGGCCGATAAAAGTAATATTGCAGCTTTCACAAATCTCTGCGAAATCCGCATTTTCAGCTAGGAATCCGTAGCCGGGATGTATTGCATCCGTCTCGGTCAAAGTAGCGACACTTAAGATATTGGTCAAATTTAGATAGCTGTCTTTGGATAATGTCGGTCCGATGCAGTATGCTTCGTCCGCTAGACGAACGTGAAGCGCATCACGATCCGCTTCAGAATATACGGCAACTGTTGATATTCCCATTTCTTGACAAGCTCTTATTATGCGTACCGCGATTTCTCCTCGGTTGGCGATAAGTATTTTTTGAAACTTCACTAAGATTCTCCTCCTGAGAGCTTTGCGTAAGCAAAGCTTTCTTCGAAAGCATGACTATTGAGTTTTGCATACGCAAAACTAACGTCGTAAGCATGACTTGATGTTTTGCCAGAAGCAAAACGCTTGACCTTAAAGAGGTCTAACCAGGAACAAAGGTTGGCCGTACTCAACCAACTGACCGTTTTCAACCAGTACGTCGACGATCTCGCCTTTGATTTCTGCTTCGATTTCGTTCATAAGCTTCATAGCTTCGATAATGCATACAACCGATTTTTCTTTTACCGAGCTGCCTTTGGCAACAAAAACTGCGGCGCCTGGCGACGGAGCTTCATAGAATGTTCCCACCATTGGGGATACGATAGTATGTAATCCTGCTTCCTGCTTGGATGCCGCTGGTGAGCTTTCTGTAACCGTAGCTTGTACTGCCGGCTGTTGAATGGACTGTTGTCCTATAACTGGAGCAAAAGCTTGCTGAACCGGAGCTGCTGTAACGACAACAGATTCCGTTTTATTAGGTTTACGAATTGTAAGGCGGGAGCCTTCGCTTTCAATTTCCAATTCATGTAATGAGCTTTGATCAATAAGCTGTATCAATTCTTTAATTTCGTTTAATTTAAACACAAGATTCACTCCTTCAACGATGGTGAAACAACGACGTTGTTATTATAACACAATCTTACTTGAAGAAAAGAGTTTATTGTAACATACTTTTTCCACAAGACGAATGAACTCATTACAATAAAAAACTCCCGCCAGGCGGAAGCCGGCGAGAATTTTTCATTAACTCACATTATGGAATATACTGAACTACGATTTTGTCTGCTCCTACATTCATTTCCTGCATTACTTTTTCGACAATGCTGACGGCTTGACTTTTTTCCAGCTTATTGCTTTGAACCGTCACTCTCCATTTGGAAGCTTCTTGTGTAATTACAGCTTGCGGGAAGTCTTTCATCAGGTTTTCTTCCAGGTTGGATATTTTGGTTTCATTGTCTTGAAGCTTTTGCAGCTCGGCTGCGGCATTCGCTGCTGCCTCTTGGGTTTGTTTCGAGTCAGAAAGAATCGTTACCCATTTCTCGGATTGCTTAGCGATATCCTCATCACGCTTCAAGCCGAGATTGATGAAGTAGTCCACGCCGGATTTGGCTTGTGTTTGCACTTGCTGTAGTACTTTGGCGTCGGCTGGGCTTACTTGTTCATTTGCTTTACTAGTGGACTGACTGTTAGTGGTTGTATCCGTTTTTGCTTTAGTATCTGTTTTGGCATTAGATGGGGTGTCCGTTTTCACGCTGCTTGCTTTTTGATCAGGGGTCTGTTGTACAGCTCCCGACTGTTTGGCTTCAGGTGCGGTTGCATTCGATTTAGTATCCGTTTTCGTGTCGGATTTAGTATCAGACGGTGTTTGTTTGACGTTCAGATCGTTTGTGTTAACTACAATTTCTTTGGCCGTAGGACTGTTTGCCGTCGTTGATGAGCTCATTTCCAGCTTGCTCACATCTTCCGTGAACAAATAATAAGCGGACAGAACGACCATTAAACTAAGCATGGAAACTAACCAAATTGTTTGTCTTTTCGTATTCATTTCTTTATTCCTCCTTGAAATGGGTTTTATATTTTAATTGTTATTGCTTACGGGGTAATATAGAAATCTTGTTGGCGGGAACGTCCAGTCCCCTTTCCACTGCTTCTGTAATCATTTTTTTGACGGTCAAATTCTCAGCGCCTTTAGCAACAACCAAGACTCCCCTTATTTTTGGCTTGATGTATTTTTGAACGAGTGGCTGCTTGCCGTTCGATACTTCATATAGAACGACCTCGCCGCTGCGTGTAACATCGGTGATATGACGGGTCGCGCCATGCTGATCTTTTTCATTCGTCACCTGTTGGGTTTCCTTTGTATTCCGTTCTACGGTTACCTCCTCGGTCGAATCAATCGTCACCAGCACCTCCACCTCGCCAACACCAACGATTTTCGTCAAAATGTCCTTCAATTGGCTTTCGTACGCATCTTCATAATCTCTGAAAGCTGTACGCTCTTTATTGGCAGAAGCAGTAAACGTCGGTTGAGTCTGCGGGTCCGGAGATGCCCTCCCTTCATTGATGGGGTCAACATCCTTCACTGTAATGAAAGAATTGAGAATCATAAATGCTGCTCCCACAAGCCCCAGCAGGATTAACCAGCGAAACGTCTTTACTCGCTTTGTTCCGTTCGGCCCTCCGCCTAACCAAGTCTCCATCCATTTCATAAAGCCACCCATCGGTTCACACCTCCTTAGCATCGGGTTGCGCTGCTTATGACTTCAGTTTATCTGCTGTTACATCGACGAAAATTTGATTGAGCGGTACCTGCCACTCCTTGTTAATGGACATCCGAATTTGAGTCCTTTCCTGCTCATAGGCACTAACTGCGGCAGATTGCTCGTTATTGTCTTTGGCCGGTGGTGTCTTGCTGTCGGTAGAGATTTGGACGGTAACCGGCTTGACGGGTTCAATTGTGACACTTTTCACTGGCACCGATCCCTTCTCTTTTGGAGCTGCCGTGGTCGTTTCTCTTGGAGTTACATTGACATCCACCCTAACAATTTGCAGCTGTCCGCTGCTGTCTTTGGCCGTTTGGACCTTAACATTCTGCACTTCCATTGCGGCTGTTTGTTCGATGCCCCGTTTCATCAAATCTTCGATTTGCTGCTGGGCAATCCGTTGTGACTGCTGCTCCTGCTGGGCTTTCAATTGCTCCGCCTGCTGTTGAATACTTCCCAGCGACGCCATTTGGCTGGAATCACCTTGAGCTAGGTTCGATCCGAATAAGCCGCCTCCCTTAGTGTTCATCGCATCCGCCAGCAGCTGGTCGAGCGGAACATTTTTTTGAAAAATCGAGAGTAAAGGCTGGAGCAGGATTAACAAAATGAACAAGCTGATAACGGTTTTGACGTAGCGCTGCATCGATTGGCTCGGCAGCAGGATGTCCACAAACGTGGCAAGCAGGATGATGAGTACGATGGATTTAAGCCAACCGCCTAACCATTCCATGTCGATCACCCCTCTCTAGCCAAATGGTAATTAGCGCATCATGACCGACAGATTGCCCGCCGTTATTAAGATCGTGATGGCTAGGAAGAACATTAGCCCAACAACCGCCAATGCAGCGAATACGTAGATCAAGCTTTTGCCAATCGTTTCGAGGCAGGTTATCATCGGATTGTCTCCCAGCGGCTGAAGCACAGCGGCAGACAAGTTGTATATCAAGGCGAGAGCCATTATTTTCAATGCCGGAAAAGCGCAAAGAATCAATAAAATGATGACACCGGCCAGTCCCACAGCATTTTTCACCAGCAGCGAAGCTCCTATGACTGTTTCCGATGCATCGGAGAACATCCTCCCTACTACAGGAACAAAGTTGCCTGCAATATATTTGGCCGTTCGAATCGTCACTCCGTCTGCCACCGCGCTGGTCGTGCCCCTTATGGAGATGACTCCAAGAAACACCGTCACGAAGATACCTAGACAGCCGACACTGACATTTCGCAGTAAATTGGCTAGCTGTGTTACTTTGTATTTATCCGTCAAAGAGCTGACGATATGCAGTACGGCCGAGAAGAACAGCAGCGGAAAAACGATCAAATAGATTGCGGTTCCTACTGCATGGATCATGAACACGATTAACGGATGAAGCACAGATACCGATACTACATTCCCCATCGAAGCAAGCAGGGTTAGCAGCAGAGGTATGACCGCTACCATAAAATGAATCATGTCTGTGATCGCTGTTTTCGCATACCCTATGGCAACGCTAAAGCTGTTGATAGCCAAGATCATCAGAACCATGAAGGTAATCGCGTAAGCGACTTTGCTGACTGTGTTTTTTTCGAATGAGCTTTGCAGCGTCTCAAGCAGCATACTGAAGATGGTTAAAACAACGATGGATGCAAGCAGCTTGCCGTTATACAGAAGTTCATGAAACAAATAACGTAATATGCCTGAAAAGATAGATCCTATGCCAAAGCCTTTAGCGCCTGTAAGCATCTCCATAAATGAAGGCGTTTTTCTATCCGGGAAATACCCGCCATATGTTTTCATTAGCTGATTCCAATACTGTTCTACCTGGTCGGTATTTAACCGTGCAGCTTGTTCCTTTATAATCTGCTCCACGGGAGTAGCCTGGGCGATACTTGTATCTTCGGTAATTCCGAAGGCCAGTGGGTCTGAAACCAAAGAAATACTAGTAAAAAGTATAAAAACAAGTAATGTTTTGGCGCCTCGTATTCGAAGCCATTTCTCCATGTACGACAATGTGAGCCGCATTTGCGTCATCTCCTGGCACCATATACTTAAGCGGGCAGCAGCTTGACCACCGTTTCGATAATGACCGATACAATCGGAATCGCCATAACCATAATCAGTATTTTGCCTGATAGCTCTATTTTGGAGGCGATAGATTCTTGTCCTGCATCTCTTACAATCTGTGCGCCGAATTCAGCGATATACGCGATCCCGATGATTTTCAGAATGGTTTTCAGGAAAATCATGTTCACGTTCGCACTCGTCGCGAGGTCCTCCAAAATTTTAATTACGGATGCGATCTTGCCGATCAGGAACAAGAAGATGACGATACCCGTAAATGCAGCCAGAAGAAAGGCGAATATAGGCTTCTGTTCCTTGATGATCAATACCAGTATGGTAGCGATTAAGCCCAGACCTACGATTTGTACGATCTCCACTATGCCTCACCTACGTCTACTGGAATAAAAAAATGGTTTTGATTTCTTTGAACAAGTTATCCAGCAGGCTGACAACCATGAACAGTACGACGACGAAACCTATCAAGGTAACCCAGTGAGCCATATCCTCTTTGCCCATCTGTTTAAGCACGGTATGGATCATCGCGATAATAATCCCGATTCCGGCAATCTGAAATATCGCGTTCACATCTACGTTCATTCGTGGCACCTCACCCCTAGCCTCTTACTTCCTATGTAACCGTTGAAGGTCTCTCTGCTTCGCTTGAGTAACAGTTGCAGTTCTCTGACAACTGACTCTGCATCGCTTGAGTAACAGTTGCAGATTAATACATCAATATAACTATCAAAGCTCCCATCAACAGCCCCAGGCTTCTCCACATACTTTCATAACGCTTGCGTTCCTCTTCTGAACGGTCCAGATCACCCTGCAGTTGTTGAATGGCTAAGCGCAAATGCTTCACTTGATCTGTACTATCCGACAAGCCAAGTGTGAAGCCAAACTGGCGAACGATATCCTGCTCTCCTGCCTTCATTGAGGTATGCTTCCAGTGCTCCTGCAGCGACTGCTGCCAAATCTGTTGAGTAGAACGCCCTCCCGCTTGACTCAGCTCCTCCGCCGTATGACGAAAGATCGCATTAACCGGCTGCGGACACGATTTGGCTACCTTCATCAAAGCTTCCTGCAAAGGGGTGTGGCCGTAAACGATTTCGGTCTCCAATCTTTGTAGGGCCCGGATTACATCGCCGATTTGCTTTGGCCTTCGGGAATACTGCTGAGCTTGATAAAAACCGAATAAGGTGGCAGATAGTAAAATCATCATTGCACCTAGCAGCTTCAGCAATTGGCATCCTCCTTTCCCCGCTTTGCATAATTACCGATTCGGAGGGCTGCATTCCCGGTCCAGTCTAATAATGAGTCTTTCACATCGTGTCGGGACAAAGAAGCTTCAGATATCGATTCTACAGGCTTGGCAAGCTCCATCCGGTCTCCTTTGGCATCATAGACCCCTTCCAGCGTACCTGCTCCAGCTCGTTTGTTAAGAACTACGATCCGGTTGAATACTTCTCCATCGAGCAGTTCCTTGAGAACCGGTCTCCTTCGAACATCGCCATGATGCAGACCATGCGCTGTAGCAATAACCCGAATCCCTGCATGAATCGCTTCATGAATGGCTGCCGCATCCTCCTGTCGACCGATCTCATCTACGATTAGAACCTCAGGAGACATCGATCGGATCATCATCATCATCCCTTCGGCCTTCGGACAGCCGTCAAGCACATCGGTACGCGGTCCCAGATCAAAGCGTGGAACCCCTCTATCACATGCAGCAATTTCGGAGCGTTCATCGACAATGCCAACTTTCAAGCCTCTGCCTAGACCGTAGATCGAGCCTGAAGCTGTTCCCCCGCTGATTAGTCTTGCTAGGTCGCGAATTAAGGTTGTCTTACCCTGCTGCGGCGGAGAAACGATCAAGGTATGATGGATGCTGACTGACGAGGTGTCCACCAAGAATGGAAGCACGTGGCTTCCAGCCCCTTTTAACTCTCTAGCAACTCGGATATTGAAACTCGTGATTTCTTTCAGGTGCTTGACTTTTCCTTGCTCCAAAATAGCTCTACCCGCAAGTCCGATCCGATGTCCCCCCTGCACGGTAATATAACCGCGACGCAGTTCTTCATCGAAGGTATAGAGGGAATGCTGTGTCAGCATCTCAAGCAATGTTGAGCAATCCTCCCGAGTAGGCCTGTATGCAAGTGTAGGATCTTCGCACAGACCCGAGAGGGCTGCCACAAAGCTGTACTTCTGTCCCCATACAATCTCTAATGGACGCTCTTCCCGAACTCGAATCTCTTGTATTTCTTGAATGACCTGTTCTGGTAGAGTTGCTAGTCTTTGGCGCAGAGGGACAGAAAAAAGCCGGAGAAGCGAATGCATTTCGTTCATCCCCCCAAGCTGTCCAATCTTTTCATAATCATGTGTATGCTTGGCCGATGTAATTATGACTATTTACTTTTTTAGAATGCCAATAAAAATACAGCTCACCCCGGCTATAACCCAAATCATTTTGCCAAAAGATAGCTTTTCTGCTAGTCCTACTAGTCCAAGCGTCGTTGTGGTCAATAGAACGAGAGGCCCTACCATTGCCAGCCCAGTATTCACCATTAAAGCTTTATCAATCTGATTCAAGCGGAGCATTAATAAGGCAGCCAATATTTCGATAGTTCCTGAAAATAATCGCAGAGAGGCCATACTGAGTACAATTTTATTGATCACCGCTTCTTCCCTCCTTATATCCTTCATCTATTGAGCTGATGACAGCTTCTCTATTAATCTATGCAGGCTCGTCTCATTTTAGGCATCATGGGCACACCCCTAAATCCAATTGCATATGATGACACAGAAAATCAATACAAAAAATGTAAACAGCGAGGCGATAGATCATGGAGGTTACGTCACATATTAAGTGGCATCCCCTACTTAGCGATCCGACAAGGAAGCGTACTGACAAACCACGAGCACTTGGAAAAACAATGGTCATCGATAAAGGTTTGGGCATTCATGCTCTTGAAGATTTATTGCAGACGGCTGGAGATTATGTTGACATGCTAAAAATTGGTTTCGGGACATCACCGCTTTATTCAACGTCTCTGTTGAGACGGAAAATTGAAATGGCTAAAGAGCACAATATTTTGGTATACCCCGGTGGAACCTTTCTTGAAGTCGCTATGTGTCAAGGTGCTGTTGATGAATTTTTCGATATGGCCGGTTTTCTTGGTTTTAATGGACTGGAGATCTCGGATGGTACTATTGAGGTGGAAAGATCCGTACGAAGTGAATTGATCCGTCGTGGTCGGGAGCTTGGCTATACGGTGATTACGGAGTATGGCAAAAAATGCTGGGGCTCGTCCATCGAGATTGAGGATTTAATCGAAACCGTTGTTATCGATTCCGAACTAGGGGCTAGTCTGATTACAATTGAGGGACGTGAATCAGGCAAAGGCGTAGGAATCTTTGATGAGAACGGCGGCTGCAAAGATGCCGATATCGAACTGGTGCTCAATCAAGTGCCTAGTAAGCATTTGCTGTTATGGGAGGCGCCTCACAAAGAACAGCAGGTCCATCTGCTGAATACATTAGGTACGGACATCCACTTAGGCAACGTTGCGCCTTCCGATTTGATATCGTTGGAGGCTCTTCGGCGAGGCTTGAGATCGGATACACTTCATCTAGGTCAGGAGACGGCATCAGATTACAATGGAAACTGGGAAATATAAGCTGGATTCGAGCTCTGCTTTTCATCACAAGTTTTACAAAAACTCAGTGTGTGCTATCACAGACAGTTTGAGCTAGCAAAAACTCTTAGGAGGCACCAAGCGTGGACATAACAGTATTACCCAGCGTCAACGAGGCACGAGCAGATGAATTAGTCAACAAAACCGTCATCGTCATCGATGTCCTTCGAGCCACGAGCACGATTTTGACTGCGCTGGCCTATGGATGCAAAGCGATCTATCCCGTTGAAACCGTACTGCAAGCTAAACAGCTGTATCAGCCCGGATATATTCTTGGGGGAGAGCGGGCTTGCAAAAAAATTCCTGGGTTCGATCTAGGTAACTCTCCTTTGGAATACACCGACGCAAGTATTGCAGGCAAAACCCTGATCATGACAACGACCAACGGAACTCGAGCTATTCAAAAAGCCGGAAAAGCAGGAACCATTCTTGCCGCTTCTTTATTAAATGGGAAGGCTTGTGCGGAGGAAGCCTTAAGCTTGAGAAAAGACATCGTCATCCTCTGTTCAGGTACACAGGATGTATACTCCTTCGAGGATGGCGTTTGCGCAGGTCAACTGGTGGATGAACTTCTGAATGCAACTGGGGAGTATAGAACGGAGCTGAGCATCAATGATTTCGGACTCAGCATGCTGCATGCTTATCGTCACGTTCAGCACAACTTAACAGAAGCATTGCTTCAATGTTCCAACGGTAAAAGACTTTGTAAGCTGGGGTTTCTGGAGGACATCAAATATTGTTCACAGATGAATACCATTCCATTAGTTCCAATTGTCCGTGAAGGAAAATTGGTCGTTTCCACCGTCTCTCAACATAGCACATAGAGCTCCTTGTTCTAAAAACTCGTCCCCCTCATACAATTAGTAAAGAAGTCTATGAGACAAGGGGTCCTACGATGAACGGAGACATACTACTGTTAGTTCTCATTATTATCGGACTTATAGGGCGCTCGCCCATTATTACGACGGCTGCCTGTGTCCTACTCATTGTAAAACTAATCCATCTGGAACGCTATCTGCCGTCAATCGAACGTCGAGGATTAGAGCTGGGACTACTTTTTTTAACAATGGGTGTACTTGTTCCGTTTGCCAGCCAACGGATCACTTATAAAGATATAACCAGCATGTTTACGACATGGCCGGGGATTTTAGCACTTCTTGGCGGCGCCATAGCAACCTACATGAATGGAAAAGGATTGGAGCTGTTAAAAATAGACCCACAACTGGTTGTGGGCCTTGTTATCGGTTCTATCTTCGGGATTATCTTTCTAAAAGGAATTCCTGTCGGTCCGCTAATGGCCGCAGGAATTACCGCTTTCTTATTGAAGCTATTTACCTTTATGTTCGACAAGTTGAAGTGATCTTAGCGACGATCCTGAGGTCCGCCAACATATACCGTTTGATCTGTGTCCAAGCCGTATGCCGTGTGCAGAGCTTGGATTACTTCGTTTAAGCGGCTGTTATCAATGACGCAAGAGGTTTTGATCTCTGAAGTGCTTACCATGTTGATGCTAAGACCAAGATCAGAAATAACCTCGAACATTTTCGCAGCTACTCCTGGCGTACTTACCATACCTGCGCCGACGATGGATACTTTAACAAGATTCTCCTGAGAAGAAACTTCGCGGAAGCCCACTTCGGAACGGATGCCTTGAATAACTTCCAAAGCTCTGTCTTTATCCGTAAGAGATACAGTGAAGGAAAAGTCAGCTTGTCCGTTCATGATGCCGCTCTGTACAATAATATCCACATCAATTTGTGCTTTAGCCAAAGCCGTAAATACTTTAGCCAATTGCCCCGGTTTTTCTTCTATTCCGAGGATACTGATTCTAGCCACATTCTTATCGCTTGCAATCCCACGAACAACGATTCCTTGCTCCATCGCTGCTTCCTCCTTCACATTCGTACCTGCATTATGGTTAAAGCTGGATCTGACGACCAGCGGCACATTGTAATTTTTAGCATACTCAACAGCTCTCGGATGCAGCACCGCAGCACCCAGATTAGCCAGCTCCAGCATTTCGTCATACGTAATTTCCGGAAGCTTGCGCGCACATTTGACTACACGTGGATCCGTCGAGTAAATGCCGTCTACATCGGTGAAAATTTCGCATACATCCGCTTGGATTGCAGCTGCTAAAGCAACAGCCGTCGTGTCGGAACCACCGCGGCCCAACGTCGTAATCTCACCTTCCGTAGTCATTCCCTGGAATCCGGCTACAATAACAACATTGCCTTGATTTACAGCCTTCAAGATTCTTTCTGGCTGGATATCTGTAATTCTTGCTTTTCCATGTACAGCTTCTGTGTACATACCCGCTTGCCATCCGGTAAAGGAAAGAGCCGGTTGACCCAAGCTTTGGATTGCCATGGACAGCAAAGCTACGGACACTTGCTCGCCTGTAGTCAACAGCATATCCATTTCACGTGCAGGAGGCGTTACCGAACAAATTTGCTTCGACAAGTCTATCAAATCATCTGTTGTATCACCCATGGCAGAAACGACAACAACACATTGGTTGCCTTCCCGCTGTCTCTCTACTACACGATTGGCTACACGTTTCATTCGTTCCGCATCACCAACGGAACTGCCGCCGAATTTCATCACTATAAGAGACAAAGCTGTTCACTCCCTACCGAAACTTTTGCATAACAATGTATCATTATACCATAAGAACGCCTAAGGTTGAAGTAGAAAAATGTCGGATTATCCCACGCTACATCCCATTCCCCTGCCTTTTTTTCCCTTTTGGTAAATCACGAATGATTACGGCATTCTAGGCCTTGTCTCTTACGCCCTACCGTTAATGCATACATATAATACCCGATAAGCCCACCTATTACATTTAACATAATATCGTCAACATCGAAACTGCCTACCTTGAATATTAACTGGATGGTTTCTACCAATAACAATGCCCAAAATAACAGATTCGTTACCTTGTACCATTTTGCATAAGAACGGAATAAACAAGGAATCAAAAATCCGAACGGTACGAACGCAGCAACGTTGCCAAACAAATTAATAACCCAGATATCCAAGTTATAATATTGAATATCCGCTACATAGCTCCAAATCGTTTTGAATGGTGTCAGATTGTACAGCCTTTCTGTACGAGCTCCTCTTGAGAACCCGAAAAAAAGCAAGTATATCATCAGCAAGGTATACGAAAAGAAGAGAAGCCAAGCCATCCTGATTAACGACTTTAACTGCAAGATCTGTCTCAATGGAATCAGCACCTTTTTGAAAAAATAAGGTAAGAGTTATTATTAAACGACAACGCTCCTTAGGGAAAATAATACCACAAAATTCCTGATAAGAGCCTAACTTCCTGCTACAAAACTTCAGTCTGTAGATTCTTCATTTCAAAACAAAAAAACCTGCCGCAATGGCAGGTTTTCGAAACTAACAAAGACTAGGCGCGAGAAATGTATTTACCTTCACGCGAATCGATCAGCAATACATCGCCTTCGTTAATGAACAAAGGAACTTGAACGCTCAAGCCAGTTTCAAGCTTAGCGCTTTTTGTAGCACCTGTAGCGGTGTTACCTTTAATACCTGGCTCTGTTTCAACAACTTTCAGCTCAATGCTGTTAGGCAGGTTGATACCGAGGATTTCTCCTTGGTAGCTCATGATATGGATCATCATGTTTTCTTTCAGGAAGTTCAATTCCCATTCCAATTGTTTTGCTGGCAAGCTGAATTGGTCATAAGTTTCTGTATCCATGAAAGTATGCTCTGTACCACTTGCATACAGGTATTGCATTTCACGGTTTTCGATATGTGCACGACCTACGTTTTCACCCGCACGGAAAGTACGTTCAACGGTGTTACCGTTACGCAGGTTTTTCAATTTGGAACGAACGAAAGCTGCGCCTTTACCTGGTTTTACGTGTTGAAAATCAATTACAGTGAACAAATCACCGTCAACTTCAATTGTTAAGCCTGTCTTAAAATCGTTTACTGATACCACTGAAAAATACCTCCCTAAAAATGTGAGCAGAAGACCTGACTACCCATTCGGTTTCAAGCTTCTACCAAGATGTTGTGCTAATCCAATGCAATCAAATCCTTGCTTGAATGCGTCAATATTTTAATTCCGGTGTCTGTAACGACGATATCATCTTCGATCCGAACTCCACCGAAGCCTGGCAAATAGATGCCAGGTTCGACCGTTACAACCATTCCGGGCGTTAAAACCGTGTCTCCGTTCTTGGAAAGCCGCGGCGCCTCATGGACTTCCATTCCAAGGCCATGCCCTGTACCATGACCGAAATAGTCTCCGTATCCGTAGCGCTGGATGATATCTCTTGCAATAGCATCCGCTTCTCGGCCCGTCATTCCCGGTCTGATCTTGTCCAAAGCCGTCATTTGCGCTTCAAGAACGATATTGTAAATTTCTTTATGCTTATCTGTAGGTTTGCCCACGACTACGGTTCTCGTGATATCGGAGCAGTACCTTTTATAATAAGCGCCGTAATCCAATGTGACAAATTCATCTGTCTGAAGAATACGATCGCTTGCTTTGCCATGCGGTAATGCTGAACGTTCCCCGGACGCGACAATCGTTTCAAACGAAGTGGAAGCCGCTCCATTTTTGCGTACGAACATCTCCATTTCTAAAGCAATATCCGATTCTTTGGCACCTGGCTTCAAAAAGCTCAAAATGTGCGTGAAGGTACGGTCAGCCAAATCAGCCGCTTCCTGAAGAATAGCTATCTCAGACTCATCCTTGATAACACGCAGCTTTTCGACAATTCCGTCAGTTGCTGACAGTTCAATGCCGCTCAAAGCCTTTGCGGTGGTTTGGTAAGCTCCATAGGTCATGTCGTTTTGTTCAAATCCGAGCATAGAGATCCCCAGCTTAGTGAGCAGATCTTTTACGGTCTCCATCGGATTTGGTGCGTGTTCAACAACTTCATACGCCGTAGCTTGAGCAGGTGCTTGGGTCATGTAGCGAAAATCCGTCAAAAGGTACGCTTTGGTCTCGGAAATTAACACAATGCCGGAGGATCCGGTAAAGCCCGTCATGTAAAGGCGGTTTACTGCATTGGTAATTAAAAGCGCCTTTAGTCCTTGCTCTTGCAAAACAGTGCGAAGGCGTTCTATACGTGCTTGATGCATTTGTTATCCCTCCAAGGAATTGAGGTGGCTTACAATGGCGCGAAGACCGAGCTCGTAGCTATCTACACCTAGACCGGCTATTTGGCCGAGTGCAACGGGAGCGATCACCGAAGTATGGCGGAACGCTTCTCTTTTGTGGATATTCGATATATGTACTTCAATAGTCGGAATCCGAACAGCGTCGATTGCATCGCGAATCGCGTAGCTATAATGAGTGAAAGCTCCTGGATTCATCACGATGCCGTCTTTATCCGAGAAAGCTTCGTGAATCTTATCGATTAAGGCTCCTTCATGATTAGATTGAAAGCATTCCAGCTCAACCGATAACTCATCCGCCAGCTGTTTGAGCCGCTGTTCAATCGTTTGAAGTGACGTAGTGCCGTACACGCCTGGCTCACGAATGCCGAGCATGTTCAAATTCGGACCGTTTAACACCAATATTTTTTTCAATCCGGTCCCTCCATCCATGTTACTCATCCTATACAGAAATACACACCCGATTATTTTACCATAACTTTCTTCCGTTTGAGAACTGTTTTTTGCAGCATACCGCGGTGCGGCTGAATTATTCTGGCTGAGGCTCCTGATTATTGGTGTTAAAGGGCTCCCTTTCCCGCTCATCGTTGAATTCCATCGAAATGCTGTATCCGATAAACAACCCCCAAACGATAAACAAGCAGATCTCTGTAATAATGGTATTCCAGTCCAAAAATGCTATCCAGTTCATCATTCCCGTTACCGGTCCGATCAATAGAAAAATCAATACCCACCAGACTGCACCGTAAGTTATCCCCGGCCAAGGTCCGGTAGACTTTGAAAACAATGCTGTATACAATAAGGAAGCCAAAATGGAAAAAACGATAAAAGTTACCCATCCTACCATATATCCCTGAAAGCTGTTCAAAAATGATCGTTTGTAAAACGACTCCACTAAAAAGCCCGGCGGCAGACTGGTAAAGTGCAGATAATGCTCCAGCATTTTCACCGCACCCCAAATCAAGCCGGCAAAAAATCCAATATTTAACGAAAACAACCAGCGGTTGGAAGGGACTTTGGCTCTCGGATCATTCATGATGTTCCTCCTATTACGGTCGAATACCGTTAGTATATACAAATATTTGTCCCCTAAACGGTAGCATTCTCGCTTTGAATCCGATACAATAATGTAGAGTCGCCATTTTATATTTAGCAGAAGAAGGTGTAGTCGTTGTCACAAAAAGAGAAACCATGCACCATTTACGGTGGTCAAGCCGTGATTGAAGGGGTTATGTTCGGAGGCCAAAATGTAAACGTGACGGCCGTTCGCCGTAAAGATAATTCCATTGAGTATTTGGAAGTGCCCAAGACAGAAATCGGTTGGGTTCGTCCTTTAAAGAAAATACCGTTCATTCGGGGTATTGTAGGCATTATTGAGGCCAGTGCTAAAGGTGCGCAGCATCTCAACTTCTCTGCGGAAGCTTATGCTGAGGAGGAAGGTGACGGATCGCCAAAAGAAGAAAAAAAGGAATCCGCCGCTGGGCGCATTTCGATGATTTTAGGCGTAGCCGTGGTCGGTATCTTATCGTTTTTGTTTGGTAAATTTATATTTACATTGGTCCCTCCAATAATTGAGCAGCTGTTGTTTTCCAAAGTATTTGAAAATCAGATCGGCCATAACTTAGTGGAAGGTCTTATCAAAATCATCTTGTTGATCGGCTATATTTACTTTATTTCGTTAACGCCGATGATCAAGCGACTATTTCAATATCATGGAGCGGAACATAAAGTCATTAGTGCTTATGAAGCCGGTGTCGATCTAACCGTTGAAAATGTACAAAAATTCAGCACATTGCATTACCGTTGCGGAAGCAGCTTCATTGTATTCACAGTCTTGGTCGGTGTAGTGATCTATTCTTTCTTTACCTACGATTCCTTCGTGGAACGGATTGTACAGCGTATTGTTTTACTGCCTGTAGTTATCGGAGTTTCTTATGAAGTCCTTCGCTTTACTAACAGCTTGCGTGAAGTTCCTGTTCTTCGATATCTTGGATATCCGGGTTTATGGCTTCAAATGCTTACCACCAAACAGCCGGATAATTCGATGGTCGAAGTATCCATCGCTTCTTTTAACCGAATGAGAGAATTAGACGAACAAGCAAGAGCATAATATGGATTAAAGGAGGGGCAGCGATGAAAAAGCGATTTTCCATAGCCACCTATGTTGTTCTGGGGTTAGCCTTAATCGGAATCGCCTCCAAAGCTTTGCAGTTGCTTATACCGATATTTGTTTTTGGGGTTATCTTTTTGCTTTATAAATATCCGCCTAACCGGTGGCGTAAGCCTTCTTTCTCCACCAAAAGCGGAAGTAAAACAAAGGAAAAACGCACGCGCAACGCTTCTTTCCGAGTTATTGACGGTAACAAGGGAAGCTCCGAGGAGCCTCCCAAATATCATTAAACGGCGACTTGATCGCCGTTTTTTTTATGTTCAATTCGTCTTCTTCCTTAAAACATGCTGCTCAAATCCTTGCTTGTAGTCCGTCAGCTTCCATTTATTCAAGAAGACCTCGCCTGCCAAATACCCCGCTTCGTATAGCTCCTGACTTTTTTCATTCGAAATGTCAAAATCCGTTACGCTTACACCAAGCGTAGGTATCTTGATCGTCCGGAACCGGTTCACCTCTTCAATATAACGTTCATCGTGAGCATCCATCATAGTTGAGAACAATGCTTTAAACATAGAAACGGGTCCCACGATCGTGTTCGGTTGGCCGCTCCCCCTCCCTACGAGCTGAAAGCCAATTGTGGGAACAAGCTTCTCCATGGCGGGTGCATGATCCTTATCAAAAATCCAGAGAGGAAAATTACTCAACAATCCGCCATCGACGATATAGGCGAACTGATCTGCAAAGGGTTGCTTCTTGGATCTCTTGTCAGGTGCTTTTCGAATAATAACAGGATCAAAAAAATAAGGGATGCTTGTGCTCATTCTAACCGCTTTGGACACAAGGAGTTGATTAGGATCAATCCCGTATTGAGCAATATCATCCGGCAAGACCAAGAGCTTGCGATCCGAAATGTCCGAGGCAATGATGCGCAGCTGATTTGTTTTCAAATCGCTAAATGTACGAATCCCTTTGGCTAAAAGAAGCTGGTGGATCCAATGCTCTAAAGCCTCTCCCGAATAAAGTCCTTTTTTAATAAACAACCGGGATAAAGGGCCTATAATTTTCGTATTAAAAATTGGTGCTCGCTGCATAAAAGAACTGAACGGTGTTGCCATAATTACTTTCTTCATTTCTTCCGCCGTATAACCTGCTGCAACCAAGGATGCGACAATGGCACCCGATGAGGTTCCGGCAACCTGATGAAATGTCAACCCTCTACGCTCTGCTGCTTGCACGGCACCGGCAAGAGCGATTCCTTTGACCCCTCCGCCCTCGAATACCGCATTGATTTTCATCCGCATCCCTTCTCCCGCACATAATCTTCACCATAGAAAATGTATGCAGGGAGAGATTGTACGTATGTCTCCGGTCCAATATAAGCAAAAAGACGTATGCTCCTTGCGAGCATACGTCTCCTAGACTATTAAAATTGTGAACGAAGCTTCTCTACGATGTTGACCGTATGCTGCCACTCTTCGTCAGTAATTTCCGCTTTGCTGTACTTTGCTTTTTCAAAAATAGCCAATACTTGATCCAAGTCCGCTTTCATCCATTTGCTTTGCTGGGTCCAACGACGCACTGCTTCGCGCAGCGTTTCGTGCTCATAACGAATATAACCATTACGGCGGCATATGCGAAGCAATCGTTCACACTCCACAATTACTTTTTGCTTTAACAAGGAGGCCCGTCGTCGTTCCAGCTTCTCTTGCATTAGCTCCAGCAGCTGCAGCTTCCATACTAGGAAGGCGGCAACAGCAGCTATGGCAACTACGATCGCAGAGATACCTATCCACTGCCCGTGACGCTCAAGCACTGTTGCTTCTGGCGCTGCAGGTGTAACCTCAGGCACAACAGAGGATTCCGCAGAAAGCTCTTCAAGTTGTACTGCGCGTGGTAATGTAAATCCGGAGGTAGGCTCGAATGGAATCCACCCCCATCCATTGAAATAGACCTCTACCCAGGAGTGGGCATCCGCATTACGTACCGTATACACCCCGGCAGCATCAGGATCCATCATCCCTTCATTCCCAAACATTCCGAACATCTCATCTATATTAGATGACTGGCCGGAAGCGTATCCTTTCACCCATCGAGTAGGAAGTCCGACAGAACGGGATAGCACAGCCATTGCAGATGAATAGTAATCGCAATAGCCCTCCTTAATCTCGAACAAAAACCGATCGACGAAATCGCGGCTTCGGCCTTTGCTCAAATCCGGTTTATTCGTGTATGGATAGTTCTCACGCAAATATTTTTCTATTGCTTTCGCTTTATCGAATGGACTCGCTGCATTTTTTGTAATATCCGCAGCAAGCTGGCGTACTCTGCCAGGCAATTGATCAGGCAGCTGTAGATATTCTCCCATATCGCTGCGAACCGATGTATCGGTCACCTTGCGTAATCCTTCTTCATCAATTACTGGCATTTGAGAGATGACCGTGTAAGTTTTGGGATACTGCTGATTAGCAGAACCATTCAATCTTAGCTCTGATTGTGATGGTGCCCATTGTAATGGCTCAAATCCACCCTTTACCCCATTAATATCGGTAACTTTTTGAATATCAAAGGCTCCGAACAATACAGGATATTTGTCTTCTGATAAGAAGCTGATAATCTGCTTAACTTCGATGGTTTTCATCTTACTACCAGAGCTTCTCGGGTCCGGAGTCAAGACAGCATCGGGACGAACCCCTGTTGTAGCTGCTCGTTTATCCGTATCGCCCGCTTCCCAGCCTCTACCGGTATAGAGAGCACGTGTTTCCCCTCTCCAATATCCGCGGTGAGTCGTATCCACTGTCATGACGGGAGTATAGTCGAATTGAAACCCACTCCCTAGCGCGGCATCACTGCGGCTATACCCTGAGGAAGTGTCGCCTGAGGATGTTGCCACTTCGACTCCTTTTCCAGTTGTAAAATTAACCGTTTCTCCTCTTAATGTACGCCAAGCCGTGTATGGGTCGGTGACCATCGGGCCCACTTCCGGCATAATAGACCCAATCACAACGGTTAGGCTTATAAGTGAAATGATGGGTACAGCAATCGATGCCGGATAATCAGCCAGATAGCTCCAAGCCATGGGGTCTTTTTTGCGAAGCTGCTGAAAATGACTAAGAATCAATAAGAACAGTCCGCATCCTATCGTGATAGCGACTTGAGGCCACAAGTAGATGCTGGAGAAGGAATCGCGAATGCACATGGCTAGTACGCTGACTATCAACAGTACATAAACACGCCACTTAACCTCCACCCACCATATTAAAGCTAAGTAGGCCACCCATGCCGCCAAACTGAACCATAAATAAGGTGTGAGTTGGTACAAATTCAGAAATAAACGTGAAGTAAAAAAGCTTGATGCAGACATGCTCTCAATAACGTGATAGTGAGATAATACCTGTTTATTAATGACAATGATCATGACCAGTTGAAGCAAGCCTCTTATTAACCAATGAATTCTGGGCAAATGCTCCAAAATAAAAGTAGCCAGCAATGTTAGCTCGACAATTAATACCGTCTCGGGAAGCCACAGATGATCTTCCTTCATGAACCATAAAACGTATTGAAGCAGTAGTATGCCTACCAGCAAGACGCTTAGTCTATGCGGCCATTGATTGAGAAATAATCGACTAAATAAGGAGGGTTTCTCGTTCATCCCGTTCGACCTCCTAACATTACCGGCAGCTCATGCAGAGATTGTATCGCGTAGCCCGCAACACCTATCGATTGGAGCTGCTTCAGCCATCTTTCCTTATTGCTAGGATCCGAACAAAGCCACAAATGACATGGATTCAGCTGCAGCTGCTTAAGCAAACTAATAATTTGCAGCATCGGCTCACCATAAACGGGTGTGATAAGCGTAATAAAGCTGCCTGGAACCAGGTTTTGAGCTTTTTCCCTAAGCACCTGTTTAAGATTGTAGCTCCCATCGGCCTCGACTTGGATAAAATGATGTTGGACCATTTTATGCTGATTTTGTCCTGGCTTCGGCTCATAATACACATCGTCCGCACCCGTTGATAACAGCCCTAAAGCTAAGCCTCGGGTTGAACCGTACTGAAATAGCGAGGCAGACACGGATACTGCCAACTCGAATTGATCCAGATCGTTATATGCCTTCCGTTCCCGATCCAGAATGAGATAGGTCTTCGGAAGTGATTCCCTCTCGAATTCCTTAGACTTCCACGTTCCTGTCTTCGCTGTCGCATTCCAATGAATTCTTGACAGACGATCGCCATAAATATATTCACGTACTCCATTAATTTGAGTTGTTTCTCTTACGGCGCGAGTTGTTGTGGAATGATGGTTGGTCCCTTTCATCATCTGATGGAACTGCTGCCACTCACGAATAGCCACGGTTTGCGGAAGCACTACAATGCTATGGGGCAGCTTCAAGGTGCCGCTATGCTCGAATAACCCGAAGATATCCTCGGTCACACATTCCGTAGTTCCGAAGGTGTAGGAACCTCTGCGCAAAGCCGGGGTACGGTATTCCCATTCACCACGGCGACGCCAATCTGGAACGACAGTTGCTTCGAACTCAAGCTCCGTACCATTTTTGTGAAACAGCCTATCCTTAACAAATATATAAGGCATAGGCCAAAAACCGGGGATTTGCAGGTGAATCGAGACACCCAGTGAACTTCCAGCTTCCAGTGTCCCTCCATGATCCACATTGTTAAGGATACGTGTCCCCTGGGTACGTTTAATCCCGCTCCATTGCCCCAAGAGTAGATAAACGCTCAGTAAACAGATAATTACAAAAACCATCAGCGCCAATTTCCCGCCCTGAAACAAGAGAAAACCGAGACTCACAATAAAGCTGGTAAGAACCGCCCAAAATTGCTTGCTCATACGCTGCCGCTCCGTCAACTTTTGCACGATCGATCCCCTCATCATGCTCATTTCTCCAATCGAATCGGCACTCTAACCTGCTGGAATACGGATTGCAGTACGGACTGCACCGACGTCCCATCCATTCTTGCTTCTGCGTGGAGCAGGATTCGATGTCCTAGTACATAAGGAGCTAAAAATTTAATGTCATCCGGTATGACATAGTCCCGTTCCTGAAGAAGCGCATACGCTTTGGATGCTTGAACTAGTGCGAGTGTAGCTCGAGGGCTTGCACCCAAGAAAATAGACGGATGCTCTCTTGTCTGACGTGTTATGGCTACAAGATAGCTAGCAACCGCATCGTCCAAATGGACCTGCTTAACGCGCTGCTGAATGGTACTGATCTCTTCAACATCCGCTACAGGCTGAAGCAATTCTATCGGATGAACGACGCTTTGCGAATGGATCATTTTTGTTTCGGTTGCTTCATCCGGGTAACCGAGGCTGAACTTCATCATGAAACGGTCCAGCTGGGCTTCCGGTAAAATATAGGTCCCTTCAAAATCAATCGGATTTTGCGTTGCCAGCAAAAGAAACGGGTTGGGAAGCTCATGTGCTTCTCCGTCCACCGTAATGTGCCGCTCCTCCATCGCTTCCAGAAGCGCGGATTGGGTCTTGGTCGTTGCCCGGTTAATTTCATCTGCAAGCAAAATATTAGTAATGATAGGACCTGGTCGAAAAATAAAAACTTCGTCTTTGGGATGATATATAGAAACCCCCGTAATGTCTGTTGGGAGTAAATCAGGATTACATTGGATTCGCCGAAATTGGCCGCGGATTGACTTGGCGAGTGATTTGATCAATACCGTTTTCCCTGTCCCTGGCACATCTTCCAGCAGGACATGCCCTCCCGCCAGCATGGCTGTCAAAAGAAGCTTAATCTCGTCCGTTTTACCAAGGATGCAAGATTCCAAATTCGCTTGAATGCGCTTTATTGTCTGTATATCTTCTTTTAGGTTAGGCTCCATGATCCTGATCCTCCTTGGGGTTTTGGAAATAGTGGGTCATAAAGATATAATAAGTCCTAATTCTATTCTACAAGATTCAAAAAAACCAGTATACATGTAAAAATGCTAAATTTGTTTGTATAATTACACATTTTGGTACATTTTCAGCAGGATACTCCATTTCAATCGCGCTCATGAAGGTTTTAATGAAAAAAACTCCGAGGAAAAAGCTTCCTCGGAGCAAATGACCACACAATATATTCTGACGCTGTGAATTGTAATTATGTTGCTCATCACGTAATATTTATCCCTTAGGTTTGCATACCAGAGCTGCCAGGAAAGAAAAAATGATCGCAGCTGATATCCCTGCACTCGTCACCTCGAAAATCCCGGTAATAATCCCAATCGCACCGTGCAGCTTAAGTTCCTGCATAGCTCCATGTACAAGCGAGTTACCAAAGCTCGTAATCGGCACTGTCGCTCCTGCACCGGCAAACTTGATAAATGGTTCATACAAACCCACACCGTCCAATACAGCACCCGCAACTACAAGCGAACTCATCGTATGCGCTGGTGTCAGCTTTCCAACATCCATTAACAGCTGGCCAATAACACAAATTGCCCCACCTATGACGAAGGCCCAAACGAAATGCATGAATGTGTCCACGGTCTATACCTCCCCGCTTTCTATCGCTACGGCATGAGCAATGCATGGGATGCTTTCCCCTTGCTGAAATGATAACGGGGACAGCAAAGCGCCGGTTGCTACAACCAACACCCGCTTCAGCTCGCCTTTGCGCAGCTTTTTCATGATATGTCCGTAAGTTACGACTGCTGAGCAGCCGCACCCGCTTCCACCGGACATAACGGCTTGTTTTTCTACATCAAAGACCATCAGACCGCAATCTTTATAAGTGGTTTGATTCATTGGAACCTTATGTTTATCCAACAGCTCACAGGCTATTTCATAACCGACTGATGCCAAATCTCCTGTGACGATAAGATCGTAATAGCCAGGCTCACGACGAAAATCCCTAAAATGCGCTTGCATCGTGTCAACAGCAGCAGGAGCCATAGCGGCCCCCATATTGAACGGGTCTTTAATCCCCATATCAACGACACGCCCTATAGTTGCTCCAGTAACGACAGGCCCTTCTCCATGCCGAGACAATACTGCAGCTCCTGCCCCAGTCACCGTGTATTGAGCCGTCGGCGGCTTTTGCGATCCATATTCGGTCGGGTAACGAAACTGTTTCTCCGAAGTACAGTTATGGCTGCAGGTTCCAGTCATAGCATACTTGGCAGACCCAGAATCCACTACTAACGATGCCAGAGCCAAGCCTTCCATGGAGGTTGAGCAAGCACCGAAAATACCAATATACGGAATGGACATCGTTCGTGCTGCAAACGTATTGCTTATGATCTGGTTCATAAGGTCGCCGCCGATGTAAAACTGTACTTGTTCCTTCGTTAAACCGGCATTTTCAATCGCCAGCTTTCCTGCTTCCTCCATCAGTTTTCGCTCGGCCTTCTCCCAACTGTCTTGTCCTAAGGTAAGGTCGCCGTGGACAATATCAAATTCTTCCACCAACGGTCCCTGACTCTCGTCAGGTCCAACAACCGTAGCTGTCGCTTGGATGACAGGCTTGTTGCGGAATATCCAGCTTTGATGTCCCTGCAGCATCCGATTACCTCCCCATTCCAATTAGCAGATGGATAATACCGATTACGAAAGCAGCTACGGTACCAAACACAATAACGGAACCGGCAAGCTTAAACATATTCGCTCCTACACCAAGGACGATGCCTTCGCTTTTATGCTCCAACGCTGCGGAACACATTGAGTTAGCGAACCCCGTAACCGGAACGGCTGAGCCTGCTCCAGCCCACTGGGCGATTTTGTCATATACACCGAAGCAAGTCAGTACGACAGAAATGAAAATCAGGACGGCAACCGTCGGATTGCCCGCTGTCTTTTCTGTAAAACCAAAAACCCGTATGAAAAGCTCCATTAATGCTTGACCAATGATACAAATCAGCCCTCCGACTAAAAAAGCTCTAAAGCAGTTTTTTGCTACCGGTCTGGGCGGTTCTTTGCTTTTGGCCAGCTCTTGATATTCTTCCTGAGTCCAAGTCATCTTTTGCTTTGCTTTTGTAGCCATAGTCCCACGTCCTTTCTCACCCTTACGATGATTGTCTCAACACCGAAAATTATCGTTTTAACACAGGGATCAAATCAATGATTTCCTTACGAAGGAGGGTCACGCACTGCTCGTACATAGCTTTGGCTTCACTGTTTTGAGTCGATAAGCCGTACAACGTTAAATCAGCTTCGCATTTTTTCAAATTGGCCAGCAAAAGCAGCTTTTCATTGTTGGCTGGAACTTGAAGCATATCGTCGTACAAATCAACATACAGCGCTCCGTAAGAATCTACTTGCCCTAGAAATACATTGTCTTTGGTAACGCCTATTTTCTCCAATTCGGTCCGCAGCCATGCACGGCTAAATCCGGCAGTAGCTAACGGCTCGTCCATAATATTCCCGTCTATAATAACGGTTTGAGGTTCTTTTTCCGGTCCGACCTTAATGCCCAACTGTTTAGGCGTGAGCGGCTGATTTTCTTTTTTAAGAAGCACGTTCAATTCACCGCTTGCTTCCAAAACGGCAAACTCCACGTCCGCTACTTTAAATACGCTTTTCTTACGAAGCTGCTCTAAGAGCTCATCTGCTGTATATCGTTCCTTCTTTAGGTTTTTTCCCATAACTTTCCCGTCTTTGATCATCACTGTTCCATTGCCTTCAAACCATTTACGCAGCGTAACACTCTTCAAGGTGACTAATTCTATAGTCAGTGGCACCAGAAACCAGACAAGCAAAGCAGTGATACCATGCGAATAATGATTTTCCAAATCCGTAGATATAAATCCGGCCAGCTCGCCTAGTGTGATACCGGTTATATATTCGAAGAAGGTAAGCTGCGATATTTGTTTTTTTCCCAACAAACGTGTAATGACGAACAGCATGGCAATTGCGCCAAGCGACCTTAATGCGATATGTAGCCATTCCATCTCCATAGTCTCCTTTTCATACGAGTTACTTTACTAATCAATTATTTGTCAAAAGACAGATCGTTATAAAATGTTCGCGGCCTTAGTTTTTTCCATTTTAATTCCCATATTATACCAGTCATCAGATGTTTTTATCCTGCACACATTAGTAGAGGACTTGAAGAGGAGGTGAGACAAATGACTGTAGCATCTAGCGTAAAAACGACGCTCGCATCTTTAAAAAGCGCGCAAGCAAGCTTGGAAACTTTCGCATTGAGCACTCAAAACCAAGAAGCAAAAACCATGTTCGAGCAAGCCGCAAAAACAACCCAATCCGTTGTCGACCAAGTTAGCGGCCGCATTCAACAATTGGAAAACGAAGAACCTCAATATAAAGGTTTCTAATTTTGCCCCAGCATAATAAAACAGCCTTCTTTTCCCCAACAAGGGCTAAGAGGCTGTTTTATTATTCCCGTAAAAGGTCATTGTCATAAAAAAACAACGTACAAAATCAACAACAGTATGAAGAGCACGAGGATGACAACCAATGAAGTATATTTATCCATCAAACTTTTCGGCTCCAATCTTGAAGCAATTGAATACATTGATGCATATTATCGTATGCTAGGCGAATTGTATTCGAATGTGTATATGCCTATACCAAAAAAAATGTTATAATAAGTTCATTGTTCACGTTAACATAAACTTATTTTGCGGGAGGCATTTCATTTATGACCATTCAAAGCAAGGAACAGCTTATTTCCTTTGTAAAGGAAACCGTTCAAAACACACAAGTAACCGACATACATACTCATTTATTCGCAGAATCTTTCGGGGATTTACTCTTATGGGGTGTCGATGAACTACTTACTTATCATTATTTAATCGCTGAAACCTTCCGTTTCCGTTCCGATTTGTCATATGAAGCATTCTGGAATATGAGTAAGCAGGAGCAGGCCGATTTGATTTGGCAAACGCTGTTCATCGAACATTCTCCATATAGTGAAGCATGCCGCGGAGTTGTAACCGTACTGAACCGTCTTGGCTTTGACCTGAAATCCCGCGATTTGAATGCTTACCGTGAATATTTCAGCAGCGTCAGCTCCGCAGACTACATCAACCGTATTCTGGAGCTTGCCAAAGTAAAAACCGTTGTAATGACCAATGATCCTTTCGATGCATACGAGCGCAGCAAATGGGACGCTAATGTCGCTCAGGACCCTCGTTTCCTCGCAGCACTGAGAATTGATCCTCTGCTTAATCTTTGGGATACAAGCTGGACGAAGCTGGCTGAGCAGGGCTATGACGTCAAACAAGACTTATCCGGAAACACAATGGAAGAAATTCGTCGCTTCCTGAATGATTGGATCTCTCGTATGAATCCATTATATATGGCCGTTTCTTTGCCTAACGACTTCGCTTATCCTGAGAACTCCGTTCGCGGACGTATTATCGATGAATGTATCGTACCTGTTGCTCGTGAAGCAGGCATTCCATTTGCGATGATGATCGGCGTAAAACGTAAAGTGAATCCTTCCTTGAAAGACGCAGGAGATAGCCTTGGCAAAAGCGACATTGGTGCTGTTGAGCGCATCGTAAGCAAGTATCAGGATGTTAAATTCCTCGTGACTATGCTTTCCCGTGAGAACCAACACGAGCTTGCAGTTACAGCTCGAAAAAACCGCAACCTGCTGATTTTTGGCTGTTGGTGGTTCCTGAACAACCCAAGCTTAATCGAGGAAATTACTCGTATGCGCTTTGAGCTTCTGGGTGGAAGCATCATTCCACAGCACTCGGACTGCCGTATTCTTGATCAGCTGCTGTATAAATGGGATCATTCCCGTGAAATTATTGCTAAAGTTCTTTGCGACAAATACAGCGATTTGCTTGCTTCCGGATGGCGCTTGGAGGAAGAAGAAATCCGCCGTGATGTTGAAGATCTTCTAGGCGGCACGTTCTGGAAGTTTCTTGGCAAGCCCGACCCAGCATTAAACCGTTAATAATAAAAGGCGTCCCTGGATAAAACAGGGGCGCCTTCTTTTGTAGTAACAGATAGATGAGTTCTTAATATAAATGAACGTACTCGGGCTGATGCTCCGGCTGATTGGTCAAGCTAGAGCCGTCTTCAAGGCGAATCCATGTCTCGAATTCACTCTTGCCTTGGTGTAATCTGATAATTCTCGCTCCGTGTGCAAATCCTTCTCGACCGTATGTATTATAGCCTGTAGCGCGGCCATAGCATAATCGAATGCCATGCTTGGCCCCCCAATAATCGTTGAGATGATCGTGACCTGCAAACGTCCCCATTACATCTCCCATTTCAACCATTGCAGAGAACAAACCGGTGTTGATACGCGGGCAGCATACCCTCTCATTTTTGCTGCCGTAACAAACCTCTTGCTGCCATACCTCATTATATTCCGGTAAAGGTATATGCAAGAAGGCCAAGGAGGGCAGCGGAATGCCATTGTTGGACTGCGTTCTCTCTCTCGACATTGTTTCGTACCATGCCACCTGATCTCTACCGACCCAGCCGTACCCCTTTACATGAGAGTGTGGGGATACACTGCCAGAATCAAAAAAATACAACGATGCTGCCACGTTGCCGTTCACATCACCTACGGAAAGCACATAATTGCCCACGCCTCCGATATCCTCCGGCCCTGCCTCGGCCAAAGCAAATTCGTACTGTGTGGCCGCTCCCATAAGCTGCTCTCGAGTCAGTTTGGCTTCTGTGTCGTGATTACCGAATACGAGTGCCCAAGGAGTTTGGGTGTTCTCGACGACGGACACAGCGTTATGAAACCTCTGAAGAGGTTCGTCGCAATGCTTGTCCTCAATTACGTCTCCCGTGAATACAACAAGATCAGGACGTTCCGTTTCCAGAATCATTTGCATTAAGGAAAGCGTACGGTCATCAGCTTCTCCTCCGGATTTCATGTGAACATCCGTAAATTGAACGATCGTGAAAGTGCCGTCTTGGCGAAACGAAAGTGATTGTTTCATATCCATCTTCTCCTTTTGCTAATTGGACTAATGATACTAGAACCATGCTGTTCTTTGGATGTTTGTTTCATTGTATTGCGGCTCTGCCAAGCTGTCAATTTCATCCTTTCTCTTTGCTGTGCAAATTAAAAAGGAAGCAGAGCTCTACGGCCCAGCTTCCTCTCTATATCTCAAATTTTATTGTTGCTGTAAAGCGTTCTTTGCCGCAGCTTCATCGACCTGCAGCTTGCCGCCGTTGTTCAAAGTGAGTATCCGTTCGATAATCGTAACGGCTTGCGCCCGATTCGTGGATTGCTCTGGAGCCAACTGTCCATTATCCAAGCCTTGCAAAATTCCTTTTTGAACTGCTGTCTGCATTGCAAAGGAATCCGTCACGACCGTATTAGGCTTCTGCAAATCCTTATTCGTTGCGCGTACAACAATAGCTGCTATCTCCGCTCTCGTAATAGGATCATTCCATGTCTGAGCAACATGCTCTTGTCCGTAGTAACCTGCTTTGCTTAAAGCATCCGTATACGGGTTGTACCAAGCCTCACCTGACGCCGAAGATGCTGCAGGAAGCTGCATGGCAGCTGCTGTCATCTTAGCGAACTCGGCACGAGTAATCGTGCCGTTCGGCAAGAATGTGCCGTCGGGATATCCGTCGGCATAGCCCTTTTCCAATGCGGAGGCAATGGCTGCCTCCGCCCAGTGACCGGCCGTATCGCTCAAGGAGCGAACGAAGCCGGTCACCACCTCGGGCACGGTACGGTTCAAATACGTACCGTCGCCCAATTGGCCGGACATGTTGCCTCCCCATGTCCACAGCTTTCCTTCCGCTGTCATCGCAGCGGAATGGGTGCTTCCTGCGGCGATGAAGGCTGCGCCTGCAACGCCTTGGGCTTGAACCGGACGCTGCCGATTCGTCTTAGTACCGTCGCCCAGCTGGCCAAAGTTATTAAGGCCCCAAGTCCATACACTGCCGTCCGACCGAACAGCAAGGGTGTGGAATGCTCCGCCTGCGATGGCAGTTACTTTCGACATTCCGCTTACCTGAACAGGCAGCAGCCGGTTCGTGCTGGTGTTATCGCCCAATTGCCCAAATCCATTGTAGCCCCATGTCCATACGGTGCCATCCGATTTCAAAGCAATGGAATGACTCTTCCCGGCAGCAATGGCTTGCACTCCGTCCAAGCCTACGATTTGTTGTACGGTGCGCTTTAACAGTGTGGTGTTATCTCCAAGTTGTCCATTGCTGTTGTCTCCCCATGCCCATACGGTACCATCGTCGGCTAAAGCCAAACCATGATTGAATCCGGCAGCGATCGCTTTAATGCGCATTAAGCCAGGAATTTGTACCGGCTCCGAATGAGTGGTCATAGAGCCGTCACCTTGTTGACCAAATGTATTGTCTCCGACAGCCCAGACCGTACCATCTTTTCTTAAAGCTATTGTAAATGCATTTCCAGCCGCAATGTCCGTAATGTCCTTCCACTGCCCTGTAGCCGATGGGGAGTTACGCCCGATAGAAGCTGTGTCTGCCAGTTGACTGCTCAGATTTAAGCCCCAGCTCCATACTGTCCCATCTGTTCTAAGTGCGGCAGCATGACCAGAACCGCTGGCAAGAGCAGTGATCTGCGTGAGACCGAGAACTTCATCCGGTTTATTCTTACCGATGTTTTGCCCTTGTCCCAATTGACCATACAGGTTTTCTCCCCAAGACCACAGTTTGCTGTTTTTCCACACCATTGTAAAGGAGTCTCCTGCTGCTAGAACTCTAGAAACTTGGGTGTTGTTGTAACTGTATTGGCCTTCCATCGATGCATCCGGAGGCTTAACCAGCAAGGAAAATCGGGGAACTAACGTCGGTAATATGCGATTTGTGGTCGCACCGTCACCAAGCTGGCCAAGCGCACTGTTCCCCCAGGACCAGACCGTTCCGTCCGATTTTACGGCAAAGGAATGAAAATGTCCCGATCCGATCAACACTACATCCTTTAAATTATCAATATACAAATTAATGACACTATCTTTGTAATCGCCTGAACCGAGCTGACCGTAATTATTCAATCCCCAAGCGCTAACCTTACCGTCCTTATGAAGGACTACCGCATGAGAATTTCCTGCAGCAATTCCAACTGCATCTGTAATACCTATTACTTCGGAGGCAAATGGCCGATCTGTTGTATTGCCATTTCCAAGCTGACCCGACGAGTTGTAGCCCCAAGTCCATACTTTACCGTCTTCCTTCAACACCATAGAAAAGTTGCTGCCTGCGGCGATGGCCTTGGTATCGTAAGTATAATTGACTCTTGTTGGACGGCTCGTCTTAGTCTCCGTGACAGAGTCACCGGCTTGACCATATGTGTTATCGCCCCAAGCAACGACCGTTTTGTCAGTAAGTAGAGCCAGCATGTGGTTACCGCCAGCTGCGATTGCGATTACATTGGTAGGATAGGATACTTGATTAGGAGAAAGCCTATTATCGTTAGTCCCGTCCCCCAACTGTCCCTTCTCGTTATCGCCCCAAGTGACAATGGTTCCGTCCTTCTTAAGTGCAATTGAGGAATTATTGCCCGCCGAAATAGCAACAACATCCCGTAAATCCGGAATTTCAAACGGGATAGGACGATCTTCTTTCGTTCCATCACCCAGTTGACCTTTATTGTTTTGTCCCCAGGCCCAAACCGTTCCATCCTTCCGCAGAGCCAATGTGTGATTCATTCCTGCGGCAATGGCTTTAATTTCGAAAAGCTCTTTCACTTGGTTAGGAGCATAACGGAAAACGTTAGGTCCCGTTCCCAACTTTCCATGAAGGCTATCGCCCCATGTCCAAACCGTTCCATCGCTTTTGAGGGCGACGGTATGTCCCAAGCCAGCCGTTATTTGTACAAGTCCCAATGACGGAATAGCAGTTTGGGTAGAAGCTTTGACTGTATCTGTTCCGGTGGGAGCCGCTCCCCCGTTTTCGGGGGAGTCCTCTGCACGCACCATACCGGCACCGAACAAGCTTTGGAGTACCATTGCTATTACTACTAAGTAAGCAAACCCGTGACTCCATTTATTTTTCCGAAGGTTTCGAACCATTTTTCACTCTCTCCTCCATTGTATTGAATCTTATCTAGACCCTGCATTATAAAAGGTTAGTATTGTCGGCAGGCAGGGCTGGAGGGGATTTACGCTTAAATTTACTCCGTAAGAAATCCATCATGCCGTCCATCATAGTGTAGACAACAGGAACAAGAAGCAAGGTTACCATGGTGGACAACGTCAAACCGAAAGCAACTACAGTCGCCATGGAAGCTTGAGCTTCCGCCCCTTCACCGAAGCCTATTACAAGAGGTAGCATCGCAAGAACAGTAGTACCTGTCGTCATCAAAATAGGCCTTAGTCGAATTCTGCCTGCTTCGATAAGAGCATCGAAGAGCGTATAACCTCGTTTTCTCAGCTGATTCGTATAATCGACGAGAACAATCGCGTTATTTACGACAATCCCCATCAGCATAATCATCCCCATAACCGAGTTCATATTAATGGTTCTGTTGGTTAAGTACAATCCGAGAATGGCTCCGATAAATGTCGGAGGCAGCGAGAACATAATAATAAAGGGTCCGTACAGTGATTCAAACTGGCTCGCCATAACCATGTAAACCAGGACGACAGAAAGACCAAGCATTAAATACAAGCTACTGAATGTGCTGTTGGCTTCACTCTTCGATGTCAGACTGATCGAATAACCGTCTGGAGGCTGTATTGTATCCAACCGCTCCTGGACAACCTTCTCCACATCTCCAATGGCAGCTCCGGATACGGAAGCTTGAACCGTAGTTAACCGTTGCTGGTTAATGTGACGAATTTGCGCAGGACTTGAGCCTGGAGTTACTTTTGCAATAGCACTCAATGGAATTTGTGCACCGGAAGAGGTGTTCAATACCACTTGATTCAAGTTTTCCAGGTTATTGGTAAATTCCGTCGGATATTTAACAAGTACCGAAATTTGCGCATCCCCTGTCTTGAAGTTCGTTGCAACCGAACCTTGGTAAGCGGTTCTGACTGCTGTCATAACCTCACGAACGGAAATACCGTAGTAGGCCGCAGCATCGCGGTCAATCGTCATATCGTACGCTGGGATACTGCGCTCCAATGTATTTTGTACGCTCCGCAAAGTCGGGATATTACGCAGTTCCTCTGCTACCATATCGCCAAGCTTGCTAAGAACCGCCATATCCGGTCCATTTAGATTCACCGTAATATCCGCGCCGCCTCCTCCGCCTAAGCCTGGAAGACGAACAGAAGAACGGCTGTTAACCGAAATTTGTGCCCCAGGGTTGCCTTGGGTCATGTTACGAATCTGTTCAACAATTTGCTCGGTTTTCAGCTTACGTTCCGCTAGAGGTTTAAGTGTAACGCTGATGTTGGCCGAGTTGGTTGAAGAGCTTTGGAAAGCGCCGCCTCCTGCACTACCAACAGTAGTGAAGATTGTATCGATATCCTCGATGTTTTTGATTTGGTCTTCGATTTTCGTTGTGAGTGCGTTTGTTATTTCAAACTTCGTTCCTTGCCCTAAACTAATATTGATGTTCAGCTGTCCTTCATCGGATTTTGGCATCATCTCCGAACCGACGAATTTGGCTAAATACACGCTGCCTCCAAGCATTCCGACAGTAACCAGAATAATTACCCAACGGTTCCGAAGAGACCAGCGCAGCATGCCTAAGTAGCCTCCCGTAAAACGGTTCATGCCGCGCCCGAACCAGACTGCCGGGTTGTAAGAACGCCCTTCCGGTAAAGATTCGTCATGATGCTTGGTCAAAATTTTAGCCGCAAGCATCGGTACTAGGGTAATGGCTGCGAACAAAGCTGCAATATGCGAAAAGCTGACTGTAAGCGCCATCGGGACGAAGAAGTTTTTGATCATTCCGTTGATGAATACCGTTGGTGCAAATACAGCGATCTGTGCCAATGCGGATGCCAATACGGCTGTCCCCACCTCGGCCGTCCCTTGCTTGGCCGCTTCCGTTGGCGACAGTCCTTCTTCTTTCTTCCTGTAAATACTCTCGAGTACAACGACGGCAAAGTCCACAAGGGAACCTAAACCGAGCGCCAGACCTCCAAGTGTAATCGTATTGATCGTCTGATGCGAGAAATACATCATACTGAACGTACTGATAACCGAAATTGGAATGACGACTCCGATAATCAAAGTTGCTCGAATACTGTTCAGGAACAGCATCAAAATGATGATGGAAAACACGGCTCCAAGAAGTGTATGCTCAATAACTGTGTTGATCGAGCTTTTAATAAATTTGGATGAGTCGTTAAGAATAGCAAGCTTGACACCTTCCGGAAGCTTACTCTGAATATCGGTCATAGCAGCTCGTATATTGTCTGCAACTTTAACCGTATTACCATCAGATTGCTTCAGTACGGATAAACCAACGCTCTGCTCCCCGTTTCGACGGGAATCATAGGTAACATCTTGATAGGTATCAATAATTTTACCCAGCTCACCCAGTTCGAGCGATTGCCCTCTGGACAGCTGAACTCTTACCTTTTCGATTTCAGAAGTGGACTTGAACTCACCGCTAATTCTTAAAGGAACCAGTTGATCTCCTTTATAGACGAGACCCGCATCCATCGACTGATTATCGTTACCAAGTGCTTGAGTAACCTGGTTGAACGTAATGCCATATTGCGTCAGTTTATTCTGATCTACCAATAATTGAATTTGACGGACGCGACCTCCGCTCACTCCAACCGATGCAACCCCTTCGACGCGCTGCACAGCCGGGCTGACGATGTTATCGGCTAAATCCCGTAATGTTATCAGATCGACAGCATTTCCATATAACGAGAGACTCAGAATAGGGGAGCTGTTCGGGTCCGCTTTGGATACAACTGGTGCGTCCGCATCTGTCGGAAGTTGTCTCCTAACTCGGTCCAAACGATCCCTCATGGCTAATGTCGCTTCGCTAATATCCGTACCGAAATTAAACTGTATGGTAACGTTACTGCTTCCGGTTCGCGAGTTCGAGGTGACTGACTGCACATTGGCAATTGTAGCCATCGAGGCCTCTACCCGCTTCGTCACTTGATTTTCCACTTGTCCTGGAGAGGCTCCAGGCCAGCTAACCGACACGGTTGCAGTTGGAATTTCCATATTAGGATACAAATCTACAGGCAGAAGCGGTGCCGCGATGGATCCCAATATCGTTAATGCGATCATAATCATCAGTATCGTTACAGGACGATTAACTGAAAAATTAGCTAAATTCACTGACCGCCACCTGCTCCCGTTTGACCGGCGGCACCGCCATTCGAATTAGCGGGACGATTCGTTTGGGGCGTTACCTTAGGCTGCTCCCCTTGTTCCTTTGGTTTCTCACCCTGCGCTTTATCAGCTTGAGGCTTTTCTCCCTGCTTTTTCTCTTCTTGCTTCTTATCTGCTGCGGTTTTATCAGCTTGTTCTGGCTTGTCACCTTGCGCAGCTTTACCGTTTTGCTGACCTTGTTGACCTTGGCCTTGCTGACCTTGAGCTCTTTGACTGTTTTGTTGACCTTGGCCTTGACCTTGTTGACCTTGGCTTTGACCTTGTTGGCCTTGACCTTGGCCTTGAGGCCTTTGGCCATTTTGCTGACCTTGCTGGCCCTGTTGGCCTTGCTTTTGCTGACCTTCCTGACCTGGTTGTACGATCTGGACACTTGCTTTATCAGACAATAGCTCCTGACCTTTAACTACAAGCTCGTCGCCCTCGCTCAATCCGCTCGTAACCTCGAATTCAGAGCTGGTCATCGTACCAATCTTTACGGTTACTTTTTTGGCTTTGCCGTCTTTAACGACAAACGCTGCGGTTCCGTTCGGCTGGCTAAGAATGGCGTCTGCCGGTACCATAATGGCTTGACGGCCCTCACTCTTCATACTTGAGGTCGCGAACATACCAGGAAGCACTTCGCCTTTAGGGTCATCAATTTTAATATCTACTCCATACGCTTTGGTTACGGCATCCAATGTCGGACGAATAGCGGCCACAGTGCCTTCAAACGTTTTGTTTAGCGTAGGCACATTGACCTTCATTTCCATCCCTTTTTTAATCTTCCCGATACTGGATTCCGGAATATTGACAGTAGCTTGAGTCGGATTCAAAGCCGCTACGGAAATGATATTTCCGTTATTGCCCGCATTTTGTCCAACCGGAGTATTGATTGCGGTTACAACACCGTCAACCGGTGATAATAACACTCCATCCTGAAGCTGCTCATTAAGTATTTTCAAGTTGGATTGAGCCTGATCAAATTGAGCCGCGCTTACAGTAACCGCATCCGTAGATTTAGCCGTTTGAAGAGCTTGCTCCGACTGTGCAACCTGAGCCTTAGATACGTTCAAGCTTAAGTCTTGAGTCGATTGAGCGTTCGCCAATGAAAGTTGATCCTTCTGCACCGTTTGCTGGTTCGTATCCAAAATGACAGACAACGTGTTTTGAGCATTGGCAAGCGAGATCGTATCGCGGTTCAGCTGCTCCTGTGCAACCTGCACCGATTGAGAGTTTTGAGCCGCTGCCAAATCCCCCTGCGCTTTAAGCAAAGCTGAGTTTGCTGAAGTTAGAGCACTCGGCGTCGTTTGCTGCGCCTGATCCAAGTCAAGCTGCGCCTGTTGAACTTTTTGCAACGCACTGTCAACATCTGTCTTTTTCGAAGCGGAAGTCTCTTTCACATTCTTATAATTGATAATGGCCTGCTGAAGCTTCAATTGAAGCGTATCTAATGAATTATTGGAATTCACTTGAGACGTCTGGATACTGTCCTGCTGCGCGTTCAACGTATTTTGGGCATTGACCAAGTTCGTGTTATATGTAGTAATGGCATTGTTTAAGCTTTGCTGTGAAATCGCCACCTGCTGCTTTGCGGTTGCAATGGCATTTTGTTGATCATTCAAAGCTTTATTATAATTTCCTTGCGATATAGCTACCTGCTGCTTGGCTGTAGCCACGGCATTCTGTTGATCGACTATCGCCTTCTCCAGGTTTGCTTTTTGAACAGACAGCTGTTTCTCAGCCGTTGCTTCACTGTTCGCTTGATCATTGGTGGATCTTTGAAGCTGTGCTGCGCTTACAGCAAGCGCGCTTTGAGACTGAGCAATTTGCTGCTCCAGCTGTGTCGTATCGATCTTAGCCAACGGATCGCCTACTTTAACACGATCACCCGGCTTGACCATAATATCGGTAACACGACCGGTAACGCGAGAAGAAACGTTAGTTGTATACTGCGGAGTTATCGATCCTGTATAGACTTGCCCGCCTCCCACATCGGATTTCTTGACGACAAGTGTTTCTACTGGAAACTGTCTAGCGGCGCCGCCTCCTCCGCCTCTTTGTCCTGCCGGAGCTCCTGTCTGTGCTGTCTTCGGAGTTCCCCAGCTTGTGAATGTTGCACCGACAACAGCAATAATAGCAATTACTGCGATAGTGGCAACTATCCACTTTTTGGATACATTCTGGATCCACCTGATCATTCCCATACCTCCATGTATTCATGCCCGTCTTCCTCAATAAGGAGTTGCTCCCAAAACGAGGGTTTCCCTTGCTGCCAAGGTCAACGAAACGAGGTGCTCAATATAAAACGCACCAACTATCACAAACTTAGCGTACATTCATGATGAAACTATGATATAAATGTGAAAAAAGTGTAAAAAAAAGGACACTTTTGACACTTTTTCAATTGAAAAAATGTAAGCATCCTGCGTATTTCTAATGTCGATATTGATTATACCCAAAAAAAAGAACCCCTTTCGGGGTCCTTTTAGCGGTGAATTGATTGTTTGAATGTTGCCTCGATCCTTCCAAAAGCTAGTGATAACCTTGTTCACTTTATTGCAGTACGTGTACTACACTAACGTGTCTTTGGCACATCCCTCCGCTTCTATCTGGAGTCTATCACAATATTCCCGCCATGTTTCGCTGAATCGTTCAACGGAACCACGCCTCTCTTTTCACCGCTAAACCTATTATGACCAAGACGGTTTAGGTTTATTCACTTCGATTATTTTTCTTTAATAATGACTTTGGTTCCTAATGGGATATGCCTATATAACCATTCGATATCCCGGTTATGCATCCGAACACAACCCGATGAAGCGTAGCTTCCAATGGAATAAGGCCGATTCGTACCATGAATGCCATACGTATACCCTCCAGTGCCGGGAACACTAATACCGAGCCACCTTGAGCCAAGCGGATTTTTCGGATGACCTCCGGCAATTTGCTTGCGCACGTAGTACGGCTTTACGATTTTAGTTACAATATGGAATTCTCCTACCGGAGTCAATTCCTTCCTCCGCCCTGTTGCTACGGGGAAGTAATAGTGGGCACGGCCATTCACATAAACAATCAGTGTATTGCTTCGTTTATTGATTTCTATATAGACCCCCTCTTCTTGAAGTGCCTCCAACGGCATGGCGGATGGTGCCGCCACGGTCACATTTTGCTTCACCCACCCCTGAAAGCAGAGGAACAAACAAATCGTTACTACTACCGGTATCTTAATAAGCCTCAATGTGACCTCATCCTTTGCCTATTATGCACGGTTATTGTTCTCTACTGCCTCAGTTTTATGTATAACAAAATCAAAAGGAGCAGGCTCGCAAGCCTCTCCTCAACGTGTTTCTTCTATTTAACAGCGCCAGCCGTAATTCCGCCGGATATTTGCTTTTGAAATATAACGTAGAACAATAAGACTGGCACCATCGAAATGAGCAGCGCGGCAAATAATGGCCCCCATTCCGTTCGATACTGCATTTCACCTTGCATAATAGCAATGCCTACGGGCAGTGTATATTTAGCTGGATCGTTAATGAAAACCGTACCCATAATATATTCATTCCAAATATTCAATACGTTCATGATACTTACCGAAATAATACCCGGTCTGGCTAGAGGAAGCATAATTTGGAAAAAAGTCCGATAATGGCTAGCTCCATCAATAGAAGCGGCCTCCTCCATTTCTTTAGGAAGCGACTTGAAAAATCCAACCAATACGAATACTCCAAACGGTAGTGCCCCCATCCCATAGACGATGCTTAACCCGAACAAATTATTGATTAAATGCAGATCATTCAATAGAAAGAACAGCGGGATCAATCCTAAAATCATGGGAATCATCATCGATGCCATATAAGTCGTATACAGCAGCCCGCTCCCTTTAAACGAGAATCGCGCAATGACATATGCCGTCGTTGCTGCTAACAATGCAGCCAAGACGGTACTTAGAATCGTAACCATTAGGGAATTAAGGAAATACCCTCCAATATGGTATTTATCCCAGACATAGGAAAAGTTCGACCACACCAGTGGAAGCTTGGGCAAATCCCATGGTTTCCCTTGCATAAATTGGGCGTTGTCTTTTATAGCTCCTAATACAGTCCAGACGAGCGGGTACAAAACACATACAGTCCATATCACCAATATGATTTTCATGCATAAGCTTAGAAACGGATTTTTAATCCCAGTTTGCATATCTCATTCCTCCCATTCTAGGTGATCTCGATGACATCGCGCTTCATTAATCGTTGTAAGGCTACAGTCGTAATGAGCGAGAGCACCAGAATGAGAACGCCTATAGCTGCTGCGTAACCCATATGATATTGTTTGAAACCCATCTGATACAAATATGAGCCCATTACCTGTGTGGCGTTATCAGGACCGCCTTCCGTCATAATGGTGACGATAATGAAGGAGCCGTTCAAGGTCGTCATAACAATCGATAAAATAGACACTTTTAACTGCTCCCATATAAGAGGAAGCGTCACATGCCAGAATTGCTCCCATTGTGAGGCGCCGTCTATACTAGCTGCTTCGTACATTGTATCGGATATACTCAAAATAGCGGCTATAAGAAGGATCATATAAAACCCGATTCCTGCCCAAACAGTTGGAGGAAGTAAAGACCACATGGCATAATTTTCATCTCCGAGCCAAGGGATTTTCACAGGTTCATCAGTGAACAACGATAAGAATGAATTCAAGAAGCCAAGATTCGGGTTATATACGTATCGCCACAGGACACCAATAACAACAACGGAAATGACATTCGGGAAGAAGAAAACGACGCGGAAAAATGCTGCCCTTCTAATATGAAAGCGGGTTAATGCTACAGCAAATAAAGTCGCCAGCAGCATAATGCCGATAACTTTCCAAAATACAAGAAAATAATCGTTGTAAATCGCAGTGCGAATGATGGGATCGGCAATTAAGTCACGGAAATTTTGCAAACCTATAAAATCCATATGCTCTGAGCTTCCAGACCAATCGTATAAACTAATGTAAATCCCCTTAAGAATCGGATATACCGTAAAGGTACAAAACAGTACAAAGGTGGGAACTATAAAGGATGCAATAAACAAAACTTTTTTGGCTTTGGCGCTCATGATCGTTTACCAGCCTTTTCTTGATTATTGTTTGGCAAGGCAGCAAGGGGCCTGAAGCCCCTCGCTTTCTCCAGTACCGTTCGATCACCGACTACTTACTTCCGCGCGCTTTCTCAGCTGCTTTCTCCAAACGATCCGCCCACTCAGCAGGTGTGATTTTACTCGTTGTCAGCGCTACGATTGCATCGTTCCGAGCTTTCTCCACATCAGCCGGCAGCACAACTTCAGGAGCTACAACCGTATTAGGGGAATTATAATATTTCATTGCTGATTTAACGACGTTGCTCGCTTTAGAGGAATCAAGATCAGCCTTCACATTCATCAGAGCTCCTGTCAATTCCGCCCACCTTACAGCGTGCTGCTTTGTGAACAAGAATTGGATGAAAGCTTTGGCAGCATCCGGATTTTTAGCTTTCTTAGCTACGGCAATTGTGCTTGTGTAAGGGATTGCAATGTATTTGCCACCTTTGTCTTGAGAAATGGATGGAATGAATCCAAAATCAAAGCCTTGCGGAATATCTTTCTTCATCTCATTTTCAAGCCATAATCCGTTTGGAATAAAGGCGGCTTTATGCTGAAGCCATAATGCTTGTGAATCTGTATGATTGAGAGAAACAGAGCCTGGGTCGATAAAGCCTTTATCACGCAGCTGAACGATTTTGTCCAATGCTTTCATAACCGGCTCGCTCTTGAAAATGCCTGGCTCAAGAGAAGCGACTTTTTTCAAAATCGAAGCATCGTCCTTATTAGCCGATACAGTAGCCGAATCCAGCAAACCGCCTGCAATATAGTAAGGATAGACTCCGGTGTGGATGTAAGGGGTCATCCCGGAAGCTTTGATCTTATCTGCTACGGCCAGGAAACTTGGAAAATCCTTCGGCTCTTCCCACCCATTCTTCGTAAACAGCGCCTTGTCGTAAAAGGTACCCCATGATCCGAATACAAGAGGAAGGGTGTGGTTTTTACCAGGCTCATATTCCTCGGGCTTTGAAATCAGTAGATCAGATACCTTTTCTCCTTCCACATTTTTCAGATCTTTCAGCCAATCCGTAATGTCCATTAATTGGTCGTCTTTCACCATTTGCCTTGCATTCGCACCTGCCCCATCTATATAGACAAAGTCAGGGGGATTGCCTTGAATCCAGCGCGGTTTCATTTGATCGTTGATTTTTGCTCCTGCAGATTCTTTAATGTTCAGATCAGGGTATTTCTTTTTGAATTCGGCAATCATCTCTTTCCACCACGCATCACCGTAGCCGCCGACAAAATACTGTATTTCAAAATCCCCCGTCAGCTTCTTGTCTGTAGACGCCGTTGCAGTACCGCTTGGTGCAGTTACCGTTGGCTTCGTATCCGTGCTTGGTTTCGTTTCACCGCCTGTAGGTTTTGCAGCAGGTGTTCCACATCCGGCCGCAGACAGGACAAACGTACTGACTAATGCCAGGTTTAACCATTTAATCTTTTTCATCATCATACTTCTCTCCCTTTGCATTCTTAGAATGGAGCCAATGAAACTTTCATCGGACAAGCAAAAAAGGGCATAGTTAGGAGAAGCTTTATAGCTTCCCATAACTAATGCCCTCAAAAGGTAACACGTTATGTGATGAAAGTGTTCAATTGTCGTCTATACTATAGCATCATAAATTACATAGAGTCAACATTTTGTTTAAAATTTGTTTAATATCCATTTTGTGGTTAATCCATTTAATTGTAATCGCTTCCAAAGTAATATTATTATACTTTGTATCCTTTTTTAGGTAAAGGCCTTATTTAAATTTGCATCTTAATGCAAATTAATTTCAGAAGACAGGAGCTGCTGTCTGTATTTATTCGGCGACATATTCATCGCCATCTTAAATGTGCGATAAAAAGTTGGCAGCGATTCATAACCTACTTCAAAGCATATCGATACAATATCCTTTTCTGATTCCGCTAGCAATTTCTTGGCCAGCCCTATGCGGACCTCCGTCAAGTACTGCATAGGAGTCATCTGATATTCTTTTTTAAAGATTTTGTTCATTTGCCGAATGCTAATACTTAGTTTCCCGCTCAGCTCTTCTGAAGTTACCGCCTCATAGTAATGTAAATCAATGTAATTCCGAATTCGCTCTGCTCTTAAACCATTTGCGTCCTGGATCGGCTTCGATTCCTTAGCTCTAACCAACAAAAGATAGATATCCTGAATTAAGTTGTGCATGGCCCACGCACTTAATGGGTCAGATTGCTTCTGTTCAAAAAGCAGCTTTCTTAACATTAAACGCAGCTCACTGGCCTGAAAAGCATTTAGTTTTAAAAGCTCCGACCGATTGAATAGGTACGGCATCCAATCCGGATGAAACACCGACTTCTCGGATAGATCGTCAAAAGCAAGGACCAAGAGCGTCAAATGAGAATCTGAAGAAACTGCATGCTTGGAAAACGGATAAATGAATGCGGCATTATCCTGCTCAAAAGAATGCTGCTGCCCGTCGATCCATATGCTTCCTTCGCCTTCAATTGCATATAATATTTGCACATTGGCATGGTGATGAATCTTGACTTCATAGCTTTCCTGGTGTTTACTTTCATACAAATGAATACCAATCATAGTCAAGCCCGCCTTGTGAGCGTATTCAAACGATTGTCTTGGACCGTTCGTTACCCTATTTTACCGTTTTTACCTTTTGCCAACAACCTGTAGTTTTGAATTACCTTTCTCTTAAAATGAGCACAAAAAAACTCAGATGTTTATCTGAGTTTTTTGCTGCCCTACACTCATTACTTAATTCTTCTCAATAGAGGCCGCTTGTCCTTTTTACCGAACAAACCAAATAGCCACTCTCTCTTCACCGGAGTCTGCTGCTTCTCGCAAAGCTTTTCACTGCGCTCTCCCGTTTGTTTACTATCGTCAGGCCAATAATAATGACATACAAAATCCGTATCCATCGATGAGGGCACCGCCTTCGAAAGGAAAATTAGATTCCACATAGCACTTGCGAACGAAAGGGAATACGGTAACAACAGACTTGCCTTACAGTGAGACGGATGAGAAGACATCGACTAGACGTGCTTTAAAAATCTCTCTTTGGTTAACGCAAGGGCATCATCCCCCGCCATATCCCAAATCGTTTGATTGAAGATCTCAACTTCTATTGGACCGTTATAGCCAGCCGCCTCAACCGCGCTGCGCATGCTGCGTAAATCAATGACTCCGTCTCCCATCATCCCGCGCCCCATTAATAAATCAGGAGTAGGCACAATCCAATCAGAGACATGAAATCCTAATATGCGACCGCTTGCTCTTGAAATTTGTGCGTATAATTCTGGATCCCACCATACATGAAAAGCATCGACAATAACTCCGCATTGCTCTGGACTGTATTGCTCTGCTATCGCGTTAGCTTGTGCCAACGTATTGATGACGGATCGTTCTGCCGCGTACATCGGATGCAAAGGCTCGATGCCAAGCTTAATTCCGCAAGATTGAGCATAAGGCATCAATTGAGCAATGCCCTCCTCGACCATTTGGCGCGCAGCGGCAATATCCTTATCTGGAGCGGGACCGCATACCAACACGAGCACTTGCGCACCTAGCTCAGCCGCCTCTTCCACAGCCCTGCGATTATCATCGATACGAGCTTGACGTTCCGCAGCGGTCGCCGCTGGGAACATCCCTCCACGACAAAGACTGGATACGCGCAAGCCAGCATTTTGGACGAGCCTTTTACTCTCAGCCAAGCCGGTCTCTTTCACTTTATGGCGCCAAAGTGCGATCCAAGGCACCTCTGCACGAACGCAGCCTTCCACAACCTCAGGCAAGCTTAGGCGATCTGCTGTTATTTGATTAAAGCTTAAACGATCAATATTTTGTAAAGCTTCCATGGTTAACCTCCTAAGAGTTTTTACGAAAGTAAAAACTGACTTCGTAAGCTTTAAATTCCAGCTAAAGTCAATACGTTGCGCATCCGTTGAGCAGCTAAATCCGGGTCTACTAAAAGGCCAGCTTTATCCGCCAAGACAAATAGCTCAGATAAATGAACAACCGATCTGGCGCCTTCTGCTCCACCGATCATTCGGAAATGATTTTGACGGCCGTTCAAATACGCCATAAAAACAATTCCGGTTTTGTACGCATAGGTCGGCTTTTGGAAAATATGTCTCGACAATGCTACTGTAGGCTCCAGCAGCGCATTATAGCGCGCCTCATCTCCAGCATCGAGCGCATGGATCGCAGCCGCGGCAGCAGGCGCAATCGCGTCGAATATTCCAAGCAGAGCATGGCTGTAGCCTTGCTCATCACCACGAATCAATGTGGGATAATTAAAGTCATCCCCTGTATACATTTTCACTTGTTCTGGGAGAAGACGGCGCATCCGAATTTCTTTCTCGTCATCAAGCAATGAAATTTTGATGCCATCTACTTTATCCGTATGAGAGCGAATAACATTGAGGCACACTTCCATTGCTGCGTCCAAATCCCTTTCTCCCCAATAACCGGCCAAGGCAGGATCAAACATATCACCCAACCAATGTAATATGACAGGTTGCGAGACTTGGCTCAGAATACGGCCGTATACCCTCTCGTAATCCTCCGGACCTTTGGCGCACGCTGCTAAAGCGCGACTCGCCATCAGGATAACCTGTCCACCTAGTCCTTCTACGAATGCCACTTGTTCCTCATAAGCCTGCTCCACCTGCTCGAGCGTTACATGCGGCCCTGGAACCAAATGATCGGTCCCAGCTCCGCAGGCAATACGTCCTTGAACAGCTTTAGCTTCCGCAACCGAACGACTGATAAGCTCCTTCGCCCGATTCCAATCCAGGCCCATACCTCTTTGTGCCGTATCCATCGCTTCGGCAACAGAGAGTCCTAAGGACCACAGATGACGACGGTAGGCCAAGGTTGCGTCCCAATCGATCTGGGCATTATTCAATGGATCCGCATCGGCAAACGGATCGCATACTACATGAGCCGCCGAAAAAGCAATTCGGCTTTGTAATGGCCCTTTTGGCAATTCAATCGGTGCCGAATGACCTGGTGTATAAGAATAAAGCGAGCCCCCTGCACGGGGCAGCTGCAATTCACGACTCATCTCAGCGTCCCTCCTTACCGCTTGGCCGAAGCCAATTGGTCCTCAGACACAGAATCTAGCTTCAGTTCAGGCACATCCACCCACCGACGTTCTTCCCACGAGCGCAAGCCCAATTCCGCCAGCTGCGTTCCTTTGGCTCCTTCGAGCAAATCCCATGGGAATGGCGTATCAATAACGATATGCTTCAAGAATAGCTCCCATTGTATTTTAAATCCATTATCGAACAATTGATTGTCCGGTACATCCTGCCACTGCGCTTCAAATTGGAATGGATTCGGAATATCTGGATTCCAGACCGGCTTAGGCGTGTTGACACGATGCTGAACCTTGCAGTCCCGCAAGCCAGCTACCGCACTGCCCTCTGTACCGTCCACTTGAATCGTAAGCAGGTCATCCCGGTTCACGCGAACCGCCCAAGAGGAGTTGGCTTGAACTACGATGCCGCCTTCGAGCTCGAACGTTGCATATGCTGCATCATCAGCCGTACACTCGTAAGTATGGCCTAGCTCATCTACCCGCTCAGGTATATGAGTTACACCCAGGCACGATACCGAGCGAACCTCACCGAATAAATTATCGAGCACATATCTCCAGTGAGCGAACATATCAACAATGATACCGCCGCCATCCTCTTTGCGATAGTTCCATGAAGGACGTTGAGCCTGCTGCCAATTACCTTCAAAAACCCAATACCCGAACTCCATCCGAACTGACAATATTTTGCCGAAGAATCCGGAATCCACCAAGCGCTTCAACTTCAAGAGACCTGGAAGAAATAGCTTATCCTGTACAACTCCGTTTTTTAAACCGGCAGAAGTTACAAGCTGCGCCAGCTCCAATGATTCCTCTAAATTCGTTGCCGTTGGTTTTTCACAATAAATATGTTTACCCGCCGCTATAGCTTGACGGATGCTTTCGGCGCGATGGACGGTCGTTTGAGAATCAAAATAAATCGTGTTGTTAGGATCAGCCAAGCAACTAGTAAGATCAGTGCTCCAACGAGTCAATCCATGCGTTTCTGCTAACGCTTTCAATTTATGCTCCTGACGACCAACCAATATAGGATCTGGCATAATTACATCTCCGTTAGGAAGCGTTACGCCGCCTTGTTTGCGAATAGCCATAATGGATCGGATTAAATGCTGATTCGTCCCCATACGTCCTGTAACCCCGTTCATAATGATTCCAACATTGTGTACTGTCATTGTTTGAATCCCCTCTCCATTCATTATAGCTGGTGTCATGATGCCACCGCTTAGTATAAAAAACCTATATTTTCATACTAGTTATAAACAGAGAGTAAGTCTTATCACTTTAAGAACTGTATTCTAACTATTGGAACCCTTTTATCCGAAACAAGCGCACAAAAAAACCGCCCGGAAGCTGAACCGGACGGTTGAACCATGGAAAAACTTCTTGTTGGCTTCTAGCAAACAATTACGAATACCAAAACAATGCATACTCGGTCATTACGGATGCATGCCCCATCTGGCGAAGCATAGCAGTTATATTCCCACGGTGGTATGTAGCATGATTCACAATCTGCAAAATAATCTCGGAGTAGCTCGTATCCCTTACTCCTGCATAAGGGTTGTCAATAGTAATGGTCTCTTCCATATTGTTTAATGTATTCAGGACTGTTCTATACCCCTCAGCAAGCTCGGCATAAAGCAGCTCCATTTCCCTAACGCTTTTGGCTTCGGTTTGTTCTTTCAACGGATTCGCTTCCGCCATCGCTTCCCTCATACTTTTACCGCAAAGAATGTTTAGCCAGCTGGTATCTACGATGTAGATATGAGCAATGACCTTCGAAACAGAAGGGAACACACTCTGTATTTCATTTGTATAAACCTCGTCGGGAAGCTCCTTCAGCCGGTTGATCATCGTTTGATTCGCCCATACATGATATTCGTACATTTGCTTGGCTGTATTTTCCATAGTCATCGTCTCCTTTACATCATCATTCTGTAAAATGAATAATTTCCTTTATAATAAAACAGCTACCCTGACAACGGTATGTCAAGATAGCTAAAGTATTTGGTATTCAGTTAGACGTTTCTTAACTCATTCAAATTAATTCATCACGCGGCTTACAATTTTGAGCACCGCATCTCTCGTTAATTTACTGCCGCCGGCTGACAAAAGATTAAGAGTAGCATGCGCCAAAGCTAAAGGTATTTTACAAAATTTCAATGCCGGACCTTGCTTGAGGTCAGCAATGTAAGAATCGGCAATTTGCAAATTGCGACGCGTATACGCCTGCATCTCCTTAAAGTCCCATCCGTTCGGATAAAAATCGACACCGCGCTCAAGATCTTCTTTTCGATTACGAAGAATATTCACGGCTTGCAGCCCTCTTCCGAACGCAACCGCCTTCTCAATATCGGAGGGGGTTCCGTCATACCACATCCACAGCTCGGACAGCATTTCTCCAACCATCCCCGCCACACTGTAAGTATACCGATCCAGATCCTCTTCCGTTTGAATACTCCATCCGTTTTGTACCCAATCAGCCATTTGCGTTGACATCTTGGCAATGTAAGGAATGATGACGGGCAGCGCAGTAGTCGGACATAGCCTAACCCAATCATCCAGCTGTACCGTTACATCCGGCAGTACGTTCCGATGTGGAGCCATAACTTCTTGTATCGTTTCAATTAGTTTATCGGATTGGAAGGCGTCATGTACTCCGACTAATAATTGTACTTTCAAGCTATTCGGCAGTTCTTCATGATCCTCGATTTCGTCAATGGCTCTCATACATAGATAAGCAGATGACACCGCTTCCTTCAAACCAGAATCCAATTGACTGATTGGAATATAAAAAGTTCGACTTGTTTTTTTCAACATGGTCATTGCATCATTTAGAACGATATTATTAATGAGTGCTCCCTCCAAGTATGCGCTTAGCTATTCTCTGTTCGTAGCATTTACATCATGATATCATAAAATCATATGGTCAAGCCAAATTAGATTGCATTTTCTACTATTATCGCCATTTTGCTTCACAAAATCGAAATAAATTTTACAGTAAAAAGCCCTCCGCAGCAAATCATTTGCAGAAGGCCTCTCAACTTCCATCAATATAAGTTATTTCATACGCCAGTACAGTTCATTCCATCTCAATTCATTACGTAATGTAGGGATCGTACTATTCTTATTGATAAGTAAACATTCAATTCCAACCATCTCGGACCAATCCGCGAGCTGCTCTGCAGATACGACATACGAGAACACCGTATGATGCGCTCCTCCTGCATGAATCCATGCTTCCGCGGCAAGATTCAAGGTTGGCTGAGGCTTCCAAAGAACACGCGCTACCGGAAGCTTCGGCATGGCTTGTTCCGGCTTCACGGCATCTACTTCATTGACGACGAGACGGAAACGGTTACCCATGTCAATGATAGACGCATTAAGCGCCGCTCCACCTCTACCGTCGAAGGTGAGCCTTGCAGGATCCGCTTTGCCCCCAATGGAAAGAGCGTGCACTTCAATGGAAGGACGAGTCGCTGCAATAGTCGGACACACTTCCAGCATATGCGCTCCGAGGACAAGCTCATTCCCCGGTTCAAAATGATATGTATAATCCTCCATGAAAGAGGTACCCACATTACCAGCAATCTGCTTCATGGTTCTCACCATAGCCGCTGTCTTCCAATCGCCTTCTCCTCCAAAGCCGTAACCAGCCGCCATCAATCGTTGAACGGCTAACCCTGGAAGCTGCTTCATGCCGTGCAAATCCTCGAAGGTCGTTGTGAAGGCACCAAAGCCGCCTTCTTCAAGGAACGATTTCATTCCCAACTCAATACGAGCTTGTTCGAGAATAGCTTCACGAATAGGACCTGCCGCGCGCGCTTCCGGAGCTATTCCGTACAAATCATTGTACTCCTCAAACAACCGATTCACTTCATTTTCCGAAATATCGTTCATCCTTTGAACCAAATCACCGATACCATAGCCATTTACCGACCATCCAAACTTGATTTGAGCCTCTACCTTGTCCCCTTCTGTTACGGCAACCTGACGCATATTATCGCCGAATCTCGCTACCTTTAAGCTGCGTCCTTCCGTAAAGGCAACCGCCGTATTCATCCATCCTCCTATACGGTTACGAACCTGCGGGTCCTCCCAATAACCAACTACGACTTTACGCGCAATCCCCATTCTGGCACCGATGAAGCCATACTCCCGGTCACCGTGAGCTGATTGATTCAAATTCATGAAGTCCATGTCGATGCTATCCCAAGGAATATCGCGGTTATACTGCGTATGAAGGTGCAGCAAAGGCTTGCGCAGCTCAGACAGCCCAGCTATCCACATTTTTGCTGGCGAGAACGTATGCATCCATGTAATAATACCCGCACAGTTATCGTCGGCGTTAGCTTCAATGCATAGACTGCGAATGGCTTCTGGAGTCGTAAGCACGGGTTTGAAAACAACTTGGAACGGAATGGCCGGATCGTTATCAAGCCCTTCGGTAATCCTGCTGGAATGTTCATCTACTTCTTGCAGTGTTTCAGGGCCGTATAAATGCTGGCTTCCGGTAACGAACCAAAATGTGTACGGTTTTATGAATAACATAGTATGAATACCCTCCTACTAATTGCATACTTAAAGGCTTGTGCATTGATTAACGTGATGCTTCCTTGATCGACTTAAGACGCTTCATCACATCGTTCTCTCCACGACCAAAATAATCATGAAGCTTGTTATATTCTTCATACAGCTTTTCGTACACAGCTACATGCTTTGGAATAGGCTTGAAAGTTTCTTCGCGCACACGCGCCATTTTCTCAGCAGCATCTACAATTGAGTCGTACCCTCCATTTGCAGCACCTGCTGCTACTGCTCCGAACATCGCCGCACCCAAAGCCGGCGTTTGCTTGGAATCTGCAATTTTGATCTCACGATTTGTAACGTCCGCGTAGATTTGCATTAACAATCGATTTTTTTGCGGAAGTCCTCCGCAGGCATAGAGCTCATTCACCACTACCCCGTTATCGTGAAAGGCGTCAACGATCTTTCTAGTGCCGAAAGCCGTCGCTTCAAGCAGCGTCCGGTAAATTTCTTCAGGCTTGGTCAACAGCGTGTAGCCAACCAATAAACCTGTTAAATTCGTATCTACCAGTACGGAACGGTTCCCGTTCCACCAGTCAAGCGCCAGCAGTCCCGTCTCTCCCGGCTTGTATGCAGCAGCTCTTTTCTCCAGCCATTCATGAACGTTAATGCCTTCCTCTCGAGCCGCATCATGGACATAAGCAGGTACTGACTGCTCGACATACCATGCAAAAATATCTCCTACAGCAGACTGTCCCGCTTCATAACCCATATATCCGGGAATGATTCCGTCCTCTACGACTCCACACATACCTTCAACCTGCCGCTCTTCCTCACCTAGCAGCATGTGACAGATCGAGGTTCCCATCGCCATGACAAGCTTGCCGGGAGCAACCACACCAACACCAGGAACGGCCGCATGTGCATCTACATTCCCAACGGCTACCGCTGTACCAGGGTTCAGACCCATCCATTTCGCCATCTCTTCTGTCAATCCGCCAGCCTTCGTCCCTAAAGGTACGACTTCCCCGCGGAGCTTAGTGCTTGTCAGCTTTTCCAATCTTGGATCCAGCGCTCTGAAGAACGCTTCAGAAGGATAACCGTCCTGCTTATGCCATATCGCTTTGTAGCCTGCCGTGCAGCTGTTCCTGAGTCGATTTCCTGTCATTCTGGAAACAACCCAATCCGCCGCTTCCAAAAATTGATCCGTCTTCTCATATATATCCGGGTCTTCGTTAAGGATTTGCCATATTTTTGCGATCATCCATTCGGAAGATATTTTGCCTCCATAACGCGGCAAAAAGGTTTCGCCCCTAAGCTCTGCGAGTTCATTGATGCGATTCGCCTCATCCTGTGCAGCATGATGCTTCCATAGCTTCACCCAGCTGTGCGGTCTCTCTCTCAGCTCCGGATCGAAGCACAGCGGCTCACCTTCAGCATCCACAGGCAGCATCGTGCAAGCCGTAAAATCGATGCCAAGACCGATTACGTCAGCCGGGTTCACTCCGGAAGACTGAATAATGGCAGGTACGGAACGTTTGAGCACCTCAATGTAATCCCCAGGATGTTGAAGAGCCCAATCAGGCTCAAGCCTCTGTCCGGAGCCTGGAAGCTTCTCATCAATCACATTATGAGGATAAGGTGTGACATGATCAGCTATCTCTGTACCGTCCGAAAGATCGACTAATACGGCACGTCCTGACTCCGTACCGTAATCTATGCCAATAGCATACTTTTTGCCCATACGATTCTATGTTCCTCCCTGGATCATTTTCTTTTTCAGTTCTGTATCTGTACCTTACTACTTTTGTCCGTAATAAGCGTCTGCACCATGCTTGCGCAAAAAATGCCGGTCAAGCAGCGTTGAGTCCATCGATGGAATATGCGAATTTAAAGCTTTCGTATGGTAGCCCATCTTAGCCACCTCTTCCAAAACAACCGCGTTATGTACCGCCTGATGCGGGTCCTTCCCCCCAGGTGAACGGAGCATGAGAATGAACTAAAACACCTGGCATTTGTAGAGGGTCGAGATTTTGGAATCTCTCCACAATCACATTGCCAGTTTCCAGCTCATAAGCGCCTTGAATTTCTGCACCAGTCATTTCTCTCGTACAAGGAACCTCACCGTAAAAATAGTCGGCATGCGTCGTTCCGAGCGCCGGAATGCCTATTCCTGCTTGCGCCCAAATAGTTGCCCACGGCGAATGGGTATGTACAACTCCACCGATATGCGGAAACGCCTTGTACAAGACCAAATGTGTCGGCGTATCTGAAGAAGGACGCAACGTCCCTTCCACAACGGTTCCTTGCAGATCGACGACGACTAGATCTTCCAGCTTCAGCTTCTCATAAGGCACTCCGCTCGGTTTAATGACAACAAGGCCTTGATCCCTATCGATACCGCTTACATTTCCCCAAGTAAACGTAACAAGGCCGTATTTGGGCAAATCCAGATTCGCTTCCAATACGGCCTGTTTGAGTTGTAATAACAACTTGTATCATCACCTTTCCATAAGAAGAATGAATCCGATACTGTTATTATATATTTGTACGTACAATTTTTCCACAATTATTTTATTAATTTTGTCGATTCTCTAATAATAAGCTCTGGCTCTATCACCTTACCGACCATCTCATTCGTATTATGCTCGATCATAGCAATTAGCATTTCTGCTGCCAACGTCCCCATATCTGCTTTGGGATGAGTCAGTGTCGTAAGCTTCACCTCTGTAGCAACAGCCAATGAGGAATCATCAAACCCGACGATTGAAATATGGTCAGGAACGTTTAATCCCGCTTGTCTCACGGCTTCGAGAAGCATAACCGCTAACTCATCGTTGTAGCAAACGAAAGCTGTTGGACGTTCCGATGCATTAGTAAGCATCTCAAGTGCTGCTGCAAAAGGCTTTGTTTCCTTATCTTCCGTCGTATAATGAATGACAGAATCAGGGACCAACGGAATACGATAATCTTGATGGGCTTTAATAAAGCCTTTGAGCCGATTGACGCCTTGTAAATCGTCCATTTTGAAAAAACCGGCTATACTTCGGTGTCCGAGCTTCATCAAATGCTCTGCTGCTTTATACCCTCCAGCTTCATCATCCACTTTAATGTACGGACAACTTATCTCCGGATAGCTTTCATTGATCATTAAGAAAGGAATGTTATGGTAATTCAATGTCAAATAATAGCTTAAATTCGGGTTGCCCTCCGCGCTCTTGGTCGGCTCGATAATGAGGCCGCTTAACGGCTGACTCATCATCATCTGTAAGCTTTCCCTTTCCCTGTCTTTGTCGTTATCTGTGCTGGACAGGAGCAATCGATATCCCTTGCTTCGCAATGCCGCTTCGGCTCCTCGCACGATATGAGGAAAAATATAATCGGATATATACGTCGTAATAATGCCGATCGTCTGCACATCCTGCTGTTTCCGCGCGGTTTGGGGATTAGAGACAAACGTTCCTCTTCCTTGAACCCTGTAAATCCATCCTTCCTGCTCTAGTACGCCAAAGGTTTGCCTTACCGTCTGCCTGCTCATTTGAAACTGTTCTGCAATCTCATTCTCCGTAGGCATTTGATCGTTGGGCTTTAGTTTGCCCGATTGAAGCCAGGACAATATTTCTTGTTTTAATATCATATACTTAGGCTGCTGCTTTACGTCTGTCATATTTCACCTCAAAAGAACCGATGCCATGCTGGTCGTTCCCATTTTAGGTTCATTATATCATTATTCAAAGTTGTAAGTACATATTAATGCTATTCATCCCAATGATGCGATTATTTTTCCGCATAATGCTCCCGTTGCAATACCACCTACTACACCTATGGGCAAAGGCAAATGCCAGATCGTGATCATAACCCCGGTCATAACCGCAGCAAACGTCATTACAGTGCCCACTGCCAGATCAATACCACCAGTAATGATGAAGAAGGTGGACCCAAGAGCGAGTATGCCAATGACCGCAGTAGACAGCATGATACCGACTATGTTATCGAATTGAAAAAAGTTGCTTGAAGAAAACGAGAAAAAAATAACTAATACAATTAAGCTAGCAAAAGCCAGCAATTTTTGTGTCGCGCCAGTTTTGACTGTCGTCGGCTTCTTACTGACTGCCGTCATTTCCATAATGCTTCCCCCCTATTCACTGCGCATTGTAGCGTATTTCATAATACTTTCCTGCGTCGCTTGTTCACTGCTAAGCTCGCCAGTAATACGCCCCTCACACATGATCATGATGCGATGACTCATTCTAAGAATTTCGGGCAGGTCAGAGGAAATCATAATGATCGATTTGCCCTGTTCAGCCAGCTTCTCCAATAGCTTATAAATCTCGGTCTTCGCCCCGACATCAATGCCTCGAGTAGGTTCGTCAAATATTAAAATTTCACAGTCGCGCAGCAGCCATTTGCTAATGACTACCTTTTGCTGATTGCCACCCGAAAGATACTTGACTTTTTGCTCTACAATCCCGTGACGGACAGCGTGATGCGGCTGCTTGATTCGAACTTTTTGACCGTGTACGCGAATTTCTCCTGAATCTATAGGATCTGCTCCGAATATAGCCCTGGCTACTTCTGTACGACCTGCTCCCATTAAACCGGCGAAGCCTAGAATTTCCCCTTTACGCAGCGAGAAACTGACATCCTTGATCTTTCCTTTCCGATTCAGCTTACGAACTTCCAGTACTGTTCCTTGGTTGGCACTGCTGGTCGATGGTTTGGATGCTTGGTACAGCTCCCTTCCGACCATCATAGCTATTATGCGGTCCGTCGTGACTTCTTGAGTTCCGATGGTATCAATATAGCAGCCGTCCCGCATGACCGTGATCCGATCCGTAATCCGTTTTAGTTCTTCCATTCGATGCGAAATATACACGATCCCTACCCCATTTTCTTTCAACTCACGAATGATTCTGAACAAATCGTTGATCTCCGTATCTGTCAATGCGGCCGTCGGCTCATCCATGATTAGTACTTGCGATTGATAAGAAAGCGCTTTGGCTATCTCGACCATTTGCTGTTGGGCTACGGTAAGCTCGGATACTAAAGTTCGAGGGTCCAATTGAAGCTTAATCCGGTTAAAAAGAAGCTGCGCCTGATCGTTCAGCTTTTTATCATTTAGAAATATCTTGAATATTTTACCAGGTTCTCTGCCAATAAAAATATTTTGCGCTATGGTCAGATGGGGCATCAAATTCAACTCCTGATGAATCATGCTGATGCCAAGCTGCTGCGCGGTTCGGGTATTTGGAATAAGGACCTCTTTGCCTTTATAGCGAAGTGTTCCCGAATCCTTTTGATACACTCCTGTAAGCACTTTCATTAATGTCGATTTGCCAGCTCCATTTTCACCTACCAAGGCATGAACTTCACCAGGCATTAATGTGAACCGACATTGGTTCAGAGCGTGTACGCCGGGAAAGTGCTTGTCGATTCCGTCCATTTCAACTAGAGGCTCTATCATTGCAGTCACTACCACCACCCCAAATCCCTTAAACTATGAGTTCATTGTATATTTGGACCGAGGTAAAAAGAATGGAGTAATCTCTTGAAAAAGGTTTAAAATCTTACGATGTTAACCTACCAGAACGCAAAAAGGGCTGAATTGCAAGCAACGATAAGTTGCCTACAAAACAGCCCTGATTAACCTATCTTTATTTAGACGCCATCTCCAGAAAGCATGCTTTCCACTTCTCCAGCTCATTGGTACATACCCAAACATCTGGATATTGCTTGCGTATTTGACGCATGGCGTCTTCATCATCAATAGTCCAGGCAATAAGCTGAATGCCCTTTTCTTCACACAAACGTACATAATCATCCGTTAAATAGATGTATTTAACGGAAATGTACTTAGCATCAATCTCCTTGGCGAAGCCGAACACCGAAGGTGTTGCGCCGTAGATGACAAGTCCCACTTCGATATCCTTAGATAGTTGACGTACTCGTTGTATGGAATAGTGGTCAAACGAAGTAACGAATACTTGATCCTGCACATCACACGCGCGAATCACTTCAAGTACTTTTTCTTCCATTCCCGTGTACAAGCTTCCGCTCTGCTTTAGCTCAATATCCACTTTAGCCTTCCCTTTAGCCAAGTTTAACACCTGCTCCAAAGTCGGAATGGATTGCTCACCGTTTGTACGAAGCTTCTGCAGCTCATCCCAAGTATAATCGAGGACTAGACCTTTTCCGTTGGTCGTGCGGTTGACTGTAGGATCGTGAATGACAACCGGAACGCCGTCCTTCGTCAAATTTACGTCCAATTCCAAATGGCTATAAGACAGATCTAATGCAGCTTGAAACGAAAAAAGCGTATTCTCCGGGTATTTCTTCGGGTACCCGCGATGTGCCAATCCGACGATGCTCATGTTCATCCTCCTGATTAATCGGTCATTTTCAACAGTTGAATACGATCCAGCGCATAGCTGGAGGAAGCCTTGTACGTACTAGCACCGGACTCGAACAATAGGTATAGCGTCTCTTTGGAATAAACGATTCCCTCCGACATCGGTGGAAGCGCCATCGATTCCGGCTTGTTCTTCGAATCCAGGAACCATACAGGAACCGACTCAGAGCCGATAACCGCTTTAGTGTGCGGCTGTTCAGCCAGCACATTTGGATGCTGGATTAATGCACTTGCTGCATTACGTCCAGATGATTGACTCAGCAAAATCTTATTCTTCAAGACCGCCATTCCTTGAACGCTGTCCGGTATGGATAATATGTAGTCCGGGACAACGGGCGTATTAGCTTGTGCCGCCTTACTGGCAGGAAGCAAATCGGTCTGCGGATCCAGCTTGAAGCCTACGGTCCACGCTTTATATTCCTTATCATCGCGATTGTTTATATAATGCGATTTTTCCGTAGGATAGTCCTTTCCACTGGCAAATTCGCCTACCCATAGGACACCGTCACCATAAGTTGTGAAAGAAGCCCTTGTATCTGTACGAATCGAGCCTCTAAATGTCAGTTTGGTATCATTATCAGCTTTGATTATGTCCTCGATGTTTAACTGATAGACATTATTGTCGGATGAAATCCAAACATGACTTTTGCTTACCGTAACGCCCCCGGCATGACCAGTGTAAGGCTTGTCGGCTTCCTTGTAAAGCTCCATTACTTTAACCATCGAGCCGGTGCCGGCATCTACTACGGACAGCAGACTCGGAAGACCACCTTCTCTATAATGGCTGACGAGAATCCAATTTTTTTCTTCAATAAAACCGATTCCCTGAGGAACCGCTTTTTGCATCAAAGCCGGCACAATCGGTCCCTGCTTCGCAGCCTGCAAAAATGGCTTAATTTCAGGGAAATCAATACGGATTTTAATTCCGGCTTCTTCCTGCGTTATCTTTCCGCTGTTCGATACGTTTTTCTCTTCCGGCTTTTTCGCTTCTGCGGAAACCGCTTGCTCTGATGCTTTCTTCGCACTGCCTGCCGATGATGGTTGACAGCCGGCTGCGGTTAGGCACAGCATACCCGATAGTACAATCATTACTGCTTTATGCTTCATTGGACAGCCTCCTTGGTTCCCCTTTGAGGGGAGCGATCCCCATTACTTAAAGGTCGAATTGGCCATGGCCGCCACAATATATTTTTGAGCGAAGATGAACACCAATACGATCGGCAAAATGACAACAACACTCGCAGCCATCAGCAGATGGAAGTTTAATGCTTCGTTACCCGCGATAGAATCTCTCATCATAGCAATACCGACCGTCAATACGCGCATTTGATTGGAATTCGTCATAACCAGAGGCCAGAAGTAGGAGTTCCAGCTATGGATAAAGCTGATGACTAACAAGGTAATAACCGTCGGGAACGCCATCGGCGTCAAAATACGGTATAGAATCTGCACGCGGTTCGCACCATCTACCTTGGCCGCCTCAATAACATCGTTGTTGATCGATTTGAACGTTTGACGAAGCAGGAATATGCCGTAAGCCGAAGCCGCATGTGGAATGATAAGCGCATAGAACGTGTTGATCCAGCCCAGTTTGGACATCATGACATACACGGGTACAAAAGTAACTTGGTCAGGCACGATCAGTGCCGCCAGGACAAGGATAAACAGCTTCTCTCTGCCCGGGAACGTTCCTTTGGCAAAAGCATAGGCAGCCATAAGGCCAATATTGATTTGAAGGAAGATAATTCCTACCGTCTGAATCAATGTATTGGATGCAAACCGCCAAAATGGAATGGTGTTGAAAGCCTGAAAGAAGTTTTGCCACATTAATTTCTCTGGCCAGAACGTAGGAACGGCCAAGCGAAGCTCATGCGGTGATTTCAATGCGGTTACCAGCATCCAGTAAACCGGGAAAAAGATAAGAAGCGTAATGAGAATGGCCACTATATAACGGGTGGTTACCCCTAGTGATTTCGTCATTGATCTATAACCTACCCTTCATAATGAACTTTCTTCTTGGAGACGTACATTTGTACCATGGTCAGCAGCACGATAATAATGAAGAAAATGATGACCAAGGCTGACGCTCTTCCTGTTTTAAATTCAGAGAAAGCCATCGTATAGATCCAGTACACCATCGCTTTGGTCGATTCCAAAGGTCCCCCATTGGTCATGATATCGACAGATTGGAACACCTGCATGGAAGAAATAAAGTTGGTGACCACGAGAAACAAGGTGATTGGCGACAGTAAAGGAAGCGTAATACTCCAGAACTGCGTCCACTTACTGGCTCCGTCAATGCTTGAAGCTTCGTAATATTCCACTGGAATACCACGTAAACCTGCAATAAAGATAATCATTGCAAATCCGACGCCCTTCCAGACCGATACGACGATAAGAACCCACAGCGCCGTTTTCGGATTTTGCAGCCATTGCACCTTTTCGATTCCCATCAGCTCTAACAGCTCGTTCATTAAGCCATACTGAGAGTTGAAGATCCAAAGAAAGATCATGGACACAATGACCATGGAAATGTAGTGCGGCATAAAAATCAGCATTCTCAAGAAGTTGAAGAATCGGGATGACACATTGAACAATAGCGCTAGCAGAAGCCCGAAGCCTAAAGTCAATACAACATCCAAGACTGTATAAGTAAACGTAATTCTGAGCACGTTATAGAACGTTTCATTAGTCAAGAGCTTCTCATAATTATCGAAGCCAACAAATTGCTTCACTGGCTTCGTCATATTCCAGTTCGTAAAGCTTAAGTAGAATGAATTCAATAAAGGATAATAAATGAAGATGACCAGAAACGCCAAAGCTGGCAGGGCGAAGGAAAAATCCTTCAACCCCTCCAGTAGGCGGTAAGCAGAGCGCTTCGAAGCCGGTTTGGCAACCGAATCCATCCGTGCGTTTATTTTAGTGCTTCCAGTTTCTTTCATTGTGCTGCTCCTTCCGGGGCTTACTTGTAATCAGCTATAATTTCGTTAATGCCTTTTACCGAATCTTTCAGCAAAGGTACTGGATCTTCATTATTCAAAATCATTTTACCGACAATTTCCTTATACTTCTCACTAAATTCAGGATAAGCAGGGTGTTGGATCCGTGGAGCTACGTTATCGAAATTCTCGAACACGGCTTTATATTGCGGCCATTTCTCAAAGTACTTCTTACCTTCTTCTGTATTAACAACTGATTTATGAGTTGGCAGATATCCAGTAAAGTCCGCCCATTTCACATTGTTTTCAGCAGAAACCATAAACTTCAGGAACTTCCAGCCCGCTTCTTTTTGCTTTGCATTAGCACCGTTCATAAGCACGATTCCGGCGCCGCCGATATGAGATTTTCTCTCTTTATCACCAGGGATGAAGGATACTCCTACTTCGAACTTAGCGTTTTGGACATAGGTTTTAATGATTGCCGAAGAGTGCTGAACCATACCTACTTTACCTTCAAGGAACATCTGTCTCATAACATCCGATGCGCCTTTTCCGTAACCCATTTGCAAGGAACCGTCTTTAATCCATTTTTGGAAATTTTGAGCCCAACGAAGGCTGTCTGGTTGATCAAAGCCCGATTTATTGTCTTTTGTCAGAATTGTACCGCCACCATTAGAAATCCAAGGATCGTAGTACCATGTATCCCAACCTGGAACGGAGAACGCATAGCGTGTTGTTTTTCCATTTTCCTTCACGGTCAGCTTCTTATTGAATTCATCAATCTCGCTCCACGTTTGAGGTGGCTTCACACCCAACTGCTCAAACATCGTTTTGTTATATACCATAACGCTCGTACTTACGATTAACGGGAATCCAAACTGCTTGTCTTTAAAGGCGTAAGCTTGCAGCATACCTTTGGAAAAGTCATTCATATCGACGCTGTCACGCTTGATGTAAGGGCCCAGGTCTGCAAACACACCGCCGTCCGCAAAGTTAGGCAATGCCGATACTTCAACATTCGTTACAGCCGGAACATCATTTGCAGCAACCGCAGCCTGCAATTTCTTATGCAAATCTGTGTATCCTCCTTGGAACACAGGCTCAACAGTGATGTTAGGGTATTTTTTGTTAAACTCACTGATCATGTAGTTCACACCGGCCATTTGTTCATCAGAGTGTGAATGCCAGTACTGTATAGTTATTGGAGAGTTATCCTCCGCTGCTGCTTTTGCATCCTCAATTTTCCCTTCACCTGTATTGGAATTGGAGCACCCGATCACTGAACCGAACAGTGCTGCCATGACCGTCAAAGATAACCATTTCTTGTGTCTCATTCTCATTACCCCTCTCGGTTTACTATGTTTTATATTTATGAAAAGGCTTACATCAGGTCCCAAGACCGAATAGCGATGCGGGTCTCACCTCCAAAAAGGAATATGCAGACAAAAAAAGACCATCGAGAATATCAAGAGACACTTGCTGTACGTATACATACAGGCAAGATTATTGTCCCTTGGATTATCTCATGATCTCCGCACCCAAGTGAGTATGATGTATGATACTGTGTAACAACCTCTTACACAAAAAAGTATGCCATACGCTATAAAGCTTGTCAATCCTTTGAAATGTTAATAAATTATTAATGATACCACTAATTCATGTGATATACAAGAATATTCTCCATTTGCATTCGCTTACATCATGGGTGTTCTTGTTGCTTCCAAGCCTCCTCCGGTAACTTTCCACGGTGAAGCTTCCAGAGATAGAATCTCTCCCTCGCTTAAAGCCGAAATGGTCTGTATAGCGCGCATCAGCTTGTCGGAGCTCGTCGTTTTCACGCTAAATTTGAGCTCCATAACCGGGTAGGCTCCATCATCCGTTTGCTGAGGCTCCTCCGATTTCATTTTGACTGTAACGATCTGAATGCCCTGTTCTCCGAATACGGTGGATATTTTCCCCATAACACCCGGTCGATCCAATACTTTGATAATTACCTCCTGGTTTCTGCGATGGCGCATTAAATGTCTTTCCCATTTATTCAAGGCAAATAAACTAAGAAATACCATGACGGTAGCCAGAGCCGCACAGTAATAAAACCCCGCGCCTACACATAGACCTATTGCGGCTACCACCCAGATCGAGGCCGCTGTGGTCAAACCAGATATAGTCGAACCTGTACGCAGTATAGCCCCTGCACCCAAGAACCCGATGCCGCTGATGACTTGAGCTGCCAACCGGGCAGGGTCCATCCTTACATTAGGCTCAACGGCAAATTCTCCAAAGCCATAGATGGACAAAAGCATGATTGCAGCAGCGCCGATGCAGACGAGAATATGCGTACGAAGTCCGGCGGCATGATTGCTCCATTCTCTTTCAAACCCGATCAAGCCGCCCATAGCAGCTGCTGCTAGAATGCGCAAGGTGAGATCCAAATGAGAAATATACCATATACTGTTCATATTTCTCCCCCTTCCCTACGATGAGACTTTCTGCAGCATCTTATCGCTTGTCGGAAGCTCATGGATATTATTGAACATTTGATTAAGCAGTTCCAATTGCATGTCCTGCTGTTGTGAATCCAGATCTAGTAAATCATTAAGCATCTTCTCTACCATATTTCGGTACTTCTCTGCTTTGTTGAGCTGAAAGTAAGACCAACCCGAACGCAATCTTAAGAAGTCGGATGCTGTAACGGTCATCTCCTCTTTAACGGAATACAACAGCTGCGCAAAGAGCCACTGCAGATTAGTGGGAACGTTATGATACTGGGCTTCCGGTAAATACTCTAGTATTTTCAAGGCATTGGAACCATAAGTATCGATCCACTCCTGCATCGTCTTACCGCTAATCCCCTGGGTAACGCCCATAATCAGCATTTCCTGCTTCCACTCAGTAAAGCTCATACCTTCCTTCTTCTCTCCGCCGGTAATCGTAATCTGATCTGTCGTGCAGGCTGGATAAATAATACCCGTTTCCGTGCTCAATTGAGCCGCAACCAGATTAACGACCTTCTCTGCCATTTTGCGAAATCCGGTTAACTTGCCGCCTGCTATCGTAATCAGCTTGCTGTCCGATATAAAAATTTCATCTTTCCTTGAAAGCTCAGATGGCCCCTTGCCTTCTTCATAGATCAGCGGTCTAAGCCCTGCCCAATGTGATTTGATGTCCTGCTGCTTAAGCTTGATTGCTGGAAACATCGCGTTGACCGCACGTATAAGATAATCCCTATCCTCCTGCGTCGTTCTAGGTTGATCGACGGAATCGGAATAAGCCGTATCTGTCGTACCGACATAGGTGATATCGCCACGAGGAATGACGAACACCATCCTACCGTCAGGCGTATCAAAGTACGCGGCCTGATGTACCGGTAACCGATGGTAATCGACAACCAGGTGCACTCCTTTCGTCAGGAATAACCGCTTGCCCTTCAACGATCCGTCCATATCTCGCACTTGATCGGCCCATGGGCCAGCCGCATTCACAATGTGCTTCGCACGAATACTAAGCCGCCTGCCGCTTATCCTATCATGAACCTCAACACCCACCGCACGACCATTTTCATAAATGAACTTCTTGGCTTCCGTATAATTGACGGCAAGAGCACCACGCTGTGAAGCCGTTTTCATAATATCCAGTGTCAAGCGCGCGTCATCGGTGCGATATTCATAATATAAGCCGCCGCCCTTCAAGCCATCTTTCTTCAGCAGCGGTTCTTTCTCCATAACTTCTTTTCTGCTGAGCATCTTACGTCGTTCTTTGCGGGCAACTCCGGCAAGCCAGTCATAAATGTACAGACCGATGGAGGAAGCCAAATACCCATAGGTGCCTCCTTTGTATACCGGCAGCAGCATGGGAGCTGGAATCACGAGATGCGGAGCATTTTTGTATAAAATGGCCCGTTCTCTGCCAACCTCCTGCACCAGTTTAAAGTCCCCTTGCTTCAGATATCTTAGTCCACCGTGTATCAGCTTCGTCGATCTGCTGCTCGTGCCTGAACCAAAATCGTTTTTTTCGAGCACACCCACCTTAATACCACGAGTGATCGCATCCAACGCAATGCCTGCCCCGGTAATACCGCCTCCTACAACGAGCAAATCCAACTCGCTCTCGGCCATCAATTGCAACACGGACGTTCGGCTTGCTGCAGAAAAGGATCCCTGATTGTTCATTATGTTCACCTCCAGAGCGACGCTTACCTCTTCTGATGGTATAAGAAAAACCCCCATGAAAAAGAACAACCGGCTTTAGGCTCGGCCGCACTTTTCCAAAGAGGTTTCTCCATTGTCTCATCCCACTTTGAATTGGCTGCATAATTAGTTTTTTTTCATTATTGTAGCTCTACTACCACAACACAGATGTTCCTGCCGACACTGCTAAAGCGCCTGCTCTTAACGCGTCGTCAATCTCCTCTTGATTGCCAACCAAGCCTCCGGCAATGATCGGCAGCGGAGTCATATTCGTCATCTCTCGGATTATACGAGGCATAATGCCTGGCATAACCTCGATTGCGTCCGGTTGACTTTGTTCTACGGCTTTAATGCCTCTAGCCACTGCGCTACGGTCTATCAGGAAAATACGCTGTATGGCCATTAATTTCAAATCCTTGGCTACTCGAATCAAGTTGCTTTTGGTAGAAATGATACCCGTCGGTTTAATATTTAGCGCCATATAGGTAACCCCGCTTTTATCGGGGGATATGCCATCGATAAATTCCATATGAGGAAATACGTGCTTACCCGACGCTTTCACTCTGTCCACCAGATCTTTGATGTTAAAGATGGAGCCAGTCAGCAGAAAAATAATATTCGCTTGACTTTTCAGAGCAAGTTCTAAGTCTTCTTCTCTCTGTACGGCCGCAATAGTTTGATGTTCGACCAAATCGACGATCGGATACATTCGTCTCCCCCTTTCTAAAGGTGAAACCATTATATCATGATTCGTCTAGAGGCGGACGATTTCTTTGATGCTTGGTATCACATGCTTAGGCTTATATTGCGAAGCTGCAGCCATTTCAGCTGTTGCTACGCCGGTTAGAACCAGGACCGACGCCATGCCGGCATCGTTGCCCATTTTGATATCTGTTTCCAGACGATCTCCTATCATGAAGCAGTCCTCATACTGTAAGCCAAGGTGCTCAACAGCTGCTTCTGCCGCAATCAGAGACGGTTTGCCTACTACCAAGTCAATTGACTTGCCCGTAGCCGCTTCCAATGCCGCAATGAAGGTCCCGGTATCGGGGATTTGACCGCTATCCAGCGGACAGGTAGCATCCGGATTGGAAGCAATAATCTTGGAACCGCTTACTGCTGCTTGATATACAATATTCAATTTATCGTACGTAAATTGGCGGTCCCAGGACAAGATAACATACTTCGGATTCACACTGTCCTCAGTAATGGGAATCCCATGCTCTCGAAGCTCGTCGTGAATTGGCTTTTCGCCTATCACATACACCTTATCATCGGGCTGAAGCATTTTTTTCAAATAGCGTGCTACGATCAAGGATGAATTCAGAACATCTTCAACCTTAGTCGGTATTCCCATTTTCGTCAGCTTATCCGAATAGGACTGTCTCGTCGCTATCGGTTTATTAGATAAGAAGACAACCTTGTCTCCCCTTTCCCTTAATGCTCGAATCGTTTCGGCAGCACCCTCAATCATCTTGTCACCCAAATAAACGGTACCATCCAGGTCAAATATGTAACCTCTCATATCATCTTCCTCGCTTATATAAAAGATAAAAGGCTTTGTCCGGTATCCGCGCGGAAAGTACGATTCGAATCGTTCGTACAATAACAAAAAACCCCTATCAACAGTAAACACACCCCTCCTCTTAGAAGGGCATGATTACGGATAAGGGTTTCTCCATCTACTCGAACCTACCGTATATCAATGCATTGAATTGAATTATAGAACCGCTTTATTCATTTGTCAATGATTATTTATTCGAATAAGTTCAAAGACATTCCTCAAACAGGGCTTCCGTTCGATCCAGTATTCGTTCTTCTTTGGTGTAATCATGGTTGGAAAGCATAATAACGACTTGTTGTTGATCTGGATACTGTCTGAATTTACACCAATACCCTGGGAGCCAGCCACCGTGACCACGACTTCCGTTATAGATCGACCATCCGTAGCTGTAATACCTCGTTGCATCCACATAAGCATGAGGCGTGAACATCTGTCGGAGCCGTTCTTCAGAAACCAGCTGACCCGAATACAGGGCTTGATCCCATTTCAACAAATCTTCCGCCGTAGAGTACATATGACCGGATGCGGTGAAGTTATCCAGCTCAAAGAAACGGGCTTTTACTTTAGTGCCATGCTCGTTTAAGGAATATCCATCCGCCAACCCTAGTACAACACTTCGCGAGCATCCGAAGCCAGTCGAGTCCATTCCAAGGGGGGCTAATATATGTCGACCAACGAACTCCGAGTAGGTTGAACCGGTAACAGATTCGATGATGATTCCTAGCAAATTGTAGCCTGTATTGCAGTAAGACCACTTCGTACCAGGTTCAAATTCCTTGGGAGCGTGCTGAATCAGCTTCAATATGTCTAGACCTTCGTATAGAGTCCTCTCCTGCCCTCCTACGAACTGAGGCAGCTTTTCAAAATCTCTTATGCCCGAAGTATGGGTCAGCAATTGATGAATCGTAATGCGGGGTTCGAGCCCCAGTACGTCGCATTCAGGAATGTATTCAAGTAGTCGCCCCTGAATATCGATAAGACCTTTGTCTGCAAGCATCAGTACGGCCATTGCTGTAATCGGCTTCGTAATCGAAGCTATTTGAAATCTCGTATCCAGCTGATTCAGAACATTGTGCTCATAGTTGGCATATCCATACGCTTTTGCAAAACGAATGCTTCCCTCTTGTGCAACCAGTATCGTTCCGCTGAATTGCTGCTGTTCGGCATAAGCATCAAATTGCTCTGCTAGCCTACGCTCCAACAAATGAACCTTCAACCGTGTTCACTCCCATTCCTAATAGGCTGTCCCTTCTAAAGTCGGGTTAGAATAGCCGATCATACGTCCATCTCGAAGATAAAGCCGAGGGACCCTCTTCCCGACCGTGCATACGAGCTCGTAATTAATCGATTGAAGCAGATCAGCCACTTCATCTATCGATATGTAAGCCTCTTCCGTCCCTCCGTATAATATCACTTCGTCTCCAACGTGAACATCCCCGATATCCGTTATGTCGAGCATGGTTTGGTCCATGCAAATTCTTCCTGCAACAGGAACCTTCTGTCCGTTTACGACAGCGGAGCCTTGATTCGATAATCCCCTGGAAAAACCGTCGGCATACCCCACCGGGATGGCTGCAATGACACTCTCTCGCTCGGATCTGAACGTACCACCGTATCCTATCGGCTGATGCGCTGTCAGTTTTTTTATCGAAACGATAGACGTTTTGAGTTGAAATGCCTGCTTGAGCCCAACGGCAGCGCCATTCATGCCAGGTGATGGCAGTAAGCCGTACAGACTGATACCAATACGAACCATGTCCATATGCATAGTAGGAAATCGCTGGGCAGCTGCACTGTTGCAGCAATGATGAATAGGAATATGCATTCCTTCCCGTTCCAAATGCTGCAGCATTGCAGTAAATGCTTCAAACTGCTTCTGAGTATAAGCCGTATCGTCATGATCGGCTTGAGCAAAATGAGTAAATATACCTTCCACAATGACAAAAGGACTTTGGCTCGCTTTATGCAGCATTGCCGCAGCTTCTCTCCTATCCGTCAAACCAAGCCTTGACATGCCTGTATCGACTTTCACATGGATAACCGCTGCTTGCTCCAAACGATTCGAGCAATCCATAATACGGTCCAACACCTCGTCCGAAAAAACGGTCAGCGCTATGCGGTGACGAATCGCCGCTTCGACGGCATGGGGAGGCGTGTAGCCCAGCACAAGAATAGGGCTATCGATGCCTGCATTGCGAAGCTGCAGCGCTTCATCCAAAATAGCGACCCCCAAGTAATCGGCACCGGCCTCAACTGCAACCTTAGCCGTTTGCACGGCTCCATGGCCGTATCCGTCCGCTTTGACGACAGCCATCAGACGACAAGAAGAGCCGATGCTTTGTTTAAACCACGCGGTGTTGAAGGCTATTGCATCCAGCGATACTTCTACTCGTGTATCCCGGTAACTGTACATAAACCCTTGCTCCCCCTTATCGTCCGGCTAGCCCTGTTTGGACTATATCACATTTGCTGCGGGAACAAATTCATATTGAAGATCTCTGGCTACCGTTCGATGCGTAACGCATCCTCCCATAATGTTAACTCCGCTTCCAAGCGCCGCGTTATCAAGAATAGCCTGTTTAACTCCATTATTCGCTATTTGCAGCACATACGGCAGCGTTACGTTTGTCAAAGCAAACGTAGAGGTTTTTGGCACAGCGCCCGGCATATTGGCTACCGCATAGTGCTGCACTCCATGCTTGGTGTATATAGGAGCGTCATGTGTCGTTGTACGATCTGCTGTTTCAACAATGCCGCCTTGGTCGATAGCGATATCGACGATAACCGATCCGTGCCCCATCGTTTTTACCATCTGTTCCGTGATAAGCTTGGGCGCTTTTGCGCCAGGAATCAGAACGGCTCCAATGACCAAATCCGATTGCTCTACTGCCTCAGCAATGTTGGCTGGATTGGACATCAAGGTCTGAATGCGCGGACCGAAAATATCGTCCAAATAACGAAGACGATCCGAATTCAAGTCGATGACCGTCACTTCCGCTCCTAGCCCAACGGCAATTTGTGCCGCATGGATTCCCGCTACTCCCCCACCGACGATCGTCACTTTGCCCTTTTTAACTCCTGGCACACCGCTTAACAACAGCCCTTTGCCTCCATGAGGCTTCTCCAAAAATTGTGCACCGATTTGTGCCGACATACGGCCCGCGATTTCACTCATCGGAACTAACAAAGGAAGTGTTCTGCCAACCTGAACCGTCTCATAAGCAATCGCAGTGACTCCTTTGCTTACAAGCTCTTGAGCAAGTCCCGGCTCAGCTGCGAGATGCAAGTAAGTAAATAAGACGAGATCTGGACGGAAGTACTGGTATTCCGAGTGGAGCGGCTCCTTTACCTTGAGAATCATATCCGAAGCCGACCATACATCCGCAGCTCGTTCGATCAATTTCGCACCGGATGCTTCATAATGCTCGTTCAAGATACCGCTTCCAATTCCAGCATCCTTCTCTATCCAAACTTCGTGGCCATTGCGTACTAGCTCCAATACTCCAGCAGGTGTAATGGCGACGCGATTCTCGTTATTTTTAATTTCCTTTGGTATGCCAATTCTCATATTAAATCCTCCCCAAATGTGTTTCTATTGAGGATTATAGAATGGTTAGGAAGCTTTGACTTTGTATAAAAATGAGAATTATTGCATGATCTTTTGTATTCATCCAACAAAAAGACTACTTTGAGAGTTTCATTAGCCTCAAATCCAGATACAAGGAAACCTTATGGTCCATGTTTTTCAGATCGATTCCGCCTATTTCTGTAATACGCTTCAAACGATAGTTCAACGTATTGATATGAATATGCAGCGCATCAGCTGTATCCTTCAAACTGCTATCGTGATTAAGAAATACATCCAACGTTTCAAGCAGACAGCTGTTGTGTTCCGTGTCATACCCTCTGAGCTTGCGGAGACCGCTATTCTCATAAAGTGGTGTGCCATCGGATTGGGTCATCATCGGAAAATAACGGTAAAAGCCAAGCTCCCGATGTTGATGAGCGTCCTGCAATGCAGCAGGGAAGTGCTTTTTCAACTCCAATACCGATAGTGCTTCCTTCCAAGCCCTTTCTACAACGGTATAATCGTCAAACTCATTGCCGCTCGCACCATCGACAGGAGCAATTCCGAATCGTTCCTTCATCTGCTCCATGAAATCACGAATAAATCCTGAGCTTGAATGGTGAGGCTCAGCTGCCGTGCGGGAAAATCTCCAGGAGGTCAATAAAATAAGCTGAAATCCGTCTACAACATGCAGCACAATTTTAACGGACTGTGTAGTCGTAATCATGTATTGTATACGCTGAAACAAAGAATCTGTAATTTCCTGCTCAAATTGAAACACAATCACTTGAAAAGACGAAGGAAGTGAAATATTGAACAGCTTTGCTTGTTCTTTAATGGCGCCAGGGGACTTCAAATGTCCGGTCAGCAGCTGCCAGAACAAATTTTGCTGCCCCTCCTCCTCTTTACGCTTTTGAATCTGAAGCTGGAGCATCAAATGCTTGGAGGCTTGAGCCGCCCTCTTCAATAAAGCGAACTCCTGCGAGCCGAGCCGTTCGTTCTCCTCCATGGCCCATATATAGCCAAGTATTTCGTTATGTTTACGAATGGCAATGGCGATTCGATCACCGAGCCCCACATCATGCACCGCTTCAATCCTTACAGGGTCCTCGCACTCCATTAATTTTTGTATGACCCCGTTTCTCCATAGTGCACTAATAACTTGTTCAGGAACACGTCTACCGACTATTGTCGCAATTCGAGCCTGATCCGTTTGCGGGCTGTGGGAGCTGTATGCAATAAGCTGATGATTTGCATTCTCAATGGTAATCGGACAATGAAGAGTTTCACAAATCAGGTCCGCCAAACTGGTAAAACTATCGAAATGTCGGTCAAAAGGGTCTTTCTCCATTGGCATACGGCTTCTTGCTCCCCGAACATCGTATTAGAAAAATTCTTTCCTCATTGTAAAGCACCTTCCCTTTTCTAATCAATAGAAAGAAATAGGTTGAGAAGTTTAGCGTAGGACTATATAGTTAATTTCCATAGAGGAAAGTGTAAATACAAGATAAATATCCCACTGCCTGACAGGAAGGAATGGTCCCTTTTGAACAGAACTTTAGTAATTAGCGACATTCACGGCTGCTACGCATCGTTTAACGAATTATTGAACACCGTCAGATACATGCCTGAACAAGACAAGCTCATTCTTCTCGGGGATTTCGTAGACCGTGGCCCTAAAAGCAAGGAAGTAATCGAGCAAGTGATCGGAATAGTAGAAGCCGGACAAGCCATCGCTCTGCGCGGAAACCATGATCAACGCTTTCTAGAAGTTATGGACAATTCAGCCAATGAGCACGCTACCCAGCGTTTTTTCGAGTATGGAGGGCATCAAACACTAAGCAGTTACTGCAGTGGAACCCCGTTATGGAATGATTCCGAGGAAGGACGTAACCTGGAAGCAGCAAGAGCTTATATCCAACAAACGTATGGGCATCACCTTGCGTTTTTGAACCAGCTTCCTTACTACTACGAGGATGATCACCATATTTATGTTCATGCCGGCATTAATCCTGAGTATGTCAATTGGAAGGAGCAGCCTTTGCTTGATTTCCTATGGATACGAGATCCTTTCTACAGTAAACCGACTATCGTGGAAAAAACCGTCTTGTTCGGGCATACTAGAGCCATTAAGATGCACGATACGGCTCATATCTGGTTTGGCGGAGACAAAATAGGCATTGACGGTGGATGTGCGTACGGAATGCAGTTGAATTGCCTCGAAATCACTAACGGACAGGAATACCGGGCTTACCATGTCAATGCGGTTGAATCCAAATCCTGATAAATAATGGAGGACTATATAATTTTCGGATGCGCTGAATAACTAAACAAGCTGACACCGCAGGAATGCTGGCGTCAGCTTATTTAGTAACCTTTTTACATTATCCGTAGAGACTTGCTCTATTAGATATGGAACTTTTTTACCAATTAATTCATCCCTTTTACACTGGCAAAAAAAGTACCCATAATAAGGACAACGATCAGAAAATAAAGGACAATACCGATAGCCGCCCAAAGAAGACTGGCCTTAGCATAGTTCGCCTTTGAAGGACTTGTGCCGCCTCCAAAAGCCCATACAAATAACATAATGATGTTAACAATTGGGATGATCAATAGTAACATCGTCAGCATCCAGTCCTTAACAGAAATAACTGGTGCTGCTTGTTGTTGGTATCCTGGTGTAGGATAACCGAGATTCTGGTTTACATTTGGTTCCACGTGCGTTCCCCTTAAATAACTATTTTGAGCAATAAAATCTCCTTAACCCCAATAGAGTGCAGTCGCTTCCTATTCAAGTATTTATTACACAAATGCTCAATAGTTATATATTATGGTATATTGTGTAAAGTTTCATGAGACTTTTGTCACATTTTGGCTTTATTTGATAGATAAATAACTTACAAGCTGGCTTTATGGCTCCAGATAAGATACAAATCGACTCACCGTATCTCCTCTTATTTGTTAAGATGAATGTTCAAAAATTTAAGCAGCGAGTTGTAAAAGTCCATCTGGTTTTCAAATCTGCGGAATCCGTGCCCTTCATCCTGTTTGATCATATAGTTGGAGTCGATACCACGCTGGCGAAGGGCCATGACCATTTGATCGGACTCCTTCTTGTTCACTCTAGGGTCATTGACACCCTGAGCGAATAAAATCGGAGCTTGAATTTTATCCACATGAAGAACCGGTGAGTTTGCTTCCATCATGACTTTGTCTTTATTAGGATCCCCTACCTGCTGGTACATGATCTGACGATCCGGTTCCCAATACGCCGGCATGGAATTGAGGAAGGTGAACAAGCTGGACGGCCCCATATAATCCACTCCTGCAGCATACAATTGCGGTGTATACGTCACACCTGCTAGTGCTGCATAGCCTCCATAGGATGCGCCGTATATTGCAATCCGTTTAGGATCGGCAACTCCCAAATTTATCAAGTATTGAACTCCATCGGTAATATCATTTTGCATCGCCTGGCCCCATTGCTTATTGCCGGCATTAAGGAACTGCTTACCGTAGCCTGTTGACCCGCGGAAATTCATTTGCAGAACAGCATAGCCACGGTTCGCTAGCAGTTGGACCTCTGGATCGAATCCCCAAGAATCACGTGACCAAGGTCCGCCATGGGGTAGAACTACAACAGGTAAATTTTGAACTCCTACATTCTTAGGCATAGTTAAATAGCCATGAATCGTTAACCCGTCACGAGATCCGTATGAAATAGGCTTCATTTCCGCCATATCCTCTTCTTTAATCCAAGGCATGACGTCTGCATATTTCTCCAACTGCTTCGTTTTTCGGTCGTAAAAATAGTAAGTCCCCGGCGATTTATCACTGTATGCTCTCAGCGTAACTTTCGTTTCGGGCAACGGATTACCGACAATAGCAAATTGCTGATTAGGCGGTAATTGGCTTTCAATTTCTTTTCTTAACTGCTCGTATTCTTTGTCCAAGTATTCATAGTGTACTTTATCCGTTTCGTACTTGACCGCTAGAATAGCCCGCTTCTTATACGATACGATAATATCTTTTACATCGGCATCTGGATTTTCGTAGATGGTGTCCCCAATGGTTTTGGTGTTGAGATTGTATTTGACAAGAGCAAGCTTATCACGGTCGATGTTGGATAAGGCGTACAACTGGGTGTTATCAAAGGAAAACATGATCGGATAAAATTCATCACCGAACTTCACAGTTAATATAGATTCAAACTTCTGTGACGTTGAGTCGCGGTATAATATCTTCTTGTCGATTCCATCTGTAGCAACAGCAAGTCTGACATCTCCATACAAATCCGTCATCCAGCGCGTAACATTGCCAGGATTCCCTTCCACAATCTGAAATTCGCCTGTGTTGACATTAAGCGCAAACAAGTCGAACAGTTCCCGGTTTCGCTTGTTCATAGAAATTAAAATATCGTAAGGATGAGCAGGATCATAGGACATGTTTTCCAAGTACTCCGCCCGCACGTTATCAAACGGTGTTAAGTCTTTATCCGAAGTTCCGTCGAACTTAATGGAATGGAGGTGGTAATCCTCATCACCGCCTTTATTCGTCATATATAAAATCGTATCGTTATTAAACCACGTGAAGTCTACGATACTTCGGTCTTTTATACTGGTGATCTTAACTGCATCCTTCTTATCCTGACTTTTCTTGTAAACAAATATTTGCTGCTGGTTATCGCTCTGTTTCAGCAAAGCCGTATATTTACCATCAGGCGAAACCTCATAGCTTCCCAGATCGGAGCCACGCAAAAAATCTTCTAACGGGACTTGGCCCGTCTCGGTTTCCCCTATCATAATAGCCCGGTACAGAAACAGCGACAGCTGTGCGCGAGTGACTTTATCCTTAGGCATGAACTCGACCTGATTCGTAAGGAAGTACTGCTTTAAACGTATGACATCGTTATAATGACTATCACTCATGATGCCCTCGTCCTTAAACCACACGTTCATGCCATTATCTTTCAGTTGAAAGGCTCGTACCAGCAAGCTGGCCATTTGTTCCCTCGTCAATGGCGCATTTGGTGAAAAAAGTCCTTGGTCACCTTGAATGATTTTTTTCTCTGCTAACACATTGATAGCGACAGCAAACTCGCTTTTCTCAGGAACATCCGAAAATCCTTTCAAGGAAGCAGGATAACCCAGCTTCAAAGCTTTACTTAACCATTGTGCCGTGACTCCCCGTGTCACTTCATCATCAGGCTGGAACAACCCATCCGCGTTTCCTTGAACAATCCCTCTCTGAGACAGCATCGCAATCTCTTTACTAGCATAGTGGTCCTTTGGTACATCCCGATAGCCTTGAACCGGGGCCTCCTTATCGGAAGCGCTTGCAATCGTCACGATGTTAGATAACAACGCAACAACGAGCAGTACGGAGAACAATTTTCGCAGTGGGCTCTTCATTAACAATCTCCTCTATTGGCACAAATTAGTCACATCGCCATTAATATATCATTCAAGCTATCGAATGGTAAATAGAGGATTTAATAGAGGAAGCCGTGACCTGACGTAAGGCATAAATAATTCAAAATCATGAAAAGTTGCATTTACAACGATTATATAAATCGTTATAATAGTGGCGCGTGCAACTATTTTTTTTGAGAATAGGAGTTAACCGCTCATGGATTATAAAAGCACCATCCCCCGTTGGGTCTCACTATTATATCGATATGGTCATATGTACATAGGGGATCGGTTAAAGCATCTGGATATTGGCCGGGGGCAGCATATTTTTCTAAACACGCTGTACCGAGAAGACGGCCTTAGCCAAGAGGAGCTCTCAAGCCACCTCAAAATCGACAAAGGAACGACCGCCAAGGCTCTGAAGAAACTGGAAGAGCAAGGCTATGTCGTAAGAAAAGTAAGAGACAATGATAAACGTTCTTATCAGGTTTTTTTGACAGAAAAGGCATTGCTTATTCAGGACGAAGTCAAGTCAGTCCTAACCGACTGGCGTAATCTTATATCCCAAGGATTAACGGAGGAGGAGAAGCAATTGGCGCTGGTCCTATTGGAAAAGATGGGCACTAATGCAGCCCGTATTCATGAGCTGGATGAAGAAGCATTAAAGAACAACAAAGAGTAAGCCAAAGCTTACGGCTGGCTAGGAAGGTGAACGAATATGAACATTAAAGCGATGGGCCAACGTATGGTCAATAACCACTTTCATGCCCTTACGCATCAAAATTATCGGTATTTCTGGTTTGGTCAGTGCATTTCATTAATCGGAACCTGGATGCAAAATATCGGCCAATCGTGGCTCGTGTTAACGTTAACAGGCTCACCATTATTACTAGGCTTGGTCGGAAGTATCCAATTCCTGCCGATTACTTGTTTTTCCTTATTTGCAGGTGCCATTATTGATAAATTTCCAAAGAAACAAATTTTGCTTGTCACTCAGACGATTTCTATGATATTGGCTTTCATCTTAGCGATTCTGGTATTTACCCACACCGTTCAGTACAGCTATGTGCTCATCGTTGCTTTTATATTGGGCTTGACCAACACGTTTGATATGCCGACAAGACAATCGTTCAACATAGAGATTGTTGGCAAGGAAGACTTGATGAATGCCATCGCTCTAAACTCGACTACATTCAATTTAGCACGTATTTTAGGCCCATCCATCGGGGCTGCTATGATGGCTTTGCTTGGACCTGGATGGTGTTTTTTATTGAACGGGATTAGTTTTATAGCCGTTATTTACGGGCTGCTACAGATTAAAACAACACCATATGTTCGACAAAAGAAAAAGAATGTCGGCATATTCAAAGAAATTAAAGACGGCATGGTCTACATATCGCAAGATAAACGTCTCGCACAAACGTTACTGCTTGTAACGGTTATAGGAACCTTCGCTTATAACTTCGCCATACTCATTCCGGTCTTTACGAAGGGCGTTCTACATATGGAAGAAAGAACGTACGGAATGCTGATGTCCTGTCTGGGTGTCGGATCGCTAATCGGAGCATTAACCGTGTCACTGAGAAGCAAGAGCGGGCCTAAAATGAAGGTTATCGCTATAGCCTCTATTCTCATTGGAGTTTTCTTGTGCATTACGGGATGGACGACATCTCCTTATTTGACCGGATTATTTCTAGCATGTACGGGCGTGTTTAACATTTTGTTCGCAACCAACTGCAATTCTTCTTTGCAAATTTATTCCAAGGACGAATACAGAGCGAGGGTTATGAGCGTATACTCCCTGGTATTTGCAGGCTCTACTCCGGTAGGCAATCTATTTGCTGGTTACATGGCGGACCGATTTGGCGCCGATGGAGCATTTATGGCATGTGGTCTTCTTTGCATAATTCCATGTTCGATTATTTTAATTATATTTCGCAAGAAAAAAACAGAGCAAGCAGAGCTTCCCGCCGTATAACGTATAAAAAGAGCTGTCCTTACGTCTTGATTACAAGACTGAAAGAACAGCTCTTTTTCCTTGTTATGAACAGCAGCTTCCGTCAGCCAAGTGACATACAGCAGGTGCCGCTTCAGCAAGCCTGGTTGCTTCTGTATATTGAATCTCGATTTGAGAAGCTACGGTACGGAGCAGCTTGCAGTTGTTTTTCACATGTGTCAACAGCTCTAACTTTTGCTCGTCGTTTATTTGACCTTTTATCGTTACCTGAAATTCAATTCTAGCGATATCTCCCTGCTCGTTCATGAAATCCTCTGCAGATACATGAATATCATCCACTGACCATCCCTTATCTTCCACATAACGGGTCATCGTAGTAACCGAGCAAGCAGAAAGTCCGATGAGCCACAGCTCTGTTGGGCGAAACCCTGTATTTTCACCGCCACGATCCGGACCTTGATCTATCGTAACCGTGCGAGTTTGAGCGGTAGCCAGCTGAAGAAATCGGCGTAATCGTTGTAATTGGATTTTCAAGATGTTCATCCCCTTTTTACGATCCTATTATGCTCTAGGTGCCCAGCTTGCAAACCGCTTCTTAAGAGGATGCAGCAGCACCAGCTCGAAGAACATAGCTAATATGCCAATGGTAATGATACCTACCATGACAAGCGGAGAGTTACCAATCTGTCCGCTCGAAGAAATCAACCAGCCCAGTCCTGCATTACCGCCTATCATTTCAGCAGCAACTAGCGAACGCCATGCAATCCCGAAGCCTACGACCATACCCGTGAAGGCTGATGGCATGACCTCAGGCAAGTAAACATGCCACGCCAGCTGGAACCGATTGGCTCCCAAGGTTTGCGCTGCTCGGATATGGGAAACCTTGATCTGCTCCATCCCTTGGATAACGTTGACAACAATCGGGAAAAAAGCGGCGATAACAATGACAGCAATCATCGGAGCATTCCCCAGATCCAACAGCAGTATAAGGAGCGGTGCCCAAGCCATAGGCGGTGTTGCTTGAAACAGCATGACCATCGGCGTTAAAAATTGACGAAACTGCTTGCTGATGCCTGCCAAGAGTCCGACAACAAAAGCGCATACCGAAGCAATAGCAAAGCCGACAAACAGTCGGTACAAGCTGATCCCTATATGATGATAGAAATCCGGTGTTATCAGCTGCTTCTTCAATTCTGCGAAGGTTTTAAGCGGACCTGGAAAAACAAGAGCCGGGTAATGACTTGCTGCCAATACCCATACAAGAATAATAAAAGGAACGGCGAAGATACCGTAATGTATTTTTTTCATGTTGATCGATTGACCCCCTACCTGTCCTTCGAAGGTTCAGGCTATTTAATCCAAGACCGGTCCATTATCGTTTTCACATCTAACGGCTGATCAATGGATTTCAACTTGAGGCTGTTATCCGCGACTTCCTGATAAAATTTCATATCGTTATCCGTGAACTTGGTTTCAAACTTGTTACGCTTCAAAGCTTGCGCCATGACATCGCCAGGACTGTAAGTTTTACCGTTTGCACTAATCTCCGGAACGTTGAACGCTTTGGCTAGCAATTCGGCGTTATCCTTGCTGTTTTTGTTCAACTCATCCACCGATGCGATGTGACCTTGAAGAAATTTTTGGGCTGCGTCTTTATGATCTTTCAGAAACGAGTCGGAAGCCAATATAACAAACGCAGGATCCGGAACTTCCTTGACCACTTTCAGTCCGCGAAGCTCTGCAAACGTAAGGAAAGGTTCACCGGCAACCGCTGCATCGATCGTACCGCTGTTGATCGCCTGTTCCATATTGCCCATTTCAAGCTGTACGAGCGAAGTAGTCTGTTCAGTCAGCTGACCTTCAGGAAGAATCATAGCTCGGATCAAGTAATCGACGCCGCTTCCTTTTACCAAAGTACCCAGCTTCTTGCCTTTCAGATCGGCAGGTTGTTTAATGCCAGAGGAATCCTTCGTCAGCAACCCGAATTTGCCGTCATCGACTTTGGCAATGACTTTGAATTGCGCTCCACGAGAGCCCCAGTTGACTGCAGCAGGCATCCCAGCATAAGCCACATCCAGCTTACCGGAAGATAACGCCTTGTACAAATCCGGACCATTGGCAAAGGAGAAGAATTCCGCTTTCAAGCCCTGTTTGTCAATCAGTCCTTTTTCCTTAGCAACAATCGCTGGTGCAGCAGCAATCAAATTGACGTAGCCTACTTTAATTCCTTCCACTTTGCCCTGCGCCGCATCTTTACCCGCTTCCGCAGCAGGCTTCTGTCCAGCTCCTGATCCGCAAGCTGACACTAGCACCGCGGTCATCAGCACAGTGCTAACCAGCCCTAATAATTTTCTCTTTTTCATTATATTCCTGCCCCTTCATGCTCGTATTGAACGACAAAATCGTTGCGTAAATCCAGCATCAGCTGTTTTTTGTACTCATTAAATAAGGACGATACGCGAATTTCCGGAATTCTCGGACGACCCAAAGCAACCTTCATCACTCTGTGCAGCTGGCCCTTGTCTTGAAGCACAGCGATCCGGTCCGACAAGTAGACCGCCTCATCAATACTGTGTGTAACCAAAATGACCGTCATTCTCGTTTCCTTCTGAATCCGCAGAAGCTCTTCTTGAAGCTGCTCTCTCGTCTGCTCGTCCAAGGCGCTGAACGGTTCATCCATAAGCAATATGTTAGGCTGAGTGACCAACGTCCGCGCAATCGCCACACGCTGCTTCATCCCGCCGGATAGATCATTGACGCTCTTTTGCTCGTTACCCGCCAAACCAACCATCTGAATGGCTTCCTTGCTTCGCTTCTCTCTCTCCTGCTTGTCCATTCCGGACATTTTCAACCCGAAAGCTACGTTATCCAGCACATTGAGCCATGGAAATAAAGCCAAGTCCTGGAACACAAAGCCACGGTCTGGACCGGGTTGAACTACCTGTTTGCCCATGACGCTGATCGTTCCGCTGCTCGGTTGCAAATAGCCTGCAATAGCGTTAAGCAGCGTACTTTTACCGCACCCGCTTTTGCCGATGATACTTATGAATTCTCCTTTATGAATGGAGAGAGAAATACCGTTAAGAATGCTTTTCTTACCCTGATAATGGATCGAGACATCTTCGATTTCGAGGATTAAAGACTCTGACTGCATTTCCGTCATGTTTCCCGCCCTTTAATTCATAGTATAATAGTATGTTTTATCAAATTAAAGTACCATTGGCTGAACGATACGTCAAGTGAAAACTTATTGAAACCCTTGCTCCAAGAAGCGTAAAACCGCTTAGTTATGCTCTCTCCTGCCACCTTGAATGACACTGGAAAGAAACATAACTAAGCGGCCGATCGCTCGCACTCATCCTACTACATGACGCTTTTTCTTATGACAAAATGGTCTCGCATCATCGTCCATATCGCCGGGTCTTCCATTCCTAATCTCCACAAGGCGATTCCGCGAATCCCAAGCTGATTGGCAAGATCCATCTTCGCTTTGATACTGGCTGCATTCTCAAACCATACCTCATGCTCGTTGCCCGACTCATCCGTGTAGGCGAACATCGGTGTCTGAGTCTTCTCGTCGAAGATGATATCTTTATTGTATTTCTTCGCCAGGTCCATAGCCATCTGGTAGGTGGCATACGTATTCCGTTTGGTCGTCAGATTGAAGTCAAAACCGAATACCGACACAGCAGCTGTGATTTTATTAGCCGGCATTTTCGTCAACGCGTAGCCTATAACCGTCTTCATCCAGCCAATGGAAACGACAGGACCCGGACCGCTGCCTGGCCAACCATGCTCATTGTAGAGCATCAGCACCAACTCATCGACAACCTCGCCAAGAACGGAATAATTAAACGGAGCGGAAAAAGGATTCGTAGGCTCATCAGACTCTCTAGACGGCACATCAACGGAGAAGTAGTAACCTCTTTCTTTCATTGCAGCGCCCAGCTCCCTATAAAACGCAGAAAGCTTATTCCGATCCTCATAGCGCACATCTTCGAAATCAATATTAACGCCGTCAAAGTCGTAGCTCTGAATAAGTTTGACAATGCTTGCAATAAAAGCGGTGCGATTCTCCTGCGTATCGAGCATGCCGTGAATAACTTCTTTGTTGGCATTTTGATTTCCACGCTCATACAACAAATTGTGTACAGTAGGCAGCATTTTAATATTATGCCGATGCCCAAAGCTGACAACGTCCCTCATATACTCATCAGTGAACGTTGCAGGAAACTTTTCAATCTCGGTAGGGTTTTGCCTGTTGATTCGGAAATGAAACATACCGACATTCGACAAATTGGCCGTTTGGGCCGCGAAAACATCATAAGAGCTGGGGAGTGTTGGTCCCTCCTCCTCCGTATAAAATCCGAACACCTCCTGTATCGGACGCTGCCCGTCATGAGGTACTAAGGTAACATTGGCTCGGTTCACCCAACCAAGGTGCCCATTATATATGCGCACCTGTATCCAATCTCCGACTATGCCGGTGACAGGGATTCTTGCGCTTCTAGCCATTTGAGCCAAAACTGGAGCCTGTGCACTAGCATATCTGCGAATATTGGCCGTATCCGTTCTGACTATCACTTCTGTATAGATCGGAATACGTAATCTTTGACCGATGTTCAAGTTCATGGAGGCTTGCGGATTTAACTGCATTAGGGCCTCTACCGTCGTATTAAACATTTTAGCAATACTGTATAGCGAATCGTGAGCTCTCACAACATACGTAACCGGACCGGAGACTGGAACGGAAAGATGTTGTCCTACATTAAGAGCAGGTGATGATAGCCGGTTCGCCTTCATCAAAGCATCAACCGTAACTCCGAAACGCTGGGCAATCGAATACAAGGAATCTCCTTGCTGAACCACATAAGTAATCACTGGGTATGCTCCTTTATGCAACTTGTTATCCATATGTTATTCAAAACGCCCATGAGATGGCATCGATTCCAGCCATTTTTTTATAAAAAATTCTTAGGATTATGCACATCTGTCCTAGGATCATGCATCCTCAAACGAGTTTGAGGCTAGTACAATAAAATGGAATCATTTTATTCGTTGGATGGAGGATGGATGACAAGGTGAATAACAACGAGAGAATGCAGTGGTTTCGTGACGCCAAGCTGGGGCTATTCGTACACTGGGGCCCTTATTCACTATTGGGACGCTGCGAGTGGGCGTTCCGCCTGGATGGGTATAAGGTGAAGGAGTATGCTCATTTGGCAGAGCAATTTACAGGAGAAGGCTTTGATGCCGACAAAATATGTGCTACCGCAGTAGAAGCAGGTATGAAATATATCGTTCTCACCGCAAGGCATCATGACGGGTATTGCCTCTATGATAGTCAAGCTAGCGACTTCACTTCGGTTAAAGGAACACCAAAGCGGGATTTTATTCGCGAGTATACCGAAGCGGCGCGTCGTGCCGGCTTAAAAGTTGGATTGTACTACTCCCTAGTCGATTGGCGGTATAAAGGGGCATGGGATCATGATACGTATCCGGATTCTGTTGCGGCAATGGTCGAACAAGCCCATGCTCAAGTTAGGGAGCTTATGACCCATTATGGCATGATCGACTTACTATGGTATGACGGAGCCACCGTCACTACGTGGCAGTGGAAGGAAACCGAGGATATAGCTGAGTTTTGGCGCAGCCATGAATTAAACGCGATGGTACGCGAGCTTCAGCCGCATATCATTATTAACAATCGCTCTGGTACACAGGAAGATTATGTCACTCCTGAGCGCAAGATTGAAGCAGCCAAAGAAGGACTGGCATGGGAAAGCTGCTTAAGCATTTGTCCGCTGAGTTGGAGCTACGTTCCGTATAGTCCAAACCGTAAGAGTGCGGCAGCTATCGTAAGAGATCTCATCGAAATCGCTTCCGGAGGCGGTAATCTGCTTTTGAATACAGGACCTAACCCTGACGGTTCGTTGAACCAGGTTGAAGTGGAGAGTATCCTGGAAGCCGGGCAGTGGGTCAAGCGCAACGCGGAGATGGTCTATCACGCAAGAAGAAGCACCTTGAACGAATTTGGGCCGCACGGTCCTAACGGATGCCTGGGGCGCTGGATCGGTTCGGATGATCCTACCGTGCATTACCTTGCAGCACTAGGTTGGTCAGGCAAAGAATTCTGGAGCGTTCGAATCGAGGGTAAGGTTGAATCCGTGACCGTTCTGGGAACGGGTGAGGACATTTCGTTCCGACAAGAGTCTTTTGGACGCCTTATTCTTCAGGACTTGCCGGATATGCCGACAGAGCCGCTCTTCACCGTCTTTAAAGTGAAATTCGCAGCTCCCCCGAAGGCTCAAGAAGATTATTCCAGAGCAGAGTGGATTGAGAGCGATTTATAATGGCAGAGCAACGAATATAAATAAGGGTAATTGCTTTACTGACCAATGTGGGTTGGTAAGGCAATTGCCCTTATTTTATTATGCGTAAACAGAAGGATTAGGTTGTAATGCTGCTCTTGCCTCTTCGAACATGGTCATCCATTCCTTTACGTCCTCCAGCGTCATCGTGTCCATATCCAAGAAATGATGCAGCTCTGGGAACTGTTCCGCAAACGCTGGTTGATCGTAAAGATCCTCAGGATGGCTATCATGAGTATGCATCCGGTGAACGCAATATTTATAGACATATACAATACTCTGATTATGTCCCCATTCCAGATTGCCGTCTACAGCGTTCTTTAGAAATGAGGAGGTGTTGCTGCCCCAAGAAGCTTCAGATAATTTGAAAATATCTCGCTGAGCGCTCCATAATCCATCCTTCATGCGTTTGACCGGTTGATCCAAGCAAAAGGCGCGGATAAAAGCATCATACAGCTTCGTATGTCCAATAACACACGAATTCTTACGCAAGAAATAGACTGTCCGATTCTGGCTTCTAGGAAAAATGTGATGGCGCCAATAGTAGGCAAGCACTAAGAAATTCAGACCGATTCGCAAATGGGCTGCAGCGGTTTTGTAGTTTCCTTTTGCCATAAGTTCCTTAGCCTTGAGCAGTTTGGAGTCAGCTTGCTGTAAAGCCTCATCTTCTTTGAACTGCGTTATATTCTCATGAAACAAATAGGAGTCGTACAGCTCCTTAAATGGCTTCAATAGTTGTTCGGGATCGTGAATAACTTTGCATTTGTAAATCTGGATTGGGAATCCGAGCATGGACCGGTCCGGTTCACGGAACTGTTCCGTAAACTCTTTCATTCGGCTTTTCGTAATTTGAATGATTTCTACGCCCATCTGATCCATATAATTAAAATGCTGAAATTGCTCAAGCCGCTTCTCTACAACAATGCATAATTCCAAATCGGAATGCTTCCACATCTGCCCTCTTCCGATACTTCCTCCTAGCGCAACACCGACAATATCCGGGTTACTGCAAAACGGCTCCGCTATCCGATAGGCGGTCTCAACCATCTGACGCTTCCAATGCATCGCTTTACACACCTTCCTGCTAGATTGGGCAAAGAAAACCATACTACACAGGTTCCTTTACGTAGGAGACCTTGAGTCGGTATATACCTCAACGTCTTCCCGCACCAAGGTGCAAAGCGGTATATATTGCCATTATATCGGATTATGTCTTGAGATTTATATCAAATATGTGCTCAAAAATAGGAGTATCTTAGCCTGAACTTGCAGAAAAAAAACGCCTTGCGGCGTTATTACCCTAATGTCCGAATAGGAGCACCGTTCAGAAAAGCATGAATATCTTCCACAGCATCACGGTAAAAAATTTCGTAATTCCCTTGGGATACGTATCCTAAATGTGGAGTGGTCAGGACATTCGGAAGCTTTCTAAAGATGTTATCCTTAGGCAGCGGCTCGGTCTCATAGACATCTATTCCGGCACCAGCAATCCAGTTGTTCTGAAGTGCTTCAATAAGAGCCAGTTGATCGATGATAGGCGCGCGTGACGTGTTAATTAAATATGAGGTCGGACGCATTCGCCGCAGCTCGTCTGCTCCAATTAACCCTTGGGTCCGTTCGCTTAATACGAGATGGATAGATACAAAATCACTTGTTTCCAACAACTCTTCCTTAGAGCTAGCTAGTTGTACTCCTAGTTCTTCAGTCCGCTCTTTTGTTAAATTTTGGCTCCAAGCAGTCACTTCCATTCCGAAGGCTTGACCGATGCGTGCCACTCGACTGCCAATCTTGCCAAGTCCCAGCAATCCGAGTTTTTTGCCGCCAAGATCCATCCCTAGTGTGCTTTGCCAAGGACCATTAGCTCGAAGGGCATTATATTCAGAAGTTATATTCCTTGCTAGACCTAATATTAAGGCCCAAGTCAGTTCCGTAGTCGGCTCCGACTTTCCAGCCGTTCCACATACAACAACTCCATGGGAGGCGGCAGCCGCCAAATCTATGGATGCGTTGCGCATCCCTGTCGTAACAAGCAGCTTTAACTCGGGCAGCCGATCCAACAAGGATTTTCGGAAAGGCGTACGTTCCCTCATAATGACAACCATTTCGCAATCTTGAATCGCCTCGACTACTTCATCCTCATCGTCAATATGCTCCGTGAAGACTTTTACATCGACCTTATCTTTTAGAGAAGGCCAATCGGCTAATTGCAAAGCAGCTTGTTGATAATCATCCAATATGGCGCAGCGCAGTTTCATTATTGACTTCCTCCCTATGTACTCGTTTTATAATACAATAACTTTACTACGGAATAGTATACAATAAAAGGAGGAGGGATTGATTCGCCTATGAAATATATAGTTTGGTTTCTAAGTCTAGTTATTTCCTTTGCTGGCTTCTATGTCATAGAACATCTATTCACCATTCCGCCTGATAAAGTGTCCGGAAACGGAAATCTTGGTTTATTGATGATTTTGATAGGGAGTCCTTTTTTTATAACCAGTCTAGTCCTTACCTTTAACATGATAAGAACTCTTTTTAAAAACAGCACTACAAAAATAATTGTATGCCTCGGCTCTATCGCAATTCTGTGTGGTATCATCCTGACAAGCTTCTTGTTCCAAAATATCCATGAACTGGTCACCGCACTTGGAGGAACACCTACAAACCCCAATTCTAAAATTTATCGTTTTGGTTGGTTTAATCAGTATACGAATCGGATGTATTTCAACAATTATTCGTTTTTATTAACTCATATATTGAGCATCATGGCGGGATTGCTGGCTTGTATCAGAAAACCTTCGGATCTTTGAGCGATCCCCATTGTATGTAAGGCTCCTGATCTTCGTTCATCGTAAAAGTCCCCATAATCACGTGATCCACTTCCGGATGAAGAAAATAATGCTCCAGCATTTCTTTAATTAAAGTTGACGTCCGCAGCTGTTTTAGTTCATTTTGAGGAATCCAGAACAACTCCCCTTCATCGGAAACGATAAAGTCAGGATGCTTCGTCTCGCCAAAATAGACAAACTGCTGCCTTACTTCACCTTCTCGCATTTCTATTAAGATGTATTTAAGCCGAAAATTAAGAACTTCTTCTTCTGCAAATCCGGTTTCTTCCTTAATCTCCCGATAGCTGGCTTTCATAGGTGAGTTGAGCTCTTGCTCTTCCAGATGGCCTCCGATACCGCCCCAAAATTCAAAGGAGAAGAGCTTGCTCCCCGATTTCTTCATCATTAATAAACGATTTTCATGCATTAAGAAAGCTGTTGCCATTTGCCTTACTTCCATATAAGTAGGATCCTTTCTTTGCGTTGTTATTAATGGCTGTGCTTTTTTCTATGATTCCAAGCTTTTGGTAAAATACAGCACTAAATCATCATCCACACGTACCATCGTACCTGGCAGAACTTCTTTCCCTTCGTACTTAATTCCTGTACCATCAGGAATAAACCCTCTGTGAAAATACATGATTTGTGCTTTGCCATAGTCTTCATATAATCCGACACCAATACCAATATGCTTATAAGAGAGCTGCCTTGCTATTTGCTCAAACTCATCAAACATCTTACTTGCGATCCCTTGTCTTTGATACTCGGGAAATACATTCAAATCGTTGATTTCTGGAATATTTCGATCTGCAAACAGCGAATAATCCGAGTGCATAAGTAAATGACAGCAACCCGCAAGCCTTTCTCCGTCGAAGCCTATTAACGTAACTCGCTTCCCATTTTTATTTTCTTCAAAACATCTTTGGTAATAGCCATCCTGCCGTTTCTTGCCATGAGCTCTAAATTCTCGATCTAACCAGTCTATGTATTCTTCTTTATCCAGTCGTTCTATGGAAATCATAGTGAAGCTCACCTCCTGAAGATTAAAGCGCTTGCTTTCATAACACTTTAAATCTCCACTTTAACGTACTCGATTTCATAGTCTTGAGGTATAGAATGTTTAGGTATAACCAAATATTATTCTTTTGCTGTAACGATCTATTCTTTTATTTGATCTTGGTTTAGGATAAATTCCCCATTGGCCCACAAGCCTCTTCTGACCGTCCCGTCCGAACGCGTCTGTATTCCAAAGCCATGCTCCAAATTATACTCCCAGCATCCCTCGAACTTGGTTCCATCCTTCCATTCATATATCCCTTTCCCATGAAAAAATCCATCCTTCCATTCCCCGTGATACCGATCACCATTAGCAAAAAGCTTAGTTCCTGTACCATGCTCCACATCGCGGCTCCATAGTCCCAAATACTGTGTTCCATCCGACCACTGATACCTACCTTTACCATGTTTCATGCCATTCCACATTTGTCCCTGATAGCTTTCCTGAGGGCCTATCTCAACGTGCTGTTCATTCTCTACACGCTCCTGCCAGTCAGCTGCATATTCCCGTCCCTCGATAACAACCCATGCAGGACTGTGCTCACCGCCTTCTTGGTGACCCTGTATACTACTTAAGCTAGTAAGCTGAGGCTGTAAATACATGGGTTTAGCGGCATACTTATCATCGATATAAGTTTTATAATACCAGCCTGTCAAATCATACATATCAAGTAATAGCCTCTTTACTTCAGTAGGATCAAGTAACAACTCACTTTCCCTTGGATCCAAATATTCTACCCTCTTCAATGGAGAAATAAGGGGAGGAGGAATAATCTCATGATGGATTAACGCTTCCAGTAAATCCAAAGGCTCATTCCCGATTACTTTTAAATCCTCATGAGTGATGATTCGTTCAGTTAGCATTCGTCCTAGTCGTTGAAGATGGTTAAGACATTGCAGTGGATTGCTATCTACAGTGAATTCAGCTTGGGCTGCTAAAGCATAGAACTCCGGTAGCTTGCCTTTTATAAAGTCAAAATTCGTATTTTTCATAGGAAACCATCCTCTCATGCTATGGACTCCACTATGAATTCTCTATAATCCACAAATTTCCTTTTCTACAAATAAGGTCTTTGAAATCCGCAGGATTAGGTAAAGAGTCCAAACACTGGTTACGGTACATTCATACACTAGTCATATGACCCGATGAAGGAGGTTGATGAGATGAGCGGTGTGGATGGATTCGGTTTCGGTTCTCCTGCCTCGATACTAGTCCTTTTTATTCTATTAATCATTATCGGTGGCGCTCTCCTGTTCTTCTAAAGCAGGGTAAAACAAAGGAGCTGCCGCAGCAGCTCCCGGTCTTTTACAAGCTTGTAGAATGAATCCGTATTTGAAGATTTGGATAAGCATCCAACACTTCCGACACTCTTTGTTCCAGTTGGTGAATGTCGAAGGGGTTGCTGAACAGCTCCGCTTCCGGTTCCAATGTAATGCTCGTTCCCGTTTCCTTAGTAGCACCTACGGTCATCACACCTGTTTGTGGAATGCCTTGCTTATAATCCTGCCTATAGATGTGGCCATCTCTTCGTATTTCAACAGATAACTTGTGGGACAAGGCATTGACGACTGCAACACTAATCCCTTTCTCTCCACCTGGGGCAAAGAACGGCGCACTCAAGCTGGGCCTCTGAATATCCGTTAATACCATTTGAACGTTGGGTTTATTGCTTTGGGAAAGCATACTAACGGGTATGCCTCTACCGTTATCAGATAGCGTAACCAACTTACTGTTGTGTACAAAAATATCGATTTCCGTACAATAACCAGCTTGATGCTCTAATATACTGTTTTCCATTAGCGCCCATACCAATACATGGGGATCATATTGCTGACCGTCTCCCCCTAAATATGTTCCCGCATGTTCTCTCGCGTCAACCATGTCCATATAACTGCTTGTATCTGCCAATTCGGTGGCAGCAGCCAGAAGCAGCAGAACAGGAAGTACACGATGCGGCGGTAAGCTGTATTCTCCTCCTCTTTCTTCTTGAACAAGAAGGTCGGAGCCGAGCAGTGCCTTAATGTGGTGATATAGCTGCCCTGTAGTCCCCATATGGAGCTGCTCAACAAGATCTGTGCCAGTAGCCGGTCCTTTAAGAACGGACCTTAAAATATCCAGGCGCTGCTTATTCCCAAGAGCGGATAAAATTTTGGCCAGCTTCTCCCCATCCTGGGCTAGCAGTGTGCTTACGTGTTGTTCATGAGCTTCCCATTTATATTTCAGCGTTTCATTCCGATACTGCCCGGAGTAGTAAATCGTGCCTTCGCTTGCAGTACTATCTGTATCCTGCTCTCTCGTAATGATGCCCTTGTGCCCTGTATCAGCAATGCTAAGCTGCTGTCGGACAAGCTTTTGCAAATCGTTCATTTGTTGCTTCAATTCATCCAATTCAAGCAGTACATCGCGAGTCAAAACAACCACCTCCATTTTTACGTAATTACGTATTTACGTTATTACGTAATTAAATAATACCATCTCTTTTGTTGTTTGTAAATACTTCCATATAGAAAGAAAAACCCCGATCCACTAGGGAGCCGGGGGCTTACTCAGCTACATTTTTGTAAAAAAACCTTTGGCAGAACCGCTTCGATCCGTTAACTTCAAAGTATTTGTAGCCATGAGGGATAAGAAGTACATAAGCAGAGAGATAAGAATAGAACACGTTACTACCCAAGGAAGAGGATATCCTGCATGGTTCATGAACACATAAACCGCTTGCCCACCAATTGCCATAACCGTTAAGCATAGCGCCGTTTTAATGTAATGGCGTACATCTAAAGATATCCCAATAAACTTTGAAATAGATAGAAAGTTAAGCATCGTGATGATGCATATTCCAAAATTGATGCCTGTAGCCACACCGTATATCCCCCATTCGGAACCGAAGATATACATAGCAATCGCTTGAAGAAGCGTGCTCATAATAAAATTCCACATCACTGTCTTCACTTTACCGATTCCAAGCAATACGGCATGGAACGGTTCCTCAAAATAATGCAGCAGGAAAAAAGGCGCCAATAGCTTAAGCAAATTCCCGGCTTCCGGAGAATGATACATTACCGTAGTTAATGGAACGGCCCACATATACAGCACGAGAGTGCAAGGCGCTCCAATCATGAAAGCGAGTCGAATGGCCTGATCGATTCTCTGGTGAATCAGCTTCCGATTATACGTTGCATGAGCTTCACTAATAGAAGGCATGAGCGCAGCGGATAAGGAGTGCATGATGAAGGTTGGAAACATGAGCAGCGGAAACGCGTATCCGGCTAGCAACCCGTATTGTTTGGTCGCCAGAGCAGTCCCGATTCCTGCTACCGCCAAGCTTTTGATGACCAGTGCTGGCTTGATTGCTCTGTAAATTGAATGTATGAAGCCTTGTCCAGTCGTAGGCAGCCCGATATTGAGCAGCTCATATAAAGTTTGTTTTTTATTCATAGTCTGTTGGGATGACGCATGCTTGATGCGTATTTTCTTTTTGTGCAGTGAGTACATAATCATTAGATAAATCAATCCGCCGCCTTCGCCAAGCACCGTACAGATCATTGCTCCTGCCGCAGCATACTCAATTCCGTATGGCAGCAGCATCTGCACGACTCCGACCAGCAAGGAAATTTGAACGATGTTCTCGATCACATCCGAGATGGCGATAGGCTTCATGTTTTGCTTGCCGCGAAAGTAACCTTTAAGCACCGACGATATCGCTACAAGAGGGGTGATAGGTATGATAGCCAACATCGCATAATAGGCTCTTTGATCCGCAAGAATCATGGATGCAATAGGCTTAGCGCCGAAGAAGCTGCCTAGCGTTAACACTATACTAAGTGTCACCGTCAATGTTAACGATACTTGCAAAATCCGTTTTATTTTCGCCTCATCATCCTGTGCTTCCGCTTCAGCTACCAGTTTGGAGATGGCAACCGGCAGTCCAAGACTGGTTAAGGTGATCATCATGGGTACTAACGGATGTGCCATCATGAGCAAGCCGATTCCTTCAGGTCCTAAATAGCGGGCTAAAATAATGCTGTTTATAAACCCTAATATTCTTGTGATAAATGCCGCTGCAGTGAGTATAAATGTGCCCCGTACAAAAGATGAGTCCCGTTTGTCCATGTCGCCTTCCTCTCCATATCTATATACTTAAATTGATATATATTCGGAAAGGATGGCTTGTATGCGAACAAGCCATCAGGCGATCATGTTTAGGCTGAGTAATTTAGCTGCTATTTCGTAGTTGAGAGTCTCTATTAAGAAGGGCGAACTTGTTGAAAAAGAAAATAAACCCGCAACATCTGCGGGTTCATGTATTTCCTAACTTATGATTTAACGGAGCCGAAGAAGTTAACGGAAGCTTCTTGGGCTGGAACGGGAGCTATCTTTAAATCCGGCTTGCGCCCTTGCGGATAAAGAACTACAAATTCACCGCGCTTCAGATCGATTTCGATCGAGCCCTCTTCCAACGGTTTTATTGTATACTCTCTGCTGCCTGAAGTCTCTAACGGACCTTGAAGATCGGTTTGGAGGCGCAAAGGCTCACCCGCTTCACTATGAATCATAATGAACTGAGTCTCTCCCCCCTTCCTTACCGCACTGATCCGGAAGCCACCTTCTGCACGCATATCATGGAAAGCTGCTTCCTCCCACTGCTTAGGAACAGCAGGGAATACGCGAATTTTATCCCCCCAGCTTTGCAGCAGTAAATCATGAATCGATGACGCAGCTGAAAGCGGTGTCTCAATAACCGGTCCTGACTCCATATACATCGTATTCGGCTTCAAGTATTGATTCATGAAATCATTCAGGCACTTCACTGCTTCATCCGCTCGTCCCATGCTGGAATAGATGGAAGAAGCTCCTGTATAGGAATATCCTTGCAAAGCCCCCTTAAACCCAATCCAATGATGAAGCGACTTCAGGATGATATCCCGATGCTCCTCCTGCTCCCAGCTCATCAGATACAACGGATATATCATAAATAAATGCGAATAATGACGGTGTGATAGAGCCAGAGGCACATCTTTACCGATCATAAACCCGGTTTCATCCTGCGGATATTCCGTCAACCGCTCAAGCACCTCTTGCCACTTCGGAATTAACGGATCATTCAGCTGAAGTCTCTTGCAAATATACTGCAAAGTCTGACATCCCCAGCGCAGCAATGACAGGTCATAATTGCAATCCTCCGCCTTATCCGGATATTCCGGCGAAATGGCGAGCGGCAGATGCAGCTTTCCATCCTCTCCATCCTTTAAAAGGTGGAGATAAAAGTTGATGCTTCGACGAAGAAGCGGGTACACCTTGTCCCTCAGCATCGTTTCGTCCATACCATAGCGATAGTGCAGCCAATAGTTATGGCAAATCCAAGGTAAGTTGCCAAGCTCTTCTCCAGCATTCCGAATGCCGTCATAGCTTGAAGAACGACCTATGGCCGCTGAATCATGACGGTATGGCTCTGGAACATTCCGGATCAGGTTTTCCAAATTATGCTCCAGGAACCGGGTTAACGACTCTCCAAGGTGAAGCCTTCCCGAAGCGTAGACCGGCCAATATGTAAGCTGTACATTCAGATTCCACCATATCGCCGGCCATGGCGTTTCGATATAAAACCAAGGGCCCATTAAGTCTAAGAGCGGACGGTCTGCGCGCGTCCCAGAAGCTAGCTTGTACATTTGAATCCAGTACAGGCTCTCAAGACGCGTGTCCGGTATGGACAGGAAGCTCTCAGGATAATATTGGTGCCACCAGGCTTGATGACTTGCAACCAGTGCTTTTAGACCAGTCTTCGCTGCTGTCTCAACAGCACGAATAGCTTCTTCACGCCCACCTGGCTCAGGGTACGACGAACCAACGCTAAGGTACAATACCTCGCTCCCGCTATCGGCATAAGAAGCTGTTCTCCATGCTGTTGCAAATTCACCGCCGGCAGCAAGTGCTTGAACCGTCACTTCCGTCCCATGGACATGGCTCGTCACATGTGGTGGATTAAGATCCGTAATCGCCTCTTTGCGCTTCACTTGTCTCGGATTGATAGGCCTCTCAGGAACGAAGCTCCATGAGCATTCATTTTCTCCTTCTTCCGCTCTCCACTCCACAACAATGACGTGCTGCTCGGTATGAACGAACGATCTCCACTCTATTTTCCCGCTATCCGTATGTATAGAGCCAACCGCTTCGGCATTCCATAAGTCCAATCTAACGGAGCTTGCTTGAATTCGCCCTGTTGTCTTTAAGACTAGCTTGCCGATGGGCAATCTATGTTTACCGTAAATCGCTGAATCCGTTGGCTGCCTCTCCGTTACATCACTTCTCCCAATATCCCATTGGACTTCGTACTGCGTCTGACTGTATATCATTGCTCCAAGCAAACCATTTCCTATAAAAGCGCCGCTCTCCCAGTTCGATGGAAGTGCATTCCATACCAGATCATGTCGTGATAAAAAAGACTCCCAGTCCTTTACCTCCATAGTTTGAAGCACCGATTGCTGTTGAAGCATTTACTGTCCCTCCCATAAAATAAAAGTTGCCCGCTTCTATTCTAAAGCTTGTACTAGATTAAGGAATGGTCGATCCAAAGCAACATTTGCATTATGCTAACGTTTTGCATCAAAAGTACATCCAATTCATAAGATAAGCTTGCCAAAACGCTCCGATATGTTGGTATAATGGTTACACACAACACGTACATAAGGGTGGATTTAAATGGAAGATGACCAATTCATTGCCTACAGGTTCAGAGAAATAAAAAATTTGCTTACGTCCTTTTTGAACCAAGTGCTTCCTGACTATCATATATCTCCGATTATGATGTATGCGTTAGAGTTTCTCCGCAAACATCCCGATTCCAAAGCCGTTGATATCGCCAAAGAATTTGGTCTTACACGCGGCGCAGTTACACAGCTGCTGGATAAGCTAGAACAGGAAGATCTTGTTATTCGCAAACCTCATCCGACAAGCCGAAGGAGCTTACAAATTCATGTTACTCCCAAAGGAAATGAATTGATCAAGAACATCTTAGATGCTTACCACAGTAAAATAGAGCGTCTATTCGCTCACTATTCTATAGAAGAACTTTCAACATTGAGAACGCTATTAAATAAGTTACCTTTATAAATCCTTTCGTTAATAACGAAGGGATTTTTCTTGACTAATACGTTTAGTTATTATACTGTTTAGTAAATAAACATTATACCTTCTAAACATAAGGAGTGACTTTATGAATAAGATTATAGCTATCACCGGTGCTTCTTCGGGAATCGGTCTCGCAACAGCTCTAAAGTTAGCACAAGAGGGTTGGGTTGTGTATGCGGGAACTCGTCATGTTCAACGCGATCAAGAACAGTATGCTAACCACGAGCATCTTCATTTTGTTGAGATGGAAGTCACTCGTCCTGAATCACTCCAGCAAGCATTCTCCGTCATTGAACAAACCCATGGTCACCTGGACGTCTTGTTTTGCAATGCAGGGTATGGATTTCTAAGATCGCTAGGCCAAGCCTCCATGGATGCAATACAGGATGTGTTTAATACCAATGTTTATGGGGTCATGCACTCTATTCGTGCCGCTCTTCCCCTTTTACAGAAAGCAGAGTCGGGCCATATTATAGCGACATCAAGTGTGGGAGGATTGGTAGGGCAGCCATTAAACGAAATATACTGCGCTAGCAAGTTTGCTGTAGAAGGGTTATTGGAAAGTATGGCTACCTATTACAAGCCCTTATTTAATATCGACATCACCTTACTTGAACCTGGTGCCATCGCCACGAACTTTGTCAAAACCGTTCTCGGGCATGTCGAGAAGACTGGCGGACTTTTAGAGGATGAATACAAGTTGATCATCGACGCCTATTTGCACAGCTTCAGCACCCGCAATACAGCCCCACAAACTTCTGAATCGGTTGCCGAAGTTATCCTTGATCTGCTGCGTATGGAAACCAAGCCGTTACGAATCCGCACTTCCGAAGCGGCAGAAGGATTCGTTAGTCTTAAGGTTAGCGCTGATCCTACCGGCTTAGATGGAGTTTTGAAGATAAGAAAAACCCAATTGAATATGTAAAATTAAATAAAAACGCTATCTTGAGAATCATCCACGATAGCGTCTTTATTTGTGATTTAATGACTGCATAAGCTTTGTATCAAATCATTCGTTGTGCCTTGCTCACCAAATCATCACTTAATTGAAGCAGTTGCATAACCTGCTCTTCATCTATTGCTGCAAAACCTATCTGCGTAAGTTCATGTTGAAGATTCGGCGGCAGCGAGCAAGCATGCTCCTCAAAGAATTTCCCATTAGCAAACTCCAAGAACAGCATGAATACTTCTCCGAATAATTGCCAGAGCAAATTATCTAACTGCCTATGCTGGTACAATCTTTGTGCCTTGCGATGAATCAATAAATCCTGAAGACTAGACAAATAGAAGCCTTGAGCTTCAGCCGGATGCATTGCTCTCAAAAACTGCCTGTATCGTTCCACAATTCTTATTGCGCCACCGAATCCATACTCAAGTAAATGGCTTGAAAACGGAAGTATACGGATGTAGGCTTCATAATTCTTTGTTTGTAATTGGGTTATAGGTATTAACGCTCCTGTTGACAAAGTATTATGTACGAACCATAAATGCATAAATGCCGCATCCGCCCATGCCGAGCCTGCCCCCAACCTAGCGGATACGTTCTGTTGTCTCTGTAGACTATCTATTGCCCATTTTTTGCGGTCATTGACGATCTCAATAGCCTGAGCCGCTGTTCGTTCTCTTCCTGACACGGAAAAATAATAATTCTTCGCTTCATTCCACGTATCGGTAAATTCATGCTTGGGATCGTATATAGGTATCGTTTCCAGAATAAATCGATGTTCCCATGGGTCATCCCCTATTTGTTGAACCGTCGGTAGTTGATCCGTCACAAAAAGCTGAATGATCTCACCCTGATATACGAAAATTTGGTCATAGCTCTCGCTTCCGTTAGAAACATAGACCGTTAAGTCCAAATCGCTAAACGAATCCGCATCTCCTCTACCTACAGAGCCTCCTACCTTAGCTGCCCTAACATTCGGAAGCTCAAGCTCCTCGACCACCTGTTTGGCTAATCGGATAAACTGTTCACTACGATGATTCAACCCATCACTCCTTCTCATCGGCCGGTATATCCACCCTCAGATCGAATGATTTGACCGGTAACCCATTGAGATTGATCTCCTGCCAAGAAGGTAATCAGCTCTGCTGCATCCTCCGGTCTACCTATGCGTCCCATGGGAAATCGCGGAAGCAGCGTTTTCTTTATCTCCTCCGTCATCCACCCAGAATCCGTGGGTCCCGGGTCCACACAGTTGACCGTAATTCCTAGTGGCGCGAGTCCTACCGATAACGGTTCTGTCCATGCGATAACCGCTCCTTTAGTGGCTGTATAAGCCAAATTATTCGGATCGGGTCCTTTGGACACCAGATTAATAATACGTCCCTTTGCTGAGGCGGCATGCTTCTGCTCAAAGCGTTTTGCAAACTCCGTGCTTAGCAAAAAGGTTCCCCGTACATTGACCGCATAATGCTGATCAAGCACACTAGCATTCAGATCCAAATAGGTGCTAGGAGCACAGTGACATGCATTGTTAACAAGAATCGTTGGTACCCCTATCGCTTCCTCTGCGTGATCCAATATAGTAGAAAGGCCCTCCGGATCGGATAAATTGGCTTCCATATGTCCGACCCTGACTCCATGAGTCTGCAGCTCCTCCCTTAGCATATTAGGCCAATCTTCGTCGACCCCACATCCTTCCTCCGAATCATAAGGAGTCCAGTGTGTAAAGAAGATATCCGCACCCTCCTTTGCAAATGATCGACAAATTGCGGTGCCAATCCCGCTTCTGCGGCTCACTCCAGTTACAACAGCTAATTTTCCTTTGAGATTTCGCATGATACCTCCAAGTTGGGAGTTAGTCGTTCAGTCTTATTTATTGTCAGGGTACAAGCCAAAGTTAGTACTTATGCATAAGGCGTACTTGCTCTACGATCATTACATGGGAACCACCACAGGTCCTAAAATTTGTAATAGGGTGATCAAAGATGCCGTTGTTATTTCTGTTAATGGGTCCAACAATTTTAGTTTTTATAGGCTTATATCTGTTACACTCTGTCCCTATTACTTTTGCGATATTTTACGGTTGGCTGTTTCTGATTCCTATTGTACAGAAGCGCTCCACCCGCCTTAGTGAGTTAGGCTTTATAATTCAAAAAGGCAATGTAATTCTCGGCCTCGTACTTGGAATGATTTCATTTGGCGTTATTGTCATTGGCGGAGCCGTACTCTCTCCATTGCTATTTGATGCCGATAAGGTTAGGAGACTGCTGCAGGATTGGCATATTGACTATAGCTATACTTAGGGACTGGTAGTCATACTTACCTTCATTAATCCCATTCTCGAGGAATTGTACTGGCGAGGCTTTATGGTGCAGAAGCTAGGTATGAAAAAAGGAGCCGTATGGATCTCATCCTTCTTTTATAGCCTCTATCATGGGGGCGTTCTTTTGCCGCTGTTCGAGTTTCCTTATTCGCTTCTGGTCTGTTTACCTATTTTCGCGGTTGGGATTGTATGGGGATGGATGGCCTCCAACCATGGAAGCTTATGGGGCTCCATCTTATCTCACGCTATGGCGGATGCAGGCATTATCGTTTTATATTTAAAGTATGTTCTATAAGTAACTTAAGATTGAGTAGCGGAAGCTAAAAGCTCATTCAGCATGTACATAGCTAACCGTATCACCCAGTATAACAAGCGCTTCACCATCTTGTACTCTATCAAAACGTCTGTTTCTGCTAAGCTCAAGCTGCTGAAGCTTTCGCTCAAAATCGGGATCGTCCGCGATAAAGCGATTGTAATGAGGAATGACCGCCTGTTGGGTCAAACCGACAGCATAGTAATCTTCTTTAAGTTCCTCCAAATCCATATTTTCGTAGCCGGCAATACGGTTCAAATCGTTGACATGCTCCAAAGTGTCGGCAATTACCATAGCACCGGCACTGACACCTATGATCAGCTTGTGCTGCTCTGCCAGTTGTCTCATCTGTTCTACCGCATTTCTACGTTTCATTTGCAGCAGGAGATAAAAAGGATTGCCGCCATTAATATGAATAACATCATAATTCGCGAGCAGTCGAGGGTCATCGAATTCGATATCCACCAAATCGCAACAAACGAGACCTAGTCGTAGGAGGCAGGCTTGATCGGTTAGTGCGGTTTGGCTTTTATGTTTTTTGGAAGAGGCTGTAGTAATGATGCAGGCTTTTAACTTTGCGGGAGGGGAATCGAGCATGGTAAGGATTTGTTCTTCGATGGCGCTGCTGCTGATTCCGTCCGAGGTTAGTAGGAGCTTCATATGCCCTCCTTTCCTTAGCATATTTCATACGGATCATAGAAAAATTGACAGTCGATTGAAGAATCGCTTCTCTCAAAGGCATTAACGATGGCGTCAATCTTAACTCTATACCTGTGCTGCATATGGCGGATAATAAATCACCCACTGGCTCCACGGAGACAGGCTTTACGGCTTGCAGGGATGTATAGTAACCAGCATTTAGATCATAGATCTCGAAATCACTTTCGTTAAAGGTATACCGGTACAAATTGGTTTCCCGCATTCCATCCAGCCAACCTGCTTCCACTGCTATGACTCGTTGGACCGCGGCTTGTCCGAAAAAACGATGCTTATCTTCTTCTGTCGTACGTTCATCCGGCCAAATACACACTCGGGGGCAATTTCTTGGAAAATAATAATGAGGCGCGTGAAATTCGTCTATCGCCCATACTTGAGCTGGCTCTTCAGAGCGATAATCCAATTTTCTGGGAATAAACATTTGGATGTCCGGTTCTTCGCTAAAATGATAAAGCAATCCAATTAGCCTCCTGTCTTCTTTCATTCTTTCATGGCAGGTTCACAAAAATCATATGGCATTTTTCGGAAAAAGTATAGACTATTTGTTTATCTCTTGATAAAGTTAGATGTACTGCAACTCAACGCCTTGACATGCAACCGTACAGGCTCGTCAACAACCGCCATGATGTTTGGGGGTTTTTCTATATTTTTATGAAAGGATTGGAGCTAGCAAATGGACATTATTGAAATTTCGACTCATTTAATAGATGAAGATACGGACCAACCAAGATACCAGTTCGATGAAGATGCGCTTCAGGAATTAATGAAAAGTATCGAGGAGCTCGGATTGCTCTCTCCTATCAAGGTAAGATCAGTCAAAGATGGACGTTATAAAATTATATACGGCAACCGGCGCTACAAAGCATGCAAAACGCTAGGCCGTCCGACCATCCCTTGTATCGTATCCGATATTACAGACGAAACGGAAATATATTTGGAGCAAATCGCGGAAAATTTGACGAGGGAAGGCTTCTCTCCGATAGAAGAAGCGGAAGCGTTTAACAAGCTGTTGAATGATCCGAAGTTCAGCAGCTCGACCAAATTTCTATCCAGCCGGCTGGGCAAACCGGAATCCTATATTAAAAACAAATGTGAGCTGCTCAAATTCAGCAATGCTGTCAAAAAGATCATCGTCGCAGGCACCGAGATCAAAAAAGATCGTCTTACCGAAGATCAACTGCTCCCACTCAAGGATTTGCCATTGGAGCATCGCGATTCGCTCGCCCTGATCATTGCTCGTGACGAGATGCCAGTGAGTGACGTCAAAAAAATCGCCCGTTTATTTAAAGATAAAACAATCTCTGCAGGCACGAAGGACAAGCTATTATATAAATCGGGTCATGAGCTACTGGAAACCTGGTCGACATTTGAGCAAAATAAAGCGGAACGAGCTAAAAAATCAGAACCTAAGGAACCGAAGGAAACAACAAAAAAGGAAAACCCGGCGATAATTGATCAAGAACCCGTATCAGCATCGCCAGCGGCTACCGCATCTGCCAAAGCCTCAATTGAAGGCAAGCTGCAGCGTCTGCTTGATTTTCTTCCTGCCCATACTCCACAGCCTATGGATCTCATTAACATCCAGGACAACGACAGAGAGATTTTGGCACAAGATATGGGAAGGCTCATTGAGCAGCTGGAAAAGCAGCTTGCCGAGTGGAGACATATTCAAGACAGCGTGAAGTCCGCTTCCGAACCGGTGTCCTCTGGACTCACTCTATAATTCATCATGGTTGTTCTCGCAGATTGGAGGACAGCCTTTTTTATTTATAAATCACTGCCCGGGTCCTTAGGTTTGTACCGCTCTTTCCATAGAGTTTGAATACAATTCAGCCCCCAAAGTACACCATATATAATTGCACAATCTACGAAATAAATGAATAGCTGTATATTGATGCTTTGAATAAACCACACTCCATTATCTATTAGCTCATGGTACTGTATAAAAAATCGAAATGGAAAACCATATCCTGTTCGTTGAGGTCCAGCTCCTGTTACAACGGAGCCCGGGAACAGGAGGATTGTGAATAAAGCCAACCAAGCTGAAGCATACGCCATTTTATTATTTAGCTTCAATTTCTTCTCTCCCTAACATCATCCCGAGTAGTGTCAATTTAAGCTCTCTTCCTGTTCAAATAAAAGGCATAATCACGTGAAACGCTGTGGTAACTCTGTACCATGTATCAAAATGCTCTCGTATATGTGACTGAATGGAGTTAAAATGAGTGATAGCATCACGAATGATAATCAAAGATCTCTATCAGGTCATTCATCGGACATCAGCCCATTTAACGAATTTATTTTTTGTAAATAAAGCTCCATCGTTTTTCGACTTCCGCCTCGTTGCGGAGCAATAGCCGGGAAATTATCGAGAGCAAAAACTTTCACTCTTCCCTCTTCACTGTCGCGGATCGAGCCTCCGATAGCTTTGGCTTCATAGAAAAAATTAATCATAGGGCCTGGATAAGCCAAGTTCTTATTGAACTGCCATCCCAATAAATCAGTTATTTCTACCTGAAAGCCCGTTTCCTCATAAGCCTCTCGGATAGCTGCTTCCTCTGGCGATTCCCCATACTCTCCATGACCTGCAGGTAGCGCAGCGGGATATTCAAGAGGAGCTTTGGGAGGCAAAATGGCCACAATGCCGTTTCCAGCTGTAATAAGAATAACAACTCCTATCGCATTGGATGGAAAATGGACCCACTTACACTGAGGACAGCAGACCCGTTCAATCTGATCATCATTAATTACTTGCTTGCTCAGCTCCGAACGGCACATCGGGCAGTATTGATACCTAAGGCGTGGCAATACGATATCTGGATAGATCATGGTATACCCTCCTTTTACAAGGGACTTAACATGTCCCATATGGACTTTTTACGTCCTTTCACATATTTTATCATCCATTTTTTGTAAGCACAAGCTGTTTATATAAGAATAAACCATCTCTTTTCAAGATGGTTTGAGACTGACAGTTATGAATAATGTTTATCCTTCTATGAGCATCGTACTACAAAATTTCTTATCCTGTTAATTGATTGATAGATCAAGATTTTTCAATCCTGTCTTCACACTCAAGCCCCAGCCAAATGCAACTTCAGTACTTGTTACTTCAGCGCGAATAGTGTTTATGCCCTCCTGCCACCGAACCATAGCACTTGCAAAATCTGGACGTATCCGACCATCACTGCCGGGTGGATCCCATCTCCAGTCGCCTTGATACACTTCTTCATCGTTAACCCATAGACGCAATCTATCACTGAAGCCAAATGTGAGTAACGACTCCGTTTCCTCGGATAGCATAAACTTGCATTCGGCTTGAACTGCGACTCCGCTTCCTGAAGGATATAAACGGTTCAAATTGAGCGCCCCATTCTCTTCAACGTAAGCTTCCAGCCAATTCGATTCATGCTCTGCTTGGGCACCTTCAGTATATGGCTTGGACACCTTCCATTTCGTAACAAAGGTATCGTCCGCCAGCTCCTGCAAATACGCATCGTTCGCTTGGATTGATTCAGAGGGAATTTCTTCTACAGAGAGATTTCGGATGTAACCAGGAAGATAGCCCCATACTCCAACCCTTCCCTTTGAACCCCCGTGCTGAAGATTGGATATAACTAACTGTGGTTCCGCAACGTTTCCAACCCAGACAATAGCATGGTTTCGGTAGACGTCAAGGACAAGCTTTGTCCACACTCCACGATCAAAAGTCGCTGGCGCTTGATAGCGCGGGCCATTATATATTTGCCAAGTCGTTGAACCGTTCATCATTGGGTCATATTGAATTTCTCCCGGTGTCTGCTCTCTTCCAGGCGATACATAGACCATCTCATAGTTGAATGCATCTCTCGCCCCGAACACTAATCCGATATAACCTAGTCCTGGACAACCAATTTCCGCCTGCAGACGATAACAATCGAGGTCTAACTCTTCACGAGACAACACTGGTGCTGCTCGTTCATTATGATTAAAATAAAGAGCATCCTTAGAGCACCAATGTGCGGGACATGCACCTGAATGGCCAATATCAAAGCAATCCAAATCATCGATTAAGCTCCATTGCAACTTGGACATATGAACACCTCTTTCAGAGATTGTTAGTAGAAGATTAACAAAACAAAACTCCAATAAAAATGGTTATTTATTCCATTTAATCATATAGAACATACGTTCCTTTGTCAACAAATTTAGATAAGTCATATTAAAATCAGAATGTTCTTTCTTAGCTCAGTTGCTCTTAGCTCTGACTTAAAGTATATTGAATATGTTTGGTAATTTTTCACTATGGATTTTCAAAGATTAATGACCGCTGGAACGGAAACTTTATAGGCATCGATGAAATAAAGCGGCGTCCTGGAGGTAGATTCTATGATTCTTTTTAAGAGTACTCGTCCCCGATTTGTTATGCTGCTTCTTCTACTGGTTTCTCTCACTGTTCTTAATGCTCCCTTTAGCCTATCGGCTGGCTCTGAAGCAACCTCCAGTTGGGTTTCTTATGGCCAAGACGGTAAACTGGTCTATAAAAAAGATGAATCCGGCAATCGCATAATGGACTTTTCGACCGCAGGATATATGGGGGGAGGTGTGGCGTTCCCAGAGGTTCCTGTAGTGAAAACCATCCAGCCTTCTGGAGGCGATGATACTTCCGCGATACAAAATGCCATTAACGAAGTCTCCGCTATGCCTCTCAAAGACGGATTTCGAGGGGCGCTTCTGCTCGGTACCGGCACCTTTATAACGACCAAGCAAATAAACATGAAAACCAGCGGCGTCATTGTGCGTGGAAGCGGCTCAGGCAATGGCGGTACGGTTATTCAAATGAACGGATCTCCATTCCTGCTTTTCAATATCGCTGGTACCGGCACGCAAACACCTAGCGTAGGTGTTAACATCTCTGATCCCTATGTGCCATCAGGAACTGATACCATTTCGGTTAGCAGCGCGTCTGGCTTCAAAGAAGGAGATAATGTGCTAATCAGCCGCACCGCCACTAAAGAGTGGATTCATTTCATGGAAATGGATACTTTAGTCAGGGACGGTAAGGCTCAGACCTGGATCGCCCCTGGTAGCAAAAGCACGACAGACCGGGTTATCAAATCCATTGTCGGTAATAAAATTACGTTCGACGCACCATTGACAGACTCCTTCGATTCCAAATATATCGGCAGCCCGGTAGGAACCGTCGCCAAATATACGTTTCCCGGCAGAATATCGCAGGTAGGTCTGGAGAACCTCAAAATTCAAGCTCCAGCTGTAGTCGAAAGGTATAGAGCCGTCTATATGAATGCAATCATGGACTCCTGGGTACGTAATGTTGTGATTCAAGACGGTATAGACAACTTTACGATAGATAAAGCGTCTAAGCGGATTACGGTCGATAACGTAACGGTGAATCATACGATCTCCTCAACGGATTCTGCTGCTCCTGCGAGCTTTACCTGCACTGGAACTCAAATACTGTTTAATAAGAATCAGGCCAATGATATTCAGAACAAAGGCAAAGGCTCCTGGGCATTCGTAACGCAAAATCAGGGCGCTGGTCCTATCGTGATTTTGAATTTTACTTCAACCGAAAAAAATGGAATTGCACCTCATCAGCGCTGGACAACAGGCATCCTTGTCGATAACAGCCGTTTTACAAACCAGGGCAACGATGCGGAAGGCATCGTATTTATGAATCGGACGACAGCGGGATCAGGACATGGCTGGCCTATGGGATGGTCTGTAGCATGGAACGTGGAGTCTCCGCAAATTCTCGTATCCCAAGCTCCTGGAACGATGAACTGGTGTATTGGTTGCACTGGTAAGAAAATATCTTCCAAGGATCCAGAAGGCCAATATGACTCTTGGGGAGTAAAAGTAGCTCCGGAGAGCTTATATCTTGCGCAGCTGAAAGAACGTCTGGGCCCAAGTGCTCTCACGAATATCGGTTATGCGCCTCCCACCGCAGCGGCCGAGAAGACTGCACCGAAGGTAGAAGAAAATCCGTTAAAAGGGCAGCTGTGGTGGATTTTATCGGGTCTGGGATTTATCGTTGCGGTAATCGGATGGATCATTTATTCCATATTCCGCAAAGGAAATACACATTCTGCATGAAAAAAAGCCGTATAAACGGCTTTTTTTGGATTGAAACAAGATAAGCACCTAATGACTTGCGATAGGTTCAATATATCGTTTACCCGCCAAATGAAGTAAAGCTTACTCCAAACGCCACTGCAGTCGTCAATACCGCACTCCAAAAAACGATCCCGATCGTCATCCAAGTAATTAGCTTTTTGGGATCGGCGCTGAACGATATACCAATAGCCGCCCCCAGTGGAGCTCCTGTCAAAAGCGGTGACAACAGACCGAGTCCGGCAATTCCGTATTTATGCCAAATGCGGGTCATGGTGCCTCCCCTACCTCCCGACTTGCTTTGAAAACGACGTACAAGCCAATTACGCAGCGATGACCCAAAGAAAATAACGACAATAGCACTCACTAATGAACCCGCCCCGCTTAGTATTGCCGTCATTACCGGATGCAGCTTCAAGGCGAATCCAAGAGGGATCGCTGCCCACAGTTCCAATATGCCGGTCCCAAGAACAGAAGCCCATGCTAGCAAGCTATTCATTCAGATCACCTGAGTTGTTGTGTATAGGACTCCATTTCATACTGTTTTCCACCCTTCCATGCTGTTCAAGCTTAAGATAGAAGGTATATACGTACCTCCGAGCAAATGGAAACAAATTTTTTCATAACTTGCCCCATCCTACCACAATTTTGTCCAACTGCTTTATTATCCATCAAAAATAAATCTCTCTCGTCTTCGCATCATGGCTTAAAATAGTGTACAATGCAATAATGAACATGATTAGAAATTGTATAGTGAATTAGGAGATGCTGGAATGGCAAACGAAGAAATTATTTTAACGCCAGACGGACTGGCCAAATTAGAGCAGGAGCTCGAAGAGCTCAAAACCGTAAAGCGGAAGGAATTAGCCAGCCGTATAAAAACCGCTATCAGCTATGGCGATTTGAAGGAAAACAGCGAATACCATTCCGCCAAGGATGAGCAGTCATTCATGGAAACCAGGATTCTCACGATTGAGAAAATGCTCAAAAGGGCTCGTGTCGTAGATAAAATAGACACTTCTTCTGTCAACGTTGGGTCTGTTGTCGTCCTATTAGATGTAGAATTTGCTGAGAAAATCGAATATAAAATAGTAGGGCCATCCGAAGCAGAAGTACTGGAAAATAAAATTTCCTACGAAAGCCCTCTGGGCAGTGCGCTCATGGGTAAATCCGTAGGAAGTATTATCGTAGTCAACGCACCTGTTGGGGAAATCAAGTACGAGCTGCTGGAGATTAGAGCCGAGTAGTCTTTAATAATGGAATCCAACGGCAGTACAGAGCCAAGAGGCATGCTTCTAACGCATGTCTCTTATTTATTTCATTACCATCCCGTTACGACCGAACCAAGGCTCCAAGTGATCCCAGTGCTCCGTCAACCAGATCAACTCTTCAGCAAACCGTTTGGGAGGTGCGCTGAACGTGTCTATATCTGTTTTTAACCACCAATGCGCCTCACGGCACCATAACAGCTTTAACGATAATGATAAGCGTCCCTCCGGAAAAGAATGTTCCTCTCTATATCCCTTCAAAAAAGCTGCCGTTGGTCCGATATGAAGAACTCCTTCGCTTAATGAACCTGATAAAATAGCTCTCGCTATATCGATTTCCTGATAGCCGTACTGTACCGTATCAAAATCTACTATACGAATGTCTCCGTCCACCCCAGCTAGCATATTATCGCTCCATAGATCCCAATGTGCCCACCCAGGCTCCAGCTCATCGAATAGGGATAGATCAAGTTGAGACAATAACTGTCCCTGACGTTCAAGAGCACGTTTCAATTGAGCTTTGGATGAAGGCAAATCATCTGCCATGTCAAATTGTTTCCGCCACTTTTCCTTCATTGTTCCAAGTGTGGGAGTCCAATGCACTCCTTCTCCCGGATAACGGGATAGTACGCTGTGCATGCGCCCGGTAGCTTGTCCTATTCGGTACATCAACTCCACGTTCAAATGGCCGGCACGCGGGGGTGTTGATCCTTCAAAATGCTCCATAACCACATAGAAATACCCTGAATTCGATTGAAAAATATATTTTCCTTCATGACTTAGCACATCTGGACATACCTGAGCCTGATCATGCAGTATCTTTTGAAAGGACAACGATTTGGAGACCTTCAATCTGAGGTTGGCTTCCGCCAAACAATACCGTTTTGGGTGGTAACATTTGATGAACAGTTTGTTTATCGGAGTAGCTACAATCCATTTCCAATTGTGAAACCCCATATAGAGTGCACTGTAGCTGCTGATCTCGATATTGAATTTTACTTTTAAATGGGCAAAAACATCCTCTCTGACCACGGACTCCTCAACTAGACGAGCCTCCGTCGAATTTGTCATATTATTCCCCTTTTCTCGAAGAAATCGCTGGATCCATTGCTGCTTATTATTCAAAATCTTAAGCGAACTCCCGTTCTAGGGTCAAATGTCATAATGATTGATTTATATTTGTGGACATTCTCAACAACAACTTACAGGATATGGTATTAGCCCTTTTTCTGAAAACTATCCTTTTCAATTCTCTTCGTATATCGCTTGTTTTCTTTATATTATGTCGGTTACTACATCTCTGGTCATTTAAGAACCTGCTGTTCTTTTCTTATACATAACTAATTACTTGATCTCGTAGCAAAAAAAGAGACCCACATCAACGGGATGCGGGTCTAAAGTTATATATTAAAAAGGGGGTCTTGAGTACATTATAGCTCGCGTACATTAAAATCAGGTGAATATTAGATTACAAGTTGATTACAAAATAATACCATTAAATACTATGTCACGAAACTCTTCAGAATCATCGTTTATCCCAAGTAATTTTCCAACTTCAGCTTAATTTGTGGCCACTCTGCATCTACTATGCTGTACACACAGGTATCGCGTATATAACCATCGTTCAATATTCGGTTTCGTCGCAGCTCCCCCTCTTTAATCGCACCCAGTCTTTGAATCGCCTGATTGGATCTTGTATTTCGCTTATCTGCGCAAAATTGCACACGTACCGTTTGTAATTGTTCAAAGCAATACTTCAGAAGCAAATACTTACACTCTGTATTGATACGTGTTCTCCATACCGATGGATGATACCAAGTCCACCCGATTTCCAAGCTGCGGTTCGGAACCGAAATATTAATCAACCTCGTAGAGCCAACCACCTTTTGAGTTTCTTGATCCCATACGATAAAGGGAGCTCTCCCCCATTTTCTTTTGCTGCCAAAGCCTTCTCAATAAACATACGTGTATCCTCTATAAAGTAGATCTTTTCCGGAAGATATGTCCAGATTTCTGGATTGGCTGCAGCATGGTACAACGCTTCGGCATGCTCTCTGTCTAAAGGAATCAGTTTGGCACGAACGCCTTCAAGCTCAATCGATAATAAATTCATCTTTCCACTTCCTTCTTAGTTTACATTTGTGTAAGCATCATATTAATCTAGTTAATAGATGAAATAAAGAACCGATTTTTCCATTTTTCAATAGTCCATTCTTTTTTCAAAAAAAATCAATGCTCCCCCAACCTTTTCCAACAAACCTTCACTATATTATTGACCGGTCATTAAGGGAGGTTAAGAATGAGCGCTCATTCTACCGAAAATATCACAGAAACAATCAAACAATACACCAAGCCAATATTCGGATATGCCCTGAATCGTACACAAAATCGGGAAGAAGCGGAGGATTTGGCCCAAGACATTGTGCTCCAGCTGCTAAAATCCATGACAGCGGGCGCTGAGATTCGTCATATGAACTCTTATATATGGACTGTAGCGAAGTACTGCTGGATTCATTGGCTTAAGAAGCGCAGCGGTACCCCGCAGTCCCTTGATACTAATGGGTTCCTGGATGACCTGTCCTGTCCCAATCCGCAGCCTCTCGATCAGCTGGTGAATGGCGAGGATTACCAAATGCTGCGGCGCGAATTAGCCTACCTCTCCAAGATGCAGAGACAAGTTGTCGTCATGTACTATTACGAAGGTTTCAAGCAGCAGGACATTGCGGTTGCTTTAGGTATTCCGGTAGGTACGGTGAAATGGCATCTTCACGATGCCAAGAATGAAATCAAGAAGGGAATGAATCGTATGCAGCCAAGCGGACAATTGAGCTTTAATCCGATCCAATTAACACGCACCGGGCACGCCGGAAATCCCGGTAAAATTGGAGAAACTTATGATTTCCTAAAAAGAAGCTTGACACAAAATTTGGTCTACGCCATGTATCAGAAACCAATGAGCGTTAATGACCTTGCCATTGAACTCGGCACGCCAGCTCATTTTATTGAGGATGAAGTGAATTACCTTGCGGAGCACGGCTTTATAACGGAGACCAGTTCCCGTAAATACAGAACGGATTTTATCATCTGGGACTATACGCGAGAACAGCTGCAAGGAAGTCATAAGCTTTACAAGGAATGTGCGGCAGAGCTCGCCGATCTTCACTTTGAAGCCTTGATGGACATCCGCAAGAATATCGAGGCAACATCGCTGTATTATCCTGATCAAGATTATGAGTTTCTGCTTTGGACCTTACTTCCTAGGGATATCGAAAGACAAGGATTTCTATGTCTCCCAGTAACACCGGATGTACAAAGCATCGTTCCTATCCGAAAGGATGGCGGCCGGTACATCGCCTATGCCGAATTGAAAAAAGAGTCATTTGATAATCTGGGGTACGATCCTAATAAATATTCGTATAATGGCGCCATGACACGCAACGGAGGGGGCAGTTTATCCATCTGGCAGTTCAACACATTCTGGAGTGATCGCCCAGGATGGAAGAGCCTCACATTTAAAGATGCACAGCTGTGTAATGCCTTTTTGAACGGAGAACTGCCAGAGGATGAGGCCCATGCGGAGGATTACGCCCTTCTTCTCTCCAAACAATATTTGCTCAAGACGGATGAGGGGTATAAGTTAAATTTAGTATGGGTCGATTGTCCCCAAACGTGGAGGGATGTAACCTCTCTGATACCAGACCTTTCATCGGCCTATTCTCCGGCGATTACAAGGCTGTATGAGCAAGTATTGAAGCTTGCCATGTCCAATCAGCCACAGCATCTAGAGCGTCAGATCGCTTATATGACACGAATGAATACTGCAAGCGGCAGACTGATCCCTTACATTTTGAATGAGCTGGTCGATCGCAATAAGCTTAACCCTCCTCAACCGCATCAAAGAAAAACCATTACAACTTTGATGGGCCTGATCAAATAAAAAGCCTCACATCCAAGTTATGTTAGAAAACGCAAGCCGGTTCCTCTCGTAGAGAAGAAGCCTGCTTGCGTCTTTTTGTGTTCTATCCATAGCGTTGAACGGTGTTAGCAACTAATTGCTTGAGATCACGTATCCGGTTGGACATATCCTCAGTACAATGGCTTAGCATATCGCATAATGCAACGAGATCCTCCAATTTGGATACTAGCTTCCAGTTTTCCTGAAGTACTCCCCCATGCTCCATATAAGCCTGTATAAAATGCCGTTCGAAATGTGATCCTTCCTCTTCATAACGGAGCATATTGGCAATATCGACATGCCGCCTCCAGGAGAAGGCGAACTCCCAATCAAGAACTGCCGATACGGTGCATCCTGATTGATCCTGCTGAATCAATATATTCAATCCATTGAAATCAGAATGAACTAGAACCGGCTTTTCATCCGCTTGCGACAATAAGGAGGCATTAACTTGGCACAATGACCAAAGCTTCTGAGTGAGCTCCTCCCCGAGCCATCTAGCGCATGGGCTTTGAAATATCATCTGTTCGAGGATGACTATAAATTGCTCGCCGTTCATGGGAATCGGTTGAGAAATACACAAATCCTTTTCGATGAATCCGGATTCTGAAAAACTATAGCGGTGGATTTGAGCAAGAGTGCTCCCGACAGAAGCAGCGGCTGAAACTATATCCTCGTTTGTTCCATTCTTCAGAACGTCATGTAAGAGACCTCCTTCTTTCCACTCCAGCACAGCCCAAGACTGATCGTAAATGGTGCAGCTTGCATCCAAGTGTATGAACTCTGCTACAGGTACAGTACCACGAACCCAGTTAGCTATATCCTGCTCTTTAGCAGCAACCGTTGAGTTTCCTCTGTATAATCGGAGCACATAGGGGGTGTTGCCTTGCTCCAGTACGATTTTATAATTGGAATTGCTTAAACCGACACCCAGCCGCTCAGCGGTACGGATCCGTTTACCTGGAAAGGCAGACTGAATCATTTTGTTTAACTGCTTCACGTTTAGCGAGGCAGGCTCTCCTGTTCGTTCCCACCCTTCTTTCATTAACCCGACTCCTCATAGTAATAATGGATGAATCTCATCAGCTTCCCGGATATTCCGCTTTCAATTCTTCAATCGTTTGAAATCTTGGCGTTTCAAAAACAAATTTCGCCGGGGCTTTATCCGTTTTATCCTTCACAATATGACCGTAGAACTTGCCGTCTTTTGCAAAAACAATCATCGTACGTCCGGGTTCATTTACCAGAGGGTACTTCTCAATCATAGCTTCGCTCACCTCGCCCATTTTTATATACTGCTGTAAAGCAAGCCAATGTCCGTCCGGGTCCCTTAACAGAAACGGTTGTACAAATCCTTATGTAAATTCTTATTTTTATTTCGGGAGGAATGGGGGATATCCTCTTTTCCCCAAATACCATTTACAATTTTCTCTTAATTCGATTCTACTCGTCCATCCCGTATGGTATGCTTGAAATGATATCATACATAGAAAACAGGAGGCAGTGATGGTTACTCTTCAATCCCAAGCCTATGAGGCCCCTTACCAAGGTGAGCCAGCTGTATGGCTGACCTACGGGCCTTACGAAGCCGTTATTTTACCTGAGATTGGCGGCAATTGTATCGCATTTCGCGATAACGTGAATCAATACCGTTTTTTGCACGAACCAGCACCGGAAGAAATGGAATCCTTCAAAGAAAAACCGATTATTCATGGAATTCCGGTACTCTTTCCCCCGAACCGATATGAGGACGGCAAGTTCCCTTGGAACGGCAAATGCTACGAATTTCCGGTCAACGAACCAAGCACAGGAAACCATCTGCACGGATTTTTACATAATATCCCCTGGACTGTAGAGCAGTTCAGCGCAGACGAGCATGCCAGCCGGATTACGCTTGTACAACAAGTCGGTACAGAGCACCCGGTTTATCGTTACTTCCCACACGAATTTACTATTAAACTGAGCTACACATTAAACGAGCTGGGTTTACATCAACATATCCTCGTTCGCAACGACGGAACGGATTCTATGCCTTGCCTGTTAGCATTTCATACTTCTATCAACGCACCGTTTGCTGCCAACAGCCTTGCGTCGGATTACCGATTCAAAATGACGACAGGACAACGATGGGCCTTAAACGATCGGATGCTTCCGACTGGACAATTCCAGCTGCTCACTGCCGAGGAGGAGCTCATGAAAACTACGGGGATCTCTCCTTTTTTCGAGCCTATGGACAACCATTATACGTCACAGCCGCAAAACGGACGGAATCGAATGGAGCTGACGGATACCCGTAACCGCGTCACACTCGTTTATGATGTGGGTACTTCGTTCAAGCAATGGATGATCTGGAATAATAACGCTACCGAAGGCTTTTTCTGCCCTGAGCCTCAGATCAATTTGGTCAATGCTCCATCCGTCAATCTTCCAGCCGAACAGATCGGCTTGCTCTCTTTAGAGCCAGGAGAGATTTGGGAAGAAACCGGCCGTTTGTACTGTATTCCGCAAAAGCAGTGAAAACCCAAAAGGGCAGAAGAACATTACGTTCTTTGCCCTTTCTTCCTATCCAAATTCAACATCCACTTGATGAAACGGCTCTTCCTTAGTCCGCTTTCGCATACGTAATTGTATAGCCCCTTCTTTATATTCCGCTTTACAGCTTATTGGATCAACAGGGTGTGGAAGGCGGAACCATTGTACTGCCTGCTGATCCTTTCCTTCCAGCTTAACCTGGTGATCTGCCGCATGGACGTTAAGTTTTTGAGCTTGAGTCTTGTCTGGAATCATAATTTTCAATAGAAGATGATCCAGTGTTTCCACGATTTCCGTGTCGTAGTGGCTAACGTTGGTATAGGATTGTCCGGGAGGTATGCTTTCCTTTAATATTTGCTGAACATAATCTTCTACCCAATGGGACTTGTTCTTCGGATCATCCGAGCTTTGAGGCAGCATACCACGGAAATAATTTTCAAACTGGTTCCAGTCAAATCTCGAAAAGGGATTATTGTTGTTGGGATCCATGTTTTGCCCTCCCTTGTTGACTATCCATTCATTACAGCGTAGCCGTAGGCTGATCGATTAACGCTGCATCCGACACATTATTTATATTCGCGCCATTTAACGTGTTGACGATATTTCCTGTATTGCTTCCGCCTTGACCTGAAACGGATTTCGTATTAGTGGTTGGTGAAATGCTCAGTGCATCTCCAAAATTGACCGTCCCGCTATTGCTGTTTATATTTACGGACTGAACAATTGATGGCAAAGCAATTCCCCCTTCCAAAAGACTCACGTCGCAGCGGGTCTTTCTTTCAGTAAATGCCGAATATGCTTGATCCGTGACTGGGCTAGCAAATTTTCACTCGAGCCGATATGAGCAATAGAGGAGGAAGAGACCAAGAAAATATTGATTTTATTCACCGTTATGTTAGGCGTTACATTGGTTCGCTTCATGTACAAGCTTTCATCGATGATCGGGTCCAGCAAGTGACGCGAGAACAAGCTATAATCAGAGAAGCGAAATTCATTCTGAACAAATATCGCCTTCTCCCTCTGTACCGCTATCGTATAATTAAACGGGGTAAGCTGATCGGAATCTCCAACTTCGAGTACGGTTGCTGTCCCCAACGTGTTAACTTTCAAATACCCAACCGTCGACACTCTCCGATCCACTTTACCGCCTCCTTAGACTGGCACATCTACTTACAAACAGCTATTCAATAAAAGGAATCGTTACCCCGACAATCACTTTCTCCGGAGGTGACTCGAATGCACCGTACAAAGTTACCGTCCTGATATCCCCAACGAAGAATACGGAAGAAGTACTTAGATATGTAATATCGATCTTGTTAACATTGATCTCACCATTGATGACGTTGAACTCCATTAAACCCCTCCGTCCCTACGCGGCAGATTTTTGATAAAAGCTTCAAAGGTTCTTTCGATATCCCGTTTCACTTCTTGAAAAATAGAATCCTGCTTCCCTGAGCCCCGTTCCGAGCCCATTTTGTTCATATAATATTGGATCCGTTTATCGATTTGTTTTTTAACATCGTCCAAAATAAATCTCCGGTACGGTTCATCAAGCGGATTCTGATACATCTGCTCGTACTGCTCCAACGCCTGATAAGCCCCGTTGCTGAAATAATCATCCACTTTGCTCTGGATTCCCTCGTACATCTGGGAAGGATTCGTGTCATCGGTTGAAGGCGCACTGACAGACTGCCCAACGGAAAATTCGTCTATCGAGGAGTCTGAGTCCTTTGCATTAGGATTAATGCCGATGTTCAATGTGCCTTCGAGCTTCTCCACCTTTAACAAATCAAACCGGTATTCATTGCGTACCACAGGCGGCTCGGTGTTCTTCCCTTTCAACGCATTGACTTCCTTCATCAGCCCATCCATTTTTTCATTAAGCTGTTTTATTTGCTCATTCTGGTATTGTATATAGTCATTCAGCTGCTGTATTTGCTGATTCTGGTATTGTAAGCACTCATTCACCTGCTGTATGTAGCGCATCATTTCGGGGCTCAAGTAGTACATAGTGATCAACCTCTCCCACAATACCTGCCGGGTTTATACTGCGGAATGTTTCAATCCAACTTATATTCTAGGTTCAGATAATGGAATAAAAGGAACTATGGATCCTCCCACAGCCGGAGCTGGCCCACTGAATCCACCGGTATTAAACAGCTGGGAAACCGGCTTGATGATCCCTGCACTGCCAATCTGGAGGACTGATGAGTTCGATATCGCTTCGATTCTTAAAGTATGAATGACAATGTTTTGTTGGATAAACAAATTCATGATGTCTGCCCCACCTCCTGGATACTTGTGATATTCGGTGCGGCCGTAAGGCTTCTTTCCTCAAATGTTGCCGTATCATACACATTGATCACGCTCGGCTCATTATGAATATTCAACGTGTTGCCGGAATTGAATGATCCCCCACCTGCATATGTTGTACTGAAGGTACTTGGAGAGATGATTCCGACATCGCCAACGTTGAACACGCCGCTTATAATATTGACATTAATCACTCCAACCAATGCTGGCATATCACGACATCCTTTTTAATAAAATGTCCTTATTGTAGTTTATGACGGGGGTTTCCATGTATTCATCCATTTCTAGAAAGGGGATAAGCGTACAATGAAGATAACCGTGAATAACAAGTGCATTCATGTCGGGGATATGAAAATTAGTGGTGTCGGGGGAGCTTCCCTTGTACTAGTAGGAGATGCCGAGACTATTGCAACCTCTTCTTACTTTGATACACCTGCAAGCTCGTTTGTATATAGCCCCAATATCCCTCTGAACCCTGTACGTAGGAATCAGCAAGAGGAGTCATAGTATCGAAGTAAATGGTTTTATGTCTTTAACATATAGGACAAAGTCGGATGGCGTATCAGTCCGTTTTGTCTTTTTTTCATATTAACCTTGTATTAGCCGTAAAAAGGAGATATTGGAAGAATAACAGCTGTTATTCTCCTATACTCGTGGTATCGCTCGAAAAATAGCATCTACAGTATGCTAAGGGCAGATGAAATATTTAGTGTGCCGAAGTATAATTAAAAATCGAGACCATAAAAACAAACAGGATGTGGATTCTATTGAAAGATCGACGGCTTTTAACGGATTACCTTAAAGCGCATTGGTTATTTTATTTGTTGGCGCTACTGTTTACAAGTGTGGCAAATATTACTCAATCTTATTATCCGAAGGTACTAGGCAATTTCACCGATCAGCTGCAAACCGATGGGATAACGCAAAATACCATTGTTGATTACAGCGTCCTATTGTTGGAAATTGGCCTTATTTATGGTGTTTTGGTCGGCCTTGGTCAATACACGGTGATGCGCCTCGGGAGACGGTTCGAATTTTTCACCCGACGCAGACTATTCCAGCATTTCTTAACGCTCAGTGAAAGCTATTATTCAAAGAATGGCGTTGGACGGCTGTTAAGCTATGTGATGAACGATGTGACGAGTGTTAGAGAGGCCATATCTAGCGGGTTTAACCAAACGGCGAATGCCGTTATTCTCATCATTTCTGTTATCGTAATGATGTCACTGACCGCCATTCCTCTAAATCTCATTCTTATCTGTATTATCCCTCTGCTTGCTATTCCCGTCGTTGTGGTGTATTTCGGTCCGCTTATTCGTAAGCGTTCCATGAAGGTACAGGAATCATTAGCTAAAATGACAGAATCAGCAGAAGAACAATTCGGCGGAATCCGCGTTACGAAAAAATTCGCAGTTGAACCCATTATGCGGAACCGTTTCGGTAAAACGGTCGATAACATTACAGATAATCAGCTGCGTCTAGTCAGACTTTCTTCTCTATTTCAAGCTATACTGCCATTTTTGGGAGCGCTATCGCTGATTGTCTCGATCCTGTACGGCGGATACTTGACCATACAACATCAAATCACGTTAGGTAACTTCGTCTCCCTCACTTTATACCTGCGGATGATGGTGAACCCTTTGCAGCAAATCGGTAACGTCATCAATACCATGCAAAGATCACGTGCGTCGCTCGAACGGATCAATCAGCTGCTCGATCTTAAGCCTGACATTCAAGAATCGGCCCAAGCAAAGCCGCTGCAGCTTAATTCAGCTGGTCTTCGCATCAAAGGTTTAACGTTTGCATACCCGGATTCACCGAAACCTGCGCTGCACGATATCAACCTGACGATACAGCCTGGCAAGACGGTAGGTATCATCGGAAAAACCGGAAGCGGCAAAACCACTCTTGTGAAACTGCTGCTGCGTATCTATGAGCCTCCTGAAGGAACCATTATGATCGGAAGTGATGATATCCGTAATCTCACTCTAGAGAGTCTTAGAAATGATATCGCTTACGTGCCGCAAGACGGCTTCCTGTTCAGTACGACGATTCGCGACAACATCGCCTTCTTTAAAAGGGATTCCGAATTTGATGCCATTGCCAAAGCATCCAAGCAGGCACAAATTCATGATAATATTATGGAATTTCCCAACCAATTCGAAACGAAGCTCGGCGAGCGCGGAGTCACTTTGTCGGGGGGTCAGAGACAAAGAACAAGCTTGGCGAGAGGCTTCATCAAGAATGCTCCAATATTAATTCTCGACGACAGTGTCAGCGCGGTCGATGCGGTAACTGAAACGAAAATCATCGAAAACTTGCGCCTCGGTCGGAAAAATAAAACGACGATTATTATCGCACACCGGATAAGCGCCATCAAGCATGCAGATGAAATTATAGTACTGGATGAGGGAAAGATCGTACAGCGGGGAACTCACCATCAATTGATGGCGGAGGAAGGAATTTACGCTACCCTATATTCCATTCAGGAGGAGGGAACCCGTTATGCCGAAGGAAACAGGTAGTATGAAGCCGCCGGAGGAGATCAGCAGCGCTTACCACGTCAGCAAGGAAGACCGGCAGGCTGCCTTTCGTTCTACGTTAGCTTATGCGAAACCTCATCGCTGGAAGTTTTTGCTTATCTTTTGCTGTACGATGCTTGTTATCGCGGCCGATTTGCTCCAGCCTTACTTGGTGAAAATCGCCATCGATAACAATTTGCTCATTGGCAAGAACGATTTTAATATGCTGATTATGATCTGCGGCGTTTACTTGCTGCTCTCCGTCATCAGTCTTGTATTCACCTACATTCAGAACAATTTGCTCCAGTTCACCGGACAACGCATTGTAGGTCGTATTAGGAAAGAGCTGTTCGAGCATATTTCCAAGCTGTCCATGCCGTTCTTCGACCGGTTTCAAAGCGGTAGTCTCGTTACTCACGTATCAAGCGATACGGAATCGCTTAACCAATTTTTTACTCAAGTGTTCTTGAGCTTGATCCGCGATGGGATGACCTTGGTGTTCATCATCCTCCTAATGTTCCATTTAGACCCTGTATTGGCAGGCTACAGCATGATTTTACTGCCTATTATCGCGATTATAGCCATTGGCTTCCGCTCGTATATGCGCAAGACCTATCAAATCGCGCGTACGCAGCTGTCCCGCTTAATCGCCTTTGTCGCAGAAAATTTGGCAGGCATGAATTTGATTCAGGCTTTTCATCAGGAAAAAGAACAAGAGAAACGATTCACCGAGCAAAACACCCGTTACTATCGGGCCAACTTGCGTGAAATTCGCACCAACGTGCTATTCAACCGATCCTTTGATATTCTAGGCAATCTATCGGTCGCATTCTTAACATGGATCGGGGGAATGGCTGTATTTCATCATACGATAGAATTCGGTGTTCTTTATGCCTTCATTACGTATATACGCCAGTTTTTCCAGCCAATCAACTCCATTACCCAACAGTGGAACACGCTTCAGTCCACCACCGTTTCCATGGACCGGCTGCATCGAATCTTCTCTGTCAAACCGGACATCAAGGATGCCGACAGCCCTGTTCAAGTGAACTTAGCTGAGGTAAAAGGCCAAATTGACTACAATCATGTTCAATTCGGGTATCAAGAAGGAATTCCAGTGATCCGTGACCTTGATCTGCACATCAAAGCCGGTGAAATGATCGGAATCGTTGGAACGACCGGTGCAGGTAAAAGCTCGCTTATGAGTCTGTTATGCCGATTCTATGATGTGAACAAAGGAAGCATTCTTATCGACGGAACCGATATACGGAGCATTCCTCAAGAACAGCTTCACCGGATCATCGGACTTGTTCAGCAGGAGCCGTTCCTTTACTCCGGAAGTATTGTTGACAATGTGAGATTGTTCGATGAATCGATCAGTCGGGAACAGGTTATTGAAGCCTGCACATTCGTGGGTGCGGATTCGCTTATTCAACGATTGAAAGACGGGTACGACACTAAGCTGTCCGAAAGAGGCAGCGGCCTATCTGCAGGGGAGCGTCAACTGATCTCCTTCGCAAGAATCGTTGTATTCCAGCCAAAAATATTGATACTCGATGAAGCTACCGCAAATCTGGACTCTCAGACCGAGCAATTGGTTCAAACGGCACTGAATGTGGTTTCAGCCGGTCGGACGACTCTCGTTATTGCGCATCGCTTATCTACGATCATGCAGGCAGATCGCATCATTGTCATGAGACAAGGGGAAATAGTCGAAGAAGGCAATCATACACAGCTGATCGAGCTGCAAGGCTATTATGACCAGTTGTACCGCCATTCTCAAGGTAAAATGGCCATGGGCTCAATGTAAGAAAAAAACGCTCCGGCTAGCAGGCGATTCGCCTCTAGTCGGAGCGTTTGCTGTTATATGCGGTTTGCGATTACGGAATTCATAAAATCAACAATAGGCTGCGGCTGCTCCAGGCTGTGAGGATGATGACCTACTCCTGGTTTGATAATAACCTGCAAAGGGCAGCCCAATTGATTCAGCTTCTTTTCAAGTATGGCCGAGTTCTCATTCAGCGGTACCGATTCATCTGCATCCCCGGCAACAATTAAGATTGGAATCCTTGCATTCGCCAAAATCTCTGCCTTGTCCAAGGGATTCCCTTTAAAATCAGCTGCCGTTCGCTCAGTTAGCCCGTACACCGCTAAGCAGTCCTCCCAATTTTGCAGCGATGGACTGCCGCTTCCTTTGCCCCCAGGCCAACTGGATATGTCTAGCACCGGCGCATCCAGATAAAGCGCCATTACATCGTCCTGATGGGCCGATGCATACTGGACCGCATACAACCCACCGCGGCTGAAGCCGAATAATACTGGTTTCGCTCCCAGCTCATACTTCTGTATGACATGAGCGTGAAAACGATGCATACGCTCCACAGCTCCCGGACAGCCGTACATATTGCTTAGTCGGTAATATGCGATATGCCAGCCCTGTTCAAGCAAAGCCATATCCGCGTAAGCAAAAGCGTTGAAAAATTCCGTTCGCCAAATCCAAGGCCGACCGGCTACCGGGGTTTGCGGAGCAACGACAATCACTTCCCGCCCTTCAAAATAATAGTCGGTCCGGGAATAACCTTTCCACTCCGAGGTGGTGCTTCCACTCGTGAGATTGAATTCGGATAACGAGTTATGTATCTCCACGTCCAGCTCAACAGCTGCAGCCATTGCCTGTGCTAACGGAAGTGCCGTTGTCTTATTCGGGTTCGTGTGACCCACATGCTCTTTCCACCCCGCACTTAGCAGACGATGGCGTTTTACCACTAACGCAAACCACTGTGGCAGCTCGGTTTCCGGCAGGCGAACAAACTCCGGAATCCGCTCCAATGCAATGTTGAAAAGCCGACTAAGGAGTGTCTGAGCAATAACCCAGTGGCCTCTAGCATTCGGATGAATTCCATCACCCGACGAATAATCGGGATTTTGTGCGTGTGCCAGCCCAAAGTCTTTGGCCAATGGATCATGTATATTGATCACGGCGTCCGTTTCATCTCGAAGAGAAAGACACCATTCAGCATACTTTTTTAGAACATCATTATAATGGGCGTAAGGATTTTTCCAGCTGTAAGAAGGACTATAGGCATCTGCTTCTCCCGTTATGGCTCCCTCCTCCAAATCACGCTTAATCGATTTTACATCAAATGGAGGCGGTGTCATTACAATGGCTTTGGCACCCGCTTGTTTTATTTTATGAATCAGGGAAAGCATTCCGTCTCGATAGGCTGCGAAGCGCTCTTCAGAGAAAGGATGATAAATGCCATCATTCATCCCATAGCAAACGACAACCCAGTCCGGTTTGCTTTCTTTTAATATGGCATCAATCCGCTCGTGGACACAAGGACGCGGAAAAGGATGCTCAGGCTCACTAAGTCCGGAAGCGGTTTCACTGTTTACTCCAAGATTGATGAATGTTAGATTTTGACTAGGCATATGCTGTGCAAAGTAAGCCTGCATAAAGGCAATGTAACGTCCTTTATCGGTTATGCTATCGCCCAAAAAGGCGATCGTAATCGAACTGGGTACAACCCCATCCTTTTGAAACAAAGTCCCCATCTGTCGTGAATCCTCCCATTATTTTCTTCTTCCTTATTATAACATGTTAACGTGTTCCATTGGATTGATTTGGGAAATGAAGTTGAAATTTGTCATAGATTGAAGGGGTTTCATCTTTAATGCCGAATAATGATTAGGATCAAATGATTCTTGAAAGGATGAATACGGTGAGCAATGCAAGGATATTTATGCTTATAACGGCCCTGCTGGAAGGCATACTCGGAATTCCGATACTAGGCGGGTCCATTGTCATCGGGTTTGGCTACGTTCCATTATTTATGATGTTCGTCCTCCACATCATTACGCTAGTACTATCAATGAAAGAATACAAAGACATGCACGGCAGTATTGCAGGGATCATCACTTCGTGTATTGCTTGGATTCCGATTGTAGGCATGATCTGCCATATTATTACTGCAATACTGCTGTTCCTCAGCTATTTCAAATACAGCTTTGCCAGACACCGTTAAAAACGCTGAACTTACGTTCAGCGTTTTTTACTAAGTCAACAAACTCCTCACTTTATCCGCATAAGCTTCCTTATTGGCATAATTGTAGTACAGCCGTGATGAGACCTTCACAGAATCCCCGAAGAAGAAACGCTCATACAAGCTCTGCCTTCCGGCAAAGGAACTGGTGCTAAGCTCCCAAGCCAGACGGAACAGGCGTACCTTTAATTGCGCATCGGTATCGACGCCTTTTAAATACCTCGACAATTCCCCACCGATCTCTGATTGAAAATCAAGATCATTAGGAAGCATCACCAAGCCACTTGCCCCGAGCAGTTGAATGATATCCATCATCCGCGGAATCACTTTAGGATAAAGGCAGTTCGCTGTGTAGAATGAAGCTGGATTCGGAAGCATCGTGCCCCATTGGTCGGGTTTCGCTTGAACCTCTGATGCGATGAGCAATGCTTTTAACGTTTCCAGTACCGTAATCACTTCCGAGACTTTTTCTATTACCTGCGAATAGGCACGAAGGCCAAGCATCTGCACAATGGACTCAATGGTTCCCAGCATCAATTCCGTCTTAGCAATGTATCGACATAAAACTTGATGCGTAGCATGGGTGTGAAAATGGCTTTCTTCGATAAATTTTGCTAATAGGGTCTCATCCCCATATATAAACACTCGTTCATGCGGCACAAGAACATGATCTAACACAACCAGCGTATCCATCTCCTCGAACTTCGAGCTAAGCGGATAATCGGATTCGGAATCTCCTGCAACCAGACTTTCTCTGCAAATAAATTTTAAACCAGGAAGATTATTGGGAATTGCAAAGGCAAAGGCATGAGGATTCTCGTCAGCAAATGAAGGAAGGGCCGGAGGGAAAATAAGAATTTCATCCGCCGTAGCGCCTTGGGTCGCCAGCAGGAAAGCACCGCTGACGACAATCCCATCCTTCGTCTTCTCCATGACCCTCGGTGCATCCGGTTCTTCCAAAGTCTGCATAAAGCTGGTCATTCTCGCGGTTGGAGGCAGGATAAACGCATGCGAGAGCGTAATATCCTTTTCCTTGCAGTACTCATAGTAATTCTTCATGTTCTCTGCGTATTGTGGATTATTCTCCTTCAGCAAGTCTGCCGCTGCACCGAATGCCATGATGGCGGTATTCATATAGTCCGGTGCACGGCCCAACAAACCGTGATGGCGATCGGACCATAATGACATCATGATTCTTCGTTTCTCCAGATCTTCGCGGGATTCAGGACGTAGAAACGATAATCCTACCGGATCCCCGGTTGTTGGAGAAGTATAAGTCATCCTCGACCTATATTCATCCTGCCCCTGCATATCATAGAGCTCCGCTTGAGTCGATATGAGCCCATGAAATGCAGGATGGCTGGATACGGAACCGCTCACCCGCTTCCCACGAACCCAGACATGCGGATTGGAATTATTCAGACGATCGACATACTGCTTTCCGTTCTTGATCGGCATTAGGCAACCACCTTTCAGATATTTTTATATCATACGTGAGCCTTCGCAGATGGATAGGGCGTCCGCTTAGTTACCTCTGAAAAATATGGGAAGCTTCTTCCCTTCTGAACGCAAAAAAATGCCGGCTATAGCAGCCGACATTTCCATATCAATTTTTACCACTCTTGTCGAGTCAATAAGGAGGATAAGAAGGTCAACGCCAAGCCTTGACCCCAGCCCTGCATCCGCTTATGCGGCACCCCTTTATAGCCTTCGGCATCGCGCATGACCGCAGTTCCTGCCGAAACGCCTCTAACCGAGCCGTCTTCATCAATACGGCTGAGTATCCCTGTCACGGACTTGTTCACATATTTATTGTACATCTTTCCGCTTGAAATCAGCGCCGCGGCAATCCCAGCCGATCCGGATGTTTCCGTGTAGGAGGACGGGTCATTCAATACCGTGTGCCACAGACCGGATTCGGACTGCAGGCGCACCAATGCTGCTAGCTGATCCCGCAATGAGCCTTCAATGATCATAAACGAAGGATGGGTTACATGAATTAATTTTAATGCCCGTGCCATCGTAATAGCTGCCCAAGAGTTTCCTCTCGCCCAGTAAATGCCGGACATGTGGCTTTGCGCAAGATTGTCCCAGCCGTGATAGTACAAATTTGTTGACGGGTCCTGCAAAAACTCCTCATGACCGTGATACTGCTTAATCCCATCCTCCAAATAATCGTTGCGATTCAGCATCGTTCCGATCCTAACCAGGAAATACCCTGCCATAAACATCGTATCTACCCAAGCCTGCTCCGGAAAGTTATAGTCTTCAGAATTTACTGTATGCTGAAATATACCATCAGCAAACCGTTCTGCGTCATTCTTCAGGAAATCCGCCATTTGAACGGCGAAATCCAAATATTTTTGGTCTCCGGTCGCTTTATACAAGCTAAGTAGTGAATGCCCGATGGAAACCCCGTTCACCGTCAGCTTCGGCAAGCCGTCTTCTAACTGTTCATCGACCCAAGCTTTTAGCAGCTCGATATATTCCTGATTGCCTGTCGCTTCAAAAGCTTCCGCTACTCCATAAAAAGCAACCCCGCCTGGCCAATCCCAATTGTAGTCCATTTGGAAAGTACGGCGAACGACGCGGTCAATGACGGTTCTGATTTCTTGTTCATCATAAATTAATGCTGGCATGTCCATAATTCCTCCTCTAAGATGAGAGTCTGTCCGAGCTTCTCGAACAGACTCGATAATTGTTCTATGACCGAATTAACCTTTCAAGCCGCTGGTGCTGATGCCTTCAACGATATATTTTTGGAATATAAAGAACACAATAACGATAGGTAGCAACGACAGCGTGGACATCGCGAACATTCCGCCCCAGTTGTTGATCGAATCTCCATCCAAGAACAGCTTCAGTGCTAACGATACAGGATACAGCGAAGGCTTGTTCAAATACAATAGCGGATTGATGAAGTCATCCCACTTCCAATAAAATTGGAAAATCGTCGCCGTTACTAGAGATGGAACGATCATCGGAACGATAATACGGAAAAAGATCGAGTATTTATTGCAGCCGTCCATTTTGGCCGCTTCATCCATCTCTGGCGGGATGGTACGAATAAACTGCATAATCAGGAAGATAAAGAACGGAACTCCGAAAAAGCTAGGTACGATAATCGGTTTGAAGGAAGACAACCACTCCAGCTTAGCGAACATTACATATTGCGGAATGACTGTAACGTCATGAGGCAGCATCATCGTCATCATCACACAGCCGAACCAGAAACCGCTTCCCTTGAACGGAATTCTAGCTAATCCGTAAGCGACAAGTGCGGAAGAAATTACAGCGCCGATGGTGGAAAAAATAACAATGATAAAAGAGTTTTTAAAAAACGTACCGAAGGTGTTGCCTGCAAATCCTTTCCACCCTGTTACGTAGTTCACGAACTCAAGCCGGCTAGGAATTAAGCTGTAAGCTTGAGAGAATATTTCACCATTGGGCTTGAGCGAGCTTACCGCCAGCCAAATAATCGGATACAGCATGAGCAGCGCCAGCAAGCCGACGATCAAGTGATAGAAGACATTTGAAATCTGTTTAGTTCCAGCCATGTTATTTGTCTCCTTTCGCCTCGTAATGCACCCAATACTTGGATGATTTGAAGATAACTAACGTAATAACACCGATAATGATGAGCATGATCCATGCTAGAGCTGATGCGTAACCCATTTCGAAGTAAACGAATGCTCTACGGTAAAGGTACAAGGAATACAGCAGCGTGTTATCCAATGGTCCGCCCTCACCTCGAGAGATGATATAGGCTGGAGTAAAGGTCATGAAGGCCGAAATCGTTTGCATGATCAAGTTAAACAAAATGATAGGACTAAGCAGCGGGAGTGTAATTTTGAAAAATTTATAAACGCTGCTAGCTCCATCAACACTAGCCGCTTCGTATAGTGATGCAGGGATGTTCTTCAGCCCCGCCAGGAAGATAAGCATCGAAGATCCGAACTGCCATACCGACAAGGCGATTAATGTCCATAGTGCTGTTCCAGGGCTACCGATCCATGATGTATCCGTGTGAATCCCGATCATACCGAGGAAGGAATTTAGCAGCCCTTTATCGCCAAAAATTTGCGTCCACATGATCGATACGGCCACACTGCCACCGATCAGAGAAGGAAGATAGTATGCTGAGCGATATACGCCGATACCGCGAGCTGCTTTGTTCAATAGCATAGCTACAATCAAGGCAAAGCCCAGTCGCAGAGGAACGCTGGCAAAAACATAAGTAAACGTAACCTGAAATGACTTCCATATTTTGTCGTCATCCGTAAAGATTTTGACGTAGTTATCAAACCCGATCCATCGGGGGGCTTCCATCAAGTTATACTCGGTAAATGAGTAATACAATGATGATAGAATAGGATACAACGTGAAGATAAGAAAGCCGATGATAAACGGAGCGGTGAACACGTATCCGACGACGTTGTTGTTGTCCCGCAGCTTCATGGAATTCAACCCCTATGCATGTAGTTTGCTTGCTTCTCTTAGCTCTATATCCTCATTATAAAGATTGGCTTCCGTTATAAGAATGCAAAAAACCGTTCATTTTGTTTAAAAAACAGACTCCGGCTTTCCGTATAAAAAAAGCGAACCCGACTTCTCATAGGAGATTGTCTAGGTCCGCTTCACTGATTACTTTTTATTTTTGGCCAGGATGGCATTGGCGTCTTTACGGAACTTCGCCGCAGCATCTTCTACTGAAATTTTCTTATACAAGATTTGCTCGCTCAAGTCTTTCAACAGCTTTTCTACTTCAACAGAACCGACAGGGTTCGGAGGATCCATAGGACTGCTGTTGGTTTCAGCCCAAGCTACATAGTCGAACACTTTAGCTTCTGCTGGAGTCAAGCTAGGTTTAAGTGCTTCCTTAACTTTAGAGGAGATAGGCACGCCGCGCTCGCCTTTAATAATTTTGTTCGCATCAATATCGTTGGTGAAGAAGTCAATGAATTTCGCCGCTTCTTCTTTTTGCTTCGAATTTTTAGTAATGGAGAAGCCCATACTAGGTTTCAAGAACAAGCCTTTTTTACCATTAGGACCTGGAATAGGAATGAGTTCTGTGTTACGTTTAGCCGCAGCGGACCAAGCTACGTACTGATTGGACCATGCAAAGCTGCCGAATGCGTTGCCAAGAACCATTTCATCATCTTCAGGAGTGGATTTCTTTTGTGCCAATTTATCTAGACTTAGCAAATAACCAGAATCATACATTTTTTGGTAACGCTTGAAGTAGTCTACGAATGCTTTATCATCTGTATAACCTAAGCTCGTGCCGTCAGCACTGTACATTTTTTGATCAACCGTGCGCAAATAGTAAGGGAAGAATACATCATACCGCAAGTAGTCCATCAAGATTTTACCGCTGCCCTTTAGTTTAGCGCCTAAGGCATCCAGATCATCCCAAGTCCAATCTTTGGCAGGCATGCTTGCACCGGCTTTAGCCAGCATATCCGGGTCAACCGTAGCACCCAGAGCATTAACGCCAAGAGGGATTTGATACAGCTTGCCGTCGTACTCGCCGCTCTTCAGTGTATTAGCATTGACCGCACTCATATCAAGCTTGCCGTTGGTTGTGTAAGGACGAAGATCTTCCAGCTGGCCTCTGCCACCGAATTGGCTCAAGTAAGACATATCCATTTGAATGATATCCGGCAATCCGTTAGCAGCCGCTTGCGGAGCTAGCTTCTTCCAATAGTCGTCAAAGGAAGCATATTCCGCTTCGATTTTTACGTTAGGATTTTTTTGTTGATACAGCTCAATAACCTTCAATGTGTAGTCATGTCTTGCTTGACCACCCCACCATGCAATACGCAAAGTCACCGGATCTTTGCTTCCTGCGCCTGTGCCCGAGCTTACCGCATCCGTTTTCTTGCCTGCATCTCCACTGGAAGCCGCGCCTCCACAGCCTGCAGCGGTTAAAACCATCGATAGCGAGAGAACCATTGGTAACGCTTTCTTCATCTCTATTTCCTCCCCTGTTCTTCGTCTTTACATTGCTATTATCTCGCTTTGGACCAGGAAAAAGAATTCAAAAAACCGTTAACCTTGTTTAAAAAACAGAGTTATTGCAGCTTCAGATTACGTGGTCTTCATATATTCCGATGGCGAACAGCCTGCATACTTTTTGAATACTTGGCTGAAATATTGGGGATTATCGCCAAATCCGAGCTGTTCAGCAAGCTCAAATATTTTGATGTCTGATTTTTGATGAATCAGATCGATAGCTTTAGATATTCGGACCCTCATCACATAGTTTGAAAACTTCTCGCCGGTTTCTTTTTTGAATAGCTTCCCCAAATAATCCGAGTTCATATACAGCATTTGATGAGCCACCCAGTTGAGAGATAGCTCAGGATTGCCTAAATGATCGTTAATAATATCCACTACCTTGCTCACGATAGCGCTGTGCTTATTTTTGGTCTGCTCGTAATGGTTCGAGGTAATCTCGTCTGCTGTTTCCTTGAAGAACGATTGAATCGCTTGAAGGGTATCGAGCTGCATCAGCTTCACTACTTTATCCATATAGCCGTGCCTATTCTCCGAATCTCCCAGCCTTATCATCGCCATAAAAAGCTGAATAACGTAAGATTTGACTGTTGTAATATCCGACCGCAGCTCGGACAGCTTTTGAAAAAAGAGATTGATCTCGCGAACTGCCTCTTCTCTGTTCCCCGTTTTGATCTGCATAATCAAGTTGTCTTCGTTAAAGCTAAGCTCCTCGCTCTCCGTCCGATCCAAACCTACGATATCGGTCTCCGTAATCAAGCTGCCTTCACCAAGGTAGAATCGATAGTTCAAGCATTCTATTGTCTGCTTGTACAGGCTGCGGGCTTGAATGATTTCTCCCGATTCGCTTAAAGCAATGGTCAGGTCGATTTTGTAATACCGCAGGAAGGTTTCACGAATAAGCTTGATTTGTTCCTGAAGAGTGCCTGCGGAGGTTGTGTCCTCCACCACGATGAGCACATGATCACCGACAGTTGAGCTCAGTACATTGTTGTCGAGCAGCTCCTCGGCTATATTTTTCACAGCAAATAAATGCTCAAATTCGAACGGACCATCGAGATGAAACAAGATCAATCTCACCTTGCGATCGCCAAGATCCAATTGAAACAAATGGCTGAAATATTCCCAATCCCGATTACCATACGTTTTATTCGTAACGAACTCCTTCAGAAATTGTTCCTTCACATGGGGCAGTACTTTGGCTAGGCCCTCTCTCATGTTGCTAACGAATTGCTCGCTCTGCTGCTCCTGGTTCAGTTCGGATACCAGTTCTTGAAGTACCTCCATGATCTTGTTCTCATTGCATGGCTTCAGCAGGTAATGCTTGACACCATACTCAATCGCCGACTGTGCATATTCAAATTCCCCGAAGCCGGATAGTAGAATAAGTTTAATCTCGGGGTACTCTGCGGATACTTTAGCGGCGAGCTGAAGTCCGTCCATGCCAGGCATTTTGATATCGCTAATGATAATGTGAGGCGGATCCTCTATAACCTTCTCATAAGCCTCAATTCCATTGCGGGCCGTTCCCGCCAAGACCGTTCCGGTACTTTCCCAATCTACAATTCTCGATATGCCGTCCAGTATGATTCGTTCATCGTCTACCAGCAATACTTTATACACATTAATCCCTCGTTTCATCCGGAATGATGATGGAGACGCTCGTCCCTTTATCTTGTTGACTGTCCAGCCGAATGCCGTATTCTTCTCCATAAGCCAACTGGATGCGTTCCTCGATATTTTTCAGACCGATCCCGCTGCCGCGCGTACGGGCCTCACCTTTTCTTACCTGCTCCAACAGCATTTCATCCATACCTGGGCCGTTGTCCTCCACTACGATAATCATCTTGCCCGGCTCTCTTTTGGCATAAATTCGAATCGTACACGGCTCAAGCATTTGCTCAAGCGCATAATGGATCGAATTTTCCAGCAGCGGCTGCAGCGTCAGCTTAGGCAGCATTAGCTTCCTGACTTCCTCCGGGATATCCATCTCGAACACAAGCCGCTCCTCAAAGCGATACTTCTGAATCGTAATATAACACATCACGATTTCCAATTCTTCTTCGACCGTAATTAAAGTTTCCCGCATACTGATCGAGCTTCTAAGCAAAAAACCGAGCGCCTCTACCATTTTAGAAATTTGCGGTTGACCGTTCGTTTTGGCAAGCCAATTGATCGATTCCAGTGTGTTATACAAAAAATGCGGATTGATCTGAGCCTGAAGCGCTTTAAACTGTGTCTCTTTAATGGTCAGCTGCTTGGCATAGTTCTCTGTAATCAGCTCATTAATTTGCTGCATCATCATGCGGAATGTCCGGTGCAACTGGCCGACTTCATCCATTTGCAATGCGATCGGGTCTGCAGTTTCCGATTCGTTAAGACTGAAATCCCCTTTTTGTACCTGCTTCATACGACCGATCAAGTCCTCTATAGGACGGGTAAGGCTTCGCGCAAAATTAATTGCTACCGCCATCACCACAAGCAAACTGACAATAAAACCGATGAGCAGGAATCGTTTCATCAGAATGATTTTTTGAAAGATCGTGTCATAGGGGACCAGACTATGGTAAGCCCAGCCCAAATAGCCTGATTGAATCTGCGTCCAAAAATAGGACCGGCCATTGAACTGCTTGATCTCATAGTTATGCTGCCATTGATCCGTAACCGGGACGAACGAGCCCAGTTCGTAATCTGGCTTGGGAGGATAAATGACATGCTCCCCGGAGGCGATTCGCATTTCCCCGTTCTTCAACTCCGTGCCTGCTATGACATCATCTACGATTTTTTCGAACCTGATGCGAACCACTAGCGTTCCTATCCGGTTAAGACTGAAATTTTGATTTTGATAAGAACGGATTTCACGTGCAGCTATCAAGTTAGCATCCTCTGAGTCCGGAAGAATCCAGCGTATCTCGCCGGAGCCTTTGGCCGATTCACTAAGAATCGTCTGCTTCTTTTCTTTAGATACTGTAGAAGATTGCCCGGCCAGGGCTTGTTCACCCAGCAAATCAGTAACCTCTATGGAGTAAATGTATTTTTCATACCCAGCGTACTGCACGAGCTTATCGGATATATAAGAGCGAATACGCAATTTTTCAAACTCCGGCGTATCCTCCGTAATAGATAGCAGCAAGCTTTGAATTTGCGAGTCCGTTGCTATACTGAACGATAGCCTGTCCATCTTCTTCAGCTCATTCTCTATCCCGCTTGAGGATAAATTGAGCAGCTGGGAGGATTTGGAATAAAGCTGTTCATCGTAAATCGAATAAGCATACTGTAACGAGAAATACGTAATGAGAAAGCAAATCGCCATAATTAGAGAAATAAGCGAGAATACTTTATGCTTAATCTTCCAGTTGACAGCTGTCTGAAAAAAAGGAAATGCAAACCGTTTCATGCTAAGCCGCTCCTCCTTCGAGGCCGTTCGTTTTCTACCTATCGTACAATATCTCGCAGTAAACAGCCAATACCATTTCGGGATTGCCGCATGGTCATGGGACATGCTACGATGAAGGCGTCCCATTATTTGGGATAACCAATTACTTTTTACAAGTTGAGGATAGGAGTATTTAATGGGTAAACGAATCGGATTTTCTCTTATAAGGCTTTTCCTTTTTCTATCCGGGTTACTATACTATTATTTACTGCATAATACGAATCAACCGCTTCTGTTCTATTCTACAGCATCTATGGTCATCGTTCTGAGCCTTGTCTGCTTTTTACTCCTGCTTCACCGGCGCAGATTTGACTGGAGGACGATTGTTGGTTCCTTTCTTCTTGGACTCCTGCTTGTTTTCGTTGTTAGACAGGGATTGGATCAACGGAGGGATTTTGCTTTGCAGAATGCTTTGAACCACGAGCTTCCTGGAGTCATAATTGATATCAGGGAAAAATCTGCGAACAATGCCCGATGGGCCAAACCTACCGATCCTCAAGGAAACTATGGCAATGAAACAAGAACAAAGGGGCATTTCTTCCCCTCCCTTCCCTACTACCAGTCAGAGGTTATATTGACGGATCATCCCGCTGAAGAAAACGGAGATACCATAAGTTACCGATTTGTTATCAAACAGCCTTACTTCCTTGACAACAAAGACGTATCCGCAAAATATTGCATTGTATGGGGTGTATGCGGTTACTTTTACAAGGGCTATGCTGACGTAAATGTGCAAACAGGCGAAGTCATCGGTCTTAAGATCGTGTATAGCGATATGAAATGAATTCCATAGTAGAATACGAAAAAACCTTAGCAGCCAAAGCCGCTAAGGTTTTTTGTCCTTTAATCCGACAGATCATTGCCATACTTGGATACGTCCGCTAGTTCATCATTCGTATGCCTCTTCCATCTACCCCTCCTTTCCTCCGTTCCATAGGTGGGAACAACATCAATAATCGCGTCTGCATCCGTTTCAGTTACCAAATCGGTCAGCTCCACTTCCTCTAACCTGAAAATAACTAGCCTTAAAGTGCTAATCGATTTCCCATAACCGTTATCCCTGCATGCCAAAATTTCCACTTGCCTTCCGAACTTCCGTTGAATTATCTCTCCTATTTCTTGTGCGCGGCTTGTTTGAATGGTCATACTCCGAGTCCAAGAAGAATTATTCACAAGCCTCCAAAAAACATCCCTCACATCTTTCAAATTGAATTCCCCCTCACCCATAATGAGTTAGAAGCTCTTCCTTCGTACTATTTCAACTGGTTCATCTATCCGGTGCAGCCGCCTGTTCTCCCCTTTTATTGTGCTTATCTCTTGCGGATAGCTTGAATATTCGGTCTATCCCACGGTAAATATGCTTCGTCTCTTTCGTCAGCAGCGGTCCTATCACAGCAAGTATCAGCACATACAAGGCGGCAAAGGGCTGAATGATCGGTAATAACCCCCCGGCTTTGGCCAGATTTGCCATGATGATCGAAAATTCACCGCGCGCAACTATGGTGAAGCCGATATTGACTGAGGCTTTCGGAGATAGCCCCGCACTGTGACCTGCCCACATACCGGCCGCAAAATTGCCCGCAAGTGTTAATAACACCGCTCCCAAGGACAACCAAACGGCTCCTCCGAGGGTAGTCGGATCGATGGTCAAACCGAAGCTGAAGAAAAAGACGGCGCCGAAAAAATCACGAAACGGCAATATCAACTGCTCAATCCGTCTGCGATGCTCTGTTTCTGCAAAGACCAACCCAACGAGAAGCGCCCCAATCGCTTCCGCCACATGAATCGTCTCGGAAAAACCGGCGATGACGAACAAAATAGCGAAGATCACAAGCAAAAACAGCTCATTGGATCGAATATTCAGCATCCGATTCAACAATGGCACCGCCTTACGCCCTACAATTAGTACGAACAGCATAAACCCGAGTGCCACAAGCGCAGACAAGAGTATCCCGCCTAAAGAAGAGGAGCCGCTTAATATTAGACCGGATATGATCGAAATATAGATTGCAAGGAACACATCCTCGAACATGATGATGCCTAGAATCATTTCGGTCTCAGGATTAGCCGTTCTTTTTAAATCAACCAATACTTTAGCCACTATGGCACTGGAGGATATGGTGGTTATGCCCGCCACTACAAGCAGCTCCAGTAACGGCAATCCAACAGCATAACCGAACAACAATCCGAGAGTAAAATTAATTAAAATATAAATGGTGCCACCAATGGCAATGGACCGCCCAGAACGGATTAACCGCCCCACCGAGAACTCCAATCCCAAGTAGAACAATAAGAACAAGACCCCAATCCTTCCTAAAAATTCGATCAATGGAGCACTGGAAATAAATCGCAGATCGATATGCCATACTTCAAAGGAATGCGGTCCTACCGCCATACCAACCAATATATAAAACGGGATGACCGAGAAACGAAGCTTCGCCGACAATAACCCAGACAACGCGATGAGCGCAATAGCCACTCCAATCTCAAATACGATGTAGTTCATGCGTTCCATCACATCCATTCGTCAAAATTGTTTTAAAGAGCTTCTGCTGCCTCCTTTCTCCCGCTACAACAAGGGTTGAGTCCGCCGTAAGCACGATTTCCGGACCCGGATTAATGTGCTTGACGGCTTGATGCTTTTCGATGACGGCAATAATCGTCGCTCCGCACGTTTGGCGAATGTTCAACTCTCCGATCGTTTTTCCGACAGACGGATAATCAGCTTCCACACGGTACCACTCAATAATAAGATCATCCAGCGCCATCTCTATCGTCTCAAGCGCCTTAGGCTTATACGTCATTCCCCCGATAATACCCGCAATCATGCGTGCCTCATCATCATCAAGTGAAATCATCGAAATACTTTCATCCGCGTCAGGATATTCGTATTGATAGCATTCACGCCTGCCGTCGTCATGGACGACAATGACGAGCTTCTCTCCACCTCGCGTTGTTATTTGAAATTTTTTACCGATCCCCGGAAGGTCGGTTTCTCTAATGGTCATACCTCCATCCTCCTTCATCCTATTTGGTTTTTTAGGCAGCAGCAAACAGACCCTCAGACTCTCTTTTTTTCAAAAAGAAAACGTGGAGTGTAGGTAATTTGCAGTTTTTTTAAACGAAACGATAAGAATGAACACATTCGAGCAGCACAAATAAACCGTTAAGATTGAGCTAAAAAATGGCTGTGGGAACGGTTGGCTTTTGAAAAAGTCAATTGGAGAGATACCGAATAATACTAAACGAAGAGAGAAGTAAACTTAATAGGGGATAAAATCTGCCGAATGAGTCGGCGGGCAATCAGGGGGTGAAACGTAACGTGGGTTTCCGGAATAGCGCGGCATAAGCCTTGTAACATACCCATTAAGAGTAAAGACAGTACGGAGAAGAGCATGCTCCAACGTAGCGTATCTGAGGAAGCATTCTGTTTGCGCACGGTTGCTTTGCTCGAGAAATATTCCACCCCTTGTTGGACCGAGGTGCGTGTTGTTTCGCTTACATTGGACTCTAAGCTTGGAGTAGGTGTAGCAAACAGCATGAATACAACGATTAAAATCAATGATAACCAACGATTGGACGAGGTATCGCGAGATAACATACACATTCACCTCCCTTTTCCTCGAATTTAACTTAATTATAGCATAAAACGGCCTTTTTTTCAAATTTGATAATGATGAAATTGTTGCAACTAGGCAGCAAAAAGAAGCTTAGCCGGAGCAGGGCTCCAAGACTAAGCTAAAATTGTAGTGCCGTTATGTAGTCGAAGATAGCATTAAAGCTCGATATCGGAAACGATGCTGTCTACGCGACCGACTTCTCTAATATATGCAGCAACAGCTTGATGCTTCGGATTCGGGCCATAAGCTTCAAGCGCAGCCTTGTCTTCAAATCGAACGGAGAGCACGACTTGATAGCCTTGATTTTTGTCGGAAAAGTTAATGCCTGCTTGCAAATCGACGACTCCCGTTAGTTCGCCTCTCAGTGCCTTAAAACGATCTACAACCTCTTGAAGCTGAGCTTGCGTTGTGCTTTCGCCGAATTTAACCAATACAATATGATCGATCATTCTTATTCCCCTTTTCATAAATCAATACGCTTCACTATACCATGTTGGCCCAGGTTTTTCTATATTCATCGCTGTCAATGTATCAATTCGGCCGCCATACGAGTGAATTCTTTCTTGAAAAGAGCAGGATTAATGACGCCAGTGATTCGGCTTGTCCGTATCACGATAAGTTCCGCATCAGGAACGATAACAACATAGTTTAAGCCTTAACCTGACATTGCAAACGCGTTTTTAGGTAATTAAGCAGCTAATTGGTATGTGGTGTTAGAGTAAAAGCCCAGTCCATAATACTCCGGTTGACTGTTATTTATCGGATCGATCTGTAAAGCAGTGCGTAAGTACCATTCTGGCACAATACAATGCCCTTCCCATTGCCCCTTGTGCAGCAATAAATAAGCAAACCGAGCCAAATCGAGTGTCGTCATCCCTGGGCCGGACCCTGCTGGTTGATAAACAAGCCCATTTCTTATGAAAGCCCCAGTCCTCTCCGGCCAATCTGCACTTTCCACACCGATTCGGGACCAAATTCCCTCTTCGATATCCTTGTACAGCGGTTTTCCAGTAATATGCGGCGAGATGACCGATAAGTGATTGTATCCTATATTGCTGTATTCGTACCCGCAGCCCGGATCAAAAAGTAAATGATTAGACTGAGGATAAGCAGTACAGCGTCCTACTGTAAAATCGATAAAATCAAAACACGGCGAGTCGTATTTATCTGAACCGGACGGAAGACCCGCCGTATGAGTTAATAAATGCTTAAACGTTATTGCGCTCTTTCTTTCATCCGATAGCGGGTGGCCTTCCGGTAAGTATTTGGAGTTGTATACCAAGCTGTCCAATTCTAACGGATACCGAGCCTCTCCTCTTCTACCCGCATCGATCCACCTTCCAAACGAACAGGAGGCGATACTTTTCCCGATTGAAGCCAACCATTGATTTCGGCAACGAGTCTCCGGCCGATCATAAGCTTCGGCTGCTATTCAACCATTTTTTATAACCATAAAACCAACTTGTGTTGGAGGATCGCATTGAATGCTCAGATTCCATTGTACAAATTCGTCTAGCTTAACTTGATCTAGCCCTAAATCAGCAATGGCTTTACGATTATGATGAACAGATCTCCAGCCACCCTTTGATTCGGATTGTGGATAATACGGAGTCAATGGTCTCACCTCCCGTACATTCGTATGTTCAACGAAACATCCCCATCTCATTGGTTGCCTTGAAACCTACCTCCAGCCTCACAGTGTCTTCATGTAAAGATACACATCGACATACTCATTTCTGTCGGTCCTGAATGCCCCGGTTAGCGTCCCAACACGTTGAAAGCCTAGGCTCTCCCATAAACGTACAGAACCCGTATTAGTGGATACGACCGAATTAAATTGGATGGCTCTATAGCCATATTGCCTGCTCATTTCTATCGAATGCTCTCCTAGCATTCTGCCGATGCCCCGTCTCCTGTAATCACTACGGATAGCATACAATGCGTTAGCAATGTGACTTCCCCTGCCAGATGCATTTTTATGAAGGATGTAAAATCCTACCGGATCACCTGAATCATTAATCGCACAATACACTGCGTCTTGATTTTTGATGATCTCCTCTATTTTTTGTCTGGAAAAAGGCTCCGTCCAATGAAAGCTCTCGCCCTCCTGAATGACTTGATTCCAGATCAAATACACCGAATCTAAGTCCAGCTCCGCAAAAGCTCTAATTATGTATATCCACAACGCTGTTATATGCCTATGTATAGATGTCCATTCTTTTCAAGCCCCAAATGATTTAAGAAACGGACCAACTCCATCTCCCAGAACTCCCACGTATGCCCATAGCCTTCAGCCTCATGGTACTCATAATCGTAAGGATTACCTTCTAACCCCACGAAGAACTCTCTTACCAGTTCATTCAAATCCAACCAAGGATCGAGGCTTCCGCAAGCATGATATACCTTAGGTAATGGAGCACCTTTCTTGAGAGCTTCCCTGCCCAAATGCTGCAAGTCGTTATCCGTTCCTCTCATATCGCCATCTCCGAACAAAATAATCCGATCCAGAGCCTTGCGGGACCCGTTGTTGACAAAAGCCACATCGGTCTTATCGCCAGCCGAGAACGCACCTATCGCCCCGTACAGATCAGGTCTTGCAAGGCCTGCTTTTAAGCAGCCATATCCCCCATTGGAGAACCCGGAAATCATATTGTCTTCCCTAGCTTCCGATAAACGAGGAAACATATGGCGAAGGACGCGCGGCAGCTCCTCAGTCAAGTAAGTAAAAAACCGACCGCCATGCGCCATATCTGTAAAGCAAGAATGCAATCCTCCCGGTACAACGAGCGCCACGCCGTATTCCATTGCATAACGTTCTGCATTGCTCATACGCAACCATGCCGATTCATCTCCGGAACCACCGTGTAAGAGCCACAGCACTTTCACCTTGCCATCTCCTGAATAAGGACGCTTCTCTTGAGGAAGCGCGACATTGACCGTCATTTCCATACCCAGCACTTTAGAAAAAACATGCGTTTCGATTAAAGCCATACCCGTTTCCTCCTCAATCCACGTTCGATTTACGCAATGGCAGCCATTGAAGCACGCGCTCTATGCATGTATCCCAATATTTCCATTCATGATCTCCCGGACCTTCCTCATAAGTGAGAGGCAGCCCGAGCGCCCTAGCATGGTCCCTGAACCGTACATTACTGTCGTACAAGAAGTCCTCGGTACCGCACCACATATATAAATCCGGACGCGGCTGCTCCGATTGCGAGAGATTCTGTGCCGCTGTAAAAAGGTCGTTAACGCTCCCTTGAACCGACTCTTTATCGCCAAAAATTTCGGAGGCAAGGCTCGGCGATATTCGATTGTACATGAAGGCAACATCCAGCGCGCCTGAGAACGAAGCCGCAGCACGGTATTTATCCGCAGCCAATAGCCCTGCTTTCATCGCTCCGTAACCGCCCATAGACAAACCGGCAATGAATCGATCCTCTCGGGAGCTGGATAGCCGGAATTGCCTCTCGCATAATGATGGAAGCTCCTCCGTTAGGAACTGAAAATAATCGCGGCCTTTGGCCATATCCGTATAAAAGCCCAAATGCCCAGCAGGCATGACAACCGCAAGCGGCAGCCCTTCTACGTACCTTTCAATGCTAGTTCTTCGCATCCACGCGGTATGATTGTCACTCATCCCATGCAATAAATATAACGTCTGGTAAGGACCAGGATCTTTTACCTCGCGTGATCCACCCGCTACATGTTGAGGCAAAAGCACCTCCATGGGTACAGGCATTCGGAGCGTTTCAGAGTGATAGTGCATATGAAGCCAAGCCATTTATATACCTCCTCTAAGCAATACTTCTTGTCATATTGTAGTAATTCTTCCCATTGTCGAATTGTCCTTTTTTTCCATTAAAAAACGCCTTAGCGGGGAACACTCAAAATATACTACTAATAAGCAAGTATAAGATTAATTCAATGGCCACTAAATCTATGCACTAGGAAAAGGATGAATTCATCGATGAACAACCTAACGAAATTTAAAATTTTAAAACCGGCAGCTGAAGTATTCGAGGCTTTCGTAGACCCTTCAAAAATCGGGAATTTCTGGTTCTCCTCAAGCTCCGCAAGATGGGAACAAGGCAAGACGATTACATTGATGTATCAAGAATACAACGCTAAAGTGAATATCGAAATATTGGAAATCAATACAAATAAGAAGATCGTTTTTCGATGGGGCTCAGAAGGCAATGTGGTTACAATAAATCTCAAGGAATTGGATCATTCTTCGACAATTATTGAAGTGAATGAGGATGGCTTTAACGAAAATGATGATAATCTAATATATAACATGATTGATAATAAAGAGGGCTGGGTTTTCGTCTTGTCCTGTTTAAAGGGTTATTTGGAATTTAGTATTAATGAATTAAGAACAGGATTAGTGAAGGATTAGCAACAAAATCGATTTTATGGGATAAGCAAACAGCGGCAGCCAAGGATAGTTATCCATCCTCAGCTGCCGCTGCGTCTTTAATCGAAGCTATTGTTGCTGGTGATCTAGGTGATCAATGTGATCCTGTTCTCTTTGTCTACGCTTAATAAAAAGAGTCATCAATGCGGTAAATAGCAAGCCGCCAACAAACCCACCTAAGTGGGCATAAATGTCCACATTCGGTATAACGACGGAATAGATGAATCCGATGATAACAATAATACGTACCGTCTGCTTGGTCTGATAATCGATCAGGTCCTTACGGAAAACAGATAAATACAAGTAAGCGGCATACACGCCATAGATTGCTCCCGATGCACCCGCCCCGATATAGTAGTCCTTGTGCAGCAAGGCACTAGCTATATTGCCGGCAATACCACTCAAAAGGTAAAATACCGCATACCGAAAAGAGCCAAACATCCGTTCAAGTGGCGCGGCAAACACATAGATCGCAAAGCTGTTGAACAATAAATGCTCAAAGCCGATATGAACGAAAATAGACGTCACATATCTCCACAGCTCAGGCTCCATGCGTGGAAGATCGAACATGGCCCCGAAGCGGATCAATGTGGAATTATCTTTGGATGAGCCGTATATCGTCATCCCGGCCATAACAAGCAATTGAATAACAATAATGGCCGTATTGACCGGATACAGCCGAATGTACTGTTTTAAGCTCTCTGTTCTACTAAACACAATTCCTCTTCCCTTCTGTTCTTCATACATTGTTTATTCTATTATAGCTTAGTTGCTGCAAGGTTACACGGGAGAAACATTCATGCCATATCCATAGTATGTAGATGTATATTCTCCAATCTTTCGTCCATATAACGCCAAAAAAGCTTAGTAAGCAGTCCATGACTGTCCTACTAAGCTTTCGCCTTTGGTTTTACTTGTTTACTTCTACTGTGATCTTGTCGCTAGAAACGACTCCAGCGTCATTAATCAGTTCTCCTACGTACTGGTAGGTTCCGAGCTTTTTCCCTTTTACTGCGGTTATGGCAGACTGCGCTCCAGGAGTCGAGGATACAAGCTGCTGTGTGTCAATTAACACGCCGTTTTCGTAGAGCTTATAAACCTTCCCATTCGTTCCCCACCACATGTTCATTTGTACTTCATAGCTTCCATCGCCATCCCAGTTGTTATGCGACAATACTGGCTTAGCAGGCATCGCTTGATTAACTTGTACTGTCAATGGTTCACAAGCGGTAGTGCCGTGACGATTGATGAGCTCACAAGTATATTGATAAGTCCCATTAGGTTTTCCATTAATAACCGTAAATGCCGTCTGAGCACTCGGAGTTTGGTCTGCAAGTGTCTTAATGTCAATTAGCTTGCCGTTTTCGTACAGCTTGTAGATGGTCCCATTACTGCCCCACCAAAGGTTCATCATAATCTTGTAGTCACCGTCCTGAAGGCCGGTATCATAACCATTATCGCTGGACAAAACTCCTTTCCCAGGCAAGCTGGTTGCAGGTCCATCAGGTACCCTAATGGTTACAGCAAATTGAGCTGTTATTCCTGAACCGTCCGCAGCTGCAGCTCTAGCAACAACTTTCCCTGGGGCTAACGCTTGAATAACTCCAGCAGCATCAATTGTAGCTAGAGAAGTTGGAGCTCCGTCGGGTGACTGAACACTCCATTGAATGGATTTATTAGAAGCTGCATCCGGCTTTACTTGTGCACTTAGCTTCATCCTTTGCCCAGCAACTATCTCATTGGCAGTAGATGTGATCGAAATCTCCTTTACTTTCAGCGGAACTCGGTTAATATGCGGCACAGGGGGTTCTGCCATTCCATCCCCCAAATAAAAGCTCGGATGAGGAGGCTGGTTGTACCCTACATTCTGCCATGCGATGGACAATCGATACTCTGGATCGTCCAGCAGTGTGTAAAGCCGATGTGGTGTAACATCTGTTGTTGTATAAATTCGAAGCGCACTGCTATCTTCCGTACGCCAGATCGCTTCCTCTCTCCAATCCCCGAACAAATCCGTCTGCAAGGAAGGATTTCCTTTGGTTGTGTTGTTAGAATACGTTCCTGTTGCCGTGAGAAGATTCACCGATTTACTATTCATATAGTCCCATTTATCGATTTTGCCTACACCTATTGGATCGGTCCATTGGTGATCCAGCAGCTCTCGCAGCAAGTCGCCGTCCCACCAGATACCAAAGTTTACGGAAGGTCTCGAGGAGCTAATCTTCTCCCCTTTTGTGTTATAGACGCCGCCTGCATCTCCTGTTGCCCACATTTCCTCTCCCAGGTAACGAGGATCAATATCTCCGGACATCCCTCTTCCTACATCGTAGTTCGCTGGAATTCCCCAAATGAGCTTACCGGTCTCTGCATCGCGGAATTCAAGACCAGCAGGGCTCGGATAGTCTTCATGCACGCCGAAATACTCCAATCCAGGTCTGCTTGGGTCCAAATCGCCCAGATGCATCGCATCCCCATGACCAAGTCCGGTCGAGTACAATATTTTCCCATTATCGTCGATTGCCATAGCCCCATACGTAATCTCATCTTTTCCATCATGATCGACATCGGCAATGGAAAGATTATGGTTTCCTTGCCCCGTGTAATTCGCATTCTCCGCATCATTCGTATCGAATTTCCACAGCTTGGTGAGCTTGCCGTCACGCCAGTTGTAAGCTACAAGTACCGTCCGGGTATAGTATCCGCGTGCCATAACAAGACTCGGCCGCTCACCATCCAGATAAGCAATTGCCGCTAAAAAGCGATCGACCCGGTTGCCATAGCTGTCTCCCCAGCTGGATACGCTGCCGCGAGGGGGATCATAATCGGTCGTAACCATCGCTGCACCTGTCTCACCATTAAAGATGGTCAAATACTCAGGACCACTCAAAATATAGCCGCTGGAATTGCGGTAGTCCGCTTGGGCGTTTCCGATCACCTGACCTTTACCATCTACCGTACCATCCGCCGTCTTGAAAGCTATCTCCGCTTTACCATCACCATCAAGGTCATATACCATAAACTGCGTATAGTGCGCGCCAGCGCGAATGTTTCGACCCAAATCGATACGCCACAACATAGTACCGTCGAGCTTATAGGCATCAATGAATACGTTGCCTGTATATCCGGAAAGTGAATTGTCTTTAGAATTCGATGGGTCCCATTTCACGATGAGCTCATACTTACCATCGCCGTCCAAATCTCCGATACTCGCATCGTTTGCATTATACGTGTACTTTTCTCCGGAAGGCGTCACGCCATTAGCCGGTTTTTGAAGTGGAACATCAAGGTAATTTTTGTTCCATACACTGAACTTTTCACCTTGCGGTTCTTCATTACCGTTGATCACGGCTCGGATCTCATATTCGGAATTTAATGTGCCAACTGCATCTAAATAATTGGTACTATCAGCAATAGGCGAAGCGTTCACCCTTTGACCGTCACGATACAAATTAAAAGTCGTCGATTTATCATCCGTTCCAAACAAGCGCCAGCCTGTATACACTCCGCCCTCCACCTTTACAGCAACAGGACTGCGGTCCAGACTCTCCATCTGACGGTTCAAAACAGTCATAACAGGCACAGCCAGTACTTCTGATCGATTGGACAAGCCGCCGTTATTCACTGCCGCAACCTGATAGTAATAAGGCATCGTTGTAATGACGCCATTGTCCACAAACGTCGCTTCTACGGCTGTTCCAACAAGATTAAACGGACCTTGAGCCGTTTTGGAGCGGTACACATTGTATTGCAAAGCATAATTTACCGGATTCCACCGGATTGACAATTGTTCCTTGGAGGCGTTAACTACCGATAGTCCATCAGGAGCAGCAGGTGCAGGAACGGATCGGTCAAGTACTGCAACAGTAATCGGACTGCTTGGAGCCGATTCGATATTTTGCTGCATCAGCTGCGTCACCTGATATTGATACATACCGCCAAGCTGTACTGTACTATCCGTATAGGAAGTGCCGGTACTGCCACCAACTTTGGTAAAATCACTTCCTCCATCAGACACCCGGTATACATTATACCCTGTCGCACCATAGACCGCGTCCCACACTAAACTGACTGATGAATTCGGATAATAGGTCACTGCAGATACGGATAGTCCAGTAGGTGCTTTCTTAGGAGTAATTTCGATTGCATTAACGCGACCATCCTTACTGAATTGAAAATTCATTTGGCCGTCTGTCAGCAGCACTGTTTTGGTCATTTCGGCATAACTACCTGTACTCGAGGAGAGCGACCCCATGGTAGCGCCTTCAATTTTGATATCTGTTTTGTTAGAGGCAATAGCATCCCCTGCAATGATTCGAACCGAATACTCACCGTTAGGCAAATCCACCATGAAGCTAAAATCTGAAGCAAGCACGAAATCCCTAAGCAGAGGGTCTGCGGTTCCCCGATCGCGGTTATTCACCGTTTTGTCCAAGCCGTATCCCCTCGACGCATTATAAAGCATTGTGTTGGATACCTGAGTATAACCCGGAGCCACAGGACTCGTATCGGAACCAAAGTCAAATTTAGATCCAGAAGCACCCGTAGAAGCTGCAGCAGCTTGTCCCATCCCTACATTCGCAGTCCCTACTATCATGGATACAGCAAGCGTAACAACCAATAACGCTGATAAACTTCTTTTAATAGCGTGCAAATTATCTCCTCCTCCAGACTTTTATTCAAGTGCTTCTTACAGTTTGCTGAACACTAGGTCTTCTAACCTATTGGGTCGTAGGTCTGCAGATTGTTGCGAATCCTCCCTCGCTTTCTGGGTTCTTTAATTCTTAGGTTCACACTATGATAGCGGTTACATATTAGCACAGGTTTATGATGGAATCTTTATAGCCTTATGCTAATTTTGCTTCAAAATTTAAATTATTTGTCAATCTTGTAAAAGCACATGCCTAGGTTTTTCCGCTAGGGCTATAAAACAGGAGTATCTACCTAGTTAAAGTTATTTTGTATAACTATAAGACCTACTAGGTATTAGGGACCAGCTGAACAATGGATTTGAATGATATATTTATATCCACGCTACAAAAACAAGAGCTGCCTTGTTTGGCAGCCCTTAGCACTTCAAATTAGGTTATTGATCTATTGACGAATTTGGCTTCGGTGCGTTGTTGTTGTCCTTTTCGCTGCTAGGGGCTTGATTATTACCCTGATTATCGCTTGCCCTTGATTTTGATTGTTATTTTGACTGCCATTGCCCTGACCACCTTGGCCGCTGTTACCTTGCCCACTGCCTGGGCCTGGCTTCATATTGTTGCCTTTACCTTGATTTTCATTTGGTGCAGGGTTCTCGCCTTTCCCTTTTCCACCTTTAAACCATCCGCCTTTTTCTTTATTCTCAGTTGGACCTTTATTTTCACCTTGTTCTTGTTTTTGCTCTTGGCCTCCACCTTTGAACCAGCCTTTTCCTTTATTTTCACTTGGACCCTTGTTTTCACCTTGTTCTTGCTTTTGGCCTTGACCCTCGCCTTTAAACCAGCCGCCTTTGCCCTTATTTTCACTTGGACCCTTGTTTTCGGCTTGGCCTCCACCTTGTCCCTGGCCTCCGCCTTGCCCTTGGCCTCCACCTTGTCCTTGGCCTCCGCCTTGTCCTTGACCTCCGCCTTCTCCTCGGCCTCCGCCTTCTCCTCGGCCTCCTCCATGCCCTTTGCCTTCACCGTTACCCTGGCCGCCTTTGCCCTTTCCTGCCTCAGGACCAGGCTGCGGTGATAAGTTCTTCAACTTACTATATACATAAGTTATCGATTCAAGCGTGCGGTCATCTACTGCCCCAGTTACCGGAAGCCCATGCTTTTTCTGAAAAAATTTCACACCTTGAACTGTCGCTTCATTGTAGTAACCGTTGATTTCTCCAGAATAACTTCCGAGAGTCTTCAGCATACCTTGAATAACAAATACATCCGGTCCAGATGCGTCCTTTCCAACTGCTAACGTTGTACTGGGTACCCACATTAGAAGTGAGAGAGCCAGCACCATTACACCAACATATCTCCCCGCATTTTTACGAATAGAAATCATTTTCCGATAAAAATCCTTCACTAAACAGACACCTTCCTTTTGCTTATATGGTTTAAATTTCTGCGTTTTTACTATGCCCATTTTCTCCTCAATAATATGATTGCGTTAAAGCATTACTCTATCTTTCCCAACACCATCCACCAGATAAGGGTTTATAATTATTTTCATCATAAAAACGAAAAACGGAACTGCATAAGCAGCTCCGTTTTGTATATATTAGGTATGATCTTGAAGGAAATCTTCGATCTCTTGACGAGAAGGAATCGAGGCTTGGGCTCCTGCCCTTGAAACTGCAATGGCTGACGCAGCGGATGCAAACTTTAAACTCTCCTCCAGCCTTTGTCCATCCAAGTATGCAGCCATAAAGCTACCTATGAAAGTATCCCCTGCAGCCGTCGTATCAATAGCCTTTACCCTGTAGGCCGGCTGAGTCAAAGCAACACCCTGTTGATTACCGTACACGCAACCTTTTTCCCCAAGTGTTAAAAGTACAGCTTGAGCACCATAAGCAATGATAGCTTCTACTGCCTGTGTATAGGAATCCGGATGCTCCACATGAATACCAGTTAACTGCTCTGCCTCACTCTCATTTACAACAATAAGATCGATGAACTGCCATGCTTCTTCAGGAACAGGTGCTACCGGAGCCGGATTGTAGCAGGTGAATACACCGTGTCGATGGGCTTCCTTCATAGCCTGTAGTGTTGTTTTCCACGGAATTTCGTTTTGTAATAGCATTCCACGGACGCCTTCAAAAGCCTGCGAAGCTCCAATCAGGTCTTCAGCTGTGAAGAGCCCGTTTGCCCCCTCGGATAGAATGATATGATTCTCTCCCGCTTCATCAACATTGATGTAGGCAATCCCTGAACCGAAAGGCTTTTTCAATATATAATCCGTATGTACCCCTTTAGAATCCAACGATTCGATTAGCTTCGCTCCGTATGCATCTTCCCCTACAGCACCTGCAAACGTAACTTCCGCACCAGCCATAGCTGCAGCAACCGCTTGATTCGCCCCCTTACCACCGGGATAATAGGCCGTGCTTAGACCTTTCACCGTCTCGCCTGGTACAGGCAGCTTCGTAACTTGAGTCACGATATCCATATTTACGCTTCCTACAATTAACAGCTTCGTCATAATAACCTCCAAGTCGTTCTAATGTGCCTCTCTAAGAAGTCTTACCATTGGGACATGCCGCTTATTATTGTACCATCAGAAGAAGTATGGTTAAAAGGGGATCATCATCGTATTGGTATAAAAGAAAAGAACAGCCCTATGGCTGTTCCCGAGTGTCGAGAATTCTAAATATGTACCCGATGTTCCAAATTTTCTAAACGAAGTCACGCTTTATGGGATATGCCGGAACCCGAAGAAGAATCGCTATCAAGCTCTCTTTCCCGACGAAGAATTTCGTCCATTGACGTGTTCAGCGCGGCTTGAGGCCCCAGAAAATGATTTTTGTAGTATGCAAAATCCATAATAACCAAAATAACCAGCATCGCAGCCAAAGCGTAACCCGCTGTCTCATTCGGAGGGATAACCATCATAATACATATGAACACAATCCAGATGAGAGCGACAATCGAGATGGCATCGCTGTATTTACCGAGATTCCATGGTCCGAGATGCTTCTCTTGGAACCTTCCGCTAGCTTTCGCTCTCAGCTTCAACCAGATAGGAATACCATAGGCTACATACAAGCCAACCACACTCACCGCAGTCAGAAATGCGATCGTTGTATATTGAGCGTCCGGATTCACAAGCTTAATGATATAATCGATAAAAGCAAGAAGGAATGAAAGAACAATAGCAAGCCAAATGGCTTTGGCCGGTGTGCGGAATTTTTTGGAGATTTGAGCCCATTGTCCACTGAGCGGCATTCCTTTGTCACGGGAAAAAGCATACATCATCCGCGAGAACGAAGTAATGGAGGACAGACCGCAGAACCACATAGCTGCTGTAACGAGCCATAGGATGATTGAACCAAACGTACCGCCGAGCGCCTGGCTAATTACATAAATAAAAGCATTATCGGAACCTGCTGCCGCTCCGGCATCCTTGATGGAGAGCGTAACAAACGCAAGCATGAGAAACCCGAAAACAAAAGAGTAAGCTACAGAAGTAAAAATCCCCCAAGGCGCGCGTACACGAGGATTAATCGTCTCCTCAATTGTATGCGCTGAAGCATCGAAGCCCGTAAACGTCCACTGCGCCTGAAGAAGGCCGATAAGGAAAGCGAACATATAGGGCTTATCCGAGAACGTTTCACCGACTTTAAATAAATAGTCAACGCTGTTTAGCCCACCCTTAGTGAAAAATGCTAGAGAAACGACCAGTACCGCAACAATGATAATATGGTACCAGGCTGAGAAATCATTCAATCTCGATACAATACGTATCCCAATATGATTAAGAATGCCATGAGTCAGCAGGATGACCGTAAATGCAATTAATACAGAAGTATTATCCGACGTATATCCGAACACGCTGCCTAACAGCGGGTCTGCGAACAAAGCAACTGAATAGTCGATGCCCGCAACAATCCCTATTTGTCCGATCAAATTGATCCAAGCGGTGTACCAGCCCCAACGCTTGTTTTTAAGAATCGCGGCCCAGTGATACAGCGCTCCTGCTGTAGGAATAGCTGAGGCTAATTCAGCCATAGCTGCAGCCACGAACATGACGAACAACGCTACGATAGGCCAACCAAAGCCCATCATCCCCGCGCCCCCATAAGTCAGTCCATGTCCGTATAACGAGACGGCTCCGGTAAGAATGGATATAATCGAGAAGGATATGGCGAAGTTGGAAAAACCACCCATACTGCGAAGGAGCTCCTGCGCGTAACCGAACTTGTTTAAATCTTGTTTGTCCTTATCGTGATGATGAGATTGTGCATTCATAGTTTCAACCTCCTCCAAAGGATAACGAACGATTGCTTGTTCTGGTTGACAAGAAGCCTTACTTTCCTAAGAAGCTTTCATGTTCACTTTCTTTGTAGCTGCGGATGCTGTTGCTGGCAATACGGACGACAGCCAGAGCAAACAGGCATGTGATCACGATAATGACAATTCCTATAACAGTGGACATGGGCGTCACCTCCTTACATGGAATGTATGGAAAACCAGCTTAACCAGCTTTGTAAGCTCACAGCTCCATGTTGACGCCGCTGGCCTGCTGTTCAATCATTTTTTTCAGCAAGGTTCCGATATGGGCTCCCGCCTCTACCGGAGGGGTACCTCCGCGATGAATATTGGAGATCACGGTTCGTTCGCTTTCCACTGTCCCCTTACGCGGACGAAAGCACATGTAAGCACTCATCGACTTGGATGAGACGAGACCTGGCCTCTCGCCAATTAACAGCACAAGCACTTCCGGCTGCAAAATATCCCCAATATGATCCATTACCGCAACTCGACCGCCCCGAACAAAAAAGGGAGTACCTACACTTAACCCGTAGGAAGCAAGGGAATCGAGTAATGACGGGTACACATCCGGCAAGTTGGCGTCTATGGCATTGGCACTCAATCCGTCTGAAACTACCACCTGCACTTGGGGCTTCATTGCACATCGGCTCCGAATGAGGTCAATCCCCTGGGGAATAATAACACGCCCTCGATCAGGCCGTTTCAAATAATTGTCCGTGTTCTCATAATACGTTTCGATTTGAAACAAGCCGAATGAGTCCAACAACGATAAGCTGACTTCTCCATAAATGGAATCGACGGCAGCAGCATGATCGCAGCGGAACTTTAGCATCTCCTTAGTTAAAGGTCTCGTGCCTGCCCTCCATACACCAATTCTTGCCGGAGTGCTGGACAACAGCTCACCCATCCCTTCACCCCATTTTGGCTCAGGAACATGGGAAACTGCTGCTTCTTCCTCAAGATACTCCTCGTCGGCACCTGCCACATCGGGGACTGTGAAATCTTGCGTGCTCGTGCCAAGGTTATTGTAGAAGCCGGCAGTGTCGGATGAAGAATGGGGATCGCTTGCAAGTGCTATTTCTTCTGCAAGCTGTCTTTTCTGCAATTGTGCCATCACCTTATCAACCAGCTGCTCCAACGGAATCGTTCGATTCATCTCCCTCTTCCTTTCCTCTGACTTGAGACATCTCTTACATGAACATCGTGGGGTCTCCAGCTATTGGTGTTAACCTTCCATTTTCCATAATGCCCATCCGTTCCAGCCACCTCTCAAACTCAGGGGCAGGACGCAATCTCATCATTTCCCTAAGCGAAGCTATATCGTGAAAGCTTGTCGATTGGTAATTAAGCATACAATCGTCAGCCATCGGGACGCCAATTAAGTAGTTGACACCAGCGGCAGCTAGCAGCACCGCCAAATTATCCATATCATTCTGATCGGCTTTCATATGATTGGTGTAGCATACGTCGACACCCATTGGAAGCTGCTGAAGCTTCCCCATAAAGTGGTCCTCCAGTCCGGCACGAATCACCTGTTTGGAATCGTACAAGTATTCAGGCCCGATGAACCCAACAACGGTGTTTACGATGAACGGTTTGTATTTTCGAGCTAAGCCATAGCAGCGCGATTCGAGCGTCACCTGATCAATCCCATGATGGGCTTCTGCCGACAGCTCGGAGCCTTGCCCCGTTTCAAAATACCAAAGATTTGGTCCTGTGCCCGTTCCTTCTCTGCGAATCAAGTCGTCAGCTTCATCCAGCATCTCAACGTTGATACCGAATGCTTTGTTGCCGTCCTCGGAACCGGCCAAGCTTTGGAATACCATATCCGCTGGCGCACCTTGGCGTATCGCCCTCATCTGGGTTTTGACATGAGCCAGCACGCAGTTTTGCGTTGGAATTTGCCACTTGCTCATCACCTCTTTGGTTACGAGCAAGATGTCCTTCACGCTCTCCGCCGTATCAATGACGGGATTAATGCCAAGAACGGCATCGCCTATTCCATAGCTCAGCGCTTCGAACAAGGAAGCTTTAATTCCCTGAATGTTATCCGTCGGATGGTTCGGCTGTGCCCGTCCTGCTAGTACCCCCTTCTGTCCAATCGTAATGTTGCAATGACTGGTCACCTCCATCTTCGATGCAGCTTGAATCAAATCGAGATTGCTCATGAGCTTTGCGGCTGCAGCTACCATTTCACTCGTTAGTCCTCGGCTGATGCGACGAACTTCATTGTTTCCCGTTTCCTGGCGCAGTAAATATTCGCGAAGCTCAGCTACCGTCCAGCCGCGGACTTCCGCATATATATTCTCGTTCACAGCCTCTTCTATGACCCTTGACACCTCATCGGTTTCCGGTGGCAGCAGAGGATGATTGCGAATATCTCCGAGTGTCAAATCAGATAGCACCAGCTTTGCTGCCATTCTCTCCTTGGCATCCTGTGCGGCAATGCCGGCCAGCTGATCGCCCGACTTCTCTTCGTTCGCCTTGGCCAACACTTCCTTCAAATCTTTAAATTGAAATACTGTACCGTGCAAAGCGACCTTCAGCTTCACTCGTCTACCTCCTGTTCCCGCCGTGGAATGCTAGCGTTTTGACCACCACTGGGATCATTATGCCTCCTATCGGCTCCCCCAAATCGATATAATCGCCGTGCTCGACCGTAATTTGATCAATGCAGATGATCTTCGGTCTTTCACCACTGCGGCGAACCAGCGACTGGCCTAAGGCTTTAGCGATGTCATTGGCGCAGATGACAACCATGACACTGCTTGCCGGAAAATACCGTCTGTAGCCGTCCACCAGCAGCGCCGATATGTTCTGAAGGGATATGTAACTCCAATGCTTAAGGGCAGGAAGAGCCAGGGCAACTGAAGCCGACGCGGCTTCATCCCGTTCGTACAAGCTTGAAGCGGTACTCATCGCTTGGACAATGGTCTGCTCAAGCAGCTCAGGCTGCTCCACAACTTCGGCTGACAGCTCCAGCTTCATCACCGGCACATTGCGGATCGGAAGCAGCGATTCATCCAAATGAACCGTAGCTCCGCTAATTTCCGTGCTCTGCATACCCGCTCCAATGACGGTAGCCCTTACCGTTTCTTCCGCCTGAGTCAGATGCAGCTGCGCTGCCTCGAAGCTTTCCTGAATCGTGTGTGCAAGCAGAGGACCTAAATCTCCATAGGCAGCTGTCTGTTCCAAGGTAGTTGGTTTAGGCTGGCTCATCAGGCGGCCTATGCCACCGGAGATCATCCATTCTTCGATAGGCGGAATCGAACGCAGCAGCTGGCCAAGCACCAGCTTTCTCGCTGCATCCTTAATCAGATCTACTTTTAATGGATTCAAGCTCTCCATCATATCCCTACACATGCCAGAGCAAATTTGCTTCAGCCATTCGTAGCTAACTTGCTGACCTACTTCCAGCCTATAGCCACTAGCTTCCAACCAAGGTCTCAATGACTCGGAGATGGAGGTAAGTCTCCCTCTGCCATCGATCTGAATTAATCTGCCACCGACATGAAAAGTCATTGTTCCTACCAGCTTGCCTCTTTGAAACACGGCCGCATTAGCCGTCCCGCCGCCGATATCAACATTAACAACCGCACCATGGATCTGCCTGGAGCGTTGTTCCGCGCCCGCGCCTTTGCCTGCCAGCAGCCCTTCCAGATCAGGTCCGGCCGTGGCTACGACAAAATCACCTGAACGCTCTGCAAGCAGATGGACGATTTGTCGCGCATTGGCTTTATTGGCGGTCTCACCTGTAATTATGACCGCTCCCGATTTTAGGTCGCTTACTTGCACTCCCGCACGCGCGTAATCTGCGGCAAGCAGCTTACCGATTTGTTCTGCATCGACCTCATCAGCACTCTTTAAAGGAGTGCTGTAGATTGGGCTTGCATATACTAGCTCTCTTTCCACAATGTCATATCTCGGAAGACTCAGCGCGCCGGAGGTGCGCGCCAGTCTCAGGCGACTGATGATCATTTTGGTCGTACTCGTCCCAATATCGATGCCTACACTCGTGATCCAACGCTCTTCACTGCGGATTTCCAATACTCTCACCCGTTTCTCGCCATTAAGAACCCTACCTCGGGTCCTTCAGCCAGCAGCTGCTCCGCCAGCTTTCCCAAAGATATCCGAGCTGCCATGCTGGCCTCTCGCATTCGTCGGTAAGCTTCCTCCTCCTCCAGCGCGTAGGCCTTCATTAACATGCCTTTGACCTTCTCGATGCGCTTGCGGTCTTCGAGCGATTGTTTTAATTCCTCCAGGTCCTTTTTCAAGCCGTCGATTCGCTCCTTCTGACTCAAAGCGATCTCTACAGCAGGGATCAAGTCCTCCTCGGAAATGGGCTTCACTAGATAAGCAGCGACACCAGCTCGTCTTGCATCCTGTACAAGCTCCTTCTGACTGTAAGCAGTCAACAGCAGCACGGAAGTATCCTGCATCCTACGAATAATTTGAGATGCCTTAATCCCGTTCATAACCGGCATTTTCACATCCATAATAACGAGATCGGGCTTCAATCTGGCTACCAACGCAACGGCTTCTTCCCCGTTCTTCGCTTCGCCGGCAACAGTGTAGCCTTCCTCTTCCAGCATTTCACGGATATCCATACGAATAATTGGATCATCATCTACAACGACAATGGAATTTTTCATAGCTGCAGCCCCTCCTCAACTATGGTTTGGAAAGCGGAAATGTCAGCTGAACCTCCGTACCTTTCTCGTCCGACGTGATGCTCATAATGCCACTCAGATTTTCATTGACCAGCGTTTCGGTTATTTTGAGACCCAAATGCCCTTTTGGGTCGATCTGTTTCTTTGGATCGATACCAACTCCGTTGTCAGCTACCCTTACCGTCACAATCTGACCGTTGCGATGAAGGGCAATATCGATCTCGCCGCATTCCTTATCACGAAAAGCATGAATTACGCAGTTTTGAACCAACTCATTGACGACAAGGGCCAGTGTCGTTGCCATATCTGAAGGCAGTGTCAGCTCGTCACCGCATAGCTGAACGCGAATGCTCTGATCCGGCTTCGCCGTTGAGGAGACGATGTTTTTGGCAATTCGATCTACCACATCGATGAATCGAATCGTATCCAGGCCGTCAAATGCAAGCATTTCATGAATGATAGCAATACTGTTAATACGATTCATGCTATCGCGATAGACTGTTTTCACTTCATCCATCTTCGTTCTCCGCATTTGCAGCCTAAGGAGGCTCGACACCGTCTGCAGATTGTTTTTCACGCGATGATGAATTTCCTTAATGACGGCGGACTTGATCATGAGCTGCTTATCCTTCTCTTTCAGATCCGAAACATCGCGAATAAGCATAAGACCGCCAACAACCCGCTGTTCCTTGTAAATGGATACTGCCTTCAATTCAAAGGCTGTCGCTCCGATCTGAATTTCTTCATGAAAAATTCCGCCAGTACCTATGACCGACTTTTTCTCCAAACGATCATGGAATAGTTCACGCAATGTTCTTCCCTGAATCATTCCGGAATGACCTATGTCGCATAACATCGTCGCAGCCCGTGGATTCGTATAGGTCACACGTTCCGTATTGTCGAACAGCACAATCCCTTCATGCATCAAGAGTGGCATGCTGCCCTCGGACATTGCTACCTTTAGCAGAGTTTCACTTAGCTGTTCCGTCGTTTCCATGAGCTGCTCCACGTGCTTTTCCTGCTCCAGCTTTTTGGAAATGTCCTGCTCCATAATCAAGGCGCCTATCACTCGCCCATCAGCCTTGGCACGGATCGGTACGACATGCTGTTGCATCGCAATATGCTCTTGCGATATTCCTCTTGAGCCAATGACTGGCTGCCCCGACAGCAGACAAAACATTACAGCCGGTTCGTTATGCGCGTAGGCAAGCTGTCCGACAACCGATGTTTTGTACAGTGACGGTGCTGTCGCAGGGTGAGCCTGCGCGATAACGAGCGCTGTACCCGTATCCGGCAGCGGGCAATCGATGAACACATCCGATTGCGACACATCGGCAATAAGCTGCAAGTGGCGAGCCATGTCTTCAATAACCGCCGTTTCTTCCAAAGTCAGCAGAGTACGTTCCACACATAGGGTTGTGATTGATATCATCGGGAATCCCTCATCGCTTCATGATTGTGTTCCAATGATTCTATTGTCACATAATGGACACAATTTAGGAAGGAGTCTCTTAGAAAAAACTTGTTCAACTTCCACTCAATTCTTGCTTTCCGGATACACGATAGGCAGCAGTCTATTCTTTAACTCCTCTATTCCCTCACCTCTTGCCGAAGAGGTCAAGAAAATTTCCCCTTGAGGCAAAGATTGTCTAAGCAGAGACATCGCCTTGGCGGGATCGGCATTAGGGTGGTCGGTCTTCGTAACTGCGCCAAAGGCTGGTATTGGGAATCCCCCAGCAAATCCCGGAGGAAAATAGTTTCTTGTTCTTGATGCATCATGAACCAGCAGTATCGCTGCCGCTTGATGAGAAGTAGCCATTAAGGAGCGATAGTACATCGGATTCTCGGTATATTCACCGGGTGTATCAATGAGCCATTCCCGGTAAACAAGGCTCTGGGTCTTAGCTGCAGGCTGACTTTCGCCGAACAGTGCTTTAACCAGCGTCGATTTGCCGGCGCCTACGGCACCGATAATCATCACTTTTTTCATCTCGTCACGACCTCGTCAGCGGGGCAATGGAGAACTGCAGCTTTTCATGCAAAAAGCTGTTTACAGCCTCAATCGCCATTTCCACTGCAGATACATCTCCGACGATGACAAGCGAGCCAGTAAAGCGATCCAAATATCCAATGTCTACGTTAGCCGCTTTCGTCGCAATGTCTGCGGCAATGATTGCCGTTTCCGTCGGGGTCAGTGTCATTATGCCAAGAGCATTTGCATTCTCAATGCCCAGCTTTGTATATAACACCGGATCCGGGTTGGCAATTACATGAGCCAACGTAAGCTGCTTGCCCGGCACGTATTCCTGTATCACCCGCTGCTTTGGCTGTTCCATGTCCGCCCTCCTTATTCCACGTCGTCCGTAACCTCGAAGCTGTCCACAATCCCGACGATCATGGCGTCGATCGGTACCATTTTGCCATTGAACAGCACTCGTGCGGGACTTCCCCGCGATACGATAACCTTCTCGCCGACGCCGGCTCCAATCCGATCGGCGGCGATCACCGTCTGCCCGGACTCCACGTGCTTGAAGTCAATCGGCTGAACGACCATCAGCTTCAAGTTGTCCATTCCTTCTTCCTTCTGAGTTGCCCATACGCTACCAATCACTTTGCCGAGAAACATCTGCCTCCCTCCTTATCCCTGATCTGCGTAGTGCAGCTCTACACCCGTTGCCTTCAGCAAATCTCTGGCCAGGGGAGACACAAGGGTCCGTTTGTTAATTACGATACTAACCACTGTTCCATTCCTTACCTGCTGTTGAACCCAATCCGCACTCATCAGTCGTCCTTCAAAAGTGATCGTTCCGCTTCCTTCGACTGTATCGTTTTGTTCATTTCCAACATTTTTGTTTTCTTCCACCGCAGCCTTTTGAAAGGTAGGAACTGCTGCTTCGACAACGATTATCTTCTCTTTAGAGCGATTCGAGCATTGACTCACTACCCGCTCGGCTAAATGCTTTTGCGGAGCAAATTCCACTCCAAGCGTCTGCAGCTCTTTTTTATATCGATCGAATAAGGTCTGATAGGGCTTCGGTAGTGTCAATGTTTGCAAGGTTCGACGATCCGCTCTTTTGATGCCAGGAACATCATCCCCGATGAAAACAAATTTGTTCAGGAGCAGGGCTGATAAGATGAGCTCGGACTTGACCGTTCCTTTTAATCCCGCAGCCGCTTTCCCCGCATTGTCCAGATCAATCTCTGGAATGACGATGCCATCGTATTCCAGCGGCACCTCCAAGGGAGCAGGAGCGAATTCGTCGGAAGTGATAATTTTGCCTCGTCCTCCACATTCAATTTTATGCAGGCCAAGCCAAGATGAAGTCTCTCCGTCCAGAAATAAAATATCGTGGCAAATGCCGTGATTCGCAAGCAGAATAAAATGATCCGTGAACGCTTCATGAGCTGTACTGTCGCAAAAGACATACAAAACCTTAGGAGGCTTAACTGTATCCCCTTGCATCGACAGCAGGATCTCCCGAATAATCGACTCAACCGTTTGCTTCCATTCCGTCCGCATTCTCTCACCCCCTTATGGTGTGCGTGATGTCCCCGTTGCGGCCTATAACCCTTACCTGTTGCCCCGTGCTTAGCTGTGCAGCATTGGCTTCGTCCGTGTCCAAATGAAGTTCAAGCGAATAATGCTCATGAATACGAACTACCACATCAGCAAACAGAATTGGACGATCTCCTGCAGTTTGTACTATAAGGCGGTCACCCTGCTCCACCTGAAATTGTTTAGCATCCTCCACCGACATGTGGACGTGATTTTTGGCGACGATGAGGCCTTCAGGCAGCATTACCATTTGTTTGTGCCCGATCAGAACGATTCCCGGTGTGTCTTGCAAATGTCCTGAGAGACGCACAGGAGGATGAATTCCGAGCAAATACCCGTCCGTCCGAGATATTTCAACCTGCGATGCTCCACGGGATGGCCCAAGCACCCGCACCTGAGGAATCACCCCTTTGGGTCCTGCCAAAGTAACCGTCTCCCGGGCTGCGAATTGTCCGGGCTGAGACAGTTCCTTTAGAGGAGTCAACCGGTATCCGTTGCCGAACAACAGCTCGACATGCTCCTCTGACAAATGGACATGACGGTTCGATACGCCAACGGGGATTTGGAGCTCCTTATCCACTACACTCGGTGTGCTGCTGGATACTCTAGACGTCCTATTTCTTTGAATCGGGATGCCCCTGCTTTTCAAAAAGTCCGCTGCGGCCGGAGTCAGCTTATCCTCCTCGTTGACGGGAAAAGGATTCGGAATGCCTCTGGCCAGCTGAGCTCGCAGACCGGATTCCGTGATAAGCGCCATAGTCGTTAGCCTTCAAGCTTCGGAAGAATGAATTCAATATCCGTGTGAGGTCGTGGGATCACATGAACGGAGACAAGCTCTCCGATCTTCTCCGCTGCGGCCGCGCCTGCATCTGTCGCTGCTTTAACCGCGCCGACATCCCCTCGTACCATAACTGTCACAAGTCCTCCACCGACATGTACCTTGCCGATCAGCTTAACATTTGCTGCCTTCACCATCGCGTCAGCTGCTTCGATGGATCCAACCAACCCTTTCGTTTCCACCATTCCTAGTGCCGCCATTTCTCCTGCCATTTGAATAGCCTCCTTTTATTTGCTTGCTGAAAGCCTCTCTGCCAAGCTTCCGAAGCAGGCTTTGCTGTGCAAAGCCCCCAATTTATTGCAATTGCATCTCAGCTAGTACGCTTTTGACCAGCTGCATCACTTCTTCGCGTGAAATTCCCAGCTTGCTCCGTGCTTGAATGGATTCCACCGCTTGCTCTATCGCCTCGGCTGAAGAAGCCTCGGTCGGTCCTGAAGGAACCATCTCGCGTATTCCGAACGCAAGACGCTTTATATTCAACAAATGCTGCGGACCTATATTGTCTGAAGTAATATTGTTGCCGAACGATCCACATCCGAGTGTCAAAGATGGCATAATGCCCGTCGTCGCTCCTATGCCGCCGAACGTAGTGCCCGCATTGACCACAATTCGTGACGCAGGCTTCTCCAGACCGAACGCTTCGATGACCGTCTCATCCACGCAGTGAATACCTAGTGTATGACCCAGTCCGCCCAGCTCCAGCAGCTCCTTGCATCGCTTACAGCCCTCCCTCCAATCGCTCACCGTGTAGAGAGCCAACAATGGACTCAGCTTCTCCATCGAAAAAGGATGGGCTGGGCCGACTGCTGTTTCTTCAGCAATCATTACTTTCGTTTCCAAGGGGATGGAGATGCCTACCATGCCAGCAATGACCCCCGGTGATCTGCCTACAACCTTTGGATTCAAGCCTTTGCCAATCATCAAAATCGACTCGACGTTTTGTTTTTCCTTCTCGTTCAAAAAATAGGCGCCCTGATGCCTCAATTCTTGAATCAGTTGAGGTTTCACCGCCTGATCCACGACCAATGCTTGCTCTGAGGCGCAAATCGTTCCATAATCAAACGTTTTGCTTTGTACTATTAACCTGACGGCATTTGGAATATCTGCACTCGAATGAATATAAACCGGAACATTGCCAGGCCCAACACCATAAGCTGGCTTTCCAGAGCTGTATGCTGCTTTTACCATCGCCGTACCGCCTGTGGCAAGAATGACATCCGTCAGCTTATGCTTCATCAGCTCTGCACTCGCCTCCAGTGTTGGTTGAGTGAGACAGCGGATGATTCCTTCCGGTGCCCCTGCTTCTATCGCCGCCTGCTGCATAAGCATTGCCGCCTCCTGTGAGCAGCGGAGTGCCGATGGATGAGGACTGATCACAATGGCATTGCGCGACTTGATGGAGATCATACATTTGAAAAGTACCGTTGAGGTCGGATTTGTGGAAGGTATGATGGCAGCGATGATCCCGACTGGCTGAGCGATTTCCCATACTTTAAGCTGCTCGTCTTTTTTTATAATTCCTACGGTTTGCATATCCTTGATCGCTTCATAGACGTTCATGGCTACGAACCGATTCTTTGCCGCCTTATCAGGCGCATTGCCGAAGCCGGTTTCCTCAACAGCGAGTGCGGCAAGCCGTTCCGCTTCTCTATCCGCTGCTAGGGCCATCGATTCAACCATAGCGTTAATTTGCTGTTGAGACATCGCCTCCAGCTGCTTCTGAGCAGCCTTGGCTTCTTGAAGAAAGTGCCTTACCTCCTGAATGGATTGTAAATCCGGATCAAGCTTCATGCCGCACTCCTCCCATCATTCCTTAAGCTCTGTGAGCAGACGGATAAGATCGGCTTTGTTGGCTGCACTGATTTCCCTACCCGCTAAAGGAAATCCGGGAGTATTTTTAGCCAACTCCCTTAGCTCCTGAACGGAAAGCTTGGTTAACGTCTCCACATCCAGCGCGACAGGTTCAAGTCCGTCTCCTTCAGTCTTCTTCTCGTCCGAACGAAGCCGTTCTAGCATAGTGGCGACTGTAACGTCCGGTCGCGCAATAACATGTGCAGACAAAAGTTGTCCCACTTTGCGAGCCTCCGCCTCGCCTGCTTCCACTGCTGCCTTGACGGATGACACGTCACCCCATATGTAGACTGTTACAATTCCGGCATCCGCCTTCTCGTATGCGGTCACTTGGACGTCCGCCGTCTTGGCAGCTGCATCTGCCGCTGCAATCAGAGCGGGAACCCCTAAGGTTTCGATCATTCCCAATGCCATTTTGCTATAACTTGATTGTAGGCTCACGTTCGATCACCCGCTTTTCAACCATATTTAACCGGCTGGCTCGCCACAAGCCGTACCGCCTCTGCAAATGCGTCTGCCGCAGCCCTGCAGGCAGATTGGCTGCCCGTGAGCAATCCCCCTGCAAAGTTCGTTTCCGTTGGAGGACCGTAAAACTGGCATACCGTTACATCCGCAGCCTTCAAAGCCGCATCCAAGCCATACACAGCCTCCAGAGGAGGTGCAATCAAATACGCCAACGGCTCACCCTCTTTGATGCCTGCTACTTTCGATAAGTAAGAACCTGTTCTGGAAACCACATGAGCATAGTACGCATGAGTTCCCTCGTCGTTGAGGGAATAAAAGCAGGCTGCGTTTTCCATCAGTGCGATAGCCGCGTCCAGACCGCTCTTCACTTCAGCTGGCGTCTCACCGCCCAGCATACCGATAAATTCTCCGGATAGAGGTCCTGACGCATGACCTGAGCCGGCGTAGAAGGATTTGGCGTAAACGACTTCGACTGCAGCATTCTTCGTCGCTTCATCAATCGCCGTGTAGCCTACGTCATCAATGCTTGACGTGAGCAGCCCGATGCTGCGGATATGCGGCATCAGCTCCAGCTTTGCAGCCAATCCTGCGTCCACATTAGGGATAATCCTGACGGCGAGCGGGACGGCGCGTATCGGTTGTTGTCTCACTCCTTCACCTCTTCTTCTTGAATGAATCGCAGCAAGCTGCCGATAAAAAACAAAAAGATGCCCGGGCTCGGATAGATGTGACTACAGTCGCATCTATCCGAGCCCAAGGCACCATTGCCTGAGAAGCTATTCTTTTTTGCTGTTATCTTGATTGTAAACGGGACATCTTATTTTTGCAAGCGTTATCATCGCTGTTATATCACGTTTTTTTTCGAAATTTCCTGGCTGCTGTTTATGCTACATCATATGCTCGCATTGCAGCAGTTATTCTGTTTAACTCCCTAGAGCTGATGGAGGAGTGTCTGCATATCCGTTTCCGATCGAAGAGCCAGAATCGTCTTCAATAGAGCAGAAGCACTTTCGGGAGCATAAGATAGCGAACCTTCCAGCTTCTGCTTCAGGTCTTCCAGCGACAAGGCATTGCCTGGTGCTCCTCTTGGGCAGTCTACACGTTCAGAATAGCTTTCACCATTCTTAACTGTGATCTTAACAATAGTAAATCGCCCCTTTGGAACAGCATGTGGTGCTGCTTCAATTGTATCATCGTAGCTTCTTTGAATGCGAGGCAGCCATTCCAACACATGCTTGGGAATAGTTGCGTTAGTGAAACTTTCTACCGATAATGGGAGCCCAAGTAGTGCCGCTGCTGTCACATACTCCACGCTAAACCTTCCCTGCTCGCCTGTTCGAGGATTTCTTTCAATCAAAGCGGCATCTCCGCCTGTTGGAAACACGATATCGACTTGCTCGATATCCCTAGGGTCAAAGCTATGCTGCTCCGCAAGACGTACGACGGCATCTGCCGCATGATGAGCCGCTGAGCAGAACGGATAAATTTTGAACCATAAGCCAGGTTCAACGATTTTCCAAGACTGTCCCCAGCCTTCCAGTAATGTCTGTTCAGCCAGCTCCAGATTTCCGTACACACCGAAATAACCGCTTTTGCCGTCTAAGGAGGTGCGTGTTCCGCCAAAATCTACTTCCGCCAAACTCACAGCAAGCAGCGCAGCTTGTGCAGCCATGCCGGCGTGAAGTGGCTTTGCTTCCGTGCCGAATTGGTTACGGAGCCCGCTCGACTGTGTCGCAGCAAATCCAATCGTTCTCTCGAGCTGCTCTTGTGTGAAGCTCTTTAAATAAGCGACTGCGACAGCAGCAGCAATCACTCCCAAAGTGTAAGTATTATGCCAGCCTTTCAAATAGTGCTCTGAACCAATGGATTTACCAAATCTCGCCATAGTCTCCACGCCGAGAATGTAGGATGCCAGCAGTCTTTCGCCTCCCACTGCAATGCTAGTGGAAGCTGCAGAAATAAGAGCCGGCAGAATGACTGTGCTCGGATGCCCTCGGACATCGGAATGAACATCGTCGTAATCGAGAGCATGGCCAATAAATCCGTTCAACAGCGCTGCCTGACGAGGGCTTGCCTTTCTGTCCTGGCCGACAACGGGAACGACAGCATGCCCCCCCTCTGAATCAACGATGCTCCAAAGCTTGGCGATCCCTGTATCCTGTCGTCCGGCGAACGAGGAAGCCAAGTAATCGATCAATCCCATGCGTGCGGCAAGCATCGCCTTTTCGTCCGATTCCGGACGGGATTGAAGAATCCGCTCAGCCAATGATAGGGTTAATTTATTCTCGCTCATGTCCACTCCTCCAACACTTTAATCGCTAGATGGGAGAAATAATTCGCACTCACCGCCAACGCATCCTCATTCAACGTAAATGCAGGGTGATGCCATTCTTCGATTCCGCTCGTCCCCATCCAAACAAAATAACCGGGCACTTGCTCCTGATAGACGGAGAAGTCTTCTCCGCCCAAGGTCTGCTCGGCCTCCACGATCTTATAACCAAGCTCGGTTGCAGCCTCAGACACGATCTCCGTAAATTTCGCATCATTATTCACCATCGGAATATAAGGAAACCAGCGAAAATCAATTCGGGCTCCATAGCCTGCTGCGACACCCTCAGCCATCCGTTTCATCAGCTGAGGTATGGCCTCGCGCGCTTCTTGCTGGAATGTTCTGACCGTACCTTCCAGAGTTACTTTATCCGGAATGACATTCCACGCCGTCCCTCCTTGAATCCGGCATACACTGACTACCGCATTGTGGAGCGAGCTGATATTTCGGCTAATGACCGATTGCAAGCCACTCACTATCAAGCTTGCAGTAACTATAGGATCAATGCTGTTATTAGGGATGCCTGCATGTCCGCCAACGCCAATGACATCGATTTCGAAGCGATCCACGCTAGCCATTAAAGGACCTTGACGAACCCCAATCGTTCCTACCGGGTGATTCGGTCGGTTGTGCATTCCAAATACGGCTTCGACCCCGTTTAGTGCGCCTGCGGCAACCACCACTTTAGCTCCAGCCGCCACTTCTTCCCCCGGTTGAAAAATAAACCGAACCGTCCCCTTCAAATCCTTGCGGCGTTCCTTAAGCAGGAGAGCCGCTCCTATCATGGAGGCTGTATGGAAATCATGACCGCAGGCATGCATTTTTCCGTCCGTTTTCGAAGCGTATGGCAAGCCTGTCTGCTCTTTTATTGGAAGAGCATCGATATCTGCCCTCAAGGCAATAGTAGGACCTGGTTGATTCCCTACAATTTCTGCGATGACTCCAACTTGTAAGGCTGGGTAATCGACGACAGGAATATCCGCTTCTTCCAGCCAGCTGCGTATACGTTTCGTCGTTTCGAATTCCTCCAAAGATAACTCGGGATGCTCATGCAGCTCACGTCGCATTTGAACCAATTTATTTTGCAATGCGGATAAGTTATTATCTGAAATGTTCATCGTTATTCCCCTTTACTCCAAGATAGCCAAAAGCGGGCTCCCCAATGGAAGCCCGTCTTTATCCGATTTGCTGTAGGAACCGCTTGGTTCGAGCATTTTGCGTATTTTCAAATAACTCCTCCGGCGTTCCTTGCTCTACAATATGGCCGTCAGCCATGAAAATCACTTTATCTGCTACCTCACGTGCGAAAGCCATCTCGTGGGTGACAATCACCATGGTCGTTTGCCTCTCGGCAATCCCTTTAATAACCTGAAGCACCTCGGATACCAGCTCAGGGTCCAAAGCTGATGTCGGTTCGTCCAGCAATATGGCATGAGGATTCACAGCTAATGCTCTGGCGATACCAATACGCTGCTGCTGGCCGCCGGATAAAGTAATGGGGTAGCTGTCTGCCTTACTTGATAGACCCACTTGCTCCAATAAAGCTTCTCCGATTTTTTTAGCTTCAGCCGCTTTCATCTTCTTCGTAACAATCAACGATTCCGTTATATTTTGAAGAGCCGTTTTGTTTTTGAACAGATTATAGTTTTGGAACACCATCGCTGTTTGCTGGCGAAGCATATGAGCTTCCTTGCGGGAATAGCTCTTAGCATTTAAGGTAGCCTCGCCAATCTGGATCACTCCATCATCCGGAGTTTCCAGCAGATTGAGGCAGCGCAGCAGTGTAGACTTCCCTGAGCCGGACGGCCCGATAATAGCTACCACTTCACCGCGGTTAACTTCGATATCTATTCCGTCAAGGACGACGAGATCTTTAAATTTTTTATGCAAATTCGATACTTTAATCATCGGGCTCCTCCTAGCTCTTATATGGTTTGCTCAGTTTACGCTCCAGCAGCTCCTGCAGGAAGCTGTAGATGATGGTCAACACCCAGTACACAATAGCGATAGCCGAATACGTCTCGAAAAATTTCAAGGACGCCGTTGCAATCATTTTACCTTCCGCAAACAGCTCGGCCACACCTAACGTGAACGCAAGCGACGTTTCCTTAACCAAGGCAATAAATGTGTTTCCTGTAGCAGGTATCGCATTGCGTATCGCTTGAGGCAAAATGATGCGGCGGAAAGCCTGAGCTTTCGTCATCCCTACGGACAAACACGCCTCCAACTGCCCCTTTTCCACGGAATTTAACGCTGCCCGGAAAATTTCAGCCAAATAGGCGGAGTTTTTCAAGCTCAATCCGATAATGGCAGCCGTTAAAGAATCCATAGCGCTAAATGACGGAAACAATTGCGGAAGACCGTAATAAATCAGGAAAAGCTGTACGAGTGTCGGTGTTCCACGGAAAAAAGACGAATACAACGATGCCAATTGATAAATAACCGGAGTTCTATTTTTCGTCAGCATTGCGATAGCATAGCCCATAATAATTGCGAAAATCATGGACACAACCGCCATCATAATCGTGATCGGAATATATTTGATTAGGATTGGAAAAGCTCCCAACATCGCCTGTACATCAAAGTTCATCTCTTTCACACACCGCCTAAAATCTTATTTTGCGTTTTTAACTGTAACGTCTTCGCTGAAATATTTCTCGGACAATGTTTTCAAAGTACCGTCCTTGCGAAGCTCGTCCAGTGTATTATTGAATTCTTCTCTAATTTTGGCATGCTTCTCATCTTTAGCGAATGGGAAGCCAACTTCTTCATAGACGAAAGGCTCACCTGCAAGCTTCAGAGGCAGCTTGTTCTTTTTAATTTGCGCCAGCAGAACGTTCCGGCTGTTCACATAAGCATCCACACGACCATAAACTACGTCGTTCATCGTTCCTTCTTGGGACTCGTAGGTTTTAATTTTGATTTGCTTGTCTGGATCCTGCTTTTCAAGGTTTTTGGCATGATTCGAGCCTAGAACAACCGCTACCGTTTTGCCTTTCAAATCGGCGACGGATTTAATATCATTGTTGCTCTCCTTAACGACAACCTGAGAGCCTGCATAAGCATAGGTTTGGGAGAAATCATATTTCTGTTGACGCTCAGGAGTAATAGCGACCTGGTTAGATACCGTATCGAGCTTGCCCAGCTCCAGCTGTGCCATAACACCGCTGAACTCTGTCAGCTGCCATTCCACTTTGTAGCCGAGCTTCTTGGCAATTGCTTCAACCACCTCTACGTCGAACCCTTGAAGCTTGTTATCTTCTTTATAAGCATATGGATAGCTTTGGCCCGTTGCGCCGACACGCAGTACTTTCTCTTCTTGTGGAGCAGCCGAGTTCGTGCCTCCTGCAGCTCCTGTGGCCGGTTGATTTTTGGATGTAGTACCGCATGCCGCTAATACGAATAATAAAGTAATCATGACTGCTGCTGTCCAAAGCTTTCTGTTATTCTTTTTCATCTATTAATCTCCTCTGTTGTTTGGTTGAATTAGATCGGCTCGCAAAATTTTTCGAAGGAACACTGTGATATGTCCTTTACCCAAATCCTTTTCACCTATACGCTTGTATCCTTTACGCTCATACATTTCGATTAACCAGGGATGCTTATCCGCAGTACCCAGAGTTACGGCAGGCGACTTTAACGTATCCCGAATAACCGTTTCCTCTATCCAGGTCAGTAAGGTTGAACCCACTCCTTTTTACCAAGAATCGGGTCTACAGCAAACCACCAAATATGAGGAACTCCTGCAGGACCGGGCTGGAGACCCCACGGCATTCTAACCGATACCGTTGCGATAATCTTACCGTCCTCTTCCATCACATAGCAGGCGTTGTTGCGAATATTCGTCTTCACGGTCTCCAAATCCGCGGTTGCAGCCGTAAAATGTATGCCCAACTGACGGATCGGTTCATATGCCGCATGGGATAAAATCTGAAGCTCCGGCGCATCTTGTTCTGTTGCTAGTCTGAATGATGTCGTCATTCTTATGCACCTCTCTTTTTCGAATAACGTATTTTGAAAAATGCTTTATTTATCATAACGATTAGCCGGTTTAGGAATACCTAGATGCTGTCTTAGTGTGCTTCCCTCGTACTCCGTGCGGAATAATCCGCGTTCTTGCAATATCGGAACGACCTGATCGACGAACAGTTCCAATCCTTCAGGCAGCAGCGGCGGCATCAGGTTGAAGCCATCGGCAGCCCCCTGTGTAAACCATTCTTCCATCTTGTCTGCCAATTGGATCGGGGTACCAACAAAGATGTGATGCCCGCGAGATCCTGCAATATATTGATAAAGCTGTCTTATCGAGAAGTTTTCCCGTTTGGCTAACTCTTTGATTAATTCGAAGCGGCTTTTGACCGCATTCACTTCAAGATGTTCAAGATTCGGCAATGGCCCATCCAATGGATAAGGCGATAGATCAAACCCTCCCAAGTAGCTGGATAATATTTTCAACCCGACAGAAGGAATAATGAGGTCCTGCAGCTCTTGATACTTTTGCTTGGCTATTTCTTCAGTCTCACCAATGATAGGGAATATGCCTGGCATGATGCCGACTTCTTCCGGTGCTCGACCATAGGAGATGACTTTGCTCTTCACACTCTTATAAAAGGCTTGGGCATCCTTCAGATTATTTTGTGTCGTGAAGATCAGCTCGGCTGTCTTGGCTGCCAAATGCTGTCCTGGCTCGGAAGACCCTGCTTGAATTACAACCGGATGTCCTTGCGGTGGTCTAGGTACATTCAATGGCCCGCGAACCGAGAAGAACTCTCCCTTATGATTGAGCTCGTGGAGCTTGTCCGGCGTGAAGTAGACCCCGGCTTCTTTATCTCTGATGAGTGCGCCCTCTTCCCATGAATCCCACAGGCCTTTGACTACATCAACGAACTCTTCCGCTCGCTCGTAGCGTTTGCTGTGTTCCAAATGCTCTTCTTTGCTGAAATTGAGTGCCGTCAGTTCAATGGAAGAGGTCACAACATTCCATGCTGCACGGCCACCGCTAATATGATCGAGAGAAGCAAATTGGCGCGCAACATGAAACGGCTCGCTATACGTTGTGGAAGCTGTTGCCGCTAAGCCGATCTTGCTCGTAACCTGTGCTAACGCACCCAGCAGGGTGAACGGCTCGAATCGTGCCAACACGTTCGGATGAGAATCCGCTGTAATGGATAAGCTATCCGCAAGGAACAGCATATCCAGCTTGCCGCGCTCAGCCGTTTTGGCTAACTCCTTGAAATAATCAAGGTTGATGCTCCCATCAGCTTGAGCTTTCGGATGACGCCAGGATGCAACATGATGGCCTGTTCCAGCCAAGAACACACCGATTTTCAAATGCTTCTTCTCGTTAGTCATAGATGATCTAGCTCCTTACTATTTATCAGATTGAAATACTAGGAATTAAAGCGTTAATTAACTATTAATTTACAATTTCGACAGTTCATCTAATAGTTCGACATTTCTGAAACTAAAAAACTCGGTAAAAAAGGTTTCCCCCCTTATTTACCGGCTGATTTTAATGTTGATTGATTTAGTCGGATTAAATAATTTATTTGCTTATTTTATATCCAGACCTATATGATGTCAAGGCTTTTATTCGGCTTGTAGTACCACTACAACTGTTTCGTGAATGTTACTCTATGAAAATCGGTTCTATAAAAATCGTGTTCCACATTGATCATTTCATATCCGTTATGTTGATAAAAAGCAATTGTCGCTTCGTTCCCACTATGTCCTAACGTGAACAGGACAACCTGCTTTTCTCCAAATTCAGCGATAGCTAGGCATATGGTTTCCAGCATGGCCTTCCCAATGCCCTGGCCCTGCCTATCTATTCTTACAACAACACCTACGATTTCATATAATCCCATTAATTCATTAAATAGATATCCGGCATGACCTAGCAGGGCTCCATCTGTGTCGAAAGCTACATAGTAACCATTTTTACTTAAATCCATGGATGTCAAGAATGCATCCCATCGCCCGGGATATTGTCGTACTACGAACTTGGGGAATTGCAGTGTGTGCTCTGACATTATAGTTTGAACCTGTGCAGAATCTGACTGTTGAAAAAAACGAATGTTCATATACCTACCTCCGAACTCATCTTCTGATATCTGAATTTGAATTACAAAAAAAGTACTTGGCCGAGACCAAATACTTTTTTCAATAATGAATTTATATCAATTTTTACCAAAATTATCAATCTATTTTTAGGCAGATCCATTAAGCTTTCTACCGCTCAATAAGCGTTCGGAGCTCTTTCCGCTGCTGAATCAACCGTTGAAATTCTGCCTCTAAATCATCTTTAGCTCTCGCAGATGTTAGCGGATCGCCAAGCTTGCTCATGACCTCCGCAAGCTTCATCTCAACTATTAGGAGCTCCTCTTTGTCGTTGTCGCGCTGCCCAGCACCGTGCCGCTTCCCACTCTCCTCATATTCCTTATACGTTCCGTCATAAGAAACGACGACTTCCTTGGTAATTTCCAGTACACGGGTAGCCGTCCGTTCTACGAACTGTCTGTCATGCGAGACGAACAGCACCGTGCCTGAGTATCCCTTGATCAGTTGTTCGAGTGCTTCGACCGATTCGATATCGAGGAAATTCGTTGGCTCATCCATGATAAGCACGTTCATATCACTTAGAAATATTTTGGCAAAAGCAACTCGGACCCGCTCTCCACCGCTCAGCATCTCAACGCGTTTATAAATGTCGTCCCTCGTGAAGAGCAAGCGTGCCAACACCGTTCGAATAAACGGGTCAGGATGAATAGAGGAAGCTCTCACATTGTCGATGATCGTGAGGTCCGGCTTCAATATATCGAGGTTTTGGCTGAAATAGCCGAGCTTGCACCCAGGTGCAATATGAACACCCGCTTCTTGATTTATGATTTTCTTTAGCAGGGTCGTCTTGCCGCTGCCATTTGCACCGTTCAAAGCCACTTTCTCTCCAAAGCGAATACGGAGCGATACGTCCTGCCAAAGTGTTCTGTCCTCAAGCTTGGCTACAAGCCGATCTAATCGGATTATCGTCTGATTCTTGAAGCTCAGCTCATTCGGAAGATCAATCTTTACTTGAGTCGCCTCGCGCGGCTTTTCCACTCTCTCCAGTTTCTCAATTCGCGTCTCGAGCGCTTTGATCGACTGATGAACACCTGCTTGTGTGGTTCCTTTCTTATCCTTGGCCAGCTTGGCCTCCGAGCTGCTCATCCGTTTGGGAGCCTTCAGCATCCCTTGCGCCTTGTTCTGCTTCAATAGAACCGCTCTCTCCAGATCCGAGCGCTTTCGCACATAGTCTTCATAGCGTTCCTGATGCTGCCTTTTCTCCAGCTGCTTTTGCTGGTAATAGTCACTATAGGTGCCCTTGTATACGGTCACTTTGGCCGCGTCTACTTCCCATATGACATTGCACACCGTATCAAGAAACGTTCTGTCATGGGAGATAACGACTATGGCGCCGATGAAATTCAGGAAGTATTGCTCCAGCTGCTTGATTCTCTCCACGTCCAAATTCATTGTGGGTTCGTCCGCGAACACGATATCGGGATTAACGGCAAAAGCTTGCTCAATATACAGCATCGTGATTTCTCCACCGCTTTTGGTCGTCTCTTGCAGCGTGTCTTCCTTTTTTAACTGCGGTATTACCTGATGGGAGGAAGACGTCCAGACTCTACCATGGTCTGGTTCCACCACTCCAGCAAGAATGCTCAACAAGGAGGTCTTCCCTGCTCCGTTCCTGCCCACAATCCCAATCCGGTCCCGTTCTCCAACCCGCAGATGATCCGCTTTAAACAGCAGGCGATCCCCTATTCTTTTTTCAATCCCTTTGGCTTCTAAAATAATCATAAAAAAACCTCCTTATTCCATTTCTGGACAGGAGGTATCGTTGATCGGTCTTTTTTGTGTACAAGAAGCACTGGCAAAATAACAGACGTCCGTTAACGAGCGTCAATCATTGCTTTCATAGCAAACCAGTATTTCAACACGCAGGGGTATCCCTCAAAAAGCCCGCACCTATCCCTATCCAGAAACATCTGTCGTTATTAAAAACGATGGTTTTCGTGGAAAAAGGAATTAGTACTTCATCGGCTTAAGGGTCACCCTTTCAAAATTGGATTAGTTTTACCATAACTTGTTATGATGGCAATGTCAAGTCGTTGCGCTGCCCATTCTCAACTTCTGGAACGGCTGGTTGTACTATTGCGTGTCCACTTTTAATTCGCTTCGGACTGCTCTAGGTTTGCCCTTCATTACCGACAAAGCAAAGCTTCCAAGCAAAATGATGGCCCCAAAAATATAAGGGAAATCCAAATGAACATCGTATAAAATCCCTGCCAATGCCGGGCCAAAAATATTACCGAGACTCATATAGGCATTGTTCATTCCAGCAACGAAGCCCTGCTCCTCCCCAGCCATCTTGGACAGCAGCGTGTTGATCGCGGGTCTCATAACGGATGTAAATGTAAAGAAGAACAACGTGACAAGCAAAATGTACCAGAAGTTCCCGGATAATAGCATAAGGATCAACGAAGCAGCAGACAATAGGAAGGTACTGTTAATTAACGTGCGCTCTCCGAATCTGCGAATCAGCTTGTCGATCAGAACCGCTTGAATAATAGCTCCGATCAGTGCTCCCACCGTAATGAGGATGGAAATGTCACGCGCGGTGAAATTATATTTTTTATCGACAAACAGCGGAAAAATCGCTTCGAAATTAGCTAACCCGAAGGTCAATGTGAATATAAGCAGCAAATAAATAAAATAAGGTGCTTTAAACGACTGTGCGAATTGAGTAACCATACTAACCTTCTGCATGACTTTATTCCGGTTCGCCAAACGAATTTCCTTAGTTAACGATTCCGGCAGCAGCAGCAGAGAGGAAATCATGGCCACGGCTCCTACCCCTGCGGAGACATAAAATGGAGTACGAAGACCAAGCTCCGCCAGGAATCCACCGATTCCTGGACCAATTACAAAGCCTAGCGACATCGCGGCACCGAGCAGCCCAAGACCTTTGCCTCGCTTCTCTTCCGTCGTCACATCTGCGATATAAGCCATAATAGAAGGAATCATCGAAGCCGCACCGATCCCCCCAAGCAAGCGGGATAAGTATAACATCCATACATCAGAGGCTATCGCAAATAAAAAATTAGATAAGGTAAAAAGTGCCAGACCGGATACAATCATCACTTTACGGCCGTATTTATCCGACCATTCCCCAGCGAAGGGGGAACACAAGAATTGCGTAAGTCCGAACGCCGCTACGAGATAGCCCGCAGTTTTACCGCCTGCTCCGAATTCCTTCAGAAACTCCGGCAGCACGGGAATAATAAGACCGATCCCCAGCATGGCAATAAACATATTCGCCATAAGCAGCATCAGAGGGGATACACGGCTTTGCCCTGTATTCATAATATCGTTTCTCTCCCTTTACTATCAGCTTCCATCCGTTTTTTCTCTATATTTTAGAACGGTTCATTTTCACCTTACCTTATAGATTGACTTTAAGTCAAGTTGTGAAATTATTCTAAAAAAACTTTCCGGATTTCCATTCATCCTTCACAACAAATAAGCCGTGCATTCATGTCATCGACATGAGATAGCACGGCTTAATAAGAATATAATAGAACTACCTATGAGGTTTAAAATAATGCAAAATACTTTGTGTACTTGAATTCACGTACAGATCCTGCCTTTGGCACAAGCTGGAGGACCGAATACAAGACATTAGAAATAATGCATGCTCTTTTGGGTTTCCTTCCAGAAGCTCGCCTTTCCTCTGCCCCTCTGCAAATATATCAGCTATGATATCTAAACTATTGGCAATTCGCTCGCGAACCGATATCTTGATTTCTTCCGCAATACTGTCCGATGTCATGATCTGATCAACGAAGATGTGATGAAACCAAGCGTCCTCCCACTTGTCCTCCAGCAAACGATCGACCAGCAACTTCAGCTTGTCAATAGGAGGAACCTTCAGGTGGACTACTTTCTCTAGCTGCTCTCTCATGCTATTTAAATTTTTATTAATTAGAGAAGCATAAATTTCTTCCTTAGATTGAAAATAGTTGTACACCAAGCCGTGGCTAATTCCCACCTTGGCAGCGATGTCAGAAATTTTGGTAGCGTCCAAACCTTTCTTAGCAAAAAGCTCTACGGCCACAGCCAAAATTTGTTCACATCGTTCTTTACGGGCTTCCTGATCCCGTTCCACATTACGCGGCAAAAAGTTCACTCCCCTGAAAAGGTGTCAATTTGACAACATCATATATCCGGTTCTTAAACTTGTCAAACCTGTATGTGGCAGCACGGAATCAAATGCAGTATAGTAGGAATGACGCATAAGAACGTAGGAAAGTAGGATTAGCCGTATGAACAACAAGCAGCTAGACGAAGCCATTTCCTTCATCCGCTCCAGTTATGCCGAATATGGAAAACAGCCCGAAGAAGCAGAACGGCGGATTAAAGATATTACAGAGAGTATAAGCCTGACAGGAACTTATTCCCATACTATAGATGAATTGCGATTCGGTGCCAAATGGGCTTGGCGGAACAACAGCCGCTGCATTGGCAGACTTTTCTGGTCATCACTCGAAATCTTCGACCAACGAGATCTTGAGACAGAGGATGCGATTGCGAAGGCTCTCTTCCAGCATATTGAATACGCAACGAACGGAGGCCGTATTCGTCCCACAATCACGTTGTTTGCGCCTGAAACGGACAAGCAAACGATTCGAATCTGGAACCATCAACTGATTCGCTACGCCGGTTACGAGACCGATAATGGGATCATTGGCGATCCCGCTTCCGTTGCCTTCACAAAGCAGTGCTTGCGTATGGGTTGGCAAGGAGAGCGAACTCCTTTCGATATATTGCCGTTGGTGATTCAGATTAATAAACAAGAGCCAAGATGGTACCCGATTCCTCCTGACCTTGTTCTAGAGGTACCGCTTGTTCATCCAACCATAAAGCAGTTTGCTGAGCTTGGCTTGAAATGGTACGCCGTGCCGTGCATATCGGACATGCGCCTTGAAATCGGCGGGCTAAGCTATACAGCGGCTCCGTTTAACGGATGGTATATGGGGACGGAGATAGGCGCACGTAATTTCTCCGATACGAGCCGGTATAACCAGCTCCCACGCATTGCCGACATGATGGGATTGGATAGATCCACAAACTCGTCCTTATGGAAAGATCGCGCTTTGGTGGAGCTTAATGCAGCTGTACTCTATTCTTACAAGAACAAAGGCGTTAGCATTGTAGATCATCATACGGCAGCTGAACAATATATGCGGTTCGAGAAGCAGGAGCTGGATGCCGGACGCAAGGTGAACGGCAAATGGTCTTGGCTCATCCCGCCCATGTCTCCCGCCGCGACGCCGATATGGGACCATTATTTCACTGAATTTGAGATCAAGCCGAGCTTTTCTTATCAGCCTGCCCCTTATAATTCCAATGAAACGCCAGCTGACTCTAAGACAACGGATGCTGTAGTTAACGGGAAAGCACACGGTTGTCCTTTTCACGGTTAATTTGACAAACTAAAGGCAAACAACCCCGTACAGAGGTTGAAATGAACCTCTGTACGGGGCTTTTTTACCTTTGGATAGACTGACTCCTCCATCCTATTACTTCTTTTTCATGTCCTGATAGGCCTTCAGCATCTCATCCTGTACCTCTTTACCGCCGATCTTCATATATTCCGCCACCATATCATCGTACAGCTTATCAAAGTCGGGATCCCCCATATCTTTACCGTTGATCAGCATGCTGTAATCGAGGTAGTTGTACATAATTCTTTTGGTTTCGTCTGTATCTAGGAAGATTGGAATCCCGTCATCGCCTTTTTTATAGGTGACGCCCTCCGTACCATTTTGCAAATCAAAGATGACTTTAAAATCGGACATCCAGTTCAGTCATTTGATCGCTTCAACAGATCTCTTGCTTGCTTTTGGAATCATGATGTGTGCAGACAGTGGATGATAGATTTGTTTAATGTGCTTGCCTTCATAGTTGGTGAAGGGGTCGACGGGAAGTAGAGTCGTTGCATGACTTTGGTAGCAATTGCTTCATCGGTCAGTCCGATTAGCAGCTTGGCGGATTCATTCAATGCAGCGAAGAAAGCAAAGATCAGGATGGAAATAACAAGAAAAAAATCGGGGCGTAGGACAGCAGTATGCGATAATACCAGTTCATTCTCATCCCTTACAGTCCTCCTAAAATTGTGGTTTACCCCTCATTTTATTACATTTTTGAATTTGTTGTAGAATCATGACGCATATAACAGCAAAAAGACAATTCCTTAGCACCATATTTTTGTGCTAATAATTGTCTTTTTTGTTGGCAGGTCAGCACTTAAGCTTTCTCTGACCATGGCTGTAGGACGGAGGTCACAGCTTCTCCAATAGCTGCGGCTTGCTGAATAAGGAGATTTAAGTAATGATCCTGGGACGCATCGGCCAAGCTGTAAAATGGCTTACCGGTATGAACATACTCGTCCATCCTTAGGAGGCAGGTAGCAACGGCAATTTCATCATCTGTCAGTCTGGCCGGAGCTAACGGATTCAGGTAGGCCCACTGCTCACCAGCCAGTATTCCTTTATGATAGTAGCCCTCCAGATTCCCGTTCTCCCCAGCGTCCTTGCGAAGCAACGGCGTCTCAATGGGCGTTAAGTAATCCAGCAAATAGGTCATCGTCTCATTAACGATCTCTCCACGATCCCCGCGAATTAGTACTCTCTGTGATCGAATCCAGGAGAAATATTGGTCGCCTGTGAAATCGAAAAGGCCTAAACGTCCATCTGCAAAATGCAGAGAAGCGAAAGTCTGCTTCGACATCACCTTCTGTTCGGAAGCAGGGGCTCCTGTACGGGTGGGACCTGCGACAAGCGGCGATTCGAAGGTGAATGCTCGGATGACAGCAGGCTCATAGCCCACGCCAAGCCATTGGCGCATCAACGCCATGCCATGATAGCCATGTGCTGCCGATACCTGGACTTGGGATATTTGTCCCAGTCTTCCGGATTCGATACATGCCTGGCGTGCTGCATGCAGCGGCTGGAACGGATATTGCTCCGCCACTTGTACGCGAGCGTCGAGCTCGCCGAGTCTCGAATTCAGCTTTAGCAGAGACTCCAGGTCTGGTGCAGGCGGTGTTTCGGACAATGCCGGGATGCCGTGTTCCGCAAGCTGTTCTAGAACAATGGGGCATGATGCCCATGAAACGGAAACAACAACAAACGAAGGCGTTTCCGAACGAAGCAGCTCTTCCAGAGTTGCATATGCTCGTACACCCCATGTTTCCTCCAGCGCCTGTCTTTTGATCTCATCCCTGACAACGACACCTGCAACCTCGAAACGCTCAGGACTAGCTTGAGCTATTCTTAAATAAAACTCTGTCCGCCAACCGCCGCCTATAATGGCAAATTTGATTTTATAATTCATACCTAACCTCCATAACTTGGCTTCTGCCGATATCGAGCTTACATTCATAATACCTACCCGATGCCTTTTATTTCAAGCTATATTCAGAATTTTGCTCATTTAGAGGAAACGCATCTATTGTCATTATACTTTGAAGAATTCTTGATTAGCAGCATGTTCGCCTTGGAGGTCAGCTGCTCTCAGGAGTACCTCTGAGTAACCGTCTAGATTATGAAATAGCCTTTCGCTAAAGCTGTGCAACATGCTCATTTCCTCCTCTGAAAATCCACGGAATAACCATCTTAGATGCTCGCTTTGTACAGACGCTGTAGCTTTTAGCAATTGTGTCCCTTTATCCGTAAGGTTTAACAGCATAATGCGCCGATCCTTCTGCGGCCTTTCACGTGTAACGTATTTCTCCTTTACCAGCCTATCGCATATGGCAGTCATGGCTCCAGGAGAGAATTGAAGCTCATCGGACAGTTGTCCTGCCTTCATAGGTCCTTGCTGCTTCAGCTTCATCAAAACATGCAGCTGCGGAAGTGTCACGGTATCCTGTACTACAACTTTGTCACGCTCAGCAACAAATTTACGGATCATCGTACGAAGCTGCTCATCCATCTGAACGATTGTTGTATGAGATGGTGCATCCATCCTGTCTCCCCTTCTTCCCCCAAACAAAAAATAGACCCGCGAAGCTCACTCAGACATGCTGAATGCATCGGGGCCATTGGTTACTCCAGTAGGCAAATCACTTATTTTGATATAGAAATATGTTTTAACAAAATATCACATCTATTCCTATCAGTCAAGTATGATTATTTTTTTATACTATCGGTGAATCTTATTCATCCATGAAAAGGTTCCGGCTGCTCTCCTACCAGTCCGAAATAATTCGCCAAATAACGTGCGATACGCTCGGAAGCATGCCCGTCGCCAAAAGGATTTCTGGCACTAGCCATGTGAAGATACCGTTCCCTGTCATTCAAAAGGCTTGCTGCAATATCATAGATTGACTCCTCTTCCGTCCCTGCAAGATATACAGCATTAGCCTCCACAGCTTCGGGTCTTTCCGTTGTATCGCGCATCAGTACAAGAGGTTTATGGAACACAGTTGTCTCCTCTTGAAGTCCTCCCGAATCACTTAATATAAGATAGGAACGGGACAAGAGATTAATCATATCGGCATATTCAATAGGTTCGAGCAGATGAATTCTGTCATGACCAGACAGCATCGGAAATGCTATTTCACGAACACCAGGACTGAGGTGAACCGGATAAATCACCCTCACATCGGGATGATCATCCACTAAACGTCGAATAGCTCTAAACATTTGCTTCATCGGTGTTCCGACATTCTCCCGCCGATGAGCCGTCATGGTTACGATTCTTCCCGGATGCTCAATCAATCGATTCAGGCTGTCATTTTGAAAAGTATACTCCGACTGATTCGTCAATATCGCAGCATCAACAGCTGTTTGACCCGTCACATAAATGGAATGGGCATCGTATCCTTCGCTTAATAAATTGTTTCTCCCAACTTGTGTCGGAGCAAACAGTACATCAGTCACAACATCGACCATTCTCCTATTAACCTCCTCCGGCCATGGAGACCATTTGTTATGTGAACGAAGTCCCGCTTCTATATGTCCTACCGGAATTTGATGAAAGAATGCGGCCAGACTGCCGCACAGTGCTGTTTGTGTATCCCCGTGAACCAGAATCATATCAGGCTTGTCTTCAGCTATCGCTTGGTCTAACCCGACTATAGCCGCGGAGGTAAAATAAGCTAGCGTTTGGTTATCCTTCATCAGATTCAAATCAACATCCGGCACAATTCCAAAATGTGAAAGCGGCTGATGCAGCTGTTCACGATGCTGCCCGGTAACGACAACCTTCGTTTCGAACCACTCTGGATATCGCCTAAGCTCCTGCACGACAGGACACATTTTTGTTGCCTCAGGACGCGTACCGAAGATGACCATTATTTTTTTCTTTTCCATGTCAAGACCCCCTATTATATGTACGGCATGAAAAGCGGTTACAAGATTAGCATCACTCATTTTTCCATTTTTTACAATCACGGGCGACTGATAACCATCTGATGGATGGGTGAGTGGATGAATTTTTCACTCCTTATACTTCCAGTCTCCCACAGGGTCACAAACTATTTATCGCTAAATGGTACATCCATTTCTAACAACCATTCTAAACATTGTGGAATAACATCGGCATAGTCGTTTAAAGCTTGTATTGTTTTGAATACTTCGCTTGCTCCCAGCTCTTGTTCCGTCTCATCCGTACATTCTAGACCAAGAGATCGTCTGATATTATAGATTAGCCATTCTATTTTCCCTCTAAAGCCATCGTTCAGCACATCAAGCCAGTTATCACAGATCTCGCCTCCATGATTCCGATAAGTACTGATTAGTGTACAGAAAGCTTCTTTACTTACATTTCCCGATTCAAAGCCTGACCAATAAAAAGCTACATCCATCAACTCTTGGGTTGGATTGATGGTTCCTGCTGCTTCCCAGTCTATGAGGATGGGCATATGATTCTCATCCCATAACACATTCTTTTGATCTAGATCTCTATGAGAGATCACTTTATGTTTCGTCAATAAATTCCCGGACGAGCTCACAAGCTTTTCCCAATGATAGATTTTATCCAAATTATCAGAAAGCAAGTAGGCCCATTCCAAGCCTTCCTGTTCACCTCTAAATGCATAATCCTTCCAATTAACGGCCGCTTTAGTTGCATTCCCTTCTTTATCTTGCTGGTCGAGAAGAAGCTGGGAGAAATCGGTTCTATGTATTTGGGCGAGTATTTCCCCCATTATTTTGCAGCAGTTCATCTCCACGGTTCCCGTTGGTATTATCCTCCCTAGAACCCATGGAAACAGTAAATAATATTGACTGTCCACCTCATGTATACAGCTCCCATTGGATACGATGGCAGGAAGTGCATTGATTCCATTTTGGTATGCTAAGCGAGCAACTTTTTCCGAAAAAATAAAATTACCCATCGCTGTTTTGCGTTTCATGATTTGAGGATTTAAAGCTTTGACAGCATACAAACCTTGATCCGTTTGCATTCGATACATTTTATGAAGAAAACCGCCGAATATTGGTTCCGGTTCAGCTGATAATTGTCCCAGATTGAATTTTGCGCACAACTTACTGAAATCTATTCGATAGCTTAGGTTTGTTGTCATAATCCGTTACGCCTCCTTTATTTTTTGACGATTACATACTTTGTTATCATACAAGGATGACATAAGCAGAAAGGAATAAAAAGGGAAAAATCAACCCTATTAATAATTTACGTGTGGGCTAAAGTATTTGTTCTTGTAGTATAAAGCAACTACATTTTCGCAATATTTTTATATTTTCTCACAATAAAGTGAGAGAAGCAGGAAATGGTTTTATTTTATAATGAAATAACTAAAGCATCCTGAAAGGACTGAAACCTGTGTGCTTTAGTAGTTTTAAGTTGGAGGTGAAAATAGAGATTATTTCATCGTTGATTTGATAGCGCTTTCATTTTTGGGCCTTATCAAAGACAAGAATGTAAAGAAATTATCACGGAGGGATATTATGCACAAAAAAAGTTGGATTGTTAGTTTAATAGCTGTCGTACTGTTCTCCTTAGGGATCAATGTACCAGCTTGGGCCGCTACCGATTTTACCTATACGAAGGCAACCCTTAACAGCATGTTTCCTGATCAAGCCTCTGTCATGGATGCGTTAACCAGGGAAAAAGAAGCTATTTTGAGTGGTGAGCAGGCACCCGTCGGGGTGCCGAATGGCAACTTTGAAACCGGCAGCGATAATACGGAGATCGGAAATGCCGATTGGGGAGCCGTAGCCCTTCTCGCCTATTGGTACCATAATAGCGGCCAAACGGATGCTCGCGTAGCTCCTGCGGCTAACCGAGGAATTAACTTTGCCATTGCCAACAGGGACTGGACCACGGATCCGGCAGATACAAGTGCCTTGCGTCAAACCGGTAAAGGGGAGCATTGGGCTGCTTATTCCCTAAACAATGGGAATCCTGTGGGAGGCTCAGCTTCTTTTCCTACTACCGCTTGGGCACTAGTCTTTAAAGCCATGATCCTTCAGGCTGATGGAGTTTCCGGTAACCATTTGTTCACACAGGCCCAGAAGGATACCTTGAAAACGCAAGCCTATTCCCATTGGCGCTGGCTGTCACGAGTCGTGAAATATAATCCGCAAGGAACACCTAATCAAGTGATGGGCATGATCTATGGGGGCTATTTGCTTGGTTCTTTATACAATGACACGAATTTGATGAACGAAGCACTTGCCTATTATAACACGGGCGTTACGGGATCGAATCTGGATAACGTCCAAGCAGCAAACTGCGCTAATCCATCGTATGTACCCGGACATGGTTATCGGGAGTGCGAGATCGGAAGCATTCAGGGCTTTAACGTCTTCTTCGAGCAAGGCGGATTCGAAACTCATTATAGCGGATTTCAATTGAGCTTTATGGCTGCGCTTCTCGGCTTAATGGGGTCGTCTCCGAACGCCAATGTACAGGCTGATGCTCTCTCGCAGGCGCAGTACATGAACTATCGATTGTCGGCTAGTGGAACCATGCATGGAGGAACCCGACATAACGAAATATCAGGAAGTATTACAGATGCCGCGGTAGTACTTGGCTACAACTATTACAGTGCCGCTTTGGGATCTGATTTGGGACGTGTAAGACTTAATAGCGGAACGATCTCTACCGCAGGTTCTAATTCTCAAATTTATGGGCACCGGGCTATGGGGACCATTATGCTGCATCAGTATTTTTCCCCATGGGTTAACACTCAGCCAATCGTCAACAATAATGTCGCGTTACGCAGAGGCAATGTTTCCATTTATTTCGATAAAAATAATAATCAACCCCAGGAAATATCCGTGAATGGAACATCTTTCACTGAAAACATGATTAACAACAGCATTAAAGCGGAAAGCTTTTATTACAAGGACGCTAATAACGTCTGGAACTCCGCAAGTGCAACTCCTAATAACTATTACAACAACACGAACAATTATACAATGCGCTCCATAACGGGGACGGATACCAATTCCAATGCCAGTATAAAAACGCGGTATATAACTAATGGGACATCGCTTTATCACATTACGATGGTCAAGTTCAATTCACCCATCACTTTAAAATCATCGAATGTCATGATAGGGCTGCCTAACTTCTCCAACACGCAGCGAATTGTAAACATTTTTGATGGGAATAACCTATCCAATGTATTGGACCTAAGCTCTCCTACGGCTTCGACTTTGACGAGCAACATCCTCAAAATCGGTAATGTGAGCAATTACGGAGACAACGTCTTTATCCAGGGGTGGCCGCAGCTGAAAGCGGACAATAACGTAGGCAGCGGTGTGGAATGGATGTCGAGCACCAACTATACCCAAACATTGGAGAAACTGATTGGCTCCAACATTTGGTGGGAAATCAAATCCGGCAAAAGCAACATCCAATATACCGACGATCTCCGGGTCAATGTAATTGATTCCTCAAGCGGAGTTAGCTTTGCTGCAGGAGACATCATCTGCGCGGTCGCCAAATTCACGCCGCAAACCGCTGCCTCAGGGAATCAATACGAAGCGTTCACGGTAACGCCTACGTATGTAGATTCGAGCAAAAATACCGTTTCAAAGGTCGTTATCGACGATGCGGGCATGAATCTGAGTATCACTTACAATACGGCGATCTTCCAAGATAAAGCTTCAGGTCAACAAATTACTTATTGATCCGCATCAACCTACTCTCGTTTGAGTTAATGCAGCAAGCAGATGTAGTCCCAGTGGGTTGTTCCACCCGCTTCTTGCTATTCTGTTTGCCAATAAGAAAAACCGGATATTCGCGTTCAGCGACTCTCCGATTTTCCTTTATCCTGTTCCCTTCCTATTGTTTATTCAACAACAGGCTTTAGTTGTACTTCTTTCAAATTCATCAGCGCTTCACCTGATAGGGTATCCGCACTTACAGTCAAATGATAATTCCCCGGTTGCTCCAGACGGATAACGCCAAGCGTCTCTTCGATGAACGTATAGCCATCGCCCTTGGGAGTGACTTGACCATGGAACTTCTGCCCAGCCGTTTCCACGATAAAAGTACCGCCTGCAGTGCCTACCTCTGCACCATAGATGACCTTGACTTCATATACACCTGCTTCAGCTGCGCGGTAGTTCCAGCTGATACGTTCTGAAACGTCCGTCCAATTCGTGATGACATCGCGGCCTGCTTTGCCCGTATCATAGCGAAGCTGATTGCCTTCAATGTCACCGTCGAATGCACCGAACACGTTGATATGATCTTTGTTATGCAGGCGTTTAAGTTTATTCGCACTGACGTCTCCCTCAATTTCCACCACTACGACGGTTGCGTTAGGATCGAGTGGAGAAGCAGGTACCGAGATTGCTACATCCTCTTCGTTCAAGCGATGGTGGGCAAGCGATGTTTGCTTCGCATCAGCAAGTAAGTACGCATTCTTAACATGATTGCGCAAACCAGGAACAATCAGTTCGCCACTAGCCGGCCAGTCGAACACATGCATATATAACGTTTGGCCTTTTGACGTGCAACGACCCCATTGAGGCTTCCCAATCGGACTGCCTGTCGTCCCGTACACGCTCTCGCCGTTCACGTCCATCCACTGACCTACCCCTTGCAATATTTCGGTGGACTTCGCGTCGAATTCACCTTCAGGAGTCGGGCCGACATTGAGCAAATAGTTGCCGTTCAAACTGAAAACATCAATCATATTGTGCAGAATGCTTTTGACTGATTTCCAGTTATGGTCCGTCTTTTTATAGCCCCACGAGTTGTTCATCGTGTGAATGGATTCCCAGTCTTTACGGTTAATTCGGATGTGAAGCTGATTATCTCCTGAGTTGCCGTAATCTCCGAAGCCATCTCTTCTCACGCGGCGATTGATCAAGCAGTTAGGCTGGAGGCTGCGCACGTAATCGACAAAACGCTGCCCTTGCTCATCGGTTACTTTATGCCCGCAATCGAACCAGATTACCGCAACGTCGCCATACTGAGTCAACAGCTCCTTAAGCTGCGGGAACGCTTTTTCATTCAAATACCGCTCATAGCGGGTCCGTTTATCCTCATCGTCAATCCAGGACTCCAGCGCATCCCAGGCACCGATATTGTTAGGGTAGTCATGGGTATTGCCTTGCGAATCCGGGTGATGCCAGTCCATCGAATGCGAATAATAGAAGCACAGCTTCACGTCATGCTTGTGGCATGCATCCGCCAAATCCTTCATAGGGTCACGTCCATAGGGTGAGCGCTTCACAATATTAAAATCAGATACGGCAGAATCGTATAAAGCAAAGCCGTCATGATGTTTAGCTGTAATAACCAAGTATTTCATGCCCGCCGCTTTAGCCGCTTTCACCCAAGCTTCCGCATCGTAGTGAACCGGATTGAAGTCTTCGGCAAGCTTTTCATATTCTTTCACGGGAATTTGTCCTCTTAGCATGATGTGCTCACCATAAGCACCAGGAACTTCTTTACCTTTCCATACTCCGCCTAATAGCGAGTACAAGCCCCAGTGGATGAATATACCGAAACGCGCTTCCCTCCACCAGGCGAGCCTACGGTCCTGAACCTCTTCCGTATATTCGGTAACGGCAGCCCCTAGCTCCACTGTTTCCGCTTCCGCATTATCCATGTACATATCTTTTTTAGTCATAAATACCCTCCGCAAATTTACTAACGCTTCTCCTCTATTGTACGCCGGGTATGCTATAATCCATATGGACGCGGTTAACTCGTATTTGTACTAAACTAACCTTTTCGAGACTGCATTCATCCAAACAAGGTGGTTTATATGTATGGAATCTCAAAATTATATGGCAATAAGCCACTTTTTGGCCGAAGTTAAGGTTGAACTCATGATCTCGCTGCTGAGCAAATGCAAGCCCAACTGGGTTCAGGGTCCCTTCCTGCCTACTTATAGCAAGATATATTACATAGTGGATGGCGAAGGCCGGATGATGATAGGCGGTCAGGAACTGTTTCCCAAACCGGGACAGCTAGTATTCGCTCCTGCTGGGCTGTCTCAATATTTCTCGGTAACTGACACCAGCCATACCTACAAGATGTTCTGGTGCCATTTCACGTCCAATATCAGCTTTTTGAACCTGTTTACTTTGTTTCAGCTCCCGTTTTGCATCACTTCAACCGACTCCTCTGCCGTTATAGCGGCTTTCGAGAAGCTGGTGTTTGAGTACAAGAACGGCAGTGGACCTGCCAAATCGATTCGAATTCAATCCGCACTGCTGGAGGTTATATCCTGTTATATTGAACAGGCGGTGAGAGCCAAGCCTCAAGTACCGGCAACGCTAGCCAGCAATAAGCTGAGCACGGCACTGCAATATATTGACGCTAACTTAACCAAGGATATGACGGTCACCGAGCTGTCCGAGCTGGTGCATCATCATCCGAACTATTTCATCCGTTTTTTCAAAAATCATTTGGGCATGACGCCGATGGCGTATATCTATGAGAGAAGATTGGAGAAAGCGAAGCAGCTTTTGATGGCCTCCGACATGACCATTGGGGAAATAGCTCAGGCAACGGGGTTCCACGATATCTTTCATTTTTCCAAGGCATTCAAGAAAAGAATAGGAGTAGCCCCATCCGAATTCCGCAGCTGGCCGCGTTCCTCCAACAGCCGCGAAAACGATGAGGCTTAAATGTCACTCAACGAATATTAATATTGCAGATCATAATCTACCCGATTCACGGTCGGTTCTTCCCCGCGTATATATTGCTCTAAATTTTGCATAAAGATTTCAAAGGCTCTATCGTTATATTGATCTGTGGAGCCGGAATTATGCGGCGTCATAATGACGTTGTCCAAGCCCCACAGGGGACTGGATTCCGGCAGCGGCTCCTGCTCGAACACATCCAGCCCGGCTCCGGCAATAATTCCGGTCTGCAATGCTTCAACCAATGCATCCGTATCCGTCGTACCGCCCCGTCCAATATTGATGAACATCGCGTTCGGCTTCATTTGCTCGAACTGGGCTTTACCGAACGTATGACGTGTCTCATCGGTTAACGGAAGGGTTACGACAACAAAATCACTTTCTCTAAGAACAAGCTCCAAACTATAGTTATCATACATCTGATCCACGAACTCATTCGGACTTCCCGACCTGCGAATGCCAAGAACCTTCATCCCGAAGGCCTTCGCTAAGCGAGCCGTTTCTTCCCCTATGGCACCAACCCCAACAATACCTATGGTTTTTCCATGAATTTCTCCAAGCATTCCAGCCCCCTTCCACTGACTCTGAAGCTGGTTCCGAATGGAGAGATGAAGCTTCCGGGTAAAGGCGAGCATCATGCTTAAGATCGTTTCCGAAATGGGATAGGCGTGAACCCCGCTGGCATTCGTCAGTACAATCCCTCTTGATGCTAACTCTTGCAAAGGCAGCTTGTCCACACCTGCACCCCAATTTTGCACCCAGCGAAGTTTGGCGCCGGGCTGTAGACATTCGGCTTCACATGCGCTTTTCCAATCGATGACAATTTCTGCATCCTTCAGATGCGGCATCCACAAGTCTTTCTCTTTGCCATGGATGAGTTCCCAACCGGGTGCTGCTTGTCGAATTCGTTCTTCCTGCTGTTGCGTTAAGGAATGAACACAGACCATTTTGGACATACTATCAGCTCCTTTCCTTGTATTATAGCATTTTATTCCTTTTCATTAAAAAGCAGGTGTACGATATGAAATGAAATAGAAAGAGCATAGGCCCCGAAATTCGGAATTCCATGCTCTCTTGCACACTATTATTTAGTTTTCGCTTTAGCCGCATCGACAGCCTTATTCGCCGTTTCTTCGATTTTACGGAACAAGGAGTTGATGTCTGTATCTCCGAGAGCCGCTTCATGGATCGCATCCTCGTAAGCCTTTTGCGCATCGCCTTCAAATGAGGATCTTGTCGGCATAGGTGCATATTGATTAAAGAACACCGCGCTAGTATTCTTATCTTTATATTTACTGTCTTGAGCTAGTTGTTTTTTTATTGCATCATCTTTAAGAACCGTCATCGTTCCGGCGCGAACCTGCTTTGTTTGGTACTCTACGCTGGTCAAATATTTGATAACCTGCATAGCTTCATCTTTATGCTTGCTTTGTTGGGTAACGCCCCAGTAGAATGGATACGCCTGGGAACCGATTTTCGGTTGATCCTTAAATGTCGGCAGCGCCGCAATATCCCAGTTCATGCCCTCCGAACCGCCACCTGCCCAATCCAGTTCGGATAAATAAGCCATCATCGCAAGATTTCTGTCCTTCAGGAACGGGTCTTTGTACGGAAGCTTGTTTTTCAAGGCTACCATGGCCTTCTTGTATCCCGGATTGGTCGATGTATTGATGTAATAGGCTTGGTACAGCTGCTTCCATTTCTCGTTCGTATTAATCGTCGCTTTATCCGTCTTGGGATCCAGGAAAGTTAATCCCAACTGGTTCGCCTTAATCGAGTGTGCCGGAGAAGCCGCAAAGCCCAAATACTGCTTATCTCCATCTGCCCGTGTTAAAGTATTGGCCAATTGTGCCAAGTCATCCCATGTCATATCGTTCTTTGGATAAGGTACGCCGAATTTATCGAAAATGTCTTTGTTATAAAACAGGATCACGTTTTGCGACCATACGGGAAGGCCGTAAATCCCGGTTTTAGACATATTTTTAGCAAAGTCAATCATCGTCGGCTCGAAAGCGCTTAAATCCATATTATTTTTCTTAATCAGGTCTGTCATATCGTAAGCAAGCCCATAATTGGCAACTGTGTAGAAATAGTTCGTGCTTTCGTAGAAAATATCGATCGTTTGACCGGAGGCAACCATTTCATCAATCGTTGTACCTGTTCCTTTTTTAATATACTTTATCGTAATATTCGGAAACTTGGCTTTAATCGGATCGGAAAACTTCTGCTTCACTTCTTCATCGGATGTTGCTGCCGTAGAGTAGAGTACCAATTCTACCGGTTCATTACTTACCGCCGGCTGCTTCTGGGTCTGATCCGTGGTGTTCCCTTCTGCTCCTTGCTTACTGCTGCATGCTGTCGTCAGTGCAACTAGCATGGCCGTTGATACGATTAAACTTTTCTTTATCATGTTCAAATCCCCCCCTTATTTTTCTTTAAAAAGAAAGCGCTTCATCAAACTGTCTATTTAACAATAACATAAAGAATTTGAACATTCTTCATAATATTTGCCCAAAAATTTCATTTTTTTGCTCATTTTTTCCTATTAAGATAAACCTCCACTTTTGCGTTGTAGACAGCCGAGTCCTCGGACTCAAAATCATTGCTAGACAAATAGCAAAAAGGGGGCCAGCTAACTGGAATCCCCCTTGGTTCAGCTTATCATGCTTTGCTTTTCGATACAAAGGCAATCATAGATGTAACTAGTTTAGTTCAAAACATACCGGCTAAGAGGCAAATTCAGCTCTTTAACCCCTGTCACAACCAGCTTCGCTATTTCCATCGCACCACGCTGTTGGAAATGGGTATTATCTTTAACACCTTCAGGATAATTCGGGCTCTGTCCGGGTTGAAGGTTCAAGAAGAGCTCCTTCGTCGTTTCGGAACCAAGCTGTTCGAATAGTGCTTTGCTCTTTGCTGTCAGATCAATAACAGCTACGTTCATTTCGTTGCCAAGCGATTTCATTGCAGCCGTGTACAAGCTGTGGGAATCTTTTATTTTCCCGTTAGCACCAAAGCCATTGCGCTCCACAGGAGTAACAAGAATCGGAGTAGCCCCCTTTTTCCTTGCTCCTTCGATATATTGTTTTAAAAAGCTTTTATACGTCGTATTGGGTTCCGTGAATCTTGTCTCATCCTCTTTCTTCTCGTCATTGTGACCGAACTGGATAAGCAGGTAGTCCCCTTCACTAATCTGCTGCAAAACCGTATCCAGCTTTCCTTCTTCTATAAAGCTTTTGGAGCTTCTGCCTGAGGAAGCGGCATTGCGCACGGTTGCCTGCTTGTCGAGCATAGTACCGATCACTTGACCCCATCCCGCTCGAGGGGCTCGATTGTCGGGATAGTCCGATACGGTGGAATCTCCCACCAAATAGACCGTAATGGGTCGTAGGGCTTCCTCCGTGTTGCTATTCTTGCTAGTACCTATCTGTTCATTCTCCATCATGGGTATTCCACATCCAGTCATCCAAAGTAGTAGTATTAGTAACAGCACTGTTATCCCGGCTGCCCGGTTCATGGTTAACATGCCGCAGCCTCCTATACAATAAGAGAAATGTTTACCGTTGACAACCGTTCGCAACAAAAAACCAAGCTCCGCATCTGCGGGACTTGGTCTTTAAGCAGCACTTAATGTGAGCCCTCCAAATTCCTGAACTGATTATAAAACATTTGATAATACGTGCCTTGGCGTTCAATCAGCTTATCATGACTTCCCTGTTCCACGATTTCCCCATGGTCGATGACCATGATCGTATCCGCATCCCGAATGGTGTTCAACCGGTGGGCGATAATGAAGCTGGTTCTTCCCTCCATAATGTTCAACAGAGCATCCTGGATATGCAGCTCGGTACGGGTATCGATACTGCTCGTCGCTTCATCCAGAATAAGAATAGACGGCTTCGCCAAAATAACCCTTGCAATCGCCAGCAGCTGCCGCTGCCCCTGACTCAAATTACCGCCGTTCTCAGATAACTCCGTTTCATACTGCTTGGGCAGTCTTTTAATAAATGCATCCGCGTTCGCCATCTTTGCTGCCATCTCTACTTCTTCATCCGTAGCATCAGATTTGCCATACTTAATGTTTTCCTTGATCGTTCCCGAAAATAAATACGTATCCTGAAGCACGATACCGAAGCATCTTCTAAGGCTATCCCGTGTATATTCCTTAATGTCCCGGCCATCGATATAGATGGTTCCGGAAGGAATATCATAGAATCGGGTGATCAGGTTCACGATGGTCGTCTTCCCTGCACCGGTAGGCCCGACTAGCGCAGTACTGCTGCCCTGATCGGATTCGAAGCTGATATTTTTTAATATCGGAACATCCGGCCTGTAACCAAAGGTTACATTATCGAAAACGACATGTCCCTTTGTATCCTTCAGCTCTATTGCTTCAGGCGAGTCGCCTGGCTCTTCTTTTTCATCCAATACCTCGAATACCCGCTCCGCACCTGCAACCCCGGACTGGAGAATATTGTACGTATTCGCCATCTCGTTCAGAGGACGTACGAATTGACGTGAATAGCTGAGAAAGCTTGCAATTACCCCTACCGTAATATGACCTTTAACAGCCAATACCCCGCCGACGATAGCTACAGCCGCGAAACCGATATTATTGATCACGGCAAGCAGAGGCATTAGAAACCCGGAATAGATTTGCGCCTTTAAGCCAACCTCATACAGCCTGTCGTTGACAGCATTGAATTCATGTATGGCCTTCTCCTCATGATTGAACGCTTTGACGACATGAATGCCTGAGATCGTTTCTTCAATGTGGCCGTTCAGCTTGCCAAGCTGCGCCTGCTGATCTTTAAACAATACGCTCGTTTTCTTAGTGATCGTCTTCCCGAGAATATACACCAACGGCACCGTAATTAAAGTAGCCAGAGTTAGAATCGGACTTAAAATAATCATCATGGTCAATGAACCGATAATAGCAATGGTACCTGACATCAATTGGGTGGTAGACTGTGAAATCGTATTGCTCACGTTATCAATGTCGTTGGACAACCGGCTCATGACTTCCCCATGCGGTCTGGAATCGAAGAAGGACAAGGGAAGCTTTTGCAGCTTGTCAAACAACGTAGTGCGCAAATTACCGACAATTCTCTGTGAGACGCCGGCCATAAACCAGCTTTGTAGGAAGGTTAGCACACCGTCTGTTAAATAGGCCGCAGTCAGCGCCAATATCATCATCTCAAGCATTTTGAAATGAACCGTGCCATTGGAGGCTGTCATTGAATCGATCGCTTCTCCTATAAAATAGGGTCCAGTCAAAGTAATGAGGGCATCTACCAGAATGAACAGGAATACGATGGATAGCATTTTCCGCTGTGTACCGACAAACTTCCATATTCTACGCAGTGTAGCTTTGAAATTTTTAGGTTTAACGACAGGGCCTCCACGTCCTCCTGGACGCGGGCCGAATCCGCCGGGTCTTCCTGCTTGCAGCATAGGAACTTCCTGCGGTGGCTGATTATCTCTGGATGATTCATTAGGCTTCGACATTCCTATGCGCCTCCTTTCCCATCTGGGATAAATAAATTTCCTGATAGACCTGACAGCTTTTCATCAGTTCTTCATGCTTCCCGATTCCAACTACCTCACCCTGATCAAGGACAACGATTTTGTCAGCATCTATAACGGATGTAATTCTTTGCGCAATGAGAATGCAGGTGAGTCCCTGCGTATATTTCTTCAGCCCTTCTTTGATCCTCGCTTCCGTTGCCGTATCTACTGCGCTGGTGCAGTCATCCAGAATTAAGATTTCCGGCTTTCTGACCAATGCTCTCGCAATCGACACCCGCTGCTTTTGACCTCCCGAGAAATTGACCCCGCGCTGACCCAGGCGTGTCTCATATCCTTCAGGGAAGGAGGTAATGAACGGATGCGCCTCCGCTATCTCCGATGCTTGAATGATTTCCTCCATCGTCGCATCCTCTTTGCCCCAACGGATATTTTCCGTTACCGTTCCAGTGAACAGCACGGTCTTTTGAGGAACAATCGCTATTTTCTCTCTTAGCTTGGCCGGATCGATCTGCGAAACATCGACACCGTTCACTTTGACTTTACCGGATATGGCATCATAGAATCGGGGTATTAAACCGACAAGGCTGCTTTTACCCGAACCGGTGGAACCGATGATCCCTACCGTTTCGCCAGGCATACAAGTCATTGTAATCCCTTTGATAACCGGATCACCCGAAGCTCCTTCATAAGAGAAGCTCACATTTTCAAAATCCACTCTGCCGCTTTGATGCGTATTCAATCGGGTGTCCTGCAACCACGTCATTTGGGTCTGCTGGTCGAACACTTCACCGATCCGCAGCGCGGAAGCTTTCGCACGAATAAACATATTGAATACCATTGAAATGGTCATTAAGGAAAATAAAATCTGAGTCATATAGTTAATGAACGCAATAATATGTCCAACCTGAATGTTACCGTTAGACACACCTAGGCCGCCGAACCACAGCACCGCAATGATTCCTATATTAACCGTCAGCATTATGGCAGGATTGAAGATCGACATCGCACGCATCGCTTCTATAGAACGGGCCTGATAAGATTGATTGACATGGTTGAATTTATCAACCTCATAATCAAACCGGTTAAAGGCCTTCACAACCCGAACGCCGGACAAATATTCTCTCATCACCCCGTTTACCGTATCGAGAGCCTTCTGCACGCGAATGAACCGAGGAAATCCAACCTTCATGTTCAATGCAATTAATACGCCAACGACAGGCACCACGACAGCCAAGACGATGGCTAATTGAGGGTTGAGGCGTGCAGCCATAATCAGACTACCTATGCACAAAAGCGGCGCTTTAACAAAAATGCGCATGAGGCCGTTAGTAAAGTTTTGTACCTGAGTTACGTCATTCGTGAGTCGAGTGATTAAGGAGGCTCTTTCAAATTGATCAATATTCTCAAATGAAAGCGTTTGTATTTTGGCAAACAAGTCCTTCCTCAGCTCAGCACCGAACTTCTGTGACACACGGCTCGCCAATATATTCCGCCCTGTAGCCGCCAACGCTCCAAGAAACGTAATGAGGAGCATAAATCCGCCCATACGGAGCACATAATCCATATTGCTGCCGGCAACGCCCACATCAATGATGTGTGACATAATGGTAGGCAGGGTCAAATCCGCCAAAGCTTCACAGGTTAAAAATAAAACAGCAATCATAAACAGCTTCCAATACTTGCGAACGTATTTTTTAAAGAACGACAAGGCCCTGTTCTTCCTCTCCTAATTTATTTAGCTTCCCTATATAAAACATACTCCTTTCAAACCAAATTGTCACTTCATTTTTCGAATATTTTGCTTAATGATTCAAATAGCACAAAGGAGTTAGGCTTGTTCCCGGGATCGTAGTATAATGAGTTCCAAGTATCCCTATTTCAAAGGAGGACATGGCCTCATGAACATTGTTGTACTGGATGGATATACTCTGAATCCCGGAGACTTGAGCTGGGAACGGTTAGCGCAAATGGGCTCAATGACCGTTTACGATCGCACCTCTCCTGAACAAATCGTAGAACGCGCTATAGATGCGGAGATCATCTTGACGAACAAAACGCCACTAACCGCCACAACGCTTGCAAAGCTGCCAAACCTTTGCTATATAGGCGTTCTAGCAACCGGCTATAATATTGTTGATATTCATGCTGCTCGTAAGAGAGACATCCCGGTCTCGAACGTCCCCACCTACGGTACACAATCTGTCGCGCAGTTTGTCTTTGCTATGATTTTTGAGCTGTGCCACAGTATCGGACGTCACGATGCCGCTGTGAAAGCGGGAGAATGGACCGGCAGTATCGACTTCTGCTTTACCAAAGCTCCTTTAATCGAGTTATCTGGAAAAACTATTGGGCTGGTCGGGCTCGGTAAAATTGGCAGTCAGACTGCACGTATCGCTTCGGCAATGGATATGCGAGTGCTGGCTGTTGGTAGCGGGCGCAGCCACCCGAAACCGGTGGCTGGCGTTGAATGGACCAATATGGAGACGTTATTGAAGGAATCCGATATTGTCAGCCTTCATTGCCCGTTGACTCCGGATACAGAGCAGCTTATAAACCGCCAGCGTCTATCCTGGATGAAGCCATCGGCTTTCTTGATCAATACTTCACGCGGGGGTCTGATCCATGAGCAAGATTTAGCTGATGCCCTGAATGCACAAGCAATCGCAGGAGCCGCTGTGGATGTTCTTTCCGTCGAGCCTCCCTCAACAAGTAATCCGCTTCTCTCAGCGAGAAACTGCATTATTACTCCTCACATTGCATGGGCGACACAAGAAGCTCGGGCTAGGCTTATGGAAACGACAGCCGATAACGTATCTGCTTTCCTTGAAGGGCGTCCAATAAACGTAGTCAATTGATCACAGAAACAATAACGGACTGACGAATAACTCTATTCGTTTAGTCCGTTTTTCGTAGGATCACTTAACTAAAAGTAACTAAGTAAGCTAAAATTGCGTACTTCACTAACTTTTTCTTTCTAGCTATAATAGCGCCAGTACATACTCAAGGAGGATGAATGATCATGAAATATAGACGCGTGGGAGCAAGCGGTTTAAAAGTAAGTGAAATTGCATTGGGTAGCTGGCTAACCTATGGAACTGCTGCTGAGCAGAAGGCAGCGGATGCATGCGTTAACAAAGCATTCGAATGCGGCATCAACTTCTTCGATACGGCGAACGCCTACAATCGGGGCGAAGGAGAGAAGGCTATCGGGGCTGCCTTGAAGCCTTATGAAAGATCAAGCTATGTGCTTTCAACCAAAGTGTATTTTCCAATGGGACAAGGTCCGAATGACCGTGGTTTATCCCGTAAACATATTAAAGAGCAATGTGAAGCCAGTCTTAAACGACTGGGCGTTGACTACGTCGATTTGTATTTCTGTCACCGCCATGACGATCAAGCCCCTGTTGAAGAAACACTGCGTGCTTTGGACGATTTGCAGACAGAAGGCAAAATATTGTATGCCGCCGTCAGCGAATGGAGTGCGGCACAAATAGCCAAGGCTGTCGGAATCGGGCAGCAGTTGAGATTGCGTCCGTTAATTTCCAACCAGCCTATTTACAATATGTTTGAAAGATATATCGAACGTGAAGTACTATCAATTTCTACAGCTGCCGGTTTGGGACAAGTCGTGTTTTCGCCGCTTGCTCAGGGCATTTTGACTGGTAAATATAAGTCGGCTCAGCAGCTGCCCGAAGACAGTAGAGCAGCGAATAACTCCGTGAATCATGTCATTAAAAGCTATCTTCAAGACCATGTCCTGTTATGTGTGCAGGAGCTTGAACAATTGGCGCAGCAGCTTGATATGAAGCTATCCCAGTTGGCGTTGGCTTGGGTGCTCAGACAGCCAGGCGTCAGCTGCGCCTTGATCGGGGCAAGCCATCCGCAGCAAATCGAGGAAAATGTGAAGGCGGTGGAGTTTACGCTGCAGCAGGAAACGCTGGACGAAATCGAGCGCATCTTGCAGCAAGTCGCTGGATTTGCTCCGCTTCGTTAAAGATAGTGAAAAAGGATCCTATGACATAGACCCAGAGTGTGGGGAAACCAAAAAGCTTCAGGAGTGTGTGGTGCTCCGGTAGGGTATCCCCTTCCAGCCGCTGTTGTTATCGGGAAATTTTGAATTTATTCGCTTTACAGCGGTGATTTCCCGATAACAAAGGCGGGCGCTTACGCTCCTCCAGGGGACACCCTACCTCCTGCCATCTCTACCTCTGAAAACTTGGTTTCTCGACAACCTGCACACTGAAGCGAATCCTTTTTCACTATTCCATGTTATTTAGTACTTTGTTGCCCGCATCCAATACAGCGAGGATGCGATCTACATCATAAACGCTTCCCGACCACGTTCCACCGCTAACGGACTGCAAAGCAGCCCATAAGCGTGTATCGTCGGGCAGCTTAGGATCAGCCGCCAAACCGGGATGTGACTCTCGAGCAGCTAGTAGCTGCGCTCCTTCCTCCGGAGTCAGTAACACGTCCCCGTGTCCCAGGAAATGGACACTTCCCTCCAGTCGAAACCGATCAATCGTAATATCGATAGTATCCCCATCACGAAGCTTCCCGATTGGACCTCCTGCTAGAGCTTCCGGGCCGACATGGCCGATGCAGGCTCCCGTCGATACGCCGGAGAATCTTGCGTCGGTAATTAACGACACTCGTTTGCCGAAAGGCAAATGCTTTAGCGCAGATGTCAGTTGATACGTCTCCTCCATCCCTGTCCCAGACGGTCCGCGTCCAATCAACACCATAATATCTCCTGCCTCAATACTGCCTTGTTTGATCGCTGCAATAGCATCCTTCTCCGAAGTAAATACTTTGGCTTTGCCTCGATGTCGATATACCCCGTCATCCCCTACTACCGAAGGGTCAATGGCCGTTGACTTAATGACAGATCCCTCCGGAGCCAGATTGCCGATGGGAAACGTAATGGTTGAGGTTAGTCCTCGCTCATGTGCTTTTTGTGGGCACATAATGACATCATCAGGATCAATCCTATCCTGTTCCAGAAGCCTGCTTCGCATTCTCTTCCTCCGCTCGCTTTGCTCCCACCAATCCAATACCGAGCCTAACGTTTCTCCCGTTACCGTCATAGCTTGTTCTTCTAGCACCCCCATACGGCGTAGATGAAGCATCACCTCAGGTACTCCACCAGCCAGAAACACTCGGATGGTTGGATGATAATCGGGCCCGTTCGGCAGCACACTGACAAGCCGGGGAACCGCTCGGTTTATCCGTATCCAATCCTGCACGGTGGGAACCCTAAGACCGGCAGCATGTGCAAAGGCTGGAATATGCAGCAGTAGATTAGTAGATCCGCCAAAAGCTGCATGTACAACCATTGCGTTATGTATAGACGCATCCGTCAAAATATGCTTCATACGTAGTCCTTTATTATCCATCAACATCATCGCACGCGCCGATTGCCGAGCCATTTCGCTCCATATCAACTGTCCCGACGGCGCCAGCGCTGCATGAGGGACAGTCATCCCCATCGCTTCAGCCACCACCTGCGAAGTAGCTGCCGTTCCAAGAAACTGGCAGCCCCCGCCAGGTGTCGCACATGCCCTACAGCCAAGATCGGCAGCGGCCTCCAATGACAATTCTCCGTTAGCATATCTCGCTCCGATCGTCTGTATCTTGCCAGCGTCTTCTCCGTCTGTTGGCGGCAAAGTGACGCCTCCCGGCACAATAATACAGGGAAGCTCATGCATTCCTGCAAGAGCCATCATCATAGCAGGGAGTCCCTTATCACAGGTCGCAACACCTATGACCCCCTTACGCGTCGGCAGCGAACGGATTAGCCGCCTGAACACGATGGCGGCATCATTGCGATAGGGCAAGGAATCGAACATTCCCTCTGTTCCTTGGGAACGCCCATCGCACGGGTCACTGACATAGCCGGCAAAAGGAATGCCGCCGCTCATGCTGATTTCGTCAGCAGCAGCCTGCATCAACAAGCCTACCTCCCAATGGCCGGTATGGTAACCCAAGGCGATGGCGGTTCCATCTTCTTTACGAATGCCCCCTTGTGTACTTAATAGCAAATACTGACGTCCATTAAGCTTAGTTGGCTTCCAGCCCATTCCAACATTTTGTGAAAGTCCAAATAACTCACCGCTCGGTGAATTCATCAGCATTTCCCCGGTCAAAGGCAGCTTTCCAGCCGGACCCTCAGCATGTGTCTGAACAGCGAACCCTTCTTCCATATCCTGTCCCATTATATCGTTCAACGCATTGGACATACCTTCACCCTCTCAGCGATTTATCAAATCCAAATAAGAGTTCTACGACACTCCCCAGTGTAAGTATGCGCTTTCATTCAAGTAGGAGAAATGCCTTTTTCTAAAGGCATTCCTTATGACTTATTTAAAATAGGTCGGATACTTCTCTTTCAGCTGCGTTTTGTCGATATCTAGCATACTGAGGTGTTCCTTCATGATGCGTTCAGCTTGCTCGGCATTTTTGTCGCGAATGGCTTGAACAATGCCCTGATGCTGGTTCAAAATGCTTTCCCAATCCGTATTGGAGGCTAACCGCAAAAAGCGGATGCGGTTGTAGTGCGTGCTCATTTGCTGGATCATAGTCCAAGTCCTGATTTTGCCGCAACCGGTAACGATAGCTTGGTGAAATTCTTCATCGAGCTCAAACAGCCTCTCGTAATTGTGCTCGGATGCGCAGAGTTGCTGAAGATTAAGCAGATTTTGCAAATGCATCACCTGTTCGGTGCTAAGCACAGCGCATGCTTCACGCACAACCGCCGATTCAAGAGTTTCCCGAATAAATCGTGACTCCTCGACATGCTGCAGATCAATCAACGAAATAAACGAGCCTTTTTGCGGTACGGTCTCGATGAGTTCCTCTTGTGACAACCTTACAAAAGCCTCTCGGATTGGCGTTCGGCTGACTTGGAGCATTTCAATGACGTCTTTTTCGGATATAAACCTGCCGGGCTCAAGCCGCAGTTCCATAATATTTTTTTTAAGTGTCTGATGCACGTAATCCCGAATGAGCCCCTTATTCCCTTGCAATGCCTCTACATGAAGTTCCATCCTGTTTCCTCCGAATGATCTAGTATTACTACTATAACAACAACGCTATAGGGAAACAAGGCAGCAGGACTCATTCCATTCGTTGCACTTAAATATATCCGTTAGCAAGCCAACCACCATCAGCCTTCAAGATAATCCCCGTCACATAATCGGACATGGATGAGGATAAAAAGACGGCAGGACCGACCCTATCCTCCACTTCCCCCATTCGACCAGCGGGAATGCGAGCTTCCATCAAATGCGGTTTGTGGATACCTTTGGCGATAAGCTCTTGCACGATTTCTGTCCGAATAAAGCCGGGGCTGATGGCATTGACTTGTATATTATGAGGCGCCCATTCAACCGCAAGGTTCTGGGTCAGCTGCATAACGCCACCTTTACTTGCCGCATAAGCTGCTCTCTGCGGAATCGCGGCATGCGCTACGATGGAAGTAATATTAACGATCTTCCCCCCCGCCTCCACGCTCGATCATATGCTTGCCTACCTTTTGACAGCAAAGAAACGTTCCGTCCAGATTAATGGACATACATTTGTGCCAATTGTCGAGTGTTAAAGACTCCGATGGGGCCGAGTTTTTTGCCGACGATATCCAGACAAGCAAATTCAATGCTCGCGAGCAGCTGCATCCGGTTGTTGTACAGGCTTGCCGTCGGATTGCAAATTTTATATTTAAGCGATTCGAACTCGAACGGGTCATGACCGATTAAATACGATTTTAATCCGCGTATAGCCAGCTCCGCACTTTCACCGCCCCCGCCCATTTCCCAAAAGCCGGTAATACCTTCATCCGTCTCTACTTCTACAATCGTGCGAACAAAGCGTCCCCAATGAGTCCCGTTGCTATGTCGTAGAGGCGCTTCCAGCGGCACACTGACTGTCGTTGATCTAATATCCGTAATTTTCATCCGATCACCCGTTTCCCTCATAATGTAAAGAAAGAAAAATTAAGTAATACTAGTAATACTAGTATGTATAATATCAAATCTGTGTTTTCTTTACAATTGATTTTTAAGCAAAACCTCTTTAAAATACATTTGGATTTTTATGTAAAAACATTCCATAATCAACCACGCTCGTGACTAATATTACGAACCGGATTAACAGTATACAGATCGACAGCTTACTCGATACGACCCAGCTATCACATCTTGTTGTGGAGCATTTTGGAGAAGCCTATAGATTGGCTCATGGGGGATCATTGGATAAAGACGAATGGCAAAACTCCCTTTTTAGCAAGCAGAAGGTGACCGTACACGTATCGACCGATATCCAGCGTAGAGGGATGATTAAATAATCTTTATGTAAGCCTTGTATTAAATAAAAAGCACCGTGCCTGGCATTAAGCCAAACCGGTGCTTCCTTGTGATTTTGAAATACGGCTCCAGATGCTGCGCGCTCTGTCTGCTAATAATAATGACTGGGTCCATCTGTCACTGATTTCGTCAGACTTGTCACCATATTCGTCCAATGTTATCGCATACGGCGGCGGCCCTAACTCGCATACAAAAGGAAAATGATCGCCAAGGCTCGCCTGTGCAAGCCAGTGTCTCATCCCGCTTTCCCACCAGCGCTCGAAATGCGACAGCATCGGATGCTCCCCTTGCTCTCCTACGTTCACCTGCACCTGCTCCCCGTTCGATACACGCGCATGTATGCATGATGTACGCGTGAGCAGCGTTTGCAGCAACGCTTCAGCCTCATCGCTAATTGTCCTCATTTCGCCTGCCACAACATAATGAGAGAAATCAATGGTAAGCCTCAAGGAAGGGAGACTATTCACATATTCTACTGTTCTCAGCAGATCCTGCGTAATCGTCCCGCGATGAGTTTCAATAAACACATGAATCCTGGCATCCTCTGCTAACCGAGCGATATCGTGTAACAACTTCTCCGCACTAGTATCGACGATAAAGGGAGTCATCACCTGAGCGTTCACGTACTGTACGGCGCCATCATAAGCTCTAAGCTTCTCGATGAACTCGGTCATATCCACTGCGCTTTTCGGATAGGCATTGACGCTCAAGGTCAAACCATACTGCTCTAGCAGTCTTCGCCATTCTTTGGCCTGTGCAGGTTCTGGGATAAAGGCATTAACACCAGCAAAACCCGCTTCAGCTATACGCTGCAGCTTCGCTTCCTGACTCCAAGCTGATTGCCGATCTCCGCTGCTGTGAAGACCATTCATTGCCCACCAGGACATTTGTACATCCATACGTGGAGAGTTCGAACTAATGGGGATAGACGGTTTCATGTTCAACTCCACAAGGCCCCCCATCCGGATTCATCTCCAAATCGACCGGCGTTCCGTCTGCGCGAAATAACGGCCGATAGTGGTGGCTGATACGTGCGGCAGACTCGTTAGCATAATGACAAATAAATGCCCGGCGGAAGCGGTCCTTTGATCTGTTGCGATAAGAACCATGTATCAAGTTGCCGTTGAAGAATAGCACATCGCCTTTTTCCATGATGGCAGGAATGACTTTTTGATCCTTGGGAGGCTTCACATAATGATTGGTGAATGACTCATTCGCATCCGCCTTCTCTGGACAAATGATTTCGTAATGGTTCGTCTTAGGCACGACCAAAAGTCCTCCATTTTCCTCATCCGCAGCGTCAATTGCCGTCCAAGCGGCGATACAGTTACCAGGCTCTACTTTTAAATAGAAATTATCCTGATGAAGCGCCTGGCCCCTCGACCCGGGTGGCTTATAATAAAACATGCTTTGTGCCGCCAGCGGCTGCTCCTCGAACAAATCCCCCAGCACGTCCAGGACTGGCTTGTGCAGCATATAATGTTTAGCCGTATCGTTAAATCGATGCGGGTGCATGACTCTCGGATAGCGCTTTAAGGGGTCGTTGTGCTCAGCATCCATAACAGGTTCAAAATGCCCCGGAATCGTGCTATGGCTTATTTCCTCAAAAGTACGTTCAATTTCTGCAATATCCTCTTTGCTGAACAAGCCTTTGACAATTAAAAAACCCTCGGTTTCAAAATGCTGTTTCTGTTCTAGCGTTAGAGTCTGCAAACCGGTGTCCATCTTCATCCTCTCCTCTGCATCACGAATTTCATGGATGATCATTTATGCTCTTAGCATAAAGCAAAATGCTGCAAGGATGAAGTAACAATGATGCTAAGTAATCCTATGATCCTGCTATCACTATGGAAAAAGTAAAGATTATCGATTATGCTTAAAGAAACTCATTCTGTCAAAGAAAGGAGCCTATAAGCGTGGATTTCGATAACAAAACCTTTCGTTTTGATGGAGAAGCATATGGAATCGTCATTGCGGGGCATTTTGATAAGCCAGATACTTACGTGACCAAACGACCTCAAGGCATGAGCGATTGGCTCATTACCTATACGTTGAGCGGTGAAGGTTACTTTATAACCCCAAGTCAAGAAACCATCTGTAAATCTGGAGATGTCTCGCTGCTTAGGGCAGGAACTCCGCATCAATACGGAACGGTGCAAGGACAAAACTGGCATTTTGTATGGGCTCATTTCTCCGATCGTTTCATGGAATCCAGCCTGCTGCCGGAAGCGGATATTGTCGTTCAGCCCGTTGACAATACATCATCACGCAAACGTATTTACCGTACCTTTAAGAAGATTATTAATGATTCCAGGGAGCGCGGAGAATATTGGCATGAGCTGAGCTTGAACGGTTTAAGAGAGATCCTGCTATTATTGGCCCAAAAGAGCATCCAGCGGCTCGATGCTAGAATAGAAGAAGCACTGAATTATTTATCCCTTAATATGCGCAAGCCCCTCCGTATTGAAGAATTGTCACGAATCATCGGCTTGTCTCCCTCCCGGCTTTCCCATTTGTTCAAGGAAAGTACAGGTTATTCCATAATCGATACGTTGAACCGGATGCGAATTCGTCAAGCCGCTCTTATGATTGAGCATACGGACCGCAGCTTAACCGAAATCGCTTTTGATGTCGGGTATCAGAACTATAACCATTTTACGAATCAGTTCCGTAAGCATTACGGAGTGAATCCGGGTTCTTATAAAAAGACGACATAGCCTACTAAAAAAAGAAGAGGACGCATTTGCGTCCTTGTGCTGTTGAGAAACTAAGTTATTCAGAAGCTAGCTAAAAGGCTGGAGGTGGGGTATCCCCTGGAAGAGCGATAGCGTCCGCCTTTGTTATTGGGAAATCTCCGCTATAAATTGAATAAATTAAATATTTCCCAATAGCAACAGCGGCAGGAAGGGGATACCCCACCGGAGTACCTTATACCATTCTGAAGTTTCACGAGTTCTCTACAGCATAAGGTTTAAATCCGCATCCTCTTCTTCTCACTCTCCCGATACTTTAATCTCATTACTCCCAAACCCTGTAACAGAACGAGTCTTCTCGTAGAAATGCGTTGCGTTCTCCTGAATCCCTTCCCTCGTATAAAAAGGGTCCTCCTTTGAAAGCGGCAGCTTCACACGACTTCCCGTGCTGGCTGATTTATAAATAGCGGTAATCAGCTCTAGCGTATTGCGACCGGACACGCCGTCAATCAATAGCTTGGAACCGCTCTCAATCGCTTGCAGGACGTTATCGATTTGCCCTCTATGTCCTAAGTGCGGCAGATCGGGAAGAGCATCATACTGAGCTTGAATTTGCTGCTCTAGTTGAAGATTTGGTTCAGGAAACCCGTTTTCCTTGGAGACGGATGCCTTCACCTTCCATGGAGTGGAAATTCGCGCAGCCTTCCCTTGGAAAATAAGCTGTTGTTCCTCACCGTGATGGACTACGGAACTGGTGACTTGCCCTAACGCCCCATCTGCAAAACGCAAAATGGCAACAGAAAGGTCTTCGACCTCCGCATTATCGTGAGAAGTATTGCTCATGATGGCCTGTACTTCTTCCGGCATTCCCATCATCCACTGCAGGGCATCTATATGATGCACCGCATGATTGATCGTGCAGCCACCGCCTTCCTTCTCCCAAGTGCCGCGCCACCATAAATCATAGTAGCAATGTCCCCGCCACCAATAGGAGTCTACCTGTGCATGAACTATTTTGCCCGCCAAGCCTTGATCTATGGTTTGTTTCAATTTCATCATCGGGTTAGTAAAACGATTCTGAGCTATCACCGATAAAATCTTACCGGACTCCTCGGCTGCCCTGTTCATCTCATCGCATTCTTTAAGGGATGCTGCCATAGGCTTTTCTACAATCACATGTGAACCCGCTCGCAAAAAATCCTGCGTTATAAATGCATGGGTATAGGGCGGCGTACATACCGAGACAAGATCAATACCTTGCCCGAGAAGCTCCTTGTAGTCCTGAACGGCAATTGCATTTAAATCATATTTCCTTACCGCCTCTTCCGCTTTTTCCTTGAACACATCTGCGACCGCAACAATTTGGCATCGGTCCGAGAATGCTAGATAAGCATCGATATGCGCTCTAGATATGGCCCCAGCTCCAATAACAGCTACTCTTATCATATCGTTCCACCCTTCTACAATGGTTGTTCATCATTATCATAAAAGAAAGCCTACGATATTTATGAAGCAATATTGTGATTAAATGTTGGGATATTGCTATAATGGAAATAAATGATGTCGATTGTTTCATGGAGGGTGAACGATACACATGGGGTCCCGACCGTTCGAGTTTGACTATCGAAGAACTTCTGCTGTTGTATTCAAAGAGGTTTTTCATGCGCATCTCCAAATGGAATTTACCTATGTTCATGAAGGCGAAGGAAACCTAATTATCGAAGGAAAGAGCTATCCGGTGGAGCCCGGCACTTTGATGATATTTCAGCCCTTTCAGCTCCATCGCGTTCAAATCCATGTCACACCGGAGCGTCCTTTTGTAAGGAGCCTAATTATGTTCGATCCGATACTGCTGCAGCCGTATTGGGACAGCTTTCCTCTGCTCAAGCATTATTTTCATATCCTTAAGCAGCAGCAAGCAGGAGGAAGACCATTGCATCATCTGAAGGAATCGGATGCTCTCGTTACACTTATGACTCAATTCCATGAAAGTGAACAAAGGCTCAGCTCGCATGAGCATCAGGAGGAATATATGTTTTTCCTGCTAAGCTTCCTTAAGCAGCTGCAGCGACTTCAACGGCAGCCCGAAGCCTCCCTAACCCACAACTCGAAATTTTCTCATCGGGCAGGGGAGGTCATGCAATGGATTGAGCGCCACTATCATGAGCCGTTTCGATTGGAAACGATGGCAAATGAGCTGCATGTATCCCGCTATCATATCGCCCACTTATTCAAGGAAGCGACAGGAACAACCATCCTTGCCTATGTCCACGCAACACGAATCCGACACGCCTGTGTCTGGCTTACCAAGACTTCACTCACTATACCTGAGATTGCAGTTAGAGCTGGCATTCCTAATCCTTCTTATTTTTGTAAACTATTCAGAGAGACGATGGGAATCACACCGCATCAATACCGGTTGCAAATTCAGAAAAATTAAAATGACGCCTGACGGCGTCCAGATTGTGGAGAAACCTATGTTACTTCTGAAGTTTGCGTGGTACTCCGGTGGGGTATCCCCTTCCAGCCGCTGTTGTTATCCGGAAATTTTCAAATTAGTCGCTTTACAGCGGGTATTTCCCGATAACAAAGGCGGGCGCTATCGCTCCTCCAGGGAATACCCCACCTCCTTCCATCATCCATCTTCTTAATAATTAGGTTCTTCTACAAATTCAGACTCCTTAAGGCGGCCTTGTTGATCGAGAATACTAGGTTTTAAACCTTGAAAGCGCAAACGGGCTGATGTCCTGCTTCGTTTCTCCTTTAACAATAAGCTCAGATAATATTTCCCCCACCACGCTGGAAAATTTAAATCCATGACCGGAGAATCCCCCGGCTATCCATATACGATCGTATTCTGGATGCGTATCGATAATGAAATCCTCATCCGGGGTCATTTCGTATTTGCATACGGCTCCGCGAAGCAATCGGCCAGAAGCACGGGGCATGAATTGCTCCAGCGCTTGACGCAAATCCTGTTCATCCTCTGGATAGTTCCCGAAAGGCTCAAAGTTTTGTCCCGGCTGCCATGGCTGTCCGACGTCATGCCTTCCGATTTTGACACCCGAGCCATTCATGCTCGGAAATCCGTAGTATCCACCTTCCGACCACCCTAATGTAAATCCGGGAAACTTCGTGTAATCGAATAAAGCCTCGTCTGCTTCAAACCAACCGACCGCCTTCCTGACCGGCTTTATGGGAAGAGTATCCAACCCGTCTAGTAGGTTAAACCACGCTCCCAAGCTTATAATAGCCCGGTCTGCTGTAAACGTCCCGGTATGTGTATGTACCGTAACATGGCTTGCGCTTGTCTCTATTCGTACCACAGGACTGTGCGGCATGACGACTGCTCCATGGGCGATAGCCTGCTTACGGAAAGCTCCGACACAAGCCTCGCTTAGCAGAAAGCCCGCTTGCTGTTCATACAGCCCGATATAGGATTCAGGTAAATGAATTCCGGTCCAGCGGTAACGGATCTCTTCCGCGCTTAGGTAATCAACCGGTAATCCGTGCTCTCGAGATCTTGACCATTTGCTCTTCAATCCTGATGCTTCTGACGGTCCTATATTCAATACACCGGAGCGTATAAGTAAGGTCTCACCTGAGGCGGCTTCCAATTCCATCCACAGCTGATCAGAGCGAAGCGCCATGGCCGTATAGGTTAGGCTTCCAGCATAAGCATGTCGAATTAGCCGAGTTTCTCCATGATGGCTTCCGGCTGTATGAGGAGGATCGAACGCGTCGAGCAGCAGCGTCCTGACACCTTGTTTTGCTAAATAATATCCTGCGCTCATCCCCATCGAGCCAGCTCCAACAACGATGACATCATATGAAGTACTTATAGGTGCCACCTTCCTTCTCCATTCATTTATCTAGTTAAATCATATCAGCATCACCGTATTAAAAATACCTTTTTTATCCATTATTTTTCTACTTAACTAACCAAAAGAGGAGTTCATATGGCTATGAACTCCGATTCAGTAGAGAAACCCATCTCCACGAGAAATTTGCTATATAGGGAGGTGGGGTATGCCCTGGAGGAGCGAGAGCGTCCGCCTTTGTTATCGGGAAGTAACCGCTGTAAAGCGATAATTAAAAACTTCCCGATAACAACAGCGGCCGGAGGGGCATACCCCACCGGAGTATAATAGCAATATTTCAAGCTTTTTGGGGTTTCTCCACAATCCGTAGTTCATATTCATATGAACTCCCTTTCTCTACTCCACCCTATGACTCGCTTGACTTGATCGTCATACTTGCTTTGGTAGATAGCTGTTCCAGCACATTGGGATGAAGCGGTAGCCGATAGCTTTTAACCAAGGTTTCACCATTGTTAAAGTCCTTGTGGTAAGCTCGCTCAAAACCAAGCCGTTCATACAGCCGGACAGCCGACTGCATCAGATCGGATGTGTGCAGATGCAGAACCGTGGCCCCCAAAGCCGCTGTTCGTTTCACACTCTCTATAATAAGCTTTGTCGCCACCCCTTGACCTCTTACCGAGGGCAGGACGGACAAATAGCGGATAATGGGAGTATGGATGTTCATCTCAGGCCTTCCATACGCGGCTTCCGACGATACAAACATTTGTACACTGCCGACGATAACACTGTCCTGTTCAGCAACGATGGTGAATAGTGCCTTGTCGCTATCTACTGCGGCAAGAATCCCTTCCCGGTACGCCGCCCAACGAGAATGCGGCATCACGGCTTCATATTGCACATAGGCTGCAAGCATGACTTGCTGAATCGCTTCCTTGTCGTATGCAGCGGCATCCCTAATCGTTATGGCGCTCAAGCTCTCCATCCCTATTCACCTATCCTTTTCTAATGCATGAACAGCGGTCAAAGCAAATAATGCTGAGCTAGGTATAAGAGCCTCGTCATTTAAAGTAAACTTCGGATGATGCCATTCCTCCGTTCCGCTCGTACCCATCCAGATGAAGCAACCAGGCACCTTCTCCTGATAATGAGCAAAATCCTCGCCTCCTGCGGATGGAACAGCTTCTGTGATTTGCAGATTCAATGCTTCTGCAGCATGGCGTACGACTTCAACAGCAGCAGCATCATTATTCACTGTTGGAATGCCGGAGAACCAGCTTAGCTCGGCTTCGGCCCCATAGCCAGCGGCGATGCCCATTGCTATACGATGAAGCCGGTCCGGCATCTCGTGCCTGACCTCCTGACGGAACGTCCGCACGGTTCCGTCCAATACAGCCAAATCCGGTATGACGTTCCACGTTGTACCGGAGTGAAAGCTGCAAATGCTAACGACCGCGCGGTCAAAAGGGCTCGTATTGCGGCTGACCGCCGTTTGAATCCCGCCCACGATGGCACTGGCGGCCACGATAGGATCGATGGCCGCATCAGGCACAGCCGCATGGCCGCCCTTACCATGCACTTTAATCTTGAAGCCGTCGACACTGGCCATCAACGGTCCGGCACTCAAGCCAATCGTGCCTACCGGCAGCTCAGGCTTGTTATGCATGCCGAAGATTGCCTCAACGCCATTCAGCGCTCCAGCTTCAATCATGGCTCTAGCCCCGGTTCCCTTTTCTTCCGCGGGCTGAAATAACAATCGAACCTTGCCATGGAGCCTATGGGCCTGCCGCTTTAATAAAACGGCCGCCCCAAGAATGGCTGCGGTATGAAAATCATGCCCGCAAGCATGCATCTTACCCTCAACTATTGACGCATACGACAGGCCGGTTTCCTCCTGAACCGGAAGCGCGTCGATATCGGCTCTTAAGGCAATAATCGGTCCTTCCGTGGCGCCTTCGATTTCAGCCAACACACCTACAGGCAGATCCAACGGCAGAAGGGTTATGCCTTCTTTCAAGAGAAACTCCTTAATTTTGCGTGTCGTTTCTACCTCCTGCATTGACAACTCAGGATGACGGTGCAAATCTCGGCGGAACTCTGCCAAGACCGGATACAACGTTCTGGCATCTTCCAGCCACTGCTCTGGCAGCAGCTTCAGCTCTCCTGACGTACTCATCACAAACCACGCTTGATTCGTTCAATTTGCGCTAAATGCGTCTGTACATGTTGAATGAAGGCCCTATACGAGCTCTCCAGCGTGACGGTGTCTCCTTTGACATTGACTCCCGATTTTTGCCAATCATCCGCGCTCAAGCGCTTGAACAGTAAGCTGTTATAAGCAAGCAACGCACCGAATACAGCCAGAATATCGTCTGCCGAGCTCTCATTGGCTCTGGAATGGCTAACCCACGGGTCCTGCTGAAAAGCAGCCAGCTGTACATCATTTTCGGAGATTACTTTGCGAATGCGGAACGAAAAAACAATGCTATGGTCCGCCAGATGAGATAAGACCTCCGTCACACTCCACTTATCCGGAGCCTCCTTGCGCTTCAGCTGTTCTTCCGATAGCCCTTTAATTGCTTCCTTTAATTGGTCCAATGTTCTCGTATACGAGGTTAGATCAATGACGGTTTGACTCATGATAGGTTCCTCCCAATGTCCTAGCCGCTGTTTCTGCAGCCGTTAGTTTTTTAGTTAAATAGACGAGCTGATCGTCCTTTCCTAAATCCCTTTCGAAAAATCGTTCATAGCCCCTTCTCTCGTACATAGGGAGCAGCCAAGGATGCTTCTTCGAGGTGGCCAACGTAACCGCATCGGCGTTCAGCGTATCCCGCACAATATGCTCCTCTACATAGGTAAGGAGATGGTCTCCCAAGCCTTGACCGCTGCGCTCCGGATCAACAGCAAACCAATACAAGAAAGGATGCGGCGTCACTTCAGGAAGCGGTTTGAGAGAAAGTGTAGCTGCAACAGAACCGTCATGAATTAATATATAGCAGGAATTGTCCTTGATATTCGTTACAATCATGTCCAAATCGGCATGTACGGCTCTAAACTCGATGCCAAGCTGTCGTATAGATTCATAAGCGCCTTGGATGACGTACAGAACCTGTTCTGCATCTTCCTCGGCAGCCAACCGGTACGTATAGCTCATAGATAGCACCTCCTTGATTTAGTTAGGCTATTTAACCCGAAACCATTCCTAGATCACATAGCTCCATTCCGGAGTAATCCTCTTAAGAAATTGCTTCGTTCTCTCTTCCTTTGGCCTTGCAAATATATCATCAGGATTGCCTTCCTCTACAATTCTTCCTTCATCCATAAATACCACATGATTGGACACATCACGTGCAAAGCTCATCTCATGTGTGACAACGATCATCGTAACTCCTTCACGGGCGATTCTGCGGATGACGGCCAGCACTTCCCCAACGAGCTCGGGATCCAGTGCTGAGGTCGGTTCATCGAACAAGATCACCTCCGGGTTTAACGCAAGTGCCCGGGCGATACCTACCCGCTGCTGCTGCCCGCCCGACAGCTCGACTGGATAAGCGTCCACTTTATGCGATAAGCCGACCTTCTCCAGCATAAGCACGCTCTTGCTGCGTGCCTCCTCCTTCGGAAGCTTCTGAACAACGACGAGACCTTCCATCACATTCTCCAGAACCGTTTTATGCTTGAACAAATTGTAGTGCTGGAATACCATGGCCGTCTTTCGGCGCAGCGTCAAAATATCCGTCTTGCTGGGATGCTTGCACTGCACGCGATAATCTCCGATTCGTACCTCACCGTCGTTTGGCTTTTCCAGAAAATTTATGCAGCGCAGAAGTGTAGTTTTGCCAGAGCCGCTAGGCCCAAGAATAACCACTACATCCCCTTTACTGACCGTAAGATCGATACCGCGCAGCACCTGATTTTTGCCAAACGATTTTTGAATGTTGCTTAGTTGAATCATACGACTCCCCCCGGTTGTACCGATTTAAACGATGCTCCAGCACGGATGTAATTTTTTCTGAAATCAAGGTCAATCCCCAATAAATAAGCGCTGCAGCTATAAAAGCTTCTAGAAACTTCAGATTGGAGGTCGCGACAATATTGGCTTTGCCGTTCAATTCCACCAGCGAAATCGTAAAAGCAAGGGAAGAGCCGTGCAGCAGACCTATGAACTTATGCAGCAAATTAGGCAAGCTGGCCATGAGTGCCTGCGGGATAACAACTCTTCTCAAGCCTTGTGGAGTGGTCATTCCTACCGAATAGGCGGCCTCCATCTGACCGTGCGATACAGATATAATTCCTGAGCGGATAGCTTCGGACATATAAGCAGCGGAGTTCAGAGAGAAAGCGATAAGTATAAAGGTTACGAGCGGAACGGATTTGGAGCGGATGCCCCAGCCATAATGCTCAGATAAATAATCGAACAGCATCGGCAGTCCAAAATAAATAAGCATAATATGCAGCAGCAAAGGAGTCCCGCGAACAAATGAGACGTAGAAATCGGCTATCCAATGAATGAATTTAATTTTGTAAATCCGAATTAACGCTATTCCGGTACCCAAAATAAAACCAAACAGTAAGGGAACTAAAGAAATAACCAGCGTCAAGGGCAGCGCCTTAATAATCTCGACGAACGCTTTTCCGATAAAAGGAATATCAAGCGTCATAGTGCAGCCCTCCTACCTGACCTGGGCTTAGCCTTCTTTCATGCCGCAGCAGACGCCGCTCCGCGATAACAAACAGCCTTTCCAGCAGAATGCACAGTGCATAATAAATAATCGCTAGTGAAATATAAATTTCCAAAAAATGGTTTGTTGTTAGAAGCGTCTCCGCTCTCCCTACCATATCCATGACACCAAGCGAAAAAGCCAATGACGTATCCTTCATACTGGAAATGGCTAGATTGCCGAAGTTCGGAAGCGCAATAGCCAACGCTTGAGGCAAAACGATACGAAGGAAGGCATCCTTACCTGTCATCCCAGTCGAATACGCAGCTTCAAGCTGTCCTCTCTCTACACTGTTAACAGCTGAACGAACAATTTCGCACACGTAAGCTCCAATATGCAGCCCATACGTGATGATAACGAATACGATGGCCTCTACATTCGTAACGTCAATATGGAGCAGATGCAGTGCTTCGGGCAATCCGTAGTAAACCAGGAACAGCTGAATAATAATCGGCGTACCCCGGATGAAAGAAACATAGATAATTACTAATCGATTCAAAACGGGAACCTGATACAATCTTGGCAGGACGATAATAAATCCTATAATAACCCCAAGCAGCATAGCAGCTACCAGGATGAAAAGCGTAATGTGCAGGTAGGATAACAATTTAGGCAGGAACACCGCTACTAGCTGGATATCAAACGATTTGCCCATCGTACATCTTGATCCTTTCTGACCGCAGCGTCCTTGTTATTCCGACACGGTGTAGTCTGCACCCAGCCATTTCGTACTCAGCTTGGATAAAGTACCGTCTTTCTTGATGGCCTTAATCGTCTCGTCAATCTTGGATTTTAGCTCGGCTTCATCTTTGCGGAGAATGAAATACACCTTGGAGTTGGATATGGCGGGCCCGACTGTTTTTTGCTGAGCATCGGCGCTCTCATTTCGTTGATCTACAGCAAACTGTGTGCTAATCGTAGCGTCGACGCGCCCGGCTTTGAGCTGAGCAATCACATCGTTAGTGCCCCCGCTTCCCGAATACACGATTTGGATCGCATCGTTATGGGTTTTGTTATACTCCTGAAGAAGAACCGAAGCGTTGCTTGTCGCGCCGACGATGACTTTTTTCCCTTTTAAATCGTCAATGGACTTAATATCATTTCGATCCTTTTGAACGACTACTTTATTAGGAAAAATGTTATAGGCCTCGTCATTAAATAAAAACTTTTCCTCCCTTTCCTTGTTCACTTCCATCTGGTGAGCGATAAAATCAATCTTCTTCGTTTCAAGACTGAGCAGCAGGTTGGAGAAATCCATCGTTTTGAACTCAAACTCGTACTCTGGCAGCCTCTTGTCAATTTCTTTCACGAGCTCCACGTCATAGCCTGTCAAATTCCCTTTGTCGTCAATAAAGCAAATATTAGCAAACTGCGTCCCCGTGCCGACGATGATTTTCTTAGGCTTAACGGCGCCTCCGGCAGCGGTTTTATCGGAAGCCGCATCTTTGGTTGAAGGTGCCGTGCCGCACCCTGCAGCAAGGAGTAATAGGGCGATAACGGATACTGCGATGCTTTTTTTCATCAAAATAGATCATCTCCTCTGGTTTCATCATCATTGCGGGGTCTAATGTCAAGTTCGCTATAAAGGATGGTGACAAGCGGCCCATCGACCTTCGGCAACCTGCTTTAATTCGGGTTCCTCATTCCGGCATTGGGCTGTAGCTGCAGCACATCTCGTATGGAATCGGCAGCCTGACGGAGGATTGGAGGGGGACGGAATTTCCCCTTGAATAGAAGCGAATGGTTTTTTGCGGGACGGATCGGCTGTTGGTATGGAAGAAATAAGCCCTTTCGTGTAATGATGGACAGGGTGCTTGAAGAGCTCTTCGCTTGGGGCTACTTCAACCAGCTTGCCAAGGTACATAACCCCTATCCGGTCCGATATGTGACGGACAATATTCAAACCATGAGCGATAAACAGGTACGTCAGTCCGCGCTGGCTTTGCAATTCCTGAAGCAAATTCACAATCTGTGCTTGTACCGACACATCCAACGCCGATACGGCTTCATCTGCAAGGATAAACTGAGGATTCAGTGCAATGGCTCGTGCAATCCCGATACGCTGTCTCTGCCCACCTGAAAATTCATGCGGATAACGGTCATACCAGGATGGATTCAATCCAACGGCCTGCAGCAGCTCCTCCACTCGACCTCGCCTTTCGCTCGTGCTAACAGATCGATGCACTATTAACGGCTCGGCGATAATATCTCCGACCCTCCACCTGGGGTTCACGGAACCGTACGGATCTTGAAAAATCATCTGCATATTTCTCCGTGCCCTCAACAGGCCAAGTGAATTATGCGCTGTTAAATCCTCTCCCTGAAAGCGCACCATGCCTGCAGTTGCCTTTTCCAGCTGTAAAATCAGCCGTCCAAGCGTGGATTTGCCGCTGCCAGACTCTCCGACTAATCCAAAGGTTTCCCCTTTTTTGATTGAAAAGGACACATCGTCGACTGCATGGATAAAAGATGTGGGACGGGTCAGCACGCTTTTTTTGATCGGATACCATTTGCTGAGATGTTCAGCCTCTATCAGATTGCTTTGAACCGGCGATGACTCAAAAAAAGTGGTGTCCGATGTCGTAGACTGTATTGTTACTTTAGGCTCGGAATCGATAGAGAAGGCCGATGGCTCCCAAGCTTTCCAAGCTTCTTCTTGAACAAGCTCCTCTGCATACCAGCAGGCCGATTGCCGACCGTTCACATGAAATAAGGGTGGACTATCCTTCACGCACCGGTCAGTTGCGTAAGGGCATCGGGGATGAAACCGACAGCCCGACGGAAGCTCCGTTAAACTCGGAATTGAACCTTCAATCGAGAACAGCTTGGCGCCATGCTCACTGTCCAGCGTCGTAATGGATTGCAGAAGTCCTCGTGTATAAGGATGATGAGGCTGCTCGAACAACTGCTGCACCGTAGCTTGCTCTACTACTTTGCCTGCGTACATGACGAGAATTCGATCGGCCATTTCAGCTGCAATGCCCATATCATGTGTGATCAGCAGAATGGACATCTTGAACTCTTGCTTCAGCTCCTGCAGCAAGTGGAGAATTTGCGCTTGGATGGTCACATCTAACGCGGTGGTCGGTTCATCGGCGATCAACAGCTCCGGGCCGCATGCCAAGGCCATCGCAATCATAGCCCGCTGCAGCATGCCTCCTGACAGCTCATTCGGATACTGCTTCATTCTCAGCTCCGGCTCGGGAATGCCCACTCTTTTCAACAAATGAATGGCATGCTCCCAAGCTTGCTGCTTATTGCCCTGCCGATGTCCCAGGATGACCTCCGTAATTTGACCTCCGATTGTAAACACCGGATCGAATGCCGACATAGGCTCCTGAAATACCATAGCTATCTTTTTTCCCCGTAAAGAACGCAGCTCTTTCTCGGAAAGTACCGTTAAATCAACCCCGTTAAAGCTAATTTTCCCTTCAGCAATCTTGCCGTTCTCATAGTCCAATAATCGCATGACCGACTTGGAGGTAATCGTTTTGCCGCTTCCCGATTCCCCTACTAGGCAGACCGTTTCTCCGGGTTGAATTTGCAGACTTACGTCCGTAATCGCCCTAAGGGCTCCCTGCTTGGTAGCAAAATCGATCGACAAATGTTGAATATCGAGCAATGGTTTCAATTGTGCCGCCTCCCTGTCCTAAGCCCTGCTTTTCTTCGGATCCAGCTGGTCCCTGATGTAGTCCCCGATCAAATTGACGGACAGAACGAATAACGTAATCGCTAAGCCGGGAAAAGTCGCTATCCACCAGGCTACCGTCAAATAGCCTCTCCCCTGTGACAGTAAGGTACCCCAATCTGGGATTTCTTTGATGACGCCTAATCCGAGAAAGCTTAACCCCGAGCCTACCAATATCGATGAACCCAGCCCAATGGTCGCCATAACCAATAGGGGAGACCAAGCATTGGGCAGTACATGCCACCAAAATCTCTGGAACGGGGAAGCTCCGATAGATCTCGAAGCGGTAACGAAGGAGCGATTCTTGATGCTTAGAATTTGTCCCCTCATCACTCTCGCATAGCCCGGTACGGCTGATACCGCTACTGCAAATACGATATTAAACAAATGAGGACCCAATGCTGCCGCAATGGCTAGCGCAAGCAGGATGCCGGGAATAGTCATAAGCACATCGATGAATCGCATCAGAATCTTATCAAGCCCCCCTCCGATATATCCGGAAAGCGCTCCGATGGTCCCACCAAGGATACCTCCTGCCAGAACCGATGCAATTCCGATAAACAAAGAATCACGGCTCCCATAGACCACAAGACTGAATACATCCCTTCCAAAATAATCGGTCCCGAGCAAATGAGCTGTGCTGGGCGGCTGCAATATGTGGTCCGTGAACATCTGTGTCGGAGCATACGGAGCGACCGCCCCTGGAATGATGGCGCACACGATAATAAACAGTACGACCAATGATGCTGCGCAGACAAAAAGCTCTGCTGCTGATAACGACCTTGCCGGCTTGATTTGAGGTGCGCGTTCACTCCTTTCCTTCCAGACGGTCTTAGCGGATATCACTTCCTTCATAACCGTTTCCCTCCCAAGAGCTGTACTGAATTTTCGCATAAGTGAAGCATAGTTGATTTAGCTTGCATTCGAACGTCGAACCCGCGGATCAATATAGGAATAAGAAAGGTCCACTAGTAAATTAACGCCAACATAGACGATGGCTGAGAAAAACACGACACCCTGAACGACAGGTAAATCTCTAGCCATTATGGCATCGGCAATGATCCTTCCAATCCCTTGTCTTGAGAACACCGTCTCCACAACGACAGTCCCTGCCATCAGATCGCCTATGTGAATTCCGATCACGGTAATAGCCGGGATCAATGCATTGCGCAGCGCGTGGAGATACATGACCTTCTTCTCCGATAGTCCCTTCGAGCGAAGCGTTATGATGAAGGGCTCATTTAACACTTCCACCATACTGTTGCGTACCATTCGTACGATAAATCCTGCTCCTACGATCCCCAATGTTAATGCTGGAAGAATTAAGGTTTCAATCCCATCCGAACCCATTGCCGGGAACCAGCCTAAATGGACTGAAAACAAGAGAATAAACAGGATGCCCGACCAAAAAGTCGGCATCGAGATTCCGAATAACCCTACCAACCGTGCAATGACATCAATCCAGCGATTTCGGTGCACTGCCGACAATACTCCGAGCAATACACCGATAACGACGGATAGCAGCGTGCTTGCTAAGGTCAGTGTCAAGGTTGCCGGGAAATGGTTCATAATCTTCGGCAGCACAGGCTCGCTATTGATCATCGATTTACCGAAGTCCCCTTGCAAAATTCCCGCAAAATAGCGGCCGAATTGAACATAGAACGGTTGATCGAGTCCTAATTGATGCCGTAAATTCGCTATCATTTCCGGAGTCGCCGAGGATGGGTCAAGCATCGAGAGAACCGGATCACCAGGCAGCACATAAATGATAGTGAATACGAGTACCAGTGATCCCAGGATGACTAACACGGAGGACAGCAACCGTTCTATCAGCGTCTTGACCATAACCATGAACTCCTTCATTACTTATTTTTGTATGGTTACATCATTAAATAACGGGTAGCCAAGAGAATCGAACTTCAAGCCCTTCACGGTTTTGGAGGCGGCTACCGTGTACGGAAATACGTAAACCGGTATAATAACGGCATTATCGCTTAAATTACGCTGCACTTTTTTATAAATGTCGGCACGCTTGGCTGGATCTTGTTCAACCGTTCCCTGCTCCAGCAGCTTATCAAGCTCTGGGTCAGATGCCCCTGCAATGGTGAGCTTCGTAGCATTCGGGTCCTGTGTATGGTAGAAGTTGCGAAGAGCATCAGGATCGGAGTTGACCTGACTGTTACCGTACAGATCATGTGCTCCGTTCTTATAGACTACATTTGCCGTATCCTTCGTTATTTCCACTTCCACCGCCACACCAATCTGCTTCAGCTGCTGCTGCACCATCACGGCAATATCGTTACGTTTCTCGCGGTTCGGAGAGCCGTCTACATAATGCAGTGTTAGCTTCTTGCCGTCTTTTTCACGTATACCGTCAGCGCCTTTAACCCATCCCAGTTCATCGAACAGCTTGTTAGCTTTGGCAATATCCGGTTTTATGGCATTCTCCAAAGAAGCGTCATATCCGAAAATTCCTGGCGTCAGAGCCGACCAAGCTCTAGGATACGTTCCCAAGTACAAGGTTTTGACGATGGCATCCACATCCAGTCCATATTGCACTGCCTGTCTTGCCTTCACTTCGTTCCAGGGAGCTCTTCTTTGATTGAAGAACAGCGTGTACGGTAAGCCAACTGTATTGACTTGCAGAAGCTGCGTCTTCGGATCATTTTTGAGGGACAGGACGTTTTGCGGTGGAACGGTCTCTGCTGCCAGCACTTGGCCGCTCTGGACACTTCCTATCCGTGTCGCTTCTTCAGGTGCGATCTTGAATGTGATTTTATCCAAATAAGCTTGCCCTTTATTGTTCACAAGATCAGGTGCCCATTGGTAATTGGAGCTCCTGGCAACCTGTATATCCGCATTTTCATTCCATTTGACAAATGTAAACGGTCCGGTTCCTACAGGATGCTTGCCAAAATCATCTCCATATTTCTTGGCCGCCGTAGGAGAAACAATGCCGAGCAGCGCTTGGCTTAAATTGCCCAAAAATGCAGTCGACGGTGTTTCCAAATTCAGCTTGATCGTGTACTCATCAATCACTTCAGAAGACTTGTAAGGTCTGATAAGAGCTAAAGCATTACTTGCTTTGGTCTCCGGGTTAATGATGCGGTCGTAGTTGAATTTGACCGCCTCCGCGTTAAACGGAGTTCCGTCCTGGAACACTACGTCTTTACGCAGCTTGAAGGTGTAACTCTTGCCATCAGGGGATATCGACCATTCGGTAGCAAGCCATGGCTTGATCGTATTATCCGGCAGTTGGACGACAAGGCTGTCATAGATCGTGCGGATCACTCGGACAGCTACCGCAAGCCCGCTCCGATGAGGATCCAGCGTATCTGGTGAGGTCGCCAACGCAAAGCTCAGATCGCCACCTTGAACTGCGGGCTGTCCGTTTGCATTCTGAGAAGAGCCTGTTGCTGCTGCTCCGCCATCTTTAACGCAGCCCGAAAGAACAAGCAGCAGCGCAGACGCCAAAGCGATATATTTCATCCATGCTATCGATTTCTTTATCATACTAACCACTCCACTCTAGTCTAACTGCGAATTTCCTGTTTTACATATCTGTTTACTGGGATATTTAAGCCTAAATTACCGCGCAGCGTATCCGCCTCGTACTCTTCCCGATAAATTCCACGTTCCTGCAGTATCGGAACCACATGATCGACAAAATCATTCAACCCGTTCGGAACGGCTGATCCAACGATAAATCCGTCTGCACCACGGCCTTCAAACCACTCCTGTACAAGATCGGCGACATGCTCCGGTGTTCCAATGAACTGTGTCTTAGGAGTGGCTGCTCTAAGAGCTACTTGTCGCAATGTCAAGCCTTGCTCATCCGCTTCCTTCTTGATCCGGTCCGTTGTGCTTCGGAAGCTATTCTTGCCTAGATCACCCAAGTCAGGGAATGGCTCATCCAGCGGATATTGAGTAAAATCATGATGCTCGTAATATCTTCCGAGGTAATCCAAAGCCTTATCTATGCTTATGAGGTCCACTATCTCCTGATATTTACGCTCTGCCTCCTCTTCGGTTTGGCCAATAATCGGGCTGATGCCAGGTAAGATCACGATATCATCGGGTGAGCGGCCGAATGAAACGGCTCTGTTCTTCACATCCTGATAAAATTGCTGAGCATCTTCTAAGGTCGGATGTCCGGTGAAGATGGCGTCCGCTTCTTTGGCAGCCAGATTTTTGCCGTCCTCTGAGGATCCTGCTTGGAAGATTACAGGCTGGCCTTGCTTGGACCTGCCGATATTAAGCGGGCCTTGAACGGAGAAAAACTCGCCTTTATGATCCAATCTATGAAGCTTCTTCGGATCAAAGAATACGCCGGATTCTTTGTCACGAACAAACGCATCATCCTCCCAAGAATCCCATAGCCCTTTGGCTACTTGAAGGTATTCGGTAGCAATCCGGTACCTTTTCGGATGATTAGGATGCTCTTCAATGGTTTTGCTGAAATTGAGAGCCGAGCCTTCCAACGGAGAAGTAACTACATTCCAGCCGGCGCGACCGTGACTGATATGATCCAACGAAGCAAATTGTCTTGCTACGGTGAACGGTTCGCTATAAGACGTAGACAGCGTGCCAACAAGACCGATACGGGAAGTTACGGCTGCAAGTGCCGACAGGATAGTGATCGGTTCGAAACGATTTAGAAAATGCGGAATCGATTTCTCATTAATATAGAGACCATCTGCAATGAACACCAAATCGAATTTGCCTTCCTCCGCCTTTTGTGCCTGCTGTGTATAGAAATCAAAATTCACACTTGCATCGGCTGTTGCTTTCGGATGCCTCCACGCCGCCATATTGCCTCCAACACCGTGAATGATCGCGCCAAACTTGATTTTTCTTTCTTTACTCACTGTAATTCCTCCCTTAGATTCGTTTAATGTGTTCTTCCATAGAAAGCCCTGATAACTACACTGTTAATTCCGAAAAAGCTTCCTGCAGCAGCTCATAGGCATGGAGCCGTTCGGCAAAGCTTTTCATAGCAACGATAATAATGAGTTCATCCACTTCGTAGCGCCGTTGAAGGTCCAACAGCAGCTCACGTACGGTCTGTTTGGATCCGTGAATAATGGGTGTATCCTTCACCTCAACCGTAAATTTCTCATCAGACTGCCTGCCATACTCCTCAGCAGCCTCTAAGCTCTTAACATTGATCGTTCTTCCGCTTTCCAGCTGAATCTTCACATGCTTGGAATCAACGGCTAATGCTTTCGCTTCTTCATCCGTATCCGTTATAATAACGGATACTCCCAGTATGGCTTGCGGTTTTGCCCCATGGAGGGAAATGAACTTGGAGCGGTATGTTCGCAGCGCTTGCTCGATCACTGCTTCATCCCCGTTGATAAACTTTGCAAATACGTAAGGTATTCCGGTTTGTGCGGCTAATGCAGCGCTGGAAGCGCTCGTGCCGAGTAAATACAGCTCTGGCAGCTTTTGTGGCGCGGGCACGGCCTTAACCCCGAACAAGGGATGATTCTCAGGCAAGCTGCTGCTAAGGTATTGCTCCAGCTCAACGAGCTTATCTTCCAGTGGCTTTGCTCCTCGATAGCTTTCCTGCTGAAGAGCCTTCGTAGACCTTGGCAGTCCGCCTGGCGCCCGACCAATACCGAGGTCTACCCTACCAGGGGCAAGCGAGGCAAGAACGTTAAAGTTTTCCGCCACCTTATAGGGGCTGTAATGCTGGAGCATCACCCCGCCGGATCCGATCCGAATTCGCTTGGTTTGTGCCAGCAAATAGGAGATCAGCACCTCCGGTGAGGAACCCATTAATTTATCCGAGTCATGATGCTCCGACACCCAGAAACGATAATATCCAAGCTCCTCCGCCTTTTTCGCAAGCTCCACTGTATGAAGGAACGCTTCCTCGGCTGTTTCTCCCTCATCTATTGGACTCTGATCCAGAATGCTTAATTTAAGCCCCAAGCTCCACTCCTCCTCGTTTAACAATAAACCATATTTCCTATTGGTTTTGTCGGTTTTATTTGCATGGGTAAAGCTTATCATCGCCCTAATATAGCGTCAACGGGCTAGGTAATAGGCTTTTTCTATCCTTGAATTGAAACTTTCTATGGAAACGTTGACGGAAAAAGAATCTCTCTGCTTATCTCCAAGAACGGTTTGTAAAAGTCCGTGCAGTCCCCTTTCCTTGCAATCAGATTCGTTCTCAACGAAAGACTTGCAAGCGAAGGAACATCGATGGGAAACAATTTCCTAGCTCTTACCTCTTCTGCTACGGACAAGGAGGGCAGGAACCCGATTCCCATCTGTTTAAGAATCAGCTTCTTAGCCGTTTCCAAATTATCCATGTGGTAAGCAATATTCGGAGGATGGTCTAATGTTTCGAACCAATGGTGCAGCTTCATCCAGTCCAGTGAACCGCATTCGAAAAACACTAACGGCTGAATTCCGACATCTTCAATAGTTACGTGATGCTTCTCCAGAAAAGGATGCCCTTCATAAACAAACAGCCGTATGGGATCCTCGTAAAATTTGACGGAGTCCATATGCGGATGCGTCATATTGCGAATCAAGCCCATATCGATCTCCTTGTTCATCAGCTTCTCCATAATGGCCTCGCTCGAAGCCGTCAGAAGCTTTAACTGAAGCTCAGGAAACTTACTTTGAATAACCGGCACCAGTTCAGGGATAATGTAGTTGGAAACCGATACGGTACAACCTATGGTAACCTCATAAGGCGTAGCTTTCATTTGCTGAAGCTGCTGCTTCCCTTTTTTCATCGATTGCAAAATTTGCTGAGCATAGGGGAGGAATTGTTTCCCCTTCTCTGTCAGTGTAAAATGCCTCCCTTCTCGTTCAAACAGCTTCACGTCCAGCTCCCGCTCCAATGTCTGAATCCGGGCCGATATGGAAGGCTGGGACAAAAATAAGGCGTCAGCTGCCTTGTTGAAGCTCTTAAAATGAATGACGTAAACAAAAGCCTCGATATTCTCAATATTCATACGCAGCCTCCATGGAAACAAAAAAGATACATCCAACTTCCTAGGGAAGCCGATGTATCTCCAGTTGATCCGGTCGATACTATATAATTCCTATGCGATTAGTTGTATTTAATTAAACGATCTTTACGTCTTTTTGTCAACCACAAATTGCAGAATTTTCAGTCAGCTTGTTTACCTAAGCAAAAAACCTAGCGGTTCGCCGCTAGGCTTAGTTTATTTATGCGCACAGTATTACTTTTTCAGCTTCATTTCATCAATCGCTTTGTTCGCTTCTTCTTGTGCTAAGCGGAAAGCCGTGTTCAAATCCGCTTCCCCATAGACGACTTTTTTAATATTCGAGTCGATAGCTCCAATGACTTTATCATCATAGATCGTCCTGGCATGAGGCGTGGCGAACTTATTGAAGAAAACGGCATTCTTCATATTTTTATTTTTGAACGCAGTATCTTGGCCGAACACTTTCTTAATCTCCTCATTTTTTAGAACCGGAATGTTCCCTTTTTTGGATTCAATCAGTTCATGCTCATCGGACGTAACATACTTCAGCACCTCCATCGCAGCATCCTTATATTTACTTGAGGCTGTAATGAAGAAGAAGTTAGGATAAGGCTGTGTACCAACCCCAGGGGCATCTTTGAAAGTCGGTAAAGAAACCATATCCCAATTCAAAGTTTCAAATTCCTTCACCGCATACTGCAAACCAAAGTTCATTGCGAACATAGCCAAATTCTGTTCCTTGGCAAAATCGTTCGTGAACAGCATACCTTTCTTTTCCTGAATAAACGCCTTGTATTCCGCATCCTGCACGATTGGATTGACAATCACATTTTGTATGAATTGCTTCCATTTGTCGTTGTCGATCGCCGCTCTCGTCGTTGCTTTATCTACAATATCCATCGACATAGGATTCATCCTCATTGGATGAGTAACGGAGGTGGCAAATCCGGCGTATTGCTTACCTCCTTCGTTCTTCGTCACCTTTTTGGATAAGGCCAGTAAATCTTCCCACGTCATTCCATCCGCCGGATAGGCTACACCGAACTTGTCGAATATATCTTTGTTGTAATATAAAACGAGCCCTCCACCGTTAACAGGCAAGCCATACAAGCCTCCCAATTGCCTGGTCGCATCAAGAAAGCTCGGCTCAAAACGGCTTAAATCCACGTTATGTTTTTTGACGAGGTCTGAAATATCGTACTGGAATTCATTCTGTATCAAGTTGCCCGCAGCGCCACCAATCGAATCGAAAATAATGTCAATAGGTTGACCGGCCGTAATGAGTTCAGGCAGCGTGCTTCCTTTTTGGTTCGCAATATATTTGAGCGTATAATTGGGAAATTTAACTTTTAATGCATTTCCCCAACGATTGTTAAACTCGTCCTCCGTATTCCCGGCAGCGCCATATATGACGAGATCTGCCTTCTCACTGCTTTTATCTACGGTCGGTTCCTTAGTCGGGGACGGATTATTTGGTAGAGGTGCGGTGTTATCGACCTTCGTTTGATTTGTACAAGCGGTCATTACTGCAATGGCGAGAAATGCTCCAACAATAGGCAATCGTTTCTTTGCGTACATTTCGACAACCTCCTATACAATGTAAATAGTAAGGCACCAAGGAGCATTTATCATTTTATGATAGCGCTTACTTTATATGTTATTATTGTAAAGGTTTTCTCGAATAAATAATTGCATATTTTTGTGCAGTTATTTAAGATTCTTGTCACATATACATTTCCCATCAAGCATGGAACAGAAATCGATCCTCTTTGACTAATAAAAAATGCCGCAAGTCCTCCTTTCTTTTCTTCTCCTGCATTTAATCCTGTACTAAGTCATCCTAGGATTCCCTTGAAAAACTTAATATTCATCAGCAAGGTCCAGTAGGGATAATCTTCAGTAAAATGGCATATTTCTGGAAGAGAACTGTGCGTTTCGGAGCAGCTTTTCCCGATCAACGCGAACATCAAAGAAGGAGGCAAATTCATGAGCAATTCATCGGACGGTGGTAACCAACGAGAGAAACCGGTCGGAATCATTTATATCACACCAGCGCAAGTAGCAGAGTTAGATCGCATTTTAGTTAGTTTGACGAACACAGCTCCTCTCGCTCTTACTACTCAAACCCCTGTTAACATAACCAATTTCAGAAATACTCTTCAGAGCTTGCTTACATTTGTTAATAACTCTATTTCTCAAATCCCTCTAACCGCTGAGCTTCAGTCTATTCTAGAACTGATTATTACCTCTACAGAAATCAATCCTTTTCCGACCATTGGAATTCTTATTAACTTGCAACAATTGTTAGAATCACTTTTAACTACGATTTTGCTGCTAAAAATTATTCCGAGTACGAAAGACCATTTAGTTGCCTTAATTCGTAATCTAGAAATTCAGTTGTCCGTCATTCTTCCATCTGTCTACATTGGAGGTCAAGGTTTAGAGGGTGTTGTTGTCTTCAATCCTTCTGATGCCCCATCCTACACTAAAGGTCAAGTTGTTACATTTGAGGGAAGTACTTACCTTGTTAATGTATCAAGTCCTGTCGGTTTTCCTAATACAACACCTGATTATACGCTGCTGGCAGCAGCTGGCGCAGCAGGCCCTCCTGGCCCTGCCGGTTCTGCTGGTCCTATGGGAGCTACTGGGGCCACTGGCGCTACTGGTGCTACGGGGGCTACTGGAGCAACGGGCGTCGGATTGGAAGGAATTGTTACGTTTAATCCTGCGGTTAGCCCCTCTTATCCGCAGGGCCAAGTCGTTACTTTTAACGGCAGCACCTATGTTACCAATGTTGCCAGTCCTGCGGGTATCCCTGGAACCTCTGCTGACTATACCCTTCTCGCTGCCGCTGGCTCTACGGGAACCACGGGGGCTGCCGGAGTTACTGGGGCTACGGGCTCTGGCGCTACCGGTGCCACGGGTGCACAGGGTATCACTGGCGGGACAGGAAGTACCGGAGCTACAGGGGCCACCGGGAATTCGGGGATCACTGGATCCACTGGAACAACAGGAACTACCGGGGCTACTGGCGTCGGCTTGGAAGGAATTGTCGCGTTTAACCCTGCAGTGAGTCCTTCTTATCCACAGGGGCAAGTCGTTACTTTTAACGGCAGCACCTATATTACCAATGTGGCTGGGCCTGCGGGTATCCCTGGAACCTCTCCTGACTATACCCTTCTCGCTGCCGCTGGCTCTACGGGAGCCACGGGGACTGCCGGAGTTACTGGGGCTACGGGCTCTGGCGCGACCGGTGCCACGGGTGCGCAGGGTATCACTGGCGGCACGGGAAGTACCGGTACTACAGGAGCCACAGGGGCTACGGGGATCACTGGATCCACTGGAGCAACAGGAACTACCGGGGCGACTGGCGTCGGCCTGGATGGAATTGTCGCATTTAACCCTGCAGTGAGTCCTTCTTATCCGCAGGGGCAAGTCGTTACTTTTAACGGCAGCACCTATGTTGCCAATATCGCTAGTCCTTCAGGTATCCCTGGAACCTCCCCGGACTATACCCTTCTTGCTGCGGCCGGCGCAACGGGGACGATGGGAGCGACAGGGGCTACAGGCTCTGGTGATACGGGTGCTACGGGAAGCACTGGAAGCACGGGAGATACCGGTGCCACCGGTGACATAGGAGCTACGGGCGCTACCGGGGACACTGGATCTACAGGAGCGACTGGGAATACAGGCGCCACAGGAGTCGGTTTAGAGGGTATCGTTGCTTTTGATCCTGCAGTTAGCCCTACTTATCCGCAGGGCCAAGTCGTTACTTTTAATGGCAGCACCTATATTGCCAATGTGGCTGGGCCTGCGGGAACTCCTGGTTCTTCTCCGGACTATACCCTTCTTGCTGCGGCTGGTGCTACAGGGACAACGGGGGCAACGGGAGCCACCGGGGATGCTGGGCCAACCGGTTCAACCGGAGTCACGGGCGCTACCGGCGCTACAGGAACCACTGGGGACACTGGGTCGACTGGTTCCACCGGAGACGCGGGTGCTACTGGCGCTACGGGAACCACTGGGGACATCGGGCCGACCGGTTCAACCGGAGTCACAGGTCCGACTGGCGCTACGGGAACCACTGGAGACACCGGGTCGACTGGTTCCACCGGAGACGCGGGTGCTACCGGCGCTACAGGGACCACTGGCGACACTGGGCCGACTGGTTCAACCGGAGTCACAGGCGCTACTGGCGCTACGGGAACCACAGGGGATACTGGGCCGACCGGTTCAACCGGAGTCACGGGCGCTACCGGCACTACGGGAGTCACCGGGGATGCTGGGCCAACCGGTTCAACCGGAGTCACGGGCGCTACCGGCGCTACAGGAACCACTGGGAACACTGGGTCGACTGGTTCCACCGGAGACGCGGGTGCTACTGGCGCTACGGGAACCACTGGGGACACTGGGTCGACTGGTTCCACTGGTTCCACCGGAGACGCGGGTGCTACTGGCGCTACGGGAACTACAGGGGACACCGGGCCGACTGGTTCCACCGGAGACACGGGCGCTACTGGCGCTACAGGAACCACTGGGGACACCGGGCCAACCGGTTCCACCGGAGACACGGGCGCTACCGGAACTACTGGAGTCACCGGGGATGCTGGGCCAACCGGTTCAACCGGAGTCACGGGCGCTACCGGCGCTACAGGGACCACTGGGGACACTGGGTCGACTGGTTCCACCGGAGACGCGGGTGCTACTGGCGCTACGGGAACTACAGGGGACACCGGGCCGACTGGTTCCACCGGAGACACGGGCGCTACTGGCGCTACTGGAACCACTGGGGACACCGGGCCAACCGGTTCCACCGGAGACACGGGTGCTACCGGCACTACAGGAACCACTGGGGACACCGGGCCGACCGGTTCCACCGGAGTCACAGGCGCTACTGGCGCTACAGGAACCACCGGGGACACTGGACCAACTGGTACTACTGGAGGTACAGGAACTACTGGAGCCACTGGGGCAACTGGGGTTACCGGAACTACTGGAGTTACGGGTACAACCGGAATTACAGGTTCGAGCTTAACATCGACTTATTTCTTTGGGGAAAATACAAATGGTACCATTGCCGTCCTATTAGGAGGTACCCTTGTTCCACTTCCAACAAACCAAAACATTGGTGCTGGGATTACTATCAATGGCTCTAATGATACCCTTACAATAGCCACTACGGGAAATTACTATATATCTTATAGGCTTACTTTAACAGCCGCTTTACTTGTCCAATCCGCCATTCTTCTCAATGGAGCTCAAGTACCAGCATCTGTCGTTACACCTGCTCTTTCTACATCGTCATTGCTTTCTGAGTCAATAATAAACATAACTGCAGGCTCTACCATCCAGCTGCAACTGTTTGGACTCCTTGCATCAGCTGTTCTTTCACCTCCTGGAGCAACTTTAACTATTATAAGATTAAGCTAAATTTGAATTTGACCGTAAACATAGTAGCATGCAAGCAGGCATCCCCTAATGACTTATGTCACCTGGCGGATGCCTGTTCCATGTACCTTATGCAGTGAGAATTCGTTCCAAATATTGTTTGTTATATATCATGCCTGGATGGTCGGGAACATAGGATAGACCGATATCATTATGATATTTCGCCTTCTCATATTGCCCTAATCTATCATAACAGACGCACAGCTGAATATGGGGGAGCCATGTAGATGCACGATGATCCGACATTCCCATCGTTACCGGCTTTTCTAACGTCGTAGCCAATTTATACCATTCTATTGCTTTTGCATATTCCTCTTTTTCCAAATATAGATCTCCTAGTCGGCAGCAACATTCAGCTCTAGGGAGATCGTACTCGAACGTCCGCAGCAAAGACTTGAGCCGTTGTTCCTCCTCATACAAATGACCATAGCAATCCGCTAGCTTCATACAAGCAGCTATATTATCTTCAATCCAGCCTTCCTGTTTGGCCAGAAACTCTTCGTAACCGAGAATCGCTTCCTCATAGTAGCGATGATCCCGTAATTCATTGGAATAATAGTATAAGTCCCGTGCTGTGAAAGACTCTCCCCGCTCCCAACGTTTTCGATAAATTCCCAGGTTCCTGTCTGAGTACTCTTTATCTTTTTTGTGTGTGATGGCAACCGAGCTATGGTGAATAGTCCCGCCTACCGCTAAATACTCATGAACCGCACCAATCCAAATGAAATTTCGTTCCCGTCGTACCAAACGATTGCGTCTCAGGCTTTGCACAACATGACCTTGAGCATCGAATGCTAGATGATATGGCATCGACACACTGTCTACTCCAGGGGCAAGAGAATATTTCAATGCTATAAATTGCTTTCTGTCCTTTTCCTCAATGACGTCGTCTGCATCCAACCATAATATATAATCCATCGTTGCTTTGCTAAACGCATAGTTGCGAGCAGCGGCAAAATCATCTATCCATTCAAAATCATAAATTTTATTCGTAAATTGCTCAGCGATTCGTTTGGTTCGATCCGTTGAGCCTGTATCCACGATTATGATTTCATCTGCAATATCTTTTATAGAGGATAAACAGCGTTCTAATGAACCTTCTTCGTTTTTGACAATCATACACAAGCTGATCGTAAGGCATCTGCTGCGCTCAAAGCTCTTCTTTTTATATGAGGCTATGCCAGACAGCTCCGATTCCCGATAAATATGGTAGGCTGGATAGTGTGTGTCCACGTACAACTGCAATCCCAAAGCTTGAGCCCGAATACAGAAGTGCCTATCTTCCCCCCAAAACGAAACATTCCGTATCTCTTGAAAGTTGACGCCTTGCATTAACGCTTTACGGCTAATCAGAGTACATGCTCCTAGTCCACCAACCTCATAAATACCAGGAATACGGAGCTGTTGTAAAAATTGAGCGGTTCGTTCGTTTTTCTCCAAGTCATTCATGCTACCCGCGCGATCCTTAGTAAATAATTGATATTCATCCTGAAGCCATACTTGCGGCATCTCCATAGTATTTGGCTGCCAGCGTGTCCAGAAAATATTGGCAATAATATCTTTATCCGCCTGCACGAGCTGCTCAAGAGTAAGTGAATGCAGTACTAAATCCGAGTCGATAAGAAATAAGTAATCATAGTCCTCTTCTCTCGCGTGATCGATCAGGGAATCCTTCAGTCTGGCAACTTTCCAAATTTGCTCCTCTTTCCAGATATGAGTATGCTCATTCGTTACATATGTATTAGTACCCGTATTCTCACATGATCGTCGGATTATCACATTCTCTCGTTCCTGCTCGAATTGCTTAAGCAGTTCACCGGATGCCTCTTCAACATTGTCGTCGATGAACAGGTAATCTACCGTTACGGCTTCTACATTCAATTCAGTCAAAGATAATAAAAATTCTCGCAAAATAGCCGGTTTTTGTTGGACAGGACTTCCGATCAGAACACGTCGCCGCTCCAAAAGCCTCCCCCTTTCCTAGTAAGGCACTTCTCGTCCTTCCTTCATGAACTATTCCTCCATGTGAGAGCTATCGAACTCCAGGAATATTAATCCCTCATTCCCTGCAAACGAACAAGAACCCACCGCTTATTGCCCACCGCTTCTCTGTAAAGCTCCTCATAATGAAACACCCGTCCAAGATCAGGAAGAAACGGATAATGATCAAAATCGTCAATCAATACTAAAGCATCCGGCTTAAGCGCATTGCAAAATAAAGGGTACGCAAAAGAGCGTCCATTACCATGAGGACCATCAACGATCATTGCATCAATGGATTGAGCAGGTAGTGAGAGCTGTTCCAATCCATCGTAGAACGTATTTCTAATCGTATAATGGTCCTCAAGCTCCTTAGGCACAACCGCACCCACCGTGGTCCACCTTCCCAATGATTCTTTTGGTGATGCAAACAAGCTCTCGCTTTGCTCTTCGCTTATTTGTTTCAAGGATAGATTATAAATACTCCCCCCTTCCCATCCCTCCAGAAGCACCGCAAGCTCTTTTGCCCATGCTCCATGATGCTCAAGGGTCGTAACTTGAACCTGCAGTAAATCTAGTTTGAGAAGAGCATGCCAAAATAACGTGGAGTACCCTCCTCCCAGCTCCAGTACTTGAAATTTCTTTGAATTTGCTTCAATACGCCGGCATAAATGAACAATTGCCCCTTTATGAAGCGCTAAGCCATGTTTCCATTCCCATTGGTCAGTATGAGACAAGGCCGTTTCAATATCTCTAACAAGCATTAAACATCCTCCCATGAAACTAGTGTAGGGCTTGGATCAAGGATTGAATCATATTGTTCTTTCCAGCCATACCGCGCATCGGGGTCCAGTTCCATATATCTTTTATACTTAGCTAACCGGTCTTCAGCCCGCGCCCATCCGTAATGCTTTATTCTTGCTGAATGGCATGTATAGGAAAGCTGATTAATCGATTCTGGAAAGCGGCCGCAATGCTGCGGTGTATCCCGCCACTTGGTTTCCATATCCTCACGGTATCTTATAAGAAATGGACGGTAATTTTGATGCGCATACCAATAGCTATCACTCCGATACTGCTTTTCATTCCACATATCGTACAGACGGAAATAAATAGCATCATGCTCTTGTTGTTTCAGAATGTCATCTAATTGCTCGTGAAAATTATCCTCAAACATCTCATCGGCATCCAGATTAAGAATCCAGCTCGGATTAGTCTGAATCGTCTCCTCCCATTGCTGTCTTCGTAAGATGACCTCATTGGAGAATGTGGATTGCTGATTTTCAACAAGCCTCAGAGGAAGTCCACTTAACGTATCACGTACCATATTCACCGTATTGTCCGTACTGCCATCATCGATAATGACTGCTTCATCAATCATATGCTTCAATGAAGCCAACACACGCGGTAAATAACGCTCACTCTCATTGCGAACAATCATTGAAAGGGTTAGCTTCGAATTCAGTGCTCGCATCTCCCACCTCCTTTTGTTACAAAGCTTTTATTTATATAAAAATATGCTTTTACCCTGCGTATTATTTCGAGTTTCTGAACGAATGCCGCAGTATATATTGAAAAATCACTTTACTACGCGAAACACGAAGAACCCCTCCATATAGAGGGGCTTTCTCAAAAAGTCGCTGAGTAGAACTGCTTAATAAGGAATATTCAAAATCTTTTATATCCAAATAAAGGATGCTTTATGAATCTCACGAATATATATCCGGATGTAAATATACTCGTGGTTTGCTAGTGGTTTGCTAGTAGTTTACAAGGGGAGTTACACTCCATTTATTATGCTCTAATGAAGTGATTCTCTGGCCCGTATAAAAATATTTACGCTTGCTTTAAATGTAATAAGGTATTTAAGCAAGAATCAGAATCCGAGCTAGAAAAAAGGGAACCACAGTGTAGTGAAATTATGAAAAATGTGGGACATGATTTCAAAGCTCCAAAACAAACTGACTTTAAGCAATGGCTAAAGGTTGAACTCTTGTATAATAGCGGTTTTTCATATCATTCCTGTGGGTGCGGTGGCCCAGGGTATAGACCGGCTAAATTATCTGAAGTAGAGGAATTCATTAAAAAAAAAATACAATTTTTAAATCTCCAGGAGAGCAATTATTAAAAAGATTATCGATAAATACTTAAAGCATTTTATATGGCCTTTCTAGATATGAATCAACTTTATTTCACATGTGCGGAGTGATTTGGGGCATGACAAAACCTTATACCAAACCAGTAATTATAGCACCTCACTTTGAATGTCCTATCTGGGTTGAAAATAATGTGATACGTAAAGAATACGTTATCTTAAGTGCAGATAGTAGCAACGAAGATGTTAGTTTATTTTTAATACTGTTATTTGGTTATAACGATATAAATGTACAACAAACTCTAGAAGATTCATTTAATGATTTATTTAAGGAAGATCATATTGCAGTCTCAGGCGGAATTGCTTTTTTTGAAAATCAAAACAAAAAAATATTACCTAGTTGTTGTTGTGGATTAGAGAATTGGAATGAGGTGCATCTTTCTGTAAAAAGTAAATCCAGCCCATGGTTAGGACATAATCCAAGCCCAGAGATATTGTATCAGAACAATTTGGTTAGGGTATGGTCGGATAATCCCGACTCATCTGTGGAAAATAGAGAAACACCGTTTTCTATAGAATACGATTACGAGGAATTGCTCCAAAGCTTGGATCATTCACAGAAAGACTTAATTGCATTTATTAATGAACCTTTATTTGAATGGATTTACAATAAAAATAATGAAATTGGAATTGAAATGTTACAGAAAATGAAAAAATGGTTTTTTGATAATACATAGTATGTATGTAATACAAATATAAGGATGACTTATATTAAATAGTATCCTTAAGATATGAACGAAATAAAAAATATTAGAACAAAACAACTACTTATAGAGATAGATTGACAGCATTTGTACCCAGACCCTTTTCGAAATAATGGAAACTAGTATTGATTGAAAATAGGAGATTCCAATGAAAACTATTAATCTAGGCATGATTGGAAGCGGCCATGTCAGTAATCGATATTTTGAAAAAGCGGCCAAACTAGAGGGAGTGCGATTTGTTGCAACTTGCTCTAAACATTTGGAAAATGCAGAGAGGAAGGCAGCCTCGTACGGAGTCCCAAGATGGTATGACGATTATCGAGTCATGATGGACGAAGTGGACCTTGATGCCGTTGTCGTCACTACTCCCCATTCTATGCATGCTGAACCGGTCCTTGCTGCGCTTGAGCGAGGACTGAACGTGCTAAATGAGAAGCCAATGGCTACAACCTTTGAGGATTGTAAGCGGATGGTTGCCCTTGCAGAGGAAAAAAACGTCATCTTTATGAGTTTACCGTTTGATCTACAGCCTGCTTTCTTAGCCGCATCTGAATGTGTCAATGAGCGATACCTCGGAAAGATCACAGGTGCCGAGGCACAGCTTTCCCTTCCAGGACCCTGGCGAGACAATTGGTACTACGATAAATCCATATCGCATGGCGGTGCAGTGCTTGATTGCTTGGTTTATCCGGTCAGCCGACTTGTTGGATTGTTAGGACCTGCTATAAGCGTTATGGCAGAAGTCAATACATTGATTCCAAATCGAATTGTCGGCGACGGCAAAAAAGTGGTCAGTGATGTGGATGATAATGTGACGATAATCGTCCAATTTGCAGAAGGGCAGCATGCCGTCATTCGTTCCTTATGGGGGATGTCGTTCAAACAGAACAATACCATTATTTATGGACGTAAGGGGACCTTGGCTCTTAATGATAGCGGGTTTCCATTGATTGTACAGACATTGGATCAAATCATACCTGATGCTGAACAAGTCACTTGGCGTGGTATGGAGAATTGCTATATCCCTCATGGGGTGATTTCCAAACAGAAAAATGAGAGCGTGATCGCCCACTTTGTTCATTGTCTCAGAACTGGTGAGCAGCCAGTACAATCAGGCAAACAACAGCTGCATGTACATGAGATCATGTTCGGTGCGTATCAATCTGCGGAGTCGGGTCAACGTTATCAGTTGACGACTACGTTTACTCCATGGGCTAGATTGGATCCACAAATATTCGATACTCGCAGCAGTTATATATAATAGTGGAGAAAGTATAGAGGGGAAAAATGAAGCACGCTATCAGAGCAATGAAATCTATTTGATGGCATTATTACCAACGATTTTAATCATTTGCTTCCTAATCCATTTTTATCCCCATACTGGACTTGGAAGAATTGTCGCATTACCTCACCCTAATACCAAAAGCTTAAGGCTTTGCCATAAAAGCAAAGCCTCTGCCTTAAACCTCAAACGAAAAATTCTACAAAGATTATAAATCTTCTCCGTATCCAATCCTCAGTAAAGCTCCCTCACCTAGCCGATCCTTCAGCTGCTGCAGATAGAGACTGCGTGGCTCCACATGCTCCCCATAGGAATCCCAGAAACCGTCCGGACCTCGATTACCGCCATTATCTTTCTTCCCAATGTGTCCAATAGACCAGTTCTGGGCGGTAGGCGGCTGATGAGCAACAAGTGTCCCTTCCGTATTCCATGCTGCATAGTTCGCTCCTGCCCAACCATGACCCGAACCCATATTGAGTCGGTTCATGAGCGAAATCATATCATGGACGTTGTCGTACAGACCTCCCACCGACCAACGATGATGCGGCTCGCTCCAAGTTAAGGGCTGCTCACCTTCACAATCCAGGAACACGTTAGGTCCTGTCACTCTAGAGCCCAGTGTAAAACCGTGGCGATTATTCAGCGCAAAGCATCGGAGCACCAGACCAGACTGTCCAATCAAATAGAATCCGTATCGCCCCACATAAATATTCGTCTCATAAAAGGTGCGGCCGGTCGGATCATAGCCTTTGCCGTTGTAAAACTTTTTATCGGCAATCAGGTTGGAGCTGTCCTCGATGGTGATCCACTTGGAGCCTCTACCAGTCCTGAAAGCGCCGTTAGTGCTGTTGAAATGCTCCAGTGTCACATTCCTGACCCAACCGTTTTTGCAATAATCCAAGTCGACGAACTCGTTCGCATGACGCGTATCATCAACGCCATCACTATTCGGTACCCAGAATGCAATGCCTCGTAAGTTTTCAACACCGACCTCACTAATTCGGGCTGTATCATCGAATTTAGATATTCTTCCTCCCCCCCAGCGGCTTTCAATCGCATTCATCAAGGAGGAATCAACTATGATCGAATTTCCATCGATCCCGGTGATGACATGCTCGAATTCCAGTTCAAACGGTGACCATTGGGTTATCTTAGAGCCGTCAGAGCGCGGTGGGATGCTATCCATACCGATTTCGTGAATCCACGCTGCATTGCCACTTCTTTGTACAATTATGGCATCCCCAATCTCAAAACGTTCAGGATGCTCCACACGAAACGTGTTGGCCCCTACGGGGACATAGCTATCGATAATCTCACTGCTTTCGCCTATTTTCTCACGAAAACCCGCTTCCGAACCGTAAATTCTGATCAATCTTCGCCTTTCGCTTCCTGTAGCGATGAGAATTGTCGCGTCCTGCCCATACAACTGAGCTTTCAGCTGCTCTAGACTTGCACATTGGTCCGGATCGTACCATAGCTTACGTACATCTCCCTGACCTCCCCCCGCAGTATGACGCCGCTTACCCTGATTTCCAGGGAAGAAGCGATTTCATAAACCCCTTTGGCCAGCAAGACCGCTCCACGGAATCCATTCGCATCCAATGGCAATTGAGATACCTGGTCGATAGCTTTTTGAATATGGCTTGTATTATCGCCAGATATAGGAACCAGCTTTATTTGAACCGGTACGTCGGGAATCGATTCGCCTCCTCCTCGGTAGCCAACTCCCGAGAAATCCGGAAGACGATTGCCGCGATAATCCGGCAAATAGTTCATAGCACCTGTCTCATTCGTATAAGCAGCTTTACTGCTGCGTGCAGGAAGCTCCGAGATTAAAGTGAAATAATAATATTCGCTGCGAGTCGCGTTCCCCTCCAGTGAGAGTTCCACTTCAACTCTATAAGCACCCAGCAACGCAGACTTCTCTTGAAAGCTGAGAACAGTTTGGTCATTGGCTTCAATGTGCTTGTTCATAGCAGATGCCACTACTTGACCTGTAGGCAAATGAATGATTTTCACCGTGACGCTTCCTCCGCTATTAATCGTTATCGTCACATCTGGATATGCATCTTCAGGCGCCAATAGCGCAGGATAACCTACCTTGGTGTCCATCTTTTCGTGCAAAAGCTCGATCAGAGCTTCGTCTTTCCACACTGTAACATCTGATTGCATAGTAACGCCTCCGATAGTTTTCCTAATTTATACAAATGCTTCTTAAGAAGCATATACTGAAAGCGGCAACACAATAAATGTCCAGTCTTCATTTCTTTTTGCTTCATTTTCATATTCCGACTCCTTTTTGTTGCAAAAAAAAAACAGCATGACCGCCAAGGCTGGGCATACTGTTTGGTTATTAACACCTATTACATATCAAATCTTCTTCTATAGCCGCACTTTCTGCACAGCTCCTCAACGACCTCTCTCCGCGAGAATCCGTCATACAATCGATTCGCTCTCTCACCCTCGATAATTTCTGCAAACGGCTTGTCATGTACATTTCCTAAATTAATAACTCCCTCTCCATCCAGGCAGCAAGGTACAACCGTTCCGTTAGACAATATTGCAGCTTGGTTGCGAAGCCCGTGACAGAAGCCTTTTCCGTCATCCTCATCTTCTTTGAGATCCGGCCACTGGAATTCATGATCCTGATTAATATAGATGCGCTCAGCAATTTTGGTTCCGCTGCCGCGAACGACTTTTTCTTCAATCTTGTAATCCAGATCAAATTCTTCCTCTATCATCCCAAGAATCTCGCGATTTCGGCTCCGCTCTGCATTCGTAGCATTATCCGTATCCAGATTCCAAAGTCTTAAGGAAATAGTAACATTATTCTTCTCAGAGGCTTCTTTAGCGAAAGAAAGGACGTTGGCGATATATCCTTCCCTATCCGTCGAGCCTACGTGTCCATCAAAGCTGTGCAGAGAAATATTCACCTGTCTGAGTGCAGGCTTCATCAAAATTTTATGCTTTACCTTAGGAATTAGCGTTCCGTTTGTCGTCAAATTCACTTGAAACCCGCGCTCATGACTTAAGTCTAGCAGTTGGTCGATCTTCGGATGAAGCAGCGGCTCGCCTTTGACATGAAAATAAATATAGTCCGTATGAGGCCGCACTTGATCTAAAATATGGGTAAATGCATCGATTTTAATAAAATTGGCTTCCCGCTTCGTCGGAGGACAGAAGGTGCAGGCCAGATTGCATACGCTCGTTATTTCAATATAAAACTTTTTGAATTTTTTCATCGCTGTATCCTTCTATTATTAGATTCTATTCTATTATAATCTAATCATTGCACAAATCCATCTATTTATCTAGCTGCATCAAATGGTAATGCAGCATGAACCGCTCTTATAACTAAAGTTAGAAGGTCAGAACCCCACGTGCGTACCTTGCATAATGTGTATGATAGGCAAATGACCCTAATTGAAGGAGCGAAGCAAATGTCTGTATTGTCATTGGAAATCGCCAAATATTTATTGAGAATCGCAGAACAAAAGTCGAAAGAGCTTGGCATCGACGAGTCCATCGCCATAGTGGATGAGGGCGGCAATCTGTTAGCTTTCCATCGAATGGACGATGCCAAGCTTGGAAGCATTGATATTGCCCAGAATAAAGCCTGGACAGCGCTAGCGATGAGAGTACCTACGGCAAATTTGGCCAAAGCCGCCCTTCCCAATGGAGAATCGTATGGCATCAATACGACAAACCACGGTCGGATCGTTGTTCTCGGAGGTGGTGTACCGATCACTTGGAACGGCAAGGTGGTTGGAGGGATTGGTGTCAGCGGAAGTACGAGCGCGAATGATGTCATAGTGGCTAACGCAGCTATTCAGGCATTTGAAGGTCTCCCTCATGCTAGAATAGGCTTTAATTAGTTGGGGAATGATACCGGAAACGAACGGACTAGGCCAACAACAAAGCGCTCCCACAGCTCTTTCAAGCTGCAGGAGCGCTTCAATGTTCCATTGAACACAAGCCTTATAGCATTACTAATGTTTTGCTGCTTTGATCTGAAAACTTCGTACGAATGGAGTATACCCCGTGGCTGTCAACCTTGTACAAGTCTGTTCCGCGACCCCCGTAACCACTCTCCAATAGCCGATAGGCAGACGATGTTCCAAGCAACCGCCGGTAATTTCAAGTGCTGATAATGGCTCAATATTCAAACCAGAGTCACGTTTGATGATAACCTCAGGTTCACTGAACCATGTTATGCTGTCATTCTCAATCAGCTGCATCCCTGTCTTTCCAGCCAGTTGGGATCCTGGACGAACCAGCCATTCAACCGATATAGGAATATTGGTCGTTCCCTCCGACGAATCGACTTCAATTTCCACCGAATCGTTGTGAATGCGTACCGTCACGGAAATCTTCAAATCCGCTTGCATCCATTCTTCTCTCTTGCCCTCAAGACGGTGACGAAGATGAAGCGGCCATCCTTTATAGTGCTGTTCCAAACGGTAATGTCCTTCTCCAAGCTCGGTAATGGAATCCGGCTTAAAGGACTGCTCCCCCTGATAGGCGAATTTGATGTACAAGCCGTCAATTACCGTTCTGCCATGATGGACAGTTAATATATTTCCGCTCGCTTCTCTGCCTCCACGTTCCTTCTTAACCTCTCCCTTAGGAAGATCGTACATCAACGTACAAGCAAAGTCATCGTTGCGGTATCGGACGATACCCGTGGAACGATAGTGATTCAAATAACGTGAAGGCAGCTCTTCTCTTTTAAGCTGCTCTTCCCGGAATCTATCCTCTTCAAGCAGCAGCAAAGCAGGATAAAAATCACCTGGAGACCCCCCGTTCATTTCGATCCAATCCAGCTGCAAATCCGCAGCTTTGGCATACTGCCCGTTAGAATCAAGAACAGCCATTTCCTTGAACATGCTGTATCCACCCATGGAGCAGTTCGATCTTCCCCGATCCTGTCTCCGGCTAAATGCCGATTCGCTCTCTCCGCTAGGCTGCACGTTATGCATAATAAAATTCAAATTTCTTCTTACGGCATCCAGCAGGACTTCAGGCTGCATAAACCTTGCTGCGATCAGCATTCCCTTATTCGCTACGGTGTTATAATTCGGACTATTCTCATAGTAATAACTGCCATCCTCATTAATATCAATTCCATCGGCAAGGAAATCCTCAGCTTTAGCCAAGTAGCCGTCATCCCCAAACAAATCAGCCACCGATGCGAGGGGAGCAATGCCCGCCGCCCAGCGGTGATTTGGTGTATAGAGAACGCCGTCTCGTACCGCATTGGCACCTTTGATGATATAGGACTTTAGCTGCTCGCGCAGCTCATCATGCTCGATTCTTCCACCTCGTTCCAACCGCACATAATGACGGCAAAACGCAGACAATGTGAAGCCAACCTCACACGGTGCGTGCTTCCACACCCCAAGATCAATCGTTCCATCACTATACTGCCTGCTTAGCAGAAACTTGATTCCAGCTTGAATTCGATGCAATAAATCGTCAGAGAAGCTGTAAGTAGAATCGGAATTTAGATAAGACGTTAATAAGTAAATAATGGAATATGCAGAAGGACGAGTATCCGTATACAGTGTTACTGGGTTTCTGAAGCCACCATAATCTCGGTCTGTCGTTTCCAAGACCTGTTTGGGCAGCAAAGACCGAACGTACCGATCCGTAAGCTTTACCATCCGTTCGTAATGCATTGAAAACTCCCCCCTTTTTACCCTAGAAAAAGATTTGCTGTTGTTGCAACGGCAGAGTCGCACAAATTAACTTTACTATTGATTTCTCGTTACTTGCCAATCTCCATTCTTTTGAATCCTTACATGCAGCGGAGTCGGCTGCCATTCATCAGTAGGCTGCAGCTTGATGTTAACCGTTCCATCGGACAATACCTCAGTAGCTATTCCTTTCGACTCCTCACGCGGATCAACAATCAACGAATGAAAATGTTTTTTGCCAGCAACCGATATCCCGGAAACGTCAGCTTCATGAGGAACCAATACCGAGACGAAGGTTTCTTCCCGTCCTGCTACCAGGACTGTCTTATCGTAGATTGCATAGGATTTATCATGCCACAGCTTCGGCTGAAATTGAACGCCAAACTCATGGCCGCGCTGCGGATGGAAGTAGACCATCAAACTTTTCCCAAGCTCCGCATCCGCAACCGAATCAAACCAGAACAGACCTTGCTCATCCGGCCTGTTGATCTGCCATACCGGACCTCCCGCTAATCCTTCCGCTTCCTTTCCCGGTACCAAACGGTCAACAACCAGAAGAACTCCTTCTTCCGTCAGAAGAGTCTGACGTGTCCAGCAGGAATCATGCGTATACACGCCTTCATACTCCATAGAGCCAAAGCTGTCTTCTCCTTGCTTCGTCGTTACAGCTGACTTTAATATCCCGCCCTGCTGATGATCTGAATATAAGCTTCTGCAGGTCATTCCGTTGACAAAAACCCGAATAGGAGTCCGTAAGTAATCTCTTACATCGCTGATATATAAGTAGTCGTAGCCGATTCGATGGTATTCGTCTGTAAGATGGACGGTTTCATGGAGACCTTTCCAGGTCAGATCCAGTCTTCCAGGCGGACTAACGATCTTCAATACACGCTCGCCCGTTAACTCATCAGTAACAACCGATACCCATTTGAGCATTTCATCTTCATTGAGTACCTTCTTTTCCTCCGAGGTTCCTTTCTTGCCGTCCTCGTACAAGGTAACTTCCAGCTGTTTCATCAGCGCTTCCGGCTCAATCAAGACCAGCTTTCCTTTGGATCCACCCAAATGAATGTTTTTAATCAGCAGTTCAACGGGACCGTCGGCCGGAGCCACTTCGCGGTAATCTCTGTACCACTGCATGCTTTTTGGAAACTCGTGCTTTCCTCCCCGTAGAAACGTATGGAAAGACAATGTAACGGTTCGTACTGTCAACAGTTCATTGTCCCCAGCCATCCCTTCAGGATTGCCGAGATGCACCCCATAGGGGCTTTCTTTATCCAGGAAAAAATGCGGCAAGGGCATCATCGTCTCATCGCCAACAACCGTTTCTCCTGTATGGCGGAACGTATCCGGTGTGCTGTACAACTGTATGTATCGCTCGGAAGGATTGAAATCCCTCAGCATCCGCAAGCTGGAGGACGCTTTATACCAATGGTTCGATAGAAGTCCTTTCGTGTAGCAAAATGGAAACTCCGACAAAGCGTCGTCCACAACTAACGAATTGCTTTGGCCCACCCACTTTTGCCAGCCTGAGCGCTTAATATACATAACTCCGTTGACTTCATAATGATATAGATCCCCGCGGTTATCCTCGTGCCCATGATGCAAGGTTTCCATTCTATCGTTCAAGTAAAACGCAGCAAAAGGCTTATCCTCTACTCGCGATGGATTAAGAATCAACCGGTCCGGAATCTTATAAGTCTCTGGATACATGGTCTGCACTTGACCTGCGGAAGGGGGCAGTACAGGCTCTATACCGATTGCTTTGAATTTTGCGAATTTCCGTTCAAGTGCCGACACTGTCTCTTCCTTCGGTATTCTGCCGCTATTAGCATTGTAGTAGCCGCCGTATTCGCCAGCCAAGAACGCCTGTTGCGCAGCCCATAGAAATGTACCGTCACCTGTGATTTCCGCCATTAAAGACAAGGCGTCTACATAAGCCGACTGAGTTCCTCCATCTCCAGGCTGTATAGCAAGTCCTGACGGGCTAATGTGATCTCGGTAGCGTCTAAAGGCAGCAAGTGCCTTCTCACTTCTCAGCTCTTCTGTCTTACCAAGAATGAGGCCTAGTTCAATGATCGGCTTAATATTATGCGCGACATAACCCGGTTCATAGCAATCTCCCGGACCATACCAATCTTCCCATACCGCTTCGGCATAGGCAGTCCAAGTAGCTGCCTCCTGAACGTCAGAGAACCATTTGGAAGCAAGCGCATGCCCGATCGCGAAGAAAAATGACCGGTTGTTCGCTCCCCTCTCCGCCGGATTCAGTATGTCTCTTGCAAGCTCCGATACATTAGATTTCAGCTCATTGTCCACAAGGTTTTTATGGCAAAGCTTGTCGAAGAGCTGGAAGTATAAGCCCTGGGAGAAGAAACAGCTTCTGAGCGTCTGTCTGATCGAAGCTCCCGAATGCGCAGTATGGGAAGCTTGGCCTTGAACGCCATGATCTCTATCCTGTTTCCAAGCCTCCGTAAGCAGCCTTACGCGTACAAGGGCTAGTTCTGCACCACGAGTCTCGTCACCTCTCATCTCGTTTAGAGCGCTGCTCAGATACCGTCGCACCTCCATCGTTGGCTTCAGTTCACTGCGTATTTGTTCTTCAGTCAGCATATCTTATCCCCCTCTGCTCTCATAAAAGGAGAGCCGGCACGCATGGACGTGCAGACTCTTCCCCATTCACTAGTATTCGATTGCTAGCTTGTAATTTGAGGCACCTTCCGATTGTACATCTCGGACAACAAGATTAAGGTCAACCCTTGCCCATACAATGCGGAAATGATCGGAATTCGGTTATAGGCTTCTATGGTCTCCATGATAGGTGTTCCTCCCGAAACTCCATCTACCCGACCGTCATCCTGAATTTGTCCGAGTACCGCTTTGCAGGTAAGTACTACCCGATTGGTATAAGACGGGTCAAGCATGCCCGTGCGGACAGAATGGAGAATACCTGCGGCAATTCCTGCGCTGCCAGATGTTTCTTGATAGAAGGAGTTCTGATCCATAACGGTATGCCACAAACCATTGGCTCCGCAATAGCTGAGTACTCCGTCTACCAATGCGCGATATCGCTCCATTAAGTCGCTCGGAATATCGATGATATTCTTCAGCTCTTCCACGATCATCGGAAGTCCGATCACAACCCATGCATTGGCACGAGTCCACTTCGCTGAGGACATATGGTTGCCTTCAATACAGTTCCATCCGTGGAATAAAACACCTGATTCCGGCTGCTGGAGCAGCTTAAAATGAATTTCCGTCTGAGCTAAAGCCTCCTGTGCGTACTCTTTACGTCCAGTCAATGCGGCAAGTCTTGACAGAAACAATACGGCCATGAAGATCGTATCCGCCCACACCTGCTCGGGGAAGCTCGCCTTCTCCGTGACCGTATGTTCAAAAGCCCCTTCACGGGTCCTTGGAGCCGTATGCAGCATCCAGTCTCCAATGCTAACAGCCTCTTCAAGGAAATACGGGTTATTCGTTCTTCGATACAATTCCGGGAACACCGCGTATGGCGCCATGGAGTTGATAACCTTTGCTTGTGCCGCTTTGTCCTTATTACGTTCTACCCAAGACTCCAAAAATTGCAAAGCCTGTGCATCTCCGGTCATCTCAAAATAATGCAAAACCGAGATGATCCCCACTCCTGGGGTCCAGTCCCACTGGTGAATATCCATACCCCAATCGCCGGATTTAGAGGATGTAGTGTAGTTGTATACTTTCTGTAGCACCTGTTGAATTTCCATTTTGTCTAATTCCATCGCCAGCAAATGGTTACCTCCGCTCATTCTTTTGTTAGAAAGCGATTCCATAAATCTGATCTTATTATAAAGGTTTCACACTTCAGCTTCTTCCACTACATTGTGCAAATTTATAATTATATTGCTGTTTATAAAACGTGTTATAAAAAAATTTAAAACGTTAATATAACTGGATTGTTTTTTTTCACCAGACGAAGTACATTATATTGTAGATCCATATGCACTTTGGCAAGAAGGGGGAACGGTGGATATGATACCGAACCAAGTCAGACGTACAGACGACTTTGTTAATAACAAATTTAACGATATGCCTATTTCGATGAAATACCTTGAAACCGAAAACCATTTCTACATGGACTTTCATTCCCATCAAGGATTTGAAATTTACTTTTTCATAGAAGGTAACGGTTGTTTTCTTATAGAGGATCACATTTACCCTCTCGAGGGGATGGATCTCATCTTTATTTGCCCTAATGAATCCCATAAGAGCTCACCTAATCTGGATATCCCGAATACGAGGAGCGTGCTGCACTTCCTTCCCGAGCTGCTGGATCAGCAAACCAGAGAGGCTCTTCTGGAAATATTTCGTCAAGGACTAAAGTATCGGCATCTAAGGCTCGACAGCAGCAGACTGGATCGTTTTCATTATTTATGGAACCGCCTTCATGACAATTATGCACACAGACCCGACGATTTTTTGTTATCCATCCGGATCTATTTAAGCGAGCTTCTTCTAGAGATTAGGCACTATATGTTCCAAGCCTCTGCCCTGCAGGCAGATCAGGTGGACCGAAGCTCGATTAATCCGAAGATTGAACAGGCAATTCAATATATTTCCAATAGCTATTCTGAAAATTTAACTTTAGATAAAATCGCGGCGGAGCTGTTTCTTAACCGGTATTATTTATGTCATTTGTTTAAAAAAACGTTAGGCATTACGATTTCTGATTTCCTGCTTCAGACTCGCTTTCACCATGCGAAGCAGCTATTGATACATACTCAAATGCCCGTATCTGAAGTGTCCGATAAAGTTGGTTTCAACAGTCTTTCCTATTTTACAAAAGCGTTTCGAACCTACACCGGACTTACACCGCGCGATTATAGAAAAAATAATGCCAATTAATCGAAAAGGGCGGCCCTCGGATAAGGACTGCCCTCTACATTGTTCTAGGAATCTAAGCGCTCTCAATTGGTTATTTATTCGCCTCTGAAGCCAATATTTGATTGGCCTTTTCTTCTGCAGACCGCAATGCCGTATTGATATCCTGGTTCAAAGCAACCCCTACTGCATCGTTGTACGTTTTCTCCACCAAAGAATCATACTTGGATTTGAACGGTACGGAAGCAAATTTATTCGTGAACACCGCTTTCAGGTTCTTGCTTTTAAACTTGCTGTCCTGACCAAACGCTTTCTTGACTGCATCGTTGTTTAATACCGGCATAATCCCTTTCTTTGACAGCTTCATCTGAACTTCTTCCGAGACCAAATACTTCACAATCTCCGTAGCTTCATCCTTGTGCTTACTTGTCGAGGTTACACTGAAAAAGGTTGGGTACGGCTGGGAGCCAACGCCGGGCATGTCCTTGAATGTAGGGATAGGAACCATATCCCAATTGAGCGTTTCATACTCCTTATTAATAAACATGGCAGAAGATAAATACATGAACATCGCCGCTTCCTGCGTGAGGAAATTCGGCATACGGTTATTTTTGCTTGTAAATGCGTCGAGCCCAGATGCCTTGTACGGAGTCAGGAAGGCCGTTTCATAATATTTCCGCCAGTTGTCACTAGTGATAGCCGATTTGAGTCCATCCTGCTTCAGGTAAGGCTGAGACAGCTGATTCATCCGCAGCGCATGGTTAGCCGAGGTCGTATACCCGACATATACATTGCTGTCATCAGTTCTGCCAAGCTTCTTGGACAGCTCGTTTAACTCGTCCCAGGTCATTTGCTCCTTAGGATAGCTCACTCCGAATTTATCGAATAAATCCTTGTTATAGTACATCACCAAGTTATTGTTGAATACGGGCACTCCCCACATTTCTTTGCCGCCCGAAGCGATTTTGGCAGCTTCCACCGTCACCGGCTCCAAGCTCCCTAAGTCAAGGTTATGCTTCTTGATCAAATCGGTCATATCCATTTGCAGCTGATAGTTTTGTACGGTGCTGAAGATCCCGATGGAGTCAAAATAAAGGTCAATTTGCTGCCCTGCGGTTATCATCTCTTGAATAGACGGTCCCTCTTTCTTCCAAGGAAGATACGTCAGCTTCACGTTCGGATATTTGGCGGCAATCAAATCCTGGAAACGATCATTGAAGCTTTCGACGGAGTCACCACTTGCCGACACGATGAATAATTCAATGGGTTCTGTCCCCATTTTGAACGCTGCGGGAGCTGCAGAGTCCTTGACACCCACACTAGGTTTATCACCGCCGCTGCATGCTGTTATAGAAACCAGCAAAATAGATGGAACCAACAAGTGCAGTATGTTCTTTCTTCTCATCCTTATCTTCCTCCTACAATCTCATCTTCCATGTATCGCCGCCTATGAAGTCATTCCTCACCTAAAGATAGCGCTTACAATATTAATCTCATTATAGGGAATTCAATTTATTTCCAGTAGTACAATACTAGGATTAAATCGTCGAATCCTAACCTATTAATGCTATTCTGATATTTATTGCCTCCTCCTTCCGATATTCTTGATGTCACCTTATTACCTCGATATATACAGTTTCCTTTTGTTTTATCGTATACTAGCTGTAAGCAAAACAACCTCACGAGCTGCCCCTTATGCATACGATTAAATCGTTCATTCTTAACATGAAAGGTGAAAGGTGATCCTCATGCTGCCCTTTATTTTGTCCAACGCTAATCCGCAGCAAAATCCCCCTCCTCTCTACATTTACTGCATAGGCTATCATGAACAAAAGGCAACGTCCCGGATGACCGGCTTCCCTGTGTATCAGCTCTTTTTCACGCGTAAAGGAAGCGGAATTTTTCGTATCCTAGGGCACAAGGATATTCTCATGACAGAAGGGACAGTGCTTTTGTTAGGTGAAGGCGCTCCGCACGAATATTTCCCCGTTAATAAGGACGAGGGATGGGAGCTTGGTTTCATCGGCTTTCAGGGGGAGGCTTCACGCAGTGTTGCGGAGGTGGCGGGTGTAAATAGGAGCGTAATGATCCATAAGGAAGAGTTTGAGCCTATGTGGGCTGAGCTTATCCAGCTGTGGCATTTAATCAACGACGCTATACCAGAAGGTGCCTGGGAAGCATCGCGACGCTTGTATGGGATTCTGCTAGCCTTTCAAAAAAATAGGACTACGGACGGTCGGCAGGAGGAGCTGCGTTCTCGGGAGCAATCGAATAAAGCGTTAAAACATGCGATTCACATTCTTCAGGAGCATTATAACGAAGATCTGCATTTGGCAAATGTTGCTCGCGCCGTTGGCTATTCCGTGCAGCACTTTCACCGGCTGTTCTTGAACGCATACGGTTTGACGCCGAATCGTTATCTGCAAATGGTCCGTTTGCGAAGAGCGCTGCAAATATTCCAGCACGATCCCGGTATGGCTATAGATGAGGTTGCTGGACAAGTCGGGATGGAAACAAGCTACTTCATCAAGGTGTTCAAAAAAATTTACGGGACCACACCAAAACAGTATGTCATACGATATGTTGGAAAAAATGACACTGTGGAATAGGCTGCACAAGTGGATTGGGCAGAAAAACAGCCTGACCGTTGCCGGCCAAGCTGTTTAAACAACATCCCCCACGTTGTAGGTATTAGCTTAATTGAACAGGTGTGCATTATGCTCCGGGAACTCGGGCTCATGAAGCCCGGCAAAAAGACATTCCTTCTCTTTTTCCAGCTGCCATAGACGATAATAGTACCCTTCCAAGCGCAGTAGTTCCTTATGAGTCCCGCGCTCTTGAACTTCCCCGTGATGCATGACAATAATTTCGTCCATTTGATCGAGTCCGGTTAGCTTGTGTGTAATCCAAACAACCGCCTTTTGCTTCCAAATCGGTTCCAGATTGCTCATGAACGCCCGCTCGGTCAATACGTCCAGACCCGTAACGGGTTCATCCAGCAGAAGCGCCGGTGTTTGTCGCAATAGTGCACGTGCAAGCGCCAACCGCTGCCGCTCGCCACCCGAAAGCAGATCGCCCCGCTCACCGATTACCGTATCGTAGCCTTGAGGCAAATTCATGATCGTATCATCTATCAACGCGATTCGTGCAGCCTGCCGCAGCTGTTCATACGTCGCTTCTGGGCAACCGAGCCTAAGATTAGCGGCTACCGACGCGTTAAATAGATGAACCTCCTGTGAAACAACCGCAAACTGAGAACGGATGAACGTCTCCGGAAGCTCATGAAGCTCCTGGCCGTTCATACGAATCGAGCCTTCCGTACAATGACGGAGTCCTAGCAGCAGCTGCAGCAGCGTGCTTTTGCCAGCACCGCTCTCTCCCACAACAGCGATTCGTCGGCCTAGCTTTAAGGTTAAAGACAAGCTGTGAAGCGCGTAACCTCTCCCCTGTTCATATTGGAAAGATACGTTGTCGACTTCCACTTCCCACGCTTTTGAATCTGTATGCGCCATTTTATTAGCCGCCAATGAACGACTTTCCGATTCATGAACCGTCATAGCCTTATTCTCGTCAACCAATCGAAATAATCGTCCGGCAGCTGCTGCTGTATGGCCCAGCTGTTGGAAGGCAGCCGGAAGCGGTATAACCGCTTCAAAGCAAGCTAGCGTCATCAGGATAAGCGCTGGAATGTACACTGGCTCCAACTGACCCGCGCTGACGAAATGGACAGCAGCCAGCAGCACCAGCCACATGCTCCCATGGGCAGCACCCAGCATCATTCCGTTCACCATGGCATTGACCTTATTCGAACGGGTCTGGTTGATATTTACTTGCAATTGCTGCTGCTGTATAGCTGTTAATCTATTCTGTGCTTGCCCGAAGACGAGAAGATCCTTCATGCCCATGAGCAGATCGCCCGTTTGCGCATACATTAGAGATTGCTGGCGGGCAATGGCTTTGCCCGGTTCCTTGCCCAGCTTGGCGCTAAGCCATGGCAGGCCAACGCCGGATAGCGCCAGCATCGCCAGAAGAATCAGCCCCAGCTGTACTTGATGCACAGCGAGCAGGAAGCATCCCAGCGCTCCGGTTACACCTGCGATGAGCGGAGGCGCCAGGACGCGCAAATACATATGCTGTAGCTGCTCTACATCACTGAGCAGCGATTGGAGCAGCTCGCCACTGCGTCTTTGTTCTAGCAGCCTAACACCCATTGGCTCCATGCTTTCGTACAGCCATACCCGCACTCTATGCAAAATGCGGAAGGTCAGATCATGTGACACAAGCCGTTCCAGGTAACGGAACGCTCCGCGCGACAAGCCGAAGAACCGGACTCCAACGATTGGTACCCACAGCAGCAGCACGGATTCCGGGCGCAAGGCTGCACTGGCAATCAGATAACCTGATGTGCCCATCAGACCAATGCTTGCGGCTATAGTCAAGCAGCCTAACAACACCGCTGCAAGCATCCTTCCCCGATAGGGGCGCAGGAATGCCAGAACACGGAGCAGGACACCTCGATCACCTGATGGCTGATTGGTCTCCTCTTCATACGGAACCGTATTGCCATTTAAAGACTTATCTTCTTCCTTTCGGACTGAAGACGCGCATTCTGAAGTAGGCTCAATGAAGCTGTGCCCGACCTGATCCTGTTCTAAAGCCAGCATCATGCGTGCATACATCCCTCCGGCAGCCTGCAGCTCGGCAGGCGTGCCCATCTCGACGATGTTCCCTTGGTTCATCACGATGATGCGATCCGCATGCTGCACTGTCTCCAACCGATGGGCAACCGTTATGGACATTCTGCTCTCCAGGTGCAAATCCAAGCCTTTCCGCACAACAGCGTCGTGCCATAAGTCCAATCCGGACGTAGGTTCATCCAGCAGCAGGAGCGGCGCGTCCTTCAGAAACGCTCTTGCAATCGCTATTCTTTGAATCTGTCCCCCTGACAAAGGAACGGATTCACCCATCATGGTATCCAGACCTTCTGGAAGCTGATCCACAAAATCTACTCCTGCCGCTTTCAGCACCGCAGTCATGTGCTCGTCATCCACCTGCCCTGTACAGCCCAAAGTCAGGTTAGCCCTCAGGGTGCCGTAGTAGAGCTTAGGATTTTGATTTACACTCGATAATTGCTGCCGCCATTGTTCCATCGACAGCGTTGCCAGATTCACACCGTTAACCCATACGCTTCCGCTCGTAGGATGAGCAAATCCTTGCAGCACATCCAACAACGAGCTTTTGCCCGAGCCCGTTGGACCAATGACGGCTATTCGCTCACCAGGCTCAAGGGTAAAAGTAATTCCGGATAGTGCCGGATTGGATGCCTCATGATAAGTAAGACTAACCTCTCTGAACTCAATACGAAAGCCGCTTGGCTTAGCCGTAACCTTTAAGTCTTGATGCTGCTTGGAGCCTTCAGGGGCCTCCATTTCCAAAATGCTTATAATGCGCGCCGCAGCAGCCATCCCGTTGGTACTGGCATGAAACTGCGTGCCGAGTGCCCTTACTGGAGCATAAAACTCTGGAGTCAATAACAGCACAAGAAATGCATGCTCAAAGCCAATATCACCACTGATAAGCCGCAGCCCGAGGAATACCGCTACAATAGCGGTACTTAACGTTGCGAACAGCTCCATGACAAAGGAAGATAAGAACGCGAGACGGAGCGTCCCCATTGTCGTCTTCCTGTACTCTTCACTGATAGACGAGATGATACCGATTTGAGCACGACTTCTATTGAACATCTGCAGGGTCGGCAGCCCGCGCAGCACATCCATAAAATGACCGCCGAGCTGACCGAGCCTTTGGAATTGGCGCTGTGCTTTGGATTTGGCCGCCAGGCCTACCAAGATCATAAATACGATGAGCAGCGGCAGCGTCACCGCCAGCACGACAGCAGATATCCAGTCCAGATTGGCAGCTACACAAAATATAGCGGCAGGAATAAGCATGGATAAGGCCATCTGGGGCAGATAGCGCGCTAGATAGGCTTCCAATTGCTCCACGCCTTCATACACGGTTCCAAGCAGCTCCCCGCTTCGCTCTCCTTTGGCATAATGGGGCCCGAGCGCAACCAGCTTGCTCAGCAATTGCTGGCGGAGATCGCTTTTGATGCGCATCGCCATTTGAGAGGAAGCGTAGTCGCTCAACATCTGTACAAGCGCTCTTAAGAGAATCCATCCGATCAACAGGCCAAACACCGGCAGCAAGGTAGTGACGCCGAGCCCTTCAAGAAACGCTTGATGTACCAGACGGGCTAAGCTGGCGGACTCCATAATCATAAGCATCCCACCGATGACACTGAATCCGATGCTGATCAGCAAGAGCTGGAATGTTCCCGATACGCGGCCAAGCAGCTTTTTCATCATATCAGTAGTCCAAATGATCCTTGACGCTCACCCGTTTGCGGAATACCCAATATGTCCAAGCTTGATAAGCAATGACAATGGGTACCGTCGTGAGAGCAATCACGGTCATAACCTTCAGCGTGTATTCGTTCGATGCCGAATTGTAAATAGTCAGGGTCCACTCCGGATTCAGTGATGAAATCATCACCCGAGGGAACAAGGACATGAAAACCGTAATGGTAGACAGGACGATGGTTAATCCGGTCATGACGAACGCCCAGCCATCTCGATCTGCTTTCAGGAAGAAATGTACAGACAATAATGTGAAGCCTGCCGTTAGAGGCACCATGCCAGGGATGATGCCGTCGCGGGTAAACATATCGGTCTGAAAATAACTTAGAAAAACGAAGATTAGCAGCATGATGCTTGCCCACGCTCCAAAGCGGTTAGCTGCTCTACGAGCACGATCCCGCAGCTCTCCTTCGGTTTTAAGCGAAAGATACAGTGACCCATGCAGCAAAAAGAGCAGTACAATGCTAATTCCTGCCGTAACGGAGTATACGGAAATCAGATCCCAGAAAGAGCCTACATAATTTTTCTTGGCGTCAATAGGTACGCCTTTCATTAAGTTTGCCAACGCCACACCCCATAATAGGGGCGGAAGCAGGCTTCCCCCAAAAATGATACCATCCCACATCTTGCGCCATTTCGGGTTCGGCAGCTTGCTGCGGAATTCAAATGCCACGCCTCGGCCAATCAAGGCCAGAAGCATAAGGAATAGCGCCATATAGAACCCGCTGAACAAGGTGGCATACCATTCCGGAAACGCGGCAAACATCGCTCCTCCCGCCGTTATGAGCCATACTTCATTGCCGTCCCAGACAGGCCCGATAGTGTTGATAAGCACACGCCGTTCCGTATCGGTACGCCCGAGAAACGGAGTCAGCATGCCCACACCGAAGTCGAATCCTTCGAGAAAGAAAAATCCGACGAACAGTACGGTAATCAGAATAAACCATAAGGTTTCCAGCATATTCGTTCGCCTCGCTTTCTAATTCATTGCCCCGACACTCTTACAGAGGAGTAGCCGTGCTTGGTTGGTTGTCGTGCGCTTCTTGCTCTTCGTCCACCGCACCTTTTTTTACGAAGACGATAAAGAGATAGATAAGCGCGGCTGCGAGAAGTCCATACACGACGGTGAAGCCAATAAGCGATGTTGCGACCATAGCCGGCGATACGGTTGGAGATACACCCGCTTCCGTTTTCTGCAGTCCAAACACGAGCCAAGGCTGACGCCCTACCTCCGTCATGATCCACCCGGCCGAATTGGCTATGTAGGGCAGACTGATCGCAGGAATCATCCATTTTAAATAACGCTTGTACCGCTCAAGCTTATTGCGCCATACGGCATACGTTCCGAACAAGCTGAGCAGAATCATCAAGACTCCAGCGGCCACCATGATGCGGAAGCTCCAGAACGTTGTTTTCACTGGTGGAATATAGTTGCCTGGACCATACTTCGCTTGGTATTCAGCTTGCAATTCATTCATTCCAGGAACGCTTCCATGAAGCTTGTTATAAGACAAAATACTTAACGCATAAGGCACTTCAATCTGCGCGCGGTTTTGCTGCTTTTGCACGTCAATCAAAGCGAATACCGTCCAAGGGGCGCTGTCCCCTGTCGTATTCCACAAAGCTTCCGAAGCTGCCATCTTCATCGGCTGGGATTTCATCAAATGCTGCGCCTGCTCATGGCCCGCAACAGCGGTCATAAAGCTTGCTGCAAGCGCGATCGTAATGCCGATCGTGAAGGAGGTTTTGAACAATTGCGGCTGCTGCTTGCGAATGATTTTATACGCGCTGATTCCAGTAACGAACAGGGCTCCTGTCGCGAGAGCTCCGTAAATAACATGTGGAAACTCCACCCACAGCTGCTTATTGCCCAGAATCGCAAAAATACTAGTCATTTCCGCGCGACCATTGTTAATGGCATAACCGACCGGCTCCTGCATGAAGGAATTCGCACTCAAAATCCAAAGAGCGGATAGCGTCGTTCCGATCGCCACAAGCCAGATTGATGCCAAATGCACTTTCTTCGGCAGCCGATCCCAACCGAAGATCCAGATCCCCAAGAAGGTCGATTCGAGAAAAAAGGATACTAACGCTTCGATAGCAAGCGGACCCCCGAATACCGCTCCTACAAATCGTGAATAGTCGGACCAGTTCATGCCGAACTGAAACTCCTGCATAATCCCGGTCACGACACCAACGGCAAAGTTCAGCAGAAATAACTTCCCCCAGAATTTAGCCATTATTTTGTACGTGTCATCCTTCTTCACCACATACATCGTTTGCATCACCGCAATAAGGTAAGCAAGCCCGATGGATAAGGGAACGAAGAAAAAATGATAAACCGTCGTAATACCAAACTGCCACCTGCTTAAATCCAAAGTATCCAACTGAAATCCTCCCTTCTGTACGATGTTAGTATAGATCGAAGTCACGAAATCACATGTGATTTTTATCACAAAGTAGGTGGCAGAATTTGAACATTTTTTGTTAAAAAAACCTATTTTCATTACTTCGTACGATTTCATGATTTTGAAAATATCAGGTGAAGCATCGGATACCGGAGGAAGGAATGGCTTGTTCTCGTTCAGTTATAAAAAAGAATGGCGGAGCCGCCGACGTTCGCTGCTCCACCATTCTTCATGGTTATGCTGATATTGAAAGACTTCCGCTTAAGTTTCCTCATCATGGGAGCTTTCAAGATACTAATTGGACCCTATGTTCGTTCATACCAATCACAGATGCATTCAAGACCGAGTTTCCTCTCTATCTTCTAGATCTTCCAGTAACATTTTTAAAATATCCCTTGTCTCATGCTCAAGATGACCATCCAAATGCTCCTTAATGTAAGGGATTCCCGAGGCGCCGAGGTCAAATAATTGTTCGTAAGCTTCGAAGTCGGTTTTCCAGAAGCTACGCATACTACCTTCGCCGAATTCGCCATTTTCGATCACGGTAACCCAGTGCTGGACTTGTTCGTGAATTGGTCTCTGTTGCACTGCTGCTACGGCTGCATTAAAAGCTAAGTCTTTATCTTTCAGTTCAGGCATGGCTTTGTACAGTTGATCTTCACTTACACATCTTCGGATCAGTTGACTTGTGGTCAAGTAGTCACCACCAACGCCATCTGCCGCAGATACGTATGCAAGAAAATCATCGGTTCGATCCAACTTTTTAAAGTCACCCTGTAAGCGATGGATAACATCTATGGCGATCAAGAAGAGCTGTGAGTCGACGATATTCTTCTCAAAAATATAATTTTGTTCGTTATTCAGATAATCAGGTTCTTCTAAACTGATGGAGTTGAAAATATTAAGCCACTTCTCTAGACGCTCAGGCATCTCTTCGTACATAAAGTGATAATCGCCTTCGCCATACTTAAATTCAAGATAAAGCTGCTCACGAGTCCGATTGTAATGGTCATTGCCTTTCTCAAGATATATCTGTTGGTATTGCACGTAAGATTCATCTACACTTTGGTTTAAAGACGCTAGATTATTAATGTAAATGATATAGCTACCATGATAAGAATCTGTATAAATGGAGAAGGTGTAGACATCTTGATTGTTACCATCCTGGATATAATCTTGCAGAGCCGATATACAATACTCGTAGAGTGCGTCCTCCATATCCTTTGAACTGATGAAGATTCCATCTTCGGGTTTCAGTTCAACCTCGATAATTTCCTTGTTGGGTGTACAAAGTAAGTATTTATTGCTGCCTTCCAAGCCACGTCTGCCACTGATTAGCTTACCGATATGTACATCATAGGAACTACTCATTGTTGAATACATCCTCCTAGTTATCTGGTACCCTAAAAGGATTCCACATGATTTACCATTATCCTGCCAAGTCAGAGCTGACGTGCGAGTCTATCGCTTTACTTTCAAATAACACAATCAAACCAGCCTCACACAGCAGAATTTCACCCCTCGGATGCTCGTACCTTTGCTGGCACAAGTCTAATCTTCAGCATGTCCGAATCAATGGCTGTTTGAAGTCACCGTAAGTTTGGCCTTTGCCTGCTTCCCATCATATTCAATGATGATCTCAGCCTTGCCCGCCTTTAAAGCTTTGACGGTCCCATTAGCATCAACTTGAACGATGGCAGGATTCGATGAGCGATAGGTTACCCCATCCGTCACTTTCTTCTTGCTGCGATCCGTAAAATTGGCATAGACCACGGTTGTATGAGTTTGCCCGACCTTTAACGAGTAAGCATCGTCATCAAGCTCAATATGGGTTACCTTCACCGGTTGACCTCCGTCTTTCCCGAGCACCGTCACCTTGGCTCTCTCCTGCTCCCCGCCATAGGTTACGATAATGTCCGCTTTTCCCGCTTTGATACCTCTCACCAGCCCATTGGAATCCACTTGAGCTATGTCCGGATGAGAGGAACGGTATGTGACCCCTTCGGTGACCCGCTTTTGACTCCGGTCTGAATAAACAGCCTGCACAACCGTCTGATGGGCATCCCCAGCCTTTATGTAATATCGCTCGGAATCCAGGTCAATTCCAACCAGCTGTACAGGTCGGCCATATACTATCACTTTGGCATTGGCGCTCTTTCCTTCCAGCTGGGCGGTTATCGTGGCTACTCCTGGGACAATACCTGTCACAACACCGCTTGCATTAACCTGTGCAACACCCGGACTCGATGATTGATAAGCTGCTCCTGCAGCAATCGGCTTTGCTGATCCGTCTTCATATATGCCTTGGAGCTCTGTAGATTGGGCCTCTCCGGCTCTAACGAAAACATACTTCGGCTTGAGAGCAACAGATTGAAGCTGCGGCTGCTCACGGTTCACCTTCAGCGAATAGGTGCGAGAAGCGTTAAGACTAGGGGAATACACAGCCACTTGAACCGTATTGGCTCCTACTCCAAGCTCTATCTCAGTACTCGGCTGATCGCTTGCTGCCTCCGCTCCGTTCACCCATATCTTCGCGCCGGTATCAACAGGCTCTGGAGTCACTGTGAGCTTGTAGACGCTATAAGTAACACTTGCTTCGTAGCTAGTTTGTTTAGGTGTGAAGGAAGGAGTGAGAACTCCTTCGCTTATACTCAAGCTGCTTAGCGCCGGTTCGCCATAGCTGCTTTTCTGAATATTGCTTACGGCACTGCTGCCGCTCCGATCCTCCAACTGCTGCAAGTACAAGCTTCTCGGATATACGCTGGTGCCAAGACTTTCCCAGTACCCGCCCTCCCGCGGTCTAAGATCGTCTTTGTTAGGCAGGTATGGCTTGTTGACTTTGCCGGTAAAACCGATGGCATAATTTTGTGCGGTTGGCGGATTCTGCAAAGCCAGACCGCCCTTCGTATTCCATGCCACCCAGTTGGCTCCGGCCCAGCCGTGACCGCTTCCCAGCCAACCGCGGTCTTGAATGGCAATATTGGCATCGATGTTATCGAACAAGCCGCCGACTGACCATCGGTGATGCGGTTCGCTAGTAGCAAACTGCGTGGTTGCTACGCCGTCCAGGAATACGTTAGGACCCGGCACACGGCTTCCGACAATATAGGAATGCCGGGCTGTATCGACATTGACCCGTTGGGTCAATCCAAGCTGTCCTTCGTAGAACATGGGATATCTGCGTCCGCCGTCCAATGTGCTCGCCATCTCGAGAACTGAGCTGTCCTGGGTAGTAGTCCACTTCGTATCTCTTCCGGTGTAGACCATGGCATAGCCTAAATGAAGCGCCGTGATATCGCGAACCCATGCATTTTTAACGCTTTTGAACGCAATGAATGTCTCCGGATGATTATCATCCGCGTAATAATTGACGCCGCCATCGGACTTAACGATGGATGGATCAAAGTTCACATCGACGCGTAAATGTTCAACACCGACCTGCTGAATCCGCGCGGCATCGTTATAGGCCAATACTTCGCCTCCGCCCCAGCGCAGCTCGATCGAGTTAGCCAATGGCGCGTCTACCGTAATGACGTTGCCCTCCACCTTCGTTATGACTCTATCGAAGTTAAGATCGAATGGACCCCACTGCTGTGTACTGTCCGTCGTCCCCGGTCTGTCTGTAATTTGGTCCATCAGCAGCTCGTGAATCCAACGGTCATTTCCTTTTCGGCGCACCATGACCGTATCCCCTTCTTTAAACAAGCCGGGATCGGCTACTCGGAAGCTTCGTGAGCCCAATGGCACGTACAGATCCGTAATGCTCGTCTTGACGGTCGAGCTAATGACCGGCCCGCTTGCGCCGCCAATCTCCAGAATGTTGCGCTGCTCCGTACCGGTTGCATAAAGAATCGTTCCATTTGCATCCTGACCCTCACCCCTAAGGACGACGCCTCCGGTGCGGATAAACAGCTTGCTGCCTACCCGGTATGTTCCTTTAGAGAGGAGCACTGCGCCGCGAAATCCTTCGGCAGACGGAGCGAGCTGGGACACTTCATCGATGGCTGCTTGGATTCTCTGCGTATCGTCCCCTTCCGCGGTCGGGCTCAAAGTCACTCGGACCGGAACATCAGGCAGCGGAACTCCCCCACCCATATAGCCGGAATTGGAGTAATCGATCAATTTATTTCCTTTGTAATCCGGCGTATACACCAATTTACCGTCCGCACCTATGAATGCTAGATGGCTTTGACCGGATGGAATCGTGCTGGCATCCACTGAGAAGAAATAGAACGTGTCATATACGGACGCCTGGCCTGTAGAAGTCACCGTCAGGCGAAGCTGATGCTCACCGATAGAATTGACGGCTCCAGGAATAGCCAGCTGCATGGGTTCACCCGGTCTTAACTGGGTTTCCGGAAGCTGGTACACTTTATGCTGTGCGCTGTCTACCAGCTCTCCATTCAATACACCTTCAACATAAGGTTTAACCTGAAGGGTCGGATACGGGTCCCCTGGCTTCACCAGTGCGGGTTGTCCCACCTGTATCTCCATCGTTGGGTGGGTTATTTGAAGATCGGCGATAAGCTGTACCGGATCGGTGATATCAAACCAGATGGAGGTCGACATCGTGATTGGGCCTTGTACGATGGTTCCCGTAATTTGGCTAATTCCAGCCTTCAAAGCCGTCACTTTTCCTGTCGAATCAATTGATACAACATCCGGCTTGGAGCTTTGCATAGAAGTGACAAAATCCGGTTCGGATAAATCCGCTTCTTCTCCGGTAACAAGCATGCCGCGAAGCTGCAGCGGAGTCTGTTCATTAACATTGAGCTTAATGGTCGTACTCTCAGCATATTCCTGACCTGCTGCAGCGGAAATGTAAGCTCTTTTTAAAGCGGGCTGAGAGCCGGAGCCTCCTTCTCCCAACACTTCGAATTCTGCCAGCTTGAAAAGCGAATTCTGAGTCAAGTTTATCGAAACTCTAATATATCGTGCAGTCACCGGTGCGAAGCTGGCCATCTCCTTAGCTTGAATCGCTCCAGTCGATCTGTCACGAGAATACGCCTGTGTCCAACTGCTGTTATTATTGGAGTACAGAATGGTGTAGCCGCTCACAATGCCATGAGTTCCAGCGAAGTCCAATACCGTTCTTTGAAACGTTTGCTGTACCGTCAAATCCACGGTCATCCACACATTCAGGTCATCCCCGCGGTCGCTTGCAAGTGGCTGCCAATACGTGCCGGCATTCCCATCGACAGCGGCAGTTGCCCTGCCAGCAGAGGTATCCGAGCTTTTTCCCGGGACTGGTTTATTGAGAGCATAATTCAGCTCAGCCGCAGCAGCGGCATGCGGAAAGAGCCCTTGGAGCGGAAGCATTAATGTAAAGATAAGAAACATTATAATACCAATGGAAAGCGGCTTACGGACGGTGTACACGAAATCATCACCTTTCTCGTATGAACTGGTTTTGTTCTACATGGGCAATTGAATGTCAGTAAGTGTGTAAGCGTTATCATAAAACAAAAGCAAATTCTTCTTATTAAACGTCCCTCCTCTCCTTTTCTACTATACCATATATTCCCTTTATGCAAATCATTTCTAGAAACTTTCTCTTCCAGTCATCTTCCGGATATGCCAAAAAAACCGCACAACCGCGCGGTTCCCTCATCCATGGTGAGCCTGATTCTCATATCGCGGGTGCCGGTCCCGATGATTTACGGATGTTCAAAACCCCAGGCAAAATAATTTCCTGATATTCCAACGAAGCATCGTTCATTTGCTGGCACAATATTTCAATCGCCATGCTTCCTATCAACTTGGCCGACTGATTAATAGACGTGAAGAATCCCCGATACTCATCCGGAAGAATTGCGTATTGCTCGTCAAACGCCACAATACTAACGTCTTCTGGGACTCGTAAGCCCTGATCTTGAACGGCCTTAAATACGTTCATCAGCATCGACGGCTGGGCAACGAACAATGCTGTTGGTCGCTGCTCCATCGTCAGCAATCTTCGAGTTGCTTCATAGGAGTTAATTCCTTTGCCTACCGTTCTATAGTACTCTTCTTGTCCTTGAATCTCGGCATTCATCAAACCTATTCGGTACCCTTTCACTCTATCCACATGAGTAGACCGTGTCGGATTCAAGGTGATACAGGCAATGCGACGATGCCCAAGCTCCACCAGATGATCGATTAGTTTAATGGCAGCGGCAAAGTTGTCTCCACGAACGACATGAGCGGGAAAATCCTTGAACGTCTGGTCCACCAAAACGACAGGGACCCTATTATGAATCAGCTCATCCAGATGCTTGCCCTCTAGCTCGGGGCTAACACTTAATAAGATGAGTCCATCCACATCCCGCTGAAGCATTTTGGCAGCAACCTTCGTTTCTCTCTCCATACTTACGGTATTGCCTATCAATATAAAATAATCTTTCTCTAGCGCCTTCTCTTCTGCACCGGCCAATATTCCCATACTAAACCGGTTTCCGCTCATGTCGCCTAGAGGCATCAGCATTCCGATCATCATGGAGCTGTCTTTGGACCGTTTCAAATCGCTTGCATGAAGGTTCATTTCTCGCAATGCTCGATGAACCTTCTCCCGTGTCGCCGAAGAAACAGACTCGTAATTGTTAATAACTTTGGAAACAGTCACCTTGGATACTCCCGCTTTGGTAGCAATATCTTGTAAGTTAGCCATGTAAATCCCCTTAAGAAACGATCTGTAACGTTTCTGATATTTATCCCATCGTAGCGAAAGGCTATATGGTTGTCAACAATAGGAAAATTTCCTCAAAACGATTTACAAATGAGTAGCTGGTGGTATAAACTGGATTAGAAAGTTTCCGGAAACATTAAACACTTCTATCCGGGGGAGTTTTGGTATCATGCTTTATAGAGATATGATAGCGTTATCATTTTGTTGCTTGCCGCCTTATTATCAAACAAATATTAACGAAGGTGAGGTTTTTTAAGTATGCGTAAAACAAAAATGGTTTCTCTTGCTTCTTTAGCTGCCGTCATAGCCCTATCTGCGTGCAGCAGCTCTACCAGTACCGAACCGGCACCAAAATCTACGGCGGAAACGAAAAAAGAACCTTTCGAGTTAGTCTTCGCATCACATTTAGGTATGAGCCAGGAAACGTTTAATAAAGAAATCGGAGATCCGATACGCCAGAAGTTTCCATACATCACTCCAAAATATATTGAACGGGGCAATGGAACCAATCTGAACGACCTCGTCTCTGCCGGTACGGCTCCTGATATTACATGGTTTGTACACTCCTCCTTCGTCAACACGATTCAACAGCTTGGCCTTGATTATGATTTAACTGATCTCATCAAAAAATATAATTACGATATGAACCGTTACTATCCGCAAGCTCTGGAAACGTTAAAATATTACACGGGCGGCAAAGGAATCTACGGGATTCCAAAAGAAATCAGCCAATCCGTACTCTATTATAATAAAGACATATTCGATATATTTGGCGTTCCTTACCCGAAAGACGGAATGACTTGGGATGATGCTTATGAGCTGGCACGGACTATGACAAGAACCGTGGACGGTACATCTTACCGCGGCATGAGCAGCTTCTACAGCACCATCCTGCGGGAAAATCAGCTGTCCATCTCCCCTCTCATCCCGACCGAGGATAAACCTAATGTCAATAACGATCAGTGGAAACAGCTTCTGCTCACTTTAGATAAAATCTATAAAATTCCTGGCAATAACCGTCCGACGAACACAAGATCCATTACTCCTGAGGTCGAACAATTTGAGAAACAATTAAACGTCGCAACCCTTATCAGTGGCTATGGACGTCAAGTCAATTTCCCGCCCAACCTGAACTGGGACGTCGTCTCGATGCCTACCTTTAAAGACAAACCGAAAGTCGGTCAGCAAAGCAGCCCTACCTTCTGGGGAATTACACCAACGAGCAAGCATAAGGACGAAGCATTTGAAGTTATCATGTATTTAATGAACGACGAAAGAATGATGGATAATTCCAAGAAAGGCTTGCTCACCCCCGTCAACAAGCCTGAAATCCGTAAAGCCTTTGGTACGGATGCACCAGAGCTGAAAGGCAAAAACCTTGAAGCTGCTTACTTTAACACTTATGCTCCAATCGAACCTCCGCGTGCACAAGGCTTGAACAATGCAATCAGGCAGGATGCCATTAATATCGTTAACGACGCCTTCACCGACATGATTCTAAACAACATTGACGTCAACACCGCTTTGAGGCAAGCAGATGAGAAAATTACTCAGAAATTCGCCGAGAAAAAGTAGCTTCATTTGTGGAACACACAAGCAAACAGCCGCCGATAGCTGACTATTAGCGGCTGTTTTATATTCCAAAGCGAATCTCATATAGCACTACGAACGCCTTCTACCGGAGGATGTCGGCATGCCTAGCGTTTCATGTCCGTACAAAAAAACACCATGCGTCGAATACTTCGCATGGTGTCCGATTTGATTCAGGTATAAAAGTAAAATGAGTTCAGTTCGCATAAGTTATTTCACAGCCGATGGCTTAACATCAGCCGGTATCGGGCAAACGTAGGGCTCCACTTCCAGGTATTGATTAAGCTCAGCCTTAGCGGCTTCCAGCAGCTCCGGATTTTGCATGACCTCAAGTGCAGTTGCTGCCATGACTTTCCCTGCATGCAGCATGCCTTTGTGACCTATCGATGTACCTCCTTGAGCTACCAGCTGCCAGGTGTGGAATGGAGTTCCGATAGCCATACAGGCCGTTACGCACTGGGCGGTTGGTACGATCCAGCTGACATCGCCCACGTCGGTCGACCCTGAGCCAACATTCATCCCTTTCATCGAGAACGGCAAAAGGAAGTCAGCCAATTCCTTGTCTTCTAAGCCTTTTAAACGGCGGAACATCTTCAAGTCTTCTTCAGTTAGCGTCTCTCGAATTGCCCTGGCAAGCTCCTTCTCAGATTCATTGAAGACCGGTACGCCCAGCTCAGCGAACTGCTTATGCATAACTTCCTCTAGGGTGGAATTGCCGATCAAATTCGAACACGCCTTATCAAACACGATTTCCAGCTGTGTGCCCGTCATCAATGCAGCTCCACGTGCGATATCACAGACACGTTGGTATATTTCTTCCACTTGAGGCGTTTTAGGCGCACGGATCAAATAGAGCACTTCCGCATTAGCCTGTACCACATTCGGTGAGGTACCGCCGGTATTGGTTATGGCATAATGAATTCGGGCTTCTTGAATGACATGCTCTCTTAAATAATTGACACCAACATTCATTAGTTCTACCGCATCCAATGCGCTTCTTCCCAAGTGCGGACTTGCTGCGGCATGGGAGCTGCGGCCTTTGAATTTGAAATATACCTGATAATTCGCAAGTGAGTTGCCCGGCATAATGCCGTTCACCGGTGCTGGATGCCAGCAAAGCGCGAAGTCCGCATCGTTGAACACGCCTTCTCTTGCCATGAACGTTTTGCCGGAGCCTCCCTCTTCCCCTGGGCAGCCGTAATATCGAATGGTTCCTGGGAGCTGATGCTCTTCCATATACTGCTTCAGCGCAACTGCAGCAGCCAGCGAACCTGTGCCAAGCAAATTATGGCCGCAGCCGTGGCCGTTACCACCCTCTTGAACCGGATTATGCGTTGCGACTCCTCTGTTTTGGCTAAGGCCGGACAACGCGTCAAATTCACCTAGAATGGCTACAACCGGCTTCCCACTCCCAAAGCTTCCTATAAAAGCCGTTTCAATCCCCGCGGCGCCGCGTTCGACTGTAAAGCCCTCCTGCTCTAGCGCTTGGCACAGCAGCTCAGCAGATTGCTTTTCTTCAAAGCGTGTTTCTGCATAATCCCATATTTTATCGCTGATTTGAATAAAAAAATCTTTTTTACTTTCAATAATAGCGGCTAGTTGTTCATTGCCTCTCATCCTGTATCCCTCCTATGTTTATCTGGGCTGTTATCTAACGAATTCCGGTGCTGCTTCTTCCTTCGTTCCGATGGAGCCTCCTGATTGTGATTCGTCACGGTTCTCAGGATCTGAAGACAAGCCTTTTGTGCGCAAGGTCATTCCTGTAATAAATGGTACGATCATAGCTACAATCATGACCCAGAACGCAGCTGTAAAAGAACCGTTATTGATTTGGATCATATAACCCATCAGTGAAGGTGCGATGATCCCCGCTACTTGGCCTCCGAAATAGACGATACCCGTTGCAGAACCTACGATTTCTTTAGGTAAATACTTCAATGGCATCGTAAGCGCTGGGGTAATAACGCCCAAGGAACCTAAGGCAGCTAAGCATTGGTAAAAAACGACATAAGATATCGACGGTGCCTGGAACATCAAATAAATGCATAAGCATGAAACAAGGGCACCGATCATAATGACATACTTCTCACGGCCAGCCAAAAACTTCTTATCCAGCAGCCAGCCAAGCACAAGCACACCTACAAAAGCAACAATAGCAGGAATGGAAGACAAAGCCCCCATAGAAACCATGCTTAAATGACGCACCTTAACCAAGTAAGTTGGCATCCAAGAGTTCATTCCCCAAGTAACGATACTGGAGCCGAAATACATAAGCATCATCTGCCAGATTAGCGGCTTTGTCAGGAGCTTTTTGAACGGAACTTTCACTTTAGCAGCTTGAGCTGCTGTCTTCTTCTCTTGAATCGGAGGCTTTAAGAAGAAAAATAAAATGACACATACCGCAAGCCCTACTACCCCAAGAACCATGAACATATTCTCCCAGCCTAGCTTGGTAATAAGGAAGGCCGATATCAGGGAGCCCAGCATACCGCCGATCGTCGTCGCAGAGGTCAAGACTGACTTAGCTCTTGCCCGCTGCTTATGCGGGAATGACTCTGCAACCGCTACCGTACTGGCGGAAGGATAGCTTCCTTCCCCGATACCGAACAGGAAGCGAATGACCAAAAGTGCTGTGAAAGACCAAGCCCATCCTGTCATGATCGTGAAAAGGGACCACATCAAGGCGGAAGCAAGAATAACTTTTCTTGATCCGAACTTATCCGACAACCAACCGCCGATAGGCTGAATAATGGCATAACTAAGGAAAAAGCTGCTGAGGATCAGACCGACTTGAGATTCATTTAACCCAAACTGCTTGGAAATAGGAATTGCAGCCACGTTTATGGCAATTTTGTCAAAGTAATTGATGATCCATGTAAAACATAAAAGACCGAGAATTAAATACTTGCGGTTGACGATAGCTGAATTGTTTTCCATAGTGTGCCTCCCTGATAGCGTTTTCTTTGAAGTGTAAGCTGTGTTCTGTTCTGCCTCCCCCAAGCCTTTTCGATGGCTCTTTTTATTTTTAGACACCTTTTGGACATTTGTATAAAATTAATATAAACTACATTTAAAATTATTGCAATATGCATGTAACCTTTTGTTACATAGAAATTTTAGGTTTTCATCGTTTTCATTACATGTTGTTTTTCGTTATAATAAATAGAAAGATGAATCATGCTGTCGAAACTGACGGTTCGTAAGCAATCCAACAACTGCAAATCTACTGCAATCAACCATCATTTTATTCATAGAGTAAGGGAGGCTCGCCATTTGATTCGATTAGCTGTTATCATTGCGCACCAGTTTTTGCCGCGGATGCAAGCAGTACAACAATCGTTACAAGACCGTTGTGAGCTGACAATTTTGACTTATTCGCAATTAAGCGACACCTACGATCACTACAATCGGCACTATGCTCATGTAGATGGAATTATTATCACCGAATTAGGTTACCTTTATTTAGAAGAAAGATTGCAAGGCTCCTTCCCTGTTCCCACCTATATCTATAGAATCAGCGAGGAAGACTTTTACAAATGCCTCTTTCAGCTCAGTGTGGAACGCAAGGATATTGATTTCTCTCGTGTCTGCATCGATTTTATAATGAGCCATAACGATTATTTGGGGCTTAAGCCGATTCTGGCCCCTGATCATTTTCCGCAAATTTATCCGTACACTGTCATCACAGACCGAATCTATCAGGAGCTGTCGGATTACCATATTGGACTCTGGAAAGAAAACAAAATCGATTTCTCGATTACTCGTGTCGGGAACATTGTGCCCAGGCTCGAGCAGCAGGGCGTACCCCATATTTACTTGGTACCTTCCCATAAGTCGATCATCCAGCAGTTCGAGCTTATCATTACCGAAATCGAAATGATCAAGCTGGCGGATAATCAAATCGCTATCGGCTACGTGTCCATTCACAAGCTGAACGACTTGCCTTCGGCCATGAATGATTTGGAACTGAAAACGATGCTTCTGCACAAAAGCTTGCTGGAATTTACGATGCAAGAGAAGATCCCGCTTATTATTCAAAAATCAAACGTCAGCTTTGAAATTATTAGCTCAGCCAAGGATCTGAAAATCATTACCGACAATTTCACCCGCTGCAAGCTGATGGCTTTCCTGAACCAGCACGTTCCATTCGATGTAAATTTGGGTTGGGGGACAGGCGATACGATGTATAAAGCGCGGATGAACGCCCAGCTTGCTAACCAACAGTCCGAGTCCAGCCCCGTTCGAGGCACTTATGTCATTCAAATGAGCGGACAAGTGATAGGACCGTTAGGCGAAGATACGAACCTAGCCTACTTGAACGAGGTCAATCCGCAAATCCAACGGCTAAGCGAGATGCTGGACATTTCGACGCTGCAGATTCAAAAAATTATGGCCGTCATCTCCAAAACGGAGAGCAGCGAGCTGACCTCTGAAGAGATCGCCTTTCATCTTGGCATCACCATTCGCAGCGCCAATCGCATTCTGAATCAACTGGAGGAAAAGGGTATTGCCCAAATCGCCTACAAGAAACAGGAGAAATTGCGAGGCAGACCGAAGAAAATTTATAAGATTCATTTCCCAATAAGTTAGCCCTGTTATAGGATCAACTAGTTGATCCATAATAACATCACAAAAAAGACCGTCCGGCTAAGTCGCCAGGCGGTCTTCTCTGCTTACTTATTTTACTTCGCTTGTCTTCTCAAGCTCCTCAAGCTCCACCGTTACCTTTTCAATCAGCTTCACGAAGGAAGCCAGCTCTTTCGAATTATCAACTTGGTGCTTGGAATAAACGGAGGTTTGCCCCGAGTCTTTTTGGACGCGAGCCAAGGTCGTATGTATATTTTTTAATTTTTCATCAATAGTGCCCAAGGATTCTTTGGTACTGTGAGCCAGTTTGCGCACTTCATTGGCAACGACCTCGAAGCCTCTACCATGTTCCCCGGCTCTGGCCGCCTCAATAGCAGCATTTAAACCTAGTAAATGCGTTTGGTCCGCTACTTCTTTTATGATCGCACCCACTTGGTGAACCGATTCGACTTCTTTTCCCAAATAGACCAGGTTTTGATGCGTCTGGTCTTGAAAATCAGCCGTTTTGCTTGCAGATACGGCTACCGATTGGCTGCTTTCATTCAACTGCACCATTAAAGAAGCCAGTTCCTGAACCGCAGAGCTGACTCCGGTAAGCAGCTGATTTTGTTGTTCCACCAAGCTTTCGATCTTGGCTTTTTCGTCCGTCTCATAAGCTTCCAGCACCAGTTGGGAATCCAGATTAAACATTTTGGTTAACGCATGGATAACCGGTCTCCAATCGTTGGGCAGCACTTTCTCCAGATGGGCGACAGCTATATCCAAATAAATAATATAAGTGCCTAAATACCAATTTGAAGTCAATCCGATACGTGAATGCACTTTTCCAATAAACAGCCGTCCTTCAATAAAGGCTTCATCCAAAACTCCTGAAGTCATGGACAGAAAATAGCTGCGCTGCGTTTCTTTTAACCTCTCTAATGTACTGTGACGCTGTATGATTTGAAGAAGCTCAGTCTCTGCGGCAATTTGCCGGTACAGCTCATCTACCAGGTCATGTACGATCGATCTGAAATCGCTTTCCTTACTATGTAACAGCCGAAGATCGTTTTCGGTAATTCCAATATACTGTATTTGCTTCAGTCGTTCTGCCCCAAGTTTGATCACGCTGCTGCTCAACTACTTTCTCTTATAAAATGTGAGATAAATCATACTATCTCTCTATAATGTTACTATATCGGCATCTAGGTGACTATAAGATATAGGTACTTTATACCAGGAAAGTGAAAAGTAGCAGCTTTGACTATCTGACTCCCTTCCAAGTCTTTTGATATCTTGCTCTTCCATTCAAAAATACGTACAAAGCCTCCAATACGGGGTTATACTGTTCGTGGAGGTGGATGCTCATGGAAAGCTCTGCGAAACGTATTTTGTATTGGACATTATTAACTTACAACGATTGGAATGTACACATCGCGGCTACTTCAAAAGGATTATGTTATGTTGGCTCGCACAATCAGCCGTTCACGGAAATAAGCGAGTGGGCAAATATCAAATTTCCCGACTCCGCGTGGAAACGAGATGATGAGGGGCTTCAGGCTTATGTAGAGGAACTCATCGAATATTTTCAGGGGAATCGTACCCAGTTTTCAATTCCGTTCGACTATCACGGAACGCCATTTCAAATGGCCGTATGGAGTGCGCTAAGGAGCATCCCCTATGGTGCGACCCAATCGTATTCGGATATTGCCGGCCAAATTCAAAAGCCAGCTGCTGTCCGTGCTGTCGGTGCGGCCATTGGGGCAAACCCATTGTTAATTACTGTACCTTGTCATCGTGTAATTGGTAAGAACGGAGCATTAACAGGCTATCGCGGTGGCATGGATATGAAGACGCGACTGCTGGAGCTTGAACGATGCGGCATAAGTGCTGGAGGAGGGATAACTCATGCAGGAGCACATCAGTAAACGTATCGCTGATTTGGATTGGGCCTCGCTCCAACAATCGTTGGACACTAACGGCTATGCCAAGCTTCCTCCTTTGTTAACTAAAACGGAGTGCTTGGAAGTCATCGGAACGTACGAGGATGAAAGTCAATTTCGAAGCACCATCGACATGGCTAGATATCGCTTTGGAATCGGGCAGTACAAATATTATGGCTCAGCCCTGCCCCCTTTGCTTCAGGTGCTGCGCGAAGGCATGTATCCACCCTTGGCGCAAACAGCCAATCGTTGGCTCGAGCAGTTGGGCGAAAGCCCCGCCTACCCGGAATCACTCGAACCTTTTCTGGAGCAGTGCCATAAGGAAGGGCAGACCCGATCTACCCCACTCATTCTGAAATATGAGACCGATGGATACAATTGTTTGCACCAGGATTTATATGGAGCTGTGTATTTCCCTTTTCAGGTTGTTTTCGCTTTGAATCAACGCGGGAACGATTACACCGGTGGCGAATTTCTGCTCGTAGAGCAGCGACCCCGGGCCCAAAGCCGAGGCCGTGTTCTCACGCTAGAGCAAGGCGAAGGAATTATCTTTCCGACCCAACATCGCCCCGTTCTTGGAACTCGCGGTTATTATAAAACGACTCTCCGACACGGGGTCAGTACCGTTACATCGGGAACGAGGTATAGTTTGGGAATCATCTTTCATGATGCTCAATGAATGGGCTACTCAACCGCTTACGCAGGCAGAGTGCCTAGTTCATAGAACTTGGCGCTCTCCATTTTGTGCGGATTCTACTCCCTTGACTTAAGAGTTTTATCGAAGCCAAGAAGTCACCGTCATATTTTCAATATGAACATAGGAAGGTCTCGTAACTAGAAAAACAATCATTTCACCAATATCTTCAGGCTTTAACATCGTATCCTTCGTTTCCTGGGAAACCGGTTTTGTTTTATGACTCCAAATGTTGGTGTTTACAGCACCTGGGCTGATGGAAGAAATTCGGATTCCCGAACGGCGGTTTGCTGATATCATCGATTCCGTTAAAGCTCTTGCCCCATATTTGGAAGCAGCATAGATGCTGTCTCCTCCTGAGGCCTGAAAAGCTGATGTAGATAAAATGTTAATGATGTATCCGGAATTTCTTTCGTTCATTCGAAGTAATGCCTCACGGCTCATGAGAAAGGTACCCGTTAAATTCGTTTCCATAATTCGTTTCCATTGGTTCAGATCTACGTCCTGAACCAGCTGCTTATCAGGCAAGCTCACTCCAGCCGCGTTAATCAAAATATCGATTTGTCCGTATAAGGATATCGTCTGCTCTATCGCATTTTGCACGGATGCTTCATCTCTGACATCGGTTGCGATACCGGTCAGTCTACCCATCGAATCCGGATCCATCGACTGGATCACATTTTGCAGATTTTGCTCATCTCTTGCCAATAAAACGACAGAAGCTCCTTGTGAATATAAAGCTTTTGCTGCTGCTAAACCTATCCCCGAGCTCGCCCCTGTAACGACGGCTATCTTTCCAGTCAGTTCCATTTGTAACCACCTCATTTAATATTAACGTTAATATAATGGGTTAAATAAAAAAATACATCCGCATGTATTTTTTTAAGCAGCCTTACCTATACAGGTTAGCGGCAGTTCCATTCCTATTATAAAATTAATGTTATATGACATACGACATAGTGTCAATTCATTTACTTTAATTTAAAGCCGCAGGAGCTCCTGATTTCCAAAGCTGGCTCGAATACAATTCTTTCAGGCTGCTGCGTAGAGAACTTATCCTGCTCAGCAAGTAATTTGAACATTAACTCCACGGCGGAAGTGGATAACTGCTCCACTCTATAAGCTACACTAGTTAACGGTATTTCGGCGTACTGAGCCGCCTCCAGGTTGTCAAAACCGACGATTGCAATATCCTCAGGAACACGCATTCCTTGTTCTCTACACCAACGCAGCGCCCCAAGAGCCAAATAATCGCTCGACGCCAGCAGGGCAGTCACCTTCTTAGCAGGTATCAGCTCTGCCGCAGACAAATACCCCTGCTCATAGTTGAAATTATCGACGGATACAACAAGCTCTGGGTTGAATTCAATTCCGTGGTCCATTAACGCTTGCTGATATCCCGTAAATTTCTCTACATTGCCTACTCCTCCGTGAATAAAGCCGATATGGCGGTGACCTAACTGAGCTAAGTGGGATGCCGCAATGTAGGCGCCTTTAAACTGATTCATATAGACGGAATCGCTTGCGGGCTCGTAGTTGCCTCCAGACAGGAGGACAATGGGGATATGTGCGCTCCGCATCATTTTGATTTTTTCCTGGTTCTGCTTATTCGTAGGGAATAGGAATAATCCATCCACCTGGCGCGATACAAGGATATCCAATGCATAGGATTCATAGTTTATATCGCTGTCGGTCGTCATAAGCATCATATTGTAGCCTTTTTTGATCAATTTTCGTTCAATAAGCTGAGCTGTCTCTATCTGAACTGGATTCGTTATTTTCGGTACGATAAAACCTATTACTTTTGTTTTTTTCTCTACGAGAGAACGAGCTATGGAATTCGGTATATAGTTTAAAGCTTTCGCCACCTGCTGTACTTTTTGCCTTGTTTCCTCATTGATTCGTTTGCTGTTCTTTAATGCCAAAGATACGGTATTAATGGAGAGTCCAAGCTCCTTGGCAATGTCTTCTTGTCTTACTCGCCTGCTCATTAAGTTCACCTCTGCGCTATTCCGTTACCTGGTTCTATAAGCTGATCATGCATTTATACCATTCTGCATTCACGTTCGAATATCCTTTAATTTCATGCTAAGAATTCATTCCTATAACCAGTTTTTCTATTTTCAGCCAAAAAAATAACTGCACCTATATGGGTATAGGGCAGTTCGGCCGCCAGAACAATGAATTTAGGCAACCAATAATAATCTTATTTGGTTGCAAGCACCTTATTAATCTCATCCTCTGCTTGACGTAGCGCCGTGTTCGCATCAATCAAGCCTGTCATATAATCTTTGTACTTCTGCTTCCCAATCTTGCTTCCATCACTCTCGTAAGGAGAATATACCGGCGGCGCCACCACTTTGCTTTTAAAAATAGCCTGAGTATTTTTCCCTTTCAAGAACGGCATATCCGCACCATACTGCTTTTGCATTTCAGGATTTTTGAGAGGAGATATCCTGGAAGTATTTTTCACGTTCAGCAGCTGAACCTCATCCGATGTAAGCACTTCCAATACTTTCATCGCGTCTTCTTTATGCTTGCTTGGCTTGGTAATGGTAAGAACATGTGCGTCAACCTTACCAGAGACGTTCGGTTTATCTTTATGGCTTGGATATTGAGCAATATCCCAATTCAAGCCTGTGGCGGATTCACCAAAATATTTCATCAGGTTAGGGGACACGACCATCGCCACATTTCTATCCTTTACGAAATAATTCGCTACAACCGATGTACTCGGCTCAGGGCTAGGTGGCTCGTTTCCGGGAATGGTCTGAATTTGTTTGGTTAGATCGAATATCTTTCTCCATTGATCGTTATTTATATTTGCCTTGTTCGTCACTCCGTTAACATAGGATAAAGCGAACGGAAAGCCCATAATATTGCTGTTAACCACATCCAATCCGCGGTACAGGACACCGTCGACGTCCCTTGTCACTTTTTTGGCTAATTCGATGGTTTCGTCCCAGGTCATGCCGTCTTTGGGATAAGCAATACCGAACTTGTCGAAAATGTCCTTGTTGTAATACATCGTGTTAAATTCCATGGCGTACGGAAGCGCCCACAGCTCGCCTTTATCCGATTTCACGGCCTCAAGGGTGGCCGGCTCAAACCGATTCAAATCTACCTTTCGCGCTTGAGCGAGAGGCGTAATATCATAAAGCAGATCCAATGTATTGAACGCCCAAATATCGGCATTCGGTGCGGCAATAAGATCCGGGATCGTACCTGCTGTAATCAAGTCTGCCAGCTTCGTTCCTGTCTTCGGACGTATCGCCTCTAACGTGATGTTCGGATATTTCTTTTTGACCGGATCGGTAAACAACAGCTTAAAGTCTTCCTCGCTTACAGCGGCCTGCAAATAGACCAGCAATGTTACAGGATCATTCGATACGATCTCTGTCTTTCCGCTATCCTTCGACCCGGCCGAATCCTTGCTGCAGCCAACATTCATCATCGCGATTAACAGTGCGAAGCCCAACATTAATGGTTTTCGTTTCATCTTATAACCCTCATCTCCACTTAATGATAGCGCTACCATTTTTCCGTACAAATACGCTTTTTAAGTCATTAAGCTATCCAAAAGCAGCTAACCTTTGAGTCAGTGTAGCTGCAATTGGGCATAACATCTTTCATCTATTTTTCGGCTAGAGATGAGGGCCCTGTCGATTTCGTGTAGTTTGCCGCAGCTTTGACTTGAGCCAAAAAATACCGAATCTCTTCAAACGGAGGCTCCTTCAAATCCTTAGGATGCCCCGCATCGCCAGACTGCCAAAGCAGCTCTATAGGAATATACCCCCTATAATTACTGTATCGGATAGCGGTGAATATTTGGGCCAGATTGACCGGGATATCTGTTTCTTGTCCAGCAGGCTTCTTCTTAACTTGAAAATTAACCGTATACGGAAGCGCAGCTTCAATATCGGAATACCAGTCGTAGCCTAATCCCGTATGATTGCGGAAGGTTCGGAAGTACCCCGTGTCGTTAATTATTCCAATATTTGGATGATCGACCCATTGAAGGATACGAATGATTTGATCGACGGTTGCCGTCATATCTCCATGGTTCTGAAGACCGATCCTCACGCCTTTGTCCGATCCATATTCAGCACACTCTCTGAGAGCAGGAGCAATACGATCCTTCGCTATCGTTTCCCAATCGGATTTCAGGATATCTCTTGGAACGAGACCCGAGAACACACGCATCACGGGTGCTCCCATCACGGCAGCCACATCGATCCAATACTTGATACGTTCAAGGTCCAGAGCGCGTCTTGCTGGATTTGGGTCTGCAAAATCGTTCTGAACTCCCGTTCCGCTAATATCGATTCCAAGCTCCTCACAGTAACTCTTGATAGCTTTGGCATATTCCAAGATCTCTTCGTCAGACTTGGTAGGCATCGTATGGTTGTCGTATCCTGGAATATAGTAGGATGTAACGTCCACGGCATCAAAGCCTGCCTCTTTGGCGAACTTGATAGCTTGCATCGTATCGATCGGCGGGGATCCTTTCGTTGAGCCTTTGAGCCAAGAAGCCAAATTATGGCTGAAGCTGTATAAGTTAAGACCGATCTTGTAATCTCCTGTATAGTACGAGCCTTTGCGACTGTCCTTCAAATAATGGCTGGTGCTGATAGGTTCATACAGGTTAGCGAAAGGATCTATGCCATCCTCTTCATCAACACTGTCATCGCCAACCGCTTTAATTTTGAAGTCAGCCAACTCGTAAGTTTCTCTGTATTTCTGAATAGACGCTTCCGTCGGAACAAAAATTGTAGCAGTGTACACATGCTTGAACCAATATCCTCGACCAAGCAGTTCAGGCGGTTCTTCTCCGAGATGGAGGGACTTGAGCGCTGCACAGCCGTAGAATGCTCTGCTATCCATAGAACGCAGCTTCGGCAGGTTGGCATATTGAAGTGATTTACAGTTAGTTAAGATATGGCTCTCCACGCTCTCGACTTGCGGCAAATCTATACTTACCAAACTGTGGCATTCGTTAAACGCCATCTTGCAGACACCAACTGCATGGTCGATCTTTACATTCTGAAGTACTTTATTCTCATTAAAGGCGCTCTTCGGTACCATAGAGTTCTCAAAATCAGCTGTTCCTCCAATTTCAAGATCTATAAGGTGTACCAAATGTTCTTGAATCCAACTGCAGTCATCCGTATTCAGCGTTCCTTCCGTAATACTAAGACTTTGAATCGAATCGTAAGCAGCCCCTGCTGCGTCGATCGCTTCCTGAAGCCCTCCCCCACTGCTTGAAATCTGAACGATTAATGAGACATTTCCTTCATTAGTCTGCAAAGTGCTCAAGTCCTTGCTCCTCTCTTGCGTTAATGTATTAACGTTAATACAAAGGAATATAATCCCATATTACATCCTCGCGGATTGCCTTGTCAACGATAAGAAAAGGTTTTATCATCTTTTTATTTATGCTTATTCAACAGGCTGTCTGCAGCCATTGACGCTCCATTGGGTTTTACCGCTGGGAGGACACACGGGCATAATCAGTATGGATACGAATGCTGCAGTTTGAGCGCTTTAGCAATTGAATTAAATGCAAACAAGGCTGCGATACTTTCATCACAACCTTGGTTTACATCTAATTGTCTTTGCTGCCCTTCTATTTCGTGCTTTCTAACGCAGCTTTTAATTGGTCAAGAAACTGTTTTACCTGCTCGTAGGGAGGCTCGGAGAGCAGTTGCGGATGATTCTCGTCCCCGTTTACCCATAGTGTCTCTATAGGAATGTATCCCCGGTAATTGCTGCTGCGTATCCGTCTAAACAATTCCTCCAGATCAATTAAGCCATCCGTATTCGCTCCAGCCGGCTTTCTCTTCACCTGGAAGTTCACCGTGTGAGGAAGAACCGCTTCGATATCATCATACCAAGCATAATCCAATCCGGTAGGATGCATAAACTTTTTGAAAAAACCGGTATCGTTGATCAATCCGATATTCGGGTGATCAACCCATTTCAATATACGGATCACTTGGTCTGCTGTACAAACCATATCGCCATGGTTCTGCATGCCAACAATGACTCCTTTGCTGGCGCCGTATTCAGCACATTCCTTCAGTGCGGGAACGATCCTCTCTCTTGCAATCGCTTCCCAACCAAAACGATGAATATCTTTTGGAACCGCGCCATTGAACACCCGCATGACAGGAGCACCCATCTCAGCTGCAACGTCAATCCAGTACTTGGTTCTTTTAACATCCAATAAACGTCTTTCCTCGTTTGGATCGGCAAAATCATTTTTAACCCCTGTTCCGCTAATAGCGATTCCAAGCTCGGCACAAAGCTGCTTAATCTTCCTTGCATATTCGAAAATTTCTTCGTCCGACTTGGTTGGCATCGTCATATTGTCATAACCGGGAATGTAGTACGCCGTAATATCAACAGCATCAAAGCCTGCTTCCTTGGCGAACCGGATCACTTGCATTGTATCGATAGGCGGAGCACCTTCCGTGCTGCCTTTCATCCATGAATTCAAATTATGGCTGAAACTGTAAAAGTTAAGGCCCAGCTTGTAATCTCCCTTATAGTAGGCACCTTTGGGGATATCGGCCAAATATTGGCTGGTTGGGATCTGCATGTAAACGTGATTGGACGCTTCTTCATTAGGCTGTACGCGGCTCATGCTATTGCTCCTCTCCAATTATCATATTAACGTTAATATGAAAATGTTATATTATAGCAATTACTCTGTCAACCTTTCTTTGTAGAAAAGCTCCCAAGTGGGTAAAAGAGAAGCAGAATCCTCTGCCCCTCCAATTTCCCTGCTCTTGTGTACGCATCTAGATGATGATCTAGAATATCAAGAATACATCGACTTCTTTTTCAGATAGGTCATGATCTCTTCTTCTGTAAATTTAGGTATGGTGACTACAAATGTAGTCCCCATACCTTGAGCGCTTTCGCATTCAAACCGGAACGACTCCCCCAAAAAACAACTGAAGCCTTCGGAATACGTTAGTGAGTCCATACCCATGCCGGTCATCCGTTGCTTGCGGGAGCATTTTTATGTACTCAAGCATCGGCTCCGGCATCCCTACTCCATCATCCGAGACGTAGAGCTCAATTGCATCTTCCAGCACCCTGCCTCCGATAATAATAGTGCCCTGCTTCAAAGGCATAATACCGTGAAAGATCGCATTCTCAACCAAGGGCTGAAGGAGCATTTTGACAGAATAGTAATTCAAAAAGTCGTCATCCTCCTCGAAGATTACATCAAGATTCAGGGAATACACGAATTTACTTAACTCAAGGTAATGCCGAATCATTTCGAACTCTGCAGTGAGCCCGATAATCAATCTTCCTTTGTTCAACATATTTTTATAAAAATCAATGAGGTGATTGGTAACCTCAACTATTTCCGTTTGACCCGACTTATGGGCAATAGATGCAATCATCGCTAACGTATTGTAGTGAAGGTGGGGATTGATTTGCTCTTGCAGAAGCTCCAGTTTCATATGGTTTAATACGAGCTGGGATTTGTATTCGACCTCGATGAATTGATGAATCCGCTTCATCATGCTGTTGAAGTTTTTGTCTAACCGGCCGATCTCGTCGTTTCCTTTTATGACATCTGTCACAATCAAATTCCCCTGCTTCGCAAGATCCGTTTTGCGGACAAGCACATCAATTCTCTTCGTCATATAAGTGGAGATTAGCAGAGCGATAAAGATGCACAGCACAACGGACAAGACCATTGAGATGATAATCGAATATGTGATCCTGCTAACCTTGTTTGTAATGTTGTCCAATCGAATCATATAAACGAGCTTCCAGCCTGTCATCTCCGATTTCATCACACCTGCGAGGTAGCGTGTTCCATCCATTGTCACTTCTGTTACTCCTGAATTAGGATCAAGCTGTTTCACCAACTCCTGAAACCCAGCAGATCGTGGCTGAATAGGACCATAGCTCGTTATGGTATGCTCCTCCTGGTCCGAATAAACCAACAAGTAATCGGAATGGCCGATGCTTCGCTCGATAATATTTTGAATACGCTCCACGGGGATGAGGAGTCTCATTACGCCAAGGTCTGTCGATGTTCCAAAGTCGATTAACCTACGGTCGAGAGCGACATAATTTTGATTGCTGAACCGAACTCCGCTTTCCCATGTAAAATAGGTGTCTGTCTCAAGCATCCGCTTATTCCATGGTTCCTCCTTGATCTCGTCGTAGCGAAATATCGTTTGGCCGTCTGAGAAAAGCGTATTGTTTTTTGGATAAAGCAGCAGCTGAATGTTTCCTCCAAAATAGTAGGAATTTTTTAAATAAGGCCGCTTCACATCGCTCATGATTTGATTGACGATATCATTAATGTCCTTGAGCGTATAGACCAAATCGTCGATTTCTTTATGCGGTGCGGACAGATGCTTCTGGAGCTGCAGATTGAAAAATACCATCTCGCTCTTATTGAAATACATTTCCAAGAAGCTGTCCATTGCGTTGTGCAGCTGAATCATACTCTGCGCCGCCGCATTGTTCTCCGACTGCGTCATGAAATCGCGCGAGTGATAGTAAGCGGTCATACCGACGGAGAGGATGCTGACAATGAACAAAATCGAATAAGCCCACATAAGCTTATACTTCAGCTTCGTATTCGCATGAATTGTCAAAACAGCAGCAGCCGTGCTGCGAAGTAGTGCTCTCATATTTCAAGCTGCCTTCGGAAGTCTTTGGGGGTGATGCCTGTAAACTTCTTGAACAAGCTGCTGAAGTAAGCTGTATGCTGGTATCCCAGTTGCTCCGCAATTTCGTACAGTTTATATTGTTCGTCAAGCAGCATGTCCTTGGCCTTTTCCATCTTGAAGCGAGTCACGTAGTCCAGGATCGTTCTGCCTGTCTCCTGTTTGAAGATTTGATTTAAGTAATTCGGACTGTAATAGAACACCTCCGACAAAATCTCGAGAGTAATATTAGCGCGATAGTGCTGCTCTACAAATCGCTTGATTTTGTCGACAACAGCTTTATTTTTGTGAAACTCTCGCTCACGAATGCACTTGTTAACAATAAGCAGCCGCTCCCTTATCCAAGTGATGGCATCGGAGATCGTTTCCAAGGCCAACAGTGCTTCCCAGGCCAAGGGTGAGGTCAGTGAAGCATGTCCTGCAAACCCTTCAGGATTGGCACTGACGATATTTTGCAAGCAAATCATAAGAAAATAAAAAAAGCTCTTGAGCTCCTCCGGTGAGCCGTTCTCCGGCATTCTGCTTGCTAACCTGCCAACATATGCCGTAATTTCCTCAGGAGAGCCCGTATTCAATAGCACACGCATTTCCTTCTCAATCCCGTTATAATCCCATAGAGGCTTCTCTTTGCTTGCAGGAATGTCCGTGGTGTACAGTACCTTTCCTTTGCCCAGCAAATATTTATAGCGCAAAATATATAGACATTGCTCATAAAGAAACTTGACACACAAAATATCGTTCGAGTGGCCGCTAACTGCAATGGAGAAGCTGATATCTGAGTTGGTGAATTCCAGTAAAATTCCATTTAATTGGCTATGGATTTGCTTTAATGGTTCTGAAAGCTGCTCTTCGCCATGAATATAGAATATAACACCGATATGCGCATCTTGAAGAGAAATTGCAATGTGATTGCTATCGGACCCTAGCGTGCCACGAATCCGGCTTAGCACCATCATTTGGAACAGATGCTTCTCCTCGATGTTCATTTCTCGTGTCAACTGGGTGAATCCATCTATCTCTATCAGAGCTGTTACAAAGCAGCAGCCCGATAGATTCAGCTCCAACAGCTCAAGCCGCTCCTGCACTCTCGCCATATCTCCGGCTGTTCCGTATATCAGGCAAATCATCAAATTTTCGATTAAATAAGGCCTGTTCTCCACAAGCTGACGGTACAGCAATTCATAGTCCTTCCGGGCTTTGAGATCGTTCGCCAGCTCATCTCTGACAGCACTGACACACTGCAGCAGCTCTCCCGCGTCCACCGGCTTCAAGAGATAGCCATAGCCTCCAAGGTACAAAGCGTTCTTGGCATATTCAAATTCACTATAAAGACTTGAGAAAATGATTTTGATCTTCGGATACAATTGCCGAACCGTCCTCACCAATTCGAATCCGTTCATGATCGGCATCTCGATATCGGTAATTAGAATATCAGGTTGATATGCCTGCATAAACTCCAGCGCTTCGTTTCCGTTCTCGCATGAAGCGATGACCGTCACATGACCGAATGCAGGATCATGGTCAAGAAGCTGCCTAAGATTTTCGCGATCTACTTGAAAATCATCTACAATCAATATTTTGATCATCGTTGCCTCCCGAATGTTCAAAAGTGAAAGTGAACCAAACGGGACCTCTCATCGGAGTCCCGTTTGGTTTGTTTGAGGCTTATTTTTTTGCAGGAGGATTATCCTTGAACCATTGCACCATATTTTTTGCGGCCTGCTCGTAATTGGTGTCCTTCATATATTTCGTAATGATCGCATTCCAGTTCTTATCGAACTCATCTTTCGTTTTGGGTGTCAGCAGCTTAGCGACATCAAGTGTCGTGAAGGTCCAATAAGAATTGGAAACCGCTTCGGCCTCCTTGCTGCCGTCGCCGTAGGACGCCGTTCCCGACACATTGTACGATCCGTTGGCAATCATGCCGCTGTTCATGACGTACAGATCATATTTGGGCGGATAGCTGCGAAGCGGACTCTTCGGATTATAGTCTCGAACTAAGTACCAGCCCAGCCCAAAATAGGAAGCCTTGCTGTAGAACTGTCGGGAATACAAACCGTAATAATCAGCTCCCTTGCCTCCAAGCTTACCGGTAAGCATGTCGCTTTCAACTTGAGGATCTATGAATACTTTTTTACCGTCCTGCATTTTCCAAATACCAGCATTTTCCGGTCCCCACGACATGAGATCCAGTGCCTCATCACTAAGCGTCCAATCCAGGTACTGTGTCAGGCGCTTAATATCGGGGAAATCCTTACGGATGAGTATCCGCCAGAAAGACCCTTCATAAATATCATAATATCCTTTGTCAGGATTCTCCTTAGGCCACGGAATGGCACGAAGCTCCATTGAAGGATCGATGTTCAGCAGCGATTGCCGTACCGCATCCAGATTCAATACGGCCAAAATGACTCCTAGCTGCCCGGTGGCCGCCTTGGTTTGCAGCTGATCGTCCTTCTGAATAATAAAATCTTTATCCAGTAAGCCTTCCTGATACAGCCGATTCATGTATTCATGGTATTTCTTAGCATCCTGTGATCCGAGGAAACCGTCGACTGTTCCATTTTTATCCAGCGTCCAATGACCGAAATCGAACATCGAGCCAAAATGAAACTGTGCCCAGATCGGAAACGATATCGGGATGAGCGGCTTTCCATTTGCGGTTACGTTCAAATCTTTCATTTTTTTCAGCAGCTGATAAAAGTCTTCCGGTGTCTTGATCGCAGGTTCGATTGCAAAATCCTGAATCGTCGGTTTCTTTCCCTGATCCACCGTATCCTTTTTAATATCCTTCAATGACTTGAACTTGTAACCTGCCTTGGCGAGTAAATCTTCACGTACATAAAGTGAGGTAAGTCTTTTACCCGAATTATAAGGGTCATCAGCGTACTTGGGATCACTGGAATTCGTGTCGACTAGAGGTGTTGGGATCTGGTATTTCTTGCCGTCGTTCATAAATCGGCTCCAATACTGCTGCGGAAACCATTTTTGCAAATTCGACATATCCTTGATGTAGTCCGTCAAATCAACGAACTGTCCTGTGCTTACGGCATAGCTGGCCCCCGCTTTATCCATCATCATAACGTCCGGCAGGTTCTTGGTGGCAATCCATTGATTGAGTCTTTCCTTAAGAGGCTGATCGTTATTGACATACATCTCGGTAAATTCTATGTTGAACTTATTTTCAATATAGGGTGTTACCACATCATGCGATGCCACATCGATCTTGGTTTGATAGCCTTGACTGTAAAATCGAATAGGCATCTTCGCCTGCTGAGCCGTTCCGTTCGGCATCTTGGAAGCATCCGGCTTAACCGCACCTCCGTCCGTGCACCCCGTCACCGTGACGAACCCTAATGAACCGATCAAAAGAAGTTGAAGAACCTTCTTTGCCATGGACCTATCCCCTTTATTCAAAAGTTTGGTTGAACACGTGACACTTGCCATAGGTGCTCGGAAGAAGCCATCGAGCGACTTAACCTTTCACTGCTCCGATCATAAACCCTTTAACGAAATATCTCTGAAGGAACGGATAGATCAGTATAATGGGTACGGTAGACACGACCAATGTAGCCATCTTGAGCGCTTCTGGTGAAGTCGGGTTGGATCCTGTATCGACAGCCATGACTAAGCCCTGTGAAGCTAGTAATTGAGCAGCTAGTGTCTCCTTCAAAATACGCTGCAATATAAACGATAAGGGCTGAAGGTTATCATTACTGACATACAGCATAGCATCAAACCACGAGTTCCAATGGAACACCCCGTTGAACATAGCGATCGTTGCGGTAACGGGCATGGAGAGCGGTACGATAATTTTCCAAAACACCTTCAGATCTCCCGCTCCGTCGATCATAGCCGATTCCACCAGACTCGCAGGCAAAGAATCGAAGAACGTCCGCATTATTAACATGTTGAATGCCCAAAAGCCATGCGGCAAAATATAAACGAGAAAATGATTGAAGAGCCCGAGCTTGTAAATCAAAATGTAAGTAGGAAGAAGTCCTCCGCTAAAATACATAGGGATAAGCAGAATGATAGCGATAACACGATTACCCGGTAACGATCGTTTGGAGATGGCATAAGCGGCCAGCGCTACGATTGTGCCCGAATAAACGATACCACCTAACGTCCTTCCGACCGTTACGAGGAACGCACGGAAAATTTGGGGATTCTCAAACACGGTATAATAGTTCGTGAATGTAAAATCAATTGGCAGAAACGTCACCGGATGACTCATTGTCGCATTACTGCTGCTTAACGAAAACACGATAGCGTACCAGAACGGATACAGAGTTACCATACAAATAAGCAGCATCACGAGAGTAATGATTATGTCCGCAACCGGAACCTTGGCTCGTAATCTCACTCAGGGATCGTCCTCCTTTCTTGAAGCACATGGAGCAGGCAGCTGCTAAAAAGCACCGTAACCACTAATTTTTTTACTAATCCGATTGGATAATATAAGTATCCCGAATGACAGGATCGATAGAACGAGTCCCACGGCTGTTCCATACGATATTTCAGCGTGCCGAATACCCGCCAAATATACATGGTAGTCAAGCGTAAGAGAAGCATCCGCAACCAATGGATTGCCCATATTGTACACCGCATCGAAGCTCGCTCCCCCTCCACCACCTCCAAATATTGTAGCAATTTTGAAGATGAACATCAGTCCGATAACATTGGCTATGCCAGGCAGTGTAATGTACAAAAGCTTTTGAAATCGGTCAGCTCCATCAATCGTCGCTGCTTCGTACTGATCCTGATCAATCGAGGTAAGCGCTGCCAAAAAAATGATCGAATTCCAGCCCAGCTCTTTCCAGATGACCGTTGTGACGAAGACGCCGCGAAAGTAATCTACTTCTCGCATAAACGAAATCTTTTCCATGCCGAGTGCTTGGAGCAGTAGGTTGACGCTTCCGAAATCTTCTTCCAACAGCTTATAGACTAAGCCTGCAACGACTACCCAGGAAATGAAATGCGGCAAATAGGAAATCGTTTGCGACACACGTTTGAACAACATACTCCTGATTTCATTCAGCAGCAGAGCAAATAGTATAGGAAGCGGAAACCCAATCAAGATCAGCATACCGTTCAAAAACACCGTGTTCTTCAGCCCTAAAATAAACTCAGGATTCGACCACATATTTTGAAAATGCTTCAGACCTATAAACGGACTATTCATAAATCCTTGCACCGCGGTGTAATCCTGAAAGGCCATAATAAGGCCGAACATAGGAATAAATGCGAAGATGATGGTTACTATGAAAGCCGGTAATAGAAATAAATACATCATTTTATATTGCCTCACGCGTTTCCATAAGCCAGAACGCTCAGATAAACGCACGGTGTGCTGCAAGGCCGCTGATGGTTTCTCCATTCGCCGCACCTCCTTTCCACTCAGCTATTAGTCAAGCGGGTTGCCACGGCCATCACGACGAACACCCTTTATCGGTTCTAACGATGCAACGTTACCTGTCGTAATGCAAGGAGGCGCACTATGAGGTGCAACCCAACGCGCGGCATTTTCAATTACTCTTAATACATCCTTGTTATAATAAGTCGGATATTCCTCATGCCCCGGACGGAAGTAGAACACCCGACCTTTGCCTCTGGTATACACATTGCCGCTGCGCATAACTTCCCCGCCCTCAAACCAGCTCATGAAAATCAGCTCGTCAGGCTCAGGAATATTCGATGGCTCACCATACATTTCTTCATGAGGAAGCTCGATATATTCGCCGATTCCGTTCACGATTGGATGTCCTGGCTTCAGAACCCAGAGACGCTCCTTCTCATGGGCCTCCCGCCATTTCCCACCGCCGCCTGTTCCCATAAGCCTTTTAAATAGCTTGGAACCGGAAGCCGAATGCAGGAAGATAGCCCCCATTCCTGAAATCACTCTCTCGTAGAGCTTGTCGACCAATACATCTGGTACTTCATTGTCTTTCATGTGCGACCACCAGATCAGCACATCCGTCTGTTCAATGACCTCATCCGGCAAACCGTGATCAGGATCGTATAAAGTGCCCGTCGTTATTTGCAATCCATGCTGCTGCGTCAGATGCTTCCCGAGTGCCTGATGAATTCCTTCCGGATAAATCTCTTTTACAATGGCAAGATGCTGCTCGTGATAAAATTCATTCCAGATCGTTACGCGAATATTCGCTGCCATGCCGATGGCTCCCCTCTCATTCCCGGGTACGGAGGCTCCTTGAATGAAGCAGCCTCCCGCAGCCGGATTCATTGGATTGGACAATAGTCCATATTGCCATTGTTCTTAATAAGCGTGGTAATACCCTGTATCCAGCCGTACGACCTTGCCTGTCTTGGACGATTCCACTGCTGCTCCGACCATAGAGAAGCTTATCAGGTTATCCGTGATATGAGTTGCCGGCTTGCGGCCTTCCCGGACCGCCTGCACGAACTCATTCACCGTATAGGCCACATTGCTGTATTCCTGCGTTGGAAGCTCTAGAGGGCGACTTTCTCCATCCTCCGTGATGTGATATGCTATGCCATCTATAAATTCAAGGGCTCCGAGTTTGCCAACGATACGGAAGTTCCCCGTCCATGTAGTATCTTTGCCCTTATTGCCGCTGCTGGCAAAGTAATTGACATGCGTCCCTCCTGCAAATTGTAGAATGACGGATGCCGATACATTGCCCCCTCTCTCGTTCCAGGAAGGACTGAAGCTGTTTGCGAACAGCGACACCGGCTGCGCATTCAGTAAATACCGCATCAGATCGAAATGGTGGATGCTGAGCTCGGTAAGCAGCGGTTCTTCACGATGCTTCCTCCATTCAGATTGAGGGCCACGATTTCTGGAACCATCACGGTTGAATTGCCACTCCACCACCTCGGCAGCACCGATAAGTCCTGATTCCAGAGCTGTACGAATCGCCTTCATCTCAGGTGTCCAGCGATAATTTTGATTCACGGAGACCACCAACTCGTACGATTCTGAGATCTCCAGCAGCTGTATCGCCTCTCTGTAGGTGGAGGCCATCGGCTTCTCCACAATGACATGCATACCCGCTTCAAGCGCGTCACGAGTCAAACGATGACGCGTCGGAGGAGGAGTAATAAGCAGTGCGAGGTCTGCCCTTACCTCTCGGAAAGCCTCTTCATGGGACAAGTACGCCGGCACCTTCACATCACCCAGTACCTTGAGCGCTTCGTCCAGATTTGCTTGCTGTACATCAGCAATAGCAACAATCTCTATCGATTTGACCGATTTTATATTTTCTAACCAGTACTTCCCGAAACCGCCCACACCGACCTGAATCACTCTCATCCTATTCACATCTCATTCCTCCCTAATAGTGATATATTTTACTTATCTCAGAGCTGTAGCTCCCGACTCTTCCTATGCTTCTCCCTGGATGCTTTGATTCGCATTTCGCTTTCGGTCAGATGGAAGCAGGAACCCGATCACTCCGAACAAAGGCATGAAAGAACACGCGATAATGATAGTGGTCAAGCTCGTGAGGTCAATTAAGGCTCCGACCACGACAGTTCCTATGGCGCCCATTCCGAAAGCGAGTCCTGTAATGAGGCCGGAGACCATGCCTACTTTACCGGGAACAAGCTCCTGCACATAAACAACCGTTACTGAAAAGCTGCTATGAGTGATGACTCCCAAAATAATAAGCAGCGGAAAAATCCACATCGGGTCCACATGCGGCATAAGCATAGCAAAAGGAGCATCACCCAATACCGATAAAAGCATTACGTTCTTTCTCCCGATACGATCGGATAGCGGTCCACCCAGAAATGTGCCTACAATACCAGCTCCCGCATAGGCGAAAATATACATTTGCGCTTCTGGAATGGTCATATGGAAATGTTCCATAAGATAGAAAACGAAGTATGTACCGACACTCGAGCCAAACAACGATCTTGCGAACGAAATCATAATGATGATGATGATAGCGCCAATAACTTGTTTCTGCAGCAGCTGTTCTTCCTCTGATGCCACTCCTTTGTTGGATGCACGCACTTGCTGCATTCGGTCTCTATACCATCCAGCTACCCACCCTTGAAGAGCTACGCCAAGAGCCGCTACCAATGTAAACCAGACGGCGCCGAACTGACCGAAAGGATAAAAGATGAAGGCCGTCATCAGAGGAGCCATAGCGCTCCCAGCATTTCCTCCGACTTGAAAAATCGATTGCGCAAGTCCCCTCCTCGATCCTGAAGTCAGATAAACGATACGTGCACCTTCGGGATGAAATACTGCCGAAGCTGTTCCTACGATAATAACGGAGAGAAGAACCGTTATATAGCCGGGAGCGAAGGCTAGCCCTAACATCCCGAGAAGAGACAACGCCATTCCCGCCGGTAAAATGTAAGGCGTAGGACGTCTATCCGCAAACGCCCCAATGAAAGGCTGAATGATGGAAGAGGAGAAGTACAGAATGAACGTTATAATACCAAGCTGCGTATACGACAAATGGAGCGACTCCCGCAGAATCGGGTAGGAAGCTGGGATAACAGCTTGAAGGGCATCATTGATAAGATGGGCGATACTGATAGCAAACAAGATGGGATAAACCGTCGATCTCGCCTTCCCTGCTGCTTCAGTTGACATAATCTCATTCTCCTTCCAGCTGGAAAACGAGTAGCCTAATCAAGGCGGTTACCGCGACCGTCCCTGACAAAGCCGTTAATCGGCTCAATGGAATGGACATTCCCGATTGTAATAACCGGAGAAGCAATCTGCGGCTTCGTCCAGCGCACCCCGTTCTCGATTATTTGGAGCACGTTAGCATTATAATAGGTCGGATACTCTTCATGACCCGGACGAAAATAAAACATCCTTCCTTTCCCTCTCGTATACGTTATACCGCTTCGGAATACTTCTCCTCCCTCAAACCAGCTGGCTAATATCAGCTCATCCGGTTCTGGAATATCCCAATGCTCGCCGTACATTTCTTCTTCATTCAGTTCGATGTATTCGCCTATGCCATCTACGATCGGGTGACCAGGCTTCATCACCCACAGCCGTTCCTTCTCATGCGCCTCGCGCCACTTATGTCCTCCTGCTGCCCCTAGCAACCGCTTGAACAGCTTGGAGCCGGAAGCCGAGTGTAGAAAAATCGTCCCCATACCTGCAAGCACCCGCTTATAAAGCTTATCGACTAGAGCATCAGGCACCAGATCATTTCTGAGATGGGACCACCAGATCAGTACGTCCGTATTCTCAATCACATCATCCGTCAAGCCGTGCTCCGGATCGTACAAAGTAGCTGTTCGAACATCCATATCCTGCTGCTTCTCGAGATGGGCCGCAATTACCCGGTGAATTCCCTCCGGATAAACCGCCTTAATATTATCCTGGTGCTGTTCGTGCCAAAACTCATTCCATACAGTAACCCGTATTTTACTATCCATCTGACTGGCTCCTTTCGTACCCCTTTATGATCTCATTAGGCATCGTCATTGCTTACAAAATCATTGTAATCAATGGCTAGCCGCATTTACATACGACGATCCAACGAAAAATGTATCGATTTCACACTTCTGTCCAAATTCCAGCTTCGCCTCTTCTTTCGCCAACGAGTGATGTAGCAGATGCTGTGAATGACCATGGCCAGGCTAACGCCCAGAGGGCTCTGTGATTCCATGGCATAATGCGTCACTCCGTTTCTTGGCAAGACAAACACCTTCGGGACATTGCAAGCAATAATCACGAAGGTGTAACTATTGGCTAAACGGGGATTAACCCTCGTATACTTTAGATCTGCGCAGGTATGGATGATAGGTCGGATCCAAGATCAGACGCTGTTCTGGCGTCAATCGTTCCAGCAGCTCGGGAGTACGGTCGTAATTACGCCATGCAATCATCAGAGGTGAATATTTGTATAAGAACGATCTTCGCTCTTGAGTTCCCTGCCATGGGAAGGTACCATGCGTGAGCGCCTCTGTGAAGATTAATAGACTCCCTGCTTTCTGAGGCACATGAACGGTAGGACCGATTTCTTCGTAATATCGGTATTCCTCCGGTAAGGCAAAATTCGCTTTATGACTGCCGCTGATGCAGCAGAAGCCACCGTCGTCCGGACCAATATCGGAAAGTGCGAAGGAGTAAACCGTCAAGCCGCTGAATATGTTGCCATCCTGAACATGATAAAATTGTCCAGGGTCGAACGGGTTATTGCCTCCGTGAAGCTGCAACTGCTTATCTCCTTTACGGTGAATGATTGCATATTCATGATCTAGACGGTAATGCTGGCCGAACATCGCATTCAAATAAGGCTTTGTTTTCGGATGATCGATCAAGTTGCGAAAGCCCGGCTCATCCCACATAAAGAAATCACGGATGGGTTCACCTACGGCCTGCTTCTCGTCTATAGCCCTATTCATCGCAGTTAATTCCTCTTGACTTAACACATCTTCCACCAATAGATAACCTTGAACATCAAACAAATATTTCTCCTTCTCGTTCATGCAATTCCCTCCATCGATTCATTTTTTATGAAAGTGAATGGCGTTAATGTACTTCTTTTAACGCCTTGTTAAGCGTTTGGAGCTGGCGAATGAACAGCTCCTCTATTAATCCCTGATGCGAAATAGGTACATCCCACGTTACAGTCCCTTCATGCTCGTTAACATGCTTCGTATAACCGATTACGAACTCATCAGGAAGCTCCGGCTCTCCATGCCCCCAATCCTGACCTAGAAAACTAAGGATATGGTATTGAACTCCTTCGAGCCAGCGACCGTCGCATACCGGGAACGACCTTATCACTTCGCCCCCTAGATAATCTTCATACTCCGTGCGGTGAGAGATCACCGGTACAATGACTCCCGGATTGAAGGCTACGATGCTGTCCGGATTGCCTGCCTTCAAAGCCGTTGCAAAGCTTTGGAAATTCGGTTCATCCGGATGACGGTACATTTCATCTGCGAAGTAGCAGCCATCGAGCCACCACCCACTTACCTTGTCGCCCCAACGTAAGGACCATTCCTTAATGACAGCCTCCCACTTCTTCTGGAATTCCGCCAACCGCTTGCCAGTACGCTGCCGATTATGCCTTAGGCCTGGACCTGTGTACCCATTCTCCCATTCCAGCTTCTCCATGGCGATGGGATCACCGTTTGGCGCTCCGCTTGGCAAATAAACGAGCAGCTTAATCTGCTTGGGAGCTAATGCCTCATAGAGATCGCTAACCAGATCCCGTCTGGAGCATTTGCTCGGGTGCAGTCCCACGAGACTGTCATATGCAGCATTTGGTGCGCAGTAATGTCCCGTATTTTGCCCGAGAGTGAGGAAGAAGTAACGGGCTCCAATACTTTCCAACTGAGCCGCCAAGCCTTCCACATCGAATGCGTCTACGCGTTCGTTCCATTCCTCCGCCGTCAATTGGCAACCTTCCCGATTATGCGGCGGGGTAGGTAGATAATGACAAAACACGCCCCACTTGGCATCCTTAAACCAATCGACATTTCGCTTAGTTTCCATCTTCCTATCCTCCCTGTCCTTAGGTAGCCAGCAAGCCGCTACAGTGGATACCGTTTACTAAATGTCCAGCCCCTGACGAAGTGCCTTAAGCTGCCGGATGAACGGTTCTTCGATTAGTCCCTGATGCGAGATCGGCACATCCCAAGTCACAACACCTTCGTTTCGATTTACGTGCTTCGTATAACCGATAACGAGTTCATCCGGAAAGCGGGGGCTACCGTCCCCCCAGGTTGAACCAAGATAACCTAACGTGTGATATTGTGCTCCATCCACCCATCGGCTGTGACGCATAGGAAATACTTTAGAGATTTCGCCGGCTGTATAATCCTCAAAGCTTGTATGAGACTCTACAGGCACAACAACGCCCGGGTTAAAAGCGACAATGCTGTCTTGATTTCCTGACTTCAACGCAGCCGCGAAGCTTTGGAAGTTGGGCTCATCCGTATGGCGGTACATTTCATCAGCGAAGTAGCACCCGTCAATCCACCACCCGCTGACCCTGCTTCCCCAACGCTGCGACCACTCTGTAATAACGGCCTCCCACTTCCGCTGAAACTCAGCAAGCCGCTTCCCTTTCCGTCTCTGTTCTAGCTTGCGCTGCTGTATAGCTTTACGGGTGCCTTGTTCTGTCGTAACGACAACGAGACGGCTGGCTTCGGGAGCTTTGCGAGGTTTGCCCCAATCCTCTTCATAGCCCCACTCCCACTCCAGCTTCTCCATCGCAACAGGATCGGACGCAGGCGCCCCGCTCGGAAGATAAACAAGCAGCTTGATTCCTTTGTCGGTAAGTGCATCGGCCAGATCACTAATGAGATCCCTACGCGAGCATTTGCTCGGATGGATGCCGACGATGGAATCATAGGTAGCGTTCGGCGAGCAGTAGTGCCCTGTATTTTGACCGATCGTCATGAGGAAGTATCCGGCACCGACCGCCTCCAATTGGGAGACAAGCCCCTCTACATCGAAGCAATCGACGCGATCATTCCATTCCTCGCTTGTCAGATGGCGTCCTTCCTGATTATTCGGCGGGGTCGGCAAGTAATGGCAGCATACGCCCCATTTGGCATCCTTAAACCATTCCACCTGTTTTTTCGTTTCCATGCATTCACCCTTCCCATCTGATTGATACATTATTTTTTCTTCATTTTCTCGTATTCCTTCTGTGCTTCTTCCATTACCTTGGAACCGCCAGATTTATTCCACTCATCCACAAAATCATTGAACTGGGAGATTGGACGTTTTCCTGTAACAAAGTCGATAAAATTTTTGATTGTCAGTTGATCCAATCTATCTTTGTTTTCATAATAAATGGGCAGCTCAACAGGACTCATCACATCATATTCCCCTTTAGCCACACTCTCAGCTTGCTTGCGAATCGGCATTAATTTGCTCTTCGTCATGTACGGTGCCTGCAGATCATAATCGTTGAAGGACGTCCCATATTGATCACCAATCCCGAACTTAATGCGCTCCTCTTCTTTATCAAAAGGAGGAATATATTCAAAATCGCCGTCAGCGTTGATCTTGTATGTCTTCCCCTTTTCTCCGTAAACGAGCTTTTCATAAAATTCAGGGTTAAACGACCGTTCCTCCCATAGCTGAATATAGCGAATCATTTTGTCCGGATCCTTAGCCATCTGCACACCAAACTGTACGCCGGAGCTTGGAATAGGATTGCGCTGCGTGATACCAAGCTTTCCAGTAGGTCCTTTGGGTCCTGATATCGTCGTCCATTTCGCGTTAGGATTCTTCTCCTTCGTCTTCTCGTAAAATATTCCGGAGTTAAAAGCATCTCTCGGGATAAATTTGTACCAAGCATCCTGCACCATCCCGATTTTCTCTGAAATGACTTTATCCTCCACGTTCTTCTGCTTGTTAAGGACAAACTCGGGATCGATAAGATCCTCCTTGTACCATTTGTTCAAGAGGGTCAGCGCCTCCTTGGCTCCTGGCTCCACCTCACCCCTGACAAGCTTGCCTCCCCGGTCGACGAAAGCTCCGGGATATACATCAAAGGCTCCGAATATCGGTGAGAATAAATTCTCAATGGCTTCGCTTTTCACTGTCCAGCCATACGTATCTTTCTTACCGTTCCCGTCGGGATCGTCGTTTCTAAATTTCCGGAGCATGACCTCCAGGTCGTCCAGGGTCTCAGGTGCTTTCGAAATGCCGACCTTCTCCAGCCAATCCTGACGAATTCCGAGAACCTGCCAAGTTGGTCCCAAGCTCCAGACGATCGGCAGCGAATAGTTTTTGCCGTTTCTGCGCGTATAAACGAATGGATCGTTGCCCAAGTATTTTTTCAGCCAAGCCATGTATTTTGGAGCGTATTTATCCAGCAGCTCTTGGGGAATTTCGGCTACAGCTCCCTGATCTACCAACTTGTTGTACGATGTAAAAGGCATATCCGCCCAAGTTTCCGGTATTTCACCAGAGGCTATTTTAAGCAAAATGGCATCTTTGCGAGCATTCGCATCGTTTGGAATCGGTAAAATATCAATATCCACGTTGAATTTCTCTTTGATCTGGTTGTTGGCGTACCCATTCGGAGTCACCTTATCGTAATTAGCACTCAAAAAAGTAAGCTTCATTCTCTTATTGGTCGTACCTGCATCAGTGGAGGGTACTGTTGGCTGACTTTCAGATGAATTGCAGCCCACTAGCGCCGTAAGCAAAATGGCAGAACTTAGCGAGGCGGCCACACTTTTCTTTTTCATATCCAAGCCTCCTTATAAGCTAACCTTTCACTGCACCGATCATGATCCCTTTGACAAAATATTTTTGAACGAACGGATAGATGAGCAGCATCGGAATGACAGACATCATTATCATGGTCGCTTGAAGCTGTCTACCTGAGAAAGCGCCCGACTGGTCCGTCCGATACAGCATCGCATTCAATTCATCCATATTGTTGTCGACAATAATTTTACGGAGCACGACCTGCAGTACTTGCTTGTGTGGATCTGATATGTAGATCAAGCTGTCGAACCAGGCGTTCCAGTGTCCCACTGCCACCCACAAAGCCACCGTAGCCAAAACCGGCTTGGATAACGGAAGCACAATTTTCCAGAAGATCAGAAAGTATCCAGCCCCGTCGACCTTCGCCGATTCTTCCAATCCCTCAGGGATCGACTTGAAGAAGTTCCGCATGATAAGGACATTGAAAGCACTAATAACGCCAGGCAATACGAGCGCCCACATGGAGTTGTACAAGCCTAGTTTCTTGATCAAAATATAGTTAGGGATCAAACCGCCTTTGAAAAGCATCGTGAAGATAATGAACGCCGTAAGCAGCGAGTTGAACGGCAGCCCCTTTTTCGATAGTGGGTAGGCGAACATGGAGGTTAATATGAGACTGAGCACTACCCCGACAAAGGCCCGCAATCCAGAATTGGCGAACCCGGTCCAGAGCGATTCATATTTCATCGCCATCACATAACTGTCAAAGGTTATACGTGACGGCCAGAGCTGAACTCCTGTGTTGAAGGCCGCACTGCCTGGACTTAAGGAAATAACCACCTGATTCCAGAATGGAAACAGCGTGATAACCATCATTAGAAGAACGATCGCATATAGGAACGCATCAACCAGCTTCCCGTTTACCGATTTCTTCGGTTGAGCGCTGTTCACCATAACGTATGCTCCCTTCCCCCCATCATGCGGACGACCTTGTTTACCGTTACAATGAGAATTAAAGCAACAACTGACTTGAACAGCCCCACTGCGGTCGAGTAGCTGTAATTGGCATCGATCAGGCCTTTTCGGTATACATAAGTGTCTATAATATCCGACACGTCGTACACTTTTGCGCTGTACATGTTGAAGATTTGATCGAAGCCTGCATCCAGCACATGGGCCATCCGCAATACCAGCAGAATACAGATCGTTGGAAGCAGCATCGGAAAGGTCACGTATATCATCTTCTGAACGCGGCTTGCTCCGTCGATTACTGCCGCATCATACAGCTCCTGCGAGATTCCGGCTATGGCAGCAAAATAAATGATCGACTCCCAGCCAAAGCTTTGGAATATATCCGTAACGACCAGAATGCTGCGAAAGTATCGCTCGTCTGCCAAGAATAGAATCGGCTGTGCACTCATCAGCTTCAGAATACTGTTAACGACTCCGTCAAGGGAGAAAATGCTGATGAAGATACCGGACAGCACGACCCATGAGATAAAATGTGGAAGGTAAGATACGGTTTGCGCTACCTTTTTGAAATGCACATGGCGAATTTCATTCAGTAACAAGGCAAATAGAATCGGTACCGGAAAACCAAAGATTAGCTTATAGAAGCTGATAAGTAATGAATTTCTGAGTACGATGTAGAAATATGGGTCCGAGAACGCTTTATGGAAATGCTTCATCCCGACCCAAGGACTTGCACTGATGCCTCCAAGAATTTTGAAATCCTTAAATGCGATCACAGCTCCAAGCATCGGTATGTAATGGAAGATGATAAAATATAACAGACCGGGGACCAACATTAACAGCAGTGCTTTATGGGCTTTGATTTGTTTATATCGAAAAGATCGAAGCTTGACGACTTCACGAACCGGTTCGCTGAGTTCCACTGCGCTTTTCATCGGACACCTCCTTGGGCGGGTAATAAATCCGAAGCCTTAACCTCCTTCCTATTTGACTACGCTTACATTTCATGCTTTAACTATACTAGACTTTGACTTGGATTAAATTATCAGATTCTTTAGAAAAGAATCACAATTTTACGTTCCGTACCTCGTGTGGCAAAATAATACGCATTCGGGTTCCTTCTCCTCGTTGCTTTCTGCTGAAACCCCGTACAAATCACCGAATGATAGTCGAATACGATCATGTACGTTCTTTAAACCGTAGCCTTTGGCTGCAGTACTGAACAATGAAGCTATCTGCTCCTTACTCATACCCGGTCCGTTATCTTCCACTATAAACTCGATGTTGTCTTCCTTCAGAGCCCCTGTAACGATAAGCAGTCCCCGCCCTTCCGGCTTCTGATCGATCCCATGCTCTATTGCATTCTCAACAATCGGCTGAAGAATAAAGTTCAACGTATGGCAGCGATACAGCGCCTCGTCAATCCTATAGTTCACATCAAAACTTTCATCATGCATAATTAGTTGGATTTCCAAATAAGCCATCATATTATTCAATTCACTACGGACTGAAGTCACCGACTCTCCCTTATTCAGCGCCGTACGATAAAACTTGGACAACGTCGTCACGATATGACTAATATCCGTCGCACCAAGGTGAAGCGCCTTCCAATTAATGATCGATAAGCTGTTATACAGAAAATGGGGATTAATTTGCGTCTGCAGTACCTTTAGCTCCGCCTCCTTCTGAAGCAGTCGGTTATGGTATACCTCGTTAATCAGCTCCTTGATTTTGCGAAGCATATCGTCGAACCGGACGGCCAGTTCGCCTATCTCATCCTTTGTGCCTTTTGGAATAACGATATCCCAATTGCCGTCTCCCACTGACCTCATCGTACGATTTAAGACGAGAATTTGCTTCAGCAGCGTATTGGAGAACAGCCCGATCAGAATCATCAGGACAATAAGACACAGCATAATAATAACGATCGTTGCACCGACAATTTGAATAAGACCTGGAGACATTTGTGCCACCGGAGCGTAATAGTAAAGCGTCCAATTAGGTTGTTCCATCCTGCTCTTGATGACAAAATGATCTACTCCGTTTAAGGAGATAATCCCCTCGGGTATTCCAGAGGCTTCTGCGTCCTTCAGACTTAACTGCGCGCCGGATTCAGTTGTTTTGGAAAAAATAACGCGATGGTCCGAATCGGTTATAACGATCCCGTACTCATTTAAATCAGGTGGGTTAATGTCCTGAAAAACGTCGGCATATCGCAATTTGATGCATAACAGAACATATTTACCGTTTGTGAAAAAAAGGGGGAATTTGCGGGTAAGCAGCAGCTCTCCCTGCTCGTAGTACCATCCTGGGGAATATGTATTCTTGTTGGAGCTTTTGTACCATGAAGTATCCTTAACTCTATCGTAGGATTGGATGTAATCGCCGTATTCAGGAAGATCGTTCTGAGAATATACGGTAAGTTGGGCAATCTCCTTATCGATGGTCAAAATCATTTTGAAAAAAGGGTCCAAATCGTGCCTTAAATCGTACGCCAAATTGTCCAGATCCTCATACTGATTTGCGAAAATACGCTGAATGCCCGAGTTGAACACGATCAAATTGGTTAAATTGTTATACTTGCCAATTTTGTAATTAAATTTATCAGCCATGACTCCAGCCGTATCCTTCATCCCCTGCATCGCTTGACGATGAAGATATTGGTTGGATTGGTGGTAAGAATAGACTCCCAAAGCGATAATCGGGATGAACGTGAGAACGATATATGTAAGCACCAGCTTTTGCTTCAGCCGCAAATTGAGGAAATAGTGCAGCAATCGGTTCATGGACTCTCCTCCCTGTATTGGGCTGGAGACACGCCGACATAGTTTTTAAACAGCGCACCGAAATAGGACGGACTCACATATCCCACTTCATGACCGATATCCACGATCTTCATATTCGAGCAGCGTAAATAATGCTTCGCCTTTTCCAGACGATATTGAGTCACATATTTTACCAGGCTGCATCCCGTCTCTTTCTTGAATAAATAGCTCAAATAGCTGGGGGTTAAATAGACCCTCTCCGCGACCTGCTCAAGGCTGATATCGGTCTGGTATTCCCCATGAATAATGTCCAGGACCTGGGCAATCGGTTTCCGTCCGGGCTTTAAATGAATGCTATCGTCTGGAGAACTCCCTTCTAAGCTCTCATCCAAAAACTGTAGTAATAATCCTTTCAGCTCAGTAAGATGGTGGCAGAAGTAAATGTCCTGCGCCATATCCTGAACGGACTTCTTTGCATAGCCTTGCAGGTGAATTACCATGTGTTTAACTAATAGCGTACAGATATGTTTTACGTAAATGGTCGAGAACGAGCTGCTCCCTTCCAAAATATGAAATAAACGTTCCAGCTCCTCACGTCCGAGTTGAACATTCTTGTGCTCAATAGCTGACTGAACCCGTTCCACCACCGCATCTATGGAATCGGTTGGACCATGGAGGCTCGACACTGATGAATCCGAGAACACAATAAAGGGAGCATCCGTGAAGAATTTCGACTCAAGAAGCTTTTCCATCCTGCTCCATTCCGAATGAAAGGTCTCCTCGGAACTCAACCTGCCGCTGAACACCATATAGAAGTCAGCTTGATAGCGGCGCTTCATTTCTGACTGCACTCGTTCTCCCATAAGGCTGTGCTCTTTAGAGCTTGTCCCTTCGTATAGTATATTCTGGAATAGCAAGAGGCTCTGGTACTCATTCAAATTGATATAATTAACGGGCTGCCCCAATATTTCTCCCAGTGTTCGTTCCATATCATCCAAGCAGGTATCAAAAAACTTAGTTCGGCTCTCCATTACCATCATCTGCTTATAAGGAAACACATTCCAGTAGCGTTTCCGGCTTATTGACGTCGTTCCTCCGTGGAGCAATTCTAGAAGCTGCTGCCTTCTGCGTTCTTCACAACGTTGAACCTCCTCTTCCATAACATGGAGGAATTCTTCTATTTCCACAGGCTTTAAAATATAATTAGCCACTTGCAGCTGCATGGCCCTCTTAGCATATTCGAATTCTCCATAAGCAGATAAAAGCAAAATTTGCAGCGAAGGGTCCAACCTTCTCGCTTCGGAGGCCAGCTGCATACCATCCATAAAAGGCATCTTAATATCGGTTAGCAAAAGATCGATTGGATTATTTTGCATATATTGAAGCGCTTTCAATCCATTCTCAGCTTCAGCCGTTAAAAAAGGAAGCTTGTACTTCCGGATTAACAGCTTGATGCCTTCCCTCTCAATCTTCTCATCGTCCACAATAAGAATATTGTACATAGAGCCCTCCCGGAAAATGAAGAATTACACTGTTATCATTATATGCAGTTTAATTGTCGATGTCTGTAAAATCGTGTTTCTTATGAAATTCTTATTCATTCGCTTAGCACTTTCAACAGCTTTGACATGCTTTGATTATTGGACTTACAATGGATCTATGTAGGAAGGATACATCATAGCTCTCTATTATTAATGATTTCGATATTCAGCAGCACTGAACTAACAGGGAGGAAATCATGCATGTTTAGGGAAGAAAAAGATTCATTAGGTACCATGAAAATACCCGACGAATTCTATTACGGGATACAGACTTTACGCAGTCTTGAGCTCTCTAATATATCCGGCAGACAGATCAGCCAAGACGCGCCTTGGCTCATCCATAGTCTCGCTACCATAAAAAAAGCAGCAGCGCTCGCCAATCATGAAATAGGCGCATTGGATACAGCAGTATGCCATGCCATTGTCCAAGCAACCGACGAGATCAGAGAAGGACGCTTCAAGGATCAGTTCCCTGTCGATATGTTTCAAGGAGGCGGCGGCATTGCTGTTCATATGAATATAAATGAAGTCATCGCAAACCGGGCCAATGAGCTCATTACAGGGCATAAAGGCTACAGTGCCGTTCACCCTAATACCCATGTCAATCAAGGACAATCTACGAATGATGTGCTGCCTTCCGCTATGAAAATAGCGCTTCTGTTCATGCTGGAGCAGCTAATCTCAGAAGTGAATTCGTTGAAATTCGAAATGGATCGTAAAGCCGACCAATTCAAGCATGTGGTTAAAATCGGGCGTACTTGCTTGCAGGATGCGCTTCCTCTAACCTTAGGACAAGAATTTAGCGGCTACGCTTCTTTCTTGGATCGGCAAATCCGCTTTCTGCAGGCCATCGCAGCTGAATGCCTGGAACTTCCTCTAGGTGCTACAGCCGTCGGTACGGGCGTTGGCATCCTTCCCGGCTTTTTAGATAAAGCCTATGGACATATAAGGAGTATGACCGGTAAACCGTTTACTCGAGAGCATAACTTTTTTGACGGACTGCAAAATGGGGATCTCTATTTAAAAATATCGGCCGCGCTTAAAGCGTTGGCAACAGGGCTATCCAAAATCGCATCTGATTTCCGGCTGATGTCCTCAGGACCGAAAGCTGGCCTTAATGAGATCAAGCTCCCGGCGCTGCAGCCCGGATCATCGATTATGCCAGGGAAAATTAACCCGGTCCTTCCCGAATTAATCAATCAGGTATGCTATCAAGTATGCGGCAACGACACGGCAGTTACGATGGCCGTCGAGGGTGGAGAGCTCGATCTGAATGTGTGGGAATCCATTATTACCAAATGTTTATTTGAATCCTGCACGCTGCTCACTAAATCGATTCCTATCTTCGCGACACAATGCGTTAGCGGTATAGAGGCCAATCTTGAAGTATGCCGTGAGTATTCTGAAGGCTCGACCGCTGTCTCCGCTTTGATTTCTGCCGTTTTCGATTATGAAACTGGAAGCCGAATAGCCAAGGAGGCAATACGAACCAATCAATCGGTAAAAGACGTCGTTATCCAATCCAAGCTGATGACCGAGGAAGATGCCCGTCTCCTCTTGAATCCGATCAACATGACCGATTCTAATCAGATGGATGAACTGATATACCAAATGAGAGAGAAGCTTAGGAAAGCGTAGCTTAACATAAAGAAAGGACAGACGATGAACAATCTCGGCTGTCCTTTTCTCTTTGGCTGTTAAACGAGTCGGCTTATGTTCAATGACGGCTCAATGAAATAATCGCCAGACCATATAGATGGCCGTTCCCCAGATGATAAAGGCGGATGCTTTGTTCAATCGTCTCATCCCATCGCCGGACTTGTCCATCTTCTTCATTAGGCTCCCAACGGCGCACAAACCTATGAACCACAGCCAGGATACCGCGATCACAGCTACAGTAAATGCCATTCTGTCCGAGCCTGTGTACTGGAGTGAATTCATTCCGATCACAACGATCGTATCCATTATGGCATGCGGGTTCAATAGAGAGACGGACAACGAGAAGAGCACCTGCTTGCGTAATCCATAAAGGGAAGTGCCTGAAGCTAAGCTTCCCGACTGATCGTTTTTCCAGGTTGTCCAGCCCATATATAGAAGAAATACTATACCTATTCCCAGTAGAATCATTTTCAGCCATGTAAATGTAAACACAGCGGCTGAAACGCCTAACACAGCAAGAATGACGAGCAAATTATCGCATAACGCGGCTGTTATTACGGATGGCAATGCCTGGATAAATCGCGGTTGGTTCGCTCCCTGATTAAAAATAAATAAATTTTGCACTCCTAAAGGCAGAATCAGTCCCCCTGCCAAAATGATTCCATGAACTAAAGCTTCAATCATCTTATATCCTCCGGTTGTTCTTGATGGGCTCACCCGACTATTGTAAAACAGGAGAACCAGCTTGGCTCCATCCATTTGGATGGATAAGGAACCAACCAAGTCGTATACTAAGAGATATGATCCACGACCGGAGGTAGAAATGTGACTTTGTTAGTTGAATGGCAGCCCGACCGGAAATCTGATCTTCCACTCCATTATCAGATCAGCCTTCACATAAGAAACAAAATTATACATGGAGAATGGCCTGTTGGAACCAAAATTCCATCGCAGCGGCGATTAGCAAATGATTTTGGAGTGAATCGAAGCACGGTTGTGATGGCGCTCGACGAATTAACGGCAGACGGCTTCTTGATGGGCAATCGCGGTGGCGGAACCGTCGTGGCTAGCTCAAGGGATCACCCCAGTTCTCCACCCCCGCCGGATTGGACCTCTTATGTCAATTCAGGAGTTCAGTCCTCTAATTTGCCGACTGTACAAGAAATTAATCAAGCTGAATTTCGTCCAGATATCATCCGGCTAGGAACAGGAGAATTAAGTCCCGATCTGCTTCCTCATGAAGAGATGAAAGCGGTGCTTCAAGCATTATCCTCCAATAAAACGATAACACTTGGCTATGAGGAGCCAAAGGGAAGCGCAAAATTAAGGAAACTTATTGCTCAGCATGTCGAGGGATACGGCATTCATGCTGCTCCTTCGTCGATCTTGATCGTCTCCGGTGCCCTGCAGGCACTGCATCTCATTTCTATCGGCTTGCTGCACAGAGGGTCGACGATCCTGCTGGAAAAACCCTCGTACTTGTATTCCATTCCTATTTTTCAATCTGCGGGAATGAAGCTGAGCGGTATTCCGATGGACATTCAAGGGATTAGAGCCGATCTAATCCCCAAGTACAAAAAACAATATAATGGGGCGCTGCTCTATACGATTCCTTCATTTCATAATCCGACAGGCACGGTCATGACTCGTGAAAGACGAGAACAGCTGATGCAGGTTTGCATCAAGGAAGGCTTACCCCTGATCGAGGATGATGTATACAGGGATTTATGGATCGATGAACCTCCTCCAATGCCGTTAAAAGCAGTCGATTCCAGCGGAATCGTTCTGTATGTAGGCAGCTTCTCCAAGACCGTCAGTCCGGGTCTTCGAATTGGCTGGATTATAGGCCCTGAGCCTGTTATGGACCGATTGGCGGACATTAAAATGCAAACGGATTACGGAGCAAGCTCTCTCTCTCAAGCGGCGGCCGCGCAGTGGCTTGAAAGCGGCTTGTACCAGCAGCATATTCGGTCCTTAAGGGATCGGCTTCATATGCGAAGAACGATTGCCCTTTCGGCTTTGGAGAAGCATATGGGGAATTACGCTCAATGGAATATCCCTAAGGGAGGGTTTTATATATGGGTGCATCTGTATCAGGACTTGCCTTTAAAGCTCTTGTTTTCAGCAGCACTGAAAGAAGGGGTTCTTCTTAATCCAGGCCATCTGTATGAGGGGGAGAACAGTCGACATCTTCGCATTTCTTATGCCTACGCTTCCATGGAGGATTTGAAAACAGGCATATTTAAATTATCGGTTATTATGAAGGAGATGGCGATAAGCCACCCCAACCGTTCAACTTAGAGACAATCCATGCATGGTGTAGAATCAAAGAGGAGCAGGTTCCCCCGCTCCCCTATCTCTTATAAAAAATGTTCTCTATTAGCCCCATGATCCTCACATTCCTTATAAATAAGTGCTAAAATGAATAAGGAATAAGTGAGAATCTAGAGCTTGATAGAGTCTAAAGTCAAGAATAAGGAGACATTACAAATGGACAAACATAAATTGATCAGCACCTTGGACAAAGTAAGATCTTCAAGCCCCTTAGTACATAATATTACGAATGTCGTCGTTACCCAGTTTACAGCGAATGGCTTGCTGGCTTTAGGCGCTTCTCCAGTAATGGCCTATGCCAAGGAAGAAGTGGCCGACATGGCCCGCATCGCAGGCGCTTTGGTGCTGAATATCGGAACCTTGGACGAAACGGTGGTCGAATCCATGCTGATCGCGGGAAGATCCGCTAATAAGCATCAGGTTCCTGTCATCTTCGACCCTGTAGGTGCAGGAGCCACCCCGTATCGCACCGAAACCTCCCGCCGCATCATGAAGGAGCTTCATGTATCCATCTTACGAGGTAATGCTGCCGAGATAGCCAATGTCATTGGCGAAGCCTGGACCATTAAGGGCGTGGATAGCGCAGGAGATATGGCCGAAGATATCGGCTTGCTTACGAAGCGTGCGGCACAAGCTTTTGGTTGTGTCGTAGTTGTAACGGGAGCAGATGATTATGTGAGTGACGGAACGGATACCTACAAGATTAGTGGCGGCACACCACTGCTCACTCGTGTAACGGGTACGGGCTGCCTGTTAACGTCAATCATCGGCGCATTTTCTGCCGTAGAAAAAGATTTCATGCTGGCAGCCGCCTCCGCATTGTCCTTCTACAGCGCAGCAGCGGACGCTGCGATCCTTGCATCTTCAGCGGACAAGCCCGGTACGTTCCAAATGGAATTATTGAATCAGCTTTCCCAAATGAACGGAGCCGTCTGGAGCGAGTCCATGTCAGTTAGCAAAATCAGCTGAGGATAGTTGTTGAACAAAGCGTAGATAAACCGGACGGATTACCGTTATTTGTTTATTTCCTCCAATGGCGTGTGATGACCGTAATAGGTCGCTTCTCTTTGCACAGGAGCTGTCCATTTCACCGCATTGGATATGACACGATGAACCTCTTTGTTATGGTAAGTAGGATAGGTTTCATGGCCCGGACGGAAATAAAAGATTCGGCCTTGTCCGCGGCGGTACGTGCAGCCGCTGCGGAATACTTCTCCTCCCGCAAACCAGCTCACAAATATTAATTCATCCGGTACAGGAATATCAAAATGTTCACCGTACATTTCCTCTTCGGGCAAGTCAATATAAGGGCCGATTCCCTCTACTATAGGGTGCGAAGGGTCAACAACCCATAAGCGTTCCTTCTCGTCCGCTTCTCTCCACAGCAGATCGCAGGATGTCCCCATCAACCGACGGAACAGCTTCGAATGATGTCCTGAATGCAGCACAATCAGCCCCATTCCTTTATGTATGCGCTCACAAATACGGTCGATAACGACGTCCTGAAATCCTTTATGATCCACATGCCCCCAATAAATCAGCACATCTGTATCATCCAGCTTTTCCTGCGTTAACCCATGCTCCGGTTCGTCAAAGGTTGCAAATTGAATCTCAAACCCATCCTGCTTAATTCCTTGTGCAATCGCTCCATGGATGCCTTCCGGGTATATGGCTGCAACCTCTGGCTTGCGCTGCTCTTGAATGAATTCATTGAAGATCGTTACTTTAATCATCGTAAATCGGCTCCTTTGATATGGATATGGATTTTCATTCATTGAAGTTATAACCTTCTTGTAACACCATCTTCCGCTGAATCTAGAATGGCTTGCAGCACCTGCTGATTCCGATAACCATCTAGTATAGCTGGGAAAATAGAAGATTGAGGCTCGGTTAAAGAATCTACAAAATCTTGCAGCATCACCCTCATCGGCTTTCCATCCAAATAAATAACTTTTTCCGTAAGTTCACGATCGTCCCCTTCTCTAAGCGTCAAATGTACTTCATTTGGTTTTTCAACCGATATCCTGACTGTGCCCAAATCGCCAAACAAGGTAACTTGAAATTGATTTCCCATGCCAATCGCATTTTTGTGAGTATAAAAGGTTCCCATCACTCCGCCATCCAGAACACCTTGGAATCCGGCAAAATCATCTACGTCCACTTTGGCTGCTTCCCCGGTACGCAAATCGATTCGGCTGTCAATAAACGTGCTCATCAAGCCTGACACCTGATTAAACTCGCCTACAAAAAACCGTGCGGCATCGATCATATGAGAGCCGATATCCGCTAGAATGCCAGATCCCGCCATCTCCTTGCTAAATCGCCATGTAAACTCTTTGTTGAACATCGGAGCATTTTCTTCTTGCAAATAGTGAGCTGCAATATGCCGAATCTGTCCTAGCGTCTTCTGCTCCAGCAATTGTTTTACAAATTGAAAGCAAGGCCTGTAGCGGTAAGAGAATCCAATCATGCATGGGACCGGATTGCTTTCATACAAGCTTATTAACTCATCTGCTTCCTCTACGGTTCTAGTGAATGGCTTTTCAGAGAAAATCGGTTTATGGCAATGAATCGCGTGCTTTAAAATATCGGCATGATATTTATTGGATACCCCAGATATGACAAAGTCCACTTCCGGATCCTCAATGATTGCTCGAAAGTCGGTGTATCTTTTGGACGGTGGCAAATTCAAACGATTCCCCGTTTGCTCTACCGCCTGTGTATTAACGTCACAAACCGCCACTACACGAGTATTCGAGATTTTAGATAACTGACTCATATGATAGTCGCCAATGCTTCCAAGCCCGATAAGGCCCACATTCCAAACTTTATGACTCATAGATCAAATCCTCCTATAATGTTGATTTCAAATAGAATGGCATCGTTTAAAGTTCAGCGCATGAATTTCGTTCGACGATTTTGCTATCTATGATAATATGATCCGGGAAGTCACCCTGCAGCACTTCCAGCTTGCGCATTAATAATCTAACCGACTGCGCCCCAAGCTCAGAAGGCTGTAGATCCATACTAGTTAAGGATGGGTTCGATTGAACCATCATCGAAAGATCACCGCAAATAACAAATATCGAGACGTCCTCCGGCACACGCAGCTCCAGATCTTTAATGGCGTTCATGACACTAAAAGCAGTTCTATCGTCATCAGCGATAATGGCGGTTACCTTTTTGTCGAGCATACCCAGTGTTCGAACCGTCTCTTCATACCCATAATCCATATAATCCGTCGAAAGGATGGCCGGCTTGTGGTGAATCATATGATCCTCCACTTGAATTTGATGTTCCTTCAGTGCTCGGATAAAACCCTCATTCCTAACAATGGCTACCGTCATCAGCTCATTGGCATTGAGAAACATAATGTTTCGATGCCCTTTATCAATTAAATATTTACATATATTGTAAATAATAGCTTGGTTGTCATTATCTACGCTAGGAGCATTCTCGATATTAGAATTCATAACTCTGCCCACGGTAACGAACGGAATGTTCTCCATATGCATCAGATTAATACGCTCATCTTCCGTAGTTGGGCTCATGACTACCGCTCCATCAATCGGGTAACTGGACAGGAACGGCGTCTTCACCTTATGGGCAGGAATCATATCCAGTAAAACCCGATAACCGTAATAGGACGCTTCCAGAATCACACCATTAATAAACTGATTATGAAAAGCGCTGAAGAAAAAGTTGCCATGAGGGATCGTCAACCCGATAGCCATTGTTTTCTTCGTAACCAAGCTTCGTGCAATATGATTCGGCACATAATTGAGCTGTCTTGAAACACTAAGCACTCTTTCCGTCACTTCTTTACTTGTACGTCTTTTTTGGCTAAATACATTAGATACGGTACCCTTTGAAACTTTTGCCAGTCTTGCAACATCGTCGATTTTTGCCATTTGAACCCTTACATCCTCTCGGTGATTCGTTATGCTAGCTGCTGATTCAGCTTTTCCGCTAATTCAATTAATTCTGTCGGTTCATTAATGATGTAATCGGGTTTCTCGCTATCGTCGGCATGCTGCTTAGGGTATCGGGGAGTCCAGCTTAGGAAGACACTCGTGATCCCCATTTGATTAGCCCCCTTGACATCCCTGCTCAAATTGTTGCCTACCATAATGATCCGGGAGCAATCCTGCTCGGTCAAGTCTAAAGCCCCAATTGCCGCCTTGAACATTCGTGGGCTTGGCTTGAATGCTTTCACCGTTTCTGAGTAGACCATCGTGGTGAAATAATCGTACAGACCGTTTTGCGTCAAAATATTTTTGAACGATTGAGCATAGCCGTCCGCGACAATGGCTAGTGTATAGCCCCTCTCTGCAAGAGTCTTCACCATGATGTCCGCACCTGGAATAATATCGGCCTGAATCACGATATCATGCTCATCGCGAATTTCAGTCCCTTCATCAATAATCGTATCACCGCAATCCAGAAAAATAATTAGTTTTTTCGGTTCCATGGCATTCTCTTGGCTAGAATTCATTGGATACACCCCTCAATTTCAATTCATTAGCATAATGGCAGGCTACAAAATGGTCCTCAGTCAGCTGCTGCAGCTCAGGCTCCAGATGAATACATTTATCTGTTTTATAAGCGCATCTAGGATGAAAGTGGCATCCGCTTGGTGGATTCGCAGGGTTCGGAACTTCCCCTTCTAATATAATTCGGTCTTTCTTCAGATGAGGATCAGGCTCAGGCACTGCGGACAGCAGCGCTTCCGTATAAGGGTGCTTTGGATGCTCAAACAAAGACTCCACCGTCGCCAGCTCCACAATTTTACCCAAATGCATGACCGCTACTCGGTCCGATATATTTTGAACAATAGACAAGTCATGGGAAATAAAAATATAAGTAATTTGTAATTGCTTCTGAAGGTCCTTCAGTAGGTTGATAATTTGAGCTTTAATCGATACATCCAGGGCTGACACTGCTTCATCGCATACGATAAGCCGAGGCCGGGAAATTAAGGAACGCGCAATAGCAATACGCTGTCTTTGTCCACCGGAGAAAGCATGTGGATACCTTTTAAGATAACTGACATTCAAGCCGGTCTTGTGAGCAATTTCCGTTACCTTCTCATCCACCTCGAACTTAGGCATCTTAAAGTTAGCTAATAGTGGCTCGGATATAATGTCATACACGCTCATCCGCGGGCTTAAGGAAGAATACGGGTCCTGAAAAATCATTTGGATATCTTTTCTTAAATTCTTGAACTCTTTGCCCTTCAAGGTTAAGAAGTCGACCTGCTCTCCACGTTCCGTGTTATAGAGCACTTGCCCTGAGCTGGCACTCACTCCTCTTACAATACAACGGCCTAATGTCGTCTTACCGCAGCCTGACTCTCCAACAATACTTAGCGTTTCACCCTCATATAACTTAAAAGATACGTTACTTAATACGCGGACAGAGGTAGGCTTGCGAAAAAATGTTTTTTCGGATTTCACTTGATAATCTTTATTCAAATTAACTACATCCAACAAAAGTTTGGACATGCGCTTATGCTCCTCCTCCCTCTTCCTGATGCAGAAAGCATCTCACCATATGATTGTCGGCCACATAGGTTTTCGGTACGGCTTGCGTGTTGCACACTCCATCAATCCGATCTTTGCAGCGGTCATAAAAACCGCACATCGGAGGCATATTGATTGCAATAGGAACGGTGCCTTCAATGGATTCCAGCCGCTTATGCTTATTCCCGCCTAATTTGGGCATCGAATTAAGCAGACCTTTCGTATATGGATGCTTTGGATTATAGAAAATTTCATCGACCGTCGATTGCTCTACAATTTTTCCTAAATACATGACTGCCACTTCGTCGCACATTTCTGCGATAATGCCGAGATCATGCGTTACGAGCAGAATGGCCATGCCGAATTCCTTTTGCAAGCTCTTCATCAATTCCAGCACTTGGGCTTGAATCGTAACATCCAGCGCAGTAGTCGGCTCGTCAGCAATTAACAGCTCCGGGTTACAGGATAAGGCCATAGAGATCATCGCCCTCTGACGCATGCCTCCGGAAAATTCATGCGGATATTGATCGAACCGTTTCTCCTGATCGGAAATCCCTACCTTACTGAGCATTTCGAGCGCTATTTGCTTCGCTTCTTTCTTATCCTTCGTGCGGTGGATTAAGATAGCTTCCATAATCTGATTGCCGATCGTATACATGGGCGAAAAAGCAGTCATAGGCTCCTGGAAGATCATAGCGATTTTCCGGCCCCTGATAGAACGGATTTGCTTGCTACGCGGGTTTAAAGATAATAAATTGACTGATTGGGAAGCCTTTTCCGAGACCGAATGATACACAATTTGACCGGATGTTTCGCATTCTTTGGGATTAATGCTGATGATCGCCCGGCTGGTCAAGCTTTTACCACATCCGGATTCACCAACAAGCCCTAAGGTTTTCCCTTTCTTAATTTCAAAATCAACTCCGTCTACCGCTTTCATTTCTCCATTATCCATTTGAATGCGAATTTTCAGATCCTGAACCGTAAGAAGCGGTTCTTCCATGCGGGAAGCTTGAGATGTCATCCTATCCCCTCGCTTTATATGAATATGTGAAAGCTATTATCTTTTATACGGGTCCGCCGCATCGCGCAAGCCGTCACCCAAAAAGTTAAACGTCAAAACCGTGATAATAACAAAACCTAAAGGAATCAGCTTCCACGGGTATAATGCAACGTTGTCAATCTGTTGGGCTTCTTGCAGCAGCACTCCCCAGCTTGTAGCAGGCGAACGAATACCAAGACCAAGGAAGCTCATCGCGGTCTCGCCAAGAATCATCCCCGGGATGGCCAAAGTCGTTGCAACAACCAGGTAGCTGATGAAGCCAGGCAGAAGATGCTTAACAATAATTTTTGTATCGCTGACTCCTGCTATTTTGGCAGCTAGTACGTACTCTTCATTTTTTAGCGAAATGAATTTTCCGCGCGCCACCCGAGCCAAATCCGTCCACCCGATAAAAGCAAAAATGATGACGATATAGATATACATCGTGACAACCGGTATTCGTGGCGGAATGGCAGCCGAAAGAGCCATCCACAGCGGAAGCGTCGGAAACGAACGAATAATTTCAATCAATCTCTGGATAACGGAATCAATTAAGCCGCCAAAATATCCTGAGATCCCGCCGATGATGATTCCTAAAACGAAGCTTATTGCGACACCGATCAGAGGGATGCTAAGGGAAATCTGACTCCCTAACAAAATCCGCGAGAATAAATCTCTCCCCATCCCGTCCGTGCCGAAAATAAACAATCGACCGGGTTGATCCACTCCGAACAAATGCGTCTTAGTCGGAATGAATCCGAGAAATGAATAGCTCTCACCCTCAACCAGAAACCGGACCGAATATTGGATCTTGTCGTCCTGCACGAACGTTTTGCGGAATGTGACCGGATCTCTTCCTGATTTTAATTCATGAACAAAGGGCCTGAAGTGAAATTTGCCGTCTGCATCGATAAATTTGATTTTCATCGGAGGAGCATTCACATATTTACTGTCATAGCTTTGCAAGCTATAAGGGGCTATAAACTGCGCGAAAATGGCAGCCAGGTATAATAGCGATAATACAATTAGACTGACGCGAGCCAGCTTATGCTTCTTCAGCCTTTGGTACATAAGCCGCCATTGGGAGCTATAGTAAACATCGTCGTTCTTGGCGGACTTTCTGCTCGTGATCCCTGGCTTTCTGAATATAGTTATCGTTTTCATAAATCACATCCCCCTGAACTCGGTACGAATTTTGGGGTCAAGCCAAGCTAGCAAAATATCTGAAATCAAGGTTCCTATAACCGTTAGTACAGCCATGAACAACAACCATGTACCTGCAAGATACATATCCTGAGCCAGTAAAGCGTTATACATAACGGGTCCCTGAATCGGTAAGTTCAGAACGATTGCAGTCACCGTCGATCCGGTAAAAATAGAGGTTAATGACCAGCCGATTGTACTGATGATAGGATTCATTGCTGCACGCGTCGGATATTTAAGCAATATTCGAGTTTCCGACAACCCTTTGGAACGGGCAGTAATTACATTCGGTTTGTTCAACTCATCCAGCATTTGGCTTCTCATGACACGAATCAGCTCCGCCGTGTTAGCCAGGCCAATAACGAGAACGGGAATAATCATATGCTTCAACAGGTCGAGCACCTTGCCCAGGGACCATCCGGCATTAACATATTCACTTGAAAATAAACCCAGCAGCGGATCACCGAAATATTCATAGGATAAATACATTAAGATAATGGCCAATAAGAAATGGGGAGTCGCCATGCCGAGAAAGCCCAGGGCAGAGAATATGTAATCTCCAGCAGAGTATTGCTTGACCGCACAGTAAATTCCGATAGGAATAGCAACTAAATACGTAAAAGCCATCGTTAACAGAGAAACGATTAACGTCAATGCCATATATTGCTCAATAACGGCCATTACTGGCTTGTTATAATTAAAGGAATAGCCGAAGTCAAAATGTAAAATGATGTTCTTCATCCATAATAAATACTGCACGAACCATGGCTGATCCAGCTTCAAATTGGCCCTCATCTCATCCATATCCTGCTGTGACATAACATCACCTGCGAGAGACATCTTCGATGCGTAATTCGAGACATAATCACCGGGCGGAAGCTGAATAATGTAGAATACAATAATAGAAATAAAGATAACGACCGGGATGACTAATACAATCCTTCTTAATATATAAGGGAGCATCTTATATCCTATCCTCTCCGCTTTATTCACTGCTTCCGGTTTAAGGTAACAATGGGGAATATGGATCCCGAGTCTTTTGAGAAACCTAAGAAACTAGAAACATTGCCACTATACTCCGGTAGGATATGCCCCTCCAGCCGCTGTTGTTATCAGGAAATTTATAATTAATCCGCTGTGCAGTGGTAATTTCCTGATAAGAAAGGCGAACGCTATCGCTCTTCCGAGGAATACCCTACCCCTCCCTATATAGCAATTGTCCTCGAAAAACAAGGTTTCTCAACAAACTGGGGGAATTCCCCGCTGTTATCATAAGGATTACATTAACTATTTAATAAAAAATTGCGAAGGATGCCCATGTCCTATGCTGCGGAACTCATCACAATAAATCAGATCCTTCGGTACGTTATGCATTTTATTCGATGCTACAATCAGCTTAGGCGTCGGTCCTGCGTAACCGATAACCCATTGATTCTTCTGATGAAGTTTCACGATCTCATTGCTCCACTTATTGATCTCATCCTTCGTTGCGGAGGCTTTAACTTTATTCCAATAATCGAGAATTAAAGCTACATCCCCTTCGGGTTTAACTCCCTCTTTTCCATTGGACTGTGTGTAGAGTCCATAATGTCCGTACCACGGAGTCAACACTCGAAGAGGCACCAGCGTATCCGGCCGGAAGGAAACGTTAACTACCGAAATATTTTCAGTGGTAGCTGGAATTTTATTGGAGTATTTCATTTCTTGATGTGTTCCTTGATCCACGACCTTGGTATCTACTTTAATTCCGATGGCCTCGTAGTATTTCTTGACTAACTCAAGGAACGATGCCGTACTCGTATTCGGTTCAATAATCGTAATCGTCAGATCCGAGCCATCCGCATTCAATCGGAAATTATTTTTATCACGTTTCGTTAAGCCTAAATCATCGAGTATTTGATTCGCTTTTTTGGGATTGAATTCGCTCCACTGCTCAGCCCAACCCTTTTGGTAGCCAACCAGTCCTTCTGGAACCGAAGCTTGTTGTGGTGCACCAAGTCCGTTCGTTACAATCTCCGATACCTCTTTGCGATCTACGGCAATAGACAGCGCTTCTCTGAACTTAATGTCCTGGAACAGCTTGCGCAGATTAGGGTCATCTATCGTCTGGTTCAACTCAATGCCTGCACTGGACCATGACGGAGTGTTCCATGGGATAACCCGGAAGTTAGCCTTCTTCTCATTCTCCTTCAAAACGGTAAAGTCTTTAAAATCAAAATCCAGAAGGTTGAAATCACCCGCCAAAGAGCCAAGTATGCGCTGGGCTGGGTCCTGAACCTTGGATGCTACGATGCGGTCCATATAAGGAAGCTGATTACCAGCCGCGTCCACTTTCCAATAGTACGGATTACGCTCCATAATAAATTGATCGCTGTTCGGATCATTCTTCGCTACCCAAGCTCTTAAGGTCGGAATTTGTGGGTAAATCCAATAATAATAACCGGTTGCTACTAGGAACGATTTGGTATCTTCAAAGCCCCATTTCTTAGCGACCTCAAGCGCTTTGTCGTTGCCTATAAATTCAGGCAGTATCGTTTTTTGGAAATGGGCTGGTGCAAAGAACCATTTGTTGTCAATAGCGACGCGCTCTAGAAACTGTACGCTCGGATACTTATGCTTCACCTTGAACGTGTAATCATCTACCTTGGTTACGGTTGCCAAAGCTTTATCTCCCGTTACCGGATCAACGGAGTAATACGCATCATAGATTTTTTTACCGAATGTCTCTTTCGTGAGCATGTGCTCCCAATAGAAGAGAACATCGTCTGCAGTGAATGGCATGCCGTCGGACCATTTCATACCTTTTCTTAAATAGATCGTAAATTCGGTCGAGTCTTTATTCACGTCATAGCCCTTTGCTACGTTGGGCTCTACCGTGCTGCCATCCTTACTAAAGCGGAAAAGCGGTTCTTCCGTAGGCTGACCAACAGTCCAACGATCATTGGGTCCGGTCCATGGCAGCTTCCAGTCGCCTCCGTATACTCCGGTTTCTTCTAACACTTTCTCCACCATAATTTCTTCCTTGGCTGGCATCCGTTCTGCAACTGGCTTCAAAGTACCAGAACCTACAAGTTTATTTAACATAGGGGCTTCTTTAAATGCTTCTATCTTGTCGGGAGCAACAGGGGCTGTTGTTGGAGTTACCTCTAGGGTGGTCTTAGCGCTTGGATCACTTTCGCAGGCTGTTAAACTGACTGCCAGAATCAAAATCAAACAAAGTAGAGACCAACTACGTTTCAAGATAATCCCCTCCATGATCATAACTAGCATTTCATCCTACCAAGCAAAACGTTCATCACGTTACGTTGTTCCCCTGTGCTCTTCACCTCCCTAATTCCTTAAACCGGTTTAATCTCCTATACGATTTAAATGTAAACGCTTTTATATAATGGATATACAAATTAAACCGGTTTAATGATACGATAAAGTATGAGACCGATGAAACATTTTTATGTAGTTGATCATTAGATGTTGAGTGCTGCTGCTTATATTATGTGCTTAGAATTAAACCGGTTTAATATGTACCGAAAGTAATGCGTAAGCGCTTAACCTAATACTACATGGGATTGGAAAAGAATGCAATAACTTTACAAAAATGTTACATTCCACTTATACCCGTTCTTCCTTTAAAAGCACTGAAGCCCGCCATAGGGCAGGCTTGTTCCTATCCGATTACCGAAGATCCTCATGTTAGCAAATCCTTGGCAGTAGCGTACCCGATAGCCTACGTCCAGCAGCAGCTCTTTTGCGGTATTTCACGAGTTTCAAAGGCGGACGCTATCGGGCTTGTGTCGCCACCTAACGATTTTGGAACCAGCTCACTTATATTACAATAAAAAAAGAACCAAGCTCTTCATTCACGCTGAAGTCTTGATTCTTTTTGATAGTACGGATAGTCATTAGAGCCTATATTTCAGTTTCCCTGCTTCTTCACAACTCCCATAAGACCGTGCAGCGTTCTGACAAAATCGGCTCCGGACAGGCGTCCCAATCCCCCATAAGCACATTCCATTTCATTGTATTCCATAACCCGATCTCTACGGATACTAGGCCCATAAATAAGAATGGGAACCGGGTCGCCCGTGTGTTCTCCTATTTCGCAAGGGGTGGAATGATCGGCAGCTAATGCAAGGTAAGTGTCATCGGGCAGCATTTGCAGAATAGCCCCAACCATCTGATCAAACAGCTCGATAGCTCTTGCTTTCTCAAATGGCAAGTTGTCATGCCCCTTCACGTCAGGCGCTTTCATATGCACATAGACCATATCTTGGTTAGCTATTTCCTCGATTGCCCATTTAGCTTTTAATTGTATATTCGTATCTATATTCCCAGTCATACTGCAATCCGTAATCGTACGGAAGCCTGCTAGTTGGGCAACTCCTAGAACGGTGCTTTCCCCGGCAATACAGCTCCCCTTTATTTTAAGCTTATCGGTGATAGGCTCTAGCTCCGTCATTTGTCCGGCTCCACGGGTCAACAGAAAGTTCGCAGGCCTTTTCCCTTGTTCCATGCGCTCTGCATTCACCGGATGAACCGATAAAATATCATGCGCCTTCTTCAGGAAGCTATTTAAAACAACCGCCGTTCTATGTGCCTCTTCCGATTGGTCCAACGGTTGTACCTCATGATATGGCACTCCATCATTAGGAGCCTTGGGGTCTGAATCGCTGATCTTATCACTTAGTCCTTCTCCGCGCATAATTAGTACAGCCCGATGTTCTGTAGCCGCTTTTACATCAAAGACAACCCCATCGATTTCTATGCCGCTAACAGCAGCAGCTATTGGATCTGTTCCTTCTCGTATCCGACCAGCCCTGCGGTCAATGACGATTCTATTCTCATCCACCGTGGCCCAATTACACCGAAACACAACATCACCCGGCTGAATGCTCATACCAATTCCTAATGCTTCAACCGGTCCGCGTCCCGGATAATGTTCCGGCTGATATCCAAATAAAATGAGATGGCCCATATCGGTGCCTACTGGAATTCCTGGGGCTATTAAATCCATCATTCCCGTAGTTCCTCTTGCTGCCAGCCAATCCAAATGAGGTGTTTGGGCATATTCCAAAGGTGTTTTATGATCTAATAAAGGATGTGGACGATCCCCTAATCCATCTGCAATGGCCAATAGTACTTTTCTTTTCAGCATGGTTTCCTCCGAATATATTTATAATCCCAGCAGCTTAAACCAGGTAAAAATCGATAAACTAATTACGCTTGCCCCAATAAAACAAGTCACTATGGCATACTTCACTTGATCCAACACGGAAAAATATCCGGTTCCAAAATAAATCGTATTGACCTTCGAATGTGGCGGAAGCGTTATAGTGTAAGTCATCGTCATAGCAGCAGCTAATGCCAGAGGAACTGGGTCCATGCCTAATGACTTGGCCAATGCAATGAACGCCGGAATTAAAATCGTGACACGCACGGTTTTACTCGTGAAAATGAGATGGCTGTACATACTCAGGAACACTACTACCACATAAACCAAGGCATGATTCATATGCTCCAGTCCGAGGAAGCTCACGACATTTTTAATAATCCATTCTGCACCCTTCGACTTATCCAATGCATTGCCAACGGCGTACGCACCAGCAGCGAATATCATGAGTTCCCACTTGATGTTTGCTTCCTTCCAGGTCAGCACTCCTATCCTCGGGAGCAAACAGAAGAGTGCTGCAAGAACCGCTGTCTGTTCAGTACTGATGGCAAAACCGAACCAGCCCTTCTGATAATCTCCAGTGGCCCACAGGATAACGGTACTAACAAAGATGATTAAAGCTTTCTTCTCATTTAAAGAGAACGAGCCTAGCTTCTTCAGTTCATCCTTCAGCGTATCCATCGCATTCTGAAAGTTGGACTCACCCTTTATAGAAAAAAGCTTAAGACCTATAAAAAATGTCAGAAGCATCGTGATGATTGCCGTAGGCATAGATGCCAGCAGCCAATCGATATAACCGATGCTGCCTCCCGCTTGTTCATTGATAAATCCAACGGCAATGATATTTCCCGAGGTAGCAGTCATTATGCCTGAAGTAGCAACCGCATCGGCTTGAACGCCTTGCAGCATCATCACTTTCCCAAGGTTGCTTTTACCCGGTACGGCTTTATACACTTCCAGCAAAATCAAGCATATAGGTACCATCAATGTAGCTCTGGCAGTTGTCGAAGGTACGAAAAAGGCAAGGACAAAATTAATAATGATAAGCACAAGCAGCGTCTTTTTCGGTGTTTTTCCAAAGGATGTGACCATCCACAAGGCGAATCTTCTTCCCAAATTAGACTTCATCATAGCCGAAGTAAGAATAAATGCTGCAACCATTAACCAAATCACGTCGAAGCCTAAAGTACCGAATGCCACATCCTGATCTTTAACCGCTCCAACTAAAGGAAGCAGCAGAATGGCAATCATCGATGTTAAATAAATAGGTATAGGTGTGGTAATCCAGAGAATGAGGGACCCTGTAAAAATAGCAATCGATTTTTGTGCTTCTGCGCTCAATCCTGCCGGGGTAGGCATGAAGAATAATACTAGTGCAACAATAACCGCAAGGGGAACTCCCCACCTTTTCATCCCCTCTTCCAGCCTGCTTTTCTTTTCAAGAGGCGGCTCTTTGCCATTCCTCTCTAATGATGCCAAGTCATTTGCCATTCGATCATTCTCCTCATTGTTCGTCATGTTATCGCTTTCAATTTCATTGCAATTTCATTATATTTGCCGTATTGTTATTATACAATTTGATTATTTTTGAATAACCATAACATTTCCTTATAGTAAAATCATTAAAAAAGGGTGTGACAAAAGTTGAACGTTAATAAATTGCAGACCTTTATTACTCTTTCAGAATGCCTTAATTTTACCGAAGCAGCAGAACAGCTCTATTGCTCTCAACCCTCTGTAAGCATGCAAATCCAAAGCATTGAGGAAGAATTGGGAGTTCCCCTTTTTGATCGAATCGGAAAAAAGCTCTACTTAACGAAGCAAGGCGAGCATTTCAAACCCTATGCGGAACAAATTATTAACCTGCTGCACTCGGCCAAGGACCATATCAGACAGCTGGAGGATTTATCTTACGGAACTTTATCCTTCGGTGCAAGTAATTTTGTTGGAGTTTACTTACTCCCCCGATTATTAAGGGAATACTCAACGAAATTTCCAAACATAAAAATCAATATGAACATCACGTCATCCAATCACTTGATTCACATGTTGGACTCCAACAAGGTTGAGTTCCTGATTTTATCGGATCGGGTTATCCTGGATGAATCAAGTTATCAGCGAACGACCTTTTATGAGGATGAACTGGTTCTTATCGTGAATCCGTCACACCCACTGGCACAAAAGGAGGAGTGTACGTTGGCCGATTTGTTCAACGAAACCTTTATATTAAAGCCTGAGAAATCAGCTACACGCAGTTATTTGAGTGAACAATTCCGAATGAACGGATTTGCCCCCTCCAACTATATGGAAATCAGCAATCTGGAAGGGATCAAGCAGGGGGTTATTCATGAACTGGGTGTATCCATCGTTTCCAGCTTTGCTATTCAGCAGGAAATAAATAGCGGGTTACTCGTTAAGATACCTATCAAAGAAATTCAGTTTCTTAGGGGAATCAGCTATGTTCATCATCGCAATAAACACCTGTCACCGGCAGCCAAGCAATTCATTCCTTTATTGAGCCCGAACGTGCAGCCCGTTTAGGTTAACAAAAAAACCTCAATTTCCACTTTTCGAGTGAAATTGAGGTCTACCTTAATGAGATTTCAATCCTATGAATAAGCGGCCAGCAAATAGTCGATAATCTGATTCTGTCCAGTAGGCGACCAGCTCATGCCAATCCAATTCGGGGTGAATCGAATCTGATCTTTACGCACTGCCTTCATCGTGCTCCACCCTTCGCTAGCGAGCAGTACTTTGAAATTTGCTTCATCTGCGGGCTGAATGTGATGCTTATAGATCAGCAGATGGTCCGTTTCGAAGGGGGGCATATTTCCGAGCGCATACTCCCTGCTCCGTTCATGCTGCGGTACACAGCTACCGGGCTTCAGGCTAAGCTCCTTATAGAGCAAGTGATTTAAGGGATGATCGGTCATACCGTAAACGCGGAACTTGCCATAATAGAATCGCATGATGGATAGCGTTTCATTTCCGATCAGTTGAGATAGCACTTCTCGAGCATAATTAACCTTTAGTTCCATCTGGTCGAAGTTATGCTGTGCTTCTTTCTCCCGGCCTACCAGCTCGGCAATTCTCCAATGATTTTGGCGCCAGTCCATCGTGAAGTCGAAACAAATGGTCGGAGCAATGTCCTTCAAACGATCGTAGAAAGGCAAGTGCCGATAGTCGGACAAAATCATATCAGGCTGCGCTTCACGCATAGCATCCAATTGAACCTGAACGAATCTTTGATACTCTTCCGCATCTAGTTGTTCAATGGTATATCCGTTCATTTCATACAAGGCTTCGGTCCCCAAGGTGCGGAGATTTTCCTGGTATCTATAGCAGGAAGCTACTCCCACTCTCAGTTGCTTGCGTTTCATATAGATGGTAGGGGATAGACCGATGGTTCTTTTGAATATACGGCTAAAATAAAATTCATTCCCAAACCCGACAGATTCGGCAACTTCCTGGATCGAGCAATCCTGCTTCAGAAACTCCTTAGAGCTTTCAATCCGAATTTGATTCAAGTATTGGACCGGCGTGATCCCCTTAGCCTTCTTGAAGCTTCTGGAATAGGACGTCTCGGTTAAGCCGGCAATATCCGCTAACGTATCCAGCTTAATTTTCTCGTAATAATGCTTGTACATATACCCGATGCTCTCGTCGATTCCATTGCTCGATGGTTCTACTCCTCTCTGCTCTGGTAATTCCTGAAGCAGGTCTTGGATGAAGCTTTGAAAAAGGGGCTGGACTTCAAAAGAAGTAGACAACGACTTCCCCTTACTTGCAGCATACAGCCGTTCTACTCGTTCAAGCCATACTTTTATATGCTGAAAAGGCAACTTCCCCAGAGGAAATAAGGCTTCATTGCCCTTCGAGACATCGCATGACCATTTGCCTTTCTTCCTAGTTACCGTAACAGGACGCAGTGTCAGCAAATAATAGTTCACATAATCGGACTCCAGCATGACTTCAATCTCCGTAGAAGGCTTCAAATAAAATATTTGATTAGGATCTAGGGGAATCATTTGATTTTGAATCCGCACCAATCCCTTACCACCAGTCACAACGCATAATAGATCAGAAGGAATCTTTGGAAATTGCAGGGTATGGTACTTACGGTACCGTCGTTTATGGATAGAGGAGAGGAAAATCAGGGGATATTGTAAATTCGACATCTGCACCATCACACTTCACCTTCTCCAACAACATTGAGAATCATTATCACCTATTGTAGTATAGATGGTTTTTCTGCTGTTGGGAAGGGTTATTCAAGTGCATTTTTTAATTTACGTATGTTCTACAATAGTCAACCGCTCTTCGGCTGAAGTGCGCGGCCTTGCAGGTGGAATAACTTCTGGATAGCCAACGTGCAGCACACCAACAATTTTCTCACCCGGCTGCATTCCGATAGCATTCCTAAATTTGGGATCGTAACCGTAATTATTCGTTTTCCAGACGACACCAAGTCCCTGCTCCCATGCTGCAAGCTGGAAGTTCTGAATCAGGCTGCAGACAGCCGCATAATCCTCATCCCATACTTTTTGCCTAGGATCCTCTTGCATGACAATAACAAGATGCGCCGGGACCTGCATGAAATACTCCATTTTCTTGTTTCCATGCTTCTCCCGATCTTCGGCCGAATAGGTCTGAACCATCGCCTGGGCAAGCTTGGCTCTCCCTTCTCCCTGAAACAAGATGAACCTCCAAGGCTCTCTGTGTCCATGGTTCGGGGCCCATACCGCCACATTCAGCAGCTCCGTCAACAGTTCAGCGGAAACCGCATCACTCTTGAATAATCTAACGGTTCTTCTCTGCTTAATCAGCTCCGCCACACTTCCTGCCTGCTTCGTATCTGTCCTTGTCATACTTGTACAGCCTCCCTGTTCTCGATTTCATGTTTTAAAAGTTATGCACATTGACTTGCTTGCCCATCCTATCTTGAGTTCCGTCTTGCATACAATAAATAGATAAAAAATGGCGCTCCTACAGCGGAAGTAAATACACCTACAGGGACGTCCAGCGGGAGAAAGAAGGTTCTCCCTACAAGATCCGCCAACATGACGATAGCGCCGCCTAACAAAGCGGAGACAGGCAGCACATTCTCAAAGCTGGAACCGACCAGCTTGCGCGCCATGTGCGGTGCAATGAGCCCAACGAATCCGATGCCTCCAGCTACAGCAACGGCTGAGGCGGCGAGTGCGACACTGACGAGCAGAAGGAGGAGCCGATTCAGCTCGACTGAACTTCCTGCTCCGGCCGAAATGTCATCCCCAAGCTGTCCGATATTGACATGGCGAGCGAGCACGAAGGAAAGCGGAAGCAATATAATCGTCCAAGGCAGTATCGTCAGGACGTTCTCCCAATTGGTGGCATACACCGATCCAGTTAGCCATAAATACGCTTGGCCTGCATCGTTTTTGGGGCTGAACATAATCATCATCGTGGTCGCCGCTGACATAAGTGAAGACATGCCGACGCCGACCAAAATAAGTCGAAACGGGGTTATGCCGCGTTTCCATGCTAGCAAGTACAATATTATGGAGACGACGGCGCCTCCCAGTATGGCTGCAAATGGCAGAAAGCGAATGCTCACGCTGCCAGCGAAATAAGTAAGAAAACCTACAGCTGCAACAGATGCTCCCCCCGTCACTCCCATAATATCCGGCGAAGCGAGCGGATTACGGACGATGCCCTGCAGCATTGCTCCTGACGCAGCAAGCGATGCTCCTGCCAGTAAGGCAACAATAATTCGCGGAAGCCTCAGCTTCTGTATGACCATCGAATAATCGTCAGAACCAGCTCCGATAATACCAAGGATGGCATTCCACGGAGAAATATTCAGTTCTCCCATCCCGGTGCTAAGGATCACAATAAGCAAACAAGTTAATAGAAGCCCTAGCGAGACCCACAACGTTTTCTTGTGCATAAGAATGGACAGACTGCCTTGCTTTGAGCGAAAAGGGATATATTGTTTCATGATCGTGATAACCCCTTTCGCGCAATGTACATGAAAAATGGGGCGCCAATAATCGCAGTCATGACGCCAACAGGCATCTCTTCTGGTATCATGATGAAGCGCGCTATTAAATCGGCTGCAAGAAGCAGAATCGCTCCTAGCACTGCGCAGTAGGGTATAACCCAACGATGGTCAACACCTGAAAAGAATCTCGATATATGCGGGATGACAATTCCTATGAAGCCGATAGGGCCTGCTACGGATACAGAGCCTCCAGCCAATATAACGATGATGGTCCCAGCCGTCACTTTAATCCAGATCGTCTTCTGTCCCAAGCCTTTAGCCGTATCCTCTCCCATCATCAGGAGATTCATATCCCTCGCGATGGCCCATGCCGCCACCCAGCAAATGACCATATAGGGAAGAACTGCGATTAAATTATCGGGTGATCGTCCCGCTATGGTACCCGTTAGCCAATAGAGCACCGTGTTCAGTCCTTGCTTATTCAAGACGAGAATGCCTTGGGTAAAGGAAGAAAACAAGGCAGTCATTGCCGCTCCGGCTAAAACAATCTTTAGCGGAGTCAATCCGTCACGACCAACCGACCCCAGTACATATACAATGACTGCCGCTCCAGCCGCTCCTATAAAGGCTAATACCATCAACACTTGCATGGATGAAACCGAGAATACGACAGCCCCCAATACGACGAGAAAGGAGGCACCGGCATTCACACCAAGCACACTAGGTGCAGCAAGCGGATTGCGCGTTAAGGTCTGCATGAGCGCTCCGGCAATAGCAAGACTCGCACCAATCGACGCTGCAATAAATGCCCTTGGTATCCGGGTTGTACGGATAATGACTTGATCCGTTACTTCTTCATTGTAATGAAAAGCTGCTTCCCAAGCCGTATGCCAGCTGTAGTTCGTAGCACCGAACAGGATGCTCGATACTACACACAAGAGCATGACGATACTGCCGATCAGCAACCCGCTCCACTTCCATCCATTTGTAAGTTTGCTTACTGTCATCCTAGAATCTCCCTGTGATGCACAAATGAATGAGCACCCAGCTCATTCATTTGGCATTCTAAACTATTTAATATCGAAGTATTTGTACAAGTCGTCCAGCAATGCTTTTGCTGCCAAGGCACCGCCGCTTAAATTCCAGGACACGACGTCAACCTTGAAGTATTTATCGTTCTTGACCCCTTTTAGGCCCTTCCATAGCGGATGAGATGTCCAATCGTTCTGTGATTTCGCATGATTAGGATCGCTTGTGCTCTGTGTGATGTCGAAAATGAAGTCTCCGTCGAGCTGAGACATCTGTTCTTTCGAAGTTAAGTTGACCACGTTCTTTCCTTCCACCTGCTGAGCTTTTGGCCGACTAAGTCCAAGCTCTTTAAATATCGTCCCTGCAAAACCTGTAACATAGATCCGTGCGCTGCCATCTTTCTCGAAGCGGATAAGCGATACTTCTGTATTCGCCAGCTTATTACCAACCTTTTGCTTGAATTCAGCTACACGTTTATCCCAATCGCTGAAGAATTTCGCTGCTTCGTCTTCTTTGTAGAGTGCTTCGGCAGTGATCTTCATGTTTTCTTTCCAATCAAACAATTCCTCCATAATAATCGTAGGGGCGATGCTATTCAGTTGGGGATAAATCTTTTCATCGCGTGTTTTTTGTCCGATGATCAAGTCAGGCTTCAAAGCCATAATGGCTTCCACATTCGGCTGAAGCTCATCACCCAAGTTCTTGACACCTTCCATCTGAGGGCGCAAATAGTTGTACCAAGGCTTTTGATCCCAAGATTCAACAGCCCCGACAGGCTTCACACCCAGTGCGATTACAATATCTACAGCGCCATTGAACAACACAACGACGCGTTCCGGTTTCTTTTTCAACGTAGCGGTACCCATAGCGTGCTTAATCGTCTTCTCTGTATTCGCTGCTGTGCTTTGCGTCGGCTTTCCGCCATCTGCCGAACTGCCATTGCTTTTCTCTCCGCCTCCGGTTGCACTCGATTGTCCGCAAGCCGAAACTGCCAGCGCCAAGAATAGCACCAATATCATTTTAATAGCTCTCATCTGTTTGCTTCCCCCCGTAAATAGATCCTCTTCAGCTGATACTGATAATTATTATCAATTATAGGAGGCGTGCTTCCCCTTGTACATATCTAATTTTAGCCGTTTCTTATACTGAATTTATCTAAGCCTTGTCCTGTACTTGATCAAAGAGCCCTTTCTTCAAGAACAATCATGTCCTCAAATCTGCATTGGCCCCCTGCATTACCTTAATAAAAGAAAATGACCGAATCAGTTTATGATCCGGTCCATGGATATTTGCATGGATGTTTGCTTATTCCCTAATTATTTCCCACTGGCTACTGCTCTTTCCCTGAAGCAAATAATGCAAGCTTGGCATACATGTCCTCAAGGGTAAAACGCGCGTCCACGTCATGATATACCCGAATGACACGCTCCTTCTGATAATGCACATAGTGCATATCAGACGTAATACGTGGCGCCGGCTTAAGCTCGTAATCGTATGGTTGCTCATCAATAAGCAGGCTGACCGCTGGTGAATCGCCCAGAGCCCACATTTCTCCCTTTGGAAATTTGCCTCCGCTATCGCCAAGCTTATCGTTCAATTGGATCAGCTGTGTGAATAAATACTCACCGATCTCGCCACATGGCTTTACTTTGAGAGCCAGCTCCGCTAGGCTTACCCGAATTTTGCCATAGACGTTACGCGGTACCTGCCATAACGGAATGGGCGATTCAAACACAACATTGGCCGCATGAATATCGTTCAGCAGATTAAATTCCCTTTCTCCTTCCGGCCACTTCCCTCCACCGATCCACAACGCCGTCATCTTATCCGCGATGGACGGCTCCGCCAAGTAGGCGCTAGCCAAATCCGTCAGCGGCCCCAAGAAAACAACATAGAGCGGAGCGGAGTCTCCCGACAGCGCCTCGTCGATGATAAGCTGCGCCCCTTCAGACAATACAGGCGTCTTCTCATCCCGCAGCGCCACAGTCGCTCCTTTCAATAACGGCACGCGTCCTGCTTCACCCAGAAGCGACAAGATGTATTCACATTCCCTGAAGCTCTCCAGCATAGATTCTTTCGACCGATTAGTGCCAAAATGCGCTGCGATAATACCCTTCATCTGAAATCGCGGGGTCAACAGCGCATGGACAATGGCAAATTGATCATCCGCTTCGTTGTTCGCATCTGTATTCATGATCACTCGGATTTGCTTCCCCTTAGGCACATCGTACGGCATCCATGTCGTTTTCATTTATCCTGCCTCCGCTTCCATGAATCTAAATGCCCGATTCCCACTCTAAATCAGTTCATATAATGAATTAAATCCGCTGGAGCACGGAGGCCACAGCACGCTGCCAGCCCTGGTAGTAAGCTTCTCGATCTTTCACCGCCATTTGTGGGCTGTAACGAACGTAGGATTGCCGCTTGGACAAACTAGATACGATCTCTTCCAAAGAGCTCCAGAAGCCAACGCCCAGTCCTCCCATATACGCAGATCCCATGGCCGATAGCTCGGCCACTTCGGACTTGACCACGGGCCGCAACAAAAGATCCGCCTGAAACTGCATCAACAACTGATTTCCCGTTGCTCCTCCATCGGCACGCAGCTCTTGAAGTGGAACGCCGGACTCGGCTTCAATCAATTGAACGGCATCATACACTTGATAAGCAATGCTCTCGAGAGCCGCCCTGATAATGTGCGACTTATGGGTCCCTCGGTTTATCCCAGAGATAGAAGCTCTAGCATCAGGGTCCCAGTGCGGTGCTCCAAGGCCGACAAAGGCTGGCACCAAGTATACCCCCTCACTATCCTTCGTCTCTCTAAGCAGCTGTTCCATCTCCTCAAAAGTTTGAAACAGCCCCAAGTTATCGCGCACCCACTTGATGCAATCTCCAGAGGTGCGGATGATCGCCTCCAGTGCGTAGATTACCTTGCCTCCGGCCCCCCATGCGACTGTGTTAACAAGTCCCCGCTCCGAAGAAGGAGGCTTCTCACCAATATTCATAAGGACGGAGGTTCCCGTACCATAAGTAGCTTTTGCCATCCCGGGTTGAAAGCACTGATTGCCGAACAGCGCCGCCTGCGAATCACCAATAATACCGGATATAGGAATCTGGATACCATTAAACAGATCCTGGTCAGCGGTGTATCCGAAGCTATCATCCGAAAATTTCACTTCAGGCAGCAATACAGATGGAACGCCGAACAGCTCACATAGTTCCTCGTCCCAGCTCAGTGTATGAATATTATAAAGGGATGTACGGCTGGCGTTAGAATAGTCGGTCGCATGCACGTTCCCGCCGGTCAGCTTCCAAAGCAGCCAGCTGTCGATTGTACCGGCAAGTAAGCGACCTTCAGCCAGCTTCTCCTTTGCTTCAGCAGCATGCTCCAGCATCCAGGCAAATTTGGTGGCGGAGAAATAGGGGTCGAGCATTAACCCGGTTTTGGAGCGGACCTTAGCTTCCAGTCCCGATAATTTATATCGCGCACACTGCTCCGAAGTGCGTTGACATTGCCATACGACGGCAGGATGCACCGGAAGACCCGTAATACGATCCCATAGTACAGCGGTTTCACGCTGATTTGTCAACGTCATTGCCGCCAGCTCTCCGGGTGCGATGCCGGCCAATTGCAGTGCCTGCTCTGCCGTTTGTTTTACCCGTTCGTATATTTCGACCGGGTCGTGCTCAACCCAGCCCGGACGAGGATAATACTGTTTGTGTTCGGCAGAGCTTCGGGAGACAATTTCTCCTGTACGTCCCACGATAAGCGCTTTCGTACCGGAGGTGCTTTGATCGATCACGAGGATATATCGTTTCTCCATAGCTACCTCTTCTGCCGGCCAAGCATCTCAAGCGCGATCTGTTTGATGCGGTCTGCCGTAAGCCCGTAATGGCGGAATACTTCCGCTGTCTTACCGGCGATTGCAGGCTCGTCAGGAATCCCAAGAATCCTCATCGGTACCGGCTTGTTCTGCACGACTACTTCAGCTACCGCCGCTCCCAAGCCCCCGAGCACGCTGTGTTCCTCTACGGTGATTAGATGTCCCGTTTCTCTTGCCGCACTTAGAATCGCTTCTTCATCCAGCGGTTTAATTGTGTGCATATTGATTACCCGGCACGATACGCCCGCCTCCTTCAGCGCCTCGTGGGCATCCAGAGCGATGCGAACCGTCTCTCCTGCTGCAATGATGGTGAGATCTGATCCATCACGCATCATCACAGCCTTTCCGATGACAAATTCAAAGTCATCCGTTTCGTACACATCCTCAACCGCATTGCGACCAATGCGGACATAAACGCCACCGTCGTGCATGACCAGCGCTTCGGTCATTCGTTTCGTTTCGTGGCGATCGGCTGGCATCATCACAGCCAGACCAGGAATAGCACGTGCCACCGCCAAATCCTGTACGGAATGATGCGACATCCCCAGGGCCCCATAGCTTATACCACCGCTAATCCCGACAAGCTTCACATTCGTACCTGAATAAGCAACATCGACCTTGATCTGCTCAATGCTGCGCATACTGAGGAAGCACGCAGGAGACGTTACGAAAGGCTTCTTTCCGCTATGGGCAAGGCCTGCCGAGATGCCGACTATATTTTGCTCCGCGATGCCCACCTCAACGAACTGTTCAGGATAAGCCTTGGCGAATGGAGCCATCGCTGCGGATCCGCGAGAATCGCTCGTAAGCACCATAATATCTCGATCATCCTTCGCAAGCTCTAACAGCGTCTCACAAATGACCTGCCGATTAGGAATCGTATTCATGGCTAGCTCACCTGACCTTCCTGGCTGTAAAGCTCCAGCTTAGCTGTTAGCTCCGCCAACGCTTGTTTCAGCTCTTCATCATTCGGAACGTGATGGTGCCAATGGGGCGCGTTTTCTGCAAACGATACACCCTTGCCCTTCACAGTATTCGCCATAATAAGAGTAGGCTTTCCACTGGCAGCAGGTCCCGTTTCGAATGCCTCGACAAGCGCTTTCATATCGTTTCCATCAATTGAAACGACATTCCAACCGAATGCAGCCCATTTGTCCTCCAATGGATCAAGCCCCATCACCTCTTCATTAGTGCCGCTGATTTGCAAGCGGTTCCGATCGATGATGCCTACAAGGTTATCGAGCTTATAATGTGCCCCTGCCATGGCAGCTTCCCATACGGAGCCTTCCGCCTGCTCCCCGTCGCCCATGAGACAGAACGCGCGATAGCTCTTGCCATCCCGCTTGGCCGCCAGTGCAATGCCAACAGCTACCGACAGTCCATGGCCAAGCGCACCAGTGTTCATTTCAATTCCAGGAACCTTATTATTAGGGTGGCCTATCAGCTTCGTGCCGAACTGACTGAAGGTCGTAAGCTCCTCCTTCGGAAAAAAGCCGCGATCAGCCAAAATCGCCCACAGCGACTCCACCGAATGTCCTTTACTAAGCACAAACCGATCACGTTCAGCCGCCTTAGGACGGAGGGGATCAATGGTCATAATACGATAATATAAAGCCGTTAAAATATCCGTATTGCTCAGCGAGCCTCCCGTATGACCGGTTTTAGCCCTATGAATCATTTTCAGCAGCTCCATCCGAATTTCGGTAGCTTTGACTTGAAGCGCCCTAACTTCCATAGTCATTCCTCCTCAGGATTAGGATTATAGTCCCTTCCCTCTCAGCCAAGCCTGAATTTCGCTCTCCGTCGGATCCACTGCATCCGGTGTCAAGCCTGGGATGTACCGACAAGCTTCATATAAAGCAGGAATGACATTCGCATGAATCCCTACAGAGTGATGAACATAGGGCCCTTGCACCAGCTTTTCTTCCCATAACGGCCAATCGTTTACTTCCACCCATACGTAAGATCCGCGTGTGTAAGGACCAGGTATGCCCTTTGCACGGCCCAGAAACAGCTGGTAGTCCCCATGGTCTCCGTCAAAACGTGCTAACGTCATGCTGCCTCCCCTAATCTCTCCTTCATGGGTCCCCGGTGAGTGGTCATCGAACAGGAAGTGCTTCCGCAGCCTAGGTTTGCTCTCGACAGATAGGGATACCGGGAAGTTACCACAGTGGAACAACAGCTCTCCGTTCGTATTCTCTGGATGACGTACCGTCAAGTCTGCAAAGAATGTCGGCGCCTGATTCATCGAAGCTGCCTGCACCATAACAGAAGTAATCGCACCGTGAATATCTGTTTCACAGGTAACTGGAATTTGCTCATCGGTCAATATTGCATTGGCAAGACAGGGCATAATACCCATCGCATCCTGAAGCGAAGACCAGCACTGGATGGCAATCGCCGAGCTGCCTGTCTGCAGAGCGTATTGGTTCATTGCTACCTTAAGCGAAGCGATCCGTCTGACGTCTGCTTCCGTCACTTCTGACCAATCCAGCTTCTCCTTGATATAATCTATCGCTTGAGCAAGTTCGGAGGAGCTGCCTTTCTCAATTCTCGAAGAAGCACGTTGTATGTCCACGAGCGTAATCGGATGAATCTCAATACCAAAACGCTCAAGCAGCTCACCCTCGTTGCAGATCATCGTCCAGAAGGAGGCAGGACGCGGTCCGATTTGTAGAATACGCAGCCCGCGGAATTGACGAACGACATTCGCCGCTGCTATGAAATTGGTGAATCCTCTCTCGAAGACCGGATCATTTACACGGGTGTTCGTAACATAAGTGAAGGGAACGTTAAACCGGCGAAGGACTTTACCTGTAGCGAACAATCCGCATTGTGTATCCCTGAGTCTCATGCCATCCTCTAGCGGCGCCTCATCTCTAGGCCCCCACAGCAGCACCGGCTTGCCTAATGCTTTACCCACCCGTGCTACCGTATCTTCCGTTCCAAAGTTACAATGCGGAACGAATACTGCGTCTACCTGCTCCTTCTTGAATCGGTCGATGATAAGGTCCGCATTAATGTTGTCATCATACAGCAGTCCTTCCGAGTTGATGCCCTCCAAGTCCACAATATCGATGCCCAGTCCGAAGCTTTCAATCTTTTCTTTAATCATTACTTTGTACTTAAATGCATCCTCTGCGCTGAACACGAATCTGCGCGTAGGTGCGTAGCCTAGCTTTAATTTTTTCAACAGTTACACCTCCAATTAACTAAAATAAACTAAATAATAACTAAAATATTACTGTAAATATTAAGTTAAATTCATGTTATCACGGCTTTTTTTCGTCGTCAACGATTTGTTTAGTTTAGTTTTAGTTAATTAAACTAAAAATTTAAGTTTAAAATCGTTCTTTTTATTGCCTAAACATCTGTATCATAATAAACTAAAATTACTAAACAACTGAAATTTGGAGGAATGGGGAATTTTGAATCCCCCTTAATACTATTCTCTTTTAAATAAAAATCTCTTAAATAATAAATCTCTTATAGAATGTAGCAGCACCCGTGTGACAAGCGATTCGAGCGACTTTTTTATTTAAATACAGATGGATTATCTTAAATCTATATGAAAACAGAACTTATTTTTAAAAGAAAGAATAAAACAGATGAATATTTATAAATAAAAATGAATATTTTACATATCCACAGATAGATTGCTTTCTTCCTATTATTTTATTCGTTATCCCCATTGTTCCTATTATTGCCCTGTTCATTATTCTGTTTTTATATAGTATCACTGAAGCAATAATTACCTAAGCTTTCTCAACTACCCACACTATGCAATGAATCAACATATTAAAATCTGTTTTTATCTTATATAGAGAGGCTGCCCTTGCATTCCTATACGTTTGAATAAGAAGAAATGGGATGAGTGAATAAATATTAGATGTTCTTAAATGATAGAAGGCTAGAGGGAATTTGATTTCCGGACATAAACAGCAATACGAACAGCCCTCTTTTATTGTCTTTTAAAAAAAGAGAGCTAGTGACAAGGGCTATGTAGATTTAAAAGGAGATCCTCAACGTTAAAGTTGAAAGGAACATCGGGGACCGGCTCCCATTTAGGTAATTTTCGGATTTCGCTTAACATCCATTGTTTTACTTCATTAGGAGCTTCACGGTGTAATTTCTGCAGAGCAATATCTTCAAACATTCGATACTCATGAAGATCTACTTGCATTTTATAGGCATACGAATGAATTTCTTCAGCCGACGACCTTCCCATCAAGCGTTCCAACTGCTCATTCGCACGTTTATAAACAACTGGACTAAGTACAGGCATACGGGTGTATTGCCTGTTCAGGATAGGTAACGCCGACTTGCAAAGGTTACGGAATGTATTCAAATCAAATCGACTCATCGCCGCTGTGAATTCGGATAAACGATGACCTAATTCATCTGTACTTTTAGGTGCAATAAAGGAATAGACACCCGTTTTTTTGGCTATATCCAAGTACACAGCCATTCCTTTATTTTTGACCTCTTCCCTAATGAACCGGATAATATCCGAAGGAAACACGAGGTGCTTACTATGCAGATCTTTTATTTTTAACAATACATAGCGAATGAAGGAATAGCTTTTTTTCTTCATTAAATTGACGAGTTGGATTAGGGTTTGGCCATCATTGTGTTCTTCCAGATCGCCTATCCCCATCGTGAATAATTGCGACTTAATATATGAGGTCATCCGATGATAAGTCTTCTTCGGCTTGATAACTTCATGATAATAAGTGCCCTTTTCTTTCGGTATGATGTAGTAGGGGTTAATCGCATAAGAGGCTTTATAGTAACCGGTTGAATTGGGTTTGATTAAGGCATTAGGTGCAAACAAAGGTTGCCCGTCCAAAACCGGTGTATCGGTTAGAACTTCGATCAATTGTTTGATCTGATTGAGATTTGTTTTATGTAGATAGCTATACAGTCCACCGTCTTTACCATCGGAGCGCAAATTCTTTTCCAGTACTTTGTGGGGGCTATCATTTTGCTGCGCAGCGCCTTCTAAATACCACTTTTGTGCAGCTAAAGGAAGCTTGTAAAAAGCCTGGGTATACACCGCAGGAGGCAATAAGAAATAATAACCGATGGTGCCGGTGTCGTCTTGAAGATAATCATTTAAAGTGTAATGGTACGCTCCTGTGATCTCTTCTTTTACAAGTTGAATTAATCCAAGGTCGACGAATTTTTGAAAGGAGACATAGAACTGATCATTCGTAACAGGCTCTTCAAACAATTCTACCTGCTTTTGATAGATTCGATTCCGGTTACAAAACTCTAATCTACCTTTTGTATTGAAAACAGTCTGTACGGTTATAAAGAGTTGGATATCGGATTTCGTCATATGGTGAATCAGTCTTCCTCGACCGTCATTCCGGATTTGAAATTGATCCCGATTGTACTCATACTGCTCCTCGATCTTTTTAAAGGCATGAAAAAAACGATAACTGACCACAACAGGATTTGTTGGCTGGAGGTGGACCCTACCTTTAGGATTATTTAAAAATACGAGTTTCTTCAAGCAGGGTCACCTCCTTTGTCAGTAATTCACAGTTTGTTTGCCTGCCTCATAGATTTTTATCCTGAGATTTGGTAGAATAGGAGAAAGGCAATAGCTAAATAGGCCTCTTAGCCTTCTGATTTTTTTCAGAAGTTGAAGAAGCTAGTCACGTGAGGATTCGATCGTTATCGTTGGTAGCGGCAGGGATCGATTCCGAATGTCTTTCCTTTGAAACTGAGCATTGGTAGTGCTCGGTAAAAATGGGATGTTGGTAGCATTCCATTTTGTAAAGCTTCCATTCTATATGGAGGCTTTTTTTCTGTTCAAGTGCATAGAATATGTAGGTTTTTTATCCACATGTGGATAAGTTATAGTTCAACATCATCCATTATAGCAACCTTGGTAATATCATGTAAGAGTTCATAGAGTACGTGTATTTTGTAAAAGTCGTATCATTTCTAGGCGAAAGTGGAGTACGCGTTTTTAGTAAAAACCAAATCACCCCTTATACACCGCGGATTCTCAACCCACAGGGGTTTATCGAAAAAAAATGAGGAAGTATGGTACGTGATTATAGTAAAAACCATGATTAAAGTACGTGTATTTTGTAAAACTGAAATAGAAGTACGCGATTTTTGTAAAAAAATGATTTTGATAAGCACGTTTTACACCTAAATTGTTAATAATTAACAAAGAAAAGCCTTTCAAAGAGTACGTTAAGATTGTAAAAAGCTCTTTCTACGGTACGCTAATCTTGTAAAAAGCCTATTTTCGGTACGTGATATTTGTAAAAAGCGAATTCTAGGTACGCTATTTTGTTAAAAACTGTGGTTAAAAACCGTAAAAACATAAAAAAAGAGAGCGTGCATGAAAGCACACCCTCACTTTTTACATTAATAAAGTACGTCAATTTCGTAAAAAGTAAAATCTACTGGATGAGAAACGGAGTAGATCCGGCTGTAAAAAAGTCGGCTTTTTCCGATTCCGTGACCGGTGTCAAAATAATTTCAAACCCGTTCCCTACCCTTTTGTAATCATTAATGAGTATATTGGCTTCTTTAAACTCCTGAAGAGAAGCATCGATTTGCTTCAGATTGCTGTCAATCCGTTTGGAACGAAACCGGATACGGTCTGAGAAGAAGCTGTATTCGAAATGCTGCTTCATCTTACGGCCTTGCAAGTAAGCGTCCAGGCGCTCTTTTTGAAAGGCATAGATCAATATTTTAGACAGACGGTTCTCTAGACGATGTATAAAGTGACTGTAGATTTGTACCGTTTGCTTCGTAATAAATTGCTGATGAAGCGTGTCGGAGAATTTAATCTCGGCATATCGGCGGCCCGTTGCATCTTCCTTCGAGACGATGACATATTCGAATAAATTATATAAGAACGTCGTTTTCGTCTCTTTATTTGGTCCTGTTGTTCTACCTTCCAAGCTGAATCGGCCTATTTTTTGCAATCGTTTCGTGATGAGATCGTAGGCTTTTTGGCTTGTATTGCCATAAATTCGGGTCAACAGCGGACGAATATCAAACGCAATGGTTTTGTCCGTGTAAAACCGCTCCGATCGGTGCTCGATGATATGCTCTAAAATCTCCGAATCCGTCTCGTCCAGCAAAAACATTTTATCCAGTTGTACTTCTTCATTCTCCTCGATAGATATAAATGAGCGGAGCACGCGGTTGTCGCTCATTTTATAATCATCATAAATGATGGTTGCCTTTTGTTCGGAGTCGAACAGCACATTTCCTTTTAATTTCGCTTTCCCGTCGGCAAATATCGGGTTATCAATCAAGTCCTTGAAGCGGTGAGTAATCCAGTTGCGCGGCGCATTTTTCAAAAAATCAGCGATAATATACACGAGATCATTCTCAAATGCTTTCTCGATCTGGTACTGCTGCTTGGATTCAAGGTAGGGGTAATCGGTCAGACGCGTCTCCGTGTCATTAGCCCAAGCTTCAATTTCATCCAGGCGATTTTGCACAAAGGTTGGTTCGTCTTTAATATTACTCAGCATTTCCTTAAAGCTGGCGTCGGCGCTTTTACTGTTGAGGAATTGAAGCAGTACTTCTCTTTCCTCATGAATGCTGGTGCTCTTTTTGCTTTCTACGTCTTTTTTCAGCTGCTTATACCAGTTTTTCTTCGTTAGCTGGCGTCTTCTATGATAAGTAGACTTAATTTCAAGCAAATCCACTACGTCATCATCATTAAAAAAGATGTTATTCATAATATTGCGGATGTAGTTTTCAATCGATAGAGCAAAATCGGATTCTTCTTCTTCTTTATGGATCAGCTTCAGCAGCCGTTCCCGTGTTTTCTCCCCAATAAGAACAAGCAGCTCATCAAATATGAATCGAGGAATCTCTTGTATCTTAACGCTCACTATTATCTCCCCCGGATCATTTTTGCTACCTTTATTTTATAGTTTCCAGGACAAATAAACAATGGAATTTACCAGAATTACAAATACAGCCCTAGTTATTTTTTCTGGCTTTGCAAAATGGACGCGGGGGGAAGTATCTCTTAGAGCATCTTCAGTTGATCTATCAGTTCCTGAGGGTCCATCCGTTTCATAAAGTCCGGGTTGACATGGGCTTGCTGGATGATCCCTTCCTTATCAATAAGGAAAGTTGCCGGGACCGGGAGCACCCAACGGTCGATTTGATTAAACTGGGTAAGATCCAGTCGCAGCGTATGTTTGAAAATGGCTTGAAGGTATTCAGGCAATTCAAACAAAAGGCGGTAGCTGTCGGAGATAGTACCTTGCGGATCGCTGAGTACCGGAAACGCCAGCTTTTCTTTCTCTTTGTGGGATAGCGAGTTGTCGGGGCTTTGAGGAGATATGGCAATCAACTGACCGCCGAGCAGTTGAATTTCCGGAAGTACTTGCTGGAAGGCTCTAAGCTGGATGCTGCAGAACGGACACCAGCTGCCTCGGTAGAAGGTCAGGACAACCGGACCTTGAGCAAGCTCGTCATATAGAGTGACCTGCTCACCCAGCGAATTGTCTAATGTAAAGGTCGGGGCCTTATCTCCTTCCTTCAAACCGTAAAGAATACCGGACTGCTGCTGCTCCTCTATATGGCGAAAAATGGCCGCTTGTGCCTCTACTGGTGCGTTAGCGATAAAGCCCGCCTTGGCTAATTCCAATTGTTCTTTAACCGGCATGATACAGCTCTCCTTTGTGAATGAATTTTCGAAGCTTAAGTACCGAATAGCCAACTACAGCAATGCCGCACAGTACGGCATCCAGAACGATTAAGACTTGGTAATTATGAAATACGTCAAAGGCAATCCCTCCGACCAAGGCTCCCAGAATGCCCCCTGCTTGATGAAACAGCATCAAATTGCCGATCAGCCTCCCTGTCTTATTCGTAAACTCATTAGCTACTAGCATGCCTCCAGGAACGGCCCCCAAGTAGGTCACTCCAAAGGTAATGGCAAACAGGATGGGAGACCAGGAGGTATGAAGCAGCAGAATGGCAAAGCTAAGTATCCGAATACCGTACAGCAGCATTAGTGCTGACCGCTTATTCATAATATCCATTAAGCTTCCGAAAACAAGCGAACCTATGATTTCCATAACACCAAGAATGCTCATGGATAAGGCGATCATTCCAGATGGGACAGAAGCTAGTTGATGAATTGCCACCAAATTCATCTCCACGGTTCCCATGTTAATTCCGCAAGTAAACAGGGCAAAAGCAACGATGACAAATGGCAAATAAAAGGCTCCTTGAGAATGGGCTACTTGCTGATTAGGGGCCTCAGCGGGGGGATCTTCTGTATGCGGGAGCTGTTCATTCTTCATCAGGCTATTGCGTTCCGTTGGTCGTATGAGGAACAAAATGATAGGCACCGTAACGACCAGTCCGAGTAAGGCTGATAATAGAAAGGCATCCTGCCATGACAAGCTGCTATTGGACAGGAACACAGGGGTACAAATGGCAAGGCCTACAGAGGAGGCACTGCTTAGTATGCCAGCTGCTTTCGCTTTGTGGCGTTCAAACCATCTGAACAGCAGTACGTAAGCGGTCGATGCCGCAAGTCCGGCCAATCCGGATAAAATACCGTAGCCTATAAAGAAGGCAGCAGGATGGTGACTGATACATACAAGTCCAGTACCGGCTATGCTGAACATACTTGAAATCAGCATGACCTTTTTCGCTCCAAAGCGGTCGACAAGCCTTCCTCCTATTGGAGCACAAAGCGCGGCGATGAACAGATTCGTAGACCATGCTGCTGAAATGAATCCTCTGCTGACATGCAGATCCTCTGCTATTTGAACTTGATAGGAAGCCATGATGAAACGGGAAATGGCTCCGATAAAGCCGATGATCCATAGTGCTGTTAGTCCGATCCACGCATAGTGACGTATATACCATCGTTCTTGATCTATCCGCATGGTGTCCCTCCCTTGATTTAATGAGTTTCTATGTATACAATAAAAGATACCGATCGGTCTCTTTTATTGTAGCACACATTCCTCGGTTGGCAAGGGCGCAGTGGAAAAAATTTGTTATACTAGTTGCAAAGGATTATGGTTCAATTGGAGGGCTCATGAAAAAAGGAGATCAAACACGGGAGCATATTATTATGAAATCGGCTGAACTATTCAACCAGCAAGGCTTCGCCGGTTCATCGTTAAACGATATTATTGCAGCCACAGGAATCAAGAAGGGAGGCATCTATCGTCACTTCAGCAGCAAGGACGAAATTGCCCTTGAAGCCTACAACTACGCAGCCAGCGTAGTCGGCAGTAGATTCGATGAAGCACTAGATAAAGAGGAAACTGCAGCGGGCCGGCTGCTCGCATTTTTCCATGTCTATGGGGATGTAGTGAACGCCCCCCCATTCATCGGTGGCTGTCCCTTGCAGAACACGGCGGTAGAGAGCGACGATACTCATCCCTCCCTGCGTCAGCGTGCTGAACAGGGTCTGCACAGTACATTAGATAGGATGAAGAGCATTATTAATGATGGGATACAAAGCGGAGAGTTTAAGGAACACTTGGACGTGGATGCTTTGGCCACATTTGCTTTCTCCTTAATGGAAGGAGGCATCATGCTCAGCAAGCTGGAAGGGAACAACAGGCACATGCAAATGAATATTGTCAGTTTTACTACTTATCTTCAGCAATGTTGTTTGAAGGGGGATTGAACTGCATAAGTATAAGATACTCCGGTGGGGAGATCCCTTTTGCCTTTTCATGTTCGATAAGGTGTATAGACAGCTCAGCCTGCCATTAAGGCAGGCTGTTTTTCTAATAAAATATTTGGCGTTTTTCTTACATCAATTTAACTAAGCCTAATGATTCCAATTCTTGATAGACATCCTCGGCGGCGCAGTCGGGGTTTATCTTTTTAATCAAATCAACCGTTATTGGTGCACCTTGATAAATGTTCTCTACTGGATCGAGTGGCGCTGTGATTTCAAAATAGTCTTTGGAGAATTGGACAAAATCCTCTGGTGTTTGGAAAATCGTGCTCAGCAAAAAGCCGGAACCATCATCATTACCATCTGGGATTACAATGTTTCCCTTCTGCCAGCTGGAGTCATTAGGTGTACGCCAAATACAAAAGGTCACATCTTCTTGTTGAATCGCTTCATCTTCAAGTAAAGTTAGTAATTCCTTCGGAACACTATCATAAATACCCGGCCATACTTTATGCTCGTCTTGCGCATACGGGCTCAATGCCGATTCATGATCAAAACCCTTTATGATGGAGCCTTCCGGGGAAAATAACAGGATGAGATGATCGCCTGACCCGTTATCTATTTTGGCCATACACACACCTTCGTCCCATTCTTGAGTAAAACTGTGATAACGGAGCCATTCATCTTCACAAAGAATGGTATTTAATACGGCTTGTATTCTCAGTAACTTTTTTAAAGCTTCTGGTTCTGGCAGTTGTTCTAGCTTGCTCATTAAATTCCTCCTTATGCTAGGCTTCCATTCTCATAATACTAATCAGCAAAGAGCTCTTAATAGTATTTGTCGGTTAAAGCGAGCTTCCTTGATAGATTGTTGACTAACTCTTTCTTTTGACGCTTGGTATTGGAAAGATGTTTCATTCTGACTTCCCCCAGCCTATCATGCTGCGGTTTAAAAAAAGCTAGCCCCTATCATAATAGAAAGGGGCCAGCTTCTTGTATTTTTAGCAGCTCAATATCGATCTTAACGACCGCTTTGCGAATCGATGCAGGAGCACCTTGGCACAAACCGGGACGATGAATTTCATTCGGATATAAAATGACATACATACCGGGAGTTAGGTTAACAAAGTGCTCGTCAGCCACACCCTGATACAATGCATAATCCTGCTCTTCGTTAAACGCTTGGGAAGGAATCATCTCTTCATCATGAAACGACCATCCGATTCTTTCCTCACCCTTCAGTAAATAATGAATGTCGATATACCGCCGATGTTTTTCTGCCGCTGCATCCTCTTTGGACTTGGTAGTTAGCTCCATCACGTTCACATAGAGACGGTCACTGTCTATCGTATATTTCCCATTTTCCAGCTGACGAAAATCAGTATTTTGCAAAAAATCGATCACTTTGGAAAGAGCGGGATGCATCCCGCACCGCTGGCTCTCTTCTTGCTCCAAACTCCCTACAAGCATTGGAACCTTCCTTTCTGGTCATGCTTGATGACATAATAATTCGACTAAACGTATGTCCACGCCTGAAGACCGGCACCGATCATGCCGCTCCAATTGCCGCGGTACGCGGGCACGATCTGCACGTCATCCATAAACGAAGGCATGGCTCGCCGGGCTACTTCCTTGCGGACCTCATCCAGCAGCGCTTCTCCTGCCTCTGCAACGCCTCCGCCGATGACAATAACCTCGGGATTGAAGGTATGGAGCAGCGATGCAATAGCGGAACCGAGTGCAGCGAACGTCTCGCGCATCACATCGGATGCTGCCGGATCTCCGGCTTGCCATCGCGTGATCGTTGTTCGCGCGTCGATGCTTTGCTCGGGTAGCCCGAGCGATGCCAGCTTGGCCGCCATCCGCTTGGCAATACCTGTGCCGGATGCATACTGCTCCAGACAGCCTATGCTGCCGCATACGCACGGCAGTCCGTTAAAATCCACGGACATGTGGCCAAGCTCCCCTGCCCCGCCCCATGTCCCGTGAACGAGCTTGCCGTCGATCACTACGGCGCCGCCCACTCCGGTGCCGAGGGCAAGGCATAGCAAATGACACACCCCGCGGCCAGCCCCAAGGGTTTTCTCCGTCAAAGCCAGCACGTTCACGTCGTTGTCTACCCATACAGGCAGCCCAAAGCGCTTTTGTAAAAGCTGCCTAAGCGGCGTTCCTCCGTATCCTGGGATAAGATCAGAGGAGAAGCGGATACTGCCAGCTTCCCAGTCTACCTGTCCGGCCGTGCCGACTCCGATGCCCCTAAGTTGGACAACCCTGGACTCCAACGAATTTGTATCGGCTTGGCAGAACTCGGCGATAACCGCTTCAACGGCAAGGCCAATCCGCTCCGGTACGTTCTTCTCCGCTGCCAGCGTAGCAATGCTGTGCGTGGCCAGTACATTGCCTTGTGCATCGATGATGCCGGTATTGATCTTCGTGCCGCCTACATCGACACCGATAGCATAGGGAGCCCTCGCGTCGAATACGCTCCTTCTCATGCAAGGACCTCCTTTACTTAAGCAGCTTATTGACCGCTGTTACATAACGCTCCGTAATGAGCTGCGGGCGGGTGATGGCGCTGCCGACGACGACGTAAGTAGCACCGGCTTCGAGTGCTTGCACTGCCTGCTCTGGTGTCCAGATTCGGCCTTCGCCGATCACAGGTACCTTCACATGCTCGCTTAGACGGCGAATCAGCTCGAAGTCGGGCTCTTCTGACTGGCGGCTGTACGGCGTATAGCCGGATAACGTCGTGCCGATGAAGTCGGCGCCGAGGCGCTCCGCCTCGATACCTTCCTCGAACGTGGAGACGTCGGCCATGACTGCAACGCCCGACTGGTGGGCGCAGTCGATCAGGCTGTGCACTTGCTCCAGGCGGCCTTCGCGGTCCGTTATATCCAGTGCGACGATATCCGCTCCGGCTTCGATGATAGCCTCCACTTCTTCCAATGTCGGCGTAATAAATACGCTCGAGCCGGGGATGTCGCGCTTAATAATTCCGATGATGGGAAGATCCACCGCTTCCCTGATGGCGCGAATATCATGCACCCCATTCGTACGGATTCCAATGGCACCGGATTGCTGAGCTGCCTTGGCCATCTTGGCCATCGTATCGCCCCCGTGCAGCGGCTCATGCTCCAGAGCCTGGCAGGAGACGATCAAGCCGCGTTGGCTAAAGATATCGTTTTTTTCGTTCATTTCCGTTTAACCTCCATTTCTGCGAGACGATGGAGGAAGCCGCTGTATCTTCACATTTCTTACCGATACAAGCTCCATTTTCCCTCCATACCGTCCCCTTCCATCCCATTGGCATCAATCGCCTATATTCCTAGCCTATTCCTTATTATAAAAATCGGATCACGCTTTAGCCAGCTCGATATATTGCAAAATCTTTTCGTTAAGCAGCGCGACAGGAGCCATATCCTGCTCATGAATCGGAAGCAGCGGCATCCTCGGCTGGCCGCAGTCGATTCCGCGAAGCCGCAGTATCGCTTTGCAAGCGCCATATAAGGATGGAGTAGCCAGCAAGCCCGAGATGATCTCGTTGACTCGGAACTGCCACTCTCTCGCTTCCTCCATCTGTCCGTGGAGGAAGCAGTCCTCGATCTTCATGAACAGCTCCGGCATAACGCCGTAGGTGCCTCCGATTCCTCCGTCGGCCCCGATGCTGCGCCCAGCCAAATACTGTTCATCCGGTCCGTTCAGCACAAGGAAATCCGGGCCGCCGGCCGCTTTGAACTGCTGAAGCTCGTATGTGCTTTCAGAGGAGATCTTCACACCGATGACTTTATCTTGAGCCGCCATTTTGCTAAGCAAAGCGGTCGACAGCTGGAATCCGGTCGTTTGTGGGATATGATAGATGATGAAGGGCAGTGAGGTACTGTCGATCATTGCTTGCCAATGCTGTTCCACACTTTGCGGGGACAGTCTGTAATAGATGGCTGGTACTGCGGAAATCGCATCCGCTCCGACCGACTCCGCATGAACGGACAGCTCGACGCTGTCCCTGGTTGAAGGCGCTCCTACGTGAACGATAATCGTAAGTTCTCCGCGCACCTCTTCCATAACGGCTTCCAGCACCTGCTTACGCTCGGCTACGCTTTGCAGCATGCCTTCTCCTGTGCTTCCGCCAACATACAATCCGCGAACGCCAATCGTCGCATAATGACGGGCAAGCCGCTTTACCGCGTCAACCGACACGTTCCCATCCTTATCGTAACAAGCATACATGGCGATAATGACACCTTTAAACTTATTTAGATCGTATGAACTCACAGTATCCATCTCCCAGTCGTATTATTTCGTTTGGATTTGAACCCATTCCTGATGCGCTAGCGAAGACATTGCCGCTTCCGCTGTCGCTATCGACGAGCGGGCGGACGAGCCGTCAAACAGCGATGCGAATTCTTGAGGCACCGGCTTGCCGAGCAGGCAATCGCGGAAGCATTCCATCTCCAGCCGCAGCGGCCCTCGCAGAAACAACGGCGGCCGTTCACTCGCCGTTGTAAACGCCACCTTGCCTTCCATGGCAAGGTAGCCCTGCACGCGCGCTTCGTCCTCCTCGGCACAGCCGTTCATTCCGAAGCGCTCGGTGCCATCCGGACGCCGGATGACGATTTCCGAGCGTTTGAAGTCGAACAGAACGGCACCTTCCGTTCCGTTGATTTTGAGTGAATGCCCGCCCCAGCGGAACGCGGAGCCATATTGCATAGTGCCCAGTGCTTGGCCTGGGAACTTTAAAGTAAGCAGCAGTACATCCTGCCCAGACTCTTGAGATTGACTTGCTCCTGCCAGATACACCTCTTGAGCTGGTCCCATATAAGCCTGGACAAGATCCAGCTCATGAATGTAATGGAACAAATAGCCGCCCGTCAGCTCGGGACGATGCTTCCAGCTGTCGCCGCCGCCTTCCATCCATCCGGTCCGCTCGGCATGAACCGCAATCGGCTTGCCGATCGACCCAGCTGATATGAGCTGCTTAACCCGGCGGATGCCGTCCATGAAATGCATAATATGTCCTGCCATAAAGCGGACGGAAGCTTTCTCGCATTCCTCCAGCATTTCGTCGCAATCCGATAGCGATAGCGAAGCGGGTTTTTCGCAAAAAACATGCTTGCCATATTGAGCGGCCATCAGGACGTGTTCCTTATGGAGAAAATTCGGACTCGCTACGATAACGGCATCGATATCCGATCGGCTGACGAGGCTCCGTACATCCATTTCATAGCCGCAGCCAAGCTCTCCGGCCAGACGCTGTGCGCTGTCATCCTGCCCTCCGACGACCGATGCCGTACGCATCCCTTCTATGCTGTCAACAATTCTCGCCAGTTCGGCACCAAAATTACCGCAGCCGATGATGCCAATGTTCACTATCGACGTCATCCCACTCTACCTCCTGTTCCTAGATCAAGACCCGTTTCTTTGTCCTTGCGGACTCCAGAGCCGCTTCCGCCGTAGCGATGGAGGATCTTCCCGCCGAGCCGTCGAACAGCATGTCCAATCCTGCCTCCGGCTGCTTGCCCTGCACCGCGTCTCGGAACGCTTCCATCTCGAGCTTCATGACCGTCGACAACCAGCCCGGCATTGGCGAGGCAGCGGTTCCGTAGGCGACTCCGCCGTCGACCTTGCGGTAAGATTGGGCCCTCTCTTGATCCTCTTCCTCCGTATAGTTCAGCATGCTTTCGATGAGTTGATTGCCTTTTTTGAGCTGAACCTTGGAGTTGGTCATGTCGAGCAGAATAGCACCTTCCGTTCCATTAATTTTGACGAAATGCTCACCCCAGCGGAATCCAGATCCATACTGCATCGTGCCAAGCGCCCCGCCCGGAAATTCGAGCGTCAGCAGCAGCACATCGTCCTCGTCTCCGAAGCCATCCCCTTGATGAGCTAAATTACCAGAGGCCATCGTGACGGCCACGGCAGGTCCCATAATCGACTGCAGGAAATCGAGCTCATGAATATGATGAAATAAATGGCCGCCGGAGGTTGCCTGGTTCTTTTTCCAGCTGACAGTCTGCTGACGCTCCTCCCAGCCCGTTCTCTCGGCATGGCAGACGATGGGACGGCCAATTTCCCCGTCGGCAATCCACTGTTTGACCTGCTTCACGCCGTTCATAAAGTGCATGATATGTCCTACCATGAACAGTACACCCGATTCGCGGCAGGCCGCCATCATGTCATCGCAATCATGAAGCGAGAGTGCGACCGGTTTCTCGCAGAATACATGCTTGCCCGCTCTTGCCGCCTGAATGACCGAATCCTTGTGCAAATGGCTCGGGTTAGCTACGACGATCGCATCGATATCTTCACGAAGCACAAGCTCTTCCAGCTCTGCTGCTTCCTCGCAGCCCAGCTCTTCGGCAAGCGCCTTTGCCCGGGTACCTCCGTGGACGGCTGCTACACGGGAGTTCTCTATGCGGTTTAAGATTCTTGCCAGCTCACCGCCGAAATAGCCGCAGCCAACTACACCGAATGTTACTTTTTTCATTGGTATGCCCCTCATTTCCCTCTTATCTGTTTATCCTTTTACACTACCCATCGTAATACCTTTCACAAAGTACCGCTGGAACGCAATAAACACTATGAACACAGGAAGAAAGCCCAGTGTTGCTGCGGCCATCTGGAGGCCGTAATTCGCTACGTATTCCGTCACCATAGTCGCTATGCCGACGTTGATCGTCATTTGCTTCTGGTCGTTCAGCATGACCAGCTGCCATAAGAAATCGTTCCAGGCATAAGTGAATACAAAGATTGCCAATGCCCCGATCGCCGGCTTGACGACAGGCAAGAAAATATTGAAGAATAAGCCCAGCTCGCTGCACCCGTCGATTCTGCCTGCTTCTAACAGTTCGGTCGGCACGGAATGACTGAACTGCTTCATTAAGAACACGCCGAACGGAAGACAGATGACCGGCAATATAACGCTCGCCAGCGTTCCCACCAAATGCAAATCCCGCATCATCGTAAACAAAGGAACTAACGTGATTTGTCTTGGAATAAACATCACGATGACGATGATGGTAAAAACAAGCTTTGCCCCTTTAAACTGTCGTTTCGTCAAAGCATAACCCGCCATGGAGGCAACGAGACAAACGCTGATGGTAGCAATAACGGAGACGAACACACTGTTATACAGCCAATGAAAGATCATTCCATCGGTAATGAGCTTTTTAAAGTTTACCAGGGTCGGATGACTCGGGATAAATTCCGGCGGAAATTTCACAGACGAGGTCTGATCCTTGAACGCTCCCGTCATCATCCAGTACAAAGGAAACAGGAACAGCGCGGCGAAAATGTACAGCACAATATCTGCGGCCAATTTGATCGTTCTGGCTGCCAAATTCATAGGATGGCCCCCTTTCTTTTAAAATTCCATATCCGAATTCATCAGTTTGAACTGCGCAAACGCCACAATGGAAATCAGAGCCGTAATAATGATGCCCATGGCCGAAGCGAGGCCCAGCTGTCCGTACACAAAAGCCGTATTATACAGCAAATACATAATAGTGGAGGTAGCGTAATTCGGTCCGCCTCCGGTCATCATTTGTACTACAATGAATGTCTGAAACGCCCAGATCGTGGCCATAACGAGAATATATAAAGACGTTGGCTTCAGCAGCGGCATCGTAATATGCCGGAATTTGCTCCAGGCGGACGCCCCGTCTATATCGGCAGCTTCATAATATTCCGGTGAAATATTGCCCATACCGGCCAGCAGCAGGATAATCGGCTGACCTACATTGAACGTAACCACAATCAGAATCAGCGCCGGAAGCGCCAGCTTTTCATCGGATAACCACATATAAGGACCGGCATGCACCAGAGAGAGCGCATAGTTGGCGACTCCGTTCACCGGATTGTAAATCCATGCCCAGACGATGGATAAGATCACCTGAGAGGCGACGATCGGCAAATAAAAGGCGCCGCGAAAAAATGAGGCAATATGCTTGTTTTTGTTATAAATGACAGTTGCTACAAACAAGGCAAAGAAGAACGTTAGCGGAACGGAGCCAACCACAAAGCCGAACGTGTTGGCGACGGAACGGAGAAACACTTTATCCGTCAGCAAATGAACATAGTTATCCAAGCCAACCCAGGTTTGCTTGCCCAGACCGTAATCGTACAAGCTTAAGTAAAACGCGCGAATCATCGGATACAGCTCGAACATCAGAAAAAAAATCGCAAAAGGAGCGATGAAAAACAGTCCCCAAAACTGATTGTGAACCGCTCTTCCTTGTTGGACCCCTTTCGATGACATGATACTCACTCCTCTCGTTGTTTGGTGGATAGGCCCCCATACAAGCCCCTTATCCATAAAGACGGAAGCAGCCGTATGGGAACCGCATTCAATAGTAGTACTACTATTTAGAACTTCGTTCTATAATATCGTTGGCTTTCTTCACCCAGTCATTAAGCGCCTGCTCTGGAGTCTTGGCCTTGGTCAGCGCTGCCTGCAGCTCCGGATAGAACGCTGAGCGTGTTTCTGCATAGCCTGGTACACTAACCCCGATATTGCCTGCATATTTGAACAGCTTAATGGTCTTTGCTTGGAACGAGTCATCCTTATAGTTGGCCGCGAGTGATTTACGGGTCGGAACTACGGACGGAATTTGCGCGAATTTCGCCATGTTTTCCTTGTTATTGATGAACTGGGTAAATTTCTTCGCCCACTCGATATTTTGCGTATTTTTTGTCTTCCACACCCAAGTTCCGTAGCCGAACAGTACGGAGTTAGTTCCTTTTCCATCCTTGGTCGGATAAGGAATCAGATCCATATCGAAGCGCTTGTTCGTACCATCCGTGAACGATTTCTCAAAGGCGCCGATATGTCCGATATTACCCATCGTCATTCCAATCTTGCCCTGCGGGAACATATTGTTGATGACCTCGGTCGCTTTAAGACCCGCTGCGCCTGGAGGGACAACTTTCTCATCAACGAGGTTCACGTAGAACTTCAAGCCTTCGATGCCTTCCGGAGAATTGAGGATCGCCTTCTTATTATCATCGCTGAACGATTTGCCCCCGAATCCCCACAGCATCGCATGATGCCCTTGATCGCCAAGAACATCCGCTGCGTACATTGCATAACCGTAGGTTCCCTTGGACGGATCGGTTACCGCCTTGGCGGCCTTCATGAATTGATCCATCGTCCAAGGCTCCATATTCTTAGGCAGCAGGTCAAGTGCGCCTTTCTCCTTGAACAAATCTTTATTAACGACAAGTCCGATAGCCACTGTGTTATTTGGGTAAATGTAAACTTTATTGTTAACCGATACACTTTTCAGAATGGCATCGTCAAAGTCTTGTTTGTCGATCAAATCGTCGAGCGGTACCAGCAAGTCCTTGTATGCATAAGATAATGGCCAGAAGATCGAGCCCTGCTGCAAATCCGGAAGCTGTCCAGTGTTTGCCGCGATGCTCAGCTTCTCGTTAATTTTGTCGGTAGGGATAATTTCACGTTTGATTTTTACATTCGGATTTTGCTTCTGAAACGCATCGATCATTTCATCGTAAAACTTGCCCTGCGCGTCCTCATCCTGAACGACCCACCAGGTCAGCTCGACCTTCGGTGCCGAGGACGAGCTGCTCTCTGCTGCTCCCTTAGCAGGTGCATTCGTGTTCCCGCTGCAGCCTGCAAGGAGCCCCGCTGTCAGCACGGGAGCCATTAATAGTGCCAGTGTTTTTCTCATAGTGACCCTCCCTTATATCATTCGTAAATCGCTTACATGTTTTATTATATCCGGCCCCGCTAACGGTAAAAATGAACGCAATTTCGCTCATTGTTCACAATGTTTGGGGCTTCCGGTGGACGTTCATTATTTTTGGATGGACTGTTCACTTTTTTTGGTTTTGAAACTTGGCCCTGTACTGCTGAGGACTGAGTCCGATCATTTTTTTGAAGATGCGCCCGAAATAATTAATATTCGCATATCCAACCTTTTCAGCAATCAAATAGCTCGGCAGATTCGTCTCGGCCAAATATTCAGATGCTTTATCCAACCTCAGTTGATTCAAATATTCCGTGAAGCCTGTTTGCGTCTCCTTTTTGAACAAGTAGCTTAAATAGGTTTCATTCATGTTTACCATCTCCGCTGCTTCCTTGAGAGATAGATCCTCTATGAAATGCTCCCTCATATACTGAATGAGCTTGCGGATCTCTTCATGATAAGGTTCACGGCGCGTTCTCTGAATTCGCTCCAAGCCCGCTTCGATTAACCGGATGAACCAGTGTCTGGCATCCTCCAGCTCGTCAAAGGCCAATACCTGCTTGTACAGAGGTCCTTCCAAGCCCTCAAACCCATCTTCACCATAAGGCTTCCAGGCGGTCTGAATCACATGCAGTAGTTGGAGGCAGAACTGGATGCTGTGCTCTTTCGGTCCCCGTACCTCTTGAAGCTGGTCGAATAACTCGTTTAACGTAAGTCGGATGCGGTCCCCATCAATGGCTTCCAAGGAATGTCGGAGGTTCTTCTCGGTCTCTTGGGAAAAGCTCACGAAGCCAGTCTGTCGATCCGAACTGCTGGAATATCGATAAGCTTTCTCCCTACCTTCGTAATAATACAGCTCAACTGCCTGAAGCGCCTGTTGGTAGGCTAGATGTAGTGCAGCCTGGCCCTGGAACGGCAAGCTAAGGCCAGCACTCAGCGATACGCCCAAGAAACGCTTGACCGCACTGATCAGATCCTGGCTCATTGTCTTTACATCGGTATGAATGAGGCCTTGCTGCAAATCTTTGGGAAAGGGTATTAACAGAACAATTTGTTTCTCTTTGTAATGGACCGGATAACCGGGAAGCCATTTGTTCAATTCCAGCTCAATCAGATTCATTATCGTTTGTAACAAAGATGAATCCTCTAAGGAAACAGTGGGAGAACGGTGTATATTCAGAACGATCAGTACATTTTGATCCCCGAGCGTTATGGGACAATGCATATCCGTCCGCTTTTCCGTTGCTTTCACTTCGTTGTCTTTGTTCGAATCCGCAATTTCCAGCTGTGTTCTTAGCCATTCGGCTAATGATGGTCCCTTGCTCTCCGTCTCACCTGGAACGAGCAGCTGCTTGACATCCTCGTATCTGGCTTCAATTTTTCCAGCTGTTTCTAGCAGCAGCTCCAACAGCTCATCAGGCTTCATAGATGCCTTTAAAATATAATCGTCTACGCCAAGCTTCATCGCTTTGCGTACATACTCATATTCGTCATGGCTGCTCAGTACAATAATCCTCGTATGGGGAAATCTTTTTCTTACTGCTTCGATTAGCTCCAGACCGTTCATCTGCGGCATCAAAATATCCGTTAGCAATATGTCGGGCACCGTCTGCTCCATTGCCTCCATCGCCTTTTTACCGTCGGGAGCGTCCCCTATATAGGAGAAGCCGTGCTGCTCCCAATCGATCAACGATTTGATCCCTAGTCGAACCAGTATTTCGTCATCTACCAGCATGACTTTAATGGTCATACTCTTTCCCCTCCTCGACAAGCTTCACCGGTAAAATCACTTGAACGTTCGTCCCTTCGTTCAGCTCGCTTTGAATAACTAGTCCGTACTCATCTCCGTACTGAAGCCGAATCCGCTCATGCACATTTTTGATGCCGATCCGCTTGGACCAGGTTTCTTGTGATGGATCGTCCAGCCATGCGTGAACTTCCCGCAGCCTCTCAGCAGTCATCCCAACCCCGTTATCCTCCACGGACAGGATCAACCGCTCTCCTTCGATCCAGCACCGTACCTGGATTACTCCTTTACCCGGGAGCGGATCGATACCGTGAAGGATGCTGTTCTCTACGATCGGCTGCAGCATCGTCTTGATCACTTCCTGATTCCAGTATGTTTCCGGAATATCTGTAAGCAATTGCAGCTTGTCGTTGTACTTGAGCCTCATCAGAGAAATGTAATTCTCGATATAGCTCATTTCCTGGCGAAGGGTTATCAGGCTGCCTCCGCGGCCGATACTTGCCTCCAGCATACTTCCCAAATTGGACAGCATATCGCCAACTTCCCTCTCATTGCGAATATAGGCCATCCACTTGATGTTATTGAGCGTATTCAGGATAAAATGCGGGTTGATCTGCGCCTGCAGCGCACGAAACCGCATATCCTCCTTCTGCTGGTACTGCTCCTTCAGACGCTGGAGCAGCTCTCGAATCTGCTTGACCATCTTATTATAGGTCGCTATCAGCGTATTGATTTCTTGGGGTCCTGTAACGAGCAGTCCGCTGTTAAATTCTTTCTCTTCCGCTTCCTGCATTCGTTTATTAAGCAGCTTAAGCGGTCTCGAAATGCTGAAGGCAATCGATAAGGTGATTATCATAAACACCAGGAAGATAAGCAGCACAATAATAATATTGGCTCTTCGGATGTTAAAAATTTCTTTGAATACGGTATCATAAGAAATGATCTGAATGATCTTCCAACCGGTTTGGGTAACGGTATCGTAATTGACGATCCACTTCTTGCCTTCCTTTACGACAATGACTTGCCCTTTACGATCACCCCTGATCTTGGAGATGTATGTTTCTGCCGCTACGTTTTGTCCGATTTTTGCTTCAATGGGACTGGATACCACAGTACCGGCTTGATCGACCAAATATACCTCTCCATCCAGCGGTGTCAAATATTTGCGTATATCCTTTTCCGCCACGCCGAACAGCAGCATTCCGATATTTTGACTCGTCTGTAAATCGGTGATGGTCTTAACCAAGGTGATCAGCGGTCGCTTGTCCGAGTAGACGTAATTGTCACCTGTGAACATCCAGCGGAGCTGGAAAGGCTTCTCGATCATTTCTTTATACCAGGGGGCTTCCGTATATTGTCGGTACAAACCTTCCTCCATATATCTTGTGCTCTGCCAGTGGCCGTATACATCCATGAGGGTCACATAGGTTTCGGTATAGTAGGAGCTGTACTGTTTGTTGATGACCGTATCCTTCAGCCGCAGCTTCTCATAATCAGTGAACTTGTCCGGCGACTTCAGCAGCTCGGTTATACTTGGATTCGTCGAAATGTCCACTGCTTGCTTCAACATATCATCAAGAAACAAGCCCACGTTAAAATTAACCTGATACAGCGTTTCACGGGCAGAGTCGCCAATTTTTTGCTCAATGACACGCTCCAATGGCTTGTCCACCAAATAAAACGTCAGAATAAAAGGAATAACGAGAAATAGCAAAATCGAGAAAAAAATCCGGTGACGTATTGTGTTCCATCGGCCTATTACGTTATATATGCGCCCCATCTGTTCACCCCCGAAGAACTTTGTTCATCATTCTAACACAACGGCTGTTCTTGTTCCTACCTAGCTTATCAAAAAAAGAGTGACTCTATAACCGCTCATTGCGGAATAAAGTCACTCTTCCTTGGTACTGCTAGCTTTTGATTTTAATATACATCACGTTGGTAACGCCCTTGCTCTTGCATAGCGATTAAGTACGCTTCAGCTGCTTCACGGGTCAACGAGCCTTCTTTTTCAATCACATCGATAAGGGTGTTGTGGACGTCTTTGGCCATATACTGCTTATCTCCGCAAACATAGAAGTAGGCTCCGTTTTCCAGCCATGCAAATAATTCTTTGCTGTTCTCTTGCATTTTATGCTGTACATATACTTTTTGCTCAGAGTCACGGGAGAACGCAACATCTACTCTTGTTAAAGCTCCATTTTTTTGATAGCCTTCCAGCTCGCTTTGATACAAGAAATCCGTCGTGGAGTGTTGATCTCCAAAAAATAACCATGCTCGGCCTGCTGCTTTATTCACCGCACGTTCTTGGATAAAGGAACGGAATGGGGCAATTCCTGTTCCCGGACCAACCATAATAATATCTTTCTCTTGAGACTCCGGCAGATTAAAGTGTTTGTTTTGTTGAATGAATACTGGAAGCGTGTCTCCTTCTTGAAGACGTTCTGCGCATTGAACAGAGCAAACTCCTTTACGCTCGCGTCCATTAGCCGTGTAGCGCACTGCACCGATAGTCAGATGCACTTCCTCCGGATTAGCGGCAATGCTGCTTGCAATGGAGTATAAGCGCGGCGGCATTTTTCTCAATAAGGAAACGATCTCTTGGGCGGAAGCTTTCCATGGACCAAAAGCTTGCAGCATATCAAGCAAGTCGCGTCCCTCGGCATACTCTTTCAATTGATTTGCATCGGCTGCCAGCTTCTTCAGCTCTTCGTTATCAGTGAATTCGACAGCTTGCTGTAGCATTTTTTTCGTCAATAGCGTAATTTCAAAGTAACCCGCTAAAGCTTCTTTTAAAGGAAGAGTCTCCCCTTGCTTTCCTACTACAACAGGCAGTTCCGCATCCCATTTCATTGCATCCAGAAGGGAAGCTACCAGCTGCGGATCATTTTCCGGGATAATACCAAGACAATCTCCTGGAACATATGAAAGGTCAGATCCTTTTAACGAAAGCTCAAGATGCCTCGTTTCTTTTTTAGAACCTGCACCGTTTAAATTTACATTTTTGAGTACTTTGGCTTGAAAAGGATTTGTTCTTGAATAGGTTGTTGGAACTACAGTCGATTGCATAAATTTCACCTCTAAAAGTTGTTTGTATGTAGAATACCACAAGATTGGAAAATCAGATATATTAATTGACGTAAATTCTCTTATTATTGACAATTATTATGGTTTTGTTACATTAAACTGTCAAAATTATGTTGAAGTTTGATTTATGCTGCGGCCATTTTTAATATTGTTATTGGCGTCTACTCCCTGGGCAGCCCAGGTATGGTCATCGTTATTTGGAGATTAAACAGCTCCGAGGCTAAGCATTGGTTCACATTAATGGGTGAAGTTAATCAAGCATACTGTTGGGACCCTTATCAAGCAGCAAGCTGACGACCGGATTGTGCCGGAGTCAGCTTGTTTTTTTTCACACTTTAGCCTTCCTTTGTTTCCATTTTATCGATTAAGCCTACGGGATAGCTGTATGATTCGGGCCAATCTCATTCCGAATAAACTATTAAAAATGGGGATGATATGTGTGAAAGCCCAAGATTTTATAAATCTACTAGCTCCAATTGCTATTTCAGAACAAAGCCGAACTGGTATTTTAGCTTCAATAACCATTGCTCAAGGGGCTTTAGAAAGTGCGTGGGGATCGTCAGCTCCTGGCAATAATCTGTTTGGGATCAAAGGAACTGGACAGGAATTCACTACACTAGAGTATGTAAATGGACAATTTATTGGTACGGTTGCTGGATTCAGGACATATAGCGATTGGGAAGGTAGTGTTATCGATCACAGTAATTTCCTTATTGAAAATAGCCGATATTCAAAAGCAGGATTCTTCAGTTACTGTGCAGCCTTGGATTATGTCGGAGCTGCGCGTTCCTTACAAAATGCAGGTTATGCAACGGATCCTAGCTATGCAGATAAGGTAGTACAAATCATTCAGGTCAATGAGCTCTACAAATTCGATATACTGGAGGATGAAGATAATATGCCAATGAAATTGGAGCAATGGCAGTGGGACATGTTGTACAAAGTTCTGGGAACGGCTTATAACGCGAATCAACTTAATTGGAATTGGATGCAGAAAATTGTTGATAAGACGCTTACTGCTGCTGAGCTTGCGTTCTTAAATACGGTTCTTGATGGCCGGATTGATCGCAATATAGAAGTGTAATAGTAAGCCCTTTATCGGGTGGAAAGCTATCCACGACCACCAGCAGCAGCAACAAAAAAAGAAACCATAAAACGAGTATTCTCCGCATGCCTGGTTGTCTTTTAAGCTTATATGATGGTCAACTTCCAAGTATCAAGCAAGGTTGATCCTCTTTGAAAACTTATAGGAAGTCGGTTCTCTACTTGCGAAATCAAACCTGTATTGGATATAATTCCCTTAGATGAAACTTAGTAGGAGGAGTTCAAATGCATCCCGACAAAATCCCCCGTTAAGCCCGAGGTCCTCCATCCATGCGTTAGCTTCTGCTCACTCCAAAAAAACTAAAGGGAGCTGCGTGCTAATGAACATGTATGGACCAGTAAAAATTTCTCGAAGTGAACGTCTTCTAACCTGCCATGAGATTGCCAACAGATTACATGAGGTTTATGGAGATAAAGTCAAAGCTATTGGGGTCTACGGCTCTGTTTCCAGAGGCACCGACGGTCCTTTCTCGGACATTGAGATGTTTTGCGTACGTGGCGATGAGTCAAGTGAACCCATTGAGTTTAGATATGAATGGTCGTCGGGACCGTGGAAAGCGGAAGTAAACGTGTGCAGCGCGGACGTTCTTCTTAATAAGGCCTCCATAGTTGAAGGAGATTGGCCACTGACACATGGCCCTTACTTTTTCCAGCAAAGCCTTTATGATCCTGAAGGATTTTTTGCAAGCCTGAGGAAAGCAGCACAATCTCCCACAGAGGAAGCTTTCAGACATGCAATCAACGAGGTCCTTGTAGGTGAGATGTATGAGTTTATTGGTAAGCTTAGAAATGTAAACCTGCAAGGTCCTTACACCTACTTACCCTATCTGGCAATGGAGTTTGCCCAGTACGGTGCCATGTTAGTCGGCTTGCACAATCGAAAGCTTTTTTCAACGGGAGCGATGGTTCTACCAGAGGCAGTAGATCTGCCTGACCGTCCAAAAGGCTTTGACCTTGTTGCGAATCTGGTAATGTCAGGCCAACTAGCTGAGCCCTCAAAGATCGTTTCAGCCTGCGAAAGCTTTTGGAGCGGTCTCATCGCTTGGGCAGCCGAACATGGTTATGAAATCAATTCAAAACGAATTCCCTTTTGACCCTAAGGCGAATTAAGCTGGGCCCCTCCTACGAGGGGTCTTTGGTTTTACCCGAGGCTTCACTCGAACTTGTAAGTCTGTTTTGTGATGAATCCAACATATTCAATCTTCATTGCATTTCGATATATGAGCTTTGAGGAATGGAGTTCGACGCTCATATCCCCTACCAATAGGACCGCAACTTTCCGGTAGCGACGAAAAAAGGGAGCCCGCAGGCTCCCTCTTGGATAATCAATGCATCGGATTCACCGCAGCATGTTTGACGACGACACGGCGGATAAAGAACGCTATGGCCAGACCGATAATCGTCACGATCATCGCGAAAAAGAACACGTTCTGCGAGCCAAATGTCATCGCGTTGGCCTTCTCGATCATTTCGTTCGGCGTCTGGGAAGCGTGCAAGTACTTCTCCATACCTTTCGTAAGGATGCTGATCGCGATCGCCGTACCGATCGCGCCCGCAACCTGCTGCAGCGTGTTCATGACCGCTGTTCCATGCGGATACAGCTCCGGTGGCAGCTGGTTCAATCCGTTCGTCTGCGCTGGCATCCAAACCATGGAGATGCCGACCATTAGGCCAATATGCAAGGCGACGATCAAACCGATCGAAGACGCCAACGTAATGCCGGAGAAAAACCATAACATAGCCGCGACGATGAAAAGGCCTGGAATTACGAGCCATTTTGGCCCATACTTGTCAAACAAGCGCCCCATTTGCGGTGACAAGATGCCGTTCAGCGCGCTGCCTGGAAGCAGCATGAGCCCGGCAGCGAACGCAGACAGTCTCATGCCGTTCTGCAGATACATCGGCAGAATAATCATGCTCGACAAGATGATCATCATACACGACAATACCATAAGCAGCCCCACGATGAACATCGGGTACTTGAAAACGCGCAAGTTCATCATCGGCTCGCGCATAAATATCTGCCGCAGTGCGAACAACGCGAGCGCGACCAACCCGATGACGATCGATGCAACCACGACCGCGCTGGTCCAGCCTTCCTCGCCTTCGCCTGCCTTACTGAAGCCGAAAACCACGCCGCCGAAGCCGATCGTGGACAATACGATGGACAATAGATCGATACGAGGCTTTGTAACTTCTGTAACGTTTTCCAAATACTTTAGCCCTACCAACATCCCTATGACCAAAAATGGCAGAGAAAGCCAGAAGATATAGTGCCATGTAAAATATTCGATCAGCAGACCTGCCACAGTAGGACCGGTTGCTGGCGCGAACATGATGACGAGACCGACAAAGCCCATTGCAGCCCCACGCTTCTCCGGCGGATAGACGATGAGAATCGTATTGAACATGAGCGGAATTAACAAGCCCATGCCAACCGCCTGCAGAACCCGAGCTACCATCAACATTTCGAAATTGAATGCGAGCGCTGCGATCAACGTTCCGATGATCGAGCTCGCTAGTGAGCCTATGAACAATTGCCTTGTTGTAAACCATTGCAGCAGCAGCCCGGTCATCGGCATAAGAATACCGAGCGTCAACAGAAAACCTGTCGTCAACCACTGTGCGGTCGCGGCAGAAATTCGGAACACGTCCATCAAATTACTGATCGCGATGTTGAGTGCCGTCTCGCTGAACATGCCTACAAAGCCGCAGATGAGCAGCGACGCCATGATGGCTCGCGTATTGTATTGCTTCATAATCGATTCCACTTCCTTCTCCTGAAAATCTCTATTTGTACGCGACCCTGTATTCGCTCGCTTTCTGTCACGATAATAGTTACAGTTATTTTTGTCAATACCCGACACATATTTTAATTGTAAATAAAAGAGATTCGCCTAATTTTTTTAAAGAAAACACTAAATAAAGTACGAAATGAACCAGATGAATTAGCATGGGTTCACCTTGCAGTACGATTTTTCTAGAAGTAAGGATATTGAAATTGTTTTTTGATCGAGTTAAGTGCTCAAGAATTTGAAGGAGATGAGGCCAAAGAGTACAAACCGCTCATTCACCATGGTGAGGCGATGAAGCTATCTTGGTGGAATTGCCGCAGGATGAAGCGCCAATTTTTTCTGGTAGGATAGTGTTGAATTTAAGGTTACGATCGACAAAGCCCTTTGCTAGCTGTTCCTCAGCCAGTTTCTTTAGCGCACTATCGCCATTCCCGTACCAAGAGATGTAGTAGTAATAATACCCCATAAACAGCACTGTGACTACTAGGGCTATAATAGATGGAATCCAGACTCGTTTACTTTTGCTCATTCTTCACCTAAATCGTGGGAACAAACACAACTCGTTGCCCGAGGTCATAAGGAGCATTCCAAACTTCCTCTACTTTGGAAAGCGGGAAAGGTACCGAGTTCACTTTAAGCTTACCAGCGGCAATAGCGTTGATTAGAGCTGGAAATTCGACAACATACCCAGCAGTCGAGACCGAACCTTGACCACTACCGACTAATTGAAAGTTAGCAGATCGAAGAGCGACGGAAGGCACAGCAGCTGTAGGACCAGCCACGGAACCAATCTGGATCCAAGTCAAAGCTCGGCTTCGATCCGATCTTTGAGTCAACAATGGAAGCATCGCAAGTTCGGCTGGCTTCCCCCATAGATAATCGATCACGATGTCGACTTCGGAAGCCGCCTCTCCCAGCCGGTTCGCAGCCTCCTCCGGATCACCAGCAAGGGAGATGATAACGTCGGCGCCTAGAGCAGTAAGAGAATTAAGACGGTCCTGATCTCGTCCGGAACCGATGACTTGGCTTGCGCCAAGAAGTTTGGCAATTTGGATAGCCATCTGTCCTGAATTTCCTGTTGCACCAAGTACAAGAACTTTTTGTCCCGGTTGGAAATCAACCCTGCGATGGAGAGCTACCCACGAAGACATAGCTGGGTTCATGGCTGCAGCGATTAGTACAGGATCGACACCTTCGGGCAAAGGCACGCAACGGCGCAGGTCGATAACTGACTTCTCAGCCAAAGCCCCAAACAGGGTGTCAGGAGCTACGAAATAAACCATTTGACCATCTGGCAACCGCCCTACTCCGTCAATACCAGGAATAAGTGGCAAGTCTTCTTTACTTGTGTAGTGAGAACCATTTGCCTGAGACCGCACGCGAGGGTGTAAACCCGCAGCAAGAACGTCAACAAGAATTTCATTCTTTCCTGATGGTTGTGGCGTGTCAAAAATCTCGTAGCTTGGAGCTGTATTGAAAGAACGCACTACGGCTGCATACATATTAAGACCTCCATTTGCGACTTTGCGCAACTATTTAGTTTGTGTTACAAACAATATAGTTTGTTTCACGTACAAAGTCAATGGCTGTTGTGGTACAATGGGAAGAATAAGTCCGAACCATATGGCTACCTGCCACTCGTTCGAATACAGCTAAGTCCGGAGTGAATAATTTGAACAACGACCCCTCTAAAATTCAAAGCGATCTATCGATCGTGGATAGCCTGGTCCAACTGTCATACCTTGTCCAGAGCATTATCGGCCGAGTTGGAGCCGATCATGAGCTTTCGATCATTCAAATTCGACTACTCGGAATTCTACGGGATCGAGAACCTAGCATGTTACAACTAGCCCAGCATCTGGGTCTCGATAAATCCAGTATTACAGGTCTAGTCGATCGCGCTGAACGCCGTGGACTCGTCGAACGTACGATTGCTCCAAACGACCGACGTGGATTCAATGTCAGGGTGACTTCTGCCGGGCGGCAGCTCGTACATGTGGTCGGTGATGAGATCGAGCGTCAGTTAAATGCTGTAATTGAAGTAATAACTGAGACAGAACGCTCACATCTCGCTGCCTTTGCAACCAAAATCCTTGGCACTTCTGCAAGTTCAAATGACTGACCAAGACTACCACCCTATAGAGTACGCTCTACTACCACATAGATTCTTTTTCCATACAATTAAAAATACTAAAAAATAAAAGAGCGGTTCTTTTTCAGAGGCATATTCTACTGTTCACCATTTATCCGCCTCTGCTTATACCCAATATATCCATCCGCGTACCCGTCGGAAGGCTCCTACTTAAACCCTTATTTGCATCAATATAAAAAAACTATGTATTTTCACACCTAAATTAAGTAATATTATATAGCGGAAAAATAATAGACATCAGGAGGTAAATATGCTGTTCAAAGAGCAATTCAACGAGATCCAACGTATTGCACGGACGATCTTCGACAATCCCGAGCTGGGTTATAAAGAAGTGAAAACCCGGCAAACAGTCGTGGATTTTTTGACTCGCATCCATCCCGGGATTGAACTTGAAAGCTTTAGCACAACGGGGTTCAGGACGTCGCTCGGCAGTGGGAAGAAGCTAAATGTCGCCTTCATCGCAGAGCTTGATGCTGTCTACGCCCCTTCGCATTGGCGTTCGGATAAAGCTACTGGCGCAGCGCATAATTGCGGCCACTATACCCAGGTAGCTATCGCGCTGGCGTTGTACCAATACTTTTTTACGACAGGCGCATACAAGGTTTGGGATTACACACTGACGTTCATCTTTGTTCCTGCGGAAGAATATCTTGATCTCGCTTATCGGGACGAGCTTCTCAAGAATAAGCAGATTTCGTATTACGGCGGCAAGCCAGAGGCGATGAAGCTCGGCGTGTTCGACGATATCGACATCGGCGTTTGTGTCCATGCTATGGGCGGCGAATTCCCGGTGCGGACGATTGAAACGAACTGCGACCTGGCCGGATTCTTGTACAAGCGGTATACGTTCGAGGGCAAGGCAACTCATGCCGGCTTCGACCCGTTCTCCGCGAAGAACGCCTACAGCATGTCGACGCTGTTCAATGTCGCTCTCGGCCTCGCCCGACAACAAATGAAAGATTCGGAGAAGGTTCGGATGAATCCGATCGTGATGGAGTCCGACATGTCTACCAATGTCATTCCTAACCGGATTAAGGTCGGTTCCGACTTAAGAACGTTAACGGTCGATTACATGAAGGAAGCTGCCGTCAAAATGGATGATGCCGCCAAAGGAAGCGCGCTTGCACTGCAAGGAACTGTTTCCATCGAAACGCAAATGGGCTATCTGCCGTTCGTACAGGACCGCTACTTGTCTGAATTCGTTATCGAAGCGTTCCATGCCAATGACGAAATCGCCGCTTTCCGGAATGAAACGCCGATCAGCGCTGCGGGCGATATCGGAGACTTGTCTTATATGATCCCTTGCATTCAAATCGGCTACAGCGGATTTTCCGGTACCATCCATGGGGACGACTTCAAGGATATCGATCCCGAGTTCATTTATGAAGTATTCCCGAGATTCCTCGCCGACGTATTTGAACGTTTCAATGGCCGGATTGATCCAGCCAAGCTGTATCGCCGTTCCTACGAGGAATATGAGAAATTAATCAATTCAATTGCGCAACAGTAATTAACGGAAAAGAGGATTATCATGAAATCGACGGTTTCCAAGTCCCAATTTATACTTTTGCTCGTTTTCGCGCTTTTGGTCATTACCGTGTCAGAGCTTATCGGCATTCAAGCGGTAAAGATCGGAACGATCAAAATCAGCTTCCTGCCGCTGGTGTACGCGATCCTGATTACGATGATTCTGGGGATCACCGTAGTGCGCAAAGGCATCCTGAAGAAAGTCTACAGCAAAGACAACGTCAACTTCTCAGGAAAATATTTAATCTTCATCATGCTTCCCCTGATGGCTAGATACGGAGCGGATGTTGCTCCCAAAATTCATGAAATTTTGCAGGTCGGCTGGATTTTCGTAATTCAGGAGTTCGGCCACTTATGTACCGTCTTGATCGGCTTGCCGATTGCGATTCTGATCGGTTTGAGAAGAGAAGCTATCGGAGCGACGCTCGGAATCGGACGGGAAGGCGAGCTCGCCTATATTTCCGAGAAATATACGCTTGATTCGGATGAAGGCCGCGGTGTCTTGTCCCTCTATATTATCGGTACATTATTCGGAACCCTGTTCTTCAGCATCGTCACACCGATTCTGCTGTCTCTCGGCTTCGACGTAGAAGCATTAGCCATGTCGGCGGGCGTCGGCTCCGCCAGTATGATGACCGCAGCCTCCTCAGCCCTTGTCGCAGGAATTCCGGACAAGGCGGCCACTATTACGGCCTATGCTTCGGCAAGCCAGCTGCTGACAAGCTTCATGGGTACATACACGATGGTATTCCTCGCCGTACCTATTCAACGATTCATGTATAAACTATTGGTTAGAGGTGCTAAGTGATGGAAGGCAGATTGAATAAATACGCAAAGTACGCTTTGGTCTTATTGCTGAGTATATGCTTGATCTTGTTCACACAAGAAATTAAGCTGCTCAAAAACCCTAACAGCACTCCGATTTCAATGATGACGATTTACGGACTGATGGTGCTGTGGCTGTTTTCTTTCATCGGCATCTTGATCTCCGGCTTGATGAAAAAAGTTCCGCTCAAGCTGATTCAGGATTTCCCTGTGCTCGGCTGGGTTTCGATTACTTCACTCGTTTTTTGCCTTATTTCCGATACTTTTATCAAAATGATCCAAGCTGTCGATTTTCTGTCCATTACGACGCCGATCCTGACCTTCGCGGGAATTTCGGTTGCAGACCGTTTGATCGACCTGCGCAAAACATCCTGGAAGGTAGCCATTGTTGCCATTTTCGTCTTTAGTGCGATGTACGTAGGCAGCGCCATCCTAGCGCAAATTGGCTTGCATCTTTCCTAATCATCTTATGGCAGAAGCCCCGATAATTATCAGGAATCTAACTTCGCCTCATTTCCTGTAAAGCAAAAAACCTTAGTCCCGCGTCATACGGCTAAGGTTTTTTGAATATTTATCCCTGAAAATAGGTTTCGATTTTGTTAACTATCGAGTACCTTTAAATTGACTGAAGTATAGTTTAGTACTTTTGCTGGAACGACTCTTTCAAATGGGAAAAGTGAATGACTTCCAGAATATGTTGCATCAAATTTAAGATTCAGAGGTACCTTACCATAATCTTCAATCGACAATACAAGATAAGGCAGCATCATTAAAATATTCAAAATGATGATAAGGCCGGTCTTTCACTCTCTTCATCGTCACTTGAAAATTGATTGTGATGAGTTCATTTTCTGGATCAACCATAATTTGCGTATTGCCGCGGCCAGAATGCGAATATGTCTTCTCAGACCTTAAAGTCCCCGTGTAGTCGTGTTTTGTCCCGCTAACATTCCAGCCTAATCCCCAGCTAGCTTCTTTAAAAAATTCGTCACCTAGTCGTGATGAAACGCCAGGTACTTGGTTCGTGGTCATTTTTTGCACGCTCAGCTTGCTGAGAAGTCTGTGATTGTCATATATTCCTCCATTTAAGAACGTTTGGCAAAACACTGCCATGTCGTATGCGGTAGAGCATAATCCGCTGCTTCCCCAAGGGATAGTCAGGTTCTCGTAGTCAGCAAAGCGCGGGAACGGCGCACTCGGCGGATGTTTGGCGACCCGATGATATTGATCAGGCGGTACGATGAACGATGTGTCCTTCATTCCCAATGGGTGAAACATGCGCTCCGTCATAAACTGCTCAAAACTTTGTCCAGTTACGCGCCGGATAATTTCCGTCAGCATTACAAAGCCATAGCTGCAATAGCTCATCTCGGTCCCGGGGAATGAAGATAATGGCGCTGTATAACCGGCCGTTACGTATTTGTATACTTCGGGATGCTGATTTTCCGGGCAGTGGATCATGTGGATTTTGTTCTCGCTGTTATTCGGCGATCCCCAAATTTTCGATACATCGATTCCGGATGTATGGGTCATTAAATGATGAATGAGAACGCTTTCTTTATTCTCCCCGACAAATTCCGGTATGTAATCTTGCACGGGCAAAGCAACCGCAACTTTGCCTTCCTCCGTTAGTATCAGAATAGCCGCCGCCGTTACCGGCTTCGAAATAGAGGCAAGCTGAAATATCGTGTCCAGTTTCATCGGACCGTATGCCTTATCGTAAGCAGGATCGACAAATAGTTTATGCGAAACGATGATGCCTTTGCGAGCAATTAATGAAACTATAATCGGGGAGACTCCACAATCAACCCATTGCTGCTGTAACGACTCCAATCTTGCGATTCGCTCTTCACACATTCCTGCTTCATTAGGATGCCCATATCGTAGACTCATCTTAAACCACCCCGCTACAATATAATAAACAACTAATTATAGCATATTATTCCATTTTGTGAATATATAGGTTTTCTCTTCCTCGATCCTGCAGCCTTCAGCAATATCTTTTTGGAAGGCAACTTTTTTAGGCAGTCTACGTCAAAAGAGTAAATCTAAAAGAAAGGATGTGTTTATAGTGGTTTGTAAAAGTCGTCTGGTTGGAGCCTGCTTAATTGGATTATTACTCACTTGTTTCCTACTAGGTGCTGGGGCTTCAGCAGAATCCCAAAAGAAATTGACTTTGCCCTCTTTTTCCATTCAAATCAATGGGCAGCCTGTCGATAATACGCGCTTGAGGTACCCTTTTTTCGTGTACAATGACATCACTTACCTGCCGCTAACCTGGGAGATGACACAATCCTTGGGCTTCAACCTCGCTTATAGCGAAGGAGGGTTGACTGTTCTTAAAGGCGGAGGACAGCGGAGTGGCGGATGGTTTGGCTGGAAGAAGGAGCGTTTCCCTTTGGACCTTTCCGGTTCGAATAACCGAAGTCAGAGCTACACGGCAGTTATGCCGAGCTTCGCGCTGGCTATCAACGATACCCTAATTAATAACGGACAGGAGCCTTATCCATTCCTTGTTTGGAATGACGTTACATACATGCCGCTAACGTGGAAATATGCCCATGATTTATTAGAGCTCGGGCTCCTATGGGATAGGGAGAAAGGTCTTCAGATCATCGGCGGTCAGCAGCAGGTACTCTCGAGCATCTATTACGATGATACAGAGTACTTGTATGTTCACCCTACTCTCATTACTGAGAAAGGGCAAGGCAGCCTTAAGGTGAAAAAGACGATGGATGAACCGCCTAAGTGGATGACTATTGAAGAAACTGAAGCGTTGAATAAGCGTATTCAGCAGCAACAAAGCCTGCTCTCGGGCGAAACGGTGGCCTTAACAGAGAAAGACAACGGTCTCTACTATGAAAACATGAAGCTCCTGCCAAAGGAGGAGATTACGGTCGATTCAAATTCTGCTGGCAACCCTTTCATCAATCAGTTAACCGGAGTCTTATTCCCATTAGGATCTGAGCGGGCTTTCTTGAGCGTGACCAAGGTGACCTCCTATAACTATGGCAACAGCATAACCACTCATTATTCGTATCTCATTGAAAACGGACAGGAGAAAGCAGTAACTGAATTTCCTCAACCACCAGACCGTATCATCCCGAATTCGGACGGAAGCTATTGGCTCACCTCTAATGGTATGAGCATGATGCACGGCCGAATACTCCCCGGCAGCCGGAGGCTGGCACTTGTTTCTCCCCAAGGAAAGATTAAACTAGTCAATGCATTGATGGAGGGCTACGATATCATGGTGCCAGGATCCGATAATTCTGCTTTTACGAATCTAATAGATGCCGAAGGAAAGCTGTTGATTTATGTCCATCCATTCAATTACGATCCGCAGATCACACCAAGCAGAGGATACTACTTCATCGATACGAGCTTTCAAATGACCAAGGTAGATGCCTTGGACCCACTCGCTCAGGAAACTCCGTTATTGCCAACCTCCCTTTCAGAATGGCCTGTTTATAGGGGAATCGACGGAAAGCTATATCTGATTCGCAAAAATAACGATCTCGCCAATTACACTGACAACACCTCTGTTATGTGGTACGACGATCAAATCTTAGTCACACATTAAATAAAAGCTCATTCGGCACCACGTGAGTGAATAGGAAGACGGCTACCGATCTATGCTGATACCGGTAGCCGTCGTTTCTTTTTTTAGTTTCTGAAGAGGAGCAAGAAACACGATCCGGCCAACCTGCAAAGGGACCTTCAGACCATTTAAAGCATCCCTTCGCGACGGAATTTACTCCTTCTCTTCTTCGCGAAAGCGGAAAGAGCGCGCCAAATACAGCACCGGTGTGCCGGCTGCCGAAATGACGAACTTCAATACATAGGTGGTTAACAGAATCTGAAGCCACACATCCAGCGGATACACTTTGTAAAAGGCTATGGAGCAGAACACTAACGAATCGACGAATTGGCTAAGGCCCATACTTCCGTTGATTCGCAGCCAGAACTGGTTGTAGGCGGGAAACCGATTCTTCAAGGCGCTAAAAACGCGTACATCCAGAAATTGACTCACGAAATAAGCCGTTAGACTTCCTAGCGCAATTTGCGGCGCCAAGCCAAAGATCGTTTTGAGCGCTTCCTGCGAAATATCGCTTTCCTGAGGTACGAAGACGAGCACCATTTGCATAATGATGGCTGAGGCGAACAGGCTGAAAAATCCGAGCCATACGGCCTGCCTCGCGGCTCTAGGCCCGTACTTCTCGTTAAGCAAGTCCGTCGTCATGTAAATCGACGCATAGATCGAATTGCCGAGCGTCATGACGATGCCGAACATTTCGATTGTCTTGACCACTTGAATGTTGGCCAGCACAGTGGCGAAGGCGACCCAGGCATACAGCCCCTTGCGTCCGAACAGCCGATAGCTGAGCAGAAACAACCCGAAATTGATGATGACAAAAACAATGCCCCAAATAAAATTGAACATAAACAATTACTCCTTAGTTTTGATCACGCGGGATGGTCTCGAACCGCGATCGGCTATAGGCTCACCGATTGAGCAGAATACGATTCTAACATGGCTTGGCGATTCCGGCAATAACGTATATGCTTCTTAACCTACCTTGGCTCCATAAGAAAGGGAAAACAATACAGATTGCTCTCGATCCATTCTCATGCCTGTAATGGTAAATGTTTTAAAATCCACTCCTTCCATTTTAGCCCCTCTTACATCAGCATCCTGTAACTTTGCTTTTGCCAGTATCGCCATAGTCAGATCACAATCTCTTAAATCGGCTTTCTCTAAATTAGCTCCTGACAAGTCTGCTTCATAAAATTTAACCCTCCGTAAGTCCTGCTTAACTAGTCTGGAATTTCTCAAATTTGTATATGACCAATCTCCTTGAAACATTGTGATCCCATCCATATTTGAGCCTGAAAAATCTGAACCCGTCATTTTACATACTTCAAATTTCGAAACAAACAGATTAGCTCCATTAAAGCTACAATTCTCAAACGCAGATTCTTTATGAATGGAGCCATTTAACGATGCTCCGCGAAAATCACACTCAATAAACCGGCAGTTGCTAGACGTAATCTCATCTAGTGAACCATTAGAAAACGAGCAGCGATTAAATGTACAACTTATTAACTCACCGTACCTTAAATCTTGTCTAGCAAAGTCTACTCCTTCATATTTTTGATTGCTATGCTGAAACATAAGATGCCTCCCAAGTATGAATGTCATTTTAGATATTTTTGAATTAAAGCATGAATATACAGTTTATCTTTGACTCTCTCAAAAAAAGGATCTACTCTCCACCTCTTTCCCGGTTATACTATTTTTTTTAATAATAGCACACGGCTGTCAAGTACCCGTTTGATCTCAACTAAAAGTCAAGATATTTATATTTCTTTTTTAAAGAAATAATCAAAGCTCCACGTCATCGTTAAGCTCAAAAAATTAGTCCATTAACCTTTCTGGCTCGTCTAACGTTACGATTAACGCTTGGGAGATCCTTTTTAGGTCACACAGAACACTAGCATATTGAGCATTCCTTAATGAATAACCAATCCAATGAAAAGGGAATCTTATGCAAGTGCAGACTTGAAAAGATAGGGAGTGAGCAAGAGATGGGAACCATGACAGCGCCTGGCAGCTCTAACACGCAAACGGGCACAGCTCAAAAAACACTCGGCCAGTATTTATTCGATTGCCTGAAGCTGGAGGGCATTACCGATATTTTTGGCGTTGCCGGAGACTATAATTTTACCCTATTGGATACGCTGGAGCGGTATAACGGGGTCCGCTTTAAAAGTGGCCGAAACGAATTGAACTCAGGTTATGCGGCGGATGGTTACGCAAGAATCAAAGGCTTGTCCGCTCTTATTACGACTTTTGGGGTCGGGGAGCTCAGTGCCTGCAATGCGATAGCAGGAGCTAACAGCGAGCATGTGCCGCTGATTCATATAGTGGGTGCTCCTCCCGAGAAGGATCAAAAGGAACACAAGTTGATGCACCACACTCTTATGAATGGAGATTTCGACGTCTTCCACAAAGTGTATAAGCTGATTACGGCTTATACCGCGGTGCTGACGCCGGAAAACGCCGAGATTGAAATTCCAACCGCAATTCGCATAGCGAAGGAAAAGAAAAAGCCGGTATACCTGGTTGTGGCTGATGATTTAGTGACCAAGCCGATTATTGCCCGGAAAGAGCCGGTGCCGCCGCGTCCAACATCCAATTTGAATACCCTTCAGGCAGCAACAGAACAGGTCCGCCATCTGCTTGAGCGTGCCCACCGGCCGGTCATTCTTGTTGATGTCAAAACAATGCGGTTCGGTCTAGAGACAGCGGTTCGGCGGTTGGCCGACGCCATGAACGTACCTGTTGCGACTATGATGTTCGGAAAGGGGGCATTCGACGAAACTCATCCGAATTATATGGGGATGTACGGGGGCTCTTTCGGAAGTTCTGAAGTTCAAACCACGGTAGAAAATGCAGACTGTATCATTGCGGTAGGCATGTTATGGGCGGACGTTAACACTGCGAATTTCACCGCAAAGCTGAACCCGCTGGTGACGGTCGATATTCAACCGGACATGGTCAAGGTCGCAGAAGCGGAATATCCGAATGTGCTAGCAGCCGACATGCTGCTTGCGGTGCAGAAGGTTGGGTACAAAGGTCAAGGTTTGGTGGAAAAAGCGATATTCCCGTACGACCAAATAACCGGTGGTACCGATGAGCCGCTAAGTGCGGCCATTTATTATCCTCGTTTTCAGCAGATGCTGAAAGAGGGAGATATTGTGATTGCTGAGACCGGTACGTTTTACAACGGGATGGCGCAGGTGAGGCTGCCTCGCAATGTAACGTATATTGCTCAGGGAGGCTGGGAATCCATCGGTTATGCCACACCCTCGGCATACGGTGCCAGTATCGCTGCACCGGACCGCCGGGTATTGTTATTTACAGGCGACGGCTCCTTGCAGCTGACAGCCCAAGAAATCAGCTCCATGCTCTATTATGAATGCAAGCCCATTATCTTCGTCTTGAACAATGATGGTTATACGATCGAGAAATATTTAAATGTCAAAACAGAGGATCAGCAATATAACAAAGTTCCGCGTTGGTCATACACCAAGCTGGCCGAAGCTTTTGGAGGCGATGCATTTGCCGTGACTGTCCGGACCTATGGAGAGCTTGATCAGGCTATCATCCAAGCTGATAAGGAACGTGCCCGAAGACTTTGCATCATTGAAATGATCGCTGCGGATCCTATGGACGCACCCGAAAATATGCGTCGGATGCGTAACTATCTGGAGATGCAGGAGAAGCAGCGAAGCCAGAATTAGAACCAGCGGGACCTAGGCTTGCTTTTTCTTACTTCGTAAACATGATAGTACTCTTAAAAAAAGCCGGATAAGCTTATGAACCAAGCTTATCCGGCTTTACTTAATCCAACGGAATGTGTCGATCAAATGTGTATTAACGTGTTCGAATGTGTCTGGCTCCATCGGATGCTATTCGCATCTTTTACCGAAAACATCATTCGTTCGGTAAAATATAAAAAAATCCATATTACCTATTATTTGCCTAATTTCTTCCTCTGTGATTCTCCTTGCCTTTCCATCCCCACCTATCTCATAGTGAAATAAAGTCGGAACGATTCGTAAAGCATATTCACCGAGGTTCGATGGTGTCCCTTCGGTGCCTTTCTGATCCCACTCGATGAAAATCGACTGCGTTCTCCCATTTTATGGGAATGTCACTACAAGCGGATGCAGCTTTCTAGTCCAAACGAGCTCCTGCTGCTTAAGATGCTTCATGGCTTCTTCCTTAACTTCTCTGTTGAGACTATTCAAAATCCTGCAAATGATTCAATTTACGATAAGTTTGCTTCGTAGTAATCAAGCCTCTTGATCGAATAATCACTAGCCTCTATTTCCTGCCACCCGTTTCAACCAAATAACCCAAAAAAAGGCGTCACATCAAGGTTAAATGCGAAAGTTAAAACTAGACTATAGTCAAGCCATTAAGGGGAGATTCATAATGATTGCAGCAACCAGATAGCGCTTAGAAATAAAGGATAGTTAACAGGCCATGCTGTCTCAAAAAAAACAAAAGCTATCGGAGGAATGATTGTTAATGAAGAAAAAATGGTTCTCGTACGTAACTGCGGCAGCTGTCGCAACCATGCTGGTAGGCATAGTTCCTGCAACTGCAGCAACAGACCTCGGCCATCAGGTGCTTGCATCCAATGACGGCTGGGCCGCTTATTCCACAGGTACCACGGGAGGTTCAACCGCTTCGTCCTCAAACATTTTTACCGTCACCAACCGCAAACAGCTAGTAACCGCACTGGGAAGCAGCACCAACACCACGCCCAAAATCATTTATATTTCGGGAACGATCAATATGAATGTCAATGACAGCAATAATGCAATGGGACTTAACGATTATAAAGATCCCGCCTATGATTTCAATAAATATTTGACTGCTTACGATCCTGCAACATGGGGAACGTCCAAGGTTCCTTCCGGCACACAGGAGGATGCTAGGAAAAAGTCGCAGCAAAATCAAGCCGCCCGCATTGTGATTGACATCCCTTCAAACACTACGATTGTCGGTTCAGGAACGACAGCCAAAATTACAGGTGGCAACTTCAATCTGAAGAGTGGAGCCAACAACATTATTATCCGTAATATTGAATTCCAAGATGCTTATGATTACTTCCCACAATGGGATCCTACCGACGGAAGCTCCGGCAACTGGAATTCCATGTATGACAGCATTACCATCAAAGGAGCCACTCATGTATGGGTTGACCACTGCACCTTCAGCGATGGAGCCCATCCTGATAGCACGAACGGCACCTATTTCGGCAGAGAATACCAGCATCACGACGGGACTCTTGACATTTCCAACGCGGCCGATTACATTACAGCCTCCTATAACTACTTCCACGACCATGACAAAACATCACTCATCGGCAGCAGCGACAGCGCCACCACTGATGATGGGCATTTGAAGGTCACATTACATCATAACTATTACAAGGATGTTGTACAGCGTGCTCCTCGTGTTCGCTTTGGACAAGTCCATATTTACAACAACTACTATGAAGGCAGCACTTCAAATTCCACTTATCCATTTAGCTACGCATGGGGAGTTGGAAAATCGTCCAAAATATACGCTCAAAATAACGCCTTCAGCATTCCTGGCCTGTCTGCAGCCAAAATAGCGAGCGTATTCAGCGGCGGCACGACGCTGTATGATTCCGGGACCTTGCTGAATGGCAGCTCCGTTAATGTAGCCTCAAGTAACAGTCTTAGCACCGCTGTCGGCTGGACGCCGTCTCTCTATGGCACAATCGATGCGAGCAGCAATGTGGCAACGGTAGTCAAAGCAAACGCAGGCGCCGGTAAATTTCAATAGTATATCCTCATAGAAAATACCTCCCTTGCAGTGGCTATGCTCTGTAAGGGAGGTGTTTTTACTGAGCTCTTAAACGCTATTCTATGAAAATACAAGAAAAGAATAGATTTAGAGAGTTGTTGTTTTCTGAAAACCCTCGTGCAAGCACGGTAGGGGAATTTGTGTTCTGGTAGATAAAGGCGAACGTATGTTTTTGGAGGTTGTGGGAAATGTCCACTTATTTTAATATTAAATTGTCATTTTCCATAAATGGTATTATGAAGGAGACTTGTTATGGAGCTTGAAATACAACCCAATCCTCTTTTTGATCCCCTAGTTGTACATGTCGAACAAACTAGAGATGCCATTAAAGCTACGGCTTCAGCAGTTGTAGTCATTCAGAACGATCGGATAGTTACCGAATGGTATTCTGGTTATCATCACGATCAGCACGGCGCTCTCCCCGTCACATCCGATTCCCAATTTAACGTATATTCCATTAGGAAAACACACATTGCGCTAGCTTTAGCATTCGCAATCATGGATGCCGGTCTCGACCTTAATACTCCTATTAATCCATATATCGAAGATATCCCACATGATGAGATTAAGGAAATTACCTTAAGTAACGTCCTTACCAAAACAAAACCTAAATTTTTCGGAGCGGAAAAAGTAGAAGGTGAAGGGCTAGCTGCCAGAATAATTAAGGGCATTACAGGTCAAACGATATCGCAAGTTATCACAGGGAAAGTACTTGAACCGATGCAGCTTAAGAATACGCAATGGATTGCTATACCGAAAGAAGGCTTAGTCTGTGATTTCACAGCTGGCGATGGTCATGCATCTGTTAGACTTGGGTCAAATGAGGGGCATGATCGTAATTTATATATGAGCACTAAGGACCTTGCTTATTGGGGGTATCTTTTTCTAAACAATGGTAATGTAAATGGGCAGCAGATCATCCCAAATTCCATATTTCAATTATCTCAGGCATTAAGAACTGCACCTGGAAACGCCACTAAACGGATTATGGGATGGTATTATAATGAAGATTTATTTGAAGCTTACGGCGCAACTGGCTGCCATGTCGTCGTTATTCCGAAGTATAATACCGTTGCAGTCCGCATGTATAACCAGTATGCGACAGAACATACGGAGACACTTTTAAAATGTTTGCAACAAAACCCCTCCATCAGTACAGCCCGTTAACCTACAAAATGGGGCGTTTCCGAGATGACGGTTGTATTCAGAGCGTTAAGTTCGTGTCGTTCATCCTGTCAATGATCTGTCGCTCCTTTCGGTGATCAATCACTTATTATAGACTAAATATGTAAAATTATGTAATTAAAATAATAGCTATGATATTTTTACAATTTAACGCGGTATAAGGGAAAAAGAGCTGTCTCTCAATAGTTAAAACTACTGAGGGACAGCCCCTATATTTTCTATGGCTAGGTAATGCTTTGTTATAATGAATAATAAATTCTATGCAACAGTACAGCAGCTTCAGCTCTTGTAGTATTTGCCAACGGGTTCAATGTGCTTCCGCTTCCTTCCACCACACCTGCTTTGACCATCGCAGCTACATCGTTGACTGCGTAAGATGAAACTTCCGATTGATCCGCGAAAGTATTCAGATCGTCTTCCGTGCCTCCGATCGGTGCTTTCCTCGCTTTCTTCCATGCACGGGAGATGAGAACCATCATATCCTGTCGGGAGATAGGCTCTTCGGGATGGAATTTGCCATCGTCCCGTCCTTCCGCCAAACCGAGCGCTTTGGCTACACCTACAGCATGATAATAATAATCACTGGCTGCTACATCACTGAAGTTGGTTTGAACCGCTGCATTGAACCCCATAGCCTTCGTTAATAGCAGCATAAAATCCGCCCGAGTGACCTTCGTAGTCGGATCAAATTCCCTGTCTGACACACCAGTAATCACACCTTTCGACGCCATCACTTCGATAGATTTTTTGGCCCAAGGGACCGATTCCAGGTCCTCAAAGCTTTTGAATACGTAAGCTATTGCGAAGGAGCTGAAATGGGTCGTGCTAAACGTTACGTTTTCCGGGGAAGCATTATACTTCCCTGTCGGCACAGCTTCCGCTTTTCCCTGCGAATTGATATACCAGACGGTCAGATGCTCTGCGTTCTGTAGCTCCTCGTTCGCAGCCTGGTATGGAACCCCCACAGTTACGGATGCTTCCGGGTTATTAAAAGTTATGATTTGTCCGTCTACACGAACTTCCATTTGGACAACAGGGCGCTCCCCTACATTGTTCTGCACCGATACGGGAAGTGATCCTGCATCGGCTTTGCCAATCCGTATACCCATTTGCTTTGCCGCATTCAAAGATATATTGCTCAACATGTGGGATGGAATCTGGAGCGTTCCTAGCTCGGTTACAATCAATAATTCAACATTCGGCTTAATCATAAAATAGGCTGCTGGAACAAGCAGCTCATAACAAAGGGTCTCTTCTGCTTTCCCCAGCTCTATTGTGACTGTGCGTAAACCGGCGGCTTGAGCCTGCTCCAGTACACTTTTGTACAGTGCATCTTCTAATTGAGCAGAGGCTACCCCAGTGAGAGGATCTAATTGAGTATCAAGAGTGATTTTCAAACCTCCTTCTGACGAAGAAACTGGATTTTGCGGTGTCTGAGGGATTTCCAGCACGGTCGCCGCTCCTGATGACGAAGGGCGTCTGGGACTGCTGCCTATTGAAACAGTAAAAGTTGCAGTTTGCGATAAACCGCTGTCTTGCCCCCACGCTCTTATAGTGTAAGTGCCATTCGTCAGTTGACTAATAGTGTACTTGAAGTTATAAGCTCCTTTGGCTCCGGTTAAGCTTTGGTCGGAATATTCCACTACCTGATATGGATTGAGCAGCTCGACATGAATGGGATTGCCTTCAGTCGTTCCCTCAGAGCCAGAAATAAGGACGCTGCGTGTCCCATAATCAAATGTTGCGGTTACACTCGGCGCTTGCATCGGGCTTACATAGAACATCGCTGATGAAACGGTCAGTACGTTTTCTCCGCTTACTTTGACAATATAGTTCCCGTTGACTCTCTGCTTCAGCGTGTAGACAAAGGAATAATGACCCGATGCATCAACCGTTCCTTGATCCAAATAATCGAGCACATCGTTCGGATTTCTCACTTGAACCGTCACGATGCTGCCTGGAGCATTGCCTAGACTGCCCGTCACTTTAACTTGACCGCTGGAGCTCTCATAAGTAACGCTCACCGCAGGAGCAGAGGCTGCTGCAGCTGGAAGCACTAGACTGAAGCATAATAGCAGCACGATCAAAAGCACCATCGATTGTTTCAAACCTTACTCCTCCTTAGGGGGACAAAGGATAGCAGCGGCGTAGAAGCCGCCCTATCCCCATAAGCCCCTATATTCGATTAGGGAATTGTGACCACATTCGAGATCACATTCTTACTGGTCATCTGATCCCAGACAAATACTTTTAATTGGTAGCCCTCCGTTACATTCTCAGGCAGTCGTAACTGTGCGCTCGTTTCATAGCTTGAACCTCCCGGAATCGTCTGCTGCGTCATCGCGTAACGGGTCATGCGATCCTGTGCATCGAACAGAGCGATCACTACCACGCCGTTCTGACTGACATTGGAGTGGCTTGATAAATTCACCTTGACCGACACATCCCTTACCCCGTTAAGGCTGTACAGCAAGTTGCCGCCGAGGTCGCTTAACGTTGTTTTTTGAATGGTGAACTTTCCCGTTCCCCAATTTTTATTGTAAGTAATTAAGAAGGTATTCGAACCTGTATTGCCGTACTCATCCTTACCGGTGATGACGATCTCATTGCTTCCTTCCTGAAGCGGTAAAAGAATGCGCAGCGGTACATCGGCGGTCATCGCGACGTTATTGAGCAGTAACGAGCCATTAACTTTCACGATTGCCGTCGCTCCCCGGTTTACCGTTACCGAGAGCTCATAGGATGCGGTGTTGACTTCAGCAGGAACCGCCGAGGTCGGCTTGAATACAATGGCTGATTTGTTATAGGTGACATTCAATGTTTTCGAACTCGCCGCATTGCCCGCCTGGTCATTATGAACCGATACGGTAATCGTATTCAGACCTTCAATAAGCTGCAGCTTGTGACTGAAATGCGACCCTGCTTCATGGTAAACCGAATTGACAACCGTAGTACCGTTGAGAATGACATCCATATTGGCGCTATCCAGCATCGTCCCTCGGACGGAATAAGAAGGAATATCGACGGTATCCGTATTTGGGTTATCCAGGACAAAATTCGCCGAACGGCGCAATTGGACATCGCTAAAAGTGGCTGCGGCCAAATAATCGGAATTGCTTGTGGATTTTGGCGCATCGACGGCCATTCCGACATAGGCTTGGTCCTGAAGGTTCAGAACCGCAGAGCTAACGATCCCCCAGTTAACCTGATCGGTCGACACGTAGCCGGTGATCGTATTTTCCGTTCTGACAAGCTTCAACCAGAAGGGTGCCTTCAAATTACTGGAGGCGACGGCTTTCGAACCATACTTCTCCCCTTCCGCCGTTCGGTTCATAAAGAGTGCTTGCCTCCCGGTCGGCGCATTTTCCGCCGTATCTGGTGTCAAGACAACCGCCGCAGCCTGGGAATTGTCGGAAAGACTGCTCCTTACCATAAGCCCCGCTTTGGTCAAGTCATCAATTTCAGAAGCAAAGTTGACATAAGCAACCATTTCAAAATTGCCTTGGACCGGTTGATAGACGTAGTGGAACGTGTCCGAGCTGCCGCCAATGACTCCAGCTCCTTTCACGGTGAAAGCCGTCCCTTCCTGACTTGCACTGCCTTCGATTGCGGCTGAGCCTATATCCTGAGATACCCAAGGCGAGGTGTCTCCCGCTCCGTTCACATAGATGATAGTAACGGAGGACAAGGTCATTCTCCCCTCATTATCGATAGCTTTAGAATAGATATAGTGCTCTCCTTTGGGAGCCTGGTTCCAATCAAGCGAGTATGGAGCTGTACTATCCCGTCCGATCTCTTGATTACCGGAATAAAAAATGATCTGAGCAATGCCGCTATCCGCCGCAGCTTCTGCATGGAGAGATATCGTCTGCCCCTCCTTAAAAGCTTGATGCATGCGAATTCCAGTCGTTTGGACAACAGGATTTGGCAATACGGGAACAACCAGAGAGTTCATATAGTTCTCCAAATAGGTGTATCCATTCTTATCCACCATTGCGGCATCCGCAGCGTTAATGGGATCGAGTCCGTGTGCAATCTCCCAATCATCCGGCATCCCGTCATGATCGCTGTCCGCTGGAGCTGCTGCCGAATTGAGGACCGGTAATCCACCGTCGCTCTGGATCGTATTAATGATACGGCCGGTACCATTTTTCACATCAGCCACGAGCTTGGCATCGAGTGAATCCCGTTTGGGCAAAGAAGCGCCTGCGCTTTGAAGAACTTTCTCATAAGCCTCTTGAGCCGTATCCGTAATAACTGGTCCTCCTATCGGATCTTTAGCATCCGGTATTAGGATGGGCTTATACTTTCGGACAAGAGGTCCCTGAGGATTGATGGCCTTCCATTGTCCCTGGGGATTGGTTACCCAGTTATTAGCCGAGACGTCGGGTGCACCTTCCACAATATTGCCGTCAATGTACCATGTGCCGCTATTTACTTCTCCGGAAGGAGCGACGATTCGACTCTTGACCCCATCAAATGTACTGGGACCCGGCTTATAGTAATTGTTGATCATATTAATGCCAACGGCCTGTTCGCCTCCATAAGCCGAGTTACTGCCCCAGTTATAAACGACGTTGTTCCGGTAATCAATCTTGGTAGGATAATTATCCGGATCGGTTTGCCTGTCAAACCTCGGATTTCGACTGTTATGGTTGGCCAAAAGATTATGGTGATACGTAGCGTTCGTTCCGCCCCATATACCGCCATAGCCGTGAGCCCCCTTTCCATGTATGGATAGGTTGAGACTATCGCTGATAATACTCCACTGCACCGTGAAATTTTTGCGGTTCTTAATCGTGAAGGTTTCGTCAGAGCTCCAACTGAATGAACAATGATCAACAATAATATTGTTGCCCGTAATATCTGCGGCGTCGCTTAATACGTTGATCCCATCGCGAAACCGAATATAACGGATAATTTGATCGGTTCCTACATCATTGTTACCGAATTTGACCATATACCCGCTAACTGCGATTCCATCCCCCGGCGCCGTTTGGCCGGCTATCGTTAGGTTGCCCGACGTAATATCCAGTTCACGCTTCAGGTTTATGGTTCCCGACACACGGAATATTACGGTTCTATTACCTGCGCTTACCGCATCGCGAAGGGAACCTTGAATAGGAGCTTCTCCTGCTGATATATCGTAGTCATCCAAAGTCGTCACTTCATAAACCTGACCGCCTCTGCCTCCTTTGGCATACATGGCAGCCCCTTCCGCACCTGGAAAGGCAGGAACTCGCGGAACAGCATCGCGATCAATCCTCACGATTACGGATTGGATGGCGCTTACATTTCCAGCCTTATCGACATAACGGAACTGGATAATGTTATCGCCTTGCTCACTGACTTCAAATTCAGCCGCATACCCTTTCCAATCTCCGTCATTGATCCTGTATTGAACCCGTCCTTCTTCAGGAAGCTCCTGATTCTCCTCAATAGATATCATGACAGGCTTCGTGTACGAACCGTTCTGACCATCCGGCAGTGCAGGAGCAACTGTAGCCTTTAATTCGGGAAACATCTGAGGAATAATAATCGAGCGGGATGGGTCCCAGCCGTCAAACATGCGGGGAATGGTGAGCTCGCTGGCTTCTGCAGCGGTCATTTGAGTTCCCATGACTCTGGTAGCAGGACTTGCTCCCGGACCGGTGCTGTTGTATTCCGCAAATGTATACGTCTCTACCTGCATCGTCGTCCAGCCGAGCGGATCGATATGATCATCCATATACGTATTGATGAAGCGGACAACCGGATTATCTTGCCAAGGTCTGCCTAGAAAATGCTTGCCTTGCACGCTGCTGTCCTTCAATAAACGTGAATTTAGGAATACAAGTCCGGGATCGGTTTGATTCTTTGTAGCCGCCGCCGTCACATACCCGCTGCTGTCAGCCTTGTTAATACTGATGGCATCCACATGATCGAACACAGCGGCACTGGCCGGGCCATAAATAAAGTCGGTACGTCCGACAATCGTGCTGTTACGGTAATATTGTCTTCCAATTCGCGGGCTTTCGGCTCGAATTCCTGCATACAGCGTATCCTGATAGCCAAGAAGCCGTACATTTTCCATCACGACCTGGTCTGCTTGGACAGCTAACGCGACGGCTTGCCCGTCAGCAGGTTTGGCACTATTCTCAATCGTAAGGTTCATCGCCGTAAAATGATCCCCTTTGACTACTACTGTTGCTGCTGATATAAACTGATCCGGATTTGTCGCATTCGATTTATTGCTTGTTATTTTGGTATGCTCGGTTCCTTCCCCCACCAGGCTTACATAAGGCGGCGTAATAACAACATTCTCGGTATACGTCCCCTTTTTTATATAAATTACCGTACGCAGGGTGTTATTGGAGTCAATGGCTGCAAGAGCGTCTTTCACGTTGGTGAAATCGCCACTTCCATCCTGAGCTACCGATATCACTTTGGCCGGGGACACTGCCAGCTCCTTCGCCGGCTGGCCCTCGCCGTTAGCGTTCAGGGCTGTAACCACATAGTAGTACGTTTGTCCGTTCTGAATGGAGGCGGCGTTCCCTTCCGTGACTATATCCTTGAAAGATAAATCTGTCAGGCCGCTTGCTATTGTCGTATAAGGTCCTCCGCTCGTGCCGCTTCTTTTCACGTTGTAGCTGGCTGCATCGGACGTCTTGGACCACGTCAACTCTACACTCCCGTAATAGGCTGTAGAAGCAAAATCTGTGGGAGGCACGGGAACACCGGCAAGGGGAACATAAGGCGATGCTTTAGCCTGATTGGAAATCATGCTCTCCGTCGATGCATTAGTTGCCGTAACTACGTAGTAATAAACACTGCCATTTTCTGCGCTCAAGTCCGTATAACTCGTTGCGGCATGGTTGCTTTGGATAACGGAATAAGGCCCCCCGTTCACCATACTTCGCTTGATCTGATAAGCCGCCGCACCGGGCAAGGCATCCCAAGATAAAGTGACCTGATGATTGGCCGGCACTGCTTGAAGCGCCTTGGGCTGCTCCAAAGGCGGTATCGATTGCACCGCTGCGAAAGCGGCAGAAGAACCGGTAAATGGGCTTATCGGCATGAGATTCAGGCTGATCACAAGGCACAGCCCCACTCGCAGGGCATTCTTCATATCCTAACCTCCTTATGTTTGACTAGCGAAACTATGATCCATGCTCATCTTAGCTATTTTTACAGCTCAAATACATCTGAGTAAGGCTTCATTCCCGTAAGACTATCCCATATGAACGCTTTTACCTTATAGCCGTTTGTTTGGGAAGGGAGTGTAAAGCCGGCATATAACGTTTTCGTTTGTCCCGGTTCGAGGTCCGCGTCGACGCTGGAGTAATCCACCATGGAATTGCTGCTGTCGTAAAGCACGAACCATAAAGTAACATGCTTATGGGAAGACGTCGGGTTCGTTACTTGCTTTTGCGCAAGCATATCCTTCGATGGAGTAATGGCGGTGATTTGCTTTCCTTCCAAGTCAACGGTCTCAGGCGGGCCCATCCAAAATACATATTGAACGACATAGTTAACCGTACTCCTATTACCGGCTGTATCTACAGCAGATACTTCTATGGTGTTGCTGCCCTCTTTTAAATTAAGCGGATAAGCAAACGGAACTTGCCCGGTCTGCGATACGGAATCCGCCACGATGGTGCCGTTTAGCTTTACCGTCAGCAATACAGATTTGCTCAAGCTTCCGTGTAATATATAACCTGCTTCCTTGACGACCGGAGGCGGGGCAGCAATCTGAAACTCAGGCGAGATCTGATCATAAGTAACGGTCGCGGTAACCATATCGAAGAACGCGGCATTCGGCCTTTGTGCGATAACCTCAACGAGATTAGCACCCGGCACCAGCTTCAGATCCACCATATACTGATTTTGGGTCAACAAGGTGTTGTATACGAGCGATTTGTTCTGGTAAACCGATAAGGTTACTGTACTGCTATAAACGTTCTGATAGACAGAGGACGACACGCTTCCGGCATACACATTCTCCGCAACCGTACCGGATATCGTATAGTTCGCAAGATTCGTATAGGGTTTGACCGGATCCAGCTTCAAGTCAGTGGGAACGCGCTCCGCAAACATGAAGTAACCCGCATTATTGCCACTGTTGTATTCGGTATAATTATTCCAAGGCATGACGACCTCTTCTTGGGCCCCATACATCTTTTTATAGATTTTAAAAGAATAGGTGAGAGCCGGATCAGCCAACTGAATGACCTCCCCTGTATCCGTCCATCCCTCACTTGCTTTCAGCCAATCTGGCAGAGTTTCCCGCTGATCCATAGCTACATAAACAGCCGTTTTATCCCGAACGGAAAAGGTCGCTATTTGCGGATAAGGACCGCTGTATTTCATCGTATCGACATGGGTTTTGATCCAATCTGCCTTCTGGTACTTCTCGGGTAGGGAGACGATCTTGAGCGGTGAAGCTCTATCGGCGAACGGTTCATCTCCTATTTTCAATCCTGCATGAATAGACCATCTATGCGCTTGATAATTGTTGTAAGCATTGACGGTTCCCATAATACTGTCAGCAGGTGGTTCAATGGGAGTGACGGCATACGGCGTCGCTTCGAACTGCGTGATCTTCCCTTCAATATCCACCTTTGCTACTTCATCCCTCGTAATGGCCGCTACACCGATGATGTATTTCTTGCCGTTCGTTAGTTTGACTGTTTTGTTCAGTGTATAATCCCATTCGTTCCCTGCCGAAGGAGAGGCTAGAATAGGAATGGTCTGTGGGGTGCCTGTGTAAGTGGCGGTTGTATACCATGGGTCTTCCTCCCTCGCTTTAATTTTAATAGAATACTTGGTTACCGCCGTATCAGGGTAAATCCACATCGCGATCGACTGATCACGCCCAACCCAATAAGCGATTTGCGGCGCATCTGGCTCTTTCGGGGGAGTGTGAGTAACTTTGACGTTGCGGACATATACCTCCCCATTGCCGGCGGGAGTTCCGATAACCAGCTTTTTGAAATTAAAGGCATTTGAATTATCGTTAGAAAATAAATTGGCTTTATCCCTGGCTCTAATCTCTACTCCGTCCAGCCAAAGGCTAAACCTTTTATTCAGCGTATTGACTTCCAGCTTCATTGTATGCCATTGATTCAACTGGTAAGGAATTTTCAAATCGGTCGGGGCGGTATCCGTCCAATACACCGCACCCTTGCTCGGATCCAGGCCGCTTATCACCAAATATTTGCTGCTCGTGCCGCTGCCGGAATTATACAACTGAAGCAGCTGGTCCTGCTTCTTTGCACTGCCAGGCTGCATGAATGTAATCTCAGCGGTAATCGTTCCGGTTTTGCTCTCCCCGAACGTTTTGCTGATGAGAAAAGGGCTCGCTCCTGCATCATTAACGGCGAGATGCAATGCTTTTTGCTTGCTGCTCGGTTCCTCTTGAATCGTAGCGTCGCTCGTAGCCCCGGAAGGAAGCGTAGAATAATCGAAGCCCAATTGGGCGGCGGATTGCCCTTCCACTGCGGTCGAGAAATCTTTCTCTAACAAGGTGATCTGCCCATCGTTGACAGTCGCAGCGGATGCAGGAGCCTGATTCAACAGGCTGCCTCCGATAGCTAGTGGCTGAAGCAGAAGGGCACAGCACAATATTTTTTGAATTATCATACGCAATCGTAACACCTCCGAATTCAGTGAATGCAGAATTAATTTGCAAACGTTTTCAGTTTTGGGTTGAATACAGCACTCCTTTCTAAGTGTGTTATTAGAACTGCTTCTTTCTTGACTACTGTAATACAAAAAAACACCTGCCATATTAGGGCAGGTGTTGCATTTTCATAGGGAGAAACGATCATTTGGGGACAACACTCCCCAGGTCATCTGCGTTTAGCGTACCCTTTTCAATAGACGGAATGCTAACTTAGCCTGGCGTCATTTTTGTATTTTTTTAACCAATTCATGATTGTATCAACGGCTTCCGTATATCTCTGCCCTACGAGCACGCCGGTATGAGTTGTGTTCCAAAGCCCATTATATTCAGCACGGAGGTGCTCCGCTGTCACCTTACCCCGACGGTCGTCATCATCACAGTTCACTGCTTTGATAACCAAGCACGGGCAAGAAATGGAACTGCTATCTATGGATATACCCTTTGATTCGATTGAAAAAACAAAAGCGTTAAATGCCTTTGATGACTCCATTGTTAGATACTTTCTTTGAAATTCAATGTCATCTGCTGTTTCATCTATGCTTGAAAGCTCTTCACGGGTTCCCCCTCAAATATCTCTAAAAATAAATCATTTTCCCCAATGTATTTCTCCATATGATCGGGCAACTCGTTCGTAAAATCTCTCACGATTATTTCCTCCTCACATTTGATTTGATATCAAACTATATATTGAAAAAAATTTATAAGTTGTTATATATCTTTTTTAGAATGCTTAGCAGCTCTTCTTTTTCTTTTTCAGAGATGTTTAAGTAAAACACGTCTAACATTTCGGTAGATATTGATTCAAAGATCGGCTTCAGTTCATTACCCTTATGGGTTAGAGCAACATAAACAACCCTCGTGTCCTCTCTGTCCCTTTCCTTTGTCACATATCCGAGCCGAACCAACTTATCAACAAGTGCTGTGACTGTAGACTTATCCTTATTAATTCTTTTAGAAATGTCGGCCATAGTGAGTCTAGGCTTCTTAAATAACGCATAGAAGATATCACCATGCGAAGTGCCAATACCGTCTATTCCACACTTCACCATCTCTGCTACAATAAACCGGTTAACTTTCTCTCTAATTTTAGAAATTAATGAAATAGCATCTCTATTTTCCATAATCGTATTATAGTTTGACGTCAAACTAATGTCAATACGCTAGCTGAGCAAAGTGCTGCTACGTGATGTACGGAGTCGCTTTTGTTGGGGGAAGCAGCTGCCACGTCATTTCAGGGCATCCCGCTTTTTCTTCATCTTATTAGTAGCACTTGTCATACGGACCAAGGAGTAGATAAGGATACCGAATAAGATGACGTATAGGATCAGAATGTACGGGTATTTCCAGATGGTGTTTGTGATGGCGGTCATGATTGGGATCTGGGTAGTGATAAGGACTACAAAAACTCCCGACAATCGGTTGTTCCGCTCAATCAGCGAATCAAGATCGGTATAAATTTCCGGGCGTGTACCGGTATAAGGCATTCTCCATAAGTACCAGCCGCTGCTCTCGTAAATGTATTCCCAGCCGGTATCTTGAAAGATACTCATGTAATTGGAATCCTTTTTGTTCTGGTAATCTATACAATAGCGAATTTGTCGAGGCTGACCCTTCTCAAAATAAAACCGTGTCACCGCTTGCTGGACCTTTACGAGATGCCAGCCTTCAGCCTCCATTTCCTCCAGCCAGTTTTCTACTGTCTCCGGATTCCATGCCCACCACCATTTGAACACCCGTTTGCTCTCATTCATCTAACTTCCCCTCGACTTTCTTGGCATTATGGTAAAGCTCCCCGATCCGGCCCATTTCCGCCTTCAGCAGTGTCTTACCGGCAGAGGTTACCTGGTACAGCTTACGTCTGTCCTCTTCGGCGATGATGCCAATCAAGCCGTCCTTCTCCATACGAGACAAGCTTCCGTATAGCGTGCCCGCCCCGAGTCGTATCCGGCCGCCGGTTATTTCGTCCACATGCTGCATGATGCCGTATCCATGGCGGACCTCCAGCAGGGATAGCAGCGTATAAAAAGCTGTCTCAGACATCGGAATGTATTGTTCTAATAGCTTATTGATGTTCATAGGGCCTACTTTCCCGCATCGAAGCCGCATTTGGCTTATTATATCGCGCTGTGATATATCGTGATACGATCTATCATGGAGTGATTATATCACGCGGCGATATAGTGCGCAATAGGCTTTTAAAAGGAGGAAAAGGTAAAGAGGTACCACTAACAAAACGCGAGTTTCGCACGTTTAGCAAATTCGATGTATTAAAAAACTCGATTTCCTGCAGTTAAGGAAATCGAGTTCTTTGTCATAGTAGATTACTTCATTACAGATCCAGCAACACTTATCGGCGTGGGTATTATGTTATTAGATTGGCGGTTGCCCCACTTGTGTGCTCAAATCTGTATATCCGGCAGTTGCAAGAAAGTTACTTATGTCCCCCACATCAGCGCCCAAAAGCCTTGTCCAATTAAGAAATGAACGTGGCACCCGTTATTCACTTAAGGCTCGTAGCTGCTGAAAGATTCGATAACTCTTCTCCCTTGCTCCAATCTTGGAATCTCCATAACTTTCAGCGGCTTCCACTCATCGGGCAGCAGTTGCTGGTATTTTATCTGGGAGAAACGGTCGTCAATGAGCAGCAGCGTTCCTTGATCGGTTTCCGTTCGTATCAATCGGCCTCCGGCCTGCAGAACTTTATTGATTCCAGGATACACATAAGCGTAATCGAAGCCGCTGCGGCCTCGAGCATCAAAATAACGTTTAATAATATCCCGCTCCTGCCCCACTTGAGGCAGACCGACCCCGACAACGATGGTCCCTGTCAGCCGTTCTCCTGCAAGGTCAATCCCCTCAGAGAATAGGCCCCCCATTACTGCGAATGCGATGCAGCGCTTGTCTCGTTCTGGCTGAAACGACGCGAGAAACGCTTCGCGCTCCGGCTCTGTCATTACAGGCTGCTGAACGATGATGTCCGCTTCGATAGGCTGCTCCATAAAACGTTCATATACCTCATTTAGATAATCGTAGGAAGGGAAAAAAATTAGAAAGTTGCCTTTCTTCTCCTGCAATACTTGATGAATACCGTCTGCGATCCGACCTTTGGTAGCTTCCCTGTCGCGATAGCGGGTGGAAAGCGGCAATAACCATACGTCCAGCTGTTCCTTATGAAAAGGCGACGGAATCGTGAGTACGTAGTCATCAAGCGATCCGCCCAACATATCACGGTAATAGGAGAGCGGAGAAAGCGTTGCCGAGAAAAACACCTGTGAACGGTAACCTTTGCTCATTTGGCTCAGCAAGGTGGAAGGATCAAGGCAAAATAGCTTGAGCCGAACATCGCTTCGGTCTATCTCTGCATAAGTGACATAAGCGTCGTTATAATATCCCGCTATGCGAATAAAACTCTGAGCTGCAAAGTAGGCTTCCAGCAGCTGTTGCTGCGCTTCTCCTGCGGAAGACCGGCTAATGAAAGCCGAGGAAAGCTCCTCCTCCGCCGCTTCTGCGAAAGCTTCGACCAGCGGGAGCAATTCCTCAGGGGGCTCTGGCTGTTCGAAGGTTTTACTTTCAGCGTGGGCTTTTCGCCAATGAATGAAATAATCGTTAATATCTTTGGCTGCGCCGGCTACCCAGCGGCTGATCCCTTTGTAATCCCTTTTTAGCTGCAGGAACGGAGCTTTGCTTAGCTCAGCCGAGAACATCTCTCTTCCACGATCGACCAAATTATGTGCCTCGTCGATAAGAAGCGCTGTCTGTTTCTTTTGTTCCTCGTACAGCCTCTTCAAGGAAGTCCGCGGATCAAAAATATAATTATAATCGCAAATTACTGCATCAACGACATACGATACATCCAGCGAATATTCAAAGGGGCACACCGTATGTTTACGGGCGTAGTTCTCGAACGTCTCTCGTGTTATCAACGTTTCGTTGCTTAAAATATCCAGGACTGCCTCATTGATGCGATCGTAATATCCATTGGCAAATTCGCAATATTCTTTTTGACATAGGGTCTCTTCCTTGAAACAAATCTTATCCTTAGCAGTCAGCGTAGCACATCTCAAATGAAGACCCTTGTTTTGCATAAAGTCGAAGGCTTGCTCTGCAGCCGTCCGTGTAATCGTCTTGGCGGTCAAGTAAAACATCCGTTGAAGCTCGCCTTCGCCGATCGCTTTAACCGCCGGGAATAAAGTGGATATCGTCTTTCCCGTTCCCGTAGGTGCTTTGGCGAACAGCTTTTGCCGTTCTACAATGGATTTATAGACGGCGCCAGCGAACAATCTTTGCCCTTGACGATAGGAATCAAATGGGAAGGCGAGCTCACGAATGCTGTGATTTCGCTTTTCCTCATATTCGAGCTGCATGACGGCAAAAGGTTCATAGGCTGCCGCTAAAGATTGAATGATTGACTCAAGCTCGACAATCTTGACACCTCTTAAAAATCGCTTCTGCTGCTCCGTACCGATCTGTACATAGGTTAGGCGAACGCTTAAGCTCTCCAGTCCCTCCTGTTTGGCAAAGAAATAAGCGTAACAATAGGCCTGGGCCCAATGGACCGGATAAGTATCAGCCTCAATGTGGTCTAGACTCCCACCCGTAGATTTGATTTCTTCTATCGTAAACCCTACACCGTCTGACAATATTCCGTCACACCGGCCCTCCACCTGCAGCTCTATATCTCCATAATGTAGGATGCCTGCCAGATGAACCTCTTTTTGGTCAAGCTCGGTGTAATTTTTTTGGATTTGTTGATGCGCTTTGGTCCCCTCCTGCAAGGAGGCGGTTGTTCGAAAACCCGACTCAATACTTCCTGAGCGGTGCACATATTCCACCAGTGATCTTACCGATACTTTCATGATATGGGACATAATGCACCTGCCTTACGGTAAGGTTCTAATGCTCGTAAACAAAACATATGTTCCTATTATATCATACGATGCAAGGAATTGTAAAAACTTGTACAGATCGGTTGCAGGACTGATCGGAACGTAACCATCCAGTAAGTCATTCCATCCCTACCACAATTGTTCGGTTACGGCCGGTCTCCTTGGCTTTGTATAACGCCTGATCAGCCAAATGAAACAAAGTCTCCGCAGTCTGCGCGTGGGAAGGATAGTGAGCAATTCCTAGTGATACTGTAACCGTCCTCCCGCTAGGGTTTACGCTCTGTTCCATGCTTATGCGGATTCGTTCGGCAACCAGTCTCGCCTCGATCAATGTGGCATGAGGGAGCAGTACGACGAATTCTTCTCCACCAAAACGGCAGCCAATGTCGCCCACCCTAATAGATTGAATGACAATCCGGGCCAAATGCTTCAGCACTTCATCGCCTATTAGATGACCGTAAGTATCATTAATGGATTTGAAGCGATCTAAGTCCATGACGATCAGACTAAAGGGGGACTGCTCTGACGTCCATTGGTTCAGCAGTGTCTCGAGAGTTCTCCGGTTCGTTAAACCTGTTAACGGGTCGGTCATTGCGGCGTGGGCGAGCTGATCGGTTTGTATTTGCAAGCCATGAAAAGCATCGGTAATCGTCCTCGTCAACAAGTCAGCCTCACGATTCCAGTGCCGCGTTATATCGGGCGGAGTGACTCTGGCTCCTTGCCCCAGACGAGTAACGAGATCGGCCAGCGATACGAATGGACTCGCCAGCTTGCGAGCAATCCGTATGGCGCCTACCAACAATAACGTGAATGGAAGAAGTGTATAAAAGAAAATGGATCGAATGAGCCGGTTTAATTGTTCGTACACGACACTGATAGGGGAGTTTACAATGATACCCCAGCCATTTTCCGTCACTGGCGAATAGCCAGCAAGCAAAGCGACGCCAAGCGTATTTACAACGAGCTCGTGACCGCTCTTTCCTTGAAGCACTTTTTGCACGACCTGATTGGCACTTACATTTTCTCCTAAACGACTTTTCTCCGGATGAAATAATAAATTACCCTTTGTATCAACGACATAAAGATAGGAACCGGATTCATCGTAATGGCTAGTTCCAAAAATTGTATTCAGTACATTCGTTTCATCCAAATACAGTGTTCCTGCAAGAAAGCCGCGGTATGTGCCGTCATGATCGAATAAGGGCTCGCTCATTAAAACAATAAGACGACCGGTTGAAGTGGAGGTATACGGTAGGGATATATATGATTTACGTGAGGCCAATGCTTCCCATGCTGCCGGGGTTGAAATCCGCTGCCCGATATTCCCGATAGATGAGGGCGCCATACTGCGGAAAATTCCATTCTCATCAATCACGGCGATGGAATTGAAATAATTACTGTTATGACGGAGCAGCTCGAGCTGGTTTTGCATGTTTTGTTCACTCATTTGGCTATTGCTCGACAAATAGGCTGCGGTAAAGACGAGACTATTGCGCATGGATTTGAATAAGGAGTCCATCGTCTGGCTCATTTTGTCAGCTGTGGAGTAATTAAGCGTCAGCGTCGTAGTAAAAAGCGATTGCTTGTTAGATTGGTATGAGGCGAAAAGCAGAATTGTTAACGTTAATAAGACAGAGACGGAAACCAGCCCAATTAAAAGCGTAGTGAGACTGATTTTGTTCTTCCCGAGCTTTCGGTAATTGTGAAGATTAGGCATGGCATGACCCTCTTTTATCTATTTATAATCACCTATCGATATTATTCGACATCTTTTTCTTTTTCCCTTTGGCAGAACTTACTCTGTACTAGCAGCAGACCGGTGGAAAAAGGTTTACAAAAGGGATGGAATTATCGGATTGTTAGATGACAGAAAAGGCTCTTCAGGAAAACCTCTACTAAGGGAAATAAATCCGGAGGAAGTCATTGCAAAGCAAGAGGAAAGAAATAGTCTCCTTATTACAGAATAAAACACCCTAATAGGGTGTTAGTTTGAATGATTAGTTTTCGATGATAATACCGCTTAATTTAAGATTTACTAGATTAGCTACTGTATCTCCGACTGGGCAAGTTTCCTCCAAAAACTTTACAAACTCTTCGACTTGCTCTCTGGCAGCATCTGTTTTGATATGGAAAGTGTATCGGATATCAGAATATCCTGGACGAACATCCGACTTTTTAAAGAATCCATCCAAGTCGAGATCTCCCTCTACTTCAACCCAAAAATCATCAAGACGAATATTAAATTTCTTAGCATACACCCTGGCAACGATAGATTGGCAAGCTCCTAATGAACCGAGTAGCGCTTCTACTGGATTCATTCCAGTATCTGTTCCCCCTAAACTTTTAGGCTCATCAATCGTAAACTCGAAATTTCTGGAACGAACTTTGACAACTACACCTTCTTGCAAATGTGCAGTCGCTTTGAATGTTGTAATAGCTATGATAATCACCCCTTAGTGTATGTTAATTCAAAACCATAATATCATATAATTCCTATAGTGTTAATATAATATTATCTCATGCTTTGAACTCGGTGTAGTCTTTAAGAAACTTGTCATAGAGGATCTCTGGCAATTCCAGCAAATCGTTCGTAACCTGCATATGTTCCTGCAGATGAATCAACATCTGTTCTATGCGTGTCCGGTGAGTATGATCTTGGAAAGCAAGATTTTCTCTCTCTTGTGGGTCGCTGATTACGTTATACAGCTCGACAAATGTCTCATCCTTAAACATATCGATGATTAGCTTATAGTCGCCATCGACGATACATCTTTGGAAGTTGCCTCTTCCCCCATTGCCGTCATATTGAATAAAGATTCTCTCGCGTCCTAATGTACTACCAGCAATTAATGGCATGAGTGATCGGCCGGACATGGGAGACTTATGCTGGATCTGCATATAATCGCAAATGGTCGGCAGCACATCGATACTGCTTACCAGCGTGTTACAAGAAGCTACGGAGGGTTTAAAATCAACAGGAAACTTCATAAAAAGCGGCGTGCGAACGGATTCTTCATACATACACATTTTTTGCCATAATCCATGTGAACCCAGCATCTCTCCGTGATCACTTGTAAAAATAATTAGGCTATTATCGTACATATCTTCTCGTTTCAACTCATCAATAATTTTGCAGACACAATGATCAAGCAGCGATACTAAGCCCAGATAGACCTTCCAAGTCTGCTTCCATTCTTCCCTTGAGTATCGTGCTCCAATCGCACCGGTCAAGTTATACAATTGAAGTGGAGACTGATTACTGCACCATTCCCCTACGTTCACTGGCAGTTCCACCTCATCGACCTTGGAGAACCAAGGGTCAGGAATATTCAAAGGTGGGTGAGGGGCGTGAAACATTGCGTTGAGAAGAAACGGTTTGGTCCGATCCCTCTTTCTAATAGCTTCAACGGAGTCTCTCGCTATAAACTCGTCGATAAAGTAATCTGACTCCTCTTCGTAACGGCCAACTGTTGGTATCGAATAGGCTTTTGGACGCGTAATCGTTCCATTTGCCATCTCAGGCACAATTCCCCTATAGTTCGGTCCACCCGGTTTAACCTTGTTACTTTCCTTTAAGAACGCTTCATATCTGCCCTCAAGTTTCCTCCAGTTGGTTTTGCTGTCAGGGGATTTATCCAAGCCTGATGCCATTTGTAAATGCTGTTTCCCTGTATGCCAGCTGTCCCACATATCCTCCATGAGCCCATATAGATGGGGATGCTCGGGGCTTACCTTGGAATGGGTTTCCTCACCACGATTGATTAAACAGCCGGTTTCGTTAGGATATTTGCCGGTAAAGAATGCCCCGCGTGCAGGTACGCAGATAGGAGAGGCACAGTAAGCTCTTTCAAATACAATGCTTTTTTCTTTCAATTGATTTATGTTCGGGGTATAGCTGCCGATGGCATCCAGCCTTAATTGATCCGCCATTATAATAATGAGATTAGGGTGTTCGTTTCTCATATCCATCTCCCCTCCAAAGCAGTCTATTAGAATGATTTATACTAGCTGGAGTTCTACGGTTCTTTGTTCAAGTCGCGACTGATCGGCTGCAAATCCGATCAAGTGCCCGTAGAGCGACTTCTCCAGAGATGTGGAGGAAATCGATGGTACTGCACCCTTCAAAACCTTGACGAAATCGGCGACAAGAAGCAAGTCACCTCCGCCATGCATATCCTTTGATACCCCAAGCTCGATCTGTTGTTCAGAATAGATGTGGCCTTTGCGTGCATCGGGACGTCGTATGACATAACTTCCTTCCTCCATCTCTCCCTGAATTTCGCCTTTTGTCCCTACAATATGGATGGAACGACATGGTTTAGAAACACCACCGGTCATTACATGTGTTGCTGTACTGCCATCTGCGAACTCTATAATTACCGTTTGATGATCAACCACGTCGTTATCGCAATGCCAAACACAGCGACCGTATGGGCTATCCTGTCGAAGCGATTCCGCCAATTCCTCGTCGCTCATCGTAACACCCAAATGCGTATTGTAGGTTACATAAGCCTTCCACAATCGCTGCTCAATGTAGTTTTTACGAGCGGAATAGGGGCAAGTGTCCTCAATTGCGCAATCGACCAGACATCGGGTACCTGCCCCTAAAGGCGCTTTCTCAGGTCGGAATTGCGACAAACTTCCGAAGCTGCTTACTTTCACCGGCTGGACATCTCCTTTCATCCATGCCAATACGTCCAAGTCGTGGCAGCTTTTAGCCATGAGCATAGAGGAACCGCTTTTATCCAGACGCCCCCATTTTCCTCTGACATAAGCCATCGCCATGTGGTGATATGTGACGTTTTCGGATGAGGTTAAACTGACAATATCACCAATGACTCCATCGGCTATTTTTTGACGAATCGATTCGTAGAATGGCGCATATCGAAGCACGTGACAAATCATTACTTTTCTGCCACAGCGTTGCGCTTCTTTATACAGACTCAGGACTTCATCCTCGTTAATACCAATCGGCTTCTCCAACATAATGTCATATCCAGCCCTAAGCAAAGGAATCGAAGTGGATACATGCAAATGATCCATGGTACCGTTAATCACAGCATCCGCCATCTTAGGCTTACTTATAAATTCCTCGATATCAGCAAAACAGCATCCTTCTGATAATTCAAATCTCTCCTTGGTTAGAGATCTACGTTCACCATCCGGATCAACGACCCCGACAATTTTCATTTGTTCAGGATGCTGCTTGGCGTATGAGGCGTATATAAGGCTGCGGTGACCGGCTCCAACGATGACGACGGTTACAGGTCCGGCCTTATTGTTCTTATATTCAAGATTCTCTGATAATTGGTAGCTCATTCTTATTTCCCCCAGTATGAATTAATGATAATTGTACTTGTTCAAATGAATACTCGGACAATCGTAATCTATTCACTAGCTGCTGTTGCGAAATACGGATAATGCAGTACGTTTACCTCCATCATCGAATGGTCCTTAACCAAATGCGGGTTAGAAGCATCTGCCACCTTCATTCCGCTATCGTCTTTTCCTCCTTTAAAATTCCTGACTTTATCGCCTTGTTAGCGAGGACTTTAATGTTTTATAATACCTTTAACTTACCATGTACATTTCAGGAAACGAATGTCCGAATAATCGCATTACTTGTAAATATGTGTGATTTAACTGAATTTGCTTCTCACTTCTAGGAGGATGTCTATGAAATCCAAAGTACTTTCCGTTTATTTCGGCTCTCGAACGTATCAATCTATTAGGGAACTGCATACGCATGAGTATTGGCAGCTGGAGATTGTTACTCATGGCGTTATGCAAAGCAGAATGCTCGGAGAGGAACTTTCTCTGGAAATGGGTGATATGCTGCTGGTTCCACCAGGCTGGGAGCATGGATTTACATATAATAAGCAAGGCGTCTCCTGGCTTACCTTAAAGTTCGAACGGGAAGATGATGGCTTTCCTGTATGGGGAGGAATTATTCACGGCAACCAGTTTACAAGCAGACTAGTCTCCTCTTTCAAGACGGTAATTCATGAATCCCCTTACAGGAGCTTCGAGAAAACATTTATTAGTGGTTTTCTTGAAACGATGCTTCATTACGTTCAGTCCGACGAATTCCATAAAACAGACGATTCCTCCGAGTTGTTAGTGAAGCTTATTATGGAAAAGGTAAATAAGCGCAACGGAAGAGCAATCACGATCAACGAGCTTGCTGAAGAGCTATCGTATACACGCAGTCATTTATCAAAGAAGTTCAAGGAAATTACCGGTGAGAACCTAAAATCTTATATCGACCATGTCCGTATCCAAAAGATAGAGGAATTGCTGCGTTACAAAGAACAAAGCATTTCCGAAATCGCCGCCGATCTCGGATTTAACGATTTATTTTCATTCTCGAAATTTTTCAAGAAGCATACAGGCGAAAGCCCACGACAATTTAATAGGAAGTTTGCTTCCTGGCGCAGTTTGTAGTCAGTCATGAGGGCCTGGATGAACTTGTGCAAGCATGAATCCAGGTTATTTTAACTCACGGATTAGCTCGTTTTTTAAATGGGCAGGCGACGTGTCCAAAATGATTTCATTTATTTTGTTTTCGCCTCTTTGATGGCTCTGTTGAGTGACTCGTCGAAATCGCGCAACGTCGTATTAATGTCCTTCGTTCCTTTGATGAACTCATTGAAAACCTTACTCGCAATGCTTGCCGTTGGAACTGTCGTCAGCTTGGAATCGCGGGAAGGAGCCGGCTTTACCGGTTTGTTGATATAGAGTGCACCTGTGTTTTTCCCTTTCAGCATCGCAAAATCCTGACCGTATGCTTTCTTCACATCTTCATTGTTAAGCACCGTTACCTTTCCAGCTTTACTTGCCGCCAGTTGCATTTCGTAAGACAGAATGAAATCGATAACCTTGAACGCATCTTCCTTGTATTTGCTGGAGCTCATGATGTAGTAAAACCGGGGATTCAGCTGCGCGTTAGTGGCTTTAGCCTCAGTCATCGTGGGTAGTGAAACCATATCCCAGTTGACGAAATCGGACGGGAAGCTATCGATTGCTGCGGTTACGTCTGCATGCATAGCGGAGATCCGTTCCTTGGTGAAATCATTCACCTCTTTGACCCGGCTCCGCTCATCAAGCGGTTTGTCCAGCGGAAGCTGATAAAACCTGCCAAGTGTCGTAAAAATGGATCGCCACTCATCCGTGTTGACCGCTGCCCGATCTTCCTTAGGATGTAAATAAGGAGCTGCAAGCTGATTATTATCAAATAAATACTGGAAATTCATCGTCATTCCCTTATACTGAACACCGTCAACCACTTTCGTCAGCTTGACAGACAAATCATAAGCCTCATCCCAAGTCATTCCGTCTTTTGGATAAGGAAGTCCGAATTTGTCAAAAATGTCCTTGTTGTAGTACAACACCGGGGTAAACGTGGTGACAGGCAGACCAAAATAAGTGCCTCCATAACTCTGCGATGCGCTGCGTATAATGTCCAAATATGCTGGGTCTATCCGGTTAAGATTGAAGCCTGTTTTTTTGATCATATCAGACAGGTCGTATTGCAAATTCAAATTCACAAGACTGTTATCCAGTGCAGATAAGCCCTGATAATACAGGTCCGGACTATCTCCTGCGAGTACGAGGTCCTTAATTTCCTTGCCTTTGTCAGCCCCTTGGAATTCAAAGGATATATACGGATACTTTGCCTTCACCTTGTCAGCAATTTCATTTTTAAACCTGTTTTCATAATCCTTGTCCCCCGTATAAAATTTCAACGTAACGGGCTGCTGCTGTTGCTTGATATCTTCTTCGCCAAGAGGGGCGGAATTACAGCCGGCAAACACTGCCACCGATAAAGCAAGCGTGAATGAGATATAACCGATTTTATTTTGCATATCCAGATCCTCCTTCGTTAGTACCTGTATGTAAGCGTTCCCTTGCATTAGAAAGCGTTATCAATTCATCCACTATCATGGCGGTGTAGAAGAGCTTCGGAACGTAGCTTGACATTACTTCATTACCAGAATAGCTCTGTTTGTCCACGCAGTTTAGCCAAAGCTTCCACGAAATAATAATCGCCATAGATCAATCCAACATCGATATTTTTGTTAGCAGGCCAATGGCCCGTACCGTGGGGTAGTATGGCTTCGTCGCTTGCATTCCAGATCGCGTAATGATCCGTCATCGACTTCAGAATGCGCTTAGCCGCAGTTTCGTACAATCGACCTTCTTCCGCAGGCAGCAGCTCCCCGAGCAGCAGCAGACCGCTCGCCGCAATCGCTGAGGCTGAGGAATCTCTGGGAGCATTATCGTTAGTCGTCAAGCGGAAGTCCCAGTAAGGAACAAGGTCTTCTGGCAAATTGGCCAGGAAAAAGTGGGCCACTTTCTTGCTCCCCTGCAGATACTTATCGTCCTTTGTATACTGATAGCAAAGCGCCAAGCCATACAGCGCCCATGCTGCTCCTCTCGCCCACGCCGATTCTGGCGCAAACCCTTGACCACCCAATGCTCCGACGCGTTCGCCTGTCTCCGGATCGAATTGTACGATGTGGTAGACGGAGCCGTCTTCACGGATAAATTCACGCAGTACGGTGTTGGCATGCTCCACTGCAATATGCTTGAACCGCGGGTCTTTTATTTCCTCAGAAGCCCAGAACAGCAAACTCAGGTTCATCGTGCAATCGATGATTGCCCATCCGGTATTGCCGTTCTCGCTTTTCCAATTGCTTTGATTCCATGCACGGATGAAATTGCCTCGGATATTGAATCGGCTCGCGAGCCATGCTGCCACCTTCAAAGCACGCAGCTTAGACTCTTTGCTTCCTGTCAGTTTATAATTAGCCACAGAGGTTAGGCTCCACATAAAGCCGACATCATGATGCAGATTCATATATTCATCAATGCATAGATCCATTTTGCTCTCGCAAGCCTCAGCTATCCTCTTCAGCTCCTCGTTACCCGAATCTCGGTACATCAGCCACAAGAGCCCCGGCCAAAAGCCGGATGTCCAGAAACTTGGATCCGTATTATCGTATTTACCTTCTTTGGATACATGCGGAAATCCAGCTCCGATCGTCCGGCTCGTTTGTTCGATTTTTGAAATTACTTTGTTCCATGCCTCGTCAATCCATAGTTCATTTCGTTCTGCGCACATTTTTCGTTCTCTCCTTAGGTTGAGTTGTTAGTCCTGCTGCGTTACAATACCACTCGACTTTATATTTTAAATTGCCCGTAATCTCCCAAAAAGCGGTCATACAAGTCGTCTGGCAATTTAAGCAGATCGTTCGTATTTTGCATGTATTGCCTTAGGCAGTCCAACATCCTTTCGATCCGGCTGCCATGCTCATCCGACTGAAATGCCAAATTAGTCATTTCCTGCGAGTCATTCTTTACATCGTAAAGCTCTATGAACATTTCATCCTTGAATATGTCCACGATGAGCTTAAAATCTCCATAGATCACGCATCGTTGGAAGTTGCTCCGCGCCCCGTTGCCATCGAACTGGATGAAGATCCGATCGCGCTCGAGTCGTTACTGTTCTCCACGTATCAGCGGCATTAAGGACAGACCCGACACACCTTCAGGTGTCTCGATATCGAGATATTCGCTTTCCATATGCGTTCCCACTCTTCGCGGTTATAAGACGTCCCCAGCATTCCTGTCAAATTGTACAGCTGGAGCGGCGATTGTTTGTCGGCCCACCTACCGACATTATCCGGCAGCTTCACCTGCTGGATCATCGAATACCACGGCTCCGGAATTTCAAGAGGTGGATGCGGTGCAAGAAACATGGCATTAAGCGCAAATGGCTTATTTCGGTCTCTATTGCGAAGCGCCTCCAAAGAATCGTTGAGAATGAACCCGTCGAAGAAATAGTCAAGCTCCTCCTCATAACGTCCAATCGTTGGAATCGAATATTTGCGCATCCGCGTTATTTTACCGAAGGCTAGCTCTCGCACGGGTCCTTGAAATGCCGGTCCTCCCGGTTTATTCTTCCCGTTCGTCTTCAAAAACGCTTCATACCGCTTTTCCAGCTGCAGCCAATGGGTTGTGTTGTTATCACTGTGCTCCAGCTTAGGTTCGGTGTACAGGTGCTGCTTGCCGGTATGCCAGCTGTCCCAGTGATCCTCGAGCAGCTCATACAAGTTCGTATGTCCCGGGCGAACCATGCCATGCTGGTTCTCTTGCTCTGTCCATGGGTTGATCAGCTAGCCCGTTATGTTAGGATATTTACCGGTAAAAAAAGCTCCCCTGGCAGGAACACATAGAGGCGATGCACAGTAAGCCCGGTCAAACACGACACTCTCTGTTTTCAATTGATTGATGTTCGGTGTATGATCGCCTAGTGTATCCCACCGGAGCTGGTCAGCCATAATGATAACGATATTCGGCTTATCGCTCACTTGTCGCTCCCTCCCTCATTTGAATACATTTGTTCGGCATCTCCACGGTAGCTCAAGCGGATTCGACGACCGGCTCCCACCGCCGACTCTCAATGAAGGATGCCACCTTCGTCCGTCACTTCTTTCGTAACTATGTACTGTCGTGTGCAATCTGTTCCATGTTTCGAATTCCACTCCAGCTCTACAGTCCAAATTCCTGCTGGCGCTCATAAATAAATGACTCTAAGATGTTCTAGTCCATACTCTACCTTTGCAAAATGAACGCTGTCGATGAGGTGGAATGGATAAGTCGCAAATGGGCTATGCATATCGGATTCAGGTTATGATTGAGACATCATTTAGCATAGCATTCGTCCCCCGCGTAACGAATGCTCTAATTGTCGTAATACTTGTTATTATGTGTGATTCTATTCACAAAGCGTATAATTCATTTGTTTAATAAAAAACCGTCAGGAAAGCTTCCTGACGGTTTTATTAACATTTTACTTCGTCATTCCTTTCAGCATGTCCCGATACATGCCCGGATGTACCACACGAGATTCTTATCCAGCAAGAGCTTGTCAATGCTAAAAAACGCCCGGGCTGTTTAGCGGCCGGGCGTTAGTGTATACCAATTAGTAGATAAATCCACGAGTAACAATGACAAGCAGAATGAAAAGTACGAGAATAACACCCGTAGAAGTAAACACACCTGCACAACTGCAACTACCTGCTACTCCTAATCCCATTGTGACATCCTCCCTCCCGGTTCTAAGGTATTGTATGTGTTTGTGCCGATCATGGATTGGGCCAAGTCAAAAATTGTTTGAATATCAGGGATCATCCGTCGTTACAAACCTCCTACCCCTTTCATATACTAAATTCGCAAAAATTGCTGCGTCTTCATTTGTAATAGGACTCTCCATCTAGATAGTAATCAGCTGCGCCACGGACTTGCTGCTGAAGATTAAAATGAAACCTTGTCTCGATTACGTAATAAAACAAAGGGCTGCGACATATTTTTACAGTAGATTTAGGGTCTGGGGATAACGGCATGACCGCGAGCGTTTCTCAAACCGTGTCATGTCATGGATGGAGGTAATACAAATGTCATCTCAAGGTGAAGAGGTACTGGCAGTCGGTTCCGGAACCATCTTGGTCGAGCTGGTTAAAGCATGGTATGAATCGCGTTTATCGAAGCTCTCCATATTGGCAATCAACACATCGCTTGCAGAAGCGGAGCAGCTTAAGGCGGCCTGGGAACAGGCGCTTCCGAGCAATCCGGAAACATCTCTGGATATTATCCTTGCCGAAGCGGAGGGCGGCGAAGTGAATTGGAACGCTGCGATTAGGCCGTTCTCCTTTATTCTGTATGCTGCTCAGCATGACGACCTGAAGGAACTTGAGAAGCTGGAGAAGCTGGAGAAGCTGGAGAAGCTTCAGAGCGCCTGCTTAGCAGAAAAGAAGCCGCTGCTCCCTGTAATGGATCTACGAGGAATAGGCATCGCCGGGCCGCTGCTGCACCCGGACGGAGACTGCTGTGGGAAGAGTGCTTGGCGGCGCATTCACGCGTCCGTACTCCCCCCGGGATGGGAATCATACCCTTTCTATGGGATGACCGCTACCCTCTTATCCAATCTTATCGTATATGAATGGTACAAGTGGCATGCTGGAGACAGCGAGCCAAATAGCAATAATCATTGTTATATCTTGAATCCGCTCACGCTGGAGGGAAGCTGGCATCCGGTTCTTCCGCATCCTTTCTTATCGGGTCACGAAGCGGTCCACATGGCGCCGGAGCTGGAGCGAACCCTTGAATCAGATCAGGAGCCTGATGCGGAGCAATGGTTTTCTTGGTTCAACGGACTGACCTCCAAGGTGTCGGGCATTTTCCATGTTTGGGAGGAAGGAGCATTGAAGCAGTTTCCGCTGGCACAATGTCTCGTGCAGCCCGTAGACCCGCTATCCGCAGGCTTTGCGCAGCTTTTGCCGACCATCATTTGCAGTGCTCTGACGCATGTAGAGGCCCGGCGGGAGTCCGGGCTTGCAGGAATAGAATCCTATGCCGCTCGCATGGCCCCGCTCTGGATACCTCGGCTATCCTCGAGCCAGCAGAAGGACATCAGCATCGGAGCAGGATTCACGTTTGCCGAAGCGGCTGGGCGCGGGCTGATAGCTTGTTTGACCAAAGAGCTGAACAGACGGACCCTCCATCATGATAGGGTTCTCTCTCGCATGGAAATGGTCCGAATTGAAGATGTTCACTGCCGGTATTATTTGCAAGCTCTGAATATTATGGAGGGCGAGATTCTCATTGCATCCGGAGAGCCGCTGCTCGGATTTCCGGTCGTGTGGGTTCTCTCGGATAATTCCTGGTATGGCTGCGTAGGCCTTGATATGACCTTAGCGCTTCGCCGATCGCTGCAAAATGCCTTGATGAAAACGGAAATCGCCGCGGTTGGTGCCATGATATGGAGCGACGATAAGCCGCAACGCATTGCCGTTTCTTCTGCAGCTTCCATAGGTCACGCATCTAGAATGCTCTCAGCGGTAAAGACCTTGAAGCAGCATCATAAACGGCTGGAGTTCTTCGACATGCGGTGCGAGCCCTTTCTGGAAAAAGGGCCGCTTGAAGTCGTTGGCGTACTGCTCGGTGAGGAGGCATCTCTATGAATACCGTCGTTATTATCGGAGAGGGACTGTTGGCAGATACAGTGTGCAAGTATTTGTCAGGATTCCCGATAGTGCGCAGATCCGCACTCGGTGACAATTTACCTCCTGCGGGGCTAGTATTGGTGTTGGGAGGGAACTCCTCTGCTCATCTCCAAGCAGAGGAGGTGCTGCAGCCGCTTGGCATCCCTTGGCTGCGCTGCTTTGTGTCCGATGGAGAAGGAGTTATTGGGCCGCTAGTCCGTCCCGGGACTGCTGGCTGTTCCCAATGTGCGGAAAATAGACGCTCCATGGCGAGGGAAACCAAGGAGGATATGGACGATCTGATCATGAGACTCATCTCCGCCGATTCTCTCCCTACACCGGTTCCAGAGGTATCTCCTTTGGCGTTACGACATATCGCATACTTGGTCTCATCAGAAGCAGCCAAGGTGCTGCAAGGCGATAAACCGCATTCCAAAAGCCACATCTATTTAGTTGACCTGATTGACCTGAATACCACAATTCACTATATCCTACCTGACCAATCTTGTCCGGTTTGCGGCCAATGTCCGGAGGATTCGAAGGAAGCAGCCCAGATAACACTAGAAGCTCGCAGGAAGCTCAACCGGGACAATTACCGCAGCCGCTCGATGAATGATTTGCAGAAGGTTCTGGTTAAGGATTACTGGGATAGACAAACCGGACTCTTCAACGACAGGGTGCAGGACTTCCTGTCCACCTTTGCCTGCGTGGTTGTGAATCTTCCTTTGCCCATGTTGAATGAATTGACAGGAGGGCATTCGCATTCGTTCGCTGACAGCGAGCTGGCTGCCATCCTCGAAGGTTTGGAGCGATATTGCGGGTTCGCTCCGCGGGGTAAACGAACGGTTGTGCATGACAGCTTCATTAACTTGAAGGATGATGCCTTGGATCCGTTGAAGGTGGGGCTCCACGCGCAGGAGCACATGGAGCAGCCGGATTTTCCCTATTTACCGTTCGATCCTGATGCCGATATTCCTTGGGTGTGGGGATATTCATTGCTGCAGGAACGTCCGATTCTGGTCCCCGAGCTGCTGGCTTATTATAGCCTGGGCTATGGTGGAGGCTTTGTTTATGAGACTTCTAACGGTTGTGCATTAGGCGGGAGTCGGGAGGAAGCAATTTTATACGGCATTTTGGAAGTTGTTGAGCGCGATTCGTTCCTGATGACCTGGTATGCCAAATTACCCGTTCCACGGCTCGATTATCGTTCGTCAGGAGACAAGGAACTGATGACGATGATCGAACGTTTAAGAGCTGTAACGGGGTATGAGGTGCTGCTGTACAATACGACGATGGAAAACGGCATTCCAAGCATCTGGGCTATAGCTAAGGGAAGCCCGAATCAAGCACTGAATCTCGTTTGCGCTGCAGGAGCCCATCTGGATCCTATCCGTGCGGCCAAGAGCGCAGTGTATGAGCTGGCTGGGACGATCACTAGGGTTGAGTCAATCTGGAAAGAACGCCGAGATGATGCTGAAGCTATGTTTCATGATCCTTTCCTGGTGCAATTTATGGAGGATCATTCCTTGCTCTATAGTTTGCCTCAAGCGGAGGAACGACTCGGATTTTTGCTGGACGAACAGCGTCCTCTACGGACTTTTGACGAAGAATTCGGCTCTGTAGCGGCGAATGACGATTTAGCGGATGATCTGAAGCAGGTTCTTGAGGTGTTTCGCAGCTTGCAGCTGGATGTCGTCGTAGTCGACCAGTCAACAAGCGAGACGCTCCGCAACGAGCTGTACTGCTTCAAAGTGCTGATACCAGGAATGCTGCCGATGACGTTCGGACACTCGCTTACTCGATTGACGGGCCTGAACAGAGTGTTGGAGGTGCCGATGCAGCTGGGATATGCCGATCACAAGCTGTCGCTGGAGGAGCTGAACCCCTATCCGCATCCTTTTCCGTAACCATGTCGTGTAAGTCTTTTTCAGTATAAATCAAGATGCACTGTCCTCATTAAGAAGAGAACCTCCAGCGCTGCCATGGGAGCAACCTGGAGGCCTCTTGCGTAACTAGTAGTAATCAAATCACTTATGATTGCTTTTCATCTAGCTACCAATAGTGGATTTTGTATCTTGCCAATTATAAGGTCGAGATGTCGATAACAAATCGATAACGCACATCACTTTGGAGGACTCGCTCATAGGCTTCATCTACTTGATCGGCACGAATCACCTCAATTTTAGGCACAATGCCGTGTTGAGCCGAGAAGTCGAGCATCTCTTGGGTTTCCCGAATTCCACCAACGAGTGACCCGGCTATACTGCGGCGGCCCATAATTAAGGAAAACACATTGTATTGATCAGGCTTGCCTGGAGCACCAACATTGACAAGTGTTCCATCTATGCGAAGCAGCGATAAATAGGCATCCACATCAAGATTGGCAGACACAGTGTTCAAAATGAGGTCAAAACGGCCAGCCAACTCATTAAATGTATTGGGATCACTAGTTGCAAAGTAATGATCTGCGCCAAATTCCATGGCTTCATTTTTCTTATTCATAGACCGGCTCAAGACTGTAACTTCAGCACCCAGGGCATGAGCGTATTGGATCGCAAGATGGCCAAGTCCGCCCATTCCCAAAATCGCAACCTTCTTGCCCGGGCTGGCGTTCCAGTGTTTCAAAGGTGAGTATGTGGTGATGCCAGCACACAATAAAGGACTAGCCACATCCATAGACAGAACGTCCGGAATACGAACGACGAACCTTTCGGTTACCACTATTTTTTGACTGTATCCCCCGTAAGTTGGTTGACCATCGTAGTCCAAGGCATTATAAGTTGAAACAACGCCTTTCATACAAAATTGCTCTTCGCCGCTGAGGCAGTATTCGCATTCTCCGCAGGAGTCTACGAAGCAGCCGACGCCAACACGGTCGCCAACTACGAATTTAGTAACCTCCGATCCAACAGCTGCCACGACCCCAGCGATTTCATGACCAGGAACCATCGGAAAGATTCCCCCTCCCCATTCATCATGTGCACTGTGAATATCAGAATGGCAAATCCCGCTATACTTAATATCGATTAAAATGTCGTCAGGCCGCAGCTCTCTGCGCTCAATCGTTTTCTTTTCAAATGGTGCTTTTGCGCTTGATACGCTTAGTACATGAGTATTACACATAATGTTTATTACCCCTTTATTAAATAAAATTATAAAATCCTTAACTATAATCCATACTGGAGGTCATGTCCACATCGGCAGCAGCGTTTCTCCACGGTCTGTTGCAGGAGCAGGTGTTATCGAAATTGAAGAAATTTCATTACGCCATTCAGAATTCATCTCCACATCGATAGCAGCAAGTGAATATTCAAGCTGGTCTACATTTCTAGCTCCAATAATGGGTGCCGTTATGACCGGATTGGACATAACCCAAGCAACAGCAAGCGTTGCAGGATGAATGCCATGCTCGGCAGCATAGGCTTGAAACCTCTCGGCGACGACATAATTCATTTCATCTGCATAGCGATCCGTATATCGCTTTTCTTCAACTAAACGTCCTTGCTCCGGTCGTTTATTCACGCCGTATTTTCCTGTAAGCAGGCCAGCTCCCAAAGGACTGTAAGAGATAACTCCCATTTGTTGAGAGGCGGCGAGAGGCAAAATTTCGACCTCGGCTTGACGCTTAACCAAGTTGTACATCGGTTGGATCAATTCGAAGCGAGCCAGTTGTTCTTTGGCGGATATCCCTAAGGCCATGGCGATTTGCCAAGCAGCCCAATTGCTCACCGCAGGATAGAGAATCTTGCCCTGTGCCTGAAGATCATCAAGTGCTCTGAGGGTTTCTTCCATAGGTGTAAGCTCATCGAACATATGCACAAAGTAAAAATCGATTCGATCGGTCTTCAAACGGCGCAAACTGTTTTCGACTTCAAGCATAATATGACGGCGAGAGAGCCCTTTCGCATTGATATCCGTACCCATTGGATAATATAGTTTTGTCGCAAGCACCATCTCATCCCTGCAGTCCGCCAAGCATTCCCCTAATATTTCTTCAGCACGCCCCCCGCTATAAACATTTGCCGTATCGAAAAAGTTAATACCCGCTTCGCGGCAGCGCTTGAACATCACTTTGGCGGTTTCTTCATCCGCATTTCCGCCGAACGACATCGTCCCAAAACATAAACTTGAGACTTGAATGCCCGTTTTTCCTACTGTACGGTATTTCACATTAATAAACCTCCTATTCAGGTATGATTTCATTTATGCAATTCAATTGGCCCGATCTTGTTCTTTCACCCATCTATTGAAGTGAATCGCAGTTTTGTTTTCATCGAACGTTTCACAATGAATATGAACACCAACATGGAAATAACGACGGTCACTGCGCTGACAGCGAACAAGAACGAGTAGCTAGTGTACTGAGAGACCCAGCCTAGCAGGATCGCGCCTAACCCGATTCCGAGGTCGGTGGCTGTCGCTAAAGATGCATTCGCAACTCCTTTACGATCAGGGCGGGCAAGACGTATCGTTGCCGACTGGAAGGCTGGATGCGCAGAACCGAAACCGATCCCGTACAAAACCGCTGAAGTGAGTACGCCGAACAATCCGGTTGACAAACTTAAGCAAACTAAAGCCAAAATCGTAATGACAAGGGCCGGAACGATAACTAGCATCTCCCCATACCGATCCGAGAGTTTCCCCGAAAGAGGACGGCTCAGCGCAAGGGTTGCGGCGAAGGCTAGAAAAAACACTCCGGAATTGACATGAATAGATTCAGTGAACAGCGGGACAAAGGTGGTAATGCCGCCATATGCGATAAACATGAAAAAGACAGAGGCTGAGATAGGCAGAAGCGATTTTTCAAACAACTCGATTCTCCTTGCGCTCGTCTGCGGCCGGAAAGGCATTTTGGCTCCAAACGTTAGGAGCAGTGCTACTACAGAGAGAACGAGTGCGAATAGAAACAAAGTCTGGTACGACAAGCCCTGGATCACCCAGATCCCGACCATCGGGCCGAATGCCATAGCCAAGGTCATCGACGTGCTGAACCACCCCATGCCTTCTCCGCGTCGGGCAGACGGGATCATATCCGTTACGGCTGTGCTTATGGCAGTAGTAGAAACAGCCCAGCTTATCCCGTGCAAGATTCTGAGCCCCATTAAAACGGTAATTCCACCGATCCAGTTATATAAATACATGGCCAAGATGAAGAGCAGCAGCCCACAGACGATAAACGATCTCCTTCCATAACGGTCCAGCAGCCCGCCAACGATCGGCCGAACCATAACGGAAGTCAACATAAAAGCGCCCATCGACATGCCGACCTGAGCTTCATTGCCGCCAATCTGTTTAATAAATAGCGGCAGCGTTGGATACAGCATATAAAATGCGTTGAATAGGAAAAGCGTTCCTACGGTCATAAGGATAAACGACTTCGTCCACAGGCGTTCCACGGTTTCTGCCTCCTCATGTGGGATAACAATAGACTTAATTCCCTTAAGTAAATCGATAATAATTGAATAATCAACGTCTGTCTATTATTATAAAAAGTAATGAGATGTTTGCAATGGTTAAATGAACGTGTTTTGTTGATTTTTGAACATAACAAACAAAATTGTTGATTATTTAAGAAAGTTTGGTGATTTTCAGAATGTCCAAAGTAGATAGAAGAATACTTAAATCCCAAGAAGCGATTAAAAAAGCTATTATTGAGCTGATGTCTGAAAAAAGTTTTGATGACATTACCATACAAGATATTTCCGGCAGGGCAAATGTAAACAGAGGGACCATCTATCTTCATTACCAGGATAAATATGATTTACTGGATAGGCTCATAGAAGAACATATTAATGAAATGCGCGAAATCTGCACATGGGCATGTGAAATGGATTGGAGTGATGCGACTGTAGTCCTTTTCGAATATTTTGAGCGTAATTATTTATTCTTCTCAACGATGTTAGCGAGCAAAGGTGCCCCTTCCTTCCGTAGTCGGTTCCTTGATTTTCTTATCGATGAGTTCAAAGATGAGGTCAATATAACAGAAGAAAAAAATCAAGCTTTACATGAAGATGTGATGCTTCGATTTATGGGTACGGCTTACGTAGGGACAGTGGAATGGTGGATCATGAATGGAATGCCGCATCCGCCTAAGGTCATGGCAAATCAAGTGGGGATTTTGCTAGAGAGGATTGTATAGTCGATTGGATCGCAACTCCTTACAATTGGGATCTCGTTTCCAGTGCTTTTATCTCTTTGCCAAGTAATTGCAAATGAACTTAAGAAAAATAGCTGTAAAAATCCATAAAACCACTCCAAAAATGCTAATGTTATATTCATTTGTTCGGAAAACAAATATCTTTAAGACATCAATATCAAACAGGTACCCGATAAGTGTATATATCATTAAAACTACTATTGCTATTAAATAGTTTGCCTTCTTTGAGTTCATGTTCAACATTCATCCCCTTCGCTTACATCATTTTACCATAGATTCTTATTGCACTAATTTGCCCATTAGCGTAACGCGGTTGCTAAATGAATCGACCAAATATTTCCTTTAATATTCCTGTTGGATACCTTGAATTTGATATCTCATTTTGTTGTCAACGCTGTCAAAAAAAAACATGCAATTATTTTAAATTTTTTCTTGCTCAATCACCCCTAGCCTGCTATTATGAAGAAGCATGATTTTTGGAAAGCGAACATTCAATATATATTTAGGATCTTTCCAAGCAGATAATCTTTGACCTCTTCCTTTAAGGAAGTCAAGGCCATACGGACAGCCGGGTCAAATGCCGATTGGCAACTTTCGTTGCTTTATTGATTGAGTTAAAAGCTCAAATTTTATAAGTTGGTTACTTTACAACCAGTGCATATGCATACAACTTGTGAAACGGTCAATAAGAGTGGTAAAAGTAATTATTTGCTATATAGACTCTGATCCTAACATCGTATATTTGAATATTAAGAGCCTTTCCATGAAACGATGAGTTTTATGGCTGACTGACGAGCACACTAGAGGTTTGTCCGGTCATGGTTATTGGGACAATCTTATTATTTGACTATATCGAAGCAAGTGTAATGCGCATGGTGCGTGTTTCGCTTGCTTTTTTTGTTGCCGTTTTTACATTGAAAACAATTTATTTAGAATAGGAGATTGAAAAATGGGAAAAGCACTAATCATCGGCGCCGGCGGCGTAGCTTCTGTAGCAATTCATAAATGCGTTCAAAACAGCGAGGTGTTCGAAGAAATTTGTATCGCTAGCCGTACGAAATCCAAATGCGATGAATTGAAAGCAAAATTGGACGGTGGCAAAACCAAGATTACAACCGCACAGGTCGATGCAGACATCGTGGAAGATCTGATCGATCTGATTAACGAATTCAAACCAGATATCGTCATGAACCTGGCTCTGCCTTACCAAGATTTGACGATCATGGATGCTTGCTTGGCCACCAAAACGCACTATATGGATACGGCAAACTATGAGCCAGAAGATACGGCGAAATTCGAATACAAATGGCAATGGGAGTACCGCGAACGCTTTGAAAAAGCAGGAATCACAGCTCTTCTGGGTAGCGGATTCGATCCAGGCGTAACCGGTGTATTCTCTGCTTATGCGCTGAAGCACTATTTTGACGAAATTGAATATATCGACATTCTGGATTGCAACGGCGGGGATCATGGTTATCCTTTCGCAACCAACTTCAACCCGGAAATTAATATCCGTGAAGTGTCTGCTAACGGACGCTACTGGGAAAACGGGGAATGGATCGAAACAAAACCGATGGAGATCAAACGTGTTTATAACTTCGCTGAAGTCGGCGAAAAGGACATGTACCTGCTGTACCATGAAGAGCTTGAATCCCTTGCACAAAACATGCCTGGACTGAAACGCATTCGTTTCTTCATGACTTTCGGCCAAAGCTATCTCATGCACTTAAAAGCGCTTGAAAACGTAGGAATGACTTCCATCGAACCAATCGAATACGAAGGAAAAAAAATCATTCCGCTTCAATTCCTGAAGGCTGTACTTCCGGACCCGGCTTCCCTGGGACCTCGTACGGTAGGCAAGACGAACATTGGTTGTATCTTCAAAGGAAAAAAAGACGGCCAAGACAAAACTTACTATGTCTATAATATTTGCGACCATCAAGAGTGCTATAAAGAAGTGGGCTCCCAAGCCATCTCCTATACAACTGGCGTTCCTGCCATGATCGGCGCGGCGATGGTCATGACTGGCAAATGGAATACACCGGGCGTATTCAATATCGAAGAGTTCGATCCGGATCCATTCATGGAAGAGCTGAACAAATGGGGACTTCCATGGGTAGAAGATTTTAGTCCGGTGCTTGTTGACGCGTTGTCTGAAGAAACTAAACAACCGGAGCTCGTTCGCTAATATGAGATTCGAAGAATTGCCCACACCCTGTTTCGTAGTCGATGAAGCACTCATCGAAAAAAACCTGAACATTTTGAACGGCGTCATGCAGCGTACGGGAGCCAAGATTGTGCTGGCGCAAAAAGCTTTTTCCATGACCGCTATGTATCCCCTCATCGGACAATACTTAAGCGGTACGACCGCGAGCGGTTTATTCGAGGCACGATTGGGTCACGAAGAAATGGGCAAAGAAAATCATGTCTTTGCCCCTGCCTATCGTGAAGATGAAATGGACGAAATTATATCCATTTGTGACCATATCATCTTCAATTCCTTTTCCCAGTTGGAAAAGTATAAAGCGAAAGCTCTTGCTGCAGGTAGAAAAGTAGGCCTTCGCATCAATCCGGAATGCTCGACGCAAGAGGGACATGAAATTTATGATCCTTGTTCACCGGGGTCTAGATTCGGCGTGAAACGGGATGATTTCCGGCCAGAGCTGCTTGAAGGCGTATCGGGACTGCATTTCCATACCCTTTGCCAACAGAACTCGGACGATTTGGAGACCACGCTGAATGCGGTCGAAGAAAAGTTCGGACCCTATTTGCCGCAAATGGAATGGATCAATTTCGGTGGCGGTCACCATATTACTAGAGACGACTATGATATCCCAAGATTAGAAGCTTGCATTTCGCGTATGCAGAATAAATACGGCTTGGAAGTCTACCTTGAACCTGGAGAAGCCATTGCGCTCAATGCGGGCTATATGGTCACCTCCGTCCTGGATATCCATAGGAACGGTATGGAGATTGCCATCGTAGACACGTCGGCAACCTGCCACATGCCGGATGTTCTGGAAATGCCGTATCGTCCGCCGCTTATCGGTTCGGGCGAAGCCGGGGAGAAACCATACACCTACCGACTTGGCGGTCCGACCTGCCTTACGGGCGATGTCATCGGAGACTATTCCTTCGATCAGCCCCTAAAGAGCGGCGACAGATTAGTTTTTGAAGATATGGCGATCTACTCCATGGTCAAAACCAACACCTTCAACGGCATGCCGCTGCCAGCCATCGCCGTGCAGATGAAAGATGGCAATTGCCGCATCGTTCGCGAGTTCGGCTATCAGGATTTTAAGATGAGACTAGCTTAATAATTCATCAAAGCCTTAACCCTGCTTTATAAGAAGGGTTAAGGCTTTTTAGTCTAACGTCTAGTTCACCGGAATTAAACCTCAATTAAACTGCCCGTTAGTGTTTTTCAAGTGTTCCTCTATATTAAGATAGTTGGATCACATTGACAATATTTGTTCATCTGACAACAGGTTTAAACATGATTTAGTATACCAAACTATTTCCTTCGTCGAATCCAAGCATCAGATTCATATTTTGTACAGCAGCACCTGATGCCCCTTTTCCTAAATTATCGTATCTGGATATAATATTTATCTTGTCTTTTTGTCCAAAAACAAATATTTCTAGTCGGTTCGTATTATTACATTCAGATATCATCAAGTGCCCTTCATCGAGGTAAGCTTCTGAATCGTACGGCATCACATGTACGAAGCGCTCTGTTTCAAAGTACGTTGATAATACTTCATGGACATCTTTTGCGGAAGGGTTTTTCGGCATATACCTACTCATTAAGGGAACTGACATTGCTAGTCCTTGCGCATAATTAGCTTTAATGGGTGTAAATAATGGCTCATATAAAAGCCCGGAATACAACAACATCTCAGGGATGTGCTTATGATTGAGTTGCAACGAATAATGTCTTGGAACATTGAGTTTTTTTTCAGTAACTAATGTTAAATTCTCATATTCCTCAATTCCACTTCTTCCTGCTCCGGAATAGCCAGTCACTGAATAACAGGTAATGGGATAATCTTGTTGAAGAATACCCGCTTCGATCAACGGTCTAATGGTAAGGATAAAACCAGTAGCATGACAACCAGGGACGGAAACTTTTGAAGTGGTACGTATTAAATCTCTTTGATTTTTTAATTCAGGCAAACCATATATCCAATTTTTATCAGTTCTAAAGACAGTGCTGGTATTAATGATTTTGGTTTTTTCATTTTTAACAAGAGCGATGGACTCTTTTGCAGCCGTATCTGGGAGACAAAGAAAAACAATATCTGCTTCATTAAGAAAATTGCTTCGTTCTTTAGGATCTTTTCTTTTATCGTAGTCAATCCTGAGAACCTCTATGTCTGATAGTTTTGATAAATACTCAAAAATCTTTAAGCCTGTTGTACCTTCTTGTCCGTCAACAAATACCTTATACTTCATAATCGCCCTCCTTAGAATGAATAAATATACTATAATAAGTATATTTATACACATTTTTCATTGAAATCAAATATCTCTTGAAAATTATTAAAAATAAGTATTAATCTATTCTCCCCATCCTTAATCTTCTGAAGATTTTCCCCTAATAATATAAATAAGGGAGCCCGTTATACCGTGCTCCCTCCCCTCGTATTCAAGCCAAATCTATAGCAGAATGTCAACGGTTGTCCCAAGACCTACTTCACTGTGAATCAAAATCTCTCCATCATGCACCTGAATAATATCTTTGGCTATAGCCATTCCGAGCCCAGAGCCTTTATGAGCATCCCCGGTATGGGTTCCCCGGTAATAGCGGTCGAAAATTTTGTCGAGCTCTTCTTTCCTGATGCCTTTTCCGTTATCTTGAATCATGATGTGGGTCCTATCGCTCTTCTCAATACTTACGGTTATGTTTACGTTTGCGTCATTATGGATAAGCGCATTATAAATTAAATTGTTGATCGCTCTCTGTATTAGAATTTCATCAACCTCTGTCGGTATATTTTCTTGGTTGGCATGAAACTCAATATGTCGTTTGGCGTATTTCGGGTCATTGACAATATCGATTACGATATTTCGCAAGAACAAAACCATATTCGTCATTTTTTTGTTTATCGTCAGTTCTTTATGTTTCAATCTTGTTGTCAAGCTTAAATCTTCTATGACCTCTTTGATATAAAGCGACTTTTTCTCGATAATATCGGCATATTCCCTGATTTCGTCTACAGTAAAGTGATAATCAGGGTTCTTTATCATTTCGGCAAAGCCTTGAATCGAGGCTAGAGGTGTTTTAATATCGTGGGATATGTTAGTGATCCATTCCTCTTTCATCCGGTCTAATTTTTTCCGTTCAGACTCATTCGCCTTAAGCTGATTGGATAATTGGTTGATATTCGAAAATACTTGTTTAAAAATCCCTCCGGGCTGTGCTTGAAAATATTCATTGCTTGCCAACCTCTTAATCCCGTCGATTAATGTATACAGCGGCATTGTCAGTCGTTTGCTCAAGAAATACCCAATCAATAACGTAATCAAAACATCGATAATTAAAACGAAGCCGCCAAGTTTAATCATGCGAAACAGCGAATGATTATCGTATAATAAAAAATACCGGTTAATATTGGGGTTTTCAACCCCGATCAAGTAGCTGTAAGCACGGCCGTTTGCTTTCTTATCTCCTACAAATACCGTCGTTTCAGCATTCACTTCCTTGTACTTATACATTTGAATGATTTCCGAGGGAGTGTAGTGCTTCTTTAACCCTTCTGGTGCTTGGTAGCGGAAAAGCTCTTTTCCGGTTTCATCCAAAATTTGAATCCATGCATTTCTGCTGTTCAGTTCTTCCTTACCTGACTCGGCAATCGTCAGTTCATCGCCGAAGATTGTGATTTGATCCTGAAACTGCCTTGCAAATTGCTCGGGAGAATGTTCCTCTTCTTGAAGAAGGGGGATATTTAAAACAGACTGAGCCGTGAACAAAGCAATTGTAATGAAAAGGTTTATGAAAATAATGAAGATCACTACGAAGACAACCGAGATCAGATAACTTACTGTTAACTTCCATTTCATGAACTATTCATCCTCTATAGCAAGTTTGTAGCCTAAGCCCTTGACGGTAATTAAATATCGGGGCTCGGAAGGCTGCTCTTCAATTTTTTCACGCAGTCTTCTGATATGGACCATGACCGTATTATCGATGCCGATAAAATCCTCCCCCCAGACGGCGTCGTAAAGCCGTTCCTTGCTAATCACTTTATTCACGTTCTGAAGGAAATACTTTATTAAGCCAAGCTCCTTCGGCTTCAGATCAATGCTGATCCCATTCTTTAATAGTTCCGCTTTTTGTTCGTTTAATTTAAAGGGGCCAGCAGATAGAATCGTATCCTTCACGGCCTCCGGCTGCATATAATCGGCTCTGCGTAATTGGGCTTTTACGCGGTATGCCAGCTCTTTGGGGCTGAACGGCTTCGTGATATAATCGTCGCCGCCAATGGCAAAGCCTAAAATTTTATCGATTTCCTCCGTTTTGGCCGATAAAAATAAAATTGGAACCTTTGAAACGGCTCTCATTTGCTTGCACACTTCGTAGCCTTCCCCATCCGGCAGCATAATGTCCAGCAGAACAAGATCGGGCTGCTTTTGCTGGAATTGTGCGAATCCGTCTTCTGCTGTCGTGGACGTGATGACGTGATCAATGCCTTCTTTTCGCAGAACCGTGGCGACAAGCTTCAATATCGCTTCCTCATCATCTATAATCAAAACCTTTTTGTTAATTGACATGATAACCTGCCTCCTGGAAGGGAACGAGATTTTCTGTGAGTATGCGGCCTTTCTCTCATTAATCGACCGCTGTGAGCCGCTTAGCATGAAACAAATGCGCAGGAAAGCCATGCTGAATAGGCTTCTTTGCGCATTGTTCTTGTTTATTGGACGGTTTGTTTTTTGCCATAAGTCATAAACCGCCATCCCTTTTCCAACGGCCCCATTTTAAAATAGCGGAACCACAGATTGCTCCAGATTAGCTCCACAATCATGATAAGGCAAGCAATGAGGACCACATTGGCGGGGGATAGCGTTTCTAGCCCCATGAGCGAGATGATCCATAGTCCGATAATGCTTTGGGCGACGTAATTCGTAAGCGCCATCTGGCCCACGCGTGCGAAGGGCTGCAGCAGCGTTCGGACTGACCTATGCTCAAGTATCAAAAACAAAGATGTTACATACAACAAGACTCCCGGAATGGAGCTCAAAGAAACGATGAGCTTCAGGTTATCGGCTCCATGCTGAGCTGCTATCCAAATCCAGAGCGACAACCCGGCAAAGATTGGCAAGGAGCCAATCTGCGCGAACCGAAGTCGCTTTTTCAATTTCCCGATGCTTCGGATCCAGTCGGCCTTCGCTGCTAGAAATCCGGCCAGGAACATGATGAAGATTAAGGTCACATCTGAGATCGCCAAATCGACCACGTTGGATAACGTACCTGCTCCCCCCATAGTGAGTTTAAGGATGAGCGCAAGCATGTAAACACCGGTGATTCCTGCAAGCCAATTGCGAATGGTTGTCGCCTTGGCTCGGTAAAAAGGAAGTAATAACAGACCGATCAACGCGTATGCGGGCAATATAGTGCCCCAGAAGACAAGGGTATGGATAACTCCTATCAGGAGGAGCACGAGCAAGCGGCGCGTAAACCGCTTGATTGGCTTGTCCCCTCTACTCTCAGCGCGCGAGGCGAAAATGTAGAAGCCAACTCCGAACAAGAACGAGAAGATAGAGAAAAATTTCTTTTCTACGAATATAATAATCAGGGTGTCAATTACTTGATTGATTCCGGTGTATTCTGGTATTATCATCCCTTCGGTAAGGATAATATATCCTTTTACATTAATAAACAAAATTCCGAATAACGCAAGTCCCCGAATGATATCCAAAGCTATTATCCTATCTTGCTGTGGAATGGATGGTTTCATACTGATTTGCTCCTTATGATCTTTCAATTATTTCAAATACTGACTTGCTTTTGCGGGCAGCTCTGCTTTTGTTACTTCCTGGTAAGAGGTCACGTTTTTTTCTTCTTTTACAAACAGACTAAGATATGCTTTTTCCCTAAGTAGCTTTGGGGCGGAGAACTTCAATGTTTTTTGCTGTCCGTTCTTATCGAAAGCAGGCAGCTCGTATTCGTATCTCACTAAGATTTCTCCGCTATCGATTTTATCTTCAAGCTTCTTTCCTTGCCCTTGAATCTGCGTATAATAGACGTCTGTCCCTAGTCGGTTTAGATTAACGTTCTGTAATAAGAACAAACCTCCAACTGCAAGTGCCGCGATGACGATTATAGAAATGATGATTTTTTTCATAGCCCTCTCCCGTTCCCTGTTAAGCATTCGATTTGATGGCAATTTTGTAATAACTATTGACGGTTAACAAATAATAAGCGATGTATATGCAAGCATATGCGCCTATGCAGAGGAAGACGGGTATCGCCAGATTGGATTGGATGAGCCTAGAAAGGGCCGTTAAAGCAACAGCGCAATGAGCAATTCCCGCGATTAATGGCAGGGCAAACACGAACAACATTTGGTTAGCGATCGATTTGCGAATTTCTTTTTTGTTTACTCCGATTTTGTGCAAAATGACGTAACGCTCCTTGTCTGAATTGGCTTCCGTCAGTTGTTTAAAGTAAATGATGCTCCCCGTGGCGGCGAGAAAAACCAATCCCAGGAATCCTCCCATAAAAATGATTAACCCGGTGGATTCCATTCCTGCGGCATAATCCGTATAGAAACTGGAGAAGTACGCTTCTCGCGGCAGTAAGGATTGAACATCACCGGACAGTGGCTTGGCGTCGTCTTCGTGTGTGATCTTGTAAGATTCCATATTCACGAGCGGGGTTTCTTTTTGCAATTCGGCAAATACCTCATCGCTAACGACGACCGCTGTATTCGCCGTCCGAAGGTTCAGGACGTTATATCGCTTTAAGCTTTTAAAAGTAACGTTCTCCGTAAGCTCCTTCGCTTTTAATGAAATCGTCGAGCCTACATACTCAGGCGATAGTCCTTCGTAATATCCTGCGTCCAACACAGCCGCTTCTTGTCCTTTCAGTGACAGCGAATCGTTTCTTTGCTGTACTTCAGTCAGCTTATTAAATGCCGTATTGGATATGAGCGTATAATTTACGATATTGCTGGAGATTTTACTGTTCAGGTCCGTAATATCAACCTTCATTTGCAGTGTCGGAATGCTCACATGATAAACAACCTCATGTTTCTTATCGTGCGAAATCCGATCGTCAACTTCACTCGCTATGCGAGGGTTGTTCGTTATAAACATCATGCTGTTGGGATCGGCAAGCTCAACATTGCTTCGGTTGTTGTAATAAAAGCTGTACGCTGTTCCGACGGCCGTCAATGTCGTAGCGCTTAGGACCGCGATGATCGTTAACGTACGAGCGTTTCCTTTCATGCGGTACAGAAGCTGGGAGGTGCTGATGAGATGAATGCCATTCCAAAATCTCTTTTTGTTTTTTCGGGCTATCTTTAACAAGTACACGATGAACGTACTGTACAATAAATAAGTGCCTACGATCACGGTGGCGCATATGACCAGCGGTGTGACCATGAAGCCCATGTTTCGCCAAATGGCGGACTCCATTATGTTTTGAAGGGCCAGCCAATAGCCGACGCCGATCAATATTAGGGCTAACAATGCTATGGTCCAAGAGGCCTTCGGCTCTTGCTCCCCTTCTTTGTCTGCCTGAAACAGCTCAATTAATTTGAACCGATAAATCAATCTGTACCCATGGAACGAAGTAATGACGGTAATCACGGTGAATACAACGACTGTATTAATTATGGCCTGAGGCGAGATATGAAAATTTGCAATCACGTCGTAGCCCATGACTTTCATCAAAACCGATACGAAAAGTTGGGACAATATTGACCCAAGCAACATGCCAATGATGAGGGCTAAGATCCCCATAATAAAGTTTTCATAGAACAGCATCCTGCCGATTTGCTTCTTCCGCACACCCAGCAAAGAGTAAAGGCCGACTTCTTTTTTACGCTTCCTAGTGAAGAAGGAATTGGAGTACCAGATGAAAATAGCTACGAATATCATTAAGACCACGGAAGCTCCAGTAAAGACGGAGCTGATTTTGGGTGAACTGTCCGATGTAGCTAGAATCGTTGAATCGTATTTTAACGAAACGAAGGTAAAGTAAACGACGATACTAAAAATCATTGAAGCAAAGTACAGGAAGTAGTTGGTGAAGTTTTTCCGAATGTTTTTTCCTGCAAGCTGAAATAACGTCATTTACCGCCCACCTCCAAGTGAAGCAAGAACATCCAATATTTGCTGAAAAAATTCCTGCCGCGATTGCTGATGCTTATGAATTTCCGCGTACATGTTGCCGTCTTTAATAAATAAGATTCGCTTGCAGAAGCTTGCGGCAAACGCGTCATGTGTCACCATGATGATGGTTGAACGCTGCCGTTCGTTAAGTAGGGTCAGACTTTCGAGCAGGCTGGCAGACGATTTCGAATCCAGTGCACCCGTTGGCTCGTCCGCTAGGATCAGGCTCGGATTGGCAACAATGGCGCGGGATGCGGCCGTCCGCTGTTTCTGGCCCCCTGAGATGTGATAGGGATATTTCTCGAGGATGTCTCGAATGCCAAACGTATCGGAGATTTCATGGACACGTGCTTCGATTTCCTTGACAGGAACCTTTGATAAGGCAAGTGGAAGCAAAATGTTCTCCTTCACCGTCAACGTATCGAGAAGGTTATAGTCCTGAAAAATAAAGCCAAGCTGATTGCGGCGAAAGTCCGACAATTGCTCCTCGTTCATCTTCAAGATATTTTGACCGGCGATGAAGATTTCTCCGGATGATGGGGTATCAATAGTAGACAAGATATTGAGCAAGGTTGATTTCCCTGCCCCTGAAGGCCCCATGATGCCGATAAACTCGCTTTCTTTCACTTCCAGATCTATATCTTCCAGCGCCTTATATTGATTTTCTTTCGTGCCATATACTTTTTGAACGTTGTTTGCCAGTAAGACAGTTTTCATAAAGCAATCCTCCTAGTTTCTCTACTAAGACAATTATAGTTCTCCTACCTTACACCGTTTTAATACGAACCTTACAGGAACCTTAAAAAGGTAGAGGATCGCATTGTTATACTGTGATTGACATGATTGCAGTTATAACATATACTGTGCTTATAAATGCGCAGTTAACGAGCGGGTTATGAAATGTCGGTTCGTTGATAAAAAAAGCGCACATCTAAATTTGGAAGGATGGAGAGTTATATGTCTATTCAAGTTGGGCAAGCGGTTTTATTTTCACATGTAGTAAAGGATCGTCATTCAGTAAGAAAATATGATGCGAATTGGACTATTTCCAAGGAAGAAATGACAGATCTTTTGCAGGAAGCTACCCTCGCTCCCTCAGGTGCTAATATGCAGCCTTGGAGGTTCCTTGTAATCGATGATGCAGAGCTCAAAAAACAGCTGCTGCCGATAGCATACAATCAGGAGCAAGTAATTCAGGCTTCTGCAGTCGTAGCCATTCTGGGTGATTTGCAGGCAATCGATAAAGCGGAGCAAATTTATAGCGCGGCTGTAGATGCCGGGTATATGAGTGAACAGGCTAAAGAACAAATGCTGAAAAATTTGCGTGGATTTTATGCAGATCCTACGTCTGAGGTTGTTAAACGTGCATCACTAATCGACGGTGGTCTCGTCTCGATGCAATTAATGCTATCGGCCAAAGCAAGGGGCTATGACACGGTTCCGATGGCTGGATATGATGAAAAAGCGCTTAGAAGTGCATTTCAAATTTCCGATCGCTACTCTGTTGTTATGCTGATTGCAGTAGGAAAAGCGGCTCAAGAGGCTCATAAGACAGTGCGCCTACCAGTGGAGGAAGTTACCTTCTGGAATGCAATTCCTGAAGAAGTCTAAACGTTTGGTTAATAGTTGAACGTTGGTCCAGCTTGTTGTTCATCTCCGCGAAAACTATTATAATGAGCTTACGAAACAAGATAAGTAATACAACAACATCGCACCAAGCTATCGTAGAGTGATTTATAATAAGGAGTGACCGACATGGGTATGACGAATCGGGGGATACCTATAGGACCTCGCCGTTTCGTAATTGCTATACATGCATTGGTGTGGCTGGCCCGAAGCGAAGGGCTTCTCCCCAGCTCGGCGATCGCTTGCCAGGTCAATTCACATGCGACTTTTTTGCGGAGAGTCCTTCAGGTTTTAACTCAAGCGGGGATGGTAGAAGCAAGAGAAGGTAGAGACGGTGGATATGCACTCGGCAAATCGGCCAGCGAAATTACGTTAGCTGACGTCTATGTCGCGCTCAAGACCGAATGTACAGAGTTGGAAGACAATGATAATTGCAGTGAGGCCGACAAGCAGTTGGATTCTATGCTCGTCACTATATTATTCGATGCGGAGCAGCAAACGATTGAACACCTTCGTCAATTTACGATAGCCGATATCATGACGCGTATCCCTTTATGCGATAATAGTTGAATTATAGGTTTTAAAAAAATCCGTGCAGCTGGTCATACCCCTGTCAAGTAGACAGATGAAAAAAGCTAAGCTGCCAACGCGCACCGGTACTCTATCGGTGCACGTTGTTTTAATTTGGCTTGAAAACGGTGGTAGTTGTACTCGTAAATATATTCTTCCACGGCTTGCCGAATTGCCGCTCCTGAATTAAACTGGTTGAGGTACAACTTCTCTGTTTTGAGATGCGAAAAGAAGGATTCGATGCACGCGTTATCCAGGCAGGTTGCTTTGCGAGAGTGGCTGCCTTTAACGCCGAATGCCTCTAATCGTGTGTTGTACGCCTGAGACGTGTATTGGAAGCCCTGGTCCGAATGGAGCACGGCCTCTGAGACGTCTCTTTTTCTTGTCCACTGCGTAATCGTATCCAGCACAAGCTGGAGATTGTTACGTTCAGACAATTGCCAAGCGACAATCTCGTTGTTGAAAAGATCTTGAATAACAGATAAGTAATGGAAATTCGTTCCATCGGAAATATAGGTAATATCCGTGACCATTTTTTGCTGCGGTGCCGTAGCATGGAATTGTCGCTTTAAACGATTTGGATACACAACAGAAGGCGTGTAGTTGGACTGTTTCCGCTTCCTACGTATGACCGACTGGATCGATAATTCTTTCATGATCCGGCATACTTTCTTGTGATTTACTTTGTAGCCAGCCTCCCGCAAGGCGGTCGTCATCCGAGGGTAGCCATAGTAGGGATGTGCAAAATGGATGGCCATCATGTGTTCCTTGATCTCATGATCCTTTTCTTGACTTGCCTTTCGCTGAGGCTGTGTGGCTCTCCATTTGTAATAACTGGACCGTGGTATTCCCGCAATAGCTAACAGGACTGTAATGCCGTGCTGGTGGCGCAGCTCCTCCATGATTTCATAATTCATTCGTTGGGTTGGCGCTTCTCCTTTACTAGATTTGGATACCGCTTTTTTAAGTAATCCACCTGCGCCTTCAGGTAATCTCGTTCTTCCTCAATGCTTTGGAAGGACGTGCGTGGCCGCCCTTTCATTGGATTTGGCTCACTTTTACGCACATCGAACGACTCTCCGTTTTGCCATTTCCTCACCCACACCTTCAGTTGAGAACAGTTACGGATCCCTTCTCGCTGAGCTACCACCTTGTAACTCGCAGAACCCTCTACATACGCTCTAACCGCCTTTAATTTGAATTCTTCTGTGTACGTTTGAAATGTTTGTCCTTTTTTAGCCATAAAAAAATCCCCTCCAAGTGGCACTCGAGCCTCCATGATAACATGAAGGTTTTTTTGAGTGTCTACTTGAAGGGGATAATACCAAGCGCACGGATTTTTTGTTCTATTTACACGTGGTCTCATTGAAAGATAACAACACTGAAACACAATTTCAGTCGGATACAAGTTCAGCAATTTTGCCAAAAACACCACCAAAATTGGGACGCTCATGACGCCTACCCTTCTGTAATAGGTCAAGTAAGGAAATATGAGGACGGCCAATTGGCCATGAGAACCGGCAGATTCAGAAAAGTACGGCATATGGACTCAGGCTATGGATATACGAGCGGGGATGAAGAAGACTCGGATAGTTGTGAGGACCCGTTGAGCGGTAGAATAATTTCTACAATCGTCCCCGCACCACTGCTATCTATTTTCATCGCGCCTCCATGAGCCTCTACGATTCTGTGAGAAATCATGAGGCCTAGCCCCGTACCTTTTTCTTTTGTTGTAAAAAAGGGCTCTCCTACCTTCTTTATGATCTCAGACGCTATTCCGTGACCCTCATCCTTGATCTGTACGCATAAAGCATCTGAACTCGCCAAAGCAACATCTACATAAACATTCCCACCCTTAGGCATAGCCTCAATGGCATTTTTCAAGAGATTCACAAAGAGCTGCTTCAATTGATTTTCCTCGCAAAGTATAGGGGGAAGTGTAGTCTCGAATTGTGTTATGATGTGCACTCCTGTAAGAATCGCCTGTGTCTCCAAAATGGACACAACGCTGGTAATGATTTGCGCTATATCTTTGAGATTGAAATGGGTAAGATGCGGCTTTGCAAGTGACATGAACTCAGTAACGATAAAGTTAATCCGATCTAATTCGCTTTCCATAACTTCAATATAAGGAAATGGCTCTTGATATCTAGTCTTCAACAGCTGTGTGAATCCCTTCAGGCAGGTTAGGGGATTCCTGATTTCGTGAGCGACTCCGGCTGCAAGCTGGCCAATAACGGACAGCTTTTCTGATCTTCTCAACAGCTCCTCCGCGCTCTTTCTTTCACTGATATCCCTTATGGAACCTATCAGACGAACCCTCTGCTCCTCCATATCACGTATCACTTGCCCATTACACTCAACCCATAAATAATTGCCATCGGACTGCTTTATTCTATACTCTAACCGAACGGGCTGTCCCATCTGAGTTTGGTCAAATAACGCCGTTTGTACATCCGCCCTATCTTCCGTGTGAACGAAGGAAAGCAAGTCCTTCTCTGTCACCGGCGGACATTGAAAAAACTCATTTGCCCGCTCGGACCATAAAAACCGTTTTTCCTCGACGGACCATTCGAAGATTGCATCCATGGCAGCCTTTGAAACGGTTTCTAACAAATGATTCGTTTTCCGAAGCTGAGCAAGAAGGTCTTCTTTTTCCCATGCGGTTGCCAATCTGTGTAATGAATAGGTTATCGTATCGCTTTTGAAATAGGACCAGCTTTCATCGACCGGATGGAGCATAGCCATGACTCCCCAATCCCGTTCGTTGGGGATTATCGGATGAATCGATATGATATTTTTGGGGTCGGCGAGTAATTCCTCAGGTATACAATGTATCGGAGGGAATTCCATAGGAGAGCATTGTATTTCACCTGTAGGAGCAGCCAACTCATCCTTAGCATAATAGTGTTTGACATACATTCTCTCCTGCTCTGAGGATTCATTGAACCACTGGCCGTAGCACCCCCATATGCATTGTAAAGAATGCATCCATGACAAGTTGTTTAGCTTCTTAGCATCCCGATAAGATAAGTAATGAATGGTCCGATTGGCCGACATACTTTGATTCAATAACTGGTAGGGATGGAACAGCCTTCCTTGATCCTCATCCCAGCTCTCCGGCTCATAGTGGCAACCGCATGATCCTCTAGCTATAAAGGTCATATTCATTTGGACACGGTCCATCTGCAGCCGCCCCGTTGCCATCCCCTCTTCCAGAACGTCAATGGACCGTCTAGCCGCTTCCGCAAGCGGAGGCTTGATTGTAGAAACGGCCGGCATCGTATGCATCGATAAGGGATTATTATCATATCCCATGACCGCTATATCCTCAGGTATTCGGTATCCATCTTTTTGGAGCCGATCGATGAGGGATATAGCCGTTATATCGTTATTAGAAACGACAGCCGTACAGTCGAGTTCTCCGCTCACAATGAGATCGGCCACAAGATGCCCTCCTGCTTGAGCGTCGGTTCCAATTTGAACCAACAAACTAGGGTCCATTTTTATTCCGAATCGATCGAAAGCGTTTGCATACCCCAAATATCTAGAATTTGTTGCCCGGTTCATCATATTTCCGACAAACGCGATCCGACGGTGTCCGTGTTGAAAGAGATGTTCTACAGCCAGTTCCATCCCTTTCTCATTAGCAAAATGGATGCTGGGATAATGCAAAGAGTCGTGGTTGATCCCTATAATCGGTCGATTCAGACGTTTAAGTTCATTTGCAATCCCATCGTTTAAAGGGTAATCGATAACAACCCACGCCGCCGCATGAACGGTAGCTAGCGGGATAGAGTAATCATTGTTCGTTTTGGGAGTTTTAATTACGATAAGTCTATATCCACGTTCTATGGTTATTCGATTTAATTCGTATAAAAAGCTCCCGTATAAGCTTCCATCCAAATAAGGTGTAATCACACCGATAAAACGGCTTAAGCTCATATTGCATTTTCTCCTTCTAGATAAATTACTCTTTTTCTTGCAATATCCATCCCGATCCCTTTATGCCCTTTGCATGAATGCTTCTGCTCTTTTCAACGAAAAAACTTGGATGTACCGGACTTTATATATTTCCAGTATATAACAATATATATTATTGAAGTGGGTCCCGTTGTCAAGTTAATTTCATGAAAGGGTGCTGCTAGGGAGATGCGGAATCAAACGATCTGGAAATGTATCCGTCAATCGACACGAAACGATATATTCTTTATAACGAGGTTGCTGTAAAAAACAAAAAAACGAAACTACGTCGCAAGACGAATTTCCGTTTTTTTGTTTTATTTCTTATTTGTTTGTGTTGGTGTCTCCACTGTATTTATGGAGCTGTAGCTTGCCTATGCCGTTTCATCATGGCATCCCTGAAATGATCCTAATCTCTTCACTTTACCCATTAGGCTAACACGACATTGGATTGAAGCAGAATCTGCTGCAGCTTCTTTACGTCCACTTCCGCGACGGATAAGTTCTCTGCACTGGCTAGAGCAGCGGCCGTTCCAGCTGCCTGCCCGGTGGCCATACAGCTAGGCGTTAACCGGGTAGTTGCTAAAGCCTCATGAGAAGTGGAGATGCAGCGCCCTGCTGCCAGCAGATTCTGTATCTTTTGCGGTACAAGACAACGGTACGGAATATCGTAAGCTCCGTCTCCACCGATCCATGCGGCTGTAACTCCATTTCCTTTTGGATCGTGAATATCGATCGGATATCCGCTTCTGGCAATCACATCATCGAACCGTTTTCCCGACACAACATCATCAATAGTCAGACTATATAGCCCGTTAATGCGTCTCGTCTCTCTGATCCCGATTTGTGCTCCAACCGACGAGATGCTTGCCTTGGCAAAGCCAGGAACCCAGTTTTGCAGAAACTGGGCCATCATCATCACTTGACGGCGGCCCTCCTCCTCGGCCTTCGTTAGATCTTCGATGTCCGTACCGTCCAACCCCTGTACGCGGGTGCAGTTCACCAATACCTCATCCTCCGCAGGGCCGGTAAAGAAAAGAACCTGGTCCCGATTAATAGGGACATTTGCCGCTTTCCATTGTGAATAAAATCCTTGAACCCCTGTCAATGGAATTTGATCCAGTTCATCAAAAGGGGTTTTCCGGTAAAAATTATCCGGGTTCTCTATCATATTGCGGCGAACGGCCTCCAGGTCCACTCCGCGCATCCGGAATTTCATCGTCATCGGCTGGGTGCCGTGATCTCCTTCACGCCCTTGCAGCGTAGGAGCCCCGGATAAATAGCTCACATCCGCATCTCCAGAGGTATCGACGAACATGTTCCCGCGAATCTGATAATGCCCCGATTTGCCCGTCACTTGTACGGATCGAATTCGGTTGTCTTCTACCTCAACTGCATCCACAAAGCTGTGCAGCAGCAGCCGCACGCCCGCTTCCTTGAGCATATCGATGGCAACCAGTTTGTAAATTTCGGGGTGATACGGTGTTACCGTGTGAACGAATCCCACCGTGTCCCGCAGATGGCCTGGTGAGCCTCCCTGCGCCATTAATCGATCTACCAAATCTTGCGCGATCCCCTTGATGACCTGCTTTCCTTCCTCGGTATGAAAGGTCATCCACGGATAGACGGAGGCGGCCGTCGACATCCCTCCCAAAAAACCATAGCGTTCGATTAATATGGTTGATGCCCCTTGTCTTCCGGCGGCGATGGCTGCATTGATTCCGGCAGGCCCTCCTCCGACAACCACGACATCAGCTTCTAAAATGCGATTCATCTCGTTCCTCCTCTATTCCTTTAACCCTGTCATTGCAATGCCTTGAATAAACTGCTTCTGAGCGAAGAAGAAAACCAGCAGCAGCGGCAGCGTCACCATAACGGAAGCGCTCATCAGCAGGTTCCAGGCCGTGCCTGCCTCGTCTGTAAACAGGGAAAGTGCCAATGGCAGTGTCATCAAATTCCGATTGTTAATAAATATAAGCGGATTGAAAAAGTCATTCCAAGTTGTTAAAAATGTAAAGATCGTCAGTGAAGCGAGCGCCGGCTTGGCCATCGGAAGCATAATTTCAAAAAATGTGCGCATTCGCGAGCAGCCGTCGATCATAGCAGCTTCCTCCAGATCCTTTGGCATGGCAATAAAATACTGCCGCATCACAAATACGCCGAAGGCTCCTCCGCACCGAAGATCGGCAGAGCGATCAAGGGAACATGCGTGTTGTTGAACCCCAAATCCCGCATGAACAGGAACATCGGGATCGCAGTGGCCTCGGCCGGAATCATCATGGTACTAAGCAATAGCAGGAACACGAGATCGCGCCCCTTAAACGGGATCCGGGCAAAGGAATATCCGGCCAGCGAAGCAAAAAACGCGGTCCCAACCGTTACTACAACCGCGATATAAACACTGTTAAAATAATACAAGTGAAAAGGCGTGTTGTTCAGTACTTCCGTGTAGTTCGCCCAGCGGATCGCCGAAGGTATAAACTCCGGCGGGAATACGAATATTTTGGCAGGCTCCTTAAGCGAAGTAGACACCATCCATAAAAACGGGATCAGCATCACCACCGAAATTAAGGTCAGAATCAGATAATGCAGCCCGCCAGTGATCCAATTCGATGATTTTAAGACTGCACCTTCAGTTTTCATGGAACACCCACCTTTTTCTGAGCTGCCACTGAATCAGTGTGAAGATCAGGATAATGAAAAAGAGAATATAGGCAAGAGCCGACGCATAACCGAACTCGAACAGCTTGAACGCCTTTTCCCAAATATAGTACACCAGCACCTTAGTGCTTCCGCTCGGTCCGCCTTGGGTCATCACGTAAATCTGTCCGAACACCTTCAACGAACCGATGACGGTCATGATGACTGTCAAAAATATCGTTGGCGTAATCATCGGAACCGTCACTTGAAAGAAAACGGTCCGCCGGCCTGCCCCGTCGATTTTGGCCGCTTCGTAAAGCTGAGCCGGAACCTGCTGCAAGGCAGCGATAAACAACACCATATTCAGCCCGACGTTCTTTAGCACGCTAGTGACAATAACGGCAGGCATAGCCAATTGTGCATTGTACAGCCAGGCCGGGCCTTGAACGCCGAAAAACAACTGCAGCAGCTGGTTAATAAAGCCTGTATCTGTCGCAAATAAATATTTCCAGACAATGGCCCACACGATGAGCGAAGTCATGACCGGTACGAATATGGCGGTACGGAAGAGACCCATGCCACGCTTCCCTTTTGCAAGGAGCAGCGCAAGCCCCAAAGCCAGGATTATATTCAGCGGCACAAGGCCCGCTGAGAAGTAAAATGTATTGGTAAGTATTTTCCAAAATTCAACATCTGTGATGATGGCTTTGTAATTAGCAGAACCGATAAATTTTGCATCGCCAAGTATCGGCCAATCAGTCAAGCTCATGTAAAAAGCCATGACTAAAGGAGCAATAAGGAAGGTGATAAATCCAAGAACCATCGGCGCTACAAACAGCCATCCGGTGATAGTAGCTTCTCGTGATAAAGGATGTTTCCTCTTGATAGCTGCGGCTTGATCGCCACTCATGTTCGTCCCCCCCTATCTGTCGATCGCATTGCGGAACGCATGGACCATGCGCCGGATTTCGTCCTCATGTTTTCCGATTGCGACAGCTCCAACCAGCAGGACTCGAATACCGCAATCTTTTAGAGCAGGGATGTCCTCGGGGACGATTTTACGCTGGGAAGGAACGATGACGGGCAGTCCGGCATTCTCTACCAGCCAACGGTATTTTAACAAATCGGCAAAACTAAGCGGTGATCCGTATTCCTCTCCCGGGACGATGGACGCTTCCAACGCTTCCAACATGGGAAAGGATTTGGCCGCATCCAAAAAGCGGAGGTCAAATCGGTTATCGATAGCAAAAGTGGAGGCTAGCTTGCCGGATTTTAATAAAAAGGACGGCAGATGCCAGGCATAAACGGAGTAAAAGTCGATCCCGAGCTCCGGTAGCTCATCCATTTCATCTGGAAGAATGGCCTCTATAGACCCTCCAGGTACTATACCCAAAGGACCCTGGAACAAGGAACGAATCTCCTTGAACGTTTCTCTGTACAACGAAAGCTCACCGAAGCTGGTGCCACTGGCACGATGGCCCACATTCATATGCACCTTCAGGCCGTCCGCACCTTCTTCGATTGCGGCTTTAGCCAATCCCGCGTCATTCTCCGGAAGGCTAACGAACAATTGGAGTTTGTTTTGATTGAGTGATGTCTTCAAACGATTCATCTATGGGTTCTCCTTTCGTTAGTAAACCAGCGGTCCGTTTTCAACGAACCGCATCGTTCCTTACCTATTTCAAAAGAGGGGTGATCTTGGTTTCCATCGTTTTTACGATTTGTTCCGGCGTTGCCGTTTGGCTGAAAAGCTGATCGAAGCCAGCAAGCATTTCGTTATCGATTTTCTCCCAATTGACGTGCCCTGGTTGAACGATGGCCTTCGGCATTTCATCGATTACGGCTTGCTTAATGTCTGCCGTATCAGGATTTCCCGGCTGCTTCAGAAAATCATCGGAACCTAGCACGCTCTTGCGCGGAGGTACGAAGAACGTTTGGGTTGCCTTGATACCTTCCTCGCTTGCGAGGAATTTCATGAATTCTGCGGATTCCTTAGGATATTTGCTGCCTTTGAACATGACATATCCGGCTTGGCCCAGCATCGGTACGGAGCCTTTCGGACCGGACGGCATCGGAGCGATGCTCCATTTGAAGTCTTTGATCGTCCTTGCTTTGGACACATAGCTGTATACATCGAAGAACATGCCGATTTTACCGGATTCGAAGCTGACCTGTTCGCCCGCTTTAGGATGGGATTGATCGACGAACATCATGTTTTGCAGCATTTTGAGCGTCTCAATTCCGTATTGATCATTCCATGTAAATTTGGTCATGCCTTTATCGAACGGTCCGCTTCCATTGGACCAGGAGTAGCTGGACAGCAAAATATACGTTTTCCAATCGCGGAAGAAGTCCGCTCCATATATTTTGTTAGCCCCTGTACCGCTTGTGAGTGCCTTGGCGTCTTTTACAAATTCATCCCAAGTCCATTTTCCTTGTTTGGCCAAATCATTGGGAGAAGCGAGTCCTGCTTTAGCAAACAGATCCTTGTTGTAGAACATAACGCTCGGCGGCGTCGAGAACGGCAGTCCGTACAATTTCCCGTCTTTAGTGAACAAATCTAGAGTGGACGGGATAATATCGTCCATCTTAAAGGAAGCATCCTGCTTTACGTCGGAAATGTCCTGCAAAATCCCGTTGGCCATAAACTGCGGGACCATGCGCTCGGATAGCCAAGCGACATCAGGGAGCTCGCGTCCCGCAGCCAATACCGAAATCTTCTGCTGATAGTCCGGAAAAGGAACGGATTGCAGGTCCACGGTGATGTTCGGATGAGTCTGTCTGTACTTATCGATTAATGTCTTGTACAGATCGAGGTGAGCCTGATTTCCCCAAGTTAAAAATTTGAGCTGGATAGGCTTGCTTGTATCAGGTGTCGCATTTCCGCCGCTTGGCGTTGCGCTCGGTTGTGTACCTGCACCGGAATTGCTGCAGCCGGCAACCAGAACTGCGAGTAGGGCCGATATACTGAGCATGATGTTGGCCTTACGTTTGGATGCTTTCATTCTGTTTCCCCCCATTAAGTGATGATCTTGATAGTTTCATTATATTGAAAGCGCTTTTACAAAATAAATCACTTCATGTTTGGGTTTGGTATGTTTTGTTTAGAAGATTTATGAATCTCCCTCTTCCCTGTATGCTCCAGGAGTCTTGCCCACCTGCTGTTTGAAGAGCAGCATAAAATGCTTCGGGCTTTGGTAGCCGGAGAGCCGAGCCACATCGTAAATCTTCAGGTCAGAGCTCGACAGCAAGTATTTCGCACGCTGCATTCGGACATCCGTGATAAAATCGGACAGATGGATTTTGGCTTCTTGTTTAAACAACTGGCTGAGGTAAGCCGGATTTAAATTAACGTACTCTGCAAGAACCTGAAGCTTGAGGTCTTTATCCGGATTTTCTTGAATGTATTCTTTGACCTTGCGGATCAGACGCCGACTGTCATTTTTCAGAGGGAGCTCATGGGTTTCCGTTGCTTCCCCTGGCTGAGACGAGATTCCCTCCTTGGGCAACAATCCTCGCCGAATTTGATCCAGAACCGAAATCAGGGCCAATCGGTCAATCGGCTTCAATAAGTAGTCGGTGACTCCATACCGGAGTGCTTGTCTGGCATATTCAAAATCTCCGTAACCGCTAATGATCAGGATCGGCATTTGAGGATAGCGTTCCCGTACTTTGGCGGTTAGCGTCAGCCCGTCCATTTCGCGCATACGAATATCCGTAATGATGACATCAGGTACTTCCTTTTGCAAATAGTCCAATGCCTCTCGTCCATTTACAGCTTCCTTGACTATGTTGAAATCCGCGGACACTTGTGCGATTAAGTTTTTCAATCCATTTCGGATGATTTCTTCATCTTCAACCAATAGGATTTTGATCATGATCAGTCACCCTTTCGATGATAGGTATGGTAATAGTAAATGCGGAGCCTTTTCCCGGACTTGCATCGACGTCCAGCTCGTATTCCTCTCCGTACATCAGAATCAAACGATGGTAAATATTCCGCAGAGCCAGCCCATGCTCCCCGGACTCTAAAGGCAATGTCGAAGCAAGCGAGGCGCGCAGGCTTTCCAGTTGTTCCTCTGTCATTCCGACCCCATCATCCTTGACCGTAACCAGCAGATAGTGTTCAAAACGAAGAGCCGTGATCCAGATCGTACCTCCTTGCTCCTGGTCGCCGATTCCGTGATAAATCGCGTTTTCAACCAAAGGCTGTAGAAGAAGCTTCGGAATGGAATAACGTTCAATCCCTTCTTCCAAGTCAAATACGACACGAAGCCGCTCCCCGTAACGCATCTTTTGGATTTTGACGTACGACGCGACGGAGTCCAATTCCTCTTTTAATAAGACCATCCGATCGTACTTATCAACGGTGTAGCGCAGCATTTTGCCGAGAGCTGTCACCATATCGGATACCTCGTAGTTTTGCTTTCCAATGGCGATCATGTTAATGGATTCCAGCGTGTTGTAAATAAAATGGGGATTTATCTGACTTTGCAGTGCTGCGAGCTCGGCTTCTTTTTCCTTCAGTCCAATTTCATACACTTCTTTGACCAAGCGGTCGATCTCCTCCGTCATCCGGTTGAAGCCTCTACTCAATTGACCGATTTCATCCTGTGATTCCACAGGGACATTTTGCTGGAAGTCTCCTCGCTGCACAAGCATCATCTTTTTCTTGAGCCTGTCTAACGGTCGGCTGATGTGGTATGAAAAATAGATTGCAAGCAGCCCTGCAGCTACCAAAAAAACAATAGCGAGCAGAACCGTAAAATTACGTAACGTCTTCGTGTCCTTGAGAAGCGAGCTTACCGGAATGAAGCTGATCACTTTAAGTCCAGTGAAATCGGAATAATCGACCACAGTCAAAAAACGCTTCCCCTCATACGTAACATCTTTCGCAAAGCTTTCATTCGGCAGCTTCGTTTCGAGTAAGACTTGCTCCGTATAGGGGTCCTGTGTACAGCTTCTTTCGTTGTAAAAGAGCTCATTGTTACTATCTACTACGGAAAGGCTGCATTTCTCCTCAAATTTCACGTTTGATAAAATCTGCTTGAATACATCCATCTTTAGGTCAATTTTAATTAGCCCCAGCAAGCGATTCGTATTCGGCTCACGGATCAGGCGGGCGACGGAGAAATATTGCTGTGGATTGTTCTCCATGTAGTAATCCGGCCTATGCGGAGGAATGATGGCCCAAGCGCCGTCCGCTTGGCTGACTTTCGCGTACCATGCTTCCTTCTGTACATCCACGGAAAACTGCATTCGGGTAGAATCCACGTTGGTAAAAATAAAACCGTTGTTGGCAATGACTTGTATTCCCCTCACCTCAGAACGGTTATAAGCCAATCCCGATATGTAAAGAAACATTTTCTCCATTTCCTCTAGCGTTGGACGCGTTTGCACATACGCCGGCATGCTGTATTTATCCAGAATAGACAACACCTTTTGATCATAGAGCGGCATCAAGGAAAGACGCTGCATTTCTACTAATGTCCGATCCAGGTTGCGATTAATTTGACCAGCAATCTGAATCGTCGAGTCAGCGGTCCTCCTCTCAATGGTGCTGGAGAATTCGTAATAGGAGATCAACCCCTGTAAGGTTAGTGGTATCGTGATTAGCAGGATGAATATGGTTACTATTTTTTTACGCAAACTCATTCGAGCAAAGAAAGGTTGAAGAATTCGCCATTTCCAGTTCATTGTTGCATCTCCTCATCCATACCATGTTCTTATCATTGTAATCGTTTGCCCTATTGTTCGAAAATAGCTATTTTTATGTTGTAAAGCAAACAAGAAAAAACATCGCATCATTTTCGATACGATGTTTAATCAGATTGTTAACTTTGCCACATGCGTGCCAATGCAGTATCAATCGCGCGGGCATCAACTGTCCATTCGCATAACTGAAGCTTACTTCTTCAACGCGTCGATCTGCTTGGTCGCTTCTTCCTGCGCTTCCCGCAGTGCCGTATTGATATCTTTGCCGGCCATCACATCTTTGAACTTCGCTTCCAGCGGTGGACGCGCCTTGCCCGAATACATCGATTGGGCGACGAAGGGAGCCGGCTTGCTTTTGAAAATCCCTTCGATATGCTTCCCTTTCAATAAAGGCAGGTCTTCACCGAAATGTTTGTTCATCTCTGGATTTTTCAGAGCAGACAGCAACGCGGTCGATTTCGTATAAGCAAGCTGCACTTCGTCGGAAGTCATCACCTGAAGCGTCTGCATCGCCTGCTCGCGATGTTTGCTTGTCGTTGTAATGCAGAGCGCGTATGCCTTCACCATGCCGTACAGATTCGGCTTGTCTTTGAAGCTCGGGTATTGGGCGATATCCCAATTTACATCGGACTGGGCAAGGCCGCTTACCACACCATGGGATGCGTACATCGCCACATTTTTATCCTTGGCGAAGCGGTTTACCGTTCCCGCGTGATTCGAAATCGTATTCTGGTTGCCGGTAATGCCGTATATTTGCTTCAGCGTTTCGAATACTCGTTTCCATTCTTCGGTATCAAGCGTCGCCTTCTGTGTTTTCGGGTCAACAAAAGGCAAGGACAACGCATTGCCAAGCTTCTCCGGTCCTTCCGGGTCGAGCCCTTTGTATTGGATTCCGCCGTCTTCGCGCGTTAGCTTCTTGGCTAGCTCTATCGTATCTTCCCAGGTCATGCCATCCTTAGGATAAGCAACACCGAACTTGTCGAACAAGTCTTTGTTGTAAAACAAAGCATAGAAATCTTGCGCGAACGGCAGTCCATATAAAATCTCTTTCTTCTCTCCATCGCGCATTCCGTCGAGAACTTGAGCGTCGAACAAGCCGAGGTCCAACCCCGCCTTCTTGACATCCGGCGTAATATCGCCTAGCAGCTTCAATTCCTGAAACTGCACCAGCACGTCGTTCCAGGCCATAATGATATCAACCTCATTGTCAGCATTGGTTACGATGCTATCCGGCTGCGTCTGTGGTCCGCGCACTATCTGCTGCAGCGTAATGTTCGGGTGCTTTTTCTTGACGGGCTCCGCAATCAATTTCTGAAATACATCCTCCTGGAAAATCGCGTCCCACATATAAATTTTTAAAGTGACCGGCGGTGCCTCGGCTATTGTGGCCGTAGGCGGCGCGCTGCCTGTGCTGCTGCAGGAAGCGGTTATTGCGACGAGCGCCAAGGTGACTGCCATTTTTTTCACAACGGGATGAACCATGATCGTTAACCTCCCTTTCTATTTAAAGACCCCGTCTAACATTCGATACCCAATATATGTAACCCCTTACAATTCGATATAGTATCAAATGTACATATGGTTTAAAATAGACATAATGGACAATTTTTCAATTAATATGTCCTGATCATACAAAATAAGGGGGGAACAGAGGATGGAAATTCAATTTCGCCGTGATTATGACGATCTGGACTTGCGGATTCAGATGGGACATTTGCAAATCAACGTATGGTATATCCGGTTCGTCCCTGCTTCCATCCGGACGAATAAGATGCATGCGCACGGCGGCTATGAGCTGCACTTCATCCCTTATGGGTTCGGTCGGCTCATTGCCGAAGGAATCCACTACGAGATTACGCCCAATACGTTTTATTTGACCGGCCCGATGATATATCACGAACAAATGACCTATGCCGACAATCCGCTTGCGGAGTGCTGCATTAACTTTGATATCACCGTAAATAAGAAAAGAAAGCAAGACAACGAATTCGTCCGCATCGAAACCGATGCAATAATCGAAACGCTGTCTTCCACTCGCTTCTGGTTCGGAGATGACGAGTACCGCAGCATTGAGCTGTTCCAGAAAATTATGGACGAACTAGATAACCGACTCGTCGGCTACTACCACAACATCCGCAGCTACGTATCGCAAATTATCGTCAATGCCGTCCGCAGCTACCGTGGCGGGAATAAAGCCGATTATGCGCTGCCCAACAAAACTTTAAACGATAAAAGAGAGCATCTGCTCGATGCTCTCATGAACCCGGAAACCCCCGATATGTCGCTGGATCAAATGGCGAGCGAACTAAAGGTCAGCAAACGTCATCTGCACCGGTTGATGAAAAAACAATTCCAAATGACCTTCAAGCAAAAGCTGTCGCTCGAAAAGCTTGAGCTTGCGAAGAAGCTGCTCACCGTGACGAAGCTCACCGTAGAGGAAGTGGCGCACTCTGCCGAATACTCATCGAGCAGCTACTTTTGCAAAAAGTTCAAAGCGCATACCGGTATGTCGCCCACCGAGTACAGGAAGACCTATGATAACGATCTTAAGGCTCAATGATTACACCTCTATCTTTGACATCGATCTATTTAACACTGCTTGGCTCTCTTTCGCTTTTCCAAGGCATTATTGCGCTAATAACATTTTATTGATTTTTTCTTCCAGAACCCGCAAAGCGGTGTTGACATCTTTTTGTCCCGACAAGACTTCTGCATACTCAGCATCTAAAAGTTTGCGCGCATCCTGATAATATGGATGGAACACGATGCCGGGAGCAGGCTGACTTTTGAAGATCGACCGCACATCGACATCCTTCAGATACTCTGTACCGAATTGTATTTGAAATTCCGGATCGGCGAGCGGCGACAGCCGGGCCAAAGATTTGGAAGCCATCATCTGCACTTCGTCAGAGGTCAGCACTTCGACTACCTTCATAGCCGCATCCTTGTGTTGGCTCTGCTTCGTTACAAGAATGACGTGCTCATCCACCATGCCATACGTATTGGGCAGCTCTTTGTAGTTTGGATATTGCGCGACACCCACCCGAAATCTCTGCTCTTCGACCACTTTCTTGATATTCTGAAAGGCATCGCCAACCACTGCGAACATGGCCACTTCGCCCTTGTAAAAATCTTTATTGGGGTAATTGCCGGGGATCGTCTGAATGCGGTAGCCCAAATTAAATATTTCTTTCCAAGTATCGTTATTGACGTTGGCTCTGTCTTTCTGTGTGGTTTTGTCCTTTTCGATTAGGGTGGGCGACCAGGGAAATGAGATGCGGGTTATTTTCTCGATATTTAAACCTTGGTACTGCTGGCCGTTATCCATCCGCGTCATTTTCTTACCCAACTCCGTCGCGTCTTCCCATGTCATTCCATCCTTAGGGTAAGGAACTCCGAATTTATCAAACAAATCTTTGTTGTAAAACAAGGCGTAAGTCTGAGCGAAATACGGAATGGCGTACAGTTCTCCTTTTTCGGAGTTGACCCGGAGCGCATCCAAGTAAACCGTATTGAAGCGGCCCAAATCGTAATTATGCTTCTTCAGGAGATGCGTCATATCCTCCACCAAATCCAGACTTCTCAAAATCGGCAAGTTGTTGTGTACGTAGGTCAGCACATCCGGGGTTTCGCCGGCGGCTATCAGCTCCTCGAGCTTGCCATTTTGCAGTTCAATCGTAATATTCGGATACTTTTTGGCCATCGGTTCGACCACTAGCTTTTGGAATAGCTCATCACTCATGGAAGCAGCGCGAAGAAGCTTGATTGTGACTGGTTTGGAAGTATCCTCTAACGAATCCTTGACTTCGGCATTCTTGGAAGTGGTATCGCCATTTTGGGCCGTGCATCCGGCAAACACAAGGTACGTCATGAGCACCGATAGCGTTCCTGCTATTCGTCGAATCATCGGAATTCCCCCTTATTCCTCGATTAAAAGCGCTTACAAAACTTGTCCCTCCAAACTATTTCAAAAATGCATTCATCATTATAGATATATATTTACATATTCTAGTATAAATTACTGAATATATTAGGTTAATAAAATAAGGAGCAGCTGCCATGGCATAACTGCTCCTAGTGTCCTTCAAAAATGCCTAAAGCTTTTTACCATCACCGATTAATCGCTGATCCCTTTGCAGTTCACATTCCCTTCATCCGGCCCGTCACCTTCCCAAATGGCAAAGAATAACATCAGTGGTTGGTTCTATTACCAAAAACTTTCACACCCGATGACCTCGGAATCTTATTAATTCTATTGTGGTAAGAAAGATCTGGCTGAATAATCGGAATAATGCTCTCTAAGTTATGAACCTCAAAAGTAGGTTGGTTGTCTATAGGTGCATTTTTCCCAGAATGGTTAATCCATATATTAGGGATTCCCGTCCGATTCGCTCCTAAAATGTCAGTGCCTAGCGTATCCCCAACCATCATGCACTGTCCAGATGATATCCCCAGCAATTTAACCGCATATTCGAAAATCAACGGAGAAGGTTTCCCTACGCCAAACTCCCCGGAAACGATGATGTGGTCAAAATAATCAGCTAACCCAACGATACTATCTATCTTCTCTCTCTGTAATTGCGAATCCCCATTAGTTAGTAGAAGCATGGGAATGCGGGAATGAAGGAGGTTGAGAACCTCAAACGTATCTTTATAGATGTGTGGGCGGTTTCTACGTTCAGAAGCAAACTGACGGGCTAGCTGTACGCCCAACTCCGGATTGTCTATTCCGCTACTATATAACCCTCTTGTCCATGCTTCAGCTTGATAGGCAAGGGCCCATTGATGCATGGAAGGGTTCACCTGTTTGGCTTCTCCGTCAAATTTTCCCCATAGAGCTTCTAAATAGGTCAGCTCTATGCTATCTGCCCATTCAAACCATTCTGATTCGTGAAAAAGCTCCTTCGCTGATTGTCTGACTGCACTCTCCAAGGCAGCCGTCTGAACGGAAACCTTGGCTGCAGCTTGCAAGCATGTAGCCTGAAAGCTTTCATTGATACTTCTTTCATCCCAAATCAGTGTATTATCCAAATCAAATATTAGTGCCTCTACCCTACTCATGGATCTTAAACTCTCCTTGTTCAGTTGCGATAATAATATTCTTGTATTTTGATCTCCGCCGCGCATCTGCCCACCAAGGTTTCTCCCTCTTCAGAGAGCCTTTATGGAGAAGAAAACGAGCAGCTGCAAAAGCTGCTTAGCTGCTCGTTGAAATAAGATCTCCTAAAAAGTCATTACTCGCAAGCGATCCAAAATACGCCTTTTTTCTCAAGCAAATCTTTCCAATCCCTCGGATGCTCCTGATCCGATACTACAATATCAACCTCTTCCAGAGGGAGGATCTGAGTAAACGCTTGTACCCCAATCTTGGATTGGTCTGCTAGAACTATCACTTCCCGTGCCGATTTGGCAAACAGCTTGGAAATAAACGTTTCGTTCAAATCATAGTCCGTCACACCGCTCGTCAGAGAAAGACCTCCGATGGATAGATACGCTTTGTTCAGATAAAACTGTGCCATCATTTGCTCGCAAAGCGGCCCGGTTATGGACTGCTGTTCCGGATTCAATTGCCCTCCAAGCATAAATACTTTGCCTGTAAAGCGATTGTTATTTAATGCTTCGGATAAGTAGGAAGCGATCGGCAGCGAGTTGGTAAGAATGGTAATATTTCTTTTGCCCTGGATCGATCTGGCCAGTTCCATCATGGTAGTACCTACATCCAATGCAATGGTATCGCCGTCCTCGATCAGCTCAGCCGCTCGTTTACCGATTCTCTGTTTGGCGTCAGCATACAAATGGGTACGCTGCTGAAAAGAAGGTTCCCCATGCTCGTAACCAGAACGTACTGCACCTCCATAGACTCTATGAAGCTTGCCCTCTGTCTCCAACGCATCCAGGTCCCGACGTATCGTTTCTGAGGAAACTCCCAATTGTTCAGCCATCGGGAGTACCTTCACCTTGCCTTCACGATACAAGGTTTGTAATATAAGATCTTTTCTTTCCTGAGCCAAAAGCGACAACTTACACACCACCATCAGACTGAAATAGATACAAAATTAGTTTAAGTATAGCGGATTTGAAATCGAATTCAAAGACACGCTAAGTCTCTATTTTAGAGTATTGCGAAACAAAACATTATGAATCACTTGTGCTGCCTCTGCTCTTGTTGTCGTTCCTTCAGGTACAAAAACTCCATCCACCCGTCCGTTCAGTAAGTGCAGACCCGCTGCAGACAATACGGATGGCTTGGCCCAGTCGCTAATCTGTCCTTGATCGGAGAACGTAGCATCGTTTGAGGATGCCGCTTGGTTTCCGAATTTTACATTCCAAGCGCGCATAAGCATCGTGGCCATTTGTTCGCGTGTGATAGCCGAATCCGGACTAAACTCATGATCGCTGACTCCTTCAACGATTCCCGCTTTTGCTGCAGCATTGACTTCGTTGGTATACCAAGCCGCATTCGGAATATCTACATATCCGCTCGTACCGTTCAAAGGAAGCTCTAGCATGCGTGCAAGTAGTGCGGCAAACTCTGCTCGTGTAATTTGCTTGTCTGGATAGAAGCCTTGTGATCCTGAAGCGCTGACTATCGGTTCGGCCACCATAGACTGAAACAGTTCTCTCGCCGCGAGGTCGCCGATCACTGGAGCGGCCCAATGCTCTCTCACATCAAAGTAATTCACGTTGTATTCAAGAATGACAAAGTCTCCGCTGCCAGACATGGTAAACACAGCTTCGGAGGAATCGGAAGAACGGTTGGGCGAGTGAAATCTCAATTGCCCGTCTTCATTTACACGGTACAAGCCAAGACGCTTACCATTTGCCTTTGGCGGTAATGGGAAATGAATTTCAGCCGTTTGATTACCCGCAGCTTTATCAACAATGGAAGTATTTGACGTAAGCTGTTTCCAATCCATATGAATCATCTTTGCTACAGGGGTAATTTGCACCGCCTGACGGTTTTGCAGCTCCGTCAGCACATCCAGCAGCTCGTCATCCCAAATTCGGTACGATAACGAAAGGGCAGCTTGGCTTAACTGAGCCTCCGTCATAGTCGAAGTCGTTGTTTTGAGAGATTCAGCAGGAACCGTAACAGATCCCCAGTCAAGTTGGAATAAAACTTTTGGCACGGTCATCGTTTGTACCGCAGAGTAAGGGACATCCACTTGCGTCTTCCCTTCCTCTACTTTAATGATGGCGGCCCCTTGACCGTTCGTTAACTTCAATTGCTCGGCATTCACTTTCTGAATAAATTCTTGATCAACTACTCCTGGTACGGTTGGAGGTACATAGCCGCCTCCGCCACCACTAGAACCGCTAGAGTGCGATGGTTTGCTGCCTCCGGTGTTACCTCCATTATTCCCATTGCCGCCTTCGTTACCGCCATTGTTGCCACCATTATTTCCGTTACCGCCTTCGTTGCCGTTATGACTGTCTGCAACTACAACAAGTTCCGAGCTAGCTTCCAGACCGTTATAGGTTACCGTGATTGTAGCACGACCTGGGCTTAGCGCAGCCACAATGCCATCGTTGTCGATGGTGGCTACCTGCTCATAGCTGCTGTAAAATTTTAAACCGTCCTGGATGGAAACTAATTTGTTATCAGGGCTATATAGTCCGAAAACGGTTGCCTGACCTTTCTCACCGACGGTTAATTGATGCAGCCCATCCATTAGGAGTGACTGAAGCTTAGGAGTATTATCCACTTCTTCTTGCTTGGCTTGAACCAACAGCGTATAGCTGCTGTGAAGAGCCTGATAGGTTGCTGAAATGACCGTTTCTCCTGCTTTAAGTGCCTTCACTTTGCCGGTGGCTACATCGAGCGACGCCACTTCCGGATTGGAATTGGTAAGCTGGAGCCCCTTAGCTGGTATTCTTCCAGCATCCATAAGTACTGTAGAACTGCCATCACTGTAAGTTGCTCTCACAACCGTCTGCAATTCATCATCCATCGTTGAAGTTTTTAATCCCTCCAACTGAATAGACTGCAGAATTGGAATAGTTACCGGAACAGCTTGAACCAATAACTTGTAGGAAGTAGTCAGAGAACCAAGAGACGCTGTAATAATCGCTTCGCCTTCTGCATGCGCAGTTACAGTGCCATTTGCGTCGACCGAGGCAACTTCCGTCTTGCTGCTGTTGATTAGGAATCCGTTCACGGTTTCCTTTCTACCGTCCGTATAAGTTGCTTCTACCACCGAATTGCGTCGTTCTCCCACCTTCATTGGCGCTAGTCCCTGCAAGCGGATCGATTCAATAACAGGCTTTGTGATAGAGAACGTACGTTCCTCTGATTTGGTTTGATTGCCATACGAATCCTTGGCCACTGCATACCATGTGTAAGGCTGGTTAAAAGCACGTTGATTCCAAGTGTATTCAGCCAATCCCGTATCCGAGGCGGCTGGTGTATTCTGGATCACGTTAAGTGTGCTTCCTTTTACACCGATATAGCCTGTTGCCAGTTCGATAGGCTCGTTGTTGAAATTTAAGGGCATAGTGTAAAATTCGTGCTTCTCCTGGAAAAACCCGTAGTTATCCTTGGTAATAGGAGAATAAGGGACCATATAGATCTTCTGGTTTTTCAGATCAAAATACATCATACGAATGTACCCGGCTCCACCCAATGCAGCATCTTGATAGTCGTGCAGCAGCTCATATACGACTTTACCGCCAATTCGCTTTACGTTGTAATAGGCCGATTGGTTGTGACCGCACAATACCATAAAAATGTTACTGTTAGGCTGTACGATCTGCTCCATAATTTTTTTGCCGCCGTAATCATCTGTGCCGTACGTTCCGGAATACAGTAAATATTCGTGCACGGCTAGAATGGCTTTGCGATCCTTGTATTGCTGCAAGACTTGGTTGGCCCAATTGACCGAAGCTTGGTTAAAGCCTCCCCAGCCGATATACATGATGATGAAATCGACGCCGCCGGCAGAAATGAGATCGTAATGATTCTGATTCCAGCTGTTATATTCATTATAATAAGGCTTTCCTTGTAACAGTTTTCCGGCAAATCGGAACGCCCCGAAATATTTCCCGTATAAGGCGTTGTTCATATCGTGATTTCCTTGAATCACACCATATGGAATCCCGGCATCCTCCAAAATTTTCATACTGTGATCCGCGTTTTGCCATTGATATTCCTGGCTCGCACTGTTTACAATATCCCCGGTATGAATCACATACTGGATTTTTTGCGCATCCTTATTGTCGGCAATCCACTGCGTGCTGGCATCGTATGCGCCCGGAAATGACTCGGCTTCAAGCTGTGTATCCGTCATCCATACGAACGAAAAATCGTACTGATCGGGCCCTGGTTTTTGTCCAGGAAGCATAGTATCCCTTTGCGTTGCAGCTACGTACAGCTTGGCTACTTTGGTCGTGCTGTTCACCATCGTACTCTTATTCAGCGTACCGGTCAGCTTGAAATCGCTATTGTCGCTATTCCCGTTACGGGATGCGATAAGCTCCCATTTGCTGGATGAATAGTTCCAGGCGTACAACATGACTTTTTCCTTGGAATGTCCTTCCCAAGTTACTTCCAATTCGTTGATACTGGATAAATCGTTATTCATCGTCAAATCAAAACGTTGATACGGATAATTAGACAAAGACTTGCTGCTGTAATAGCTTCCGTCTGAAGCTTTGATTCGATCCAATGCATCAGCAGGGAGCGCCGTTTCCGAAGTGATGGATGCATTGCTCGGAGGATCCATAGAATCCGTGCGCTCATAGGCCGTATCCGTCGTCAGTTTGCTGCCGAAGTCTTTTACAAACTGTACATTTTTCTCATAAAAGCTGACATCCAATGGCTCTCCTGTAGGGGACTTCGCCTTTACCTGAAGTGTTACATCACCAGTTTGCTGTGCTTGCTCCCCGCTTGCACTTACTGGTACAACAGATGGATTCAGTTTCCGGCCATCAATCGTAAAAGTAACCGTTTTGCTCTCGACGACCGAAGGGTTGCCGTTTGAAGCCGCCTCGACGTAAAGCGTATGAATACCGCTTTTAAGCTCTTTCATGATAGATTGAAAGGCTTTGTCGCCCGCATTAGCATTCAGTGTCACCATATCATTGGCATCAAGCTTATAACGAATAGTGGCACTTTCACTTGCAAGTCCGCTTAAGCTTAAGTCCGGAGCATAGTACGTTTCTCCTTGCTTCGGTTGAAGCAGCGTCAGCTGAAGCGCATTTTTCTTTTCTGGTTGGCCAATTACGATAAAATGATTGCCTTTTCTCATACTTTTATATTCGGCCTTCACCCATGCTTCACTGCGGGCTACCTTGGAAACCCGAACCTCATCGACGCCACCGCGATAACCGCCACCGGCTGCACCAGCATCGGAAGATTTACTGATTGTCAATGGCGCGGTTGACGTGCCGCTTGTCGTGATCAACGAACCTGTGCGGGCTGCCGAATCAACCAGAACTCCGTCCCGGTATAGCTTAAGGTTATTCCCCGCTGCGTTCTTGTCATAGGTAAGTGTGAAATAAGTCCAATCTGCGGTTACGTTTCCTCCGTTAAGCGAGGCTGCGCTGCTTCCGTTTTTCACAGGATCGGCATCGTTAGTGAACAGATTCGCACTCCATTTTCCACCGGACAGTTTCATAAAATAGGCTTGATTCAAGCTATCAGCGCTCCGCTGTCTGGCAATAAGATAATAGGAAAGCTTGGACAATTCGTAATCGTTCGCACGCGCCCATAAGGAAACGGTAAGCTGCTGCTCCCCATCTCCGACATTCCCGTTTTTCGCTCTTACATAACCACGATGGCTCTCATAATAACGGCCTACCATGTTATATCTCGGATCATCTTTGGCGTACAACGTGTAGGAAGGTCCGCTGGAGCTTGCTCCTACTGCCTGCCGCAAGCCGGTATTGTTATTGGGTGTCGAGTCCTGATATTGTTGGACGGCCGTAGGCTGATAGAAATAATCTTGAATTCGTTCACCAAAATGGTAGACGAGTAAAAAATTCGGGTCCCACACCGCTTTTTGCTGGGGATTATTTAACGTGCTGCCCCCGTAATACAACCAAACGCGGTCTATACTGGAATGACCATGAATTAGCGGAACTTTGACCCAAACGATGCTTTCATCGTTTGGATCCCATTTTTCCACCTCATAGCTCAATTCCTTCGTTTGATCGTCATTGTAAAACTTCAGATCGGTCTCCGATGTTACTCCGTAGTCGATCGTTGTTTTGCTCAATGTAATGGGAACAGGGAAATCGGCTAAATCCTCCATACCGTCGGAATTGTCAATCGTCAGCATGACTCGGTAATTCCGGTCCGAATCCTTCCATGGAGCAGGCTCAGGTACCGTGTCTGTCGTACCCGCATAAGCATTCAAAGGGGAAAATGACCATGTTATCTGACATAAGAGCATGAAGGCCACGATAACCGCACACCACTTTTTTATACGCAGCATTATTCGCAAGAAAGTCTCCTCCTACATTGAGATGGTTGTTGTCTTTCAACTATTGATTCAGCAATCTCAACAGTACTTGTACCGCTTCGGCACGCGTAGCGGAATCGCTCGGGTAGAACATTCCGTCTTCTCTGCCTTCCATCAATCCCAACTGTGCAGAACGATTCACGGAAGCTAGAGACCATGGAGCGAATCGATCGGCGTCGGCGAATTTGAATTCCCGGTCAAGCTCTTGTTTCCCGGCTGTGTGCTTGTAAGCGCGAACCAGCAATACGGCCATTTCCTCTCTGCTGATCGTCGCTTCCGGATCAAAATGATTTCCGTCTTTGCCTTCAACTAACCCTGACGTCACCGCTCCTCCAATATAAGATGAATACCAAGCATCTGTCGGCACATCATGGAATTGGGCAGCCGTTTCAAGCGGGAGATTCAATGACTTCACCAGCAATGCGACAAATTCGGCTCGCGTTATTGCCTGGTTCGGGTAAAAATAATGGTTGGTAGAGCCTTCAGCCTTATGCATGGCGCTCATAATCTGAATCGAACGAAAAGCCCAGTGAGCTGAAGGAACATCGTTATATATTTTTCGATACTCCAACACAGCGTATTTACCGCTTTCGCGCAGCTCAGCCTGGATGCCCGCATCGGTCCATTGTACTCCGATGTATTTCATGCTGCCGTCAGCAAACAATTGGTAGACGCCAAGCAGTTGTTTATCTGCATTCGCAGGCACTGGCAAAGTGACCTGCACCGGTTCAGTCCAATGAGCAATCGGTCTGTCCTGCCCATTAGCCGATTGGACGGCGATATTAAAATCGTAAATCGGCGATACGGGATTAAGTTTGGAATTGGAGAATGCTTCGGCACGACCAATCAGAGCATCTTTCAACGAGCCGGAAATGATCGGCAGCGAGATCGCAATTCGCGCTTGATTCTTATCGTCTACACCGTCGACCGGCGCAGTTTGAAGCAGTTTCCCCGGCACTTGCAGTACCAGACCATTTTGTTCAAGCCGGAGCATTTGGTTGCCCAGAAGCTCTCCGGCGTTAACCGGTAATGTCACTTTGGATACATCCGTTCCGAGTGATACGGCAGCATTCCCTACCGCCTGTTTTACATCCGTTTCACTCAGATCCATCACGCCGTTGCTCACGTTTGCATCTGAAACGCTTGACCCACTACCACTACTGCCGCCGCTTCCATAGCTGCCTGAACCACTGCTGCCGGAAGAGTCATCGCCTCCACTGTCACCATGATCTGCACCTTGCTCCGATCGTACAGCAATAGATGTTTGTACCTTCAAGTTCTCATAAGTGGCTGTTAGCACCGTATTGCCTTGCTTCAAGCCGGTCAGTTTACCGGGTCCATCCAGACGCAGCAAGGAAGAGTCTGCTACAGTCCATTGCGCTGAACCTGTAACGGATATCGTGGTGGCGTCATCATACACTGCTTCTAAAGCATATACTGCCTGCTCCCCTGCCTTTACGTCCTGGGGACCTGTCAAGCGAAGCGATTGCAGCTTGCTGCTCGGCTCAGTCGAAGGCGTATCCGTTATGACAGTAAGTGAAGCTTGGGTATGCAGCTGTTGATACGTTGCCAGTACTACCGTTGTACCTTGCTGAAGTCCCGTGAACTGTCCAGGAGCGTCAACCCGGAGTATAACCGGATTCGTTGCAGTCCACTGTGCCGAGTTCGTTACAGTAACGGTAGTCTTATCATCATAGAGAGCTTCCAATGTGAACGAAGCTTGCTCCCCGGCTTTCACGCTTTTCGGTCCTACTAAGCGAAGGGATTGCAGCTGCTTATCCGGTTCCGTCGGAGGCTCCGGGTCCTTCTGATTCTTCACAACCGTGGAGAACTGAGCGTTAAAGCCTTGATAGGATGCCTTGAAAGTAACAATCCCCGTCTTCGCCCCATAGATGGCTCCCGTTACGGAATCGATGAACGCTATGTCGGTGTTGTCGCTAGAGTATAGGACATCCCGATGCAGAACGATGGACGATTGGTCATTGTATACCGCTCGGACAACCGTATTCGCAGTTTCACCGACTAACAATACGGATGGTCCTTTAAATAGTAATGACTCCATCTGAGGCTGACTTGGATCAACAACGGGCTTGTCTGGCACGACCTTGACGAACCAATCTGCCTGCAGCCCGTTCCACGCCGCATGCAACACAGCCTCACCTGGCTCTAGAGCATGTACAACGCCTTGATTGTCGACGGTTGCCACCTTAGGTTGATCTGAAGTGTATGCTACACCAGAGGTTAGGACTTCATTAGTTCCCTCTTTATAAAAGACCTTTGTCAGCAAAGAATCAGTTGTCCCGGTTTTCAGTTCAACAGGACCTTCAAGTACAATATATTGCGCTACAGGTTCTTTGACTGTAATGGTAACGTCGGCATTATACATGCCGTATTGAGCTGTTAACTTTGCCGTCCCTTTACTCTGTGGTGTAATCAGACCCGAGCTAGAAATCGAAGCTACTGCAGGATTCAAGCTTTTATAAACGACACCTTGTTGAAGCTCGCTTTCTACGCCGCCGGCATTTTTCTTCTTAACGACGGCTTGTCCAGCTTGACCTATGGTCCATTCAGATGGAATGTCCCACTGTATCGCTGCAACATCTTCGGGCTTGCTGCCTGCCAAATAAGTGTTGTACAGGGTAAGTACATCAGCTGCCGCAAATACTTTGCTGTACAGTTGAATTAATCCGATGTTCCCTTTCAAATAACCGGATGCTCTCCCCGCATTATCAATGGAAGCTCCAATACCCAGATCCACTTTGGTCGAACCGCCTATCGCGCCGGCTCTAGACTGGCTGCCCACTTCCACTCCGTTAAGATATAGCTTTGCCGTCAATCCATCGTAGGTTGCGACGGCATGATAGATTTTGTTAGCCTCAAGTGTCGGGGTACTTTCGACAATGATATACGCTCCTGCGCTGCCGAGCATGTCCCATACATAAAACCAGGCTTCCAGCTTCCTCGTAATCGGATTATATTGCAGAACATAATCGGACTGATTGTTCTTGGCCACGATCGTCTGCGAACTGTACAAATCTTCCAATGAAAAAGAAGTGATAATGGACATATATTCGGGACTCAGTGCCAATTGATGCGGAACTTGGACATAAGAACCGCTGCCGTCCAGCGACAAAACGTTCTTGCCAAAGGTTGGATCATAACTTACACCGGCCGAACCGATTGAAAATCCATTATGGTGCCCCGGGCTGTTGTCTTCCGTAGCGGATTGTTCAAAGCGATAGTCCAGCAAATCCGCCTTTTCATCCGTGCCAGCCATGATATTCCCGGGCACAAGGTAGGTTGTGGAAAGAATCGGTGCCGCCCAGCGTCCTGTCGTTACACCCGCTTCGATATCAACCGTATAGGTACTGCCAGGACGCAACGCTTTCAGACTGAATTGCCGGGATGCTGCCGGAACGGTCGCTATGACTTTACCGTCCATGGAAATCCGGTATTTATCCACTCCCAGAACGTCAACCGCCTCAGGCCACGAAAGCAGTACTCCGCCATCCGCATTCCTTTGAATGTTAATTTGAGTGCCGTTTGGCCACAGGGTGTCAACCGGTCTTTTCAGCTTGGTTGTTACTTCCAAATAAGAGGCATAGGAGCCTGCCGTATTCTCCTTACTGTACACGTTCATCGTATAATCACTGCCTACTTCCTTCAGTGCCACGCTGACCAGTTTATTTGCGGACAGACGAGCTTTTGCATACGATGTGATGTCGTACTCGCGCCATTGCAGCTTATTATTGAATGAGATGGTCTGAATACTATCGCCCATAGCGGGCATGTTGTTATAGGTTAGGGTGCCTTCATTCCAGCTATCGTCGGAAATCCCAAAGGCCGTTATATCCTGAAGTGTGGCATCCGTTGCTCGCGAATCACTGATAGCTCCATACAGCTTAAGCTTCACCGATTCGATATTATCCGCATCTTCCCTTTTGATGCCGCTCAAATTATATTTCAAAAAACCGTAGCGCAAATAGTTGTCGACTGTCGTGCTGTTCTTGATGTTTATAATGGACTGGCTGCCGTAATTGCCGGTTCCCGGATTGCCTTGCACAAACGTGTCGTCCGTTGTGTATGCGAAGATCTTGCCGCTGTCATCCGGTACGGATGATGCCGTTACAGTGATTTTACATGTTGCGGTAACGCCTCCTCCGGTCACCGTTACATTTGCAGTACCAACCGCTAATCCGGTAATAACAGCTTTGTTTCCGTTGGGTTCTATCCGCCCGATGCTTGAATTGTCAATAGTCCAATGCAATATCGTACTTGGCGAATCGACCGATGCTTCAAGTACGGCGGTTTCTCCAACGGTCAGGTTTGCTTGCTCGAAGTTTAATCCGATGCCTGGTACTCTGTAGCTGATCGAGGGTCCGTTAGACGTCAAGTTGCCAAGCCGATCCATAGCCTCTACCCGAAAAGTGGCCAACTCCCCTGTCGCGAAGCCATAGGCGGTATATGTATTCGTTGAACTATCTACTGTTGCTAGTAAATTATTGTTTTTGTATACCATGTATTGTGTTACGCCCATGCTGTCCGCTGCAGCATGGGCCGTAGCCGACGGCCATGTCAATTGATAACCGTTAGGATCGACAGGGGTTCCTGTCAGTGAGCTGTTCGATGGCCAGCTTGGAGCATCGTTGTTATTCTGGGTCGACTTGATGTTGTACAATAACTGAACTTCATCATTATTGAGTGCTTTGGTGAAGATGCGGAAATCGTCAAGCTGCCCTTTAAATGGAATGTTTTGCTTGCCATCTACACCGATGTTCAGGTTTAAGATCGTTACCGGATCAATCGTGCCCGCACCGGCAATGCTGATCGTTTTCTTCAGGACATTGTCCATGTAAAAGGTGGCATTCCCGGTACGATTATGCGAGACGACGATATGATGCCATTGGTTATCGTCCACGATAAGCTGAATGGGACTGCTGTTATTCAAGCTGGACTTGTGCAAATCCATCCGCGCCAAATTGGCACCCTTGTAATTCCACGTCAAATAGTGGTTATATACGCCTATTTCCCAACCTTGATTAGCACCGCCCGACCAATCCTTGTTGGAGACAATGGTAGCATCGGCTGTCCCGATAACCGAGCTGTTGGCTTTCATCCAGAAGGAGACCGTAAAATCTTGGGCGGCACCGAACCTGAATTTACTGCTGCTATTGTTATAGTCGGCAATATTCACATATCCACCTTGCGTCGTATCGATGGCCTGATCTCCGATTGTTCCGGCCGTATAAGTCAGTGTGTTTTTAACCGTACCGTTATTCCCATTGCCTGAAGCGTCAAGCGTACTGCTCTCAAATGGCAAATATAAGATTTGCTTATCAAATAAATCCGTATCGTTCGAAACTGCGTAGGCCTGAGGTACTCGGTAGTCATCATAAATAAACAACAGGAACACCGCGACGAAGCAGAAAATGGATGCCAATAGCGTCAATTTGATTCGGGGCATTAAGGTGAGGCCTCCTTATAGGTGTGATAATTACTATGTTTGTTTCACTTCTCATCCAAGTTAAAGCACTCGATGTAACTGTATAGTTCCATAAGTTGCACTTTAGAAGAAGCTAAGCTCTTCTCTCCCAAGCATCCGTCCTTTTCAACAAACGCTGGGACAAATATTCGTAGCCTAATCTGACTATGATATTCGCCAGCATGATAAGGCTTGCCATAGCCGCCGCAGCCGCCACGTCACCCGCATCGTCCATATTGACTATGGAAACCGAAGCAAGCTTGAAATCCGGCGAATACAGAAAGACCACTGCCGAAATGGTTACCATAGAGTTGACAAAATAATACACTCCAATTTCCAATAAAGCCGGAAGCGATATCGGTACTGCAACACGGAAAAACAGGCGATAAACCGGCACACCCATTGATTCCGAAACGATTTCATACTCTTTATCCAATCGCTTCAGCGATGTTGTTGCGGTAACGAACGAAACCGAGTAAAAATGCACGATATTCGCCAGCACAATTATCCAGATCGTTCCGTATAGCCCATGCAAAGGGTTTTCAGGACGGTTGAAGAAAAAAATATATCCAAGTCCGATAACCAGCCCAGGCAAGGCTAACGGGAGTAAAGAGATGAAATAACCGATTTGCCGAGCTGCTTTCCAGATTCGTACCCTTTCAATAAGATAAGAATGTACAAACGCAATGACCGTACCGATGATGGCTGTTAGCAGCGCAACAAGCAGACTGTTCCAGAAAGGAGTCAACCCGCCGGCAGATACGTTGGAGAAATCGTAATGCTTCAACGTAACACTCAAATCATACGGCCACACCTTAACTAGTGATGCGAAGAGTACCGTAAGAAGCAATACCACGATGCCTGAAGCGATAATCGTACAATATGCCGTATAGATTAAATCACGCAACCGGCTAGGCTTGATTTGATAGGGCGTCGATTTCACGGATACCATGGTCTTCTGCATGCGTTCCACAAACCGGTCGATGAAAAATGCCGCTATAGCGGGAATTGTCAGTAGTATGCCGATCACCGCACCCATAGACATGTTCTGCTGTCCTATGACCTGTTTGTAGATGTCCGTCGGCAGCACGTTGTACTGGCCTCCTACTACCTTGGGAGCACCGAAGTCAGTAAAGCTGAGTGTGAAACAAACAAAGAGCGAACCGATCAAGCCGTATTTCATTTGAGGAAGCGTTATGGAGAGGAACTGTTTCCACTTCCCGGCTCCAAGCGTTTCCGATGCTTCGTACAATCGATAATCCGCTATGGAGAATGATACAATGAGAATCAAAAATGCCTGCGGAAACGTATAAATGACCTCAGATATTATAATCCCGGTGCTTCCGTACAAATGAATATTCCATCCTGGAAGCAGCCCGAACAGTCCTGTAGTCACTAACCCTTGGTTGCCGAATAAATAGGTCAAAGCAATCCCATGCATCATCGTCGGTGCAAACAAAGGCAGCAGAGCGATGTAACGGAACCATCTACTGCCTGGTATCCTCGTGCGCGTCAATGCGTAAGCATAAAAAAATGCACCTCCCACGGAAATCAATGTAGTAATGAGAGAAACATAAATCGAATGCCCTGCCGATCTTGACAATGCTGGAGTAGACAAATATTTGGCAAAATGGGTTAGGCCTACCCATTCCTCCTGCTGATTGTGAAATGCCTTTACGAATAAATCGCCCAGAGGTAAGAGGATAGATATCGTCAATATGACAAGCATACAGATCAACAAAAACCGAATGTACCACCCATCGACTCTAGCTTTTTGCCTTGTCTTTAGTTTAAATAACATACTTCGTGTACTCCTCATTTACTTACCGCCGTTTCAAGCAACTCCATGTCCAGCTCAACTGGATCTTTGAAAGAAATTAGGCTCTCTTCAGGAATAACGATGGTAAATTTGTCTCCTTTATCCATCCTCAAATGGCGGAACTCTTCGACCGGTACATCGATTTTTAAAGTTTGTCCTGCGTCGATTCGATGGCTTTTCAGCACGGTCTGTACCGTAATCCGGTAAAAGGAACCTCGAAATTCAATGAATTTCAGAGCAACATGAATTCCGCCTTCCATAGGCTTCGATACGATTCGGATATGCTCAGGCCGAACAGATAACAAACATTCATCCTTTCGTTCGCTTCTCGGATCCGCTTGCTGATGGATAAAATTCATAGTCCCGATAAAATCGGCGACAAAAGGGGTTCTTGGCCTATCATAGATATCCTCCGGCGTTCCGATTTGAATGACTTCCGCATGATTCATTACAATGATCCGGTCGGCCATCGTGAGAGCTTCTTCCTGATCATGAGTCACCATGACCGTCGTTATGCCAAGCCTTTTCTGTAAATCACATATTTCCTGCCGCAGCTTATGGCGTACCTTTGCATCGAGGGCAGATAACGGTTCATCCAACAACAGAACATCTGGTGATAACGCAATCGCTCTAGCCAAAGCAATACGCTGCTGCTGTCCGCCGGAAAGCTGCGAAGGATAGCGATCTCTCGCTTGACTAAGTCCAACCATCTCCAGCATTTCTTCCACTTTCCTGTGAATATCCTGCTTGGCCATTCCCTTTCCTTTTAAACCGTAAGTAATATTTTCATATGCCGTCAGATTGGGAAACAAGGCGTACGATTGGAATACAATGCCGAAATTGCGCTTGGCAGGGGATACATAGGTAATATCCTTCCCATTCATAACGACCGAACCGGAATCAGACGATTCCAGTCCAGCAAGGATTCGAAGCAGCGTCGTCTTACCGCAGCCGCTTGGTCCAAGAAGGCAAACAAACTCTCCTTTTTGGATGCCAATTTGAATTTGTTTTAAAGCATCAAATTTACCGAACGATTTATTTACATTATTTATCTTTAAGTAGTCTGTCATAATGTCCTACCTCTCATTTACGGCAAACGGATTACTTTTTACCTTCGCTCTTCGAGTCGTAACGCTTTTGCCATTCAGTAAGAATGCCGTCACGTTCTTTGGCCATCGAATTCAAGTCGTTTTTAATTAATTGTTTTACCGGATCTTTCTCATAGCCTTCCGGAATTTGGTTGCTATCGCTCTTTACACTGAGAATCGCATAGTTTTTGTTATATTCCTTCATGGCATCTTCACTTATCGCCCAATCAAGGAATTCTTTGGCAACAGGCTTAAGTGCCTTTTTCTTAATGAGTCCATTGGCTTCCACATCCCAGCCGGAACCTTCTTTAGGGAACACGACTTGAACAGGAGCTCCGCCTTTCTTCTCGGTAATACCACGATAGCCGAAAGAAATCCCTATCGGGTATTCGCCAGTGCCTGCCATCTTGGATGGTTTGGAGCCGGATTGCGTATACATGCCGATATTGTCGTGCAGCTTGTCCATAAATGACCAGGCTTTATCTTTACCCATTAATTGCACCAGCGCGCTGACGGTCAGGAAACCTGTACCCGAGGCAGCCGGATTTGGCATCGTAATTAAACCTTTATACTCCGGCCTCACCAAATCCTCATACGATTGCGGGATTGGCAGATTGCGTTTTTCCATTTCTTTGGTATTCACAACGAAAGCCGTCTCCCAAGCATCGATCCCGACCCAAGTCGGCGGATTTGCCGTATCTTTAAACTCTGGAACGACACGCTCCACACCTTTTGGGGCATAAGGCTCCAACATACTGTTTTGATTCAGCACAAGCAAGCTGGTTGCAGCCGTACCCCAGACGACATCAGCTTGCGGATTGTCTTTCTCGGCGAGTAATTTAGCTGTTATAACACCGGTGGAATCGCGAACGATATTGATTTTTAGATCGGAATGAGCTTTCTTGAACGTTTCCAAGTACGATTTGATTTGGTCATCCTCCAGCGCTGTATAAACCGTCAGCTCTTTATTGTTGACTGCAGCTTGTCCTGCGTCTGCCTCTCCTGGTTTGCCCGATGTTGTGGTTTTGTTTGTACCACATCCCACAAGAAGTGATGCCAACAACGTTACTGCAACAGAAAGCTTAACTACTTTTTTCATGTACTATCTCTCCCTTTTCTTTGCTAAGTGTCAATTTCTTTTCAATTTAAAATGTAACTTAGTTTTGTTAACGGATCGTTATTTCTATGTTAATTTTTGATTAAGATTGTTGATTATTCTGTATAGTTGTTGTTCTATGTTGGATTTAATATTTCTAACATACATCCTTAACCAGTTATATAAAAGGCTAACAATTCAAGCTAAATACCAAATTGTACAAGTATTGCAAAAAAGTCCAATTTACAATTGGGGATTTACTTGAAATAATGATTCCGATCGCAGTAAGCGCTTACAAATAAATGGGAAATTGGAGATCAGGAGGTGATTGCTGAAGTATTTGGATATAGGATGTTTGATAGATGTTTGCTTTGAGGAAAGGCATTCAAAAGAATGGAGGTTTACAGTTTATGAAAAAGGACATTTCTATCCGGTTAGAACAGAACAGTTATCCATCTTCTTATGATGTGCGCTTTTCAATAATGAGAAAATTAGTCGTTATTCTTCTAGCTATGGTTATTGTTGTTGGTGCAAGTCTTTTCCATGTGAATATCGGTTACGCTGCTGGAATTGGCGTCACGGATAACGGCTCCACCATTGTTGTGGACACCGGGGCAGGCTTGGTTTACACAATTAATAAATCCAACGGTGATATGATTTCATGCAAGTTGAATGGCATCGAGCTCACAACTTCGTCCGGCAAATATTCACAAATTGCTTCAGGCTTTGGATCAGCTACTGTCACCTGGAACACATCGTCCTCAGGTTCTATCGTGACAATCACTGCTACGTCTACCGCAATCATGTCAAACAGTGGCTCAATCACCCACTACTACGTTTCCCGTGCTGGTGAAAATAACATCTACATGGCAACCTACACCACCACTGAGCCGTCTGTCGGCGAATTACGGTACATTTTCCGCGGTAATTCCAACGTTCTTACTAACGTTCCACCTAATTCCAATAACAGTGGAAATAACGGAAATGTTGAGAGTACGGACGTATTTAGTCACTCCGATGGAACAACCACTTCAAAGTACTACGGTAATGATCAAGAATCACCTTCAATTTGACTTCTGCCCAGGCTGCCGCCGCACATACGTTAAAAATCGGCATAACCGCAGCCTATAACAACGGTCGTCCAAGTGTTGCTATCAACGGTACTTCATTGAGCGTACCTAGCGCCTCAACTCAACCCAACTCACGCAGCATCACTATCGGCACTTACCGTGGAAATAATACGACCTTTACGTGGAGCATACCGGCAACTAATTTTGTAGCAGGCACGAACACCCTGACCATCACGCCTGCTAGCGGTTCAAGTGACTTGAGCTCCTGGTTGAGCGCGGGTTGGGCATACGATTGTGTAGAATTGGATAATTAACTTTTGAATCAAGAAGGCCGGGGCAGCGCCCCGGCTTTCTGCCATATGCCATATAGTAAGAAGGCTTGTTGAGAGGTTTCACAACAGGCTGACTCAGCCTTTTATATCAATAACGGGTTTTCTTCCATTCAGGTGACAGGTGCCGGATTGAATAGAGCCAAATCATTGTGCAGCCCCCAATGGTCCGCCCAAGTTTTCTTCGTTCCGCTCGCGATATCCAAAATGAGACGGAATAACTCCCAGCCCACTTCTTCGATGGTCGCTTCTCCCGTCGCAATAGTTCCCGCATTCAGATCGATAAGATCATGCCATTGATCCGCCAAAGTATTTCTCGTTGACACTTTGATAACAGGAGCTGCGGCCAAGCCGTAGGGAGTGCCTCTGCCCGTAGTAAACACCTGCACATTGATTCCGGAAGCCAGTTGCAGCGTCCCGCATACGAAATCACTGGCAGGCGTTGCCGCGAATAACAGTCCTTTCTCGACAGCCCTTTCGCCCGGAGACAGCACGCCGACGATCGGACTCGTGCCCGATTTCACGATGGACCCGAGGGACTTCTCAACAATGTTGACAAGTCCGCCTTTTTTATTGCCGGGAGTAGGATTCGCGCTGCGGTCCACCCTACCGTTCTGCAGGTAATCGTCATACCACTGCATTTCGCGGATCAAAGCCCTCCCAACGGCCTCATTGATTGCTCGCGGTGTCAACAAATGAACAGCATCCCTGACTTCCGTTACCTCGGAGAACATAACCGTAGCTCCCGCACGTACCAACAAATCGGCAGTGTACCCGACTGCAGGATTCGCGGTAATTCCCGAAAAAGCATCGCTCCCACCGCATTGCAATCCAACAACCAGAGCCGATGCGGGACAAGTGACGCGCTTCCGTCGATTCAATCTGTCGAGCCGTTCCTCTGCCATCGCCATGATCACTTTCACCATGGGAATAAAACCGTGACTCTCTTGTAAGGTCATGATCTTACCCGTTTCTCCGTCAGGTACCAAGCGTTCGGGAAGCAGCTTCTCACATCCCAGCCCAACGACCAAGAGTTCACCGCCAAAGTTCGGGTTTCTTGTGATATTCTGAATCGTGCGTATGGGAATGATGGCATCCGGAGCGTTAATCGCCACCCCACAGCCGTAAGTATGGGTTAGCGCGACAACATCCTCGACATTCGGATAACATGGAAGCAGCTCTTCCTTTATTTTCTTTACCGCATAGTGAAGTACGCCGGCAACACACTGTACACTGGTCGTGATTCCCAAAATATTTTTCGTTCCAACGCTGCCGTCTTCATTGATGTATCCTTCGAAGGTGTAGCCTTCTAAAGGAGGAAGCGGTTCCGGTACGCAGCTTGCTATAGGCAAATCCTCCAATTGCGGCGGCTCAGGCAATTTTACCAGCGATTCATCAATCCAGCTTCCTTTTGAAATCTTCTTCAAAGCGTAGCCGATCACTTCTCCGTAACGAATGATCTTCTCCTCTTGATCGATATGGGTAAGGGCTACCTTATGTCCCTGCGGAACATGCTGAAGGAGTCTAAGTCCGCATGGGAATACGGTTCCTTCCGGCAATCCTCCCGTGTTGACCACAATTGCCATATTATCCTTTGGATTCACTCTGATATACAGCGGCTTCTCTGCTTTGGATCGTGGAGTAGTCATGATAACGATCTCCTCTCTGCACAACACTTGTTCATGAATCAAACTCATAGTAAGCTGTAATTATTGAAAAGTAAAAGTGATAAAAGTGAGTTTTCTCTTAAAAAAATTAAGAGTAGAGAGGCGTTGGAAGATGGACTTGAAGCAGTTGGAATATATGATCCAAATTGCGGAGGAAAACAACATTACCAAAGCTGCGGAAAAGCTGTTCATTACCCAATCCGCTCTAAATCAACAGCTATTGAAGCTCGAAAAAGAATTAGGGACACAGCTCTTCGTTCGCTCGAGGAGCAATTGGCATCTGACACTGGCTGGAGCCATCTATGTGGAAAACGCCAGAAACATCCTGCAGATCAAAAAAGAAACCTACAACCAAATCAATGATCTGCTGGAAATCAAAGAAGGCAAATTAACGATTGGTTTAACTCCCGAGCGGGGTACCGATATGTTCGCGTCTGTCTACCCGATTTTTTACAAAAAGTATCCCAAAGTAAAAATCGAGCCCCTTGAAATGCCCGTAAAAAAGCAGCAGTACGAAATAGCCCAGGGGAATCTGGATATAGGCTTTGTAACGCTCCAGGATTTTCAGAAAACAAAGGATGTGTACCTTCCTATCTGTTCGGAGGAGATTATTTTGGGAGTGCCTAGCTCCCATCCGATTGCCTATCAGGGAGGTAAGCTTGGCGAACCGCTTCCTGCAACTAGCCTAAAGCATTTCGAACAGGACTCCTTTGCCGTCATGCAGCATGGATCCACGCTTCGCGAAATCTACGATCGTCTTCTAGCTGAAGACAACATCTCTCCTCCTGTTTTATTGGAAACAAGGAGCTGTGAAACGCTATATGAAATGGTTGCCGAGGGGTTATGCTGTTCCGTCTTACCGATCAGTTACGCGAAGCCGCAACGAAACGTTACTTTCTTCTCCCTCCGGCAGCAACCGGTCTGGGAAATTGCAGCCAGCTACAAAAAAGACAGTTATCTAAGCCAAGCGGCAAAAGAATTGATCGCGATATGTACGGATTATTGGTTGCAAAAAATGAATGATCTAAAGGGGAAATGAAAAGCCTTCTCTGAACCCGTAGGTCAGAAGAAGGCTTTTTTCGTTACATTTTCCTTATCGTCAGCTTAGGTTAATCTCCCTGATCTTCTCCATCGGCACCTTTGGCTTGCGATCCTCTGTCAACAGCCCGTTCACCTCTTGCTGGACGTCGGTAATCTGCGTATAGCAGTACCCGACGATGTAATCCGTTTGTTTAATCGCTTCGTGAATGCCGCGGAACCGTTCAAGGAACGCTTCCTCCGAGGCCACCTGTCCTCCGTACCCCCAGCCTTTGTCGGATTTGAAGGCGATGCCGCCGAATTCGCTAATGATAATCGGCTGCCCCTGGTAGCTGTAGCCGTCAGCGAAGGCATATTTCCATTGATTGAACGTTTTCTGGTTGTTTACGATGTCCTCTTTGCTTGCGTAGCGCTTCAGGAAGCGATCTTTCTTTTCCACATAATCGTGCAGCGTCAAGATATCGGATATCGTATGCTCCCAACCGTCGTTCGTCACCACCGGGCGGTTCGGATCGAACGCCTTAGTTATATGATAGATCGCTTCGGTGAACTTCTGCTGTCTACGATCCTTGAAAATATTCATAATGCCCCAAGATTCGTTGAAAGGAACCCATGTAATAATGGAGGGATGGTTATACTGCTGACGGACAACCTCCATCCACTCAGTTGTGAAATTTTGCACGGCTTGATCGTTAAACTCGAAGGTGGCCGCCATCTCCGACCAGACCAGCACGCCTTTGACATCGCACCAATACAGGAATCGGGCGTCCTCCACCTTCATGTGCTTACGGACACCGTTATAGCCCATCTCCAGAAGGAGATCAATATCCTCGATCAGCGCTTCCTCGGATGGAGGCGTTAAGTGACTGTCCGGCCAATAGCCTTGATCTAGCAGCAAGCGCTGATAGATCGGGACATTGTTCAGCAGCACTTTATCCTTCTCGATGGATATCTTTCTCATGCCGAAGTAGGAGTAGACATGGTCAATCACTTTGTCATCACGGTAAAGAATAAATTCCACATCGTACAGATTCGGATGCGCAGGCGACCAATAGCAGCGCTTCCACGGACCGTTCATTTCGTGAATGAGGTCGACCTCTAACGACAGCCAAGGGCGGTCGATCATCAAGCTAGCCTGTTTGACCTGGCGGCCCTTCATGGTGATGATCGTTTCCAACCTTAATCCGCTGCCGGCGTGAAGCTCTCCTTTGACCTGGTACTCGAATTTAACGTTATTGAAATCAAGGTCCGGTGTGATTTTTACCGAATCGACGTATTCCTGCTCGACGTATTCCAGCCAAACGGATTGCCAGATCCCCGTCGTCTGCACATAGAAGCATTCAAAATTATCGTCCACCCACCGCTGCTTTCCTCGCGGCTGGGCAGCGTCCTTGCTGTCCTCCACCTTGACGGTAAGCTCGTTTAAGGACCCGAACGTTACGTATGGAGTGATATCGAACGTAAACGCGGCATAGCCGCCCTGATGCCTTCCGATGCATTCACCGTTAACCCACACTTTGGCTATATAATCGACCGCTTGAAAATGCAAGAGGATGCGCTTGCCTTCAGCCGTTGTTGGAATATCCAGCTGTCGATTGTACCAGACGCACGGATGATGAGCTTCCTCCCCGATGCCGCTAGCCTTCGTCTCGTATGTGAAGGGAACGACAATGCTGCGGTCTCCCCCGAAGCTTCGCTGCCAGCCCTCGGCTTCACCGGTGCGGGTATCGTCGAAACCGAAGCGCCACTCGCCGTTCAGATCGACCCAGTTGTCCCTCACGAATTGAGGCCTTGGATAGTCCTTTATATATTTTTTGGTTGTCATCTTGTTTCTTCCACTCCCTCAGTTCCAGCCATTATTTATTTTTCGTTACGGTAAGCGGCGATACGGTCCAGGCCGTCGAAACGCCCCTTAGCCCTACTCGGCCCTCAAGGAATGCGGACGGATCCGTCCACTTCAAGACCGGTTCCTTGCTGCCGTCAGAGTAAACGGCTATTGAAGCTCCCTGCAGCTTTACGGTAATCCGGCGGGTCTGACCGGGATTAAAAGAAAGGGAACCGGACGCTTTATCCGCTACATTCTCGTAGCTTACTCGAGTGAGAACGACCCTGTCGCCGCGAAATACAAGCGCATAGCCCATGTAGGCATCTTTAACCTGATCGCGAAATTCAGATTCGTTGGATGTGCGCAGCAGGACTCCTAACTCGTCCTTCGCAGCTTCTTTCAGGGTCACGTCGAAGCTTACGGTATAGTCCGTCCACCCGGAATTACCGCCGAATCGATTCACAATACCGACGTCGGACGGCTTGATGACCGATTGCTCCGGCACGGGCTCTGTTAGACCTGCCTCCATGAACCTCAAGGCAGCCTCACCTTTCTGGAGACGAATCGTCAACCATTGCGGACCTGTTTTCATCTCAAACGCGCCCAGAGGTACTTTCGTCCAATCTGAATCTTCTGCGAATAAGGAAGCATCCAGCTTAATTTCCTTTGTTCGTCCGCCAGCTTCAAGCATCAGCGTGGAGCCAGCCGAGGATTTGGAAACGTTAACGGAGATTAGATAAGATCCGTCCTGGCGAGGATTCACCGGGAACGAGACCCTATCGCCCTTCTTCGTGAGGGCCACGGCATCGCTGCCATCGGGTGTTATTCCCGAGTGAATGACCGCATTGCCGTCACGTTCTCCATGAACAGCCTCTACCGCTCCCGGCAGCGGCTTAATCACCTTCGAATCGCTGCTGCCCCCCGCTTCATTAGAGAAAGCGGTGTAGTGCAGGTCCGGCTTGGCTCCTTCCGGCCATGCATAGCCGATGCGTCCCGGCTCGGCTGTCATAGCAGCCTGCTCTATCTTCAGCAGCCCGTCCCAGTAGAGCTTCGTGCCGCTTGAATCCGACTCGATGCGAACTGTGTGCAGCTTCGTCAGGTCGGTGCCCTTGGGCAGCGGAATCACTGCAGCCGTTGCCTCGACCCCGTTCACGCGATCGATCAACTTCAGCTCCATCGTCGTTGCTTCTACCCGAGCTATGCGGAAATTCCCCGAATCCCTGTATGCAAATACTACATCCAAGGAAGATGCATGCCCTGTATTAGGAACTTGCTTCAAACTGAAGTTGTATTCCGCCGTATAACGGCTGCCTGAGCTTGTTCGGCTCAGCAGGGTCTCATCACCACCGGGTTGAACAGCCGACCCCCACTTATCTTGGGATGGTGTCGCACCCGGCAGATCTTGAAATTCGGGAAGCCTTGGCGCTTCCTGTGGAGTTCCGTGCGTCGGTCCAAGCACCGCCATTTTGTCACCGTTGAATACGAGACGATCCATGTTCAGCTTGCGTACCGGCGGTCCTTCCGCGGAACGGCCGATCAGATTATGGTAAACCATATAATAAGAATCGAGGTCCGGGCCTATGACGGTTGCACTGTGTCCGAGACCGTTAAAGTCGTTGTCGGTGGAAATCAGGATCGGGTTGTTCTCTGGGATCGTATAAGTTCCTGTCGGAGATTTGTGAGCTACTCCGTAATTAACGCGATATCCTCTGCTGAACACATGATTGCCCGTGTAGGTGATGAAATAGCGTCCGTTGCGCTTGATAATCATCGATCCCTCCGTCCAATGCCCGAGCGAAGTGTTCAGCTGCTTATCCGGTTCGATCGTGTACGGATCGGTCATCGGGCTCGCCATAATGCCACCGAATTTGGCATGCGTGAAATACCATTTTTCATCGTCATCGATAAAGACGGAGCCGTCGATCGTCAAGCCGAGATTATCCGTCTTCTTCACAAAGGGTCCCGTCGGCTTGTCGCTTTGCAGGACGTAATGTCCCTTGCCCGCCGGAGAGGTGTACATATAGAACGCTCCGTTCCAATAGACAACCTCCGGTGCATAGGCTCCAACGCTAACGGGCTCTTCCGTCACTAAGCCTTCATAGCGCCAGTTCACAAGATCATCGGAGCTCCAGGCCTTGATCCCGACTCTTCGATCTTTTGTGCTGCAATACAGATAATATTTGCCATCATAACGGAGAACGTAGGGGTCGCCGATCCCGTAATCTTCCCATTCCTGATCTAATGTGAACGGATTCTCATATGTCCTCTGCATGGATAGAACCATTCGGTCCGCTCCTTTCTTTTCCCAAGGCTGAATTATCATCACAATAACCAGGAGAATGATAACCGCCGCACCGGTAATGAGTCCTGCTTTCTTGATCCATATCATCTTTTCCATTAGTTATGAACCTGTTATCGTGAGAGTTCCAAGACGTAGACGGAAGACGCCTTCAGACGGCAGGTTACATGATCATTAGAAAATGGTACTTCATGGGTTACACAGACCATATGATTTGGATTATGTACGCTATTGATACCTTCATAATCGTCATCGGTCAGTTCTAACAGCTTCGCTGTCCCTGACGCTGCGAATCCGCACAGCTGCACTTCGGTTATCGTCTCTTCGAGGCTGCGGTTGACCATAAAGACGGTCAGCTTATCCCCATCGCCATTCAGACAAGCGACAACATCCAGATTCGGCAGGTCATTAAGCCGAGGCGCTTCGGACAGAGGGCTATGAACCTCAAAGCTGCCGCATTCCGTATGGCTTTGAACGACATAGGCCAAGTCTCTGTTCGCATACATAGTCATAACGTAATAGCTTGGCGTCCCATATACGGTCAGGGATTTACCGCTCCAGCCTGGAGCTTTACCGCGGAACTGATCCGCGAAGTAGTCCCCCACCCGGATACATCCTCCAAGCCAGCCGTTGACCAGATCGGAGAAGCTGCCGATTTCCACCAGATCGCAATTTCGAATAAATTCATTCAGATTCGAAGCATTCGCGACAGCCGCTTCCAGAGTATGTTCATTCGGAAGACCTTTACGAATGGTATTTGGATAATACATCGTGTTGTATTCCGTGATCGCCACCTTCAGGTGGGAGTAACGTTCAGAGGAGTCAAGCATTTCCCTCAATTTCCTCAAAGTTTCTCTCGTCCATTCCGGATAAGAGACCATTGCTTTATAGCGATCTTCCTTTGGCGTGCGCTCGTTCATTCCGAATCGGCCGTAACCGTGATATAAATGCAGCGTTAAGTAATCGAAATGCTCAGCAGCCCGCTCCAGCAAGGTTCGATTCCAATCCATCTTGGCATCTCCGCATGCCAGTAATATAATTCCGGGAGCAACCGCCTTCATGGATTCGGCAAACCGCACGCAGCGTTCTGCGAATGTCTCTGCGCTGCAATGGCCCACTTGCCAGGCACCCCACACTTCGTTGCCAATCTCCCAGTACTTCACGCCATAAGGCTCGACGTGCCCGTTAGCGGCTCTCAGTCTACCCATAGGCGTATTCGCATCGCCATTGCAATATTCCACCCATTGGGCCGCTTCTTCCGGCGTACCCGAACCGTCGTTGACGCAAATCAACGGCTCCACCTTCAGCTCGCGACAAAATCGGATAAACTCATCCGTGCCAAAATACTTGTTCGTCCATCCACCCCATGCTTCGTTGATCACACAAGGCCGCTCATATACAGGGCCGATAGCCTGCTGCCAATGGTAGGCGCTAATATAATTCCCGGCGAGCCGCATCATGCCGGCATTCAAGTCCCTGGTCATATCGATGACTTCCTTGCGAACATTGCCTACACTGTCAGAGGGCAAGAGCGATACGTGATCGATCCACAGCATCCCTGTAGAAACATGATCCAACCAGCGCTCATGCTCCGAAGAAACGTACAGCCTGAACTCCGCATGCTCGCAGTCGCGTGACACCCTGAGGCTGGACTCATATTGCTCCCAGTTATGGCTAACCAGGTCCAATCGCGTCGAAGCAAGCACGTCTTCACTATGCTTATCTACGATCTCAGCTATGAGCCATTTGATATCGATAGAAGCTCTTGCGTACACCTGCAAATGATAACCATTCCGATCCTGTTTCACAGCAATGGATTGGCTTATGCCTGCGTACCCTTCGTCGCCGCTAAAGCTGCGCACCAGCTGACTATGGCCAGAATGATGCGCAGCCGCCGGTTCGAGCGCATAGACGGTGCTTTTCCCGTTCGTATAAGGACGCCAGCATCCGGCAAGCCCTCGGAACGAATCATCCATACTTTCAAAATCCATATCCGATAAAGGATAGGCTAGCATGGCATCCATATGATCGCGAATGTCCTCCACAAAATGACCGAACAAATAAGGATTGATTCGATCTTTGCCGATTTGATTCGTATCCACCTGTATTTTAGCTCTTGCTTGCACCATGGAAATCAACGCATCCTTTCTCTCCGATTATCCTTTTAAAGAGCCGATCATAACGCCCTTGACAAAATGCCTCTGTACAAACGGGTACATTACTAATACCGGCAAACTGGAAATGATAATGACGACATATTTGATGCTCTCGGCGAGCAGTACTTTCGATTCCAATCCTACATTGCTGTCCACGGCGTCCGCCTGACTGACCATTAGCACTTCACGCAGCACAAGCTGTAACGGGTACATGTCTTTGCTGCGGATATAGATCAGGGCATTGAAATAAGAGTTCCAGTGACCAACTGCATAGAACAGGACCATCACCGCTAAGATCGGCTTGGAAAGCGGCAGGATCACATGAGTCAACAGCTTCCAGTTCGAGCAGCCGTCGATATGAGCAGCCTCCTGAATCTCCCAAGGAATACTGGATTGAAAGTACGATCTCATGACTATCAAATTATACGTGGCAATGGCTCCCGGGATGATCAGCGCCCACATGGTATCCACCATGCCCAGATTTTTCACTAAGAGATAGGATGGAATAAGCCCCCCGCTAAAAAACATCGTCAGCGTAACAAAAAACATAATGACTCCCCGCCCAGGCAGGTCCGGTCTTGATAACGGATAAGCCGCTAATGTCGTCATAGCAAGGTTGATCGCCGTACCTACTGCCGTATAGAGAATGGTATTCCCGTACCCGCTCCATATTTGATTATTCTGAAGAACATTCCGATAGGCCTCCAGCGTAATCTGTTTAGGCAGCAGAACCACCTCCCCGTTCAGTACCAAGGCAGGATCACTGAAGGATGCACTGACAATAAATAGCAGCGGATACAGCACCACTACCAATATAAGGGCAGCTAATACGTTGACGATAATATCGAATAGGGCTTCATCTGAGTTCTTTTTCTTGAACGCTATTTCCCTCACCGCATGATCCTCCTCACCATAAGCTTGTTTCGGCCTTTTTACGGGCAAAGCGATTTACAAGTATCAGCAGCGCCAGGTTAACGACGGAATTAAACAAGCCTATGGCTGCCGTATAGCTGTATTCTCCTTTTAAAATCCCTGCCGAGTAGACAAAGGTAGAGATGACATCGCTGGATTCCAGATTCAGATTATTTTGCATCAACAATATTTTCTCAAAGCCGACATTCATGAAATGTCCTACATCTAGAATGAGCAGAATAACGATCACTGGTAGAATGCCTGGAATGGATACATGCCATATTCGCTGCAGCCGGCTGGCTCCATCCATCTTGGCCGCTTCATAGAGCTGCGGGTTGACTCCGCTAAGGGCCGCTATATAAATGATCGATTGCCACCCCATGTTTTGCCATATATTGGAGCTGATAAAAAGCGTCTTGAACCAGGCTGCGGAATCCAAAAATCGAACCGGTTCTCCGCCGAAGGCCTCAATGATCGTATTCACAGGGCCTCCCTGCGGAGATAGAAACAGCATCAGCATCCCCACCATCACGACGACCGAAATAAAATGAGGAATATACGTGACGTTCTGCACGATCTTGCTGAAGGCTTTGCTGCGGATCTCATTGATCAGCAAGGCAAGAAAAACCGGAATTGGAAAAGCAAAAAGTAGGGAGAACAAGTTAATGGAAACGGTGTTCCACAGCAGCCTCCAGAAATAGTAAGATTCTATAAAACGCTCGAAATGATCCAGTCCCACCCATTTGCTGCCTAAGATCCCCTTGGCCGGGCTGAAATTTTTGAATGCGATTTGCAAACCGTACAGCGGTCCATAATGGAACACAAGGTACCATAGGATCGGAACGAGCAGCATAAGGTAGAGATCGTATCGGCTCGCCATAGCTCTCCAAAGGCTGGAGCGCCTCGATCTGGATCGAGACGCAACGCCGGCTGTATTGGCTGTAGTCTTCATCTGTAGCCCTCCAACCATCTTATGAACTTATTTTTGCTTCTTGAGGTTATCGTAAGCATCCTGATACAGCTTTTGCAGCTCGTCGATCTTCATCTTCTTCAACGTAGCCTGGAACTCTCCCCACTTGTCGAAGCTAAGGGCGCCAGCTATAAACTTGGTGCTTTGTTCCTCGTAATATTTATCAATATCATTGCGCAGCACGTTGATTTTTTGAGCGGTGTCTTCATCGAACATAGGCGCAGCGTAGCGGATCTTCGGCATGTATGGATCCAGCTTCTTCTGAGCTTCCTGTACCTGAGGCGGGTTAATATAAGAAGCGACCTTCTCACTGATCAGATGCGGAGCCCCGCCTCCGGCATAAGGGGTGATTTTGGACTGATTCCCCGTGGCCAAGAAAGCATCCGTATAATACGGAATTCCGTCCTTCAGCTCATAGTTGTCGCCTTTACGGCCGAACCGCAATAAAGTGGAGCCTTCGTCGCCGTAGAAATAATCGATCCAGCGCATCGTTGCTTCCGGATACTTGTTAACCGAGGTAATGGCAAATGCTCCAAAATCCCGTGGTACCGGAGCTGCGAGCTGCAGTCTGTCCCCGTGAGGCCCTTTGACAGGAGCTATCCCGATATATTGATCGGCCACCTTGGTATCCAGCATAGGGTTGTTCGTCTGATCAAAGAAGAAGCCGGTGTTCGCTGATCCTTGCTTGGCAAGATATTGAGCTTCCTTCTGCGTAAACAGCTCCTGATCGAGCAGCTTTTCCGAATACAGCTTATTCAAATACATCAATAGCTCTTTATTACGGTCGTTCCCCATCCAAATGTTAACCTTGTCATTCTCCAGGTTGATGTTATAGCCTAACTGGAAATCCAGGCCAAAAGAGCCCGCCATGATAGGGACTATGCTTAGGCCGTTGCGCGCCGTCATCGGAATCTCGTCTTGCTTGCCATTGCCGTTAGGATCTTTATCCCGGAACGCTTTCAATACCTCGTACAGTTCGTCCGTAGTCTCAGGCTCCTTAAGGTTCAGCTTTTTCAGCCATACTTGATTCATCCATCGCTTATCGGTTCTGGCCGAGTTAACGGTTACAATTCCAGGAATAGCATAAATATGGCCTTCAGGTGTCGTTATGGCTGAGCGAATCTCAGGATACGTGTCCATCAGCTTTTTAAGGTTGGGCGCATACGAATCAATCAGCTTCTCGAGCGGGATTAATTGCCCTCCTGAGCCGTAACGAATAGCTTCTAACGGAGTTAAGCCTGAGCGGTAGAGAGCATCAGGGAGCTCGTTTGATGCGAACAGCAGGTTCTTTTTTTCATTAAACCCGTCTGTCGGCGCTTCGATGAATTCCACCTGAACATTGCTCATTTTTTCATAATCCTGGAACACCGGCATATCCTTAAACGGCCCGTTGGTTGGAGCGACCCTAGTGAACATTTTCAGCTTAATGGGCTCTTTCACAATAGGAAAACCGGCTGCTGACACGCCTTTTGCTGCATCTGTGTTGGAGCCGCCCGCTTTCTCTTTGCCCGGGGCATCCGAGCTGCATGCGGTCAGTGTCAATCCGGAAACTACCAAGGTGGAAAGCACGACCGTCCCCCAATTTCTTTTCATTCCTTCGTTCCTCCGATCGTTGATTATCGCCCTTTTAAGTAAGCGCTTTCTAAGGGCTAATTTTATTATAGTCCCTGCTCCGTATCTGTCCGTTCCAAATATTTGACATTCCATTCTACTTCTTTGACGGTTTCAAGCTGTCCATGTACGCTTGAGGTGTCATGCCTGTGATGCTTTTGAAGACTTTAAAAAAGTAAGTGTAATTTAAAAAACCGACTTGACTGCTAATTTGCTTTAAAGAATAAGCGCCGGATTCCATAAGGATGCAGCTGGTTTTAATACGAACCCGGTTCAAATACTCCGTGAACGTCATTTGCGTTTCCTCTTTGAACAACCGGCTTAAGTAGGAGGAATTAAGCATTAAGGCCGTTGCCGTAGCGTCCAAGGAGATATTGGAGGCATAGTGGGCCGTAATGAATTGAATAGCTTTCGAAATATGGCGAGAATAAGGTCCTCCTGCATGCTGCTTCTTGATCGCCTCAACACAGCGTATATAATAAGCTTTCAACCATGACTCCAGCTCGGCAATACTTCCCATTCGCCCAAGGTCGCTTCGTGACGGAATCAGTTCGGTTTCTTCCATAGACGGATTAGGAAAATGCCGCTTAACAAATCTTTCAACGATCTGCAGCAGCTCGCTTATCGTGATTTGTACATGCATGGAGTAAACGGGCAGGTGCTGAATGGAAGCAAACACGCTGGATAGGACCTCATTCATTCTCTCTGCTTCCAACTGCTCCAGGAACAGCTGCAATTGCTTCTGCTCTTCCGCAAACAGAGTTTCCTGCTGTACGGAACGAATCGAGTCAGGAGACAACGTATGGGTAATATCCTGATCCGCTTTGCAATAGCTGGCTGCGAGCTGCCGCAACCGTCCGCAAAGCGGCCCTGTGGCATGGATGCTTTTTAAATTAAGGAATTTCTCCAATGAATGGGAAAGGCTGCTCATCGCCTGATTGATCTGGGTTGCAATCATATGTTCGCTTCGATCCTCAGAGGCGAACAGAACGATGAAGCGCCCCTCTCCTACGTAGCCTACTGTCCGCTTATGGATGTCCCCGACAGCCATTTGCATCACATCCGTGGCCTGCTGTACAAGCCGGTTTTTTTGCACATCCGTCAAGGCTTCCGTCAGTAACTGAAAAGGAACGATTTGCACAGCTGCGCTGCCGTATACTACAGAATGAGCATAGAGCTGATTCTCCCGGGCATAAGCTTCCAGCTCCTCACCGGCTTCCCGCCCCTCTCTAGCCAGATTAGCTGCAAACTCGCGGTAAATAACAGGACTTAGCCGCTCCATCATTTTGGTTTGAGCGCTTCGGACTTGATGCTCCCGTTCTTCGTACTCCAAATCCTGAACCGCTTTATTCAGAAGCGATACCAGGGATTCTGGGGTTAAGCGATGTTTGAGTACATAATCCATTGCTCCATTCTTCAGGCAATCCCGCACATAATCGTAATCGTCAAAGCTGCTTAGCATAATCATCTTGACCTTGGGAAAGCGGTCCTTGATGATGCGGCTTAGCTCCAAGCCATTCATGGTCGGCATGCTCACATCCAGAATCGCAATATGTGGAGGATGCTGCTCGATCATCGACAGGGCCATTGCTCCGTTCGCTGCTTCGCCGCATAAGGTGAACCCGTGCTTCTCCCAGTTCAGCATTCCTTTCACATCGTTGCGGGCCAATGCTTCATCATCGACCAATAACACCTCAAACATTCCTCATCCCTCCTGTTATACTATCCGCACCCGGAAGCAGCGGAAATCGGATCTGTACCTGAGTATATTCACCCGGTTCGCTTTGGACGGACACGCCATAAGGCTCTCCATACTGCCGAACGATGCGTTCGTGCACATTGCGGACACCCATGCCGCTGAAGCGGTTGCTAGTTTGCCCGTTCTTAACCTCAAACAGGGCATCCATCTGCTCCTTCGTCATGCCTTTGCCGTTATCTCTCACTTCAATTCGCAGTTCATCATGCTCTTCATTTTTATATACTCGAATCAGGACAATACCTTCATGCTCCGCGGAGGTGATCCCGTGAATAATGGCATTTTCCACAATAGGCTGCAGCATGAGTTTAAGGACATGGCATTGCAACAGCTCGTCATTTTCAATATCAACGGTCAAATGAACAGGTTCTACATATTTGTATTTTTCGATGGTTACGTAGCTGCGGACATACTGTAATTCCTCCCGGAGAGAGAGAACCTCATTCGAGTTCCCCAGTACACCGCGCAAAAGCTCTATCAACGATTCGGATACTTCTACAATATTGGGTACCCCGTTAAGCTTGGCCAAATACTTTACCGTATTCAACGTGTTATATAGAAAATGCGGACGGATTTGTGCCTGCAAAACGGCGAGCTCCGCCTCCCGCTTCTCCCTCTCCGTGGTCACAATCCCTTCCAGTAACCGTCTTAACTCCGCCACCATACTTTTGAACACCTGATAAAGCTGTCCTATCTCATCCTTGGAATGAATTTCTATGGGCGGAAGCGTCATGTTGCCATCCATTACATGCATCATCATGGATCTCAGCCTACGAATGTTTCGGGTCATCCTTGACGAAACCTGCAAAGTACCTATGACGATAATCACAAAGACGATGATAGCCACCTCAGCCAACACATTGCGTATACGCACCGTTTCGCTCAATAGCGATTTCATAGGAACGAGCGCCAGCGTAGACCACCCCGTATTTGCTGATTTCCGGCTTATAACAAGATAAGACTTCTGACCAATAGTTCTTTCCACCGATGTCCCTGAACCGCCAAGCTCTTGGTTCAGCTGGATGATCATATCTTGGGTAACCTCGCTTATTCCGGGCTGGTAGATGAATTCGTTTTTCTCATCCAGGACATACAGCATGCTGTCCGATGTAGGCTTAACATCGTAGGTCTTTTTAATAAACTCATAATTCAGATCGAACATGACGAGACCGATGACTTGCCGGTTATATCGAAGCTCACGGCCAGTCACAATGGAATCGCTAGAGCCTGTGTGGTGAAAATACGCATGCCCTGAGCCATTCTGAAGCAAGTAATCTATTACAGGTGAATGTAATATGCTCTTATCCAGCCACGGGGAGCCGACGAAAAACACCTTCCCGTTCAGTCCAATAACGGAAGCCCGCGAAATATAAGGCTTGTACGCAATCACTGCCGATAAAAACTCCTCGATCTGTTTCTGCTCTTGAAACCATTCGTAGCTTGGCTCCTCAGTAGCGCTCTGCAGCGTATTCAGTACGGTTTTATTGGTCGCAACCACCGTATTTAATCGGCTGATTTCCTCAAATCGGAGATTCAAGGACTCATCCGCTTGCCGTATACTATCTACGACAGAAGTTATCGCATTATTCTTGACCGTTTCTCTCATATACAAGTAGACGATACTCGTTACGGCAGCTATGCCAAGTAGAGTAACGAGACTAAAGGCAACAAAGATTTTGCCTTGAATGCTTAGGGTCGGAGAAATCAGCTTTCTAATAGAGAACAATCTCATGGGCTGGCACCTCCTTTCTTCAATTAATACTATATTAATACTTGGAATTAGATGAGTCACTAAAAAAACATGAATCCTGCCCGCTCAGGAGCTTGATTCATGTTTCTATTATTATTCGAAACACGGCTCTATGAGCATCCCCTGTCCATCCTCTTCGCCTTGAAGAGTGACAATACCCACTCGAGTCCGGAATGGAGCGGTTCGATCATTACCAAAAAAAGTAGACCTAAGTCGGCCCTCATTGTCAATAAACATCGTTCCGTGGCCGCCGTGAGGTACCGCAAGCCTTCTTGGAGTATACGGACCGTACAAATCATCGGCGACGGCATACATCAAATCATAAGTACCGTCCACACGTTTGTCCCCGTTCCATTCCGCTGCTCCCAGAATATACTTGCCTTTGTATTTCACAATAAAGGCGCCTTCGTAGCCAACACGCTGCCCGTCTGAGCATAACAGCTTGCGGGGGTCTTCAGCAAAGCCGGTCATATTATTCTTCATCCTGGCAATTTTCCCGTCCTGCCATACATAATAGACTTGACCATCATCATCCTGGAACAGACTGGAGTCAATATCCGTATTCGTCATTCGTCCCATATCGATATACGGCCCTTCTGCTTTTCCTGACACGCTTTTAATCAGCCCGGTGCCTCCACCTTTAAGAGAATAAGTGATCCAGAAGGTGCCGTATAAATAGATCATTTCCGGTGCCCAGAGGCAGGGATTCTCATAAATGTTATTTTCCCAGGTGCCATTCTCGGCGAGATCCCATACTTTGACCACATGGGTCCATTCCTCTAGATCCTGTGATTTCCACAAATGGAGCTGATTATTCCGGTCCCAAAAATTCCGGTGCGGCTTATCCGATGTCCCCGTCAAGTAATACGTCCCATCCGGGCTAGTACTAATATGAGGATCCCGAATCAGAAAGCCCGCAAGAGGTTTCAGACTTCCGACAGGTCCCTTCTCAAGAACCGCTTCTTCGACGGGTCTAATGAAGCCCGGACCTGCAAAGTCCATAGTCACAACGGAAGGAAAATGCTCTACAGGGGAATAGCTCCCGCAGCCCGTGAAGGATGCATACAACCTTTGGTCCCATCCGGTAAATAAGGTGACTTGCCCACCGTGGGGAAGCGCCAAATACCGCCGGCTGTAAGGGCCGTAAATCGAGCGGCTTACCGCTACAAAGGTATCGACAGCATTGCTGCCCATTCTCTCGAGCGCATCGGCACAAAACATAAAATAATAACCGTCCCGTTTGGTTAGAAAAGCTCCATGCGTTCCAACCTGCAAGTTCCCGGAGTACGATGGATGATCCTCCCGCCCCGCGATCTTCCAAGGCTGTACTTCCACCATTCGGGGATGTTCCGCCAGCCCCGTCATTTCCTCATTCATTCTCGCAATGTTGCCATTGGCATAGATCCAATACACAACCTCGTCTTCATCTACAAATAAAGAAGCATCCTGTCCGTCTTCGGTCATCCTCCCCATATCGCGGTAAGGGCCATAGGCGGATGCGGACAGACTCTTCAGCAGCCCGGTGCCGCCTCGCTGCAGTCCATAAGCGATCCAATACGATCCCTGTATGTAGTGAATTTCCGGAGCACAGATTTCATTGGCGCCGGCACCTTCTTCCTGCCACGTTCCATCTTGCTCCAAACTCCATATGACTTTTGGCCCCGTCCATTGCTTTAAATCTGAAGACGTCCATACCTGTACAGTTGACCCATCGTTCGTTCCAGTCAAGTAATACATACGATCCGGCCCAGCGCAAATGCTGGCGTCCTTTAAAGGGGTATCCAGGATTCGTTGTACAACTCCGGCCGAATCGGAATACCCGGTGCAGGAGGACCATTCCGTTTCTGGATGAGGCGGCTGTATAAGAAAATCACTTTGCATACTATGGCTCCTTTCTTATCGCGAATTGAACAGGTTCTATTGGGATGCAGTCATTGCCCTAATATCCTCCATATGCAGCGGGACGGAGTAGATCTGCACATTCTTAATTCCCCCGTCAAAGGCTGCTTTGTTTCCTTGATCACCAAAGGCATCCGTGCCGAATCTTCCTCCGTAGCCCCCTGAGCAGTCATGGGCTCTCACTAGAGCAAACGGCGCGCTGCCTTCGCCTGCAAGAAGGCCATTCACATACAAGGACAGCTTTCTTCCTTCATCATAAGTCATTGCTGTATGGTTCCACTGCATCAGCTTCAGCTGTAACAGCTCACCGGATACTTGGAACCGGTGCCCGTTCGAACATACCGCAGCTTCTAAACGGCCCTCACGGATACGAAGAGCTAGTCCATTCATGGAATCGCCTTCGTCAAACAAAACTTGAGTGCCCGTAATAGAATTCGGTCGAATATGCATCGCAATGGAACGCATGGCGAAGCCATCGTGGAAGAAGCCCTCCGACTCTTCTGCTGCAACTCTAACCGGAGAATAAGTCGGTGTGCGGTATTGCGCCAGCAAAGCGTACTTGTCCAATAAACGCAGAAGCTCCTGCTCGGTGACAGAAAACATCGTTGCATGTCTTGCACGGTAAGGGAACCGGATCTTATCCTCTTCCAATTCATCGGACCATTGAACCATATCGGAGGACTCCATAACGCCAAACTTGCCATAAGCCCAATAATCATAGTACAACAGCCATTTTTTTTCATTTTCGATCCATAGAAATTCCGGACCTTCCGTATAATCCGGCGTCTGAACACCAGGTATTCTTTCGTATGGACCTTCCAACTGATCGGACACGGCCAAGAAGTTCATGGGCGGGTGAGGGTATTTTAACGGCTCGTAGACATGACTTTCATCCTTGACCGCCATATAATATTTCCCCTCATAGGGAGCAAGACTTGCATCAATGGTTTGAAAACCCGGATCGAAGTATAATTCAGCATCGGTAAATGATGTCCAGTCTTTCGTTCGCGCACAATAGTGTTTGCTATTGCTTAAATCTTTGCCTGTGCTTGAAGCCCAGTAAACCAGGAAGTGTTCCTGTACGGGATCGTAAGTAAACTCAGGAGCCCAGCTGTTGACGGTGTTCGGGATGTCCTTCATGATAGGCAGCGCTTGTTCTTCTTTCCAATGAATTAGATCATCAGAGGTTGCATAACCAATATGTGGCCCCCCGAGGGCGGATCGTAAAGACAAGATGCCATTTGCCGTCCGGTCCTTTGCCGATAAACGGGTCTCTTAATATGCCTTCTCCTAGACGGGATGCCCAGACCGGCTTATTCTCGTTCAGCTCATACCAGTGAAGGCCGTCACGGCTGTAGGCATAATGCAGTTTTTCATCCGTGTGGCTTTGTCCGGGACCCGAACGGAAGTAACCCATGAGATAGGCGTTTCGTTGTTTCTGATGCTCCATGCTTGATGTTGTCACTTGATTCGTCCCCTTTCTTAGCTGTGTAAGTGGTAAGTTATCTTCATTATATCTTGGCTGTTTTAACTACTTAATAGAGAAATCGGCACTCAAGGTGAGGAAAAAGGACATTCAAGATCCTGCTTATTTTATTTGTAAAAAAAAGCAGCGCATCATCAAGTCATGTCCTGTCAGGCTATTCCATGCTACAATACATCATAGGAACCAGGAACTACGTCGTTAAGGGAGCATGGATGACAATGTTGAACAAACCCGGCAAGCACGGCCCTATCTATCACCTGCCTCCGTTAGGTGAGCCTCCTCCTCTGAGCGTGCAGTTTTTAGGAATTAACTACTGTGATACGGACTACAGCAACATTCGAAAGCTTGCCAAAATTACCGTTATGGGCTTTATCTTAACCGGGCAAGGCATTGTTAAGGTCGATTCCCACACCCATACTGCCCGACAAGGAGACGTCTTCATTCTGCCTGCAGGCTGCTATCATGAAGTTAACGCCGATCCGAATCATCCGGAGCAATGGTCTTATATATGGTTGAACATTAGCGGCAACTGGATTCTGAAGATGCTTGAAGCTTACCAGTTGCTTCCCCATGTCGTGACATCGCAATGCGGTGCGGGACCTTTATTTGAAGAGGCCATTGAAAGCGCTATACATAAATCGGTTGAAGAAATGCAAAACGAGCTGCAGATCATCCTCATGCGGATCATCGTCACCCTCTCGGAAACTTTGCGCAAACGAGGGGAAGCGCTATCATCTGCGGTTCAAGCTATCAAGCAATTTTTGGATAACAGCATCCTTCAGCCCTTCGATTCGAACCAGCTCGCTACACAGGTAGGCATTTCTACCCGGCAAATGAATCGCTTGTTCAATAGAGAAGTTGGCACGACGATTTATAACTACGTGATCACCAAAAAAATGGAATCCGCCAAGCTGATGCTGCTCGACACCCAGCTGACCATAAGCGATATTGGCTATAGGCTTGGCTATATGGATCCGCATTATTTTTCCAACCTGTTCCAAAGTAAAACTGGAGTGAGACCGAGCGCCTTTCGAAAGCTTTTTAGTAAAATCCAATAGAAGCTCTCTAGCCGGCAAGCCATGGAACTGAGCTATCTTTTGGATTCAGCGATTTTTTTATTAGCCTCATCCTCCGCCCGTCTTAAGATCGAATTGACGTCCACATTTCCTTTCAGATACTCGGTCATGGATTTATTGATGACGTCTTTAATAATCTCCTCATGCTCGGTCGGCGGTGGGTTCTGCCCGATTTTCATCTTCAGCAGAGCTTGTACATTCTTCCCTTGGAGAGACGATAGATCAGCTCCAAATTCCTTCGTCACTTCCGAATCGGTAATGACCGGGATCAGCCCTCTTCTGGCCATTCGGGCTTGGCTTTCCTTCTCCGTCAAAAATTTCATAACCTGGAACGCCTCTTCTTTATGCTTGCTATTGGTAGATAAAAGGAGACCGGATACATCGGTTTCTTTAACCAGAGGCGCTTCCTTGCGGCTTGGGAAGGTCACAATGTCCCAGTTCGGAGCGGTGCCTGCTTTGTGCAGGTCCTCCAGTTGAGTCAACCGGTTATAGGCGACCATCATAGCCAGGTTTTTATTTTTCTCAAAATCATTGAAGATGCCTTTCGTCTGGTTGCCGGGAATATCCTTGATGGACTTGTACATTTCGAAATAAGCTTTCCAGCTGTCCGTCGTAAGAACCGCTTTGCCAGTGCCCGGATCCCACAGCGGGAGCATCATGGATGCGGATACGCGCGGGGCGGCTATCAAATCGAGACCGTAATACGGCTGGCCTCCATCCGTTCGGCTCAACTGGCGGGCAAGGCTGATCACTTCATCCCAAGTGCTCCCATCCTTCGGATAGGGAACGCCGAAGCGGTCAAAAATATCCTTGTTGTAGTAAAGTGCCGCAGGATTGCTGTATAAAGGCAGCATATATAATTCGCTCTTCGGTCCATAGCTCTTCAGCGTCTGAATGATGTTCGGATCAAACTGCGACAAATCGATGTTGTTGTTCTTCACCAGCGCGGTTAAATCCTCGGCAAGACCTAAGGTCGTATATTTGTAAATATCAAAATTTGCCTGAAGCATCAGATCAGGGAACGTCCCGGCAGTGAGCATATCTTCGAAGGATTGATTCGCCGGTTTACGGACCAGCTCCATAGTGATGTGAGGAAACTTCGCTTTGACAGGCTCCGCAATCAGCTTATTGAAGTCCTCGTCCGTTACCGTGAGCAAATATTGAAGAACCGTCAGCTTAATCGGCTCCTTCTTTTCCTCTTCCTTGGCTCCCTGCTGCGATGGACTTGATCCGTTACACGCGGTAGTCATCGCTACGATACCGATCAATGCAAGGCTTAGTGCTTTTTTCCTGTTCATTATATAGAAAACCCCCCTCTTCTCATTTTCCTAATCATACATTGCAGCTCAGAGAGTTAAAATACAATTGTGAGTCTGAAAAGTGAGTATTTCGGACAAGGATTACGATAGGGCTGGAGTTGAAAACCGGATCTGGCTCGCATCATAGAGCATAGGAAAACAGCGGAAGCCTAGGACGAGAATATCAAGTCCTAGACTACCGCTGTTTTATGGAATTATCGTAGGTTAAAATAGAGTCGCTTCCTGCCTCGGTACCCCGATTCATTAATTAGAAGTAAAACTAATCATGCTATCCTCCACTGTGGTTATACCTCCAAGATCCGGCTTGTCGTCCAAAGTGACGACCGGAGCAGCGGGTCCGTGCAGCTCGAATACGACGATCTCATTGCTGCCCTTTTTCAATATGGGCCCTGGGATATACAGCGCCTTTTGCGGGCCAGCCTCCCAATAACGGCCTAGATTGAAGCCGTTCACGTAAACGACTCCCTTCTTCCAGCCGTCCATGCGGATAAATGTATCCGCCGTTTCTTCAGCTTCGAACGTGCCTTGATAAAACGACGGACTGTCCGCAGGCTGAGCTCCGGCCGGAGTCTCCGAATATTGAAGCGCAGAGAGCGTATCCAGCGGCAATGTATACATGGTCCAATCAAATAGAAACTGAAAATCGAGACGCACGCCTTCCGTAATCCCTTTGTAGTCTTTCAACAGCGGTCCGTAATTGATGCGTCCCATGTTCTCAACCAGAATGGTCAAACGAGCGCCGCTGGCAGGAACATCCACAGTAAGCGGAGCATAATTCCAGCGTTCGATGACCCCGATGTAGACTCCGTCCAGAAACACCTGCGCCCGATCGTGTACGTCTTGGATATGCAGCTGTTGACTGCGGCGAGGTCCGGATACTTGCGTCTCGTACACAATGAAGCCATAGTTTTGGCCGAATTTTTCCATCGGTTCGGGATTTGTACGCTTCACTGGAGCTGACAGGTTATCCAATTGTTCGAACAGTGCAGCGCGTTTTGTCAGCGTGACTTCTCCGTAACGGATTTTTTTAACCTGCTCCGGCAGCGTATCCTCTACCTCGTATCCGTAACGCTTCAACACTTCTTTGACTGCGACATATTTATCTGAGACATCACCCCATTCCGTCAACGGCGAGTCGTAGTCGTAGCTCGTTATCGTAGGCTCATACGTTTTGATGTGATTGGCTCCGTTATAGAAGCCGAAGTTAGTGCCGCCGTGGAACATATAAAAGTTGACGGAAGCATCCATGGCTAACATTTCTTCCAGTACTTTGGCTACATCGCCCGCATCGCGGGTATGGTGCTCCTCCATCCAATGGTCGAACCAGCCATTCCAATATTCCATACACATAAGAGGCTCATCAGGACGGTATTCCTTGAACTTCTCGAACGACTCCGCTGCACGGGAGCCAAAATTGACGGTGGCCAGCACCCCTGGGACGGTTCCCCCCTGCAGCATCTGGTCAGTCGGACCATCGGATGTGAACAGCAGCACATCGACGCCGCGCTTAATCAGTCCTTGGCGCAAATACTCGAGGTATTGCATATCGTTGCCGTAGCTCCCGTACTCATTCTCGATCTGTACCGCGATGATCGGTCCGCCGTTTGTGCATAATAGCGGCTTCAGCTTCGGCAGCAGCACATCGTAATAAGCGTCCACTTTGCTTAAGAATAGCGGATCATTGCAGCGTAAGCGAATGTTCGGATATTGGAGCAGCCATGCTGGAAGTCCTCCGAATTCCCATTCCGCGCAAATATACGGGCTAGGGCGGACAATCACATGCAAACCGACCTCCCCAGCCAGTTCGATGAACCGGACAATATCGGCAAGACCCTCAAAGCAAAATTTGCCTTCCACCGGCTCATGCATATTCCAGGCTACATAAGTCTCCACCGTGTTGAAGCCGCAAGCTTTCAGCTTAATCAGACGATCCTTCCAATATTCAGGCACCACGCGAAAATAATGAATCGCTCCCGCAACAATACGTGCAGGCTCCCCGTTCAGCCTAAATTGATTGCCAACTACTTCGAATGATACAGCCATATGCTCAACCTCACAGATTTTAATTTATTTGCTCTTCAAATTGTAAGTAATTGAGCGGACAATCGAAATAACCAAACGTGTCGTTTGTATAACCTTTTGTGCTGCGAATCGAATTGCGGTACTATTAAAGATGACCTAACATTCGGAACCGGACATTTTTTTACTGAAAGGAACGAGCAACTATGGACAGGCAGTGGACATTCACCAACTTTACCAATACGCTGCAAGTATCCGGATGCCACTTTGGCATTAAGCCTCCCGCGTGGACCTATCCAAAGCATCATCATCATCTTATTGAACTGGTCTGCTGTCTCGATGGCGAAGTCCGGCAGCAGTTCGGCCAAGATACCCTATCGATGAAACAAGGAGATTGGCTCCTGATAAAATCCGGCGTCAAGCATGCCATCGTTAACGATAGCGATCTCCCTTATGTATTTTTCAATCTTCATTTCGATCTCGATGATTCCGAGATGCGGCGTATCTTTGGCGTAGAGCCGTATCAGTTCATTAGCGGCAGGACCGCATCGGATAGCTTGCTCCCTGCTTACGTTAGGCAGCTTGAAGCTGTATTAGGCCAGAGCATTGCCGGCAACCAGCTGTCCGGCAGCCCGAAGGAGGAGCATGTTTCTCTAGGCGTGCAGGATCGACTGGCCGTACAAGCTCATATTTTGCTGATCATATCGGAAATGATAGGCTTATTAAAGGAGCAAACGATAAACGAAGAACCTGTACATGATGCGACCCAATTCACAGCGGAAATTGCTCATCGGATGGAAGAGCTGCTAAGTGCCAATCTATACTCCGACATTACTATTGCGGAGATTGCCAAAAGGATGAATATGAGCCGCTTTCAGTGTTCCAAAGTGTTCTCGCACATATACGGCGTCTCTCCGCGCCAATTTCTTAGCGAGTTGAAACTGAATGAAGCCAAGCGTCTGCTTGTGACGACGGATCAATCGGTAGCTGCGATTGCAGAGCTGCTCGGCTTCCACTCAGCGACACATTTCTCGCGTCAGTTCCGGCGCTGGACCGGACAGTCGCCGAATCATTTTCGCCCTAAGCATGCTGTCGAGCCTTCATCGCTGAAAGGCCGTGACGGTCACATTTAAAAATGGGATCAAGCTCTTGTCATTGGTTTTGACAGATCTTGATCCCGATGGCAGGGTCTACACAATACGAAATAATGGCTTTTCCCTTATAAGATGAACGGGGAGTCTGGGAAATTGTTCCTATAGCCGCTCCGATCCATATCTCAGTGCTCCAACGACTAATTGTTTTCGTAATCCCCAAAAAACATCTTACATATTCACCCTACTAATCATAGTAATAAAAAACCAGTCGGTCTTATACCAACTGGTTTTTCTAAGGTCTAGCTTGCTTCTTTTCGATGCTTTTCAATAGGCAATCTTACATGAAAGTGGATAGTACTATCTTCGATGGTAAAACCAATGCTCCCCTTATATTGTTTGATAAGATTCTCGATAATGGCAAGTCCTAGTCCAGAATGACCTACCGGCTTCGTCGAAACTCCAGGTTTTAAAAAAGCTCTTACCTCATCCGCTGTTATCGGCTTGCTTAAAGGATTGGAAACAAGGAGTGACATGACCCCATGTGTAACCTCACCAGTAACCGATACCCACCGTTCATCTGCGGAGTCTTCGGTCAATTCAATGACCTCATCAAATGCATTATCAATCAAGTTGCCCATGATTTTAGTAATATCCACAGAACGAATCCCGTTGGACAATTCTTCCATGCCCTGAAACCTATAGATGAGGTCGATTTTATACATCATTGCACTCGCCATCTTGGATTGCATCAAGGCAGAAATCGCTGGGTTCCCTATCTGAATGATATCGTTCATTTCATCTATATCCTGAATAAATTCGTTAGAGTAGGAACGAAGTTCCTCGTATTTTTCAAGCTTTATAAATGCATTTATCGTTGACACATGATTCAAAAAGTCATGCCGCTGCCCTCGGATCGTTGTGAACATCGCATTGATTTGCTCGATGTAGTTCTCCTGCGTAGACCGTACCGCATCGTCTCTGATTTTTCCAATAAAGTAAACAATAATATATACAAGCCCAATGATGATGATGGACACTGCGATGATAATCATTGCAAGCACCTTGAACTCGGAGTTTAGTTGATTTTGAATGACAGCGTAATCCGTAACGATGGAAACAACATACGGAATCTTCACATCCAAAATAGGAACAAAGGATTTCACCACATGTTTTCCGTTTATAGTCGCTTCATCCCGAATGATTTGTTTTTTGTCCATGGCAGCATGGACGTTGGCAAAGTCATTCTCATGCTGATAAGTATAGGAGCCGTACATGATTTGTCGGTCAACTAGCTTTACCCACTTCTCATTATTAGCATTAACGCCACGAGCGATCTCTTTACCGACTTTTTCAGGATTAAAAATGGTGATTTCTTGTATAAAGTCTTCATTTCCTTGCAGAGTCTTATCAAAAATAATTTTTGGCCCCGTTATTTCATCGTATTTCTTGATCGACTCATCTAATACCCATGGATCAATGAGGTAGTTGGTGCTTCCATCGTAATAATACCCCCACGTTCCCACATGAGTAGGATCGGAGGTTGAAATCTCAAACGGTCCTACCCAATAATTCGGTAGCTTTATGCCTTTATCTACATTCACATTTTTATCGTCGAACAATTGATTAAATGCTTTAAACCAGGTCCCTCCCCATGGTTTGGTGCTTAGAGCCCTCTCCCTTGGCTCAGTAGAACGCGTTCCTATAATGTCCCCATCGGGCTTCTTCTCAAATAAGGTGATGCCAGTAACCGATCCTATTTCGTCTCTTAATGAGATCAATTCTTCATCCGTTACCTTATTGATATCTGGATTGAGCCGTTCCTGTATCAAGAGGGCAGTTGTTCTTAGCTGCGACCCTATCATGTCCATTAAATACTGACTTCCCGATTGGGAATGCTCAATAGATATGCTGATCTGTTTAGCGATCGCTTCGTCATGATTCGCCAAATTATTCGTTAATAACTTCTTTGTTGAGTAAAAATAGGCTATATTATTAATTAATAATATTAATAATATAGAAGCTAGAAATGCTGCTATGAATTTCTTTTTCAATTCTTTACCAATCCCATCCAATTATTTTCTCTTTAATTTACCACATTCGTTTCATGTTCGTCATTTATTTTGGTATTTCGACATTTTTCACAGGTAGAGCGAGGTTATAATGAACAACTTCAAATCAGTCATCAATCATGGGGAATTAGACCCTACGCAAGTGAACCTACAGGTTATTAATGAGTATACGAATGAAAACAAAAAATGCCTGTATCGATTTTCCTTCAAAAAGAATCCGGCTGCGTCTTATGTGTTTAAGCCTACAAACACAGCTGTAGAGGTTGATCAAGAGCTGTGGATGCAGGAGCATTTTAAAGCACTTATCCCAGCTGTTACTACGCCAGCTATTCTAGATTATTGCATAGATGAAGGTAAGCAGGAGTATTGGATGGTATTAGAAGATGCCGGTACTTTAACTCATACCTATTCTGAAGATATTCTGATTGAGGCAGCACGCACAGTGGTCAACTGGCATAAACTCCCCCCTTCAATTGAAATCAAGCACACCAAGGCGTTCCTCCCTTATATCGATGAGGCGCTAATCACAATTATAGAAAATGAAGCTCTTTATCGTGATTTGCTTGTCCATATGGGTGTACATAAACGCCAGATTGATGTGTTGTACGAACATCTATCGTCACTCCATGGTGTGTTCCCTACGGAGCAAACTGTTTCTCATGGTGACTTCCTATTTATTAATTTAGCTAGTAAAAACGGACGTTTTATAGTCCTCGACTGGGAGTTCCTACAAATAAATTCAGTCTATTTCGATCTATTCACCTTGATCGACATGGCAGTAGTCAGATATCGTATTAAGCCTAATAAACACATAAGGATGAATGTCCTCCAAACGTATATTCAAGAGAGAGAAAAGACCGGATGGCAGGCACCTGCACATTTTATTAAGAACTATCATCTTTATGTTCTTATTTATTCAGTGCTTACGTTAAAATGGCTGTTTAGCGACCTGGAGACTGGAAAATTTGATCGAGACTTGCTTTTAAAAGAGAAAGAAGAGCTCACAGCCATTATCAGTGATTGTCTAGAATATATTGCTGAAGGACCCTGATGAAAGAAAACTCATTATAAGGAGCATTCACAGTTGTTATGAAAAGTCGCTTGGTCGGAAATCATCCGTCAGCGGCTTTTTTTTGCTATGGGTCATTGTGCAGCCTCATTCAACATTTCGAGAACCCTTCGACTGTCATTCCTTTTGACAGCGGCAGGTTCTCACCAAAATGGTTGCTCATCTCAGGATTTTTCAGCGCAGACAGTATCGTGATTGATTTCAGCAAAACAACAAAAGTTTAGAGCAATTGAGTGAAACAAAAGGGATGGAATTTAGTATAAAGTGGATTTAGAAAACGTTTACAACGTAGTTAGTCAGGTCGTACACGTTTTCAACTCAAACGAAGAGAGGATGAGGATAATGAAACTGGCTTCGCTCGGGAAGGTAAAAAAATTGGGTTTGGCGCTTGGTTTGACCGTATTGTTGAATGTCCCTGTATTGTCGATGGTAGGTGCTGCACCAAATATTGATTATCATATTTGGTTATTACAGCAACCGGACGGATCAACGATAAGTTCGTCGCAATTGGTTTCGGGGTATTCAAGCAAATATTTCTATACAGCTTCCGACGGAGGCCAGGCGTTCATGGATCCTAAGACGGGTTCTACGACCTCAGGCTCGTCTCATCCTCGTTCCGAGATGCGGGAACAAACGACCAGCGGAAGCAACGCAGCTTGGAGCTGGTCTGGAACTAACACCATGACGAATACAGCTGCTGTCACGTTACAGGGTGGCGGCTCGAGCGGCGTAACTACTATCGGTCAAATTTTTAACAGCACCGATTCTATACCATTGGTCGAATTGGAGTATCAGGCAAACGCCAACTCCAAAGGCGGTAATTTCAGAATATTATATGAAGAAGCAAAGGGAGCAGGTACCTATACCGAATTAAGCACCAAAGCTGCTTTGGGTTCAAAATTCACTTTTGATATGTCGCTTTCAGGTGGCGTGGCGACCGTGAAAATCAATGGCTCACAGGTATTTTCTAAAACACCAAGCTTCTCAGGAAAGAAATTCTACTTCAAGACGGGCAATTACGATCAAACAGCAACATCTGGCTCGGTAAGCACAACACCTTATACTACTGTTGAGCTTTATTCTGTCAGCGTTGTACACAAGTAAGCTATCTAACCGCCGCTCTTATTCATAAGAACTAAAAGTCGGACCAAGCCTTTGCTGCAACGATACGCAGTAGGCTTGGTCCGACCGATATACCCTATTAAAGAGCGGTATCTTTCCAAGAATAAGCTGGCTTCCAATTCAAAATCGAATTCGCCCTGGCGTTGGATACGAATGCCGTAAGCTTATCGGGAGTCAGGTTTGAAAAAGGCACCTGCGGATAATACTTTGCTGCCAGATCACGGATACTTTCACTGCTTAGAATATCGCTAGACGTAATGTTAAGACGGCATGCCTCTGAGGTTTCACTGCATTCTGACTCTAGGGCCATCCGGCAGGCGATTGCAGCATCACGTGCATCTACATAACTCCATAGCGTACGGTGATGTCTCGCGGTATCGCCAAACATCGAGATCTCCCTTGCATATTCCTCCGGGGCAAGAATTAAGGAGAACCGCAAGGCATAGACCTGCATATTCACCCGGCGGGCGAACATATCTCCCGTCTGCTCATTCACCTGCTTGGACAGGCCATAGCTTTCCTGCGGCAGCAGCACATGATCCTCGTCTACTGGAAGCCGATGTGGTGCGAATGGGTGCTTCGCCCAGCAGAAGCCATAGGCGGATTCACTAGATCCGAATACAACCCGTTGGATGCCCAGTTTAGATGCCGCCTCCATAATGTTATAGGTGGACATGACATTGTTGGCAAATATCCGTTCAGGCGAAAAGTTAATGGGGTTCGGCACGGCTGCCAGATGAAGTACTGCACCCGATTCGGCAAGAATGCCATAAACTTCACCAAGCTGATTCAAATCTCCCTGAATATAACGGGCATAGCGGTTGCGGCTGCTCTGCGGTCGGGTATCGGTTCCAATAACCCTGTAACCTGCATTATTGAGCTCTTCCACAACAAAGCGTCCAAGCTTGCCCTCCGATCCCGTAACGACAATATTCTTCAAAACGGTTCCTCCTTCTGGTCAAACTTACGGACGGATCAGTGTTCCATCCGGCTTTCGGTCCAGCTTATAGGGATGATGATAGGATTTCAATGAATCCGGGTTTCCAAGCAGCGCTTTTGCCTTCATCTCATCGAAGTCAATACCAAGTCCGGGCTTTTCGCTAAGCTTCAAATGCCCCTTTTCCAATACTGCAAGTCCCGGGAATACTTCCTTCTCATGGGAACGAAAATGATTAATTTCCTGTATACCGAAGCTCATGCTGGACATATCCAGATGAGCAGCCGCTATTTGATTGACGGGGTCATTCTCTCCCCCCTCCTGCCAAGCGGTTCGAACGCCAAAAGCTTCACAAACTGCAGCGATTTTGCGGCATGGGGTAATGCCTCCGGCTTTGGAGACGCGCATCCTGACGAAATCGATCAGCCGATTCGTTACCAACGGCAGCCACTCTTGAGGATGAACGAACAGTTCACCTATCGCTTGAGGCGTGATGCTTGTCTCTTTTACCCTGCGATACCACTCCGTATGCTCCGATTGAAGCAAATCCTCTAAGAAAAACAACCTGTAAGGGTCGAGTAATCTGGATAAGGTTACGGCCCCGGATGGCGTCAAATGCTCGTGAACGTCATGCGTGAAGTTCAGATTCATGCCGAAACGTATGCGGAGCTTTTCGAACATGTCGGGTATTGCCGTGATGTACTTAGCTTCATCGAATACACTTGCAGAGGGAAATTGATTCATGCCCTGCGAAGCTACAAAGCCGCCTCCACCGTAGCCGCCAAGCTGGCAGCGGATCACACCGAATCCTTGCTCCTGGTAAGAGCTGACATCTTCCTCCAGCTCCTCATAGGTTGCGCCATTGGCATGTGCATAACAAGGAATGGCCGAGCGAACCGCCCCGCCCAGGAGCTGATATATCGGCAGCCCCGCTTCTTTGCCCTTGATGTCCCACAGCGCCATGTCGATTCCTCCCATAGCCGTGTGAAGCGTCGAACCATTACGCCAATAACCGCTGGTATACATGGTTTGCCATAAATCCTCGATTTGACTGGCATCCCGGCCAATAAGTAGCGGAGCCAGCAATTCCTCCACTATACTGACCACGGCTCCGGGCTGATACATATCACTGGCAGACCCAATCCCGTAGAGCCCATCCTGGTCCGTCATTACTTTCAAGATAACCCAGCTTCCGTCATGCCTTGTACGAATACATCGAACGGCTGTAATTCTTGCCATTCTGCGTTCCTCCTTCCAAGCGCTTTAGCTAATTATCCGTTCTTCCGCTTGTTTAAAAATAGATTTTGACGGTCTTGATTTCAAATGGCCGGAAATCCAGTGTAAGCTCTGTTCCGTTCGGCACAAGCTCCTCCAATTCTTCCTCCAACAAATTAACTAGCGAGACTCTCTTCGGTGTCATCCCAAGCTTTAGCTTTGCTCCTTGGACAGCGCAGCGCTCCGCTTCATAAAGACGCAATACAAAAGCGTCATCTTCTTCCGATGGTTTCACTGCTTCAATAATGACATGCTCAGCGTCTATTGCCGCTAAAGAAGTAAAGGATAGTTCGGATGCACCTTGTATCGTCAACGGCGGTACATTCAGTTCGTAGGCCGGGCGGACAACATTCTTCACATCAAAACCACTATGCGGAAGGAAAGCGTAAACCAGCTCATGCATTCCTACATCCCCGCGCGGGTCTGGATGCGTGCCTCCTTTATGCAAGGTAAGTCGGAGATCCGAGCCTTCCACGGAAATTCCATATTTACAATCATTAAGAAGAGCCGTTCCAAATCGGGATTCCGACAGATCGCTCCATTTGTGGGTGCAAATCTCAAACATTCCCTGTTCAATCGATGTATTGGTATGCGTAGGTCTTTCAACATGACCGAACTGGATTTCATGCCGTGCACTTTGTGAGAGCAGATTGACATCAAATCCTACTTTGAGCAGTTGATGCGGATCTTTCCAATCAATGATCGTTTCAAAATCAACCTGCGGGCTGTCTGAACGGAAGACCATGTCCTGTAAAAGTGTTGAATGGCGCCCAATCCGGTAATGGCTGCGGATTCGCAGCTGCAAAGGTCCATCCGCCACAACCTCACGGCTTATTAAATCCGTCTGCAGCTTTAATTTGGTGGCTATATCCCGGTCTATATCCCAATTATCCCAGGATCTCGGGATATCCTCACCCATGAGCAAGGCATTAAGGGGGTCGGTACCTGAACGTCGAAGCTTGCGACCGGAGGAACGATCCACAAAGGAGTCGATATATCCGTATTCATCGAATGTCACGATAGCAAAGGGCGTTTCCAGTCTTTGTCCCTCCAGCTTGAAAGGAGAATTACCGGAACTGCCACTACCATTACGCAGCCTCAATGTTATCGCACCCATAGCGGGCACGCTGGTTCCGCCGATAAGCAGCTTCTCTCGGCCGGCAATATCCCGGATCCACTGCCAACTATATGCCGAATCTGCCGGGACCATGCCCACAGGAACCTTGTCCAGTACAAGCGTGCCGCAGCGTTCCCAGCTCAGCGTATTCCATACCGTCACTGCTTCTACTGGAGATGCTGCCGTTTCCGAGAGCAAGGTGATCGCTAGCGCTTCTGCGTCCGAGATAACATCACCTACCTCTTGAATCGCACGATCGTGTACTTCCGGAATGGACGTGCCCGGCAAAATATCATGAAACTGATTAATTAACAACAGCTCATACAATTCCTCCCGGTGCACTGCCGCCTCAGGAGCCAGTGATCCTTCCTCTAAACGCCGAACGACCTCAGCCAGTTCAACCGTCCGAAGGGCGAATTCCGCTTTACGGTTGTTTCGCTTGATTTGGTGCATCTGGGTAAGAGTTCCACGGTGTCCTTCCAAGTACAATTCACCCGAATGAATCGGCGGAACGTAATCACTTTCTTCGACTTCCTTCATAAACCGGCTTACTGATGTATGTTCCGCACGAGGAGCTCCTTCCACATCCCGAGTCCTTCTGGCCATCTCCAGCATCTCATATTGTGGTCCTCCGCCTCCATCTCCGAAACCATAGGATACAAGCCGTCGCCCCAGAGCTGAACCTGACGGCCTTCCATTAATGTTGGAGCCGTTGCTATTGTAACCCGCACCATAAATCCGCTGGATTAGTGATCCCGCATCAGGCCAGCAGTGAATGAAGTTAAAGTGGGATAGCACAGACGTTCCGTCTAAACCACGCCATGAGAATGTAGTATAAGGGAACACATTCGTATCATTCCAGGATAACTTGGTGGTCAAAAAGTATTTCACTCGTGATCCAGCCATAATCTGCGGTATTGCCGCACTGTATCCAAATGTATCCGGAAGCCAGAACACATCCGATGTATAGCCAAAATGCTTCTGCGTATACTTTTGTCCCTTCAGAAACTGCCTGACCATCGATTCACCGGAAACCAGGTTGCAATCGCATTCTATCCAAACTGCACCGTTGGGCTCCCAACGCCCTTCTGCAATTCGTTGTTTCATTCCTTCAAATATGGAAGGGTAATGACGCCGCATTAATTCTCCGTGAAAGGCCGAGCTTTGTACGAAGGTGTATTCCGGATACTGCTCCATTAAACTAAGTACGTTTGCGTAGGTGCGTGCGCACTTGCGAATCGTTTCATCCCGAGTCCATAACCAGGCAGTATCCATATGTGAATGCCCAACAATGCCTGCGACAGGTGCGGAATCGCCGTTTTTTGCAGATAGCAGCGGATTCATGATCTTAAGAGCCTCTGCTAATAAGGGTCGCCACTCGCTTTCCAAAGCTTCGTCTGGAGACTGAACGACTACCTCATATACTTGAAGCAATCCTTCAATAACCCTCGATCTGCGAAAAGCGTCAACGGCTGCAGCAGCAGCTAGCTGATTCAGAGTACGCAGTCCAAACACAAAATTCTGGACATCTTCGCGCAGAAGCATAACTTGTACGGATCGGTAAACTCGCTTGAAGCGGTTGTGATATCCGCCGTTGGAATCATAGGTTTGGTAGGGCTGTGTTCCATAACAAGGATGTCCTGCGTACCCTTCCAACGCTAACACCAAAGTTTCTCCACCATTCGCTCTAGACGTAAGAAGGAGCGTATGGTGGTTCCCGCGGTTTTCAGCCTCCTTAGGATGTGTGAAGATTCCTCGCGGCTTTCCATTGACCCAAAAAAGTGCCTCCACCGCATCTGTTTCTGCACGAATATATATATCTTGACCATCCAATTCCATAGGAACTGTAAAAGCTCCTTTAAACCAGGCGGATCCCCATTCATTTCCCCAGGTCATTCCCGAATAAGCGGGCTGCCAAGCTTCCGACTCGGCCGGTACCTCATACAAATGTTCTTCTGTTTCCATGTAACGGACCGGTATCTCGCTCTTCTGTTCGAAAATAAAATCTGCATAATTTTGCTCAATCTTCTTCAATTTATCCAAGGTTTTCGCTATGTGACGCTCATGAATGATGCTAATCATGTTCTCCTCCCTTTTGGCTACTATTTCCTGTTGATCGACACGAACTGATTATAACATCCAACTATACACCTGTAAATATAATGTATATTCATATATAATATATATACTACTAATTCCGTTAGTTGTATTAAAGTTTCGAAATTGAGTATGAAGGGATGCATACCGTTGAAGACCAAGATCCAAAACCAGTTTTTCCTTTACTATCTTTTTCTGACCATTCTTCCCTTGATAGCCCTTTCCTACTTTTCCTATTTCAACATCAAAACGAACTCTCAAAAAGAATTAATCAATTCGATTTCGTTTGATTTAAGGGTGAGTCAGTCCTCTTTTGATACACTATATGCCAGACTTCAGAAATATATGGACATCCTGACCAACTCTACAACCTTTTACAACACAGTGATGTCGACTTCTACGGATTTTGCGAAAGGACGTGTTGAACAAGCAAAGTTCCAGGCATCTATGAATTTTGAACCGCAATTTAAGAGCTTGTTTGCAACCGACGATTTGATTTCAGCCGTGCTGGTCGTGGTTCAAGGGCGTGTGGTATATAGCTATCGAGACTTTGTCTCGGTTACGAACGATCTTAAGCAGGACCCGGTCATTATTAATACGGTCAATACCCCGGACATGCATTGGTTCAGCAATCAAAATAGCCCCTTCGGTTTATTTGAAGGTCGTTATACGGTAATAACGAAAAATATTTATGATATTTTGGGAAACAATCCAATGGATAGCATCTGCCAACTCGTTATCTTGATCCCCCAATCCAAAGTCACCGAGATGCTGAACACCCACCTTCGATTCGCTGATAGCATCATCCGAGTTACCGATAAGAATAACCATATCGTTGTCAGTAATGAAGGCGATCCCCAAGAAAATGAGGGATTTTTTCAACGGTTATCCCAACAAACACTCATGGATCCATATGCTTCCCATACGGAATTCGTCGATGATTACCTAGTATTGAATAGCTATTCGAATACGACACATTGGCATACCGTTCAATTATCACCCTCGAAATATGTGACAAAAGCATCTTCTGCGATTATTGTTTTTACCACTTTTTTAGTTATAGGCTTACTGATCTTTATGTTTTTGTTTTCCTTTTTTATCTCTAAAGAAATCATCCTTCCTATCAAGCGTCTGGCCTTTGCCATGAAAAAGGTAGGCGAGAAAAATATTACGATTGAGGTAGCACATGCATCGGGGAATGAAATCGCTGAAATTACGAATGACTTCAATCAAATGGTCAAGCGGATCGACACTCTTTTTAAATTGACTATTGAAATTGAAGGAAAGAAACGCAAATCCGAGATAGAAATGCTGAAGTATCAGATAAATCCGCATTTCTTGTACAATACCATCAACTCGATACGATTCTCGGCGATGAATCATAAAGACGAGGTCACCGCTCATATGCTCGTTACTCTCAGCCGGCTTCTGAGAAATACGCTTAGTCATACCGGCAACGACATTCCTTTGGAGCTGGAAATTCAGAACATCAAGGATTATATCCTGCTGCAGCAACTGCGATATAGTAACAAGTTAAATGTAGATTACAGCATCCAAGAAGATACGGAGCATTTACTTGTGCCACATATGATTTTACAGCCTATCGTCGAAAACTCCATTTTGCACGGCATAAGTCACAGGCTGAACTTGGGGGAATTCGCGAGCATCATGATCTCTTCCTATATCGTTGACTCAAATATTCATATTGTATCGATTTATGACAATGGTGTGGGTATAGCAGCTTCCATACTGAGCAGCATACTTGATCAGCACCATCCCCCTATGGTTTCCGATACATTGCACATCGGACTCTTGAATATTCATAAACGAATCCGTCTATTATACGGGGAGCCCTATGGAATCGAGCTAGAAAGTGTACAAGGTGAATATTGCTGCGTGAAGCTCATTTTACCCATACTTAAAGAAACGGAGAAGAATAATGATCAAAACCATTATAGTCGACGATGAACCTTACGTGAGGCAGATGATCCGGAGTATGATTCATTGGGAAGCCTTATCATTGGAGCTGGTTGGCGAGTATTTCAACGGTGAGGACGCGTATCATGCGATCAGAGAAGACCCTGATATCGATTTGGTCATTACAGATTTAACCATGCCAGTTATGGATGGTCTGGAGCTGATTAAATCCTCCTTAGCCTACCGACAAGAGCTGAATTTTATAGTTATCAGTGCCTATGACGACTTTCATTTGGTCAAGAATGCTTTCATGCTTGGTGCAAAAGACTACCTATTGAAATCAGAAATGACGCAGGAGCAGCTCCATCAGGTTTTGGGCAGCCTGAGACTTCAAGAGCGCAATGGCTTGGCAGTCAAGACGAAAGCAGATCACTTAGATAGGGAGCTGGTGAGGGAAAGCCTGATCAGCAGGCTCGTCACAGGAAATATTCAACCCACTGAGCTGAACACCCTCAGAGAATTGTTGGGCAAGCACAAAAGGAATCGCCTTGTCCTGATGAGCATGAAATTGATCAAGATAGATAGGAATACCCCCGAGCCTAAATCATCCTGTAAGAAGGAACTTTCCGAGTATTTAAGATCTACGGAGAATAGGCTTGTCAACAGGAATGATATACATTATGAGATCATCCAAACCTCCCTCTACGAGTACGTCACTCTCCTGCTGTATTCCCATCAGGAATCCGATACTGCTATCATGAATCAGCTGAAGGAGACCTATCGTCATTTCAGTCTGCCGGGTTACCTTGTAAATATGGGCATTAGCAGTATGGAGGTTGATTTCTCAAAGCTTCCTCAGCTTATGTCCGAGGCGGAAATCTCCCAGAATTATTGTTTTATTGCAGGAAACGGCTCCATCATTCGCTATCGAACCGATTTTAAAAAGTCGTCGCCGATGGAGATGGATATAGTGAAGCAAACATCCAATCTAAAAAAGCTTCTCAGCTCCATCCTCTTTGACAATAGCAAGGCAGAGCTTGACGGCATTTTGGTTTCACCTCAATCGGTAAGTGCGAATCAGCTCCAGATGATTCAAGACCTTTATATGAAGTATCATTTTATTGTGATTGACTTTGCCCTGCAAAACGGACTTTTTAATGAAATCAAGCATTTAAGCCACGCCTATGAACAGCACCTGAAATGGTACGGCGACCTGAGCTCCTTAAATGATTGGCTTGCATCGGTGATGGCTGTGTTCAGGTCAAGCAAGGGCGACCACACCATTATTAATCAGGTCAAGCACTATATGGAGCAAAATTATGGAGGTGATGTCAATCTGCAGTCGGTTGCGCACAAGTTCAGTATCAACAGCAGTTACTTGAGCCGGTTATTTTCGGAAAAAGAAAATATAACCTTCGTGGATTATTTGGCGAAGGTCCGCATAACCAGAGCTATTGAGCTTATCAAGACCTCCAATCTCAAAATTTATGAAATTTGCAGCGAGGTCGGCTATACTTCTCCAGAGCATTTCAGCAGGATGTTTAAGAAAATAACGGGGAAAAGTCCGAAACAATTCATGGACGGCAGAACAATATAGCAAATATAAAAACCACCGGCGCCGCCGGTGGCTATATTAGAAATTATGAATGCTTCACTTCTGCCTATTTGTTATACAAACGATTAGCGTTTTTAACCAGTTCATCCCCCATTTGTTTCTTCCAGTCTGCAATAAATTTATCAAAATCCTCAATGGTCTTTTGTCCGACAATGACGGCAGTGTACATCGTGTTCCATTGGGTTAAGTAGGTTTGGTTTTTGATATCGAGATTCTCTCCGGATTCCGAAAGAATCGGACCCTCGACGGTAGGCTTATCGTTGGTTGCGAGATAATCAACATGATTCGAACCATATAAGCCATCTTTATCAGAAATCAGCTTCTGTCTGTTATCTTGAATGTATGGAGCGAGAGTTGCTTTGTTTACCTCGTCGGTAGGGTCAAACTGACCGTTGAACGGCCATCCGAAGCCTTCCTTCGCTTTGGCGTCATTGGTGCCAAACTCTTTCTTCGTCACAATCGCCCCGTTGACCATCGTATAATGCTTATCCTTCAAGCCATATTTAACTAGCGTATAAAGCTCGGGGTCGCTGAATATTTTATCCCACGCTGTCATAATAGCATGCAGCTTATCTCTATCTTTCTCTAATGCCTTGCTGAAGAACGTGATGTTACTGAACATAGAGGCGTTAGCCACAAGCGGCTTGCTTCCGTCTCCCAGGGTTGGGAATGGAATCCAATCGATCTTGGCATTCGGGAAGTTGGCAAGCAGCTTGTCTCCTATACTCCCTTCATCGAAAGGCGGACGAATCTGGTTCGTTGTATTGTAGTATTGGAAGAAGATCGAATTTCCATTGACAAACTCATTGACAGGGGCAGTAGTGTTCTGGTACATCGTGTAATACTCAGGGTTGATGTAGCCTGCCTTATACCATTTGTTAAGCTGCACAAGAGCATCACGCATGCCCGGCATAAACGGGGAATACTGCAATGTTTTATCCTTATAAACCCATGCGTCTCGTCTAACCCCATAAGCGGACAGGAAATAATACATCGCCTGATTCTCACCGCCGTTTTGGACCGTAAGCGGGTATTTTTTCGGGTATTTTTCTTTGTATAATTTCAGCAATTGATCCCAGTCTGCAATGGTTTTGGGCATACCGACCCCTAACTCCTCCAGAATATCGGTACGAATGACGGCACCATAGGGCAGTGAATTATTCAAATTGCCGTTGTTAAAGCCTTTCAGCTTTCCATTTCTAGACCATAATCCTAAGATATGATCTTTTTGAGAACCTGCTCTGCTTACAAATGACGCATAAATATTAGGCGCATATTGTTTAACCTCTTCTTCTGTCAAATCAGCCGCCGAATTAAAAAGGGCGTCACTGCTAGAAATATATCCTCCATATACGTCAGGCATTTCTCCAGATGCCATGAATAAATTGAGCTTTGTATTATAATCATCGTCGGGAACAGCCGTAATTTTCAGATTCACGTTACCCAGCTTTTCATTGACCTTCTTCATGACTTCAGTGGTCGGATCAGGCTGAATTCGGATAGTAAACACGTCTGCAGAATATTTCTTTTGGCCGGTATCCTCATTGGAAGCTCCGTTGGGTGCAGATGAGGAACAAGCCGAAGCGACAACCGTAACGGCCATAAACAAGCTGAGTGATGCTGCTGGCAGCTTTTTACCTTTGTTCATACATAGTTTCCCCTCTTCTTATAGTATGATATATGTGGAATTCATAGATGCCTTCTGTCAACCCTTTACTGCGCCAATCATGATTCCTTTCACAAAATATTTTTGCAGGAATGGATATACCATCACGATTGGAATCGTAGTTACGAGCAGTATGGCTGCTTTGACGGATTCGGCTGTGTACCGCTGCCCTGACATATCGACAACTTCGCCCCCGCGAGAATTAGCCAGTGCCGCATCCTGCGCGTTGTTTAGCACATCTCTTAGCAAAATTTGAAGAACCTTGATCTTTCCATTAGAGATATAAATCATCGCATCAAACCACGCATTCCACTGACCCACCAGCGACCATAGTGTCACCGTTGCCATAATCGGCATGGAAAGTGGCAGTACAATGCGAAAGAAAATAGTATAGTCGTTGGCACCATCCATGTAGGCGCTTTCCTCTACCTCAATCGGTAACGAAGTAAAGAAGTTGCGGATGATGACGATGTTATATGCGCTGCAAAGTCCGGGTAATACCAATGCCCATATGGTATTTAGCATATGCAGCTCTTTAACCAGCAGATAGGTGGGGATCAGACCGCCGCCGAAAAACATCGTGAATACAATTAAGCTCATCCATACGTTTCTGCCTAGCAAATATCTTTTGGATAGCGGATAAGCAAGCATGGCGGATACAATGACTGTAAGGACAGTTCCCATGACCGTACGAAGTAGGGTCCAGGAATAGGCCTCTACGATAGAGCCTGAAGCAAAAATTTGCTTGAAGGAGTCCAGCGTCGGATTCTTGGTAAATAGGTGAATACCGACAGTGCTGGATTCACTTGGCGGACTTAAGGAAATGACAAGCTGCTGCACAAAAGGAAAGACGATGGTCAGGCATATAAATAACATCAATAAGATATTCATGAGATCGAAAATTCTTACTCCTGCGCTTTTTTTCATGAGTGTCTCCCTTATTTCGATATATTAAAAGATAGTATAATTGGAGATCTTGCCTACAATCCAATTGGCTCCCAGTACCAGAATAAGCGCAATTAAGCTTTTGGCTATTCCTACAGCTGTTGAGAAGCTGTACTGCATTTCCACCAGACCAATCCGATAAACAAACGTATCAATGATATCCGCTGTCGGCATAACCATGGAATTGTACAGGTTAAAGATCTGGTCAAATCCCCCATCGAGAATTCCTCCTAATCCAAGTACGAAAAGCATGGCTATGGTAGGCAATATGCATGGGATAGTGATGTACCAGCATTGTTTGAATCTCCCTGCCCCATCTATTTTGGCCGATTCGTACATGTCGGGATTAATACCGGCAATTGCTGCTAAATAGATGATGCTGCCGTAACCAATTTCTTTCCACACATTAGAAATCAAGAGAATTTGCAAGAAAGATTTTCCGTCACCCATTAGGATTCTGGGCTGCCAGCCGAAGGCTTCACACAAGAAGCCGTAGATACCATAGCTGGGAGATACGAGTTGAAAAATAAGCCCTGCAACAATAATCCATGAAAGGAAATGCGGTAAATAAGAAATGGTCTGAACAATACGCCGAAATTTATTGGAAACCAGCTCATTCAGCAGCAGGGCGAAGATAATCGGTGCAGGGAAGCCAATAACAATCTTTAATATACTGATCTTCAGCGTATTAGCTGTCACGGTCCAGAAATAGTTCATTTGGAACATTTGATGAAAATGTTTAAGCCCGATCCAAGGACTATCGAGTACTCCGACCTGGGGATTGTAATCCTTAAATGCAAGCAAGATCCCGTACATCGGAATATATTTGAATATTAGAAAGTAAAGCATGCCTGGAAGCAGCAATAGGAACAAAAACTTTTGTTTCTTTAACAAGGAAAACACGGTTTTTCTCTTACTTGCTGAAATATTAACTCTGAATTCTTCATGAGCTACGTTCACCATCATCACCTTTTCCATTTTTAAAAAGTAAGCGCTTTTTTATATTCTTCATTTTACCGATCTGCCTAAACGAAAGGAATGATATATCTTTACAAAACTTGATCTATTTTTACCAAAGTTGTATCTGGCCTACCTGTCAGCTGAACGAAGCGTCAGCCTTCTCCCTGTGAAGAAAACCCAGCACGGTCAGTGTTCGCTAAACAGCCCCATAGACTTTACTAAAATCATAAAAAGTTGTATATTTGTTATAAAAATCACAAGGGAGCAATAACTTTATGACGAATACCCCAAAAAGGGTTCCTATGTATATACAATTGAAAAATTACATCATTAATCAAATGAATTCGGGGGTATGGAAACCAGGAGATAAACTGCCTTCGGAAAATGAATTAGCCGAGCAATTCAATGTCAGCCGGATTACCGTAAAAAACGCCATGGCGGATATTGTGAAACAGGGCTTGATCAACCGAATCCAAGGAAGAGGTTCCTATATATCCGATGATGCATCGAATCAGCTGATATCCTATGAGCCTCAAGAAGTGGTTAATAGCCCTCTTGTTCTATTTCTTATGCCGAGGCTTGATAATCTATTTACTGCCAACTTAATGACAGGTATTGAAGAGGAATTGGCCGAACATGGTTATCACCTGGTATTCAAGCTTACCCACGATTCGCAGGAACTAGAGAATAAATTACTGAAGGAATTCACGCAGCTTGGGGTCCATGGTATTATTATTTATCCGGTGGATGGAGAAACATTCAATGATCAAATATTGAAGTTGACTCTAGATCGTTTTCCCCTTGTCATCGTCGACCGGTATCTTCGCGGGCTTGATGCTAACTTTATAAGTTCAGACAACTTTAAAGGTGCCTATGAAGCTACAAAGCATTTAACGAATATCGGACATACTAAGATTAGCTTTATAAGTACAGCCGTTTCCGGTACCACTAGTATTGAAGATCGGTTGCATGGTTATGAGAAGGCACTGAGCGATTCTGGCCTTTTCATCGACTATCGGTTGAGACTCACTCTAAGCAGCGGATTGCCCGTTGTCGAACAAATCAAAAGCTATTTGAGTGAGAATCCGGATGTTCAAGCCGTCGTGACAACGAATTCCGCTATCGGTCTGATTGCAATGAAAGCGGCCCGGTCGCTGAATCTCCAGATTCCTGGAGATCTGTCTATTGTCTGCTTCGATGACTATGACCATTCCGAGCATACAGAAGTTCCATTAACTTATATAAATCAAAATGAGAAGAATATGGGCAGAGAAGCTGCAAAACTTCTTGTTTCCCTCATTCAGGATCCCAATCAGGATCGCCGTAACATCATTCTACCGAACGAGCTTGTTGTTCGAAGTTCAACAGCGAGTTCAACCGTTTCGAATGAAGCCGGTGCTAAAGCTTAAAATGGCAAAATAAAGCCCGTAAAATAGCAGCTGATATAGCCCAGCTGAGACATTTTACGGGCAGCTTTTTATAAATTTATAAACCAGGCTTTCCTAGGATGGTCACGATCTCCGCTGGACGAATCGGGACTACACCTCCAACACCAATCTCATCACCCTCTTCTTCGAGTACGTTACTTCTGTAAATTGCTTCATAAGATCCGTGTACATGCTCAATATGCAATTGTGTCGGTTGATCAGTCATATTGAACCATCGAATAACGAAGTCTTCAGTAGATCCGTTCATCTTAACCGCAGAGAGCGCGAGCCCGTTGCCCGTCCAGCCGATAAATTGATGCTCCGCCGGAAGAGTTCCGGATTGCAATGGAGTTTGTACCGCTGTCCAAGGAATCTGCGCTTGGTAAGCTGCAGCAAACGACTGTAAGGCATCATTGTTATCTCCGTGTGGAATGAGCACGTATTCCAACTCATGATCCCCTAAGCACTGCGCCTCCGGAGTCTGGAAAACTCCCCAGTCACCCAGCTCCTGAACCGCTCTTAGTAAGGTGATGGCTATCGTCCCTCTGTCGTCACGCAGTACCTCATATTCATTTAGACCCAAATTGCAAATGGTTAGTCCGTAATGGTCGTTTCGTACATTGACAAAAGCCTGCTGATGCTGACAGTTGCTCGGATTTGTCCATTCGGATGCGGGTACCGTATCTCTGGCCACAACCTCAAATATGGAGTCGGCGTAATGAACGGCCGAGTGAATATCGGTTGGGAATAGTACTCGGATACGGTGATCCTTAGCATCGTTTCTCAGACTCGTTTTGACTTTAAGGTGCGGGACACCTTGTTCCAGTGTGAGACGAGTCGTTACCGTTAATGGAACGGTTTGTTTGCTTCTCTGCGCTTTACGTTCAAGAAAAGGAACGAATTCTTGGATTTCTTGCTCCAATGTTGCGTCGCCGCTAGCAGGAATTTCCCAATGATGAACGATGGCTATCACCGTATGGAATGATGTTTGTTCCTCTATATAGATTTCAGCAGGTAATCCACGGGTTGTAAGCGGAATATCTCCTTCCGGCGCCTTAAATATATACTCATTTCCAATGTCACCCGTATTTTCATAAGCACCGAGGCCGGAAAAAGTCTTGGTGGTTCTTTTATCCGTTATCTCATAGGTTCCATCATCGGCGATGAGTACCGATAAGAATTCGTTCTCCATCTTATATGGATTGGCTTTATTCTGAGAGTTGGGCGAATTTACAGTTTGCGATAAATCTGTGCATAAGGCAAAAGTTTTATAACCCAATGCCGGTATATTTTGTGCCAGGAATTGAACACGGACGGAACGAGCCATGTAAGGCTGGCGAAACTTATCTTCAGGCAGCTCATAGCCAAAGGTCACCCCAAGATCCTCCACCTTGGTATCGATGGAATCCCCGTTTCTATCTTTTACAACATAACCTTCTAGTGATAACTCCTTTAGCTCCTCGACGATCTTCTTACGATTCCTATTCGCGAGCGGGAGTCTCTTGACTTCCAAATCAATGTTGACTACACCAGTACGCTTCCATCCTGATGTATTGAATATGGTAAATGGAATCGCAGATTGATCATATGCCGTTTTGGTATCGATCATAGAAGTGATGGCTTTCAAACTATTGGCTGTAATTTGCTCAGCAACTTGATAGCTTTTATCAAACCGGGTCATCATCTCGCGGTGTACCTCATCGACGCTGCAACCGCAAATGCTATCATGCGGATGATTTTGCATCAGTGTTTTCCACGCATAAGTGAACAAATGCTTAGGGTACGTATGCCCCGTCAGCTTGGCGAATGTAGCTATCGGTTCTGCGACTTTCTCTAAATAGGTTTGGATTTTCTGATTCGCCTGCTTCATATACACCCGAGCAGAAGCAGTATTGACTAATGTCCACCAACCGTTCGTTCGCTGACTTCGTAACTCCCCGCGTATGGTCGAAAGATTCTCAGGCAGCTTGCCCTTCAACTGGGCTACATATTCGTTAAAGTTGGAATGAATAAACTCAACGTCCGGGTACAAGCTTCTCGCTGTACGAAGCGCATCCGACAAATTCGTTTGCACAGGTTGATGATCGCAGCCGTTCATGAACAACAGGTGAGGAGTAGAGGCATACTTCTCCGCATCGCGGATTTTCCTCTCCCAATAAACCAGTGCTTCGTTCGGATCTGTCGGAACTTCCATTCCATTGTGATACCAGTTGGCGAACAAGATCCCGAGTACAGTTGAGCCATCCGGGGATTGCCAATTCATCTCCGAAAAGGCCGATTCATACTCTCCCCTCGCCTCGTTATTAAAACCGACCGGTTTTACTCCTCTACCGAAAACAGCTGTGTCCATACCGGCTTGAAGCAAAATTTGCGGCGCCTGCCCCATATTGCCAAACGAATCGGGGAAATACCCCAGCTTACAAATGCTGCCGTACTCACTTGCGTCTTGATGACCGATTAATAAGTTCCGAATATTCGCCTCACTGCTCGTTAAGAATTCATCCTGTAGAATGTACCACGGACCGATGAGAAGCTTCCCCTCTTGAACCATGCGTACAATAATCTCTTTTTTCTCAGGTCTAATTTGTAAGTAATCATCCAAAACAATGGTTTGTCCATCGAGATGGAAACTTTCAAACTCGGGGTCCTTCTCAAATAAATCGATTAACGTATCCATCATTTCAACCAATCTTACCCGATGCTTTTCAAAGGGCAAATACCATTCCCGATCCCAGTGCGAATGGGATATAACGTGTGCATACTTTTGTGATACCACTTGCTCCACTCCTTTTATCTATAGGGTATTCTACGTAAAATTTCTGGCGTCCAACGAATGATTCTGCTTTTAGTTCTGATAAAATTTCAAGCAAACCGGTTTGGATAGACGGATTGCATGACCCGTAGATTGCGGAATTCCTCTATCATTCAATTTCATAGTGACAACCAAGACCGAATCTTGATTTGCCGCTAATAAAAAGGTATTGCTCGGATCAAGCGCAAAATTCCTCGGTGTTTTGCCTCCACTTGAAGCTATTGTGACCTGCTCAAGCCTTCCGTCATGTAACACTTGAAACACAGCGATGCTGTCGTGCCCACGGTTGGATCCGTATAAATATTGTCCATTCAGGCTGATATGGATATCCGCGCATGTACTCTCTCCCTTAAAATTGACCGGTTGTGTGGTCACGGTTTGTAAATACGTTAGCGATCCTGTATGGCGCTCATAACGGTAAGCAGCTATCGTGGAGTTCAGTTCATTGATGATATAAACCATCGGCAGGCTCGGATGGAATGCCACATGCCTAGGACCTGCGCCTGATTCAGCAGCGACTACGGACTCCAACTGCAGCTTTCCATTGACTTTGTCGTGATTGTAAAGGTATAGCTGGTCAGTTCCTAAATCCGGTACTAGCCAACAATCCGTGCCAGGGATATTCACAATGGAGTGGGGATGGGGCCCCTCTTGTCGGCCAGGATGAATGCTGCTTCCCGCATGCTGAATCTGATCAGAGAGCGGGAGTATTGCCCCATCTTCATCAATAGGAAACAAACAGACACTACCGCCCATGTAGTTGACACTATACAGCCAGGTTCCTTCCGCATCCAAACTGAGATGACATGGGTACCCGCCTCCCGTCGGCTGACGGTTTATTTCAACGAGATCATTTCGAACCGGATCAAATTGGTAGGCTACCACAAAGCCGTTATCCGCCGTTTCACTAACTGCATACAGTCTGTTTGTCCCTGAATGGAATGCTAAAAACGAAGGATTCGCTATTCCGGCAATACCGCTGAGGCGAACTAATTCTCCGGATTCCGGATCAAAAGATAAGACATGAATACCTTCTTGATCAGCTGAAGAATAGGTCCCAATAAACAATATATTTATATGCTCCGACATTACTTCTTTTTATTGGCTAACTCTTGTTCAATCGCCTTATCTGCTTCCTCTTGCGTTTCCCTGAGCAGGGTATTTACATCCTTAGTTCCGTTTACGAACGTCTCAGCCGCTGCGTTGATTTTACCTGCAACGATAACGTGATACGGGTTGGGCGGAGCCATTTTCGCCGATTTGACTTTCAACGCCCCTTGAATGTTCTTCCCTTTCGCCACTTCTACATCGGCAAGAAAATCTTTTTTGATCGACTCGTCATTCAAAACGGTCAAACGGCTTTTCTTATTCAAAATGGTTTGAACTTCCGGGGAAGCAAAGAGCTGAATCGCCTGAAAGGCTTCTTCTTTATTCTTGGATGATTTGGAAACGACCATCATTTGGGCGCCGTGGTCAATGGTGACTCCAGGGTTATCCTTATAGGAAGGAGCTCCAACAAGGTCGAAATTGAGCTGCCCTCCGGCCTGTTGAATGAAGCCTACCGTATCAGGAATCCAGTTCAGATACATGGCGGTTTGCTGCGTTTTAGTGAAGCTGTCCCAACCAGGTGGCTTTTGTCCATTTTGGATCATTCCGGGAATTTGATAAAAAGCTTGGACCTGCTCCATAATCGATTTAATCTGATCATTGTTAAGGGCCGCCTTATTGGTCTTCGGGTCGACAAAAGACAAAGATCTCACTCTGGCATAAAACTCGGGATTGGTGGGAAGACTTCCGCGGTATTGGACCCCGTCCTCAAAATAGGTCATTTTCTTGGCAAGCTCCAAATACTCATCGAACGTTAGGCCTTCCTTAGGGTAGGGAACACCCCGCTTATCAAAAAGATCCTTATTATAAAATAGCGCCATTTGATTTAGAGCAAAAGGAATCCCGTAAATCTCCCCCTTAGGACCTAAATCCTTTATCCAATCGATATTTGGACTTGAGAATTTACTTAAATCCATATTGTATTTCTTTACGAATTCACTTACATCATACGGAATATCCAATTCCTTAAGGACAGAAAATCTTGAATTGGCCGAATAAATAATGTCGGGAGTCTGACCTGCGGTAACCAGTTTGGTAATATCATCCCGTACAATCTTCAAAGTGATATGAGGATACTTGCTCTTTAAAGGCTGGATAAGTACCTGGTTAAATTCTTCGTCGGTCATGTTTAAGAAATACGGTGCCAATGTTAGCTCAACAGGAACAGGATCCTTTTGTTTGGGGTTGGACGACTCGGTCTCCGAAGTCGTTTGGCCGCTGCAGCCTGCCAGCAAACCGGATAACAAAGAACCGATCACCATAAATGAATGCGCTTTCCTAAAAGAGCATTTGTATAATTTGAACATTGAAATTAGTCCCTCCTTGGTATGTATCTGAACTTCTCATTGAAACATCGAAGTGATGATCCGGTGATTTGGATATCGAGTTTCAATGTGACGACCAAGCCCCACCTGCCCTATTCTAACGTTGCCATAAACGTTCGATGAATCCCTCCTTTTTTGCCCAAATGGATTTCTTGATTGATCAGATTATAACATTCAAATGTATCCTTGTAAATATGTTGTATATTCATTTATAACATTTGTATTTTTTATTGTTTTCCCAGTATACGATTTTTCTACTTCTATTGCCTATGTTTCTTTTGAAATGTGAAAAAGCCTGCCACCCAGGCAGGCCTGTTACCGATATATTTTTCTCTATGCAGTAGAGGACTCTATAGACTCATAATCATCAAGTCCTGATGCCATCAACCAATGTCCATTTGCATATTGCAATTTGATAACCAGTGTACCGTACGGGTCGTCAAGCACTGTAGTATCTAACGTTATTTCTACAATATTATTTTTTTGACTTTTTATCTTGGCGGTATCCATTAAAAATTGTGTCGCCCATCCGTGTCCTGAATTATTCGTGTTTACATAAAGCTGCCCTTCATAATCCTTATAAAGAGGAAGAGATATACTATCTTCCGTTTCCAGATAACGACTATAAAATAGCTGTTGAGCGGTATCTTTTGTAAATACATCCTCTATTGCTTTTTTTATATCTGCCACTGATTTTAAGTTATCGGTGCCAACTTCCGGTTTTCCGTTCACCCCTGTTACAAGAACAAACTGTTCTTCACCCGGAATCGTTTTCGTCGCATCGGTTTTGGTAAATCCAGACCAAGGGCCGTTAAATAATCCTGCAGTGATAGCTACCGCCTTTGGCAAAAGCTGATTGAGAATATCCTTTGCTTCCTTGTCAGTAAGACTTACATTTGCATGAAAACTAGTCTTAATCGTATTTACGTAGTGCAGCATGGAAGTATATTCTGCTGTTAATTTCTCATTGTGCGGATCATATTGTACATCACCCGGAGTACTGATTGTGAACACTTTGTCTCCACGTTCTCCTATTTTCGATATATGACCGACCTCCATAGCGGTTTGACCCTTTTGACTCCAATCCTCTTTGGACCATATGCCGATCGAAAAAACAACTCCCCCGTATTCTTTATTGGCTATGTCAATAAAAGAAATGCTTTCGAATTTGGAAGCTTCATCTGTGGCTTCCACGGCATCATATTTTCCTTCCCAGCTCTTGGGAAGATTGAGGGTGAAGTTGTTTTTTTTATTTTCATAAATGATGCTTGGAGCGGCACTAACGTTATGGCCATTTATATGGCCAACATGGAGGTTAACCGTCGAAAACGCTCTAAAATCCCCTAAGCCCTCAGAGACAAAGGTTTGAGCGTCTACCCCGAAATCATTTCCGTTTATTTCAACCTCACCAATTTTTTCACTGTTATCATTGTAAAAAGCAAGGGTCGCTTCGACGGTATTTTTCGTACTCCCTACACCTTCGATTTTCAATTGACCAGTAACTTTGGTGCTGCTGCCGTCTTTAGTTAAGATTAAATTGCCAACATAGATCTCGTTATAATCCGGATCCGATAAGTCAAGTTTTCGATTTTTGATATAAATCTTTTGCTGCTCCTGATCATAGTCGATCGTTGCACCCAAATGCTCGGCTACGAATCGAACGGGTACGTATGCATGACCATCAACATTAAGTACTTTATAATCTTCATTCAAGGAAATGTTACTTTCATTTATTTCAAAGCGAGCAGGAAATAATAACGCCTGAATAGAATCTGATGCGAATGCTATGGATGAACAGGCAATGACTATACCGAAGCATAAGCCCAATACAAATGGTTTTGGTTTCATAAACGCACCTCTTTTGGGGTTTATACCCTTAGACGCCATTATGATGAATTAGTTTCAAAAATATGTAAATCTATTTCCTCAGTAGTGCTGCCGCCTTGAATTATCCGGATGCTGTCCGGTCGGTTGGTTCAGAACCAAACGTTCTTGTCGTATATGCGGCTGCCAGCAGCGCGGCTCCGGTCAGCAGGAACACGAACGGGATGCTGATCCATCCGCCGACAAATCCGCCAAGCAAGGGCCCAACCACGATGCCGAACTGGTTGGCGGACTGGCTTAAGCTGACCGCCCTGCCGCGGAAATCACGGTCTGCATACCGGATAATGAGCGCGTTCAAAGCCGGATAAACGGCAGCAAAGAATAGCCCGTAACCGAAACGCAAAAGGCCGAAGCCAAGCAAATGAGTGACTCCAAGCTGCAGCAGATTGCCGATCCCCCCTCCGAGCAAGCCGATCAGCAGTGTTTTGTGATAACCAATTCGTCCGCCGATCTTTCCCCAGCGGGGTCCCATGATGACCGTAGCGACTCCGACCGCAGAGAATACGATGCCCGAGCTGAGCGAGGCATTATCCGTACTACCGCCGATCTGCACAACATAGAGCGTGATCAGCGGTTCCAAAACCATGACGGATGTCGATACCAGAAAAATAAGCCCGTAAATCCGCATCAAATTGGAGTTCTGCCCTGCTTGCTTCAAGTCGTCTATCATAGAAGGCCGCGGACCTTCCGGCCTCTTATGATTCTCTACAACCCCTGCCAGAACGATAATGGCAGAAAGAAATGTGATCAAGGCCGAAGCTATGAAGCATTCCCTCAATCCGAGCCAATGGATGAATAATCCTCCCGCCAGCGGCCCGAGAATCCCTCCTGCTGCCGTCGCTGTCGATATGACACCGAGCGCGTAACCGACATGCTTCTCCGGCGTGTTTGTGCCAACCAGCGCGACCGATGCAGGGCTGAAGCCAGCCATAAGCCCTTGGAATATGCGGACCACGATGAATGTATACGGGTCATAAACGAAGTAGTTAGCGAGATGAGCCGCGCCTAGTCCAATACCCGAGCGAACAAGCATTAATTTCCTGCCGTATTTATCAGCAAGCGATCCCCAGAACGGAGCACATAAACCGCTGATGAAGAAGCTGATTGAGATCGAAACTCCAGACCAGGCCTCGACGCCCTTCCCGATCCCTAGTTCATTATGCAGAAAGAGTGGGAAAAAGGGCACCGATAGCGTGTAAGCCATATGGTTGAGAAATAAACCGACCCATAATACGTAAAGATTTCGTCTCCAATTAAGCTCCATGCGGCCCTCCGCTTTCATTTGCTTGATCGGCAAAACATGACTTTCCTACGACTTTGTACCAACCGAGAACGTACTGCCGGCATATAAGATGGACTCAAGGATTGTAGTTGCTTCATTAGCATCCGTACCTTCTATGATTAATTGGATTTCCTCGGTTCTTGGGAATTGGGAGAAGAACAATACCATACCTAGGACTCCCTTGGAATTAAATAAATAACCGTCTGATGCAAACGAGACTTGGCTTTGAAATTGATTGGCTGCACTGGCAAACTTAAGGATCTGTCTCAATGAAAATCCGTTAGGAAACTTATAACTTCGTAAAATCGTCATATCTGGTCCCTCCCTATGAGATTAAAAAATAAAAAAGAGATTCAAACCTATAGAATAGGCGAATCTCCAGTAGTCTGGTCGGTTATTTGATAATTCCAATTGGAATACTATGTAATAAACAAATTATAACCTACTACCCTTTTCAAGTCAATGGCATCTGACGTTATGTTCGGTACTTCCTCTTCATGCAACAAGGCACTACGGCAGACTGCCTTTCCTTTATAGCGCCAGGCATAAACTCATCGCCTTCTCAAAAAGAAAAAAGCTGCTTCTCAAGCAGCGATATACCTGATTAAGAAGCAGCCTTGCTTATAGCCAAACCATTAATACCAGTAGCAAGATCGACGACGTCAGCACCGCGTAGTCCTGGAATGCAAAACGATAGAGGCGGATCGGGGTCCGCCCTTCGTCTCCTGTGTAGCAGCGGGATTCCATGGCTGTCGCCAAATCTTTGGCTCTTACGATGGCCAGAACGAACAGAGGTACAAGCATCGGCAGAACTCCGCGAAACCGGGTCAGTACCCCTTTGCGATGAAACCCGCCTCCTCGCGCGGTCTGGGCTTTGCGAATTTTATCGAATTCCTCCAACAGCAGCGGAAGAAACCTTAGCGCTATGGAGAACATCATGACGGCTTCGTGAACGGGTACCTTCCACTTTTTCAATCCGCTTAACAAGAGCTCCAGCCCTTCCGCCAAGATGATGGGCGAGGTAGTTCTGACGACGAGCGACAAGACAATCACAATGCCGAGGATCTGCTCGCACATCAATATGCCCTTGATGGCCCCTTCGTAGGAAAACTGCAAAGGGCCCCATTGAATCATCCTCTCCCCAGACACCGAAAGCAGCATAGCTTGGTACACCATCGTCGAGGCAAAAAACAACAGCAGGGAAAGCGCCGTTACTGCCAACACCCGCCATGATAATTTGGCAACTCCCCATAAGACAATCAACAGGACGATCATGAAGCTCTTCATACCCAAATTATGGGATGCAAGCAGCCCTATTACGAACAGGACGGCAGCCACGATCTTCATTCGCGGATCCCATTGTTCGAGCCAGGAGTTCTTCTTTTGATAAATCAAATAGCTCGCTGCGGCCATGATATCCCCTCGCTGTCCGATTTCAATTTGCGTTGAAAAAGCTCCAGGAGCACTGGTGCAACTTCACTGACATCCCAAGGACAAGGAATCTCAATTCCGTGAGTGTCCAACACCAGCTGGGCCAGCGCCAGAGCGGTCGGCTGCTCCCAGCCCATCGTATCCAATACGGCCTTGTCGGATAACAGCACATCAGGCGTTCCTTCAGCTATGAAGCTGCCATCCTTCAATATTAGCATACGGGAGGCGTGCTCCAGCATCTCCTCCAGCTGATGGCTGACCCACAGAATCGTTGTTCCATGCTCCGCATTCAGCTTATGGAGCATCTCGAAGAGCGCGGTTCTCGATGGATAGTCAAGGCCGGCGGTCGGTTCATCGAGAATGATGAGCTCCGGCTCCAGCACGATTACGCCCGCAATGGCTACACGCCGTTTCTCTCCTCCGCTAAGCTCGAATGGACTACGCTCCGCAAAGGTATGATAATCAAGACCTACTGCGTTCATAGCCTGCTTGACCTTCCCGTCTTTTTGCTCCGGCGTAAGCCCGCTGTGACGCAGACCGAACGCCACATCTTCCGCTACGGTGACGGAAAACAGCTGATGTTCGGGATATTGAAAAATAAAGCCGACCCGGTCAAAAAGCTCTGCCCGCTTGGCCGCATATGGATCGATTCCGTCTATCCGCACACTGCCAAAGCTAGGCTTAAGAAAGCCCTTCAGCAGCTGCATAAAAGTAGATTTGCCCGAACCGGATTTCCCGGCAACCGCCAGCATTTCTCCACTCTGAATCGTTACGTTAACATGATCCAGTACAAGGGGAAGCTCCGTAACCTTCGTGTTTCTGCGTCGCTTCTTATAGGAGAAAGAAACTTCTGCCAGCTCGATATTCACAACCATCTCCTCCATTCTTCCAGGCTAGGAGAAGCCGAGATTGGAATGCTCGCCTTGCGCAAAGACAATGCAAGGCTCCTCTCGAAGGGAAGCTCCAGACCGCACGCCTCCAGCAGCTCGCCCTCCTGCAGCAGTTGTTCGGGTTTGCCTGTTGCCCGGACACGCCCTTTTTCAAACAATACCAGCCTGTCGGCGTCTACTACTTCCTCCAAATGATGCGTAATGTAAATGACCGCAAACGGATGCGCGCGGCGAGCTGAATGCAGAATGTCGACGAACTGTCTTCTGGCGATAGGATCGAGCATGGAGGTCGATTCATCGAGAATCAAGTAACGCGGAGAGAGCGCCAGAACGGACGCCAATGCTAGTTTCTGCTTTTCGCCTCCCGACAAGTGCGCTACGAGCCGGTCCTCATCCACAGGCAAATTCACGAGCTGAAGCGCCCATTCCATGCGTGCCTGGATATCTTGCTGCGGCCAGCCGATATTGGATAACCCAAACGCGATATCCTCCCCAACCGTAACTCCGACCTGTTGATTTTCCGGATTCTGAAATACAATTTGCACGGCACGGCGAATGGCGGAGATCCCTACTGGATCGGTCGTACTTATGCCGTCAACCGTAATGTCTCCCTTCGTCGGCCACTCGATCCCGTTCAGCAGCTTCGATAAAGAAGATTTGCCGGAGCCGTTAGGCCCCAGCAATGCAATGAATTCGTTCGGAGCGATATCGAGATCGATGTCCCGCAGAGCCCATTCATTCGACTCCGCCCCGAAGTAAGAAAACGAAACGTCTCGAATCGATATCATCGGTTTTCTCGCTCCCCTCTACCCGTTCGATACGGCACTGGTTGAACCGAATACGCTTTTCGCATCATGTGGATCAAAGGTGCCGTCTTCCGTGTTCGGAATTTGCCAGAAGAAATCGATATGAACGCCTTCTTCTGAAGCGAGGGCCAGCAGGTCCTGCATAAATACGCCTTTGCCCGGATCGCATGAAGGGCTGCCTGATATGCCAAGCCCTCCGACGATCTCGTAGCCGTGATCCTGATACACCTTCAACTGCTCGATGACTGGAGCCAGGATGCGCCGATTATGAGCATGGAACTCAGGTGTGTCATATTCCTCCACCGTCATTGGCGGACGTTCCGGCCCAAGGAAGGTAAACTCAGGGCATGGCAGCTGTACGATCCCATACCCTTGTTCATCGGACCATTCTACAGCCGCCTTCATGATTCCCGGACTTCTGGCTTCATGTGACACGACGGCATTTTGATTCAACACGCAATGGGACGCTACGATGATTTTTTTACTTCGCTTCATGAGATACCCCTCGCTTCGGCAAAGAACGTCCGGAACGGCCGAGCAGCGATTGCGGAATTCCTTTTATAATGTAATAAACGAGAATAGCGGACAAAATTTTATCAATCAAATTATCGAACAACCTCGGCAGGAAGGCCGCGGTGAACACACTCGACCCCGTTTGCTTCAGCCACAAGACTGCAATATCCTGCGCTCCACCGGTCAATCCCCCGAAGACGCCGATCGCAATGACACTCCCTACAGCCGGGCACACAATACCCAGAATAATACCGGCAATCACTGAGGAAGAGAGGGTAAAGCCCCGCTTCACGGAAATCCAGCCGACAACCAGACCGACAATCGCGTTCACGACGGCAAATGGAATTGATGTATAAGATTTCGTTACACCGAGCACCAGGTTAGTGAGAATGCCCACCATCATCCCCCATAACGGACCAAACAAAGCTGACATAAATATGGTTCCTACTGTATCCAGAAACAAAAACGGAATTTTCAAGCTGCCAACAACGGTACCGGCAATCACATTGATCGCGACCGCCAGAGCACCTAACGTAATAATGACTGTTTTTTGGTTTCTCATGCCAAACTACCTCCGAGGATTCAAGAATAAAAACATGCCTTTCTTAACAGAAAGATCGCGCTTTATAAGCGAATCCGAATTCCCCCTTTGTACATAAACGAGGCAACATATTGGCGCCTTACGAATGTTCCCTACCGACGAATATAATTCCTAGTAAAGTTATAGTATAACTTGTAAATAATTTAATGAGTTTTTGCCTATTAGTCAATAGCCTTTCCACGAAATCGGACATTTTGTCAAGAAGAAAAAAAGAACGTCCTCTCTTCGCTGCAATGAGGAATTATAATGCTCCCATAGTCTGAGACACAGGAGAGCGAAAAATAAGTTATACTAAAACCATGGAAAAACGAAATCGATACACCCCAGAGTTTAAAACGAAAGTTGTGCTGGAGGTACTGCGGGAAGAGCAGACCGTGAACGAAATAGCCGGTAAGTATGAAATTAGCCCTGTGATGATCAGTCGTTGGAAAAGCGAGTTTCTGGGAAAAGCAGCTACAGTGTTTGAGAAAGGACCGAGCGAAGCAGAAAAATTAAAAAAGAATACGAGAACAAACAGGAACATCTGGAAAAGCTAGTCGGTCAACTTACGGTTGAAATCGATTGGCTCAAAAAAAAATCTGGATTTAAATAAGCCGTTAAGAGAGCGTCAAGGTATGGTGGAACGTGATCATCCAACCATCAGTATCATGAGGCAAGCTGAACTACTGACGGTAAATCGTACGAGCGTGTATCGCCCTTTTGTGGACAAAAGCCCGACTGAAGAAAATGTACAGATCATGCATCGAATCGATGCGCTCCCTTTTTTCGGCTACCGACGAATGACGAAGGCGCTTCAGGATCAGGGCTTATGGGTAAATCGGAAGCGTGTGAGGCGTCTTATGCGATTGATGAGACTGGAGGCTATCTATCCGAAGCCAAACTTGAGTAAGCGTCTGCATGCTACCTACTGTCGTCCTTACCTGCTACGAGGTCTCGTTATTGATCGTCCTAACCAGGTATGGGGGATTGACATCACATATATTCGGATGGGCAAGGGTTTCATGTACCTCTTCAACATCATCGATTGGTACAGCCGCAAGGTCATCGATTATGAGCTCTCCAATACGCTGGAGAAGGGTTTTGTTTTCACCTGCCTAAAAAGGGCCTTCAAGCGCTGCAAACCCCAGGTTCTAAACAGCGATCAGGGCTCTCATTTTACCAACGCATCCTATCTGGAACTGCTGGAGAAAGAGGGCATTCAGATCTCAATGGACGGTAAAGGACGAGCTACGGACAATAGTCGCACAGAGCGATATTTTAGAGCTTTAAAGTACGAATGCATCTTTCTACATGAGTTTGAAACTCCACGAGCGCTACGAGAAGGCATTGATCGTTATGTCCAATTTTACAATAACGAACGCCCCCATCAAGCCCTTGATTATGCGAAACCTGAGCGCATCTATACCGATTGTTTGATTGCTAAGGCTTCATAAAAGTTTAAAATTCAACCCATTTCAAGCAGAGGAGGAATTAACTTATTTCCTTTCCAAAAGTGTCTTGACAATGGGGGGCATTACAAATCGCCACAGAACAACCTAAGTACCTCTTCATTTAAGAGAGAAATATGGATTTCACTCCAATTAGGGATAAATTCGTTCAGTCCGCTCTTTTTTTCCTACATTACAAGGATTATCTAATAGATTAAGAGAATGTATAGGAATCAACTATCCAAAATATAGTTAATTTGGGACCTCATCTCAATAAAATACGATATAAGATTGGAGGGTACCATGACTTTCCCCATTTGGATCAACCTTGGATTTATACAGCTTCATCCCCATATGGTTTTTGAAGCATTGGCTTATTTTATTGGCTTTCGAGTGTACCTATATACTCGCAGCAAGAGCAAAATTCCGGCTGAACAGGGCATATGGGTGATTGTAGGAGCGATCTTAGGCGCTGCTATCGGCTCTAAAGTGCTATATTGGCTGGAAGATCCTCTGAAAACTTTAGAAAACTGGAACAGTTATACTTACTTAATGGAAGGAAAAACGATTGTCGGAGGGCTGCTAGGCGGGTTGATTGGTGTGGAGTGGGTCAAGAAGCGCGTCGGTATTACTCGCTCAACTGGAGATGATATGGCACTGCCGATAATATTGGGTATGGCGATTGGACGTATCGGCTGTTTTATGACAGGGCTTGATGACCATACCTATGGCACTCCTACTTCTTGGATTACAGGCGTCGATTTTGGTGATGGCATTCCCCGTCATCCTACTCAGCTCTATGAAGTCGTTTTCTTATTGCTGCTTGGCGGCTCTCTGCTTATTTGGAAATACAAGAATAGAGTGCGAACGCCGCAATCATCATTCACCTCCAGGACTATACCTGACGGAGCTCTGTTTCAACTGTTCATGACAGGATATTTGTTGTTTCGCTTGTTCATCGATTTCATCAAGCCGACGCTCCACCCTTTTGTCGGGTTAAACAATATTCAGTTATCTTGTCTCGCGGGCTTGATCTATTACATCACTTTAATGAGTAAATGGATTGGCAAATCACATAGCATACCTAAGGAGGAATATCGTAATGTCAACCAAGAATAGACCTTATATTTTCTATGAGCTTACGAACAGCATTTGCTCCCAGTGCCTGCGAAAGGTGGAAGCTAAGGTTATCATTGAGGATGATCAAGTGTTCCTGCTCAAGTATTGCGGGAAGCACGGCCGCGAGAAAGTCTTAATCGCCAATGATGCAGCCTATTACAAGAAATGCCGCGAGTTTCTAAAGCCCGCAGAAATGCCCCAACATTGGAACACACCGATCCGCTACGGCTGTCCTTATGATTGCGGGCTATGCCCGGACCATGAGCAGCACAGCTGCCTGACCTTGATCGAGGTCACAGATCGATGTAATCTCCAGTGCCCCATCTGCTATGCGGAGTCTTCACCTCAGCGGGAAACGTGGCGATCTCTAGAGCAGATAGAGAAGATGCTTGATGCGATCGTCCGAAACGAGGGTGAACCGGATATTGTGCAAATTAGCGGCGGAGAGCCAACCATCCATCCCCAATTTTTTGACATACTCGACCTCGCCAAAAGCAAGCCGATCAAGCACATTATGGTTAACACCAACGGCATCAAAATCGCCCATGACCGGGAATTTGCAAAAAAATTAGCAGGCTATATGCCTGGATTTGAAATATACTTACAGTTCGACAGCTTTCAGGAAGAAGCATTACGGGAGCTGCGAGGTGCGGATTTACGGGACATACGAAGGCGGGCCTTGGAGCATTTGAATGAATTCAACATCTCAACCACCTTAGTCGTTACTCTGAAAAAAGGGTTGAACGATCATGAGATCGGAGACATCATTCAGTTCGGTCTGAAGCAGCCCGCAGTGCGCGGGGTTACATTCCAGCCTATTCAAGCTGCAGGACGTTTGGAGGAATACGATCCGGCTAAGGATCGCTTGACGCTAAGCGAGGTAAGGCAGCGTATTATCGAGCAATCCGGTGTTTTCCGTGCTGAGGATGTAATCCCTGTTCCGTGCCATCCGGACTGTCTGGCGATGGGTTATGCTCTTAAGCTCGGAGATGAAGTGCTGCCGCTTACGGGTCTTATGGACCCGCAGATTTTATTAGAAGGCGGCCGCAACACCATCGTATTCGAACAGGATCAAACGCTCAAGTCGAAAATTTTCGAGCTATTCTCGACAGCCCATTCACCAATCTCTTCAGCGCTTTCGCTTAAAAGCCTATTGTGCTGTTTGCCAATGGTCGCCGTTCCAGAGAATATCAGTTACGATAACGTATTCCGCGTCATTATCATGCAGTTTTTGGACCCCTACAATTTTGATGTGCGATCCGTCAAAAAATCTTGTGTCCATATCGTGCATCCCGATGGAAGAATCATCCCGTTTGACACATATAATATGTTCTATCGGGGAGAACAGGAGCGGAAGCTGGCTGAGCTCCGCGCTGAATTTGACTTACAGGCAGGAGGTGTAGCCCATGAGTGAGGACGGCAACAAGGAACGGAATAATCATCCACCTGAAGAAGACGCAGGAACCAGCACGCAGCATCCCAACGAACAGAGTCCTCCTCCCGAGCAGCCACGGCAGAGCCACACCTTGCAAGTGCTGAAGGGCATTGGATTGCTGCTGCTGCTTCATCTATTACTATTTCTTGTACCGGTTGCATTTTTCTTTATAAGTATCGCTCAGCTTGTATACTTAATTCCGGCATTAATTCTTTTACGTAAAAATAAAGGCATCTTTCAAGGCTTGCTGATCGGCGCAGGAATTACTTTTCTGCTTAATGCCGCCTGCTTCGGTCTTCTACTTGGCGGCAATTTTAGATTATAGCGAAGCGGTGGCAGGTTTCTTGCCTTGATTGGTTTGAGATGTCAAGCACTGATAGTGCTGAAACAGATTTATGTGAGCACGTGGACCGCAATCAACAAAAAGGATAGAGTCTAATCAGAAGCAATCTGAAGACTCTATCCTTTTTTATGCTAAGTGCTTAATGTAATAATCTTTGGTGTTCCTCTAATGAAATCTCAGGATTTATAGAGGCCAAGCGCTATTTTACCACGTATTCTCCGCAGAAAATCTACTGAGGTCCGCATCGCGCTATTCCAGCTTTCTTAAGGTGCTGGAACCCACTTTTCCCCATCGGCTGTCTTTTGACCAACTGTATGTTCAATGGAAGCTTCCTGAATGTAGCCAAAGGCCCAATGCGACGACGGAACGTCTGTCCACTTCGGAGTTGCGCCGTTCAGCGGTCCTCTACCCAGCAGTTTGCTGAACATCGTCACCGCTTCTGCTCGGGTCAATTTCGCTTCCGGACGGAACGTGCCGTCTTCATAACCATTGATGATGCCAGCTGCTTTCGCACTTTCAATCGCCTTTTTCGCCCAATGGCCGCTCACATCGGAGAAGCTTTCCCCATTGCCGACAGTGGTGTTATTCAAACGCGCAACCAAACTTGCCATTTCTGCGCGCGTGATGGTTTGCTCCGGCTTAAAGCTGCCGTCCGGGTACCCTTCCATCAATCCCATTTTCGTCACACGATCAATGACATCTTTCGCCCAATGATCCGCTGGAACATCAGTAAAGGAAAGGGATGCTGCTTTCAGCTCTTTATCCAGCGCTTTGGCAGCAATTGCTGCCATTTCAGCACGGGTGATGCTGGCATCCGGTTTAAACAATCCATCCGTATATCCGGAAATAAATGCTTTGTGATTATCGGCTTTTTCCTTACCATTCCAATTTTCAATATGAACAATCGTAAATGTACTGAATTTATTGATGGAAAAACGAATGCCTAACTTGCCTGACTCGTCATATGAGACGATTTCACCCCGAATAAACTCTTTTGTTCCATCGCTATGCTCAATGAAAACACCTAAATCATCTAATTGTTGTTTAGTCAATAATGCTCCGCCCAGAGGCAGTATCAATGTAACTGGACGGCTTTGCAGGTTCGTATCAATTGTCATCGGACGACCGATGACAACTGCATTTTTGCTGCCGCTTGCAAGCTTGACCATCTGCTCTGTTCTTGCGCGCTGCTCAATTTCCTTGCGTTTGTCCTCTTCTTTGACAGGAACGAGGCGGAAATAGATATCATCTTTCAATTCCAGCAGGGATCCGCCCGGGATGTCAACTCTCACATTATTTGTGATCAGCTCGATCCCTACGCTGCCATTTGCCAACAGGTCTGCTGAAGCTTGAGGAATCTTGATATTCGTTTCAGAAACTTCATCTTTTGTATCAGGAATAACAACACGTGCAGAAGAGGAACCTGCTGCTGCAAGCTGCTCCACAGTTTTCGCCACTTGTTCAGGTGAGAAAATGACACTGTCTTTCTTTAATCCGTCAGCATCTGTAGAACGGCTGATGATGACTGTCGAGACGACGGTTTTGTTCATGTTGCCCGCATTCTCTACATTGGCCGTAATGGATTCATTCTGCGAAGCACTACTGCTCCCCCTTGAACCTGAAGAGCTCGAAGACGATCCTTGCAGCACAATGCTAGCTGTAATTGCTTGGGTGGTTACATTGCTTGCTGCATCTTTAAGCATCATGTACACAGTCTTGGGGCCTCTGCCGTCTGTCAGTGTCCATGCTTTTGTTGCAGTAACAGCTTCCCACACACTCCAGTTCGCATTATCATTGGAAAACCGCATCTGTAAATTGCCCGATCCTCTGCCATCTGTGCCTGTTACCGCTAAAGTAACTGCCGTCGTGGTGGTCGAAGATGCATCGTCGTTGATGTGAAGGGTCCCTGACGGAGGGTCATTGTCAAAGGTCACGCTGCTTCCATCGCTTGTAACGGTTACCGTCTCACCAACGTTCCCGGACGTATCTGTGAAATCAATCGTAAACGATATCACGCCTGCAGTTTCGCTTCCTGTGAATGTATACTTCGCCGAATATACAGAGTTACCAGCGCTGACTACCTTTACAGACTGACCTGCTATCGTTACTAACGGAAGCTCGTGTAAAGCTTTATTCACTGTAAATGTCAATGTCACCGTATCGCCAGCTTTGGCAAATGCAGGATTGAGATTATCGCTGGAGACATTAACTACAGTTAAGCCAGGGAGTACGATTGCTGCTGGCGTTACAGATACTTCATTGGAATACGCGCTGCTGGTAACTGTATTGCCGGCCTTGATCGCAAAATAGTAGGTAACGCCATTCGTAAGATTGATCACGTTGTAATTATAGGTGCTGCCTGATACTGTCGCTACTGGTTTGTCACTGTAGATGTTAGGGACAGTTCCTTGAAAAACCTTGTAATAAGTTGCTCCTGTCACAGAACTCCACGATATCGTTGCCTGCTTGTCTCCAGCTCTCGCTGTAACATTAGCTGGTGCAGCAAGCGGCAATACGGTCCATTTGGCATATATCACCGTATTGGCGGTAATAGCTGTTGTTGCAAAATGGAACGGCGTCGTTAATTGAGCATTTGTATACCATCCAGCGAATCCGTACCCTTCTCTTGTCGGTACTTCAGGCTCAGTGGCAAAACCGTTATAGTTTACACTTTGGTTGTCTATAGAAGATCCGCCATTGCTATGGAAGCTTACCGTATAACTGTTTACGGTCCATTTTGCATACACCACCGTGTTGACGGTTATAGCCGATGTCGTAAAATGGAAAGGCGTCGTTAATTGGGTATTCGCATACCATCCGGCGAATCCGTACCCTTCTCTTGTCGGTGCTGCAGGTTCTGTGGCAAAGCCATTATAGTTTACACTCTGGCTGCTTACAGAAGATCCGCCATTGCTATTAAAGCTTACTGTATAGCTGTTCATGGTCCATTTTGCGTACAGTACCGTGTTGGCGGTTATAGCCGTTGTCGCAAAATTAAATGGAGTTGTTAATTGGACATTCGCATACCATCCGGCAAATCCGAACCCTTCTCTAGTCGGCGCTTCAGGTTCAGTGACTAAACCGTTATAGTTTATATTTTGGCTGTCTACAGACGAACCGCCATTGCTATTGAAGTTTACCGTATAGCGGTTTGCGGTCCATTTTGCATAAAGTGTGATATCGCTTGTTATTGGCGTAGTCGTAAAATCAAATGGGGACAAAGTCTCGCTGTCTGTATACCAGCCCTCGAACGTAAAGCCGGTCTTTGTCGGCGCAGCCGGTCGAGTGGCCTTTTCGTTAATCGGCACGGTAAGGTTGTTCACCGTAGAACCCCCGTTGCTATCAAAGCTAATCGTGTAAGCCTGAACTCTTTTATACACGCCTCCGCTTGAAACGGCGACAAACGTATCTGCACCATAGATCACATCATAATAGTAATCAGTTGAGAGAGATGATAGCTCGTTTTTCCAGTTCAAACCGTCCTTCGAAGTGATGATTGTACCGTTCGCGCCAACTGCAACATACAATCCTCCGTCTCTGCTATCGTACGCCACTTTGGCAAGATCCGCGGTCACAGGCGAGGGAACGATAATCGTTGGCAGCTGCGGATTTGCAGTGTCTGTACGGAAGATCTTTCCGCTATTGCCGACAGCGATGACTTGGCTGCCATTCGACGCAAGGCCGTTCATGCTCGACGTTTCTGGTATCGGCGTTTCCGCTCCCCAATTGGTTCCCGTATTGTCTGTCGATTGTCTGACGATACCACCAGCCACGTAGCTGAAGCCAACCGCAATAAATCGGTTGCTGACATACTTAATATCATAGAAACTGTTGTTCCCTATTCCGACAGTCGTGTTGCTCCAATCGATGCCATTCAAAGATCCTACAATCCCTCCGCCATTGGAGGATGATGCAAGATACTTGCCATTCGCATATGCAATAGAGGAAAATGCATAGGAATTATAGGACGGTGAGCCGCTACCGGCACTCCAATTTATGCCATCGCTCGAATAGATAAACATGGCCCCCGTTTTTGCATCATCCCGGGTAGTTGCCGCATAAAATTTCCCATTCAAAAATTTTACAGTATTGAGTCCCTTCAATGTTTGGGCACTCACATCCCGCTTCGTCCAGGTTACCAGGTCCGGTGATGTGTAGATCTGCTTGTTTTGGATTCCTACATAAAGGCCGTTCCCGTATGTAATAGCAATCATGCCCATTGGGCTTGTTCTTACCCAAGCGTAACTCTCATTCGCTGGGTCTGCCTTAGCCAGAGTTGGCGAAAGTAGTCCCAATGAACTAATTAGCAGGGTGATGACCATAAGAATAGATATGTTTCTTCGCAAATGCTGCAATAAACTCACCACTTTCTGAATTGATCAAGATGGAATGTGTCAATCTTTATCAAAATTCGACAAATTACTGACAGCATACCATATCCATTCTTAACAAAAGCTAAACATCCTCGAGAATCTGTCTTAAACGACCCTACTCCCTTCGATAATGAATGCATTTGACCGGGTAAATGGAACAAAAAAGCCTCCTTCCGCTCGACAAACGACAGAAGCATTTTGAGCAAAATGTCCTCGTCTGTTCGTTGTTATGCGGAAAGAGACCTTCCTCTATGCACATTGCTTCACATCGCTTGGATCGGTACGCTTACCGTCACTTTCGTACCTACGCCAGCTGTGCTCTCGATGCTTAACTCTGTGCCGTACATATATTTCAGCCGTTTGCCGATGTTTTGCAACCCCACACCTGAACGAGAATTCGGTTCGGCACCCGGATCGGGCGTCAGTAGCTGCTTCAGCTTTTCCCGTTCTATACCAATACCTGCTTGCCGGAAAATCATAATTCGAGACTTGGACTATCACTCCCGGACAATCGGTTAACTTTATCGTTTTGAATGAGCAGACGATACGTCGCGCTGCCGAACTTACTCATTTGATCCGACCATGATCCCGGCACGGCAATCATCTGAGGAGAAGGGACACGCCCCTCAGCAAAATTTTGCGAGAACAATTACAGATTGGGATAAAACTCCCACTGCCCGTCGAGCTTAATTACGCCCTCTTCAGCAAAACGCCAGTGTATTAAATCAAGCACACCCTGTTCCGCCTTCGGTGCTCCATTATCGTCATGCTTCAAGATCAAAGGGATCGTTCCATATGTGCAGACGACCATAACAAGTGTATAAGCAATGCGGTTATCTTCTATTTCACGGTCCGCTCCTGATCCGGAAATTTGGCGAAGTCAGCTGCTGGTACAATCCAACGGTCTCCTGTTCTAATTCAACATTTAGTCGCTCGCGGACCTCCAGCTCTAGCTGCCGGTATACTTTAATCGCCTCTTTGCGTTCCCCCATCTCCATGTGCAGCTTCATCAACTCCCGGCTATCCTGCTCGGAATCCGGAGAAATCGCTACGATCCTACGCAAGCACTCCAATGCGTACGAGAACTGGCCATTGCTTTTGAAAAATTGGGATAGTTTCCGAAGCGCCTGTGCGTACTTGTCCGCCATCTTTTCCCGTCTGAGGAACGCCCAAATGAAGTCGCAATCTTCCAGGTAATCCCCCTTGTACAGTGCCATTATCCGCTCCAGACGCTGCACGCCGAGTCCCGTTTCTTCCAGCGTTTTGTCGAGCAGCTGTTCCAACTCGGTTGCATCACAAACCAGGCTGCCACAATCAAGCGAATAGCCATTGCCCGTTTTATGAACGGCTAATGGCAGGCCGCTCTCCCGTATATTTTTTCTGAGCAGCGAGATGCACGTATGCAAATAAGTCCTTGCCTTCTCGGCATTCGATTCCGGCCATAGCGCCTCCATGATAGCTGCACTCTCCACGGTTTGACCGGATCGGTGGACAAGAAGTGCACACAGCTCCTTCTCCTTATTCGTTCGCCACGACAATTGCGCGCTCTCGTTCTTCCCCAACTGAACGGAGAAGCCTCCCATACAACAGATTCTCGGACCCTCGATCTCCTCACGTCCCCCAGACCGTCCAATGACAGCTTCTTCAATCCGCTTAACTGAATGGTGCAGCCTCTCCTGTTTGATCGGTTTCAACAAATAGTCGAGAGAGTGAATTTCAAACGCTTCAATGGCATACTCCGCATAGGCCGTTGTAAAAATAATGTGCAAGCCAGGATGCGTTGTCTGAATGATGCGTGCAACGTCCACGCCTTTCATTCCCGGCATTTCAATATCCAGGAACACAGCATCTACTTGCTGCTGCTTGATATCTTCAACCGCTTTCAGCGGATTCATATATTTTCCGACAATGTCTACATTGCCGAGCTCACGCAGCATAATTTCCAGCATATCCAGCGCGTGTTCCTCATCATCAATCAGTACGACGCGAATCATCGATGCTCCCCCAGTACCCGTATGCTCTCATTTCATTGTGAGTGATTTATTCGACAAAATCAGCGGATGTCCTTCTCTTTTGTACCACCATAAACCAATCTTTTAGGCCCATCCTCCTAGAGATTAAGGACGAAAACGATGTGATTTGTTTAACAAGCTCGATGGGGAGCTTGTATATCCAATGTGTTTTCAAACAATTAACCCATCAAGCTTATCGATATTTGTGCTTCCAAAATGAAAAAGCCCTTGAGAAAACAATTTTATTTGCTAAGTGTGATGATAAAATGGGCGATTCCGACGTAGAAGGAAAAGCCGCTACCTGAATGGTAGCGGCTTTGGTGAGGTAGCTTATACGATCACAACCGTCCCGCTTACGGCAACCACCAGCATGCCATCGCGAATGACTTCGTAATCAATGTCGACTCCGACAATCCCATTAGCTCCCATGCCCGAAGCTTTCTGGGTCATCTCAGCAAATGCCGCATCTCTCGCTTCCTGAAGCTTACTTTCATAAGCGCGCTAGCGCCCTCCTACGAGGTCGGTAATCGATGCCTTAAAGTCTCTGAATACATTGGCCCCCATAATGACTTCACCGGTTGCGATGCCCAAATACTGCCTGATCGGGGTACCTTCAATCATTGATGTAGTAGTTATAATCATACATTTATCCTCCTCAATTGGCCTGGCTAGGTTTGCCGTATGCTTCCATCGGAAAGTAATAACAGGCCTGGTTTACTACTGTCTTTCCACCGTGAAGCCTTCCTTCTCCAGCAATGGAACCACACCCTCGTCGCCCATCATATGCAGCATTCCAACTACAACCATATACGTTCGCCGAGCTGCTCGGTGCCGAAGTAGGCTATGATGATGCAACCCGCACGATTTCGATGTAAACACCCGTTCCCGTTGATAAGATTAAGAAAATGGACGCAGCAGGTGAAAAACTGCAAGGATTTTAATCTTTCACCTAAAAATCAGTACCATGCTGAAGACGCAACAACAGAGACAACCTTGAAATTACGCGTCCTTTTTGTAATAGCCATAGATAATATCCTTTCAAAAATGGGTGTAAAATACTCTCTCTTAGAGGAGAACGCGCGTGAACAGGGGAGCAAACAAAAACGGTAATTCCGGCTTTTGGGGAACTACCGTTTTTGCTGCTTTCTTTTATCTATATAGTAGGGGTACTAAATCCTCCCGCCAATGATTTTCCGAATATTCTCTAGTGACGATTTGGGAGTACGATCATAGCTTAGCAGCCCGTTAATCTCTTGTTCTACGTCAGTTAGCTGTGTGTAGCAAATACCTTGGATATGTGGGGATTGAAGCAGTGGCTCGACGACATCAGCAAGCCTCTTAAGAAAATCCTCTTCATTCTCGGCTCCGGAATATCCCCAACCCTCCTGCTCGTTTTTCTTAAAGGCAATACCACCAAATTCGGTCACAAGAATCGGCTGGTTCTCATAGACGGTGCCTCCGACCAGGAGCTCGCGATGGGGACTCTTTATATCCAACGTTTTTTCCAGTGTAGCATATTGCTTCTCCAGCTCTTCTCGTCTCCACTCGTAGTCGTGAATGGTCAAGAGATCCGTAGTCATATGTTCCCAACCGTCGTTAGAAACGACCAGTCTAGTATCATCTAAGGACTTGGTTAAGTGGTACATAGCTAACGCATGCTGCTGCTGTCGCTTATCGACCAGAATGTTCGTGACTCCCCAGCTTTCATTAAGGGGTACCCAGACGACAAGGGATGGATGATTGTAATCTCGTTCAATGGCCTCCTGCCATTCGGAGGTAATCCTCCTAACGTACTCTTCCGAGTAATTATAAGCGTTGGCCATTTCGCCCCATACCAGAAAACCTAATTTGTCCGCCCAATAAAGAAAACGGGGGTCTTCAATTTTCTGATGCTTACGCGCTCCGTTAAAGCCCATTTCCTTGGCCAATTCAATATCCCGTTTCAGTGCCTCATCGTTCGGAGCTGTTAGGATTCCCTCCGGGAAATACCCCTGATCAAGGACAAGACGCATGAAATATACCCGATTATTCAGCAAGACCTTACCTGCCTCGACCGATACTTTACGCATGCCGAAATAGCTTTGAATGGAGTCTACTGCCTCACCATTCACCAGCAAGGTTATAGTCACGTCGTATAGATTTGGATTGTGTGGAGACCACCAACGCCCCAATCCGTGATCGTTAAAATCGTGCAGCCCCACGGTTCTGCTTTCTTCCGTATGATGAAAACTTAACGTTGTGCTGGTGAAATATTCATCTTTAAATCGAATATCGATACGAGCTTCTACGTTATCTGCTGCTGGAGCCTGATTCAAGAAAGTCCGGATTTGAATTTCGTTCTTATCAATATCCGGTTTGAATTTGAGCTTCTTAATGTGTATTGGGTTGACCGGCTCTAGCCAAACGGTCTGCCATATGCCGGTTGTCCGTGTATAGAATATAGAAGCTGAATTTTCCTTCCAATATTGTTTTCCGCGAGGAAGGGTGACATCTCGGCTGAAATCCTCAACTCGAACGACAACTGTATTCTCTTCTTGCTGCAGAACGGCTGTTATGTCTGCATGAAATGGTGTATGTCCCCCTTCATGAAAGGCAACCTTTTTTCCGTTCACCCACACAGCTGCCGCATAGTCTACAGCGCCGAAGTGAAGAATGATCCTGCTGCCTGTCCAATCCGCTGGGATGGTGAAGCTACGCTTATACCACACCAGATCATGAAAACCCGTCTCTCCAATTCCACTTAATTGGCTCTGGTACGCAAAAGGAACCTGAATTTGTTTCGTAAATTCCTTCGTAACCGAACCCCACTGCTGTTCGTCTCCCATACGGTGATCATCGAACTCAAACTCCCATGTACCATTTAGATTAAGCCATTTCTCCCTTACAAGCTGCGGGCGCGGGTACTCCGGTCTTTGGATCTCTTGATTCATGTTTGCACTCCCTTTGTTTGATTAATGTAGAAATTAAAATAATTACTTTCAAGTAAATATAATAGGAGAACCCATTCTTTTTGTCAATTAAAAAGTTTACTTATTAACTAATTTGTTATGCAAATGGATGAGAATTAGAAATACAGTGATGAAAGAGGTTATGCCTCCTGTCATTTAGTATCCTCCTATGAGAGGCGGACCGGCATGATAGGTGATCCTCGTTAGTTCCATGACCCCGAATTGCACGTTGGCGGAGCGCTTCTGATATACTGGTTCTTCCTAACTTGAAGGGTGTGAAGGTTTATGGATGTCCATCCTACCGTTGATATTGTCGAGAGCAATAAAAATAGCTCAGTCCGGCGTACGACCGGGCTGAGCTATTTTGTATCGAAGTTCTTGCGCCACTCAAGCGGAGTTTTACCCGCATGCTTGACGAATAAATCATGAAAGCGGCTCGAGGAAGTAAATCCGACTTCAGAAGCGATGAACTCGACCGGCTTGTCGGTATTTCTCAGCAGCCTTTTGGCTTCGTTCAAGCGAAGCGTGATGATGTACTGCTTCGGGGGTACACCGACCCGCTCCGTAAATTTTTTGCGGAATATACTTTCAGATAAAAAGTGACGCGCCGCCAAATCGGCTATCTTCAATGACGTGAAATAAGTCCTGTGAATTTCTTGCAGTACGTCGCGGACCATCCGTTCGTCGCTATCCCCCTCTGCAAGAGCAGGTTCCGAAGCGCAGAGCGTATTTGAATGGTAGGTTAGCAGCAGTGTCTCCAGCGCATTGCGCATCAGATCGTCCGAGAATTCGTTCAGCCGCTCCCGCTGTCCTTCTTCCTCCAATTGAAGCAATGCCACTTGGGCTCTATGGAGAGAATTCCCGCATAAGCATGATTTCAAAATTTGATTCGGACGCTGCTTGTATGCATGCTGAAGCAAATATTGGCAATAAGCCGGGATTACACGGAAATCGTAGTGAACCGAGATACCGGCCCACGCTTTCAGGCACACGAATCCGTGATGGATGCCGGCCGGAATCAGGATCAAATCGCCTGCCGCAACCGATACATTTTGTCCCGCCGATGTGTAATAACCTTCACCCTCAAGAATAAGTGTAATTTCATCAGCGTCATGCGAATGAGAACGAAACAACCCTGCTCCCTCCTCTCCCGTAAAGCAATGAGGGGCAAAATGTTCGATGCTTTCCACAAATCCGTAGCTCATAGGGGATCCCATGCCTTTAAAGTTAATGACTTCCCCCTCATTGTAATGGATTCCGAACGCGCTTACAACGTCAGTCCAATCGGTACATGAGCCAAAATTGCGCTATCCCGCCAGGGAGTTCCTGCCAAGTCCCTACACTCGCTCCGCTATCGATGCTGGCACCGCCTACATCGAGTGCTTTGCCCGTCTGCACGTTCATCAATTTACAATAGCCATTGCCGGTGTCGACGAGCTTCCATTTTTGCGTGTCAAGTCCCTTATCCTCCGATACTGCCACTCTTCCCCAAGAAGCAGATGGATCCATAACGGTCAATGCTTTACCGGAGTTTGGATTGATCAACGAGTAGGTTTCGTCCGTGTTCTGGATCATTTTCCAGCGCTGTGCTGCCCCGCCATCGGTATCATTTCCCATCTGGATCCAGATCCCATCAGCCGTACCCGCATTGGTTACGTCGAGTGCCTTGCCGCCGTTAGGGTTGATGAGCTTATATTCAGCCCCGGACTTGACCGTGAATGTGTTACTGCCTGATATCTCGATATAATCTATCTCGACGGCATGTTTGCCCTTCGTGAATTCGATGACGTTATTGTAACCCTTTCTCAAATCGATTTGTAATGAGGCGATGGCAAACTGGTTGCTTCCGGTATGGGGGAAAGACAACGTCGTCGGCTTGCCGTTCACCGAAACTTGTTCTGTGGCATCCTGGCCGGCGGTATTTGAATACCGAACCAATAATGTGTAGCTCCCTTCCTCTGGTGCAATGACATCCTTGATCGTCAAGGAGCTATTTACATTGTTCAGACGCACGATTTTACCTCCGGAAGCGGCTGTCTTGTCCTTTACTTCCGCTTTAACCGGAGTGCCTTTCTCTGCTTCTATCCGGTAGTCGCCGGATGGAACGGAGAGCGGGCCATTCGTCGGAACGCCGAAATTCGGAGTGCCATCATTGTTCCATGTAAAAGATTGCACACGGGACGGACGGGCGCTGCAGCCTTGGCCGGGACCGCTGTTGCCGTGGTAGACGATCAGGTCTTGAGTGCCGTCCTTGGACTGGACGAAGGAGTTATGGCCCGGGCCGAACACACTGTTATTCGGTGATTTGGCGAATACCGGTTGGGTGCTCTTCGTCCACAGTGCGGGATTAAGCAAGTCGCTTGTATCGTTCGCTGTCAGGATGCCGAGCGAATAATCGTCCTCCCAGCAGGCGCTTGCGGAATAGACGAGAAAAATTTTACCGTTACGCTTGAGGACGACTGCCCCTTCGTTTACCGGCATCCCCTTCTTTTCCCAGTCGTATTCGGGCTTCGTCAAAATCACGTTGTCGCCATCCAGTGTCCATGGACTGGACATCGGTGCTATGGCGATCGCACTTCCGTGAGCGCCGGACCAATTCCCGTATGCTGCATACAAGAAGTATAACCTGCCGTTATGGTCAAATACGGTGCCGTCCAAACCGGCATACTGCGTATTCAGCTTTCCTTTCTCGGTCCATTGTCCCTGCAACGGATCCGCGGAATCATTCTCCAAGACGTACACTCCACGGCAATTATCTCCGCAGCCCGTATTCGCGGTATAATAGATGTACCATCTACCGTCGATATAATGGATCTCCGGAGCCCAAATGTCTTTTAAGCCGGAAGGTTGTGTCCATACCGTTTTTCGTTGTCCCAGATCCATTGCGGTTAACGATCTCGATTTCCAAATATCCAATCTATTGCCTAATGTGCGGGTAAAGTAATAATATCCGTCCTCATGCAGCATGACATACGGGTCCGCACCAGCAGTGTTGATCGGATTCGAATAGGTCGAAGTGGATGCAGCAGACGAATCGTTTGCCCCAAAAGAAGTCAGTATTAGCATAAGCATGAGAACAAGCGCCGTTAACTTTAAGCCAAATCCTTTAGCAACGCGCATTAGTTCCGTACACCTCCGGCATTAGGATGGTTGTTGCGATCGCGATCTAACAAATACAATGATACACGGTAACTCGCTGTGAAAGTTGCCGAAAGCGTTTGCTTCTCGCGAATAAACAAGCTGAAAAAGAACCGAATTCGACGGTCGAATTCGGTTTTGACGGATGGGGTATGAATGAAAAAAACTCGCCCGAATACGAAACTCGGCGAGCAGATTTTCATTGATGGATCTATAATCATTTGTATATCACGATGAATAATTACTTAACGGTTTGTTCCCTGATATATTGGTTTAATTTTTCCTGAGCATTCCTCAAAGCGGTATTGACATCGATACCTTTCAATATCATATCGTTGCTGGCTTCTACAATGAAGCTTCTACCCTTTAGATCAAATTTCGTATGTTCATGCATCCCCGGCTGGAGGGTGAAGAACGCATTTGTGTTTTTCCCCTTCAGAAACTCCAAGTCCGTACCAAACTCTTTCTTCGTTTCTTCGGATTTCTTCAGCACCGTTATTCTTCCGCTCTTATTGATCAGCTTCTGTACCTCTTCTCCTGCGACAAGGGACACCACCTGGAAAGCTTGATCCTTGTGTTTGCTTGTCGTGGTTACGAACATATTATGCGTTTCCGCCTGCCATGCATAACCGCTGCCCTTCTCAAACGTGGGGAGTGATACCATGTCCCAATGAAAGTCCTGACCGCTCTTTTGCAGCTTATCGATTTCACCGATGACATCAGCGCCCCAATAGCCGGCCATAGCAACGGATTTTTCTTTCACAAATACGGTGTGCGAATTGTTTACTATTTTACCATCCTTCACAAATCCCGGGATGTCATGCAGCGTTTTATACAGATTCAGTACCTTTGCCCAGCTATCCGTAGTTAATACGGCTTCATTTGTCTGCTTATTCACATAAGGCAAAGTAAGCCCCATTGCAAAGCGATCCGCCCCACCCGTATAGAGACCCAAATACTGAACGCCTTCATCCATTCGTGTCAGCTTGCGCGCCAAATCGATAGTCTCTTCCCATGCCATACCGTCTTTAGGATAAGTGATTCCAAACCGATCAAATATGTCTTTGTTATAAAAGAGAGCAGGGATGTTCATGCGAAATGGCAGCGCAACCATTTCACCTTTTGCTCCAAACTTCTTGATGGCTTCAATCGTGACCGGATCAAATTTGGACAGGTCCATTCCAAGCTTTTTGATATACGGATTTAGATCCTCAATGATTTGTAAATCCTGTAAAGAAGGAATACCAGGCAGCCCGGCGATTAAAATATCCGGCACCTCACCGGAGGTGATCATATCCTCTAGCTTGCCACTAACCATTTCCAAGGTAATATACGGGTATTTCTTTTTTACCTGCTCAACAAAATAGGATTCAAAATCTTCCTGGGCGAAAAAGCCTTGGGCAACCATTAACTTCAAAGTAACAGGCTCCGTACTGATATTGGACATATCCGCGCTTTTTTCGCCAGACCTATTCTGGCTTTGGCAGCCGATATTCAGGAGCAACGATAAGACTGCAGCAGTAAGTACTAACTTCCTTTTCAATTAGATCCCTCCATATTCAATGTGTGTATCCAACCTAAACTCTATATGACACAGTGCCAGTAAAATGAATGTAGTTCTTATCCACATCAGGCTTGAACTTCGGTTTTTGAAAATGAAGCAGTTTCACATGCTGAATCTAACCAATCAGCCATATGCTTGTCCCGGAAACCGTTTTCACAAATTTCGCTCGGTATATGAAAGAATCTCCATTTGTTTCGTAAATCCTTTATCACCTACCCCTCGCTGTTCTTCATCTCCTAACTTAAGCCATGCCCACACTCCCCCTCTTCTATTTAATAAAATAATTATCTTTATTCTATAATGGTTAATATAATAGATTTGCTCTGCTTTTTTGTCAATGCAAAGTTGATTAATTAACAAACAGGTTATATAATGGAGTGAGTTAGGAGCGTGCAGTATGAAAATAGACGTGACCACGAGATATATGAACGTGCTGGAGTGTTTTTCTTCTGAAACACGAGTTCGGATCATTGAATTATTGAATGAGAAACCTTATAACATTGGTGAACTCGCAGAGGCATTAGGCTTGTCCTCAGCCATAATGACAAAGCATATCCAGAAGCTGGAAGAAGCTGGGATTGTTTCTACGGAGAATACGGTAGGAAAACGAGGTACGCAGAAGGTCTGTTCATTGAAAGTGGACAAGATGACGCTAGTACTCCGAACTGCCGAAGAAGAAAAGCCACGGAACCAAACTGGGTTTACGGTAGAACTTCCGGTTGGACAATATATCCGGTACGAGGTTCACCCAACCTGTGGTTTGGCGTCCTCCGACAAGCGCATCGGCATGATGGACGATCCGCGTTATTTCGATGATCCCGAGCGCATGACGGCTGAGCACCTCTGGTTTGCATGCGGTTTTGTCGAATATCGGATTCCGAATTATTTGGTAGGAAAAGAATCCGCGTCAAGTCTAAACATTTCTATGGAGATTTGTTCTGAGGCACCTTATTATAACGAAAATTGGCCGTCGGATATTACTTTTTCCGTCAATAATATGGATGTTGCTACATGGACCTGCCCTGGGGATTTTGGCAGCAAACGCGGACAATACACGCCAGAGTGGTGGGTGGATACGCAGTATGGACTTCTTAAGGTCCTCTCCATTACGAATGAAGGTTCATTTGTCGATGGAGTACGGTTTTCTGATGTTCGAATTCATGAATTGAACATCCATGCAGGACAGGAACTCCTCTTTCGAATCTCTAGTCCCGAATCCGCTGCGAATTGTGGAGGTGTCAGCCTTTTTGGCAAGAACTTCGGCAACTATCCACAGGACATTCGAGTCACTGTTTCAGTTTAGATCCCTATTAACTAACGAACGTGAAACAACCTAAGGCCCAATTCAATGGTTTTAGGTTGTTTTCTTGTGTGCAGCAGTTCTTTACGCTAGACAGACTTAAATGAAAATATTGTAAATATTTGGAATAATTCGACGTTCGATCTTACCTACTGCTTTCTTCCGTTACTCATTCAAATACGTCTTCACCCGGTTCTGGATCAGCTTGCTTACTTCTTCCGCGGATTTCTGCCCGCTCATGAAGCTTTTGAACTCCTCCATCGCGATCATTAACACTTTCATATCGCTGGATCTTCGGACATCCGCCTCCGAGATCAGCTTCTGTACCTCTTCAATCCGTTTTTTCGCCCTTTCCCCATCAGGCAGCATGTTTTTTGGCGTCGGCGTATCCAGGGTTCCGTTCTTGATTTTCTGTAAAGCTTCATTCAATCTCTGATCGGCGACGCCTTTATTCATCGGCAAACCCGTGAGATTGGGCATTGCTTGGATTTCATCGGAAAGCAAAAACTTGATGAATGCCCATGCTTCCGGTTGAACGTGGGATTTGCTGTTCTCCAGTCATGCCACTCATTCCAACTCAAGAAAGTGATGTACAGACATCCGTGATGTCAAGCCCTTCTGCAGGGATCACGAACGCGGTACTGATCGCACCCGGGAACAAAGTGGTCTACACCACCCTGTCCTACGATGTGACTTCAGAACTAATGGAATTATCGAAGCAAGGCGACCTCGTCTCAGGAGGAATATGGAGAGGAAAAGACGATCAATATGTTATCGAAACGGTATCGACGAGCCAAGGAATCGAATCGGACACACAGGGTGTCACGGCAGTGATGGCCGCTCCGCTAAGCAAAATCAAAGCGATGTAGCTCGCTTTGTTTGAACGGTTAATGATCATCCTGTCCGTCGGGATTATCGTTGCTTTCCTGCTTAGCATGCTCATCACAAGAAGGCTCGTCAAACCGCTCGGGGATTTGAGGAAGGAACTGAACAAGGTGGAGACGCGCCGTTTCTCCGAAGTTCAGTTGGTCGAATCGGGAGGCGAGATTGGAGACGTTGCGAAGGCTGTCTATGATCTCGACGGTAAATTGGAGAAATACCAGCGTACGCAGAAGCAGTTTTTTCAAAACGCTTCGCACGAGTTGAAGACGCCGCTCATGTCCATCCAAGGCTACGCCGAGGGCATCAAGGACGGCATCTTTACGGGGGATCATGCCGATAAAGGCTTGGATGTTATCGTCAAGGAATGTGAACGGTTGAAAAAAATCGTGACGGAAATGATTCTTCTCGCCAAGCTGGAAAGTGAAGAAGGGATATTCCACATGGACCGTGTCCCGGTACGAGAATTAATCACGGAGACGGTGGAGCGTCGTCCCCCCTCTTCCCTAACTGCAAGACGATATCTAGAATGATGGCCGGATGCGTTGGCGGCAGAGTCAATTCCGTTTCGTCAAGCAAACGGCCCAGTCTGGGGATCGAGACGAGTGCCGCTTACTCATTGCTGATTGTAAAAAACAAAGCGCACTAGGACTTGAAAATAAGTCCTAGATTACCGCTACTTTTCTTGTATTATTGAAAAATTCAAAGCAACTTCAGAGCTTTCAGTAAGGCGTATTCGCATGATTTAGCACCTTCTTGGGAAAAATGCGCATCTGGGAACATGGGAGCCAAATGATGATATCCAGGATATACATGCAATTCGACTAAGACGCCATCAAAGGCCAATTGTTTTGCAAATAATAGGGCTTCATCGATGAACAAATCAATGCTGCCAATACTGATATAAGTGGGTGGTACAGTGATTTTGCACGGGCAGGAACGTAATACTCACTTACCTCCTCCTGACCTGTTTCATGTCCTAGAACCGATTTCCAGCCGAAATAATTACTTCGTTTTGTCCAAACGAATTCACCGGCATGCGGATGCTCTGGCGTAATACCCGTGCGGTCATCGAGCATTGGGCTGCGCAGCCTCAGATGATGGATATCGAATTCCTTTTGATCACGAATGAATAGGGCTAGACCTGCTGCTAAACCACCGCCAGCGCTGCTGCCTGCAATAGCGACTTTCTGAGTATCTATTGACAATTCCACGGCATGTTCAATACACCATTTTAAGCCTGAATAACAATCCTGCAATTGACTTGGCTGAACATGTTCCGGCGCTAGACGATAATACACAGATACGCAGCAAAAACCATGCTGTACAGCCAGTGACGCATTGCCTGGTCGATCAACGATTGGACTACCCAAAACCATTCCGCCACCGTGAATCGAATAATATAACGGCATCTTTTTATATTTTGGCTGGCTGGGCTTAATAATTTCTATGCGAATATCAGGACCGCCAAAATAACTTGGCACCGCCCTTTCTTCGAATGTGACAGGGAACATCTGTGTTACATCGATTTGCGGTAACATCTTTGATTGATTTTCACGTGATTCCATTAGCGTAGTTTCGGTAAGATCACTTGTTGGAAATAAATCAATGGCACTAATAATTTCCAGATCAATCAGATGTCTGCTTCTGCTATTTTGTTCACTCATTGTTATTGTTGCCTCACTTTCTTGATATCCACCATTCATTAGTTGTTCCTGCTGAAATCGAATGATGATGGCTCAAGTATTCCCCATTTGGATCGATTTCAAAGGTAATTCATATTCTAAAGTTTGCAATAAGCTATCTATATGAAAACAATAACTTAGAATCATTTTTGACATAGAAAAAGACTGATGAAGAAATTTCATCAGTCTTTTTCTATGTGAATAAACAATTCTCTTAATGGTATCAATGGAGAGAAAATATTCTTCAGCAAGCTGCTCCATACTACTATTATTCTTAAATGCAAGTCTAATAGCGGCATTTCGGTGATCAAGCCACTGTCTTCCGCCACTTAAGGTTCCCCAACGGCTATATTCCTTCTCCTGCTTAGGAATGTAAATAGTTTCTCCTTGAATATACTGTTGGATCTCTATGATTAGCTTTTCAGGTAATAGTTTTTTGGCATTCGTATATTTCAATTTACTCCACCCCTTATTTTTAATCACACAAAATAAGGTGCAAAGCCAAAATATTAAAAAAGCTTATTCAGCGTTATAAAATATTTCGCCCCATACAAAGTAACGCTTCCTAATAATTGGCTTTGCATGAGTAGTAGAAGTCACGGACAATCTCAAGAAATTATCCATCAGTAGGCACCCCCTTTACTTTGCTAGTATAGCATATCTTCAAAAGAATGCTCTCTTGTAACCGCTGGAATCGAACGTGATTATGATTCGATAAAGATCGCCGAGCATTGGGACGTAATAGAAGCCATACTGCCCCCAGAAAAGGGTCATCAAATGGATACAGACACAGCATTGCTTCAGCAACGCTGTGTCTGTTGAAAAGCCTATGTGAGGCATATCATCCTGCCCTGTCTCTACTGATATCTGCTTCTACTCCGTTATTTGATCGAATTGGAGAATTTGACCAACAGGTCGGCTTGTTCGTTAGTAAATGCTTTATTCTTCTGCGCACCGACTTCATGTATATAGGCTTCGATCTTGCCGCTTGCGGCATTTTGATTCCCCTTGTTGGCTGCATCCTTAGCCCCTTGAAGCTTTGAACAAAGCGAATTGGCCAACTGTTCTTTCCCATTCTGTGTCAAGAACCCTGTTGTCAATTCACATAAACTATCGTAAGTCACTTCTACTGTGTAGCTAATATTGTAGGAAGCGGTGTTTGAGGCTTGATCCGACACAGTGACAGTCAATATTTGGGTTCCCAGCCCTAAAGTGTACGCGGGGGCGCTAATGAGCGCGTTACCGCATGGATTCATAGTCAATCCGGATAAGCGGTCTTCTGCGCTGCAACTGATGTATACTGCCTGGCTTACGGTATAGGTCCCGCCACCCTGAAAATTAACGATTGGCGGTGTTTTGTCTAGCTTAAAGGTTAACATTTTTTCATTTTCTTTGTTGCCGGCTGTATCGACAGCGTAGTACTTTAGCGATGTGATCCCTTCTTCAGCAATAAGTATGGATGCAGTTCTCCCTTGCACCGTAACGGGATCTCTCGCCAGAGTTCCTTCAACACGGTAGGTAACCGATTGTACACTCGTTCTTCCGGTTCCATCTAAAGCCGACAGAGTGACCGTCACATCGTTTTTGTTCCATCCCGCCACGTTAGGAGACGGAGCCACAGTGGCAGTCGTGACCGGGGGATTGGTTGGGGTACCCTTCAACACATTGTCAATTCCGTAAACCTTGATGCCCCAAATATTATTCCATTTGTTTACGTTGCTTCCGTTTCCGTTGTATTTCAGGTAGCGGCCATAGGCAAAGCCTGATACAAGGTATTCCTCGTAGGTTTGCGTCGTTCCGCTGTTTTGTGCGGAGATCGCCTGTGTCCAGTTTTGCCCGTCTTCCGACACTTCGATCGTAAATGGATATATCCGGCTTTCTCCTGCGTTGAACGAAATTTTCACAGAGGTGATGATTCGTTTGGCACCTAAATCTAGAATGGCATATTGATTGCCTTCCGCAGCCCATCTGGTGTCGTTCTTACCATCGATCAGATGGTCAACTTCGTTACCGGTCTGGGAGGCCGAAGCCGTGGCTACAAACACCCTCAGCTGCGAAGCTTCCTTCTGCGAATCCCGGGGGGTATCCTCCATATGCGGCAGGGAGATATTTAACTCGCGCTTGGCAAGGTCAAAGGTTACGTCTGAGCCCAGGGCGGCACCGATAAAGGAGCTAGGGACAACCACATCCTCGTTCGGTTTTTGGATTGGCGCATCTAACGTAATCACTTGGTCATCGACTATAGCGGTGATACTATTGACCTGCATGCGAAGTTTCTTGTCATACGTATCCACAACCAGCGTGTTGGTCGCTGCTTCCCAGATTACCGGATAGCCAAGTTTCTCCAGGACCGCTCGGATGGGAACATAGACAATATTTCCTTTTATAAATGGCGCTTGCCCTGTAAACTTGACCGTACTTCCCGCTACCTTCACCCATATGGATTCGTTGACGACAACCTGGGTTACCGCTGATTGAGCGGGGGTTTGATACTTGACCCCGGTCTGGTCGGAATTCGCGAGCCACTGATGAAAATCAGTTTGCGTTATGGGCTGTGCCTTACTATCATGCAAGTAATTCGTAGCGATAAAGCTTACTTGGGTGCCTGGTGCCATGTCAATCAATTTGGTTTTGTAAGTATTGATTTTGGAATTAATCACCTTCAGTTTCCCCTGATTCACAACGAAGTCGCGATTGATCGAGGAAGCAAAATTGGCTCCTTGGATCTCGACGGTACCATTGCCGTCCAGCTCGGTAAATCTGTCCAGACTCCCCCACAAAGCAGTGCCGAACAAAGTGATTTTCTTCGTAAAGCTAGGGCTAGTTTTCACTCCGATAGGAATCAGATTGTGACTGGTTATCCCAACAAGCTGCGTATTGATGAAGTTAAATCCTTCAGGAGCGATGTCCTCAACCAGAAAAGCAATCCTGCTGTTATCCGAAGCATAGCCAAGCGACAAGCCCGAGGGTGCCGTTCCGTTCTCGGATTTCAGCGTCAGGCCTACCCCGGCCGGGAAGGTAAAGTTGTTGTAAAACAAAATATGCTTGGCATCCCCTAGCACGAACGCTTCGAAGTTGTTCTTCATGTAACCTTCAATGCTGCTCCTGTCTGCCTCAAAGGCATCCTTTTCGGCAGACGTCGAGCCTTTGGGAGGGCTATTGCTCCAAGAGCCCCATTTGCTTTCGGAGCCGTCCACCAGATTGCCGTAATTTAACTGCGTATTCATGATCAGGGCATGCTCGGTGCCCCCGCCTACCCGAATCCCCGTGCGCCAGACTTGGCCGCCCATGTATTCGACATAGGCATGGTCGTTTTTGTTCGTGAACAGATCGATGAAATTATAAGAATTTCTCACGCCGATATTGATAAGGCTTACATTATTGCCCATACCCCGGATGGTATACGGATAAGGAATCACTGTCTTATAATCCTGCTCCGGATAGTCGAGGGATAAGCCTCTAACAATAGCATTTGGGGATACCTGGATGAACGGTGTGTCGTTCTCCTGATTCTTACCCGGATACACTTCAATCGTAGATCCGAGATTCATTGGAGCTTGTGGCGTATCGAGCGCCCCTCTCAGCTCCACACCTTCCGGTACAGTCAAATTCGCTTTCACCGCGTATTTCCCTGACGGTAAGAATACAATACCCCCGCCGTTCTGCCCGGCATCATTCAAAGCCGCCTGGATCGCCGCGCTGTCATCCGTAACATTGTCGGCTTTAGCCAGATAAGGAGCTGCCTTAACGTTATACAACACGGCCTTCGCCGGTTTTTTCTCCAAAATACCGACTTCCGGAAACGTTGGAACCTTCTCCATAGCCACCGGAGTATGGTCGATCGTTACACCCTTGGTGCTGTTGTTCGTAATATTGGCTGCTGCTTTGAAGCGGTTGCCTAGCAGACTTCCTGCGCTTTGTACCCCATACGTTGCCTGCGGGGCAGCATTATTGAAATCAGAATCCAGGATACTGGCGTATCCGCTGGAAATCTCAACCTTGCCACGTTCCACGTCGAGGTCGTGTGCCATTAGAATTCCGCTTCCTTCATGCAGAACCGCATAACCGGAGACATCGATCTTCCAGTTCATGAGGTTGACCTTGCTATCAAAGGTGTTGCGGAGGACGATGCCATTCTCGCTATCGGTAATTTTGACGTTGGTAAATATCACGCCCGCATTGGACGTATTCTCTATCGCTACGCCGATATAGCAGTTTTTGAAGCTCAGTCCGTAGTTCTCGCCGTTCGGAAACTGATCCTTAAGCCGCATATTCGATTCTGAGTTATAGGCTTCTACATTGAACGAGTTCAGCGTGTGGAATCCTACATTATAGCCTTCCGCCGACAAGAATCGGCCGTAGGACCAATCGTTCCGATGCATCTCGATCGCGATGCCTTTCTCATACATAAACGTACGGTGTGCCCCTGCCGCACTCGGCGAGCCGGGCAGTCCGGAGGCTTCCCAATATTCCGGGGAAAAATCGACATGCTCAACGCGCCCCACATCGGCCAGTGCGTCGATAATAATTCCCGCTTTGAGCGGTGAACCTGTTATATTACGTATGACAGGGCACCCGCCCATAGTAAGCGCTTTCTTAAAGCCGATGTAAGAATTTACAAATTGAACGTTCTCAACCGTACTGTAGTTGTCCCCCCAGATCGAAGGATCCCCCATCATTATTGAAGGCGGATACGCATTGATGTTATCCGGAGTCTGCTCGGGATACCAGATCGCCAGATTCCGGACGGCCGTGACCGGCTGCAGAGTAATAAAAGCCTTGGCGTCTGCATTGCCTCTCCCTGCGTAAGCCATGAGAACTGTTCCTTCAACGGGCTGGCCTTTTACAGCTGGTTTGATTTCTCCAATTAAGGTAGTCCCTTTGGGTACCGTGAGATTCCCGCGAAGCGCATACTTACCCTTCGGCACATAAACCGCTCCGCCCCCTGCCTGGGCCATGAAGTTCAAGGCGTTTTGAAAGGCTGCCGTATTATCCGTTACTCCATCTGCAACAGCTCCAAATTCCTGTACCGTCGCACCTGCCACGACCAGCTCATCCGATTGGTAGCTGGATTCGAACAGCTGCCAGTCGGGGTTCACATTGTCAGCCAACGCGATTGAAGACAACAGCATCGTCAAAACCACAGTAACGACTAGAGCTACTGCACTAATTCCTTTTCTCGCCATGCGCTTTCCTCCTCTAAATAGTCTTTCGGTTAACCTAATAAGCTATCTTAGATGTCATGGGCGCTCGCAGCAGCAGTGTTTATACGAGGGGAGCCAGCCGTTTCGGCTGTTTCCCCAGTTCCTGACAAACGTAAATACAACAACTTGTTCCTACGGCTTATTTGTTACCTTCCAAGAGGTAGCGCTGCAAATAATCAAGGCTGATGGCAACGCTCTCAAATGGATCCCGGCGGCATGTATCCTGTTCCACCACATACCACTCCACGCCTGTCTCACGGCATGCATCCATAATTCCCTTGTAATTCATGTTCCCTTCGCCTAGCTCGGCAGTGGCCTGTTTGCCGTTCACGATAGCCATATCCTTAAGGTGAACTACCTGCATTTGGCCCTCCACCTTACGAATCCATTCGATTGGATCGGCTCCACCTGCTTGCAGCCAATACAAGTCCAGTTCAAATCCAAAATGCTTCGGATTCGATTCGTTCAGAAGGATGTCCATTCCGGTGATGCCATCCCTACTTTCAAATTCAAAAGCATGATTATGATAGATGAATTGTAATCCGTACTGTTCCTTAAGACGAAGCGCAATGTCTGAAGCCTGCTTAGCAAAGGTGCGATAACCTTCCTGGCTGGTGCGGTAATGATCTGGAAGCCCACCAATCCCTACATATTTACAGTCCCACCGCTGATGCTCCCGTGCCAGCGCATCCAGATCATTCTCAAGCCGGTCCCACGAAATATGGGTTGCACAGATCTTCAATCCGCTTTCATCGGCATATTCCTTGACCTGCGCCGGATTCATCGGCCCAATGCCGGATACTTGAACAGCAGTGTAACCAATGTCCGCTACCTTCTGAAAGGTCGTTCTTAGTGCTTCCGGTGTCTTGGCAAATTCTCTGAGTGTATACATTTGAACAGCAATTTGGGAAGGTTGCATATCTGAAATCATCTCCTAAAATGACATTTGATTAATGCGATCCGCTAACTTCAAAAGCTTTGTCCGGAGCCGCTATCTTCTGAAAGGTGGAATTTTTAATCTTTTCCATCAGCTTCTCATGGAACAGATCGGCATCAATCGGCAGTTCTACCCAGTTGTCGGTCCATGAAGAAAGGTACATCGCATTGGAAAGCGTCAGGCCAAGGATTCCCTCTTCTCCCGGTGCGAGGAGAGGCTCGTTATGCAGGATCGCGTTGGTAAAATTCTGCAAAATGCCCTTGTGCTGATCGCCGCCACCCGGCTTCACTGGAATCTCGCATTTCCAACATTCAGGAGTACCGAAGCCACCTGCAAATTCAGCGTTAAATTTTGGCTCAGGTGTGCGCAACCGCCAGAAGGTCAGGGTACCGTTCTCTACTACGATTTTCCCGTTATCCCCATTAATCTCGAAACGGTTCGTTCCCGGTGCTTCACCGGTAGTGGTTATGAACAAGCCGGTAGCGCTGTTCTCATACTCGACAAAAGCGGTTACATCATCTTCGACCTCGATATCCCGATACTTGCCGAAATGACAGAAGGCACGCACACGCTTTGGCATCATCCCGGTTATCCACTGCCACAGATCGAGCTGGTGTGGATCTTGGTTTAGCAGCACACCACCGCCTTCGCCGCCCCAGGTCGCCCGCCAGCCACCGGAATTGTAATAGTGCTGCGTTCTGTACCAGTTTGTGATAATCCAGTTGGTGCGACGGATTTCACCTAGCTCTCCTGACTGAATAAGTTCTCTGAGCTTTTGGTAAAGCGGGTTCGTGCGCTGGTTGTACATAATTCCGAACTTGAGCTCGGGATGGGCTGCAGCGGTGTCGTTCATTTCCTGCACAGCCTTGGTGTACACGCCTGCCGGCTTCTCGATCAAGACATGATATCCAGCGTTTAGCGCATCTATGGCCAGCGTCGGGTGATCATAATGGGGTGTCGCAATAAGTACGGCATCCACTGTCTTTGCTTTAATCAGTTCCTCCGGACTGCTGTACCGTCTCACATCAGCCGGCAGATTCTCTTCCGCCCATTCCAGACGCTCCTTACTGGTATCGCACACTGCCGCCAGCTCTGCATTCTTGATCTCACCCAGCAGGCTGATTGCATGTGCCCGGCCCATGTTCCCTACTCCAATAATTCCATAACGTACGGTTTTCATTAAAAATCACTTCTTCCTTTAAAAGTATACTGCATGGATGAATCCTTCTGAGAAGCGAGCTCATGGCGGGATTCCCCCACCAGTTCCTCACTTCGTTCGTTGGCCCTTGCTCAGCACAGGTTTCCTTATTTTAGTAATGAAGTCAAAAGTAACCCGCTCCTTCTCAATTGGTTCAACACAGTGCTTAGCATCACCAGCTGCGTAAAAATTAAAGGCATCCCCTGCAAATCGTTGGTCGACCAGAACTGATTATAACACTCAAAAAAAGACATGTAAATATATTGTATATTCAATTATGTAATTATATATTTTTAATATCTATATGCTATTTTTTTATAAAAATAAAACTAATTTTTTTAATATTTTGAATCACTAGGAGCATATTCTTCACTTCTGAACCTCATGTAATCCCTCAAGAAAATCAAGTAATGTATCCATCCAATCGATAGCTTTAGTTCAATAGCTTTACACAAATGAATATTAGTTGTATATTTGTTATAAAAAACATACAAGGAGCAATGATGTTATGCCTAAATCCCCAAAGAGAGTCCCTATGTATATACAAATAAAAAATGACATCATGAATCAAATGAGCGAAGGCATATGGAAACCTGGGGATAAATTACCATCGGAAAATGAACTTGCAGAGCAGTTTAACGTCAGCCGAATTACCATAAAAAATGCTTTGGCCGATATCGTTAAACAAGGCCTAATCCATAGAATTCAAGGAAGAGGTTCCTACATCTCCGATGACATATTGGAGCCACCCTTGTCATATGAGCATAAAGAAGAAAATGGACGCTTTGTTGCATTCCTTATGCCTCGCCTTAATAACTTATTTACAGCCAACTTGATAACAGGAATAGAACAGGAGTTGGCCGAACATGGTTATAACCTGGTGTTCCGACTTACCCACTATTCGCAGGAATTAGAAAATAAAATATTGAAAGAGCTCACCCAGATCGGTGTCAAAGGGATCATTATTTACCCGGTGGACGGTGAGACTTTCAATGATGAAATCTTGAAGTTAACCTTAGACCATTTTCCTCTTGTCATTATTGACCGGTATTTGCGCGGACTGGATACGAACTGTATAAGTTCCGATAACTTTGCGGGTGCTTATGAAGCTACAAAACATTTAACGAATCTTGGCCATACGAAGATTAGCTTTATAAGCACAGCCATTACGGGAACCACAAGTATCGAGGATCGTTTACATGGTTATGAGCAGGCTTTAAGTGATTCAGGGCTTTTCATTGACTATCGGCTTAGATTAAGTCTTACCAAAATGCCGGTCGTCGAACAAATCCAGAACTATTTAATGGAGAATCCAGATGTTACAGCATTGGTTACAACGAATTCGGCTATAGGTCTAATCGCCATGAAAGCGGCCCGTTCTTTACATATCGATGTTCCAAGGGCTCTGTCTATTGTTTGTTTCGATGACTATGTGCATTCTATTCTCTCAGAAGTTCAGCTAACCTATATAGATCAGAATGAGAAGAACATGGGGAGAGAAGCTGCAAGGCTTGTTCTTTCCCTTATTCAAGATCCTACACAGGATCGTCGTAACATCCTTTTTCCTAACAAGCTGGTTATACGAAATTCGACAGTAAGTCCTGCTCCAGCTCATTTGTTTGGAACCGTAACCTCTTCCAAATACCAAAAATAGGACGAAGCTTATGCCTATAGCAAGCTTCATCCTATGACTTTCCGTAGATGTTTAGAAGAGTCAACTTTGTTTGGCCAACCTAGGCCTGAAGACAGGCACTCCTTTGTGTATGGGCCTTCTTACGTTGGAAGACTAGTCATGTAACAGGCAGACTGTAATGAAGCTAAGTCTTAATTCACCATAGCCTCCTAAGAGGGTGATGACGTTTTCGTTACCTGGCTTCAAATTCACAGTGATAGTAGCGCATCCAGTAAAGTTCATCATACTACCGGTCGAAGGAGTATTGAGTAAAGAGTAGTTGGTGTCATTTACTATTAATTCTAATTTCGCTAAACTTTCTTCCGTTGCATAATGGATAGCTATTGTTCCCCTGCCGCCATTTGCTCCTTCCACACGATCGAACAAGCAATAAGAACCTGCGATATGGAAATTATTGACTACGGTTTCGCCAGTCTCTGTTTTTTCAATGACTGCGCCACCTCTTACCATACTCTCGCTGGCAGCGTATGTTTTCTTGCTTTTATAGGGAACCGTACCTTCCCCTACCGCTTTGACTCCTTCTTTAGTCTGAATCACGGTTTGAATAGTTCCATCTTGGTTAAAATGCAAGTTATCCATACAGATGCTTCTTAAATTGCCTCTTCCCGAAATTTCCTGATTGTGATAAAACAGATACCATTGCCCCTTATATTCCGCCACTGAGCCATGCGTCGTTGAGCAGCCGGTCGGCTCAAGAAAAATCCCCTTGTATGTCCATGGACCTAATGGATCTTTGCTGATTGCGTAACGCATACGGTTGTTATCTTTAAAGTTATCTGCATAAGTCATGTAGTAAAGGCCGTTTCTTTTAAAAACCCATGCAGCTTCGTGAAAGTCCTCTAAGCCCTCCATAGTTCGCATGTCACCCTTCAATGACATCATATCCTCTGCAAGCTCGCCACCTTGGCAATGTCCCCCACCACCGTAGTACATGTACGCACATTCATCCTCATCGACAAACACACACGGATCGATCATCGCAAATCCGCCAAGCCCCGGGATATAGCCCTGATCGGTAAAACCACTTGCAGGCTTTTGGCTTGTGGCAACCCCAATTTTCCATGACTGATTCCAATCTGATTCGCTCGGGTGTGGATAATAAAAATAGTAGGTGCCGTTTTTATACGCGCAATCAGGTGCCCACATGAATCCGCCTTCTGGCCTGCCCCAAGCCACATCTTTGGAACTGAGGATCTCACCCTCATCTACCCAATTCACCAAATCATCTGAGGAAAACACATGATATCGATCCATTAGATCGCACCCTTTTGCTGGATCCATATCATGAGAAGCATAAATATATATCCTTCCGTCTTCCCATACGTGGGCGGAGGGGTCAGCCGTGAAAATTGAAGTAATAATTGGATTAGTCATTTTAATTCCTCCCGAATATAAAATATGCTCTGTTTGCATTCAAACGACACTAAGTAACCAATCGCCGGTTGATTCCCGACGACTGGTTATACAGACTTGTATAGTATCTTATCCCTGTCTCATGACGGGGGAAGTTTCGGTTTACTTGGCGCCTGCTTCTTTCTCACGTATTTTCTGATTTGCTTTCTCGTCCGCTTCTCTTAATGCGGTATTAACGTCTTTACCTTTCTCGATGATATCTTTCAGCGCCTCGTTGATAGCTGCGCTTGCTATTGAATCATACTTGGTTGGAGTGAACGATTTCGCCGGTTTTGTTTTGTAGATAGCTTGAACGTTTTTATTCTTCAGGAATTCAATATTGGAGCCGAAAGCATCTCTTATCTTAGCATCTTTGAGAATGCTGACCCGAGCTTGCTTCGACATATCCGTCTGAACCTCATCGGATGTGATGGTTGCAATCACTTGAAAAGCAGCATCCTTATTCTTGCTAGTTGTTGTAATTCCCATCGCATGTTCGTCGACCCTCATTCCAATGCCTGGTGCCTCCGGCCACGTCGGGTAACTGACTATATCCCATATTTGAGGATTCGTGTACAAATTCCCCTCATATATAATGTTGACCGAAGCGATCATAGCCAAGGTTCCCTTTAACAAGAGATCGTTGGCAGCTGAGTTATAAGTGATCTGCTCGTTCCCCGGGATCTGGCGAATTCTGGCTGCATTACTTAATACCTTCTGCCATTGATCCGTATTCAGGAGTGACTTGTTCGTCTTGGGGTCAACAAATGGCAGACTTAACTGGGATGCCATTCGTTCAGTCACATTCGGCTCCAATCCGCGATATTGAATCCCGTTGTCGAGTTTTGTTAATTTTTGGGATAGCCCATATACATCGTCCCAAGTCATACCGTCTTTCGGATAGGGCACACCGAATTTATCGAATATTTCTTTATTGTAATATAGTGCGGAAAAATGCCTCCAATAGGGGATGGCAATAAGATCTTCCCTTTGCGTTCCCGCCCTGATCGCATCGAGTGCTTCGGGTTCAAACCGCCCAAGATCCAAATTATTCTTTTTGATCAAATCAGATAAAGAGATGACCAAATCCAGCTCCCTCCAGGTGGCAAAACCACCAACGTTGCTGTCGATGACAATGTCTGGTGTTTGACCGGCAGCTACGAGCTCAGGCAAGGTTTTCCCTTGTACATACGGCATCATTTGGACCGTAATCCACGGGTATTTCTTGCTTACAGGGTCCATTATGTAACGTTTAATTTCTGCGTCGGTCATCCACCCATTAGGCATACCAACTGTTAAAGTAACCGGGGTATCATTGACGGCGGGCTTATTGGTTGACTCATTCTTCGAATCCCCGCTTTTGGGCGAACAGCCTGTAAAGAGAAATGCGATCATGGCTAAGGACATAATAAAAGAAATAATTTTTTTCACCATAGAATCCTCCATTCAAATAGTGCTGCAATATCCAAACTCTCGGACAAACCACTGATGATGAGCTTCCCCTCTCGAACCATACGCTGAATAGCCTGATAAATCCTTAAAACATGATGTAACCGCTTTCCATTCCTTCAAGACCCTTCTGTACTAAATGTAAGCTCCCCAAAAGCACACTGTTTCTTGGATACGATTACTTTGTTCACCTCTCTATCTTCATTTCTCAATAAACATATAATAATGCGCATTTCTAAGAATTAGTCAGATTATAACATTCAAGTTACAACTTGTAAATATATTGTATGTTCATTTATAACATATATATCATTTTTTTCCTCTCCTATTTTTTCAAATTGATTTACAAGCTTTTTCTTTAGCTATGAAAGGAATTAATGCAAGCATTAAGCTTGTCGTATTGGGTAATTTTTCCAAATGTAGATCCGTTGCCCGGTGACTTCCTTTCAAAAAAATAAGACTGCCTTTCGGCAGCCACAAAAACATTGTCCGTTTATTTTGAGCCAACAAAAATGCCACGTCTACTAGAAGCAGAAGCAAAGATGACCATTGACATGCCTAGGAGGGCACAAATCATATACATAGAGGAATAAGAGAACTTATCTGCAATCGGACCCATCAAAATACCGCCTAGCGAAACGCCCAGATCCGCTGTGGCAAGAAATAAGCCGATCAACACATTGCGGTTCGATGGCGGTAATACAAAGGTCAAATACGTAGTTAGCGTCGGGTAGAGCAGCGCTTGAGCAACCCCCATCAATACAGCGCCTGCATAAAGAAAAGCAGCACCGCCATTGAAAGAATAGCTTACGCTTAGCACCGCCACTGTCAGAATAAGCATAACACCCATAACAAAAGTCGTATGCCATTTGCCGTCCGAAGGGATTTTCTTTCTTAAGAGGAAGCGAGCCGCAACCAAGGTTCCAGCCTGAAGCATGAGATAAATGGCCGCATTGCCACCTTCTATTTGTACAGCGTACAGCGGGATAAAGATTGTCACCGCCCCAAAGACAATGGAAGCTGTCAGCATCAGGACGCTGCATTTAAGCATAGGAGGGCTCTTCACCAACTGGCCGAAGGAATGAAGCATCGTTACTCCCTGCTCTGCCTTCCCCTTATCCATTCCCTCCTCCTTTTTGTCCATTCTGGCGCTAAACCCCGTCACCCCGGTAAGAATGGCAATGGCTATCATCGCCACCGTAAACAAGGTCATATCCTTTGTTCGCCACATTCCCAGAGCAAGTAAAGGACCGATAACTCCCGGCATGGACGCGCACAAGGAATACATCGAAATCCCCTGGGAACGATCCTTATCCGGCAGCGCATCAATAATGCCGAGCTGCAATGCCATCGAGAAAAAAGCGGTGCAAATGCCTTGCAGCATGCGGGCGACGAAATAGCCCCCCAACCCTGTAATCGTGTACAGGATTAGAGCCAGCCCATTTATGACAAGTATTATACGCAGTACTCGGATCGGCCCATGCTTGTAAATCACACGGCCTGCCCACGGGCGAAACAGCATCGTTGTAAACAAATACGCTCCCATAATGATCCCGATCGTCGTGTTGCTTGCGCCCAGGGATTCTCCCTTCAAGGGAATAATCACATTGAGAATAGCATTGGCGCTGAAATACAATAGCGTCAATAAATATAGCCGCAGGAAAGGCCAAGACAGGGCTCCTTTAACACTCTTCATCCTTTCTTTACGTAATGACCATCTGCAGCAATTTCCTTGCATACGCGGACTGTACGTCTTTCAATCGGTCAATGGATACTATTTCTTCGATTTGTCCATTTCGAATTATCATCACCCTATCGCAAATATAAGCGGCAGCCTGAATATCGTGAGTGATGAAGATATAGCTCACCTCATAAATGCTCCTTAAGCTTTTAAGCAGTTCAAGCACCTGCAGTTGAACCGATCCATCCAACGAGCTGACAGCTTCATCCAGCAGAATGCATTTCGGCTCTGTAGACACAGCCCTCGCAATACATACTCTCTGGGCTTCTCCCCCCGATAACTCATGAGGGTATTTCTTAAGATAGGTGGGGTTCAATCCGACTTGGTGCAATAGCAGTTCCATCTTTTTTTCGATACCCCGAGGAGTATTTCCCTGCAGTTTCATCGGCTCCTGGAGCGCCTGTTTCACGGTATAAAACGGATTGATGGAGGACGTATAGTCCTGAAATACGGCGCTGATATTTCCCAATCTGGATTTCCGTTCCTCCACCCTTTTCCCCTCGAACAATATCGTTCCCCGATCCGGCATCTCGATCCCTACTAGTAGACGCCCCAACGTTGATTTGCCGCTTCCGCTTTCTCCGATAATGCCGAGGCATTCCCCCTGCTTGCATTCGAAGCTGATACCTTGCAGCACTTTATGCTTTTCTCGGGAGAACATTCCATTTCTTCTATAAGATTTCTCCACGCGATCCACGATCAACAACGCCAACGCCTCCCATGATCTTCTTAAAATGCTGATTCAGCGCCTCTTTCGCCGATACCAAGTAGCGGGTATATTCATGCCGGGATTCCGTAAAAATGGTTTGAGACGTTCCTCTTTCCACAATCTCTCCGTCTTTCATGACGAGAACTTCATCGGCTATTTTTTGGACAACGCCTAAATCGTGGGAGACGAAGATCATGGAGCCGCCCATTCGGGCCCGCAATCGGTCCAATTGCTCCACGACCTCGAACTGAGAGACCGTATCGAGCGCCGTCGTCGGTTCATCAGCGATAATCAGATCAGGCTCCAAGACAATGGCCAACGCAATCATAATTCGCTGCAGCATCCCGCCTGATAATTGATGAGGATATTGATTCATTATAGAGATCGGGTCTTTTAGCCGTACACTTTCCATGGCGTTTTTCATGTTGGTTTCGATGTTATGGCGATTCCAGCCGAAATGCCTGCCAAGCGTCTCCTTGATTTGAACGCCGATGACGCAGGAGGGATCAAAAGCACACATGCCATGCTGCAAAATCATGCACAGATGCTTTCCGCGCAATTTCCTTATTTCTCTCTCGGGAAGCTCAGCCAAATCCATCCCATTGAACATCATTCTCCCGGATTGGCGAATTGCGGCTTTATTCAGTCTCATGATAGCCCTGCAGGTCACAGACTTGCCGCTCCCGCTCTCCCCGACAATAGCCAGGCAGCTTCCCTGTCTCACTCGAAACGAGCTGCTCGGTACCAGCACCCTACCTGAGTGGCTATCCCAAATTCGTAAATTGGAAACCTCCAGATTAGACATGGATGGATGAAGCCACCTCTTTTCCTTGCGATTTGGCAGCGGAGGGGACGGCCAGCTCTTGCATTTTGGATTTGGAACCCATTAATTTAGGGTCTAGAGCAGTTTGAAGCGCGTCGGATAAAAAGTTAACGGCCGACACGACAATCACGATGGCTAAACCCGGCGCAACCATGAGTTCCGGCCTGGAAAACATGACCGCTCTCGCTTCATTCAGCATCATACCCCACTCCGCATGAGGTGCTTCAATGCCTAGTCCAAGGAAGGAAAACCCTGATATTTGCAAAATCATTGAACCGAAGGAGCTGCTAGAAATTACCGCAATGTCAGGAAGCGAAACCGGTACAATATGCTTCACCATAATGCTCAAGTGATGGACGCCAAGCACCTTGGAGAACCTTACATAGTCGGATTCGGCATATTGCATAACGGACGTTCGGATGATACGGGCAAACCAGGCCCATTTCATTAAGACAAATGCGATCAAAATATTTTCCAGCCCTGGACCTAACACGCCGATCACCGCCAATAACATCACATATCCCGGAAAAGAAAGCATAACGTCGCAAATTCTCATCACAACGGCATCCGTTTTCCCCCTGAAGTAACCTGCAATGAAGCCAAGAATGGCACCGAAGCATACCGATACGGTCAGCGCAACGAACACCCAGAGCATGCTGGGTCGAATTCCATAGATTAATCGGGATAAGATGCACCGCCCCAAATGGTCGTTGCCTAATAGATATTCCCATGACGAAGTTGCAAATCGAAGCTCCATATGGATTTCTTCCGGGTCATGCGGCGCCAAGTAAGGAGCCCCTAATCCGGCGATAACGGTTACGACGATAACGGATAAAGCTAGGACAGCCAGCTTGTCTTTCCATATTGTTTTAAATAATGTCATCTATAGTTCCTTCCTTAGCTTGGGATTCATCATCGTTTGGATCAAATCGGACACGGTGTTAAACAGCACAAAGGCTGCAGCCAGTACCAGGACATAGGCCTGTATGATAGGAAAGTCCCTGCTTAGGATGGATTTTACGGTTAATGTCCCTAGCCCGGGCCAGGCAAACAGATTTTCCACAACGACCGTGCTTCCCAGGATGGTCGGAATCGCCATACAAAACACTGAGACGGCCACCTGCAAGGAATTCCTTACGATGTGCATCGTAATTTTGCTCTCCGGCAAGCCGCAGGCTCTACCGTACAGCACATAGTCTTCATTTAAATTGCTTAACATCGAGCTCCGGATGACACGAAAGTAAATGCCCGCATAACCGATCGTCATGACGGCAACCGGTAATACATAGCTTGGATATGAATCCATTCCGCTTGTAGGCAGCCAGCCGAGCTTGACGGAGAAACACCAGATCATTAGCGCAGCAAGCAAATACGAAGGCATGGAGGTCAGAACAAAAGTAACGCCTCGAACCGACTTGTCCAGTATATTTCCTTCTCGCAGCGCGCAGATGACACCGAGCGTAACGGACAGCACAACAATGGCGATAACGGAAATTATGGTCAGCTTTAATGTATTGAGAAAAGCCGGACCAAGCAAGGTCCATACCGGCTTTCCTGTAACGTACGAGTTTCCAAAATGAAGCTGCAAGCAGGAAAGGAGCCAATCCCAATAACGGGTCCAGAACGGCCGGTCCATTCCAAGAGTCGCTTTCGTCTCATTGATTAACTCATCCGTAATGGTCGGTACCCCTTGCGCTTGTAATACCACTTCAGCCGGATCTAACGGCGAGAGATGGTTTAAACCAAACGTCAGAAATGAGCTAACTAAAAGCAAAGGAATCGATAATAGCAAGCGTTTGATGCAATATATTCCCATGGCGATCTCCTTTTTCTCACTTCTATTTAAAAACCATGCGTTCGAAGGGTAGTTCATATTGCGTTTGCTTAAAGGAGACGCCTTGCAAGCTTGTGGGAGCCACGACTGTGATGTTGCCGCTAGAAATCGGTATAAAGACGGCTTCATTTTGGACAATGGCTAAAATATCCGCATATAACGACTTCCGTTTGTTCTCATCCGTGGACACCATCACTTCATCGATTTTCTTGTAAAGCTCGTCTGCTTGTACTATGCCGCTTGTCGTATGGTAGTAAGAGGATTTGGAAGTAAAAGCGGCGATCGTGCTTACCGGGTCATAGGCTAGTCCCCATGTTTGATTGAACAGCAAATCATAGTCGCCTGTTGATCTCCTGTTTGCGATAGAAGAAGACTCTTCGCCTGCAAGATCCATTTGAACCCCTATTTTTTTCAACGTATTTTGAATGAATTCAGCTTGCGATTTTTGCGATGAGGAATTCACATCATAATAAAGCTTCATCGTTAACGGAGCTCCGGCTTTCGTTCGGACTTTACCGTTATTTTCCTGTATCCATCCCGATTGTTCCAACAGTGATTTAGCCTTATCCAAGTCATATTCCCGTTTCTTTAACTCGACATTGGCATAAGGGATGTTAGAAGAGAATAAGGTTTGGGCCGTTTTTTCCATACCGTTAAAGATTTGCTTGCTGATGGTTTCTCTGTCGATCGAATACCAGATCGCTTCGCGAACGGCTGTTTCATGAATGGGACTATCCTTTTTGCTGCTGTTGGCCACGATCATTTTCGTGTTCATCGGTTCGCTTCGAATCATTTGGTATTTCCCCGAATCAGTCAGCTGTTTCATTGCTTCGATATCAATGCTGTCTGCGCCACGATCATCCGTAAAGATGAAATTCACTTCACCTTTTTGCAGCGCCAAAAACGTCGTTTCCCCTGAGGGTAGAACCTTCGATGTTATTTTCTTTATCTTCGGTACGCCGCCCCAGTAATGTTCATTGGCCTCAAAGATGGCATACTGATCGGTTTTATGTTCGGTGAGCTTATAAGGCCCTGTTCCATGGTAGCCGTTAACTCCGTCTTTGGTTTCCCCGTTCATGAAATTTTTAGGCGAGATGAATACATAAGGCCTGGTCATAGACAGCTCGGCCAAAGCCGGGTAATAAGGCTCCGATAGCACCAGCTCTACGGTATGCTCATCGATGACGTTGACGCTCACGATCTTAGTAGACAATTTGATCCAGGAATGCTTGTTCGGATTATGCTGTACGGCTTCTATGTTCTTCTTCACCGCTTCCGAGTTAAACGGCTCCCCGTCATGGAAGGACACATTCTTTCTTAAATGGAAGGTGTATACTTTGCCATCTTTGGAAATATCCCAGGATTCGGCCAGCAGCGGCTTGATGCCATCCTTCGTATTTTCAACCAGCGATTCGTATACCATCCCTTGAGCGGGCATGGAGCCTGCATATAAATGCGGATTCATATCATTGATATCCTTTGCTGTAGCGTAGACCAGCTCTTCGGTTTTATTCATTAACCCCGTTTTGGCAGCATTCCCTCCAGTGCATCCGGCCAGCCATGCTATGGACATTATGAAAACCGCTATTACAATCAACATTCTTTTTATCATGTCGTATCCTCCTAATAATAACGCGCACGTCCCTAATGCGGCGTTCTGGAACCTATTCTTTTCTCGATATCGCTGTATATTCTCTTCAAATCTTCCTCAAAACTTTGCACGATGAAGGCATCCGACAACAATTCCCCCTTAAGGGATCGGGCTGCTTCCGCCAGTTTACGCTCGTAGACGGCAAGGAATGAATCAATCGTCGGGCAGCTCGTACCCGTATATTTCGCAATGCCTTGAATGATTTTGATCCGGTAGTAATCTTCCTTAGGCATTCGAGGAATATCCCACTGCCCTTCCCTGTTCATAAAGATCGACCGAATGGGGACGGCAGAGAAATCAAAATAGCGCCCCTCAGTATCTGGATCGGAAAAGGGATCTATTAATAGTGACGTGTAACGGATATACAATAAATATTCTTGATGAATCGTCTCCAAATCAACGAAATGATCGATATCATAGCGCGATATACTCTCTGATCTGACCGGATAATTATCATCAATCATAAACTTGATCAGATTGACACCTTGTATATTCAACCTACCAACAATGTTCGTGATTTCTTTCCATCCGGCCAGCATATTGCGAATCAAATCCTGGGTGATGGGGCCTTCGGGAAACATTTTGTACACATATTTCTTTGCTGCGTTGTTTCCAAATATCGCGTTCAATGAAAAATCATTCATAAAAAGCGGGGGATGAACATATAAAGAAATGTTTCTCGTTTCCGCTTCGATCGGAGAAGGCATAACCTCCAAGTTTATTCCCAGCTGCTCATACAGCTCGCAAAGACGCTTGACGTTATCGGAAGTTTCGAGCGTCGAGCCTATGTACACTTTTTTCTTCATGCCGGTCGTGATCACATGGTTCGAAGGCTTATCATTCATCCAACGCGTATCTCCAAGATAGGTAGAAAAGCTTATAATTTCTGCCTCCGAAGAGATCTCACTCATATATTGGCGTAGTAAGCTGTTGGAACCGAAGGTCGGAGAAACCAATAGGATGCACTTTACTTGCTTTATAAGCTGTATGCTCATTTGCTGTAAAACCTTGAGGTAAGCGTCCGTCGTCACGGATAAAATAACCGTATCCCATTCATCCGTAATCGTATCATAGCCACGAAATATTCGATCAATTACACAATCGCCTTCCAACTGGCGATGCTTTTCATTCTGAATACCGACGTGAATACGCCGGTTATTTTGCTGAAGCGCCGTGAAGAACGATTCCGAACGAACGGATTCTCGTCCGACGATTCCAACATGACAGTTCAGCCGGTTTTTGAACAAGACGGCAAGCTGAATGGTAGCAGGACCCGTTCCCAATAGTAATATTCGTTTCAAATCAATCTTGCCTCTTCCTCTATGTACACCCTATGCTTTTTGGTACAGCGCGATATCAAACACATGGTCGGGACGCAGGATGGTATCTACCAGCCTCCATTTACGTCCATCGACATCCTGCATGGGGAAATTGAATAAAGACTTCAACCGGTTGCCATATCTCATCGCCACGACCACTTGCTCCTGAGTTAACGAATGCAGACGGTCTAGCAGAACATACTTATTCGAAACCGTTGAGCTAAAAACGATATGGGTCGCATCCTTCACCCAATCAAGATGTTCAATGGAAGCATTCTCGAGTCTAATACGCAGCCCGCTTCCCAGCATATTCGCAACCCTTCGACCGAGCTCGATAGCCTCGCTATCGATGTCTATACCCATCACTTCTGCATTTGTACGCTTAGCAATTAACAAGGGCGTCATGGGAAATGAACCCGAGCCTACCATGAACACCTTGGAATCAGGGCTGACTTGAAAGCTTCCGAATTCTTGCTCGATGCAGGATTCAATATTACGGAAGTAGTCGGTTCGATCGGTCTCCCCGCTCAGCAGCTTCAAGGCGCGGTATTTCTCCATTACCGCAACGCATCGCGCCGACGTCTTCCTTAACTCAGCTGCTAGCTGGAGAGTCTCGCTCAAGGATTGCCTTTCCAGCTGTTCCCAAGCATCCTGGTTTCGCTTGTTTGTGATGAAAGCGGAATAGTCATCGACGACCTGCTCTAATTCCGAGCTGTTCCGGATGGTGCCGTCATATTGTTCAGCCAAATTTATGAATTTATTTAAATAATCCGTCAATAGTTGCTGAAGCCATACGGTTGTCGTCAATTCTTCCGCCCCGTTTCTATGGAATTCTAAGTATCGTTAATCTCAAATATGGATATAAGCCTTGCCTTGAGCGACAATTTCGACGGAACCTTCAATTCGGAGATTCGTTACCTCATCCTGATAACAATCGGCCGTAACATGAATCGTGCCGCCTGGTTGCCTGATAGGGACAGCTATAGCTGCTTGGCGAATCCAGGAGAGATAGGCCCCAAGGGAAGCCGTACCCGACCCGCAGCCTCTTTCCCAGATCATACTGTCTAAAGGCGGTACATAAATGAGAGGAGCCAACTCATGAGAGTCGGACTTGAACAATAAAACACCAATTAAGTTCGCACCTAACACTACCCCCAGTAGCTTGGCAAGGCCTTGGGCCTTGTTTCTCATCGTCAGATCAAACTGCTCGACTTCGATTACAATATGCAGAAAATCATGGTACCTCACAATAGCAATATCCAAATCGTCGCCCTCGTAATTGAGTGTCTTTTTCTCAATTTTATTAGGGATTGGCATGGAAACTTGGCATACATATTGCTCTTTGATTTTTTTCACTTGGCACGCGATGAATTGTTCTGTTCCCGATGCTTCTAATTCGATATTCATCCAATCGTTATGTACTATTCCTCGTTCAGATGCTATAAGTGCGGCCAATGCCATGCATGCATTTCCGCAAAACTCACCTCCCGCCATTTGAAGATGCGCAGCAGCTCCATGATGAATCGGTTCTTCGATGAAGCCTACTTGTTCAGCATACACGTGGTCATAAGACATCATTTTTGATGCAATGTATGCATACTCATTAATTGGATGCTGTGTCCTTACAAGAATGGTCATGTTTTGAGTAGGATTGAATTTTACAAACTCAATTTCCAATTTCATCTCCACATTCTCCTAGACTTTTTTTTGAGCAGAGAATTCAACGAAAATACTTAATTGTAATTATTACTATTAATTGATGTAAATTATAACCACTTTTTAATATAACGTCAATATCTGAAAATCAGAAACTTTTTTGTATTGTTCAGCAGCTGACGTGTCTAAGATTCGGTTGTAAATTGTAATTCTTTGATAGCACGATCCGTCGGGAATAAAAATAAAAAAAGAAGAGGCGAGCCGCCCCTTCCTTGATGTGTTGCTACTTTTACAATGGGTTCATGCGGTGTAAGAGTCTGCATACCGCAGTCGGCCGCTCTTTTCTTGACGCTTGAAAAAAATCCATAGCAAGAAAAATCCTACTACACCAATTAAAGTTAACCCGAAGCATATTTGATATAAGGTTGTCGGCCCCAGGTTCTCAAACATCCATCCTCCGACAACACCTGCCACAATTCCGGAAATGCCTCCCCAGGTTAAACCGTAAATCGCTTGACCGCTTGAACGATAGGGACTAGGCACCAAATGCGAGGTTAGCTGAGTACCCATATAATAGTAGCCACCGAAGGTAACCGAATGCAGCAGCTGAATGAATACCACCTGGATTGCTGATGCAGCGTACGACATCAATAACCAGCGGAAGGAAAATAGCATCGCGATAATAATCACCCACCCCAGCATCGTACCGGACTGCTTCTTTAAGTAACGGTCCAGCAATAAAAATACAGGAACCTCCAAAATAGCGGTTGCGAATGCGGACCAGCCGACCATCGTATTTGAGCCGCCCAAATCACGTATATATATAGAAATGAAAGTAAGGTTGATAGAGTTAGGAATGGAAATCAATACACCTAGAATGACAAAGGTAATAAAAAATTTATTTTTAAAAACCTGCAAGTACCCTTTATTCGTAAATTTCTCTTTTAATCCCCGTTCATTGCCGCTTGGAAGGAGGAATGTGAAGCAGATGGCCATCAGCATCATGAAATCAAATACAATCCATAACTGCCGAATTCCAAGCCAGCCAATAATGGGCCCCGCCGCAACTGCAATAAGCGCCCAACCAAGCGAGCCCCACGCTCGAATCTCACCAAACTTATGTTTGGTCCCATCAATCACATTGAGAATCAAACTATTGGATTGTGTAAACAGCGGGCTTTGAAAAGCAAAGAAAAAGAGCATCAAGCTATAAATCCACACGTAATTTTCCGCTAAAAACACAAACTGCATACAGATGAAGTTACCTACTAAGCAAATTATAAGAATTCTTTTATTATTGCGTATTTTATCTGCAAAATACGCCCATAGCGGGTTGGCGACCAAACCAATTAACGGCCCACCTGAAACAAGCAGACCAATCTGAACCTTGGAAATGCCGAGGTTTTGCAAGTATAAAGCAAAAAAAGTACTATAGATGGCAATTGCACCATACACAACAAAATTGAAAACTTTAAGCATCCTTAACATCTGATTACCAACAATCCGTACGTTTTCTTCCGGCACGCGTAATCCCCTCTCCTCTCACAACTGAAAAAAAGTCCCCCGCAGCAAGCGCTGCAGGGTTTATCCAGACCGTCTTTACATTTTATACGCAAACAAGTGTGGATTTGGAATGCGCTGCAATTTCATCTGCCGTCACTTCACGACCCAGTTTGTCAGACAAATAGATGCCCTCACTAATCATCATCGTTTTCAGTGCAATCTCGGCCGTTGGAAGCAGGGATACTTTTCCTTGCAAAGCTGCAATCCAGTGCTCCTGCGAAGAGTTATATGCCGTATAGTTTTCCCTGATACCGCTCCAGCGACGGCTCATAATGTTCAAATTTACCGTACTGTCCAAATCGATGTCACATACAGTCGAATGATAGGAAAACGGCGTTTGTAGCAGATTGGGATTGCTGACCGGGAATCGTATCCCTCCCTTATTGCCTACCAGACTTGGCCCCTCGAAACCATCTAATTGAATGGACCAGGCTTCAATAATATCCATGGTAGCCCCGCCTTCAAAATGGACTAAGCCTACCCCTAGCTCCTCCACATCAAACTCCGATTCTGCACGACGGACAGGGTCCATATCCATTTCTTGATAGATTTTACCTGACACACGCTCCAGCTTGGGGATTCCCATTAAATATAATAGCTGCGCAATATGATAAACGCCCATATCTATTAGGGCTCCACCAGCTGCAGTTTCCTTCCGATTGAAAAATTTCGTGCCGTATCCATCTACGAACGGACGACCTCTGCGACGGAAGCCTGTTGCTCTTGCGTGATACAGCTTTCCTAAAGCACCGCCTTCAATTAGCGCCATAGCTGCATGGGTTTCTTTCTTGTATAAAGTGTTGAGCTGGATGTGCAGCATATTGCCTGTATCTTCTGCTGTGTCCAACATGGTTTGGCCATCATAATACGTGCCTGCAATGGGCTTCTCGCAATAAACGTGTTTACCGGCGCGCAATGCCTCATTCGTTACCGGTGCATGAAAATTATTATGAAGGCATACATCGACGGCCTCAATATCATCGCGTTGGAGCAGCTCGCGGAAATCTGTATAAATATCAGGGACATTGAACTGGCTTGCAACCCGCCGTGCCGCCTCCTCATTAATATCACATACTGCAACCACTTCGGCATCTTCAATTTCTGCATATCTTTGTAAATGGGTAATACCAATTAATCCTACTCCGATAATGCCGATCCGAACTTTACTCATGGCTATCTCTCCTTTTGGTTCAACCTTAATGGTTGTATTGTTTACTTGACGTTCTTAAGTACTTTTTTCATTGCGGCGAGCGTCCACTCTACCTCAATATATTGATTGCCAGGACCGTTATGCTCCACAGCCCAGTAAGCATCGAAGCCGGAGTCTATTATGGTTTGCGCAATAGCAATAGACTTTTCCTCTTGGGCCAATGTATTTCCGCCAAAGTGGATATGATAAGCGTAAGGTGCTACCATAGCGTCCCCTGCTTCCGGATCCACTTTCCATCGATCAACATGTAGGAGCACACCGTAATTCTCATGATCAACGGCTTCTGCAATTTTTTTCATAAAGTGCGGATTCAGTGATGGACCCGTATGATTCTCAGGACCGATCCTAGCGCCAAAATCAGCTGCAAGCTTGGCATACTCCTGATACCTTGTAACAATAAGCTCGAACTGCTCATCACTCATTTGATCAAAAACTCCATTAGGATTATTCGAGAAAGCACCACCAGTATCAATGCGTATAGTTTTAGCACCCAAAATCTCAGAGGCCCTAATATTTTTCAAAGCATTTTGATAGAGCAGTTCACGTTTGTCCGGATCTTCATCCCAAATACTTGCCGCATCCGCAGCATAGTTCACTACTTGCAGCTCCTTTTCATCAAGAGCCTGACGAACCTTCCGAATATAGCTCTCATCAGCAAGCTCAAGCAATGGTTTACTGTTGTCTCCGATAAAGCGATTGTACATATCCACTGCATTAAGATTGTAGCGATACTTAACCGTCTCCAGATAGCCAAATACGTCTATCATTCCGTTAGCAAATGTGTTGTAAAATGAATATCCGCCAATTGATAGTTTCATGGATACATCCTCCTGGTTACTTGTTTTTTGCAGCCCACTCGTCCAGCTGTTTCTGCTTCTCCGCAATGACTTTATCTATTCCCGCTGCATGGAGCGCTGCATTAAATTTAGGCAAATTTACCTTCGGATCCAAGCTGCCATTTTCCAGACCGTCCTGATATTGACGAACCACATTGGTGATCGCAGCAAGCTCGGTTTTTACAGGTGCAGGATTATAGTTAAACCCTAACGCAATGGATTTCTTGGATTCGCGGTTGAATTTATCCATATCCTCCCACAGGCTGGGACTATCGGTACTCCAGGTATAGGTGAGCAGCTGATTGCCGAACATCCAGCCCTGACGACTGTTATATCCGCTGTTGCTTGCGTCTATACCGGGCGGAAAGTCGATTTGTTTATCATTTATTTTCACATAATGTTTACCTTCAATGCCCCAAGAGATCAGATTCATTAGCTTGGCGTCGGAATACAGCAAATTCAAGAACATCATGGCACGCTGAGGATCCTTTGAGTTTTTGGGAATTCCAAGCATGGCGGCTGTGACGTTAGTCGTACTTGTAATTTGACGGCCAATATCGACAGACTCCAGCTTCAAGTTTACTCTGCTTTCGATTTGTGCATGTGCTCCTGGTTTGCCCTTCTGAATGGAGCCGAAGGCTGTCTTGGCTTTAATTAATTCTGCTGCCGCATCCTTACTTGTCGCAACATCCTTGCTGATATATCCGGCTTCATACCAGCGTCGAACCGTATTAATGAGCTTCTCGTATTCTGGGGTTTCATACAGATTTACGACCTTAAGACTATCGAGATTTTCCAATACGCCCACAGAATCTCCTAGTACATCCCATTGGTTATCAATGACACGATTGATAATCGGCTTTGGTGCAACCGATTTGACTAAAGGAGTAATAGTGGGTTCATTTTTCTTGATAGCTGCAAAGTATGGATCCAAGTCGTCGAGCGCTTTAACGGTGCTTAAGTCCAAATGATACTTGTCTAGCAGATCCTTTCTCATGTATACGTTTACATTGGATGCGAAATCTCGAATGGTCGGTACGCCGTACAAAATCCCGTCTACCTTGGCGGCATTCAATATTTCAGGCTCAAATGCTTTCATAATATCTTGGCCGTATTTCTTGACCAGTTCATCCAGAGGAAGCAGTTGCTTTTGTGCTACCTGTCTCCAAAAGGACTGATTGCCGGTAACAATAAGGTCTACCTGTTCAGGGCCGGTCAACATTAGAATCGTTTGCTGATCCCAAGCAGCAGGCTCAATTCTTTCCAGCTTGACGGTTGCGTTAATTTTTTCGAGCGTAATTTTACTCATTTCCTCTTCTATCAGCTTTAAATCTTTTTGTGGTGAACTGTAAAATACGAGCTTGACTTCGTATGGAGGCGGCTTACCGACATTCCCATCTTTTTTATTGGAATCTTGTGATGCAGGTGCCGCAGTGCTGCAGCCTGCAAGCAATGTAAGCAGTAACACGGCAACTAGGATAGATTGAAACCGACTTCGCATGACTTGCCCCTCCTATGTTATTTTAATAGGCTAACAACGTTTAACAGCAATGGATTCATCCCTTTACTGCACCAACTGTAAGTCCCTTAGCGAAGTATTTTTGAAAAAAAGGATATGTAATTAAAATGGGAATGACGCCGATCGCAGCAATCGCCATTTTCAATCCATTGCCCGGAATTTGACCCGTCTGCCCTAAATCGTCCGAAAACTGTACGTTATTCAATAAATATTGTGCATTAAGCAAAATCGTATTCAGTAATACCTGGATGCTGTACAGCCTTTCATCCGTAATGTAGATCAGGCCGTTAAACCAGTCATTCCAATAGTGAATCAACTGGAATAGGCCAACTGCACCTAATACTGGAGTAGATAAAGGAATGACAATACGTGTAAAAATTTTGAACTCACCGGCACCATCCATATAAGCGGACTCAATGACTTCCTTCGGAACATTCATAGAAAAGAAGGTTCGAATTAAAATGACGAAGAAGGCGTTGACAAGGGCTCCGGGCACTATTAATGCCCATATCGTATTTTTCATATTAAACAGATTGGTGTACATCAGATAAGTAGGCACCAGTCCGCCATTGAACAGCATCGTGAAAAAAACAAAGAAGGCTAAGAAATTTCGCATGGGCATTTCCTTACGGGACAGCGGATATGCCAGCAAAGTCATAATGATCAAGCTGGAAAGCGTACCTACGATTGTAACCAGAATGGATATCCCATAAGCGCGAACAATCACCGTAGGATCCTTGAACAAATACATATAGCTTTCGAAGCTTAGCTCTGCCGGTATTAAGGAATAACCATTCTTCACGATTTCGGTTTCGCTGGTAATGGATGATGTGATAAGCAAAATAAACGGAATTAAACAAAAGAGGGTGACGGCGATAAAGATCACATTAATAATCCACTGCTCAACTGGGTTAGACTTCATGGCTGCTGTTTCCTTTCTAGAATAGGGAGTTATCCGGATTGATTCTTTTGACAGCATAGTTCGCTATCATAATAATGATGAAACCAACGATAGACTGGTAAACCCCCGCTGCCGACGCCATGCCGATATCCCCGCTTTTCAACAAGGCTCGATAGACATAGGTGTCAATCACATTCGTGGTAGGCATCAGTACTCCCGAGTCTAGAGGAACCTGATAAAATAAACCGAAGTCCGAGTAAAAAATCCGACCGATTTGAAGCAAGGTCATAACGATAATTACAGGAGTAATGGCCGGAATGGTTATTTTCAAAATTTGCTGCAATTTGTTGGCCCCATCCAGAGTTGCTGCTTCATAGTATTCTTGATCGATACCCACTACCGCAGCAAAGTACACGATGCATAAATATCCTGCTGTATTCCACACCTTCACAAAGGTTAGAATAAAGGGCCAATATTTCGGATCGCTATACCACATGATCCCTTCCAGCCCGAATAGTGGAAGGATGGTATTATTCATCAACCCGCTTTCCATACTGAGCAATGAATACACCAAGTAACCAATGATAACGGAAGACATTAAGTGAGGCAGTAATATAGCGCTTTGATAGAAGCGAAGCACAAACTTGTTCTTTAATTCGTTTAACAATATAGCTAGCGCAACAGCAACAACAAGATTCAGGACTATAAATACAATGTTATACAGAATAGTGTTTCTCGTAATAATAAAAGCATCTTCTGTTTTGAATAAATATTCGAAATTTTTGAACCCTACCCAGTCACTTCCGAGAATCCCTTGCGCAAAATTCACGTCTTTAAAAGCAATAACAATGCCGAGCATAGGAATGTAATTGTTAATGATCAAGTAAATAACACCAGGTAATAACATTAAGTAGAGTGCCATAAACTTTTGATGCTTTCTCATGCTCAAGCTGCTTCGTAGTGCGGTCATGACGGCCTCCCTCCAGCATAATTTAGTAAGCGCTTTACTAAATTCATTGTAAGCCGGGCAGCAGCCTCTGAACCACTACTATACTGACTTATTCGTAGCACTTTTCTGACCTTTTGTTTTGCGATACTCGTTGGGATTCATGCTTACAGCGTGCTTAAACACTTTAGAGAAATAGGAAAAGTTACTGTATCCTACGCTCATCGCAATATCACTGACCGACATATCTGTCGTCAGCAGCATTTCCTTCGCCACCCTTACCTTTTCCTCTGTGATGTACTCCATAATGGATTTTTGCGTCTCCTTCTTATACCATCTGGATAAGTAATCCGGGTGCAGGCTGACATATTTGGCAATGTCCTCTCTGGAAATGGGCTGATCCAGGTGCTGCATCACATATCCTTTTATTTTGGACATCAAGGTATGCTCCGTGCGGCAGCTTACTATGGTGAGCTCCAAGGTTTGTCTGACCCATGTTTTCAAATCGGTCACAGAGCGGACTGCTTGGGATAGCTGTTCCGTCGACGTTAGCTCCCCTAACACTTGATAGGATAATAAGCCTTTCGATTGGATGAAATGATACATAATTTGAAGAAAGCTTTGCAAAAACTTCTGGAGCACCTGCGCTGACAATTGCTCCCTATTCATAAGTGTAGTCAGGTATTGATCGGTTCCAGCGAGTATGGAATGGTACGCTCCCCGCTTTAATAGTTCCAACCATACATTCATTTCAATGATGTCTACCTCGTCGGAATTTTGACTACAATCATTGTAGAAGATGACCTTATTCGTAGGACTGATATTATTTTTCCTCAACTCCAGCAGGCCCTCAAATTGCTTGGCTAAGGACGTCACTTGACCTCTTTCACCCACATAGCAGCTCAATTCACACCCGAAGTATTGTGTACATGAGGACATATAGGTTTCACATTCATGAACAAGCTCACTCTTTCCGAGCTGCTGCTGTTCGTCCACTGGCACAATCACAAGGAGCATATCTGCGGTTACCCACGTAATTTGTCTGCTCCGTGAACCGTGCAAGATCGAGTATTCCGCGGTATTCTGCAAAGCATACTCCATCATTCGCTCTTCACGGAGTGTGAATTTATGGGTCCACCGCTGAATCGAGATCAAGATAGGAATAAATTGGTCCTGTTCATCAATCGGCAGATGATTTGTTCGGATAGTCTCATAAATACTAGCTGGATATGTGGATATTCGCTGATGAAATACATCTTGCCAAAACCGTTCCAAAACAAGCGGCTGCTGTGTTTTCCACAGTTCCGTATAATACTGGCTTTTTTCTTGGATGTCCTGCTGTTGCTTGCGTTCCATTACTTTAGATAATCCTCTCTGTACAACCTGCTTTAATTCGTCAAATTGGACCGGCTTGAGCAAATAATCCAGACTCCCGAGTGCCACTGCCTTTTTAGCATAATGAAAATCGGAATGACAGGTTAAAAAAACAGACTCGCTATCCGGATAGTAGTCCCGTACCCAGGATAACAAATCGATTCCACTTCCCTGAGGCATTTCGATATCACATATCATCAAATCGATCGAGAACTGCTCATACATTTTTTGGGCTTGTCTAATGTTATACGCGACATGGATATGACTAATGGACAACTGCTCCCAGTCGATACAGGACTCTATCATTTTTACCGCGTGCATTTCATCATCAACAATTAGCAAGTGAAACATATTGCCCCTCCCCAGTCACCAATGGATTAGTAAAAAAAGATTGCAAAATGCCGAGTTCAGCTCCTCAATAAGCAGGGACATGAATTTCAATTTGGGCTCCCCCATGCTTTACATTGATTAAGTCAACTCGTGCCTCTTCGTGATATAGCAATTTAAGCCTCCGCCTAATATTCCATATTCCAATATGTTCTCGCTCATTACTAACGATGGGGTTCCCCCTATCCATTTGCTCAAGAACCTCCTCGGGGAAGCCTCGTCCTGTGTCCTTAATCACAATTCTCAAGTAAGGCTGTTCTTCCTCATACAGTTGTATATCGATCGTTATTTTAATTGGTTCGTCCATTGTAATGGCATGCTTGATTGTGTTCTCTACAAAGGTCTGGATCAGGAGCGGCGGAACCTGTACTTTCGATCCGTATTCTGGTTCAGTAATGTCATAAGTGAAACCATCCTGAAATCTCATGGCTTGTATACGTAAATAGTTTTGTGTATGCGTCAACTCGTCCTTTAGCGATACAAACTTTAGATTGGTTTGGAACATAAAGCGCATGTATTGAATCATATAGCTGGACATTTCCAGAATAAACGGGTAATTTTTCATCTGAGCCATATTGTAAATCGTATTAAGTGCATTCAAAAAGAAGTGGGGGTTAATTTGCAGCTGCAGATGCTTCAGCTCTGCGCGCTGGGATAACAGCTGCTCTTCGTACACACTAATCTTCAGCTCCTTGATTTGAGAAACCATCGTATTAAACACTTCATTCATCAATCCAAATTCATAGGATACCGGGTATTTTTCCACACGATGTTCTAAATTGCCGTCTCTTACTCTCCGCATGACATTCATAATCCGGTTCATAGGGACAAGAATGATATTTCTCAAATACATGTAAAATATAGGAAAAAGAATAACAGAACCCAGTACGATCAGTGCAGACATCGAACGGAGTGCAGGCAAATTCTCCAAAATCGTTCGATAAGGCAGTAGAATCAGCAACGAAAAATCTCCTTGGCTAGAATGCTTGCGTACTTGCAAATATTCCTCTGAATGCTCTTTGAGCCCTTCGTCCGTCAACAAGGCGATGTCCGCAGCATTCTCTTGACTTACTGTCATTAGTTCGTCCTTATCGCTCACAAGTATCGCCTTTCCATCCTCTCCTAGCTCTAATAAATTGAGCGGTACCATGAGCTTGGAGGCTTCTACAGTAGCGCCAATGTATACGTTTCCAATACTTTTAATAATAACGAGATAGTACTGATCACCCGACTGATGAACAAACCATCGTTTATTACCATATGTAAGTACCTGGTTCTCATCTTGCAATAGCTCGCTTAACCAAAGCTTCCTCTTCTTTAAATCCCCGGAAGCAATGGCAGGAGGGGCATTCGTTATAATATCATGATTAACAGCTGAGTAAACGAACATTAAGTCAACAAACTTATATTGGGTATAATCATTTTCCATCTTATTAAACAAATTAATTTTGGCAAATTGATATTGGTCCCGAGCGTCTTGCTCCGGAAAACCAAGCTGAAGTAAATCACTTTCAAACGCGGCGGTCATACTTAGATAAGTATCCATTTCCTGTAAAGTACGATCGATCTGATCCATATACAACATCGTTATATTCTCGTTCGATTTTGCCACTTGATCACTTACAACCCGGATAGCATAGAAGCTATGAAAAATTAACAGCGCCAAGAGAGGAACGACAAATACCGACAAACCTACTATGAGCTTGAAACGAATTGATTGATTCGTAAACCGATAAATAAGTGAAATAGCAATCACTCCCTCGATAAATGGATTAAGTGTGCGGGACTCCTTCTTTTCGATCGAACAACTCACTAATATTTTAACATCTCTTTAAAACTAAAGTGTAGCTTCCGCCTCGTACTTCTTTAGTCTTTTTTGAATAACCTCTCCCAACTTACTTTCCAATCTACTACTCCATAGCAAAAGTTTATCATAGTGGTCGCAGTTAATTGTGAAAGGATAATCATTTTTTTATTGTACCCGATTATCATTTCCAGATAATTTACATTTTTATCTACAAGTCAAAAAAGGTTGTCCCATTCTCAACCTGCTTTCATAACGTTATAGAGGTCTGCCATTTGGGCAGGCCGCTTACACTTTTGTGAAGTTTTGTTACCTCTTCGTCGGGTTCGATGACTTTAATCAAACCGATGGTTCCGATCGAGATTAGGTCTTCGAGGTCTTTACCTGTGTTGTCGAATTTTATGACAATATGAACACGAACCGATGTAATTTGTATAATAAGCCTGATGTGCAATCTTCACTTAACTCATATGTTTGAAAAATGGGAAAGTTGATGCTTCCATTTTACCGCGGCAAACTTTTTGTGCAAAAAGACCGAGTCTAGGATATAGCTGCCTCCTAAACTCGATCTTTTCATCTTTGCACTACTTGTGTCGATTGTGAAAGCCACCGAGTTCAAGGTTTGCTTTCAGCAGCTCACCACAGCGGCTCCTTTTCAATAATGATGTTTAACTAAAAGTGTCACGTGTATGTAACGTTTTTATCAATCAAATAAACTTTAATGCAGGAGGATACGGGAGCCCTAGAAGATTAGACGACCAGCGTAGAGCGGGTCCCAATTGTAACCGTTGAATGTATCTGAGCCGTGGAAGCACGGGGATTGGAGGCTTCCCGGCTCTGGTTGCGAAAAATCCCGCTGTAGCAACGGCCACAGCTTGTTCGGCGAATGGGGGGAAATCAATACCGTGAGCAGCCATTTCTTTTCTATATTCAGGTAATAAACATTCTGCAGGAGATCCGCCCTCCCCCTCAATACTGGGAAAGAAGAAACCAATGTCGAATATTAAGGGTCCCCTGCATGCCAATGCCCAATCAAACAGCACCAGAGCATCGTTTCGGAAACAAAGATTATCCGAGCGTATGTCTTTATGGATTAGCCCCCAAGGTTGGTCTGAACGCATTAGCTCCTCTTCTATGGGTATTAACGTGTCAATAACCGCATCAAGCCAAGCCTCTGCTTCTTTCTCATTGTCCTGGAACAGTCCAAGAAAATAATTTCTTTCCTCCATGTTATTTTTTATGGTAAGCCAATTATCGGTTACACCTTTGCCAGACATGGCTTCAACCTTATCCATTTCAGAAATTCCTCTTATGTGAAAAGCTGCTATGTCTCTCATTGCTTGCAAAGCCAATGCCTTAGACCAAGGAGGAACCTTCTTTACCTGTCTTAAATCTTCCAATAATAAAAGATGCCATCCATCAACACTAACGGACCCATAATAACGAGGAGAAATTGGGGTAATCGCAGTGACATTACGATACATGGCTTCTTCCAACGGAAGCACTCTCCAATTTTCAGCAATAGAATCTTTCCCGGCTCCCTTGGCAAATAAAGTTCTACCATCCTCTAGGAACAATCGGAAGGTTGCAGTGGGTCCGTAGCCCCCAAATACACGAGAGGCCCTACGTATAGGGCTTGCCATTTTATCTTCAATTTGTTCGCGTAATTCTTTGGGGACATCTCGCCAGTAAGGCTTAGGCTCTCGCATCGTATTTCACATCTCCTTTACCATTCTGAAAGGAAAAAAACCAGCTGTACCGGCAACTGGTTCTTCTCATTGTGTTATGTTTCTCTATCCCTTAAGCCCTGAAGTGGCTATTCCATCCACGAAATAGCGTTGGGCTGCAAAGAATAATAGGATTTGAGGGATAATCGATAAAAGCGACATGGCCAACACTTGCCCCCAGGAAACCGCTGACTGAGTGTCTATGAACATCCGTAAGGCAAGGGGTACGGTGAATTTATCAACTGAATTCAAATAGATAAGCGGACCGAAATAATCTTCCCAGTGCCATAGGAACGAAAAGATCATGACGGTAATTAGAGCAGGCTTCATTAAAGGCATAACAATGCGCCAATAAATTCCAAACCAAGTACAGCCGTCTATTTTGGCCGATTCATCCAACTCACCGGGAATGCCCCTTATAAATTGAATCAGCAAGAAGATGAAGAAGGCTCCGCCCATCGCGCTAGGTACGATAAATGGAAGGTAGGTGTTGATCCAGTTAAATTTATGAAACATAGTGTATTGCGGAATTAATGTCACCTGACTTGGCAGCATGATCGTCAGAAGTAGCAGCGAAAACCACATTTTTTTGAGTGGAAAATTCAATCTTCCGAAGCCGAAAGCAACCAAGCTGCTTGAAATCACCGTTAATATTGTCGTCGAAAGAGTCAGCTGTATGCTGTTTATATAAAAATAAGTAAAGGTATACTTGGGAAGCGCTACCCAGCCGTCCGAGAAGTTGCTCCATTGAAAAGTGCTGGGAAATATCCCAGGAGAGCTAAGCTCTGTGTTGGTCTTGAACGATGCACCGATCCACCAGAGCACCGGATAAAACATAATCGCACTAAAAATCAGCAGCAGCATATGGGTGAGCGGCTTGCTCGAGGTTAACGTCCTCATCGATTCCCTCCCGGCTCATTCTCGTAGAACACCCAATACTTGGAGGCTATAAAATTGATTGCGGTCGCGATCGCCACAATGACCAGCAGTATCCAGGCTAACGCAGAGGCATAGCCCATATGAAGCGTCGCGAAAGCCTTTTGGTACAAGTACAAAGCATACATTTCCGTAGAATTAAGAGGGCCGCCGTTCGTCACAATGAATGCTGCAGTAAATGACTGGAATGAGTTAATGACACCCATAATCAGATTGAAAAAGATAACGGGTGACAATAGAGGAAGCGTCACGGTAAAAAACTGCCGAAGCTTAGACGCGCCATCCACAGATGATGCTTCATAGAGTTCATTCGGAACTTGCTTCAGCCCCGCCAAAAAAATGATCATCGCAGAGCCAAACTGCCACACGCTCAAAGCGACCAGTGTACCTAGTGCGGTTCCCGGTGTTCCGATCCAGTTTTTAGGGTCGATACCGAACAATGGAACAATGTGATTGATAAAGCCATTAATCCCGAAAATATTTTTCCATAACACAGCCACCGCAACACTGCCTCCAATGAGAGAAGGCAAGTAAATAATAGTTCGGTAGAAACCGATGCCCTTCATTTTTTTGTTGAGCAGCATAGCGACAAGTAGTGCAAAGATAAGCCTGGCCGGAACGGAGGTCAATACGAAAGTAAAGGTTACCTTCAAAGAATTGTAGAAAAAACGATCCTCCGATATCTCCTTGAAGTTCTGCATCCCTATCCACCTCGGTGGACTGAGAAGCGAGAAATCCGTAAACGTGTAGTAAAATGATTGAATCATAGGCCACACGGTTAATATAGCAAAACCAATCAACCATGGAGAAATGAACAAGTAACCTGCCAAAGGCGAATACGAATGATTATGTAATTTGGATTTCTTTACTTTATTTGAGGATTTGCTAACGGCCATCACAGATTCTTGATTCATCCTATCAGCTCCGTTCTGCTGAGGTTATTTCTCGTATTTCTTGCCAGCCTTCACCAACTCGTCATAAGCTTGCTCCGGTGTGATTTTCTCAAACATTAACCGTTCCCTGATATCCTTTTCATCTTTACCGAAATCCGCCCAGCCTGGTGCACCCGGATTGAATACTTGCGAATTCACAGCAGTTTTATTAATCATTTCCACTGTCAGCTTGTCTCCAAGGCTAAATTTCGGCTGCAGCAGCGACACGATTTTATTCGTAATCGGAACGCCTCGCGTGGTGCCCCCGATTGTTCCTGCTTCGGGATCATTAATGAACCAGTCTATAAATTTCTTCGATTCCTCTTTATAAGGAGAATCCTGACCGATACTGAAGTAAAAAGTTGCTTTCAGCCATCCGCCCCCTTGTGCTGCTTTAGGCATTGCCGCCACACCGATCGCACCGGGCTTTAATTCTTCATACGCGGATACCTGTGCAGCATGCAATCCTTTAAACAATAAATTGCCGTTAATCAGCATATCGGCGGTCGGATCTAAGTCCTTATCGGCCAACTGTACATCTGGCGGCGGCACGACGCCGGCTTTTCTTAACTGAGCAAATTTTTTCGTCCATTCGAGCCATGTTTCTTTGTCGTAATTAAACTTGCCTTCCAATGTAACAGGCCAGCCCTTTCCTTTGCTCAACTGGAACGCTGCATATTGGGTTGTATCGGTTGTACCGTCCTTGATGACATACTGCCCCTTACCGAGCTTCGGCTTGATCTCTTCTACCAGCTTGAAGAAATCATCCCATGTATAGCCGTCCTTCGGCGCAGCAACTCCTAACTTCTCTAGCGCGGCTTTATCATATATCATGCCCCACGCATTGTTGCCTAACGGTACAGCCGTCAATTTGCCTTTATACTTCCCGGTATCCAATAAGCTAGGATCAATGTCCTTGGTGTTGATACCGGAGGACAAGTCCGCAAGCTGACCTCTACCGTTCCAGTCGGCAAGCCAAGCGGCATCCATTTGTATAATATCCGGAGCGTTTTTGGCAGCAGCCTGGGTCGTCAGCTTGTCCAAATAACCGTCAAAACCTTGGTATTGCGTTTCAAAGGTCACATTAGGATTCTTTTTTGAATAAAGATCCAATATCTTTAGCGTTGCATCATGCCTTGCTTGTGAGCCCCACCACATGACACGCAGCTTAATGGGCTTACCCCCGGCAGGTGCGTCCGCTCCTGTTCCGGCCGGTTTGGCAGAAGGTTGAGCTTCTTCCTTCACACCGAGGGAACTGCAGCCTGCCGTTGAGATCGCTAGCACCAAGGATGCAATGACTACGGTTATATTTTTTAACACGATTTGCATAGGCTATTCCTCCTTTGTTTTGAAACGCAAATGAAGTAGTCATTAGCTGCTGCGCCGTTATATACCCGGATACACAGCAGCCAGCTTCCTCAGATCATGCAGTCTGTTATTTGGAGAACGATTGTGTTATATCCTCTTCTATTGCAATAGATGCCTCTTTATAGAACTTTGAAGACGATATGAGTTCCTTCAATAGCTCTTCATATTGATCTGAGTCAAAGGGCACCTCCACCATTTGCTTGGTGAAGGAAGAAAGCATAATGCCATTGGCAATGGTGACCGAATGGATTCCCTCTGTCCCCTCAGCAACCAATTCCCCTGTTCCTGTAACAATCCTGCTGATGAATTTCTCTGTCACAACCTTATGTCCTGACGGTACGTCTGTATCCACTTCGATCTCGGTTTCCTCACACTCCACATTGCCGAATCCTTGTGTCGTTTCTCTCAAATGCTGAAGCATAGAAATTTGGTTGAGGTACAGCAGCAGCTTATCTTTTTCGTAAACGAGCCGGCCGTTCTCTCCCACAATTTCTAGACGATTGACTCCTGGGGATTCCGCCGTGGTCACTATAAAATGACCGATCATGCCGTTCTCATGCTCGAAATAGGCTGTAACCTCATCCTCTACTTCAATATGATGATACTTGCCGATGTGAGCATGTCCGCTGATCTTGGCCGGCACTCCAAACACCCATTGATAAAAATCAAGGTTGTGTGGGCATTGGTTCGTCAAGATACCGCCGCCTTCTCCAGCCCAGGTTGCACGCCAGTCACCGCTATCGTAGTAAGCCTGCGAACGAAACCAAGCCGTATTAATCCACGATGCTCTAGTCAGCTGTCCAAGCTTACCGCTATCTACTATTTCTTTAATTTTCTTGTAAAAAGGAAGTGTTCGTTCCTGGAACATCATACCGAACACTAGCTCAGGGTATTGCTGCTTGGCTTTGGCATAAGCCGCGATAGTTCGCCGCGCATCATTTACATGAACCGCCAATGGCTTTTCACAAAGCACATGGATGCCGTATTCGAAAGCATCGATAGCGATCGTTGGATGACTATAATGCGGTACCGCAATAATGACAGCTTGCAAACCGGAATGCTTAAATAACTCCTTATGATCGTAATAGGCAGTCGTTCCGCACTCCGATGCCACTCGGTCTGCTTTTTCAACCACGAGATCACACACGCCTACCAGTTCTATCTGCTCAATGGCTTTAATATTTCGGATATGGGTTTTACCAATATTACCCAAACCAACCAAACCTACTTTTATCTTTGAAGTACTCATCTGTCGTCCCTCCCTATTTTAGGACCAAGCCAAGCCTTCCTTTTGCAGCAGCTTTTTCAAGGCCTGAACAGCAATCTTAAAGCGCTCTGGTCCGCTATGCTCAGGAAACGCCTTGTGCAAATGCGGTTCAATTGACAAAAATCCCGAGAACTCCCGCTCCTTCAGTGCCTTCACGAATAAAGGGAACTCGCCGTCCCCGTCTCCTGCCGGGACAAATATCCGCGCTTGTCTGTCGGCATCTTTAATATGTACATATTCAAGGTAAGAGGATAGCAGCGGGTAAGCCTCACACATCGGCATGATCTCGTTCATTACGAAGTTTCCCGGATCGAAGGCCAACCGTAGGCTTGATGAACCACAATGCTGTAATATTTCTAAACAGCGTTCGTCTGTATTGCCATAGACACCGCTTTCATTTTCCAAAAGCAATGTAATGCCTTCCTGTTCGGCACGTTCAGCTAGCTGCTTCATACGGGAAAACACTTCGTCCCGGTAGTTCTCATGCGATTCATTGGGTGGAATAAAATAAGAGAACACCCGGATATAGCGTGTGCCCAGCTTCTTAGCGATAGCTAGAGCACGCTGTATTTTCTCAAGCTCCTTATCGAACGGATCCTGTATCGGGTATTTGCCAATCGGGGAGCCGATGGACGATACACCTATGCCTTTCTCATCGAGCGATGCTTTCAACTGGGTTAATTCATCTTCGGTTAAATCCATGACGTTCTTGCCATAAACGCCTCGTAGTTCCAAATGGGAAATTCCTTCGGCTGCAAGAACGTCCAACTGTTCTTCCAATTGACCAGAGATCTCATCTGCAAAACCTGTCAGTACTAGCAAATGGCTTCACCTCTCCAATGACTGAAAGCGATTTCAACTGCAGTTGATATTACATAGTGTAACAGGAGATGAAGGGCTTAAGTTACTTTCCCATTGACCAGGTTTGATATGAAATTGTTCTATAATTGACTTTTTAATAGTCGGCGGTATTGATCCGGTGTCTTACCCTCCCATTGCTTGAATACTTTACTGAAATGAGAATGGTTTTTGAATCCAATGATATAGCAAATATCGGTCACGGATTTTTCCGGTTCAAGCAAAAATAAAATTTTGGCCTGATTAATTCTCCTCTTGTAAATATAGTGAAACATGGTCATACCCGTAGTCTCACGAAAAATACGCACTAAATAATACTTGTTGATATGCAAGGATTCTTCCAATTGATCGAGACAAATATCCGTCATATAGTTCTTTTCAATATAGGTCAGTGCGTTCTGTACATGCTGTTCTTTTTCCGAGGGGAAGCTCACTTCCACCTCTACCAATTTCATTAGAACTTGGCAGATGAATAGTAATGCTTCTAGACAGACCACGCGGAACCTCTCTTGCGAGACGGCATCTGTTGTGCAGTATAGACGGTTCATTTTGCATAGAAGCTCTTCAAATTCAGCTCTCTGGGCTTCATGGAGCTGTATTTTATAGTTACCGAGTCTCTCGAATGGCTCCAGTGGATTGACAGCAAACATATGATCTGATGCCGCACGAAAGTAACCCGGGTCAAAATTAAGAAGGGTTCGGATATAAGGATAACCATCAAAGCTTTTAGGCATATGCAGTGTCAAACCATGCATGACGATGAGCGTTCCCGGCATTAACACGTGAATTTTATCACCAATCAAATAATTTCCTTTGCCCTCATGAAAATAAAAAAATTCATAGTTATCATGGGATTGAAAGTGACCTTCCGGAACCGGAGCGCTTTTTAAATACTCGTACTGCAGTAAATACAACCGTTCCATGCATATCCCTCCAGCATCGTAAAATAATGTAAGAATAGCTGCTTTGCCACTATTATATCATTCGCTTTACACTTACTGGATTACGAAATTAAGAGTTGAGATATGGGCACGAAAAATAAGTTTGACGCCGCCAGATCGGGTATGATAAGTCATCAGTCCGACTAGTTTAAACACCAATTCTTCAAAGTTCAGATTCCTTAAGAGAAATATCGTCCTGATGAATAACTTTATTCGGCTAGTGGACATGGGTACTTCACAAAGTTATAGGGAGGATGGATCAATTCACGAACACTTTAACTTATACCGTTGAACCGGGTTTTTATTATCGAGGTGTAACCGCACATTGGATAAGAAAAAGAGTGGTAACAATTCAACGGTTCTCATAACATAATTAACAGTAATAGGACAGGGATCTACCCTGTCCTATTACTGTTAATGTTGGTCACCGCTATATTATTGGCGATCGGGATACCATTCAACTCAAGGTCTAGGCTAGGGAACATATGGGAAAATTAGTATTTGATTCCCTACTGGTTTATCATGATTTGCGGTACATACGGGGAGCCATTCCGACTTCTCTTGCAAAGAGTCTTGTGAAATAAAGCGGATCTTGATAGCCCACATCTCTTGCAATTTTCGAAATGGGTTCATTGGTGGAACGGAGCAGCTGCTTCGCTTTATCCAGCCTGACCTTGTTAATAAACTCGATCGGCGTGTAACCGGAATATTTTTTGAACAGAATCGAATAGTAGCTAGACGATAGTGACGCCATAAAGGCGAGCTTATCGCGTTCTAAAGAAGATTGATAATGCTCCTGAATGTACTTCATCGAATCAGCTATGAGTCGAGCCGTCTCATCTTCATTGTGAAGCTTATAGCTCAACACTTCGCTCACCCATTTAAGCAGTGTCAAGAAGTGAAGTCTGACGGTCCATTCCGTACTCGTGTTCTTATCGTTCCACAGCTCATATAGCTGCTTAAGCCGCCTTTCCAGTTCTGCCAGATCCGCATAGAACGGAAATACACGATCGAACGGCAATGGAGCACCGTATTGGCCCAGCTTGACCTGGTTCCCTTCCCATTCTATGGGATAATAAAGGAAATGGACGCTATAATACGTCAAAGGATCTTCCTGTGAGCTCGATAATACGATATGCTCATCAGGAGCCATATGCAGAATCGTACCTGGATTCAAGGTCCATTCCGTACCATTCATTTCAAAGGTGCCCTTCCCTCCAATGACACAAATAAAATTATAAATGCTGGTTTGCTTAAGCTCAAACCTGTACTTTCTTTGTTTCCAAAATAACTCCCCCCGAAGAAGCACCTCAATCATTTTAGGAAAAAATCGCTCAAAATACTGATCATGCACCTATCTCATCTCCCAAGATGAAGCAAGTTAATACTGCTATCATAGCACAGAACAGCATCCCCCCACATAGCAGGGAATGCTGTTCTTGAAAGATGCTCTACATGCCGGCTTACTTCGCTTTCTCGGCAGCAATCGCTTTGTTGATCACCTCTTCGGCGCTGCGCAGCACGGTATTCAAATCTTTGCTTTCCACGATAGCCTTCTGCAGCTCTTTCATGAACATGTTCTCGGCCTTGACATTCGTTAATCCCGGCTTACGGCCAGGCATGGCCGGTCCCACTTTATTAAAGGAGGCTGCCTTTATATTTTTGTCCTTATACATCGGATCGTTTTTCATAAACATTTTTTTGATTTCATCGTTTTTCAAGACCGGAAATACAGCCAAATCCGCAGCGAGCTTGGCCTGCATATCGTCTGAAGCAAGCCATGCCGCAACCTGAAATGCAGCGTCCTTATTTTTACTGCTGCTCGTTATATAGATATTGCGGAAATCGGATAACCGCCCGATTCCCGGCAGCTCCTTGTATGTAGGCATGCTGACGATATCCCACTTGAAGTCCCAATCCATAAAATTCCTGGATACAAACGTCGTCATCGCTGAGTGTCCATTAATAAACTCTTTCCAATCCAAATCTTTATTAATTGTTGTGGAATCGAATTTCAGACCGGGAAGAGTATAAAACCGCTTCCAGTTCTCGCCGATTTTTTTCCATGTTTCCGTATTCACCGCCGCCTTATCTTCCGTCAAACTGAGAATAGGTTCTCCAAACGGATTCTGGGTGAAAAAGGTTTCCATCCAGCGATCGGAAAATCCGCGATATTGAATGCCTCCCTCGGCTCGGGTCATGAGCTTAGCAAGCTCGTAAACCTCATCCCAAGTCATGCCGTCTTTAGGATAAGGAACTCCGAACTTATCGAACAGATCCTTATTGTAATGCATCGTCCCTCCGCTCGTGCCGCTAAGCGGTATACCTCCAATAATGCCTCCTGTCTCATTTTTCATCATTTCAAAAGCCATAGGATCAATGTCCGACGTATCGAAACTGTATTTCTTTATCAGCTCGCTTACATCGTAAAGCAAGCCGGTCCTTTGCAGATCCGGAGTAGCTACTCCGCGTCCGACGAACAAATCCGGCATCTCTCCTGAAGCAACCAGCGTATCGATGGTTACACCACCTGTTCCCGTGCTCGAAACCGCTTTCAAAGTATAGTTAGGAAATTTGGTCTTGGTTTGCTGGGCAATATAATCAAATTCGTTCTGTGACATAGACCACATGTAAAAGCTTATCTCTGCAGGCGTATTCACTACCTGAGCCAAGTCTGTCCGTGTCCTCTCTTGCTTATTATCGGCTTGTGTTCCCCCACTGGCGCACGCCGTAAGCATCAACGCGACTGCCGAGAAAATAATGATCATTTTGTTGTTCATCGAAGACCCCCTATAAAAACGTTTTCAAAATCCCACCTATTTCTTCTCCTGCTGCTTTAGATTTGCTTTAATTTTCAGAAACCTATACGATTAGTTAATTCTTAATTAAATTATAAAATCTCTATTTATGAAAGTAAATGGATATCAGTTTTATATATATGGATAATTAGTTGGTACATTTTTTATTCATAATGATGGCATAAGCACAAAAAAGGATACCAATTGGAAAGTTCGAACTCATAGTAAAAACCCAGCATTATCATCCCAAGGGAGCGATAATGCTGGATGAATGGGACTATCCGTGTTCTCAACTTGGGATAGTCATTAGCCAGAACGACCAGTCTTTGGGAGGCCGTAAAGCAGTCAAATGCCTTGATACCGCGATCAGCCTCGGAGATGAGTATACTTTTTCTGCTCTTCTGGTAAGCTGGACTGCCAGCCCGTTGATCTCGTTGTCAATATTTTGCCAGGCCCAAGGTAATTCCTCTGCCAAGTAAGGTGCCAAAAACTGAAACCCAAGCTCAATCCCTCTACCATCCTCGGTCCGATAACGCCATAAATCGACTCCGAGCACATCGCCGCACCTAGCCAAGCTTACAAAGGCGCTCAGTCCATATAATGAGTAGAAAAGCGCCCGATTGCGTTTCAACTCGCGATGAAGTCCTCCATCCGGTGTGAATTGCACATCGATTTGCCACTTGGCACGTTCCATCATTTGCCGCGCTGTTTCCAAGTTGCCGATGTAGATGGAAAAAGCCGCCAATTGCGCCGCATACCAGGACCCGTGATTATCGGTAGCGCGATACTCTTCTTTGCCTGCAGGACTCTCCAACAACCAGTCGCAATAAGCGGCAAACCATTGCTGTAACGCCTCGTTATCGGCCTGGGTCCAGCTTATCGATTGCGTCAGTAGATTGACCGAGTCCAGGAGCCCGATTAATTGTACTCCTTCTATAATGCCGATGGCCATTCCATCATTAACCCCGGGCAGCGAGGCCGCATACTTGAAATTCGGGTTCATTCGGGTTTCTGGATTCAGGAACCAAACTCGCAGCAGCTCGGCTGCTTTGGCAGCGTAAGCCTCCGAGTCCGAATATAAATACGCCAGCGCCAAAGTGTTAACCCTTACGCGCATATTGAAATAAGGTCCCAAGTCATACTCGTCACTGGCTGCCGCCGGATTCGTATACCCGTCGCGACGGATGAAGGGTATTCCGTCGGGCGTATCCGGATTGCGCCAAGCGTATTTTCCAATTGCGAAAAAATCATGCATATCTCCGGAAGGAGGGAGATGTCCCTTGTTAACTACGGAATCGGGAGCTTTTTGAAGATAGGAGTCCGCCTCATTAAGTAATGCAGAATAAGCTGGCATCAGACTCGGTTCATTCGCTTTCACCCTCTCTCGGATACATATCAATTCCTTATAGTCAAGTTGAATTAACGTTGGTACATTCGTTTGTTTCATGACTGCTATTTCCTCCTCTTTGGGCGTATTATGTAGCCGCGTTAAGCCCGACCGTGGTACTTCTTGAAGCCATTGCGGTCTACTCAACCGAAGGCTTTAAGGCAATGACTGTGACAGAATAAGGATCAAGAGACAAGCTAGCCGCTCCCGCTTCATACTGAACCGGATTGACTTGAGCCAAAGCAGGGTTCGTATCGGCTGCGCCCGTTCCCTTCAGTACCCATGTTTCAATATTGGCGCTGGTTGTATAGTTTTGTATGTTCAGTTGGACTGGTACCGGATCGGCGTTAGAGTTAACGAAAAAGACGGACAACTCACGGCTTGACGGTGAATAGCTGGCGAAGGCGGAAACATCCGTCGCTCCGGTCGTCGATACCATCTGATCTCTTAGAAACTTATTCCACACTTGAATCGCCTTACCCATAGGCAGCAGATTACCATTCTCATCAATGGCTGATCTTTCATCCCGCGGATTGTTGTTGAGCCCTTTGCGAGTGACCCAGAAGTGGACGTAATCGACTTTGTCATACTGCAATATTTTACCGATCTTCGTAGCAAATAACGCGGCACGGCTCATATTGTTAGGCATTTGGGCACCTGAAGAATACGTGCTTGTCTCCGTTATCGAAATTTGAATTCGGTTCCTGTCTTCCGGCTTGAAATACGTATTGACATGGGTAACGATCGTATTCAGCGGACTGACATTGGCACTCCCGTACAAATGAACAATAACGAAATCAGCTTTGGATGACACGGCAGGCATCACCGTACTATTCCATGTGAACGAATCATAGACGGGTACGCCTACATGAATCGTGGGATCGACTGCTTTCATGGCTGTGGCGAACTCATTGAACACATCGGCATACTCCTGAGGAGTCCATATGTAACCGGATTGTGACGAGTAGAACGGTTCATTACCAATTTCCCAATATTTCACGTTCCATCCGTTAATGACATTAGCATAACGGACCCATTCCACTGCCGCCTCCTTTAACTGCGCTTTCGTCTTGAACCAATCCGCATCTGTCGCTTTCATCGCATCAAGACCGACAATAACGAATGGCTGTACGCCGGTTTCATTCACAACACCCATGAACTCATTGAAATCCTGAGTCTCTTTATACGTTCCATCCGGATTAATCAGCGCTTTCTCGGCAGTAGTCAACGGATGCTCGGTTGAATAATAATACGATAGCTGTGGTTGAAGGACACTGTTGGCTGCTGTTGGATAAGGTGCGCCTGTCCACAAGTATCTGTCACTGGCTTCACCTTCCCCGAATCGCACCGTTCCCGCACCGAGTGCTTGCAGCGATTGGGAAAGTGTTTTTTGTCGGTTCGGATGATACAAATCGGAGTCGAACAAATGGTTGGATACTACACCGAGAGGCGAATGGCTTACATCATTAAGTATGGAATATACGTTAACCGTAACGTTCTGATTCGCCGGAGGACCAGAGCTGTTCTCGTCCGGAATTGCTGTCACTTTCAGGTTGTCAATGCCGATGGCTCCCCTCCCTGCCGATATGGAAATAAACCTTAGTGAAGCGACACTGCTTGCTTCCGCGACTTGAAACCCTTCGTAATCAACGGTTCCGAGGAGTATCGCGCCCGTCTGATCATAGGTATAGCTCTTCACTTTCTTCTGGGTAAAATCAACCTCCAGCTTAATCTTGTACCAGTCTCCATCTACGTAGGAGCTTGCAGGCATCATATTGGTGGAGACATTTTGGCCTGCTTCGTTTTTTTGCAGCATTTTGTACACATAGCCGTTACCTGCCGTACTGTTCTGAACCTGGGTAATGTTTTCGTTCTGATCGCTGAGTAGCGTAGCACCGAAATAATCATGCTTGTAGCTCGGATCCGTGTCCGCTACCGTCTTCATATCGAATTCGATATAAGCAAATCCGCTTTTGAGCTTCGGAAAATTGACTTTTGCATAAGCGGAGCTCGTACCCGAGTCGGTGATAAGTATATATTTATTACTCGGGTTTGACGGGTACGGTTCAAGCGTGACGGAAGTCGTTGCCGGTGCGCTGAACTGCCACCAAATGGGCTGTGTTGATGAAGACGGCATCTCGCTTCTGCTTGCATACGCATCGAAATTATCTTCATAAACGAGCTGTTCGTTCCCTCCTGCGGCTTCAGCCGAAGCTTGATAATGTACGAACACCGCATTTAGCATTACAAAAACAAGCAATACCTTCACAAAGGATTTCTTGACTACACTGGTTGATGGATACACCATAATCCTCCTTTTTCAATGCAATATACTGAAAGAATGTCCCGCATTTGAAACCCCTTTCATCTTTAATGTAAACACAAAGCTGCGACATGTACATAGACGATAAATAAAAAAATATGGAGAATTAATTGATACTGCATTGGGATCTTCCCAATCGTTTTTTTTGTTAACATTATAGCTGTAAACATGCCATACATTTTAAACATTAATCCATAAACATTATAATTCCGTCCATTTACTCTAATAAATATAAACATATAATGGGAATATGATTTTTATTAATTATCCATTCAGTGTTCGATATTGTGAAAATGAAGGAAGAGAGGGATAGGATATGACAGCTGAAGCAGCCCATTATCAGCTGCTCGTTTGCGGAGCAACCTGTGCCGGACTAGGCGCAGCATTAGCTGCTAAACTCCCCGTCATTGTAGTGGAAAGGTCGGCAGGTGTCGGTCAGGAGTTTATCGAGACATTTAATCCAGGCAGCTTCGAAGCCATGGATGATCTTCGGGTTAGTCCATTGGAACAATCGCTGCATGCAGAGCTGATTGAACGGAGTTTGATGGAGCCCGGAGGCGGTCCCGTCCATTTGCCAGGCGTTCATTCCGTGCTGTGCAAACGCATTCAAGATGCTGGCTTGAAGGTGCTTTTTCTGACTGAGATTATAGAAATAACGCCTACGGGGGATGGCTTCGAGGTGACGCTATACAACGTCTCCGGCTTTCAAACAATACGAGTGGACCGAATTCTAGATACGACCAGCTGCAGATTTTCACGACCCGACCAGCATTATGCGCCGGTTAACCGTAAAATCATAAGAGCGCATTTATCAGCTGGGATATCCGGTAACGAAACCACACCAATCGTTCAGCCGTTAGATGAGCAGGCACAAATCCTCCAAGGCAGATTTCCATCGGAACGCATCCTGGCACTTACTGTGGATACCGGTACAGATTGGCCGGCCGCCCGGCACAGCTTGCAGGAATATTGGAGGGCACGTCCTGCCAGCCTTGCATTATGGACGATTGCAGCCGTTGCCAGTACATTCGGCGAGCAGGTTCCGCAAGGACCGATAGAGCTTGCAGCGCATTGGATATGGCTTCCATCGGAATCTAGCCCTCACCCATTACTAGCGTTCCGCCAAGGATGTCAGTATTCTCGGCTTCAATCAGAGGAGGGCGTTAACGATGGATATCGCAAGACTATATAACGGGCACGCTGTAACTAAGCCATTTACCGGACAGACCGACTTCCATTTTGACTGCATTGTAGTAGGATTGGGAACAGCAGGTGCTATAGCCGCAATCTCCGCAGCGCAAAAGGGCTTAAGGGTACTAGGAATCGAGAGATTAACCTGCATGGGCGGTACGGGCACAGCAGGGGCCGTTCTAGGTTATTATTTCGGGAACAAGGGCGGACTGTTCGAATCGATAGATGACGACTCATTAGCTTTGGAAAAGCAGCAGATCTACACGCCCTCCCGAGGCATTAACGCCGAGGCCAAAAAGTATGTGCTTGAACAAGAAGCATTGAAAGCCGGAGCTGCTCTTCGCTATGACAGTACAGTGACTGGCGTGCTGCTTGAGGGGATGATGCTACGGGGCATTGAGTGGTTCTCTCCAGAAGGCAGGTTCACGGCAGGATGCTCCGTTATCATTGATGCGACCGGCGATGCAGATGTATGCGCAATGGCCGGTTGCGAGCTGCGGGGCGGTCGTGATTTTGACAGCCAGGCCCAGCCCTACTCGAATGTATATGTCTATTTGGATCAAGGCAAGGTCAACTTCCGATATACCGATTCAGGTTATGTAGATCCCAGAGATGCTTCCAGCGTATCAGAGGCTATAATTTCATCGGCGACCTTGCGTACGCATTTAAGACCCGTTTATGAGAAGGACAACCGGATGCTGCGGATTGCCCCCTTACTCGGGGTCAGAGAAGGCCGATTTATAGAGGGAGAAGAAACAGTAACGCTGGAGAGCTTCCTGAATCAACGTTATTCAAGTGAGCCCGTGTTTTTCGCATATTCGAATGCGGACAACCACAGTAAAGACCTTGCTTTCGAGAGTGAGTTCCAACAGCGCTGGACTGTCGCCTCCAGCATGTGGGGTTACAATTTTACCGTCCCGATTCCAATCGGAGCGCTAATTCCCAAAGGCTATGACGGGCTGCTTGTTGCAGGGCGCTGCCTATCCGTTGATCATGATATGGCCGCATGCGTCCGAATGAAACGCGATATGCAGAAATGTGGAGAAGCTGCCGCCAATGCTGCGTATTTATCCATAAGTATGCAGCTTTCTTTGAGGGACATTCCCTATTCCCAATTGGCTGCTGCGTTGCACGAAACCGGATGCTTGTCCGCTAAGGATGAGATTCGATTCAAGGAAACGTTATCCGTTCATGACGAAGCCAATCCTATTGTTCAATGGGTGACGAATCCCGAACATATAAAACGTGGTTTAGCCGGGAACAAGCCGGGTCTTGCGATATGGTCCTCCTTCCTGTTAAAAGACAGCATTCGAGCACAGCTCACGAAATGGAGTGCTGCAACGGAGCAAGAGCATCTTCGCAAGCATGCCGCTTTTGCATTGGCCTTGCTGGATGATGAAGCTGCAGCCCCAGTCCTTAGAGAGATGGTGCGGGAGAAGGATCCGTTTGTACCGAAGACGAGCCGTAAATACAATCAAGTTAGAGGCTATACAGCGATCTTCCTGCTTGGCTTGTTAGCGGATCGTGAGATTGTACCGGACTTGACTTCAATTCTGACGTATGAGTCAGGACAATGGACGTATGGGGATGAAAATAAAGAGTTTCTGGCGGACAGCCATGAGCTTTATTTCCAGTATGTATCCTTCTCGATTATGGCATTAGCAAGAATTGGTGACAGCCATCTGGACTGCCGCCAAGAGATTATTAATGGTTATCGTACCTTGCTTGGCCGGAGCGGCCTGAATTTATCCGTTACTTTCAAAGGCAGTACAGACATTAAATGTGATATGAACGGGAAAATCCGCAAAGTCATTAATGAGACGCTGCAGAGATGGAATGCAGAAGTTGAGATGCAATAACCCTAGCTAGTGCTTGCTTCCCTATATGATAAAAAAGAAGATTAAGGCGAAACTTAGTTGTTCCTTTTTTTGACAACCTGTTGGTAAGGAAATTACATGTTGATTAAAGGGGCAATGAACATGGTGGTCCACAATAAACCATGACACGGAAGGCTCGGAAAATCACAATGGATTTCTCATGGGCTACGGATAGCTGAAGTTTTAAGTAAGGCATGACTCAAGGTTCAAGCCGATTATCCGAGACTATAAGTCCAAATGGCTCAAAAAAACGCCACTGCAATGATGCAGTGACGTTTTTTCTATTCTAAAGTGATGTATACATCTTCATCCTAGGTCCCTACCATTACAAGAGTTATTGGCCTCTTTAGTTCACTTGCCTGCTATTTTGCGACAAAACACAGCATGTACAACATAAATCAAACACTAGCCCTCAACAGCGCGGTTCCTCTTAGGCCGCGTCTTTTGTATTTAGTCCCTCCATAACGAACGACAATATACAATTTACCCGGGTAATATTGACTTTTTTATTTTTACCCAGGTAAAATTGGCCAGGCATTCAAAGGAGGAGGTACGTTAATACCCACGCCGGTTCTCTGCTAATCCCATAAAAAATGGTTCCGCTTATACCCCTAGATTGCAATAATTACACCTGGCTATCTCACTTTATTCTTCTTCGAACAGTTTCTCGCCGCGATGGAGGCGCCATGCAATTTTCGCCGTATGAGGCGTCTCGCGGGAAGTCGGAGCATGTGCCGCCAAATAACGGGTTACCGCAAGGATCAGCGTTTCCCGGGCTTTCTCAGCGAACGGCCCCGACTCGGAAGTCCAGCGGTCATATTCTGATACGGCCGCCTCGTACATTTGGAAGGAGTGGAATTCCGCATCCTCTCGAAGCAGCGCATGACCCAATACGTTAAATAATGGCTCCGGTTTTCCACCGCTGCGCAGATAGCGGATCACCCATGCCGCCGCCGGCGCCACCTGCTGCTGTTTGTCGAGAATCTCAAGCAGCTCCGCGGGCTGTGGCACTTCCTCAGCCGCGCCAATTGCAGACGGTCTCGGGGCAGAGGGAATGTTCAAAAACCGGTCGAGGTAAATCGTAACCGCTGTATGGAAAATGCCGCGAACCAGCCATGTATCGGCGGAACGGATCAGGCCTTCGTGAACGGCGTGAGCATGCGTAAACGTGTGTAGCACCGAAATCCAGTCCCCGAAATCGTTCTGCGTATGGAAGCGGACGACCCGTTCCGCCGCAGCCAATGCGGCAATTTGCGAGATGCGCACCGGAGAGGCGCCGCAGAGCAAAGCTTCCTTCAGCACGCGAACGGTCTGCAGCGGTTCGTCTCCGAGCAGCGCTTGAAAAAGCTCTTCGTCGCCGATGCCGGAGCCTTCGTTTTCAGAGGCAACGCCCTTATTGGACAGCTCCTCGAAAGCTTCCTTCAACGGCTGAACCAAATTGACCGGAGACTGCCAGCTGTGAAGCTCTTCGCTTCGCGAGGCGTCTCCGAACATCGGAACAAGCGAAGCGAGGACATAATTGCGCTGTTCGTGCCCGATATACTTCAAGCTCTCGAATGCTTTATTATGGAAATCCAGCGTATGGCCTCCATTAATATAGAAATGGTCCGTCGACGCCAAGCTCATCATAGAGAATAACTGCTTCTCATCCGCTCCCGCCTGTACGGCGGTCAGCAGTACCCGTTCGGCGCCGCGCGTATCCCGAACCTCGATGCAATCGCGGTACCATTCCTTTAATCGTTCTTCGGAGACTCCCGTATTTGGGAGTGGATCGAGTAAGAAGCGCGTTCCGCTTCCGGCTGAGTCGCGGGCAGTACGCTGCAGCCCTTGATACAACGCAAGGATGCGGCCTTGTTTATCAAGCTTGGGCAGGACGTTAGCCATCGCAGTAAGAATCGTTAATCCGGAACTCCACCCTTGCCTCCGCTGTTTGACCCCGAATTCAATCCCAATCGCTGCGATTTCCATCTCGGAAACGCCCGCTTCGATTAAACCTACTACGGCCTTGGCTATGACAAGACCGATATTTTGCTCAAGGCCGCCCAGAAGCCGGTTTTTATACAGCTGCACTTGATTGCCGTTCCGGGAATTTGGGTTGACCCAAATCAATCCGTCACGAACGATTAAGTCGTGTACTGGAACATCGTCCGCCCAAGGGTCGAGCGTTCCGCCGCTGCACACGTCAAACCGTGCATGATGCCAATGACATGTCAAAATTCCGTTGCACAAACTTCCCATGTGGAGGGGAAAACCGAGGTGAGGGCACCGGTTGTCAAGTGCATACACTTTATCCTCGTGATAGAAAACTACGATGCCCCCCTTGATCAGCTTAGGACCTTGCTCTCGAATCTCTTCTACCGTACCCGCCTGAATCCAACCGTTCATGAAAACGCCTCCAATTCTCGATATAATGCACTTTCCTTGTTTATACAATATCATACTTTGGATACTTTATAAATATGTATATTTATAAAGTTGATGCATGATTATATAACAAAATTCTCCTGTTAACGTATGGTCCCCTGCCGCCAGTGCATAAGAACTTAACTTCCTTGTCCGTTCGACTGTCCGGTCCCGTCGGGAATGAGACCAAGTTCTTGTCAAAAATCTGGAATGGGACAAAGTTCATGTCATTTGGTTTTGACAAGAACTTTATCCCATAAATATAAAGAGGCTCGATATACGCGGCCTTTAATGAGACAATGTTCTTGTCATCCGATAAATGACAAGTATTTGTAACGATTCCCCAAAACAATAAATAACTATGAATATTAAAAAGCCACCCAATGACACCAGGTGGCCTTAACATGATTGAAAAGTCTGCAATTGACTACCTAAATCCGGGTAAGCTTATCCGAGTTTCGTACGATGTAGATTCCGGGAAGCTTTCCGTGCAGCACTGTAAAAATTTAGCGGCCACGGTTGTCGAAACGCTTCTATGCACAGATTTCGCCATAAGCGAGTATCCTAGCTACACGGGGCTTGGCCTCTCCTGTGGCCGGACTTTCACCGACTAGAAGATGTGTGCTTCTGGGCACGAAAAAAGAAAAGGGGCAACCCTTTGTCATCTACGATGACTTTAGGGACAGCCCCCTTAGATTATGATTAGTTAATAAATCCTACCGTTTGCAGTAGACGCTTCAGCAGGACAGCCGCTTCGGCACGGGTAGCGGTTGCGGAAGGCTCAAACGCATTTGTGCTCTTGCCGTTCAACAACCCTGCCGTTACCCCTTTGGCTACCGCATCCTTCGCCCATGCACTGATCGCGCTCGCATCCTTGAACGCATTCAACTGATTGACGTCACCGCTCGTTTTCTTGCCGACAAAGGCCATGGCCCGGTTGATCATCACGGCCATTTCCTCGCGGGTGATGGAGGCGTTCGGGTTAAACTTGCCGCTCTCGTCTCCTTCGATCAAGCCCGTTTTTGCAGCGACTCCGACGATGCCCATGTACCATTCGCTTGCCGATACATCCTTGAACTTGTTTGTTTTGTCTTCGCCAAGTCCCAAGCCTCTTACCAGCAGCGCTGCAAATTCTGCACGGGAAATGGAGCTTTGCGGATCAAATGTGGTTTCCGTACGGCCTTTGACCAGCAGCTTCGATGCCAACAATTCGACATCGTCTTTAGCCCAGTGGTCCTTCATGTCAGCAAATGTTTTGCTGAACTGTACAACCGAGTAGATCGAGTTGCCTGGACGGCTGATCGTCACTTCTGTTTTGCCATCGACTTCCTTGAAGGATGCCGGTACGAAAGTCATTTCGCCTGTAGTCGGGTCGATCATCACCGCTGTCGCTTTCTTGTTGTCCACCGTACTGCTCAGCTTCAGCGTACGGGAGACATAGGTGCTGCCAAAATCGTTGACAGAGGTGCTCTTTCCGTTGGCTTCAACCGTTACTGTGAAATCGACGGCTGGGGTCAGGAGCTGCGCTCCCGCTTGCTTCGTTGCGTTCGCAATCTGCGTTGCCAGGCTGCCGCTGACCTGTTCGATCACAATGTTTACTTTCATATCTTTCACATCTGCACCTATCGATTTGGCCAGCGAATCAATATTCAGCAGGTTCACCGGAAGGGTATAGGTCACATTACCGAATTTCACTACTAACACCGTATTTGGGGATTGCTTGGAAGCATTCAGCATGGACGATGCCGGAAGAGTGACTTGTGCCACCGTTCCATCGCTCTTGACTTCAACCACCACTGCTTTATTGCTGTAAGACATACTGGTGTTGATCGCTTGATCCAGCGTAGCGCTGTCCAGCGTAATCACGGCTGCGGTCTTGCCGTCCGTTGTCTTCTGCGTTGTCGCTGGAGTGTTGATTGAGACAGAGCCGTCTTTATCCGATGTTACAGTGCTGCTGCTCACAGATCCGCCGCCGCCACCTCTCGGACTGCTGCTCGAGCTGCTTCTAGGCGTCGCACTTGCCACAATCGAGTCCGCACTTTCGCCTGCCGTGTTAGCAGCCGTTATGACGTAGTAGTAAGTCGTGAAGTTCGTTACACTGGTATCTGAGTACGAGTTCACCGTCAAATTGGTTGCGATATTCGTAAACGGACCGCTTGCCGACAAGGAACGCTTCACGTTGTAGTAGGTAGCTCCCGTTACCGTTGCCCAAGTAATATCGACTCGGAACGGTGAGCCTGTTGCATAAACACTTGCCGTTACGGATGGGATTGTAATCGTTGCGGGTGCTGACGGTGTCGCGCTGGATTGAGCCGATGCCGGGCTAGTGCCAGCCGAGTTCACCGCTTCCACGACATAGTAGTAGGTCGTGCCGTTCGTCAAGCCACTATCCGTGTAAGACGCCGTTGCACTTCTGCCTACTTGCGTATAGCCGCTTACGCTCGTCGTGCTGCGTTTAATGTTATAGCTGATCGCTCCATCTACCGCTGTCCAAGCCAGTGCTACCTGAGCATTGCCCGCCGTTGCCGTCAGGCCCGTTGGAGCCGCCGGCGCTTGCGCTGGTGCTGTTGGTGTTGCACTTGCTTCTGCAGACGCCGGGCTAGTGCCAGCCGAGTTCACCGCTTCCACGACATAGTAGTAGGTCGTGCCGTTCGTCAATCCGCTATCTGTGTAAGACGCCGTAGTACTCGTACCTACTTGCGTATAGCCGCTTCCGCTCGTTGTGCTGCGTTTAATGTTATAGCCGGTTGCTCCGTTGACCGTTGTCCACGCCAGTGCTACCTGCATGTTGCCCGCCGTTGCCGTCAGGCCCGTTGGAGCCGCTGGCGCTTGTACTGGTGCTATCGGTGTCGCGCTGGCTTGAGCCGATGCCAGGCTGGTGCCAGCCGAGTTCACTGCTTCCACTACATAGAAGTAGGTCGTGCCATTCGTCAAGCCGCTATCCGTATAAGACGCTGTTTCACTTTCGCCTACTTGCGTATAGCCGCTTCCGCTCGTCGTGCTGCGTTTGATGTTATAGCTGATCACTCCATCTACCGCTGTCCACGCCAGCGCTACCTGAGCGTTGCCCGCCGTTGCCGTCAGGCCCGTTGGAGCCGCTGGCGCTTGTACTGGTGCTATCGGTGTCGCGCTGGATTGAGCCGATGCCAGGCTGGTGCCAGCCGAGTTCACCGCTTCCACTACATAGAAGTAGGTCGTGCCATTCGTCAAGCCGCTATCCGTAAAAGACGCTGTTGCACTTAGGCCTACTTGCGTATAGCCGCTTCCGCTTGTCGTGCTGCGTTTGATGTTATAGCTGGTCGCGCCATTGACCGCTGTCCAAGCCAATGCTACCTGCTCATTACCCGCCACTGCTGTCAGGCCTGTCGGCGAGCTAGGTGCCGGTGGAGTTCCTCCAACAGTAATAAGCGAAATATTATCCAAATACTGGTCAATCGTATTGGAGCCTGGCGTCGATGTTTCGATCGAACCGATATCCTTCACTGTCGTTGCCGTGTAGAATGGCAATGGCGTAGTATTTTGCTTCGTTCCGTTGATGTACACATCCGCGGTTTGTTCAGATACGTCCGTCACGATTTTGAAATGATACCAGGTATTGATTGCATACCCTGCCATAAAATGATCTGCCGCCGAAGACTCCCCTAACGGTACTGTTTTGTAGGAGAATACCGTAGCCGATCCGTTTTTGGCAGTTTGAATATCAACAGCTACCGCTCCGGTCGAGCTTAACAGGCGGATGACTTTGGTCGCGCTTGCTGCTGCTGTCAGCATGTAATCGAACTCGTTTGTTACCACCCCATCTTGAGGTGCAAACGCCTTGTTCACTTTAACAAACTGAGCGCTTGCACTCTTATCCGTATCGTGCAGATACAGGCTCTTGGTGCTTCCCGGCAGAACTTTCGATGGAACCGCAATGGATGCATCGAGTGCCGTGCCGGCAGAAGGAGTCGGAACGGTTACCGAGTATCCCAAATCCGCCAACGTTGCCGCACTTTCAAAATTATCATTAATCAACGTAATACCGCTGCCCGATCCGCCGGATTCACCGTTGTTCGCTGCTGTTGGCGTTGCACTCGCTTGAGTCGATGCTGCGCTCGTGCCGCTCGCATTGGTCGCTTCTACTACATAATAATAGGTCGTGCCGTTCGTCACGCTAGTATCTGTGTACGAAGCTGTCGCGGTTGCGCCGACTTGCGTATAGCCACTTTCGCTCGTTGTGCTGCGTTTGATGTTGTAGCTGGTTGCGCCGCTCACTGTCGTCCACGCGAGTGCTACTTGTCTATCGCCCGCCGTTGCCGTCAGGCCCGTCGGTGCTGCCGGAGCTTGAGTAGCTGCAGGCATTGCAATTGCTTGAGCCGATGCTGCGCTCGTACCGCTCGCATTGGTTGCTTCTACTACATAATAGTAGGTCGTGCCGTTCGTCACGCTAGTATCTGTGTACGAAGCCGTCGCGCTTGTACCGACTTGCGCATACCCGCTTCCGTTCGTCGTGCTGCGCTTGATATTGTAGCCTGTCGCGCCGCTCACTGCCGTCCACGTCAGTGCTACCTTGCGCGTTGCCCGCCGTTGCTGTCAGGCCCGTCGGTGCATTTGGTGCCGGTGTCGTCTGTTGTGTTGAATTGCCCCCTACAGCTACAAGTTGAGTTTTGTAATTAAGTGTTTTATTCTTCAGTGCTGTATTAACGACATACGATGCGTCATCGACCGAATTATCGAATTGCCAAGTAAAGTCTCCTTGATTGAGGCGTCCAGCTTTTGTCGTAACCATTTGTGGAATATGGTTTACGTCATCAATATTTGCTGGATTTACTGCCGTTTCGATCAAAGTATCAAAGTTATTATAAGCTGCTCCACCTACTAATGCTTTGTATGTACTTGGAACCGTTTCATTTCTTGACGATGCTAAATAGGCGTCAAATGATGTTGGATTAGCCGGAGCTGTTCCTGTATCAGAATTTGCATAAATAAGACTATTAGGATTAGTAATGATATTATTATAGGCTTTAATCATACCTCCGTTTTCACTGGAGAATGTGCCATTAGCAACACCATCTTTAATATCCGTGCCTTGTAAAGAAATCATCATTGGATCATGAGCATTTCTCCAATAATTTGATTCTACAAAAATTGAACTTCCTGTTGTAGCGCCAACACCATATTTTGCGACTCCATCATAGTAGTTATTATATACGTGGATCGTTCCCACTCTTACGCGTGGATGACGAGAGTCTGAATGGTCAAACCAGTTATGGTGATAGGTTACAAAATATTCAGTTGGCTCACTCAAACCGGACAGAGAGGATTTCCCGGAATCCCAGTAGTGATTGTAAGAGATGGTGATATACGTCGAGCTGCCTTTAATATCAGTTGAACCGTCACCTTTTACTTGGTCAGCATCACTTCCTGCATCTCCATAGAAAAGATCATTATTGTGGACCCAGACATTAACATTCTTAGTATCCATTGAGAAAGCGTCGTCAGGAAATCTCATCATGCCTATGTTTCTCAACTCTACATTACCGGCATTTCTTACCAGGAAGCCCCATCCATACGCATAGGTATCTTCTCCAATACCTTCAAGTGTCATATTCATTTCGGAATAAGCCGCATTCCCTTTTACTTCAAGATATCCAGAGGAGTTCAGCTGATCACGCATATTATCTTTTGTAATTTGTCCAATAAATCGGATAGCAAGCGGTGTTTTATCATAGCCTTTTTGCCTTAGTTTTAAAATATCGCCTATACCATTCCCTGTTGTTTTAGCACCTTTGCTGTTGGTTATGACATCAAGAGTTACGGTTTGTGCAGTCTCAGATGTTACATAAATAACTTGAGCGTTGCTCCTAAGTGAACCATCGTCATTGTAAGCGCCTGAGCCGGTTTTAAATGGTGACTGGGATGAAAAAGCAAATCCCGATCTGTCATGCTTCATTACCGATAGTGTGTCGGAAACCGTATTTTTACTTGAACCATCTGACAGTAGTGCTTCAACTTTCATTACATAATCTCCAGATGGAAGCCCAACAGCGTCTGCTCTCCAATAAGTAGGGTATTGACGGATTAATTGGGTATCCATTTGTACATATTGAGAATCCGATGCACTTGCCGGTTTAACGTATACATTATAGCCTTGGGAGTTACTTACAGGTGCCCATTCCACATAGGCTGTTTCAAACCAGCCCCCACTCTTGGTTATTACAGGGCTACCAACAACCATCTGTGCAGGAGCAGCGGAGACAATAGCTGAGTTTCCACTCTCCCCCTGGGGATTAACAGCTGTAACAACGTAGTAATAAGTCGTACCATTCGTCAAGCCGGTATCCGTGTAGCTAGTCCCTGTCACACCTGCAGCCACAGTCGTAAAGCTCTGGCCGTCCGTACTCCGTTTCACACTGTAGCTATTTGCTCCGTTTACAGCGCTCCACGATACGTTTACCTTAGTGTCGGCCCCGGTAGCTTGAACACCTGTAGGCGCCTGAGGCGGAGGCAATGTCATCGGTATTGCTTGCACTTCTGCTGCGTCTTGGCTCGGACCTGCGTCATTCACAGCGAAAACCGTGAGGTAATAGGTTGTATTGTTCATTAAGTCTGTTAAAGTGTACGAGTTGGATGTAATGCCCGTCACAGAGGTGTAAGGACCTCCGCTGGTCGTTGCATATTTAACCGTGTAGCTTTGTGCTCCGGCTGCAGCATTCCAATTCAATGTAATCTGGGCGTCTCCCGCATTGGCGGTCAAGCCGGTTGGAACGTTAGGCTTCGGCAATACAGGGGTATCTGAAACCTCATTCGATGTAGAAGCGCTTTCAAGCCCTGAAGAGTTTTTCGCCGTGACAACATAGAAATATGGAGTTCCATTTACGGCTGTCGTATCGGCATACGTTGTACTACTGCTCGGTATCGTAGCCAAGTCCGTGTATACGCCGCTTTGCGTACCACGTCTAATCGTATAGCTTGCCGCACCGCTAGCTGCGTTCCAGGACAAATTGACAGTCGCATTGCTGCCCGGATTCACAACCGTCAAACCGGTTGGCGCATTTGGCGGCGTCACTGGATCCTGACCGAAAAGCACTGTTCCATCAGGTCTTTTGATCACCAAATTATCAAACTTTACATTGGCTTCTGTAACCGCAAGACCGATATTCAACATGGCATTGTTGTTAGCGCTGTCAATTACGTACGTAGAGTCGGTAATTGTAGCATAAGCAGTTCCGAAGGAACTGCCGTCTTTCGAATAATAAGTATTGTATTTATTTCCGACTTTCTCCAAACGCAAGTAAAAAGGAGCTGTAGCCGTAATAGCCGGATTTGCATTTACAGTCCCTGTAGATGTATAACGCTTGTAAGCCACAACATTGGTGCTGTTAAACACTGCGAAAAAACCATTGCTAGTCTTCGTTGTCCCGTTCTTCAGCATGAGCATGGCTTGAGATGTAGTCGTGGTACTTTGCGTTCCAAAAGGAGCAAAGGACGCCACTCTAACCGTAGCGACAAAGTCCCCGCCGATGGTTGTATTTACAAAATAAGCCGAATCACCAGTGGATTGAAGCTTACCTTCCGAACCGGCGATTGTGAATGCTTGGGTCGTACTATCATAGCTTGCGCTGGTCGATTTCACCATTGCATTTCCGCTCGAAATGCCATCATTCATCGCCACATCGTTCCAACCGGAAGGCAAATTCGTTGCGGCTGCCAACGCTGCAGGTACATAAATTTGTGGCAGTAAACTCAGCACTAATGTCAACGTAAGAATGATAGCGAAGATCTTGTTTAGCTTGCGATGCTTCATTTTTCACTTTCCTTTCATTTTCAAATCCTTGATCCTGTTCATCTTTTGAATCTCTGATGGCTGGTTCATTTATATCCACATGCCGAGATTCATGTAATTACATAAGACTCCCTTCTGTTTTAAATTGTCTCGTCCATTATTATATCCGGGTGACCCCACTATTTGAAGCGCTTTCAAACATAGGTGATCTAATGATTATATTGTACTGAACATAAGAGAACCCTCATAGCAACCCGTTCGAAGATAATCACCGAGACCCACGTAAACCATCGTCACTTCGAATTCGCTCGTTCTTGCATCCCGTGTAAGCCTTAGTACGTTACCACCGGGCAATGTTGTTTCAACAGAAAAATCGCGTCTGTGACGTATACTTTCGCGCGCCAGCTTTATTGCTTCTTTACCGGCAGATATCCTACGACGTTCCGGCTGGCCTGCATCAAGGCTTCGGGCCAAAGCATCAGGAGCAATATTCACACTAATTCCAAGTCTGTCAACGATCAAATTTCGGATCTACTTTACACGAAGTAACGTAATTCCCTCTAAAATGGAACAAATAACGCCGAGTGGCAACTATTTCTATGTTGAACACTAGGTATCCGTTTGATTAATCGATCCAATCAGGTTGAAAAACCTCCATTTCGAGGTTGGTGCTTAGCGGTATATGGCTTCGGGTTTAAAATTTTAAATTTTATACCCCAATATCCATTTTGGGATTATAACTGTTAATTTATTGAGCAAGTTACTCTACTTCCAAATCCGTTAGTGGAAAAAGACAGCCGTTTTACGACCGTTTTACGTGGACTTTTTTATGTATACCACCGAGTGAATTGATCATTAGTAATTAGATATTTAGAACCTTCATCGAGAAACTGAATAGAAGAAAGGGACTCCGTAATCCTAAGCAAGTAAAAAAATACCTGCTCCCATAGAGAGAGCAGGTGCGTAAGCGTTTTTAATAAATGCGCAAGACTTGATGTACGCTTTCAGTCAGACCGTCATGAGCATGACCAAGAATTAAGGGGCCGTGTGCAAGCAAATAGTCGATACATTCATTTCCGTCTACATCGCGGATGCGAGCCCCTTTCGCTGACGCTGCATATAAGAGAGTTGGTTTCATCGACACCCGCAAAGAACTGGCAACTCCTCCTGCAAAGTATTTTTTGGCTGCTTGAAGCTTGGATATGCATTTTTCATAGTATCTCATTGGGATAATTTCTTGCGCGATAGGGAATTTTACCAGGGCGAGTAACACATGATGAACGATCTCCGCCAATCGCCTGATGCGTATCCCTTAATTGCGCCTTAACTTCTTAAGCGCGTACACTTCAGGCCTGTCATACTTGGTGTATGGCGGGCCATCTTTTATTTGCCGCTTTGTAAATTCAATTTTTCCAGAATCCCCTGCAAATGCTTGGCACCGCTTGCAATCCTCTCTTCCATTTGTCCCAAATAAGGTATCGCTTCGTATGCATCAACTGCTGGCAGCTCTCCAGAGGCAAGCTTTTGCTCTACCATTCTTGCCAGTTTGATAAATTGTCCGAATTCATAGGGCGTCAAGTCCGGGTTTGGAGTGAACCAATCCTGCTCGAATACTGGGAATTCAAAAATCCACTTGTGATCTTCGATCGACAAAGGCAAATCCGGGTTATATTCTCCCAAAATGGCAATGATGCTCGCGAGATCAACAATCCCTTGGCCCGGCGCCTTTCCTTGCCTACTGACCCCATTCGCCGAGAAGAAGACGATTCCATCCTTGATGTGGGTCAAGTGCGTATAGGGAGCGACCCTTCTAGCCGCCAGTACAGGGTCTTCCGCATTCACAAGCGTATTCCCGGTATCGAGGTTTACGCCACATATATCCTCACCGGCGGCTTCAACGACGTGCAAAATATCGAAGGTGGAGTCGCCGTGATTCTCGAGATTGATCCGACTGCCGCACTCCTCCAGCACCGGTCTCAGGCTTCGCATGAATTCGGCACTCTTCGATAAATGCGTGTTCCATGGAACGGGGTGCTTGTATCGTTCGTCACTGCGGCTGATTATACCCGCCAGCTCATGCCAGCCGGCTTTGGCGAAGAGTTGAATATCACGGATGAATGCTGTTCTCGCTTCGTCTTCCGATTGCTGGAACAGAAGCGGATTGCAGACACCTACGGAAACGTTCATATACATCCCTAGTGAATCGGCGTAATCCCTTAAGTGCAGTAGTTCTCCCAAATCGCGCTTGCTGCTCAAACCGTCCATGCCACCAAACTGCACGCCTTCCAATCCCCGTTTGTTGGCATAATCTAGACACTGATAAGGATCCAGGTTCAATTCCCGGAGCGTAAAGCTGTCGATTCCTATCCTCAACGCAACGCCAATCCTCCTTTAATCGTCTTATTATCGCTTTCAACGTGCCGGTTGCAGGGGAAGGCTGACTACCGCCTTCATTTCCTCAGCCCGATAAGCGGCTTCCGCCACTTCAACCGTGTTACGGCTATCTATCCCGTCGGTCAAAATCTCCGCCTGTTCGCCTCTCAAGCTTTTCACCCATTGCTCAATACAGCGCTGATGGCCCGTTAATTCTTTCTTGACGTCAACCTTGACGAAACTTCCTTCGCCTTTCATGTCATACTGAAACTGCTTGGATGATCCGTCATGAATTTTGACGTATGTACCTTTGCCGCTCATAAAATACGCTTCACCCTTCGTACCGGTGACATGATTGAATTCGTACCATAATCCATCCGGAGCGTGATGCGATTGCGTGTACCAGTTTATGGAGAGCAGGGCTAGCGCACCCGATCGCATTTTGGCCAATACGGCTCCGATGCTTTCCCCTTCCATGCGATCCGGTTCCGTCTTCGTCATGCAAGTCACCTGATCCACTTCGCCTTCGTACCATCTGAGCGAATCGATCTGATGGGTGAGACAGCTCATGATGGCACCGCCGCCAAGCATTTCCTTCGATCGCACCCAGCTTCGCTCGGGGAAAACGACATTCTGATTATGCTCCAATTTCCAGAACAAAATGTCCCCCAGTTCGCCGGAATCGACCACCCGCTTAAGCGCCTGCCAATCGGAATCGTAGCGCCGGTCATGGCAGACGGTAAGCGATACGCCAGCTTTCTCGCAAGCCTGGATCATTCGATCGCACTCCTCCACATTGCGGGCCATCACTTTCTCGATCAGTACATGCTTGCCTGCTTCCGCAGCCGCGATTGCTGCAGGCGCGTGCAAATAATGCGGAAGAAGAATATCAACCGCATCCACGTCCTTATCGGCCAAAATCTCGGTATAATCTCCTACAATGTCAACATCCTCGCCCAACAGTCTTCGGATCTCGCTGTGGCGGCTTGCGTCAGACTCGGCCACAACGACTTCGCAAAGATCCGTGAGACGTGTATATCCCGGGGCATGTGCAGTCAAAATGCCTCCGCCTCCCAGAATGCCGATCTTCAGTTTATCGCTCATTTCCGCTTCAACTCCCTCATAATTTCTGTCACGGGAACATTATCTCACCGTGGGATGGAAGGCAGAAATGACAAATCGTCTGATTTTATACACCTTTTGTTCGAAGCCTGCTTCATTCCGCTTGATTCGATTGCGCGATCCACTATAATAAGTGTAATTACACGAAGAAGGCGGAAGAAGTATGAATGACTCCCGGTTTTTGACCACGGTCCTGAATTCCCTTGATTTTACTTATTTCAAGGGCAATACGACGCGATTTGACGTGAAGAAATCTCATAGTTTCGATCAGCCGTTCACCCTTATCTCCCAAATTACGGACGGCCCACTGCTTCTTCACATCGGAAATGAGAGCTATAAGGTCGAGCCGGGTCAAGGGTTGATTATCCCCCCACATACCAAATATGAAATCAATATGCTGGGACCTCAATTCGTCACGCATTGGCTGAATGTGGACATCACTCTTTTTGACCATTTTAAACTGTTCGACTTTATAGAAACTCCTTATGTCACCTCCGAAGATATCGGAAATAACATCGGTCGGCTTCAAACTGAAATAACCGCCTTGATGAACACCGATCCGATCGACGCCAGCACATCCTTGTACAAGGCGGCGCAAGTCAAGCAGCGACTGTTCACTCTGCTGGAAATTGTTCTTTCTGTTTCCCGGTACAAAATCGGCAGCTTCGAGGATATGAGGAATCTCCAACGGTTTCAACCCGTGTTCGACTACATGGAGAAACATCTTGCCGAGAAAATAAAAGTGACACAGCTGGCCGAGCTGATGTACTTGTCCATCTCCCATTTTCATAAAGAATTCAAACAAGCCTTCCAAGTTTCTCCGATGCAATATATCCAAGCGCAGAGATTGAAGGAGGCTCAATATTTGTTGGCTACGACGGATTTGACGATGGGGGAAATCGCCAATCGGATCGGCTATGATCATACGTATCCGTTCATCCGATTTTTTAAATCGATGTACGGCAGCAGTCCCGGCAAATACAAAAAAACGCTGACCCGCCTATGATGGGATTGGCGTAACTTAGTATCGAAACCATACCCTGTTCCCCATAAACCGAAGGATTCTTCCGCTTTGCTAGGGGCACTATTCAACTTTTCTGCCCGTTCGCTTCATCCCTAAGTGTATAAAAAAAAGCTCTACTTTTTAAGTAGAGCCGCCAATATCCTATTCTTCAATGCTGTCAGAATTGACCTTAAGTTATTTCAATCTCTTCATCACATTATTAACTCCGCGTCCAATTTATTTACTTACTCTTGCGAATGCAAGATTGTAAATCGCTTCAACTTCCGCCGCACCTTTGTCTTTACATTGTTTAATGAAAGTATCCCAATCATTCAAGGCCCCATCACTTACAATAAATCTATCCATATTCTGTGTTACATACGCATCTAATTGTGTGCGAATCTTCTTAAGCATTTCTCGCTCAACCTTATTAAATGGCGGATCATTTACTTCCTTAAAATTAATACCTCCAACCAGATCCTTCATTGCCTTTTCAGACCAATGAATTATTTCCGGTGGAGAAGAAGGAACGAGCGGATGATCGTCAGCGTTAAGCGCTAAACCCAGATATCCTGTCCCAAGGGCAGATTGCATTGCGCGGAAAGGATCTTGCTTATTCATAAACCTCGCTTTCGTTACATCAGAAATCTTATATTCCCCACCATCAAACGTATAATCCACATTCTCTACACCAAAACTTGTAAGATGCGTTCCCTCTTCTCCATACATCCAGTCTATAAGCTTAATAACGTCTTCAGGATTTTCCACCTTGGAGCTTATAGCGTACATTTCACCGAGATGATCCAGTTGATAAATGTAATTACGCTTGACCCCCTTATCACTGGCTATTACCGGCAGCAAATCAAACTCGGCATTGGGGTCCTTGGCCTGAAGAGCTTTATTAAAGTTGGCTCCGAATCCATTATTATCTTGGAAAAAGAAGGACTTGCCGCTGCTTAATTTTTCCTGCCATACTTGTGATGTTGCTACGGAATAATCAGGATCAAGAAGTCTTTCTTTGTAGAGCTTATGAAGATAGGCAATAGCTTCTTTAAATTCTGGCGCGAATGGGCCGAATTGATATCGATTGGCAGTTGGCTCAAAATAAATCTTAGATCCTGTAATATTGGTAAAACCACTACCAAACCCGAAAGCAATTGGATTAATCAAATTTTCCGTTCCCGTCTTCCCATTCGCTGCACGGCTAGTAAAAGGATAAGAGTCTGGATAAGCTTCTTTTAGCTTTTTGAGCACCCGATAGAGCTCATCATAGGTGGTTGGCGGTTCTAAATTAAGCTTTCTCACCAGGTCTATACGAATCATGGGTAGCAGACCGGACTGAACACTCCATTTGGTTACTAAAGGGAAACCATACAGCTTACCATCCACTTTTGTCTTGTTGATATCAGGCTTCTCTTGAATAAGCTTCTGGAGATTCGGCATTTTATCCAGGTAGGGGGTAATATCTAGAAAAATATTCGAATCAGCGTAGTCCGAAAGATCATTTTGATTAACCAAGATGACATCAGGAATGGAGTTTGTAGCCATCAGGGTTTTCTTCTTATCCTCATAATTACTCTGTGGAACACTTTGTAAGTCGATCTTTACATTTTTTCTTTTTTTAATTTCTTGAACTACTTTCGAGTTTACTTCTATTGCTTGCGAAGAATGCTCATATCTCATCCATGAAAGTGTTCTCGTTTTATTCATTGCTGGTGGGCTGCTACAACTCGCTAGTAAACTACCAACTAAAGCCAGTAAACAGCAAACGGTTACTATTTCTCTGTTTTTAATAACCATGTTGTTCCCCCTCACGAACCTGGATCTGCTGTAGCAAACATCCGCTTACGCCCTATTTCTGCTTGAATCCATGTGCATTTCGATATTCATTCGGCGAAACACCTTCATACTTTTTGAATAAACGAAGAAATGTGGTGCGGCTAAATATGCCGATCTGATTAGAAATATCACTAATTTTCAAATCGCTATGTGCTAATAATTCCTTTGCTTTCGCAATCCGAACAAGACTGATATAGTCTGAAATATTCGTCCCTGTCGCGTCTTTAAACATTCTTGATACATACTTGGCGGATAGCCCTATCTCGTTGGCAATTACCTCTAGATATAAGTCCTTCTCATAATGCTTCTCGATATATGCTGTGATCAACGAAACAACAACACCTGATTTACTTTCAGGCTTATCTAGCGTCTCTGTAATAATTTTCTCATAAAATTCAAAAATCATTTGCAGTCTTCCATCAAACTCATTCGGTAGAAGCTCCTTGTCATCCAAGGAAGCATACTCATCTGCTTCAAGGAAATCATATACATTTAGTCTCTTTTCCTTCAAATAGCGATTACCTGTATGAAACAACTCCACAAGTAAAGCACCAAGATAATGATAAGAGACGCCTCTCGTTTTATTCAAACCGATGATTTCTTCCACTTCCATCTTTAAGGCATCCATATCACCTGATTTCAGTCCGTTTACAATTTTGTTCTGCTCAAGAAACGAATAGTAGTAGTTTTGATCAATAACAAGATCAGTGGCATCTAAAATAGCCATCTTAGACGAGTCTGTTCGCTTATCAATGGCTGTAATAGCATCGCTATAGGATTTTGAAAAATCATCAATCTTCTCATATTTTTTTCCTAAACCAATAATTAGTTCACAATACGTCATATCATAAGCGAAGGTCAGTTTAATCATCTCTAAAGACTGATCCAATTTTCTTCGGTCTTCCTCATTTTTTAAATTGACCACACAAACATATAAGTAAGGTTCATATTCCAGCAAATAACAGTTTACATACTTTTTCATAATTCCCGAAAGGACATTCTTCATTTTTTCCAAAATCAATAAACGATCTGCTTCCAGGATATCATGATAAAATTTATCTTTAAAAATAAACATGAAGCAGCAGCACAGATAGCTTCCTGAATGAAAATCAAGTTTACTTAGCACTTGGTGCACGGCATTGGCCTGTCCCACTCGAAAGCTTTTAATTAAATTCTTAAAAAACTGCTCAAGAATTTCTTCCGAATAGGTATTAATTTTGATATTCGCATCCATATGCTGCTGAACCAACTGATTGATACTGTCTCCGATTTTCTGAAGCTCGCCGCTGCGGTTAGTTTCACCGCTCCATTGCTCGACTTTTTCATTTTTTTGTAAAATATCTCTAATATTTTTGATCGGGTTATATAAGCGAACGCTAAATATGAAAGAAAAAGCTATGCTAATGATGATTAAACTTATGCAAATCCATATAATCAAACTGAAAATATTAGAGGATTCCTGATTAAAAGAGCCAACAGGAGTAATAGAAACATATTTCCAGCCATAATCGGAAGTGGTTTGAGCTATCCAGCTTTGCTCCTGACCTATTTGAATAGCTGCATCTTCACTGTGCTTATTGGCTGGATAGCTAACAGCTATTTGATTAAGAACCTTCTTATCCAGCCCGCTGCTTTGAAGAATAGTCTGATTATTTTTATCTAATACGACATACTTCGTAGTCGAGAAAATCGAGTTATTCTGAAGCGTTGTCATAATTGTCGGGATAGAGATGGTTGTTACCATCGTGGCCAAATGCCCATTCAAATATTGTGTCGTAATACTCGGGATAACCTCACGGTTAGAATTCATATTTGCGTTGACCACGTTTGTAGGCCTCAGTAGTTCGAATAAGCTGCTTTGAGATAATCGTTGACGCCAAAAATCTTTATCGTATCCATCAAATTCATAAAATTTATCAAAGAAAACATCAAAATCAACGATTCCGTCACTCAAATAAACGCGCTTGTCATCAATAAATAAAAAGATATTGTCAACAAAATGACTGATTGTATTACGATTACCGGCAATTGATCTTACAATCGATGGCATTTTGATTTTCTCTTCATCCGTCAGCAATGGATAAGGCCTTAAATTTTGTTGAATCGTATCACTTAGCAGCAAATTGTTATTGGTTGCCTGTGCCATGCCTAAATAAATATCGATGGTTTTGGAGGATGCAATCAAATTATCCTTCAGCTTCTCTGAAACATCCCTCTTAATTAATTGATCTGCATTAAAGTAAGCAATAACTCCAATAATGACAATTGGAATCAGCAAAGAGAAGAAATACAGCAGAATCTTGAAGAAAAGTCTGTTTTTATTCACAGATTGCTTCAGATACTTCCAATTCAAGTGTAATCCCCCATTTATCACGCGACACCATTTGTCGGTCCAATTGGAAACGCATTCATATTTTAATGTTAGTTTCGCCAAAGGGGCCGTAAAATCCTGTTGCACAAGGGAAAAATTTGAAATATAGCTAGAATTGTTTGGAAAACTTTATAAGAAAAAACAAAAGAAAACGCAAGGCTTTTGCATCCCTGCGTTTTCCGTTTTGTATGGACCATTCCTCTATTTATTCTGTGCCGCTGCAACCGTAAATTGTTTGGCTAACTGTTTGGAGACACGGTAAAGATGCTCAACCTCCAGCCGGTTAGTGGCTGTAAATTCCTCGTGATTTCTCGATCGGGAATAGTAATTTACAGCTATCCCGTCCAGCATTTGAGAATATTTTGCGTTAACGGGATAACACTGGCGCTCAATAAATGACGCTACAGCCAGTATACTCATTAGGTACTCCGCTTCCTCAGGCCGCTTCGCCCAATTGTGCAATAACCATACATACAAATCCGGATGGAAGTTCGCCATAACTCCACTATACCCATTAACTCCCAACTTCAATGACTCCAGAAGCGTAGCTGTATTGGCATTGTAAAGCTTCAAAGGGGTTCCTGCAATAACGTCCAGCTTTTCTTTAATCAACTCCACGTCACACGAGGTATCTTTCAAAAAGAAAAATCTCCCGGTATCTGCGCACCATTTTAATTCAGAGGGGGATAATAGTCTTTTATATGGAAACGGACATTCATAGATACCAAGCGCGACATGGTCCGGCAGCTGCTCCAGCAGTTTCTGAGCGTTAGCCTTCCACACGTCATCGGACTCATCCTGTGCCGCCATCCGGTTCGAGATGAGGATGACAGCTTCGACGCCTGTTTCCGACATCGCAGTCAATTCTCGAACCTGATCTTCAAACGAATCGGAGATGTGCCCAGAAGCAATGACAGGAACTCTGCCCGCCGCCTTTTCCACGATAAATGCAGCAAGCTTCACACGCTCTTCTAAACTCAAGAAGAACATCTCGCTCGACTGGCATACAGCAAATAGTCCATCGACCTTATTTTGAATAAACCATTCAACCATTCGTTCCATAGCTTCAAAATCAATTTCTCCAGACTCTTTATATAAAGTAATCATCGTTGGCCATACGCCGTCAGGGTTATTAATCTTCATTTGGCAGCTCCCTTTCATCATTAGCTTACATTTCTAAAAAATTGACCTCCATAATCGGATTATGCGGTATGGAAGGTATGAAAAACGTTTTAATCTCACACTTGCCAAAGGTACTTTGCCAATTTCGCTTTAAGGCTGCTAAACTTATTTCTGTCTTCGCTTCTCTCCCGTATAGCTCTTGACAACGAAGAATCCATCCATTTCCGTCTTCGGCCGGTTTAAAGGCCACAGCAATAACATTGTCTGAAGAAATAACAATTCCCTCCGAAATTTGAGGCAAATCCCCTTCATGATACGTTTCCCATACTTGATGCAGCAGATTGTGCAATTCGTATGCCTTACGTACAACTCCACTATTTTGCCAAGAACCGATATGAGGCGAAAGTAAATAGACAAATTCCTGTACACCTTGATCCATAAATTCCACTTGTTCATCACGTTCGCCAAAATGGTCGGCATAAATCGGGCTTCGTACCATTGTCATCCTCAACTCATTGTCCAGCACATCGTATCCGTATTTTGCATCGTTAATCAAAGACAGACCGAACGTAGATGGCCCCACGCTGTCCGTTGTGCCTGGCTTACTGCCTGATAGATTCACCCACATTTGTCCAGGCACTTCATTTCCATTAGCAGGACGTTCTATGAAACCGTACGGAATTTCAAACACGGCAAGAGACTGCTCGACATTAACGGGAAAGGCAAGCTTTAGCATCTTGTGCTGTTCTCTCCAGTCCAGCCTTACCTTGACATGCACATCGGAGCTATCATTGAATAGGCTGATATCCTGACGAAGCACAGAAGTTCCATAATAGCTAGTTACCCTTATCGTCGCTCGCAGCGGTCCAGTTTCAAGCACCTTCATTTCAGCGTTACCAAATCGTCCTAACTCATCGCGATACTGTGTCAGACCGTGTCCCCATGTATCACTGTGGTTCTCATCGATGACGATAGGCACCGCTCCATCACCTAGCAGTACATTATGTCCGCCATTCAACTTGTCAATCATACGACGGATATATCCTGTAGCTGGATCAAGCTCAACGCATAACTTACTATTCTCTAGCAAGCACCCTTCTGCCCTAACGGCTGCGGTTGACTGCTCTGCATCAAACGTTTTATCACGGTATACCCAAAATACTTGATAACCAAAAGCCGGGATTCTCCCCTTAATTAAGGTGTCCCATTTATCACTGGTATTTGTCCGAGATGCCCTGATCGTTTGAATCGGCAGGGGCCTGCCTGCGGCATCTGTCACACCTGCCAGCTTCTTGTTAATTTCAATGGGTGCCTCCACTTCCCACGATAAGGGGTTAAAAACCACAAGAGGTGACCCGAGATCATCTTGCTCCCAAAGCTGCCAGTCCTTCTCCTTGCTTAATGATGTAACACCCGGTTTCATCGTATGAATGGACCAAGATAGCTTTTGAAGAGCCGCATTAATCGCTTTAGCCCCAATACTAAACGCTTCGCCGTAAAAATCCCGAACATCGTCAAAAGCTTCCTTAATACTGCAGCCGCCCATAATATCATGAAAGTGATTAAACATCACATTTTCCCAAGCACGATTAAGCGCTTCCACTGGATACGGTAAACCTCGCATTAAATTAGCCAGGGAAGACCATTTCTCAGCCGTAAGCATTTGGTGCTCAACTCTGCGGTTTGCGGCCTTGGATTCCGAATGTGTAGAATAACAACCGACGGCATGCATCTGCATTTCATCCTTAACCACAGGTATATCCGGAGCCATCTTCCTCATTTCAGAGAAATATTGATTCGGAGAACTAAACTGGATGCCGTCCATGTCGGGTCGTTGCCCGAGCTCACGGATCAGTTTGATATTCTGAATGGTCGGTCCCCCGCCATGATTGCCTACACCGTAGAATGACATGAAAGCATGCCCGCTTGCGACAGCCATAGCTCTGTGACTCATTATCTTAGCTTCCATTCCATTGCTCGCCCAATTGCCGTAACTGTCGGCTAGTCTAAATGTCATCACACGGCTGCCATCTTCCGATTCCCACCAGAATAAATCGTGCGGCAGCGTCTTCTCGTGCGCTCCCGGACGCATGAATACGTAGTAGTCCATCCCGCTTTGCTTCAATAGCTGCGGCATCATGCCGTGGTGACCGAACGAATCCACATTGTATCCGACCCGCGCCATCACCTGGAACTTTTTCATAAAATAGCGTTGTCCATATAAGCTGTGTCGTGCGAACGATTCACCCGACGGCAAATTGCAGTCCGGTTGTATCCACCAACCGCCTGTAATGACCCAGCGTCCTTCGGCAACACGCTGCTTGATTTCGGCAAACATCTCAGGAGCATTCTCTTCAACCCATTTGTAGTAAGCCGCACAAGCACAAGTAAATACGAAATCAGGGTACTCCTTCAAGCGATCCAACGCAGAACGGAAAGTCGCTTTAATCTCGGCATATCCCTCCTGCCAGCGCCATAGCCAAACCGGGTCCAAGTGGGCATTACCTATTAAATGAAGCTTCGTTTCCACAGCCATTTCACCCCCCTTAAGAGAAATCTTTAACCTTTAACAGAACCAAGCATGGCTCCTTGTACAAAGTATTTTTGCACAAACGGGTAAATAGCAAGCACGGGCAAGATGGCAACGAAAACACAGGCATACTTAATATTTTCCGTCATGACGGCCAGTCCTGCCTCTGCTGCACCAAGTTGTGCTGATTGTGTAGCCATATCTCCCGAAATGACGATATTACGCAAGATGATTTGCATCGGGTACAGATTTTTCTCATTTAAGTAAATAAGTGCAGGAAAGAAGCTGTTCCAGTGAGCCACTGCGTAAAAAAGAAACATGGTTGCCATAACAGGCAAAGAAAGCGGCAGCACAATTTTTGTGAAAACTCGGAATTCTCCGGCGCCGTCCATAATCGCAGACTCGTGCAGCGCTTCTGGAATTTCTTCAAAAAATGTTCTCATAAGGATCATATTGAAAACATTGATCGCAGTCGGAATTAATATTGCCCAAATCGTATTGACCATTCCCAAAGCATGGACCACCATATACCTCGGGATAAGACCACCGTCGAAGAACATGGTGAATACAACAAACAAAGCAAGAACTGAACGCCCATACATATGCTTACGCGACAAAGGGTATGCGCAAAGAGCCGTCATCGCCAAGTTAATAAGCACACCAGCGGCCGTATAGAAAATGGTATTTCCGTAGGAGCGCACAATAGCCGGATCATTAAAAATGACATTGTATGCTTTAAAATTAATATCTATAGGCCGCCAAAACACCTCACCGCTGCTAACCGATGATCCGGAGCTAATGGATATGATCCCCATATAATAAAGGGGGTATAGCGTAATAAAGATCATAACCAGCATAAAAGTTAAGTTCATCGTATCGAAAATAGAAAAGTTGCGAAATCGCATCCCAATCCCTCCTGCTAAAACAACCTTGATCCATTTATTTTTTTGGATATTTGATTTGCTGAAATGACAAGCGCAAAGGCCAGTATCGACTGGAAAATGCCTACAGCCGCAGCGAAGCTAAAGTCACTGTCAATCAACCCTCGGCGATAAACAAAGGTTTGGATAACATCTGCGGTTTCATAAGTGGGACCACTGTACAGTAATAAAATTTTCTCAAATCCGACCGAAAGCATTTTGCCCAAGGTTAAAAGCAGCATAATCGTAACAACGGTTGAAATCCCAGGCATTGTAATGTGCAGCAATTTACGCCATCGGTTTGCCCCGTCCATCGTTGCTGCCTCATAGAGTTGTGGATCGATAGTGGTCAATGCTGCCAAATATATAATGGAGTTCCAACCAATCCCTTGCCAGATTTCAGAGCCGACATAAATGGTTCGGAACCACTGAGGCATGGACATAAATGTCTTTGCTTCCCCGCCAAACAGCTTAACTATTTCATTAATGAGCCCATCGATGGAGAGAAAATTAACCAGCATACCTACGACTACAACGGTAGACAAGAAATGAGGAATATACGTAATACTTTGAATAAACTTTTTGAAAACTTTTTGTTGCAGCTCGTTTAACAATAAAGCGAACACGAGTGAAGATGGGAAATAAAAAATGAGAGAATACAAGTTGATTAGCACTGTATTGCGAACCACTTGCCAAAAGTACGGATCCGTTAAAAATTGACGGAAGTATTTGGTCCCTGCCCAAGGGCTATGAAAGAAACCCTTGACGATCGAATAATCTTCAAATGCCATCAAATTCCCAACCATGGGCGCATAATGAAAAATAACAAAATAAGCAAACGGTAATAAAAACATGAGATACAGCGGCATGCTCTTGCGGATATTCTTTTTAATCTCAACAGCTGGTGTCAAATATCTCCACTCCATTCCGGAAAATAAAGGGACAGGCTGCCAGGTATGCCTTAGAAGCAACCTGCCCTCTCACTGTATGAACTGAACTTTGAGCTTTATTTCACCCGGGCTAAGGCATCGTTATAGATTTTGACAATATCATCTGAACCTTTAGCTTTGAGTTGTTTTACGAAGTTATCCCAGTCCTTGAGCGCACCGTCTGTCATAATGAATTTATCCATGTTTTGAGCGAGGTAAGCGTCAAGCTGTGTACGGATTTGTTTTAGCTTCTCACGCTCTTCTTTTGTAAATGGCGGGTCATTAACGAATTGAACATTTTCGCCTGCGGCCAAACCATTGGATGCTTTCGTGTTCCAATCTACCCATTCCTTGGTGTTAAACGGTAATCCAGCATGATCATCGTTATCCAGACCAAATCCCAGGTAGCCCGTGCCATACTCAGATTGCAGTGCATAAAATGCGCTTGGCTGTCTGTCCTTGTACTTATTCACTACAGCGTCAGTCAATTTGTAATCGCCATTTTCGCCTGTGAAATCTTCACCTTTTACACCGAAGTTGGTAACCTCGATTCCTTCTTGGGAATAGAACCAATCCATGAATTGAACAACTTGTTCAGGATTTTTTACTTTCGCATTAATTACGTACGATTCCGACAAGTGGCCAAGTGCGTAGATAAGGTTCCGTTTTGCTCCGCTCGGCGTTGTCATGGTATCCAACATATCAAACTTAGCATTCGGATCCTTCTTCTGTAGATTAATGTTAAACGTGCTGGCGAAACCATTATTATCTTGGAAATAGAAGGATTTACCCGAGTTTAATTTCTCTTGCCATATTTGCGATGTAGCCGTAGCATAATCCGGATCAAGAAGCTTTTCTTTGTATAGTTTATTCAACCATGTAATAGCCTCTTTAAACTCTGGCATAGCCGGACCGAATTTGTATGTTTTATCCTTCGGCTCGTAATATACCTTCGTACCATTAAACGTTGTGTATCCGCTTCCAAAGGCAAACGCAATGGGATTGATTAGATTTTCTGTGCCTGTGAGTCCATTTGCAGCCCGAGCAGTGAACGGATAGGAATCCGGGTTCGCTTCTTTCATTTTCTTCATCACTTGATATAATTCATCGTAAGTAGTCGGCTTTTTCAAACCTAGCTTATCAAGCACATCCACGCGGATCATCGAAAGCTGGCCGCCAACACCCTGCCAATTTGCAACAAGAGGGAATCCATAAAGCTTTCCGTCAATTTTGTTTTTATTGATCTCCGGCTGCTGGGCAATGACTTTCTTCAAATTAGGCATTTTGTCCAAATAAGGAGTCAAATCAAGAAAGGTTCCCGAGTCGGCAAAGTTCTGAATATCGTCTTGTTTGACAAGCATCACATCAGGCAGGGTATTCGTGGCGATCAACGTTTTCTTCTTATCATCGTAGTTGCTTTGTGGGACGCTTTGGAGATTTAGTTTTACATTTTTGCGTTTTGCAATTTCCTGAACAGCTTTTGAATTAGTCACAATGGCTTGCGAGGGGTGTTCGTATCTCATCCAAGTCAGCGATAGTGGTTGGGCCGGTACTGGCGTACTTGACGCACCGGCGGTAGTTGCCGGAGTCGAAGAATTATTCGTTGAAGTCGTGGAAGCCGTTGAACTGCTAGTTGAACTGCTTCCACAACCGCTAAGCGCACTTGATAGCAAAAGCAATGAACCAGTTACTGCCATAATCCCCTTTTTTGATTTCATCGAATGAATCCTCCCATGGTATTGGATTGGCTTACACGAGGATCATAGCACACCTTTTTTGGGCATTTGAATGTCCAAATTGGCGTTTTAGGCACCGTTTTTCCGCTATTCGGACCTTGATTCATTTCTCCGCTATGATGCAAATAGTCATAAAGCTTAGCTCAACAGTTACGAAGTCGGTTTATAAAATAAGAGGCTATCTCCTAGGTCATTTCTGACTTTGAGACAGCCCCTGTACAAATCATATTATTTTAGCAATTTTAAAACCCTATAAACCATGGTTGCCACTTCTGCTCTTGTTGCTTTGCCTTCCGGATTTATCAAGTTGTCACTACCCTCAATAATTCCTGCTTTCACAAGTAAAGCGACGCTTTCTTTGGCGTACTCCGCAATGCTGGATGCATCCTTAAAGGAATTTAAATCGTCTTGGCTCCCCTTTAACGACAACTTCCCTGCTTTTTGAAGAGATTTAGCAATTAGCACCATCAAATCTTGTCTGCTAATTTCTTCAAGCGGATTAAACTTGTTACCGCCAACCCCTTCTGTAATTCCCAAAGCTTTTGTTACACCCAGAGCTTCATAATAATAATCGTCTTTTTTCACATCATCAAAATTGGAACTAAATTCAGCTTTCAAGCCAAGAGCTCTTACAACCATTACTAACATATCCGCTCTTGTAATATGCTTCTCTGGCGAAAATAACTGATCTGACGTCCCATTAACAATTCCTTTTTTTGCCAAATCATAAATGGCATCCTTAGCCCATAAATAGTTGTCATTAACATCTTTAAATACTTGCTTTGGAGTTGTGTCAGGCTGCTTTGTTGGCGGATTAACAGGTGGCTGCTCGGTCACAGGCGGCACTTGGGGTGAAGCTGTTGCGCTGCCACTACTGCCACGGCTGCCGCCGCTGCTTCCTAGCACTTTGACGACTGCCGTTCCAGCCGCTGCGTTGCTTCCGTCAATCACCTTTGCAGTAATGATTGCGTTACCAACATTTTTGGCTGTAACCTCCCCTTTATCATTAACTGAAACAACATTCTCATCACTTGAACTCCAGTTGACTGATTTAATATTGGAATCATCCGGTGTTATAGCTGCTGCTAAAGCACTTGACTGACCTCTATGTAGCGTAATTTCCCCCGGTGTGACAATAACGCTTGCAGCAGGTATTCTTACATCTACGTTAGCCGTCATATTAAAGTTACCGTCAAGTGTTTTCGCTGTTATGACAACAGTCCCTTTATTAACAGCACGGACAATACCATCCGTATCCACTGCAGCAATATTAGAATCGCTTGAACTCCACAGCACCGTCTTATTCGTTGTGTTGCTTGGAGATACTGTAGCAGCCAGCGCTTCAGATTGACCCTTGAACATAGCAAGATTAGTTTTATTTAACTCCAAGCCTTGAGCCGCAACCGCGTTAGGATCATTATAGAGATATACTCTCAACGGTACTTTGAAGAACGGCAGCATATCGCTTGTTACCCCTTGCGGAAGCTTGGTCTCATCAACAACGCCAGTCAGGTTGCTAATTAATGAATTCAATTTATAATTCGCTTTAATAGCTGCAACATCCCAATTCACCGACAAATCAACAGAGGGAAGCACACCGTTCGCTGGCCCCGGCTTATAGGAGGTATATGCTTTGATTGTAGATGGGAACAGGGCTTTAATCGCACTATCGGATGCAGTACTGATATTAAAAGAAGCAGGCACTGCAATTTCACGATCGATGCTCTCATATTCTCTGATTATGTTTACCGTATCACCTTGCTTAATCCAGTCCTCGGTAATTCTGGAGAAGGTAATGTTTTTATAGCCGCCCAAGGATTGATTAGCAGAGTCCATATCAAGCGCAGAGAAGAACCGGCTGAAGCTGATCAGAATATCCCCATTATCTGCTTGAGTTATGGCAGGGTAATGATAGCTTCCCATACTGCTTCTTGTATCCAGGGCAAGATGCCTTCTGTATTTCCATGTTTTCCCTTCATCGTCCGAAAGGGCGACAGCCAACGTGTTCCGGTTCGATTCCGTATCTACGTGAACGAATGCCCAATTACCGTTCTTAAGCTGCAGAAGGTCGTGCCCTACACCCGGATCCTGCAGTTCAGGAACATCCTTGACCGTTGACCATGTCAATCCCTTGTCTTTAGACTCGGAAGCCACCACACGATAAGGTCTTGGACCGTTGTCACGCATATAAGCTACAATGGTGCCATCTGTTCTTTGAGCCATCGTTGCCTGAATGTTGGCGATACCTACAATGGGCTCGCTCATCTCCCAACGAACCGAGTTATCCGCAAGAGGCTTGGAAGGATCATACTCTGTAAAAGCCATTATGCTCATTTCCAATAGGTCGGAATAGAGAGGCAGGAGCAAACGAATTTTGCCGTTGCCCAAATCTACTGCAAACGGCTTATCTTTCGTTTGCCAGCCGAGCCGGCGGGCATACGGATAGCCTGAACGAGGTTCAGTAATTGCGTCCGCTACTGTGGGAGCATACAGATATTTGGTTGGGTCACCCCCAATCAACTGCATGGTCTGCATGACTAAACCATCAAATTCAGCTTCATTTATTTTACGGCTCATACCTGCTCCGCCGTCAGCAATTGGTTTGAACAAGTACTCTTTTTGCTCATCAAGCTTGGCTTTTACTGTATTCACGAAACCTTTGGCCAACTCTTGGCGCGCTACAACAGGTGCTGTGGCCCAAGAAGGTCTTGATGCTGCTCCAGGTCTATCATCGAGCGACAGACTTATATGATCATCTGCGCTTTTCGGATCGACTACACCGCCAATATTTTTACCAAGTTTAATCCCAACATTCTCTGAAAATGTCCAATTCGGCGTTTTGTTTCCAACCGCTTCAAGCTCATAGCTGCCTTTTTCGGCATAAGCATATCTAGGCTGGGAAGTTTGCCATCTGCCCGCCAATACGGGATACCAAAAAAACCAGAGGCGGTCGCCGGAATCAACGTATACGACTGGATTAATATCAGCAATATCTTGAGCATCGGTCATTACAAACGGGTTCATCCATGTTTTTCCACCGTCCATGGAACGGGCTCCCATAATCTTTGTCGTAGTCGCATCCCGTTCGCCATTTCCCTGAAACCATACACACAACAACTCACCGCTTGGCAGCTCTACAATACTGGAGCCATGTACGTGGTCGCCTGTAGCACCATTATCCTTAATTGGTTTGAAAATACTTACAGCTTGATCAGAAATGTTAAATGTTCCCGTAGTAGCAGCCAAGGCAGGAATGAAACTTGTTGCTGAGATCGCGATACAAACAGTCAGTGATGTTAGTAGTTTGAATTTCCTGTTCATCTGCATTACTCCTTTCATTGGGTAACCTTAACGATGAATTTATAGATTGTTCCGTATTTATTGCTTACAGCAGTTATCATTGCAGTTCCTGGTGCAATTGCATTTACGATTCCGGTCGTGGGGTTATTCGTAGCGACAGCAGGCATGTCTGAAGTCACTGTCAGTGTATCGATTGCTGCATTGGACGATTGTCCGCCTATCGATAGATTGTAGGTCAGTTGTGTAGTGTCTCCTGCTTTCAGTTCAATTGTCGGTAACATGGTAACACTGTCAATAGACGGTAATTTCCCAGAGCCGTAAGTTGCTGTCACAACAGAATTAAACAAGGTTCCAATCTCGCTGCTTGCGAGTTTAGAGAAGCCAATCGTTCTGTCTTCACCACCAGCTGCAGGAATCTTATAAGTATAGTTCATCAAAGCGTTCCCAGCTCGGTCGACGACAACCGATGGATACTCGTAGCTCTCACCATTGTTCATGCCATCCTTAATCATGATCGGCTTCCAAGTCAATCCTTCATCGGATGAAAGCAATAAACTGAAAGAATTTCTATTTCCGTCTTGTTTAGGCTTCACTACGCTGCGTGCGGTTTCTTGATTTGTAGCTAGCAACCAGCTGCCATTTGGAAGCTTGGAAAGTTCAAAACCGCCGTCGTTTTTCAAATAAGGATCAACTTTTGGAACACTCCACGTAGCTCCGTAATCGGTGGACTCCGAGTATGTAGTGTGCCAAGCCATGCGTCCGTTTCTGCCATCTAGCTTACCGCTTCTAAAATAACCGCGAATCGTGCCATCCTTCTTTTGGATCAGCGAGCCTTGAATCGTACCTGATCCTACAATGGGGTCACTAAATTGCCAGGTGATGCCGTGATCATCGGTATACGCGCAAACGGAATTGGCCAATGAATCTGAATATAACGGCAAAATTAATCGTTTGGTAACGCCATCTGCAAGTGTTACTTCAATCGGTTTATTTTTTGTTTGCCATCCAAGTCTCCGGTAAATAGGTCCCCATGTATTTACATCATTGTCTGCACCAGAAGCACGCTCAATTGAATTTTTAATAATTGACGGCTCTTTTACGGAAACTCCCGTGGTAAGCATAGTAATGATTTCATCTGTTCTGCCCGCATACACATCGTCATAAGGCTTCGCGGATTTCAAATATGAAACGTACTGATCATATTTATTTCTCATCTGGACAACAAAGCGGTCTGTAATAAAACGGGTACCTCCGCCAAACTTTGTAGTGACGGATACGTACTGTGACGGGTCCAGATAAGCTGCAGCAGTCACAGAGCTTGGATTTACAAACTTAATCTCGGCACCCTTGATGCCATAAGTCCACTGTCCATTTGAGAATTTGCCCTCGCCAAACATGCCTTCGCCAACATTGGTGTATATTGGCTGCGGAAAATGCCACTTCGGGTTTCCGCCGTTGCGAGCGGCGTATTCATAGCTGCCCATTTCGGCATACATAAATTTAGTTTGAGTGGATACCCATTGGCCATTGTAAATGACACCATAGAACAACCATAGTCTTTGTTGGCTATCTACGAAAAGAACCGGGTTGTTATCCGGGAAATCCCATGTATCATAAACAACAAATGGTTCTGTCCAAGTGTTCCCGCCATCTTTCGAGCGAGAACCGATCAGCTTGGTTAAATTCCCATCTCTTTCTCCATTTCCGTTAAACCATACAGAGAAGAGTGTGCCATCTGGCAGTTCTACCATAGTGGAACCGTGATTCGCAATCTTGTCGTTGGGCATCATTCTAGAATGACTAATGCCCTGCGGCGCTGCTGCATCCACAACTACAGAACTAAACACGCTTAAAATTAACATTAGAGACAATAAAAAGCTTAAACGTTTCATCTTCTCCAATTTCTTCAAGCTGGGTCACGTCCTTTCCTATTGTTAATAAAAACTATCCTTTAATGCCTGTTTTCTTGCGATTGTATGCGTTTACATAACAATCAGTGAATTCATCACAACCGCTAAGCACAATGGATGGCACTACTAATGAACCCGTTATTTCGGTAATCCTCAATTATTATTTCATCGAATAGATCCTCCTATATCATTGGTTTGTCTCACACGAGGAGCATAGCATAGCTTTTTTGAACATTTGAATATCCAAATTGGTGTTACAAGTGCCGTTTTTCCGCTATTTGGACCTTGATTCATTTCTCCGCTATGATGCAAAAAGTCATAAATCGAGATGTTTCATGCGGAAAAACAACAAAACCGGCACTCCATCGGAGTACCGGTCCATACATTCACCTATCCAACCTCACTCAATCGCCCATCCACCAGTTCCAGCGCCTTCATGACAACTATGTGGGCAACCATATACATTCAAAGTGTCTTCAACCGTCGTTGTCACTTAACCCATTGGTTTGCCGCTTTGGCAAGCTTATGCTTTCATTTTACTGTTGCAAATTTATGCTTCCAATCGTGAAAAATCCTTGGTTTATAAAGTGATTAAATTAACCGCCCAAATAAAAAATGGCCAACACAATTACGTGTTAGCCATTGGAGCCTAAATTTCCATTACGCTCCATTTAGTTGATGTTCCTTTCTTTTTAGAGTAACATTTGATGGTAACAGCGGTATCAGTAATGTTCCCCATTGTCAAGACACGATCTTTTAAGGAATAAGTTATGTCCTCCTTCTCGTAAATATTTAGTGTTTTAGTGGGCATAAAATTGATCAGGCTTTCATTAAGAGATTGATGAGGACGCTCTTGGTAATAAGATTGGACATAGCGAGCTATCCCTTTGCGCAGCGCATCATGATAAAGTCCATGATCCGGCCATTGATTCTTGCTTAAATTGGATTCATTGGACATTTGTTGGTATGTTTTTTGATTTTTTTGATTTTGATTTAGCTGTATAAGCTTCTTCGCCACAGCTACTCAAGGGTTGTCTTATTCGACAAAGATATTCTATTGATACTTCTTCTCAAAGAATCTTTAAAAGGGCTTTACTCTTTACGAGATGAGCTGCGTAAAATCAGCTCTTTAATTTACTACGAAGCACCATTTGCAATACTCCGCCATGACGGTAATAATCGATTTCAGTTTCGTTTTCGAATCTAACAATCGCCTTGAATCGTTTTCGTTTTCCCTTCTCATCTGCTGCCGAGACGATAACTGTTTGCCGTGGCCCCATGCTTTCATCGATGTCGATATCAAAAACCTCGGTACCAATCAACCCAAACGTTTCGGCATTTTCTCCATCCCGAAATTGCAGGGGAAGTACCCCCATCAGAGCTAGATTGCTTCTATGAATGCGCTCGAAGCTTTGGGCGATAACCGCACGTACACCCAGAAGATGTGTAGCTTTTGCCGCCCAATCACGCGAGCTTCCCATACCGTATTCGTTTCCAGCGATAACGATTAATCCCGTACTATCCTGATGGTATTTCATAGCGGCATCGTAAATCGACATGATCTTCCCGCTCGGAAAATAAGTCGTTACCCCGCCCTCCGTACCTTGCGCTATCTGATTACGAATTCTAATATTGGAAAAACCTCCTCGCACCATGACGTGATGATTGCCCCTGCGGGCACCGTATGAGCTCAGATCCTCTGTCTTAACACCCCGATCCGTCAAATAGATTCCTGCGTCGCTGTCCGGCGGAATCGTGCCACCTGCCGGAGAAATATGATCGGTCGTAATGGAATTGCCCAGCTTTGCCAGCACACGCAATCCTTCCAATGGGCGGATTTCTCCCGGCTCCCATGACAAGTTCGTGAAAAACGGAGGGTTCTGCAAAAATGTCGATCGTTCATCCCACTCATATAACAAACCTTCATCAGCTTTCATATCGTTCCATCTGCTGTTTCCGGTAAATAATGTTTCGTTTCGTGACTTAAACAGCTCCGGTGTGACTGATTCTTTGATGATGTGGTGAACCTCCGCCTCAGACGGCCATAAATCGCTCAAATAGACATCATTCCCCTCCGTATCCTTGCCGAGCGGTTCGCTGCGAAGGTCTATATCTATCGTACCTGCAATGGCATATGCGATAACGAGTGGTGGGGAAGCAAGGAAATTTGCCTTAACCAGCGGATGAATGCGCCCTTCGAAGTTGCGGTTCCCCGAAAGAATACCGCACACGATCATATCGTTACGAACGATCTCCTCCGCGATTTCTTCCGGAAGCGGTCCAGAATTGCCCACGCAAGTGGTACATCCGTAACCTACAAGATAAAATCCGAGCCGTTCCAGAAATGGCAGCAGCCCAGCTTTCTGTAAATAATCCGCGACGACTTTCGAGCCTGGTGAAAGGCTTGTTTTCACGTATGCGGGAACGATCAGCCCTTTTTCCACAGCCTTTTTGGCGAGGAGCCCTGCGCTGATCATCACATGCGGATTGGATGTATTAGTACAGCTGGTAATAGCCGCAAGGACGATGGAGCCGGTTTTGAGCTTCGACGTCATTCCCCCTGAGTGGCTGATTAACACTTCTTTGGAAATTTCGTCTTGACTAAGGCCATATCCGTGATTCCTTGTTTCAAGCGTCAACGCTTTACGGAACGTTTCTTTTACCTCTGAGAGACGAATCACATCTTGCGGACGTTTCGGACCGGCCAGACATGTTTCGATTGCCGATAGATTAAGGTCGATAATCTCCGTGTACGTGGCTTCTTCGGATTCAAACGTGTAGAACAAATCGTTTGCTTTGCAGTAAGCTTCTACAAGTTGAATCTGCTCTTCCTCCCGGCCGGATAACCTCAAGTAGTCCAGCGTTTCCTGATCGACAGGGAAGATCGTCATCGTAGCCCCATTCTCCGGAGACATGTTCGATACCGTCGCTCTGTCTGCTAATGATAATTGCGCGACACCTTCACCGAAAAACTCAACGAATTTGCCGACAACTTTTTTCTTGCGCAGCAAATTCGTTACGTATAATGCCAAATCCGTGCCCGTTGTTCCAGCAGGAAGCCTACCGCTCAAGCGGATTCCTACCACTTCTGGAGCGGGAAAGCAGGAGGGCTGACCGAGCATGCCTGCTTCGGCCTCAATGCCACCGACTCCCCAGCCGACAACGCCAAGCCCGTTGATCATCGGGGTGTGGGAATCCGTACCAAAACAAGTGTCTGGGTAAGCGAGATACTCCCCCTGCCCCTCCCCTTCTTCCACGAAGCAAATGACGGAGGCCAAGTATTCGAGATTCGCTTGGTGAATAATGGCCGTTGAAGGCGGCACGGCACGGAACCGATCGATAGAGCCCGTAGCCCATTTAAAAAACTTGTACCGTTCATAATTCAGTTCGAAGCCCCGGTCTATGTTGTATTGAAGTGCATCCGGCGAACCGAACCGGTCCACTTGTTCCGCATGGTCTATAACAAGATCCACAGGGATTTCCGGGTTAATAAGAGCTGGATCTCCCCCCATATCTTTCATCGCTTTTCTTAGTGAAGCGAGGTCCGTGACCACGGGCACCCCAGTAAAATCTTGCAGAACAATCCGTGCCGGCTTAAAAGGAACGTCGATGCTATTCTTCATCTCAGGGGTTCCCCATCGGGCTAGGTTTTCAATGTGTTCTCGAGTAATTGTCCGTCCATCATATTGGCGCAGTAAGGATTCAAGCAAAATTTTGATGGAATAAGGCAGCTTCGAAATACGGCCAAAACCCGCTTCCTCCAAAGCCAGCAGACGGTAGTAGATAAATGTTTTACCATTTAATTCGAAGCGGGAACGAGCTGCGCACGTATCTTTTTGATCTGCCATCACGATGAATTCCCTCCATATCCGAAAACGTAATGTTTACTCTGGAATATACAGATCGCCTTTCATTATTCTTCTTGCAGTACGGTCCAGTCCGACGAAGGCAACGTCCTTGTTATCCTCTGTTAACGAAACGCGTACCTCTGCAATCCCTTCCGAATGACCGATTCGGATGATTTGATCTTGCAAACGGGCTTTCTTAGCCGCAAATCGATTTGGTAGAGTACCCGGCAACAAGGCGGCGGCAGCTATGTTATAAAGTCCGCTTCCGGCAAAAGTTCGATGAAATTTCCCCATCGATAGCATTTTAGCCACAATATCGATATCTTCTTTTTTGATCCGCTTGCCTGTGGAAGTAACATAGTCATGAGGCTTCGATACTATTGCGATTTTAGGAACGGAGCCTGCGACTTGTTCAGGAGACTTCGCCATTCCCGCATGAACAGCCATTCGACTTCGAATGATTTCAAGTTCATTAAGCAGCTCCTCGTTCATTGAAAGCTCGCTATTCGGTTCCATTCCTCTAATTCCCAATTCTTCAGCAGCCACGTATACAAAAGGATTGACGACATCGACGAATGATACATTATAATCCCTCTGCTCTGTCTTCACGGTACATAGCAAACCGACCGGCAAAGTCTTTCCCGTCTTTCCTCCCCCAGGATTCATAATATTAACGGTGAATTTAGCGCCGGTCCCCAAGATTCCAGGCATAGCATATTCGCCTAACACTTTTGCTTTACCGTTCACAAGCGGTACTGTTATCTGAAGCATTTTCTGAATATTGGTGTTAAACACGGACACGTCCACATCATCCGCGTAAGGGTCTACTACAACCATACCCTCATCTACTGCAAAGGCGCCTACGGCAGCCATTAAATTGCCGCATGTTCCTTTGTCATCGACGATCTCTTCGCCAATTCCGATTTGATAGAACGTATAATCCACATCCGCCCCATCGCGCTGCGAACGCGAAACGACACATACTTTGCTTGTATGCGAGGTTCCGCTGCCGAGTCCATTAATTTGATTCACGTTATAAGCGTCGATCCCATGTAGGAAAATGTTCCTCTGCATTATTGAATCTTCCGGTAGGCTGCTATTATCAAAAAACACACCTCGGCTTGTGCCACCCCTGTAAACGGCGCACGGTACGGAAAATTGGGGCATATCCATCGACCTCCATACTCAATTTGCTTGATTAAGCTGGTTTCATTGTAGTGCACGATTCGGTAAAAAAATAATACTTATACCAAATGGGTATCCATCAAGATTTTAAATATCTGGAGATATAAGATTTATTTATCGTGTGCTATTCTTTATTTGAATTTCATCTAAGCAGAAACATCCTCTATAGTTATATTTAGCAAAAGATTTTGGCTGACAGGCCAGAATCCTACAGTAAATACACAATATGACTATGTCCAATAAGGAGGGTTTCGCTTGTCTTACGATATCGTTGACCGATTCCAACAGCTTCCTACAACCTGCATATCGGATGCTATGAAAGGAATGAACGGTTTGGACCCCCACATTAAACCTTTAAAGGAGGAATACCGGGTGGTGGGAAGAGCTATTACCGTTCGGATGCCTGCTGGGGATAACACGGCCGTGCTTAGAGCGATCCGGGAAGCCAAGCTGGGGGATATTCTGGTTATCTTCGTGGAGGGGGATGATTATCGCGCGGTCGCGGGGGATTTTGTCGTCGGCATGGCCCAATCGTTAGGAATCAAAGGCATAGTCGCGAATGGCTACATTCGAGATATCGCAGGTGTGAAGCAACTTCATTTCCCTGTATTCTGCAGAGGGGTAACAGCTGCAGCCAGCGCCAAATCCGGTGCCGGCGAGATTAATGTTCCGGTTTCATTCAGCGGAGCAACGGTTCATCCAGGCGATATTGTCGTCGGTGATGCGGACGGAGTCGTTATCGTGCCCCAAAGGCAGGAACAAGAAGTGCTTCGATTGGCAATGACCAAGCTGGATCTGGATCATAAACGTGCGGCTGAATATTCTGGAAATCCCGAACGAATCATCCGTTATATTGATGAGATTATCGGTACAAGCAAATCGTAAGAGTCGATACTTTAATGGTTACTTCAGTTAAAAAATGGGGGGATTTCTCCCTCCCATTTTTTTATCCTGTTATTAAGGATTGCTCAAATCCAAACTTTGCATAAATTGCACAAAAGCTTTTACCAGATTTAATTCCAACGCTTCCTCATGGTAATACATCCAAGTTCTTCTGATTAGAGGCTTGCCGTTGCTATCGGCAATATTAATTTTGTGAATGTCAGGGACACCTTCGAGAATTAGGGTCGGCATAATGGCATAACCTAAGCCTCGAATTACCATTTCCCGGCAAGTTTCAACTTTATCCACTTCGATGCCGATCACCGGAGGATGGGCGAATCTGCCGGACCACCAATCATTTACCATCGATTTAAACAAGTAGTCCGTCTGATAATCGATTCTGGATATAAAAGGAAGAGCGTCCATTTCGATATCTTTCCTGGATGCGATACATACCTTCTCCTCGAAGAGGAGATGCTTCCGATTCCTCCAAGGGTAATCCCCACGAACAAAACCGATATGAACATGCTGGTTATAAACCATTTTAAGTACATCGCTGCTCCAGCCCGTGATGACTTTAAACTCTACATCGGGATAATTATGCTTAAATAACTCTAAAATGGCCGGCAGTTTATTGCGCGTAAAATAGTTGGAAACTCCGAGTCTCAACGTTCCCGTGACTTGGCTGCGCATATTAATGACATGATCCTTTATGTTATTGATTCGTAGAAGCATATCGGCGGCGCATTTGGCCAAATATTCCCCTTCTGGCGTTAGATCAATGCCTCTGCTTTTCCGCAGAACGATTTGAACACCGAATTCCTTTTCGATTTGCTGCAGCCGATTCGTCAAGGCAGGTTGCGAAATAAATAAAATTTGCGCCGTTCGAGTAACATTGCGCTGCTCGGAAAGTACTTTGATAATATTCCAATCCCTGTCGTCCATTTAGATCACGAACATGTCCACGAATTGATGGACAGGCGTTTGCTCAAGCTCTTGCTGGTTCAGGCATAGCTCCATGATGGCTTGTGACTGTTTCCGCGGAAAACGCGTTGCCAGGTTCGCCGCATATTTTTGTTCCAGAAGTGGAACTCCTTCCGCACGTCTTCTTTTATGACCGATAGGGAACTCCACTTCTACCTGCTCCGTACTGCTGCCATCCGTGTAGAATATTTGAACCGCGTTCGCTATCGAACGCAAATTAGGCTCGTGATATTCCCGAGTGTAACGCTCATCCTCCTTCGTCATCATTTTGGCTCGCAGCGAATCGATCCGGGGATCGCACGCAATGGTATCCTCGTAATGATCCGCAGTCAATTCACCAAAAATCAAACCGATGGCGACCATATACTGCAAGCAGTGGTCACGGTCCGCTGGATTGTGAAGCGGTCCCTGCTTATCGATGATGCGAATGGCGGATTCGTGCGTGGTGAGTACGATGCGATCGATATCCTCCAATCTGCTCCGAACCTCAGTATGCAGCCGGATCGCACACTCTACTGCGGTTTGGGCGTGGAATTCCGCCGGATACGAGATTTTGAACAGCACGTTTTCCATCACATAAGAGTCGTACGAGCGTTGAAACTTGAATTCGTCCCCTCGGAATAACGTATCGTAGAACCCCCAAGTTTTAGCGGTAAGTGCGGAAGGATAGCCCATTTCGCCTTTTAGCGCCATCATGGATAGACGGACGGCTCGGCTGGTGGCGTCACCGGCGGCCCAAGATTTGCGTGAACCGGTATTCGGCGCATGACGATAAGTTCGCAGCGCATGACCGTCCACCCACGCGCCCGAAACTGCGTTGATCATCTCCTCTTTCGATCCGCCAAGCAGCTTCGTTACAACCGCGGTTGAAGCTATCTTAACTAGCACCACATGATCGAGGCCGACGCGGTTAAAGCTGTTTTCAAGCGCTATTATGCCCTGAATTTCATGCGCTTTGATCATCGAGGTCAGCACGTCTCGCATCGTCAAAGGGACTCCCCCTTCAGCGACTCTCGTTCTGCTGATGTAATCGGCAACCGCAAGAATGCCTCCCAGGTTATCCGATGGATGTCCCCATTCGGCGGCAAGCCATGTATCGTTGTAGTCCAGCCAACGTATCATGCAGCCGATGTTGAACGCTGCCGTCACCGGGTCCAATTGATACTGGGTTCCCGGAACTTTTGCTCCGTGAGGTACTGTGGTTCCTGGAACTATCGGTCCGAGGTGCTTCGTACACTCCGGATACCGCAGAGCAAGCAAACCGCAACCAAGTGTGTCCATCAAGCATAGGCGCGCCGTCTGAAAAGCTTCTGGGCTTTGAATCTCGTAATCATAAACATAGTCAGCTAAATCCAGCAAAACGCGATCCGGCTCCGGTCGAACATTACTAATAGGTGATGACATCGGGATACCTCCGTGAAGTCTTAATCGATATTGAACAGATCAGGGTCGTTAGATCATGTTTCATCTGCGTTTTGTTTGTAAAGCCTATCCAGCTTTTGTTCGTATTCATGGTAATTGAGGAAATCGTACAGCTCCATGCGCGTTTGCATAAGCTCCACCACGTTTTTTTGAGTCCCCTCGCTGCGGATTGTCTGGTAAATCTTCAGAGCTGCAGCATTCATTGCTCGAAAGGCGGATAGCGGGTACAATACGATACGGACTCCTGTCTGCTCCAGTTCGTCGACCGTAAAAAGCGGCGTTTGACCGAATTCGGTAATATTCGCCAATACCGGGACTCCGACTGCTTTCACGATTTTTTCGTATTGCTCCAGATTAAGTAAGGCCTCTGGAAAAATCATATCGGCTCCGGCTTCCACGCAAGCACATGCCCTGTCGATCGCCGCTTCCAGTCCTTCGACCGCAAGCGCGTCCGTACGCGCCATAACGACGAAGGTGGAATCGGACTTGGCATCTACGGCCGCCTTGATCCGGTCTACCATCTCGGAGCAGCTGACGATCGCTTTATTCGGGCGGTGACCGCACCGTTTGGCCGATACTTGGTCTTCGATATGAATGCCGGCCGCACCGGCCTGAATCATCGAGCGGACCGTTCGTCCAATATTGAAAGCACCGCCGAAGCCGGTATCGGCATCGACAAGCAGCGGCAAGGGCGTAGCGTTCGTAATTCTCCGGACGTCCTCAAGAACGTCATTTAAATTGGTAATGCCGAGATCCGGCAACCCGAAGGAAGCGTTGGCGACGCCGCCTCCGGATAAATAAATGGCACGATAGCCTGCTCGCTCCGCCATCATAGCCGTGTAGGCATTAATCGTTCCGACGACCTGCAGTGGTTGTTCAATTGTCAATGCTTCCCGCAACCGGGAACCAGGCGTTACAATACGGCTCAAAATGTCACTCTCCTGTTCGGCTTTATTACTTTGCTTTATCTACAAATTCGTTCGTATACGTTTTGGCAAGATCGATTTTGGTATCCTTGAGTTGTGGCGTAAATACGGTTAAAACCTCCAATACTTTTTCCGGACCGCCAGCAGGCATTTTCCCATCGTTCGTAAACATGGAAAGACTAGCTTGGAGTGATTTCACATACAAATCTTTGTCGCCTGCGTAATATTCCTTCGGAAGTTTGTCGGCAATTTCCTCCGCTTTATGTGTGCTCATATATTTCAAGGTTTTAACGAAAGCATTTGCCAGACGCTGCACAACTTCCGGATTTTTCTTCACGTAATCCGCGTTCATATACAAGCTTGATGCCGGGTAAGTACCACCTAGCGCTTGCTTTGCTCCTTCCTGACTCTCCAGATCGACGAATGTCGTTGCAATGCCCTTTTGTTCCAGCAATGCCGTAGTAGGCTGCGTCGCCCAGGCCACATCCACCTTACCCTGCTCCATGGCGGCAACCAACGTTCCTCCTGCGCCTATGGCCAAAGGCACGTAATCTTTAGTAGAGTTTCCGCCTTTTGTCACCAAGTAATTGACGAGAAAGTGGGACGATGCTCCGGAGCTTGTGATCCCGATATTTCTCCCTTTCAAATCGGGCAAGCCTTTAATCTGATCCTTCACTTTATTTGAAACCATCAATCTAGCACCGGGATTCGTAGCGAACTGGACGACCTCTTGAAGGATTTTCCCCTTCGCTTGCATGTCGATCGTATGATCGTAGAAGCCGACTACCCCTTGGACTTCACCGGCAATAAGCGCTTGCTCTGCATTGACGCCGGACGCCTGACTCGTTAGCTCCACTTCAAGCCCTTCTTCTTTAAAGTAGCCCAGGTTTTCAGTTAATTTGGCCGGGAGGTAAATAATTTTCTCTAATCCGCCGACCATAATGTTGACTTTCGGAAGCTTGACCGGAGCCGGTGTTGGTGCGGTGGCTTGCTGGTCATTTCCTTTCGGAGCCTGTGTAGGCCCGGAAGCCTGCTTATCTGTTGGTGCGGTTCCACAGCCAGCCAAAATCAATCCTAGCGACATCAACACGCTTACACTCAATTTTGCGTTTCTACCCAGTTTCATTCGTCATTTCCCCTTTATATGATGAAATAAATTCGTAAAACCGTAGACTATTGCCGAACGTGTCTCCACGCAATAAACCGTTTCTCTAGCTTGGTCACGCCCCAGTTAGCGGCCAAGGCGGTCACCGATAAAAGAACCATTCCCGCAAACACGCCGGTCGTATTGAAAGCCCCCTGAGCCTGGGCAATAAGAAAGCCCAATCCTTTCGTTGAACCTATAAACTCTCCGACGACCGCGCCGACAAGCGCAAAGCCGAAGCTTGAATGCAAGCTGGACAAAATCCATGTTAAGGCCGAAGGGATAATGACATGCTGCGCCAATTGGCTTTTACTTGCGCCAAGCAACCGGGCGTTGTTCAGCAAATTTTTGTCCACTTCGCGAACTCCCTGAAAAGCATTGAAAAACACAATGAAGAAAGTAAGCGTTACGCCCAGTGCGATCTTTGAAGGCATGCCTAGTCCGAACCAGATAATGAATATGGGAGCCAGCACCACCCTTGGCAGCGCATTCAACATTTGAATGTACGGACCGAAGATGACAGACAAAATATCGTTTCTCCCTAGAGCGTAACCGGCAATGACTCCGAGAATAACTCCGATGACAAAGGCGATAACCGTTTCTTCGAATGAAACGACAAAGTGGATATAGAGTGGACCCTGGCTAGTGCCTTCGACAAACCATTCGATGATTTGCTTTAGAATGGCGTAAGGACTGGAGAAGAAGAACGGATCGATAATTTTTTTATCCGATAATATTTCCCACGAGCCGAAAATCGCAATGAAGACGATGATTTGTAATGTTAGATTTCGAATTTTGATTTTTGCTGCTTTCGCTCTCATTTCCTTTTTTCCGGGATACAATTTCTTCGTGCGTATTAAGCATTGTTTGCGTTTGCATAACTAAGCATCACCTCGTCCCTCAAGTCGTTCCAAATTTGTTCGTGAAGCTCAGCGAATTGCCGATCGAAACGAATTTCCGCTACATTTCTCGGCCTCTCCAGATGAATTTTATAATCGCCCTTGATGGTTGCTCCCGGACCTGCCGTAAGAACGATAACACGATCGCTCAGAGCAATCGCTTCCTCCAGATCGTGCGTGATGAAAAAGACCGATGCAGATGTCTCCTCCCATATTTTCAGCAGCTCGTTTTCCATCAAGTGCCTCGTGTGTACGTCCAGTGCTGAAAACGATTCGTCCATAAGCAATATTTCCGGTTGGGTTATCAGGCATTGCGCCAAAGCGACGCGTTTTCTCATACCGCCGGACAGCTGATGAGGGTAATGGCCTTCGAATCCTTTGAGCCCCACCTTCTCGATCCACCGTCTCGCCTCATGATAAGCTTCGTTTTTTGGCGTTCCCGTCAGTCTTAAACCAAGCGAAACGTTATCGATGACTGTCTTCCAGGGAAATGCGTTCTCCGTCTGAAAGACGCATGCGGCACGGTCGTTGATCCCTTCCAACTGCTCTCCCTGGATTCGTACTTTGCCGACCGAAGGTTTCTCAAAACCGGCGATCAGACTTAATGTCGTCGATTTCCCGCATCCCGTTGGCCCGACAATCGAGCAAAACTCCCCCTTTTCTACACGAAGATTAATTCCCTGCAAAACGGTGTGAATTTCGCCCGACGGTTTTAAAAATTCTTTTGTGACCCCTTGCAGATCGATCATTGGAGAATCGGATAAGCGAGAGCTCATTGGATTCATGATGATGTCCCCTTTGCGAATATTATTTGGTAGCGCTTACAACAAATTATAAACGAATCCAACTTAATTGAAATATTTTGCCGATATTATGATTATTGGCGGTTATTTCGATTTTGGCGATATTGTTAACGCCCCAGGGATAATTTATATCTTTACGGCTATCTGCAACAGACATTAAACTATGGTTATAACTTCCCTTTTTAATTTTGCATATTTGGATAAAAGGAGCCGCTTGTATGAGCCGATTCAGGAAAATGACGCTTCGAAGTAAAATTAACATGCTGGTTACCTTGAACATTTTGTTCGTTCTTGTCCTGGTCATTTCTGCCATGTTCTATATTGTCGCTGATAATCAATTTAAAGAAACGGGCAAACAAGCGTTGGGAGTAGCCAAAACCATAGCTGGCCTTACACAAATCGTGGAAGCGTTCGAACAATCCAACCCTTCACTGACGATCCAGCCGGTTACCGAACAAATACGGAACAATGTTGGGGCTGACGCGATTGTCGTTAGCAATATGAATTTAATCCGCTACAGCCATTCCAACCCTGCGGAGATCGGCAAGCATATGGTAGGTGACGATAATGATGCTGTTTTAAGCGGGAATGAAAGCATTAGTCAGGCCAAAGGAAGCCTCGGTTATTCCGTTCGGGGAAAAGCCCCAGTCTTTGACGGCAACCATAAACAAATCGGTGTGGTATCGGTCGTTTTTTTGCTAGACAACGTTTGGAGCCAATTGTTCATTTTGCTTCAAAAAGTGCTTGTCATCGGAATGGCAGCTCTCTTCTTCGGACTGCTCGGCGCTTACTTGTTATCCGGTCATATCAAAAAGCAGATTTTTAACATGGAGCCGCATGAAATCGCTTTCGTAACACAAGAGCAATCTGCTATATTGGATGCAATTAGTGAAGGGATTATCGCTGTCAACAAAGAGGGAAATATCGTAACCTGCAATCGGGAAGCCAAAAAAATTCTGGGTATGGAAGAAACGGAACTGATCGGCAAAAGCATTTACGACGTCATTCCGACAACCCGATTGCCGGAAGTACTGGACAATGGGATTTCGCAGCGTGACCAGCCTACGATCATCGGCAATACGCTTGTTATTGCGAACCGCGTCCCCGTTACCTTGTTAGGGCAGGTGATCGGTGCGGTCAGTACGTTCCGGGATAAAATGCAGCTGAACCAAATTGATGAGCGCCTCGCCGACATCGGCAGGTATGCAGATACACTGCGGAGCCAAAGACATGAGTTCATGAACAAGCTGCATCTGATTTCCGGATTGATACAAATATCGCAGTACGATCAGGCAAAGGCAGTCATTCAACAAATTAACGTAGAGCATCAGGACGCATTACATTTCTATTTGGCCAAAATTCGGGATTCGGCTGTCGTCGGCATCCTAATCGGCAAAACACACCGGGCTGGAGAGCTTGGGATCCAACTGACCGTCAGTCCGGAATCCTATATACCTTTACAGTGCTCCTATCGAGAAATTGTCGTTACGTTACTGGGAAACACGATTGAGAACGCTTTCGAGGCAATCCAGACGTCCGACGTCAAGCAGCAGCCACCGACGGTAGCCGTATTTTTGAAGGAAGAAGATGACGATCTTCTAATTCATGTGAAAGACAATGGTCCCGGTATCGATCCAGCCGTTAAGGAAATTCTGTTCAACGACGGAACGACAACAAAAGGAGACAATCGTGGCTTCGGGCTGGCCTATGTGTTCCGGTTAATTTCGAATCAAGGCGGTTTACTTACTTGCGACAGTTCCTCGGAAGGAACGACAATTCGCGCAAGTCTGCCCATTAGGAGGAATATTTAATGAAGTCAACCAATCTGCGGGTATTGGTCGTCGATGACGATTTTATGATTGCCAAAGTTCATGCCAGCTATATAGAGCTGCAGGAAGGCTATGAGCTGGTGGGAATTGCCGGTAATTTTGAACAAACCATGGAATTAGCCAGGGAGCTGAAGCCGGAGCTGCTAGTTCTCGATGTTTATTTGCCTGACCGTTCAGGCATTGACGTGCTTAGAACGCTCCGGTCCGATAAAATTTCTTGCGATGTCATATTAATTACTGCGGCCAAGGAAATCGGGATTATCGAGGAATCGTTTCAACTGGGAATTTTCGATTATCTGATTAAGCCTTTTGATCTTGATCTGTTGAAGGAAACGTTGGAGAAATACAAGTTGTTCAAAATTCATTTGCAATCCCTTGCCAAACCGGATCAGCAATTCGTGGAAGGACTGAAAAAATTCAGATCCTCCAAGCCATCGGTAGGTCAGCAGCCTCAAAAAGGAATTGATCTTAGAACGTTAGAGCGAATTAAGCAAACGATGCTGCAAAACGAAAATCCTTGTAGTGCTGAACAGATCGCCCATTTATCTGGAGTCAGCCGCTCGACGGCACGCGCTTATCTGGAATATTTCATTGAACAAGGAATAGCGAACGAATTTCTGCAATACGGGACAGTCGGTCGTCCGCAACGGCTATTTTGCCTTATGAAATAATGAATCTGCAGGTTCGTATCTTTTTTTGTGAAATTATGCAATTGTTGAGTTCGTTCATTTGCGTAATTCAGGAGGCATGAAGGGATATGGAACTAATAAATAGCAACGGCAATATCTGTTTCATTGTCGCATACACTCCAATTCATAGGTCCAATTGTCTGCTTGATGGAAAATTTTTATTACCCTACCCCCTTCTTTTATTTTCAGACACAAAAATAGCCCAGAAATGTTAAAAAATCCATGACCGAATAAAGGTGCATCACTTTTCTACCCCTAGGCATTATTCTGTTCCTACTGGACTCTTTTTTATGCCTAGGCGCATGGGGCCATGAGGTACGTTTCATATACTTTTGCAAAGTATATGACCTACCCTGACACTTTCCGCTACGCGGTAAAGGTGTCTCGAGAGCGCTGCCGCGGGCTTTAGAAACAGCGGGCGTGGTGTCAATACACGTCGTCTTTATGTACCGCCCCCGTTTCAAAAACACACACGTTTTTGCTGGAAAATTTTGATGGTGGGTGATAGTATCTCTTTATGTCTGTAATTCGTTTGTTGTTTGGAAATAATGAGAAGTAAGACTTACAACTAACAATGTTATTCTTAAAGGAGGTTTGAGTATGATAGAACAAGTTACAGTTGTAGCTAACCCGTCCTATCCATTGGAAGGGATTTTGACGCTGCCAGATACCCATACAGAAAAAGTTCCAGCGGTTGTATTTGTACATGGCTCCGGTGCCTTGGATAAAGACGAAACAATTGGTGCTAATAAACTGTTTCGAGACCTCGCGGATGGCCTTGCCAAAAAAGGAATTGCATCCCTGCGGTATGATAAACGCACTTGCACCTATGGCAAGCAGCTTATTCAAGAATTCGGCGGCAGTTTAACCGTGGAAGAAGAGATAATTCACGATGCGCTATTTGCTTCCCGCATGTTAAAGGCAGATCCGCGTGTAGATGCTAACCGTGTATTTATGATTGGCCACAGCCAGGGTGGGATGCTCGCTCCCAGAATCGATGCCGAGGGTGGCGATTTTGCCGGGCTTGTAATTCTTGCTGGCACACTTCGGACGCTGGACGAAGTTATCATTGAGCAAAATGAAGATTCCTTGAAACAGCTTGACGAATCTCAGCGTGAAATGGCATCACAGCAGATAAAAGCACTAAAAGACAAGTTTGATTCCATCGCCGACATGTCTGAAGAGATAGCAAAGCAATCCCTATTGCTTGGTTCCGTCTATGCATGGTATCTAAAGGAAATGCAGCAACACCCAAATAAAGAGTATCTGATAAAAACTAATAAGCCAGTGTTTGTTTTGCAAGGTGATAAAGACGTTCAGGTTTCAGTTGAAAAAGACTTTAACCAATACCAACAGATATTAAAAGACCACCCCAATGCCTCATGCAAACTCTACCCCGGATTGAACCACATGTTTATGAAAGCGATATATGGCACGCTAAAAGACATATGGGAAGAATACAATGTTCCGCAAACGGTGGACGGCACTGTTATAGAGGATGTAGCAAAGTGGATTCTGTCGGTTTAGTCCGCACAATATATATGAGAAACTGAATTTGATTCTCAAAAAAACATCACAATATATGTTGCTATTGAACATTTGCATGTCCAATCCTTAAACACACGATGCATACTCTGGAGAGTAAATATCCAACCAACAGATAATCCGATTTTGCAATCGAACATTCCTACAGCGATTAATGGAGTGCATGGTTCGGCACTTCCTGTGATTGATATTTGGGTGATCGTAAAATGGCTATTATGGAATAAAGTTACAGAATCTACTTCTGTTCTACGACGACGTTTACGACCTTTACATATAAATGATGGAATAGATAGCATGGCATTTCCAATTCGTGTACTGATCATGCGATTTTGGTCAAATTTGTTATGTTTCTTTTCCTGGAACTTTCCCCCACATCCACACGAACTTGACAACGTGATACACCTCCCTTAATCGAATTTGATTATGGTGTATCGTATGCATTCACTAGTTCAACTGCGTGGACAAGGTGAGAGTATCCAGATGGAATCTGAACGCCCTTGTTGAACATAACTGCCCGCTAGAGCAATGATTTAGCCTACGTAAATCGTGCGATTTGTTCTACTTCCCTTACTTTTCAATATAAGTCCCAGGCTACAAATATTATTTACTGCAATTTAACAATGCCCTGCTTTATCGGGTAAATAACGGTAGCTCGTTGCACGGTATTCGACCCTTCCATATAACGCAGGACAGAGAAAACTCTCCAGATTTTGTTTCAATTTGCTCCAGGTCATAACTACTCCTTGTTCTATATTAATAACTACCCATTGAGGCAGTTGTCCTATTACTCATAATACTATTACTTACAATGAAAATAACTCCACCGCTGAGGGGGCATCTTTATGATCACCTTTTTATTTTGTGAAGATAAAGAAGTAGGCTTCGTCCAATCAGATAAACCCTTGAATGTATAAGATATTACAGCGACATGACTTTTTTCATAATATCTTGTTTATGAAAGGGCGAGTATGTATGATTCGTAAATATACGACTGGACCTCTGAATAACCTAACGGAGAAGGACAAGACTGTATCCAGCGATATTGTTGTGAACTCACTAAACCAGCATCAACATAAGAATGCCAAAGTAAGAATCAAAGTGTATGCATTAAACGGAAAGAAGAAATTGATTCATAATGTTGCGTTTATAGTGAAACCGAATGCATCCACATACAATAGCTTTTTTGTGGGAAATGCAAAGCAGTATGAAGTCCAATTTATTACCAATCAATTAAAGGTTCAATTTGCATCGTTTGGGATTAGTCCGAAAGATCGTTATGTTGCCGCACATCGAGTAATTAATAGTGAATTAACAAGAATCGTATGAGTATGACTTCTCTTAATTTCTCATTTGGGACTCATAATGCACTGCGTACCAATTCCAAACTACACCCTACCTATTGAGCTAGGTGCTTTCTTGAAAAGCATTGTTCGTTAAGCCGATTCTTCATTCGACATTAACGCCTAAGTCGGGGTTTCCGATCTTAGGCGTTGTTCTTTATGACATGGAAACATTTTTTCACTCCCTGCAGCTAAATTCAATTTCAGCACTCTACGGCTGAGATCAAATATATTTACGCTCCTTCAATACGAGCTTAGTCGAATACTCGGCAGAAATGTATATGTCATCGACTCCCTTTTTTGACTATAATCATCGGTTGAATACCAAGCAGAAGATATTTCGAATTTATTGATATATAATCAACTACCTCAGTAAAAAGCTATTTGGGCAGTGGAGAGAGTACGATAACCCGATTATGCTTTTAAAGGATAAACTTAGCCTTCTGATCCGTTCCTTCAGAACAAGCCAAAAAGTTGTAATGTTCTAGCCGTTCTTTTCCAAACGACATCCCAAAGGGGTTCTCACTATATATTTTTAACTTGGCTTCAAAACTGCTTCTATCTAGTTCAAAGTCCCGTGACCATTTATACATCATTTTTAACATTGTATCTGCCGTTTGATATAAACATTGATAGGACTTTGTATCAGTTCCTTCAGATATCCATTCACCATTTTTATCTATATCCTTTAGAACTTCAATTTGCTCTTCTGTTGTACGCTTATATCGCCCTGTTGGCGTTTGATGATGGACAATGGTATCGAGATAATACCAAGGTACATTCATTAAATTTTTTTGATAATCGTTTAGCCAATGTCGTCTTACCACTAGCTACAATTCCACTAACGAGGATCTTCTTCATTCCCACCTAAGCTCCCTATATCGGTCATATCAGACATATTCATGTTTCTTCGGCGCAGACCCAAGGATTTCCGTTAAAATATGTTACGCCATAGATAACTGCCCGTTAGTTGAGAAAAAGCAACCAATTTAACAGCTGCCTTTACTCCAATTTTGTGTACAATCGAAAATAATTCACACTTTGTGATTTTAATCACATAATTAAACTTTAATACATGGTACATTAAAGGTGTAGAAAGGAAGTAAACATTGTAATCGAAAGGAAGATGTAACATGAAAGCACAAAAACGGTCCCATTCTTGGCTGAATTAGATAGAGTAATTTTTTTAACACACTTTGTGAAAAAAATCACCACTTAAATTTAGGAGATGATTCTCATGCTAGGTAAATGGCTTAGAGAAAATAAATATGCAGCTGGTTTCCTTCTTTTCATACGTTTGTATATTGGATATGAATGGCTCACTCATGGATGGCAAAAGTTAACAGGCGGATTTACTGCCGAAGGATTCTTAAATAACGCGGTCACTAAACCGGTGATCGACAAAGCAACCAATGAACTTGTTTATCCGACCTTCACCACATTCATAGAACATTTTGCACTGCCAAATGTTAAAATAATTAACTTTGTGATTCCGCTCGGCGAATTCTTAGTTGGTCTTGGTTTGATTCTCGGTGCTTTGGCTACTGCCGCAGCTTTCTTCGGACTTCTCATGAACTTCATGTTCATGTTCGCGGGTACTGTAAACACGAACCCTTGGTTCATCCTTATCGGCGGGATCTTGTTCTTGGCAGGCGCAAATACCGGCAGATTCGGTTTAGACTACTACCTGATGCCGTACCTGCGCAAGCTATTCACACATAAAAAAGACGACGCTAACCGCACAGCAGGAACGGGTACAAATCACAAACCAGCACATGCCTAACCCACAACAAAACAACCCAAAAAGGATCAGCTGTTGCGGATCCTTTTTTAACTTTAACCTATTCCCGATTAATAAGTTTCAGAGTGCTTTTCCAACTGTCATAGGAATCCAATGAAAGCTCTCCCTTTTCTCCCAACAACCGCCTACCATCATAAGATCGATGCCCTTGTTAAAGAAATTGATGATTTTAAGAAAGCCTTACCGCGAATTGAATTTTGTTCTAAAAATCAGCTCTTTATCCAAAGGGTTCATTCGCTATGATTATCCTCCTCTTTAAGTAGCAATGTAGTACACGTTTTTAAAAAAGTCCTCCTGATAAAGGCATTTCCCCCTAACCTGCATTATCTGCACATTTTGTGGAATAACGGAACATATAATCAAAACCCCCGGTACTTTAGTGCCGGGAGTTCATGTTTATGGTTCCTTACTCAAAAAGAACGACTCGTTTCTCATCCGCCGACATAAGCGCCCTCAGGCAAGCCTCAGTCACGTAAAACGAATCCTCGGCGCTGACCAAACAGTGCCCTTCTCCGTTAATCTGCCGCACGAAGTCGGCGAATATTTCACGTTTGTGCACCAGCGGCAGCTCCTGCACGCCACTTTGCCGTGCATTAATCAGCAGCACCTGCTGATCCCGGACCTCTAACACGCCGGACGTTCCGGCGATGCGAATCCGGTCGTCACCGTGCGACGGCGCCTCGTTCGGCCTCAAGTAGTCTATGCTGACCGAGGCGCTGGTTTCGCCTGACATGGTAAATTGGCACTGTGCCGTGAGCTCCAGCTCGCCATGTCCTTCATTAAATAAGGTAGAATGCGTTGCGTACACCGTTTCAAACCGTTGGCCGCTGTACCAACGGACCCAATCAATTGCATGACTGCCGACCCAAGGAATCGTACCGCCATAAGTGTGCCGCTTCGTAAAAGGTTCACCCCGGCGGCCGAGCCGGTATGACTTCTGTGCCTGCAATTGCCGCACTTCGCCCACCGCCCCTTCGCAAACCGCAAGCCATGCGGTCAAAAAAGCCGGCTGATAACGGATGCTGAGCATTGCTGCAAGATGCACGCCTTTGCCCTCCGCAACAGCAAACACCTCACGCAGCATAGCCAAGTCGTCCAGCGTCGTCGCGATCGGCTTTTCGACAAACACGTGGATACCTCGGCGCAACGCCTCCGCAGTAATTCGGGCATGGTCGTGAAAATGACAAGCGACCGCCACAATGTCCGGCTCGACTTCGTTCAGCAACTTCATGTAATCCTCATAGACGACGGGCGAGTGGCCCTCCTTATGCGCTGTTTGTGTGACCTTGTCCAGCGTCTCGCCGGCGGAACCGACAGACACGGCGGCAAGCGTGACCTCCGGCAGCTCACGCAGCCCACCGAACACATAATTGGTGTGCCCAGTAACACCGATCATCGCTAATTTCATAAATGCAACACCTCAATTTCTAATCGAATTGGAAGTATAAGAGTACCTTGGCAGCTCTTTCTTTTTTCAACTAATGTGTCCCGTTATCTCAATATCATTTCAAAAAAATGTTATATGAGTGTTTTGGTCATTATAAAATCTATTTGTTCTTCATCACCCATATAGAAAGAGTGGGCTCCTGTTTGAACAAACCCCATTTTCTTATAAAAAGCAATAGCATTTTCATTTTTTTCCCATACGCCTAGCCAGATTTTCTTTTTATCATATTCCATCGTAATTTCTATAGCTTTATTTAGCAGATATTTACCCAGCCCATGTTTTTGAAATTTGCTCATTATATAAATCCTCTCGATTTCAAGTGATTCATCACCCATTTCTTCAGACTGAGCATCATTGGTATTGACCTTTAAATATCCAGCAACTTCACTATTAAAATAAACAAAAAAGAATTGCGAAGATATATTGGACAATTCTTTTTCTATTTGTTTTAAGTTAAATGCTCTTTCCAAGTAGGCTTTCATATTTTTAGGTGAATTTTGATTCATAAAAGTTTCATTAAATGTTTCAACACTAATTTCTTGAAGTAAGCCTATATCTTCTAACGTGCACTTTTTTGTATTTAGTGTCATTCTATTTGTCCTCCTATTAATAAATCAATAATTTCTCTTGTTTCCCTTTTTTACAAACTCCCAGTCTTTTTCTACATTTTTTCTGACTCTTTGCAGCAGGCTAAAAATGGTTTCTACTTCACTTTCGGAGAATTCAGATAGTGCGACCATATTGGAATAATCGTTTTCCCTTTTTAAAAAAGGATAAACATTTTTCCCTTTCTCTGTTGGAAAGAGTTTTTTAATTTTTTTGTTATGTTTATCATCATTTTTTTCAATAAATCCATTAATTTCAAGATTTTTTATAGCACGAGCAGCTGTTGTTCTATCTACTTTTATCTTCTCAGCTAACTTTTCTTGAATGATTCCTGGGTTTTCACATATTCGCACAAGGTACAAATACTGCCCTTTTGTAAGGTCATATTCTTTAAATTCTATATTACTTATAGAATCTAATGCCCTTGCTATCATTCCAATTTCACGAAGAATTTCCTTCATAATTACTCCTCATAACGTTTTTTATTGCAAATGCAATAAAAATGATTTAAAACAAATTTAACCTATTTTTATTGCATTTGCAACAAAAAATAATTTTATTGGACTACGTCCGGCAGTAGTTTTAGAAGCAACCGAACCAATAGTTTTTTGTAGAGATGTACTAATTACATCATTTGTTACAATCGTCCAAACACTATTTCGATGTCTACATAAATTATGCATAAGCAGTCTCTGCGATACGATGGATAGGTAAGTACAATATGTGGATAGATGTGGGCATGACTTTTAGCTTGAAGTTCATAAAGAAGAACGAATCAAAACGTTCGAAGGGAAGGATGCTGACATGGGAGGATTCCGATCTCCTAACGTTTGGGTAATGACAACAGAGTTTAGTCCACTAATCATCGGTGGGCTTGGAACTGTTGCGACCAACCTATCACAAGCGATGGGTAGAAAAAACATTAAGATTATCGTATGGAGTAAAGGTTCTGGCAAGCAAGTAACGTATACCCGTCAGAATGACTTACTTATAATTAGTGTTCCCCAAACTGCTCTTTATTTTGACAGTAGTAATCGTTCTTACAAAATCGGTTCTTTGAAACGAGCAGCCTCAAAATATATTAAGAGAAAACCGGATGTCATTCATGTGCATAGTTTGGAGTATGCGAGGGAGGCATTGTTATACAAGAAAAGATATCGGATTCCCATTGTGTATACCTGCCACTCTTTAGTTGAATCAAGACAAAGATGGGGAAAAATCTTAAAGGAAATTATTCTAGGTGCCGATCGAGTCGTTGCTCCAAGTAAATGGTTGAAGAATAACATTGTGAAGAGATATCCAAAAGCTTCATCAAGGACAACAGTAATCCCCCATGGAGTAACGCCTTCCTCCCAAACATCAAAGGCCCCTTGGCATAAGATTCTCTACGTCGGAAGAATGATTTCGTCCAAAGGGGTTTCCTCGTTAGTGGAGGCTACGGGTACGTTAGCGCGTAAGCATAATAAGCTCAGTTTAACGATCATCGGCAAAGGTTCTAGCAGATATCGAAATAGACTTGCTACCATCGCACGACGTAAAGGATTTGCATCGAAAGTACGATTTCTCGGTTTCCTTCCGCCACATAAACTAAAACATAAATATGCATCCTTTGGTATAGTCGTCGTACCAAGTAAAAAGGGGGAATCATTTTGTCTTACAGCACTTGAAGCGATGGCTAGTGGTAACCCTCTTGTTTCCACCCGTGCCGGCGGTTTAAAGGAACTTGTCAATTATCAAAACTCACAAATCATTCCATACGTTACTAGTAAAGCAATCGCATCATCGATCGAGCAAGTCTTGATAAACCCAACGAAAACAAAGTGGAGAATACGTAACGCCAAACTCAAGGCACGGCGCTATCGTTGGCCTGATATAGCTGAGCGATACAAAAAATTATTTGTACGCCTAAAAAGGAGGAAGTGAATGGGTAAGAACAACTCTCGTGAAGCAGCGACATTGCTTACCAGGTTTAAGGTAAAGGCCAAACGAATAGACTATGTCCAAAAAGGGGTTTATAGAGTTGTTTTGATCAATGGCAGTATGTATTGCTTGAAGCGTATGCCCTGCCCGGTGACTCGTTTGCATTGGATTGATAGAGCACTCCTTAGAGTTAAGAAAACAGGGTTTCCCAGAATGGCCTGGCGAAAGCCTTTGACGCGAGAGGGGAAACGATTATTCGTAAGAGCACATTCTAGAACCAACTATATACTCACACCATGGATACAAGGAAGATGGCCTGATCCTCGTTCAAGTAAAGATATGCGCGCATGCGGAATTGCCTTAGCGAAATTTCACAGTGCTGGTCGGAACGTTGATTTATTCAAAGCTGGTTCTTCTAACATGTTGGGGAGTTGGCCAAGAATGCTTGGAATACAACACATTTTCTTGAAAAAGCATGTAACTACTGCCCATAAAAACGGGTTCCACAGGCAGATGGATCATCTTCTTAAGCAGCATGGCCATGAGATTTTGGGCTATTCTAAAGCAGCTTCTCGGGGTTTACTTAATTCTAAGTACAAGGCAATTTGCAGTGGAAGCCGAAATAGGGCTACATTGTGTCATGGAGATGGTGGACCGACAAATTTTATTATAAATAGTACAGGAACCCATCTGATCGACTTTGAAACCCTCCGATTCGACTTACGCGCTTACGAATTATACAGGGTCCTGTATAATTCATGTAAAGACCATAGCTGGAATTTTGCGATCGCCCGCTCCATCCTTGACGGTTATCAATCGGTTAACAAACTCAATAAAGAAGATTTTGCTCTTTTGAAGGTCTGGCTACGTTTTCCTCAAACGACGTACCTTTTACTCAGGAAATTTAATCATAGAAGTCTAAAAGATAAAACAACTTCGGAGAAAGAATTTCTGCGAGCTCTTAAGGACGAAAGGAGAATTACCTTGTTTCTTAAGCATTTAGACAAATATGCGAGATAATTATTATGGCTTTGCCGATCCGTTGCGTTAAACGGAGCTTTTTTCTAATAAGGGATAAGCGTTATATGCTATAATTGCGCCGTTTTTTTACGCGAACTAATATGACAATTAAACGAGCAGGCTGCAAGGCATCTGCTCGTTGTTACTGTTCAACTATTGTATCCGTTAGTTCAACGACTTAAGATTTTGTTTCATCAATGAGGCAATTTTTTGCTCGTCTGACTTGTTAATCTTTTCTAATTGCTCTATTACAAGTCCCTGTCGTTGTGCGGAATGATTTTGGCTTAACTTTGCTTTTCCTTCTATACTATTTATTTTTATCTTAAAGGCTTGAACTCCTTTATTCATGCCATTTAGAAACTCTGGATCTACGTCCTGCAGCCTGTAAGAACTATCACTGGCCTCGTACTTTAATACCATATCATTTAAAGATGCCATTATCTCTTGTTCGTCCTCGATGAATTCGATTTCCCCATATACGTGAACGGTCACGTAGTTCCACGTTGGCACAGCCTTGTTTGTCTCATACCAAGAGGGAGAAATATAACAATGCGGACCATGAAATATCGCCAATACAAGTTGATTTCTTATATCTTTCCATTGAGGATTAGGACGAGCAAAATGTCCGTATAAATACTGATAATTGGTGTCTAGAATTAAAGGCAAATGGGTAGCATAGGGTACTCCCTCAAGTTGAGAAAACAAAGTAGCGAAGCTATTTTCTCTCATAATTTTGTGGGAAACAACTAAATCCGTAATTTTGAAATGGGACGGTATATACATATGTTTCTCTCCTCTTTATGCTTCTTTAGTACAATAATAAAGCGGTAGAGTGGCCTTGTAGAAGAACCAATTTCAATAAATTTCATTGTGCCAATTATTAAATTATCCTGCCCGTGAGCGCAACGGCTTTACTTCTACCTAAGATACGGTTCACTTCACATCTCATTGGCAAAGTATTGTACATGCTTTATCAACTGCCTACGACTAATGGTTTTATGTCCTCCGTATTTTTTACAACAACATTTCCACCTGCTACATACTGATTTTGGAAAAGCAAATCATAGGTTTCGTTTCTGTTACGTAGGTTTTTATGGGTATCAAAAGCTACCATCACGCCTTCTTTTAAAACCATCACCTTGTCGCAGTCCAAAATAGTAGATAAACGGTGAGCAATGGAAATCATGGTTTTCCCCGATGAAAGGTTCTTGAGTTCTGTAATGATGTCATTCTCATTTCCGTTGTCAAGAGCGCTTGTACTTTCATCAAAAATTAGGATGTCCCTGTCCTGTAAAAAAGCACGAGCAATAGATAGGCGCTGTCTCTGGCCCCCTGAAAGTTTTACACCTTTTTCTCCGATTATCGTATCTAATTTATTCTGCAAGGTTTCAATAAAGTCATAAATACTCGCTCTGCGGCAGCACTCTATCAATTCCGCATCGGTTGCGTCGGCCTTTGCCAGTAATAGGTTTTCTCTGATCGTCATATTGAAAAGAACCGGTTCCTGCACAACTATACTAACTTTTTCTGACAGACTCTCGCTGTTCACAGTGTATATATCAATGCCGCCAATGCGTACAATACCACCTTGCGGTTTAATCTTCCCTGTCAACAGTTTAGCGATGGTAGACTTACCGCTGCCGCTTTTTCCGACGATTGCCAGATGTTCACCCTTACTCACGGAGAACGAAATACCGCCAAGAGCAAATGAATCGTTTCCCTCATATGTAAATTTCAGATTTTCAACATGAATATCTGTTCCGTCAATTTTCTTATAGGGTCTCTTACCTATTTCTAAATTCAGTATCTCGACAACTTTTTCGATATTCACCGAATCATTCTTAAAATTTATTATGGAATTACTTATGTTTTCTATATTCCCGAAAAACTGCCCGTAAAAGCTGATAAAAACGAGCAACCCACCGACTTGCGAGTAACCCATAATTACAAATAATCCGCCAATAAAATAGATAAATAACTGGGTAATGAAGTTTTTCGTGAAGAACGAATAGGTAATCCCTAGATGCAAATAGAACTTGTTTAGAAACCAAATATGCCTTATCTTCTTGTAGTGTCCGTTTAATTCATCAAGTTGCCCGTCTTCAAGGTTGTTGATCTTGATATCCTTCCAGTTTTGAAAAGTCGAGTGTAAAAAGGTTTCATATCTTGTTTGCAGTTTCCTTATTTCCTCTCCGGTTTTCTTCGTTTTTCCTCCCAAAAAATTAACCGTTAAAAAAGATATCGGAACAAAAATAAAACTGAAAAGCGCGATCCGCCAGTCGTAACACAGCAAAATAACCGCCAGCGCAAAAGCGTAACCGACGCCGTAAGTAAAATCTAGTATATGGGTCGTAAAAAAATTCCCGGCAACAGTAGAATCGCTTTCAATCCGACTCTTAACGTCGCCAATGCTATATTTGCTATATACATCATGATCAAGGCTGGTATACTTCTTCAACAATTTATTCTTTATTCTCAGGTCATATTTCAGTATTAACCGGTTTGAAAACCTCTTACTGACTGTGATCCCGATTGTCGCGAACAGGAAAACAGCCAGATAACCGATGATGACAGGTGAAAGCTCGTTCATATTTTTTTCCACTAAAACGCGATTCACCAAAAACGAGTACAAGAACAAAGGAATAAGCCCGAATATTAAGTTCCACACCTTGAAAAAGCCAAGCGCAATCAATGGCTTGTTAATGCCATCTATATCCCGAGTTAATGCCTTAAAGCTATCCAACCGATTCATAAGCTTCATCTCCAATATACTGTTCGCGGAATAAGTCTATATACGTTTCATTACTATTAATCAGCACGTCGTGAGTATCAAAGCCTGCAACAACGCCGTCCGCTAAAACCGCGATTTTATCACAGTATTTGATGGTGGAAAAACGGTGGGCGATTATAATAAGCGTCCGATCTTCCGACATATCCCTCATTATGCTCCTAATAAGCGCTTCGTTCTGGCTGTCAAGGAACGATGTGGCTTCATCGAGGATCAAAATCTTGGGATTCTTGACTAATATCCTGGCGATAGCCAGACGCTGCTTCTGCCCGCCGGATAATTCTTGCCCGTCAGTTCCAAGCAGGGTGTCCAGTCCGTTTGGAAGTGTCAGGTAAACATCATAAAGAGCGGCTTGCTTAAGCGCTTCCAGCAACGCATCATCATGATCCTTGTTATTCGTAAATGAAAGATTGTAACGCAGGGTATGATCATAAAGGATTGTCTCCTGATGGACAATACCCACCTGGCTCCGCAAGCTATGCAGGTTATATTCATTGACATTCATTCCATCGATTAGAAGCTCGCCGCCGTTAACGTTATATAAATTGTAGAGCAGGTTCGCCATCGATGTTTTACCAGCGCCGCTCCTTCCGACAATGCCAATTGTGCTTCCTGCATCAACACGGAGATTGAATCCGTTCAGAACATGCTTATCTTCGGTGTACCCAAAAGTGACATTGTTAAATTCAATCGTGCCATCCTTAATTTGCTTCGGAGGATGGCTTTCTTTGTAATCTTCTTCGTCTTCATTCAGAATATCCACGACACGTTGTAAGGAGACAAGTTGCTTCCCGGCATCCATAATTTTGCCGTTTATGGTGCTGAAGTAGTTTACAGCCATATTGAAATAGCTTACGGCGGCTACAAAAACGCCGAGCTTCATCTGGCCTTTAACAATGAAATAAGCACAGGTCACAAATATCACCAGTTGCGCGATAAGCATAATGAACGAATTAACCCTTTCTGCCGTCACTTCGATTCTTCCGCTTACCACGTTCATTTTATTGATGGCTGTCGTTTTTCTTAAATAAAACCTCGTTACTTGTTTACGTGCGTTAAGGATTTTTATCTCCTGCAAATTTTTCACGATTTCAAACAAGTAAGAGGATAGTTTGCCCTGTTCCTTTGAAATATCCTTCCTGACATTTTGCGATTTTTTCTTGAAATGTTTCGAGGTAAAAAACACGACGGGAACCAGAACGACTGTGAAAACTCCTAAAAGTAGATTGTAGTAAAACATGAAGCAGACAGCGAATAGTATATGTAAAAAGTTAGAGTATCCCCAAAGACTGCTCTGAAATACGAGATTTCCAATATCCGTGGTGTCATTGTTCATTCGGCTGATCATATCTCCGCTGTACATCCCGGAGAGGTCTTTCCCTTTTTTATGTAATATCTTCTTGAATAGAGCCCGCCGTATATCAAAGACAAAACCCGTCATCAACTGTGACTGAATGAGATTGTTTAACGTCATAACGATAAACTGATTGAAAAATAGTATGCCAGCATAGATAAAGCACAAATTCAAAAAGGCAGTCATGTCTTTATCATAAAAAGCGATATTAACAATTTTCCCGTTGAGGAACGGAAAAATCAAATTAGTCAACGTCGCTAATGTAGTGATGATGAACCCACATAAAAATACCCATTTGTGCATCAACACAAATTTTGTGACCCATTGCCTTGTCGTCATAAATGCACCTCTCTTATCTATAGCAGATATGGATAACGCTCACGCCTCTTGATCATTGGCTAATGGCCCAAATAAAGTAATTTTTCGAGTTCTGGGAGTGTAGTTACACTGAACCATTTATCAGCAGTATTAGCCCAATTTTTTTTGTTCTAAAACCCTTTTATTATCAAGAGTGTTTTTTCTTGAATTTAATAATATATTGCTCATTTAAACATCCTTCTTAATTCTTGGTTTCGAATGCTACCTATCGTAAAATATAATATCTTATTTTACAAACCTCAAAAACGCATGTTCGCTATTTTGCATAGATTTACACATTCACATTACAACGCCTAAATTCAGGATTTTCAGAAAATAACAACTCTGTTTATCTCTACAAACCTTAGATTTCCTCATCTTTCCTCTGTTAGTACATTTAGCTAAACTGCCCGTTAATTTAATGAAAAACAGCCGATCATGATGGTCGACTGCCGCGGTGTCTTTATTCAACTATTGTACCCGTTAGCGTTGCAAACAGCTAAAACGGAGTAAATATTAACCTGCTTCCATCGAGTTCTTTACATTTATGGGCTAATTCAATTACGTCATCGATAGCTGCAATCTGATAAATCAGCCCAAAATTCATAATTAGGGCTTTTCTCTTCTTGTACCAGATACAATTCATTGTTTTCGCTTTCGATTCTAGCTAGGTTTTTTCCGCTTGCACTTTGCCATATAATTCTAAATATTTATTCACTCCCAAAAGTATCCAAATAATATTTTACTGAATGGAGACAGCATTTCATGCTACCTCCGCAGCTACAGTAATGGGGAGATAGTTGTTGAAGTATTGCTAATTCAACCGCTTGTCCCTCCACTGGTTGGCTAACGAGCTGCGCAAAGCGTCTGGTCAAGAAGAAGAGTAAAGAGAAACAACCAAAACTCCGTTTAGTCGGAGCTTGGTTGTTGGGAAAATTATTAAATAAAACTACGACCTATAATGACTAAAAGAATGAAAAGTACCAAGATGACGCCAACACTAGTAAAGGCACCGCCACAACTAAATCCACCGCCTAAACCGCCTAATCCAAATCCCATTGTTATGTCCTCCTTTCAATAATGAAATTTTGAAATTAAGGAGTGTGTTATCCCAAGACCAAGATATGTCGTTCAAGGTTGATGTGATTGGACGAATATACATAGGGTATAAATGGGATTGAAGTAAGTATGCTCTAATAGACTCCTACCTAATTATCATTTTTTTATGATTGACATCAAATAAAAAGCAAATCATATAATTTTGTCGATGAACCTCCTCGTTCAATGACTCTCATGAATTTTGAAGTGGACTAACAACTGATTCTTCGGGATTGAGGGCTTTTTTCGTTTAATATAGACTTATTGAGTTATGATTCATGTACGAGGTCCTTATTAGCAAGTAAAAAGTATTGTTGCTGGTCTTTGGCTGTAATGATTATGCGCCCATGAGCATCATAATCCATATCTAGTATATCCGTAGCCTTCAGAGTTTTTAATCACTTCCTGAGAACTGTAGATTTGATGCATATATTGTGATCACAAAAGAAGAAAACAGAATGGGCTGAAATTATTCCATTATTTGCACAAAATGGGGTTTCATATTGTCAACAAATCTATTTTAGAAAAATACACTGGTAATATGGTTAACAATGACTTTTGCGAAATATGTGTTCCTATAAAACGGTTATAAGTAACGATATCTTCCGTTTGCATGAGAAAGGCAGTCGATCGCCCGCTTTGACCTGCTGCCATAATATCTTTACTTGAGCTATCCGATCCCGTTTACCATGTTATCTGCACATTTAGCTTAATGATGAAGAGGAGCTGCTACAACACCTGCCCTACGTTCTCCGTTAGTTCAACGTTTTTACGTATAAATGTTGTACTGAGATAAAATAAATGCGCGTTAAATGATGTGCTTACAGATCAATCAAAGACAAAAGCGATGATGGAGAGAGTACGCGGTTTAAGGTTCTTGACAGGGACGGTGTGCCGACTGACTGAGAGCACCCGAATGAATCTATCCGCCGAAGTTCACTCCTGAGTTGGTTTACTGAACGAATCTCAATTACTGAGATCGCTAGGTATACCCGTAGTTCTCTGCGTTAAAGAGGTTAAAGTGAGAAATGGGGTATGTCTCTGGATAAGCGTCATTTCTAATAAGGGTGGTACCACGGCTCCTCGTCCCTTTCAGACAGGAGTCTTTTTATTGTTCTATTACGATCATAAGGGGAGATTTAAATGAAAACATCCAGCTTGAAACACTTAAGAGACAAACTGAACATCATCAATCAAAATCTTCTTGAGCTTCTATGCGATCGGGCATACATCGTCAAAGAAATCGGTGAAGTAAAGGAAAAACAAGGAACGCCTAAGTTCGATCCTCTTCGTGAGAAGGAAATGTTGGACGAATTGGTTGCCGCGAACAAGGGTCCGTTTGATGACAAAACGATCCAACAGTTATTCAAGCAAATTTTTCAAGCCTCTTTAAATCTTCAAGAATCCGAGCATAAGAAACATTTACTAGTCAGCCGCAAGAAGCAGCAGGAAGACACTATCGTTCATATAGGCGATGTAGCCGTCGGGGGATCAAATCCATTAATAATCGCAGGTCCTTGCTCGGTCGAAAGCTATGAACAAGTTCGACTTGTGGCAAAAGCTTTAAAGGAGGCGGGCATTACAGTGATGCGCGGAGGAGCGTTCAAACCCAGGACATCGCCATATGATTTCCAGGGTCTCGGGTTCGAAGGCCTGAATATTTTGAAGGAGGTCGCAAGCGAATTTGGCCTGAAGACGATTAGCGAAATTGTAGACCCGAGACATATCGAACTTGCTTCTGAATATATTGATGTTATTCAAATCGGGGCTCGCAACATGCAGAATTTCGAATTGCTTAAAGCTGCAGGTGAAACCCGCACACCAATACTCCTAAAGCGAGGGCTGGCAGCGACAATAGATGAGTTTTTACATGCAGCAGAGTATATCATATCCCGAGGCAACACCCAAGTTATGCTGATTGAGCGTGGAATCCGAACTTATGAGAAGGCGACCCGTAACACACTGGACATCTCCGCAGTGCCAATACTGAAGCAAGAAAGTCATTTACCTGTCCTCGTGGATGTAACCCATTCAACTGGTCGAAAAGATATACTTGCTCCTTGTGCAAAAGCAGCTCTCGCGGCTGGTGCTGATGGTGTTATGGTAGAAGTCCACCCAGATCCTGCAACAGCTTTATCCGATGCTACACAACAACTTAACATTGATGAATTCAATCGTTTCTATGCCAGTGTTAGAGAATCTGGATTGCTTTCGTAAATTACCTTCCTGCCCCTTTTCCTATATTCCCGTTAGGTGAGAAAAGGCTGCCGTTCGTGCCGGCAGCCTTGTATTGGGGATTATTGAACTCGTACCCATTAGTTGAAGAAGTGACAATTACTATCCAGTATTTACATGATAATATTTATTGTATTTTAATCATTGACATGTGCAGTATTATTTTCCGTTCAAATGATAGATTAGTTGCACAACACCAGAGGAGAACGTTTTTGTATTAACCATTTTTAAATTCAACCTCTGTTTAATATCAATAAACAACGGTTTTCCTTCTCCCAAAATAACAGGGTGAACAGATAATCGAAATTCATCAACAAGCCCTAAATTGATAAAAGTTGTAATAAGACTCGCTCCGCCATATAGCCAGATGTCTTTACCAGGCTTATTCTTTAATTTAATTACTTCTTCAAGAATATTATCATTTATAACCAATGCTTTATTATCAGTCCCTTTGTGCGTTCTGGAAAACACATATTTTTCTTTACTATGAACTAATCTCCACATTTCTTTTTCAGTTTCAGTATCTTCAATTTCTGGAGTAAATTGTCCCCATAAATCATAGCTTTTTCTTCCGTATAAAATAGTATCAATTTGATTTAAGAAATTAACAAACCCCGTCTCAGCGTCCATAATGCACCAATCAACTTCCCCATTTTTCCCTTCTATAAAACCATCTAAAGTAACTGCTAAATCTAAAATTATTCTTCGTTTCATGATTTGTTACTCCTTTCGTTGATCTACCACCCATTATAGACCTTAAGTATGTCACCTTGTGTCATATTAATATCGGAAAGGTATCTTTTCAACTATGCTGCCAGTTAGTTGAAAAAACTAGGGGCTGCCCCACAGCAGCTCCATACTATCGTACTCCGTTAGTTGAAGGAATTTATCCAATGCTATTCTGGCTAATGTACCGGCAGCCGCTTTTTGCGAAACTCAGACGGGGTGCATCCGTTGTACCGTTTGAAAATGCGGATGAATTGGGTGACGTTCGGAAAACCGGATTGAACTCCGATATCCGCAAGGCTAAGCGACCTGGTCAGAAGCAAACGCTCGGATGCTTTAATCCGCCTCACGTGCAAATAATCGACGAAGGTCATGCCGATATGCTGCTGGAAATATTTAATAAAATAATGGTACTCCAAATGGACAAGCGGGAGCACATCCTGAATGCGAATCGGCTCAGGGTAATGGGCTTCCACATACTCCAGAACCGGTTTCAGTCGCTGCCAATCCGGTGGTGACATAGGCGCGGAGGAGACCATGTGGCGTACAATCAGAGCAAGTAACTGCTTAAACGCTCCGCTGATGACCAACTCATACCCCGCTCCCATTTCGCTGGCTTCCTTATAAATGCTGAGCAGCAGCTGAAACATCGTCTCTTTCACCGCCGTATTGCCGCTCAAAATCTTGTTTAAACGATCGAGCGGCTCCGATATCTCCAATAAGACAGGCGCAAATTCCTTGGTGTACGAATCCATCTGCGCCAGCATGTCGAATTGAAGAACAATTTGTTTGACATGAGAATTACGTTTGGTGCGATGCAGCCGGGACGATCCGAGCAGCAGCAAATCCGGACCTTTTAGCTCATACACTTGATCGACGGTTTCGACCAGCATCGAGCCCTCCAATAAGAGTAAAATTTCCACCTCTTTATGATAATGCCAAGTGTTCCATGGAGTTAATGGCATAGTCGGAAACTCCAGGTCCCATATTTTGTAGCGCAGCAGCGGATGGTGGTAATTTACTTGTTCATTCCTGGCTCTTCCCTCCACAGTTAGACTCCCTCCATTTCCTAAAAAGACAGTTTTGTATCATTATTAGACAGTTCTGTATCTGGAGCTTCCGCTGGTACCGGGCTTACAATAAAGAAGAACGAAAGCGCTGTCATTTTGAGCCTTTCAGTAGCATGACCTGCTTAAAGGAGGAAGAGTTGTGATTAAAATAGGTTTAATGGGATGCGGAGTCGTAGCCTCCTACGGACATATTCCTGTCATTACGGCTTCGAAAGAATTTGAACTGACAGCGATTTATGAACCCGACCCTTCCCGAACGGAATCATTGCAGTTGACATACAACGTGCAGGTGTATACGAATGCGGAAGCTTTTTTCCGGGCTGATTTTGAAGTTGTAGTGATAACATCTCCTGCTCCGTGCCATTACGATAATGTAATGTGTGCAGCTCGTTACGGCAAACACGTTTTGTGCGAAAAGCCGCTGGCTACGAATGAGCGCGAAGCTGCGGAAATGATCGCTGTCATGGAACAAAACGGTCTGCTGTTATTTACCGCGTTCGACTACCGTTTCAGCTCGGCTGCCCAAACGATCAAAAGAATTGTAAAAGACGGCCTGATCGGCAAAGTTCGCTCCTTGAGATTGAGCTACATATGGAACCTTCACGGCAAGTATATCAACTCAGAGGATCAGCCGAATATGAGACGCTCCATCCGTATGCTCGAAGGGGGGCCGATGGTGGATTGCGGCGTACATCAGATCGACCTGGCCAGATGGTGGCTCGATTCCGAAGTGACAAGCTATCGTTCGGAAGGTGCTTGGGTCGATGAATATGAAGCCCCGGATCATATGTATCTCCATATGAAGCATGCAAACAGAGCCCATACCATGGTGGAAATCAGCTACTCCTATTGCTTTACAGCTAAAGAGCCGGTATCCCATTTTACCTATCATCTGATCGGTACGGAAGGCATCGTGTATTACAATCGGGAAGCAAAAATATTTGAAATGAGAAATTCTACAGGCACGACCCTGTTTCCTTTTGCCAAGGAAAAAAATTTTCCCGGCATGTACGAAGCTTTTGCCAAAGCTCTAGAAAGCGGTTCGCCGAAAGATGTCCCTACCGGTACGGACGGACTGATCGCAACCCGGATTGCACGGACGGCAACGGAAGATTTGATCGGAAGGCGCAGCATGCCTGAAAGAAGCCTTACCGCTATCAATGACCCTATGCTCCAAAACCAAAACCAATCGTAGGAGGATGTCTATGAACAAAAGAAAAGCACTGCTGCCCTTCCTAAGCTTGCTATTGATCCTCTCCGGCTGTTCGGGAAAAGAGACGAGCTCTCCGCTTCAGGAGTCTCCCAAATCGAAGGACATACCGACGTCCGTCACGAAAGACCCGGTAACGATTAAGATGTACCATAAGGGGGGGACAATCTCCGACGAAGAATTTAAAAATTATTTCGTTGAGCCGGTAGCCAAAAAATATCCGAACATTACCCTCGAATTGGTTCGGGACAGCGTGAAAGGAAACAGCCCCGAAGAGCTGTTGACCAGCGGCAATTTTCCCGATCTTATTTATACCAGCAATCCCAGCATTCCAATCTATCAGGACCTGGACATTATTGAGGATTTGAATCCACTGATCAAAAAGAACGGATTTGATTTGAGCAGGTTCCAGGATACGGGTTTGGAAATGATGAAAGGATATGACTCCAAAATTTTGGTCGGATTGCCCTTAACGATGAATATGGCGGCGATGATTTACAATAAAGACATTTTTGATAAATTCGGCGTCCCCTACCCGAAAGATATGATGTCCTGGGATGACGCGATCGCGCTCGCCAAAAAAATGACGGTCGTTGACAACGGAACAAGCTATATCGGGATCGACCCGTGGAGGGTCGAAGCCGTCGGAAGCCAAATGACGCTCCCGATTGTCGATCCGAAGACGAATAAGGCAACCATCAATATTGAAGGCTGGGGCCATGTGCTGAATCTGTTCAAGCAAGTGACGGATATGCCCGGATACGTGAACAACGGTAAGTTCGACTACGATTTCTTTAAAGATAATTTGGCGATGGCTCCGATGTGGGCTACGGATTTGGTAGGCAAACTAACGGATCCGACCATCTCCAAGCTGAAAAACTGGGAGCTCGTTTCCATTCCGTATGTGAAGGGCTATGAAGGAAAAGGAAGGAACGTGGATACCCACATGCTTATGATGGCCAAAGTGAGCAAACATAAGGATGAAGCGTTCGCTGTCATGCAAGAAGTACTTTCCGACGAAGTTCAGATGAAGATGGCCAAAGCAGGAAGAATTAGCCCGCTTAAGGATGAATCGTTCAAGAAAAATTACTTGCAGTCCAACGCATCCTTTATCGGCAAAAACATAGCGGCCTTATTCAAACTGACCCCGACTCAGCTTCCCGCCCATTCCAAATATGAGAATCAGGTCCGAATCATCATAAGAGGGGCCAAACAAAAGCTGGCGGTAGACCGCAAGGATATCAATACGATATTAAGAGAGCTTCAGGAAGAGGCCGACAAGTGGATCGAATCGCATCCATAAAATAAAGCGCGGTGAACCGGTGTGTCGAAGGGAGCAGCAAACGATGATATTCGATGTTGTACAGTTCGGAGCCAAAGGGAACGGCACCGAGCTCTCGCACGAAAATATACAAAAAGCGATGGACGCGTGCGCAGAAGCAGGCGGCGGAACGGTCTATGTTCCTGCAGGCACTTACTTATGCGGCACGCTTCACCTAAGGTCCAATGTAAATTTGCATCTGGAGCAAGGGGCGGTCATTCTCGGAGCGGATGACGGAGCCCTCTATCCTGAAATTTGCAAAACGCCCTACGGCAACCTGCCCGGGCAAATTCAGGCGCTCCTTTGGGCTGACAATGTTTCGAACGTGACGATTACGGGTCAAGGCATCATTGACGGAGGGGGTAACTCGCCGCTAGCCCCGAAGGATGCGGTTCACGTTCAGTTCCGGCCGGCGCTGGTCTTTTACCGCAATTGCGAAAAAGTCAAATTTTTGGACGTTACGCTGCAGTATTCCTGCTTTTGGACGCTTCATTTACTGCGATGCAACGACGTACTCATTCACGGCGTGACCATCTTGGCACATCAGGACCGGATCAATACGGACGGGATTGACCCGGACGGCTGCCGCAATGTCATTATCAGCGACTGTCATATTAAGACCGGGGATGACTGCATCGTAATCAAGAGCACCGAAGGGGATGCATGCGAGAATACGACGATTACGAACTGTATCCTAAGCTCAAGACACGCAGCTTTAAAGCTCGGTACCGAGGCCATTGGAGCGATTCGCAATATAACGTTCAACAACTGCATTATCGACCATACCAATGTAGCGCTAGCTCTCTATATGAAGGACGGTAGCACCTATGAAAATATTATTTTCAGCAACATGGTTGTCGAAGCCTATAATGAATTCCCGATCGTCATCGACGTGACACCACGTTACTACAAAGAGCCCACGATCGGAAAGATCCGAAGTATCACATTCGATAATATTATCGTAACCGGAAAAGGTAGGCTGTATATCGAAGGTACCAAGGATGTGCCGGTATCTGATATATCGCTTCGCAACATGACTTGGAACATTACCGGTAAGTGTAAGACAGACAATATCAAGAAGCCAGACGGGGCACGCCGGATCGAAATGGACCCGAACCGGGCCAATTATGCTGTAAATCCGTATCAATTGATCGCCGTACATGTAGATGGACTTCTCGTCAGCAATTGGAAGGTGTTTAACCGAAGCGGCGAAATTTTGTGCGACCGCGGGCAGTTTTATTTGCAATCGGTTGATCATCTCACCCTGGAAAATGTCCGGCATCCGAAAATCGCGTCCGGACTCGAACCGGTGAAGCTGATAGACTGTATTATGCAGGAATAGGCTTCATATCGCAGTCCTCTCATTCAGACCTTGGCAATGAAAAGGCCGTATTCGTTTCCAACAATGGACCGAAGACGGCAAACCACCCGCAAATCAAATGCGGGTGATTTGCTTATCGGCCATCTCGGGCATATTCAGCGAGCATCTGGCTGCAAAGGTCGCTAATTTCGTGCCTTTATTTGGTGAAAACGATTCGATGGCCTTAATCAAACCGATGGTTCCGATGGAGATTAGGTCTTCTAGATCTTCACCGGCATTGTCGAATTTTTTGACGATATGAACACGAAACGATGTACATCGCAATAAATCAGCAATTACCGTTGTAGGAGTGATCAATACAAATGACTAGCGGTTCGCAATTCCAAACCAAGTTTTATTGTGTTTTATCCATACCACTGATCTCCCGAACTTACAAGGGTCACCAGGACATGTACCACCGATAGAGCACCCGCCAACACACTTTGCTTACAAATGCCAAGAAACCGATGATTCTGCGTCTATACAGATTCATCGGTTATTTTACTGATGAAGGAGAAAAATTTCATTTGGAGGTAAATGCGATTAATTATCGTTAAATAAAATCTATGCTCCGTAATGGCAACCTGTAATTTTACGAAAGGAAAGCTCTCCGTGAAGCGTATATGAATCGTTCCCCTCGCGCCATGACATGACACTTCTGCTCAGGGTAGCGCTCGTAAAGCGTTTGAACGAAATTTCCCGGCTTCTCGCTATTTCCTGCAAACATATCGTAGTGCAACGGAATTACCATATCCATATGTACAGCCTTGGCAAGCTCCGCTGCTTCGCGATAATTCATGTTCCCTACAATCCCGCCAGAAGTTCTAAAGTAATCCCGTCCGTTGATGGGAAGCATCCCCAAATCAATTGCCTCCTGCGCGAGATTCTCCATCAGACCGGGGTAGATTACGGTATCGCCTGCATGGTACACCTTCACGCCGTTCAGCTCAAGCAAGTAGCCAACATAACGGTGGGCCCGCTCAGTTCCTGTCGTCTCCAGTGTTTCATGAGCCGCTGGTATCGGCTTGATCCGGATCTTTTCTCCTTCTCTGCCTTCAAGCTCAATCCACTCCCCAGTGAGAGCATCGATTATCCTCTCAGAGGCTATTCCGCAGTTTGCTTCCAGCATAGCTCGACAGCTAAAGGGCGCCATAAAGCGTGTCTCCGGACATTGCTCAGCAATCACCTTTAGTGTCCACGGATCCAAGTGGTCCTCGTGCTCATGAGTAATCAGGCAGAAGTCGAGGGTGGTAATATGCTCAGGTTTAACCAATGTGGGATACGTTCGCTTTATCCCATTGATCTGTTCGAGATAATCGGAATAGAAAGGATCGACATGGATTACAGTCGCTTTTCCTTTGATAGCTACGCTTTCTTGTCCGAAGAACCATACAGCTGCACAGCCGGATGACGGCCTCGTCCTTTGTATTTCCTCCATAAGCCATTCCGGATTCCGCCAACGCTCCTTACAGAGACTTTCCATTCTAGCATCCCTCCATTACAATAATTCCATCATATCCATACGATCACGGATATCATCCACGAAATGTCTAAACAAATAAGGATGAATCCGGTCCCGCCATAATTCCCGTTTACCTGCACTTTCGCCCTTTTTTCATAATTATAGAATTATATTCAAAAATTGTTAACTCAATGGCCGTAAAACAGAGCTAGATTGGCAAGCCCCCGCCATAAGACATTATGAGCTTCTTGGCTTGTAGTCCATCCTTAGTAAAATGTCCTAATCGTAGTTTCCGAACTTGCGGCCGAACAAATTGATACCCCCTGATTCGCTGCATCGAGCTTAACGCAGATTCTCACCTTGAAGGAGTGGCTGCCTTCAATCCCCAATTCGTTTAAATACTTTCAAATTCGATTCTCTTATGCCGTCGTTTTTCTCCAACCCCAATCCTTTTTTTAAATCTTAACAAAAATCATGGTACCTCAATAAGTAAAATATAGCTATTTTTACACAACCATGCAGCGCAAGCGTGCACCACAGATGATGAAAATGGGTAGAATCCGTCAATACTGCTACTATGGCTGGGAGAGGAAGGTCGATGAACTATGGTGCCATAGAGCCCATCCGTTAGTCTGACCTACAGAGCTTCTACTATGAAAAGGAAGTCACACGTGGCTGCCTGGTGTTGAGCTATCGTACTTCGTTAGTTGAGTATTAAATTGGATAACCAAACCACAATTTAATTAAATTTCCATCAGGGTCGAAAACATCAAAAGATTTTCCACATCCGCCACTATCTTTAATTGGGCTAGTCCTAATACCAGCTACAACTAATCTGTTATAGCATTTTTCAATGTCCTCACTAATTTCCAATATGAGAACATGACTGGGTCTTCCTTTATGAGTAAAAGCCAGCCGTTCTTCTCCATCAGTTTGTATAAGCATGATTTCTACGCCTGATGCAGGATAGATAAATACCTCGGTGTTGTCAGATTCAATAGGAAGACGATTTTTAGTGGTGTTAATATAGAAACCCAATTGAAACACATAGAAGTCAACTGCACGTTGTATGTTCTTAACTGGCACTTCAATACAAGCAACTGATTTTACTGTTGCTTTTTCTTTCACGCTCGGTTGAATCTTTTCATGTTTATTGATTACTTGGTCACCCATATTACACCACCTATTGGAAATTTAATCCACAAAGTAACAGTACAATTAAATATCCAATCTGTAAATACGGTACCGTAATTGTATTATCCCTCCCTTTTGCTTAACGCCCTGCAGTACATATGTATCAATCGCTTTATTTGTGATCATGTCAAAGAGCTGCCTCGGCAGCTTCTTGACGTTTATATAGAGTCCTTAGTTGAACTATCGTTCCCCATTAACGTAATAGAACATTTACTATAAAATAAGGTGTTCATCCTTCAATTTTTTCAATACAATTTCATGTGTTGGGAAAGCCAACACCGGCACTTCACTAAAAGAGAAAAATTCTACTTCCTCAATATCATCTCCAGCAACGAGCTTACCATCAATCTCTTTTACTAGAAACCAAATAATTGCATTTTGTTGTTCGAGGTTATGTAAACGACGAAATTGTTCGTGTATACTTCCATAATCTGAAAGAACTGTGTAAACTGCTGTAATCTTAATATTTAAACCCGTTTCCTCTATAAATTCTCGTCGAGCCGCCTCATATACATCCTCATCCCACTCAACGTGGCCACCTGGAAAGCACCACTGCCCCTTAAAGTCCCCTCGCCGTCGTTTGCCTAGCAAAACCTTCCCGTCCCTAATTAAGATTCCCATAACGCCTACCGTTGGATTTTGATAAAAGATAAACCCGCATGAAGTACAAACCGGCTTAGATATCTCCCTGTTTTCGTTCAGAATCAACCTTCCACCACACTTGGGACAGAATTTATACCTCATCATTGATACAACCCCAATCAATATTGGATAGCCACTTATTTTGATTGTATCCTGTGGGATGGAAACTATCTAATATCAAAATGTGAATGAATCATTGTTGTTAAAAGATGATTGATGGTACCGGGCAGTGCATATGTACAAAATCTATAAATTTGAGTACATGTAACACTTCGGATCACCCACTGTTTAACAAACAGAAGGGCCTTCAGGTCTCTAGAGCAACCTACTTTTATGGGTAATTTGACCAATTAGAATATATTATCCTGCCCGTTTAATCTAAATTAATAAAATCGATCATCAACGTTTATGACAAAAAGCTTCCTTGGTTATCCCATTATTTAGGTTTTTCCATGTTTGTCCGTTTCCTAATCTATTAAAAATGAATCTATTATAGTAAAACTCAAGGAGGTGATAAGTATGTGTTCATGCTCATCTACCACTTCTCCAGAACGTTGTTACTATTAGATTTATAGATAATAGGATAACTGGAGTATGCATCATAGGAAGCGCTAATCCTTGCGGTCAATTCTTACGAGTAGGATTTACCTTGATCCAAGCTATCCATTGTCTCTTAAGAAACGGATTTGTCATCATCACCGAAAGAAGCAACGTTCTTGTTTTCAGACGCGAACGTATATTTTGATTTTCGAACTCCCGTTTGTTTCAGACGGGAGTTTTCTTTACTTATGCTAGATCCATAATTGTTTGATAAACAGGGTGTGGCGCAGCTTATATTGAATCGATAGCATGACGCATTCCGAAATCGAATTCGGGATTAAGCCAAAAAAATGTTAAAACGCTACTGACATACAGTTGTCAGTATTGTTTTTTTATAATCGGAGTAAGTAAACATAAAGGAGTGGGAGATAAATGCGAAGTATTCTGGCCCAAAATGATATGATACGGCATTGTATCATTTATTATAGGAAGGATGGTATCTCATGAATTTGGCTTCTGTACGCATCATTACCGACGACGTGGATCGTCTCGTCGAGTTCTATGAGAAAGTCATGGGTGTTTCGGCGGAACGCCCCGCGCCCGTCTTCGCCGAACTCGTTGTGCCATCGTGCACCCTGGCGATCGGCCACTCCCAGACGGTGCAACTGTTCGGCGCTGGTTCCGCAGTGGCGGCCGACAATCACACTGTCATCATCGAGTTCCGCGTCCACGATGTCGATGCCGAATACGAGCGCTTGAAGCCGTTTGTCGACGAGTGGGTAAAGGAACCAACCACGATGCCGTGGGGGAACCGTGCTGTGCTGTTTCGCGATCCCGACGGCAACTTGGTTAACCTCTTCGCGCCGGTGACCGAGGAAGCGATCAAACGGTTCAGCGGTAGACGTTGACGGACAGTTGAGTGAGTGAGGCCTTAATTTGGGGAGTGGCAACGATTCGTATGGCCATTTTGGCCTAATGTGCCGCTAACATTTCTCCGATGATAACATCGTCTCTCCCGGTATGACAATGAACCCGAATGGGGCAACACGACTACCAATGTGTATATAGCTTATGGTAGAAACTACTCCAATTTTTGGTCATTATCATTTAGTATGTAAGAATTTTCATGGGCAATTCAAAGGAGCAGCTACAGCTGCTCCTTTACTGTTTTCAGTTCTGCTTGCTTTCTGGATTATTATCAGCGGGTATAAGTGACATATGTAGAGAATCCGATATTTTGTGAAAATGTCCCATTTATCCGAAATCTGGCATCCTTTAAGATCTCTTCAGCGAGTTCATCAGGCGGCTTATGATCGGCGTCCAGCAGGAATGGCTCATTGGTCGGCGACTTCATCAACTTATCCCGAAGGAAAAGCGAACGGTGGATATATTGCGCATCTCCCCGCTGATTGAGTCGGGCGGTAAGGGTGTCCGGTTCTGCGTGTAGCACAACGTAGTGGAGAGTCGCATCGAGATCCGATAGCTGGTCATAGAACCATTGTAGTTCGTCTTCAACGACGAAATCGATAACTACGTCTAGTCCGTCCTGGAGCAAGTTTCGCGCCACCGCAACGATATTAAGCCAAGCCAGCCGGAGTCGTTCCTCCCAGGGCAGCTCGGTTTCACCACGGTAGATATGGAGAAGGAGATCACCCTCAATCAACGCACATTGGTTCGTCGCGTCCGCAAGAGTCTTGGAGACGGTTGATTTCCCTACGCCAAGTGGACCAGAGATAAGATAGACTGCTACTGATTTTTTGATAAAATGCATAAGATATTCCCCCGTTATCGTTATCCGTTAGAATAGTTCGCTAATAACCTTAATGATTATTTCCTTAGTTTGTGGTAATCGGTTTTCAGCACCATCTGGATGTAACGGTTCACCCCAGGTAAATCCATCGCCTTCGTATCTTGGAATGAGATGCATGTGATAATGTGTCAAATCGTTGAATTTCCCACCGTCTTGACTCACTCTAATACCATCAGGTTTATACACGCATTTTAAGACAGTTGAAATCATTTTAGTGGCGTCCATGATACTGTAAGCAGTTTCTTGGTCGATTTCATCGACATCCAAGTAGTGTTTTTTAGGAAGGATTAGCGTATGCCCTTCATTAAACGGAGCAATATCAAGTACACAAGTAATAAGTTCGTTCTCAAATAAAATATTCAGATTAGGTTCAATCCCATTTGCAATCCTACATCCTAAGCATTCCATATAGTAGTGACACACCCCGCTTTAAAAGGAGATTTTGTTGTTATTTAAGTATGATTATTCGACTACCCTAACAAACACTCCTGTCCGTTGCTACCTTTGTAAAGTACTAATTAAGATCGTACCCTTTAGCTTAAAGAGGCTACCCGATGGATCCGCGGCTGCCTCATGATGATTGTGTTGTACTGAAATCTAGACCTCCACTTCTTCACATATACCAAGATAATTACCGTTCAGAGCATAAAAATAAACAACATTAATACTGCCTGAATCCATGATATCTGTCGTTTCGGCTCCCGTTCTCTCAGTATACTGCGCGACCTTTTCTAAGATTGCCGGATCAATTGGGGTAAGTCTCTTTCAGGAACTTTACAGATTGGTTAATCAATGCCTTTAATACATGATAATCAATGTCGGATACTTTGTTGATGTATACACAGGCTTTTCCTGACTTATGTTTTCCGAACTTCTGCAGTAATACATCCCGCTCCGTATCGCCTGTCGCAAAATACAGGCTGATACTTGCTTTTCTAGGTGAGAAGCCGACTAATGGTGCGTCTCCTTCATGACCAGATTCGTATTTGTAGTGATATGAGCCAAAGCCGATGATGCTCGGTCCCCACATCTTCGCTGGGTAACCGGTCGTTTCGGTGAATGTTTCTAATAATTTGTAGGCGTCATCACGCTTCTTGAGATTTTCGACATTCTCAATAAACTCAATGACACTTCTGTCAGTTTCTTTTGTTTTCTGCTCATACATAATTAGGAATCCCTCCCTTACCTTTCACAATGTAAGACTTCAAAGTTACAGTATCATGTATGCAAAAAGGCTGTCAAAATCGAAATCGAGCAGCAGCCCTTATCCTGATTTTTGAGCGGTCGTACTCTCCTTTACCGGAATGATAGGATTAGCCTAGATCATATGTGGTATGTCCACAATCATTAATTTTCCATTGTAATCTAATGAATTCAAGCCTAATTTTCTTTCTTTCATTCCTAATAATCGAAAACCAGTTTTTATTATATGGGAATATTACTTTAACTTTTGGTTCTGAAAAGAATTCAAAATATTTAGGTTGACTGAACCAATCACGCCAACCAACGCAAAATGAATCTTCGAGAGTGGTTTTTGTCCCGTCTGTCTCATTACAGAAAGCAACCCAATTCTTCCTACAATCGATAAAACTTATTGTTTGTGTTTGCTCATTACTATCGATATAGTTGATTTCATCATGAGTAATATCTAATAGTTGGCGGTAATGAATTTCCATCAAACACACCTCACTTCCCTATTACAATATATTTCATTTGTGAAATCCTTCCGATATTAATATAACATTTTTATTGAAGAAATCTGTCCGTTACTTCAATGAAAAACGGCAGCCGATCGTCTAGAAGACTGCCATCGTGTCTTATTGAGCTATCGTTTCCCGTTAGTACGGATTAGAATTCATCATCAGTTTGATTATTATTTAGTTCCCGCAACCAAATTTCAATTGTATCTCTTACTTCAAATCTGTCTTTTGATCGCTTTGATTTATGTACATTTAATTTATATTCGCCATTTAATCTACTGTCTGGACACCACCTTAAATCAATAATAAATGTATTACTTTCTGGAATAATACGTCTTAAGCTGCTAGCTGCATTGGCATCGTTTTATGAGGATTGTAGACTTCGTTGCTGCGAGCCATTCCAACGAGTATTCGTGCTAATTTACCACACAGTTTCATAAGAGACCTCATTTTCTTCATCTTCTTCACCTGTACATTGTACGTATGCGGCTGACCAAATTCGCCCGATCTTCCATGTTGAATAGGAACGGCCAATTTTCCCTCTACTTGACGGGGAAGTCGTCCAGCCACGTGTAATGGTCAGTTACGCCTCAGAAGGTAAAGCCGGTGATGACATCCTCTTACTCCCGGAACAAAGGTGAATGTTAACTTGTATCTTTGCGCCTGCAACTTCATCATACAAGCTCCGGCTGCGTCAGATAATTATCTATCTTGTTATGGAGTAAATAAATTGAGATCTATTGCCTCTGCCATTTTTTGGTATCCCTTCACACTAGGCTGTAAATGGTCTCCACTGTCATAAGCTCTCAAAAGTTTTGTTGGATCGTCTGGATCTCTTACTGTGGCATCCAAATCGATCACAGCATTAAATTTACCACTGGTTCTAATCCAATCATTTACCGTTCAAAGGGCTTGGCTCATTACCGATTCAAGTCCGACGGAAAACAACGTGTAAAAGACGTGTAGCATATCCAAAACGTAAACAGCTACCACAGCCGCTTGAAGAAATGGATGGACCGCTTTAATGGTGTTGCAACCAAATATTTGCAACATTATTTGGCTTGGTTTCGTTATATAGAAAGCACGGAATATGAGAATACCTCATCGAATAAGAAAAATTCGTTGGTCAAATCGTGCATGTTTACTGTAACCGACACGAATACCAAACTTAGGCTTTCTGCTTATTCTTGTTAAGCTAACCGGTAGGATAGTTGAACAAATAATTGCAATAACTACAACATAGCAATCCAAAAGAAACTATTATATTCATCATATGTTATCATAAGCATCAAACATAAATTATTGCATTTAGAAGGGAGTAAGGCATGGCAAATATCGAGCACTTGCAAACCGTACATGTTCCAGCGTCGAAAGTGTATGAAACTTTAACCACCGCTGAAGGACTGTCGGAAATATGGACCAATGAACTCATTATTAATAATCAGATTGGCTTTATTAATGAATTTCGATTTGGCAGCAATGACATAACTAAGATGAGAATAGAGGAATTGATCACTAATAAAAAAGTCGTTTGGCAGTGTATAGATTCAGATCCAGAATGGATTGGTACGATTATTTCCTTTGATATCCAAGAGAAGAACGGGAAGTCTTTTATTACTTTGCGTCATACGAACTGGAAAGAAGTAACGCCATTTTATCGCTCCTGTAACTACAACTGGGCTATTTTCCTTTATAGTCTCAAATCCTATTGTGAAGATGGCGATGGTATCCCCTATCATAAACGTAAGTTTTAATAATTTAAGTTATACTGCTCATTCCACTAATGAGGAACGAAAGCTTAATAAACCGCCTTTTCACCAAGGCGGTTTTCTTATGGTAGAATTTAACATAGCCAAACGAAAAGAAGCATACCTCGAATTAATTTGATTGGCAATCAAACGACGAAACCCATGAAAAACTTCCAAGACCATGTTGGAGGGTTATTTGGCATGCTCAGTAATTAGTATAGCACCATCTTCCCCATTTTCTATTGAAAATCTTGACAAGTTATTAGCTGGTTTAGCTTAATGCCGATCCCAGTCTGATACTATATTTTTTCAATCTACTTTATTTTCCTAATAAAAAATACTTTTTCAGTCTAATGTTTTATTTTCTTTTAACACTTACATATGTCCGCCCTTCAGCTTGCGCTTGCCAATACAGCATTCGACAAATTAAACCGCTTACAAATTATAACTAAATACATTAAACTAGCAAATAAGAGTACCAAAAGATGTTCTTTAGCATAATCCAATAAACTTACAAGGATGTATTGAGGATGAACATTGATTTGAAGCTTAGACTTGTAAGACCGGAACGCGAAATTCCACTCCCCGCCGTATCGCGGATAGAGTTGAACGAGACTGTTCGATATGACTAGCGGACTTGTCAAGCAGCGGTAGGAGGAGTATGTTCAGCTTGCTGTTCGAAGTGCTCAACACCTAAAAGGAGGGGTTTTTTTGAACCGAATCAGGATCACCTCAAAAGGAATCGAGAAGACGCTTCGCAAGTTTAATTATCTTCAAGCAATTTCCGAATACATATGGAACGGATTTGATGCACGCGCGACGGTTGTAGATGTTCAGCTTCAAAGGAACCCATTGGGCGGTATCGACCAAATCACGATTGCGGATAATGGATATGGTATAGATCGTGATGCACTGGAGCGCAAGTTTACTCCTTTTTACGAATCGGAGAAGCAGCTCGATCCCGGCAAACGTGTTCGCGTAACCTCAGCCATGCATGGAAAAAACGGTATCGGCCGTTTAACGTTTCATCGTTTCGCTTCTGACGCTTTGTGGAGAACTACGTATGAAGACGGGGCTTCCTACAAGACGTACACGATCCATGTTCGTTCGGACCGTATGGATTCTTATGAGGCGACAGGGGCTGTTCAGGCGAATGACGTTCAAGGCACAGGGACAACCGTAACCTTCCACAACATCATAAAAGATTTCGTTTACGAAGAGCTGATAGCTTATTTATGCAGGGAATTCGGGTGGTTCCTTGAGTTGAATTCGGACAAGGGCTTCGATTTAAAAGTGGACGGAAGCCCACTGGACTATTCCAGCCTTATTAGAGAAAAGGAATGGCGTGAATTTGTTCATAAGCCGACCCAAACGGTATTTCATCTGAAATATATTCAGTGGAATGACCGGATCAATCACGAGCATTCCAAAATCTATTTCATTGATTCAACGCTAACAGAGAAGCATAAGCAGCCAACAACCTTTAATAATAAAAGTGACTCCTTTTATCACAGCGTTTATATTCAAAGCTCGTTTTTTGACCATTTTGATTTTGATACGGATCCGGACAGCGAACAGCTGGAATTCGGTTTCGGCGCAAACAAACGAAGTGAAGAATATCTGTTCCTGATCGATGAGGTTAGTGCATTGATTAAGCAAAAAAGGAAGCCGTATCTGAAGACTTATTCCGATGTCGTTATTCAGGATTTTACTGAAGCCGATGCGTTTCCTCCCTTTTTGGATATACCCGAGGATCAGATTAAAAAAGAAGAGCTCGAATTCGTGATCCGTGAGATGTATCAAGCGGCACCGAAGATATTCATTGATTTGAACCGGGAACAGAAAAAGATGGTGGTCCACCTCATTCACATGGCTCTCGGCTCCAACGATCGTCAGCAATTGTTGAATGTCCTTTAATATCTGAAACGTTTGAAGGAGAAAATGAGGATGTACTTGATCGGACTCGACATCGGTACGATGAGCATTGGCGGTGTTCTTGTGGATGGAAACAGCGGTGAAATCACAAAATCGATGATAAAAGACAATCATACTGAGTGTTATACGGCAAATTCATGGGAACACTGCCAGGTCCCGATTGGATTTGGCATACGGTTCGTGAGGTGCTTGCCGAATTTTGAAGGGATGATGTGGAGATCGGCGGCATCGGCATTACTGGACAGATACACGGAATTCTGTATGTTGACGTACCGGGGAACCCGATTTCACCCTCTACACGTGGTTGGACAAGAGAGGCTCACTATCGTTCGATGGAAGCACCTCCTATGCTGAGCATTTATCTCTGCTGACTACCACCCCCGTTCCCCCAGGTTCGGAATGGTTACGCATTACTACAATACGGTACAAGGAAATATACCGAAGAAGGCCGTTAAGCTGTGCACAATACGATTGCAATACAGCAAGTGTTCACCGAGGCAGGGCAAACTTTTATTGAAAATACGCTATCTTTACAGGACGACGCTGCCGTCGGTGCTCTTGCCGAAATGCTACAAGCGCAATACCCACAATATGACCCTACAATCGAAATCATTAACAGCGTAGCTCTACTCTTTGCCGATGTTGCCTTTAAGAGCGGCAGGAGGATCGCATATTGAGATCTCTTATCGAGCTGACTGAAAGCTTTTTGGGCCTGTTCATGCTGCACTAACGCCGCTGCGAGATCCGCCGGGATTGTTGCGCATTTCTGTGATTCATGGGCTACATCCCATCTTCCATCCTCCTGCGCTCGGCGAATTTCAGCATAACCGTGGGCTTTCATTCGTCCTGTCTTCATTAGAACTCCTACTTTTCGCACGTTAACCATGGACCAAGGGCTTTTCAATCGCCTTGGCGAATAACGCTGCAAGTAATACGCCTCGTTGAATCCTTTACGGTGACTATCGATCCATCCATAACACAAGGCGACATCGAGCGTTTGCGGAATGGTAATTGAATGGATGCCCGAATCCTTCTTAGCTATTCTAAGCCACACTTCTTCTCGTCGATTGTAATGACTCGCAAGCTACGATTCCAAATCAGCTGCGCAGTCTCTCCTCACATTCACTTAACCATATGTATTGTTCGCTTGTTGAATTAATGCCCAAGAGGCCTAACATACGATAATGCAATACATGTCCATATTCATGTATCAAGCTTTGTGCACATCTTTCGTGTACGTCAAGAAGATTTAAGTTTTCAAATCAGAGCACTTTAAGTTTCCAGAGTTTAGGTAAGGAAGGATGGGAAGTTGTAACAGTGGATTCTTCTCCTACAGTTAGTTTTAATACAAAAAAAGTCAGATCAAATTATTTGACCTGACGTGTACGGCGGCTTGTAATTGGCGGCTTTAATTAGTATGGTTTCAAACCAAAACTAGTGCCAATTCAGATCATTTCCTCTTGTCAATGTAAGTTAACAATGAGAGTATAAATAACCCAAATGCAAACATGATTGAAAGAGCTTGAAATATATCCATGTTTACAGCCTCCACCTTTCTGGTAAGGTGTCCGCCTTTGTACAAGTCGTCTTATTGTAAATTCTATATTTAAATGGATATAAGTGGAAGTGTCGAAGGGACTATGATTGTGTGACTATATTATCTACATAATTCGCTAAAATAGCTATTCTAACGGAGCCATATGCATCACCTTGATATTTTGAATGATATGGTTATGAAAAAGAAAATCAAGTCAACGAAAAATATATCTGCAATTTTGATAATAAAGTTCAAATTCATTACTTATATGGATCATGGGTAATCAACTTGTCGGAGGACTTGCTGGTCTGGGAGAAGCATCATCCTCCCTGATTGGATGACCTTTTCCCTTGTTTAAAGCTAAAACAGCGGAAGCACCAACACGGATCTGTTCCCTCTGAGATCTCCGCAAGGTGAAAACAGATGCTGTAGATGCCTACCAGCTATGCGAACTCTATTACAATGAAGAGTTTGAGAAGTATAAACAAAGAGGTATTGGTCTGCTCAACCTTTGTCATCTGACTCGACAGCACGAATCCATTACACATATGTATATCCAGGCTAAGCTTCATTTCCAGTCGATTTTAGATCAGGTCTTCCCTGATTATAGGGGATCTTTGGAGATCTTTATTCCGTGGTCTCTTTGTTGGTCTTAAGGGAATTTCCAACGTCCAAAACTGCACTTAAAGCTGGATTAACGAAACTTACGGACAGAATCGCATGCCTCTGCCCTAAACGTTCCGAGAACTGGGCCAGTGAAAAGGCTAAGGCTATTCTAGTTGCAGCCTCGAATAACCCTTTTCAGGAGACGGCCTACAGCAAAGTTGAGGAATTTATGATTATCCAGTCGATTCCCGGAATTGGCGGCAAAATCGCTGCAATGGTTTTGTCCGAAATTGGGGAAGTGACATAGCAAATTCCATCATCATCAATAGACCTTGGCGTAAATTTGGGATGTTGACTTATAATTGCTGGATTTATTTGACGTTAAAATAAATGAGCACTTATTGAGTAGCCTACTATCATCACTAGCAACACAGTAATGTGATTCAGCGAAAAAATAAACATCGAACGGGCCCACTTCCCCTCCTGCTTACGACGATAACCGTTGATGCTTAGAATCAACCAGCCTAAGCTCAGGATTGCGTTGGCCACGGTGATGTAAGGATTAAAGGACCAGAACAAAAAGCTGCATAGGAATAGTGCAACCAGATAGGCGTTCATCTGCACGTACGTTCTCCGAATCCCTTTGACGACTGGCAGCATGGGGATGTTGGCCGCACGATATTCCTCCATGCGACGAATCCCAATCGCATAAAAATGGGGCATCTGCCAGATTACCATTAACACGAACAATGCAATGGCACCGGGATGTAAAATGTCAGGAGAGATCGCAGCCCAACCAATCAATGGAGGCATCGCTCCGGATAAGCTTCCAACTTCCGTGTTATAGATGGTTCTGCGTTTCGTCCAAATCGTATAAGGCACGACATAGATGAACAGCCCTAGAAAACCCAGGAAAGCTGAAAGCGGAGAAGCGATATACAGCGCAATAAGACCACCAACTGCGATCCACCCCCCGATGAACAACCCGCTCCAGACGTCAATGATTCCAGATACGGTTGGTCTATTTTTTGTTCGTTCCATTACAGTGTCGATATCGCGGTCGTATAAATTATTGAAGATGCCGGCTGCTCCGATCACAAACACTGCTCCGGTCAAAGCCAACACCATGTTTCCGATTTTATCGAAGAATGATATATCGTGAACGAACATTGCCATGCTAATCCCCGCGATCATCGCAATGAGGTTCGACTTAATAATGCCAATCTTTATCGATTCAAAGAGTACCTTAGTCACCGAGGTCGGAATCGGTTCGACACTAACCGCATTGCTTTGGATTCGCATGAAGGTAACACTCCCTTTCAGTAATTTCACTTCTATAGGTTACCATATCACATCGTATAAGTGCCTTTCCTAAGCCAACCCTCATGATTCTGTCATAACTTTTTGTCGCTTTGGTGAATCTGCACGCCGGCACCATGCTCTCAACAGCGAGTTTATCGTCATGCTGAATCAGGCCAGCACCAACCGGATGGAGCTTGCCAAACTCCTCAATATTTCGGACCTGCAACTCTCCTACATCACGAATGTGGACGCCGGGAATGGCACGGACTCTACCCACTTAAAAAGCCAATGCCAAAAACGTCCAAGTCGTTGAGCGCATTGCATTGAAGATCTGGAACAGTCTTGAACCGATCGTAAACGTAATAATTTCGCCATTATATAGATAAATAAAGTTTTTCTCCAAATAATTTAAGTTCTGTTATATCCGTAACTCACTTCTCATTCGGCTTTTCAGCGTGAAAGTCCCGTTCTAAAATGTTGGGGGCAATCTTGCCAACCATGCCTTTATATGAACGATATTTCTTTATGCGTACAAGACTCTTTAATCCTAATATGTTCATCCAACGTTGCACCTTCTTATGATGTGCTAAGCCGCTTCCTTCCGTACGAGTTCATCAACCTTGGCTTTTCAGGAAGCGGCCGCGGCGAGCCCGAGGTGGCCAGAACGATCGCAAGTATCGAGAATCCCGCTCTCTACGTGCTGGATTACGAAGCGAACACGGGCACCGTAGAAAGAATGACAGAGACGCTGCCCCCGTTCATTGATATCTTGCGCGAACGTCATCCCAGAGTGCCGATTCTCGTTGTATCGAAAATCCCGTATGCAAAGGAACATTTCTATCCCTGACGATCTGAAACTCCGGCTAGCGCGTCTAAACGTACAGCGGTCAATACTCGAGAGGCTGCATGCCGCTGGCTACGTCAACGTGCATTTTCTTGACGGAGGGACGTTGCTTGGCGACTCGCTTTATGAGGAGTGCACCGTTGACGGCGTTCATCCGACCGATCTCGGCTTTCTCCGCATGGCGGAATCGCTGAAACCCGCCATTCGCAGTCTGCTCAAAGGTTGAGGAAAGCCGCTTTGCCGTATAAGCTGAAGAGCGATCGATCCCTACCGATCCGATATATCCGGAGCCATCGAGACGAAGGCAAGAAGCTTTCAACCATGAATGTGTTCTCAAGTAACATATGAATCTTTGGTTATGGATAAACATACTGGAAAAATTCATCTTTTTATCAAGGACATCCCGAGTTAATTGGTCTCAGCTTTGACGATTTTGATGCATTCATGCTTGAGTATGTTTTTGGTAGCAAATATAAAGAAATTGTTCCAGATGCAGACTCAGATGATTAGTATCAAATGTTGAAGAATATTGGTCTCGTATAGCATGTGAGGTGGAAGGGTGCCTCGGGGTCATTATCACCGTTGTACCCGCCGACAAAGGCTTTTCTTATATTAATTAAAACTGTTGTCAAAACGAGTACAGTTATGATATGGTGTTACAAAATAGAGAGAAGAGTTCTGGATATGGAATGAAGAATAGGAGAATCTTATACGATGACTAACAAGAACAGCCAGACTGCCGTTAGATTAGCTCTGCTGCTTGGTTTATTTTCGACACTTGGGCCATTTACCATCGATATGTATTTGCCCGCTTTTCCTCAAATTGTTGAGCGTTTTGGTACGACAGCTTCCCTCGTCCAGCTCAGCCTGACTGCCTGTTTATTGGGACTTGGCATCGGCCAACTGGTCATGGGTTCGCTTAGCGACGTCTATGGCAGGCGCAAGCCGCTGCTCATTTCCATGGTAATCTATGTTGTGGCAGATTTAGCTTGTGCGATCTCACCGAATATTTGGCTGCTGATCCTGTCTCGGCTCGTGCAGGGGTTTGTTGCGTCGGCGGGTATCGTCATCTCCCGTGCAATTGCTCGCGATATGTTTAGTGGTCACGAGCTCACCAAATTTTTCTCGCTTCTCTTGCTTGTCGGAAATTTAGGCCCGCTTGTGGCACCGGTAACGGGAAGCGGTGTTCTAGCGCTCACAAGCTGGGTCGGCGTATTTATCGCTTTGGCGCTACTGGGAACTTACCTCCTTGCCATGACCAAATGGAGTCTCCAAGAGACGCTGCCTATCGAGCGCCGCAGTCCCAGCGATTTTACTCAGCAACTACGAAACTATGGATCTCTTTTGCGTGATCGCTCATTTACGGGCTATATGCTCGCGCAGGGGATCATGATCGCGGGGGTATTCGCGTACGTTTCCGGAACTCCTTTTATTTATCAAAATATTTACGGAGTTTCCCCTACGGTATTTGCTCTGTTGTTCGGATCAAATGGCATCACCCTGATTATCGGCTCGCAGTTGGTCGGTCGAATGGCTCGCCGTGTGTCAGAACAGACCTTCCTGCTGTTCGGTCTATGGCTTGCCGGCGCAGCCAGCATCGCCGTCTTATTGGTTGCGATGTTCCACGGGCCGCTGTACGCACTCGTGATTCCGCTCGTTTTCTTCGTAGCGGCCATCGGGATTACATCCACAGCGGCTTTTCCTCTTGCGATGGAGAGCCAGGGTCATATGGCTGGTAGTGCAGCTGCACTGATGGGCGTTATACCCTTTCTGCTTGGTGCGGTCGTTTCTCCACTAGTCGGCATTGCTGGGGAAAGCACGGCTGTTCCGCTCGGTGTTATTATTTTGACAACAAGTGCAGCAGCGATGCTGTCCTACTTCCTTTTAGTTAAACGAGGTTCGAATAACAAGCAGGAAGCTTTGGGTAAAGAAGCAGTGAAACAATTATAAATGAAACGAAACAGCCAAACCTTGAATCGAGGTGTTTGGCTGTTTTTGTATACTTTCAGCTGTGGAAACCTCCTTAATTTGAAAATAAGACCGTGCCATCGATAGCGCAAGCTACTACAGCCTTTTTCCGATAGTTAATGACTAGTAATAAAAAAGATGACTCCTGATTATAGAAGTCATCATAATATTATTTAAGTAGAACGTTACTTACCAGAACCACTATAACATTTCAATTTCCATTGTTCTGCCTTCTAGCCGTGAACGTTCAGCTCCAAAACCAATCCGATGGCCATAGACGGATTTTTCGAGGGCAGTGGAAGAAATCGATGGCTCTTCCCCTCGTAAAACACTCACAAAATCGGCAACAAGCAGTAGATCCCCTCCACCGTGGCTATCATCGGTTACATTGACCGAAATTCGCTTCTCCGAGTATTCATGCCCTTTTCTTGGATCAGGATGTCTGACCACGAAGGTTCCGTCTTCCAAAACACCGGATATTTCGCCGTTCGTTCCAATGATGTGAATGGTGCGACACGGTCTCGAAGTCGCTCCAACCATGTTGTGTGTCGCCGTGCTGCCACCTTCGAATTCAATGATGACTGATTGATGGTCTACAACATCATTATCGCAATGCCATACGCAGAGGCCATAAGGGTTATCCGTTCGTAGAGATTCGATTTGCTCATCCAGGCTAGGGGTTTCGCCCAAATAAGAGTTACTCCATACGTAGAAGCCCCATCGTCCCTGATCAATATAGTTTTTACGTGCAGAGTAGGGACAATTCTCCTCTATTTGGCAATCTGTCAAACAGCGTTTTCCAGCACCCTGCGGTGCGTTTTGCGGCCTGAACTGCATTAAACTCCCAAAGCTGCTTACTTTTTTCGGCTGCTTTCCAACCATCCAGGTAATAATATCTAGATCATGGCAGCATTTAGCCATCAACATGGATGATTTGCTTTTCTCTTCGGAATTCCATTTTCCCCGAATGTAGGATACCGCCATATGATGATAGCTTACATGTTCGGCAGTTTGAATATTTACGATATCGCCGATATCGCCGGACAAAACGACTTCGCGAATCGCTTTGTAAAAGGGAGCATACCGTAGAACATGACAAATCATAACTTCTCGCCCATACTTTTGTTTGGCCTGATACAACTGCATCATCTTCTCTTCCGACGTTGCTATGGGCTTTTCAAGTAGGACATCATAACCCGCTTCAAGTAGAGGAATACTCGTTTCAATATGGAGATCATCCAATGTCCCATTAATCGCTGCATTCGCAATTTTGGGACCTTTTACTAGCTGTTCAACCGTTTCAAAGCAATAATTATCATCGAGGCCAAATCGTTCTGCCGTTAGTTTCCTACGCACAGGGTCCGGTTCCACGACCCCTACGATCCGAAGTTCGTCTGGTTGCTCTACAGCATAGGATGCATACAACAGGCTACGGTGTCCTGCCCCCACAATGACAGCAGTAATCGGTTTGTTTTTTATACCACTCAAATTCACATTCCATCCCTCCACTATTCCTACCATCTGGAACGATATATTTATCTATTTCTTGTTTTGAGCATTGTACCAATCGGTAGCTTCTTTAATAATCTGATCACCACCACGTTTTTTCCAATCCTCGATGAATTTATCAAAACTATCGATAGGTTCTTGACCGGTAATAATTTTAGCCGCCGTTTCCATCCACAAACCGTTCTTCGCGAGTTCCGGCTTCGATTGCATCGTCTGTGGCAGCGGCATGCCCAGCCCATCACTTTTGCGTCCTTCACTGTTGGCCACCTTGAGACCATTTAGGATCAATTCAGAATCCTTGCGGCCCTTCATAAATTCTTCGTTAGCCAGATATGATGAGCCAACAAATCGAAGAAACATCAAATGCATATTTTCTTTGTTTATATCGTCTACGGATGTCGCATATTTATATTTGTTCTTACCATTTTCAACCGTATAATCTTCGCCTTCCAGCCCGTAGTCAAGGAACTTTTGCGCTTCTTCAGAATAGAACCAGTCAAGCAGCTTAATCGCATCTTGAGGGTTTTTATTCGATTTCGGAATCGCCCATACGTTTCCTACGGATGAGCTTAATCCCAAACCGCCTTTACCATCTGGACCTGTAGGAGCCGGAATAATGATAATCTCCGCCTTCGGATCACCTTGTCTAACCTCAGATTGCCATTTATCCGGGTAGCTAGGATCATGGATCCACATCCCCACTCTTGCCGCACCTTTGATTTTAGCATCCCAGTCTTTGCCTTGCTGAACGAAAATTTCGTTATCCATCAGTTGCTCCTTGTACAACATCCGATGAAGCTCCAGTGCCTGTTTCATTTGTGGTCTGATAAAATTCGGCACAAGCTGGTTGTTCTCATACTTCCATCCATCGGGAATAACATCATACGCTCCAAAAAAAGCTTCGGCGAAGGCAAAATTTTGACGTCCTGAAAATGGAATTTCATCCGGCTTGCCATTTCCGTTCGGATCCTTTTCCTTAAACGCTTTCAACATAGCCACGTATTCATCGATTGTTTTCGGTACCTTTAAATTCAACTTATCAAGCCAGTCTTTGCGAACGTATACGGCGGAATTCCGTACATAATTCTCTCCCGGAATTGCATATATTTTTCCATTTTTACTAATCATAGATGAATCCCAGGATTCCTTTGGTATTTTCTTCAAAAGATTCGGTGCGTACTGCTGAAGTAAATCATTCAATTCATAGAAAGCACCAGCATTAACGGCAGGAGCCATCTCGGGAGAGTCAATACCGTAATTCTGTAGAATGTCAGGCAATTCTCCTCCGGCAAGCAGAAGTGTGAGCTTTTTGCTGAAATCTTGGTGTGGAATGAGTTCCAATTGCAAGTTTGTCTTAGATAATTCACGGAGCTTTTTAACATATTTATCTTCGTTAATATTGGACGATCCTTCTACGTAAGGAAGTCCTCTCGTGCTGATCGCCAGTTTGATAGTTGGGACCTTCGTAGAATTTGCAGCACCCGATCCCTTGTTAGATTCCGCTTTGGAGCAGCCTACTAATGTTACGAGGGCTATAAGCATATAGACTGCAGCTTTCAACTTTTTTTTCCCCATTCTTAACTCTCCCTTTTGTTATATTTGGTAAACTTTATTAAATTACCCTTTGACTGATCCAAGCATGGCACCCTTTATAAAATGCTTTTGGATCATTGGGTAAATCAATAAAACAGGTAAAGTAGCAACGATAATCGTCGCCATCTTGATCCCCTCTACGGATTGCATTGTCATCTGCACGCTCTGCATGACATTGGCCGCATCGCTTTCAACAATAAGCTGACGCAGCTTGACTTGCATCGGGTAAAGCCCGGGATCTCTTAAATACATGATCGCGGAAAAGTATCCGTTCCAATGTCCGACTGCGTAAAACAGACCAATCGTTGTCAATGAGGGCAAGGATAACGGCAGTGCAACGCTCCATAATGTACGATAATCGTTGCAGCCATCGATTTTGGCAGCTTCCAATAATCCTTCGGGCAGTGCCTGGAAAAACGAAATCATAATAATAAGGTTGAATGCGCTGACTAATCCGGGAATTATTAATGCCCATAACGTATTGAGCATGCCCAAAGATTTAATCACCAAATAGGAAGGAATGAGTGGAGCCGGAAAAATCATGGTAAACAGAATGAGCAATATGAAGAAGGAACGGCCTTGAAGTTCTTTTCTCGCGAGCCCATAAGCCATCAATGAAGTAAAGATAAGATTGAGTAGCGTTCCAAAGATAGTAATATACACAGTCACGCCAATGGATTTCCAAATCGCAGCATTGTTCAGCACTGAAATATAATTTGCCAAAGTGAAATCTACGGGAAATACGGTAACCTGGCCTTTCACGATGGCTGTTCCACCGCTAAAGGAACCTGCCAATATATTGACAAATGGCAGCAGCATAAGTATTCCGGTAATAGTTAGAAATGCGTAGTTGAACGAAACAAACCATTTTCTCGGTGACTTCAAGATGATCCCTCTCTCCGATTCAATAAAGTGAACTTCCTGTTAATTTCTTGCTGAGTTGATTCGCACCAACAATAAGAACCAGCCCCACCACGGATTTGAAAATACCGATAGCTGTCGTATAGCTGTATTGGAAGCTTAGAAGACCGACTTCATAAATGTAAGTGTCGATTATGTCCCCTTTCACCTTGACCAGCGGGTTCAGCAAAATATATATTTGCTCGAAGCCCAGATCAAGCATGTTGCCGATTCTAAGAAGCAGAAGCACCATAATGGTAGGTAATAAGGCAGGCAATGTGATACAGAAAACTTGACGAAATTTGCCGGCCCCATCTACTTCTGCTGCTTCATACAGCTCCGGATTAATACCTGCGAGGGCTGCCAGGTAAATGATTGTTCCCCAACCGACTTCCTTCCAGATACCCGATAAGACAACAATGCCACGGAAATATTCCGGTTTTTGCATGAAAAAGATTTTCTGTAAACCCAAGGAATTCAGCAGTTCGTTTACTACCCCATAATTAGGTGACAACGCACTAATGACCAATCCGCCAACGATGACCCACGAAAGAAAATGAGGCAAGTAAATGACCGTCTGAACAACCCGCTTAAAGAACATCTTCCGTATTTCGTTCAGAAGTAGTGCTAAAATTATCGGTGCAGGGAACCCAAAAATGATTTGGTATAAGCTGATAAGAATCGTGTTGCCTAATATTCGCGAGAATTCGGGATATGTAAATAGATTAACAAAGTGCTTGAACCCTACAAACTCGCTGCCAAGGATACCAGAAAACACATTATAATCTTGGAAAGCGATTACACTACCGAGAATCGGAATATATCGGAAAATGATGAAGAATAATATACCCGGCAAAATCATGGAGTAGATTTGCCAGTATTTTAGGAAGTTATTTTTCCTAACCATACGTTACCTCCTGGTCGAATCATTTTTGACTCCTTTATCGTAATCGCTTTCCTATAATTAATACATGATTTAACTTTAGTAAAACTGTGTTTTTTTCTGCGGATTTTAACAAAAAAAGAACCTTTCAATTTTTCAAGGTTCTAATCTAAGCCTATCCTCTTTCTATATTCTCTCGGACTGCACCCGAAATATTTTTTAAAGGTTCTTGTAAAATGAGGGTAATCACTATAGCCGACAGCATGGGCTGCTTCATACGTCTTACAATTGGAATTATTCAAAAGATCCTTGGCTTTCTCCATACGAAGGCCGATCAAATATTGAACAAAGGTGACTCCCAATGCTTCCTTGAAAGATTGACTGGCATAAGATAGTGACATATTCAACTGTTCGGCTATGGATTGCAAAGATAGCTCCTCTTCCATGTAATGCTGTTCAATATAGGCTGCGGCGTGTTTGATATGGTGAAAAGCGCCATGGTTGCGGTTGGCCTGTATATCCTGCATTAGTCCCATGATGTTAGCTTCAAGCAATCCCAATGTACCAGATGGTTCAGTAATCGTATAGAACGCAGTAAGATCGCTTATAGGCATCTCTCTTCCTGAACGATGTTCCAACTCCTTCCGAATAAAGGTTAATAGTTCAAAACACAACTGTTGAAGCAAGCCTACATCTGTCGATTGTTCCATAAACTTGGAAGAGGTATCTTCCAGTTCCATCTTCACTTGCTTTTCGTCCAGATCCCATATGAGACCTGCTAATCGACTCCCTGTCGTTTTGCAATACCATAACCAGTCGCTCCTCATTGATAGCGTTTTTTGCTTCAAATTGAGCTTGCTGCTGACGATCCGAAGTACGTTGTCCAACTGCTCCGGTCGAATCGGCTTTAGTAGGTAATCTTTAACCTCATAACGGAGCGCCTGGCGAGCATATTCAAATTCATTGTAGCCGGAGAGTATTACGATCTCACACATAAGTTGACGCACTTTGCATTCCCGAATCAATTCAAGGCCATCCATGACCGGCATATTGATATCCGTAATGATCAAATCGGGTGACATCTGCAAAACTAGTTCCAATGCTTCCTCTCCATCCTCCGCCTCTAAGACGGTCGTAAATCCATATCCACTTTCTGTGATCAATTTGTTCAAGCTCTTTTTTATCAGGTATTCATCATCGACAATTAACACTTTATACATTCCTCATCGCTCCGTTTCCTGTATTTCTTCCAGATGATACGGCAGCCTAATCTGAATGACACTTCCCCGTTCATCGGATTGCAACACCAGTAGTCCATAGGGGAAACCAAACAAAAGACGAATTCGTTGATGCACATTCCTAAGCCCTATTCTGGATAATGTTTCATCTTCTGCCTCCCGTTCCATCGCTTGCTCGTTCATAAAGAACTGGTTATATTGTTTGAACTTTTCCACATCCATCCCTCTACCTCTGTCAATAATTCGCAGCAAGTAATCGTCACCATACCGTTCACCGGATAATCCTATATATGTGGGTTTAACGCGATGTTTTTCATAACCATGTCGAAAACAGTTCTCTACGAGCGGCTGCAGCGATAAGCGAGCCGTCTGGACATTTGAGATCGCGCTTTCGTCCAAATCCATCTCGATTTGCAAATAGGGGAAGCGTTCTTTTTGGATTTCCAGGTAGGTACGAACATGCGCTAGTTCATCCTTGAGACAAATAATCTGCGTTGAATCGCTGATATTGAAGCGGAAGAAATCAGCAAGCGCAATAGCCATTCGACTGATTGGCGCTACACCCTCAATAAGGGCATAGGAATTGATCATCTCCAGTGTATTATATAAAAAATGAGGGTTAACCTGGGATTGAAGCGCTTTGAGCGTAGATTCTCTCTGCTTGATGACAAGCTCTCTCTCTCTGAGCTGAGATGTATGCACTTCTTCAATTAGACTGCGCAGTTCGCGAACCATCTTATTGAATCCACGGTACAGATTACCAATTTCATATCCCTTATGCTCAGGCGCCTCAATGTCAAGGTTACCAACTTCTGCCTGCCCCATTAAACGTTTCAGTCTTGAAAGCGCATTCGTTAAAGAAAGTGAAAAACTTCCGATAACCAGTATAACAAGCAAAGCAAGGGTCAAGCCTTCCCAAAGGGTCGTATTACGTACGGACAGCAGTTCTGCATTCAATTCATGAATTGGAACCTGCGAGATAATAGTCCAATTCGTATAAGGAGATTTATGGAAAGCGACCAAGTCTTTTATCCCTTGTCCAGAATGGATAAACGCACCGCTCTCTTGATTGTTAATTTCTGCGGAATACCAATCAGGCACCTTCGTGCCCCACTTCGATTGATCCGGGTGGTATATTATTTGTCCATGTGCGTCTGCAATCCATAAAAATCCTGTGTCGCCAACCTTAATCTGATCCATTATTTTAGATATTTCATTTAGTCGCAAATCAATGATCATAATACCAGATGTTTGATAACTTGTAACATCTTTAAATTTTCGAATTGTGGTCAACAGTGGAATTTTGTTATCCCGACGAATGCCGAATATGGCGTAATTCAAATTATCCGGAATGTCCGTATAGGCTTGAAAAGGCTTCTCGACCAAGGAGGAACCCCAGCTTGAGACCTCGAGACCTTTGTCGGAATATATCGCAAATGAATAGATCTCAGGACGACCGAATACCACTTGCTGTAAAAGCTCATCCTGAATCTTTCTTGTTAACGTAATCCGATCAACGGTCTGCTCAGGACTCAATTTCATAAAATCTCGAATTAATGGATGCGTAATAAGCGGAAACGTTGTACGGTCAAGGTCCTGAAAATACGCATTCAAATGCCCGTTTACCTGCTTGACAATTTGTTCATTAAAATTAGCAGCCGATCGCTCGATGGATAGGGTAGACTTGTCATACCATAACTTGCCGAACACGAGAAATGGAATACATACGAATAAAATAAAAAGCGTTATCAATTGGGTGCGTATGGATATTTTCCACATGCGCTAATCTCCTTTTCCGTTGCAATCTGCATGAACCCCTCAAGCAAATTGAGGACTAGTAATGCAAACTACACCCCAAACAATGATGGCTAGCCAAAAGAGCGTAAGAAAGAAATATACCTCCATAGAAAAATTCCTCTCTAACTACAAGTTCGAAAATAATGGAATGTAACCCCATTTTTTCAGAATAACAATACTATAAAAAAATATAAAATACTTCTCTTTTATGGAGAAACATAATAAAAAGTGGGAAGCAGGGGAGCAACGTCATGGCAATGGCTGCCATCATCCTCACGAATTTTCGGGCAGATCAAGGACCTGATAGTGCAAGCAGTTTGAATACGGTGTTATATGAAGTAGGCGGCCTCTTCGATTATTTGTTCCCAGTCAAACCTCATCTTTCTATTCAACCCGGTGGTACCAAAAATTCCATTATAAAAAAATGCCACGATATACGCGGCACTAAAGTCAAAAACCTCTGATTCTTTTTGACTCATTATTTATTCTCATGGTAAAATTTTAGTCAATATTAGCAAACAGTAAGGCAAGGGACAAGCGCGTGAGCTGCGCGACTGGCTCTAAGACCCCTAATAACACATTAAAAAAAGTAGTCTTGCCCAAACACTTCCTACGGCGGTTGGGTGAACTACTTTTTTGTCATTTTATCAGCAATGATAATCATTAGATTGACCAGTTGAAGAATAATACTGCCAACGTATTAGATTATTTGCTCCATATGTTCTCACCCCCTTGCCTTTAGGGGTAAAAACATTCCAACCGCCACACGCACTTAATCAAAATTATACCATATTTTTTTTCGGATTAAATCATGAAGCTAACTTTTAAATCAATCGTACTACATCCTTTTCGGTATAGTGAACTTGATGTTTCTGGCTTCAAATTAGTATATCTCGGATGCGATTATTAAGAAAAAATCGGTTGAAATCAAAATGACGCTAAATTCATTTTTCGCATAATTTTGTTCCATTATGGTCAAGGCCTTTTTTGAATATTAACGGATTCGTATGTTACCTGGTTCGAAGAGTCGTTCGAGCAAAACCTGAAGCACTCAACCGGGAAATGACAAGAACTTTATCCCATTCCTGACAAAAAAACATCGTCAATAATTTTGACGATGTTTTTGTTTACAGCACAAGGTTAAGAGATCCTGAGCTCTTTTCGTTTATAAAATTAAAACGTACTATATACATTTTCACATTCTTCCGCGGTTGGTTCATAAAAACAGTGCTTCTTGAATCGTCCTGCGAGCGGCTGATTATACCAGGTTGGCGGACATTCTCCAGGATTTTCGAACGTTCCTGGACGGAAATACCATAGGGAGAATTTGGCGGGCCAACTCCGCTCCCCATTTACAGATCGTTGCGCCAGACGGCGTTCCCTATCTCTTGCGTTTTGATAGTACAAACCATGTTGCAATGCTTCGAACGCATGCGGCTGGTTGATCATTTGGGGAATTGTCCGGATTCCTTTAAAATCGGAGCAATTCGCTCTTATTCGGTTAATGCCAACATTTCCAACAAGGAGCATACCCATTTCGCCCTCGGTCTCAGCTTCAGCTCGAAGTAACCTTGCCAACATATTAATATCCTGGTTCCTAGCTTTTACTACTGCCATTGGCTCACCTCTTTAGATTGTATTTCTAGACTTATGATATTGTAGGCGAAGCGAAAGTATTACTTGGCAGCAAAAATAGAGAGCGATAATAAATAGCCGTTCCACCACACTTTGCCCGATAATCCAATCAGAAATCCTTGTGCTAGGTATAACCTCCTTCCCTTCAAAGTGATCTGTCGGGAATAGGGTAATGTTATTGTCTCTTTACATCGTAAACCTGAGCAACACGCCTCGGCAAGCTCAGAGGTTGCTCAGTGGCCGGATTATCATGCAGCTCATCAATCGGACGATAGCTACTCCAGAACATTAAAGATCGATATTCCTTGCAACCGTCCTGTTCAAGTAGGCTGGGTCCAGTTGCGGAATAAGATTTGTTTATGTCAAACAACTGGGGGCTTCTTGGGTGTGACAGCAGTTTACATTAAATTACCGGATAATATAGATGAACTTGCAAACGATGCTGCGGAAAAGTCTGAGGAAATTGATTCCGAGATCGGGGGGTTGTATACTAAAATGAAAATAAATTGGGAGTGTGAACCATGATGAAAAAGAAGTGGAGTGTAGGTATATTTCTCTTCAACGATGTTGAGGTGCTTGATTTTGCTGGTCCCTTAACATAGACCTCATCATTACTGCCGGTTAATATGACAACTGGCGACGTCGATGTTTGAATCAATCTCAATAATATTTGTAATTGATCTTTTGAACTTAAACTCATTACCTGTCATTGCCATATGCGCCGCGTGGCAAAATATGTTTTAATATATCAAAGGAGCGTGATACACAGTGGACATTAACACATTTCTATATCCAAAGAATGAGGTCTCTTACATCACGACATCTTCCAATATGAAAGAAGCCTTAGACAAATTGGAGGCGTGCCATTACTCGGCCATTCCGATCCTTCAAGACAATGGAGTATATTATGGGACGCTGTCCGAAGGAGATTTGCTATGGAAGATGAAGGCCACACCTGGCCTTAATTTCGATACGATGCATGAAATTCCCGTCGTCTCTATCAATAAGCGAATAAAAATCGAATGCGTCAAGATTGATGCAGATTTGGACGACATGCTTGCGCTTGCGGCAGATCAGAACTTCGTTCCGGTCGTAGATGACGATGGCATCTTCCTTGGTATTATCCGGCGCAAAGACATCATCGAATACTACACCCAGAATATTACAGATTAATTGCGAAAGACCCGATCATATGAAAATGATCGGGTCTTTCATTTACTTTGGCGTTATTTCCACCGAACCATTTCTATCGCCGGAGCTAAAGACGGAAGCGATGTGCGTGGACTATCGCGTACTTATATTTGCCCTAAGCCACCCACTTGCCTACCAGCCCTGAAGATGACTTGTCGCCTGAGCTGATCGGCTCTTTTTCCTTCGTCCTGAACGGCGAAGAATCAAGTACCCGCCGAAGCCCTATTCCATGGACTCGAACATGCCCTCAAAGAAGCTTCTCTCGTCATCAGTTGCGTTTATCGGTCCGCTACACAAGGTCATTGTGGTAGTACCGTTATTTTCACTAAAGGTTACCGCATTGAGTATTTCCAGCGGGATCAAATCGCTAAATGAGGACCGAACCATGTTTCCCACCTCATCTGAAAAGCTGTTTACCCAGACAATCTTTTCGAAAGCTACGATTTCCTGATACACGAATTTACCCCACATTTGATTACCATCAGGAGATTGCATGTTATAGTGGAAATAACCTCCCGGACGGAAATCTATTATAAATTCGGAACTTATATTATTCATGAAGGACTATGCTAACGGGCAGCATAATTGATTTAAGAATACTCACGCCGCTAACATTTTAATGTTAATGGGAGCCTTTTGAAGTATACTTCTCCACCATTTTATTCAAATAATCTCGAAATTCTTCAACATAGGTTTTGGGCTCTACGATTTTCAGATTTGTACCGAAGCTCGCTAAAAATTGAAATCCATTACTGTTTTGCGGAACATGGATTGTTGCTAATAAATAATCAGAGCTATAGTATTCAATGCTCTTTCGAGCGTACCTTTCAATGAATTGATCTTTTATGACAGGCGAAATCAACGCCTTGACCGAGACTAGTTCCGGTTGATAATTTGCTTCCTGCTCATGTTCCAACAGATCATCTCTAGGGCTAAACGTTTGTTCATTTATATTAAGATGCTCGATCCGAGATAATTTAAACGTTCTATATCCCATACGTTGTAAACAGAATCCTTTCAGATACCAACTCGTTTCGCTAAAATGAAGCTGATAGGGCTCGACAGTTCTTTTCGTCGCAGTGCCATTTTTATCTATATAATCAAATGAAACTACTCTTCTCTTTAATATGGCTTCCTGACATGTCTTCAAGGTTTGACGAATCTCAGACCGACCCTCCCAATCATAAAAAGACAGTTGAATCGAACCTTTCGGAGCCAATGGGCTAACCATGGCTTCTATTTTTTTGATCGTCATTTCAACTCCTTCGCTAATTAGAATTTGTTCCAATCCGCCGAGCGCAGTCAATATATTTTCTAAGTCGGAGCTGCTTAATAGACGTTTATCAACCTTGTATTCATCCATAATACCGTAGCCGCCATGAACTCCATTGACCGAATAGATCGGGATGTTTGATAAACTCAAGGTTTCCATATCGCGAAGAATCGTTCTTTTGGAAACGTTAAATAATTGCGTGAATTCTTTGGTGGAAACGACATCTTTTTTCAGCAAGATCATAATGATAGAGATTAGTCTCTCAACCTTTTCCATCGGTTCCCCTCTTTTTTTAATTTAGTATGAAACGGTGACATACAGCTGTCACCTATTATGTATTATACTCCATTTATAACAAGAAGGAGGTTATGCTTTATGTCAGCTATTGCATATTTAAACTTTGATGGAATTGCAGAACAAGTGATTGAATTTTATTCGGAGGCTTTAAACGCTATTAAAGTAAAAAAAGTGAAATTTGGGGATATCCCGCAAGATCCAAACTACCCAATGCCGGACAATGAGTTAAATATGATCATGGAGTCTTCCATAGAATTCGCAGGCGGGAAAATCATGATGTCGGACATTTTGCCTTCAATGAAGGCGGTAACAGGTGAGCTGGTGAAAGGGAATAATATTCTGATTAGTCTAGTCATCGATGATAAGCAAAAACTGGAAGAATACTTTAGTCATTTGTCCCTTGGTGGCCATGTCATTATGCCGTTATCCAATACTCCTTGGTCTTCGTGCTTTGGCATGCTAGTTGATAAATTTGGGGTTAACTGGAAATTCAATAGCGACGCAGATCAGTTTCTTGATAACGTAATATCCAACATACGGTAACTCATTATGAAAAATGGTCTTTGCAACTGAAGGCTAAAACTAAATGACTGAAATGGCGCAAATTTCCTATAAATTCAATTTAATTTGCATAATTACTACAAAAACTATCAGTCATTCATATGCACACATCCCATAAATCAACCAACCATTGGCTCTCTTATATCATAAGAACATTTGTTCCGTATATCAATAAGGAACATTGCACATAAGAATTAATTTGCGTAGAAAAACCTGCATATTTCACGGAATTAGCATTCATTTTTTATCTTAACTGGCAATTCTGTTATGTCTTCAACAACCGCTACCAATTAATTCTTCACCCTGAAAACGATAACCGGTTTACGATCTGTAGCTGCAGTGTATAAATGGATCGTTGATGTAAGCTCTCTAAAGCCTTTATAACGTTTCATAGAGTATATATGTCCTTTTGCCTTCCTAATTTTGACCGCTACTTTAGAACCTAGTTTGTTTCGTCACGAAACCGGGTACGCCTTCATTTTCAATCTTCATCACCTTTTCAAAGTAACCACTTTTCTTACTAATTTCTTTACACCGAGTATTTTTAAACGTTAAGAGTGTATTTAAAAACTTCTCCCAATTTTCCAATCTATTATGCAAAAGTAAGAGTTTATAATAGTGGTCACAGTTACTTGTGAAGGGATAGTCATAGTATTTTTCATTGTATTCGATGGTTTTCTTCAATAAGTTTATATCTTTCTCTACTAGTTGGATAAGCTCGTCCAATTCATAACCTGCTTTCAATGTTTAGAGGCCTGCCATTTAGGCAGGCCGTTCTTATTGTGTTTACCTCTTTGCATTATAGAATTCGTGATACAGCATCATGAGCGTCCTCTTCTCAATCCGCGACACATAGCTTCGTGATATGCCCAATTCCTTGGCAATTTCCCGCTGTGGACCTCTGTCAATAGAATGGACACATAGAATCGAGAGAATTACGCAGTCAAACGGCACATACGTTCGCATTGTTTGGTGACAAATACCCTATGGAGGAATGGATTCGTTTCCCATTGTAAAAGCACGTAATGTATTCAAAAATGCTCTTTTTTGCTTGCTCACGTGTCTTGTACTTTTCCAGATAAACGAGCTCTTTTTTCAAGACACTGTGGAAGGATTCGATGCAAGCATTGTCGTAGCAGTTGCCCAGGTCTTGAATCATTTTCTGTAGTTCACGCATCGCTTTGTCTTCAGACTTGAGTTGACCGCTACCCACAAACGCGCTATTTCCGTCCTGTTTAAATTCAGCGATCCATCGGTATAGCGTGTTCTCCGAAAGCCCCAGATCTCGGGCTACCTGCGCTACCGTTTTCCCTTGTTCTTGGATGAGTCTTATGGTTTGAATTTTGAATTCTTTGTCGTACTTTTTCTTCATCGTCAGACACCTCAATTTAGAATGCTTTTATTGTCGCACTCTCGTTCCTCCGCGTCCATTGTTTAGTCTAGCAGCATTATTTCCGATGTAACTAACGTACTCCCTCGCTGCACTTCAAAATCATCATTATCAATCCATTCCATCATCTCAAAAAAATCATCATCTGCAGTACGTGTCCCACTGCCCAATTCACCAATGTAAATAACCTTCACTTCTTCAGGATTAGAAATCAATGATACGCTTATTCTTAGGAAAATATTGTTCCATTGCGACTATCGCCGTTGGTCCTGCTGCTGTTTTCGCTGCTTTTGTTGCCATGACACTACCTCCCCACTTCCTTACTTCCCGATATAATTCTCCATAAACAGGGAATATTCCTAGATGATACTATAATCAAAAGCTTTGTATATAAAACAAGAAGGAGTAGCTCTAGTCTGCTCCTTCTTAACCTTCAGTTTCTCTTCATTCATTTTTGATGAAACGGGCCATGCAAATTCTTTACAATGAAGAGAGCTCACTCGGAAGCACCTCTGTTACTCTGCTCGCGATGCAAAATTTCCATGAATTCTTCACCTGAAATAGTTTCCTTCTCCATCAGATACTTTGTGATTTCATGTAACTTCTCTTTATTGTCCTCCAAGATCCGTAAAGCGTTCTGATGGCAGTCTTTGATGATGGTAAGCACCTCATCGTCGATTTTGGATGCTGTATCTGCTGATACCAATAGCGAGGTATCTCCGCCTAGATAAGGATTATTTACAGTTTCCAGCGCCATCATATCGAACGCCTCACTCATGCCGAACCGGGTAACCATTGATCTAGCAATTTTCGTGGCTTGCTCAATATCATTCGAAGCACCCGATGTGATCCGTTGGAAGATGACTTCTTCCGCGGCACGTCCTCCCATGTAGGTCGTGATTTTGTCCAACGCCTGCTCCTTGGACATTAAGATAGTCTCCTGCTCGTCCACCTGCATCGTGTACCCGAGAGCGCCAGAGGTTCTTGGAATGATCGTAATCTTGTGCACGGGTGCAGAATGACTTTGCATAGCTGCCACCAAAGCATGCCCCACTTCATGATAAGCAATGGTCAGCTTATCCTTCATGGAAATGAGGACATTTTTTCGCTGATAACCGGCGATAACAATCTCTACGCATTCTTCCAGATCGTTCTGCGTAACCTCAGTCCGTCCTAATTTGACGGCCCGTAATGCCGCTTCATTGACGATGTTGGCTAGGTCAGCACCGGACGCACCGGAGGTGGCTCTGGCAATGACATGAAAATCGATCTGATCCGCCAGCTTCACCTTCTTGGCATGTACCTTCAAAATAGCCTCTCTGCCTGCCAAATCCGGTAGCTCCACCGGTACTCTTCGGTCGAATCTGCCCGGGCGAAGCAGCGCCTTGTCCAGCGTTTCCGGGCGGTTGCTCGCTGCAAGAATAACGACTCCCTTATCCGCGTCAAAACCATCCATTTCAGTCAGCAGCTGGTTAAGCGTCTGTTCCCTCTCATCATTTCCTCCAGCAATTCCGGAATTGCGGCTTTTACCGATGGCGTCAATCTCATCGATAAAGACGATGCAGGGAGCTTTTTCCTGTGCTTGTTTAAATAAATCCCTCACGCGGGCTGCGCCCATACCGACGAACATTTCCACAAACTCGGAACCGGAGATGGAGAAGAAAGGTACCTTCGACTCCCCAGCCACCGCTTTCGCCAGCAGAGTCTTCCCTGTCCCTGGGGGACCAACCAGCAAAGCGCCTTTGGGAATATTAGCGCCGATCTCCGTATATTTCTTTGGGTTATGCAAGAAATCGACGATTTCCTGCAGTGCTTCCTTAGCCTCATCCTGTCCCGCAACATTAGCGAATGTAACCCCAGTTTGTGTTTCGACATAGACCTTGGCATTACTCTTACCGAAAGATAGCGGGTTCCCTCCGCCAGGCAGCCGTGAAGTCATCTTCTTCATAAGCCACTGTCCGATTAACAGGAAAATAAGAAACGGGAGTATCCAGCTTAATAAGAAATTCAAGATAGGAGACATTTGCCTTGGAATAATTCGATTAAAGGAAACCTTCGCATCGTACAATCGATCAACAAGCTTCGGATCCTCAACAGCTCCTGTCTTGTACATCTTGACCTCTGATGTGTCGACCGGAGTAAAGACTATCACGTTATCTTGGATGTCCACTTGCTTCACTTGACCATCCTTCACCATTCGCAAGAACGTCCCGTAATCAACCTCCTTAACGGAGTAGTTGGAAATAGCAGGCATCACGATGGAATTAATCAGCAAGATCACCAGTAGAGTGATTCCATAATAATAGAGGATGGATTTTTTGGGTGGTTTGATCCCCTTCATGTCCATGAACATTCACTCATTTCGTTCAAAGTACCTTTCAGTAAACATACCCATTATTACCTAAAGCATTTATCATCATTCCCATCAATCGCTTAGTACTCGTAGTGCTCCTTACCAAGAGGCCGTTTATTTTATTTCTAAAATGACCACAATGGCATAAAAGAGCTTTAACATTAGAAAGGTGAAGCTGAATAATGTCAGAACATCCCTTACAATCCTTCATACGAACGGCAATGGAGCAGTTAAAAGAAACGGTGAATGTGAATACGACCATGGGAGAACCGGTTGTTGCGCCCGACGGCACACTTATCATACCGGTATGTAAAGTAAGCTTCGGATTTGCTTCGGGCGGCAGTGAATTTGGCCATCACAGCCAAGATTATACCAAGACTGAAATGCCATTTGGCGGTGGTACAGGAGGTGGAGTATCCGTAACACCGCTGGCTTTTTTGATTATTGGACATGCAGGGGTTCAAACGATTACTCTCGAAAACAGCTCTAATATTTATAGTAAAATGTTGGAGCTTGCTCCTCAGCTTTTGGATAAACTGCAGTCATTAATCAGTCAGCACCATTCAGAAGTGTGACGCCATCAATGATATATAATCCATTCTTGATCGGGTTGTTCTAGATAAGCGTCAAGCGGCAGCTTGATGTCCGGGACGCTTTCATTATGAATAAGATCATGGGTATCCTGCTGCTTCATGATGATAGAATGTGCATCAAATTGACTGCGGCAGACAGCGAGATGATTGGTGACGTGAATATACTGGCCGTCCGGAAGTAATACTCTTGCTTTAACATTGTCATCGAGCAGCAATGTCAGCAGTTGAATAAGCATGGATTTATGTTCTTCGTCTAGCACGGGACACATGAGTTCAATCCGTCGGTCCAAATTTCTTGTCATCCAATCGGCACTGGACATCCACACTTGCGGATTACCGGCATTCTCAAAATAAAAAATTCGGGAATGCTCCAGGAAGCGATCTACAATGCTGCGCACTTGAATGTGTTCACTTAAGCCGGGAATTCCCGGGCGCAAGCAGCAAATGCCGCGGACAATCAAATCTATCTGAACTCCTAACTTCGATGCATTATAGAGCTGATCTACCATTTCTTTATTAGACAAAGCATTCATTTTGGCAATGATCCTTGCCGGCTTCCCCTCTTGTGCATGCTTTGCTTCACGCTGGATCGATCGAAACAGCTGCTGTTTTAAATGAGTTGGAGCTACACTGAGGTAATGCCAATGCACGGGCATGGAAAATCCGGTAATTTCGTTGAACAAATTGGACACATCTTCTCCGATCCTCGGGTTCGCTGTAAACAGTCCTATATCGGTGAAAATGCTTGCGCTTACTTCATTGTAATTACCTGTTGCCACATGAATATAACGTTTCAGCATATCCTCTTCTTTGCGAACAACCAGTGTCATTTTGGCATGAATTTTCAATCCAGCTAAGCCATAGACGACATGGCAGCCCGCTTTCTCCAAAGTCTTAGCCCATTCGATATTCCTCGCTTCGTCAAACCGTGCTTTTAATTCGACAACAACGGTTACCTGCTTCCCCATCTCCGCAGCTCGACTAAGGGATTGAATAATGTGCGAATCCCCATTGGAACGGTACAAGGTCATTTTTATTGCAAGCACGGATGTATCCAAAGCAGCTTGTTGAATAAAATCATTCACCGCCTCAAACGATTCATACGGATGCATAACGATAACATCCCGCTCCCGCAATACGGCAAAAAAATCGTCCGTTCTCGCAAACGCACGGGGATAGCCTGGTTCGAATCCCGGGTATCTTAAATGCTCGTAACCGCTTAGTGAACTGGAAAATGACATAAAAAAACTTAAATCTATTGGGGTGACAGTGGTGATTATAATATGATTATCAACTTCAAGCTCGCTTTTTAACAGCTCCAGTATCCATGGATCGAAGCCCTTCTCGATCTCAAGCCTAACAGGGGTCCCCCATCTTCTTGTTTGCAATACTTTTTCCATTTCATCCAGCAAATCCTCTGCGCCTTCCTCATCCAATGACAAATCCGCATTCCGGGTCAAGCGAAAAGCATGAAAGGATACTGGTGAATACATCGTAAACAGCGTGTGAATATGTGATTTGATCAGGTCCTCGAGCAAAATATAGTGTTTCTTGGCATGTTCCTCTTGGGAGGAAACTTCAATAAAGCGCGATAAATTAGCCGGGATTTCAACCAAGGCAAGCTTCGTACCCTGACTATCTGCCGCCACTGCTTTAGTTTCCTTCAATACAATAGCCAAGTAAATGCTTTTCGTGCGAATCAACGGACATGGTCGGCTTCTGTCGATCGCCAAAGGAGTTAATACCGGAAACACATTTTGAACATAGTAGGCTTCCAGTTCCTTTTTCTGCTGACCATCCAAATCACTAAACGTCGTAAACACGATGCCTTGCTGCTGGAGTAAATGGCAAATCTGTTCATGAGTAGCATACTGATCGGCTGCCAGCTGTTCGATCATGGCTGTTACTTGCTTAAGCAGCTCCTTTGGGGTGAACCCGGTGAAATCCTTACTATGGTTCCCTGACTTGACTTGTTCCATGATACCAGCTGCCCTGACACTCACGAATTCATCCAGATTGGTGGAGACAATAGATAGAAATTTGATTCTTTCCAAGAGTGGGGTGCTGTCATCCTGAGCTTCTTGAAGAACGCGCCGGTTAAATTGAAGCCAGCTTATCTCTCGGTTGATATAAATGCTGTCAGCTTTAGTCCACTGTGTGACATTGGCCACGGCGCGTCCTCCACTTCATCCTTTTTTTCTGAACAAAAGCACTCCGATTTTGCGGAAAAGCTGCCATGTAGAACTGCAACGAATGGTGACGAACCCGGTTGTGGTTTCATTTTCGTTATTTTGCATGATCGTTTTCCCTTATTTCTGTAAAGTATGATTTGACACGTAAAAATTTACTTGGTCATTACCTCTTGTGCGGGTTGCGTTACCGTCTGCGTCATATTATTCACCAAGGGATGATTTACAAAGGCGTTCCCGGCTTTGACTCCTATCGTTTGACCCAACATATTGCCCATGATTCCACCAACAGCAGAGCCTATGACTGTCCCTACACCTGGAAAAATACTGGTACCCACGATTGCACCATATTCAATGCCTGCCATCACGCCTAAAGCTCCTGTCACGTTCCCTGTTGTTTTAACAGCAAAATCTTTTTTGTTTAATTGACCGTTTGACAAGCTCTTTATATCGTTGATTTCAGACAAACTTCCAGCAATAAGACCACCCCATAATGAACCGCCTTGAAGCATAATGATCACTCCTTGATGTAATTATAAATTCATTGAATAAATTGTTCCTTAGGATTGAAGAAAATATCCTTGAAAACTTTGCATACATTTGCCATGCTCACGCCTTATTTTACCGACCATGGTCCTCAATCTTGCTCATCCAACCGGATGCTCGTTTTCTCTACATTAGAATGCTTTACCTGCTGGCCTCCCTGACGAACGGAAGCTGCCTCCTTTATATGATCGGATACCTCTAGTACCATTTCCGTTCCCTTCACAGCAAGCCTGCGGGCGGCTTTTCTTGCCTCCGGAGAAACGGCAAGTACGAAAGCCGCTGCACCTATTAGTATACCGAATGGGGATTTGAGCATGAACACAACTCCTTTTGATATAGGTTACTCAGATGTCCGATAAAGCAATGCTAATGACTATCCAATTTCATCGGGTTATTAAATAATTCCATAAAAAGGTTTTTTTATACATCGAGTTCACTAACGAAAAATAACGAATAAATCCAATCTTTGTGTTAATACTAACCAAATAAATTTTTAGGGATTTCGTATAAGGAGAGTAGCGGATGTCTTCATGTATAAGCAACAACAGGTTTCTTCGGGTCATACCGGGAAGAATGCGCATAGAAATTAACGGCTTGAAACAGAATCAGCATGGTGCAGAGCTTATATCCCAAGCTTTTTCAACAGCTAACGGGATTATCAAAGCAGAGCCTTGTACGGCAACAGGCAGACTACTGCTTCTTTATGACGAAAAGCGAATTGCCCTTCAAGATATTTTCAATAGAATTCTTGACATTGAAACGCAAATGGGATTACCCGTTTCCTTGATGAATTCTGAGAATTCCCCTGAGGAGCGGGACCCCTCCCTATCAGACAACCTTCAGTCAAAACCGGAAGTTTCTGAGTTTGTGATTTCAGAGCTCCACATGGTTGAAGCAAAGCATGAGGCAGCCGCTGCAACAGCTTGGAATACCGACCTGCCTCAAGACATGAGGGTGCTTCCTCAACTGCAAGATCAGACTATCAAAGAACCTGCGGAGAAAATACCTCTTCCACTGGCTTTATCTATGGGCGGCTTAGCTGTGCTGGGGGCCAAACAACTTCTGATGGGGCCTTCGGCTATGGCAAGGAGCCCTGTTCCATTCTATTTGTCCGCCCTCGTGTCGGTAGTAACTGGCTTCCCTTTTCTTAAAAGGGGTGTACAAGCGTATTCGCGTAACAGACAGTTAAACTCTGACCTTGTATTAGGAACTAGTGCTCTCGCTCTTGCACTTCTGCGTGAGAATCTAGTGGTATTGGCCGGGCTCAGTGTTTTGCAATACGTGTACTGGAAAAGGAGCCGGTCTGCTTCTTCTGACCATCAAAGAAATTGTTTATCGCCCGAAATTCAAAGATACAGCGAGCAAGCTGGCAAATGGGGATTCGTTGCAGCCGGTGTAACCTGGGCCGCCACTCGGGATCCTCTGCGTGCCATCGCTGTTCTATTGGCTGCAAATCCAAGGCCGATGACCATTCCTGCGCAATGTGCATGGGATCAAGCTGAGCTCGTGTCCAATGATCGGAAGTACCTCATTCCAGCCAAAGGTTCATTATCTCAGCTTGCCCGGACGAGAACCGTCTTGGTGGAGGATACATCTCTTCTCTATAACCAACCGCAAATTGAAGAAATACAATGTGTAACGACAAATGACGAGGATACAGATAAGATCATCTGTTATGCAGCTTCCTTAATGGAGAAAAGCAATCATCCGTGGAGAGATGAAATATGGACGAAAGCCAAACAAACTTGCCGGACCCTGCGAACTGCATTTCACATGAAGGAAGAAGAGCAAGGCATTCAAGGTAAAATCAATGATACTCGAATCCTGCTAGGCAGCTGCAAATATCTTCAGGACCATGGCATCGACTGCTCCCTTTATGAGCTAAAGGCTAAAAGGCTGATAAGAAATGGCTGCGTTGTACTTTTTGCTGGGAAACAGGAAACCAAAAGCAATGAATGCTTGGGACTGCTGGTCAGACACCAAGAAATGACTATCAATGAATTCGGTATCGCTGCAACGGTGTTAAAAGAAAAGGGTTGGGATGTCGGATTGTTGCAAAATAGTTTGCAAATAAGTGATGGTGTGCTGTCTGAACATGCTATGGACTCCAGCTGGACTTCACTTGAGTATGGAGACATGCTTGAAAAGATTGCCGGCCTGCAGCTGCAAGGCGAAGAAGTCTTATTTGTTCATGGACCAGAGCAAAGCCCTGTTCAATATTTGTTTAAGGAAGCAGGCATCCCTTCAATCTCCGTTCATGAGCTGAAACAGATACAAGAAAGTGCCGTTTTCGCCGAAACCATCGATCACACGGTCAACCAGCATTTTGAAATCACTAAGAAATGGAATCTCTTCGGAGGTGCTTTAGCTACTTTTGGTATGTTAAGTGCTCCGGTCGTTAACCTGGCTGCGGATGCTTTATCCCTTGTATTCATGTCGAGGACCAAGAAAATAAGCGAAGCTTTTCCCTATTCATCTGCCCACGGAAGTTCGACCGAAGTTGCCGCCGCATCGGAGATCTCCATGTGGCACGCTGTATCGAGCGAGCAAATTGCAGATGGCTTTCACGTCAATCACAAGCACGGGTTGACTTCGGATCAAATTGCTGCCCTAAGAAACCGATACGGCATTAACCGTCTTGAAACTAAACAGCCCTCCCCTTGGCTCGTTTCTTATTTGGCACAATTCAAAGAATTCACCACGCTGATCTTACTGGGAACATCTGTTCTTGCACTATTCACTGGCGGTATCTTCGACGGGTTGGCGATGGGTGTGATTCTACTCGCTAATGCAGCGGTTGGAACGATTCAGGAACGTAAAGCGGAAAAGGTGGTAGAGACGCTTAACCAGTTCCAACCTCCGCTTTGCAAGACCATTCGGGATGGACAGCAAATGGAAATGTCCGCAGCGGAGCTAGTGCCTGGGGATATCGTTTGTTTGGAAGCAGGAGATCGTGTTCCGGCTGATGTCCGGTTGTTCCAATCGTGGAATCTGCGTGTCAATGAGGCTCCCCTAACCGGCGAGTCTTTGCCTGTCGATAAGAACGAAGCCGTAATGGAAGCAGATTGTCCTCTAGCCGAGCGCAAAAATATGCTGTTCATGGGTACGGATGTTTGCGGAGGCAAAGGCATCGGCATTGTAGTAAATACCGGTATGAATACGGAAATGGGCCATTTCATGTCCCTGCTCAAAAAACATGAAAAAGAAGTAACTCCTTTACAAGAAAAGGTAACCTCGATCAGTAAAAAGTTTATGAAAGGCGCACTCGTTGCTGGAGGAATCGTCTTCTTAACTGGACTGCTGCGCGGAATACCTATAACACAAATGATTACAACATCGATAACCCTTGCAGCTTCCGCCATCCCGGAAGGACTTCCGGTTACGATTACCATTGCTTTAAGCGCAGGGATCTATCGCATGGCTAAGAAGAATGCGCTGATTCGAAAGCTGTCTTCCTTGGAGACTTTAGGCAGAACCACGATCATCTGTACGGACAAGACTGGGACTTTAACCAAAAATGAAATGACCGTAAAAGCACTAGCGACGGTAGATCGTTCGTGGGAGGTCACTGGTGACGGTTATGAGCCGATAGGCACATTAAAGGAGCTCAATCCGGAAGTCGCTGCGGCTTCAGTATTAGAAAGCGTAATGGAGCCAGCAGCTCAGCATGGAGATACCGGTAATCCGGATTTGCATCGCCTCATGCAAATTTGTGTGTTGTGCAACAACAGCAAGCTTGAGCAGGAAGAAGGACATTGGATAACCAAGGGAGATCCGACCGAAGGTGCTCTTTTAACGCTGGCTGCCAAAAATGGATTATGGGAAAAGGATTTTTCCCATTGGCATCGCGGCCTTGAGATTCCTTTTGATTCAGGCACGGCCAAAATGAGTGTCGTCTGTAAAAATACCCGAACCGTGCAGGAATGTTACGTGTTTTCTAAAGGTGCTGTCGAAACCATTCTGCGTCATTGCAGCCGGTATCAGAAAAATGGGGAGATTTATCCCCTCTCCGAAGCACAGAAGCAGCACATTTTACAGCAAAATGAACAATTGTCGGCTGATGCCCTGCGCGTGCTTGCATTTGCGTATCGGCCCATTGAAGAAAAAGTAGAGCAGCATGAATTTGACGAGAATGATCTTATTTATGTAGGACTGACAGGAATGATGGACCCTCCAAAGGCTGATGTCGAGATTAGTATTCGCGAGGCTTTGTCCTTGGACGTCAAGCCTGTGATGATTACCGGTGACCATCCGATTACCGCTATCGCCATCGCGAAGCAGCTCGGAATTTACAACGATACCGACAAAGTGTTGGCCGGACATGAACTCGACCGCATGACAGATGAAGAACTGCTCCGCACGGCAGAGCAAGTCTGTATTTTTGCACGGGTTACACCTGAGCATAAGCTCCGAATTGTGAAGGCCTTGCAGAAACAGGGACATATTGTTGCCATGACGGGTGACGGTGTCAACGACACTCCTGCTATCAAGCAAGCCAATGTAGGGATTGCCATGGGACGAACCGGTACGGAAGTGACGAAAGAAACAGCGGACATGGTTCTGACAGAGGATCACTTTGGCTCGATAGTTGATGGTGTCAAAGAAGGACGAACCATCATCAGTAATATTCGCAAAGCACTTGGCTGCTTGTTAACCGGCAATTTAGCTGAAATTATCGTGACCAGCGCCGCCGTGATGATCGGTTTGCCCATCCCTTTAGTCCCTATTCAGATCTTGCTGATGAATTTGTTGACCGATGCTCTGCCTGCCATGGTATTGGCAATAAACCCGGGAAGCAAGACAAAGCAAACGAAGCGGATGGATATCGTGGATAAGGAACTGTATCAAAAAGTCATTACCAAAGGATTACTTCTGGGAGTAGGTTCACTTGGCTTATTTGCAGCAAGCTTAGCGGCTGGCGCATCCATTCCGGTAGCCCAAAGTGTTGCCTTTGCCACACTGGTAGCTGGCCAATTGTTTCAAACCTTCTCCTGGCGTCAAGAAGGCTCGAACGAAACGGTACGCGATTGGGGCAGAGACCGGTTTCTGCTTGGTGCTCTTGGCATCTCCTGGATAGCATTGCTTGCAGCCTTGTATGTACCCCCTTTGGCTGGATTTTTCCATACCGCTCCGCTCTCCTTAGCTCAATGGATTCCAATCATTGGGGTGGCCGGGTCTGTATCCATCTTATCCAAACCGCTGCTATCTCTCATTGCAAAAACACAAGATGCCTTTCCTGTGCAACCAAACATCGAGAATACCCATGCTGCGGCGTAAGCCGCAGCTACCTCTCTTTCACACCGAGCAACCAAATACATATTGAGGGAGTTTACCATGAATCAAAGAAACATCGAGAAAGTGATTATCGGCGCCGCACTTTCTCTTGCCGTCTCAGCCCTTATTCCCATTGCAAAATCGGCACTGCGTCCCCTCGCTGGCAGCGGAGCACAAGGTGGCGCTGGCTTGCTGCAGCGCACCCGTTCCATGTTTCAAATAGCCCGTGAGGAAGTGGAGGATATTATAGCCGAAGCTCAATTCGAGCGGATGAAGAAACAGCTTGATAAAGAGATTGCTATGCTTGATGATCAAGATAAGTGAGGAGTACGAAGGAATGTCGGAGCAAACCATCGATTATCATTTACAAGAAGCTTTATCCCATCTCGAAACCGCACTTGACCTTAGTGTTCGAAGCGTGCTTGAGAAGGATGACGCAAAAAAAGAAATCGGCTTGAAATGGGAACAATTTCTTGGAGAATTTATCGGTCAAGTTCGTGAAAAAGGGAAACAATCGAGAATCAATCTTCTCGGATGGATTACGTTTCCACGAATTCGCTAACCACAAAGTCCTCTGGATGGGAGTGTTGACAAAGTGGTCTAAAGGGAATAAATCCCTCTAGACCACTTTATTTTTTTTCATTTTCATTTTTAAAAGTACTTGTTGAGTGAGCAAACATGATGGTTTACATCGCTTTTATCATTCGTTTTATGTTTAAAGCCAATGCAGAAAGAAGGCAATGTTCGGTGGTGTTCCGAAACTGCCCTCGCACCTAACGCGCCTTGCTTTCTGAATAGCAACATATTCGTTTGAACGTGAACGGGCAACATTTCGTTCTCTCGCTTCTTGAAATAACGGGCGTTGCACTGTCTTTCGATTTCCTGTTTTTCCGAAACAACGGGTACGTAACGCGCATTGCTTACAGTCCTTGGTTTCTAAGGCATACATCTTTGTGTAAGCTTGTTTATCCGTGTGAAAGCTGATGTGAGTATATCGAAGGATTTTCCCATATGGCAGCCTTTAAGCTTTGAATGCTATCGTTTCCCATTAGAGCATAATGCGGCTGCCAATCAATGCCGGCAGCCACGACTTTGTTTTCTACTGAACCATCGTACACGATAGTGGAATCGGAAAGAATATGTTATAGTAAATTCTGAATTCAGAAATTATGAATTCAGAATACTGAATTATGAGAGGAAGTATAAGGATGTTCGTCATTCAAGTTAATGAACGCGGTCAAATCACGATACCCAAAGAGCTTCGTGAAAAAGTAAATATCAACCCCCGCGACAACCTAAAAATTGACATTGATGAACAAGGCCGTTTGATTTTGTTTAAAAGGAATTTGTTAGACGATCTGGAGGATTTAATTAAACGAGATCTGATTAACGAAGGGTATTCTGAAGAAGACTTTCAGGCGAAAATTCCCAAATGCAAAAAAGAACTTGCAAAAGCTCTTATGAAGGACATTACGGAGCCCGAGCAGCAGTATGAGCAGGGGGAGTTTGCTTCGTTGAAAGATTTGAAAAAAGAGAATACTTGAATTTAGGGGTGCTGTGTGAACACAGTTGATTCAAAACATATATTTACCTGAAAATGGAGGTATTCTGCTTGCAAAAACAACGGTTGATTTTAATCGGTCACGGGGGGATCAGTAAATCCTACCTCAAAGCCTTCTCCAAAGTCCCAAACGCCGAAATTGTTGGTGTGGTTGGTCGTCATGCGGAAAAGGTCGAAGCATTTGCTGGTGAGTTCAGTATACCTTTTTTCGGCAAAAAATTAGGCGAGGTTGCAAAAAATGCGGGTGCGACGGCGGTCATTATTTGTACTCCTAACGCAGTACATTATCAGAACGTGATGGAGGCTTCCCGTTTAGGACTTCATTGCCTTTGTGAAAAGCCACTACATATTTCACCGGAGAAGCAACAGGAAATGATCGCAAGCTGCAAGGAATATGGAGTAAAATTAACCGTTTCCTATATGCGTAGATTCGCCAGTCACTTGCAATATATCAAAAATATCATTGATTCCGGTAAGCTAGGTCAAATTACCGTTGTTGATGTAGGGCTTAAGTATTTTAGACCCAAAGAATATTACTACAATTCTTGGCATGGTACTCATGAGCTAGATGGCGGCGGACCTTTCATTCAGCAGGGAAGCCACATTATCGACCTGGCGTTATGGTTGTGTGGAGGGTACAAGGAAGTTATCACTGCGAAAATGTTTCAGGTTTACCACGATATTCAAACTGAGGATCACGGTTACGCAATCATACATTACCAGAACGGTGCCATTGGCATGATCGAGACATCCACCTCCTGCTTTGGTTTAAAGAAGGAAGGGATTGAAATTTCCGGTACGAAGGGGACGATTTTTGCGAATTATAGTGAAATCGTGACTTTTGATGTTCCGGGGCTCGATCCGCCGATTTTTTCAGAGAACGCGCCGACGAACGAATCGTTATTCGAACGCTTGGTTGTTGATTTTGTCCAATCGATCGAAGAGGATCGCTCTCCATTTATCCAGGGCGAATCGGCAAAGACGACAACGGAACTGATAACCGACATATATTATAAAGCTGGAGAACCAATAAGGTCCTTTTAATGATTCTTCCCAGGGCCTTTAAAATATGAAAAAACGCTAAGTCTATGAAGGCTTAGCGTATATTTTTTATCGTTAGTTATCTAAACGAGCATGTGAAAAACCCCTGAAATATAAAGGCCTACACATTGTTTACATGTATTCAATTTATTCTTGTGGAAATATCACAAAAAGCAGTCCAAAACTGGAACAATACAGTCAGAAGTGCCTACATAACATATCAAAGAAAAGCATGAGGAATTATTATAAACTGTGACGTTATTAGCCGACGTCATTACCCACTTTTCACCTATGTCTTAGATATAGGTGATTTTTTATTGGCCGTTTTCCTAATCCAAGTTTCTCGAAAATCAGGGTGTCCTTAATCCGTTTCTTTGAAGATTGACTGTATCGAACGGGTATTATGGTCATCCCTATCTACAACAAATCAGTACTTGGTAGGAAGAGGGGAAATCGCAACTACGAGTACGCTACTCAGGTAAAGAATCAATCACTGCTACATGATCCGAATGTTTATGTGTGCCATTGATCGTTTAATATTGAGTCCACTGGGAATAATACTTAAAACTGTATTCCTAGATGTAGCGGGCGGGGCAGCCCTATGAAGTCACACCCGCTTACGTATATTTGGCTTCGGACGATTCTTCTTACGTCTCTCAGGGCAATTTATTCATGTCACCGGCGGCTTCATTATGTACGGATAAGATAAAGATGGAGAGAACAAAATGACGAATAAATTGATAGATTTTATCAAATACAAAGGGGTTGTATGGAAAATCCCCTTAGCTTCAGCATTGTCATGGGAACTTGCAGAGTGGGCTGGGTCCAAACATCCGTATTTGGCTCCTCTGACGGTTATTTTGTCCATTCAATTAACCGTCGACAAATCTATACAATTTGTTTGGCAGCGGGTTTTGGGGACCATTGCCGGCATTCTTTTCACTGTAACCATAGCACCGTACGTCGGCTTAAACGGCTGGAGTATAGGACTCCTTCTTCTCGTTGGGGCTCTGATCGTAACGTGGTTGAAATTAGATCACGCCATCATGGTACAAGTTGCACTCAGCATTTTATTGGTCATGTACTTTCAAAGCAAGATGCCGAGCTACTCCCTTGATCGGATACGCGATACGATTATCGGTGCAGTCGTCGCCATCGTAATCCATATTTTGATTTTCCCACCCGATTCCGTTAACAAAGCCCGAAAAAAAATGAGCCATTTCGCAGATCATCTTTCCAACCATTTTATGAACACTGCACTTTGGGTTAAAGAGGGCTGTTCTTCAAGTAAAACTCAAATCTTGCAAACAAAATTGCAAACGTTATTCCAGGAGCTTCACCAAACAACAACCGAGTTGGATAAAGCGGAGCAAAGCTTACGTTACAATCCATTAGGTACCCAAAAGCGCGCTAGCTTGCAAGAACTAACCCGGAAAATGAAACATCTTCGCTCTGGTTATGCCAATCTTGCCGACATGATACGAGTTTGCGCCAAATGGTCCGAAAGTGGTCATTTTGCTAAAGAAAATCAACGAATATGGGCCGATCATTTAACCATGTTAGCGAAACTTGTAAAGCAATGGAAACAGGCTTTAGATGACCCGGAAGCATTTAGCTCGGTTAAAGGGTTAGCCTTGCAAATAAAAGCCCCTGTCCAAATGGAGAACTACCAATACCCGCTTGCGTTATATATGAACGCCGAACAAGTTATTCAAGATTTCCAAAACCTGAATTTTTCCAATAAAATTCTGTAATCTTCGGCAGTGTCCACATCGATGAACAAGTCTGGACTTGCGAAATCGATGCAAATTCCCGATGTTACTGTTCGAATAAGATGTCTCGCTCCCTGATCGTTCTGCAATCGCAGGAGCTCCGGAAACATTCGCTGAGCAAAAATAACCGGCGGTCTTGCCAAACCGTCATATCTTGAGGCCACAAAACTAATGTTTCTGTTCGTTTGAAACCTTATAAGCAGCTCATTGATCATCTCTTTTGAAATGAACGGTTGATCCGCCAGTACTATCATCACGGCTGCCGCTTCCATCGCGAGTGCAGTCTGTACACCGAACCGCAGCGAGTGTGCTTGCCCCAAGTGCGCTTCAGAACAGCGAATAACTGACCATTTCCGTTTGTTCGGGTCATTGTAAAAGGTGTTGTCCATCCATTCTACTGCTGCTTCATTGGATACTACCAGAACATAATCCAAGTTGGAGCTCAAGGCTGCAGCCAACGCATAATTCCCCAAATTCATTGGTCCCAAAGGAAGCCGAAGCTTATCCGAACCCATTCGGCTACTTCGGCCTGCCGCTAAATAAATGCCAACGATATTATTCTGCTTCATGGATAACCACTTTTTGCTTTTTATTTTTTTCAAGTATTAGTTCTGCGATAATACTCACTGCGATTTCCTCTGGCCCCTCTGCTCCAATGACAAGTCCGACGGGAGAATGAACTTTTATCCGAACCGGCATGGCCGTTAACAAACGTTCGGTTCTACTTTTAGATCCCAAAATGCCGAGATAGCGAAGCTGCCGCTCCCCAAGAAGTTGAACCAGCTGCTGATCCCTCCTGAAATTATGAGTCATAACAATTGCGTAATCGTAAGGTGTAAAATGCATCATCCCTACTGTTTCCTCTGGAAACCCCAATAGAATAGATTCAACATCCGGAAAATAACGTCGATCGCATAAAACAGGTCTCCAATCGGAGACGATAACAGCGTAGCCGGTGGCAGTCGCTAATGCGGCAAGCGGCCTTGCGTCCGGTCCCGCACCAAATATGATCAGACGCGGTTTGGGATAATAGGTATGGACGAATATATCCGATTGTAGGGATGAGACAAATCTCATTCCGCTCCTTCGGGAATCGTCGGATAACATCGAATGTATGAGTTCCTGTGGAAATTCTCCTCGCCACTCCCCAAACAGGTGCCTATCTCTGGTCAAGAAACCATAATCGGTAACAGAGCCATCCGAACCGAATTTTTTAACGAGGATGACCTCGATCTTCCGATCCAAATAATGCTTCAATGTATATAAATAATCCACAAACTCATCTTGTACCGGCTCCATCGTTACATGAACAACACCGCCGCAACCCGGTTCTTCCCCCCAGGCCATCGGCTCCAATGATTGCATATCGAACACAAAGCTTCGAGAAACGCCTGTTTCCAAAATATCGGGCACACAGACCGAAAGATGAGCTTCAAGACAGCCGGCGCTTAATACCCCTAATTGTGAACCATCTTCCAGAAACAGCATGGAGGCTCCTTCTTTTCGGTATGCGCTCCCTTCCACTTGGGTAATTGTCGCAAGCACACTTCTTAGGTCGGTACGTTGAATGGCTTCCAAAATACGATGTATTTCTTCCAACCTCGCTCCTCCTTTAGGATCCCGTAAGGCATGGGTTCCCATTATTATTTTTTCGGCGTAAAAACGTCCTTCACTGCATTGTGAATCTCTTCATAGGACGTACATCTGCAAATGTTAGATTCCAACCATACCCTGATGGTTCCTTCATCTGCATATGGGAGCATATTCCGTAAGCCTTCACAGTTCACAATAAAGCCAGGAGTACAGTATCCGCATTGGAACGCTTGATTTTGAACAAAGGCATTTTGTACAGGGGAGTTCAACAAACCCTCGATCGTAATGATTTGTTTTCCACTAGCTTCCACAGTGAGTATAAGACACGATTTCATGGGTAAGCCTTCTACCAATATCGTACACGTTCCGCAGTCGCCGTTACCGCAACCGGATTTACTTCCTGTCAATCCGAGATTATCTCGAAGTGTATACAAGAGGATATCCGCAGCTCTTACTCGAATCATTCTTTTCTCGCCGTTAACTTCGAATTCAACCGGATACATAGCGGAATCGCGCAATGTCATGCTTCACCTCTTTCGAGCCTGTGTACCGCATCAGCCATCGTTTGTTTGAGCACAAATTTCCGATAAGGGGCGGATCCTTCCGTATTACTTAACAATGGAGCAGGTAATTTGCCGATCGCCTGTTCAATTCTTGCTGCCAACGGTATTGAGGAATCGTTCAATGCCTGGTCGATTTGGGCGGATCGAAACGGGAATGAGCAGACACCGCTATATGCGGTATGAATCTGTTTATCTTTCTTGAGCGCAGCTACGGTTACAAGCGGATAGCCTACACTACCGATCTGCCGTTTTTTGTAATGAACGAACGGCAGTGATAAATAGCTTTGGTCTGTTAATGTCTGCACAAGAAATTCACCATTGCCCAATCTCATTTGTTGTGAGAAAACTTGGTGAATGGAAGCTTCTCTTATCCCTTGCATTCCTGCTATAACGATATGGCTGTTTGCCAACAGAAGCGGCAGCACGGCCTCACGATAATAAATTTTGCCGCAAATGTTTCCCCCAAGCGTGATTTGATTCCGGGCAGTTTGGTCGGCAACCCCCTGAGCTGTTTCACTGAGCAGCGGGAACGGGTTCGCCGCGGATAAAGTCGATAGCGTGATGCAAGCTCCGATAATCAGCTTATCGTTCTGCATTTCCATTACACTGCATTCCGGAATGGACTTCAAATCGATAACAGCACCCGGATGAATGGAATTTGTTCGAGCCCATGTGATGATTTCCGTCCCACCGGCGTAATATATCGGATTTTTCCCCTGCTTTTGCAGATACTGAAACCACTCCACAGCCATCTGAACAGAAGAAGGTTTGTAGTATTCAAAATCAAACGGAATCATGGATCGTCCTCCAGATCATCTCTGGCGTCAGAGGCAAATGATTCATCTCTACCCCTGCGGCGACGGTCAGACTATTCGCCAATGCAGCGGGCATGCCAATCAAGCCATGCTCGCCGATTCCTCGCAATCCATAAGGCGCTTCCAAATGAGGCGTTTCGACGAAATCAACGAAGTACTGTGGCTGCTCTCCATAACGAATCAGTTTGTACGTTCGAAATTGCGGATTTAGAACGTCGCCCTTATCATTAAATAAAAAAGCTTCACGACTGGCAAGACTTAAGCCCATGCTCATGGCACCTGTAATTTGGCTGCGGGCAAATTCCGGATTGATCACCTTGCCGGCATCAATGACCGTTGCCGCTTTAACGATTTTGTACGTGTATTCTTTCGTATTCAACTCCACTTCTACTGCTTGAGCGCCTACCGTCCATTCCGGTCCTGGATTTCCTTTTCCAGTTTCAGGGTCCATCAAGGTTAAATTCCGCATCGCATAGCTCCCGCGTCCAATGACTTGACCGCCGATCGTATTCCCATTCGGAAATTTGTATCCGTTTGCGATTTGTTCAATTGCTATCCCCATATCGGGACGGTCTTTAAAGAATACCCTGCCCTCTCCGATATCCAAGTCTTTAGGTAGGCATTGCAGTACGATTGCCGCTATCTTTTTTAACTGTTCAATGGCATCGTCGGCTGCATTCAGAATCGCATTGCCGACTAAAAAGGTGCTGCGACTCGCCACCGTTTTCCAATGATGGGGGTCGGTCTCGGTATTGACTTCCGTAGAGATATGTATCATCCGGTCATCTATACGCAACCTTTCGGCCAACAGTTGAGTCAGCGCTGTCCTTGTACCTTGACCAATTTCAACAGCACCGCACAGCAAATTAACGCTTCCGTCGGGATTAAATACGATAACAGCTCCCGCTCCGGCATCCGTCGGTGTACTCGAATTTTTCCAGAAGCAGCACACCCCTTTTGCCTTGATGAGATGGCCATCGGTTTCCCTTGACGGACGGTCGTCCCAATCGATTAATGTTTTCAATTTTGCAATGCACATGGGCAAATCCCCCAAATTACTCCTATCCAGTAAAGTTTGTGTCGGTGATGTATCCCCTGGCCCTATCGCATTATAAAAACGAAATTCCAAAGGATCCATGCCCACCCGATTCGCCAATAAATCGATCGCTCTTTCTATAACAAACGTAAGTTCCGGATGCCCGAATCCTCGAAAGGAAGTGGAATAAGGGTGATTCGTATACATGCATAAAGAATCGCAATGAACGTTGTCGATCCGATAAGGCCCCGTGCAATCGACGGCTCCCGCCCGGCTCATGACCGCACCCCGATCCGAATACGCCCCGCCATCATACAGATGCAAAATTTCGGCGGCCATCATTTTCCCTTCACGGGTGCAGCCAAGCTTGATTTTGGCATCCAATCCGATATGGATTGGAGATGAGATCATATCCACCTCACGGGAGTTTACTAATTTCACAGCTCTTCCGCCAACCGCACAGGAAGCCAAGTAAGCAAGAAATTCCATCTGAATCGCGGCTTTTCCGCCGAAACTGCCTCCGACCAGGGGCGTGTGAACGATCACTTTATGAAGCGGAATATGAAACGATTGGCTGATTGCTCTTCGAATAACATAAGGCGATTGTGAAGCGGAATGGATAATCACTTTGCCGTCTGGCATAATCTCTGCTGTACTGCATCGCATTTCCATCGCAGCGTGATCCGATTGCGGTAAGGTGACCTCGACTTCAACCGTATGGTGACTATTCCTCCATCCTTCCTCCATATTCCCCTTGCGTATTTTTGTTCGATTCGCGATGTTAGTTCCCTGCTCCGGGTAAACCTCTTCATGCCGCTTGTACTCAGCAAGACGCTCATGTACGAGCGGAGCATTTTTTTGAAAAGCTTCCCTTGGAGAAAGGACGGCAGGTAAAGGCTCATAATCCACTTTGATACGGTTTGCTGCCATCTGTGCAATATATTCTTGTTCCGCAACAACAAGGGCGACGGGCTCGCCATAATATCTCACTTTATCTATTGCGATTGGCGGTCGATCAGCCAATGGTGATCCGGTCAGCATCGGGAAGTATCTTCCTGTTATGACTGCCCTTACACCCGGAATTTTCATGGCCTCGGACGCATCGATCGATTTTATTTTAGCGTGAGCATGCGGACTGATAGCTATTTTGACATGCAGTAGCCCTGGTGTCGAAATATCATTGACATATTGGGTTGTCCCTGTAACTTTCTCCCATGTTTCTTTTCTTGGAATGCTTTTCCCAATCGAATGGCTGATGATGATCCCTCCTTTTTCAAAAAAAGCCTTGCAGCGCTCAACTTCTTTATGCCTATGTATATACAAGATCTGTTGTCCGTATTATTTTATTTTATGAATAATCTTCCATCATAGGGACTTCGATTCTGCTTCATACTTCCGTTCCTTTTGCCGCCTTTTGTAGGCTATAATGCAACCTGAATCAATTTGTTCGAAATCACCTAGATCCCTTGTCCTTCATGTCAAGAACGATGTAAAGAGGGATGACTAGAACTAAAAATTCTTTTCTGCATTCGTTACAATGAGGTCTATCGAATTCGTAGCATCCGTATCTTTCATCTGTCGGAATATGTTTAAGGTCAAAGTCAGCATTCTCGAAAACAACGTAACTTTCCATCGTGATTGATTGCATTTATGTGTTACATTTGCCACGTTTAGCCCGCCCATGGATTTGAATATTCATTTTCATAATACTGGCTTTATGGTTTGTACCCCAAGCTAAAGGAAGAAATGACGCATAATATAAAACTGGAGATTCGGCAAGAAGATCCTCAGCTACCTGCTCAGCCTCAACACTCATTTACTACCCTCTGTCTATTGACATAGGGGATTTTTTTTACTAATTCACATGCTTTACACACCAAACAAAAATAACTCATATTATAAACTGTGACGTTATTAGCTGACGTCATTACCCACTTTTCACCTATTTCTTAGATATAGGTGATTTTTTATTGTCCGTTTTCCCAATCAAAGTTTCGAAAATCAGGCTATCCTTAATCCATTTCTTTGAAGATGGACTGTACTTATCGAACAACTCGATGCATCCGGGTATGATGGTCATCCCTAAGCTTATTATTGGCAGTGTAGATTGCTGCACCCCGTTTAAGACAACCCAGTATGTCATATACCCGACCGTCAGTACCATAGACTTCATCATACAAATCTATGGTGACTCTTTTAGTCCAACCGATACTCTTCAAATCGGCCATGTTCTTCCGTATTTAGCCTGCGTACTTATAGCAATACCGTCCATTCACCACTATATAAATTTTTCTGAGCCAATTCAGGCTCATTCGTCTTTATTAGTTCGGATGACAAGAATCTGTTCCGATTAGGATTATATAAAAAAATCAAAACCCAAGTGTTCAAAGCTTACGGCGACAAAATGGGTATGAACTACAGCGGATGGACCTTGTTAACTGGCACTGAGAAAAAGACGGCAGATGTTGCCAGAAGCTTCGGCGTGCTGGTTCAGAAGCTGCCGGACGATACATTCGTTCATAGCGTCACTTCTTTAATGCTTGTCGATTCATCCGGCAAAATCCTTAAAATATTCAAAATAGGAGATGAAATGAATAACGATGAAATCATAAAAAGGATCCGGCTAGCAGCCGGATCCTAAATAACTAGGTTTCATTTTGGAGTAGCGGATAATTCGTATCCTCTGCTTCTGCTTTTTCTTTACGGTACCATTGAAAAAACACATATCCCAGCATAAAGTCGTACGACACCTCTTGGACAATTTTCATCACAACGCCCCCTAGCTGTTGATCGCTTAAAGGTGTTAGCCAGCTCACAGTCAGCGTCAACCTCTCGACCGTAACCAAATAAAAAGGCAAGCACAGCAAATGCGATCTGCTAGAGTACGTATCATACAGGATATCATTGGCAAAAATAATCAATGCGCAGGCCGGGGTCAGCAAAATACCGTTCAAGAAGATGTATCCCATCTTCCCTCTTTTTCAGAGGACTTAGAGCATGCTTGCTGACAGGATTAAATACAGGCCATCATAACCCGAAGGCTGCAATGAGCAGCAATAGATGAAGCGCATTGTGGAGCGCATAATTGGACATTGCCGCATCAAATATGCGGGGAATATGGTAAAAGGAAAATGCACCGTTAAACAGAAACAAAGCGACGAGAGGATTTCCAAGGAATGCCGCGGCTCCCTTACTGGCTTTGCAATTTTGTACAAGCCCGAACTACTTGACTGGCAGCCCTACACTGAACCAAAGGTGGCCGAACAAATTCAATGGCCCTCCTTATTGTAAATGTAACCTTATCATCATAAGAACGATTACCTTCAAAATGACCCCGAAGAGCTATTTTGACTTCATAAAGAAGTCACTGTTTGTTCAAGGTTACGTCAACGTAATAACTCGATAGTGCCATGTGCCACCTTCCTGATCAGGTTACAATTGAATCATAGGAGGCGATAAGGATGTCCCCATTTCATATTCTCATAGCTGATGATGAAGTGCATGTTCGCAGGCTTATCCAATTGTATCTAAATCATGAGGTCGCCGTTATTGATATAGCCGAAGACGGTGAAACAGCACTAAATAAAGCATTGTCAGAAGACTTCGATATTGTTATTCTCGATTGGATGATGCCAGGAATTTCAGGACTTGAAGTTTGCCAACTATTAAAAAGTATGAAAACAACCCCGGTCATATTGCTAACAGCTAACGCAAACGAAAGCGACCGTTTAAAAGGCTTTGAGGCTGGAGCTGACGATTATGTGACTAAACCGTTCAGTCCTAGAGAGCTGCTGTGTCGAGTTGATGCGATTCTTAAAAGAACAAAAGTGGACATTGCTTTAAGGGAAAGATTCCACAGCGATAAATTGATTTTGTCCCCTCTAACCATTGATCATCATGCACATAGAGTAACTCTCAACAATGAGGAGTTGGCATTAACCCCCAAGGAATACGATTTGCTTAGATTCTTTGCAATACACTTCGGCAAAACTCTTTCCCGTAAGGATTTAATTCGGGAGGTGTGGGGCTGTGAGGCATATAACGATTACCGGACCGTGGATTCCCATGTCAAAAGGCTTCGTGATAAATTCGATGCTGCCTACCCTTCGTTCTCCAACGCAATCAAAACGATCTGGGGGATCGGATATAAGTTTGACCCCACCAGATAAAGCTGGAGCTCCTTATATAACAGAAATATCTGTAAAATACAGGCTTGTTAGCTTCTAGGAGTGAACACCAGCTCCTTCTTGCTCTTTACTTCGTAATCCGAATCCAGCCTTTTTCATAGGCATAACGCGTTAATTGGACACGATTGTCCAGATGCAGCTTTTGAAGAATGTTTTTCAAATGATTTTTGACAGTATGCTCCGAGATACACAGGTCCACTGAGATTTCCTTGTTAGATTTTCCACGCGCCACGCATTTCAGTATTTCCTGTTCACGTGATGTTAAAGGAGATTTCTCTGGAATGGTCGCGGGCACAGATGAGAATTCCTTCAGTAAACGAACGGCCAGCTCCCGCGACATGGGAGCTTCATCAAATGCAACAGCCCGCAAATACTCATGCCATGAGGCAGGGTGCAGATTTTTAAGCAAATAGCCTTGCGCTCCCCTCTTAATGGCTTCAAACAAGTGAGTGATATCGTCCGAAACGGTCACCATGATGATTTTTACATAAGGAAAGCGATCTTTAATCAGTTTGGTGGCTTCCAAACCGTCGATCTCCGGCATGGAGATATCCATCAAAATAATATCCGGCATGGTTTGTTCTGCCATAAGCACTGCTTCACGACCGTTTACAGCCTCTCCTACGATTTCAAAGGAATCATCCGCTTGGATAATGTCTTTCATAGCTGCCCGGGCAAAAGAATGGTCATCTGCAAGAAGAATTCGTATCGGATTCATAACGGTCCCCTTTCCTGATTTCCAATATCGTTCGTGCTTCTCTGCGTTCTATGATGAGCTTCCAGTCCATATTCACAAGAATCCCCGTATCTTCGCAGAAATCCCGAATTAAACGAGTCACAGATGACAGCCATGGCTCAGACTCCACGTTAGCGGGATATCTTAAATTTGCAATCGCTTGGCGGACGTACTCATTAACTTCCCGAACCGTTTTACGCAAGCTAGGATAAGCTTCACTGGAGGAAGCTGAACTTGGACTTGTTGACACAAAGCTAGGTGCAAGCTTGTCTACCCTTACGGATAATAGAAATAGTGATTGGGCAATCCCGTCGTGTAGCTCTTTCGCCATTTTTTCTCTTTCTTCAAGCACAGCTTTGCCCGCCTTTTCCTGCTGAAGCTCTTCATGCAGCTGTTCCATCAGGGCGAATAATTTACGCAGAAGAGTCATCGTTACAAAATAGACGATTAATGGCGCCAGCCAATTTCCAAGCTCCATAGAGATGTACGGCAGGAAAAATGCATGCCTCACATATTCCCAAAGCCCTATCGTTAATGTTGGAATAATTAATATCAAACTCTTGAGATGCTTGTACAGCATGGATTTACCTACTCCTTTTCAAACAAAGCATGGGTCATATACAAACAACCGTACCTTGGGTACGGCGTTCATAGGTTACGGTAACTACTACCAAGTCCCAGGCTGGACACTTTTCAGTAACGCTTTAATCTGCTCCGTATTCGACAATTCTCCGGGAAAAATTTGCTTCACTTGACCTTGTGAGTTCACAAGAAACGTAGCAGGAAGCCCGTTCACCCGATATGCTTCAGCCGCTTCCCCTGTTGGATCGGTCATGATTGGAAAAGGAAGCTGATGCTTTTGATTAAATTCCATAATCGTTCCTTTAGATTCCCCAACATTGACAGCCACAATTTCGACTCCATTCATACCTGATTCATAAGCCTCTTTAAGCCGTGGCATTTCACTCACACAGGGGCCGCACCATGAGCCCCAGAAATTAAGAAGAACTCCTTTGCCTCGATAGTCCGACAGCTTTACCGTGGAGCCATCCAGTGTCGTTACTCGAATTTCCGGAGCTGTGGAACCGACTCGGATCGATTCACTAGACTTATTGAAGCTTGTGGTCATAAGTGTATACACTAATGCGATCACCATAAGTGCGCAGACTACCCAGATCATCTTTGTTTGTCTTAGCATTGAATTATTCAATGGTATCTCCTCCACTCGACTGACCATTGGTCGGTAAACCAAACAGACGATTAAAGGCACCTTGAAGACCAGAGCTTCCATATTTTTGATAAAACGTGTTCACTGGCCCCTCTTCCATAATCCGGCCTTCCTTCAAAAATACAACCTGATCCGCTACAGCCTCCGCAATCTGCAGCTGATGGGTAGAGAAAATGACGGCGTGACCTTCCTGTTTAGCAGAACGCACAAGTGAAATGAAGGATTCCAGCCAATAAGGGTCTAGCCCGTTAGTAGGTTCATCCATGATAAGCACCGGCGGCTTTGTCAATAAGGCTTGCGCAAACAGCAAGCGCTGCCGCATTCCCTTGGAGAAGGAAGAGACTGATTTGGACTTCACCTTATAGAGTCCAACGATGCGTAGAATCTCGCGGACTCTGTCCTTGGACACCTTGCGAAGCGAGGCCCAGAACATCAATGTTTCTTCAGCTGACAAGCCTTGACCAAACAAATAATCGTCCGGCATATAGCCAATTTGCTCTGCGTAGCCTTGTCGATTCTGCTTCCAGCTGAATCCATTTACTTCAATGGTGCCACTTGATGGCTGAAGGATGCCGGCGATCATACGAAGAATGGTGCTTTTACCAGCGCCGTTGCCGCCGCAAAGCGCAAGAGCTTGGCCTTGACACAGATTAAAGTCCACGGAATGGATAATCTGCTGCTTGTCTATCCGCTTCGTAACTTTCTCCAGGAGCAGTACTGGCTTATCCACGGGAACGCCCCCTCTCCCATACCCAATGAGCACAGCTCATCGCTGCGCCTACCCAAATCAAGCACAGCAAAGCAAAGCCCCAAGTCCCTGTGGGCTCTTTAATCCAACGAATCCATTCATAGTATTCCGGGCCAAGCGCTGCACCCCCACCAAGCTTCACAACGACAAAACAACGTACCAATTCGGCCGGGTTAAGCAACGTCAAGGCCGTCAACAACGGCTTGATCCATAAATAAGGCAATAGACCAAGAACAGCGATAAGTATAGTCGGCCACCCAATAATTGCAAAAAACCAAGTCGCAACACCAAGCGTCAAAGCCTGCCAACGATTGCGGGCCCATGTGCCTATACAAAGAGCAACAGCAAGAAACAGGATAATAAGTCCGCCCGAAAACACGATGAACAACCCGAATGTTTGAAAATCCAGCCCTTTTCCGGAAATTGCTCCTACGATGCCGGTAACTCCAAAGCCAAATGCAATTATAGTCAGTAGAACCATCGCTAGTCCGGCATATTTCCCCAATAAGAATGAAAGGGTACGTATAGGGTATGTCGAGAGCAACTGCCAGCTTCCCTCTTCCTTCTCCGCTGTTAGAGAGAAGGAACCGATTAACAAAGTCATCAATGGTAGTAAATACAATATAAAATTCAGCATCGTTGAGGTGGCGCTAGAGTACCCTTCAACAAAATTTTGTGAATTAATCAATAGCAAGGATAAGCTGAAGACGGTGAACAGGATCATGAAGGAATAAGCCCATGGATTTCGAAATCCAAGTTTTACTTCCCTAAGTGCAATGTGAACGAAGTTCATTGTCCATGCATCCCTTTATTGTCACTACCCATCTTCATACTGTTTTCGGATTCGGAATGTGCGTTTTTGTCATGATCATGTCCACCCATATCCATCATTCCTTTTGCCCTCTCCCATGTATGGGTCTTTAAATCTGCCGTTGTCATCAGCTTTCCTTTTTTTTGCTCATCCATGAATTTTTGCGCCGATGATTTTTCTTTAAAGGAATAAATGCCATAAGCCATCGGAGTTTTCAGTGAAGCATCGTACACATAAGAAGCTGTGTTATACGAAATCCATTCTTTCGTGTTATAATCTCTAACAAATTGAGCTCCTACCGTCTCAATCCCATTTTTATTAGTCCATTCATTCATGCAGCCAATATCGTCAAATTTGTAGTTTTTCCCCTCCTTGGTCGTTAACTGCACAGCGAAAGCATCGTCCTTGACCTGCATATTGCAGATAGCACACTTGTCCGTAGCTTCATTGATAGGAATAGCTGTATACTTTTCCTTGCCGCATCCCGCTAACAAAACTAAAATCAAAACCATTGAAATCGATATCCAAATGGATTTTTTCATGTTCTTTTTACCCCCAAGAAAGTGATTGTCGTTATGGAACTTAGAAAGAGCAGAAGCCCCAGTATCCAAACTTTTTGCTCATTTGCATGTTTAGTTGGTGCAGGCTCTAGGCCTTCAGGATTCATTAATGGAGCCATGTCGGTTGACCATTCTTCCCTCCCCGCCGAGTACATACCTTCCAGGAACTGCATCCCCGGTGATTGAAAAAAAAGCTGAAAGGCAGGCGTAGATGAGGTTAGACGCTGGAAAAAGGGATTCATTGGATATGAAATATCACTTAGCCCATCTCCATCTATATCTATCCCATGAAATTCGTCCCAATAATTTCGCTCAAATTCATTATTACTGCTTTCATTAGCTTCAGCTGGAATGACATTGCCAACAAATTGATTATTCATAAAATGATTTTGATTGGATTCCAGAAACTGAATCCCAACAAAATTTTGATTGACCTCATTGTGTACGAATTCATTCTTATGAGACTGCTCAATATACAGACCGACCCGGTTATCCTCGACTTTGTTGTTCTTAATTCGGGAAGTCTGAACGTCGAACAGCAGCAAACCCTGTGAATTGACATTCTCGCTTTGTTTGACAAAAGTATTTCCGGTCACCTCGGCATCTCGGACCCCCATGACCATCGCACCAGTTACATTGAATTCACCATAATTGCCTCGAACCATAGTTTCGTTAGTGTACATGCAGTGAATGCCATAACGTGAATGATCAATCTTATTATTCTCGACAATGTTGCGGTTACTGCTTTCCAAATAAATTCCATCATTCATTTGAGAAATACGATTATTATGGATTCGGTTATCATGCGAATTAAAAAGATCGATTCCATTGCGTTTGTCTGAAAGATTTATTTTCTGCTGTGCTATGGAAGGTGGTTCCCACTGGATGGTAGTATTGGATATTTCGTGCTGCCCTCCATCCCTTAGGACGATTCCATAGGAACGGGTATCAATTGTCATTGTATCCAACAATGCTTTATTCCCCGTTATTAGCACAGCGGAATTATCGGTTCCCGATGGCTGACTAATCTTCAGGTTTCGCAAAGTTACCTTATCGGCCACGATTTGAATCACGGGCGATTTTTCACCTTCGCCAATAATTTCAACCGCTCCCTTGCCCTCAATCGAGATGGGCTTATCTAGAAATATGGGTCCAAGGTAACTCCCTTCCGGTAAAATCAACGTATCTCCTTCTGGCGTTAGGTTAATTAATGCCTGAAGCTCGCTGCTTGAGAAGCTATGCGCGGACCTCACGCTGTGGGGATTCCAAGTCCATAACAAACAAAAATAAATCAAGCTAACGATTGGTAGAAAGATATGCCGCAGCTTCAGCTTGCTGCTCATGACACCTGCAGCTCTTTCTTTTTCGTGATGTGCAGATCTCCTTGGTACAAATGAATATAGATCGAATAGGCTCCCGATTTTTCGAAAGTTTTTTCTACTGAATATTGTCCTTTTCCTATCGAGCTCGCATCCTTCGTATCCGGAAGTATGCTATTGTCTGATTTGCGAATGTCGATCTGAACGTTGGCCCCCTCTTCTTCGGCTAACCCCGAGATATTAGCTATCAGCTTTACCTTTTGTCCCACCTGTACATTGGCAGGTTCTGAAGCCAGTTCAACCTTAACCTTGGCAGGATCCTGTCCTTGCTGCGGTGAAGAACAACCCGTTACACTCAACAGCAGAAGACCGCCAAGTACAATTGACGCGATGGTGTGTCTCATGTCACTGCTCCTTTCCATACAAATTCCAATTCTAATTCTACGCTTTATGTCTCCGATTCCTATCACCCGATAGGGCTATTACGGTTAACATCGTGTGAAAATATTGGGAACAACATATGAAATTCTGGTTTGATATAAAAAGAACCGACGCATTTTGCGTCGGCTTATGGAAAGCAGCAAGTAGATAAGGACTCTATCTCACAATGCTGCTGTATGTTTTGCACGGAAACCTAAAACGAACATCGTAGAAAGGCAAAAGAGATTTTATGCCTAAGATCGTGCAAATCTTTAAACGAATAAGAAGAAAGGTCAGCGATCGGACTGTTTTCCATTAACTTATTCATGTTTGAGGTATGGACACTGATGGAGTCCAACCTCAATTGATCTCCATAATCATGACAAGGTTAAGGGCCTGGTTGCATATTTCTTTTTCATCCTTCTTATTTACCTGAACAGCTCTGTCTGTCCTCGCAGCTTGGCTAACGCTTCTACGAAATAAAAAACGCCATATATCAAGCCGACATCAATGTTTTTATTAGCAGGCCAGTGACCTGTACCGTGGAGTAGTATCGCTTCGTCACTTGCATCCCCAAATCGCGTAATGATCCGCCATCGATTTCAGAATACGTTTGGCCGACATCTCGTACAATCGTCCTTCTTCCGCAGGCAGCATCTCCGCCAGCAGCAGAAGACCGCTCGCTGCAATCGCCGCAGCAGAGGAGCCCCTTGGCACGCCCTCTTGTGTTGTCAAACGGAAATCCCAATAAGGAACGAGATCTTCCGGCAAATTGGCCAGGAAATAGTGGGCCACCTTCTTAATTCCCTGCAAATACTTATCGTCCTTCGTATAATGGGAGCAAAGTGCCAATTCGTACAGTGCCCATGCCGCGCCTCTTGCCCATGCCGATTCCGGCGCATATCCTTGACCACCCAATGCTCCGACCCGCTCCCCAGTCTCAGGATCGAATTCTACGATGTGGTAGACGGAGCCGGCAAGCGTAATATGCCAGATCATTCTTAAGCGGCTCTCACCCTGTCGACCCTCCTGGCTTCGTATAACGTTGGATCGATTCCGGTCATTGCAGCCAAATAAATAATAGCTCCGGAACCGATTTGACTGCCACATATCGGAAGCAACCAGAATGCTTCGGAACCAGCGTCGATGTCATGAAGGGAATGGATTGTAATCCCGCTTCCGTCAGCCTCTTATTGAGAATAAGCCAGAGCTTTCCGACAGAAAATATGGCATATAGATTAGGGTTTGGATCAAGTACCAATACCAAATGATTCGGCATACATTCACTAAAAGCGTAAGTATGATCGGCAGTACAATACCAAAAACCAGCTTGTAAAAACTGATCAACAGTGTGTTGCTCAAAAGCTGTGTGAAGTACGGCAAGTTATATAAGCTTTGAAAATACTTATACCATGGATGAGCCCACGGGCTCTGAAAAGCTTCTCACAGCAAATGAACCTAGCCGCTTATAGGTTAGAGCAGGATATAATATACCCACAAATAGGAATTGCTCGCCTTCAGAGATTTGAAGACGAACTGAAGTTTATTACCGGTCACAGTTACTTGTGAAGGGATAGTCATAGTATTTTTTATTGTATTCGATGGTTTTCTTCAATGAGTTAATATTTTTATCTACTAGTTGAATAAGCTCGTCCAATTCATTACCAGTTTTCTTTATTATGTTTAAGCGGCCTGCCATTTAGGCATGCCCATTAATCACTGTTTTTTAGCGTTTTGCCTTATAAAACTCATGATACAGCTTCATGAGCGCCCTCTTCTCAATCCGCGACACATAGCTCCGGCTGATGCCCAGCTCCTTTGCAATCTCCCGCTGCGTCCGTTCTTCTCCTCCATGCTCTATACCAAAACGTCCCACTACTACTCCTTTCTCTCTATCGTCGAGAATATCTGGATTTTGTATATTTTCCATTTCTTAATTGCGGATGATTGAACCGGAGCCTGTATTTGGTGACATCAAGAACAACCGTGGATTCAAAAGATTCCTGTTTCGGGACTTACCCAAAGTAAATCTGGAGGTCGGGTGGCTTTCGCTTAGCAATCGGAATGCAGGGGCAGTCTGCCAAGTCGGATCGAACGGAAAGACCAATTAAGGCCCAAGCGACCAGCGGGAAAGGACCGCTGGTCCAAGGAGCATGCCCTTATAAAAGTTGTGCAGTTTTGTGTTGACAATCCCCAAACCTCTTCTGTGAGCTCGAGAAGAATTGTGTCTACCTCAGTGTTTTCAACGTTGTCTCTAGGCAAAGCCATCAAGTGACCGACTGAAGCAATGCATCTGCCTTATCCCTCCTAGAGTAATGAAGCAGTTTCTATCACATTGCATATTTACTTTTCGTTTAGTGGTATATCAATTGAAACAACGACGTAACTCTCTTGAACAGTGAAATCAATAGTTCCCTTGTAATTTTCAATTAATTGCTTTATTATGTGAAGTCCGAGCCCCTTGTTGTTTTTACCATTTTTTGTAGAGAATCCAGGTTCGAAAAGCCGTGCTTGAATACTAGGGGAAATTGATTCACAGGAATTTTGGACTTTAAATAATAAATGACTCGATTGTACTGTTCCCTCAACATAAACTTTTCTTTCAACAACATTAGGAAGCTCAATAGCTGCTTCAAAAGCATTATCAATAAGATTACTCAAAATTCTAACTAGATCAGTGGTCTTTATGGTCGTGAGTTGTAAGTTTTCCATGTTTTTGAAATCGACCTGCATATCAATACTATGCACTTCTGATTGTGCTAGTTTAGCCTGGACAATTGCGCTTAAAGCTGGAACATTGATCTCAATTAAATTAATTTTGTTTCCCATCATTTTTGCATCTTGGATTAAAGGTTTTATATAATCTTGTGCACTTTCATATTTCTTTAAACTAAGCATCCAGGATATAGTTGTTATGTGATTTATGATGTCATGACGCTGTTCTTTAATGGACTGAACAACTGAATTTATACTATCTAAATATACATCTTGGACTGATCGGACCACTCCTTCATTCTTTTTCCGAGTAAAAATTAAGAGAAGGAAAATAACAATTAGAACCAACAGAGTAACAATGGATATAAAAAATATAACGTCTCTAAATTGTTTCTCTAACGTGCTCTTGATGATACTGTAATCGGTAGCGATCATTACGACTTTAGGTAATTCATCTTTTTTATATTTCAAATTGGTCGTTGTAATAGGTGTAAAACTTTAAGAATCGTTTTTCCACTTATATTAACATCATAAAATACAGGTTTATTTGTTTCTAATGCTTCCGTTATTTTCTGACTTTCTTTATCGTCTCTATAGTTATATGAACCGTTTTCAATTAGTCTTTCCGAGTAGAAATTATCTCTATTAAAAGGTGTAGGTCCATTCTTACTAATTTTCTCCGGATTCAGTACTGCGATTTCTAAAAGATTATCTTTATTATTATTAAGTAGTTCTTTGATGCTAACGTCCACTCCCATCTTATCTCGATAACGGGCTAAACTACTTGAAACATTTAAATATGGATTAATAAGATAATTGGTTGAGCCGTCGTAATAATACCCCCATTTTCTTATGTTGCTTTCATCCGTAGATGCCGTATCAATAGGACCACTCCAATAATTCTCAAGAGATAATCCGGTGCCTATATCTACAATCTTCTTATCAAAAAGCTGCAGCTGAGCGTCGTAAACAATTCCCCATGTTTTTGAACTAGCGTTGATTTCTTTTGGATCTGATGATCTTACACCTATAAAGTCATCGGCTCTCTTTTCAAACAATGATATCCCATCTACACCAAGTAGTTTGGCCAATTCAACTAAATCCTCATTCGATACTTTGTGATAGTCTGGATCGATGGAACTTCGAATAGCAATTGCAGCTGTCTTTAAGCTTCTACCAAGCATTTCCTCGTATGTTGCTTCTCCTTCGCTTTCTTTATTAATTGCTGAAGCTAAACTTGAAGAGAATATATTTATTTGCTTTTTTTGTTGACTCAACAAAAGGATTTTTGAATGTTGATAATAAGTAACATTCATACTTATAATTGCAATTAAAAAGATCAATATAGTTTTGAATGGGAATTTTTCTATTGATTTAAACATGATTCTCTTTCTCCCTCACGGCTTTATGTTACTCTATTATAATTCACTAATGTCGGATTATGTAAAAAAAAATTATTTAAACTAAATAACGAGTTATATGGTCTTAAAGAGAAGAAAAAGGGTAACAAAAGCCTTCTAGGCGACGGTTTACTTATCCGTCGGTTCTATCTTTCCTACCAACGTTTCCGTATAACAAAAAACAGGTCAATCATATTGGTATCTGACCATAATCGACCTTTTCGATGTATGCTAATGCATTATTTAGGTTATGAAATTAAAGCACTGATGTTCAAATAGACAAAATGGCGAAATCTACATACGGGCATTACATGGGTTATATCGCAAAATAGCTAAAGCGACGCAAGAACATCGTACATGTCCCAATCTCCTGGATCCAAGAAGAACCCGAGAAGATTCTCCTTACAGACATCACATATACTCAAACGATTGGATGAAAATATTCATCCAGATGCCATCTTCCATTCTGACCATGCACTATTCGTCAGTGAGTATGTGATTCACTACAATTCAGAACGCTATCAGTAGACAACTAAAAAAGATGACTCCGGATGAATTCAGAAGTCATCTCCTAGCTGCTTAAGACTTTAATACCGTTTCTCAACACTGTCCATAAATGAGGTTACAGTTCACTACCGTGAACTCATGGGCTCTTTTGGAAATACATTTTTGATGTATACCTGATTATCATAAAGGGAAAGTTATTGAATCTCGAAAATCAATAGCAATAATGGTTTAGGCAGGCCCATCTTATTGTTCTTACCGCTTCGCCTTATAAAACTCATGATACAGCTTCATCAGCGCCCTCTTCTCAATCCTTGACACATAACTGCGAGATATTCCAAGCTCCTTGGCAATTTCCCGCTGAGTCCGTTCTTCTCCTCCATGCTCTAGACCAAAACGTCCCACTACCACTTCTTTCTCCCTATCGTCAAGAGATTTTTGTAAATTTTGGATTTCTCAATTTTCAATTGCACTTTATCTACAACATCATCGGCTTCTGTACCGAGAATATCGATCAGGGTAATTTCATTCCCCTCCTTGTCCGTACCAATCGGGTCATGAAGGGATACATCCTTACGTGTTTTCTTCAATGAACGCAAATGCATAAGTATTTCATTCTCGATACATCTGGCTGCAAAGGTCGCTAATTTCGTGCCTTTATCCGGTGAAAACGATTCGATGGCCTTTATTAAACCGATGGTGCCAATGGAGATCAGGTCTTCAAGGTCTTCACCCGTGTTGTCGAATTTTTTGACGATATGAACACGAAACGATGTAATTTTTAAAACTATTGACGCAACTTACCTATACAGTTTGTGGATTTGGAATGCTTGTACTTTATAAATTCAAATTTAGCATCACCTTATACAGATCATCCTGGGTAATCCCAATGTATGCCAGCGTGACAAGCCTCATTTCCATTATATCGACTTAATTCTTCTGGTACTCCACCTTGGTCAATAAGGACATTATGTCCCATTTGGCGGCGGAAGGCTCAGAGATATCATTTCTTCGAAATGGAACTGCAATTGCGTGACCAACGCGGAGGAAGCCCACATCCATAGCCAGAAATTTCGATTTGACCGGTCTTGATCTTTATGCTTCGCCCTTCTCCGGGTATCCAGCGTGGGGCATTTTTCTTTATCGTGGAAAAATTTACGCCCCGATTCGGCATAAAGTATGGTCAATTGACGAAATCTATAACGAAATTTACTCTCAACAGGGAAAGTGAGGAATGTTGCCTAATGACAAAAACCTATGATAAAGGAATTACGGGCTTATTATTGGTTGACCCCTATAATGATTTCTTATCTACGGAAGGTAAAGCTTATCCTCGCCATAAAGAAATATCGGAATCCGTAAACCTGCTCGAACATCTAAAAGTGATCGTTGATAGGGTTCGAAAAGTCGGCATCCGTGTTTTTTATGTTCCCCATCACCGATCTGAACCGGATGATTTCGATACTTGGTTGTATCCAAATCCAAATCAGGTCAGAGCCAAAAAATCACAAATATTTGCAAAAGGTACTTGGGGTGGGGAATTTCATCCCGATTTTCAACCTCAAAAGGGCGACGTGATTATCAAAGAGCATTGGGCTAGCAGCGGATTTGCAAACACGGACTTGGATCATCAACTGAAAATGCATGGCTTACAAAAGGTTATCATTATCGGTTTGTTAGCTAATACATGCATCGAAGCGACCGCACGCTTCGGCTCTGAGTTGGGCTACCATGTTACTCTGGTTAAAGATGCTACAGCGGCTTATAGTAAAGAGGCTATGCACTCGGCGCATGAAGTTAATGGGCCTACGTTTGCTCACGCTATTGTAACAACGGAAGAACTTCTTGCTCAACTGTAAACGATTCGTCAAAGTATAGCGTATACCATAAATGATCAGGTAGGACTTACGAAGTTGGCAAGGTGGATAAAGGGTTTCCGCTAGCCTAATTCCTGCATGATCAGACATGTCATCGTTATCAATTCACATTATGTCAACAAGACTAAAGAATTGGAAGATAACCCGCAGACGAAGAGCGACTAAAAGGACGTTCGTAACGGGAAGTACTCCGAGCCGAAGTTGCCCACAAAGGAATTCGCAGGATTGCGCATCCTGATGAACCCTCGGGAGAAGGTCTCTGCCAGTCTGACGCAAGTAAGAGGTCGAAACGGTAATTGGTTCCCGGGCGAAAACATTACTTTAAAGTAGGAGGCTTACTAATGTCTAAGATTCGCGAAGACCTAACTCTCGCAAAATCGAGCTTTAGTCACATCATCGACGTTCCGGTCGAAAAAGTTGATATCGGACAATGGTTATTTTCGCTTTCCGAAGCCGAATATCAACGTTGCTGTCCCCCAGACCATATTGCGGTAGGAACAACCAAGACGGAAGATGGACGTCTAATGTCGATAAACGTGGAGAAAATCGGCACCAGTCTCTCGATCCAGCATTATATCGGAGAGGTAGTCGAAAAACACAAATGCCGGATGGTCTCCATGACCGATATCTTTATTTCGAACGAGCAACGAACCCAAATGAAAGTGATTTGGGAGCTTAGCGTAAAACCTGTCAACGCCGATCAAACAGAATTTACGAATTCCGTGGTAACCCATCCGTCGGAACATTTATTGAGCATTTTCGAGAATCAGGGACTTACGTTTGAGCAGGCGTCCACCTCCCGTCAAAAAATATCGGAAGATCACAACAGACGAGAGGCTCCTCTTTTTGCAGAAAGCATCGCTCGCGCTGCACGTGGGGAAGTGCATTAGATATTCGGAGCATAAGAGCCGAAGTGATTCAATACAGCAGCAAGGCGAAGTCCCTTTAAGGAGATGGCATTTCCCAGTCATCTGATCCCCATGCAGCTGCTCATCAAATTGCTTCTTTAATACCAGGACCTTCTAGCAACCCTCGATAAATCGATAGAGGCCCTGGCTGAAGAGTTACTTGAATATGACTTAATCCAATCGATACCCGGGATTGGTACTTTGGTTGCCTTTGCTGGGATAGATCCAAATGTTTTTTCTTCAGGCAAGTTTACAGCAACCATAAATAAAATAACTAAGCACAGTTCCAGGAGGCTTCGTACTGCCCTATATCAAGCTGTACGATGTGGTATTCGTAGTAATAGAAATAAAAAACTAAGAGCTTATTAATCTGTATCATTTAACAATTATGGAAAAGGTATCTTCTTCGTGTCCATTATTGCAAAACAGTATAACTTCTTGTCTTTTAGAAAAGACAAGAAGTTATATCCATAAAATAAAAAATCCGCTCAAAAACGCGGATCAAATGGATATATGTTCTTGTCCTCTTACACATACCACTATTTGTGATACGGTTCCCCGTATCAGCTCTAAAGCGAAATATCAGCGCACCGGGCGTTCTGATATTTCACATGTTATATAGAGTAGCGCTAAAATTTTTGAGGTTGCTGCGGCACCAAGCCAACTCGGGCTCGCGAACGCTGCAGCCCAGTTATTGGCCTAACGTGTTTTTGTTAAAGTGTCAGCACTTCCCCTTAACCGCTCTTCCAAAATCAAGCGCAGCTCATCAGGAATCCGTTCAAACTCGACCCCTTTCCCCAAAAACAAAAGCCAATCCGCATAATACTCTAGCGCCTCAACATCGGTCACATCCAGTTGAGCATTGAAAATCCCACTCGACTGGAACATCCCTGTAAAGGACAAAATAATCCCCGGCGGGTGCAAGCGCTTAAAGCGCTGAATCCCTGTCGTATCAAGCTTTACAATCAGATTGGACTCACGTGCGCCAAGCCGTTTTTTGCTTAAAATCTCTTGCTCAGACTGCCTCATCTTCTGCTCAGAAATGGCCGAATCCCGCAGCATCTCAACAGGCAAATAACGAAACTCATCGGTATCATGATCATAAACCTCGACCAGCCAACGAGCGTTTGAGTTAAAAATATGAATCAAAAAAACATCCATCAACTGCGGCCAGCCAGGACTCGGCTCATACGTCAAGCGCAAGTGCTTATCCCGCGCGGCAAGCGAAATCAGCTGGTTCAACTCCGCAGGCGCCGCATCATCGAGTTCCAAAAGATTCGGATTAGCAGGATTTGTATTTTCAAAAAGCAAGATATTATTCAGCTCGATCAGCTCGTCGTGCTGGGTTTGCGACGCGATGCCGATGAGTTTTTCAGTGATGGAGCGGCGATTTTGCAAATAAGGCAGCTGCGAATTTTTCGAGGCGATAAAGCTGATAAATATCGCTTTCAGCTCTTCTGGCGTGAAACGGACGGCGGACAGATACTGATTTTGCAGGACATTGTAGCCGCCCCCGCGCCCAAGCTCGGTCGTCAGCGGAAAACCCATCGCCTGAATCTCGTTTATGTCGCGGATCGCCGTCGCGCGAGAAATCTTGAACTCCCGCTGAATCTCTGCAATAGTAAAATGCGCGCGGTTATTGATGAAGCGCATGATCAGGTTCACTCGTTCTGTCTTTTTCATGATTTTATTGTATCAGAAATGTAGCACCAGTACCGATTTTGATTCTGTTTTTGCAATACTTTTTGATATTCGATAAAAGGTATCGTTTTTTGATACATTTAGAGAATATTATCAATCTTGTAAAAACAAATCCGCTAAGGAGAGATTAAGATGTCTAACTACTCCATCCAAACCATCTCAGAAAACTACAAAATGACTGCTTTCGGAGTTTTACTTGAAGACTACAACGACTGGGCAGGCAATGCAGCAAAAACTGCAGCGAAAAAAGCTGAAATCACTGAAAACGGCAAGCTTGCCGAACTTCTCGCGCTCGCTGACGGGCAAGAATATCAAATCAACTACGTCATCGACGGCAAGGCTTGGCGCGGCTTCGGCGTGATGGGTGCATACGACGTGGAAGGTGCGATCGTCCTTGACTTCCTCGCTGGGGACTACCTCGTGGTTCCTGGCACAGGCTCTGACAAAGACCGCCTTGCTGACGAAATAACAGGCAAAGTTTTCGGTGGCTTGCTGCAAGAAATCACAGACTACAAATACGTTGGTCCTGGTAACTCAACTTTCGTCAAAGCAGCTGAAGACGGTACATTCTACGGCGAAATGTGGCTTCGTGCAAAAAAAGTAGCAGGCTAATCTCAGTCAAAGGAGCACTCCCATGGCAAATTACACAGTTGAACATAAGAAATCATTTACATTGACCGCTTATGGTTTTTCAATTCAATCCAATTTCCAAGACGCGCGAGCTTTGCAGAAGGAAAAAGCAGAGTTTTGGGGAGGACTCAAGGCTGACGGGCGTTTTGATAAGCTCAAAGCGGCCGCAAAAGATGATCGCGAATGGTCAGTCAACGAGGTTTATCAAGGCAGACCGTGGAATTATTTCGCGGTAGAAGCTAGCAAATCGGTGGCTGACGCAACACGCATCATTGAGTTTCCAGAGAGCGAGTACATAGTGCTCGCAGGAACCGGCGACAAGGAAACTTTGTTTGATCAGTTGACTTATCGTGCTTTTGGCGAAGTCTTGTCTCAAATCACTGACTATGCTTACATCGGCGGTCCCAACGCGACTTATCGCAAAGAAAACGGTGACGGCACTTTCTACGGCGAATTTTGGGTTCCTGTGGTTAAAAAATAGTAAGATTTTACCAAAGGGCCACCCCGAAACACACGCGGATGGCCCTTGTTGAGTTCGCTTTCTTTAAGACACCTTTAGAAACCGCCTCTAGAATGGATGATTTCGCCGGCAATCCATTGGGAATCGTCGCTTGCTAGAAAAGCGATCAGACGGGCTGCATCTTCTGGAAGACCGATCCGGCCCATCGGGAATCGAGGCAGCAATGCATCTTTCACCTCTTCGGACATCCAGCCGGAATCGGTAGGACCGGGTTCGACTGCGTTGACCATAACTCATTAATATGACACCTCTTTGGAGTTATAGGAAACTATTACTATAATAATATTTATTTAATAATTTTTGTATTAATACTTTCATACTTCTCCCTTCAATTCGACCTACTTGTGATACGGTTCACCAGAATTAATATTCAACTATCTTAGAGCTGTCCTTATGGCAGCTTCACACTATCGTACCCGTTAGGTCAATCAACTATCATAATACCCGCCTTTTTTAGGTACTCAGGACAGGTAAAACCGATAATGCTTAAACCACCAGATCTATGCCTTGGAGGTTCTGTTAATCGACGGGGCAGACCGAGGCAGACTTCGACATTTCCATTCACAGCCTTCTCTCTGGTAAAATAGAGAAAATCATATTTTCACTTGGGAGGCAGACGGCAACGATGGAACAAGAGCTAAGCGCACAGATAATGCAGTGGCACGAGGATAAAGAACACCAGCAGATCGTAGATACTCTGATGAAGATTCCTTCAGCGGACAGGGATTACGACATGATCAGCAGCATGGGTCGGGCTTATAACAATCTGAGTTTGTATGAAAAAGCACTGGAACAGTTTGCTTTCATTGCTGAGCAGGGAAAAAATGATCCGTTGTGGTATTTTCGCGTAGGCTATTCCTATTATTATATGAAGCGATATGAGGAAGCGGCAGGTGTGCTAAGCACCGCGCTGGAGCTGGATCCTGACGATCAGCATTCAGCCAGATTGCTAGACTGGAGCCATAGCAAATGGCAAAAACAACAAAAGGCTGAATCCCGGTGCAGACTCAGCAAACAACAGAAAGACCCGGGAGCGTTCCCTTTTGAAGGTATGGATCTCGACAGTTTCTGGGAAGACAGTAACTATGCCAGAGAACAATATGTCTCTGATCCACCTACGGATGAGCTGATTTCTTCTGTAGAAGAAGAACTCGGCTATAAGCTACCGGCAGCCTATATCGCTCTGATGATGCATCAGAACGGGGGCGTTCCCCATAATACAGCCTTTCCGACAGATGAAGCTACCTCTTGGGCTGAGGATCATATTGCTATAACGGGAATTATGGGGATCGGACGCGACAAAACCTACTCTATCTGCGGTGATCTCGGCAGTCCGTTCATGATTGAAGAGTGGGGCTATCCGGATATCGGCGTGGTAATCTGTGACTGCCCTTCGGCAGGGCACGATGTCGTGATGCTGGATTACCGTCACTGTGGGAAGGACGGCGAACCTGAAGTCATCCATGTCGATCAGGAAGATGATTACGAGATAACATTCTTGGCACCGGACTTCGAGACGTTCATCCGCGGTCTGGTGAATGATGAGGATTACGACACTTCTGAAGAAGATAAAGAGAACGATCTGCGCAAAGTGGCTGAAGGAAAATTCTCTCCACTGCTCACGGAACTCTGCGTTCAGGCCTCTGAAGTGGACGGGCTGGAGTACAAAATACGCAGCGTCTGTACTCGGATCGTCCAGGAGAAGAGCCATTTCTCATTTCATGCGGATGAGCGGTCTCATCTCATGTACGATGTGCAGTTCTGGCTATACACCAACGCTTACCCTACTACCAGCCGTCAGCAGTATCTAGATACCTATGATCAAATGATCGCTTTCGGCGGCGAATTCGGCCAAGGAGGTTACGCTCCCGGCTTCATCAGCGATTGGCTGGATGGGCGGATCGGGGAAGGCCTTATCGTTCAGGAGAACGGAGTTCTCCGTTTCACGGACGAGGCACGCAGTGCGGTGATAGCAAAGCTTTCAGCGGAAGCGGAAGCTACACAGACATTGGCAGCTGCAGGAGAAACGAAGGATATGGCCCCCTTTATCCTCGTGGAACAGAAAAATGGCGGCAAATCTGTCATTCTGACGGTCGGTAGCTATTTGGCCGAGTTATTCGACACCCGGGCGGACGAGGGGTTCGAAGGCAACGGTTACGATTGGGCTTCACTGGCGGCGGTGTTCTTGAATGAGCGGATGCCGGAGCTCGCGGACATGATTCATTTTGACCCGGAAGCAGATATGTTCTGTGCCTACTCGAGTAATGGAGCCGCTGTAGAACAGTTCGCATGGGCATTCAAATCTGCCTGTGAGGATGAGGTACTTATTCACGATCTGTTCACTCGCGCAGAGTTGGACTGAGCTAATGTTAAGGGGAATGTAATCCGGACCGAAACTGTAGAAAATCACGAATCATACGCCGACGAATCTAGCCGGCTGATTTCTTTTGTAGGTTTCTATAAACCTTTGCAGCTACCGGAGCTCTCTGTTAAAGTACACCGTATTTACTCTTCTCATCATTGCATTTGTGTAATTTCACCAATAAACTGCCGTATTTGAAAATACACTATTGTTGGAAGTATCCTGCCCGTTAGCGTAACACGGCTGCCGATCTTCTAAGTAATGGCTTCAGGCGAGGTGATATACAATAATTTCCGTCCAAAGAAACTTCGATCTCTTTTGCAGCGTCTAATGAGATAAAATCCCCTCGAGCAAAGGAGAATTTGTTATCGTGAGAACTGTGGTTTGGAGACGTTGTGCCCGAGTCGTACTGATGTCTGTCTGGTTGGCTATTTTTTTCACGAGCATTGTTTATCCGGAGAATTCCTCCCACGCCTTTGGTCCGCGTAAGTTTGAGCCGCCGAGCATCCCACCCGTTATTTCGCTTCTGGAGGATACGCAGCTTTATCCCGAGCAGGATGAATCCGTGGAGCCCTGGGCGGTACTCAGCCCCCAGGATGTGGAGACTATCGAAGCGGAGAACGAATGGTATACCAAAGAGTCTGTTGAGAAAGTCTGGATTCGAATCAAGACGACTTGGCTTGGGGAGCTGTGGATGCACTTGAAGAAGGAGAAGATGGGTGTCATCCAGCCTATCGATTCCTATATTCTTCTATTGGGGCCGGCGCAGTTGTACAGCCAACCGGTTCAGTCTTCCAAAACAGACGTCGTGCTTACCCCTCAAGTGGTTCATGCGAATGCGATTTTTGCTTCTTCCTACTCCTATTTGACCAACAGCTACCGGATTGAATCCTGGGTCGGCGATCAATGGCTTGTCTCCAATCCTTATATGCTGGTCAATGTAGAGGTTCTGAATCAGGAGATGGTGCTGCCGACGGAAACGCTCTTTATGGAGGAATACGATACGGCTTACCGGCTCCAGCGGCCATCGGATGCGAGATTCATTCTCCCGCAGAAAGTGTTCGCTTTAGAAAGGACGGAGAATGGTGAATACCACGTGCGTGGGGAGAATGGCGATACGTTCTGGATCCATCCGACCTATGCCCAGCCTCTAGGTTCGAAGAAGATTACCGAGACCCTCGAACTCACGAAACCGACCGAGCTGCACTTGTTCCCCACGACATCGCGCCCAATTTTCGGTCTGCTCAGCCCGCAGAAGGTGGAGGCTTTCGAGCAGTGGGATGATTCTGAGGGACACCGTTGGTATCGTATTCACAGCTGGAACGGGGATCTATGGATCCAACTGGATGGCGGCTTATAAGCGGCCAATCGTTAATAAACCATTTAGGGTCATTTGCTTTGATTAATTTCCTACACTATTCTGCCCTTAGCGTAATGAGGCTGCCGGGTTCCCGGGCAGCCTCATCTTATTGTTATTCAACTCTCGTACCCGTTAGTTTAACAACGGGTGCAAGGCTGCCATTAGGCAGCCTTTGTTGTGTTGCATTACACACACTTACTTCCTCGCTCTAATAATCATAAAATTTTGATCTTCATTTACTTCTTGTAAAGAATATCCGCCATAAACAGAAATATCTTTGAAACCGACCTTCTCAAGCATCATGATGAACTCATACTTAAAAAACCATCGCATTTTAGTTGTACTATACTGAGTATCAATTAAAAGACCATCTTTAAAAATTTCATATCGCTCTATCTTAACTTGTATCTGTTCAAGAAAATTAAAAGTTGATTTTGAACTTACGACTATATCCGATCCGTCGCTTCTTATACCCTTAAAACCTGGTGCCCAATCAGCGCCTTTATTTATGAACAGATCTTTTGGTACAAATAAAGGGATTAATGTCTGTCCACCTTGTTCAAGATGCTCGTATATACTCTTTAATGCATTCATTGCGTCTTCTCTTTCTGATAAGAGAATAAACGAAGCAGCTGGTATATAAATAGTCATATACTTTTTAGGTATATCTAGGTGTTGCATGTATTGATCATACAAAACTGGAACCTGTCCATTTTTCTCAGCCTTAGCTTTGCATATATCTAACATGTCTTTAGAACAATCACCCCCGTCAACATCAAGACCTGCGTCCAAATAGGGCAACAATAATCTTCCAGTACCACATCCAAGCTCCAATGCAGCTCCTGGAACTTCTAAAATCATTTTTTTGAAGAACTCACTGTCATCGGACGCGCTACCCGTTCGCATATCGTAAGTTTCCGCTAGAATACCTTCATATGATTCAACATTATTAAACAACATGTTTGTTGTTCCCTCCATGCTTTAAATGTTTTTTACACTCACGGAAGGTTATTAATAAGAATTCTCTATTAGCCCTTCCGCACCTCGAAATTTAATGCTTTTTCAACTTTAGTATTTGTATTCATCGCAATCACTCTCTTCCATATTTGGTAATTTCAATTTAACTCATTGAGTAATACATGTCTACGAGCAGACCAACTTAATTTCACTATTCTGCCAGTTAGTTAAAAAAAGACCTCAGATCGAATCGATCAGATGCCTTCATATCTTTTTATTCCACTAACGTGCCCGATAGTTTAATGACCGAATTACTCTTAGTTATTTATAAGCCGTAATGACTGATACGGATAGTTCTTCGGTAAATATACCAGTTGAATCAATATCTATTAAAGCGGATTTCAATTCATTTTCAAATTTCTCCAGATTCTCACCAAAAAAACGTTTGGAGGCATATGAAGTGGAATACAAATTTCCGAGAATAGTGTCTATGGTCCAATTGTAGGAATAACTCGGTAAAACGTGTCTTTCAACATCCCTAAATCTAGATTTTGTAATGGTGTCCTCGAATCTTTCTTTGGGAGGCGTGTAAGTACTATTACCAGCTCTTCTTTCATCACCTAGCCAAACTTTTACTATTTCAGCTACCCTAAGCTTCCAATGTAATGGTTCACACTTATCAATATCATAATCAATAATAGCAATACCGCCATTATCATCAGAACTGTTATATAGGATTTCTAAAATCGATTCTCTATCCATCCAATGAAATGCTTTTGCTATTAACATGAGTCGAAAAGACCCCCAATCACTCGAACGCTCTTCTGCCCTTCCTTGTAACCAGCAAGCGTTATCAACTCTGTTAACATTGGACAAATGGAGTGCTTCAATTAGCATCTCCGGTTCAGTATCTACACCTATAATTTCTTGGAACCAATCATAAAATTTTAAAGTTAATTGACCTGTTCCACATCCTAAATCAAGCAAACGACCTTCACCGTTAAGTGAAAACTTGTTTACTAAGAAACGCAATAGTGACGAAGGATAAAGAGGTCTGTATCTAGAGTAATACCAGGCAGTACCTTTAAATAAATCTGCACCATAGTCCATCAATATTGTCAGTCCTTCTCTCTAAATGAATTTACAGTAGACTAATCATTTTACAAGATTTCTACTTATCAGTCATTAGAGAGTATTATTATAGTTAATTTTTATAAATCCTTCTACAATTTCCGATTCAGAAGAAATCGACATGTTAAAGAATCTCGTCACGCTCTACTGCCCGTTAGAATTCCTGTAAAATGAATAATTTGGCGTTTGAACAAAAACGAGCGCCTCGGTACGATGGGGTTGCACACGAGGTCATAGCCTCAAATAGCCCATCAGGAGGTCGCTCTACTATGAAGTTTAAGGCTCAGGACAAGCAAAATCAACTCATTGAAAACATTACCTCTTCACATTTGGTCATCGGCGTAGATATTGCTCAGGAAAGTCACGTCGCTCGTGCAGTCAGTTTCCGGGGCATTGCTCTTGGAACTCCATTGGAGTTTGGTAACCATGACGAAGGTTTTCGGCTGTTCAGTCGTTGGATTCAAGATCTGCTTAAGTCTTACAAGTTGAGCAAAGTTATCGTCGGCATGGAGCCCACTGGCCATTACTGGCTGTGCCTTGCGCGCTGGCTTACAAACAAAGGCATTGAGGCTGTTCTCGTAAACCCCCATCTTGTCAAAAAGAATAAAGAAAATCGCGACAACACCCCGTCAAAAAGCGACCGTAAAGATGCTCTTGTCATCGCAGACATGATCAAAAACGGCTACTATTCTCCCGTACGTTTCAACCCAGAGACATACGAAGAACTGCGGATCCTGATGGCCAATCGGGATACGGTTATTAAACGGCTTAACAGCGCAGTGAACCAGATACATCGCTGGGTAGATATTGTGTTTCCCGAACTTCGGCAGGTCTTTAAAATCCTTACCTGTACAAGTGCCATTGCTACATTAAGGCTATTTCCTCTTCCGAAGGACATTAGCCGTCTAACAACAGAGCAAGTCATTGCCGGTTGGAAGCAGTATGTAAAGCGTCATGCCGGTTTATGGCGGGCTGAGCAGCTCATTGCACTGGCAAAACGCAGCGTCGGTGCTACAAAAGCTCTACATGCCTACAAGCTGCATTTGGGTCAGCTTCTTGAAGAATACGATTTAGCGACGCGCCAACTTGAGCTTATTGAACATGAACTTAAGCTTGTTCTTGAACGCATCCCTTATGCCCAGAAAATGCTTGCGATTCTAGGCTTAAATGCAACCAGTTTAGCAGGTGTGTTGGGGGAAGCAGGTGATCTAAGTGGGTATACACATGGGAATGCCCTGCTACGTCATGCAGGACTTAACTTGGCTGAAGCCAGCTCTGGGAAATGGCGTGGAAAAATGGTGCTCAGCAAGCGCGGACGCCCACGTTTGCGACGCTTCCTTTATCTTATGACGATGTGCATGGTCATGACCAATCCGGATGTCAGAGCCCTGCACCATTACAATGTCCAAGTGAAAAAGTTAAAAAAAATGAAATCCATTATGAAACTATGCGGTAAAGTGGCAAGAATGCTAGTCGGGCTGGCTAAGAGCAATGAAGTATACAACTCTACAAAAGTATTTCTTCCAGTAGCTTAAGAACTGTTTCTTCACCAGTTGATGTATTCGCAGGATGGATAAGAAGCACGGAGTATCGGGAGACGTTACGCAAAAGGGCTCGGACCCATTCCGTTAGAAATACCGACCTCCACCCCTTAGTTAGATGTGACGAAGGAATGAAAGGGCTTAGACCCGTTGAGACATGGGAGCGAGAATCTCTAAGGGCAGCATGGAGACGTGCATAATATGGAATAATCTGGGCGAGTTTACATCCCTTCTGTTCCCGCATGCCCTTATAGGGTACAACTAGTTCCCGCATGCTCTGTTTCTCTTATCTCTCAAATAACTAAAGGTGAAATCCTGCGAATTCATGAGCTAGAGTGTGAAAACTACATCATATTGAGGGAGCTTAATAAAATGAGCAGACTGCGGTAGTCTGCTCAACAATGTAAAGTATTCAACTATCGTGCCCGTTAGCGGGATGGCATTAACATCTCGTAAACTTACTTTAACGATTTCATATCCATCACTCTTTCAGATCTTTCTAGATCGGGGTTGCATATCATCTTCGTTAAAATGCTTGTATGATCTGTATGACACTTCTACTTCGTCATTTACGAGTGCCTCCTGCTTTATATCGAAAAACGGACAATGTTTGTGTCGCACGTTGAAAATGAGACAATATTTGTGTCGTTGGCTCACGACAAGAACATTGTCCCATTATTAAAAAAGCCGCAATATATATGACTAAGAAAAGGACAATGTTTGTGTCGTCCGACAGCCTTCCCTTCCCGCCCGAGCGAATCTCCCCTCTAGTTCAATAAACCGGCTGCCGTTGCGTCTTTGTAACGCATATTGCAGCTGCCGAAGCAGAGATACGCTCTTTAACATTCTCTGTATATTTCTCCATTTCGAAGAAAGAGGTCATAGTATCATCCTTTACTATCAGAATGTTTGTTCGTAAAAATAGTAACATTTATATCCATTTATAGAAAGTACCTCATTGATGTATTCTGCCAGTTACTCCAACAAATAAAGAAGGAGCCGCCGCTTGGCTAGCTCCTCCGCTATCATTCTCCTTTAGCTGAATAATGAATAGTGTAAGTGGATGTTATTAAAGCTTTTTCTTTAGCATTACTTCATCATCCTTAACATAACCGCTTAGTTCATATGCTTTAATGGAGACTTGTTATCTCAAGCAAAAGAAATATCTAAACTGGTTGGCTAACGAGCTGCGCAAAGCGTCTGGTTAAAAAGAAGAGTAAAGAGAAGCAACCAAGCTCCGTTTAGTCGGAGCTTGGTTGTTGGGAAAAAATATTAAAGCCAACTACGGCCTATAATGACTAAAAGTATGAAAAGTACCAAGATGACACCAACACTAGTAAAGGCACCTCCACAACTAAATCCACCGCCTAAACCGCCTAGATCGCCCATTGTAAGTTCTCCTTTCAGTAAATGAATTTTTGACTCAAGGGAGTGTGCTTTATCCCTAAATCAAGATATGTCGTTCATGGTTGATGTGATTGGACGAATATACATAGGGTATAAATGGGATTGAAGTAAGTATGCTCTAATAGGCTCCTACCTAATTATCATATTTTTATTATTGACATCAAATAAAAAGCAAATCATATAATATTGTGTTGAACCTCCTCGTTCAATGACTCTCATGAATTTTGAAGTCTAAACAACCCCACCGGCAAGCTATTGGGGTTGTTTAGACTTCAATTAATTAATATCCTTTTGTTTTTACAAGGAATATTTATCTATTGAGGTCTTTATTAGCAAGTAAAAAGTAATGTTGGTATTATCCCCTCCAAGTGGCACTCAAACCTCCATGATAACATGAAGGTTTTTTTTGAGTGTCTACTTGAAGGGGATAATATCATATCCGCGGATCTTAATTGGACTATATTAATGTCACTCGACACGATCTAAATTATGGAACGAAGGCAAACTCTTTAAAGCTAATTATGTTCATCAATATTCTTCAATTGTTTTATTCTGTTGGAGATCAAGGAAGTCATTCATAAATAATGCTGCAGGTTTGAATGCCTTTCCTGAAGCTGTACAAGATATAAAACCTTCCTTCCCAAAAGCGTAAGAAAGCCGCCAACTAGATGGAGGGTTTTGTAATTGAACATTGAACATTAATAAAAGCCCCTGCTATTAAAGCAGGAGCTTCCTCCTCACCGAAAGGGCAATCGCCCAAGGGCAACCCTCTCAGGAGGTATAAACAGTATATCATAACCACTAGTTTAAGTAACATTGGTTTTCCATCATGGCACCCTATAAGGCTTCTTTAATTAGATCCGGATCGTTATTTCTCACATTCCCCACTCTCGTCGTAACGGGTAAGCGATCTTTTCGTAAATATTGTTGCTAATAGCATGGTTAAAAGTGTCTATTATAATCTTTTATTGCTATTACAACGAAAATTTTAGTAGTTTTGATTGTATAAAATAAGTACGTTCTAATTCAGACTCATAATAGCCGACGTTAAATAGAGATGTGTCGATGAGGTCACTAAATGTATTTGGAAGCTTACAATTCCACTTAATATAATCCAATTCTAGAGGGAAATCCTGAGCATTAGGATTTGGTGTGTGAACGTAAACAGCATCAGCTCCAGCGTCCTCCTCATGAATACACACCCAGGTTTGAAATGGCTTATTTAGCTGTTCAAGTTGTTTTAAAAATCTCGAATATAGTTGCATATGTGCTTTAATGTGTGCCCTTCTAACTTTTAAACTGGCGTTTCCTAGACTCCGAAGTCAAGATGCCTATGCCAAAAATCGTACCAAGAATCCTCACCTACATGTAACTGATAATTTTCGACCAATGACCTTAGTTTATTGAAATATCTTTTTTTACCGTGAAACTTTTTCATGTTTTCCCCACCCTAAGCTTAATAAGAAATCAGAACTATGCACTTCTGAATGTCTATACTGTGCTCCAATTTGCTTTCTTGCAAGAATCGAGCAACATCACATTTTGAATTTCTGCCTCATCAAGCTTCTTGTGAAGCTCTAGGAAGCGAAACCAAAACAGATAGTTATCTAAGTATTTCGTCGCAACCCCATTGAACCTGCGAACCCAGGTTTTTAATCTGGAATGGTAGGCGTTAACGTTTTGAATGTGATAGATACCTTTCCTTATCAAAATGCCTTTTCGCAGATTCACGGCATGGTGTTCGATGTTCGACTTTGATGCAAATAGCTTATAGTTCCGAGCGGAATCGGTGCAAAGTTGCGATTTTGGTGCGATAGTTTTGCCGAGTACGGCATCAAGTTCCTTTGCCGTTACGCGACCCTTGCCCGCCACTTTGGAGACAACGCCATTCGTGCGGTCAACGGCAACGACGACACAGACCTGTTCATGACTAATACCTCGCATTTTCGATTTTCCGCCGCTTTTTCTAGGCTTCCGATGCGTAATCTTTTTCTTTCCCTTTAGAGACTCCAAGAAGAACGTTTCATCAGATTCGACGATACCTTGAAGTTTATGGACATCTAGGCTGCGGATGGCGTTTAGGATTTTATGCCGCCAGTAAAATGCGGTTGAGATGTGGATGTCCAATTTCTTGGCGATTTTGGGCAACGTTAATCCTTGTACCATGTATTCGAAATATTTTTTCCACTTGTCAGGATAACGCGTACCTGCAATCGGGGTAGCTGTGGCATCGTTGAACGTCGTACCGCAGTCTTTGCAAAGATATCTTTGCCGAGAACGGTACTTTCCATTTCGTTTCACACAAACACTGCCGCAATGTAAGCATGCGACACCGTTGCTAAAACGAGACTCCCGTAATTCTTTTGTGAACGCGTCGACTGGCGTCTTTGGTTCGGGAAAGATGGAATCCTTTATCGCATCAAACAGTCGAATTTTCTCACTTTTTGGCAAGTCCTCAAACGCTTCGTACACATGCAGCCAATCCATTTTTATATCGCTCCTATATAAATTATCTATTTATTTTACAGGATGCCCTTATTAGCAACAATCAATACGAAAAGAGCGTTACAAAAATAAAAAATCTGTATAATGCATTATTTCTGTGATGCTGAGCATATTAAATCTGCTTAAGAATCTAAGAATGAAAAGGAGCATTATTTAACAATGGGTATTTTAAGCGGTAATCCTAAAGATGAACCTATGCATTATGGTGAAATTCACGCTGTGTGGATGGCCTCAACGACAGCAAAAGGCGCTGTTTCCTGCTATCAAGCGTATTTAAATCACTGTGGAGATAAGGATCTTAAAAAAGTACTTGACGATCTTATTGATCAAGCAAAGATGGAGATAAAAGAATGTGATATATTACTCACCGATAACGGTATTGCTCCTGCTCCTACGATGCCCGAAAGACCACCAGTAAAATTCGAAGATATCCCTGCCGGTGCTAGATTTACCGATCCTGAGATAGCTGCTATAATTTCAGCAGATACATCGATTGGACTGGTTGCTTGCAGCCAAGCAATGGGTCAATCAATTAGAGAAGATATTGGAGCATTATTTGCTAAATATCATCTTACTAAAACAGCATTTGGCCTTCGATTACTCCAAATGAGCAAGGAAAAGGGTTGGCTAATCCCTCCTCCTCTTCAAATCAAGCGGCCTGAACCTGTTCACGCGTAATTTGAATTATAATCCCGCTCAATGAGTGGGATTATTTTCCCAAGCTCCTCAATATTCTATAATGCTCCCATAGTCTGAGACACAGGAGAGCGAAAAATAAGTTATACTAAAACCATGGAAAAACGAAATCGATACACCCCAGAGTTTAAAACGAAAGTTGTGCTGGAGGTACTGCGGGAAGAGCAGACCGTGAACGAAATAGCCGGTAAGTATGAAATTAGCCCTGTGATGATCAGTCGTTGGAAAAGCGAGTTTCTGGGCAAAGCAGCTACAGTGTTTGAGAAAGGACCGAGCGAAGCAGAAAAATTAAAAAAAGAATACGAGAACAAACAGGAACATCTGGAAAAGCTAGTCGGTCAACTTACGGTTGAAATCGATTGGCTCAAAAAAAAATCTGGATTTAAATAAGCCGTTAAGAGAGCGTCAAGGTATGGTGGAACATGATCATCCAACCATCAGTATCATGAGGCAAGCTGAACTACTGACGGTAAATCGTACGAGCGTGTATCGCCCTTTTGTGGACAAAAGCCCGACTGAAGAAAATGTACAGATCATGCATCGAATCGATGCGATCTATATGAAGCACCCTTTTATCGGCTACCGACGAATGACGAAGGCGCTTCAGGATCAGGGCTTATGGGTAAATCGGAAGCGTGTGAGGCGTCTTATGCGATTGATGGGACTGGAGGCTATCTATCCGAAGCCAAACTTGAGTAAGCGTCTGCATGCTACCTACTGTCGTCCTTACCTGCTACGAGGTCTCGTTATTGATCGTCCTAACCAGGTGTGGGGGATTGACATCACATATATTCGGATGAGCAAGGGTTTCATGTACCTCTTCAACATCATCGATTGGTACAGCCGCAAGGTCATCGATTATGAGCTCTCCAATACGCTGGAGAAGGGCTTTGTTTTCAGCTGCCTAAAAAGGGCCTTCAAGCGCTGCAAACCCCAGGTTCTAAACAGCGATCAGGGCTCTCATTTTACCAACGCATCCTATCTGGAACTGCTGGAGAAAGAGGGCATTCAGATCTCAATGGACGGTAAAGGACGAGCTACGGACAATAGTCGCACAGAGCGATATTTTAGAGCTTTAAAGTACGAATGCATCTTTCTACATGAGTTTGAAACTCCACGAGCGCTACGAGAAGGCATTGATCGTTATGTCCAATTTTACAATAACGAACGCCCCCATCAAGCCCTTGATTATGCGAAACCTGAGCGCATCTATACCGATTGTTTGATTGCTAAGGCTTCATAAAAGTTTAAAATTCAACCCATTTCAAGCAGAGGAGGAATTAACTTATTTCCTTTCCAAAATCTTGACAATGGGGGGCATTACATTCAGTCCTGTTCGCTGCGATATCCTGTCGTTGACTCCAGCCATGCAAAAACATCCTCAGTCAGTTCCGTTTGGTAGGCTGAAATCTTGCAAGGATAGCTCAATGCCTTGGAGACGCTTCAGTTCCTTTTCCTGATCGATTAACGAAACCATTGGTCTAATAAACTCCAGTTCCTCTCTCAACTGCTCATTTTGCATTGCATACTGATTAAATTGTACTGTCAGTTCTCGAAGCTTTTAGGTTTGAATATTTCTTGACTCATACGCCGATTATATATCTACTCGCAATGGTTTAAGTTCCTCTTGAGTTGCCAAAAGATCTGCTTCCAACAACTGTCTAATGACACTCAGAAGCACAAGAAATATCTGAACTGGTTGGCGAACGGGTTGCGCAAAGCGTCCGGCCAGAGAGATGAGTAAAGAAAAATAACCATGCTCCAACTAAACGGAGCACGGTTATTGGGGAAATTATTACAGCCAACTACGACTTATAATGACTAAAAGAATGAAAAGTACCAAAATGACACCTATGCTAGTAAAATGATGTCTGCGTTCTTCAAATTCAAATCCACCCATTGTTGAATTCCCCCTCCAATTTGAATTGAGGTTTTTACCTCAAAATCAAGTTATGCGGATCATGTACATACTGTATGGACGAGTGACAGGAGGGTTTATATTTCATTGAAGAAAATTTGTCATGGACAGACACGAGTCTAAAAGCCCTCTTTCCTTCTGGTCAAGCCCCAATTTTGTAGACATTGAAAAAACTAAACAAGCTGGCGCCGGTACTCAACTGGAGTTAGCTTGTTTAGTTTTTTCTGAATACGTATTTTCATTTATAGTGGGATTCTTTTATATAGTCAATTAGCCGAATCCTCTTTTTAGGTAACACCCCGTTTATTTCATTTTCAAATTGTTCTTCTGTTTGACTGATTAACAGGTCCCAGCCTCCTGCAATAATCATTCCGTTTTTAATGTCAATTTGCTTTAATGGTTCCATCCTCCCAATTACCTCAAACAAATGAGCAAATTTCTTGTATCCATCTGGAAAAAACCACTGAGCGTCTTCTTGCTCATTCGTAATACCAAATTGCGTGATTTGATGAAATAGAACTTCAGTTGACTGAAAATCATTTATAGTAGGCTTGGTTTCTTGATTTATCCTGGTCTTAACTATCAAATTATACCCTGCCTCTTTAGACTCAAACGTTTCTAAAACTAGAGCCCCGCCATAGTTCCCACTATGTAAATGAAAAGCTATACAATCCCCCTTAAGAAAAATTGCTGGCTTATATCTAATTTTTTTTCGTTTTTTTGGACTTTCTTTTTCCGTAGAAATTGTATTTAAAAATTTGTTAAGAACTTTATTTCTAGCTCTAATATCTCTTTCGTCTGCCTCGAGCTCTCTCCAGATTCTAATATCTTCTTCACCATCTATTATACTTTTTACTTTTTCAAAAATTTCAGGTCTCAGTGCTTTGCATTCCCATTGAGCCTTTGCAAGGGCAAACCAAAAATTTGTGTGATCCTCAGCAAATTGAATAGTTTCTTTAAACCTTTCTCTAAGGGAAACGGTAATCTCATCGACTTCTTTACCTTCGTTATACATGGAGAAAAACTCTTCATATACCTCACAATATGTATCATTGCTTGATATTCCAGTACCGCAGGTCCCCATACTATTCACCTCATTAATTACACCTATTAAGGTGCGTATCTTACAACTTTTTCAAATTATATCACGCTCTTGGTATTATAGTAATCTGCCCGTTAGTTTAGTCATGGTCTAAATATATACCGGGTATCACAAATCTTTTTATTGCCAAACCTTCCGAAACAAAAAAGTCTTGAATGTTTTTCTTTTCGTACTCCTCCAAAATGCATTTGAATATTCTGCTGATCAAAATACAATCTCCTAAGGCATTGTGACGGGGGACATCCTTTTGTTCAACCTGATAATAATTTATGAGAAAGTTAGTTGAAATCACATCTTTATATTCCTGATGAATGTTCGCAAATAAACCCTTAGTATCAATTACTGGATTGCTGAACAATGTCGTCCCGTATTGTTGGCAGTGATTTTCTAGCATAGGAACATCGTACTCATAGCCAGCTTGTGTAACTAAGACGGTTCCTTCACAGAAGTGGAGAAACTGCTTGTATACTTCAGGAAATGCTGGAGCATTCTTAATATCTTCATTTGATATTCCAGTTAATTTTTCAATCTCTGGCGATATACGCTTAGGTGATTTAACTAAAGAACTAAACTTCTCCTTTATCTCACCATTTTGCAATATGACTGCACCAATCTGGGTAATATGTTCTGTTCCAAAGTTAATCCCAGTCCCTTCCAGGTCAAAAACACAATATTTCTGATTAACCAAATTTTTTATGTTTACATCTTGTAGGGAATATTCGTACTTTGATAAAAATGTGATTCTCATTGCTTGAACCCCCCCATCTAAATGTTACCTAAGTAACCTAGTAAGTATTTCTTCCTTGATTAACCAATTCCTTCTGCGACATTACTGCCCTTTAGTTGAGCGGTGACATCATTAAGACAACAATCGCTGCTACAACCTAAAAGTAACGACGGTAGAGTTCTCGCCGGCGTTCCCCGCGCAGCTGGGCGTATCCAGGTCTCCTAGCTCTCTTACAAGCATCTTGAACTGAAGGGCGTAGGCTTTCAATGTACTGGGACTAAACCCCTGGATACGTTTATCAGCTTCATACAGTCGCCATAACTCGCTTAAAATCATAAATAAAACCTCCCATAATAGCTACTAAATCTAGTTTGCTTCTTATGGAAGGTTTTAGACTGACTTTATTAAACTAGCATACTCGTTAGCGGAATGTTCTTAAAGACCTCTCCCTCTCTCTTTTGTCAAAAACAAAGCTAGGTCATGCCCAACTCGCACGAAACTGCCTGCTTCCACCTGCTTGCCTTCGTAAAATATTCCTCTTCCATCAGGGATGTATCCCCTCTTAGCGTACAGTCGTTGTGCATTTCCGTAATCATAATAGAGTCCTACTCCAATACCAACAATGCCGTATCTGTCGAATGCGATTTGTTCAATAGCACCCATTAATGCATTTCCGATGCCTTGTCGACGTAGGGAGGGAACCACATCAAAGTTATTGATTTCTGGAATCCCTTTTTCTATGAAATGCGGATATTTTGATTTAGCTAAAAGATGTAACCATCCAGCAAACCGCTGATCGTGTAAAGCAATAAGAGTAATCCGTTCACCAGACATATTCTCTTCCCAGCATCTTTTTATATAGTCCATTGGTTTCCCAATCTTGTGGTCTTCAAGTGCTTGGAAAATCGCATCAACATCCACACTATTCATTTGTCTAATTCAATGTTGGTATTCATACACAATTCCCCCAATGTTCCTGACGTTATACAAATAGTACCATACAGCTTTTCGGACTGAATTATTATAACTAAAATATCCTGTCCGTTGGGTTAATGAAAAAGGAGCTGCTGCCGCTGGCAGAATGCTCCTATTATTTGTTGAACTAACGTTCGCCGTTAACGTAAATCTCTTATTGTCGTTGGAAAAGCTATTCAGACTTCGGTCTTTTGACGCTTCTCGTTGTTCTAGATCGCCAATTCTATTCATCGAAAATTTTCCTGCTTAGTTCCTTAATGGAGGGGTTGTACTCCCCTGAAGTGTCAATATTGAATATAGGGACGTCGATCCGGGGTTCCTCATAAGGGCTCACGCTCAGTTCAATTCCTTTTCTGGCCATGTCGACTCCCTTATCGCCATGGAAATACTCCCGAAGCGGATTATCCAGTCCCCGCCGGACAAACCTGTCGAGCGCGATCTTTTCGTCAACCTTGCAAATCAACAGATAGATCCGCGCCTTTTCCATGAACTGTTCAAGCATGGTCGACCATATCCTGTGCTGGAACGCTGCTTCAGCAATCACCGACACGTTGTTTGTTATCAGCCCCATGAGCGTATCAAAGAAGATTTCCGTGGCCGTTTTATTGGCTTCCTCCGGAAGCTCGTTATGTCTTTTGCCGAAAGTATGCACATACCCTTCCTTAATCTGATCCCGGCTGATTACTGGCATAAAAATCTCATTACCAAGCTCCTTAGAAAATGTTGTTTTCCCTGAACCTGGCCTACCAGTGACAACTATTAAATACGGCTTTGACATGTGTTTCACTCCTTATGACGTAATAAAATGATAAATAACTGCCCATTTTGTATAGTATCAGTCCTAACCAGACTCGCATTTCAAAAATAATTAGAATTTGCTATTAGTAAAAATATTGGTATGTAAATTTTACCAAAAGGGTATTTAGTTATTCAACTCAACTATCTCCCGTTCCCTGGCTTATCGTCTGTACGTCGCTTTTTAGATACATTTGCACCCGTTACTTTAATAAAAACAGGGAGCAGCCGCCGCGTGGCAATCTGCTCCCTAGCTATTGCGCTATCGTTCGCGGTATCGCTCAATTGCAGCGAAGTGCTGCCTTATAGACGGGAACAGACTACTGGTTGGCGCAGGAAGATGAAGGCGGCGAAATACTTCGCAGAAGATATCCGTCGCACGTGCATCATCCTCAATTGTCGACAACGGCGTACCAGGTTCGACACTCTCCAGAAGGGCAACGCCCCAATCCTCGTCTTCATCTAGCACATTAATCGCCCCCGACCCTCATAGGCACGAAGCACACTAATTTCCCTAGAAAGCTTGCCTTTCATGAATGAGGATTTAAGGACGACTGGCTTCCCGTCACTGCGCTTTGCCCGGAGCAAGAAGTTATATGATAAATTAGAAAATGGAGCTTCCGGGCTAAAGTCAAAGCGTCTTGCACAGTCGTTAATCAATCCAGGCAGCGCCTCCGCCCATGCTGCGCCTTGCTTACCGTGAAGTTCGTTCATTCTTACAATAAAAGTATCGGGGATCATAATCATGCCGCTAATGGCTCCTTTCAGTGAAGTAGTTCTACTTATACTCTTCTTCGACATAAGGGGATGGAAAATCCTGTTTCTCCATTTCCAGCATTCTTCTAATAGGGGTCACCTCACGAAACGGAAAAAATCGTACGTTAAGCAATTCATTGAATGAAAAACCGGACCCTTTACTTCACAAAGGAATCCGGTTTTCGTAATAAGGTAGCTAGAGTTCGTTGAACTATCGTGTCCCGATAGTTTAATACAAATGGATTCATTTAGGCTCTTCGATTGCCCAGAAACGATTTCCGTTCGGATCAAAAAACATCAAAACCTTATCTCCTCCACCGCCGATCGTAATCTCTCCCACTGTGACGCCGCTGCCAATTAATTCAGATCGCAACTGCTCTATGTCTTCTGTTGTAAATTGTATCGAATAATGTGGGTTCAGCTTAATATTACCTGTATACCAAATGCTGTTTTCGTCAGTTTCTTCTCCGAAAAGTAAGATTTCCTGCCCGTTAGCTCAACGCCCAACAGAGACATATGTACAAAAACCTATATTTTGTGAAGATGTAACCGCGATTTGTGCCAGACATGTTGAGAACCGACGCCAGACGGTCAAGCGATCTCCGTGAAGTCCGGCAAGTACAAGGCTCAATCCTTGGCCCTTGAGCCTGATGTCTCCACCTGCGGCTACTTCTGGTCCATAGCCGCCCAAACCAACGGTTGTATACGAATCCACGGCATCAACGAACAGACCCGTCAGCCCGATATTGAGATTCTTAACGTCCTTGAACAAATGGGCTGTACCGTCATCCGTGGAGCGGATTTCATCGAAGTTACCGGAGCTCCTCAACTGAAGGGCGGATTCTCCATCAGCATGAAGCGCTGGTCTGACCAAACCTTAACCATCGCTGCCATGGCCCCGTTCGCAGACGGCCCCATCACGCTAACAGACGCCGCTCATATCCGCCATCACGAATGCGACCGGATAGCTGCCATCTGCACTGAGCTTGGCAAGCTCGGAATTCGGGTGGAGGAGCATCCTGACGGTCTGACAGTGTATCCGGGCGAGCCCACACCCGCTCTGCTTGATACCTACGACGATCATCGCGTAGCCATGGCGCTCTCGCTGATTGCCGTCAAAGCGGACGGCATTCGGATAGCCGATCCCGGCTGCGTTTCCAAAACATGTCCGGACTATTGGGACCGGCTGAGCGCTCTAGGCTTGGATGTAACCCTCTCATAGATTTAACAGTCAAAAGGTGCTGGATTTAAAATAACTCCAAGAGACCCTTTATTAGAACGCTAATAAAGGGTCTCTTGGAGTTGTAAAATGTTTTAATATTTATGTAACTTTTTCCAAATCACCTCGTCTTTATTAATGAACTAGATACATAGAATAGGAGTTGTTATGCAATGAAAAAGTTAATCATCGGTCTGACTGCAGGAATGCTGATCGGATCGGCAGCAACAGCTTTCGCATCATCGGAGGATATTGGCAAGGACGTCCAAGCGGTATGCGCCAAATTTACTTTCAAAGTGAATGGAGCTGAGAAGCCACTGGAAACAACTCCGCTTGTGTACGAGGGTACCGCCTATCTGCCAGTAAGAGAAGTGGCCAAGCTGACAGGATATGAACTCTTATATAAAGAGGACACCCGAACCATTGAACTCACTAACAATGCCAGTGCGGCTAGTACCCCACCTGCGCCTCCTGTTGTGAAGACGGAGCCTCCTGCCGTTCCTGAGGGGCAGAAGGCCGCAGAGCCTGAAAAGAAAAGCAATAATGCTGTAAATCCAATGAATCAGGTATATTTGAGTGAACTACTGGATGCTTTCGCTAAGAAAGGCATCAAAAAAAATAAAGGTGGCGGCTCTGGAGATATAGCCAATTTCGAAATTGATGGGAAAAACTATGTTTTGAATGTAGTCGGAAATGATTCCACCGGTCGTATTCTCGACATCACTCCTCTCATCGAGGCCAACATCATTACCCTGGCTGATGTGAAAAGTGCTAATCCGCAGCCCGCTAAGGTAAATGACCCTGCGCAGAAGACAGAAAAGGAACCTGAAAAGAAAGCCACTAGCGATAAGAAAGTATCGAATACAGTGACTCGTGTGTACTTATTCGACTTGTTGGATGTGCTTAGTAAGAAGGGTATAAAAAGCAGCAGCGGCGGTTCAGGAGATAACGCCTATTTTGAAATTAACGGGAAAAGCTATGTAATGAAAATCGTAGAAACAGATTCCAAGGGTCGTATCCTTGACGTCACTCCTTTAATCGATGCCAACATCATTTCCGTGACCGATGTGCCAATAGTAAAGTAAGTCGCTAGACTTGTACGATGCAGGGAAGAATTGAAATTCAACTGGACCAAAGAAAAAGGAGCTGCTCCGACAGCTCCTTTTTCCTGCACCTACAAACTTGCTATCTCCATGAGTTACTTGGCCACGTTCTTCAGAATTTCAATGTCCAGCGGATAATCTGGCGAGCACGCGGAGCAAATGGCTTTCCAGGAAATAGAGTACTTCAAAGAAAAAGCAAAAGAACGCTATAAAATTGAGGCCAAAAACAGCGAACTCAAGAATCGGCACGGGTACGACGTAGCCGATTCCTCGGGTCTGTTAGGCATGTAAATACAAGGGGCAATGGCGATATTCGCAGTGAATTTAAACCGAATCATGAAGATGGCAGACTAAGAAAACAGCGAAAGAACCCATGAAAAATGCGACACCCTCTGGAAAATCCAGATCGGGTGTCGCATTTTTTTGCCTACTGCCAGGATTCACCGAAAAACCTTAAGTTCTTCAGTGGCCACCGATTTCTCGTGGGCTTTGCCGGTTTATATCAGAATTGTTCTAATTAGTATTCCCCTCAATGAGCGAGTTTATTCAGTAATATGGTTCCATCATTAAAAACACTACTACTCCAGTAAAACTGACATATAGCCAAATAGGCATTGTCCATCGAGCAATGCGCCGATGCTTTTGAATTTGATTCGTCCATCCCCAAACAAGTGTGAATAGGGCTAGCGGTATGATTATTGCGGCAAGGATGCTGTGCGAAATTAAAATAAAAAAATAAAAGGTTCTGATAATGCCTTGGCCGCCAAATGTCGCTATTTCTGAGGACATGTAGTGAAATGTTAAATAAGAAACCAGAAATAATAATGTCGAGGTAAAGGAAGCAAGAATGAAACCTTTGTGCACCTCGATGTTTTTTCTTAAAATTGCAATTAAGCTCGATATCAAAAATATAAACGTAAAGCTATTTAAAACTCCATTTATTCTCGGGAAGATGACTAAATCAAATTTGATACTTCCTTTGTATCCTATCGGTGAAAAAAACAAAAGAAGTATAACAAAATTTACAATCAAGGACGTTACAATTATAGGAATCGCATAGCTTTTATTATTGGCTGGTTGATCATTTGAGTTCATTTGATCCAAACGCTCCTTCTGCAGGCAGTATCCAATACGGTATTTTCGATCAATCAATACGGACGAAAGTTATTTCTTTTTTTCGAGCTTACCTTAGACATAAAAATTCCTTTGTCAGACGCATAAGTGACTAGCTCAGCACGACTCTTTAATTTCAACTTAAAAAGAATGCCATTCAGTATGAGCTTCACTGTATTTCCGGTATTACTAACCGATCAGCGATTTCTTCGATGTTGAATCCTCTACACAGATTTCTTAATACTGCCGTTTCCATTACACTAAGAAGGGGCTGTACGCCATATGGGATATTCTCGGTAACAAATTGCTTTAAAATTTGATATCCAAGCTCTCTCGGCAGAGTCGCATCCTCGATCACGAGCGATCTCAGATACTCGTGAAAGGAAGCTGGATGCAGCGACTTGAGCAAGTAACCTTGCGCCCCGCTTTTCAGAGCTTCAAAAAAATACTCAACGTCTGCGCTTTCCGCTTGCAATACGACTAACATTTGGGGATTCATCTTTTTCATTTTTTGAATGGTCTGTGTACCCTTCATATCGTGTAAATCAACCGCAACAAGCGCAACCTCCGGCTTTAATGAATCGGCGAGTGATATCGCATCCCTTCCGCAGTCAGTTTCCGCTACGACCTCGAATAGCTGATCCAGCTCCAGCAGGTTTCCGCTCTCTATGCTCTGCGATGGTTCTGCAAGCAACACTCTGTTGATTTGGCTCACCGCTCCACAACCCCTTTACGGAACCTTAAACCTATGCCTGTTGCTATTATCGCGTTTTATATGTTTAGTCGAATGGCCCGAATTGGTTATTTTCCTTGAATAATATGACCATTCAGTGTCAATGACATATTATAGATCTTTTTAAGACATATTTAATTGGTCGCCGTAATAAATTATTGACATTATTGGCATATATACCGGATCGAGTGTTATTACGTGTTCCGTATTCAATAAAAAATCAGAAATTAAAAGCTTAGTCCCCCGTTTCGCCGATTAATTGTAACTCAACTTGTTTCATCTTATAAAAATAGCTTTTTTCTCCATCAACTCTGAATACGATCCCGATTCGATCACTCTTCCTTGCTCCACGACCACAATTCTGTCCATTCCTTCCAAGCCATTAAGCCGGTGACAGATTAGCAGAAGCGTATCTTCGGATGCTTGTTCGTATAGGTTTGTCAAAACACGTTGCTCTGTCACATAGTCCAGCGAAGATGTCGGTTCATCCAACAGCCATAGCTTTCCATTGCGAAGCATGGCCCGCGCCAGGGCTAAGCGCTGTTTTTCGCCATCCGATAAATTTTCTCCCTTTTCGTACACGGGGTCCGTTAATGAAGTGGTCGGCAATTACACTTTAGCGAGGATATCCAACAGGTCGCCGTCAGAATGGTCCTCACCATCCTTTAGCAAGTTATCCCGGATCGTTCCCCGGAAAAAATGACTTTGCTGCTTTGAAAGACATCAGCTAATATGCTCACAGAATTTGTCATGCTCCATCTGATGGCTCCACTTTCTCCACTCATCAAAGGTTGGAGTACACCCAAAAATGCGGGAAATGTTATTGCAAAATTAGTAACGACCTGCGAGACAACGATGGCGGCTAATCCGTCGATGGACTTGCGCAGATCTGTTGATCCAGACGCAAGATAGACGGGCTGGACACCGGATAATGTTAGCATGGTGCTTCCAGAGCTTGTACGAATTCTCTTAGCAGCCTTGGGTCAAAGCCAGGGCGGATCTCAATATGGGCTGAACCGATGTAAACGACAAGGGAAGCATGGTTGGTAAATTGAATGGGATCAGCAACTGTTAGCGGCACCCAGTGTGTGGGGGCAGTTACGACCTCGGAAAGAACTCCTTCAAGTTGGCGGAGCCAATACTTCAACTGCTCTTTTGTAACATGATGTGCATCGCATCACGCTGACATTGTAAGCCCACTTGCTTTGTAGTCCGCGATACGGGCTGTCCATTCTTGGCGACGCTGTTCTTTAGTGGTCATAGGGCAACCTCCGATTGGATTAGGCTGCTCACATTCTTTCACGTAAATTTGAGTTCTTGATGGTGTGTAGGGTTTTACGCTTACGGTTGTACACACTCGATGTTGAAGTATTGTAAAGCAACAAAACAGACCAAATCCCCTCATTCTTGAAGGGTTTATGTGTGCTTCTATAGTGTGTAACATTCCGAAGAAAATAAATTGTATGCTTCCAACTGGCTTAGATGAATGATTCCCTCTCCCTGAACCTCAATACGACCTGGATAGTCGATTCGAATAGGAATATATGTGGTGTCTTATAATGGTCTGACTGCGCTACATGATATGAAACAATTAATTTCTTATCTTCTGAAACAATACTAAGATTAATTCTTCCATAATCTTCGTCATCTTCTTGGACATTCCAATAATATCTTTGCCGCTGTACTCTAATTTCCGTTTTCCTTTTGAGTTTGCTCCCACAGGCTTGTTCCTCTCTTATACAGTCTTATTCGCTTTCCCTGTTTATTCGAGGCAGCATCGAATTGTTTCCACAATTGACTTATATTCATAATAAAATCTCCCATTAGTCCTATTAAATCTAGGTTTTCTTCTAATGAGAGGTTTTAATCTGCTGTATTGAACTAGCGTTCTGCATTAGGTTAACTAATCATTGCAATTAAAAGCTAATTCTAGACTGTTAAGTTTCAAGATTAATTCGAGTTGGAGTAACTACATAATCATCTGCTTGATTATCTCTCCATAATTTTTCTACTTCTGATGGGCCAATATTGATTCCCAGAAATGAAGGGTCCAAGAATATTTCTTGTTTATTTAGAAGAATAATTTTCAATGCATCACATAAAGCACGAGTTTTCTTTTAATGGCTTTGTGGCTTTGTGGCTTTCTAGCATCAATGATAAGAGAAACAAAACCTAGACTAACATCCTTATCTCTGTGGTCAAACCGTTTGGAATGGTATATATAACCTTTTTCCATCCCATTCTTGATAATGAAACACCACATATTCATCACAATATTCCAATAAATTAACTTCAAATCCAGCTGATTCAAACTTTGAAGATAAAGTCTTATAGTTATGTACAATTTTATGGCTAGCTGCTGGATGGTCTGCGGGGCCAGGTCCACCTTCTTGCACTCCATTTTGATAATTTTCATCTGGAAAAAAACCGTCAGGAACTGCACATCGCACATAACCGCTGGGCTTTAAGAAATTCAAACCAAATCATTGCGGCTTCAATTCCCTCTTCATAATTTAAGTGTTCCCATACATGCTCTGCCAATCTTGCAGAAATCATATTTGGTAAAAATCGATTTACCCAATCGTTTCGCCTTATCAAATTTAATTCCGACTCCTGAGTTTGTATCCACTCAGGATTATTATTGTATTGTCCCGAACCAATAACAACTCTTAATTCCTATTTTTGACTAAGCACAATAATCACAACCCAATATTTTAAAATTAGTATAACGTCATTTTCACTTCAAAGAGACTCGTCAGGAAAGAGATAATGTTCTTGTCAAAATTCCGATTGACAACAAAAAAACACCAAACGTCGCGGTGGTTTATTACACACCACAAACCTCGGATGCGGCATAAAAAGCACCTGATTCCATGTTGACGATTTCCCCTCCTTCATTCTGCCACTGTGATACTAGATCCATCCTTCGTTTCCCGATACAATGCGTCAGCTGTAGCTGCTGAAACTTCAGTTAGTTGGTATCCAAAGCTCCTGACAGCTAGTTTCGCCTTGTCTCCAAACACCACTTCTTTTATTCCGCATCCACGATATAAATTTATTTATACATATACACATAAAACATAATTTGTTTTATCGATACTACGGGCGTAGAATAACACCTGTAACCAAAGTTCAAAAGAATAGGAGGCAATATATATGGGAAAACAAATCTTAATGGTTGTCACCAGTCATACAGATATGCAGGAAGGCAAGAAGACAGGAATCTGGCTATCGGAGTTCGCGGAGGCATATCTGGCCTTCCAAGAATACGGCTATGAAATCACAGTAGCAAGCCCAAAGGGAGGAACTGCCCCGATCGACCCAAGCAGCGTGGGCGACCAAACACCGCAAGAAATCTCGGACGCTGCCAAGCATCTGGAAAACACCAAAAAGCTGGATGATGTAACGGAGGAAGGATTTCAAGTGATTTTCCTTCCTGGCGGTCATGGCACGATGTTCGATCTGCCAGAAAACAAAAAGCTCCAGCAATTGCTTCGTGAATTTTACGAAGCTGGAAAAACCGTCGCCGCTGTTTGCCATGGTCCTGCCGGTCTCGTTGGCGCGACTTTATCCAATGGACAGCCGCTAATCGCAGGCAAGCGTGTGAATGCTTTCACTGACAGAGAAGAAGCAGCGACAGGCTTGGGCTCTTACCTACCATTCCTCTTGGAGAGCAAAATCCGTGATCTGGGTGCCATTTTTGTAGCGGCGCCAAACTGGAATACTCATGTAGAAGTCGACGGCAACCTGATTACCGGACAAAATCCTCAATCTACGCTCGCTGTCACAAAAGCAGTATTGAGCAAATTAGGCAATTAATACTACTTGAGGCTGATAGATGAAGTTTATCAGCCTCCTTCCATATTCATTTATTATTTTCTTTATACAAAAGGAGGGGTATTGAATACCATGGTAACAGAAAATAGGGCCTTTCATTCTGAACAAGTACAGGCCGATCGCAAAGGATCAAATCTCGCCTTATACGCGCTTACACTTGGGGCATTTGCTATCGGGATGACCGAATTCATCATTATGGGGCTGCTCTCTGAAGTGGCAACCAGTCTGAATGTCTCTATTCCCATGGCCGGTTTCCTTATTACGGGCTATGCGTTGGGAGTTGCCATCGGTGCCCCCTTTATCACGATCGCTACCCACCGAATGCCGCGCAAAGCACTTTTATTATTCCTCATGATTTTATTTATCGCGGGAAATGCGCTTGCCGCTCTCGCACCGAATTATACGGTTTTGATGCTGGCTCGCATCTTGGCTGCACTTACCCACGGATCGTTCTTCGGAGTTGGCTCGGTCATTGCTGCTGAGCTGGTTCCCAAGGAAAAACGCGCAGGTGCCATCGCTATCATGTTTACCGGACTGACACTGGCTAATATATTAGGTGTACCGTTGGGAACGTTTCTGGGACAAGCATACGGCTGGCGCTCTACTTTCTGGGCAATCACGATCATTGGGATCGTTGCACTGGTCGGGATTGTCTTACTCGTTCCGAAGGTCGCCAGTGCAACCTCCAATCTGCGAAAAGAGCTCGGAGTGCTCAAACGTCCGGCGGTTCATGTCGCATTGCTGATGACCGTATTCGGGTTTGGTGGCGTATTTACAGCTTTTACTTACATTTCGCCAATCCTGACAGATATCACGGGCTTCTCACCTAGCTCTGTTTCATACATCCTCGTCCTGTTCGGCGTCGGGATTACCATTGGGAATATTTATGGAGGCAAATTGGCCGACCGCCGCCTGTTCCCCTCCCTGATTGGGACACTTGTCGCGCTGGCGATTATACTGGCCATATTTAGTTTCACGGATCAAAATAAGATCCTTACCTTGATCACTGTTTTCATATTGGGAGTCGCAGCATTCGGCACCGTCCCTGGTCTGCAGCTCCACATGCTGAACACAGCGAAGGAAGCCCCTACACTGGCTTCGACATTGAACATTGCGGCTTTTAATCTGGGTAATGCACTTGGAGCGTATATCGGGGGTATCGTCATTGATTCAGGCTTTGCTGAAGGGCTCCCTGCCGTACCTTGGGTTGCCTCGCTCGTGACTGTCATAGGAATTTTGTTTGCGATATGGGGAGGAAAGCAACAGAAACGTCTCAGTTAAGAGAGGATCGCGCACATGGTGGACTTTGAATGGTACCGAAGCTTTATAAGCATTTACAAGCATAGCTCCGTGTCGGAAGCCGCCAGAACAAGGATGATGACCCAGCCAGCCATGAGTCAGCATCTGGCTTCCCTGGAAGCAGAGGTGGGTGAACCTTTGTTTACACGAGCTCCCCGGAAAATGATTCCGACGGAGAGAGGCAAAGCACTATACACACAGGTGGTTCCGCTTATCGAAGCGTTGGAGGAAACCTCGCAAACCCTCAAGACGAACGCGTTCACTTCTTTACCCATACTTCGAATTGGGTCTGCGCATGAGTTTTTTCGGGAACATATCGCTCCGCATATCGGCAGCTACCAGATGCGTGTCATTGCCTATCTCGGCGTCGCTTCCAAGCTGCTTGAATGGCTGCTTGAGGAAAAGGTAGACATCATCATCATGTCGAAAAAGCTTACTGCCCCTGGAATCGAATATATCCCGTACATGCAAGAGGAGTTTGCGTTAGTGGCACCTCCCGATTACGCGGAACCAGTCTTTGAAGACAAGGAGTCTTATGAAGCGTGGTTATGCTCCCAGCCTTGGATCAGTTATGACTTGGATTTACCCATCATCCGCCGCTTTTGGCGGGAGCATTTCCAGAAGCGTCCACAAACGCATCCAACACACGTCGTGCCCGATTTGCACAGCGTGCTACAGGCCATCGAGCACGGCGCAGGAATCAGCTTGCTTCCTACATTCATGCTGGATGACCATTTATTTAGGAACAAGGTAAAGATAATATACCCGGCTTGTACCGTTCATAACAACCTGTACTTGGGGTACCAGATGAAAAACCAGAATTCCCTCCATCTGAAGACATTGATTGAAACGCTGAAAAAGACAGTTTGATTATGCACTTCTTCCAAGCAGGAAAAAGGCTAATCGCTTATCAAACTAGGCCTTCAAAGTCTCATATCAGCTAGAAATTTTTTTTGGAACACAGTATGTATTTCAATGATCTAACAAAGTCGATATGTCTACTAAGGTCCATGTAAATTAAGTTTTTTAACAAAAGTTGTCGCTGCTTATGGTACGATTCGCCGTAATATCAAAAGAGCGAAAGACGCCTCGTCGGGCGTCTTTCTTAATTTAAAGGCTGTCGAGAACGGGATGTATACGTATAAAGCAGACTCTCTTATTGACCTCGTCGAAAAAACGGAGCCCTTTACATTGGAAGGTGTGGCCGATAAAATTAAGTGCCCCACACTGGTATGCGAGGCTGAAGATGATCACTTCTTCGCTGGCCAGCCCCAGCAGCTTTATGATGCACTTACTTGTCCGAAATCCTATATGAAATTCACTGCTTATGAGGGTGCTGGAGAGCATTGTCATTATGGAGCGCTGCTGCTGTTCAATCATCACCTATTCAATTGGCTAGATCATACGCTGGATTTAAAGGAAGGAACAAGTTAAACCTAAAATAAACTTCTTCATTTCTTTAACACTCCTTCTAAATTTTTAATCTGTTGTAATTTAGACGAAAGATCGTTCAAAAAGGTACTAGTGGCTACTCATAATAGCTACATTATCCTCCCGTTACTTCAACAGACAAAGGCAGCCGATCGTATGCCGGCTGCCGTCATGTCGTGATTGAACTATAGTACACCTTTAGCAGTACATCTGCCTGCAATCTTTTTCTCTGAGGATGAACGACCAAAAAATGCCCTTCAATATCGCGCTATTCGGAATTAACCTTGCAGATGCCATTCGTGCAGATTACCCTGAAATCAAGCATTGGGTCAGTTTCGCAGCAGCAAGCTTTTCTCCGATACGTAATCTAGGTACATTTGTGTCAATTGGCCCCCCCTTAAAAGGTGGAAAACAGAATCAATGACTTTTTGTTTTTAAATTCGGTAGAAACCCTGGGACTTAACGTTATTGCGACATCATCAGTTATGGTGAGCGTTTCGTTTTCCAATAACCGATTAGGATCATATAGAAACATCTATTGCCCATTTTTTAATCTCTACTATAAAGAGTTACATCAATTTATCTTGTATAAATGCAAGGGTTTCATCGGTTCTTGGTTAAGGTAATGATGACTGTATACCCTCTTTTTATTACCGTTTAGTTCCAGCACCGGGTCTATTCCTATTTGTGTGCAATATTTATAAAAGCATTCATACAATTTCATTGAAACTATCCTAATGGAAGAACCACCGGTTCACAACCAGTGGTAAGTACACTTTCAAGGGGTATTGGCCTTAGAGGCAGGCGATGTGGCGTTTCATCACTTTATTATGTTATACACCATTTTCCATATTGTGCTGCTACACAGGTTATGATGAAATAATTAGGTATGCGCCAAATTAGTCATATGTGAATCGACCATATTTATACCCTAAGTACATACGTACAAACAAACCAATCTGGAACGACATATCTTGAACTTGGGATAAAACAAACTCCCTAATTTCAAATTCATTTTTGAAAGGAGGACATAACAATGGGACTTGGATTAGGCGGTGTAGGTGGTGGATTTAGTTGTGGCGGTGCCTTTACTAGTGTTGGCGTCATCTTGGTACTTTTTATTCTCTTGGTCATTATTAGCCGTAGCTGGCTTTACTAATTTCCCAATAACCATGCTCCGTTTCATTGGAGCATGGTTATTTTTTTTACTCGACTTTCTGACCGGCAGTCTTCCGACCACCACTTCCTCCAGCTTAGTTCAAACTATTCAAAGCCATTTCATCATCCACCCGATGATAGTGGTTTTTTTGATTGGTAGCATCAGAAACTGGCTCCTGATGCTTCTCTTCCACATACCGTTGTTTCAGTTTGTCGTTCATGTTGTCTAGTCGAAATACTTTATTTTAATTTAACATGAGCAACTATACTTCGCTGCAATGTAGAGAGATTTGTGTCACGAGTCGACAATGTAGGGAGATTTGTGCATTTTAAAATGACACAAATCTCCCTACATAAAAATGAAAAGCCTGATTCCTCAAGCTTTTCTCCTATATGTAATATAGGTTCATTTGTGTCATTGGACAGGAAGGAGTGCTCCAATTCGTTCATCTGACGATGCGAGAGATTTTCTGGCTTGGGTGCTTCTGAACGTTCTTGATAAATCTCAACGACTAATGATTGGTATTAAGAAGAATCGATTGGGCTTGATGAATGGTTTCTTCCACGATTCTTGCTGCGCTTTGATCGGATGTCAACATCCTCAACCCTTGCCCAGCCCACAATGACATAAAATCCGGGTTATTTTGCCTTGACGCCGCGTTTCGAGTATCCCTTGTCGCCGTATTCTGCGTCGGAAACTGAAGCGGCTCGATGCCTCTCTTATCCCACATCTCGATAAAAGAGTTTTTCACCCCTCTGGCCGGACGACCGGAAAAAGCCTTCGTGATGACCGTGCTTTCCTCATTGCCGGAGAGCAATATTTTCTGATAGGCTTCATGAGCACCGGATTCGATCGAGGTCAAAAAACGAGTGCTCATTTGTACAACTTGGGCCCCTAGCGCAAGCGCGGCGACAAGCCCGCGTCCGTCCATGATCCCGCAAACGAAAAACTTTTGCCTCCAAATTAATGTTGGATAGGAATCTTTAAACGATATTTTTACAAGTAGCTTCACGAGCTACTATTGAGGAATCTGTAAAATATTTTGTGTAAACTCTTAAATCAATTTCATATACACTAAAAGAAGGGTCGGCTTGAGAAGATGACACAAGTGGCACGGTTTAGCAAGGACTGATGGATTCATTATGAGGGATTGCTTTGCCTACCAACAAGTGGGATTGGTTTGACGCTTACAATTATCGGAACCAACATTCACATGCACTTCTTGCAGCAACGCTCGGGAAAGTTGCCAAAAGAGAGCCTGTCAAGGCATAAAGTTTGCCTTGACGGACGTAAAGAAGAAATTCGATCTCTAAATATTCCCCTTCGATTTCCTTGCATTTCGGCAAATTTCTCTTGAGCGCATACTCATTTTTTTTGACAAAGAGAGCTCCCCCTTCAAGTAGCGGCTTATATTAAACCTGTCTATTTAAAGGGGAGCATATCACTTATGTGACAGCCTATGTAGAGCGATGGTTACGATTTCAAAATGTCATCTATTTTTTTCAATTCCTCGGCGTTAAATTCAAGGTTGTTTAGAGCTGCAACATTTTCTTCGATTTGGCTTACTTTGCTCGCTCCGATCAGCGCAGATGTTACTCTACCGCCGCGAAGTACCCAAGCAAGAGACATTTGAGCAAGGCTTTGTCCGCGAGCGGCCGCCACCTCATTCAATTTCCACACCTTCTGGATTATTTCTTCCTTGACGTCGTTCTTGCGAAGAAACGTGTTTGGCTTCGCTGCTCTGGAATCGCTCGGAACTCCCGATAAATAGCGACTCGTCAATAACCCTTGAGCCAGCGGACAGAAGGCGATGCTGCCTGCACCGTTCTCTTCAAGCACATCAAGTAGCTTGTCTTCCACCCAGCGATTGAGCATCGAGTAGGACGGTTGATGAATGAGCATCGGCGTGCCGAGCTGCTTCAAAATCTTAATCGCTTCGGCCGTTTGTTCGGCGCTGTAGCTCGAAATGCCTGCATAAAGCGCTTTCCCTTGACGAACGACTTGATCGAGCGCCGCCATCGTTTCTTGCAGCGGTGTTTCCGGGTCCGGTCGATGAGAGTAAAAAATATCGACGTAGTCCAGTCCCATCCTTTTTAAGCTTTGATCCAAGCTTGCGACCAGATACTTCTTCGAGCCCCATTCTCCGTAAGGACCTTCCCACATCCAGTACCCGGCTTTCGTCGAAATAATGAGTTCGTCCCGAAAAGGTTTCAAATCCTTGCGCAGCACTTCGCCGAGCGTTTCTTCTGCAGATCCCGGAGGCGGCCCATAATTGTTAGCCAAATCGAAATGTGTAATCCCAAGATCGAATGCGCGGAGCAGCATAGCTCGGGAATTTTCGAACGTATCAACGCCCCCAAAATTATGCCACAAACCGAGCGAAATACCGGGTAGTTTAAGTCCGGATTTTCCAGTGCGGAAATATTTCATGGACCCGTAGCGGTCTTTGTTTGCTTGATAAGGCACGATATCACGACCCTTTCATATTTGCTAGTATTGTTTGTATGTCGTCTAACTAATTATCAAAGACAATCAACCATTCAACAAGTTGGGGTTTATATAATCAAATTTTACCAATTTCCGCAGTTTACGCGGGACTAATCGGACTGTGTTCTTATGCTCGACAGTTGTCTAGCGACACGGGACCAATCGCCCCTAAAAGTATCACCTATATAATTCCCTTCTTTGTTCCCCACGTCCTCTTTAACCACACCTTACATTCATTCAGTTGCAAAAAATACACTTCGCGTTGCTTATAACCTTTCCCTTGCACAATGGCGGAGTAACACTCCCAGTTGGTATTTGTGCACCTCAACTATGGGACAGAAGCTCAAATGAATAGTTAATTCTAGGATTTTGGTTTTGACCTCTAGTTATACTAGAGAAATGTCATTAAGTACAGCCGTGGTGGCCGCGTCGTGCGCATGTGAAGTAATGGCTAGACCCAAAAATATTTTTTTAGAAAACTTCTTCGTAATTTGGGTATATATCTTCCAAGACTGACCACCTGAGCTGTAAAAAGCCGTAAAATCGTCGCCACTCCGTTTCAAACGTAGCCAAGTATTCGGATATCTGACAGGGAATTCCGGTGGTTCCGTTGTATAATCATCCGGATAGATCGCAGTATTCTCACCGCCTGCTACTTCACGGAATTGAAACTCGCAGCCTCCGTTATTTTTGTTGCGGGGTCTATTATCAGGAAATACCATCATATATACGTGAGGGCTGTCGGCATCCAGAGTTGCACGAGCCATTAAACCAGCCTTCGTATACAAGTGAGGCATGTCTAGCGACTCCAAACGGACTTTAAAATCAAAATCACCTGAATGAAGGGTATACGCAAAATGAAACTGATCCCTCACACCCCATATATCTTCGGTGCCAGCGACGATTTCGTGACGTCCGGCTTGCTTTTTTAACCAACCTTGTACCGAAGGGTCTCCAATATCCACGCTTGATAAGATGATATCTCCCAAATCACTCCCTCAATCCGATTTTACTTTTTAGCTAACTTCCATAACCATTTATTGTTTAGTAACAAAAATGTAGCAACCCGCTACGATATGATGAAACACTAGAAAGGAGGATTATGCTGTCTTGGGGCTTCTATAGCCTTTTTCCAACCGTCCTCATTGATTTTGCCAGTGATATATTTGATTCTGGTATCTTCGATCATAGTCGATAATTTTACGCCCTTCTTATTACGTATATCAGACACCAGTGGATTGGTCAGATTGGATACTCCGATTGACTCGTTTTCATAATAAATTTGATCAACTTTTCATCATACAGCATTTTGTAAAAGTTTAAGGCATTCATATATTCGGCAGACATAAAATCGGGCACGCTAATGATGATCGAAATAATCGATGAGATCGTAAGTGCTATCGTTGAGTACCTTCATCCGGTTCAGCAGCGGCAGGTAAGGCTCATACCGGATCGTGACGATGCCTTTATTCGAGTCGCGGTTGGAAGGATCCGTCGTTAAGTCCTCGGGATCGTTATCGATATACTTAAACCAGTGCCAGCCGACGACGATCTTGGATTCGAGTAGCGCCAGCGTGAAGTTCTGATAAAATTTGCCGCGGTCCTCCTGCGTCTTCACATTCCAGCCGGCGCCGGACCGATTCGGAAGCCCCGTGTCCATCCCCTTCGTGTACCACTCCGTAATCATGACCGGCTTGTCGCCGGACCACTGCGACCAGTTTTTCAAGCTCGCTGCCATAGGCGTCCACACTCCGTAGTAGTTCACGCTGACAGCATCCATATATTTGCCCGCGGCCTGGAATAGGTAAGAATTATCCTTGGCCGTATGAATCCGGGAGCCAAGGTACATATGGTTGGAGTCGTATTTCTTGATCGCACGGCTGACGATACCGTAGTACGTGTCCGCCACGTACCCAATGAACTGCTGACGGTCCGCGTCATCGATCATCGATATGTTCCACTGCTCGGCTGTAACGTTCTTGCGCTTCGTGATCCAATCGAGAGCCGCCTTATAGCCGGTATCTTTCGGATCGAGGCTTAAGTACTTATTCAGCAGGTTGGCGGGAAAAGGCAGCTCATTGTCCGAGAAGTGGCCCAGCAAATAAGGATCGTCCTTCATTGCGGCGAGCTGCTTCGCATACCGGTCCGCGAATTCCGTAAATTGCGGATCGAAAACGAAGATGGCATCGTTCGGATAGCCGGTATGGCCGGGCTGCTGGAAGGTGCCTCCGCGCTCCTTGCCGTATGAGCTCATGAAATTCCACATCTGTGTGTAGACGACGGGCTGGCTGGATTTGCGGATGGCCTCGGTGTCCGACCAAGCGCCGGTGCCGTTGAAGCCGTTGCTCCTCAGGAGCTGCAGGGTATCCTCGGACCACTTCTCCTTCGTCCCGTACTTCGTCTGCAGAGCGCGTTTCTTGTTGGGCGACGACTCGGGAGTGACCGAGACGACGGCCTTATGGATGAACAGATGCCCTTCAGGATCCACGAGCCACCAGCGGCCGTTCACCTGCTCGGCATAGAAGAAGCCCTTCGCTGTGCGCCTCAGTGCAGTGATCCCGCCAAAGCGATCGAGTAGGTCGGCATCGTAGCTGGCGCGCGAGGGATGCTCCAGGGTACGGGTATCATAATCCTTCCAGGGCTGGTCCGGCTTCACCTGGGAGCTGATCTTGCTTGTTTGAAATTGTATTACGGGTGCATTCGGGTTCGTTGGATTCGTCACGTTATGCGCCTCCTGGGCTTCGGTTGGATTGGATGGGGGACTGCCGCAGCAGCGCGGCTCCGATCGAAGCTGCGATGAGGATTCAGGCAACTCCGCCCAAGAATAATTATCTTCGCTGATTTCCATGCATTGTCGCATCTCCGCATTACATCCTATTGAACTTGAATTCCTTCCCATGCCCCGGGAAGCAGTTGCACATCCGCCTGCTCCACAGCCTCCTCGAGCCACGCCTGGTAGGCTTCCTCGGTATGCTTCTCCTGCTGCAGCCGAATCTCGATACAGTCCAAACTGAAGGCATACTCATAATGACTCCACTCATCGAAAAATAAAGGGCCATAAACGACTCGATCAGCAGCGGCTAACTGAGAGCGGCATTCATTCTCCTCCCTCCTGCGCTCCAGCGGATCAATCAGAGTATTGTGGCCGCCTTGCTGCAGTGCAGCCTGCTGTAGCTTCCGGCGGATAGCCTCCTTGGCGGCCCTCTGCTTCAGCAGTTGGAGTGGAGATTCTCCGCAGAAGGCGCAGGAGTCGGTCCAGAAGCCGCTGCCGTACCGGATTCCATAGGTGTCCCTGAAGTAGCGGATGACGGCTCCCTTGTGCCGTTGCAGGAGCAGGGCGAACTCGGCTGCTGAGACAGGGTGACCGTTCACGGTCATCACGGGCTCGACTACTGGCCCGGCGTTCGGCGGTGCATTTGAGAGCAGTGCGGTGATGCCTGGCGATTCCTCCGCAGGCCGCGCATCATCGAGGTCACAGCGGACGTTGGCCGAGAACGGAGCTGCAGGGCGTTGGCCTGCGCCCATATCCGACCAGCAAGCAGCATCTTGTTGACAGCTTGCCTCCTCGGCAGCCCATAGCTCCAAGACCGCCTCCAGAGCCCCAGCCGGATCATTGGAAGGCTCACCGGCCGGATGGTGGCCGCGGAAAACATTTTCACTGAGATATCGGGTGGTTGTTCCGTCGTGTGACAGCGCGTAAGTGGTCGATTTACTTCCGTTCACAATCCGGTTGCTGTGATAATAATACGTATGACGGAGCCCTTCCCGTTCCCGAATAATGGTGGGGGAGCAGTGCTTGCCGATAAAGAATACGTTATCATACACATAGGCACCGGCAAACGCATAATTGAAATAAATCAGGTTCTTCCGGTCGTTGAGACTGACGTTATGGCGAACCACAATGCCTTCGTCCTCCGGGGATGTACAGAACCAGATGAGCCCGTGAGCGTTATCGTGGCTGTAGCTATACTGCCAGACAGTCCGGGGGCTGCTGTAATCGGGATCGTACATGCTGCCGTCATAGTCCGGGGAACGGTTCAGGAAGCCTTCGTTGTATTGAAAAATCGTCCCGTCGCAGCTCCGCGAGAACATCGTGTTGCCCGTAATGGCGGTTGCGGTCTCGAAGCATACGTTGTGCTCGATGACTCCGCCTTCGGCAAGCCGTATGATCATCGCATTCTTCGTAATGTAGGACAGGGTATTGCCGCGAACGATGAGGTCCGTGAATTTCCGGCGGTGCCAGGCTTCGGTGCCGGGATAATCGTTGTGCGCCACCTCATTGTTTGTCACCAACCCTTGATTCGCGATATGGCTGAGGGAGCAGTTCTCGATATGGATCCGGTTGAAACGGGTGGGCACTTCGTCATCGGCTGTGACCGCGATATAGATGCCCGAAGTCTTCTTGGCGGTTAGGTGGTTGCCTACGATGCCCCGAATATGATGGATATCCAGCCCATGCAGTACGATATGGCAGATCATGCCGATGTTCGCGGCCTTCACCTCCACCCCGCGGCGGTCGCCTTCCTCCGCGGCGTCGTTCGTGATCTCCAAGTTGCGGATCTCCACGTAGGACTGATTGAACAGGCGGACGACCGCGCCTTCGAGCCCTGCCCCATCGATGATCGGCCTGCCGCCTTCTCCATAGCGATCGATAACGATCGGCCTTCCTTCGCTACCGGAGCCCTTGGGGGAGAGCATTCCATGCCAATAACCGCCCGCACGAAGCAGCAGCCGGTCCCCCGGCTGAAGGACTGTCTGGTTCACCGCCTCCAGCGACAGCCAAGGACACTCGGGACTCGTCCCAGGATGGGTGTCATCGCCAACCTCCGAATCTACATAATAAATAATAGAAGTATTCATGTGGGCGGGGTTTCCTTCCTAGGGCTATTTTCTTTGCTTATACTCTTCGGCGGCCTTCCGGATCTCCTCATCCGCCTTACGCAACGACGTATTCACATCCTCCGCTCCGGTCGCGACGCGCTCGAACGCCTTGCTGATATTCGTATCGGTATTGATTGGCGCGAGGCCTGGGTTGCGCTTTGGAAGGGCGTCGGCCGGCTTCACGGTGAGCGCCTTCAGGTTCTTGCCATTAAGGCCTTCGACGTTCGTTCCGAACGACTTCAGAATATCGATCTTGGTGGTGGAAGGCAGGAAGCCATCCTTCGCATCTCCAAGCTGGAACTCCTCGGACAAGAGGAAGGTGATCAGCTCGAACGCGGCTTCCTTGTTCTTGCTCGTCTGCGTGATGAAGTAGTAGTCGTAAGGAATGCGCGAGCCGACCCCCGGCATCTCCTTGTACACCGGCAGAGCAGCCATATCCCAGTTCAAGTTCGCCTTGGTGAAGGACGGGCTGGATGTAAGCAGATCGACGAACATCGCTGCCTTGCCTTCGCGGAATTTCTTATCCTGGTCCTTCCAGTCGTTGCCCGAAATCTCATAGAACCGCTTCAGATTGGTGAAAATTTGGCTCCACTGGTCGGACGAGTTCAGCTTATCCTCCTTGGCGTCCATCGCCGCAACGGAGAGGGAATTGTCCCGCAGCAGAGCGTTCGGGAACATGGAGAAGCCATAGAATTGCTCGCCTGCTTCGATGCGTGTCATCTTCTTCGCGAGATCGTACAATTCATCCCACGTCATGCCGTCCTTCGGATAAGTCACCCCGAACTTATCGAACAGGTCCTTGTTGTAGAAGAGCACCGCAGGCTTCAGATTGTTCTTCGGCAGGCCGATGAGCTGACCCTTGTCGCTAACGTTCCTGATGCCGTCGAGGGCGGTCTGCGAAAATTGGGTGAGATCATAGTTGTATTTTTTGAAGAGATCGGTCAGGTCGTAACTTAGTTTGGTGCTGATCATCATGTCGTTCACGGTGGAGAGGTTGCCCCACAGCACGTCCGGAATACTGCCTGTCGTAATGAGGTCCTGAATGGTGCTGCCTTTGCCACGAGGGACGTAGACCGGGGTGACGTTCGGGAACTTCTCTTTCACCCGCTTGAACATAGTTTGCTCGACACTCTCAAGGCTCGTCTCGTTATAAGCCGATTGGAACACAATGGTCACAGGCTTGCTCAGCGAGCCGTAGGCAGGAGGGGTATTGCTTGGGTTCTGGCTGCTCTCCGGTGCGCTTGTCATGCTGCCGCTGCAGGCAGTTAGGGCGGTGGAGGCCATAATCAGGGCACCGAGCAATGTTAGTTTCGCTTGATTCATGTGTGAACTCCCCTTTTTTTGGTATGCGCTTTCATATTTACAATCTCAGGAAATCTCGATACACTTAGAAGTGGGCAGGCCACTAGTGGTCAATCCTAGAGCAAGGAGTAGAATCTCAAGGAGGCTGGACTGGTTTGAAAAGCTTGCATCAGGACGACCCGATGCGCCACCTTTTAAATAAACTGACCATTCATCTGATTACCGCCGGCTACGATTCCGTAGGCGCGGATTGGCAGCGGGAGACGCATATTCCGGGATATAACCGCATGTTCTATATTTTGGACGGAAAAGGCTATATCGAGGTGGAAGGCACCCGCTACTACCCTGAGCCGGGGCAGCTGATCATAATGCCGATCGGCAAGGAGCACTCCTACGGCTCGATCAGCGACAGAGGCTTCACGAAATACTGGTGCTTCTTCAAGTTCGGCGATACCGATCTGTTCCAAATGTATCATTTTCCCGTTGTGATTGATGTCAAAGAGAAGGCGAGAATGACTCAGTTGTTCCACCAGATCCAGTTTCACTTCGAACAGCGGAGGCGAACGTCCGGGCTAATGATTAAAGCTTCGATGCTGGAGCTGCTTACTCATTTCATCGACTATACGCTGGAGGATGTGCTGCCTTACAATCCGACGGAGAAATCTGAGAAGCTCAGTCGGGTGCTAAGCTATATCCAGGAGCATCTAGCAGAGCGGATTACAGTGGAGCAACTCGCGCAACTTGCGCATTATCATCCGAACTATTTTATCCGCTACTTCCATTCGATACTGGGCACCTCCCCTGTTCAATATATCAAGCATATGCGTATGGAAAAGTCTAAGACGCTGCTTCTCACGACGCAGCTCCCCGTCTCGGAGATCGCCCGCGAGGTGGGCATCGAACATTCGAACTTCACTCCGATGTTCAAGAAGCATACTGGCTTCCTGCCATCCTCATACCGGGAGATAACTCAATCATAGCCTGAAGCTGCCGGATTTGGACATCATAATTGCTAACTACAATTTGATAAATATTAACCTGTACAAAGTACGGCAACTTGCAACGCATCGAAGCAGGCTATTGTATGCATCGGCATTTAAGTTCGCAATGACCTCAATCATCGTTTGCTCATGTTGCATTTTCTGATAACAATAAAAGGCGCCCTCCCTGTGAAAAAACATAGGGAAAGACGCCTTCTTAAACGCAAATTATGACGGTACATCTAACACCTCCCCTATCTCCTGTAGGTACAGCAGTGCTGTCAGAACAGGCAGGTCTCCTGGCTCCGGAATCGTCATTACTGGGCGAGAGGAAACTCATGGGCAGCTATTACAATGGCACGGGCATTGAAGTTAATTCATGTCAAACATCCTTCTTTCATGGTCATAGAAGGCTCGTTACGGGATCAATTAGCTGCGCTGGTACGTTTGCAGTAGGAAACCGGCTTATAGCACACAGTGTTGAACGACCCGACCTCCTACACGGGAACTTCCGGGTCGGCAGGTATTGCCGCGGCGCTGATCTCAAGCGGAAAAATGTACAATAAGTAAGTGAACAGGAAACCTAAAAAACTCAGATCTTACTGAGCCAGACGCTGCCGTGATGCTGTCGCCAAGTGTCCCCCAGCTTTTGCCCTCCCACTTTGCTAAAAGCTTCATTTTAGTACCCCATCTCCCTTATTTTTAGCCTTATCCGACTTCGCCGTTGCAATCGCCTGATTGATTTCCTCTTCAAATTGCCGGAGTACAGTGTTCGTGTCGGCTTTATTTTTGACCATATCTCCGAACGGCTTGCCGAAATCCACATTAACATTCGTTAGATCTGCAGCTCTTAACGGAGACGGAGGTGCGTCCTTGTAACAATAAAATGAACCCGTATTTTTCCCTTTCAACTCCTGCAGCTCTTGGCCGAACACATTTTTAACGTTAGCGTTAACGAGCGGCGTTCCTACTCCCTGTTTGGAAAGCATCGTCTGAACTTCCTCGGATACAAGATAAGAAACGATCTGGAACGCTTCATCTTTATACTTGGACGTTTGGGAAATGAACAAAGCAAGAGTGGCAGGCTTTAAGCCGGTGCCCGGTTTTTCCTTTAAGACAGGCAGAGAAACGACGTCCCAATTTAAATTTGGGTTTGCTTTCACCCAGCCGATCATGAGCGGATGGCTCTCGAGAGCCATCGCAATACTCCCTTTAGCGGTCTCGGATGTAGGAACGAGAGCATTATCCGGAATTTCGTAGAACCGTGTCAGGTTATCGAACATCAGCTTCCAGCCGTCCGTATTCAGCACCGCCTTATCCTCCCTCGGATCCAAAGGACTTAAGGAGAGCTGGTTGTTCAGCATCATATTATTCGGTATAGCGGCGAAGCCCATATAGGTCGTTCCTTGTTCCACACGCGTCACTTTTTTCGTGAGGTCGTAGACTTCATCCCATGTCATGCCGTCTTTCGGATAAGCAACGCCAAATTTATCGAATATATCTTTATTGTAAAATAAGGCATACCGGTTCAGCGTAAACGGAAGGCCGTACAGCTTTCCTTCGCCGTTGGCATTTTGGGTTTGCGCGAGTACGTTCGGTTCAAATTGCTGGAGATTGAAGTTATTTTTTTTCAGGAGCTCCTGCAAATCGTATTGAAATCCGTTCTGAATAATGCGGTCTACCGTAAAGCTGGCGGATTCATAAATAATATCTGGCAGCGTTCCCGCGGCAATTAGATCCTTATAGTCCGTACTATTGGGATCTCTGAGAATGATGTTCAGCATGATATGGGGAAACTTCTTCTTGATCGCTTCAGTAATTCCCATGCTCTCCAAATTCAAAGCCCCGGGCTGCCCGTTAAAAATGGTTAACGTGATCGGCTCTTTCGGCTTGCCTGTATTGCCTTCGGTGTTCAGTACCGCTTCCTTATCATTGGTGCATCCAAGCATTACATTTGAGAATAAGAGTAACGAAGCCGCTCCCATTAAAGCTTTTCCATAAACTTTTACCATGCAGAAACCTCCATTTTCCCCAATTTCACTTTCATTCTTCTTCGAACGCCTCGTTTTGGTTCCGCTTTCATTTTATGTTACAATCAAATTGCATTCGTATATAGTTGAAATCTTTTTTATTGCTGAGTTATTTTTGTCGGTTCGTTTCAATATTTTTCGATATTTGTTCTTCCGCCTCCCTCAGTGTCGTGTTAATATCCTTCTCCCCATTGACGACCGGTTCGATGGCGCGAGTTATATATTCTTCCGCGAACGAATCATATTTGCTAACCGGAAGCGCTTTCGCAGGGCTGGTTTTAAAGGCGGCTTTCACATTCTTGCCTTGCAAGTAAGGCAAGTTTTTGCCGAACTCCTGCTCTATGTTACTTGCCTTCAATACTGGCAGCCGCGCGTTGCGGGCTACTTCCGTCTGCACCTCGTCGGATAGCATCGTGGAAATGACTTGAAACGCTTGATCTTTGTATTTGCTCTGCGCTGTGACGTGAAGAATCCACTCATCTACTTGCATGCCGGTGTTGGGGCTTTCTTTGAATGAAGGGTACTGGGCCAAATCCCAATTCAAATCCTGCGCATCCTTCAAATTCGGCAGGTTGTTATTTGAAGCGAGCATAGCGAGCGTCCGTTCTTTCTTAAACTGATCGATACCGGCACCGGCCAAACGGGGTGTATTGTTTCCGGGAATGTCGTAGATGCTTTTCAGTAATTCGAATATTTTTTTCCAGTTATCATTGTTCACGGTCGGCTTCTCCGTTACCGGATCGATAAAGCCGTATGACAGCACCGAAGCCACTCGGGTCGATTTATCCGGCTCCAAGCCCCGATATTGAACGCCGCCGTCGCTGCGCGTCACTTTTTTGGCCAACTCTCTGACATCCTCCCAAGTCATGCCGTCCATCGGATACGGAACACCGAATTTGTCGAAGATATCTTTGTTATAATAGAGACCGCTGAAGTGCATCGTCCATGGAAGACCTATTAAGTTATTTTGCCGGCTTGCCGTTTTTACCGATTCTACGGCGATCGGGTCCAACCGCGAAAGGTCGAAATTGAATTTTTTGATCAACGGTTCAATATTTTCTTCCATTCCGGTTCCTACAAACCGATAAATGATCGGTGAGGCGGTCATCACCAAATCCGGTATGTTGCCAGCGGCCATTAGCTTATCGAAACCATTCTCCGGCTTGGACAAGTCAATGGGCTCGATTGTAATGTACGGATAGCGCTTTTTCACTGGCTCCTCAACGTACTTCTGGAACTCGCCAGGTCCAAGCCATCCCATGCTCATCGCGAATTTGATCGTGACGGGCTCGGTCGAAACCTGAGGCGGAGCATTCTTCTCACCAACGGGCTGCTCATCGGCTGTTTTACCGTCATTTCCGCTGCTACAAGCGGTTGCAAACAATAATAGTGAAAGTGCGGCCATTCGTTTCATTCCCATGTCTTTTTCCCCCATTCATTATTATTGAAGCGAAGTTTCCCATGCCTCTGCAAAAGGTTACAATATTCAGTCCACCTAGAAAGCCAGTCCATTCAATAAATCTGTTGTGCAGCGGAAATTCGTATCGAATAATCCATATCCAGAGCGAGCAGCTTATATGATACGCTGCATCTCTCCCTACATTTCGAATGGATCCGGGATCCGCTCTTGGCCGCAAGCACGGTCAAGTAGCTGTCTCAGATAGGACACCTTATCGGACAGTACGAAGTGAATGCGCACCGCGCCTTCCTCAAGCATATCCATCCTGAACGACTTCACCCGAAGTCCCTCATCCGAAAATAGTTCTGAAATATCCGGAGTCACCGTCACGGTTGACCGTGATGGTGTAGGATGTCGTCTTGCTGGTAGGAAGAAACCATTGTTCCACCCATTGCAGTACAAATAAGCTGAAGAGTACTCATATAATGGTAAGCATCGTCCCGAAGTAAATTCCCGCGCCGTTACTGATACCCAAAGCAGCGATGGCCCACAAAGAAGCCTCTGTCGTCAGTCCGGATATCTTGTTGCCGTTGTGCAGAATCGTACCAGCCCCAAAAAACCGATGCCGCTTATGATTTGAGCCCGTCAGACGCGCAGGGTCCAATCGCACATTCGGTTCATTGGCGAACTGGCCAAAGCCGTAAACCGAATTCCTCATCATGCTAGTCGCGCTCCCGCTCCAGGCAGACTATACCGCAAACCAACCTAGAGATCATCCTTAGGGCGATCTCCAGATTGTCAATGTGCCATATTGTGGGATTTGCTGTCACCCCCGTCTTCCTCCTCTAGACAATACGCCCATGTCTTTCGAACGGATAGTCGATCGCAATACGCCCCGCCTGGCAATCGCCAATGCCGCTGTAAAGATCGGCCTTGCCGTCCGGACGCATCACAATACCCGAAGTAAAGACGCAGTCGACCAAATGCGGTGCCTTGGCAGGTCCCGGCGGGTAACAGGCACGACTTCCGATCAATTGAAGGTCTAAGGACTCTCGGGTGGTCGGATCGAAGACGAAGGCCATATTCAAGTACACCTTCACTTCCCCTCCGTTCTCATCCTTATCCCGGTAGCAAATGTGGCCGATGATGCCGATTTTGCCGCTGTCAAGCAGATAAGCCTGATTAACACCTCCCCATTCGCCTTCCCCGAAGATGCCGTGAATGTAAGGTGCGTTCTCGATGACGTCCGCAGTCAACTCTTCCAGTCTGTCAACGACCGTGAAGCCGATCATTGATTCGCTCCCGTATTTGCCTCTCACCTCAGCTCCGCGCGGGCGCGAGAAAATGCCGATCTTGCCATCCGACAACGGAACAAGGCGAATATCCTTCATTTTGTTAGGTCCGGTAGTGAAGTAGTACATATTGTGGAGGTCTGTGCCCCGGAAGAAATAGCCGAAAAACGTGCTGTATCTTCCACTCTGATATTGCACATGAGTCCCACCCATTACAAGCTCATCACCGATCTCGCTGATGTAAGGGTCCTCCAGAGTATAGATCATGCTATCTTTCACCACGGTCCATTCATCCTGTCCCGTCTCCTCGAACAAGCGGACCCAAGAGCGGGTCCATTCCTCGCGACGTTCTACCCGCCCGAACAAATAGCGCTTCCCGTCCCGTATGAATGGAATCGAAATATTGTAGACATCAAAACCGTCCCCGCCATGAAATACTAAGGTCGCACTCTCATAGATCTTTTTTGTCGCTTCAAATTCAATTCTTTGCCTCTGCAGGGTCAAATTTCTCCACACCTTCCTTTTGTTTTAGACTCGTTTATTTTCGAGATGCCTGATATTACTGGAATTGCTTCCGGTATTCCGCAACTACCTTATCCAGACCGGCTTTCCTCATTATTCGTTTAGCTCATCTCACTTGTCTTACTTCAGTCCGACGATGATCTGGTTCGCCTTCTCCTGCAATTGGCGAAGCGTCGTGTTCCCACCAGTTTGCTGCTTAATCATCTGGTTCATAGCGGTATCGATCAGAGTAATGACCGCATTGTTGTAATCCGAATACGGCGGATTTGCAGCAGACTCACTGAGGACGATGCCCTGCATGTTCTTGCCTTTCAGGGAAACCAGATCTGCCCCGAACTCTTGCTTGTACTGGTTGTCCTTCAAGGCCAAGAGTCTTCCCTGACGGGTAGAGGCAACGCCAAATTCATCAGCCGTTATTCCCTTCCACCAACTATTCTTGGTTGCTACATAAGCGGTATAGATGCGTTTGGGGGGACATTTACTTGCCTTCCAAACACAATCGGACAAGGTCGTCGACTTGGGCAGTTGCCAGACACTCGACAGTATCGGCGGCGCCGTAATAAATTTTGACTTCGCCGTCATCCTCAAGAATCATACCGCCCGGGAAAATGACATCATTCCGGAAACCTTCGGTTTCATAGACGGCTTCGGGTGCGATAAGCGGATCTTTGTACATACCGACTATCTTCTTGGGGTTCTCCAAATCCAAAAGCAAAATGCCGGCGCTATAACGTTTCTCCCAGGAATTCTCCCAACCGTTTTTTCCTCGGCTTGGATCAAGATCGACGGTATGGAACGTAGTTAGCCAACCTTTAGCGGTTTTGACAGGCGGGGCGGCAGGACCGATTTTGTCGTTAGCGTAAGCCACATGCTCTACCGCAAGCAGCAAATCCGTATTGCCCCAATATTTCAAATCTGGCGAGTCCGATATCCACATATCGAAACGGTCTTTGCCTCCCCGGCTGTACACAGGGAACGGCCGCTCCAAGCGGACGTACTTGCCGCCGATTTTTTCCGGAAACAGCACCATGTTGCGGTTGTCAGGCGCTGTCATATGGAGTACTTCAAATTTTTCGAAGTCATCGGTTACGGCAATGCCTCCGCGAACGCCGTGTTTCGTATCGACGGCAAAACACATATAGCAGCGCCCATCCATAACGGTCAACCGCGGATCATAGGTGCGGATGATTTCGTCATCATTCAGGCTAAAACAAGGGTCGGGCTGTACCTCCCAATGAATACCGTCGCTGCTGTAGGCTAGACCAAGATTGGTCGTGGAACTTGGCAGCAGCGTATGCTTCTGCGGATCGCCGTAATCGTTGCGGAATACCATAACATAACGACCCTGGAATTTGGTAACGCCTGCATTAAATACAAGTGCCGGAGAATAAGGCACATCACGGGCGGTTAATACCGGATTTGCAGGATGACGGGCAATAACCGGGCTTGACTTTAGCGGTCCAATAATTGGAATAGACACACACTATTCCTCCCCTCTTCGATTTGGGTTGCAGCATGCTCCTATCATAGAATAAAATCGAAGAGGAGGTATGACAGTTTTCCGCTAGACTATCTCATATTTTCGTTCAGGAGCGATCCGTCAAGATGACCGTATACCCAACCAACAAACATTTAACCGACTATCCGGACATTCACCCGGGTTTTCCATTTCATGTATCCGTTAACAAAGTGGTAAGGCATTTTCCTGCTCACCGCCATGACTTTTTGGAATTTTCTCTAGTAATAGACGGAGAGGGTTACGAGGTTATTAACGGCGTTAAACATCCTCTGCTTACGGGGACGGCTACTTTTTTGCTGCCTTATCAGGTTCATGAAATTTATGTGGAATCGGCGAATCCACTCCGGTTGTATAACTGCATGTTTGATATGGATTTGCTGTACCAATCAGCAGAGGTCGGACCAGGTTTGTCGGAGCTGCTGGTCGGGGAGGAGATGCCCCCTCAAGCTTTCTTAAGCCCGGAGCTGTACACGGCTGTATCGTCGGCTTTTGAGGATATGCTTGCCGAATTTGCGGGCAACGGTTTATGGAGAAACATGCTGCTCAAGCTGAAGTTGTTGGAAGCGCTTGCGCGATATGACCGGTTCCGCCGGCAAGGTGTTCCAAGCACAGTACAAACGAACGGAACAATCGATAAAAAACCGGTATGGCCAATTATTCATTACATTCATGCCCGTTACAGGGAGCCGGTTACACTGTCGGCAACGGCGGAGAAGTTCGGCTTAAGCAGCTCCTATTTAAGCGAAGAGATTAAGCGGCGTACCGGCCTTGGTTTTGTTCGTTTTTTGCACGAGGTGCGCATTAGACATGCTTGCAGCTTGCTTTCATCGACCGGAATGGCGGGAGTTGATATAGCGATTGAAACCGGGTTCGGTTCGTACAAGTCATTTTCACGGATTTTCCGCGAGTTGAAAGGCATGACGCCGGGTGACTACCGTAGAACGCATGCTATAACAAGCTCTCGTTACTAACCTTTCTCATCCTCTGCTGCTCCCGGCACACGATGTGATACTGCAAGATACCATCGAATATACTTGAAATTCCACGTAACTGCCTAAATCATGATGCTCGCAAACATGTGATCATCGTCGGGAATGGGATAAAGTTCTTGTCACGGAGAATTGACAAGAACTTTATCCCATAAAACAAGAAAGCCGCGATACACGCAGCAATTAATGAGATAATGTTCTTGTCACCCGACAGAAGCTTTTCACTATCGTACCTGTCATGCGCTACATGTAGATTACTTTAATTGTCCAAAGTCTGAAATGATTCTAGGGCCTTTTCTATGCTTCTGGACAGGTTTTGCTTGTAGACATGTACACGAAAGTGGGTGTTTTATGCAGATGCCCTTATTTTGAGTTGCCATCAATTGCATTGGAAGAATGTGCGCTTGCAAGGGGGAAACTAGTCGTTCCAAATTTGATAGATTTACATATGATGTGATGTGGGATACTCCACCAACTATCCCACGATTCCGCCCATAGTTCCCCCGAAGATAGATGGTTGCATTAATCGCGCCGTCTATTTTCTGTTGACTACTGGAATTAGTAAAAGCACACATTTTACTGAAAGTACAAACGCAGCGACACCAGAATGTGCCTAACAACATGTATCCCGGTTGCAACGGGGCCTAGAAACCTACCTTAACTATTTGTTTTTGTCAAGATGTAAAAGGAGCTGCCCGAGTGGCAGCTCCTTAGCCGTTTGCATGGACTTGATGTGTTTACAGCAAGATCCTTTGGATATTGTTAGATAAATGAACGAGAAACTATAACAAGCAGAATGAATAGAACAAGAATCACAGCTGTGCTAGTGAATAGGCTTGAGCAACTTCCACCAATGCCTCCAAATCCCATAGTGGTCCCCTCCTTCCGCATTAGCTCCTGCATTTTATGAACGTAAGCGGTTTAGAGATTGGACAATTAAACAAATGTGCATTTATACGGAAGAAACAAGTCGTTCCAAATTTGATAGATTTTCATAATATATGATGTGGCCACCTCCAGCTAACCGCCACGCCAATTCCCATAGGCCTCATCATGGAACAGACGGTTGCATTAATTGCACCGTCTATTTCCATTCTCCTCGAAATCAGAGCATATAATACGGCGAGTTACCGGGACATATGTACCAAATATCCTATTTTGTGAAGATGTAAGTAGATTCGGACCAAATCATCTTGTCATTAACAAACAATCTTAAGTACTTTTACTGTCAAGAAATCATGCTCATCTTCTGGCTCTCCCCTCTATATCAATCCCACTGGGTCTAATTGATTTATGATACTTCTTACTAGTAGAAAATATTTTTGTTTTTTATTTAATGATTCGCTCAATATAACACCACCATAGCAGTCAAAATTGATCACAAACAAAAAAGACAGCCGAGTATGTAACTTGACTGTCTTAATATTGAGCTATAGTTAAGTTCCGTTTTTGGCGCTATATTTCCAATAAGAAGCTATTTAATTCGACCCATGCATCATTATTCGTAAACAAAAAGAAATGGTCTGCTGCTTTAAATGTTTTTGTTGTCGTTTTGCCTCACCATTTCTTAACAAGCTTCATCGAGCTTTCGTTTGGGATATTTTTATCTTCATCTCTAACAAGACAAAGTAAGGGAGTTATTATCTTAGGAGCAACTGATATAGAATTAAAGGGTTGCTTTAGAATCATTGACATCGGGAAATATGGCAAATGAAATAAATCCCTAATTTTATCTGAACGATTATGGTATGGTGCGACAAGTACCGTTCCTTTTGTTGCACGTTTGCTTGATAAATGAGCTAGAGTGTGAAAACTACATCATATTGAGGGAGCATAACGACGGCCACCGATTTGTACCGGCAGCCGCGTCGTAGCCGTTTATTATAGCTATAGTGCCCGTTAGCGGGATGGCATTAACATCTCGTAAACTTACTTTAACGATTACATATCCATCACTCTTTCAGATCTTTCTAGATCGGGGTTGCATAGTAACAATATATACTGTCGGACGACACAAACATTGTCCTTTTCTTAGTCAGATATATTGCGGCTTTTTTAATAATGGGACAATGTTCTTGTCGTGAGCCAACGACACACAAATATTGTCCCATTTTCAACGTGCGACACAAACATTGTCCGTTTTTCGATATAAAGCAGGAGGCACTCGTAAATGACGAAGTAGAAGTGTCATACAGATCATACAAGCATTTTAACGGAGATACATTATATTGATGTGTATTTTCAATTATAAAATAATAAGTTTCTTTTGCCCGCCTGGAACTCATCGGCAATCTGTTGAACACGCTCAATAGTAACTCCATCCGCTTGCGCTTCCTGGTTAACACAGAAAGGCCCTAATTTTCCATTTCACCTTTTCTTTCGAACTGAATTCGATCAAGAAAAAGAAAATGGACTATAGGTCCTTTTTTATGCGTCTGAAAGGATTTTGTTGATGACATGAGCACAATATTCGGGTGTTTTGTTCAGATGTCCTTTATTGAGCTATCGTAATCCGTTAACGTGACAAAGACAATCTACGCTTATCAACATTTATTTTCTTCAATAACAAAAGAATCTCTAGCGGTAAAATGGTAGAGCGGAGTTGGATAACTGGCAAGCCACTAAGCGGAAATCGACGAAGTCCCCAGTTGTTATTTAATTGGTCGTTCAAGTCAACTCATTCTGAGGCTTGATAGGATAAAAGAGCCACACCCGTTGTCGTTGTCTTAACGCGTACCAGCTTCAAGCTTCTTTGATTCTGTTCCATAAAGAATCGTTTGCCCTTTCCCAAAACTACCGGATGAACCATAAAGTAATACTCGTCAATAAGATTGTGATCCATCAAGGTGCGAATTAATTGACCGCTGCCGTAGATCAGATATTGTTGATCCGTTCCTTCCTTCTTCTTGGTCACTTCTTCTATCATGTTATTCTTGATAAAACTGGCGTTCCATTTGGGTTCTTCTAACGTGGTAGTAACTACATACTTGGGCATTGTATTCATCTCGTCAGCACCCTCCCCCTTCATGTTAGGCCACGCCGCGGCCAAAACCTTCGTAAGTGACTCGCCCGAGAAGAAGAGCGTCGCTCGCGTAAAACACCTCACGTTGAAAATCTGCCATTTCATCATCCCAATAAGGCATGTGCCAATTCCCCGGCTCTTCCATGATTCCGTCAAGAGATAGATAGATCGATGCTACGATTTTTCCCACTTTTCATTCCCTCTTTCATATAATGGGTTTCTTATAGTTTCAATATACCTTGTAGGGACTTTCTTATGCTTCTGGAGAGGTTTTTTTGATGGACATGCACACAAAATTGTGGTGGCCGACCAACTAATAAACATTTTCATACTGAAGACTTTTCAGTTCGTACAAAAGAAATAAACTTCTTCGCTTCTTCTTTACTTAGAATTCTTCCTTCATAAGTCAAAACAAATTGGTTTAAAATACATTCATCTGATTCATTTATGCTAGATAAAAAAAGCCTGACATCATTATCAATTGGATCAGTGGAAATATCTGGTCTCTTTTGCATATAACCAAGAAAGGTCTTGGAAAAATATACAAACGTTTTAATCGCATTGTATTCGAATGACATATTCTTATTTTGATGTTGCAGAATCAATTGCTCTTGTGAATGAAGTATTTGATCAATACATTCCGGCGATGAAATTTGTAATAATCTTTGAAAATTGTTTAGTTTCTCATCTAATCTTTCACTAATTTTCAATATCCGAGGATCACACAAACTATTAACCTTTGCTTCATGCATTTTCTTTCTTAAACGTCCTATCTCGTCGAAAAAAAATTCAAATAAGCTAACCATTCAACCCTCCCCCTTAAATTGAACATTCAAAAGGATTTGTGGAGACTACTATTTCGGCAACTGGCAAGCATATCGGAAATTCCCGATGAAGCCCCTTTAGTTTTGCGTCACCATTTTTCAATGGTTTTGCTATTATCGAGGTAGTATGGTTAGTTTATAAAGCCATACTTTAACAAATCATATTATATTTCTAGTATATATTAAATCAATTTCATATTTTGTCGAAAATTGTATAGGTTTTTGCTAATTGTATTTTAATGAAACATATGTACAAAAACACCTACTTTTGTTCGTATGTATTGCTGTTAGGCTCGGCAAGCCTCTCGCTGTCGGACCTTTTTTTCCACCTATCACTGTGAAACCAATAAATAGTGAAAAATTAAAGACATACGTATCAAATATCTTATTTTGTGAAGTTGTAAACTCGACTTCAAACCAAACATCGTTAAACAAATAAAAAGGCCCTGATTTGACACTTTCGCTTTCTATCGAACTAACAAAAGAAAATGGCATACAGGGCGTTTGCTGGGATTTTGGCGGCATTTTATCTTTAGACATCTACACAAAAGTGGGTGTTTTGTTCAGATGTCCTTATTGAGCTAACGTACCCTTTAGTTCAACGACTAATTCTAATGCCACTTATGTGGAAGAAAACCTTCGCGGAATGCGAGTTCTTATGAGCTATGTTCTTGTCTTCTGACAAAATTGTTCATCACCCTCCGTAATGCGCTTTCACCTTTGGCGGTATCGGCAGCTTATTCTTCTTCAAAAGGGTCACCAGCTCATCACATATATCGAAAAAGCCATATTGCAAGCTTACTTCCGCAAAGCTGGTCAGGTACCCAAGATAGCCTGGGAATTCACAAGTAACCTGCTTAAGGTAAGGATCCGTTTTTGCTGATTCCCAGTGCTTTCGGAAGGCAAGTCGTTCCTCCTTAAAGAAGTCCATTCGATCTGCATGGATTGTCATCATGACCCAACCCTTGTCTGGGTAAGCCTCCGTCTTGAACAACTCTACTATCCTTTCATACTCTTCCATCGCTTCCCTTTTCTGTCCTGAGCGATAGAGGGTTGAAGCATAATTGCAAAAAAGATGTAAGTTCTTCGTTTCCTGATACAACTTCAGAAAATACTGGGCCGCGAGGGCTTTGCATTCCGTATTCTTGGAATCCGACAACTCATAGGCAACATCCTTTTTTTCACTCAGGTCCAATGAATCGAAATCCATCGTCAGCAGCTTGTCCAGTCGATTTCTTCGTCGCTTTTCCAGACCCTCAAGCCTTTCTAACTCTCTTAGAAAAGAGACAACTTGAGGGGATTCGGAAAACCTTTCTAGTCTTGTCCGAGCCTTTTTCAAGACCTCTCCCACTTCATCCACATATACTGTGGTTGCGCATTCAATCTCTATGTAACTGAAAAAAAGTGCGAGTTGCATATTCTCCATCTGTTCGTCGTGGTAGTGTTCCTCCAAATAAGCTAGAATGTTACAAGGAACCTTCCTGTTTTCTTTATAGTGCTTTCTTACATCGAGAGGCAAGTTTTTTTCATCAAAGGGCTTTTTCAAAAGATGGCCTCCAATTCTCTATGTTTCTTTTTGTATCTTAACTTTCTCTATTATAAATGATCGGTTCAATCTTATCATTTTTCATATTGTCACTATATTTTCTTATTGGACTATTCTGCCCGTTACTTCAATGAACATCAAGAGGAGGTGCCCTTATGGCAGCTCCACGCTATCGTACCCGGTAGTTGAATAAGAAAGGTTTATTTGTCCCAAGGAAACTTAAACCCACCTAATCCATATGTACCTTTTAATTGATCAATATAATCTTGTTTATCAAAATGGAACGTTAATTGCTTATCAAATAATTCTCCTCTACCATCAATGTAAGACCAGGTTATTATGTCTTTGGTTTTTTCTATAATAAAGATACAGCCCCACATTCCAGATCAGCACATGCAGGGCATATATATATTGAATTCTTTCCATTTGAAAAATCTGGCTTACTCAATAATAGTAACCTTGAAATGTGTTCTTGCTGAAATTCCTCACTTCCCCACCCCAAACAAGATACAAAGTCGAATTCCTTAGCATACATATCGTATAAGGATTGTCCATCTATAATAAAATCCGCAAAATATATAGGTCCTGGATAACCGTCCCTTAAACGCATTTTGAATTCTAATTTCGATTTTTTCATTTTGAAATCCTCACTCTTCATAAATAAATAGTCATCTTATAAAAATTAAACTAATTATTGACATTCCTGCCCGCTAGCTTTATTCATAAACCAACATGATATATGAAATCGGACGCAAAAGAGCTTACATATTTCTATTGATTCATAATCTCAATAGCAAGAAAAATAACACCATAAATAAGTAAAAATCCGTATAAAAGGTATTTTATTAACTTTGCCATGTCTTCCGAAATAATTTGCTTTTCGACTAGATAGGTTTTAACCAAGAAAGCAATAATATACAGTACTATTAAAATCATCCAAACTAATTTAGAATTGATCATGCATCCACCCCTGACAATCTAAATATCTCCAGTTCCATTTTGCTTCTGCGTATGGATGGGCTTAAGTTTCCTTGAAGTAACGTACACGTCTAGTTGAATGAAATTGGATGCCAAGCTAGAAGAGAATCTCCAACTGCTTATATTCTTTTGATGGCATGTTCTCAACTAGTATCTGTTTATTATCACATTTTGAATTATAAACGTTCAATATGTTTAATTGGTAAATCGGAATAAGGCGCACCTCTAGTGTCTTTTCCCTACAATAATGTGATGCTTTGTACAATCATATAGATTCACTCCCATTTTTTAAATACCTGTGTTTGAAGCTGTTCTGGGATCAGCATCATTTTTAAAATTTTTGATGTTTATGATATTCACGATAATTTGTATCTATCCTCCTTTGTTGAAACAATCCTGCCGTCACTTCAATAAAAGACTTCAGCCAGCAAGTCGATCGACTTGCTGGCTGAAGTCTTACTATTAAGCTATCGTACCCTTTAGCGCAATAGTTTCTTGAACTATTAATATTCGCCATTGTATTCAGCAAAGCTCGTTTTTTTATGCGAGAAATATGATACGGTACATAGCAATTCTTTGTATCTGGTAATACATATTCGATAAAGTTAATTGCTGCATGGACTATATCATCAGTATTAAAAAAGCTTTCATCTAAAAATCCACTTAGCAATGCTGCATCTTTACCCTTATATTTCAAACAAAGGTACCCGTGACCAGGATCAACATGTACTAAATTAATAATTTCATCTTCATGCTGTTCTTTTTGTTTATCATAAAATCTTACCACTGTATCTTGGTCATTTAAGTACAATTCAACATCACACGAGACGCTATTGTATACAAACTTCATTCGCTCTTCCTTAATAAAAAGCACTTCAACTAACTGGGATGATTAGGCTATCGTACCCGTTAGTACAATGATTACTATTAAGTTCAGTTGAACATTTTACAGCTTTATATTGGAATGCTGATCAAGGACTTCATCATTCCCGAGCGAATGTCGATTCAGAATTGGTTAGATCAGTTCGATCAACATTTTATCCGGAAGTCGGATGAATTTGCATTTGTCCTCCGCAACACGGATGAGGATGGCAGATTAGTCTTCACGCCACATTACAAGCAGCATCGTAAGCGTTACGGCATTTATTGGAGAGTTATTGAGCAAGACTCCTCTGAATTTCATCATTATATGGAAAAGTGCCAACGTGAACAAGCCCTAAGGGATGCTACCATTGACAGTGTGCAAGTTGGCAACGATCAATATGAATTGCAGCATCAAGTCAAAGGTGAGCGTACGCATGCAGTCACTTGGGAAGGATTGAACGGTAGAAGAGCTGAACCCGATGGATGGTTTAGCTATGATTTAAAAGTTCAGCCTGACGAGGTTAATGGTCTGGCTATCACCTTCGGACGTCGGGCAAGTGGAAGGTTGGAAATTTGGGTCAATGACCAGATCTTGTCGGAGGAGGAATTTGTGAATGTCTACAGTCGTTCATTTTACGAAAAGACATATCCCTTGTCAACGGAAATGATTGCTGGCCAAACATCAATTACGGTCAAATTTGTACCAATCGGGGGTTGTAAAGGTATCTATGGCATTCTACGAACTTTAAAGCTATAAACGAAATCAACTTCACAATAAATGCCGGCTTCCAAACCAAAGTTATCTCTTTATTGATTTCCCCATATTTCAAACTAATGGGTAGGGCAGCATGATGTTGAATTACTAGCATCACTGCCTATTCTCGTATTCGCCATAAATGGTAACTGAAACTCAAGCAGGTGTTCTTCCACTGAAAAACGATAATTGTTTGCACAAAAAAACATACATCACTGCTTCATTTTGAATCGCATATGATAATTTTGTCCTTTCGGATCTATGTGCCCTCTTTAATTAAGCCACATTCCCTCTGATTCCTCAAGCTTCCATTCCAACTGTTTCATATATTCTAGAATGTCTAGTTGAGTTTGCATTGTCACGAAACCGTGTACACCTTCATTTTCTATCTTCATCACTTTTTCAAAGTAACCACTTTTCTTACTAATTTCTTTACACCGAGTATTTTTAAACGTTGAGAGTGTACTTAAAAACTTCTCCCAATTTTCCAATCTATTATGCAATAGCAAGAGTTTATAATAGTGGTCGCAGTTGCTTGTGAAGGGATAGTCAAAGTATTTTTTATTGTATTCGATGGTTTTTTTCAATGAGTTTACATTTTTCTCTACTAGTTGGATAAGCTCGTCCAATTCATAACCTGCTCTCAAATGTATTAGAGGCCTGCCGTTTAGGCAGGCCAATCTTATTGTGCTTACCTTTTTGCCTTATAGAACTCATGATATAGCTTCATAAGCGCCCTTTTTTCAATCCGCGACACATAACTACGTGAAATCCCCAATTCCTTGGCAATCTCCCGCTGCGTCCGTTCTTCCCCGCCATGCTCGAGCCCGAAGCGGCCCACTACCACTTCTTTCTCTCTATCGTCGAGAATATCTAAATTTTTGTAAATTTTCGATTTCTCAATCTTCAATTGTACTTTATCTACGACATCATCGGCTTCCGTACCGAGAATATCGATCAGGGTAATCTCATTTCCCTCCTTGTCCGTACCGATTGGATCATGAAGGGAAACGTCCTTGCGTGTTTTCTTTAAGGATCGCAAATGCATAAGGATTTCATTCTCGATACATCTGGCTGCAAAGGTCGCTAATTTCGTGCCTTTATCCGGTGAAAACGATTCGATGGCCTTAATCAAACCGATGGTTCCGATGGAGATGAGGTCTTCTAGATCTTCACCGGTATTGTCGAATTTTTTGACGATATGAGCCACCAATCTCAAGTTATGTTCGATAAGCAGATTTCTCGAATGCTGATTTCCTTCAGCCATTAACCGGAGGTGCTTATCCTCTTCCATTTCTGACAGCGGTTGGGGAAAAGCATTATTTTTAACGTATGAAACCAGCAGCATCAATTCTTTAATAAATAAAGCAATTGCTGAGAAAAATCCAGGCACGTTGAGCCACCTCCTACAAGTTTTGCGGAGCAAAACTGCTTCGGAAGCCTCCGCTTAGAGATTAGTAACATTTTATGTGGGCAAAGGCCTATAAGTGCCTGTACTCCATAAATTTGATGAGGTTTAGAGCTCTGCAATCAGGCAGCAGCCAGATATGTATCAAATTGTAAAAAGTTGTTGTTCACACGTGACAAAACAAGTAAAAAAAATAGGTTGGGCACTTCCGCCTCTTCCTTCATGGAAAAGGCATAGTGTCCAACCTATGAAAAAACATTAGTCTCCCGACGTGAATCAAGAAGCTTTGGTGAAAGTAAAACCAGACTATCTGGTCACGGGGATAACAGAGTTGTATTTTCTGTTCTATCATTTCAGTTCCGGCTCTTTGATACCATTCACACGCTCTAGTTGAGCTAGAAGCCTAGAATCCAAGACAATATCAATTAACCTGCAACAACAGCTGATTTGCCTTGAGCGAGATGTCGCTCAAGTTGAAGCACCTCGATGCCAGCAAGCAGCACGATGCCGATTCCATGCGTATCGTTAAGCAGCCAGGACAGATCATCCTTGTAGTAGCCAACACTGTAGGAGTAACCTGATCCACGGCACACGCCGTAGACATTACCGAATTTATCGATCGAGATACGGGCCATACCGTTCCAGCCTTTATGAATCGCAGCGATATACTTTTCTGTATCTGTTATCCAGCCATACCTTACGCCGCGTGCAAAAGCATACAGGAACATCGATGTGCATGAGGTTTCCTCATACGATACAGGCTCTGTTAACACTTGATGCCACAGGCCGTTCTCTCCTTGCAGTCGCAGGTAGCCTTCACTCAGTTCATTGAAAAACTGCAGCAGCTCGTCACGCTTCATATGTTTTTCCGGCAGCACGGCCAGCAATTCGGATAAGGAGAAAATCACCCAGCCATTGCCGCGGCCCCAAGCGATCTTGGTTGACTTGTCGATACCGAAGTCATAGACATGAGACATGATTTGCAGCTCAGGAATGTACAATTGTTTCTTGAACTGGATGAATTGGTTCGCCGCATCCTCAAGATAGCTGATTTCACCGGTCCGCTGATAGCAGCGGCACAAGTACGGCACACTCATGTACAAGTCGTCGCACCACAGGGTCGCATTCGGGAAATCGACATGCTTCGGCTTACGGTATAAGGAACCATCAGGCAAGCGATCCTGCTTGTTGCTGATGTAGTCTGCGATAACATCGGCGATACGCTCAGCGCCTTGAAGCGGCTGATTCTGCAGCGCAAGCAGCATCGTTGCACCGAACGATCCGCAATCATCCAAGCTATCCAATGTAGCCAGCGTGTTGAGTACACCGGAAGCGCCATACTGTTCTTTATCCCAATTGGCATAGGTGTAGAGACGTGTGCATGTTTCAATATGATTGTATACATACTGCAGCAAATCGTCGCGGCCGAGCAGCTTACCGGTCTGGAGCATGCCATACAATGTCACGCCAAGCGGATAGTTCCACTTACCGAACAAAGCATTCTCCGTGAACGGGCGTACCCACGTTTTCGGCTGATCGAGCCTCCAGAACGTTCCGCCCTCCTGCGTCTCCACCAAAGCATGCAGCGAATCTTCAACATCAGGAATAGCTTCTTCTGCAGCGAACGGCCCCAAATACAGCCATTCGTCTTTCGCCCCATGTACAGGATAAGGCTCCACGAGCTGAACACCTGTCGGCAGCTGGTCCAGACGAAAACCTGCACTCCCGTTCGTGCCGAAGCTTTGAATGACGAGATTATGCTCACCATACGCTAATGACAATGCAACACGAAATGCACCTGCCTTATCGATGGTTGCTTGCTGCTCTCCATCCATATATACCGCAATATTCCCTTCCGCAGTGCCCGTAAGCTCAATGTTGCGAAGCTCCTGCGCGAATGAACGCAGCTTTGTCCAAGCCAATGCATACTTGCCGTTCAGTTCGCCGAATATACGTGCTGTCGGGTTCTTAGCTTGTTCCCCTTCGCTCCACTCCAGCTTTGGATACCAAGAGATGCCATGATCCGCTTCCGTGCTGCCCTCGCCTGGAAGCTCGCTCCATACATGATCCTGCGGGGCGGAGTAAATCCACCCTTCGTGGCCAAGTCGCTCAGGCGATGGTGCGAGGAAATGAACCGGATTGCTCTTATAGGAGCCCGGTCCAAGAGAGCCTCCGCAGCCCGCTTCCGTCTTGGTAAACTGGAATACCAAGTGATTCCAGCCTTTTTGCATCTGAATGGTAACGACCGTTCTGCGCTTAGGATTCAGTTCATCAGCGATGTTCGCTTTATAAATGGGTTGCCCGTTTGCGTACAAAATGAGCGGGCCGTAACAATGCAATATGAAATTAAGCGGCGTTTCCACATCACTCCAATGTTTGCACCACGCATAAACGATTTGCCCGTTTTGAAGCTCAGGGAAACGCTCAGTTAAATAAAAATCGTAGCTATAGTCGTGCTTCTTCAAAATCCCGCCAGCACTAAAAGCCCGGTACGCCATCGGATGGGGCGGATTGTTTCCTACATACCTGTCCGCTACGGTCGCTAAAATTTCGCTCACGCGGTCTCCGCATTTGGCAAAGATGCTTTCGTTGATGTCGATGTAACGCTCAGTCATGGTTTCTTCCTCCCCAGTGTAATTATCCGTATTTTTATAAAAGTAAAGAGGCGGAGTCTCTCCGCCCCCTTACTTTTCTCTCTACTTTTTCCTTAGTATCCAAAAGGATAGTGGAGGAAAAAAGATGTGTCGTAGGAGTGAAACGTTCGCCTCAACAGCGACCACAGACACATTTCTTTTCCGCAGCAGCTACTTTATATTATTTTGCTGCCGCGCCGCCGCTACGTTTTTGATACGCATCCGTCATTTCTTGGCTCATTTTGGTCAAATCTGCATCCGTTTTGGCTTTGGCAACGAAATCGTCCCATGCGGTAATCGGCTCGCGACCCAGGATGATCTTTGTTTTCAAGTCTTGTACTTTTTTCTCGAACTCAGGCAGCAGCTTTTGCGCCGTCGGCGAGTACAGACCGATACTGATGTCGGCTACGCTAGTTTTTGCGCGCTCGTCTTGAATTTTCATGAACAGATCGTTCGCTTCTTTCGGGAAGTATACCTTTGTGGAGCTTGCATAAGGATCTGCTACATAAACGATTTGGTTAAAGTCTGGACCGTTATCTTTGGCCAATTGCTCAGTGTTGATAATTTTTTGTCCGTCTTTGACCGTGTGATCCACACCTTCGATACCGTATTGCTGAATAGCGAATACGTCGTCGTTCATCCAAGTATCTACCATTTTCAAGATCCGTTTCATTTTTGCTTCAGGCACGGATTTTGGAATGGAAATCATACCAGAGAAGCCAGGGCCTTTAGGATTGTATCCATTCATATTGGTCAACGGATAGAAATCGGTCGGCTTCATGTCCGGATTAATTTTCTTCATTTGCTCGTAGTGATCGTTCATCGTACCTGCTTTATCCATGATAATACCCGCTTTACCGCCGTTGAACAGATCGGATGCCTGAGACAGCTTCAAGGATGCAAAGTCTTCCGGAAGCAGTTTATCCTTGTACATTTTAGCCAAATATTCGATGGACTTGCGAGTTTCCGGCAGCAGCGCGGTATTCACGATTTTGCCGTCAACCAGCTTCCACTTGTCGTTTTTCACGTTCGCGCCGGTGAAACTATTCTCGATCATAGCCAGTGTTCCCATATCTGCCGGAGGCGTCATATAGGCAGCCATTGGAGTGGTATCGTTCTTACCGTTTTTATCCGGATCTTTCTCCGCAAAGGCTTTCATGACATCGTACAGTTCGTCCGTTGTCGTTGGAACCTTCAAGCCCAGGTTGTCGAGCCAGTCCTTACGAATAATGAAGAAAGAATCGGCTTCAGCCGGACGCGGACGCGGAATACCGTAGTTTTTACCATCCTGCATTTTAGTCAGTTCCCAAGCGGTTTGAGATATTTTGGTATTTAAGTTCGGATAATCTTTAATGTATGGGGTCAAATCCCAGAAAGCACCTTGGGTTACCGCATTACGGAAAACCGAGGTAAACGGATCGTTAATGGTGACCAAATCCGGAATATCACCGGATGCCAGTGTCACGTTCAGCTTATCCGTATAATTGTTACCGGACACCCATTGAATTTTCATTTTGGAGTTCGTTGCTTTCTCAATGGCCTGCTTAATCTTGTTATCATCTGCTGCCGGAGACGGCGTAAGCAAAATCGTCATGACGCTTACTTCAAGCGGCCCTTCATTTCCACCCGCGGCACTACTTCCCGCATCGTTCTTGTTACCGCATGCCGCAACGACACTAGAAAGCGCCAACATTAGTACCATCGAGCCTAAGACGGTTTTTTTGCTTTTTCTTACTTTCATTTTGTGATCCTCCCTTGTTATGAACTTCTGAGTATCGAACGCTCCAACTGAGCACAAGGTAGACATTAGTACATTCGACTTTGATCGACAATCGTACTTTTTTGTACAGCCATTTCGGCGTGTTTTGGACTATATTGCAGCTTGCACATCGATGCACAAGGGCCGCAAACCCTTATTCCGTGCGGTTTAGCTCGCGGAATTGACTTGGCGTAATCCCTTCATACTTTTTGAAGAGACGATTGAAGTAGCTGTGCTGGTAGCCGACAGAATCGGCGACTTCGTTGATTTTCATATCTGTTTCTATGAGCATTGACTTGGCGTTACTGATCCGAATGTTCGTCAAGAAATCGATGAAGTTAATCCCCGTAATCTGCTTGAACGCCCGGCTTAACGTATAAGGACTGGTGCCGAATAGATCCGCGCACGACTCCAGCGATAGCGGCGTCATGTACTGCTCACGTAAATATACGATGACCTGCTCTATGATCTGCTTGAAATGATAATCTTGGCGGCTGATCATCTCCTCCACGAAGACCGCGATCACTTTGTGCTGGAACCATTTGAGCATTTGCTCCGGCTCTTTAATCTGCGCGAGCTGTTCGAACAAGTTCACGCTGCCGAACAGCTGTACCGGATTCATCCCTGATTGCAGAGAAGCATACCGGATGCTGCCCAAGAGCTGAAGCATCCCTTGCTGAAGCATGAATTCCGTTGAGCCGTTCGCAGCTAATTCCTTCATGAACTGGCCGATCAAATCAACCGCATCGGATTCTTGGCCGTTGCGGATGGCATTTATGATTTCTTTATCCAAGGTGAATGGATAGATGGATTCCTTCAATATGTTTAATTTGGAAAGCTGCTCGGTCCTAATGATCTGATTCTCATCCAGCAGATCTCGATATACCAGCGCTTGTCTTACTTCCTCGAACAGATGTGGAATCTGCTTCACGTTCTGAATCCATTTGCTGACCGATATCGTAACCTGCATCTTCAAAATACGGTTGATAGCCTGAATAATCTCTTGGCATACCTGCTCCATGTCATCCTCGAGCCATGTCAGTGGATGGGAGGACGGGAAGGATAGCAGCACCCCAATCGAAAAGTTGTGGAAGTTAATGATTTCTGCTTGCTCATATTGGTTCTTGATCAGCTCATCGATAATATTGGATGCGGCGAAAGTTACGAGGCTCTCATCTCCTTGAGAGAACCTTCCCTCGAGGTTCGCAAAACCCGTCAATTGAAACATAAGCGCTACAAATTGACGCTCCTCCGTTTCCCAGCCATAGCGTTTCATCCGCTCCTTCATGTCGTTCTCTTGCAGAGAAATCAGGTAACCCTGCGCCAACTGGAGGAAAAATCCTTCACGCAGAAGCGGCATTTGCTCCTCAAGCTTATGCCTCATGGTTTCAGTTTCCTTGGACATATGCTGCCAATGCTTCTCGATCATGGCAAATTCGTCCTTCACCTCTTCGTGCTTTTCCCCGGACAGCAGCGTCAAGAGACGCTGTACCGGATGATAGATCCGGCGGGACACGAACCAGGAGAGAAGCAAAGCAAAGAGCAGTCCGGTGAAACTAATGATCAGTATCCATTTGGAGATCGACACGACCGGAGCAGTAATCGATGACAGCGGCGCTGCAGAGATATACACCCACTTCTGGCCCAGTCGGTTAAAATGACCGTATGATACAGAGTACGACACCTTGTTATATTCAAATAAAAACGATTCCGGCTTCGCGTCGGTCACCGCTGCATCCCCTAGCGCGGCTTGATGCTTCGCGTAGGCCTGTTTGAGCGCCTTATCAAGTTCCGATCCACCAGCTCCGCTGCTCGATAAATTCCACTCGTCCTTATCATTGAACAGCATCGTGACTCCCTCATCATAGGGGGTGAGCGTCTTCAGCACCTTCAACAGGTTATCCTGATTCAGCGTGGCAACAAGAGCACCGAAAGGCTCGGTGCTGTCACCAGGAATCTTATTGACAATGGAAAGTCCGTGATTGAGCGTTCCTTGCGAATTTGGGAGAGTCCAGAACATCGACTTATCATGCTTGAGCAATGTCTCGTAGTTTTCGATGTCTGCCGAATTACTAAGAAATTTGTACTTTTCCGTTGTAAACACCAGTGGTCGCGGCTTGTCCAGAAACAGCTCCACCTTTTGCAGAAAAGGATGCGCGCTCTCCAATGACAATAGGGTCCGGTACATATCCTGAACCGTATCAAAATTGTAAGCAAAGTTAATCGTCTTCAGCTTCTCATCGAACTTGGAATCGAACGCCCAATGAGATACCGTCATCTCCAGGAATGCAAGCTGGTCATCGATATTGGCTGCCCGGTTCGTGATCTGATTCTGATGAAGCCGCTGAAGCTCTTCCTCTACATTATTCGTCGCAATCCAATAAATGCTGAGGCCGATAATAAGCCCCGGAATGCTTGCCATAATCAAAATCATAGCAAGACTCTTCCGGAAAAACCGTTTGTTATATTTGTATTTCTGGATATAGCCAAGTGAAGTTTTGAAGATTCCAGTCAAGATGCTCACCTTCCAAAAAAACTGATTTTCTACACGATTCGACATCTTGTGCTGAAATCCCTTCCCTTAAGGAGCTTATCCCTTGACCGAGCCTACCATGGCACCTTTGGCAAAATGCTTTTGCAAGAAAGGATAAACCAGCAAAATCGGAATCGTTGCTACGATGACTGCAGCCATTTTCAATGTTTCAGACGGAGGCGGAACGGAGGAAATGTCCATCCGGAGGTCCGCGTTATTCGCATTCAGCAAAATGTTTTGCAGCATAACCTGAAGCGGCCATTTGCTTGCATCATTAATATAAATCAATGCAGTGAAAAATTGGTTCCAGTAAGCGACCGCATAAAACAATCCGAAAGCGGCCAAGGAAGGAAGTGACAGCGGCAAAATAATCCGGAAAAACGTAGATAAATCGTTACACCCGTCCATCGAAGCGGACTCTTCCAGCTCGGCAGGGATGCTATCGAAAAATCCCTTCATCAAGATGACGTTCCAGCCGCTTGCCAGCGCCGGTAAAATGAGCGACCATAAGCTGTCGATCAGCTTCAACTCCCGAACCAGCATGTAGTTCGGGATCATACCGGGATTAAATAATATAGTGATCAGAATCGCGAGCAGGGCAACTTGTCTGCCGCGGAGTCTTTTACGTGATAAGGCATATGCCAATGAAGCGGTAACCACCAGACTGAGCGCCGTACCGACAAGTGTCACGTAGATGCTCACACCGATCGATTTCGGGAAAGCACCTGTCGCCATCAGAAATTTATACGATTCGAGCGACCAAGTCTTCGGAAAGAGCACGAAGCTTTCTTTCAAATATTCCGTCGGATCGGTAAAGGAAACGACAAACACATAATACAACGGGAAAAAGGTGACGACGCCGACCAGCCCCAGCAATGCGATGTTAAATACGTTAAACATCTGGTTTCCCAGTCCTAGTTTCATATGATTCCCTCCTAAGGACATTGCTATAGCAATGTGAGTCTGTTGAAAAACCTGAAAATCCGAAAAGTTGTTTTGGTACCCCACCTATTACCTTTCGCATTTTTCCCTATGATAGGGTTTTTCATCAACCTGGCATCGCTATAGCAATGTAAACTTTTGAATTACTATTGCAATGCCTTCGTCGTAATTAAGGATGCGGCGAACTTAATATACGCCTTCTTCACCCATTTTTTTAGAAATCCAGTTAGCCACAACAACCAATACTAAGCCTACAACGGATTTAAACAAACCGGCAGCGGTACTGTAGCTGAACTCCCCTTGTTGGATACCGACCCGGTACACATAGGTATCAAATACTTCAGCCACTTGGGAAACGGCGCCATTGTACATCAGAAATACTTGCTCAAAACCGACATCAAGCATATGTCCGAGACGTAAGATGAGCAGTGTAATGATGACGTTGCGAATGGCCGGGAGCGTAATGCTCCACATTTGGCGAAGGCGTCCCGCTCCGTCAATCTTGGCAGCTTCATACACCCCAGGATCGATGCTTGCCATCGCTGCCAGGAACAGAATCGTTCCCCAACCGCATTCCTTCCAGATGGATTGAACCGTGAGCATGATCCAGAACGTATCCGGATTCGTTAAGAAGTCAACTCTTGCCAAGCCAATGCCTTCCAGCATTTTGTTGACCAAACCTTCGCCTTTTGCGAACAACAAGAACGTCAAGCCGGAAATAATAACCCAGGACAAGAAATGCGGCATGTACACGATGGATTGAATAACTCGCTGATACACAACGCTGCGCAGCTCATTCAAGAGCAGAGAGAGCACGATCGGAAGTGGAAAAAAGAGTACGAGGCTCATCAGATTAATCGCCATCGTATTACGGAAGAGCAGCATAAAGTCCGGATTGGAGAAAAATCGCTGGAAATGCTCAAGCCCTACCCATTCGCTGCCGGTGATACCGGCAAACGGAGAAAAATTCTGAAATGAAATGACAACGCCCCACATCGGGACAAATTTGAAAATCAGAAAAAACAACACACCTGGCAAAGCCAGCAAATATAAATATTTGTCACGTCTTAAATCCCTTAAGATGCCTCCCTTACGCTGAGTTTGGGATTTCGCGGAATTGCTGGAAGCCAGAGGTTCTGGTTGTACTAATGCCATCCTCTCCATTCCCCTTTCTAGTTTTTCTCGTATTCATGTTGAATTGTAATGCGTCATCAACGCGGAGTGCTTAAGACTTAAACACCGGATGATTAACAACTTAAATTAAAATCATACCGTTGACAATCAGACATTATTGTCCTGAATGAAGGCAAATTTGTCGCAGTCAGAATGGGGGTTGAGACTATTTTGCCGATTGAGACAATATTGTACAAAGGCGTGAGAACGGCGTCGCAGCGCGGATTAATCGAGTGCAAGGCCTATCGCAGTAAGGTCCCTCTTTGCTCTCGGTCCACCGATACACATCCGTAGCTGTTGAACCAAAAAGCTGACAGGAGTTTGTCCAGTTATTAGAGCAGCAGCTTCTCACACCTTCGTACGTAATGTTTCGACACAGTAGTACCCGAGTATAGGAACCGGATTCAGACGATAGGTTCTTGCGTAACAGAAATAAGGGCCCAAGCACTCGGTGCTTGGACCCTACATCACTCTATATTGTTAAAATGAAGCCCTAATTATTCCATTGCCGCAAGTCCGTGTCTGTCATAAAAGACCGGGCCGCGAGACCAGACGCATGCCAAATGCATCAGAAGCTCTCCGGTCATACGTTCGCGCACCGCCGCATATCTCTCATCGGCATACACATTGTGCCATTCGTTAGGATCTGCTGCCAGATCATACAGCTCTCCCTGAAACTCGCCGATTCGGCCAATCGCCTCTCCGAGTGTACCCGGCATATACACGATAAGCTTATAGTCCTGTTTTCTCCACATCAATGCAGGAGCCGAATGATGCGGCTCTGCTCCTTTGCCGTGGAATTCGCAGAAGGTTCCGAGACGTTGTGTCTCTCCCAGCAAATCGAGTCCGGGCAGCTGCGGATTGCGCGGCAGTCCTGCTACCCTAGACAAGGTCGGCACGAGATCCACCAGCTCAGCCGGGCGGTCATCTACCGTCCCGTGCGCCGCTTGCGATAAATAGCTGCCGGCCAAGATCATAGGCACACGGACACTGCTCTCATACAAGCAGTATTTGCTGAAGCGGTGCTGTCGTTCGCCCAGCATTTCGCCGTGATCGGAGACGAAGACGATCAGGGCATTGTCGAGCCGACCTTGCCGCTCCAGCTTCTCCATTGCCTTACCTAAATAATCATCGAGCCAGGAGCAATTCGCCCAATAACGAAGCGTCGTCCGCTTGCGCTCCTCCGGAGTCATTGCTTCCCATACATGCCGTTTCTCCCAATAGTTGCGCTGACTGCTCTCGTTGACAGCGTCTGTGGCTGCCAGATGCGTTCCTTCTTCAAGCTCCCATGGGGGTTGATCCATATCCGGGATATCATTGATATCGTAGAGATCCTCGAACTCCTTCGGAACATTGAAGCCGGCATGCGGCTTTAAGAAGGAAAGATACAAGAACAGCGGGCGCGACTCATCCAGTCCCTCATCGATGAACTTCAAGCACTGCTCGGCCACCCATCCGTCGCGGTGCAAATGCATCGGCACTTGACTCGTGCAGCCGATATAGCCTTTGGAATTTTCCTCGCCGCCACCATAGTCTTTTGTTTCTTCATAATATGCTGCAAGCCCTTCCGGCTCGACATCTCCCATCATGACGGCGCCATCCTCGTAATGCCCGCTGTCGTGGGAAAGCCCGACAGCTCGCACCTCGAAGCCGCGGGTGGAAGGGGATGGATTTTTCACGCCGTGATTCCAATGCGTCTTCCCGAAGCCTGCGGTCTGATACCCTGCTTTTCGCATTAATTCAGGGAGCGGATCACTAGGCAGCTTGTCTTCATTGTACAATCCGCCGTGATTGGTTCGCACCCCAAGCTGCGATGGATAGTAGCCAAACATCATCGAGGTGCGGCTAGGCACGCACATCGGTGCCTGACATACCGCCTGGCTGTAGGTTATGCCCTGAGCCGACAGCTTGTCGATGTTCGGTGTATGAATATGCTGGTTGTATTTGCCGATACAATCCCAGCGCTGCTGATCCGTCATGAAAAAAATAATGTTCGGTTTGGTTGGTTCGCTTTCTGTATTGTTTTGCATCTTCGTCTTCCTTCCCTTCGAAGCTTATTGTATTCCTCTTATGCACGTGGAGCCGTATAGACCGGCTTTAACTCATGCTTCGCATAATCGAAATATTTACCTTCCAGCAAACCGATCAACGTATTGGTCACACGAACTTCGATGCGGTTCGTACCTTCTTCAAGTATTGACGTCTGTCCGCGGAAGCGGTAAGGCATCCAAGTGCGGGCCCCAAGGGACACACTGTTTACCAATACTTCAGCCACGTCATGGAACTCGCTGTCCAAGTCTTCAAACGTAAGCTCAAAGCTATCCTCCGCTGGCAATACGTCAATCTGAAGCTCGCGGCGGAATGTCATGGTTCCTGCAAAGTACGGATAACCCGTGTAGGGACTAGCTGCAAGCGGATGCTCCTGAACGGCCGGACGCTTCAAGACTGGACGCTGCTCAGCGTCAAAGCCGGTTTGGAAGGCGCCTGTAATGTACAACGCATCGATAAGACCGTTCCAATCATGCTCGATAGTCACCTCTACCGCGATCTCATTTACGCCTGGTTGGATAAAAGAAGTGATATCGCAGCCTACGTTCATATAGTCATACAAGTTGCTGCGAGCAAAGTCCGACTTCTGGAGACGATGACCGTTAATCAGAATCGAGCCCTCCCCGGACAACGCACCTTGATCCATGATTAGATGCACCTTATCGAGCGACTTCTCTGCGACGATGGTTGCCGTATAGCGTGCTTGCAGCGGATAAGCCAAGCGGATGCGCATCGGGGTTCCGAAGAGCTGACTCATTTGCACCGGAAGCTTTGTGGAAGCTGCCAGATCCGCACATTGATCAATGAATGTCTTGACCTGCACCAGCTGTCCTGCATCCTCAATTACGGATTCCGAACCATTCACTCCTTGAAGTGAGAGCTGGAACGCATCCAATCGGACCGCGTTATCCTCTTCGGTCTGCATAGTCCACAATGTCACCTCAGACGCATCAACCTTCAAATCCCATGGTTTGCTCAGAACCGCTTCAGTTGCTTCACTACGGGTAATACGGAACAGTCTGGATTCGAAGGAGCCTAACAGAACAGGCAGCGTCCAGCCATCACCCGATTGCTCTGCGTGCACCACAGCTTCGTCTCCACGATCCAACGATAGCTCTGTGAACTCTGCGGCTGACGCCCCAGCTGCACCCCATAAGGCGGCCGATACCTGCAAGGACAAGTCGCGTACCGCTTCCTCCTGATTGCTTACGAAGACAAGGAAGCTATCCGCATCAATTCTTCGTGTTTGCATCAATATACTGTGTCCGCCATAAGCTGGCTCCAGCTTCACGGTCAGCGGCTGCAGCTCTTCCAGCAGCGAAGTCATGCTACCCAGCGCGGCGGTTTCGTCCGCCTTTGCCGTGTACGGCAAATGATACGCGTTCGCTGTGCCTTTGGACCACGACAGCGCTTGTTCACCGCTTTCGCTCCAGAATTGTTCGGTGCTAGGCTGCGGCAAACCGAAGGCGCTCGCAGCTGAAGCTGCGTCCCAGCCGTTCGATTCAATAGCCTGATAAGGCAACTGCCCCATGCTGATCACTGTTCCGCCCTGCGCGAGGAAGGCTTCGAGCTTCGCCCATGCGCCGCTCTCCAGATTGGTCATTGGCGGCACGATTACGATGGAATAACTGGCATTCCCCAGCGTAATAAGACCGTTCTCCACTACAGCTTCCGCCAACAGTCCCGTATCCAAATGATCATAGTCTCTGCCGCTGTACGTCAACTCATTGCAAATGCGTGTCCACCAAGCTTTCAGGTCTTCGAGTTTCCTTTTCTCATCGGCTTGTTTCCCGCCGTAATCAAAATTGTGGAAAGGATTACCCATGTGCGCCCACAGCGAGGTTGTCGGTTGAAGAACCGCTGCCTTGATTTCCGCTTGTCCACAACTCATGACGTAGCTGATCCGTCCGACATAATCGCCAAGATGTCTGAAATGCTTCCAATACGGATTTTGCAAAAACTGCGACGGCGGAGCGTCATGCTTCATCAGCGCATCGAGCGTATAGAAAAAGGCATGGAAGTTAAAGAAGTTCGTTCCTTGCGCTGCCATCCGATCAATCATCCACTTGGCATCCTGAAGTGTCATCGACCATCCTACACTATGGAAGCACTCGATTAAATTGCGTTCACGACCGAACTGGCGGGCGATGGAGCTGACCATTTTGGCACTGCTCCGGAAGCTTTCAGCAGCGTTGTTCAGAATCCAATCCAATGAACGTCCGAGCTTTTCATGCGCGGTATCCCCTCCAGGCACATGGCTGTACCGCTGTGTCGTATGTCGTACGGACGGCACCTCGGTCACATACTGCAGTCCGTACCGCTCGCACCAATCATGCACCTGCTTATGATAAGCACCGAGCAAGAGCTCATGAATGGCCTGGTAATAGTCATACCGAATGCGGGCCGCCTGATCGGCTTCTTCATACAACAGTGCATGCAGATGTTCCCGGAGGTCATAGCCGTTTTGCTCCATGAAAAATTGAGGCAGCTTCGGCGACCATGGCATACTGCCCAAGAGCCCGATTTCGTCGGTGAACATTCCTTTGATCGTTCCGCCAAAATATTCGCCCAAATGCTGGGCATACTTGTCATGAGTTAACCGAATAAAGGTTGCCATCGCTTCATGATTGCACGGATCGACGAACGTGCCGTAATATTTGAAATCCTCGATTTCCTTCTCCTGGAGGATCAACACTTCCCAATCGCCTGACGGCGCGGTCCATTCCATTTTCTGAACTGTGCGGTAAGTAAAGAACCGCTTTTGGTTATAAGCAGTCAAGCCCGCTTTTTGAAAAATCGGCTCCGCTTGGAAGTTCCCGATGGACGAACGGATATCCACCACTTTATTCCATAGCTTTTCGCCATCCTGACTAATTGGAATCGCCTTCGCGTACAGAATACGCGCCCAAGGCAGCTCGATGGACAGATGTTGTCCGCCCTGCACCCGCTCAGCCCGATGCTCCAGCGTGTAGTGCTTGGCCTCCGGATGCTCCAGCGTCACCTCACCGCCAGCGATACCGCTTGGATACGGATACTCGTCGTAGAGCCACACATGCAAATTACGGCGCTCGGCAGCTTCAACAGCTACGCGTACTTTTTGAAACCAGGCATCGGATAAGTAAGGTACTTGCAGCCCCTGTCTCGCACAGACGAAAAATCCCCCCAAGCCCTTGTCCGCCATCTCATCGATCTGATAACGAATTTGCTCGTCGTCCATTTCCCCGTTCCAAAACCAAAACGGATGAATCCGGTAAGCAGCTTCCGGCTGCGCAAAAGATTGCATATTGAATTGGGCCATGTAAGCTCATCTCCTCGACATATGAATAACTATTTCATTAACCTATTTAAAACTATATAGGAAGTACCTTTTGCATAACAATCGTACTATTTTGACGCCATGCGATTTCGTCTTCAACTATCTTGCGGGATTTGCACATCCTTGCGAAACCAAGCATTTAACCATCGCTATCCATTTTCGGAATGGTAATACAACACACTGCATTGTTTTTGAATACAGAACGGTGAACACTCCCTCATATGGAGGGAAGACTTGATCAACCACGTTCTACCACCATCGTATACGACCATAAAAAAGGTTAACCAGATATTTCTGGTTAACACTATCACAGCTTATTCTCGACATTATTCAATAAGAATTGACGAACCCAAGAACTCAACTAATCGTTTCACAAATTTAGCAACTAAAATATATTTAAATTTAGTTTATTTTAGTCATATTTTATTAAATTATCTAATTGACAGGCTATAAACGAAGGTGATATCATGAATTTGACACAAAAATACAGCGCTTACATATCGCATTTCTTCTTTTCTAACTAGATCGATATAAACTTTACTAAACAATCTAGGTATCATTTTGGGCTTTAAAAAGGAATGAATCCAGAGGGGTGTTTGTATGTTAAGTGGAAATAAAGGTATAGCTCTTTTTTTATCATCTGTGATGCTTGCTACCTCCATTAGCGGTTGCAGCAATACTGGAACCAAAGACAATACAACAGGAATGGGCGACTCTCAAAATACTCCTGCACCATCTTTGACGTCCAGCAATAAACCGATAGAGCTTACCGTATACTCTGCTCCCGGAGATTCAGAAGAATCGTGGAACGAACGATTTGGCGACCCGATCCGCAAGAAGTACCCTAACATTACATTCAAGTTTATTAATCCTCGAAACAACGAAGCACAGAAGCTGCAAAATTTGATCGTTGCCGGCGTCACTGTAGATATTTATTACGAATCTATTGGCGGATTTTTCGTTAGCGTGCCTCAATACAATCTGCAGCAGGATCTAACACCGCTTATTAAGAAGTATAATGTAGATTTGAATGCATTCGAGCCTACATTAATCGATGCCATGAAGTCGAATTCCGGTGGTGGGCAAATATGGGGGCTGCCCGTCAACAATAACAATATGGTCATGTATTACAACAAAGATATTTTCGATCGTTTCGGCGTCTCGTATCCTAAGGATGGCATGACGTGGGATGAAGCGATTGAAATGTCGCAGCAGTTTAACAAGTCTGAGGAAGGGAAACAATACGCTGGATTGGCTGTATCCCCCAACCATATCTTGCGAATGAACCCCTTTTCTCTGCCAGTCGTTAATTCCAAGACAAACACAACGACATTTACAGATGAAAAGTGGAGAACGCTGCTCCAGACGATGTTCGTCAGGCCTGCCGCAAGTGAGGGCTATAAAGAGAAAATCCGCAGCTTAAACAATAAGCTGCCCTATGCGACCGAGTTCACACGAACTCAAGACTTGGCGATGTATGTTCATCAATCCAACCTTCCTTTTATCGATTCCAGTTATAAGACAACGAACTTTAATATGGTCTCGCTTCCGACCTTCAAAGATATGCCGGGAATCGGGTCGCAAGCCTACCCTACTTTCTTTACAATTCCAGCTAATAGCCAGCATAAAGAGGAGGCTTTTCAGGCGATCCAGTATTTGGTATCCAGCGAGTATCAGATGGAATATTCGAAGAAAGGGGTCATGCCGGTATTAAAGGATGAAAGCTACAAAAAAGTATTTGCAACGGAAACGGACTATAAAGATATTAATTTCGGAGCAGTGTTCCGAAATCAATTCGCCCCGATACCGAATAAAACTACTTATGACGGGCTTGCTGAAGGAGCACTAACCTCTCAATTCATCGATCTATCACTAGGTAATGTGGACGTCAACTCCGTATTGAGAAAGGCGGAGGAAGAAGGCAATAAGAAGATTGAGACCGAGAAGCTGAAGAAGTGATGCAGCATACGCGCTTTTTACAATAATATATACCAATCCATTGAATAACAAGCAGCCAGGGACCCGAATTCGTCTTAGGCTGCTTGTTGTTATTCGTCAGTCAATTGCTACAGAGTAAGCATTACAATAGCTGTCTTGTCGGGTGAAGACGTTCGAGCCCGATTAGCTTAATAAATCTCCCTCCTCCATACGGTTGTGCTCGTTCAGGATGTAACGAGACTAAACTTTTGATTATTTTAGTAGCCAGCTCATGAATGAAAGCAGTTTCTTTTATGTTCTTCATAGAATTTCTGGTCTTTAAAACTGTGCTGGTTGTCGATGATTGCCGTCTGTTATAAGGATACTAGAATAACTAAACTTTTTTATATATTTCTGTTCGTTTCTTGTCTATTAGAATCTGATTTAGTATAATGTTTAGTGATCTCTTTCTGACCGATCAGTAACCCTATTAAAGGAGTGCATATTTTTGAAAATAGAGGATATCGCCAAACTGGCAAATGTATCCAAATCTGCGGTATCCCTGGCACTCAATGGCAAACCGGGTATCAGTCCAGAAACTCGGCTCAAAATTATCAATATTGCCAAGGAAGGCGGATATACTCCCCGCATTCAAGCTCGAACCGAAAAAACGAGCGGCATAACTCAAACTTTACGCTTTGTTGCCTGCACCAATTCCGGTATCGTATTAGAGCAATATGCGCAACAGCCGTTCTTTATGGAGTTGATTCGCTGCTTTGAAGAGCAGTGCCGGACTAATGGATACTCCTTGTTGTTCTCCTCTGTGCCTTCTGATCAGTTGGAGCAAAGGATTGATCAACTCGAGACCGAGAACGAGTCCAACGGCATTATATTGTTGGGTACGAATTTATCGAAAGAACACATCCGTTTGATCAAGAACATACAACCGAATCTGGTTGTTCTAGACACGTGTTTCGTGACCGAACAGGCCAATTTCATAGTCATGAACAATATGATGGGTGCATACCAAGCCGTGCAGCATTTATTGGAGCTTGGGCATCGGCGGATCGGATATGTTAAATCCAATTATCGGATGTACAATTTTGATATGCGGAGAAAGGGAGTCCTCGCTTGTCTGGAAGAGAACGGAGAATCGCTGAAGGAAGCCGATGTTTTTACTAGCTCCCCTACTGCCATAACGGCTCAGCCGAGCCTTATAGCCCAGTTTCAGGAGCGTAAAGGAGCTTTGCCTACGGCATTGTTCTGCGAATGTGATTATATCGCTATCAGCGTTATCAAATCGCTAGCCGAAGCCGGATTACGCGTCCCGGATGACATATCTGTTGTCGGTTTTGACAATATTCATGAATCCATGGTCATTACTCCAGAGCTGACGACCATCCACGTGGAGAAGGAAACCATCGCCAAAATGGCTGTCAAAAAGCTAATGAGTATGATCGAAACCGGGGATTGTGTAAACATGAAGGCATTCGTAGATACTCGACTTGTCCTGCGCAAATCGTCAAGGCCCCTTCAGGACTTAACCTAAATCTATCAAAGCAGATTGCTTTTGAATATTTCTCAAGGACTCTATTATGTAACAACAAAAAAACAGCTGCAAGCTGACTCCGTAATCCACAGAGTCAGCTTGTTTTATTGTAATCATCTTCAATTCAATCGGGAAACTGTCTTTTTGTCCTTACAATACAATGTTGCGTCTGTTGAGAACATCCTCAACTCTGACAACCTGCCCTGTCTTCATGGATTCTTCCATCGCTTCCATTACCGCAAGAGTGCGAATGCCTTCCTGCAAATCCGGTTTTGGTGCTTGTCCAGTATTCATTCTATCGGAAAATGCCTCAATATAGTTCTGATATTCTCCAGCATGATGACTTTCTCCCTCAAAGCGGAAATAATAACCATGTTTTTCGTCATACTGGTGCAGCTGTGCTGTTTTGGTAATAGGTTCAAAATTAGTATAATAAGCAAGTTTGGGATATCCTGCTCTACTGATCCCTTTTGTTCCTGTCAGGGTGCAGCTGATTTGCTGTTGAACCTCTTTCCCTAGTGTTGGAGCTGCATAAACCCCGCTAACGTTAACGCACTTGCCCTCTCTGTTTTTCAAAATAAATTTCATGGTATCTGGAACAGATAGTTGGTATTCCATCGTATTTGAACTTACGATTCCTACGCCGTAAACTTCTTCGATATCGGTCATATACCAGACCGCCAGATCGACCGCGTGGATCATAAAATTATACATCCATGAGAAGCCTTTTTGATGGCTCCAGCCCTTTTTCAGGAACCATCGGGCATCACTGATATAGTGTGTATCTACCGTCAACAGCTCACCATGCAAGCCATTATCGAAATCATTTCTCTGCATCATCAGAGGCTCAAAATATCGAGAGCTTTGGCCAACAAACACACTTTTCCCTGCTTTTCGCTGAGTTTCTAGAAGCTCGTTAGCCTGCTCTAAGGAAACCAACAGAGGCTTGGTGCAAATGACATGTTTTCCGGCTTCCAGCGCCTGTTTGATATGCATGGCGTGAAGTTGATCCGGTGTATAAATACCTATGACATCAATGGACGGATCATTAAGGAGATCTTCATATTTCAATGTATATCTCGGGTATTCGAATTCCTGGCACCTTTTTATGCAGAGCTCTTCGTTCAAATCGCAAATATTCCCCAATATCCATTTCTCACTCTGCAGCGCAGCCGATATAATACTTCTGCCTTCTCCTAGTCCTAACACACCAAGTGTCCAAACTTTGCACATATGGTGAACCTCCAGTTTTAAGCTTTATCGAGGATTCTTGAATAGTGAAAAGCAGCCGCCTTGGCGTCTGCTTGGTCAAAAAATTATATCATTCCCCCGTGATCGCTAATGACCTTCAGAAGTCGTTGTTGAGAATCTTCCAAGTGTAGCCGGATTACTTTACGTATCTCCTCAGTGGTCCCGCTTTTCATGGCATGGATGATTTCCTCATGTTGAAGCTGCGCTGCTCTGACCATTTCCGAGGAAACAATGGAAGATTTCATCGTAATATAGCGGTAATCCATCAGCCTCAAATAAATATCGATATGTTTTTGATTTTGTCCGATTTTCATAAATTCGATATGAAAGGCCATATTATAATCTGCTGATAAATAGTCATCCACTTGATCGGCTCCGATCAGTTGTGAGGAACGCAGAAGTATATTTTCCATATTCATAATAGCGTTTTGCCTAACATCCTTATCCGCCTGCCCCAATTTCTCGATCACCCAAAGCTCAAGCATAAGCCGGGTATCCATAATATCTATGATATCCTGAGTATTAATCGCTACCACGAAGGTGCCTACTTTGGACACTGTTTTCACAAGTCCTTCCATTTCCAGGCGATTTAAAGCATCTCGAACTGGGGTGCGGCTAACGCCAAGCTTGAAAGCCAGATCCGGGATAGATATTTTTTCATTCGGAGTAAAGTGACGGCGAATAATTTGATGCTTTAATACGCTGTACGTTTTGTCCCATAAGTTGGAGGTATCAATTCTAGGCAATTCCATGGTTGTTCACACCTTCTATTTTATTGCACTTCGATTTCGATTAACTTAAAATCAACACTCCGCTCGAAGCAGTCCTTTGCTAAGATAATTCTCCATCACATAGATCAGCTCCGACCTCTCCTTTCCGGAAAGAGGATTGACTGGCAACCGGGGAGGTCCCGCAGGAAACCCAAGTATATTCAATGCTTCTTTAAGCACAGATGGCAGTGTGCTGAGCTGGAATGCGTTCCGTAAGTCTCTTAGCACCCTTTGGCTGCTTTCTGCTTGATCATAGTTGCCTTTTTTCCAATTCTCATAGATAGAGACCACTGCTTCGGGGAACACGTTGGCAGTTGCTGCAATCGCCCCTTGTCCTCCAGCCATCAAGGTGGGCAGTATGAGAGAATCCGTACCGGCAAGAACCGAAAAATCCGGCCCGGACAACTCAATATATTGGAGAATGGTATCAAAGCTGCCGCTGCTGTCTTTAATGCCGACAATATTATCAACAGCTGCTAATTCCGCAACAGTCTCCGGCTGCAAATGGTTTCCCGTACGCGCGGGGATATTGTATAAAAGGATCGGCAGAGATGTCGACTCGGCAATACGCCGAAAATGCTCGAACAATTCCTTCTGGGTAAATTTTAAGAAAAATGGAGTAATAACCGACAGCGTATCTGCTCCGATATCTTCCATCCTTCGGGCAAGCTGCACGGTTTCGACCGTAGATATATGACCAATACCAACGTATACCGGAACCCGGCCCTTCACTTCATCCACGATGACCTCAGCCACTCGTATTTTTTCCTCAAAGGTCATGGAGAAAAATTCACCATTGGTCCCGAGGCAAAAAAGCCCGTGAGCACCTGCTGCGAGTAACTTTGAAACTAGCAACCGTAGTGCAGATTCATTCAATTCCTGATTGCTGTGAAACGGAGTAATCATGGCTGGTATGATCCCATTAGGCTGGAACATTGAATTCCCCTTCCATATCCACGTTTTTTTGGAATAATATTATGATAATGTATATTTGGAACGTTGTATACAACATGTTTGAAAAACTTTCCATTTGGCTTGAATAAAAGATCACGTTTCCCCGTAACGCTCGTTAGCCTCTTAACCGTCCTGTTTATCCATGCTCCGAGGTTTCCACATATTGAATGTAATAGACAGATTCCTCTATGGGATCGTCGGCTCCATAACAATCGTCAAACTCTAAGGGCGTATCGATATTCGGCTCCTTCCGGAAAGCGCCTGTTCGAAAAACAAGCCGCTCCACGGACAACACCGGGGAGAAGAAGCTAAATGTTTTGCAGAAATCTTCTATGATCAATTCATACTTTTGCCTGAGCACATCGATGTTCAGCACAACCTCATACCATAGATCTGGCTTATAGCTCATGACTTTGTGTAATCCTCCGTGCTGCACTTTGATCCAGCCGTCATGATCCAAAATCAGGCGAAGCGGTATCGTTCCTTTGTAAGCGCAAACTTCGATTTGCAGTTGCCCCGTATCGGATGGAACGGCGAGCAGCTTGAAATGAATACGAACTTTACGGCTTTCGGGAAATACGCGGACTGCTTTACTGTAATCATACGGATCCATATTATGCAGTCTCAAGCTTTTATTGGTTTGTGAAGGGAAAGGCTCAATCGACACCTGTGCCCATTGGCAGCTGTAAATGTTCCAGTCCCGGACATAGCCCCCAGTAGGCATATCGTCGAATAGGTCCCGTACCGGCTTATCCACTCGAAGCTCTGCAGGTGCAGGAACTCGGCTTACCCATATATCTTCTTTATTCACACTGTAGGTTAGCCACATGTCGCTTCCTGTCGGCAGTGGATTCCCCGCTTCGATCCCCCGAATATACTGAGGGCCATAGTCTTTGTAGTGCCCGGAGAAACGCATCGGCGATACATCTCCATGAATGACCGCCATATGGTCGAATTGCAAGCCGTCAACACTGGTTAACATAGCAAGCGGCCAGCGGTATTTTCCTGTCGGCGTCGGGTTGTATACGAGTGTGTACTTCCCGTCAGCCATTTGCTGTCCCCACACCTTAGCTCCCGCCATGATGAACGACGGTACATCGTGCAGCTTAGACCATGTCTGTCCTTCGTCTTCCGTCACAGCAGCCTTGGAAGACTTGAATACCGCGATAACCCTGCCATCAGGCAGACGGTAGGTAGATGAAGCTTTGCCTCCAGTTATCGTGTAGAATCCATCCTTGCTGCGGTCTTCCTCCCACCACTGCATGGTGATCAGCTTATCGGCAAGCAGTGCCTCACAAGCCTCTATGAATGCTGGATCCGGCGATGATGGATAGTATGGAAACTCCGTATTCGCTTCGTTCCAGCCAGCATGAAGGTTATAGCGCAAAAAATAAATTGGTCCCCAGCTGCCATCCCTATAGATCTCTCTGACCACACGACCTATCCCGTTGCCATCATTCGGATGTACACGATAAGTAGGGCAAATGCCATAAAATCCAAGCACAAGTAATTTCCCGTTCGGCGCTTCATAAAATCCCATCCGTTGATGCATAACAGCATAGCTATCAGGGGGGAGCTCCGGGGCATCTGGGTTATGATATACACCCTCTGGAATCTTGATGGCCGGGAACACGACCTTGGGTTTCTCCCAACTAATGCCGTCAACAGACACGGTCAGCAGCGTATGTCCTGGAGGAACATGCTCTGAAACCGGATTGCTTAAATATTGCAAATAAAATTTCCCGTGCCAATGAGCCAGCATCGGAGCATGATTGTACGTCCACCCCAAATCATCGGCAAACTCTATCCGGGTACGATTGGCGCGAATTATTTGATAGTTATGCGTACCCACCACAGGTCTCAGCTGTCCGTCATGATAATCGGTATTGGCCGACTCTCCACCGATATAACGGATTAGATCGTTGTCATCCATCCTAGCGTTCCTCCATTCACTTGAATAACTTCCAGCTTAGTTTTTATTTTTCTGTATGGATTGATTAGCCAGTTCCTCCGCTTTGCGAATCATCGTATTAAGATCGGTCTTCTTATTAACCAGCTCGCGAAGTGCTACGTTGTCAATTCCATCTTCGATGACATACTCATCGTATTTGGTAGTCGGACCTGATGGGGCAAACGGGTTATAATAAATCGCCTTCAAATTTTTGTCCTTATCCACCGTATCCTGACCGATCGTATTTTGAATATCCTGATTGTTCAGAGCCGTTAGAAAGCCTTGCTTGGATAGTTCCATCTGGAATTCGTCTGAAGTCAAATATTGAATAACCTTCATTGCTTCGTCCTTATGCTTACTGAATGATGGAACTCCCAAATACGTGTACATAATCTGAGGCCCGATCCGAGGTGCATCATTAAAGGTTGGAACGGATACCATATCCCACTTCATATCCCTCATTTCCTTCACACCCTGATGCATATCCGAATCTGTTAAATACATTGCCACATCCTTATTTTTATAAAACACATCGGAGCCCGGCCATTGAGTGCCGAACTTCCCTTCCATGCCTTCGATCGAGCTGAATTTTTCGTATACGGTTTCGATCGTCTTTTTCCATTTCTCGTTATTGATCAGTGCCATTTCCGTCTTCATATCGACAAAGGGCAGCGAGTATTGGTTTTTACGCAAATAGCTTTTCGTCTTTATCCAGTACCCGTAATACGATTTGTCATCGACGCGGGTCAGCTTTTTGGCCAGTTCATAGGTCTCTTCCCAGGTCATGCCGTCCTTTGGATAAGGGATCCCGAAACGGTCGAAAATTTCTTTATTGTAATACAGCGCCATGCCGCTTCCATAGATAGGGAGGCCGTATAACCCACCCGCTGACCGCATTTGATCCAACCCGTTTTTATCAAAACGGCTCAGATCCACTTGATGCTTGGCAGCCAAATCAGTCATATCCATCTCAAGCTTAGCTCCAAGCAAATCTCTTGCATAGGTTCGCGCACTCTCTACATAGATATCGAAGGTTTGATTGCTGGCGATCATTTCCGGAAAAGAGAAGCCCGCTCCCTTCTGAATATACTTAATGGTATAATCCGGGAACTTTCTTCGGACCGCTTCAACAAACAAAGGCTCCTTACTCGAACTATAAAATGTGATCTCAACGGGGGTCTTCGGTCCCTCTTCAACCGCTTTAGTTGAGGGTTCCTCTTGTCCTCTCGCATCTTGGCTCTTGGTGCAAGCAGTGGCAGCTAACAAGACAGCAATCATCATTACAGGCAACACTTTTCTCAAGATCATGGAATTCCCCCCCGAATCATGAATAATTGGCAAGGTCCTCACTTTGATGTCGCTATTTTCTGGTTAGCAATTTCTTCAGCCTTTCTCAATCCCGAATTGAGGTCAATCAAACCTTTCACAATATCCCTTAGCTGGGTTTTCTCCAAGCCGTCCTCCACCACAAACTCATCGTACTGCGTAATTGGCGCGGTCGGAGCAAATGTATTATAAAACGCTGCATTCATGTTCAGTTTCTTGTCCTTGTATGGAGTGTTGGTTGCATAGGCCTTTTGGACTGCCTGACTTTTGAGCGAGGTCATGATGCCCAACTTGGACATCTCCATTTGATACTCCTCAGAAGTTAACTGTCGGATAACCTCCATGGCCTGATTTTTTTTCTGACTCATGGATGTGATACCCATATAGGTGTAGGATGCCTGTACGCCAACTTTCGGCTTGTCTTTAAAAGTAGGCATAGCCACCATATCAAAATTCATTTTGCTCAGTGATTCTTGGGCGGCCATAAGCCAGCTGGACTGCATAACATACATGGCTAATTCCTGAGAGACATTGAATGCGTCATGACTGGGCCATGCAGTAATCGCTCTTTCTCTAAAGGCGGTAATATCCGAGAACTTTTTGAACATGGTGTCGAATAGCCGATTCCACTCGTCAGTGGAAACAGACGCCTTTTCCGTCTTGGGGTCCACTAATGCAAGAGACAATTGATTCGTCCTTAAATAATGCTTGGGGGATATCCAGAAACCAAGGTACTGTTTTTCTCCATTGTTCACCGTCAGTTTTTGGGCCAATGCATACGTTTCATCCCAAGTCATGCCGTCTACTGGATAGGGAACTCCCAATTTGTCAAAAATATCTTTATTGTAGTACATAACCATCGTGTAATTGGATAAGGGCAGCCCGTATAATCCACCAGCGCCCTCGACCGAAGTCATCTGATTAATTCCTTCAGGCTCAAAAGCATTCAAATCGATTTGGTGCGATTTCACTAGATTCGACATATCTAACGCAAGGTTAGTAGGTATGTATTGCTGCTTAACTGATCGGGCATTAGCCATATATAAATCAATCATTGTGCCGGAGCTTAACAAGTGTTCGAGCCGGGAAGTTTCTGTTTGTGAGATGTGAGTGATTTTGTACTGGGGCAGTTTTTTCTTGAGATATTCGCCGTATTTCTGATTCCACGCGTCAGGGCTTTCTAGCGAAAAAACCGTCAATTCAGTCGGTTCGTTAATCTTCTTACTTAATTCTTCTTCTGAAGCTTTCGTTTCTTCGGGGGCATTCTTGGGGTCTCCATTACACGCTGGGATCGTAACGAGGATAGATGCTGCGGAAAGCAGAATTGCACATCCCTTCAACCATTTCACGGTCTCCTTCACCTCTTTAGTCCTAATTTGTTTACCATTAGTTTCAAATGCATGAATATGAAGGCGATTACAATATATATTTCATATTATATGTTGTATACAACAATATGTAAATAATGGATAAATGAAATAATTAGGGTGGATGTAGGTCTGTTGAATTGAAAAGTTCCAGATAAAACAAAAAGATTGCAGCTATCCGTTCCCTGGTCAGATAGCTTGCAATCCTTTACGTGTTACAATAGAGCTTTTCAATATTCAACCTTCGGAGGAAATGAGCCACTTTACAGTGAGTCCTTCCCCTCCCATTCAGCATAAAACTGCTCCAAAAAGGCTTCCATATACTGATGTCTGCTGCGGGCGATCTGCTTGCCAGTTTCTGTGTTCATCATATCGGACAGCTTCAACAGCTTTTCGTAAAAATGATTGATTGCCGTCGATTTGCCATTCCTATACTGCTCATAGGTTAATTGGTCACGGGGAGATAGTTCCGGATCATACATCAAGCTGCCCTTCCAGCCTGCATAAGCAAAAGTACGTGCTATGCCAATCGCCCCCAAAGCATCGATTCGATCTGCATCCTGTACGACCTGAGCTTCTTTGGTCCTCACGGGGGGATTATGACCTCCCTTAAACGACATGGTACCGATAATATCCAGCACATGGGATGCAACCTGAGCCTCAACTTCATAGGATACCAACCAATCACGGACCTTGTTCATTCCCGCTTCAGCAGATGGGTTCAGCTTCTCATCGGCTATATCGTGGAGCAGCGCAGCCAGCTCGCACACGAACACGTCCGCTTGCTCCCTCTCCGCGATCAATCGAGCCATACGTGTCACACGTACGATATGCCACCAGTCATGTCCGCTTGAATCCGATTCAAGCTCTCTTTTCACATCTTCAGCCGCTTTGTCTATTATAAGTTGTTGATTCATCACCTATTACTCCCTTCCTTCATATAAAGCCTGTTTCGCGCCAAGATTATAACTATAACCTGTTCCTTTACCAACTTCAATAAGGCATTGCCGTGCTGATTTCTACCATTTCGGTACAACCATCCAAGCACAATAACTTGGCTAGTCATATTCTACACAACATGTGTAATGTCAGAGTCAGCTAAAACGCTTGACAAGGAGTGGAGATCGTGGCGAAGGGTATCGTGGACGTTAATGTGTTATCAGAGATGGAATATAATAATGTGAATCTCGTGTTGGGCTGCGGTGGCGGATTACCGAACGATCTTCATCTTATAACAGACACCGAGGGCCTCTTGTTAAAACGGGGAAATGTCACTAGTGAAATTACGTTAGTTCAGGAAAAAGGAGACGAATGCTCTTTCAATTACATGGAGATGAGTCCGGAGACAGCCCAAAAATTCGCATTGGAGCATGGAGACCGCGTTGTTTTGGATTATAGGAACGACACCAAAACACTACAAATGCAGCGTCTAAATTCCAGCAGCGCAAGTGGGCTATTGCTTGTAGATTCGAGGAAGAACAGAGACGGAGTCATTACTATCGGCTACGCATTATTAAGCTGGTTAGGCATACCGGAGGATGCAGCCGGAACTATGATTACAGTGAATAATGGGTCTATCACTAGGCGCTTGAGAGTGATTATACCGGAAAATGAACTGGATGAAACGCTTCGGATGAGCGCTTCGAATTTGAAAGCGATGGGTCTTACACCAAGAAAGAAATGGAAGTTCGCTTATAATCAAACAACGAAAGTATTAAGTGTTGTGATGAATAAATCCGTTGAAGCCGGAATCAGCAAAAATGTGAAGCGAGCAGCCAAATCTGTTCGCAAATCACAAACACCTGTGCTGCACCAGAAAAATAAGCCGAAGAGAGAAAAGACAAAGCCTCACAAGCATTAGGAAAAAAATGTATAAAGAAAATTTAATATCCATTTTTTGTTTTAACTGTATCTCAAAAACACTTCAACCATGTATAGTTATAAAGGACTCACTTTCATTTGTAGGAGGTAAATTAGTTGAAGTGGTTAGTATTGCTGCATGTGTTATCTTCCATCATAGGGATAGGACCGACGTATTTCATTCATGTATTGTATCGCAAAAGACAATCCGTGGGTGAACTGAAGCAATCCTTAAGATTGAGTGCTTTGCTCGACTTATTCCCTAAGATCGGAGGAAGCATTGCAGTTATTAGTGGTATTGCTCTTGTCGCCATGTCTCCTATACATTTTCTTGATTTTTGGATTATTGGTTCACTATTGCTGTACGTCATGATTCAAATTTTGGTTTTTGGAGTTATAACACCTAAACAAATGAGACTAAGAGACTTGCTGGAAGAAACTTCTCTCAAGGATCAGGAAATGCTATCGGAGCCGTTACAGCTGCAGGTTGCTTCTATTAACCGAATGCTGCTACTCATAGCCTTATTAGGCATTCTATTGTTCGTACTCATGTTCATGAAACCAGTAATGTAGCTATAGCACATGAGAAAACCTATATCGAGGCCTTTCAAAGACGAGCGATCGCGTTCAGTGGTTGGTTTTATCGCCAAATAATATTTTCACCCCCAATGACCCCGGAATCTTATAAATTTTATTGTGGTAAAAAAGCCTGCTCTCAGGATTATGTTCATAATCCTGAGAGCAGGCTTTGTCCATTTATATCGTTGCAATCAAACGAGCTAGCAGCAATGTGCGGACAGGAATGTCCGACACTGTCACATATTCACCTGGAGCGTGGGCAAAATCTCCGCTTGCGCCGAGTCCATCCAGCGTCGGAATGCCGCTTGCTGCGGTGAAATTGCCATCGCTGACCCCGCCAGTGGCGGTTTCCGTCAGCGTCAGACCCAGCTCCTCGCTTGCAATGCGCTGCGCGATTTCAAACAGCCTCGCGCTGGCAGCGGTGCGCTCCATCGGCGGGCGCATCATCCGGCCGCTTACTGCCACCTGCGCCAGCGGATGATGTGCTTGCAGCGCCATGAGCTCCGCATGCACGCGCTCAGCCTCCGCGATGGATGGCACACGAACGTCGATCTCCGCCTCCGCGTAATCGGCTACCACATTGGTGCCGATGCCTCCGCGGATGATACCGACGTTGACGTTCGTTCCGACCGCCGGGTCGGACATCGCGTGCAGGCGCTGCACCTGCAGCGCCAGCTCATGGATCGCGGAAACGCCACGATCCGGTGCCACCCCCGCGTGCGCGGAAACGCCGCGCACTTCGAGCTTGTACCGCCCGCTCCCTTTGCGGGCGGTTTTGAGCGCGCCCATGGGTGCCATGGGCGGCTCCAGCACCAGCGCCGCGCTCGATTTGCGCGCGAGCTGCTCTATCAGCCCGCGCGACGCCGGGCTGCCGATCTCCTCGTCGCTGTTCAGAAACAGCGACACCTGCGTATCCGCAGGCCATGCTCCGCTGTCCTGCAGCACCTTCATGGCGTACAGCGCCTGCAGTACGCCGGCTTTCATATCGTATACGCCCGGGCCATACGCCCGTCCGTCACGGATGGAGAAGGGCCGCTTCGCCGCTTCACCCACAGGCCATACCGTATCGTAATGGCCTACAAGCAGGATGCGGCGCGAGCCTTGCCCGACTTCGATCAGCAAGCGATCGCCCGCTTCCTCGTGAGCCAGTCTCACAACATGAGCACCCAAGAGCTTTTCAGCTAATGCGGTGAACCAATCCGCCATCTGATCATTGTGCGACTTACTTTTTGAGGGCGAGTCCATATTTACACACGCCTCAAGCAGCTCAAGCAGCTCCGGCATATAAGTTTCTATTCTAGTAAGTAATGACATCGCTCTCCATAACCTTTCCTGTAAATCCTCCGAAAGTACAGCATCTCTTTATCACTTATAACCAGGTACTAATACAAATGGAGGAGCCCCTCATGACTGTTTTCTTTTTCTTAGGGGGGCTTCATCTGTTAATGTGCTTGGGAATTTGACCCGAACAACCGATCCAATCCATACACAAATTCAAGAATCAAAATAAAAACTAAGCTTAACAAAATAACAACAGACGATATAGATGCTACTAACGGATCCAATGTTTCCTGCATGTAGCTGAAAATAGCAAGCGGTAATGTCGTCATCTGAGGGGACACCAAGAACAAAGAAACCGTCACATTATCGAACGAGGTCAAGAACGAGAAAATAAATCCTGATATGAGCGCCGGCTTCAGCAGAGGCAGCGTAATATCCCGAAACACTTGCCCCGGCTTTGCTCCAAGAATGTAAGCCGCTCTTTCCAACGTGTAATCGTAAGCACTCAGTCCAGTCAAAGTCAACCGAATAACGAACGGTACCGAGATCAGAATGTGAGTCGCCAACAGTCCCCAGAATGTTCCTGCAATAGCAATTCGGGTAAAGAACAATAGCGCTGCTATCCCTATAATTAAGGAAGGAATCGTTAAAGGAGACAGCATAAGCGCGTGAATGAACTTTTTGCCCCGGAAACTATATTTATGCAGCGCCAATGCGCCAACCACACCAACTAATGTTGCCAGCACCGCCGTGATGGCGGCTAGCTCAAGACTAAATACAAAGGCATCGATAAATTCCGGTCGATCCAGAATTTTAGCATACCATTTGAACGAAAAGCCCTGGGGCGGAAACGTAAGCACGTTTTTGGAAGTCAATGAAACCGGTATTACGACCAGAAGCGGCGAAATGACGAACAAGATAACGAAGAACGTAATGAGACCTAACAATGGAAACCGCCGCATCATGATGAGAACACCTCTTTATACCGTTTCGTTTCAATAATCTTCGTGAACAGCGCTACCAACGCATACGTCGAAGCCAGCAGCAGGAAGGATAGCGCTGCGCCTAACGGCCAATTCAGCGTAGCCATAATTTTCTCGTAAGCAATAACAGGCAGCACCTTAACCGATGTTCCCCCCATTAATGCTGGAGTTACGAACGCGCTCATGGACAAGCTGAACACCAGGGTAATCCCTGCGATCATGCCAGGCAAGCTTAACGGAAGCGTGATCGTAAAGAAGGAACGCATTCTCGAAGCCCCTAATATTCCGGCAGCTTTGTAGAGCGATGAATCGATTGCATACAAGCTCGTTGCAATGGAAAGCACCATATAGACGACGAACGAATCGGTCAAGCCTATGACGACACCCAGCTCATTGTAGAGCAGACGAAGCGGCTTATCGATCAAGCCCAGCTGCATCAATGTCGTATTGATCCACCCCTTCTCACCGAGAATGACGACCCATCCGAAATTACGGATAACAACACTTATCAAGTGCGGTGAAATGATGAGAAAAGTCACGATCCCGCGGAGCCTGCCGCTTGTTCTTGCCATAAACATAGCCACCGGATACGCAAGAACAAGCGCTACGATAACCGTGTACAAGCTGACTCGAATCGTCCGCCACAACACTCCGATATAGTAAGGATCTTGAACGAACAACAAATAATTTTTCAAAGTGAACTGCTGGTGCTCATCCTGAACGCTCTGCAAGAAGATATACAGCATCGGGATTAAGAAGGCGCCGAGCAGTACGATAAGTCCAGGTGCCAGTAGTAGGAGCGCAGTGCGCAGCGATCCTTTTGACGTTACTGAGGATGCAGCCATCGCTTATCGCTCCTTTCCGGGAAAGACGAACACGTCCTCCGGGTTCCAATACAGCCTTACTCTTTGTCCCGGCTGCAGTCTTCCTTGCTGAACGGCGGATTGAACCCGCACCATCAAGGTTTCGCTGCCTATTGCGACTTCGCATTCCACGAAGGAACCTAGAAAAGACAGCTGCTTCACAACACCTTCGTTATGAGCATAAGTATTATTGCGTTGAAGCGATTCGGATGTTTCTTCATCCAATGCCAGCATAAGCTTCTCCGGACGAATATAGATGGATACCGATTCTCCAGCCGTAAAGCTCTTTCCTCTCGGTCCCGCTTCCAGCTCAAATGAGCCGCCAGTCTGCCCTGCTTCAAGCACTAGCTTGGAGCCAGCAAAGCCCTTCATTTTTCCCGTCAATCGATTCGATTTGCCTATAAACGTATGAACGAATTCACTTGCCGGTTCGTTATATATTTCCCAAGGCGTCCCGATTTGCTCGACTTTACCATGATCCAGAACCACAATGCGATCGGACAAATAGAGTGCTTCTTCCTGATCGTGTGTAACGAAAATAGTCGTAACGCCGGTTTCCTGATGAAGACGCTTTAATTCATCCCGCAGCTCTTCCCTTAGCTTCGCATCCAAGTTACTTAAAGGCTCATCCAGCAGGAGCAGCGACGGCTCCGTAACAAGCGCCCGGGCAATCGCAATGCGCTGACGCTGCCCTCCGGACAGCTGCTTCGGATAACGGTCAGCCACATGAGGCAGCTTTACCAGTTCTAGCACACGGGCTACTCTGGAAGCGATCTCAGCTTTAGGTACTTTACGCAGCTTTAAACCATAACCTACATTCCCCGCAACCGTCATATGAGGAAACAGCGAATACGTTTGGAATACCATACCCAAATCTCTTTTGTTGGAAGGGACCCCATTCATTCTCTTCCCTTTGACGATCAACTCCCCTTGGTCCGGATCAAGAAATCCTGCGATCATGTTCAATGTCGTCGTCTTGCCACATCCAGATGGGCCGAGGAAGGAGATGCATTCTCCCTGCTCGATTTGCAAATCGAAATTGTCAACAACTACGTTCGAACCGAACGTTTTCCGTATACCGTGAAGCTCTACATCGTAAGTTTTGGCCACGTTCTCTCACCTATTTTCCTACACTGGGTGCAATCTCTTTGTTGAATCGGTCAATCCATTCCGGTGTTTTGGCACCTACGGTTTCCAAGTCGAACTTCACTACCTTGCTGCGGTCAAAGTCCAGCAGCTTCGCCGTTTCATCCGGCAGCTTAACATTCGTTACAGGGTTATAGTATAGCTTGCTTGCATACATCTTCTGAACTTCGTCCGACAGCAAGAATTCTACGAACAGCTTAGCTGCATTCGGGTTCTTCGTTCCTTTGATAATCGTCGCCACGTTCGGTACCAGGTTCGTGCCTTCCTTAGGTATGACAAATTTTAATTCCAATCCGGCATCCTTTTGTACTAAGCTGCGCGCCATCGTCCAGGTCGTATAAGCCGAACTCTTATTTTGCAGGTTTTGCTGCAGCTGTGCCGCACTCTTCGCAAAGGTAGGCATGTAGCCTGCGATCGTTTTCATTTTGGCAAAACCAGCATCCATATTTTTCTCGTTCCCGCCGTTGGCATAAGCCAGCATAATGAGAGTTGAGCGTCCGAAATTACTTGAAATCTCAGATATGGTTAGATTGCCTTTCATCTCAGGACGGGTCAAATCGTTCCAAGAAGTCGGAATCGGCAGGTTTTTCTCTTTTACCATCGCCTCGTTGTAGGAGATACCCATCGGAGTAAAGTTAACGGCGACCCCACTGCTGTCCTTCATCTTCAAATCTTCAGAAACCTTTTTCATGCTTGGGATGTCTTTATCGCTCAGGGTATCCCATAATCCCTCTACACGGCCCGCTTCCTGCTCTCCGCCTTCTACGATCGTTACATCCATTTGCGGAGAAGCCTTTTGCGCTTTAGCCTTTGCAACAATCTCTGTGGAAACGCCAGATACATAAGTCAGTTTCACATCAGGATACTTTTCATTAAATTTCTTAAAAATTTCATCCTTCATCAGCTGCTCAACCGTAGCTCCATTACCTGCTACGACCAACTGCTTTTCCGGGGTGAGCCCACCCTCTCCAGCTTTTCCTTCAGCAGCCGGAGCCGGCTTAGCCGCTTTATCCGTTGAGGTGCCACAGCCCGCCAGTACACTTCCAAACAGAACTACAGCGGATAATACAGAGATTGTCTTTTTCTTCATTGATGTTGATCCTCCCTTATAATAGCTGTTTATATGGTATAGGAATTTACTGGAGCAGCAGCACGAACGATCAGCCTTTGCAGCAAACGCCTTCCAATACATTGGATAAAAAAATCCCTCGAACCACTTGTTCACTATATGTGAACGTTGTATACTATATGTGAACCATAAATAAATTCTAGCATGATTTAAAATTTTGCGCAATTGTAAATATTCAATTTTTAGACTAGGAAAAATGTAACGATTGTGATAAAATACCAATATTTTCGTACTTGTCTAAGGGAGAAGGAATTCTATGGAAACGTATTTATCTTCCGTCAAAAATAGCTGCCATCTGCTGAAGCTGTTTCTCGACTCACCTAAAGAGCTGGGCGTTACAGATCTCAGCAAACGGCTAGGCTTATCCAAGGGCGCCGTCCACAAGCTTCTCATCACTTTGGAAAGTGAAGGATTGATCCGCCAAAATCCAGCGAACAAGCAGTACGCACTAGGCTACACGCTGCTCGAGCTCGGCAACAAAGTGCTCAAGGACCATAACATGGTTGAATTTGCGCGTCCGCATATGCATCGTCTAGCGTCTACTACCAAGGAATTGGTGTGTCTGTGTGTCATTGACGGTACGGACGCCATTTATGTAGATAAAATTGATTCGCAATATCCGATCCGTTTCGATATTGAAGTGTACCGCCGCTTTCCGCTATACGCAACTTCCGCTTCGCGGTCCATTCTCGCTTATCAAACCGAATCCTTCATTGACGGCGTCTTAAGCGAAGAGCTGCGTACGTTTACTCAGCATTCCTTGAAAAATCCTGCAGATGTCAAAGACCGCTTGGCTCAGATTCGCGAGAAAGGCTATGAAATGAGCTCTAATCTTCGTAACGTCGGGGTTACCGGGATCGCAGCCCCTATCTTTGATGCAGCCGGTCAAGTCATTGCATCGATAAGCACGATAGGCCCTACTGACCGCATGGTCCCTGCTAAGGAAGAATGGATTGCTGCTGTACTGGACACAACACATTCGATCTCATTAGGTCTTGGCTTCAAGGGCAGCCACTAAATGTTGACGTAGTAGTATCATTTTTTCTCTATAATCATGAAATGACATTCGAATCGGAATCGATCGAATGTCATTTTAGTTTAATCTATTGCTTCAAGGAGGCTACAAGACGCTTAGCCTCTCCTGTAGGAGTCGTTATAGTTTCATAAACGTTAACCGTGAGAGGATATTCCTGCTCATCCGTTTTCAAGTTGTCGAATTGGATGAACTGCGTTCCACTGACAAGCCGATTGACACCAGTAAAGCTTAATGTTTTAACCGACAACAGTCTTCCTGTAGGATCGATTAGTTCGAAAGACATTTTAGAGAAGTTCTGATCGACAATGACCTGCTCCTGGCGTTCGATATCCAGATCCAGCTTTAACTTATAGGAATAGGTAGTCGGACTAGGTGCTGCAGCTGACGACAAATTGGCTCTTGCGGATAGCTGCCATTGATTCAATTTGACCTTGAACGGGTAGAACATCAACATGTCTTCGTTAAGCGAATTCGCTTGTAAGGCCAACCGATATGCTCCTATCGTCGTTGAAACCGGTGCTGCCGTTTTTGTATCTACGATTTTCAGAACGAAGTTTTTATCCTTTAGCTCTGAAGGCATGATATACGAATAGCTGATAACATACGACGTGTTCGGCATAATCTCTTGAGTTGTTGCGCTTTGACGGTTGCCTGAGTAAGTTAATCCACTCTCGGTCATTAATTTGGTTTGAAATACCGGAATAGGCAATGGCTGCTCTCCATGATTGGTTAGCTTATACTTTCCAATAACCGTCTGGTATCCCTCCCCCTCATTCTCATGCATATGGAGCTCAACAAGGGACACATCCATATTGGGATCGATCGCATCCGTATTCGAATCGAACTTGAACGGAGTATTGTATTCGTATGGAGCTCCTTCAACAGAGATATCGGATTGCCCGTTGGTAGGCAAAGCGATATTCAGTCTGCCAATGGAAAAAGGCGTTACAATTGGACTTCCCTTTGCATCGAGCTGTTTGAACGTCTCGTTGGTAACAAGGTTCAAACTACTGATAATCGTATTTTTATCGGTTGGAATTGCATAATGAATATATCTCTGTTCTTGGGGGTCGAGCGAGATAGCTCCTTGCTCCACCCTTTTTCCTGCAAAAATCGAAGCATCCGTTCCAGAAATGTTAACCGCTCTTCCGTCCATATTAAACTCAGGCAGTGTTTCTTTCTTAGCCGACCGGTTCTGTACCAACAGCTTAACGGAAGTTATAGTTCCTTGTTGTGAATTCTCTTTGCTAATCGCTACCGGAGTGTAGAACACTGGGGAGTCGATATTAGGAATTTGGAAGGACTCTCCCCATGTTTTTAAGTAAGCCGGCTGACTCAAGGAGGATAATGGCCCATCCCAGCTTTGCCCTGCTACCGGAACAGCTAGCACTTCGGTTTCCGTTCTAGGAAAAGAATACCAATCGACGGATAACCAGACGAGCTCGGACAAGCTTACTGGATCCTTCCGGTCTACCGTCACGATGTAGCTTAATTCCTCTGTTGTGTTTGGACGTATCGCATGAGCGTTTAGCACGCTAGCTTGAAGCGTATATTCGTCGCCTTCCGTCGTTCTCACCCTTAAATCCAAGTCAGGAATTTTCACCACTTTACCGGCGCTGCTTTTCATTCTAACAACGGCGGCAATCTTTACTCCATCTGAAGAAGACTCGTTCAGCAAGCTTTTAATTTCTACATTCAAGTTATCCGATAACTTATAGGTTGGCGAGGTAAGCACGTTCACAGCCGCGGTCGAAGCAGTCTCTATAGGTACGGAGGCTCCTGTGTCGGCCCAAGCTGCTTGTGCTGAAGCCATTAGGCATAAACTCATTATGATCGATAAGGACGCTTTTTTTCTGTTCTTTCTCATGCTGCAATTTCCTCCAATCTTGTATTCACTCTCAACTTCCGATATTCCCATATCATCATCAATCCGATGCCTAAGGACAACACACCGATCATTACAATAAAAACGCCAAGTTCAGCCGAAAAATATTTGAGACTCCCGCCACGATAGCCTATTCCCCTAATAAACTTGAACAGCCAGGTCAGAGGCAGCATATGGCTAATCACTTGGATCGGATACGGGAATACAATCGGTGCTACCTGTACCCCTGACAGCATGAAAGATGGATAAACAATGGCGTATGTACGTAGCGCAACCTTGGAAGGATCGGCAGCCGACCATCCGACCAGCATGCCCATCCAGGATACGGTCAACGTATAAAGCAGCAGAGGAATAAGAAACTCCAGTGCACTTCCCGCAAACCGAAGCCCTCCGACCTGCTTCAACAGCCCAATAGCAAGAAATAAACTAATGCAGGAAATGACGGCGTACGGTACGATTCTCAGCCATAAGCCGATCGGATGGTCCAGCTCCTGCTGCAGCTTACCTTCGATTCTTAATCGTGGAACGATAGATGCCGAAGCAATGGCGGTGACACCTAATGCAACTACATTAACGAATCCGATAACCATGAAGCCAATAAAGTCAGAGGTTGGGTTATACAGCAGTCTTTGCTGCATGGACAAAGGTGCGGCAATTCCTGCAGCAGCCTCGTCACTCAGCCCCAACACCTTCAATTTGCCAACGGATAAGGTCAAGTTCTCGATGGTTATCAGCTCTTGTATTCCGTTACGAATATTCCCTACAGCAGAAGGCATTGAGTTATCTATTAGTACCCCAATATTTACCTGCTTGCCTTGGTATCTTAACTGTTCCATGCCACGAGGCAAGTAGATTACCGCCATATACTTTTCATTTGCTAATAAGGTGTCTGGCTGCATAGCCTGGTGAAACACATCCGTAACCTGCAAGTACTGGGAGGCGTTTACCTTCTCCGTAAACTGCCGGCTGTAGATGCTGTTGTCTTCATCTACAACCGCTATTGGAGCTTCATTGATTTGGCTGCTCTGAAACATGTACCCGAATAATGCAGCTACAATTAGCGGAGCAATCAGTATGGCAGGAACAAACTTGCCCGTTAGGGCAATTCGCCATTCATCGAGCTGGGATCTCATCGACACGCACCTCCGCAGTCATGCCCGGCAGCAGCTTATCCGTCCGGTCGACGTATATCCGAACCTGGAATGTATTGAGATCAGCTGTCCCTTTTTCGCGGCTCATTCTAAGACTTGCAAATTGCGGTGCTGCAGTAACGAACTGTATACGTCCCTGCACTTGATCCGGTATTGCAGCAAAATGTACAGGAACCGCCATCTCAGGCTTCAGTTTGCCTACTTGTTGTTCATCGACATACAAGTCAAAATATAGCTTCTCTGTTTCCACTATAATGACTGGCGTACCGGAGCCAACGTTCTCCCCAGCCTTCGGAACGATTTTGACGACCTTCCCGTCCACCGGTGATTTCAATGTCATCCGTTCCTTTTGGATTTGAAGGGATTGAAGCAATATTTTTTGCTGCTCCAGCTGCTTGCCTAAAGCATCCAGCCCTATACGCTGGTTATTGATATCCTCTTGCCCCAGCTGGTTTTGCTCCAATACGGCCTGCGCTTTATCCGTTAACAAGGATGCTTGCTGCTTCTCCTGAGATGTCGCACCGTTTACCATCTTGCTTAATGCAGCATTTTGCTGGTCTCGTGCATTCTGAAGTGTAGTGAGCTGACTGCGTGCATTTTCCAGAGCATCCCTGTGATCCTTGTAGGAGTATGGATTATTATCATAAGTTTCTTCCATATTTAACAATTGATTGTATAGCTTCAATGCGTGAGTATAAGACTCGTCAGCTGCGGCTACCGCCAGCTTTTGTCTTTCGATATCTTCCGACCGAGCTCCCTCATGTACCTGCTCTTGCGAGGTTTGTGCTTGTGATACACCGATTTGAGCTTGCTTCAAAGCATTACTCAATTTTTGCTGGGCTACCTCAAGACCATCCTCTGTCTGCTTCAGCTTTAGACTTGTCACATCGATATCCGCCTGAGCTTTTTGCAGCTGCAGATCAATATCCGTTGGATCTAGAGTTAGTAGAACGGTTCCTTTAGTTACCTTCTGCTCTTCCTGTACCGGAAGCTTTATAATCTTCCCGCCAACACCTTGAAATGATACATTCACCTGCTCCGCAGTCACAATACTCGCCTTCTTACTGGCCGCAAGCGTCACTGCGTCTTTCCCTTCAGCAGCTAACATATACCCCCCGCTACCCAAAGCTATTGCCAATGCCACCACTGCAATTACTGCCGTATTCCGCTTCATCTCTCTGTTCTCCTCCCACATGGTGCATTCTCTCTAGGACGAACTGTTACTCCTTACACTGCAGTCCGTTAAAAATAAACTTCGTCGTATAAGCGACTACTGTTTCCAAGCTTTCTTCCTTACCTTGCGCCGAATCGGATTCAAATACCGGCTCCAGAAACGGACTGACTCTTGAGAAAATCAACGTTCCGAATACAAAGTGCATGGTATGCTTCAACGATTCATAATCGAATCGACCCATTTCGCGGCCAGCCTCTAGAATATGTCTCAGCTGCATCCATATGGAGAAGACGATAGATTGTATCTTCTCCAGCCGCGGGCTTTGCATCATGACTTCCTGCTGGAGCATGTTAATAAGCTCCGGCTCCGCGATACGAAACTGTACAAAATCCCGAATAAAGCTTCGCAAATCAGCTTCAGGATCCTTCAAATCATAGGTCGTTTGCGCAAATTGCGGAGTTAAAGCTTCGAATAACGCATAGTACACATTCTCTTTGCCTCCGCAATGATAGGACACCAGCGCAAGCGCTACTCCCGCTTCGTCGCATATTTGACGGACTGTTGTGCCTTCGAAGCCTTTGCGTGCAAACAAATGCTTGGCGGCTTCCAAAATTTTAGTTTTGACGGCTTTCTGGTCTTGTTTCATGAGATTCCTCCTTATAGCTGCATTGTTGCTGCTATTCTTCAATGTGCAATGCATTTTGCTATTAAGCTATGTATACATGTTCCATCCTTTGATAATATAAGCAGAATCATGTTGAACAACTGTTTTGAACAATCGTTTTGAACAACCGTTCAAATTAGCTATAAATGGATAATACCTCCGCTCCACTGGTTTGTCAATAGGGCTAATAAGAAGAATCCAATGAAAAAAAAGACTGTCACTCCAGAATTCGATCCGGAAGGACAGCCTCATATCTTTTATTAAAATCCATTCTCTATCTGTTCTCATGATAAATGTTGGGTTCGAAAACTACTCGCCTCTTGCAGACAAAGCAAAAAGCTTGGTGCTGCAAAACGCTGCAGCGCCAAGCTTGGAGTTACGTATTATTTACTGCTTCCAAGAATGTGAATCGGATGGCCTATAGCCACTTCAGCCGCTTCCATCGTGATTTCGCCCAGAGTCGGATGAGCATGAATCGTCAATGCGATATCCTCAACTGTTGCTCCCATCTCGATAGCAAGACCCATCTCAGCAATCAGGTTGGATGCTTCCGCACCAACGATTTGTGCGCCCAAGAGAAGACCGGAGTCTTTGTCGCTTACCAGCTTCACGAAACCTTCCTTCAGGTTCATAGATTGAGCACGACCATTAGCTCCGTAAGGGAATTTGCCAACAGCAACGTTGATTCCCTTAGCTTTTGCTTCCGTTTCATTCAAGCCTACGCTTGCGATTTCCGGATCGGAGAACACAACGGCAGGAATGCATTTGTAATCTACAGCACTAGGCAATCCAGCGATCGCTTCAGCTGCTACTTTACCTTCGTAAGAAGCTTTGTGCGCCAAAGCAAGACCTGGAACAATATCACCGATGGCATAGATGTGCGGTACATTCGTTTGGCATTGCTCGTTAACTTGGATCAAACCGCGCTCGCCAACTTCTATACCTGCAAGCTCCAAGGAAAGATCACCATCGGTGTTAGGACGACGTCCAACCGTAACAAGCACGTATTGTGCCGTTACTTTCTTCTCTTCGCCCTTCACTGTGAAGGTAACTGTAACGTCTTTATCGGTTTGCTCGCAGCCTTGAGCCATAGCTTCTGTGAATACTTCCACGTTCAGCTTTTTCAAGTTGCGCGCTACCAGCTGCGACATTTCTTTCTCGAAACCAGGAAGTACGGCATCAGAGCCTTCCAATACCGTTACTTTAGTTCCGAATTTCGCGTAGGTTTGACCCAACTCGATACCGATGTAGCCGCCGCCGATAACAACCAGGCTTTCCGGAATTTCCGGAAGTTCTAGCGCTTCGGTGGACGACATGATGCGGCCGCCGTAAGGGAATGCTTTAAGCTCAATCGGACGGGAACCTGTCGCGATTATGCAATGATTGAAACGGTAACGAGCCGTTTCATTATCGTTAAATACGCGAGCTTCATGCTCATTGATGAACAGTGCTTCGCCGTTAAAAATTTGAATCTTGTTGCCTTTCAGCAGTTGAGTAACACCGCCAGTTTGTTTCTTGATAATCCCAGCTTTCCATTCTTGGACTTTAGTAAAATCCACTTTTACATTCTCAGCCGTAATTCCGATTTCGGAGCTATGGCTTGCTGCTTCATAATGATGAGCAGCCGAGATCAGCGCTTTGGAAGGGATACATCCGCGGTTCAAGCATACGCCGCCCAGTTCGGATTTATCCACGATCAATACGCTTTTGCCCAATTGGGAAGCACGGATGGCGGCCACATAACCACCAGGACCTGCACCCACAACTAGAACGTCTATCTCAACGGAAGCGTCTCCTACTACCATTTGTATTACACCTCCAAAATGAGCAGCTCTGGATCAGCCAGCAGCTGTTTAATGTAATTCATAAAGTTTTGTGCTGTTGCGCCATCGATGATACGGTGGTCGAAGCTCAAGGACAATGCCATAACTGGAGCCACTACGATCTCTCCGTTTTTCACAACCGGTTTCTCAGTAATACGTCCTGTTCCCAGAATCGCAACTTCAGGGAAGTTGATGATCGGAGTAAAGAACATACCGCCAGCAGAACCGATGTTTGTGATGGAGATAGTGCTGCCTTTCATTTCGTTACCGCTAAGCTTGCCATCGCGACCGCGTGTTGCCAGATCTTTGATTGCTTCAGCAATAGTCCAAATATTTTTACGGTCTGCATCTTGGATAACAGGAACGATCAAGCCGTTGTCTGTATCTGTAGCGATACCGATGTTGTAGTACTTTTTGTAGACAATCTCGTTCTTCTCTTCGTCGATCATCGCATTCATAGCAGGGAACTGACGAGCAGCTGCAACCAATGCTTTGACGATGAATGGCAAGTACGTCAATTTCACGCCTTTTTTCTCAGCTGCTGCTTTGGCTCTACCGCGAAAAGCAACTAATTGAGTTACGTCCACTTCGTCCATCAATGTTACGTGAGGAGCCGTGTACGCGGATTTAACCATAGCGTTCGCAATCGCTTTGCGAATGCCTTTAAGCGGCACGCGCTCTTCGACGCGGTCGCCGGATACTGCTGCTGCAGCTGTGGAAGCCGCTGCTGCCGGTGCTGATCCAGCTGCTGGCGCTTCGCTTGCAGCTGATGGTGCTGCCGCAGGCGCGCTGCCGCCTGCAGCAAACGCGAGAACATCTTCCTTCGTCACACGGCCGTTGCGGCCCGTTGCTGTGACTTGCGCGATGTTCAAGCCTTTTTCGCGTGCCAGCTTGCGCACGCTTGGAGTTGCCAGGACCGCGCTGCCTGCAGCCGCGGTCGGAGCAGGCGCCGCTGCAGCTGGTGCTGCTGCAGGAGCCGTCGGAGCTGGAACAGCTGCCGGTGCCGCTGGGGCAGCAGGAGCTGCGCTCTCACTGTGGCCACCGTGGCTAGCTTGCTGCGGCACCGCACCTTCGACTTCGATCGTAGCGATAAGGTCGCCGATAGTACACATAGTGCCTTCGCTAACTTTGATTTCCACGATTTTACCTTCTACTGGAGAAGGTACTTCTACAGTGGACTTGTCGTTTTGAACTTCCATGATGATGGTCTCATCATTTACAACATCGCCCGGCTTAACAAGCCATTTGACGATCTCGCCTTCGTGAATGCCCTCACCGAGCTCAGGGAATTTATATTCAAATATAGCCACGATTCTGACCCTCCTAATGGTGGCGCAGCGTGAGTATGTAGGTTGGAAGTGAATAAGGCGTGTGATACTCGTGAGCAGGTCGGTTCCAGTTTGTGTCAACTGCCTCCGGCCGCTATTGAAAACGGGTTTCTTGAATGATCATGTCTCAGATGAAACCCGTTTTCAAAGGCGGCGCGTAAACTCTCCTACAGTTACACAATCTTCCACCTTAAGCTCACTCGAAATCTCATACACCAGTTCACTTCCAAAAAGCTGCTCACGCTGCGCTTTTAAATAAATTACCCGTTTGCTTGTATCAGCAAACGTTATAGTATCGCTCAAACGCTCCTTGAAAGGAGCGTTTTGTCAAAGCAACCGCGAAAGTGAAAAGAAAGGAAGGGTGTGTACCGGAGGAGCCTGCGTCCGCCTTTGAGATTGTGTATCCACAACTTCCTCTTACATTCTAAGATACACAATCTCAACAGCGGCCGGAGGTACACACCCTCCTTCTTGAACTCTTTCGCGAATGGTTTTGACAGTCGCTCCTTCACAGGAGCGCCATCTTAGAAATCTAGAACTTTATTCAAACCAGCAATAATGCGAGCCGGGTTAGGAAGCCATTGATCTTCCACTTGCGCGAAAGCATATACCGTATCTGGAGGTGTTACACGAAGCACAGGTGCTTCTAGGTGAAGAATCGCTTTTTCGTTGATTTGAGCGATAACTTCAGCTGCAACGCCGGAAGTTTTTTGCGCTTCTTGAACCACGATAACGCGGTTTGTTTTTTTAACGGATTCTACAATCGTTTCGATATCCAATGGAATCAAAGTACGAAGGTCGATAACTTCAACTTTTACGCCGCGAGTTTTTTCAATTTCTTCAGCAGCTTTAAGTGAAGTATGAACCATAGCACCGTAAGTGATGATAGTAACATCAGAACCTTCACGAACTACGTTTGCTTTACCGATAGGCACAGTATACTCGCCTTCAGGTACTTCAGCGCGGAACGAACGGTACAGGTTCAAGTGCTCCATGAAGAAAACAGGATCGTTATCACGGATTGCAGAGATCAGCAAGCCTTTTGCATCATATGGGTTCGATGGAACAACCACTTTAATCCCTGGAGTTTGAACGAGCAAGCCCTCCAATGGGTCTGTATGAAGCTCAGCTGCTTTTACGCCGCCGCCAAATGGAGTACGGAAAGTAATTGGAGCATTGTAGCGACCGCCGGAACGGTAACGCATACGAGCTGCTTGAACACAGATTTGGTCCATTGCTTCATAAATAAAACCTACGAATTGAATTTCAGCTACCGGACGGAATCCTTGAATCCCCATCCCTACTGCCAAACCGCCGATTGCGGATTCAGCCAGCGGAGTATCAAATACACGCTCTTCGCCAAATTCAGCTTGCAGTCCTTCCGTTGCACGGAACACACCGCCTACTTTACCTACGTCTTCCCCGAATACAACAACGTTAGGATCGCGTTCCAACTCGACACGCATTGCATCCTTTATCGCTTGAATCATTGTCATTTGAGCCATGGTATGGTGTCCTCTCCTTTACCCGATATAATCCGCTTTTTGCTCTTCCAAGTAAGCCGGTGTCGTTTCGAACATGCTGTCGATCAAGCCAGGAACCGTCATTTTTTCAACAGCTTCTGCTTTCTTGATTTCTTCAGCTACCGTAGCTTTCGCTTCTTCGACTACTTTGTTCTCTTCTTCTTCCGACCACAAGCCTTTGCCAACCAAGTACGTGCGGAAACGGTTCAACGGGTCTCTTGTTGCTTCCCATTCAGCTGTTTCTTCTTTAGTACGGTATTTGGACGGATCATCACCGGACATGGAGTGAGGCAGGAAGCGATAAGTGATGGCTTCGATCAATGTCGCGCCTTCGCCGTTACGTCCGCGTTCTGCTGCGTCTTGAACTGCTTTAACAACAGCAAGCACGTCCATACCGTCAACTTGAACGCCTTTAATACCTGCTGCTACTGCTTTATGAGCTACGGATTCCGCTGCGGTTTGTTTGGCAAACGGAGTTGTGATTGCATAGCCGTTATTTTGTACAACGAAAATGGATGGAAGTTTGAATGCGCCTGCGAAGTTCAAGCCTTCGTAGAAATCGCCCTCGGAGGAACCGCCGTCCCCTGTGTACGTAATGGTTACGCGTTTTTCTCCGCGTTTTTTGAATGCCATTGCAACGCCCATTGCGTGCAAAATTTGTGCACCGATAATAATTTGCGGCATCAATACATGCACATCAGCAGGAATTTGTCCGCCGTGCTGATGACCACGGGAATATAAGAATGCTTGGTACATCGGAAGACCATGCCATACGATTTGCGGCATGTCGCGATAACCTGGGCAAATAAAATCATCTTTATTTAAAGCGAACTCGCTTCCGATCATGGACGCTTCTTGACCGGAAACCGGTGCATAGAAACCAAGACGTCCTTGGCGGGTCAAGTTAACAGCCCGTTGATCCCAAGTACGGGTAAATACCATGCGTCTCATTAATTCTTTTAATTGATCGTCCGCCAATTTCGGCATTTCTTGCTCGTTAACCACAGTACCGTCTGGCGCTAAAACAGACAAAGGCTGCACCTTTGACACTGCCACTTCATATGGCTTACTCATGTACATTCACCTCAGCGATAGATTTTGATGCCTTGAAACCGGAGTTTCTGTTATAGTAGTATTATAAACCTGTTTTCATAAATAACACAACTACTTACTTGAAAAATATACGTTCTCTCCAGAAGATGGACTATAACAGCTAACATAAATATATAGTACAGATCGCAAAATAAGAGCAAACTATTATAATACACTTGGAGGATTTTCCATGGATGATTCCATTTATTACAAACGCACCGTAGTTAAAGAACAAGTGCCATCCCAATTATTGGATACGGATAGACTTGTCCGCGTTTTTTTACCGCCGGGTTATCAGGAATTGGTCACCTACCCTGTCATCTACTGCCAGGACGGAGAGCAATTTTTCAACTTCGGCCGCATTGTCACCCATATGAATCGGCTCATCTTCGATGAAGGCGTTAATCCCGCCATTATCGTCGGTGTGGATGTGGATACAGCGATCAGAACAAGCGAATATGCACCGGAAGGTGAAAGGTTCCATGCTTATACCCGTTTTTTTGCCGAGGAGCTGCTTCCTTATATAGAGTCCAAGTATTCAGTGAGAACCGAACCGGCAGATCGCATTCTTGCCGGAGACTCCTTGGGGGGAACCGTCTCCCTACATCTTGCCTTAGATTATCGTAGCCTATTTTGCAACGTTATATCCTTGTCGGGGGCATTTTTAGATGAAACAAGAGCAAGGCTGGAGCAAGAAAACGATTTGTCTTGGTTATATTTGTACATGCTGATCGGTCTTGATGAAACGGAAGTAAAAACGGAACGCGGCACCTTTGATTTCCTTGAGGCAAACCGAATCACCAAGAAGCGGCTTGAGGACAAAAACTGTCGGCTGTGGTACGAGGAAAAGTCCGGCAAGCATCTCTGGGGATTTTGGCAAAATGAACTGCCTGCCGCAATGAAGCTTTTTCTTAAATGAGGTCAAAAGCCAAAAAGGCAAACCCGCTCCTCTCAGGAGGATTCAGGTTATGCCTTTTTTCATACCAATAATTAATGGTGGATTACCCCTCAATTCCATATCGGCTCTTCATAGATGCTATCATATCCAGAACCTGGGCTTCCTCTGGAATTCTCAGGCCAAGATCTTCCGTAACGCCGTTTTCCAGCTTATGAGTTCTTACTGTATGCTTTACCGCATCGATAAATTGCTGCTCGTCATTTAATCCGACCAGTTCCTGTAAGCTAGCCATGCTGTTCTCTTGCACATCAGGATAGCTTGTCCCGTCTGAACCTTCAGCCGCAATTCGATAGAACTCTCTTGCAAGCTCCGCCTTGATTTGCCCTTTCCCCGTTACTACGACAAAGGCTTGTACAACAAAAGCATGCGCCTGCCGCCGCTGGGCAATCCCGCAAAACTTCCGTCCTCCTATGCTAAGATCGTAATCGCCGGGGCAATAGGAGCCCTCCACTTCACCTTTGGTAACATCAGGTGTTACGGAAAGCAGCGCATCCCGCATTAGCCTGTACATAGTCTCGAAATCTTGGCGAAAGTCAATCTGTCCTTGCTTTTTGGGCAAAATTAATGAGACATTGACAACGCCCATATCAAGCGGCACCGCCGCACCACCTGAATTTCTGACGGCAACCGAGTACCCTTGATCCTCAAGCCAACGCTTGGCTTCCTTGGCATGAGGCAGTCTGCTGTCCCTCAGTCCCATGACGAATGCTCTTGGATGTCTCCACAAATGAACAATCGGGGCGGCGTTCCCTTCCCCTACAAGTCTGCACAGCAGCTCCTCCAGGGCAAAAGGATACAGCACTTCCCCTTGCTCCGGGTGCTGAGTACGGTCCCAAATAAGGGTTCCTTCTGGTAACGACCAAGTCATCTGTTCCATTGAATACTCCTCTTTCCAAATACGTTTCGCTCTTTATATCGTAAGGAGCCTGCATTTGCTGCGAGCTCTCTCCATGGTCTCATTATAGGGGCTGTGGAGTTGTTTGACTAAGCCTTTTTCTCCGAATGGGCCAAAATCCCTTTATAGATGCGTATTAAATGCTGCACGTCCTCATCAGGCAAATCCCCAAAGAACGTATCAATATTTGATTTTCTTTGTTCTCGGATCGAACCCAGCATGGTGCGGCCTTCTTCTGTAATGCGTAAATAGACGACTCTGCGATCCTCATCGTCTCTCTCCCGTTCCACATAGCCTGCCAGCAGCAGTTTGTCCGCTAGCGTCGTAATAGCTCCAGCTGTGTAGCACATTGCTTCTGCCATCTGCGACACCTTAAGTGGTCCTTCCGTCTCCAGCTTCTCCAGAATAAACCCTTGAGCGGAGCTCATTCCTTTCTCATTAAACCGGTTCCAGGCCAAAGACATTTTGCGGTATAGCTGCCTCGATACCTCCTCTAGCTCAAAGAGGTTGCGGTGGTCATTCATGGTTTTGCTCCTTTATACAAAAGATCTATAAGTAGTTTTATCTTTAATACGGACGAACCGAGATTTTGTTTCAAACAAGTTTACAAAAAAATATATTGACGGTGTAATAGCCAACATGATATTTTTTCCATGAATAGTTTTATTATAAAAATATATTCCGAAAAACATTTTTATGACTTATGTATAATACCTTAATTTGTAAACCTGTTTCGGAAAAGGAGGGAGTTATTCGTTGGTAAGCATCGACGACAGGCTGAATGAGTTCGAACAGCTTATCCATATAGCTATGCGGCAGTCCAACAGGTGGATGCCATGCCCCGCTGTGTCCAAACAGCAGTTTTTGCTGCTGGCTACTTTGTCAGGCAACAGCCGGATGACCGTAAGCGAGCTTGCCGAAGAGCTTAGTCTATCACCCAGCGCAACGACAATTGCCATTAATCGTCTTGTGCGAGACGGTCGTATTATCCGAACACGAGATGATACAGATCGTAGAGTGGTGTGGGTCGAGTTATCGGAATTAGGCCGTGATACCGTTATTGAGCTAAGACAACGGCGAAAAATGATTTTACAAGCTATGCTGGTCAACTTAAGCCATGACGAGACCGAACAATTCGTAACTACTTTTCGTAAAATGCTGTCCAATGCAAAGGATTTGGGATAATATATCGTTTCCCACACAAGAAAGGGGCTTATTGCGCAATGAAGAAAAAAGTCATTTTACTCATCCTGCTCGCGTTGATCCTTCTTGGAGGAGGAGCAGGCGGCACTTATTACTATGCGGTTGCAAGCAAATACATAAACACCGAGGACGCAAAAATTCAAGGCGACTTACGGGCGATTGGTGCACCCGGCTCCGGTAAGTTGATCGAATGGAATTATAAGGAGGGCGATTCCTTCAAGAAAGGCGACGTCTTGGGCATAGTCGAAACGACTCCTGCACGCGGTAATACTCCAGCGGTTACGCAAGAAATTATTGCTGTTGAGGATGGAACCATTATTCAATTCAATGGAATAAAGGATCAAATGGTATCTTCCAGCAGCGCTATCGCGATGAGCGCCAATTTGGATCAACTGTATGTCTCCGCCAATCTCCAAGAGACGGAAATCGCCGATGTTAAGGTAGGAAGTAAAGTTACGATAAAAGTCGACGCTTATCCCGGATCTGTCATTACGGGTCATGTCGAACGTCTCGGATTGGGCACAAACTCCTCATTCTCCTTGCTATCAAGCTCCAATTCATCCGGCAACTTCACTAAAGTCATCCAACGTATTCCTGTCAAAATTTCGCTTGACGATCATCAAGGACTCCGTCTCGTTCCCGGTTTGAACGTAGCCATAAAAATCGAGAAATAACCTTCTAAGTTACACGTAAAGAAAGGAGGAATTGATGTGGCATCCACAAACACGGCCTCAGCAGAATCGGCCCCCCAGGCTCAAACTGCAGCCAAAGGACCCGGTCTGGCTATGCTAGCCGTTATCATTGCAGTGTTCATGGCCATTCTCGATACGAGTATCGTCAACGTAGCTCTACCCAAGATGATGTCCGTCTTCGGCGTCACCCAATCGGATATTGAGTGGGTCGTTACCGCCTACGCCTTGGTTAGCGGAGCGCTTGTTCCTGTAACTGGCTATTTGGGCGACCGCTTCGGCTATAAAAGAATTTTCTTGATCGCTAACGTGATCTTCACCCTTGGGTCAGGGCTTTGCGGCGCAGCCTGGAGCAACGACAGCATGATCGTATTCCGTATCGTTCAAGCCATTGGGGGAGGAGCACTGATGCCAATCAGTATGGCGATGATCTTCCGTATGTTCCCTCCGGAGAAGCGCGGAATGGCTATGGGGTTGTTCGGTATTGCCATCATGTTTGCTCCTGCTACTGGACCAACATTAAGTGGATATATCGTGGAATATTTGGACTGGCGGCTCATTTTCACTATTAATGTCCCTATTGGTATCATCGATTTTTTCCTCGCCATGGCCGTGCTTAAAGAATTTAAAGCGCCTGTCACCCAACGATTTGATTTATGGGGGTTTCTTACCTCAACCACCGGACTCGCAACGCTTCTATACGGGATTGGCAAAGTATCGGAGAAGGGCTGGGGAGATTCTGAGGTCATCACCTTCGTCACAATAGGGATCACTTGCCTAACGATATTCGTTTTCATTGAACTGCTGATTGACCATCCTATGCTGGATTTGTCATTGCTGAAGAACTCGACTTATACCTTGTCCCTCATCATTTCCAGTATCGCTACGTTAATTATGATGGGCGTTCTTTTCCTCCTCCCGATATTTTTACAGACACTATCGGGCCTATCGGCGATTCAAACCGGTCTGATCCTGCTTCCACAAGCTATAGTATCGGGTATTATGATGCCGATTGCGGGAGCCCTGTTCGACAAGATAGGTGCTCGTCTTCTCGCCGTTGTCGGGCTTCTCTTTACAGCGCTGTCTTTGTATTTATCCTCGGCTCTCGATTTGAATACCGCATTCTCTGTACTCATCACGTGGCTGGTGCTTAGGGCTATAGGAATGGGACTGATGATGATGCCTATCCAAACTGCTGGAATGAATACAGTACCGATGCACAAAATGGGTCAAGGGACCGCACTATCCAATACGATTCGTCAGATCAGCGCCTCCTTCGGCATAGCCTGGCTCGCCTTGCTCTACTCCGACCGCAGGACGTTCCATGTTGCAGACTTGTCGGATCAGTTGAATATGTTCTCTTCCAACGTTGCCAATCATTTCAACCAGCTGCAGGGCCAATATTTGGGCATGGGTCAATCGGCAGCACAGGCCAAAGCGAGCGCACTTACCTTTATTAATGGGCAGGTACAGATTCAGGCTACAGTAAACGGTCTTGAAGATGTTTTCGTTGTAACCGCCGTCCTGTCTGTCTTCGCCGCGATTCTTTCTTTATTTTTGAAAAATTCAAAAGCTAAAGGCGGTCCTAAAGCTCACGTTATGGGTGAATAAGGAAACCAGCTACCGATCTTATAGCAAAGGGGCAACCAATCCAATGACCAGTATGATAGATAATCCAAACAGACTTCAACGCGTACTTATGACAGGTCTTGTTGTTATACTCAGCGGTGCTTTGGCCGCGGGCTGCTCGATTACGAGTGCGAACGGAAGCCAGACCAAATCCGTTAAAACCGAACTAGCTGCCAAACAAAAAATGGATAATAAGCAGGAGTTGGATGCTGACGTCGTTTCTTCCTCCCAAGTCAATGTTCTAACCAAAGTCGGCGGCGATGTGGTCGAAATGAAGAAAAAACGTGGAGATTCCGTTCAACAAGGGGAAGTCATCTTTAAGCTGGACTCGACCGATGCAGCCAGAAACCGGGAAAAGACCGAGCTATCCCGCCAAAATCTGCAGGCTCAGCTGGACAAAACTCGTGAAGATATCGCTACGAACCGTGGTGTCTACAAGAATACGATCGAAAAGCTCCAGCTCACTATCGCCGATCTGGAAAAAAGCTATAACAATATCCGCAACGATTACGATGCCGGCCTCGTTCCAAAGACACAGCTGGAAAAGGCAGAAACACAGTTAGAAACCACGAAGCTGGATCTGGATACAGCCCAAAAGCAGTTGGCCAATCTCGATTCGACTGACCCTCTCGCTTCCTTCAAAATTCAAATTGAGTCAGCGAATGTCGCCCTTCAGGATATTGACAAAACGCTGTCCGACTTTGAAGTGAAAGCGCCGATCAGCGGCATCCTAACGGATTTGAATCCGGAACAAGGTGTAACGGTGCCAGCCGGATATGTTGCGGGAGTCATCCAACAGCAAAATCCGATTAAAATACATGCTGATGTCACGGAAAGCGCGCTTAAACTTGTTCGCGGCAAAAAAGAGCTTCCTTTTACACTCCAAGGTACAGAAACCAAAATGACCGGCACCATCACCTATCTCGCTGAGGTTATGAGTCCGCAAAGTAAAACGTTCGTACTTGAATTAAGTGCCCCCAACGCGGATCAGAAGCTCAAATCAGGTATGAGAGTAAAGCTTCAACTGGGCGGAGACGCCACTCAGGATGTCGTAACGATTCCGGCAGCTGCAATCACCAAGGAAGGCAATGACAATTATGTGTTTGTCGTAACCAATGATACAGCCGAAAGAAGAAAAGTAGCGTTGGGTCGCACCGCAGCTGATTCCAGCAGAGAAGTCCTCTCCGGTGTCAAGGAAAGCGAACCGATTATCGTCTCAGGCATTCAGGAGTTGAAAGACAAGGATAAAGTGGAGGTTCGAAAATAGCGACGTCCAGTTTCTTCAGACTACTTTTAATAATGGAGGACATACAATGCAAAACCATCTAAAAAAAGCGCTGTCGGCCGTTATCATATCTTCCCTCGCCCTGACTTTTGGAGGAAGCGTCACTCTAGCTGATGAAGCGGATACTACCGCTGCCATTGATAATCGTTACCCTACTACCCTGAATGGTCCGCTCCAGGTGAAAATCAACGGCTTGCTAAGTGAACACTCTTTAAACGGCACACGAATCGGCGTTAAAATCAAAATGTACAACGTTTCAAATGGTACGGTACGGGTTCCCGATTATGAACCACGTATTGCGACCGGAAATGGCGCTAAATATGTATTGAAGGGCAGCGCGGATAATGCGGTTTCCGTTCCCCCAATGTCCAGCATCGAGCTCGGCTACATGACTCAGGTCGATGGCGGAGATGATCTCCAGCTTACTGATATGGTGTGGATCGATGTGAATAAGGATGTATATCCTAAGGTTGAGACAACCATGCTGGATGTGCCTGTCAGCAATCTTGTGTGGTATGGGGACCAAACACAGATTTCCGATCCAAATGCGATTAAGGCTTGGGGTGAAACGTTCACTATCCCATCATTGGACTCTTCATTAACTTATACGCCCATTCATTTGGCTACAAATTTTAAAGATCAAACACCCGTTAAAGTCCTGAAGCTGCTAGTTCAAAACCCTGGAACTAAAACGGAAGCCATACCTAGCTTTTCACTTGACGGTAAATCGACTGCTTTGACCTACAAAGGCACTCGTGCCGACCAAACCGTAACAACGCTCGATCCCGGTGACAAAAAATATATTTATTATGCCGTGCCGACAGACTTGGATACTCAGCTAAACAGCTTTACTATCTCCACCATGGAAACCTATAAGGTACCAAACCGGACTGACGCTTCCGCCAATATTTCTTATAAGCTCGGCCGACTGAGCATTCAGCTTCCGGAGGGAAATCTAACAGACAAGGATACGACCGAGCCAGCTCCGTATACTATGAACACGCCGCTTCGTATCGATCCGATCAATAATTCGGTGAACCCTGATATTTCTGTATCCGTTGTGGATATGCAAACCTATGAGAATGAAGGCATGGGCTATCAAACGGGTATCGTTAAAATGAAATTCAACAATAAAAGTGATAAGCCTCTACCAGTGCCCCAATTCGCAGCAGAGCTTGTCGGTGGAGGATTCACTTATGCAGGCAGCCGTTTGAACAGCACGGGAACCCTCGTTGTTCCAGGTACGGATTACGTTGTCAATTATTCGTTCGTGCTCCCTATGAATGATGCCAATAGTCAATATACGCTCAAATTAATCGACGATAAGACAGCGGCACCTTATAAGATAACGATATCTCAAGCTTATGTAGCCATGAACAAGACTGCACTGGATAATAATCTATTGAATACGTACCCATATCAGGTAACTATCAAAGACTGGGCGCTTAGCAATCTAGCGGGTATGAATCAGGCAACTCAAACGTACAGCTACAATTACAAGCTGCGTATCAATACGGAATTAAAAAGTGTGGACACCGTCATGGTCGACGCCAATTACAATAAGCTGCTGTTGGTGCTCGAAACAAAGGATGGAAGAAAAATTGCTTCTACTTCGAAAAATTTAAGCGGGGAAAGCCGTTTAACGAGTGGGGAACAGCTCATTTACTTCAATGACACCCAGTTAGATCAACTTGAGAATAGGCTGCGTTTAAAAATATATGAGACAATCGATACTCCTGCTGGTCAGGCAAGAAAACTTGTAGCTCAGCTCGAAAGAGACTAATCTCTATATATTTCAAAAGCAAGAAGGCGCATGGAATCGTTCCATGCGCCTTCATAAGTTTAGCGGATTCTTTCTGATAGAATGGTATCAGTCCATCACGAAGCCGGAATAGTACGTTGCTGTGCGGCATTAATGGTTTGCGCTTGATGCGCGGAGACGGCTTGGTCCCATTCGTACAGTGCCACGGTTCCTCCGAACATTATGAAAGCAGCCAGTACAAGTCGAATTGCTCTGCGATTTGTCATGTTCGATACCTCCAAGTTTCATAGGTTTACTCTCTATATACCTATTATCCCACTTAAAGATGAATCGAATCTGAACACAAACTGAATGTTTGCTGAAAGTATTAGCTATGAGGCTCTAAGGCTACGATCTTAGCCTGCCCCCATGAAGCGACTTTCACCTTGGCAATCATATTGGCCGCTTGTTTTTCCAGCTCCTGTCCCGTCCCTTCTGGAACATAATATTTTTCCAGGCCATAGGTAAGGTTAATGCCATCCCTCCAATTACTCGTGACTGTTCCACGAAGTACAGCTTCGCCAGACTGAATAGAAGGCTTGCTTGCATAGACTCCGATAGCCTCATAAACACCATCTGCGGACGCCTTTAGCTTTACATATACGGGATCGCCATTTTGAACTGCTTTTTCACTCTCTTTCCATAAGCTTGTATCCAATAAACTAATGTCGTAGCCGAGTCTCACGTAATCACCGTATAAATAGTCTCTCGGATCAACTGGAGCTGTTCTCAGCTTAATTTCCGTACCGAACCAGCCCACTGCGTAATAGGAGCAAGCGATTCCTACAAGAAACAATACCTGAAGAAGAACCAGAAGGCTAAGCAGCCATGTTCTTCTTTGATGTATACGCGAACGAACATCGATCATGACGGCTTCCCTCCTTTCATTTCTTCAAGAAATCGTTTGTTGCGCCGATTTAAGAACCAGCTCAGCACAAGCAATAAGATTCCGCCTATAATAAAGAATAACGATTTATCCATGAAGTTCCACGTCAGCTTCCCATAAGCAACCATAGAGCTGCAGATGAATAACACGGTGCCGAAGTTAATTTTGAAACGCCATTCCTCTATATACCCTCTCCAGAGCACATAAAATGAGAAGAAAAACAGCGCAAGCAGATAAAGGACAGCAATTCCAGAAGGCAGATAAATAAAAGGCACAACCAATATCCACTCCAAAGCACTCGATAATCGTTTATTTTTCCACTTTCCAGCAACGGATAGGATAAACAAGACGAGTAAGGAAATGAGATAAAACCATGGGTTTGCCCAGATATCATCCAGATCAGTAGAATGATGATCCCAGGCTATTGCCGCTACTACCCCAAATATATAGGCTGCTGCAAGCGGTACTGACTGTAATGCGTAGCCGGTGACACGATCCTTATACCAATCACCCAGAGTGTACAATACCATAACAGGAATGAAGAACCATAGAAATTTCCATTCCTTATTCAATATGAATATAAGTGCGTGCAGTACATAGCTTAGGCTGAAGCACCAAGTTAGCAGCGTGTTCTTGCGTTGCCATGCGTAGTAACCAAGTCCTGCCGCCATAATAGCAAATCCCGTATAGCTGAACTGGTGAAATTCCAGCGTATTATAGAGCTGCGCCGCCGTGAACACTATCAAGCTTAGCAAATAAATAAAGCGGCTGCGATACAAATAGGTTAAGCCAATGCCTGCCGTTCCCCACACAATAAATGATGTAATATCGTAAGCAATAAGATGAAACATTTGACCAATCAGGACGATCCCTGCGCCGAAGGAAATAAAGCCAAGAGCCGTTAAAGCGATGCCCAGCTTTTCGTGATCCTTTCTCCGAAAAATCTCTCCTGTAGCATAACAAGCTACCATTACAATCATAATTAGAGACAACCGCATAATTTGGGGAATATCCTGCCAGTTAGCCGCAACAAAGCTCAAGATGCCAAGACCGACCAAGATACTTCCAAGTATAGGTAATACACCTACAGCATGCTTTTTATCTTCATATAAACCGAGAATACGATGATACTGATCAGGGGTTACAATATTTTCGTCTACCCAACGGAGACCTTCTTTCTCCAACCATTTACGGCTCATTCCGCTGCACCTCTTTCAATGACATCCATAATTAAAGTATAGCTCGCATGGCTGGAAATAAAAGTACTATCTTTCTCTAGTACCCTTGGGCAAACGGAAATAAACAATAACATCGTATATGAAAATAACCCCAACTATGTGCGGACTATAGCTTCGAAGTCAATTCAGGTACTTTGCGGGGAGCCCCGAAACTTATAAATTCTTATATATGAAAAAAAGAGCCCTCGGCTTTCCGAAGGCTCCTTCTGGAACTCACTTGACGATTAAAACAAAACGTAGGCTCCAGGTCCAATCAAAGCTACTCCAACCGCAATGGCAATGAGAACCAGGTTATACTCAATACCGTTTGATGTGACCCAAAATCCGTTTTTACCATGAACCTTGACGATTGCTCCCAGCATGGTAAGAACGATTAGTGCGGCTCCGATAGGTGTCCACACGCCTGCCGCAAACAGCAATCCGCCAACGAGCTCAAACAGCCCGGCTATGAATGCCATAGCGACCCCAGGTTTCATTCCTATGGAATCAAACCAGCCTCCGGTACCCTTCAGGCCGTACCCTCCAAACCAACCAAATAACTTCTGAGCCCCATGCCCCATAAAACTGATCCCTACGATCAAACGAATAATAAGAAGACCCCAACTCATCATGAAAATCACTCCTCAATAATTAATAACTTACTTTATGTTAGTATATTAAAATATATTAGTTACATTTGTCAAGTCACTAACAAAAAATAACTTACGTTTTATTTTTATGCTGAATACTTCAACAACATTCCTATGAGAAAAACGTTTTATCGATGTCTCTTCTTAGACGAGCGACCGCGTTTAGCTGAAGTTTTTAATCGCCAACAGGAAACTTTTTCACTACGATAATGCTTTTGTGAGCTTAAACTTTCCTATGTGGTAAAAAAATGTTAAGGTGATTATTTTCGAGGCCATTCCTTTATTGTGATCCCTCATAGGTACAGTTATAATGAAAGCAAACCTTATCAACGCACTTCACTGGATAGGATGATGAGCTGTGTTAACTCGACGCAATTTTGTAAAAAAAATGTTGTTCTCCCTTGCTGTTCTTGCAGGTGGTGTCGGCCTTAGCGCCCCTTATCTGCGCCGCTGGATTGCACAAGCCGACTCGGATACTGAAACGGTTATCGAACCTAAATCAGAAGAGCCTGTAGCGATTAAAGCCCAACCATCCACAGAAAAACTGCTTTCTTTTTTCCTGTTAAGTGATCTCCACATCTCTGTCGGCGAATCCTCCATGACGGATAAGCTTCATATGGCTCTTCAAGATATAAGGGATTGGGAGAATCCACTGGATGCTATCGTACTTGGCGGCGATTTAACTGATTTCGGAAGGGAAAGCGATTACAAGCTTCTCAAGAGTATTCTGAATCAATATACATTGCCCCCTCTCTATGCCAATATGGGAAATCATGATTACTACGATATTTGGTTAACAGACCAAGGCGCTTTTTCCACAGAAACAATGCCCAATGGGAAAACGGATGCAATGTCTCGCAAACGTTTTCAAGATTTTATAGGTTATAAGGATCAACCCTATCTCGATGTGTGGATAAATGACGTCCATCTAATTATGGTTTCTCAAGAGCTGTATGTTCAGGAGAAATCGGACGTAGGTGAGGGAGCATGGTACTCGGATGCCCAAATGGATTGGTTTAGGGACACAATGAAAGCTCACGAGGATGGCAAACCGGCTATCGTCTTTATTCACCAACCGCTGCCTGAGTTAGGCAGTGACGGCCGGACGCATCAATTAATTCGAGCTAAGGCGTTTCGGCAAATACTTGCCCCTTATCGCAACGTATTCGTGCTGTCTGGGCATACGCACCGGAATTTCGTAAATGAAGACCATTACAACAGGCAAAATACGTTCCATTGGTTCAACAATGCCTCCGTAGGCAGAACCCGAAGCGTACTTCCCGGTCAGAACGCTACTGCTGCGCAAGGATTGTATGTTGAAGTCTACGGCCATCAAGTCGTTCTTAAAGCCAGGGAATTTAGCGATCGCAGCTGGATTGAATCTGCTCAATGGACGATTCCTCTTGTATTTACCTAAACCCAGCGTGGAATAATGGGATTAGGACTTTATTTCCTTTTTTCTAAATGCTTGTAGGAAATTATATGTTTTTGTCGAATGTTATATAATAAGAGTCGTGTTTTAGCCGCTCACATCATTCGCATAAGGTGATCTCATTTGGACGTAGTTAATCAACTTCTTTTGAACATGCTTATCATTATTACTCCTGTATTACTGTATCAATTGTTTTGGGGCGATCGGCATAATCAAAGTCTTTCATCAACCAATAAGCGGATTATTGTCATATTATCGACGATAATAGCCATATTGTGCATGACATACCCATTCCGGTTTTCTTCCGGATTTTTTTATGACTTCAGACTGATTCCATTGGCCATGTGCATTTTATATGCAGGGCTAATTCCGTCGCTGTGGGTTATGCTAGCCATTCTTGCTCACCGATTCTATCTTGGCGGGAATCCTGCCGCACTAATCGTAAGCACCTCTCTTTTAGTGACTCTGATGGTTCTTGTCACTGGCTGCAAACGATTCGTTATTCATCAATCCAGAGGTAAAAACGTAATCGCAGCAATCCTACTCGGATTAGGCATCGGAATGATATCCACACTTTATTCCTGTATAGCCTTCTGGTTCACAGAGCAGAAGATGGATATCACATTTTGGACTTTTTTTAGCTCTTACAGTTTATTTTGTGGCATAACCTTGGGTCTCGTCGTATATATTGTTGAGCAAATCAGGACGAATTCGCGCAGACGCCACCAAGTGCAACAAACCGATAAAATGAATGTGTTGAGTGAGCTTGCAGCTTCCTTTGCTCATGAAATTAGAAACCCAATGACCGTGGCTCGAGGCTTCATGCAAATATTAAAACAGCCGGATCTTGCCGAAGAGAAACGAACCCTGTATACCTCTATGGTCATGGAGGAAATCGACAAGGCTCATTCTATCGTTAACGATTATCTTGCTTTCGCCAAACCGCATCTGGAAGCTATCGCACTTGTTGATGCCAAGCTGTTGATTGAACAAGCTCTGCAAACACTAGAGCCCTATGCCAAGCTATGCCGTGTTGATTTCGAAGCTCAGCTGGACGACAAGCTAACGATTAGTGCCAATAAGGACAAATTCGTTCAATGCATCATGCATTTATGCAAGAACGGAATCGAAGCCATGCCGAACGGTGGGACACTTAAAATTATCGGAACGGTACAAAACAGAACCGTCTGTATTGATATCATCGACCATGGTGTAGGAATGACGCCGGAAGAAATTCGCAGACTCGGCACACCATTCTATTCCACCCGAGAAAAAGGAACGGGGCTCGGCATGATGGTTACTTACCGTGTTATCCAAACAATTCACGGCAAAATCGATGTCACTAGCGAAGTAGGAAAAGGAACCTGCTTTTCACTGCTTATTCCCTCAATTCATACCAACTCCTATCATTGAGTCTGTTGAGCTAACGCATCCATGACCTGATTAAACAAAGGTATGGATGTATTTTTTTGATCCGGCTCCATATTTTGCACAAGTACAGCTACAGCATATCGAGGCTTGTCTACCGGTCCGTATCCGATAAACCATTGATTAACTTTTTCCTCACCTTGCTTGTTAATAACCTGGGCCGTTCCTGATTTACCGGCTAATGGCCAGGATGCTTTCTTGAGTCCTCTACCTGTACCATGGTCCACCACATTCTGCATCCAAGAGAGCAGGAGCTTAGCCGTGCCTGGAGCAATGCTGGGTGGAAGCCCATCAACTCCCTTGGGAGCTAATGTGTCCATGACCCTGTCATTACCAAAACGCAGCTCTTTCACAATGCGTGGAGAGCTTACCTTCCCCTCATGCAAAAGTGTGACTACCATATTCGCTGCCTGCAGCGGCGTAACAAGCACATCTCGCTGACCTATGGAAGTCTGCGCCTTCACACCGCCATCCTGCCGGGGAGTATCGGCTGAGAATACCTGCCCCTGTTCTTCAGCATCCCATTCCCGAAAATCCTTTTGCTCCATCAAGTCACCTTGCCAGCCAACCTGAACCCCTAGTCCCAGCTTATTCGCATACTCATTGAGCTTTTCCCCGTCGAGTCTAGCAGCTATTTTGGCAAAGACGATATTGCACGATTGAGCATATCCTTCCTCTAAGGTAAGAGTCCCGTGACCATCCTTCTTCCAGCAGGTCAATCCATACTTACCCAGCTCGCCGTCACATTCGAACGTTTCCTCAAGACTCGCAGCGTGCTCCTCCAATGCTGCTGCCGCTGTCACAGTTTTAAATATTGAACCAGGGGCAACCGCTTTTAGCGCCTTATTACTCCAGGTCCCCTTCTCCAAATCGATATGCTCGGGATCAAAATACGGTTGTGTTGCCATCGCTACTACATCAGCGTTTTCCGTATCCAACACAACAACGGCACCTTCCTTCACTTGAAGCTTGTACATGATCTGTTCCACCTTCTGCTGGATCCCAGCATCCAAAGTCGTCATGACTTTAATTGGATAATAATCATTCTGAGGTGAAAAGATTCTTGTCGCCAAACCGGACAGCGGATTTCTTTTAGCGTCAGTAAAAAGGGAAACGGAGGTTGAGCCGATCCCTTGTAGCCAAGGCTCGAAGCTTTTTTCCAATCCAGAGCCACCTATTTCACTTGTCAGCTGCAGTTCGCCGCTATGGAACTGGTCTGTGAATTGCCGGGTAATACGTTCCGGATTTTGCCCAATAAAGCCAATGAGCTGACTTGCGATTGGCTCCGAATTATATCTTTGCTTTAATTGCGTTACTGCTGTATGGGGCAGTTGGAGTGCTTGAATTTGCTGGATCTGCTGCTCGGAAAGCTCTACTGGATGCCCAGCAATGGACCATACTTGCGGTGATTTCAAGTCTACGATATATCGGCTCCAATCCTCAAAGGAGACATTCAATATTTGGGCCATACGCATTTCGTCTTCGGTTTCTTTTTTATTTTCCGGGAAATAATGACTTACTGGAAATACCGTCAAGACAGATAGCTTCTTACCTGTTAGTCGGATTCCGCTTCTATCAAAAAAGTCACCTCTTCCGCTATCCAGCACAATTCCCTTTTCCCTCTGAATCACAGAGTTTTCTACCAAATCAATATGATGTTTCGTCAAATTCCGACTCGCAGCTACCTGAACCCAAAACAATCGTCCATTTAACACAACTAGCACTGCAATCATAAGTAATAAGATGTAGAAAAGACGGTGCTTTTTTATAGGATTGCGTTTCGCCATATGGTTGTCGTCCCTTCGAGCCTGATATTAGCAGTATGAGCTTCTTCTTCCGTTTACAAACCCACGCTGGCATTCATCCCAAGCTCTTTCTGGATTCCAACCATCCATTGGTTTCACACTCTGGTTTGCCCTTAGAAATATAAAAAAGCTCTTTTCAAGGCTAATACACACCCTGAAAAGAGCTTTCAATACCGAAATCTTTATTGTAGCGTAAAGCTGTGTAGGAATCGCTTAAACCTCAAATTTGGACAAGGACTCCTGCAGTGAATTCGACAGCTGTTCCAGCTTGTCTGACAAGCGAACCAGCCCAGAGCTGATGCTTAACTGTTCCGAGCTAAGCGATGCTACCTCTTGTGAAGTAGCGGAAGATTCTTCGGCAACGGCACTTACATTAGACATCGCATCCGACAGCACCACTTGGGATGCATTCAGATTATCGATCGATTCCGTTACATCGGACAATTGAGTTATTAAACCGTTCATATGAGAATGAACTTCCTTAAAGATCGAATCGGCCTCTTTTACCGAGACAATCTGCTGTTGGAACATTGGATAAGCATTCGATAATGCGTTTACGGTTTCGTCGATTTCTTTTTGAATCGTTTCCGTCACTTGCCCTACAATCGCAATCGATTGACGGGATTGATCCGCCAGCTTGCGGATTTCATCAGCAACCACCATAAAGCCTTTGCCTGCCGCTCCAGCACGAGCCGCTTCAATTGTCGCATTCAGAGACAAAATATTCGTCTGCTTAGTCAAATTGTTCAACACATCGAGAATTTTCCGAATGGAACGCGTGCTTTCCTTCAGGTTGTCTACTTTTTCAACCATATCACGAGTCATGGTCTCAGTCTCATTCGTTTTGCCGATGAGCTCGGACATATATTGAATCCCTTGTTCACTGGATTGCTGAACACTGGATGCCGCCGTTCCCATAACGAGATTGGAATCGATAACCGATTTCATTTGCATGCTAATATTGTGTGTCAATTCATTGCCTCGTTCCGACTCGACCGCCAAGCTGGAAGCTCCGCCTGCAATCTCTTCGGTAGCAACAGCAATTTCTTTGGCTGATATCGCCGTTTTCTTCGAGGCATCTGACAGTTCAGCTGCAGTAGCGAGCACTTCCTGTGCAGAAAGATTCGTTTGCTTCACCAACTGGGTAATCTTCTCCATCATCTGGTTGAAGCTATGCCCCAACTGTCCGATCTCATCCTGAGAGTTGACATTCATCCTTACGGTAAGGTTACCCTCTTCCCCTTCTTTCATCAGGTTACGCAGAGTAACAACAGGACGGCCGATCATTCTTGCCACGAATATACCAATACCAATGGCGATAAGCGCAGCCACTCCAGCCATAATCCAAGTAAGATTAAATATCGCTTTTGCATCCTTAACCAACTCAGCGACAGGCATAGCGCCTACCAGGTACCAGTTCGTTTTCGCCGATTTATAATAGACGACTTGCATATCTTTCTTAGCTGTCATCGTGTTGTGAGATTCTTCGGTTAGAGAATCCTTAGCAACTTCCAAGTTGGATTTCTCACCAATCTGGCTGCGATCCTTGGAGAAAATAACATTCATATCCTGTGTCAGAATCATGGTCTGACCATCGTCGCCCATCTTGATGTCGCCAAGCTCTTTGTCGATAGCGTCTACACTGACTTCCATTAACAAAATAGCTTGTGGCGTATTCGTGGATGTATTTTTCAGGACGCGACCAAGTGCAAAGGTAGATCCGTTAGTTGACTCCGTATAGCCTTTTGCTTTTGCTTCAAGCCATGTCGCTTTCCCGTTGTTCTCGATGATTCTTTTGTACCATTCCTCTTGAGCTACACTCTCTTTGTTAATAGAGCTCCCTGAGGAACTGAGCGGCTCTCCGTTAGCCCGAAGCAAGTGGATAGCTTTAATCGTTTTATTCGAATATGTATATACGTTCAGCTTATCCCCGATTTTTTGTCTCAACTGTAGAAAGTCATAGCTGCTCCTGTTTACATTCTCAACCTCTTGGAGAAGCTTCTTCATATCATCGTCCAGTAGCACTTGCATAGATAAGTCTTCATAAATCCCATACAATAAATCCATTTTCTGTCCGGCTTGAATGATCGTTTGCTCCGACGCATCAACCACTTTCTTCTGCAGCACGCCGCTGGAAATATTGAATGACGTAAAACCAACCACTAATACAAAAAACAAAATGCTGACGAGGAAAATAAGGAACAGCTTAGTACCTACAGACTTTAATGGATTCTCCAATCGAAGACTTGCCCCGCTAACGGGTACAGCTTCTTTCAGCGATTGCCTGCTTGATGCTTTACCTTGTAATTGTTTTGCCTTGAACCAGTTTCCAATTTTCTCTGTCCATTGTTTAAATAAAGACAGTATCCCCTTCAAAGGACCCACCACCCTGATCTGAAATAGGTTATTCTGCGTATGTTGGGATGTAGCTTAGCTTACCATGATATTCGACACGGTCCGCCTATTTCCTCTCAAAAAATCGCTTTCATTACAAAAAAATAGTTCCGTTGACTTACTTTTCTTTATTCTGTCAACACACAAACATTTCCATAGTAACACGTAGCATAATATTCCTTTTTTTCAACTTTGTCCATGGGCCTAACTTCCTAGAAAAAAATAAGGAAGTCCCTATTTTATAGGAACTTCCTGTATATTAAGCTTTCTTTTATGCCTTACCCATTTTTTTGCGCATCATATCGAACGGTCTGACAGGTTGATCCACCTTCAGTTTCACTCTTTGCAGTGGGTGACGAGCCGCGTCTAGCTCTTGCCCTGCTTCGTCATGAATAGCCGACACCACTTGTTTGAAGAACGTACCTTTAGGCCCAAAAAATTCAACCTCTTGCCCCGGCTTGAAATGATTACGTTGTTGAATTGTGGCTACACCTGACTCTTCGTCATACTCCATCACTACACCAACAAAATCGTAAGGAGCTGCTTTATCCTCAGGTTCAAAAATATGATCTTCGTGTCCTGGTTCGTCATAGAAAAAGCCTGTGTTCAGAGGGCGATTCGCCGCTTTTTGAATTTCGTACAGCCATTCCGGCTTCAAAGAATAATTTACAGGATCTTCAAAATACGCATCGATCGCTTGACGATACGCATTCACCACGGTCGCAACGTAATGAACGCTCTTCATACGTCCCTCGATTTTGAAGCTGTCTACGCCCGAACGGACAAGATCAGGCACATGTTCAATCATGCATAGGTCTTTCGAGCTCATAGAGAACGCGTTATCTTCTTCATCAAACAGCGGGATCTCCTTAACACCCTCCTGCTGATCTCCCTCGCTCGTGAACAGGTCGTACTTCCAACGACAGGATTGGCAGCATCCGCCACGGTTGGAGTCGCGATCGGTGAAATGATTGGACAACACACAGCGGCCCGAATACGAGCTGCACATCGCTCCATGAACGAACACTTCAATCTCAATCTCGACATTCTTCTTGATGTCTACGATTTCCTGCATGTTCGCTTCACGTGCCAGGACGACACGGTCCACGCCTTCTTCTTTCCAGAACTGCACGGCTTGCCAGTTCATCGTCGACTGCTGAGTGCTCAGATGAATCTCCAGCTTGGGAGCTACCCGTTTGCAGGTTTCAATGATAACTGGGTCGGCAACGATAATCGCAGCCACTCCTGCGTCCTGAATGCCTCGCAAGTATTCCTCAATTCCGGCAATATCTTCGTTATGCGCATAAATATTCGTAGCGACGAACACCTTGGCTCCGTAGCGAGCTGCGAATTCTACGCCTTCACGCATTTCCTCAAATGTGAAATTATCCGCATTCGAACGTAAACCGTACTGTTGGCCTCCGATATAGACCGCGTCTGCACCATAGTGGACGGCAAATTTCAGCTTCTCCAGACTACCTGCAGGTGCGAGCAGCTCGGGCTTTTCCAGGCGAACTCGTTTACCAAGTAGATCTTGCTGTACTAAAGTCATGGTTTCAACCCCTTTAAAAAATGTTATTCAAACAATCTCGTATTAATAGACTTGCTCTTTATAAAAGAATCCGAAAGACAGCTCGCGCCGCGAGTCTTGGAGCTCGCGAATCGCGTCCATCCACTCTTCCTGGAATGCGTAATTTTCTGGATCGGCAAAATAAGCATCGATCGCTTTTCTATAGCTCTGAAGCACCGTAATATTATAGGCCAAAGGCTTTAACAGCGGGTCAATTCGGAAGCTATTGATTTGACCACCCATCAGCTCATGCAAATCTTCAAGCATACAGATATCGTCAGAACTCATTATATGAGTTCCATTGACATCCTCATAAACTGGATAGCGCTCATCCTGTCGTTCCTGCTCGATCAGAAACAGCCCTTCTTCTTTGCTAGTGCCCCGACGGTCGGAATGTCCCTGATGGTCTTGATAGTTCTTTAGCAGGCTCCGTTTGGAATGGTAGATGTTCGTGATGCCATGCACTTGCACCTCGACCTCCATGTGGGGAAGCTGTCGCTTGATCTCGAGAGTCTCCTCTAGGTTAAGCTCACGCGCCAGAACCACCCGCGTTGCCCCCTTAGATTTCCAGTAATTGGACGTTTCATAATTGGTGGAGGTCATTTCTGCATTCCAATGCAGCGGCAGCCCTTGAGCCCCTTGACGAATCGCTATAAGCACTGCTGGATCACCGAATACAACGGCATCAGCACCCAGTTCCTTTACTCTCCGTAAATATTCAGCCAACTCCGCAAGCAGATCATTCTCCATGATTTTATTAGCTACGACCACAAGTTTCGCACCGCGATCATGAACCCAAGGAATTAACTCACTTAACTCATCTAGCTTGATCTCTCCCGGCAAACGCATTCCAAATCGGTGCTCTCCGACGGCAACGGCGTCTGCACCGGCTTCAATATAAGCTTTTACTTCTTCCGCCGAGCCCGCTGATATATACAGCTCCGGTTTTTTCATCGTACTGTTCTCCCCTTATTGATTCTTTTTGCTCGCCGCAATATTTTGCTGATGCTGCTCATAGGTTTCCGCAAACAAATGCCCCTTGCTCCCATCCTTCTTTGTCACATAAAACAAGTATTTGGAGTCAGTGGGATAAATCGCAGCTTTAATGGATGCTAGGCTTGGGCTAGCTATCGGGCCTGGTGGCAGTCCGGTATGCAAATACGTATTGTAAGGACTCTCGATTTGGAGATCCTTCTCAAATAAGCGATCTTTGGGTTTATCCAATAAATACTGAATCGTAGCATCGATTTGCAAAGGCATCGATTTTTGAAGTCTGTTGTAGATAACGCTAGCTACCATGGGGCGTTCTTCATCCAAAACGACTTCCCTTTCAATGAGAGAAGCAATAGTCATCATTTGATGGAAGCTTTGTCCTCGCGCTTTCAAGCTCTCCTGCCAGCCCTCAGGCAGCGCTGCAAGCTTCTTATCCAGCTCCAGCATCATTTGATCGAGCATGTCCTCTATCTTAATATCCTTCTTCCACTCATACGTATCAGGGAACAAATAGCCTTCCAGCCTGCTGTTAAGCTGCAAATTGTTAGGAATATAAGAAAACGATTGCGCGGTAAAGTCTTTCTTTTGTTGGGCGGTTTCCATGAACAATAAAACATTTGTACCGAACTGCTGATTCACCTTTTCAGCGATTTGTTTCACCGTATAGCCCTCGGGAACGGTCAGTTTAATGCCCTGTTCTTTTACGGTTAATCCTTTGTTGAGTACATCAATGATAACTTCAAGAGTCATGCCTGGAGTGAATTCATATTCACCCGCTTGCAGCTTATCCCCTTGTCCCTTGTATTTTAAATAGAATGTAAACATCTCCGCATTGCGAATAATCCCAGATGCTTCTAACTTTTGCGCAATAGCCGAAGATCCCGTACCGGAAGGTATCACCACGCGTACAGGCTTTTCCGAAGGAGATACAGGCTGCAGCATCTGCCTTGCATACCAACCTATACCTGCTGCACCTACCAGGATTACGATTATCATGGTAATGACGATTTTTTTGCCCACCGTCATCCTTTGTCCTGCAGTCACGCTGTCATGTGCTCCTTCCACAGTAATTCCATAATGTACCATTAAACAACGAAAAAGAGCGGATTGTCTCCGCTCGCCTCCGTTTGAAAGCAAATTGTAGTTTGCTACATATCTTCTTGCGGGAACGTCATTTCGTCATACAGCTCCGAAACGGTTTCCCACTCGTCATCGTCTTCTATGGTTTCGAGTTCAAGCTCCCCGTCATTCGAAGTCACCTTGAAAATTTCAGGTTCTTCATTCTTGCCTTTCTCAGGCTGCAGCACCGCATAGCTTTGGGTACCCAGTTGAAATTCGGCCAGAAGCTTGTAGGCAATGGATTGTTCGCGGTCATCATACAAAATAATATCATCTCCGTATGCGCTGCGCAACTGATTCGTTGGTTTCATATCTTTCAATTCGTACAAAGGACTGCCTCCTGTATTGCGATTATCGGGATTCTTCTTCGTCCTCGGCCGCTTCATCCATCAAAGTATTGAAAGTTTCTTCCACAATGTTCCACTCTTCTTCATCTTCGATGGTATAGAGCTGTAAGTCGTCTCCGTCTTCTTCGTAGCGGAAAGCATACACTTCGTCAGACTCCTCATCGGCGTCCATCGGAACAACCATCAAATACTTTTTGTCTGATCTATCCACTTCGAACCTTGCAACCACTTCAAATTCCTCTTCATTACCGTCATCATCCGGAATAACAATGATATCCAGTTCTTCTTCTTGTAGTTGTTCCTCTTTAGACATACCATTCACCTCTTCGAATTGGAATCCATATATCCTTGCAAAATAAGCGCAGCTGCCATTTTATCAATGACCTGTTTCCGTTTCTTGCGACTTACATCGGCTTCTAGCAGCGTTCGCTGTGCGGACGCAGTAGTCAGCCGCTCATCCCATAGATGAACGGGCATTTGCAAAGTTTCATGCAAAGACTGGGCGAATGCGATACAAATTTCTCCCCGCGGCCCAATCGTATTGTTCATGTTCTTCGGCAATCCGACAACCAGCTCACGGACACCGTATTGCTCAATAATTTCACGGATTCTGGCATAATCCTTCTCCACGGTAGTGCGACGTATGACTTCTAATCCTTGAGCAGTCCAGCCCAATTCGTCGCTTAGAGCAATACCAATGGTCTTATCACCATAATCCAACCCCATTAAACGTTCCATTTGTTATACTCCCAAAAGCAGATTCGGACATTACTAGAATGCCCGACTCCGACATCCTGTTACGATTTATGCTGCTGCAAATAGGAACGAACCAACTCTTCGATCAGTTCATCGCGCTCCCTTTTGCGAATTATGCTCCTTGCATTGTTATGACGGGGAATATAAGCCGGGTCGCCGGATAAAAGGTACCCCACAATTTGATTGATCGGATTATAGCCCTTTTCCTGTAACGCGTCATATACCGCCAACATGACTTCCTTGGGCGATGTTTCGATTTCCTCTGCTTTTACGTTAAACTTCATCGTTTTATCCATCGAACTCATCCCAACACCCCCTTAGAAACATAAATGTAAAGCATAGCTGACAACAGCTGATATCTTCTTATATTCGCTGCGTGTCGAATAATTCCTGTTGACAGAGCAAATTTATTTTACCATATAGGAAAGTTTAGCTCCAATTGTTAAGCAGTCACTTGTGCTACAAGCTGTTCTACTTGCTGCAGCGCTTCTTGAAGCTTGGAAGCATCTTTGCCGCCTGCTTGCGCCATATCTGGACGACCACCGCCGCTGCCTCCTACAATAGCAGCCGTTTCTTTGATCAGCTTACCTGCGTGGAAGCCTTTTGCGATTAAGTCAGGCGTTACAGCTGCCACAAGGTTTACTTTATCCTCGGATGCTGCTCCAAGAACGATGATAGCCGAACTTAGTTTGGCCTTCATTTGATCCACGATGCCGCGTAGTGATTCCATATCGCCGGCGCTTACTTGAGCCGCCAATACCGGAACTCCTTGTACATCCTTCACTTGATCCGTTAAGGAACCTGCTTCGATCTTACCCAGCTTCGCTTTTAGCGATTCATTCTCACGGGAGAGCTCCTTCAGTTGAACAAACAAGCCGTCGATCCGTTTAGGGACATCTTGAATGTTTGCTTTCAGGAGCACTGCGGAGTCGTGCAGCAATTGAAGCTGTTGATCCAAATATTCGTATGCATTGCGTCCGGTTACTGCCTCAATACGGCGAACTCCGGAACCAATTCCTGATTCACTAACGATTTTGAACAAGCCGATTTGGCTTGTATTGGCTACGTGGCAGCCGCCGCACAGCTCTAAGCTGTATCCGCCAACTTGTACGACGCGGACGACGTCGCCATATTTTTCACCAAACAGCGCCATCGCGCCCATCGCTTTTGCTTCAGCGATCGGTTTGAGCGAGATGCTAAGTGGAGTGCTTTTCCAAATTTGACGGTTGACACGCTGTTCGATATCCTGCAGTTCTTCCGCACTAATACTGCCAAAATGCGAGAAGTCAAAGCGCAGACGCTCTGGAGCCACTAGAGAGCCCGCTTGGTTGACATGGTCACCCAATACTTCTTTCAAAGCTTTGTGCAGCAAATGGGTCGCCGTATGATTTTTAATGATGTCGTCACGCAGCTCAACGTTGACAGCCGCCTGTACGGTATCACCTTTACGAAGGACCCCGGTTACAACAGTGACGGTATGAACATGCTGACCATGCGGAGCTTTGCCGACATCATCGACACGCAATTGAAGATCCCCTGCCGTCATTAAGCCATGGTCGCTTACTTGACCTCCGCTTTCAGCATAGAAAGGGGTCTTATCCAAAATAACTTGGCAAGTTTCGCCTACGCCGACCAAATCGACAAATTGGTTCTCATGCACAATCGCGATAACTTTAGCAGTTGTTACCAAATCAGTATACCCAACAAACTCGCTTTTATCCGTTAACTCAGACAGCGGTCCTCCTTGAACCTTCATGCTATCTGCATCCTTACGCGCTTCTCTTGCACGATCACGCTGCTCCTGCATAGAACGGTCAAAGCCTTCTCTATCTACAGTCATTCCTTTTTCGGCAGCAAAGTCCTCGGTCAAATCAAACGGGAATCCGTAAGTATCATACAGTTTGAAAGCGTCAGAACCGCTAATTTGCGTACAGCCCTCTTTGAGTGCTTTTTCCGTCATCTCAGCCAAAATAATCAAGCCATCGGACAATGTTTCGTGGAAGCGCTCCTCTTCAGTACGGATAACCTTCTCGATAAACTCGCGTTTGTCCACCACTTCCGGATAGTATACGCCCATCACTTCACCTACGACTGGTGTCAAGGTGTACAGGAATGGTTTATTCATACCGATGACTTTACCGAAACGTACCGCGCGGCGCAGCAAGCGGCGGATAATGTAGCCACGGCCTTCATTGGAAGGAAGCACTCCATCTCCAACGGAGAAAACAACCGTACGAATATGGTCGGCTATAACCTTCAAAGCCACGTCAAACTCTTCATTCTCGTGATATTTCACGCCTGTGAGTTTGCAGGTTTGCTGAATAATCGGCTGGAACAAATCCGTATCGAAGTTGGAATCTACATTCTGCAGCACGCTCGCGAAACGCTCCAAGCCTGCACCCGTATCAATGTTCTTATTAGGAAGAGGCGTATAGCTGCCGTCCTTATTGTGATTGAACTGGGAGAATACAAGGTTCCACACTTCAAGGAAGCGTTCGTTCTCACCCCCAGGCCAGCATTCGGGATCATTCAGATCACCGTACGCGTCCCCACGGTCATAGAAAATTTCCGTACAAGGTCCGCAAGGGCCTTCGCCAATATCCCAGAAGTTATCTTCCAGCTTGTAAATGCGTTCCTCAGGAAGACCGATTTTTTTATTCCAAAATTCGAACGCTTCGGTATCCTCAGGATATACCGTCACCGAAAGAAGGTTTGGATCCAGACCGAGCCACTCTTTGCCGGTCAAAAACTCCCATGCCCAAGTAATGACTTCTTCTTTGAAGTAATCGCCGATAGAGAAATTGCCGAGCATCTCAAAAAACGTTTGGTGACGGCGGGTTTTGCCTACATTTTCAATATCGTTGGTACGGATACACTTCTGAGAATTGGCAATACGCGGATTGTCGGGAACAACTCGCCCATCAAAATAAGGCTTCAACGGCGCCATCCCTGCGTTAATCCACAATAACGACGGGTCATTATGAGGAACAAGCGGAGCGCTCGGCTCGATTTTATGTCCCTTACTTTCGAAAAAAGCTAACCATTTGGAACGGATTTCACTAGCTTTCATATTAATATGTCCTCCTACTATATAATCTGTTTTTGTGTTAACCCGGTTCCGTCAGCAGACAGATGCAATCCTTGTTCCAAGTACCCGCTTATAACAAATCCTTACCCCGATAAGCCGCCAGCTGAGCCACAAAAACTGCTTTAACAACAAAAAATCGCCCCTGCTAACAGGGACGAATCAATCGCGGTACCACCCTGGTTACCGTACAGCCTCTCGTTCAAGCTTATAACAAGCTTTTTACAGACTGCACAATCTCCTTAGTAGACGAATAACGAGTCCATCCGGCGGATTTGTTCCGCACTCCGAAATGAGCTTTCAGCCATCCTTCATTCAAAGGTTCTCTCAGCTAGTCTTCATGCGGCATGAAGTCTAGAACCTTATCTCTGGATCATGGACTATGGCTTACTTGATTTCATCAACGCTTTCAATTATCCATTTTTTGCAGTAATTAAGGAAATTATATACGTTTCACGATATCTATGTCAACTCAGCACCGGTTTGTTCTTCAGAGGTCATAGTATTTTCTTTCTCTACATTAAATAACGCAAATAAATGTAAATATTGGCGATGACAATCGATAACAGCATCAGTGGGAAAGCCACTTTGAAAAAGGTCATGAAAGAGATCGGATGTCCTTCTTTTCCCGATATTCCAGCTACAATCAAATTTGCGCTCGCTCCGATAAGAGAGCCGTTTCCGCCTAAGCAAGCACCTAATGCCAAGCTCCACCATAAAGGCTCGAGATTCGCAATTCCCATGGTTCCCATTTCTTGAATCAGAGGGATCATCGTAGCGACAAATGGAATGTTATCGAGAAAAGCGGATGCGATCGCACTAAGCCACAAGATGAGGATTGCTGATTTTGTGACGTCTCCCCCCGTAATCCCAATTGCGTATTCAGCAAGCGCAGCAATGACCTCCGTTTCCACTAATCCCGACACCAAAACAAACAGCCCGACGAAAAAGAATATTGTGGTCCATTCTACACGTTGAAATGCCTGCTCCAAAGCATGTTCTCCTGTCAGCAATAACAGCAGGAACGCTCCAGCCAGCGCAACAGTTGCCGACTCCAAATGAACGACTTGATGGATAAAAAATCCAAATACGGTGAGCCCAAGAACAGTAAGACATTTTTTCAGCAATCTCTTATCCGTAATCTCCGCCCTCTCATCCATTTCCATAATCCCTTGTCGCAGTTCAGCGGTTGTCTGAATTTTTTTGCGATAAATTAGAACGAAAAAAGGCAGTGTCACTATCAGAATCAACATGGATATGAGTGATAAATTGTTGATAAAAGCCATAAACGTCAGTTCTTTGACGGCACTGCCAATCATTATGTTCGGAGGATCACCGATTAAGGTCGCCGTCCCTCCGATATTGGACGCCATAATTTGCGATATAAGGAATGGAATCGGCGTAACCTGAAGCTTCCTTGTGATACTCAATGTAACTGGCACCATTAGCAGTACGGTTGTTACGTTATCCAGGAAAGCGGAGCCGACAGCCGTCACTATGCATAAAACAACCAGAATCCGTACTGGATGCCCTCCTGCCTTTTTAGCGGACCATACGGCTATATACTTGAACAGTCCCGTATCAGCCGTAACACCAACGATGATCATCATTCCAATCAATAGACCCAGTGTATTAAAGTCGATGTGGTGTACCGCAGTCTCCTGGCTGACGATCCCTAACGCTACCATCAATATTCCGCCGATCATAGCGACGATGGTCCTATGGATCTTTTCGCTAATAATTAACGCGTAAATAACTAAAAAAATTCCGATGGCAATCCATGCTTGTTGATCCATGTTGACCCTCCTTAGAGTTTGCGAAGCAAACTTTCTTCGAAAGCGTTGCTGAGTTTTCGCAAGAAAACTTGCTTCATAAGCATTGCTGAGTTTTCGTAAGAAAACTTACTTCGTAAGCCTGAAAACGGCAAAAAGGAGCCCTTGGTGACAGGCTCCTCCAAAAACATATGCATATGCACTTGTACCGCTCTAATTTTCCGAGCTTAAGGTAATACGCAGCCAAACTATAGTTGGTTTCAAAAATTTGGGCTGCTTCAGCTTATGAAAATATTATGTCGTTCTGCGGTGTACGTAGTACATCAACACATGCTGAAGGATAACCTTCATAACAGCAAAAAAAGGGACCGCCAAGATCAAGCCAACAACACCGGCCAGCTCGCCGCCGACCAGCAAAGCGAATATGATCACCAAAGGATGCATTTTAAGCGATCTGCCCACCACCTGGGGAGAAATGATATTCCCCTCCATTATCTGACATATCGTATTGACGATAACGACCATAAGCACCATTTTTAAAGAAATGGTTGATGCCATAATAATCGCCGGTGCCGCTCCGAAAAAGGGTCCCAAATACGGGATGATATTAAATATTGCCACCCCGCAGGCCAGTAATAAGGCATAGGGCATGCCTATCATCCAATACCCCAAATAGGCCAATACTCCGATAATCATGCAGACGAGGAATTGACCGCGGATATAGTTACCAAGCGCTGTGTCCATATCAACTAGCAGCGTGATAACCTGCTTTCGTTTAGCCTTAGGCACAATAGCCAATACCGTCTTTTCAATAAGCTGAAAATCTTTTAAGATGTAAAATGCTAAAAACGGGATAATAAAAGCAATAAACACCATATTGATTGTGCTTCCAATGCCATCTATATAGTGAGAAATAGCCAACGAAATACCATTTTCCAGCTTTGCTAGCGATTGATTAATGCCTGTCCGGACACTGTCCGGTAAAAATTGCACGCTGTTCATTCCATCTACGAAGCCTTGAGCCTTCATAGCCATCTGCGGCAAGTGATTGTTGAGCTGAGCCAGCTGACTCATAAACATGGGAATGGCGTTCATGAGAACGACCGTTGTCGATAGGATGAACACCGCATAGATTAGCAGCACGGCTACCGTTCTTGGTACCTTTCGAGCATTAAGCAAGGATACGACCGGATTAAGCACATAGGAAATGATCATTGCTATAATAAAAGGGGCCAAGATTTCTTTAAGAAAGCTATAGATAGCCATGATCATCGGTTTAATTTGTATTAAAAAGAACAATATCAGCAAACTCAATAAGATATAAACTAGGACCATAAATAGATGGCTCTTATAAAATCGTTCCAATCGGATCACCTACCTCGTAGCACGTTCTATCGTACTCTTACAGTATATGTACAACCCTGGTATCTTAATCCTGAACTCCCGAGAATTGCAATGGAACGTCATAACTCGATTGAATCAGAATACACTGATTAATAGCACGGCTACCTTGGATTGAATGCAAAAAAACCGGCCCCCACGCATAAATAAGCGTTGAGACCGGTAGAAACTGTATCATTGAATTCATTCAACTACTCAGTTGGCATGAACCTGTGGCATTTCATCTTCAAAAAATAAATCATCGAGGGAACTAAGTGTTCCGTCCTCTTCAACCTGATAGACGGACATTTTTTCTCCGTTCACCGTCAGCTCAATAAAGCAGCCCCAGCAATAAAACTGGTGGGAGCCAATTTTGCCGATATCTTTGGAATTGCAATTTGGACAACGTAGCATCTGAATCACCCTATTCTTCAATTGGTATTATACTTTCCTCCAATGTATCATTGCAGTGAACGGGTACGATAATCGCGTCTTTACCTACAGTTACGGAATCAGGCAAAGGAAGCCATTTGCGCCCTTCCTTCAAGTCGGAGATAAAACCTTCTGTTAATTCATATCCTATTACCTTTTTACCCCTATTTTGATCCAAATAAACGTCGTCAACGATTCCTAATTGCTGACCGTTTATTGTTAAGACGGGCATGCCTTTCAGCTTCCTGTCTCCGTTAACCAATGAGGTATAGCATTGCTCATCATCCAGACGGCTTATAACTTCTTCATGCTCAATCGTAATGGCATCCTCGCCCAATGCGATAACATCTTTCCACAAAATACAGCTTGGAGTGGCAAACCAATGTTTCGTCTCCAACAATACCGCTTCGACCTGCCAAGCATCACCCAGCAAAAGGTCCTTTGCTGTACCTACCTGCTTACCGGATTGTACGCAAATTATCGGTAAACCGATCACATCACGCGCTCTTTTCAATGGAGACTTCCTCCTGAAGCAGCTGTTAATTAAACATTTGTTTACTATGTACTACGGACTCGGTTTACGATGGTTGCAATTTTTTGAGCTGCTATTTCAATCTGCTCCAATGTATTGCCGAGGCCAAAGCTGAAGCGTATGGCCGAAGTCATAAGTGACTCCGGAAGGTCCATAGCTTTTAAAACATGAGAGACTTCCAAAGAACCTGAAGTGCAGGCCGAGCCACTTGCAGCCGCTACACCTTCAAGGTCCAGATTCATAAGCATAGTTTCCGTTGTTACACCTGGAAAACTCACGTTGAGAATATGGGGTACCCGTTCAGTCGGATGTCCGTTGACAACGGCTTGATCCTTGCCAAGCAGTTCCTGAAGCCTTGAAGTCATTGCATTATGTAGTTTTTCCAACTTTTGTTGCTTTTCATACATTTCACCGTTTAGGATTTCTACCGCTTTGGCCAACCCGGCAATAGCAGCGACATTTTCAGTCCCCGGGCGACGTTTGCGTTCCTGATTGCCCCCGTGCAATAGAGGTTCAATCTTCACTTTCTTCGATATGTACAGCGCTCCGGCACCTTTGGGTCCATTAATCTTGTGCGCGGAAAAGCTCATGAGATCAACTGGCAGACTACTCAAATCCATACGTATATTTCCAAGCGCTTGCACGGCATCCACATGAAAATAAATGCCACGGTTCCGTGCAATCGTTCCGATTTCCGTTATCGGTTGAATCGTTCCGACTTCATTATTGGCATACATAATGCTGATCAATATCGTATCCGGACGGATGGCTTGCTCTACATCCGATACGCTGACACGACCGGTACTATCTACCGGCAAATAAGTGACCTCGAACCCTTGCCGTTCCAAATGTTCGCAGGCATGCAGCACGGCATGGTGCTCGGCCTGAGTCGTAATAATGTGTTTCCCTTCAGATGCCCTTGCATAAGCAGCACCAAATAGAGCCATATTATCGCTTTCTGTTCCACCGCTTGTGAAAATGAGTTGGGAAGGCGCGCAGCCGATAAAGGAAGCTAACGTATCTCTCGAATGATGGATGACCGAACGTGCTTCTCTTCCTGCGCTATGGGTACTGGAGGCGTTCCCGAAAGATTGTGTAAATAGGGGCAGCATAGCCTCGACAACTTCCGGATGAACCGGCGTTGTCGCAGCATGATCGAAGTAAATGAACATCATATCCGTGCTCCGTTAAACTATATGTAGAACATATAATTATCGTTTTGTCCTTCATCCTTATAGGATATCAGGTCGTGCAAAGTCGTAGAGTCGAGAACTTCAGCAATGCTATCGCGGATACGAACCCACAGGTCACGTTTAGCCGGATCGTCCTCTTCGGTAAAGTCGACTGGGCTAATTGGCCCTTCCAACACCCGTATCACATCGCCTGCAGAAATGTCTTCCGCTGTTTTCGATAAAATATATCCCCCATAAGCGCCGCGAATACTTTTAACCAAGCCCGCATTCCGCAGAGGCGCAACCAATTGCTCCAAGTAATGCTCGGAGAGTTGATGCTTCTCGGCAATACTTTTCAAAGAGGTAGGACCTTCTCCATATCGGGTTGCTAATTCCATCATGATGGTTAATCCGTATCGGCCTTTGGTAGAAATTTTCAAATAAAGCACCTCATTTACATTTCATACATTTTGGTATCGTTTATATGGTAACATAAAACCCTCTAAAGTGGGAGAAAAACCTTGACATATTCATGAAATATTTTATTATTCAAGCAAACCTATGTATAATACAATAGATACGACTTTCCTGAAACTGCTTTTAAACAGATCAACAGGGATAAATCAACTTGAACAGCCACAGCTGGTTTCAAGCTTAAGGTCGAACAAGCTGTAAGGAGAGGTAACCCGCATGAACAACAAAACACGTGTCGTCCTCGGCATGTCCGGCGGAGTCGATTCTTCCGTTTCCGCTCTCCTGTTGAAGGAACAGGGCTACGAGGTTATCGGCGTTTTTATGAAAAACTGGGATGATACCGACGAATTCGGTCACTGCACCGCAGAAGAAGATGCGGAAGACGTTCGCAGAGTATGCGACCAAATCGGTATTCCCTATTATACGGTAAATTTTGAGAAACAATACATGGATAAGGTGTTTCAATATTTCCTGGATGAATACCGCAAAGGAAGAACACCGAACCCTGACGTAATGTGCAATCGCGAGATCAAGTTCGGCGAGTTTTTGCAAAAAGCGCTTGAGCTTGGCGCCGATTATATCGCGACAGGCCATTATGCAAGAGTGGAGCAAAAGGACGGGCTGTTCCGTCTGATGCGCGGCGTAGACAACAACAAGGATCAAACTTATTTCTTGAATGCTCTCAATCAGTACCAACTGTCCAAGGCCATGTTCCCGATAGGACATCTTCCAAAGCCGGAAGTGCGGGCCATTGCTGAGAACGCAGGTCTTGCGACCGCCAAGAAAAAGACAGCACCGGTGTATGCTTCATCGGCGAGCGGAACTTCAAAGAGTTTCTAAGCGGGTATTTGCCAGCCAAGCCTGGTAACATGGTTACTTTGGACGGTGAGGTTAAAGGCCGTCACGACGGCTTAATGTATTACACCCTCGGGCAGCGTCAAGGACTCGGCATTGGAGGCTCCGGTAATGGTGAACCTTGGTTCGTTACCGGTAAGGATTTGGAGAAGAACATTTTGTATGTAGTTCAGGGTGAGAAGCATCCAAGCCTATACACAAGCGGACTTCGCGCTACAGATCTGAATTGGATCAGCGGCAAGCTGCCCGAAGCACCAATTCGTTGCACCGCCAAATTCCGCTATCGCCAACCGGATCAAGGCGTTACCGTAGCGTTCGGCAGCGACGGGAACTGTGTGGTAACATTCGATCAGCCGCAAAAAGCAATTACTCCAGGACAGTCTGTTGTATTTTACGACGGCGAGGTTTGTCTTGGCGGGGCTACTATCGATGTCATGGTTCCTTAGCTTTCTTCCGAAATAAGTTCGCTTAAGAACAAAAAAGGTCACTTTATGGTTTTAGCCATAAGGTGACCTTTTTATTATAACCTTTATATACTGATGGATGAGTGCTCCGAATGAGGCCCCTTACCTTTTTTTTCACTACGATTCTCGAGATTCGCAGTTGATCCGTTTCATCGATAATGAATTCATAGTTGTCGTCGTATCGGATATGCTGACTCTTCTTCGGTGGCATTTCCACTTGCGAATAGACCCAACCGCCTATGGTATCATAATCGTCCGACTCAATCTCTAATCCGAAATAACTGTTTACTTCTTCAATAAGCAATCGACCGTCGATGGAATGCGTCGCGTCATCCTTTTTTTCAATTTGCGGACGTTCTTCGTCAAACTCGTCTTGAATTTCTCCGACGATTTCTTCAATGATATCTTCGAAGGTCACCAAGCCTGATGTTCCTCCGTATTCATCAATCAGCAACGCCATCTGATTCTTTTTCTTCTGCATAAGCTTAAGCAATGCGCTGATTTGCATCGATTCGGGTACTTTGGTGATAGGCCGGACGATACTGCTAATCTGCCCGTTGCCTTGATTGAATTTCAGCAAATCCTTAATATGAACGAAGCCGATAATATTGTCTTTGTCGGGATCACACACCGGATAACGGGTGTGCATCTCGGTGATGGCGATCTTTTTGTTTTCCTCATAGGATAAGTTGGCGTAGAGGCATATCATTTCGGTTCTTGGGATCATGATCTCGCGGGCGTTGGTTTCGGTAAAATCAAAGATGTTGTCTACGAGTGCCAATTCGGTGTTATCGATAAGCCCGCTCTTGTTGCTTTCTTTCATGAGAACGCGAATTTCTTCCTCGGTGTGTACGGTGTGATGCTCTTCTGTAGGCTCTATCCCCGCCTTGCGCAGCATCCAATTCGAAGTACCGTTCAAAAACCAAATCAGTGGAAACATGAGCTTATAGAATAATATGAGAGGTCCGGCAGACAGCAAAGTGACTTTCTCTGACATCCGGATGGCGTAGGTTTTGGGGAACTGCTCTCCCAGCGTTATGTGAAAGGCGGTAATGATTGTGAAGGCGATGACAAAGGAGATCGTATGAATAACCGCAGTGGAGAACTGCAGCGGAAGCAGCACCGGCTCAAGGAGTCTAGCGATTGCGGGTTCGCCAATCCAGCCAAGCCCTAAAGAAGCGAGCGTAATGCCCAACTGGCAGGCCGATAAGTAACCATTTAAGTTGCTCACGATCGTTTTGGCGAATCTGGCGTTTCGATTTCCTTCCTGCACCAGCGCATCAATGCGGCTGTTGCGGACTTTGACCATGGCAAATTCGGCAGCCACGAAGAAACCGTTCAGTAGCACCAGAAATAACACAAGACTAAAATTCCATATCGCGGGTAACGGGTCACTATCCATCAATACGTTTCCTATTCCCCTCGCTCGAGGTGAATAGGTACACCTCCCTTAGGTTTATATTGTAAATTATATATTAATAAGCTATACAGTCAAACGCTGTGCTATGCCCAAAAATAACGAATGTGGGCTATAAAAGCTTGAACAATTTGGAAAAAACGACCGCAAATCGTAATATTCGGCCGTTTTTGAATATCCATCATATGAAAGCCTGTTTTACTAGCGTAGAGTCCCTTTGCTGTTTCTGCGACGTTCTTGATTCTGCCTGATTTTGTCTTCCATTCCCTGCTGCGTCGCTTCATAGAAATACTGGCCTTCCAGTGGCTGCGGTACATACAGCTGCTCCACATAATGCCCCGGATAATTGTGTGGGTATTTGTACCCCTTGTGCCCGAGCTTCTCAGCTCCTGAATAATGCGTATCCCGTAAATGCATTGGAACCTCTGCAGAGCCGATGGCGTCGAAAGCATCCATCACCTTGGCGATCGCCATCGGAATGGCGTTCGACTTGGGGCTTTCCACTGCAAAAAGAATCGCCTGAGCGATTACGTACTTTGATTCCGGCCAGCCAATCTTATGATACGCATCCATTGCGGATACGGACTGCACCATTGCCTGTGGATTGGCCAAGCCGATATCCTCGCTGGAGGCGACAATCAGCCGTCGCAGGAAGGTCATGGGATCCATGCCGAGCTTCTCTACGGCATAGAGGAACCAGAACAGCGCGGCGTCACTAGAGCCGCGTACGCTCTTGTGGAAGGCCGAGAGGACGTCGTACTGCGTCGACTCGTCGGCCTTCACGATACGCCGCCGAATTGATTCTTCGGCGACCGCAAGATTCACGCTAACCACCCCGTCCGCAGCCGGAGGGGTGGTTAGCGCAGCGAGCTCGAGCGCATTGAGCGCACGGCGGATGTCTCCGCCCGCCATGTGCGCCAGATGCGCTAGCGCATCTTCATCGGCCTCAATCGGCAGCATGCCGAGGCCGCGGTTCTTGTCGCTGAGCGCACGCCGCAGCGCGACAAGGGAATGCTCATGCGTGAGCGCATGAAGCTCAAAGAGCGTAGAACGGGACAGCAGCGCCCCGTTCACGTGGTGAAACGGATTCTCGGTCGTGGCACCGATGAATATTATAATTCCCTGCTCTACCGCTGGAAGCAGCGCATCCTGACGCGACGTATTGAAGCGATGTACTTCATCGAGAAACAGGATCGTTTTACGACCATAAAGATCCTTGTTCGTTCTTGCCTGCTCAATGACCTCTCGAACATCCTTCACTGTAGCATCTACCGCATTGAGCTTAACAAAAGCTCCCTGCGTTGCATGCGAAATAATATTCGCGAGCGTCGTTTTCCCGGTTCCCGGCGGTCCGTACAGCAAAATGGACGACACCTGATCTGCTTCAATAGCTCGACGCAGCAGCTTTCCGGGTCCGACAATATGTTCTTGTCCTATATATTCACTTAGCGTAAGCGGCCTCATTCGATCCGCGAGCAGCTTACCTGTTTGATTTTCTTCCGCAGCAAAAGAGAATAAATCCATACGATCACTACCTTTATATAAAACTGTAATAGAGCATGCACGGCATAATACCGTTCATGCTCTATTATAAAGGACCCTCAGGGAATTACAACGTTCCTGTAGCTCGGACTGTCTGAAACCAAGCCCCACCGCTTAGTTCATATCACAGCCCGCAACGCATTATTTTTTGGCATCCGTTATTTTTTTCATCGTATCTTCCTCGGTCGCCCGGAATACCGTATTGTAATCTCCAGTCATGATGACCTTAGGAACCGCTTTAGCGTAAGGGGTTAACAGAAGGCTATCATAACGTGATTTTTCAGGAATCGGAGCGAATTTGTTATAGAAAGAAGCGCCAAAGTTTTTCCCTTTGAAGATGCTTTCCTGTCCGTACGCTTTTTTCACGGCATCGTTATTCAACACCGGCATCAGTCCGATTTTAGACAGCTTGGTTTGATGTTCATCGCTAATTAAATATTTGATCACGTTCATCGCCTGGTCTTGCTGTTTGGACATGGAGGTTACGGTGAAATAAGTTGGATAAGCTTGCGATCCGACCTTAGGCAGGCTGTCGAACGTTGGCAGAGATACCATATCCCAGTTCATGCTTTGGAATTCTTCTGGAAATACAAATACGATAGATGATAGCCAAGCGAACATCGCCACATTTTTTTCTTTCAAAAATTCATTTCGATATGGAATCGCTTCTTTAAGCTCTTTCATATATTCGACATACCCTTGTGCTTTACTTGGTCCTACAAAGACAGTGTCGAAATACTCCCGCCATTTTTCATTGGTGAAGATGGTCGGTTTATCGGCTGCATCGACAAAAGGTATCGACAGCTGATTCATAGGGAGCATATGCGTTTGGGACGATGACAGACCGACATAGGTCTTGCCATCTACACGCGTCAACTGCTGTGCCAGCTTGTTGGCTTCTGTCCATGTCATACCGTCCTTCGGATACGGAACGCCGAATTTATCGAACAAATCTTTATTGTAATACAAAACCATGTTGTTATTGAAAACAGGAATACCATAAATTTTATCCTTCGAGATCTGTTTGACAGAATCTGCTACCGAGGGTTCCATTTTCGAAAAGTCGATCTGATGCTTCTTCATCAAATCGGTCATATCATACTCAAGTCCGTTATCGAGAAGACCGGAAGCAAAGCCGCCGATAGAATCCCAATAAATGTCGATCGTCTCACCGGCTGTGAGCAGCTCCTTAATCCCATAGTTCGACTGCTTCTGAATGTACTTAATGTTGTAATTAGGAAATTTTTGTTTAAGCGCATTGCCGAAACGCTCGTTCCAGCTGTCTGGCGAATCGCCGCTGTTCGAATAAATGACCAGATTAGCTGGTTCGTTATCCGTGTTACTCGCCGCTTTATCGGACGTACCTTTATCGGCTCCCGCTCCTCCTCCGCTTCCCCCACACGCTGCGAGCATGGAAATAAGCATACTGGACGCAATAACAGACAGGATTGACTTATTGAATTTCATCTTTTTACAACTCCCCTTCTCTACTTCAGTTTCGATCCAAATCTTAAGTGCAGCCCCAGATGATTTTCTTTTATTTCACTTTCTCCTTCTCCAAATATTGAGCAAATCTCTCATTCGCATCCCTTAATGCCGTGTTGACGTCTTTTCCCTGCTGCATGTCGGTTAGCGCTTTCTTGATTTCCGTTCTCCCTTGCCCGTCGTAAGGAGTTGTGTAATGGTTTTTGCGAATTTTGGCTCCGAAAGCCGCATTGAAGTTTTTGCCTTGAAGCGCTGGCAAATCGCTGGCAAATATTTTTTTATGTTCTTCCGTTTGCTTCAAGCTGGACAGCCTGCCTGAACGTACGACGATGTTCTGCACTTCATCTGAAATAATGTGACGCATGACTTGAAAAGCCAGCTGTTTATTGGCACTTTGCTTATTAAGTACCATGTAATGGGCATCCAGCTCACGCGCTGTTCCAAGTCCTTCCTTGAAGTTCGGCATTGTCACCATATCCCAGTTCATAGGGTGACCGTCACTGTGAAGCTTCTGCAAATCAGACGTGATTCCGCCGACCAGCATGGCCGTATTTTGCTTATCCGTAAAGTTTGGTATTGAGCTGCCTCCAATGTTGTGCCCTGGAATGCTTGTAATCGTAAGAGCGGTTTCCAGTACTTTTTTCCATTCCGGCGTATCCAGCACTGCTTTTCCAGTCTTCGTATCCACATAATCAAGAGATAACCCAAATCCCATCTTATCGACAGTGTCTGGATCAAGACCACGGTACTGTACGCCATCCACAGTTCGAGTGAGCTTCTTGTTCAATTCATGTGCAGCTTCCCAGTCCATTCCATCCTTGGGATAAGGCACAGCCAGCTTATCGAAAATATCTTTATTGTAGAACAACGCCACCCAGTTCATTACGTATGGCAAACCTACAATTTCGTTTTTGTCCGTGTACATTTTCAAAGATTCCGTAATGGCAGAGTCGAATCGGTTCATATCGATGCCGGCTCCCTTTATAAGTGGAGTCAAGTCATCTACCATGCCTAACCCCTGCCAATTCATTACGGTCGTGCTGGCAGCCAAAATAATATCCGGTACAATCCCCGCAGCCATCAAATCTTGAGGCATCATCCCTTTTGCTTTACGAATCAGCTCCAGTGTGACATTGGGATATTTAACAGCAATAGGCTTGATAAAGATTTTATCGAACTCTTCATCAGTGAGTGGGACATCCAGATAAAAGCTAAGCTTTACAGGTCCGGAAGGCATTTCATCCGTAGTCTTCGCATTCTGGGTTTGACCTGACTTTGGGGTCGAGCAGCCTGCCACCAGAAGTAAAATAACAAGCATCATGAGAAACCATGTTTTCTTATTCACCGTAAGCCCCCCAATTTCTAAGACAGTCTACATACGGTATTCGGTAACGCTGACCGGACCGATCAAGCCAGACGGAAGTTGTACACGATCAATTCGATTTGCTAAGCTATTGGTTACTGCTATTCGCAGTTCATTGTCACCCGGTTTAACGAACGACTCGATATTGAACGTATAAGGATGCCACATGCGCACTCCGACGAACTGTTCATTCACCCATACTTCAGCCATTTCATATGCTTCTCCCAAATCAAGAACGACAGGTGTAGGCTGCTGCAAGTGCTCGCTCTCCACTACAAAGTGGTTAGCATAATGGACCGTACCCGATAAGTGCTCTAATCCTTCCATATGTGACCAATCGCCCAATCCTGTAAGTGTTGATGGAACTGGGAACTGCGATGCAGCTACCATCCACTCGTCCGTGAGAGAGTGAACCGTTTTATCGAGGTCGGTACTCACATCGGTATTCACCGTGTTACTCTCCTCGTGCACTTGAACGGAAGGATCTATGCTATAAACCATACTTTGCCTTCTATCCAGCAGAACAGGAATGGTCGTACCATCGTTCGACAGTCGAGCATCTGCTAAATCGATTGAACATTCCCATGGATCCCAACGCTCCACCCGGCCTGTCACAGCAACGGTTAGCTTTCCTTCATATGCCTGCTCTCCCTCGTGAACCAGTACGTAAAAATGATGGTCTTCTTTGACAACATGGCTTACACGTATATCTGGGGAAGGTGGATCCAAGACGACATCTCGCGGCATCACATTATCCAGCTCGGGTATCAAACGGTTTGGTGCCGTAATTCGTATGGTTGCCGCCAAGCTCTGCTCCTGCTTATCGGTATGAAGGACGATTACGATACCGCCGCCGTCTCGGAATAATTGCAATGCTTTCTTCGTTTTCTCTTCCCACAGCCGTTCATTTTCAACCAATACGATAGAGTAAGCTTGGTCCTTAATGCGAATATAACCGTTGTCTATTGTACTTGCCTTAACAAGCAAGCTTTCTTCCAAATAATTGAACTCTATCTGATGCTCAAATAAAGGCTTAACTGCTTGCCACGGCAGCCAATCCTCACGGCATAACACGGCGATCGGTGCCATGTTCACGCTGTCCGTCATCAACCAGCTCATTCTTTTCATATAATCGGAAAACAAGCGATAATGAGGCCACCAAATATTGTTCGGCCCCACATCAGGCGGACGCTCGTTAAATCTTCGCGGTCCATCGACTGAATAATAGAATGCATGAGGACATAATAAATTGACTCCACGAACCAGCAGCCAATCCATGTACCACTTCACATCTCCACCGTTTAACGCCCATCCTCCCCCAGAGCTGCACACACCTAGAAATTCGTTCAAATTTCTACGTCTCCCCCTGTGTCTTGCCGCATCAGAAGAGCATTTGGCCATCGTGGTGTGTCTGCCCTCCAAAGCTTTACCGTTCTCTGGGGCTACCCAGCGCCAAACGACATCTTGACCTGGTATTTGGAAATGCTCCAGCAGACCGATCTCATCGCTTGCAGCAGGATGTCCTGTCAAAGCAATGCCATGCTCCGCGCACCAATCGCTTAGCGGCTTATAGTAGGCTTCAACCATCCGTTTATTCACAGCCTTACGGTAGGCACTTCGTACCGTTTCTGAATTATCTGCTTCGAACCACAACAAAGGCAGATCGGTTTCCTTACAACCCTCCTGCATAAAACATGCCAGAAACTCCCCCGTCCATGCCTTCAAACCTTTCACATGACGACGTCCAAGAATGTCCGGCTCATCAGTGAACATAGCCTGAATCGTATTGCCAAAGTAAGTCCCCACTCTCTCGTAGTACCGTTGATGCGTCAATCGGATAAACTTCTGAGTAGCGAGCGGATTCAGCAGGTCAGCAGCTGCTGGGGCGTTAGGCTCCCCATCGTCCTCTCCGAAATGAATCCCTCTGATGGTACCTCTCGAGTACGTTTCGATAAATAGTACCAGATTGGAACTGCCAGCAGGACACTGGACTGTTCCATTCACAGGTTCAACAACTTGCGTCGCCTCCGAATCAATCTTCTTATCATCCTGCTTCGTTACGGATTGAGCAGAAATCAGCGCATCCCCTGGTTCGAGTACATCTGAGAGAACGACAGGCTTAGAGCCATCTAACTCCAGCATCCTCAGGCCTCTACTGGCAAACGCAGGATCATCCTGAACCACTAACCCTTTGGCAGAACCTGACGGATACATGGCCTCATCATATAGAAATACGGTCATGCCGAGATGGTTGGCCTCTTTTACAGCTGCTTCAACAAGATCCATATACACATCGGATAAGTATGGAATGCTTTCCGGTATCCCGATTCTCGGATGGATTACAAATCCCATAACTCCTTTTTCCGCGAATCCGTTAATTTGTTTCACAATTTCCTCAGAAGTCAGCGCATCATTCCAGAACCAGAACGGGACAGGCGTGAATTCTTCGGAAGGCTCTAGAAATTGCTGTTGCAATGATCGATTCACTTGTGGATCATGCATGGAATCAGGCCCCCTCTTTTTGTTATTATTCAACCAAAGACACAACCGGCGGATGAATATAATCCTGATATTTCTCAGCAACCCGACCAGCTAACGTATCTTCTGTATGGAAATAAACGCGATGCTTGTATCGAATAGATTGACCCTTCTGCAGCAGCTTTCCGCCCAGGAAATACAAATTGTTGGCTGCCAAAAGACCGTAGTCCCGCACATGCCAGTAGGTTGGGTAATCCACATTCTCAGGATGATCGAAAGCCGCGATACCCAGTGTCTTGCCACCTACATTGCCGTAGTAGTCGCACCATTGAGCACGCTGCCCCCAGCACTCCTTCTCGCCGACAGAACCGAAGGAATTGCGAATAACTCCTCCGTTATCAGCCTTCATTGACTCAGCTACCCGGATGCCTAGCGGCCCTGCTTCCTTTGTTGCTCCTAGCTCAACGCGTCCGTTGGCAAGCAGTACAAAGTCGATGTCGATAAACCTTCCCTCAGCTGGCGTATTATAAAAGGTCATCGTCCGTGTCTCGGTTAGCTGTGGTTTTCCTCCGAATGAGCACCAATTTTGAGTTGAGGTCAGCTTTGCAAATACAGCACCCTCGGTTTTCTCCCCGAATCCGGTTACGATTTGTTTCCCGTGTCGCTCTTTAGGCTCATTCCACATATCAATATCGTTGACGTCACCGATAGCAAGCCATAGAGACCTGTGATGCGGATGCTCCCTAGTTTCAAAATCAAGCCGCGTATAGCTTTCTCCGTATGGCCCCATAATGGGTCCGAGATAAGGCTTGGCGATTTCAGGATCGAACACATAAGAGGTAAAATAACTGCCGTCGATGAGAACATCGATCTGACTTTCTTTTTCTTCCAAATGAACGCCCGCTGCAGCTTGGTCTTGCTTACCTTTTCCCGCATGCACAGTATAGGAATGGCTCTCTCCTGCTGGAAGGCTTTCTACGATCCAATGCAAAATGAGATCCCCGTTGTCTCTCTCACATTGCAGAGCAACCAGTTCTCCATTAGGTCCTGACATGTGCAGTTCATCTGCGCCCTTCAATAACTCGGCATCTCCTGCTACTCGATAGGATACCGGACAAAACTGTCGGCTGTGATGGCCCGATTTGACTAATAAAGTGAATAAAGACATGTTATTCGCCTCTTTCATGTAATTGTGTTAATAAGCTTTTTACGTAGTCCAACGAATCCCCGCTGCTAGTCGCTGCACTCTCCGTCATACATTCAGCGGATACACGGCCCTCATAACGACTGTCTCTAAGAAGCGAGAACAAGTGGGTTAAATCCACTCCGCCTTCGACATCCCTAACTGGGAAGCTGCGGTCGAACTCGGCATAGTGGACATGTGCGAGAAGCCTATTGTCAATCGCCCGTTTAACGATTTCCGGCGACTCCTGCTCCAAATGCATATGATAAGCATCGGCAAGCACTTGAATATGCCCTAAGTTCAATCCCTGAGCTATATCCAGTGCTTCCTCCACTTTATTGATCACATTACTCTCTTTGCTGTTCAGCGGTTCTATGGCAACAGAAAGCTCATATTGTGCTGCGTATCGGTCACACATGATTAAGAACTCTTTAATCTGATCTAATCCCTGCTCGATTGCAAAACCTTCAGGTATGGTTCTAGCTGCGCCACTTCCAAAAATAATCAGCTCTCCGCCAACGTCATGGATTCGTTTCATCGCATGCTTGACATACTGCTCAACCGCAAGCTGCTGAACATCCGGCCCCGTCAATTTCAACGTAGGGGGAATAAAGCTGTTAAACACAGGAATGGAAATCCCGGCACTTCTCAGCTTATGAAGAAGCCGTTCAAATTCACCATCCGTCAGTTGGGCCAACGATCCGACTGTCAGCTCCGCATAATCATAGCCTGCTTGAAGCAGTGCGCATACTCCTTCAAAAAGCACATCAACATGATCCTCCACTGCGTCCACCTGATTCCCGCTCTGTGGCATAAATGAGCCTGAAGTCAAACAGCAGCCAATCGCCGGAAGAGAACTTATTCGTTCTTTCAGCCCGCTCATACTCTGTTCAGCTCCTGCACATAGGGCATAAATACTTCTTTGCCCGTTCTTGCGGATTCATAGAGTGCTTGCACAATCTCAACGGAAGCCCTGCCTTCCTTACCTTCAATCATTGGGGGGCACCCTGCAATGACAGCATTGATCATATCCTGCACTTGGCCCGCGTGACCTGTCTTAGGAAGTCCTACTGATTCGGAGGTTGGCTTGGCTGTAGCGTTGATACCATAAGATTCCAAAACGCGCGATTCTTCGGAACGCTGTTCATCGTCGTCCGCCATTTTAAACAGCTCGATCTTGTTGCTCTTGGAATATATGGAGCCTTTCGCTCCATGGATTTGAACGGAAACCTCTAGACCTGGATATGCGCATGTTGTGCCAATCAGCGTTCCGATCGCTCCGCTCTCAAAGGTAATGACGGCTACTGCCGTATCCTCTGTTTCGATCGGATGGTTGTACGTTCCCATTTTTGCAAAAATGCTTCGAACTGGCCCCATAAACCATTGCATCAGATCCACGGTATGAATCGTTTGGTTCATGATCGCTCCACCGCCATCCATTGCCCAAGTGCCCCGCCAGCCCCCGTTTTTGGCGTAGTATTTGTCGTCGCGATACCATTTTAAATGAAAATTGCTGGTGATCATTTTGCCCATTCGCCCGCTATCGATGGTTTCTTTAATCAGCTGATTTGCTGGTGCGAGACGGTTTTGGAATACACAGCCCAGAAATCTTCCTTCTTCCGCAGCAACCCGGTTCATCTCATCGATACGTTCAACGCTAATCTCAAGAGGCTTCTCGGTCAGCACGTGCTTGCCTGCTCTTAATGCCATCACTGTATGCTCTTTATGCCAGCCGCTCGGTGTACAAATGCTAATCGCATCAATATCCTCACGCTTTAAAAGCTCTTCATAGCTCGTATATCGGTTTGCCGGATCGATTCCATATTCATCTCCGAGCTTGTTCAATACCGTTTCATTCATATCGCAAATCGCGACAAACTTACACCCATTTGCTTTTACCGCACTGGCAAGATGACTTTTGCCGACCCCAAGACCGAATACAGCATAACCAATTTCTTTTGATGACATTGTTTAATCTCTCCTTCACCTAATCTGTTTCGTTCATGTGTATTGAATTGCATTTATTGATCAATCGTCTTCTCGTTAGCTCGAAATAGCTTGGTTACCGCCAAACGGAGGACGATCGGTACGATGCAAAATCCGATTAACAGAGTCCCGCCAAAACCGGCGTTTCCATAAACCGAAGAGAAGAATAGTCCTGCCGCGATCCATATGACTAAAAGAAGGACGAACAACCCACTCAGCAGCATTATTTTCTTGGCCATGCCGCTTCCTCCTCAACCTGTTATTTCTTTGCCGCTTCTATCGCTTTATCCGCTTCTTCTTTTGCTTTACGCAAAGCCGTGTTCACGTCGATTTTATTTAGTGCCAGATCCGGAAGTTTATCCGTAAGCGCTTTCTCTACATTCTTGTCATATTCCGTTTTCACGGAAATCGGCGCTGACTTGTTAAAATAGGCTGCCTCAAGATTTTTATTCTTATTGGGACTGCTCTCCCCGAACGCTTTACGGATCTCGGGGTTCGTCAGTACCGTCATGCTTCCTCTCTTGGACAATTCAAGCTGGTATTCATCGGAAACCAGATAGTTCAATACCTCGAAAGCCTGATCCTTATTTTGAGAGAAGGACGGAATAGCCCAGTAGACCGGATATTGTTGGCTTCCCACTCCCGGCTGATCCTTATAGGTAGGATACGCTGCCAAGTCCCAATCGAATGGAAGCGGCTCCAGACTTACGACCTGCCAATCCGAGAATACACCAAAGATGGCCAAATCTTGTGTCTTCAACCACTCGCTGGAGTAAGGCAGCTTGTTTCCCAGATCCTCCATTTTGGATTGATACAAGGAATCTCCGGCAGGAGCAAGAATCGGCTGTAGCAGCTGCTTCCATTTTTCGTTGTCGTAAGTCGATTTACCCGTCTTCGGATCGACAAAAGGGATCGAATAGTTGTTCATTCTTGTGCTATGGCTTGGCGAAATCGCCAAGCCTACATACTTCTTCCCTCCATCTGTGCGGTTAAGTCTGTTCGCAACCTCGTACAGCTCATCCCAGCTCATTCCATCCTTCAGATAAGGAACCCCGAATTTATTAAATATATCTTTGTTGTAATAAAGTGACAGCGAATTCGTCGTTACTGGTAAACCCCATATTTGTCCATTGCCATTTTGCTTTAAGGCTTCGATAAGTGTGGGATCAAAACGATTAAGATCCAACTTACTCTTCTTAATTCGATCCGTTAAATCAAGAGTCGCTTTATTTCTAGGCAAAGTCGAAAAAAAGGTGCCAATGGATTCGTAATATAGATCTATATTAATCCCAGCCGTAATCAAGGTTTCCAAGTTGGCAGCGCCAGCTCCATCTTTGGGACTCAAATATTTAAGGGTCACATGAGGAAATTTTTTCTTAATGTAGCTGCCGAAATTTTTCTCAAATTCATCGTTGTTAGTCCCGCCGGCCGAATAGATCGTAAGTTCTACTGGCTGGCTGATTGGAGCTGTTGTATTCTTGTTTGTCTGTTCATTTTCCACTGCCTCTTTGGCACAGCCTGCGGCTATGGAAGCCGTTAACAGGAAGGCGGTCATTAACGAAATATGTTTGGCGAGCAATAGGATAACCCCTTTCCTTGATGCAAACCTTGTACCTCATGCACCTAGATCATCAGTAATCGTTGCTGACTTTGGGCTTAGCCTACATCCATGGATGCAGCCCTTCCCAGCGAACAGTCCAGCTTCCATCCGAAGGGAAGCCCGGGGCATGGCGATCAGGCCCTCCCTGCCAGCCGCAAGCCATCATGGCTACAGCAGTCAATAGACCGCCGTTGCCAGGTAAATAAGCATACAATCCAGGGCGCTGGTAGTTATGTCCGTTCGGCAAATAAGTGTTTTTCGTAACCTCCTTCAACAGCAGGTCAACAGCCCATTCTCCTTCACCTAGCCGCGCTGCGGTCATCGCTGCCATCGGATAATCCCATCCCCACGTGCGTTCCCAGCACCAGCTGTCCATCACCCGCTGAAGTGTATTTCGCATGATGCTCGGATCCACCATCTTACCTGGCAGCATTCCAAGAGCACCGAGCATGGACGGATGGTCAATATTGGCTTCCGTGTAGGTGTTAGGACAGTTTTCATGAGCAAGGTAAACACCTTCAGCATGGGGAAGCTCGGATAGCCGTTCACTAACCTCCAACCATTTCGGATTCACCGGCTTACCCAGCCTTCGTAGCCAATTCATAGCGACTTCCAAACCATGACGCCAATATTCCAGCTCATAAGTCGGGTTCCACGTATTCTCGGCTTTATGATTCTCTTGTGCGGGAATGACAGGCGGGCCGAGCACATAACGATTTCGTCCTTCATCCCATTCGGCGAACGAAGCCATGAATTCAGCCGATTCCAACACCACATCTTCGTATCGCGCTAATGTCTCTGATGTAGGCTCCGCCAAGTAGCACAACTCTGCCATGACGATAGGATGCGGCTGCTGCCAAATGAGTAAAGGCGCAATGACTGACGGACTTTGTGCTCCTTCAGCTGCAACCATTTTGGGCCAGCGGGCCCCCTGGTATCCTTGAGATTGAGCCAAATCACGCGCTACTGGAAGTATTTCTTTGTACCAGCCCATGCTGCGTTCAAGCATTTGCGCTCTGCCCCACAGTGGAAAATGAAACGCATGCCACCAATGCATCTCCAGATGAAGCTTTCCAAACCAGCTGTTATACAATAATCCCGTTTCCTGAGGAGGAACAGATCCTGCACTATGGATCGCCGTGTTGAACTGAGATAGCACGATGCGCCTCTCCAGCTCCAACGCACGAGAATCGGTACTCTCTGCAAGCTCAATCGCGCCTCCTTCTAGCCAGAACCTTTCCCAATGATCGCGGCTTGCATGAATCATCTCTTGTGCTGTTGCAAGCGTTCTCACTTTAGACAGTGGTGAAAATTGCGCTGTGAATTCCAATCTTTCCGACAAACCGCTTCCATGCAGTATAAATTCATGCACACCTGTCTGCTCCAAATCGCCCTGCGACCAGCTTAATGCTACGGTGTAGCCATCATCATCCATGGTGCGTTCAATCAGTGCACTCGAAGGCAACTGTTTGAGCCATTTTGTTACGTGACTGTCTGTCTCTCCCCAATTCATGTCTATCGATCGATCCCAACTGCGTGAAGTCATGCCTGGAGCCGGGAAACGAATCTGAATGTTCATTCGCCCTTCCGTTAAGAGCGGACTTTCAACAGTGACTCCAAAGCTGTCCTGCTCTGGGTGGCAGAAGGTGTGCACAACTACAGGTTGATCCTCAACACAAAAACGGCTGATTAATATCCCGCTCCAAAGTTCAAGAGATTGCTCTATATGGGTAATCGCATCGTACGTCAACAGCTCACCGGATGCAGATTTAAAGGTAAAGCCAAATTGGCCGAGCTGAAGTCTATGTGGATTCTGTCTGAGCCAGTGGTAAGCCTCTTCCTTGTCTTCCGCACGGATTGGGTAACCCCCCAGCTGACGTTCCTCATCACGATACTGCAACCGTACATCGTCCAGGCTCCATACATTTCTTCCTCCTGAGCTATGCCACGCCCATTGAGTCTGTGTGCCTAACGGAATCGTGTATTGATCCGGAAAAGTCTGCAGCCCTGTAACATCTGCTGTAAAAGCAAATTCTCCGTTCCCTACGGAGAGCGGAGACAAAGAAATGATTTCTCTAATAACCGGATTATGCCGGGTAACCAATGCCTTTCTGTTAATCTTCACACGGATGCGCCCCCTTTTAAAGAAAAAAGAATCTTCTAAAATCATATACCAGTCTGATAACCTGACATATGGGGGGGTTACACGAAATTTATAGGGGTCACAACTCATTTTTGATATAAAACCATCTAAATGAACTTGGATTATGGGTTGATTACATCATGAACTGAAGCTTATAATCAACTTGAGGATTGTAAAATGTTACCGGGGGTGGATTATGAATCCAATGACTTCAGAGGTATTCAGAGCGGAAGAGCGATTTCGTCCGGGTATGAATATTTTCGTCAATCGAGCATTTGAAGCGTTCAGTATCCCTCAGCATACGCATGACGCCATTGAAATCAGCTATGTTACCGAAGGGATAGGGTACCAATTCATTAATAATACCGTAGTCCCGGTCAAACGCGGAGACATTTACCTGCTGCCCATGGGTACTTCTCATGTGTATCGGCCTCCTTCACCGGATAAAGTCAGAACTTTGTCCATTCTTAACTGTGTGTTTCGACCTGAACTGCTCCAGGGGGCACCTTTCCCCCCAGTAGGCTCCGAACTGCATAACTCGTTATTTCACGCCGAAAATATGAGGTGCCCCTGGTTTCATCACTATGATAAAGACAGTAAATACGGTGAGCTATTTCACAATCTTCTGTCAGAATATCGCTTGAAGCTTCCTGGCTACGAAGTTATAGTACAATCTCTACTAACGCAAATTCTAGCCATGCTCCATAGGGACACATTGTCTCAAACTGCACCCGAGTCCATGAATCTGAAGGTTCAGGATGCGCTGCAATTTATTAAGCTGCATTTTCATGATGATATTAATTTGAAGCAGGTTGCCGAGCATGCTTTTTTGAGTGTCAGTCATTTGCAGAGACTCATTAAACAAGCGACAGGTACTTCCTTCACTTCCTATGTTCAGCATTTAAGAGTTCAAAAGTGCTGCGAGCTGCTGAAAACCACTTCAATGACTGTACAGCAAATCGCGGGCGCCGTCGGTTATCATGACATGAAGTTTTTCCATACGCTGTTCCGTCAAAGAGCGGGAATGACTCCACAAGAATATCGTAAAAATGATTACGTTCTTCCTAATCTCGTCGATAAATGTTTTCCGGGTCTAATTGAAAACGCAAACATATTGAGTCTGCCTACTAGTCATTTCAGATAAAGGGGTTTAGCTCCATTACAAAAAAACATGGTATGTCGAGCAGCTGCTCGCATACCATGCTTTTCGCGTGTAGAGAGGACTAGTCTTTGGCATTGCCCTTCGCCAATAAATCTTGTACGACGACACTGACCGCAATAAGACCGGCAACCGGAGGAACGAACGCATTGCTCGCCGGAGGCTGCTGTGCCTTACGGATTTCTGGCGCGTTTTCAGGAACGATGCGTTGAGTAACGTCTTCCCGTGGCTTGATCGGCTCTTCTGTGGAGAACACGACCTTAACGCCTTTTTTAATGCCGTCTTTCCGCAGCTTGTGACGGATGACTCTAGCTAAAGGATCCATCGACGTTTTGGAAATGTCGGCCACCTGAAACTTTGTCGGGTCCATTTTATTAGCGGCGCCCATACTCGAAATGATCGGTATTTTGCGCTGCAAGCATTGCTTGATCAAATGAATCTTGTAACTGATCGTATCCGAGGCATCGATAACATAATCGAGAGGATACTCAAACAGCTGTTCATACGTTTCTTCCGTATAGAACATCCTCAAGGACACGACATCGCATTCCGGATTGATCTGAAGGATGCGGTCTCTCATCAAATCGGACTTGGGCTGACCCACTGTTGATAATAGCGCATGAACCTGCCGATTAATATTCGTAATATCGACAACGTCTTTATCGATCAGGATGAGTTTGCCTACGCCTGTGCGTGCCAGTGCTTCAGCCGCAATGGAGCCGACGCCGCCGATGCCGAGGACGGCTACGCAGCTGTTGCGCATAATGTCAAGCCCTTCCGGGCCGATGGCAAGCTCTGTTCTAGAAAACTGGTGCAGCATAAGGGCCGCCCTCCTTATATAGTACATGATCATGAACACGCGAAGAGCCGGACATGCCCGGCATCTTCTCTGTGTATCTATTTACTTGGAAGCTGGCTGCTTCAATGCCACACGGATGGACAATTGCTCCAGCTGTTTGTCATCTACCGTTCCCGGTGCATCGGTCAACAGGTCCGTTGCGCTAGCAGTTTTCGGGAATGCAATCGTTTCACGAAGGTTCGTACGGCCTGCGATCAGCATTACCAGACGGTCGAAACCAAAAGCAATACCGCCATGTGGAGGCGTACCATATTCGAACGCTTCAAGCAAGAAGCCGAACTTCTCTTGAGCTTCTTCTTTGGAGAAGCCGAGTGCTTGGAACATTTGCTCTTGAACTTCGCGTTTGTAAATCCGCATGGAGCCGCCGCCTACTTCATAACCGTTCAGTACAAGGTCATAAGCTTGAGCGCGGATTTGGCCCGGATCGGTGTTGAAATAATGCACATCTTCTTCCTTCGGACGTGTGAACGGATGGTGTTCTGCTACATAGCGTTTAGCCTCGTCATCATAGCTCAGAAGCGGGAAGTCAACAACCCATGCGAACTTGAACTTGCTCTCGTCGATCAATCCAAGATCGCGTCCGATTTTCAAACGAAGGTTACCCAACACATCGGCAACCACTTTTTTCGTGTCTGCAGAGAACAGCAGCAAGTCGCCTTCTTCGGCTCCGAGACGCTCTTTCAATGCAGCAAGCTCCTCTTCAGAGAAGAACTTCACGATCGGTCCTTTCATTTCTCCGTCTTTCAGTACAACCCAAGCCAAGCCTTTCGCTCCGTAACGGGATGCGAACGTACCCAGATCGTCGATTTCCTTACGACTCCAGCTGCCGCAGCCTTTAGCGTTCAATGCTTTCACTTGGCCGCCTTTTTCTACAACGGATGCGAATACTTTCACACCGGAAGTAGACACGATATCCGATACGTCCTGAAGCTCCAGACCGAAACGAAGATCCGGCTTGTCAGAACCGTATTTGCCCATTGCATCCGCATAGCTGATGCGTTGGAACGGACGCTCAATCTCCACGTTAGCCGTTTGGCTCATTAAGCGTACAACCAGTTCTTCCATCATAGTGAGCAATTGATCCTGCGACAAGAAGGAAGTCTCGATGTCCACTTGCGTAAATTCCGGTTGACGGTCTGCACGAAGGTCTTCGTCACGGAAGCAGCGAGCGATTTGGTAGTAACGTTCCAAGCCGCTGACCATCAATAATTGTTTGAAAATTTGCGGCGATTGCGGCAAAGCGAAAAATTCGCCTGGATGCACACGACTCGGTACCAGATAATCGCGCGCGCCTTCCGGTGTGCTCTTAGTCAAAATAGGTGTTTCTACTTCCAGGAAGCCGGTATCGTCCAAGAAATCACGGAACACTTTGGCTGCTTTGGAGCGAAGCATTAAGGTACGCTGCATTTCCGGACGACGCAAATCCAGGTAACGGTATTTCAAACGCAAGGATTCGTCGATTTCGATTCCGTCTTCGATAAAGAACGGAGGGTTTTTAGCAGGGTTCATAATTTCAATTTCAGTCACTTGAATTTCGATCTCACCTGTTGCCAGGTTTGCGTTCACCGTTGCGGCGTCGCGTTCTACGACTTTACCAGTAACGGCAAGAACGAACTCATTACGGGCACGATCTGCAATATTCAGTGCCTCACCCGAGAAGTCCGGGTTAAATACGATTTGCACAAGACCGCTGCGGTCACGCAAGTCGATAAACAATACGCCCCCAAGGTCACGTCTACGCTGCACCCAGCCGTTTAATACGACGGTTTCTCCGACGTTTGCTTTCGTTAAAGATCCACAATGGTGTGTTTTCAACATCATGATTCATCTACCTCCATATATGAGTATTAATTAGTTGATTATTGTTCTCTAAGCTTGCGCATTTCTGCAGCGAAGGAGTCCAGCTTCATCGTTTGCTGTTCGCCGGTTGCCATCGTCTTCACTGTAATTTCCCCGCGTGACAGCTCATCATCGCCAAGAATAGCTACATGATGTGCTTGATAACGGTCAGCGGATTTCATTTGGGCCTTGATTTTGCGGCCCAAGTAATCTTTCTCAGCCTTTAAGCCTTCCAGGCGCAGCTGATGCAGCAAACGTGGAATCTCTTGTTCAGCTGCTTCTCCAAGGCCGATCAAGTACACATCCAATGGCTTGGTTGTAGGAATTTCGACTCCCTGTGCTTGCAGAATAAGCAAGGTGCGTTCCAAGCCAAGTCCGAGACCGACGCCCGGCTGGTCGTTGCCGCCGATTTGACCTACAAGCCCGTTGTATCGTCCGCCGCCGCCGATAGTATCGATAGCACCGATACCAGCAGCCTTATATTCGAACGCGGTATGCGTGTAGTAATCCAAGCCGCGGACAAGACGAGGGTTAATACGGAACGGAATGTTCATCTCCGTCAAATATTTCTGCACCGCTTGGAAATGGACGCTGCACTCCTCATCCAAATGCTCCAGAATAGTTGGAGCTCCTTCGCAATACTTTTGATCGATTTTACAATCAAGAATCCGCATCGGATTGCGATCATAACGAGATTGACAGTCTTTGCACAGCTTATCCTTAACCGGTGCAAAAAATTGCTGAATCGTATCCCGGTAAGCAGCACGGACAGCAGGATTACCGACGGAGTTAATTTCAACAGTTACATCCTTGATACCTACTTCGCTGTAAAAGGTGTAGCCTAAAGCGATGACCTCCGCATCGATACTTGGATCAACGGATCCGAATGCCTCAATACCGAATTGGTGCAGTTGGCGGTATCTCCCTGCCTGAGGCTGCTCATACCGGAACATCGGCCCAATATAATACAGCTTGCTTACGTCTGGTTCTCCGTACAGCTTATTTTCTACATAAGCCCTTACAACACCGGCAGTCCCTTCAGGCCGTAACGAGATGCTCCGATCTCCTTTGTCCAAGAAGGTGTACATCTCCTTCTCGACAATATCTGTCGTCTCTCCGACTCCACGTTGAAACAGCTCGGTATGCTCAAAGATCGGAGTGCGGATTTCGCGGTAATTAAATCGCTGGCACAGCTCTCTGGCTTTCGCTTCGATATACTGCCATTTCTCTACTTCTCCAGGAAGCAAATCCTGAGTTCCTTTTGGTTTTTGAATGCTCACTATAACGCCACTCCTTTCTAGAAATTCATCCCCATAGATTCGATTTCACAACTTCGGTTACGGGTCAATAAAAACCAAAAAATCTCCCGCCCCTGACGTCTATGTCAGGGACGAGAGATTCGTAATCCAAATCATCCCGCGGTACCACCCACGATTTGAACCTGCAGATCTTGCTCCGCCTATAAAACAGAACAATGCAAATTCACTCTTAAGCGGTTAACGCCCGCGTTACGCACTACAGCTACTACCTCGGCTGTACAGCCGATGGTTCCCTGTGTGTCCTCCGGGAGGTCTTTTCGTTCGGTTTGCATAAGGAAGCTTGCAGCCTAGGCTTCCCTCTCTGGTTATGCTGCGCTCGAAGTACTTTGTCCCTTCAACGGATCATGATCTTCAGTCTTTGAATAATTGTAATATTGAAATTTGGCAAAGTCAAGCAAAAACCATGTAAATTCAGTGTAATTCCGCTTTAGCTGTCATTATTTTGCCGCGTTCAGCTGTTTATATGCGTCATGGATCAACATATAAGTGTCTCCATTGGTCAATTCCTGCTTCTTGCTAATGCCGTCAATCGTCTGCTTGGTCACATATCCCTTGGATTGCAGCACACTGAGTGCATCTCCTTGGGAGCTATCCAGCTTCAGCAGAGAAGCGATCATGCCAGCGGCAATATCTAAGGACAACGGCTGTTTTTGCGGTTCCTTCTCGTTCGGAATGACCGCGGCCGGGTTTCCTGTCAATACCGTAGGCTTAAACTTGCGTATCCCGTTCAACATATTGATCATACGCTGTTGATTCGATGTGCTGTCAAGGCTGAATTCGTTCTTGTAACCGCCTGTAGCTAATCCTAAGCTGATAGCCGTCTTCAGACCCTCATACGATTTGTTCTCCATGAAAGGAGCCGGCTTGATTGTGTAAGGCTTCAAATCCATGCCCTGCTTATTCAACGTATCCTGAAGCACCGCGATCGTTTCTTTGGAAGCAGACATTTGACGGAACGTCATATTCTGCTCGATGGCGATCTTAGCTGCTGCTCCGGCCGCTTCTCCTTCGGCCATCCCTACTGGGATGACCCGTGCGCTGCCGTGCGGAAGTGTGTCGTAGCTTGCCGCTCTGCCGACAACCAGAAGACCGTCAACCTTTTGGGGAACGATACTGCGGAACGGAACGGCATATTTGTCCGGATCGATAACAACGGCTCCGTTGTCGGTAGGGCTTGTCCGTTGAATATCAACAGGATAACCGCCGAAAGCAATGCGATCCCATTGATCGCGGTTTTCCAGTAAATCAATGATGGACAATCTGTATTCGCCGACCATATGGCGAGATTCACGCACATAGAGCTCAGGAGCAATTCCATCGAGCTCTACCCCTTCAAAATCCGGGTAGCTTTTCTTCAAATACGCAAGCACGTTTGGAAGCTCGTCCTTCGCAATTTGCTGCGCTTCCTGCTTGGATTTCGGATCAAACGGATCTACGCCGAAAATTTGCAGCGCATTGACCAGCATCGTATTGTCATTCTGGCGTCCGCCGTTCAAACCGCGCATTCTCACGCGTTCCTTGTTTACAGCAGGGTAATCCTGCATCTTATCAAAGCCCCATAGGCTCATTTCATTGATGCCATATTTTTGCTGGCCTTTATCCTCAGCGAGAATCGTTTTGCCGAATTGCTTCCAGCGCTCAGGAGTAATATTCGTGAGTCTGAACACCGCTGTGACAGCCATTCGACTCTTCACATCGGCCAAGTCTTCTCTTCCGTGTGTGAATGGAACGCCGGCCAGATCCCCGATGTCACCATCCTGAGTTGCATCAATCACCGATTTAGCCTGAATGGATTGCTTAGTACCATCGGCCTTGGTAACTGTAATGCCTGTTACCGTTGTTTTGTCAGTCGTTTTTGCTACCGACGGTTCAATAGATTTGGCTTTCATGAGCAAATCGATATTTTTCTCTTTCAATACCATAGAATAGAATGCGTTGGCTGCGGTTGTAATATCGAAGGAATCCCCTTCAATCTTGCCGTACCATTCGCTGAAAATACCCTTGTTCATGATATCATGCTTTCCAAGCATGCTTTTGGTAGGGTCATAGTTCATGTCGATGCTGTTCAACCAGCCTTCGGTCATGAGCCCGCCCAAGATCGTACGATCCTTCCCGTCAACCAGCAAGGTTTTCATTCCATTGCGGGCTGCGGATACTGCTGCTGCGACGCCTTCCGGGTCCGTACCTACGACGATAACATCATAGCTACTTTTAATGTCCTTGCTAGACTTCACTTCCATCAATGCTTTTGATGCGGGTTTAACGCCCGTCGAGCCTTCTTTCTTCACTGCATACCAATAAGCTGCCGCTCCAACGGCTGCCACCAACACAAGAGCTATGACTGCCAGCAGCCAGCCCTTTGCATTGCCGGTCGAATAACCTGCTTTCCCCATTACACACCTCGTTGACGTATTTTATAGCTTTGCTTAAGAGCAAAAAGGAACAATTCCCCAAACTCTATATACGGTGTAACCGCTCAGAATGTTTCATTTCTCCCTGAAAAATTCCAATTTACAAGGTTTGCTGCCTAAAAAAACAAAACTAGACATAGTGTACCACAACGTTTGCTTCAACGAAAAGAAATAGACCCCAAGGATTTATCGTTCTCCCAGGGGCCTCTCGATTTTATCGGAATGTTTGACGAGTCTGTCTTTTTAATTGCTCGCTCACGGAAGAATATCCTGCGGACAATTCGTTATCGGACAGCGCAACGGCGACCATCCCCAATGATTCATCCATACTGCAAAAGAGCAGCTGCTGCTCCGGTTGAACGACTGCTTTTTCTTTGCCGGATTGGTGCATGCGAATGTTATCTCCTTGTATGAGTATACTCTTATTTTGTCCAAACAGGAGTAAACCTAACCACGAGATATGCTTATTTGCCGCATCTTTTCTTAGCCATGGAATCAATAAAATACGCAAAAAGTTAACTACTTGCTTTCTATAATTAAAGTGACAGGACCATCATTAATTAGGGATACGTCCATCATCGCTCCGAACGTTCCGGTTTCTACAGTCAAGCCTAGCTCACGGAGCAGCTCGTTAAACCGGTCGTAGAGCGGCTTGGCCTGTTCCGGACGGGCGGCTGCCATAAAATTCGGACGCTTGCCCTTGCGACAATCACCATAAAGAGTGAACTGGGATACGGACAGGATCTGTCCCCCAACATCTATAACCGAATGATTCATTTTACCGGATTCGTCTTCAAAGATACGAAGACCAGCAATTTTATCGGCAGCAAATTTAGCGTCCTGCTCCGTATCTTCATGGGTTATCCCTACTAAAAGCACAAGCCCATGGTCAATGGCACCAACAGTGGCGCCATTGACCGTTACTTGAGCTTGCTTGCTTCGTTGAACAACAACTCTCATTTTGAATACAACCTCAATTCCTGTTGATGGTGCAGACTCAAGGCGCTTAGGATTGCATAATCCTCTGCACGGAATACACATCCCTGACTCGCTTAATTTTCTCCACGACTGCGTGGAGATGTTCGATATTGCGTATCAAAATGGTCATGTGAATGATCGCCATTCGATTTTTGTCCGTACGTCCTGATACGGCCGAAATCACTGTCTTGCTCTCAGATACCGCTTGAAGCACCTCATTCAGGAAACCGAAGCGGTCATGGCCTGTAATTTCAATCTCTACATTATAATTGGCTTCAATGGAATCCGCCCATTCCACTTCTATGACACGGTTGCCTTCCTCTCCGCCGTCTGCAATAGGGATATTGGTGCAATCGAGCCGATGGATGGATACTCCTCTGCCGCGCGTAATATATCCGACAATTTGATCCCCAGGAACCGGGTTACAGCAGCGCGCGAAACGGACCAGAAGGTTGTCCACTCCTTTAACACGTACGCCATGCGTAGGCCGGCCTTTCCGCTCTGATGAAGGAGCTGCCTTGAGTTCCTTGACTTCCTCAGTAAGCTGCATCGCTTGCTGACGAGCCTCCTCCTGCTGCCTGCGAAGCTTCTCCGTCAATCGAGTTACGATCTGGGCCGCCGTGATGCCGTTAAAGCCGACCGCAGAATACATATCTTCAATCTCATTGAAGTTGAATTTCTTTGCGACCTCCATCAGGTCATCGTCCTTCATCAAGGTCGGGGGATCAATCCCAAGACGTTTCAGCTCACGTTCAATCGAATCCTTGCCCTTCTCGACGTTTTCTTCCCGTTTCTCCTTCTTAAACCATTGACGAATTTTCGTGCGTGCATGAGAAGACTGCGCCAGCTTGATCCAATCCTGACTAGGACCGTAAGAATGCTTGGACGTTAAAATTTCTACGATGTCCCCAGTCTGCAGGCGAAAATCAAGCGGTACGATACGTCCGTTTACCTTTGCGCCGATGGTCCGATTACCGACCTCCGTATGAATCCGATAGGCAAAATCTAGCGGTACCGATCCTGCTGGCAGCTCGATGACTTCTCCTTTAGGAGTAAATACGAATACGAGATCAGAGAAAAAGTCCATTTTCAAAGACTCGACGAATTCGGATGCATCCTGAGCATCCTGTTGGAGCTCCAGAATCTCCCGGAACCAATTCATCTTGTCCTCAAAGCTCCCAGAGGGAACCATGCTGCCTTCTTTGTACGCCCAATGCGCTGCAATCCCGTACTCAGACGTCTTATGCATTTCGAACGTACGAATCTGCACCTCAAGCGGTTCACCCTTCGGTCCGATAACTGTCGTATGGAGCGATTGATACATATTGGGCTTAGGCATAGCAATATAATCCTTGAATCGCCCGGGCATTGGCTTCCAAAGCGTATGAATAATGCCTAACGTTGCATAGCAATCCTTAATATTGTCAACAATGATTCGGAGCGCAAGCAGGTCATAGATTTCATTAAACTGCTTGTTACGGGCCGTCATCTTTTTATAAATGCTGTAAATATGCTTGGGACGACCGGAAATATCACTGTCAATTCCCATTTCAGACAGCTTCTCATTGACCGTTGAAATAACGTCCTCGATATATTTCTCTCGTTCCGTTCGTTTTTTCTGCATCAAGTTCACAATACGATAATATTGCTGAGGGTTCAAATAACGGAGTGCAATATCCTCCATCTCCCACTTGATTGCGGAAATCCCGAGACGGTGAGCAATCGGACAAAAGATCTCCAGCGTTTCATCCGCTATCCGACGCTGAGCTTCTTCCGATTGATGCTTAAGCGTGCGCATATTATGTAGGCGATCGGCCAATTTAATCAAAATGACGCGGATATCCTGTGCCATCGCCACGAACATTTTACGATAATTTTCGTTTTGCTGCTCTTCTTTGGTTTTAAATTTAATTTTTTCGAGCTTGGTCAGACCGTCCACCAGCATAGCGCAGGTTTTACCGAATTTTTCGTTTACGGTTTCAAGAGAAACGGTCGTATCCTCAACCACATCGTGAAGCAGTGCGGCGATAATCGAAGTTGTATCCATCTGCATGTTGACCAAAATTTCCGCAACGGCCAACGGATGCAGGATATAAGGCTCCCCTGATTTGCGAACCTGGCCCGAATGAGCCTGTTCAGCGAACTCGTAGGCTTCTCTTATACGCTTCAGATCATTTTCTTTTACATAGCCGGACGCCTTCTCAAGAAGCTGCTCAATGCCCATTCGTTTATCCATTCCCTTAATTCGATTTTAATCCATTATGCCTTTGAAATAGGCGCTACGTCAACTTATTTGCATCATTTCGACAAACTTTGTCGAAAAATTTATAGCTTTTGGGAAAGGTTGCTTGAACTTCTCGATTTTCACAGCTTTTTAAGCGAATCGAGAATAATTTTACGCCGTTCTTTAATATAGCTTTGAATCATCTGAGGCTCTCCATCAAAGACCGATAATGACCATTTGCGCATGGAATCCTCGTAGATGTGGGGAGCAATGCTTTCGTACATTCTCTGCACGATAGGATCGATCTTCTTTACCGTCAAATGTTGATTAACAATGGAGCGCAACAAAACTTTATACCGATTGCGGATGCTTTTGAAGGATAGCAGTTTCTTGGTAAGCTGATTATAACCTTCGACACGAACAAGATCGCTCCCGCATTTTTTACCGTAACAGTTACGGCCCCATGTTCCTTCGTAATCCCAAGGGATCATGCGATACTTCATTGTTTTCTTATGTCGGTATACTGCATAGTTTTGGTCAAAACCGTCGTAATTTCCTGTACAGACGGCCCCCGCCAGCCATCGGAGATAATTATCAATGTCAACCCGTTCTTTCAAGTATCGACCTAAATTTGCGCCCTTAAGCGTGTTCAGATTCATTATGAACGATTTCCACTGTTGACGGTCTGATTCCGTCCCCATGATTTGTTCATAGCCCTTGAATAGGGACGATTTTTTGCGCTGCGTCTCGGGATTCACCAAAGTTAGATCTGCATTATCATTAACCGCATAGAACAAAGATTTAACAGAAATATTTCTTCGGCGGAAGAAAATTCGATCGACTCCTTCTATCTCCAAATACACTCCCAGGCTTTGCCCGTTCAGCTTGAGCAAGCAGTGGTTCGTCCTTGGACTAGGTACCCCGATCCATTGAAAGAATTGAAAAGACAACGCGTTGCGAATCATGGAAGGATCGTCGAATTCGGCATTATAATGATACGTTTTGCCGTTACGCACAACCTCGAACGATTTTTTAGGATAATCGCGCGTATGACCTCCCCTATAGCGTAGGAGAATGGGCTCTTTTTTTCCCTTAATAAGCATATGGGCACTGACGAATTTATCACTCCATACGTTTTTCTGCAGAGTTGAACGCTCTTCATCCCCAATCACAATTGACCGAGTAGAAAGTTCCATGGAACGATTCCGCCTTTCTGTAGAAAGCAAAAAGCCTATCAAATGATTGATAGACTTTTCTAGGTAATTCACCTTATGCGGCTGTAAGCATAGCTGTCACGGCACTTGTTCCCATGCAAATAAATGCTGCTTCGATACTAGCAGCCGAATGGATTGCCTCTGCTGTTATTACGGTTACTGCGGTTGTTGTTAGTGTTGGTGGTGTTGTTACTGCGGTTTCCCATGCTCCTACCACTGCGATTGCCCTTGTTTTCAGCAGTTTGGTTTCCCATGCTTCCACTGTTGCGGTTACCTCTACTTCCTTGACTGCTATTGCCCTTGTTTTCAGCAGTTTGGTTGCCCACGCTCCTACCGTTGTGGTTACCTCTACTTCCTCCACTGCGATTGCCCTTTTTTTCAGCAGTTTGGTTGCCCACGCTTCTACCGGTTTGATTGCCCGTACTTCTAACGTCACGGCTGTCTCTGCTACCTCCACTGCGATTGCCCTTGTTTTCAGCAGTTTGGTTGCCCACGCTTCTACCGTTGTGGTTACCTCTGCTTCCTCCACTGCGATTGCCCTTGTTTTCAGCAGTTTGGTTGCCCACGCTTCTACCGGTTTGATTGCCCGTACTTCTAACGTCACGGCTGTCTCTGCTACCTCCACTGCGGTTATCTCTGCCTCCATTACTGTTGTTGCCACTGCTTCTTCCGTTGCCATTTCCTCCTGAACCCGGCATATGAAAATACCTCCTCTATTAAGATATTTCAGTCTATGAGAACAGCTCATGAAGTGAACTAGACAATAGTTTGTCAGACAAAAAATATACGATCACCCTTCCTATTACCTTCTTGCAATCTCTAATAGATAGATGTGGAACTTCTAGCAATATAGATTCTCAACTAGTACCATCGCTTGCCGGATACATATATATAAACTATGAATTCCCTATCATGATTAATGAAAGGAGGTCGCTGCCTATGAATTAATTCACTAGCAGGCAGCGTGTAGGTAGAGTGAAAATGCAAGGTAGTCAAACAGAGTGAGGTAGAGTTGAAAAAGAAGCAAAGAAGAGTCAAGCAATTAAAAAATAACAGGGACAACTTATCGAGAGGGGAATGTATAATGAGTTATTTTCATCAAATGGCATCCAATATGATGCCGAGCGGCCAGAACACCAGTGGAAGTCTTAGACCCACTTACACTCAAACGTCGACAGGCAATATGATGTCCAACCTTTTAGGCACACAAGTAAAAGTGAATCGCGGTGGTCCGGATTCCATGGCAGGTACCATGGTTTCAAGCCAAAATCAATTTATTGTAATAAGAACAACAGACGGTATGGTCTATGTGAATCGATCCCATATTAAAAGTATTACACAAATGAGTTCCGGCGGAAATAAAAGCGGCAGATCGCTCGGTACTACTAATGTCATCCAAGCCAACACAATCAATCAACTACTGCAAAGCTTGCGCCACAAATTCGTTCAGATCAACCGTGGAGGTCCTGAAAAAATTGAAGGTTTCATAGCTGAAGTCACTCAAGATTTCGTCCTCGTGGTCGTTAACAGAGAGCTAATCCGTGTTCCTATTTTCCATATTAAAACAATCAGCGTCTCTGCAAACAAAAGCAACGGCAATAAAAACAACAATAATAATAACAATAACAACACTAATAACAATAAAAGCGGCAACAACAATAACAACAATAAAAGTGGCAATAAAAACAACAACAATAACAATAAAAGTGGCAATAAAAACAATAACAACAGCAATAAAAACTCCAGCGGCAAACAAAAATCCAACAACAATAGACGCTAATAGGGTACTAGCCTATGATCCAAGTCTTAGAATTCACTTGCTTGATTCATCTGAAGCAAATTAAACCGTCTTTCTTATGACGGTTATTTTTCTAAAATGGCATTCTTACCGGATAGTAAGGGTTACCGCATCCGCATTTAACGCCGTCTTTATGAATAACAACCCAATCATAAAATCATCTTTCGGGAGTGCTGGTTGTTTTCTTTCCGGCACTCCGATTGGGTTAAGCCTGATCTCCCACTTTTTAAGAATAGGAGGTGCTTTATGACCATCTTGAACGCATTGCTCGATAAACAGGTAGAACTGTTCGTATCAGGAAAAAAAACACCAATCCGTGGAAAACTCATCAATCTCGGCGGTGACATCTTGGTGCTCTACAATGGTCAACAGTTTCTGTATGTTCCACTTCTGCACTTACAGCAATTGACGCTGTGCGATGAAAGTAAGGAAGACGCCTTTATAACCGTCCCGACCGATCTGCCGTTTGAAGATCAAAAGGATATTTCATTTCGCAAAATCTTGATGAATGCAAAGGGAGTTTTTACCGAAATATATACCAGTGGCAATCAATCGCTGCATGGATATGTGACAAGCATAATGAACGACTATTTTGTTTTCTACTCACCGGTATATCACATAGTATATATTCCTATGCAACATATGAAATATATTATCCCTTATGACCCGAATGTAACCCCATACTCTCTAACGCAGGAAAAATTTCCGTTAAGTCCATCGACCATAACGTTGGCGAGAACATTTGATCAACAGTTAAAAAAATTAGAAGGTCAATTCGTTGTCCTCGATATTGGAGAGAACCCCAATAAAATTGGTCAACTCAAATCTTTGCAAAACAACTTGATCGAGCTGGTCGCAGCTGGAGGAGAGACCCTTTTCCTGCATATGGATCACATCAAAACAGTGCATTTACCGTAAACGACAAAAAGTCCATCGCTTCGCAAGATGCGTTGGACCTTTCTTTTTGATATATATTGAAATATAGTTATGATCGATTAAGCTCCCATGTAATCTTTAACCCTTCCAGTACAAGATCGGGATGCGTGTGCTGAATGGTTTTTGATTCCGGAGATATCAATTCCGATAATCCGCCCGATGCTACCACTGTAAACGGCAGACCCATTTCTTCGATGATCCTGGTCACAATACCATCTACTTGCCCGGCTATTCCATTCACAATCCCGTAGGTCATGCTTGAAGCCGTATCGTGAGTGAGATGCCTTTGCGGGCTTGTTATATTAACGGTAGGTAATTGCGCGGTTCTCTCATACATCGCTTCAGCAGAGATGACACCTCCGGGCAGGATAGCACCGCCTATAAATTCGTTATGCTCGTTGACGACACTGATCGTTGTCGCTGTACCTAATCCGATAATAATCACAGGAGCTCCGTAAAGATGTATAGCTGCAATAGCGCTTGCGATTCGATCTGCTCCCACCTGCGCTGGATGATCTGTCATAATTTTCAACCCCGTTTTAATACCAGGGCCAAGTTCGAGCGGTGTAATTCCGAGTTTGTTGCGGCACACCTCCCTTAAAGCTGTCATAAGAGGCGGCACAACAGAGCTGATAATGATTCCGCTTATTTCCTCATAAGCAAAGCCGCTCTGTATGAACAGCTGATTCCAAATGATCCACAATTCTTCCTCTGTCATTTCTCTTTGTGTCGTAATCCTCCAGAAATGATCCATCCGGTTGTCGCGGTAAACCGCTATTTTCGTATTCGTATTGCCCACATCTATTACCAACAGCCCAGATTTCATAACTTATCCCCCAACAAAATTTCTATCCGTGTTCTTTATTGTTATTATATACAATCCTAACAAGAGAGCCAATCGACTCATTTAGAAACCAATTCCTTTAAATCGACAACTTACATATTAATTTCTGTCGTAATGTAGTAAAATAATACTAGATGTCAATAAGATAGGAGACAGGTTAGATGAGCAAAGAACAAGACACTACCGTATTGTTGAGTAAGCTTCTTTGTGTGAGCCGTCAATTAAAGCGCTCTCTACAAGCCATGAATACAGATCCCAACCTAAACAATTCAACGTTATCCGTTATTTTTCAACTTGAGCACCACTCGATGAAAATGAACGATATTGCTGACTACTTGTGCATCACATTAGGTGCAGCAACCAGTCTTGTCGACAAGCTTGAACGCCAGGATATTGTAGAACGAATTCGTTCCGTCGAGGACCGACGCATTATTTACGTCCAGCTTACGGAGATAGGTAAGGAGAAAGTGCAGTCATTGCGTAATCATATATTGAACGAAGCCAAAGTCATCTTTAGTAAAGCTTCTGATGCGGACTTACAGAATTATATTCTTTTGGCAGAAAGCTTGGAATCCTTGTTAGTTTCTTACAACGAAAGCACTAGCAAGCAATCTTAAAATCGCAAAAGACCAAATGAGGAGCCGAGAGCTAACCCTTGTTGAAAACGCTGTCAGATCCTTCTATTTCCCCATACAATGCTAAAAACCGCTTCTACATCCGGCTTTACGGAGTGAAGCGGTTTATTGTTGTATCAAGATCCAACTTACAACCGATAAAATCGGGAGGCATTAAGGCCAAATACATCCTTTAGGTCCGATACGTTTAATGATTCTGGAAGTGTAAGCTCCAAAAGCTTGTAGACCTCATCGTATTCAGCCGCAAGCAAGCAGACGGGCCAATCGCTTCCGTACATAACGCGCTGAGGACCGAATTGAGAAACCACATGATGAACATAAGGAATGAAGTGCTCTTTCTGCCAATTCAGGTGGTCGGCTTCCGTTACCATCCCGGATAGCTTGCAATAAATATTAGGATTGTCCGCGGCAATCTGTGCCATATGTGTTTTCCATGGCTCCAACTGCTGCTCAGAAATGATAGGCTTTGCGATATGATCGATAACCCCGCGTAAATTAGGCAGCAGCTTTAACAGCTTTGCCGTTTCCTCCAGCTGGTGTGTTTTGATCAGTAGATCAATGGGAAACTGCTCCTGTTCGAAAAAGCGCAGCGCTTCCAAAACCGCAGGTCGGAATGCATATTCCATATCGATATCCTGCAGCATGATGCGAATCCCTTTGAAATACGGATTTTGCTTCAGTCTCGCATAATGCTCTTTGAAGCTCTCGTCCTCCAGATCTAGCCAGCCAACGACGCCTGCAATCGTATCGTTATTCTCTGCCAAGCTGAGCATGAACTCCGTCTCTGCTAAAGTAGGTGCCGCCTGTACAACCACCGTCTTGTTTATCCCATTCGCTTTCAAATGAGCATTCAATTGCTCAGGCAAATAGTCCTTATACAACACGGTCGACTCCGGTGTTAGCCAGCCATAGTCCCCACGGTCCAGCTTCCAGTAATGCTGGTGCGCATCGATTCTCAACTTCTTTTCCTCCTCTTTCCTGCTTATGGTTCCGAATGATTAGCCTTACTTGTCTGATGATAATACATGTTATGGCATTAGACAACACCGAGCTGAAGCAGCAAACCCATTTTTTACAATAACCGATTGACAGGTAAAATCGACCGTGTTATAGTTTTCATTAATTTAGTGAACCAAAGACAGTGATGGGGAAAGTAAATAAGGCAGACCTCAAAGAGACCCGGGGATGGTGAGAGCCTGGGAGTGAAGCCTGATTGAAAGCCGCCCCGGAGTCGCCCTCTGAACTTTATAGTAGGAGAAGGCCGGTCTTCCGCCGTTACCGGAAAGAGTGGACATATTATTGTCAATTAGGGTGGTACCGCGTGAGCTAAGCTCTCGTCCCTTTCCGGGGATGGGGGCTTTTTTTGTTGTCCATGAACAGAAGCCTGCCCGGAAACACCTTTATCCGTTTCTCGTTATATGGCTTGGATCCAGCCGTCTAACTTGCAAGGGGTTGGCTTTATGATGTCAATTAGGGTGGTATCGCGTGAGCTCAAGCTCTCGTCCCTTTCCAGGGGCGGGGGCTTTTTATTTTGAAGAAAGCTGGTGAACGTTATGAATATGAATTGGTCCAATCGCATTTCTCCTACGGTTAGGGATCTTCCTCCTTCAGGCATTCGTCGTTTTTTTGACTTGGTTGCTGAGATGAAAGGTGTCATTTCGCTTGGTGTCGGCGAGCCTGATTTCGTGACACCATGGAATATTCGAGAAAACGGTATCGACTCCCTGCGTAAAGGTTATACCATGTACACATCCAATGCAGGATTGCTTGAATTGAGAGAAGAAATTGCTCTCCACTTGCACGGAAACCATGGAGTGAAGTATGAGCCGCGCAATGAGGTTCTCGTTACCGTCGGCGTTAGTGAGGCAGTGGATTTGGCTTTAAGAGCCATTCTGCATCCTGGGGACGAAGTACTGATCGCTGAGCCCTGCTACGTATCGTATTCTCCCTGCACGATTATGGCTGGTGGCGTTCCGGTGCCTCTTAGCACAAGTGCAGACAATGAATTTAGAATTACCGCCGAGCAGGTTGAAGCTGCGATAACCTCTCGAACCAAGGCTCTGCTAATCAACTATCCGAATAACCCCACCGGAGCTACAATGCCAAGGGAAGAGCTAGAAAAAATTGCAAAAGTGGTGGAAAAATACGATTTAATCGTCATATCCGATGAGGTGTACGAAAAGCTGACCTACGTCGGCCAACATACCTGCTTCGCCGAGCTGCCTGGCATGAGAGACCGTACGATCCTTCTCAACGGATTTTCCAAAGCTTACGCAATGACAGGCTGGAGACTCGGTTATGCCTGCGGCCATTCCGAAGTCATTGCAGCTATGACCAAGATTCATCAATACACCATGATTTGCGCACCCATCACAACTCAAAGGGCAGCTATCGAAGCGCTTCGCAACGGCTCTCATGAGGTGAACGAAATGGTCGCTTCCTACGATCAACGCAGACGACTTATACTAAAAGGCTTTGAAGAGATCGGTCTTCCCTGCTTCGAGCCCAAGGGTGCATTTTATGCCTTCCCTTCGATACAGCATACAGGCCTGACTTCTGAGCAATTCGCCGATCAACTGCTGGAGGATAAGAAGGTAGCTGTCGTCCCTGGCAATGTGCTGGGCTCATGCGGTGAGGGACATATTCGCTGCTCCTACGCTTCCTCGATCCAAAATATTACTGAGGCAATCGAACGAATGGGAAGCTTTGTACAGCGCTTTAAGTAAGGAGTACCCTAATATAAAAACAATCACCCCTCAGGTATCGTGGCCTGCTTGGAGGCTGTGATACCTTAAGGAGCGATTGCTTCACTCGCTAATGGTGCTAACTATCTTATTTTTTATTCAAGCTATCCAGCAGCTTGTTAGATTCTTCCTCTGCTGTACGCATGAAGGTATTGATATCCATGTCACCTGCGGATAGCTTGTTCAGGTTTTTCGTGTAAGTTCCAAGGATGGCGACTTGGCTCTCCTGGATGGTTTTATCGGCAATGGCCGGGAATTTGTTATAGAAGAACGCACCATAGTTTTTCCCTTTGAATGCACTTTCTTGCCCCAGCGCCTTTTGAATGGATTCATTTTTCAACGTCGTCATAATGCCTTTCTTAGAATATTCCATTTGATATTCGTCCGAAGTCAAGAATTTAATAACTTCCATAGCCGCATCTTTATCTTTAGCCGTCTTCGTTATGGCAAAATAGCCTGGATAGGATTGCGGTCCTACACCTGGAGCATCCGGCATAGTAGGCTCAGATACGACATCCCAGTTAAATTTGGACAATTCGTCCTTCATCACTTGAGGAAGTATCGGCGAGGAAATGAACATAGCCAGGGACTGGTCTTTGGCAAATTGGTTCAAATCGAGAATTTTGCCTTTATTGTTGGCCATCGCTTTTTGATAAACCGGATTCTGCGTCGGCTGAAGCAGCTGCAAATCCAATATTTGCTTCCATTTTTCGTTCGAAATGTTCGATCTCAGATCTTTGTTAAGCAGCGGCAATGAATACTGGTTGACCAAGAAAAGATGATTAACGGAAGGCGAGAATCCTGTGTAGGTCACTCCGTCCTTCTCTACGTTCAGTTTTTTGGCGATTTCATTCAGCTCGACCCAAGTCATGCCGTCCTTTGGATAAGGAACGTTCAGCTTATCGAAAATGTCTTTGTTATAGAATAACGCCATACGTTCATTGTACACAGGGAGTCCATATATCGCTCCATTCCCCAGCTGCTTCATAGCATCGATCAAGGAAGGCTCGAAGCGGCTTACATCTACTTGATGCTTTTTCATTAGCTCCGTCATGTCATAGCTCAGCTCAAATACCATATTGCTCCCTGGAAAGGAACCGATAGAATCCCACTGAATATCGATTCTTTGACCGGCATTGATCAAATCCTGCAGATCGCTACCCGTCGCTCTTTGTATGTATTTGATCGTGTAGTTCGGAAATTTCTTGCGAATTGCCTCACCGTAGCGGTCATTAAAGCTGGCTTCGGAGTCACGGCTCATCGAATAGAACACCAACTCTACTGGATCCTTGTTTTCCTTTACCGTAGAATCCTTGGTTTCCGGTGCACTAGCACCGTTACTTCCTCCGCCACAAGCGGTTGCAACCATGCTTACAGCGGCCAGCGCAGCCAATGTACCTACCATTTTCTTTTTCATATTGATATACCCCCTTCGTATTTATCCCAAATAGTGAAAAATATTACATCTAAGATTCACACAAAAGCCCGCTCAAATAAGTCGAACGAGCCTTGTGCTTTATCTGTGGTGTATTCGTTATTGATGTATCGCTGCATTTGCTGCTGCGGCTTTCTCTAAAGAGCTGCTGATTAATTCCATGCACACAATAGCATTAAGCGACCATTGGGAGATGGTGTTGGTAGCGATCCAAGGAATTTCATGGATCGGTCTGATGTACTCCAGAGTTCCTACCGGTTTTGTAATATCCGTAAGTTTGACCTGACCTACTTCATCTTTGAGTAAAATGCTCCATGCAAGCTCAGCCAAAGCTTCATCTTTGTTATGGACGGAAGCATATGCCGCAATACCGGTTGAGAACATAGGCCAAGCATAGCCGCCTTTACCAAGATCACCCACCAGTTTCGCACTCTTCTCTTCTCTAGGAAGATTATAAAACTCTCCGATCTCAACTAACATGCTTTCCCACTCGGCATCCTTCAGTATAAGAGCAAGCTCCATCCAAACCTGCGGACCTCCCATACAAATGGCCAAATGGCCGCCGGCATTATTGCCCATATCGTATAGCGTACCGGTTTTCGGATCATAGCCGTGAACAGCCAAGTTTTTCATTCGGTTCGGCATGTTTTTCAAGCTTTCTATGCCGACCAGCAGCTTGTCGCGATAAGTCGTATCCTCATGGCGTTCCCAACGGGTCAGCCAGTTCGAGCTGAAGGCAGCCCAATCCGGACCTACTCGGGCATGGGTCGGATACTCGTCTTTCGGGAAATAATAGCGCATTGGATCCAAATGTGCGGTCGTATAATCCGAATCCGTCACTTCATCCATGATATCCCCGATCCGTTCGTCCGCTGTTAAGTAATAGAAGAAACGGTGAAGACCTGCCATACCGATCCGAGCTTCCTTACAGCCACAGCCCCAATGGATAACGTTATGACGGGAGCCAAGTCCGGAATACTCGCCGAAGTGATACAGATCAACTTCACTGGTATGACGAGTCATAGCCTCAGCCATACGGAATATATCTTCACGTCCGGAACGAAGGAACATATACCAAAGCCACATATTCGGCACTAGCTCCGTATTTTGCCAAGCACAGCCCCCGATATCGTAACGCCATGTATGGCGGGTCGGGTCATACCCGTGCATTACGTCGCCGAAATCCCAAAAACCATACCATCTACGCTGCTCAATCTCTTCTTTGTAGAACTCGATAGCTGCGTCCAGCTGATCTTCAATTTTGGTATGAACCGCAGTGCTGCGGTTAGGAAGGCTCCAAACACCGAAAGCTTTGGCCTTATGATAATATTCCGGCTCGCATACTAGCAGAGACGGAGATTGGCATTCCAGCGCCGCTGCATGAAGAGTCTCGTGACTCGGCGTCTTGTCGAAGCACCAAATGGCCAGCTCGCTTGTGTTCGCGACACCAAACGGAGTGCTTCTCATTTCGTCAAAGCCTTCGTACGACGACTGTAAGTGCGTAGTTGTGTCATAATGGCGCAAATCCATTGGTTCTGCATCCGGAGACCAGAACCATACGGTCATTTCTGCCTCATCCTTGGAGGTGTGGTGGAGCTCAAGAGAGGAAGGATACTTCTTCCAGAAGTTGCGCACTCCTATGCCTAGTCCACCGTTCTCGCCGCCCGCATACACCGTTCCGAGAGAACGCTGCCCGAATGCGGCGCGAATCCATGCGCAGCCTTCTTGAGTGCGTTTGGTTATCGTGTACGAATCCGCTGTGCCTTGGACAAGCTTGAAGCTGTCCCATACCGCAGACTCTTCGATAAGTCCGATAAAACGTTCGTCTTCAACAGGGTCAAAGCTGACATTTTCACCCGCAGTCTGCCGTCTGAACAGTTCTTCATATTTACCTGTGGTGCGAATTGTCATTAGGTGCTTCGGCGATTCGCTGAACAAACCGCTATCCCCCGTAAACCGCACGTGACGATTATATAATGGTCCTTGCATAGGAACCTTGAATGTCATTCCGATTCCTTTGACAAAATCCATATGGGGATTGCCGTCATAAGCGAACGTGTGGATCGCCTTGATAGAATGCTGTTCTGCATAAAAATAAAAGCGCAGCGTGAAAGGCATCCATTCTCTTACACCATGATTCAGCTTATGCTTACCCTCAACCTTCACTACAGCTCGAACAGGCCCCTTTTGCTCTACCACAACCTTCGAAATAAAGCTTGTGAACGCATGCTCCTTGAAGGTCTTGCTTCCACCCGTCACATGACGCTCCTCACGAATGCATTGAAGCTTGCCGTCCGCGCATACGAGGGAACCTTCACGGTGAATGGATCGGATGATGGACTGCCCTTGGCGATTCAATTGGCAAACTATCGGTCCTGTATCTACAACAATCGTTTCTTCTGTTTCCGTCACCGTTACGACGGCTCCTGGCCCTGCAGAGCTTCCTCTGCTTAAATAGTATGTATCGGAGCGCTCCCTCTTAATAGAGGCTGCATGTGCTGACCACTTGACGCTTCCATCAGGCCAAAATGCCGTAGGCCAGCTCTGAACGGGAACATCCTCCCCGAGGGATCCGATCAAGGCTAATGATTCGCTGCGTTGAAGCTCTCCTTCTGCCCATGGAATACCCCATGTCACACCTAATCCATCGGAGACATGTCCGCTTTTCCCCAACCATTGCAGTTGAATTCGTTCTGCTTGTGCACCCACTGTTTTACCCTCTCCTTTATCGATGTGATAGCTTGAATTTCATCTCACGATCGTTTAATAAATCTTGTCAATTCAGGGCATATCTTGACCAGCTGCGACACAACGATCTTAGCGACTTCCCTGGCTCCCTGCTCATTAAAATGGGTGTTATCCCGGACGCCATCAGGATAATTCGGGTTCTCTCCAGGCTCAAGCCATACGAACAGCTGCTTGGAAGCTTCAGACCCTAATGAACGGTAAAGTTCATCCGTCTTTGCCTCCATATCGATCAGAAGTACCCTTTGCTCCGACGCCAGCTTCTTCATAGCTGCGGGATAGTCTCCATGTGTAGGGACAAGAACGCCTTTTTCATTAAAGTTTCTGCGGGCAACCGAGGTGAATAAAACGGGAGTCGCCCCTTTTCTACGAGCTGCCGCAATGTATTGGAGCAAGTGGTCCAAATATGAGGTGAACGGCTCGGTATGACGCTCTTCATCCGGCTTCTGATCGTTGTGACCGAACTGGATGAACAAATAGTCATCCTGATGAATGTTATCGGCTATCGGTTTAAGACGTCCCTCGTCCATAAAGCTCTTCGAGCTTCTTCCGCATGAGGCCTCGTTGTAGACTGCCACATCGTTAGTCAGCAATTCGCCGATCATTTGTCCCCAGCCCGCCATTGGTGATTGCTCCGGGGGATAGTTGGCCGCTGTGGAATCTCCGGCTATATAGAACCGTGTCTTTGGCTGCATAAGCTATCCTCTCTCCAATGCATAAACATGTAAATTCGCATATTCCCCAACCATAGGGGCTAATTGACGAAAACCGATTTTTCCACCTTCAAGTCGTTTGCCGTAGGTTAGTCCATCATCATTCCATTGGAATACAGGCATGTCATTGATCATGAATACGATTTCATCTTTCCATTTTAAAATTTTGATCTTGTATGGCCCTGATGCATCGCTAACCGAAGGAATCGGATCTCCTCCTTGAGCTACCAAGTGTAATCCGCGGCTTTTGCGCAGGTTGCAGGTATGGAAGCTTCGCTCATCGGCTTCTTTGCGTCGGAAATAGGATACATGGTAGGCGTTCATATCTCCGTTATGATATTGAGGATAAATGCCTGTCCGCGGTGCAAGGCTTGCATCGAACAAATCCTCACCGTTTGCCCCAGTTGCCGAGAAGAAGGTCATGCACAGTCCTGGTTCCCGAATCGGCCAAAAATCCCAAGTAATAGCAATGGAGTCCGGAAAGTGCTGCGGGCACCAGAATACAAAGTTCGCTTGCTGTCCCAGCTGAGGATCCAGCACATTTTCCATTCGCATTCTTTGCTGAGGGAAGCTGATGGCCGCTTGCCCTTCCATAATAAAGTTCTGCACATCCTGCTCACAGCTTAAAGGATTGTGATAGATGAGCTCGCCTAGCTGATATGGCAATGTTTCACTAATCGCAGTCATGTCTCTCCCCCTTAATCTAGTTTCTAATGTAACTGACATTGCCTTTTACAGCCATTGGATATTCTTGTGAAGCTGCCTATTATCGTTTAGACTTTGTTGCACTGCTTATCACTTCCTTGCAAAACCTTGTATTTAAGCAAGAAAATAGGCTGTGTCACAGGACACAGCCCTTTTGCTTTAGTTACTTTTTCGATGTTTGGTACAAGTCGTTGATTTCTTTTACATAATCGTCGCCACCGCTTTTTTTCCACAGCTCAACAGCTGCCTTAAAGCCCGCTTCATCAATTTGACCTACGATAAATTTGGTTCTAGCATCATTGATGATGTTATCCAATTGAGGTCCTTTTTGTGCATATACGTTGGAAACAAGAGGCTCAGCAGGGTTTGCAACTACGATCGATTCGTTTGCTTTTTGTACTTCGTTCGATTTAATACGAATTGGGGTTTGAACCACTTCATAGTATCTATTATCTGGAATACCCATGAACATTTGGTTCAAGCCGCTTACTTCCTGATCCATCAAAGCCGTATCCTTAATTGGCTCTATGCCGCCTTCTACTTTCTTGTAGTGCTTGCCTTCGATACCGTTGAAGCCCAGGTTTTGTGCTTCTGCTTCATTTAATTTATCCAAGAAACCAAGCACTTGGCGAAGATCCTTCTCTGTTTTCACAGTAGATTTGGAGATAACAAGCATACCTGCGTAACCTGAAGTAGGAAGCGCACGATTGCCTTTTGGACCGGAAACAGAGCCTAAGATATCCATAAAGTATTTGTTCTTATCATCCTTGCCTGCTTGCTGCAAAGCGTTGTGAATTTTGTCATCGATCCTTGCCGCATTATCTGTAACGTCAACCATAACGCCAGCTTGTCCATTTACGATTGGATCGGTCCATTTGTTGGAATCCATAACCGCAAAGTCCGCATTGATCAGCTTCTCGTCATACAGCTTCTTGAAGAACTTGAGAGCATCCATATACTCTGGAGCGTAGTGTGCAGGAATTAACTTACCGCTGGTATCCGTACCCCATTTATTCGGCACGCCGAACCACGTTTGCATAATATCGAAAGGACCGGTGTATTTGGAAATGACCATCCCGTAAGTATCGTTTTTGCCGTTTTTATCCGGATCTTGGGTTGTAAAGGCTTTCAGCATGTTGTAAAAATCGTCAATTGTCTTTGGCTCTTTCATCCCGAGATTATCCAGCCACTCTTTGCGGTACACAATACCATTTCTTCCAAGCGGTCTGGCGCGGTATACACCATACACTTTTCCATCAACGGAGATATTGTTGTTTACAATCTTATTGGCTTTGCTCAGGTTCGGGTAGTCTTTCAAATACGGGCCGACTTCCCAGAATGCCCCGGAACGCGCAGCGTTGATGAAGCTAGCTGTTTTATCTTTAATAACCATGACGGTAGGCAATTTACCGGATGCAAGAGTGATGTTCATTTTCTCCGCATAGGAGGAATCCGGTACCCATTCCAAATGCATTTTCGTATTGGTGAATTTCTCCAATTCCGCGACTACAGGGCTTCCATCCTTAGGAAATGTAGGCTTAAATGCAGGAAGCATGATGCTGAGCTCAAGTGGAGCAGAAGATGCGGAGGAACCGGTGTCCTTCCCTGCTGCTGGAGCCTTGTCTCCACAGCCAACTGCAGTAACCGCAATCGTCGAGATCATCACTCCGCTTACTAAACGTTTCAATTTCTTTTTGGATTCCATGAATAATTGCCTCCCTTTTTATCTTCATAAAGTATAACAATTTTAGCTAAATGATTGGCTTAAAATTTATAATAATTCGCACTACCGGATGGTATCCCCCTTTTTCTAGCAATGCGAAGAACTAATCGGTTATTAGGGATTTAATATCGCAGTGGTTTAGCCTTTAATTGAGCCTATCAACACGCCTTTAGCAAAATGTTTTTGCAAAAACGGATATACAAGCAAAATCGGAATGGTACCGACGACGATAACCGCCATTTTGATCGTTTGCTCTGGAGGCTGAACGAAGGTCGGGTCGAGCTGGCTCATATCCCCGATACTTCCCTGGGATAGCATAACGAGCTGTCTAAGCATAACCTGCAGCGGCCATTTATCCGGATCATTAATATACAGCAAAGCTGTGAAGAAATTGTTCCAGTGGCCTACGGCATAAAAGAGACCGAAGGTAGCGAGCACAGGCTTGGACAACGGGAGTACGATACGCCACAGAACACCGAGTTCGGTACAGCCGTCAATCTTAGCCGCTTCTTCAAGCCCAGGAGGCAGCTCCTGGAAAAAGTTTTTCACGACAATCAAGTTAAAAGCGCTTATCGCTCCCGGCAGCATCAATGCCCAATAGGAATCGAGCAAGCCCAGGTTTTTCACGACTAAGTATGTCGGAATCATCCCTCCGGAGAATAACATGGAGAACAGAACCATATTCAATATCGTATGGCGCCCCATCAAATCTTTTCTAGCTAAGGCATAGGCCATTGTAACGGTAAATATCAGGTTCACCAATGTACCCATCGCTGTCACATAGATCGAAACCAGGATGCTTCGGAACAACGTATCAGAAGAAAAAATGAATTGATAACCGGATAGCGAGAACGTCTTCGGTATAAGAAAGAACGCTCTTTGAGTCAATTCCGCCTCGGTGGCGAAGGAGCCCGCAATAACATAAAGGAAGGGCAGTATCGTTAAAATTCCAAGTAATCCGAGAATCGTATAATTGAACCCGTCGAACAAATTGCCTAGAAAGCTTCTATGATGTCTCCCCATAATCTCGAACCTCCCTTATTAATAAATGCCTGATTGCCCGAATCGTTTGGCCAAATAATTGCTTGTAAAGACGAGAATGACACCAACAATCGACTTGAATAATCCGACTGCCGTACTGTAGCTGAATGCTCCCTGCGTAATCCCCATCATATAGACATAAGTATCGAATACGTCGGCCACTTCCCTGTTCAGAGCATTGGTCATCAAGTAAATTTGCTCGAAGCCATTTTCCAGCACATCGCCGACTCTAAGAATTAACAAAATAATGATCGTGCTGCGAACGGAAGGAAGAGTGATGTGCCACATCTGGCGCCAGCGGTTAGCCCCATCCACGATAGCTGCTTCATACTGCTCCGTATCTACTCCCGCCAAGGCAGCAAGGAAAATGATTGTCCCCCAACCGCATTCCTTCCACATCGTTTGCAAAATAATGAGAGGTCTGAACCATTCCGGATTGGATAGAAAATCAATCTTATGTCCGGTATATTGCTCCAGCATGCTGTTGACAATACCGCCTTCGGTCGTTAAAAAAACGTATGAAATACTGGCCACAATAACCATGGATATAAAATGCGGCACATAAATGAGCGTTTGAATCGTCCGCTTATAGAGGTCTTTACGAATCTCGTTCAGCAGCAGTGCGATAACAATCGGAGCCGGAAAAAAGAACACCAGATTATATAAAGAAAGCAGCAGCGTATTTCTCAGCAAGCGGACAAAATCCGGATTTTGAAAGAAGTTGCGGAAATGATCGAAGCCAACCCATTCACTGTTCCAAAAGCCTGTAAAAGGCTGATAGTTTTTAAAAGCAAGCAGCACGCCCCACATAGGCACATATTTAAAGATGAGGAAGTACAGCAAGCCGGGCAATAAAAGAATATACATCCATTTGTCTCTTTTTAACCGATTGAGGAATAGGTCCATGGTACTTTGTTTTTTACGCACCTTCATTTGGATGTTGTCTGTCGTTGTTGTGTGTCCCATAGTTTCACTCCTTATTCGAATATCCTATTTATGCTGTGACAAGTTTCGACCTTTAACGATACATTAAGACTTGTTTCGTCGTTCGGTTAAGTCATAGTCACATTGTGTTGTATGGGACATTTGTTTTCAATTAGATATTCTTGTTTTGGTCTGGTTTGGCTTGTTGTACTTCTTTTGCAAACCTACTCTTTTTTTGTTAAAAAAAGAAAAAACCCGCTCCACAAGCGGGTTTCCGGGCTACGCTTTACGACTCATGTCGCGATATTGACTTGGTGTGACGCCTTCGTATTTTTTGAAAATACGGTTGAAATAACTATGCTGGTATCCGACTTTTTCCGACACCTCGTTAATCTTCAGCTCGGAATTGCGCAGCATTTCCTTTGCTTTTTCCATACGGAGATCCGTTAAGTAATCAATGAAATTTTTGCCTGAGACTTGCTTGAAGGTTCGGCTCATCACAAAGGCATTCGTGCCGCAGTGATCCGCACAGCTGTCCAGTGAAATATCGTTCATGTAATTAGCTTGGATATAGAGCATGGCTTGCTCGATCATTTTCTTAATTTGGAAATCCGCGCGATTTTCCATCGCTTCAATAAACGGATTAATGACTTTATTCATAAACCATTGTTCGATCTGCTCCGGCTCTTTCAGCGTGGAGAGCTGTTCGAATAAATTCGCGGACTTGAACAATTGATTCGGATTAAGACCGGATTGCATAATAGCGTGCTCGAGGGATCCAAGCAGATTCATCATCCCCTGCTGCACATCCATTTCCTTGACTCCATCTGCAGCAACGGCATCCATGAAAGCATGCACATGGTGTCTTGCTTCGTCTGCTTGTCCCATCCGCATCGCTTGAATAATATCTCTTTCCAAGGTAAAAGGATACTGAAAAGACTGGTGCTCCTCCATTTTGCTCAAAGCCTCCAGATCAATGATCTGGTTCTCTTTACTGAAATTCCGATAGCTCATGGCAAGCTTCGCTTCTTCGAACAAGAAAGGAATTTCCCTGATCTTTCTCGTAGCTTTACCTAGTGTTATAGTAACCTGCATCTTGAGAATTTGATTGATGGTTTTCATTAAAGTATCGCTTAATTGAAGCAGCTCATTTTTAAACGACTGTCCTTCTGGAATATTGATCATAAGTCCGACAGTTAAATTATGGAAATTAATGACATGACAATGCTCAAACCGTTCGCTAGCAAGCTCCTCGACCATATTGGCTGCGGCAAAAGTTATAAGTCCTTCATCCCCATGTGAAAATCGGCCAACGGTATCCAATTCCGTCATTCCAACCAATTGAATATAAAGTACAATATATTGGCGTTGATCCGTATTCCAGCCGTAGTGATTCATTCGTTCCATAAGATCGGCTTCCGAATAAGCGGATAAATATCCCTGGATAAGCTGAAGCAGGAAGCCCTCCTTCACCTGCGGCAGCTGGTTCTCCAGCTTCGTCTGCAGCTCCAGACTTTCCCGATTTAAATGCTGCCAATGCTTCTCGATCAGTTCAAATTCATTACCGTACGTCTGGTTCCCACCGTTCAATAAACCAACAAGCTGGTTTAACGGAGAATATATTTTGCGTGAAGCAAGCCACGACAGCACAGCCGCCAGAAGCAGTCCTGCACAGCTAACAAGTATAATGGCTTGAGAAAGAAAAACGATAGGCTTTTTAATAGCACTAGTAGGAGCAATAGAAACATAGATCCACTTATTACCGATTCGATCCAACGCTCCGACAGATACCGAATACGTATTTTTATCCCATTTATACAGGAAAGATGCTTGCTCTACATTGCGACTGAGCACTTCCTTTTTAACTGCTTCAATCAAGGTGGATGCCTGTTTGTTCTCTTCTGTTGAAATCAGAATATCTCCGTCTTCCTGCATCATGAACGCTTCCCCTTCATCATAAGGAGCAACCGTTTTCAATAGAGAGACGACATTATCACGGTCCAGACGTGCTACCATGAGTCCGAAAGGCTCGGATGTGCCACCGGGGATTTTATGGACAAGGGCCACATCATTTCCCGTTTGGTTTTTAGTCAAAGTTGGAAGCGTGGTCCAATATACATTAGGTCCATTTTCACTGGCTCGTTTAACCTGGTTCCATTCATCCGTATTTTTATCCATTACACTGATCTCTGGGTTAAAGTGAACCGGGAGCAACCCATCGATGTACAAATCCAATCGCTTGGCTAATGGCATGGCACCTTGCATCAACACAATCGTTTTGGAAATATCTCTTGTGAGTAAGAACTGGCGATAAAAATCGACTTCCTTCAAAGTATAATCAAACTTGGTATCCAACGCCCCATGTGACATGGATAGCTCCATATTTGCAAACTGCCCGTCAATATTTTCCGCTCTCTTAATAATTTGATTTTTATGCAGCTGAAGCAGCTCGTTCTCTATCCGGCCACCGACAAACCAGTAGATTAAAGCTCCAGTTATCAATCCTGGGATACTGGCAATGATCAGAATAAGGACAAGCATTTTCCGATAATGTGTCCCTTTCCCTCCATAAAAGCTGGAGCCCCAGTTAGTCAAGCGCTTCATCATCATACCGAGCAATCCAATTCACCACCACGAAGTATAAAGTAATTAGTCACGTTCTGAAAGGAAGCACCATTGAAAAAAATTACCTTTTCTTACATCATTCTATTACTACCATACCTTTATTTGTTTTTGTTTTCAACCGTTTTATTTTGAAATAATACAAAGATGTTTGTTTGTTTGGAATATTCTTTAAACGTCGCCTGTAATGAGAAAACCTCTATCACGGCTGTTCACAATGAACGACCGCGTAGAGGTAGGTTGTAATGCCAATGACAAAATCGTCTCCAAATATGATACGCCTGTTGAGAGCCAACCAGGTTACTTGACGATGAAGCGTATGCCTATCCCGGATGGATCTTGGGTTTGCATTGCCCGCTCCTGCTGTTTGACAGTTATTCCTGCACTCCTAAGCTGCTCCAGTGTCTTCAGCCATTCAGAATCATCGGGAAGAACAATTGTGAAATACTCAATGCCGGTCGCGTTCGGAGGAGGTGAGGAAACGCCGTTTCCTGCCCATATATTCAAGCCGATATGATGATGATACCCTCCCGCGGAAATGAAGAGTGCCCCCATCTGCCTCATAACATCGGATGTAATATCAAAACCAAGCACATCACAATAAAAATGTTTGGACCTGAGCAAATCTCCAACGTGAAAATGAACGTGCCCGATCGTTGTTCCCGCAGGCAGCTTGCCCTCTTTACTACCCTTGACCTCATTCAATAGTCCGTCCCAGTCGATCGGATCCGTCGCCATTTTGTAATATCCTTGTACGTCTCTCTCCCACGTCTCTCGTGGGCGATCCCTGTAAATTTCAATTCCGTGATGATCCGGATCCGTAATATAAAGTGCCTCGCTGACCAAATGGTCCGCTTGACCGATATGAATCCCGGATTCAATAAGCCTCTGTAGTACAACACCCAAATCTTTGCGTGTCGGCAGCAGCAATGCAAAGTGATACAGCCCGCTGGCAGATCTCCTCGGAACCCCCACGGCATTCGGGATTTCTTCGAGAATGAGCAGCGTATTTTTCCCGTCCACTGTCAATTCAGCGGTTTTGCTGCTCTGCTTGAGAACACTAAAACCTACAACTTCTTCGTAAAATTGAAGGGATCGGTTTAAATCGCTTACCCTTAAGCAGATCTCCCCAAGCTCCATTGCCGGATGAATGGCATATGACATAAGAAAATTCACCTCCGTTTAAATATACAGATATCTGCCGCTCCACTTATGAAGCGAAAATACAATCAATGCCATTTTCTTATTGTCATAAATGTTAGGTACCCTCGATCTCATAATGTTCACTTATTATAACCCAGTAAACAGCTCGAAACAATGTAATATCATATCATTTTGTAACTCAATTACTATTTGTAATCGAATTCATATCGGGGAAATATGGGAAAAAAGAAAAAACCTGCAGAGTGGTATTATCCCCTTCAAGTAGACACTCAAAAAAACCTTCATGTTATCATGGAGGCTTGAGTGCCACTTGGAGGGGATTTTTTCATGGCTAAAAAAGGACAAACATTTCAAACGTATACAGAAGAATTCAAATTAAAGGCGGTTAGAGCGTATGTAGAGGGTTCTGCGAGTTACAAGGTGGTAGCTCAGCGAGAAGGGATCCGTAACTGTTCTCAACTGAAGGTGTGGGTGAGGAAATGGCAAAACGGAGAGTCGTTCGATGTGCGTAAAAGTGAGCCAAATCCAATGAAAGGGCGGCCACGCACGTCCTTCCAAAGCATTGAGGAAGAACGAGATTACCTGAAGGTGCAGGTGGATTACTTAAAAAAGCGGTATCCAAATCTAGTAAAGGAGAAGCGCCAACCCAACGAATGAATTATGAAATCATGGAGGAGCTGCGCCACCAGCACGGCATTACAGTCCTGTTAGCTATTGCGGGAATACCACGGGCCAGTTATTACAAATGGAGAGCCACACAGCCTCAGCGAAAGGCAAGTCAAGAAAAGGATCATGAGATCAAGGAACACATGATGGCCATCCATTTTGCACATCCCTACTATGGCTACCCTCGGATGACGACCGCCTTGTGGGAGGCTGGCTACAAAGTAAATCACAAGAAAGTATGCCGGATCATGAAAGAATTATCGATCCAGTCGGTCATACGTAGGAAGCGGAAACAGTCCAACTACACGCCTTCTGTTGTGTATCCAAATCGTTTAAAGCGACAATTCCATGCTACGGCACCGCAGCAAAAAATGGTCACGGATATTACCTATATTTCCGATGGAACGAATTTCCATTACTTATCTGTTATTCAAGATCTTTTCAACAACGAGATTGTCGCTTGGCAATTGTCTGAACGTAACGATCTCCAGCTTGTGCTGGATACGATTACGCAGTGGACAAGAAAAAGAGACGTCTCAGAGGCCGTGCTCCATTCGGACCAGGGCTTCCAATACACGTCTCAGGCGTACAACACACGATTAGAGGCATTCGGCGTTAAAGGCAGCCACTCTCGCAAAGCAACCTGCCTGGATAACGCGTGCATCGAATCCTTCTTTTCGCATCTCAAAACAGAGAAGTTGTACCTCAACCAGTTTAAATCAGGAGCGGCAATTCGGCAAGCCGTGGAAGAATATATTTACGAGTACAACTACCACCGTTTTCAAGCCAAATTAAAACAACGTGCACCGATAGAGTACCGGTGCGCGTTGGCAGCTTAGCTTTTTTCATCTGTCTACTTGACAGGGGTATGACCAGAGGTGCAGGTTTTTTAAAAATACTATTTTACTCGGTTACTTTCCATTTATAAGTAAGCAATGAGGACAAGAAGACGAGTGCAAGACCTTGTCCCCAGCCTTGAATGCGCTGATTGGCAACCCCTTTATATCCATCGGCATCCTTCATAACGGCTGTTCCTGCCGAAACTCCGTTTACCGTTCCGTTAGCGCTCACCCGACCCAGTACTCCATCAATCGCCTTCTGAATCTGCTTGTTGTAAAGTGGCGAACCGATAGCTTCGTTGAATCGAACTAAACCTGCCGCCAGACCCGCCGAGCCCGATGTTTCCGTATAAGCCGTCGGATCATTCAGTACCGTGTGCCATAAACCGTCTTCCGCTTGAAGGCGAACTACCGTACTAAGCTGATCTCTGAGAGAATCGTAGATTTTCATATAGCCAGGATGGGTAACCTCAACGATAGCCAATGCTTGACCCATCGTGTAAGCTGCCCAGCTGTTGCCTCTAGCCCAGTACACAGAAGACATGTTGTTCTGCACGATATTGTCCCACCCATGGTAGTACAGGTTTGTATCCATATTTTGCAAAAATCTTTCATGACCATGGTATTGAAGCAAGCCATCCTCGAGGAAATCGTTACGATTGAGCATGGTCCCGATGCGAATCAGGAAATACCCTGCCATGAACATCGTATCCACCCATGCTTGCTCCGGAAAATAATAGTTTTGAGAAACCGTATGCTGAAAAATACCGTCGGCAAAGCGCACTGCATCATTTTTCAAATGCTCCGCCATTTTAATGGCGGTGTCCAGATACTCTTCTTTCTTGGTTACTTCGTACAAGCTGAGCAGCGTATGACCGATGGAAACCGCATTGACGGTTAATGGAGGGATACCTTCTTCCAGCTGCTCATCCACCCATTTTGTCATAATATTCAAATAGGCTTCATTCTTGGTGGCGGCATAAGCGCAGCTAATTCCGTAGTAAGCAACGCCAGCAGGCCAGTCCCATGTAAAATCCATATTGCTCGTTCTTTCTACGATTCGATCCAAGGTTTGTTTAATTGTTTCTACATCAAATTGAAGGTTTGGCATTGTGATCTTCCTCTCTTATTTTCAACTAGTTAACTAGTGATTGGTTTTAATGTATGGCTTATGTAATATATTTGCCTTGATTTGCATACCTTGCCTTGTACAAAGCTGTTCCAAGTCAAACATGAGATTCCCCTCCTGTATCGTTATCCCATCTTCTTTAATTAACCTTATACGATGCCAGTTTAGAACACAATTACACAATTTTGATTAAGCTATGAATTGTACTTGCACTATTTTGAATTCTTGAGACTTCCTTGCCAAAGTACGACAGGACAGTCCTTGTCGCCTCATAAATCGACCTTAAACCACATATGTTATGGATAAATCCGAATAAGGAGGTGAAACCATGGCTGTTGTAAAAGCCAGGGAACAGGATGTCAATTTGCTGGCAAGATTGCTCCGTGCTGAAGCCGAAGGCGAGGGAGAACAGGGGATGCTGCTCGTAGGGAACGTAGGCATTAACCGAATTCGTTCGAACTGCTCCGACTTTAAAGGGCTGCGGACCATTCCGCAAATGGTGTACCAGGAGCACGCCTTTGAAGCAGTACAGCATGGTTATTTCTATCAATCGCCAAGGGAAAGAGAAAGACGTTTGGCCCAACGGTCGATAAATGGAGAAAGATTGTGGCCAGGGAAATACAGCTTGTGGTATTTCAGACCCGCAGGAGACTGTCCAGCTACTTGGTATAATCAACCGCTGGTAGGTCGTTGGAAATTGCATTGCTTCTATCAGCCAACAGGAGAAGAATGCGAGAACATCTATAATACTTATTAAATCGGCCCCTCGCAGCGGCGGAGAAAAATATTTTTCTTCTCTCTCTGCGAGGTTTTTTCATATTTTGTGTAACCTTTTCCAGCTATCATCCGTCTTATGATATAGTTAGAGAAAAAAATAATAGTTTCTGTAGTAAAATTGTAAAACTTTTTTAATGTTATTTTAATAATCGTAATATATCCTATTTACATATCCAATATTAGGTTGGTGATCATTGATGAAACTATTTATTACTGTCCAAAACAAAACCGTACCCGTATACACCGATGAGAAAACAAGTAAAAAATTTAATTTATTAAAATCCGCTTTGGAATCTAAAGTAACCAAAGGGAGAAAAGCAATTAAAAAATGTCTCGATTCGCTCATCAGTATCGAAATCGTCGGGTGCGAAGCCATTCTTCATTCTCTTAATGAACGTGATTCACTTGCGTTGTCTCTCTACTAAGAGATAACCGCCGCAGAACGCTTATTCAGCTTCTTATTTACTATACGTTTGTCTCCTGGAGGGTCTCAGCCGACCCTCTTATTTCCATTCTTCTCCCTTGCTATTCCCTTAGACCCAACACTACACTTGTTCGCATTTTCCCTTTTCGTATACAATGATAGGACAGCTATATTTTCCGTTGATTAAGGGAAGAGTGAATCTATGAATCTATTACCGATTGATCCCGTATTACCTCAACTTAAAGAATCGCTGCGATCCAGCTGTAACGCCGTGCTGGTTGCTCCACCGGGTGCAGGAAAAACAACTCGTATTCCCATTGCATTACTGGACGAGCCTTGGCTGGCGGGACGCCGCATCCTCATGTTGGAGCCACGTAGGCTCGCTGCTAAATCCGCAGCCCGATTCATGGCTGCCTCGCTCGGGGAGAAAGTAGGCCATACCGTGGGCTACCGCGTGAAGCTCGATACTCAGGTAAGCGCGTCGACGCGAATCGAGGTCGTAACTGAAGGCATTCTTACCCGCATGCTTCAAGCTGACCCCGCATTAGAAGATGTAGGAATTGTCATTTTCGATGAATTTCACGAACGCAGTTTGCATGCCGACACCGGCCTCGCCTTGTGTATTCAATCTCAATCACTGCTGCGTGACGATATGAGGATATTGATTATGTCGGCAACCCTAGACGCTGAACCCGTCGCTCAGCTATTGGACGATGCTCCGATCATTGTTAGTGAAGGGCGAAGCTTTCCTGTGGAGACACGATATTGGAGCCGCAATGCAGGGGCAAGGCTCGAGGCCTCCGTCGTCCGCTGCATTGTGAATGCACTCTCCAATGATCCAGGCGATCTGCTCGTCTTCCTCCCAGGCGAAGGAGAAATAAGGCGGGTGGAGGCTTTGCTCTTGGAGCAATCCCACTCCCCTGTACCGGGCCAGTTCCTGAAGATTGCTCCACTCTATGGCAGTTTGCCTCAAGACGCACAAGATATAGCCATTGCACCCGGTCGTCCGGATGAGCGTAAGGTTGTGCTCGCAACCTCGATTGCTGAATCGAGCCTTACGGTAGAGGGCGTACGCATCGTTATCGATGCGGGACTCATGCGAGTCCCCCGCTTTTCTCCGCGCACAGGGATGACTCGGCTCGAGACGATTCACGTCTCGAGAGCGTCCGCGGATCAGCGCCGAGGCCGTGCCGGGCGGACAGCGCCTGGTGTGTGCTACCGGCTCTGGACGGAGCAGGAAGACCGCAATCTTCAGCCGCGCAGCGTGCCCGAGATTGCGGAAGCCGATTTGGCGCCGCTTGCTCTAGAGCTGGCGCAATGGGGCGTCATGGATCCGGCCGAGCTGTGCTGGCTAGATCCTCCGCCTGCAGCGGCATTCTCGCAAGCCCGTGAGCTGCTGCGCAGCCTAGGAGCGCTTGATGCCAGGGGCAGCATCACCGAGCACGGCAAAGGCATGGCTGCGCTAGGTCTTCATCCCCGTCTTGCGCATATGCTCCTTCATGCAGTCGAGATGCAGCTGGGCAGCCTCGCATGTGAGCTGGCTGCACTTCTGAATGAACGCGATATCCTGAGAAGCGAAGGCACCGGCAGAAATGCCGACATTCGGTTACGCATTGAAGCTCTCCGTAAAGCGGCTTCTGCTGATCGTTCCCATGAGCCTTATCATGAAGGCTTCCGAATCGATATGGCTGCCTGTAAAAGAATAAATGCCGAGGCCAATCAATGGAAACGCGCGCTTAAGCTGCCGAAATTCCACTCTATTGAAGATGTGGACAGCTGCGGTATCCTGCTTGCGCTTGCCTACCCTGACCGGATCGGTCAGCGTAGACCGAACGGCCGCTACTTGCTGCAAAATGGTCGTGGAGCTGCATTTAATGACATGCAGCCGTTGGCTAGCTCTCCTTACTTGGTCGCAGCGGAACTGGATGATCAAGGCGCAGAAAGCCGCATCCATCTGGCAGCACCTGTAGAGCTAAACGATTTGGAAAAGTATATGATAGATCAGCTTGAGGAAGAAACCTGGGTTGGCTGGGACTCCTCTGTTCAGGCTGTACGTGCTAGAAAGCGCCAGCGCCTGGGAGCCTTGGTCTTGAAGGATGTGCAAATCACTCAGCCTGATCCGGATGCAGCGCTCAACGCCTTGCTTGAGGGAATCTCCCTAGAAGGCTTATCCATCCTGACGTGGACCAAAGCGGCAAGACAGCTGCAGCAGCGCATCTGTTTCATGCATCAGGTTGATCCTTCATGGCCAGACGCTTCGGAAGAAGCATTAATTTCAACACTCGGCGAATGGCTCTCGCCTCACTTGTACAACCTGAAAAATCGCAGCGAGCTTGAAAGGCTTCATCTAGCCGATATACTGGAAGCTTGGCTTACATGGGACCAACGCCGGGAGCTGGATACCTATGCTCCGACCCATATAGTCGTCCCTAGCGGCTCCCGTATACCAATAGATTATTCCGATCCGTCATCACCGCTGCTTGCCGTTCGTCTTCAAGAGATGTTCGGTCTTACGCAAACGCCACTCATTGGGCGTGGCAGCGTTCCGCTCACGCTTCATTTACTCTCACCTGCACGGCGGCCTGTGCAAGTGACTAAGGATTTGGCCAGCTTCTGGGCCAATGCGTATTTTGAGATCAAAAAAGATCTAAAAGGACGTTACCCAAAGCATTATTGGCCTGACAATCCTCTGGAAGCCATGCCTACGAATCGTACACGCCCCCGGGTGTGACTCTATACTAATAGGAAGCGCCAAAAGACCCGGCATGCTGTTAAGGCATAGACCGGGTCTTTATGCTGTTATAGAAGCTTCTTAAATAGTTGTACTAGCACCTATCGTTTACAATAACATATCATTCAGGCTTGGGACCTGCGTTACGGATAGCCTCCGAAACATCTCCTAACTTCTCGAAGTTTCGAATGAAACGGCCTGCGAGCTCCAGAGCTTTCATATCATAAGCTGCTGGATCCTCCCAAGTCTTGCGAGGCTGAAGCACTTCGCTCGGAACACCTTCGACATGATCCGGAATGCCAACACCAAAGATCGGATCCGGTGTAAACTCAGCCTGCTCCAAGCTTCCGTTCAATGCTGCAGTAACCATGGCTCTTGTATAGGCCAAGTTCATTCTTTTGCCTACTCCGTAGCTGCCTCCAGACCACCCGGTATTTACGAGATACACTTTGGCTTGATGCTCATCAATCTTTTTGCCGAGCATTTCTGCATAAGCACTTGGGCGAAGCGGCAGGAACGGCGCCCCAAAGCAAGAAGAGAATGTTGCTTCAGGTTCTGTCACTCCACGCTCTGTACCTGCCAGCTTCGACGTATAGCCAGAAAGGAAATGATACATTGCTTGCTCCTTCGTCAGCTTGGAGATGGGAGGAAGCACTCCGAATGCATCCGCAGTTAAAAATACAATAACACCAGGATGTCCGGCAGTACCAGGAATGACAGCATTAGCGATGTATTCAACCGGGTATGCCGCACGTGTATTTTCCGTTAAGGAGTTATCCGAGTAATCAGCGACGCCGCTCTGAGGATCCAGAACGACATTTTCGAGTACCGTTCCTTTTTGAATAGCATCCCAAATTTGAGGCTCTTTCTCCTTGGTAAGTCCGATGCATTTGGCATAACAGCCGCCCTCGAAGTTGAATACGCCCCGGTCTGACCAACCATGCTCATCGTCACCGATCAAGCTGCGGTTAGGGTCCGCAGACAGTGTCGTTTTGCCTGTACCAGACAAGCCAAAGAACAAAGCCACATCTCCCTGCTCACCAACATTGGCTGAACAGTGCATAGGAAAAACTCCTTTGAAGGGAAGCAAGTAATTCAATATACTGAAAATCGATTTTTTCATCTCTCCGGCGTACTCTGTACCGCCAATCAGTACGACCCGACGCTCGAAAGAAACGACGATGAACGTCTCCGAGTTCGTTCCGTCTTCAGCAGGCTCTGCTTTTAAGCCCGGCATTGCTATAACCGTAAACTCAGGTTGATGAGCTGCCAGCTGCTCCTCCGTTGGACGAATGAACAATTGGCGAACAAACAGATTGTGCCAAGCACGCTCGTTAATCACACGGATCGGTAGTCGATATTCACTATCTGCCCCTGCAAAGCCATCGAAGACGAATAGCTCACGTTCTTTCATATAATCCAACGCCTTAGCGTATAGCTTTTCAAAATGAACTTGTGACATCGGCTGGTTGACTGCGCCCCAAGCTACATGCTCCATAACCGACGGCTCTTCTACGATAAATTTATCCTTTGGCGAGCGCCCGGTATATTTGCCTGTAGTGGCCGCAAACGCACCCGTAGATGCAAGCTTCCCTTCCTTACGGCTTAGGGCATATTCAACCAATTGCTCAGCTGAACCATTCCTATGTGTGTTTTCTTTCGCCAAAGCGAACGGATCAAGTGTAAGTTCATTTATTTTCATTGGTTTTTGAATCCTCTCTCAGGTGAGTGTAATGGTTTATATCGATGCCGTTTTGGCAGACAATACTTCTTGTTTGTTGTTTTTTTCCTTGCATTGTGTATGATCGCATTGGCTATAATAAGTAATTACTTTTTCCGTATCTACTGTATCGATGATTTCTCCACAATGTTTGCATACAATGACCCCCAACTCTAAAGAACCGCCATAGATGCTTCGCATGCTTCTCCCACCCTTTCGCCTACGGTTTGAGTTAATTCCACAACGCGACAAGCATAAGCCCACTCGTTGTCATACCATGCCAACACTTTAATTTGATCGCCGGATGCCATAACAGATAAGCCATCAATAACTGCGGATTTCGAGCAGCCGACAAAGTCAACGGATACTAAAGGCTCTTCGGAGTAATCTACATAATGAGCAAAAGCTCCTTTAGCTGCGGATCGAAGTGATTCTCTTACTTCTTCCAGCTCAGCCGGGCGTTTAACTTGAACCGTTAAGTCAATTAACGAAACGTCCTGAGTAGGAACTCGAACCGAGAGACCTTCAATGTGAGGTGCCAAATGCGGAAGTACGTCTACCAAAGCTTTGCCTACTCCGGTTGTCGTTGGAACAATGGACTGCGTGCAGGCACGAGCTCTTCTTAAATCCTTGTGCGGATTGTCCAGATGATTCTGATCCGATGTTGAGGAATGGATCGTCGTCAACCAGCCGCTTTTCACTTGAAACGCATTGTCCAGAATAGCTAAGACAGGAGCGACACAATTGGTCGTGCAGGAAGCCGCCGACAAAATCGAATGTCGGGCTGGATCATAAGATTGATCATTAACTCCCATAACAACAGTAAGATCCATTTGCTTTCCGGGTGCGGTTACGATGACTGATGATGCGCCAGCTCTCAAATGCTTCTGAGCGCCTTCACGATCATTGAATTTACCCGTAGCATCGACAACAAGTTGAACGCCTAGCTGGGACCATGAAATATTGTCGGGATCACGCTCATAAACCACTTGAATCGGATGACCGTTAATAATCAATACTCCATCCTGAATGGATATTTGCGCCCCCCATGTTCCATGCACCGTATCGTATTTCAATAAGTGTGCAACCGTTTCCACCGGATAAATACTATTAATAGCTTTTAAAATGATGGACGATTCCGGGCTAGAGCACATTCTTCTCACCAATAATCTGCCGATTCTTCCCATACCGCTAATGCCTACACCTGTTGTCATGTTCTGCCTCCCTCAGTTATTGTGCATCACTTATATATATGGTATATCATATTTGTATTTATGACGCAATATATAATCGATAAGATGTACTATAATGGGTGAAAAGTTTTGTTTATAGCGTCATAATCTTAACAAAAAAACACCCTATACTACAAAACACGTAGGATTACGTAGTTTATAGTAAGAGTGTTTTCAGGTCTTCATTGTAAATGTAAAGGATTAAGACTTCGTGACAGGCTGACTCCGCTTGGCGCCTATAACGTACAAAGCATATAAAATCAAGAACAGGAGCATACTGACAGCAGAAACTCTATACATCCCCGCATAGCCCGTTCCTGCTGCGACAAAACCTAAGCAAACGGAGCCTATGGCAATTCCTAAATCGATAGAATTATAGAACATTCCCGTCGCCACTGCACGTCTCTCAGGAGCGCTTCGCTGAATGGTCCATGCTTGCAGCGATGGCTGAAGCATTCCATATCCAATACCGTAGCAAAACGCGGATATGACGAGCAGCGTCATGCCTGATGCATAGGATAGCAGGATCAAACCCAGAGCTGTAAATAAAGCTCCTGGCGGCAGTACAGCTGCATGACCTTTTCGATCGAAGAGCTTACCCGAAAATGGCCGAATAATAAGAACCATCATAGCGTTAAACAAGAAGAACCAGCCCACATTGCCAAGCGAAACTTCTTTGCCGAACAAGGCAATAAACGTAATAAGACCTCCATAAGTGACAGACAAGAGCAGATTCAAGCCACATGGGAATACAGCACCTTTCTCCCATATCCCGCTGCTTCCTCTAGTTTTAGTATGAGAAGAAGCTGCTGCTTCTTTTGCTGGAAAGCGAATGAAGGCTGCGAGTGGAAATACGATTACGGCTAGTACGGATGTAACCCCGATAAGCGTATTAAAGCCATACGCATTCAACAGCCAAAGTCCAATAACCGGGGCGATGGACATCGACAAACTGGTCGATAAACCAAAATACCCCATGCCTTCCCCCATCCTATTTTTCGGAATAATTTCAGAAGCTAATGTACCGAATGCCGTTCCTGCAATAGCAAAACCAATCCCATACACGATTCGAAGTACAAGCAAGGATCCCAAGAAGTGCATAAAAGCGTATCCTGCAGTAGAAACTGCAAATATGATAAGCCCTATAAACATAAGGCGTCTTTCTCCCATGAGCGCAAACAGTCTAGCTGCAAATAAACGGGTGGCTATCGCCGATACCGCGAATAAGCTGATGACGAAGCTGATCATCGTGCCGCTGCTGCCAATGTGTTTGATACATGAGCTGGCAGTGAAGGAGTAATCATTTGAAGATTTAAATAGACGCATAAGTTACATAAGGTCAGAAAAATAAAATTCATCGTCCAGAGCCTGGACGACGAGGTTTGTGGTGGTTTCATTGTGTTGTAAATTCCCTTCCAGTCTTTCCATAGTTGTAGTAGCAAGTTGGCTAATTATTTGCCTTGACCCTGGGAGTCATCATGAAGCTGCTCGGCTGTACGGCTGATTTGCAAAAGCAATTGCTTCAATAGTTCCTGTTGAGCAAATGGAATGTCGCTGGCAGCATCCTTCAGCGCTTGCAGCTCGATCGGCACAAGCTTCTCCGCAAGCTCGATGCCAAGCGGCGTCGAATAAACGCAAAATGACCTGCGATCCTCTGCATTCATTTCTCTGCGGACATACCCTTTCCGCTCCAAAACGTCCAAAATTCGAGTTGTGGTAGGCGGATCTTTATCCGCACGGGCAGCAAGCTCCTTCTGACTAATCCCGTCATTGCCCTGCAATCGGCAAAGCACTGTCCACTGCTCCGGAGTAATGTTAAAGGGCTTAAATCGAATCAGCAGAAGCTGAAACATTCTTCGATATGCTTTTCCAAGCAAAAAGCCGAACGATCCATCCAAATCATAAAATTGCAATTCAGCTCGTCCTTTCCATCTCATATTTAATTGTTATAACAACAATATCACAAACAACTAAATGCTGCAATTTTTATTTTGTAACAAAAAAACCCGTACGCTTCCTTCGAAGCGGTACGGGCACACGATCTAATACTTTTATAGGTCAATAAGACCTGTCTTTTGCAAGTTATTAAAGCTGATGGTAAGACTCTCAAACGGATTCCGTCCGTAGCACTGATCCTGCTCGACAGCTCCCCATTCAACACCAATTTCATTGCAGGCTTTAAGGATACGATTGAAGTTCATGTTACCTTCTCCAACCTCAGCAAAACGCTGCTCGCGATCACCAGTAACCGCCATATCCTTCAAGTGAACAACTTTCATTCGGCCATTCACCTTGCGAATCCAGTCAACCGGATCGGCACCGCCTGCTTGTACCCAATACACATCCAATTCGAAATCAAATGCTGACGGATCGGATTCTTCAAATAAGATATCCATCCCTGTCCGACCATCAAATTTAGCAAATTCAAAGCTATGATTATGATAGATGAACGTTAATCCTGCCGCTTTCAGCTTTCTTCCGATTTCGGAAGCTTCTTTCGCGAAAGCCGCGTAGCCCTCAGCACTTGTCCGATACTCCTGTGGCAAACCGCCCAAGCCTACGTACTGGCAGCCCCAGATCTTATGCTTCTGGATAACACTGTCGAGATTGTTCGCCAAATCCGGATAACCGATATGCGTCGCACAAATCGTCAACTGCTCTCGATCCGCCAATTCCTTCAACGCTTCATTGTCAATAGGTCCTACACCAGATACTTGTACAGCATTGTAACCGATTTGTTTTACTTTTTTCAGCGTTTCGGCAATATCTTCCGGTGTTTTCAAAAACTCTCTTAACGTATAGAGCTGTGCTGCAATTTTCAATTAGGACATCTCCATTCATATAAAATGAGGATCTAGTAGTTCAACATCAATTTACCATATTCGCCTTCATTGTTCTACCATAACTTCCCTATTTCTTATATCTTTGGTGTTGATGGATAGAGTACAAGTACGCGCGCCGAATGCGGAGGCATATCCGTTAAGGTAAGCTGCTCTTGGTTAAGGCCAAGCTCTTCGCCCGTCCAGAAATCCTCTATGTGCCCCGCTTGATCTAATTGGACAGTCAGCGTTGAAGCCGTTTCCTGCCAGTTAAACAAGCACAGCAGCTGACGGTCATGTTCATTGACTCTGCCTACGCGGAAGCTGTCATCATCAAACCGAGCCGCTATATTGCGTGTAGTCAATGCTTTTTTCACCATGTCCATATGGTTCGAAGACATAGAAGACATATCGTCGCCAGACAGTACCATACCCCCGGAAGCCACGATATATGCCGCATGGAAGGTAAACTCATCCGGTGTAATGGAGGATAACCCTCGACGCACGGTTCCATCAGGATCCACGAGCTTAATATTGCGATTCTCAAGCACCAGGCAGTCTGGATCGTTAACCCACAGACGATTATGCTGCCAGTTGCGGGAGAAGCCTTCAGCCGCTAGCAAAGCAAATACAGGCCATTTCCGAGCAATATCGCCTGTTACACGCATCCCGTGAACTGTTCCAAGCGACGGCCACATAGGAGCGTTACAGCCTAACAAGAAGCTGTCTTGTCCAGCACCCTCCAATACAGCCTCCATACCCATCCGATAGGCTTCTACTTTCGTTGCCTCCGGAATATAGCGGCGTCCACCCGGCAGAGCGCCCCACATGTTCGCATCCAGCTTAAAGTAATGGCATCCCCACTCTTCGCGCATGGTCCTGAACACATGGCGCAGATAATCACGCGCTTCCGGATGCGTGCCGTCGAGCATGTACCAAGGTCCTTCGCGCCAGCCGCCGAACGATATTTTGTTCGAAGCAAGCGGTTGTCCATGCTCATCTTGAATGAACCAATTCGGATGCTCCTGGAACAATGCCGATTCCTGCTGGGCGATAAATGGTGCTACCCAGATAGCAGGTTCAAAGCCTTCGGATTTGATCTGCTTGCACAGCTTCTCCATATCGGTGAACGATTTGCCTGGAACAAGCCAATCGCCCATATAAGCTTGATATCCATCGTCGATTTGAATATATCTTAATTGAGGCGCTTGCTCGCCTATCGCGCGTAAGTTATCGAATATATTTTGCTCAGTCACTTCGGGTCCGAAGCAGTACCAGGAGCACCAGCCGTTAGGCGCGTTTGGTGTCTCAAGTCTAGGATGGTGAGACTCCAGCTGTTTGCCGAATTGCTCCAGAAGTGCTTCTCGATCACTTCCTTCGAAGATAGCGAAGCTTTCCAGCTCCCAGCTTTGTCCTGGTTCGATGACCAGCTGTTCTCCGTCCAGCACGACCTCATAATGACCATCGCCCAATCGGATTTCTCCTGTATAACAGCTGCAGGAAGTAAAGCCCATCAGCATATAGCTCGATGTATCCGGCGATAGCAGCACAAAGTTATAGGCAGTGAAGAAGCCTTCCGTAGCAGGAAGCTTGTAATGCTTACGATCGTCGAACTTCCCAATAAGACCCGGTTGCCCGATGGTCCCTCCATATTGGGACAGCATACTGTAGCCTTCGCCGTAAAACTTAGTTTTATTTGTATAAGGCCACTCTCCTTTAAACAGCACCATTTCTTTGACAGATACAGGTGCATCGCCTTCATTGACAAGGCGGAACGTGGCGGTAGAGCCATCCCATACCGTGATAATGCGGGCTTGGTCGCTAATATTGCCATTGGTCTCTCTTACAAAGGAAGAGGCTCTTTGAATAAAGTACGTATGAGTAGAAATCATCGCCGTAAACACTCCATTGCTCTAATTTGTTGTTTTCTCTACTAGCTAAAGGTTCATTCCTTACTTCTTTTACTCCAGAAGTATTAGTAAATATTATAGCAATGAAGACATAGCTTGCATTTACCCAAATGTCGACGATTTGCACGATTGTAGGATAAAATATTGTTATAGGTGTTGTTCCATGATAGCCTTGAGCTAGTCCATAGCACCATGCTGCCATGACATCAGCGTATCTTAAGCGAGGTGACTTCGTTTGCATTCCAGCACTGTGTCTATAAATGAGCTTCATTCACGCATTCTTAGCGCCAACTTTTATCCGTTCAAACCAGGACAAGCAGTGGGTCCACGCTGGCCTTATGTTCATATCTTTATCTACATTACAGAAGGCTCAGGCCACATTAAGATTGGGGAGGAGACGTGGGAGGCAGAAAAGGGAGATTTGTATTATATCGCCCCTGGCGCTGCTCACGTGTTCACTGCGAAGCAAGATGATCCAATGGTCCACGCGTCCGTGTATGTAGATCTAATCTCTCCCTCCACTCCCAAGTTAAAGGGAGATACCCAATTAAATGTCCACGATATTTCCAAGTACGATCTGTCATTGTGCGCTTCTAAGGTAGATTTTACGGATGGCTTTACTATACCGGTTCATACACGTGTGCCGCGAAATGCAGTTTGGCTGGAGCCTTTTTTCTCTGTCATCGAAACCTACTTCGATTTGTCACTCGGTAACGATCTGCTGCTGCGCTCCTATTTTGAGTCCTTTCTTGTCCGTTACCTTCAATACACATTGAAACCGCAAAACACCTTTTATGACTTGCGGATCGCCAAAATGATCGAATGGCTCGGAGAGGCCGAAGCCTCTAACGCTAATGTTACCGAGTGGGCCCGACGGCTAGGCATCAGTACGGCATATTTATACGAGCTGTTCCGCAAACAGACAGGAACTAGTCCGCAAATCTACCTGCTTCAATGTAAGCTTGATAAAGCCAAGGCCTTCCTGCGGGAAACGAATATGCCGGTTACAGAAATTGCATTTAAGCTAGGTTTCTCATCGTTGCATTATTTTGCAAGACAATTCAGCAAATATGTACAGGAGTCTGCCACACAGTATCGGCAGCGGTTTCGCGGATTCGAGTAATGCGTGCTCGGAACATTCCCTTACTCCACTCCGTTACGTGCAAATACTCGTCGAAGCATAGTATAATATGGAATGAACAGAACCCATTTGGAGGTAAGAAGATGAGAGAAGAGTTTATTTTTTCATTAATTTCCAGAACTAGAGATAAGCTTCTGAAACAGGCGGAGCAGTGCCCGGCAGATCAAAGAACCGTTGTCCCCGAAGGCTTCAATAACAATATCCTATGGCAGATGGGGCATGTCCTTACGGTGACGGACGGATTGGTCTTCAGTATCTCGGGACATCCTACGGAATGCCCAGCATCGTACCGCTCTTTCTTCGGTAATGGAACTAAACCTGCTGATTGGACCGAAGAACCACCTGCCTGGGAAACAATCATTGAGCAGTTGAAGGAACAGCCAAGCCGTATTCAATCCGTCTTATCCGGAAAGCTGTCTCAGGGTTTGGCGAAAGAGAACTTTATGAAAGCGGAGTCGATCGACGAGCTCCTTCCCTTCCATATTATGCATGAAAGCACTCACTCCGGTATGGTCAGCGGTTTGCTTAAAGCTTTGAATCGTTAGACAGAGAGTTGAATCCTATATCGCGATAAGCGTCAGGTTAAACGCAGCAGCAAAAAGCCCTCATTCTTCCGCAGCAACGGCGAAAGATATGAGGACTTTTTTTTCAATAGTAGGCAGAATGATTGGGACAGATTAAGCCTGCTGTTCTTCCAATTGATTTTTATGGCGAGCCGGTCCAGCGTGAACCCATAATGTGACGATAGGATCTTCCTTGCTGGAGATCAGATGATGATCCTCTCCTGGCTCGATAACAAAGATATCACCGGTAACGACGGGATGAAATACTTTATCCACTTCCATTTCACCTTTGCCTTGGGCAATAATGAACACTTCACAATCCTTGTGAACATGGTAGTCTCTACCTTCAGGACCATCGTTCGAATGTGTGCGGAAGCCCGGCTTCTCGAAAGCCAAACCGCCAGAGGATAAATACTCTCCTGGTAAAATGCCTTGTAAAAAGTGTCCTTCTCTCGTATCCTGCAGATCAGACAAACGGTACTTTTTCATATCGATTCCTCCAATTCATGTATATTATTGTGCCGTTAAGCGGTACAAGCGACTACGGAAGTCACCCTTCCACTGAGGCAGATTAAGCCCTATGTGCATCAACTCGTCCCCACCAAACAAAATCTCTTCAGCTTCCGACATCCCATCTTCCAGCACATGGTAATCTTTATTAGGATCGAGACCTTTTAAGCGCAGCTTAGCTAATGGCGCATTCGGCTTCGATAGTACCTGGAAGTAAGCAACCAGCGCTGACGAACGATCCTCGGATACGAACATCCACGCCGTCTCGTTCCCCTCAAATGGACTTAGCAGGCGGTAAAAGTCGCCGAACTGGATCAACGGTCTTAACTCTTTGTATACAACAACCTGCTGCTTCACAATCTCCTTGTCCTGCTCTGAAAACTTGGTTAAATCCAGCTCATACCCAAAGTTTCCCGACATCGCAACATGACCGCGCATCTCGATAGGTGTGACACGGTGAACCTGATGGTTCGGTACCGCAGATACATGGGAGCCCATGGAGCTGATCGGATAAACGATACTTGTTCCATACTGGATCTTTAAGCGCTCCACAGCATCCGTGTTGTCGCTGGTCCAAGTTTGCGGCATATAGTAAAGCATACCGGGATCGAAGCGGCCTCCTCCTCCAGAGCAGCTTTCAAACAAAATATGTGGGAATGAGGAAGTAATGCGCTCCAGTACCTCATAAAGACCGAGCATGTAACGATGAGCAGTCTCCCTTTGACGCTCCGAAGGCAGCAATGCAGAGCCGATTTCCGTCATATTGCGATTCATATCCCATTTGACATAGCTTATTGGACAGCTTGCCAAAATGTCGGATACAACTTGGACAATGTAGTCTTGTACATCCTTGCGTGAGAAATCAAGGATAAGCTGCTGGCGCGCTTCCGTACGTCTGCGATCCGGGACATGCAAGCACCAATCCGGATGGGCACGGTACAGCTCACTATCCGGCGATACCATCTCCGGTTCGAACCAAAGCCCGAACTGCAGATCTAGTTTGTTCACCCGGGCAGCTAGGTCTTCCAAGCCCTGAGGAAGCTTCTTCGCATCAACGAACCAATCGCCGAGTGAGCTCTTATCATTATCACGTTTGCCGAACCAGCCATCATCCAGCACGAACAGCTCCAAACCAAGCTCTTGGCCGACTTTGGCAATCTCTTCAATTGTGTTGGCGTTGAAATTAAAATAAGTCGCTTCCCAATTGTTTACGAGCACTGGTCTCGATTTATCGCGGAATTCACCTCGGCATAGCCGTGTACGATACAGCTTATGATAAGTGCGCGACATTCCGCCTAGGCCTTCCGCAGAATATACGAGCACCGCCTCAGGAGTCTGGAACGATTCGCCCGGCTCGAGCAGCCAAGTGAAGTCAAAAGGATTAATTCCCATCACGACCCTCGTGGTGCTGTACGGATCAATTTCCGCCTGAGCCAGGAAGCTGCCGCTGTAGACCAGGCTGAAGCCATAAGCCTCACCACGATCCTCATCCGCATCTTTCGATAACAGCGCTATAAACGGATTGAGCGAGTGACTGCTCGAGCCACGGCGGCTCTCAATGGTTGCCCCTCCTGTCGTCAGAGGACGTCGTTCAATGTGCCGTTCCCTCGCCCAAGAGCCTGACAAATGAAGCATATCAAAATTCGGATGTGGCAAATCAATGCCCATACTGAGCGCCCGAAGCAGTCTGATAGGCCCACCGCTTTCATTGTAATAGCGAACAGAACGGGCAACCGCATTACAATCGCGAAAAACGGTATATGTAAGAACCACCTTCAAGCCAATGAGCTTGTCCGTCAACACGATATCAAGACTGTCCGCTTCCGCGTCATGCTCAACGTAAGTAGCTGGAAGCCCTTCAAGCTGCGGCTTGCCAGGGTAAATGCGGTGCGACTCATAAACAAGCTCGCTGACGGTTGTGCCATTTTCCAGCTGAACCTGGTAGGCCGGAACACGGAAATCGCTTCCCCCGAAGGCAGGAAGCTCCTGTGGCAGGGTATCCAGTGACAAGCTAAGATCGTTCGGATCCGTTGACGGAGAGAACGAGCAGCGCTTGCGGTTGGCCAATAAGCCTCCTACATTGGTACCGCGCACCTTACTTCCCCAATGTACGTGTGCAATATATTTCGACTTGATGATTTGTATAATATAGCTTGCATTTCGAGCCTGTAAATGAAAGGTTTGCGTTGCAGAATCAAAGCTTATGCTCATGGCTACCTCCAGTTGTTAGATATACCCAACATTATATAACGCAGTCATACGTTCGAATATGGACAAAACACACTTTTATATGGAGAAATTACTTCTGTTTCAGCCTGAACTTCAAAAAAGTCCGAGCCTATCGAGAGGCTCGGACTGTGGTCAAGATAGCGAAAGCGTCAGCAAAGCTCCAGTTGGTTCCAGAATCAGAATTTATTATTAATGATAATATCGCCGCACGGGCAAGGAAACCTTCCATCTCACCCTCAAATAAATCATAAACGTTCTATTTCTTCATCTTCGCATCATAGGCCGCTTGATAAATTTCCAAGTAGCGCTTCAAATTCATATTTTGCAGATTTTTCAAGTAACCGTCCCAATCTTTATCTAGGCTGGCATCCCCGATGACAAAGCGCGCAATCATCTCCTGCACGTGGTCTGTAATGGTTTTCTCGAGATCGGCGAGTTCCATGGCCTGCTCATTAGTAAAGAACATTTGCGGCAGAACCGTATTCATATTCTGTTTGTAAGGCTCATAGTTTTGCTTCGTTTCATTGTACAGAATCGTTTCTTGCGGATTTTTTGGATCGGCAACCTGGCCGAGACGGAAGTCATTGGTTCTAAGCGTCGGTGCCGTTTGCGACCAGCTTACGTTTTGTACGGTTGGCAGGACAACGTCGGTTTTTTTCCAAATGGCTGGCTTGCCGTTAATGCCTACTTCGCCTTTATCGGCATACTTCCACTCTACATCCAAGCGACCAATCGTTTCGCGCATCGTCATCTCTTCACTATAGAGCAGATCCGCAAGCCTGAAAGCAGCCTCCGGGTTTTTACTTGCTTTCGTAATGATATACCGTCCTTGGCCTACGCTATTGTTAAGCGGTGTGATCTGTGTCCCCTTAGGTCCTTTAAGAGGCGGAACCGACACGACTTCAAGCCATCTCCCGCTTGGTCCGCTGAATGTTGTGAATACCCCATTGTGCTGCGCAATTTCTGCTCCCAAAATGTTGACATCTGGATTTTCTCCCATTTGTCTAGCCTGATCCCTATCTTGGGTAAACGATTGAGGAGCAATCAAGCCTTCAGCATACAGCTTGTGCAAATAAGCCAAGCCTTCTTTCCACTCCGGTTTGTTATAAGGTACGTCCACTTTCCCATTGTTTACAAACAGACGATTCCAGTTGTTTTGTCCGACTCCATTGGCACTGGAATCTAATATAAAGGAGTTCATAATGAATGAATCGATATTGACGTTCGGGCCTACAGCCGCTCCTGCAAGTGGAATTTCATCGGCCTTTCCGTTGCCGTTAGGATCCTTGGTCTTGAAGGCTTTCAGCACTTCGTACAGCTCATCGGTCGTCTTAGGCACTGCCAGTCCCAATTTATCCAGCCATGGTTTATAGATCCACAGCTTTTGCGACATCGAGCAATGGAAGCATTCATTGACCATAGGAAGAGCATAAATTTTGCCTCCTGGGGCTGTAATGGCCTCTTTGACTCCTGGAACCTTGTCGAACATTTTCTTGGTCTCCACACCATACTTCTCGATATAAGGAGTAAGATCAAGGAAATCGCCTTGACTTCCGTAGATCAGCTGTTGAGTTGGCGAGACACCAAAGCCCATAATAACATCGGGCAAATCGCCGCTTCCGAGCACAAGATTCAGCTTCTCTGTCGCCGATTTCTCTGGAGCAACGTCCCATTCGATATGAATGTTTGTCTTCTCTTCCAGAAACTTGGTAAATTCATTTTTGGAGAAATCCTCTACGAACGGACTTCCTTTCACAAGTACCTTTATCGTCGTCTTCTCATTAGTGATCGGCAGTTGTCCAGCTGGACTCACCGTCACCTGCTGAGTCTTTCCAGAAGCCTCCTTAGAATCTCCCTTATCCGCGCATCCGCTTAATACCGCTGTTGTTGCCAATGCCAAGCCTAAGCTCACCGGAAGCCATTTTTTCCTCTGCATTTGTAAAACCCCCTTCTAATTTTGCCCATCCAATAGACTATAGACTTCTTCGTTCTATCCTTTTAAAGAACCGATCATGACACCCTTAACGAAATGCTTCTGCACAAACGGATATACGGCAAGCAGTGGTAACGAGGATACGACAATGAGCGAATATTTCAGCAACGATCGCAAGCCTTCACGGCTCGCCTGATCTTCCAAACTGGCTAGCATGCTTACATCAACCTCATTTTGTACTAGAATTTCCCTTAGCACGAGCTGAAGCGGATACAAGGAAGGCTGTTTTAAATAAATCAAAGCATTGAAATATTGATTCCAATAGCCGACGGCTGAATAAAGCATAATGACGGCAATGATAGGACCGGACAACGGGATTACGATTCGCCATACGAACTTGAAATCGTTACAGCCATCCAATTGGGCAGCTTCCAGCAATTCATCCGGTATTGTTGTCTTAAAATAAGTACGAGCAATAATGACGTTGAACACGCTCATGGCACTAGGCAAAATCATCGCCCATACCGTATTTAGCATGCCTAAGTCTTTCACCAGAATATAGCTTGGTATCAGTCCTCCGGAAAAAATCGTTGTAAATACGAACAAAAGCATAAAGGCATTTTTACCGAACAAATCTCTTCGCGCCAATGGATAGGCAGCCATAACCGTCAAGACGACATTAATCAATGTCCCAGCAACCGTATAAAATACGGAATTTCGAAACGAGCTCCAAATGAGCTTGTGCTTGAACACCGCAGCATAGCCTTCCAGGCTCGGCTCAACAGGCCACAGCCAGACACGTCCTGAGGTCACCGCATTCGGACTGCTGAAGGATGCGCTTACAATAAATACTAGCGGATACAGCACCGTGATGAGAAATAACATAAGGACGACATAATTGATGATGTTAAACCAACGATCTGTTCTGCCTTCTTTAATATTGACGTACTCCATCTCGGCTTCCTCCCCTCTTCGGTGCTACCATAGGCTCTCCTGCTTCGTTCTTCTGGCGATGGAATTAACCGTTACCAGCAGAATCAAACCAACAACCGATTTGAACAGATTAATAGCCGTAGAGTAAGAGTAATTCATGGCCTGGGAAGCAAGACCGACCTTATACACGAACGTATCAATAACTTCGGAGGTCCGCGCGTTCAAGGAATTTTGCATCAGCAGCACCTTCTCAAAGCCAAGATCCAGAATATTACCGGTGTTCAGGATAAGCAAAATAATCATGACCGGAATAATACTTGGAAGATCGATATGGAGCATACGTTGAAATTTGTTGGCACCATCAATTACAGCCGCTTCATGTTGAGCCGGGTCTACTCCAGCAAGGGCAGCTAAATAAATGATGCAGGAAAAACCAACGTTCTGCCAAATGCCGGACCAAACATAGATGGAGCTGAAATATTCTGGAATCGCCATGAAATTAATAGGTTCAAAGCCTAATTGGACCAGCAGCAAATTCACAAGCCCTTTACGGGGCTCCAGCAGCTCCAGGATGATCCCTACCATAACGACCACAGAAATAAAATGCGGCGCGTAAGTAATCATTTGTACTGTTTTTTTGAAAAACTGGTTTTTTACATAATTTAAGGATAAAGCCAGAATGATTGGAAACGGGATACCGGCAAGCAAACTGTATACGCTGATAATCAACGTGTTCTTCATCAGCTTTCCAAACTCATACGAATTGAAAAAACGGATAAAGTGTTTGAAGCCCACCCACTCGCTTCCCGTAATTCCCTTGGATGCAATATAATCCTTAAACGCGATCTGCGCTCCATACATCGGATAATATTTGAATACAAGGACGTAGACAACCGGCAATATAAGCAAGGCGTACAATTGCCAGCTGCGTTTCATCTGCTTCCATCGGGAAAACGGCTGGCTTCTTGTCTTCATAATACTGTTAGTTTCCGCCTTCGCCGGCGCAACCGCTTTCATCATACGTTCAACTCCTTTCATGTGAATGAGTTCATCATAAAGGGAATGACCGTAAAAGCGTAAGAAGAAAGACTTAAAATGTTATGCAAAAGTTAGGATATCGGTTGTGCACCTCGTTATTTTTTGTGCAAAAATAAAGAAAACGGCTTATTCAGCCGTATTTTTGCGTATTCAGCTTCTTATAAACCGTAGGACTTACCCCATGCAGCCGCTTGAACGCTCTGCAGAATGTATTGGAGGAGCTGTAGCCCACATACTCTGAAATCTCGTTTACCGTCTTACCCGACGATTGAAGCAGCACTTTAGCTTGCTCCATACGCAAGCTTTCCAAATAATCGGAAAAATTAATTCCGGTTTGCTCTTTGAAAAATTGCGATAAATACACTTTGGATATCCGAATCTGATCAGCTACCTTGTCTAGACACAGCTCACTGTCCATATAAGAGATTTGAAGCAAAGCAATGATCGTTTCAATCAGCTCAACATTTTGGCTTTTCTTATTCTCGTTCGCAATTTCACAAACCCATTGAAAGGTATCTCGAACCGATTCATAATTTTTGCGCATGCTGTCGTACGAATCATTGCTGCCATTCAGTACGGCCATTCGACTGTATACGGTCTGTTGATCCAGTTCCATCTGCGGCAGCAGCTTGACCAGGCAGCCCCACATTTCAAACAGAAACAGCTTCATAACAGACATCGAAAGATGCCGTTGTTCGAAGTTTTCGCGATACAGCTCATCCAGCAGATGCTCGACCTCGGTCTGATCCCCTGCTTTAGCCAAATGAATCAGGCGAGTCTCGACATCCTGGGGAAAATAGTAATGGTTCCTATCGGTAGGAAGCTCGTCATACCAGAGCCCGCCTTCCTTGTTGTTCCATATTTGCGCATTTAACGCTTCGCGCGCCTGTTCATAGGATCTGGATATCCCCGTGAGACTGTCACATACACTGCCCATGCCATAGACAGACACCAGCTTGAGCTGGTTGTTGATTGTCGCTCTCGTTTCCTTCAGCTTTTGCTCAACAAGCGCTTTATAAGAGTCAACTTGATCCGCCTTATAAATAAAAAGCACAGCAAATTGATCATCAGCTATATCATAGACGAAGCCATCATAATCCAGCGCCCTTCGCAGCATCTCTTTTGCCAATACCCGTTTCATATCGAGCTCCTCAAGCAGGTCACTGCTGTAGCCATTATCAAAGCCTCGCAAATGAACGATGGTCACTAGATAGGACATGCCTTGCAAGTCCAGTCCCACATGCTTCAGCAGCACATCTGCATCGCGAGACGAAACGAATTGTCCGTTAAGAAGCCTTTGAAAATAGGCGGCTCTAAGCAAGGGAACCTGCTGTTCGATCTCCGATTGCAATCGATGATTGTTTTGAAACAGCCCGCTTACCGTCTCACCTATAAAGCCAATGGCATCTCGCTGCTGCGAGAGTGCATCTGTTTTTTCCATGATCATATTCACAATGTTCCTTAGAGGCCGACTGTTACGATAAGCTAACAAATAGGCGACGAATATGCCCGCTATCAGGAAGATGCAAGCGAAAGTGAAAATAATTTTTTGGATATATCGAACCTTACCTAATACCACTGCCGTTGGCTGCCCAACTAAGTAAGTCCAGCCGTTATAGCTGGATTTGGTATAAGTGACCATCATGGGTTTGGAATCCAGCTCCTGTTCTATGACACCTTTGGAGCCGATAAGCCGCTTAGTTTCAAAAGGTACTTTATCCAACTCCATTCCAGGAGACAAGGAGCTGATGATCTTCCCCTCATTATCCAATATATAAGCCCAGCCACCATCCGAAATATGAAGCCCTTGAAACAGCTTCTGTATTTCCTTCTGATCAATCATTACAGCGATAACCCCCTGGGGATTACCCGGGTAGCCGATGGACTGGAGATAGGTCAGCATCGAATAAGGCAGCCCTTCCATCATTACACTCTGCGCAGGCAGCATATGCCGGGTGTGAAATTGATTCGCAATTAGGGTTGACCAAGCTCGGGAATCCATCTGGTTGAAATTCGCAACCCGCTGAAAAAAATGCTCATAAGAGTAACTGGCTCCTGGAGAGAATACCATCTCGCTGTTTTTGAACAGAACGTAATAATTGAAGACAAAGTTGTTGGACAGCTTGTAATCGTACAAGCTTTTATTCATATCCATAATTCGGTATGTATTCGTTCCGTTAAAAGGGTTGGTTACCGGTTGAAACTGAATGATTCGTGTATCTGCCGCCAGCTGTTGGGTAATGGAAGCCAGCTCCTCCAGCCTTCGATCCAACACATCCTTACTCTGCTCTAGCAGGTTCATATGACTCTCCGTAGCTTCTTTCTCTATCAAAACGATCGTCTTCTGATAAATCATCCAGCCGATCATCATGGCAAGCATAAGAAAGACAAGATATGGAATTAGAAGACGCGCAAAAAGACGGTGTCTTCCCTTGGCACGTACAGCGTCGCTTTTCACCATCAATCGAGATCCCCCCAATTCAATCGGATTCCAACTTGATAAGCTGCTTCAGGTCATAGATATGCACTTGTATTAGGACTTTTTTCAAATGTAAGCGCATCCTTCCCCGGCTCTCACATTGTACCATATCTTCCTTTACCGCATCATGACATCAATTAATATTATTAATGATTGCTTTACAGAAGCATCGTCAGCAGAAAAAAGAGCCTCGCCTATTAAGGGCGAAGCTCCTTGGAAATGATTTTTTCATATACATAAAATGGATGATTGTGAAATGGATACCGCACCTCTCCGACCTTGGTATAGCCCGCTTTTTCATACATCCCAATAGCCGCGAGATTAGCTGAGTAAGCATCAAGCCGAATACTTGTGTAAGGATGCGCTGCGGCTTCCATTTCTGCAAACTGGAGCAGCTTTTTGCCGATGCCTTGACCTTGGTAATCCGGATGGACGGCCAAACGGTGTATCACCACGGCTTTGCCAGATTGATCCTGCCAAGACAGACCCTCGAACTCCGTATCTTGCGCTTCATTCACCACCACTGCACCGATCCACTGACCTTCCTTTTGAATCCCATACATTTGCTTGTTATGAAGATCGTTCTGAAACACCGCTATAGTCGGATAATATTCGTCCCACTGATCGATGTTTCTTTCCCGCATATCACGCGTTATTGCAGCATACAGCTCCGTTACCGCTTCTAGCTCTGTATAGTCGGCTCGCACAATACTCATGTCTTGATCTGTATTCGGCATATCTCTCACCCTCCATAACGATTATACAGTCTTGCTTGATTTGATTTCCAGCAAACGGGCTTTGGAACGTCTTCGATACAGCGCGGTCCATAAGATCGTAATGCCGATGAAGCCGTAAAAAACAAGGTTTGAGACCGCCAAAAATTGAGCTGTAGTCAATTCATATACAAGGATGATACGAATCCCCGCCTCTACTAGCAGCATGCCACCCCATACGGCCGTCATCAGTCGTACGACAAAGCGAAAGTACGAATAATCCCAATTAGTGGCGAAGGTCGACTTCTCATCCACATTGTCCTTTACTGTAAAACGTATCGCAAGGTGATAGATCAAAGGCTTCTTGAACATAAGGGATATCAAGAATAGTAATCCTACGGCAGCGGTTATGAATGATTCTCGAATAAGCAGCAGCCTCTCGTCGCCCCCTAACAAAATAAGACCGATCCCGAGCAAAAAGGTGAATAGCATCATGCCTCCAAACACGTCCAGCTTCTTATGCCTAGCCAAATGAATGAGATTATCGGCCATGGGTACGACAGTTGCAATGGATAAGGCAGCAAAGCTGGACATATAATGAGACAACCAGACGTACAAAATATAAGGAACCGCTCCGTTAATGAGCAACGTAACTATAATTCCGCGAAACACACGTGACATAAAATAGTATCCTCCTCTAAAATATTATCTAACTGCTTACACAATCCATTCTTTCATTCAAAGGGCACTGGTTTCCTCTCCATCACCGACCATCAGTTAATTGATACTCATATAATAGATACCGACCGTCGGTTTGTCAATAACCTTTTTCCACGTTTTGCAAATTTTTTCTCCATCGACTCTCTTACCTCCGCCTCTACATAAGGTATAGAAAAAAGGACTCCTCCCATTATGGAACAGTCCTTATTTTGCTATTCTGTTATTTGGCTGCCTTCATTTCCTGGATATACTTATCCGCTTTATCATTGGATTCTCTTAACGCCGTGTTAATATCTTTGCCGTCGTTGACCATCGATTTGATCCCTTCTTTTAAAAACCCGTATGACTTCACATCGTAAGCTGTAGCCTCAGGCAATGGAGCTGGCTTCACTGCAAAAATACCCAGCAGGTTTTTCCCATCATACAGCTTAGCATCTGAAGCAAACTGATTGCGAATGGCCGGATCTTTGAGTATGGACAAGCGGCTACCCGATTTGTTCATTGTCGTTTGCGCCGCATCACTGATCATACTTTGAATAACCGCGTAAGCAGCCTTCTGATGCGGGGTGTTCGGTGGAACCATGGCGAGATGAAAATCGATTTCTCTTCCTAGACCGGGGCGGTCATCTATAGAGGGGAATGAGACGACATCCCAATTGAAATCCTTGCCCGGTTCCTTCAACTGCGGCAAACGAGCGGTCAAAGCCGAAATCCAGTAAGGAAACATAGCTACCTTCTGCTCCTTCAGAAATGCATCGATGCCGTACGTATACTTTTTCTTTGAATCAACGATACCCGGGATTTCGTATAGCTGCTGGTATAAGCCAAACACTTTTTTATAGCCATCCGATGTTAGTGCAGCCTTCTCTTGTTTCTCGTCTACAACAGGGAGTGAATAAGCGCGGGTTAAGGTTTGGGGGTCTCCCATATCCAGCCCTATGTACTGGTTACCTTGATCTACACGGGTTACCTTGCGGGCTAGATCTATAATTTGGTTCCAGGTCATCCCGTCCTTGGGATAAGGAACACCATATTTATCAAAAATATCTTTGTTATACGCCAGAACACCGTAGTTCATGGCATAGGGGATGCCATAGAGCTCGCCCTTTTTGCCGAAGCCCTTCATCACATTGACAGCTTCAGGTTCAAATCGATTCATATCGATCCGCTGGCTTTTCACAAATTCGTTCAAGTCGCTGCCGAGCCCCATTTGAAGAACATCATGCAAATAATAATTGCTCGTCGCAATAATGTCCGGTACTTCACCCGCAGCTAGCATTTTATCCAAATTCGTTCCTTTGATCAGTTCTACCGTAATGTTCGGATATTTGGCTCGGACTGGTTTACCTACAAGCTCTTCCAGATCGGCATCACTAAGGATTCCCGCATTATGCGAGTAAAACCTCAGTGTAACCGGTTCATTGTTGTACAGCTCTTCAACGACAGGCTTTGCCGGATCGGCGCTTGGCTTGACATCCCTTGTGGTGCTGCATCCTGCAAGCAGTACTCCCCCTGCTATTGCTGTTAAAGCAATCAAAGAAACGGATCTATTATTCCCCATATCAGCGCCCCCACGAAAATAGTGTATTGCTCTTGTTCACTGTATTTCGTTAATACCGCACTTGGATGTCTCGCCCCTGATGCTTTTGCCAATGCTTAAGTTGGTATTCCCTCCTTTACACAATGTTCATTTACAAACAAAAATACGTTTATTTATGTTTATTTGTATTCATTTTACTTAAACGGATATTTTTATGTCAATGCAAAAAATGTTAAGATTTTCTTGACACAAGCCATTTTTCTTCATAATCTAAAATCATGCAAACAATCTAAAAAAATGTATAATGATATAAATGAACATTTTCGCGAAACGGATTACGATATTGGAGGTGTTATTCTTGTTAGCAGCTGAGCGTAAGTTGCGCATCATCGAGCTTGTGAAACATCAGCATGTGGCTACGGTAACGGATTTGGCCAAAGAATTCCAGGTGCACGAGGCCACCATACGGCGTGATTTGGCGGAAATAGAGCAGGAAGGGCTTCTGAAGAGGACCCACGGTGGAGTTATCGTCGATAAGGGCGCCAATATAGAGCCTTCTTTCTCAGAACGCGTCAGCGATCAAGTGGATCAGAAGGCCCGCATCGGGAAAAAAGCGGCTTCCTTAATTGAAGATGGGGATCACGTTATTATTGATTCCGGTACGACCACAATTCACATTGCTCGCCATTTGATCAATCGAACGAACATTACTGTCGTTACCAACGATATCAATGTAGCTGCCGAGCTGCGTGATTCGCCGGGCATTAATGTCATTGTGACTGGGGGAACGCTTTATCATTCCAGCTTTATGCTTAACGGAATGTATACCGATGCACTGTTACAGAGCCTCCATGTGCAAAAGGCGTTTATTGGTACTCCTGCCATTCACCCTGTCCATGGCTTGACCCATCCTGAAGCTCAACTAGTCCCGACTAAGCAAGGTATGATTAAATCAGCCCAAGAAATCATTGTTGTAGCCGACGATACGAAAATAGGCAAGGTTTCTTTGCACACAGTAGCGCCAATAAACAGCGTGCACACCTTCATTACCGGCTCTGAAGCTTCCGAATCTCAAATGAAGCTATTCAGAGATTCAGGCGTACAGTTGATTACGGTCTAAGTATTGAAATAAAAAAACACAAAGTGGTGCCTTGGCCTCGAAGACGATTCAGGTACTTTGCAGGGAGCCCCGAAACTTTTTAAATAAAACGGCGCCCCGCATATTGCGAAGCGCCGTTTTATTATTTTGCTGAAGTCATTCCTTGTTTCGTACCAACGATTCTAGATGTAGGAAAAACCTGCCGTATGGGAACAAGAATAATTGCCGCTAAGGCAGCTTTCACCGCATCTCCAGGCAAATAAGGATAGCAGCCCATAACCATTGCTTTTTGCAAAGATACACCTGCTTTATGAGCCAGCCACGGAACCCCAGGCAGGTAAAGAAACAGCGAGCCGATCAGCTCCAAGATCAGAAAGGTAAAAACAAATGTCAGCGGACCGCGTCCTTTAACTCGTTTAACCAGCAACCCGATCAATAGTGCGGCAAATGGATAAGCCCAAATAAATCCTCCTGTCGGTCCAAGCAGCAAGGCGAAGCCCCCACTCCCGTGCAGCAAAGGAATCCCAAGCAAAGTGAGAATGACAACGAGCGCTACGCTAATAAATCCATATAGCGGGCCGAGAATAGCTCCCGTCAGCATAACGACCAGATTTTCCAACGAAATAGGAATCGGGGTAAAGCCCAAGTGAATATTCAAGTAACTCGATACGACCAATAACGCGCCGAATAGGGCGCTGAAAGCCATCCCTCTTGTGGTTATAACATTTTTCATTGCAACCGCTCCTTTTATTTGTTAACCTATGTATGACGAACCAAGTTGACAATTGAATTCTAGCACAAACCTTTCGGTTAGAAAAGAGTTATTTAATATGAACACACCGGTGATCTTTTCGCTTCATCATGTATCCTGCGCCATTCCTTTTCAAGATACAGTGAAGACTGTCCTTCATGACATACATATCGAGATTCATTCCAGGGAATGGGTGACCTTTGTCGGGACAAACGGCAGCGGGAAAAGCACGTTAGCCAAAGTACTGGCAGGACTTCATCCGGTTTCTGAGGGCAGCTTAACTACTTCCTATCATGGAAATCCTGCGGTTCAGCTCGTTTTTCAAAATCCGGATACTTCCATCATCGGAGAAACCGTATATGAAGATGTATGCTTTGGTCTAGTAAACTATGGAGTGATCGAACCAGCATTGGAGCAACTAGCTATGAAGGCGTTGAGTAAGGTTGGGCTTACTTCTCTTGCGCATACTCCAGCCTCTTCCTTATCCGGAGGACAAAAGCAGCTGCTCGCCATAGCCGGGTGTCTGGCTGTGAGTCCCTCCGTTTATATTTTTGACGAAACGACATCTATGCTTGATCCAATGTCCAGGAAGACCATCCTCGATCTTGCGCATCAGCTTCATGCCGACGGCAGCACCATAATATGGATTACTCAGCTGCTTGACGAACTGACAGGAACGGATCGTGTTATCGCGTTGGAGGAGGGGCGAGTCGCTTTTGATGGGTCCAGCAGGGATTTTTTTTATGGGAGAGCGATCGATGACTCGGACAAGAGCTTCTCGGAAAGTGAAGTGAGCCCTTGTGAGCGTCTTGGCTTTACAATGCCTTATGTTGTTCAAGTGGCTCAGCGGTTGATGAGACAAGGCTGCGTGCTAAAGTCCAAGCCGCTTTCTCCAGAAGAACTGAGCGATGCTGTGGAGGAACTATGTCAATACAACTCGTAGATGCTACAATATTATCGCCTAAGTTGGATCGGAAACCGATACTCTCTCATTTCAACCACCAATTCCGTAAAGGAACCGTTACACTCATTGTCGGGCAAACGGGGTCGGGAAAAACGACGCTGCTGAATGCATTAGCGGGATTGCTTCCTTTGGAATCGGGTTCCATAACGTATGATGACAACCCGTTATGGGTTGGAAACAAATTGAACCGTAACGCACTTCTTCAGACAGGACTTGTATTTCAATACCCTGAGCGGCAGCTATTTGCAGATAGTGTGATGAAAGAATTCTCTTATTCGCTGCGGCATTTACGACTTACGAAAGAGGATGAGAAGCACAGAATCCTTGTTGTCTTAAAGCAATTAGATCTGCCCGAATCGATTCTGAGTGAATCTGTCTTTACTCTGTCGGATGGATGGAAAAGGAAAGCCGCATTGGCAACAACGTTGGCTGTCAAGCCGGCATGGCTGCTGCTTGATGAGCCGACTGCAGGTATCGATCCTCAAAGTATTGGCCCAATGTTGGATGCGATTCGAAATCAAAGGGATAAAAGTGACGGAGGGGTCATTGTCGTTAGTCATGACCTCGATACGTTTCTCCCCATAGCCGATCAAGTGATCATTATACGCCGCGGGGCCGTTGATGCGGTTTTGGAACCGAAGGAGCTATATGCGGACCCTGCTCTGCTAATTCGGGCTCATGTAGGATTACCCACTTCAATGCAAATTGCCATGAGATTAAGAGCGGTAGGAATAAATATCAGTGAGGAAAGACCATTCACCGCAGAGGAAACCGCTGATGCCATTTTACAAAGCTTGAGCAAGCCGTACGCTGAAGCTGCAGTAGGGCATGTCATTAACGAGCCAGCCTTGCTTGTTGATGGGGTCGACGATCGTTCGGACAACTTTCAAAAAAAGCTAACTCCAACGGTCGAAACCCAAACATCAGAAGTTCAGGGAGTCCATAAGCTTCATCCGATCGCAAAATGGGTTTTCTATGTAGCTGTGTCTACGGGAATGCTTATTCAAAGCCATTGGATAGGCGTCCTAGCTTCACTTCTTCTGGCGCTGGGTATCGTGAAGGTTGCTCGTGTTTCCCTGCAAAGTTTATATAAAGCCGGAAAAGCATTTGCCCTCTTTATTCTAATCTCTGGTATTATCTCTGGCTTACAGATTTCTGTTGCTGATGCGTGGTGGCAATGGCAGAGCATTTCTTTCTCGTTTGCTGCCGCTTCCGGTACGATCCGCCAATTGGTTGTCTTTTTCCTTGTGTTGATGACTGGAGTCGCCTTTGCCTCCAGCACCACTCCATCCATGATGCAGCATGGTTTAGAGCAAGGACTCTCTTTTCTGGAACGGTTTCGGATTCCTGTTTCTGTGTTTACCTTCTCCGCTTCCTTGCTGCTGCGGTTCATCCCGCTCATAGCTAAGGAGATAGAACGGATGTCGTTGATTGTAAAAGCTCGTGGAAAATCTGCCGCAAAACAAGGAACACTCCGCATGCGCGATGTTCCGGTATTTATGATCCCGCTTCTGCTTGCCATGATGAAGCATACAGAAGATCTGTCTCTGGCTTTGGAAGCTAGGGGGTATAAGATGCGGAGGCTGGGAGGTTCTATCAAAGAACCTATCAAGTTTGCTAAGGAGGACTGGATACTTGTAGGGGCCGGGCTTGTGCTGCTTGGGGTGTTGGTTGCGGTGGAGAAGGGGTTGTAGGTAAGGTGGTTGGGTGGTACTTATAATGCTGACGTAATAAGGATAAAAAAGATCGCTTACCCGCAAAAGGGTTAGCGATCTTTTTATTTTAAGATTTTAAGGATTTGATTTTACGATAATCCGGACTGGATCACTTTCTTTTCTGCCTATTGCCTCTGCTGTAATAGTTAGTTCTTCGCCGATTTGACGATTTGGGAAGCGCCAGATGCTAGGGAATAATCCACTATAGTCATATGTATTATCCTCAACAAAACTGCTTGATGATCTTGTCGTTACTTTGGCGTAGGGTTCTGTTTGAACATATACGTTACTGTAACCCTGATACACGCTACCAGTTACCGTTGGAGTAGGTGTCTTACCTGAGACGGACTGAACTGTAACGAGAACTGGATCACTTTCCGCTTTTTCATACGCCTTAGCTGTTATTTGCACTTGGCTCCCTAAAGAAAAACTAGCAATATATTTTGCAAAGAACGATGAATTATAATAACTCGTGTTAAACTTGTTTATCAAAGTACCATCCATTTGCTTGACACTTATTTCAGAATCATTTTCGGCCGTACCCGAAACAATAAAACCATTTTCATAGACAGCTCCCGTTACAATGGGTTTGCTTGTTTTAGGAGAAGCCAGAAGCATTATCTTTGTCGGATCACTTACACTTTTCCCCCTGACCTTAGCTGTTACAAATAACGTATCACTAGGGTTCAGGTTAAGCGAAATGAACTTATAAATACTATAGTCGCCTTTTGAATCTGCAGTATTTGAATATCCATAAAGCTGCCCACTGGCTGTTTTTACAACGACTTCTGCTGAAGGCTCACTACGTCCCAGAATGAAATTTGACATAGTGTAGACTGTATTGGTGACAGTGGGTTGCAATGTTTTAGGTGACTGTTGAACAACAATTGGAAGCGGTAAGCTTTCCTTTTTATTAATAACCTTAGCACTTAGATTCAACGTTTCTCCCACACCGAAAGGACTATACAGATACAGATACATAGTAAAGGTTCCATCATAGGATGAAGAATGTGTACTTCCTACTATGCTTCCTGTCTCGTTCTTTAAGTAGACATCTGCTGCCGGTTCAGTGGAGCCTGTAATTACATATGACTCGGAATATACAACATCATTTACTGTTGGTGTTTTTGTGAAAGGCCTAGCTTGAACAATAATTTTCCACGGATCGCTTTCTTTCATACCTTTTAATTTTGCCGTAAGCAGCAGTGTTTCTCCCGCAATGAGTGTAATATTGCTGTAGAAGTCAATGTATCCAGAATTACTAGTATAGACATGTCCTGTTCCTACTTTAGTTCCATCTTCTTTTTTTAGTGTAAGATCAGAATCATACTCTGCTGCAACTGAGAGCCTAAAAGAATTATCAACATCATATACAGCACTTTGGACAGTAGGTTTATTTGTCTTTGGTGCCGATAGGATTGGTACATTATTGGCAAGGCTTAGTAGCTGATTAGGAGCCATTGCATAAACCTTTAATTTTGTATTTTCCGTCATCTTTCCACTAACAGGTACATAAGTTTCATCACGCCATGTACTGGAATAAGATGTACCAACCAAATAATCCTGATAATCTACCAAAATGATTTTACTATATTTACTGGTCGTCACACTAACTTCTACACTTTCGTCATAAACGCTACTATTAACCGTTGGCTTTTCGGTTATTTCCTTCTCCCGAACGGTTACGGAAATAGGGGTACTTTCCTTCATACCGTAATGATTCGTAGTGATATAAAGCTCCTCACCAACTACAAGAGGACGATCAAATTCAGTAATGTTAAAATCTCTATTTTCCTCAAGGTTATATTGAGCTACAATAGCTCCAGTCATATTCCTAACCACTATCGTAGAATATGGAATTGAAAAACCTTTAATACCCTTGAATGGTTCATTTACTTGCTCCTCTATACCAAGAAGTGCTCTTTGGTCCTGAACAGAATCTACTTTTGCATAAATGGGATCACTGAATAGCTTATCGCTTTCTTGCACATATATGGCTATTTGCTTAGCCAAATTTCGAGTTTTTCCTAAATGTAATTGAATTTTGTCATTGTAAGAGGATTGGTCCCAAATGTGTCCTTGATCATCCACAATTACCATGTCCATTGGGATACCCTTAGATTGTCCCTCGATAAACAAACCATTGTTAAACACATTTGCTTTTAATTCAACATTTGTTGTCTTTGCGATATCTGGAACTGCTACATACATGGCTTTTTCGATCCCATATGTGTTTTTTGCGCTTACCTCCAATAAATCCCCCGCCCGCAGCTCCACAATAGATGCTTTAGAAAGCCAATAGTAAAAATCAGAGCTATACGCTAACACAGGTCCAAATAAGGTTTTGCCATCAGATGCTCTCTTAATACTTAATGTAGATCCTATTGTGGTCCTACCCGAAATAAATAGATCAAATCCATTAAAACTTATCGAAACGCTCTGTAACGGTGCTTCAGGAGGTTTGTTTGATCTTATCTCCACTCCCACTGCAGGACTAATCGATTTATTTGTCTCCTCGGACGTAATATAAACTACAACACCTGGATAAAGAATAGAACTCCATCCGGGATAGCTAAACTGAACCTTGGTTTGTCCAGCGTCCACTTTTGCCGTTGCAATTAACTCTCCCCAACCAGTTTTTAAATAAAGAGTTCTATCCACCACAGTGGATACTACTTCTATAGTCCCTCCATCTGGGTAGAGCTTAGCCGAAATGAGCTCAGGCTTCTTTGATTCATTTTCCGCTGGTATTCCTCCACTACCTCCGCTATTTCCGCTGCCTCCACCACCGACAACATTACTTTTCTTGTGTACATTGACTTTGATAGACTCACTTTCTGCTTTTCCAAACTCCTTTGCTGTCACTGTATAAATTTCAACATCAGCAGACGGATCATAATTACTGTATTCATATTTGAATTGGTAGGGATCATCGTACCATAAAATTGAATCTGGCGAGCGTTCATAAACCAATTTATTTTTACTGTCTCTTATATAAATTGTTGCCGCCTTTTCAGTAATAACTCCGCCAATAACACCATTTGGTGACTCTTTGTATACAATCGGTGCTTTAGATTTAACAGTAGGCTGCTGAAGAACAGTCAGTTCAACCTCATCACTCTCTGCTTTCCCGGGCGACTTGGCTTTGATATTAATCTTCTTCCCAGCAATTAAAGATTCAATATTATACTCAATGACGGACGATGTATCATCAGTGTAAATGACTCCCGATGATCTTAAAATGATGGTTTCGTCCATAAAAAATACTTCAGCATCTCGTTCTGTTTTAATTTGCAATATAGAATTTGGTTCATATAAACTCTCTAAGGGTACTGGAGGAGCAGTTTTACCATTAACTTCCTTGACCGTTCGTTGAATGGTTCCACTATATTTCTTACCGTTACCTCTAGCTGACAAAGTTAATCTCTGGCCTGATACAAGCTTTGTATCTAGATCGAACTGTTCATACGTACGACGGCCAGGCATATTACCCTCAACAAATGCCGCATCCAATACTAAGCCTTTTTCATCTTGCAACACAACTACAGATGGTTCAAATATCTCCAATGTAATACTTGAGGTATCTTCGTAAATATTATCAACAATCACTGGCATCGCCGTAATCAATGATGGCGCGGCTGCAGCTTTAACCGCAATATTCACAGGAGTACTTGCCAGCTTTCCGCTTCCTTGAGCAACCAGCTGAAGTTGCTCGTTAGCTGCTAACTCTCGGCGAAGTGGTATGATGGCATACCCGTAGGAGTTTGCCATTGTCTTTCCAATAAGCTGGGCTCGTTCATCTGTTAATGTCAAGTTCGCATTATCTTCCGTCCATACCATGATCCATGCCGTATCAGTATAAACAGAAGTTGACACCGTCGGTACGTTTGTCGGCTCTGTACCCGAAGCCGGTAAGGCTTTAATGGTAATCGTGAAACTTTTAGCTACTGTCTTGTTATTACGAGAGATAACAGCTGTCAGTTTGACGACAACATCCGCAGATCCTGCGGAAGGACGTGTAACTACACCTTCTTTGGTTACGTGAGCTGAGTCATTGGTATCCCAGCTTACCGTTGTAGATGCAAAGCCATTCTTCGGCAGGGTAATGTTCTGTGTCACGCGATCCAGCTGATCGCCCTGCTTGAATTCGATTTGAAGCAGCTCGGATGCCTTTGCCAAAGCAAGATCCGTTAATGCCGCTTGAGCTGTCCGGAACTTCGACAGATTAGCTATTTCCGACTCTTTAGCACCGAGCTTAAATGCTGTTTTAAGCGTGCTGTCCACAGTTGCTATCTTCTCTTCCAATTCAGCAGAATACTGTTTTACTTCTCCAATGCTATCGATTGCCTTTTGAACAACATCAATGAGCTTGTTCTTCAAAGCTGTAACGATTGCAGGGTCAGCGTCCAGGAAAGCATTGTCGCCTTTCAGCTCTAAAATCATATTCGAAAAGGCTTTGACATTCCCCTTCAACGCTATCTTCACATTTTCTAATACCAGCTTTTCAATAACCAACTCAGAAAGAACATTTAGTTTTACGTTCTGAGCTTCTGCATTGAAAGTAATACTTGTTATTTTGCCCAATCCGTCCAATTCAATGGAAGAGCCAGTTTTAGATACCGATAATGCCTCTATAGCAGCCTTAGGCTGTACGACCAGCTTTCCTCCGGCTTGCATAGAGAGCGACTTCACGTTAGATTCCTTGCCGCCGGCAGTTGGAGCAAATGTAATAGAAGCACCTTCGGCAGCAGTAGTCACTTCGTTATAGATTCCGCGAAGCTCTACGTTTTGGTTGGCCGCGTCTGTTGTCACCATCACGGCACCGAAGCTTCCTGCCTCTTGCTCAACTATGGCTTTGGAACGGATTTCGGTTCTCTTAATCTCTGTGCCTTCCTGCGTCATTACTCGAACGCTTTGGGACTGGTTCGCTTTTATGATAAGCAGTTCTCCATGAACATTGCGCAGCTTGATCGTATTGGACGATCCTGAGCGCACCTCAAGGGTGGCTGCCGTCACATTTTGGATCACAACTTCGGCGTTAGGTCCAGGATCAATAACTAATGTTCCTGTGACATTCGCAGTGCCTACCCCATCCTTTGGTCCATAGGTCCCGCTGGATGAAATGCTTGCGTTCCCATTAATGATGCCTGGAATATCGAGCGATGGCGTCGAAGTGCTTCCTCCGCTGTTGCCTTTGCCCCCTCCGCCACCACCGCCTCCACCGAAACAACAGGTAGCTGGTGCTTCTTCCTGCACGACTTCTTCTTTCTTTGGCTCGGTTGTAGTCAGCTTTTGCGCTGCCTCTATGTATTGCTGGCGATTCTTATGAAACTCATAGGCTAGTCGGGCCAGTGCTTGTCTCTGCGCCGGAGTTCCCGGTTCAAAGCGTATACCGCCATCTCCGTTATCCATGCCTTGAACAAAGCTAATCTTGGAGGCTAGCAGCACACTGCTGCGCGCCCATGCGGAGATCGCATTCCGGTCTGTAAACGGCAATTCTGCCGATAATTTATCCGCAACCGTTTGCAAGCCCATCGCCCGTATGAAAAATACGACAAGCTGCTCCCTGGTTACGCGCTCTTCAGGTGAAAAGGTAGTATCGGAAGTTCCTTGCGTAATTCCCGATTGAATGAGCGACCCCACAAAGCCACGGTACCAGCTATCCGGGTCCACATCCGTGAATGCCGAAGCCTTATCAGCATTTTCTTTTAAGCCTAGTGACATTACAATAATTTTTGCCAATTCCGCACGGGTCATCGGCTGCTCCGGAGCAAATCTGTCGTCGGAATATCCGGATAAGATTCCAGCGTCTGTCAGCGCTTTAATTTCTTTCTTTGCGTAGGACTCATTAATGTCTTGAAATCCGGCTGTTGGTTTTACAGTTGACTCTGCCTCTGCCGAGGCGGGCGTTTCAATGCTGCCCGATTCTGCAGCATACGTACGGTTCCCCCACGAATCCGTTACATCTACGGCTGCAAACAGTTGGGTGAGCAGCAATACGCTCACTAGTAATTTCGAAATCTCTCGCCGAATCATTCGTTCCGATCTACCTCCATAGTTTCGCATAAAAACGAGTAAACATTTACCATTATACTGTAAAATGTTACATTAATCTTCTATTTTTTCGTTAATTTTTCTATATAAAACATAGTTTCGTTCACCTTATGACAATGTATTAACATCCAAAAGCGCCTTTATTTAGCCCTTTCAGAACCATTCTTCATGAGATGCTCCCTTTCTAGCACAAACTCAGCTGCGTTAAAAAGTTTCGGGCAGCAACGTTTTCGTATTACTCTACTATCCAACTCTAGTAATGATTAAAATGATATTAATCCGTTCTATATCATTACTTGATTATTGCTATTTCATCTATTTCATTTTCCGCTTTATAATAATCCTATTAACTATTCAAAACCGTTCAATTAAAGGAGCTACGACATATGGCAGGAAATTCTTTTGGCGATATATTCAAAATAACTACATTCGGAGAATCTCACGGAGAAGCGGTTGGAGTCATCATTGATGGCGTGACGCCCGGTGTGGAGATTGACGAAGCTTATATTCAAATTCAGATGGATCGCAGAAAGCCTGGACAATCATCCGTTACATCTCCTCGACGTGAGTACGATCAAGTTCACATTTTGTCTGGGATGTTTGATGGCAAAACGACGGGTACACCATTGTTCATCATTTTATATAATAAAGACATGAGACCGTCAGCTTATGACGATATCAAGCTGGCATTCCGTCCCGGACATGCTGATTACACGTATTTACAAAAGTATGGGATCAGAGATCATCGCGGCAGCGGAAGAGCCTCAGGCAGAGAAACAGCGGGAAGGGTGGCTGCGGGAGCCGTAGCTCGCAAGCTTCTGGAGAAACGAGGCATCTCTATTGTTGCTTACACCAAAGAAATTGGCGGGATTACAAGCAACAAATTGATCGAAAGTGAAATCGAACGCAATTCAGTTAGAGCCGCCGATCCGGACGCAGCAGTAAGGATGATCGAGAAAATTGAGGCGTTGGCTGCCGTCGGAGACAGCTGCGGAGGTATTGTGGAATGCAGAATTAGAGGGGTATTGCCTGGCATTGGAGAACCCGTATTCGATAAGCTCGATGCGGATATTGCCAAAGGAATGCTTTCCATCGGTGCAGTCAAAGGGATCGAATTCGGCGCAGGCTTCGCCGCTGCAGCGATGCTCGGAAGCGAGCACAACGATGCGATGAACGCCTCCGGCTTCATGAGCAATCACTCTGGAGGCATCATTGGAGGCATCAGCACAGGAGATGAGATCGTGTTCCGTGTAGCCATCAAACCGACCTCCTCGATCTCCGTTCCTCAACAGACAATCGGTATCAATGGAGCAGAACAGACTATCGTTACCGAAGGAAGGCATGATCCTTGCATCTGCCCTCGAATTGTACCTGTCATTGAGGCAATGGCCTGCCTGGTTATTGAGGATCATTGCAAGCGTCAGGCTGCTATGCATGGCTAGTTCGACATACAATAAACCAGCATTCCGGTAAGGACATGCTGGTTTTTCTTATGATGATCTCCCTAGTCACACACCTCTTCATCAAACTCCAGCTTAATGACCATTACGGTATCTGTCAGCTCGTTGACAGGCAATTGGCGAATCCGTAGATATGGCCGTTCTCTCCAATACCATGGAAGAAGATCAACACTGCAAGGGAGCTCTTGGCCGTTATTCAGCAGTACCGCTCTGATAGGCAGAATATCGAGTGGCTTGAGCACTACAGAAGTGCTCTGGGTATCCCGATACAGATGCACGTAGATCGTGTTGCCTTTTCGCGTCAGCAGCACATGATCACGTTCGACCTTGCGCTGTGAACCAGCCATCACGATTTCATCATGACCGCCCATATCCGACGCAGGAACAGTCCCAATGAACGCCTCTTGCACTGACTTGTACCATGTACCGATCTTGCGAAGCGCCTCCACATTCTCTTCCGTGATCGCCCCGTCAGACTTAGGCCCTACATTCAATAAATAGTTGCCGCCCATAGCCAATATTTTATCTACACTCTGCATAATAAATTTGTGTGAATAATAATCTTCATCCTCGCGGAAGCCCCAGCTTTCACGTCCCAGTGATTGACACGCTTCCGTCGGCTTGCTGAACGATCCTCCCTCGGGGACATGCCTCTCAGGTGTGTTGTAGTCCCCTTTTCCAGGACCCCGGTCGTTGATGAGAATGCCAGGCTGCAGGGTACGAATCCATTCATTAATGCTCGGATCATAGTACTCCGCTACATTGACGTCCCAGAACAGCTGATAGATGCTGCCGTATTTCGTAAGCAGCTCTTCCAGCTGCTTTTTGACAAAATCGTAATACTTCTCAATATCCGGATCGTCCCCGCTTCGGGGACCAAACATTTCGTGATGACGCCCTTGATTCGGATAATTGGGATGGTGCCAATCGGGACATGAATAGTACAAGCTCAGCGGCACATTTCGCCGATGGCAGGCTTCAGCCAGCATACCTAAAATATCTTTACCATATGGGGTATTCATAATGTTATATTCCGTGTGCGCCGTATCCCACATGCAAAAGCCGTCATGATGCTTCGTCGTAAAACAGACATACTGCATTCCCGCTTCTTCAACCAGATCAAGCCAAGCATCCGGATCAAACTTCGTCGGATTAAATTGATGAATAAGCTGCTCGTATTCCTTACGCTTCATCTTACCGCGCCACAAGATTTGCTCGTGCCAGGCGGGTATAGCATACAATCCCCAATGGATGAAAAGCCCGAACCGCCTTTCAAAAAACACATCACGTGCATCGTGAAACTTAGGTATCATCCTGTTTCCTCCTTGACTTTAAACTGTCTATCCATTGCTTGTGGCTCTATTATAAGTCACGGGATGGTCAGGAAGAATGTCCAATGCTGATGCACATTTGCACAAAAATAAGATCATCCGCGTTCAGCTTGAAGCAGCCCAAATAGCCCCACAAAGTGAAGCCTTGGTTTCGAGGTTGATTCATTTGCCTAACAGCATTACCGTCATTCTCCTATTTGCCTGAAGGAGCCTTCACAGCTGCTTCAATATCTGCGTTGGCAAGCTCGGCAGCTTTGCGGAGCGCCGTGTTCACATCCTTAGGGAATTCTGCGCCTGGAATCCGATAAAATCTTTTTGAAATCTTCCGTAGCAACAGCTGCTTTATTCGTTTTTGGGTCTACATAAGCCAGCGACTTCTGATTCACTCGAGCCATGGAGCTATTTCATCTCTTTTTCTCCCCCATTTCCATCATCTGTAATGCCTCTTTTACTATACAAAGGCCTCATCTTCCCTGCTATATGATTTTTTAAGTTCGCATGTCGTAGTTTATGATCTGAATGCCTTTTAATAAAAAAGACCGACCCCCAATTAGGAATCGGTCAAATGTATACTAAATGTTTTAATGCTGAAACAACTGAGCTAATTCTCTTCTTCTTTTGCTGATGGCTTCTACAGCGGGAGTGCAGCGCTCTTTACCCAGCTTTTCACAAAGAAGCTCAACGAATTCAGCGCTACCCACATTTTCCAACGGCACCCACACTGTTTTTTTTCCACTCTTTAGAACAAAACAGCCTCCGAAAAATCGGGTGAAAGACACCATATGAATATCTGCAAAATCCATCGTTTTTTTCCCAAGCCATGTATATCTCGTTACCGACAGCTCGTTAACCACTGTCCGTGAACAAGCTAGTATGAAAGAGCACGCACCAAGAAACAGAGCTACTGCTCCCATATAGATGAGATTATATATCCATTCTTCAGAATCTTCGTCGTTCAAGTAAAATAATGTAAAAGCACTTAGCGCCATAAGAAAACCTATGTAGACACCCCAATTGATCAGCTTTCCTTTGACAAGCACCATTTCGCCACGTCGATTTCTTCGAGCAGGTTGAAATGCATAGCCCAACACATATTTATTTATAAACCTCGCAAAGACGTGATTCATTTCAACTCCCCCTCTCTAGCATGAAGAAAATTAACTTCTCTATATTGTCGGCGTATTTTCTTGTTGTTCTGAAGGATGAGTTTGAACTGGTTCTGGTTTCCTTCTTCCGAACAATTTCTTAACAAGGCCTATAATGGCACCGAACGCCGCAATGATCACGATAAAAAACTTTTTACCGAACAACGCTATTGTGGCAAGTAAGCCTACCTTCTTCGCAACAGCCAGCCCGGCTCCACCCAAGATAAGCGCACTCAGTCCATATTCCGATACCTTGTCTTTAGAAGCATCGAATTCCTCATAGCGCTCTCCCGCTTTTATCTCCAGCTTCGTCAAAATTTGCTCAGTCAGCACTTTTTTATCTGCCTCGCGGTGCTTCGGATCGGAAACCAAAATAGCCGAAACATAGCCTTTTCTAGTCAGGAGTCGGACGTTATAGTTCAATAGCTGCTCTTTGTTGTCATCCTCCGCCAGCATAGACCAAGTCAAATTGTGGGTCTTCTCATCATAAAAAGGTTCCACATCCCAACCGGTGACATACAATCGTTCTCCCGGCTGCTTGTCCTTGTTAGCTTCCTCTGTCCCCTTCTTATAGCTCTTCAGAATAGCCTTGGCATCGATTTTTTGCTTCTCATCATCTTTAATGTGGCCGGATTCCTCGTACTCAAAAATGACAGCCCAACTCTGATTCTCATCCTTCGGATATATACTCCCAATTTCCTTACCTGACGGTGAGTCGTGGTTCTCTTTACTCATTTTCATTGTATTAGCTGCATCCAGAAAAACAAAGGATGAGTCTAAATCCAACGTTGCTATCTGTTTCAAATCTACTTTTTTTCCGCCATCGATCCAATTGTACTTGCTTTCCGCTGCCGAGACGGCAGTACTCCACAATAATGTTAAAGCAAGAGTCATTCCTAACAAGCGTTTTTTCATCTTTTTCTGATCCTCCACATTCGGTTTAACTACTCTCTCTTTTTTTGCATGCAAATTGTCTTACTTCATCATCCCTGTCGTCCGTGTACGACCAGGTCCAATAGCCTACTCCTTTCCTTCATCAATTTGTGCCTTAATCCCCATATCACAGAGAGCATAGGCTGCGTTATGCTGTTAAAATCCTTGTCCTCACCATCAAATAATGTGTATTTTTTAACATTAATGGTTTTAATTTACTTTAAGACACTTTAACTATTTCGACTTTAACCTGGTTATTGTTTAGGTTTTGAATGTGGACAATTTGTGAACACACAAAAAAAAACAACCTTCACAAGTGAAGTCGGCTCGTTCTCACAAAATAATCTAAGCCCAGTAACCTAAGCTTTGTGAATCGAATACAATAACTCCGAGCAAATACCTAGAATGTTTGGAGGTCCCCATGAACCTATACCCTGTTTATCCTTACTACAGCAAAGAAACGGTCTGTAAAGAGCAGCCCATTGCTTTCCCGCCACAGCATCAGGATCAACAGCCTGGGCTTGAATACTTAATGAACCCTCGCCCTATCTTCGAAAATCCCTCATACACCGGAAGCGGCAAACTAAGAAATAAAGTGGCTATTATAACCGGGGGCGACAGTGGTATAGGTCGCGCGGCAGCCGTTGCTTTTGCCAAAGAAGGAGCCAATGTTGTCATAGTATATTTATATGAAGTACCGGATGCCGAAGAAACCAAGAAGCGAATCGAGGAATTAGGCGGGCGCTGCCTTGCGATACAAGCTGATCTTCGTTATAAAGCCCATAGTGCTCTCATCGTAGAACAAACGCTTCAAGCCTTTGGCAAACTAGATATTCTTGTCAACAATATCGGCGTCCAGTTCCCTCAACAGAGCTTGCTCGACATTACCGAAGAGCAGTTGATCAATACATTCAGCACCAATATATTCTCTTATTTTTATATGACTCAGGCAGCGTTACCTCATTTAAAGTCAGGCAGCTCGATAATTAATACGGCTTCTATAACAGCATACAGAGGCAATAAGGAGCTGATCGATTATTCTTCTACAAAAGGGGCTATCGTTACATTTACCCGCTCACTGTCTATGTCGTTGGTCGATCAAAATATAAGGGTCAATTCGGTTGCACCAGGTCCGATTTGGACACCATTGACTGTATCCAGCTACCCGGCGGACGAAGTATCTACCTTCGGTACGGATACCCCTATGAAGCGTGCGGGTCAGCCTTTTGAGCTTGCTCCCGCCTATGTTTACCTAGCTAGCGACGATTCAAGATTCGTCACCGGGGAAACGATGCACGTGAACGGTGGGCAATTTATCACATCCTAAGCTAAGGATCGAAAGCGCACTCTCGCCGTCAATCTCATGGAGTCGTACCTTCTTTAACGACAAAAAAGGCTGTCTGCTATCTTACCCGCAGCTACAGCCTTTTATAGATTAACTATTCTTTTCTAAACTTAGTGTTTCCACAGACTTCGGGTGGTAGATCCTTTTGGCCAGCCAAGTCTGCAATAGAACGAATACGCCGCCAACAACCCAGTACAATGGAACCGCGGCAGGAGCACTGAACGAGAATACAGCCATCATAATCGGCGATATATAGCCTACTATGGCAAACTGCTTCTGTTGAGCAGGATCGGTGCCGATCTGCGAAACCTTATACTGAAAGAAATAGATGATCGCAGCAATAAACGGCAGGACCATATCTGGACGTCCCAGTTGAAACCATAAGAAGGAATGATCGGCCAATTCCGGTGTTAACTTGATTGCGTAATACAAACCGGACAAGATGGGAAGTTGAATCAGCATCGGCAAGCAGCCTACGGCCAGAGGGTTTACTTGATGCTTCTGATACAGCTGCATCGTTTCCTGCTGTAGCTTCGCCTTGGACTCTGTGTCGTTCTTGTCCTTATATTTCTCCTGAAGCTCCTTCAGCTCTGGCTGCAAGAGGTTCATCTTTTGCTTCATCATATGTTGGCTTCGGTACTGCCTCATCATGAGCGGCAGCAGAACTAGTCTCACCAGCAAAGTAATAAGAATAAGCCCCATACCGTAGCTGCCATCGAAGAACGAAGCAAAATGCTGAATCAAATACGAAAAAGGATACACAATATAATGATTGAAAAAACCCGGGGTGTTAGCATCAATCGTGGCGTTCGGCCCGCTAACCCCACAGCCGCTTAAAAGAACTAGTGCGGCAATAGCCGCGAATATACTGTATTTTTTGAAATAGGTGAATGCACTGTGATTGCCCATAGAAGCCCTCCTCGTTGGATATCATTCTTTAATCCAAACGAAGGGTAACAATCATCCGAATCACCATCAGGCGCTTCTTTACGCTTGACTCTTCTAGTTAACCAATGATGCTTTTCAACCCGGTTCCCTATTGGCTCCGGCTTCGGCAGAATGGGCACCCATTCATGATGAACGGGGAACAGCCCTTCTACGGCCCCTTCATGGAAGTGGGCTAAATAAACATACGTAAATGAACAGATCAGACTGATTGAAATCAAATAAGGTATCCATTCATGGATGACGATTTCCTGAACCTCAAACAATGCATTCACCTCCTTTTATTAATAATCGTAACCGATGGGAATACTTCATGTATACGAGTCCATATCAAATATGTTTCATTACAATAGTAATGTTACTTTCTTATTCACATTAAGTCCAGAACCATTTTGTACATAAGCCTTAAATCGGCAATAAACCGCCGACTCTATGGATAGAGGCGACGGCCCAAGTCCAACCATTTATTAGAACATTTACAGCTTCACAATCTCAAGTCCACGTTCCGCATGCCTAACAGCCCGCCAATCCGTAGATTGGATAGAGAATTCAACCGATTGAATAGTATCAGCTTCCTGGAAGGAGCTCAATTTAGCAGGATCACCGATACGACTATATACATTTATGAAGGAAGCTTTTTTATCCATTTGACGATGAAGCAGTCCTTTTATCTTATCGAGCGGTCGGTCCGCTGTTCCAGGCGTCTCCGTTAGCACTAATCGGGAAGCTGGGGAAAGCAGCGATGTCATACTGATACCTTCACCCTCCAAGCCGGACAAGTGCAAGTGGGCGCATTCGTTAGGGGCTCCGATCCATTCCGAGACAGTTCTAACGTTACTGTAAGGTCCCGATTCCTGAAGCAGACCTTCCGTCGGCCGCCATAGCTCATCTTCAGCCGGGTATAGCTTAGGGCCATGCATCCACCAGTCTATAGTTTCCACTGCTTCAAGCTCCACATCGAACCAATCCATCAGCCAATCTGCGGTAAGCAGCAAATGTCTATCTAACTTACACCCTTCATATGCTTCGGTTGACCGAAGCCATACGTAAGTCCAATCCTGAGCATCTTCATAATGGATAAGCTCGCCTTTATGGGCAGCCTGTGACCCCTCTCCGATCACAACCGTATTGTGGCTTTCAGTACACGCGTACCAATCCTTTCTCATCCGAGAGCCATAGGGAACCATTCCTAGCTCTGGCGTCAACCAGCCGTCTTTATTGCTCAATGTCAGATGCAGCTTGTCGTAATGCCCGTGTGAGCCGCCATGTTCTCCAAAATCAGCATAAAATGACAGCAGCCCGCTGCTTCTTTTACCAATAACAAAGCCGGACGACTCCAGTAAGCAGGAGGCTTTCAACTCTGGAATTGACACCTTATATTCGTCCAGTCTTCCTTGTCCATACACCAATGCCTCCAGGCCTGCCCGATCCGGTTTACCATACATTTGACGGTATGCTTCGCGAAGGATAGGAACATAATCCCCTTTGGCATAACGGCTTAATCCGATCTCGACCGTTTCTGCAATCTCTCTTGCATAAGGTACTCGTTGGTAAGGACCGTCATGAAGGGCGATCAGTTCTCCCTGATCGTTGGCTAGTGTAACCATCACATCCAGCATCCCTTCAAACGATTGTCCTTTCTCTCCTGTAATGGAATAAAGGTCAATACCCAGCCGTTCTGCCATCTCCGCCAGGATGAAATAGGCTCTAAGGACAAAAACGTGATAATACGTACTGCCCTCGTACTCCAACTGATCTGGATTAACCCCAATCGTTAGATGATGCTTAAGCCCTCCTTCGCCTTCAACGAGTTCTTTCAACCGCTCGGTGTCGTTTCTTCGAGCATACAAGCAAGCAAGAGCAGCATTGAGCCAGGCGGTATAATTACTCTCCGGTTTCTTCTGTTCATGAACGAGCAGCATTCGCGATTGCGTCATGCTTTCTTCCAGCATGGTGAAGAAGGGCTCCAACCGTTCTAGCGCCTCTACACCTACCGCTGCCCCACCCACATCTTGAAGCAGCAGATAGGCACGAAGCAGAGTCGTAGCCCAGATGGCCTCCGTCAACGCTTGATGGAACGCACGCCCCTTCAGCATCCAGCTTTCGGCTTCAGGATGTACAGGGTACTTCGGAAATTGCTCCGCATAGCGCAAAAGAATGTCCATGCTCCACTTGGCGTATCGCTCATCATGCGTCCCAGCGTACACCGCTGCAGCTTGAAGCGCATAGCGAGCATAAGACTGGTGCTTCATCACCAGCCAAGCGCCGCGATAAGGCTCACCATGAAGCTTGCAGCCATAAGGGCAGTTAAACTGCTGGGCATCCGCTTCGTTCGGGTCGAACAACAGCTCTGTATGATGCTCTGGACACACGTATTGATGCCACCAGCCGCCGGGCTCGACCGGAATGTCGAGTGGAGAAGCCATTACCGAATCCAGCTCTTTCTGAAGATGCTCTAGCACACTTGCTGCCCACTCGTATTTCGTCACCTTATCGCTAATATTCATCGCATGAACATACCACCGTTGATCTCGATGGTTTCCCCCGTTAAGTAGTTGGACAGCGAAGACACCAGGAATAGGGCACTATTAGCCACATCCTCCGGAACACCTTCTCTACCCAGCGGAATACCATTCACGGTAGCCTTTCTTGCAGCATCCGTCGTAAATGTCGAGTGGAACGCCGTCTGACCAATGAAACCAGGGGATAGTACATTGACTTGAATACCGTGAGGCGCAGCCTCCTTGGCTAGCCCTTTAGAGTAAGCTATAACTGCCGCCTTACTGGCCGCATAGACCGAAGCTCCAGGACCGCCACCGTTGTGTGCGGCAAGCGAAGCCATATTGACTATTTTGCCTTTTCCTTTCTCGATCATTTCGGGCAGAACTGCTTTGCACAAGAATACCGTACTTTTAAAATTGACATCCATGATACGTTGATAGCCTTCTTCTGTCATCTCCGTATTCGGAATACGCTGAATCATATGTCCGGCATTATTGATCAATATGTCAATCGTTCCTCCGAACGCTGCTTCTACACGCTCGATAAGAGAAGATATTTGTTCGACATTGGTAACATCAGCCTGAAAGCATTGTGCCTCACCGCCAGCGTCTCTAATAGCCTGCACAGCTTGTTCCGCCGCTTCCTTTTTACTTAAATAGTTAATCGCTACCCGAGCGCCTGCTTGGGCCAGCTTACTTGCAATAGCAAAACCGATTCCTGCGTTACCTCCTGTTACCAAAGCAATTTGTCCGGATAAATTCATCGTTATCATAATGCCGCCTCCTCATGTTGTTTGGTCATTCGCAATTGTTCCACTACTGAACGCATCTTCTCGGCCAGACGTTCTCCCATCGTAATGTGACCGTAATCGGATGGGTGCGTCAAGTCGCTGGTCAGCGACGTAAAATCGGTCATAATGTCGCTTCCCTCCAGCAGATGAAGCTGGCTATGTTTCTTTGCTGCTGCATATTCCCTTAGAAATTGATTGTATTTCCTTAAGTTATCGCTAGCCGTGTGGCTTTGATCCTTATAGTAACTGGCACGGTTAGGGTAAATCGTCGTCAAGAAGACCGGCTTATCCGGCTGCTTCTCAATAATTGTGTCCAACAAATACGCAGCACGGCGTGAAAATTCTTCGATAGGGACGCTCGACATCATATTGACGCCTATTTCAAGAAATGCGAAATCCCAGTCCTCTCGTTCGGCGATATGATCGGCCACCTCTCGTTCACAATGGCAGGAGCCGCTTAACCCAAGGTTCAGTGCGTCCACCTCCAGCCTTCGAGCTGCCTGCTGCACGTAGCTGTTATAGTGGCTCAGAGCACCGGCTCCTTGAGTAATGGATGAACCGTAAGCAACGAAAGCCAGACTCGGCTCTTCCAACTTGTAAGGAGGACGAACCTCGTGACCCAATGCATCAATATCATAAAATACAGCGTTAAATCGCTCACAAAAAACGCGCCAAACCTTTGAAGAAAAAGCTCGGTTATGCAGACGTTCCGGGTCTACATCCGCAAATCGTTCCGGTACTTCAAGGTGAATCGTGTGAGCTATGCCTGCTTGAAGATGATGGGAGGAGTGAAAGAAGTCTCCCCGGAATACAAGCACGCGCCCGTTTGTTTCAAGCGAAGCCAGCGTAACCCTCACATGTTTCGCGTCGGTTACAAAACGAAGCTCGCATCCGTTCGACTGAACGGCTTTTATCCTTCCATTTTCACTCAAAGCATACCGCACGTGCTTAGGAAACCGATGAAGCCTCAAGCCTGGCAGCAGCTCCTTACGCTCCAGTTCGACCACATTATGAAAGCGAATGCCTTGATATTCCATGAGTTCCCCTCCACCCTAAGTCCATATCTTATTTCTTTTCAGCCTCTATTGCTTTATTCGCCCGCTCCTCGGCTTCTCGCAAAGCGGTATTCTCATCTTTACCCGAGGCGATATCGACTAACGCAGCGAGCATTTCTTTATCCGCGATAGCCTGGTACTTCGTTTTCTCCGTCGGATCTGCGAATTTCGCAGGCAGCAGCGATTTCACATTTTTACTAGCTAAAACCGGATCGTTCGTAGCAAAGCTTTTCATGATCTGGCTTTGATTTTTTAAGACAGAGGAATAGCCATCCTTGACAATAAAATCTTGAGCCTCATCCGATGTCATGTAGGACATGACTTGGAATGCGGCATCTTTGTTCTTGCTTCCTTTGGAAAGATAAAAGTAAGTAGGGTACGATTGCGGACCAACATTTGGCTTCTCCTTGAAGACTGGCAGCTGTACGATATCCCAATTGAGCGTATCCTTGAACACTCTCCCCGTGGTGCTAAGAGCAGCGAACATGGCAACGTTCTGGTCTTTGTAGAAAGGCTCCTGTTGGCTTACCAGATTATATTTGTTATCTAGCAATCCATTTCCTGGAATTTTATAAAATCTCGTCAGATTGCCGAAGGCTTGCCGAAATGAGTCAGAAGTGAACGCCGCCTTGGATGTCTTGGAGTCAATATGCGGTGCCGTGAGCTGGTTCAACTGCATCAAGTGCTGTACGGACATGGTCATTCCTTTAATCTGCTGCCCGTTGTCCGTACGAGTCATCGTCTTGGCCAAATCGTAGATTTCATCCCATGTCATGCCGTCTCTTGGATAGGAGACACCGAACTTATCGAATAAGCTTTTGTTATAAAATAGCGCAGCCGATGTCGTACTAACAGGCAGTCCATAAATTCCACCGCCAGCAAGCTGCCTTTGAATGTCAATCGTCGAAGGCTCAAGACGTGACAAATCAAAATTGTACTTTTTGATGAGCTCGCTGATGTCATCCTGCATTTCATAGGCAAGCAAGAAATTCGAGGTCAGGCCGATGGAAGTGATCAAAATATCAATAGTCTGTCCCGATGTGATAACACTCGGCAGCGTCTGCGCATCCTTTTGCGGGATGAACTTGAGCGTATAATTCGGGAACTTCTTCTTGATTTGATTCCCATACGTGCTCATAAACTGATCTTCCGTCCAGCCATTGACGCATACATAGAACACAAGCTCCGTTGGCGTATCGCTAACCTTCTTGACTAAATCCGCTCCTTTTACCGTCACCTCTTCACTCTTCCCCGGTTGTTGGCATGCCGCTAGTGATACTGCAAGCAAGCATACAATAATCCCAGCAAGGCGCCTTGATTTCGTCCGCATTCGTACCCCTCCTTGTATATTCTATTGACTAGCTTATACAATGACTATTGACTCTTATCTGACTCACAAAATAACTATATAACACATTGTAAGCGTGGTCAATACTATAACATGATATTTATAGGTTAAATATGAGTCAGTGACAAGCCTATCGTTTAGTTTGCTCATACAAAAAAGGCGCAAGCTCTTTTAAGAGCCTGCACCGAATGGGCTGCTGCTTCTATCCTGCCTTACTTGTTAAGCGACCTCAATTAAGCTTTAGACGATGATTCCGCCCCGTTCGTCTTATCCACAGCAGGAAGCAGCTGTTCGAGCCTGCGGCACAGCATCTCTTTGTCCTGCAGACCGGATAGAAACTGCATCGCTTCACGCTGCATTTCTTTGAGTTGGTTGTTGCTAAGCCCCATCTCCGTAACAAGTCGGAATGTCGGAATGATTTCACGGTACATGAAAAAACGCGAAGGGCGGTACGTAGTCTCCTCCCCATGCCATTCCATAGCCGCACGGTGAGCTGTAATATTTAAGGTTTGACGCCGTATCTTCAGCTGCATTTCGTACGAAGTCATAAACTCCACGAGCAATTTGGCTGCTTCCTTGTTTCGAGAGCGGCTGTTCACGGCTAGGCCATTGACGATCAGCAGCGTCTTGTTGTTCTCTAATCCCGGAAGCGGCGAGATATCGAATGAGATGCCCGCATCCTTGAGCTGGTTTAGGAAATAGTATGTCGTCATGATGACCGACACCTTGCCTTCCAGGAAAAGAGCCTCCGCATCGGCATCGCTTTCCGAGAGCAGGACAGGAAATACGTCTGTCATCTCCATTAGCTCCCTGCATATCCCTAGACCATCCACAGCTTTGCTCGCTGCCAAAAGATATTCTCCATTAGGGTCTGGTTCAAATTTTCCGCCACTCTGCAGCATAAAGATAGGCCAACGGTTACGAGAGGGAAGGTAAAAATAAAATCCGAACCGCTTGCCCTTCACAGCAAGCTGTTTCCCAAAGCGGAATAAGTCCTGCCAGGTCCAGCTGCTGTCTGGCTCGGGAACTCTAGCTTCACGGAAATGCTCCTTGTTGTAGCATAGAACAACAGGCGACAGAATAAACGGCTGGACCAGCGTGCTGCCAGCTTGCTCAAAAGGCGCCGTTGCAAACGGATATAGCTCGCTATCAGCTTCTAACGGCTCCAACAATCCGGTTTGACCGGCTTCGGCAAAATCCTGAAAGCTGTTGTTATTGATCATTGCGACATCCAGCATCTCAGCGTCCATATATTCGAGCAGCGTTCGGCTGTAATTCATCGATGCCAGCTCGATCGGCTGTACTTGAATATGCGGATACTTCTCATGAAAAGCCTGCAGCAAACCGTCCACCCCAGCAAGCTCGCCAGTCGCCTGGACGTATCCGAACTTGATTACCGTGCCGTTCCTACGTGATGGACTTACCACTTTATTTCCCACACGGGCAATCTTTTCGATCAAGCCTTCCTCAACAAGGGTTTCCAGCCCTTTGCGAATCGAGTTATTACTTAATTGAAACCTTAATTCCAAGTCGCTCTCTGAAGGAAGATAACTCTCAACAGGAAACTTACCCGAGAGGATTTCCTCCCTCAAAGTAACGACCATCTCATCCAATCGAGCTCGAAAATGTTTACGGCTGTTTCTTTTCTGCATGGACCTACCCCACATCTGCCTCATATTCCTTGTCTTTTCCTTTTATTAGCATACTGAAAATATGGGGAGAGAACAAGTCACATGCTGTCAAGATGATTAGAGCGCCTTCAAAGTATCTGCCATCCAATCAAAAGACCTTGCTCCACTAATTTCATGTCCCCCTTCGAATAGATGAGACTCAAAGCTCGCACTTATCCCCATCTCCCCGTATATTTGCTCCAATATCCCTACGGCTTCTCGTGTCGTTGTAATTGGGAAAATAGGGTCATTGATTCCGGCTTCAATAAACAATGGTTTAGGGGCAATTAACCCGAGCAACTCCGGCATTTCAGCATGATGTAGAATACCTGGTATATAATTGCAAAGGCAATGACGTACCGCTAGGATGCTGCCCCTATATGTATTCGGATAGATTCCGACTACGGAGGCTTTGATTCTGGAATCAAGTGCAGCAGATAACGATGCGACGGTCCCCCCGCCTGAATGTCCCATGTTCCCTATCCGGCTGGCATCAACATAATCCAAAGTGGATGCATATTCTGACACGCGAATTGCCTCATAGGCGCGTAAGCCAGCCGTCGATTTTCCAGTCATAAACAGTGAAACCGATAAGTTATAGCAAGAATTTTTCAGCTCAGGGTCCTGCACACGGTCACGCTGCAATCTTCGGTCACCAAATCCCGCTTCCTCAGGTGCCAATGCGATCATCCCTCGGCGTACAAGCTCCAATGCGATATTGTCCGACCGTTTGCCTGTCTCAGGTTTCGGCGATCCATCCTCCAGCAAACCGACCATCGATCTGCTCCCGTAGCCGTGACCGTGCCAAAGCAAGACAGCCGGCCTTTGTTCTCCTTTTTGCATGAGCTTTGGTTTCATAATGTAAACAGGCATCCGCAGCCCACCCAAAGTCGTGATTTCAACACGTTCACGAATCACATCATCTAGCTCCACACTTTCAAGAAGAACCGGCCTAAAATCGGCATCATCTCCTTCTGGCAATTTGAATTCGCCTAATGCCGGAATTAGTTTTTCCATTAGATATGCCCGTTTCTGCTCCGAGGGCAAGTCGTTTTGTTCACGTTCCTGTTGTAAGGAATCATAAATATGGCTAAGAAAAGAGTCCAAATGAGACATAAATCTTTACCTCCTCATAATGTTAGCGCTTACTTTTCTGGTGTTCAATTGTTGTGCTGGTTTAACCATACCATAGAAAAACGGAATATTCTCTAAAATATGTCATTATTCAAAAAAATCGCCCTCAAGCCTTGCGATACGCAAGAAATAAGTCGGCGATTTTTCATTAGATGTCTCTTTGAAAATCATTAAACCTCGTACCTTGGTAATTCAAAGTTCCTTGATCTCCTTCAACTAATAACCCATGAACCGAGCCCCTGACCCTTAATTCGATTCGTCTGCCATCTGGAAATTCAAAGGTCACAAAGTATGTCGTGCTAGAGCTTGTATCTCCAGAACCCCCGGATACCTCTATTCGTTTGGATACGACTCTGGCTTGGGTATTAACGACTTCTGCCGCATTATTGCCAGCCCAGGTCGACAATCCTTTTACAACCATAACAACAATAACTCCAACTATAAATATAGGAACAATGACAAACAGTGCACTAAATATGGGCGGAGGACCAGAGAAGCCAACCGACATACGAACTACCTCCTTTTATGAACTTCTAACTTGTCTTGCAAACGTGCTTCGGTTCAAGATTGAAATGTAATAATGTTAATTTTTTCAAGTGTCGTACTTATTTTAAAGCACATCCACCTAGGGATCAACCCAATTATGGGCAATAGGAAAAACCGCCCGAAAAATCGGACGGTTCACTGTTAATGAATGTTAGACTGTCTGATCACGCCATTATCTGGCCAGCTGTAATACTCGCGTCCAAGTGTCAAGCTGATAGAAGTCCGGATCAAAGGATTCGTCATTAATGATTTCATAAGCTCTTCGGTCATAACGAGCTCATACTCCCGGTCTCCCTTCTCCAAGAACAACCGGATTCTTCGGTCAGGGGTACCCTCATTTTCTTGGATCAAGTCGGTGAAAGGAGCCTTTAGCTGCTCTGGAGTTTCACCGTACTGAAGCGGCCGGTCAACCCGGTACAATGCCTGATCGTTCTCGATTCGATCTACAATAAGATTGGATACGCCATCCTTATTCGACGAAAGCTTCATCACCAGCGACGGATGCTCATCCCGGTCTAAAGGACGCGTGTCTCTAATACTTGCTGTATACGTCTGAGGGTCCCAATTCACCAACAAACCGAGCTTCTCCGCGGTATCCCGAAGCGGGACATAGACGACGCCACCGTAATTAAACGGATGCATTTCAGGAGCGTATATTCTACCATCAACTTTCGCCTGAACATCAGAATAAGTAACCGTCGCCTCAAATGGATCGGTGCCCATCGGAATGCCGACTGCGGCGTCCTTGAATTCTGATTGTGACGGGTCTCCTTGTGCTGCAATTCCCGCCCATTCAGAGCGAAGCAATATTTCATAACGGCTGCTTTCTGAATTCCACACCGTTACATATCCAAGAGTATCTCTAAAAAAAGTCATTGGGGTGTACAACGTATTTTTGTAAAACAATACTCCCGGTGTAACGGGAATCGTTCTGCCATCGAGAGTTACGGTGACATCTGTGCCCGGATAGAGCGTCACTTGCTGTGCGCCAGGGTCCGGATAGCGAACCATATCCATTTCCTTGAGCTCATTAACGCGATCTACGGCTTCCTGTCCTTCGAACACGTCAAATACGCCTGCAGCCGGACGCCCCAGACGGTTGTTCGCGTACACCAAGTAAGTGTGTCCCAATTCAAAGGTTACTCCGCATTGATCACTGTCGGGAGCAGTCAGAACATTACGAACATAACCGCCTTTTAAATTCGTAAACGTAGCAAATGTAGCCATTCGGTACGCTTTTCCGTCGTAATACACATTTTCCACATTGGTAACTGAACCGTAGAGGACGTTACTTGCAATCGAATAATCCGTTTCTGCAGAAGTAGCCTCCCCTTTTGAACATGCGAACACTTTTTGCGGGTTAGACGTTACCGCAGCAGGAATAGCGGCCAAAGTCACCATCGCAGCCGCTAGACAGGTTATGATCCCTTTCTTCATACACACAACTCTCCTTTTCTTTCTACAAATTACCTCTTTGTTTATTACCCTGGATATCCAAGTTTAAAAAGGAATTTTTTATACTAATGTATTTCGAAATGGAGAGGGACTTTCCGGGTAGAGGAAATTATTTTTTTTGAGGAAGTTCAATATAAAAAGTAAAATGTCCATTTTGATGTCCGAGACCCAGCCGCCCCTTATGCAGCTCGACAATATTTTGTGCAATCGATAATCCGAGACCTGCGCCCTGCGACAAATCATTATCGTTACGAGACGGCTCCGCTTTATAGAAACGCTCGAATAATCGCTGCTCCTGTTCTTCGGTTAACGGCTTCCCCTTATTTTCGACTGCGAGATATATCTGATCATCCCATGCGGACAGACGGACCGTAATTTCTCCTGGTTTAAATGAGAATTTAAGTGCATTGATGAGCAAATTATCGATAGCCCGCACGAACTTCTCCGCATCCACCTCTCCATAAATTGAATTCGGTTCACGAATGATTTTCATCGTTAAAGAGTGTTCTTGTGCGATAGGTTCAAATTCATTCATAATTTGCTCTAATAAGCTGTTCAGATCGATCGTTTTCAGGGTCAGATGGACATTCCCACTGGTTAGACGGGTATATTCGAATAAATCATCAATAAGTTTTTTCAACTGCTGCGTCTTATTAAAGGCATTGAAAATATACCGTTTGTGTTCTTCAATATTCTGATAATCATCGTTTTTCAACAAATTTAAATAACCTACAATGCTAGTCAAAGGGGTCCGTAAATCATGAGACACATTGGTTATCAATTCCATTTTGGATTTCTCGGTTCGACGCTCGTTCTCCATCATTGTTTGAAGTTGTTCAGCCATGTAATTAATATTGCTTGCCACGACACCCAGTTCATCCTGTCTTGAAATCGTTACACGCTGATCCAGGTTACCTTGTGCAATGGAGATTAAACAATCGCCAAGCGACCGTAAATATCGAACATCACGGCGCATGAACAAAAAAAACAAGAACATAAATAACCCGAAAAACAGGAAAAGGGAAATGAGCTTGTCGAATACACCTCCGCCTAGTGAAACATATTTTCCACAATAAAACGAGATGACTGTGGTGAGAAAAAAGCTTACAAAAAATCCGCCTACAATTCTTACACGGATGCTCTTTTTCCAATTCAGCAAAGAAAAGAAATCTCTAATCAACTTTATACCCCACCCCCCATACCGTCTTGATGTATCTGGGCTCACGAGGGTTATCTTCGATCTTCTCGCGGATATTTCGGATATGAACCATGACCGTGTTATCGGATAAAAATTTATCCTCCTTCCATACGCTCTGATATATTTTCTCTATATTAAACACATGTCCGCGATGCCTCGCCATCAGCTCCAATATTGAAAATTCGATGGGTGTTAAAGAAACCTCCTTGCCGCGGACCGTAACGATATGACGATTTCTGTTAATGATCAGCTCATCAATTTCAGTGATCTTATCATCATTCGCTTTGCCCCCGTTACCGTCGACAGAAGTTAATGTCTGTCTGCGCAGCTGTGCCTTTACCCTCGCGATCAGCTCTAAGGGATTAAATGGCTTGGTAACATAATCATCGGCGCCGGTAGTAAGTCCTGTTATTTTATCGATATCCTCGCCTTTCGCAGAGAGCATAATTATGGGTACGTTCGTCATTTCACGCATCTTGAAGCAAGCATGGATCCCATCCATGTTGGGCATCATCACATCCAAAATAATTAAATCGACGGTTTCTCGGCTCATGATATTCAACGACTGTAGTCCGTCCTCTGCTTCCAGAATCTTATAGCCTTCATTTTGCAAATAGATACGAATGATATCACGAATTTCAGGATCGTCATCCGTGACTAAGATCGTTTTGACCAAATTGTACCCCTCCCGAAGTCAGCAGCGCCTTACATAGCCGTACTTATGATTACATTACCATATTCTTACACGAAATTTCCCTGGAATTTATAGCTGTCTGGGCATTTTCCAGATTTTCATTTTTTACGGCAAACGTAGACGAAGGCTGGAGGTAGATTCAAAGGTACAAAATGAACGTGTTCGATATCCAGCTTTTCGCTCAATTGTTGTCTCATCTGTTGTGAGTATTGAAAAGCAATGAACCTGCCGCCAGGTCTAAGCGAGACTGTGATTTGATCCAATAGCTGATCCCTTATTGGCTGAGAGAAATTAAAAAACGGGAGGCCACTTAGTATGCAATCCAAGCTTTCAACACCTTCATTATGCAGTGCTAGTTGAAGCTTACAAGCATCGGCATAGCAGGAGCAGTCGGGAAAACGGCGAGTTAGACTTGAACGTAAATACAGATCTTTCTCAAACAAGAGCACCTTGACGTTTGCTGGGGCATTCGAAACCAGATGCTTCGTTATTGCGCCTGTGCCGGCTCCGAGCTCAGCTATCTGCTTAACCTCATCCCAAGGAACGTATTGAAGCATCTTTTTGGCTAAAAATGCGGAGCTTGGAGTTACACTCCCGATTTCTCCGGGCTTTTGCGAAAATTTATATAAAAATAGCAGCTTTTCCTGCACAGCCTTCATCATGCTTTCTTCTCCCCTTCTTCTTCCTACTATCGTTAGAGTAAACGATATTTCTTCAGAACGAGTGAAGGATATTCTAAAGTATTTCTGAAGTTTATAGCTTCAGCTTGGCGATGAAAGCACGAATACCCCTACATAAAGTAAGGGTATTCGAAGGATGCCTGGCTGCAATTTGCAGTTCACCAGCAGAACAATACGGATGCTGCTAACTTCCTCTAATCATGGCTGTAGCGCCTGTATACGATAGTTCGACGATACCATATGGGTGCAAAAGCTCGATAATCGCATCCAGCTTACTACAATCTCCCACCGCTTGAATAATCATATGCTTCGGCCCGACATCAATGACTGATGCGCGGAACGTCTCGACAATACCTAAAATCTCCGGGCGCTTGGACGATTCTGCCTCTATCTTGATCAATGCAAGCTCCCTAGAAACCATCGGTTTAGAGCTTATACTGTGGATCTGAATAACATCTATCAGCTTGTAGAGCTGCTTCTGGACCTGCTCAAGCGTCCGTTCGTCCCCTGTTGTAACCACTGTCATCCGGGATATTCCTGACTCTTCCGTACCTCCGACGCTGATACTATCGATATTGAAGCCGCGGCGGCCAAATAGTCCGCATACCCGCTGCAGTACACCGGGCTGATCATTTACAAGTATGGCCAACGTATGTTTTGTCATCATTCAAAATCCCCCATTATCATTTGATCCAATCTCGTTCCAGCTGCTACCATAGGGAACACGTTCTCTTCCTTCGGAACAACGAACTCCACTAATACGGGTCCCGGTGTCTCGAGCGCCTGCCGCCACACTTCTGCGGCTTCGGCTTGGGTGGTAGCCCTTAATCCTTTGATACCATAAGCTTGAGCCAGCTTTACAAAATCAGGGCTCCCTGCCAAATCAATATGGCTGTAACGATTATCATGAATGAGCTGCTGCCACTGCTTAACCATACCGAGCACCTGATTGTTAATAACAATAATCTTGATCGGAATTTGATGAATGGAGCATATCGCCATCTCTTGCGCGCACATCTGCATGCCCCCGTCACCGTTGACAGAGATGACTAACCGATCCGGGTTTGCTACCTGAGCGCCGATGGCAGAAGGAAAACCAAATCCCATGGTTCCAAGTCCTCCAGAAGTAATCAATGAGCGGGGATGCTTGAATTTGTAAAACTGCCCTACCCACATTTGATGTTGGCCCACATCCGTAGTAATGATTGCTTCTCCGTCCGTTGTTTCATTTAACATTTCAATGACAAATTGCGGCTTCAGCTGATTCTCTGCAGCATCGTACTTCAGCGGATGCAGCCTTCGGTTATTATCAATCTCGGCAATCCATTCATCAGTCCGAGCTTTCTCCGCTTTCGTGTTTAAGTATTGCAGCGCCATTTTAATATCACTCACGCAGGGAATGTCGGTCTTTATGTTTTTGCCGATTTCGGCAGGATCAATATCGATATGTGCAATTAGACGTGCTCTAGGAGCAAAACCGTCTACTTGCATGGTCACACGATCATCGAATCGAGAGCCTATCGAAATGATCAGATCGGCGTTTTGAATGGCCATATTCGCTGTGTAGGTCCCATGCATCCCTAACATTCCCATGCACAGCTCATGCGAGCTTGGGAAGCCGCCCAAGCCTAATAGCGTCGTCGTGATCGGTATACGCGTCGTATTGGCGAAAGCGATCAGCTCTTCGGAAGCATCGGAATATACAACGCCACCCCCTGCCAATATGACCGGTCTGGAGCACTGTTGAATAGCTTGAAGCAGCTTATCGAGCTGTGAATAAGCAGGCTCTGGCATTTCCCGATAACCGCGAATCGGCTTATGTTCATAAGGGTGGTACACGGTCTCATGGTTGGATACGTCTTTGGGAATATCGATCAATACTGGACCTTTGCGGCCTGTACTGGCTATATGAAACGCTTCGTGAATGATCCGCGGCAGCTCCCGAACATCTCGCACCAAGTAACTATGCTTCGTAATCGGCATTGTAATGCTGACGATGTCCGCTTCTTGAAATGCATCGGTCCCCATTACCGTAGTAGGTACATTGCCTGTTATAACTACTAACGGAACTGAATCCATGTACGCAGTCGCGATCCCCGTAACCAAGTTGGTCGCTCCGGGACCGGAGGTCGCAATACAAACCCCGACCTTACCAGTGGAACGTGCATAACCATCCGCCGCATGGATCGCCCCTTGCTCATGCCGAGTCAAAATATGCTTAAACTCCGGATTGCCAACCATGGCATCATAAATGTACAAAACATTACCACCTGGATATCCGAAAACACAGTCAACTCCTTCCTGCAGCAGCCCTCGCAGCAATATCTCCGAGCCTGTCATGATTTCATTGGATGGTTCTAAACGAGCCTCTTGTACTCCTGCTGTTTCTTTTTGAACTAATTTCATCGAAATGCCTCCTCAAAATATAAAATCCCCTCTCATCCCGAGCAAGCACATCTGTGCCTTACTCAAAGGGACGAAAGGGGTTGATTTTCGTGGTACCACCCTGATTTGCCGGGAATTTCACAATTCCGGCCTCATGAGGTAAGGCAGTTACGCCTTACCTTCAGCACGATAACGTGTGCCACTCCGTTTGGAACTACTCGCCGCAAGCCAGTTACAGCATATCCTACGGTTTTCGCGCAAAGGCTCCGAGATGACATCACACAATGGATTACGGCAAAGGTTTCAGCTTTCCCTTCGCTCTCTGGGCTTAAGTGCCTTTGTGTTTTTTTCTCTTCATCGCTTTTTTCGCTATATAACAATAAAGCCTATACAATCAATAAAACCCCTTCCATCCCGAGCAAGCACATCTGTGCCTTACTCAAGGGACGAAAGGGGTTGATTTTCGTGGTACCACCCTGATTTGCCGGGAATTTCACAATTCCGGCCTCATGAGGTAAGGCAGTAATACCTTACCTTCAGCACGATAACGTGTGCCAAACCGTTTGGGACTACTCGCCGCAAGCCTGCTACAGCATATCCTGCGGTTTTCACACAAAGGCTCTGAGATGACATCACACAATGGATTATGGCAAAGGTTTCAGCTTTCCCTTCGCTCTCTGGGCATAAGTGCCTTTGTGTTTTTTTCTCTTCATCGCTTTTTTCGCTATATAACAATAATATCTATACTAACAATAAAACCCCTTCCATCCCGAGCAAGCACATCTGTGCCTACTCAAGGGACGAAAGGGGTTGATTTTCGCGGTACCACCCTGATTTGCCGGGAATTTCGCAATTCCGGCCTCATGAGGTAAAGCAGTAACGCCTTACCTGCAGCACGATAACGTGTGCCACTCCGTTCGAGACTACTTGCCGCAAGCCAGCAACAGCATAAAGCCGCGGTTTTCGCGCAAAGGCTCCGAGATGACATCACACAATGGATTACGGCAAAGGTTTCAGCTTTCCCTTCGCTCTCTGGACATAAGTGCCTTTGTGTTTTTTTCTCATCATCGCTTCAATATGAATTGTTCATAATAATAACATATGCAAACTTGCTTTTTCAATACCTGAATGCACATATATTTTATACGAAACCGCCATTAATGCGTAGGGTTTGTCCTGTAATCCATCGTGCTTCTTCGCTTGCAAGGAAAAGTACGACATCAGAGATATCGCCAGTTTCTCCCAATCTGCCGAATGCATTCAAGCTGCTCATTTGCCGGATCTGGTCCTCCGACTTACCTTGCATAAACAGCTCCGTCCCCACCGGCCCAGGAGCAACTGCATTAATGTTAATCTGACGGGGTCCGAATTCTTTGGCTAGCTGTCTCGTAAATTGCTCTACAGCGCCTTTGGTCCCGGCATACGCACTGTATTGAGGGAACATGGCTCCAACAACCGATGTTGAAAAGTTAATAATTCTTCCATTCGCTTTCATATGCTGCACAGCCTGCTGGCATGCAAAATAGGTGCCTTTCACATTAATGTCGAACATCCGATCAAAATCCTCTTCCGTCATTTGCTCAATAGGTTTTGTCACCATAACTCCTGCATTATTGACGAGAATATCAAGCTGTCCGTATATGTCCAATACACTTTTAAATAATTTATTAATTTCGCTAACGCGGCTGATATCTGCCTGAACGGCACTAGCTTCTCCACCTTTTTTCTTAATAGCCGATACGACTTCTTCAGCCTGATGCGAGTTACTGCTGTAATTAACAACAACCTTGGCGCCCTGAAGCCCAAACTGTTCCGCAATTTTGCGCCCAATCCCCCTTGATGCACCTGTTACAAGCACTACTTTTCCTGTATATTTCATCGTCAATATTCCCCTCTCGAAAGGCCTGGGTACTGAATTCGCCAGTTGTTACTGATAATGTATATCACCCATTGAAAACGTACAAGAAGGCACTTTTTTACCGGATAGTTACTTTGAGGTTAGAATTAATCAACTATGGTAGTATAGAGAATAATTAAAAAAATGGTATTGGGGGAGATGCTATGTCTCTGGATTTTTTAAAAGCCCATCCGGGATACAACGACGAAGATATCGATTGTTATATCCATGTCACTACAACCATGCAAGCGATTGGCGGGAAGTGGAAAATGCTCATCCTGTGGCATGTTCACGCTGGCAGCAAACGCTATAACGAACTGCGCAGGTTCATTCCCAGTATCTCGCAAAAGGTGCTTTCCCAGCAGCTCCGCGAGCTTGAGCAGGAAGGGTTAATCGAACGAAGGGTTTATCCGGAAACCCCTCCACGGGTTGAGTACGAAATGTCTGCTTATGGCAAGACTTTGGAACCGATCTTCGATATCCTCTACGACTGGGGAGTCATCCATCGTACACGTCAAAAAGGACAACTGGAATGATCTATTTCCCCCCACCAAAATGCTGTACATAATCAATCCGTTGAGCAAGAGTTGGGTGAGAACCGACAAAAAATTGCACCAGTGACGGCGGATTCACATCCGACAGGCTATTAGCGGCCAATTGTTGAAAAGCACGAACTCCTGCATCAGGGTCCTTCCGCAACTGTATCGCATATTCATCGGCGCTATGTTCCTGCATTCGTGAAATAGCATTATCAATGGGCGATGCGGCAAATGACAGTACCGAAACAAGCAGAATCAGTATTGGAAGTCCCGCAATATCATAGGTGCCTCTCAGTCGGAATGACGAGCCCCATCGATAATGAATCCAAGTGAACAAACGATGGACCAGCCAGAAGCCGATAAAGCTTTCCACAATTCCCCATAATGTTCCCCACAGCACGTGACGCTTTACGTAATGCCCCATTTCATGGGCCATAATAAATAAGATTTCATCGGGCTTCAGCTTTTGCAGCGTCGTATCCCACAAGACAATGCGAGTTGTTGATCCAATACCGCTCACATAGGCATTCAGGGTGTTCGTTTGCTTGGACTTATCAACCTGATACACTTGATCCGTAGGGATATTTGCTTGTTTAGCTAATTGTAAAATTTCCTGTTTAAGCTCCTGATTTTGCAGCGGCTTAAAATCATTGAAGATCGGCTCCATAACGACTGGCTGAATAAAAGTAAAGAACAGCGTCAGCGGGATGGAAACCGCCCAGCCTATGAGCCACCACCGTTTGGGACTTTTCTTGATAGCCAAATACAACAGCCAGTACATTGGAATAGAGATGACGAGATTCACACCGAGACTTTTAGCCATATCCAACAGCCACGATCCCATGCTTTGATTTGTCAGCCCATAAGACCGGTCCAGCTCATGCAAATAATAGCTCAATGGAAACTCAATGATTTGCAGTATCAGCTGCAGCACCATAAGATAGATCCCCATTTGCAAGATCGACCATCTGAAGATGGATGCCGATCGTCCGCGAAGCCACGAAGAAATGCCAAGGGTCAGCAGGAGTATAATAATAACCCACATGACTGGAGTAGAGATAAAAAAAGAGAGATATCCGGTCGTCGACAGCTTATGAATACTCTGTATTTGTTCAGCAGTCATGAAGGTTGCCGGATCTGCCGGGCCTCCACGCAACGAATCAGGTACATTCCCCGCAGGTTGATGAAGGAAGTAATAGCTAATGGCCGTACAGTAAATGATCAGAATAATTACACTGATAAGTACTTTTTTCATAAGTCCTCCCTTCCATTCCATCGAAAATACAAGCTATCTGTTCATTATAGTCCATTCTTTTCCTATTTATCACATCCGAAGTATACGACAAAAAAACCTTGGCAGCAGCCAAGGTTTCGGTTCGTCACTTTCCAAGCTCGGTCCATGACATGTCAATACTCTTTATTTCACCGTCTTATTATACTGCTGGATCTTGGACGTGATGTCCTTCGCCGCTGCATCGAGTGCATCCTTCGGCGATTTTTTATTATTCAGCACTTCTTCAATAGCCCCTTCAACGATCTGCCTAGCTTCAGGGAACACGCCCATGACAGCACCCTGGGTTGCCGTACTCATCTTGGTTTGATGTAGTTGATCAACCGCCGTCTGGAATTGCGGGAATTTTTTCAAGTTGTCTTTCACGCTCTGCTCATCATAGGCTTTCTTCGTGATCGGGAAATATCCTGTATTAATATGCCAGTAAGCCTGCTCCTTAGGCGAAGTTAAGAATTTGATAAACTCCCACGTTGCCTTCTGCTCATCATTAGGTCTGTCGTTCATAATCCACAGGCTCGCACCACCAACGACAACTCCGCCTTCCTTGGCATTGGCCGGTTTAGGCAGGAAGCCTGTTCCAACTTGGAACTTGCCTTCGGCATTATCAACCAAACCTTTCAGCGACGCTGTCGATTCCAGAATCATCCCGACTTGACCCGCCGAAAATGCTTTCTTAGAATCATCGGTTTTACGTCCAAGATTGTTGGCCGCCTTCGTATCAATCAAGTCCTTCCACCAGGTCAACGTCTTAATGCCCGCTTCGCTGTTGACGATCGACTCTGTAGCTGGTGCTGTCCGTCCGTTACCATTGTTCACATATTCCGCGCCTTGGTTGGCGAAAAACTGTTCCATAAACCAACCGTAAATAGCGAAGTTCGCCCCCGTCGCTTTCCCGGTCTTCGTAATCGCATCCGCTGCTTTTTGCAGCTCCTCGTACGTTTTGGGCGGCTTCTCCGGATCAAGGCCAGCTGCTTTGAACAGATCCTTATTGTAATAGAGAATAGGATTGGAAGTATTGAACGGCATAGAGTTCAATTTGCCGTTTAAAGTATAGTAGCCTGTAATATTCGGCTCAAGCTGGGTTAAATCGAATTTGTCCTCATCAATAAACTTTTGCATTGGAGTAATCGTTTTGGAATCAATCATAAAGCGGCTTCCAATTTCGTACATCTGAACAAGACTTGGACCATCCTTAGTACCCATACTTGCTTTCAGCTTGCTGAGCAAATCATCGTACGTGCCCTGGAACACAGCTTCTACCTTGATCTTATCCTGCGAAGCGTTGAAATCGGCTACGAGCTGATCTACCACTTTTGTGTTCGATCCGCCCATGGCATGCCAGAATACGACCTTTTTCTGTCCGGAGGATGCACCCCCGCCCTTGTCCTTAGCAGATGTATCTTGATCTCCACCACAAGCGGTCGTAGCCATCATAATGGCTGCAACCGTAAGACTCAGTAAGCCTTTCTTGCTCAAAAGCTTCATCGTTTCACGCCCCTAATTTTAGATAATATATAGAAAAACTTCAGAATCGAAGGTTCTCTAAGAGGTTCATCCGCAAGCTATCCTTTGATAGCTCCAGCGGTAATGCCACGGATCAACTGCTTAACGCCAAAGGCCAGCATAATAAAAGAAGGCAGGAGTACCAGTGAAACACCGGCGAGAATCAGATTCCAAGACATGACTTCCTCATGCTGCAGCATGGAGACGCCGATTTGCACAGTACGCATGGTCGGTTTGTTCGTAATGAGCAATGGCCACAAGTACGCATTCCAATGATTGATGAAAACATAGACGAATAGTGTGGCTATAGCTGGTCGTGATAATGGAAGAACGATGGAGAAAAAGGTGCGCAGTTGCCCACAGCCATCCATTTTTGCCGCATCGAACAGTTCATTCGGGAGCTGGAGAAAAAACTGGCGAAGTAAAAAAACTCCGAAGGCTCCCGCCATGAATGGAACGATTAAACCCTGATAGCTGTCCATCCAACCCAGCGATTTTATGGTCAAATAGTTGGGAATGACTGTTACTTCCCAAGGAATCATCATAGTGGATAGATAGAGCAGGAACATGGCACTTTTAAACCGGAATCTGAGAAAAGCAAACGCATAGGCTGCCATGCTGGATGTAATGACCTGACAGATCGTGATGGCAGAGGAAACGACAAAGCTGTTCACGATAAACCGGATAATCGGTACCGTCTGAAGCGCCTTAATGAAGTTGCCAAGATAAAGCTGGTGCGGAATTAATGGCGGCGGGAAAACCGCAACCTCTTTTTCCGTCATAAAGGAGGACAGTATCGTGAATAAAAGCGGATACAACACAGCCAAAGCGAGTAAGGCCAAGAATACATACAGAATCGTCTGGGATACTCGTCGGATGATCACTGATAATGCACCTTCTTTTCCAAAACTTTAAATTGGACGATGGTCAGCAGCAAAATAATAAGGAACAGTATCAATGCTTGAGCGCTGCCGATGCCAAATCGGAAATTAATGAACGCATCTTGATATATGGAGTAAACAACTACGTTAGTGCTGTTAATCGGACCGCCTTTGGTCAAAATATTGATTTGCCCGAAGGCTTGAAATGCGGAGATGACTGACACGATGAGGACAAAGAACAAGGTTGGTGAAAGCAGTGGAAGCACAATCTGTACAAACGTTCGAACCGGCCCGGAGCCGTCGATTTTGGCGCTCTCGTAAAGCTCCTCCGGCACGCCCTGAAGACCGCTTAGCAATATGATGTAAACGAAGCCCATATTCATCCACACCGTCATTAACGATATGGAGATGATAGCCCAGGAAGGATCCGCTAACCAAGAGATGGGAGATATTCCGACAAACCCAATGAAATAATTCAGCATCCCGGCTGTCGGGTGGAATAGCAGCAACCAAATAATCGATCCCGTACCCACAGAAATCACAATGGGCAGCGAAAAAATGAATTGAAACACTTTCATCCCTCTAAGCTTATTATGGGTCAGTGCCGCCAGTATGAGGGACCACACAATCGTCGTAGGTACTGTAAGTAAAATAAACAGCAGGGTCACCTTCAGATTGGAATAAAACTGGCCGGAGGTGAACAGGTCCACATAATTATCCATACCCACGAAGGCGGCCACACGCCCGCGCGGATCCGTTAAAGTCATACTAAGATACACGGATCGAAGCATGGGATAGAAGAGGAAGCAAATAAAAATAATCAACGACGGAGCTAGAAAAAAATAGCCGAGAAGCTCTTCTTTCCTTTGGGATTTTTTTGCAGAGGATTGCATAGACGCAGACAATGGAGAGCCCCCTTTCAATTAATAGTTGGACAAAATGGTAAAGCGCTTAACTCGTTTTGCTAAAAAAGACCCCCCCCTACAAGCTTCTAATACCGAGGCAATCAGCAAGTCCCTCTACTATCGAAGTCTTATGGGAAAACAAAAACACATAAATCGCCCTCTTGAATCGAAGCAACCTATGTGTATATCTCCGGATCTCCTACACAGTGTATTAACTTGTGAATTAATTGTAAACGCTATCATTATTGGTGTCAACCATTATTTTCCGATTTTATTGTCCGTCGGTTATTTTTCTTTTTTGCCACATCCGGTTTCAATGAATCCAAAAAAGGACTGGCAGAATGTGCCGTCCTTTTTACATTTATTTTTTCAAATTTTCTAGAGGTATCGTCCAATCCGCTTCCGGAATCCAGGTGCTGTTGGCGAACTCCCAGCCTCTCACAACCACCTTGTCCTCATATACCTGTACATACATCCCTTGTGATTTAGTCAAAGGCTGTGGATTACGAGTGAGTCCTACAGAGGCGTTGACGAACCAGTGGAACGTCTCTTTGGTGTAGTGATTCGATCCGTTATCGAAATCCTGGTGCGTATGCCCCGAGATCACAAATACGTTAGGATAAGGCTTCAGTATTTCCCTGAATTTATTGGCTCGAATCAACCGATGGGATCCGCCATCCTGTCCAATCGCTGGCAGTGGCTGATGAATAAGCACGAAGATCGGCTTACCGTCCGTCGTCTCCTTTAGTTTAGCTTGCAACCATGCCAGTTGTGCATCAGAGTACCATGCTCCTTCTCCAACCTCCGGCATTTCTTGAAGATAGGATTCCTGTGACATCAGAATGAAGTGATATCCTTTAATATCAAAATCGTTATACGGCTTCGTATACCAGAACATCTTCTGGAATCGTTCCCTCGATTGTGCATCCGTCTTCCCGTTTGGCATGGTTGCGGTATTGAAAGCACCCTTCTTATCGATCCAAATATTATAATAGTCATGATTGCCCATATTAGCGTACAGCTGAGGCAGCTTATAGCCGCTAAGGATGGATTGCAGCGATTTGTACTCCACCTCTGTACCGTAATCGGTCAAATCGCCGCCCAGCAGCAATGCTTCGACGGGATGACTGAAATACTGTATCTGGTAGAGAGCATTTTTCAATTTACGAGGTGTGTTGCTATCGTAGATAGAAACGTGAAGGTCGCTCAATACAAAAAAAGATAGCAAGGGTTCTGCCGGAACGACTGGCTTGACCTCTTCTACCACTGTATCCGTCTTTGTTCCGTTATCTGATTTATTAGCAAGGTTTTTGTACAGCATTTTAAATAAAGCATTGATCGATCCGTCCACCACTACACTCATGCTAAGCAGCATTTTTATAAATTCACGTCTAGTCATACGGTCCCTTTCATTACTACGCAAAAAGTTTCATTATGTAAACTAGGATTCTATGGTCCTACTCCTATCATAACAATAACCTGCCCACTCTTCAAATCTACTATAGTCCTATTTATAGAGCAGAATGAAAGTAGACGTAAAAAGAGGCTAAGCTGAATGCTTAGCCAAATCGATTCAACCGTTATTTAAAAACCTTCATCCGCTCTTCTAGCGGCTTAAATTCTTTTTCTCCCGCTGGAGCGGTTGGTTTCCCGAAGGGCATTTGGGCAAGAAGCTTCCAAGTATCAGGAAGTTTCCATGTCTCCTTCACTTTCTGATCGATCAAAGGATTATAATGCTGTAAATTCGCACCAAGCCCCTCGTTTTCAAGAGCCGTCCAAATGACCATCTGAAGCATGCCATTGGATTGCATAGACCAGTTCGGGAAGTGCTCTTTATAAGAGGAAAAATTGGCTTGCAAGCCTTCGATGACTTCCATATCTTCAAAATATAAGATCGTGCCGTGACCACTTTGAAATCCTTTCATTTTTTGCTCCGTAGCTTGGAAGTCGCCTACTACGATTGCTCTTAACGTTTCTTTGGTTAGATCCCACAGCTTGTTATGCTGTTCTCCTAACAGCACCACCACTCGAGCGCTTTGCGAATTAAAGGCCGAAGGCGTATGCTTGACCGATTCCTCAACAATGTGGACAATGCGCTCATCGGAAATGGGAGATTCCTTACTAAGTCCGTAAATCGTGCGTCTTTCTCGTACCGCCGCCAAAAATTCTTTTGCCGTCTCTACTGATCCTGCCATAGCTCATCCCTCCAAATATTTGAAATGTTAGCAACCAAGCTAGTATTTGTCACACTAGTACCGCCTATTCAAAGAAAAAACGAACTGCATCGCAGTCCGTTCAGAGTGTCGAGAACCCTATGAAGCATCATAAGTTTATGCGGTACTCCGGTGGGGTATCCGCTTCCAGCCGCTGTTGTTATCCCGAAATTTTCAATTTAGTCGCTTTACAGCGGTTATTTCCCGATAACAAAGGCGGACGCGTTCGCTCCTCCAGGGAATACCCCGCCCGCACCATCATCCATCTTCTGAATAATAAGGTTTCTCGACAGACTCAACGAACACCTTAGTCCGTTCTTTGTCTATTGCTCAGCATTGTTGGCTTTCATATCCGAGTCCTGAAGCTTGACCTTCGCCTTCGTTAACACATTATTCTCAACCGTATAATTATAGTTGCTGGTCCCCGCATATCGAGTAGATATGCCTTCAGCATCGATGTTAGCGTTGAGCGTATTGCCTCTGATGACAGCTTCTTTTACGGTGGATGGACTGCTGCGAGTCCAATAATCCCCGATCATGACCATATAGTCCGTTGGATTAACGAATCGGTCCGCTTGAAGCACGTTATTTTCAAATAAAATCTTTTTGGCTTTAACCGCTTTGAACGCATACAGCTTATCCAGCAGCTCGAAGGTGGAATCCGTTATCGCAACATTCGCATTCACATTGGCTACCAGAACGCCTTGATTCACTTTGAACTTGCATCGGTTAAACGCATATGATCCAGCGTCATCTAATATGATCCCACCGTTGATGGATCCTCCTAAGGATTCGATTTCACAATCGTTATATGTGCCTAAAGGCAAATTCAGCCCGGTGGCCCCCACAATTTTCAAATTGTCGAACACACTGCCTTCCTTTACGCCCCCGGAAACTCCACCTCCATTCACTACAATATTGCTTAGATGAACCGGGCTTTCCCATATGGAAAGCTCACCGCTCTTGTTATTGTTCATTATAATATTGGAAGCAGAGACACCGAATGGCTGCTTACTGCTTATTCCGAACTTGGAATCCGTAAAGGTCATTCCGTCCAGCTGAATATTGGGTCCTTCCAAGAACGTATAGGAATTGTTCATTTCATTACCCTCGAATTTCACATCGTGGTATGCATAAATACTCGTGCCGTCAAAATGATTATCCTTGATTAATGCTGAAGTAAAGGGAGGCGATACAGCCAAGCCTATGGCCCCTTTGGAAGCGAGATGATTTCCTTGTACCGTAGCATCATGCCCGTCATACAGGACAACATCATAGGATGCGTTATTGTAAAAATGATTGTTTTGAATCACAATGTTGCTGTTCATATGCCCATTTTCGCTGTATCCGGCTTCTACATCGATCCCAGCTTGAGGAGCCGTCCCCTTGATATCGTGCAGCTTATTATTGGTGATAGTGATTCGGTCTCCCCCACCTATCGTAATTCCTTGTCTACGGTTAAATGCAAACTCCGAGTTTTGGACTACAACTTCCTTGGATACGGCACGCTGCCAATATTCTACGTAGGCTCCTGGACTGCTCGCTTGATTGAACACGACATAGAAGCTACTTGCCCCTTCGGGAATTTGTATAATTTGGCGTATTTTTTGCTCCTTTAAATTGCTTAGATAGGTCCCATCTTGTTTGTAAAAGAAAATGTCAAACATGGCCGGCAGCTTTTGTCTATTGGAAAATTCAAATTCCCTTTCGGTTTGGAAGATCGGATTATTGAAATTGAGTTGCCCCTTCAATCTTATTTTAGTGGCATCAGCAATGAAATTTCCTTTGTCATCAATGGAGCCTGATACAAAGCTGTTTTCATAAAGGTCCTGAATCATCGTCCCTTTCCCACCGATAACCAAACCGTCCCCCGTGAAGTTAATCGCCTTCACACCATCAATCGTAACGTTAACCGCTCCTTCAACAGAAATCCCGTAGCCTCCTTCATGGGTCCCTTTTAAGGAGTAGTCATGTGTATCCTTGTCTCCTTGTAAGTTCCTCCTTTGATGATCACGTTATTGGCTCCATAGCCAATATGCAGTGTCTGATACCCTGCGAAGCCGTTCGTTTCCTTCTGAATAACGGCCTTGTCATCAAGCTCGAATGTCATATTAGGGACCATATTAATTCTTGCTGTCGTATCCAGCCACAGTTTGGGATCCTGTTTTTTAATAAGATACGTTCCTTCAGGAACCTTAAATATCGTTTTACCTTGCTCATGTGCCCATTTTAATGCGTCATTGAAGCCTTTGGTCGTTTCTACAGGATGCGTTCCGTCGTTGTAGATGCCCCAATCTCCCGGGATGAGTCTGTACACCTCATTTGCGTTCTCTTGAGCTGCAGCAGAACTATCCGCTGAGGCTGCCGTCCATTGAAATGAGAACAATAAGATCATTAGTAAAATAAGCTTTTTATTCATTTCTACACCACTCTTCAACTTTATTAATGAATCTATCGACTAACTCGGCTTTACGACAAAAATCTACGATTTGTTCGCCTTTTACTCCTCCTGTCTTACTGATGATAACCACCTTTCCCTTAGGAAGATTCTGTCATACTATGGTAAAGGTTTCAAGAAAGACCAAAGTCTCAAAATAATGCATATGCTCATTATTCAATAGGTATGTTATGTCGGGATATAACAAACCATTACATTTGGACTATCGTTTGGATAGGTCAAATGGCACAAAAAAATCCTCATCCCCTGTTAATTGCAAAGGATGAGGATTCGTCTAACTATGTGGAATTTATGGATAGAACGTGTTTTGCGGAGTCGTTGTCGGACACCAGCGGGATTTCAGCAGGAAATCGATAAGAACGTTTTTCGCAGCATCCGTGCCGATATAGTGCAGCGCTTCCGCCGCGTGACCGCGAACGTAACGATTGTCGTCCTCCAAGACGTGTTCCAGGGCAGGTACAGCCTTATCTGCCGCTGCTCCCATACGGCAAAGCGATAAACCTGCAGTAAACCGGACCTGAACGTCCTCATCTTGAAGGCAGCTGATCAAACCGTCAACGACCTGCTCGGTCGGTGTTCCGATCATAGCCAGGGCTTCGGCAACCGCTTGCCGGATAACAACGTTCGTCGATGCATCCAATAGCTCCAAAAGCTTAGGTATTGAGAATGAAGCCAGATGACGCAGCTCACCAAGTGCAAAGACAGCATGAACGACAGTCTCTACTCGCTCGTCAGTGAGTGCAGCCTCAAGACCAGCCACCGCACCTGCTCCTGCTGCAGACAATCCGTAAGCGGATGTCCTTGATACTTTGGCATTTTCGTTGTGAAGTCCTTGGAGCAGCGCTTCTATTCCTTGCGCTCCCATCGCTGCCAGTCCGTAAGCCGCGTTGATTGCATTCGGTTCGAAAGCGTCTTCAAGCTGTGCCGCAAGCTCCTGAACTTGAGCCGAATCGGCTTGAACTGTGTCTGCCAGGCTCCCTACTTGACCTGAGAGCCAATTCCAAGTGTCTTTCCACATCTCTTCATGTTCTACAATGTTGGTGCTGAAGGATGCCGGCTGCTTCCATTCCGGATCTATACAATCCCAGCTCGGAGCCGTTGGCGCTTCGGTACGCATAAATTCGAATTTAAGCATATATCTTGGTTTACCAAGAATGTTCGGAGTTGAGCGATGCCAAATATCATAATGGATCAAGGCAAAAGTGCCTGCCTGCCCGCTTGCCACAGCTTCTCCTTCAACATCATCCGGTACGAATGTACGACTCTCGTAGTTTTGCGTGCCCGGCAGCACGCCAGTTGGTCCCAGCTCCACTGGAGTATCTTGAGGGAAATACATGACCATCGCCCACCAAGGATGGTGATTACGCATTTTTTTGTATCCCCAGTAGCTGTCTTTATGCCAACCGCCTGCTTTAGGAGATGCATTAAAATGACCGTGTCTATGCGTATGCATTAAGTAATTAGATCCAAGTACGCTGGTCAATGCTCCTGTTACGATAGGGTGATCAAACACCTTTTGCAAGTCGCGGAGACGCGGCAGCAGATTGTTGCCAGGATTGCCTTCCTGCTCGTATACCTGATTCAACTGCTCGGTCAGCCTCTGGTGAAACTCCTCTGAAAAGTCCGTCTTCAAGATTAAGAAGCCTTCGGTAATAAACGTTCTCATTTGCTCGTCGTTTAACAATACTGGAACTTCGCGACCCATGACTCTACCTCCTAAGGTTGTTCTTATGAATGTGATCTTGAATCAAATTATAGTCATCAGAAGAGGAGGTTCACATACAGAATGCTAATTCAAATTTGCACAAAAGTAAGGATTATTCGAACAAACTTTTTTGTTATGACTTCTCATACCGCGTCCAATTTGGAACAAATTAAGGATCATTTCCTGTGTCGAGACGGTTCCTGTCCTACCGATTTTGCAGATCACGAGCTTCCCGCTCCAATCACTAACGCAAAGGCATTTAAAACCAATAGCATCCCGAAAAAGACACTTGTATGAAGGGCCTTCTTCAGGTTGCAATGATTTTTACTTCACAAACCCTTCTATATCAATAACTCGATCTGCCCACTCCTGATAAAAAATGGGTTCATGCGATACCAAAATGACACATCCAGCAAATTGCATTAGCGCTTTCTGAAGCGCGTTTTTTGTTTCGGCATCCAAATGATTGGTCGGTTCATCCAACACCAGAACATTGCATTCGGAAAGTAGCAAGCGGCAAAGCTTGACTTTGGACTGCTCACCCCCGCTCAATGTGCGGATAGCTTGCATAACATGAGCCTCTTTAATTCCGCATTGTGATAAATGCCGACGGATATCCTTCACCGTCATCCTCGGGTATTTCTCGGATAGGATCTGTATGGGGGTCAAATCATCATTATCCCATTTCAAATCCTGCTCGTAATATCCCATTCTAACTTGCTCCGCAAATCGAAATCCCCCTGAGACGCTAGGGATAATACCTACTAACGTCTTTAGTAAAGTAGATTTCCCGATACCATTAAATCCTGTTATGACAATCTTTTGGGCACCTGTAATAACAAAATTCATTTTGGGGAGCAACGGCTTTTCATAACCGACCTCCAGCCGGTTTACCTTCAGCACCACTTGTGCTGTAAGCGGTGTTTCACGAAAGCAAATCGACGGATTAGAGACAAAAGTCGGCGGCGCAATTCGTTCCAGCCTATCCAGCTGTTTTTGTCGTCCTCGTGCTATTCTGGAATTGACTCCGGCCTTATTTTTGCGTATAAACGCCTCCGTTTTCTCGATCTTCTTTTGCTGTGCATTGAATTGACGAACATGATCCTCTCGTAAGTGAGCCTTTTGCTTTAGAAATTCAGAAAATTTCCCATAATACTTTCTTACCGTCTCCCCTTCGATATCGCAGATGCTAGTCGCAATGGCTTCAAGGAACTCGAAGTTGTGGGTTACTACAATAAACGCTTGTTTGCTGAGCGACAAATAATGGGCAAGCCAATCCACATGCTCTTTATCAAGAAAATTGGTAGGCTCATCAAGCAAAAGTACATCCGGCTTCTCCAGTAGAAGCTTGGCTAGTATGACCTTGGTTCGCTGCCCGCCGCTCAGCTTCTGGATAGGTCGATGGATTCCAATTGCATCAAGGCCTAGACCATAAACTACCTTATTGATGCTGCTGTCAATGGAGAAATAGTCGAGTGCATCGAGTCGTTCCTGAACCTCTGCAGCTTTCAGCAAATAGGCTTCATTCCCGGTAATGCTGCTTTGTTCATACATTCTTTGAATCTCTCTCTCCAATTCATACGCCTCCGTGAAAGCAGACTGAAGATAATGCTGAATCGTTTCATTGCTTTGGATTTCGGCATATTGATCGAGATGACCTATGTTTATATTGGACTGCCATTTAATCGAGCCCTTATCTGGAATGGTCTCACCAGTCAGGATGCTGATTAATGTGCTTTTTCCAGTTCCGTTTTGCCCGACTACTCCTAAATGCTCTCCTTTATACAGCTCGAAATGAACGTTCTTGTATAAGGTTTTATCCCCATACGCATGCGACATATCATAAACCTCAAGTAAACTCATCTTTACATTCCTCACTTTTTACAATCATTTGGGTAAATAAAAAAAAGCAGAAAGCACAGCACCTTACGGTGCAAGCCTTCTGCTTTACCTGTACACATTCAAAGAATGTACGGCAATATAACTTCAGCGATGAAAACTGAAAAATTATACACAAAAGGCTGCAGACAAAACCTTGTCTACAGCCTCTTAATCTAATAACACCGACAGTTAGCACAGCTAAACAAGCGTGAAGAATCACACTAATTTTTACAGGCTATCCATCGATGAAAAAAAGCAATACGCTTTTTGATTAAGCTCCGGACAACGCTTCATCGTTGTTATCCATTTGCACGGAGCAGCTTTTTGCAGTACGTTTAACCGTTTTCAAGCAATCCATTTGAAACCATCCTTTCATTTGGTGCCATTTTATTATGTATCTCTACATTTGTCAAGAATGTTCAAAAGGCGTCCATCAAAGCGCATTGCTCCACTTTCCATATTTTAAATTATATCGAATTATAGGAATTTTGTGACATTTATCATTACTTCATTTTTCCAATTCATTTATGATATTAAATATTTGGGATACCTTTCACCATGCTTATAGACAGACGACGTCCATTTGTAAATCGGTCCTATGTGAGGTGGAATGATTTGAATCCCATAGTATGGATTATCGATAGAACCGTGCATGTAGAGTTAAAAAGGAACCTTCGAATGACTGAAGCAGCCTGGTTAAGGGAAGAACTGTTTCCGTATCTGGAACAAGGCTATTGCCTGTTTTCCTTTAACTTTACGGAAGTTGAATCTATAGACAGTTCCGGGATCGGCATCCTGCTTGCCCTGCAAAAAAAAGCAAAGGCGCTTGGTGGCGGTATTAGCATTCATGGGATTCAGGAGGAGGTTCGAGCAAGGTTTGAGTTCTTTTCCTTATCACAGGACAAGGATACCAACAATTGAATGAAGGGAAAGCGCATATGAAAAGCCATCATCTTCACTCCCTTGTATTTGAAACAGCAAGTCAAGGCATTATGATTACCGATACCTCCGGCGTCATCTTAACCGTCAATCCAGCTTTCACCAAAACAACCGGCTATACAGAGAAAGAGGCCGTCGGCCAAAACCCGCGCCTTCTGCATTCCGGAAAGCAGGACGCATCGTTTTACGTAGACATGTGGGCAAGTATTCATGAAACTGGAAGCTGGCAAGGAGAAATATGGAATCGCCGCAAAAGCGGTGAAATTTACCTGGAGTGGATAACCATCCATACCATCAGAGACAAGCATAACAAAATTACGCATTACATCGGCATTTTCTCAGATATAACCGAGCGAAAGCAGTATGAGGAAAAGCTCACTTACTTGGCTCACTATGATGTGCTGACCGGGCTCCCCAACCGCGTTTTGTTCCGTGAACGGCTTCAGCGTGCAATAGAACAAGCACAAAGCACCAAGCAAACGGTTGCTCTATTATTCATGGATCTCGACCATTTCAAGATGATCAACGATACATTCGGTCATATCATCGGAGATCTGCTGCTGCAGCACCTTGCCGTTCGTTTGCGCGAATGTATCGGACCCGATGATACGGTGGCACGTTTAAGTGGAGATGAGTTTACGATTATTATTCCTTATCAACATTCATTAGAGCCTGTCCTGCACAAGCTTGAGAGGATTTGCCGACAATTAATCGAACCTTTTATGTGCAGAGATCAAGAGCTGTTTGTTACTGTCAGCATAGGAATCAGCTTGTACCCGGCAGATGGAGTCGATACTGAAACGTTAATTAAAAATGCCGACATCGCTATGTACCACGCCAAAAAACAAAAGAACCATTATCAGCTGTTCACTTCCTCTATGAATAACACCTTCTTGCGACGAATTCATCTGGAGAATGGACTTCGAAAAGCTCTGGATCGGGAACAGTTTACGATTGTGTACCAGCCTCAATTAAGTTTATTGACCGGTCAGGTTTACGGATTGGAAGCCTTATTGCGTTGGGAGCACCCCGAACTGGGTACAATCTCGCCTATCGAGTTCATACCGATTGCCGAGGAAAGCGGACTCATCATTGAAATTGGAGAATGGGTGCTTCGCTCTGTTTGTCTGCTGTGTAAAAAGTGGCAGTCCCAAGGCTACTCCCCCGTAAAAATGGCCGTTAATCTATCCGCTCGGCAATTTCTTCAGCACAATCTGGTGGAATCCGTAGCCCAAATTTTGGAAGAAACAGAGCTTGATCCTCATTTTCTCATCCTGGAAATCACAGAAACCGTAAGTATTCATCAAATCGATTCTATCGTCTCTGTATTGCATCAGTTTAAGCAGCTAGGCGTGGAGGTTGCGATAGATGATTTCGGAAAAGGCTACTCGTCTTTAAGCTATTTAAAAAAATACCCCGTTCATATTTTGAAAATAGATAAATGCTTCGTAGACGGTATTGATGCCGTCGATTCTCCCAATCGTGCTATCATCAAGGCCATTATCGAATTGGCACACAGCCTGAATTTGCGTGTTATTGCCGAAGGAGTGGAAACAATAGACCAATTGGGCTTATTGAAGGAGCTTCAATGCAATTACATACAAGGATATTGGCTATCCAAGCCACTTCCGCCCGAGATGATAGAAACTGAATTTATCGCAAAATAAGATTCCTCGAATAAAACCATGGAAGGGACTAATAGCTTTGAAAAAATGCCCCTATCACGCAGTCACCAGCTTATTCGGACGTATAAGGAGAACCGAACAATTGCAAGCCCCTCAGCTTCAAGCCGTTGTTTCTGAACAATGGCTTGGCATCGAATCCCAACCATACGACGTGTTGTCTGCTCAAATGAACATGGTCCATTTGACGCCTGCCGATTTATCCATTCTTCGTTCCATTCAACCTGTCATTATCGAACACATAGACCACATTGTAGAAGCCTTCTATCAGTCAGTCATCTCTGTTAAAGCATTGGAGCAAATGATTACAGACAACAGCAGCCTGGATCGATTAAAAGTTACCTTGCAGCAGCATACCATCGAGCTGTTTGACGGCCGCATCGACAATGAATTTATTCAAAAAAGACTTCGTATCGCCGATATTCATCTGCGTATCGGACTGGAGCCCAAGTGGTATATGGGGGCTTTTCATAATTTACAAAATGCGATCATGGACGTCATCTTTTCCAACATTCGAGATCATAAAGAATGCTTGATCCTACTTAAAGCCATCTGCAAATTACTTAATTTCGAGCAGCAGCTCGTATTAGAGGCATATGAACAAAAGCATCGAGAGCAAAGCCAGAAACATTACGAGCGTGTTAAAAGAGAACTAAAGGGGAACATGCTATTTGTTACAGAAGAGCTTGCCGCCTTGACCGAACAGACAAGCGCTTCCGTTCAACAATTGCTGTCTACTAGTCAAACTGTCTATCATTCCGCTACCAACAGCGCTGATAAAGCCCATAACTCCAAATCACTCGCTATGACCGGTTCCTCCAAGATTAAGCAGCTGTCCGAACAAATGCAGGCCATCCATGAAAGCTCTCATCTCATGGGTCAAACCATTTCTCAGCTAGAATTCACCTCTAAGCAAATCAATCAAATCGTAACGATTGTCGCTCAAATTTCGAATCAGATCAAAATCCTATCGCTGAACGCAGCTATTGAAGCAGCAAGAGCCGGTGTGCACGGGAAAGGCTTCTCTGTCGTTGCGGATGAGATTAGAAAACTGTCCGAGGACACCCGTCATTCTCTAGAGCAAATTACTGAGTTCATTCAGCATACGAGCCATTATACCGTTCAGGTTATCGATTCCATTCATGGAGTCCAGCAGTTGATTTCTTTAGGTCAACAAGGGGTGTCAGAGACAAATGAGGTGTTTACGCAAATATTTTCTTCCCTCGACAGCAGTATTACCGATATTGAGAAGGTGAAGGACGAGGTCAGTTCTCTAGTTGCTGCAGTTGAAGTAATCGGTACTGCTACGGTGAAAGTAGCCCATTCTACGGAAAGTCTTAATCAAACGACGCAGAACCTTTGAAATCTTGAGCGAATATATGTAAAAAACATCATTAGCCAATGAATGCCAATGATGTTTTTTGATATTTTTAGGATGAGTTCTAGAAATTTAAACTGACCTGAGCATCGAAGGCAAAATCCAGGAATGTGGCTGCGCCCCCCAGCTCTATTCCATCCATAAAATGTTCCTGCTGCAATCCCATGACGTCTATCGTCATTTGACAACCGATAAGCCGTACGCCCGACTCTTTGGCAATGTTCAGCAGCTCTTGAATGGAAGGGACATTAGCACGCTTGAATCCTTCCGCTAAACCTTCATTGCCCGGCTTGAGCTGAAGCAATTGTTCAGAATTCTTATGAATGATCGACAAACCCTCAAAGGTGAAGAAAATCACTACCTCTGCTTCCATTGCCGCCGCCGCTGTGGCTATATTCAACACTTTATAGGCTGTTTCCAGACCGCCAGAGGATGCTATAATTGCTACTTTTTTGTTAGCCATAATGATATCATCTCCTTATTCTATTAGTCCTTCTCTATCTCATAGGTCCATTGAGACATTCCAGGGATTACATTTATCACGCTGCGGAATCCCTTGACCGTCAGCATTTGGCATGCTGAGTCACTTCGATTGCCTGTACGACATACGACGTAATATTCAGTGTTCGGATCGAGCTGATCCAGCTTCTCCTCTAAGTCGCCAAGTGGGATAGAAAGTGCACCAGGAATGCGGCCAAATGCATACTCGGCAGGTTCTCGCACGTCCAGGATGTGAAGCTTGTCGCCTGCCGTCAATTTATGGTGAACCTCATCATTTGTAGCTATATTCACATGCTTCATTTCTTCTTTAGTATCCGAGGCTTCCGCTTTACGAATAAAATGCCGGAAGGCCCCATTCTCTTCTTTTAACCCTATATATTGATGGCCTGTACGACCTGACCAGCTTTTCAGATCAGCCACAGAGCCTTTATCCGTCGCAACCACTTCCAGAACCTCTCCCGCGTTCAATTCTTCCATTGCTTTCTTCGTACGCACTACGGGAAGAGGGCAGGCAAGCCCCTTGCAATCCAATGTTCGATTTACATACAGTTCTGTCATCCGTCATAGTCCTCCCTTGTTATCATGGCTTAGCTGCAAGCTTTTTACACATCATGAATCGCACAGCGGTTAGGCCCAATCTCCATTTCTCGTTGTTCTTCTTCCGTAGGGGTTATTTTCCCCATATTGGTTTGGCGTATTTCTTGATACGCATTAGGCTGAGGGGGTAAGTTCCGTGTGACCGAATTTCTGAATTCCACTTCATCTGCTATGTTTAACCCTGGATTTTGCTTGAACAAATTACCTAACCGGGCCGTTACTTGCCCATGATCACCTAGCTCCGATATTTTCCCAAAATGAGCAGGAAGCACGATCAAATCCTCCGAAAGCTGCTTATAGCGATCATATAAGGTAGTTCTAAGGTCGCTCACCCAATCTTCGGCTTTACCAGCCAAATCAGGACGCCCTATCGATGCAACGAATAAAATATCTCCCGACATCATATACTGCTCATCAATGATTAAGGATGTACTGCCTATCGTATGCCCAGGCGAATACACAGGCTGAATTTCTATCGAGGTTTGACCTACTACAAGACGATTCCCTTCTTCCAGCTTTTCATAAGGAAAGGTCACCTCATCTGCATCCTTTGGAGGAAGCCAATACGAAGCGCCGGTTTGCTCCGCCAATTGCCTGCCTCCGGAAATATGATCCGCGTGGAGGTGAGTATCGATCGTATGTTGAATCTGCGCATGATGCTCTTCGGCAAACCTCACAAATACATCCGTCGTGCGAACAGCATCAATAACCGCGGCCTTGCCTTGTGAAATGACCATGTATGATAAGCAGCCTTTGCCTATCCGGACGAACTGATAGATGGCACCTCCATCTTTAAGTTCTCCTATTTTGACTGGCTCCAGATGCTCACTCCATGCTTTCATTCCACCTACTAAATAAGAAATAGGGTGCCTTCCCTGCTCGATCAATTGCTCAGCAACAAATACCGAGGAGCCTTCTTTCGCACAGACGACCAGAACTTCTCGGTCATCTGGAATTTGATCCATAATACCTTCAACACCATCCAGAAGGTCAAAATAAGGAACGTTCATATGCCGCACTTGCTTGCCTTCGATTTTCCAATCTTGGAAATCTGTTTCGTTTCGCACATCCAAAATGAACAAAGGCTCATGGGACAACAATCTTCGGGTCAATTCTGCTGAGGTCAAACCTCTCATTCAAGTCTCCTCCATCCTCTTTCTTATACCCTATAGGGTATATATTTAAGTAAAAAAAGGAGTCGGCAGCATTACCGATTCTCTTTAATCCACTCCGTATTTCTTTAGTAGATCAGATCTACATACCCCATAGGGTATGTGTATACTATATTCCTATCCTTTGCTTTAGTCAAGTGTTCTTATTTTCCGAAAGGATATTCATTATTTATTATTAACTGCCCTCGCAACCAATATCAGCCCCTTATATTTCCGATCCAAGTCCTTTACTTGAAATCCTGCCTGCTGCATATCGTCCAAAGTGTTCCTGTTCAGATGGCAGCCGCCGCAGCAACGTTTCCACCAAGGTGTCAGCCAGTCCTGCAAGGTTCCCCATAAAGAATGGTTTAATCTCACATGCTCAAACAGAAAAACATGCCCTCCTGGCTTGCACACTCTTTTGATTTCATTCCATGCCATCATAGGATCCGGTATCGTGCAGAACACTAAGGTACAAACAACACAATCAAACGAATCCTCTTGAAAAGGCAGACTCTCGGCACCAGCTCTTACTACTTCGATAGGGACGGCAAGCCGATCGACATACACAAGCGATTGCTCCAGCATTGTATCATCCGGTTCAATGGCAACCACTTTGTCCGCATACTGATAATACTTAAAGTTCACCCCTGTTCCCGATCCGATTTCCAGAACAGTTCCTGTCGCCTGCTCAATGAGCTGCTTACGAATGGAGTGAAACGCTCGCTGCTCCAAAGGGCGCATCCATCTGTCATAATATTTGATAAACAGCGAACTCATCGCCTATTCCCCCGCTCCTGACCAAAACCATTGTCAATCTATACTATCTATTCTATCATACAAAAAAAGCCCTCCCTCTCCGCATGCGCAGATAGAACGGCTCCATGATATATAGAAACTCAGTCTAGTTCTAACATTTAACGTGCTACCTGTCGCTGAGCAAATTCCAGCACTTTACGCAAATGCTGCTCACCTGTAGAATGCCCTCTGAATGGATAGATATGCAGCTCTTTTGCGGACTCAATGCGATTATAAGCTGCAAACACTGTCTCGGGCATACATACAGGGTCCTTCAAACTAACAGATACCATAATCGGTATTTGGATCCGTCCAGCCAAGTTCATGTTGTCAAAGTAACTGAGCGTCTGCATAACCTTCTCCCAACGCTCAGGATAACGAGAAACGTAGTCTGCCGCTTCGGTCAGCGAACCTGTCGAATGAAAGATGCCCCAGTCCATATGACACATATTCGGAATGTCCGCAATGGCAAAGGAAGGCTTACGGCTCAATGCGCTTACAATAAGGGCTAGACCGCCACCTTGGCTGGCGCCCGCTACACCGATACGACTCGCATCAATCTCCGGCTGTTCCGCAGCCCAATCAACAGCTCTTAAGCAATCTACTACCAGAGCCTTATAGTAGCAAGTATCTTTGTCATCAATGCCTTTGGTAATCCATCCCTTAGCCATGCCGCTCTCTTGAGGCAGCAAGTCGCCCGTACTCCCCGTCTGTCCTCGCAGGTCTACGGCAAATACCGCTATCCCTGCCAACAACCAGGAGGCATAGCTTTCGGGAAGTTCACTGCTTCCCGCATATCCGTGATAAAGCACGACACAAGGGTAAGTCTCCTCCTGCCACATGGTAGGGACAAGATACCATCCAGAGACCCTTGTTTGGTCGTAGCCTTGATAGGTGACTTGATATGCCTGTACTCCCCGCATCGTAGTAGACACCTGCTGCTTCTCGGATAAGACCTCTCCACGCTGAGATAGTTGCTCAAGCGTCTTGTCCCAGTAAAGATGTATATCCTCAGGAGCAGTTAGTTCCGGAGTGTATTGATATAAATCGGCTATTTTACGATCCAAATATCCCATGAAACCTACTTCCCCCTTATAGCACTAACGATACTCGACAGTGCACTCAAAATTTCTCCTTATCTAACTCGCTTACATCTTTATCTCTGTTAGCAATGACAATCTTTTCGAATATATTCACAAAAGTTTCGAGCTCTTCTTGATTTAACGGAGAGAGATAACGCTCTAGTATTTGGCTGTAATGCAGCAGCTCCTGCTTCAGGACGTCACTGCCGTATTGGGTTATGGAAACAAATACTTTTCTGCGGTCATCGTTACTATATTCACGGGATATTAATTCATCCTGGACCAGTTTATTAATCATTGTCGATACTGTGCTGGTATTGATGCCAAACTTCTTGGATAGTTGTGTTATCGTGCACGGACCATCCTCGGATATTAGCTTAAGAATATAGAATTGTGCCCTCGTTAGCTCCAATTGAAATTGACTCTGCATGATGGTAGCTATTTCCCTTTGCGTTTTATGCATAGCGATTCGTATACGAAGAGCATATGTACTTAAATCTTCCATAGCCATGCCTCCCCTATTAAAAACCCTTATTTCCGCTCATTCTGATAATGAATGCTACTACTTATTATAACAGGTCAAGCTCATGAATATAGTAGCTTTTTACTTTTAAAATAGCATAAATTGTAGCACCTTTAGTTCGCATCCTAGCAAGTTGTATTAAAAAGCTAGAGTATAGATATTGACTACAAATACAGTAGACTTATGCTATCTTGTCCTTTATAATATTGTAAGGCTTTGGAAACAAGCCCTTTAATCTACTTTTCAACCGAATCGCCACAATGCGTGTGGCGTTTTTTTATTGTAAAAGATTATCTCTTGGAGGCAGCGATGATTAAACTTCGTACTTTTCTTATCCTCTCGTTCACCGCTTTTGTCATTCTCTTGACAAGTATGCTGAGCCTGATAATGAGTAAGCATTCTACGCAGGAAATCCAAGATGAAATTGGCCATTCACTCTCTGGTATTGCCTATCAGATGTCAAATAAACTGGATTACTTCATGTGGTCCAGAGCTGGTGAAATGGAAATGATGGTCAAGCTGGATGCTGTGCAGCAAACAAACAATGTCACCGGAATTCAAAAGATGTTGGATCAGCTTCAGAAGAGCTTTCCTTGTTTCTCGTGGGTTGGTTTCCTGGATACTAGGGGAAATGTACTGGCTGCAACAGACGAGATCTTAGTGGGGACAAACATCTCGGCAAGACCGGTATTTAAAGAAGGAATCAAAGGAAGATTCATCGGGGATGTCCATGAAGCGGTGCTGCTTGCCAAGCTGCTCCCGAATCCAACCGGTGAACCTTTGCAATTCGTAGATATCAGTATGCCTGTAAAAGGAGCCGATGGCCAAACCATCGGTGTGTTAGCTGCCCATCTTAGCTGGGAATGGTCCAAAGAGGTGCAAAGAACTATACTCAAGCCTCAGCAGGATTACAGCAAAAACTTGGAGCTATTCATTGTTAGCAAGACAGACAATACCGTTCTTCTCGGACCTCAGGATATGATAGGTCATCCACTATTATTGGACAGTATTCAACAAGCGCAAACGGGCAACAATGGGTGGGAGCTGGTACGTTGGCCCGATGGGAAATCGTACTTGACGGGGTATGCTTACGGAGAAGGTTATCTGGACTATAAAGGCCTGGGGTGGACCGTGTTGGTCCGACAGCCTGAAGAAGTTGCTTTTTCTTCTGTCGATGAACTGCGGAAATATTTTATTATGACAGGTACGATTGCCTGCATTCTGTTTGCTCTCATCGGCTGGTTTTTGGCGGATAAGATTTCTCGACCTATTCGTGGACTTACAGTGGCTGCCGATCGTTTGAGGGCAGGGGAACATATTAACATCCCGGAGTACACTGGATTCCAAGAAATCTTCATTTTAACACACTCACTTAAAAGTCTAGTTGAATCCTTGGGTAAAACCGAATCTGCCCTAGGTAGTATGAGAAGCATTGCCCATAGTGATCAATTAACAGGTCTTCCTAACCGTGTTGCTCTGGAGGAATACTTGGAACAAACCTTGCATCAGATGAATCTCCATTCCGAGACCCTTGCTTTCATGTATCTTGACCTGGATGGGTTTAAAAAAAGTAAACGATACCCTCGGTCACCAACTCGGTGACATCCTGCTGCAAAAGGTTGCGCAGAGACTTACATCCGTCACGCATCCTAGTAATATCACTGTTCGGTTGGGCGGGGACGAATTTCTGCTTATCCTTCGTTCTCCCAAAGTGCAAGCCTATGAGGAAGCCAAACAACTGGCTAATGAAATCATTGCCATGCTGAATAAACCTTTTATCATTGAATTCAATCAAGTCTCTATAGGCTGCAGTATTGGGGTTGCCCTTTATCCCGATAATGGGAGCAGCCCTAGCCAGATCATTCAGTTGGCCGATGAATGCTTGTACCGCTCCAAACAAGCCGGAAAGAACCGCGCTTCCTTCGTTAAGGATGCGGACGCGCACTATGCCTGACGGAACGATGTATATTGAAAAAAAGCCGTTCACCTTCGATGGAAGAACGGCTTCTTGCTGTAGACAGATAAGGTTTGCGTAGGCTATATAACAAGCCGGTGATCCTCTCCCCTGTGTTCCGAAGCGAATAGTCATTCGGAATCGTCAAAGCTTTGCTCTTGCCAGCCGCAATCTACAATGCCGACTTTGATTTATCCAAGCGCTGCACCATTCTCTGTACTGAATTGCTGTTCACTCTTCCTCCATTACATCCCATGATCACCCCTGGCTGTAAACAACCGGAAATTGCGCGCCAACAAGAATTTCCCCGGGTTTCACCGAAACATATTGATGCATCACATGGTTTTTCATAGGTTCGTATCGTGTATGGCCGGGCATGTAGTGAACTGCTATCGCTCGTCGTTTCAACTGGGATCGGTTATGCGGGCTTCCATGCCAGGTCAGACAGTGATGGTAACCTATCTGACCTTTCTTAATCTCAAAAGGAACCGCCTCTACAACAGCATCCTGAGGAAGCAGGTGAGGTTGTTTATGATAAGGCTTAAAGTCGGAGGTGCTGGCTAAATGCTTCTGATGATCCCCCCACTTATGACTTCCAGGCACCATCCACATGCATCCGTTTTCAATGATAGCATCATCTAACGCAACCCAAGCGCTGACCAGATCGGCAGGCTGTATAATAGGCCATAACGGGTGATCCTGATGCCATCCCGTGGGCCCACCAGATACTGGCGGTTTGTATTGAACTTGATCATGCCATATACGTAGCGTATCCGTTCTACAGAGCTGTGCAATCTCTTCGCAGATAACCGGGTGAGAAGCATGCTGTAAGAACGGATCACTTGCCATCCAAATGTTAACGATCTGAACTACCTTTTCGTCCACACTCATTTTCATATCATCATAAAGGCCGTCTTTCTTTTCATTTTTGTTATGATTTAGAACCGCTTTTTTGACGGACTTGCCCTCCATTACCAGATCCAATTCCTCACGCAGCTTCTCCACTTCTTCATCATTTAGTATGACAGATCCCTTCAGAAAACCTTGCGTTTCGAACTCATCTATTTGAGCAGCACTTAACATGTTATAGCCTCCCATTCAATGTTATAATGTTTTCGGTTATGGTTTAATCTTACAAACAATCGAAACGTGTGTATTTGGCATTTTTCAAGCCTTATTTGCACTTTTTCAATCTTTTCCCGCTAAGGGAGGCGGTAATCGTTGATCACTCACGAATTGTATAGTATGTCTCCAACAGTCAACTTTGTGGCTCGTTCAGCAGCGGATACCGGAACTACGTGGGGGCCTCGAATCATTCCGGATTGTCAATTGTTCTATGTCATTTCCGGAGAGGCTGTGTTAGAGCTCGGAACGGAACGCTATAGCATCTTACCGGGAGAATGTGTGTTTTATGGTGCTAACAGTCCTCACCAGTTATCTACAGTAAAGCTTACGGATTACGTCAGTTTGCATTTTTCCTGGAACGAAAGCTCCCCGCTTCCTGTACACCCTGCTCACGGAATACGAGTGGCCTCACCAACAGAGCAGACATTTAACCCGACGTCGTACGGCCTTGTGCTCCCAGAAGGGAAATTGCTTCACGTTCCCCATCATGTACGCATTCCTGTTATTGAAACCACCTTGCTGGAAATGGTTGTGGAATACCAGCAGCAGCATCTGACCTACCCGTATCTACTAAGGTCCTTATTGATGAAAATGATCGTACTTATAGTACGACAGCTCAGAAGCCCGAGCCATTCGCAACACGGCCCTAAAATCCAAAATGCATTACGAGCAATGCGTGACTACCCTGCCAGAAATTGGTCCGTTTCCAAGCTAGCCCAGTTATGCGGCTATCACTCCAGCTATTTTACACGGCTGTTTCGTGAAGAAGTCGGTCAGAATCCGAAGCACTTCCTTATATCGGAACGAATCCGACAAGCGAAGCAGGCACTTTTAAACGGGGAAAGAATGGATTGTATCGCAGAGCGGCTAGGCTATATCAGCATTCACTATTTCAGCAGAAATTTCAAAAAAGAAACAGGAGTAACTCCTAGCGAATTTAAGCAGCAAGGTACTGTAAACTACACTGAACGAGATGAGGCGGATCGTAATCCAATGATATAAAAATGCTTATTCGCCTTCACCAAAACGCCCTTTTTAAGAAGAAAGCGCAGTTTTTGAATGAATGACTCCATGAGCTTCTTCGTTTAAATAAAAAATCCACCCTGATTAAAAATAACCAGGATGGATTTTGCATGCTTAAATTGGCAATAACTCTGACAGCATATACAGCATTTTTACCGTTTCTGCTCTCGTGGCGCTATGATCTGGTCGGAATGAACCGTCCTGATAGCCGCTGACTATTTTATGAGCAGCTATCACATTAACCGCTGACTGTGCCCATGCCGGAATAATAGCCTGATCGGAAAATACAACTTTATCCATGATGATAGTGGTTGGCCGCTGCTCCAGTACTTTACCGAGAATAACAGCCATCTCTGCACGTGTTATCGGTTGGTTCGGTTTGAACCATAGCTTGCCCTGCTCTTCATAGCCATAGATAATCCCAGCTTGCACCGCCGAGGCAACCGCTCCTTTTGCCCAAGACGGAATCGAATCATTGTCTGCAAAAGTTGCAGAAACCGCAGTGGATTGCAAGCCCATGACATCTGCAATCATTTTCACAAATTCTGCTCTAGTGACATTCTGATTCGGACGAAACGTATGATCCTCAAATCCACGAATAACGCTCATGCCCATTAAACGATCTGCATACGCTGCTACCCAATGTCCATTCAAATCATTAAATTGAATTACATCCGCCGCAAATACAGCAAACTTGCCGAAATGGTTTACTTCAACGGTAATGGTGCCATTGTCCTTCACATTACCCCCAATATAAACCCACCGGGCCTGGGATTCGTTGTAGTAATAAACTGCCGGCTTCAAGCTTCCACTTACTTGTGGCGAACGATAAGTAAACCCTAACGTTACAGGTAGTTTGAATGTTTTTCCTGTACTGCTGCTGAACTCTACCGTTTGGCTGTAGCTTTCCAAGGATGCAGCAAGAGGTGCTCGATCTGCCGGTAGCTTGGCAACTTTTATTTTCCCGTCCGCTGGCAGTGCATTTGGAGGAATTTGTACAGAAGCTGTACCTTTAAGGTCTACAATTCCGCCTTCAGCGGCAGTAATGTCCTTCTCTACGCTATCTGCTTCCTGCAAAGGCAAGGAGGAATGATGGCGTCTCGAAGTTGTCTGACCCCCGCCTTGCTGATCTGCCGTTACCGTAACGTTTACCTTGTCGCTGTATACGCTGTTGGTGACCGTTATGACCGCCTGTCCTGCCTGCTTGGCCTCGATCAGACCATCTGCTTTGACCGTGGCCACATTCGCATCGCTGCTGCTGTACGTCGTGCCAGCGCCTACGGCCGTGACGTCTTTTACCGTTTGATCCGATAAGCTCGCCGTCACCTGCAGCTGCTTGCTGATACTGCTTCCCAGCTTCAGCTCAACCACTTTGGGAGAGGCGGTTATGCCCGTCATCGTAATGACTGGTGCTGGGGTATCGGCTTTGACTACTGTTACGCTTACTTTATCACTATACACGCTGTTGGTGACCGTTATGACCGCTTGTCCGGCCTGCTTGGCCAAGATCAAGCCGTCCGATTTGACGGTCGCTACATTCGTATCGCTGCTGCTGTACATCGTGCCAGCGCTTGCCGCCGTAACGTCTTTTACCGTTTGATCCGATAAGCTGGCTGTTACTTGAAGCTGCTTAATAATATTGTTTCCTAGCTTCAGCTCAACCACTTTGGGAGAGACGGCTATTCCCGTCATCGTAATGACTGATGTTGGCGTGTCGGCTTTGGCTACTGTTACGTTTACTTTGTCACTATACACGCTGTTGGTGACTGTTATCACCGCTTGTCCTGCCTGCTTGGCCTCAATCAGACCGTCGGCTTTGACCGTGGCCACATTCGCATCGCTGCTGCTGTACACCGTTCCGTAGCTTGACGCTGTTACATCTTTTACCGTTTGATCCGATAAGCTGGCTGTTACTTGAAGCTGCTTAGCAATATTGTTTCCTAGCTTCAGCTCAACCACTTTGGGAGATGCGGTTATTCCTGTTACCTTAATAGGCGGAGGAGCATCCGCTTTGGCTACCGTTACGTTAACTAATTCGGTAAAACCGCTGTTAGTAACCGCAATCACCGCTTGCCCTACCTGCTTAGCCTCAATAAGACCATCTGCGCTGACGGTGGCTACATTCGTATCGCTGCTGCTGTATGTTGTGCCTAGGCTAGCGGCCGTTATATCTTTTACCGTTTGATCCGAAAAATTCGCCGTTACCTGTAACTGCTTGCTGATACTCCCCCCAGCTTCAGATCTACGATGTTCGGAGAGACCGTTATTCCAGTCATTGTCGGCGCTTCGGTAAAGCTAATCTTTACAGTAGCTGCTTCCCAATTGTTCCAAATAGGATATACGCTAAACGAATACTCCCCAATAGCCGGATTGGTAAGCCCCGCATTTCCGGATATGGCGATAGTAACCGAATCCAGCAAGTGTAATTTCATAGGAACGCCTACACTAAGTTTATGTAGAAAGCTATCATACGAGATACTGTTAGCTTGCACACCGTTAACGGCAATATCACTCTTTTGTATTCCTGCCGGAATGGTCATCCCTTGAGGAATTACGATGTTAAATGCGTCTCCCTCCTCCAACGGCTGATTCGTCTGGAAAGCAAACGAATAGGACACGTTCGGAGCACTCGCTACTGTCGAACTGACATTCAGCTGCAAATTTTGAATTTCAGTTGGCGTAACAAGCAGTGTTACGCTTGCAGGAAGACGCTGCTGTGAAGTAGTAACTTGAAATTCGTATTCCCCATAGCTGTGCCCTATGACGTTCGGAATATTGAATACGAGATGGTAATCAGGATCGCAGTAATAATCTGCGGGAAGGACAAATTGAAGCCTGTTGTCTGCTATGCGAGTTACTGAGCTTGGAGGGGCTTCGTTATGCTCTTGATATTGAGATGCCCATTCCAATGTGATATCTCCTGAATCAATAGTCGGATCGCTCAAAATGGTACCAGGAGCGCTGGAAACCGTAACGGTATCCCCGCCCTTCAATATGGTAGGTGCCGCAAACATAAAACGCAATTGGTTACCATCGCTGCTTACATATCCTTCGTTATGAGACGGATTATCAGCTAAGGATGCCCCTGACGAAGATATGATGCCGATCCGCCGAGTTGCAGCCTTTGGATCTACGCTGGTTTTGATGTCGTAATTGTAATACCCTGGTACGGGAGGGTTCGTCACTTGAGCAGACGAATCAATATCAATCACAGCGATTGAGAAGCTTTGCAATGCATTTGAGGGCTGTAAAGTCAATTCATTACCTGTCCAGACTGCTGATGAAGCAGCCATTCCATTGATTTTTATTTTGGATGCATCAATCGTCGCAGGTCTTGTAATTCCTTGAGGAAATACTATCGTGATACTCGCGCTGGGATCAATGGGCTGCATCACAGTAAATTTAAAGTGGTACCCCGTGACGGCCGCTGTCGCATACGAGTCGGCATCCGGGTAAAAATTCGCGACATTATTAGTGTACAGATTATGCGTCGTTGTTAGTGGATTCGTGTTTTTGTCCGTACTGATCGCATACTCCTGCTGACCTGGTCTAATGTAGTGATAATCGGGTGTAATCAAAAAATCAGCCAATCGAATGTCCACATTATCGCCGCTTCCGATGCTGCTGGATAATTTGAATTGTAAGGCAGGATGCCAATTCTCAGAGTATTGTGTAGTTGCGGCATCAAGGATGCTCCTTGATATTTCATTTACCTTAGTAACCATATTGGTTGTCGGAACCGCCTTATTGGTTGCCCACAAAAAGTTTGTGTTCCCTACAAAATTATATTGATACGGCAGCTCGACTTGAATGATATCTCCCGCCTGTATATCATCGGTAGCAGTAAACTTAAAATGAAAAACAGGGGTCTCTTTTGAATAGCTGCCTTGGTTATCCCAGTAGCCGCTAAAAAATGCAGGGGTCTCTGTCGTCACCGTAAAGTTGCCAAAAGAGCTGAGGTCGTTACCTAGATCAGCTTGAGCCGGAAGCCCTCCACCGAGAGCAACAAGTCCTGCAATAAGTAAATAAGTGATAACGATTTGCCAGCGTCTGAAGCTGTTTTTGGACCATGCCGATTGCAAAACAATATCCTCCCTAACTTCATAGTTTCTATAATTTCATACTGACGGCTATGACACTCCCATAAATTAGTTCCTCCTGCCTATATAGATATGCTTCAAACCGTACTCGCTGTTTGAAGATCATTACGATTGTATCTATTTCGACAAAAAACCGCATATACCAAATGGTATAGATCAAAAGAAAAATCGTTATATCACAAAAAAAAGGATGCTCTGCGCATCCTCACGGCTAAATCAGTATTTTTTTCTTTTTGGCTTCTGCGATAGCTTTTGTCCGCCGGTTCACATTTAGTTTGCTAAAAATATTATGGATGTGAACCTTGACCGTGCCTGCCGTTACCCCCAACTGATAAGCAATTTCCTTATTCGTCATTCCGGAAGCCATCAGGTTCAACACTTCAAGCTCGCGATCGGTCAAGGAGTCTACAGAGTCCTCCTCCTGCTTTTCCGTTGTCATGATCGACGAAATCGAAGTATCTCCGAACGAGCCGGACAGCTTCCAAACGAATAATGCTTGTGACGCCAGGATGCGAATCGTGGTGATCCTATCATCAGCAATAAAGCGGCAGCTCCTGTTATCTTCCAAATAGAGCATTCCCGACAATTGTTCTTGTAAAAATAGCGGTAAGCAGCATACTGTCCGACTTTGATTTCGGATAATATAAGGATCTGTTTGAAAAAGATCATCCTGTACGGCATTTTCGGATTGTACCCATTGTCCCAGCCGGGATGTGTACTGGATCATAGTAACTGGCACTTCCTCGCTATCTTCCAAAGCTCTAGATAAGTCCACCACTTCCCCGTTAGCTCGCATAACGGCTTCCAAGCGTATATTGCCGTTCCTTAGCACGAGCAAACATCCTTTTTCGGCATTGGAGGTCTCCATGATGATTTGCAGCAGATGCTTCTGAAGCTCCTTCAAGTCCAGCCCCTGGGACAAAGACAAAGAAGCTTTTACAATGGCACCAAAATCAATTTCTTTTGCAGCGGGCTCTTTCCTTAGTTCCAAACCTTCTGATGTACCAGAAATGTCGGTCTCATTTTGTTGGCGCTGCTCCAAGCTATTTTCTAAAATGACTGTGGATGCTCGTGATTGGTTACTAATCGTCTCTTGCAGCCACTGTGGATATTGTGCCTTTAATAGATATCGTTTGGACTCCGCTCCCCATACGCCATACATCTCATAGGCTTCTTGAATATAGCCTAGGGCAATTCTTTCTCTGCCTTTTTGCAAATGATACTTTGCCGCCAGCTCACAACCAACCGCTTGGTATTGTGCATAATTCCGCTCACGGGCGAACTGGATGGAACGGTCGTATAAATCGGTCATCTCCTGTTCATTTCCTTTTAGACGTGCTATTTCCGCTTGAATCAATAACAGCTTATGTCTGAAATTTTCCGGCGACATCCGGTCCCACGCCTTGAACTGCCGATATCTTCGCTTTAGCGTTTTGGAATATGCTCTCTTTTCGTTTACAGATAATTCCCCCCAAGCAGCTGCTATGGATAATGCCTCATAGAAGTGATGTTCCGCTAAGTGAGGAGCATGGGATGACAAATGCTCATAGGGATTGGCTTGTTCCGATAAACGGACAGCATCCCGATAGTACCCAAACAAATAGTACATTTGAGCTTTGTACGTGCATACTTGATACAGAGTTACGGCTTTGCCTTCATCCTTCATTACTTCTTCTAAAAATTCCGTTTCACCGGTCCTGCCGTCCGTGATCGACAGAATCTCCCCTTGGGAGCATCTCCAGCTTTTGGCCAATTCCATATAAATTAGCGCGTTTTTGAATACCAAGTCCTCTTTGGTTTGCTCGATCAACTGCAAATTTCTGCGATTGACATCGAACATGCGGTCCATAGAATCTCGAACGTAAGACAAATTAATAAGGCTGCCGATTGCATAGCTTGCGTATACATAATCTCCTGCCTCCAGCCCAAGTCTGGCTGCTTGCTCCAGCTTGACTTCATCATCTCGATCAAATCGTACCCAAGGTGATATGACTCCGTAGAACATGACATGCACTTTGGTTTTAATGGAGGCAACACCAGACCGATCGGCCAAGTCGATCGCTATTTGCCCCAGACGGTATCCCATCTGGTATTGACCGAGTGTAGTACCTAACAGCATGCCATATGCCGCATATAAGCTGGGAGCTATTGATGAAGAACCATAATCGTAAACTAATCGAATGAATTTGGAGGCAATAATAGCAAAAACACTGCGATTGAAGAAGAACGTAGGCGCAACGAGAGCTACTAACAGCTCCATGACACCTTTAGCTTGAGGATCCGTCACTTCAGGTAAGGTGGGCAGCTCCTCCATCCTCTTATTCAACAGCCGCTTGGTTAAAAAAACTTCCTTGAGAATAACCCATTTATGCGGCTGTTCTGATATTCGAATACCGGCATCCCGCAGCACCTGAAGTCCTAAATCTATTGCTTGCGAATAGTTTCCTGTGTTGCTGTACCGTTCGATTTTTAATTTATATACTTGCACCCGTTCTGACCAATTGTGCGTCTGTTTCAAAAGTTTATTTAGTATAGCGTCTGCCTGTTCATATAGTCCGCATAAGTAAGCGCACTCGGCACATTTTAAATGGAGTTGAAACATGAATTCAAATCGGTCATTCCAGAAGGATTCCGGGACACATTCAATCCCTGCTGTAAAATAATGCAGCGCCGTCGAATAGGCAGAAGATTGCAGTGCTTTCCTACCCGCTTCCTCGTTCAATGCGGCAACCATTTCACGATCCTTTGGAGATAACAGGCCCAACGCATGATTATAATGATTCACAATATCGAACAACAATGCTTCTTTGTCACTTGAATGTTCTTTCAGCAAATAATGCCCTGCTTGATGATGAACTTCCATTAAACGTTGATGATCTAATATGGAATACGCCGCTTGCTGGATTTTGTCATGTGTAAATTGATATTCCCTGATAGATTCGGTATCCTCCGCCGTAACTAAGAGGCCCTCCTTAACGGCTGGAGACAATAACTCAACAAGCTCATGTTCCCTATGACCACTCACAGCAGTTAATAACGCAGCATTGAAATTATTCCCTAGACAGGCACTAGTAACAAGCAGTTCCTTGGAGCGCATCGGAATTTTATTGATACGATCCACCAAATAGTCCATTTGACCGTCAATATCAGGAAAACGCTTGAGAGCATCCAACTGCCATTCCCACATAGGGCCTTGGGCATTGAATTGAATATATTGCTCGTCATATGCCATTTTTAGCAGCTGCTTCAAATAAAGCGGATTGCCCACCGATTTGGCAAAAAATAAATGAGCTAATGGCAAGCATTCCGATGGACTGCATCCGAGTGAAGCCGCCACTATCTTTTGTATGTCACCGAAATCAAGAGGCTTAAGTGAGACTCGACGGACCGAATATCCCGTATGTTCCCCTAGCAGCCATTGTTCGATATTCCCCATACTTTCCTGTTCACGATAGGCTGCGATAACGAGGAGATTTTGACTTTCCGGAGCGACAATCAAGGAGTGCAGCAGCCTAAGCGAAGCCTCATCTGCCCATTGCACATCATCAAAAAACAAGACGAGGGGATGGTCCATCTGGCCAAACACTTGAACAAATCGACAAAAAACCGATTCAAACCGGTTCTGGGACTCAATAGGAGGAAGTTCCTCTAACGGCAGCTCCGGTTTAAGAAGCAGCTCCGCCTCTGGAATCAATTCCGTAATTACCGCGCTGTTCGGTCCAACCACTTCTTTCACTCGTTGGCTCCATGCTTGGAGAACTGGTTCAGGCTCCGTGAGCATCTGTCTAATGACAATTTGAAAACATTTAATTAAAGGCTCATAAGGGATTCCCGTGCTATACTGATCAAATTTACCTGTTGCAAATTTGCAAGCTCCAATAACGGTGGACTTAAAGCCCTTTTGCACGAGAGAGGTTTTCCCCAAGCCGGGCTGTCCCGAAATAACCACCAACTCGGTAGAACCAAGAGAAGCCCATCGAAATGCTTCTTGCAAAACGACCAATTCCTCTTCTCTTCCATAAATTTCATCCGGGATTTGGATGGTTTTATAAAGCTCTTGCATGCTAACACTACCCCTTCATAAACAGCATACGTCCATATTGCATGTATAACTACAATAATTCGACAATATGTGCTGTTCCCCTTGTTGTTCCTTCTGAAGGGAAGTGTTTTTTCTCGTTAACCATCAATTCGATAGATCCTTTTCACAGCGTACAAAAGAATACTATTTCAATTTCGGACAAATTGGTCCGATACAATGCTGTTCTCCGCAATAAGTGTGTATAATTGCACCGTCGCTGACTCCAGCTCAACGCCCATATTTCCCCGAACCTCCCGGTCCAGCTGACGGAATACTTTTAAGGCTTCATTGCGCTTGTCCGCATGTAAGTAGAGCTTGATCAGCTCCCGTCCATCATTTTCAGAATCAGGAGTTAGCTCCAAAATGCGCTGCAAGCTATCAATTGCAAGCAGCACATTACCACTCTTCATAAAGTGTTTATATACAATCCTCAATGCTTGGATATATTTAGTAGTGAGTTTTTCCTGTTTCCATACAGCCCATTGAAAGTCGCAACCATCCAAATAGTCACCTCTACGCAAAGCGTTCATCCTTCTATACTGCCGTTCATCCAAGCAGCCTTCTGATACTGCTGTTTCCATCAAAGCCAGAAATGCCGGCAAATCACTCTCCATTCCATTACCACTAATGACATAACCTCCTCCGCGCTTTTCTATACTGGCAGGAACGCCATTTATTTGGAAGCTTTTACGCAAATAAGATAAGCAGGTATATAAGTACGCTTTCGCTTTCTTAAGATCAGATTCGGGCCAGAGCGATTCAATAATAGTAGATGCTGTAACTTCGTTGCCGCCATGGTGCACTAAAAACGCGCATAGTTCTTTTTCTTTGTTTGTTTTCCATTGAAGCATTCCATGTGCTGTATGAATATTAAATCCGCCTAAACATTGCGCAAAGATTTGTCCAACGCCTGCATTATTGACGGATATACGATCAGATAAGGCTTTCACAATGCGAGAAACCGTGTTACTCAATCTATCTTTCGTAATAGGCTTTAACAAATAATCCATCGAGCCGATTTCAAAGGCTTCAATAGCATATTTTGAAGAAGAGCTAATAAAGACAACCTGTGTATGGGGTCTCATCGCTTTAATCTTCCTCGCCGTTTCCATCCGCTTTTTCCCAGGCATTTGAATATCCATAAATACTACATCCACATCGGTCGCTTCAAGCTCCTTTAATGCTTTCAAAGGATTGTCGTAGCGTGTAACAATAATCGCTACGTCACAAAGCTCAAGCAATAAAATCTCCAAACGATCCAGCGCGTTTTCATCGTCATCTATCAACATAACGCGAATTATTGCCATTCACTCCTCTTGATCATGAATATACCCTTCGGTCTAAGCGATAGTTTCTTGCAAAACCAAATCCTTGATGATTGTACTAAATGGTTCTCACAAGAAACTCACAATCGCTTATTTAGTTCGTGAATTGCTCCGTACAGATATGTTGTCAATCAAAAAGATCGCCCTCCCATAAGCCTATTTCTAGGCGGAGAGCGATCTTTATTTTATTGAATAACCAAACTTACCACTCATTCAATGAACATTGTTCTTATAATCTGTTGGCGAGAACCCGGTATACTTCTTGAAACATTGACTGAAATATTGCGGATTGCTGTACCCGACCTTCTCCGCTACTTCATAGGATTTCAAGCCGCTCATTCTAAGCAATTCTGTCGCTGCTTTCATACGAACTTGCAGCAGAAAGTCACTGAATGTAATATTTTTCTCCTTCTTAAAGAGAATACTCAAGTAAGTCGGGCTGATATGTACGAAACGGGCGACCTCTTGAAGGGATAACCCTTCCGTACCGTAGTTGTTTTCGATATATTCAATTGCCTTATGAACTATACTTTTCGTTTGGATTTCCCGCTGAAGATTCGTAATGTCAATGAAGCGATTGGTCAACTGACGTATCGAATCAAAGATGTCCTGAACCGTTTGGAATCGTTCTAACTCATTATAATAAGTGTAGAACGACTCCATACTATCCTTAAATCTTTCATTTCGCTTCACGATCTCTTCCAACTCTTTGAACATAAGAAGACTGATCTCGATTCCGATTAACCGAACTTGAACCAATGACACGAATTTAATTTCCAGCACCTTTTGTTCAATGCCATCCAGAATAGCATGTGCTTCTTTATGCAGCCCAAGCTTAACCTTCATAACAAGTTCACTCTCTAATCCGTTTAATATGATTTCCGTTGAGCAAGTGGGGGGAAGACCCGTATCCCCAACAGTCAGTACCCTATTCTTGCCGATCATATGTCGGAATTCAATAGCCGCTTTCGCATCACGATAAGACCTTGAAATATCACCAGGATGATCATAGATAAAGCCAATCCCGACAGTCACAGTCGTTTTCAAATATTTTTCTACATTACCTCGAATGGTCTCCGCTATTTGTAGCGTGTTCTGTTCGATCAGGTCCTGCTCTCCCTCTCCACAATAGATGATAACAATCTCTCCATCCTCCGAATCGAAAACAACTCCCTCATAATCTCGCAACATTTCCTCGGCAACATTCAGTATGCAGTATTTCAGCATTTCTTTACCTAAGCGGTTCTGGTAATCGGGATAGCTATAATCGTCTGCAGTTAATAAGATAACCACATATCGGGCTCTTGGCAGTCTGAAATTGAGAAAGTCGCTGTGGGAACGAATATCGTCCGCGGATAAATTCTCTTTAATTAATTTCTCCAGAAATCTTTGTCGCAGCAGTGGCATGCCTTCAACGACCTTCCGCTTCATTTCGTTCTCATATTCAAGCTCGGCCATCGCCCTTTTGGCTGTGTCCAAAAGATGTTGAGTATCAACAGGCTTCAGCAGATAGTCAAAAACCTTTAATTTCAACGCCCGATGAGCAAGCTCAAATTCGTCAAAGCTGGTCAGCATAATAATCTTCATTTCTGGGAACTTCTCTTTCACAACCTCCGTCAGTTGAAACCCATCCATAAAAGGCATTCGGATATCTGTTAATAGAAGATTAGGCCTCACTTCAGCAATCAGGCTTAAAGCTTCCTCCCCGTCTCTAGCCGACCCAACGAGAGTAAATCCATTCTGTTCCCAAGGGACCGTCCGCGACAACCCTTTGCGAATAATGCTGTCGTCATCTACAATGACCACCTTCATCATATTAACACCCTCCTGTTTGTTATCCATAAAATGGGATTCTTATCGTCACGATGATACCACCATGAAGTTTATTTTCGTAGATTAGGCCATAAGATGTTCCATAGTTAAGCTGAAGACGCTTATTTACATTAAGAATGCCAAAACCCAGCACACTCTCACTAGCTTCCTCTACCATTAAACTTTGATTAATTGCTTTCACGTCTTCTTCTGGCATCCCCTTGCCGTTATCCTCCACATATAGCTGTACCTCTTGATTATTGTGTAATTGCCCCCAAATTCGTATCAAGCCTTGTCCTCGTTTTTGCTTCATTCCATGATAAATAGCATTTTCAATTAAAGGCTGTAAAGTCAGCTTAACAATATGGCAATTCATTATTTCCGGTTCGATGTCAATTTCATAGCTAAAATCCTCGCCATACCTCATCTGCTGAATATACAAATAATTTCGGATATGCTCGATCTCTTGGGATATTGGGATATTTTCATTCCCTTTATTAATGCTAATTCGATAGAAGTTAGATAAAGCTGTCACCATCTTGGCAGCGTCTTTATTTTCTTCCATATCACAAAGCTGTTTAATCGAAAATAACGTATTATACAAAAAATGAGGTTTAATCTGGGACTGTAGAACAGCCAACTCCGCTGACCTCTTCTTCTCCTGCTCCTCCTTAACTTCCTTTAACAGATTCTTGATTCTAAGCGTCATTTCCTGAATGCCTCTGCTAAGTATGCCGATTTCATTAGAAGGAAACGTTTTGTACCTAATTTCCAAATTTCCATCGTCAATACGATTTACTTTATGGGTTAATTTAATCAGTGGCTTTGTAATGATATGAACGATAATATTGGAGAGAATTGCAGCAAACACAATGACCAATAGCATCACCGTAATGATCACCAATCCAATAGAATTCACCTTGTTAAAAAGCTCACTTTCCGGCACAATTGCAGCGATCTTCCATTTATTGATGCTTAACGTATCGTAAACAATCAACATCTTTTCGCCATATTTATTCGTGATATTGATTTGACCGGAGGGCTCATCAGCTGTCATTAGCTGCTTTTGCAAAACTGTATCATCCATATCATAGTGTTGTTCTACATTTTTAAAGCTCATTACCCCATCATTGCTAACGATGCATAAATAACCATTGGTGCTGATCTTCGCATTGTTTAATAAATCGCTAAAGTATCGACTCTTCAAATTCATCATGAATATTCCCTTTGTATGCGATGTATCTTTGCCAAACATGCGATAAACACTGATCACCTGCGGTGTAGCTAACTTATCTTCATCATGTATATTAAGCCATTTCATTACCGATAGGCGATCGCTTTCCAATTTATTACTGTAATCTTCTAAAGATATATGGACGGTTGAGCCTAAAGAATTTTGTTTAAAAAGAGATACTCGTCCCTCATTGTAATAAAACAATACAGAATCCAGCATGGAATAGCGTTCAAAATAAGAGTCTAATGCCTTATTCATAAAAATGTAATCCTCTGGGTCAAGGGAAACATCCGGAGCATCCGTCTTATTCATTATAGTTATCCATTCGGATTTATTTTCCAGACCAATAAGTTCCACAATAAACGCAGTTAGCTTATCGTTTAATAGGCTTTTCGTTTGAGCAATAGTATCGTTTAAATTGGTGTAAGCGTTTTCTTCTAACTGCTGTGAAGCCAGAATAAATGAAACCGTACCTGTGACCAGAACAAATAATATGATAATGGGGACAAATAACCAAAGGATCGTTGATTTTAATGAACGAAATACCGGCACAGAGTTTCTCCCCCTATATAACAACATTCAGGGAGAACAAATGATTGTTCACCCCAAATGTGATGGATACATCTTGCTTATTTTTTCATTGCAGCATCATAGTCCGCTTTGGCTTTTTCCATCGAAGTTGCCCAGCCTTTAACGAATTCATCAACGGTCATTTTACCTGTCAGCACTTTTTGGAAATCAGGCTCCAGCTGTTGAGTCGTGATCTTTGTATAATCCGGGAGATGAGTAGGAAGACTTAATGAAGCCGTATCTTTGTCCGCCAGTACTTCTGCCGCTTGTTGGATATGCTGCGTGTTTTTTACGTAATCACTTTTCAGTGAATCGGTGTTAGTAGGCATTTGACCAATATTTTCATTCCAATACGTCTGGCTTTCGGCATTCATTAAGAAGCTTAAGAATTTCCACGCCTCCTGAGGATGTTTGGAGTTTTTAAACATGACCAATCCATTGGCAACAGGAACTACGACTCTTTTTCCGTTAGCTGCTTTGGGTGGAATGACACCGGCAAATTTACTGTTACCTAGGTTCGTTACGTGGTCGTTATAAGAACCAAAGTTATGTTGAATGATGGCCGTTGTACCTGTGTCGAACGTTGCGTTCATTTCTTTATTACTGTTAGTGACGTCACTTACAGGCGTATTCTTTTTATATAGAGCTACATACTTATTCAAAAATTCCGTGATTTTCGGATCTCTAACCGTAGCTTTGCCATCAGGCGTAAAATATTCTGTGATACCGGAATAGGCATAAATCATAGAGGTAAGCTGATTGATGCTTCCTGACCCTCCGCGAATGCTGAATCCGTAACGATTATTTTTGATATCCGTGAGCTTATCAACATCCGTAAAGAAGTCGTCCCAGGTTGTAGGTGCTTTCAAACCTGCTTCCTTTACCCAATCTGTTCGATACCAGAGTATATCCAAGAACATCGTATGCGGCAGATAATACAGCTTTTTGGATGCTGTCAGCCCGCGATCGAACTCAAGTATATTTGATGCAATCTTGTCTTTATCACTCCAATCCTTAAAATACGGATCGAGTTCTTGAACAGCTCCTTTTGCTACAAAATCGGATAACCACACCATATTGATACCCGCCACATCCGGAGTATCGTTAGCCGCAATGGAAACATCATACTTTTGCTTAGCGCCACTCGCTGGTATTCCCACATATTCAACTTGAATGTTCGGATTTTTAGCTTGAAACCTCTTAATCAATTCTTCGTAAAAAGGAGTTCGGTTAGGGCCAGGATTTTCATCCCAGAATGTAAGCTTCACATTTTCTGTCGATTTGGCGGTCTGATCCGATTTCGTCCCCGTGTTGCTTACCTCTCCTCCACTGCCGCAACCAGATAAGGTCAACGATAAGGCCGAGCCCATTAGTATTAACATCTTAAGACCCTTTTTGTACACGCTAACATCTCCTTAATAGTATTAATATATGCTAAATCCCTTTTCGAATAAAGACTCGATAAGAGAATTAGTTCGAAAATATTAACCCTTTACAGCTCCTGCACTTATGCCTTGTACTAAAAACTTTTGAACATAGGCGAACAAGATTGCCGCCGGCAGTAAAGCAATGACACTTCCTGCAGCCAAAGCCCCATATTGAATGTCATATTCACCCTGCATGTATCGGAGTCCAACCGGTAATGTGAAGAGCGCCTTTTTGCTGATCAGCATGAGGGCAAATAGGAATTCATTCCACGAACCAATAAAAGTGTAGACCATGGTCGCTACGATACCCGGCATAAGGATAGGGAATATAACCAGGAAAACGGACTTCAAACGACTGCATCCATCAACCATCGCCGCTTCTTCAAGCTGTTCAGGAATGTTTGATATAAAGCCACTCATCAAAATAGCATTAAATGGCAGCTGGAACGTGCTATTAATGATGACTAATGCCATCAAATTACTAGTCAGGTGCAATGCTCTGAAAATCTCGAACATAGGAATCAGCAGCATGGCCCCTGGAATAAACTGCGTGCATAACAGTAATAGCATGAACAGCTTCTTGCCTTTAAATTTAAATCGGCTTATCGCATAGCCTACCAAGATGGAGCAAACAAGCACGATAAGTACGGTCAGTGCTGCAACGATTAAGCTGTTGACGAAATACTTGGAGAACCCTACGTTATTCCATGCAATTAGGAAATTATTAAAAGTAGCGGGCATTGGCAAGTACTTTATAGGGAGCTTAGTGATGTCGCTCTCTCTTTTAAATGCGGTGACAAGTGCCCAGAATAAGGGGAATAGAGTAAATACCATTGCCAGAAGCATTGGAAAATATAAAAGTCCTGTTCTTTCCAGTATCCTAGGAAGAAGGGGAGTTGATTTCATGATTGATGTCTTTGTCATGCTTACTCTTCCTTTCCATATCCGCTTAATTTCAAGTAGAACACTGCAAACAGCAGCAGTATGATAAATCCAATCACGGTTAGAGCCGAGCCGTAACCAAAGTCTTGTGCGACAACCGCTTGCTTCACGATGTACATGGGCAGTGTTGTCGTTAAATCAATAGGCCCACCTGTCCCGTTGGTCATTACAAATATTAAATCAACATTATTAAATTCCCAGACAGCCCGCAGTAGTGTCGTTAAGATGATGGTCGTTTTCAAAAACGGGAGCGTAATATGGATGAAGGATTTCCATCTCCCTGCTCCATCCACCACGGCTGATTCATACAAGTCACCAGGAATGGTTTGCAACCCTGCGAGTAAGGCGATTGTGAAGAATGGTATTCCTCTCCATAATTCAGCGGTTACAATTGCAGGAAATGCTGTATGGACTTCAGAGAGCCAAGCAATCTTATGATCGATAAGCCCTAATTTCATAAAAATATCGTTGATCGGTCCTATTTGCTCGTTGAATAAAATTTGCCATAAGGTGGAGGTTACAACCCCTGAAATAGCCCAAGGCAATATGGCTGCAGCTCTGAATAATCCACGGAATTTAAATGCTTGATTGAGCATAAGCGCGATACCCAGCCCGAATAGGAGCTGGAGAGCTACCTCGACGAACACCCATTTAGCCGAGACCCATAAAGTTGAAAGAAACAATTTGTCCGTTGTGAGAATAGTAATAAAATTTTCAAGCCCCACAAATCCATTCTCATAAGCTTTTGCGGGATTGAACTTCTGCAAGCTGAAGTAAAACACATTTCCAACGGGATAGAACAAAAAGACCATAATCAGGACTATCGCCGGAGCGATAAGAATGTAAGGCAACCACTGAATGCGCTGCTTTTGTTTTCTTACGATCGCCCCATTTACAACGGTTGATGAATTGGTACTCACTGGGTTTCCTCCACTTCAAAACTGTTCTGATTTTTCTTACTCGATGCTATATTTCAATTTTAAGACAGCTAGGCTGTATCGAGAATCAAATATCATTATCATTGTGTTTAAGATCATTAACAGTTAAAAAAATAGAGAAGCAGGGATTGTTCCCGCTCCTCTATTTTTGCCAAGCAATCGAGCTAGTTGGTTTTAGTGAGTCCAATAAAGTCGAAGGACTGACCGCTTGCTGCACCTGCTACTGTAAACCTGAACTTATGGCTGCCTGCGGCTAAGGTAGTGCTTCCCACCTGAGTTAGGTACATCCCCTGAAGTGCCGTCGTATCCACCGTCTCATTTACTGAGCCCACATTGTTACCATCGACGGTTAGCTGCATAATAGCTCTACTCGTATTACTTTTTTTAGAGCCAAAAAGCACATCATAGGTACCACTAGTAGGAACGTTAATTGTAAACTCGATGTATTGATTGGCTGCTCCAAAATTCACCTGCAGGTGGGTATTTTTCACTGCACTGTTGCGGTCATGATTACCGGCTGTATCGTCAGCTCCAGAGGCATTAGTATTATTGTTAGACGTTGTGTAACTACCAGCAGGATCTATATCGTAAAGTACGTCCACTGAATGAATCGTATAATACCCGCTTGACGCTGAGTCCTGAGAGGTTACCTTCAAGAGATCGCCTGTATGAAGAAGTGCATTACCTGTCTTAACAGCGTAAACGGTATCCGTCACAGAATAAGTCTGCGTTAGCCCGTCTGACGATTCAATTTCAGCCAAAAGATTGGCTGCGCTCGTGCCTGCATTAGCCATAATTGCGCGACTGGAATTATATACGGTTGCAATATGGGGATGCCCTGCCACTTTTGCCTGTACATAAGTGCTTGAAGGTAGAGCATTAATGTTAATAACATACGCAGCTGTTGTGCCGTCCGTAGACGTCACGATTAACTTATCCCCATTCACAGCGTTAGCTTTAGGTGCACCTCCGGCTGCATTTGTAATCGTATACTTTTGAATGGTTCCATCTGTTGATTTCAATTGATCAGGTATAGATGAAACCGTTGTAGTGACTCCAGATGTTGCTATCCTACGGTCTATGTTATTAACAGCCACTACTGTAGTATTGCCTGCATTCAGCTGCAAATTCGTGGTAGGGAAGGTAAGCGAATAATCCTTGCTTGCTGCTCCATCGGCTGCTGTTACTTTCAGAACATCCCCTACTGTAAGCACATCAATCGATACCTTAGGTGTATTCCCTGAATCAGTGACAACATAAAACTGTTTCGATCCATCCGCAGAAGTGATCTGTGTTAACAGATCGGCAACGGTTGTGCCTGCTGCAATGACAATGGATGCTGTATTCATAGCCTTCAAGTTCGGATGCGATGGGTTCATGACAATATTCGTATTACTGCTGTCTGCTTGTGCAATATGGATCGCATAAGTAGATCGAGTTGTTCCATCCGTCGCTGTAACAATCAGTTTATCTCCTGTCGCAAGCGGCCCGGTACTTTTATCAGCATTACTAACATCCATAACCGAATAGGATTGCACCGAGCCATCGGACGACACGACCTGAGATTTGATATCCGCAACCATTGTGTTAGAAGTTACGTTAACGGTTTTTGCCGCATTATCAACGGCAGTCACGTTCGGATGCACATCCTTCAATTGAATATCCGTTTTGGTTGATGGTGCTGTCACGGTTACCTTTGCGAACTTAATGTAATCGATGACGATAGAGCCCGCGTTAGTAGTAACGAATCTCACCGGATAGCTGCCTGAGGCCGCAACTGTTATCTGCCCCAGATCTACCGGAATAAACAGGTTGGCGGTCGCATTATTTTGATTGACTGGTGAGCCTGCTGCCACTCCGTCGACATAAGCCTGGACAGTAGCCCTTCCCGTCGCATTAGTCTTATACTGATAAGACACATTATAGGTACCCGCAGCAGGAACGACTATGTTGAATTCAATCCACTCTCCGACCGGTACTGCATTCGTTTGTAGATAGGTAATTCCATTCGTTGAAGATGTCGATACCGTAATGGTAGGGATACTCTTTTTCACTGAATTGAGCTGTGATTCGCCTCTAACGACGATCTCAAGTGGAACCCATATGCTATAATCTTTCTTCGTTGTCCCATCTTGAGCGGTTACGACAAGGAGGTCTCCTGTTTCCAGCATTCCAGAGCGCTTCGCAGCGTTTGACGAATCAACAACGGAGTATGTCTGTATCGTACCATCCGTTGATTCTACTTGGTCAATGATATCAGCTACCGTAGTCCCCAATGTAGCCGTAATCGAATTGGTAGCTTTATCGAAATTCGTCAGATTCGGATGACCGGTCAGCTTCAGTTGGATCAAGGTATTATGCGGGTCCTGTACTTTCATATTCGGATAGGTTTGTTTAGTTGGCACTGTAACATTATTGACATCAACAAGAGCAGTAAGCTCATTGCCCCATTTATCCTTATAGTAAGAAGAGTTCTTAATGGTAATATTACTTGCATTTTTTAATTGGATGACATTAGGGTTGCCCGCTCCACTGACCATTTTGATCTGATCCATTGTCGCATTTTTAACATCATCCAGTACGAAGGCATATCGATCATCATTTTTCTCAAAATTGGTCGTGACATTGGTAAAACTAAGTCCATCTACATGCCTTGCCCAGAATCCGTATGACGGTTGTTCCCCAATATCCGAAATGTTGTACTTGCCAACACCTAGCTCAGGAGGATTAATCTCCGAATCAGCAAGGCTGTTTCCACCCTTTACTAGAACGGCGACATTCTCAAAATGTAAATTTTCAATATAGCCTATGCTGCGTCCATCCGGCAATACAGGGCCTCCTTCACCCACCTTGTAACCGGCTATGATAGGCGTTGCCTTACTCTGATTTGTATATTTAACCCATCTCTTGGATGGATCGCCGTATTGGCTGCCTCCATAAACCTCTTCAATATTTACATCCTTGATAAACACGTTCCTTACCTGCCCAATATTGACATTCGTACTTAACAGCTCATCTCTTTGCACACCATTTTCCATAAATTTCATTCTTTTTGCATCGCCGCCGATGACACGACCTCTATTGGAAATAGAAATAAAGAACGGCGCTCGCGTACGTCTCATTTCGGATTTATGGTGTACCGTACCTGTCTTGCCATAGTTCAAATAAATATTTTCAATATGACCGCCGTCATTCGTGGAAATAGAGAATCCTGCTTTGTTTCCCGCCAGGACATAAATGTTGTCCACATATACATTTTTAATATCATCCACCGTTTCACTGCCAATTTGGAACAAATTACAGTTGGTGTCCCCAATAATATTGCGAACATAGAATGTTGTTGCAGGTCTTGTAAAGCCTAGCGAAGAGTCGCTGCCTGGCTTGACAATATCATCGGAGGTACCTTTGGCATAAATATTTTTAGCGGTCACGTAGCTGCTTTGCATGTAGTCAAACACATCTCTGGCGCCGCCGCTCCCCTTATCATAATAAAAGTCATGTGTATTGATATAATCCGTACCGGTAGCCAGCATAGCAAAATGGCCTGCCCTATCCACTCTGAGCATATTGCTGATGTCGGTTTGCCTTACTTCATTGGTACCATCTGCATTAATGCTTTGAATATAGTAAGGTTCGTCCTTCGTAGGCGAATTGGTCTCTTCGTACCACAGGTCAAGCCCGTTATCCAAGCCGCCGAACTCAAAGTTCGTACACAGCTTTACAGTGACCATCTTATCCGTACGATTGTCCGCAGTATTATCCATAACGCCGTCGCCGGTTACCAGATTCCCATTGCCTGTTATTTTACCGTTACCAATGATTTTGATATTATCCAAGCGTTCACCAAAAAACATACTGTTTCTAAAGTAATGATGACCTACATCCTGCTTCGTCAAGTAATTTTCTGGGTCCTTGTAAGGTCCTGTAGACGTTGCGGATGTACCGGACCGATATCCTTTGTCGGAGAAATACGTTGTCTCCGGGGCATCGCCGCCTTTTAAAGCAGCTATGGCAGCATCTTGATGGATATACAGATATACATTGCTTTGAAGATGAACTGTTCTCACATTAAAAGTGCCATTTTCAAACAGCAGCGTACCCCCGCCTAAAGAGTTCAAATATATAATGGCATTATTGATGGCTTGGGTATCATCCGCTTTACCATCGCCCTTTGCTCCCATGAGCTTGGCATTGAACTTCCCTGTATAGAACTTAGCAGTATTGGAGTCTCCCTTATTCTCACCGTCAGTCACCACAAGCTTAAAGTAATACTCTGTATTCGGAGTAAGGTTAGCTACCTCTACTTGCTCACTTTGTACACTAACTGCAGTGCTGCTCTCGGTCCATGTAGCTCCCTTATCCATTGATTGCATCAGCTTAATGGAAGAAGCATTCTTAGCGGCACTCCAGTTGAACTTCGCCTTCGTATACGTATCGCTGCTTTCCTTATAAGTAAGGCTTTTATCTAAAATTCGATTGAAATTGCTTATCGTATTGACTACCGTCAAACTGACTGCGCCCGTAGGGCTTTGTAATACTTCCGGTTCCGATGTCGTGTAACAAGCTTCAAATGCATAGCTGCCTTCCTTTAGTGCCACACCTTCGAAAGTAATTTCAAGATCGGCTCCATTGGCTGGTCTAAAATCAAGCCCTTTAAATGTGATGACCTGGCTGCCATCCCCATTGTTATCAACGCTAACTGTACCTACCTGCTGGAACCGGTATCCCGCACCCGTTCTGCCTACCGATTGTGTCGCAAGCTCTGAGAGCTTTACTTTGCCTCTTCCAATAACGTTTACCGAAGTATTATTCATAGTTGCATTGATTCCCTTAGGAACCTTTAGTACAACCTCAGTCGATGGGCTTCTCATCCCCGCAAAGAAATTCAAGACGACATCGGATGAAGTATTGGCCGTTATTGTGCTATTGATGAGCTGCATCTTACCCCTTAACGCGCCTTTGATGACATTAATCGAATAGTCGCGGGCAGCTTGACCTGCACTTACCGTTAAAATGTCACCTTGTACTACGGAATCTGTCTTATCTTTGATAGTCCCATTTGTTCCCTTGACTGTATAGGATTGAGCAGCGGAGCTCTTGGAAATGATTTGGTCTAGCAATTCCTCTACGGATTGTATAGCCATTGTAGTTAGACCCGCACCTTCGGCTGTATCGACTGTATAAATATAGGTGCTGCCTGATGTTATATTAATGACATCACCTGTAATATCACTAACATAGTTATAATTGGTTTCTTTCAGTTGAATGTCCGTATCAGCGACCGTTACTTCGCTTTTGGCAGGAACTGTGATCTTAATGCTTGCTGTGCTTGCTTTTGAATTATCGGATGTTCTCGTTACTTCAATTACGAGGTCCACTGTTGTTTGTACTGTCGGAGGTATTATCGTTCCATCGAGAGCTATGATGCTTGGATCGCTTGATGTCTTGATCGCTACTGTGAAACCTGGCGGCACGATGGGTAGTGTGATCGCCGTTGCGTCCTTCGCTGGCGTTGCAATCGTCGTAATTGCTCCGGCCACTTCTGCTGCTGTTTGTTGAACTATGCTTTTTGCTGGTACAACGACTTCAATGCTTGTTGTGCTCGCTTTGGAATTATCCGATGCTCTTGTTACTTCAAGTATAAGGTTCACCGTTGTTTGTGCTGTCGGAGGTATTATCGTTCCATCCAGAGCTATGATGCTTGGATCGCTTGATGTCTTGATCGCTACCGAGAAACCTGGAGGTACAGTCGGTAGTGTGATCACAGTCGCGTCCTTCACTGGGTCCACAATCGTCGTTATTGCACCGGCTACTTCTGCTGCTGTTTGTTGAACAACACTCTTTGCTGGTACGACGACTTCAATGCTCGCTGTGCTCGCTTTGGAATTATCCGATGATCTCGTTACTTCTAATTCGAGGTTCACAGTTGTTTGTGCTGTTGGAGGAACTATCGTTCCATCCAGAGCTATGATGCTTGGATCGCTTGATATCTTGATCGCTACCGTGAAACCTGGTGGTACAGTCGGTAGTGTGATTGCAGTTGCGTCCTTCGCTGGGGCTGCAATCGTTGATATTGCACTGGCTACTTCTGCTGCTGTTTGTTGAACTATGCTCTTTGCTGGTACGACAACCTCAATGCTTACAGTGTCTGATTTGGAATTATCCAAAGCTCTCGTTACTTCCAATACGAGATTCACAGTTGCTTGAATTGTTGGAGGAACTATCGTTCCATCCAGAGCTATGATACTTGGGTCGCTTGATGTCTTTATCGCTAAAGTAAAGCCTTCCGGTACAGTAGGTAGCGTTAAAGCAACAACATCCTTCATTGGTGCTGCAATCGTTGTAATTGACCCAGCAACTTCTGCCGCGGTCTTGCTCAAAATAGGATTACTCGAACTTCTTCTAGATGAACCTCCAATCGGTGCCGCTGCAGTTATATCCGATTTAACACCGTCTGCTATGGTAATGTTTGTAGGTCTGGTTTCAATTTTGACGCCATCTGCATTGATTAAAGCGGTTTCAATTTTTCCCGATCCTTTGATTTCAATGGGAGCATCCATTTTGAAATTCGTAACAGTCGAATCTGGAGCCATCTGGACGGACGTGCCTGCAGCTGATTTTTGTATGTCGACTTTGGCCACCGTTCCACCCAAAAGATCTAACTTTGCCTTAGACTGGACGTTTAGCTGGCTTACCTTCCCATCGAGCACCTTCACGCTTGAGCCGACCGCTTTCTCCTTCACGTCGATTTTATCCACGGAGCCATGGGTTACCTGAACAGTCACCCCCGGGGCTTCAATCGAAACACTGGTAAAATCCCCATCCAGTATGATTTGCTGATCACCAGCCATCGTTCCAACGACTTGAACATCCCCAAAGCCTTTACCACTTTTATGATCTGTTTCCAGCTTGGCACCGGAATTCAGTTCAACATAAGGGATTTCCGATGATCCTTGCATGAGGATACGAACTTTACCGTCACTTTTAACTACGAGCAATGTCCCAGCCAACGTAGAATTATTAATGACGATACTATGCTCGCCTCCGCCTCGAACAACAGTTCGGCCTTTAACCGTAACATGGTCCAAGGAAACGTTGCCGTCCCCAACACCCGGTGTAATATATAAATCCCCTGAAATCGTCATGTTTTTCAGATTTACATCTTTTGTATTTATAACCAGGTTGGAGTTCACATTTTCTGTATAGTTGCCTGCTGTACCTTTCAATTCACCAACAACGCTATCGATCATTTTTACGAATTCTGCTCTCGTGATATTAGCCAAAGGATCGAAACGGCCATCCTCCCGACCGGATACATATCCGCCTTCAACCAATGCGTTGACATGATCCTTACTCCAGCTGGCAATTGTGCCTGCATCGGCAAATCGGTCTGACGCCTTTTTGTCATGAGCCTTCAAGTCAAACGCTCTGGAAAGGATCACCGCAGCTTCCTGACGACTGATTGGTGCTTCAGGCTTGAAATTCCCATTGTCATCTCCGAACACGATACCCGCTGCTGCTGCTTTGGATATGTCCTTTGAGTACCAGGCGCTTGAAGATACATCAGGGAAGGTCTGAGTCGCCTCTCTCGGATAAGCGAGAACTCTGTTCACTAGCGAGACAAATTCTGCCCTTGAAATGGGCACGTTAGGCTTGAATGTTCCGTCTTCGTACCCGTTAATAATTCCTTTTTGAGACCAATTACCAATCTCCCTAGCTGCCCAATGAGTAGAAACATCTGAGAAAGAATCTTTTGCATTAGAGCCAGTTGAGGCTGCTGTTGTCTTAGTTGTATCGACATTTGCCGCCAAACCAGTCGTTCCCATAGAAAATACCATCGAGAATACCAGGAACGAAGCAACCGTTTTCCTCGTCTTGCATAGCATGACTAATCCCCCTTATACGTGATAGTACTATTATAAGGATTAGCTGGTTCATTTAACGTTTAATATTTTTATATGATTGTTTAATTTCATATTATTATTAGCAAGCATCAGAAAATTTGCCGTAATTAAGAACACCAGGATCGTTCATTAATTGCTGCGAAATACGCACTGGTTCCATCGTTACTAGCTTCATCACCATGCTCCTTTATGTGATACAATATATTTGTTATTTTCTAACAGTTATCATGAGGGGGCATATAAAAAATGAAGCTGATCGAAGTAGTTAATTTTATTTCGCGAGGCCCCTTTATTCTGAACTACCGGCATGAATTGGTAGGTTCTGTATTTGATAAATTTCATGCTCATCAAGGCATTGAATTGCTGTTCATTCATGAAGGTACCGGTCAAATCGTCATTGACCAAACAATTCACGCTATCACGCCGAATACCCTTGTGCTTTTTCAGCCCTATCAGCTTCATCGCGTGCATATGAACATGAGTTCGGCCAAATATGTCAGGTCGATCCTAAATTTTGATCCGTTATTTCTAGATAATCACTTGAAGCCTTTTCCAGAGCTCAGATCATACTTCCGTTACATTTGGAAGGAAAAGCTGCCACAGCAAACTTTTAATCAGGGAGATAAAAATGAGCTCAAATCTCTTTATCAACGATTTCACTCCAGACTAACACAATCTCCACAGGAAAGCCGTAACGAGGAATTCATTATTTTTATAGTCTCGCTGCTCAGCTATTTAAGAGATACTTCTTTGAAGGAGCTCTCCGCGAATAAAATGAAGTCCGTTCGAACGGATCACCATACCGAAAAGGTGATGGAGTGGGTTGAGAACCACTTTAGAGAAAAACTTGTACTCGAGGAGCTCTCCGCCAATCTGCATTTATCACCCTACTACATTTCTCATCTTTTTAAAGAAGCAACCGGCTTTTCAATTACAGAATATGTGATAGCAAGACGGCTTCGTGAAGCATGTTTACTATTAGGTACTACTAATTTACCGATCAACAGCATCTGCTATGAAATCGGTTTGGATAGCACCTCCTACTTTTCACAGTTATTCAAGAAAAATATAGGCTGCTCCCCAAAAGATTTCCGAGTAGGAGTTCAACAAAAGTATAAGGTGTAGCGGGATATCACTAGCTGCCACTCAATGTTGCTCTGATGCGGTCATCCATTGAACTGAAAATATCGCACAAAAGATGACGGAGCTAAAGGACAGGTTTAAATTGTTTAAGCGCATTCTTCCCGAATTCATCAGGCAATACAAAAAGGATCAACCGGAATAGACGGATTGATCCTAACCTATAAACAGGCTGCCTTGAGCAGGCTCAGAGCTGTTTTTTCACCAGACTCCCTACCCAGATTTAGTGTGCATACCCTCCTGTTCCCGGGTCGCCGGTATAAAGCTGTTTTAAGGGTACCATGGTGTCGCTTGGAACGTAATATTTAAACGGATTGTCGTCAATGATTCCGAGAAGCTGCTTACGGTAAGGGCTCGCGTCTTTCAGCAGCTTCTCCGAAGCGGCGCGGTAGTCAATCGGACGTATCCAGATGGGACTGTACCCGAGAAACAGCTGCCTGCGTGTATGGTTCGAACGGTTCGGCGCGCCGGCGTGCCACAAGTTTTGCGGGAACAGGAACACGTCCCCCGGCTCCCCGCATACCTGAATTTCTCCAGGCAGCAGATCGTCTACATTTTGATGGTCAGGCTGGAAGGGCTTGTTATGAGAGCCCGGTACGATCTTGGTATTGCCCCGGTTAGGCTCGGACATATCGCTTAAGATATAGCAGCTCTTAATATAATAGGTGGATGTGACTCCTCCCAATCGAGGAAACTGAGGGTGCGGGCCATCCTGATGCCAGTTGATAAAGCTTTGCGAGGATGTAGTCTCCCCTTGAGGATTTGGCCGGCGGATCGTCAGGTGAGATATATGGAGCTGGATATTGTATCCAAGCAGCTGCACCATCAACGGCAGAATTGTCGGTTCGTCAATAAGCGATGCAATTTCTTCATGGCGCTCCACGCTGTTGTATATGTTGTAGGCCAGCGACTCGGGCTCCTCGGCAATGATGGAGTCGATAGCCGCATTCAGACGCCCCACCTTCTCCGGTGACAAGACCCCTTTGAGCAGCAAATAACCGTCTTCGTGAAATTGACGCACCAGCTCGGGAACAGAAGGTTGATCCATAGATTACACTCTCCTAAATTTACATTTTATATAGTTAAGGTCACTAATAATCAGAGTTCCTTATTTCAAATAGCCGAGATCCTTTAGCTGCTTTTGCGCAGCATCCATATAGACTTTATAATTCATCGAGCCCTCGAGTGTTTTAAGGAAGGCATCATATTCGCTGATAGGACGTTTGCCGTAAACAAATTTGGCAAGCTCCTCTTCAATGTATCGTCCAGCATCCGTTGCATTATAGCCGTTCGGATAATCGACGAAGCCGACAAGCGATTGAATGCGCGGCTGCTGATTGGCGAATTCAATGAAAGGTGATTGTTTGGCAAATTTCACCTGCAAATAGTCCATCTCCGGGCGACCTGTGAATTGATACAGCCAGAAATATCCTCCCTCTTTGCCCATTAAGTCGGTTGGAACGACCTTGCTGCTCTCCAGATTGTAATGCTTGCCTTTGACCCCATATTGTACAAGTAGAGAGCCATCCTTTGTGGATACATAATTCAAAAGATCGATCACTTTTTGCAGCTTCTCCGGATTTTTCTCCAGCGCCTTCGGGATTGCATACAAGCCGGCGGTTTTCCCAATATCCCATGCACTGGCAAATTGACCTCCTGGACCTTTTAACGCACCGACCTGCACCCATTCGGCCTTCGTATTGACGGCCTTGATCTGCTCAACGAATTGATCCTTCGTCATATTCGGCCAATCGATATAAATAATACCGGCTTGCCCTTTAATCGCTTTTTGCTGATGCTGCAAACCGGAATTAGCCATCAGCTCGGGATCGACGGCTCCGGCATCCGTCAGCTTTTTAATGAAGCCGAGCGCATCCTTCATACCCGGATCGTACAGCGAGTTCACGAGCTTCCCGTCCCGAACGTAAAGGCTGGGCGCTCCTGCCTCGAATCCAACTCCATAAGCGCCGAATATCGTGTTGAACGTATCAAGCTTTTGTCCGGTAAGGCCAAACGTATCCTTTTTCCCATTGCCATCCGGGTCCTTCTCTGTGAACGCCTTGGCCGCTTCGAACAGCTCATCCGTTGTCTTGGGTACCTGCATTCCTAATTTATCAAGCCAGTCTTTCCGGATGAAGTAAGTGTTGTAAGGAATGTTTGGCGACTTTGCTATGGCAAATAATTTGCCGTTCATCATCCCCTTCTTCAAGCTTTCTTCACCGATAAAATCCTTTGTCGGCTTCAGCTTATCCAAATAGGGGGTCATGTCGAGCAGCAGCCCTTGTTCCGAAAATTGCTTTAGCTGCTGCCGATCCACCCCGAATAAATCAGGAAAGTTCGCAGAGGCCATCCGCACATTCAGCTGATTTTTGTAATCATCCCCGGAAGCATACACGGTCAAGTTCAAATCGGTGCCCAGCGCTTTATCCAGCTCCTGCTTAATAATATCTTGATCGGGAGAAGGCAGCCCATTGCCCGTTTCGATAATGTCAAGCTTGATCGGCTTGCTGCCTTTGGCCCCAGAGACACCGTCCTTAGAAGCTGCCGCCGGTTCTGGCTTGGTGCTCGAGCATCCGGCCAAGGACGAGCCTGTGAGCAATATAGCGGACATAGCGAGAATAAGCGTTTTTGTTTTGGTCAATGTAATCCCCTTCTTTCCTTCATTTATGAAAGCGGATCGCCCGAGTCCGGCTGCAGTCCGTAGCAGGCTGTCCGACGTTCAACCTTTGATGGAACCGAGAAGCATGCCTTTGGTGAAATGCTTTTGAATGAACGGATATATGAAAATTATCGGCAGGCTTGCCGTGACGACCGAAGCCATCTGCATCGTTTCCGTAGGGAGCATATTTTCCGCGTTCTCCAGTGGCTGCTGGGTTAACATTAATATTTCGCGGATGACAACCTGCAGCGGAAATAACGTGCGGTCGGTCACGTACATTACGGCTTGAAAAAACTCATTCCAATGTCCAACCATATAGAACAAACCGACCGTCAACATAGAAGGCACGGAGAGCGGAAGAACAATCTGCATTAAGATCCGGAACTCCTTGGCCCCGTCCATACGCGCGGATTCGAACAGTTCATCAGGCAAGTTCTCAAAGAAGCTTTTCATTATGAGCACATTAAAGCTCCAGATGGCATTGGGTAAAATCATCGACCAGACGGAATCGATTAAGCCAAGGGATTTCACAATAAGATAGGTCGGAATGATTCCTCCGTTGAACAGCATCGTAAACACCACGAGCATCAGGAAGATAGAACGTCCTGGCAGCTGCTTGCGACTGAGCGGGTAAGCCATCAAGGCGGTAAGCACCAGATTAATCAAAGTGCCGATAACTGTAATGAAGACGGTGACGCCGAACGCTCTCGGGATATTGGATTGCGTGAACAGCTGATAGTACGCCGAGAACGTAACGGATCTCGGGATGAGCAGGAAGCCGCCATTTTTGAGCACCTCCGAGAAAGGAGTGATGGATACTGATACGACGTACATCAACGGAAAAATCGCAGCAAGACCGGCTAATCCCAGTATCGCGTATACAACCGAATCGATGATACGTTCCTCCCAGCGTCTTACCATATCCCTTCACCCCACTTTTTGGACAAATGATTCGAACCGATGACCAGCACCATGCCGATTATCGATTTGAACAGTCCGACTGCTGCGCCCATGCTGAAGTTCAACTGCTGCAGTCCTGTTCTGAATACCCAGGTGTCGAGGATATCGGCAACCTGATACACCTGAATGTTGTACAAAATATAGATCTGATCGAACCCGGCGTCCATAATATGACCGAGCTTCAAAATCAGGAGAAGAACGATCACACTGCGAATACCCGGCAGGGTAATATGCCAGATCATCCTGAACCTGCTGGCTCCGTCAACGCGGGCCGCTTCGTAAAGGGTTGGATCGATCCCCGTCATCGCAGCCAAATAGATGATCGCCCCCCAACCAAGATCTTTCCATATTTCCGATCCGACCAGGATTGCTCTGAAGTAGTCGATCGAGGTCATAAACCCGATTGATGTGCCTCCCAGCTCTTCAATCCAGCGGTTCACTAGACCCGAGCTTTGCGAGAGCAGTGCGATCAATATGCCGTAAATAATGACCCAAGATAAAAAATGCGGCATGTACGTCAGCGTCTGGATAACGGTCTTAAACCATCGATTCCGGCATTCATTCAGCAGCAGAGCCATCAGGATCGGCGGCACCGTACCGAAGATGAGCTTGTAAATGCTGATCAGAAACGTATTGACGAGCAAGGAAGTAACATAAGGGGAGTTAAAAAAAGCTTGAAAATGTTTGAACCAAGGATCTGCCCAAGAACTCCCTAAAATACCCTCGAGTATATTGAAATCTTTAAACGCAATAATGACTCCGTACATGGGGATATACTTGAATAGTACATAGTACAGAACTCCTGGAAGCAGCATGAAATAAAAGGCGCGAAACGCCCAGACTTTTTTCATACCTAGCTTGAATTTCATCGATTTGGACCCGGTTGTTGAGTCGATAGCGGACATATCTTGTGTCGTCAGCTGCTGCTCCAAATTGCGATCACCTCTCTCCTCGTCGTAAGCATTAGCTTCTATATTCGTAGTATAGCAAGCGCTTACAATCGGTTCTATGCAGTGATCCTGCGAAAATGTTTCAATTATTGCTAATGTCCTTTTCTCCGTAAATATGGGCCGGAAGCTTGATCTGTATCAACGTTCCCGTATGCGGGATGCTTGCAATCCGAAGACCGTATTTCTCCCCATAGTGAAGTTGAATCCGCTCCTGTACATTCATGATGCCAATTCCCGTAAACCTGTGCTTGCTCGGCGCTTTTCGCCTTTCGGTGAATACGCCCTCCAACTGCTGCATATCCATTCCAACCCCGTTATCTCTAATGTACACAATCAAATTGCCACGGCGCAGCAAAGTACGGATATGGATATGCCCTTCTTTTTTTTGCGGTGCGATTCCATGAAAGATCGAGTTTTCCACCAACGGCTGCAGAGTCAGCTTAAGCATACGGATGGACAGAGTATCAGGGTCGACATTCATATCAAGAGTAAACTTATTGCCGTAACGGACCGTTTGGATGTGTGCGTACATCCGCAGTCCTTCTAGCTCCTCCTCGAGAGAGACGAATTCATGGCTCTTATCGAAGCTGAAAGACAACAACCCGACGAGCGAGCGGATCGTTTCACGCACTTCCTCAATCTTCCTCTGTTTGGCCAAACTGCTGATGCAAGCAAGAGTATTGTAAAGAAAATGCGGTGCAATCTGGCTTTGCAGCATTTTCAGCTCATACTGCTTTTTGCGCTGCTCCATCTCCTTCGTCTCGGTCAGCAGGTGGTGAATCCGCTCCATCATCGCATTGTAGCTCTTGGCTAGCTTCCCTATCTCATCTTCCCCCGGTACGGAAATGCTGGGCAGAACCTCCATATCGTGAACCCGGTCCATTTTGGCGACCAGCTTTCGCACAGGATAGGTTACGTAGCGGCTCATCATGAACGTACTGATACAAAGGATCAGAATCCACACCACTGCGGCCGTTTTATAGTTGTTATATAAAATAATTAGATTCTGATAAAAGAAGCTGTCCTCGATGAACGCGATAAAATACCAGCCTAGCCGGTTCATCCCGGATTTGACCGCTATCAGCTTGTCTTTTGCTCCGTCTATTTGGGTAACCCCTACAGGCAAATCACTGATCCTCGTCACGAAATCCTCCTTCAGCTCCGGAGGAAACAACGTGGTGTTATAAGGCAGCAGCGTATAATAAAATAAAGGCCAGCTGGAATCGTACGTATTGACTACGTTATTTTTATTGGTAATAATCGTGAAGGTTTGATTCTTGGAATTCATAAATTGGGCGAGCATGTTAGTCAGCTTGACGAGATCGATCTCAATTACCGCCATCCCCTTCATCTCTCCTCCATACTTGGATGTAATGGGCAGCAGGAAAGCGACTGTCTTCCCAGACAGCGGCGAATCGTAAGGCTCACTGATCATAACGCCATAGTTTTTGGAGGCTTGGGCGTACAGTTTCTCCAGATACGGGTTCCCAATAATGTCGAGGTATACCTGCGTGTTCGACATCACCTTGCCGTCCGCTCTTATCAGGTACAGCGTTTTGTACAGTGTGCTGTTCTTCTCGGCATATTGGCGGAGAACCCGCACCGCCTCCTCCTCATGTTCTTCATCCAGTAAATCTTCTCTCGTAGACAAAAGAAGCAGAATGTTTTGCACATTGTCCAAATAGGCGTTCAAATACAGATTGGTGCGGTCGATAATGACCTGCGCATCGGACAACACCTGCTTACGGAACAATTGCTCCGCATCGTGCAGGTTATTCCATGCAAGCAAAGCAAATAGCACTGATGTCCCTGTAAAAAGGAACAAAAAGTGCTTCATCGCCATATTCATGCTTTTCAACCAGCTTATCGCTCTTTTGACCATCGCATCTCAACCTTTCTTGTACTCCGTCGGAGCGACTCCGGTACGATTGCGAAATAATACGGAAAAATACCGATAACTCGGAATCCCTACCCGTTCCGCAACTTCATATACTTTCAGATGGGTTGTTCGGAGCAGCTCTACTGCTTTATCCATCCGCAGGCGCGTCACAAATTCATTGAAGGACTCCCCAGCCTCCTCCCGAAATAAGCGGCTCAAATAGTAGGAGCTTAGCCCCACCTCTTCAGCAATTTGCGTTAAGGTTATAGGCTCAGCCAGCCGCTCGGATATTATTTTCTTTGCCTGAACGACTTCTTTGCGGCATTTGGGTTGAAAGCCCGCTGCAGCTTCCAGCTCACGAGACATTAAGGAGACGAACTCCATCATGGTATCGGCTCTGAGCAGCTGATTCGCAAAATGGATCTCGGAGCCAGAATCGTCCGCTCTTAGCCATTCTTTCCTAAGTGAAAGCAGCCACCCCTTCAATTGTCCTGGGTCCGGTCGCCGCTCGAGAGCCCAGTCGGTCAATTCCTCACGGAAATAGCGGGTCAGCTCCTGCGCCGTTGCTGAAGCTTGGCGGATACGTATCTGATGCTCTTCCTTATCCACCGTATGGAGTGGATTCACGGTATTTTCCGCTATACCTTCATAGACAGTTCCGGTATTATCGTAAAACAATGATGACTCCGGCAGACGAATACTATTGTCCAAGGCGAGCATCTTCTCGATCGTCCCACATGATTGACCTAATACGGCAAATAGACGGATTGGTGCCCCGATATAAGGCAATCGCTTTTCCAGTTCATCCTGCAAATGGGCAAGCAACCTCTCCAATTGCTTAAGCCTCTCTATCCTGCTAATCTCCGTTCTATCACTGATAAGCAGTAAAAAATCTCCGGTTTTCCCATAAGGCACCCATTGGGAACGCATCAATTCGTTATTCGCACGTTGAGTCAGTAACGCTTGAAGTTCGTGATGAACGTATACCTCATCTTCCTCCCTCGCATCCGTGTGCAGCCTTATAACCTGCAAAGGATACTCAAGGTTCCATTGCCGTAAAATCATTGAAACATCTTGACCCGCTTCTTCCGATGCCTGGGACTGGACGAGCATTCTGGAGAGCTGCCACCGCTGCCGCTGCTTCTCGCTCTGCATGTGATTGCGCTCTCGCATGATTGCGTGGCGAGCTTTAGTGATCACTTGTTCCATATCCCTATCCAATAATGAGACTTTGATCAAATATTCCAGCGCACCAAGCTGCAGCGCCTCACGGGCATAGTCGAAATCGCTATGGCAGGTTAACAAAACGACCTGAGTAAGAGGGAATTGCTGCTTAATGCAGCGGAATAGCTCCAAACCGTTCATCACTGGCATCGTTATATCCGTGATGACCAAATCCGGATTTAGCTTCCGGCATAACTCCAATGCTTCTTCCCCGTTCTCGGCCTCTCCTACAAGCTCAGCCTGACAAGACTGCCATGGGAAAAACCTGAGCTCTTCACGCAGCGGCAGTTCATCATCCACAATCAAAACCGATAGCGGTTCCGTATTCATCTGCATGATCAGTGCCTCCTTCTCATAAGAGCGCTTTCAATATTGCTATTCATCATAGCACATTGCAGGGCCTCAACCTATACATTAAATTTGCTAAAAAGTACAAAAATAAATGACTATGACAGCACTTGTCTTATATCGCTACCAGTCCGAGCTGAAGCGCTAGTATATCAAGCTGACCAGTAAAAATGAGCACCAACCGTCATCCATACGGTTGGTGCCCTTTTCATCTACACTTTTAATCCCATCGGAATGTGAAGCTTGCCACTATGAAGGCTACGATTGTCCAGCCACCGAGCAATGCCACCTGCGGCCACAGCTCACCGAAGCTGGCACCGGTGTTCATTACTTGACGAAGTGCCGTCGACAGATGTGAAATCGGCAGCAGCTTGACGACAGCCTGGAAAGCCTCCGGCATTGAATTGATCGGGAAAAATACTCCGCCGAGGAACATCAGCGGGAATGAGATCACACCGGCAATCGGACCCGCGGATTCCGGGGTTTTCGCTAATCCGGCAATGATAAATCCGATTGCCATGAAGGTGAGTGTGCCCAGCACGACAAACAGAATGAGCAGCCACCATGAGCCATTCACTTGCGTGTGAAAAAACAAGCTGGCGATCAGTATAACTAGGAGCGCTTGAATACAGTTCAGCAGGAGGCGCGCCGTAATTTGACCGGCGATGAACGTAGGTGCACGAAGCGGTGTGCTCTGCATCCGGCGCAGCACGCCGCGCTCGCGCCATGACGAAATTTGACCGGCGACGCCGTTCAGATTGTTCGACATGATCATCATAGCGACGATACCCGGCACGAGGAAATCGATATAGCTCAAGTTGAGCGATCTGACGCCTTTACCCTCGATCATGACGGCTGGCTTGTACTGCGTGATTTTCTTACTTATGCCATCGACAAGCTGTCCGATCACCGCAAGGCCAACGTTCGCTCTGGTCGCATCCGTTTCGTCATAATAAACATCGAGCTTTCCAGAGTTCGACCCTGCGATAGCCGATGAGGTGGAGAATGCAGCGATTTGTTCACCATAGCCTTTTGGGATGACGATGACGAACTGCTTATCACCCTTTTTCAGTAGGTCAAGGGCCTGTGTTTCGTCATCGCTAACTACTGCCTTCAGCGGCGATACGGATTGTGCTTCCAACGTAGCAATCAAAGACTCCGACTGCGGCGTGCTATCGTGATCGACGATGACGGTGTCAAGCGACACGCTGCCTCCTTTACCAACAAAAGAACCAAGCATAATCATGAGAAGTAACGGGAACAGCAGGGTAAAGAACAGCATTTGACGGTTGCGGGCGAAGAGACGGAGCTGAGCAAGCGTCACCTGGATATATGCAGCGAAATTCATTCTTCTCTCAAGCTCCTCCCTGTCATGTGGATAAACACATCTTCAAGCGTTGCCGTCCTCGTTTGCAGCTCGGTATAGGATAAGCCTGTCGCTCCGGCCTTGCCGATGAAATCTATCAGCGAGGCTTGCAAATTGTCGGTATAAAGAATAAAAATATCTTTGTGTGTATCGACCTGCTTCACTTCACTGACAGATTGGGAAAGCTGCAATATACCAGCGCGTTCCGTCTCCGGCAAAACTTCGTAGTTGGGCGCTCGGAATTCGATAGCGCTGTCGGAATGAAGGCTGCGGACGAGCCGCTGAGGGGTGTCGAGAGCGATCACCTTTCCTTGGTCCATAAGGCAGATGCGATCACAAAGGACATGGGCTTCATCCATATAATGCGTGCTTAACACAATAGTCTTCCCTTGCTCCTTAAGCTTAAGGATTATGTCCCACAACGTCCGCCGAGCCTGTGGGTCAAGGCCGGTCGTCGGTTCGTCGAGGAACACGACCTGCGGGTCGTTGACAAGGGCTAGGGCGATCGCGAGCCGCTGCTTCTGGCCTCCCGACAAATGCTTGACACGGTCGTTCATTTTCTCCTTCAAGAGCATCGCCTCAAGCAACGACTCAACCGGAAGAGATTTCGGGTAGAAGCTTGCGTACATGCGCACGATTTCCTTTAATTTCAGTAGGTCGAACATCGACGTCGATTGCAATTGCACGCCGATCACTTCCTTAACCTTCCGTAAATCTTTCTGCGTATCGAAACCAGCTACCTTGGCAACGCCTCCGTCGGGCCGTCGGAGGCCTTCAATCATCTCCATTGTCGTCGTCTTGCCAGCACCATTCGGTCCAAGCAGCCCGAGCACTTCACCGCGTTTGACGGTAAAACTAACTCCGTTCACAGCGGTATGGGCACCATATCTTTTTACAAGACCGTCGGCTATGATGATCGCTTCTCCGGTTTCGCCAGCGGCTTGTAACGATTCAATATCGCTTTTCATTTACACTCTCCTCACTTCTATTCTATAATTCCGACTTTAAGTAAAACTCGAACTTGTGCAGCACATACGCATTCTACATGTTTAGGTTCGGTTAAAGCAGAAAATTCCCACACTAATTATTTTAACATGTAACAGCCATTTTGTTTCTTCTCAATTGCTCCTTTACTCCCACTATTCCTTTCAACTAAACATATTTTCGAAGGCATATGCAATTGCTATCCTTCCATCCGCCCAAAGTTCTTTTCGCTTAAATCCAAGAAGATGTCTTTTTCTATGCATTCCACATTTCTCCTTTAACTCTCATGGTTTATTGAGCTGACCATACTGAGCCCGTCGTATTTTCATGTTAGTGTACGAACAAACTATGAGGTACTTTGATCTTCCTCTTAGGCTTTAATAAAACATAAATAAACACATTTCCTTCGTAAATTTTTCAATTTTGCTTAGCCCTATGTTGACTTATGATAATAACGCACACGAAATCAAGAGATTTCAAGATTACGCATAAGGAAAGAGGTACACATGAAAAAGACAATAGGTTTGGTCATGGCATCGATTTTAACTGTCGGCTCCATTGCAGGCTGTGCAGACGGCGGAAACAAACAAGGAGACAAGGCAAACGGAGCAGCAGGACCTACTAAGTTTTCCATTGCGTTTCCTATAACAACAGGTGACGGTTACGGTCAAAGACAAGCGGATCTGAGTAAAGAAAAGTGGGTCCAACGATTGAATAAGCTGACCAATACCGAGCTTGATGTTAGGTTGATTCAAAGAGAGAAAATGGGTGTGGTATTTGCTGGTAACGACATCCCTGACGTTATGGGTACAACCTTTCTACCTACAGGTAAAGATATGGGAGGTTCGGTAGAAGCAGGTATATTCCAGCCGCTGGATGAAGTGTTGAAGCAATATGCACCGAACCTGCTAAAGAAAGTACCAAAAGAGGTATGGGATACGGTTTCCTACAATGGACATATTTATGCAATTCCTGACTATTTGACTAACCCTTCACGTCGCGGTACGTTTATTCGTACGGATTTATTGGAAAAAGCCGGGTTACCGGTTCCGCAAACCGTTGACGATTTCTTAAATGTCATGCGCGCTTTCAAAAAGCTGGGCGTAGAGAATCCGTACCAAATGCGTGAAAACTTCAAATATGCTGATGTGATCTTCGGTGCATATGACGTACTTCCATATAAAGACCAATTCGAGAAAAAAGGCGACCAAATTGTTCCAAAATTCTTCGATGTCGAGAACACTCAGAAAGTACTTCAAACCTACAAAACCATGTATGACGAAGGCTTGATTCCAAAAGACTTTGCCATCATTTCCTCGACGGATTACAGTAAAATGATCAATGCAGGCAAATCTGGTATGTGGTCCGCTAACGTAGGTGGAGGACTGCAAGCCTTCAGAACCAATATTCAAGCGGTTAATCCTAACGCTAAAGTTGACGTTATTGCTTCACCTAAAGGTCCTGAAGGTAAAAATGGTTATGCATTGTATTCACCAACAGTAAGAACGTTCTATATTAACAAAAAAGTAGATAAAGACAAGCTCGTAGCCATTATGAAATACTTTGATTGGATGGCTACTGATGAAGCGGCAATATTCTTCAGCTATGGGATTGAAGGCGAGAACTATACAATAGATAACGGTAAAATTAACTATAAAATCCCTGCTAACAAGGAAGAAAAGGACGAGGAAAGCTGGCGTTCAGGAACATTATGGGCCGGTCAAGATGCAACCTACAACAAGCTACAATTGCAATTGAACCAAGATGGTCAGGACACGCTGAAGGCATTTGATACGATCTTGTCCAAAGAAGGGCTGCCAGGTATCTCATTTACTCCAGATCTGAATGCATTCGCTAAGTATCCTGACTTGACACCGACAAGTGATACCGGGGCTAAGCTGATCGTCGACCATATGGTCAAAATGGTCTATGGTAAAGAGCCCATCTCCGATTGGCCGAAGGTTATTGAGGAGTACAAATCCAAAGGCGGCAATGAAATTATTAAAGAAGCAACGGATCGATATAATAAAAAAGAAGGCGTAACCATAGGTAGATAATGTCTCAAGCATCTGCCCTAGCAATAGGGCGGATGTTTTTTCATTTTACAAGTATGGGGCGTGAGTCTCTGTTTCATATGGCTAATATTGAATAACAAAAAGACCCTTAACCGCCTCTTTCGAGTTCCTGGTCAAAGCCTCGCAGACTTGACTCAAGAAACAAACAATGGCGGATAGGGCCTTTTCAACCTAACGGCAAAATCATGAACAATCTAATGATTCATGCTATGAACGCTTCGGCGCCAGCTCGATAGCCTGACGCAGCGCTTCTTTCATGCTTTGCTCATCGGCAATGCCTTTGCCAGCGATGTCGAAGGCCGTACCATGATCGACACTCGTACGGATGATCGGCAAGCCGACCGTAATGTTGACTCCAGCTTCCAGGCCGAGCACCTTGATCGGACCGTGACCCTGATCGTGATACATAGCCACGACGATGTCAAAATCCCCGCGCGTCGCACGGAAGAACAACGTATCCGCAGGCAGCGGACCGACAGCTTGAATGCCTTCCTGCTGTGCCTTCTGTACGCCAGGGATGACCTTCTCTTCCTCTTCTCCGTAGCCGAACAGCCCATTCTCGCCAGCATGCGGGTTAATGCCGCATACCGCAATTTTTGGTGTGGCATAGCCGGCCTTTTGCAGCGTTTCATGCGCTAGACGGATAACCTTATATACCCGATCCGGGTTAATCTGCTTCACGGCATCAATAATGCCAACGTGCGTCGTCACATGAATGACCTTCAGCTTAGGAGCAGACAGCATCATGGAATAGTCCTTGGTGCCAGTCAGCTCCGCTAAAATTTCGGTATGCCCAGGGTAAATATGCCCCCCCTTGTGAAGCGCCTCTTTATTCAGCGGCGCCGTGCAAATCGCGTCAATCTCTCCGCGGTTAGCCAGCTCTATAGCTTGCTGCAAGTACATAAAGGCGGCATGGCCGGCCTCCGGACTTACTGCACCGAACGGCAAATCCGCCGGAAGCAGATTCAAGTCCATACAGTCCACACTACCGTGTTCGAACTTCGCTTCCTGAAGATCCGCAATCGTATTTACCTTAAGTCCGCTGCCAACAACCTGCGCTGCTCTCTCAAGCAGTTTGGCGTCGCCGATAACAAAAGGACGGCTCTGCACATACATCCCTGCGTCATTGAGCGCCTTCATAATGATTTCCGGCCCGACGCCCGCGCCGTCCCCCATTGTAATGCCAATTATCGGTCTACTCATGTTCATGCTCCCCTTTCAAAATATGCATTGCATGCAATAACGAATCTTCGTTACCAAAAGCCCCTGCTTTCGTCACCGCCGATAAATTCTGTGCCCCAATCAGCCTGCCGAGCGGGATGCCCGGCTCAAGCTCTGCCGTCAATTCAATGCCTCGCACACCCAAATGTCGGCATACGGCCTTTGCTGTATCGCCCCCGGTCAGCACCATGCCCTGCAGCGTATATGCCGAGCTGAGAGCCGCGGCAACTTCCCCGAGCGCATCCGCAATGGCATTCGATACGCTGGAAGCGTCCATGCCTCTGCTTGCGCCGAGCTGCTGCGCCTGCGCTACCTGCTCCGGCGACGAGCCGGCATAGAACGATACGTCCGAACCTGCCTGCAGCGCATCGGACAGCCCGTGGTAGCATCGCTCCTTCTCTTGAGCAGCTTGCTCCGGAGATGCGAGCAGCCAGAGTGGGTCCAGCTCTACACAAGCCATATCCGGCTGCTCGTTCACCTTCTGCACCTGGGCGCGGGTTACGCGCGAGATGCTTCCAGCTACTAGCATAACGGGTTTTCCGCCGCGGTTAATCTCTTGCTTCGATACTGACCTGAACATCGCACCGGCAGCCGATTCAGCTCCCGCCACCCTAAGGGACGTAAAAGGCAAATATTCGGCCAGGCCCGCAGAACCGGCCCAAAGGAAACGTTCCTTATATTTTGGCATCAGCTCCGCAATCAGCTGCACGTCCTCGTCGGTCTCGGCATCTAGTACCAGCAGCTCGGCGCCGGATTGCAATGCTTCGCCAATGCTTTCTTCCAATACCGCGAGCCCTCTGCGAATTAACGCGAGCGGAATACTCACCGCCGTCCGCTTGGATTGTCCCGACAGCAGCTTACTGATGTCGGCATCTGGGACAGGTGTCTTAGGGTCCCGACCGATCTCCGTCTCATGGATCGGCACCCCGTTCAAGTAATGCTTGCCGTCAATCGTCGTTCTTCCGATTCTCGGAAAGGCTGGAACGACGATCGCTCCTTCGAAGCCGTACACATCAAGGACCGCTTCGATTTCTTGACCCAGATTTCCACGCAGCGTGGAATCCATCTTTTTATAAATAAAGGCACAACCCTGCGCTTTCAAGGACTCAGCTGCCTCACGTACGCGTTGGTACGCCAGTTCCCCTGGTACCGATCTACTGTCCGTATCCAAGACAATGGTTTCTGCGGTGGAGGATGATACTGTCAGCTCCGTCCAATCAAAAACCACCTGGGTCGGAAGCCCTTTTCTAGCCACTTGCACACCGGAATCGGAAGCTCCCGTCAAATCATCCGCTATAATAGCTAACTGCAGCAATCCGTCTCCCTCCCTTAATTTGAAAAATAGAAGCATGCCCAGCTCCTCCGCTGGGACTCACTCTTCTGCGGCTTAGCCCTGCGCCGTCGCACCCACGCGCTTCGCCCACCACGCCGTGACAATCGGTGCCAAAATCGCTGTAACGATTACACATGAAGCTACAAGTGCTGTCGCTGTAGGAACGACTGGTGCGTACACGGAATTGGCTGCCGCTACGGCCGCTGGAACTCCAGCGGCATTCCCGGCCGTTGATGCAGCGGACAGACCTGCAATTCCGTTGCCGCCCGTTAAACGATCCATAAGCAGAAGCGTAATTCCGGTAACTACGACGACTCCAATGCCAAGCATAACGCCGAGAATACCCGCTTGCCATACATTTTTCAAATTCAAGCCTGCACCAAGCGCAAATGAAAAGAAAGGGACCATCACCGGCACGGCTTTGCTCAAAAACTCGCGCAGTTCTTTGTCCAGGTTACCGAGTATCATACCGATGACTAGAGGAAGAATGGCTCCGACCAGCGTTTGCCATGGAAATGCAGCCAAACCAGCCACGCCCAAAGTAACCATCGTAAGAAACGGGCCCGATTCCAAGCACATGATAGAGTAAGCACCGACATCTTCTTTTTTGCCGAATTGGCCCATCAGCGCCATGTACAAGCCGCCGTTCGTGTCATTCATTGCCGCTACGATCGCTACGACAGACAAGCCCGCGAATAATCCGCTTTCAACCATGCCCTCTCCGAGAAATCTCGATGCAATCAATCCTACGACCACAGCTGTCAATACTTTAGTACCTAGCAGCGTTCCACCCTTTTTCAGAATGTAAGGGGTTGCTTTAAAGTCAATGGTCGAGCCCATACACACATAGAACACAGCCAGAATTGGCAGTGAACCGGTCATTAACGCCCCGGTAAACGATCCAAACGTCTTAGGAATCGAAGGAAAGAGCGTGTTAATAATGGCACCCAGAAGCAAAGGCACGATCATCATTCCGCCAGGAATACGTTCAATTGTCGCTTTAATTTTCACAAGAAGCCCTCCATGATGATTGTTTTATTTTGCAACAATGTGATAGGTTGTGAACCTTACTTCTGCATTATAACAAGCACTCTCCTTTTCACTCAATCGCAATTATGTTTTATTTTTAAACATTTTATTCATTTTTCTCCACAAGGTCGCCCGGTTTATGCCCAGCCGCTTACAGGTTTTGGATTGATTCATTCCTTCCTCCTGCAGCACTTGCCGCAAAATCCGTTCCTCAATTTCCTCATATGTACCGCTCAGATCAATCTGGATATAAGTCTCTTGCGACGAGCGGGAGCCTGAATGCTGAAGCAGCCGTTCCCAAACTTGATCTACTTCTTCCCATTCGGTATAGTTGCCCTTCGTCATCAAAAGCATTTCACGGATCGTACTCTCAAATTCAGGAATATTGCCGGGCCAGTCATACTGTGTAAGCCGCTCGAGCACTGTCTCTCGCATCCCTACAATCTGTTTACCGGATTGGGAGTTATATTCGGCGATCATCACCCGGATCATTTCCTCCGCATCCTCCACGTGCTCTCGCAGCGGCGGAACGGTCAGATGCAGTTCTCCTATCGCATAAATCAATTCTTGATTATAATCCCCGCGTTTAGCTAGCTTCGTCATCGGGATGGAGGAGGACGCAATAAAACGAAAGTTGCGGTTATTGCGGATCAACTGCAGGACACTCTCCTGCGCCTCCGGGCTTAAACGATCTGCACGGTTTAAATACAGTGTCCCCGAATAGCCTCCCTCTAGTAATCCCGAAACCCCGACACTTCCGTGTACAAGCCGGTTCATCTCTTCATCCAGGACTTCATCGCACGCAATCATATAGAAGCCTTCCTGCTCCCGACGGCTTGCAGAATGGATCGCTTGTGCAAACATAAATTTGCCGCTTCCCCGCTCTCCTGAAATCCATAGATTAGAGGTAGAGCCTGCGAATTTTTTGGCGCGGTTCACTGTTTTTTGGAGTGTCGGGCTGGTACCCGCCAGTTGGGTAAAGGTAACAAGACGTGACGGGATGTATGCTTCAAAGCGCCTCTCGCTCCGCCATGCCGTTAGTGACTCCAGATAGACCAGAAAGCCCGGATGACCTGCTGCTGTTTCATGCAGCATCACGTTCACCTTGTACTGCTCGTCGAACAAATGCACGTAGTGCTCTCCGTCGGAAATGTACCGACTTTCATCGGTTTGCTTAATCACATTGGCCAAAGCGGGGGAAGCCAGTACGACATTCTGCCCCTGCAGACCTTCTTCCGATTGTCTAAGCATCCGGCAGGCTGCCTGGTTCACATATTCAACTCGCCGCAGTTCATCCAAGACAATAATGCCACGCTTATCTGCATCTAGCAGCCGCCGGTAGAAGTGTACTTTTTCCTGTCCATTGCGGTATACCTCGTATACTCTCAGCACTTCCCCCAGCATATCTTCAGCGGACTCCCTGCCGGAAGTGATAAGAATGCCTCTATATCCCATGTCCTGCGCGGTGCGGATGGTGACCATATCGCCAAGAACGATCTGAACACCGGACTGAAAAGCCTGCTGCAACGCCACGGCGACTTCAGCTTCATGCTGTACCTCGTAAGAAGGAATATCGATTTGAAGCAGGCTGGATACTTCTGCAACCCCTCGGCAGATCGAAGGAAATCCGATAATAGCGACAGTGGCGTTCGTATTCTTCACCAGAGTCAACACACGCAAAATATCGTATCCGGACACCGGAATATCTATCACAGGGATTTTTACATGCTCACGAATCACCGTAGCCGTTCCGCCACGGCTTACAATCATGTTGTATCCTCGCTCCTCTGCATGCTGAACGAGAGGAATCGCTTCCTGCAAATCGGCAACCTCTACGTCCATTTGAATCGATTCTACCTGGCCCGCTGCTTCGAGCAGCACATCCTTTAAGCCGGGATAAGGCGCTATCGCCAATATACGAATTTTCGTTTGCATATTAATCCTCCGAATAGTGTTGCAAAATAGGTCAATTCGTGTTTAGTATACACCAATAAGAAGGAATTGTTGGGGAATAAAGTGGATACGAAATGGAGTTGCCCGTTGAAATCACAGTGGACGCAATAAAGGAGTTAAGCCCCTGCAGCGGCTTAACTCCTTTCAAATACTCATTTTTCTAACCTTTCAATTAAACACATTTTCGAATGCACGTATACATTTGCCGTCCTTCGAAGTATCCAATACCGCGAACCTGACTTCCGAGAACAACAAGCCAAAGCCTTCCTCTTTCAATAGTTCCTGCCACCAGCCTGCGACCTTCACCGGATCGTTCCGAAATACGCCGCAACCGTATGCTCCCAAAACGAGGTTTTTGTTTTCCTTACTAGCAAATATCGCCAAAGCCAACCGCATACGGTCTTTCATCACACGCTCCGCTTTATGCTGATCCTCTCCTTTTAGCATAACCTGTCCATAGTTCACGGCGGGCAACGTTAGCACCGAAGCCTTAATCGGCCGTTTCATGAGGTTAAATCGCTCATCGCGGAAAAAGATGACATCAGGGGAATAAATGGCATGGTCGGTATACATCATAGAACGGTAAGCACGATTGGCTGAATAGTAGCCTTCGTTGCGCAGCAATGTTCCGTATAATCCACTGGAAGCCGCCAGACTTTCCTCCTGTGCCATGGCTCCGTTCAGAAAACCGCCTCCAGGATTTTTCGCGCTGGCGAAGTTTAACACACCGATCTGCTCTCTCCCTGCTTCCGTAAGATCCACTATAGCCTTTACAGTCGCCTCATTGGTGACGGAATATACGGCTGCTTGTTGTGACTTAGACAACAGATGACAATCGCGTACCAAAGCCGCACCCTGTGCAGGTGTAATCAGATGGCTGTTGTCCTCCGAATGTTTCTGCGCCGTGGCGAAATCTATCCGTTGCCCATTATATTCATAGTAGCCTTGCTGCTGAATCCTCAAGGTCTCCTGGGCAATTTCCTTTCTACTCATCTTAATCCCCTTCTTTCAACAATAACTCGTCTCGCACTTCGGTCAGCGCGAAACCCAGCAGGTTTTTGCCCCGCCATTTCATTGGATTCTCTACGTTTGGGTCAGCTTGGCCCATACCAATGCCCCAAATTCGATCTAGTGGGCTGGCTTCTACCAAAATACGATTTTTCGTTGACCTGAGAAAATCTCCGAGCTCCGGATTCTGCGAGAATTTGGCCAAGCTGCCTCGCTTGACGATGCTGTAGCATTGACTCTCCCAGACTTCATTGTCGAAGTTTCTCACCGCACGCCCCAAAGCCTTCATCTCCTTAGGGTGCTTAGCCTTCAAGATGGAGGCCAAAATCTCGTCATCCTTGAATAGCCGCGCCTTCTCCGCCATCATATATTGTTCTGCACAGGAATACTCCGTTCCCTCGGCAACGAACGGGCTCATCCACCACTGGCTGAAGCAGCTTTTATCCACGCTTCCATCACTTGGCGGCGTATGGCCCCAGAAAAACAGAAACTTGAATGTTTTTCCACTGCGATAAGCGTTACGTAAATCATCGATTCCGTAAATCATCAAAACTCCTCCAAACTTCTTCGATACAAGCGGGATGGCCGGTGGCCCGCATTTTCGGTATAGTGATCTGTTTCTGTTACGAGGTCAACCACTTTACGTCGGAATGCAGCTTTCAGCAGCTCTTTATCCAAAATTACCTCGTATACCTGTTGCAATTCCGTTAAGGTAAACAACTTCGGCATCAAGTGAAGCGCAATATCGGTATAGTTAACCTTGCCCCGTAAACGCTCGATGGCGTAGGCAATAATCTTTGCATGATCGAAAGCCAAACCGTCATTGGATACGATGTTGTACGACGTTGAAGTCGAAGTTAGCGTCGCTTTAACCTTCCGTTCCACTACGGCGGCCAACTCCCCGTGCTCGGAGCTCAGCTTCAGCTCGTACTGCAGCGTCTTTACGTATCCGCCCTCGATTAGCTCCTTCTGCTCTCGCAGAAGCCGGTAGCAAACCTTGAACCACGCAGCATTGGCAGCATCATCTCCCGCCTTCAACTGCACCTGGCCACTGTTGATCAGCGCCATATAACAGCAGCTCATGACCCAAGTACGGGGATCACGTCCTATATCGCTGAACGTATATAATTGCTCCAGATACACGTTCTCCACGCCGGTTTCCTCCCGCAGTTCCCTTGTAGCAGCCTGTTCTGTCGTCTCATTCGGCCGAACGAAGCCGCCCGGCAATGCCCATTTGCCCAGAAAAGAATGCCCTCCCCGTCGAATGAGCAAAATCCTCAGCTCCTTTTCAGGAAGCTTGCGGTAATTGTCCTCGTCCTCGTCCGTGACGGTGAAGATAACCATATCCGCTGCAACCGAGGGACGCTCGTAATCTTCCGCCTGATACCTTTCCATGAATTGGCGTTCCGTCAGTCCGTCGCGATCCACAATGTCCACCATATGTTCCTCACCTATTCATCTCTTTTTAGTTACTAGCTCTCACCGAATTAATTGTCGTATGGCTTGAACCTTCCCAATACCTCGTCTACTTTTCCCAATCGTTCCTCAAGGCTCCCTCTCAGTGTTACAAAGGGAATCCGGCGCTCTTTCAAATCCGCGATAATCTGTTTGTGGAAAACATGCCGCTTCTGATCCCCGCTTCGATCCCAAGTATCATCATAAGGAATATCATCGTCGCATAAGAAAAACAAGTCGTATCTCTGAGCGTTTTCCAGTGCAATTCGGGTTAACAGCTCCGGTGCCTGACCGTGATAGTCCAGTGCGAACATATAGGTAGTAATCGCATTGGTGTCAACAAATAGATACCGATTCGCCCCAAGTAAAGCCTTCTCTTCCCGCTCGATATGCCCAACCGCTATCTCATCAAAGGCAGCCAGACCGATTCTTCTGTCCACTTGATGCTCGGTCCAGTAGTCCCGTCCGTACTCACTTGCGAATGTCGTCTGATACCGTCTCGCCAAAGCTTCGGTTATGGTGGATTTGCCTGTCGACATCGCTCCCACGAACACGACTTTCGTAATTAAGTCCCGGTAAACGATATCACTTATAAACTCCCGATACTTATAAGGGTCGGAACGGATCATCGTTGCTGAGATCGGGACAAGCTTACGATCTTCATCCACTCGCCTATCCACCGCACCTAAAGCGATGCTCATATGTTCACCATAAAACTCGCTTGAGTAAAAATGCGTCACTTGCTCGCCCTTCAGCAAACCCAGAATATATTGTTCTTCCCGAATCTCATGGTCCCGATCGTTTGAATATCCATCCGGGCCGTCCCAGGCTTCGATGACCCGAACCGTCGGATAAAGCTTCCGAATCCAGTTCGCCCGAATATGAAGTGGAACCGTCATGACTTTCGTCTCGTAGATGACAATAATCAGCTCATCGACCTCTTGCAGCGCTGTTTCAAACATGAACTGATGTCCTTTATGCAGCGGAGCAAACTTTCCCAAAGTTAATCCCAACGTTTTCATTGCATTACCTCCTTGACCCCTTTATTCCATGTGTAGTAGCCATATAATGCATTGATCAGGTATGCGCTCCACATAACGATCATCAACACGCCGTCCGGACTCCCGTCCAGCATTCTAATCACCCACAACAGCACTGTGAAAATATTCAGCACAATATAGATCAGCCATTGCTCTTTAAACCTTCTCACCATCAAAAAGGTAGCCACAACCGATAACACAGTCGTAAGGGCATCGATATAAGGGGAATTCTGTCCCGGTATGAACGACAGTCCGAATCCGAGCAGCAGGCTGCCTAACACGCAAAGAACAATGACGAGGAACAAACTTCTCTGATCCATCTGCCGCATGGCCAACTTGCCACCATCGCGGTGCTTCTTCCACATAAAGAAACCAATCGCATTCATGGGAACGAAGAACAGTAGATTCAGCATGACCTCCCCAAACAATCCGTTCATATAAGCCAAATAAGCGTAGCCCAGTGTATTGTACATACCGAAAATATAAGTCATCAGGTTGCCTTTGGCCGCGAGGACCACACATAATACTCCCGTAAGGAATACCGTGAATCCGAACAAAGTATCCTTCATAATAACCGTTAACACGATAGCGATTCCAGAGAATAGGCCCAGCCAAGCTATTTCGTATAAGTTCCATCCACCCAAAGATTTTCTCACTTGTATCCCCTCTGCTTTCGTCCTAATCTCGAGACTGTCAAGATCCGGCTCCATCTTCGTAATTAATTGATAATATCAATTTGTTAATATCAAAAATATCAGAAAAGAAACCCAAAATCAAGTCTTTTTTTCCTGAAACTGCCTCTTTTATGTTTAGCCCACTCGGTGTAAATGGCCTTGGAGCTTGAATTTAACCCGTTATAATAAAAAAATGACCTGATAGAGATCACTTTTTCAAAAGTATCCTCTCACAGGTCATAAAATCACTATTATTTAAATTCAATTTCTTTTTCCATAATATAATCGTCCATCACAAATCCATTTCCTATATCCGCTACCTGAGTACGTACTGTTTTAAAGCCCTTTTTCTCATAAATTGCAATCGTCGCATCATTATATCGATTAACAGTAAGCCACATAGTACTCAATCTTCTCTTTTTGCACATATCCACCAAAAACTCCATAGCTAGGCTTGCATAGCCCTTTCCTCGATATTCTTTTAATATATAAAATTTACTTAGAAACAACTTGCCTTCTTCCTGCTTCACACCCAAATAGCCGATGTTGTTGCCATTCCTGCTCATGAAGTAGTACTCATAGCCTTGATTATGAATTTGGTCAGTAATTGCATTAATGGATTGAAATTTCCCTACCATATAGTCGATTTGTTCCTTGGATATGATACACACAAAATATTCATACCAAATGTCTGATGCTAATTGAGCTAAGTTCGCAACTTCATTCTCTGTCTCTACATTTGGGAATACGAGTTCCATGAAATTCACCCTCTCTTTTCTGCTAATTACATGATACCCTCATTCTCAATCCACCAGAGCGACAGGCTTTTCATATAGACTGAAACCGTCTTTTTCGCCCTTATAGGCGTATCCATTCTGACTATAAAAGTTGTTTAGCAGCAAGCTATTGGCTATGCAGTCCAGCCGAACTATTTTTTTCTCGTCAAAACGGATGCCAGAGTCGCACCATTGTAGTATAGCTTGTCCTAGCCCAGTGTTTGCATATTTGCGCTTCACTGCCAACCGGTGCAAATAAATCGCCTGATCCTCATGGTGCGCATTTGAACCCCACAGCTTATTATCCCAATCACTCTGCTCCCGAAGCAACAACACGGTCCCTGCTACATCCTCCTCGAACTTGCAGATAAAAACATCTCCACGTCGAATTGCACCAGCCGTATCATGTGAATCGTGGCCCTCAAGGAGACCCTTCCATTGAGAAGAACCCTTGCTGCGCAGCCATTCTGCTATTTCCAATAGTAATGCCATAATGGCTTCAGTATCTTCTGGTCGTGCTTGACTCATAGTAAATTTTCCGTTTATTTGATCATGTTTAATGGTAAATGGTTGTTTCATTGGAATCCTCCTTTGCATTATAAAAACACTATAGCCAGTAAAGGAATCGTCGTCAAACTACGCCATTATTTTGGCCTGTTCCCTAGCTCGATGGGTCTCATAATTTCCAATTATGTACATATGATTAGCGTGGGGTAATTAATAAACGGATTGCTCTAAAATATTTGAAGGGGGAGATCCCATGGAATCGAATGTGAATCAAAATCTCCAGCAACAGAATCAAACCGCGCCCATCTTGACTGTAAAAGACTGGATGTTGACGATGCTACTTTTAGCCATTCCTGTGGTTAATCTCATCATGTTATTTGTTTGGGCTTTTGGTGGTGGAGCAAATCCATCCAAGGCAAACTACGCCAAAGCCGGGCTTCTTTGGGCAGTTATCGCCATTGTTCTTTACTTTCTTGTAGCTGTTCTTTTTCTTGGAAGTATTTTTGCCGGTTTAAAGGTTGGCATGAATTAGAAAATAAAGAAAAGTGCCCTAATCCATCTGAAAAGATTGGCTTTGGCACTTTTTTTATGTTATCGACGTTAAAGAACGGGTTCACATACGTGCTCTGACGGTGCGACTATATTCCGTAGGGCTCATGCCCGTTGCCTTTTTATAAGCTTTTGAGAAATAATGGACGCTGCTGAATCCGAGCTGTTGGGCTATTTCAGTTATGCTGCAGGATTCCTCACGAATGAGTTGCTTCGCTTTTTCAATTTTCAATCTGGCGAAATACCCCATGATCGTATAACCTGTTCCTTTTTTGAAAATTTCCTTAAGCCGCGTCTTGGCTATGTGTTGCGATTCGCTAACTTCCTCTAGTGTCAGATTACGGTCCAAATGATCCTCCAGGAACTCAATGACTTGTTTGGACAAGTTATAGTTCTCCTTTTCTCGAGAGGTTGACGAGAGTATAGGCTTCATATCTTCGAAATTATTTTTGCGTAATAAATGAATTAGCAGCGTTTCAAGATATAGCTTGATCATCTGTTCCGAGCCAATTAGTGCATCACTCCGCCGGCTAGTGAATAAGGGGTATGAAAAGGGGAAGTAAAATGATTCTGTACCTTCTTTTACGATCTGGGCAAGTAAGTTTCGTTCAATATCTCCTAACGACATCACTCGATTCTCGAAATATTTCATTGCCTCGGACTGGCAGTCAAACGTTACAACGATCAAATTAGGTGCTTTTTCCTTATGTGCATAGAAGCTATGAAATTCGTTGGGCTTATGGAATATTATGGTTCCTTGCCCTAGGAGATGACGTTCTGAATCCGTAAGTACTTCAACCTCGCCTTTGTCCACATATAGAAACTCCCAGAAATCATGACGTTCTCCTGAAAAAACGTAATTCTTCCCAAATTCAAAATAGTACATCGTTATTAGATTTTGAATGACAATCGTTTGATTCAGACTCGTCCTTTTATAATCCATCATGTTTCATTTGCCCCTTGAACGTTTTCTGTAACCTTCCTTATGATACAGCTTGTTTTCGTCGGGGAAAAGTATGATTTTGTAATCGGACTAGATAGTCAGAGACACATCTCAAGTGCATCTAAAATGATAACTAGCTGAATTGACAAAAAATGCGGCTTCCAGGACAAAGAAATAATCTCGCCCCCCTCTTATACTGAAGTCAGGATTCAACGAATACATGAGGGAGGTATCATAGATGAAAATTGGAGTCATCGGTTATGGCTTGCGAATTAGAGGGGTTATCAATAACGAGCTCAAAAAATTAGATCCGGATGTTCAAATCTCGGGGCTGGTAGATATTAATCCCGCAAAACATGTGCAGGTACAGCAGGATGGATCAGAGCATGTTCGTATTTTCGAAACCCCTGAAGCAATGCTCGAAGAAATAGATCTGGATGGTATTATGATTGGCACACGCTGCTCACTGCATACCCCAATGGCACTTAAGGTGCTGTCTAGTGGCTTGCCGTTATTTTTGGAGAAACCTGTAGCAACAAACATGAAGGATGTGCAGCGGCTTAAGAACGGCTATGAGGCGTCAGCTAACCGCAAAGTGGTCGTATCGTTTCCTTTACGGGTTACGTCTATTGTTCAATTAGCCAAAGAGATTATAGACTCTGGCAAAATCGGTTCCGTAGAGCATGTACAGGCCATCAATAACGTGCCCTATGGTAATGTATATTTTCAGAGCTGGTACCGGGACGAGGAAGAAACAGGCGGCCTTTTCTTGCAAAAAGCAACGCATGATTTCGATTACATTAACTATGTGCTGGGAACAAAGCCTGAATCAGTGGCCACGATGGCATCCAAGCAGATTTTTAAAGGAACTAAACCTTCCGGTCTCAAATGCATCGAATGTGAGGAGAATAGAACCTGTCCGGAAAGTACGGCGTTTCGTACCGACAGCCTCAAAGAAGAATGGGCTCATTGCTGCTTCGCGAAGGATACTGGCAACGAGGACTCAAGTAGTGCGTTGATTCGATATGAAAGCGGTCTGCACGTGTCGTATTCACAAAACTTTTTTGCCCGTAATAAAGCAGCTGCACGCGGGGCGCGCTTCCTTGGCTACAAAGGAACTCTCGAATTCGATTTTTACACTGGAGTAGTTAAAGTATACATGCACCATTCTCCACGCGTCGAAACGTATGAATTTACAGGAGATAAGGGGCATTTCGGTGGCGATTCAGAGCTAGCGCGCTGCTTCTTGGGGCTAATGGATGGCAGCATGGAGAGGTCAGTCTCTCCGCTCGAAGACGGACTGATTAGCGCACTTCTGTGTTTGAAAGCACAACAGTCCTCGATCACGGGCACATTTCAAGAAATTGCATGGGACTAGAACATTACATCCGAACGGTTTCCATTGACCTTCGTATGACAGAATTTCAAAAAGCCAAGAGCAGAGCTCCTGGCTTTTGAATAGCCTTGCCATTCTTCTCTCCACCACACTGAAAAGCTACTCTGTTTCCACTAAATTCCCCCGCATTCTCCATTTTCTAAAAAGCGTTCAATACGATTTTTTATCGAATCACGAACTGCACGGAACTTAGCTATAATTTCATCCTCTGTTCCAGTTGCTTGGGCAGGGTCATCAAACCCCCAATGCCATTTGGTTACATTCTTGTTAGTGATCACAGGACAATGCTCATCCGCATGACCACATAGTGTTATTACAATGTCAGCACGATTTAAAGTTTCCGGATCTATGACATCAGAAGTATTATTGCTGATATCAACACCAGCTTCTTTCATTACTTGAATTGCTCGAGGATTCAGCCCGTGCGCTTCAAGACCTGCACTTCTTACTTCATATTTGTCGCTGCCCAGAGCTTTTAAAAATCCATCTGCAATTTGACTTCTACAAGAGTTTCCTGTGCACAAAAAATAGATTAATGGTTTCTTTTCCACTGTAAGCCCCCCTTAATATAATGAATGTTAAATACCCTGCCTCCCTCTTTTGGCTTGGCTGCTCGTAACTATCATCTTAAAAATCATCGTGAGGACTGCAATCAATATCACAATAACAATAATTGAAATCCACACGTTAATGTTTAGTGTTTGTATGAAATACAGCCATAAGTAAAGCCCTGCTAGCGTAATGAACAATGTAGGAACTGTAAGCAAAATACCTATCTTGAAATAATAACCCCAACTGATTTTGACATTTTTGCGGGAAAGTACATGCAGCCAAAGAAGAGTAGCTAGAGAGCCGATCGGCGTAATTTTCGGACCCAAATCAGAACCAATTACATTGGCATAAACTAGTGCCTCGCGCAGGATTCCTTGTGTCTGTGTGCCCTTGATTGCCAGAGCATCAATCATAACTGTTGGCAAGTTATTCATAAAAGAGGATAATATGGCTGCAATAAAGCCCATACCTACCGTTGCTGCAAAGAGACCCTTGTCTGCAACTGCCTGTATAACACTACCTAGTGCATCCGTTAAACCAGCATTTCTCAGTCCATAAACTACCACGTACATACCAATCGAGAAGATAACAACCGCCCAAGGCGCTCCCATAATGAGTTTTTTAATATGAATTACTGGACTCCTTCTCGCAGCAAAAAGGAAAACGATTGCCGCCATTCCCGCTATAATGGAAACGGGAATCGAGAAGAATTCACTGCCGAAATAAGCAACTAGCAGAACGGATAAAATCCCCCACGACAACTTGAACAATCTCAAGTCGTTAATTGCCTCTTTGGGCTTCTTAAGTTGATTTATACTGTAATTCTTCGGAATGCCGTTTCTAAAAAGTAGATATAAAACGATAAGACTGCCGATAATGGAGAAGAAATTCGGAACGATCATCCGGCTGGCATACTCTACAAAGCCTATACCAAAGTAATCTGCAGAAACGATATTAACCAAATTGCTTACGACAAGTGGCAGTGAAGCTGTATCGGCAATAAATCCACTCGCCATAATAAATGGTAAGATCATTTTCTCTTCAAATTTTAACACCCTAACGATAGAAAGTACGATTGGCGTAATAATTAGCGCTGCGCCGTCGTTTGCAAATAGCGCTGCTACAGCAGCTCCGAGCAAAATAACAAACAGGAACATGACCTGCCCATTTCCTTTTGCAAGGCGAGCCATATGCAGCGCTGCCCATTCAAAAAGACCAATTTCATCTAATATCAGAGAGATTAGAATAATGGCTACAAAAGTAAGTGTTGCATTCCAAACGATACCTGTAACAGTGCCCACATCCGCAAAGCTAACCACACCAAAGATCAAAGCAAGAATTGCACCTGCGGACGCGGACCAACCAATATTTAATCCTTTCGGCTGCCAAATTACGAAAGTCAGCGTAAGCAAAAATATAATCACAGCAAGGATAGTCATTCTTCCTCCAGAACTTCACAGCAGTTATTTTTGAGACCAACTATCTTTTTTTTCATTGAAGGTAAATAATCAAAAATACATTGTACATATGGTTCAGCCTCATAATTAAGTGAGTAATATACCCACTGCCCTTTTTTCTTTTCATTTAATAGCCCTGCAGATTTGAGTTTACGAAGATGCTGGCTGGCATTGGGCTGTGACATACCAATAATTTCGGTAATGTCGCAAACACAAAGCTCATGTTCTTTCAACAATGCGATGATCGTTAGCCGCGTTTTATCTGCTAATAACTTGTACGCTTCTGCCATGTCTTCAATATTATGTTCCATATGTAGCCCCCCCTTTATCCAAAAAATCCTTGCTGCTTAATAGAACCACTCGGCTATGAACACATAAAAAGCAAAATTGAAGATTGTTCATTATTGTAACCTCTCACACCAATCATCCACTCAAATAATTATATAACGATTCAGTTATATAATCAATTGCTTATATTTAAAATTTTTGTACAAAAGGATGCTGCGATATCTGCGCAATACACCCTTTTAAAGATAATCTTTTTTATTAGATGATTTTGGGCGATGACTCTGGCTTAGTGACAGGCGTGCAGCAAGCACTACTTGATTCTTCCGGATTTTCTGGTTCACAACATTGCTTGACAGCACCACGAATACTGCATACTCCTGTTTCTGGCAGGTCCAACTCGACTCTTTCGGCTGATTCCATATCTCCAGTCAGAGCAGCAACAACAGATCTAACTTGCTCATACCCTGTCGCCATCAAGAACGTCGGCGCTCTTCCATAACTTTTGGAACCTACGATATAGAAATCCTTTTCTGGCTGTCGAAGCTCCTTTTCGCCATGTGGTCTTACCGTACCACAGCTATGGACATTGGGATCAATTAGTGGAGCTAGCTCCAACACACTTTCCAAACTGGAATCTGTAGTCACTCTAACTTCGCGAACAAAGGATAAATCTGGACGTGAACCCGTATTTGATACGATTTCGTCAATTTCATCAATTGAAGTCCTTTCCCTTCCAATGGAACCAATGACTTGGACTTTTCTCCCATTCTTCCTTAACTCTTCGATATGGAGTGACGTTATGACTTTGACTATACCTGATTCAACTAATTGTTGAATTCGTGTGCCTAGATCTCCTCGAGCAGGAAGGCTATCTGCATCCCGCCCCCCATAAACATCTTCAAGTTTTGACTTTCTCAGTGCCCATACAATTTCAGTCTCGCTTACCTGCTCCTTGAGTGTTCCCAGTTCCAAAAGTGTATTGATTGCGGAGTGACCACTTCCAACTACAAGGACCTTTTTTCCACTATAACGTTCTTTATCTTTACCTAAAATATCAGGTATTCCATAATAAGTTTGACTACCAAGAGACTTCTCTTCTGCCGTAAAAATGCCATCTGAATGGACTGGATTCGGATTAGACCAAGTCCCTGATGCATCAACGATCGCTCTGGCCTCAAAGATAAACCGTTTATCATTTTTTTTAACGTGGATTACGAAAGGAAGCTGTTCGCGTCCCTGTGTTTTAACCTTGCTTAACCCCTTCCTGCTGATTGCAACTACTTGAGTTTGCAAATGAATAAAGGGTTTTATCTCCGATAATTGAGCCAGAGGCATCAAATACGATTCGACCAACTCTTTACCTGAAGGTATTGCGGAGTCGTCAGGTGCAACCCATCCGCTTGAAATCAGTAATTTTCTTGCAGCCTTATCTATGTTGTACTGCCAGGGTGAGAACAAACGAACATGTGCCCATTTCACTATGTTTGCTCCTACTTTCTCTCCTGCCTCAAATAGCACAAATGACTCCCCACGAGCAATGAGATGCGCAGCGGCTGCTAGACCTACAGGCCCCGAACCAATAATAGCGACGGGCAATTTGTTATTTTCTTTGGCTTCACAACAACTGGTTTGATTGACCTCTAAATTTATCATTTGTAATTCCTCCAAAATGTGTTTTATTTAAATCTATTAGCTCTATAAAAACTGAGTAAAACGTCATATCCAAAACGTTATTATTTGCATACTGCAAGTATTATGGATCGGGGGATAAAATAATTATCCCAATGGTGTACAGCACACTTTTGATTTCGCCATACTATCATTCAAGAGCTTTATGGATCGGACCACCATTTCTTGTTCAAATTCCGACATGTGTGACAAAACTTCTTTAAGATAATCATTCATCTGACCATCAATAACCGTTGCGATATATTTTCCCTGAGCGGTTAAAGTTAAAATAATTACCCTTCGATCTTCAGGCAGCGGCGTTTTCTTAACCAACTCCATCTTCACAAGTGTTTGTACTTGCCTACTAAATGTTGTAATATCTACAGATAAAGTATCAGCTAGCTGTTGTATGGATGGATTATGTTGACGATCAATTTCATAAAGGATATGGCTTTGAATTAATGAGATATCCATCCCTCCAGCAGTGCAACAATTTTTATCTAATAGACCAAAGCGGCGTGTCATGATTTGAAAAATTTCTCTCAGGTTATCCAATGTCTTCACCTCTTGAATTTATTTATACAACATTTATTTGCAAATTGCAAATTTTATTTTTATAAAACCTATCTATAATTTTTACAAGATGACGTGCTGCTCATTAGTGGATTGCCAATAAGCAGCCGATTCAACTCCCATTGAAGATGTACTTTACGAAACTTAAATCACAGGGCCACTATCAGGCCATTATTTTTTCACGCCTTCTTTCACTGCTTTCACTTCATACATATTAACTGTTGTGCTTATAATGTAATCCGGCTTCGGTTTACCGTTGTTTTGTCGATGCCCTTGAATATGGACATCACTTTTTTCCCAATTCTTCCAGTCCTCTACGGATTCCCATCGAATCATTACAATTACTTCTTCTACATCTTCTTGCTTCTTTCGATTCACCATGACAGTTCTGTCAATAAGCCCGTCCATAACATCCACCGGGCTTTCTTTAGTAAAGCGTTCAAGGGCCAGGTCCACCATACCCTTTTACACAACTATTGTTCTTGTTTGAATTAACATAGAATTGTCTCCTTATTGTAATATGTAAAGATATACAAACTTTCGGTTAGTTATTTTCTTTGCAGTTCTGCTTATTCTCTTCAAATTCAGCCCCACAATACGATATATCGTATTGAGTCAATGCTTGATTTTTAGTTTTTCTTCCTACCCTTTTGTTGTGCGAATTGTGACTCATTCGCGGGATTTCAAAGAAAGCACACTATCCCTTGACTTTTATCGTTTACAATCGTAAACTATAACCAACGTTTACAAGCGTAAACAATATACATGAAAAAAGGTGAAGATGTTGCACAATCCCCCTCACATTACCGAGGCTGAAAGTGAAGTGATGAAGCTTCTATGGCAGAAGGAACCTTTGACGTCTATTGAGATCATCTCCAAGTTGAAGGATCAGATGGACTGGTCGGACCAGACCATCAAAACATTCCTGAATCGGCTCCACAAAAAACAGGCGATCCGATTTGAAAAGTCCGGCAGGAACTACTTATATTATCCACTGGTTTCATACGACGAATATGTCAAAGCAGCGAACCGCTCCTTCCTGGATCGGATTTATAACGGGGCTGTCGGTATGTTGTTTGCGAAATTTATCGAAGAGGAAAAGCTCTCTGAAAGCGAAATTGAGCAGCTGCAGCAGCTATTGGAGAAAAAGAAAAGAGATGGCAGCTAGGATCGGCGGATGCTTCTGCCATGAGGTTGTAAGAAGGAGAACGAATTGATGAAATTGATCGAAACCATTTTTTATCTCATGTTGACCGCCTCACTGGCATCCACTATCATCATACTGCCACTGCTCTTGATTCGGAAGCTGCTATACAAGCGTCTTGGCCCCCGAATTTTTCATGTACTGTGGTTTCTTGTGTTGATCAAGCTGCTTGTTCCTATAGCTCCACAAAGTCCTGTCAGCCTCTTTAATCTGGTACCGCAGAACATCCAAGAGATATCATTTGGGCCTAAATGGCACGCGGAGGAGCATCCTGCTTCTTCACAAACCGTAAAGGAACCAGAGCTAACCGTAACGAATAGCGCAGCAGCCGATGTTAACCCTGCTCCTATGTCAAAGCAGATGGAAGAGCCAACTGCAATTGTGAAGCCTCCCTCTCCAACGTATACCTATGAACAAGATCGGGATAAGCTGCCAAAGATGCTCGCGATCGGCCCACTGGTATGGCTAGCAGGAATGGTATCATTGGGTATGTATTACCTGTTTGTTGCCCTGAGATTCAATAGAAAAATGAGCGCATCCCGTAAGGTCGATAATGACGAGCTGCTTTCCATCCTGGAAGCTTGCAAGGAGAAGCTGGGCATCACTGCAACGATTCCTATCTATGAGACCGATTGTCTCCATAGTCCATGCATCTACGGCCTGACCAAGCCTAGAATTTATTTGCCCGTTGATATTATTACGATTGCCGATACCCGTCAGCTGACGCACATTCTTCTGCATGAGCTAACCCATTATCAACGGAAGGATTTATGGTTCAATTTCCTATGGACATGGACTACCTTGCTCCACTGGTATAATCCGGTTGTCTGGCTATCTATGAAAACAATCAAGGCCGACCGGGAAGTCGCATGCGACGCAAAAGTACTCGAAGTGCTCGGTGAGCAGGAAGCTTCGTCCTACGGTATGACGCTTCTCATGTTGTCGCGGCTATTTACCCGAAGCGCTTCACCCCAGGTCAATCTTTCGCATTTCTTGGAAAACAATAAGGAAATGAAACGGAGAATTACCATGATCGCCAAATTCAAAAAAGGTACGTATAAGCTGTCCGTGGTCGCGATTATTCTGGTCCTTGCCTTAAGTGTCCTTATGCTCACGAATGCTTCGGAGAGCGTGGAGAGTGCCGAATCGGGTACAGATTCAGCCTCTAAGCAAGGGAGGCCTTCCACCTTTAAGTTTCAGAGACTGAATGACTGGGCTAAATGGTTCAACAATCTTGGAAGGGCAAATGAGTTTGTCGGCTTCCCGTTCAAAGTCCCCGACTATCTTCCTGACGGTTATCAATTGGCAAGTATCGAGGTTGACGAGAAATATGTGAATCGTACGGACAATCAGGTCACCATCAACTTTGTATCCAATCACGGTAAAGAAGACGAGAACCAATTCGAAGTGATCGCCTCTACGGGAAATATACTAAATAAAGCACTCTCTCAACGGTTGGAGGGAGGCGAAACGAGGAAAATCCCAGGACCCTCATGGGGCACGGCACAACCCCAAACCTATATCCAAGATGAGGTTACGTATGCCAATATCAGAGGGATTTTAGTAACCACCGTGCAAAAATATGAGAACCATCAGCCGGAAATCGAAAAGACCTTCTTTTGGCGTGATGAAAGAATATACTATGCCATTCGATTTTATAGCGAAGATCACACCCTGGAAGAAGGACTTTCACGCAATCGGAGAACGATTTCGGAAGAGCAATTGGAACTCATTTTACAATCGTTCAAAAACCCGCAGCAGCTCCAACACGTCAGCTACGACGGAAAGGGAAATTCGTTCCCCATCTATGGGGAGAAGGATTTAAAGGAAGCGGAACAGCTTCTAGGCTTTAAAGTGAAACTCCCGTTCGCTATAAGAAATAACGAGCTTAAGCTGGTGGATTCCGTCATGCTCCAAGCAGGAGATCAGAACACCGGATATTCGTTCCGACACAAGGTAAATGCGATTAGAAATTCATACCTTGCCGTAGATGATCCCCAAAAAGGGAATCTCTCGGTTTATCAGAGCAAATCCCCGCTTATCGACGGTTCACAGCTGACACTGAAACGCACTCTGGACATGAACGGCATTAGCATTTCCGTCTACAAGGATGGGAATCATGTCTATGGCGGACCTTATTACCGCGACGCCGACAAGACAGAAGTCATAACCGAAAGCTATTATTTATGGGAGAAGAATGGCATTTATTATGCTGCCAACTTAGACGATCGAGATATAAAGGAAAACAACCAAGATGAGCTTGTGAAAGCTTTCCTACTCGCGCCTCAATGAAGCATAGAAAACTCTGCCAAAGCGATGATTGATTCCAAGCATATTGAACTGTCATTTGTGATACGGTTCTTCGCGCTGTCTGTTCCATGTCTTTCCGCCGTCCGCATACACGTAATTCAATGCGCTTCCTCCCCCGTGGGAAGCGCCACTAACAATCCCCCCTCCTTTTTCGTTGTGAAACCGATGAATTTTGTCTCAAATCCTTTTGCGCCTTTGATCTCATGCCCGTTCCATTTTTTCCCTTTTTTATCAGCTATTAATACGTGCATCGGCTTGGATGCTCCTTTCGCGAAACCGTACACGATGGCCATCTTATCCTTTGATATATAAAAACCGGTTTCATCTTTGCTCATCCCCATAACTTTCCCCGTTGTAACTAAGTTCAAAGGAGCCTTCACATTAACGGCCCCGTTTTGATACGAAATCAAATATATTCCCTTCTTGGTCAACCGAATACGAATTACCGGCACCATAGGAAACAATTTGATTGCCGCTGAATCCGAAGGAATAAATGGTACTTGCCTCTCTTCGTGTGGTATAAAGTGCTCGTTTCAATTAAATATAAAGTGATTCTACCTCCCGGTGCGGCAACTACCAGTGTGAGTATCTCACTTATTTAGTACGTAAATACTTCTTTCTTTAGACCATCCTTAACGAATTCCAAACCAAAGGAATTGGCCGTGCCGCTTGCACCAAATTCAGCTATCCGATCATCAGGCTTGCTTTCAAAATGAATGCTGTACATATTGTTAGATCTTAGCGTCAAGGTGATTTCTTGGTGTGGGACTTCAACGAACGACCAGATCCCCTTATAATCACCATTTTCTTGGATAATTGGACGAATCCATACTCTTTCATTATGCCCACCATAGTTGGTTATCCTTAAATCACATTGAATCGACACGATATTCTCTTGAGTACCATATATACAACGTGAACCTTTCTCTAGAAAATCTACAGCTTCAATTCCCGCCTTTTTTGCATAAGAAAGATAATACAATTGTTCTGTCAGAAGTGGATATATGTATGTGAAAATGATGCAAGAAATCAAAACCGTTCTGCCTACATATTTTATATAATGCTGCCTGAAATATTTTATTGTTAAATTTCCACTGAGTATTACCATAACTATTCCGAAAATTACAGAATAATGGAATCCTTCATTTGCTACAGGGTTGCTCCAAGGAGAGATTCCAATTGCTCTGAAGATATCATCTCCAACTAGGTATCCCCGATGAGTAATTCCCACGAAAATTAGAGTACTCAGTAAAAATAGTACATATAACCATCCTTTAATGCTGGTCATCTCATTCCCCCTACTATCGTTGAGCTATCGTACCCGGTAGTTCAATTGGTTTGCCTGACTTATTAACAAATTGGTTCTGTTCCTTCAACAAACGAAAAGGAGCTGCCTCGTAGGAGCTCCTCCACTATCGTTATCCCATAGTTGAATTATGAATGTAATCATCCACGTGACACCGAATTTATCTACGACTTCTCCAGCGTTTTCCGCATAAATTCCATAATATACTTTTCTTTAAAGCCAAGGCTGTCATACAGACTTCTGGCGTAATTCCCAACGACACACCAAAGATGGACAGTTGTGCTGCCACGCTGATGGATCTCGTTGCATAAATACAAAACAAACTTTCTTCCTATCCCAAGCCCTTGAAAGTCTGAACGAACGGATACACTACTGAGTTCATTGCCGCTAAGGTGACTATAAGCAACGATTTCCCCATTTATTTCGTAGACAAAACGGTCATCCGCATCCTCTTTCCATGCCCTTCGTTCTTTTTCACTAGGTTGGGCAATCACAGAATCAGGAAAGCTGCCAACACGGACGCGCATTTCATGAAAAGCTGCAGCATACAGCGACTGACTGGCAAGATAGTCCTCGTCCCTATACAGCCTCACCGGAAGTTTCTCCAATGGAAAGGCATCGCCGGTTCGCTGCATATAAGCCGAAGAAAAGTATTTGTCATAACCGAGCTTACTCGCAAAGGCAAGAGATGATTGATGACCAGTACGAAAGGAAGTCCTGACTTTTTGGCTTCCACCCGCCCGTAATTCATTTTCAGCATACTTTACCATTGCAGAACCGATTCCTTGCCTGCGAAACTGTGGAGCGACGAATACGGTTAAATAGGTCTGCGCTCCAGGCTCGTTCACTTGGGCCAGTGCAACAAGCTTATCCTCAATAAACGCGGTAACAAACAGTTTCGGTTCTTCAGCAAGCACCCGAAGGATGTTTTCACCAGCCTCGACGTCAAAGCCTAATAATTCTCTCACGGCATTGTAATCTTTTTCACTGAAGTGTTCGTATCGGATATCTGAAATGTTCATTAGCCTTAATTTCCTCCGTTTTTTTGAGGCGTAATAGAATTACTTCTGTTTATTTTCGTTCCGCAAAGGTCACAAAAATGGAAGCTGGAATTTTGATTTCAATACTTACTAACCTTTTCTCTTTTCATTTTTGGAATAATAATCATTGACAATATTCTATTTTTACCATTAAATCCCTTCTTGTATTTCATAAAAATACCCATTAGCTCAATTCGGCTGCAGTTTATTCAGCTATCGACATCTGTTAATAAATTGTTACTGTTTCAGTTATCAAGAGATACGAACGATTTAGCAATTGCTTGTATGCCGCATCCCAAATCTTCTTTTGTTGTTCAAACATCATGTATTTGTATTGAAGAATGAGTTTATTATCCCGAGCTTCCATAATCGTATATTTTATGGCCTCCAGTTTCACAGATTGAATTGGACTTTGAGTAGTTATCCACTTAAGATTAACATTCCAATGAACACAACCGGGATAAAAACATTTCTTGCACGCACATATGCACCATGAATTTAACTTAAATTATTATCCGGATTCCCGTCAGGGTTCGTTCTGTCATATCCCCAATCTCCACCGCGGTGATAGGGACCAACCTCCGTTCCGTCAGCTCTCGTATAGGGGCCGACCTCATGCGGTTCCACGTGATGCATGCCTACTTCAGTGGAATCATCACAGCCCAAGTCGATATCGAAGCTGCCCAAATCCAATGCAATACCCGTCGGAATCGCAATAACGGCGGCTACCGTAAGCAATCCCTCTACCCCACGACCAATGCGGGATTGATCGCCGCTGACAAGATGTCCCATACTTCGGGCTGTATATTCAATCGTACTAGCCGTTCCTTTAATGACGCGTGATCCCACTTCTTTCAGGTTGTGAGCACCCTGCCTCATCTTCTCGTTATCATCGGTAACGATGCCGTGTATGACATCAACTGCGCCTTGGACAGCTTTAGAAGTCGTTATGCCGGAACGCTCAACAGAGCCACCTACAGCCATGCCGATTCTGCTGATCATTTCACTTCCCGTCAACGCCTCTACGATTTCGAATGGCACGCGAACCAAGCTTCCCAAAATTTCACTCAAAAAGGTGCCAAACCGTTCAATAATACCCGGTTCATACTGCGCTAGGTCCGTATCATTGAGTATCCCTGCCGTTCTTCCTTGCAAATAAGCCGATCGATCGCGCACATCAAGCTGCGTCAATCGCTCCTGTTCCCGGACTCGGGCGATAATCTCATCGGCTAATCGATTCGCCTCCGCCTTCGCCTGCTGTCGTTTCATTTCGAGCCGTTCCATCGCCACATCGATCCAAGCCGTCTCCTCCCCACCCGATGACTTTTTCACTTTGGTAAAACGCGCAGCCGCTTGTTCTACTTCACGCTCGATTCGCTCTAACGATTGCCGCTTGGCCAACTCAACGGTTTCCAGCGTTAGTGCCGCCCTCTGCTCAATCTCTTCCTTCAGCCGCTTCTCCGCTTCGCGAACGCGAGTGATTAATTGCTCCATGCGCTGCTCAAGGGCACGTGCCTCCGCTTCACGCTGTTCAAAGATGCGGTCAGCCTGCCGTTCCATATGCTCATACGCGCTGCGGCGAGTCTCATCGACCCGTTGAAAGACGACATCCATCCTATGATTAGCTTCCTCTTTTTTTGCGGTATGACGTTCGAACACCTCGTTAGCGGCCTGCTCAGCGCGTCGCTTTTTCTCCAAATAACGGGTAACTGCATCATCTGCTGCTCGATCTATTGATTCCTCCCGTCGGTCTTGTCTCCATTTGTCATCGTCCATTGCACTCATTACGTCCATCTCTGTCCCCTCTTCATTCCATATTCCTTCCACATTTGAAGATGAAAAACGACATTTCAAAAGCAAGCCGTACTGATCATACGAAGTAAGTAATTGTGATTCGCAATGCAGCTCCACACAATCGATTCCCTTTTGCTAAAGATTACATTTTAGTTCGTTGGCTGTTCATTACATCGACTAAGAGCGAGTATATTACTTGCTTTCCGTCTTTGTTCGTTATATCTAAACTTTCAACAACTTTTGTTACTTTCCCATAATCTATACTAGACTGTCTAAAATATTAAATCACTCGCTTCAAGTTCAAAAAATTCCAATTGTTCTCTCGTACTAATTCTTTTCTCGCAATTTCTTTGTACTTGTACCACTGTTTATCGACACCATGTTCTATAATCCCATATATTTAAATACGGTTATCGTAACCATTAGCGGAATGATAATAATGGATCACTTTTATCACCATTTTTAAATCAACATTACAATTAGAACGCTTAAATATGATTTGTCAGACTTTTATTTAATAAAATATAACGTTTTTCAACTTTATCGCTTCCGCTGACATTTTCAATAAAGTATGGGCTGCAAGTAGGTTGCCCACCTTCTCCTCTTCTTTTTTCCGAATTAACTTTGAAACAACTGTTAGCAATCGAAATGAAGCGGATGTTAGAAACCCGAATCTTGCCAAACGAGGATCACCATTCCAACCTGTTTCGTGTAATCCCTGCAGATAGCTTAGAAAAATCTTTTCTATAATCGTCTCAATTGAATCAGGATTATAAAGCTGGGTACTAATTGCATATCCAACCATGCGACCAACTTCTTCGCCTATGCCCGATATACTCGCAAATTGCCAATCGAATATATGTAATCGCCCATCATTACGCAAATGAATATTTTTACTCCATATATCTTGATGCGCAAATACCCGTGGTAATAGCTCTAGCTTCTGCAGTAATTTTTCCTTATTGTCACAAAAATCTTCGTAACGTTTACCCAATTTTAATGAGATATCATTAAGTTTTTCTTGATATTCAAATAAAGAACCATTGAATTGCTTTCTTTCAAATCTATCACATTCAGATATCCAAGATTTCATAAAATTACGACATATGAATTCTTCATCAGGTAACGAATAAGAATGGGTCAAATACGCTCCATTAAATATCCCAACATAGCGTGCAACAATGATATGCTGGTCATAAGACCAGGAACCTTTTTTGTCTTTTTTTATGAGATCTTCAATCCACAACCATGTGGACGAATCATTCTTTTCGTCGATGGAATAACATTCTGGTACTTTATAAATTTGCGGTATTTGACTAAGCAGCCCTGAACTATAAACAAGCGATTCCCGCCTCCAATAGTTATAATGAGTAGGGTCGGAGTAATTCACATTCGGTGCGGAAATCTTAAGTATTAAGGACCACTCATCTATTTTATCGTCTTCTATTAGTTCACCTCTTAGTCTGTATACACCTCCCGTAGCCGGGTTCATATTGCCTTTAATTAGAGGCTCACTATATAACGAAATAAGCTCAATTTCCGTTTTCCCAGTGGCTCTCCTGACAATATCAATTAGGTCGCTTAAGTTAAGTGAAAATTCGTTCAAACCGTTCTCAAATGAAGCTAAGGACAATTTATTCGCCTCCAACATAACATCGTAGAATATAATTTTTCTTAGAATACTTCTGTATTACCAAAAAACCCTTTTTACCCCAGAACCTTTCCTTTATCGTAAAGAAGCTGCCGGTCATTTCCACGGCAGCTTTGTTTAGTTGTTATTCAGCTTTCATACCCCTTAACAGCGAGTTAGACCATAATCCTTACTTCTCCGGATTTTTATTCCATATTACAATTAATAAGGTTGCTATCGGACCGATGAACAAAGAAACAAAAAACCAATGAAGTCCGCTCATTTTATTCAATAAGAGAGAAAAGAGCTTATTCCTAGTGGGTGGACGATAAGGTTATATCTCCCGTTAGTTTAGCATCAGCAGATGAGAAGACGTTGCCTTTACGAATTTTTTTCGAATTAATACCCAAAAATGTTGAACCTACCTTAAGCGTAACTGCAATGACCACTATGATATAAACGGTATCTTCAGTATCGTGAACTCGATGAGTTAAATCATTAAAGTACACCAATTCAATAAATAAGAGCAATACCCAAATTCCAAAATAACGATTAAATTTGATTATAACCACCTCTTAAATACTGATTTTACCATATTCCCCAGAAGTGTGCTCCTAAATTAAACTACCCATTAGCACAACACGGATGTTGACCATTAATGGAATATTCAGCCTAAAATTAGCTTATAGGAGTATCATCAACCTAACATGGAAAAACGTACCCAAAGGTATATTTATCGGCCCGCCCACACGTGCACAAAACAGGCCGCGATGGCAGCCTGTTAGTTTTATTGAACTCCATCTGATATGGAGTCTGATTCAGCCTCCATAGTCAATCTTACCAAATGTCTCCTCTTCAGCCAGGTAATTATTCCAAAGACGAGTAAATTCCCCGTTTGCAATACTGAGATTGTCGAAATTACCTTCTTCCACGATTTTCCCCTGCTTAAATACATATACATAATCGAAATAGCGGACCAGATGCAATCTGTGCAGCACGCTTACCATACATTTTGCAGACAACCGCTCGAACAATCTCTTAAAAATAAGCATTTCGGTGGCCGGGTCTACATTTGACGTGGGCTCGTCTAGTAATACTATACTGCTGTCTCGGAGGGTGAAAATCCCCCTCGCCAAAGCAAGTCTTTGCTTCTGACCACCAGAGAGATTCACACCTTTTTCTCGAATATCACTATCAAGACCGTTAGGTAATTTCTCTACAACATCACTGAAACCTGCAGCCCAAATCGCAGAATCAATTTCTGCATCACTGGCCGGCATTCCCATTGTAATGTTGTATCTTATCGTGTTTTCAAAAATCTCAGGCTCTTGTGGAAGAAGAGTTGTTGTACTTGCAAGGGAATCAAATGATAGTATTTTGCTATCATCCTTCGTCAAAACCCCCTGTTGGATAGGAACTAACCCACGCAGCAAGTGGAGCAGGGTGCTCTTTCCTGCACCACTTTCACCAACAAATGCAATCTTTTTATCATGTTTCAAACACACTGAAATTTCAGTAAGCTGGTGTTTTCCATTTCCATACGAGAAGTTTAGGGACTCAATATCAAGTTTGTTCCATATTCCGAGGTAAGTTTCTTTCTGTTCTTGAGTTTTTTCTTTATCATCGAGTATCATTTTTACTGCTTCAAAATCGGTTTTCCAGTGAATGACCGACTCATATCCACCTGTATAAAATTGGAAGGATGCCATCGATTGATGCAGATACTGGAAAATCAACGTAACAGAGCCAATCATGATGGCTGCACCAGCTTGCTTCTGGTCATAGATGTAGTAGAAAATCAAGCCAACATCAAGCAACACCATGATTAGCCCTGAAATAAAGCATTTGATATGAGTGATCGCATTCTCTTTCGCCAAATGCGGAAATATACGATTGATGCGATTTTCAATATCGTTTCTTGCAAGGTGACCCACTCTCAACATAATAATCGTTCTTATATTGCTAATGTAATCAAAAAGTGCTGCCGCTAACTGGTGCAGCCTTTCATTCTGTGCTCGATATTGCGGTACTGACAAGCCATATAGCTTTTTCGTAATAAATACCAAAAGAATACCGCTTCCCATAATAATGAGGGAGATGGTCGGGGATATCGTCCATAAAATGATCAATGGTCCCCAAAACTTCATAAAGAAATCTACAAACACATACTGTGCCTCGCTAAATTGATGAATGGCATTACCAGCTCTGTTCACCCTGTCAATCACGGATCCTGAGTGATTGTCCGAATGCCAACCTAGCGGCAAAGAGTGGAGATGATCATACATAATAGTAATAAAACGTTTCCGGTTACGGAATGCAACATATCTTTCAATGAAACGTGCACTGCGATGAAAAATCTCAAAGATAAAGAAACACAGAACATAAAACATAAGCCATTTTACTACCTCATCTACAACCGATGGGTCATTCTTTTGCAGTGCGTTGATCATCATAGCAAATGCATAAGGTTTACCTAATTCTCCAAGCATAGAAAAAGCATGTAGAATGAGATATATTACAACTTTCCATCGCTCTCGATCAGCATATAACCAAAGTTGTTTGAACATAAAAATATATTCCATATTTCATCTTCTTCCCTTCCAATAAATGTTCATCAAAATATTCATTTTGAGATGCAACATTTATACGGAGGGCCTCGGGTGTAGTATCAAAAGTGTCAAATCAAAACGTTATCCCCCTATCATTTAATGGTAATTTTATTGAAAATTTACCATTTGAATAATTCAATCAAAACGTCGGAAAACGTGAATCCAAATATCCAGTGATATAAGCTGCCTGCAACCGCCGTACCTCTTCCGTGAAGTGAACATGATCGCAGTAAGCCGAGGTCCCAAATGCTCGACTGAAACTGTAAAGATCCATTCGAGGAATTTTGAAACTTTCCCATACTTGATCGGCTATCTTATTGTACTGCAATACATCCACTTCAAATCGATGAAAGGAACGACAGCGTGCATTGTGAATTTCTGTAACAACATCAGTCGTTTGAATCCAAATCACGTCATTTGCCATTTTCTGTGCTAACTTAGCAATGCTTTGCAAATTGCTTCGGTAATCATCCGGTGGCACTTGTTTGGAGCTATCAGTTAGACTGCTTTTGATATCGTGCAATCCGCAGTTCATAAGGAGAATATCATAACGGGTCCCATGGTTATGCTCCAAGGTCAAATATTCCAAAACCATTGAACTATCCCCACCGTTCGCTCCCATCGGGTTATCCAAGTTAGTCAGTGCCGCTTCCTCGCCACTTTTTCGATCATACCCAAAGCGATCTGCCAACATATCTTTCAAATACGGTCCATACTGAATCGAGATGCTATCGCCAATGACAAACACACGACGCATTTGATTGCCCCCCCATTTACTATAAGCCTTAAAATCCATCAAAAACAGCGGAATACTAAGTAAACATAGGCGGAGTAAAATATCCGATTCGATTCCAATGTCAAAAAAGTTTCAATCGCTTTATTGCTCACTAGTTCTCATTATATGTACCATTTCTGATGAAAATGCGATAAGGATCCGATCTGTCGGTTAAACATCCAATGCCTTAAGTTCAAGTTTTAATGGGAAGCTATAATCCATTGACTGCAATAACATAATGGCTTCCTCGGGAAAAGAATCCACATTCTTGCAGTACACCCACTTTCGAAAGTAGCTATTCGTTTAGATTTCATTTTCTTTCTTCGTATTATATTTTATTTCATTTCGTTGCGTTAATCTGCCCGTTACTTCATTATTAAAGCCCTCAGCTATCGCGTAATCCGTCGTCCATTCCGAAGCGATTGGAAACCGGTCTGTATCAAATATCACTGACTTCAAAACTTCGTTACTATATAATGGAATGAAAATACCTATATCTACTGTTTAATGGAGGAAACTAGTAATGAAAGAGCATATCGTCCATTTTAAAATTGTTAGCAAGGCGGGAACGCGGATACTAAGAGGACTTATTTATTTGGAGGAAAATCAGGAACCTACAATACAAGACTTTGAGCAATGCCTTAAAGACTGCGGTCACGATGTATGCATAGAAAATAAAGAGCAGTTCATTTTCAAAGCGTTTAGACCCGGAGAAGAATATCTCATTGATGTTCTGGAAGATTACGAGGATTCTCATACAAGGGAGCGGTATGTTGAAAGCTTGGCCAAAACGTTCATGAAGGACAACAATCCCATTTAGTATACTACTGCCCGTTAGCGCAATGCGGCTGCGGATCAATGCCGACAGCCGCGTCTTAGTTTTTCTTAATAACCATCTTTGAAATGGAATACATTGGCGCAATCAGGTTTTCCCGGCAAACGCCCATGTCTTACTCAATCCTTTTCCTCCGATCGGCGCAGCATCTCGACCAGCTCTACAAAGTGACGCCCGCGCTCTTCAAAGTTACTATATTGGTCATATGCAGTGCAGGCAGGGCTCAGCAGCACAGTGTCGCCCGGTGCGGCAAGCTTGTGTGCCTGCGCCACTGCCTCGGCCAGGCCTTCGCAGCGGACAATAGGCGGGCAGCTCGGCACTCCGCGCGCCGCAGCCTCGATTTGACTGGCCGCTTCGCCGATCAAAAGCAGCACCTTGACATGATCAGGCAGCAGCCTAGCCATTTCGTCAAACGGTACTTTCTTATCTCGCCCGCCGGCGATCAGCAGCACTCGGCCCACATGCGCGTGCAGCGTGGCGACGGTTCGGGCGGGGCTGGAGCCGATGGAATTGTTATAATAATGCACGCCGCCCACAGTTGCCACCCACTGGTTTCGGTGCTCTACTCCGACGAAGTTGCGCACCGCCTCCAGGATTGCCTCATCCGCCACGGTCTCCCGCACAGCGCTCATGGCAGCCATAACGTTTTCCACGTTGTACCATCCTGGCAATCGAATGTCACTGATGGGTAACAGACCGTCGATCACCCCGTCGTGGACAATGTGCCCGCCGAAATACTTGGTTCGCCCCCGCCCGCGTAGTGCGGCAGTCGCCGCATTATCGCCGTTTAAGATCGCAAAATCGTCCTCAGTCTGAAAATCCAACAGTCGGCGTTTGGCTGCGGTATATTCATCCATGTCGCTGTGCCAGTCGAGGTGATTTGGCGAGAGGTTGGTGATCACCGCTACATGGGGAGAGCGCGTCATGTCCATCAATTGGAAACTGGACAGCTCGACCGCGCATGCGTCCAGCGGCGACATGTCACCCACACGCGTTAGCAGTGGCGTGCCAATGTTGCCGCCCAGATGTACCGTACGCCCCCCGTTGGCCAGCATGTCAGCAATCAGCGACGTGGTGGTTGTTTTACCGTCCGAGCCGGTCACTCCGAAAATGGGACACGGACACAGCGCGAAGAACTCCTCCATCTCACTGGTTACACGGCTTCCTCCCGCGCGGGCTAAGTCCAGCGCCGGATGGTCTGGGCGCATGCCCGGAGTGCGGAACACCATGTCTCCCCCAACGCGATCCAGATAATTCTCCCCTAGGTGCAACCCGACGCCCAGATCGTCCCACTCCTCTCGGAGCAGGGCCGGGTTACGGTCGCGCACGGTGACGCGTGCCCCGGCAGAGCACAGCATTCGAATCAGCGGTGCGTTGCTGACACCGGCGCCGATGACGGTCACGTCCCGGCCGGCCAGCGATTGGATATAGGTGTCAAAAGCAGGATTCATAGGCACCTCCGCTTAGGAAATGTTAGGGATAAAACCATTCTGCTCTGAAGCTTACCTTCTCGGTTTAAATCGGTTGACCCACGTCGTACCACATAAATCAAGCAATGACCTCCTTAAATTGCCTATTATTAAATCAAATATACCACATATTGGAACCATCCTGCTGTTTGTTCAACAAGCGATAACATCATATAACAAGACAGCCCTTAATCCCTCTCACAAGCAAATGTTACTTCCAAATGAAACTTCGATATATATCTGACTTTAAAATCTCAACGATACTAGCTTTCAAAAAAAGGCGTGCCATTTCTAGATGTATGGAGAAAATATGAGTCTAGCTGAGTTGTTTTACATAAAGATTCTCCATTAATTAAAAAACAAAAATCGCTCTTGAAAGTGACTTTGGAAAATATTTTATTGATTATTTATCTTCTTATTTTGAATCTTATCATTTAATACGGTCCATTTTAATTATGTAACATCTTTTTATTAAGAATATCAGAGGCTTTTTTGGTGTACAACGCTTTTAGGTACCAGGCAAGCGATTGCTCAAAGAAGCGTCAGAAGGAGTAGCTAATCCTGCCAGTTAACATAATGCGGCTACCGAATTATACCGGAAACCGCGTCACAGTCTTTATTAGGCTATCGTACCCGGTTAGTTCAACTGTCATAAGATAATTTTCTCACTTCAAGTGTCCCATTTATCCGAAATCTGGCATCCTTTAAGATCTCTTCAGCGAGTTCATCAGGCAGCTTATGATCGGCGTCCAGCAGGAATGCGTAATAAAGATCGAATCAAACTAAGGGGCAATTGCTCGAAGCTTGAATATAGTGTTAGTCAAAGTAGCTACCTCTTTGATTTTCTGAAGTGTTATTGAAGTTCCTTGAACTTTATTTCAAACCCTTTAATCTTTTCACTATCCTTTAAAGATTAAGAAATGGGTTCCCCTTTCCAGGTATCATTATGTCATGTCATTTTCTCTAATTGAACTATTTAGTTTTATATATGGTGAGAACATTTTGCATTCTGTTTGTGATAATTCAACAGATAATTTGGCATATTCCTCTAAAGGAAATTGGTTTGATATTTCCAACGTTTCTAATACATGAAGCTGAGACAATGGTTCCAGTGATTGATCATCTACATTGATATTGGTAAGTGTCCATCGCTTCATTTGCTTTAATCCGGATAATGATTCCAACGTTTTAATATTCAATCGATTCCAGATACCACCTGATAGCGCAAGAACCTCAATTGATGCTAAGCTAATACCCTTCCAACGATGAAATGATTGGAAGGGTATTAAAGTTATTTATAATTTTTAATTGTATTCACGATTATTGTTATAAAACTGAATAATAAAGTTTTTAATTCGAGAGCCAAATATTTACGTTTAGCCCCAATTATAAAGTAAATTTCCCACCATGATAACAATAGTAAGTTTCAGCTTTAAGATTTTTAACCTGTCTCAAAGACTGTTCTGCTCTCTCAACATTTAAACAAAAGTGTGGATTAGTAATGACCAATTCATGATTCTCATGAACAGCTGCATCACCTGTAATTACACTATTTAAACTTGGAATATATAATGAAATATGCCCTGAAGTATGCCCTGGTGTTACTACTACTCTACATTTGTTATCTAGAATCATATCACCATCATGTACCTTTTTATCAATTGAAACATGCTTCAAATTCTTTAATTGCCGTATAAACCATTTACCAAATTCGATTTCTTCACCTGGCATATTTTCCAGCATTTCTTCGGCTTGAACCAATCTCTCTGACTTCATTTCACCACTGATGTATTTCGATTCAATTTCACTAGCTATAATGTTAATCCAAGGATACTTTTCTTTGAAATCATATAAGGAACCTATATGATCATCATCATAGTGAGTAATGATTATATTCTTTAAATTCTTCATTTCATATCCATATTTTAAAATTTCATTTTCAATTAAAGTTAAAAAATTTGTATATCCTGTATCGACCAAGGTTAGTTCATTATTCAATATAATTAAGCTAGGGTAAATGTAATTTTTTTGTCCATTAAATTCAAATTCAATTGGTAGTTCTAATATCTTCAATTTTCTTCCTCCATATTGTCAGTTCGTTAAACATTCGATACTAGAATATTTTATGCATTTATTATACATGACAATATGAAATAATTCATATAACACCAATTTCCAAACAACTATGTTATTTTTTATACGACTTTATTATTCGTAAACAGTTGCGCTATCCTGCCCATTTGCGCAACAAAGCTGCCGTTCGACGCGGTAGCCTTGTCATGGTGCGAACGTGGATTGGCTCGTTCTCAGGATTTCACAAAGAAAGCACGGAGTACCGAGATTTTTACGCTTTAGGGCTTAGACCCGTTCCGTTAACGTTGATCGGACTCCACACCTTGGATAGATAGGACGAAGGAATGTAAGGGCATAGACCCGTTGAGATTTGGGAGAGTGAATCCCAAGGACCTTGTGGAGAGAGACGTGCAGCATTGCCTTTTCATGGAAGATGTTGTCAATAGATTGACACCTTCTATTTCCGCATGCCCTCAAACGGAACCGCAAAGCCCACACTTTTAAATCATCTAAACTCCTATTTTAACATCCATGTGAAATCCTGCGAATGAGCGAGCATTCGTGAGGAAATCCTTATTCTCTGAGGGAGCGTAACGGTTATTTATGATACGGTTCACCGCGTTATCTGTAACTGCAAGTTTTAGGGCTACCGATTTCGGGCCCCCTTGGTATTCCGCCGGATTCATACCGCTTGGACAACAACGATCCCGCCAAAAAAAGCCGCTGGCAGCGGCTATCCCTTCTTATGATACTTCTTGCCCCACTCACCCATACTCTCCAGTATGGGAATAAAGCTTTGCCCAGAACTCGTCAGGGAATATTCCACTTTCGGCGGAACCTCCTGATAAACTTTTCGATGCACCATTTGGTCCCTTTCCAGCTCCCTCAGTTGACTGGTCAGGATGCCTTTTGAAATTCCCGGCACCAGCCGCTGTAGCTCACCGAATCGCCGGGTCTCTCTTAAATGCCACAGAATAATGATCTTCCATTTACCGGCGATGATGTTTTGCGTATCCGTTACAGGGCAAACCTCAATTTGTTCGACGGGAATTTCACCCTGAAATGACGTTCTTGCCACATCTAACCCTCTCCCTTCCTGATGGTCATATTTATATGACTATATCACAAAATAATGACTACTTACAAAAGTAGAACCAATACTATAGTATATAACTATAAACAATATCAATCACATACAGTGGAGGAATAGACAATGAACATCGGAATTATTGGCGCAAACGGGAAAACCGGAAACCTTATAATGGAGGAAGCTTTGAACAGAGGACATGCCGTCACCGCATTAGTGAGAAATGCCTCAAAAATTACTAAACCCAACGTCCGGGTGATTGAAAAGGATGTTTTTACTCTTACGGCATCCGATCTTAAAGACCTTGACGTTGTGGTAAGCACCTATGCAGCACCGTTTGGGGAAGAACATCTGTACATTGAATCGGGGAAAGTCTTGATTCAGGCACTTGCAGAAGCCCCCAATACAAAATTGATCGTTGTGGGAGGCGCCGGTAGCCTCTTTGTAGATGAAGAAAGTACAACAAAGCTGATGGACACGCCTGATTTCCCGGCTGCCATTATTCCAACGGCCGTCAATGCGGCAAAGCAGCTTGAGGATTTGCAAAATACCCAGTCAATCACATGGACTTATGTCAGTCCGGCTGCTTTTTATGACCCGAATGGAAAAAGAACGGGTTCTTACAAAACGGGAAAAGATCATCTTGTCTCAAACAGCAGCGGTCAAAGCTACATAAGCTACGCCGACCTTGCCATTGCGGTGCTAGATGAAATCGAACAGCCGCGGCATATCAATGAACGCTTTACCCTTGCTGGGGAAGCTGAGTAAAGCAAGCCAGTCCGACATTGCTTGGAAATGTCAGCCTACGATCAGATAGAAGGTGCTTTGCAGCCCAAAAAAACTTGGCCCTACTTATGGTACGGTTCACCGCGTTTGATCTTAAACTATCCTGCCCGTTACTTCAATGAATACTAAATAGGAGCTGCTCTCACGGCAGCTCCTAACTATCGTCTCCCGTTACTTTTATGAGGCTGTGAAAAATAATGCTAAGAAATATGAAACCCTTCAACATCTAAATGGAATGAATGGTATTTCAACTCCCTTTTTTGAATCCAATTTTCCAAGGGTATTATCCACGGGCGAAAAGTAATAAAATCACGTAATTTACTGATATTCACAAACTGTACCTCAATGACATCTTGGTCAGGATCTTTTATTTCGTTTTGCTCTGACAGCAACCTTCCTGTAAAATAAACTTGGAGGTACTGTCCATACTTCTCTGAAGTATACTCCGTAACGAAAGCAACATCTTCAGCAGCTATTTTAATCCCAGTCTCCTCATGCGCTTCCCGTTCAGCAGCTTGTAAGAAAGTTTCACCCATTTCGCTCGAACCTTTCGGCAAACCCCAGCCATATTTATCTTTTACTAACAGAACTGCATCACCTTTTAAAACCACGATTCCAGCCGCAAGATTATGTGCCAATTTTTCAACCCCATCCAGAATTATGTAAATGCTTTATATGTAAATTATCACATAAAATTGAATGGGATATAATGAATATTTTGAGACAATTACTCCTACTATCTTCCAGTTACTTCAACAGCAAAGGCAGCCGATCATTCTGGGTCGGCTGCCTGTTTGTCATGATGCTATCTCGTACCCGTTAGTGTAACAAGTCCACAAGAATGGTTGCATAAAAGCACCATCATGAAATACGGGAACAATTTGGCTAATAATTCGTCTCTCCATTGTGACGGAAGCAACTGGCCATTATAACGGCCCCGTTGTTCAGTTTCTAGATGAGCATCAGTATCTGAATATCGTCATTAATCCTTTGATCTCACATAACGCCAAGAAAACCAATTTACGACGGTTGAAAACGGATGACACTGATGCTCATCTACTAGGGATGCTGTATTATAAAGAAGCGCTTGAACCCTACAAAAAGCGGGGTCAGCATCTCATGAATTTACGCTATCTAACACGTCAACATGAATTTTTAACGGGTATGTATATCCAAGCAAAACTACAATTTCAGGCCATTCTGGATCAGTTTTTCCCTAAATACCATGGCGTGTTTGGTGACTTTTATTCAAAAGTTCACCTTCGACTTCTGGCCTTATACCCGACGTCTAGAGAGGTTCTGGAATTGGATGGGAAGGAGATTACAGCAGCAATCCAACGCCTTACAGGACGCGGCAAATCGGCTTTATACTGTCTGGAGCGCGCTCAAACTTAGTTGCAGCAGCAAAGCGAAATTCCTTTAAGGAGACAGCTTTTCCAAGTCATCTGATCTCCATGCAACTGCTCATCAAATTGCTTCTTCAATACCAGGACCATCTAGCAGACCTTAATAAATCGGTAGAGGCCTTGGCTGAAGAATTACTTGAATATGATTTAATTCAATCGATACCCGGGATTGGCTAAAATTGCTGCAACAATTTTAGCTGAGATCGGGGAAATCGATCGGTTTGATCACGCAAAGAAACTTGACGCCTTTGCTGGTATAGATCCAAGTGTTTTTTCATCAGGCAAGTTAACAGCAATCATAAATAAAATAACTAAGCACGGTACCAGAAGACTTCGTACTGCCCTGTATCAAGCTGTACGATGTGGTATTCGTAGTAATAGAAATAAAAAACTAAAAGCTTATTATGATAAGAAACTTGCTGAAGGAAAGCTGTTCAAAGTAGCGATAATTGCTTGTGTGAATAAACTCATCCACTGGATTTTTGCCATCTTGACTACTAAGGAAGTGTTCTGTTTAGAGTAAGCAGCATGAAATGGAGGTGTATGGAATCTAACTCCATACCATGTGGGACGGTTATTTTCCATTTACTTTTAAATATTGACAAGCTATTAGCTGGAATAGCACAACAAGCAAGACGAAAGTTACACCTCAAATCAGCTATATATGTACAAGACTCTTATTTTGTAATCAAAAAAACTTTAATTCAGGTAGTGGTAGCAGGTATTACATAAAGCTTCTCAGCCAAGGCTTGCATGTTCGCGGGAATTGCTGTAATATAGGAAATCTGGTCGACGTTAATGATCACAGTGCTCGATTATACTTTCGCGGGGTGGAGCAGCCCGGTAGCTCGTCGGGCTCATAACCCGAAGGCCGCAGGTTCAAATCCTGCCCCCGCAACCAACTTACAATTCAAGCTCGTCACATAAATAGAAATGCCTTCAATCCACAATCAGTGGTTGAAGGCATTTTTGCATTACCCTTCTTCATACTTTGAGGATGTCTAACAGATCGCTTCAGTTAACGATCCGCGGGATATCACATTCTTGTTCATATCCTAATCATCGATATCCCCATAGCTCTTCTGCCCGTTAGCGTGGAAAAGGCAGCCGATCGCTCTGGCCGGCTGCCTACGTAGAATTTGATTCAACTATCGTTCTCCGTTTGCGGAATGTAGTAGCTAATTAATTGTTTGGCAACCATTTCGTACAGGTATCTGCAAGTAATTGTAGCTCATTATACAGCACGCCGGCATGGTAGCCGTCGCAAACGGCATGATGGAATTGTCCCGATAATGGCAACAGTATTTTTTCGTCATGCTGAAAATATTTCCCCATTGTAAAGATGGGTAGTAAATAGGTTCCCTCGTTATAGACGTTCAGGTTAAAGCCCGTAAAGCTGACCCATGGGATGCTCGAAATGGGGAAGGTGTTTGGTGGTTCGTTTGTTTTAGCAGCAAATTGTTTAACACTTCCGTACTTTTTCATGTCATCAAGATAACGACTGTAAAAATCATTAAAATCTTCACCGTACAAAGTCCAGATGCTTGAAAAGGTTTTATCATCCTCATGGAAAATCGTAAAGCTAGGAGACAAACTTTCCCAATAACCTAACCTACCCTCAGAATCAAGACATGTGCGAAATTCATTGTGCCGGTTTACCACCGTAGTTATCATGTGGATTAGTGCTGGGTACAGCTTAATCCCCTTATTCTTAAGTTCTGCCAGCAGCCGGGTAATGTCAATATTTGCAGTCATGCTATAGGTGCATCTGACATTGTTTAAATAATGTTCGAAATAGGTTTTTCTATTCCAGTTATCAATGACAATCGGATTGAAAATCATTTATTATAACCTCCTAAAATTATTGCATTATTCATTTTAGGAGGTCTGATCAACTGATTTAACCATATCCTCATCACAATCCCAATACATTATTTATTCTACTGCTACTACATAGACTCTGTAATGTTGAGTATACCATTATCATAGCCAAAACATCAAAAATATAGCTTACAGATTGTTAATCTGCCCGTTAGTTTAAATCCCGTAGGGAGTTTTAGTATATCTCAAATAGACTCGTCGGGAATTTGATCAAGTTCTTGTCATTTGGTTTTGCCAAGAACTTGATCCCATAAAATAAAAAAACGCGATTTACAGGGCAACTAATGAGATAATGTTCTTGTCACCCGACATCCGCCCGAAAAGTGTGCCGGTGATCGACTGATGCCGATAATAGTTTGAATTTGCTTTGCTATTCCGAATACATGGAATTGATAAGCATCCGTATGAGTATTACGATTCTTACACAAACTCCTACCCAAATTGCTTCTTAAACAACTTTGCGGCCATTTTGTACATTAATGAATAAAATTGCGTTGAAAAGTTTGCTCAACCCTCCCCTCAGAAACGTGCAATATCCCGAGATTTAGGCTGCCTGCAACCGCCGCATCTCTTCAGTGAAGTGACACCGTTGGAACATCAATCTTTTAAAAAATACCTCCCAAGCAAGCTCTATTCAAAAAACTACTTGGAACATTCTTTCCTCTGTTTGATGAAGTTGTTGATTAGTCCGCTGTTTCAAACCATTGAATCGTTTTCGAAGCGAGCAGTTTCTTCTGCCCGTTAAAAGAATCATAGATGTTGAGCTTATAATGATTTAAATGTTGCATTTGGTAAATCAAATCCGAATCTGATTCTGCCAGCTTGAAGCCAACATGTTCACACGCTCATGATCTTCTATCCCAAGCTCTTCTGAAATCTGGCGCTTTGTCATTCCTTCTAGCTTCATATGAATAGCTTTTAACTTCAGCTCTTGGCTGTACGTTTTTAGCTTCTGTCCTTTTGCTGCCATGTCAAACACCCCCTAAAATAGTTTAGATGAACCCAGGGGTTTTTTCTAATGTCTATTTTAGGGGGGGGGGGGCGGTTCATTGCTTGGAGTGGTTTCTTTGATAGAGCTTCTCTTTTATTTCCTACTTGATTAGTCATGTCGCTTAACGCGGAAGGAAGCATTTATAGGCTAATCCATTATAGACTATTTATCATTTTTATCATTATCAATTATTAAATCGATAAACAATGTTCCTCTGTAAACAACTAAACCTTTTTGACCTATCTTAAGGTGATCAAACTCTTTTTTCGTGATCTGAGAAAGATGATATAGCTCAACTATTTGGTTATTAGGTGAATGAGTAATTTATTTTCAAAACGTACTAAGCCGTAGTTCATAAAAATACTGCACAATTGGATGCTTTAACTTCATCTTATCGGTCATATTTAAAATTCGCTTTTTTCCAACTCGTCTGTCCACCAAAGCTAGAATATTCAATAGGATATCATTGCTCTCTATGCTTTCCTCTATTGAAATGGATAAAAACTTATTAGCTATTACGATAAAATTTGATTTGCTTAATGATGACTGTGCTGACAAAAGCTCCTTTGCATATTCTGATTTTTTTCTACTTCTTGCAATTACTATTAGACGATCCTCCGGAACGATCCCCTTGGTATCTTTTCTGACTGCTTCAATTTCTTCATCGTTGATAGGAATTTGGATATCTGAATCATTCTTAATCTCCAGTTCCGTCTGATACCATCTGATTAAGTTAGTTGTATCACTCATATTAAGTATGTTCTTTTTATCTACTGCAATATAACAATGCCCTGCTTTATCGGGTAAATAACGGTAGCTCGTTGCACGGTATTCGACCCTTCCATATAACGCAGGACAGAGAAAACTCTCCAGATTTTGTTTCAATTTGCTCCAGGTCATGTACTACTCCTTGTTCTATATTAATAACTACCTATTGAGGCAGTTTCTATTACTCATAATACTATAACCCCCCCTCCTTGACGACATGTGAAATTCCAGAATTAATTAGAAAACGGAGCTCGCGAACACGCGGCGCTCCGTTTTTGTTGTTTCAGAATTTGTTAGAATTCAAGGTAAGACCCTACTTTACGATCAACAATTCCTTCCATGAATTAGGCACTCCATACAACCTTCGCACCTAATGCTTCACTGACAAGCCTAATAGGAACAAAAGTACTCCCGTTGATTATTTGAATTTCTGTATCTAATTCCATTTCTTCACCATTGATACTTACCTTTTTGAACCCACCTGAAAAAACGAGCGCCTCGTTACGATGGGGTTACGCACGAGGTCAAAAGCCTCAAAAAGCCCATCTAGGAGGTCGCTCTATCATGAAGTTTAAGGCACAGGACAAACAAAATCAACTCATAGAAAACATTACCGTTCATCATCTGGTCGTTGGCGTAGACATCGCCCAAGAGGCCCATGTCGCACGCGCTGTCAGCTTTCGAGGGTTAGCTCTGGGAACTCCCCTCGAGTTCGGTAATCATCGTGAGGGGTTCAGGCTATTCGAGCGCTGGATCCAAGATCTCCTCAAAACCTACAATCTAAGCCGCGTCATGGTTGGCATGGAACCAACCGGTCACTACTGGTTCAGCCTTGCACGCTGGCTTGTTGACCAAGGTATTGAAGCTGTTCTGGTTAATCCTCATCTTGTTAAAAAGAGCAAAGAAAACCGAGATAATACACCTTCCAAAAGTGATCGTAAAGACGCGCTTGTCATTGCAGATATGATCAAAAACGGGTATTACTCTCCAGTTCGTTTTCATTCAGAGGCTTATGACGAACTACGTATTCTCATGGCGAACCGTGAAACGGTCACCAAACGCCTCAATAGTGCCGTGAATCAGATTCATCGCTGGGTAGACATTGTATTCCCTGAGTTGCGTCAGGTCTTTAAAATCCTTACATGCACCAGTGCAATCGCAACATTACGGCTCTTCCCTTTACCAAGAGAAATTAGTCAATTAAACACGGAGCAGATCCTCGAGGGTTGGAAGCAATTTGTGAAGCGTCATTCTGGCATTAAGCGCGCTAATTTGCTCATTTCACTAGCAAAATCGAGTGTTGGTACTACACAGGGGATTCACGTTTACAAGCTTCACTTAGGGCAATTGCTCCAAGAATATGACCTGGCCCAGAGCCAGCTTGAGCAGATTGAGCATGAGGTCCATCTCATTCTTGAACGTATTCCTTATGCTCAGAGGCTGCTTGAAATACGCGGCGTTAACGCCACGAGTCTTGCTGGTATACTTGGTGAGGCTGGTGATCTAAGTGGGATACGCACGGAAATGCGTTGCTTCCCCATGCTAGATTGTTGCCCGTGGCCTCCAATAGGGAGGAAACCCCTTTTGACGAAAATCATTCTTCCGACGTAGAGAAGTATTACTTCATTCGGCAACCATTCGTTTTACAAAGTAATTCAGCGCTAACCTACGGCGGGTACAAACCGTGACTGATGGCGGTTCTACAAGATTCAGCTTATCTCTGATTATAAGTAAAAAGAGCCGTCATCTTCACCATTATAGTGAGGATGATGGCTTCAGTAACAATCAGCGCTGTTAGTCTAAAAGCGCTCCATCTTCTTCAAGCATGCGCTGCAGCTCTGCAACGTCAATATCGGCCGGCGCCGCGTTGTGCTTTACGGCGAGTCCCGCAGCCGAGCCCGCAGCCTGGCCGGTCGCCATGCAGCTGGGCGTTAGGCGCGTCGTAGCCAGCGCCTCGTGCGTGGTGGAGATGCAGCGGCCGCCTGTAAGCAGGTTGCGAACCCGCTTTGGCAGCAAACAGCGGTAAGGGATATCATAGGCGCCGTCTCCCTGTACCCATGCAGCCGTCACGCCTTTACCGGAAGGATCATGGATATCGATCGGATAGCCGCTGCGCGCGATCACATCGTCAAACCGGCGGCCCTGCACCACATCGTCTACCTGTAGCGCGTATAAGCCGTCGATGCGGCGTGTTTCGCGAATGCCGATCTGGGTGCCGACCGAAGAAATCGACGCCTTTTCGAAGCCCGGCAGGCTGCTGCGCATAAAGTCAGCGACCGCCAGTACCTGCTTGCGTCCGAGCTCCTCGGCTTCGGTCAAATCCTCGACATTCGTACCGTCCAGCCCCTGCACGCGGGTCGTATTGACTAGCACTTCATCGTCCGCAGGTCCGGTAAAGAACAGCACTTGATCGCGATTGATCGGCAGGTTCGCCGCTTTCCAATGCTTGTAATAGCCAAGCACCCCTGACAGATGAAGTTGAGGCAGTTCTTCAAACGGAGTTTTCTTATAAAACTCATCAGGATGCTCCATCATATACTGCTTCACTCGTGCAAGATCTACCCCCCGCATGCGGAACTTCATCGTCATCGGCTGAGTCAGCCTATCCACGTCCCGGCCTTGAACACAAGGAGCCCCCGCCAAATAGGCTATATCGGCATCTCCGGTTGTATCAATATAAATTTTGCCGCGCACTTCGATCCTGCCGGATTTGGAGGTCAGCTGCACCGAATGAATCCGGCCGTCAGAAGTCTCCACATGGTCTACGAAGCTATGCAAAAGAAGCTTAACACCGGCTTCCTTCAGCATGTCGTGCGCCAGCACCTTGTAAATCTCCGGGTGATACGGCGTTATCGTATGCACGAATCCAACCGTATCCCTTACGTGACCGGGGGAAGCGTTTAATTCCATCAGGCGATCAATGATTTCTTGAGCGATTCCTTTAATGACCTGCTTCCCGTCTATCGTATGGAAAGTCATCCAAGGGTACACCAGCGCCGCTGTCGACATACCGCCGATAAAGCCGTATTTCTCGATCAGCACTGTCTTCGCCCCGCTCCTTCCCGCTGCGATTGCCGCATTGACCCCGGCAGGACCTCCCCCTACCACAACGATGTCCGCTTCTATGGTCTGTTTAATGTTCATATCCAGCCTCGCACTTCCTTATATCGATTTTCTGATTTCTATTATAAGGGAATTTTCGCTTCCCAATGCCTCAACTTTTGTTTGCCTGCGACTCCTGTCAGCCCATACTCAACATCATCGAACGTTTCGCCAACCTGTACACTATCAGTTCCGGATACTCGGGCGCTGATGCCTTCAACAGGAGGTTTGTCTTCCTCTAAGCTATATGTCTGCAGTACTAAATGCGGTCGCTCACTTGTCTTTTCCTTGCTGAAAATGGTGACATAACGGGCTTCTCCTCTTGACGCACCAAGAAACTGAAGTTTCCAGTCTGATCCACTTGACCATAGAACGCAGAGGTCACATCAATCTCATACCACTTCCAGCCCGGATCTATGTTAGCTGAACCCAGAAGAGTCCCCCTAGCAGGAGTGTTATTCCAAGTAATCGTTGATTCGTTCCAGTCGTTTCCTGTCTGATACACTTTATTTTCCTTCATACCGCCTTTAGCATCCGAATTCGTAGCCCAAATCTTTAGCTTGGCAGTGTGCACCTTGCCTCGGACTTGACTTAAATCAAACTTGAAGTAAGCTTCCCGTGTGCTTGCACCATTGCTTGTGACCGGCAATCCCACGGCGCTCCCATAGTTGTTGTTTGGATTGCTTTTGTCCACATAGCTGTCGGCTACAGCAACGATTTCTTGAGTCTCCAATCCATTCGTCGTTGTAATAAAATGAACCGTCGCCGATTTAACCCGGCTATTCAATGACACCATCACGGTAATAGTACCGCTGCCAGCCCGCAAAGCGGTTACAATCCCTGATCCGTCTACCGATATAACAGACGGATTGCTGCTGCTGTACGCGACTGAAGCTTGTGTCAGGTCGGCTGGCGAACCGTCCTCCTTTGTCCCGCTAATCGTCAGACTGGTGCTCGTTCCAACCTTTAGCACATCCGGCCCTACTATAGAAGCCTGAATGCGATCAAGCTGCGCTTCCTCTAAGCTATATGTCTGCAGTACTAAATGCGGCCGCTCACTTGTCTTTTCCTTGCTGAAAATGGTGACATAACGGGCTTCTCCTCTTGGCGCACCAAGAAACTGAAGTTTCCAGTCTGATCCACTTGACCATAGACCGCAGAGGTCACATCAATCTCATGCCACTTCCATCCCGGATCTATGTTAGCTGAACCCAGAAGAGCCCCCCTGGCAGGAGTGTTATTCCAAGTAATCGTTGATTCGTTCCAGTCGTTTCCTGTCTGATACACTTTATTTTCCTTCATACCGCCTTTAGCATCCGAATTCGTAGCCCAAATCTTTAGCTTGGCAGTGTGCACCTTGCCTCGGACTTGACTTAAATCAAACTTGAAGTAAGCTTCCCGTGTGCTTGCACCGTTGCTTGTGACCGGCAATCCCATGGCGCTCCCATAGTTGTTGTTTGGATTGCTTTTGTCCACATAGCTGTCGGCTACAGCAACAATTTCTTGAGTCTCCAATCCATTCGTCGTTGCAATAAAATGAACCGTCGCCGATTTAACCCGGCTATTCATTGACACCGTCACGGTAATAGTACCGCTGCCAGCCCGCAAAGCAGTTACAATCCCTGATCCGTCTACCGATATAGCAGACGGATCACTGCTGTTGTACGCGACAGAAGCTTGTGTCAGGTCGGCCGGCGAACCGTCTTCCTTTGTCCCGCTAATCGTCAGACTGGTACTCGTTCCAACCCTTAGCACATCCGGCCCCACTATAGAAGCCTGAATGCGATCAAGCTGCGCTCCATTGAACGTATATTCCTTAACGGCCAGATACGGATGAACCTCCGGATCGCTTCCCTCTTTGCTGCTGATTGTCGTGTATAGACCAGGGCTGCTTTGAGTGATCGCAAAGCCTGCTTTGTGATCACCCGTATGCTGTGTGCGAACGTAGTCGGTCACATTAACGTCAGCCCACCCAGCGATCTCATTCGCGTCAAAGGACCCAAGCCGCAATCCAAACTGGGGCCTATTGAGCCAAGCAATACTTCCTGCACCAGTTTCTGTCCAACCATTCTGCAGCACTGCATAAACATCATTCTGCACAGTTACACCTTGAGGATCTGATACACCTCCGTACACCTTCAATGCCGCAGCATCGATTTCACCACTAAGGGAATCCAGGTTGAATCTCAAGAAGGTCTCCTGCACAGGATCACCACCATTCACAGCGAGTAACGGAGATGTACCGAAGCTCGCGTTTGGATTGCCTTTATCCACATAAGTATCCGCTACAGGATAAAGCTTCTTATCCGGACGCATTAGGCTAGGGTCATAAGCAATCCTGATCGTGTGTGTGCTGCCTTGTGAACCAGCGGTATTCACAGCAATTTTAACGGGGGACATATTTAACACCGTGATGGACGGGTCTTGACTGATCACACTGGTCCCGGCCTTGCTTAGCTCCACAATGATTTGTTCCTGAGCCTGTGTCGGATCTGATATGGAAACAACAAGCTGGTCTGCTTCTTCTTTGACAATGACAGAGGCGGGCTGGTAGGTCTTTAAATATTCCACACGCCCTGGCGCCCAAAAATTAGCACCGATGATCCCAAGCTTGTTCTCACGGACTGCTTGAACCACTTCCGTATTTTTAACGATCTGAATATCCGGATTCTCACTATATGCAGCGGTTTGCGCAGCATCTCTCTTCGGCAGTAAAACATAGGCATACTCCGCCCGATTTGGATTGACCCCGTGGTCAAACCAAAGGTTTAGGAAATGATTAGTGATCGACGCAGGAGTGCCTGTATTTTGATTAATGTCACTCCATGCCCCCGTTCGCTTCTCCCGCAATCCCTTGATCTGTGCACTGCCCGGAAAATAATAGCCGATATCCGAGTCTGGCGCTTTACCAGCCAGATGCGCCCAGTTCGTCCCACTCATCGTTTCAGCAGATCCCTCAGTCCCCAATTTAACCGCTCCGTTGACCGTCAGAACATTATTCCCTGTCTGGTTCAATTTGCGGTTTTCCACAATGGTTTCAATCGTCCGATTCTCATTGCTCGTAATTCCCGCTCCCAGAGCGACGATTTCGTCATCAAACATGAACCAGGACTTTTTCGCGGTCAGTTGGTTCCCATCAGCATCTAGGTCGAGACCCGCAATGCCATACACATCTTCCATCACCGTGCCGCCAGCCCAAAGGTTCGAAGCGGCGTAATTGGCAGAAGTCTGAGCGAGCCGTTCTCTAGTATCTACGGTAGTGCCCGGAAGTCGATAAGGATTGACAGTTGCCCAAAAGCCGTCGCTGTACTGCGACTGATCCCCATTATACAAATAAGTCATCCCGTCTGATGTATACCAGCCCTTTAGATTCTCCTTGTTGATGGACTCATATTTGAACGTTCGGCTTGAGGATAGGCTTAATCCAAACGCAAAGTCTTCGGTATGATGCACGACCCGATCCATTGCTGGAAAGACTTTGTTCAACAATAGCTTATCCCCCGCTGGGATAGCTGGATTAAAGATCAGCGCTTTAGCTTCACTAATGATGCCCAGATTTGCATTGCCAATATAATTGCGATAGCCGTCATTCAAAATCCATTTTTTCGCCATTCGTTCAAAGTCAAATTTGTCAGCTGGACTAGCAGATTTTGCTAATCGGATGATGGCTGAAATCGTTAAATGGCCGATCACATGATCCTGCGACTGGAGACGTGAAACTTCCCGCCCGCGAACCATGTCCATGAACGCGCCGTTATAGATAAGCGGCTCAAATGAATCCTTTACCCAACGGTACACGTTTTGCTTATTCGGATCGGTGATCTCCCAGGGTGAACCGTTCAGCATATACATGATGTTGGCGATTGTGCCAAGCAACGCCTTACCGTACCCTCCATTATAAGGATGCTTGTTATGCTGAATGAATGAACCATCCTCATAAAAACCGTCCCCACTGTTCACATACAGGAATACATCACTGAGGCCGTCGCGCGCTGCGGCGATTGAATCTTCATCTCGATTCAATACTCCACTGAGCCCGAGAACAGTGGATCGCCACACTCTGTTCGCTCCTGTATCGCTTGGCTTGACGGCAGGGGAAAATTTGAGAACGGCTCGTGAGAACTTGTCGACCTGCTCAACGGATAACGCATCAAACATGATAACCATAATATCGTTCAATTCCATGGGAGTTCCCAATTCCCAATCCCACCAATTGTCGTAGGCTGTTTTCGTTTCGTTGTAACGGTTCACGTACATCCATTCCAGTGCGCTTACAATGTCATCACGTAGTGCTTCATTACCGTAAAAAGGCGATCCGATGACCCCGTAGGCCTTCGCCATCGTTTTGATCCGATTATAATTGCTTGTTATGTGAGCCGATGCGGTCGTGCTCGTCAGATCGTCCCAAAGACTGGTGCGTTGAGGTGATTTATTCAAGGTGTCCCACTGACCGGTTCCATTGCTGTTTGTCGCTGCTGCCGCAGTTGAGTCAACTAGCTTGCGGACATCGGGATCATTCGGATCATTAAAAGCTCCTCCAGTCAAAATTTCCTTCCATTTCGACCTCATCAGATCAAAATCGTTACTCGTTTCAGCACGGGCAACCAACCCTTCCCCTGCCAATGGCAGGTATCCAGCAAGTAGTACCATTATCACTAAAGCGCTTACGATTTTTGCCGTCTGTCTTCTCATCATCCTACCTACTTTCATCATCGAATAAAGCAGGGAAGATGAACGGCTTCCGTTCACTCCCCTACAAATAAAACGTACGTTGGTACCGCCGGCCTGAAGTTTAAAGCGAAGGTCGCTCCGTAACACGAAATAAGCTCCGTGCTGATCTCCTGCCGCGTGCGCTCTATCTCTTGACGAGATCATCAAGAAAAGATTCGATGGCGCGGATGGACTTGCCCTGCGCTTCCGTACTTGCTCCGTAGCCAAAACCATGACCGACACCATGCAGCACCTCCAAGCGGGAGGAAATACCCGCGACAAGCAGTCTCTCGTGGAATCTCTTCGTATCCCCCAAAGATGTCGTCGTATCACAATCCCCCTGGAGGAGAAGAAACGGGGGCTCCCCGCCTCGAATTCTATGCAGCGGCGAAGCTTCAAGATAGACCTGCTGCATCGTCTCGAACGGTCCGCCCATAAAGCGCTCCACGAATGGCCTTCGAAGTTCAAGTGTTGTAACCGGACAATAGCAGATTACCCCATACGGCCTTGTCTCCAAGTCAACCAGCTTCTCCGTTACGCCGAGTTCCTCATGAGGCGTAATCATGGCCAGCATGGCTGCCAGATAGCCCCCGGATGAAGAACCGATCGCGACAACTTTGTCCGCCGCCAAGCCAAGCTCACGGTTCCATTGTTTCACCCGTTGCATGGCGAGCCTTACATCCTCTATTTGTGCGGGATACCGATAGTCAGGCGCGAGCCGATACCCCGTTGATGCAGTTGCAAAGCCGCGTTCAGCAAAGTAAACCGCCACATCCCGCCAACTCTCCTTCCCTCCTTTCTCCCAGCCTCCACCATGGATAAAAAGCAAACTAATCGGGGCCAGCCGCTGAGTCGGAAGAAAAAAGTCGATCCTGCAGCGCTTTTGGTTGTATTCGGCATAGCACACTTCCCATGTATGGTACAAGATGCAATACTTCCTTCCTTAGGTAAAATTGGTTACTGCTCCTCAATTGTTCTATCGGCAAAGCAGACCGCGTGTTCGGTTGCTTTAATCTGGCTAATGAGAAGGCCTTCGACCTGTCGTCAGAGCAAGAGACCTATGTTATCATAGGGATACATAACTTGTACGAAGGATGGTGTTTGTTATGCCCGTGGAGTATTTAAATTCCTCGCTGCCGATCCGGATTAGGCATGCCAGCTACATGCCTCCTGTGAATATGCCCCATTCCCATATCGATCATGAAATCTACTACTTTCACTCGGGAAAGTGCAACTTCATCATCGGCAGTCAATTTTATGCGCTGGAGCCCGGCGACTTGATTCTCATGAACGGTTTGACATGGCACAGTGCCAATATCAATCCGGCTTACGGATACGAAAGGACCATCGTTCATTTCAATCCGGACTATTTGCATAGCTGGATTCCGAGGGCTTTCTTCATAAATATATTGCAACCGTTTTCATGCATCAAGCATTACCGCTTCTCCTTGAAGGGGCAAATGCGCGAGGAATTTGAGGCCATACTTCAGAAGCTTGAGCGGATGCAGCATGCCGCCGATCCGATCGAGAAGCACCGGTTCCACGTGAGTTTGCTCGATTTTTTTCTGCTCCTTTACGAGCTTTGCGATCTTCCCGATTCGGTATCTTCTCCGGTACTCTCCACCAAGGAGAACAACGTTCAGCAGGTGATGGCCTACCTAGATAGGCATTATGCCATGGATCTCCATTTGGATGATTTGGGGAAGCATCTTCACTTAGATCGTCATCATTTATCTAAAGTGTTCAAGGAGGTTACCGGAATGACGGTTTTTCATTACTTGACCCATTTGCGAATCAACCATGCCAAGGTAAAACTGAGCCTGGATCCAACCCTTACCATTACGGACGTATCTTATCAGACCGGGTTCAAGCATCATGCCCACTTCAGCCGGGTATTCAAGCAACTCGTCGGCTGCTCCCCAGACCAATTCCGTAAATCCAAGCTGTCTAGCTGATTTAGCGGACAATGATTAGTGGTAACGCCTGAACGGGGAGTGGCTTTCCTTGAATGCCTCTCCCCTTTTTGCCATCGGTCAAGTTCTCCTTTATTGGGCGATTGCCCGCTCAAGCGCCTTGTCTGCATCTTCCTGGGCGGTGCGAAATAGGGTATTCAGGTCCATTGTTCCGTAAATATAGTCTGTGATGTGCTTGCGATAGCCCGACTCCGCGGTTGTGTCGTATTTCGATTTTTGGGAAATGGGAGCGAATTTGTTGTAATAAGCGGCAGCGTAATTTTTTCCTGGATACGGACTTTGTTGGCCGATAACTTTCTTGATGTCTTCCGATTTCAACGAGGTCATGCCGCCGGTCTTCGACAATTGCATCTGGAATTCGTCGGACACGAGATACTGGAGCAGCTGCATCGCTTCTTCTCTATGTTTGGAAATAGACGTAATTGCCGCGTAGGTTGGGTACGATTGGGCGCCGACGCCTGGCAAATCCTTGAACGTCGGGATGGACACCTCGTCCCAATTCATGTCTGTCCAATATTGTCCTGACAGGAACCCGAACATAGCCACGTTTTTGCTTTTTCCGAATTCGTCGCTGAACGGAACCTTGTCTTTGTTCGATTTGATGAAGTCGGCATAGCCGGGCGCTTCAGTCGTGGCTTTGTATACCGTTTGATAAATTGCTTGCCACTTAGAGCTGTATTTCGGCGAGTTGATCGTCGACTTATTTGTCTCCGGATCAACACTCGGAAGGGAGAAGGGATTCAGTTTCATGATATGGCCTTGAGATGCGGCCAGGCCCAGGTACTGCGTGCCGTTTTCTTGGCGAGTGAGCTTTTTACCAAGGTCAATAGCTTCGTTCCAAGTCATGCCGTCCTTCGGGTAGGTCACCCCAAACTTGTCAAAGATATCTTTGTTGTAGTACAGCACAAGCCCTGTGTTCGCGACGGGCAGGCCGTAAATCTCGCCTTTCTTCGAGAATAGCTTGATCCCGTCAATTAGGGACGGTTCGAAGCGATTCATATCGACATTGTATTTTTTAATCAATTCGGTCATATCGGATTGTAGAGCAGCTTTTAGCACTCCGTCTGGAAAATAACCGATGGAGTCCAGCACAATATCGATCTGGCTCCCGGAGGTAATCATTTTGTCCAGGCTGTCGTTCGTCGAACGTGGAATGTAAGTAATGGTCCAATTCGGGAACTTGGTTTTGAGTGCATTACCGTAAGTCGTGTTGAAATTATCCGCGCTCGTTCCCCCTTCGCAATAAATAACCAAATCGACTTTCTCATCCACCAACGATTTCGGAGTGCTGTCGGAAGACGTGTTCCCCTCCTTGCTGCTGCTTCCCACATCCTTTGCCCCGCCACTTGCACTGCCGCAGGCTGACAGCAGACCTATCACAGTTATACACGCGGCGGCCACCTTCAGTTTTTTTGTATTCATTACACGTTAACCTCCCCATTGTCAAACGATCTGATATCGCTTCCACTCGATCTGGGTCTGTTGCGGTCACAGATCCACACTTTCGTTCCGCTTGTCATCATTTTAGCAAGACCTCACGTTGTATGCTTTACTATGGGGATCAAAAATACAGCTGCGTCTTAACTTTGGCTGTGCCATTATGAAGTGCCAACGCCTATTCATCTAAGTAATCCGGATTGTATCCATCATGGAATCATGTTTCTCAGATGGAGCATCCACCTAGCGAGATCTGGAATATGCCGGGGTGGATCGGATCAAATTAATTGCGAAATTCATTCCAGGCAGGGAAAGGATTGAGCGGATGATGACGGCTCCGATACATTTTCAATTCGAACAGGAGGGACAGACTCGCCTTGCTCTCGATATGCTGCAGGAGCTGAGGTACAGCGCGGATCTGCACGGGGGGAGGACGAGACGGGGAGCCGATGCTGCATCTGTTCGTAGACGAGAACGATCTGACTTCGGCGCTGTTGTATTGCGTTATCATCCCGTTACTTCAATGAAATCAAAAAGGAGCAGCTTATAAGCAGCTCCTGCGCTATCGTATTTGTTAGCTTAGTCAATTTTAGTTTTTTCTTTAACTTTAAGTAACCATCGATGTTTTAAAAGAAACAAAATTATAGTTAGCGTTACTGTGCTTGCAAGCGCCATGCCTAAACCTAACATAATCCCGTATCCCACCAGAAGCCTAGTTCAAGAAAGATCCCTCCTGATCATGATCGTAGCCTCCTCCATTTAACTAATTTTACTACTAATACCCATTTAAAGTAACCTGCCCGTTACTTCAATGGTCAAAAAAAAGAACTGCCGGCGGGGGCAAGTTCCTCAAGTATCGTACCCATTAGCGTAATGATTTACTGTGATACGGTTCTCCGCGCTGTCAGTAACGGCAAGTTTCCATCACTTCTCATTGTCCCCAGGTGCCAAGTAGTTCTTGCAAACGCACAGCCGTATCCGTTGACGCGGTATAGATCATGATCTTCATCTCCGGTACGTTTGGTTGCTGCAAAACCAAATGTTCAAACTCCATCTCACCGATACGAGGGTCGTTCCAATGTTTATGACAGTCGGCTGCGATTTGAACATCATGCCTTGGCCAGGTCTCGCGGAACAGCTCGCTGATATGCATAAATTCCTTAATAAGCTCTTTAAATCTTATATCATTAGGGTTGTGCGCATAATCCGCACGAAACCGAGCAATCATCACCTGCGCTTTGGCTCCCCAATCTGTATTGTTCGCTCTAAGCGAAGAATCCGTCAAAAAGCGCCTCATCCAATTGGGGCGACCCAATACTTCCTTAGAGAATGCCGGTAATCGAAATACCAACTCAGCCGCCTTGTTCCACATGAGTAAATCCCAACCTCTCCCCAATATGACTGCAGGGTTTGGTTCAAGTGACCTGACCATCCTCTCAATTCCGATACTTACTTCCAGACTCTTTTCTTCCCTCGATTCCTTAGGTTTTGCAAGCATATAAAGATAACGGCGTTCGTCTACGGTCAATCGCAACGCAACCGCCAAGCTATTCAGCACTTCCACCGACGGGCTTACATCGCGATCCTGTTCTAACGAGGTATACCAAGATGTGCCAATGTGGGCAAGCTGGGCCACTTCTTCCCGCCTAAGTCCCGGTGTCCGGCGCCGACCGTATGAAGGCAGCCCCACTTCCTCCGGAGTAAGACGTTTTCGGCGAGCCCGTAAAAATTCCCCTAACGATATGTTTGAACTGATCTCATCCACTGAAGATCTCCCCTTATCCTGACACTGCCAATCATACGATAAACGCAGGAAGGCAATGGATTCCGTAATACGCTATTCTTCTACTATAGCACCAGAAAATCAAAGGAGGAATTAGAATGAATATTTTCGTCACCGGGGCCACAGGTAAAATTGGGAGTCGTTTGGTCCCCAGATTGTTGCAGCGTGGTCATCACGTTAAAGTATTAATTCGAGATGCCGCGAAGGCGGAATCATATCCGCTGCAAGGTGCCGAGATTGTCGCAGGAAATCTGATGCAGGCAGAAAAACTTGAGGAAGCGCTACGTAACATGGATGTCGTCATACACCTTGCTGCCCAGTTCCGAGGTGTAGATGAGGCAACGGCAAAAAGTTCGAATATCCATGCTACCATTGCTTTAGCGAACGCCGCAATAAAGGCGAAAGTTCCGCGCTTTGTGTTTGCCAGCACCAATCTGGTATACGGTTCCGATGGCCAGTTGAGACCAAGCCGGGAAGATGACAACTTGCAGCCTGCATTCCTGTACCCTCAAACCAAAGCGACTGCCGAAGAAGCGCTGGTCCAACTTCACGTTGAGCAGGGATTGGGGCTACGAATCGTACGCCTTGCATTCGTCTATGGAGAAGGAGATCCCCATATTAACGAATTTCTCCCTATCATGAGTACGTGGAATCCAGCCAAACGACTCCATATGGTGCATCATGCGGATGTATGCCGAGCGTTACTGCTCGCTGCCTCCACTCCGGGCATAGATGGTCGCGTCTATAATGTTGCCGACGATGCTCCCATCTCCGTTGCCGAGTTGATTCAGTTTCACGGGCATTCCCGTCAATACACGGCAGAAATCTCGCAGAATGAGTTTAACCCTTTTGATATGATCGTAGACACGACCCGAATTAGAGATGAGTTAAATTATCGTCCGATATTCCCCTCATTCTACACAGCAAGAGATGCTGGTGGTTTGTAATAAACGTCCGTGAGATTCTCAGTGTGAATCACATATGATTAAAACTTGCCGTTATTTATGATACGGTTCACCCAGCATAATCATAATTTAAGCGTACAAGAATACGTTCGTCGGGAATGGGATCAATTTCTTGTCATTGGATTTTGACAAGAAATTGATCTCATAACATAAAAAAGCCGCAATTTACGCAGCAATTAATGAGACTATGTTCTTGTCACCCGACAATTGTCGGATGACAAGAATCTGTTCTGATAAATAACAAGAATCCTCTGCTATGTCCCCACCGAAGTGTTATTGTAATTGAGGTGTTCCATTTAAAAAGGGATGAAGAAGTGAATAGATTGCACGACTAACCGGTATTTGAATTTCATGTTTATTAGCCAGTTCCAAGACATATCCCTGCAAGCTTTCAACTTCAATGGGCAGTCCTTTTTCTAGATCACGATGCATGGAGGAGGTCATTGCTGGAGGAAGATCTTCTACCTTTTTGATTATTCTTTCCACCGTATCCTCTGGTAATGGAACTTTATGAGTAATAGCAATTTGATATATTTCATGTATGAAATCCACCAATAACGCTCTCGTTACGAGGTCATTCCTGGCAACTCCGATTGGCTGACGGGTCGCCGAGGTAATTCCGCTTAATGTGGTCAATAAAATAAATTTCTTCCACATTTCACTAATGATATTATCCGTTTGCAAGACATTTAATTCCGATTTCTTTAACATGTTAACAATCTTGCTTGTAAATTCCGACTGCCCTTCTCTTAATGAACCAAAGACAATATCATGCATAGGGCTTGTTTGAACAATATTTCCTTCTTCATTAAGAGTGGATTCTATGTAGCAAACCCCTCCCAAAATATTTTCTTCTCCAAAACGGTCCGTTAATGTATCCATATGTTGAACACCATTAAGCAATGGCAATATTGTAGCACCATTTGAAATAAGAACCTCTAATTGTGGGAGGGCCTCCTCTAAATGATAGTTTTTTAGTGCTAAAATGACGAGCTCCGGATTCTCGATTTCCTTACTTTCTACCACTAAATGAGGATTAATAGTAAAATCGCCATGAAAACTGGAAATTATTAGACCGCGATTTTTCAATTGCTCGAAGCGTCTTTTACGTACTAAAAAAGTGACTGGAAAACCAGCCCTAGCTAATTTACCTCCAAAATACCCACCAACAGCGCCTGCACCGAATATAACCGTGTGCATACCGATCTTCCTCCCACTATAAATTAATATTTCTCTTGGTTACTTACACGTTCTTAGACGTCCATGCCCCTAACGCGGCAGATTTCCTCACTATTTAAATGTTCAAACCCATTCTTTATCCAGATTGATTTTGCTGTGCTATATATGGCTCTAGACGCTGAGTGCTCCCTCTCAGAACCCAACCTAGCGGTGGGCTCTATTGCCCCCTCAATCTTACTTCAGGAATCCGAATCCGCACCTCCGTGCCCTGTCCGGGGCTCGAGGTGAGGGTGACCCCATAATCCGATCCGTAGTACAGCTTGAGCCGCGCATCCACATTGTGAATGCCGATCCCACCCAGCTTGGTCCTTCTCGAATCGGAATCGGGCTGCTGCAGGAAACCCGGATCACTGGCAAGACGGGCAGGATTAAACCCGACTCCGTCATCGCTGACGACAAATTGAATGCTCCCATCGTCCGCCCGGCTGCATCGGATCTCCAGATGTCCCGGTCCGTCCTTTTCACGGATCCCGTGGTAGATTGCATTTTCCGCCAGCGGCTGGAGAATGATCTTAGGGATCACCTCGTCCACCAGAGAGGGGTCGAAGCTCAGCTCATAATTCAGCTTATCCCCATAGCGCTCCTTCTGGATAAATAAATATTGGGAGACGTGGGTCATCTCCTTCTCAATCGTCGTATATTCGCTGCCTCCGCTTAGCGATAACTGGAAGAACTCGGCGAGCGCCTTGGTCGTTGAGATCACCCGGTCCGTATCCTGGAACTCGGCCATCCACACGATCGTATCCAGCGTGTTGTACAGAAAGTGAGGATTGATCTGACTGTGCAGCACACTCAGCTCGTGCAGTCGCAGCGAGCGCTCCCGCGTCTCCTTGTCTTCCATCAGCTGGCGGATTTCCAGCACCATGGAGTTGAAGTGCCGGGCGAGTCCCTGCAGTTCGGTAACCCCTGTCTCTGGCACGCGGATCGCCAGCCGTCCGCTTTCGACCTGCTGCATGGCCTGCTCAAGCCGCTGCACCGGACGGGTCATGCTCTTGGCGATCCAGGGCGAGGCCAGCAGAATCAGCAACAGGACCGCCGCTCCGACCATGATAAAGGACCTTAGCAGCTGTGCGCGGATCTGCTGCAGGCCGTCCAGGGAGCTGACCCCAACTAGCGTCCAGTCCGAGCCCTTGAGCGGCATCTGGTACACCAGCCGGTTTTGCTTCGGATTATAGCCTTCGGACTGCCGGCTCATTGCGATCAGCTGTTCTTTTTTGGCACTGTCGACAAAATAAGAAACGTCCTTGTGATACACCAGTTCATTCTGGCTGTTAATGATATACACATACCCGCTGCTGCCCAAGTCCAGATCGTTCAGATAATCCTCAAGCCCCTTGTACTTGATATCGAGCAGCACGACGCCGAGATTACGGCCCCGGTTGTCTCGGATTTCTTGGCTCATCGAGATGACCCAGTTGTTCTTATCCATCGAGAACTTCTGCATCCGCGCCGAGGTCAGCACCGGATTGCTGCTGCGAATCGCAGCGGCATACCATGGCTCCTGCATCATGTCCGAGGAGCGCGTCATGTTCAGCTTCTGCTCGTTGGACAGCATATACCCGTCCTTACCGATGACGATGACCGACTGGATGAATGGATCGGAGACCAACACGCTGTCGATCACCTTCAGCACATCCCGCTCCCCGGCCTGGTCCTTGGCCTCCAGCGTCCGGATCGTCTGGGGGTTGCGTGCTAGCATTGTAGACAGTACCTTCAGCCGGTCGATGTACATCTCCACATATGTGCCACCCTTAGCGATGGCCATCTGGTTTGATTCGACGGATTCGCTCATGACGACCCGGGAAATGCCCGCATACAGCACACTTCCGGTGGTGCCCAGCAGTAGAACGCTGATTGCGAAGTAAATCCAGGAGATGCGGAACTGTAGTGAGCGGAAGAACGGCTTCATCACTCTTTTATCCTTTCGCGGTATTGCAGGGGCGACAAGCCGAACTTCTTCTTGAACGAGGAGCTGAAATAATTCGGGTTGTCGAAGCCTACCTCCGCTGAGATTTCATAGACTTTCTTGTCTGACGCGAGCAGCTGCAGCTTGGCGCGCTCCATCCGGATCGAGGCGATATAATCCTGGAAGGGGACATTGAACAGCTTCTTGAATAAAGTGCTCATATAGCCCGGACTAAAGCCCATCTGCTCGGCCAGCAGCACCAGTGAGAATTCCGGGTTCGCCAGATGGGCCTCGATCACCTGCTGAACCAGCTTCTTCTCGTGATCCGGCTCGCCCGGAGCTGCAGCTCCCGCCGTATGCGTCTGCATAGTTCTCAGCAGGGCCAGCAGCTCCGTCCGCTGACTCTCGTCCTTCAGCTTCTGCACCAGCTTGTTCAGTACCTCGAACACATCGCTGCGTGAGACCGGCTTGAGCACGTAATCATCAATGCCTATTTTCAGCGAGGCTACCGCATAATCGTAATAATCATAGCCTGTGATGACGGCGATTTTGACCTCGGGCTTCATAGCTTTGATCTGGACTGCAAAATCCAGTCCGTTCATCCGCGGCATGTTGATGTCGAGCAGGACCAGATCCGGCAGCTGCTCCCCGAATATCCGCAGGCCTTCCTCCCCATTGGTCGCCTCATAGATCTCATGAATATGCAGCTCCTCAAACGGTACGAACCGCCTGATGCCCTTGCGGATCAAGTCCTCGTCTTCGACGAGCAGCAGTTTATACATAGCGCGCTAACTCCCTCTAGCTTCATTTTATCACTTGAATCAAATCTCCGTAGCCCTCTTTCTCCATATCCGCCACAGGAACGAACCGGATGGACGCGCTGTTGATGCAGTACCGCTTGCCGCCCTTGTCGGCAGGACCGTCGTCGAATACGTGGCCCAGGTGAATGTCGCCAGCACGGCTGCGAACCTCGGTGCGCTTCAGCCCGTAGCTGTTGTCCTCCTTCTCCTTCACAACCTCAGGCGCGATCGGCTTCGTGAAGCTGGGCCAGCCGCAACCGGCATCGTACTTGTCGGCGCTGGAGAATAGTGGCTCCCCGGTCGCGACATCCACATACAGGCCAGACTCGAAGTTATCCCAGTAAGCATTGGAGAAGGCATGTTCCGTATCGTTCTTGACGGCTACCTGATATTGCTCCTTTGTAAGCTTCTGCTTAAGCTCCGCCTCGCTTGGCTTCGGGTACTTCGCAGGATCGATATGGATCACTTGATCCTTTAATACATTCAGATCGATATGGCAGTATCCGTATGGATTTTTCTCCAGATAATCCTGGTGATATTCTTCCGCGAGGTAGTAATTACTAATCGTCCTCACCTCGGTCACCACCGGTTTGTCATATTGCTTCTGTACCGCCTCTACCGCTGCCTGGATCACGGGCAGATCCTGCTCCCGTTCATAATAGATGCCGGTCCGGTATTGAATCCCCCGGTCATTACCTTGCTTGTTGACGCTGGTCGGATCGATGACCTTGAAATAATCGGTCAGCAGATCTGCCAGGGATACGCGGGCCGGATCGTAGGTGACCTTCACAGTCTCGGCGAAGCCCCGGTCGCCGCGCACCACATCTTCATAGGTCGGGTTCGCACCGGTGCCATTGGCATAACCGGAGACGACGTCGCTCACTCCGTAGATGCGAGACATATAAGCCTCCATCCCCCAGAAGCACCCTCCGGCCAAATAAATCGTCTGCAGATGACTGGCGGAAAAATCGAGCGCTTTGTTCGGGTTAGGCAGCGACGCGGTCGTCGCCGTAGATTCACTGCCTAGAGCGGTAAAAGCCCCCACGCTGCCGTTTATTCCATTATAGGAGGAGCAGGCCGTAACGACCAGCAGAAGCAGCAGCGTGAAAAACAAGCCTAGTTGTTTCATGGATTTGCCTCCTTGATAACCAGTAATTAGTTAATGAATAGATTGAAAGGTCTGGTCGATCACTTCATTGGTATTATGTCCTGGAACTGCTTTCACAAGAATCCCGTCGGAGCCGATATAATAAGAGGACGGATAACCTCTGACCCCGAACTGCTTGGTCCACGCCCCACCTGTATCCAGCAGGACGGGAATATTGTCGAAGCCGCGCTTGGAGAACCACTTCACGAAATCCGCTTCCGGCTGCTCGCCATTAAAATCAGGACTGACGATGGTGAGCACCTTGTAATCATGCTGCTGACCGGATAGCTGGTTCAGCTCATCCAGCCCCGCCAGGCAGATTGGACACCAGGATGCCCAGAACTTCACATACACCTTCTGGCCCTTGAAGTCCGCTAGTGATACCGGGTTACCCTTCAAATCCTTCAATTGAAATTGCGGCGCCGGCTGTCCGGCATTCTTCGCCGCTCCGTTCCCGGCGGCCTTCGCGCCTTCCTGTCCGGCGCCCTGGGCTCCTAGCAGCAAAACTCCCAGCAGTACGACGACTACAGCGCTTACCAGCCACGTCAGCTTGTTCATTCTCATTCGGTCTTCCTCCTTCTCCGTATTAGAATTGAAAATAGGCCGTAATCGTATTGAGCTTATTGGTGATGAGCAAGAGGCCCATCACAATCAGTACAGCGCCGGAGACGATCTTCAGCGTCTTCATATGCTTATACACATGGCGGACCCGGGTCAGCAACGCCTCGGAGAACAGCGCAATGATCAAGAAAGGAATCGCCAGACCTAGTGTGTAGATTAGCATGTACGAGGCTCCCTGGGCAGCAGAGCCTCCGGTAGCCGACAAGCTGATGACAGCAGCAAGCACCGGACCGATGCAGGGCGTCCACCCGAAGCTGAACGTTAACCCAAGCAGGAACGCTCCCCACAGTCCGCGTCTGTTCTGCAGGTCAACTGTCACACGCTTCTCCCGCTCCAGCGCCTGAAGCTTGAACAGGCCTGTCTGGTACAGACCGAACAGCACCACGATGCCGCCGCACACGGTCATGAACAGCGGACTGCTCACGACGCCGCCCAGCGAGCCGGCACCGAAGCCGAGCAGGACGAAAACCGTGGACAGGCCAAACATGAAGATCAGCGTTCGGCCGACCAGCACCAGCGAGACCTTCATCCCTCCGGGCGTACGGCCTTCCGCGCGGCCTCCCGGCTCCGCGCTGCCAAGATAGGCCAAGTAGACGGGCAGCAGCGGCAGAATGCACGGCGAGAAGAAGGACAGCACACCTGCAGCAAATACGCTTCCTGCATAAATCGATTCAGTCATAAGCGTTTCACCTCCGGTTGGTTCATAGGTTCATACGTCAAGGGATACTTCTACATTCGATTCAAGCTATAGCTGTCTCAGCTCGCGAAGAATATCTTCGGGCTCCAACCGCTGCATGAAGTCCGGATTGACGTATGCTGAGCGGATGACGGCACTCTCATCGATCATGAAAGTCGCCGGAACTGGCAACATCCATCGGTCCGTCGCGTTATACTCCGCCAGATCGATCCCGAAGCTCAGATATAGCTCGCGGAGAGAATCCGGCACATCGTAGAGCAGGTTGAATCTCGCGGCCAGCAGCCCGTTCGTGTCGCTCAGCACTTGAAAGCTAAGCTGCTCTTTCTCCACCTGACTCAGGGAATGGTCGGGGGTTTGCGCGCTGATCGCCAGCAATTGTCCGCCCAGTGCATGAATCTCGGGCAACATCTCCTCATACGTGCGAAGCTGAAGATTGCAGTAAGGGCACCAAGCCCCGCGGTAAAAGGTCAGAACCACAGGGCCCTTGGCCAGCTCCTCATATAAGGAAATGTTCTGGCCGAGCACATTCTTCAGGCTGAAATCCTTCACCTTGGAGCCGACCGGCTGTCCGCTCGCCAGTCCCGACTGCTGAAGCTCACGGATCGTGCGGAACATCTCCTCATGCACCTCGGCCGGGGTACTTGCTATGAATGCCTGCTTCGCTTGGTTAAGCCGGCTATTTAGATTGCTGTTCGTCATGAGCTCGTTCTCCTTTCACATCCTCTTCTACTTACAGGGGATAGTCTTACCCTATAGTCACAGTGTAGAGGAATTCGAAGCCCTTTAACATCCAAGCTCATCAGCACTTTCTCTAAAATCATCAGGTTTTTGAGATGGGTTGGTCTCGATTGGCTCATAAGCGCTGCAAAATGAATGTACATAATAAGCCTCCCAACAATACCATCCCAAGAACATTTGCCATCACAACCACCCTAACTGAGAACAGCTCAGAGGCAATACATACTGCGCCAGTCGTAAGCAGGATCAGAAGAGCCTCTATAAACCCGTTCACACTCCCCGCAAGCCCCATTATTTCTACCTGTATATGATTCTGATAAAAGGTTGTGAAGGTCTGTATTGGCGAACGCTAGAAAGAAAGCAAACATGAAAAAGCCGACTGCCGTGGTATAAACCTTGGTTATCCCATTATTTTGGTTTTTCCATGATTGTCCGTTTCCTAATCTATCAAAAATGAATCTATTATAGTAAAACTCAAGGAGGTGATAAGTATGTGTTCATGCTCATCTACCACTTCTCCAGATGTTGTTACTATTAGATTTATAGATAATAGGATAACTGGAGTATGCATCATAGGAAGCGCTAATCCTTGCGATCAATTCTTGCGAGTAGGATCTACCTTGATCCCAGCTATCCATTGTCTCTTAAGAAACGGATTTGTCATCATCACCGAAAGAAGCAACGTTCTTGTTCTTAGACGCGAACGTATATTTTGATTATCGAACTCCCGTTTGTTTCAGACGGGGGTTTTCTTTACTTCGGCTATCCATAATTGTTTGATACATGGGGTGTGGTGCAGCTTATAATGAATCGATAGCATGATAACTTTTATTATTTGTATCCAAATGTAAGGCAATCTCTACTTTACTTTCGGCACTAATCTACCCGTCGAAAAACCAAAGAATGGAGAAAAAAGAAAAATGGATCTTTCGCAAAGAATGCAAAAAGAGCCATTTTTTTATTTTATTCTAGAATTGTTAAAACCATTACGAGCTTATTGAACAAAAGCCCCATTAGTTGAAAAAGACGATATAATAACTTTTAAGTATAAAGTAATGTTTGTATCGCGCACGAGGAGGTTCGTTCATGAATATTTTAATTTTAGGTGCAACTGGACGAGTTGGGAGGAAAATTGTTACATATGCCCATCACGACAAACATCATGTAACTGTATTAGTTCGCACTCCTGAGAAGATTCAAATAAATAATGAAAATTTAACTATTATTCAAGGTAATGTTTTGAATAAAGATGATATCGTGCGTGCAACACATGGGATTGATGTAGTTATTAGTGCACTAAATACTGATGGGACAACTACTCTATCAGAAAGTATGCCACTAATTATCGAAGCAATGCTAAGCGAAGGTATACAACGTATTATAACTATAGGCACTGCTGGTATCTTGCAAAGTAGAACCACGCCATCACTGCGTTATCAGTCAAGTGAATCTAAGCGTAATTCAGTCCGTGCAGCCAAAGAACATCATAAAGTTTACGATATGCTAAAACAATCAACACTCGAATGGACTATTGTCTGTCCTACGTATCTACCCGCTGGAGAGAGTGTAGGTAAGTATCGTGTAGACCGTAATTTTTTGCCCGAAGGTGGAGTTGAAATATCCGTGTCGGATACTGCAGAATTTACATATACCCAGATACAAAGTAGCGATTTTATAAAATCACGTGTGGGTATTGCCTACTAAAATGATACCAGTAGCAGACTTTATTTTTCGGTGGATTACACCTCACCCGCTGCCCGAATATTTTGCAGACCCTAGGTAAACAACACGAGAAATACGTTTAGCAATTTTGGAAAAGGTATTTTCTTCAAAAAAAAGAAACCGCTTCATAATGAAGCAGTTTCTAGATTATCAGTTAACTTATTATTTACCATTCTGAGTCTTGTAATTCTTTACATATTCGTCTTGAACTGCCTGGCCACCCTGACTCATGTACTGTTGAACCAATGTTTTATACAGGCTATCCACTTCGGCTGGCTTAGCAACAATTAGTTTTGCAAGCATTTGAGCTGAAAGATTCTTAAGCTCTGTGTTGTTTTTTGCATCAGCTGCATTCGGTAATGAATAGTAGTATGTAGTATAATTGTCCACCATACCTACCTTTAAAGCATTCTCTGCATCCTTTTCATAACCAGGATATCCTGCAGAAATGGCTGCAGTATTCTTCTGCTGATCACCAAGTTCGATACCGTTAGAAAGTATATCGTAGTCGAGGTTGTTAGCAACAGTCATCATCTTATCGCCTGAATTTGTCGTTCCTGTCTGTTTGGGAACGCCATTAACCATGTTGTAATCCACGCCTTCTTGGCCGTTCTGGAGGAAGAGAGTTACCTTGGGGTCAGCCATCCAGTTGAGGTACTGTATTGCAAGGTCAACATTTTTACTTGATTTAGGTATAATTATATACATGCCATTTGGGCTGTACACGTTCTTAGGATGCTTGCCTGCATCATTCTGCCATGGATCGATTGGAATAAGCTGAGCACCAGGAACGTTCTTTGCAAGGTTGACATAGGTGCCGGGAGCTGTCCTGTACGGACCATCCCAGTTAGTCTGGAATGCTCCGACTTTTCCATTGGAAATATCTGCGTCGAGCAGTTTTCCATCCTTGTCAGTTGCGAAATTTGGGCTAATCAAGCCTGCATTATACATCTTGTTCATATATTGAACAGCTTTATCAAATCCTGGCATATTCCAGTTTGTCGACCAGATAGGTTGCGGCTGAAGTGTAGCAAACTGTTCTTCAGTAAGATTAGATGGCTTAAAGGCTTCGGGTATATAGCTCAATCCTGGACCTGAAGGTTGCAGGGAATAACCATAAGGAATGACTCCGCTTATATTTCCAGGATTCTTCTCTTTGAATGCAACCATGGTGTTATAGAATTGTTCTGGTGTAGTAGGAACAGGAAGACCCAGTTTATCGAGCCAGTCTTTACGGATAAATGTATTTGAACCTGCGAGAACAGTCCTCTTCCCCGGTACAGAATATTGTTTGCCATTAAATTTACCATACTTTAATACATCATCGCCAAGATATTTTGTAAGAGTAGGTCCATACTGCTTAAGTACTGAATCAAGCTCTGCCAAACCACCCTGCTGTACATAATTATATACAACACCCTGGGTGTAGGTGAAGGAAATGTCAGGCGCCTGACCGGCTGCCATCAATACGTTCAACTTGTCTACTTCCTGGGCTCTAGGTACTGTAACAAAGTTTACTGTGGCATTAAACTGCTTGCCGAAATTATCGTTGATATACTTTGTCCAGAAGTTATTATTCAAATCCGGCTGTCCGGGCTTGCCTCTGTCGAAAACTTCGACAGTTAAGGTTCGATGTTCTTTTGAAGCGCCTGCTGTCGTACTTGCTGCAGTACCTGCAGTACCTGCCGTACCGTTTTGTGTGCTGCTTGACGAATTACTTGAACAAGCGGCCAATGTAGACACGAATGTTAGCGCTACCAAAGAGACACGGATAGATCTTTTTCCCTGTACCTTCAAAGAAATCACTCCCTTTAGAAATTTGTTATTTAGCAAATTTACTTATATAAATTCGCGAAATAGATGAAATCATCGATTTCACAAACCCATATCAGCCTTTCACCGCGCCAATCATAATGCCGGATACAAAGTATTTCTGGAGCCATGGATACACGAGAAGAATCGGAATCGTACCAAACATAATACTTGCCGCTTTTAATGCTTCTGAAGGGAGATTTACATTGACATTCTCGCCGGACATTTGCTGCGAAATGTTGATAACATTGTATAGCTTAAGCTGTATCGTATATAAATTCTGGTCTGTGATGTAGAATAGAGCATCCTGAAAATAATTCCATCTGAATACGGCATATAGTAAACTGACTGTGGCAAGTGCTGGCTTGGAAAGAGGCAGTACAATCTTAAGCAGGATCTGCAGTTCGTTGCAGCCGTCCAGATGTGCAGCTTCCTCCAGGCTATCAGGTATGCTCTGGAAGAATGATTTTAATATGATCATATAGTACACGCTCATCATACCCGGAAGAACCAATGCTAACGGAGTGTTCAAAAGACTCAGATTTTTTACATTCAGATAATCCGGAATCAAACCGCCGCTAAAATACATGGTAAACAGCATCATGAGCAATAAAGTGTTTCTGCCTTTGAGTCTTTTTTTAGTCAGCGGATACGCTGCCAATATAGTCACGGTCAATGCAAGGAGCACAAATACAGCCGTCAGGATCACCGTATAGAACAAGGAGAACAACATACTGGCATCCCCGAATACAACTTTATAGGCTTCTATATTAAAGTCGATCGGATAGATGGTAACTGCCTGGGATATAATCGCCCTATTAGAGCTAAGTGATTGCGAAAGAATATAGAGAAAAGGAACCAGGCATATAAAAACCGCAATTAATACAATAAACGCTGCTGTATAGTCGGCCATTCTATTTTTTAAATTCAGTAACATTGTCAGTTCCTCCCTACCATATTCCATTTTCGCCTAATTTGCGGGTAATAAAATTGGAACTTACCAAGAATATTAAGCAAATAATAGACTGAAACAGGCCAACAGCAGCACCAACTGAAAAGTTCGCAGATTGAATACCTACACGATAAACATAAGTGCTGATAACGTCACCGAAGTCCATAACAAGGTTGTTTTGAATGTTGAATGGACGATCGAAGTTGATAGCCATAATATTACCGAGCTGCAGGATCAGAAGGATCGCAATGGTTGGTCTGATACCTGGCAACGTAACATGCCAAATCTTTCTGAATCTTCCTGCGCCATCTGCGTCAGCAGCTTCGTATAACTGCTTGTCAATTCCCGTCATTGCAGCAAGATACAAAATGGTCCCCCATCCTGCGTTCTGCCATACTCCAACAAGAGAATAGGTTGCAACCCATGCATATTTGTTCGTAAGGAACGGTAACGCTTGACCGCCCATATGAGTAATCAAGGAGTTTAACATGCCGGTAGGAGAAAGCAACTGAGCAACAATTCCACCGATAATAACCCAGGAAAGGAAATGTGGCAGATACAGTATGGTCTGACTTACCTTTTTAAACTTATTCCAGACCAGTTCATTGATTAAAATAGCCAAAATGATCGGGGCTGGAAATCCCACAAGTAAATCCAAACCGTTAAGCACCAAAGTGTTTCTAACAACCTGGAAAAATTGTTGCGATGAAAAAATTTGGTTGAATGTTGCAAAATTATTCCATGGACTCATGTTGACGCCCTGAAAAATGTTGTAATCCTTGAAAGCAATCTGTATGCCATACATGGGAGCATATTTAAATATCAATATATACGCAACAGGGATAACCAACATAAGGTAAAGTATAAAATCACTTTTTAAATAGTAAAACAATCCTTTTTTTCTTGCCAACGGCTTTCCAACGCTATCCTGTTTATCCAGAGCAACACTGCTATTCATTGCTTTCATAAACTACAACCTCCATTTTACTAGTTTCTCAACTTGCTCAGGACGTAAGCATGAAATTAGAATAGAATTTAGACTTATAGAGCCTGTTCAAAAAGCAGCTCATAAAATCGGATAAAAAACCGTAGAGAGAAATGGTAAAATGGGGGATCCCAACCGTCAAAAAAACATAACGCGAGGTGCACTTTCGTGGATTTGCAGCTTGAATATTTTCTAGCTCCCCTTCTATACTCCCGAGTAAGCCATAAACCCACCGTCTACTGGCACCGTGATTCCGGTTACAAAACCGGACATATTATCGTCCGCAAGCCATAATAACGTGCCCAGAAGATCTTCAGGCTTTCCGAATCTTTTCATTGGCGTATGGGTTATGATTTTATGAGACCGGGCGGTTAAAGAGCCGTCTTCGTTCGTAAGAAGCCTTCTGTTTTGCTCTGTCAGAAAAAAGCCCGGGGCGATCGCATTGACCCTGATGCCCACATCCGCCATATGAACGGCCAGCCACTGCGTGAAATTTTCAATCGCCGCCTTCGCTGCGCTGTACGCCGGAACCTTCGTCATCGGGCTTGGAGCGCTCATCGAAGAAATATTGATAATGACTGCGCCTTGGCGATTGATCATATTTTTGGCAAAAACCTGTGTAGGGATGAGCGTTCCGAGGAAATTCAAGTTGAGCACATAGCTGAAGCCTTCATCGGTTAGATCGAAAAAGGTCGTGATCTCTTTATTCCCCAGATCCTCCGGCTTCAAGGTTTCATTCGTTGTGCTGCCCTTGGGATGGTTGCCTCCCGCCCCGTTGATGAGAATGTCGCACACGCCCAGCTGGCGCGTCACCGTTTCTTCCGCAGCCTTCATGCTTTCCGCATCCAGCACGTTGCAGGCAACGGCGATCGCTTCTCCGCCGGCTTCCCTGATGTGCGCTGCAACCTGCTCTCCTTTTTCCTGTGTGCGGTTTAATACGGCCACCTTCGCTCCATGACGGCCAAGCTCCCATGCCATAGCGGAGCAAAGAACGCCGCTTCCTCCCGTTATAACCGCTACCTTTACCTTTCAAATTTTCGTTGATTGTAAGCATGCTACCACCTCCCGTTTGGTGTTTTCGAGCGAGTCCCAAATTCCCCACAAATACATAATGCCGAGAGCACGGTCATACAGTCCGTATCCAGGACGGCACTGTTCATCCCAAATATGTCTTCCGTGGTCTGGCCTGGCATAACCCGTAAAGCCCTTCTCATAATACGCTGCGACAATCTCGCAAATGTCGACCGTACCGTCCTGGGATCGATGAGAGGTCTCGATGAAATCTCCGTTGTCGTAAACCCGCACGTTTCGGATATGGGCGAACGGAATGCGGTCTGCAAATTCCCTCACCATGTCCGCTATATTGTTGTTCGGGTTTACGCCAAGCGACCCGCTACACAACGTGACGCCGTTATAAGGGCTATCCACCAATTTCAGCAGCCTGCGGATATTATCCCGGTTCGTAATGATTCTCGGCAGCCCGAAAAGAGACCATGGCGGATCGTCCGGATGAATCGCCATTTTAATGTCGTTGATCTCGCAAACCGGAATGATCTGCTCCAGAAAGTATTTGAGGTTGTTCCACAAGTCCTCTTCCGTAACGTTCTTGTAGGCCTCAAAAAGCGCGGGCAGATGCTTCATTCTCTCCGGCTCCCAGCCCGGCATCGTGAAGTCCGGATTCTCGTTGATGACTCGGACCAGCTCTGCCGGATTATTCATGCTGTCGATCTTAGCCTTTTCATAAAAGAGCGCAGTGGATTTGTCCTCCAGCGGCTCAAATAAGTTAGTGCGGATCCAGTCGAAAACCGGCATAAAGTTATAGCAAATCACCTTCACGCCGACCTTTGCCAGCCTCTCGATCGTTATTTTATAGTTGTCGATATATTTGTCCCTAGTCGGTAGGCCCAGCTTGATATCCTCATGTACGTTAACGCTCTCTACAACCTCAATGTGAAAGCCGTATTCGTCAGCCTGTTTTTTGATCTCCAGCATTCTTTCGAGCGGCCATTCTTCCCCTGCGGAGATGTCGTGAAGCGCCCAGACAATGCCTTCCACGCCAGGAATTTGTCTGATTTGGCCGAAGGTTACCGTATCATTGCCTTCACCAAACCATCTGAATACCATTCTCATCGTCGATTCCTCCAAAATGTCACTGTTCCATAATTTTGTACTGAGGCTCCCATCCGAGCAGCTTCTTCGCTATTACACGCCTTCAATCAATTTGGCATCACGTTGTGCCGCCAAGCAAAGCTCACCCGCTTTAAAGGCGTGCTCCTGCGTCATCGCGTTCTCCGTGCGGTTTAGGCAATCCATAATCAGTTCCCCGAAAAACGGATATCCTATCTTCCCTTTTACGTCGAAATGATACTCGCCCTCATGATTAACGAGGTACACGTGCCCGCCGCCTTTTTCTCTGGCTATATCAACGTATTTGCGCAATTCGATATAACCGTCGGTGCCCAGAATAATCGTACGGCCGTCCCCCCATGTGCTGAGGCCGTTCGGCGTAAACCAATCGACACGGAAGTATCCCGTGGAACCGTTGTCGCCCACCAAGTTGCAATCGCCGAAATCCTCGAACGTCGGAAATTGCTTGTGGTTATAATTAGCCACCTGGCTGTTTACCACTTTTGCGTCCTTGGAACCTGTGTAAAACAAAAATTGCTCGCATTGATGGCTGCCGATATCGCAAAGAATGCCGCCGAATTGCTCCCGGTTAAAAAACCAATCCGGCCTGGACGGCACGTTGATCCTGTGCGGACCATATCCGCTCACCTGCAGCACACGCCCGATCGCGCCTCGTTCGATCAATTGCCCGGCAAAGACCGCGCTTTCCACGTGCACTCGCTCACTGTAATAAACCGCATACTTCAAGCCGGTCTCCGCCACTTTTTGCCGGGCCTGTTTCAGTTGCGCGAGCGTTGTAAACGGCGCTTTGTCCGTAAAGTAATCCTTTCCGTGCGACATGACGCACATTCCCAGGGTACAACGTTCTGACGTGATGGCCGCGCCTGCAACCAATTTCACGTTCGGATCCTGCAGCACCTCCTGTTCGGATCGTGCCGCCTTGACTCCAGGATACGTTTGAATGAATTTGTCCACCTTGGTCGGGTCCGGGTCGTACACCCATTTCAGCTGTCCTCCGGCTTCGATAAGCCCGTTGCACATTCCGAAAATGTGCCCGTGATCGAGACCAATCGCCGCAAACGGAAAAGCTCCCTTTTCACAAACCGGGGCCGGCTTTCCTTTCGGGGCGTAATTCATGCCGTCTTGTGCTTGCATAGCATTCATCTCCTGTTTTGTGTTACTTCTTATAATCGCTGCCGAGCGTAATCTCGTTCTTCGAGAAGGAAACTACTGACGAGGTCTTCTCGTAAAAATGCGGAGCGTTCGATGACTTGGCATCTTCCATTAAACGAGGACACATACGCCTCCAGATGTGAATTTGCGATTCCACCGGTACCGATAACAGCTACTTTAATCATCGTCTTTCATTCCTTAGATTTATTTAAAAAATTTGGCGTACTTCTGTTTTAAATTTTCTTTTTCAATCACTACCAGCTCCAGATGATCCCTTAGCATTTTTTCCGCTTGGTCGGGATCCTTCTCCTTGATGGCGCGAACAATTCCATGATGCTGGGCAAGTATGATTTGCCAGTCGGAATCGGAAGCAAGCCGTAAAAACCGGATGCGATTGTCATGCGTTGCCATTTGTTGAATAAGTCCCCACGTACGAGCCCGGCCGCAGCCGATCATAATCGATTTGTGAAACTCTTCATCGAGCTCAAACAGACGCCCGTAATTCTGTTCGGATTCGCACAGTTCCTGCAGCGAGACGAGATTTTGCAGATGAAGCACCTGTTCCTTGCTGAGCAGCTCACATGCTTCCCGAACAACGGCGGATTCCAATGTTTTTCTGGCAAACCGGGATTCTTCCGCATGCTGCAAATCGATAAGCGATATGATGGAGCCCTTTTGAGGAGTGGTAGCGATTAATTCCTCCTGAGTGAGTTTAACCAATGCTTCACGAATCGGCGTCCTGCTCACTTGGAGCATTTCGACCAGTTCTTTTTCCGAGATAAACCGCCCCGGCTCGAGTCGAAGCTCCATGATGTTTTTCTTCAAGGTCTCGTAAACGAAATCCCGTATGAGTCCTCTTTTGTCTCTTAAAGTGTCAATCTGAATACTCATTAGATCCTCCCGCTCGCGGAAAACAAGCCGTTCATTATTCATCCTTCAAGCGCTTACAAACAAAATCAGGATGACTAGTTACCCTAGTATACTAGTTTGAGGGAAGTGAACCGGATAGCATTATTAGGCTTAAACGGCCGCCCTATTTTGCTTGGATTCATTCTTCCAGCCACCATATGCTGATAACGCCTTGCGGATAGATTTTTTGCTGCCTTTGGCAATTGATAATACTAACATACCACGACTACAGCGGAGTTGACGATGCGCTAATCGTAAATAGAATTACCCATTTCTTGCATTTACTCGAAAATGAAAGCGCTGTATAATAAGTTTGGTAATAGATCGGATGAGTAAGGGGGACGTACACTATGTTTGTAATGACCGCCGATTCCGTTGAACTTGGCAGGCTTCCCGACGTTCGAATGTCCTTTCATCTGATGGGGCTGCATATTCGCGAAGTGGGTTCCCGGTGGACATATCCATCCCATGAACACCCTATGTACGAGCTTCATTGGATGATCGAAGGGGACATGCAGATGGACGTCGAAGGCCAAATTTACGATCAAAAAAAGGGAGACCTGCTCTTCATACGTCCGGGAATCATCCATTCGTGCAAGTCGGCAGGCTCGCATGGTTTCACTTATTTTTGCGTGCATTTCAGCGTAGCCGATCCCGCTTTGTCCAAGGAGCTGGAGCGCAATCAAGCCACCTGCTACGAAGCACCCTCTCCCCTTGTCAAGGAATTGGCCCCCTTCCTAACAGACTTATGTAATCTTGCGACTGAAAACAGGAGCCGATCGCTTTCTGCCGCAAAAAGCATGAAGATGTACGCAGCCGTGTTTGAGCTTTTGGGAACGTTGGTGGAGCAGCTGTTACAAACCGACAACGTCGTGCTAACGAAAAAGGAATTACTGGCCGGCCGCATCGCCGAGAATATTGAGGATTCGATCCGCAGCAGCCTGTTACATGGCCAAATGGTAGATAGCGAAAGAACATTCGTCCAAGATATAGCCGAATCCTTAAAATTGAGTCCGTCCCAGGTGAATCGGATATTTCAGCAGGTTTACGGGAAGGCTCCCCGCAAATATATGTCGGAAGTTTTGTTAAGCGAGGCCCAGCGCCTGTTGCTTCAGACGGACCTGTCCATAGATCATATAGCCATGCTGCTCGGGTATAAAACAAGCGCCCACTTCAGCCGCCAATTTAAGCGCTGGACAGCCATGACCCCGAGTGGGTTCAGAAGCAGTGCAGAGCGTGAATGCCCGAACCAACGATAAGCGGCCCCGGTTCGGAGACGCTTTTTGCCAGTTCTATATCCAACCTGATACCTTTTTCCAGCTTCCAGAGCTTGAACGATCCGTTCCACATCGTAGACGTTGCCTCTCCATGTGCCGCCGCTGACCGACTGCAGTGCGGCACACAGCCTGGTATCGTCATGGAGCGCGTCGTCGGGCCTCAGTGAGAAATCAAACTATTCAAATTTTTATAATTGTTTGATAGTGATTTTTGGCTTCAACCGGTAATCAGAACAAATTCTTGACACTGACATTTGACAAGAATCTGTTCTGATAAAAACAAAAACCCTCTTTTTAAGGAGGTGGGACTGACCCCCGTTTGTGAGACAGGGATCAAAGCACCTTTCAAGTTTTAAGCAGCCAGTCGCCGAAAATCTATAGGCGACTGGTTATTTAGTTTCGTTTGAATGCGAATTGAGTTATAGTAGTGAATGTAGTCTCGAACGGTTTGCTCAACGATTGCCGTCGTTGTGCAGGTCAAACCTTCGAGATAGAACGTTTCAGACTTTAGCGTGGAATGAAACGATTCAATGGGGGCATTATCAGCGGGCGTACCTTTACGGGACATGCTCATGGTAATGCCTTTTCCTTTTACAGCCTCCTGGTATGCCCAGGACGTATATACGCTTCCTTGATCACTATGGAGCATCATTCCTGTCCCGCCTGGTAATTGGTTCAACGTGTCAAGAACAAACGCTGTATCTTGTTTATCTGCAATACTATAAGCTACAATCTCTCCGTTGTACAAGTCTAGAATGCTCGACAAGTACAATATTTTTCCGCCATATGGCAGGTACGTAATATCTGTCACCAGCTTTTGCATAGGCCCATCGGCTAGAAATTCACGTTTCAGCAGATGCTCCGCGATGTAGCTAGGTTGTCCGGTGGACCGAGGGCTCCGCTAGGAGCCGCAGCATGAATACGGTTTATCTGATGTTCGTCTCTTCATTGAGATTCCCCAAAAGTTACTTATACCAAAACATTGTATAGCTTCCTTCGCTTGCGTTGCTTGTCAAAACTATATCGTACTTTCCTTCCCTTTGCGCCTTAAATTCTATGTTTCCATCCATCTTGTTATTTGTTTCCCTTGCCCACTCAATAGTTTTGTCTTCATTTAAAATTTGGATTTTCAGATCGCCCAAAACTAAGTCAACACTATAATCTGCATTAAATACTTGATTTTCTTTGAGTCTAATAGTTTTTAATAATTTCGTTCCTTTAAAAGATTTATAACTGCAACTTTCTTTTGTCTTATCAGAGTTAAAGAATGTACTACAACTACTCATTGTAGTAGTAGATGAATATGAATCAGCCATTGAAGAAAGGAAATGTACTATCCCCATAGTTATAACGAAAACTATAAGGGGTACTAAAAAAAGCACTATAAATATTATTTTCAAAGTCTTCACTGTAACACCTACTAATTTTGTTTTAAAGATCTAGACGAATTGCAGATAACGTCTTTTTTGCGAACTATTTCATTCCCAATTTCGAACAGTCTGCCGATCATGGATAAGTCCATGCCACAACTACATTTGTATTTCATTTCATATTATTTCCTTTCTTGTTATGCAATCGTTCCCCGCTAGTTTTACCCGTATGCAAGAGACTGTTCCCTTCCCTTAATGTTTCAAGAATTACATATATATTTCATTATCAATGATCGTTAAAAGCCTAAGTAAACGCTCAATCATCCAAATGCCGGAGGAATTCGAATACACGCTGTAACAGCAACGTCGTCGTTTCAGCGTCATATGACGGCAAACTGCTGTCTGCGAATAAGTGTTGATCGCCTGGGTACAAAAAGAGATCGGCATGATTGGCCGTCGCCACGAGTTCACGTGCCGCTTCAATGTCGCCCTCGTCAACGAAATAGGGATCCGTGTCCATGCCGTGAATTTGCACCGGCAGATTAGCTGGCCAAGGAGATCCGAACATCGAGGTCGGAACGCAGGAGTTAAAGAACAACGCTCCACTGGCGCCTTCACGGGTCTGAGCGAGCTTCTGGGCCGCCAATACACCGAGCGAAAACCCCGCATAGACGATCTCGTACGGAAACTCACTGGCCGCTCGTGAACCACGCTCCATTATCTCTTCGAACCCAATCTCCTTGACATAGGCCATGCCATCCTTGATAGTGGTAAACAAATGACCGTCGAATAGGTCAGGAACATGTACAGTGTGCCCCGCCCTTCTAAGCTCGTCGGTGAAGGTAAAAATCCCCTTTGTCAGTCCCAGTGCGTGATGAAATAAAAGAACCTCCGCCATTGCTCTTCTCCTCTCATGAGCGACTTTATGAATATTGCCCCTCTTAAACTCATCATAGATTTCGACCCTTACTGTCGTTATCCTGCCCGTTAGCGCAACGCGACTGCCGATTGATGCCGGTAGCCGCGTCTTAGTATTTTTCAATGAATCTATCGTTTCCCGATAGTTCAATAGAAATTTGTCTGGGACTAATGTAAATCTTTACGAGAAATGTTCTAACTCCTTAGATACCACTTCGAATCTTTTTATTCCTTCAACAGTATCTAGGTATATAGAAAATATATAATTGTACAGGTATCTTAGTTTAGATAAAGAAATATGCTCTTTATCGACCTCGCTTTTTATATCTTTTTGTACCCTCAGTATCAAATCAAAATGCCCGTAAAAGAAGTTAGCTGCTGGTTTAATAACAAGTGTGGAGTTGTTAAAACGGTCAAAGTATATTTGTAATTTTTGGATTTTTCTTTCGAAGAATGTGAGTAATGAAGAAATATATGCAGTAGTTGAGCTATCTAATTGGACAACTTCATCTTTTGAAAGTCCTTTCGCCTCATATTCTTTTTCAAACTGTCCTACCAGAAATCTCAACAACCTCCAATTCAAATTCACCCAATAAACATCAGCCATGACAAATTCGTAAATGGGTTTGTAAAAAAGAAGTTCTCTTCGTAATTCGGCATACTTCATTTTTCTCTTTCCTCTTTTAAATATTTTCAAAAAGGTACCCACCCACTTTCGAAAAAGTAGCTGTCCGTTTAGCGTAGAAAAGACAGTTGATTGTTCGGCTGCCCTTGAACTAACTAACGTACCCGTTAACATTCCTGTAGGTGTTAGTAGATTCAATTTGCAGAAAAACGGACGCCTCGCTAGGATGAGTATGTACTGGGTTGCAGCCCTCAGAACTCACCTTAGGAGGCGTTATTATGAAGTCTAGATTAAATAAAGTGCAAAATCAACGTGTTGAACGTATTTCCACTTCCACTCTTGTCATAGGCATCGACATGGCCAAGGAGAAACATGTTGCTCAAGCCATTAATTTTCGAGGTATTGTCCTCACCAACCGTCCAATCATGTTTTCAAATGAGCATGCCGGCTTTGAGCATTTAAAAAGCAGCATACGTAAATTGCAAAAAATGCACAGCATGAATGACGTCGTTGTGGGAATGGAGAGTACCGGTCACTACGGGTTCAATATCGCCAATTGGTTGGTGAATCAGGGTATTTCTGTTGTCCTTGTTAATCCAATGACTACCAAACGCAATAAGGAAAGCAGAGATAACTCCCCTTCAAAGAATGACCCCAAGGACGCATTGGTCATTGCCGATGCAGTGAGCCGCGGGTTCTACACACCTTTCTCTCCAAAGGAAGAAGCTTTCCGCCGCATTCGGGTTATCGTTACAAACAGAGAGCATTGGGTTGTTAAATCTGGACGGATCAAGAACAGAATCCACCGTTGGCTGGATATCCGTTTTCCAGAATACAGACAAGCATTTGAGGATATTTTTACTCCTCGTTCATTAGCCACTTTGCGTCGTTTTCCAGCCCCATCTGACGTATTGCAGTTAACTCCGGAGCAAATGGTGCATATCTGGGGAGAGTACATGGCTAGACCTGGCGGTGTGCGAGGCAGGAACAAGGCGACCTAGCTTCAAGCACTCGCTAGACATAGCGTTGGAGACGCTACCGCCCTAGAAGAAGACAAATGGGAACTGAGACACCTAATCGAAGAATATGAAAGAGTCTGCCAAATTATTGATGAAGCAGATGAGATGATTGAAAAGATACTGCCCGAAATCCCCTGTTCAGATCTTGTTCGATCTGTCGGTGTTTCCGTCCCTGCGACGGCGGCCATATTAGCATTTGGAGGGGACTTACGTGATCTGTCTCACGGAAATCAGTTATTGAGAAAGGCTGGATTGAACTTAGCGGAACGTAGTTCTGGCAAGTTTAAAGGGCAAATTAAGCTCACCAAACGAGGCAACTCATTACTTCGTAAGCATTTGTACTTCTCCGTGTTTCATCTCTTATCTCACAATCGTGCATTTCAAGCCCTGCATGCACACAATATTGAAGTGAAACGAATGACGAAAATGCAGTCAATGATGAAGTTGATTGGGAAACTGTCTCGTATGCTTGTAGCCATGGCGAAAGAAGGCAAAGAATTTTCCACAGATAAGGCTCAGCTTCCGTTAGCAGCTTAGAAACTAAATCACAACCCAGAAACGTAGATTGGCTCGTTCTCAGGATTTCACAAAGAAAGCACGGAGTACCGAGATTTTTACGCTTTAGGGCTTAGACCCGTTCCGTTAACGTTGATCGGACTCCACACCTTAGATAGGTAGGACGAAGGAATGTAAGGGCATAGACCCGTTGAGATTTGGGAGAGTGAATCCCAAGGACCTTGTGGAGAGAGACGTGCAGCATTGCTTTTGCATGGAAGATGTTGTAAATAGATCGATACCTTCTATTTCCGCATGCCCTCTAACGGAATCGCAATGCCCACACTATTAAATCATCTAAACTCCTATTTTAACATCCATGTGAAATCCTGCGAATGAGCGAGCATTCGTGAGGAAATCCTTATTCTCTGAGGGAGCGTAACAAACGGCTGCCAATCGATGCAGGCAGCCGCGTCTTAGTCGTTTTTTGATCTATCGGTACCCGTTAGTTCAATTCCTAACTTTCTTAACTTACCCAATAGGTGTTCCATTCGGTAGTGTAATGTCTGGTTTCAAGAGAACTACGTCCCCCTTTTCCGGTATTCCTCCAAGAACTAATACTTCTGATTTGAAACCAGCTATACGTCTGGCAGGAAAGCTAACGACACCTACTATTTGTTTCCCTATAATCTCCTCAGCCTTATACCGTTTCGTAATTTGTGCACTCGATGTTTTAATTCCGATCTCTGCTCCAAAGTCAATTTCAAGTTTAATAGCAGGTATTTTTGCTTCTGCAAAAAACTCCGATTTAGTAATTGTTCCAATACGAATATCGAGTTTCAAGAAATCATCGATTGTTGCCATTTTTCAATCCCCTATCCACATTGTAGCTTAAAGATTTTGACCAAAAATACATGCCCATACCAAATAAAGTCAGGATACCGCCTAAGAACTGAAATAACGATATGGTTTCTCCCAATAAAAGATACGCAAGAATGATAGCAAGTACAGGTTCTCCAATGATACCTACGGAGATAGTTGTTGCCCCAATTGATTTTAATAATAGATTGAAAATATATTGTCCAAAGATAGTCGGGATTATCGCAAGCAACAAAAAGTAGGTCCAATCGGATGAGTCGTATTCAATTAAAGAATAGTTATTAATCAAATTGTAGACGAGCATTACGGCGCCACCAATAAAAAAGACGATGATGCTGTATACATTGGCATCGATTTTATTGCTTACTTTCTGCCCCGCCAACAGATATGCGGAAACGAAGAGTGCCCCTATTAACGATAAGCCGTCTCCAATTAGTGCTTCTTTGGAAACTCCTATATCTCCCCAAGCGATAAGGATTGAACCCGAAAGAGCAACGATCAAGCATAGAACAGTTGTCAGATTTGCTTGTTCCTTGAACAAAAAATATGAACCAATCATCACAAATAATGGCTGCAATGCCAAGATGACCATGGAGTTTGCAACTGAGGTATAGACCAAGGATTCCATCCAGAATAGAAAGTGAAACCCTAGAAAAAGACCGGCTAAAAGAACGATACTCCAATCTTTTTTATTCATCTCAATGGAACGAAGCCTTTTCCAAGGCACCAAGGCAAGCATGATGATGACTGAGATAAACAATCTGTACATCCCAGCCACAGAAGTGGGCGTATCTGAAAACTTGATCATGATAGAAGAGATTGAAACGGACAATATACTGATAATTAACAAAATAAACGGTAACGAAGATTTATTGAATTTAACCATAATTCCTCCAAGCATTAGACAATTACCTGTGCACAGAATTGTAAGGATAGGCCTGAGATGGATATAATAATATCATCACCAACGTCTATTTTGTGCAACTATATCTTTCATTTATATTGAAATATCGTCGAATGGAGGAGTCTGTCCCTTGGGAAAACAATTATACGAAGCCATTCAGTATCCTGACGAGGCTTTTCCATACATTATGTACACGCATACGAATCATGAGTCGATTCCCAAAGGCAGAGGCGTTAACGATCTGCATTGGCACGAAGAATTACAAATGACTTTAGTGACCAAAGGGAAACTAACGATACAAATCAACGGAATCGATTATTATTTAGAAGCCGGCCAAGCCATCTTTATCAATAAGAGTGTCCTGCACATTGTTATACACCTCACTCATGACGGGGAGTATGTCAGTTTTAATTTTCCGGAGAAGCTACTCGCCTTCTATTCAGACAGTATTATGGAAAAAAGCTTTGTACTTCCTTATACGAATTCTTTCTTATTGTCACTAGAAATAAAAGGAGATGCGGAGTGGCAAAAGCAAGTTCTGCATATCCTTTGGGATATGAAAAAGGAATTTGAAAAGAAAAAAGCTTGGGGATGGCAGTACGAGGTTTCGATCAAAACGGTTCAGTTATGGTTGACTCTAATATCAAATATATCTCTTTCTTCAGAGGAGTCCTCCAAACACAACAGACTCCAACAAGAGAGGTTACAAGTAATGCTTAGCTTTATCCATCAAAACTATACAGATCCAATAACATTGAAAGAAATTGCTGATGCAGCCCATTTGAGCGTTTCGGAGTGCACGCGCAGCTTTAAGAAAAGCATTCATATGACTCCTTATGACTACTTGGTTAAATACCGTATCAAAAGGAGCTGCGAGTTGTTAGAATCCACTGAATATACGATAACCGAAATCGCCCGGAGAGTTGGTTTCAATCATGTCAATCATTTTATCCAGTCTTTTAAAAAACATCGTAAAAGTACACCTAAGGAATTCCGTAAAATTAGAAATGAGCAGACTACTTATTGAAAAATCCCCTCATCGAATTGCTCTTTTCCTTCATCAGGCTTCAAAATAATCAATTTATTCGATTAGCGTAATCTGCCCGTTAGTTGAGAAAAGGCAACCGATCACAAGAAGCCGGCTGCCTTCAAATTCTTTATTGAGTTATCGTACCTGTTAGTTGAGCGAGAGAACAAAACGAAAAACAAGCGATGGGTCGGTTCCATCGCCCACGCTATTAATCTCCGATTTACAAATCAAAAATGTTCTGTTGCAGACTTCTCATCAGGCTGATTAAATTGCAAAACTCCCCAAAGATTTCCTTCTGTATCATAAAATTTGAGCACCCATGCGAATCCGTCGTTTTGATACAGTTGAATTTGAGCACCTAATCTGGTCAAGTTTTTATAGAGCTCATGGATCCGGGTCGTACGATATAATAACACAGGAAAATCTGTTCCATTTACAGTATAATGCGCATTCGTCAAATCGTCGTTAGTTTGCCATAGCATAAGGAGTGGACCTGCTGGCAATGTAAGGAATGCAATGCGGTCTCCATCGCGGCTACTTAATCGAAACCCCAACTGTTCGGTATACCATGAGATTGCCCGATCCATTTGTTGCACAGGAATTTGAACATGTTCAAGTGATGTGAGCATAAATTTTCACCTCGAGACAATTTATTTAATACATAAATTCAATAGAATCGACTCAACTCCTTCCATTTCATTCCACAATCCTGCCCGTTAGCTTAATTCCGTTCCCAGTCTAATACTATTCACGGTTTATCAAGACTTAAATTTGAAAAACCTGTATTAAATAAGGGATTTCACATACTAGTCATATCTAATATGTCAGTCGACCAAGGAAATTTTTTGAGGTAAATCCACATCCTTCAGTTGTTCGTACTGAACCAAATAATCTTGCAATTAATTCAACATAAAGGCTCGCTCGTTACTTAAACCAAGCGAAAAGTTTATTGATTAAAAAAAAGTCTTTGACTGAATGTGTCTAGCTCACAGACCCGTGACATGAGAAGGCTCAGCCAAGCAGTTCAAGATTATCTAATCGAATTTGGTAACTTGTCCATTTTCCCATATGCGGAAAAATGACTCATCTCAACGACGGAAATGGGCTTTATTTTTGCTTTCTCCTTGTGTGGTGAGGACTTAGTTATGCTGTCTCATGGAAATCAGTTATTGCGAAAGGCAGGATTGAACTTGGCAGAACGTAGTTCTGGTAAATACAAGGGGCAAATTAAGCGCACAAAACGAGGCAACTCATTACTACGTAAGCACTTGTACTTCACTGTGTTTCACATTTTATCTCATAATCGTGCATTCCAAGCCCTTCATAAACACAATGTAGAAGTGAAACGCATGACGAAAATGCAGTCAATGATGAATCTGATTGGGAAACTGGCTCGGATGCTTGTAGCCATAGCGAAAGAAGGACAAAAATTTTCTGCAGATAAGGCTCAGCTACCGTTAGTAGCTTAAAAACTAAGAACGCTACCCAGACACGTAGATTGGCTCATGTATTACGTCTTTTATAAACCCCGTTAGATTTACGACAGAAGGAGCAGTTGCTGCGGCAAACTGCTACATGATTTGTTGAACTAAAGAGACCCGTTAGTTAAATAAATTTGTTGTCTTGAGTGTCTTCGTCGCTTTTGTACTCCAAAATATCACCTGGCTGACAATCCAAAGTCTTACATATCGCTTCTAATGTTGAAAAACGAACCGCTTTTGCTTTCCCATTTTTCAGAATGGAAAGATTCGCCATAGTAATTCCAACCCTCTCCGAAAGCTCCGTTACGCTCATTTTTCGTTTTGCTAACATCACATCAATATTAATAATAATTGCCATATGCTCCACCTCAGACCGTTAAATCATTTTCTGATTTTATATTAATAGCTTCTTGTAAAAGCCTTTGGAGAACAGCAGCAAAAACAGCAATCACCATAGAGGCGAAAATAATGACCAATCCCATTGGTATGAAACTTGGAGGGTCAACTCTCTTCCCCATGAGATAGTAGAGTGGCATACCTAGCAGGTACAAGGTACTGATTGTGATGGCACAGTATTTTATATTCTTTAAAGCTTTTACCGATAATGCCGAGAACGCTTGGTTCTTATCAATATAGCTTAAAAGTTTAAAAGCTTGATACAGAGCAAAGTAAAAAGGAATCGCTGCTGCGTACATATCGATTAAAACGAGAGATTTCATATAAGCCATTTCTGGATACAATTCTCCAGCAAAATTCCCAATCTTAGGCACTAAAAATATGCACAAAGCGAGAATTGGGATTCCAATAAGAATAACAGCCATCTTCAAAAAGATTGTTGTTCCTCGTTTCATAAAGCGCACCTCACCTATTTAATGTCAGTTTTTACTTTATCACATAATTTATCGATTTTCAATAAATAAATATCGTATTTTGATAAAAATAAAAAGCATTTCTCATTACAAAGAAATGCTCTTACTTTTAAATGTTAATTTTACAACTTATTCAACAAAACTGCCCATTAGTTCAACAACAGTCGTTGTCGTACCTTAATTTCGAATATATCGCCTACTGTGAACCGCATTGAAATTCACCTCACGTATTGCATTATTATCTATGAGAAAAGCTACTTTCAGCAAGTGGCTTTAATGCTAAAATGATGGGATGTCGGAATCAAGAACTATTCCATACTTATTTACGAGATAGATATGGGCATATATCCAATCCCTATTAATTATCTCGGCATACACTGAGTTAGAAGCCCAATTAATAAGGAGTGAAAAAATCGAATGGGATTTATACCGCAGCAAGGTCCAACTTCTCCTCCACCCTCATATGTACCTCAAATGTCTCCATATGCTGTTGACCTTGGGACAATTTCTGGTTGTTTGGATCAATACACTTTTATATGGCTTAATAATGGAGATAGCTTTTGGTTCTATCTGACTTTTGTCGGAAGGACATCGATTTTAGGATATAGATTTTTCGGAGGAAGATGGAATCCTTATACAGTTAATTTAAGAGAAATTATTTCATTTTCATGCTACTAATTAATTATAATCCATGATAGAAGCGTACTTTTCCGCAGGGCCTCTTGTCTGTTCAGCTTGTTTGCCCCGCTACCTGCCAGTTAGTTGAAAAAATGTAGCTGAATCGCTTTAATTTATCAAGAAGCTCTGGAGACATTTACGGAGCTTGTTTTATTGCATAAAGCTTGTACTTATGTAGTGTTTGTGAAGAAAAACGGATCATCTAAGTGTTTGGGATTTAGAGAACTAATTATGAGGGAGAACAGATCCATGGCAAAATTTAAAATAGACGTACTAAAGGAAGAAATTGCTTCCTAAGTACGTCCATTGCACTATCGTACCCGAAAATGGATTCATTTAGGCTCTTCGATTGCCCAGAAACGATTTCCGTTCGGATCAAAAAACATCAAAACCTTATCTCCTCCACCGCCGATCGTAATCTCTCCCACTGTGACGCCGCTGCCAATTAATTCAGATCGCAACTGCTCTATGTCTTCTGTTGTAAATTGTATCGAATAATGTGGGTTCAGCTTAATATTACCTGTATACCAAATGCTGTTTTCGTCAGTTTCTTCTCCGAAAAGTAAGATTTCCTGCCCGTTTTCCAACTTAAGACTTGCAATCCCCATCTTCCATATCAATTTGAATCCCAGCACATTTACATACCAGTCAATTGCTTTTTCGTATTCTTCAAAATTACCTGATTTCGTCACTGGAATGCCTAATACAATATCTTTAACACCCATTAATCTCTCATACCTCCCGTATCTTTCAATACGTATTTGCATTGATGTAATGGTAATTATGTATCCCTAAAAGACTCGGCATTATTGTCACACTAACCTGCCCTTTAGCTTAATGAGGCCACCAATTGTTCCCGCAGCGACCTCATGATGTTTGTGTTGAGCTATCGTTACCCGTTAGTGGAGTCTTATTTAATAAAGGGAGGCTTCTTTCCAGAATATAAATCATCAAAGAAAATTGCATGATCGGGAAAAAGATTCTCAGGTAATGAATTAAGTGGGAAAAACATAATTTCCAACGATTCATTATTATACTGATGTAACTCACCTTTATAATCTTTACAAGTAAACATAATTTGTACCATAGAGACTTGGTCACCATTTATAAAAATTTTCTCAGTATTTGAATAGATACCAAACAAATCCATACTACCTAGTTGTAATCCTGTTTCCTCAAAAACTTCTCTACGTGCAGTATCTTCTATTTGCTCTCCTAATTCCATGAATCCACCAGGTAATCCCCAATAACCGTTATCTGAACGACGATGCAGCAGTAAATGTTGACTTTCATTGAATACAAATGCACCTGCCACTACCATTATTACTTTCGTATTTCCAACCAAAGTACGTAGTTCTTTAATGTAATCTGCCAAATCCCAACCTCTCTCCACGAATTTTCTGTTTACAGTTTATCGCTCGAATGTCTGGATATAAATGGATTATTATTAGAGTCTTATGGATTTTTGTTATTAAAGAAAATTGCCAGTTACCTCAACGGGAATAGGGAGCAGCTGCCGCGGCGATCTGCTCCCTGATATTTGCACTATCGTACCCTTTAGTTTAATAATAATGTGACTATCTGACTTGGTGAATCGAATAAGTATGTTGGATTTAATGGAAATAGCCTTTCTTTCTTGCCTTCACCCCATAGAGCGGCAATGCTAGTCATATTTGCAGCGTGGGTTGCCTGTATATCAGTCGGTTGGTCACCAACATAAAAACAATCACTTGGTTTCAAATTAAGTTTTTCTGCCAGCTGTAGTAAAGGAATTGGACTTGGTTTAAAATCAAGGCAATCTTCTTTAGCCAAAATTACCTCAAAGAAAGACATTAGTCCGGTATTTTGTAATTCTTTTTCTGCATTTTGCTTTAATTTCGCCGTAACAATACCCAATTTAAATCCATTTCCTTTAAGACTCTGAAGCATTTCACGAATACCACTATATTCTTTAATATTATGATTGTATTTTTTATAGTATCCCAATGCTCCTCTATGATTCTTTCGATTTCTAACAATGATAAGAAAGGAAAGAGCTCTTTTAAAGCCTTAAATGGTTTTCCAAGTAAGTATTGTTTTTCGTGTTCATCCAAGTCTCGATTCAAAATTTTTCGAATCCCATAATTATACGCTTCCGTTCCAAGCCCTTCGCTGTTTATTAAGGTCCCATCCAAGTCAAATAAAACACCGGTATAGCTTCTCATCTCCATTTCTCATCATAACTCCGCTCTGCTATTTCCAATGATATCCTTTATTCTAAACAACCACAATATCTGTTTAATAAACTGCCATTGGTTGCGCAAATCTGCCCGTTACTTTAACGAAACCAGGGAGCAATTGCCGCGTGGCGAGTTGCTCCTGGTTATTGCGCTAACGTACCCTTTAACGCAATCGAACATCACTAAGAGGAACTTTGTAATATCCCCAGAGTAGTAAAAGTGGGATACCAACAAGAAGAATTTTACCAGAGGTATTCATTTATCAGCTATCGTTTTAGCATAAATCTGCGACGATATACGATTAGTTCATCCACCTATAATAATCTTGAGAATGCATTGTTTTAAATCCAACCGATTCATATAACCCTAGAGCGTGGTCGTTTTTCGTTTCGACTTCTAAGTGTACCGAATATCCCGCCGATCTTTGCTCTTTAATGATTCGGCGCAACACTTTTCTGCCTATTCCTTTGCCTTGATATTCTGGCAAAATGGAAAATCCATAAATCCACGCTTGCCCCTCTTCTCGGCTCACTCGAATTTTCCCTACCGTTCCTTCGCTCACGTCAATCATGAGCATATCAGTGTTATCCGCGAAGATCTTGCTTTCTCTCGCTCTGGCGTCTTCTTCGTCCAAACCGAACGCCGTAACGGATAATCGTACGCGCATTTCGTAATCATCTAATGTTGCTTGCCTCAGAAAAATACCGTCCGTTTCTTCAAGTGCCTTTTCTTGCCACTCCATTTGATGCTCTGAGAATGCATACTCAGCACCTTGTTTACTCAAAAAAGCTTTTGCCGCATCTGATCCTGCAGGCGCGTTCAACAAGATTTTCTTGTACCCGGTTTGTTTGACTTTTGCCATTCCTTGTTGGAACAATCGATGGAAATGCCCATTTCGTCGTTCACTTGGTTTCACCATTCCGCAAACTTCGACTGTAGAACCAAATGCATACAAACCTAAAAACGCTACAAGTTCGCCATTTTCATAATGAAAAAAATCTAGCTGATCAGATTCGCGTTCTCTAAGCATTTCCCAGTTAAGCTTCAGTTGTAAATGATCATGAATTTCACACTCTTTTTGCAATTTTTCAATATCTTTTATTTGTTGTATCGTTAACATTTTTCTCCTTTGATAACATTTGTAGCTCCTATACACATTTTTCTAGGGAAAGTTCCCCCCTATTAAAGTACCACTAAATTCAATACTATTTGAAGGGAAAGAAAATATATATTAATCTATCCTGCCTGTTATTTTAATGAAAACGGGGAGGAACTGTCGCGCAGCGATCTGCTTCCTAGTTATTACGCTTTCGAACCCGTTAGTTCAATGAACTGTCCCTAAAAAAGATACAAGCAACTCTTTCCGCTTATGATATTCAGGTGAATCAGAATGTAACAAACCACATGCATACTCTATAACTACCTTACGGCCAAACAAAACTTTTTTGAGGTTTTGACACCACAATCTTTGCAGTTGAAACCACATCCATCCTATGCATTTTTCCATTGTCCCTCAAACGTGTTAACAGCTCGATATTCCGCGAAGCTTACAGTTACCCATGGTGAAAATAAAATTCCTGAAACGATGAAAATAAGGGTTATCGCGCTAAAAAGAATGTGTTTCATGATCCCCCCTCTAATATGTTTACATCATTTCCATGTAATATTTAATTCGGCACTGTTTGTTGACAATGTGCAAACAAACTAAAACAAGCGATGGATCGGTTCCATCGGCTATCGGAACCGTTACTTTTATAGTACAGACCTGCGATAGGTCTTAAAGAACGTCGAAAAAGTTCTAAAAATGAATTTCTTTATTTACCCAGTCATCAATGAATCTATGTCTTCCTGATTCACAGTATCGAACTCTTCCTTTCCATAGATGTATTCTGGCTACCTGTTGATTATCTGAACCTGTTATACCTCATGAAACAATGTGCAAGGCAAGTGCTAAAATTGTGCATTTTAAAGTAATTTGGGATGGTGTACATTGAAATAGAGAGTATGCTTAATGAAATGTAACGGAGGGGTCTTATTATGAAACCGTGTAAATCATTTTTTATCGCCACTATCGTAAGCGCTATCATGATTGCAGGATGTTCCAGCGAGAAGCCGAAACCGGGGAACATGGCCAGCACCACGTCTCCCAGCTCGGAACAGGTCACGATCAAGATCAGCATGGACACAACGCTTGACGAAGATTTAATGACACAGATTCAAGAGCAATTGAAAAAGGATCATCCGAACATCACGGTAGAGTTCATCAAATCGGTGAAGGGGACTACGCTGCCTGAGCTTATCATAGCCGGCCAACCTCCGGACATTGTACTCACTTACAACGGTAAAATTGCATCCTATCAGGACTTCGACATTTTATACGACATGACACCCTTATTGAAGCAAATGAACGTTGACCTAGGGCACTTCGACCCCAGCATTCTAGAAGACTCCAAGATTGGAGCTGCGAATGACGAAGTCTACGGGCTGCCGCTCAGTCTAAATTATCACGCTCTCTACTACAACAAGGACATCTTCGATAAATTCGGGGTGCCCTACCCGAACGACGGTATGACTTGGGATCAAGTGCTGCAGCTCGCCAAAAAGGTCACCGGTGTGGATTCAGGCGGTATGCAGATCCGTGGCTTCGACCCGGGCAACAGCGTCATCTGGGTATCCCAGCCGCTTGGCATCGCTGTAGTCGATCCGAAGACCGAGAAGGCTACCATGAATAATGACCAATGGAAAAAAGTATTTGAAATGGTGAAGTCGTTCTACTCTATCCCCGGGAACGAGCCAAAGGGGACCCCGAAGGATTCTTTCCTCAAGGATAAGGCACTCGCCATGTACACCGATCTCAGCATCATTAACGACCTGGAGCTGGCTGCTGCAAACGGCTTGAACTGGGATATGGTTCAGTATCCGAGCTATCCTGAGAAGCCGAACATTTACGGCAACGCCAGTGTCAATATGCTGATGATTACAAAGACGAGCCAGCACAAGGAGCAGGCACTTCAGGTTATCCAGACGGCGGTCTCGGATGCGGTGCAGCTGGAGAGCGCCCGGAAGGGCCGCGTCACGCCGCTGAAGGATCCCAAGTTCAAGAGCGAATTCGGTAAGTCGCGCGATGTGCTGATGGGGAAAAATGTGCAGGGCATCTTCAAGAGCAAACCGGTGAAATATCCGGTTGCGTCCAAGTACCGTTCAAAGGCCGAGAGCATGGTCCGCGACAAATTCACCGAGTACATGACGGGCAAGATTGATGTCAATACCGCGCTCTCCCGCCTTGATGAAGAGATTAACAGAATGATCCAGGGCAGCACCCAATGATCGTGAGCTTACACCTGATGAGTCCTTCGGTACGCCGAAGGGCTCATTTGCAATTTCTTCGAGAACAGCCGACTTAAGTAATAGCCGTTCTCGTAGCCGCATTGATGTGCCACCTCTTCAATTGTCGCTCCGCCGGTAATGAGGAGAGTGCATGCCTTTTTCAGCCGTAGACCGGTCAGGTAATCGGTTGGGGTCATGCCTTGTGTAGCTTGGAACCGGCGTGTGAACTGAACAGGATTTAGTCCCAGCTCATCGGACAGCGCCTTCATACTGAATGCCTCATACGCCTTCTGCTCGATCAGACGGCATGCCCGTTCCATGAGGGGATCACGGCGGACGTCTTCCTTGGGCTCCGAATGAATGGACTCGGCATAATGCAAATAGAGAATGTCTTGCAGGTGCACCGCAATCCAGCTCAAATAGAAAGGATCAGGAGAGCCGGCCAGACTCTTCATCCGGAAGTAATTCGAAGCGAGCCTCCGTGTATCCTTAAACTTCACCTTCCCTACCGGAATCGATTCATGAGAATGCACAAGGCTGCCCCCGCCGTCGACCCATTGTAATCGAATATAATAGAACGACAGCGGTGTAATGACATCCCTGTAGAACGGGATGCCAGGCGGGCATATAACGATGTCGCCGAACGATGCGATGCCTTCCCGATCACCTATCTCATAGTGAAAGGAGCCGTCCTCCACGGCAAATATGACCCATTCGGCATATATATCTTCTTTATAAGAAAACTGCTGCTTCTGAAACCAATACGTGCATTGGCTCATGCGGGGATTCAGATTCCATAAACATTGCACGAGTGACAGGCCCTCCCTTAGGCGGCTCGATAATTGAAATATTGTATTAAACATATATTAATACAGTCCATTTTAAAAGGAAAGGAATTCCTCTATATTGAAACAAAGGATAAATTTCAATAAGGATGTGGATCCCAGAATCATGCTTAATGTAACAGGCTTCACCCTGAAGGAAACTCCCGACGAACTCGTCATTACCACGAGCAGTTATGTCATGCACATCGATAAAACCGGCTTCCGGTTCTCTTTCAACGGTCCTGAACGATCAATAATCGCAGCTGCACACCAAGATTCCGGCCTGCGGTTCTCCTCTCCTGACAGGGAAGGGCTTCATGACGCGATGATCGCTTCACACGTATCAAGCGACGATACCCAGGTGTGCCTCCTTATCTGCAACCGTCACGGCGATCAGGCCGAGGTACGGATAGAGCCCTTCCCTTGCTGTGTTAAGCTGCAGGTCTTTCCGCTGGCCGAAGGCCGGTATGTCATCGAGGCTAGGACTGCTCCCCTCCAGCCCGTTTTCGGTCTTGGCGACCATGGAGGCTACGGGGACACCGCGGATCTGTTCGGCTTTTCTGACGATAACTTCTGTAATGCTAGCGACGGCAAGCGCTTCGTCTCGAATTTTGCCGTCTTCCCGGCAGCCGGCTTCGCGCAGGTGCTGTTCGAGGACGGTGTGAAACGTGTCCGAATCCACGAAACGGAGAATGCCTTGGGTGTGGCCGGAGTGCGCGACGTGGATGGTTTGTATTATTTTATCGGCACGATGCAGGAGATTTACCGGGATTATAAGCACGCCCGCCTTCACGAGGGATACGCAGACGCGAAGCCAAAGATCGACTTCTTCGAGCTTGGGTATGAGGCGTTCGGCTCTTTGGGATGGAATACGTACCAGCAATCGGTGTTGGACGATCTTCAAGCTTTTCTCGACCGAGGCTACCGGCTGCGCTGGAGCGTCATCGGCTCGGGTTTCTGGAAGGGCGACCGGAAGGCGAATGAACAGGGAGCGACGACGAGCTTCGGGATCTGGGATGAGCAGCGGCAAGAGGGCCGGACCGACGGCCTCCCGAATCCCAGGTACCCGGACCAGAAGGCGCTGAAGGCGTGGTTCCGCTCACATGGACTGAAGCTCATCCTGGGGCTGCGCATCAGCTTCAAGGCGCTACGCGAGCAAGGCGGACATTATGAGCCTGAGCATGACGGCCCTTATGTGCTGGAAGGCTTGGAACGAGGCTATTTCGTCTCCGATGCCGAAGGGAAGCCGTTGACCTTCCGGGTTGTATTTCCTAAAGGCGCGGTCTATCTGCTCGACGTCCGCAAGCCTGAGGCGGTGGCATGGTACTTGGCTCTGGCCGGATTGTGGGAGGCGGACGGCTTCAAAGAGGATACAATGCTGAAGGACGGGCTCGTCCTTCGCAACGATGCCAAGTGCAACGGAACGAATGTGAAAAAGATGGGGGCCGGCTATCTCACAATGGTTCGCAACAGCGCTTATTCCGTGCCCGGCGACATTCTGCGCCTGGAGGACACGATGTACGGCTTCGATCAGGACCGTCCGGCCCTGAACGGCTTGAATTACGCAGCGAGCGGAGCCCCGAACGTCTATCCGGATATTGTGGCAGGCAAATACATGAACGCTCCGCTGACGGAGGATCAGAAGCTGTATTTTGTCCGGAATGCGATGTTCGCAGCCGTATTCCCGGCGATGTCCGTAGGGCTTGGTCCTTGGAATCTGAACGATGAGGCCTATGAAGCAGTGGTGAAGAAGGCGTCTGACTTCCATTCCTCTTTGGTGCCTTATTTGTACAGCGCAGCGCAAGAGAGCTATGCCACCGGCTACCCGCACACGATGACGCCTCTGCCAATTGCCTACCCACAGGAAAGGGATACGTATGCCTTGGCTAATAAAAGGACGAAGCAATACGAATGGATGCTCGGCCCTTCCCTATTGGCAACACCGGCTTACGGGAGCGATTATGCTGAGGTTACGTCGCGGGATGTGTATTTGCCCAGTGGCACCTGGATCGATTATGAGACTGGGCAAGTGTACGAAGGTCCTGTCGTGCTGCCCGGATACGCTCTGCCGCTGGATAAGCTTCCGGTGTGGATCGGGGGGAAGGGCGTGCTCGTCGTCCGAGACTTATCGGACGAACGGCTCTATGCAGAGGTATATCCGGTAGCTGGGAACGGGTCTGTCTATCTTTTTCACTATCCCGACGGCGAACGAACCTCCCTGATTAGGAATGACAATAAAGGCTGGAATCCAGAGACGCTTGAAGTTATTGAGGCTGGGTCCGGCTTGAGGACCGACTTCGATTTCATGCCGATCACCGGCGCGTTCCGGTTCCCAATCCTTGAGGGGGTTAACTACCGGCTAATTGGCGGGGCTTAAATTCGCTATACGATAGAAAGTCAGACTGAAATAGGCTCAAAATCGTTCCAGATACCCTAGAATAGTTGAATAGAGGCGGAATTTTAAAGGGGATTTCGCCTCTAATAAGTGGTAAAAAAATCGTCGATAAAGTTCTCTACGGCGCTCGTTGCGGAGCTGTACGTAGAATTGCGTGGTTGATTGACCTAGCATACTTGGGTGAAATTTAGAGGGGCACCGTTATCAAGGAGTTGGAACGCATAGGTATGTTGATAGCGATGCAGATATACGGTATCTTCAATAATCGGCTGTTGTGAACTGCTCCTTGATTATTATGTTATCGTTTCCCGTTAGAATTCCTGTAAAACGAAAAATTTGGTGTTTGAACAAAAACGAGCGCCTCGTTACGATGGGGTTACGCACGAGGTCAAAAGCCTCAAAAAGCCCATCTAGGAGGTCGCTCTATCATGAAGTTTAAGGCACAGGACAAACAAAATCAACTCATAGAAAACATTACCGTTCATCATCTGGTCGTTGGTGTAGACATGGCCCAAGAAGCCCATGTCGCACGCGCTGTCAGCTTTCGAGGGATAGCTCTGGGAACTCCCCTCGAGTTCGGTAATCATCGTGAGGGGTTCAGGCTATTCGAGCGCTGGATCCAAGATCTCCTCAAAACCTACAATCTGAGCCGTCATGGTTGGCATGGAACCAACCGGTCACTACTGGTTCAGCCTTGCACGCTGGCTTGTTGACCAAGGTATTGAAGCTGTTCTGGTTAATCCTCATCTTGTTAAAAAGAACAAAGAAAACCGAGATAATACACCTTCCAAAAGTGATCGTAAAGACGCGCTTGTCATTGCAGATATGATCAAAAACGGGTATTACTCTCCAGTTCGTTTTCATTCAGAGACTTATGACGAACTACGTATTCTCATGGCGAACCGTGAAACGGTCACCAAACGCCTCAATAGTGCCGTGAATCAGATTCATCGCTGGGTAGACATTGTATTCCCTGAGTTGCGTCAGGTCTTTAAAATCCTTACATGCACCAGTGCAATCGCAACATTACGGCTCTTCCCTTTACCAAGAGAAATTAGTCAATTAAACACGGGGCAGATCCTCGAGGGTTGGAAGCAATTTGTGAAGCGTCATTCTGGCATTAAGCGCGCTAATTTGCTCATTTCACTAGCAAAATCGAGTGTTGGTACTACACAGGCGCTTCACGTTTACAAGCTTCACTTATGGCAATTGCTCCAAGAATATGACCTGGCCCAGAGCCGGCTTGAGCAGATTGAGCATGAGGTCCATCTCATTCTTGAACGTATTCCTTATGCTCAGAGGCTGCTTGAAATACGCGGCGTTAACGCCACGAGTCTTGCTGGTATACTTGGTGAAGCTGGTGATCTAAGTGGATATACGCACGGAAATGCGTTGCTTCGCCATGCTGGATTGAATCTAGCTGAGGCCAGTTCTGGGAAGTGGCGTGGAACAATGGCGCTCAGCAAACGGGGATGTCCTCGCCTGCGTCATTTTCTCTATCTCATGACAATGTGTATGGTTATGACTAATCCGGATGTTAGGGCTTTGCACCACCATAATGTTGAAGGAAAGAAGTTAAAGAGGATGAAGTCCATCATGAAACTGTGTGGTAAAGTCGCCCGCATGCTTGTTGGACTAGCCAAGAGCGGCGAAGTTTACGACTCGGCCAAGGTCTTCCCGCAAGCAGCCTAACAATAATCTATCCTCACCGGCTCATGCATTCGCAGGATGATAAGAAGCACGGAGTATCGGGAGACGTTACGCAAAAGGGCTCGGACCCGTTCCGTTAGAAAGACCGACCTCCCCCCCTTAGTTAGATGTGACGAAGGAATGAAAGGGCTTAGACCCGTTGAGACATGGGAGCGAGAATCACTAGGGCTACGTGGAGACGTGCATAATATGGAATGATATGGGTGTTTGACACCACACCTTTGTTCCCACATGCGATTTCTACGATCCTCAGCTATCGGCTCCTACGTATGCTCTTTTTGCTCGCATTTACTAAGGGTGATATCCTGCGAATACATGAGTCTTAGTGAGGAAACTAAATCATTTCGAGGGAGCGTAATGAACTTTTCCGAATGGACCGAAGTGTGATTTCGGTGTTATATGAAGTGCCATGACATCCTGACATCTCTATAAATTGCTCTTACCATTCTCTCCATTCTTCTGTTATGTCTTGACCTTCTTCTACTTCTAATCCAGCTAGAATTGCTGCTTTTTCTATGAATTCCGCTAATTCTTCTCGTTCCATTGTCTCGATAAAATAATCATTCTCCTCATTCAACTCATTAAAAGCTACTACTATCTCTTCAACTAATTTCATTATCTTCTCCTGATCTTCACTTTCCTGTATTGAGATCAATTGATTTAAGTAATTATCAATTACCTTATCACAAAAATCTAATCGCTCTGGTGTGAATAGATCATCACCAAATTCAATCATTCTTTCGTTCCATAGTTTAGTTGGCTTTTCTTTAAATAATTCTTGTAACTTCATAGTAATAACCCTCTTCCTAGATTTAATAGTTTTTATTTCTTTATCAGATCCATGGTACTTCTTGTATTCACGAGCCCGAGAGGCTTTATCTGCCTGACTAGGCTCCTTGAAAAACCTCGGGCAGATCAAGGACCCGCCAGGGTCCGCAGCGTGAATATGGTGTTAGGTGAGGTACCATGCTTCTCTGATTTATCTAACAATGTTCTTTCCGATCATATTCTTTATAGTTCTTCTTATCGTAATCAAATGCTTCTAAATAATTATCGCTAACCCCGTCCGAATATCGAAAACGTCAGCGAGTTTAAGTTCTTCGGATGAGGCCCTTTAAAGTTTAGGGTGGGTTCGTTTCTCAACAAACTGCCTCGGCGAGCAGCCGAAATGCCTTTTAAATAATTGATAAAACTGGGCTGGACTGGTAAACCCTACTTTGCCGCTAATTTCAGTTACAGACCACGCCTCTGTTAGCAAGAGCTGCTCTGCTCGTTTCATTCGGCGCATCTGGACGTAGGACGTAAACGTCATGCCCATTCCTTTTTTGAACAGCTTGGCAAAATAGCTGCTATTATAGTTCAGCTTGTTGCTTACATCCGCAATTTGGAAAGAAATATCCAACTGTTGTTCGATATAGACAAGTGCAGGACGCAATTTCTCCGCTAGCTGTGGATCCATCGGTTTTATGATGTGGGCATCATCAATCTGAATTAACGTGTACATGAGCTTTTTCAAGCTAGCATTTATTGAGAGCTCGTAGCCCCGCTGTTGTATCGTCATATCCAGCAGCATCTGATGGATAAGTTGGTGAATGACCTGTATGCTTGTCGGATATTTACGCAGCGTTTCATTAAACTGTGTTAAATTGGCCGAGCGGCCGGTAAATGCGGCGAGATACGGAAGCAAGGATGGATCCATAAAAGCTGCCATATCAACATGGCAGACGATATACAGCAGATCGTCATGTCCATGTTTATGGGATCTGTGCAGTTCATTGGAGCCCAACATCACCACATTACCAGCTTGCAGATTATAGCTAATATGTGTTGTTTCCATCGTCAGGGTACCTTGCAGCACAGCGATCAACTCCACCTCTTCATGATAGTGCCAGGGCCCATATTGATCGGATGGTTGGCTAGGATAATGTATGGTCCATATTTTAATCCGGAAATTTGGATCTTCATAATCCACATGTTCTTTATCGTAAGTTGTCAGATTCACTGGCACGGGGATCCTCCTGCATTTAATTGTTATTCCCATCATATCATGAATGTCCGTTTTCAAGATAATTGAAGCTTATATCAAGAGGCATTTTGGTATGTACTCTTTTAAAATAAAGAGAGACTACATTTCGAAGGAGCGATAGACAATGCATGAGATCGAGACACTCCCCGATGACCATGATCTTAGACTGCCTGCTTGGGGACCTTTTACCAAACAATACATGGGTATCTCTCATATCAGCGATCAAGCGCGAGGTTTGCGTTTTGATCTTAGTTTAATGCCTGGCTTCTACAGGAGAAAAATGGATATTCCCAATGTGCTGTGGGAATCTGGCTATCATCCATGGGAGGCAACGGCGGATTACAGCTTCTTCTCCCACCGCCATGAGCTTGAATGGAAAGATCGAGTCTATACTGACATTTCCTTCAGCCGTATCTCCGATCAGTGCCGTCTAATTCGAGTATCCTTCATGAACCAATCCGAGCATCCGCAAAACTTGGTACTGCACTGGATGGCTTCGCTTCAGCCGCCTCGCCTTCTCGGGCACGGCGACGTACAGGTATGTGCAGATGCGCAGATGCCCGAGGGCGCTGTGTGGGTTGATGCGCTAGATTATAGCGAATTGAATTTCGCACGCCCACGACCGTCGGACGGCTTGGTCTATGACGGTTTTCTTAGGGGTGAAATTCGAGGCCAGCATTTTACGGGGGGGTCCGCAATAGGATGCAACTTCGGTGTCGACCAAGGGGACTTGCTGCGTTATGAGATAAACCTCGCAGAGCCTTTAAAAAACGGCGTGTTTTTACTGCGTTACCAAACGGAGAAAAGCGGGGAGCTTGAGCTTCAAATTGGACATCAGACATACCGATTCGATGTAGAGACTTCCAACTCCCTCAGGGTTGCCCGTCTACCGATCGGAACGCTTGCAGCAGGAGACTTCACGCTCTCCTTATATGCTTGCGGTTCTGGCCCCTTGGTGCTGGACGGATTTACCCTACTCGAGCATAACGCTATCGAGGAGGTTTTCTTTGTCGACCGGCCCTGGCACATCGAGCCTGAATTACTGGAAGGGCCTGTTCCTGGCAGCATGATCCTCCGATATAAAGATTGCCCGTATCATTACGGCCTTTTGTGGAACTACCCCAATGTAGAGATACGACAATACAAAAACGACGAACTGGATCGGTATGCCCGTCATACGGTGCATAATCATGTTGATACCGTCTTGCAGGGTAATGGAAAGGGTCACTTTACTAATGTGTTCATGCGTCCCATTCATGTCGTACCAGCTTCATCGAAGATCCTTCATGGCATGGTCTGCTCTGGGACGTACGAAGAAGTGCTTGCCTCCCTAACAGCGGTTTCGCTAGATTACGACAAATGCGAAGCTATTTATAAATCTGAACGTGCAAAGTTAATTCCGCCTCCCTCCTATGCTACCGGTGGCACCTATGCGTTTAGCCAGCAGCTTATGCGAGCTACGCTACTAACCAATACAGTCTTCCCTGTCTACACCAAACGCAAGTATATTCGCCACAGTACGCCAGGGCGCTGGTGGGATTCCCTATATACATGGGATTCAGGGTTTATCGCACTCGGGTTCTCCGATTTGGATGCAGGGCGTTCAATAGATTGCTTGAACGCGTATATGACAGAACCTGGAGACCGCCAGGCTGCCTTCATTCATCATGGCAGCCCGGTGCCCGTGCAGCATTATGTTTTTCTTGAGCTTTGGAACCAAGGGCAGTCTCTCGCCTTCTTGAATCATTTTTATCCGCGATTACGTCAATATTACTTGTTCCTAGCCGGGAAAATTAGCGGGTCTACTACTGGCATACTGCGCTCCGGACTACTTAAGACATGGGATTACTTCTATAATTCCGGTGGGTGGGACGACTATCCGCCGCAAAAATATGTACATGCGCAAACGCTCGAAGCAACAGTTGCCCCTATTGTGACAACGAGCCAGGCCATTCGTATTGCTAAAATCCTGAAAATGGCTGCCGCAATGTCGGAGAATTGGCAGGAAGACATTAGGGAATACGAGCAGGATATAGAACGATGGAGTCATGCTTTAGAGAAGCATGCGTGGGATGAAGAAGCCGGTTATTACGGCTATGTAGTGCATAGCGAGCAGGGTGAGCCAGAAGGCCCTCTACGGCACAGCTCCGGGGCCAATTACAACATGGGGATGGATGGGCTTTACCCGCTAGTAGCCGGCATCTGTACCAAATCGCGTGCGGATCGCCTAATTACCGTGCTGTTTGACGAAAAACATTTATGGACGCCAATCGGCCTGTCCACCGTTGACCAAAGCGCGCCTTATTATCGGGCGGATGGCTATTGGAACGGTGCGGTTTGGATGCCACATCAATGGTTTTTCTGGAAAACCATGCTCGATTTGGGTTACTCCGATCTTGCTTTCCGCATCGCGGAAACCGCTTTAGACTTATGGAAGCGTGAGACCGAGGCCACCTACAACTGTTATGAGCACTTTATCGTGCAAACAGGTCGAGGCGCAGGATGGCATCATTTTGGCGGTTTGTCGGCTCCGGTCATCAATTGGTTTGCTGCTTATTACCAACTTGGCAAAGTTTCCACTGGTTTTAATGTTTGGATGCTGCAGCAGTCTTTTAACGAAAGCTATACGGCGTATCAGGCGGAATTTCACTATGCCAGTGAAGCTGAACAAGCCTTCAACATCTTGGTCAACATGGCAGAAGGCGTGCTCTATGAAGTTGAGGGAACAGGGTGTACCGTACACTGGACGATTAACAACTGTGGTGGTGTAGAAATGTGTATTACCGATTGCATGCCACAGGCCGCTGTGCGGATTCGGGCGTGTTAAAAGATTTTTACGCAACAGAACCCGCCTATCTGTGGCGGGTTCTGTTTGTGTTATTTTACCTTTCCACTAACACATCCGCGATACATGTGCATTTAGTTTCTATCGTAAGGTTCACTCGAACACAGACTCAAAATAGCCTGTCCATGATCTAGCAGCATAAGCTTCGGTAATGAGCGCCTTGATCTCTTCGTGAATTTCTTCTGATGATTCAGGTCCAAATTCCATTTCGGTAATCTTAATTTGATATTCACCGATTAATGTATGTACTTCAGCAGGCATCGAAACAAATCTCAACAAACTGTATAAGTGATTCACTACATTGGATTAACCACTTTGAAGGTTTAAGCTTTTTACATTGAGGGTGACCAGATGCTCTTTCAGCATTTTTAAAATCTTGAGCATGGAATCCTGCCCTTGGTTTTCAACTTCGTTTCCTACACCCCACATAATAATGCACGGATGATTACGATAACTCTTAACCATAGATTATAAGTCTGCTTGCAATCCGTCTCAAAATAACTTCTGTATGAACCGCCGGTCCATTTATCATACGGTTCTTCATACACAAGTAGTCCAAGCTCATCACAAAGATCCAATATTTCTGTTGCGGATTTGTTCCACGATTCCTTAGCCTCGCCTTGGGAAAAATAGTTCAATTCATATAGATGGAATCTTAACAATCACTGTCGTTCCATTACCAAGTTGACTCTCTATCTCTACCCCGTAACCCTCTCCAAACAGTAACTTTATCCTATTATTAATATTGGAAAGCCCTATATTTTTCCCTTCTAAACTGTTTTTCACTCTCTCCGAATATTCCATTTGCAGTTTCGCTTTCATGCGTTCCAGTTCATCTTGACCTATCCCTTTCCCCGTATCCGCTACTTGAAAACATATATCTCCATTCTCGTCAACATTGCCGCTTACACAAAGTTGTCCTCCTGCGTCCATACTTTCGAGTCCATGGTAGACGGAATTTTCCACAATGGGCTGCAAGATCATTTTAGGTGTTCTCATACCTAATAGCTTGTCATCAACCTTAACTTCCAAAGAGAACTTGTTTTCATATCGAATGGAAATAATATTGAGATAGGCCTTAATACATTGAATTTCTTCGCTTATTAAAACGAGTTCGCTTTTTTCAATACTATATCGAAAAATCTTTGACATACTTGAAGTAATCTGCGCTATTTCCTTACTGCCGTATTCTAAACCGATACTACTAATGCAATTTAAAGTATTATAAAGGAAATGCGGGTTGATTTGACTTTGTAAGGCAGAAAACTCCGCCTGTTTTTTGCTCAATTCCGCCTCATATAATCTTGCCTGGGTATTAAAAACATTACTCGTCATCTCTTCCATTTTGTCAATCATGTTATTAATATCATAGGCCAGAACGCCAACTTCATTGGTTGAACGTACCTTCACCCGAAAGCCCCTGTCGCGATTGCCAATTTTTTTCATATCTGAGACAAGCCCCATCACAGGTCGAGTCAGATTGTTTAAGAAAAAGTACCCCAGAATCATTATACTTAAAATGATACCAATTCCTGCAATAATGCTAATATTCTTAATCGCATTCATGTCTGTTGTCAGCTCATGCACCGGTATCATACTTACGATCCGCCACCCATCCGCCTGCCTCAAGCCTTTTGCCTGTACGATGACATCTTCCCCATTGATTTTGGTTTTTACCCCATTAGTTAAACTTTGACTATCTATCGAAAGAATTTCCTTGAATAAATTGCCATGCCATTTTGCATTATTTGACGCAATGACCTCATTTCGGCTGTTAAGGATATACAAAGCTGAGTTAGGCGTAAATTCTGTGTTTTCCACAAGATCTTGTATCTTTTCCATATTCACGATTACTGAACAATAGCCTGTCTTTTTAGAAAATTGAACCCCGCCAATCGCCTCAATAATGGGTGCTATATAAAAGAAATATTCATTTCCTGTTTTTTCGTCCTTTAATAAGTTTGTAAATTTCCCTTTAACAACTGTCTCACTCTCATTTTTAAATGAATTAATAAAATTAATATACTGATTTGAAAACGTAATATCACCGTTGGCAGTCGCTAAACTGGAAATTCTTCGCCCTTGATTATCAGTAATCACAATGCCATTTAAATAAGAATTAAAGAACCTCATATATTCAATGAGGTCAATAACATAAGTGCCAATTTCAAACCCCCTTTTATAATCATCATCTGCAATGGTAAATTCCTGTACCCATTTATTATCAACAGCTATGTTTGTACTGACTTTAATATCGTTAAAAACGGAATCGATCTTTTGGCGAGTTTGTTCTATGATCGTATTCCCATAATTTACAGCTCTCTTTTGGGTTAAATTATAAAAGCTATAGTAGGAATAGAATTCCATGATGGTAAATATGAAAACCGAAAATAAAAAGATCAGTAAGATCTGATGTTTAAGTTTTAGTCTACTAATCTGCAAATTTCCCCACTCCAGTCAACTTTTTCTGAATTTCGTAGGCGTTATCCCACAATGTTTCTTAAACACTTTATTGAAATAATAATAGTCAAAATAACCTACTTTGGTTGCAATTTCTTCAATGGACAACTCTGTACTTTTCAATAGCTCACAAGCTTTTTTGATTCTCAAATCGGTTACATATCCCGAAAAGGTTTTGCCCAAAACTTTTTTGAACAGTTGGCAGCAGTACACTTGGTTGATCAGAAATTTGACAGATAAATCTTTCAGATATAACTCGTCCTGATAATGATTGTCGATGTATTTCACCATCTGGGTAAAATAAGCGTTCTTATCGTTTTCATGCATGGACTGGTCGTTTAGTTGCTTTAAGTATATGAAAATGTCATTTAAAAAGCTGCATAAGGACTCAAAGTTTTCAAATCGCTCTTTCAGTTCAGAATAATTGAGGAAATCAAGCTCCATGTCCTTCAACTCTTCGTAATAGGTACCAACCAAGCTGCTGACCACTTGATTCCATAAATAAACGACTTCTCCCATACCTAAATGATGAAATGAGAAGAAATATTTCATTTTCTGAATGATGTCATTCATGTCTTCAAACTTTTTCTCTATCACACTAGAAGCAATGCCATCTATAAACGAATTAACCAAACTGAGCTTTGGCTCATATTCAAATATCCCTTTTTCTTCATTCAAAAATGTTTGTGAAGCTGCAAGATCGGATTCCTTGATTAGCTTGGCCATTTGATCGATATTCGTAGAAATGGAGCTAATTCCTATTGATTTTATATTAGAACCTGTGAATATTGCAGCATCTAATTGAACATCCAACTCTGATTTCTTATCACTTTTGAGAATGTACAGTGTCTTTCTTGAGCCAAATTCAACTTCGAAGATATGCCCTATATCGCCAAACTTAATGGCTTGACCATCCATTTTCTCGCTATCGGAATACACGATAACGACACGCAAATAATCGTCCGATGTACTATCAAAAAATGGTGTCAAACTTTTTAAATCACTTTTATCAGGTGCGGTAAGCGCCTCTAAAATAAGGTTATTTCGAATGCTTCGCTTCTTGGAGAAATGCAAGGCCAGCTTTTCAATTAAGGGATCTACCATCTCAATATCTAAGGGCTTAAGACAATAATCCAGCGCACCATATCTTATGGCCTCTTGCGCATAAGTAAACTCAGCGAAACCGCTTACAACAACGAAGTCAACGTCCAATCCCATGTCTTTCGTCATCCTCATAAGGTCAAGACCGGAAATATCAGGCATTTTAATATCTGTAAAGACTAGATCAGGAGATTCCTCGGATATGAACTCAATTGCCTTATGGGCACTTGTAAATTGACCTATGATTTCGAACCCGTATTGATGCCAGTTAAAGGCATTCCTTATTCCTTTTATCGCCCAAGGTTCATCATCTACAATAATTACACTATACATAAGTACCTCCATGATTGTTGATCTTTGCAAAATTTTAATACTTTCCCAATGACGGCTAGATAATCGGTGATAGGACCTCTAGAGATAACACCGTTATTTCCATAGCTCTATCTGTCAGCGAGAGCGCAATCAAATAATAATCGACAATTTTTATTAAGATTTTTCATGTAAATAATAGTACTCTAAATTATGATTAATAAAATGTATTTTTATAAATTAATTTTGTAATTATTTATGTTTTTATCAGCGTTAGACACTCAAGTAATTATTAAGATTGTTCAAAACCTATATTGATAAATGGTAATTGTAAACTATGCAATTATGAAAGTACATACTCGGCTATATCATTTGACCCTTCTAGATAGGAAATATTCAGGAGCAAATACTCTTAAGTTGGCACTTAGGGTTCTTGCTATGTACCCACACATATAAACAATCCCATCAAAGCAAAAAAACCTAGGCTAGGGCCTAGGTGTAAAGCTTAACTCCTGGTTGCGTAAACAACACAATGCAGGCAGGTATAGAAGAGAGGTTGCTTATAGACATACTTGCATCAGTTTGGTACTAGTTTAATATAATCAAGTGACAGATGGTAGGCTGAGCTTGAACCATTTTTACCTGCAACATTAAACTTGAAGGATTTATTGCCTGCCGAGCTGAAGGTTATATTTGCCACATTCAGTTCCACATAGTTAAATGCAGTTGAATATAAATCCTGAACCAATCCATGATTTACATCGTTTACTGACATCTGGAACTGCCCCCTGTTGGGTCCCTTTTTCACACCGACCCTTACACTATAGCTGCGTGCCTCAGGCACATTCACAGTGTATGTCACATAGTCATTGACTGCATTGGCTTCCAGCGCAGTTCCAAATCCACCACTCAGATTGAGGTCCCGACCGGATCCATCTCCGAACATGGCGTGTTTGACGCCCGAGGTTGCGCTTACATTTAAATTTTCTGTTTCATATCGACTGCTTTGAACTGAAATATTATCAAATTTTGCATCTGAATCATATGTCCTAACTCCTATACTACCCCCAATACGAGTTGAATCCGTCACACTAATCTTAGGTGTAGTCATATCACCAACATAAACCTTAATGGATTCACCTTGTGCAAAAATTTTAACATGATACTTTGTATTAGCCGTTAAGCTCATAGAAGCAGCGGCAAGCGATGTCCAGTTGTTGTTTGCCTTCCCAATTAAAACCTTCTGATTGGGAACATCGAGTCCAGCATAGTAACCTTGGTAAGCATCCGTACCTGTTCCAGGATTTGATACCCTAAATACCAGACCCGCATTGCCGGTTGAACCTGGTGTCACATCAGCTTCATAAATCATATCTGAGAAATTGGTGTCCAGAAGAGCCTTGGCACCCGGATTTGATGCTACAATATACTGACCGCCTGATACTGTCCATGTACCGCCATATTTTGTCCACCCTGTATCATTACTGTCATCAAAGTTATCTTCCACTGCCATTTCGACTGGTTTAATCGTATTATCTGCATTAAACTCAAATTTATCAAATGCCAGTACGCGTTGTGGACTACTTAGATAACGTTTATGGTAAAAAATGTACCAATCATTTGTTGTAGGTGATTGAACAATACCATTATGACCAGGTCCATCTGCTGTTGTAGTATCCGTATGCAGCATAATACCTTGTGGTACAAATGGTCCTGTTACAGAGCTCGAAGTTGCATACATTACCTTATAAGATGAATCTGCCCATACACCGGCAGCATAAGTCATATAGTATATCCCGTTCCTCTTGAACACTTTAGGCGCTTCAAAATAATCATTATCGCCAGTTTTAGTGGGAGTAACTTTCTTATAGACGGTTCCGTCAGACCATGTTCCTAGAGACTTCATGTCAGCGTTAAGCTTTACAACATTACACTCGCCCCAACTGCCATAATACATATAAGCCTGACCGTCATCATCAAAAAATACATCTTGATCCATTGGACCTGCGCCATTTCTTACAACATTTATAAGGGGGGCGCCAATCGCATCGGTATATGGACCTTGTGGATTATCAGCCACTGCAACGCCTATTCCGCCTAATTGTCCATCGCCATTGATTGCGTTAGCAGCAAAATAGATGTAGTATTTCCCATTGCGGTAAGCCCCGTTTGGTGCCCACAATGAATCTCGTAACCATGATATATTGGCAGAACTTATTACATTTGAGTATTTTGTCCAGTTGACCATATCTGTTGAAGAAAATATGTCCATAGATTTTGCGCCAGCGCTAGAGGGCTCACCAACTTGACTCGCACGAGTCGGATACACCCAATATGTCCCATTATAAATCTGTACATCAGGGTCTGCATAATAGCCATCCACAAATTGTGGACCAGAGTGAATCGGAGCAGCATAAGCTAGTCCCGGCAAAGATATAAACAAGCAAATTACAATTGAAACGCAAAACAATACCAAATTAGATTTTTTGATTTTCCCCATAAGACAACCTCCTTTTTTGACTGACAATTTACTTTCCTTGTTGAACACTTTAACTCCCATGCCTGGCCAGAAAGCTCAAAGATAAACTTAAAGCTTCCATCCCCCCTTTGGAACAAATCTTACCAGCTGATTGTCGGCTCCTGTGTAGTCCCACAGATTTGTTCTAATCCCCGCTCGTATGGAAGCGCTGTCAAAATCGATTACCTTTGGCCATTGAATGACTGACGTGCCATTCGTAGTGCCAGCTCCGGCGCCATTTACATATTCACCACCTCCTACAGGCTGTATCCGCCACTACTGCCAGATGTAATCCAGAAGGAGCCGATGTCGTTTGGAATCACAGACCATCTTGGGTGGTTGGAGTTCTCATCATAAGCCCATTGATTGATATTCATATAAGCCGATGATTGGACAACGGCTTATATGAATTGTAACTGTTCTTCCAATTACTTCTTATTTACTTGCATTGCCTTGTAGATTTTCACATTTTCATCCGTAACAGCCTGCCCGCCTGCTGCCAGGTATTCTGCAACCAACTTATCGTACAAAGCATCAAATTCTGAAGGCTTACAGACAATCAGTTTATCCGTCATTAGTTTGTTCATATCCCCAAGTGTTTTGCCAAACTTAATATTGGACTCATTTGGCGTATCAAAGAAGAAATTGGTGTACGTATCCGTCGTATTGATTTTGTATGATTTTTCTGCAATATCTTCAAATCCAGGCGCCGATGCAGCTAAAGCTTTAATATTTTTCTGAGGGTCGCCAAGCTCCACACCATTTACAACCAGTGTATAATCAAGATTTAGATAACTCGGTTGCATATTGTCCCCTGTTTGATTAATAACCTGCGGAATCCCATTCACCATCTTGTGGTTAATTCCTTCTTGACCATATTGAAGGAAGAATAAATTTTTCGGATCGGACATCCAGTTTAAGTATTTAATAGCTAGCTCTGCATTTTTACTGCTTTTCGGAATAATGACATTGACGCCATTTTCGTTATATGCGATTTTCTTATATTTACCTTCGTAATTTTGGAAAACGTCAATTGGTATAAAGTTTGCGGTTGGCACATTTGCTTTTAATGGCTGACTGATATTTTGCCTTAACGGATAATCCCAGTTTGCACTGAAAAATCCGATTTTTCCGTTCGTTAGATCAGCATCCGCTTGCTTGGCTGTTTTGTCTAAAGCGAAATCAGGGCTAATTAGTTTTTCATTGTAGAGCTTGTTCAGAAACTTCAGCGCATCCTTGTTTCCAGGTCTTAACCAGCTGAACGGAGCTGTAACAAATTCTTCCTCAGACTGTTTCCCCCAGAAAGATTCGCCTAAATTTCCATAGTTATAATTCAAACCAGTTGCAGCTAATCCCCAAGGGATAACGCCATTGACGCCTCCTGGATTTTTATCTCGGAATGCAACTAAAGTATTATATAATTCATCCCTCGTCGTAGGAACAGGCATCCCTAATTTATCGAGCCAATCCTTTCTAATAAACATACCATTCCATGCCAGTGAAGTTCTTTTTGCAGGAATTGCCATCTGTTTTCCATCAAACAGTCCATAAGAAAGAACGGTCTTCCCCAAATAATTCGTTAATTCTTTGCCATGCTTAGCCAATAAATCATTCAATTGAACAATACCATTCACTTTAGCGTATCTCGATACGGTTGCGCTGTCATAAGTAAATGAGACATCGGGTGCCTCCCCTGCTGCCATCAATACATTGAGCTTGTCAATTTCTTGAGATCTAGGTACCGTAATAAATTTCACAATCGCATTGTTCTGCTTACCAAAATTATCATTGATATACCTGGTCCACGTATTATTGTTTAGATCTGGCTGTCCCTGTATGCCCCTGTCAAATACTTCAACCGTTAGTGTAACCGGAGGACCTGAAGGTGTTGCAGCTGCAGTTGAAGATGCTGGTGATGACGATTGGCTTACTTTATCACTCTCGCCTCCACATCCTGCCAAAGCACTTATTAATAGTGTCGAAACCGGTAGTAAAGCCAACATTTTTTTAATTTTCATTTTTATGACCTCTCCTTTATCATTTTCAACAAAAAATCCGACTTTTCCGCAGTGCCAAAAAAATCGAAAACATTCATATCAATCCTACCTAATTGGTCCAATAACCACCACCCTTCAATCTGCCCCATTATCCCTTAATTGCCCCCGTCATGACGCCATCCACAAAATATTTTTGAAGTTTCGGGTAAACAACTAAGATTGGAACGGTTGCAAACATAACACTTGCCGCTTTCAATGACTCAGGAATAATATAAGCCCCAACACTGCCTTCACCTTGCTGGGTATCCAGCTGTTGGTTCGCAGTGATGATTTGGTACAGCTTTAATTGCATCGGATACAGATTCTTATTTGTGATATAAAAAAGCGCATCCTGAAAACCATTCCATCTGTCCACCGCGTAAAAGAGGCTTAGCGTTGCTATAGAAGGCAAAGATAACGGAAGAACAATTCGTACTAGGATCCCAAATTCATTACAACCGTCAATCGAAGCCGATTCTTCCAAGCTCTCCGGAAGTGATGCAAAAAAGGTTTTTAGGATAATTAAATTGAAAACACTCATAGCGCCTGGCAAAATTAAGCTCCACATCGAATTCATCAAATCCAGATTTTTCACAAGAATATAGCTAGGTATTAAACCTCCACTAAAATACATTGTGAATATAAAAACTGTTAAAATAAAGCTTCTTCCCTTTAACCTTTGCTTTGTAAGTGGATATGCTGCACAAATAGTTAAAAACATACAAACTAGTGTATAGACAATGGTCAGCACAATCGTGTACCCAAGTGTATAAATCATTTCAACATCGCTTAGAATCGTTTTATATGTTTCAAGTGTGAAGTCTACCGGCCAAAGTGTGACCTTCTGAGAGATAATTGCATCATTCGAGCTAAAAGAAAGCGATATCATATACAAAAATGGAATTAAACAAGTAATTGATACAGCGGTTATGACTAAAATAATACTTATATCCGTGAAATTGATTCTTTTTTTTCTACTCAACAAACTCACACTCCTTACCAAATTCCCTGCTCACCAATTCTTTTGGCAATGTAATTGGCTGCTACTAAAAAGATTAACCCTACAACCGATTGAAACAGTCCAACGGCTGTTGCCTGTGAAAAATCGCCAGATCCAATTCCAATCCGATACACATAGGTACTGATGACATCGGAGTATTCACTTACCAGTGAATTCCCCATCACAAATGGCCTATCAAACCCGATCGAGAGCATCCTGCCTATTTGTAAAATTAGCAAAATAATAATCGTAGGCTTAATCCCAGGCAAAGTAATGTGCCATATTTTACGAAGCCTGCTGCATCCATCGATATCTGCCGCCTCATATAACTCCTTATTAATACCAATGATGGAAGCCAAATAGATAATGGTACCCCATCCAACGCTTTGCCATATCCCAATAGCTACATACATGATCAACCAATTTGTTTTTTGAGAAAGAAACTCAATTTTACCAATCCCGATGCTAGATAAGACCGTATTCGCCATCCCACCTGATGAAAATAGCAGATATACCATACCGCCAATAATTACCCAGGATAAGAAGTGCGGTAAATATAGAATTGTTTGGGTCACTTTTTTAAATCGGACATACCGGATTTCATTCAACAATATGGCCAGGATGATGGGTGCAGGGAATCCTGCTACCAAATCCAGAAGGTTCAACACAAGCGTATTCGTAAGCGCACGATAAAAACTATTTTGTTCGAAAATGAATTTGAAGACATCAAGCCCAACCCACTCACTGCCGCTAATTCCCTCAAAAATGTTATAATCCTGAAAGGCCATCAACACGCCATAGATGGGTGCATATCGAAATATGAGGATATACGCCATGGGCAACAGTAAGAGTAGATATAAGAGTGAATCTCTTTTTAAACTATGTAGAATACTGTTCTTTTTCTTTATTTTGATATTCTCTCTATAGTTTTCTAAAACCGCTTTCATTTTTACCGTCCCTCTCCTACTAATTTTTAACAAAATAACCTCCTACGAAATAATTTGAGCAAAAACCTTATAAAGAGATCTCATGTAAAGGATTATACTCTCATGAATTTTTATTAAAATGTAATTTTATAAATTATTTTTGTAATAATTTTATATTTAAAACTTGGGAAATCCTTATCGAATTAATAACTTAGTTGACATTCGCCCCTTTATCCGCTTATATTTACAAACCTTATGGAATAAATAGTTATTACATTAGTAATTAATAATGGTAGTTATGTTCTTGTCAGCCGACATGTACACAATTGTCTAATAAATCCGTTAAAGCTAGTAAATCTGCTCCTTCTCCATCATTGTATAATATGGTAGCACAAGTATGGCGTAATTTAGGTGGTGTTACTTTCTTATTGTTTGCACGTACATTAGCTTTTTTACAATCTCTTCATTGATCAATTGTACGACTCTTCTTGTTAAAGGTAAGGAAAAAGCTGCCACATCCTTGTTCATCCAATATGGTTACCTCAGTAATTCTTCCAATAATTCGTTCCATTTTATGTTTCAAGCTCGGATCCATTAGTTGCTCATGCCTCCTTCATTGCTTCATTTATTAGTTATTAAGTTTATAAGCTACTAGCTGTATCCGGTTTTTCTTTATTTTCCTACCGTTAAGCTAATCGACAAGATCTGGCTCATGTACCGGCAGCCGCTTTTTGCGAAACTCGGACGGCGTGCACCCGTTGTACCGTTTGAAAATGCGGATGAATTGGGTGACGTTCGGAAAACCAGATTGAACGCCAATGTCCGCAATGCTAAGCGACTTGGTCAGCATCAAGCGCTCGGATGCTTTAATCCGCCTCACGTGCAAATAATCGACAAAGGACATACGAATATGCTTCTGGAAATATTTGATAAAGTAGTGGTACTCCAAATGGACAAGAGTGAGCACATTCTGAATGCGAATCGGCTCGAAGTAATGGGCCTCCACATAATCCAGCACCGGCTTCAGTCGCAGCCAATCCGGTGGCGACATAGGCGCGGAGGAGACCATGTGGCGTACGATCCTTCGGGGAAGGAGTAGCTCTAGTCTGCTCCTTCTTAACCTTCAGTTTCTCTTCATTCATTTTTGATGAAACGGGCCATGCAAATTCTTTACAATGAAGAGAAGCTCACTCGGAAGCACCTCTGTTACTCTGCTCGCGATGCAAAATTCCCATGAATTCTTCACCTGAAATAGTTTCCTTTGTGATTTCATGTAACTTCTCTTTATTGTCCTCCAAGATCCGTAAAGCGTTCTTGGATGCTGTATCTGCTGATACCAATAGCGAGGTATCTCCGCCTAGATAAGGATTATTTACCGTTTCCAGCGCCATCATATCGACCGCCTCACTCATGCCGAACCGGGTAACCATCGATCTAGCAATTTTCGTGGCGTGCTCTATATCATTCGAAGCACCCGATGTGATCCGTTGGAAGATGATTTCTTCCGCAGCACGTCCCCCCATGTAGGTCGTGATTTTGTCCAAAGCTTGCTTTTTGGACATTAAGATAGTCTCCTGCTCGTCCACCTGCATCGTGTAACCGAGAGCGCCCGAGGTTCTTGGAATGATGGTGATCTTGTGTACGGGTGCAGAATGACTTTGCTTAGCTGCTACCAGAGCATGCCCCACTTCATGATAAGCAATGGTCATCTTATCCTTCATGGAAATGAGAACATTTTTCCGCTGATAACCAGCGATAACAATCTCTACGCATTCCTCCAGATCGTTCTGCATAACCTCAGTCCGTCCTAATTTGACGGCCCGCAATGCCGCCTCATTGACAATGTTAGCTAGGTCTGCTCTGGATGCACCGGAGGTGGCTCTGGCAATAACATGAAAATCGATGTGATCCGCCAGCTTCACCTTCTTGGCATGTACCTTCAAGATAGCCTCTCTGCCTGCCAAATCCGGAAGCTCCACCGGTACTCTTCGGTCGAATCTGCCAGGGCGAAGCAGCGCCTTGTCCAGCGTCTCCGGACGGTTGCTCGCAGCCAGAATAACGACTCCCTTATCCGCATCAAAACCGTCCATTTCGGTCAGCAGTTGGTTAAGTGTCTGTTCCCTCTCATCATTTCCTCCTGCAATGCCGGAATTGCGGCTTTTACCAATGGCGTCAATCTCATCGATAAAGACGATGCAGGGGGCTTTTTCCTGTGCTTGTGTGAATAAATCCCTCAAGCGGGCTGCGCCCATACCGATGTACATTTCCACAAACTCGGAACCGGAGATGGAGAAGAAAGGTACCTTCGACTCCCCAGCCACCGCTTTCGCCAGCAGAGTCTTCCCTGTCCCTCGGGGACCTACCAGCAAAGCACCTTTGGGAATATTAGCACCGATCTCCGTATATTTCTTTGAGTTATGCAAAAAATCGACGATTTCCTGCAGCGCTTCCTTAGCCTCATCCTGTCCCGCAACGTTAGCGAAAGTAACCCCAGTTTGTGTTTCGACATAGACCTTGGCGTTACTCTTTCCGAAAGATCGTGGGTTCCCTCCGCCAGGCAGCCGTGAAGTCATCTTCTTCATCAGCCACTGTCCGATTAAGAGGAAAATGAGAAACGGGAGCATCCAGCTTAATAAGAAATTCAAGATAGGAGACATTTGCCTTGGAATAATTCGATTAAAGGAAACCTTCGCATCGGACAATCGATCGACAAGCTTCGGATTTGCTTCGGGCGGCAGTGAATTGGCCAGCACGGCCATGATTATACCAAGACTGAAATGCCATTTGGCGGTGGTACAGGAGGTGGAGTATCCGTAACACCGCTGGCTTTTTTGATTATTGGACATGCAGGGGTTCAAACGATTTCTCTCGAAAACAGCTCCAATATTTATAGTAAAATTTTGGATCTTGCTCCTCAGCTTTTAGATAAAATGCAGGCATTAATTAGTCAGCAACACCCAGAAGCGTGAGGCGATCAATGGTATATAATCCATTCTTGATCGGGTTGTTCTAGATAAGCACCAAAAGGCAGCTTGATTACGTTTCCTCGTATTCGCTAACCAAAAAGCCCTCTGGATGGAGGGCTTGAGTTTGTAGAGAAACCTGAAAATCTGAAAAATTGCTTCGGTGCCCCGGTGGTGTATCCCCTTCCAGTCGCTGTTGTTTTCGGAAAACTTTGATTATATTCGCTTTTTAGCAGGAATTTCCCGAGAACAAAGGCGAACGCTAACGCTACTGCAGGGGATACCCCACCTTTCACCTTTCTCATTTTTTCAGTGCGATAGGGCTTCTCGACAGCCTGAATTCCTCGAAATGGAGGGCTTTTTTTGCTGTAAGAAAGTTATACTTGTCCTCTTTGAATTTCATTACAGGCACTTAACGAATGACCATCAGGGTCGATAAACCCAAAGCCTCCAAAACCATTTTTTATGTTTGGCTATGTTAAACTTTGTTGTTGATATTTGATATACACGAACTAATGTTCTATAAATAGGGTGATATCACTGTTCGGAGATGATTTACCCATGGATTTAAAGGAACTGAAGAGACTTGCTGATACATTGGACGATAATGGTAAGCGAGAGCTTATCTACTTTTTGCATTCCCGAACCAAGGGTTTGGCGGTTCCAGTTCGAGCGATTGATGAAATTCAAGAGCAGAAGCTGCAAGAATGGCAGGCGAGTTTGACAGTTTACTCCAGTCGGTGATTGGGGATTGGTGGAACGAAGGCAATTTCAGCAAGGAACTTGGAGCAGTTTTTGCATACGATTCCTACAAATTCACAAGCAATACCACTTTCCCTTATCTTATCGGGTGTTACAAATCGGAGAATAGATTGTCTTCAATATAGTCAATAGCATGGTTCATACGTTGAGGCCAATCCACGGCGATCCCTCCTTTCAAAAGGAGCATATCATGCGGTAGATCAAGTCGCCTGATTTTCCATGCACTTTTTTAAATATACCACTTCATGAATCTGCTATTAATAAATAAATATTGACAAGCTATTAGCTGGAATAGCGTAAAACGCGGCTGCCGATCGATGCCGGCAGCCGCGTCTTAGTTGTTTATTAAGCTTTGACATTATAATATGGACAGAGTCACAGGAATTGTACCCTGAAACAGTCTTGGATCCTATTAAGTGCCCAACACCTTTTTGCCGCGAGGCTGAGTCCCTTTGGCGTCCGGCTCAAGAGTGACCCCAATCGCATCAAAAACTGACTCTTTCTTAATAAGGTAGGTCAGAACCCCGGTTCCATCAGCATCGGCCAGAAGAGTGCCGCAGTTGTAACGCTTGCCGTCATGAATTAGCCAGACCTGATAAGCCTCATTTCCGTTCGTCTTGGAAAGACCCTTCAGTTGGACAACCACTTGATTCTTTTCCTCTCCCTGAAGAACCCAAGCAGTGCCTGAGGCCGTCGGCATCGAACTATCCACTGCATTTAATGTATAGGTTTTCAGTACTTGCGAAGGCGGTAAAACCGCGGCCGTTGTGATTTGCTTCTTCTCCCCGGGACCAGTGGCTGAGAACAGCAAGTATCCTGTCGCAAGAATCAATACAGCTGCTGAACCTATAAGAGCAATCCGGTGTTGAATCCATCTTGATCGAAATTGTTTCACTGGAAGGAATTCTCTTGTTGATTCCTCTGTTTCTTTCGCAGGATCATTACCAAAAATACCGCCCAGCACCTCTGCTTTCAAATCACGAGGAGCATCCGTTTCCTCAATCAGAAGAGGAATCGCATTCCAAACCTCGGCTGTTTCTTGCAGCTCTGCCATGCAGGAAGAACATGTGGACAGATGACGTTCAAATTTCATGCGTTCAGTATCCGTACCGTCTCCCGCTACATAAAGGAGCAGGAAATCACAATAATTCTCTTCTAGGTTTCGCACGAGTCATCCCTCCCTTTGTACCTGCATGCTTTTACGCAGGAGCTTCAATGATTGGTGTAACCTGCTCTTGATAGTGCCTAAGGGTTCATTTTCTAAATGAGCGACTTCACTAAGAGTATAACCCTGCCAATAGACATACTCAATTAAGCGGCTCTGGCTGGCCGAGAGCAGCTTGGAAGCTTCACGAATTTCTTCCCTAGTCATCTTCATCGAAACCAACGCTTCGGGGGTTCTTTCCAGTGAATCTGTAAGGAGCTCCATCTTTTCTGTCTCAAAGGGTACCACCTGCGGCTGCTTCCGTTCTTTGCGCAAATGATCGATCGTAATATTCCTGGTTACGGTGATCAACCAATTGACAAAATGTCCTTTGTCAGGATCATACCCCTTCGTCGTCGTCCACAATCGGGTGAAAACCAGCTGGACAATTTCGCGGGAAACCTGTTCGCTTCGGGTCGCCTTAATCGCGAAAGAATAAACGAGTTTGACGTAACGGTCGTACATTTCTTCCAATGCCGGACGATGTTTATCCATCACCAGCTCCATCAGTTCTATATCCGTTTTGCCGTGCATACCGGTTCCCCTTGCGTTGAGATTAGCGGTCTCGTTAGAATCGTGAAAGTAATATTACATATGATTCTATCTTCTCCTATCTCTTCTCATTTGGCAAGATATCCATGAAATTGAAAAACCCGGCTTCTTTGAGTGAGGCCGGGAGGTAATTCATTGTCATTTTACAATTATTTTCCCTTTCATATGTGCTCTGTGGGGTTCACAAACATATTCATATTCGCCTGGCGTCGAGAAGGTAACCGTCTCCGATTCCCCGGCAGTAAGCAGCTTTGTGCGGAACGAACCGTCAACAGCAGCCGCGTTGTGCATTATGCTGTCATGATTCGTGAAGGTAACTGTTGATCCGGCTTCGATAGTCAGCTCGGGGACACTGAATGCGAAGTTGGAGATATCAATCGTATAGGTTTTCGCTGTTGTCTTCATCATTTCTTTTGTTTTAGCCGGATCCAGAACGAACCAGACCTTATTAACATTTTGGCCGTTTGTTTGGCCTGGATAGGCATCTTTAATGTAATAATAGAGCGGCCACCCTTTGTATGTTGTCTGCATCGTGCCGTCAACGCGTGTAAACATGCCGAAATCTTCTTTTTTCAAATCACCGGAAACCGTCAGATTATCGCTGCGAAAAATGGGCCAGTTCTCTAAACAATTACCCTGGCAGGAATTTAAGTCAGCTTCATCTTTTATGAAAAAGTAAAGAGCTTTGCCGTTCCCATCAACCAAATATGTGCCGAGTTCGTTGGAAACCGTAGTTTTTACACGGGTGTTAACGGTTATAGAACCAGTGAATTTGGCGGGCTCGATCACATACCAAAGCTTGTTCACGTTCTGTCCCATTGTGTCTCCGCGTTTATGATCATTAATATAGTAGTAAAGCGGGTAGCCTTTGAAAGTAGTTTGTTTGGAACCGTTTGCACGCATGAGTGTTCCAAAATCTCCCTGCTTCGTTCCAGTCGGCGCTTGAATGGACTCCGAGTAAAAGACCGGCCAGTTTTCCAAACATTTGCCGCTGCAGGTGCTCACACCCGGTGTATCTTTGTCAAAATAATACAGCGTCAAGCCGCTTGCGTCCGTTAAATAGTTACCTAGGTCGGTCTTATTGCCGATTGCCGCAATAGAAGGTGCCTTAACAACGAACCAAACATTGTTCACGGCTTCCCCGTTTGTATCTCCGGCTTTTATGTCGCCTATATAATAATAGAGAGGCCATCCTTTGTATGTGGTCTGCTTCGTCCCGTCTGCACGGGTTAATACGCCGAAGTCGGTGGCATTCAGTTCAGCTGGCACCTTCAAACTGTCGGTGTAATAAACCGGCCAGTTTTCCAGACATTTACCCTGACAAGCGTTCGTATCACTGGAATCCTTACTGAAATAATACAATGTCATTCCTTTCCCATCGACGAGATATGTACCAAGCTGTGCTTTCGAGGTGAACTCAAGCTTTCCATATCTTAGTGCTTTAATCATGTCTGAATTCAGCTTCTTCTGCTCCACGAGAGCTTCCGCAAGCGTTTTACTTTGTCCTTTGATCTTAGCACCCAGAGCTTCTACTGACGCTGTGGCGATGTTTACATTTTTGAATGGCTTGGCGGAGGCTGCTTTGCCGAGCCCCAATGAGCTGGCAGTTACAAGCACATTTTTAAATTCGAAATCGACATCCTGCTTGTAGCCAAGCACCTCAAGCATTACTTTGTAATACTCTTCAGCGCTAATGAGAGATAGGGGGTCAAACTTGTTTTCTCCAACGCCGGTCCAACCCAAGGACGAATTCGCTTTCAAATAAGCGAGCACAGGCTGGCCCCCGCTCCATACCTGGGAAGCATCGGCAAAATTATCTGTACCTTTGAACGAAAGCGCTTCCTGCTCCAACCCTTTTAAGCGAAGGAACAAAATAGCAGCCTGGAATCGTGTAGTCGTTTTGTTTAAGTAGGAGGCCCCTACCCCACTTTCGTCTCCCTGCAAAATTCCAAGCTCCGTTGCAATCTGTGCGTCAGATACAACGGTAGCGGATGAATCTGCTGCAGTGGCCGATTCTGCAGCAGAAAACATGGAGCTTAGTATCAAGATAAGCACTAGCCAAACCAAAGAACCTTTTTTCAAACTCTTCAATGTAATCTCCTCCATTATTTATTTTTTTCCGGCAAGCCATTCTGCCAATGCATCGATCTCTTCCTTGGAGAGACTGCTTGCAAATGAAGGCATATCACTACCTCCATCCCTTATCTGCTTCAAGATTTGCTCTTTCGTCAGGTGCGATCCCACTTTCTGCAAATTCGGGCCAATCTTACCCTGAAGCTGGTCACCGTGGCAGGCCATGCAGTTTCCTTTGAAGACTTCCTCCACTTTGACGGTGATTGCGGCTGCCGGTTCCGGCGGTGAATCCGCCTTAGGCACAGTTGCAGCTTGCGGCGATGGATCCGACTTCGGCACAGGTGCAGCTTGTGGAGACGGCTCCGCTTTCGGCGCCGGAGTATCCTGTGGAGACGGCTCCACTTTCGGTGCCGGAGCAGCCTGCGGCGATGGATCCGACTTCGGTGCAGGTGCAGCTTGCGGCGATGGATCCGACTTCGGTGCAGGTGCAGCTTGCGGCGATGGATCCGACTTCGGTGCAGGTGCAGCTTGCGGCGATGGATCCGACTTCGGTGCAGGTGCAGCTTGCGGCGATGGATCTGCCTTAGGCACAGTTTCAGGTTGCGGCAGTGGTGAGGCTGTGCTATTCGGTCTCGCACTTATAGAACTGTGATTTTCAGCCGTCTGATCGGATTTTGCACATCCGGTGCCCAACATCACAGTCACGAGCATGAATGTGGTGAGTTTTCTCACGTTTTTCAACAGACATTCCCTCCTTTTCACTTTATAGGTTGCATATTAAGGAAACGTTATCCATCGTGGAGCGGTTTGGGGGGAGGGATTTTTTTTTTAAGCAACCTGATCTGTAATTTTACAGTAGATTCAGCGAGGACCCATTGTTTTATGGAAATATCGTATTAGACTGACCCCGGAAATGTCGCCGTTTCATTCAACTAACGTTTCCGTTAGCGTAAACGACCGATCTCATAAGCTTTCTCTATTACCGATTTGTAACTATTCCATTTAAAGTGAAAAGGTCCAATATCGAGTGGTTGATTTTTATGTTCTAAGTAAAAGTTACTCCACTCAACAATATCTGACTCTTTAACAATAGCTACAAATATATATCCGCATTCTATATCACCACACTGCGGACAAATAAATATAGGATACCTATGATACTGAAATTCAAAGGGATATCTAAATAAAAAGCAGTAAGTTATATGCTGTTGATGCTCATCATTCCCCAACCAAAGGCAGGTACGAAGTCGTACTCTTTTAGTCTTTTAAATAAGGACACCGAATCAATGATTAAGTCAGCAAATTCTGCGTTGCCTTCTTTTGAACCATCTTCCCCATATCTGCTAGCTAATCTTGTCTCCAAATAATTTATTTTAGTCATGGCTTACCCCCAATTATTAGCTCCTTAAGCTACAATCCATTTCGGAATATATTGGAAGTATCCTGCCTGTTAGTTGAGAAACGGCAGCCGATCGTTCTGGCCGGCTGCCGTCATGATGTATTGAGTTAATGAAACCCGTTAGCATACCTTCTGGAAACAATTCGTCAAAGTTGCACACTAATTTCTATAACAAAGGGAACCAAACAAACTACAAATACATATAGATGCCTATAGATTTATTAATGACTATGTACTTGTTCGGTGCGGCTGTCGTGTCAATGCTGAACTATTTTAGAAAACAACTTCTCTATCTTCCCTGAACAGGTTGCAAACATTTCCGCAAGCTTATGCTGCGAGGGAGGAAAGTAATTTGCCGTTTAAACCACATCCCAATAATACTGCTATTGTAATCACAGACCCACAAAATGACTTTATGAGTCCTGGGGGAAGAGGCTATCATCTGACTAAAGGAACTATTGAACGAAACAATACTATACAAAACCTTGAACTATTAATGAGAACTGCCATGAATAAGGGATACCAACTTTTCATATCGCCCCATTATTTATACCCTCAAGATTATGGCTGGCAATTTAAAGGAAATGAACAAAAGATGCTATTAGGTCTTAGAATGTATCAAGTGGCAAATGCGTACACACCACCGTCATTTGGAGCTGATTTTGTTCATTCTTTCAAACCTTATATTTTTGATAGAAGAACCGTCATTGCAACTCCTCACAAGGTTGCCAGCCCACAAACAAATGACTTGGAATATCAGTTACGACAACACAGAAAAGAGAAGATAATTATTGCAGGGGTGCTTTCCAACGTTTGTGTAGAGTCCCATATGAGGCATCTAATCGAAACTGGTTTTGAAACAGCTGTTGTATACGATGCCACCGCAACAATTAGTGAAGAGGATTTTCAAGCTGCCGTTACCAATTATAAAGCATTTGCCAGTGCTATTTGGACGACACAGGAGGCTATTTCAAACTTATAAATCAGTATCCCCAATGGTAATTTCCTTTACAACTTGTCCTAACTGTCCCCAAGCCATGATGAGTAAGACATGCTGTGCACACTCTAAAATTTAGTGCACTCGACATTACTTTTCTCAAATTACCAGTTCCAACATGTTCCTTAGCTAATGTTAATACCTCTAGGTCTTTTACACTCTTCTTCAACAAAAATGATAATTTCTCAAGGCTGCCCCCATCATATGTAGGATGATAAAAACGTAAGCTTTTATAATCCTGGCCGATTAATTTATTCACCCACTTGATATGGTAACAATTTAAATTCATTATTCGCTTTACATATCCATATAAACTCTCGTCATAGAATGGTTCCGGCCGAATTAGGAATGTTACATTATCCATCGATACACCTCCAACCATCTCTAAGAAATGCTTCAACAATTATTTGGTGAATAATTAATAATTTTACTATTAGATTCTAAAAATCCCAAGTGGTTATACACACTTGGGATTTTTCAAAAACTATACTATTGCTAATTTCTAGACTTCACAAATGAGAAGGGACTGATTTTCGTTTCAAAACTGAAAAACTAGTATATCAGTGTATATTTATTCATTATTTTGTATATTTCATTATACTCAATTTTTTTGAAACAAATTTCTCAAACTATATGAACATTTTCTCACTTGTTATGAAAAATCAAAAAAAAAAAAAAAAAGAGAGGTTCCCCCCAATGTCATTAAGTTAAGGCGCAGGGCCAAATCAAGAAAAAGCTGCCCTTTGAAACGGTTATGCAGCTCCTGATCTCCATGGGAGGCAACAGCATCTATAAGGAACTCTTGGAATCGCAGGGCTATGACGTAAACACTGCAACCACTTCTGCTTTTGTCCAACAAAGAAATAAAATCCTGCCGTCTGCTGTGGAATTCTTGTTTCACGCATTTACGCAATCGTATGCGGATATCAAGTCCTACCGAGGGTATCGATTACTTGCCGTTGACGGCTCGGATTTGCATATCGCAACGGACTCTGAGGACACGGACACCTATTTTCAAAGTCAACCGAACACGAAAGGCTTTAACCTTCTGCACTTGAACGCAGCCTATGACTTGTGCAACAGACTTTACGTGGATGCCCTTGTTCAGCCACGAAGGTTGTGGAACGAGGGAAGGGCGCTGGCTACTATGGTTGACCGTTCCCCCATCAAGGGCAAAACCATTGTGATTGCCGATCGCGGTTATGAAAGTTACAACAATTTCGCGCATATTGAACGCAAAGGTTGGAACTATGTTATACGGGTAAAGGATTTGGAGTCCAATGGTATTCTTTCGGGTTTGCGTTTGCCTACTAGCGGAGCGTTTGATTGGGACGTTCATCTGACCCTCACCAAAAAACAAACCAAAGCGGTTAAGGCTCGTCCCGAGATGTACAAGTTCGTCCCTTCCACGTCTACATTTGATTTTTTGGATTTGCAGGAGAACTTGTTTTACCCGATTTCCTTTCGGGTTGTTCGTTTCGTCTTGCCCAGTGGCGCTTATGAAACCGTCATTACGAATCTTTCTGCCGCTGATTTCCCACCCGATGAAATCAAGTCCATTTATAACATGCGATGGGGCATTGAAACTTCTTTTAGGGCATTAAAATACACCGTCGGTCTGACGCATTTTCACGCAAAGAGACAAGAGTCCATCGTCCAAGAGATTTTCGCAAGAATGATCATGTACAATTTCGCTGAAATGATGACCTCGCACGTCGTCATTTCGAAAATGGATAAACGGCACTCCTACCAAGTCAACTTCACGGTCGCCGTTCATGTTTGTAGACATTTCCTGCGCTCATGGGACGATGAACCCCTGCCCGATGTTGAAGCGCTGATTCGCAAAAACATTTTGCCGATTCGACCCATTCGCCCAGGGCAGAAGAATACGCGCAAAATCCGCTCGAAATCAGTCGTTAGCTTCGTTTATAGAGTAGCATAATTCGGTTCACATGAACATTTTTTAAGCGGATATGCCATCCGCTTTGTTTGCTGTACGCTTTTTTCCTTGCTTGCACAAAAAACAAACGGCATAGGACTTTTTCCCATGCCGTTTCTCGGATTTCATTTGTTTTCCCGATCTTGTCTCTTAGCTTAACTTAATGACATTGAGGTTCCCCCCCTCTCTTTCCCTTAACTACATCTACTATAACCGCAGTTACTGCAGCTTTTGCAGCCCTCGCTATTGATGAGCGAGGCGCTGCCGCAGGATGGGCACAAGTCGAGCGAAGTCGCCGACTGGCGGTTCACAGCATACTGAGCCGTCGTCTCCATGACGACTTCCTGAGTAGCTGTGACGTAAGCATCCGCTTCGTCAGAGAAATCGCCATGCATCTCCAGCGCTTTAGCTACCGCATCGGCAATCGATTCAACACGGTTAGCACCAAACCCAATTGCACCGGAGCCTCCAATGCCTTTGAGATGCTTCGTCAGAAGCTGTACTTTATTGCCGTGATCGCCATATCGCAGGAACAAGGAAATGACACGACCTAGCGCTTCTGACATGGCGAACACATCAGATCCTGCCTTGCCTACGTTCAAGAAAATCTCACTCGGTGTACCATTCATATCGTTGATCGTAATGTAAGCCATACCGAACGGTGTGTTGAATTTATAAGTAGCGCCACGCAATATTTGCGGACGGCGTTTGTATTCCTTGTCGAGTACTCGGCTCGGCTTCACATCGGATGAAACCGCCATCGATTGAAGCACACTGCTCACAGCTGTAAGTTCCTCACTCACCTTAACCGTTTCCGGTTTAGCCTCTGCTTTCAAAGTTTCAGCCGGAGTGGCTGATCCGGATTTATCTTCTTTCTTCTCCGTAGAAAGCACCTGAACATCGCGGCTGCCGTCGCGGTAGATTGTGACTCCTTTGCAGCCAAGATCGAAAGCAAGCTCATACAAGCGTTTGGTCTCTTCAACTGTAAAATCGGAAGGGCAATTTGCTGTCTTAGAAATGGAGCTGTCTACCCACTTCTGAATGGCCGCTTGAGCACGGATGTGATCCTCGGCCGACAAGTCCATTGCTGTCACGAAATGCTCCGGAAGCTCTTCATTAGGATGTGCATCCTTCCATTCCTGTGCTATCGGAACGTACTGCTTATCGAAGCCAAGTCTACTTTGACGGTAATATTCGAACGCAAAGTAAGGCTCGATCCCTGTCGATGTCCCGACCATCGTTCCCGTGCTGCCTGTCGGTGCTTGGGTAATAACGGTAACGTTACGCATACCTTTCTTCTGAATGGCTGCACCAACCTCTGGATATACACTGGTCATATTTTTCATAAATCCGCTTTGCAAGAACGGCTCTGCTTCGAATTTTTGGAAGCTGCCTTTCTCGGCTGCTATGTCTGCGGATGCCAAATAAGCTTCTTTTGCCATAAACCCATACAACTGGTCCAAGAACACGAGCGATTCAGGGCTTCCGTAACGAATCTCCAGTTTAATCATCAGCTCCGCCAGACCCATTGTACCTAATCCAACGCGACGCTCTCCTTGCTGATTAATCCGGTTTTCTTCGAAATGGTAAGGCGTCTTGTCAATAACATTATCAAGGAAACGAGTGGAGTAGCGAACCAATTTCCCTAGATCATCCCACGCAACATCGTGCTTATCCTCGTCATAGAAACGGGACAAGTTAACGGCAGACAGGTTGCATACGCCCCAAGCCGGCAAGCCTTGCTCTCCGCAAGGGTTCGTACATATAATGGGGTTAAAGTACCAGCTGTTGGACATCTGGTTGTAATATTCCATAAAGACAACACCTGGTTCTGCCGATTTCCAAGCTGATTCAATAATCGTATGCCAAACCTCACGAGCCTTCACCGTGCGATATACGTTCACCTGCTTGCCAAGCTTCTTCCATTTATCCAGATCTCCGTCCCACAGATCATCATATTCCGAATCTGTTGTATCTGGATATACTAGATCCCAGTCCAGGTCTTCCTTAACAGCTTTCATAAACCCGTTGCTTACGCAAACAGATAGGTTGGCATTCGTGATTTGCCCCATGCTTTGCTTAACGGTAATAAAATCGACCACATCCGGATGCCAGTCGTTCATCATCAGCATCAATGCGCCGCGGCGGCTTCCGCCCTGTTCAATTAGACCGGTTGTATAGCTGAACAATCCGCCCCAGGATACGGCACCGCTTGAAGATCCGTTCACTCCTTTAACAACGGCTCTGCGTGGACGCAATGAAGACAAATTAATACCTACGCCTCCACCACGCGCCATAATTTCCGTCATCTCGGAGAGTGTGCTCATAATACCGCCACGACTATCGTGTGGCGACGGAATAACATAGCAGTTAAACAGCGTCAGCTCATCGCTTGCATCGGCTCCTGCAGCAATCCGTCCTCCTGGAACAAGCTTCCAATCATCTAATATATATCTGAATTTATGAGTCCATTCTTCCTTTTTCTCAGGAGTTGCTTCTACTGAGGCCATCGCCCCGGCTAACCGGTCCCAAAGCTGCTCTGGTGTTTTTTCCAAAGTTAAAGTAAGCTTCTCTACTACAGATTCAACAATGTCTCCATTGCGCAGCTTAACGCGTACCTGTCTTCCATCCCTCGACACAACCTCGCCGACTTCCTTGGCAGGAAATTTAGGATCATCCTTCGTTAATACCAATACGGTATCCCCAACTTTTGTATGGCTCGTATCTGCGTCTTTCATCGCATAACGGTCAAGAAATATTTTTTCACTTAATCCATCGAGTTTATTGCCGTTTACCGTGTTCAATACAACAACCTCCCGAAATTAAACTACAACAAATTCACAACATCTGGTATGTGAATTTCATTATACAATACAATATATAGTGTTTCTAATGGGTGAGTAGCGGAATTTGGAAATTAGGACAAGACGGCATGCTGAATGCTCCTATTTGCTCCTGAAATCGATGTATTTCGTTAACGTCACCTTCACTTTTTTCGACAAAAATCAGTACTTTCAAGCCGCCGAAAACGAGTAATTAGAGACTATAGACCTATTGGCATTACTCTGAAAAACGCTCCCAATCTTGAACGATGAATCCTTTTTTGACATCCATCCTTTTCATTGTTAACCTAGTTGAGAAGTTAGTGAACCATCTCCCGAGCAACATCTGTTTAATGATATTATATCATAAGCAGGATCAAATAAACAAACATACGTTCCTATAATTTCTTCCAAATAAAGGAGGCCGCTCACATGTATTTGTATCAGAATGAATTTGTCCCTAAAGATCAGGTTCATATCTCACCCGACGACCGTGGCTACTACTTTGGGGACGGTGTTTATGAGGTATTTCGCGTTTACAACGGGAACTTATTCGAAGCCGAAGGACACTATGCAAGACTGGAGAAAAGTGCCCGCGATGTGCGGATTCCTCTCCCTTATTCAATCGAACATCTAGATGAGCTGCTCCGCAAATTAATTCAACTCAACGAGCTGACTGACGGTACAGTCTATATGCAGATTACCCGTGGCGCGGCATTGCGTTCTCATCCGTTTCCTAATCAAGAGGAGCCTGTTCTTATGGCATATTGCACCGAGATGGCCAGACCTCTGCAAAGCATGAAGCAAGGCATTACCGCTGTAACCATGGACGACATCCGTTGGCTTCGCTGCGATTTGAAAACATTGAACCTGCTGCCGAACGTTATGGCCAAGCAGCATGCGCTGGACCAAGGAGCTCACGAGGTTATTCTGCACCGTAACGGAACGGTCACCGAGTGCAGCGCTTCAAATATCATGATCGTTACGAACGGTGAATTACGCACGCATCCCGCCAACCATCTTATATTGCACGGTATTACTCGCGCGGTTGTGCTGAAGCTCGCCCGTGAACTAAACATCTCCGTGAAGGAAGAACCGTATACTCTTGAGGATTTGCAGACCGCGGATGAAGTCTTCATCACTGGAACAACCACCGAGATTACTCCGATTACCTCCATTAACAAGGAGCCCGTAGGACAAGGAACACCAGGAACGATAACCGAGAAGCTGCAAACGGCATTTGAAGGATTAGTTTCCAGATGTTAAGCCACACTCGTGAAAATAAGAAACCTTCGGAGAATCATCTCCGAAGGTTCCATATGTCATTTGCATATTTATCCGCAATAAGCTGCTCCACAAGGGATTGCTCATATTCGGTCAAACTACCCTCTTCAAGCTCGACATGCAAGCCTTCCGCCATCCCTTCACGAAATGCGCGTTCCACATCCGATAGTACGACTGGGGGCCTTCCTAGTTGACGGCAAATATCATTAATCGCCACCGCTTTTTGTGTAAATTGCTGCTTGAGCCTCTCTTGTATCCGTTCATTCTTAAATTGCAGCACACGGAATAATTGATCCGTATCCATATCCAACAAAATCGAACCATGCTGCAGAACGACCTGCTTCTGCCTCGTCTGCGCACTGCCGGCAATTTTACGTCCCTCTACCACAAGTTCATACCATGATGGAGAGTCGAAGCAAGCAGCAGAACCCATTGAAGCATATTTGCTCTTCTCTTCTTCTGTAGCCAAATGAACCATTTGCGCGTCTAAGCCTAATTTTTGAAATCCTAGCAGCAGCCCCTCGCTTAGAACGCGGTACGCTTCCGTGACTCCGCTTGGAATCCCCGGATAACTCTCGGACACGATAATACTGTAGGTCAATTCCTTGTCGTGCAGCACGGCACGACCGCCTGTAGGTCTACGAACAAAGCCGAGGCCTTCTTCACGGAGCTTCTCGAAGTGAACCTCCTCCGATTTTTGAAAATAGCCTATTGACAATGTTGGAGGATTCCAGCCATAGAAACGGACTGTCGGTCCCGACTTCCCTTCGCTGTTCGCGATGAGTATCGCTTCGTCCACTGCCATATTATAAGCAGGATGTTGTAATCCTGATGAAATAAACCGCCATGTTGGCTTCATGCTGTCTAACCGCCTTTCATCTTTTACCGCAAATTTCTTTCCCCGCCGTCAATTCCTCAATTTTGAACTCACGTTGAGGCTTATCGGCTGCATCCATGCCGACCAGAGCAATTGCACCGTCCTCTGCCAGAACCGCAAATTGATCTCCGAGCGGCGTAATGCCGACTGGCCTGTGATCCCAAGCCAACTGCACTTGCTTCTGGCTTTTCAAGTCGAGCAGCGCCAGGGGCTTTTCAATATCCAATGCATTATTCGTCACATCGTAACGGTCAATAAGCATTTTCCCTTGCAAGGCCGCCATGGAAAAGGAATACGGTCTCGTATTGGAAATAAAATTGCTCGTTAGCTCATACGGTACCTGCTGGGGATTAAACTTAAATATTTTATTAGACCATTCCGTCTTGTTGCGCTGAGAAATCATCATGTAGACATCGCCATTCGAATCAATACTGACCTGATCGAGAGGATAACGTCTAGCCTCCTGAATCATCTTCCCCCAGTCCCCGCTTTGCAAATCGGCTTTATACACATTGGAGCTTGTATCCGAACTGTTGGAGGTGACGAAGAACACATCCTTGCCTACCCCTTTAACATCCTCTACGCCACCGGGTACGAGCCATTCCTTCACCCATTTATGATCCTTGAGCTGATAAATACCTACCTTGGTCATGTCAGACCCTTTTGGGGACGTTTTTTCGGCGGATGAAACGAACATCAGGTCACCGTACACATAGCTGTGCTTAGGCGATAACTGAGGAGTTGCATATTGAGCAAATTTATCCGATTGCTTGTCCCTTATATAAAAGCCCTTGAAAGCTTTGGGGTCCTCTGGATTATATACCGTGATCACTGTGTGGTCCGTAGTGTAATTCACGCTGCTGATTGGCTGAGACGTCTGCAAAATGAGCTTGCTATGCTGCGTCTTGCTGTTGACGGTAAACACCTGATGGTCATCTGTAACCAGCAAATCTCCAATTTCATCGATAGCTAGAGTTGCCTCGGCATCAATCGTAGTCAGCTTCGGTTTCGCATCCCTACTTACGTAATGGAATATGCCCAAGCTTATCAGGATTAGCGCCACAAGCGCCGTAAGCCATACTTTCAATACCCATCCTTCCTTTCCCACCATGTATTTAACATCATATAGCATTCATGCGGGTTATGAAAGTAGTTCTTTTCGTCCATACTAATTTTTAACGCTTTACCCTTATGTTTGCCAGCTTTCCTACCTAAGGAAGGCTCCAAAAGGAGTGGCATGCCATGCAGACACCAGACAAACAAGAATATGTGCGACCTTTCAATGAACATGTACAGCTGCATTTTGACCGTGAATGGTTCGAGCAGCTCAACGAAAAAGCGCTACGCAATGGCCCTTGGGACGATTGGACCCTGTATCAGCTTGCTTATGAAGCCGAGAAAGCGAGCCTTATTTCCAGCTTCGACCAGCTTCAGTCACTCGTCCACATTCAACATGTAACTCCAATGCCTCATCAAATCGAAACAGCGAAACGAGTTTTGACCGAAATGCGCGGAAGAGCGATATTGGCCGACGAGGTCGGACTAGGCAAAACCATCGAAGCCGGGCTTATTTTAAAAGAATATATGATTCGGGGCTTGGTCAAAAAAGTGCTGATTCTTGTTCCCGCTTCCCTCGTGCTGCAATGGGTACGGGAGCTGAATCAGAAGTTCGGCATCTCCGCCGTAGCCCAAAAAAAAGAATATATGTGGGCCCAGCACGACATCATTGTAGCCTCCATGGATACGGCAAAACGCGACCCGCACCGTGACATTGTTCTTGGTATGGAATACGACATGTTGATTGTCGATGAAGCTCACAAACTCAAAAATAAAAAGACTACTAACTACCAGTTCATCAACGAGCTTCGCAAAAAGTATTGTCTGCTCTTGACAGCTACCCCAGTGCAGAACGACTTAAGCGAGCTGTATAACCTCATTACGCTGCTCAAGCCGGGCCAGCTTGGGGGTCAAGGAAGCTTTCAGGCTAACTTCGTAGTGGACAAGCGAATTCCAAAAAATGAAGACCAGCTGCAGCACGAGCTCTCTAAAGTCATGATCCGCAACCGCCGCAGCGACGGCAATGTCAATTTCACGAAGCGTATCGTACGCAACATTCCGCTTACTCTGTCTTCCGAGGAGCAAGCTCTGTATGACGGGGTTACCAATTTCGTCAAAGGCCGCTATGAAGAAGCTGGGGGAGACCTCAGCAGCATTCTCTCCCTAGTCACCTTGCAGCGGGAAGTGTGCAGCAGCCGCGATGCGGTATTCATTACTCTGGTCAATATGTTTAAGAAGACAGCCGAAGATTCGCCTGTTCGCCCCCGCATCTGGCAGTTGGTCGAGCTTATTCGAAGCATCAAGGCCAATACCAAAGCGGAAAAGGTTATGGAGCTTGTCCGGGAGATCAATGATAAGGTCATTATTTTTACGGAATATCGGGCTTCGCAGGAATATTTGATCCAGTATTTGAAGGAGCATAAAATTTCGGCTGTCCCTTATCGCGGAGGCATGAACCGGGGCAAGAAAGACTGGATGATGGATTTGTTCCGGAACCGCGCTCAGGTACTCGTTGCGACGGAAGCAGGCGGCGAGGGGATCAACCTGCAGTTTTGTCATAACATGATCAACTTCGACCTTCCTTGGAATCCGATGAGGGTTGAACAGCGCATTGGCCGCGTCCACCGTCTAGGGCAGAAGGATGACGTGAAGATCTACAATTTGTCCACCAGTGGAACGATAGAAGAATATATTTTGTCGCTGCTGCATGAAAAAATCAATATGTTCGAGCTGGTTATCGGAGAGCTGGATACGATACTGGAACGCTTTGAGCAGTCGAATTCATTAGAAAAGCATTTGGCTCAAATGATCCTCTCCTCCTCCAGCGAGGAAGATATACGGCGTCAGATGGACGATCTTGGACGCTCTTTCTCTAGCATTCGTACTGAAGTAGAGAGAGACGGCAGATCCCATGAAGAAGTTCAACTTAATACCATGCTGGATGCTGTGGGCCAAACCGTACCGTTGGCTAGTGAAGCGGAGGTGTCACCATGAAGACTGATGAAATACAAAGCTTTGTCATGCGGTATCTCGAAGCAGAGAAATGCGACATCGTGGAGAAGCATCCGGCTTATGTCACTGTGAAGCTGTCTCCTTCCGCTGATAGGGAGCTAACTTATCGTCCTTATTATTGGAGCTTTGTGGAGCGCACTGGCGTGACTCCTGAAACAATGACCTGCACCTTCATCTTCGATCCGGAGGCGCACAAAGCTTCCTTATCATCTGCGAGCCCCTCGGCAGCTCCAGCTGTTCCCGGAGAGCAGCAAATCGTCGTCGATTCCACCTTGGGGCAGGCTCAGTCCAATCCTTCAGGTGCGACGGCTCCCGCCGTTCCCGGAGCTCCAGCGCAGCAGGATAGTATTCTGGGGCGTTACTTCGGGTTTGTGCCAACCCAAATGACAGCTCGTGTCCCCAAGGATGAGGTAACGTTCGGAAGCCGCAGGCTGGAACAAATATTCCATGCCTGCCGTAGCAAAGGCCGGTTTGTACATCTATACGAGCATTATAAGCCTGAGCAACAGCCGAAATCTTCCCCAATGTCTACAACAGCTTTTGAAACGTGGATGCAGGTCAACTTTAAAGTGGAGTTTGCTTGTGATATGAAGCGCAGTGAAATTCACTCGCTAGGGTTTCATATGGTCACAGGTGAAATCTGTGAGCATTTTCAAGAGCGGCTGCAGAATAAACGGCTATCGCCAAGAATTCCTGCCCAAGTCTACATGATTCCTGACAAGTTTACCTTGCCTCGGGCGGTTATCTACTTGGAGCAGTATCTGGAAAATATTTTGCGGGGCTACGATCATTCTTGGGCGGAGGAAGCCAAGCATCGTCTTGAGGAAGAGCTTCGGCGCATACGAGGATATTATGAGCCGTTAATTCTCCATGCGGAAATGGAAAAAAAACATGAAATTGATACGCAGTATTTCAATCGCCGGCAAGAAATCGAGTGGCAGTATCGCCCCCGCATCCAAATATCCGTCATCAATTGCGGGCTGTTCCATCTTCACACGGGAAATCCAGCTATGAACTGACGAATTATGCTAAAAATAGAAGCAAACTTTTTTTTGCAGTGCTACAGGTTCTAACAAACTTTTCAAGGCATATTTTATACAATAAGGGCATAGCACTTCCTTCAAGCGACAACATCCGTGCCCGATACTTAAGACAAGCAGGTGAATGGATGAAAAGATCGATTGTATGGCTTTCCTGCCTTTTTCTATGGACAAGCCTGCTGGTTGCACGGCCGCTTAATACAGCCGCCGTTCCTGATAACCCGCCAATTCCGGTACAAGCGCTCGTCCCTTCTTCGACGGATCTTACAGTCACCACCCCAACCTTCATGGATGCCGTTAACCAGTGGATGAAGCGAATCTCTAATGAGCAAGGTTTCGAAACATGGAAGCAAGCATCATGGACAAGCTATCCTCTAGGTCCCGGTACTCACGGCTGGATCATTTTGCTCAAAGCAGGCGGAGCCGAAGTGGGCTACATGGTGATTTACGCCGAGGATCCTAAGGATCCGAACAAGTATCGTCTCGCCGAATATGGAAGAGGCAGCACCCCGCTCTTTAGCTTAAACACTCTGTACCAATCACTGGTACAGCTTGAACTCATTCATACGTCTTATAAAGCGGAGCGTTGGTATTCCGGTCCTCTCTATGCGGTCTGGAAGGTCACTTCCGGTACGGAGCTGTATTTTATCGATGCCAAGAGCGGTGAAGTACTCCCTCTTAGCTCCGCTAAACAGCTTGATGCCGCCCTAGCGGAAGAGCCATACTCGTCATCCGTGCTTCCTAAGCACTCCATAACCGCCAGCCTTCAGCTTGGCACATTCGATCCCTACGACCGTCTTCCATGGGTCAAGGGCACTCCGGTTAACGTGGATACGTTCGATAAGCTTGCAACCGTTCTCAAAGAACAAAGCAAGCTAACTTACGTAGCAGAGCTGTATGACCGTTCCGTCACTGTGCCTCTTGCCGTTACCGGATACCAGCAATGGTCGAATGAAGAAGCCTTCCTGCTATTGGAGCAGGACGGTCAAAGGGCCATCCCTTATTCCGTTGCTACCAAGCAAGGCAAACTATTCCCTTAGGTTTTTCTCCTCCTCCCTATATAGAAAAGCTTCCCATCTCTTAAGCGCGCAATTACCTTAGCGGCTAAGGAGAGAAGCTTTTCATTTTTTTTGCGCCAATGCAGTCCCCCCATCCACATTCGGATGGCCAGCGGCAGCATACCGAACCAGCGATACTGCCAATGCTCCCGCACCTCTCTTTGGCTTGCTCTAGTTTGCTTGCGTACTTCCTTCGGCGTTTCCATATATTTGATGAACTGCTCTGTCATATATTTTACCAGCTCGTCTCCCTTAGCTATACGCGATTCACCTCCATCCTATCATTGTAGCCATTTTGTCTTTTGTACAACCTCCTGATCTTCCTCTTTTCGCGACAAAAAAACACCCGCCATCGTTCTCCCAGAAGAGATCGTGTCGGGTGATATAGTGCTCTGATTATTACATTTTTTCCGGTGCTTCAAGACCAATTAGAGCCAATCCGTTGCGGATTGTAATTTGCGTACTCTTCACTAATGCCAAGCGGGCTTGGCGAAGTGCCGCATCTTCTACCAGAATTGGGCATTCATGATAGAAACGGTTGAAGCTTTGAGCCAGATCAACCAAATAACGGCTAACGATGGAAGGCTCCAGCTTGTACATTGCCTGCTCAACCCGCTCCTTAAAGAAGTAAAGCTGCTTCAGTAGCCCTTGTGATTCGGCATTTTCCAACAGTGAAGTATCGATCTGTTCCAGCTTCGCTTCAAACGCCATGGACTCACCACCGTTAGCTTTACGCAGAACGCTGCATGCACGTGTATGGGTGTACTGTACGTAAGGACCTGTTTCGCCCTCGAAGTTCAAAGCAACGTCCCATGAGAATACAATATCCTTGATACGGTTATTGCTCAAATCATTGAAGATGATAGCTCCCACGCCGACTTGACGGGCAACCTCGTCTTTATTTTCCAGGTTCGGGTTCTTTTCTTCAATAATCGCTTTTGTCTTCTCGATCGACTGTGTAAGCAGTTCCTCAAGACGAATAACGTTCCCTTTGCGAGTCGATAGCTTGGCGCCTTCCAAGCTAACTTTACCGAACGGCACATGCACTAAGCGGTCTGCCCACTCGTAGCCCATAAGCTCGATGACCTTGAACCACTGCTGGAAGTGCAGACTTTGTCCTGCATCCGTAACGTAAACGCATTTGTCAAAATCGTACGTATTTTTACGATAGATCGCCGCTGTAACGTCCCGTGTATGATACAGCGTGCCGCCATCCTTCTTGAGCATCAACGCAGGAGGCATGTTGTATTCATCCAAGCGAACGAGCATCGCTCCCTGATCCTCTTCAAGCAGGTTCTTCTGCTTCAGCTCATCCACTACAGCCGCCATTTTATCGTTGTAGAAGCTCTCGCCTGCATAAGAATCAAAATGAACGCCGAGCAAGTCATAAATCTTTTGAAATTCCTTCAAGCTGATTTCCACAAACCATTTCCACAATTGCAGCGCTTCTTCATCGCCCTGCTCAAGCTTCACAAACCAAGAGCGAGCTTCATCTTCAAGCTCCGGTTTAACATCTGCCTCATCATGAAACTTTACGTACAAGCGCTGAAGCTCATCAATTCCGTCCGCTTCGACGACGCTTTTCTCTCCCCACAGCTTGTAGGCTACGATCAGCTTGCCGAACTGGGTTCCCCAGTCGCCTAAATGGTTGATCCCTACACAATTATAACCAAGGAATTCATATATTTTGTAAATCGCATTTCCGATCATGGTGGTACGCAAGTGTCCGATATGGAATGCTTTGGCAATGTTAGGCGAAGAGAAATCCAATGCAATGTTTCGGCCTTGGCCGATATTTTGCGAGCCATAACGGTCGCCCTTCTCCAGAACTTCACCAATCACGCTGGATGCGAAGCTCGAAGGCTCCAAAAATACGTTGAAATAACCGGAAACAGCCTCAACCCGTTGGAATGCAGGATGATCCTTCCACTGCTGCTTAAGCTCCTCTGCAATGGCCTGAGGCGCTTTGCGAAGCTGCTTGCTCATCTTGAAGCAAGGCAACGATAAATCTCCCATTTGCGGATTTGGCGGGTATTCAACCAATTCAGCAAGCGATTCCTCGGTTAATCCCTCCAACTGAGAAGCAAGCTGAGCCGCTAATATATTCTTATAATTCATCATCATAGACCCCTTTCAATCCAACCCTGTAATCCTGCTATTTGTTTAAGTATATTCAAGCAACAAAGCACCCCAAGCGGGGTGCTCGCCATACATTCACTGAGTTTGCCATCATTTACATATGTCCATATTATATCTATCCTGAAAAATCGAGTCAAGCGCCTGAGCACGGCAATTCTTACGAAATTCGAAATCTTCGTACAAGCACATTCAGCTCCTGGCACATCTCTTCAATCGTATGTACCGATTCTGTAATTTGACGCATGGACTCCAGCTGACCCAGCGACAATCCCGCTGCATGCGATGACTTCTCCGATGAGTTCTTTGCTATGGAAGCCGATTCCAATACGGAAGCGGACACCTCCTGCGAACCTGCCGATATTTGCTCGGAAATGGCGGAAATCTCGGTAATTTGCTCATTCGTCTTTTGCGCCTTATCTACAATGCTGTGGAAGCCGCCTGCCATTTGATTGACATAGCTTTTGCCCAGTTCCATTTCCTTGATTTCTTTCTGCATAGCTGTTACCATATGAGCAACTTTCCCTTGGACTGCTTCAATTAATTCCGCTATATGCTCTGAGGACTTGCTTGATTGCTCCGCAAGCTTGCGAATTTCTCCTGCTACTACGGCAAAACCGCGACCTTCTTCCCCTGCCCGAGACGCTTCAATCGAAGCGTTTAGTGCCAGCAGATTCGTTTGCGCAGAAATATCTCTCATCACTTTGACAATTTCCCCAATCTCCTCGGAATGGGCTGACAACTCTCGCACGGCTTGCGACGAAGATTCTACAGATTCGTGAATGGAATCCATTTGCAGCAGCACTTTGTCCAGGTTCTCGCTTCCCTGCTCGGCTGCTTTTAGCGTGTCGTACATCATCTCAGCCATAGCCATCGAGGAGTCGGCAATTTCGCCCATGCCTTGAGAAATTTCTTCCATCGCTTTGGCGCTCTCGTCGGTTCCTTTCTCTTGAGCTTCGGCACCGGCAGCAATTTGCTGCATGGCAGATGTCATGGTATGAATGGAAGACACGGTGCGGTCTGCATCACCCGCCAGCTGTTGGGTCGTCTTGTTCACTGCTCGAGAGGTTTCATCTATGGTAAGGATCATTTCTTTAAGCTGCGATGTCATTTCGTTCACGGACTGGACCAGACTTCCAATCTCATCCTTGCTTTTGACAACAATAGGTTCTCCTGTCAAATCCCCTTCAGCAATACGCTTCACTCTGGCGCTAATGGATTCAATAGGCTTAATCATTCGGCTGATCAGCAAAAAGGCAATAAATGCAGCTACAACTGGGAAAATCCCACCCGTTTGCAGCGTAAACTTCAGCATATTCCACGTGCGATTATCCAAAATACTTGCGTCAAAATCGATAGCCATCAGTGCAACAATCTTTTGGGATGCATCATGATCTGCATAAATCGGGGCATAGCCCGTTTTTCTTTCCCCTTCACCGAACGTATAGACAGATGATGCCGCAGGATGCTTCATGCTGACCAGCATATCAACAGCCGCACGATCTATGTAGAAAGAATCGCCTGCTTTAAAGCCTTCCTTCTCTAAACGTTTGTCGGGTACAAGCAGTTTACCATCTAGACTCATTATGGACGCGTTCTTGAAAATCGGCTTGTGATCCACAATCCAGTTCACTTTATCCTTCAAGCCTTGGCTTGCTTGACCGTTGGCCAACTCTTTGATTTCAGCTACCGTAAGAAGCCCGGACGTAATGCTTGCGCAGCCAATCAACTCATCGCCCGCCGCTTCATCAATTTGTTTGTAATTGACATAATAACCAATGACAAGCAAGGACAGAACACTTGTTAAAACAGCGATAACAACAAGCCAAGTTACTTTTCCCACGATTCCTAATCTCATTGAAGACCCCCCTTTTCTTTTTAGCCAAGATACATGTGTGATTCCATAGTAGCCCTAACATATATTACCTACTGTGATTTTTGTCACACCAGTCTTTTTTTCCATAACCTTCCTTTCAAAATGTAATGAGTTTGTTACGCTTTGTCAAATGATTAGCTGATATAATATGAGGCAAGTTATAGAAAGTAGGCGATATCACCTTGCTAGTCAAATATTGGCCCCGTGTGCTCCTGTTCATCCTAATTTCTGTTCTAATCAGCGGATGCTCTCTGTCTAGTGATCCGCAATCCTATATGCGTATGCCCAAATTACCAGACGAGAAGGAAAGCTTGAAGCAATTGATCCAACAGGCAATGCCCAGCGGGTCATCCATCATACATCCGAAAAATTCAACTGATTCCGGTTCCATATACTTAAAAGACTTGAACAATGATGGAACACCAGAGGCTATCGTTTTCTATCAAACCCCGGATAAGGAGATCCGCATCAAAGGCATGCTCTGGCAAAGAAGCGGCGACAGCTGGAAGCTGCTGAGTGAAATTGAAGGAGAAGGCTATGAGCTGGATACACTTCTGTTCGAGGATGTCACTAACGATGGCATTACCGATATATTGGTCGGCTACTCCGGCGGAGCCAAGATCAATAAAGGTCTCGTGATCTACCATCTGGATGGGCAAAAGCTGAACAAAGTGTACCAAGCTCCTTATACCGAAATGGCCGTTGACGACTTGAACCAGGACCATATCAAAGATATTACTCTTTTGACCCTAGATCGTAATGTATCCGCCAAGCTAACGACAATTCAGTATAAGACAGACTTTCAAGTCATTGGCACTACAACATTAGACCCTTACGTTAACGCTTATTACAATATTGCAGCAGGATTTGTAGCCGAATCCAAGAGAGGCTTGCTTCTGGATGCCAGTGTCGGCGCTCATTCATCGAATACGCAATTGGTCTATTTTGAAGGAGGGCAGCTTGTCAAAGCTTTTCCAGATGATAAATTGCCCTTCAATCCGGGTTCTACGAAGAGCGGAGACTTTAATGACGACGGTATTCTGGAAATTGGGATCTCCGTCGCCCCGAAGGGCTCGGAAGAAGAAGCCTACGCCTATACACCCTGGATTACGCAGTATTACCGCTGGGACGGTAAACAGGCCTTGGAGAGTCAGCCGTTATACAAGAGATATTATGACTACACCAACAGCTTTTATTTCGATATTCCTGCCAGTTGGAACGATTCCTTCCGAGTCATAAGAGATCCTGACGGGAATGGCATTCATTTCTTAGAACTAAATCAAGACGAAACGCTCGTCGAATGGAAGACCATACCGATAGAAGGCCGTGATGCCACCGATACCGGGTGGAAAGAAATTGGACGTACCGATAAAACAATCACTGTCCTGCATATGACAGAAAAAAGCCAGGAATACATTAATCAGTTTCATTCCATTATTGAGTTGGAACAAAAGGAGGGTTCCCATGAATAAAGTATTGATTCTTGAAGACGAGGAATCCATCCGAAGCTTCATTGTCGTTAACTTGAAAAGAGAAGGATTTCAAATCGTCGAGGCCTCCACAGGCGAAGAAGCACTAGAGCAATTTCGGCAACACCCTGATCTTGGAGTCGCCTTATTGGATGTCATGGTTCCTGGACCCGATGGCTTTGAGGTGTGCAGACAAATCCGGGAAGTCAATGAACGGATAGGAATTATTTTTTTAACAGCCAAGGTTCAGGAGAAGGATAAAATATTTGGTTTGTCTCTCGGTGCAGACGATTATATCAGTAAACCATTCAGTCCCGGTGAGCTTATGGCGAGGGTTCAATCTCTCCTGCGAAGGGTACAGCTTCAAACTAATGCTGCTGTTCACAATCCGGTGCTCCGATCTGGCCCTTTCGAGCTTCATACAGAGCTGCGAGAATTCAGGAAGCACGGCGCGGTCATCGATGTAACGCCAACGGAGCTCTCATTGCTCCATATGTTTCTAGAGAATCGTAATGTTCCGTTGAGCCGTGACAAGCTGCTTGATGAGGTGTGGGGAGCCCATTACATCGGAGATCCAAAAATGGTAGACGTCAATATACGCAGAGTCAGGCAAAAAATCGAAGCGGATCCTTCTAAACCGATCTTTCTTGAAACGGTCTGGGGATTCGGTTACAAGTGGAAGGACTCAGGCCAATGATGCGTAAAGGAATTAAAAGACTTGTCGTCTCCCACTATGTTCTCGTTGTGCTGTTAACGTTGATACTGGCTGAAAGTGTATTCCTGTACTCGCTCCGAACCTTCTATTACAACAGCATCGCAAGCAATTTGAGCAATCATGCACAAGTTTCCGCTTCCTTTTACAACAAGTTTCATAATAACTTGAACGTCTTAACGTTCGATAGCCAGCTGCCCGAAGTGATCGAATCGTTCGCCCATGATAACGCGGAGCTTCAGATTATTAATAATCAAGGCACGGTGCTGGCAAGCTCCAGCGGCTTTGCTGTAAAGGAGCAAATTAAAACTAAGGATGTAAAATCCGCGGCACAAGGTAATACCAGCCGTTGGATCGGCACCAATCCAAGTACCGGTGAACGGGTGCTGGCCGTATCGACTCCACTAGAATGGAATGGACAGCCTATCGCTTTGCTCCGCTATGTTACTTCATTGGAAGAAGTCGATCAGGTCATTGGCAATCTGGCTAACCTTGCGCTGCTCATAGGCTTGATCATATTAGCAACCGTCTCGCTATTCAGCTTGGGACTGGCTAATTCCATCGTCAAGCCGATTAACCGTATCACAGCCGCTTCCGCTCTGATGGCCAAAGGCCGACTGGACACTCGTGTGGACGAGAGCTTCCGTTACGAATTGGGTGACCTGGCCAAAACTTTAAATTATATGGCTCAAGAAATCGTAAAAAGCGATCAATTGAAAAGCGACTTCATCTCCTCTATATCCCACGAGCTGCGAACTCCGTTGACGAGCATAAAAGGCTGGAGCGAGACGATCCTGCTGGGAGATATGAATGACCAGGAAGAAACAAGGACGGGGCTGAAGGTCATTTCCAAGGAAACTGATCGTTTGGTCGGACTTGTGGAAGAACTGCTGGATTTTTCCCGACTGGAGCAAAAGCAGCTTGCACTGGATATCCAGCAGGTCGATATCTCTCAACTACTGAACGAAGTTGTTCTTCAGCTAGCGGCTAAAGCTAAGTCAAAAGGGATCGCATTCAAGTACGATCAGCAAGGAATGGGTGTACCTATTCTGCTTCCTGGAGACGAGAATCGATTGAAGCAAGTGTTTCTCAATATTGTGGACAATGCAATCAAATTCGCGTATAAAGACACTGCGATTGATATTAGAGTGATAGATGATTCGAGGTATCTTGCTGTAAGCATTCATGACGAGGGAGCCGTTATTCCTGAGGTTCATTTATCGAGGGTAACGGAGAAGTTTTATCAGGTTAATCCTCAAGGAGAAGGAACCGGCCTCGGGTTAGCCATTTGCGCTGAAATTGTAGAGCTTCACTCCGGCACATTGACCGTTTTGTCAAATGAGTCGGGGACTGAGGTTACTGTGCGGCTGCCTTTTGGACGCGGTCGTTGTGGGGATTAAATGGAAAAAGCCGCCCAACGGCGGCTTTTAGTTAAAGCATCTTTTGCATAACAATAACGTCCAGCATTTTATCGAATTTGAACCCTACTTCTCGCATAACTCCGATATAGTCAAATCCAAAGTTGCGGTGAATATAAATGCTGCTGTCATTGCCTTCCACAATTCTTGACAAGACGGTATGGAGCCCTGCTTCTTTACCTGCTTCCAATACGCCCTCCATCAGCTTTTTCCCGATGCCTTGACCGCGAAAATCATGATGGATGTATAAGGACAATTCAGAAGTACGCGCGTAGGCCAATCGGTCAGAGTAAGGGTTAAGAGAAGCCCATCCTACAACGGCACCACCAAGTTCAGCGACGATAATGGGATTGCGTTCGCCGTGCTGCTTAAACCATGCTTCCTGCTGCTCCAAAGTGCGGGGAACCGTATCAAAGGTGGCAACGGTATTTAGAATCGCTTCGTTATAAATGTTTAAAATCGAGGGAACATCTTCCATTGCTGCTGTCCGGATGATCATCAAATGTCACTCTGCCTCTCCAAATGAAAAACCATCTGGTATCAAAAGATATCAGATGGTAGTTGTTATATAGGTTTGGTGCGGTCAAGAGGACTCGAACCTCCACGGGGGGTTAGCCCACACGGACCTGAACCGTGCGCGTCTGCCAATTCCGCCATGACCGCATAATGAATGTCTCTTCCATTTTAGAAGGGGACAAGTTGTATATTATCACCTGTTTTACATGGATGTCAAACATAATTTTCGAATTGATATTGAATTCCATAAACACGGTATATTTAAGAAATCATTTGGGGAAGAATGGAACATTAAAGTCTATGTACAGAACAGTCATCGGAGGCGATCTCTTTGCGTAAATCTACCTGGATAATAGTTTGCGTGACAACCATAGCCGTTTTCTTTGCAGGCTGCGGAAATTCTGGGAAATCAGCGGTACCAACCCCTGCACCCTCTTCAACTCCTGCTCCGTTAGCCACAATCACGAAAGAAAAGTATGACAAAATAAATATCGGCATGACTTATGAAGAAGTCAAAAGCATTGTGGGCGGTGAGGGCAAGCTCATCACGGAAACCGGCGATAAAGCAACACCCGAATATACGGCAACCTATCAATACACAGCGGAAGGCAATCCGAACGGGCAAGCTAAGATCACTTTCCGTTCCAATAAATGCACGTCTAAATCAGAAGCCAGCTTATAAAGGAGTTACGAATTGGATTACCAGAAATACGGATTGGGTATCCCCTTCTATTAAGTAACTGGAATAAAGGAGATACCCTTCCTTCAGTATTAATCTAAACATTCATATACAACCCACACAATAACACCCCATATTGGAAGCGTAAACAAAATGCCGTACACTGTTCCTTTCAAAGCGGAACCTTCCGTGGACATCTTATCTCCTCCCGTCGTTCGAAATGAATCGAATACGTTCGTTTGCTGCCGGATTACATCGTATGCAAGAAGTTTAAAGGATATTCCTGTCATTTCATACAATTCGCATCATGTTCTCCCGACCATGTCCATATATATAGGTCAAGGGGGGATTGTAATGATCTTTTTGCAGCTAACCATGGGAATCATTGCTGCTTTATTCATATGGGGGGTTCATCAAGCTGACGTTTCAAGCCATGCTGTGGGTCATCGGAATTACACTAGTCATCAGTTTTATTATTCCAGGAGCACTTTTGTTCATAAGCGGCCTCATGTTTATTTTGATTGGAATGCTGGCAACTTTAGGCCTGCTTTATGTCATAGGAGCATTCAGGTCTTAATGGCTCAAGCTATCCTTCCCGATAAGCTTGCAGAGCTAGAACAGCCCATTCTTTCAGCCCCTGCACATCCTCATAAATGGGGGAATCAAACAAATGAGTGGCCGGGTGCTTGGGGTCCTCGCTTAATCTAATGATTTCGCCGCGCACTTCCCCTTTTCCTTCTGTATGAATCCTCATCACATAAAAATCGTCCAGTTGAACTACATCCTGAGTCACCGTAATGACCTCCCTATCTCCCAAGTTGACGGATATAGAGCTTAGTCTATCTGTAGCCCCCAATATTATACGAAATCCTCCCACGGATAAATTTCGTCTCACAAGGGACCCTATCTCGTGTGGAGGTGATACGAATGGCTGGCAGAAATAGCAAACCGGATAATACAGGGCCTGCGGGACATCCTTCTCGTTTGGACCAATTTGGCGACAAAATGTCCGACAGCAATAACCTACCGAAGAAATCGGACGGATGTGGCTGTGGTCCCGAATCTAAGTAAAGGCAAGGCGACGGCAAATTCCTTGCACTCATTTAATTGATTAAAAACCTGGGATCGTTTGGCTTGAGACCAGACGGTTCCAGGTTAATTACTTATCGTGCTGCCAAATATTATAACGTTGAATGGAATATTTGACGGCTTCGTAGACAGTTCTTCCTATGCAATAGCCTAACTGAGTGGCTGTCCCCGCATACCGGAATGATGGTCCTTTTTGTGTTGCTGCGATAATTATGGCATCCGTAGTTGTTCCTGTTGCTATCTCTTGACTATCATTTACCCGAATGTCCGCATCCTGAAGCGCGGCCGTTTTGGCTTCAGTTGCGGTAATAACCCCATTGATCATCGCGGCGTCCGTTAGCATTCCATCAACGACCGTAATGATATTAATTGTTCCCGGGAACAGCTCATTTACATCCTTTACCGCCCCCGCTCTTGCTTTGTTGCCAAGTCCAACGGTAACCCAAGTACATACTGTCAAACCGCAATCAGAACGGTGGTGTGAGTAACCTCTATCCTGTACCCTTGCTGCCGTTAGCAACGCTGCCGTGCTATTGACTTCAATGTCTCTCTCACGCATAAAATCATGCATTTCAGCCAGCGGATCCTCACAGAAGTAGTTTCGATCCACCTGTCTGTTCAAAAGGCGGGAATGCCATCCCAAGCCTTCTCCCCACATTGAAGAATTCAAAGTCCGCAGCGGCTCGGAGCTTTCCAACACATAATAGCTATTCAACTGATCTTCCACATCATGGAAGGTTAAATTTGCAATGGATGTTACCGTTCTCCTTACCGGAAAAACGCCGGTCATTCCTCTCCTACACTCCATTCCGAATAACGTTCCTCGGTAAATGGCTGATAATGATAGCTTCTATCCAGCTTCACGATTCTTCGATTTTGTTTGCGGATCATGACTGTCGTATCATCCCATGCAACTACAATTCCTTTTACATCATTTACGGGGTCCGCATCTCGTACGACTCGGAGCTTCGTTCCCTCTACTCGATAATGGTCCAACTGTTCTTCACTTATCATAATACCGCCCTCCCTTGGACAAACTTAGTTTAAGAATAGAATACACCATTCATCGCTTACAATAAACCAACCTTACCCGAAAGGAGTTTATCCATGGAGAAAAAAACATACTACGTCGCTGTCGCATCCGGGGAAATATTAGAGCCTGAAGATATGAATGGCAATTTTGAATTTGAAATATTGGCGAGCGAAGAGGATCTCGATCAGCTTCAGGAACTGTTCGAGGAATCTGAAGATGCACAGGATGACACGGCTGCGCGAGCTATGATTCCATACCGTGATTATCATAACGACAATGAAAATGACGCTGCAGATTATTACCTCAGAGAAATATATCGTAAGCTTCATGATCTGGGAACCCCGGCAACAAGACAGCACATCGAGAGCATGAACATTTTACAGTAAGGAAAGTCAGATTGCACTAACCGCTTCCTGATGCACAAAAAAACCTACAGCCCTGGTCATACCCCTGTCAAGTAGACAGATGAAAAAAGCTAAGCTGCCAACGCGCACCGGTACTCTATCGGTGCACGTTGTTTTAATTTGGCTTGAAAACGGTGGTAGTTGTACTCGTAAATATATTCTTCCACGGCTTGCCGAATTGCCGCTCCTGAATTAAACTGGTTGAGGTACAGCTTCTCTGTTTTGAGATGCGAAAAGAAGGATTCGATGCACGCGTTATCCAGGCAGGTTGCTTTGCGAGAGTGGCTGCCTTTAACGCCGAATGCCTCTAATCGTGTGTTGTACGCCTGAGACGTGTATTGGAAGCCCTGGTCCGAATGGAGCACGGCCTCTGAGACGTCTCTTTTTCTTGTCCACTGCGTAATCGTATCCAGCACAAGCTGGAGATCGTTACGTTCAGACAATTGCCAAGCGACAATCTCGTTGTTGAAAAGATCTTGAATAACAGATAAGTAATGGAAATTCGTTCCATCGGAAATATAGGTAATATCCGTGACCATTTTTTGCTGCGGTGCCGTAGCATGGAATTGTCGCTTTAAACGATTTGGATACACAACAGAAGGCGTGTAGTTGGACTGTTTCCGCTTCCTACGTATGACCGACTGGATCGATAATTCTTTCATGATCCGGCATACTTTCTTGTGATTTACTTTGTAGCCAGCCTCCCACAAGACGGTCGTCATCCGAGGGTAGCCATAGTAGGGATGTGCAAAATGGATGGCCATCATGTGTTCCTTGATCTCATGATCCTTTTCTTGACTTGCCTTTCGCTGAGGCTGTGTGGCTCTCCATTTGTAATAACTGGCCCGTGGTATTCCCGCAATAGCTAACAGGACTGTAATGCCGTGCTGGTGGCGCAGCTCCTCCATGATTTCATAATTCATTCGTTGGGTTGGCGCTTCTCCTTTACTAGATTTGGATACCGCTTTTTTAAGTAATCCACCTGCGCCTTCAGGTAATCTCGTTCTTCCTCAATGCTTTGGAAGGACGTGCGTGGCCGCCCTTTCATTGGATTTGGCTCACTTTTACGCACATCGAACGACTCTCCGTTTTGCCATTTCCTCACCCACACCTTCAGTTGAGAACAGTTACGGATCCCTTCTCGCTGAGCTACCACCTTGTAACTCGCAGAACCCTCTACATACGCTCTAACCGCCTTTAATTTGAATTCTTCTGTATACGTTTGAAATGTTTGTCCTTTTTTAGCCATGAAAAAATCCCCTCCAAGTGGCACTCAAGCCTCCATGATAACATGAAGGTTTTTTTGAGTGTCTACTTGAAGGGGATAATACCACCCTCGCTGAGGGAATGTAGGTTTTTTGTTATCTATTGCTTAGGTCGTAAAAATAATTGCATTGTCCGATCCTATTAGCTCACATGCTCTTTGGAATCATTGGTTTCAAACCAATAATCCAATACTTTACTGGACATAACTCTTTTCTTAATATATTCAACTTGCTGCTGCGAAAACTGCTCCTGCCATTCAACACTTAGATCCTCGCACAACTTAACGATCGTCAACAACTCAGACCATGCCACGTACCTTTTGTACCAAAAAAATTGAGGATGTTCAATCATATAGGGATACAGGTCGTCAAACTCTGTATGTTTACAATCGAGGGCACGTTCAAAGTGAATTTTAGCTTCGCTCAACTTAGTTACAAAAAAATCAGCCGGAATCTCATTCCCCATAGCAATGCCTCCTCTCTTTCGCTTGAGTCCATTATAAAGGAAAAATACAATGGAGGGAATACTTAATAGCTTTGAAAATAATTCTTAAACACGATTATTCAAACTCGATTTGTCCTTGACGCAACGACGCTATTTTAGCCAAGGATTCAACACGAATCCCGGATTCACGTATGGTGCGCCCCCCTGCTTGAAACGATTTTTCAACGGCAATGCCCACTCCGACCAGTTCAGCTCCAGAGCGGCGAATAATCCGAATCAAGCCTCTTGCAGCATCTCCATTAGCGATAAAATCGTCGATTAATAAAATTCGATCCTGCTCGTTCAGCCATTCTTTAGATACCATAATATCGGTCACAAGACCTTTAGTAAAAGAGGGCACCCGTTCACTAAACATCTCGGTATTGTCCGTATTCAAGCTCTTTTTGCGTCTTGCAAATACCATAGGAACGTTAAGCTCCTGAGAAGTAGCAAAAGCAATCGGGATACCGGAAGATTCAATTGTCAGCACCTTAGTCACACGCTCTTCTCTAAACAAGCGGGCGAATTCCTTGCCCATCGCTGTCGTCAGAACAGGGTCCACCGCATGATTGAGGATAGCGTCCAGCTTAATAACATCATCGGAGATCACCACTCCGACTTCTCTAATTTTTTGTTTTAATAATTCCATTCAGTAGCCTCCATCCGAAAACCTTTTCCGTAAACTTATCACAACGTGAATCCGGGTTTCAAGTCCTAATAGAATAAACTTTTCTAAAGTTTATGCAACTTTTCCCACTGTAAAGTCGTCTATATAGTATAGAAAGCAAGAAACAAGGACCTACACCAAGAAAAGTGTGTTTTGAAAATAATATCTAACCATTTTCATTTAATTCGCCGATATTTGTAAGTATTCGATCTTTGATGATTCAAAGGGTACAGAGTATGATTAATAATGCTTAATAACCTACCTTTATTAAATTTTCCAGAAAGGAAGACTGGGATGATTAACACAACTACATACGCCGCACGCTGGCTCGTTCCTTTCATCCTCATTATGCTGATAACGGGATGTAAACATACGTCCGAGGCGTTAGACCCTGCTCCTGCCATCACTCCTACAACATCACCTGCAGGTACAACACCTATACAAGCCAGCAAGGATTCAAATAACGAGCAAGCCACTATTACGCCGCAGCCGCAAGTGAATCCGAACGACAAGGTTTCTCTGGCAAGTGCAGAAACCGGTTCAAAGCCCGAAGAAGTTCCGGAGTCAGTCAAACCTACTGCGACACCAAAACCGAAAATCGATATTCAGGAAACCTACAATCAAACGAAACCGACACTTCTCGGTCTCACTTTGAAAACATCGCCTGACGCAGTCACTAGCAAATACGGCAAACCGAAAGAACAATTCCAAATGGAAGACGATGCCGATCCTATTACCGTGTATGACTACTCTGATTTCATGGTCGGTTATAACAAACAAAATCAGCTGCAATTCATCGATATCCGCAGCAGTGAAATCAATCCTGGATTGAACGGTCTCAAGCTGGGCCAATCGACCAGCGACATCTACAAAGCATTGGGCAAGCCCGATTCAAATACTAGTTATGTTCTGATCTATAAATCCAAGGATGCCGTACTGAAGCTGGATATTGATCCCAAGACGGATAAGTTAAATTCTATCAAACTGTTCACCGAATAACGTTTACCTATAAACAATCAAAAAGCTTGAGTCAGGTGGACCCTGACCCAAGCTTTTTTTGTCCTTTAACTTGTTTTCTTCTGTTTGGACGCCCCTCGTTTTCTAAGCCATATAAACAATGCGATGCCGACTGCTGCCACAATAACAATCACAATTGCGCTGATTCCCATGTAGTGATGAATAAGATTCATAATTTTCGGTGCGTTCACGCCGATAAAATGTCCCAGCGTTAAGAAAGATGCACACCAGATAAGCGCTCCGGTGCCTGCGTACAACAAATACCTCCAAAGTGAAACAGCGCTAACTCCTGCCAAATAGCAGGTGAAATGTCGAACTCCCGGCACATAATAACCAAAAGCTACCGTCCACAGGCCGTATTTCTTAAACCATCCCTCAGCCAAGTCCAGTCTTTGCGGTGTCAGCTTCACCCACTTGCCATAGCGGTATAAGAATGGCTTCCCTACCGTCTTCCCCAAAAAGTAGCTGACCAGCATTCCTGTCATGGTTCCTGCATAGCTGACCAATAAGGACTTGGAAAACGATAACGGCCCCTCACTCGAGGTCAATGAACCTACCGTCGTCATTAAGATTTCATCAGGGACCGGAAGTCCTACTATCCCTACAGCTAGCAAGCCGAACAGGGCGATGTATCCGTAATGTTCAATCAGCAGCAAAATATCATCCAGCACACAGACACGCTCCTGCAAAAAAATATATAACGGTTAATTAAGCCTATCCTATTTTAACAGAAACAAGGCGTTTTCCCAAGTTCATGTCATGTGTTCGTCCCCCGGTTCATACCTTGTACTATATTAGAGGAACAAGCCGTACGAAAGGTGGACCTGTCATGTTGAGAAAGCTCGGCAGCATTATGCAAGTTTGCTTCACCTATGTCGGCACCGTTGTGGGAGCCGGTTTTGCTACCGGTCAAGAAATACTCACTTTTTTTACAAAATATGGGTGGATGGCCACCCTAACGATCGGTATCGCCAGTATGCTCTTTGTCTGGCTCGGTATTAAGTTAATGTTTATTGCACATGAAGTCAAGGCTCAATCCTATGAAGATTTGAATAAGCTCCTCTTCGGCCCCAAAATAGGAAGCTGGGTGAGTCTGTTTACGCTGGTCACGCTCTTTGGTGTTACTACTGTGATGCTAGCAGGAGCAGGCTCCGTGTTTGAAGAACAGTTTCACCTGCCCTATCAATCCGGTTTACTGGTTACGCTGCTGCTTGCTTACGCCGTATTGAACAAGGGCATGCAGGCCATCGTTGCCGTTAATTCCATCGTTGTCCCCTTGATGCTAAGCTTCAGCACCCTTGTCGTTTGGTATTCCTGGGATTTGCCCGGATCAGGCAATTGGCTCCATCTGACTTCCGACTATCCTCTGGAAAAAATCTGGTTCGCACCGTTCCTGTACGCTGCTTTTAATCTCAGCATGGCCCAAGGAGTGCTTGTCCCGCTCGGAGCTCAAATCCGGGACCGTTCCGTATTGTTCTGGGGCGGCATTTCGGGAGGGGCTGTTATCGGCATGATGCTGTTAGCCGGTCATTTCGCGTTATCCGCTCAAATGCCAGGCATTTCTCAATTTGATATTCCGATGGGGCAATTAATTCAAAAGGTTGGGCCTACGGTACAAATGATGTTTATTTTTGTTATTTACGGTGAAATCTTCACAACGTTTATTGCTGACGTTTACGGCCTATCCCTACAGCTTGAACAACGGACGAAGCTTTCCCGTTCATGGATTCTTTGGATCGTTCTGCTGCTAAGCTTTTTGGTTAGTCAACTAGGCTTCAAATCGCTTCTATCGACCCTGTATCCGTTATTCGGGCTGATCAGCATGGCTTGGATGACCATGATGATCTGGAGAAGACACAGGCCTGCCGGTACGAACTAACGACAGTACAACCGCCAATCGGGCAATCATAAACAGCATACCGAACAGCGTGAACACAAAGCCGCATAGCAAATACCCGTAATGATAGAGCGGATAGCTCTCCGCATCACGAATCACAGCCAAGACATCGGTGAACAGGAACAAGCTTCCGACAGCAAATACCCCAATTAAAGCGTAATCAAAAAAGGTCCATTGAAGGAGTAAGGAGGCTACTCCGGACAGCTGTCCGTTCTGAGTGCTTTCATGCTCCTTATTGCTCCGCAGTTGATAAACGAACCATATCAGTAGGACCGCCGAAGCTGTAACGATTAATCCTACACCCCCGGCCAGTATCGCTAATGTCATTTTCAATTCGGTAACCTCCTAACGAAGCTTTCTATATGTAATTTAATAGGGTTGGATGGCGAGTCGATAAACCAGCCATAACGAAAGAGCAAAAATGAGTATTGGAAAAATCGATAGTACCATCCACAACACCCGATGGTTCATGGTACCTGTGCTCCTCCACACATAACGCTTATTCAAGCCAAAAACACCATTTTCTGGGATGTTTTCCCAAGAACCCCCCTGCGTTTCAGCTAGTTCTTCCGATGTTGGCTTGCCTTGATTCAGTGTAATTTTCCCCCGCTTCCAGCCTACATGATACGTAATTTCTCGTTCGGTTCGTTGTACGGGTTCCATCCATTGCGCCTCCGTTCGTAATCCTATATACTATAGTATTTATATACTGCAAAAAAAGCAATGAGTTTCTACAAAAGGAGGCTCCTGAATGAATAAGGTTGCAGCCGTAACCGGCGGTGCACAAGGCATCGGCAAAGCCGTATCGCTCGCTTTTGCAAAAGCGGGCTATGAAGTATCCATCGCCGACACGGACAAAGAGGCTGGTCTTGAGATTGTTCATGAAATTCGACAAGCTGGCGGCAAATCGCTTTTTATGTGCGTGGATGTGGCCAAGGAAGAAGACATTGCAAAATGGATGAGGATTACGGCAGCGGAGCTCGGACGTATTGATGTCTTGGTTAACAATGCGGGCATCAGCCGTGGAGGCTCTATGCTGGAGCTTCCTATTTCACAATTCGATGAAGTACTAGGTGTGAACTTGCGTGGTGCCTTCCTTTGTTCGCAGCAAGCGGCAGTTCTAATGAAGCGGCAAGGAAGCGGTGTGATTCTCAATATGGCCTCCACAAGAGCAACCATGTCAGAGGCAGATACGGAAGCCTACTCCGCGTCCAAGGGCGGTTTGCTCGCACTTACCCATGCGATGGCGGTCAGCTTGGGCGGCTATGGCATTCGCGTCAATGCAATTAGTCCTGGCTGGATAGAAACCGCCGACTGGCAGAAGACGTCCCGACGGAAGACTCCTGTACATAGTGAGCGTGACAGGCTTCAGCACCCTGTCGGGCGCGTAGGCAATCCGGATGATATTGCGGCCGCATGCCTCTATTTAGCCGGAGATCACGCCGGCTTCATAACAGGTCAGAACCTAATTATCGACGGTGGTATGACCGTGAAAATGATTTACGAATAATTCAGACAGCGAGGAGTTATTGGTATTATGTGGTTTATGTTTGCAGCAGCCTCTGCCATTTGTTTCGGTTTGCGGGGCATCCTGTACCAATGGACGTCGCAGCGGCCGATTGACCGTAATCTGCTTCTGCTGGGCGTTTATTTATCCGGAACGGTTATCGCGGCAGTCGTGAATATATTTGTAGGCCAGCCATGGTCTGAAGGCTGCTGGGTTGGCGTATTGATGGGGCTGTTCTCTTTTATTTCAAACGCCTCCATGTACAAAGGCTTTGCTGTAGGAAAAGCTTCACTGATTGCCATGTTTACTGGCCTTCCTCCCGTTGTAGTCGTAATACTGGCTTATTTCCTATGGGGCGAGAAGCTGAATATGTGGCAATCCTTGTCCTTTCTTATCATCGTTTTTGGCATTCTGATGATCCGGTACTCCAACGATATTTCACTTCGCAACCTGCAAGGTGCGCAGTGGGGAGCCATCACGATGATCGCCTTCGGCATCACCGACTTATCATCCAAGAAAGCAACGATGCTCGGTGCAGCGACATTGCCTACTCTGCTTATGATGTATGTGACCGGCTCTCTGTTATTTGGTATTTCCTGGTATATGGCCCGGCGGAAATTATCTTCTGCTACAGCTATGGTGGCAGCTGCGGCCGAAACTCATGAGATGGGCTCCCCCGGAGGTAACGGCAATAGCTCAGATGAACAGGTTATTCCTAAGTCGAACTGGAGCGATTCGCGAACATTATCATGGGGAATGTTCGTTGGGTTGACCAACATCTCCGGAATGATGTTGGTCATGCCAGCCTTCAAACTGGGAGTGACCGGGCTTGTCTCCGTTGTCATTGCGATGAACGTTGTTTTCGTCCTACTGTATGCCCGTTTTATATTGAAAGAACGGTTCAGCCGTTTGGAAGTCAGCGGCCTTACCTGTGCACTTATTGGTATCCTCATTCTTCGACTTGCAGCATAAGCTTCATACTATCATTAGGACAAGATACAAAAAAGCACAAAGACTTTAGCGAGATTTTATCTCCTCTATAGTCTTTGTGCTTTTTTATCCTTAACTAAGCTCTTATTCGCTTTTGCGGTAAGAGCGATACACGTTCTTCAACTGTTGTACGACGCGTGACATCGAATAAGCGTTTTGCGCTTTATCCCAGGCAACACGCCCCAAATTGTAACGGTAGATTGGATCACTAATGACTTTCTCGAGTGCGCTCGCCAGAGCCTGAACATCTTCTACCGGAACAAGAAGCCCATTCTGTCCATGCGATATTTGTTCCGGAATGCCTCCAACATTCGTGCCGACAAGTGCCAAGCCGCATAGTGCCGCTTCGGCAAACACCGAACCGAATGCCTCTGCTCGTGAAGGCAGAACGAACACATCGAAGAATGGCATGAAATCTTCTGGATGGAGCATATACCCGTAAAAAATAATTTCCTCGTAAATGTTCAGCTCGATGGCCATTTGTTCCAGCTCTTGACGGATCGGCCCGTCTCCTATCAAATGAAGTACGAACGGATTGCCCTTCTTCTTCAGCTCGGCGCAAGCCAACAGGAGAATATCTAACCCTTTTGCAGGGACTAGACGGCACACGGTAATCAGCTGCGGAACTTTATTATCGTGAGGTACCGGACGAAATCGTTTTTCATCGAAGCCGTTTGGGATGACCCCGATTTTCTCTGGCTCCTGCACGTACTCGGACAAGTACTGTTTAAAAGAGCTGGATACAGTGATCAATTGATCGACTCGTTCCTCCAATTCCCTATATATCGATGTCAGGAAATTATGCTCTGGCCCATTCGCTATAATTTTACCGTTAAGTATCAATTCCCGTTCATAACTAGAGTGAACCGTCATAAGCACAGGCGTATCTGGAAAAAGCTGCTTCATAACCAGCCCGACAATCGGATGATGAGCATGAATGATGTCGTACTTGCCTTGAAGCCTCATCTTGGTCCACCAGACATAATCCTTGTACGTTTGAATGTATTTATCTACGACAGGATGACCTGCATAGGCTTCCCAATCAAAGGTTGTGAAACTTACAGGCTCCGTACCCTTGCTTCGTACTCGTTTTGGTAAGGAAAATAATTCCATTTCCCATCCGCGTTTGTTGAAGCGATCCTGCATAAAGGGAATCATGGAAGACACTCCGCCAGGCTGCTCCGGGGGAAAAAATAACGCTTGTAAAATTTTCATGATAGCCCTCCGTGATCGATCCTGTTTTTGTTCATTTTAGCCACCATTAGCAATGGGTGAAAAGGACACGCTCTCCGAACTATCCCTACTTACATCGTATCAGTATTGAGAAGTCACGACAAGAGTACGCTCCAAAAGAAAAAGTTACAATTCCAGGACAAAAATAGACATTTTTTTTACCATAACGAATGTACGTTTGGTATAATATACCTAATCTTGATATCGAATGCGAGGGCACTTACTCTTGATGAACGAATTAACTGATTTGTGGACAGGTACTTCCGGTACCGTCTTCTCCTGCACGATTATTTTAAGTATTCTGCTTGTAACGCTTCTCGCTTCCGTTCGTCTACTTCTCAGCCGCCGGAAGATCGGCTATTTCACTATCATGTTAGCCTTGCTTATTCTAATGATTCAATACGGGCAGCTCATCGTTTTCGAGCTAACACAAACCCAGAGCGACATTGCCAATTTCATAGCACTTTTATTGAAAGTGCTCTCTTTTATACTAGTTAATACCGGTCTCTATCAGTTATACAATCCTACCAAATGGAAAGACTCCATTGTGTTCATCCTGTGTATGATCGTAACGATTTGCGTATCACTAACTTATTGGTATATGCCCGACTGGCTGCAAGGAAGCAGCGAGCAGGTTCATTTGATGCAGCCATTAGGCATGGAACTGTACATATTCCTGCTCATTTTCGTCAGCTTTCTGCTTATCAATCCTCGAATCGGACAAAACGGCAAGTATCAGGTCATGCTGACTTTGTACTTCTGCTCTCATATGATTCATATGGCGAATATGTACTTGTTCAATAACAGTCAGTTCATTCTAAACAAGTTCGAGCAAATCATTCCGATGGCATTCCATCTTGTCTTATTCCTGTTCATCTTTGAGCGGATCATTGAGATTATGCAGGCCATTTATAATTCTTCCATCACGGACGGATTAACGAGACTCTACAATCGCAAATATTTTTACAACCGCGTGGCGCAGCATATTGCACAGCGAGTTGGGGTATCTGTTATTTTCAGCGACATCGATAATTTCAAAAAGCTAAATGATACGAAAGGCCATCATATGGGTGACTTGGTATTGAAGCAAGTGGCGCAAATTGTGAAAGAAGAAGCCGAAGAAATCGGAATATGCGGACGATATGGCGGAGAGGAAATGGTCGTAATGGTGACAGACAGTGATGTAGATACTAGTGAGCTTGCGGAGCGAATTCGAGCTCGGGTTGAGGCTGAAACCATTGTGACCGTCAGTATGGGATATAGTCACTATAAGAAGAATGTGACAGCGGACGAGCTTATTAAGCAGGCGGATGAAGCGATGTATAAAGCTAAAACTAGCGGCAAAAACAAGGTGGTCGCCTTTTGACGGATGCTTGAATGAAAGAAATACCCTTCACCTTGCCGCATGATCTGCGTTAGATTCGAGCTGCAAAAAGAAAATACCGGCTATTCGATAACAAACAGCGTATCCAGCGGCTGCTCCAACAGCTCGCTCAGCTTTTTGGCGGTAGCCGGTCCCACTGTTTTGACGGAACGCTCCAATAAACTGATATAAGACGGACTTAGTCCGGATTGCTTGGCCAGTTCCCGCTGCGACATTCCTTTTACGATTCGAGCTCTTACAAAAGCGTCTGACTTCGTTCTAATCTTCATCCGATGTTTCTTCCCCTCTTTTATTTCCAGTTGCCCCAAAAACATTATACTTACTTTATTTTGCTTGTGCAACGATTTTTGTTTACTTTTGTATTCAGTCGCCTTTTCCATATTTTATAATATCTCGAACCGTTGAAATTACCTATGTTTACTGATATCATTAAAAAGCTAAACTATTGTTTACTTCTGGTAAATGCAGGTGTCATGAATGAACTTTTACGAACAGCTGCGCGATATGCGCAAATTAAAAGGTTTCACCATTCGGGAACTAGCCGACCGTTCAGGTGTTTCCGCAGCCTACATTTCGCAACTCGAAAATGGCAATCGTGGCGTGCCTTCCCCCGACGTGCTGATGAAGCTGTCCGAAGGATTGAACACTCCCTATTCCGAGTTAATGGAAGTAGCAGGATATTTGGAGAAAGCGGAAATGGAACGGGATGCGACCTATTCCCGACCTAGGGTCAATTTACGACGATTTATAAGAGAAAATGAGCTGAGCTTCGACGGAATTGAGCTGACAGAACAAGACAAGGAATGGATCGAGCGAATGCTGACGGCATTATTTTGGCGGGATAAAAAGAAATCCGAGGCGCCAAGCGGTGATCATCGTCTTGACCAGGAGTAGATTGGTTACTCCTTCCCTATATTCAACATTCAAATGAATATGATAAGAGAAAAATCCCACTAATCTCGGCTTTTGACAAGCTGATGATCAGTGGGATTTTAATATGGCTAAATGTAAGGAATTGGGTCTTTCTCACCCGCTTCGGCGAAGCCTTTCAGACGGAGACGACAGCTGTCGCACACTCCGCAAGCTTCCTTTTGACCATTATAGCACGAAGTGGTCAAATGATACGGTACGTTCAACCGCATTCCTTCACGAATGATTTGAGCTTTGGTCCACTCGCTTAGAGGAGTTTCAATGCGCATAGGCACACCTTCAACACCTACTCGTGTAGCGAGTGCCATCACTTCCTCCACCTTATGAATGAATTCAGGACGACAGTCCGGATAACCGCTATAGTCCAATGCATTAACACCAATATAGACTGCTTCCGCACCTGTCACCTCTGCGTAGGAAGTAGCAATGGAGAGAAAAAGCAGGTTACGACCGGGTACATAAGTAACCGGGACTTCCGATTCGCTCTTATCCTGCTCTTTCGTCATGTCCGGTACGTCAATCGATTCGTCTGTCAGCGCACTACCGCCGAACTCCTTCAAGAAACCAAGGGAAATGACTTTATGACGATCAGCTACTCCGTAATGGGCAGCGACTTGCCGCGCATTCTCTAGCTCTACTTTATGGCGTTGGCCATAATCGAAAGTGATAGGGAACAAATCGTAGCCTTCCGCTTGCGCAATTCCCATGCAAGTCGTGCTGTCCAATCCCCCGCTCAAAATAATAACAGCTCTTTTCGCTTGATTCGTTTGCATGCTTTTTCCACACCTTTATCTAAAAATAAGTCAATTAGTTCCACTTATACTCCGCGCATGGCCGGGTCCCAAATGATTTTATGCAGCTGCATGTTCAACTTCACATGGGATAAACCTTGATCCAGCATACGCTGAACGAGCTTGAACGGCGGCATTGTCTCCCATACCGGACTAAACATCGGGAGAGCTTCGGTTGGATATTGTTCCAATATTCTTACCGCTTCTTCGAAATCCCTATCACTGCCAATGACGAATTTCAACTCGTCCTGCTTACGCAGCTTAGCAAAGTTGCTGACGATCATCGCTTCGGACTCACCGGAGTCCGGAAGCTTATAGTCCATAATGTAGCGTACTTTAGGAGAATGAATACGCTCAATAAACATCGATAAATCAATAGCGCCATTCGTTTCGATATGGAGATCGGTCAATCTGTCGATGCCAAGCAGCGCCTCAATCAATGCTGCCGATTTCTCACCGTACAAGAGCGGCTCTCCGCCAGTCAAACATACGTGAGTAGAACGGTAGGATCTCACTTGCTCTACAATCTCGTCGATGGTCATCACGCTCTCTGCTTCTTCCGGCGGATAACTGTATTTCGTATCGCACCAGCTGCAGCGTAAGTTACAGCCGAACAACCTTACAAAAACGGTCGGGAAGCCTGCACGTGTGCCTTCTCCTTCAACCGTTTCAAAGATTTCTACCATCGGTATTTTCGTCTTATTCACTTGCAGCATCCCCCATCATGGCCGCCGTAACCGCGGCATAGCTGGTCGGAGTCTCCCACAGCCTTACTTCCTCGAGTTTGATCTTTGGGTACAAGCCTTCCGAGCGTAACGCGTCGATCAATTGCTCATACATCCAGACGACCATATTCTCTGCGGTTGTATTCATAAGCGGCAGAACTTCATTCAAGTACCGATGATCGAGACGATCCATAATTCGTTCCTTGGCGATTCTTTTGATATCGGCAAAATCGATGGTTATCCCCCGATGATCCACTTTTCCGCGCATAATAACCTGAAGCTTGTACGTGTGACCGTGCAAGCTCTTGCATTTGCCTTCATAGCAGTGCAGATGATGAGCGCTGTCAAACGTAAACTCTTTGGAGACAAGAACTTCTCTATCATGATATTTGAGCTGATCGGCTTGAATGTCCGAGCCCAATTGTTGTACTTTGGTAGGAATTTCATATTCCATATTCATTCACCTCTTCCCTGATCCCCCATTGTCAAACCACGCTACTAAAGCAATCTATTTTCAGAAAACTTCAATAGTGGTTGGAGCATGCCTCTGGGAGTACCCCGATATAAATCATGTGACCCTGCTTACAAAAAAACACCCCCAATTATAGCACGCTTGGTTCACTTCTCACAACAAGGAGAAACTTGTATAATAGGGCTGATGCCATTTCAAGAAAAACCATTAAAAGAGACGGAATTAAGGACAATATAAGGAGCAATGACTGCAAGATGATATCACTTCCTGAATCTTTCCAACAGCAAATGCGCGACCAACTTGGGGAGGAAGCCGAACATTTCCTTGCCAGCTATGGGCTGCCCCGAACACAAGGCTTACGTATAAATCCGAATAAAGCGGATCATGAGATCACCGAGCTTCTAATAAAACAGTTCGGGCTTACTCCCGTTCCATGGTGCGAGAGCGGATATTACTATGAGGATACGGTGAAGCCGGGCAAGCATCCCTATCACGCCGCAGGATTGTATTACATTCAAGAACCTTCCGCCATGTCAGCCGTTGCTCTGCTCGATCCTCAGCCAGGCGACATCGTGCTCGATTTAGCCGCCGCTCCTGGAGGCAAATCGACGCATATTGCCGCGAAGCTTGAAGGACAAGGCTTGTTAATAACCAATGAGATTCATCCGGCAAGGGCCAAAATATTAGCCGAAAATATAGAGCGCATGGGTATTACGAATGCTATTGTGACTCAGATGGCTCCTGATCCGCTGGCAGCCAGATTCCCTGTCTTTTTTGACAAAATGATGGTGGATGCTCCCTGCTCCGGAGAAGGCATGTTCCGCAAAGATCCGGAAGCGGTGGAGGAATGGTCCCCGGACCATGTCACCATGTGCGCCTCAAGGCAATGGGATATTCTACAGGCTGCCGTTACGATGCTGAAACCAGGAGGATTACTGGCTTATTCGACTTGTACTTTCAACACTGCTGAAAACGAACGAACTGTCGAGGCGCTTCTTGAGCGCTACCCGGAGTTCAAGCTGCTTCACGTGGAGCGGATTTGGCCGCATCGCCACGCAGGCGAGGGGCATTTCGTCGCCTTGCTGCGCAAAGGCGACGGCGAAGCTGCGGCGAACGATATCGCCGCACGCCCTGCACCCGCGCGCGGCAAAGCCGCTGGCAAAAGAGCCTCCTCCCCTAGACCCGAGGAGGAGGCGATAAAGCTCTTTCGCGCGTTCGCCGCGGAGGCTTTACCCGGCTTCGAGCTCCCTGCGGGAGAAGCCGTTCTATTCGGCGAGCAGCTGTACTGGCTGCCAGCTGCGGAGGGCTGTCCGTTCGAGCGAAGCTCTCTGAACGGACTGAAAGTGCTCCGGCCGGGCTTGCACCTGGCCGAAGTGAAAAAAGCGCGCATCGAGCCGTCTCATGCGCTGGCGCTTGCTCTGCCGCGAGGCTCCGCACGACGCGTGATCGACTTCCCCGCGGATGCGCCTGAGATTGACCGCTACCTCCGCGGTGAGACGCTTAACAGCTCTATGGAAGAAAGCGGTTGGGTGCTCGTTACAACCGATGGCATGGCTCTTGGTTGGGGCAAGCTAAGCGGCGGCCAAGTGAAAAATCATTATCCGAAAGGCTTGCGCCGGGTCGGCTCTTAAAGCAAAAACACTCCCTAACTTTCTTTGGAATTATTCCAAGAAGGTCAGCAGGAGTGTTTTTATGTTATCATTCTTCAGCTAATGAAGCTGCTCGCTTTCAAACAGCAGTTCTTCAAATGGTTTATTTTTAAACAGCATAGTGAGATTAAAGGTTTCAAACTCTTTCTCTTTATCCAGCTCCTGCATCAGCAGCATTGAGATTTGTTCTCTATCATCGGAATCCCCAGGTTCTCTAAAATCAATGAAACCGGTAATTTGACGTTGGCTGATATCAATAGTCGCAGTGCCAATAGGCAGCCCCCCGTGGGATTGCTGATAAATCTCATAGGTCAGCATATCCCCGTCATCTCGGGCAAGAATGATTGAATAATCGTCTTCATTCCATGTGTCTTCTAACTCATCATCCATTTCCATCAAACGGCTTGAATCATCATCCAGCAAATCCTCGTGTGTCAATTCAATGGTTTCAATAATATCATGCTCCCACTCCATATGAAGCACGAAGGTATCTACAGCATCCTCGTCAAAATCACTGACAAGGAGATCTGTAATAATTTCAATCTCATCTTCCTCCGGCTCTAGCATCCAGCTAATAGTGCCATTAACATCTCTGCCGTTAATATAAACATCAGCTTCTGCGACGAGCTGCTGTTCATCATCGTATATATGATACTCCACTCTATTGCGGGACTCGGCAACAATGACCAGTTCATAATACTCGTCAACTCCGTCATCGAGAGGCTCCTGCAAGGCTCCATCCCACGATTGGGAATACATTCCGTATTCATTCTGTTCATTAAGATTTTCATCTTCCAGCCTGTCGTAATCCGACCAATCATGCTCGTAGTCAAAATCCTCCTCGACATTTTGGGCGCCAAAATCAGATTCGAGGCGATCGGTAGCAATGACGTGATCATACTCACTGTAGGTTACCAGCACATCACAGCTTTGTACGGACAATGCATCAATAAGAGACTGAACATACTGCTGGACAAAAGCCATCACTTGCTGCTTCGCATGAATCGGAAGCATTTCTTGCTCCAACTGAATAGCTCCACCAATGCGGTCATTTTCGCGGTATACCAGGGTCATACTGCCGACAAATTGATGGTCCCACAAAATATCGTTTACTTCGCCGCTAGCCGTTTTTAAATCCGGTCTAAGCATTACATCCGTCATAGTACTCGCCTCCAATGGGACTTTATCGTCGTAGTGACTTTAATAAACCACCACTTTTAGCCTGTCCCATTCAAGCCCAAAATATATATATCTGTGACAAGAGTCCAAACAAACCGTGATGTTTATCATACAATAAAGTATTCGGATGGCAAGTGAAGCAGCAAGCGCAAGTCAAACTAAAGATGCACAATATACACGGATCACTTGCTCATACGAAAAAAATCATATCAAAATATGAGGAGGAATCAGCATGTCCGGAGTTGGAGGAGCATTCACAAGTGTCGGCATCATTTTGGTATTGTTTATTCTTTTGGTCATCATAACCCGCGCTAGCTGGTTGTAATCGGATAGGTTCTGCAGCAACCCTACTAATGCAGTCACCATGTTAAGCAGATAAAATAAAGCTGCGGTTCGATTCTTCATGGAAAGAACCGACAGTCCCAACCGATACGCAATAATCCAAGCTTAGCTTAATAATGTAAAAGACCGGAACCCTAAGCGGCTCCGGTCTTTTGATGTAAACTCATTACGTAATAATCTATTCTCAAATTGCGTTATCCATTAGCTTGTCTAAGTTGAAGCAGTTCATCCTCGGTTAGCTCCCGGTATTCCCCGGGTAATAAATGCTCATCTAGAAGCAAAGGCCCCATAGAAATTCTTTTCAAGAACACGACGCGCTTGCCTATCGCTTGAAACATTCTTTTTACCTGATGAAACTTACCTTCCATAATCGTTAATTCGATCTTGGATACAATCCCCTGCTCTGGATCACCAGGTCTTAAAATGACCAATTGTGCTGGCATTGTTACATAGCCATCATCCAGCTCAACTCCCTGCTGAAACGACTTGCCGTCTTCCTCTGTAACCGCCCCTTCAACCTCAGCAAAATAGGTCTTGGGAATATGCTTCCTTGGGGATAACAGATTATGAGCCAGCTTGCCATCATTGGTCAGCAGCAGCAATCCTTCCGTATCTTTGTCCAATCTTCCAACTGGAAAAGGCTGAAAATGGGTGTACTCTTCATCCAGCAAATCCAGCACAGTACGGTCCCTTGTATCTTCTGTTGCCGATATAACACCCTGTGGTTTATTCAGCATCACGTAGATGAATTCACGATAACGGACCACTTCGCCTTCTACGGTAATGACATCGCTCTCGGGGTTGACTTGAATGCCGCTGTCTTTGACAGGCCGGTCATTCATACGAATGACCCCTCTTTTCACTAAAATCTTGATTTCGCTTCGTGAGCCATAACCTGTGTGCGCCAGCAGCTTGTCCAACCGCATCGTTTGCTTCATAATTAAGTCCACCTCCAACCCGCAGGGTATTCATTTTTAAGCATCCCGTCCTGCCATTTTCCCCAGCCAACCGCAAAGCCGTCGATAGTGACTAGACTGTATCCTTTTTTCTTATCCAAATCTCCGGATAGATGTACTTGGTCTTCAGCTATCTCCAGAGTCTCGCCCTTCAAGTAACGAACCGTTGCCGTCTCTTTCGCGGTCAATGCGATCCAGCGTCTCACATCGCTCTGCTTCAAGCCCATTGCCAATGCGTGAGAAGGCTCAAAGCGCTGCTTACGGACACTTCCCATATACCAACCCGGACGAATGACCCGAATGCCGCTTAAATCTGGCAGACCTTCGGGGGATACATAAATATGCTCGCCATGCAGAACTACATTAGAAACAGGTACATCCGGCGCAAACTCCTGCATGAAGGAGTAAAAGGGCTGAAGGTCTACAACCGGCTGCTTTTTGAACAAATATTTATCCGTCGCATAACGATCTCGGCCTTTTGATTTCAATCTTTCCTTATCCGCCTTTAAGAACTTCGTCTCTGCGGCTATACGAGCTGGTGATGCTTTATCGGCCTCGTATTCCAACACAGCTACAAAATGCCCTTCTCCGCTAAGATGATGCGGCCATAGTCTAGCGGTACCCGACACCTCCTGTGCCGCCGCCGCAGCTTGTAAGGAGCCCAGCTCTGTAATATCCAGCCAATCTGGATTCCCTGGACGAAATCCGTGCTCCATAGGAATCGGAACAATCCTGAATTGAGGGTGTGATGCAATAAACTGAGCGATCATTGCCTCATTCTCTTCCGGGGAAAAAGTACAGGTAGAATATACGATTCTGCCTCCTGGGCGAAGCATGATAGCAGCCTGCTTCAGCAAATCCCGCTGCATTCCAGCGTACCGCGTCACCCAGTCTGGATGCCAGGCTTTGGCCATCTCCTCTTCTTTGCGGAACATCCCTTCACCGGAACAAGGAGCATCGATCAAAATTTTATCAAAAAACGCCCGAAACGGGTGCTGCAGCTTGTCGGGCCGCTCATTCAACACCACCGCATTTCGAACGCCGTTCAGTTCAATATTTTTGACTAACGCCTTCACTCTATCGGGATGAATGTCGTTGGTTACCAACAATCCTTGGCCTGCCAGCTTGGCGGCGATTTGGGTCGATTTACCTCCCGGTGCGGCACATAAATCAAGTACCCGTTCACCTGGCTGAACGTCCAGCAGCTCTCCGGGCGCCATTGCACTCGGCTCCTGAATATAGTACAGACCAGCATGGTAATATGGATGCTTGCCTGGTCGATCTGATTCTCCGTAATAATAACCTGTCGATGTCCATGGTATCGGATCCAGGTTAAACGGCATTAACGTCTTAAATTCGTCCACATTGACTTTTAAAGTGTTGACTCGGAGACCATACCTTCTTGTTTCCTCATAGGAGGATATGAATGCTGGGAACTCTGTTCCCAGCAATGATTTCATTTTAGTTATAAATGCTTCAGGCAACTGACTGCCCATACTTGTTGTCCAACTTTCCGCAACTATGCACTAATTAATTTGAAAAAAGAAAATTTTATCTCCTTCCGGCTGTGTCTGATAACGAGCCATCCAACGCCCGCTCATCCAGCCGAAATCTTGATTGTCCCAATTATATTTCTTATAGCTAAAGGCTGCAACTATGAGATCAGGGCGCGTAAAAGAACTGGAAAATACTCTCTTGCTCATCACATCAACGAACATGACGACATCTTCCTCTTGATGCAGCGCTACCTGCGTCGTTTTCCAGCGACTCATATAATAGCTGTTTTCTGTGACATTGACAAATACTTGTGCTTCGGCAGCAGGAGAATAAGGTTCAATACATATTTTGCCGAACACAATATCATTTTTATCCCAATTATCGGGCACGTCCACTTTTTTCAACGGCAGCATTGTACCAGTAGACATATCGCCAATCAGCCAGTTGACCGTTTTTTTATATGCTGCGCCCTTACTGTTCGTCGCTATCGTATACTGATGCAGAATGACCGCTTTTTTGCTTTCACTGTACCCTCCGAATTCAAGCCTGTCCTTCGAATCCTTTGGAAGTGCAAAGCGTTTCAACAAATTTCCTTTGAAATCTACAAGCTGCACTCCGGAAGATAGCAGCAGCGTCCTGTTCTCGCCCTTCAAAATATTGTCGGCACCGCGATCATACGTAAAATTATAATACATCACCTTTCCTTTTGCATCCGTTCCCGGATCAACAAAGCCTTGCTCGGAAGCAAAGGGCTGGCGAGTCGTTCCTTCGTTCATATCGATCCATGTGAGATCGCTCTGATACCGGTTGGCTCCATAGATACCTATGCCGCTGTTACCCAGCGTCTCGAAATGCTCTCCAGAACGAATTTCATTCGATCCGATGATCATCCATTTCTTAGCCCCTGTTTGCAAATCGTAGGTCGTAACCCCACTGATACTGTCCCGAATGAATAAATGCTTCTTATCAGGAGTCAACACGGCACTATAAAGGACCGGAGTGGCGTTAGCATTGGAAGGGATAGCCTCATATCGAAATAGCTCCATTACTGGCGTAACGGTCTTTTGCGCTATATTCATCTTATTGACCTGATAGACCCATTCCTGATCTGCATTAACTACCGTAGTATATAAAAATTCATGATCTGAAATAAACCCGATCAGCTGCGTTGACTGCGAGAAAACCTCCGAGGCTTGTCCGAATGTATAACCAATAGTCTCTTGAACCGGCTGTCCTGATTGTGGGTCCATTGCCACCATATCGATCTGCGTCCAAGCTTGTCCCTCCTGCTTTTGTTCCCTCTGTACAAAATATACCATCCGCTCTGCATCCGGAGCCGTATATTGCTTTACGACATGCGCTTTTTTAACGGTCAGTCCGATTCCCCGCGTTATTTTGGATTTGGCTATTTGCAGCTTTCCGAAATCATATAGGGGAAGCTCCGTATTCTTTATTTTATAATCGTCCAGCACTTTGTATGGAGCAGCCGACTGAAATACCCTTACCCGATCCTTGGTAGCCTCTGCCGCTCTCACTTGCGAAGACTGGTTGCTCTTTGGCATGCAAACAGAGTACACCGAGTAAAAGAGGCCGCTTAAGAGGATTAACCCCAATGCAAGCCATAGGTAAGGGTTGATGGATGTTAGCTGAACTTTACGCAAAAATCATTCCCCGCAGTCTCATCAATATGTAGGCATAAAGTAACAAATCATTTGCCTATTGAACTATTCCACATATTTGTCGAAAATCCTTCAATTTTCATACGAGAAACTCACAGGAAAACTATGCTTTCGCGGCGAAATAGATTGTTCGTGATGGACCATTTTTTACTGTGGAAAGAGGGAATTTATGAAAAAGCTTGCCATTTATTTATCCATTATCATCGTTTTGTTTGCAGCCATCTACGTGGTAAATCAGCAATCGGACAAAGCCAAGAACGGTAAATTTGCCGACAACGCATATGGCATTTCACCGGACAAGCTGAATCCTGAGACCGTTAAGCTGCTAAATGATCCAAATTATCAGAATCTTATCATGCCTGCGGAGCTGGATAAGAAAATAAATAATAAAGAGGATTTTTTCCTGTATTATTTCGCTTCCACCTGCCCACATTGCAAGAGGACAACCCCTATTCTCTCTCCAATGACTAAAGATTTGAATATAGACGTAAAGCAGTTCAATTTGGAGGAATTTAAGGACGGCTGGAACAAATATCATATTCAGTTCACTCCGACACTAATTTATTACAAAGGCGGCAAAGAAGTGGAACGGCTCGAGGGCGGTATAGCAGCCGCTGGAGAACAAGGGTACACTGCCGATACGTTCAAGCAATTTTTGCTCAAATATAACGGCTCGAAGTAACGCATCTTAGGGTCAACGACATAATAAAAGGATTGCCTTTCATGGCCCGCTGTTCTCGCTATGGAAACTACGAGAATTCGGGCCCATGGTAGGCAATCCTTTTTATTAACTATTTGCGCAGTTTGTCTTGAATCAGCTTGTTCATTTCCTCATCCGCGGTACGAAGTGCCGTGTTCAAGTCTGTTTCATCCACAATATAAGCATTAAACGCTTTGGTTAAAATTTTATCAACGTCACCGTCCGGCAAATATTTAAATGGCGTCATTATAGCGAATTTCAGCTTGGTCATCGCGGCTAAATTTTTACCCTCAAATTCCTTCAAGCCCTTGCCGAACTCAGATCTCAGCTTCTCATCCTTAAGCACCGTCATCCGGCCGCCCCTCATCATATCAGCCTGCACCTCGTCGGATAAAATCGTATCCAGCACAAGGAATGCCGCATCTTTCACTTTACTTTGCTCGCTTATCGATAGGATCGGTGAGTCGAGACGCTGCCCGATACCCGGGGCTTTGCGATGTTGAGGGTAAGTCACCATATCCCAGTTAACCTGAGGAGCTGTTTTTAACGTATTAAGCAGGTTACTGTGGCTAGCAATCATCGCCAACGTTCCGTTAACGAATGCGGTTTGGTTTTTGCCCGCGTTCGGCACTTTGAAGTCTCCCTCAGTTAAGCCAGGAATTTTAAATTGCGCTCCCCACAGCTGAAACGCTTCTTTCCATTGGTCATTCATTAGCAGCGACTTGTTCGTGTTAAAGTCAGCAAAAGGAATGGACAACTGCTGTTGAATCCTTCCTATTCCATCTGGGAAAATGCCTCGATAGGCAATTCCGTTATCCGTTCTTGTCAGCTTCTTGGCGAGCTCCGCAACCTCATCCCAATACATTCCCTCTTTAGGATAAGGGATAGCGAATTTATCGAAAATATCTTTGTTATAGAACAGGGCGAAGGAATTCGTATAGGCAGGCAGTCCAGCCAAATAGTCCTGACCTCCGGCTATTTTCAACGTTTGGAGTGCTTCGGGTGAAAAACGACTCGTATCGAATCTATATTTTTTTATCAATGGCTCCATATTGAACAGTAGTTTGTACTCTGACAGATTGCTCCCCATGGGTCCCGGATAGTTAGCAACAATATCTGGAATTTCTCCGGCAGATATCAGCTCAGGCAGTTTGGAGGCGGAAGCATTGATCCTCTCGATCGTGATCTGTGGATACTTCTTGGCAACCGGGTCAACGATATATTTCTTCACTTCGTCATCTGAGAACATACCGCCGCTCGCCAATATTTTCACCGTAACCTTATCCTTGCTAAGCTCAGGGATCGTATCAGCCGGCTTATCTTGAGCAGATGGAGCTTCAGTAGGTTTCGCGGTTCCATTACAACCTATTAACGAGACAGTGCAGCAAAGCGCTAGCGTACCAACATACAACTTTTTCATTGTGTATCCCCCTTTAGTTTACTTTCCCTTTTTGCTGACCATTACGCCTTTATTTTATAACGAAAACGCTTACATATTAATGTCTATAACTCATCAGTTTATGTCTTATTCTAATATAAATAAAAAAAGACGCCTTTCGACGTCTTTTTACTTACTGGGAAACGGGCATAGGATCAGCTTTGTTTTCTTTGTCTTTATTGCGCAAGGCTCTTACTATAAATACAGAAGCAAGCATGATGATCGCAACTGTCATTGCACTAAGAAATAAACCGTTGAAGCCCCGTCCTACCGTTTCATGCAAAGTCTGCTGCACCAACTCTCGTATTTGCGGCACAGGGATTTGGCTGATAGCATTTTTCAATGTGGCTGCATCCATCGTTTGCGGCAATTGACTCATGGAACCTGGCTGCAGCTGTATTCCAGCCTTCTGGGCATTGCTTTGAAGATCATTCCCGAATTGCTCAAAGGAGCGTGTCAGGAAGCCTGCATAAATGGTCGGTGCAATGGTCATTCCCATTTGCCGCAGCAGGGAAGCACCAGCCAAAGCAACGCCTTTATTATCTTTGGAATTCTCCGTGGCAAGAATATTGATTGGCGCACCTAGCATGGAGCCGAAGCCGATACCTACCAAGCTGCTGGCTATGACCATCTGCCATGTGGTCGTAACCCAGATTGGAAATAGTACGAATCCTAGAATTGCTAACAAACAGGAAATCGTTAGAGAGAACGTCGGACCTTTGCGGTCTATAAGAGCTCCGCCTCCACCGGCACCAATACCTGAAGCTATGGCCAACGGAGTGAACCAGTATCCCGCCATTTTGCTGTCAATCCCTAGAAATTGCTCCACATAGCTTGGGATAAAAATAACTGAAGCCAGTATGGCACCAGAGCAAGCTGCTAGGAGCAGCGTCCAGCGATAGGTCCGATTTTTTAGCAGTTCTATAGGAAGAACGGGCTCGATGCCCTTAGCCCCTGCATGTTTTTCAATATAAATGAACAAGGCAAGCAAAGCGGCGCCAATTACAATAAACAATAGGAACGAAGCGGATGCACCTTTAAGCTGAGTTAGTCCGTACATCAACGAAAGGCTGGCACAGCTCAGAACGAGAATTCCTGGAATATCGAGTCTCGTATGAACCCGTTCTTGCTCTTCCTTAATGGTTTTGCCGCCCATAATCATCAACACAATTGCGATTGGAATGTTAATGATGAACAGCCAGTGCCAGCTGCCCGTTAGGTTCAAAATGAAAGAACCCAGATTAGGACCGATAATAGAAGCAATGCCGTTCATTCCTCCAATCATCCCGAGAGCCCTTCCCTGTTTCTCCTTTGGAAAAGTATTCAGGATATAGGAGCTTGCTAGTATGAATATACCGCCTCCGCCCATGGCTTGAATAAATCGAGAAAGGAGCAGCAAAGAAAAGTTTGGACTCAAGGCAACCAAGAGTGAGCCGACTCCAAACAGACCTATCTCGATTAAAAATAAAAGCCTTCTGCCATATCGGTCAGATAGCTTCCCAATTATCGGTACGCTAATCGCGAGACCTAAAGTATATATGGTTATGATCCATGCTCCCCACGATGGGGAAACACCGAATGTATGGATCAATGTCGTTAACGATGAGGTAACAATACCGTTATCCAAGGCCCCCATAAAAACACCAATGGCTAAAGTAATCAATGACCATTTGCCAGCCTTATTCATCATTATCCCACTCCTTGATGAAACGTATTATTTATTGTTTATGCTAGAACCCTACCGTCATAATACTCGACCTTGGGCGCGTTGAAGCATGTCTCCGCCATGGGCATGCTTGAACGAATCGCTGTTTAAGTAGATTACTAGTGCTTTTTTCGATTCCCAACAGGGAATCGTCTTGAGACTGCTCTGATCCATCCACAATTCATGTATTCCCCCCATTTATAGTTATGAACGATATAATCATAAATATATAGTCATATATGATTAATAACACATGAGTAAGATTATCAGCTTTTGATCTTTTAGTCAAGAGTGACTATAATAGATCTTAACGGAAGGAGGCTATTCAGATGGATGAACGTGAATTACTCGTCTTGGGGCTATTAATGACACAAAGCCAGCACGGCTATCAGATCAATGAATTCATTGAAAAAAACTTAGGCCGCGTATCCGACATGAAAAAGGCTACAGCCTATTCCATATTGAAACGGTTGAATCAAAAAGGATACGTCGACGTCGCAGTAGAACAAGAAGGCAATCGCCCTCCTCGGCAAATCTATACTATAACTCCTATTGGAGAGGAGCAGTTCAATACATTGCTGCGGGCAACGCTCTCAAATCTGGAGAATGTTACTCCTTCAGGAGATATCGGGTTTATGTTTATTGATCATTTGAGCAAGGAAGAGGCTATATCGCTATTGGAGCAAAAGCTGAGAAAAGCGCAGCAGCTGTTGGAAGCACTTTCTACCGTTCCCCGACATGGACCTGGAACCGGCGTAGACTTGTCTATTAGACATCGCATTGCATTACTGCAATGTGACCGGGACTGGATCCTTCATACTATCGAGCAAATGAAGCAGCCTACTTGATGAGTACCAAAAAAGACCGTTCTTAGCATTTAGCTAAAACGGTCTTTTTCATACCTTAAACAAGGACATCTGCAATATGGAGCTGCTTCATTTCGCTTAAATTCACCAACGATTCGCCGATCCTGATCAACGGACGGAGGTCGTTGTGAGGGTTAGTATATACAACCTCTCCTATTTGTCCATCCGTCAGCATGACCTGCTTGCCAATCAAAGAACAAATTATATTTTCAAGAAACATAGCGGATATATGCGGGTCTATCTGCCCGAAGGCTCCTTTACGCATCCGAGAGACGACTTCATGAAAAGATAAGGTATCCCGATAAGGACGCTTGGAAGACATTGCGTGGAATACATCAGCAACTGCAACAATTCTGCTGAACGTGTCTAATCGTGATCCCTTTAGTTTTAACGGATATCCGTTACCATCTGATCGCTCATGATGCAGCAGAGCAACTTTTGCCACACGAGGGCTGAGACCTATCGTAGCCTTTAATAATTCATATCCATAGACAGTGTGGAGCTTAATTTCCGCAAACTCTTCGTCGGTAAGTTTACCCGGCTTCAACCATAAATCCTCGGAAATCCTTACCTTACCCACATCATGCAAAATAGCAGCCAAGGTTAACAACGATAAGTCCGTCTTTTCTAAACCTATCCATTTCCCAATCAACGTCGTCAGAACTGCCACACCAATATGATGCTGAAAGGTATATGTATTCACCTCTGCTCTCTTCATTGCCGCCAATAATTGAAAAAGATCAGGGTACTCTGAAATTTCTTGCACGATTGGAAGAAGCTCGTTCTTGATTTCGAGAAGAGGAACCTTTTTAATCTTATAAATGCGATCAAATAAATCCTGATTATATTGAAAAACTTTCTGCACTTTATCATCAAGCGTGGATATAGATTCATTCCTGCCATTGCCCATCCAAGTCACCTCCGAAAGTTTCACCTGGTGCTGATCAAGCAGCCGAAGATGCTCCTCATCCACAACGAACCCTGAAGGGACCAGCACAAGTCCAGCTGCATTGATAATGTCACAGTCCGTTCTTTTGCCTAGCAGAAATCCCAAAGACATGATTAGCCTCCCCTTAGTTTGAAATTTGAGCTTTCAGACAAGCATTTAATAGATCAGTGATTCATGCTTTAACTGAATTGGTAACCCAGTTTAGAGGGCCGTGTGACTAGATTCCGATCATGTTCACTACCATCTCCAAGCTGTCTATGAGTGTTTGAACCCCCTGCCATATTTCTTTTTCATGTCAATCCTCCAACACCGTCAGTAATGAATTTGTTAAATAGGTCTCAAAGCCTATCCTATAACCAAATTGTACCTAATCATCCTCACAAAATTCTCACAAACTCCCATTATTCGACATCAAAAAAAGACAGAAAGCCTAAATAAGCTCTCTGCCTACAAATGTTTATCCAATCTCTGTTGCCATCCTAGAAGATATAAGTCTCTTTTTCATCCATTCCGGTGGTTCTAGTCCCAAATCCTGAAGGTAAGAAGCTTCAAATCGTTTATAATGCGTGATCATTTTATCCCTTTGACCGCGACTCTCATAAATATCCATGATCAGTTGATTCATCTCTTCATGAAGCGGATGTATGCTTAAGTATACATCCAATCTCTGTTCAGCTCGTGACCATTGCTGTTCAGAAAGATCCATATCGATCAGCTTACGAACCAAGAGCGTATACTGTTTACCGTACCACTCTTCAAGTGCCACCTTCCACGAGTAGTCTTTCCTATCTAGAAGGGGACCCTTGTACATGGAACATAGCTGTTCCAACTGAGCTAGTTCCTTCCCTGTATCCTCAAAAGAAGCGTATCGTTCAAATGCCATCACATCGTACATCAATCCAGCTGTATTCAGCATATAGCCTTCATTGATTTTTCGCACATCCATTCTTACTTCATTTTCTTTCAGCATTTTTTTCAAACGATAAATGGTGTTATGCAGATTATGAAGCGCGCGCTCTTCTTCCATTTGAGGCCATAACAAATCTGCCAAATGCCATTTGCTAAGTTCTTTTCCAGAGTGACAGAGAAAGAAAGCAAACAGCTCCTCTGTTTTGCGTGTAGGCCATCGAACTGGCGATCCGCTTCGGCTGAATACCTCGAATCCACCGAAGCAGCGAAGGGAGGCTTCTTTTTCCTGTGGTTCAATAATAGCTGCTGGGCGAACCTGTTTGAGCAATCGGCTCGCGATCCGATCGATTGCCTCCGGTGTAACCGGCTTTAAAATATAATCGAACGCATATACCTGAAAAGCATCTAAGGCATACTGCTTATACGCAGTAGTAAAAATGATTTTCGTCCCTTCATTCCGCTCGTTTATTTTCTCTGCCAATTCAAGCCCGTTCATCTTTGGCATTTCTACATCCAAAAAATAACATCTGGTGTAAGATCCGCCAAATATGCCAGCGCCTCGAGCGGGTTGGTAAAGGCCCCAATGATGTTATAATGGGTATTTTGACCAATGAAATATTTCATTAATTCCAATATTGGCTTTTCGTCTTCTACAATAATAACACGGAACAAATTGGCCCCTCCCAACCTAATCGTTATCTCTCATAAACTGTTCAGGAGCTTTCGATATTACTAGCGGTTCATCAGAATACAGCGGCAGGTACATGGTAATCTTTGTGCCTTTTCCGAGCTCCGAGCTCACACTGAATGTGGCCCCAGGTATGGCGTTTAGTCGCTTGCGGATATTCGCAATAGCAATACCTCCCTCCTTCATCTCGCCAGTAGATATTTCATACAGAATATCGTCAGGAATCCCTATACCATCATCTTCTATCGTTACTTTCATATACCCTTGGCCCTCACTTATGTGAAGCCCCACTTTACCAACCCCATCCTTCTCGAACAACCCATGCCTTATCGCATTCTCCACAAAGGGCTGAATACATAACGAAGGGACATCGTAATTCAAAAGATTATTGTCAACAAAGCACTCAAAATCAAACCGATCGCCAAATCGTGCTTTCTCAATTTCTATGTAAGCCCGAATTAGCTCAAGCTCCCGGTATAACGGAACGAACAACGTGGAACGATCCATGTCAAGAATGAAGCGTAAATATTGGCTTAGCATCCCAAGCAAATAGGCCGCTTTTTTTCCGTCGGTATAGCAAAAAGAAATTACACTGCTCAATGCATTGTACAAAAAGTGAGGCTTGATTTGGGCTTGATGAAAGGCATGCTCGTTACGTATCGCCTCTTGAATCGATGTTTTCATCGAAATATGGGTTTGAATTCTTGCAACCAACGTCTCGGCATCGAACGGTTTGGTTACATAATCATTGGCACCAGCTCGGAATCCCATAGAGATATCCTGTGAAGTATCCTTAGCCGTTGTAAATAAAATAGGCAAATCGATAATTGAATATTGGCTCCTCAGCAATTGGCACAGTTCTATTCCAGATATCCCCGGCATCATGACGTCCAGAATAACCAGATCCACCTGCTTGTTTTCGCCTAGCTTTGTCAGAGCTTCTTTGGCAGAAAATGCCGTTAGGACGTTGTAGCGGTTCCGTTCCAGGATAGTATGCAGTACATGAATATTCGAGGCTTCGTCATCGACAACCATAATGGTGTGCCCCTTTTGATTCGTAATATCTAATTGCAGTTGGTCCATTGAATCTCGTTGAGGCTCAGAAGTATAGGCAGCTTCATGATACGCTGGAATCATATCTGCACGCGGCAGCAGGAGCATCATGCAAGTTCCTTGACCGACCTGCGACCTTTCAACCTTTAGCTGTCCTTCCATCTGTTCGACCAGCTTCCGGCTAATATACAAGCCTACCCCCATACCTGTATACTCATCATTCGGCAGCGTTTCATTTAACTGCTCGAAATAGTTGAATATCGCTTCATGCTTGTCTTTAGGAATGCCCACGCCGGTATCTTCTACAAAAATAAATACCGATTCTCCTTCAACATTCGATATTACCTTAATCAAACCTTGATCTGTATGCTTGATAGCATTATGAACAAGATTATAAATAATTTGGCGCAACCGATTCTCATCTGCTCGAACCCATACATCTTGTGAAACAGCATTTTCAAACCGAACCGCCTTACCGAGAAGCTCGAACTGTAAGACATCAAACACAATCTGGACAACAACCCTAACATCAACCACGACTGGGTACAGCCTCAGTTCTCCATGCTTCAACCGGGTCACATCGATCAAATCGTGAATCAACATGGATAGCTTGATAGATGTATCTTTAATAAGCCACAAATTTTGCTTCTGTTTCGTCGTTAAATTGCCATCCGTATCATCAAGTAGGTACGTGGTCATATTCATAATTCCATGCAAAGGCGTTTTGATTTCATGCGATGTATAGGTCAAAAACTCATCCTTAAGCTGGTTCGATATCTTCAATTGATTGGAAAGTGTCTCCGTCTTTTCATAAGCATTCGCAAAACGAACCGCGAGAAACATATTCATGAACACAATAAAAGAAATAACGCCGAGCTTGGCTATTAAATCGGTTGGGACCAGGTTTATCGTAAACAGTACTCCGTCCATCATAAACACAGTCAGGGAAATAATCCCCCCGATAAATAAGAAAATCTCCGTACGATTTACTGGATCCGATTCTTGCCGCCTCAATAGAAGCATCATTCGTCCGATAAGATATATGGATAAAATGCCGATATATAGTAAAAACAAAGGCTTGATCTCGCTGTGCATCCGGTAAGGCAATACTAAAACCGAAACGATATAAACACCTATTGGAAGCAGTAACAATGCAATTTTACGAGATTTCAAGAGCCTTTTATCAAGAGAACAAAAGAAAAGTATAATAACGATCTCGCTCACAAATTCACTCAAATCCAGCAGTTTATAGCTTATATTGAACGGAACATCCGGAAGCAACCGCATGAATAGCTTCTCTCCATACAGCGATTGATGGCACATAAGAATCAACAAATACAGACCGCTTAGAATATAGGTTTTCTCTTTTCTACCGAGAAAATAAAAGCTCAGATGGTAGCTTCCGAACATCCCCAAAATCAGAATAACGGCAAGGTCCGAACCCATTTGTAAGGAGTTTAGCATTGTAATATGTTTGTTCAAGCCCATCTGAATGGAATTCACAATTCCACCATTAACATATACGTAGTTAGCCGTTTGAATTACAATTTCGACTTCATGTGCATTGGTGTGAAAGTAGGTGGTATAAGGGGTATTCCCCGGTTGATGTAGCTGAACGTCTGCAGCAGGCAGACCGCTCCCCCCTACTACTTTGCCATTAATGTACAGCTTATGGGACATCCGGATACTTCTTACTTTCAAGCCTAATATCTCATCCGAATCACGCACAATAACTCTCAGACGGTATGTACCGAAGCCTTGCCTATCCATAGAATTATTTTGTTTGCCTCTCCAGATACCCGGTACGGCTAAATAATTCACTTCTCCATTTAAGAAATCACCAGGTTCCAGCAACTGCTCCGGATAATATTCCCATTGTCCATCCAGTGGGATCCACCCTTCTTTTTCAAAATCCCAGTTTGATAAGTCAAGCACTCCCTGCATCGCCAACGGAGCATTCCGGTTAGGAAAAGCCTGCACATAAATCGCGATGAATAAAGCCATAGAAAACAAGACCATTAAGCCAATGGCCAGAAACCTGCGGTGCTTCACTTGGTTATTATTCAACCCTTTCTGTAGATCATTGCTGAAATTATTTTATCATTAAGCTCTCCCAAAAATCTCACAACCTATTAAAAATAAAACCCCGCCAATTTAGCGGGGCAATTTGTAATATTCAAGTTATTCTATATGTAACTTAGTCTTTCAATCTAATCTTCTTCATGCGGGCTAGGCGGATTTTCACGCAGTTCTTCCACTATTTCGTTCAACTCCGGATCGGTGATACGAATGTCCAGATCGTAAAAAGCAAACGGCTCCTCTTCTAGCCGCAACAATTGATGCAAATACACTCTACTGTCGTTTACCAGCCTGGGCAGATCGATACCAGGACCTTTCTCTTGCCGCGGCTCCAGCTTCTCAAGTGCTGCCGTCAGCAGCTTAATCGCGCCACTGATATTCCCGTTGCGATAATGGTAAAGGCCTACTGCTACCTGCAGCAGGCCTTGGTATAACGGAGCTCTGCCTTCTTCCAGCCAAAGCTCCTCCATTACCTCATGACATTCGAAATAATCGCGTGCGATATTAAAATAATAAACGAATTCCACATACAGCCGTTCATAAGCAGGCATCGATGCGCCCTCCTATTCCTGGTGCCCTTTTTTAGCGCGTCCTATGGCCTCATCAATTTCACCGAGCAGTTCTTTGAAATACCACATGTCCTCGATTTCCCAATTCTCGTTAAAGCGCAGCTGAAATTGAGCGGCCTCCCGCACACGACGGTAGAAATACAGCTCTTGAATCCCGTTCAGCACTCTCGTTACAATATTGGATTTATCTTCGAACATTTGCTGCGACTCCACGATTTCCTCGCGAATGCTGCTCATTTCCTCATCTAGCTGGTATGCCGCTTCTGCCGCCTTGCTGAGCCGTTTGATGACGTCCTCCGGCAAGCTCTCCCGGTACTTATAATTCAAGGAATGCTCAATCGTCGCCCAGAAATTCATAGCCAAGGTGCGGATTTGTACTTCCGCCAATACCCGCTTCATCCCAAGTGCTGTCTGTACCGGATACTCCACAATCATATGGTAGCTTCTATAGCCGCTTGGCTTTTTATTGCGAATATAATCTTTTTCATAAACAAGAGTCATGTCCTCACGTTCGCGGATCAGCTCGGCCAGCCGTTCAATATCCTCTACAAACTGACACATGATGCGAATGCCTGCAATATCTTCGATTCCTGTTTCCAACTGCTCCATCGGTACGTTTAACCGTTTGGCCTTTTCCAGGATGCTTGATATTTTTTTGACACGCCCTGTTACAAATTCTATCGGTGAATATTCATCACGACTTTTTAATTCGCCGCGCAGCGTCTTGAACTTAACTTTTAATTCCTCTACTGTCTGTTCATAAGGCAATAAAAATTTTTTCCAGTCGCGTCCATCCATCCGTGTTCCTCCATTCCAACTAGCGTCTGTGAGCCGACCCAACCGCTTCCGAAATGTGTTTAAAACCGTCTTTTCGAAGCAGCGTCCGGAGGCCTTCATTCAATTGTCTGATTAAACCTGGCCCTTCGTATATTAACGCCGTATACACTTCCACTAAACTGGCCCCTGCACAAATTTTTGCATAAGCGTCTTCCGCCGTGAAGATACCGCCGGATCCGATAATCGGTAGCTTTCCTTCCGTTGCCGCATAGATGGTGTGAATAAGCTTAGTAGAGCGCTCCGTCAACGGCTTGCCGCTTAGGCCTCCTGTTTCTCCTTTATTCTTGTGGGTTAACCCCGCTCTTGAAATCGTCGTATTGGAGGCAATGATGCCAGATACGCCGCTGTTCATGATCGTACCCACCATATAAGTAATCTCTTCCTGTTCCAAATCAGGCGCTATTTTAACCAATACCGGTTTCTCGGGACCTCCGTGCTTTTGATGCTGCTGATGCATCTCGTCCCGTACTGCAGCCAGCAACCTGGACAAATCGTCTCCGTGCTGCAAATTTCGCAAGTCCGGCGTATTGGGAGAGCTTATATTAACTACGAAAAAATCGCCATAGGGGTATAAGCCTCTGATGCAAAGGCGATAATCGTCCTCAGCTTGCTCGTTCGGAGTCGCTTTATTTTTGCCGATATTGACGGCAACTGGAATGGATCGCTTACCCGTTTGACGAAGATGCTCCGCCATCGTTTCGATCCCAACATTATTAAATCCCATACGGTTAATCAAGGCAACATCTTCTGGCAATCGAAACAAACGTGGCAGCTCATTGCCCGCTTGGGGCTTTGGCGTGACCGTGCCGACCTCCATGAATCCGAAGCCTATGTTAGAAAAGCCGTGTACTGCCTTAGCGTTCTTATCCAGTCCAGCTGCCAAGCCGATCGGATTGCTAAAGCGAATTCCCCAAAGTGTTGTTGCCAGCTCCGCATATTCCGGAACTCCATACATTCCCTTCAACAGCGCCTTGCCTCCCGGCAGCTTTCCTACCGTATGTAGCCCGTCTATGGTTAAATGGTGCGCCTTCTCCGGATCCATCCGGAACATCACCGGTTTTGCTATTTTCTTATAAAGCATGCCTCTATTCTCCCCTAACCGTTCTCTGTATGTAGCTCTACTTGAACAGTTTATCGTTTTATGCACGAAAAATAAAGAGGACATGCTATTCAAAATGATGTTCTTATACGGGTACATTATGTTAAAATATGCTTAAACTATGAAAAAAGGCAGGGCGGATTCCTATGCAGCGTAAAAAACCGACGTATTTGCAGCAGCGCAAACCGAAAGAAGCGGTAAACAAAAAACTTATCATTTGGACGAGCACTGTTTTTGCCGCCATAGTGATCATTATGATTATACTCTTTATTTTTAATAAGTAAGCGCTTCAATCATTAAAACACTCAAAAAGGAGCTTCCCCCTACCAACGAAGGGGTCGCTCCTTTTTAGTTTAGTCAAGCCACTTATACACTTTGCCCGGATTCGTTTCCACCGTACTCACCGGCAGCTCGAACACCGGCTTTCCTCGCTTCACCTCAGAAGGAAGCAAGCCCTTGCCAATCGTCACAGGCGTCCCCATCGGAACCATGTCAAACAGCTCCTCAACATCCTCTTTCAGCATCCTTATACAGCCAAGAGACTGATCCTTCTCGATGCTGGACGGTTTATTCGTACCGTGAATCGCATATTGGGTATCCGATAACTGCATGCCTCTGCTTCCGAATTCTCCGTTGGACTTGCCGTTCGGATTACGAACCTTCTCCGATATCTCGAACGTGCCTTCCGGGGTGCGGTCAGCCCCCAGTCCAACCGGATAGCTTCTTACGATAAGCTGTCCGCTAACGAGTGCGAGTCGATGGCTTGTCTTATCCACCACTATGCGAAGCGGCTCAGTTAAAGGCTTCACCAATCCGCCTGTACCAATAGCAGAAGTGTTCGCAGATGGCTCACTAGAAAGTGAGTCGGTACCGCCTGCTTGTCCCTCTCCCTGACCACCGCCAGCTGAATCTCCCATTCCCGCCTTTTTGCCCTGGTCAAACAGCTGCTCCATGAAAGGGGTCACTCCCGGCAGCATATTATTAGGATAAGGCTGACTTAGATCCTGTATGTTCTCCGGCATCTTGCCATTCTTCTGCTTGTAAGACGTTAACGCGGACCTTAATACCAGCTCCTGCTCACGCTGCTCTGCCCAAGCGCTGAATACCGCCTGGGGTTTACTCGCCTCTGTTGGTTGACAGCTGCAGCTCTCCGCATCATGGTACTGGATTTGCTGGGTTGCTGCATCCTCCTTCCCTTCAACGGAAAGCAGAATTTGCGGAGACTTGGACCACGAGATCCACTTACCATCCTCGGTTGGTCTCCCATAGGCCAAAATAGCATAGCGGTTCACCCTCTCCTTCAACAGCATTTCCTGGAGAGCAGCGGCGGTATTTTCTTTATTTTTGGAGCCGGTCACGTAGTACACCTTTGTTTCTTGAACCTGCTCTTGAGTCATCCCCTCGGGAAGCGCTGCCGCCGTTTTATCCTTCTGCTTATTCAGCTCCGGCGACAATAGAATGCCGAGTACCATTAAGATAGTCAAAGCAGTCCATCGCAACCGCTGCTGCAGCTTCTTTTTTTGCCCAGCTGCTCCCATTGACGTAGTGACTGCTCTGATTCCGGAGATACCGCAATCGTTTGATTCTCGAACGCTTCATAAATTTCCCCTGCTTGTGTATAGCAATACAGAGCTTTCCCCCGCTTGCCCTGAGCGTCATACTCCCGTCCAAGCAAGTACCAAGCCATTTTATTAGTCGGATGCTCACGTACATATTTTTTAAGATATTGCGGATTTTCTAATGGATGATGCTGAAAAAATTGCTGAAGCTGCTCATCATGGTCTTTTGCTTTCATCTCGACCCCTTCTTTCCACCTTCTCCCACTAATATCGGCAAGCGATCCCTTTTTTTAAAGGGGCACACTAAAAACACCCGGCTCCCATTGAGAACCTTACTGGTTTCATCGGGTCACCGGGTGTATGCTTTACTCCTGTTTGTTCGCTTCGGCTTGCTCAGTCAATTTATGAAAACCTTCCAAATAGTCACGGTGCTCCATTACCTTCTCGAACGCCTCAACGACCACTGGATCAAAATGCGTCCCTTTGCAGCGAATAATTTCCTGTACCCCGTCCCAATAGCTTCTCCCCTTAGAGTATGGCCGATCCGTAGTCATGGCATCGAAGGCATCTGCCACAGCTACGATTCTTGCAAAGAATGGGATTTCATCGCCGCTAAGTCCATCCGGATAACCGGAACCATCCATTTTCTCATGATGATATTTGGCTACCTCCGTCGCTTGAAGCATCCTTTCCTCCGGCTCCATCTTGGATAGGATTCTTGCTCCTATCGTCGTATGGGAGATCATGATATGAAACTCTTCGTCATCCAGGCTGTCCGCTTTTAGAAGGATTTTATCAGGAACACCGATTTTTCCGATATCATGCATCAATGCGGCTCTATAGAAATGCTTGCATTCCTCTTCCGGTATTTTCAGCTCTCTGGCAATCCATAGGGAATATAATGCCACTCTAGAGGAATGACCTGCCGTGTAAGGGTCTCGGGAATCCAATGCAAGTACAAGGGAACGAATAACGCTCATCGAGACGAGTTCATCCTTGTCGTGCAAGCTGCTGTTCGCCAACAACGCTGAATAGAGCAAGAAGGAGAGCTCGTTGTTTTTTTGTTCCAATTCAGCAATTTTATCGTGAAGCTGCTGCAAGTCGGACATCGACTTCTCCTCCTGTCTCATGACCATATGAACTGCGATGATAGACTAATTGCTTCAAAAAAACCTATACTGAGAAAGAAACCCCATCGTATTTCTTTCTATCAGTATAGGTCATATCCCCATGAATTTATTTATTCGTCTGCTTCTCTCTTAAAATAACCGTTCTTGTCCCATTATCCCACTGCACATCCATACCGATTTCTTCTGCAAAAAAACGTACAGGAACAAATGTGCGGTCCTGTTTTATATAGGGTGCCGTATCCGTTTCCTTGAGAACGTCCGGCTTTCCTGCTTCAATCTTCTTAATTCCTGTCTTATCGAGATATAACTCGATAGTCACATCGCCTTTCTTCAGTTGAACGATTCGATTATCATCCTGATAACTAACTTTATAACCTAACGCTTCCGTAATTGCGCGTACTGGAATCATGGTTCTATCGTTTACGATCTCAGGCTGAGCATCAAATGCTATGATTTGTGACCCCAACACGACTTTGACCATATCGTCTTTCGGCAATTCCGAAGGCAGTTTATATACGTTTAACTGGCGAATTTTGTTGCCAAACGCATCGGCAATATAGATTGTACCATCCGACGCCACAACAACATCCGTCGGCTTCTGGAATTGGGCAGATCGTTCGATCCCATCGGCTTCTCCAGCTACTAGCTTAGAATCCCCTGCCAACGTAACAACCTTCCCGTTGGACAAGTAGCGGATAGAATAATTCATACTGTCTGCAATAAGGAGACCGCCATCCGCCGTCAACGTAATCCCCATCGGGTAGTTGAACAGAGCTTTCTGAGCATCCCCGTCGGCATATCCGCCTGCTGCATACAGGCTCGTCAGACCATACATTGATTCTGTTCCATCGGCGCTGCCACCGGCAACCGTCGTTACTTTACCTGTACCAAAATCCATGTAGCGAATTTTTTGATTCCCTGAATCACTTATAAACAAATTGCCTTTGGAGTCGATAGCAAGTGCTGTCGGCTCGTTAAACTTGGACTTGGCGATATCGCCATCCACAAAGTCTCCACTCCATAAGACTTGTCCGGGGGTTACCTCAACGGCTCGTTTGGAGGGCGCAGTCAATGTTGTTACTGTGCCGTCAGCTGTAATCTTCCTGATCACATGGTTAAGTGTGTCGGCCACATATAAGGTGCCGTTAGGAGCTACTGCGACATCCTGTGGACTATTAAAGGTCGCTTCCGCACCCTTAGCATCATTACTACCCATTAAGCCGTTACCGGCCAATGTCGTGACTTTGCCAGCCGCGTCTATTTTCCTGATGGCATTATTGCCGGAATCAGCCACATAAATATTACCTGCGGAATCCTGTGCCATTCCTGCCGGTCGTTGAAAAACGGAAGATGCAGCATCTGCATCATAACGTCCCCCGATGGGAAAGCCCTTAACGTCTTTGCCGATCATCATGCCGGCCATGCTGGTCACCTTCGTATTGGAAATACTGCGAAGCAAATGATTTTTCATATCAGACACGAGAAGCGTCCCATCTTTAAGTACCAGCAATCCGTATGGATTACGGAATGTCGCTTGCAGCCTGTTCTCGTCATTATGGCTTCCATCGTCACCGAGACCGGCATACGTGGTAATATTGGTCATGATTTGACCCGTACTGTTTCTTAAACCTTCTTTGTCGATACTGGCCGCCCAAGCGCCTGTACCGCCTCCAAGTAAGCTTACGGCCATGACCGTTGCAGCCAACAGCCTCACTGATTTATTCATATAAATCCCGTTCCCCTTCGTGAAAGCTCTTATTTAACGATTACCTCTACCGGATTGTTCTGCAAATTGACTTCGGACACTACATTCCCGTTTTTATCGACTATTTTGAAATACAGCAGCTTTACCTTCAAATTGTTAATGTCAGTACCGGACAATGTCAAAGGAATGTCGATAAGCAGCATCTCTCCGTCAACGGTTATTAGATTCGCTCCCGAACCCGCTTCATAGTTGGTAGCTGCGTAGATCAGCTCGGATTGATCGTTACTTTTATACTCCTTCAATATCTCCACGCTCTGAGGCAAAGAGCCGAATACAGCGTTCGGATTTTTGGCAATTGTGCCGTCACCGTTATAGCTGAGTCTTTTATCATAGGCAAGGTGCATCTCAGCTGCATATAGAGCTTTGGCATTGACGAAGTTTTTCAATGCAAGTGTAGCTGTAACCGTATTATCGGGATTACGGACCGATTTCAATATAACTCCCATGGAACCATCCGTCGTAATTTTCGGAAGCTGAACCGGATTTGATAGCTTCCCGCTTCGTTCGGTTACCAGGGTCAGCTTATCATATACAGCCGCCTTGTCAGTAACCAAGCTAGTTAAAGGAATCGATACCTCCTGATCTCCTTTACCATCCGCTTCAGCTACTAAACTGCCCTGATTCAACACTTTAACCTTTGTATTGAGAGGCCCCTTCGCCACTACAACTGGCACGTTGGTGATCCAATCCGTCTTAGGACTGATCAATATCGGGGTATCCGAGATGATTACAGGCGGCAATGAAAGCTGGACGCTAGGTATTCCGTTGCGAACGGCTTCCGCTTTGAATCGATAAGTTCCGTCAGCTAGAACGCCCAATGTCATTGTTGCTTCCTCATCACCTTTACCCTCGACGGAACTTACCAAATCGCTACCGTTATATAAGTTTACAATCACTCCAAGAGGAGCTTTCCAACGAATAACAGCAGGATTAAAGGTTGTTACTTCCGCCGTCGGGCTTACTAACACCGGTTGTGCGGGACGACTGCTACCAGATGGCCTTCCACTACTGCTGCTTCCGCCGCTTGTAGACGTACTGCCACCGGTAGTGGTACTGCCTTCATTAGTGCCTGATGCAAGCTGCTGCTTCGCCTTCTCTCTTGCATCATTTTCAAGCTGTTTGTTGGCTGCCTCTAACCGTTCTCTTTCTTTTTGTAGTCGTGCGAGTAAATCTGCTTGCTGCTGCTGCATTTGCGCTATTCGCGCATTTTCTTCAGCGCTTTTACTAGTCTTCTCCTGCTGTAATTTCTTGAGAGCTTCTACTTCAGGATCGATGCCCGCCTTGTTATTTAAAGGAAGTACATGATTCAAGTCTATTTTTTTTGCCGGATCATTGATTTGTTCGTTCAATCGGTTAATAAAATCTTTGCTCAGCTTGCCTGCATCTACCGCTGCTTTTGCTATATTAGAGATTAAAGCATCAAAATTGGCGGAAACCTTATTCAAGTCTTCCAGGCTTGTCAGCTTCAGAATACTGCCATCGGGACTTTCAATACCAGCCTCGAGATCCTTCAATAACTTTTGTATTATTTCCTTATTCTCTTTGTCAATGTCTGCATAGCTCTTAAGGATGGCCTCTAAAACTTTGGGAGAAGCTTGACTGACAATACTATTAATATCTACATAGCCGACCTGGGTCCGAAGGTCTTGAGCTTGATCCCTGTCGTTCAAGCTAATTTGCTGTGAAGGGTATACATTGACGCCCTGCGTACTTTGGGAACCGTCTGCCTGCGGTACATTAGTGGTAGAATTCACAACCCCGGCAGCAACTACCATCGAGGTACGGCCCGTCAGTGGATCTACTGTAGTCAAGAATTGGGTACCCCGTACGCCCATTACAGCGGTTGGCGTCTCAATCTCATATTCATCCTCGGAGCTGACCAAGCTTTTTACCTTAGCCCATGCCGACCCTGCCCACATTTTGAATTTGGAAGTTTTTCCGTCATTGGAATCCAACAATTCCGTAATGGAAATCTCCGTATTATCTCCAATAGTAATTTCATCATTCCGATCGGCGATTTTTAAAGTTAAGGAAGAATTATAGCCAGTTATTATGAAATCCCCCTGATTCAGGGTCATTTCTTTGTATGCGGTAAACGATTTCGAGCCTCCGGCTTTACGCACGCTGACGTCACCAGTCAGTTCCGTTACAATGGCCGCACGAGACGATTTCGCTTGTACGGACGGAACCATCCACACGGAAGACAGCATAGAAAGCACCATGCAAAATACAACAAAAACCGCGAAAAATGAAGTGCCGTTATGTACCTTTAGCCTTAATTTATTACTCACAGTCAATCTCCTCTCAACTAACGGTCGTTCTATGAAACTACGATTACCTTGCTTCATTGTACTCTATTAATTGTAATTTGGCAGGCAGCAAATGGCAATGCAAAAAATGGCGTTTTATGACACCTGATGCGCTTCTTTTTCCTCGGATGGGGCTATTTTCCATTGAATGACTTCATATAGCTTTAAAGGCATGCTTTTTCCTTTCATCAGCTTCTCTCCGGCAAATTGATACTCGAAATACGACTTGGTCAGCTCGTACGTCGATTCCGATACGAGAATTTGATTTGGGCTTGTGTTCGACTCTATTCTAGCAGCCGTATTGACATTGTCTCCAATAGCTGTGTAGTCCACTCGCAGGTAGGAACCGATATTCCCAACGACTACATCGCCTGTATTGATCCCGATACCTACGCTAATGGTAACGCCATATTTCTCCAATACTTCCGCACGAATCTTTTCCATCCCTTTTTGAATCTCATAGGCCGTCTTTACAGCATAATAAGGGTGGTGCGGTACATCCAATGGAGCGTTGTATAATATCATAGCCGCGTCTCCGATAAATTTATCGATTGTGCCGTGATTCTCCAGAGCCCGCTCTGTGATCAAGTTAAACATCATGTTCAGAAAGTCAACGACCTCCTCCGGCTTCAGCTTCTCCGAGAGAGGGGTAAACCCTCGCACATCCAAAAACATTATCGTAAGCTCCTTGCTGATACCACCCAATTGAATTTCCGAATCGCTTTTCGCAATTTCTTTGACCAAGTCAGGCGAGATATAGCGTCCGAACTGCTTGGTGATATAATTTTTTTGCTTGGTCTCAAAATACGTCTTCATCGCAATGTTCGCTAAATAGGAGATAAGTCCGCTGACCACTGCCCCGATCGTATCGATATAAAAATCGCTATATGCAAATGTCATGTACTGTCCGATAATTAAAAGAATCGAAACTACAAAAATGACGACTACGGCTGTAATCGGTTTTAATCTCCATGTAAGGAACCCGTATAAAAGGATCATCAGCGCAGCCAACGCAACCGTAACAGCCCCATTGGCAGGCTGAATCCATTGCTGCTTCAATATTTGATTCAAAATGTTCGCATGGGCGTACACTAGATGCATGTGCTCTTCGACAGGCGTGCTGCCTTCATCTGAACCTGGCGCAGTGTAGCCGATCAGAACGAGACGATCTTTGAACGTATCCTGGGGGATTGTTCCGCTCAATACACGAGAAACAGGAATCGTTTCAAAATCAAGCTCATTTACGTCCCATTTGATATACATCTCCGATTTGGGCCGGTTCTGTAAGGAAGGGGCATTCAAGTACTTACTTACGTCAACACCCGCCAGTTGCGCCATAGCCAAGCCCATTGAGGGAAAGACGCCTTCGGGGGTATTGATCTGCAGCCAATTGGTACGAATTACGCCCTTATCGAAAACTGCATTGATATGGGCTTTATTTGCATACTGGCTAAATAAAGGGATAGGCTGTTCCACCTTACGAGCTGTAATCCATTCGCCTTCTTTAAGCTTCATCGTACGGTCAAAATCACTCTCTACATCCGCATGGGATGGAAGAACGATATTTTTATATTTGGACAACGCTTCAGCAAATCTTTTGTCGCTCTCAGGATTGTTGCTCTCGGTGTAAAATTCAACATCAAAGCCGATAACCTTAGCTCCAGCTTTTTCTAACCGTTCCACAAGCTCCGCATAAACCTTTCGATCCCAAGGATAAGGACCTACCGATTTAATAGATTCGGTATCAATACCCACGACAACGATATCTTCATGCGGCTGCCCGGACATAGTCTGCTTTAAATTGAAATCGAACGCTTGGTTAGACAGCACTTTCCAAACACCTATAGTAAGAAAAATACAACAAATAAGTACGACAATGGTATTGCCTATCGCAATGACCGCAGATTTACTGACAGCTTTTTTCATTCGTGCCCCTCCAGCCTAAGATTCGTACCTATATTATCACAATTTTTTCCTACTAGCTTAAATTTTATATAAAGAAACATGCAAAAAGACCTATTATTAGGAGTAAATACCTAATAACAGGTCTCTCATTCGATCTTGCTATACAATCAACTGTAAATTAGTTGAACGGGCTGTCAGCAACTTTGATGGAGTCTGTAGGACAGCCATCTTGTGCATCTTGCAGATCATCGTACAGATCTTCAGGAATTTCGGTTACGCCTTTGTTACCGTCTCCGTCAAAAATAACTTCTGCCAAACCTTCATCGTCGTAGTCATAAATGTCAGGAGCTGTGGCGCCACAGGCACCACATGCGATACAGGTATCTTTTTCAACCCAAGTGTATTTTGCCATTTTAAAATTCCTCCCTATATTGAAAACCCTATTGTTTTTGTAGCCTTTACCACAAATATAATATAAAACGCATGAAAGTTCAAATATAAAGTCTACCAACCGCCTCAACAGTCGCTATTCTTTATATGTACAAGTATAAATTCGGCAATAGATGCGATATCTTCCGGATCAAAAAACGGAATGTTACCGGAGATATGTTCCTTGAGTTCCTTCGGGGCAACAACTGCAACAGGCGGCTTCGGCAAGTGATGGATAATATCCGCTTGCTCCGAATAACGGAATAAGGCAATTTGGTCGTGCCTTTCTTTCTTGAAGCCCTCCACAAGAATTAGGTCGAGCTTATTGGACTGCAAGGCATCTACCATTTGCTTGAGCGACTTGGACTCTCTGCGGAACACAACATACGACTCGGGGGAAACAACAACAGTCGCAGCGGCTCCCGCCTCAATGTACAGTGATGAATCCGAGCCAACCGCTTCTTTATAGTGCCCATGGGCATCGTGTTTAATCACGCCTGCACGAATTCCCTGCTCATGATAATACCCTACAAGCCTCGAAATTAGAGTTGTTTTTCCGCTGTCGGAAAAGCCTGCAAATCCAATGAAACCCGTCATTCTATTCTTCCTCCAAAGGGTGCCGCTTCAAATGATCCATCTGCAGCGAAGTCCCCCGCGTCTTATGATTGCGAATTAAGGTGGAAGGGTCATCCCCCAACATCCCCGCTGTTAATATGGCATGCTCACCAAATTTATCTCGCAGCGCATCCATAGCCTTATTTAACTTTTCCTTCACAGGCTGCTTTTGATAATCGAACAAATCCAGTTGAACCGGAACTTCCGTCTTATCAAGCAGATTTTGTAAAGTAATTCCGAGCAGCCGTACTGGTTTCCCGGCAAGCCAGTGATCCTCGAAAAGCTTACAAGCCATCTCATAAATATCCTCGCGGTTTTCCGTCGGATTGTTTAATTTGGATGCTCTTGTAATGGTCTTCATATCGGGATCGCGAATCGTAATCTGCACGGTTTGCGTAAGCAGCTTCTGTCTTCGCAGACGTCTGCCGACCTGATCGGCCAAATTAAGAAATACACGATGGATATCGGAACGCTCGGTATAATTGTTCGGCAGCGTCGTCGTATGCCCTATCGATTTGCTTTGGTCCTGCTCGGGTTGAACGGGAGAATCATCCTCACCGTTAGCCGATCGTTTCAAATGTGCTCCCAGCACGCCGAACTGCTCTGAAAGCAGCTTATCGCTGGCTTCAGCTAGCTGGCCCAGCGAGTGGATGTTCAGCCGCTTCAGCTTATCAGCGGTTTTTCCGCCGATGCCATACAAGTAGGCACAGGGCTTCTCCCAAAGAACATGAGGAACATCCCGCTTCCGCAATACCGATATGCCGTTGGGCTTTTTCATATCCGAAGCCATTTTCGCCAGTAATTTATTCGGCGCTACGCCTACCGAACACGGGAGATGAAGCTCGTCACGAATACGCCGCTGAATCCGTTCCGCTATTTCTAACGGAGTCCCGAACTGCTTGGAGCCCGTAATATCAATATAGCATTCGTCTATGGACATGGCTTCAACCAACGGTGAATATTCGTAAGCGATCTTCATGAACCGTCTAGAAAACTGCCGGTATAAATCAAAATCCGGGCGAATGAGAATCAACTCTGGACACATTTTTTGTGCCTGGCCGACCAACATGCCCGTCTTGATTCCTTTTGCCCTTGCAGCATAGGAGCAGGTGACGATAATGCCTTTGCGCAGCTCCACGCTCCCAGCTACTGCCGTAGGCTTACCTTGATACTGCTCAGGGTCCACAGCTTCGTGAACAGAGCAGTAAAATGCGTTCATATCGATATGAAGAATAACTCTCCCATTTACAGGATATGCCGCATTATTTAGGTTGCTCATATTCGGCGCGAACCGTTGTGTAAATGCCGCCGCGCACGCTGAACTTACCGATGACTTGAAGCTTCCGCGGTTGAGCGAATTCCACAAAATCTTTCAGTATTCGATTGGTAACATCTTCATGAAAATGCCCTTCGTTACGGAAGCTCATCAAATACAACTTCAATGATTTCAACTCAATGATGTATGGGCCTGGAATATATTTGAACGTAATCGTCGCAAAATCAGGCTGGCCCGTTACCGGACATAATGCCGTAAACTCCGGACATTCGATCTCCACTTCATAGTCGCGATCCGGGTGCGGATTCGGTATTGGCTGTAATGTTTTGTCTGACATGTTAGTACACCCCCATAATAAAATTAACCGTTCAAAACAGGTTTGAACCGCATAGACACAGCATACAATTCCACGTATAAGAGGTCAAGCCAGACATTCCGTCTATTTTGTGAAAATAATATCCTTATACGGAAATCTTGTGATATAATATTACAATTATGTTTTCAGAAAGTTCAGTATGATCAGGAGGACAATCCATGGCTAATCCCGTAAAAATTTTCGACACTACATTAAGAGACGGCACCCAAGGTGAAGGCATAAGCTTATCTGTCGAGGACAAAATGAAAATTGCCCGCAAGCTGGATTCTCTTGGCGTTCATTATATCGAAGGCGGCTGGCCAGGCAGTAACAACAAAGATATTGAATTTTTCAACCGTGTTAAGGAATTGGATTTGAAAAATGCCAAAGTTACTGCTTTCGGAAGCACGCGCCGTAAAGATACGCTGCCGGAGAACGATTTGAACCTGAACCGGATATTAGAGGTTGGAGTGCCGGTTGCTACGATTTTCGGAAAATCGTGGGATTTTCATGTTCATCAGGCGATCCAGACTACCTTAGAAGAGAACTTGGCTATGATATATGATTCCGTCAAATATTTAAAGAGTAAAGGTCTGGAAGTCATCTATGACGCGGAGCATTTCTTTGATGGATACAAGAATAACTCAGAGTATGCACTGCAAACGATTAAAAAAGCGGAAGAAGCCGGAGTGGACTGGATTGTACTGTGTGATACAAACGGCGGGTCTCTGCCTCATGAGATTACAGAAATTGTGACCGTTGTCACACAAACGGTTTCCTGTCCTGTAGGAATTCATGCTCATAATGACTGTGAGCTTGGTGTTGCCAACAGCTTGGCAGCCGTTATGGCAGGTGCTACTCAAGTACAAGGTACCATTAATGGCTTCGGAGAAAGATGCGGTAATGCCAATCTGGTGTCCATCATTCCCAATCTGCAGCTCAAGATGAACTACCAATGCATCAGCAGCGAGCAGCTTGCAAGTCTTAGTACTGTAGCACGCTATGTAAGCGAAATTGCTAACATGCATTTACCGATTAATCAAGCCTATGTGGGATCAGCTGCATTTGCTCACAAAGGTGGTATCCACGTTTCGGCGATACTGCGCAATTCCAGCACTTATGAGCATATTGCTCCTGAGCTAGTAGGCAACAAGCAGCGTGTACTTGTATCGGAACTGGCAGGTCAGAGCAACCTTGTATTTAAGGCACAGGAGCTTGGACTTGACTTTGATACCAATAACCAGCAAACCAAACAATTGATTGAGCAAATCAAAGATATGGAGCATCAAGGCTTTCAGTTCGAAGGGGCAGATGCCACGTTAGAGCTGCTTATTCGTAACGCTTACGGTAAGATCGAGGAAGCATTTGCGCTTGAATCGTTCAAAATTATGGTTGTCAAAACAGCTAACCAACCGGTTGTAACCGAAGCTATCGTCAAGCTTAAGATCAATGGGGAAACCGTATATAACGCTGCAGAAGGCAATGGTCCTTTGAACGCTCTGGACAATGCACTTCGCAAGTGCTTGCTTCAATACTACCCTGTCCTGCAAAATGTACATTTAAGTGATTATAAGGTACGCGTGTTGGATGAAAAGGACACTACGGCAGCGAAGGTTCGCGTTCTTATCGAATCCACTGACTTCTCTAATTCCTGGAGCACGGTCGGAGTTTCCGATAATGTCATCGAGGCTAGTTGGGACGCTCTTATAGATAGCATTCGTTATGCTCTTATTGGAAAAATAGCTATTGCGCATTCTGAGGACCTCAAAGAACGCGTTGGCATTGTGAATCATTAATAAATAACTATTGAAAAAACTGCCGTTAGCGCCAGAGTATCGACCCCACCAGCGCTAACGGCAGTTTTTTAACTTTGTATCAAAGACTGAATCCTCTGCTCCAACTGATCCGGAGGAAGTACGTGAATAACTTCTCGGAGCGTCCCCTGACGATCGATTAGGAAGCTTGTCGGCACGAACAATAACCGATACATCTCCGCCGCTTTTCCCTCCGTATCCAGCAGCACAGGAAAAGTAAAATCATGCTGCTTGACGAAGTTTTTCACATCCACCATACGATCTTCTCTCGTTACATTTACTGCATACAGATCGAAGCGATCCTTATACTTCTCATAAACCCTTCTTAAATCCGATGCTTCTTCCTTGCAAGGGCCACACCAGGATGCCCAGAAATTTATCATTAAGGGCTTGTTTCTCAGCCCCCCTACTTGATATGTTGTTCCATCCAATCCCTGGAGTGTAAACGAAGGTACAGGCTTGTTATATTTGATCTCTTGGGGCGCCATCGCCGCAGAGCTTGCTTCCGCTTCCTTCTTCGTCATCATCATTTGGTAAGCCGCTAATATCACTAAGCACAAAGCAATGCAGACAGCTGGAACATTTCGTTTCATCGTAATACTCCTTTTTAGGTCAATAAGGATCCTTTACATCCCTTATAGTGTACCCAATAAGTTGGTTTTTTAGTTCGTTCCTGCCATGGAAAATGAATAGAGAATGGCACTCCAGAAGGAAGGGTACATTAGGATTACGTTAAAAAAGCAGCTGATGAGGAGAATTTCTACAGATGCAAAAGACCAAATCCAGAAAGTTGTTGAATATTACATTCGAAAGTGATATCAATACGGATACAGCTGAACCATCCGACAGTAAGTCCGGCAACAAGAAAGCTGGGGGCTCCAAAGGCTCGATATGGGAGTTTATCGCTATTGCTTCCGTCCCGCTTGTCCTTGTATTGGGCAATTCGATGCTGGTTCCGATTTTGCCGCAAATGCAAGAGCAGCTTGGAATTAGCAAATTCCAAAGCAGTCTGGTCATCACCTTGTTTTCCGTCACCGCAGGGATCGTCATTCCGATCTCAGGCTATTTGTCTGACCGTTTTTCACGAAAAGGCATTCTGATTCCTTCCTTAATTATATATGGCGCTGCAGGGGTCCTGGCGGGCTTTGGCGCTGTATGGAAATCGTATACGATAGTGATCATCGCGAGAGCGATCCAAGGCTTAGGCGCTGCAGGGACAGCTTCCATTGCTATGGCATTGGCGGGAGATCTATATAAAGGCGCTACCGAAAGCAAGGTGCTCGGACTTACGGAAGCTTCCAATGGAACAGGCAAAGTAGTCAGCCCTATTATCGGCTCTCTGTTAGCTCTAATCGTATGGTATGCTTCATTTTTTGCCTTTCCGGTATTTTGTTTGTTATCGCTTCTGGCTGTTATATTCTTCTTGAAGGAACCCAAAAAAGAGCAGCCTGCTCCAAAGCTGAAGCCGTATCTGCACAAAATCGGAACTATCCTTAAAGAAAAAGGGCGCTGGCTCATCACGGCATTTTTCTCCGGATCCCTAGCCTTGTTCATTTTATTCGGTGTCTTATTTTATTTGTCAGATATATTGGAAGATGAGCCGTACAATATAAAAGGTGTCATGAAAGGACTCGTTTTGGCGATTCCGCTCTTAGGCATGGTCGTTACCTCTTATACCACAGGCGCTAACATCAAGAAAAACGGAACCTTGATGAGATGGCTCATGAACATCGGAATGGCCTTAATGACGATTTCTTTAGGAGTTTGTATTTTTTTCATCGAGAAAAATATTTATTTTCTAATAGGCCTGCTCACCATAAGCAGTATCGGAACAGGACTGCTGCTCCCCTGCCTAAACACGATGATCACGGGTTCCGTTCAAAAACAGGAGCGCGGCATGATCACTTCCATATATAACAGCTTAAGATTTCTGGGAGTGGCGTTCGGTCCACCATTATTCAGCTGGATGATGGATATATCTCACCAAACGGTGTTCATATCTGTCACAGCGCTGTCGCTCATTACTCTAGGACTTGTGTTTTTCCTAATAAAGCCGCAGGGTACCATCGGTTGATGCGAAGCCTGTAAGAAAGCTATAATGACATCATCCTAATATAAAGGAGGATGTCATTGTCTTTTTCTGTCACACTTCTTCGCTCCGTTAAGCAAGCCGCGCTGAATCATTGTATTAAGCAATACCCTTTTGAGGCTTGCGGTTTCATGCTTGGTGCCCTGATAAATGATCGAGTACAAGTTAATGCTTTTGTTCCAATTGGCAATGTCGCAAAAGATCCATTACATTATTTTTCAATGGACCCTGCCTCGATAATGCCTTATCTATTTCCTAAAGGCAGCAAAGAACCGACTATTGTAGGCATTGTGCATTCTCATCCAGATAGCCCGGCAATTCCTTCAAATGAAGATTTACAGACAGCATGGCTTCACATTCCGACTCATTGGATCGTATCCCTGCTTGATCCCCATACTCCCATTATTCATGCCTATCGCTATGAGACTGCCAAGCAAGCTGGCGTACATTTTCATTCCGTCCCCTGGTCGGTTATTGTAGACTAAAAATAAAACCTTCCGCCACGTACTGTGCTGGTATTATCCCCTTCAAGTAGACACTCAAAAAAACCTTCATGTTATCATGGAGGCTCGAGTGCCACTTGGAGGGGATTTTTTTATGGCTAAAAAAGGACAAACATTTCAAACGTATACAGAAGAATTCAAATTAAAGGCGGTTAGAGCGTATGTAGAGGGTTCTGCGAGTTACAAGGTGGTAGCTCAGCGAGAAGGGATCCGTAACTGTTCTCAACTGAAGGTGTGGGTGAGGAAATGGCAAAACGGAGAGTCGTTCGATGTGCGTAAAAGTGAGCCAAATCCAATGAAAGGGCGGCCACGCACGTCCTTCCAAAGCATTGAGGAAGAACGAGATTACCTGAAGGCGCAGGTGGATTACTTAAAAAAGCGGTATCCAAATCTAGTAAAGGAGAAGCGCCAACCCAACGAATGAATTATGAAATCATGGAGGAGCTGCGCCACCAGCACGGCATTACAGTCCTGTTAGCTATTGCGGGAATACCACGGGCCAGTTATTACAAATGGAGAGCCACACAGCCTCAGCGAAAGGCAAGTCAAGAAAAGGATCATGAGATCAAGGAACACATGATGGCCATCCATTTTGCACATCCCTACTATGGCTACCCTCGGATGACGACCGTCTTGTGGGAGGCTGGCTACAAAGTAAATCACAAGAAAGTATGCCGGATCATGAAAGAATTATCGATCCAGTCGGTCATACGTAGGAAGCGGAAACAGTCCAACTACACGCCTTCTGTTGTGTATCCAAATCGTTTAAAGCGACAATTCCATGCTACGGCACCGCAGCAAAAAATGGTCACGGATATTACCTATATTTCCGATGGAACGAATTTCCATTACTTATCTGTTATTCAAGATCTTTTCAACAACGAGATTGTCGCTTGGCAATTGTCTGAACGTAACGATCTCCAGCTTGTGCTGGATACGATTACGCAGTGGACAAGAAAAAGAGACGTCTCAGAGGCCGTGCTCCATTCGGACCAGGGCTTCCAATACACGTCTCAGGCGTACAACACACGATTAGAGGCATTCGGCGTTAAAGGCAGCCACTCTCGCAAAGCAACCTGCCTGGATAACGCGTGCATCGAATCCTTCTTTTCGCATCTCAAAACAGAGAAGTTGTACCTCAACCAGTTTAATTCAGGAGCGGCAATTCGGCAAGCCGTGGAAGAATATATTTACGAGTACAACTACCACCGTTTTCAAGCCAAATTAAAACAACGTGCACCGATAGAGTACCGGTGCGCGTTGGCAGCTTAGCTTTTTTCATCTGTCTACTTGACAGGGGTATGACCATGCAGAAGGTTTTTAATGATGATGGCTAAGCTGAGCATACAAGTCGCCTAGATTGTAAATGCCTTTTGAATGAATTTCTTTGATCAGCATCCCCCATAGGTGTGCTGTCATCTTGGCATCTTCCAGAGCATGGTGTCGATTGGTTACTTCAATGCCATACATATCCAAAAGCGTATCCAGATCGTGCTGCTTTAACCTAGGATGCAGCCATTTGGCAAGCAGCATTGTATCCAGCATGCGATGGGATAGATTAACCTTCGAAGTTTTCCATAAGGCCGCATTTAAAAATTGTTTATCATGTCCCGTTCCATGGGCAACTAAAAGCTTTTGCTCTACAAACTCCAAAAAGGCGCGAAGTCCCCCTATCAAATCCTGAGCTTTACTTGCCATTTCATTAGATATCCCTGTCAAATCAACAACATGATCAGGGATTGAACGCTTCGGATTAACAACTTTATAGAAGGTTTGATTCTCTATAACGGACACTCCCGTTACAGCTACAGCTCCGAACGAAATAATCTCATCCCCGTTATACGGCGAAAAACCGGTCGTTTCCAAGTCGAAAACAACCAGTTCCACCGAATCCAGAGCAATATCGTATAAAGAATTTTTACGCTGCTCCTTCATAATGGATCGAATGAAAGCCATCTGCTGGGCACTCTGCGCATCAAACATGGATGTAATCGCAGGTGTTATTCCACCCATTTTATATAGATGCCACATTCTCCCGGCAGGTCTCATGTCTTTCATGTTTATACCACCTCAGAGTTTTCGTAAGAAAACTAGCTTCGTAAGCATTCACTTTGAGTTTTCTGAAAGAAAACTAACTTCGTAAGGGCTCTAACCTTGCTCTATCTCTTTATGCACGGTTTTTTTCACATATTTTTGCAAATCGTTCCCGATTCGCAAGCAAAGCTTCAATTCACTCGTCCGTTCTTTTGTTAGACGATCAGCCGGAAGCTTTCCTCTGGTTGTATAGTGTCCATCCTCCATTTGAAAAGGGGTAAGAGAACGTAACTTCAAAGCGATGGACAAAGCTTCCAGCCAATCATGGGCAATCTCTTCTTCCACAACTCCCGCTTCCAGCAAGGCTGCAATTCGTCCTTCCGTTGAAGTCGCTTTAATTCCTGCTTCGATCCCCAACAGACGGATTCCATTTACGATAGGTATATAAGCGCCGTATTTTATATCCACTCCCCCGGCTTCTTCTCCATATCTCTCTTTAATTAGTTGGCCAAACACGCCAAGCGATATTTTGTGGTGCAGCGTATTATGAAGCAAATGCTCCAAAATGACAGGATTATCATCGATATAAGACGTTAATTCCTGCATAAGTCGAGCCACCAATGTAGAATCTCCATGTACCGCACGCATATCCGCCATAATCAACAAGTAACGCATATGCTCCCAATTCGGGGCTTGAAGCCATTCATGAAGCATGGAACGATACTCGCTCCAGGGCTTACGCCATCTGTCATTCGTGCATATAACGCCACCTGAGCATAACGGGTAACCAAGCTGTTGCAGCATTTCACTAATTCGTGCTGATAGGATGATAAAGTAAGAGTCTGCTTTCGCTCTTGTTTCATGTTCCACGGAGTCCTCATAGATTAAACCATTGTCCTGATCGCTCCAAAGCGTCTGCTCCCCCCGGCCTCCGCTGCCAAAGAGACAAAGGGCATAGGGAACTGGAGCCGAAGCTCCGCCCTCCTGCTTCAACGCTTCCTCCGCCAAACGAGCCACCCTTGAAATCAACTGGTCATGAACCTGATTTAATTCACGATTCCAATCCAGGGAATGGGAATGAAGGAGACGCCTCTGGAACTCCTCATGCAATTGATCCCGCAATTGACGTAGCTGTTGAATACAGTCTGCCGATTGAATTTTCGATCGAATCTTTTCTAATGAGCGCAGTTCCATGCAGCATCTCCTTCAGCATTTCAGTGTAAGGTCTTCGAATCTAAATCGTTTGAGCGCTGCCAGAGCCTTGAGCCGTTTTTTTCATTTGCTCAGGATATCCATAAGTACCATGCTCGGAAAGGTCCAGACCGATAATTTCTTCTTCTTCCGTTACTCGCAAGCCGACAGTCACTTTAATAATTGCTAGGATAATGAAGGACACAACCAGGACGAAGATGAATGCGCCGAATACTCCCAATGCTTGCACGCCCAATTGCTCCAAACCACCGCCATACAACAGCCCTGCTTTACCGACCCCTACTTTCTCCGCCAGTTCCGGTGTTGCAAAAATACCTGTCGACAACGTCCCCCAAATACCCGCTATACCATGTACTGAGAAGGCGTAGATTGGATCGTCGATTCCCGCTTTTTCAAACCATTGAGCTGTGAAGAAAGTAATGATTCCCGCAAGAGCCCCGATAATGATCGCATCACGAGGGGTTACAAATGCGCAAGCTGCAGTAATAGCAACCAAAGCTGCAAGTACACCATTCAACATGCTTGGAATATCCGCTTTACCAAAGTACATCCACGATACCACTAATGCTGCTACGGCACCAGCTGCTGCTGCAAGGTTTGTGGTCAGTGCTACGTACCCGAAGAAGCCATCGCCAGTTGCGCTCAATGTCGAGCCTGCGTTAAAACCGAACCAGCCGATCCACAGAATGATAACACCTAAGACAGACAAGACTTGGTTATGACCTGGAATCAAGTTTGGTGTCTTATCTTTATTAAATTTCCCGATCCGCGGCTTAAGAAGGATAGTAGCAACCAGTGCTGCTGTCGCCCCTTGCAAGTGAACGACCGTAGATCCCGCAAAATCCTGCATCCCTAGTTGACCTAACCAGCCGCCGCCCCATACCCAGTGAGCTACAACCGGGTAAATCAGCACGGTGAACAAAATTCCAAATATGAAGTAAACCGGAAGCTTGCCGCGTTCTGCAAAACCGCCCCACGCAATTGCAAGTGAAACACCGCAAAACGCTAATTGGAACAAGAACAAAATTCCGATCGGTATCGGTGATTCAGCAAAGAGACTAATCGATGCAGTCGCTTGCTCTTGTGTTCCATCTAAGAAGAAACCGCCCGTTCCTATAAAACTGTTCCCATCACCAAAAGCGAAGCCGAAGCCGATAGCCCAGAAGGCAATGGCACAAATTCCGAAGGTTAGAATGGTTTTACCAGCAACATGGCCAGCATTTTTCATTCTTGTGGAACCAGCTTCCAGAAGCGCAAAACCTGCTTGCATGAAAATAACCAAAATAGCTGCGAGCATGACCCAAACGGAGTCTATTGCGCTAGCGAGCTGTGCCGGTGTTTTATCATCTGCAGCAAAAGCCATCGTAGGTACTAGCATGGATAGGACACCTGTTGAAACAAGCAACTTCTTAAACATGGTTGAACACTTCCTCTTCAATGTTAATTTATATAACATGTATTGAAAATCTTAATGTCATTATATACAGCATTTCACAATTTGACAATAGAATTTTCATAAAGAAACCGTAAAAAACGAAAAATAACCTGACATAAATTATGCATAATTCGGTTTTACAGCCTATATACTAGTCTTTTCCGTATTATTATGTAATATTATATGACATTTATGTACAAGTCCTTGTTTTGAGTAAGATGCTTCTGCATTTAGAGTTATGTCAGATAAAGTTAACATTAAGCTTCAATATAAACTTACCATTTTATTAATTAAACCTTTAAAAGCATGACGTTTGACTGTATGGTTTGATTTCAGTTATCATGAATACTAAAGAGTATTCCATGCACATACATACTAATTAGTAGTAATAATACAAGGAGGGGATATTCATGGGGATATGAAGCTATATAAAATCGGTGAGCTAGCCCGCATTACCAACGTCAGCCCTAGAACAATCGACTATTATACGAAGATGGGACTCATTGAACCTGAAAAACGTTCAGACACTAATTATCGTTTGTACAGCGATGAAACCTTAACGCGGCTCAAACGTATTGAAAATATGAAAAGGGAAAAGTATACCTTAGAGGAAATCAAGGCAAGCTTGAAGTTGTGGACAAAAGTAAGTCACGATGAGATTGTTACAGATAAATTGACTAACATCCAGCTTCATCTGCAGCAACTACAGAAGGAAGTTCAGGAGATCAGTCCGATTCTTGACAAGCTCAAACCGTCCCAACTGAAAAACTTCAATAAAATGCTTACACCGCATACAGCTGCGTGTATAGAAGCCTTGCTGCTGCTATTGGGTAAAAGCCCCTTTTCCTAATAAATAAGGAGGTCTGCTGCCATGTTTTTTCACCCGATGGATTATGTAATCATCATTGCTTTTCTGCTTGCTCTCTGGGCTCAATTCCGAGTCAAGAGCACGTTCAACAAATGGGCGGAAGTACCTACTTATTCCGGAATGACAGGGTATGAAGCGGCCCGCCGCATGCTGGATGCTAACGGTTTGTACGATATTCCAATCGAGCCGGTACAAGGACGCCTTAGCGACCACTACGATCCAATTAATCGTGTTGTACGCTTGTCCGAGCCAGTGTATTACGAGAACTCGATCGCTGCCGTTTCCGTTGCTTGTCACGAAGTCGGTCATGCTATTCAACATAAGGTGCATTACCCAATGCTGACCCTGCGACATAATATGTTCCCAGTCGTTAATTTCGCTTCTGGTGTAGCACCATTATTAATCATCGCTGGATTATTCTTTCAACAGTTCAGCTTCCTGCTCGGACTTGGTATTATTTTCTTCTCTGCAGCCGTAGCCTTCCAATTGGTGACACTGCCTGTAGAGTTCAACGCCAGTAACCGCGCTAGAGACTTGATGGTCGCCGAGGGCTTCATTACGAACGATGAGGAACGCGGAGTAGCTAAGGTATTGAACGCTGCGGCGTTAACCTATGTTGCTGCTGCATTGATCTCGCTCTTAGAGCTTGTGAAGTACATTATGATCTTCACCAACCGCAACAACGATTAATTGAATACAGCACAAAACGCCGCTTCTCCAAGCGGCGTTTTTTTATTTGTTCTTATTATTTTTTACAATTAAAAAATTCCAATAAAAATTGTTGAAACACTTCCGCCACAAGCGGCAGCTTCTCACCAGATCTGTGAATGAGCCCCACACTTCGTGTAACCTGCGGTTCTATTACCCGCACTTTGGCAGGCTGCAGCTGGCTAATCTCCGTCAGCGCCATTTCCGGCAGAAGACTGACCCCCATGCCTGCGGCGACCAAGCCACGAATGGTATCCGTCTCTTCGCCTTCGAATCCGATACGCGGAACAAATCCCGCCTTTGCACAGGCTTCCAACACAATATTGCGAAGCGAATATTCTTCACTGAACATAACGAACGCTTCATCCTTCAGCTGTTCCAGTCGTATCACGTTGTAATCAGCCAATACATGGCCTTGCGGAACAATTGCGTACATTTCCTCTTGAAGCAGCAGTTCGCCTATTACATGCTCGTTTCTGCTCGGCAGAGGCGATATAAAAGCAAGGTCGATCTCCCCGTTCTTCACGTCACGAATCAGACTGTTATAGGTTCCTTGCCGCAGCTTGAATTTTACGTTCGGATGGGACTGACGGAAGTTCGCTACAACCGTTGGCAGCAAGTAGATGCCGAGACTATGCGGGAAGCCGATTCGAATTTCACCGACCTCCGGATCCAGAAATTCACGCACCTCGATGACCGCTCTTTCCAATTCAGTCAGCACCGCTTCAGCGCGACTTAAAAATAATTTCCCCACCGGAGTCAGCTGCAAATTGCGTCCCTTCTGAACAAATAAGGATACGCCAAGCTCCTCTTCTAGTTGATGGATTTGCCGGCTTACTGCCGATTGAGCCACATGCAGCTCCTCGGCCGCCTGGGTCACATGTTGTTTTCGAGCTACTTTCACAAAGTATTGCAGCTGTCTAAGTTCCACTACGGTTCTCCTTCCGATTGGACAAGTTCCTTTTAAAAAGTTTATAATAAATAATGGTGAAATACCAATCATTCTCATAGTATTTAAGGAGGCCCATTTCCATGGCACAAGAACGTACCGGAGTAGCAACGTTTAAAAGCAATCCGATTACTTTAGTAGGACCTGAAATCAAGGTAGGAGACAAAGCTCCTGATTTTCAAGTAAACAAAAACTTGATGGAGCAAGCATCTTTGGCTGACTACGCAGGCAAAGTAAAACTGATCAGCGTAGTTCCTTCGCTTGATACTGGCGTTTGCGATGCGCAAACTCGTCGTTTCAACGAAGAAGCTGCTAAGCTTGGCGATAACGTAGTCGTGCTGACTGTTAGCGTTGACCTTCCATTCGCTCAATCCCGCTGGTGCGGTGCTGCCGGAATTGACAAAGTCGTTACTTTGTCCGATTACAAAAGCAAATCATTCGGAGAAGCTTATGGCGTATTGATCAAAGAAATCCAATTGCTGATGAGATCCATCTTCGTTATCGATGCTAATGACACCGTTCAATACGTTGAGTACTTGGGCGAAATGACTGAGCATCCTAACTATGAAGCAGCAGTGGAAGCTGTTAAAAAATTAGTTTAATTGTACATAACAGCTGTCCAAGAAAAAACAGCGAGAGAAGTCCAGCTTCTCCCGCTGTTTTTATGTTTACTGATTTTTTTTAGAAACCATTGTCAATGATCTTTGTACGCAGCGAGTCTTTTATCCAGTTGTCTGTATATCTCAAGGATCGTCCTATAATTTGAACCAAGATCACCTAAAGAGCCTCTGGAAGCGGAATAAATATCAATAGCTGATTTTAACGGATTAATAGCAAACAAAGTCAATGTAATATCTTGTGTACGACCCGTGATCGTTCTTTTCTCTACAACGATCTCCCCGACATTTTTCACTTCATGAAGCAGCTTGTAGCCGTTCATTTTTTTAAACATATTCGTGACTTCATCCCAAACCTGATCCATCGAAAGTTTATAGTATCGGGTTTTCAAAGCCGGATCTTTCGCTCTCTCCCCTGTTGTTTCGTGGCTGCGAATAAGGCCGATTAAGGTGCGCTTTAACAAAGCCTTCCCTCCTCATAGAAGTACAATACAAAATCCGGTTTACACTGTCTTTTATCATATCATTGTTTACTTGATTGAGAAAGAGTTATTTCACATTTTTGACAACTTTATGATAAACAGATAAAAAAATATTACAGTTAGATGACAATAATTCATCGTTTCATTTGGAGTTATGAATGTCTCCTAGTTGGTGCTCGTCCTTCAGAGCAGTTAACTAATCATATTCTCACGAATCACAGCAGAAACCGCACCTAGAGCGCAGCAGTCTTCTCCTAGCCGGGAGTAGGTTACTTGAACATTGAAAGAGCTTAAATACGAGAAACGAGAATCCAAAGACTCATGTATGCTCGCATTGATCCAAGGTGCATACTGCCCCATTGCGTTACCGATAACGATCATTTGCGGATTTAAAGTATGCATCATATTCCCGATACCTACACCCAAATGAAGCCCTGCTTTATGCACTACTTCTATGGCCTCCGTATCTCCCTTGCCTAATCGATTTAATACTTGCTCCGTAAAGCCAGGAAAATACTCCATATGCAAATCATTCGCAATCGCGCGCTCGGATGCGTAGGTCTCCCAACAGCCTTTATTGCCGCAAGAGCAAGGTCGACCGTTCAATTCCATCGTTGTATGCCCAATTTCACCTGCGTATCCGTTGTTCCCTCTGAACAGCTCTCCCTGCAGTACTAGTCCTGCCCCGATTCCCGCGGCAACACTTAAATAAAGCATATTCGAGCAATCGGCTGCGGCACCGAATTCCAATTCACCCAGAGCAGCCAGGTTCGCTTCATTATCAATAATAACAGGGATTCCAAGCTCTTCCTCGATCCTATCTTTCCAGGATAGCTTTTTCCAACCGGTGTGCGGCACAAATAAAATCCGGCTGGATGGGTATTCCACAAATCCATGGATTCCAATCCCAACACCAAGCAACCCAAGTGGACTTTCAGGCAATGCAGCCCGTTCTTTCTTTAAGATGGCTAAGAGCTGCTGCAATACTCTCTCTGCATCGCTTCCCTGATCATAAGGATAAAACGATTTACGCACCCTGTTTCCGCACATGTCTGTAACGATAACCAGCATATTCGTAGATCTAAGATCGACACCAATAATGTGGCCCGCTTTATTGTGAATCTCCAGCATCATGGGTTTGCGGCCGCCGCTTGATTCCCCGGTTCCTGTTTCCGCTACCCAATATTCGCTTATTAGCTCCTCTACAAGAGCTGATACCGTAGCACGTGTGAGCTTGGTCCGTTTGGCAAGCTCCGCCCTTGATATAGGTGCATGCAGTTTGATTAACCCCAGTAAAGTCGATTTATTAATCGATTTCAATAAGGAGCTATCACCCGACATTGTTTCTCGTTTCACAACATTCACCGTCCGTTTCGCATTCCATTTAGCAAATTGATTTTACCACATAGGGAAGTTAAAGCTCACCAAAGCATGATTGTAGCCTATTGGCAATAAAAACTTCCACTAAACGCGGTCCCACATCTATGAAGGGACTTCGATAGACTTTTTTCATATAACCCAGTTATAAAAATCAGCAGGATTTTTCAAATGTCCTTAGAATATATTATATCACGCATTTGTTTATTTGATAAACAAAGTTAATTCATATTTGAGGTGATGATCATGTCCTATTTTCTTGGAATCGATTTGGGGACTTCCGCTGTAAAATGTATTTTAGTCGATGATCAAGGCAAGGTAAAGGCAAGCCATAGCGTCGAGTACCCGTTACTGCAGCCTCAGCCCGGTTGGGCAGAACAGCATCCGGAGGATTGGTGGAACGGAACGGCTGTTTGCATCCGTCATTTATTGGATAAAGCAGCTGTAAGCGGTAGCGAAGTTGCAGGAATAGGCTTATCCGGGCAGATGCATGGCTCCGTATTTCTCGATAGCGAGCTGAAGGTAGTTCGTCCTGCTCTCTTGTGGTGCGATCAGCGAACAGCAGCACAGTGTGAATGGATTGAACAAACAGTAGGAGGCCAGGAGCTTGGAAAGCTGACAGGCAACAAAGCTTTGACAGGCTTTACGGCACCCAAAGTGATTTGGCTTCGCGATGAGGAGCCGGATAACTATCAACGGACAGCACATTTGATGCTGCCTAAGGACTATGTGCGCTTACAGCTGACAGGCGCATTCGGAATGGATATGGCTGATGCCAGCGGCACGCTGCTGCTCGATGTGGCCAATCGCCGTTGGTCCCCTGAAGTAGTTGAGCGGCTAGGCATCCCTATGGAATGGTTGCCCCAGCTTTATGAGAGCAACGAAATAGCGGGGCATCTACTTCCGGCTGTGGCCGAGCTGACAGGCTTGGCTCCCGGCACACCCGTCGTTGCCGGTGGGGGCGACCAAGCTTGCGGCGCAGTCGGTGTTGGCGTGGTGCAGCAGGGCATCGCATCCGTTGCCCTTGGTACCTCAGGTGTCGTCTTCGTTCATGACGACACTTATCAAGCCGACGAAGCATGCAGGCTGCATTCTTTCTGTCATGGCGTGCCAGGCAAATGGCATCGCATGGGGGTCATGCTCGCTGCTGGCGGTTCGTTCCAGTGGTGGCGAAACCACCTCGCACAAGAGGAACAAAAGCAAGCTGAGCTCGAAGGCCGCGATGTGTATGAGCTGCTCACTGAGCTAGCCGCAGCAGCTCCTTTAGGCAGCGAAGGATTGTTGTTCATGCCCTACTTAACGGGCGAACGGACCCCTCATCCTGATCCTAAAGCGCGCGGCGGATTTATCGGTTTGAACTTGCGCCATGGCAAAGCCCATTTAACGCGAGCGGTGCTCGAAGGTATCACCTTTGGTTTGCGTGATTCCATGGAATTAATCAAAGCTTCCGGTATCGAAATCAAGGAGCTGCGAGTCAATGGAGGCGGTGCCCGGAGCTTATTCTGGAGGCAAATGATTGCGGATATATTCGGTTACCCTGTCGTAACCGTCAACTCAACAGACGGACCAGCCTACGGTGCTGCCGTAATGGCCGCGTCAGGCGTCCTAGAACAGGATATAAGCGACTTATGCGCACAATGGATACAAGTTGTCGACCAGGTAGAACCAAAGCTTGAGAATCAAAAACAATACGAGAAATATTACGAGCTGTTCCGGACATTATATCCGACCTTAAAATCGACGCTGCACCAATTAACGGATCTTGCATCCACCTCAGCAGACTCATAAATAACCATATAAAAAAGCCTGTTCAAATATCTGAACGGGCTTTTTTATATGTACCGAAATTAAAACTGGCTTAATTTCGCGCCTTCCCAGTCTGCAAGGAAACGTTCGATTCCTGCATCCGTCAAAGGATGTTTAGCCATGGATTGAATAACTTTATAAGGAACCGTAGCAATATCAGAGCCCAACAATGCCGCTTCAATTACGTGAGCGGAGTGACGAACGCTTGCTGCAATAATTTCCGAGGAAATATTATGCACTTTGAATATTTGGCTGATTTCCTCTATCAGGTTCATACCAACTTGGTTGATGTCATCCAAACGGCCGATGAAAGGAGAAACATAAGTTGCTCCTGCACGTGCTGCAAGCAAAGCTTGAGTGGAGCTAAAAATCAAAGTTACGTTTGTTTTGATGCCTTCTTGCGTGAAAATTTTAGTTGCTTTCAGACCTTCTTCAGTCATTGGCACTTTAACTACGATGCCTTCGCCCAAAGCTGCAAGCTTACGGCCTTGTTCAACCATTTCATTAGCTTCAAGGCTGATAACTTCTGCGCTGATAGGAATATTTCCGACTATGGAAACAATCTCCTTAACCGTTTCGAAGAAGTCTCTTCCTTCTTTAGCGATTAGGGAAGGATTTGTTGTTACACCCGCAATAACTCCCAAATCGTGTGCTTTACGAATTTCTTCCACATTGGCTGTGTCGATAAACAATTTCAAAACTCAGTCACCCTTTCATATCTTTTCCTTCAATCCTGTTTATACATCATTTCTTGTAAGGAAGGTAAGATACCAGAGAGCTTGTCCCCTTTTTAATCTGAATTCGAAAGTATTTAAGTCATAGCAAGAATATAAAAGAATTCATCAGGAACGCTTTTGGCACTTGCTTCATTACATGAATATGGTAAAAACAGTAAATGACACAAAAAACCCGCATATGCCGTCCGATTTAGCGTTTCAAACCCGCTCTCGCAGGTGGGTGTCCGCAGAAGCGTCTTTGAGGTCCCTTTTCGGGGGCATGTCAGCAACGCTACAATGTAGGTCTCCCAAGAAACAGTCATTGGTTCAAAACAACTTAAAACCGAAACGAACATCGCAGGATTTTGTTGTACATTCATTATATGATCTTCTCGCCCGAAAGTAAACCTTGAGAGGCGCAGAACTTGTTGCCATTTCAAACTTTTATGCTTTGTCAGGTTTAGTATGCCCTTCTGAATCCTGTTGATGCATCGTTAAGGCTTGCTGCTCTTTCTTTTCTTCTGTATGGCTCAGCGCTTTATCTGTTCTAGCTTCAAGCTCATCCTCCTCGCTTGCACCTGAGGCTTCAGCTTCCTTCTCAGCCATCTCTTGCTGCTTCATTTGCAATCGACCAAAGATATGGTTAAAGTGCCAGAACGAAATAATTGCAATAATACTTCCCATAAAAAACGGAATCAAAAACGTGTACTTGAAGCTGAAATAAACAACAACCGAGTTTAAAACAATCATCGAGATAGACCGCACAGGATGTCCAATCGAAATCAATACTGCATTTTTAATAATTTGAAATAGCTTCATATGAAGATGCGACAATATAGAGAAAAAGTGGAATAACGAAATCGAAAGCAGTACGGTTAGCGTTAGCACTAAATATTTCAACAGGCTAAGGTTCCCCGTCATATTGTTATAGACATATAAATTAACAGCTATGATAATTCCAAACACCAAATAAACGAGACCGCCGAGCATAGCTTGCTTATAATTTTCTTTATACCCACGGAAATAGGTTTTAAATAAGGGTACATCCTCTTCCCCAGTAAGCCATTTGCGGGCAACCGAGAACATGGCTGCAGTCGCTGGGAATAGTGTAAATGGGGATAGAACGCCCATTACAGCAAGAAAAAAGTAAAACTGCGACATGGCTTCAATTGATAAAAACCCCGTAAATCCTATAAAAAAAACAGGAAGCGAGCAAATCGCCCATAACACATTTATAACGGATAACCGCATAATCCATTCCGATATACGGTAAAATCCCCCCATCAACCCTCTAAACTCCAATACAAAGCCCTCCTTAGCGATCTACGTATGCTGCAACAATTATATAACCTATATTATAGCCTATTTTTCACGAACTAGGTAGCTGTCTATGCGCTTTTCGTCTATAGACATATGTTATAGTAACACCCGGCAAAGACCCAAATGCAAAGGAGGTTAGCCACCATGTCATTGTCCTGCGGAGCTAATGTCTGGACTTCTACTGGAATCATCCTAGTATTATTTATCCTGCTAGTTATTATCCTTCAAAGCTGCCTCTACTAAGCAATTTTATTATCGCTTTATCACTTTATTGCTTTAATGGACATAAATATTCGGATGTGATAAAAAAAGGTGGGGCCTTCTATTGAAGAAAGCCCCACCTTTTTCTTATTAATTTTTCACTAATTCCTCGTTAGAACGGGAAGAAGTGGAACGATTGAAGCCACGGTCACGGTTGTATTCACGACCGCCTTCGCTGCGTCCGCCACGGTTGTTATCGCGGTTGTAGTCTCTTCCGCCGCCATCTCTGCTTCCACCATCTCTGCGAGGTGGTCTGGAGGAGGAACCGGAACGATCACGATCATACGGTCTGCCGCCTTCGCTGCGACGAGCACCGCCTGCTGTTCCATAAGGACCGGAAGGTCTGCGGCCGGAGCTGCGAACATCTGGTCTTCTTTTCTTAGCGCGAAGCGGCTCTTCCGGAGTCAATTCGATTTCGATTTCCTTCTTGTCGCCTGTCAACAATTTCAACGCAGATGCGAGCAGGTGTACAGAATCATGCTGCTCCAACAGTTGAATAGCCAATCCTTTATATTCGTTGTGCTCATCCTTCTGAAGAACTTCCAGGATGCGCTCAGCTGTCATTTTTTGTTTGCCTTCAATTGCTTCTGCCAAGCTCGGCATAGGCTTTCTTGTAATTTTATGACGAGTAATTTTCTCGATAAAATTCAAGTGGTCGATTTCTCTTGGTGTTACAAAAGTATAAGCTGCGCCTTCTTTACCTGCACGACCGGTACGGCCGATACGGTGAACATAGCTCTCAGGATCCTGCGGCAAGTCAAAGTTGATAACATGAGTAACGCCGGATACGTCCAAGCCGCGGGCTGCTACGTCCGTTGCAACCAATACATCGATGCTCCCGTCACGGAATTTACGCATAACGTTATCACGTTGGTTTTGAGACAAGTCTCCATGAAGACCTTCTGCCGTATAACCGCGTTTTTGCAGTGCTTCTGCCAACTCATCGACGCGGCGCTTCGTACGACCAAAGATAATAGCAAGCTCAGGAGCTTCCATATCAATCAAACGGCACAAAGCTTCGAATTTTTGTCTTTCGTGAAGCTCGATGTACGATTGGTCGATCAACGGTGCGCTAACTTGCTTAGGAATGACGGAAACATGCTCAGGGTTACGCAGAAATTGTTGTGCCAACTTCTGAATGTTAGTCGGCATAGTAGCGGAGAACAGCATCGTTTGACGCTCTTCCGGAACCAGCTTCAAGATGGATTGGATGTCTTCCATGAAGCCCATATCCAGCATTTCGTCTGCCTCGTCCAAAATTACGGTTTGAACGTCATCCAGTTTAATCGTTTTACGATTAATGTGATCAAGCAAACGTCCAGGTGTACCGATAATGATTTGAGGTCTTTTTTTCAATGCGCGAATTTGCTTCACGATATCTTGACCGCCATAGATCGGCAGGGAACGGATTCCTTTGAATCTCCCCAGCTTCTCGATCTCTTCAGCAACTTGGATTGCCAATTCACGGGTAGGGCACATAATCAAAGCGACGATTTTCTCTTCCTTCACGTCGATTTTATTAACAAGTGGAATACCGAATGCCGCTGTTTTACCTGTACCGGTTTGCGCTTGACCGATCAAGTCGCGGTTATCCATTGCGATTGGCATTGCTTTTTCCTGAATCGGTGTGGATTCCTCAAAGCCCATCTCCGTAATGGCTCTAAGTACCTTTGGCTCTAATCCGAATTCATTAAATGTTTTCAAATGATTTAATCTCCTTTTAATTTAGGGTTCTTATTTGTATTTACCCTTAAGTGCGACTCCTATATCCTAATATTGTATCTGCAAAATGCGTCCGAAGCATTCGAATTTAAATACGCAAGGCCGTACTTAAGAATATCTTTAGTATTATACCACAAACGGAAATGATATTCCAGAAATTTCACCGTGAAACCTTAAGTTCCGCTTTATCGTATATAATATGTATAATAGTCTTAAGAAGATCATTTTTTTATGATATATGCAAAGGAGAATTTGCCATGTCGATTTGGAAAAGAGTAGGTAACATCATTAAAAGCAATAAAGAAGAAGCACCCGTCAAAGCGGCTAATCCTGTAGAAGAAACGCAGGTCGGAGATATTATTATTGTGGATCTTGAGGAGTACGTCGTCTCCGGAAAGCTTACTTATTTTGATAGAGGCTTCCCTCCTCATCGCTTCGCCTATTATTTACAAAATGGCAATTCATACGCATGTCTTCTTGTGGAAAAAGGGCGATCCTACGAAACCTTCCTTTGCCAATTTGTAGAAGGATCTCTGGATAGCCCTCACGATGTTCCGACGGAGCTTGATTTGGATGGCGAAGCCACCTTCAGTCTGGAAAATCATCGCAGCGATATGGTTCGCGCAGATGGAAATACCGATTTTCGCGGCAATGATGATCTTATGATCTGGCGCTACTTCGGACCGGAAGGACGTTATTTCTTCCTCCAATGGCAGGATGGGAAGTTTATTGCAATGGAAGGCACCAAAACACCTGTCGGACAAATAAAGTTCATTAAAGGCAGTCGTTAATCATGCCTATACTGCCATCCACTATGCAGTCGCATTATTGTATGGAGGTGATTCTATTATGAAAAAGCATTGGGTGCAGTGGCTCGCCATTCTTATGGTCTTCGCTCTGCTCACAGCATGCGGCAACGCAGGCAATTATATTAAAGACAATTATTCCTTAATCGATGTGCAGGGTCAGGGTAAAAATACCGCTAAAATCTATTCAGTTGAAGGTAAAGATGTCCCTTCCGTGGCGAAGGAACTGGCCAATAATGAAAAACCAAAGGAAACAAGCAAGGAATCCGCAGATCAGATGTTCCTTGTCTACGATAATAAGATCATCAACCTGCAAAAGGATCCTAATAACGCAAGCAATACACTGGTAGAACTTGATTCCATCGAATATGCCAAGCAAAACTACGATTCCTCCTTTTTACAAGGTTATGTAGCGGCTTCATTGCTGCAGTCGCTGTTCGGAGGCGGATGGTCCAACAATAGAGGCAGCAGTGATTATCGCGGATACACCTCGAGCCAACGTTATAACGATTACGGCAAATATCAGGCTACTCCTGATTCATCGTCCAAATCGGGCAGCTCTGCAACGCCTTCTACTACGGAACGAAAAGGAAGCTTTAGTACCGGCTCGAAAGCAACCACACCGCCTACTTCATCAGGGAGTACTGGCAGCAGCAGTTCTGGTAGCAACATCCGTAAGAATGACGGTTCAACTCCAACTTACAAAGCGCCGAGCTCAAGCTCCAAGTCTTCGCCTAGCACCAGTACCCGCTCGGGTTCCTTCAAAAAAAAATAACATGACGATGGCCCTGACAGTAAAAAGTTTGCTGCTGCAGGGCTTTTTTCTTGCCCTCTTGCTCCAACATTTCCAATATAGGATTGAAAATACAATTCAAGCTCCATACTGTATATAGAATCAACAACGACTTTATGGAGGGACCAACCATGGTTTACCAATGGACCCGTGCAATAATTGTGATTATCATCGGTTCCGCTCTCGTCTCCATCAGCTTCAACTTATTCCTTATTCCTCATCAGCTGCTGAGCGGCGGTTTTTCCGGAATCTCTATGATCGTCGGTTATTTGACAGGATGGAATATCGCGCTGCTGTACTTTGTTAGCAATCTTCCGGTCTTAATCTGGGGCTTACTTAAGATCGGACGCAAATTTATTATTCTTAGCGTCATTTCCGTTATCGTCACGTCCTGGTTTATGGATATCATCCCCAAACATGCCATTGCTCAGGATGAGATACTCGCAGCTGTTACCGGTGGCGTACTCATTGGCATTGGGGCAGGGATTTGCATGCGTATGGGAGGCTCTACGGGGGGATTTGACATCATTGGTTCGATCATTACGCAAAAACGGGATTTCCCGCTTGGAACCTCCCTTTTTGTCCTAAATGGAGTCGTTATTGTCGCTCTCGGATATCTCAAGGAGAATTGGGACTTGGCCCTCTACTCGATGCTCTCCATCTTTATTACCGGCAAAATTATCGATACCATCCATACCAGGCATTTGAAGGTTACAGTCTTCATTATGACCCGCAATAAGGATGCACTGCTTGAGCAATTACTGAAAAAACAACGAGGTGTAACAGTAATCAGCACCGAAGGAGCTTATACCAAGCATCCTCAGCATATGCTGATGACCGTCACAACGAGGTATGAGCTTGTTGAATTGCAGCAAATGATTCGCGCAGTGGCTCCTGACGCTTTCGTCAATATTGTGGAGACTATCGCCATTATGGGCCAATTCAGGCGTGGTTAGCCGTCGGTAAAGCAAATATTAGAAACATATCCCATACTTTTTATCATAAAATATGTTATACTGAGGTCAGTACTTTCATAATCTATCCTCATGCTTTACCGGTTCTACTCACGTAAGTTTGCCTGATCTTCTTCAACAGATGATGAGAAAGGGTGATGCTTGTGGAAACAGTAAAGTTATCGACGATTGTGATGAGATTGACTCCCGAGTTGTATCCTTTTCTGAAGCGGTCGGAACTCGACTTTGAGATTGTACTTCGTAACGGGATTGAAGCGTTGGAAGCCGAGGATGCAATGGAAATTATTCAATACAGCATTTCCGAACATCAAAAAGACGCCTTGCTCCATTGAGGGCGTCTTTATTTTGGACTCATTCTGAAAAAAATTTATGTTTTCGTAATAATTTATACTTATAAATGCCTTAATTAATGGTATGATAGATTCAAGACTATAAAACGGAGGTTGATCGCATGGGCGCACTGTCACCATGGCATATTATATTAATAGCTCTCGTCGCTTTGCTGCTGTTCGGACCGAATAAATTACCTGAACTCGGACGCGGATTTGGCAAAATGTTCCGTGAGTTTAAAGACGCAACAACAGGCAACGGAAACGCAGGTTCTAACGATGAGTCAGCTGCTCAGAAAAAAGAATTGGCATCCGCTACAGAAACTCAACCGCACGACAATACACATCAGACTACGAATAAATAGTCATTCACTCATCCGCCATCAAAGGCCGGATGTTTTTTTTTGCCTGAGCAGGTAAGCATGAGTCCCGAGAATAAGAACCGACGCAACCGCTGTCATCACTGCTCCAAAGATGTACATGGCATGCCCTCCCCATTCATCCTTAATATAACCCCCTACAAATCCACCGGTAATTCCGGCCATTCCAAGAAAAACGGCAGAAAGCATCGCTTGCCCTGTAGACCGCATCGATTCTGGCACAAGACGAACCGCATATTGAACCGCAACGATCCAGAATACGGCGAATGTAACGGAGTGGGTCAACTGAAGCCAAATCAATAAGGTTGGGTCGGTAATCCAGGCATACAACATCCAACGGATCGTATACAGCACCGCTACAATTCCTAATAGAGCTAGCTCATGGAAACGGTGCATGATTCTCCCGAGCAATGCGAAGGTAGGAACTTCTCCAAGAGCAGCAAGCGCCCAAGCCCACCCTGCCATCGAATCGCTGGCACCTAAATCTTTTAAATACAATACCAATAACCCGTCATTCATCCGGTGGGGCACCATCAATATAAATACAAGAAACAAGAACCATAGGAATAAGCGATTTTTCAATACACTGGTAAACGCGCTGAAAGAAATACGAGAACCGCTGCCCTTGTCATCTTTAAGAAATAAGAGCAATACGAACGGGAGAACCCATATGGACCAGTACAACATAGGGATATGCTGTACTCCGCCCAAAGCGGTAAGCACAATGCCGGCAGTCATCGCTATGAGAGTATACCCCATTGATCCCCACATGCGAACGGAGCCGTAAGAGAGTCCCTCCTGCAGCGTAGCCTTAATGGTTAGGCTATCCAGGAGTGGAGCCGAGGACAGCATGAAGAAGTAGAGAAGCAGCATAAAGACAAAAGCCCACACGTATCCGCTCGTATAGAAAATGCCGACGCTAGACAGCATGGTCAAAAGCCAGAGAACGCCAATAATCAGCTTCGACGTATTGTAGCGATCGCTTAAATATCCCCAAAGAGGCTGCGCAAAAATAGCTACAAATGGACCGAACATCATTAACAAACCGATCTGCGAAGAAGAGTAGCCTTTGAGCCCGAAGTAAATAGGAAGAAAGGGCATTAGCACTGCCGTTGTTGCGTAATAAGAGAAATTGAGTCCTCGCAGGGTCCATATTTGTTTTTTCATAGCACCGGTCCTCTTTTGGGTAATATAAATAAACACAGTAATTCTACAAAATGCGCCAAAGTTCTCTATCAACCTATCGACTCTTTTATTATAATAAAACATATCATTATGGCAAGGAGAGATCGACTAGATGGAATTATTATTAGCATCACTCTTGATGGTGATGGGTCAGGTTCAAACCGATCATCCTGATGTAAGCTTTGATCAGCTCGTTCAAGCATCGCTTGATTCAAAAAATGCCGTCGTCCAGCAAGCTTCCGCCTCCAGCAACACGAATGGCAATTATCTGAGACCTGTTGACAAGAAGGATCCGCAAAAGGATGCGCCTAAAGTAAAAGGGGTATATGTAACTGCCCATAGCGCAGGTGGATCCCGATTAAATACATTGATGAAGCTGATGGACGATACTGAATTGAATTCCATGGTCATCGATATTAAGGACGATTGGGGCTATATTACGTACGATACGGGAAATGCCGAGCTTGCCGCTATGGAAACGACTCAAAAAATTATTCCCGATATGCCAAAGCTCATAAGCACGCTCCAGGAGCATCAAGTTTATCCGATTGCCCGAATTGTCGTTTTTAAAGACACCGTTTTAGCCAAGAAGCATCCGGAGCTTTCTTTCATCAATCCGGACGGAACCCTTTGGGGAAATGGAAAAGCGACCCCGGACAGCTTCGTTAATCCTTATAAAAAAGAAGTATGGGATTATAACATCGCAATAGCCAAAGAAGCCGCCAAGGCGGGCTTCAAGGAAATCCAGTTCGATTATGTCCGCTTTCCGGAAGGATTCGAGAAACGGGCAGATACTTTAAAATATGACAAAGACGAGCGATCCAGAATTGATGCGGTAGCCGAGTTCGTAAAATATGCGCGTGAGCAGATGGCCCCTCTTGGCGTCAGGGTATCGGTTGACATATTCGGTTATGCTGCATCCGTCCCAGCCGCGGAAGGAATTGGGCAGGATTTCGAGAAAATATCGGAAAATGTAGATGTCATTTGTCCGATGATTTATCCAAGCCATTACAGCACAGGCTGGTTCGGTGCCAAAGTCCCTGATGCAGCGCCTTATGTCACCATCAACGGCGCGATTAAAGATACGCAAAAAAAGCTGGAGCCCATCAGCAATATCCAACCTATCGTCCGCCCTTGGATTCAAGATTTCACCGCCTCATGGGTACAAGGCTACATCAAATACGGCAAGCATGAGATTGAAGAGCAGATCCGAGCACTCAAGGACAACGGTGTCGATGAGTTCCTGCTCTGGAACGCGGTTAATACGTACACACCGAATGTTGACTACAAATAAACAGCATACAAAGACCCCGTCGGAATTCGATTTCCAACGAGGTCTTTTTTTCATCTTAGAATGATTGATTATAAGTTCGGGATCTGCCAATCGATCTCTGGTGATCCGATGCTCTTAAGAAACTCATTCGTCTGTGAATACGGCTTACTGCCGAAAAATCCTCGATACGACGAGAGCGGACTCGGATGCACCGACCGCAGCACCATATGGTGGCTATTGGTTATGAGCTGCATTTTTTGCTGGGCATGACTGCCCCATAGTATGAACACTATAGGCTCTTCCCTCTGGTTCAGATGAAAAATAACACGATCGGTGAATCTTTCCCAGCCCATTCCTTTATGGGAGTTAGGTGTAGCCTCGCGAACGGTTAACACCGTATTCAGAAGCAGCACGCCCTGTTCTGCCCAGCGTACCAAATAACCGTTATTCGGTATCGTACAGCCAAGATCATCCTGAAGCTCTTTGAACATATTTTGCAATGATGGGGGGGCTGGCACTCCGGGCTTAACAGAGAAGCTTAATCCATGCGCTTGCCCTGCCCCATGATAGGGATCCTGCCCTAAAATAACCACCTTGACAGAAGAATAAGGTGTCAAATGCAGCGCGTTGAAAATATCGTACATATCTGGATAAATCGTTCGGGAACCGTACTCTTCCTTCAAAAACTGACGAAGCTCCTTGTAATAAGGCTGTTCGAACTCAGAAGCAAGCAAGTCTCCCCAATCGTTGTTTAAAATGGTCATGCCTATTTCACTCCAACTCTTTCCTTACTTGCGAAACGTACTTACCATTTGAACAAAATACTGCAGCGTGCGGTGAACCCGTTCTTTGGTCTTTAGGTTCGTTGGTTCTCCCTCAGGGCTAAAGAGTCTTTGCTCTCCGCCGATGGAGATCCATTCGGGGCAATTGATACCGTGCACATTTCGAACAATCGTTTGCAGCTGTTGCAATGAGCTGACCCCAACGGCGCCACCTGTGGAACATACGGATAGGACCACTTTGCCGTCAAATTGATCGAAGCCAACATGATCAAGCGCATTTTTCAATACGCCGCTCGGTGCTCCGTGATATTCCGGTGTTGCAAGCACGATACCGTCTGCTTCCTTCAGCTGATTCTTCATATACTGCAAATTGGCATCATCCGACTCCACATCTGGGCTGAAGAAGGGCACAGGAAGCTCATTGAGATCAAGCAAAGCTACCGTGCAGTCGTTGCTCTCTAATACAGATTGAATATAATGGCATAATTGTGTGCTTGTAGAATGCTTACGATTACTTCCAGCTAAAATGGTTATTTTCATATGGGTTTGCTCCTTATCATCATGACTTTACATACATATTAGTATATTATGTATGTAAAGTCAATAACAGGAATACGTTTTTTTGATACTCCTTTTATTGCTGGTTCGTTTCTATTGTATAACCTGCGCCTTTCACAGCCCGTTTCTTCTCAATAATGCTTGCTTCCACGACCTCAGGATTACTGACAAATTGGCGCACCAGCTGCTCTTCCAAATAATCGAACGCTTGAACGTCATTCTCTGCCAACACCGTAATGTACACCTTCTGATCCTTCAGCTCAACTTCCAGCTTGTACAAATACATAGCTTCCTCTCCTCATGAAGGGCGTAGTTAACACATCATTCTTAATGGTATCAGAATCAGGTTCGGCTTGCATGTGTTTTCTAGTTTTCGTTACAATGGGACTATTAACAGAACTATAAGGAGATGAACGTCCATGCTTTCTTTAGGCCAACCCGCTCCTTCTTTTGAGGCGAACAGCACACTTGGACCTGTCCGGTTAAGCGAATCATTAGGAAAGCGGCCGATTGTTCTTATCTTTTATCCTAAAGACGAAACGCCTATATGTACTAAGCAGCTGTGCGCTGCAAGAGATTCCAAGTCGCAGTATGCTAAGTTTAACGCCCTAGTATTGGGAGTTAATCCGGGAACGTTGGAGGAACATCACCAATTTTCAAAAAAATACGCTTATGACTTCCCTCTTATTTCAGATCAAGACGAACGAATCCGCGAGCTCTATGATGTCGGCAAAGTGTTATTCCTCGGTCAGCAGCGTATGGTTTATGTCATCGATCAACAAGGTACCATTGTGTACGCCAAAAAAGGGAATCGATCGACTAAAGAAATCCTGGCGGCGCTCGCCCCATGACTAAGCAACAGCAAAAACCCGCTTGGGAGCCTACTTACGCTTAACGTAGGATTCTTCAAACGGGTTTTTTATTTGCTAAATAGTCTTATTGGGACAAGCGCTTAGTCAGCTCATACAAGTCCATGTTAAACTCTTTTTTCGTATTGACTACGAGATCGATGTCCGTTGCCACCAGCTCCCCTTTGATCACACCGCAGGATTTGCCGGAATCGCCTTCAATCAGCTTGCGTACGGCAAAATCGCCCAGCTTCCCACCTAAAATACGGTCGTTATGCGTAGGAGCACCTCCGCGCTGAATATGACCCAATACTGTTACGCGAGGCTCGATGCCGTTGCGCTTCATAATCTCATTGGCAATGTCCTCGCCTTTGCCGACACCTTCGGCTACAACGATAATACTATGACGCTTGCCTTGACCAAAGTTCACCTTCATCCGCTGAGCCATTTCATCCAGATCGTAAGGAACCTCTGGGACAAGAATCGTTTCCGCTCCGCTTGCCAGTCCTGCATACAAGGCGATATCTCCGCAATGTCTGCCCATAACCTCAACAACGGAGGAACGCTCATGCGAGCTCATCGTATCACGCAGCTTGTTGATGGCATCGACAACGATGCTTACCGCCGTATCGAATCCAATGGTGAAGTCTGTAAAAGGAATATCGTTATCGATGGTTCCAGGCAACCCCATCGTTTTGATACCCAGCTTGCTCAGCTTGTTAGCCCCTTGATAGGAACCGTCGCCGCCAATAACGACCAGACCATCGATGCCTCTTCTACGTAGATTCTCCGCACCCAACTGCTGCCCTTCCGGAGTGGTGAACTCCTTACAGCGTGCCGTTTGCAGGATCGTTCCGCCGCGTTGAATAATATCGCCTACACTCCGCAAATCCATCTCGCGAATATCATCGTTGATCAATCCGGCATAGCCGCGCTGCACTGCATATACTTCAAGTCCGTGAAACAATCCACTGCGCACGACCGCACGCACTGCTGCATTCATACCTTGTGAATCTCCGCCGCTCGTCAAGACGGCTATTTTTTTAATAGACATGTATGGTTCCTCCCAAACTGATGCACTTTCTGTGCTTAGCCATTATGATGTTTTACGAATCCAAACACTGTTTATAAAGAAAAAGAGTCGGGTCAGCGGGCTTCCCTTCATCAATTCTCGCGATATTTGTTTGACCTGCTTTTGTTCCTTCACCTTCGGATCGGATAAATAGAGCGCTAGCAAGCCTTCAATAATCATACGGTGAAAAGCGGGATGGGCCAATCGTTCTGCCCTTTCGCGGGCTTCCATTACGATCAATGCAATCCGGTCCACCGTCTGATCCAAATCATTGTAATAACTGCAAAAGTTTAAATCTCCGCCGAGTTTGTCCTCTTCCTGGTCAATTAAATAATCAAGCAATATATGCAAGCCGCAAATATAAGGAAAATAAGCGGCATGAATGTCGGTTACCGTATCCGGCTTCAATTCCGCGTCGGATGCAGCCAAAAACAGCATAAACATCCCCAATGTAGATCCCGTTGCCGCTGCGAACTCATTCCAGCTTATGGTCGGATATTGCAATTCGTGCTTACTCCACCATGTCTGAAGGGCCTCTTCCCTTAGTTCATGGCGAATGTGCTTGTACACCTGCAAATCACAATATAAGCCAACTAAATGGCTGACATGCTTCGCAACAAGCGGGTAGGAGGGCAGCATCCGGATACTGGCTTGACAAGTCTTGACCAGTCCGTTTAAATAATCTCCGTCATCCTTCTCTATGCGGTATGCGTAGTAGTCGTGTAAAGGCTCTGCCGGATCTACAGCATCGAGCATCGCTTGATGCAGCATTCGGAAATCATCTGGATCCATGGAAGTGCTTCTATCGCACAAATTATCCAAATAGTCGCTGATGGTTTGCAGTGCCACAATAAGCGGAACTAGCACGTGACGCATCGGCAAATTGGCGACGGCATAGACAGCCCCGCCTTGACAGTGAAACTGTTTGCTGGTCATGCTAGCAATGGCTTGTTTCTGCAGTTCGGGATCAGGAATACGATCCGCGATAGATCGCCAATAATTCAGCTGCTCACGAACCTCCGGCAGCACATAACGATATACTCGCAGCATGAGATGCAACGAATTATTTGGTACACTCGAAATATGACGGGACTCAAAGCTCAAGCGAGTTCCCCCCGCTCTGTTGATACGAATACTGCACTAGCAGCTTGATCTCCGTCCATTGCAGTTCGGTTATAAGCTCGTCCGACGTGTCATCCTGCACAACAGTAACTTGCTGCTCTACAAGATCAACAAATAGATTGGCGTTCCAGGTTGGCCCGGATACTAAGGCTTCCAGCTTGTTCTTTAACGAATCGCTTCCAATCATGTTCAAGTCATAGCCTTTACATACTTCTTGGGCTGCTGCAAGCAATGACTCATGAATTGAATGAACACCAGCCTGACGAAACCAATACTTTGCGTTGCTGTAGTCCCCTTCCATCCTGTGCATAATGCCGTGCCAATAACTGCCCGTCGGATTATGAATATCTTGAGACAACGAATGGGATTTGTCGAGGCTTTCATTTAACAAATGCAGTCCCGCTTTGACAGCCAAAGCGTAGGGGACACAACTAGGTTCAAGTCCTTCCGTAGACAGCTTGGCTATCCGAATATCATGCAGATCATCCCATTCTTCCATAGGATAAAGCGAAGGCTTATGATCCTTCAGTATATTCCATACTCTGCTTACCGCTTCCGTCCATGCCAAGGTGCTTTTCACCTCTTTTCCTATCAAACTCATAACCTTTATTATATTACAAAGATTCGACAATGCCCACTTAAATTCACAGGATGATTTTAAGATTTTATATAAAATAAACTTTGAAAAATGCTACTTTTATAATAGCGCGCAAATTAATGGTGAGCCGCTGAAGCCGTAATATCCTGATTTGCCCTAAACCACAGGTGGAGTTCGTTAATCGTACCTGCCAGTTCGGCAATTTCGCTGTTCAGATCACAGGATATTTTAAAATTATCCTCAATGTTCAGCTGATTTTGTTTACGAATGATAATGCGCTCTAACCGCTTGACTTGATCTGGTATCGTTCCACGAATTTCTTCCCAGCGAAGCAGGATCTCGGATTGCTCCTCCTCCGTGTATTCTTCCCATTCTTTCTCCAGTTCCGGAAGCGGGATACCAAGACGCTCGTCTTGTATAAAAGTCCATGTCATGGAGGTTCCGCCTTTCTTATTCTGCGTACATTTTTGTCTCCATTACTGTAACACGAAGCCGCAGCCCTCTGCCAGTAGTTACGCAAATTTTCCGCGCTTATTCTAATAAATGTATGCTATACTGTTTAGCGAGCTTTGTTCACGTTAAACTACTTGTAGGAGCCTTTTATGAACAACATCCAAGAACAGAAAGTACCGTTTAGGCAACTTCTGGCTTTTTTCATTCCGCTGGGCGTGTCAGCAAGCTTAGTGACTATCTCGCATGTTATTATTAACAGCACGCTTGCTCGTTCTGCACAGCCTGAAGTGATTATCGCCAGCTACGCTTTACCGCTTAGTATACTAGGTCTTACCGAAAGACCCGCCGTATTGATGAGACAAACCTGTTCTGCATTAGTCCGAGACAGGATATCCTTCAGGGCCATGTCCGTCATAAGCTGGTACATATTAGCTTGCATTATGCTGCTAGGCGCCCTAATTTGCTACACCCCAATCGGCAAATGGGTGTTTTTGCATTTTTTTGGTGCGGAGCCGGCAATGATACAGCCTATGATTGAAGTGTACCAGATTCTCATGTTCGTCAGCATTTTCTCCGGACTGAGGTGCTTGTACCACGGCATTATCATTTTCAACATGCGAACGAAATGGCTGACAATTGGCATGGTCATCCGTCTCGTCGCTATGTACTTGCTCTCACTTTACTTCATCCATACGAATCAAGTGAACAGCGGACGAGTCGGCGCTATCCTATTTTTGGTCGGCATGATGGTAGAAGCCTCCGTCAGTATTTGGGAGGGCAGATCGCTGTTAAGGCAAATTCCCGAGAAAAAGCCTGATCATCCTATCGAGAAGCCGAAGCAAATATTTCAATTTTACAGACCGCTGCTCTACTCTTCCGTTATTGCCGTTATTGTAGGGCCTTCAGTAAATGCATTCTTAGGAAAAACGATGGATTTCCAGCTCGCCGTAGCCTCATTCGCCATTGCGAGCAGCTTAACGAATCTGGTGCAAAGCTTCTTCTCTTATATTCATCAAATTGTATTGAACTTTTATCGCAAAGATCCCAAATCCGTCATGAAGTTTACATTTACGCTTGCCTTTATTCCGAGCATTCTCATTGCGCTCTTATCTTATACCCCTATGGGACCTTGGTTTATGCAAAATGTAATGGGTGTCAATGAACGGCTTATGCACGCGAGTCTCGATACCCTTCGAGTGTTTATGATTACAACCCTTGTCTTTCCTTGGCTGGATTTTGCCAACGGGATGATCATGCTGCGCGGAGAGACGAAGGTGATGATCTGGTCGCAGGCGGCGAATGTGTCCGTTACCCTCATCTCCTTGGTGCTTACCATTGTGTTAACACCAGGCTGGAACGGGATGGTCGGAGCATTAGCTCAATCGCTGGGACTCGCCGCCGAAGCGGCCGTTGTATGGTTCGTCCTGCGGCAAGTGTTGAGATCCAATGACAAACCCCCGTTTCAAATGACTTTAAAAACATAGAATCGAGTGATCAAGTGGAAAGCAGCATGCAATTGAATAAAACGAATTTCGGTGTGCAGCGCGGATTTACGTTTTCATTCTATATGACAATGGCTATTATCGTTTCTTATTTTCCTTTATACTTTCAATCGATTGGCTATTCAACGATTCAGATAGGCCTCTTGTACTCTATCGGTCCCCTGATCGGGATCGTATCCAATTTATTTTGGGGTATCATCAGCGATAAGCTTCGGACCGTCAAGAAAGTACTAATCTGCATTCTTGCCGGCCAATTGATTATGGCATTTGTTGTATTCCATACCGGTCATTTCGGTTTGTTGATGTTCTTCATGGCAATATTTTTCTTTTTCCAATCGCCTACCAGTTCCTTGAACGACAGCTTGACGCTGCTCAGCATCAGCGGAACCAATAAGAGCTACGCTTCCTTCCGAATCTGGGGCTCCATCGGCTTTGCCGTTGCCTCTCTTGTGTTCGGTATGCTGCTTAAGCAGCAGGGCTCCAGCTTGACCGCAATACTCAGCCTTAGCACAATAAGCATCTCATTGCTGCTATCCTTCATGCTGACAGATGCACGAAGCCATTCCCATAAAAAGCTCGAGTTCGCCGGACTGGTGCAGATTGTAGCTTCCAGACGGCTGTTGCTTTTTTTGCTGACGATTACTATCGTCTCGGTTGCCCACCGTTTTAATGATGGCTTTCTGGCCTTGTTCTTGAAGCAGCTAGGCGCCGATCAATCCATCGTCGGATGGTCTTGGATGGTATCGGCCGCAAGTGAAATACCGATCTTCTTCCTGCTCAGTAAGTACGGCCACCGATATAAAGAGCTGCCGCTTCTTGCGGTCTGCGGCATCGTATACGCAGTGCGGTTCCTGCTGATGAGCCAGGTAGACAATCCGTTATGGGTTATCGCGATTCAAGCGATGCACAGCATCTCCTTCGGCATTTTCTTCTTTACCGTCATCCGTTATATTCAGCGAAGCGTTCCGGATGAATACCGCTCGACCGGCCAAGCGATCTTTGCCGTCTGCTGGTCCGGACTCGCCGGATTAATCAGCGGGACACTGGGAGGTTGGCTGTTCCGCGACTGGGGTCCCCATTGGATGTATGGTATTGGGGCGCTGCTTTCCTTGGTCGGTGTCATTGGTTTCTTGATCCTCCATTATGTGTATAGAGAAGAAGATTAATCTTCTCGGATTGTCGAGAAACCAGTGAAACTTCAGATGTGTACGTGATACTCCGGTGGGGTATCCCCTTCCAGCCGCTGTTGTTATCGGGAAATTTTCAATTTAGTCGCTTTACAGCGGGTATTTCCTGATAACAAAGGCGGACGCTTTCGCTCCTCCAGGGAATACCCCACCTCCGTCATCAGCTATCTTCTAAATAATCAGGTTTCTCGACAGACTCAGAAGATGAATAATCTTCTTCTATTTCCCCTATTTTCATAAAATATTCATACTTTCTCACATTTTTTTGCAAAAAGTGCAAGAAAATGCCCAAATCCGACGTCTATATAGTGAAGGCATCGTGTGAGTAAAGCTACGCCCTGCTGCATGACCTGCAATCAGGGCTTTTTTTTGCTCATACAAGCTTGTGGACCATGAAATGACGGAGGGGTTATGTGCTTGCAGTAGATCATCTATCACACCGTTTCCGCAACGGAAACGAAGAAACACCGGTTCTGCATGACATCGATTTTTCCGTTGCAAAAGGAGAAATCGTTGCTTTGCTTGGCAGCTCCGGTTCAGGCAAATCAACGCTGCTGAATTTAATGGCAGGCTTGATGAAGCCGACTCAAGGAAGCATTCTTATAAGCGGTCATGCTATTGAGCGAATGTCGGAAAACCAGCTGGCGGAATTCCGCAGAACCCATATCGGATTTATTTTTCAATCCTATGAATTGATACCGCATTTGACTGTTCGGGAAAATGTAGAGCTTCCTCTCGTATTCCAAGGTGTTAAAGCCAAAATCCGCAAAGAAAAAGCAATGGCCTTATTAACAAAGGTCGGGCTAGGCGAGAAAACTGAAATGTTCCCTTCCCAGCTGTCCGGAGGTCAACAGCAGCGAGTCAGTATCGCACGTTCTTTAGTTACCCAGCCTGCTATCGTGTTCGCAGATGAGCCCACAGGCAATTTGGATACTAAGACGGAGAAAGAAATTATCGATCTGCTGATCGAGCTCAATCATACACTGCAAATTACTTTTGTTATTGTTACCCACGAGCTTGAAGTAGCCAGACGAACCCGGCGTGTTATCCAATTGAAAGACGGGTATTTGGTCGAAGACGCGTTATGGGCTGGTGATAATGAATGAAACCTTTTGACTATTTGCGGCTCGGATGGGAGCAGCTTCGGCGAAGATTGGTCGTTACGGCTTTATGTGCCATGGGCATCGCTATCGGCTCAGCCTCCATCATTGTGGCTTTGTCCTTCGGAGAATCTATCAATCATTACAGCCGTACTCAAATGAGCTATTACATGAAATCCGATGAAATAACGGTGCGCAGCGGCCAGGCACCTAACACCGACTCAGCAGATACGAATGCCAATAAGCCTTACGAGCTGAACAAAGCCAAGATTGATATTTTGCGTACGCTGCCGAACGTGAAGGCCATAGCTACTTACCAGACGTTCAATCAATTCCAATTTGAAGTGGACAGCAAAAAAGGCTATATCAACAATGTTTATGCAACCGAGCTTGATACGTTAGAAGCATTCGGCTATGAGCTTCAGCAAGGCGGAGCAGCTGATCTTGATAACACGATTATTCTAAGCTATGGCGCTACAATGGGGTTGTTCGATGCGCAAATGTCGAAAGCCAGAAGCCAGGTGCTGCAAAATCAGCTCGACAGCCGGGAAGCCACCGATAACTGGAGACGGCAAATGCTCATTTCGTATCCGATTTATCAAAAACAAATTGTACTCAAACCTCAAATATTTCGTTCCGACGGCATCGAAATCTCCAACCTGAGTTTCCCGCTTCGCGTCGTCGGCATATTGAAAAAGCCGGAAGGAGTTCCCGACGATGTCGTCATGAATATGAAGACAGCATTCATTTCTCCTGCCATGGGCAAAAAGCTCCGGGAGGCCATGACAACTGCAAATGCAAACGAAAGCAAAAAGTCAGGCGGCAGCGGGAACAGTACAATAAAGGTCGAACCCGAATTTAACGAAGTAAAAATGAAAGTTGATAACAGCTCGCATGTTCGAGAGCTCGAAGAATTAATTAAAAAGCTGAAGCTTTCAGCAGAAACCAACATTCACCGTGAGGAACAAATGCAAGGTGAATTGGTCATTTTGCGCCTTGTGTTTGGTGGAGCCGGACTCTTCATCCTCTTCGTCGCTTCCATCTCGATTATCGTCGCCATGACGATGTCTACCTACCAGCGAAGACGACAAATAGGAATTATGAAGGTGCTGGGTGCGAACCTTAGGCAAATTCGCAACATGTTCATGGTGGAATCCGCCTTACTTGGGGTGCTTGGAGGAGCCTGCGGCATTTTATTGTCCTATTGGGTTATCTGGGGAATCAATATCGCGGTTCAGCGTTTTTCTCCACCTCGCTCGGGAGCTGAACAGGAGATCCTTTTCATCAGCGGCTGGATACTGCCTGTTGGACTATTCTTCGCCGTGCTGACTGGTGTCCTGTCCGGAATTTATCCTGCCGTCAAAGCATCGCGTACCGACGCGTTAACCGCAATAAAACGAGACTAGGGGAGTCATACAATGAAAAAGAAAATATGGATTTCGGCCATCGCCGGCATTCTCGTCATAGGCATTTCAGGTACATTATACATTCAAAGTCATAAGGCACCTCCACGTCAGCCTGCAGCAAATGCTGCGTTATCCGCACTAAGCTTCAAAGTATCCCGCGAGGATTTGACTAACTCGGTTGAAGTAAAAGGCAAAACTTCTTATCAAAAAGAAACCTATGTCAACGCGCCTTTCTCAGCCGATGTTAAGACTTGGTCCGTCAGCGAAGGGGCCCAGGTCAACAAGGGCGATATGATGTTTCAACTCGATGACAACACCCTTAATGATGAGATCGCCACACTACAGGCCAATATGAAGAAGCAGGAGCTGGAGCTTCAGCTTGCACAATTTCAAAAGGATTTGCCCGGCGAACAAACGAACGCATCTGCTGAGGGATTGTCGGAGAAAGATGCCAAGCAGCGCTATGCCGAATCCAAAAGCAAGGATGTCCAGGAGGAGATCAATCGCCTAAATCTTCAACATATGCAGTCACAGTTAACGCAAAAAACGGACAAGCGCAAATCCGCTCAGTTCACCGCACCAGAAACCGGTATATTTCTATTTGACAGCACGAAACAGCCGCAATCCGTTAAGGAAAACGAGCGAATCGGAAAAATCGTCGATCTGACCAAGCTTCAGCTGCTTTGCTACATAGGTGAATACGATCTGTTCCATTTGAAGGTAGGCATGCCTGTAGAAGTTCGTGTCGACGCGCTCAAAAATACGAAGCTGCAGGGGAAAATCGATAACATCTCCAAATTTGCCAAAAGCAGCGGCTCCAGCAGCGATACCGTCAATACAACGGCTGCGCAGTTTGAAGTCGTCATCTCCCTGGAGCCTAATGAACAGCTTATCGCTGACCTTAGCCTGACAGCAACGATTGTAACGGACATGAAGCCGAACGCTCTTGTTGTTTCAACCCTGGCTATCCAACGGGATAAGGATCAGTACTACGTCATGCTGCAAAACGGACAAGGTGCCGTAGAGAAGCGCGAGGTGAAGATCGGCCTAGAAACGCCTGAGAAAACAGAGATTGTTAGCGGACTGAATGAAGGGGATACGGTAGTTATTCAATAAAACGCTGCAACAGGTTGTCATTCCACGGCAAACCCGATATAATTGAACGGTAGCTCATAGTACCAAGTCACAAACCATGCTTAGGCGAGCTTGAAGGGATGGAATAACCATGCATTATGATGATTTCAAAACGATCCTCCACGAACGTAGAAGCGTTCGCAAATACACAGATCAAGAAGTAGCCATTGAAGATATAAAAGAACTTATCGATTGCGCCCGCTACGCGCCAAGCGATACGAACTCCCAAACCTGGGAATTCATTGCCATAGTCAACCGTGAAAAAATCAAACACATCGAGCAGCTCACTTGGGACCAGCTTCATAAAAAAGCAGCCGAAGCCGAACAGCGCGGACTGAGTAAAGAAGGACGCTTGCTTGTAAAATCATTTGGCCCTTACGCTACCGCTTTTTCAGATGCACCAGTCCTAATCGTGTGCTTGGCAACACCTTACACGTCCAAGTTTAGAGACCGGATCTTTGAGCCCGTTCAATTGGTTCCCGAGTCGGTCTGGGAAGAAGAAGGCATCAAGAGCAGCTGTCTGGCTGCCCAGAACCTGATGCTTGCCGCTCACGCTCGAGGAATGGCTACCTGCCCGATGACAGGCCCTGTACTACTTGCTTCAGAGCAGTTGAGAGAATATCTTGATATTCCATCCCACTGCCAGATCAATATGGTCATTGCCCTGGGATATCCGTCAGAACGCCCAGGTAAGCTCCCTCGCAAAGAAGTGGACGATATATTACGCATCGTGAACTAATTTGTTTCTAATCAACTGAATATAATTGCTTGATGATGAAACAGCCATCTACAAACTGACCTAGTTTGTATGGTTGTTTTTTCTTTGTATTAGCTTTTCGATAGGAAGTGGATTGACAATCCATTTGAATACCTTATAGTTATCCATTGGGAGGGATAATATGGAAGAAATTTGGCATAGGCATCTAGGTGTATATGGAATTTGTTTGCATGAAGGAAAAATCTTATTAATTAATAAAATGGGTGGTCCATACACCAATCGTTATGATCTGCCTGGAGGCACCGTTGAATCGAATGAGTCCTTGACCCATGCACTTCGAAGGGAGCTTAAAGAAGAAACAGGAATAAGTATTAATATCATCCGAAATCTCGGCGTTCGCGATTATGTTATCCCCTATCCGTTAGAAAGACTCGGCACAACGCATATTCATCATATTGCAATCTTTTACGAAATTGAGTATTTAAGCGGAGAGCTAACCTATTGTACGGACATGCACAACAATGATTCCATTGGAGCAGAGTGGATAGATATGAACCATTTATCCTCTGACAATAGTTCACCATTAGTCATGCAAGCCCGCAGTTGGTTAGAAGACAAGAACAACCAATCCCTTGAATTAGCTAGGTTAGATAGTTGGACAGTTAAAGACAAAAGAACTAATTCTAGCATGTAGTGTCAGACTTTTATATCCCTTCTGTCCTAGCATCCTGCACCCTACTGTAGCAAGGCAATAAAAAAAGCGTTCTCTCAAAAACCTAAATTTTCGAGAGACGCTTTTCTTTTTTGGATGCTATGACACTAATATATAAGAAAAACCGACGCAATACCAAGATGTAGGACCATCTGCAACAGATGGGGTTATTCGTGTCTTACGCCGTCGTTTTTAGATCTTATAGCTTAATGACGTTAGCTGCTTGAGGACCACGGTTTCCTTGAGTGATTTCGAACTCAACGGATTGGCCTTCTTCAAGAGTTTTGAAGCCGTCGCCTTGGATAGCGGAGAAGTGAACGAATACATCGTCGCCACCTTCAACTTGGATAAATCCGTAGCCTTTTTCTGCGTTAAACCATTTAACTGTACCTTTCAATGAAAACAACCTCCTAGAAGTATCGCCATCTAAGGGCGAATACGTTAATTATATCATCACAATTATTATAAATCAACACACAAAAAAGAATCAAGCCTTACGCAGAGCTATTTTTTTAGACTCAGAAATTCCCTAGAACCAGGAATAAAGACTAGCTCCGATGTACCCATCTCTACGGTAATTTCATCCGATTTCATCTCGTCCAACAACGAATCCAGCTTCGGATACCGGTCCCATCGCAAGGATAGTAGAGGATAGATTAGCACCCTGCCTCCTTTACGGCACACCCGAAGCAATTCACGAACGGCTCTAAGATGGAACTCCTCATCAAACTGCTCCTGATACAAGAAAAGAAAGTGGCTGCACAGCACCAAGGAGAACGTATCATTGTCAAATGGCAGCTCAGGCAAACCGGCGGCCTTATATCGATCCGATCCTTCGGAGCGCTGAAAATCTTCGATAAATCTCTCGAGTGACTGTTCTCGCAGAGCGCGATGACGTTCCAAAGTTCCGTAATAGCTCCAATCATATACATCTTTGATTCCATCCAGCTTCTGGGTAGAAAGCTCTATCTCCCGTAATCCGTGCTCACAAATGGACTCTGCGTCCATGGAATACAATGGGTCGGCTGCTTGCGCCTGGTAGCCTCTCGCACAGGCTTCCGCAGTGAAAGACGATGCGCCAGATGCCACATCCAATATCGGCCCCTCCTGCAATAAAGCTCGGTCCAAAGCAAACATAAGCTCATACTCTGCAAACGAACGACACGTCATTGCGACGCCGACCTGCTCATAGTGCTGCTTATTCATACTCATCTCTCCTATTCTATTCTCAACTCTTCTCGACTCGTCAAGCCTGCCTCCGCAAAGCTTATTGGAATTTTAACATGCTGATCCATTTTGTGGCAATGACAATCTAACAGATTATATTCTTTGCCGCGCTTGATTTCCTCCCCCCTTTGCGGTATGATTCTGCCGATATCTTGTTGAAGAAATGGAGCCAGACGAATGATTAAAAAACATTTAATTTATAAACGCGACAAATGGAATATGTTGACCGTTGAGGTTAACGGTAAAACATTAATTTTGCGTGAAATATCCGATCAGTGGGGCGAGGAGTGCCACACCTTTCTAAGCCGGCCTGCAATGATGCATTGGGCTGAAGATCGCTTTTCCAAGGAAAAGTTCGAAGGTACTGAGGAAGAACGGACTACGATCATGCAGGCATTTAAAGAAGTATAGCTGATGTTCGCTGTGATAGGGGCTTGACTTCAAGCTTGTCTCCCCCATATAATAAACTTAATTACATAGGACGTCCTCCAAAGGGGAGTAGCTGTCACAGTAAAGTCGTCAGTTCGGGTGTAAGCCCCGGCTTTATTGGCAACGAAACGTTGTTAGCAAGACCTTTGCCGCATATACGGTAGAGGTCTTTTGTGTTTACACGAGACCTTTACCGCTTACGGTAGAGGTCTTCTTTATGTAAACCAACTAACGAAGGAGCGGATTGGACATGGAGTGGTTAGACCCTACCTTTTTCACGGCATTATTCAGTATTATTCTGATCGACCTGGTGCTTGCAGGAGACAATGCCATCGTTATCGGACTCGCAGCAAGAAATTTGCCCAAGGAGCATCAGAAAAAAGCTATTATTTGGGGAACCGTCGGAGCTATCGTTATTCGTGCCGTTGCCACTCTGATCGTCGTTTGGCTTTTGAAGCTGCCAGCCCTACTGCTCATCGGAGGCATCGTGCTAATATGGATTGCCTATAAGCTCCTGGTAGATAAGAAGGATCATGATATTCAAGCCAAAACGAATCTTTGGCCCGCCATTCAAACGATTATTATCGCCGATGCCGTTATGGGCTTTGACAACGTTATGGCTGTTGCCGGCGCTTCTCACGGAAGCTTCTTGCTAGTCGTAGTGGGTCTGCTTATCAGCGTACCTATTATGGTTTGGGGCAGCACGTTGTTCATTCGCTGGATGGAGAAATTCCCTTGGATCATGTACATTGGCGCAGGCGTTCTTGCCTTCACGGCAGGTAAAATGCTTACCGAGGACCCTATGGTTCATACATGGTTCGCGGCAAACCCGATAGTCAAGTGGCTGTTAGTGGTTCTCGTAGTAGCTGGAGTCTTGATCGCCGGGTTGTGGAAAAAGCTGTTCGGTTTCTTCGTATCAATCAACGACAAGGGACATTTGACCATCCCCCAAGAGCTTGTGGAAGAAGCTGATATTCATCCGGATGACAGCTTCCTTGCAAGACGCGACGAAAAAGGACGATTAGTCCTTGTAAAATCAAACGGTTAAAAAGAAACCTCTGAGCTCCCTCCATTCTATCTCGCCTAGCGTTAAGGTGCGATAGATGCGGGAGCTTTTTTACGTAGAAACAAACAGCTTATACTCTGCTTGTTATCAGTTCTGTTTTGCCGTAGGAGCCCGTAGAATGATCTTGGAGAATATAGGTTTAAGCCCTGCTCCTTGTTCATCCTAAAACAAGGAATTACTATACTGCACGTCGAATTGATTTGAAACATAGTCCTTTACCCAATGGACAGACTAAATCGATTCGTCGTCAGATGAGGTGACTTTACATGAGCAATTCCGCTTCCATCCTTACATTTATTATTGTTTCTTTCTGTTTTGCGCTTATTTTAATCATGAAAAGAGAAACTTTGCCTAGCGGCATCAAGCGTCCTCTCGCTATCCTTGCACTCGTTATGGTAGCCTTCTCTTTTTCATTAATTGTCTATAGCTTTTTCAGCTTACACTAGCTTGGAGCTCTGCGTTTTTGATCGCCTCAAATGTATGCATGATTAAAGCTTGTAAGAGAATCCGACGCCAATCCCGGTCGTACATTCCGTTTTACTTCGAATAAAGATTCTCTTATAATATAGCTACATTCCGGTCATACTAGGAAAAAAATTGCAGGAGCGTGACGCACAATGCGTTTTTTTCCGTTAGTGATGACGGGCTTTCTGTTTGCCGGAACCGTGCTTACAGCTCCTTTGTCGGCAGACGGCATAAATAAACCATCCAAAAATCCGAGGAGGGCTCCCATGAATCAAGTACTTAAAAGAAATGACGTACCTGCCGAGCATCGCTGGCAACTGGAAGACTTGTTCCCCAACCAGCAAGCGTGGGACAAAGAGTACCAAGAGGTCAAGGAAGCCTTGCAAAAGGTAGGCGCTTTTCAAGGGAAACTAAAGGATCCTGCCGCAATCAAGCAATGCTTTGAGCTGGAAGACTCTATCTCCTTACATATGGAACGACTCTACGTTTTCTCTAACATGAAGCATCATGAGGATACTGCCGATTCGACTTATCAGGCATTATCCGATAAAGCCAAACGATTAAGTGTAGAGACCGGCGAGGCCTTATCCTTCATCTCTCCCGAAATATTAAGCTTATCGGATGATGAGCTGCACCAACTGATCAACAATCCCGAGCTCAAGTTCTATAAACGCACTTTGGATGAAATGATCCGTGAAAAGCAGCACGTGCTCTCCAAATCGGAAGAAGCACTCCTTGCTCAAGTGGGTAATTTATCTCAAGCACCGAATACGATCTACGGTATGTTGAACAATGCAGACTTGAAATTCCCTAAAGTGAAAAATGAGCAAGGGGAAGAAGTCGAGCTGACGCACGGCCGCTATATTCAGTTTCTTGAAAGCCGTAATCGCGAAGTGCGCAAGGAAGCTTTTCAAGCTATGTATGCGACCTACGGCAAGAACAAAAACACGATTGGCGCTACGCTGGCTGCTAATGTGACCAAAAATATTTTTTATTCCAAAGTGCGCAAGTATCCTTCGACTCTGGAAATGTCCCTCTATGGCGACAATATTAACAAAGAAGTGTACACCAATCTGATTGATACCATCCATCAATCCCTGCCGTTGATGTACCGGTACATGGAGCTTCGCAGAAAGCTGCTTAAGGTCGACGAGCTGCACATGTACGACCTGTTCGCTCCGTTGGTGGACGAATACAAAATGGATATTACTTATGAGCAGGCACAAGCAACTGTTGAGGACAGCTTAAAGCCGCTTGGTCAGGACTACCTGAATATTTTGAAGGAAGGCTTTAAGGACCGCTGGATCGATATTTACGAGAATGAAGGTAAGCGAAACGGAGCTTACTCTTGGGGAGCGTACGGCACACATCCTTATGTTCTGCTGAACCATAAGGATAACTTGAACAGCATGTTCACCCTCACCCATGAGATGGGTCATGCGATTCATTCCTATTTGTCCGATGCCAATCAGGAATACCGCTATGCGCAATATACGATTTTCTTGGCCGAGGTTGCTTCCACTTTGAATGAGGCGCTCCTCATGGATTACTTGCTCAAGAAATCAACCGATCCGAAGGAAAAAATGTATTTGCTGACCTATTACATGGATCAGTTCAGAACGACGGTGTTCCGCCAAACCATGTTCGCCGAGTTCGAGAAAATCATCCATGAGAAGACGGAGCAAGGCGAGTCTCTGACTCCGCAGGAGTTCAGCAAAATCTATTACGACCTTAACGTTCTTTACTACGGCAAGGATATGGTCGTCGATAAGGATATCGAGATGGAATGGGCACGAATTCCACATTTCTACAACAGCTTCTACGTGTATAAATATGCTACCGGCTTCTCGGCAGCAACAAGCTTTGCCAAACAAATTCTCGAAGAGGGGCAGCCAGCTGTGGACCGCTACCTCGGCTTCCTGAAAAGCGGGGGCAGCGATTACTCCATCAACATTTTGAAACGCGCGGGTGTAGATATGTCGTCTCCGGAGCCTATTCAACAGGCCATGGATGTATTCAAGGACTTGCTTGAGCAGATGGAACAGCTGGCCAAGTAACGTTCACTGCAAGGCTGCGGACATGATTTATGTTGGCAGCCTTGTTTGTTATTATCTTTTATTCGTGCTGAAGCAGTCCATCTTACAGGAGGCGTTATAAATTCATGAGAGCGCAATGGATGTTTATTTTCATATTATTGTTTGCCTTGATTACCGCCATTTTCGCTGTTATCAATGTTGAGCCGGTCAGGGTTCAATTTCTGTTCACCCAAGCGGATATCCCGCTTATACTTGTTATCCTTAGCTCAACTTTGCTCGGAGGGCTGATTGTCGGCCTGATTGGTTTAATCCGTCAGTTCAAGCTGACAAGATCTATCAAACAGCTGGAAAAGCAGCTGCAGGAGCTCAAAACAGGTTCGTCTGAAAGCACGGTTAGTCCAGCTGTAGCTGAACCACCCTTGCCCACTCCCCCTACTCATAACGGGCCGTAGGACTTCCTCTAAACAGCTGGCATTTGGGCATGGACTAAAAATAGTCCGTTTTTTTCCATTTTTCCATTGATCTATGGTCACTCATTCATTACAATAAAGCTAACCAGCTACCAATTATTGCACAATATGCAGGAAGGATTCCTCCATATGCTAGAACCGTTGAAGGAAGTCGAAGAGCAGCAGTACTACAATATCAACGAGATGAGCCTTACATCCTCCCCCTTTCTATCGGATATATTGGAGAATATTACAGATGGGATTTTCTGCCTGGATGGTTTTGGACGCTTCATCTATTTGAACAGTACCGCTGAGAGCTTGCTAGAACAAAGCCGTACGGACTTGATGGGCGCTTCTGTTTGGACCTGTTTTCCGGAAGTCTCTAGCAGTCCTCTGTACGAATATTACTTAGCTGCAATGACAACCCAGACTCCGCAAACGTTTGAATTATGGTTCTCGCCGCTGAACAAATGGTTCGATGTCCGCACTTATCCCGGAAAGAAAATGTTCACTGTTTATTTCCGCAATATTACGATGAGCAAGAACAATGAAATAGCGCTGCGCGAGAGCGAGCAAATGTACCGGATGATTACCGAGAACTCGACAGATATGATTTCGAGAATTGCTATGAACGGTACTTACTTATATGTCTCCCCCGCCTCCAAAGCATTGCTTGGATACGAGCCGGACGCATTGATCGGCAGCAGCGTCTTCGACATCCTGCACCCAGATGATCTTCAATTTGCGGACGAGCATAAGGAGCAAAGCTTGGCCGATTTACGTATTGATCTAAGCTCTTATCGGATTCGCAAAAAGGATGGAACCTACATTTGGTTTGAAACGACGGCAAGGACCATTCTTGATAATCGAGGCTTGAATAAAGAAGTCATCACCGTCTCGAGGGATATTACGGCTCGTAAGCATGTGGAGAAGCAGCTTCTTGAAACGAATGAACTGCTGCAAAAGATTTCCACTGTCGACGCTCTAACCGGCGTAGCGAATCGGCGAGGCTTTGACGAATGCTTGATAAAGGAATGGAAGCAAGGAAGCCGAATGGCCACTCCATTGTCGCTCATTTTGGTCGATATCGATTTCTTCAAGCGATTCAACGATTCCTACGGGCATATTGAAGGCGATTTATGTTTAAAGCGGGTTGCTGACTCCTTGAAGAAAGCAGCCAAGCGACCTGGGGACTTCATTGCGCGTTACGGCGGCGAAGAATTCGTCATCATTCTCCCTTCCACCGATGCGTTGGGTGCCCAAACGGTTGCTGAGCATCTACGGGAGCAAGTGGAACTGCTTCATATTCCTCATACTCGTTCAGAGCATTCGCCGTATATTACAATTAGCTCGGGTACAGCAACCATGATCCCTAACCATGACACTGACCCTAGTGAACTGTTCCTCCGTGCAGATAAGGCGTTATACCAAGCCAAGCAGGAGGGCAGAAATGTTGTCAGACTATATCATCGAGATGAATAATCCAAATTAGCCGCAGGTTCGAATGAACCAGCGGCTTTTTAGTTTTCGTTTTATGATTTCTTTTTCCTCAAATGATGCAAACTGTAAAGAGCAGCCCTTAACGATTCAAGCTGCTTTTATAAGACATTTCGATGGAGGAACACTAATGATTATGACATTGATTTGGGTCGTTGCTTTGATTATCGTATTTGCCGTTTTCGGATTATTGATTTGGTTTTTCAAAAAATCTTATTCTCGCTGAGAACACACCAAAGAATGGACTAGACCAGCAAGTACAAAACAATACAGACCGCTCCTCCCAAGAAGGAGCTTATCATATTGACAGCGTCGTTCGTCATCCACGAGGCTCCCCGAATCCGTTCTGCCTTTGAATGGCAATGCAGGCTCTTTTCTATCTCCTTGCCGCATTCTCTGCAACGGTACATTACCTGGCAAACTGCCCCTAACCAGGAATCGATCAGAGAGCCTGCCAACCCACCGCAAGCACCAAGAAGCAATAAACTCCCCCACGATACGGCGCCTTCAGCCGTGCTATGGTCCGAATCCGTCTGAAAACTTAACAATACCCAAGCCGATACACCGATCACCACACCCCCGACCAAAGAAGCTGCCAGTCCTAACAGGGTTATCCCCCCTGAGGTTCCAGCTGGAACTCTGCGACCGCTAACTATAGACCTAGGCTGCGATTGGCTGAGTCCCCCGATTTCGGTCGCCCACGTATCCGCGTTGACTGTTGCCATAACACCTATATACGCAGCCCACCAGAAAGGATGGGGCCAAATGCTGTTCCCCAAGCAAAGGAGCATGCCAATCCCGCCGTTAGCCACTACTTGTCCAGCATCTCTACGGCCGGTTTTTGCGTAATTTTGTTCTACAGCGGCCTTGCGGCGCTGCTTCCACTTCGATAATAACGATGACGTAATAAAAAACACTATCAATGTCCCGAACCATGGTAAGCTTCCATAAACATACATGACCGTGCCAACAACAACAGCGGCAGCGGCGCCTGACACAGATAATGATTTTTTGGCATAAGCCGCCATGGCAATAATAAGGCTGCACCCTAATCCGACCACCCAGTCCAACGTGAATCCCCCTCCATATCGTTTTCTATGAGAAAACTAGCTTCATAAACATATTCTTATAAACTAATGATTTACAGATCTTTAGTCATTATAATATGATTTTCATAGATAGAAAAATAGAGGCCCTTCGGGAGGATAATAGCGTGAATAGTAATCACCCTGCAAAAACGCCCGAAAAGAAAAAGGAGCATGATCCGCAGCAGCTCCTTCGGATTATTTTTGAATATGCATCCAAAATAACCAATGAGCGCCGCTTGGATTATTTGCTGCTCCTAATGGCCGATATGGGAAGAGAAATGATCCTTGCCGACCGTTGTACCGTATGGCTGCTGGATAAACAAAAAAATGAGCTGTACTCCAAGGTTGCCCATGGAGTCCCTCCGCTCAGAATGTCAGCCGATGCAGGCTTGGTTGGTCACTCTATCGCATCGGGATCACCGATTTTCATCAATGATGCTTATGAGAATATCGAATATAAAGAAGTAATGCAGAGCGGAGCTTTCGCTATGGACAAGCAAACCGGATATCGAACAAACTCGCTGATGGTGATTCCGTTTCACAATAACGAAGGCGAAATTATGGGTGCTTATCAGGCTGTTAACAAGCTCACCAAGGAGGAAGCCTTTACGGAGCGGGATGTTGAATATTTGTCATTGGCCGCATCGTATGCAGGGAAGTCGCTCGAGTCTGCCCTGCTATCGCTGGAGATTGAAGAAACCCAGAAGGAAATTATTTTTATCATGGGTGAAATCGGCGAGAGCCGCTCCAAGGAAACAGGCAACCACGTAAAGCGCGTGGCGGAATATTCATACATACTTGCGCTCGGTCTCGGAATGAGTCATGAGGAAGCCGAGCTATTGAAAATAGCTTCGCCTATGCATGATATCGGCAAAGTAGCGATTCCCGACGATTTATTGAAAAAACCGGGCAAGCTGACCGAAGAAGAGTTCGATTTAATGAAAACCCATAGCGAGATTGGATACTCTCTGCTTAAAAGCTCCACTAGGCGTATTCTAAAAACAGCCGCCATTGTCGCTCATCAGCATCATGAAAAATGGAACGGAACTGGCTATCCGCTCGGTTTGAAGGGCGAGGAAATCCATATTTACGGGAGAATAACGGCTATTGCCGATGTGTTCGATGCCCTAGGTACCAAGCGTGTTTATAAGGATGCTTGGGAGCTTGACCGTATTCTTGCCTTGTTCCTGGAGGAACGAGGCGGTCACTTCGATCCTCAGATCGTTGATACGTTCATGGAGAACCTGCCTCGTTTGCTGGAAATACGAGAAGCCTACTCCGATTAGCTACTATAAAATAATAGCAAAAAGCAATAACAGCCATGCATATCGCATGGCTGTTATTTGTCTTGAAACCCCCACTGATTCAGAATGTAGCTACTGGTTGTAGGTGGGGTATCTCCTGGAGGAGTGAAAGCGTCCGCCTTTGTTATCGGGAAATCACCGCTGCAGAGCAAATAAATTAAAAATTTCCCGATAACAACAGCGGCCAGAGGGAGATACCCCACCGGAGCACCACTCACACTTCCTTAAACTCATGGGTTACTCGGCAGATTCACAGCCAACCAAGTGCTTGACTGTTCTTATTACGTCGTCAACGAAGGCTCCACGGTCTCCTTCCATTTCACGTCAGGAGGCATCAGCGCCGCGATATGCTCCCACACCGCATCCAGTTCTGGCCGCTCCTCGCTGAATATCGCGATAAGACCTCGATCCTCTCGGGAGCGAATCAGACGTCCCATCCCTTGCTTTAGACGAAGCAGCATGTATGGCAGATCCACCTCGTCGAAAGGAGCAGAGGATGCCTGCCGTTTGGCCATGAAGACAGGGTCTTGCGGCGGAAAAGGAAGCGACCAAATGATGACGTTGGATAATGAAGGACCCGGCACATCCAATCCTTCCCACAAGCTGACAGCACACAGGATGCTATGCTCATCATTTTGGAAAGAGGCTATCAGATGGCTGATTTCTTGTTCTCCCTCAAACCCGAAGCGCATATCCGCACATTCCGGATAGTTAACAATTTCCTTCTTAAACCGCTGCAGCTCATCCTTGGTAGGGAACAGAATCAAAGCTCTTCCTTCCGTCTGTACCAGCAGTCGAACCGCCGTCTTCATCTTTTCAGAGAACGTCCCTTTATAGGACCATTTCGGCACGATGACCTCCATTTGGTTTTCATAATCATAGGAAGAAGCTACAGAGAACGATAAGGACTTGTCAATGCCCAGACTGTCCGCCACATAATCGAAGGAACCGTCAACCGACAACGTAGCCGAAGAGAAAACAACCGGCATATGAGAGCTGAATACCCCTTCCCTCAAAACCTCTTTGACCATTCTTGGCATAATGACCAGGGAAGGCCCATTGATGCTGTCGGTAACCCAACAAATCAAGTTGTCGGATTGATGAAAGAGAGCCAGCGCCTTTTGCATCATTTCCAGGTGTTCCTCAACAATGCGCAGCTCGTACTCATTCAAGGTAAACAGCTCGCTCTCAAAAACAAGCTCCTCCTCTATCTCCGTCAGCACATTTTGGAACCTTTTGATTTCTTGCAGCAATCGCTCATTCACTACAACCTGCTTACGATCCGAGCCTACAACCGTTTTGCTCTGGCTTCCAAGCACTTCGAACATCACTTCGCTCTGCAAAATAGCCTCATCAATAAGCACCGCCAAGGATTCACGAACTTCCCCTTTTAACAGCCTTGTAATGAGCTCTTCGAATACGACATGCTTCAATTTATACGTGAGCGCCTTTTGGGCTGCCGATTCCAGCAAATGGCCTTCATCAAAAACAACCGCACAATGCTCCGGGAGCAGAGGAAGTTGTCCCTCGCGCTTCCTTCCTTCATACGTCCAAATATGCTCCATGTAAAAATCATGAGAGCAAATGATTAAATCGCCAGCTCTCCGATAATGGTCGCGCGACAACGTCTGTCCACAGCGGTGACGCCTGTCGCAAACAAAACAGTCCTGAAAGGAATCCCAATTGATCTTGTTCCATTGATGATCATTAAGATGAGGATAGTTTTTCCGGTCCCCGTAAGCATGAAACGACTGAAGAGTCTCCCTGGAATGAACGAACTCAGGCAGCTCCTCATACACTTCTCCGAAGGTGTCCACGTCCTCATGTCCCAGCCTTGCTTCATCCAGTTTGACCAGGCACACATACTGATCCGGTGACTTACCCAATCGGGCATCGATGGCCATACCTAAATAGCGCGACAGCTTGGCAATATCCCCTTCCGGCTTCACCAGCTGTTCAATCAGCGATTCGTCAGCACAGGCAATAACCGCAGGCTTTCTAGTATAGCGTGCATAGCAAATGGCATATAGCAAGTAAACCAACGTTTTGCCTGTTCCTACGCCCGCTTCTGCAAATATAGTCTGTTTCTCCGCAAACGCCCGTTCAAGCTGAAAAGCCATATAGATCTGCTCATCACGAACCTCAAATCCTGATTCCGGTAGAATGTCATAAAATACGTCCGCTATCCAATTCCCTACCTGCTGAATAAAAGGCTGGGAATGGTCATATTCAAAAGGATACCGCTCCAAAGTCAATTTGCCCCCATGCAATCATAATTGATCAAGATGATAAAAAGGATACTGGAATCCCTTCCCGTATCCTCAACCTTATTACACCAACTGAATCGTAAACTCTCCGAATAGCTCATTACCCCAAAGGAGCTCCATTCGCTCACCGGATGACACAGCCGCAACGCCTGCAGGCGTTCCCGTATAAATAATGTCCCCTTTACCGAGACCATAATGCTTGGCTATGTAATCGACGATGACTTGAAAGTTAAAGATCATATCTTGGATATTGCCGCGCTGTGCCTCTACCCCATTGCGGAGTAAGGAAAACTCTGTTTGCTTGACCTCATCGAACCCTGGAAACGCATGAAATTCGGTGATGACTGCCGAGTTCAAGAAGCCTTTGGCAGGCAGCCAAGGCTGACCTTTCTTTTTGATAACCGATTGCACATCGCGCAAAGTAAAATCGATGCCAAGCGCCATTTTGTCGATCAATTGATTAACCGTCATGCCAGGTTTATAATCAGCACCTACATGCAGAACGAGTTCCGTTTCAAAGTGAACCTCACCACGATCACCCGGAAGCGTAATTGGCTGTCCTTGTATAGCTGCGAGCGCATGAGTAGGTTTGGTGAAAATCATCGGTTCGTCCGGCACTTCATTGCCCAACTCTGCGGCATGCAGACCGTAATTGCGACCGACACAGTAGATGTTGCGAATGGATTCCATCATCGTCATTCCTTTGCTCTCATAGTAACCACATCTCTTAAGCATAATCGAATAGCGCCGAAATCTCAATGGGCTGCCTTCGTCTCTGCTGCAACTCATGAAATAAGCCCACAAAGTGGGGCTAGATTGTCGAGAAACCCATGAAGCTTTAGATATTTACGTGGTACTCCGGTGGGGTACCCCCTTCCGGCCACTGTTGTTATCGGGAAATTTTCAATTCATTCGCTTTACAGCGGTCATTTCCCGATAACAAAGGTGGACGCTTTCGCTCCTCCAGGGGATACCCCACCTCCCGTTATCCGTCATCTTCTGAATAAATGGGTTTATCGACAGACTCACACCACAAAGTGAGACCTTGGCTTCGAAGCTGATTCAGGTACTTTGCGGGGAGCCCCGAAAGAAGATTAAAAAAAGTGAAGGCATCTCTTTATAAGATATCCTTCACTTGAGCTTTTGTTTATTGACGCTTATCGTCGCCTTCCGGAGTAGGCGTCGGTTTCGGCGTTGTCTTAGGTTTTGGACTCGGCGTAGGTGTGGGCTTCGGCGTTGCGGTTGAATTCGGTTTGGCCGAATGTTGTGAATCACTCGGTTTGGAGCTAGTACCTCCTGAAGTGCTGCCGGATGGTTTCGACGTTCCGCTCTCTGAAGTAATACCTGATTTCTGCGTTGGAGTTCCTGTGTCCTTCTTCGTATCCTCTGTAGGCTTTTTAGTCGGCGCTGCAGGAGTCGGTGTAGGCTTCGGCAGCGGTGCCACAGGGCCTTCCGTAATTTTGCCTTCCTTATCTACCTTAGCGTTAATCGATATTTTACTCAACTTGTCAAACAGCTTAGCCCCGTCTTCCTCTGTCATTCGTACCGGCTGCGCCCATTTCGTTAAGATCGGAACCATTTGCAGCTCACAGGTCCGCTCCTTCGTGCATTCCGCATCCAGAACCATACTTTCCCAGGTGGCCGGCTCCTCATTTGTTGTGAATATAAAATTGCCCATGCTGTAGGCGATCCACTTGCCTTTATACAGCTCAAACCCTTGCACAACATGAGGATGACTTGCTACGACGAGGTCTGCACCCTGATCGATATACTTGTGAGCTAGATCGGTTTGGTCCTTAACCGGCCGGTCTTTGCGCTCTACCCCCCAATGGGCTATAACGACGACCAAGTCGGCCTCCTGCCGTGCTTTGGCTATAGCTTCAAGCGGCAGCTTCGTGCTATACGTTTCGGCAACTCCCGGCTTGTTCTTACCCGCATACCAATCTGAATTTTCTGCAACGCGGCTGAATCCGAGGAATGCGATCTTTATCCCATTACGTTCCATAATGACCGATTGGTAGGCTTCATCGCTATTGCGTCCGGTACCCACCCGCTTCATGCCTACTTTATCCAGCTCGTCCAACGTATCGAGAAGTCCTTCTTCACCATAATCCAAAATATGATTATTGGCCGTGTTGACCAGATCGATACCTGCCGCTTGCAGCGCAGGAAGAGCTTGTGGGGACGACCTGTACACATAATCCTTGGATTGGGCGCTTCCGCGCGAGGTAATCGGAGTTTCTAGGTTGGCTACCGTGATGTCTGCATTGGATAAATAATCCTTCACATAGCGGTACGGATAGTCCCAACCATTCTTCTTCAATATATCCTCTACCTTACTCGCAAACATGACATCACCGACAAAAGTAAGCTTTACGCTCTGCTTGCCGTTATCCGCTGTACCTGCTGTACCTGCTGTACCTGCCGCATCAGCAGATCCCTTGGAAGTTCCTTCAAGGATGGAAACCGATTTGCCATCCCCTCCGCTAGCAGCGTTATTACCGGTTCCACCGGACGGTGGGGCTGTAGATGTGCCTCCCGAGCCTTTTGGTGATACTTCAACCACAGGTCCTGCTGATTCCGGTGCTTCTTTGCTGGATAACCAATTCATTAAATAACTGAATGAGGCCAAAGTCAGTACACCGAGAATACTGAGTGTGATCCATGTCTTACGATTATTTTTCTTTTGTTCCAGCTGTTTTTGGATACGTGTTTCATTCATTTCCTGCTCGTTTTGGGAGAGCGTTTCATTCACTTCCTGCTGGTGTTCAGATCGTGTTTCTTCTATGATGATCTACCCCTTTTTAAAAATGCTGCATGAAAGACAATAGTTCTTCAGAACCTACTGTAATCGGGAAAACGAAGACCTTCTGCCATTATACCAAATCTTCCCGATCGGGTCATGGAACCAAACACCTATATAGTATCTGCTCTAAAGGATCTGTGCTTGAGGGGTAGAGTAAAATGTGAATATTTGCCATACATGTGGTACAATTAAAAAGTATGGCTAGGCTATTTAACTAAATCGCGACTCAAGACGCAATTTATAGACAGCAGGAAAAGAGGAGAACCGTTTTGGCAAGATGGCAAATAAATTTAATCGTCCTATGGATCGGACAATTTCTGGTAATGAGCGGAATGACGATGATCACTCCCTTCTTACCGCTGTATATTCAGGAAATGGGTTTGTCAGATCCCCATCAAATCGCGATGTGGTCAGGCTTCATCTTCGCAGGCAACTTTGTTACCTCCTTTTTATTTCAACCTATTTGGGGAGGTTTGTCCGACCGATACGGCCGCAAGGTCATGCTGCTGCGCTCCGGCTTCGGGATGGCCATCGTCATGACCCTTATGGGCTTCGCTACAAGCCCTTGGCAGCTGCTCGGACTCCGCATCGTCAACGGCGTCATCTCGGGCTTTATGCCTGCGGCTGTTGCGCTTATGTCAACGAATACACCTAAGGAAAAAATGGGATTCGCTATGGGCACCTTGCAATCGGGTGGAGTTGCAGGCTCGATACTCGGACCGTTTATTGGTGGGCTGATGGCCGAGTGGGTCGGTTTCCGTCCCATTTTCTACATTACAGGACCGCTGTTATTCTGCGCTTCACTTCTTGCCATGTTCCTCGTAAAGGAAAACTTTGACGCCGCTGCAGCCAAGAAAAAAGCAAATATATCGACCATCGAAGGTTTCAAGGAAATTAAAAAAACGAAAGAGCTGCCCGCCCTTTATGCCGTTACTTTCGTCATTCAATTCTCGATGCTGAGTTCTATGACCTTAATCCCTTTGTTTGTACAGGATTTACACGGCAAAGGAGAAATGCTGGCCTTCTATTCAGGACTCGTCGGCTCTATTACCGGCTTTTCTAATATGATCGCCTCTCCCCTTCTCGGTCGACTGAGTGACAGAATCGGGTCGGTCAAAATATTAGCTGTTTGTTTGGTCGGGGCCGCTATTTCTTTCATACCCCAAGCCTTTGTAACGAACATATGGCAATTGTTTGCTGCACGATTCATGCTTGGCTTATTTATGGGCGGAATGCTGCCCTCAGTCCAAACCTTAATAAGCAGCTTCGCCCCTAAAGGGATGGAAAGCCGCGCCTACAGCTTCAATACCAGCGCCTTGAGTCTAGGCAATATGCTGGGACCGGTTATCGGTGGCGTAGTGTCAGGCTGGATTCATATTCAAGGATTGTTTATTATGGCGGCAGTCCTGCTGTTCGCCAATGCATTTTGGGTGCGCAAAGCACTGTTTAATCGTCAGCCTCGTCCCGGGGAGCAGTCTCCATAGACGTGGATCCATTATGTTTCGGAGGTGCTGGATGAAAGTGAGTGTAAAGAAGGTTTTGTTCGTCATCGTATGTGCAGAGCTAATGATTTGGTATTGGTCTCAAATGGACATAAGTGAACAAAACCGGCAGGTCGTCTACCATCAAAACAACCACGAAACGGAAGCGCCTCAGAAACCCCATGGTAACGGAACTGTACTAAAAAAAGCGTCATAGCGTATATTAAACCAATTGGATTGTGCTAATAAAAAAGCCGCTAAAGCTTCGCTCCCAGTCAAGGAGCAGGCCATTAGCGGCTATTTTTTTCATGCGGATTTAGCGAATTCTTGCAATAGCCAAGCCGTCATAGGCGGGTAAAATAACCCCTTCCAGACGCGGATCGCTTGCGATACTTTTATTGAATTCACGCATTTTGACAACCCGGTTGCCCTGTTCCTCCGGATTCATGCTATCTCCATGCATCAGGGTATTATCCCCTACGATGACAGCTCCCGGATTGGCCAGCTTGATCGCCCATTCCAAGTAATTCGGGTAATTGCCCTTGTCGGCATCGATGAAGAACAGATCGAACTTGAGTCCCTCTGCCTCCAGCTGAGCAAGGCTGTCCAAAGCTTCGCCCACTCGGTATTCCACCTTGTCCCCAAGTCCAGCTTCCTTCAGATTACGATGGGCCATATCCGCATACTCCTGCTTCAATTCCAAGGAATACAGCTTCCCCTGCTCACCCAAGCCACGCGCAAGGCAAATGCCGCTGTAGCCTCCAAGGGCACCAATTTCCATCACGCTGCGCGCTCCTGTCATTTTAACGAGAAGCGTCAATAGCTTGCCGTAGCCTTTGGCAACCGAAATATCCCTCATACCGCTATCCGCAATACTTTTGGTTACTTTTTCCAACTGCTCATCCTGTTCCAATAAAGATTCTACATATTGCTCCGCCGTCGGCTGCTCCATCATGCCATTTCCTCCCGAATCATTGTATAAACGCCACGTTTATCCTATACTAGACTATTGTATGGCTTTTCCAAAAAGACTTCAACTAATCATGAAGCGTTAATGGGGATAAACACAGTGCGTCTTAACAAGACGTTAGCTTAGATACGGAGTGAATAAATCATATGTCAGAGATTCATTTAATCGCCACAGCCCCGATGGGGCTGGAGGCTGTTGTTGCCCGGGAAGTCCGCGATCTCGGCTACGACCAGGTCACGGTAGAAAACGGCCGCGTCACCTTCGTCGGAGACGAACTCGCCATTGCAAGAGCCAATCTATGGCTGCGCACCGCGGACCGCGTTCTCGTCAAGATGGGGCAGTTCAAGGCACTCACCTTTGATGAGCTGTTCGAAGGAACCAAGGCGCTCCCATGGCCGGACTGGATTCCAGAAAATGCGGAATTCCCTGTGGAAGGCCGCTCCCACAAGTCGCAGCTATCCAGCGTACCGGCTTGCCAGGGCATCGTGAAAAAAGCGATCGTGGAAAGCATGAAGCAGAGCTACCAAACGGAATGGTTCCACGAGACCGGAGCGCGCTACGTTATTGAAGTAGCGCTGTTGAACGACGTAGCCACGTTGACCCTTGATACAACCGGTGTCGGCCTGCACAAACGGGGTTATCGTAAGCTCGTGACGGAAGCTCCGCTCAAGGAAACGATGGCAGCAGCGATGATCCTGTTGAGCCGCTGGAGGGCGGAACGCCCGCTGTACGACCCGTTCTGCGGGTCGGGAACCATCCCGATCGAGGCTGCGATGATCGGGTGGAACCTGGCGCCGGGGCTGCGGCGTTCCTTTGCCGCCGAGGCGTGGCCTATCGTGCCTGAGGCCCTGTGGGCCGAGGCACGGGAAGAAGCCTACGATCTCGTGCGGGATGATATCCCGCTGGAGATCGTAGGCTCGGACATCGATAGCGAAGCGATCGATGTGGCTCTGGCCGCCGCCAAGGCGGCAGGGCTGGCGAAGGAGCTGAGCCTGCAGGTGCTGCCGGTGGCGAAAGCACGGCCGCGGGGCGACTACGGCTGTATCATCACGAACCCGCCGTACGGCGAGCGGCTCGGAGACAGCAGCGAAGTCGAGAAGGTGCTCCGCCAATTGGGTGGAGTCACTTCCCAGTTGCCCACCTGGTCCACCTTTATACTTAATCCTAACAAGCAATTGGAACGGTACATGGGTCGCCCCGCAGACAAAAAGCGCAAGCTGTTTAACGGTCGGATCGAATGCAACCTATACCAATATCTGGCCCCTGGCGGTCTCTACGGCTGGCGCAAGGAGCAAGACAAGGAACCTGATTCATCTAAATAAGGAACCGCATTTTGATTCGGTTCTCCTATTCAAACCCATTCCTTCGTTCGATGAACGTGAGAATGGGTTTTTTTATGCTATTACCATTAGCCTGCTTGTTACTTGCTGAGTCGTGCTTATGGATTTGAATATGCCTCAAATGGACTAGAGAGGAAGCCGTTCAGAAGGCTTCCGAGGCTGAGTTACTCCGTTAAAAGGAAAGGACAGCATATTGTATCATTAACTGGCTTTTGAGAAAGCTTATACATTCAAAAATGGCAGAGGCTGGAGGTGGGGTGTCCCCTGGAGGAGCGTTAGCGGCCGCCTTTGTTATCTGGAAATTCCCTTAAAAATTTAATTATCATTTCCCGATAACAACAGCGGATGGAAGGGGATACTCCACCGGAGTACCTCAGACACTTCTTAATTATTTGCTTTTTCATGAGCAAAAAGGACAGCACTCCGGCTGTCCTTTCCTTTCTTATCCTTCATTTCGCTCCATAAAGTGCTCCCTACGAGGACCATTCGATATGGATCGGATCGGAACCCCGATCTGCTTCTCAAGAAATCTGACATATTGCTTGGCTTCTTCCGGAAGCTGATCGAATTGCTTAATCTCTTTAATGTCGCATTTCCAGCCGGGAAGCCATTCGTAGACCGGTACAGCCTCCTCTAGCCAACCTGTAGTCGGAAACTGATCTATCCGCTCCCCATTGAGCTCATATGCCGTACAAACAGGAATTCGCTCCAAATAACTCAATACATCAAGCAGCGATAACGTAACTTCGGTGGCCCCTTGAACCATGCAGCCATACCGGGTTGCCACTGCATCAAACCACCCTACACGCCGCGGCCTCCCTGTTTTAGAACCGAACTCACCTCCGTCCCCACCCCGTCTGCGAAGCTCATCGCCTTCCTCTCCCATTAGCTCCGTAACGAAGGGGCCGGCTCCCACACAGCTGGAATAAGCTTTGGCGACAGCAATAATACGGCGGATTGCGTAAGGAGGAACTCCCGCTCCCACGGGAGCAAAACCTGCTAAAGTGGATGACGAGGTAGAATACGGATAGATACCATGATCCGGATCGCGCAGCGCACCAAGCTGCCCTTCGATCAAAATCGATTTGCCTTCGTGCAGCATTTGATGCAGTAATGAGGTCGTATCGCATACAAACGGTCGAATGGCTTCACCTTCTTGAACTAGCTGATCCATAAGCTGTTCTGCGATGAGCGCATCCTTGCCATATAAATGCTCCAGCAAAATGTTCTTAGATTCCAATGCTTGCTTCAATCTATTCAGGAGCCGTTTCCGATCATATAAGTCAGCGACTTGAATGCCAAGTTTCAAATATTTATCCGCATAAAAAGGCGCGATGCCGGACTTCGTTGAACCGAATTGCCTGCTGCCAAGTCTTTCTTCCTCCAAAGCGTCAAACAGCAAATGGTAAGGCAGCACGACCTGAGCGCGATCCGAGATCTTAAGCTGCGGAGCAGGAACATGACCTGCAACCAATTTCTCGTACTCTTGAACAAGGCCGCTCACATTAAGTGCCACCCCGGGTCCTATCACGTTGAGCACTTGCTCATGGAAAACACCGGATGGCAGCATATGCAGCACGAATTTGCCGTATTCATTGATGATGGTATGCCCCGCATTGTTGCCTCCTTGAAACCGGACCACAACATCCACACTCGATGCCAGCAAATCCGTTACTTTGCCCTTGCCCTCATCTCCCCAATTCGCACCTACGACTGCCGTTACTGTTCCCTTCAAATGTATCCGCTCCCTCAATTCATTTTCACTCACAACGTCATTATAGGATGTGCTATGATATAAATAAAATGAATAATATATATATCTAATATAAATGAGGTTAATACATGGATTATAACTTGGATGGATTCAAAGTATTTCTAGCTGTTGCGAAAGCTGGGAGCTTCTCCAGAGCATCGGAAGCGCTTTTTATCACTCAGCCTGCGGTAAGTCATTCGATCAAGCAGTTGGAGGAGCAGCTGGGCGGACCGTTATTTTTTCGAACCTCCCGAGGGGTCAAGCTAACCGTGGAGGGCGAAGTGCTGCTGCGCTATGTGGAGCAAGCTTTCACCCTACTTGCGGAGGGTGGACGGAAGCTGACCGAAATGCATCAAATGCTGGGTGGGGTTGTTAACATCGGGGCTAATGACACCGTGTGCAAGCACGTATTGATGCCATTCCTCGAAACCTTCCATCGCCGGTATCCCGAAGTCAAGATGCATGTGACGAACCGCACTTCCCAGGAAACCATCAAGCTATTGAAGGAAGGGAATATTGATTTCGGTGTTGTCAATCTTCCGGTACAGGATAATCAATTGAATATCCGCATCTGGAAACCGCTACACGATATTTTTGCAGCAGGGGCTAACTATGGAGAGCTGAAGGATAGGCCTATCACGCCCTCCGAGTTGGTACAGCTCCCCCTCATCATGCTTGAAAAGGACAGCACCATCCGTCAATATGTTGATCGCTACTTCATCAGTCAGCAGATTCGGCTAACCCCTGAATTCGAGCTAGGTAGCATGGATTTGCTTATCCAGTTCGCCAAGACGGGTCTCGGCATCTCCTGCGTGACTGAGCAATTCGTCAGCGATGAATTGCTCTCCGGAGAGCTGATCCCATTAAATCTCGAACCCCGTATTCCACCCAGACATATCGGTATCGTAACTTTGAAGGATGTTCCCTTGTCATTTGCGGCTAAAACCATGCTTGATATTTGTTTAGAGGAATCATGATGCGATAGGATCATCCTTATCACGCTCTAGCTTATAAACACAAAAAGCGCGCTTCACTGCATTTTAGCAGCGGAGCACGCCTTGTATTGTGCTGAATATGAATCCATCCTGACATCAGAAAAGGCCAAGCGCCGTTTCCTTCACAATGTTATGCTAACCTTCTTGCTTCCAGCCTGCAGCTCAAATAATCATACAAGCTTAAAAATAAATCGTTCACGAAATCACACCGAAATGAAAACTTCACTTCTCCCCGCCAGTAAAAGGTTAACAGATGGCTGTTTTTGCCCATGACCATCTCTACGTCCCAGCACGGATTATGAAGCTCGAACACTTCTTGATTAATGAACATTTTTGGACCCTCATTCGACAAATAAACCCCGATCAAATTGCTCCCGAGCTTTGTAAAAAAGCCCTGCTTTGTCATAAACTCCCGTTCTTCACTCGACATCCGATACGATCCTCCAGACCCCCAAAATTTTCGTACCAAAACACATCGAAAAGACTCCTCTCCGCCTAGGCAGGAGCCCGCTATATATGCGTAACACCGTTCCTTCGGCAGCTGGCTGGCAAGAACCTCCCCCGATTCGTAGCCCCTGTAGCTTTGCGTCACAAGCTTTCACCTGTTTTGCCTTTTTCGAGTTCGAAATCTCTCAATTCGTGTAACAAAATACGACAACACTAGCATATAAGATAGGCCATTAGGAATATATACTCTTAAGTGCCTATTTTCATTACTTTTCTACAGACTTTAGACCTAATTTATAAATATTTTCTCCTTTGCGGTAAAATAAGGTCCCCAACAGTGTAATAACGGCCATCGTCACGAATAAGCCAGACCCTCCCCAATGGATAAGAAGAACGCCCCCTACCAACGGACCTATAAAATGTCCCAAATTGTTAAATGATTGAGCACCAAAATAGGTTCCTCTCATCCCTTCCGGAGCGAGACGATCCACCAACACATTGGCTTGAGGATAATTCAATATTTCGCCTAGAGTAAAAAAGAACATGGATATCATAAAGGTGATCCACCCAACAGAAAGAGCAAAACCGATATCTCCCAAGGCAAACATAACATTCCCGACCGCAATGGCCACCATAGGCCCCCACCGCTCAAATAACCGTGACAATGGGACTTGCAAAAGCACGACGACAATGGCATTCAAGCTCATCAGCATTGCGAATAAAGTCGCTCCACCAATAACACTTTTCTCAATATATTGCGATAAGGTTACCGTCATTTGCGAATACCCAATGGCTCCTATTATGGCACCGCCGATGTAGTAACGGAACACTCTATCCTTTCTTACGATGTTCCAGGCTGACAAGAGGGTAACCCCGCTTCGTTTCTCTCCATCGATTTTCGTAATGCCAAACCGATGCAGCAGCAATAACAATCCGATTGCATACAGCAGATATATAAAGCCCGTGATCATGAATGGCAGCCAAGCTTCCATCGTTCCGAAAAAAGCACCTAGCAGCGGTCCTACTGATACACCGACATTAATGGCAATATAGCGCAGGGAGAATACTTTCAGCCGTTTCTCCTTGACGGTTACGTCAGCCATAAGTGCCTGAGATACCGGTTCATATAAGGAACGGCACAGTCCGTTAAGCATATTAAGCAGCATGAATGCAACAGGTGACTTCACCATGGCAAAGCCTAGAAATACAAGTACCCAACCTATCAACGCGGCTAACATAATTGTTTTGCGTCCTAGCCTATCGGACATAGCTCCACCGACAAAACCGCCTATCGTGGAAGCCAATGGCCCTAAACCGATAATCATTCCTATCAAAACAGGACTTAGCTGAGTATCCTTGGATAAGTAGATGGCGAGAAATGGCATGCTCATAGACGAGGCCGTGCGAGCTAATACAGTTCCAAAAAGAAGAACGTGGACAATGGGGTGATAATCTCGAAAAAAGTTAAGAAACCGTTGCATGCAGTGTACCCCTTTGCTTTCATTCTAGCTTTTCTACCATTGGTAAATAAAAGATTTACTCATTATACTTCAAAACCTCCTTTCTGTCTTTAGACAAAAATAGAGGACCTTCATCATGAAGGCCCTCGTCAACTTTTCCAGATCATTGCTTGTTTCGGTACCTAATAGGTTAGTCTCTTGCGACGTATACATACTCACCTATGACTTTCTAAGTCGCTAGATCCATTTTCAAAATTCAGCCGTTTTGGAATAGGCGTCCGTTTTGCCAGCCGGCAGATGAAGCTTGGTGCTTTCTAGCACTTCTATGCTGCCATTCGCAGCTTTAATTTTATATAAACGCGGAACATAGGTATCATTAGGGAATGTGCGCAGCTTGTCCTTGCCGAATTCACCGTTCGGTCCGCGATCGGCCAAAGTATAGAAGACGTCTGCTGGATCGTTGGGCATGTGAAGGTAAAATAAAATAATTGTAAACAAAAAAGAACGATTAGCTGTTGGCTAAACGCTCCTTGGAGGTATGTCTTCTATTTGATGTATTTCTTGGCTTTCTCAATGGCTTCGTCTTCCGTAGCTCCTGTAACATAACGACCGTTAACAAAAATGAATGCAAATCTGGAGCAAGGCCCGCAATACGATTTGCAAGCGACTTTAATGTCCGTGTCGGGAGCTAATTTTTGAAGCTTAGGTACAGCCGTTTTCATTTTCATATGCTTGCATTTATCGCAAACGCGAATATCGTTCGCCATGGGTAAACCAAATCCTTTCGTAACCGCAGACGGCTTAGTGGTCGCCGTGGTTGCCCTTGCTAGGATTGGTTACAGCAAAGCCTTCTTCTGGCGTATAGAAATAGTCAATCCGCACTCCGTCCAACAGCGGCTGGCCTTTTTCCAAAATAACGTCGATATTTTTGTCCGTGCTTACGACTTCATCCTTGTCGGTAGGGGTATCCAGGCTCATGCCATAATGAGCATGGTCGCCATGGCTGTGAGTAATATAAATGCGCAGCTTTAATTCTTTGTTTTCTTCTTTTTCCAGTTCATCCAAAAGCATTTTGGCAGCGTTGCGCGAAATTTTGCAGTTCATCTGTATGACATCTCCTACTGATTGTTTTCTCCTTATTGTAAAGAAACCTGTCCGGGAAAGCAACCTGAATATGTCGTATTATTGCGCCGCTTCGACGAATTGGCGAATCTTGGTCCATTCCAGCTCGGAGTTATGGAATACGTTAGCAAACTTTCCTTTCGTATCCACATCCAGATGGTACTCCTGAATCGCATCCGTATCTTTTAGAACATGCCCCGTCAGTATGCAGACCGCTGTTGATTCCTTATCAATAACTCCTTGACGCACCAGCTTGCGTAGTCCGGCAACCGACGCGGCAGAAGCAGGCTCGCATCCTATTCCGCTTCGATCCACCTTAGCCTTTGCATCCATAATTTCCGTATCCGTTACGGAAACCGTAACGCTATGGTTCGGCCTCATCGTATAATGGAGCGCTTTTTTCCAGCTTGGTGGATTGCCAATGTTGAGAGCTGTAGCACGTGTCGAAGGATTAGTCTGAGGTTTCAGTTTGTTGCCTCCTGCCTCCATCATCTCATGGAACGGACTCGCCCCCTCTGCCTGCACTACGGCTATGTTAGGCAGTTTATCAATGAAACCGAGATCATGCAGATCTTTGAGCCCTTTCCCTAATGCTGTGGCATTGCTCAACGCGCCTCCAGGAACAACAATCCAATCCGGAAGCTGCCAACGAAGCTGATGAGCGATTTCATAAATCATGCTTTTTTGCCCTTCGATACGGAACGGATTCATGGAATTGCATACATATAAGCCTAATGCTTCGCTGTACAACTCGCTGAATCGAATCCCGTCATCGTAAGTTCCTGGAAAAGAAATTAAATGAGCGCCATAAGCTAATGTCTGCAGCACCTTGTTCAGCGAAATGCCGCGTTCGGGAAGAAACACGAAGGAAGAGCTTCCGGACAGCGCAGCGTACATGGCTAATGAAGAAGAAGTGTTCCCTGTGGAGGTGCATGTAAATTTCGTGTAGCCGAGATACCTTCCGTGGGAAACTGCGGCCGTCATGCCATTATCTTTGAAGGAACCGCTAGGATTTTCACTTTGTGCTTTTAGCTTCAGCTCACGTATTCCTACATATGAGGCTACGGCCGAGGAGGTGTATAATCCGGTGTTTCCCTCATATTTCGTTGTAATATAAGGTTCCGGCAGCAAAGGATGAATAAGCTCCTTGTAGCGCCATACTCCGCTTGCATATGGAGACATACGGTCCGACAAACGGTTGTCGAACTCTCTCTTTAATTGATCCGTGTCAACAGAACGAAAATCATGCACAATGTCCAGCAAGCCTCCACATGAGCATGTATAAGGATTTCGAGCCTGATCGATAGGGAGTTCGTCTCCACAATCCGTACATTGAAACCGCATGGTAAGCACCATCCTTTAGATTGGTTGAGTTTGAATTGCTTACCATTTACAATATAAGAAACCAAATCATAAAACTAATATATGATTGTTATAAAAACATAAATATAATTTATGTATTTAATGTAAGGAGATGCAGCATATGAATTTGCACGCCTTAAAGCTTTTTTACGAGACGGCGGTTCGAGGCGGGGTGACCAAAGCAGCTGAAGCGTTACACATAAGTCAGCCTGCGGTAACGGCACAAATTCGCAATTTGGAGCATGAGCTTGGAATAACGCTGCTGGTCTCCCACGGGCGAGGCGTTCAATTAACGGAAGCCGGGGAGCTGCTTTACGGCTATGCAGCCAAGCTCTTCGCTCTAGAAAAGGAGATGGATGCTCGATTGAACGATTACCGCAGCGGACAGCTCGGCAAACTAAAGATCGCAGCGACCTATCTTCCAGCCAACTATGTACTTCCGGCCATAATGGCATCCTATAAGCAGCAATATGAGCATGTAGAGCTCACATTAACAACCGCTAATTCTCAATCCGTGTACAGCTTGCTGCTCCATTATGAAGCAGAGCTTGCTGTAATCGGCGGAAGTAAAGAAGCACCAGCTGGCATCGTAAGGGAAGAGTTGATGGAGGATGAGCTCTGGTTCGTTGTCCCTTCCAGTCATAGACTAGCCAATGCTTCTGTTGATCTGAAGGAGATGATGAAGGAGCCTTTCATTCTAAGGGAGGAGGGGAGCTCAACCCGCGATAAGCTGTTCGCCTTGTGCAAGCTGCACAACGTCGAGCCCCCGAAGGTAGGCTTGCAGTTTAATGGTCTTGGGGAAACGATACGTGCCGTCACTTCTGGTTACGGTGCCATATTTGTGTCCGCTATGGAAGTAAGCGAACCCGTTAGACAAGGTACCGTTGCTAGAGTCCATGTCCAGGGGGTTCAGTTGACCAATCCGATAGCGCTTTACAGCCGTGCGGGTGAGGAGCTCTCACCTGCCGCCCATACCTTTAAAGCTTTTATGAAGCACAGAATGCCTTTCGTCCTTAAGCCATAATGATTCCACAAAGACCGTACATGCAGGAATCGTCTCCGCCAGGACATATCCATGGCTAATAAACTATAGTTTCCAGATACAAGCCTGGCTTGCTATTTTATTCTTTCTTCTTTACTATTAATATAGTAGTGAATGATAGATTACATTATTACACTATCGATATTTACTTACCCCCAAGTAATCAAGTATGAAGGGAAAAGGTGGTTTTCATGTCCATGCCGGAAACTGGGAAAAACAAAGCGGTCATTCAAAAAAACAACTATGTCCCGAAGCAACCTACACATATCGAATGCTCTATTGAAACAACTTTGGATGCGATAGGCGGAAAATGGTCCTTCCTCGTTCTTCGTGAACTGTTCGGAGGCACTAAACGATTCGGAGAGCTGCAAAAGAAAATAAAAGCCATCAGTCCCAAATCATTAACCGAAACACTTCGCCACTTGGAGGAGCAAGGGGTTCTGGAGCGTACCGCTTACCCAACTGTGCCCGTCACCGTAGAATACACCTTAACCCCCAAAGGGCAGGATCTTCATCAAATCTTGAAAGAAATGAAGCTCTGGGCCGCCAAATGGTCCTAACATCCCCTGCTGACGAGGTGTAGAATGATAGCGTTTTACAAAAAATATTGGAAAACCGTTTTCGATATTGCTTTACTGCTGATCACGGTGTATTTGTTTATGCTGCTGTTCAGCTATTTGTACCGAATAGCCACTCCGATCTTCCTCGCCTTTATCGTCTTTTTAATCATTGAGCCGTTGGCCCGTTTTCTACATAGGAAAGGGTTGAGCAAGAGTATTGCCTCAGCTATATCAACTGTCGTGTTTATCCTGATTATTTTAGGGGCACTGACCGGAGTAGGAGTTATTTTTACAAGTCAAATCATGAGTCTAAAAGATAAGCTTCCCGAATATTCAGCGATACTGCAGCATCAGCTCATTCTTAAAACCGAATTGCTGCAAAGTCGAATTGAATCGATGCCTTCTTTACCTGATGACATCGTCCAGAAAATAACCGAATATTCCACTCAAATCACACAAAAGTTGACTATGCTGGCCGGACAGTTTTTGACTGGAACCTTCACCATGCTGACTAGCTTCTCCACTTTTGTCGTTAATTTCGTGATAGCTATCATCTTGGCTTATTTCTTAAGCATCGAGATCGAATTATGGAAAAAAGTCGCAAGGGAAAAGACGCCCAAAACGTTTAAGTCGGCCTTCACGTTTCTAAGGGAAAATGTATTAAAAGGCATTGTCGGCTATATCAAAGCACAGTCTAAATTGATCAGTTTGACGTTCATCGTCATTTTTATTGCACTGCTCATTCTTGGAGTGAAAAACTCCTTCTCTATCGCCTTGCTGTCGGCTATATTTGATGTCCTGCCACTACTCGGCGTATCAACCTTATTCATTCCATGGATCATCTATCTATTTGTGGTTGGGCAAACCGTGCTGGCCATATGGTTAACGGCGCTGCTTGGGGTTGTCATTCTGGTGCGTCAAATTATGGAGCCGAAGATTACGGGGGATTCCTTAGGCGTCTCAGCCTTCACGATGTTATCCTTCATGATTATTTCGCTTTCCTTGTTCGGTGTTGCCGGGCTGTTGCTGTCCCCTGTCCTGATTATCACAATCAAGGCGCTGTATGAGCAAGGATATTTGCAGCGATGGATTCGTTGGCCCGAAGGGGAATAATTCAATTGGAACAAGGAAATTACCAAATCAAAAGGCTCGAACGCAACGTTCGAGCCTTTTTTTATTTGATTGGAGTCAAATATTTACGTTCCACCCGGCTCGTAAAAAAGTTCATTAAAAACAAAGTTACTGCTATATCATCAATAGGCACAAAGGGCATCACGTCAGGGATCACCCAGTAGACGATAACTGGAACGGCAAACAGCAATTTCTCGGATAGAGGTACCTTAGGAGAAGCAAGCAGCGGCCCTATTCGACGGAACACATGTCCCCAGTATTTGAATGAGATAAGTCGCTTCCACATCTGTACTCCCTCCTGTATGCACGGCTTCCTTCTAGTATAACTGACTTCTCATTAAAAACAAAAGAAGCCGCCCTGTAGGACGGCTTAAGCATATAGAACCCACATCAACATTAATACATGGTATAATAAATCCATTATTAACCAATATTGGAAGTGGTGACTTATGAGAAAATTTTTATTCGGTCTAGGTGTTGGAGTGTTATTCTCAATGACCAGTGCAGCTCTAGCTGCTGATAACAATAAAATCGAAGCCCTTATTTCTAAAACAAAATATCTTTTTAATGGAGACGAAAGATCCAGTGTTACTTTGAATATTGACGGCACTACCTACGCACCAATACGTTTTTTAGCCGACAATATGGGATCCATTATTGACTACGATGCCTCTACTCAAACGATTAGTGTTAATTATCCATCATTGCAAGTCGTTAAATCAGAAATAAATTCAAGTTCTGAAGATGACAAATTCATTCTATCGCTATATTCGGAAAAAAGCTCGTTTAAGCAAACAGATTATCTGAATGTGTGGTCAACTCTAAAATATAAGGGAGAAGAGAGCATTCATCTTACGCATAATTACAATATTATTTCGTTTTACATCGTGGATGAAAAAGGAAATAAGGCGGAATTAGGAAATCCTTATATGACAAGAGAATCTGAAATTAATAAAGGAGATGAGTTTAAAAGATCCTTTCCTATTGGGATAATCCAGAACTATAATAATTTCTTTAGCAAACAAGGTGATTTACAGAAATCAGCTCCCAAAACCCTTCCTCCAGGTAAATACCTAATAGGTATCGTAGCCTCATACCTTAAGAATTCTACCACTTATTATCAAACAGGTGACTACGACTGCGAAAAAACTACGATAAGAACGGAATTACCTATAACAATTGAATAGTTTTTCAATAGGAGACTAACTGCTAAATGATTAAGGCTTCCAGCATTAATTTGGCGATAGCTTCATACATTGTTGGAAACTGTGCGAGGGGAAGCGGATTGACTCCCAATCCCACTTCTACCGTGAATCCTGGTCTGCGAAACTCTTGAATAAACCAATCCTTATACCCTGCATCACTATCTTCCAGCTTAACAGGGGCATAGGTGCTGGCTTGTGCAAGCCTGTTTACTATGTCCTCGGACTCCGGCGGCTCCATATCCCGGTAGTTCCAATAGATCTCCTCACCCTGAGTATGTATTGCCAAAACCATTCGAAAAGAGTGATTCCGCGTAAATTCAGCCATCGCGCAAGCTTCAGGTTCACAAAGCGGTACCTCTCCACCATAATCCCGTGGGCCTGGTCCAAACACCTCCCTGCGCTCCTTTTCCCGCTCCCACCCTGCCGGGAATTGGTCATTGAGATCAATTCCCCGAATGTTCGCTTTCCAGCCTGAAAAGTCGATTAAACCATTATTCCACTCCAGTGCTTGGGCGTAATGCGGCTCCTCTGAAGATATACGTCCATGTACAAGCTCAACCCCATCTGGATTAACCATCGGAACGATCCAAAGTGTAGTGTGAACAAACCGTTTGCAAGCATCGCTTCCATGGAGCCTCTCGGCATTCATGTATGCCTCAGCGTACTCTTCTATAAATTTCATGAGCAGCAGCGAAGTAATCCACTCATTTGCATGAAAGGAACCGTTGATATGAATATGGATATCCCCCGATCCTATCCGCAGCACCGGAATGCTTTTGCCAAGGACACTCATTCCTATACTGTCAACCTGTATGAAGGGATACCGTTCTTCGAGCCGCACAATATCTTCAATCAAATCTGCATACCCATAAGCTTTACTCTCATCAACAATCCTCTGCTTCATCCTCCAGCCTCCCTTGCCCATATCCATATTTATAGCAATATTGAAACTTCATAAATATGTATGCGTAACGGAGTTCTGTTCATGCTAAGCCCAAAATAAAAACAGACGATACGGGAAATCCCGGGTCGCCTGTTCAGTATTAGATGATATGAGGCACTTGCCATACAACAGGTGTCACACGAATCTGCTCGTTTAGCCATGATTGTGCAATCTGTTTAAACATCGTAGGATCACCGCTGCACAAAAATTGGTGAACCGGAATGGAATTGGACGTAGCCAGCATTCCTTTGTGGTATAATATTGTGCTGATTTCTCTAGCTGTTTCATCTGCCGAGCTGATTAGCGCGACATCAGGCCCCATGACCTCCGAGATGACATCTGATAAAAAGGGATAATGCGTACAGCCAAGAATGAGGCAGTCCATAGGCTCATATTTCAATCGTTGAAGTGACTGCTCCACGATCTTCCGGGTGCTCTCCGTGTAAAACTGCCCGGTTTCCACAAGCGTAGCAAGCTTAGGACAAGATTCGCTGAACACTTGAATATTCGGAGAAATTTGACGCAGAGCCTGCTCATAAGCGTTGCTTTTGATTGTGCCCTCCGTACCGATGACGCCTATTACGCCACTACGCGTCGTTTTGATTGCAGCGCGGGCACCTGGATGAATAACACCAACTACAGGAATAGACAAACGTGCGCGGATTTCATCTAATGCGACAGCTGTTGCTGTGTTGCAGGCGATAACTACCATTTTCGGTTGGAACTGCAATAAATAATCGACGATCTGATGCGTATACTGAACCACTTCATGTGGAGCCCTCGGTCCGTAAGGCGCCCGAGCCGTATCGCCAAAATAAATAATCTTTTCTTGCGGGAGCTGGCGCATGACCTCTTTAACAACCGTCAGCCCGCCTACTCCTGAATCCAGAATGGCTATCGCTTGCTGCACAAGTTTTCGCTTCCTTTGACTGTGAATTGATGAGACGCTGCATGCCTCTAATAGAGTATGATGGTAGAAGTTGAAAGGTACCATTAAACATCACTGACTCGAGCGCCAATTCATCATACCAGAAAGGATACTGCCAAACCATCGTTCTAAGCTAAAGCAACGCTATCATTTGGCTGATGTTTGAATATCCGTTAAAAGCGCAAATTCATAGCCAGCCTCCCGCACGCCTTTGATGATGCGATCTAGTGCCTGGATATTTTCCTCAGAGCCCTGATGCATTAGAATAATATTGCCGTCATGCAGATTGTTCATGATATCGTTGTAAGGATCGTCCGCTCCATTCTTCCGTGGTTCCCAGTCTCTCATTGCAGTAGACCAGAATACGGAAGTGTACCCCATCTCCGAAACCATGCTTAACAAATGCATATTGTAATTCCCGTAAGGAAAACGGAAGTACGGCTGAATATCTTTGCCGGTTACTTCCTTGTACAGCTTTTCATAATCTTGTATTTCTTTCTTTACTTGCTCGTCGGTCTGTTTATTCATATCAGTATGAGTCATCGTATGATTGGCGACAAGATGCCCGTCCGCCACCAGTTGACGCACAAAGTCAGGATCCTTCTTCACATTATATCCGGCAATAAAAAAGTTGGCCTTCGCATCGTTATCCTTCAACGACTTAAGCAATAAGTCTATATCGCCCAACGGACCACCAGTATCGATCGTTAAATAGACCTTTTTGCCTGTACCTACCCACAACGCCTTCATATCTTTGCTAAATGTCTTGGTTTCATTAGGAAAATTAGGGACTTGTCCCTTCGGTTTCTTCATGTAGTACCATGAGAGGGCTTTCTTATCATTTGCTGATGCGACCTTGGCGTTCGAAGACGGCTGATACGTTGCTGATGTCGCAGTTGTCGCCTTCTGTTCAGGGACTTTGCTCGGCTCGGGCGTAACAATGGCTAACGGTTCAGATGACGGGCTGACAGGTTCTTTCGTTCCCGCTGCTGCATCGACTGTTGCAAGATTCCCTTCCGATTTACTTGGAGCCGCAGTCGGTTGGACGGAGGAAGGCTGTTTCCCTGTATCCGCTTCGCCAGATGATTGCTGCTTGCTCTCCTTGGTCGAAGGATGTTCTGAGCATGCCAATGTCATCAATGTAAGGCAAACAATGACTGCAATGGCACCCGTTCTTGATCTGGTCATCATCTTCGAAGTCCCCTTTGAATAAAACACGAATTTTTGTTCGTGTATATTTTACCAAAAGCGCCTACTTATGACAATGATAAAGCAATGATATCCGTTTAACCAATAAAAAAGGGCCCCTATGGTATGTCAGGCGCTTAGCACTCCTTGACGAGCCACATAATGTAACGTAACGGATTGTTCATTGCGGGGAAGGTGCTGCTAATGAAGGTTGATCTTGGTTGCGGGTCACAGAAAAACCCCAGATTTATCGGAATCGATAGGAGACATGGACCTGACGTGGATTTGACCTGCGTTATCCAGCTAGGAATTCCTCTACCTGACGATTCAGTGGATATGCTATCGACGGTATCCACGATAGGGGTTGAAGGAGTCTCCTCTGCCCGATCGAGAGTTTTCACAATTTGGATCGAGGGTACCACAGCTATAAGCACTACCTCTCCATTTCGGCAGTTACTCCTGGCATGACCGATACGACAAACGGAACGTTAAAAGCAACCGATTCTCCCGGATGAAGCTCGGCAAAATGCTCCTGAAGCATAATCAGTCCGTCGCATAAGACTTCTTGACACAGAAAAAGGTCTCAATCAAACCATTACTTATTTCAACGCAAAACTCCCTCTAGCCATTTGGCTAAAGGGAGCCTTCTTATTACAATTATTTACACAAATTTTGGAAGCCAGTTACCATGAGCTTCGATTAAATCGTCGCACATAGCCACAATATCATCGATAGATAGCTCAGCCGCGGTATGCGGATCCAGCATTGCAGCATGGTAAATATGTTCTTTCTTACCCGTAATAGCCGCTTCAAGCGTCAGCAGCTGCGTATTGATGTTGGTACGGTTCAACGCCGCCAGCTGCGGTGGCAGATCCCCGACATAAGTCGGTGTTACTCCGTCGGCATCAACCAAGCAGGAAACTTCGACGCAGGCTTCTTTAGGCAAATTAGTAATCAGGCCGGTGTTCATGACGTTACCGCCGATTTTGAAAGGTGTATTGGTTTCCATCGCGTCAAACATATAGGAAGCGTACTCTTTAGAGCGTTTGTGCTCCAAATTTTTGTTGTTTACAAGCTCTTCCCGCATCGTTTTCCATTTATCGATTTGACGAACGCAGCGGCGAGGGTACTCATCCAAAGGAATGTTGAAGCGCTCGATCAATTCAGGATAGTTGCGTTTAATAAAATATGGATGGTACTCGGCATTATGCTCGGATGATTCCGTCACATAGTAGCCAAAGCGGAACATCAACTCGTAGCGTACCATATCCTTATGTGTTTCTTTTTGCTTCTCGCGGGCACGGCGCTTAATTTCCGGATACAGATCGACGCCGTCCTTCGTTACTTCCAGCAGCCATGCCATATGATTAATTCCTGCGATCTTCCAGTTGACGCCTGTCGAATCCATCTCCAGGTTTTTGAACAGGTGCGACACGCAGCCTTGAACGCTGTGGCACAAGCCTACGGTTTTTACACCGCCGTACGTATTCATTGCGTTAGTCAGAACCGCCATAGGATTCGTATAGTTCAAGAACCAGGCGTCAGGACACACTTCTTGAATGTCTTTCGCAAAATCTAACATAACAGGAATCGTACGCAGGTTGCGGAAAATGCCCCCGATCCCGATCGTATCGGCAATGGTTTGACGTAAGCCGTATTTTTTCGGAATTTCAAAATCTGTGATTGTGCAAGGATCATAGCCCCCAACTTGAATGGCGTTAACGACATATTTGGCGCCGCGGAGCGCTTCCTTGCGATCCGTATACGCTTTCACAACGCAGGTGCTTCCTGTCGAAAGCTTCAGGTTGTTCAGCATATTCTCGGAGTCTTTCAACCGCTCCAGATCGATATCGAACAGCGCCAGTTCAAAGCCCTGCAGTGACGGGGTCATCATACAATCCCCAAGCACATTTTTGGCAAATACGGTGCTACCTGCACCTAAGAAAGTAATTTTTGACATGATTTATGCCTCCTTGATTCCAATTTTGTCTCGCTAACTCTTACTTAGACTATACTTGTTGGAATCAAGAATGCATATGGAGACAAACCACTTTTACATGGATAAATGTAGTTCAGTATGAAAAACTGCTTTTACGCTCAACGACGAGCATCATCAAATGCAAAATCGTTATAAGCGTGAAGGCTATTAACGCAAGAAATGGAATCGTAATAAACCCGAGCCAGTTGATATAATCGACATCGCACGGGACAGGGCCGCATCCTGTAGCCGCCTCTTTGAACCAGGAAGTCTTTTGCATCAAGTAATGATAGAGTGAAATCCCCATGCCCCACACACTAAGAGGAAGAACATAAAGGTACTGCTTTGTATCCTTGCGCACTGCCGCAATGGCTAGTATAATCACGAGAGGGTACATAAGAATACGTTGATACCAGCATAATTTGCAGGGCAGGAAGTGTAAAATTTCAGAAAAATATAAACTTCCTAGTGTTGCAGCAAGCGCTACCACCCATGACAGATGTAGTGCATTTTCTTTTATAAATCGGTTCCCATTCATCTTGAACGACTCTCTCCCCAGACTACTAGTGTCATCTATTCTTTTCCATTATACTATCATCATATCAAAATTGACTGAGGTGTTCCATATGAAGGAATCCTATCATTCTGTCGCCTTTAATCCCCGTCCCGGCAAAGGAGAACTGACAGTCCTCTTTAGTGGACAATCTCAAACCAGACCCACGCATAAGGTCGGCCCCCAGGTGCTTGACTACTATTTAGTTCACTATGTCGTATCAGGACGCGGTACCTTCCGCTGCATGGGAACGGATTATCACTTAGAAAAAGGCAGCAGCTTCTTCATCTTTCCTGGTGAGCTGGTCAGCTACGGCTCAAACGAAGAGGACCCTTGGTGCTACCGCTGGATCGGGTTTAAAGGAACCCGTGTGGATGAATATTTAAGTGGCTTTGGCATATCCCAGCATCATCCGGTTGCCTTAACACAGCAGCATCGCAAAATGCAGGCATTGTATCACCAAATGGAGCTGACTCTGCGCAAACGGATGTCGCACTGCGATATGCAGTCTGAAGGCTACATGCGACTATTGCTGGCCGAATATGCCCAAGAGCTTGTTCAAGGCAATATCCAGAAGGAAGAAGCCTCCGGAATTCAGCAGCAGGTTGAGCAGGCCATTCGCTGGCTTACTTTGCAGTATCATCAACCGATTTCTATCGAATCCATGGCTCAAAGCCTAGGTTATCATCGAACTCATTTGTCCAAAATGTTCAAGCAGCACACTGGACAAGCCCCTATGAACTTTTTGTTAAAAATCAGGATGGAGCGAGCAAAAATATTGCTTCAGGAAGCGCTCACTGTCGAGCAGGTCGCCTCCTCCGTCGGGTTCAGTGACCCGCTGTATTTCTCCAAGCAGTTCAAGAAATGGTTCGGCCGTTCCCCCTCGGAATACCGTCAGGACCATACGATGAATCCTTACGATTGCAGTCAATAAGATAAATGAACAACAGAGCGATCCATCGGCTTTAAGCGATGGACCGCTCTGTTTATTAGACGGAGAAGCTGTATTCTACTTGACTGGAGTTTCCCGAAAGCAACTCACTCCATTGAGTCTGAGGAACCAGATCGACCACCGCTTTAATCCCAATGTGGTTAAAATCCAGTTCAGGTACCTGCTCTAAAGTTAATCGATCACTGATTACTTTATTCAGCAATCCGGGGAATTTCTCTTCCATTTGTTGAAGCCGGTACAGCCCGGTTTCAAAGTCTTTCCGCGAGGCGTTGACGGAGCCCAAGACGCATTTATTCTCCAGAACGAGCTCCTGATTGATCATATCGGAGGAAATTTTCAGGGTTCGGCTGCCTGGCGTGACGCCTAACAAAGCGAGCACTCCATTCGGGCTGAGCGCAGTCATAGCTTCGAATGCAAGCGGGCTGTAGCCTGTGCATTCGAAAATCATATCGGCGCGCTTGCCGCTCTGCTCCAGGAAGCCGTTGAGTGTCTCAGCGGCTTCCGAGCCTTGCCCGCTTGCGCCGCCGGGGTTGCCAGCCTGCCGGTACTCGGCACCGCAGGCGCGAACCAGCTCCGCCGCCGTGCTATCCGCCGGCGACATGGACCATACCACGGTGTCAAGTCCGAGACACCGTGAGGTGAAGGCCGCCAGCAGGCCAAGCGGCCCTGAACCCAACACCAGCACCGTCCGGGGCTGCCAAATCAGACGCTGCTGGATACGCTGTACTTGATCCCACACCTTCTCGACTATACTTTGCGGCTCCGTCAGCACTCCATAAGCCAAGCAAGCTGGCGGTACCTTCACGAGATACCTAGCCTCCTCGACATAATACTCAGACAAATAGCCGTGTCTGCCCTTAATCCCCCGCTCAACGTAATGGCCGGTTTCACAGAAATCCGCATGGCCATTACGGCAGTTCACGCACATCGGATCGCTGCAGGGTCTGCGCACAAGAGCACAAACCAAATCGCCTTGCGCAAAGCCGTAAGCCTCATCAGCCTCGACTGCGACGCCAAGCGACTCATGGCCGATCGTCAAACCGTTTTCCCCTTCCGGTGGAACTCCGTACTTCTCTGTCATCAATTCACGGTCAGTGCCGTCAAGCCCGATACACAGCACACGGACCAGTACATCGTCCGGTTGTCTCCGCTGCGGCTTGTCCACTTCGATCAGTTCTAGCCGAACACTATCCCCAGCCTTGTTAGACGCTTTTTGATGGACAGCTTCATTACCTTGCCCTTGATCCCGCTGCCCAACACTCGCTTTACCCTCATATCCGTCCTCTTCTGTCTTAGTCTGAATCCCGTTCAAACGTACCGTTTTCATTGCGATGCTCCAGAGGTTTGCAGCAGCTTCGCGTCACTTACGTCTTCTTTACCCGTGCTTTTATTTCTCAGCAGCTTCAACTTGGACATGTATTCCTGAACGACTTTTACGAACGACGCATGGGACCAAGTCAGCGGCGACACGGACATCGGTTCCCCTGTAAAGGGATGAACTTGCTCTGCCAATATACCTGTCGGCAGCGCATGGTTCATTGTCCAGCGAATCAAATCTTCCGCTTCTTTAAGCTCACCCTCGTTGTTGGCCACAGCAATGACCCATTCAGCGTACCAGAGAGTACAAATAAACCATGGATTACCGGGAACCTTACCGATGTCATGGGTTACTTGATGGTAGTAATCGTCGCTGTAGCGACCAATTCCTCCTACCTCCGACTGAATCCACAGCTTTTCGCGAATCGCCTTCATCGTAGCTGTAATCCTAGGATCATTCGGAGCAAACATCTCGAAATCAAACAGAGCATACAAACTCGCATCCAATGTCATGTCGGGCTCATAAGTATTTTTCTCTCGATTCCAGTACAACGAACGGATAAACCGCTTCTCCTGTTCGGAATACATGAATTGCTCTACGGCGGATTTCACTTTAACCGCAGCTTCCCGGTAATAGACCATTCTTGCTTTATCCTGAAAGTATTCCGCAAACTTGCTTGCCGCAAGAAGTCCAGCATACACGCTGGCAACCGTAAAAGCATGAACGCCGTATCGTTCCTCCCACAAATCATAAGAAGGAAGAGGCAGTCCTGATGCATCCTTGTAACTTGCTAGGAATCCGGCTGCAGGCACGACGAATTTATCATAGTCATCCCTTGCATGTTCTAACGTTTTGGCTAATTCATGATGATGCCACAGTGTGTACAGCACCAAGGCAGTCTCATCCTCTTGAATCGGGAATTGCTTCTCCCCTGCCGGATTGATCCATGGGTGCCAACTGGAGCCTACCGATCCGTCCGGATTGTACTTATGAAGCAGGAAGCCCTCTTTGGTAATAGCCCGCTTGCAAAAATCATAAAACCTGCTAGTCAACGATACGTAACCTGATCTGTCCAAAGCATGTGCAATCAACGCACCGTCCCTTGGCCACATATACGAATACGTGTCCTTGGCGAATTTCAAAATATCCGAATCGTTCGCAGCTACTATAGCGCCCCGGTTATCCATATTCGTTCGCACTACAAGCAAACTTTTTTTATAAAAAGATGCCATGTCCTTATCTATCAAGCTCAGATCATGACGGTCTTTGGCAAGCCACTGCTCCCAATAGTTATAAGTTCTTTGAAGGAGCGTATGGGGTGTAGCCTGGCGGATTCTCTGCTCCATTCCTGTTATTTCCTCCAAGCTTTTGCCAAAGCAAATCCAGAACCATATATCCGTCTTGCCGCCTGCAGGTATCTTCAATTCGTACTCTATAGTGCCATCAACAGACCCTTGAGCAATTGGATTGCGGCCAAGCTGACCATCCTCCGCATCTCTCCATGTTCCTTCCATCCCGTTCATTTCCTTCTGCCCTATCGCATAGCTGCTGCAGCCGCTACCCTTGCCACCGGCCCCGCTGCAAGAAAGCGACATGTAACGATGCCCCTTATAAAAAATAAGCGATTGAAGGTCCGGATCGAAATAAACCGTATCGCCGACACCGTTTCCGTACAGGTGCAGGTCCAGATGAAAATACAGCTTCACGGTTCTCTCCTGCTGTTTTGTATTTTCCACCACGACCTTGCGTACAAACGCATTTTCCTGCACATCCACACCGTCTCGGATCAGCAGATTTAATCCCAACCGCTCATGATTCCCTTCTACATTGGTAATCATGGAGTCATTCAGGTACGATGACTTTCTTTTGAGCTCAGGATTGTCAATCCAGAAAAAACCTTCCGCAGTCCACACGCCAAAATGAGATAAATGGTCCGCCGACTGATTCTCCTGCCCAACATATGGGTAATACATATCACGTAAATTATAGTTTGTATCAAAATTCACCAGCACATTGCCATTACCCAGAGGTAAATCACGCGCCATAAACTTCATCCTCCTTCCTATCTCCCCCTAATTTCCCCGAATACAAGCCTAATTTATGCAAGCAAACCGTAAAGTTGTTCATGCTTGTCATGAATAGAAACACAAAAAAAGCATGCAGTTGTTTTCGCATACTTTTTCATTATTAACGTCTGGTCAATTATTTGCGTTTCCGGCCATGTTTGACCAATGTCATGCGCCGCGAATGCCGCAGCCATGAATAATAAGCCTTCAAATCCCTTAATTGAATATCTTCAGAAACTTTGCCAAGAAAGGTTACGACAATCATTTTATGTAAAGGATTACCTGCAATGTCTACTTCATCCTTCATCATCATAAACTCGGCAACCATAACCAAATCTTCGTCAATTAAATAGACGTCTTTTTCATTCTCGTAATAAGGCTTGATACGTTCGAATTTCAAAGCGTCCCACAGATAGGAGCAAATATGCTCGATTCCCCCTTGATCGCTCTCAACACGTTCAGACCAGCGGGATATGGCATGGCTCGTAATGACGATATCTGCAATCTTGTAACCGTTAAATGCCACATAAAAGGGCTCATAAGTGCTCCAACGGTTCATGACCTTATCTCTCATCTCCATGATCCCCCTTCTTGATGATAATGCAGCCCTTTATGCTAAATGTAGTATTTATACTACAGTCCGTCAAGATTTACTTTATTTTATTAAATATTTTTTAGAATCATGCCTAGTATCGGCTATATTTTTTTGTAAGAGCTATTTCTTTTCGCAAGTTTGTCCTTTACAATAAACTAAGAAAGAGGTGATTTACAAAATGGGACAACCTATCCCTGAATTTGGTAAATTTTTAGAAGCCTTGCGCGGTTCCATGTCATTAAGAGAAGCAGCCAAAAAGAGCGGCCTTTCGCACGCATACATTCGAGATCTGGAGCTTGAAAAAAACCGGTCCACCAACGAGAAGATTACCCCATCGCCAGACACACTCAAAAAACTTTCTGATGCTTACAACTACCCCTATACCGATTTGATGATTAAAGCAGGGCACTTGAAGGCTCAGGATTTTGGTGCAACTGCAAGCTCTAATATAAATATAGATTTGGCTACCGTCTATTATATCGAGGTAGGAACCAAGGAAATTATTTATTGTAATCAAGAAACCAAAGTAAAGCATAGCATTGATTCCTTAAGAGATTTCAGCGAATTTCTCGAAAAGCTGGACGAACAAGAATTCAAAAAAGTCGATGCCGACGTATACGCCAACTTTCAACATATTCGCAAATATGACGATAAAAACGGTAAGCTCTACTTCGATGCCCTGGGTGAAGGCCTCTTCGTATCGATGTCCGCTCTGCGTCAACGCAAATACCACGATCTGATTCTTCGCAAGATTGCGAATAACAATCAGACTAGCCTGGAGTTTACCTTCGGCAAAACTAGCGGGATTAACCCTTCGTTTATTAAGGGATAAGCCATTGTTATGAAATAGAATATTATATAGAGAAATGACGGGACACAATGCAGACCATACAATTAGCTGTTTTTTATTTCTTTGGTTGGGCTTCTCTGCTCTCTCTTGGATTCGTACTATTTCGATTCCCATTGAAGCCTTATTTACTACAAATTATTCTTTCTTCTCTTCTATTAGATTATATATCGGTCTTTTTAAGAAGTTATGACAAAATCTACTTAATCGCCACTGTTCAGCCTATATGTGCAATTTTGTGCTATAGGCTTCTTTTTCGCGTCCGTTTAATCTGCTTGTCGTCATTAAAGACGGTGCATTTGCCATTGACATACTTATTCTAGTAATTGATGTTTTCTGATGTTACATACTCTCGAAGTACCGTATTGGTTTCACTTTTTATCTCAACACGATAAAGGGAGATTCATTTTTAAGCAGCAAAATAAACCATTTATGTACGCCTGCCTCTTCGGATTCATCTTTCTTTTGATTTCTAGCATTACTATATTTTATATTCAGCAATATGCTTTCTATTTTCAGCTGGCTGTTATCTTTGTATGGTTCGTAGTATTAAGACTCTCTTACCAGAAGGAAATAGCTGATTAAGAAAGGGATATTACATCATGATTCAATTTGCAGAAGTTATCGGCTTTTCGTTAGGCTGGTCTTCCCTAGTAATCCTTTGTTTGGCTTTATTTCGATTTAAGCTCAAAGCGTATATTCCACAAATTATAGTGACTTCATTATGTCTATCTCAGGTTTCATACACAATCCATGCCTTCCATATCGAGCATTTAATGGCTCTTATTCAACCGACATGTTTATTCCTGTGCATTTGTCTTATCATTAGAGTTAGATGGACCCATTCTATTTTGATGGTTACAATCACTTATTTGCTAGCTGCGTTAATTGAAGTTTGTTCAATTTATTGCTCGCTGGATTTAACTCAGAACATTTCATTTTAATATTAAAAGAACAGGTTTACACTCAAATGATTGTTACTTCTCTTGTATGTTATATCATTGTGTTTTTTCTTTATAAATATAGGATAGGTTTTTCATTTATTTCTATGAATGATAGATTGAATAAGCCATTGTCCAAGACAATTTATCCAGCCCTAATTATGGGCATCGTTTCAATTGCCTCGACAAGTGCTTTATTATTTTTATGGGATAGGATTGCCATGTTAGGCTATGGCATCACCTTTTTTCTTCTTGCCGTTATTTTTCATTTATCTTATAAGAAAGAGATATCGGAATAAATAGCAGAGTAGAATTGTAGAGTATCTCTGAGATTAGTAAGGAGGTTTCTAGTTGGAACAGCTTAAAATGATTATATTATATTTAATATTTTGGCCCTCTATTCAACTAATGGGCCTTCTTCTTTTTCGAGTTAAGCCTCAACTATACTTGCGACATCTGATTATCAGTACTATTGTTCTAACCCAAACTTCCTATTTTATGCAGACCTACAAGATTGTTTTCTTAATGACAATTTTAAATCCCGTTGTTCTTTTGCTTTGCTTTTGGCTGTTTTATCGATTAAAAATTATCCAGTCATTACTCATGGCTACTCTAGCTTTCGGTCTCAATGTAGTACTAGAATCAAGCTTCAACCTACTTTTGGCTCAGTTCAATTACATAGAGTTTATCCATATTTCTAGAAATGATTACTTCTTACAAGGTTTAGTACTTACTTCTATCAATTATTTCATTGCAGTTCTTTTGTACTCTTATAGAATAGGTTTTACTTTTGCCACTAGCAATCAAATAATTCGACAAAAAGCGTTCCCAAAAAAGCTCTTACTAATGGTTATTCTCGGTTGGATACCAATTATGCTTACTAGTTTAACTATTGCATACTTCTCAGAAATTATTATGCTAGCTATAACGATAACGTTTTTTGCATTGATATTTATATTACATCTTTCCCATGAGAAAGAGATGACGGAGTAAACATGATGATTTGTTTTCCATCTATGCTAACTTGTCATCATGAACTAGATTTATAGAAATGAGCTACCTGTATAGATAATGTACAACAGTGGAGGAATTTCAAGATGGATCAAATTTGGGCAACTTTTCTTCAAGCATGTTACTGGTGGTTTACACTACAAATATTAGGACTATCTATATTTCGTTTAAAGATCACTAGATATTTAACACACGTCATTATTTGCACACTACTATTATCTCAAATCACAATCGTACTGCTGACATTCAAAATTATCTACCTCTTATCGATACTCCAGCCTATCGGTTATTTTTTCTGTGTGTACTTAATTTATCGTTTTAAGTTGTGGCATTCACTGCTTCTAGTTTCTATAGCATATGTCACCAACGTTATGTTGGAGCTTTCACTAAATTTGGCAATAGCTAATTTTGACCACGGTAAGTTTATTGAGATTACTCGAAATGATTATGTCATTCAAATCTATTTTTTATGTTCAGTAAATTTAGCTTTATCTTTTATACTCAATAAACTTCGGATTGGATTTACCTTCATCACATCAAGAAATCTAATCTCAAAATCCGCAAAATTTCCCATAAAGTTTTACGTAGCGTTAGTCCTTGGATCATTATTGCTATATGTTAACGGCGTTTCACTCATATTTTATGACAATATCGTATTACTTATCCTATCTTTGTCATTTCTCGTCCTTTTATACTTAATACATATGTCCTACGAAAAAGAGTTGGAGGATTGAATTTCATGGTATAAAAGATACATTTATATTGCTAAATATAAGATGACATAGTTCGGTTTTAATACTATTCAAGATACATACTCGTAGCTAGAAAGCGCTTCATTCGACAATTTTCTACTTGTTAAGTTTACAATAGTATATTAAACTATCAAATAATACGAAAAATTTTTAACACATAATACAAAGCAGTACTAAGTTACTATGACAGGATACCCATATATAATAATAAAGAGGTATAATTATGCATTTTTTGTTAAAAATCTTATTCTCTTCAATTGAGTTTTCTGCAAGTATGTTACTATGTTTTTCATTATTTAGGATTTATTTTAGGTATTCACTACATAAGGTATTTTTTATTGCAGTAATAATGTCTAGTATATCTATTTACATAAGAGAATATCTCGAACAAGTTCAGTTTGGAGTTCTGCCTGTACTTCTTATTCAGATAGTATTGATAACATTATTCTTCAGATTACCGTTAATTTTTTCATTTTTAATATGCATAATAGGCACATTAGCAGTGGTAACAATTGAAGGTCTCGTCGTTTCAATAGGTTCTTATTTCAATATTTTTGCTGAAAAAGATCTAATTAACTCTGTCATTCAATTTGCATCATTTGAAATGACAGTAACTTTAGTATTATTAATACTAATTTACCCCTTACAGAAATACAAATTAGGTTTTCATACAACTTCTAACGATGCACTAAAAGGTTATAATTTTTACTTATCAGGCTTGCTAATTATCGGCTTAGTTGCTATAGAAATTGAACAAATTGCTATCAAACAATCTGTTGTGCATATTATTATTCCCATTATCGTTGGCATTCTTTTTTTAATTGGCGTTTATCTTGCTTACCAGCATAATAAAAAACTTTGGATAAAAAGACGCGAAAGGATGTCAAAAAAAAGTGAATATAATTGATCATTCTGCTCAATATCTTGCAAGATCAATTAGAAGAAACTACCCAGAAGCCGGTTCCGAAACTGCCCTTACCTACTCACTAAGTTTAGTAATAAATTCTTCAATTTCTTTTTTTATTTCTCTAGTCTTTTGTTTATTTATTGGGCATTTATATGAATGTTTAATAGCTATATGTTCTTTTATTATATTGAGGTTTTTTTCTGGGGGATTGCATATGTCATCCTCTTTATCTTGTTGCATTCTCTCCACATCAATCATAGTTATTGCTTCCCTTATGACTTATGAATATTCCTATTATTATATGCTCATTGATTTTTTAACTTGTTTGATTTTATTGAGAACTGCTCCAAATGGAATAAATAATGTTAGTAGAATAGATCCCAAATACTACCCTTTTTTAAAAATGATAGCAGTAGCTCTTGTTTGTAGCAATCTCATTGGTCAATCAACAGTGATAACATCTGCGTTCTTAATCCAAGCACTATTAACTACTAAACCAGCTTATAGGTTAAAATTTTTTTTGGAAGGGAGGTGAAATTATGAAGAGAGTACTTGCAATCCTTGCTAATTCTGTATTAATGACATTGGCAACTATATTTGTGACTACTAATTCCTATGTCGCTCACCGCCCAGAAACACCACAAGAACTACTAAAAAAATAAAATCTGGGGCTGTCACACAATGACAGCCTATCAATCCTTCTCTTATGGAGCTGAATTTCATGCAGAAAATTCCTGTGACACGAGACGGCAAGAGAGGGTCAGAAATCATAATCTTAGATTCGAGCAGTGTTGTCAAAATCGATAAGATTCGGGATCGTGAAATTATCGTTCACACGAAGGATCAGCAGTATTATCTTGATTTTTCTTTCGACAATTTGGAAGAATGGCTGTTCGAGGACGGGTTTCGGCTCTTAGATAGTGCGAATATCGTCAACATGTACCATGTAGGAGATTATGACACGAAAAAAGGCATCGTCTACCTTGGCGAACAAGACCGCAAGCATTCCAAAACAGCCTCTGCTGCGCGTATTCACAAAGAACATATCGAAAACGTAATGCAGTTGATAACGACTGCTGCCCCCTCTTCCGCCGATCACAATCCCATTCAACACGATGAATTGTTTGCACGTATTGTTAAGGAGACTCACGACGATCAACTGCTTCGTTCCTATGCAACTATTCGGGCTATGAATGAGCGTAAACGTGCTGAGGAAAAAATCGTTCATATGGCCTACCACGATTCGTTGACGCAACTGCCTAACCGACTTTATTTTGACGATCGTCTTAAAGCGTGTCTTCAGGAATCTGAGAGGAATGGGAATCGTATAGCGGTTATTTTTTTCGATCTGGATCGCTTTAAAGTGATAAACGATACGTTAGGCCATCACATAGGAGATCAGCTCTTGCAAGCCTTGGCTCGCAAGCTTCATATATATGTCAAAGAGCATAATGTTGTTGCCCGTTTTGGTGGGGACGAGTTCATGATTCTGCTCTCTCAAACAACCCATATCGATGAGCCCGTACAGCTGGCTAAGGGGATTTTAAATCTTGTCAAAGAACCTTTCTTGATTGAAGAGCATGAATTATTCGTCACTGCTAGCATCGGAATTAGCCTTTACCCGGATGACGGACTCGATGCCGAGACGTTGTTAAAAAACGCCGATAACGCCATGTACCGCTCCAAAGAGAAAGGTGGGAATTCATATCATTACTACCATCCGGACATGAACAAACGCTCCTTGCACAAGCTGAATATGGAGATTCATCTGCGCAAAGCGCTGGAGAGGAAGGAACTCTGTATTTTCTACCAACCACTGGTTGATCTGCATAACGGTCATATTTACGGTATGGAAGCTCTTGTTCGCTGGCAGCACCCGGAATGGGGAATGATCTCTCCCGCTGAATTTATTCCTCTTGCCGAGGAAACCGGACTCATTATCCCTATCGGCAATTGGATTCTTAAGGAATCCTGTATTCAAACCAAACGATGGGCAGACTCCGGTTATCCACCGTTGTGTGTCTCTGTGAATATTTCGGCCATTCAGTTCCATCAACCGCAATTCATTCCACTGATTCAGCAGGTTTTGAATGAAACTGGACTCGCTCCCGAGCATTTATGCTTGGAAATTACTGAGAATGTCGCAATGAACAATATACCGCAGGTCATCGAAACGATGCATCATCTGAAAGAACTGGGTGTCCGAATTTCTATTGACGATTTTGGAACCGGCTACTCGTCTCTCAGTTATTTGAAAAGATTCCGCGTTCATACGTTAAAAATCGACCAATCCTTCATTCGCGACGTCACCTCGGATGAAGATAATGCAGCCATCGTGACCGCACTTATAGCCATGTCGCATCAATTGAAAATCAAATCGCTTGCGGAAGGTGTAGAAACGGAGGAGCAGCTCGAATTTCTTCAATCTCAAGGATGTGATGAAATCCAGGGCTATATCTTCAGTAAGCCAACTTCTGCGGACGAATTTGAATGTATGCTAAAAGAGAATAAACAGCTTTATTTGCCGAAATAGGGGAAAAAGTGCGGTTCTAAACTGAAACTTTTTCCTCTTTTTTACGTTTATAACTGTAGAAACCCAATATTTTGAAGGGAAAGAAGAGATGTCAGCCAATTTATCGAGTAGTCCAAAGACGCGTACGACGGTGGCCGTCAAGAAGCTTCCTTCCTCTAAAAAAAAGAAGAAGAAACGTGCTTCCGCTCTTGTTACATTATTCTTTTACACGATTTCGGTTTTAATGGCTTTCGGAATGATCTTTAGCCTCTGGTTCTTCCTGACCGAATCGGGCACGAACCTTCGCTATTTGATGGCAGATACGTTAATTTCAACTCAACACCGGCATTGGGCAGCCTACCTTATTGGTAATGATGAGTTAGAAAAACGTGTAAACCGCTACTGGGCGCAATTCGACACCTATACGGAAGTTAAGGACCAACATCTGGTTCAGGTCAGCAAGCCGGTCACGGCGGAGCCTAAAGCCGAGGAAAAGAAACCGCTTATTCAGATCGAGCCCATCGAAGGCAAAAATTTTAAAGGAAAACTACTTATAGTTAATGATCCCAAGAAACTGAGAATCGCTGTCCCGGGTAAAGTAGGTAAAGGCGAGAAAGTATCCTCCATGGTGCAGCGTTTGGGAGCTGTGGCAGGTGTCAATGCCGGAGGATTCGTAGACCCTGAGTGGATGGGTAATGGATTCCAGCCTACCGGTCTAGTCATGTCCGGAGGAAAAATATTTTATAACGATGGCGGTATGAATACACCGAATCACATAGTAGCCATTGATAAGGAAGGACGTATGATCGCAGGGAAATATAAGCCATCCGAGCTGCTGCAAATGGGTGTGCAGGAAGCGGTAACGTTTGCTCCGCGATTCATCGTTAACGGTGTTGGACAAATCAAGAATCAGGCCGACGGCTGGGGAATCGCACCTCGTACTTGTATGGCCCAGAAGGAAGACGGTACGATTATGTTCGCCATTATCGACGGAAGACAGCCAGGTTACAGTATTGGTGCTACGTTATTTGATATTCAAAATATTTTTCTTGAGCATGGAGCCATCACGGCTGCCAACCTAGACGGCGGCTCTTCAACGGTATTAGTTCATGACAATCAAATCATTAATAAACCAGCCAGCGAGTATGGCGAGCGGTATTTGCCAACGGCTTGGCTCGTTTTCGAGCATCCGGAAACCGCCGATATCCGCAATATATGGCAAGGGTTGGATCCTAGCAAGATCGATCCATCCAAATGGTAATCACCTTATTCACGTGTCTATGTATGACAAAACCATCCGAGCTAGGTCTTCGTACCTTGCCGGATGGTTTTTTTGATGAGGAAGATCTTACTTCTCTTCACCCTCGGATTCCCTATCTTCACTAACGATAATAGTAGCCGCTACAGGCACTTCGGCCGCATCATCGGTCTTACCATTTTTCCAAGACAGTGCTTTCTCCTTCACTTTGCCTGCCCATTCGGTTGTGGTGCTGCCGAGCGTTTGCGTTTTTTCCGATATCGTGCTGGCAAGCTGCTTGGATTTATCCAATACGGTACCTGCAACCTGCTGTGTTTTCTCCGATACATTATGAACGCCTTCCGCTAGATCGGCTCTAAGCTCCCGTCCTGATTTGGGCGCAAGCAACAGCGCAGTCACCGCTCCTAATACGGTACCTACCACGGCTCCGATCAATAAATCTTTTCCTTTTTTATCTGCTGCCATGTTGTTCATCTCCTTCATCATTATCATTCGTCCGGCGTGCTCTTGGGAGAGGCCTTCTGTGCTTGCCAGCGTTGCCATAGCTGGATTCCGGTCGTCGTCAGCTCAATCAGGTCCTTAACCGTGTCCTGTCGGCTATGTAGCGATTCCCGAGCCTCCAGAACCGTATCCGACAGCGAACGGGAGACGAGCTTCACCGAATGGGATAGCGTACTGGCCGCTTCCCCCGTCTGCTCCATAGCAGCTACAAACCCATCGGTTGCTTTCAATCTACCCTGCACGTCCTCCAGCACTTGCCTGGATAAACGAATCGTACGGATGGATTCTTCCGTTGTCAGCATCAATTGTGACTGGATGCCGCTCAATGTCTCCTGTGCTTGCAGCATTGCTTTGCGGGATTGTCTAAGCATAACAATGAGATAGCCAACCAATACAATGAACGCAACAGATGCCAAGCTTACGCTGATTTGCCATATCACGTTTCGCCACCTCCCTCCAATCGGCAACTTTCCTAGACGAATGCCTATGGAATAGTACATTATAAGTAGCAGCCACCTGTTTTGACACCGAAAAATGAAAAAAAATTTAAACCCCTGCTAATTTCCTTAGAAGATTAACAATCTTAAGCAACAAAAAAAGGACCTTATTAGGGTCCTAGGTTTGCTGCAGCTTCAATTGTTGAAGAAATGAGGTAACCTTATTTACTCCGTCGTTCGGATCATCTATCTGCAGGTGGATATACTCATGTCCATGCCTTTCACCGGAATGCTCATACCGCGGATCATAGTAGTGCTCGAGCAGCAAAGCTGCGGCCTCGGCATAATGATTCATCAGTAGCTGCCGCTCAATCTCGGCTGCTATCGGCGTGTGAATACGGCGTCGTATTTTCTCAAATGCGGCCAAGCATTCCTCCTTATGATCCGCAGATTATATTCATCCATAATATGCCTTATTCTGGCTTCTAGTGGCATTTCCACATGAAGCTGAATCCCTTGATCTTTGGCATCCACTAGAAAATTAGGCATAACGGCTTTGCCTACTCGCTTGCTCTCTGCCTCCATGACAATATAAGGCTGATCGTTATATTGAAGCAATTCTTGAAGCAGCAGCGCTTCGAAGGTTTTCTGATTGTTAGGCTTAAGCCCGATTTGCCCGAATACGGAACCTCGGTGGCCTGCAAGCCGTTCGATGTCGAGGATAGGCACGCCTTGCTCCGCAAGCTTCCGAAGCAGCTGTGTTTTCCCAGTTCCTGTATGTCCGTTAAGAACAATCAATCGCGGCTTCAGCTTGAAGGTCTCCAATGTACTAACAACCCACTGCCGATAGGACCTAATGCCTCCGGTCAAACGGTACACACGGATCCCCATAAGCGCAAGAACGGTGGCTGTCGTTCTGCTTCTCATTCCCCCGCGCCAGCAGTAGACAGCTTTACGCGAATCGATGTTCTCAAATTGCTTGATAAAATCCGGCAGCTTCGCAGATATAATCTGCAACCCCCGGTCCTTGGCTGCCTGAAAGCTGACCTGCTTATAGGTCGTGCCGATCTCCGCTCGCTCCGCGTCATCTAGCAGAGGAATGTTCAAGCTCCCTGGAATCGTGAACTCTCGATACTCCCCTGGTGAGCGAACATCGATCAGCGTAAGCTCCTGTCTTTGCTCCAGCAGCTCTTCCACAGTGATGTCTTGAAACACTAGCTTCTCTCCTTATACAAGGCCGATTCTAGGATCTGCCAAAATTATATATGTCTTTCTCAAGAAGTAATAATGAAACTACAGCGTCTCAACGACACGGATCTGCCCCGGATGGTCAGCTACTACTTCGCCGATCATGGCTGCTTCGACACTGGCCTGAAGCAAACTGCCAAGCAGATCATCGGCTTCTTCGGCCGCTACGGAGATAAGCAGACCGCCTGAGGTCACCGCGTCGCATAGGATCCATTGATCGATTTGATCAATGGAAGAGGCAAAGGTAACGGTACCTTCAAGGTGGGCATAATTGTTTTTCGTGCCGCCTGGAACAAACCCGGCCTCAGCAAGCTCACGAACACGCGGCAGGACGGGGACCTGCTTGAAGCCGATGCGTACTCCCACAGAGCTGCCCTTGGCAAGCTCTGCCGTATGACCGAGCAGACCGAAGCCCGTTACGTCCGTACAGCCATGAACCGTGTACGACTCCATAACTTCAGCCGCTGTCTTATTCAATGTACTCATTACTTGTGTAACCCGTTTAACTTCTTCTTCACTCAGAGCATCCTTCTTGATGGAAGTGGTCATGATACCAACGCCGATGGGTTTGGTCAAGATTAATTTATCTCCCGGTCTCGCACCGGCGTTCGGTTTTACTTTATCCGGATGTATAAGGCCCGTAACCGCCAGCCCAAACTTAGGTTCATTATCGTCAATGGAATGGCCGCCTACTAATGTAGCTCCCGCTTCCTTCACTTTATCTGCTGCACCTCGCAAAATATCGGCCAGTACCTGCTTATCCAGCTTTTTGATAGGAAAAGCTACAATATTAAGTACTGTCAGCGGCTTTCCGCCCATTGCATACACATCGCTCAACGCATTAGCAGCAGCAATTTGCCCGAATGAATAAGGATCATCTACGATGGGAGTAAAAAAATCTACCGTTTGAACCAGTGCTAAATCATCTGTCAGTTTATACACTCCTGCGTCATCGCTCGTATCGAGACCTACAAGTAAGTTAGGATTAGGCATGGACTGTGGAAGCGTTTTTATAACTTGCTGGAGATCAGCCGGACCGATTTTACAACCGCATCCCCCTTTGCTAGACAAAGAGGTCAATTTAACGTTCGATACTGGTTCTTCGCTCACAGAATCAGCTTCCTTTCTCCCATTAAGAAACTTTATTTTATCTCAACATTATCACAGTATTGCCTGAAAAAATAGATTGGAACCTTAAAAGACTTACCGATTTGATACAACTTGAAATAAAGAGGTAGGAATAGCAAATAAGTAAAAAGCTGACGAATGATTAGTTCATCCGCCAGCTCCCATCTATACGACAAATTGTCCGTTTTCCATAATAAGCTGGTCATCGATATAAACGGTCGGTTTCGTAACGACTCCATCAATATGCACGCCCGCTGCAACCACGCCGCCAAACGTGTTATTGCTGCCAAAAGCAACATGAATCGTTCCATACACCTTCTCATCCTCGAGGACAACGCCTGTTATTCTAGCTTTGTCATTGGTTCCAATGCCGAATTCACCAAGCTGTCTTCCATCGCCATCACCAAGAATCTGGAGCAGCCTCGTAGCGTCAGGGCCTTCCGCATCTACAATTCGGCCTTTTTCAAGGATTACTTTTAGCGGAGACTGAAGCTTGCCAATTCCTGCAATCGAGCCGTCAATGATAATCTGACCTTCAGCTAGGCCTTCCATCGGAGCAATATAAGCTTCTCCAGAAGGGAGGTTACCGGATTCGCCCGGATTCAAATACATGCCGGTGCTTGGAACTCCGTTTCTTCCCGCTATGGAAAAGGCCAATGTGCAGCCGTCCTTCTCGATCCGTACTTTTTGACCCTCTGTCAATATTTCCGTGACTTTCTCCGTCAGCTCTTTCACCTTCACATAGTCTGCAGAGATAGCACCCTCCAAGAACATATCCTCGGTGATACCCGGCATAGTTGCGAGTCTTGCTCCTGCTGCAGCTGCCTGCTTACGAGCTTGTGTATGCGTTAAGGAGTGCTTCGTAATGCATACGACCACATTGGAATTGGCCATTGCCGTAGCTATAGGGGCAGGAGGCTCTTCTCCTGATTTTGATCTTTCCTTCATCACAACAATCATTGATTCCGCCCCAAGCAGCTTCCCTGCTTCAAATAGCGATTCGGCGAGTTCCTTCTTCACTTCGTCTGCAACAACCAGGAAAGTTTCGTTTTCTTTAAGTCCCAAACAATTTTGCAGCACATTCTTGCTAATTTCTGTAAGCTTCGAGTTCATCATCATGACTTCCTTTATCGTCAAATCATTTCCGATACTAATTTTGCCATAATTGCATTGGACAATACAACTGGTAATTGTGAAGCTTGGGCAACAAGCTCTCGGGCTTCCTCTGTATAACCCATACAATCCAGCACAATAATATTCACTTTGTCCTTCAGCTCAGAAGCCGCACGATGAAAATTATTCAGATTATTATGATAGGGCGAGGCAACCGCGAAAAATGGATTCAATCCGAGAGGTGTATACTTCGGCATTAAATGGTCCTTCTGCTCCTCCAAAGGAACAATAACCCCTAACCGCCTCTGGCCAACCATTGCTTTCAGAGTAGGCGGTATAATATGATCCGGTTCAATCAGGTAGGAAGACTTCCCTTTAAGCCCAGGGAATACCCCTGTACATAACAGTAGAATCTGCTTAATCCCCGCTTGTTCGAGCTCAAAAATTTTATTTTGCAATAGGGGCTGGATTTTCTCGCGAGACATCACCACCGAATCCCCATTAGTTAATCTTGAAGTCAACACGTAATCTCCAGCTTCCGGGTGCAAGTTTTGTTCAATATCCTCTTTGCTCATTCCATCCAGCACGCCTACCTGGACAAGCTCCGCTCGGTGTTCTAAGTACTTCTCTATGATCGGTGCCACATCGTTACGTGGAGCTTGACCAATGGTGATCATGCCTAATTTACCCATCACTGTTGCCCCCTTCAATTGAAAAGAGGGAGTAATCTCTTTTGAGATTATTGAGAAACCTTTAAACATCTGAAGTGTGTGGTACTCCGGTAGGGTATCCCCTCCGGCCGCTGTTGTTATCGGGAAATTTTTAATTTATTGTCTTTACAGCGGTGATTTCCCGATAACAAAGGCGGTCGCGTTCGCTCCTCCAGGGGATACCCCACCTACCGCCAGCAAATCTTCTCAATAAGTAGGCTTCTTAACTGACTCAATAGAGAGTAATCACTCTTATTGCTAATTACTATGCCTTACCTGATGTCTGCAAAATTTTCATAGATCCATACAATTTAACAATTCGCTCGAATTCCGTCTTGCTGTAAAATTCACAAGTTCCGTTAGTCACTTCTTTGGCGACTTCAACAGCAAAGCGGACCGCCGATGCAATGTCAACCTCATGACTTGCCCCTGTGCCACAGCCGGGAACAGCGGATTGAGCAGTAATAGCGACTCCCACTACGGGAGAATCCGTTGCAACGGCAGGCTGGACAATCGAATTGATATGATACAGGTCGTTTCCGTACGGAGTAATGTCCTGCGTTGTAATCGGGAAGGTAACCGGAAGCTGCCCTGTCGTCATCTCCATGATACGAAGCAAATCATCGCTGATCCGTAAAATATAGCCTTCCTTCACGGTTGGAGAGATAGCGATGCCTTTATGATTGATGACCCGGTTCCCTTTGGTCGTATCAATGGATAGAATGGCCTCCATTTCAGGAACGATCTCATGCTGGTTCATCGTTAATATATCGACTGGTGAATCCATAAAATCAACCGGTTCATGAGGTCTGGTCGGAGCATCTGGACAGATATGGGTCGTGACGATGACATCGCCTTTTAATGAGTCGCCTCTTGTCTGCATCTCTGCCAGCTTCAGAGCAGATGCGACCGCCGCTACAGCACCATCTGCATCAGAAACAAGACCTATCCGAGTTGGACGCGCTCCGATTCCCCCAAGACGACCAATAATCCCGAAGGTTGGAGCGCTGCCTCCCTTGCTTTTTCCTTCCGTGCCTGGAATAGCGATTTTAATAAAATCTGTGCTCCCTTTGTCCCCTTTAACAACAGTTACCTGGACAGAAACACCGGCATACTCTTTAAATAACTGCTTAACCCGCTCTCCGTTTACGGTTCCGTCGTCCATTACATCCAATGTCATAAGCGTCTGTTTCAACGTCATCGTCGTAGCCCTCCGTCTGATTCTTGTTAGTTTGTTTTATCCCAAATAAGGTAGGATCGATTTGTTTATGATGTCTTCGACAGGCTTCATCAGCTTTTCGTTTCTCATTGTGCTGCTAAGCAGCAGTTTGTTTTTCGGTACGGCAATGACTGCGAGCTGCTGCCCTTTTTGAATGGCTGCCGTCACGATAGGCTTCGCTGTTTTGGCATCCAGAGTCATAATGAGATCCGGGAAGGTTGCCAGCCTTTCCCCATACTTCTCCAGCGTCATATATTCGTTCCAAAAGGTCATTTCATGGGAGTTGTCAATCCGAACGGTGCCGACATCAAATCCTCCCGCCGTTTCCAGCTGGAATTCAGTTACGGTTCCCGTTACAACGACTTTGCCTCCTAGCTTGGACACAACCGAGTCGATAGCCGCCTCGCCTTTGTGAGCTAGCAGCGCTTCCCCTACCCCAATGGCTTGGGTAATCGCCCCTGGCGCTCCGTTGGACAAGGCATAGGCACGTGTCACAGGATTACGCGCGACCGCAACTAATCCGCCGGCTTCAATTGACGCCTTGCGAATTAGTGTTGCTGCTTTTTCCAGAGAACCGGAAATGCTTATTTCAACATAGTTGTCCTCCTTGCCGCCGACACCCGCTTGATGAGACACATAGCCTTCTACCTCAGATAAATTCATAGAGCCCATGGAGCCTGTCGGATGCGCCCTGCCATTACAAGCGAAATCGACAAGCGGTATGCCTGTAATCGCGGATTGGAACCAACCATTGACGGTTGTGCCTGCGCCATTCTCGTTCGTGTGAAGGGCATGAACGGTTCTTCCAATTTTTTGGGTTAGAATGTCCAAAGCTTTGCTGTAATGAATCGGTTTGACGAACTGGTCTTTAGCAGCAGGGGCACCTACCATCGAGACAGTGACGAACAAATCATCATCATGGAACTCGTCGATGCTGTACAGTTTGGGCTCCCCGATTTCGAGAGCCAAACGCCCAATCTGCAGCCCGTCATCGATCCACCCTCCTCCCCCGCCGCCTAGGACGGCACCGCCATATACCGCGTATTCCACCATTTTTTCATCCAGCTTAATGATCGACATGAAAGGTCCCTCACTTTTTCATTTTGAATACAGAATTAAAGAAGCTGTAGAGCGCATCTCCGGCAATAAAGCCAGCTGCCAAGATACTCATTGGCGTTTCCGCTTCTTTGCCTTTTGCTTTCAGGACGATAATGCGAATGGCAATACCTACAAGGACCGCCCAGCAAGCGTTCGGCGTAGCGATAAGAAGACCTGTAGCAAACAAAACCCCAATCTGCCGGGTAGGTCCGCCAAGCAATTGCACAATGGCTCCCGGAATCGCCCATATTAACAGCTGTTTGGCTACCTCAGAGGAGGTACCCGCTTGAATCGTTGAAACGTATACTTTATCGATAGGCGGAACGAGATTTTGCGAGAAATAACTGTTATAGGTGACCAGCACGGTTAGCAAAGCGACTCCGAACGCAATCATTCCCGTAATATACTGCTGCTTTCTACCCTCCAGCTCGTACTCCCTATTTGCTCCATTGCCGCGGAGAATGTAGCCCGTTTTCAAGTCATATCCCATATCGGCAAAAGCCGGGCCTGTAGCGGCACTGAAGCCTGCGAGAAGGGCCAGAGCAATCGGAGGAAATCCGATCATCATCCCGAACAAAAGCGTAATAAAAGCAACAGCGAAGGCCGGGAACCAACCGGAATGCATCGCGGCTATACCTACGATCAGCTCGTGGACAAAGGCGGCAAAGGCAGCGAATACGATAAACCCTATCAGCATGCCTAAGGACATCTCCGAGATGATTCCGCCAATTATAGCGATAAGCAACGCTATGACAAGATAGGCAACGAACCCGATACTAAGCGCTTTTCTTGCTTCGGGAACCGATCTCGTTAGTTTGCTTTCGTCAATTTCATCTGCTGCGTGATTATTGTGCTTACCTTTAGAACTCTTGGAGGGATTTCTGAAAATAAGCATGCCTGCCTGAATCAAGGCAACAATGCCTGCCCCGATCATAACGCCATGAGCGATATATAGCTTGTTAACATCAATATCAAACCAAGGGACGGAATATTGTCTGATCATCAACCCGATACCAAACATCGATAACGCCCAGATATTTCCTATAAAGGCTACTCCGAAGGCAGACATGGAAATATTGAGATACGAACCGATAAGCCCTACGACGGCACCCACCCCGAGCAAACCTGCTCTCTTTCCTCCCGTATCTCCGGCTTTAATGGATTCAGCAGTCGCAACACCGGGAGCCCATGTACTGGAGGCTGGAAAAAGCTTGGAGTCAAACAGCTTGTACAGTATCGCTGCATCCACAAACATCGCAAGCGCCGCACCGATCAGCATCGGAATGACCAAATTCGTAGCTCCCATCGCGAATGGAATCCCGATCGGTATGAGCAAGCTGTTAGCTGCTCCAAAGGTGGCAGAAGATATAGACGTTTGCACTAAATTTTGCCGATGCACCGATTTATATTTTCTGAGCATTGCTACCGGTATTCTTGCAATAAGCATCGCAACAAGCGCGCCAATAATGGACGTACTGGGCGTTACTCCGAGCGTTGTCACGATCTGCATACCGATGATGGCACCGAGCACAGCCGTTACAATGTTAAGAACAAGCGCAAACGGCTCAAATATACTCGGATGATTCTTTTCATTGTCCATAAACAATCCCCCTTGGGTTCATGCAGAGGGTTCTCTGCAGCCTTTTCACAATTTGGTCAGTCATTGTCTTTCATTTATCCATTATTCGCTTTTTCAAGTTTGAGCATTCATCTACTCTATCAAGCGTTTCAAGTTAACAATCAAGCCAAAGCATGGCATAATAGATTCATATCTTATAGATGAGGTGGATGGGTTATGGTAAGGGAAGAAGGCATACGCCTTATAGAAGAGACGAGGATCATTGCCATTGTCCGGGGTGTAGAGGAACAGCATATTGCCGGTGTAGCACAAGCATTGCTCGACGGCGGTGTCAAAGTGATGGAAATCACTCTAAATACTCCCGGTGCTGAGAGCATGATTACCAAGCTTCAGCAGCAGTTCGGCGATCAGATGTACATAGGTGCAGGCACCGTGTTGGATGTGGAGGATGCGAAGAAAGCATGCCAGGCAGGCGCCTCCTATCTGGTTACTCCTAACATGGATGAAGATGTAATCCGCTATTCCGTTGAGCAAGGTGCGCCCATTTTTCCAGGAGCAATGACGCCAACGGAAATTGTGAAGGCTTGGAAAGCCGGTGCGACTGCCGTCAAAATTTTCCCTGGCGCGAGCCTCGGAATCGGCTACTTGAAGGAGCTGCAAGGCCCTCTCAGTCATATCCCTATGGTAGCGGTCGGTGGAGTTACGGAAGACAATATAGCACAATTTTTGCAAATCGGCTGTTATGCTGTTGGGATTGGCGGCTCACTCGTTAATCTGAAGGAGATCGCTAACGGCAACTATGAATGGGTTCGGGATAAAGCATCGCGCCTCACAGCTAGCATCCGAAGCCAAGGTTAGAACCTTTGTTCAACAAAAGCAGAGCTTTTTCGTCCGATCGGTATCGGGTGGAAAAGCTTTTTTTTGCATAACGCCAGCCAATCCCTCTAAAAATAACAGTTGGGTCACCCCATCATTTACAACGTAACATTGTTATGCTAAACTAGATTTTGCAAGGAGGTGCTGCCACATGGAGCAAGATATCATATCCAAGAAAGATTTGCTGGAGCTGACCGGCCTGTCCTATGGCCAATTATATCGATGGAAACGCAAAAATTTGATTCCTGAGGATTGGTTTATTCGAAAATCAACCTTTACCGGGCAGGAAACCTTTTTTCCGAAACATAAAATACTAGCCCGAATTGATAAAATCAAACATATGAAGGACGATTTATCATTAGATGAGCTGGCGGACCTGCTATCTCCTCACCCTACTGAAATATCGCTGTGGAAGCAGGAAATTATCGATCGTAACATTGTTTCGAAGATGGCGCTCAATTTCTTTACCGAACGTCTCGGGGATACGGATATTTTTACCTTTGATCGTATTCTTTATTTATTTATTTTGGAGAAAATGCTCCAAACCGGTGAGATGAGTCTTGACGAAGGGGCCATTTTGCTGCAAGTACTAAACGAACATTATCCTAAGCTGCAGGGCAGTGGCGGTGAGATCATTTTCATACGCAAAATGGGCATTTCGACATTCCTACTAGTTTCCAACTCAGGAGAAGTATTTTTTGAATCCGGTGTCCGGGTCGTTACCAAATTGAACGTATCCGCATGTATTGAAGAACTTAAAATGAGAATAAATTGACGGAGGGTGATCCATTATGGCTAATGTAATAAGACAAAAGCTGGTGCTTGCCGGTTCCGGCAGCGCGTCGGGAGGCGTTTACCAGGAGGTTAAAATTACAGGAGAAGGACAGGTTGTCGGCAACCTGGATTGTACGGACTTCAAAGTATATGGAACAAGCCGCGTAGACGGCAATGTGAAATCCCAGTCTTTCAAAATTTTTGGTACTTCTGTCGTTGTAGGCAATGTAGACTCGGATCAAGTCCGTATTTATGGCACCTCGGATATTGGAGGCGATCTGTCCGTTAAACGACTTAAACTGCATGGCAGCTCCCAAATTGGGGGCAGCTTGACCGGTGATGACTTGCAGATCGGCGGAGAAATCACCATTCAACAAGATTGCGAAGCCGAATCGTTCTCTGCAAAAGGCGGGTTTACCGTCGGAGGTCTGTTGAACGCAGGTACAGTACAAATTCAGCTGTTCGGCCCCTGCTCGGCAAGAGAGATTGGGGGAGAGATAATAAAAGTAACCCGGTCCGGTCTTGCGTACCGTCTTCACAAGCTGTTCCATGCTTTGGTTCCGGGTACGGAGAATATACTGAATGCGGATTCGATCGAAGGAGATTCGATCTATCTCGAACATACTAAGGCCAGAGTTGTCCGCGGCAGTTCCGTGCGTATCGGTCCGGGCTGCGAGATCGACTACGTAGAATATAAAGACCATTTTGAACAAGCCAAAGGGGCCATCGTTAACAGCAGCGTCCAACTATAACCTAGCTTCTGAATGACAGGTACTAGAAAAAGTTAGTACTTATGGGAGCCAACCGTTCCGCTTACAATCATCTCATAGTCTTTCTGAAAAATGATGGAAGCGAGATGACAAGCGATGAATGATCTGCTGCGAAAATCTTGGATTCACCTGTTAGGAGCGCTGTTTATTGTAAGCTCGTTTCTTTATTTGTTCAAGTATACATGGAGTCAAGGCTGGATTACGGACCCCGTCAAAATCGGACTTGGCCTTGCTATTGGCATCGGCTGCGTTCTAGCTGGTCTCAAGTCGGTGCAGAAATTCCCTGTTACCGGTGAAATTGTAGCTGGTATGGGCGCCGCCCTGTTATACACGACCTTCAGCTTTTCAGGCATTTACTTTGCCCTCTGGGATTCGATGACTGTCTTTATTTGCATGCTGACTTTAACGATTGGGCTCGGTGTGCTTGCCTATAAAGCTCAGCTTCGGCTTCTAATGAATGTTGGCTTGCTGGGAGCGTTGGCTTCCCCTATGATCTTAAGGCCGGAGACCGATCAAGTCTTTACGTTGTTCCTCTATTTGCTCGTACTTAATGGGGTTATCTTCGTCCTTAGCATTCGGCAAAGCTGGACTGAGCTTCGACTTGTATCCTTCATAGGAACCTGGGCCCTCTATGCGATCTACTATATTCAATTCGACCCTGACGTTTCCTCATTCTGGAGCTTACCTTTCCGTTATGCCCTAGCGGCTTATATTTTCTATGTGCTTGCCTTCCTGATCTCGTCCTGGAAAAACAATCTCCGATTCGACGGATTGAATCTGTATCTCGGCGTGCTGAACGCCATCCTATTCGGACTATGGTCCATGGTTATTTTGAACGGCATTGTCCCTTATGCGTATCCATTGCTTATTATGGGGCTTGGTTATATAATTATGGCCTTCCTCGTATCCCGCTTGACCTCATCCTTTAATGTTGCTGTACTCACCAAATTGTTTGGTGGCGGGCTTCTTCTATTGATTGCTTCTACTCAGTTTGGGAAAGAGTTGACCGTGAAGCCGCTTATCAATGTCTATTTCTGGCTTATCATTGCCAGTCTGATCTACATCGCCGGAATCTGGAAAAAGCTCGATTGGCTCAAGGCTGCTTCGATAGGGGTTTGGTTTGTCATTGTCTTTTACTGGTTTGTCGTGACGTGGGATACTCCATGGGGTGAGTGGTTCGGAGTCTACATCCCTTTCTTCAACTGGGCTGCATTAGCATGGGAGCTCCTCGCGGCCATGGGCTTTTATTTCTCTGTACGCGGTTCATTCAGGGCAATGCGTCAAGAAGATAATCGTTTGCTGTCCGTCGTTTATTCTATCACTAGCCACCTTATCGTAGGCGGACTGCTGACGGTTCAGGTAGAGAACATGGTGGCAGAATATAAGCTGGACCACATACTGGATCTGCAGCTCACGCTATCGATTTCATGGGGCATTTATGCTTTGCTGCTTTTTGTATGGGGAGCTTACAGCAGGCAATCTGTTTTCCGCGTGTTTGGTTCTCTGGTCCTCTTATGCGTTGCTGCCAAAACTTTAGTGTTCGATCTGGCCGGAAGTGAAACCATCTATAAGGTCATCGTGCTGTTTATCCTCGGCATCATTACATTCTGCATCGCTTATGTGAATGGCAAATGGCAAGGAGTTAGCCCCAAGCCATGGACCCCAGAGGCTGAACAGGAACAGCAAGAAACTCAACGATAACCTCGGATTAAAGAAAAAAACCATCTCTGCGCTTTAATCAGCGAAAAGATGGTTTAGTTTTTTTTCTGTATAACATACGAGCACTTATTGCCGCCTTTGACCAGACATTCTACACGCTGGACATCCGCATCCAGCAGGGTTTCGAACATCTTCAATTCACATTGGCAAGCATGATTGTATTGGTTGGCTACTTGGGATATAGGGCAATTATGTTCGTTAATGACGAACTGACCATCCTCACTTTCGGACCAGTCTACCATGTACCCGTTAGAGTTTTGAATCTCGGCAAGTGTCTTGACGCGTTCCGGCAACGGCTTTCCATTGACCTGTCCTTCATAACGACTGATCAGACGATCCTTGCGCTTCTCGAACAGCAAGTCCACTTTGCCTTCTCCAGCTTCTTCCACCAGCTCGCTTAACAGATCAAGCGTTAAATGATGGTACTTCTTCGGAAAGAGATCATCGGCATTCTCCGTCAAGGAGTACAGATTGGTTGGCCGGCCCATTGCCTGCCGAACCAGCTTAGCCTCGATCAGACCGTCCCGCTCCATCGTGTTCAAGTGTCTCCGCACTGCCATCTCCGTAATGCCGAGCTGTTTAGCCATTTCACTTACGGTTAAAGCTCCGCTCGTTTTAAGCATGGTAAGAATGACTTTGCGCGTCGATACCTCATGTTCTTGGTTCATCCGGTCTCACCGCCTTTCCTCGCAAGTATGGGCTTCTGGATCTGCTTCTTGATACCTATAAAAGCTGTTATTACCCTCAATTGTATACGAAATACGAGCATAAGTAAATTAGTATACTAAAATGTATCAAAAAGCCTAAAAATGGTGATTCAAGGGTATTCCCAGGTTAGACCATTTCCCGGCTAATAAAAGCAGGAACCGATTCGGCAAAGGCTGTCAGCACTGCAGGGAGCTCTCCAATAAGCGGATGCAGCGATTCTCTTGGATAAGTGGCGAAATCTTGGGCCAACGGTCTGCGCAGTTGAACCAAGCGCTTTAAAACGGAAGCCGTTTCATCATCAAAAACTCGCTCTCCCGCAAGTATCTCGACAATGTCCTCGTAGCTGCTTGCATCTCTCATCATAAAGGCATCGATCAGCAAGCTGCCTACGTCGGTCACGGTTTCTATAGCCAGATGAAGGATCCGCTCTTGAGCCAAATGAAGAAGCAGCTGTTCAGACGGTTGCGTTAGCGCCCATTGCTTGGTAAGCTCTGCGCACGCTTGTGTAATTGTCGGCAAAAATTGAAGACGGACGTTGATTTGATCATGATTTACGTAGTACATAGCTGTTTATCTCCGTTTCTTATTTCTCCATTTGGACCACAGCATGATCGCCGGAAAGGAGAGGATTAGTAATACAATAAGCAGAACTGCCTGCATCAAATATTCATAACTCATCTTATATTATTGCTCCTTCTTCTGCTTGTCCGCATCGGTTTGCCTATTTCTGCTGTAAGCCCAGTGATTCGTTGGTCCGTGACCAGCTCCAATGCCCAGCTCATCGCGAATAGCCAGCGTTATAAACTGTTTAGCCGTCTGCACCGCTTCCAATAGGGTGTTGCCCTTGGCCAGCTCTGCGGTAATGACAGCGGAAAACGTACAGCCTGTACCATGCGTATGCCGCGTCTCATACCGTTCAGCCGTAAACAGATGGAACCGCTCTCCATCATAAAGCACATCGATAGGCTCGCCAGTACTATGACCGCCTTTTACTACCGCTGCTCCGGCTCCGAATTGCTGTACCAGACGCACCGCTGCTTCTTTCATCCCATCTAATGTCGTAATCTGAAGCCCTGTAATAACCTCGGCTTCAGGAATGTTCGGCGTTACGATCGCCGCTACAGGAAGCAGCAGAGTTCGCAGCGCATGCTGAGCGCTTTGGGCCAGCAGACTTGCTCCTCCCTTGGCAATCATAACGGGATCCACAACCAATTGGCTTATTCCGTGTTTCTTTATTTGAGCCGCTACCAGCTCGATCACTTCAGGCTGCGACAGCATGCCTGTCTTTGCCGCATCGACGCCGATATCCCCGATTACAGCTTCCAGTTGCTTCTCAATTCCCTCAAGTGGAATATCATAAATGCCATGCACACCTAACGTATTTTGCGCTGTTACTGCGGTAATGGCGGACATCCCGTACACATCCAGCATCTGGAACGTTTTTAAGTCTGCCTGAATCCCTGCACCCCCGCCGCTATCCGAGCCTGCAATTGTTAGCGCCTTGTAGACTTTCTCCATTATGGCTCCTCCTCATCCGCTTTCCAGCCTTTATTTCTTCAATAAGTGTATCTATCCGCTTTCCCAGCGTCAAGTTTCTAGTTATTGATATTTTTATGACAACTGGCGCAAACGCTTTGACGGTATAGAAGGGCTGCGTTATGATGAAAAGAAGAAAATTTGAGGAGCTTTACAATGAGAAAGCATGCACTGCATGTCATGACAACAGGCAAGCAGCCATTAAGCGAAGTCGCCAACATACTGCGGCATTGCCCGACACAAGCCATCGATGTGCTGCACATTCGGGAAAAAGCGCTTGGAGCCAAGGAAATAACGGAATGGTTCGCCTCTCTCCAACCCTTGTTTAGAGAAAGCGCCGTGTACATAAACGACCGCCTTGATGCAGCTCTGGCGGTACAGGCTCCTGGTGTTCAGCTTGCTTATAACAGCTTAAGCGTCAGCGATAGCCGTCGTATTCTGCCTGCCGCTGCGCGCATCGGCTGTTCCGTGCATTCAGTAAAAGAAGCACTGACAGCCGCCAGGGAAGGTGCCGATTATGTTCTATTCGGACATATTTTTGAATCGAATTCGAAGCCCGGCCTCCCTCCACGCGGCGTGAAGGCATTAACAGAGGTTGTAAACGCATGTAACCTCCCTGTCATTGCCATTGGGGGTATCGAGCCAGACAACGTCGAAGAAGTGCTATCTACAGGGTGCGCCGGCATTGCAGTGCTGTCATCGGTTCTGCTTCATACGGAGCCGGCATCGCAAATCCGTCGCTTTCGAGAAGCGATCGATCGTACCCATCATATACCTAGGAGTGGATTTCATTGAACAGCACGACCTCAGCTATTATTGTCGGGGGAGGCATTATCGGCAGTACAATCGCATTGGATCTGATCCGCGCAGGAGTCCATTGCACACTTATTGAGAAGGGTGCCCTGCTTCAAGAGGCCTCCACTGCAGCAGCAGGCATGCTGGGTGCACAGGTAGAAATACATCAGCCAGGTGCTTTCTATGAGCTGTGCCGTCTTAGCCAGCAGGTGTACCCCGAATGGGCAAAGGAACTTGAACATTTAAGCGGAGTTTCTCCGCAGTACATAGATCAAGGTATACTCCGTATTGCTTGGAACGAGGAAGACGAGCATGAGCTTAGAAGCAGGCTTGAGTGGATTCAAGACGCGGTATGGATGGAAGCTGCCGCCATGCGAGAGTGGGAGCCCTCCATTGCTACGAATGTCCGTGGAGGCATGTATTTCCCTAAGGATCATCAGGTACATCCAGTACACTTGGCAAAGGCACTTCAAGCTGCCCTATATAAGCAAGACTGCGATATTCGAGAGTGGACTCCGGTGTTTAACCTTATTGAGCGCGGCGGCCGTGTTGTCGGCGTGAGAACCTCCGAAGGAGAACTGTACGCCGATCAGGTTATTTTGTGCGCGGGAGCGTGGAGCCATGCCCTAACCGAGCCGCTCGGATTCCAACTTCCGATGTTTCCGTCCAAAGGACAATGCATTTCCGTCAAGACATCAGCCCCCATTATCAAGAAAACGATATTTACCAAGGGCTGTTATATTGTACCGAAGCAGGACGGATCGATGCTTATTGGCGCAACTCAGGAGGAAGCCGGCTTCGATAAACGATGCCATGTGTCGGCGGTAAGTGCACTCCACACCAAAGCAACCACGCTGCTTCCGGCTTTAGAGCAGGCTGAGCTCATTAGCACGTGGGCTGGCTTGCGTCCAGGAACCCGCGACGGTCTTCCTTATCTTGGTACATCATCCAAGCTTCCAGGCTTGATTTACTCCACCGGACATTATCGAAACGGAATCTTACTTGCGCCAGGCACCGGCAAGCTGGTTCGTCAGCTGGTACTTGGGCAAAAGCCGGATATGGATTTGTCCGCCTTTGCACCGGACCGCATTTTTGCCACAGTGGAGTAGTCTATAAAAATACCTGCACTAATGAATATCATGTTATCCTTTCAATCTTGCCAGCATGGCCCATCGGCGTTCGAACCGCCGTCTATATTTCGGAAGTCCGCGGTACAGCTCAACCGTTTCACGGTAGGCTCTGCGGGCTTCTTCTTTTTGCCCCAAACGGGTATACAGCTGACCCAAGCGATAGTATGCTTCGCATGAAGATGAATTGACGGAACCGAACGTTTGCAAATAACGAATGGCTTTCCCCGGATCTCTATCCGCCCAAGCTTCGGCCAGTCTCAAATAAGGTTCACCGTATTTAACCCTAGGATTCAGTTCAACAGCCTCCAACAGCAGCTGCTCTCCAGCCTCCAGATGACCCAGTTTAAGCTTGCATACGCCAAGCTCCGCTCTTACATCGGCGGAATCTTCCATGACCGTGCTGATCTGCTCCAGCAGCTCCGCAGCTTCCCGGTATTGATTGCGCTCCATTAAAAGACGCGCCACATCCAGCTTCGCAGAAGTTTGATGCGGATTTAATCTTAACTCTTGGCGAAGTCTCGATAATCGTCTAGCCCTTTGAATCGGTTTAAAAATGCTAGGGGTCAGCCCGATAAAACGGCGCTCCAATGCGTAAAAAACAATAAGCAGCACAATGAGTGCAATAATTGGACTTCCCGTCAACCAGGTCAAAGCTACAAATAATAACAGCTTGCTCATTCCACCGGTCCCTTTCTTTGTCTATTTTTCCCATCCATTGTACCATATTTTTTTGATTCGGCAGACTTTCGATCCTTATGGAAGAATATCGATCCATTTATTGGTATACCCTACATATAAGATGTGAACAATTTGCGTACGAGAAGGACTTTCATTCATCCATCGCGAAAATCAATAAAGTTTGTCATTTTGTTATCGGGCTACCAAGTAGCACAATCCGGGGGGATCAGCTTAAATGAATGAATTACAAGCCACTAAATGGCGTAAGACAAGAGCCATGGGAAAAGGCAAATATGTGATGTATTTCGGCATTCTGGCTTGGGGAATGTCTTTGGCTGTGCTATTTACGGCTTTAGAATGGTTAACTCAGCAGACGGTAACAGAATCCTGGATATATATCCGAATTATTGTGTTAGGCGTAGTTGGCTTCATGATCGCGAATTTCCGTTGGGAAGCACGGGAGAAAAAGCTGCAGCAGTTCCTTCAGCCCAAAAAATCACCGATCAAAGCTAAGATTTAATACTAGAGAGCGGAGCATCATGTTCCAGCTCTCTTTTTTTGTCCAATTTTATTTCAAACAATAATTACAAGTCACTTGACAAAAGTAAGTATATAATTTATCATACTTACATAACGTAAGATGTTTATTAATTCATATCATACTTACTTATAACACTTTGCTTATTATCTTTAAGGAGGAATTATTCATGTCTACTGTACTTTTTGTTAAAGCTAACGGTCGTCCTGCCGAGCAATCCGCTACGGTTAAACTGTACGATTCTTTTCTCGCCACTTATAAAGAAACTCATCCGCAAGATTCCATCGTTGAGCTGGACTTGTTCGCTGAAGAGCTTCCTTACTACGACGTTGACACTTTGACTGGCTTGTTCAAACAAGGCAAAGGCTTCGAATTGACTGCAGTTGAAGAGCAAAAAGCAACTAACGTTAACAAATATCTGGAGCAATTCTTGGCTGCAGACAAAGTGGTATTTGCTTTCCCATTGTGGAACTTCACTATCCCAGCTCAATTGTTGACTTACTTCTTCTACATTCTTCAAGCTGGCAAAACTTTTGCTTATACAGCAAACGGTCCTCAAGGCTTGCAGCCTAACAAAAAAGTCGCTTTGCTGAACGCACGCGGCGGTGTTTATTCCGAAGGTCCTATGGCCGCTCTGGAAATGTCCTTGAACTATGCAAAAACCATGATGAACTTCATGGGCATCCAAGACGTGACTACTGTCGTTGTAGAAGGTCACAACCAATTCCCAGACAAAGCCGAAGCTATTCTTAGCGAAGGCGTGAAAAATGCAGCTAACGCAGCAGCATCGTTCTAATTCAAATTAAAATCACGAAGTCCTTGATCTCTTCTTTTTGAGAGATTGAGGGCTTTATTTTTTAGACAGAAAAAGGTCCACAATCGCTTGGATTGCGGACCATCAAGTGTTTTATATTAAAAAGGGGGTCGAGTTCTATTATAACCGCCCAACATTAAAGACAGATGAATAACCTGTTACAATTTGATTACTGAACGGTTTCCGGATTGATTGTCTTTTTTCTCATAATAAATAGGGCGAAGAGCAGCAAAACCTCCGTATTCCCAAAGGTAACGCCGAAACCAAATAAACCAAACATACGAGAGAACCCTTCAAACAACGACGCCCACCAAATGCAAGCGGGTACGGTTATCGCCAGATTCACTACAAGAGAGACAAGAAACGAAACGAGCATCTTCTTCGTCTTCACCATGATCAGAATGCCGATAACAAGGGGAAAAACGAAGGCGGCGCTCAAAATAAGCCAATATATATTATCGTAAGACAACATGCTCACTCCCGAATCCGAATAAATGAAACCTGAATCTTTATTAGGTTAACAAATCAACGTGGGGAAAACAACCGATTCTGCATTTTGTTTCAAAACTGTCATACTATCGCTGACACATGGTTTTCGGATATAATAATTAAGGAAGGACATTCATAAAAAGGAGGTGCCTTTATGGCACAGAGCAAAGCAAAGAAGGAACGATGCCGGATCGTACGCGAAGGCGGATTGAATCCAGAGCTGCAAAGACTGCATTGGAACGGCGTTATACCCGTTGAACGAAAAACACCAACCCTATCAGAGAAGCAAGAAAGGCTTCAACGAAAGCACAAACAGAAATGGAACCGCACACTGCAGAGCAGCGACGGTTCCATTTTACGTTCCGGAGCATAAAAGAGGCCGTTAATTATGATGAGGTCGGAGTCTGTTCCTTCTGTATTTCAGTGTTTTGCGAGGTCAGCTCATATAACTGCTTCCCACTGCTGTCATATGCATAAAGCTTACTATCCCAAGCATTCGCGCTTGCTGGATCCTTTATAGAGTAGGAACGCGTTAGCATATACAAATCATCTCGCGGTTCCGTTATCTGCTCCAATCCATCCGGCCATACGATACGCAGCCGAGTTACATTCGGATCATGGACTTGCCCCATGAAATAATAATGCCGTCGTTCATTCAACGTGGACATCCCCATTTTGAAGCTGAGCAGTATATCGGGTTTCAGCACACTGCCAAACCCTCCACCTCTGTTTTCCCAAAAAAGTCCTAACGAGCGAGACATGAACATTTGGTGAAATAAACCGTGCTCTTTATCATATAGCAGAGCAGCGTAACTCCCGTCCCCACTGTCTACCATAGTATGAATCCGCGCAGGCGGAAATTCCATACTGAGCAGCGCTTCCGATACGACTTCCTCCGGAGTCCAAGGATTAGAAGAATAATTTATTCGAAACAAGAAGATCGCTGCGGCCACAATAACCAACCAACGGACTATATGCCCTTTATACCGCTGCGTGAATGGGCTCCTCATCTCAACGCTCACCCCCTGTTAGCGGGATCGTAAAGCTGAAGGATTCACCAAAAGCCTCATTAAAAATTCGCACAATCTGGATACCCTTTGGTACATCACTGAATAAGTAGTCTCCTTCCGATCGGAACGAGTTGTTTGAGCTGCTTGAGCCGCGTTGATTCAATAATAGTCCGGTATCCGTTTGAACCTGTACGTGATTCGGCAGCTTGTTTGGCGTCTTCCCTGTGCCCGTGATATAGACGAGCAATTCTTCTTTACCGTCGTCGTACACCACGCCATTTACTTTTATTTTTTTGCCAAAGTAAGTTTGAATTTCCGAGCTTCCCTCGTAAAAGAACCCTTGCTTCTTCGCTTTCTTGATATCATCGCTAAAGCTGTTCAGATTGGCAAGCGGAGCCACTAATACACCAATAACTTGCACAATCAGAACAACGAGCAGCGACCATTCGATAATACGCAGCAGCCGTATCACAGCAGCACCCCTCTAGCTGAAAAGTAGGTCTCTAATATAACGCTAATTTCCAATAAAAGGTTGCTATCGCATTGCGCCTGGGCCGTTTCTAAAGCTATCCTTTCACAAATACCGTTTTGATCGAAGTAAAAAACTCAATAGCCGCCTGTCCCTGCTCTCTTGAATGCGAGCTGGACTGCTTCATGCCGCCGAACGGCGCCTGCAGCTCTACCCCCGCGGATTCGGCATTCACGCGTACTAAACCTGCATCCATCTCCCGGATAAACGACAGCATGCTGCCGATATCGCGAGTGAAAATCGAAGCGCTTAGACCGAATTTCACATCGTTGGCCAGTTCAATTGCTTCCTCCAAGGAATCCACTTTCATTAAGGCGAGGACTGGGCCGAATATTTCTTCCTGTGCAATCGTCATTTCACGGGATACCCCGTCAAAAACGGTAGGTTCTACATAGAAACCGTCCTGTAGTTGAGCTGCTGCAGGCTTCTTACCTCCGCAGAGCAGTACTGCTCCTTCCTGCTTCCCTTGCTCAATGTAGCCTAATACCGTATCCAACTGCGATTGGCTCGCACAGGGTCCCATCCAAGTACTTCCGTCCAATCCACTCCCGAGTTGAATGGTATTGACTTTATCCAACAGCTTCCGTTTAAAAACTTCATACACCTCGGCATGAATAATGACCCGGCTTGTTGCTGTGCATTTCTGTCCGGTGGATCGAAGTCCGCCGCTGATCGTCGCTTCCACCGCCAAATCCAAATCGGCATCGGCTGCGACGATGACCGGATTTTTCCCGCCCATCTCCAGCTGGTATTTGGCTCCACGTTTCAGTGCGCCTAAGCCGACCTGCTTGCCGACTTTATCTGAACCTGTGAAGGTAATGGCTTGAATGTCCGGATGATCGATGATGCCCTGCCCGATCACCGTTCCTCTTCCTGTAACCATGTTCACGACCCCCGCAGGTAAGCCCGCTTCATGAAAGCACTCCATGACGAGCGCCGCTGTTACAGCCGTCTCCTGAGCAGGCTTGAACACGACGGTATTACCGTAGATAAGGGCCGGGGCGATCTTCCATACGGGAATCGCTACAGGAAAGTTCCACGGCGTAATAACACCTACTACGCCAAGCGGATCGCGTGTCGTAAACATCAGTCCCTCGCTATCTGTTGATGGGATGACATCGCCTACCCTGCGCATGCCTTCACCCGCATAATAACGGAGAATAGCTACTCCGCGGGCTGTCTCCCCCTTAGCCTCCGGGTACGTCTTGCCCATCTCCCGAGTCATCATCTCGGCAACTTCCTCCAGCCGCCGTTCCAATGCATTGGCCGCCTTGTACAGCCATTCCCCTCTTGCTGCGCCGGATAGTCGTCCCCATGCACGGCTTGCCTGTTTGGCTGCTGCAGCAGCTTGATCAAGATCGGCCTGGACTGATTTTTGCACGAATCCCACCGTTTCGTGGCGACTAGCCGGATTGATGCTTCCTTCTGTTTCATTGGAGACTGAGGCAATCCATTGCCCTCCGATATAATTAAGAAACGTGCGATTGCTGATTGTGTTCATCACAACTCACCCTTTCCTGATTCCTTACCTCATTGATCAACACGCCGATACCGCTAATCCCAATCTCGATACGATCTCCGTCCTGCAAAGTAAACTCATTAGGAGGCACAATGCAGGTGCCGGTCAGCAGCACCGTGCCGTCGAAAAGATCATTATCCCGGATCAGGAACGACACCAGCTCCTCCAGCTTCCGCTTAAGCTGTCCAGTGCTGGCCGTCCCCTCCACAATCTTGTGCCCTGAGCGATAGATACGGCAGATAATATCTAAGGCATAGGGGTCGGCTACCGTATCTACAAGCCGAATCGCAGGTCCTATCGAGCAGGATCTTCGCCACATTTTCGCTTGTGGCAAATAGAGCGGGTTCTCCCCCTCAATATCGCGGCAGCTCATGTCGTTGCCTATCGTATATCCGATAATCCGTCCTGACTTGTCGATCACGAGCCCGAGCTCCGGCTCGGGAATTTGCCAAGTCGAATCGCTGCGCAAGCATAAGACTCCCCCGGGGCCTACAGTTCGTGCCGCCGTCGATTTAAAGAACAGCTCCGGTCGTTCCGCATCATACACTTTGTCGTAAAAAGTAGATGCATCCAACTTACCGCCGGTTGCTTCATAGTTCCGAGCTTGACGGCTTCTCTCATAGGTAACTCCTGCTGCCCAAACCTCAGGAGCAACAATAGGCACAAGAAGTTGCAGCGCTTCCATTTTGTTATTAAGCGAAGTCCTCTTGGGCAGCTCTCGTTCCAACCAACCCGCAGCCGTTATTCCTTCCTTGTCCGCTGTTTGCACCAGCTCGAACAGATCCATGAACTCTAACGGGTATACGAGTCCTTCCTCTGTTACGGCCGCCATAATGGCTTTCCCATTTTCCAAGTAACGAATGATTCTCAAGATGATCGCCTCCATTTGTTTTATAATATAAAACAGGGTTCTCAAATATATCGTTAAAAAAGAGGTGCCTTGGAAGCACTCTATTTTAAACCTTGACCATCCCGAAGCCCAGTTGGTTGGAAATGCTCTCACCGGTGCTTTTCAATACCGAAATGAAGGCTTCCAACTCATTGTCGTCCACGTTGGATACAAGCGTCGATATACTTACAGCAGCTATCACCTGTCCTGTATGGTTGCGGATCGGTACCGCCACACAGCGCACTCCCGGTTCATTCTCCTGGTTATCGATCGCATATCCGTCCACTTTTACCTGCTCCAGCTCTTTGATGAACATCATTTTATCCGTTATTGTTCTTGGGGTATGTACCGTAAAATCATAACCTTGAAGCAGATGATCTCGTTCTGCCTGCGGCAGGAACGCTGCCAGCACTTTCCCCACGGAGCTGCAGTGCAAAGGGATTCGTCTGCCGATACGCGAATAGCGAATAACCGCTCTCGGCCCCTCAACCTTGTCTATGTATACGCCTTCCCTGCCTTCTTGTATGACCAGATGAGCGGTTTGACCCGTTGCGGAAGCCAACATCAATAGCTCGGTTCGAGCAAGTGTTCGAATATCGAGATGCTGAAGCAGCAGATTACCGCGCTCCAATAGCTTCATTCCAAGCCTATATTTCCCGGTTTCCGGATTCTGCTCCATGTAGCGGTGCTCCTGAAGCGTTTTCAATAGGGAATGAACCGTACTCTTGTGCAGCTCCATTTTGCGGCTGATTTCGGTAATTTTCAACTCACTCTCCTGCTCATCAAAAAGGTCTAGGATGCGCAACGCTCTGTCTAATGACTGAATAATCGGCATGAGGTAAACTCCTTCGCACGTTGTAAATCATAATCGTTTTACATTATAGTACTACGTTATCAAATACTTGATGTTACTTTCACTATAATGCAGTTGTAATAAATTGACAACAGTAATTTTATTAGAAATGGACATCCATTCCACTTAATAGGGAATACCGCCCCTTGCTGACAGAATTTAAACTACGAGAATGCATAAATAAAGAGCAAGCTTCCCATTCTAGGGTGGGGCCGTATTCCCCTATATCAGCGAAAGGAGGTCAACAATCGATGAGCAAATCGAAGGCACGCCGCGAAAATGCAGCGAAAATCCGCAAGCAGACCCCTCATCCACATGGGCATATTACTTCGTTGGAAGAGTACGCCGAGGAGTACGAGGCGGCAAAGCAGTCCAAGAATAAGAAACCATAAGGCTCGTCCCTCTACTAAGCATCTTCCTCTCCTCTTCTTCATAAAATAGGTTGTAAGACATGAAGAAGGGGATGAGTGCATGGCACCTGCGCTATGGATCGAGCTTTTTTCCTGGATTGTCGTTTTGTTTGGTATTATCGGCGGCTTTTGCGCCTGTATGTACCGGTTCATCAGCAACGATACGACCGAATATGATATGGAATTCGTATGGGATAACAAATTTCGGCTGAAGGATCTGGAGCTCAATCCTAAAAATCGCAGGTAAGCTTCCCTACAGGTTCATGAATGCGCAATCAAGCCCCCGGCGGCGCCGAGGGCTTGATTTTTGATCCATCTATTTGAAAGCCTCTAGGCTCCCCACGTTTTCCTCAGAAAACTCAACGCAGAAGGCAGCTCCTTAACCCTGTCGTTTACCGTACATTCTACGGAGACTCCCCCTTGATAACCAGCCAATCTCAGCTGCTGCACGAACGCATCATAAGGATATTGTCCGGTTCCCGGTGACAGTCGGCCTGTATCAGCCACATGGATATGGGCGAGCCAATCCTTGTGCTCTGCAATCGTCTCAAGCGCTTCGCGTTCTTCATCCATATGGTAAAAATCCGCTAGTACACGAATCGGAGCACGATTAATGGAACGAGCCAAAGCAACTCCTTCGGCAACGCTATTTATAATATTGGATTCCTTCGTATTTAACGGCTCAATAACCAACGTTAAACCCGTTCCCTCGCATTCATCCGCGATCAGGGAGAGCACTCTCAACAGCTGCTCCTCCGCTCTTTCCCGCTCCCACCCTTCCGGCACATAACGGGAACGGCCGCTGCCTAAGACGGCAATCGAGGATCCGGCCCGGTTCATTGTATCCACTGCCCGGGCAACATAGCTGCGAATTTTAGGTTCGTCCGCTTCAGGACCTACCAGCTTCAGTCCCCCCGGAAAAAAAATGTTCCAAGCTCTAACCGGAATAGAACGATTTGCATATTTTGATAGCGCTTTCTTAAATACTTCTGGCTCTTCCATCATAAGAGGTGCCAGCGGACATTCAATATAATCATACCCGTGTTCCTTCAACTCATCCACATGTTCAATCCCTGTGCACCAACCAAAAACCGTCATATCCATTCCTCCTCAGTTTGTCCAACATGATTATTAGCTGCTAAGGTCAAAGAAGGATCTCTGGTTCTTATTGTAAAGGAAATGAACGTTAATTTCCGAACATTTCTTGTTATACCGCAATCATTTTCAACGTTTATTGTCTTTAACAGGAGAAAAACGATCACGCATCCTAACGGCATGATCTACTTCCCCTATCTCTCCTGCTCTTTGTCCGTTAAGCCGATTCCTGCTCCTTTGCCGCCAAATGGCGGATTTCAAGCTCAAATAACGGCTTGCTGATCAAATAGCCTTGAACATATTCACAGCCCCATTGGCGCAAACACTCGAGCTGTTCCTCCGTTTCAACCCCTTCAGCCACAACCTGAATCCCCATTCGATGGACTAAAATAATAATAGATTCCACCAGAGAGTTTCCAACGGTCTCTTGGGTGATATCTTTCACGAACGATTTATCGATCTTCAAGGTTCCGATAGGCAGCTGCTTCAAATAGCTTAAGGAAGAGTATCCTGTACCAAAATCATCCAAGGCGATATTCACTCCGTAATTTCGCAATATTTCCAGATTAGCGATAGCGGAATGGAATGATTCCATCATGATGCTCTCCGTAATCTCAAGCTCCAAATATTCCGGAGCCAGCTGTGTTTCAAGCAAAATATCGACTACCATCTGGGCGAAATCCGGCCTCTGAAGCTGCAGCGTGGAAATATTGACCGAAATGATCGAATGTGGAAAATGATTTTTCTGAATGACTCTATTCCGTTCACAAGCCGTACGAATGACCCATTCGCCGATAGGAATGATTGCACCGCTTTGCTCAGCTACTGGAATAAATTCCATTGGCGACACCGTTCCCATCTGAGGATGCACCCACCGAATCAATGCTTCGAAGCCACGGATCTGGTCCGTGCGAAGATCCTTTTGCGGTTGAAACTGAAGGATCAATTCATTATGTATAAGTGCCTTACGAAGCGCTTCTTCCAGCCTGCTGCGTTTCAACAACGCTTCTCTCATCTCCGTATTATAAAATCGGTAATGATTTTTTCCCATTGACTTCACATTATACATAGCGGTATCGGCATTTTTGATCAGCTCTTCCGCATTTGCTCCATCACCCGGATACATCGCGATGCCAAGACTCATCTTGGTATAGATTTGCTCATTGCGAATGAACTGAGGATATTGAAATTCATCCTGTATCGTCTGGATGCGTGTAAGCAAATGATGCAGCTGATCAAAGCCCTCCAATAAAAAAACGAACTCATCTTCGCTGATTCGAGCCAACGTGTCCTTGGGAGACAGTAAACGCTGCAGCTGCTGCGCAACTCTGTTCAACAGTTCGTCACCGAACGCATAGCCTCTCGTATCGTTGACCAGCTTAAAATTATCGAGATCGGCCACAACGACAGCGACCCTTGTCCCCTTTTCGTCCGACATGGCAATAGCCTGATTCAGCTTCTCCATTAACAACCGGCGGTTCGGCAGCTCCGTTAACGAATCATATAAAGATAATCGCATAATATGTCGTTCTGAATTCCGAATTCTCGTAATGTCATAACAAGTTCCGGTAATCGACTTCACCTGCTGATCCATGCCCATTACCGGTGATAGTGTCGTAACATACAGATGCTTACTTCCGTCCTTGTGAACTACTTCCTTTTCAAAGGTAACGGGGACTTTGGCATAGACCGTTTCCGTAAGCAGCTCCTGCCATCTGGACAAATCGTTCCTGAACCCGAGAACGTCATATATCCAACGATCTCTCAGCTCCTTCGCTTCGATCCCGATATCATCCAGGAATTTCTTGTTAGCCGACAACAAATTCCCCCGTAAGTCACAGCGAAATATTAAATCGTTGGAATGCTCCACCAAAGTACGATATTGCTCTTCGCTCTCAAGCAGCTTTCCTTCTGTTTCCCGCTTTCTAATTTCATAGGTTATGAAATAGCGAATAATGATCACGACTAACGGATACGAAACACACATGTAACATGCGATTTGCCGTATCATCGATCGATCCAGCTCTTTTGGCAGCATAAGGAACCACAAAACACTTTCAATAGCGACCATCACACCGAACACGCCGTAAGCTAGCGTTAGCTTTCTGAACCTAGCTTCATACCGATTCATCAGCACGCCAAGCAGCATTGCCGTTACAATGCTTGCTATTCCGCTGGGAGCCCCCATGCCACCCAGATAGGCCCTGTAGCCGCCTACGATCAGCATGGCTATAGTACCTGAGATTCCGCCCCCGAACGCGCCCGCAATAGCCACAAAGACCGTCCGAAAATCTATGATAATGCCGTCAGCAAAATAAAAGGGATCAAGCATTACTGCGAGGCCCGTGACGCCGAACCAAATACCCAAGGTCACGCGTACCCAACTGGAAGAAAATCTCGAAATAAGGGGGTACAGCCAATGAAACAAAAAGATACACGTTAATAACACAGATGCATTAATAGCTATACCCTCTAACGCTTCATATCCGTTTGACATCATCGCATCCCCTCTTATCCCGTATTGCAGCATAAACTGATGATTACCCGCTCATTCTGCCGTATCGCCTGGCTGACTCCGCCATTGTCATACCGCTCTCGTGACAAAAGGCTTGCAGCAGCAGCGAATACAGCTTTCTCGTCGAATGAATGCCTAATTTTTTCATTATATTGTCCAAGTGATTTTTGACTGTTTTAACCGAAATGGTGCAATGATCAGCCAGTTCCTGATTGGAATAGCCGTAAATAACCAACAAGATCGCTATTTCACTTTCCCGGCGCGTTAAATGATTTCTTTCTGCAAATGAAAGCATGGACTGCCTGACGTACTCCAAATACTTCACTTCATATTTTGCTGATACCATTTCCAACATGAATTACTAGACCTCCATTTTTTATGACTCATCCTGCTGTTCGACAATAAATGACAAAGAGTCACATATTATGGCAATATCATCCACCATTATCCCTATTATGAGCGAAAATTGTAAAAAAAGTTTATGGATGAATGTTAGCGCATCATGGATTTTACATATTCAAAAATTTATATCCGACACCCCAGACGGTTTTGATATACAAAGGTTGTTTCGAATCCTTCTCAATTTTTTTACGCAAGTTCCCGATATGGACGTCAATAGCGCGGTCATTCACAAAGGAATCAAATCCTCGAACCGCATTAATCAGTTCTTCCCTACTGTATACTTTGCCTGGATTAGCTATGAACAGCTTCATGATTTCAAACTCGGAAAATGTCGTATCGACATGAGTCCCATTGACATAAAGCGACCTTTTCTCGTAATTCAAAAATATTTGGCTGGCTAATACTCCATCCGTTTCAGCGCTTTTAATTTGATGATTGTAGTACGTTCTTCGAATCATTGCGGCTACCTTAGCCGACAGTTCACGCATACTGAACGGCTTGCACAAATAATCGTCCGCTCCGGCATGCAGCGCGTTGACCCGATCCATTACCTCTGTTTTCATAGAGACTACGAGGATGGGAACCATCGATCTTTTGCGAACCTCCCCGCACAATTGAATGCCGCTAATGTCAGGAAGAACCATGTCTAATAAAACAATATCAGGCTCAAATTCCTCCAGTAGGTTCAATGCCTCTTTCCCGCTCTCGGTACGGTGAACCGTGTAGCCTTCCTCGGATAAATACATGGAAAGCATATCCCCGATAATAATATCATCTTCTACTATAAATACTTTGTGCATAAACCCACCTTCAGCAAGATATATGAAGTTATTTAGCCTAACTTTACAAAAGTAAACATTTTACTCAAACTTTCCTTACAATTTGCTTTCCTGTTCTTCTCCATTCCAACCCTCCAGAGCAGCCAGTATAACAGCAAGCTCCTGGTCTAACGCCGCAAGCTCTTGAATCCATTCTTCCCCCGACCCCTCCGCGAGCTTCATATCGATGCTGGAGACAAGCTCGAATAGGTGGTCAGCTGCTAAATTCCCCGCAACTCCCTTTAGTGAGTGAATGCTTCGGCGAACGTTTTCGATTTGCCCATTTTCAAGCTGCGCATGGAGCGTCTGCGTATAATGGCGATACTCCATTTGAAATTGATTCAACATATGTACCAAAATCGGCATCCTTCCGTTCAATCGATGCAGTACAAGCTCCAAATCGATGCCGGGGAGCTCCGGAAGCTGCATCAGCTGTTCACTATGAGTGCTTTTCAAGCTTGAGCTGCCCGCTTCCGCTCCCTTTGGCTTGATTAACTCTTTCTGCTCTCCCGTCCACTTGTCTAACAGTAGAGTCAATTCATGGGCTCTGATCGGCTTTGTCAGAATGTCATTCATTCCTAATTTCAAGCAAAGCTCCCTTTCCTTTTGCATCGCATTGGCGGTCAATGCAATAATCGGAAGTGCATCGTAACGGCTGTCTGCCCTGATACGGCGAGTAGCTTCATATCCGTCCATTTCCGGCATATGGATGTCCATAAACACAAGATCCCAATTCGATTGCTCGGCGTAATGCAGCACTTCCCTGCCATTACGGGCTACAGTCACCGCGAAGCCTTCATTTTGTATCAGTTCAACGGCTACCTGTTGGTTGATCACATGGTCTTCTGCCAATAAAATTCTCCCCCGGAGTTCCATATAAGATAGTCTTGGCCGTGGGGCTGGCTCAGGCTCCGTAGCATTTACAGGGATCGAATTTTCAAATACGGATCGAATGGCTTGCGACAGCCCCAGCCTGTTTAGAGGCTTCACAAGAATTCTATCCGGCCGTTCGCACTCCTGCATTCCAAATATCTCTTCTCTTCCATAAACCGTTGTCATTGCGATCGTTAGCACGCCGAACGTTTCCGCCGTATCTTTCAATTGCAGCCAGGTTTCTGGACCATACATATCCTCAGCTTCCATATCAAGCAGCACCGCATGAATAGGGTTGCTCTTGTCCTGAGCTTTCAGCATAGCGGAGCCTTCTTCCCACGTAGCGGCACAAATAGCCTCAAGCGACAGGGAATTCAGCATCTCGCTAAGCTTGCTTCGAATAAACAGGTTGTCCTCGACGACAAGAACCCGATATTCCTTGCGGTTAACCGGCAGCTCCAGCTTCTCTAGCTTGGCATGATCCGCCACTTCAAAGTGCAGCGTAAATGTGAAGCAGCTCCCTATACCTTCTTTACTTCTGACCGTTATGGAGCCTCCCATCATTTCGACGAGATTTTTGGAAATGACCAGTCCGAGGCCGGTTCCACCGTATTTCCTGCTAGTCGATCCATCGGCTTGCGAGAACGGCTCGAACAGCTTCGTCAAATGCTCCTCATGAATGCCTATCCCTGAGTCTGCAACAGAAAAGTGCAACAACATTCCTTTGCTGTCGGTTCCCATGATGGTCGTTGTAATACTAATGATTCCTTGCTTCGTAAATTTGATGGCATTGCTGCACAAATTAAGCAGAACCTGCTCCAGTCGGAGCGGGTCTCCCATCAGGGCATCGGGAAGCTCCTCCGGGGTGTCAATGATAATATCGATAGGCTCTTTTCCAAGCAGGACACTCATCATGTCGGATAGATTGCGCATCATTTCATGAAGGTTAAAGCGCACCTTCTCCAGTTCCAGCTTGCCGGCCTCCACTTTGGAATAGTCCAAAATGTCATTTACAATACGCAGCAAGGTGTTGGATGAGGCAACAATTTTATTGCCGTATTCCTTTTGAGCAGCGCTCATTTCCGTTCTCAGCATAAGCTGGGCGAAACCAATGATACCGTTTAACGGCGTGCGAATTTCATGGCTCATCCTAGCCAAAAAAAGACTTTTGGCTTCGTTGGCATCATCCGCTTCATGTTTGGCCAGCAGCATTTCTGCCCAAATCCGATTATGCTCCGATATGTCTCTTGCAATAACGGAGTAATAAACCACTTTATTGGATTTATCTCTATGTGCCACTACAATTAGGGACATCGGCACCTTCTGGCCATCCGTAGTGACTACATTGGAGTTCGTCTCCCAATAGCCTTTATCACGAACCCGATACAGCCCCTTGATATAGAATCGGAAGGTACCGTTGTCTAGGTACTGCTTGGCTTCTTTCGTGCGGTTATCCAGCTGTGTAATTCTAAGCAGTTCCATCCCCGCAGGATTCATGTAAAATATATTTCCTCGTGTATCGATGGAAGCGATTAAGTCTTTGGCCGCGTCCAAGATGCTTAACAAGCGGTTACGAGTTTCCTCTGTCTGCTTGTACAAGCGAATATCATGCGCGATTCCGACGTAACCGGTCACGCAGCCATGCTGATCACGCATTGGGCTGACATTTAAGTTAACAGGAAACCGAGTGCCGTTTTTATGAATATAGGTCCACTCATAATCTTTAGGCTCATGGCACAACGACTTGGTCAAAAAAACGGATATGTCCGGATGAATATATATCCCTAGCTCCTGGGTCAACCGCTTCGCACGTTCGACTATCTCTTGTTTGTCATGCAAAAGAAACATACTCTCTTTAAAAATAACCTCATCCGCATTGTAACCAAGTATCATTTCGGCTGTACGATTAAAATAAGTGATTTTATAGTCCGTGTTAATGACGATTATAGCGTAATCATTCTGATTAATAATCGCATTTAACCGTTCAAACAGATTGCGCAAATTATCTACCATTCCGTTCACGGACTGCGCCAACGCACCGATCTCATCCTTGGAACGGAACAAGATAGGGCTTACTTTCAAATTGCCCCCGGCTACATTTTCCGTTACGTTCAATATTTGGCGAATACGCGTAACCACTTTGTTCAATAGATAAAACATGATGACTCCAAGGAGGAGCTCCGTCAAAATAACCGTGAGGACCGTGCGCAAAAAAAGCGATTGAAGCGGCTTTTCGAACGATTTCATCAATACACAGACAGCCATATACCATTTGGTACCGGGTACCTCCGAATAGAAAATGAGAGCCGGGTCCCCTCTTACCTCAACCTCGATAAAACCGTGACTGTGACTGACCAGCTCTGGGACAATGGGCTGAAACGGTGAATCCGAATTCAACACGTTGGAGTTCAAAATTTTGGAATGATCCGTGTGATAAATGATCGTCCCATCTCTTTCGAATAAAATGGTAACGTCCGAAGGCCCTACCATATAATTTGTCAGTCCGTTAAACACCTTGTCCGTCAGTAGGTCCGCATTCAGTACTTCTTTAATTCTGTATTCGCTGTCGAAAATTGGAACCTGCATCTTAATAATCAACTTGCCATCCAAGCTGCGGATCAATGGATTAGATACGACGTCAATTCCTCTCAATACATCGTTAAACGTAGCCTCGTCTGCAATTTGCAGCGTCCGTCCGTCGATCATCTCCAAATTGCCCGATGTGTCGCTGATACCGAATGAGGTGAAAATCCCTTGAGACCTATCTCGTTCTCTCAGTAAATAGGCTAAGCGCTCCTTATCCTCACCAAAACGAATCAGATCGGTATGGCTGATCACTTTCACTTCTGTCAATCGGTTCGATATCCACGTAGAAAGATCTTGTGCTTGTGTTTGCACCTTGGCCCTGGAATTGTCCTTGAGCGATTGCAAAATGGTCATTTTGGCAGCGCTGTAATTGCTCCAGCCTACCAAAGTCAAAGAAATACTCGTAATAAGGAGAAACAGTACGCTGATTCGTACCTGCAGCGACGCCCTCATAGTCCCTCCCTCAATAGCAGTTAATAATTGGATGTATGGTATGGATTCTATGGCATTTTCATTATAACCCTACCCGGTGTTTAATCCTACCGTTACAAGCAAATTTCGACATTAAATCCGGGAACTTTTTCAATTGAAAGAACAAAGCTTGGCTTTGGGAAGAAAGAGGAGCCGGACCTCCTTCCATATCGAAGGCCCGATGCAATTAAGAGGAGTTACAACGTGTTAGTGGTTATCCAGTTTTTGAGTGTGTTCCGATCGTCCAAAGCTGCCTCATACAGCTTCTCATGCTCTTCTCCCTGCCCCGTACCTTCAACAAATTCCAACGTGAAAGAGCCGTTGAAGCCTGCCTGCTTCATAAGATTCAACTTTTCGACGATTTCTTCTTGATTACTGCTCAATCGCCGAAATGTTTGGCCGCCGTAACGATATTGAACATGTGCGTGCGTGACAGCTGAGCCCAGATGCTCGAACCACTCCTCGAGCGGGCCCAAGCTGTGGAACGGATGCACGATCGCTTCACAGCGATCCATAGCTTTCATAGCAGCCGCTGCCGCTTGCGGCTCTTCCATTACCGTATTGGGATGGCACTCGCAAAGAAGGCGACAATCACCAGGTAGCAGCTTCACCCATTCATTCCAATTGCGGGTATAGGTGTCCAATAAGCTTTGCTCTCGTCCAAAATTAAACTTGACCGCTTTAGCACCCAGCACCCTAATAAGCTCTGCTGCTTGTTTCCGACTTTCCTCTGCTCCATCCTCGAACGTGACGTATGAATTGTACACCGATACAGGCAGCTGGGCGTCTGATAGCCTCTCCAGCTCAGCTGCGTCGCATAGAGCTGCGTGGTTCTCCCACAATTCTATCCCGTCGAAGCCGTCCTGCTTCAATCGAGGAATCCACTCACTAACAAGATAGGAAGGCTCCTTGCCCGCAGCCCACCGATTTCGTTCAAGCAATATCGTACCGAAATACACATTTCCTTTATCGCTACTCATCATCTCATTCATCTCTCCCTTGTTCGGTATGTCATGTATCGATACTTCTTCCTGCGCTTTCGCTTTTCCTCCCTATACGTAAAAAAACCTAACGGAATAATCACCGCTAGGTTCTTGCTTGGGCATTATTATACCCCTTGTACAGCTCCCGCTTTCACTTCCGCTCCATACAGGATTGACTCCTTAACGGGTGCCGGTGACATATTCAGGCAGCGGATCTGCTCAGAGCTTGCGCCCGTTACATGCAGGAAGATATCGCTCTCTGTCTTTGCGTTGACTTCCTCTAGCAAAATATTTTGACTGTTATGGATACGCACAACAGGCCCGTTCTCCGGTAAGACGGTAATTCCACGCAACGAGATGTTTTCCGCATTTGTACACTCGATTGCCTGCTTTGCTTCGATGGAAACCCGATTCAAGTGGATAGAGCGAATCGGCATCTCTGGTAACCCTTTCAGCTGAATGCCAGTCTCGGCACCTGCACAAACCGTATCCTCAATGAAAATGTCGCGGAATTGCGGCGTACCTTCATTGATCTCTGCCAGTGCATCCGGATCTCCCTTCACTTCATAGTACATGTTGAAGGTGATGGCTTCGCGAGCGATGTCTTTCATCCGAATATTGCGAATATATATTTGCTCCACGATCCCTCCACGGCCACGGGTGCTCTTGAACCTTAGGCCGACGTCCGTGCCGATGAACGTGCAGTTCGAGACGAGCAAATTGCGTACGCCGCCCGACATCTCGCTGCCGATAACGAATCCGCCATGACCATGATATACGGTGCAGTCACGCACCACGACATATTCGCAGGGCTTGCCGAGCTTGCGACCTTCTTCGTTCTTGCCCGATTTGATGCAAATTGCATCGTCGCCAACATCAAATACCGAATCGCTAACTACCGCATAACGACACGATTCCAGATCAAGCCCGTCGCCATTTTGCGAATACCATGGATTGCGTACTGTAATGTTGCGAATCGTGATATGTTCACTTACCCAAGGATGCAGACACCAGCTGGGCGAATTCTGAAACGTCGGTCCGTCGAGCATGATCCGACTGCAATTGCGTAAGCTGAGCAGCACCGGACGCAGGTAAGATCTCACCGGCTCGTAATCCTCAATAGCCGCCGAACTCTGTTTACGCAGCGCCTCGACCACTGCAGCACCGTTCATCGCAGCTTCCGTTGGCCACCAAATCTCGCCTTCCTCATCCACTGCTCCACCAGAGCCAATTAATTTCTTCCATTGAAGCTCCGTCATCTTGAATCGTTTGACTGGACGCCAAGCATCTCCCGACCCGTCAAAAACCCCATTCCCGGTAATCGCAATATCCTCCAGCTGCTCCCCATATATAGGAGACACGCAGCGAACCGACGATAGCCCTTCAAAGTTCGATTCAATCAATGGATAATCAGAATAGTTGGCGCTGAAACGAATGACAGCACCGTGCTCCGTATGTAAACGAATGCGGCTTTTCAGCATAATCGGACCTGTTAGCCATACTCCAGAAGGGATAACAACCGTTCCCCCACCTGCTTCGGCACAAGCTTCAATCGCCCGAGCAATCGCTTCTGTATTCATTGTAATTCCATCGCCGCAGGCTCCAAAATCGGTAATGGTTACGCTTCGTTCAGGTATATTCGGAAGCGCAATTTCAGGCATGTCAAACGGCGCTTTAACCTCACTGCCAACGGCTGAACTTGCAGACTTATTCAATGAAGTATCCTCCTAAGAAAAGTAATCAGTAACGGTAGTGCCTCGTTACATTCCGGTCTATCATAGCAACGGATATCTCTAACGACAATAATCTTTATCTCAGGATTTAAACAAAATAGAGTTAAAAACATCCTGATAAATCGCATTATTCCCACATATCTCCTAGTATTTCAAGGAAATCGGTCCCATGGTGTAGAAATGATATCCATCCTGAAAATGAAGAGGAGAGGAAATGAGTTGGAGCTAATCCTTGCGTTACTGTTATCTTTTTCTACTATTTACGGAGAACATCACAAGCCTTACGTTACTACCGGCCCTTCCATGGAGCCTAACTATTATCAGGATCAAAGAATTACGGTCGACCCTGTTTACTACAAGGACCATTCCTTTCATCGTGGTGATGTCATTGTTTTTCAAGCGGCTAAAGACAAAATCTATATTAAGCGGGTGATCGCTCTGCCTGGAGAAAGGGTGCGGATCGAAGGCGATAACGTATACATTGATGGTCAACCTCTTTATGAGCCTTATCTTCAATCCGCTTTGCAGGACGCTGCCAAAAAGAAAGTTCCTTATAATTATAGAAACATGAAAGAAATGACTGTTCCCGAACATGCTGTTTTCGTTCTGGGAGATAATCGTTCCAACAGCAGCGACAGCAGGGATATCGGCCCTGTCTCCATCGAGCGGATTCTCGGCAAGGTCAACGATTAGCGCTTATCTAACTAAGCCGTTCGTGATGCGTGTATACATTGAAAGAATCGCCGCGGATGAATCCAACCACTGTAATCCCCAAATCATGAGCCAACTGAAGAGCAAGCTGCGTCGGGGCGGATTTGGATAATACGATGCCTACTCCGATTTTGGCTGTCTTGAGCAGCACCTCGGACGAGACGCGTCCGCTGAACACCAACACTTTGCCCTTTAAGGGAATTCGGTGCTGCAAGCAGTGACCGTAAATTTTATCCAAGGCATTATGCCGCCCGATATCCGAGCGGACGATCTGCAGCTCCTCTGTGCTGGCAAGCGCTGCGTTATGAACACCACCGGTATTGCGGAAATCGGACGAGCACTGCTGAAGTTCACGCATTAATTCCAAGCATTGCTCCGCTGTGATGGTCATTCGGGATGTAATGGTTTTGGCGGTTCTTGCATCGTTATGGAAATAGAACTGGCGGCTTTTGCCGCAGCAGGAGCCGATAAATCGTTTATTGTACCAATCTTTGCCCGTATTTTGCGCCGCGGTCAGCTCCACATCGGCGTAGCCGCGGTCCGGGTCCAGGGACAGCTTGCGAATTTCCTCCATGGAGCGGATCATCCCTTCGGAAGCAAGGAATCCGACGACCATATTCTCCAAGTCGGACGGAGAGCAGACGATGGTCGCGAATTCCTCGCCGTCCACCCTGATTGTTAACGGAAACTCAGAAGCCACCTCGTCCTCCCGTTCCTGAAGCCGCCCTCCTTCGTACTTCACGATTGTCCATGCCGCTGTCACCGATTTGTCCATGCTCCGTCACTCCATTTCCGTCTCAAGCTCCGCAATCCTTCTCTCCACATACCTTGTATCCTTGAAGGCATGGTAGGTCTCCGCCTTCTCAACTACAGCCGCAATGTTATATTCCGGTATGCCCGCATGCGGCTCGTATACCCCTTTAGGGATCAGGCTGTTGCCCTCCGGCCAATGCACCTCAATATTGCCGCGCCGGATCGCAACCGGCTTGCATCGTCCGTGCAGCAGCCCGTAACGGTTGTAGACAACGATTGCGTCTCCGGCCTTAAGACCAAGACAGGTTGCATCCTCGCCATGCATAAGAACATCGTAACGATCCGCATCATTGAATGGATCCTTCTCGCTGTAAATCATCGAATTGAATTGCTTCCCTCGACGCGTCGTTACCATGAAATGCCCCTCAGGCTTGCGCAGCTCCGGCAGCTCAATCGGGATCAGCTGGCCGCGGCCATCCGGTGTCGGGCAGACGCCGTCCTCACACAGCCAGGCTCCGCCCCACTGAAACACATCTCCGCGTTTCACCAAGTGCTGGACCCCGTCGTAATAGGGTACCGCCTTCGCTATTTCTTCGCGGATTTGCTGTGCGCTGCTAAAGCCTACTCGCTGCCTATGCTCCGGGTCCACCTTGGCGGCGAGCTCGGCATAGATCACCCATTCTGCGCGAGCTTCTCCGATTCTCGGGCCATCAATCTCAGGCGAGAAATACACCATTCGCTCCGTTGAAGTGGATGTACCTCCTCCCGGCTGCTCGTATCGGGTCATTGCCGGCAGGACAATAACCGCTTCGCTGGCTTCGGTTAACGTGGACGTGTTCAGCACAATATCCTGATGGACACGGATATCGATTTGCTCCAGACATTGCCTTACGAAATCAGGATCCGGCATTGTCTCCAGGAAATTGCCGCCGGAGGTATAGAACACCTTCAGCCTGCGCTCATGGTCATCCGGCAGGAGCGCGTTCTCCAATGATACGCCGACGATATCCCCCTGCCATTTCGGCAGCTCGAAGCCCCACAGACGCTCGATTCGTTCGATATCCCCCGCCTTGTACTCTCCGCCCGGCAAGCTGAATGGGTCCGCGCCCATCTCACCCGAGCCTTGTACTCCACTATGCCCGCGAATCGGCATCAAACCGCAATGCTCGCGGCCTAGGAAGCCTCGGAGCAGGGCTAGATTGGCAACCTGCGAAATGTTGTCCGTTCCAAACCGATGCTGGGTCAGCCCCATGCTCCAAACAAACACCGCTGAGCGAGCACCAGATAGCAGTCGGGCAAATTGGAGCATTCGTTCTTGTGTAAGCCCCGAAGACTTCTCCAGCAGCGCCCAATCCTGCTTCATGACATGCGTTCTCAGCTCCTCGTATCCCTTCGTATGCTCACTCACAAAAGCATGATCGACGGCGTTTCCCGGCTGCGCCTCCTCCATCTCGAACCAGTGCTTCATAACACCGTTCATGAAGGCAATATCCCCGCCGATATTCACCTGATAAAAATCATCGGTCAGCTTGGTGCCAAACAGCGCCGATTCTGGAATGGATGGTATCCAATATTGCTCCATGGAAGGCTCGTAATAAGGGTTGATGACGATAATTTTCGTTCCTTTTCGCTTGGCGGCATACATATATTTGGTCGAAACCGGCTGGTTGTTCGCCGCCACACTGCCCCAAAACACCAGCACATCTGTGCCGATCCAATCCTTGTAATTACAGCTTGAAGCCCCGATGCCTACGGAACGCTTCAGAGCCGTCTTGGACGGAGAATGGCATATCCTTGAAGCATTGTCGATATTGTTCGTTCCAAGCAGACGGGCTATCTTGGCTGCGGCGTAATAGCATTCGTTCGTAATCCCGCGCGCTGTCAAATAAAATGCCAGCTGTTTAGGATCTATCGTTTTAATTTTACTCGCGATCGTATCCAGAGCCTCATCCCAGGACAACCGCGAAAACCGGGCTTCTCCTTTACGGCGAATTAACGGATAAGGAATGCGGCCGAGCTTGCGCAGAGCCGTGCTATCCAGCCTCTCCAGCTCGCTGATATCCTGGTGCAGCACCTCAGGGCGAATCGGAGGCATCGTATTCAGCCGCAGCACGTTCAGCCTTGTCGTGCACAGATGAGGACCTTCGAGGGTCCGGTCGTACAAACCGGACACCCCTAATGCGCAGCCATCGCACACCCCTTGAGTTAAAATGCGGTAAGCATAAGGCAACTGGTCGCGGTTTTCCCATGCGATCTTCAAGGTTTCCTTAATATGGTGCGGCTTTACCTGCCCTAGCCCGAACGGGGCCTTGCTGACCCACAGCTTCGGATCAGGCCGCTTCGGCAATCGAATCGGACCGTTGTGCTTCGTTTTTCCCATATATGCATTCCCACCTATACTTTGTTATTTGCGACCCATTGCTCAGCAATAGAAAAACCGCAGCAAACAGCCCCTCTTTTTACGTTGCATAAAAAAAGGAAGTGTCTACTGCGGCGGTTAGTCTTAAGCAGGTGCGCTGCTAAGTGCCAACGGCACATGATGAAATTATTTCACAGCAAATTTGCTTTGAATGTCCTGATCGAATACGAAAATGGACATTCCGAAATCTTTTTCCAAATCAATATCAACGAACAGATCGAGAAACTTAGCTCCGAGCAGCTGCTCCATTTCAACTGGAGGATGATTCTTGTACATATCCTTCACCATCTCCGTGCGCGCGGTGCGCAAAGCCTGCTTGCCGTCGGTTCCGGAGGCGATAAATTTCTCAACGGGTGAAAGATTGCCGTCCATCTCGCAGATCGCCCAATGCTTGCAGAAGGTCGTGCGGATTTCACGCGGTCCTTTGCCCATATGGCGTTTTCGAAACGCTTTCACTAAATTGCTGAACTCCGCTTCCGTTTTATTCATGAATGGATACCCTCATTTACCGTATCTTCAACCAAATTTTATCATGGACCCTAGCTTTGTTCAATCCATTTGCATGCAAAATAGGCTTGCAACTTTTATTTGATTGAACCCGTCTAATTAGTAACTCGATATGAGCGGATGATCAGTTTGGATATGGGAGAGCGAGAAGGATGAGCAATTTAGCGGCTATTGTTGCAGCAGTTTGGATTAGCGGAGTTTTACTGTCAGGAGTCGGAGCTACTCCCGCCCAGCCCTTGAATACAGAACTACCGGTTGCTGCCCTCTCCGAGCAGGCACCAAACGATACACCTTCAGAAGAGCTACAGAACGGAGCTAACGTTCAGACACTATCCCCTCATTTTGAAAAGGATAGTGTATTTGCACCCGACAATCTCTCTATAGAAGAGAATACATTTGTGCTTGATGCCAAATACGCCGATGTAGACGGGGACGGGATCCGTGATGATATCGTGCTTGTTGGGCAAAAGGAGACACCAGACCATATATACGCCTCCTCTATTCAAGTCGCAGTAAAGAACGGAGCAACCGGAGATTATGCCCTCCGCTCCGTAGGTACTTTTAATGAGGGATATGAATCCTACTTATTTATCGGTCGGTTCGACTCCGAATCGGTCAACGATATTCTGGTTACTACGGCAACTATGGGAAGCGGCGGCACCTCTACATACCAGTTACTCTCGTACAAAGGGGCGTCATTAGTAGATAAGTTAGACGAAAAGGTCCTTAACGCAGGACTTCCCCTGGACATCCGATTCGCGGATAACTATAAGATAACCGTCACAAATGCTATCACCGGTAAAACCAACATCATCGACGCGAGTTCTTCTAAAGAAGATTACGTCCGACTTGAGCTGTACGATGCCAACGGCAAGCTGTTGAACCATAAGGAACAAGGAGCGGTGGACGACTTCGTAAGCCTAACTCCCGAAGATATAGATCGTGACGGTATCTACGAACTGCGCGGCGTTCAGTACATCTCGGGTGCTTGGCACGCCAATATGCTTGCGCAAGTCGAATCGCTATGGACTATCCACAATGGAAGCTTGGAGCTGTTGAGTGATAGATTGATCGCTTTGCCTAAGTTGATGACATGGGCTACCCCACCGGAGTTCCACATACACATATGAAGCTTCATGGCTTCACAATCTGACAGCTCTTTTTCTATATGAATAAGAGCTATTAAGCATGCTCATCCAATGTTGGAAGACTTTGTGCCGTGAAATCTGTATAGGCACGTGCTACAATGAAGTGGCTCAAGAGAGCCCAGCGGGATCCGATAATGATCTGGGTAGAAGAGCACAAAAAAAACTAAAGGCCGAAGCTTTTTTATAAAAGCACGGGGGACCCATTCAATGGGGTGAAGCCACAATTGTGGTAGGGTGATTGCTCTTTGACCCGAATCCGTCAGCTAACCTCGCAGGCCGCGAAAAGGAGAGGATTTTTTTGTTGAACCGTTTTAAGAAAGTTGTATTGACAGGTGTACTGGCCCTTAGTCCAATCATCGGCGTTAGCGCCGTTTCCGCCGCACCGGCGAATAATGTGTCTGCTAATGATTTGTCGACAATCACACAAAAATATGGAATCGATCTGAATTCCTTGTTAAAAGGCCAAGGTCAGGGTCAAGGGAATTTCGGAAACATCGATTTGAGTTCCTTGTTGAAGGGTCAGGATGGAAAAGCACTTGCAGGAGTTATCTGGAAAAACTTCCCGAACTTAAACCTTAACTGCGGCCAAGGTACTGGCGGCAATACCGGAAACACTGGATCCGGCTCCGGCACTGTAGATAACGGCTCCGATAACGGCAGCGGTACTACAGATAACGGTGGCGATAAAGGAAACTCCGGTGATACGGGCAGCGGTACTACTAATAATGGCAGTGGAAGTGAAAACAACAGCGGTTCCCAAGAAACTGCAACTGACTCCCAATCTGCTTATGCAGATCAAGTCGTTACTTTGGTAAACCAAGAGCGTGCCAAATCAGGTCTTCCTGCATTAACTTCCGACAGCAAACTGGCTAACATGGCTATGGACAAAGCTAAAGATATGTACAACAAAAATTACTTTGACCATACTTCTCCTACGTACGGTTCTCCATTTGACATGATGAAGCAATACGGAATCAGCTACTCCTATGCAGGTGAAAACATTGCAAAAGGCCAACGTAACCCTCAAGAGGTTATGAATGCCTGGATGAATAGCGAAGGTCACCGTCAAAACATCATGAGCCCTAACTACACTAAAATCGGTGTTGCTTACTACAATGGCGAATGGGTACAAGAGTTTATTGCGAACTAATTCATAAGATTATTATGCCACGGCCCTCGATGCTTCATGCATCGGGGGCTTTGCTTTTGGATAACCCTTTTTTTTGCCAAGCACCGAACATTTTGTAACCGTTTGCATATACATAGTATAAACCCCTATTTCAGTATTGAGGTGTTCATAGCTATCCCCATTTCTCGGGAGGTGTAATCATGGCGGTTAAAAATTTGTTGGCTGCGTTGATTGGTCTCTTGTTTGTGTTTGGCCCAAATTGGATTCATTTTGCTCATGAAAGTGCCGTAATAACTAGTGTCGTCTTTGGTTCCATTCAATTCATCGCCTCGCTTCTTGCTTTTATATTCAAAAAATCCGGCTGGAACTCTTGGCTGAACTGGTGTTCGATGCTGGCTGGCGTTTGGTTTGTCATTTTCCCTTTCGCGTATTTATCGGGCTTGGGTGAATATGTCATTTATATTGTGCTCGGCATAACAAGTGTCATGCTGAATTACTATACAATGAATGAGGATTGAATAAAATTCCATTATGCTCCTTATAAAAACATTCTAGTGTACAATCTGCGAGGTTTCCTTTATCGTTAGAATGTACTTTAATGGATTAGGAGATGAGGAGTATGGTGCAGCCTGAGCAATCGGCGTCTGTAAGCGAAGTATTTTTGCAGGAAAGCATTCAAGCATTTCAAAGCATGAAGAAATTGGCAGACAGAGCTATGGAGCAAATCGACGACTCCCAATTTCATCATGTTCTGGACAAAGAATCGAATTCACTTGAAATCATGATTCTTCATATGCACGGTAATATGCTTTCTCGCTGGACCGACTTCTTGACATCCGACGGAGAAAAGCCAACCCGAAATCGGGATGGGGAATTCGAGGCCAAAGGACTGGACAGAGCAGCACTCTTGGCGCTTTGGGAGGAAGGCTGGGCTGTATTGTTCGATACGTTGGCTCAATTAAAGCCGGACGATATGCTTCGAAATATCAACATTCGCGGCGAGGCTCACACCGTAGTGAAGGCAATCCAACGTCAAGTTTCCCACTATGGGTATCACGTAGGTCAAATCGTATTCCTTGCTAAGCACCTGAGCAGCCATCATTGGCAAACACTCAGCATTGCCCGCGGGCAATCGAAAGCATTCAAGCCCTAAATGACTATAGTTGAATATCCAGGCTGCAAATTCCGAGGAGTTTGCGGCTTTTTTCTATATTCGGGCAACCATGCAATAAAAAAGTCGTATGTAACATAATAAGAGAAAGGAGAGCTGCTTAAAATGAAACTACTTACTATTCAGCAGGCTATAGCAAAGGTTCGTGAGTGGATTCATATTCCCGATTCGCACGAATTGATCTCAAGCGGTATATACCGCAATTCTTCACCCGAACAATCCCCTTATTACAAGGTTGAATTAGAGTGGAACAAGCAAGGTGAGCCGGTACTGGATGAGAATATGCTGGTCAATCCAAATACGATCCGTGCCGAGCTGGATGCCGTTACCGGCCAGCCGATTGCTTTTTACCGCCATGACGATAGAGACAAAGACAAGGAACCGCAGGAAGAGCTGGAGAACGATAAATACGAGAGTCTCTTCCCCTATATCGTTCAATGGATCCAGAAGCTTGGCTTGCCAATAGATTCGAAAGAGCTGGATTTACGCAAAAAAATGATCATCGGCGAAAACCGCTATGATTTTGTTTACGGAAGGAAGCACGACGGGATTCCCGTAAGCAGCCACCAAGCTCTGCACATTACTCTGAACCAAGCCTTCGATCTGACTCATTTATGGTGTGTTTGGGATGCTTGCGATTTTGCGGATAGCCATGAGGTGATTCCGAAGGAGAAGTTCAAGGAGCAGCTCGACCAAAGTCAGCTATCGCTCTGTTATTTGAATCTGTTCCTTCCATCAGACCATCCCTTCTATATATGCCGGGAAGATGTTTATGATGCTGTTTCAGGACAGTTGATCTGTACGGATAAGAGTGACTTTATTGAAATTATCGATTTGGATACGTCTCTGCCCCAGCGCAACCAAACGATCCATATCGTACGTAAGCCCGTATTTTCCGAAGCTCAGTATGAGGTCTTAAAGCTCGATGATCAAGTAACCGATGTCGATTTGACAGAGCCCCATCCGTTCTATCCCGTTATCACGGAAGAAGAGATTACTAAAGCTCAGGATATCGCGGTGTCCTACCTTAAGGAATCGGTGTCGGAGGAGCCTTGGCAGTTCGCATTTATACACAGGGCAAATGGCCAAATCGTAGAGAGTATGCAAGGAAATCAAATTAAAGTAGAAATTCAACGTTTTCTGCATGGTATCCCTATTATGGGCGGCAAGATTGGACTATTCATCGACCGAGACACCTGGAACGTTACTCATGTCATGGATGCGCTAAAGCTGTTTCAGGCACGCCGTGGTGATAAAGAGAAGGAGCGAACCAAGAATCTCGGGTGCTGTGAACCTCAGATAGTAGCCGAAACCGCGTGGGAGCAGCTTTATCCCCACGTTCAATTGACTCTGACCTATCGCTTTAAGGATAGACACTCACCTGATGAGCGAAGAAATGCTCTTCTTGTATACACGTTGCTTGACTGCGATTGGATTTGCGATGCTGTCACTGGAGAACTGACTCAGCTGGCTTACTGACACACCATATATATTGACGCCCCATTTATCCGATAGGGGCAACGATCCAATCATTTAAAGTCCTTTGAACATATAATTATTTTGGGATTGAGTATAACCCTTCCTAAAATGAACATGAGAGGAGAATTACAATGGGCGGATCATGTTTTGGAGGATTTACAAGCGTTGGTGTCATCTTGGTTCTCTTTATCCTGTTGGTTATTGTAAGTCGCTCTTGGATCTAATCTTATAACTGCATATAAGTACAAAAACCGGTCCCGCGAGTGAGGGACCGGTTTTATTTTGACACAATTCTATTTTAATCTTAAACGCTGTCTTGGTCTGAAGCCTTAAATCCCTGCTTTTCTAGCCATGGCGTCCATAGTCACTTTGCTCTCGTACATAATGCGTTCTTCGTCTAACGTCAATACCTCACGGTTTTTCATGACGACCTTGCCGTCGATAATAACATCCTCTACGTCACGGCTCGTGACCGACTCCACGATGGTATTAATCAGAATGCGAGTCGGAGTAATATGCGGCTGATCCAGATCAATCAGAATGAGGTCGGCTTTCTTGCCCGTCTCAATGGTTCCTATCTCATGCGCAAGCTGGAGCGCACTGGCTCCACCTATCGTAACCATTTTGAGGAGCTCCTCGACCGGAATAACAAGCGGATCGAACACCGGGAGCCCCCAATAGGCGTGAAGCCCGGAGCGGAAAACCCGCATTTCATCGAATAAGCTCAAATTGGAGCCGGAGGCTCCGTCGCTTCCCATACCGATTGACATACCCATTTCGATCATGCGCGGCGTTTTCGGGAAGCCGTGGGAATTAAAGTTAGCACGCGGGCAATGAACGATCTTCACGCCACGGTCTTTTAAGATTTCCAATTCATGCTCGGAATACACCACGTTGTGAGCCGTCAATAAATTAGGGCCCAAGGCGCCGAGAGAATCGAGATACTCGACTGGACGTTTCTTATATCGTTCCAGGCAGTAACGCACTTCATCCCGATGCTCGGCTAAATGCATGTGCAAGCCTGTATTGTACTGGCGCGCCTTCTCGGCCGCTGCTTGAATCAGCTCAGGCGAGCACGACATCACCTGGCGAATGCCGAACCAGATATGGACTCTTCCGTCCCCAGCTCCGTTGTAGGTGCGGTACAGCCATTCATTATTATCCATTATAGTTTCAAGCGGCTGCTTCATTGTATCCGGCAAAAAATCGCCGATATCGATGCTAGACCGGGTAATTGCCGCTCTCATGCCCGATTGTACAGCAGCTTCCGCAACCTTGTGCATGTGTACGCCACCGGCATCCGCGAAGGCGGTCGTTCCGGATTTGATCATCTCAAGACAGCTCATTTCCGCACTGACTCGGACATCCTCTTCATTCATATTACCCTCGAACGGCACGAGAATTCGCGACCAAATCATCGGAAGCTCGTCCATCGTCCGGCCCTTTAACAATTGCTGGCAGGTATGCGTGTGGGCGTCCACGAGTCCGGGCATACACAGCTTACCTTTGCCTGATAATGTTTCTATCGGTTGATACTTAGCTATCATCTCAGCGCTTGGCCCGATCTCGACAATGCGCGTGCCGTCTACTGCTATGGCACGGTTATCGGCGATTTTAAAATCGGGCGTCATAACGCTGCAATCTTTAATCAACAAATCGCACTTCATGTCATCACCTTTTTTCTATGCCTGTTCTGCATCATTTTACGCCGCCGTCAGTCAACCCTCTAACGATAAACTTCTGGAAGAACAGCACCAGAAGCAGTACCGGCAGACTACCGACTATACCGGCAGGGAACATGATTTCGTAAGCGACCCGATCTTCCCCTATAAACTCCGCCATCCGCACGGATAGCGTCTTAATATTCATATTCGTCATTGCGCTGGCAAACAAAAATTCGTTCCATGCGCCCATAAAGACGAAAATTCCCGTCGTTACCAGACCACCCATGGAAAGCGGCAGCACGATTTTTCGTATAATCTGCAGTCGAGTACAACCATCCAGCTTGGCCGCCTCTTCTATCTCATAAGGAATCGAGATAATAAAAGCTCGGAACATCCAAACCACATAAGGAAGGGAAAAACTAATATAAGTCAAAATTAAGCCCACATGCGTATACAACAATCCTGTGATTCTCATAATCATAAACAGAGGAATTAACAGCGCCATGTGCGGAAGCATCTGCGACGCAAGCACTGTCAGAAAAAAAGCATTTTTACGCGGAAACTGGAACCGCGCGAACGCGTAAGCGCCAAGCGACCCAATGGACAACGATATCGCCGTCGTAAAGCCCGAAACGATAAAGCTGTTCAGCATGGCGGATGTAAACGATTTTTCCTTCAGCAGCTGAATATAGTATTTGATGGTCCATTCGCTTGGCCATATTTTCGGAGGATTACTGAACAAATCAAGCGGCAGCTTGACGCTCGACAGCAGCAGCCATAGGACAGGAAACAGGATAAAGATCATTAATATAATCGAGATCATGACCTGAACCGCTTTTTTAGCGTACTTCACACTCAAATACATCCCCTCGTTAGAGAATTGTTGACCGTTTGGCTGCAGAATTCGGGAATCCCAAGACTTTCGCCTTAGAAATTCCCGTCTGCGACTAACGGCCACACCCTTAAGAAATCTCAAGGAACTTTATTTTTTTCCGATCATGGCCAATATTTTTTGCTCTGCATCTTTAAGCGCCTGCTCTGGCGTTACTTTTCCCATTACCGCTGCCAAGATGTTACGGGACAGCTCATCCGTAATTTTGGTAGCTTGTTCGTGGCGGAACAGTCCGAACGGATACTGCATTTGCTCAGGAAGCAGGGCATATTGCGGATATTTAGCTTGCAGCTCGGCATCCTTCACCATAGCATCGTCACTAGGGATTTTACCGTTAGCCAGAGACATTTTCTTTTGCTGCTCAGCGTTTGTTACGAATTTGATATACTCCATAGCCCACTCTTTTTTCTTCGAGGAAGCTGGAATTGCCAGACCGCCCGTTTCGCCGTACGAAGCGGTTTTCAGCTTGGAACCTGGAATCAGGGCCACGCCCATTTGACCTACGACCTTGGATTTCTCCTTGTCGTTAGACATCGGCAAAGTTTGCGGCGTATTCATGTTCATAGCGATAGTGCCTTGAGTCAGTACTTCCGCCATAGCGCCGGAGCTGCTGAACTCCTTGGATTGCGGGCTCATGATGTTATATTTAAGATTCATATCCGTCATCATCTGCAGAGCGGCTAATCCTTCTGGACTATTGAACGTAGGACGGTCATTTTGGTAATCCCAGAATTCGCCTCCATTGGAACGCAAGTGAACAATGAAACTGGAGTAAGAAATCGTTCCGCCCAATGATTCCGCATAAGGAGAAACCTTATCTGCTTTTATTTTTTGAGCAGCAGTAATCAACTCATCCCAAGTTTTCGGTGCTTCAGGGATCAATGTCTTGTTGTAGTAGAACTGCCACAACCATACATAACGAGGAATCGCATACTGCTTGCCTTTGTAAGACATAGCTTCCATCGTTTGCGGATTCAGACGTTTTTTCATATCGTCCGTAACATAGGAATCCAGCGGCTCAAGAAAGCCTTTGGAGGCAAACTCAGTTGCCCAGTCGTCGCGTACATGCACTACGTCATATTCACTGCCGCCTGCCGTAAACGAAACGAACACTTTATCGTGAAGCTGCATGAACGGAACCGTTTCATAATTTACTTTAATTCCCGTCGCTTTGGTGAATTCCTCATTCTGCTGCTTCCAGAACGGCTCGTCCAAATAAAGTACAGTAATTTCCTTGTTGTCCTGATCCTTTCCGACAACTTTGTCTTGATCGGCCGGTGCACCGCATCCAGCCAGCAGTGACGCAGATACTGCGCCGACAACCCCCATTTTTAACCATTTCAAATGCTTCTTCTCCATGTTTCGTTCCCCCTGTTTGTCCTAATCATTTTTACCTATTGTTTTTAAGTAAACTGCAGTGAAAAGCAGTGTACAAAGCGTAATAAAGAATGCCAGTGCGGAGCCGTAGCCCATGTCAAAATTACGGAAAGCTTGCTCGTAAGCATAGACGTTGATGACCATTGTGGCATCCAGTGGGCCTCCTTGAGTCAGCACCCAAATGATGTCGAACGCCCGAAGCGCCCACATCGTTTCCATGACGAACAGTACCATTAGAACGGGTCGCAGCGATGGCAGTGTAATATGGAAGAAGCGCTGGATCGTTCCTGCGCCGTCCACTTGCCCGGCATCGTAAAGCTCTTTGGAAATCGTCTGCAGACCGGCAAGCAAAATGAGGGCTGCGAATGGGACGCTTTTCCAAATGTCCGCTACAATGACCGCGCCTAGCGCCGTCGACCCTTCAGCCAACCATGATTTATATTCATTAATGAGACCCAGCTTCAGCATAAGCTCATTAATAATCCCGTTGTTGCCGTTATACATCCACTTCCACATAAGACCGTTAACGACATTGGATAACGCCCATGGAATCAGAAAAATTTTCTTAAAAAACTCGCCTCCCCATATGCCATGGAAAATCGTAAGCGCGATTCCAAAAGCAATGAGAAGCGTTCCGACCACTTTGGCAGCCGTAAATAAAAAGGTTTGCAAAAGCACGTTAGGAATTCTCAGGTCACTCAGCAGTCTCGCGTAATTATCTAGTCCCACGAAAGTAAAATGGGCGCGCCCGGACACAAAATCCATTTTGGTAAAAGATAGAAATAGCGCGTAAACCATAGGAAACAAGATGGTCATAGCCAACAAAATATAGGTAGGTGTCAAATAGATGCCCGCTGCAGCCGAATCGGACAGCCGGTCAAATCGCTTTAACAATCCCGATCGTGCGGCGGTCTTACTGGGCTTGCTCATTAGAGTCCAATCCTCCTATTATCTACTAAAAGCTTGATCGATTCGGCTGAGAAAGCGGGATACGAAGCGTTCGGCATCCACTTCCATGCAGACATTCGTGTTAGGCCCGCCGGGAGATTTACGACGCAAATCTTCGGTCGTTCGGCCAAGCGCATCCTCTTCAAGATCGACCTCGATATACATCGGAACCATATTCACCAGTTCAGGGTGGACAGCGATACCAACAGCAAGCGGATCATGCAGCGCACAGCCCTTTAAGTAAGGATGGTTTACTTTGTAAGCTTGTATATAATATTTCGTGAAATCAGCGAAAAATGTGCTGCAAGGAGTGTTCTTCTCCCTCCAACGCTCTACCTCTTCCTGACGCAGCACGGTTTTTCTCGTCACATCGAGTCCCACAAGCGTAATCGGCAGCTCAGAGGAGAATACCTTCTGTGCGGCATGGGGATCAATAATGATGTTCGCTTCTGCAAATTTCGTTACATTCCCCGGCGTCGCTACCGCTCCACCCATCGTAACGACGCGGCCGATTCGACCGACGATATCGGGCGCCTTTTGGATAGCAAGCGCAAGATTCGTTAACGGCGCTGTCGTAACGAGCGTCAAATCACGTCCGTGCTTGCGCACCTGCTCGATGATGAAATCAACGGCATGCATGCCGGAAGCTGCCCGCTTAGGCTCGCTTCGTACAACATTGCCCAGTCCATCCGTTCCGTGAAACGTTCCGCTATATTGGCGCGTTCGAATCAGCGGCTGTTCAGCACCCCGGAATACCGGTACATCGCATTTGAGCTGTTCAAGCACAAGAAGCGTATTGCGGGCTGAGCATTCTGCAGGAGCCATGCCATAGGTCGTTGTTACGCCAAGCAATTCCACTTCCGGCGAGGCTGTAGCGTAGGCGATAGCCAATGCATCGTCAACGCCCGTATCCACATCCAAAATAACTTTGCGCACCCTTTTTCCTCCTTTGTCATCATTAACGTTCTTATTTCAAGGACACCGTTCTTCAATGATTCCAAAAAAAATTTATATGCCTCCGAGTCTTTTGGAAATAAGGTCTGCTGCATTAAGGCATTGAAGTAGTAGGTCGTCCGTAATTTTAACCATTCTAAATTCCAGTCCAGATATAGACAAGCCTGCAATAACCTCGCCCGTATGATCACGTATAGGAACGGCAATCCCCATCCCGCCTAGCGAGAAATCGTTTGAAGAAATGCAGTAGCCTTGTTCTCTTATCGTTTGCAAATGATCCAACAATTCAGACGGATCGACGATTGTATATTCCGTGAACTTTTCCAAGCCTTGGGATATAATCTGGTTTATCTTGTCGGGAGACAAGTTTGCTAGTAATATCTTTGTAGTAGCTCCCGCATGCAAAGAAACTCTTTTGCCTAGTGGAGAGGTGTACCGTACACTTTGCGAGCTTTCGACTTTCTCTATACATATGCCTTCCAGCCCGTCGGCAATCATGAGCATAACGGTTTCTCCCGTGCTTTCGCACAGCTTCTCCATAATCGGCTTGGCTACCGTGCGCAGGTTCATTTGATTAGCTACTATAGTACCCAGCTCAAATAACCTGATTCCCAGCACATATTTTTGGGTAACCGGATTTTTGCTAACAAACCCGCGGTGCTCCAGAGTCACCAGCATGCGATGAACGACACTCTTGTATAGGCCTAAGTGTTCACCAAGCTCAGTAACTCCCCACTCGGGTTTATCTACGGTGAAGCATTCAAGCATTCTTAAGATGCGATCCCCGGTTTCTAGAATAGCGGTCTTCTTAACGTTCTCTGCCATAATACGACCTTTCGTTCCGCAAATAAGGACGGCGTTCTGTTATGATAATCACTTTTTTTATTATATCTCATTTTATGTCGAACGCAATCCTTTATTTGAAAAAAATTGCCATATATAACATCTTCCTGTGACCCCATACGTTTGACCGTGGGGAGTGTATAGGGTATGAGACTCCATCCGTTTTTCCACCCCATACCCCTTCCCATGTCAAGAAGAAAAAGCCTGCAATCCTTTTTATAAAAGGACTACAGGCTTCTTTGTTGTATGACTAATTCGCATCTTGGGACTGGACTTTGGCTCTATCCCCAACAGGCAAAAACGAGATTCGCGAAGCGATTTTATTGTAGATTCCTATGCAAATTTTGGCCAGCGGCTCGGCATATCCTCTGTATTTAACGACCGCCATGCTGGCTAATAACGCGAGGATGATTCCACCTGCTATGTCCGCAGGGTAATGAACCCCAACGTACACCCGCCCAATTCCGGTCAGGCAGGCCAACACCAACATAACTGCACCCATCCGGCGCTTCAGCAGCAGCCATACCGTAAAGGCAATCGCGAACGTGAAGGTGGTGTGATCGCTAGGAAACGATGGGTCTGCCGCATGCGGAACCAATTGATGGACCTGATGCTCGACAAAAGGTCTCGGATGTCCGACGATAGGCGAAATAATCCACCCCGCAACCAGAATCGCTAATGCAGCGGATAAGCAGCCGTAAAAGACCCCTTTTTGGTTCACACTGCGGCCGCTAAGCCATAGTACAACCAAAATCGCCAGCATGACATAAACCAAATCGCGCGCAAAAAATACCATCATGCCGTCCAGCCAGCCGTACTGCCCTGCAAATTGATTAATAAATTGAAAAATCGCGTAGTTCAAGACTGATCCCCCATCCAAATCAAGATGATTGGATCAGTATAATGCACAAATCTTAATAATTTCTTAATATTATATGAAAAAATATCATCTACTTCCGATTGTCCTGTTAATGGATGCTGCTCTTATCAAAATTACCGCCCAGAACGTCGGAAACCTGCTGAATCGAAATAAACGCTTTTTCATCTATTTCCTGGACAAGGGTTTTTAGCTTGGTCAGCTCGAGCCGCGTAACGACGCAATAAATCATTTGGGTATCCTCCTTGGAGTAGCCTCCCTTGGCATAAATATAAGTCGTGTTCCGTCCGAGCCGCTTCATTATCGCATGAGAAATTTCTTCATAGTCGCTCGAAATGATCGTAACCGATTTGGATTCGTCCAGACCTTGAACGACAATATCCATCACCTTTGAGGCAATGTAGTAAGTAAAGATCGAGTACATCGCCGAATCCCAGCCAAATACGAAGCCAGCCAGAATAAAAATGAACACGTTGATGAACATGATGATTTGCCCGACGGGCAGCCTGAATTTCTCCGACAACAGAATAGCTACAATCTCAGTACCGTCCAGCGATCCCCCGAACCGCAGCACCAAGCCAACCCCTAATCCGAGGATAAGCCCCCCGAATAGAACAGCCAATATTTTCTCATTCGTAAACGGCTCCACGTGATGCAATAAAGCCGTGACTATAGACATTAAAGCAATCGCGTACAGGGTAGAGAAAGCAAAGGTCTTGCCGATCTGCTTATAGCCGACTATCAGAAAAGGCAGATTGATAAAGAAGATGAACAGCCCTAACGGAAACGTCGTTATTTTCGATAAAACGATGGAAATCCCCGTGATCCCCCCGTCGATAACATCATTAGGCACCAGGAAAATTTCAAGCGCCACGGCCATCATAATCGCACCGATCGTAATAAAGATGAAAGCTTTCAAAAAAACCAGCCATGTTTTCTTCTTATGTACCCGGTTGTTCATTTACCCTACCCCATCCTCTTTTTTATCATAGCGTTCGCTTTTTTAATGTAAAAAAACCATTTTTTTATGAAATGAAGGTGGATGGGCATGCACGCAAAATAACCCCGCAAAGTGGAGCCTCTAGCTTCGAACTGGATTCAGGTACTTTGCGGGGAGCTCCGAACTTATACATTATATGTAAAAAAAGACCGCACGTTATTTAACGTACGGCCTTGCCAACGCTGCCCTAAAGGAAGCTGTCTTTTATATGAACGACGGCTTGCGGTTCAACACTTTCCCACTGATGACATGAATATATTCTTTGTCGCCGCCTTCAACCGAAGGACCGACGAAAATGCCTGCTTTAGCATCGCGTTCCTCATGAGGCGTACCTAGATCGGCAGAGCTTTGACTAGCCCACCGTCCCGCTGCGGATCCGTAAATCGACGCCCTCTTAAACCCTGCGCTTCTGTTCATCTGAATCCCCTCCAACTAAATGACTGATGGTAGCGAGCAGCTCCTCGTTATGATGAACGATCTCCGTGAGATCTTCCTTGGATAACACTTTAGATCCGGATATATGCACAGATAGCACATGCTCCTTATCTAAAGGATAACATAGGACATACACCTCAGCAACCTCTTTCCGCCGCAAAAATTCCCATGTACTGTTCAGAAAAGCTTCCAGCACATATATTTTTTTATCGTCCTTCTTCTCCGCATAGGTTTGGAAACGGTAAAACTTACCTTTGCCTACATTTCCTCCTACCTGACGGACGCCATCACTGCCTTCCTTCTTCCAAATCGCCGCACCGGTGACCCGAAAACCCTCGGGAGTCAGCAACGAATTGCGTACAGCTTCGCTGAAGGAATGATACTTCTCCTCAGGATCGGCAACCGTTACATTCCGATTATATTCCCAAAAGAAGTGAAGGATGCTTTGCTTCCTCTGAATCTCCGCTTCCTTCTCTGCAAGCAGCTGATACGGATCGGCAAAAGCCTGCTCGGCTCGAACCGCTTTGGCCACATACCCGCAAGCGACATCGACGGCCGCAACATAATTGTCACGCACCGCCTGATGATAAGTTAAAAGGGTTAAACCTTGTAAATCGGACAAAATATGAAAATCCTTGATCGTCTTATCTTGGATAAGGTCCTCCCGCTCTTGAACGGACTGCGGAATTAAAGCGAACACGCGGCTGCGCCGAAGCCTGCCCCAAAACAGCCCCATTTCGAACAACGTATTGTCCCGGGTGATGAATACGTATTGACCCCGATAAAGGGCCACATCGTCCGCAGCGAATACAAACACCCCAAAGTCGCTTATATCGAGCTGCTGCTCCAAAGCCTCCATCGTGTAGGAGTTAGCCCCGAAAGCCGTATACCATGGGGTAACTTGGGCCACACGGCTTAAGCTTTCGTTAACGGCTCGCGCATAATCAATCGCTTCCCTGGAGGAGCCGATGAATAGCTCCGGTTTTCGTTCTTGCCTCCACACCGACACGGACATTCCCCTTTTCAAGATCGATTCACGGTTTCCGTAATTCGATCACCATGCTTGTACTCTCTATTTAGTGTAGCAAAATTTTCCTTTCCTGTTGATAGTCCCTTTGGAGTTTTTTTATGAACAACAAAATGAATGCTATTTCCATAAAATTCATCTTGCATAAAGAACATATGTTCGGTATATAATAAAGAATAAACACGAATACACGTTCGCATTACGGTGGTGTCGTTATGAGTATGAATTCAAGAGTAGAAACCGAAGAAGATATTCAAATCATCAAGGAATACACGCTGCTGCCCATTTTGCTCGATATGCTGGCAAGAGATATTGAAGAGCTGAACCTGTACAAGGACAAAATTGTGTACCATCATGTTATTTTCTACCTCAAGGAAGTGGAGAGCTCCATCTATCCTGAGCTGCAAGCCATTAAAAGCAAGATGAGAGAACGGAGCATCAAAGTACTGCACACGGACATGAACACGCTTGGCATCGATGTGGAATATAAAGTCCGCGGTTACATCCATCATTTTAAAATGTTGAGAAGCTTGGTAAAGGCAGAGCTCATGACTACGCTAATGAATTTGCGGAGGCGGTTAAAATGATATCGAAGGGTGAGAGAACGATTTTTTTGGCGGATTGCCAGAGCTTTTATGCTAGCGTAGAGAAAGCGGACCATCCCGGCTGCAGGGATAAGCCCGTAGCTGTAGCCGGTGATCCGGAGCGGCGCTCAGGCATTATACTGGCCGCCTGCCCCATTGCCAAGGGTTATGGAGTGACTACGGCCGAGCGTCTCGGCGAGGCCTTGAACAAGTGTCCTGAGCTCGTGGTCATGCGTCCGCGCATGCAGCATTATATCGATGTCTCGCTCATGATCACCGACATTTATAAGGAATACAGCGACCTTGTCGAAATTTTTTCGATCGACGAGCAATTTTTGGATGTATCCGGAAGCCTTGGCATCTGGGGAGATCCGCTAACGATAGCTCGATCCATACAGCAGAAGGTGTTCCAGCAAACGGGAGTTAAAGTTAGAATCGGCATCAGCTCGAATAAAATCCTTGCCAAAATCGCAACGGATATATGGGCGAAGAAAAATGAGAGCGGCTTGTTCACCCTGCGCAAAGAGGATATCGAAGGCACGCTTTGGCAAGAGCCGGTACAGAAAATGTTCGGCGTCGGGTCTAGGATGACCAAGCATTTTGCACGGCTCGGGATGTTTACGATCGGCGATATCGCGAGAACTCCGCTCCCCCGCTTGAAGGAGAAATTCCGTGCACGCTTCGGCAAGCAAAGCGATATTCACGCGGAGGTCATGTGGAGAACGGCGAACGGCTTAGATGACTCCCCCGTCACCCCAAGCACTTTCAACACACCGCCTAAATCGGTAGGCCACATGATGACATTGCCTAGAGACTATACGGAGAATAGCGAGGTAGAGACGATCCTGCTGGAGCTTACAGAGGAGGTTTGCCGCGATTGCAGGCGTAAAGGGTATATGGGCGGGGTCGTGTCCGTCAGCTGCATGTGCAGCCCCTATGAGGCTCCGACCGGCTTCTCACGGCAAATGAAAATGCCCGATCCGACCAATAACACCAACGCGGTCTATGAGGCCGTCAAGACATTGTTTTACCGCTACTGGGATAAAATGCCTGTACGCCGCGTAGGCGTCATGCTCAGCAGCTTAACTGACGATGATGTGTATCAATTGACTTTTTTCAAGGATCAGGTGAAATCCCGTGCCTTGGATAAGGTCACCGATCAGATCAAGGAGCGTTACGGCAGCGCAGCCATCGTAAGAGCATCCTCGATGACTACCTCGGGGCAAGCATTTGAGAGGGCACAAAAAATTGGAGGCCACTATAAATGAGCAAGAAACTTGAAGGCAACGGATTGTGGGAATCAAGCCGTATGATGCTCCCACAGCATAAAGAGCAATCCCTCGTGCGAAAAGATGCTCCGTCTCCACCCCCTTCTGAGCCGCCGTCGAACAAGGAAATGGAGATGATGCGGGATTCCGTTCTCCTGCCCGTCGCACTCCAAATTGTCGAAAAGAAAAGTATTGAAGTGGAGATGTCTACCCAAACATTGAAGCTGTTATATTCGGCAGCCGCAAAAATATTAGCCCGAAGTATCCGGGAGGATGTGCTTAAAAACAGGAAAGCTTTGGTTGAGCGGCATATTCGCGTATTTGAAGATATTAAGGATGACAGCTCGCTATATTATCGTTATAACTGCCGCGGACGTGAAGATCGCTTCATCATGACCAAAGACTTTATCCGCTCAGAGATTAGTGTCAGAATCGGCCGGTATGCCAAAAGTCTGGTTGCTACACTTCAAGAGGCCGCTAACTCCAATAAAACCAAAAAGCCCGAGTGAGCATTGGCTCACTTCGGGCTTTTCACAATAAAATCGATAAGTTCGGGGCTGCGCAGCATGCGGTGACGCGTCCAGCCTCTGTATTGTACACGAGCCTTAATCTCGGGAACAAGATGAACGAACTGGTCATCCTCGCGGATTGCATGCTTGCTTGCCATAGCATGGAATGTTTTTTTCTGCTGCTCGGTCATAGGAGATTCTATCATGCCGACGGCGCGCTTCGTGCCGTCCTCATCGACGCAGGCAAGTAAGCCGAACGTCTCCTTCCGGTATCCGGAGATGAGCACGTCGACGTATTGGTAATTCATAATCTGAATCCAATCGTGAGAGAATCTAGATACATAATGGCTGCCTTTATGCTTGGCTATCATCCCCTGCATCGATGAATCCTTGATCGATTGAAACAGCTCTTCGCCGCGCGCTTCCGTTTGCGGTATAAGTTGAAACAGGTCATTTTCCTGCAATAACGATTCGAGCAGGGCCCGACGTTTCACTAACGGCATATGACGCACATCGCGACCTTTATGAAATAAAATATCCCAAACAACATAATGAACCGGTCGTTGGGTAGAGAAGGACTGAATCCGATTTTTATCCTTAAGCTGCAGCCGTTCCATCACCAGGCCGGCATCGGCAGCTCCGCTATACGGGTCAAGGCAGCACAGCTCCCCGTCCAACACAACATCCCCCTCTATAGGAACGCCATGCAGCTCGGGATACTGCTTCGTACATTCAAGTCCGTCACGCGTGAAGAGACGGGTCTCTTTCCCGTTCTTTGATAATATTAATCGATGCCCGTCGACCTTCGGCTCGAATACATAAGCCTGATCTGAAAAAGGAGTTTCCCTAGAGTCTGCTAGCATCGGCGAGATAAACATACTCATCACCCATAATCATTTTAACATGAGCAGAGTTATGAATAATTAGGGGAAAAGATGGGGGAATCTAAAATTACCCTAACATGGAAGGAATGATTATTAATGGCACGTGGACAATCCAGAAGCAGCAATCAGATTATCGTTCAACAATCGGCAAGCGCCCTTGAGCAATTAAAGTATGAGGTAGCACAAGAATTGGGCATTCAAATTCCTCAGGACGGCTATTACGGCTACATGGCTACCCGTGATACCGGTGCAATTGGTGGTCATATGGTGCGCCGCTTGGTACAAATCGCCGAGCAGCAGCTCTCCTCCGCCTCCGGCAGCCGCTTTCAATAGCGCCCGATTAATAACCCATCCACTGTGATGGGTTATTTTTTTAGACAATACTTGCGCTGGTGCCATCGATCAAGGCTGCATCGTCTGTATTTGTGAAGCTGGCCTGGTTGTTCGTCACCGTTCCAAGGCTATCTCCTATCGCAAAGGAGTTGGCACCCGCATTAATCTTCGCGCTGCTTGAAAGCATAATATTCACAGCGTCTCCGATCTGGACGTTGGAGCTGGGTCCGACACTATTGATTTTAATATTACCGACAACTGAAGGCATGATCGAATCCCCCTAGCGTCCTTGCTACTCCAATCACATTGTATGTAGATAGAAGCCAAGTGTAGCCAAAAGGGCTGTAAAATAAAACTAAAGAAGCCATCCCGCGGTAATACACCGCGGAGTAGCCTCTTCATAAACCATTAATTAATAAATTGGAGATACTGCAGCATACGTTTCAACGTTGTTGCCGCTTGTGCGCGAGTAGCTTTGTCCTGCGGCGCAAACTCCTTATTGGACATTCCTTGAACAATACCTGCACTTAGAGCTTGAGCAACAGCATCCTTCGACCAGTCTCCGATGCTTGCGCGGTCAGCGAATGAATCTAGAGCGGCTTTATCGAGCTTCACTTCTTTGCCGCCGACTTTCAGCGCTCTAACGATCATCGTAACCATTTGTTCGCGAGTGATGTTATCGTTTGGCTTAAAGGTACCGTCTTCATAGCCTGTAATCAATCCTGCTTTGTAGGCCGTGCCTACGTCTGTGGCGAACCAGTCACTTGATTGCACATCACGGAATCCATCTGCCTTTACTTCGAGCAATCCAAGTGAGCGAACCAGCAAGGCTGCAAACTCGGCGCGTGTAATGTTGGAATCCGGTGTAAACAGCTGATCGGTTGTACCATTTACAATGCGTTTATTTGCCAGCAGCTCTACATCTGCTTTTGCCCAATGCCCTTGCAAATCAGTAAACGATTTATCGGATTGAATGACCGTGTAGATGCTGTTGTGTGGCGAACGAATCGTAATCTCCGCAGATTCGTTATTCATCGTGCTAACAGCTGGAACGAAATGCATCCGGTTGTTCGAATCAAACCAGACTGCCGTTATCTTGCTCGAATCTACCGTCGTTCCTAGTCTAAAGGTACGATTGACATATACACCGCCAAAATCAGATAATTCTTTACCATTAACGGTGACCATAAACTCGATTGGATTCGGAATCAATTGCTTCGCGTTCAAGGTTTTCACCGCTGCATTGATATCGTCTCCGGCTTTACCGGATACTTTAGAAATCGTGATAGTTACGGTTGAATCCTTTGGAATATTTTTGAGCACACTTACGGGCAGTTCATAAGTAACTCCGTTCGCTTGAATCCGAATAACTGCTTTGCCTTGCTTGCCGATAGCATTCAAAATTGCATTACCCGGCAGCTCGACTTTAACTGTGGATTCGCTGTCCTTCACATCAATCGTAACGAGTGAATTCGTTAAAGCTTTTTCCAGCTTATCGGCATCTACGGCCACTTTCGTTACCGACTTTCCATCTGCCATTGTTTCTTTGGTCACTTTTGCGTCTTTGCTCAAATCGATAGTCCCCATACCGCCAGTAGTATCCGTTGGTGTCGTAGTACTGCCGGAACCAGATCCCGGCGATGACGTACCGCTGCTAGGACGTGATCCTGAACTAGGAGAAACTGTGGTAAAAGTAACCGCCGGACTGTAGACGCTCCTAGTCCCATCCGAGTCCACCGCTTGGATTACATACGTATAGTTGGTGATTGGCGTCAAGCCTGTCAAATCAAAGGTTAGAACATTGCCTAGCGACGCAATTTCAGTATAAGTGGACCCTGTTACGCTATAAACCTTATAGCCAGCTATGCCTCTGCTCGCTTCCGCTGCGTTCCATTTCAAAGTAGCCGTTCTTGGCGTCACATTGGTAACAGTGAGACTTGAGTTAGTTGGCCAGGTAGGTACAGGGATATTCACTGTCGTAACCGTAACCGTTGCGGACGCTTTGATGGAAGTACCTGCAACGCTTCCTTGGACTGTGAAGCTGCCCGCAGCTGCATACTTCGATGCATCGATATTATCCCATGTTACGCCCAACTGGAAGGTCGTGTTGTCGTTGTACACCGCTGTGACCACAGATGGCATTACTGGTGCGGTTCCTGCTTTGGTCGTCACGCTTACTGGCGTGATGCTTACAATAACAGGCACTGGGACTTCCACTGCCGTAACCGTAACCGCTGCGGACGCTTTAATGGAAGTACCTGCAACGCTTCCTTGGACTGTGAAGCTGCCTGCCGCTGCATACTTCGATGCATCGATATTATCCCATGTTACGCCCAACTGGCGGGTCGTGTTGTCGTTGTACACCGCTGTAACCACAGATGGCATTATTGGTGCCGTTCCTGTTTTGGTCGTCACGCTTACTGGCGTGATGCTTACGATGACAGGCACTGGGACTTCCACTGCCGTAACGGTAACATTCGCCAACGCCTTATAGGTCGTACTGGTTACCGTTCCTTGTACGGTAAAGCTGCCTGCCACTGCATACTTCGATGCATCGATGCTATCCCATGTTACGCCCAACTGGCGGGTCGTGTTGTCGCTGTACACCGCGGTAACCACTGTTGGCATTACCGGTGCAGTTCCGGCTTTGGTCGTAATATTTTCCGGATTAATACCTAGAATGACTGGAAGCACTTGCGAATTTGTCGGGAAAGCGGGTGCCGAGATCATAAATTTGCGGGAATACGTGTCCATTCCCTTTGTTCTTACAGCGATTTTGGATACATCCGTTGTACTGCCCGGTAAAGTATAGCTTGTTGCGTCTTTTGGCAGCTCAGCTAGTACCGTTGCACCATCATAGACTGTAAAGCCTTCGCTCAAAGGATTAGAATCCCACTTCAGATCTTTAGCTGAGCCACTTGTATTCAGCATTAGATTCTGTGGAGGAGTAGGAGCATTAAACACTTGAACCTGTGTCAGGCGTGGAGGCCCTGTAAGGTCTGTGCCCGCATTGCCACCTGATGCGTTCTCCACCGTAACTTTGATATATCTAGAATGATAGGTCTTACCTAGATCGACTGGGTACGAGCTATCATCCGTATCCGTACCGCCATTATTGCCTGTAATGTACGTGTAGCCTTCAGCGGTCTTTTTATCTACTTGTTTGAATGCCATGGCGTCAAATTCGGCAGCCTTTGTGTGGTCAGCGGTATCATCCGAGACATACACGGTCGCACCTTTTAATCGGGTCGATTTGGCAAACAGTCTAATTTGGCTAAAATCCATGGCTTGGCCAAGGTCTATAACGAAACTTCCTTTTCGACTTCCGTCGGTACCTAACCATGAATAGTTTCCGATTTGATCCAGACTGGTCACATTGGTTACATTCCATTTGGTCGGGTCTTGCAGTACGCCATTGGTCAGTTTGTTGGCACTACCATACTCGTCGGCTGCAGCAGATTGCTTTTGAATCGAGTTGCCGGTTACCGGACCCACATTGTATGCTTTTTTATTCAACGCAAGGTTGACAGAAGAAATACCGGATGCCACCTTGCTTATGGTAATATCGGCTACTTGAAGCTGAACGTCAAAAGCTGAGTTGTTGCCGCCATTAGAGCTGCGGTAAATCCCCCACTTCGGACGCAAATACTGGTCAAACGTAGCTGGATACTCGGTCTCAAAATTGCTGCCTCTCTGAGGTCTTCTCCACAAGTCCTTCACGCCATCGGATCCGCCTTGATTTGAAAACACTTGGTACACGTCCGGGCTGTCAAACGTATACACTTTGCCGGTCACCGTATCTGTAATCTTAATAGTGAGCCATCCGCTGTCCGAAATCAGTGCGTTAAGCTCCACCTTAATCCAGTGGCTGCCAATATCTTTTAACGGAATTCTCAGGAGGGGTTTATCGCCGTCGTATCGGTTATGATTCACTATTAAATCCCTGCTGCTCGTTCCGGTAATCGACATAGCAAGGATATAAGCGCCGTTCTCATCGCTGGTGTTGCCGCCCGGTAATGTATCAGTCGCTTGTGCATTCGTAGCCTTCAACTGGAAGATATGCCTGAAGCCTGACTGATTCCACTGATTTCCATCCGGAATATTCCAGAGCCAATTGTAGGAAACAATGTCACCCTTATACGCTGTAAAATCGCTTGTTGAATCTTCACTTGGGCGAATTTCAACCCTTTGCCTGTCGTTGATCGCTGCACCGTAAACAACATAGCCTACACTCGGATCAAAAACACCTTTATGACCGTACTCGCCGTCGCGGACCTTATCCGCAAATTCATTATTTACGCCTCTACCATATTCAAAAATTCTGAACACATTTTTTTTCAGCGTCTCGTCCCACACGCTCATAATATGATCGTCGGCCGCAGTCGCCCGAGGCTGGTCGCCGTAAAATGCATGGTAAGCATCTCTGATTCTCTTGGTCACACCTTCTACCGGTTCATCGGTCCCCATTGCGCCTCCCAAGACATTATAAGGAGATACGCCTTCAATTGCATTCATCTTAATGGTCTTGTCATTCTCACCGTAACCGCGGGCCGTTACATCCAATGCAAAGATGGAGGGTGAGCCGCTATTGAAACGAAAAGTAAATTCATTGGTGCCGAGAGGCAGCTTGGCAAGGTATGGAGCTGCAAATGTGACCGTATTCCCTGATATCGTATAGTCCGTATCTTTAACAAGCGCAGTACCACCTCTAGTGATACTCGCCAACGATTGGCCGCTTGCAAGACTTATCGTTGTTGAGACTAGCGCAGCTTGATCCCACGTGCTGTAAGTACCCTTGGCAGGCACTATAGCCGTGGCATTAGCTACTGGGTCTTTGCCGTAAATGGCCAAGGCAGATAAACCCATCATCGAATCGCTGTCTGTAGACTTGCTGCGAGAGCCAGCCAAGATCGTATTTACCATCACGTACTGGGCTGTAAACGGATATAGGAATGTCTTGGTATCATAGCCCCATTGTTGTCCATTGTATGTTACATAAGACCATAAGCCTTCCGTTTCCGTACCGCCGGCCAATGTCCACCCATTTGCCTTCCAGTCGTAATTGTTCGCGGCATCGGAAGCCGTTGGTGTACTTGCCCAAGCTTTAGGATCATTGGAGTAGTACACCTCAAATCTCGTCGCATTACTTTGGATATTTGAGATGTTGTTAGGCATTTCAAGATACAGCTTATCAATCGTCTTAGGCTTGCCTAAATCAAGCGTCAAAGCAAGGGAAGATGGCGAATAGTCACTCTTATACACTTTAGAGCTGGAATTACGCCAATAGCCGCTGCCGCCCGATTTCAAAGCGTCCGTTCCCGGATGATCCGAAGATTCCGAGCTTACCTTGAGATTCACCCCTGCTTGCGGAGTAAAACGCGTCTTGTCCAGCAGGTTGACAGAACTAGTGGGAATAACAACCGAAGTGTCCGAAGGTTCTCCGAAAGCTCTGAATACATTACTTTTTATTCCGCCGGCTCCTTCTTTTAAAGTCACATCGGATACAAGCATTAAATATTGAGCTGAAACCGGTGCGTTCAAAGGCGTATCGATTTTTCTGTTATTGCTAGGAGAAGGAGGTGTCGATTGCCCAAGTTCAGAGATTGGAATCCATGAGCCTCCATGTGCAGTTTCAAGCGGTTTTTTTCGTTGCGCTAGAACTTGCTGAAAGGGTACCACCCTCAACAAGCTCTGTATAGGCGGCAGCATCATTGGTATAGTAAACTTGGTAATTTTTTAATAAGTTACTATTGCTGCTCCATTCAATTTGGACTTTGCTGACATCTATTTTCTTTTCCAGTTTGATAGCAGCCCAGTATTGAAAATCATTTGCGGCTGAAGCTCCCAAAGAACTATGTGCTTGCCAGGAGGTGTCTGATTTGTCATCAATAAAGTTGTTCTTGGTACCGCTGCTCTGAGAGACAACCTTTAATTCCGCAGCGGGTGTTACCGCCCAGTTTTTATAACCGCTTGTAAGATTCACTTCAACATACGGCTGAATGTTCTTGGTATTCGTAACGCCAGTACCGTTAAAAGTTCCATAAATCTTACTGGTCCCCGTGCCATTAGGGTCGTACCCATCAGATTTCCATGTAACATTCACCTTCTCAATCTTTCCAGTGCTCAAGGTAACATCGAGCTGCGAAGGCAGTCCCAAATTAGGAAATGCTGTCCCTTTGGTGGTTGTAATGGCTGACGGTCTTGCCCACGCTACAATATCCTTAGGCTGTGCCTTTGGATCCCATCCATTGGGGAAAATATAGCTGCTGCTGTCTCTTTTGATCAAGTGTACGTCGGCCAAATACATAGTAGCAGCTTGGAATTCATCCGCGTAGGCTGCATCCCCGGCACCATTATACAATCCGCGGTACAGGCCCCATTTGGAACGGTTTTGCTGACCGGCTACCATAGGCTGATCGCCTCTTTCGACTCTGCCGGTAGTCGGATTCTTCTCCTCCGGACGCCGCAATGTTTCTGCGGTCATACCGCCTTCATACAGCACCTCATTGGACTCCAGGTCAACCAGCTTGCCATACACATAGCCTTTATCGGCTGATAAAATGGTGACCTCAAAATCAAGCCAGCGGTCAGCAACCTTATCGAATGGAATCGTGAACAACGGCTTGATTCTGTCTGCCTGAGTACCGTCCGGATTATTTCTGAATTCAAGCTGTCCTTTGCCACCGCTGGAAACAAGCGTAAGGGTTGTTATCGGCTGACCGGCTTCATCCCCATTAATCGCTTTCAATTGAAAAATATGCCAAAACCGATGTGGATTAATAAAATCCCCCGCTTTATAATTCGTGACGTCCTGCTGGAACTTTAACGTTTCCGAAGGAAGCATAAGTCTCCAGTGGTGAGTCATAATATCTCCGCCCACACTATTGGCGTCGATATTGGATGCCGCCGTGTTGCTCTTAATCTCCAGTCTTTGACGGTCGCTTCCCACTGCCCCGCGATCCCCGTCGTCCCGGCTCACGCCGTCTGGAGTAACAAAAGGTAAAAACTCGTGATAACGCAAAATATCAGAGTTCAGCTTCTCGGTACCCGGAATATTTTCAATGCCATACTTCGTAAGCGCATTCACATCATTTTTACCAATGGTCTGCAAATACATGTTATCTCCCAGCCATGATTCTGGAACGGTGGAAGCCGCAGGGTAATCGCCGGTACGATCATAGAAGGATTCATTCCATGCTTTCCCACTGTAAGATGAGGCAGCCCCCGGGCCTTCAACAGAACCGGTAGTAGTGCCATTCCCGATTTTTGATGCGCCCATAACATCCCAAGCATTTTCTCCCCCATGAATGTTGAGAGGCAAATACTTGTCGTTAGGCCCCATAGAACCGGCTATGTTTGGAATACTGCTATCTACGGTTACCGTGATGGTATATTTTTTTTGTTATCGCTATTATTTTTATCTGTAAGAACCAAATAATAATTCGTTGGTCCGCCTGTTGAAAACTGGTCCAGTTTGGCGTCGTTTTTGTTGAAATTAAAAGGGATAGCCGTTTTTTCGTCACTTCTGTAAAGTGCGGCACTTGCTCCAGGATCTATTGTTAGATTCAGCGCTTGGTACAAGGCGCCGTAAGGTAAAGAGATATCAATAGTGGCATTGTTAAGATTAACGACAGCATTGACAGGCTTGTTCACTTGTACATCCAATAAGCCCGTGCTGTCCCCTGGCGCTGCATGAACTGTCGATGTAGGAATAAAGGATAAGTTAAAAAGAGAAAATACAAGAGCAAATATAAGTATTAAGGTTAATACTCTGTTGAGAGCGTGCTGCCTAAGCATCTTTAAAAGCCTCCTTTATGAGTCGGTAAAAAGATTGCATAAACTCCTTAACCTATTCAATTGAAATAGTAAGATACAATGCATGGGTTTATGGACAAAGCAGCGGCTCCGCCAAATGATCAAAGGAGAAAATATAAGGGCTTAAGATGCTCAAACTCATTGAATCTCTTTACAGAGACTTCAGGTATGCTGGAAGGAGAAGTGATTTCATCAATTGAGCTTTTCAAAAGCAAGCAGGGTGAATAAAACAATGTTCGTTAGCGAGGTCAAACCTGAGCACCTGTTAAGGCAACAAAACAAACGAGTTAGTATTGTGGCGTTAGAGCCAGCGGGTCAATGTGTAAACGAAACTTCCAATCCTCTGCGTGGTAACCTTAACTTCGGCCGTGCCGAGCTTGTCCTTCAATGACTTCTCATATTTTCAATCCTCCTTGAGCAATGAAGTGCAGTACATAAATACTATTTTACTCCCCATCTATCAAGCGAAACCATGGATAAATCCCATATGTATATGGAATATTGAAGGGGAATTATAGCGCTTACATTATATAAAACACTGAAATCCCATTTCACTGCAGTCTAAGAATAGAAAAAGGACCCTCGCGGGCCCTTTTCAACGGTGAATTGATTTTTTGGTACTACTGTCTTGAACCTCTTTTTGAACCTTAGGTCTTACCACTTAAACATAATGCAGTATGGGGTACTACAATAACGTCTCTGCGGCACATCCCCTCGCTTCTATCTAGATTCCAACAACTTCCCTGGTATATCTCGTTGATCGCTCAACGGAACCACACCTCTCTTTTCACCGTCGATATTATCATGCCCTTAAACAAACTAAATATTCATAAAGCTGATTTTTTATTGCTGCTGATCTTCTTGTTGACCCTGCCCTTGATTATCGGAGCCCTGCGATTGCTGCTGCAGAGCCTGCTCGGCTTGCTGAAGCTGCTCGGACGATTGTTGTATTTGTTGTTGAATTTGTTGAATTTGAACCTCTTGCGTTATTTGCTTCGTTTGTTCGGCAATTTGATCCGCTTGCTCAGCGGCATGCTGAACCGCTTGCTGAAGCTGCTCTTGAGAATCTCCTTGGCCGAATTGCTGCTGGGAGTCCTGCTGAGCATTTTGCTGTTGGTTTTGTTGCGACATCGAATTCACCTCCTATAAGTTTCCTTATAAGGATTTGTAAAATGAACGACATCTATACGCCGTAGAGCCGGCTGACAAAATAACTGCAGAGATATTTATCATGTAGGGTCAAACGTCTATACCATGAGTGAGCTCATAGCATAACTTAATTTCGGGGCTCTTAACAAAGGCTCAATTCGAAACAATTGAAGGGAGACTTGACAAAATGGGTGGACTCGCAGGTGGAGCAAGTTGCGGTTTAGGTGGAGCATTCACTAGCATTGGTGTTATTTTGGTTCTTTTCATTCTCTTGGTCATCATAACTCGTAGCTGTTTGTACTAGTTTAAAATAAAACCCGCACCCCTATGGGACTGCGGTTTTTTTCTATGTAACGCCGCACTTCGGAAGCCAGCTTAGCAATCCCGGACTCCTCAACATCCTATGGTCATTAAGCATGAAGAAGCCAACCTAGAGGAACAAAGAAGCATTCCGCCAAGCTGGCTTGGAGCTATTGCTTATTCTATTCAAAAAAGGAAGTGACTTGTCCCTTCCGTTATTCCGCCGCTTCAACCAGAGGTTCGGTCGCAATTTCCGGTTCATACATAGTATGGAATGGAGCTGCAATGACTTCGTCAGAACGTGTAAGGACATGGACGCCTTCGGGGATATGAAGATCCTTGACGAAAATCGCTTTCCCTTCACGCACTGGTGTCAAATCTAGGGCGATGGATTCCGGAATTTGATCCGGAAGGCAGTCGATATGGATTTCATGCAGGAACATCTGATAAGGAATCATCTTTCCATCAGGGTCAGGAATCGGTTCAATGCGGACATGAACCTTAATACGTTCATTCAAATTAATTTGATGAAGGTCAACGGCCAGAATACCGTGATGAATCGGGTCCCTATCCACCGCATGAATGACGACTAGCTTTTTGAAGACAGGAGCCTCAAGCTCTATAAGCGCATTAGGATTACGAAGCGCCATCTGCAATGACTTTTCTTCTAATGCAATGGAGACGGGCTCTGTCATCTTGCCGTACACAACTGCAGGAACTTTATTCTCTTGCCGTAATTTACGTATCGCGGATCCGTTTGATTTAGTGCGTAATTCTGCCTGAAGCTTCAATATCATGGATATGTCCTCCCTTGGGTCAGGGTGAACACCTCTCGCCAGTCTTGAGTCGTCACTTCCTTATGAATGAATTGGGATCTATCCCGGAGGTGTTCTCCCTGGCGTTGATTTTGCTCCTCATTATTTTACCATCCCTGCTTCCTGAAGGCAGGGTGCTCTTTCCTTAAAATCAACAGTCATCCCCTGTACTTATCGATATTCTCTCAAAACAAAAGGTCACTCCCTCATTCTTGTCCTTTTCCTAAAGGTTTGAGCATTTTATCAGGTAAGTCGAAGGTGAAACTAGTTTATTTTTGATGAGACGTGTAAAATATAACGTAAATGTTATTGGTGAGGTGGAGAATTGTAATGACCGAAGCAGCAGTTAAATTTGCAAGACCTCAGCTGGCAGATTGCATCCCTGACCTGGTTGCTTTCTCCAGAGGAGAAAAAAAGGCGACTCTGTTCATCCGTAACGGTAGTCTGGTTAACGTCGTATCGGGCGAAATATTGTCCAACATGTGTGTAGCCGTGATCGGCACCCGTATTGCCTATGTAGGTCCATACGTCGAGGGAATGATCGGAGAGACAACGAAGGTTATAGAGGCGGAAGGCAAATATATTGCCCCTGGCTTGTTGGACGGGCACTGCCATATTGAGAGCAGCTTGTTATCCGTAACGGAGTTTGCCAATGGGGTACTTCCATTAGGAACAACCGGCGGCTTCTTCGATGCGCACGAAATATCGAACGTCCTGGGCCTGCCTGGCCTCCGTATTATGCTGGATGAAGCAAGACAAACGCCCATGGCGGCTTATATGCAAGTAGCCTCGTGCGTACCTTCGACTACCCCGGACTTTGAAACGTCCGGAGCCGTGTTCGGACCGGAGGAAGTGGCGGAGGCGCTAAGCTGGGGGCCGGATATGATTGCTCTTGGAGAGGTCATGAACTTCCCGGGTGTCGTATATGGCGATCCGAAGATGATTGGTGAAATCCAAGCGACGCTGCGTGCCGGCAAAGTCGTCGACGGCCACTACACCTGGCCTTCCAACGATTCTCGGCTTGCGGCCTATGCGGCTGCTGGTGTATCCGGATGCCATGAGAGCGTCACGAAAGAAGACGTTATAGAGCGTGTTAGACTTGGCATGTATGCCAAGATGCGCCGCGGATCGGCGTGGCATGATGTCGCGGCGACCATTAAGGCGCATACGGAGCTTGGAATTGATTCGCGCCGGATGCTCCTTGTGTCCGACGACCGCATTTGCAGCTCCTTAAAAGAAGAAGGACATATGAATTTCATTGTAAGACATGCCATTCAACAAGGAGTTAAGCCGGTTACGGCTTTCCAAATGGCGACTTTGAATACGGCAGAGCGATTCGGTGTTGCAAGAGATGTCGGCTCGGTTACGCCGGGCACGATTGCTGATATCATCCTGCTCGACGGGAATTTGGCTGACGTTAATGTCGTAATGACGATCGCCCGAGGCGAAGTAGTCGCTGAGAACGGTGCCATGACGGTTAAACTGACCCCGTTCGACTACCCCGCATACGCGGTGAATTCCGTTAAGATTGCGAAGGAGCTGACTCCTTCTGACTTCATAATCAAAACTCCGGTTTCGTCGGGCTCCATCAAGACACGAGTGGCAGTCGTTCGGGAAAACCATGTGGAGACAGAAGAAATATTCGTCGATGTCCCGGTTAAGGACAGCAAACTGCAAATCAATCCAGAGAGCACACTGTGTAAGATGGCCTTGTTCGAGCGCCATGGCAAAACCGGCGGTTCCGCCATCGGCATCGTAGGCAACGTTGGCTTCGATCAGCCGGCAGCCATTGCTATGACCGTAGCTCACGACAGCCATAATGTGCTGATTATCGGCAATGACGATGTGTTAATGGCCAAAGCCGCCAATTCCGTTATTGGCATGCAGGGCGGTATCGCGGTTGCAACGAACCAGAACGATATCGTTGAGCTGCCGCTTCGACTGGCGGGGTTAATGTCGACGGAGCCCTATGAGACTGTCGTCAAGCAATCTATTGATATCAACCATGCGCTGGTGAAGGCTGGCTGCACAATGAACTATGCGTTCATGACTTTATCGCTGCTTGCGTTAGTGGTTATCCCGACGCTGCATATCTCTGATACGGGCTTGATCCGGATTTCGGATGCCGGGTTCGAGAAGGTATCCTTGTTCGCGGACGAAAATTAAATAAAAAGCGGAGGGCTTCATGCCTCCGCTTTTTATGTTGAGAAACCAGAACAACTTGTAATGTTGCTAGTATACTCCAGTGGGGTATGCCCCTCCAGCCGCTGTTGAAACTCGTGATTCTGAATTGAAATTAGCGGTATATCCACGGATTTCAAAGGCGGACGCTATCGCTCTTCCGAGGCACACCCCACTTGCTTATATAGCAAATTCCCCGAAAAACCTAGTTCCTCAACCTTATCCCAGCGGAGAGCTCCACGCCTTCGCTGTTTTTATTTCCAAATCTCGTCCGCGATTTCTGTAATAAAAGCAGCCAGATATAGCTTCAAGCTATATCTGATGCTATGAGCCCTTAATGGCCTGATGAAGTGCTTCTATATAAGCCAGAGCGAGCTTTGAAAGCGCAGCATTCTTATGGCATATCCACCCGACATGAATCGTTTCGTCACAATCCAGGGGGACAGGAATGATCTCGTTCCCGTTTAAATCCGCACTCAGCACCCCAGTAGATATCGTATAGCCGTTCAAGCCTATCAATAAATTAAACAATGTTGCTCTATCATTGACGCGAATGCTTTTGGGATGGGACAGTGTACTTAAAATCTCCTCAGAGAAATGAAACGAGTTGTATTCTCCCTGCTCGAAGGACAGGTAAGGATAGTCCTGCAGCTGATCTATCGTGACTACGGACTGCTTGGCGAGAGGATTATTGACGCTTATAAAAATATGCGGTTTCGCCATAAATAAGGCTGTAAATTGCAAATTTGCGTCCTTCAGCAGACGGTTTATCACATTGGAATTGAATTCGTTGAGATAGAGAATGCCTATTTCGCTGCGTTGGCTTTTGACATCCTGGATAATTTCATGCGTCTTGGTTTCACGAAGCGCCAATTCGTATTCATCATGACCGTATTCCCGAACGAGGTTAACAAACGCGTTGACCGCAAAAGCATAATGCTGGGTTGAAACTGAAAAATGCTGCGGCGACGGCTTCGCATTCAAATATCGGCCCTCCAGCAGCTCCGCCTGCTCAATAACTTGCCGGGCATATCCTAGAAACTCGGCCCCTTCCTTGGAAAGGGAGATTCCCTTGTTAGTTCTCTCAAAAATGGTTATGCAGAGCTCTTCCTCCAGATCCTTTATGGCGTTGGACAGGCTCGGCTGGGATATAAACAGGCGCTTGGCCGCTTCATTCATGGAGCCCCGGTTGGCAACCTCAATCACATATTTCAACTGCTGCAGCGTCAACGTGTAACCCTCTCCCTAATGGATTTTATTTAACTTGAATCACTTGCCCACCGGTCATTGTAACCAATTCATCGGGTGTCAACTCAAAGACCGCCTTAGGATGTCCTGCCGCGGCCCATAATGTCTTGTATTGAAAAAGGTCCTCATCTATAAAAGTCATTAAGTTGTCTGCGTGCCCGATCGGGGCAACTCCGCCAATGACAAAACCTGTACGTTCACGAACAAAATCTGCGTCCGCTTTGCCAAGCTTGTCATTTAGAAGGTTAGCAATGTGCTTTTCATTAACTCGATTCACTCCGCTGGCAACAACCAGAAGCGGCTCATCGGAGCTCTTAAGACGAAAAATGATCGACTTCGCTATTTGCGCAACCTCGCATCCTATGGCGTCCGCGGCTTCCTGAGCGGTTCGAGCACTGTCAGGCAATTCCACGACTTGATTCTTATAACCCCACTCCGATAGTAGGTTTTGCACCCGCTGAGCGCTTTCCTTTAACGCATCCATCTCCTTATTCCCTCCGTTCATTGTTTCTTCGCACCATAGTTCCTCATGATGGGGACCTCGGAAAGCCCGGGTCCCGCATACAGGCAAGAGGGATTTACTCTCTCGCCATATCATCCAGCAAGGCACCGTTAACGGCATTCAGAAACGCATTGGCGCTGGCTTTTATAATATCGGTATCCATTGCGCGCCCGGAATACGTTTTACCTTCGTATTGGATACGGATATTGACGCGGCCAATAGCTTCCTTCCCTCTCGACAGGCTGTTAATTTTATAATCCTTTAACTGAACGTCCATTCCTACCAAAGCTTTAATAACGCTGTATAAGGCATCAATCGGGCCATCGCCTACTTCACTGCCTTTCAGAATTTCGGAGCCTTTTTTCAATTTGACCGTTGCTGTAGGGTACAGATCATTCGTGACAACCTGGAACGATTCGAGCTCATACAGCTGCTTTTCGGTTTCGCTAACCGTACGGTGATTTGTAACCAAGTAAAACACATCATGGTCATACACTTCTTTTTTGGCATCAGCCAAGGTAAGGAATTTTTGGAACAGCTGCTCAAAATCCTCCGTATCGCTTGTGTCGAAGCCCATCTTTTCTACTGCATTCTTGAAAGCATGACGACCGGAACGGGCCGTAAGAATCAGCTCCATGCTTTCAGCACCTACATCCTCTGGGGACATAATTTCATAAACCTGCTTATCCTTCAACAGACCATCCTGATGGATACCAGAAGAATGCGCAAAGGCGTTCTCGCCGGTGATCGCTTTGTTCACCTGTACATCCAATCCTGTCAAATGAGTCACCAATCTGGATGTTCTCAGAAGCTCTTTGGTCTGAATATCGGTATAAGCATGGAAAGAACTCTGCCTTACTTTTAAGCCCATCACGACTTCTTCCAGCGAGGCGTTGCCTGCACGTTCTCCCAAGCCGTTAATGGTACACTCGATTTTGTCCGCTCCGTTCTTGATCGCACTGAGTGTGTTGGCCGTTGCCAGCCCCAAATCGTTATGACAATGAACGCTGAGAATAACTTTATCGTTCAAGTTTTTCAAACGGTCGTTGATTCTGCGGATCAGATCGCCGAACTCATCAGGAACGGCAAAGCCTACGGTATCCGGAACGTTGATCATCGTTGCTCCCGCTTTAACAACGGATTCGATCGTTTTCCACAAATATTCAAAATCCGATCTCGATGCGTCCTCCGTCGAGTACTGGACGTAAGGCAGCAGTGTCTTGGCATATTTGACTGCTTCCACGCCCATTTCCATAACCGCTTCCTTGGAACGGTTAAACTTCTTCTCCACATGGATATTCGAGGTCCCTAGAACGATATGGATGAGCGGATTTTGCGCCGCTTTAATGCTCTCATATACAGCGTCGATATCGCTTCGTACGGCCCGGGCAAGCGCGGTGATTGATACGCTGTCCCCTACCGTACGGGCAATTTCCTCTACCGCTTGAAAATCTCCCTGGGAAGAAGCCGGGAAGCCCGCTTCAATAATATCTACATTAAGCCGCTTTAATTGCTGAGCGATCTCGATCTTTTGATGCATATTTAATTTGGCACCAGGAACTTGCTCTCCGTCGCGCAGTGTAGTGTCCAATACAATAATTTTACGGTTCATCTTCATTTCCTCCTAAGTGAAATTCAAAATGTAAATATATATATATATGAAGCGAGGTTGGTTAAACCCGGAATTTAACCAACAAAAAAACCCCGTCTCTACGTATAGAGACGAGGTTGAACCCGCGGTACCACTCTAATTCATTTCATAAGAAATGAGCTCCTTCGATGGCCATCACCATCTATCCCTGTAACGGTGGAACTCCGGCATACCCTACAATGTTCAGGCAGCTGTTCATAGACGAGTTCGAAATGAAGGACACTGCCGCTTCGCACCTACCAACGGCTCTCTGAAAGGTCATTTCAATTCTACTATTTCTAATCGTAACATTTGATTATTGAAATTAATGGTTATTATAGGGCATTCGAATCGCTTTGTCAATAAACGGATCTGGATTTCCGCCTCCTATAGGCGAACGTTTAGGTAAAGTACTGCATACAGTACCCCATAGGGGCAAATGCCTAAAATCAATTGAAAGTAGGGAATTAAGTGGCCGTTTCATACATGGATTACACTTCTCCGTCGGTAACTTTTACTTACGATTTGAGCAACAATCTGTTTTTCAAAAAAGATGCCAACAACTATATTAACGCCCTCTCCATTAATCAGCTGAATACATTAGGGAATGTATCTCTGCTGGATATTTTTCTTAGCACCGGGAACATCGTTGAGCCTCATCTTCATCAAAATGCTTCCGAATTAGTCTACTGCATAACCGGAGCCGCTGTTGTTTCCTTGATTAATCCGTTTACGAAGGAACTGCTTAATTTCCCCATTCAGCCGGGCCAAGTGGCTAATGTGCCTCAAGGATGGTGGCATTATGAAGTCGCTTCGGTCGACAATACTCATTTATTAGCCATATTCGATGCTCCGATTCCGGAATTTATAGGTGGCTCCGATCTGCTGCGCTTAACGCCTGCGAATATATGGGCTCGCGCCTATTGCTTAGATGAAGCAAAGGTTAAGGATACGCTAGCACCCATTACCCAAACGGTCTTCATCGGTCCACCCAAGGATTGCAATAAATATGAAGTCCAAGGTACAAGTCAGAAGGCAGCCAAGCCAAACGCCTCGAAACCGGTTTATCCGAATCAGGCTAACCCGAACCAAGCCTTCCCTAACCAGCCGAATTCCAGCATGCCGCAGTACCAACAAAGATATGATTTCCCTCAGCAGCAGCCTTACATCGGCAATGGATGGGGATATAACTATAACAACAATATTTAAGAAGCAGCTGAGCCGCTTCAAATCAAAGACCACCCTTAGTCTGCCTCGGCAGGTTAGGGATGGTCTTCTTTCGACTGTTACGCAAGAAAACCAAACGTATCGGATAAATACTATGTTCCTATTTTAACATTCCTTTTCAAATACCTGTTTAGCCACTTGAATAGCTGACGCTGCTTTCGGCCACCCGACATAGAAGGCCAGATGCGTTACAGCCTCTATGAGTTCATCCTCCGTCAGTCCGTTTTCTTTGGCAAGGTTCAGATGATAGGGCAGTTGATTCGTATGCTCACCGGCAACCAATGCAGCTACCGTGACAAGACTTCGATCTCGAAGCGATAGCTCCTCCCTCCTCCATACATCGCCGAACAGCACCTCTTCCGAATATTGAACAAACGCCGGAGCCCATTCTCCCATAGTTTCTCTCGCATTCGACGTGATCCTCCTATGCTTCATGTTTCACTCACCTCATTAGGCATATTGTTATTGTGCTTACAAAATCATTTGCGCAATGCCTTTCCCAAAGGTCCAGTCCTCCAGCTCGGTTTCCACCAGCACAGCAAATACATCTTCTTCTCTAATCCGGCACTCCGTGGACAACAGCTCGGCTAACCTTTGGTAGAACGCTTTTTTCTGATCCCTGCTTCTTCCTGATGCCAACGTAATTTGAATGTAAAGCAGCTTCTCCGTTCTATCCACGTTCAAATAATGGGGGCTGTAGTAAAATTCACTTTGCTTGTGTGCGTGAAATACTTGGAAATAATCTTGTTCCGGGACATTGAAATGCTCTATCAAAGCCCTCATAATGCTCTTGCTAATGATAGGCAATTCCTTCTCCTCGTATTGATTCTCCAAATAATTGACTCGTATGAACGGCATCCTGCATCCCTCCTCAATGACTTAACTAAATTGTACACCTCCAATCTTCATCTGTATAATTGAATTAAATCATAAAATTATTCATTTTATTAGATGGAGATGACCGGCATGGATTTAAAAGAGCTAACGACTTTTCGTACCATCATTCAAGAAGGTACCTTTTCCAAAGCAGCCGCCAAATTAAATTACGCGCAGTCTACTGTGACCAATCAGGTGCAGAGACTAGAGAAAGAGCTTGGGATCAAGCTGTTCAAACGAGGATGGGACGCAGAGTTAACGCCTTCGGGCAAAGTGTACGCGGAAGAAGTCGATAAGCTGATTCAGCATTGGAATTATGTATTGGAGCAAGCCAAATCACTGCAAAAAGAAGAAATCGGAACGCTGAACATCGGCGTATTAGAAACGATGACGGCTGAGCTGCTTCCGGCTGTTCTTGAGTATTTTCGCAGCTTGAAGCCTAATATCGAATGTCATTTTGTGGTTGGAAATACGGACACGCTTGCCCATGCATTATTGCAAAGCACTTTGGATTTCGCCATTACCGGGGAGCCGCATGACATGCCTTCGCTTCATTTCGAACCCTTATATAACGAGAAAATTCAATTCATTGTTTCCAAGCACCACGTCTTTGCGGGCAAGTCTGCCATATCCATGGAACAGCTGTATGAGTACCCACTCATTGTCGGGGGCAAAACTTGCTTGTATCATATGCGTTTATTAAAAGAATTCGCCGGTTATTCCGGTACGCCGTTCCTGTACTCCGTGAGCCAACTATCCGCCATCCCTTCCTTTGTACAACAAATCCCGTCAGTCGGAGCCGTCCTCTCCTCCCTTCGGCTGCCGCCTGATGTCGTACCCCTACAGGTGAGCATGAAGGACCCTTTAATCCAGGTCGGGATTTTGCAAAATCATAAGAAAGAATATCATTCATCCACGGGCAGCTTATTTCTGCAATGTTTGAAGGAGGAGCTAACAAGGCGCCCAAAAGTAACGTGAAGCGCTGATGCCATTCCTATTCTTTTTTGGGAAGCCCCTTGCTATACACAGAAATCTGCTGAGCATAATTCTCAAACAGCACAAAAAAGCGCCGCTACGTTATCGTAGGGCGCTCATACCAAGTAGAAACTGTTTCTGCAAGAATCTTTCCAGGTAGTTGAGGGGTGACACGAAGGAACGAAGCACCCGTATTTTTTATCGTGAAGTTCGCCCTTAGGCAAAAGCCCGTTTTTTACCTCTAGCTACCAAGGATAGGACAAAACACACCAGCAATACAAGGGCCGCCGATACGTACGGGTATTGAATGTTTATATCAAACAGAAATCCGGCCACGACAGGACCTACAATATTTCCCAAGCTGGTGTATGCTGAATTCAGACCCGCTACATATCCTTGCTGATCTTGAGCCATCTTGGACATCTGTGTGCTGACAGCCGGCCGCAAAATATCCGTCGCCAAGAACACTATAAATGTCACCAGAAGGATCATCCAATAACGGCTTACGAAGAGCGTCAATAAAACAAATACCCCAGCTATGACCAAACAGACAGAGATGACTCGTTTCTCTCCAAAGCGGTTAAGAATCCAGCCAAAAATAGTGAGCTGCACTACAGCTCCTGCAATGGAGCCGAATGTAATGATAAATGCTATATCTTTTGGAGTAAATCCGAATTTATGATCGACAAACAATCCAAATATGGTCTCATAATTAGCCAGTCCGAAGGACATCACAAAGACGATAATCAAGCTCAAAAAGTAAGGCTCGCGGAATGAATTTTTCAGCTGCGACAATAGACTTTGTTTGATCTCTGGTTCGGAGCTTGAAGCTGTCCTCTTCTCCGCCGCTAATGATTCAGGAAGTAAAATAATCGTAATAACAGCGGCAATGACTCCCGCTACGGCCGCTGCGTAGAAAGGTACTCGCGTGCCATACGCCGCAAGAAAGCCTCCGATACCCGGGCCGATAATAAACCCTGTCGTAATGGCGGCATTGATAAATCCCATTCCCCTAGCTCTTTCTTTCATCGTAGTGACATCGGCGGTGTACGCCATAATGGCCGGCATGATGAGAGCCGCCCCAATTCCTCCCAACATTCTGGAAACAAAGAGAAACAGCGGTGAACTCACGACCCCGAACATCCACTCCGAGAGGGCGAAAATAATCATTCCGGCAACAATAATCTTTTTTCTTCCGAGTGAGTCGGATAAACGACCCGCTATGGGTGAAAATAATAGCTGAGTTAATGAAAAAGCAGCAACTAACAAACCGACAACGCTGCCGTTAATATGAAGCTCCGCCATATAAGTGGGCATAATTGGGATAACAAGTCCGATGCCTGTAAAAACCAGAAAAATGTTGACCATCAAGAGAAGAACTGCGCCCCTATTTCTAAAAAGTAATGCCATAATAATGTGCCTCCAAATATTTATGCTTATATAATTATACTGAACGTTCGTTTTGTATTATTCCAAAAAAGAGGACTTCTCCTAAAATACCTTTTATGCGGTTAGGCTTCTGTAAAGCATCAAGATGACTTGAAATAGCTATCGAGCATGAATCAGCTTGGTCGTGTGGCGATGCCTGACAGGAATACTTTTACTGCTAACTGATACAGTTCGAGCGCTTCTTTCATACTCAATTTGCGTGACATCTGACTCAGTCCGAAAAACAATCCCTCCAAGATAACAGCAAGACTTTCAACATTATCTTGCTTGAATTCCCCTTTCTCCATACCTTCACGAATGAATTTCTCGTAGAATTTCAAGTGTCTTACGACCATCTCCGCAAGCCGTTCCTCTACGTCACTGGTCTTCTCTTCATTATTGAAAAATTCATCTGCCGCTTTGGTCAGAGGATGATTCAAATCATCAAGCACCATCTGCTCTGCAATTCCGTATAATTTATCTATTGTGGTATGATATTTGGACTCTTTTTCAAGCCATTGCTGCTCCCAATCATGGTCCCATTCCTCTACCAAATACAGGAACAAGCCTTCCTTGCTTTTAAAATGATAATAAATATTCCCTTTACTGCTCCCAGTCACCTCAACGATATCTTCAATGGAGGTCGCCTTATAACCCTTTTGTATAAACAATACCCTCGCGGCATCTGCTATTCGTTTTTTGGTTAATTCGCTCTGCAACTGTTTCTTGTTCATACTCTTCCACTCCAATTTCATGGATAATCATTTGGTCCATCACGACAAATAATACTGAACGTTTATTCAGTATTCTAACAGATAATGAGCGAAACATGCAAGTATTCAGCTCTTAATCATTTTTTCCACCCCAAATAATTAATGATAGAAGTACAGCAGCTATGTATAATGAGAATGATTATCATTTAATATGACTATGCATATGTCGGAGGTGAGATTGCATGCATGCCGCTGCTATTCATTATAATTTCAACCATTTCTTCACCCAGTTGGAGCCGCACACGCAGCATGAAGCCTCTTCTCAGAGGATACAACTGCAGCCCTCGGCAGGAGCAGGCATGCTCCAACGGCTTCAGCCGAGACCGGATATGGAGCTCGTTCTATCCGATTTCCATCTAACAGAGGGAAAAACAGTAGAACTGAAGTCGCTCAAGCCGATGGTGGAGCTAGGTTATTGTCTACAAGGTTCAAGAACAACAAGCTTGTCCAATCCAAGGCAGCAGATCATGCCAGGTCAATGGAGCTTGCAGCTCATTAATGCGGAATCGGCCCAACTGGAGTTCGATGCCGGGCTGCCTGTTAAAATGCTAGGTATAGGAATGTCCGTGGCCGCATTTCACCATTTCTTGACCGATACAGCTGGAGGCAGGACGATAGACTTCAACAAACTGCTCGGGTCCAAGACGTATCGAATATTCCAGGAAAAAGTCGATCCCGGGGCTGCCATTATATTGCAGCGGCTCATCGACGGATTACAGACAGGAGAGGTTCACCGGATTGAGCTGGAATGCCGCATGCTGGAACTGCTGCTGCTTGCCTTTCGTTCCTTCCTGCTGGATGTGAAGGAAAGCTCACCGATGCTCACCAAGGATGAGCAAGCTCGAATCGAGATGGCCCGCACTATCATCACTGAGCGAATGGAAGAGCCCCCTTCACTTCTCCAGCTCTCAAGGCTTGTCGGATTGAATGATTTTAAGCTAAAGGTCGGATTCAAGGAAATGTACGGCAATACCGTCTTTGGCTATTTGCGTGAGAAGCGGCTGGAACGGGCGTGGCTGCTCCTTCAAGAGGGACGACTCAATGTGAGTGAAGCAGCCTTCGCCATCGGCTACTCCAATCCAAGTCATTTTGCAGAAGCGTTCCGTAAGCAGTACGGAGTCAATCCCGGAGCCTTATTGCGTCAACGTTCCGGTATCCTATCATGAATAGACAATGAAATGATGGATGAATCCATTTATTCCCGCAAACAGCAGTCGAACTCCGTCTAGGGGTAGAGGTAGAAAGGATGTCCAGAGTACTATGACTTCAGTGCATATTACTTTCAAATAGAACGGAGCTGGACCTATGAACCAACCTCTTCAAAATACCTCTTCACCCCGCTTCTTGCCTTTTGTTCTCATCGGCATGTTGCTTATTGTCACGACAACCGGATTTGCCCGAATGGCGTACGGCCTCATCCTGCCTTATATGGAGAAGGATCTTGGTTTGTCTGTGTCTCAGGGAGGAATGCTCGGTACAATTATGTTCCTGGGGTATTTGGTTACTGTCGGCTTGTCGGGCTTGCTGGCTGTACGTTGGGGCGGAAAATCCGTCCTGCTTATCGGCGGAAGTTCGGTTATCGTAAGTATGTTCGGCCTCACATGGGCCTCCTCCTTTGTGTCGTTAGCGCCCTTTATGTTTCTCTCCGGTGCTGGGAGCGCGCTGGTTTTCACGCCTCTTATGTCCATAATGCTGGGCAGCTTCCCCGAGCGAAAAGGAACCGTACTCGGCATCCTGCTCAGCGGTGCAGGAATCGGCATGCTGCTAAGCGGCATCCTGGTTCCCTTCCTGATCGGTCAGTTTGCCGACTGGAAATGGCGTGCGGTCTGGCTGTGCTTCGGAGTACTATCACTTGTAGTGATTCTAACCGCACTTATCATCTTAAGAAATCCTCAATCACGCACCAGTGGCAGCAGCGACAAGGACAAACCGGCTTGGCTTAAAAACAAAGGGCTCATGAAGGTCGCCTGGCTCTACTTTTTGATCGGGCTCGCCTATCTTATTCCGAATTTGTACCAGACCGGCTTCATGCTGGTCCAAGGATTATCCGACCGGACAGCAGGACTCGTCTACTCGGTAGCAGGCATATTCAGCATTGTCGGAGGCCCTGTTTGGGGCACCTTATCTGACAGATTCGGGGTGCCACGCATGTTCGTGCTTGCTTGGGGATGCGCGGTTGCAGGAGATCTAGTTCCTATTGTATCGCCGAGCGTGCCGGGATTCATAATCTCATCTATGCTCTGGGGCTCCAGCATCGGCGGACTGATAACGCTGATACAGCTTAAAGCAGCGCAGCAGGTAACGCCGCGTGTCGTTGCTACTGCCATCGGATTTATTTCTGTCTTCTACGCCATCGGCCAAATGCTAGGTCCGGGACTCTCCGGCTGGATAGTCGACCTCGCAGGAAACTACAGTGCCGCTTATGGATTCGGTGCTGCTATATATGCAGTGGGACTTGGAATGACGCTGTATGCAGGGAGAGCTGAACAGAAGCTCGCTGCATAAGTTATATGCAAAAAACACCCCAATTGAAGAATTGGGGTGTTCAGAATGTCTTATTGCTTATCGTCTGCTGCCAGCGACTCTGCCGCTGCTGCGAGATAATACGCCAATCCTATTTGCTGTCCCTCCAGCATGCGAAGATGGAAATCGTCCTGGAGAAAGAACCGGGTTTGTGCGGCAAAGTCTGCGTAGGATATCTGATGACCATGCTCGTTCATAAACGCCAGGTGATCCTGCAGCAGCTGCTTCATTTTCTCATCGCTATGCTTCAAGCCATCTCTCAAGGCTTGAGCCACCTCATTCATGAATGCTGCGGCTTCTGCCGCCTGCTCATTCATCTTTTGAACGTCCACTGGAGCATCCTCAAGAAGATCCACATTGTAGGTTTGCTTCAGGTGTTGATTTTGCTCGCTCATCGCCTCTTTCCAAGCATCCTCACTTTCAAAGCCTTTGAATAAATCTTGACTGTTCATCTTTTCTCCCTTCATATTGCTTGCTATAGTGTTCCTTAACGTTAGAAGAATGGTTTCAAGCCGCTGCCTTCGGGCCAGAAGAAGTTCTTCCTGTTGGGCCAAAATCGCTGCCCTCTCCGTCTCCCCCTCCAGAAGTTCTTTGATGCTCTCCAGAGGAAATTCCAGCTCCCTATAAAACAAAATGTGCTGAAGCCGCTCGAGCTCTCCCATCCCATACAACCTGTAGCCCGCTTCACTAATTTCACTAGGCAAAAGGAGACCGATCCTGTGGTAATGATGCAGCGTTTTGATCGTGACTTTGGACAAGGTCGATACCTCTTTGACGGTGTAAAGCATTGGTTTCACCTCCTTCTGAATTCAGTCTAAAGCCTCCCCTAAGAGGAGAGTCAACACTTAACTAACAATCCCAATAACGAATCCGTCATACCCTTTACTGCTTACAGTCTGAATGGCTGTGGCCGTAATTCGCGGCTCCTCTGACAGCAGTTCAAAAAACTTTCTTACTCCGATTACACGGGGATCAGCGCTATTTTCATTAATAACTTCTCCATCACGCACGACATTATCTCCAATAATGATCGTTCCAGGACGTGAGAAGCGAAGCGCCCATTTTAAATAATGTGGATTGTTCGGCTTATCGGCATCAATAAATATGAGATCAAATGGCGCTGTATGTTCTTCATCCATTCGGGATAATTGTTCCAAAGCGTCTCCTACCCTCAGCTCTACCTTATGGTCAATCTGAGCAAGCGCTAGATTGGTTCTAGCGACTTCCGCATGATGCGGATCTACTTCGATAGTGACTAAATGTCCGTCTGACGGTAATGCTCTCGCCATCCAAATGGTACTGTATCCGCCCAATGTACCGATTTCCAAAATTCGCTGTGCGCCTCGCATCTGAATGAACAGATTCAACAATTTCCCTTGGGAGGGCGATACGTCGTATGCAGGTAGCCCTGCCTTTTGATTGTTGGCTAATGCTTCTTCCAAAACTGGATCATTAGGGATCAATTGCTCCTGCATATACTGGTCAACTTGGTTCCAGGTGTTCGATGGGTTCATACGGATCACGGCTCCTTATTTTCAATCTGCCCTTCTGTTTTTATTGTAGATGAATTATAATCATATTAAAAATATATGTTTTATATGTAACTATATATTTAATATATAAATAGAAGGAGCCCTTCTCCATGAATCTGCACGCATTGCGATTATTTCATGTAATTGCCTCTACACGAAGTGTGACACGCGCCTCCGAAATACTCAACATCAGCCAACCCGCCATTACAGCCCAAATAAAAAAATTCGAGAAGGAATTGTCCTTCTCTCTTTTCAAGCCTCAAGGCAGAGGGATCACCTTAACCGATGCCGGCGAAAAAATGGAGCAGCTCGCAAAAAGACTTTTTGCAGTGGAACAGCAGATTGAACAATTCGCCCACGATTACCATAACGGCACTAACGGACATATTCGAATCGCCGCGACGTACCTTCCTGCTCATGTTCTGCTGCCTACCTGGATCGCGAAATTTAAGCAGCAATATGAACAAGTGGAAATGACCATAACGACAACCAATTCAAGTGATGCCTTAAAGCAGCTTTTGAATGTAGAGGCTGATTTAGCGATTTATGGAGGCTTGCCGGAAGAGTATCCGGATACAGTTCAGACAGAGGAGCTGTTTCATGATGAGCTATGGTTTGTCGTTGCGCCCAGCCACCGGTACGCGAACCAGCACGTTTCTTTAACCGATATGATGAAGGAGCCTTTTGTCATGCGGGAAGAGGGAAGCTCGACACGAGAACGGTTGTTGGCCCTATGCCGGACCTACAGCACTTCGGCTCCAAGGATCCATTTACAGTTCAATGGGTTGCATGAAGCTATTACTGCGGTCATTGCGGGGTACGGCGCTAACTTCGTATCTTCCCTCGTAGTGCAAAAATATGTAGAGCGCGGCGAGCTGTGTCGGGTCTATGTGGAAGGAATCCACCTGCAAAATACCATTGCTGTCTGTACTCGTAAAAATGAGCCTCTGTCGGTTGCCGCAGCTCATTTCATTCAAATGATTCGCCAAAATCCGTATAGAAAATCATGATGAAGCACTTCTCATTTAGCTCCAATATAAAAATGCCCGAACCTTTGTTCACCAAAGAATTCGGGCATTGCTATGAATTGAAGCAGAAAGCGAATTATTCCGTTGGACTTACCTTGACCAGCATTTTTCCTATATTTTTGCCTTTAAATAGCTCTACGAAAGCTTCAGGAACTCGGTCGAACCCTTCCATAACCGTTTCCTCATATTTTAACTTGCCTTCAGACAGCCATTGCTTCAGGTGCTCCATACCTTCTTGCAAACGGTCAGCGTAATCTCCAAGCACAAAGCCTTTTATCATGGACCGAGTCTTAATCAGCTTGGTCAAGATCCGTGGGCCAACATCACTGCCTTCCTCCATGTTATAGGACGAGATAGCTCCGCAAAGTGGAATTCTCGCATGATCGTTCAGCAAGCTCATAACGGCATCCGATATGTCTCCACCGACATTATCGAAATAAACGTCGACCCCCTGCGGGCAGGCCTGCTCAAGTGCTAGCTTTAGGTCAGCCGTTTTGTAATTCACAGCGGCATCAAAGCCCAGCTCCTTCGTCAGGAACTGTGTCTTATCATCTGAACCTGCAATCCCGACGACTCTCGCGCCATGAATTTTGGCGATCTGGCCTACGATCATTCCGACTGCCCCAGCCGCCCCGGATACAACAACCGTTTCCCCGGCTTTTGGACGTCCGATATCCATGAGGCCAAAGTAGGCTGTTAAGCCTGTCAAACCGATTACGCTCAGATAAGCGGATAATGGTGCTGACTCACCATCAATTTTGCGCAGCGTCTTCGCATCCACAACGTTGTATAGCTGCCATCCAAGCATGCCGAGCACCTTATCCCCAACGCGGAACAGCTCCGAACGGGATTCGACGACTTCCCCCACAACACCTCCGCTTATAGCTTCTCCGAGTTTATAGGGTGGCACATAGGACTTGGTATCGTTCATTCTTCCCCGCATATATGGGTCAACCGACAAGTAAATCGAACGCACGACGACCTGCCCTTCTTCCGGCTTACCAACAGGTGCATCTTTCACTTCAAATGTGTCCTTATCTGGCCAACCGTGCGGACGGTTTTTAAGTAAAATCATTTGATTCATCATCATAAATCACTCTCTTCCTTGGAAATAATAATCATCGGACCATCCAATGAGCGAATCGAGACACGAATTATATAGTTTTAAAACTTTCAAACTATATCACTAAAAAGAAAGCTTCTTGGCACCTATAGGCTCCCCAAGAAACCGGGTAAATACGTCTGAAACATATCCTCGATTAAAGAAATTTTTTTATTTTGTCCGTCACGGACGACACGGATCAATTCCGCCTCATTCATAATTTTCAAATGATAAGTGACATTCGATTTGTCCATTCCCATCGCTTTACCGATTTCTCCGCAGCTGTTCCGCGTCGGCTCCGCATGAAGATAACGGACAATTTCAATGCGCTTCTTCTCCGCCAGGGCTTTGAAAATCCGTGCCCGCTTCTCATCATCAGCTTGTATTTGTTCGATCATCATAAAACAATCTTAAAGAGGAGCAAGCCTCTTGTCAACCGGATTGGTCTGGAAGCAAAGAAACGCTGATTTAAGTCAGCGCTTCGGATTGATGAGAAACCCATAAAACTTGAAATATTGCTAATAATACTCCGATGGGGTATGCCCCTCCGGCCGCTGTTGTTCTTGGGAAATTTTTAATTTTTTTTCGCTTTTTAGCGGGGATTTCCCAAGAACAAAGGCGGATGCTATCACTCCTCCGAGGCATCCCCCACCTACCTATATAGTAAAATTCTCGAAGAAACAGGTTTCTCAACAAGCAAACAAGCGCTGAAAAAATCAGCGCTTGTTCTTGTATAAGAATAATAGCGGTTTAGCTGTGGAAATCCAGACCGGATGTTACGGCTTTCACATAACCGGTACGAATGACGAAGTCTCCAAAATGCTCACCCTGATTGCGATCGGATGCGAAATGCTGAATCATCGGCTTCAGCACGTCGATAATTTCCTCTTCTCCGATGTTCTCACGATACAGCTTGCTTAAACGGTCTCCGGAGAAGCCTGCGCCCATGTACATATTGTACTTGCCCGGGGATTTCCCGATGAATGCAATCTCACCCAGAGCAGGGCGCGCACAGCCATTCGGGCAGCCTGTCATTCGAATGTTGATTTCTTCATCGCGTAGGCCAACTTCCTCCAGGATAGGCTCCAGCCTCTCAACCAACGTTGGCAAATAGCGTTCTGCCTCTGCCATCGCCAGTCCGCAAGTCGGCAGAGCAACACAAGAAAGTGCGCTTCGGCGAAGGGCAGACAGCTCCTCACCTTCAATGATGCCGTACTCTTTAAGCAGCGCGACGATCTTCGCTTTCTTCTGGCTTGCGATGTTCGCTATCATCAAGTTCTGGTTAGCGGTAAGACGGAAGTCTCCCGTATGAATTTTGGCAATTTCACGCAAAGCCGTTTTGAGCTTGTAGTTCTCGGAATCTACAATTCGTCCGCTCTGAACATACAGCGTTAAGTTCCATTTGCCATCTTTGCCCTTTACCCAACCATAACGGTCGCCCGTATGCTCGAATTGGAACTCGCGCGCAGGCTCCAGCTTCCAGCCCAAACGATCGTGCAATTCATCCACAAACCATTCCAGACCGTGACGATCGATCGTGTACTTGAAGCGCGCATACTTACGAACAGATCGATTGCCGTAATCGCGCTGAATCGTTACCGTCTTCTCCGCAACATCAAGGATACGATCCGGCGTACAGAAGCCGATGACTCTTGCCAGCTGAGGATATGTTTGGGTATCGCCATGCGTCATGCCCATGCCGCCGCCGACACTTACGTTAAAGCCAATGAGTTTGCCGTTTTCTACAATAGCAATAAAGCCGAGATCCTGTGAATACACATCCACATCATTAGAAGGAGGAACGGCTATACCGATTTTGAACTTCCGCGGCAAATAAACAGGACCATAGATCGGCTCAACTTCCGTTTGCTCACCGTTTTGTTCAAGACTGTCGACGACCTTCTCTCCATCCAGCCAAATCTCATGATACGCTGGTGTACGAGGAGCCAGGTGAGTCGTTAACTGCTGGGACCAACGGTAAACCTCACTGTGCACCTCGGATTGATAAGGGTTCGGGTTACACATGACGTTACGGCTAACATCACCACATGCAGCCAATGTTGTCAGCAGCGCGTCGTTAATATCTCGGATCGTTTGCTTCAAATTCCATTTAAGTACCCCGTGCAGCTGAAACGCTTGACGGGTTGTAACACGGATGCTTCCGCTTCCGTATTTCTCAGCCAATTCGTCCATGACGAGCCATTGTTCCGGGGTAGATACACCACCAGGTGTCACGACGCGAAGCATGAACTGAAAGGATGGCTCAAGCTTCTGTTTCTCACGCTCATTGCGCAAATCACGGTCATCCTGCATATAGCTGCCATGGAATTTGAGCAGTCGGTTATCCAGTTCAGGCAATCCGCCTGTAATCCGGTTGGAGAGGGACTTGACTAACGATCCGCGCAAGTAATTACTTTCTTCCTTCAGCAATTCCACATCGCTTGGAGGTCCGCCGATCGGCTCCACTTTAAGTTTTTCTGCCATTGCTGTCAGCTCCTTTACTATGCACCCAGTGCATCCATTCTTTCTATTCGATCATCTATAACATTAAACGACTTAATACACATCGCGTTGATAACGGCCTTGCTCCTGCAGCTCGGCTACATAAGCCGCAGCCTCTTCAGGACTCTTGGCTCCTTGCTGCTCGATAATAGTAAGCAGCGCCTTATGCACATCATGGGCCATATGCTTCTCATCACCGCATACATAGACATGAGCGCCTTCCTGCAGCCATTGATACAGCTCGGAAGCATTCTCCAGCATTCTGTGCTGAACGTATACTTTGTCCTCGGTATCACGGGAGAATGCCACGTCCAGATTCGTCAATGCTCCAGCTTTCAACATCCGCTGCCAATCAGTCTGATACAGGAAGTCAGTTACAAAATGCCGGTCTCCATAGAACAGCCACGATCTGCCGTTTACACCAAGCTCTTCTCGCTCCTCCAGGAAAGCTCGGAACGGCGCGACGCCGGTACCAGGTCCGACCATAATAACCGGAGTATCCGGATTAACAGGTGGTTTAAAGTTCGGATTTTTCTGTATAAAAATCGGAAGCGTATCGCCCGGTTGAAGACGTTCTGAAGCATGTACGGAGCAAACACCGCCGCGCTCCCTGCCATGAGCCTCATACTGTACTTTTCTGATCGTTAAATGAACTTCATCCGGGTGCGCGTTGTAGCTGCTTGCAATTGAGTAAAGACGAGGCGGCAGCTTGCGGGCCAATGCTGGGATATCTCCCGGAGTTAAAGTCCATGGAGCAAAATCACTCAACAGGTCCAGCAAATCTCTTCCGCTCATGTATTCCTTCAGATCCTGCTTATGATCTGGCTTTACCAGCTCCGCCAGTTTACTGTTACCTGAAAATGCCACTGCTTTCTCCATGAGCGGCTTAGTCAGGACGGTAATCTCGTAGTGATGAAGCAGCGCATCCCTCAAAGAGGATGTCTCGCCCGCTTTCCCTACAGCAACGAGCGCTTCCGGATTCCACTTCATCGCGTCCACGATAGCATTCACAAGGGATGGATCGTTCTGCGGATAGACGCCAACACAATCGCCTGGTTCATAGGTAAGCCCGGAACCATCAAGCGAAAGCTCCAAATGGCGAGTCTCACGATCCGAACCGCGTCCGTTCAAATTAAGATTATCAAGTACCTCAGCATGAAACGGATTAGAACGGGAATATTCCGACTGATCTTCGCTCGAAGCGGAAGCTGTGAGGACTGCAACTGAACCGGAGGAAGCAGGCGCTGCTTGAGCAGATGCACTTACCGCGTCGGTAACACTCGCTATCCAAGAGGCTGCTGACTCCTCGAAATCCACATCGCAATCGATACGAGCAGCTATACGCTGAGCTCCGAGCTCCTCTAACCGATTGTCAAAATCTTGTCCCGTTTTGCAGAAAAACTCATAGGACGTGTCACCAAGGGCAAGAACGGAGTACTTAACGCCCTCCAGCTTTGGCGCTCTTTTACTGAACAAAAACTCATAGAAGGTCAAGGCATTATCCGGCGGATCGCCTTCTCCATGAGTACTGGCAAGTACGAACAAATAGCTGGCTTTTTTCAAATTGTTCGTTTTGTATTGATTCATAGCTGAGAGAGTCACTGCAAAGCCCTGCTCCTTCAGCTTATCCGATAATCTGCCCGCCAAGCGCTGGGCGTTACCAGTTTGAGAACCGTAAAGAATAGTCGCCTCACAGGGCGTCTGAATCTCAGGAACCAAGGTCAGCACCTGTGGGGTGGACCCAATCGTATCGTTGGCACGCACTGGAGCTTCAACTTGAGCAGCTTGGCTTCCAGGACGATAAAAGGCTAAATATCCTCCCAACCATTGGATCTGTGCCTCAGTCAAGGTTGGCAAAAGTCGATTGATCAGCTCGGCCTGCTCTTCCGTAAAAGGACTGTTCGTTACTTTGAGTTGCAACAACATCCACCTCGCATCGTTTCATATTAATATTATTCCAAGTTGGTTACTCTGTTTTTCCTTCTGCTCTTATGCTACAGCAGTCTATCTACAGGGTCAATGCGATTAGTCGATTTTTGTCTATAAAAGTTTTTGTGGAATGATTTCAATTTTTCTTATAAATGAAATCAATCCTCTAAGAGATACCTCAGTGAACACTATGCTGCATCTTCAATCATTGCCGCCTGCGTTTGAAAAAGGCGACGATTCGTCCGTCCGCAGGCATTACGGAAACTAGCTCCCAGCCGTAGCGCCCCCAGTGGGATAAGGCTTCATCCAATGTCCATCCGCTGTGTTCCATTTCACCACCTTGCAAGCAATCCCCGAGTGCCACATCCGTTGCATATTCCCACATCTCCCCGCCGGCCTGCAGCTCAAAAGGTGGAGTCAGCCGTTCCACCTTAAGATCCCATCTTACTCTAGTAGTCGCTTTGGAAAGTGTCTCAATAATGGGTTCTCTTTCAGTAACCTCCAGTGGAAATAGCCGCGGTGCCCGCGGGAAATGGAACGTTCTATGCGAATGATATACCTGCAGCACCATCGTACCGACTGAAGTACCGTTATCGTCATATAGGACATACCAGACACATCGTTCCCTCTCTTCAGGTGGCCCCCAGTTTTCCACGGAATCTTTGCGATTGAACCCTGCTTTAGCGCTGTATCCATCCGCTCTCAACTGCTCCAAGACCGGAATCATGAACTCTTGAATACAGACGCCATAGGCACGGTCTCCATACTCCTCGAACATTTGCGTCAACTGCTCCTTCTTGTCCTCATAGACCTTTCTCCACGAATTTGAAAATGTATTTTCGACATTTCGAACTATCGCGTGTATTAAAGCTTTTTCCATATTCTATCATCTCCCTCAAGAGTCATTCTAACATCGTTAGATTATATTTTAACACCGTTAGATTAATACTATATGGTATAATTGTCAATAATTCATTGGAGGGCAATAATGGCACGAAGAAGAACCTATCCGTCTCAAACGGAAATTCAAACAGGAAACATGGAACATATTCATACACCTTTAGACCGTGCCCGGATCGTCCGTACGGTCTTGAGTATGCTGCAAGAGGAAGGCTTGGAACAGATCAGCATGCGCAAAATTGCGGATTCGCTTGGCGTGAAAGCCGCATCACTCTACTATCACGTGAAGGATAAAGAGCAGTTGCTTCACTTATTGGCAGAACAGATAAGTTCAGAAGTCGAATTTCCTGACGAACAATTGGATTGGCGGGAGCAGCTTCGGCAATGGTCACTTCATTTTCGCCGAGTCCTGCATCTGTATCAAGACTCCGTGCAAATCATGAGTGCAACGATCGCGGCTAGTCCGAACCGGCTATCGCACATCGAATTTTTGTTCCGAATCTTAGCCGAGTCGGGGTTCAAGGAATCACAAATTCCTTGGCTTGCCTCTATGCTTAAAAGTTACATTTACGGTTTCATAGATGAAGAGAACCGGTTAGCCGCTCGTGCGAAGATAGAGCATGTGGATGTAGATCAAATGGGGAAAAATTACACAGAGAAGTTTCAAGCTCTCTCCCCAGAGTTCTATCCCTATCTGGGCCGATTTGCGGCATACACCACAGCTGTCGATTGGGATAATGAATTTACATTTGGAGTTAATGTTCTGTTGGATGGATTTGAGGCTCAGAGGACACATGAAAAAACAGGTAAAGAAAAAAATCCGTAACCAAACTGGTTATGGATTTTTTTATGAAGATATCTTTTGCCTTAACAAATTTGTTCGAAACGAACCTTATGCTCTTCTCCCCATTGATTCATTAAATCCAATAGAGGAATCAAGCTTTCCCCATAAGCAGTAAGGGAATATTCCACTTTCGGGGGGATTTCCGGGTAAATCTCACGTTTGACCAAGCCATGAGATTCCAATTCCCGCAGCTGATAAGTCAATACTTTTTGTGTTAAGCCTGGAATCAATTGAGTAAATTCACTGAACCGCTTCTTCCCATTTCGCAAATGGCATATAAGAAGCAGCTTCCATTTCCCTTCAATGATTCCCAAGGTTACATTAGCGGCATAATCAGAATCTGTAGGTCTCAAATCTCTTACTCCCTTCACAAAACTTACTTTAATGATACTAAAGCGAAATAAAGTGCGTACTTCTCAAGATTCTATCTCTCCAGCATAATCGACTACATCAAGAAAATCAAAGAGAGAAGAGAGGGGAAAGCACCATGAAAGCCCAGTCTATTACATTCAATCAGGAGCAATCCAAGGCCAGGTTTCCCATTGCCATATATATTCTTATGGTCAGTGCGTTTGCCATTGGCACAACGGAATTCGTCATAATGGGCATTCTTCCCGATGTAGCGGCAGATCTCGGGGTTTCCATCAGTAAAGCCGGCATGCTGGTGTCCGTATATGCGCTTGGCGTTGCTATCGGCGGGCCGCTTCTCACTGTGCTTACCGTGCGCATGCCAAGAAAAATATTGCTCATCCTGCTAATGTCATTATTCGTTGTTGCCAATGTGCTTAGCGCGAATGCATCCAATTATAGTACGCTGCTTATCGCTCGCATTCTTTCATCCTTCACGCACGGCACCCTGTTCGGAGTCGGATCCGTCGTCGCCGCTAGATTGGTGAGTCCGGACAGACAGGCCAGCGCAATAGCCATGATGTTCATAGGTGTAACACTGGCTAATATTTTGGGTGTTCCCTTAGGCACTTTCATCGGTCATGATTATGGGTGGCGCTCTGCCTTTTGGGTCGTAGCCTCTTTGGGAGCTATTTCACTAATTGCATTAGCTGTCTATGTCCCCAAGCTGCCTAACCATGAAATCCCCAGCTTCCGCAAGGAAATCAGTGTACTCCGCCAGCCGCAAGTACTGCTTACCTTGTTAATGACCGTTTTCGGCTTTGGCGGTGTATTTGTCATCTTCACCTATATTTCACCCATGTTAACCGATATCACAGGCTTCCATCAAGACTCGGTAACCCTCTTGCTTCTGCTATTCGGAGCAGGCTTAACCATTGGCAATATTGTTGGAGGCAAGCTCTCCGACTGGAAGCTGCTGCCTTCCTTAGTTGGAATCCTTGTTATTCTCCTGATGATATATGGCCTCTTCACCTTTACCGTTCATAACAAGTTAGCTGCAGCCATAACGATTTTCGTCTGGGGTATCGCTGCGTTTGCTACAGTCCCAGGCTTTCAGATGCGCGTATTGGAAAAAGCAAAGTCAGCTCCCAACCTTGCTTCTACACTTAACATTGGAGCTTTTAATTTGGGAGGTGCAGTGGGTGCCTGGCTTGGCGGAATGGTACTCGACAGCCCATTGGGGCTTCAAGCTCTACCATGGGTCGCCGCTGTAGTAACGCTGATTGGACTCATCGTGACCCTTTGGAGTCGATCTCTTAAATCATCTTCTTAACAACACAAAGTCGATTGTTACATTGCAAGCTCGCTCCATGCTTGATTCAACCATTCGGCGAACTGCTCTTTCTCTTCAAATTGAGGATAATGAGCGGATTTTTCGAAAAGCACAAAATCTTTCTTTGGAGCGTCCAGCGTGTTCAAATATTGTTGTGCCACTTTGGCTGAGGTCATATAATCGTATTTGCCCATAACAAAATAGCAGGGAATTTCCAGTCTTTTGACGATTTGATCAATAGGGTTCTCTGCTTCCTCTGCCAACAGTGGTTTTTGTGAAACAGAAACACCTCTCAGAAAGCGAACGACATCCAGCAAATTATACTCGGGGTGCAGTAGGAATCCTTTATAGTAATCCATATTATCGTCAATCAGCCTTGCGGCGCCACCATATTTACGAACCAAGTCACGGGGAGTTAACTGCTCCCCTCTGGCTATCGAGGCATGCAGCTGCTCTAACCGTTTCACATCATTTACGCTGCCGGCCAACTTGGCCTGCTCCATGGTGTATTCCCAACCATCCAGCTCGCTCCGTACTTGATCGGAAACCTGTCCGATTCCAATATAAGCTGTAAACCGCTCAGGCGCTTGAGCCGCAGCCTTCATTCCAATGTAGGTTCCAAACGAATGACCGATCAGCAGTACTTTCTTTTGTCCAAATTTCTTGGCAGCATAATCGGTCAAAGCCAACAAGTCTGCCACGAGCAGGTCTGTCGTTACATTCGAGTAGTCTTCAAAAAAATGATACGATTTACCGCTACCCCGTTGATCATAATGAATAATCGTGAAATGTTCCTCAAGCAATTGCTGGTACTGCCTCACATATGGAATCTCCGAACAGCCCGGACCGCCATGCACGAATATAATAATCGGATTACGCCGATCCTTTCCCCTAATCATCACTTCATGCCCGGTGCCATTGATTTGGACTTGCTCCAATAGGCTGATACTTTGTTCACCTTTAATTGAAGGTGTCCAAGTGGGGAATATCATTCCGGCCACTAATAGAAGGACAAGGAGTGTTATACTGATCTTCCATAATTTTGTAATTTGTCGTTTCAATCGACGTCTCCTAGTTCTTGGTATCAACTTAAACCTTCTGCAGCAAAGCATCAGCTGATTACGATGTCGGTATTAATTGAAGTTGCCTGGTTGTAGCGATTCAAGAACCCTCATTGGCTTAAGGGGTACCCCCCGGGTCCGACGGACATAGACATTTCAGGGTTGTCTGCCTAATTCCACTTCTCCGTAACGCCTTCGGCAGACCAAGGAACGTATGCCCTGCAGCGTGAATACGGTGTTAGATAATGGCCCAACGGAACCAACATGATTAAATTTCTTACACAGATTCAGTTAATTCGTTTGATTTCATGTATTTAACTTCCGAATTATTCTTCATTACTAATTCCTCATTAACAAGTTTGTTATCATACTTGCTTATTTCCATCCTCCATATTTCATTTCCCCTGTACCACCTATTCTCATTTTGATAAAACTGATGATTTCTTTCTTCCACTTTGTAATTGAATTCCAATTCTTCGTTACAAATTATCGTTCCTTCCAAAAATTCATCAGATAAAAATATATTAAATTGAAAACTAAAGTTTGTTGGGTTATAAAATTGCAAATCTACATAATTATAAAAAACACTTGTTCCTGTTCCAAAAGGAATAACTCTTCTATCATCAGGAAATATATCAAAACTATGATGATGACGTTCCTTGATCTCAAGTGGTGTATGAAGAGCCAGCCAAAATAGCATATTGGCTAATTGGCATAGTCCACCTCCCGTACCAGTTCGAACTTCTCCATTTGATAGCATTAACCCTTCAATATAACCCTTGCCTTTTGTTGTTTTACCTATTAGTTTCCAAAAAGAAAATGTCTCTCCTGGATTTATAACTACCCCATCAATATGTTCAAGAGCAATTTTTAGATTTTTTATTTTATTTTCTTGTAATATTGGATCCGAATTAGCTAGGACTCTTCTTAAAACGGATTTGTGCTTCTTACAAACAAAATCAAACTCATCAGGCTTTCTACTTTGTGCATATTTTATTTTGGGATTTAGATTCCTAAGATGTCTCTTCAATATAAGCTGCTGTACTCTCAACTTGTATAAAAAAGGAAAATACCTCAATAATTTTTTCTTCATTGAGCGAATCCTCAATTCTTAAGAATTTTAAGTATATAAAATTTATTTTGGTTCTTGCGGATATCGTTCTTATATTCACGAAACCGAGAGGCTTAAGGTGGCGCAGCGACCGGGTGGCTCCGCAACTTAGCCTCGAGGTTGTCTGCCTGATACTACTTCCCCGAAATGCCTAGGGCGCGGACGGAGGACTGTTTCGCCCCCTGTGGGAATGCTGTGCTGTGTTATGTAAAGTTTTTTCTGCTCCAATTTACACAAAAAAAATCTGCAATATTAATATATTATTGCAGACGTAGTTCTAGGTTGTTAAGGTCAATATTGAATTTAGCACTCATTAATATATCAAGTCCAAGTAATCCGTTAATATCTTCATAAGGGAATGAAGTAAAATCAATCGCAACATCTTTCATAATAAAATCCCCTACTTGAATCAATTCAATTTTCTTTATAAATGCGTGTTCTTTACCTCCTATTCCAAAACTCGTTACAATCTCATCTTCAGCTGTCACCCTAATCCCAATATCATCTACTTCATCTTGCGATAGTAAGGTATGACTTGCTCCAGTATCAATTACAATATTATCAATGGTTTTCATCATTCCCTTATAGCTAATTTGAATTGATGTAAATAATAACCCGTCACGGTACTCAAACTTCATTAATGAGTTCTCCTTAGTCCATTACGGTTACGAATCTTAATGATAACCTGAGCTTTAGATGTATGATAAATAATTGTGTTATTCTTACTTTTCAACAATTCGTTTGTAGCTTCTTCATCCCTTATAGGGCCTATCACTGCAACCTCTTCGACTATTTCTTGATCTTCCTGAAGTTCTGATTCCATAATTTCGAACTTCACAAATTGATTAGGATAGATATTTCTCACTTCTTGCCATTTCATGCGTTTGATCCCTCCAAACGTCTTTAAATTAATACTAAAATTATACCATATTATTAAATTTCGGTTTTACAAGCGTTAGATAGGAATTTCACTTCGGGAGCTGTATTTCACTAAGTCGAGAGCCTTAAGGCAGCTTCATACCGGCCACAACGCGGTTAGGTTCGCAGAGGTTGTCTGCCTGAGCCAACTTCCTCGAAATCCTCATTGAATTACTTTAAAGGCATCTTTTAATAGCTTTCATTATTACAAAGAATACATCCATGACATGACAAGTAAATGCTATGCTTCTGACATTTTGGATAACCGAAAGGTATTGTTGGATTATCATCACCCTCTTCAATCTCAGACCATTCTATGTAACTATTTATATATTTATATTAATATTAGTTTCATCAAAAACATTAATCATTAACTTAAATTGTTCTAAGCATTCAATAATCCAATCTTTACGTGGTTCATAACTTAATCGTTCCCAACCTAACCCTGCTATTGCATTAGATATAGCTCTGATCATGAACTCTTTCTCACTTTCGAAATTTTCTATTGTCCACGGTATATCGTCAATATCAAAACCGACTGTCCCACTACCTACAACTGATTGATCTTGTTGAGCAAACCATATTACTATTTCTTTTTCTCGATCAGCTTCGGCAAGAATTGAGCCGCTAATTACCAATACTTCAATAAATACAGAAGTTAATCCATTTGACATTTTTATCGAATCAACTAAGTGTCTAAGATTTTTAGGCATTGATATTGAGTTTCCCATAAATCTCTTGCACTCCTTCACAGGCGTTAGAAATTAAAAAAGAGGCTCACAAAGTCTATAAAAGACTTAGCGAACCCTTATAAGGAGCGCAATCCCGCCATTACGCTTGACTTTTTATCTCAACACCGGATTTTCTCGCACTCGATTGAAAATAGTAAGCCACCAGAATAAAGACATGCAGAGCAGCGAGAACCAGATAAATATTACTGAACATGGAGCCTTCTGAATTGAGATTAAAGGGATTCCATGAGTCTGAAGTGCGTATCGCTAATATCCTGCTGTATACGCCTGTCGCTATGGCTTGAGAAATAAAGTTCAGCATTGAGAACATTCCCATTCCAATCCCCATTTGCTTAGGAGTCAGTGTTCTCGACATGGTATTGGACATCGTAATCATCATATACGACTGTCCTACGTTTCCAAGAATTAAAATGACCGATACCCCTAATGGGGAGACACCAGAAAAGGTGGCGAGCAAGGCAAAGCAAGCGATAAGTAAGCCGGATGCCATATTGAAAAGAAATACGTTTCCTCGCGAATCTGCGAGCTTGCCCCCTTTGCGCCCCAAAATTGCCGATGCAATAGCAGCCGGAACCATCGCCATGCCAATCCAATGAGGTGACAGCTGGTGGACTTGCGACAGCAGCAGCGGACTAAGAAAATACAAGGACATTCCGATTCCATTAATGACAAAAGCCATCACAACTCCCAGTGCATACGGCTTATGGCGAAACAAGGCTGGCTGAACAAACGGTTCCGCTGCTGTTCGAATTCGTACAATAAACAATAGGGCACCGAGCAAGCTGCCTAAAGCAAACCACCATCCTCCCATAGTCACACTGATCAGCAGTAACGCCACGGTGAACGCTAGTGAGAAGCCGCCTATCCAATCGAATTTCCCTGCTGTTCCCCGCTCATCTCCCAAGTGCTTTCGGTACAAAGGAAGAGTGAGCAAGATTAGCAGCGGAACGGCAAACAACCATCTCCAATGTGCAAAACTTACAATGATAGAGGAGACGATCGGACCTATGGCACTTCCTAGTGCTAACCCTGTAGCCGTCATGCCCAAAGCCAGCCCTCGTCGCTCCGGAGTAAAATATCTTATAGGGATTAGCGTGGCCGTTGCGGGAATAGCCGCAGCACCAGCGGACTGAATGCATCTTCCTACCAATGCCATCCCAAAACTCTGAGAAGTCAGACCGATCAAAGAACCGATTCCGAATAGCACAAGCCCGAATGTTATAAGATTCTTCAGTTTATATTTGTCGGCCAATTTCCCGTAAGTTACGGTCCCCACGGCATAAATCAAAGTATATGCGGATGAAATCCAGCTTACTTGAGCAATCGAAAGATTAAACTCCAAACTCATTTCAGGCAAAACAATATTAAACATTAAAGCACTCATCGATGACAGCATAACCGTAAACATTAGAACTCGAATTAATTGTTCTCCCTTTTGACGCTTTAGGTCCAAATCCATTTTTCATTTCTCCTCTCAGTGATCGTTAATGAATGCAAGCACTTGCTTACATATAGGCTAAAAATAATACTAGGGAGTTAATGCCCTAGCAAAAGTACGTACGCTTTCCTCTATGAATGCATTCAAGGGAGCAGACGGAAAGTTCGATCCATCCGAATGAAGATTGCTAATGAATGCACCATAGTTCATCCACATAAAGGATAAAGCCTGCAATTCCCAATTCGCTTCAATCAATTTCCCTTTGTCAAACATGGTCTGTAAATAAGCCGCCAGCAGTTCTTTTAGTTTTTGAGGATGCTTGTTTGCCTTCTCCCTAAACTCCGAAAAAACGCTCCCTTCTTTGAGGGCGATCTGTATGATTTTGCGGTTCCGGTTCATCGCCTCATGATAGGTGCGGCTAATCAGGAGCAGATCAGCATGCAAATCCCACACGAGCTTCTCTTGAAACAGCTTCGTCATTTCTTCACTGTAATGATAACGGTGAAAGGCTGTCTCCAGAAGATTTTGCTTACTGCCAAAAAGTCGAAACAGCGTCACTTCATTCACGCCGGCTGTGGTTGCAATTTCTTTGGTGGAGACGCCATTGTAGCCTTTTTCCGCAACAAGCTCAATCACTGCCGTTAGCAATTTGTCACTGCTGCTCATCTCTTTACTAATGTACCTCTCCTCCTTATTTTATATATGCAAGTGATCACTTACATGTTAAATCATGGTATCTCTTCTTTGAATATAAGTCAAGTTAAAAATAAAAACACCTCTACTCCCTATGCGTTACCGCACGGAAGCAAAGGTGTTGGAGCTACATTGGTTAATTCATAAGCTGAGCATATTGCAGAAGGCGTTTGACCATAACTGCAGCTTCGGCTCTTGTTGCATTGTCCGCCGGAACGAAGGTACGCTCTGTCATCCCGTTAATAATGCCTGCGTTCAGAGCCTGTGCCGTCGCATCCTTCGCCCATCCGCTGATGGATGTTTGATCCGCGAATTTGTCCAAAGCTTTGATGTCGGCAGCCGATTGCTTATTAGCCAACTTCATTGCTCTGGCTACCATGACCGCCATTTGCTCACGGGTCACGTTCGCGTCCGGTTTAAATGTACCATCCTCAAAACCGTCCACTAGGCCTGCTTTTGCAGCCGCACCAACTACACCTGCATACCAATCGTTCGCCTTCAAATCGTTGAACTTGGCTGCATTGTTCTCCGAAAGACCAAGCCCGCGAACTAGAATGGCTGCAAACTCCGCACGGGTGATCCGATTATCCGGTGTGAAGCTCGTATCGGTCATTCCTTTAACAACAAGCTTGGAAGCAAGAAGCTCTACATCAGCTTTAGCCCAATGATTGCTCATATCGCCAAAGGTTTTGGCCGACTCCACTACTGCATAAATGCTATTGCCTGGACGTTGAATCGTCACTTGAGTGGAACTGCCAGCAGCTGTAAAGACAGCAGGTACAAAACTAAACTCTCCAGTCGATGGATTATATAGTACAGCCGTCGCTTTCTTCGCATCCACCGTTTTGCCAAGATTCATTGTTCTGGTTACATAATGAAGTCCGAAATCATTCACTGCAGCCGACTTTCCTTTACCCTCTACGGTAACCTGGAAATCAACGGCTCCCGACAGGAGTGTCAAGCTAGCTTGTTTGGCTCTATCCTTGATGGCTCCCAGAATCGTGTCATTAACCTTTTCCATCGTAATTGTAATACTCAAATCTTTCATATCAACACCCAGTGACTTGGCCAGTCCAGCAAAATCAACCGCTTTGATTGGCAGATCATACGTAATGTCGCCATACTTCACAGATATGGTCAAAGCAGGCAATTTGGACAATGCTTCTGCCAATAGCTGCGCCGGAAGCTGGAATTTTGCTGTTGCTGCGTCTCCATTTTTCGCTTCGACGGTCAATTTGGCTCCTGCGGAACCATTAGATGTCAGAGCTTCGATTGCTTTGGTTAGCGTCGCTGCATCGAGAGCTACCTTTGCAACCGTTCTACCGTCAGCCGCCTTCTCAATGACCGGCTCAATAATCATAGATTGAGCACCATCTTTTGACGGTTGCACGATTGGAGTGCCCGCTGAAGAATTTCCGCCACCGCCGCTGCTTGGTCTGCTGCTGCTGGAAGCATACGGAATAGCCGATACCTCACTTGAATTAATACTTTCTCCCTTAGTACTGACGGCAGTTACAACGTAATAATACTTCGTTCCGTTTAACAAGCCGGTATCTGTGTACACGTTAGTCGTCACATTCGATGCCGCCATAGTATAGGCTCCACCGGACGTCGTACTGCGCTTCACGTTATAATAAGTCACACCGGTGACCGTGTTCCAAGACAAATAGACTTGAGTATTTCTTGGAACAGCTGTCAGTCCACTTGGAGCGGCGATTACGCCTGGATCTGTTGTGCCCGGATCTGTCGTGCCCGGATCTGTCGTGCCCGGATCTGTCGTGCCTGGATCTGTCGTGCCCGGATCTGTACCTGAGCCCGGCAATGTAGTGACTTTAAGCGTCAGTCCATTTAATGTTGAGTACACTGCATTAGAAACGGACTTACTTGTAGCCTTAACTTTGAATGTATACTCCGTATTTGGCGTGAGACCGATAGCTTTATAGTTATAAACGTTATCAGCTACAGTTGCTAGCTTACTATTTCCATTATAAACTTCATAGCTTGAAACCGGCATAGTCGTATTGGAACCGACCCAACTAAGATCAACGCTGGTATCTGTTTTACTAGTAGTAGTTAAGGCCGAATTCTTAGTAAAGGTCATTGGCCCAGGTCCAAACGCCTTAACTTCATTAATGTTAATATCGCCATCCACTTCATCGACCGTAAATTTAATAAATCTTGCATTAATAGGCGCATCAAGTATAATACTCTCGGCAATTTTTGTAATAGCTGGATCTCCATACTTGCCTTGAGCTACACGATCGTGGGTAAGTAATTTGATCCACTTGTTACTATTTGGATTCGTAAATGCTTCGCCATCAGTTGCATAATAGAAAGAAACTTTTTTCAGCTTATTCTGATAACTGTAATATTCAAGCACATTTACGGGAGCCACTTCCCCAATATCAACCATCATCCATGCCGATGTGGAGCCTTTGAGAGCAACCCAGCGGGAACCATCCGATAAATCATTGTCAAGAGCCTTATTGGCTCCGAAGCTGTTGGTATCGTCATTCCAAACTCTTGTGTACTGAACTTCCTTATTGAATAAAAGATTATCGGAAGCGTTCTTTTTACCTGTAGTAGTAGCTTGTCCTTCTGCTGCCGCCGTAGACAGAGTTCCTCTTCTTATAGAGTAAACCTTTACTTTATACGAAGTGCCAGGAGACAGATCTTTAATCGTAAAGGATGTATCCTTATACTCATCTGCTACAGTTCTCTCGAAAACATCGGTTACCAACGCTACCCTATAACTCTGGGCGTCAGGTACCGGCTCCCAGGAAGCGCTTATGGATTTATCCGAAGCGACTGTCACATTCACGGATGACGGAGGATTTGGAATAATCGGATTCCCATCGGTTTTCAATTCTTTAACTGCACTTTCTGCGGAAAGCATTGGTTTAAAAGAATACGGATCCGTGTAAGCTGTTCTCACAGAAAAGTTGTAAGTCGCACCTGGGTCTAAACTCTTCAGGTTATAAACATTGGATGTAACATTATCTACAAGTGGTTTTCCGCCATCATAAATAGTGAAATAATCGGCAGGTGCCGGATCCCATGAAATTGTCGCTTCGGAACCGCCGGAATAGTCAATCTTCACATTTTTTGGCGTTTGTGGTGCGTTATAAATCTCAAGCTCCGTTAAACGCGGAGGACCTGTCATTTGAACAGTGGGAACGCCATTGGTAGTACCAACTGTATTGGAACCAGAACCATTTTCAAAATAAAACTTTACATATCTGGACGAATACGATTTTCCAAGGTCGATGACGTATTGTTTATCCGCCGTATCGTCTCCACCACCATTAGCAGCGTTAAAATAAGTCCAATCTTTGCCGCCATCGCTATACAATGGATTTACTGGTGTAAACGGAATGGATTCCAAAGCCGCTGCGTCATGGTCAGCCGTATCATTCGTTATGGAAACATTAACATATTTTAGCCTCAAAGTTTTGGCAAAAAGCTTCACTTGGTTAAAGTCCATTTTCTTGCCTAAATCGATAATTACATTCCCTTTTTTAGAGCTTTCGGTACCCATCCAGCTTAAGTCGCCAAGGGCCGAGGTATTGTTAAGAGGTACGGCAGTCGTGTTCGTATACTTCACCGGATCTATCTGTACGCCATCGGTCAATCTCTCAGCCTTAGCATTCGCTAATTGGAACGCATTCCCTGTTGCAGCCCCCACATTATATGCCTTTTTATTATAAGCAAGGTTAACGGCAGAAACGCCTACCGCAGACTTGGACACCGTCATATCTGCAAGATATATTTTGGCATCCTTGACGTTCGGATTTGATTTGTCCGCTTTACGGTAAATTCCCCATTTCGGACGGTTAATCATGTTGGACACTGCAGGGTAAGGCCCCTCAAAGGTCTGGTTATTGTACTTGATTTCAGGACGTCTCCACATATCCATAACCCGATTCGGATCGTTATATTCCATGATCACTTTGCCGGTCGCTACATCCTTCATGGTCATGGTCACCCAGCCATACTCGGAGTTGAGAACTTTGACGGTAATATCGACCCACTTGTCCTTAACGGAGTTAAGCGGCACGCTAGCAAGCGTTTCTTGCCCGGCATCCGTACCGATGTCCGCATAACGAAACTCCAGATTCTGAGTAGCCGACGATGAGATGGTGAACGTTAATATTGGATTACCGTCCTCGGCACTGGAGAAGTTCGGATAATTCGCCACATCATGAAGCGGCAATTTATTGCCGACTAGACCGAAGGAATTGTACGCCTTGTACTGGAAAATATGAAAAAAGCCATCGGGCTTCTGTATATCCTTATCAATCTTGAGCTTCCAGTGAAAAGCCGTTATTTCATTCTCCACCGCTACCAGATTCCTGCTTTCTTCGCCCGGTCTGATTTCAATTCTTTGTCTATCGTCATTGCCGCCGGTAAATTGGCCGGTTGCCGGATCGTAAGTTGTTCCATGCAAATAACAGGTGTAACAATCATTTCCGTTAACTTCGACTTTAAATACTTCCTGCCCTAACGCGGTGTCGTACACATTTTCTACATGCCTGGCCGCTTCCGGCAGGATTTGTCTGACCGTTTTGGTAGCACCCTCTACAGGGTTATCCGTCCCGAATGCTGCACCGAAAACATCAAATGGCGATCTGTTGGGATCTGCATCGATATGGACAAAATTACCGCCATGACTTGCTATAAAATCCGGATCCAAAACGTCAACACCGGATGAACTGCTTGCTGATACGGAAGGAACATTCCATACACCGGAACTGGAAACCATCAATACGGTCAATAACAGCGCTGTTGCTTTCCTGAAACGTGTAAAACTATTCATTACAGTTTGACCCCTTTCCTCGATAAATCAATGATGAAATAGCTTCGAAGCAACGAAACCGCTTACAATGCGTTCTGCAAGGATCGCTCCTCTCTTCATGATGATTGTTCCATTGTAGGGTACAAGCTTAGGATCGAGGATGTAATTTTTTATGATTGGGGTTGGTTTTTTTATCATTGTCTGGCCGATTTATGCGAAAGATGATGTGTTCCAAGCAATGTTTGAAGCATTCTGCTCTGGAATAAGATTTTAATCATAAAGGAACCCCCGCTTCATAAAGAATGCGGGGGTTCTGCTATTTCAACTAATGCGTATTATTTGTTTCCTCGGAAGATAAAGTGCTTGTCTCCAGCGGACTTGTAGCATCCATTTGTGTTCCATTACCCAATTGACCATAATCGTTCAAGCCCCAGGAGAGAATAAATCCTTGCTGGGATAGTGCACTGCTGCTCATATACCCAGTGGATATGGAACTTATAGCCGTGTTGGTTGTCACTTTAGTAGGAAGAGTACGTGCCTCTTTAGTCCCATCCCCTAGCTGGCCGTATCCGTTGTACCCCCACACCCATACCGACCCGTCACTCTTCAGGATCATACTATGCAGTCCCCCTGCCGATACCTGGGTTACGGAGCTTAATCCCTCAACTTGTACAGGAACGAGACGATTGGTCGTTGTTCCATCCCCAGGCTCGCCTTCTCCGTTATACCCCCAAGTCCACACCGTACCGTCCTGTTTAAGAGCCAGGCTATGATACAGTCCACCCGATAAAGCAGCAACATTGTCTAAACCTTTTAGGAGAACGGGTGTAGTCCGATTCGTTGCCGTTCCATCGCCCAATTGACCGTAAGCATTGAATCCCCATACTAACACGGTGCCATCGCTTTTTACAGCCATACTATGAAAGGCTCCTGCTGCGATGGACGTAATGGAGTTTGCTCCCGTAACTTGAACAGGCGTCACTCGATTCTTGGTTGATCCATCACCTATCTGACCGTACGCGTTTAAACCCCAGGCCCATACGGTTCCATCCTTTTTTAAAGCCAGCGAATGCTGCTGTCCCGCTTCAATCGCTATAATGTCGCTTAAACCATGTATTGGCTCTGGGACGAGCCTCGATTTGGTAGTTCCATCCCCCAACTGACCAGATGCATTATTTCCCCATGCCCATACCGTTCCATCCTGCTTGAGAGCCAAGGAATGATCCTGACCGGTTGAGACAGAGCTTATATCACTCAAATCTGGTATCTGAACTGGGGTGAGCGTTGATCCTTCAGGCTTATCCAACATAAACTTCCCGTCTCCCCATGCCCATACCGTATGATCACTTTTGACTGCCAACGTGTGAAAAGCATTGAATTTCCCCATTGAAATCGTCGAACGACTCTCCAAAGTCGCAGCTTTACCGTTCACCGTAACGGCGTTGCTCGGTTCCGATACATTTCCCGCAGCGTCCTTCGCTTTAACGGTAAAACTGTAGGTTGTTCCTGAGATTAATCCTCGAACCGAAGTCCTATAGGTCGAGTAGGTTACCGTAGTTACGACGGCATCATCCTTGTAAACTTGACACTCCACCACACCGATATTATCGGTCGCTGTCGTCCATGCCAGCTCCAATTGATCCGATGTCTTGTCGATTAATCTTAAGGTAGGTGCGCTCGGTGGTATTGTATCCGTTATACCTCCATCCATAGGGCTACTTTTTGCCTGATTAGTGAATAAGAGCGGGATGAATAGCTGCAGCATCATACACAAAACTAGAACTCGAGTTGTTTTCTTCATAAAAATATTACAACCCTCCTCGTTGCTTGATCTTTTACTTCCTCATATCTGTTCATTAATTAATGTTAACTCCAGCACTAGCGTAACCTGCAACGGTATTTACAAGAGTTAAGCCTGCAGCTGTTGAAGAAAAGACCATAATATATCGGGTTTGAGCTTTTACAGGAATACTCAAGCCGGTAGTGATTCCTGAAGATATACTCCCTATTGACAGAATACCTGTCATAGATGGAGCCAGTGTTACCGAAGCTCCAGGAACGGGAGTAAACATATTATTGGGTGTTTTGGATTCATATAATTGCGCTGTAATCGTTACCGTCGATCCGATTAAACTTAAAGCCGCAGTATTGCTAAAATAGGCGGACATCGATGTAATCGTTCCATCGCGTGGAACCGAGAATCCAAAGTTTAATAGTGTACCACCTGCACCTGTTAGATCAATAGCTCTTCCTACAGGGGCTACGCCAGAAGCGGAAGAACCAAATCCTACCAAGCCAGTCGTTCCAACTAGCCCACCCGCGATCGTTGTCATGGTTATAGGCAATCCGGATGCAAAAGGAATAATAGCTCCCCCTCCTGATGTTCCCGATGCTCCCGCTGCAGCTAGTAACGTATAAGCAGATGAAACTCCTGGTGTACCTGTCGGATTCGCGGTATTAACCATATAAGTGCTACCATTGTAGGTTACCACTTGATAGAGAGAATATGATGAAGCTGCCAAAGGGTTAAAGGCTACTAAACCGTTTAAGCCTGCTCCCGGATCACCCTTTGCTCCTTGCGGACCTGCTGGGCCCGTTGCTCCTGGATCACCTTGCGCTCCTTGTGGACCTGCTGGGCCCGTTGCTCCTGGATCACCTTGCGCTCCTTGCGGACCTGCTGGGCCTGCTGCTCCCGGATCACCCTTCGCTCCCTGTGGACCTGCTGGACCAGTCGCTCCTGGATCACCTTGCGGACCTGCTGGGCCTGCTGCTCCCGGATCACCCTTCGCTCCCTGCGGACCTGCTGGGCCCGTTGCTCCTGGATCACCTTGCGCTCCTTGCAGACCTACTGGGCCTGTTGCTCCCGGATCACCCTTCGCGCCCTGCAGACCTGCTGGGCCGGTCGCTCCAGGATCACCTTGTGCACCCTCCGGACCTGCTGGGCCTGCCGCTCCCGTGTCACCTTTCTCACCCTGTGGACCTGCTGGGCCTGCCGCTCCCGCATCGCCCTTTTCCCCTTGTGGTCCCATCGGGCCAGTCGCTCCGGGTTCACCCTGCATACCTGAAGAGCCGCTTGATCCTCTGCTTCCTGGATCTCCTTTCTCTCCTTTTTCACCTTGGGGACCAATATCTCCTTTGTCGCCCTTCTCTCCTTTATCTCCTTTTTCCCCAGATTCTCCCTTTGTTCCAGGAGTTTGCACAGGTGCGGCACTTTCGCCAGTGATTTCCAAGAATAGTACGCTGCTTCCGTTATGTATTACTGTAGCTGCATCCCCTACACGAATGGCTGCTCCAAGTCCGCTCTTACCATAAGTGACAGTATCTGAGCCCAATTGAAACGATGCTTTGGATCCTGTGCTGTCCAGAATGGTAATGCTGCTCTTAGTCACTTCTGTAACATTGCCTCGTACGACCCGGTTAGAATTAATGCCCACCAAGGATTCCGCGTTATTCAGCAAAGACGCCAGCTGCGCTCTTGTAACGGTTTGTTTTGGCTTAAATGTATTGTCCGGAAAACCACTAATGACATTATATTTTGCTGCAACATTCACGTAGCCGTTCGCCCAGCTTGATATATCAGCAGCATCGTTAAAGGAGGGGGTTGCACTGGCAAGACTTTTTGCTTCAACCTCTTTGCCGATTGCTCGTACAACCAATCTCGTTAACCATTCTCTGCTAGCCGTTTGCTTCCCCCACTCTGAGCCTTCAGAGACAGGTTCTTCATTGGAGATGATCAAGCCCTTCTCCAGCGCCAGCTGTATTCCGTTTTGCGCCCATGAGTCCACTTTGAGCGCCATGTTTGATGTTGTGGAGGCTGATTCATCCAAACCCAAAAAACGAACGATCATAATGACCGCCTCTTGATGACTTATCGAACCGTTTGGGTTGAAGCTGCCCGTCGCATCCCCCTCTATAACACCAAGACCAGATAGCTTGGAAATAGATTTATATGCCCAAGAAGATGAATCCACATCATGGAATGCCGCGCTAACTACGGAATTACCTAAAGAGCCAAAGCTTGGGAACGTCACAGCAAGCTGACTTACTACGAGAAACACCATGGATGACTTACATACTAATTTATTGATCCCTTTCATAAAAGCTTCCTCCTAGATTGTAAAAATTTATTTTTTGCAGAAAAAGTCTCCTAAATAGCATATTTTTCAATAAAAGATAGTGCCAAACAGCATATTCAGTTTGAACTACGCTGCCCAATCTCCTATTTTAGGTTAATAGAACCCTGATTAATAGTGAGCTTTGTCATCATTTCTGTCATATTACAATTTGTATTTTATTGGTAAAAAATCAATTCAAAAAAAGGTTGTCCCTCCGGTCGTCTCTTCGACTCCCAGCGGGATAACCTTTAATCAAACAAGCTCTGTTGCACCAATCCACCCAAGCCTTCATCTCTTCCGACGATCTTAATGTTGAACCCCTCATAGCTTTTCTGTTCCCGCATACAAACGTCACGACTATACAAAAAAAACCTCGAAGCCCTAACCAAGGGTACGAGGTTTTTGTATGAAATCAGGCCAATCGAAATCTTAGGGTCTTAAATCAAGCATTCTGACAATTGCCGTTACCGCCTCAGCTCGGGTAGCTAACGCTGTAGGCGCGAAATTGTTGCCAATCGTACCGCCGAGTAGATTGTTTTTACCTGAGATCGCTGCAGCCGGTTTGGCCCAATCCGGAATATCCACGTCATCGGCATAATCAGTAACTACTCCAGGGACTAATGTAACACCTAAGCTTTTAACGACCATGGAGATCATTTCCGCATGGGTAATATTCGCGGTCGGTCTGAAGGTGCCATCCGGGTACCCGCTAATGATGCCAATCCCCACCGCTTGCTTAACTGCATTTGCCGCCCAATCCTCAATCTCATCCTTATCCTTGAACTCAAGAGCTCCACCTTCAATAGGAGGCTTCAAACCGTTCATCAGCATAACTGTAAATTCGGATCGGGTAATGTTCGCATTCGGCCGGAACGTGAAGTCCGGATATCCGCTGGCCACTTTTCGTTCATGGGCGCGCAGGATCTCAGAGATAGCCCAGTGTCCTTTTACGTCGATAAATGGGAGTGAGCTTGCTGCAGCATCAGCCGTCCCCGGTGTGACCACGACCTTGCTCTTGGCTGCGAACTTCCCGTCCTGCGTTGTGACCGTAATGTCCGTATAACCCGGTGAGACCGCCGTCACTTTGCCATTGATGCTCACAGTTGCTGCTCCAGGGTTGCTGCTCGCCCAGGTTACATTCTGATTCGAGGCATTCTCTGGAATAACCTTGGCCAAGAGCACCTCATTGTCTCCGACATGAAGAAAAAGCGCGGTTTTGTTCAGAACTACGCTGCTAGCATCGATTATTGTATCCGTTCGCTCTGTTACGGTTACCTTGCACTGTGCCAAAGGAGCATCTCCTGAGCTTGCAGTGATCGTCACGGTGCCGGATAAGAGTGCGCTCACCATGCCATTGGAGTCCACCGAAGCAATATTCGGATTGCTGCTTTTCCAGGTGACTTTGGGATTCGATGCATAGTTAGGCGAAATAGAGGTAGTTAGATTGACACTCTGCCCCTCCGCTAGAGAAAGTGATGTTTGACTCAAGGTTATCGTTCTCACTGGCACCTTGAGCGCATAAATGTACATAACGAGAGTGTGCTCCAAATCGTTGAAGTCAACGTCCTTCTCTTTTGGGAATTTGGTTGACACATCATATAAAGTGCCATCTGTGCCTACTGCCAACGGCAGCGGTTCTTCGGTTTCTATTTTATATTGCCATTGAATGTTGCCATTAGGACCAAGTGCATAAATAGCTTTATTACTCGTGGATTGCGTATAGATCAAACCGTTAGGACCAATAACCGGAGGGTTGCTGGAGCCGCCTGCGGCAAACTGCCATTTCAAACTGCCATTGGGTAGCAAGGCATTCAGTTTGGAGTCCCCTGATCCGAAATAGATGCTGCCGTCTGGACCGACGGATGGAGTATATACGCTGCTGCCTTGATCGAATTCCCAATTTTTCGCTCCGCTGGGAAGAACGGCGTAAAGCTTGTGATCGGCTGATCCGATATAGATCACACCCTCTGGACTGAGAGCTGGAGTCGTGTTCACAGCTCCACCCGTTTTAAATTTCCATTTATTCGTTCCGTTGGGCTTAATAGCATAAAGCGAATCCGTGCCATTGAGCGCATAAATCGTTCCATCCGGCCCCATTGCCAAGTGTGCCTGGGATTTAACTTCCATATCCAGTGACCAGATTTCGGAACCATCCTGGGGGTTCAAAGCATGCAAGATGCCATCCTTGGATTGTGCATAAACAGTACCATCCATTCCAAACACAGGAGGAGATTCAATAGGATCTCCCGCTGCGAATGCCCATTTCTTCACTCCATCCTGGCGGATAGCAACCAATTGGCCAGCGCTGTCTTTATATCGGGTCCCTACATAGACCGTCCCGTCCGGTCCAACGGTCGGTGGAGTTAAGATTTCTTCAGGGAACCCGAAGGTCCACAGCTTTACCCCATCTGAGTTAAATGAAGACATGGCATATTGAACGGATAATATCCATCGAAACGTGAATCCCAAATAGATTGTATTGTCCGGACCGACGGCTGGAGCGCCACTAAAAGTAGCGGCCAAGGTCGGAGCTTTCCATTTGACCAACACATCATTCGAATTTTGAAACGTAATTAAATCTTTAATGACAGGATTGATCTCCACATTAGGCACCAAGTTCACATTTACAGTAGGATCCAACTTTAGTTCAGCTGATACGGGTACAGCAACAGAACCCAATGTCATCCATATAACGATTAGACTGCATATTAAACGCCTGTTTACCCACACACAATGAACCCCCTTTACACCTCATGGCTTAAGTTAATTATTCCATTTTTTTCCTCGCCATTCAATAGAGCATAGTGCTTTTGTTGAGTTAAATTTTTCCTACCATTCTATCCATGTTATAGTAAAAAATGATGATGAAATCATATAACAATGACGGGAGGGTATTAATGGAATATATAAGGGATTACACTATGTACGCATCCATATTCGGCATGTTTAGTTTTTGCTGGTTTGGCTGGGCTCAGGAAAATCCCAAAGCAAGCTGGCGCAAATACATTGGTATAGCTTCGGGTGCAGCGCTTCTAATCTGCTTGATCGGTGTTTACTTAAGCGTGAAGAACTGGAACGCACCCTCCGCTTTGTCAGACACAACTTCATTCAACAACTATTTGATTTCGGTTTATGTTGAATTCTTTTTGGCAGGTGCTGGTGCTTTTGTGTTGATTAAATTAAAACGCAGTAAGTATGTGTCTCCTTGGATTGCCTTTATTGTCGGGATTCATTTTATCGGTTTAAAAAGTGTTTTCGATGATCCCAGCTTATACATTCTGGCGATACTCCTAGTTGCAGTCTCCATCATCGCATTATTCATATCTCCACGGCTGCATGTAGCCATAAGCGCTATTACAGGTATTGGTGCGGGTACGGTTTTGTTCTGCTTTGCTATATTAGGTTTGATTCGATATTTATCAGTGTAGATTCAATGGGGGAGGGCGGATTGATCCGCGGTGGCGTCTACCTATGCTTTGCCAGTACAGAGGCGGATGCTGTTCGACATCATTAGTGGGACCAGCATGCGGGCAAAGCCGAGAGCCCTATGGCTGAATAGAAAATGGCTCTCAAGAACATACCCCACACCCTAGCAAAATTTGATTTCGAAAGTTATACCTTGGCTCGACCAATAACTTGTTAGCTTACAGGATTGATCAACTCTTGCACTTCGGTACCGGTTAAATGCACAAACTGACCCTTGATAAAATGTTGATCGATTACTATCGTTATTCCCATCCTTCCAAAATGAACTTGTTGCTTTGCTCTATACTGCAAACATCATAAACCTTAAAGTTTCTTAATCTTCTTTCTTAGCAATACGAAAAGAAACAATAAAGCTTAATAGTACTAAAAATAGCTGTATCCATAAGGCCAACATAATTCCTGTGAAATTATTTTGGTTAAAATGCTCACTAACAGCAATTAAGGCTCCACCGATTCCGATGCTTACTCCCGGGAAAAATGCATCTACAAATTGAAGATAAGCAGAGATCTCTCCTTCCTCTCCGGGGCGGGCATGCTGCAGTGCTACAGCGCCTGTAGTCGGATTGGCCATGCCAATGCCAAAGCCGGTAAATATTTGTGAAATGACAGCAAATACAATGCCGCCCCTCTCAAGTGTGACAGCCGTTATGACCAAGGATACCCCCAAGATCATTAAACCGATACCTGAAGAAATACGTTTTTTTCTGCCGCGCCCCTGATCCCTTTCGTCCATTCTGGATTGCAGCCAAGCTGCCGTGGACCAGCTTAATGCACCTGCTGCGACAATCAACCCTGCAATATCCGCTGACAAGCCTTTCACTTCCGTTAGAGCCAATACTACGTAACTCTCGGTGGCAACATAACAAGCAACATACAAGCCTCTTGATATAATGGTTGCCGGCAGCCCTTTTTTAACCATGAACGTGCCTTTAGGAAGCAGCATTTTCAGAGGCCAAATCATCATGATTAAACCTAGGAGAGAAAGGGTAATGCCCTTCCAATCGGAGATAAATCCTAGTCCACTCAACAAGAGACCCGTCCCTATCGTCAGCAATAGCGCGTATCCTTCTTTGCGGCTGCTTCTCTCTACCGGAATACTGCCTGCTTGAAGCTTACGAAACGAAGGCAGTGTAAGCAATACAGCCAATGCAATCAAAGGGACTACAAGCCAGAACACGAATCTCCATGATACATATTCAGCCAGCAATCCGGCGATATAAGGACCAATCAAAGCGGGCAAAATATAAGCGCTGGAAAACGCGGCCAAAATTTTTGTTCTAAGCAAATCGGGATAGCTTAAAGTAATGCTGTAATAAACGCAGGTTACGATAGCTCCGGCACCAAAGCCTTGAAACGCCCTCCCTCCAATTAACATCGGCATGTTGATGGACGTGGCTGCTATCAAAATACCTGCAACAAAAATAACGATAGATAAGGAAAATGAACGGTACACACCGATTTTGCCGATTTGCTGTCCTATCACCATCGTTCCTAATATTTGTGACAACAAAAAGGTGCTGAATATCCATCCATATAGATGAATACCATTAAGATGCCTTGCTACTTCAGGGCCAATGGTTGTAATAGCCAATCCCTCGAACGCTACGGTAGTAACAGCCAAAATAATCCCGATGGTTAACCCCCTATAGTTGGCGTCCCAAATTCCTGCCTTGCTTTGACTTTTTCCCATTGTCATCCCCCACCTACTTGCCAGAACATTAATTGCCATAGCAAGTATATGTTTTTAAAAAATAAACTAAACAAATATTCTTGACGATAGTTGCTATAGCATCTATATGATCGAGAGGACTTTAAAGCATAAAAATTTATAAGTCCTTAACGTTGTTATACATGACGGCTAGTATTCTTCTAAAGGTTTCGACTTCTTCCTCAGATAAGCCTTTTATCGTTTTTTTATATGCTTCTATCGATGGAGTTAGAATTTCCTCTTTAATGTCTCTCCCCTTGGCCGTTAAATAAACACGCAGCGCTCTGCGATCCGTCTCATGGGTTACACGATGAATAAAGCCTTTCTTTTCAAGCTTGAAAAGCATCCGGGCAATGTTCGTCTGATCTTTGTACAGCCTTTCGGCAAGATCTTTTTGGGTGATGCCTTCCTGTTCCCAAAGAATAACTAATATTTCCCATTGATCGACCGTAATGTCAAAAGGATTCACTACCTTTTGGTAGTAATTATTCAGCTTTAAATCCGCCCGGTGTACGATAACACCTATATACTTTTCTAATTCCAATACATAGCCCCCACTTTAATAGATATGACTATAGTTGCTATGACTATTATAAATTCGGTTCATCGATAATGTCAATCCGCTGTGACGACCACGCTGGTCCCACTCCATTTTCTAAAATAAAGGCCTTCCCTAAGCTCACAGCTTTAGGAAGGCCAATCATTATGGATAATCCCAAGACTTTATTAATAGACTCTTGAGGGATAAAGAGCTATGGGATTTGTTAAATTAGGTTATTCTGTGTCACTTTAATTACCACATTTCCTTTTTTATGCCCTTGCTCCACATATCGATGAGCCTCTTGGATTTGTTCCAGAGGGTAGTATTTATCAATGACCGATTTTAGTCGGCCTATCTCAATGAGTTCTTTTAGAAAAATTAAATCATCCGTACGTACCTGAGCCATTCCCTGTCCAATAACAGACACATAAGTCCCATTCGGTGCCAGTGCTTTTTGGGCACTGGATTTCGTGATTTTCCCAACTGCATCGAAGATGAGATCATAACGCTCTCCACTCTTTGTAAAATCCTCATTTGTGTAATCAATGGCCTTATTGGCTCCCAGAGATTTCACCAAATCCATATTGGAAGAGCTGCATACCCCCGTAACTTGAGCTCCAAAATACTTCGCAAGCTGAACTGCCGAAGTCCCTGTTGCTCCTGAAGCTCCATAAATAAGAACCTTTTGCCCGTTTTGAATGCTTCCTTTTCTAAGAAAATGCAATGCGGTTGTTCCCCCGAAAAGAACCGCAGCCGCTTCCTCATAGGACATATTGGAAGGCTTTAAAGTCACCCACGCATCCTCAGCCAAACAGATATATTCAGTATAGGCACCAAATCGCATACCGGTAAAAGCAAAAACCTGGTCACCTTTCTTAAATCGCTTCACCTCTTTACCTATATCCTCTATTTCACCTGCCAACTCTACACCAAGTATTGATTTTCTTGGTTTTCTTATTCCTAAAAATAGTCTCATGGGGATCCATAACAAGAAAGGGCTTTTGCAGGCTCGAACTCGGCAGTCTCCTGACGTTACTGTTGTCGCATGAACTTTTATTAGTACTTCATTATCCTTTGGAGTGCATTTAGTAATCTCTTTAAGCTCTAAAACATCCGGTGATCCGTACTTTTCATATACAATTGCCTTCATGAAATTCCTCCAAACTCATTTTGCAATTAGTATAGCTTGAGCACGGTATCGACCTGTAGATACTAAAGTATTGTTTTACATTTAGCTGCATGTTTTATCGGATAATCACAACAGATTCCACTCACGCGCACGTGCTACGGCTTCCGTACGGCGACCAACCTGCAATTTGTCAAAAATAATCCGGGTATGCCCTTTAACCGTAGACAACGCGATGAAAAGGCGTTCGCTAATCTCTCGATTCGAGAGTCCTTCTGCTATTAGGCGCAGCACCTCCAGCTCACGCCCACTCAACGGCTCGATAAGGGACTTGGTAAACTGGGCTTGGCGCTGATCCGACTTGACTTCACTTTTCAGCTCCACCGATTTGAATTCAGACAGCAGCTTAACTAGATAGGTCGGCATCATTTCATGATTAGCCGCTTCGCATAGCAGTCTGTACATCAGAATACCTTCGTCGACAAAAGTTCGGATGAAGCCACCTGGCTCCGCCATCATCAAAGCAACTGCAAGGAGTTGTAAGGCTCTTAGCTTTTCGCCGTGAGCATGCAAAGCAACCGCTTGAATAACCATCACTTTAAGCCGCTCATCCTCCAGGCCCCTAGCCTCCGCCTGCTCACGCAGTGGTTCCAAAACCGTTAGTGCTGCTGAGGTATCCCCTTGTGCCAGATATACCCGAGCTTGGCTAATGGGAAGCTCATCCTTCTGCGCCAGATGAGTGGCTTGCGCCAAACTGCCCTCGTGAAGAAGAATAAGGACTTGCAAAGCAGCAATATAGGGTAACTGTTTCACGAATTGCTGCTGTTGAGCGTGGTGGTTAGCTCTAGCTAAAATAGCGGCCGCGGTGCTCAACTCTCCCCGAACAAGCATCAATCGGGCGAGAAACACCTCACTCGCAACACCTCTGTCTGTACGCTCGAACTGCTTTGCCAGTTGAACAGCTTGCTGAATGTGCTGCAAAGAGGCATCCAAGTCGTTCCATTCATATAATATACGAGCTAAGCCTAGGTGAGCTTCGCAAGCTACCGGCAGTGGAGGATTCCCGGCCATATCCAGAACTCGCCGATAGCTCTCAGCAGCCTCATAAAGCTGATTTGCTGCCTCTTCTATGTTTCCAATACCTAGTGTAGCCAATATGGTAATCATAACATGGCCTATCTTCTGACTGATCGATAAGGCTTCTGCATAAGCTTTGCCCGCGGCAGCACGCTCCCCTTGGAGCTGGTAGGCGTACCCTAGCGTCCAGATAGTGGCTGTGCGGACTGGCAGGTTGTCTGGGCGCAAATAATCCAGAGCACGATGCGACTCGGTGATAATAGTTTCCACTTCATGCTTACTGACAGCTAACGTGGCGCGTATGGAGGCAACATGCCCGATAAGATCTCGGGACTTATTGTCCTGTTCAATTCCTTGCAGAGCTTTTTCGGCAGCTTGCAGCTTCTGTTCAACCTCCGTCATTCTGCCCACCATCAGCAATACAGAAGCATACATCACCCACAGCGAAGGTCTAGCATCCATTTCCTCGTTTGGTATGGAATCCAGCCATTGGATGACAGGGGCAACCGCTCCGCGAAAAATCAAGGGCATCCCATCTCCCTCCATCAGGCGAGCCGCGCGCTCGATATCCTTGGCTGCAACAGCATGGTGAAAAGAATCCACCGCAAGGTTATGGTTTTCATACCATATGCTTGCACGCACATGTAATCCAGCTGTTACCCTTTCATCATTTCCTGAATTTGAGATGATGCTTTGGTGCAGCTGTTTTTTCAGCAAATCAGCAAAAAGGTGGTGATAACGGTACCACCGTCGCTCGTTATCCAATGGGATAAGGAATAAATTGGCATGCTCTAGGTATTCCAAGGTATCTTGCCCGGAAATAAAGGAACCGGAGTGCTCCTCAACCTCACAACGAAGAATGGCATCGCAAAGAGGACCGCATAATCGGTCAAGGATGGATGTGTGCAGCAAGAATGATCGAACACTTGCCGATTGCTGCTGCAGCACTTCTTCTACCAGGTAGTCTAATAAGAAACGGTGGCTGCCAGTGAAAGATTGGATGAAGCTTGTGGGATCTTTATGTCCCTGCATGGAAAGCGCCGCTAATTGCAGTCCTGCAATCCAACCTTCTGTACGGGATTCAAGTAGGGCGACGTTTTCCGATGAAAGGTTTAGCTCCATCACCTCGCCTAGAAATTCGGCCGCTTCGGAGGAGGTAAAGCGCAAGTGCGCGGTGTTTACTTCGGTCAATTGATCCCTGACTCGTAACCGCGCCAAAGGTAGACGTGGATTCTTGCGAGTAACAATGATCAAATGCATTTGGGGCGGCATCCGTTCGATCAGCAAGGTGATGGCATGGTCAATTGGTCCGGCAGCAATAACGTGGTAATCGTCTAGGACAAGTATAAAATGGTCTCGTATGACGGTCATTTCATTGATCAAAGTCGTTACTATCGATTCGATTGGTGGCAGCTGAGTCGTTTGTAGTAAGCCCAAAATACCTTCTCCAATATTCGGCTCAATCGTCTGTAAAGCTGCGATGAGATATGTAAGAAAGCATACAGGGTCGTTATCTCCCTCCTCCAGCGACAGCCAAGCGGCTGGTTGTGAACAACAGGAGAGCCATTGGCTGACAAGCGTAGTTTTACCACTGCCGGGGGAAGCAGACAGGAGGGTCAGCTTGCGTTGTACTCCTTCGTTTAGTAGCTCTATGAGACGGGGGCGAAGGACAGCTTTAGACCGAAGCGGCGGGATATATAGTTTAGTGGACAATATGGGTATAGACATCATAACCACCGTTCTACGCTGTCATTTGCAGCGTTTTGGATACGTATAATTATTATGTTTCGACAGTTTCAATATATTTCCCTTTTGCGTCTTTTTCCAGAGCCAATAGAAGAAATTACTCTTTAGGCTATCTACATTGAATGAAAACATTCTTATGTGGTACAAAAAAAGAGGTTATCCCCCATACAGCCTGTTCGACTGTTTGGAGAATAACCCTAATGTCCACTATCCAATGATCTTTATATTACTTGCTCTTTTGTGCCAGCATTTTCAGCAGCACCGTTACAGCCTCGGCTCTCGTCGTTGGGGCCGTAGGAGCGAATTCATTGTCGCCTTTACCTTCGACCAGTTGCTGCTTCTTCATCGCTGCTACTGCACCTTTGGCCCATGCTGGAACATCCTTATCATCAGCAAAACCGGTTACAGTATTGGCTTCGATAGTCAGACCCAGAGCGTTGGCGAGCATCACGGCCATCTCTGCACGTGTAATTTGTGCATCCGGACGGAAGCTTCCATCCTCATATCCTTTCACAATCCCTGCTTGATATGCTTGAGCGACTGCTTTCTGTGCCCAGCTTCCAATCTTCGCTGTATCTGTGAAAGTCAGTGCCGCACCTTCGCCTTGCGGTTTCAATGTGTTCATCAGCATAACGGCAAATTCCGCTCTTGTCACCGTATTATTCGGCTTAAAGGTGCCATCTGGATAACCACTGACGATTCCATTGCCAACCGCTTTTTTGATGTTAGCCTCTGCCCAATGTCCGATGATATCACTTAAGCTAACTGTTGGCTTATCTGTCATTGAATCTACCGCAAATACCGCATATTTCGTAAAGTGGTCTACTTCTGCGGTTATTTTATTTCCGTTGATCTTGCTTCCTTTCACTTCTACCCATACCTTTTTCACTTCATCATAGTAGAAGACACCAGCGGTTTGATTATTCTTCAAGCTTGCTGGATTAAAGGTGAAGGTCAATGTGACCGGATTGCTGAAGTTTTCCGGGAAGTTCTTCAGAATCTCAAATATCGAGCTGAGCAGAGCCTCTTTATTCTTAAGAAGAGCTTGTGTGTCTGCTAATTTCTCAATCGTTAACTTCAGTTCTTTGCTGCTAGCATTGGACGGAATCGAGATAACGATTTCACTGCCTAAACTAACTTCGCCCGACTTGCCTGCAGGAAGTGTTAGCTTACCATCTGTTGCGGTCATCTTCGTGTCGCTAGGAGTTGTAACGCTACTACCACCACTGCTAGGTCGGCTGCTGCTACTGCTAGGTACGCGGGTTACTGTTACGTTATAGGTTTTGGTGGTGCCATCTTGTGCTGTTACTACGATGTTAATGATATTGTTACCTATTTGCAGATTGATAGGTCCGCTGGCTTGACCGCTTGTCACTGAATTTCCGTTCACTGTCATGGTTGCATTCTTATCGTATACACTTGCCGATACCGTGATGCTTGATAAACCGCTAGCTACGCTCGACGTGTAAGCAGTTGTGCCGGATGCGAATGCAGGGCTTAGAATTGCGTTCGACAAGGTCAACGAGCTTAAGTCTGCGTTGGTGTTTGCCGCTTGTAGACGATTCACTGTTACACTGTAGGTCTTCGTTAATCCGTCCTGCGCTGTCACTACGATCGTGATAGGATTGCTGCCCACTTGCAGGTTAATAGGTCCGCTGGCTTGACCACTTGTCACTGAATTTCCGTTCACTGTCATTGTGGCATTCTTATCGTATACGCTTGCCGTTACGGTGATGCTCGATACACCACTAGCTACACTTGATGTATAAGCAGTTGTTCCGGAGGCAAACGCAGGGCTTAGAATTGCATTCGACAAGGTCAGCGAGCTTAAGTCCGCGTTACTGCTTGCTGCTTGTGCACGATTTATGGTTACACTATAAGACTTCGTTGTTCCGTCCTGCGCTGTCACAACGATCGTGATAGGATTGCTGCCTGCTTGTAAATTAATAGTTCCGCTGGCTTGACCGCTCGCCACTGGATTACCGTTTACCGTCATTTTAGCATTCTTATCGTATACACTTGCCGTTACGCTAAGGATTGACACAGCTGAAGCTACACTCGAAGTGTATTCTGTTGTGCCAGATGCAAATACGGGACTTAGCGTACCACTCGACAAAGTCAGCGAGCTTAAGTCTGCGTTGCTGCTTGCTGCTTGTGCACGATTCACGGTTACACTATAAGACTTCGTCGTACCATTCTGTGCTGTCACTACGATTGTGATAGGATTGCTGCCTGCTTGTAAATCAATAGTTCCGCTGGCTTGACCGCTCGCCACTGGATTACCGTTTACCGTCATTTTAGCATTCTTATCGTATACACTTGCCGTTACGTTAAGGCTTGACACAGCTGAAGCTACACTCGAAGTGTATTCTGTTGTGCCAGATGCAAATGCTGGGCTTATGGTACCACTCGACAAAGTCAGCGAGCTTAAGTCTGCGTTGCTGCTTGCTGCTTGTGCACGATTCACGGTTACACTATAAGACTTCGTCGTACCGTTCTGTGCTGTCACTACGATTGTGATAGGATTGCTACCTGCTTGTAAATTAATAGTTCCGCTGGCTTGACCGCTCGCCACTGGATTACCGTTTACCGTCATTTTAGCATTCTTATCGTATACACTTGCCGTTACGCTAAGGCTTGACACAGCTGAAGCTACACTCGAAGTGTATTCTGTTGTGCTAGATGCAAATGCAGGGCTTATGGTACCACTCGACAAAGTCAGCGAGCTTAAGTCTGCGTTGCTAGATATAGGGTTATTGTCCAAAATCGTTAGTTCATATGCACCGGCAGCTTGCTGAACCACACCAGCTGAAACAAACGTGCCATCGACAGAAGTTGCAGTAATTGTAACATTTCCTGCTGCAACAGCCGTTACCTTACCAGTAGAATCTACAGTTGCAATAGCCGGGTTGCTTGATGTCCAAATAACATCTTTGACAGTTGCAGTGTTCTGTGTAATTTGCGCCTGAAGCTGTACTGAACCTGTTGAGCTCAGGGTTGTTGGGCCAGAAATAGCAACGCCGGTCGGAGGCATATATTGTGGATCTGCCTCAGGGGAAAACAGGACGCAGCTTCCAATAAGTATTCCATGCATTGGTTGATGTTCCTGTCATATTGCCATTCCCAGCAATTCTAATAAACCGTGCTTGTACAGGTGAATCAAATGTAAACGTCTGTAAGGTGTTATCTGCTGGTGATGCATTTGCTGCATTAAGTGTAAGTGCGTTGATGTACGTATCCGAACCGTTGTTCCATGATGTTGGCGACGCTGTAGTATCGCTAACTACGGTTCCCGAAGGAACATGCATCCAATTTTGCCCATCTAACGAGTATTCAATTCTCAACTTATAGGTGCGGGCGCTGGTTGCCTGTTGTACAAATCCAATCTGCACTCCATTTACCGTTTTCGCAGTTTCCCCCAAATACATTCTAATCCACGCCGAGCCGCTAGCTGCCCAACGAAGCGAGGTTGCACCGGCATAATCAGCAGGATTCAATACATTTACTGCATAGTTAGAATTGCTCGAATCCACTTGTTGATCGCTAGCAATTATGATAGGCGACTTTTGAATAACCTTAAACGAAACACTATAAAAGTTTTTTACGCCGCTTGCATCCGTCAGCGTAATTTGAGCCGCACCGCTGTTTATATCTTTAGGATAATCAATATCAACAGTAACTCCAGCATCAGATTGGGCGGTTATCTCCGCTTTTTTGGTGTACTCATAGTCAAGAGGCAGCGTAACGGTGTAGCTGTAAATATCCGGCGAAAATCCGGAAACCGCTTGCCCATCGACTGTTAGACTATTTAGCTTCGGTCTTTGAGCGCTTGCTTGATCATCCATAGGAGGAACCGTTTTTTCTGCAATAATAGCAGCCGCTTGTGAGCCATGGCTGTTAACCAGCTGCTGAACATAAAGGCTGTCCGGCATATGGTTTGCCACTGGCGTCACTTTTTGTGACATGCTGTATTCGTATGCCCCAAAATTCGGTACCTTGCCGCCATTAAGCCCTGCACTGGCCATATTGTCGGATGTATCTTTGTCTGGTTTCTGCCGGCCAGTCGAAGAGTCGGTAGCAGATCCCAAACGATTGGTGGCGTTATCAAATAAATGCCCAATCACATAGTTTGGCGAGAGCTGAGGCTGTGATGCTATAAACGGACCGGTGAAGTTATACAGCATATAGTTAACCCCTGCCCAGCCGTGGGACGTCCCCATGTTCCATCTGTTTTGCAAGTATATACGTGCAGCAACATTGTCGTATAGCCCTCCGGACGACCATCGGAAATGCGGTTCAGACGCATTGGATGTGTACTCGCTTGTGCTATCGTAGAATACATTAGGACCGGAAGTGTACGAATCAACTATGAATGCATGACGCATATATCTGGAGTACACACGCTGTGTAAACATATATTCTGAATTTTTATAATAAATGGAATAACGACGCTCTCCTGCATCCATGAGGCTGACAGGATCCAGAACGCTACCGTCTTGTACAGTTATATTTCTGGAATTTCCGTCAGTAACAAATGCGCTGTCGATGTGGTATGTCGTAAAATTGCGCATCCATCCATCACGAACGTTAACCATCGCAACAAACACTTCCGCATGGTTTTCGTCATTATAGGACAAGAAATTTTTACCATATCTCGATAAGGTAGGCTTGGTTGTATTATAAAAATGCGAGATGCCCTGAATATTTTCAACACCTACATTACTTATACGACCGCCCTCTGCTGTTTTTACTATTTTGGAGATGCCCCAACGCATATCGAGATTATCGGAGATCGGCTCTGAAAACGTTATCATATTTGCAGTCGCATCGATGTTCTTGATAGTGCGTTCAGCCGTGAACGGTACGCCGGCAAATCCGCTCTCCAGGTTGCCATTAGGCAACCAGTTGCTTGCACCATCTACCTTGTCCATGTACATTGCTTTTACCCAGTTAGTGTTGATCGCCTTTTGTACGGTTACAAGATCACCAACCGAAAGACCGGATACACTTGCAACGTGTACGGAAGATTGCCCGGCACCCACGTATTGATCCGTGATGGTAGTGGACGCGGATGTGGTTACGCCTTGTCCATTAAAGTTTATTAATGTACTGCTTGAACTTTTCGTATATGGACTTCCTGAAGTAGAAGCATGATCTGACGGCGGAGTAAAAGAATCCGTTATCTTCCAAGTCGAAATCAGCTTGGTAACTCCTGGCTCAGCTTCTTCACTTGCTATTTGCTCGTCATAAGGATTTGTAGTGGTTCCATCTCCAACAACTGGAGTGACGGTTCCCGCACCTGCTCCACGTATAACAACACCTGATGTTGTCACATTAAGTGGCTTGCTGATGCGGAACACCCCTGGCTCCAAATATACAGCACCTCGGAATCCGTCCGCTTGAATTGGATACCTCGAGACATAGTCAATAGCATCCTGTATGGTTTGCCATGCATCTTCGGTATTTTTGGCAAGTGGCGATACCTTAACACGCACCGGCACATTCGGGATAGCTACACCGCCACCTTTGTAACCGACAGCTGAATAATCCATAACTTGATTGCCTTTGTAATCCGGAATATAAGTTATTCTACCGGAAGCGTCCATCTGTATTGCAGGATACACATTATTATCCCAAGAATCTGGGCTCACATTGGCAACGTTTGCATTATTGGAATTTTGAATATTAGGATTCGATTTGTAGCTCGTAAAATCATCAATCGCTGTAAAGTAGTAGTTGTCATATAACGTATTTCCATTGTTTGTTAACGTTAATGAAACTCTATAGGTTCCTTTAGTCAGTGCTACCGTATCTGGAATAGAGATTACAGCGTTCCCGCTTGCATCTACACTAGCTGCTGGGAAGTTATGTACCGTAGAACCGTTTGGCGCAATGAGCGTCCCAGCAATGGAAGTTCCTGCAAGCGCTTTCGATACATTGAAAATTGGAAACTTGCTGGAGGCTGCATTCCCATCTATTACAGCTGGGCGCCCAATGGTGAGACTCATTCCTGGATAGCTTGGTGTAACAAGTGCATAGCCGCTGCCACGGTTATTCAAAAAGGTATCAGCATACATAGGTGCTGTTACATTTATTGTATATTGCTGAGTAGATCCACCGGAAAAAGAAAACGTCAGTAAAGTGTTACCAGCCGGCAAAGAATCAAGAAACACATTTGTAAATGTAACCGTTTGCGAATCTCCTGATATCGCGCTAAGGCTATAATCTTGATTTTGAATAAGTGACACAACATCTGTACCCGAATTCACCTTTGCAATTCCTGTCAGGGAAGTGCCGTTAAATGTGATCGTTGTAGAAGAAGCGCTGCCAGTCCCTTTCACATATGAGCTCGACATTGGTGAAATCATCGGGGTCGTTGGGGTGCTTAAAATTTTAAGATTGGACATTCCAAGTGTACCCGTGTCAGTAGTAGAACTAATCGTATAATGGATCATAACATAACGTGCAGTTACAGGTGCAAATGTTCCGGTAGTTGTAAATGTCCATTTTGTTTTATCATTATTACTGGGCATTGAAGAATTCCAATTTGGGTCACTGGCATCGCTACCTGGAACGTTCACTTTCTTGGCTAATGACCAGCTACTGCTCCAATTATAAGCAACAAGACCTGAATTCTTAGTTGCTGGAAGCCCGTCCCAAACACTTTGAGTCGAATTATATAATACTTCAAAATCAGACATACGATTTTTCACGGCAGAAAAACCCGCTGGTATGTCAAAGCTTACTTCATCAAAGGTTTTTTCCCCTCCTAAATCAACAGCTAGCCAAAGGGAACCGGTTTCACCGGAAGCTGGAAAAACATTTGCGGCAGTTCCACCAAATTGCCAGAAATCGGAGCCATTATGAGCAACGGCAAAAGGTGCTTTTTTAGTACTGTTTTCCGAACTTACCTTAACATTTGTACCAGTAGTCAATGTACTCGGTGCAATGTCTGTTTTACCTGATGCTGCCTGGGCAGCCCGTGGCGGTACAACACACAGACCGATAATAAAAGTAAATACTAACAGAATAGATAGAGTCTTATTAATAGTCTTATACAATAGTGCTCACTCCTCTTAAATCGCTTTCATTTCCAAAAATGACCAATAAACTTCCAATTAACTTAACAACCGGTGGAATCACCCCCGAATCTTTAAGATTTACATTAACATAAAAAAAATCAATTCAATATCGTTAGAAAATGAAAAAATGTTGTTAAATTACGATGAGAACAATGAAACAACATTTTCTGTGAAAAAAGGGGATTGGAGTGTCAAGTTAATGGAAACTTGTGGAATTTTGCAGTAAAAAGACTCTCAAAAGCCGACTGCTTTTAAGAGTCTTTCTAATCCCCCCGCCTACCTGTGGTGCGCGATGATAAGGAAATTTTTAGGAAGCGAGCCCCTGATATTTTTCATTTAATGCGATCCAAGAACGACGCATATGTAATTTCTTTGAATTCTTCTTTCCAAGGAGAAATGGCTTGCAATTGCTCATAGATCCCCTCCGCTTTTTGGAGACATACGGATTGGACAATTCGGGCATATTCCAAGCATCCGGAATCATGAATCATTCGAACAGTGGCTTCTTTCTCCTGCCAAAGGAAGTCTGCATTCATTTTGCCATCGTAATAGTCCTTGAATTGGCTAAATGCAGGATCATCAATGGAGAGTAAATACAAGATAGGGAGTGTGCGCTTTTTATTCAACAGGTCGCTTTTCACATCATATTGAACCACGTCTCTCATATCATTTTGAATCTGATGAATAAGTCCGATGCAATCCGCCAGATCGTTTAACTGTTCCATCATTTCCGCCGTGCAATCCAAAGAATAATACCCCATAAAACACGCGAACCGGAATAAGGAACCGGATTTCTCTTGTGTCATAAGCAGGTAGTCATCTACCGAAGATACCGAATTGGTCACATCCTTTTGTTGTCCATTCACCGATCTTGAAATGATTTTGCTCACCTCGACGAGCCATTTATCTGCGACCTGCAGCTGTCCCAATTCTCCAATAACTCCCATAAGCATGGCCAAGAGGGCATTTAACGTAATAGCCTGCGGGCACTGCATCCATGTTTTGCTGCTATGATCTTGATCCTGTAAATCATCCATAATATCTAAAGCTAAAATGATCAATTCCGTCACTGCGGCCATACGATGAAGATGAGGTGAGTTGCCCCCTAACATATAGTGCGTACAAACCGTGATCTTCGACCATGAGGCGTTTTCTTGCTCCTTGTCCGCGATAAATGATTTAAGCAGTGCATTTAAATCCTCTACATAAATGTAGTCGTCAACAATGCGATACATATGATGCTTGATATCCTGATTCAATTGCCTCGCCCTCCTGAGCTTACTGATTGTTTATAACCTTCTCATAAATCTTGCGTAAATAACTATCAACCATTTCTTCCTCCTTCAGCACACAGTCTGCCCAGGCGTTTCCCCTTCCAGATGGGCCGTAAGAAGATCATGCAGATTTAACCTCCTCCACCGGTATCGAGATGACGACTTTCATTCCTCTCCTGGCTTGAGTGATGAATTCCAATTGTCCGCCCATATGACCAATTCGGCTTCTTATTTGTTCTATCCCCATTCCCGAAGAACCGACTCTCTTTTGCCGCACTTCTTTGTCGTCAAACCCCACCCCATCGTCTTCATAACTCAAGCAAAATCTTTCATTGGCTTCTGTGATTTGGAACATGACTTTGGTAGCTTGTGAGTGCTTTTTCGCGTTGTTAAGCAGTTCCTGCACAATCCGGAAAATATGTCGTTTGGTCAGCAAATCTTTGCTTTCAATAGCATAAGCTTCTTTTACAATAAATTTAAGCTGAAACGGAGTCGTGTAAGCCTCTTTCTCTAAATACATCTCCAACGTTTGAATCAAACCAACCTCTTTAAGCAAATGGGGATTCAACTCAAAGCAGCTTTGGCGCAAACCGGCATTAATCATTTCTACAAATTGAATCATGGAGCTCAACTGCTCCTGATCTTCTTTATGCAGGGCATATTTTTCTCCGAGTGCAGCCAATCTTCTATTAAGAAAGAAAAGATCCTGCATCGTTGTATCATGAAGATCCATAGCGATTCGGATCCGTTCCTCCTCCTGTAATTCAAACATCACCTTGCGAAACCATTGAATATCTTGCGCTGTGTTTTCCTGGGGCAGTTGGGAAGCCAGCTGCTGCAGCCTCACGGTGAGCTTGCGGATCAAATGAACATTCTCCAAGCTAACTTCCAAATAGGAAGTAATCAGGCGCAGCCATTGAATCTCTTCCTTGCCAAGCAGCATGTTCGTTTTTTTTCGTGTGATGACCAAATAGCTCGTGTACGCTTCATGGCTATTCATCTCAATGAACGTATAGAGCGGATGATCGGGCAATAAGGGCGTATTGACAAGCTTCTGAATTTCTGCAGCATCGAGCTCCCCTTCGTAGATGATTTCGGTCTCACTCTTGTATTGAAATACAATAGCAGCCCCCATAACCTGAAGGGTCTCCACAATATCGACGAGAATAATATCCTTCAGTTCACGAAAGCTGGAAATCGTTCCAAGGTTTTTGGAAATTTTCTTCAAAGCCGATTGCAGTACGAACTTCCTTGGGAACAAAAACGACTCCAATCGCATGGTCCAATATTCAGCTGCATACAGCACCGATGTAAGCAGAATTAACGAACCGACGAATATAAACGAGATTTGCTTCTCGTCTGTCGTTTGGTGAAAAAATAAGATAAAAGTCCCTGTAAACAAGCTCACCGGAATGACTGCCAGCAGGCCGGCGAACAGAATTCGCCGAATCACAAGGCCAACATCATACAACTGATCCGAAGCAATCAAATAAGCAAAGGAAATTGGAAAAAATAAAATGATCCAACTAGTATAAACTGCATCCAGAAACTGGTACTCCATAATTACTTTCGGAAGAAAGGAATAGCAAATAACGGGTAAAAATGAGATCATCCATGACAGCCATACGCTCTTGATAATGCTCGTGATGTAAGATCGTTGTTTCCGGACTTTTACATAAAGGATTGTTAAAATGCCCATATTGAATAAAAATCCGACCATGAAAAAGCTTAAGGTAACCGAATTATGATAGCGAAATAACGTATACGCCATAGGTGGATAAAAATACAGACTTCTTATACCGAAGCTTAGAGCAACAATCGAGTACAAATATTTTAAAGGCTTGGAGGGTAAGTTTATATTTCCTTTCTCGTTGAAAAAAATAACCAGAAAATGATAGAACACGATCGGCAGCAGCATCATCAGACTGGCGATGATAAGCTTCCCGACTGCATCTCCTCTCACGGAAGCACCCATACTCATATAAATGATAGCCATAGTCAGGAAAACTGCTGAAAGCAGCCGAGCTGAGGAAGAACCACGCATTTTAACAAAAAGTAAAATTGCCATAATCAGGCATACGGACTCTTCGATAATCGGTACAATATCATAGGAGATATCGCCCCTAATGCTGTTCACATCGATTGTATACTCCCTCCCGTCTCTAACAATAACGAAGTTCTGGGCTTGCTCAATCGTTCGCCATTTATAAACGAATGATGATTCTTCGGGAGGCTTCCCATCCACTTGCTGTACGAGATCTCCGAGTTGCACGTCAAGCTTCATACCAGCACCTTCGGGAGATAGCTCCTTAATAATCCACTGCTGCTGCGGGGTCGGCTCAAGATAAATTCCGATATAGGGGTAGTGGAACGTAATGAACGAGCACCAAATTTGCAACGTGACAAATATCAACAGGTACAGTCCAAGTACATATTTAATTTTCGACATGGTCTTCCTCCATACTTCAATAATTTGCTATAATAGGAAATGTAATATAAAAGTCTCATTAAGGAGGTGATACTATGCTTACCATCCAGATCAATCCTAATTTGCAAAAGGCGGTACATACATTGAAAAATGTCGATGTACGCGAAAATAAAAGCCTTTCCATCACTGAGCTGTCTCTGTCTAAAGAAGAATCTTCCGCACTGATTAGCACCTTCAATCGCCCGGCAACAAGAAAAACCGATCTGTTAGAACCTAGGAGTCAATGGTAATGAAATTTAAGTATTATTTTACCAAATAAAAAAGGAATGTATAGCTAGCGGTTTCGCTAATCATGCATTCTTTTTTTTTCGTATATTTAGAATTGCAAAAATTTCCTGCTATCATCCTATGAAAAAGGGTTATTCTGCAGGGCAGCCGTTTCGACTGTCTGAAGAATAACCCTTCATTAATCTATATCTGCTAACTTAAAAGCACCTTTACGCTTCACCTTTTCTTGCTTGGAACGTAATTCTCGTACCCTGGTCGGTATCGCTATGGATATCAAGTCCACTGCCATAGATCTGACGGAGACGACGGTTTGTATTCCGTAACCCAATACCGACAGACGCTTCTGAATGATCCTGAAGCACCTGATTCAGGATCTTCTCGTCAAACCCAACCCCGTCGTCCGATACCTGGATTTCGACATAGTCGCCGCGCTCCTCTACCGCGATTCGCACAGTTCCTCCTCGACTTCGCTTCATGATGCCGTGGTGCACGCCGTTCTCTACCAATGTCTGGATTGTGAGTGGTGGAACCTGTGTCGACAGCAGTCGTTCAGGAACATCCCACAGTACGCGCAGCCGCTCGTTGAATCGTTCCTGCTCAATATATAAGTAAGCATGGACCAATTTTAACTCTTGCTTGAGCGACACCAATCGTTCGGAATTGCGAAAATCGAAGCTGCCTCTCAAATATTCTCCAAAGACAGAAAGTAATCTCCGCATCCGTTCGGAATCGATTTCACTCAACGCAGCGATAGAATTGAGCGTATTGAACAAAAAATGCGGCTGTACTTGCGCCTGCAAAAAGGCTGCCTCAAAGCGCATTTGTTCCGCAGTCCTCAATTTCAATTCTGTGAGCGCCTGCACTCGGTGCTGCAGTTCTAGACTATCTGCCGGTTTGGTCACATAATCATTGGCACCGGCCTGAAATCCAGCCGCCATATCTTCAGGCTGACTGCGAGCGGTTAGCAGCAGCACCGGCAATTCGGACATCGCGAATCGCCTCCGGATGGATCGGGTCAACTCATAGCCTGACACGCGGGGCATCATAATATCCGACACCACCAAGTCCCACTCTCTAGCGTCAATTAGGTTCATCGCGTCAAGCGCTGAAGTGACGGTAGCTACATGGTATTGATGCCGTGGCAGCATTTCCTTTAAAATATGTAGATTAATCGGGTCATCGTCAACAATGAGCACCCACGGTTTTTTAGCTTTCGCTTCAGTGGTTGTGGAAGGCTCCAAAGTCTTATGCGTTTCTTCCGCCGTTGTATGCTTCAAAAGTATCTTCTTGGGCTTGGTAGCAGATGATGAAGCTTCCTGCCAAACTGCTGCTGGAGCTATAGGCATTGTAAGCCTAAACAGAGAGCCTTTTCCCGGTTCAGACTCTGCCTCTAGCGACCCGCCTTGTAGCTCAGCAAGCTGCCGGCTTATACTCAATCCCAGCCCAAGACCGCCTCCCTCTGACGTCATGCTGGAATCCGCCTGTTCATAAGGTAGGAAGATCCGATCCAGAATTTCCTGTTGGATGCCGATCCCTGTATCCTCCACTTCCAGGACTGCCGTCTCCCCGCTAATGAACCCCCGTATAGCGATATGTCCTTGCGCAGTATACTTTACCGCGTTGTGGAGCAGATTGAATATAATTTGGACCATCCTGTTTTCGTCCATAAGTACCGGAGGGAACGATTCAGGAATTTCATTACGCAGCTCGATAGATTTCCCTTCCATCATATACTTAATCATATCGATAATGCCATCCACAGAAGGTTGTACCTGCACGGCTTGCGGATACAGCCGCAGTCCTTTGTCCTGAAGCCGTTCCAGATCCAAGAGATCATTCAGCAGCAAGGACATGCGATTGCCGACCGTCACCAGAAGTTTTAACCTTTCATGTACATCTTGAGATAAGCTCTCCTGCTCTATCACGCTGCGCGCTATGTTGATCATTCCATGTAGCGGATTACGAAGCTCATGGGAGGTGTTGGCGAGAAAATCATTTTTTTGTTTGTCCGCTCTTTGCAATTCAGCTGCCAATCTTGCTGTCTGCTGCATATTCCGAAAATACAATCTGAACCAGTAACAAGCAAAAGCGATATATACAATAATAAAATCTATAGGATAGAAATGTACGGAATGAAGAGCGTAACTGAAATTATTCAGGACACCCCAAATCAAATTCGCGCTCAAGCCAACAAAGGCGAGCCATAAAAAGATCGAGTCACGATCAAGACGCAGCGTGGCGCGAAACGAGAGTACGGGTACATAGACAGTACCGACAAGCAGCAGAGGGATCGTATACAGATCAACAGATGCAACATGAATGGTGGGTATCAGCACAACCATCACCGTCAAGCCCAGCACCGTAATCCCGAAATATCGATGCCAGGGCCACTTGGACAAAGTAGGATACAGCTGCTTCATGAATAAGAGCAGTAGAGCCGTTGACCACAAATAACTCAATGTATAAAGCCTGAAGCTGATACCATACGGCAGATTCAGCCATGAGACCAACAGCTTGTCATCCGTGACGAGAACCGACAGACTGATGCAGAACATTAACAAAACTAACGTAAATAGCGCCCGTTGCCGGACACCCATAAAGAACAAAACGACCGCATACAATACTTGAATCATCATAACGACGCAGACAAGCAGCTGCATGGCTACCGAGAACTGCTTGTGCTGCATGATCACGTCTTCAGTTCCGAATTGAATCATTTGGAACAATCCGCCATCCACGTTATTTATGAAATTGGCAACCTGGACTGTAATCTCAACTTCAGAGCTGTTTGTTGTAAAAGTGACATTATAAGGCGTCTCGTAAGCTATGGTTTGATCAGCTGTTTTCCCTGGCTTGCCTGCTGCCCCGAGCTTGGTTCCGTTCACATACAACTCAGAAGCTGACATGGAGGGAGGCATCGCTATCGTAAGCCGCTTCTCGTCCATTGAATTGTCCAGTAAAATGAGAAGCCGGTAGCTGCCGTATCCAGTCACCTGCTTGGGATTAGAGAAGAGACCTTTCCACGAACCCGGCAAAGTGGCGGGAACACCACTTGTTTTCACTTCCTCATCATCCGACATGAGCATACGATCCGGATAAAACATCCAGTCACCCTCCAGCAATATCGGACGACTCCATGAAACCTCACGGAGATCAAGAACACCATGCATAGCGATTGCTCGAACGGGAGGCAAGCCAACAAATATCCACGTTAGCCGAATGCCGGTTAAAATCATAATAAATACTAGAGTAATAGAGAGTATTTTTTTGATGTTCATAATACAAATGATTCGACAATCTTTGCTATAAATCCTTCATGGGTATTTGCCCTTGCATCTGTATTTTCGGTCTAATTGCCAACCAGCGTCTCCCCAGTCTCAAGAAAAGTCTTCATGCCAGAAAGTACTATAGGCAATCCGTTTTCAAGAATTTTGGCAGTGTGGACGCTAATCAAGTTGTTGAGACATTTTATTGGATAGAGATGAAAAATCTCTTAATCGATAACCTTACGAAAACTTATTCCCTTTATTTCCTTCCGAACGGACGCCCCCCTTCCAGGGGATCGTCCACTGTCTAGTGGGATGTATGAATCTTCTTTTTACTTGCTCACGATCCCTATTCACCGATGACTACCTTAGCGGTAGATTCAGACGCCGTGCTCGTCCGCTTCGCTCCCTCCGCGCGGACTGAACCTCGGGGTTCGGCCCCTGCCTAGGCATAAAAAAATCCCCGGAACCCTGATTGGTTCCGAGGACTTTTTTTATGGAGCCTAGGGGGATCGAACCCCTGACCTCATCGCTGCCAGCGATGCGCTCTCCCAGCTGAGCTAAGGCCCCTTATTATGTATTAGTGAAACGTTATTTTCAAACAACATTTTCACCCGACAATTAGGTATTATACACGGTGCTTGGCCCATCGTCAAGCGTCACAATAAACTTTTTTATTCATATCGATGGTCATCCAAACACGTTACTAAATAAACAGTAAAACAGGTGCTCAAAGGATATCATTAATGGATTCCCCGCACCTGCTTATTACTTTTTTTCTTCACCAACTTGATGCTTGGACAAGATATCGGTCAGTTCTCTCATAAACATATTAATGTCTTTAAATTGACGGTAGACAGAAGCAAAACGGATATAAGCGACCTCATCGACCGGGTAAAGCTGTTCCATTACGATTTCACCGATTTCCCTGCTGTCCACTTCGGTGCTCGCTGTATTACGGATCTGTTTCTCAACTTCGGATACGATCATATCGAGCTGATCTACGGATACAGGACGTTTCTCACAAGCCCGGATCAAGCCCCGGAGCATCTTCTCCCGACTGAATTCTTCACGACTTCCATCCTTTTTGATAACGATGAGCGGTGTCTCCTCAACCATTTCGAACGTTGTAAAACGCTTGGTGCATTTCTCACATTCTCTTCGCCTACGAATGGATTTGTTTTCATTGGCGGATCGGGAGTCCAATACTTTCGTGCCGTTATAGTCACAGTATGGGCATTTCATTACAAGATCACTCCTTTTTGTTACGAATGAACAGCACATATTACCAACGAATCCCTGTAATGAACTTTTGCGAAAAGCACATAATAGGTTTACCAACTTACAAGGAGGTGAACAGACATGGGTGCAGGACAATCTCGCAGCAGCAACACTTTGGTGGTACCACAAGCAAACGCAGCTTTGGACCAACTGAAGTATGAAGTAGCACAGGAATTGGGTATCGCCATTCCTCAAGACGGTTACTACGGTAACATGGCTACTCGTGACACTGGTGCTATCGGGGGACACATTACACGTCGCCTGGTGCAAATCGCTGAGCAAACACTTGCTGGCGGTAACCGCTAATTAAGGAACAACTAGAGAAGTATTGGACAGAGTGCTCCTTAGGGGGCCTGTCCAATGCTTCTTTACTTTTGGGCAGTAACTCCCCATTCCTTCGCATAAAGCTTATGATATTTATTATAATAATACAAAACGCGCTGAATGTAATGTCTCGTTTCGCCATATGGGATGGAATCTGAATTTTTCAATGTACCGTCCCATTCTTTATTTTGTATCCATCGGTTCACTTTACCTTGTCCCGCATTATATCCGGCTACGGCAGCGATAGTATTCCCGTTGAATTCCTTATGAAGCCATCCCAAATACCATGTCCCTAATTCAATGCTGACGGTGGGATTATCCAAATCGTCCTTAAATGAAGGAGAGAACCGTCCGGCATCGACGATCCATTCCGATGTGTCAGGCATAAGCTGCATTAAACCGTATGCGCCTTTTTTTGATGAGATGTTCGATTTATAATTGGATTCGACTCGAATTATTGCTGCAACCAATAGCGGGTCAACCTTGTAATTTGCGGCATGCTGCCGTATTTCCTCCTGATAGCGTATAGGATATAACCATTTACCCACTACATCGCTGCTTAGGAACATAAGGATTACGAAGGTCATTAAAAGAAGAGCAAACACTCGCTTTTTCCGCCAAAAGCTGATGCTCATAGCAGCCTCCTTCCCCTTAAGAACGCCTCAACCTGATTCTCCGTATCCGTAAGCGTTCCTTGATTATCTATTACAATGTCAGCCAAGGCTTTCTTCTGTTCAATATCCATCTGAGCCTTAAGCCGAGCTTCCGCTTGCTCCACAGTAAGCTTGTCCCGATTCATCAGCCGATGAAGCTGAAGACTTCTCGGTGCGTACACGACCATAACAGCTTCAAACATCGATTGCAACCCCGATTCATATAATAAAGGGATGTCCACGACCACAAGCTTGTCCGGGTGCAACTGCTCGTACTCATGCATCCTTTCTCGAATAAGAGCTCGTATCGAGGGGTGCATGATGTTCTCAAGGTCCTTCAATGCTTCCGAATTGCCAAAGACCACTTCTCCCAGCTTTTTACGAAACAGAGAGCCGTCAGGATTCAAAATTTCGGATCCAAATCGGTCCACAATCTGCATCAGCACAGGACTGCCAGGCTCCACTACCTCTCTGGCGATGCGGTCGGCATCAACTAGCATCGCGCCGCGCTGCACCAACATATCGGATACGGTGCTTTTGCCGCAAGCGATGCCTCCAGTTAAACCGATATTCATAGGGATTCTCCTTAGAGTTTTTGCGTAGCAAAAACTATCTTCGTAAGCATTTACTTAGAGCTTCTGCGTAGCATAAACTTTCTTCGTAAGCATTTATTAAAAATACATTACTATATCAACTTCATAATACCCATAATAATTAAAACACATCCGGGAAACACGGAGAGCCGGCGAAGCCAAGACATATCCGAGTACTTATAACCTATTCGTAAGCCGCTCGCTAGGAAGGTCCCACTAGCCAATGCAATAACAGCAGAAGTGAGCAGCGGCGCAAAACCGATCAAGGCGGCACCAATTCCTGCTCCGAAAGCATCCAACGACAAGGCGATACCAAGCAATAGCGCTTCGTAGGGTGAAATGTTGCCGGAACGGTCCATATCCGCTATCGAAGGTGTGCGCAATATTTGAATAACAAGTCCGAAACGTTTCAACTCAATATTTAGCACTTCTCTGGTTGTCGGAATACTTTCAGCCCCTGTTATCTTTACAGGAAGCTCGGCAGAAATCCCCGTGTGTTCCCCATTGTCTGCTTCCTTTTTCTCCATCATGACTTGATAGACGGCCCAAATACCGATTCCAATCAGAATCACACCGCCGATCGCCTTGGCATAAACCGGGTCCACAAAATGGCTGATGAATACACCGATTTGCATGGCAAGATAGATAATACAACCAGAACAGCATGAAATAATGGCAACGGATAGTAATGGCATACGTATTTTACGTAAGCCATACATGACACCAACACCAAATCCATCGAGACTGACAGCTAACGCCAAAATCAATAAGGAGATAAAAGGCAACATGAAACTTCCCTCCCGACCGTTTTACTCCCTACTATATGGCGATTATGGGCGGGGGGTGCATAGTTCCGGCAACATCACACAAGCGTTCTAAGCTTCTGATTTCTTTGTACTCTTTCGTTTCAAAGGCTGGCATTTAGGGCAAAAATGGGTTCCGCGACCTGCTACAACAGTCTTTTCAATCGGATAGCCGCAATGGTGGCAAGGCTCGCCTTTTCGACCATACATTTGTAGCTGATGCTGGAACATTCCGATCTCCCCCTGCCCATTAACGTAAGACTTAATAGAGGAGCCTCCGACAGCTACGGCTTCGCTCAACGTTTTAATGATGGCCTCATGTAAAGCAGCCAGTTCCTTACGTGTTAAGGATCCAGCTTCCCGTTCAGGGTGAATTCCTGCGAGAAACAGGGACTCATCCACATAAATATTCCCTATACCTACGATATATTCCTGATTGAGCAAGTGGGGCTTAATTTTGGTGGATCGGCCTTCCAATTTACTCTTGAAAGCTTCCAGCGTAAACGCCTCATCAAGCGGCTCCAACCCCAGCTTTTTGAGCGGCTGTTCATTAAGCTCCGTTCCTCTTGGGAACAAATGCATTGTGCCAAACTGACGTACATCCTTATATCTGAGTTCGCTGCCATCGGTAAAATGAAACACAACATGTGTATGCAATTCCATTGGGTCGTTCTTGTCATACAGACCGTAACGGCCTTCCATGCGCAGATGAGAAACAAGGGTAAACTCGTCCGTAAGCAAAAGAAGAAATTTCCCCCTCCGCTCTACGCCATGAAACGTCTGCCCTTGAAGCAAAAGAGCAAATTCATCAGGTTCCTCCGGACGCTGAATAATGCGGTGCAAATGGACCGCAACCTGCTCAATCTTTTTACCTATAATCAATTGATTTAATGTTCGCTTAACCGTTTCAACCTCCGGCAATTCCGGCATGCTGCTCACCTCGAAGCTGTTTATTAAAAGGGATAAGGAATGTGCTTCGGCATCACAATAGGCTCGTCCCCACACATTCCTCTGATTATTTTATTTCGTAAAGAACTTATATTATATTACTTTGCTTCATACCAGTTCAACCCTGTATCTACTTCCACTTTTAGAGGAACATCGAGCTTCAGGGCGTTTTCCATCACTTCTGCGACCGTCATTTTCATCGTCTCGATTTCATCCTCAGGCACTTCAAACACCAATTCGTCATGTACCTGTAGAAGCATATGGCTCTTGAGGCCATCCCGCTTCAGTCTTTCATCCATCTGTACCATAGCCAGCTTAATAATATCGGCGGCAGTACCCTGAATTGGCGTATTCATAGCAGTCCGTTCCGCAAAGGAACGAAGATTGAAGTTCGAAGCGGTAATCTCCGGTAAATAGCGGCGGCGCTGAAGCAAGGTTGTCACGTAGCCGTCTTGACGCGCTTTTTTCACGATATCATCCATATATTGGCGAACCCCTTGGAATACGGCAAAATACTGCTCGATAAACTGAGCCGCATCTTTACGGGTGATGTTCAGGTTTTGGGATAAGCCATAGTCACTGATTCCATATACAATACCGAAATTGACCGCTTTGGCTTGACGGCGCATATTGGAGTCTACAGCGTCTTCAGATACCCCGAATACATCCATGGCGGTTTTGGTGTGAATATCCATATCCTTAATAAAAGCTTCGATCAGCTTTTCGTCCTGCGAAATATGGGCAAGCACCCGCAGTTCAATCTGCGAATAGTCCGCAGTCAATATCGACCAACCAGGCTTGGATGGTACGAACACCTTACGGATTTTGCGGCCTTCCTCAAGGCGGATCGGGATATTTTGCAAATTCGGATACTGACTGCTCAACCGGCCTGTTGCCGCAATCGTTTGTCTGTAGTAGGTATGAACTTTCCCCGTATCGGGACGAACCTCTTTCAACAAACCTTCCACATAGGTAGATTGGAGCTTGGCTAAAGTCCGGTAATGCAGAATATGACCGATAACCGGATGGTACGGCTCCAGCTTCTCAAGCACTTCCGCATCCGTCGAGTAGCCCGTCTTTGTCTTTTTAATCGTCGGCAGCTGCAGCTTCTCGAACAAGATCTCGCCGAGTTGCTTCGGTGAATTAATGTTGAACTCCGTGCCTGCCGCGTCATAGATCGATCTCATAATGGTTTCAAGTTGAGCACCCAGCTCCGCACCATACTGCTTCAAAGCCTCGATATCTACCTTGATGCCCTTCTCTTCCATATCCGCTAACACACTGGCCAACGGCTGCTCAAGATCATAGAACAGCTGGTTCATATCACTTTGTTCCAAATCACGCTTCATCGGCTCGACCAAGCTATGAATGGTCATCGCCTTACGGCACAAATGGTCGCTTAATAACTCGATATCCGGAATATGGAATTTGGCCCCTTTACCGAATATCTCCTCGTCTGCCTTTAAAATAGGTAAGCTGTATTTAGACGACAAGCCACTCAATGTCAGCGCGGATTCCGTTGGGTCCAGCAAATAAGCCGCTAGCATGACATCAATTGACGTACCCTGAAGATGTATGCCGCGCCAAGCCAATAAAATCTCTGCTCGATGTTGGTCATGTATGGCTATCGACTTGTTGGGAGATTCCAGCCATCCTTTTAAAGATAGCGCCTCTTCATCTTGCGAATCCAAAAGCTCTACAGGCACATAGTAGCACTTCTGCTCTGAATACAAAGCAATCCCTATCATATCAGCAACATGCGGATTATCTCCTGCCGCCTCTACATGCAAGGAGGTCACCTGCGGAAGCGCCGCTATCAGGGAAGTAAGCCCTTCCCGATCCTTGACGGAAACCACCTCGATGTCAACCTGTGCCGCCTGTGCGCTATCATCAGAATCCGTGCTTGAGAAGTCCATTTTCTCCAGCAGCGATTTAAATTCCAGTTTGCGGAACATGCCTGCTAGAGCTTGTCCCTCATAACCACTGAAGGCCAGCTCCTCCCACTTCGTGGTGAGCGGTACCTCACGGAAGATCGTGGCCAGCTCTTTACTCATCCGGGCATCGTCAGCATGCTGCTCGACCTTTTCCTTCATTTTTCCTTTTAATTGCTCGGTATTGGCTAATACGCCTTCTACCGTTTCATACTCATGCAGCAGCTTTAATGCGGTTTTCTCCCCAACGCCAGGAATACCCGGAATATTATCGGAGGCGTCCCCCATCAAGCCCTTCAAATCTATAATTTGCTTCGGCGTTAAGCCGTATTTTTCTTTAATTTCATTCGTATCATAGAGCTCAACCTCGCTAATGCCCTTTCGAGTCAAGGCGATAGTTACGCGCTCTGATGCAAGCTGCAGCATATCCTTATCTCCGGTAACGACCATAACCTCAATATCGCCCTTTTCATCAGCAATACGGGTTAGTGTACCGATAATATCGTCCGCTTCATATCCTTCCAGCTCGAACTGAGCCATTCCGAAGGCACGAATTAAATCCCGAAGCAGTGGGAATTGTTCAGACAGCTCTGGCGGCGTTTTGGCCCTTCCGCCTTTATAGTCAGCATAATCTTTATGTCGAAACGTGACCTTCCCCGCATCAAAAGCAACAAGAAAGTGAGTCGGTTTTTGCTCTTCCAGCAGCTTCAACAGCATTGTCGTAAACCCGTATACGGCATTCGTGTGCAGACCGCTCGAATTGCTGAGTAAAGGTAATGCATAAAATGCGCGATTGGCAATACTGTTGCCGTCAATCAATATTAATTTCGACATCGTTACACCCCATTTTCCATAACATCACTACTCCATGATAGCATAGGACAACAAGAGAAAAAAAGCTTAGGCTTACATTCTCATTCTTAGGGGTGATGACGGCCTCATGAGCATAAACATAGAGTATAAGGCGATGCTTTTCGCGTAAAACGGAGGTAGAATTGTATGAGCACCTCAACCCAGACCCAGGGCAAGAAAGCCATCTGTTTTGACGTTAATCAAACCTTGATCCATCAAGGGATTCATTTCGAGCAGGCTTTCCGTTCCGTGTGGAACGATTATTACTCCCGGTCGATTCAAGGCGACTTTCCGCAAGCTGAAGAGCTGTGGAACAAGTACCAGAGCTACTGGCAGCAGCACAAGAAAACCCGTACCGCGCGCCTGCAGCTCGACGATTTACAGCAGCTATGCTTGCAAAGCGCGCTCAAGGAGCTTCGCGTTCCGGTTCATCAGCAATTTGCCAATGATTTTTTCCAGCTCGTTCGCAAATCAAGGCTCGCTGCCAAATCACTCGCACCCAATGTAGAAGAGACACTGGAGGCACTTGCCCCCCGGTTCAAACTGGCTATTATTAGCAACAGTCCTCGCAGCGAAGTGACCCATTTACTCAATCGGTTCAAATTAAACAACTATTTTCCGGAAGAACGAATATTTACGGCGCAGCATACCGCGGACAAAAAACCAAATATCCCTTTGTTCAAAACGGCGATCCGTACGATGGATCTGTCACCGCGGCAGCTGGTCATGGTGGGCAACTCGTGGAAGCATGATGTTTGCGGAGCGACAAAAGCGGGGTTGGATGCTGTCTGGGTTCAAGCTAACACCAGCGCATCCAAAAAAATCTCCCAGCAAAAGCTCGGAAAACGAAATGTGTACTGTATTCAACAAATGGATCAGCTGTTGGAGCTTTTTTGATCTTACGGATTTTCAATCCCAATATTCTCACAGTGAACAATGCTCCCAAGATAGCCTTTAGACAGCTTTTTTAATTTAGCGGATGCTTGTGATATTTGCTCCAGAGTGACCGCATCCGCAAGCTCGCATATGATTAAAGACAATGAAATTGTAACACCGCTCGTCTCGATTCGATTGCCACCGCGGTCCTCCACATAGTACCAATCATCCCCTTCATAAAAAAGCCGAACTCCTTGATCGAAACGGCGTATAATTTCCCTGCACAGCCTTTCCGGGTCCACTGTCGAGGTGATGGCGATAAAGTCGTCACCTCCGATATGGCCGACAAAATCAAACGGCTTACCGCACACAACGATCGACTGCTGAATAACGTCCGCCGTATATTGGATAAGCTGGTCTCCTTTTTGAAACCCGTACCGATCATTGAACCATTTAAAATAATCCAAATCCGCATAAATAACTGAAAATCTTTTTTTCTCCATCAACCGTTTATTCAGTTCTCGATGTATTTGAATATTACCAGGCAGCCCGGTTAAAGGACTTGCTACCTTTGCACTTTCCATTCGAGCGTTCGTGATGCATTCCAATATCGCACGGATCGAGGATGCACCCGCCATTTTGCCCTCGTTAGTAATGATGACCAGATCGTACAAATTATGAATGTCCCTGGAGGTTGCGAGTTGGGACACAGTCTCCACTGGCATATGCTGATCTACAATCAAAGGCTGCGCATCCATCACCTGATCGATAGTCCGGTTCCAAAATAAGGAGAAGCCGTACTGACCTGCGAGCTGCTGAAATAATCTTTCCCTCATCATCAATCCGACTGGGACATCCTTGGAAACAATGACAGCTCCCGGCGCATCCACATGCGTTTTAAAATAGTTCGCCACCTCCGATATTAACGCTTTGCAATCAAAGGTACGAATAGGATTAATCAAATCCCCGATAGACCATGTGCTCCCTGCCGTGTCATGGATTTTCCGCTGCTGAACAATGTGATCGATCAAATCCGGACCCACCACAGCTTTCTCTACAGAAGGTCTTCCCAATAAATAGCCTTGCCCGTAATGGACTCCCATCCTGGTCAAATACAGCAGTTCATCCAGATGCTCAATGCCTTCGGCAATGATTTCGATATTCAGCTTCTGGGTAAAAGAAACGAAGGCTTCGAGTATCGCTTCCTTTGTCTTATTGGACTGCACACCCTGAACCAAGGAACGGTCTACCTTAATAAAATCGGGATGAAGCTCAGCAATCGCCTGCAAAGAGGAGTACCCCGCTCCAGCATCGTCAATGGCAATGCGATAGCCTTGATTACGGTAATGCATGAGCAATCTCTTAGCCATCGAAAAGTCTTCGATCGAGCTTCGCTCCGTAATTTCAAAGACGATGCGGTCCGGATTCATCCCCTGGGCTTCCAGCAGTTCCAAAGTTCGTCCTGGCACAAACTGTGGGTCATGAAGAATCGCCGCAGATATATTTATGAACAGCAGCTCTTCGCCTGAGGCAAAGAAAGCTCCCTGAATCGCCTTTTCCCTTGCTAGCCTATCTAGCGGATACAGCTGCCCTGCCTCGTCGGCATAGGTAAAGAGCGGCAGCGGCGAATGAAAAGGGTGATTATGAGGGCCGCGCGTCAACGCTTCATAACCTAGAATGCTGCCATTTTTTAAGGATATGATAGGCTGGTAAACGGAATGGATCATTTTATGACGCAATATCTCCTGAATTTCGTTCTGTAAATACGTCTTATCCTCGTGTACGATCGAATTCATATGGATGTCGGCCATATTCGATTCATCCCTTCTTGTGCTATATGTATATTCCAACTCTAGCATAGGATTTTTATCCCAGTGTAAAAGTCCTATATCTCTTTTGTAAATGCCATGTAAATCTTGGAATTCTGTGAAAAAAGCCTCTTGCAGCATCCACGTTTATCACGTGCTGCTGCGAGAGGCAGTTTAATACTAATTCATAAATTCAGCATACTGGAGTAGACGCTTCATCATGACAGCAGCTTCTGCGCGGCTGGCATTTTGACCAGGAACAAAAGTATGCTCTGTCATTCCATTAATAATACCCGCGTTAACTGCTTGAGCTACTGCATCTTTCGCCCATCCACTGATGGCATTGGAATCCGTGTAGGAAGCCAGGCCTTTAGAATCAGCAGGTACTTTTTTCCCTGCCACGGTCATCGCTCTTGCCACCATAACCGCCATTTGCTCACGGGTAATGTTAGCTTCTGGCTTGAACGTTCCGTCTTCATATCCGTCTACGAGACCTGCCTTGGAAGCCGCGCCAACTACACCGGCATACCAATCATTTGCCTTAACATCGTTGAATTTCGAGCCTGTGCTCTCAGATAAACCTAAGGAACGAACGAGAATAGCTGCAAATTCAGCACGCGTAATCCGATTGTCAGGAGCAAATCCGGTATCCGTCATTCCTTTAATAACAAGCTTGGAAGCTAGCAGCTCTACATCATCTTTTGCCCAGTGACCTTTAAGGTCAGCAAAGGTTTGGGTCGATTCAACAATAGCGTACACGCTGTTGCCAGGACGTTTGATCGTCGCTTGTGTGGAGCCGTTCAATGTCGAGAAGGTAGCCGGCACGAAGCTCATTTCTCCGGTACTTGGGTTGAACAGAACTGCCGATGTTTTCTTTACATCAACTGCTTTACCTATACTCATCGTTCTCGATACATAGATGAGACCGAAGTCATTGATTGCAACAGACTTGCCGTTTGCCTCTGCTGTCACTTTATAATCCACACCGCCGGATAAAAGCGTTAAGCCCTGTTCTTTCGCTTTGTCCTTCAGCTTCGCTAAAGTAGCGTCGTTCACTTTTTCCATTGTGATGGTGATTTTCAAGTCCTTGAGCGATACGCCAAGGGATTTGGCAAGACCCTCAAAATCAATCGCTTTAATAGGCAAATCATATGTTGTATCACCATATTTCACAGATACGGTCAGAGATGGTGTTTTAGCTAATGCATCCGACAATGGCTGTGCAGGCAATTGGAAGGAAGCCGCTGCTGCGTCGCTGCCCTTCGCTTCGATTGTAATTCTCGATGACGATGTTCCATTCAGCGCATCGATTGCTTTAGTCATTGCCGCTGCATCCAATGTGATTTTGGCTATGGTTCTGCCGTCTGTGCCTTTTTCAATGACTGGATCAACACTTATGACTTGAGATCCGTCTTTGTTAGGTTGCACGGTCGGTGTACCCGGTGAAGTTCCACCGCTACTTCCGCTGCTGCTTCTATTGCTGCTCGGTGTATATGGTCTTGCAGACGCTTCATTCGAGCTTGCGCTCTCTCCAGTAGCATTAGAAGCCGTTACTACGTAATAGTAAGTTGGTCCGGTCGTTAGACTGTTATCCAAGTAGCTGTTGGTTGTGAGATTAGAAGCTACGGTACTGTAAGCTCCACCGGAAGTCAGGCTGCGCTTCAGCGTGTAATAAGTCGCTCCAGTAACCGTATCCCATGATAGTGCGACTTGCATATATCTTACTTCTGCTTTAAGTGCTGTTGGGGCAGCTGGAGGCTGCACCACCGTGCCTCCGCTTGGCTTCGCGCTTACCTCGTTCGAGCTCGCACTTTCGCCTGCAATATTAGTCGCTGTCACTATATAGTAGTATGTCGTTCCGTTCGTCAAACCTTTTTCTGTGTATTTGGTGTCTGTTATGATCGTTGCTACCGCTTCATAAGGGCCGCCCGGTGTTGTGCTGCGTTTAACAGTGTAATAGGTTGCTCCTACTACCGTGTCCCACGTCAGGCTTGCTTGAGCATCTCCTGCAACTGCTTTAAATGCTGTTGGAGCAGCTGGTGGTTTCACCACTATCGTGCTGCCGCTAGGCTTAGCGCTTACCTCGTTCGACTTCGCACTTTCGCCTGCAATATTACTTGCGGTCACTACATAGTAGTAAATCGTTCCGTTCGTCAAGCCTTTTTCTGTGTATTTGGTGTCTGTTATATTCGTTGCTATCGTTTCATACGGGCCGCCTGGCGTTGTGCTGCGTTTAACCGTATAGTAGGTTGCTCCGACTACCGTGTCCCACGTCAGGCTTGTTTGACTGTCTCCAGCTGTTACAGTTAGTCCTGTAGGGGCGTTTATTGTAACAGGATCGTTGATTCCAAAGGGATTATTCTTGATGTTGTCTACTGCCTTCTCCCCATTAACTTCTCCATCTGAACTATCGTAGCGGTCCCTCAATTGCTGTAAATACAAACTTGGTGGGTTAACATGGCTGCCAAAATGATCCCAATATGCATCTTTTCTTGGGCGAGAGTCGTACTCATTTGGAACCAGTGGAGCTCCTTTCGTCCCTACGTGGCCGATCGCATAGTTTTGCGCGGTCGGAGGCTGCTGGGAAGTTAGAATGCCTTCCGTATTCCAAGTAACGTAATTCGCACCTGCCCATGTATGTCCGCTACCCAACCAAGCCCGGTCGCGAATCACAATGTGTCCCTTCACTTGGTCAAACAAACCGCCAGTTGACCAACGATGGTGCGGTTCGCTGGAATTGTAGTTTTTTTGCGATTCGCTACCATGAATAACGTTAGGTCCTGGTATCCGGCTATCAAACACAAATGCATGGCGCTCCGATTCCGAATAGGAGCGTTGAACCAGATTCAACTGTCCTATGAAGTAGTAAGCGTATCGGGTGCCTCCCGTAATTGTACTTACAAAATCTGTTACTTTGCTGTCCTGAACGGTAATTAACTTGGAATTCCCATTGATTTTAACCAAAGAAATAGCCAAATGCTTACCGGTCACATTACGAACCCAACCGTTTTTCAAACCATCTAGTACGATTGCATTTTCAATGTGATTATCGTCAGCAAAATATGGATCCGTTGTGTCATTATCCATTACGGTACTGATAACGGAAGGATCGAAAGCTGAATCAAAAAAAATTTTTTCCACGCCGACATTTTGAATACGATCTGGATCGTCGTATTTCAGGATCTTCCCTCCACCCCAACGAAGCTCGATAGAATTTGCAATTGGAGCATCTACAGTAATCACATTACCTTCAATTTTTATGATCTCTCTATCAAAATTCATGTCAAATGGTGACATTTGGCTTGTTGTACCCGGAACAGCATCCGGTCTGTCTGGGCGGTCATAAATCTTATCCATGCCGGTCTCATGAATCCAGTTTTGGTTCCCTACACGTCGAACAATGACTTTATTTCCGACCTCAAAGCCACTTGCATCCTCTACGTGAAATGAACGTGATCCTGCCGGTACGAACATATCTTTAATTGTCGTAGCCGTAGATTCATTAGCCTTCATGCCACCACCATTACCTACTGTAATAATTGTTGGGTCTTTATCCGGTTCACGAACACCTGATCCAAACAATACGGTACCATTTTTCTCATCCTGGCCTTCTCCCCTAAGCACAACTCCGCTTGTTCTAATGTAAAGTTGTCCCTGAATATCATAGAAGCCTTTCTTGATAAAAACGGCTCCTCTAATACCATCAACTTCTTCCATACCTGAAACCTTGTCGATTGCATCTTGAATTAACTTGGTCGCATCTCCTTCAATTGGCGATACTACCACTTTGGCAGGAACATCAGGAAGTTTTACTCCACCACCCTTGTATCCCACATTTGAAAAGTCCAGAACCCGATTACCTTTATAATCTGGAACATAAATCAACTGACCATCACTACCTAAGTAAACAATGCTGCTTTGATCCGTTTGCAATGAGCTTGGATCTATAACTGTAAAGTAGAACGTATCATATACCGTTCCTCCAGTGGCAGTTTCAATAGTCAAACGGATTTGGTATTGACCGTATTGTGTCACACTGCCTGGGAAACTAATGCTTTGCTTAACCCCTGTTTGAAAAGCAGACGCAGAAACACGGTTTATTGGATTCATAGTGCCAATGCGTATCAAATCCGCACTAATCATTGAATTAACATAAGGATCCACGCTAATTGTTGGATACTCATCCCCGATATTTAATAAAGCCGGCTGACCTATATCCATAGTCATTGTAGGGTGGGCTAACTGCAAATCAGCAATTAAAGGCTTCATATCCTTATTCGGATTAGTAACATCCACCCAAATACTGGTATAAATCGTTTTTTCATTCAGTGAAGCCGAAGCTGTAACAAGTATGACTCCCTCATCAACCGTACCCGTGCTTACTGCAGTAATTTTACCTTTATCATCAATCGAAACAATTTTCGAATTCTTCGACTGGAAGGTGACCGTCGCTTTGGATAGGTCGTTAGGCTCATTATTTCTGGTGAGTGTTCCTTTTAATTTAATAGTTGTAGAGTCACCTTTATTCAGGTAGATAGTGTCGTTTAGTTGATACGTTTGATTTGAATCGAAAAAATTAATGTTTTTTAAAATATCCAATAGGGAACCATATAGTTCAAATTCTGCTACAGCGCTGCCTTCCGATTGGTGGTTTAACTGAAGCTTCACGAACTGTGCTGCCGTTTTGGGGAATATAGGTGCTTCATTTGCAGAAATAACACCTGTTTTCATATAAACATTCTCCCATACAGTTCCGTCATCAGAAGCCAGAATAGTATAGCCTGTCAGCTTCTCTGGATTTGTAAATGTAATAACCGTGCGGTTAAAGGAGTAGATGTCTCCTGTATCTACTTGTAGCCATGATTTGTGGTCATCATTCACATCGGCTGAGGAAGGGGACCAGGCTGCGCTCGTTCCATCAACAGCAGCTGTTGCATTCCCGGAACTCGCACTTATCGCTTTATTTCTAACGATGTTGCTCTGTAAGGCTGGATCATAAACTTCCAGTTTTAAACTGATTCCTTGCATAACGCCACCAACAATAGCTTCTGCCGTTATTGTCGTTTTTCCATCTTTTAGGGCCTTTAATTTCCCATTGTTATCCACCGTTGCTATGGACGGGTCAGAGCTTTTGAAATAATTCGTTGTATTGGATAACACCGCATCCTTACCACTATCTAGCTTGCCTTTAAGAACTAACGATTTCGTCCCTCCTGCTATCAAAGGAACTATTTCATCTTGCTGATAGACATGGTTGGATGAGTCAGTCAAGGTGATACTGCTTAAATGCTCTGAAGGAGGTACCGCAGCAGGATTATTGTATACCTCCAATTCGTACAATTGAAAATTCTTTGAAGATAGGCTTAGCTGAAGACGAAGAGAAGAAGAAGTTACCGGCTTGAAGTCAATCGTATCCGTGACTACAGCGTTTACCATTCCTGATCTTTTCACATATACATCTTCCCACACTGACTCGCTATTAAGATATTGAATTTTAAGCTCTGTAACATTATAAGGCTTCCAATTTAATTTAACTTCATTAAAGATAGTCTGACTGCCAAAATCCACTTGGAACCAAGGAGTTAAGTCTTTGCTGTTGGAGTTCCAGCTTGTATTGGCATCCCCATCAACAGCATATTTGGTAGGATTTGTATCCTTATTAGAGGTAGAGCTTGCCGAAGTCTCCTTTCCTTTTGCCAAATTCTCCAACACCGCGGCTTGTACACCATTTGGCTGTACTAGTAAACCACTTGGCAATAATAACGAAAAAATAAGTAAAGCTATAACTCCAAGCTTGAAGCGGCCTATCATTTCCCTCAAATCAAACACCCCTTCTTCACACATAATTTGTAAACGCTATCAACCAATTCATTATAGTTGTGAAGAAGCTGGATTTGATTATGCTGTTTTAAGTGGACATACGCTCTTTTATTGTGTTATTTTCTTGTGTTTTTTTACGGTTGGTCCTACTTTCTAGGAGAAATCATATTCACAATATGGAATATGTATGTTCTCTTGTACTTTTTAAACATTATAGTATAATATGTGTAATATTGAATGAGGAGGAATTAAATATGAAAATCAAAGAATCCGGAATCATCCTTTTTGCGGAAAATTATCAAGAAGCACTAGATTTCTATCTGCATAAAATCGGACTAACCCTTCGAGAGCAAAAAGAAGATCTTGCCATCCTTGATTTTGGTGAAAGCTATTTAATGATTGAAAATAATGGCGTTGCCTCCAAGGTTGAAAAAACGAGAGCGCAGAACCCCACCGTTCTAAGAATCGATGTTTTTGATTTTCATGAGACCGTCAACGAGCTTCGCGAGCGTGGAACCGAAGTTACCATTCGAGAATTAAGTTGGGGCACCATCGGGGTCATCATTGACCCCGAAGGAAACCGCATAGAAATCAAGGCCGCCGTTTAAACGGTGGCCTCTCTTCCCTTCTACTCCCCACCATCAGACCACATTGGCGGTCCGGGGTTTTGTTGAGCTATCAGTGTCTCGAGAAATGTTGCTAAGTACGAAGGTGGGGTATGCCTCGGAGGAGTTTACGTCCGCCTTTGAAATCCGTGAATATACCACTTAACTCTAATCAGATTCACGGATTTCAACAGCGGCCGGAGGGGCATACTCCACTGAAGTATGAGCAGCTTTCGAGCCTTCCCTTCCTCATCAAAACAAAAAGACCGCCAAGGCGGTCTCCTCACTATATATTTAAATCCTTACGTTTACCCGTCACAATATAAATAACGCCTTCGCCGATATTCGTACAATGGTCGGCAACCCGCTCCAAATAGTGCGCTACGAACATCAGATGCGATAGCTGGCGGTTGCGGGCAAATTCGCTGTTCATCATACCGATGATTTCATTCATCAGATTGCTGTACAGCTTGTCGACCTCGTCATCCTTCTCTGCTAGCGCAGCCGCTCGGTGAATGTTGCGCTCCGTATAGGAAAGCAAGCTTTCATGCAGCATATCGCGAACCAGCACAGCCATATGCGGGATATCTTCCAGTGGTTTGATCAGCTCTTCACCGGATAAGCGAATAGCAATTTTGGCGATATCTACAGCATGATCGCTGATACGCTCCAAATCGGTAGCAATTTTCAAAGCGGTGCCGATAATACGCAAATCACTTGCCATAGGCTGCTGCAGTGCAATAAGACGCAGGCAGCGCTCTTCGATTTCGAGCATCATCCCATCGATGATGTCGTCCTCCACTACGATTTTTTTAGCCAGCTTTTCGTCCAGCTTGGCTAAAGCATCGACTGCGTTGGAAATGGATTCTTCGACTAAGCTGCCCATCTTCAGTAAAGATTGCTGCAGCTCATCGACATTTTGGTGAAAACTTGTTCTCGTGTCCATAGTAGCCCCCTCACATCATTTGCATTATCCGAAACGCCCGGTGATGTAATCTTCCGTTCTTTGATCCGTAGGTGCTGTGAAAATTTTATCTGTTTGATCAGATTCAATTAACTCGCCGTTTAAGAAGAAAGAAGTAAAATCGGAAATACGTGCTGCTTGCTGCATATTGTGCGTTACGATGATAATCGTATATTTTTCTTTCAAGGTTTGCGTCAGCTCTTCTACCTTTAAGGTAGAGATAGGGTCCAATGCGGATGTAGGCTCATCCATCAACAATACATCTGGCTCTACTGCAAGCAGTCGAGCGATGCAAAGCCGCTGCTGCTGACCACCGGACAAACCGAGAGCGGATTTGTGCAGACGATCCTTTACTTCATCCCACAAGGCGGCTTGTACCAAGCTTTTTTCTACGATTTCGTCCAATACGGCTTTCTTCTTGGTTCCATGAATTCTTGGACCGTAAGCAATATTATCGTAAATGCTCATTGGAAAAGGATTCGGGCGTTGAAACACCATGCCGACCTTTTTGCGCAAAGACACTACATCCATTTCTTGACCATAGATGTTATGGCCATCCACAAAAATGTTCCCATTAATTCTGACGCTATCTATTAGGTCATTCATCCGGTTCAGCGTCCGTAGGAAGGTGGATTTGCCGCAGCCGGAAGGACCAATTAAAGCAACGATCGAGTTATTTTTAATTTCCAGACCAATACTGTGAAGCGCCTGATTTTCTCCATAAAACAAGTTGAGCTTTTCTACTTTGATTTTGTTTTTCTCCATCATGCTTATTTCCCCCCGGAAAGTCTTTTTTGTAATAAGCGGCTAGGAATTCCGATCAGCAGGTTGAATACCAGCACGACGATAAGCAGCAGCGCTGCGCTTCCTTTTGCAATTTGTTTAGCGTCAGGAACGATAGCTTCCGATTGAACATACCAGAGGTGTGTTGCCAACGTTTCCCCCATAGCTAGCGGATTCCAATCCGGGAAGAATCGGGATACCGATAATCCGGCAGTGTAAATCAAGATGGCGGATTCACCCAAGGCACGTCCAGCAACAAGAGTAATCCCTGTGATCAAGCTCGGCATAGCGGCAGGCAGCAGCACTTTACGAATGGCTTGCCAACGTGTCGATCCAAGGGCAAGGGACGCTTCCCAATACGATTCCGGCACCGAACGAAGCGATTCCTCTGTAACACGAACCAGGACCGGCAAATTCAGCAGCGATAACGTAGCCGCGCCGCCGATAATGGAGAATTTCAAACCGAACAAATTAACAAACAACAGGAATCCGAACAATCCGAATACGATAGACGGTACAGAGGACAAGGCTTCAACGGAAATTCTAATGAAGTCGGTGAATTTATTTTGCTTTGCATAAATAGATAAGTACACTCCCGCTCCGATACCGATAGGCAAGGAGAATAACAAGGACAAGAATAAAATATAGAAAGAGTTAAATAGCATCGGCCCTACACCACCGCCAGCCATAATCTCTTGAGGCTTGCCAGTGATGAACTTCCAAGATAGCTGTGGCAAACCGTCGCCAAGGATTCGAATCAGGAACCAAGCCAGCAGCAGCATAATCATAACGCCAGTAAACCAGAAGAATACTGTAGCAATTCGGTCTGTTGTCTTGCTCGTCATTTCACTTCACTCCTCTTGGCAACAAACCGGATAATAATGATCATGGACAAGGAGATCAGCAGCAGCACTAGTGCCATCAAATAAAGCGCATTATTCCAAGTGGTACCATAGTTCGTGTTCCCCATATCCTTAACGATCGCAGTTGTCAGAACGGTAGTAGATTCCAGCAACGATCCTGGCATCTGTGGCGAGTTCCCGATAACCATGAACACCGCCATCGTCTCACCGATTGCTCTACCCATACCTAAGATAATGCCGGTAATAATACCTGGACGAGCTGCCGGTATAAGCACTCTCCAGATCGTCTGCCAGCGAGTGGCACCTAGTGCAAGCGAAGCTTCCTCTAAACGGCTTGGTAATGCGCGGATCGCATCTTCAGAGATAGACAGGATCGTTGGCAGAATCATAATCGCCAGGATAATAGCTGCAGGCAGAATCCCGTAGCCAATCGTTCCCGTTACTTTGGCAAGCATCGGAACAATGACGGTTAGTCCGATCAAACCATATACAACAGATGGAATTCCTACGAAAAGGTCCGTCGCCGGACGCATAATTTCGCGTACCCAGTTCGGTGCAATTTTTGCCATGAAGACCGCTCCGGATAAAGCTAGCGGTACGGAAAATACTACAGATAGCACAGTCAGCAGCAAGGTGCTGTACAAGAAGGAAAATATCCCGAATTTATTTTGACTCGGTGTCCAGTCGGTTGAGAAGAAAAATTCCCAAGGGGATACACCGGAGAACGTCTTGACTCCCTGTATTCCGACAAATGCAATGATGGAGAAAATTATGGCGGAAACCAATATCGCGCTGCCCACAAAAATCCATTTCATCACTTCATCTGTGCGGTTTTGTTTTTTCGTCCAGCGGCTTACTTTCTTTTCTAATGTTGCTCTCTCATTAAGCTTGTCAGCGAAAGAATTCACGACCTTTTGCCCCCTACTTCTTAATTAAAAATGAACGACCACGGGCTGGCTGCATCAGCATCCAACGTTCGTGCGTTTCGTATGGTTCTTTTTCATCATAGAGGACAATTGTTAAAGCCATGCCGTTGAATTGTTAAGACAATGTAAAAATTCTTTGAAATGAGATGAAAATTTAAAAAATGAACTTGTAATTATAAATAAAAAAAGACCCGGTTCCATAGAAACCGGATCTTTTTACAAAATATTTATTATTTTTTCAACAGGTTAGCAGGCAAGAATTTCAGTTCTTCTACTTTTTTGCCTTGGAAATCAGGGCTGGAGATGTAGTCGATGAATGCTTTTACAGCGCCTTTAGCTTCGCCTTTAGTGTACATATGCTCAATACCGTACAAAGGATATTTACCATCTTTGATAGTATCTTTGGAGAATGCTACGCCTTCGAATTTCAGAGCTTTAATAGTATCGTTCAGGTAAGGAGTATCTACATAACCGATGGAGTTAGCAGTAGAACCAACTGTAGTTGCAACAGCACCGCTGGACTCTTGAGTTACGCCATCTTTAGTGAATTCTTTGTTATCCAATACGATTTGTTTAACCAAAGTACGGGAACCGGAGCTATCTGGACGGTGAACAACTACGATTTTAGCGTCTTTACCGCCAACTTCTTTCCAGTTCGTGATTTTACCCATGAAAATATCAGCAGCTTGAGCTTTCGTCAAGTTATCTACGTTCACTTCTTTGTTAACAATCAAAGCAAATGGAGCGATCGCTACTACGTGGTCAACCAAACCTTTGTCTTTATACTCGTCGCCAGCTGCAACGTCAGAGTTACCGATGTCGGAAGTGCCGTCAGCTACGTTTTTCAAACCAGTACCGGAACCACCAGCTGTAACGTTAACCGTTACTTTTGGATTTTTTTCCATAAACTCAGTGGAAGCTTGTTTTACCAAAGGAAGCAATGCGCTGGATCCGGATGCTGTTACAGTTCCTGTCAAATCAGCAGCTGGTTCAGGCTTTTTGTCACCAGCAGGCGCTGCGCCGTTTGTTGGTGCTTTCGTATCAGGAGCTGCTGTTTTCGTACCGCATGCAGCAAGTACCCCCATTAAAAGAATTGCGATCAATGCGAAGCTGAAACCTCTTTTCGAGAAATGTTTAAACATCTCTTCATGTCCTCCCTTTGTTTCGTTCGTTTTTTGTTTACTAGGACATCTTAACAAGCCAATGTAAAGTTTAAACCCGCAAAACGTAAACGGAATGTAAAAGTTATTTTTGTCGAATTTCAATACTTTTTACATAAATATGGCACTGCTTTAATAATCCCCTTCTATACTATAGGAAAAAGGATCTAGGACTTCGCTTCACGTTCTGGTTCTTATATGAAAGAACTATGGAGGGGTAACCATGAGCACAAAGACAAAGAAGCTGCCGACCATGTCTGATTTATCATTAAAAATGAAGCTTGTTATCGGAATGACCACCATGCTTGCCTTGTTTTTGATCGCAGCATTATACAACTTGCAGCAGGTGGACCAAATGAAGGTTCATTTAAGCCAACAGAACGATAAGGTAGAATTGAAGCTGATGGCGCTGGAATTAAAAGAAATGGTGCAGGAATTAAACATTATTGCGTCGGGTCTTGAAATATCCAAGAAAGCGGACTACATACCTAAATATAATGAGAAGAGAAAAATCTTTGACGAAATGATCAAGAAGATCGGTGACACAGCCACTACACCGGAGCAAGCCAAATGGCGCAGCAAGCTGATTTCGTTAACCGTTGAATATACGAATACGTTCGATGTCGCGGCAAAGTTGGTTCAAGATAACAAGCTTCCTTCCGCTGATCTGGATAAAAATATGGAGTACTTATATAATGAATCACAAAAACTAATGGCTGACATTTTCGTAAATGTAGACCAATTTTACATTGCCTACTCTGAAGATGCAGTTCAAGCGATAGCAGATACCCGTACTTTGCTGGATCGCACGGTCATTGCAATGTGGATAGCTTCGATTCTCGTCGTCATTTCCGGGATCGCGATCTCCTACCTGCTAATTAGCTCCTTCGTCAAGCCTATCCGTACATTGCAGCAGGCTGTACAAGCCATGGCGAGAGGGGACTTAAGGGCCAAAATAAACAACAGCTCCAAGGATGAACTTGGAGATTTAAGCCGCAGCTTCGATCATATGATCGATCAGGTCCGCAGTATGCTCTCGAATATGCAATCCATCGCATCATCGTTGTCCGAGCATTCCAGCTCCTTTCACAGCTTTTCGAGCTCTACGGCTATTGCCAACGCAGATATCATAAGAGCTATTCAGGAAATCTCATCAGGTGCTGACCAGCAGGCAGGTCAGACGGAACAAAGCACCTACTTAATAACGGAAGTCCAACATGAAATGGAGAAAATAGCGCAGAACTCAGTGACCATTCAACAAAAAAGCCGCGAGGCCGCTTTTAACACACACCTAGGCTCCACTTCAATGGAATCGTTGAAGCATGCTTCCCAAACTTCAGAAGACGTATTGAACAAAGTGTTCTCCGCTATGGAGAGCTTATCAGGGAGCACGGTGCAAATTCACCAAATCGTGAATACGATTACCGATATCTCGCATCAAACCAATGTATTAGCCTTGAATGCTGCCATAGAAGCGGCTCGCGCCGGCGTGCATGGACGAGGCTTCTCCGTCATCGCCGAAGAAGTCAGACTGCTGTCCTCTCAGACGAATGAATCGTCCAAGTCCATCTCCGTCATTATCCGTTCGCTGCTTGAGCAAACGAAGGAGCTTGAATCTTTCTTGCATGTTGCCAGACAATCATTCGACCAGCAGAATGGGAAAATGAACGAAAGCATGGATGCATTCCAGCACATTCGGTCTTCGATGGATACGTTGTCCGAGCATATCGATCATATTCAGGAGCAGATTGGAGCTTCTAAGGAAATGAACGGCAAGCTGGTCGATTCCGTACAGTTCGTCGCGGCCATCGCTCAAGAAACGGCGGCAGGCGTGGAAGAAGTCAATTCTACCTCTGTACAGCAGGACTCCGCCATTCAGCTTATCGCTTCACAGGCAGACGACATTCTTGAATTATCGAGCAAGCTGTTTCGAGAAATTAATCAATTCCAGATCGCAGAGGACGCTGTACATGCACGCTCAGACAGCCATTCTGCCGCTGCTGAACCGTTTCAAGAGAAACCGGCACTACTACAGGATGAGAAGAACGCAGCACCACACGCCGACGCCATAACTCAAGAAACCGCGGCAGAACCAGATTCCAAAGATTCAGCTCCACTGAAGGAGGATGATAAAAAATTGGTTACAGTATAAGCGTCCAGATTGTCGGGAAACCATGTGTGAAAAAAACTACGCCTCGATCTTCATCCCTAAAGGATGCAAAGACTCGGGGCGTAGTTTTTTAATTGTTTTATAGAGGCTCAAAGTTTACCGTTTAAGTTTCCATGTACCTATAGTGGTATCCTCCGTCAGGCTCACATCAGGACTTTTGGACACTCCCAGCCTTTGGGAAGTATAGATGCCTGTATGACCGGAAAATAAATAGCTAATGACGCAAGCCAAAAACATATAGATCGCGGCCTCGGAACCAAATAGCTCGATTCCTAGCATGAAGCAGGCAATCGGTGTATTCGTAGCTCCGCAAAATACGGCGATTAATCCGAGCCCTGCAAGAAAAGGGCCTTGCAGTTGCAGCAGCCCCGCCAACGCATTGCCGAGCGTTGCTCCTATCACAAACAGAGGCGTTACTTCGCCTCCCTGGAAACCGGCCCCTAATGTAACCGAGGTAAAGATCAGCTTCCACAGAAAGGCTAACGGTGCTACCGATTCATGAAATGAATCAGTTAACAGAGGTAAGCCTAATCCGAGATAATCCCGTGTGCCAACGATATAGACCAACGCAATGACAAGAAGTCCGCCGACAAAGCTTTTTAATACAGGATTTGGGAGCAGCCGCGTGAACCATTGCTTCAGTTTATGCGTCATCTCGCTAAATAACAGACTGACAAGTCCAAATACAATCGAAGCCGCAAATACTTTCAACAATATAACTGCCGCAACGGGCGGAACCTGCCCCATAGCGTAATGAGCGTGGTGCACGCCCCATGCCGTAGTCACTGTATGTCCGACGAAGCTGGCTACAAAACAAGGAAGCAGCGCTTCATAGGAGATCATGCCGACCGCAATGACCTCAAGACCGAATATCGCACCGGCCAGAGGCGTTCCGAATACAGAGCCGAATCCGGCGCTGATCCCACACATAAGTAATATTTTCCGATCGCTCGGAGAGATTCGAATCCATTTACCGAACATTTCAGCCAAGCTGCCGCCCATCTGCACGGCCGTCCCTTCACGACCCGCCGAGCCACCGAACAAATGGGTTATAATTGTGCCCCCAAGTACCAACGGGGCCATTCGCAGCGGAATCGTCTCATTCCCGGCATGAATCTGCTCCAATATTAAATTATTGCCCTTCGAGCTGCTCTTTCCATATTTCCAATAAATCCAACTGACGAGTGCTCCACCAATTGGCAGCAAGTACAATAGCCATGGCACGGCCATCCGCGCTTGTGTTGCCTCATTCAATGTTAATAGAAAGAAAGCCGATGCCGAACCGCCCAAGCCTCCAACCACACTTCCAATGATCAGCCATTTTAGCAAATACCTTATTATTCCGTAATGAAGCTGCCCCGAAGCAGCCAATTTAGTCCAATGTTCCATGGATTTCATCATTCCTTATCCAATATAACCAGGAACGCTTGCGCCCCGTTAATGCATTAATGCTGTTCCGTATCCTAACTCTCGTTCATATCATACCGTTCTCCCTCCCACATGCGCAAGCCATAATGATGAATCTTGTCGTCCTACTTTTATTAGTTTGACCTTTTTCCCGAAATGCCCGCCTTATTGACAGCACCGCTGGAAAGAATGTCGCATTCATGACGATTGCCAAGAAAAACTACTTTCTTTATCGAATGGACACTACCTTTGTCACCCTTGCAGGGACTCCATAAAAAGAAGCGAATAGCTAGTGTATGAAAGATTAAGGAATAGATCGGAGGATGCGATGATGGAATTTGTATCTACAAAAGAAGTCGCTCAGATACTGGGGGTAAGCCCTACCACGATCAAACGTTGGGTCGCCTTTTTTCAAGGTTGGTTTCAAAAGGATGAGCTCGGTCATTACATTTACTCTCCCGAAGATGTCGAACGACTGAAGCACATTCATGAGCAGCTGCAGCAAGGCAAAACGATGCAGGCTATTATGTCCTCTGACACCAACTCCTTGAAGCCATCCAAAGCATTCGAAACCTCTCCCCCATCCTATGAAACGGATGAGCTTCTGCAGCGGATTACCCAGCTGGAGCTTCAGCTTGCCCAAAAAGCGGACGACATCGTAAGCATGCAAATATTACAGCACCGGACCGAGCTTGAAGAAATCCGAAAAACCGTTCAGACATTGGCGGAAGATTTAGAAAGCATCCAACGCTCCTTATCCCGCCATTCCGAACGTACCCTCGCCAGCCTGCGCGAAACGCCGAAAGCAAACAAGAAAAAAAGCTTCATCAGTGCGCTATTCAGCATTTTCTAAATCGGACCTGTTTCTTTTGGTGATACACAACGTGCATATAGGAAGAAAAGCCCTGCACTCCACCGAATGGAAATGCAGGGCTTTCATACTATTGGGCGTACACTTGCTTTATTTCACTTGAACAACCTCAACACGCTGACCTGAACGAATAGAATCCATTATCGCCTGAGTGAATGCCATGTAACGAGCCCCATCTGCGAAGGAAGGATCCCCTTTGGTTCCATTGCGCACGGCTTGAATAAAGTCTCTCTCTACAGTCCATTCTTTGCGTAAAGATTCAGGCACCTCTATTCTTCGTTCCTCTCCTCCTGTATTCAAGACAACCTGAGTTCCTTCAGGATAGCAGGTCAATGTCCCCTTGCTTCCATAAATGCTCAACTGGGAATGTCCTCCTTGTACGGCCCCTGTGAACATAGCTGTTAGCAGCGAGCCTCCCGCAAATTGACCCAGCACAGTAACTGAATCCGGCACCTCCACTCGACTTTTTCCTTCCCCATCCTGTGGGCGTTCCTCAACCCAAATACGTCCATCCGCACAAAGCGATTTCAATGGGCCGAACCACTTATTAAGCACTTCCCCCATAATCCCAACATCCAACACATTAACTCCTTGCAAATCCGCTCTCTGTCTCCAATAAAGCGGCTTCTGCGCATCGGCATACTGTGAGGATGGGTGTGTCAAATGAACATGCCGAACTTCGCCCAGCTCTCCATCTTTTAACAACTGCATAACGAAGGGCTCCACTTTCATATAATTCGGTGGCGGACAAAGCATGGTCGTTAGGTCTGACGCTTCATCCAGCTTGTACATTTCCAAGGCATCCTCCAGATTGAGAGCCATCCGGGCTTGAGAGAAAACATGTTTTCCACGGGTTATACAATATTCCGAGATTTCCCGGTGCAAAATCGGCGGCGTACATATAAATACGGCGTTTACTTCAGGATCATCGACAACCTCCTGCCACGTCGAGTACACTTTGCGAAAGCCGAACTGCTCTGCTGCCTTCTGCGCAGTTTCCATCCTCCGGTTAGCAACTGCCGTTAATTCAACACCTTCTATTTCTTTCAAATTGGGTAAGTGCCGTGATTTGGCGATCCCGCCCGCTCCAATCATGCCAATGTGAATGTTCATCTGCAGATCATCCTCTTTTCCTGGAATATGACTGTGTTTCTAGTAAAATTCTTATGCTTTCTACCTTTATTAATTCTCTTTTATCATAATCAATCAGTAACTGGTTTAAAAGAGAACGGTCCGAAAAATTTCTCGATTTTTCGGTCGACAATTCACGACAAAATCATCCACATCGCTTATAATAGATTCATAGAAAGATAGACATAATAAGGTGAGTGGACTGGATGAGCAAGTACGCGGCAATACTAGTTATTTTTATTTTCATTTTCACGACAGGATGCGGTCAAAAACCGGTAAAACAAGAGACGGCAGCAGCACCCGTACCTGGACCTAACACAGCATTAAGCTCCTCACCAATCAGCCAAACCTCCACCAACACGGACGTCGTCCATCACGCTAGTACCGTAGTTAATATGGTGAAAATGGCCGATAAACGTGTCGCATTAACGTTTGATGACGGTCCTGACAACAAGTATACGCCGCGAATACTGGATATTCTGAAAAAAAATCAGATTCAAGCTACCTTCTTCCTGATCGGTGAAAATGCCCAAAAGCATCCTCAAGTCATCAACCGCATTCTTCAAGAAGGACATGTTTTGGGAAATCATTCTTGGGACCATCAAAACTTATCCAAGATGACCTGCGATCAGATACAGAGTGAGATCAGCAAAACAGACGAGCTAATCAAAAGCATATCCGGCCAATCCCCTGAGGTTTTTCGAGCGCCTTATGGAGCTGTATCCACAGAGGTGTTGGAAACTGCTAGCTTAACCGGACATCAAAAGATCATTGGATGGTCTGTCGATACTCAGGACTGGAAGGGCAAAACGGCTGCAGAAATTCTGAGCACGGTTAAAAAAGAAGTTCGCCCAGGCGCAATTATTTTACAGCACTCTTTCGGTGGAAGAGGCGGTAACCTGAATAATACCGTCGAGGCACTTCCATTAATCATTGCATATTTAAAAGAAAACGGATATTCCTTCGTTACTGTACCTGAGCTTCTATCGTACGATCATACTGCGAGTAAATAGCAAAAACAGACTATTGATAAGGGCTGCTTGACCGTTACCGGTTCAAGCAGCTTTTTTGCTGCTAGTCTTCCTCTTTTCATTGAAATATTTACGTTGAAAAGTCAATAATAAAAACGTTTCCAAACCGCAGTCCTGCCCCGATTTTTCCCTTATGTTCAAAGTCCTCAGGTATGCTATACTAGGGTGGTATTTACAAAATTTTAATATAGATAATGTGGTGATATACATGGGGGAACTGCAGCTTGCAGTTCGCAATCAGGGGATAAAAGTCGCGCGTCGTTTACCCATGGTTGTATGGTCAATATGGATCGTATTTTTAGTGGAATTGATGAGCAGAGGCGGCTGGGGCGATACCTTCAGCTGGACGTTCCACGCGATGCCGGAGCTTTTTCTTAACACACTGGTTGTTCTGGGTGTACTTTTTCTAATAACGGCCATCACAGGCAGAGTCCGACTCTCGTTCTGGCTCGTTTCCACGATTTTTCTCATCATGGGTTTGATAAGTGGAGTCAAGCTAAGTATTCTTGGCGTTCCTTTTCTACCATGGGATTTACTCTTAACGAGTGAAACGAAAGATATGGTTCAGTATGTTGGCGGTCTTCTTAATTTTACCGTTATATCAGGCATTATTGCTTTTATTGCGATCAGCTTGTTATTGCTTTATAAGCTTCCACGGTTTCCGTTTCTGATTCGCTGGAAGCATCGTTTAGCGCTTGGGTTTGTGTCCTTACTATTGCTAGGCTCCATTTATAACGATGGTTCACTCTCCTTGAAGACATGGACCAAAGTACAAAATCTGGCCTGGGACCAAACGGAAAATGTTCGTACTAATGGATTTCTTTTATCGACAATGATGAATTTGAAATTCCTGTTTATGAGTCAACCGGATGGTTATGATGCAGACACGATTCGCAATGTAGCTTCACAAGTGACGTCTGCCGTTGCAGAACCCGGCGACGTTAAGCCCAATATTATCGTCGTTCTAAGTGAATCATTCTGGGATGCGACGCAGATCAAGGATATTTCGTTCAGCCGCGATCCACTACCGTTTTATCATGAATTGATTTCTAAATACAGCAGCGGCACCATGCTTTCCCCTCAATACGGAGGCGGAACAGCCAATGTTGAATTTGAAGTACTGACAGGAAATTCGATGCGTTTCTTGCCTCAAGGATCGATTGCATACAATCAATACATTAATAAAGATATCGATTCGTTAGCCGGCATTTTATCGCGGCAAGGCTATAAAACAACAGCTATCAACCCGTTCCACAGCTGGTTCTATAACAGTAAAAAGGTATATGAGAAATTCGGATTCTCCCGATTTATTTCGCAGGAATTCATGAAACAGGACCATGAAGGCCCTTATCTCGCCGATCGTGAGGTAGCAAGACAAATATTCGAATCCACTGCCCGTACGGATGGTCCAGATTTTATTTTTGCCAATACAATGGAAAACCATTATCACTACTATCCAGGAAAATTTAAGGAAAACACTATCGAAGTTTCCGGCGTCACTGGTGAGGCCAAAGGCTTGCTCGAAACCTACGCCCAAGGACTTCTGGGTGCGGATGATATGTTGAAACGCATGGTGACCCACTACGAAAGCATCGATGAACCGACGATTATCGTCTTTTTCGGAGATCATTTGCCTAGCTTGGGTGACGATTATAAAGCTTACAAAGACAGCGGCTACTTAAAAGAAAACGATCCTGATTTCCTTGATAAAATGTACCGTGTCCCTGTGTTGGTGTGGAACAATTACTTGCATGCACCGAAGGACAACATCAATATGAGTCCTTCATTCCTGGGTCCCTACACCTTGAAATTAGCTCAGAGACCAGGCAGCTACTACACGGATTACTTGTACCAGCTTTCACAGCGAATTCCGGTCATTCCGCCTGAGAATCGTTATGCAGATATGAAAATTAGCAAGGAAAGCTTGAAAACTTATGAAAGACTGCAATACGACATCATATTCGGACAGCAGTTCGGCTACGATGGTTTGAAGAATAAAATTCATGACAGCAATTATACGCTGGGTACAGGGTCCATGGTTATTGACGGAGTCCAAATGGAACCTTCTAAGGAAGGAGAAGTATTAAAAATATCCGGTGCCAATCTTCCTTTTAACAGCATCGTCAATATTAACGGAGAACAGGTTGCAACCCAATGGTCCAGTGATAAGGAACTAACGGCTCAGTTGCACACCGATAAAAACAAATCGACTTCAGGGCCATTAAAGCTTGAAATTATCGTTAAAGATTCCAAAAATGCCATTATAGCCAAATCCAATGAATACGATTATTCGCAAAAAGCCGTCGGGGTTAAGTAATTCTTAATAATAGTAAGCTCGGTTAGATCGCCGCATCATGCAGCTGATCTACCGAGCTTGTTTCATTTTTAAGGGTGTGCCTTTGTTCAATCTGGCTAGGGTGTTATCATTGCCTGTATTAATGCTTAGCACTCGGCTTGCAATGGCTGCTCCTGCTTCTTGTGCAAATGACGCTTTTCAATGATTTTACCCGCAACAATAACAAGAATAGCAAGTAGGATCGGAATCATAATATGAAGCGATGGACTCAATGACTCTACGGCATGCCCCACCATTTTGTCGTTGAGCATCATTTCTCCCGAGGTATACCCGAGCAGGCCTACCCCCAGCAGAACAATGAATCGAAACCGATTCATCAAGTTCATCAGCAGCTTGCTTCCCCAGATGATTAACGGGATACTGAACGCTAGTCCAAATCCGATTAACAGGAAATTACCCGATGCAGCCCCTGCTACGGCAAGCACGTTGTCCAGACTCATGACCAAATCGGCAATAACAATCGTTTTAATAGCTGCTCCGAGCTTATGGCTCGATTCCAGCTGTTCTTCATTATCCTCAGGCTTCATCAATTTGATTGCGATCCATAGAAGCAGCACTCCACCCGCCAACTGAACATATGGAATCTGAAGCATCCATACAGCGATGAACGTCAATATAATCCTTAACACTATGGCGCCCAAGCTACCAAGGAAAATAGCCTTTTTCTGCTGCTCCTGCGGCAAATTGCGGCAAGCTAATGCGATAACGACTGCATTGTCGCCGCTTAAGACGATATTGATAAAGATGATTTGCAATAATCCTAACAGCATCCATTGTACATCCATAGCAGGTAGTTCCTTTCATATTTAGTGTCGCACAGGGCTATGTGAAGATGATCTTGGACATCTAGACGACAGCCTCTACAGTCATGCTGCTTAGCAGCACGGTCTGTGCCGCATACTCAGAGTCATTTCCATATTCATATGGGTTCTCCTTGAAAAAAAGAATACCTTTTATAAAGGATAAGCAGCAGTACTGGCATTTTACTGCCACGCACTGCCGCTTACATTGACCTTATCCTTCTTCGTTGACCAATACATTTTTCCCTCTCATCTTGAGGATAAGAGGAATGGTGATCCACAGCAGTCCGATGATCAGAAAGACAAGAGATACCGGCTTTTGCAGGAAAATCATGAAATCACCGTTGGAAATCGTAAGCGCTCTGCGCATGTTATTTTCCATCATTGGCCCCAAAATAAGCCCTAAGACAAGCGGCGCTAACGGGTAGTCGTTCTTAGCCAGAAAATAACCTACAAGACCGCAGCCCATGATGAGCATCAAGTCAAACGTCGAATACTGCACCGCATACACACCGAACACAGAGAAAACAATAATCAAAGGAATTAAATATTTCGTCGGCGTCTCTATAACCTTGGCGAACACTTTAACTAGTGGCATGTTTAACACAAGCAGCATGAGATTACCAACGAACATACTTGCGATAACCCCCCAGGCAAGCTGAGGATGATCCTGAAACAGCAGCGGACCCGGCTGCACGTTATACATGATAAAGGCACCCATCAAAATAGCAGTTGTACCAGAGGATGGAATCCCCAAACTAAGCAGCGGAATCATGGCTCCACCGGATGCGGCATTGTTAGCCGACTCAGGTGAAGCAACACCTTCTATAGCTCCTTTTCCGAATTTATCCGGGTTTTTGCTAATTTTCTTCTCCACAATGTAGGCGAAGAACGAAGCAAGGATGGCACCGGCGCCTGGCAGCAATCCGATAAAGAATCCTAATACCGAGCCGCGGGCGATTGGAGCTGCGCTGTCCTTCAAATCTTTTTTCGTTGGCAATATTCGGTTAATCTTGGCAAGCTCACCATCATTGCCTTCACGCTCCAATATCGTCTTGAACACTTCACCTACTGCGAAAGTACCTACAGCAATGGTCAGAAACTCCAAGCCTTGATACAATTCGGGAATATTGAATGTAAACCGCTCAACACCGGAAACGCTATCAATTCCGATGGTCGCCAGCAGCAGACCGAATGCCGTCATCATTAAGGCTTTGACCATGGACTTTCCCGCCAAGCCGCTTATCGCCAGAAGCCCAAGCACCATCAGCGAGAAATATTCGGCGGGGCCGAATTTGATCGCTACAGCGGATAACGGACGTGCCAGAAAGATCAAACCGATCAATGAAATGATACCCGCTGCAAAAGAACCGATGGCAGAGATCGCAAGAGCCGCACCGGCTCTGCCCTGTTTAGCCATTTGATAACCGTCAAGCGTCGTTACAACGGATGAAGATTCTCCTGGAGTATTCAGCAATATAGAGGTTGTAGAGCCTCCGTACATAGCACCGTAGTACACTCCGGCGAGCAAAATAATCGAGCTTGTAGCGGCTTCTTCAGGTCCCAACCCACTTGTCATGGTCGCCGTTATCGGGATCAGCAATGCCACACCGCTCATCGGACCAATACCTGGAAGGACTCCTACAACCGTTCCTATTAATACACCAAAGAAGACAAACACCAAATTATGCCACTGCATTGCTGTTCCGAGACCATGAAGCAAATAATCAATCGTGCTCAATTTCATTACCTCCTGCAAGCTTATGCATGAATCTATACTTCTTCCTTAAGCTCATCATTTATGATAGGCCTAACCATGTTGGGAAACCGGGAAGAGAACCATCCAGCACGTTAACATACAGAAAATACACACCGTACGAAAATACTGCGGAAATGAGCAGCGAGACCCAAATTCTCCCCCTTTGCATCGTCTGAAAGCCTATAAGCAGGAATAAGAACGTTGAGATGACGAATCCGACGTCTTCCAAAAAGTACGCGTACAGAACTGCGGCTGCAAAAATAATACCAAAACGCTTATAGTCCAAATTCTGCTTCTTCTTCTCCGACTGCTGCCTGCGAAATGTCTCATAAATCAATCGAAGGCTCATTAGAGCCAAAAAAGCGCCCAATACCATAGGGAAAATATTCGCGCCGACATTGCTCCCGTAAGCGCTTGTCGATATGCTTCGGCTTCCTATAACAAACGCTGCGCCTATTGCGAGAAATACTATTCCAGCATAACGGTCGAACGTTTTATTCATTCCAACCCTCTCCTTACTTTTGCATACCCAATGCGGTCAAAACATCTTTGACTTGCGTCTCCTGAGCGGTTAAATAAGCTTTGAAATCATCCGCTTTTTTATAGTCGGTTTCCCAGTTGTTAGCTTGCATTTCTTTTTTCCATTGATCGGACTCTACCATTTTCTTAAGCGCTTCATCCCAGAACTTCTTGGCATCCGCACTCATATCTTTAGGACCGAAGATTCCGCGCCAAATGAGGAATTCAGCATCAATGCCCTGCTCTTTCAACGTCGGTACATCCTTCATGCTGCCACCCAGACGCTGCGGCGCTAATACACCAAGAACTTTGATTTTGCCAGCTTTTAAATATTGATCGAGAGAAGATGCGTCAGTACCCAGAACATCTGCGTTACCGCCGAGAAGAGCCGTAAGTGCTTCACCGCCGCCATCATAGGACACATATTTTACTTTCTTCGGATCGATCCCATATTTGAATGCAGGCATAATAGAAACCAAATGGTCCATGGAGCCTGGTGCCGAGCCACCCGCAACGGTGAGCTTGGTAGGATCTGCTTTCATATCGTTCAGCAAGGATTTCAAATCGTTATATTTGGAGTTAGCCGCTACGGCAATCGCTCCGTAATCTTTAGTCAATTGAGCCAGCGGAGTAGTATCTTTGAAGCCGAACGGTGTATTGCCTTCTTTCTTCAAATTATTGATCAAAATCGGCGGGGAGCTTACGAATAGCTTGTAGTTGTCCTTCACATCTTTGGTTGCATACTCGGCCATGAAGACCGTGCCTCCTCCACCTGGCTTGTTCTCGACGGTGATCGGTTTATCCAGCGCTTTAGTCTCGGACAGCACTTTTGCGATAGTTCGTGCCGTCATATCCCAGCCTCCCCCTGCACCAGATGGAGCAATCAAGCTTAGCGCCTTCTCCGGATATTTCGAAGCGGATTGCTGAGGTGTGTCTTTCGCCTTCTCTCCGCCTGAAGCTGCAGGTTTCGAACCTGCATTGCCACAGGCAGCCAAGCTAATAGCCAACAGACCGATAGATGTTATTTTTAAAGACGATGTCCAAACAGTTTTCATCACGTAAACCCCTCCATTTTTTTATCACACGAGTCTTTGTATGCGCTTTCCATGAAGCGTTTTTAGAATAACACCGGAAATCAAATTATTGAAGTTTAACAGAATTAATTTATATTAACTCTTTTGTGAGCATTTTGTTCATATTGTTCACAGCGGCTTGAGGACCATTTCGATCAAAATGAGAACGCTTTATGATACAATAGAGGCGTACTATCACCCTTAACTCATGGCATCTATACTACTCTACAAAGGCGGGGTGTCCGGATTCATGCGGCTGCAAACCAAGCTTATTCTTATTATTTGTTCGCTTCTTGCTCTAGTCATTGTCAGCCTAGGGGGCATTTTTTACTATATAACGACCTCAGTCTTTGAAGATCAAATCGGCAATCGAGCGCTCAAGGTGGCCGAGACAATAGCGCTTATGCCGGAGATACGCCGAGCTTTCCATGAATCTAACCCGTCGGAAATCATCCAACCCATTGTCGAAACGATCCGTGAAAAAATCGATGCCGAATACATTGTTGTAGGCAATCGTGAGGGAATCCGTTACTCCCATCCGGTTACTGATCGTATAGGGAAAGAAATGGTAGGTGGAGATAACGGTCCCGTTCTCGAAGGACAATCAATCATCTCCAAAGCCATTGGTTCGCTAGGTCCTTCTCTTCGAGGAAAAGCTCCCGTATATGATGAAAGCGGTTACGTTATCGGGATTGTTTCGGTTGGCTTTCTTACGGAGGATATCGATCATTTTAACGACATTTACCAAGAAAGAGTAGAGTTGATTACGCTCATCGTTCTTGCTGTCGGCATCACAGGATCCGTTCTTATTGCAAGAAGCGTCCGGAAATCCATTCACGGTCTGGAGCCGGAAGAAATCGGAGCCCTTTATACCGAGAAGCAAGCCATTCTTGAATCCATTCACGAAGGTATCATTGCTGTAAACCACAAGGGTATCGTGACCCTCGCCAACCGATATGCCTTGCAACTGCTGCAACTTCCAGAAAATGCAAGCATTGCCGGCAAACATATTGAGGAGGTCATCCCTAACACCCGCCTTCATGAGGTCGTCCGCACGGGCAAGGCTGAAGTGGACCGGGAGATGATGATCGGTGACCTCGAAGTTGTCGTCAATCGGGTACCTATCATCGATATGAACTCCCAGGTCACAGGTGCCGTATCAAGCTTTCGCAGCAAGTCGGAGTTATATCGTCTGGCGGAGGAATTGTCTCAAGTGAAACGGTTCGCTGATGCGCTGCGGGCGCAAACGCATGAATTCTCCAATAAGCTGTATGTCATATCCGGTTTGATTCAGCTTGAATCTTACCAGGAGGCCGTTGAGCTTATCTCGCGGGAATCAGATGTCCACCAAAATTTAGTACAATTCATTATGCGTGAAATCCCCGATCCAATGATCGGCGGTCTTCTGATAGGCAAGTACAATCATGCGCAAGAACTGAAGCTGAACTTCGAAATTGATCATGAGAGCTCATTCAGAGATATTCCTGAGCAGGTCGATCGCAATCTGCTGGTCACTATCATCGGTAATTTGATCGATAACGCTATGGAAGCGGTGCTCGCTTGCGAGGGCAAGCCTGAAAAGCATGTCAAGCTATTTATGACGGATTTGGGCGAGGATCTCATCATCGAATGTGAGGATAATGGAATTGGAATTCCGGAGGAAATGACGAGTATCGTATTTGAGAAGGGCTATTCCACCAAACCGGGGGAACATCGCGGAATCGGACTCGCTCTGGTCCTCCATGCAGTAGGTAAACTTAACGGTTATATTACATTTCATAGAAATACAATAGGCGGCACTATATTTACCGTAGCCATTCCAAAGCAAAGTGATCTTGGGAAAAGGGGGACAGCCAGTGACCGTTCAATGCCAAATACCGACCGTTGAAGTGCTAATTGTAGAAGACGATTTAAGAATCGCCGAAATTAATCGACGGTTCATTGAAAAGGTAGAAGGATTCCAGGTTGTCGGCATTGCGACCGACGAACCTCAGGCCAAGGAGCAATTGGACATTCTACAGCCTCATCTAGTGCTGCTGGATATCTACCTTCCCGGTTCCAGCGGCCTTGATATTTTACAATATATCAGACAGCATTACCGGGACACCGATGTCGTGATGATCACCGCAGCCAAGGAAGTGGATTCGATTCGCGAGGCCGTCCGCAGTGGTGCATTTGACTACATTATGAAGCCGTTGATCTTTGATCGGCTGCAAGAAACACTGCTTCGCTACCTTGAATTTCACCGCGAGCTGAATCGAATGAACGAGAATGGGAGCATCAGCCAGAGCGATGTGGACCGTCTGCTCTCGGGAACGGCGAAGAAAGATACCGGCCTGGAAGTCTCCTTCCTGCCCAAAGGGATTGATAAGCTGACGCTAGTCAAAGTTACGCAAACTATCTCCCGTGCTCCTGACGGCCTGACAGCCGATCAAATAGCCAAAATGATCGGCGTCAGCCGCTCCACTGGCCGCCGTTACCTGGAGCATTTGGTCAGTCTTGGCGGAGTATACGCCGATCTCTCCTACGGCGTTGTTGGCCGGCCCGAACGGGTTTATCGCCAGAAGAAGTGAATGGGTGGAACCCCTTTTATAGGTATTGGCATCCCATCGGAAAGGGGCTGTCCCATAAGTCACCAAAAATGACTTATAGGACAGCCCCTTTCCCTTTTCTGGATCATGTCATAGTCACCGTCATAACTTACTTCTACTAGCTACCATTCAGCAACCGTACCATCCGCATTACGCCATACGGGATTTTTCCAATCGTGCCCAATTTGAGCCATTTCGCGAACCTTCTCTTCATTTACTTCAATACCGAGCCCCGGGCCTTGAGGGATAGCGACGAATCCGTCTTTATAATCGAATGTCTTAGGATCTATGAGGTAGTCAAGCAAATCGCTGCCTTGATTATAATGGATTCCCAGACTCTGTTCTTGAATAAAAGCATTAGGCGAGCAAGCGTCTACTTGAAGACACGCTGCCAAAGCAATCGGGCCAAGCGGACAGTGTGGTGCCAACGCGATATCGTAAGCTTCAGCCATGGCCGCAATTTTGCGTGTTTCTAGAATCCCTCCTGCATGCGAAACATCCGGTTGAATAATGTCGACGATCCCCTGCTGCAGTAATTCTTTGAAGCCCCAGCGCGTATACATCCTCTCTCCAGTAGCTATTGGCGCAGATGTGTATTTAGCGATTTCTTTAAGCGCCTCATTATTTTCCGGAAGGACTGGCTCTTCAATAAACATAGGTCGGTAAGGCTCGAGTTCTTTGACCAAAATCTTGGCCATTGCCTTATGTACCCGTCCGTGAAAATCTACGCCGATGCCGAAATGAGCTCCTCCCACTTCACGAACTGCTGCGAACCGATCAAGCACCTCTTGCACTTTATCAAAAGAATCAATGTAATGCAGTTCTTCTGTACCATTCATCTTTACAGCCGTAAACCCTGCCTCGATCTGTTTTCGGGCCGCTTCCCTCACATCATTCGGACGGTCACCACCGATCCAGTTATAGACACGTATCCGGTCGCGACAAGCTCCCCCCAACAACTCATATACAGGAGCATTATAGTATTTGCCTTTAATATCCCAAAGAGCTTGCTCAATACCGGATATTGCACTCGTTAAAATGGGGCCTCCGCGATAGAACCCTCCACGGTACATCACTTGCCAAAGATCTTCAATACGCAGCGGATTTTGTCCAATGAGATATGTACTAAGCTCTTCTACAGCCGTTTTTACGGTATCTGCCCGCCCCTCTACGACAGGCTCTCCCCATCCGACCAAACCGTCGTCAGTCGTTATTTTCAGAAAAAGCCAGCGAGGTGGAACTTTAAATAATTCCAACGATTTGATTTTCATCATCGTTCACCTACCCTATAATTTATTAAATGAGTATGACCTATGAGGTTCAATAGAACAATAAGGTGCCGACCCATCGGCACCCTATGAATTCCTTAACGACCTATTACTTAGTTATCTGGAAGTTGGCGAATTGAATGTCGGCTGTGGGCATGCCGGTAGTAATTTTACGGTAGAGCCCCCACTTAGGACGTACGATGTCCGCATCGCTTCTCCACATATCCTTAGTGCCGCTGTATGACATGAGCGTATTGCCGCTGGATACATCCTTTAACGTCATGCTCAAGCTGCCGGTGTCGCTAGCCGTGAACTTAACCGTAGCTTCCACCCACTTGCCGATGATATTAGATTTTGAAGTTTGTGCAAGCGTGGTGAGAGGCCCTACCGGGCTATGACGGAACGTCAAGTTGTTGGCATCCAGCGAAAAGGTGAGGATCGGGTCGGCATCCTCCGTCCCGTTTTGCGCTTTAATTTGGAAGATATGGCAGAATGACGATTGGCCAAAATCATTCATTACCTTGAAGCGCCAATTGTAAGTGATTGTTTCACCTTGTTTGGCCACCACGTTGCTGGGAGACGGGTTATAGCCCTTGAGCTCAACCCTTTGACGGTCAGTGTTGCTGCCATCATAATCGCCGCTATTGTTCAAGTGGAATTGGAACACATTCCCGATTCCCGAAGATGTCGTTTCAAAAATGTGAGTAGAATCTGTGGGCCCGTCAACTGGATTAGGTCCGAAGTACTGTTGGAATATTTGCAGCGCAGTTTGCCCTGTATTCGGACCGTCTGAATTCACCGTAACCGTTGCGGCGAGTGCCGTTGCGCTGAACGCAAGAGTAGACAGCAGCGCGACTCCTGCCATCATTCTTTTAATGCTTTTCTTCATCATCATATTCCTCCCATTTTTTTGGATTAGGTCAGATATAGAAAAAAACTTTCATCATAAGCGGAACGTCTTCCGCTTTCGTAAGCGCTCACAACGCTATATTACAATAGTAACAGGAATTATAATATGTGGAAATTTATGATTTGAAAGTTTTTTTATAGCTCCGAACAGGCCCGGGTGGAAAGCCGAAAGATTAGTAGGACATCTTACTTACTTACACATTTGGTCTTCATCATTTCGTAACTCTTTCTTCATCGTTTCATCATAGTTTATGTGAAATAAATCACATACATATTTTATACTAACAATAAGGGAAAAGGTTAAGAATAAACCCATATCCTACCTACCAATGAAGGAGCTGATCTATGATGATGACCTACGATCCGGCGGTATACAGCCGCATATTGACGGGGCTTACCCTGGGCTTCCACATCCTGTTTGCCACCATCGGGGTTGGCGTGCCTGTGATGATAGCCATCGCGGAGTTTCTCGGGATTAAACTGAAAGATCCTCATTACCTGTTACTAGCGCGTCGTTGGGGTCGAGGCTTCGTGATTTCCGTCGCCGTAGGCGTTGTAACCGGAACATCCATAGGGATGCAGCTGAATCTGCTGTGGCCAAGTTTCATGCAGATCGCAGGTCAAGCAATCGCACTGCCGTTGTTCATGGAAACTTTCGCTTTTTTCTTTGAAGCCATTTTTCTCGGTATTTATTTATATACTTGGGATCGTTTTCGCAATCCGTGGGTCCATTTCTCCATCGTCATCCCGGTCATTATCGGATCTTCCCTTTCGGCTTTTTTTATCACCGTGGTGAATTCGTTTATGAACACGCCTCAAGGCTTCAAGCTGGAAGGACGGACGATCGTTGATATTGACCCATGGGTCGCTATGTTCAACCCGGCAACTCCGACCAAAACCGCCCATGTGCTGTCCTCTGCATACATGACCAGCGCCTTCCTGCTGGCCGCAATTGCCGCAGTCTCCATGCTTGCTGGCAAGAAGCATGCTTATTATAAGAAAGCATTGAAGCTGACGATGCTGGCTGGACTTGTGTTCTCACTACTCACCGCTGTGATTGGAGATATGTCGGGTAAATTTCTTGCTGAATACCAACCAGAGAAACTCGCTGCTGCGGAGTGGCACTTCGAAACGACAGCCCAGGCACCACTTGTGCTTGGTGGATTTCTCAATGAAAATCATGAAATTCATTACGGGCTTAAGCTGCCGTTCGCCCTAAGTATATTAGCCTTTGGCAAGCCCAATGCCGTTGTTACTGGATTGAACGATATTCCTGCGGACGAGCGTCCGCCGCTGTACATCCACTACTTGTTCGATATGATGGTCGCCATCGGAAGTCTCTTGATCGTATTATGCATTGCCTACATTCTATTCGCGCGAAAAGTCCGCCGCAACGAGGGACGTGAACTGCCACGCTGGCTGCTTCGATGCATCGTAGCTGCAGGTCCGCTGGCCATGCTTGCAATCGAATGCGGATGGATATTTGCCGAAGCCGGTCGACAGCCGTGGATATTGCGCGGGTACATGAAAACCGCCGAGGGTGCCACCACATCCGCTAATGTAGATTGGATGCTGCTGTTATTCGCTCTTTTGTACCTTGTTCTTGGGATTACTGTGTGGGGCGTACTCCGCAAAATGTTCCGTAAGAATACGGCAGAATTTGAATTGACAGGTCGTGGCATTGAAGGAGGTGAACCCAAATGAATATTGAAATTATCGGAATTACCGTACTATGGATCTTTCTATATGGCTATTTAATCGTAGCTTCAATTGATTTCGGGGCCGGTTTTTTCAGCTATTACAGCATGATTACGGGGAGAAAGCATCTCGTTCACGGCATAATCGAGCGCTACTTGTCTCCTGTATGGGAGGTAACGAACGTTTTTCTCATCTTCTTTATGGTAGGGATCGTCGGTTTCTTCCCTGACACCGCGTATTACTTGGGTACTGCTCTTCTCTTACCCGGCAGTATTGCGATCATCCTGCTCGCCATCCGCGGCTCGTACTACGCGTTCAGTACTTATGGAGCCAAAGACAATAGCTTGTACTTGCTTCTCTATGGGAGCAGCGGACTGTTCATTCCGGCTTCGCTCTCCATCGTATTGACTCTCTCGGAGGGAGGCTTCATTCAAGAGCAGGACGGACAAGTAATACTGCAATACGGTAAGCTGTTCACCAGCCCTTACGCTTGGTCGGTCGTAATCTTGTCGCTGGTCAGTATTCTATTCATCTCCGCAGCGTTCCTGACGTACTACGCGAACAAAGCCAAAGATTACAAAGCGTTAGAAGTTTTGCGCGGCTTCGCGCTAGGTTGGAGTGCTCCAACCATTCTTGCCAGCCTTCTCGTCTTCTTCGCCATATACCGGCATAATCCATGGCACTTCGAGAACATGCTTCACTATGCGTGGATGTTCGTACTGTCGCTGGTTTGCTTCTTGATCGCCACCTACTTCATTTGGAAGCGACAAAGACTTGGTTTAGCTTTCGTCCTGGTAATGCTGCAGTTTGCTTTTGCCTTCTTCGGCTATGGAGCGGCGCATTTGCCCTATATTTTGTACCCGCTCATTTCCATCCATGAGAGTGTAACTAGTCCGGAGATGGGGATCGCGCTGATCATTGCGTTTATCGCAGGCCTGCTGCTCCTTATTCCGTCGCTTTATTTACTAATGAGGCTGTTCTTGTTCAATGCCTCGTATGTTCAAGGCAAGGCAGGTAAATGACAAAGGCACAGCTGTCAGTCAAAATCACAAAAAACCCGAGCGCCTTCCAAAGAAAGGAACTCGGGCTTTTTGTCATGCTTATTACATACGTTTAGTCGAAATACACAGCTTTCCCTGTTTTCGACGATTCATAAATCGCCTCTAATATCTCCGAAACGACGCAAGCCTGCTCCGGTGTAACGACCGGTTCTTTATCCTGCTCTACTGCTTCTAACCACAGACGCATCTCCAGGTCGGCTGGGCTTTCTTTTTTCCCGTCATAGAAGTCAACGCCTTTGGCATCCAGCTGAATCTCATTCATAAACAAACGGCTGTGCTTCTCTCCGTTAATACGAAGCCCGTCCTGCATATCGGCTCCACCCTCGGTTCCGCAAAGGGTTGTTTTGGCTTCTCCCGTTTGCAGCATATTGATCGCCCAGCTAGATTCCAATACGATCGTTGCGCCATTCTCCATTGTGATCATCCCGAATGCCGAATCTTCCACCGTAAATTTCTCCGGATCCCACGAACCCCAAGCATTAGCTGCATTTTCCTTACGGGACAGCTTATGGAATGCCGTGCCCAACACAGCTTTGGGTTTATAGTTATCCATCATCCACAGTGTAAGATCGAGTGCATGCGTCCCAATATCGATTAGCGGGCCTCCACCTTGTTTTTCTTCATCCAGGAACACGCCCCAAGTCGGAACAGCACGGCGACGAATCGCATGAGCCTTGGCATAATAAATCTCTCCAAGCTCGCCGTCAGAACATAGCTGCTTCAAATATTGGCTGTCCGAGCGGAAACGGTTCTGGTAGCCGATCGTCAGTTTTTTACTCGTACGTTGTGCTGCTTCAACCATCCGACGTGCGTCAGCAGCTGTTTTGGCCATAGGTTTTTCGCACATTACATGCTTGTCTGACTCAAGGGAAGCAATCGAGATTTCCGCATGAGAATCATTTGGCGTACACACATGTACAATATCGATGGAGCTATCCTTCAACAGCTCTCTGTAATCACCGTATACTTTTGCATCCGGCGTACCGAATTTAGCAGCCGCCTGATGTGCTCTTTCCAACACAATATCGCAAAAAGCGACCATTTCTACATTTGCTTGATTTTTCAAAGCGGGCATATGCTTCCCATTGGCAATTCCGCCACAGCCGATAATTCCTATTCTAAACGTTCTAGACATTCTTGTTCGTCCTCCTTGGTAAGCGTCCTTTGTTTGGATCAGCTTCTTTCTAAGCCATAGTATAGTGAAGAATGTCTCGAAAAGATATTTCTAATCTGGCTGATATTATATCCGATTTTGCCATGAAATAAAGATAGATTCCCAAGAGCCTCCTCTTTATCCAGTCGTCAGCAATCGACAGGATTTCCCGGGAAATGGGAAAGCGCAAAAAAAAGAAGCGCCTCCATAGTCAGATGCACCTCTACTTTAAGACCTATGCTTTTTTCGCTACAGAAGTGACAAGCTTGTAGCCGACCCCACGGATCGATTCGATTTGGACGCTCTGCTGATTCATCTCCAGCTTTTTGCGCAGCGAGCTTACATGTACGTCCACGGTTCGTTGGCCGCCGATATAGTCGAAGCCCCAGACGATATTCATCAAATCGTCCCGTGTAACGACAACACCCGGGCGCTGGACCAGATAGAGGAGAACCTCGAACTCCTTCGGTCTAAGCGGAATCGATTCGCCGTTCAGCATAACCTCATATTTTTCCGGATAAATATATAAATCTCCAGCATTAATAACTTTCTCACCAGCTGTGTTCTTATCCTGCAATTGCTCCTCAGACATCGTTCTGCGAAGCACAGCAGAGACTCGTGCCAGCAGCTCCGCAACTCCAAATGGCTTCGTAATATAATCGTCAGCTCCATATTTCAAGCCTTGAACGACTTCTTCCTCTGCATTTCGAGCGGTCAAAATGATAACCGGCGTTTTATTTCCCTTCTGACGAAGCTTGGATAATATTTCGAACCCGTTTAATCCCGGAAGCATAATATCTAAAATGATCAAATCAAAAGCATGCTGAAGCGCCGTCTGCAGCCCTTCACTGCCATGATCGACCACTTTCGTTTCGTATCCGTCCTGAGAAAGATTATAAGATAGCAATCTTGCTAACGTAGGCTCATCTTCAATAACTAAAATTTTCTGTGTCATGGGAATCCCCCGTTTTAGTTTCTATTAAGACAAGCTTATCATAGCATAGTTTTGTTGGCAAAATGTAAAGTGTTAATTTAATGTAAATATTTCGTTTCTTTGCACAATAAAACCTTATGGAATCTGAATTCCATAAGGTTTTGTCATATAAGGTTAATGAATAACAGGCAGCTCGATCATAAATTTGGTGCCCATTCCTACTTCACTTTCTACTCGAATGGTCCCTTTATGGAGCTCTACCAGATGCTTCACGATGGACAAGCCTAATCCAGTCCCGCCTGAGCTTCGAGAACGTGCTTTATCTACACGGTAAAAGCGTTCGAATATGCGAGGCAGGTCTTTTTTGGGAATCCCCATGCCCGTATCGGTGATCGTCATTATAATCCGTTCATATTCATCTCCGATGGCATCTATAGGCTCGACCTTAACCTTCACCTTGCCGCCCTCTGGCGTGTAATTGATCCCGTTGGATAATAGGTTGATTAATATTTGCCGCAGCCGATCCTCATCTGCCTCAATATACATATCATCGTCCACTTGCATATCCAAAGTGATCGATTTCTTCGCAGCTTCCGCATTCATCACATGAAGACAATTGCCTACGAAAGTATTCATGTGCACCGGTGAAAACTGCAGCGGGATCCGCTTGGATTCAATCTTCGAAAGCTCCAAAATGTCACCGATCAACCGATTCAGCCTTTCACTCTCGTCAAAAATGATCTGTAAAAAGGAGCGTGCCGTCTCTTTATCATTCAACGCCCCGGCAAGCAACGTCTCAGCAAAGCCTTTCACCGCAGCAATCGGCGTTTTAAGCTCATGAGATACATTGGCGACAAACTCACTGCGCATTCTCTCTAGTCGGCGAACGGCCGTAATATCATGGAGAACGATCAATACGCCAGCCCATTCATCATCCGTCAAAGAAATGGGAATAAGATTAATTTCCAATATTCGCTCCGACGGATAATAGAAAATCATCTCATCGCGAATCAGCTCTCGAGAGTCAATACATTCCTGAATCAATTGAGTGAATTCGTACTGCTGCTTCGCTTCATCGAACTTTTTGCCCAGCAGCTCTTGCACCGAAAATCCGAGAATATCTTCGGCAGAGCGATTAAGCAGGACGATTTTACTGTCTCGATCAATCATGACGACACCGCTGATCATATTCTCCAGAACAGTCTTTAACCGGCTCTCATCTTCGAGTATCCGGTTCATTTGCAGCTGCAAGCTGTCCGCCATCTGGTTGATGGCTTGACCCAACTGTCCGACCTCATCCTTCTTGCGCAGATGAACTCGTGCCTTGTAATTCATGTTCGTGATCTGGTTAGCAACCCTCGTTATCATTTCGATCGGTCGGGTGAGACCGTAAGCGACACGATAGCTGATTAAAGCTGCTATGACGAACACCGTCAGCAAGCCTATCAGCACAACATACCATACTTTCCTGATCGACGCGTCTACATCCTCAAGGCTCATCGCCAAGCGAACAAAGCCCTTGATAGACGAGCCGTCTTTGACAGGAACGACGACATAGAGCATATTGCGTTGAATCGTCGTACTGTATCGCATATCCGAGCCGAACTCTCCGGTCTTGGCTGCTTCAGCCACCTCTTTTCGCGTTAAGTGATTCTCCATTTCCTGCGGTTTATAATCGGAATCACCAAGCACTTTGCCGTCGGAACGAATATACGTCACACGGGCATCTGCAGAGTGCTTCAACTGAGTAGCCAGATCCGTAAAATATTGAATCTGCTCAGCCTCCGTGCCGCTCTGCTTCCATTCCAGACTAAACAATATGACTTTGAGCTCTCTTTCCATATTCGTTTTGAGAGAATCAATATGAGATTCCTTTAACATCCGTGACATGAACAGCCCGGCAGCCAACATTGAAGCTCCGATCAGCAAAATAAATATCAATGTGAGACGAACTCGAAATTTCTGCATAATTCCCTCCGTTTGAGGCTGCGTATCAACATCTTTATCTTTAGAACATCCTTGTTTAGCGTTGTTAGAACCGGTGAATGTCCTCCGTTGTCCTTATTATTTCCTAAAAGACAGTATAGTCAATAGCGTAGCTGTTCAGCAGGAGGAATACCAGTTAATTTTTTGTAAAGACGGGACTTCTCATACTTCTTCAAACACCAAAAGTTTAAGGTTGCGAACGGCTGCTGAATAAGAATCGATAATACGACAGGCACGGCCGTTAGCGGTTCGAAGTAGGCTAGTGCCAATACCAGTCCTAATGAAATATTCCGCATCCCTGAGGAATAAGCAATAGTTACGACGATATCATGCCGCTTCATCACGAGCATCGAGGCAAATCCAATCAAATAACAAAAAATAACCATCACTACTACCAACGGGATGACCACAACCATATCGTGCTTCATTTCGATGACATAAGGCTGAATGGCCGCCGCATTGATCGCAACAACCGTCACCATAGCCACTTTGGAGCTTGGCGCACAGAAGGGCGCTGACCATTCCTTGAATCTTTGCCGCGATAGCTCGTTCACGATAACGCCCAAAATCGTCGGCACGACAATGATTTTGATCAAATCCAGCATGACCTTCATATGGTCAAAATGAACCTCTGCCCCGAAAAACACGGACACCTCAAACGGAATGACAAAAGGACTTAGCGCCGAATCGATAACGATCATGGACAACGCTAACGGAACGCTTCCTTTCGACAGCCCAATCCATATCACGGAAGAAACGCCAAGAGGAATGACTGTGAATAACACAAAGCCAACCACATAAGGCGAATGGGAGCCGAAAAAAGCACTGCCCAGCGCATACGATACAATAGGCGCAATAATATGCGCAGCCGTAAAAATGAGCAGCATCGGAATGGGCATACGGAATGCCTGCTTAATTTGATTCCAGCTGCAGCCGGTGGCCATAACAAAGGTCAAATAGGCGAACAAGTAGGGAGCCCATGCTGTCAATCCGCGCAGATGCGCAGAAAAAAGAAACCCAAGTATCAAAGATACTGGGACAATAAGAGATAAATATTTTTCTATAATAGCATTAAGCCTTAATCCGAATGATCTCATCTTAAGCGAAAACCGTCTCTTTAAGCTTGGAGAGCTTTTCCATAGAGTTTTTGTCTACTTCAGCATGCAAGCTGTTGCCATGGGAGTCCATTGTTACGATAGCCGCAAAGCCTTCTGTTTGAAGATGCCACATCGCTTCCGGAGTACCGAATTCCAGGAAATCCACCCCGTTCACCTTCTTGAAGCATTGAGCGTAGTATTGAGCAGCACCGCCGATAGCGTTCAGGTATACCCCGCCATGCTCCTGCAGAGCAGCCAATGTTTTGGCGCCCATTCCGCCTTTACCGATAACCATGCGAATGCCGAATTTTTTAATGATCGTTCCTTGGTATGGCTCCTCACGACTGCTTGTTGTAGGACCTGCTGCTTTTACGTGCCATTCGCCGGCTTCATCCTTCGCCATAACCGGACCACAGTGATAAATCGCAGCGCCGTTCAGGTCAACCGGAGCATCGTGATCCATCAAGTATTTGTGCAAAGCATCACGGCCTGTATACATAGGTCCGTTAATGATAACGACGTCGCCTACGCGCAGCTGACGGATTTGCTCTTCGGTCACAGGAGTTTGCAGTACAACTTCACGGCGCTCGGACGTTTCAGCACTCGCTTCCTCTTCCTTCTTCATCGATACGGTATCACCGTTCGGATATACCCATTCTTTAATGTCGCCGCTGTTCGAATCGAGCAGAACGCCTTGTCTGCGGAAAGCCCAGCAGTTATAAGCAACGGATACGAAGAAGCTTGCTGGCAAGCGGTTCATCACGCCCACTTTACAGCCGAGCAGGGATACTTGTCCGCCGAAGCCCATTGTACCGATTCCCAATGTGTTCGCGTTCTCCATAATGTAATCTTCCAGCTTGCGAAGGTCTTCAATCGGATTCACATCATCTACACGACGGAACAGTTGATGTTTAGCCAGCTCGTAGCCGCTTGTCCGGTCGCCACCGATGCCCACGCCAATAAAGCCCGCGCTGCAGCCTTGACCTTGTGCTTGATATACCGCGTGCAGGATACATTTGCGGATACCGTCCAAGTCACGACCTGCTTTGCCGAGCCCTTCAAGCTCTGTCGGAAGGCTGTATTGAATATTTTTATTCTCACAGCCGCCGCCTTTGAGAATCAGCTTCACTTCAACATCGTCTTTTTCCCATTGTTCAAAATGAACCACTGGTGTACCTGGTCCCAGGTTGTCGCCTGTGTTGGAACCGGTTAGCGAGTCTACAGAGTTCGAACGCAGCTTGCTATCTTTAGTCGCTTGAGCGACAGCTTCTAGAATTTGCTTTTTCATGACAATTTGATTAGCGCCTACAGGGCAATGAACGATGAAGGTCGGCATCCCCGTGTCTTGACAGATCGGAGATACGTTGCATTCCGCCATATCGATGTTATTAGCAATAGTGGATAACGAAATGGCCGAACGCGTTCCCGCATCCTCGCGCTCCTGTGCCGATTGAATCGCCAATCGAACGTCCGCCGGAAGATTGGTCGATGTCTCGACAATCAGTTTATAAACGCTGTCTTGAAAATGCTGCATGAATATAATCCCCTTTCCAAATTAGGCCCTGCTCAATTGTGTGTACATTTATGCATAAGTATATAATAGCACATTCCGCCAGCTTCAAAAACCGCGAAATGCAGTGGCTGTAAGGCTTCATGCCCCCTTTTCCTTCATAAAGTCGGCTCCCTTAAAGTTTTATTTAGATTTCCAACCTTACAGCAGGATTTTACCCCTGATCATAGAATACATATTACACGTAATTTAGGAACTTATGACTATACAAATAAGGAGTCGCGCAGCTATGAGAAAACTCGTCATCAGGGCCATTACCCTAAGCATTATCGGGCTTTGTCTTGTTATTCCGTCCCTGCAAGCAGCCAAGACTAATGTCCTATATAAGGACCAGGTTGCGGTCATTATGTATCATCATGTGGATGACGACGCCAAAAGCTTCGGAACTATCACCACCAAGCTGTTTCAGGATCAGCTGACCTTTTTAAAAGGCAAAGGGTATCAATTCATTACGCTGAGTCAATTCAAAGAATTCATGAATGGCGCCTCCGTACCGAATAATGCTGTATTGGTTACTTTCGACGACGGCTATGAAAGTTTTTATGTGAACGCTTATCCTATCTTAAAGGACATGCGGATTCCTGCCGTTAACTTTGTCATTACGAGGGATCTGGAGAATCCGTTAGCCAGCTATATCCCTTCGCTGTCCCAGGATGAAATTGCCGAGATGACAAGCGATACGAATTTTATTGACGCTCAATGCCACACAGACGATTTTCATCATAAGCTGCCCGACGGCTCCGCCGCGTTAATCGGAAGACTGGTTACTAATGGAAAGAAGGAAACCGATGAAGAATATAAGCAGCGCGTTATCAAAGATACACAGACCTGCATAACCAAATTAAGCGCATTGGATCCCGAACCGCCAGACACCTTAGCTTATCCTTACGGCTTCTATGATGATAAAGCCATTGAATATATCCGCCAAGGCGGAATCAAGTATGCATTCACCATTATGCCGGAAATGGCTACAAGAGATGTCGATCTAATGAAAATCCCGCGAATCAATGCCGGGAACAGCCTAATTACACCCGAGGGACTTCATAATTCCATTATTCGCAGCATTATAGCTCTCACACCGCCAACCAATGAGGTACCTATAGTTGAAACGATGGCTCAATTGGGAGGCAAAGCGACCGTAAGCGGCAATACTGTAACTATTCAATACAAGACCGGTCAATGGACCGGAACCTTAAACAGCCAGAAAATTACTGTAGCTAGTAATAATTCAGGCAACACCGCCAAGCCCGTTACGCTTCAAAAGGCTTTATGGATGAAGAACAATCAAATTTATATCACATTAAAAGATTTGGAAACTGTCATTGGAGCGCAAATCGTGTATAATCCTACTGTACAAAGCTTTTCCGCTCGGCAGACGCCAGTGATAAAGTAGTAAACAGGATAGGATGAGTTGGATGGACAGTCATTTTTTCGCTTATATGTATCGATTGCGTTACATTGAACGTTGGAGCCTCATGCGCAATGTCGTTAAGGAGAATGTAGCGGAGCACTCGTTTCACGTTGCTTTGCTTACCCACGTTCTCTGCACCATTGCCAATGAGGAGTTCAACCGCAACATACCGACGGACCGTATCGTCAGCATGGCATTATTCCATGATGCTACAGAAGTGTTCACAGGGGATATCCCGACGCCAGTCAAGCATCATAATCCCAAAATATTATCCAACTTCCGCGACATCGAACAGATGGCGGCAGAGCGTTTGTTGGACATGATTCCTCCGAAGTTAAAGCCAATCTACGAACCTCTGATTGATACCAAATCGGCAGGGCTGGATTCTGAGCTTAAACGTTACGTAAAGGCAGCGGATTTGCTGGACGCCTATTTGAAATGCGTAACGGAGCTATCGGCAGGTAATAAGGAATTCGGAAGCGCCAAAAAGCAAATCGAGCATACCATTCAAGAGATGAATATGCCGGAAATGGACTATTTCTTGAAGCATATGGCACCGAGCTTGGAGAAAACGCTGGATGAGTTATCCGAGGAATAATACGCAAAAGCTTGGGGATCAATATCCCTAAGCTTTTTTGCTTGCGTGTGACGCTAAGTCACCTTTTATACTGGCTGTTAGAAAGGAGGGACATGCTTGGATTCAACTATGTATTCGATTAGCCAGTTTGCACAGAAAGCCGGGGTATCGATAAGAACACTTCGTTATTATGACAAAAAGGGTCTGCTGACCCCCACGCACTTTAATAGCTCCGGCTTCCGTCAGTACACAGATTCCGACCTGAGTCGTTTACAGTACATTATCGGGCTTAAATTTCTTGGCTTCACCCTGGATGAGATTCAGATTTTACTGCAAACCGGACCTACACAGCTTCCAGAGATGCTTGCTCAGCAAAAGGCTATGATGATAACCAAAAGAAATCAGCTCGATGCGATCATCCGAACGATGGAGGATACAGAAGCCTTCGTGCAAGCCAATCCCCATGATATGCAATCTATTATCAAAGTGATCCAAGCTATTCCAATGGAACCGATAAACGAATCGCTGCAAAAGCATTTGACTCCCGCTCAGGCTGATAGTATGAAGGAGCTAGTGAAGAGTTCCTATTCCTCCGAGGCCTTGGATAAGGTCATGGAGTATCAATGGAGCAACGAGGATTTACAGCGAAGAAAGCAGGATTACGCTCAGTTCCGAAAAGAACTTCATCGGTTGACGTCCATAGCAGCTGATCCAACCAGTGCGGATGCTCAGAAGCTGGCGGCATTATTAGACTTCATGAATGAACGTTTTTCAGGCGGGGATCCATCCATCAAGCGCGGAATGAAAAATACTTGGACTGGCTTCCAATCGCTACCCGATGAACAGAAAGAGCCAGCCTACCATATCCCGGAGGAAGAAGTCGCCTTTTTGAAAAAAGCGATGACTTTGTATTACAAGAACAAGAGTCTTAATGGATAAACAAAAAAGCTCAAAGGCCTTATGAGACCTGGTCATACCCCTGTCAAGTAGACAGATGAAAAAAGCTAAGCTGCCAACGCGCACCGGTACTCTATCGGTGCACGTTGTTTTAATTTGGCTTGAAAACGGTGGTAGTTGTACTCGTAAATATATTCTTCCACGGCTTGCCGAATTGCCGCTCCTGAATTAAACTGGTTGAGGTACAACTTCTCTGTTTTGAGATGCGAAAAGAAGGATTCGATGCACGCGTTATCCAGGCAGGTTGCTTTGCGAGAGTGGCTGCCTTTAACGCCGAATGCCTCTAATCGTGTGTTGTACGCCTGAGACGTGTATTGGAAGCCCTGGTCCGAATGGAGCACGGCCTCTGAGACGTCTCTTTTTCTTGTCCACTGCGTAATCGTATCCAGCACAAGCTGGAGATCGTTACGTTCAGACAATTGCCAAGCGACAATCTCGTTGTTGAAAAGATCTTGAATAACAGATAAGTAATGGAAATTCGTTCCATCGGAAATATAGGTAATATCCGTAACCATTTTTTGCTGCGGTGCCGTAGCATGGAATTGTCGCTTTAAACGATTTGGATACACAACAGAAGGCGTGTAGTTGGACCGTTTCCGCTTCCTACGTATGACCGACTGGATCGATAATTCTTTCATGATCCGGCATACTTTCTTGTGATTTACTTTGTAGCCAGCCTCCCACAAGGCGGTCGTCATCCGAGGGTAGCCATAGTAGGGATGTGCAAAATGGATGGCCATCATGTGTTCCTTGATCTCATGATCCTTTTCTTGACTTGCCTTTCGCTGAGGCTGTGTGGCTCTCCATTTGTAATAACTGGCCCGTGGTATTCCCGCAATAGCTAACAGGACTGTAATGCCGTGCTGGTGGCGCAGCTCCTCCATGATTTCATAATTCATTCGTTGGGTTGGCGCTTCTCCTTTACTAGATTTGGATACCGCTTTTTTAAGTAATCCACCTGCGCCTTCAGGTAATCTCGTTCTTCCTCAATGCTTTGGAAGGACGTGCGTGGCCGCCCTTTCATTGGATTTGACTCACTTTTACGCACATCGAACGACTCTCCGTTTTGCCATTTTCTCACCCACACCTTCAGTTGAGAACAGTTACGGATCCCTTCTCGCTGAGCTACCACCTTGTAACTCGCAGAACCCTCTACATACGCTCTAACCGCCTTTAATTTGAACTCTTCTGTGTACGTTTGAAATGTTTGTCCTTTTTTAGCCATAAAAAAATCCCCTCCAAGTGGCACTCGACCCTCCATGATAACATGAAGGTTTTTTTGAGTGTCTACTTGAAGGGGATAATACCAACCTTTGAGCTTTTTCAGTCCTATATTAGCTAGCGTAGAAAGGGAATTTCATCAAGGTCACAAGAACAAAGAATACGATCCCTGTGATCACGCTAACCGATTTGATTTTACCGACATAATCTTTGATTTTGCCGCCTGCCGGATCTGCCAAAGCTTTGCGCATTGCGCTGCCAAGTACCCCAGTTAATGCTCCTAGCGCCAGGAACAACACGACCGCAAGAACCATCCACAGCACGCTGTAATGCTGCTTGCTGACCAAGTATCCTCCTGATAATAACCCGATAACCAGTGCCAATTGCCCTGCACGATTCGCTGCGAACAGTACGCTTAAGAAACCGAACTGCGCAGATCCGGACAATGCTTGAATCCGCATAGATAAAAATGGAAGCATAAGATATATCCCCATTAGAATAGCGGATAGCACATGTAAATATACGAACACTTGTATCATTTGGATGCCCCCATCTGCATTAGTTTAATCCTTTTAATTATACCTGATTTCTTCGGACGTAAGCAAATGCTGGCAACCTTTTTCACCATTTTTTAAAGGTTAATTGTGAACAGTTATGCCTTTTTTCGCGGCTCTTTTATCACGCCATTTTGCCAGTATAACGAACAGGGATGGGACAACGATCAAGGTTAGCAGGGTGGAATAAATCAACCCGGAAATGATCGTAATACCCATTGGACGCCACAGATTGCCCCCCATAATCGTCATCGGCAGCAAGCCTCCTATAGCCGTCGCCATCGTAAGCAAAATCGGCCTTAATCTCGCCTTTCCTGCTTCCGCTACCGCTTCATATAGAGGCAGACCTTGCTCTCTCGCCTGCTCGATGAATTCAATAAGAATGATGCCGTTACGTACCACGATTCCCGCCAAGCTGACCAATCCCATTAAAGCCATAAAGCCGATTGGCGAGTTCGTTAAAAATAATCCGATAACCGCGCCTCCAGCGGCCAAATAGACCGTCGATAAGATGAGAATTGGGATCGATAAGGAAGAGAACTGCATGACCATAATAATATAAATGAGTAGAACAACGATAATGGATAGCTTGCCAATGGAGGCGAAGGCGTCGTTCCGCTCTTCATTCTCACCGCCAAATTCGACGGTGTAACCTGTCGGCAGCTTATACTTGCCCATTTCGGTTTTCAAATCTTGAACGATGGCATCAGGCAGCCGATCCTGCGCATAGCTGCGAACAATGATCGTCCGAGTCTGATTGCGGTGATGAATCTGCTTCATCATTTTGCTGCTTTGAATGTTGCCCAGCTCGCGGACCGTCACTGTACCTCCGTTTTGGGTAGGCACATACATTTTTCCCATTGTATCTACCGGATTGGCGCTTCGTTCCTTCGAATAGAGGGATACATCCAACAGCTCTTTGCCCTGCTGCAGCGTCGTAATTTTCAAGCCTTCCGTTGCTATTCGAAGTGTTTGAGATAAGTCTTTATCACTTACGCCGAATAAACGCAGCTTGTCGGGATCCGCCTGAATCTCGATGGTGTTCATATCGATTCCTACATCATCCGATATGCTTACCGTACCTGGAATTCGGCTCAGCATGCCCTTCACGTCTTCCGATAGCTGCCGCAGCTGAACCAGATCGTCACCGCTGATCCTTACTGCAATAGGGGCACCTACTGGTGGGCCTTGCTCGAGCTCACGCGGCGTAATTTCTACATCCTCTGGGAACATCGCTTTGAGCTGCTGCCTCCACACGGTGATGACTTCCTTGGTTCGGATCACCTTCGGATCAATTTTGACAAACAACTGTCCCAGCTCGGTTCCCGACATATCTGATTCGGAATAGTAAAATCTTGGAGTCGAGCTTCCTGAGTACGCCGTTACGAATACGACACCTTGCTGCTTTTGCATCCATTCCGCCGCTTTAGCCAGTGTAAATTCCGTCTCCGCAAATACCCTTCCGGTCGGCAGCTTGAAATCAATGAGCATTTCGTCCTTCTCCGCCGGCGGAAAATACTGTACGCCAAGCAGCGGCAGCAGTCCGAAGCTACTCGTTCCAACCAACAAGGCTACAATACCTGTTAACAGTGGTCGCTTTAAAAAACCGTAAATTTGCTTCCCATATATATTGCTTAGCTTCTGAATTGGCTTGCCTAATAGCCCTGGTGCCGAGTTACCAGTATGTAAGGTCTTTCCCTTCTTCAATATCCGCTCTCCAACCCATTGTCGGAAAATAGGAATAATGGTCAGCGACATAGCCATTGAGGCGGCTAAGGTGAGGGTAATAACGACAGGCAAAGGACGAATGAAGCTTCCGATATTCCCCTTCAAGAAGAACAGCGGCATAAATGCTGCAGCAGTCGCAATCGTCGCCGTAAGGATAGAAACTGCGACATCGCGGCTTCCTTCTAGGGAGGCTTTGGCCGGACTATCCCCCAATTGGAGACGTCTTTGGATGTTGTCATTGACCACGATTGCATCATCTACCAGAATGCCAAGAACTATAACGATGGCAACGATCGTAATCTGATTGAGATCGATTCCTAACGCTTCTACAGGAATGAAACCAACCGTAATAGATATCGGGATAGCAAGCGCAACAATCAATGAAGTCCCGAAGGTTAAGCCAAGAGAACAGACGGCTATAACAACAGCAATCCCGATTAACAGCTCTCGTCCCAGCTCTTTAAATAAATGATCCAGACTTTCTTTTTGCGTAAACAAGGAGCTTAACTTCACATGCGCAGGAAGCTGTGGCTTCAGCTCAGCTACTTTGCTGTCGATTCGCTTTTGAAGCGCCGGAATATCGGCTCCCTTCTCCGCATTAATGACAATATCCAAGGTCGGCTTCCCATTGTGAAGTACACTGACCTCGGTTTTCTTCGGACGCTGCTTAACATCCGCTACATCCTTCACCTTCAACGTCTTGCCGCCTGGAAGTCCCAGAAGCTCTGTATTGGCAATATCCTCGGCAGACTTCCACTCCCCACTCAAATTGACGTAATACGATTTGCTGTCCTTATTGACCGTCCCAAGCGGAACACGATCATGACCGTTCATTAACGCCTGAGCTACAATTCCCCAAGGGAGATGGAACGTGTCCAGCTTCTCGGTATCCAGCACTACGGCTACTTCCTGATCAGGCAACCCCACGATATCCACGTTGCTTACTCCGCTTAACGTAGCCAGCTGCTTCTTCCAGTTTTCCATCGTCGGCCGCAGCCCTTCCAGCTGATCGGAGGTTTCCACTGTAAAATGCAATATTTGCTCGGCAATTTTGCTTAAGTCATCATTCACTTCAGGCTTATGGGCTTCAGCAGGCAGTTCGCTCTCTGCGGACTGTACCTTCTGCTTCAACGTATCCCAGGCGCGTTTAATGTCCGTATCCGCCCTAACCTCAACGTTAATTATAGATACGTTAGCCATAGAATTGGAGCTAAGAATCGAAATATCGCTCATTTCCTTAATCTTTTCTTCTAATGGGCGCGTTACGAACTGCTCCACTTTCTCGGGCGAAGCTCCCGGATAGACCGTCTTCACCAGTGCAACGGTAAGATCAATCTCCGGATTCTCGCGCTGCTTTAGAGTACCAATATTCACGATCCCCATCAAGACAGCCATTATGAAAAACAACAGCGTCACTTTACGGTATTGAATCAGCTTAGCGATCATTCACCGCTCACTTCCATCTTGAACCCAGGCGGGCAGTCCATTTGTACTATCACTTCCGCTATGGCATTAATATAGTCGGGACCACATTGCTTGACGACAAACCATTGATAAGCAACCATTTCCACCATACCAATTTTCGAGTAGGCCGCGATTTCCAATTGCTCTTCTGTGTATTGAGGGAATATGGACAATTCCTTCAGATGCTCTTTAATAATTAACATCATTTCATGATAAAATGCATCCGATATATCTTTAATTTCCTGAGAAGCCACTCCATTGCGATACATAATCTGAAGAATCGTACGGTTATGATAATAGACCGTTAATGCCCGATGGATCATCCAGTAATACACTCCATCGTCTTGGCAGGATTGCTCCGGACCATGCTTGAGCGCAGCAGAGATTTCATCCAAGCACGATTCCGCTATGCCTCGGAACAGATCCTCTTTACCCTGAAAATATAAATAAAATGTCCCTTGAGCTACGCCTGCTTCTCGTACAATATCCGATACCTTAGTTTGATGGTATCCTTGTTCCTCGAAAAGCTTAAGAGCAGCATCGATCATATTCGACTTTTTGTCCTCTGCCACACCCAATCCCCCTTTATATCAATGAACGACATACAAAATGACTGATGAGTCAGTCATTAGTATATTAACATCATTATCCAATCTATGCAACGGTGTCCGCCTTAGGATAATGACCGCCTAATCTACACTGGTGAGATTAAAAAAAAAACCAGCCCGGGACAAGCCCCAGACTGGTTATTAGATAGTACCTATATATTCGTTGGCTAATTAACCAGTCACTACTTTGATTACATTGCGAACGGATTGAGCGGATTTGTCCAGTGCTGCTTTTTCCTCTGGAAGCAATTCCAATTCAAAAATCTTCTCGATACCTTCGCCGCCAAGCAATGTAGGTACGCCCATGAACAGGTTATCGTAGCCATACTCGCCTTGAAGCAATGCAATGGATGGAATGATGCGTTTTTTGTCTTTGATGATAGCTTCCGTCATTTGAACCAAGGAAGCTGCAGGTGCGTAATACGCACTGCCGTTACCCAACAGGTTAACGATCTCGCCGCCGCCTGTACGGGTACGTTGTACGATAGCTTCGATTCGATCAGCTGGGATCAGCTTCTCAATAGGAATGCCGCCAACGTTGGAGTAACGAACCAATGGAACCATATCGTCTCCATGGCCGCCCAATACGAAACCGCGAACGTCTTCAACAGAAACGTTCAACTCTTGAGCGATAAATGTGCAGTAACGAGCTGTATCCAGTACGCCGGATTGGCCAATTACGCGGGATTTAGGGAATCCCAAAGCTTGGAATGCTACATAAGTCATAGCATCAACCGGGTTGCTCAAGATGATAACGATGGAATCTGGGCAATGTTGTTTTACGTTTTCGCAAACGGATCTTACGATACCTGCATTTGTGTTAACGAGATCATCACGGCTCATACCAGGTTTGCGGGCGATACCTGCAGTGATGATAACGATATCGGAACCGGCTGCATCTTCATAGCTAGCTGTACCCACAATGTTGCTATCAAAGCCTTGAACTGGAGAAGCTTCCATCATGTCCAATGCTTTACCTTTAGTAGGGTTTTCCAAAGGTGCGATATCCAGCAATACAACGTCACCAAGTTCTTTTTGAGCAAGCATCAAGGCAGTAGTAGCACCAGTGAAACCAGCGCCTACAACAGTAATCTTTTTACGTTTGATTCCCATTTGAATAGCCTCCTACAAGTTAAATTGGTGGTTAGTTAAACATGTTGCTGCCACGCATGAACCCACAAAACGAAAGCGTGCCGCGAGATGCTTGGCATTAGCTCAAGCCCCCGCGACAGACGCGTTCCTTGCACATATATTCATTATAGTATTTCTGCTGCTCCCAAGACAACTTTCGTCGTCCAGGGTGCCTAACCTCTGGGGTCCTCCTTGGAGAAGGAGGATTTTAGGAGGATGGTATTATGCCATGTGAGCGATGATTTGGTTAGCGAACTCGGAGCATTTTACTTCTGATGCGCCTTCCATCAAACGAGCGAAGTCATAAGTAACCGTTTTGTTGTTGATAGCTGTTTCCATACCTTTGTAGATAAGGTCAGCTGCTTCTTGCCAGCCCAAATGCTCGAGCATCATAACGCCGGACAAGATAACGGAACCTGGGTTAACTACGTCCAAACCAGCGTATTTCGGAGCTGTACCATGAGTAGCTTCGAAGATAGCATGTCCTGTTACATAGTTAATGTTAGCTCCTGGAGCAATACCGATACCGCCAACTTGTGCTGCCAAAGCATCGGACAAGTAGTCGCCGTTCAGGTTCAATGTAGCGATAACATCGAAATCAGTAGGACGAGTCAATACTTGTTGCAATGCGATGTCGGCGATAGCATCTTTTACGATGATTTTGCCAGCAGCTTCTGCATCTTTTTGCGCTTTGTTAGCAGCGTCTGTACCTTGTTCTGCTTTGATTCTGTCGTATTGTGCCCAAGTGAAGGTTTTGTCGCCGAACTCTTGCTCAGCCAATTCATAGCCCCAGTTTTTGAAGGCACCTTCGGTATATTTCATGATGTTACCTTTATGTACCAAGGTAACCGTTTTGCGGTTATGCTCAATCGCATATTCAATAGCGGAGCGAACCAAACGTTTGGATCCTTCGGAGGATACAGGTTTTACGCCGATACCGGAAGTTTCAGGGAAACGAATTTTGTTAACGCCCATTTCATTTTGCAAGAACTCAAGCACTTTCTTAACTTCAGCAGAGCCTGCTTCCCACTCAATACCTGCATAGATATCTTCTGTATTTTCACGGAAAATAACCATGTCAACCAACTCAGGACGTTTAACCGGGGACGGAACGCCGTTGAAGTAACGAACCGGACGGGAGCAAACGTACAGGTCAAGCTCTTGACGAAGAGCAACGTTCAGGGAGCGGATACCGCCGCCAACTGGCGTTGTCAAAGGTCCTTTAATAGCAACGATATATTCGCGGATTGCTGTCAAAGTATCGGCAGGCAACCAGTTGTTGTATTTATTGAAAGCTTTTTCGCCGGCAAATACTTCGTACCAAGCGATTTTCTTTTCGCCTTTGTAAGCTTTTTCTACTGCTGCGTCAAGAACGCGTTTGGAAGCTGCCCAGATGTCTGGACCTGTTCCGTCACCTTCGATGAAAGGAATAATAGGGTTGTTAGGAACGTTCAACTTACCGTCAACAATAGAGATTTTTTCTCCCTCTGTTGGTAGTGCGTAGTTTTCGAATTGTGCCATGTTCTTTGTTTGCCTCCTTAAAATGGTGGTAAAAAAACACAAAATTGAACGGGAGCCGCAGCGCTTGTCCCTACTCCTCAAGGAAATGAGACAAGCTTACTGCAACAACCCGTTGCTTGCTTAAATAATCTTTATTGATAATCGATTAACGATTTTCAATCGGAATGTATTTTTGGTTAGAAAGACCGGTGTATTCTGCACGAGGACGAATCAAACGATTGTTCTCATATTGCTCCAGGATGTGAGCTGTCCATCCGGATGCACGGCTGATAGCGAAGATCGGCGTAAACAAGTCACGCGGGATTTCCAAGGAAGTGTACACGGAAGCGGAGTAAAAGTCAACGTTTGGCTTCAAACCTTTTTGTCCCGTAACCATCTCTTCAATTTTGATGGACATGTTGTACCAGTTCATGTTGCCTGTAATTTTACCAAGCTCCTGGGACATTTTTTGCAAGTGCTTAGCACGAGGATCGCCGTTTTTGTAAACGCGGTGACCAAAACCCATGATTTTTTCTTTATTTTCAAGCTTAGTGTTGATGTAGTTTTCCACGTTCTCGAAGGAGCCTACTTCTTCCAGCATAGCCATTACTGCTTCGTTTGCACCGCCGTGAAGAGGTCCTTTCAAAGCGCCAATAGCCGATGTAACACCGGAGTAGATATCGGACAACGTTGCAACGGTAACACGTGCTGCGAAAGTAGAAGCGTTCAGCTCATGGTCTGCATGAAGAACAAGCGCTTTATCCAAAGCTTCGATTGCCACTTTATCCGGCTCTTTGCCGATCAGCATGTAAAGGAAGTTTTGCGCGATAGAAGTAGCATCGCTCTTAGGAGCGATTGGATCTTTGCCTTCACGAATGCGAGAGAATGCAGCAATGATTGTAGGAATCTGTGCTTGCAATTTAATCGCTTTGCGAAGATTTGCCTCTGGAGACATGTCATTAGCTTCTTCATCATAAAGAGCCAGACAGGATACTGCTGTACGAAGAGCAGCCATGGAATTCGTATCTTTAGGGTACAATTTGATTTGGTCGATAACTTGGCTTGGAACAGGAGCATATGTGTTCAGATCTTTCACCAGTTGAGCCAATTCGGAACGGTTTGGCAATTTGCCGTACCAAAGCAAGTAAACAACCTCTTCAAATGTAGCGTTTTCAGCTAGATCGTCAATGTCAATCCCACGGTATGTGAGAACACCGTCAATAATGGAGCTGATGGAGGACGTAGTAGCAACGATTCCTTCTAATCCTTTTGTAGCAGTCAAAGCAATCTCTCCTTTACGATCAAGTTCATATAGTTACTATACCATATATCATGGTTCTGAAAAAAACATGCCCAAAGCTACCCCATACAGGGTCTGCACTTGCTTTCATGCAGGCGAATAACTTATACATGGAAAAAGAACGTCCCTGCCCATAAGTGAAGTTGTTCACCTATAGAGAACTTCTCATAGTTCTACTATAAATGATTTAACGAACAAAGGAAACAAATTTGGACATAAAAGTTCATTATCAGCACAATAAGAATTGTTTGTTATGGGCTATGAATTTATTCTGAAAGTTTGCTCTCGGCAAAAACGATGGTAAAATAATGTTATTTGAAACTTTGAAGCTTACGGAGGGAATACAATGCCAACCAACCGCAGAATCGGCATCATCGATATCGGTTCCAATTCCATTCGTCTTGTTATATACGAGATTAGCTCTACTCTTGCTTACAGGGTGATCGGCGAGTTCAAGCAATCAGCCAGGCTGAGCCAAAGGATTGGGGCTGACAATGCGCTCTCTTACGAAAACATTCAGTTCATTGTTCGGATTTTGCTCCATTTCAAACAAATCAGCCGTTCCTATCAGGTTACCGAAATCCGAGCAGCCGCAACAGCAGCCATACGGAATGCGGTGAATTCCAAGCAGATCATCGATACGATTCAGGAACTAAGCGGGCTGAGAGTCGATTTATTGTCCGGAGAGGATGAGGCCAGAATCGGCTTTCTCGGTATGATAAACGCTCTGGATGTAGAAGACGGGCTGTTAATCGATATCGGTGGAGGTAGTACGGAGGTCTCTTTATTCCGCAACCGCAAGTTGAAACGAAGCGTGTCTTTTCCTTTTGGAGCTGTGAATACTACTGCAAGATTTGCTGCGGATAATCAAGCAATGGCAGATTTGAATGGTATCCGCCAAATGGTCCAGCAGGCTATTGCGAACGAGCCATGGATCAAGGAACAACCTGGACTTCCTCTGATAGGATTGGGCGGAACGATTCGAAGCCTTTGCAAAATCAATCAAAAGAAACGAAAATACCCGCTTGCACTGACGCATAACTATTCCATGTCCACAGAAGATATGGATGAATTAATGAGTTGGCTGCCTACGCTTACAGCAGAAAAAAGAAAAAAAGTTGACGGACTATCCAAGGATCGTTACGACATCATCGTTCCCGGGCTCGCCATACTGCACACTTTGTATGAAGCCTGCGGCTCCAGTCATTATGTCATTAGCGGCGCAGGACTAAGAGACGGGCTGTTCTTTGAATCCTACCTGTCGGACCAAAATACGTCCTACAGCCTTGCTGAGCGCAGCGCACGCAATATGATAGGCCTTCATTCCTGCGCGCCTATCGAGCATCTGGAGCAGGTAGCTGCCAACGTCACGCAGTTGTTCGATGCGCTTCACAGCATACACGGCTTGGGCAATGGCTACCGTAGCTGTCTTCATACCGCCGCGCTGCTGTATCGTATCGGCGTATCAATCAACTACTATCAGTTCTCCAAGCACTCTTTTTATATGATTGCGAATTCCCGACTGGATGGTCTGAGTCATCGCGAAACCTTATTGTGCGCAGCTATCGCCTCATTCAAAACAAGGGGGAAGGCACAGCAAACCTATCTTCAGTATAAGGAAATTTTACTTGAATCCGATATAGATCTTATCGTAAAGCTTGGGACATTGCTGCAGATTGCAGTAGCTATGGATAGCTCTGAAACGCAAGTCTTCTCTTCCGTTAAGGCGAAGGCTATCCACAATACGGAGCTGAGGCTTCAAGTACAAAAGAAAAACGATCCCTCCCTGGAATATGAAGAGATCGCCGCATTTCATAAAGACTTTAAAAAAATATGGGGTATGAAGCTTACGATAGATGATACTGATGCTTCTTTTTCCATGAACTGATCTTCATCGCTTCGAACTGGCTTCTCAGCGGTTTATCCTCATTGGTCACCCTCACATACATTCCGTTGGACTGCAGCTGTCTAGCCTTGACGTTATCGTTGAGGCTCAGCTCCAGAATGCGAATGAGTGAGTCTTGAATATCCTTATCAAAAACCGGGCACATAAGCTCAATACGGCGAGTTAAGTTTCTCGTCATCCAATCCGCGCTAGATATGTAAATTTCCCGGTCTCCGTCGTTTTCAAAATAAATAATTCGAGAATGCTCCAGAAATCGATCTACAATACTTAGAATTTGAATGTTCTCACTTAAACCCGGTACACCGGGACGCAAGCAGCAAACCCCACGTACGATCAGGTCGATCTTCACCCCTGCTTTGGACGCTTCATACAGCTCATCAACCATCTGCTGATTGGACAATGAGTTGAATTTCGCGATAATCCTTGCTGGTTTGCCCATAGAAGCATGAACCGCTTCACGGCGTATTTTCTCGAACAGCTTATCCTTCAAATCGTTGGGTGCGACGCCAAAAGCCTTCCAATTGTGTGGAGCTGAGTACCCCGTAACTTCATTGAACAAAGCCGATGCATCTTCGCCAATGATTGAATGAGATGTAAAGAGGCCAATATCCGTGTACAGCTTTGCCGTATTATCATTATAATTGCCCGTACCTACGTGAACATAGCGGCGCAAGCCTTCTTGCTCCTGACGTACGACCAATGTGATTTTGGCATGCGTCTTTAAGCCTACAAGCCCATAGACCACATGACACCCTGCCTGCTCCAGCATGCGCGCCCATGCGATATTGCGCTCCTCGTCAAATCTTGCCTTCAACTCGACCACAACCGTCACCTGCTTACCGGATTCGGCCGCACTCGCCAGAGCTTGAATGAGAGGCGAATTCCCGCTGACACGATAAAGCGTCATTTTAATGGCCAGTACTTTGGGATCATAGGCTGCTTGGCAAATAAAATCCGTCATCGCATCGAAAGATTCATATGGGTGATAGACCAGCACATCCTGCTGTCTTAGTGTACTGAATACATCGTCTGTGTCCACCAGCTCGGCAGGATAAGCAGGCTCCACCGGTTTGAAGCGAAGATGGTCGTAGCCCTTTAATGATCCGGACAGCTTCATGAAATAAGTTAGATCCAGAGGCCCTTCGATTTCAAAGATGTTATCCGCAATCTCGAACTCATCCAGCAGCTGATCGAGAGCATAAGGATGAATACCCTTCTGGACCTCCAGACGGACAGGAGAACCCCATCTTCGTCTTCTCAGCTCCTTCTCAATTTCCTCCAGTAAATCCTCCGCTCCCTCTTCATTCAGCGTTAGATCCGCATTGCGAGTCAACCTGAACCCTTGCACCGCAATAGGGATATAACCGGAAAACAGCGTCTGTATATGCTGCTCAATCAGATCTTCCAGCAGGACGAACTCATGCTTCTTGCTGTTGGAGCGGACGGGCACCTCAATGCAGCGAGACAAATTCGACGGAACCTGAACAATGGCAAAATACGGCTCACTCTCGGGGTCTTCCCCCTCTTTCATGAGAACGACCGCCAAATAAAGTGCTTGGGTATGCACGAGCGGAAAAGGACGGCTCTGGTCGACAGCCATCGGCGTCAACACAGGAAAGATAATCTCATGATAGTATTCATCCATCGCTTTGCGCTGCGTCAAATTCAAATCTTCATAATCGGTAAACATAATGCCTTCTTTAGCCAGCTGCCGCGATATATCACGATAGGTTTTATACTGCTCGGCTACCATTTTGGCAGAACGTTTCATTACTCGCTTGAATAAACCTGCGGGGGTATATCCGGTGAAATCTTTTTTTAAGTAACCCGCCTTGATCTGATCCTTGATTCCAGCTACACGGACGCTCATGAATTCGTCCAAATTAGACGAAACAATCGATAGAAACTTCATTCGCTCCAATAGCGGAGTATCCGCATCCTGAGCTTCTTCAAGGACCCGCCAATTAAATTCAATCCAGCTTAAATCTCTATTCAAATAATTCGATGAAGCTTCTCTTTCTCTTTGCGTCATCTCTTTCATATCGTCACGTAACCTCCATCAGAATCGTCCGTTTTCGAAAATGAAAATATGCGTCATGTAACGACATACCGTTTTCATTCTACTTTCTTCATGGTAGTTCGACATTGTCATCGGAGATTAGGTTATTTGTAAATTTTATGTTAAGACGCGTTATGTATTCCGATTCAGCCTTCTTTTTGTAGCAATGCATACAAATCAGGTGCCGCCTTGTCGATTCGAGTGGGCTTCCACTCTTTATTTACCCACACATGCCGTGTCCCCCCACTAACCAGCAACTCTTCACCGCGCCGTATTTCAGAAGTAAACTGCATTCTTAAGTGGGTATAATCTTCAATTCTCGTACGAATCGTTAGGAGATCGTCATATTTGGCAGGCACTCTGAATTTGAGTTCGGCATCAATAACTGGCAGAAGCAATCCATGCTCCTCAATCTTGTGATAGGGCATTCCTAATGAGCGGATCAGCTCCGTCCTGCCAATTTCAAACCAATTCAAGTAGTTGGCATGATAGACAACACCCATTTGATCTGTTTCCTGGTACCGAACTCTAATTTCATGTTCAAACCATGTTGATGGAGACATGTTATCCCCTCCTCGCTGCTATTATGACCCATTGATGAGAGAAAAAAAGAGTGAAACCGATGTATGACGTCGACTTCACTCTTGGGGTGAGACTAACAAGCCTCTTTATATTACAATACGCGGGCACGACCGGAATAAATAACGCCCACTTCCGGATAAATCGATACCTCTGCGCCGTCCTTGATCAATCCCAAAGCGCCATCCACGCCAACGATAACCGGTTTGCTCAAGCTGATACCGACAACCGCCGCATGGGAAGTAATACCGCCAGTTTCCGTAATGATTGCAGCAGCTTTCTCGAAAGCTGGCATATATTCTTTGTCCGTAGTAAGCGTAACGAGAATGCAGCCTTCTACAGCCTTCGCGTTCGCTTCTTCTGGAGTACGGGCCGTAACGACTTTACCCGTAGCGATTTGTGTTCCAATACCTTGTCCCTTGGCAATCATTTCACCGATTTGATGTACTTTGATCAGGTTCGTGGTTCCCGAACGGCCTACCGGTACACCGGCAGTAATGACAACCGTATCGCCCAAGCTAACAAGACCGGCTTTTACGCTGCTGTCCACTGCAAGCTCGAACAGCTCGTCCGTCGTTTCACACATTTCACCCTTGATCGGAACAACACCCCAAACAAGCGACAAGCGGCGAAGCACTTGCTCATTTGGTGTCACAGCGATAATCGGAGATTTAGGACGGTATTTGGATACCATACGCGCCGTATATCCGCTTTCTGTAGCTGTCAAGATGGCACGAGCATCAAGATCCATTGCAGAGTTAGCCACTGCTTGGCTGATCGATTCGGTAACCGTTCTTTGCTGTGCATTGCTTTGACGAATAAAGATTTCACGGTGCTCTAATGCAGTTTCAGCACGCTCGGCAATTTTGGCCATCGTCTGTACGGATTCAATCGGGTATTTCCCTGCAGCCGTTTCACCGGACAGCATAACCGCGTCGGTACCGTCGAAAATAGCATTGGCTACGTCACTTGCTTCCGCACGAGTCGGACGCGGATTACGCTGCATGGAATCCAGCATCATCGTAGCGGTAATAACCGGTTTACCCGCTTGGTTACATTTTTTGATCATTGCTTTTTGCACGATAGGAACATCTTCAGCAGGGATTTCTACACCAAGATCGCCGCGCGCAACCATCAAACCGTCGGATACTTCAAGAATCTCATCCAGGTTTTCTACGCCTTCCTGGTTCTCAATTTTGGAGATGATTTGAATATGCGTTGCATTATGGCGCTCCAAAATTTCGCGAATTTCGATGACGTCACTTGCTTTGCGCACGAACGAAGCAGCGATGAAGTCTACTCCCTGCTCGATACCGAAAATAATATCGTTAGCGTCTTTCTCTGTGATACCTGGCAAGTTGATTTTTACACCAGGAACGTTGACGCCTTTTTTACCGCCCAACAATCCGCCGTTAACGATGCGGCACTTAATTTCTTTATTCGTCAAGTCTACGACTTCCAAGCCGATAAGACCGTCATCGATTAGAATCGTTGAACCGATTTTAACGTCTTTAGGCAAATCTTTATAGGTAATATGGATACGGTCTGCATCGCCAAGCACTTCTTCCGTTGTCAACGTAATGAAGTTGTCCTGAATCAATTCAACCTTTTGATCATCTTTCAGTTTGCCCGTACGAATTTCCGGACCTTTGGTGTCGAGTAGAATCGCCACATTTTTACCAAGCTCCTGACAAGCTTGGCGAACGTTGCGAATCCGGTTGCCGTGCTCTTCGAAATCGCCGTGCGAGAAGTTAAGTCTGCAGACGTTCATTCCCGCATTGATGAGTTTCTTGAACATGTCAAGCGATTCGCTCACCGGCCCGATTGTACATACAATTTTGGTTTTACGCATGATTGTGATTACCCTCCTGAATGTAAGTAAACCTACCGATTTTTCTGAATTTCTGATAACGGTCTTCGATTAATTCCTTCTCTGAAAGCTGCATTAATTCCTTCAAATGCTTTGTTAAAGTTTCTTTAATGACCTCAGCCTGACGGTTCAAATCACGATGTGCTCCGCCGCGTGGTTCAGGAATCACTCCATCTACGACGCCGAGAGCATGAATATGATTGGCCGTAATTTTCATAGAAGCGGCCGTTTCTCCTGCTTTGGACGCATCTTTATACAAAATCGACGACGCCGCTTCCGGCGTGCTTACGGAATAGATGGCATTTTCAAGCATAAATACGCGGTTGCCTACTCCTAATGCAAGCGCACCGCCGCTCCCGCCTTCTCCAACAACTACGCAAAGAATCGGCACACCGAAGGAAGCCATCTCCATCAAGTTTCTAGCGATCGCTTCACTCTGTCCGCGTTCTTCCGCAGCGCCCCCTGGATAAGCCCCTGGGGTATCGATAAACGTAATAATAGGGCGTTTGAACTTGTTAGCCTGCTGCATCAAACGCAATCCCTTACGAAAACCTTCCGGATGAGGCATCCCGAAATGACGGGCGATGTTGTCCTTCGTATCTTTACCCTTCTGATGGCCAACAACTGTAACAGGAATGCCGTCCAAACGAGCGAGTCCCCCTACAATCGCCAAATCGTCACCATAGTGACGATCGCCATGCAGCTCCATAAAGTCAGTGAAAATAAGTTGGATATAATCCAGTGTTGTCGGTCTTTGCGCATGACGCGCAAGCTGAACTATCTCCGCCGTCGTCAGGTTGCTGTATACCTTCTCAGCTTCCTGCTCGTATCGCTGCTCCAAACTGGCGATCTCATCAGAGAAATCAATTTGCTTTTCCGCACCGAACTTGCGCAGATCTTCAATCTTGGCTTTTATATCAAGAAGCTTCTGCTCAAAGGGCAATTCACCGGCCATTTGCCAAATCCCCCTTTACCACATGCAGATCCAGTAATCGGGTCAGCGTATTTTTCATTTCTTTGCGCATGACTACCATGTCCACCTGTCCATGACTCAAGTTGAACTCCGCCGTTTGGAAATTATCGGGAAGCTTTTGACGAATCGTCTGCTCAATAACGCGTTTACCGGTAAAACCAAAAGCGGCGCCCGGCTCAGAAATAATATAATCCCCAAGCATGGCAAAGCTGGCAGAAACCCCTCCGAAGGTAGGGTCAGTAATGACAGAGACATAAAGCCCGCCTTGCTCATTAAATTGAGCCAAAGCTGCGCTCGTCTTAGCCATCTGCATCAGACTGAGAATGCTCTCCTGCATACGAGCTCCGCCCGATGTAGAGAAGATAATCAAAGGATATTGCTTTTGCATCGCATGCTCAATAGCGTTCGTAATTTTCTCACCAACGACCGAGCCCAACGAGCCTCCCATAAAATCAAAGCTCATGACAGCCACAACGACAGGAAAACCGCCAATCGTTCCTTCGCCAGTAATGACTGCATCGTTCATGCCCGTCGCATCGACAGCTTTACGATACTTGCCGACATAATCCGGAAATTCGAGCGGATCCTCCGAACTCATCTCAGCGTCATATTCAAAAAAGCGGCCTTCATCCATGACCATCTGAATGCGTTCGACCGCACTTAATTTGAAGTGATACCCACAGGAAGTACATACCTTCAAGTTTTTGTCCAATTCTTTTGTAAATTGAATCGCAGCGCATTTCGGACATTTGTTCATTAAGCCTTCGGGAATCTCCCGTTTAGGCTTGTCTTCCGGCAAAAGCTCACCGCCGTCACCTGCTCGTGTGACAGACCTATCCGCGCTTGGAATAGTAGCATACTTTCTCTTCTTCTGAAACAAATCTATAAATGACACGATTACACCTCGCTTGCGGTAGAGTTCAAATGTGATCCATTCGGTTCTTAAGACCTATGCAATATGGAATTCAGCACATCTTGAACCTCTTCAAGTTCACCTTCCGGGACTAGAATTTCAAACTGATTTTTCGTCATGTTTATGGCCCGTACCTGAACAAGAAAGCCCTCTTCCGTCAGTTTCTGCTTTATTCTATCTGCAATTTTTGCTGTAGGAGCTATATAAATAACGGTCCACATGAAAAAAGACCTCCCGAACATAATGCACTAATGATATCATATCTTCTCTTTTTCCCGCAAGAAAGGGTTGGCCACGTTCGCTAACGTTTTTATAAAGTGGCGGAAAAAGTAGCAGATTGAATATATCCAGTGCTTGCATCCTGTTCGGGGGCGGTTGTGTAAACCTGTACGATTCAAAAGATTAAGGGCCAGAACCGGGACCGTCGGTCGCATCCGAAGCATCCGCTGAAGCTGAAATATCTTGAGCTTGTAGTTCGTTCGCAGGAGCCGCAGATGCGGTCAGAGCGGACGAATGGTCCAGCTCATCCTGATGACGATGGGCAATACGCGCAGAAGCCGCTGCCGCAAGTCCAGCAACCAGATCATCCAGAAAAACGTGGATGCCAGTAGCGTGATCATTAAGCTCGCGAATGATGCCCAGCTTCTCTTTATCCAAATAGCCGAAGCTCGTCAGGCCGATCATCCCATAGACGTGGACGATTCCAAGCGCGAGCGTCTCGTCGACGCCAAAGAGGGATTCGTCCCGCTCCATAATGGATTGAAGCGGCTCGGGAAGCAGTTTCTTTTCCGCTAATTCATCCAAGGCGATTCCGGTATATAAAGTATATTGAACCTCGCGTTTTTTCAAAATAGCCAAAACACTTTCGACACAATCTTCTTTTTTCAATTGAGCGTTGTAAGGAAGCTGCAGCTTCAAAACGATATCGGCGATCTTATCGATCGTAACACCCCGATTTTTTAACCATTCTACAATGTGCTGATGTGACATGAAACAACGCCTCCTCCATAGCCAGCTAATAACCAAGGGGAACCCGTTCTACTGTCCTGTCCGATGCATGGGACAAGCTATAAGGATAGCGAACGTATTCCATAGCGTGATTCCGGGGGGCATTAGGATGATACCCGTTCACGCTTTCGTGTCCATCGGCCAAGCCGAAAGACAACCCGGGTTACTAAATGTATGCGGAGGAGACGCCGATTATTTCACTTTTACCGTATCTTTACCGAGCAGCTCTTCCATGGCTTGAAACAGCTTAGGAGAAGGCTTCACCTTAAACTGGTCGCTCAGGCTGATCGTTTTTTGGCTCTTCTCGTAATATAAAATGACGGACAGCGGCCCTTCATGTTGAAGGAGCAGCTCTTTGAGCCGGGTAAGTACCTGCGGCTGCTCGTAATCCGCAGCTATTTTGACGTAGACGCGCTGAGTGCGCACCGCTCGCTCGCTTGCAGGCTGCTGCCTCGGTACAGAAGCATCCTGCACCTGAGGCCGCTTGACAGCAGCAGCGGGTCCTGTGGCTGCCGCAGGGCGGCTTCTAGATGCAGGAGGAGACTGCTGCTGCACGCTCCTAGAGGCCGGGTGCTGAGCGGGACGTCGCACCGCTTTTAGCCGCAGGTCCGGATCGCTCAGCGCCAACAGCTGGTCCGCCAGCAGCTTGACGTCCTCATCGCCCTGCTGAAGCTTCGCCCTGACCAGCACTGGCTTGCCCTTCTGAACCAAAGGAGCAAACTGCTTCCACGCCTCAGGGAAGAGGACTACCTCTACCTTGGCTACGCGATCCTCCAGCTCCATGAACGCCATGGCCTGGCCTTTCTTGGTGACGATCGTCTTGCTCGAAAGCACCATTCCAGCCACAATGACTTCACTATGGTCAGGCATTTCCTGAAGAAAATGCAGCGGATCGTGATCCAGCTCACGAAGCACTCCCTCGTAATCATCCATAGGGCTTCCGGATATGTACAACCCGAGCAGCTCTTTCTCCAGATCCAGCTGCTGCGTCATCGTGAACGGACGAATGTCCGGATATTCGACTTCCCAGTTGACTTCTTCGACAAATCCGAACAAATGCAGCTGTAGATCGTCGCGCTCCTTACGCCATTTGACCGCGGCTTCCATCGTTTCCTCCAGCATGGCAAGCTGCTGTGCTCGATGGCCCGGCAAAGTATCCGTCGCGCCGCTCTGGATGAGTGACTCCATTACCCGCTTGTTGCACACGCGCAGATCCACTCGGCGGCATAGGTCGATCAAGCTTTCGTAAGCGCCGCCATCCTTGTGGCGCTCCTGCATGATCGATTCGATAGCCTGCGTGCCGACATTCTTGACTGCGGCGAGGCCGAAGCGAATGGCTGCTGTTCTCCCTCCGGCATCAGGCACGGCTGAACCGGCATCCTCAGCAGCATACTGCGAAGACCCGGAAGCCTTGACGGGCGTGAACACGACACCGCTCTCGTTCACGTCGGGCGGCAGTACAGGGATTCCCATACGACGACATTCATCGACGTATTCTGCCACCTTGTTGTGACTACCCATTACGGCCGTCAACATAGACGCCATAAACTGTATAGGATAATGGGCTTTCAAGTAAGCCGTCTGAAAAGCCAACACACCATAAGCCGTAGCATGCGCGCGAGGGAAGCCGTAATCGGCGAAACGGACAATCATGTCGTACACCTTGTTCGCTTCCGCCTCGGTGAATCCTTGCGATTCACTGCCTCTGACGAAGTGAGCCCGCTCCTCGTCCAGCACTTCCCTCTTCTTCTTGCTGACCGCTCGCCTCAGCAAATCCGCTTCACCAAGACTGAAGCCCGCCATTTTTGAGGCAATCTGCATGATTTGCTCCTGATACACGATAATCCCATACGTGTCGCTAAGGATGGGCTCCAGCGTCGGATGAGGGTATTCCACCTCATGCAGTCCGTGCTTGCACTGGATGTAGCGAGGAATGAATTCCATAGGACCCGGCCTGTACAGCGCCACCACCGATATGATGTCCTCGAATTCAGTCGGGCGCATATCCTTAAGCACCCTGCGCACACCCGGGGACTCCAGCTGGAATACTCCCGTCGTATCGCCGCGGCTCAACAGCTCGTACGTTGTCGGGTCGTTCATCGGAACCTTGTGGAAATCAATATCGACTCCCGTCTGCTCCTTAATCCATTGCAGTGTCCGTTCAATAATGGATAATGTTCTAAGTCCGAGAAAATCCATTTTCAGCAATCCGATGGATTCCAAATGCTCCATCGAATATTGGGTGAGAGCCGTTTGCTCATTACCTTCCTGCAGCGGAACATACTGTGTCAATGGCTCGCGCGAGATGACGACGCCTGCGGCATGCGTGGAAGCATGGCGCGGCATGCCCTCGACCCGCATCGCCAACTGCAGTAGCTCGGCTGTCTTCGGCTGCTTGGCGGCGAGCGCCTTCAGCTCCGGGTTAGCTTCAATGGCTTCCGCTAGCGTCATCCCAAGCTGATGCGGGATCATCTTGGCTGCTCGGTCCACTTCGTTGTAAGGGATGTTCAGCACGCGGCCTACGTCGCGAACGGCTGCCTTGGCAGCCATCGTACCAAACGTAATGATCTGCGCTACGCGGTCATTGCCGTACTTGTCCACTACATAGTCAATAACCTCATCCCGCCGTAAGTCACTGAAGTCAATATCGATATCGGGCATCGTAACCCGCTCTGGATTGAGAAAGCGTTCGAACAGCAGATGATACCGTATTGGATCCACATCCGTTATTTTCAGCACATACGCTACCAGACTTCCTGCGGAAGAGCCCCTGCCCGGCCCCGTGATAATTCCATGCTCATGAGCATACCGAATAAAATCCCACACGATCAGAAAGTAATCGGAGAAGCCCATACGCTCTATAACGGACAATTCATAAGCAAGACGCCCTTCCAATTCGCTGCGGTAGCTGTCCTCACTCCATTGCGGAAGATGGGCATACCTCTCCTCAAGCCCCTTCCGACATAAGTCGGCAAGATGGCTTCCTGCTGTCGCATTATCAGGCAAAGGCTCGAATTGCGGCAAAATCGAGCGGCCGAATTCGAGCTCCAGATTGCAGCGGTCCGCCACGATCCGAGTATTTTCGATCGCTTGGGGCACATGAGGGAACAGGCGCTTCATCTCTTCGTCGCTTTTTAGATACAGCTGCGTGGACGGGAACTTCAGACGTTCCGGATCATCTACCGTCTTGCCCGTACCAATGCAAATCAATATATCCTGAACCTGTGCATCCTCTTCTCTAACGTAATGCACATCATTCGTCGCAATAAGCGGTATCCCCGTATCCTTGCTTAATTTCAGCATGCTTTGCATCACTTTCTTTTGCTCCAGCAGCCCATGATCCTGAAGCTCCAGAAAGAAGTCATCGCCGAAAATATCACGATACCGATTCGCCGCCAGCATCGCTTCTTCATAGCGTTCATGCAGCAAATGCTGCGAAACCTCACTGCCTAGGCACGAGCTGGTGCATATAAGCCCTTCTGAATATTGAGCCAAATGCTTTGGATCGATTCTGGGCTTATAGTGGTATCCTTCCAAATGACCGATCGAGCATAGCTTCATCAAATTCCGGTACCCGGTTTCGTTCTTCGCAAGCAGAATCAAATGATAAATCGGCTGCTCCTGCCGCGTTCCTTTATCCTTAATGGAGCCTGCCGTATAGTAAACCTCGCAGCCTAGAATCGGCTTGATCCCATGCTGCTTGCAAGCTTTATAGAAAGGTATGGCGCCGTACATCACCCCATGATCGGTTAACGCCAACGCTTTCATACCGAGCCGGGCTGCTTGACCGACCAGATCGTCGATGCGCGCCGCGCCATCCAACAGGCTGTATTCGCTGTGTACATGCAGATGGACAAAATCACTCACCTGCGCCGCCTCCCTTTATTCCTGTATCGTCAACCTCAAAATGATGCACGTTGTGCTGCTGCATCTGTTTTTTGAGAGACCGGTTGCTGCTTTTTTAAATAGCTTAGTAAAATTTCTCTTTATTTTATCATAATGCGAACACTTGTACCATAGATTAGACAAGTAAGGCTTATTCGATCGGATGGACGGGATGAGGAGGAATCGGAGTGGTTAGCTTTTTGACGAAATGCGTTCTGGATTTCTTTGTTGCCTTTGGAGTCGTTCTAGGTGGTTCGATGCTGGGGGGAATTGCCGCCGTGCTCATGATGGAGCCCCCAACGTTAAAGATGCTTCACATTTCCGAGCAAATCAAAATCTGGGCGCTTGTTGCTGCTGTTGGGGGAACGATTGACCCGCTCCGGGTCATAGAAAGCAATCTGGTCGGTGGCTATATTTCCCCTGCGATCAAGCAAATACTGCTGATCGTCTTTGCCTTTATCGGAGCCCAAGCGGGAACCTCCCTTATTCAGTGGATCTGCAAAGGAGGCGGCTCTAATTGAGAGTGCCTCCGTTCGAACGGTATACAGGGCTGCTGCAATCAGCCGGGCTCCTCATCTCGGGCATCATCATCGGCAGCGCCTTGTTCCTAAGCATTTACCATCATCAGCTTAACACGCTTTTGATTCAGAACCGCGAGCTCATCGCTCAAAACGACAAGCTGCAGCAGGACAACAATACGTTCAAAAAAACTAGAAATCAACAAAGCACAATCAATCAAATTGATGTTATTGTGGAGTCGAGCCCTCAAGATCCGTTGGACAAGGTGACAGAGCAGGAAATTGAAAAGCGTGTACGGAATGACCTAGCCGTGGTTAAGGGACAAAAAGTATCTGTCATAGCGGAATCCCCTCATATTTATCAAAATCTTATCTCCAAAAAAACGTACCGTGGTATTCTCGACAAGGATTACATCGTCAACACGAAAACCATACTGCTGATTCAAAACGAACTTAAGGTATGGGTCATTGCCGAAGACTTCAAACGCACGACTATGTAAAGATACAAGCGCACTATGAGGGGGAAGACAGAGCTTCTCTTCCCCATTTCATTGCTTTTCCATCTGAAAATCGGTAAAGTTAGTAGAGGTTTGTACGACTTGATTAAAAGGATGTGCCCTTAGCAATGGAAATAACTCAAATGATATTGCCTGTATTAATCGTTATTACTCTAATTATTTCGGTGTTCTACAGCTTTCGCTCTAGAAGAAGTCAGGACCCCAAGCTTCGCGGAATTTATGCTTCCCGGATGAACATTGCCATGGGTCTGATGCTTATCGTCATTGCGATTTCGCAGCTCTTCTTCTTCACCGATTCGAATACACGGCGTGTATTCGGTATTATCTGCTTCTTGCTCGGCATGTTCAATCTTTTCGCAGGCCTGCGCAATCATAGTATTTTCAGCAGACGATAGCCACAGAAGATTTTTAACGCCGCATTTTGCAAGCTCAGCTAGGTTTTACAACTGGTCTAGGAATTGGGTGGTGAGCATCGCTTTGGCGACCAATGTCTGCGAATGGAATATCTCCACCTCAATTTTGCCAAATTTTCGGCTGACCTCAATAACCTTTGGCAGTATATGAATTTCGCTTTCGATTTGTACGGGTTTGACGAAATAGGAGGACATGTTGTCCATAACCAGGTCGCCCTTTTTGATATCTTGGACCACATGATAAGCCGCTTGAATGACTAGGATGGTAAGTACCCCTTCGGACACGGTACCGAGCTGATTAATCATCTGCGGGGTAATGACGCCACGGAACGATAGCTGCCCTTCTTTGGTCCGTTCCTCATTAAAGCCCGACCAGATCAAATCCTCGAACGTTTGACCGTTCTGCGGCTGACGCTGAATATGCTGCATCGCTTTAAGCACATCTTTGCGGCTGATAACGGCGAGTGGTTTCCGGTTCGCATCAACGACAGGCAGCAGGTCGATCCCTTCCCACACCATCAAATGGGCTGCCGAAGCTACTGAAGTATTCGGGCTCGCCGTCAACGGATTTCGTGTCATCAGCTTGTCGATGGTCTGCTCCGGCTCTGCACCTATTAAGTCTCTTGAGGTAATCATCCCTATGACTCGGTTCCATTCATCCACTACCGGAAAGCGTCCATGTCCTGTTTGTTCGTGCAGCTGCTGCCAATCCTTCAGCGTATGGTGGCTTTTCATCACGAAAACCTGCATATGGGCAGGCACAATATCTTCGATGAGTAATATTTTCTTCTTAATAAGTCGGTCATAAATCGCCCGGTTAATCATCGAAGCCACCGTAAATGTATCATAGCTGCTAGAAATAATCGGCAGTTCCAGCTGATCCGCAAGCTTTCTCACTTCTTCAGAAGTTGTGAAGCCCCCGGTTATAAGCACTCCCGCTCCTTGCTCCAGCGCACAGGTATGAGCCTTGCTGCGGTTCCCCACAATCAACAAACTGCCCGCATCGATATAACGCATCATTGCATCCTGCTGCATCGCACCGATCACGAATTTATTCAGCGTCTTATGCAACCCGCCGATCCCTCCGAGCACCTCGCCGTCTACCATATTCACCACTTCGCCGAACGTCAGCTTGTCAATATTATCGCGCAGCTTCTTTTCAACCCGTACTGTGCCTACACGCTCTTTGGTGCTTACCAATCCCAAATTATCCGCTTCTTTAATGGCGCGATAAGCCGTCCCTTCGCTTACTTCCATCTTCTCCGCGATTTTGCGCACCGATATTTTGGTGCCTATCTTCAAGCTTTCAATATATTTTAAGATTTGTTCATGCTTCGTCGCTGTTTCCTGTAATATGTGATCCACAACTGTTACACCTCGTTCTTACTATTCTGTACTCATCTGTACTAATTCTATTATATTCTTTCCTCCGCTCAAAAAAAAGCCCATATAGGCAAGAACCTCAATCTAGGCAAATGCATAGGATATCGTATACTGAATGGAGGTGCCACCCATGTATAACCAGCCTGAGGTCACCCAAATGCAAACTGTGTTTCAAATGGACCCGTCGGTCGTACAAACAATGCAAAGCACTAAAGAACATATTCATGGTTTGTGCAATCAGTACTTACAGAGACCCGTTCGAGTGCAAACCATTCACGGTCACACCTATGATGGTGTCATCGTAGATACCGACGGTTTCCATTTGTACCTGCAAATGATGCCGACCCATGTTCGCGGATTTTTCAATCCGTACTTTGGAGGCGGTGGTTTCAACAACGTGGTTTTGCCGCTTGTGCTGTATGAACTGCTTGTTATTTCGCTACTTTGATTGGTATTTTGTTGAGATAGCCTGTCCGGCCCCTTGCGGCCGGTTTTTTTGCAGCTGGCAGATCCTCTGATTCTCCTAATAAAGAATGACAACGGGCAGATCCAGCGTGTTTTAGTATAACAAGCAGGCTCTCCGTAAAAAATAACCTGTACAAGCTAGGGCCTATTCACATTAGCATTTACCTAAAAATCGGTATTGTCACGACTAAACTGAGGTTAAGTAATACTTAAGTTACATATAATTAACTTTAAATATACTTACTCCGAGCCCAGGAGTACAATCGTTGTAGATCGAAACACAACATTAGCGACGAAGGAATATTAGTGATGTCTCCTTCATATCGCATCATCTGGAGGGATTCATATGAGCGCAAAGAGAGTTGCAGTTATAACCGGCGGAGCCAGCGGAATCGGACGTGAAGCATGCTTGAAATTCGCCAGCAAGGGTGACCGCGTAGTCGTAGCCGATTACAACGATAAAGGCGGACTGGAGACGGTTGAGCTCATAACCCAAGCAGGGGGCGAAGCGATTTTCGTCAAAGTCGACGTCTCCAAGCAGGATGAGGTTGAAGCTTTGCTCGATGAGACGGTGAAGCAATACGGCCGTGTCGATGTGATGTTCAATAACGCCGGAATCGGCGGCGCGGGTCCTGTTCTGGAGCAGAACATGGATCTGTATCACCGAACGATCAGTATTAACCAACACGGGGTTGCCTATGGCATCATTGCAGCAGGCAAAAAAATGAAAGAGCTTGGAATTCGCGGAGTCATTATTAATACGGCATCCGTATTCGGATTTCTGGCCTCTCCTGGCACATTCGCCTATCACGCAACGAAGGGGGCTGTCATTATGATGAGTAAATCAGCCGCGCTGGAGCTAGCACCTTATGGCATTCGTGTGGTCGCAGTGGCTCCGGGCGCAGTAGATACTCCGATTATTCAAGGCTTTAAGGATAGAGGCATGCTGGATAGCATGCGTGCCAAAGTAATGGGAGGAGAGCTAACGAAGCCGGAAACGGTAGCCAACTCCGTCTATCTGATCTCGTTGGATGAGGCGGAAGCGATCAACGGCAGTGTCGTTATGGTGGATCAAGGCTACGCTTCATTCAAATAAGCTGTAGACAGCAAGAAACCCGACCGCAGTGCGGTCGGGTTTTTCAACATGGGGCGTTTATTTTTTGAACTGCAGCATTTTGCGCTTTCCTTGCACCATTTGCTCCAGCTGCCACTTTTTCATCCGCTTGATTTTATCCATCTCTTCTCTGGCTTCTTCATCCACCCCGAGCAGCTCATGCAAATGCGCAGCGATGATCAGCAGGGCTAGGGCAATCCACGCAAGGCTGAACACGGTCGGCAGTACAGCTTCAGAGCTCAGATCCAGTCGCGGTACTGCGTAGAACAGCATGCCTAGCGCCAAGCCCATCAACACGATATTTTTCGTTCCCTTCAAGTGCAGCTCCCTCCATTCATTACAACTTGTACGATACATTGTATGAAGCAGCCTGTAAAAATAGCACTCCGGGGGTCGGACAAGCTCACGCTTCAAAAAAAGCTCTTTATCCTAAATGGATAAAGAGCTTTTTTTGAAGCGTTTTCTTAAGCTGTACCTTGAGAAAGCTTTTTTTTGGGAGCCGGGCGCAGCTTCCTCATGGTTTGTCCATAAACATAAGAGAGCAACCATGGGACAGCCAGACTGAGAACAAATCCAGTCAATGTATATAGATGATAACTTATCATTGGGCCGCTATCGTTAAGTACGTGTGTACGCCAATAAGTCAATACGGCAGGATGCATTAAATAAATTCCGTACGAAACAGCTCCAAGCGAAAGCAGCCATTTGGTCAAAAGCGGCCAATACTGAACCAGTTTTTTGCCGATCCATATAAAGCTCATGCCCGCAAACATTGGATAGGTATTGAAAATAATTTCGTACCAGGTGTTATCCAAAGTGATATTCATAAGCTCTTCAAGCAGGAACAAGCCCATGAAGCTGACACCCAAGAGAATGCTCAGCGGCAGCACCCAGATAATGTGCTTGCTTATCCACACGCTGAAGGTCTGATAGTTCATCCCTAAATAACCGCCCAACGCAAACAAACTAAAATAGGTTACACAGAGCGACGCGCTATTGGGCAAAGGTTCTATCCAATGACCATAGCTGTAGAAGGCGGCTTGAATGGCGATTCCGATAAGAAACAGTTTTTTGCGGAAGCCTTGTGACGCTCTGCACAGCCAAACGAGCAAAGGAAAGAGCAGATAAAACTGCACAATAATAATCATAAAGTACAGATGGTAAGAAGCATCTGCCCAAGGCAGCAGATCCAAGAACTCGGCCCCGTCAAAGTGCAGCTGAGACCGATCGAAAATCCATTGATTGTACAGATAATAGAACACGGACCAGATCAAATAAGGGAACAGCACCTGCTTGACCCGCTTTAAATAAAAGGTCACTGCCTGCTTCCCGCTCCAGTCGTCGACATAACGATAAAACAGAACCAATCCGCTAATGAAAATAAAGACCGGCACAGCAAAATTGCTAAACTTGTTAATGCCTAGATATGCGGCTTGCGATACGCTGCCAACTGGAAGCTCAACAGTCGCTTCTGAAGTGTTGTGTATGAGCAATACAGCCAAAATAGCAAAAGCCCTTACGATATCCAGCTCTAATAACTTTGCTTTTTTTACAGCCAAATGAAACCCAATCCTTCCATCTCTCGTCAAATAGCATCTATGAGTTTATAGAGATAAACCTGTCCTTTGCATTGTATCACATGTTCAGGGGATGCTATCAAATGCTTTTTGCAAAAACTTATAATTACGTATTTTTACTTATATTCACTTATTTATGTTGCATACTTCATGCAAATCGCCTTATAATCTACTTATCATAATCCATTCAATCAGGAAGGAGTTGACCTACTTGTACCAAGAAGAGAGACTTATCGGGATTCTGAATCATTTGGAGCAGAACCAGCGAATCAATATTGAAACGATTTGCGAATTGTTCGACGTTTCACGTGATACCGCCCGACGGGATATTATTCGGCTTGAGGAGCAGGGAAGTATTTTGCGTACTCGGGGCGGCGCCATCCTTCCTACGCTTTCGAACCATGTAGCTAACTACAGTGACCGACTTCGAGACGAGGCTACCACGGAATCGAAAAAAGCTATCGGACGGATGGCCGCCTCCCTCATTCACGAGGGCGACTACCTTTTGTTGGACGCATCGACAACCGTTCAATATGCGGCCGAAAGCATTCATACCCACGGGCATGTTGTTGTGACCAATTCCATCGATATCGCCGACATTTTAAATCGCAAGGAAGGCATCGATGTTCACCTGCTCGGCGGCAAGCTTCATCCGGAGCATCGGCTTATTTATGGCGCGCGAGCGATGGAGATGCTAGGAGACTATCATGTTCACAAGCTGTTGTTAGGTACTTGTGCCATTACTCCTGACGGCCTGACCAATCCCTATGAGGAAGAAGGCTTTCTCGTAAGAGAAATGATGCGCCGAGCGGATCAAGTCATTCTGCTTGCAGATCATACCAAGTTCGGCAAGCGGCAGTTTAATCGCATTTCCGGCCTCGAAACCATCGATATTATAATTACTGACGAGGAACCGACTGTGGAGATGAAAGAGGCACTGCAGCGCCACGAGATCGATATTCTTGTTGCCAAAGGAGACGAACGATGATTAAACTCATAGTCAGCGATTTAGATGGAACTCTGCTTCAAAAAGGGCATCACATTCACGACAAAGATCGTAAAGCGATATACAAAGCACTAGAGAGTGGAATTTCTGTTTGCTTCGCCTCCGGGCGGATGTACCCAGAGATTCGTCATGTCATGAACGAGCTTGAGCTCGAGGTTCACTCCGTCTCCCAGAACGGGGCTTACGTTCACACGGCCGATCGTAAACTGATTCGTCAAGACACTTTCGATACAAATCTTATTAAGGAATTGGCGGTTGCCACTTTGGAGATGCCATTCGCTACGGTCATGTGCGCCCCCGATCATTACGTGCTCACAGAGCTTAACGATCGCAACGCGCATATTCAAGACAACTTGCTAGCTCCGGTTCATGTGATGCCTCATGCGGTTGAAGCATTAGGGAAAGAGTTGATTTGCAGCAAAATTACTTATCTCGGGGATATTGAAAAGCTCCTTGTTTTGCAAAAGCAGCTGTTATCCGCTTACGGAGATCAAATCGACGCCTATGTCGCCGATGTAGACTGTCTGGATGTGATGCCGCGTCATATTTCCAAAGGAACCGGTTTAAAGGCTCTTCAGGACCATCTCGGCATCTTGCCGGAGGAAACACTGTGCATTGGCGATTCCTTCAATGATGTGTCTATGTTTGCTACAACGCCGCACAGCTTTGCTATGGCTAACAGCCATCCCGATCTTAGGGCAAAAGCTGCCTACACTGCGAATGGCGTTGCCGATGCGGTCGAGTGGGCTCTACAGACCTTAAACGGTAACATCGTCGGGAAAGAAGGACGCGCATGAATAGGCTTGTCTGGATCGGCTGCTGCTTTTATTTACTGATCGGGTTTACATCCGTTGTTGCCGCCGCTCTTTTGCCCGAGCTTATGGTGCACTATGGACGCGACTATGCAGATGGAGGCAACTTGATCTTCGCTCAATTTTTCGGCTTTTTACTTGGGGTTGTTACCCAGCCTTGGTGGTCCAAACGGTTTGGCCGTATTCGTATGCTCTCTTTTACGTTATATTTCATCTGTGTTGGTTATTTGGTTATAGGCACACTACCTCCTTGGCCTGTCGTCCTGTTATGCTTGCCATTGGTCGGGTTCGGATCAGGAATGATTGAGTCAACTGTCGGTGCACTGATTATCGACGCTATTCAAGACAAGAAAGCTGTAGCCATGAGTCGGCTCGAAGTATTTTTCGGAGCAGGTGCGCTGCTTATGCCCGTTGCCATCAGCTTGCTTATCGCCAATGGCCACTGGGAGTTCACCTTCTTCGGCACCTCCGTCCTAGCCGTGCTGCTTGCCTTCATCTGGTGGCGCTACAGCTCGAAGAACCGCCAACTCATCCATACAGACGAAAGCATAGAAAGCCCTCCTGTAACCGCACCTGCCAGCATAAGGTACAGCAGCAAGCTTTCATTCACTATGCTCGCTTGCTGCATTATCGTGTTCTTCATTTATGTGGGACTGGAGATGAGCATCGTGAACTTTCTGCCATCCATCCTGCTGGAATCGATGGAGGTCAATGCCGCCGTCGCCTCGCTCAGCGTCAGCTTCTTTTGGGGAACCATGGTACTCGGCAGACTCGTCTGCGGACTCCTTGCAGAGAAATATGGCTACATTCGCTACTTGCTTTGGTGCTCGGCCGCTACAGTGCTCGTCCTAATCGGTCTTGCATTAATGAAACAACTAGTCGGAGCCTTCATTATGATCTTATTGATCGGACTGTTTATGTCCGGCTTGTTTTCCATTTCGCTTATATTCAGTAATTCCTTATTCCCGGGACGTACCGAACAAACCACCAGCAAGCTCATTGCTGCTAGCGGAATCGGTGGAGCGGCCTTTTCCTGGTTAACAGGACGCTTTATGGAGCATGCTTCGGTATCGTTTACCCTTTGGTTCCTCGTCATTCTCGGGATTATACTGGTTGCTATGCTGGCTATCATTTCAAGAATGAAGCCGGTTCCCTCCGTAGAATTCACTTCATGATGATGCATCCAAAATTGCCAACAGCGCTATGCTCCTATCATTGTATAGGCATAGCGCTTTTTGGGCTTTACTTTTTATCCAACAACTCTTAACATTAGGTAATACTTAATATTTTAATATAATAACTAACTTTTTCAATCACAATGATGGGACAGGAGGTCTATATTTTATGCTGGTTTGGATGTTAAGGCAGGTCATGGCAAGCAGAGGCATATGGAGCGGAGCAGCGTTGGCCCGCCTGTTGAAGGAAAAGGCCAACTATTCTCTGTCCGCTCCTTCCATAAGCGCACTGCTAACAGGTCAGCCACGCCAGATGAAGGCAGAGACACTAGATGCACTATGTACGGTACTCGAATGTACACCGAACGATTTGTGGGAATATACGCCGACTAAACCAATCGCTCAAGGAGGTCAGTAAACGTTGGCTGAGAAAATGATTGTTCCCTTCGGGGACCCTATTTTGCGCAAGAAGGCAAAACGGGTTACGGAATTTAACGCAAAGCTGTTAAAACTGCTTGACGATATGTCGGACACCCTGTATGCCGAAGAAGGCAGAGCTGGACTTGCCGCCCCTCAGATTGGCATTTTAAAAAGAGTTATCGTTATGGATTGTGGCGACGGCTTGATCGAGCTTATTAACCCGGAAATAATACAAATGAGCGGCGAACAGATCGGTCCTGAGGCGTGTCTATCTTTCCCCGAGCATACCGGTATCGTCAAGAGGGCTCAACATGTCCGCATAACGACCATGAACCGAGCCGGAGAAACGATCACGCTTGAGGGAGAAGATTACCTCGCCCGCTGCATCCAGCATGAAATCGATCATCTCGACGGAATACTTTATATCGATCATATTAAAGGAAATGAGCTGTATCACGACAGAACCAAGAAAAAGGTTCCCCTATTGGACGTCCTACATTTATCGAGACAAAATATATAAGCCTAAATTAAAAAATCACTGTGCTCATGCAGATGGAAAAAATCTATCCATTGCATAGTCACAGTGATTTTTATTTATAGTTCTGATTATGAACTCGGCTTACCGAACGTTTGCACCTGAGTCCACTTTTTACCTCCGTCCAAGGTTTGGTACAGCTTCGAGGGTTGATTATAGGAGCCAACTACAATCCAGCCTTGCTTGCCGTCCAGGAACGATGCGTTCGCTGTCAATCCAGGAAGCTGTTGGCTTCCATTCACCCAAGAAGTACCGCCATCCTGCGTCGATCCGACCGTCACTGCCCCATTATCACCACACGGAGCGCATTCGCCAATTAAGAACGCCGCCTGGGAGCTTACGGCACTCAACTGTCCAGGCTTAGTTCCAGGTCCCTTGGGCCCTGGCTGTTCGCCCACCTTATAGCCTGGGGCTGGTCCGCCTCCTGCGGTAGAATTGGCAACAACCGTCTTCCAATTCTTCCCTTCATCCTTGCTGTGCAGCAGGGTGTAGGAAGTCTGATTCATACCGGTTTCTCCTACCAGTAAAACCCATACGTCATTGGCTTCGGTTGAGCGGATGACCGCATTCGTCACTTGGCTTACCGTCGAATGGGTCCATACGGGCTTCCATGTTTTGCCGCCGTCTTTAGTGAGCTGTACCTGGTAGTTCGACTCTTTCATCGTCACAGCCCAACCCTGATTCTTGGAAAAAAAGAACGGCTCTCCCTTCATATCCGCAGGAACCGACAGCGCCGTCCAAGTTTTGCCGCCGTCCGATGTGTACTGATTGCCGCTAAAGCCTTCCTGATCCGATATAAAGCGGATGCTTTTACTTATAGGAGCCGATTGGGAAATAACAGTCCACAATACTCCCCCATTGGTAGTCTGAAGCAAACGCCCTTGCACTTTGTTATTTGTACTGCCCGATTCTCCCGATGAACCCGTTCGTACATAAGCCCATCCTTTGCTGTTATCGATGAAGGAGAACGCTTCTATCTGGCCTGGACCCTGGTACTGCTTCTCCCAATGAGCTCCTCCATCCTTAGTATGCAGCACTACGCCATCCCCCCCAGCCCACCCTTCCGTGGAACTAATGAATTTGATTGAGGTTACAGGTGTCTCCGTAGCATTGGATTCCGCTGCCGGAGCTTCTTTGGAAGGATCTGGCGTCTGGCTTGCCGGAGTGTTTGGTGCTAAAGCATTATTGTTCGAAGCCGCTTCGGATCCCTGATCTCCCTTATTCAAGGATGGATCAGCCGTCGGTGCAGCGGCAGGTTTACCGGTTGTATTCGCAGACGCGTGCTGATGCTCGCAGCCTGCCGCAAGGGCTAACAGAATAACAGCCAGTATCATCAACAACCATGAAATTTTTGTACGCTTCATACTGTTCTCTCCTCTGCTTACAAATGTCCGAACTACGAAGACGTTCGTCTAAGGAACTTTCACACGATTGCCGGATGAAAGGCTTGCATAACTGTTTATGCAGCCTCCGAAATCAAATGCTGACAGTGGAAGGCATTGCCTTCACTTAGTATGGACGAAAAAAGCCAAAAAATGGTTTCAGCTGAGCTTCCATTAGTCTGATGCTGCATTTTGTTGTTTCTTTAATGTGTTCGTATTTACCGTGGATTATTAAACATGCACATTATTCCATATGTCTTAAGACCTATTTTACTTATTTCTACATTTTTCCCTTTGTTCCTTCTTGTTATGTCATTTTTTTCTCATTTTGTACTCAGTCCAATCGACGATCTACCTCTCTTCTTTCTGTTTCACGAAAACAAGTTCCCGTTGTTCTTAACATAACGGTGCAGTTTCTTTTCACCAAGGGCAAAACGCCCTCATATGATGAAGTAGTTCATTGATATTATTGCAAGCTGGCGTCGGGAAGGAGCTGCCTTTAGTGAAAAGAACAAAGGTCACTATTCAGACTCTTGGTGTCAGCAGTCCTTTGGACGATCATCCCCTCATGTTAAGCGATACCGTGGTAAAAAAATGGAAGATTCCTGTACGAACTCCGCTTACGCTGTGCTTCGGTTCGGCAAAACATGAAGTTAAGATCGTTCCAACGGCAATAGCCGATGTCCTTCAAATCCACGAAGCCATTGCCGGGCAATGGGGGCTGTCACACGGCGATTCGCTATGCCTGCAATACAAAACCATTGACCAAACCCTTCACATCGGGCCGTTAATTGGCGTATTGATCAGTCGCGTTCATTTCGGAAACACCGAAAAACCATTCGGTTCGACAACTGCCTTTTATCGTGAGTTAAACGAAACTAGCAGGTTGCTCGGTGTCTCTATATGCTTTATTACCCCGGATGAGCTTAGCGATCACAGCCAAACGGTTCAAGGGTGGCGTTATACGGACAAATGGGAGCAAAGGAGCTTTCCGATGCCTCATGTCATTTATAACCGTCTGACTTCCCGAAAGCTGGAAAATCGCGCAAATGTCCAGCAGTTTTTTCGTCATGCCAAAACTCGGCATCAAGCCACTCTGTTTAATGAAAAGTACTTGAACAAGTCAGAGGTGTTCGATGCCCTGAACAAAGAAACCGATCTTCAACCGTATTTGCCTGAATCTCATCTGCTGCGAAATTATGAAATATTGAAATCGATGTGCGCGAAGCATCCTGTTATTTTCCTTAAGCCGATAACAGGCAGCCTAGGAAAAGGAATAATGCGAATCACGAAGCAAGAGGACCTCTCCTACGTATGTCATTTCACTAATTTGAATGAAGCGCGTAAACAAACGTTCAAGTCTCTTGCCCATTTATTCTCCGCCCTATCGGGCAAAATCAAGCAGCAGCGCTATCAAATTCAGCAGGGGCTTCATTTGATAGCGATCGAAGGGCGCCCCGTCGACTTTCGCGCCTTAGTCCAGCGTAACGAGCTTGGACAGTGGGAAGTCACATCCATTGTGGCCAGAATTGCCGGGCATCAACATTTCGTTTCCAATCTGGCCCGCGGAGGTCGTTTGTCAACCGTGAAGGAAGCGCTGGTGAAGTCCGGTTGCGCTGCTGCAGCAGGAGTCGCCCCTAAGCTTAGGCATGCAGCTCTATGGATCGCCAAAGGAATCGAAAGGAACATCAGCGCTCATTTCGCCGAGTTGGGTATCGACCTCGCGGTCGATATCCAAGGCAGAATCTGGCTTCTTGAGGTCAATTCCAAACCTTCGAAGGAAGACAATACCCCTTTATGGGCAGAGGGTAAAGTTCGCCCCTCCGTAAAGAGGATCGTTCAGTACTCCCGATACGCAGCTAAATTTTGACGGATGTTGAGGTGATTCCATGATGACCCCGTCACCTAATCGCTTGTTCGGCATCATGACTACGCAATCAGAAGGGTCTCCCCCTTTTTTGAGCAGGGATTTTTACCGGAAGCTATGCTTAATAGGCAGCCGAGCCGGACTGACCGTGTTCGTGTTCACCCCTCAAGGCATCCGATGGTCCGACGATACTATCAGCGGCTATGCTTTTGATTCCGTGGCGCGCCGATGGATCTGCCAGGATTATGCGATGCCTGATGTTGTGTACGACCGCTGTTTCTTTACGAACCGCAAACAATATGAAGCATATCGTGAAGCCATTCGCATTTTACGAAGTCGTCCCTCCCCTATGTTCCTCGGCTACGGCCTTAAGGGCAAATGGGAGGTTCAGCAAATGCTGGAAAAGGACGGACGCTTCAGCAGTCATTTGCCGCAGACGGAAGAGATGCGCAGTGTGCGGTCGGCAGCCGACTGGCTAAAAGCCCGCTCCGAGGTGCTCTTGAAGCCGCAGGCCGGCTCTCAGGGCTGCGGTGTACTGCTCGTGCGGAGGGCCGCTGGACGTAGGGCCTCGCAGGCGCGCAAGCATGGCGGCTCGGAGAACACGGCAAACGCCGGTGCGGCATTTGCCGTGATCGGGCGCGACGCACGAAACGGCCGCGTGGCGCGCAGCTTCCCCGACGCGGCATCGCTCATGCGCTGGCTGCGCCGCTTCACGGGGCAGCGCAGCTATTTGCTGCAGCAGTATTTACCTCTGCACGGACGCTCAGGCGAGGCGTACGACGTTCGCTCTCTTGTACAGAAGGACGGCTCCGGTCAATGGCAGATGACTGGGATGGCTGTTCGCAAAGGTCAGCAAGGCAGCCTGACCTCCAATCTTCACGGAGGGGGAACCGTCGAGCCTGCAAAAGCTTATCTCACCGCTCAATTCGGGACTGTTCAGTCCGATAAAATTTTGAGCGAGCTGAGAAGCCTCTCGAAGCAAATCCCAGAAGCGCTCGAACAGTCTCACGGGCGGCTTGCTGAACTTGGCATCGACTTCGGAGTCGATATTACCGGCCATATATGGCTCCTGGAAGTCAATTCCAAGCCGGGCCGTTCTATATTTACTTATTTACAGGATAAGAAAGCGCGCAATAACGCATTGGCTAATCCCATTCGATACGCGCGATACCTTCTGCGTCATGACCGTGCCAAAGAGTCTAAGGATGGAACCAAGCAAAATGCGAAGTCGGTTCAGTCATCCCCCAGACGTTCGAATGGTAATTCACTGCTTGCAGATGAAGCATAAGCCACTGTATACGAAAATAGTTATGCTAACGCAAAGCTCAGCCACTGCTTACGAAGACAGCTTTGCTAACGCAAAGCTCTTAGGAGGAAAACCATGAGTTTGACAACTTGCACGATTCATGTGACACAGAGACAGGAAAAAGTCATCTACTTGACTAGTGAATTGGCGAGAACCCTCAAGCTGGCGAAAACTAAATCCGTAACCCTGCTTCTAGGAAATAAAAGCGCCTCCGCAGGTTTCAAGCTTTTGAAAAAAACGGGCAACCATTTGTATGTACCTATGTCCATCATGTCTCAGCTGCGAATTCCCCGGCTGGGCAGCAGTATGGTTATGTGCACCAACGGCAAAGATATTCGCTTAGGCCCTTTAATAGGGGTCTTGACCAGCGTATCTCCAACCGGTGCCCCATTCGGGCAGCGAACGGAATTTATACGCCAATTCATGCGGGTCGGCTCAGACAACTCATTTTATTTCGGCTTCTCTCCCAATGATGTAAACTGGTCCCAAGAAACCGTTACAGGCACGTTCCAGCGTAAGGAAGGCGGCTGGTACCGCAAAACAATCCCCTTGCCCGATGTCGTCTACAATCGGCTGCCAAGTCGGAAGTCCGAGAAGCTGCCGTCGATGAACGCATTCAAGCAGCGTTTTGTTAAACGCGGTATCCCGCTATTCAACTGGGCATTTTTCGATAAATGGGACATTTACAACTTATTGGAAGATACTGATGCGTTCAAGTATGTACCGGAATCACACATCAATCCTTCTGCCAACCAAATCAAGGAGATGCTGGATAAGCACAAATTCATCTATCTGAAACCAACCGCAGGAAGTCTCGGGATCGGTATTTACCGGCTCACCTACAACCCCAAACGCGGATATTACGCCCGCTTCCGGCGCGGAGACAAAAACGTGCTGCTGCGCTTCAGCAAATTCGATTCCTTGATGTCGCTGCTTAACCGTAACAGCGGCCGGTTAAATCAATATGTCGCACAGCAGGGGATCCGCTTGATTGAAATCGATAACTGCCCTATTGATTTTCGCTTCCACCTGACCAAGAACATTAACAACCAATGGGTAGTCGCCGGGATCGGAGCCAAAAAAGCAGGAAAAGGCAGCGTGACGACCCATGTGCGGACCGGAGGGCAGCTGTTCACTCCGGAGCAGGTGCTGAAGCAAATCTTCAACAGCCGCGCCAACCAAGTATTATCCAGCGCCAAAGATACAGCTATTCAACTGGCCGAAGCCATTGAGCAAAAAAGTCAGCATACCCTGGGTGAGCTGGGATTTGATATAGGTATCGACCAAAACGAACGCATATGGATGTTCGAGGCCAACTCTAAGCCTGGGCGGTCCATCTTTAAGCATCCCGCCCTCAAAGGAGAAGGTAAAGCAGCGCTGCAATATATTCACGAATACTGCCTATACCTGAGCCGATTTCGAGCAAGGAGGGATACCTGAGTGGAGATTGAATTACACGAAGGCCCGCAGAAGCCGACGATGGCCATTCTCACTTATGCCGATGAAAACCGGGTTTTTCGCGGAAATCAGGAAAATTTTATCGATCTGATCCGTACAGGTGAGGAAAAAGGCGTATTGGTTTATGTAATGACCACATCCGACTTCAAGCTGGTCGGCAAAAAAGCGATTGGCTACTCTTATAACTTTCAAACGAAAAAGTGGAAAAAACAGCTGCTCCCGCTCCCCCACGTGATCTATAATAGGATTCCATATCGCAAATTCGAGCTGCTCCCTGAGGTGCAGCAGGTGCTTCAAGTATGTATGAGACATGGAAAAATCCATTTATTCAATCCAACCTTTTTCAATAAGTGGACGTTATTTGAATGGCTAAATAAATCCAAACACACTCAAACCTTAATTCCTGCAACTGAAAAGCTGACGACAAGCGAAGATTTGGAGCAACTGCTGCAGAAGCATCAAAACCTGTATCTGAAACCGATACGCGGCAAAGCAGGCAAAGGCATTATGAAGGTAAGCCAAATCCCGGAAAAAACAGCGAAGACCCGCCGATACCAGCTAAGCATTCAAAATAAAACAAAAAGCCATATATCCCGCTACTCTAACGTTCCCCAGCTGTGGACTCAAATTCGTGAAGCGATAGGCAATAAGGATTACATCATACAGCAGGGAATCACATTGGCTAACTATAAGCATCGTCCGTTCGATCTTAGGGTGCTCGTTCAGAAGAACAACAAGGGCCAATGGAGCATTGCCGGTATCGGAGCTAGGCTTGCAGGAAAGCTGAGTATAACGACTCATGTCCCAAGAGGCGGTTCGATTGATGATCCAGCCAAGCTGCTCGATGCTGGCTTCGGCCCTACGGTCAGCAAAAAAATATTAAGGAGGGCCAAAAAATCGGCGCTGATCTTAGCCAAACAAATTGAGAAAGCGAGCCAAACGATGCTTGGGGAAATGTCGATGGACCTTGGGGTCGATACGACCGGCCAAATCTGGTTCTTTGAAGCCAATTCCAAGCCGATGAAGTTCGACGAGCCTCATATCCGTCAAAAATCGTTGGATAACCTGATCTTATACAGCGTTCATCTATCCAAAACCGCAGCGAAGCGTAAAAGAACGTATAGCCCTTCTACCAAAACCAGATAAAACAAGAATTGAAAAGACTGCTCTCAAACGAGCATAAGACGAAAGACCCCTTCTTTCTAAGACGGGGTCTTCATCTGTTGAGGCGCCATTAACGAAAGGAAGGATCGCTCTCTGCCTGTATCTATCCAGGTGAGAAGGCGATCCTTTTCATTGTCATTCTGCAGCTTCGGGTTATCAAAATTCTTATGCATACCCGTTAAAATTTGGCTGAATATCGGGCATACTGTACAAACTTTCTAACGGATGGACGGATTTTGCCCTCCACCGATAGCGGTGCGTTATCGTCTTTTGACGGCTTAGAGTTGACTTCGATTAGCCATACCCGACCTTGAGAATCCAGTGCAAGATCGATACCCAGCTCGGCAAAATGCCCTGGTACCTGCGTCTCGATCCCTTTAGCAATCTTCAATGCGGCCCGCCTCAGTTTAGAATTTCCGCCGGAGGCATTAGGGTTGCCAGAGCGTGCTATCGCATCTTTAACCGTACTCAGGGAGCCTCCTCGTGCTAAATTGGATACGTATTGATGATCTCCGGCAATTCTCGCCACAATGGAGGTCACACCCCAATTGCCCGTTTCTCCACGCTGCACGAGCGCCCTGAAATCGACCGGTCTGCCGTTCACGGTAAGAAGATTAATTCCTTGTTGAATTTGATAGCGTGTTTTCTTCGCTTTTTCAGTTAGGCTGTCATACAGATCATTTAGGTTAGTAAATGTTTTTTTGCGAACCCCGCTCTTGCTCGTGAAATAACAAGAGTAAGAATCGCCCGTACTCCGGTTGATGCGAATAATCCCTTTGCCCAAGCTCCCTCCGACCGGCTTGAGGAATACAACGGAATGATTACTGCACATCGTTTTCAGTATCGAAACATTACGGAGCAAATAGGATTCCGGCAAATAGACGCTTAGTCCCGTTTCCTTTTTTAGCGCATCGAACACTTCCATTTTGTTTAAGTATTTTTCATTGAAAAATACGAGATCTTTGCGAGTTTTCGCATGCTTAATGAAATCCTGAACATTGGCCTTGTTCTCTGTCTTTCTTGAGGTTAACCGGTTATAAATCACATCCGGAATCGGGAAGCTCGATTTTACCCATTTGTTCGTGTAGTGCCAGCCTCTTATCATATCGCTTTGACCCTGCATGTCTTTAGGCGTGCAAAAAAAGACGGCTGCCCCGTATTTTTGACATGTTTCAGTCAGCTCACGGCAAAATGCCGTGTTGACACCAAATGGCTTATCTGGCATGTTGGGAAATACAGTGCTGACCATAACCCCGATAAGCGGACCGATATAAATCGCACGCGAACTCGGCTTGTAACGAAGACATAAACTGTCATTGGCCGACAAATTCCATTTAGAAGCAAGCGAAGTGCTAATTTGCAGGACGCCGGCTTGTGATGATGGTAAGACTGTCACCTCCTGTCTGCCCGTTCCGAAGCATAATTTCAGTGGAGTTTGAAAGGGAATCTTCCATTTCTTTGCTATAGCTTCGCTGAGCTTGAGAGTCGAACCGTCCGCAGAAACGCCGGAGCTTTGAATTTGCACCTTTACTTTTGTTCTTATCATGAGAAACCCCTTCCCAGCATCGTCTTGCCATCGTGACAGCAATATGCTTGGAACAATTACAAACGAACTACTTCATCATATGTGGGCATTTACCCCTTGGTGAAAAGAAACTGCCTAAACGTTAAAGATAAAAAGATGACCTGACTCTCTCCCACAAAATTAGGCGAATATCTACAGCGAGATGAATGCCCTGTTCATATCCTAGTATGAGGTTCTATTATTTTGGAGAGACGGGAGGGCCTCTATATGAACAATATTCTCGGCATCATGACACACCGGATCCATCATCCACGTAGCTTTGAGCGGCATGCCAGAACGGCTTTAGCGGAAAATTTCAGTGGAGTGATTGTGTATACACCGCAGGAAGTGAACCTAACGACTAGGCAGATCCACGGTTATGTATTTCAAAATGGAGCTTGGTCCCGACAGCGCACTGCATATCCCAAGATTAATTTGGACCTTGGCTTCTATCCCGAATCATCGCTTAGAAAAGCAAGCCTTGTAAAAAATAACAAGCAGCTTTGCTTTACCGCCTATGGATTAGGCAACAAATGCAAAATTCAGAGTCATCTTGTTCGCTCCTCGTTTCTTGAGCCTTATCTCCTGCCGACCAAGCAAGTAAAACAGCACAGGAATTCATCCAATTTTTAAATGCGCATCGAAGTATTATGTTAAAGCCGATTAATGGCTGGGGCGGAAAAGGAATTATAAGAGTCACTCTGGATAAAAACCGATTTATCGTTCAGCAGAACGGAGTACCGACGAAGAGCTTGCCTACCAGCGCTCTCGGCTCTTTTATTCGACAAGTGTTGAAAAACGGCCATCATCTCATGCAAAAATGGATCGACATCCGAAACCGTAGCGGACATGTCTATGATATCCGTGCGCTTGTGCAAAAAAACGGGGAGGACCAATGGCAAACCACAGGAACCGCCGTCCGTCAAGCAAAGCAAGGCAAAATTACATCTAATATAAAAAGCGGCGGCAGCGCTCACCAGGTAAGCAATTATTTGAAAAGGGAATTCGATAGCGAGAAAGGTAACGCTCTTACGAGCTCTGTCGCCGAGATAGCACAGTATATCCCGCCTTTTATGGAAAAATCGTATCATACTCGTTTATCAGAGCTAAGAATCGATCTTGCCGTAGATTCGAGCGGCAGGCTTTGGCTGCTTGAGGTTAACATTAAACCGGGGAGAATGATCATGAGGCAGGTCTACGGTAAAAAGGCATGGGAGCGGAGCTTCCGGATTCCTTTCCAAAACGCACGCCATTTGCTGAAAAAAAGCGCTGATTGATTTCATTTTTTTCGTTTTTGAGCTAATGAAGACGGCAATAATTCCGGCAAAATATTACAATACTTTTTCCAGAAATATATCACTACGGGGTAAAATAAGTAATGCTAAACCAGCGCCACAATAGGAAACGAAGCCCTTTTATGAGAAGAACCACCCCCATTCCCAGCACATTTTCCGGACATATTTATTCCAATTAAAAGAAGTTGTAGCTAGCTTGGCTATAACTACCAGTGAAACCGTCCATCATTCCTTGTTATTATGGTTAAGTAACCCATATCAGGTGAGGTTATGCAACTGAGATAAGGAGATGGTAATCATTGAAGAAAAGAATTATTTGTTTAACGCTAGCAATGTCCTTGGGAATTACGGGAATAGCTTCCGCTAACGCAAGTTACACCACTTCCGAAGCCATTGCCAAGTACAACAAGTATATTAAGGCAGACAGCTATGTAAAAGATGAATTGTACAACGTAGCGGATTTCCGCAGCAAGTATTCCAATGTATCGGGTTCTCTTGCATACCAAATCGTTGACAGAGCTATTTGGTATATGGAAAATGGATACTTTGTATACGGCCACGGTACAGATGCTTATGGAAAATACGGCTATGAAGACTGCTCCGGCTTCACTCGTCTCGTATACGGTGATTTCGGCTACAATATCACAGGAACTTCTGCTAATTATGATTCCGTTGGAACCAAGGTCGCAGGCGTTGGCAAGAAGAAAGTGAATGGAAAATGGCAGTTAACTGGCATTGAAAACTTGCGAATCGGCGATATTCTAACCTGGCAGGTGACAGACCATATTTCTCACGTTGCCATTTACATGGGTACAAATCGCGATGGCCAGCCGGTAGTGCTCGGAACACGCGATGACGGCAATCCGACAGGCCTTGGCACCATAGATAGCTGGTCCTACTGGTGGGGTGAAAACTTCCATTCTGCAAGACGCGTTATACCTGATTCCGGCTTCACTGGAATGGCAGGACGTACGGTCAGCGCTCCAGTAATTCCAAGCTCGTACGTCCTGCCGCCTCAAAAGCCTATTCCAGCATGGAATTCCAATTCTGGTTCTAACTCTGGTTCTAATTCAGGCTCTAACTCCGGTTCCAACTCAGGCTCTGGACAAAAGCCGCCAACTGAAAAGCCAGATGCACAGAAAAAGCAGTACGTTGTCACGAATAACGGGTGGGTGTCCTTTAAAGCTTCTGCAAGCTCTAGCTCCGCTACGGTAGGTCGTTTGGAATTAGGACAAAAAGCAGAATTGATCAAACAAGCGAATCAATACTGGTATCAAGTGAAATGGAATGGCAAGACAGTCTACATAACAACCAACACCAAATACACAAAAGTTATAAAAGAATAGCCGTTTCATGCTATAGCACTAATCCCATCATTTCATAGTATAAACATTTCAGCGCCGCTTACGATCAAGCGGCGCTTTATTTATTAAGACTGAGCTTTTGTTCTAGCCCCCGTCAATCCGGCATCTTTCAAAATGCTGCTTAATATTCTCAATTGATAGTCAACACGATCCTTTATGGGAAGACCTATTCCGGTTTCTACGGTAATGGCTTTTGCTTTTAGGAGGTGATATGCGGCTGATCGGCCCGACCCTCGTAATCGGCGTACTAGGATGGAGAAGTGCCTTGATCTATGTGGAATCGAAACGTTCATATGATGAATGACTCGTTTAGCAGCAGGGATGCTTGACTACCCGGATTAGTAATCAACGTTTGACCAAGAGATCTGGGATTTATCTTGGATAATCCGTTCGCTTTATGCAGATCAATATACCATCCTGGCTGCTGCCGCTTGGCTAATTGAAATACCGCTCTTGAAAGCGGGTGACGAGCCGCTTTGGCACGAGGAGACGGAAACGTTCGATTTAAATCAGGAATACCCCTTAAATGCCGCTTAACAGCAATCTGATTGACGGTAGGAATGACAATCAGCTTACCGCTATAGATATGAATAACTCTACTTTGAATCCATTTCAACAGTTTTTTTGCCGAGAGAATTCCTGCCCTTTCCGTCCCGTGGACACCTGCCGTCACCATAACCGTACTACCTTTATAATCTCCATGGATAATAAAATAGGGAGTCTCGAACTTGGTGTTCTTATCCAATAGATGTTTAGTGATTTGCACTCTGCGTCACCTCCCGGATAATTCTAAAATAACATATAAGTTAAAAAAACATAAGTAAAGCTCTCCTTGTCGGTTCACGACGAAGAGAGCTTTCTTCTTTGGTGGCTTCATTCGGGTAACGTTCTGTCTATACATGGGTCAGCGGATCATTTTCGTCAGTGCTGAGGCTCTGAGAATGTGGACGGAAGTTTCGATTTTGTCATATAGGTGAGAATTGGCATGATATCTAAACAATTGGTATTGAGGTTTGGTATTGGCTTCGAGCAGCCAAATTTGTTGATTAGTATCGATCGCAATATCCAACCCCAGCTCGGTAATGTTCGGATAATGCATCTTCATAGCTTTGGCAATTTTATCGGATAACGCCCTGATCCGACCATCCCATTCGGTGATGTCCTGCTTCGATACATGGAACGTAGATAAAAGAGCCTGATGCAGCCGAATAGGCTTACCCCCGCTGCTATGGTTCGTTACGAACCTATTTTTGGCCGCCACTTTTCCCATAATACCAAAAAATCTCCACTTCTTGTTGGGCCTGATATGAAGCAAAACTCGAAAATCAACCGGTTTTCCTTTAATACGAATCAAGTCGATGCCCTGCTGCACGATATAGCTTTTGCTCCCGATCAACTGCTTCAGCTTTTGGGAGGCTAATTTTACATTACGATGTCGATACGTCTTTGTGGCTGTCTGGACCATACAGGCGCCACCTTCTTCTCGTGAAACCTTTATAATGCCTTGTCCCCTCATTCCAAGGTCCGGCTTGAGAAAAAGGACCGTATGCCGTTCGATCATTTGTGTGAAGGTGTCCGTTGCGAATTGTTCTGTCTCCGGTAATACGGAGCGAATCTCCTCTTCACTCCAAAGCGCCTCGTGCTTTAACCATTTTCTCCCGGGGTACTTAAGCAAATTTCCTTTCACTGTAGGATCTCCTCCGTGTGAATAACAGCGGTGAACGCTTTTAAATAACAATGATAAGACGTTACTATACTATTCCGCTATTAGAGAAAGAGTACCTCGCCTGTTCAACCATTTGGACACAACGGATGGCCATGCAAATTTGGGCGCGCTCATGTAAAGCGGGACTAGTTCCATGCTCATATGATATTATGCGGTTCCAAGCTTTCGGAGGGCCCAGCAGACGATTATTTCAACAGAAACGGAGATGGGTCATGAGTACGGACATTACGATCGCCGCGGTCGGAGATTTTTTAATGAAATATAGAATTATTGGCACTGCCAAAGCTGGAGATAAGCGTTATTCCTTTGACGAGATATTTGAACCTGTTGCCTCTTATCTGCGCGACGCTGATTTAACAATCGGCAATCTTGAAACGACATTTTCCGGTTCGGAGATCGGTTACTCCGTATCTAAAAGGAGCCCTAAGACCGGATGGCCACTGTTCAATTGCCCTGATTCGTTCGCAAGCACTTTAAAAAAGCTCGGCTTTGACGTTCTGACAACGGCTAACAATCATTGTATGGATTGCGGGATCAGCGGACTTAAACGAACCTTGAAGGTGCTTGATTCCAAAGGGTTGTCTCATACAGGCACTTACCTGACGCACAAAGACTCTCAGCAATTTTTAATTAAAAACGTAAAAGGAATCAAAATCGGCATTTTATCCTATACTAAAACGACAAATCGGATTCCTGTGCCTTCCGATCAAACCTGGTCCGTCAATAGGATTCAACCTAGTAAAATCATTGCCGACATCCGTAGGCTAAAAGCCAAGTCCGTGGATCTCGTCATCGTATGTATGCACTTCGGCAGAGAATACAGCAAATATCCTAACGAAGAACAAAAGAAGTATTTCCGCTTATTATTCAAGCATGGGGCAGATATTATTTTGGGCGCACATTCTCATGTCATTCAGCCATCCCTTTTCTACGAATCCAAGGATGTGAATGGAATCAAGAAAAAGAGATACGCCTCCTTCTCCCTCGGCAATTTCATTTCCACACGTTTATATGGAAACGATCATACATTAACAGGGCTTATTAACCGTCTTCATATCCGTAAGCATGATGACGGAAGAGTGCAGATTATGAGCGCAGATTTCATTCCTACCTGGGTTCGCAGAATCAAGGTTGGAGGACGAACCGCTTTTCGAGTGGTTCCGTTGTTAAGTACAGTGGAAAAACAAGCGACCCGCACCGGAGGCGAAAGTGAGCGAATGTCGAAAATGGTTCAGCATTTAAAGAGGCATATTCCAAGATACCAAAACCATTCCGATTTCAAAATTCTTTAATATACGGACTGCAAAATAAAAATACCTTCCAAGCTGACCGTCAACCGGTCTGTAAAGCTTGGAAGGTAATTCTTATAATCTATTCATAATAGATTAAGGTTAGCGTCGTATTATTTAATTACTCTTCTAGCAAACATAAATCTGCTTTTGTAATAGCTGGAATTAAGATCCGTAATTTTAACATCGGATTTGCTGTTGATGTTGTGAATCATTTTTCCGTTGCCAATATAAATACCTACATGACCTACGTCTTTCAAGCTTTTCGAGCTGCCCATGTTACCGAAGAAAATCAAGTCGCCTTTTTGCAAATTGCTATAAGAAGTGATCTTCTGCCCTACTTGAGCTTGATGATCATCGTCTCTATCAACGAGAGTAACGCCGATATTTGCTAGTTTGTAAACAAGCGCGGTGAAGCCGGAGCAGTCCGTTTTATATGGAGCGTGAGCTTCTTGACGCTGTGTCCAAGGTACATACTGGACTTTGCCTTGCAGAGACAGTGCCGTTTGAACAACCTTATCTCTTTTGGCTGCTACAGATAATGTAGATGCCTTTGTGCTCGTAATGTTAGTGGCTGCTGGAGCAGCTGAAGCTGCGCTAACCCCTATCACAGGACTAAGAGCCAGGGCACTTGTCAAAACAATCTTCATCAAACGTTTCAATACAAACCTCTCCTTTTCGCGGCCTACGAGGTTAGCTGACGGATTCGGGTCAAAGGTCAATCACCCTACCGCTTACGCGGCTTCACCCCAGAAATTTGGTTCCCCCGTGCTTTCTATTAAGCTTCGGCCTTTAATATATTTTTTTGCTTATAACCAGCAAGCTACGAAAACACTTGTATTGGTTTTTTGAGCCACTTCAGTGTAGCATGGGCTACTAGGGCATTTCATGGTGCAAAATATTCCATCAGCACACCTGCTTATCCAATAAAAGTGGATGTATGTAAAATATTTCATCTTGATCAGGATTAAACCGCGATAAAAGAGCCTTTAAAAGTAAAAAAAGGGAAACCGATATTTCGGCCCCCCAGCTATTACCAATACATTTGACAGCCAAAAGTGCAACCTTTTCGGAAATGGCTGTTTGTTTTAATTTGAGATTACAGTAGTGCCAACAATTCATTAAAGCTGCCAATTCGAACATCTGCGTCTTCAAGTTCTCCCTCTTTACGGAAGCCCGCATAATCGCATCCGATGACGGTTAATCCGTTTTCCCGACCAGCTTCCACATCCGAGGAACGATCCCCTACCATCCAGGCCGATTTTACATTGTAAGTTTCAAGCAGCATCTGTACAAGATCCACTTTGGAACGGGTCTGATATTCCCCTGCACTGTATAAGCCTTCGAATAAAGGCCCCAGCTCTTTATGTAGGACTACACCCTTGACATAAGACTCCAATCCATTGCTTGCTACAAACAATCGGATTCCTTGAGCTCGCAAAGTGGATAAGGTTTCGGCAACACCTTCATATAGCTTCCCATCGCCGCGAAGCAAGCCCTGAATTTGATAATCCAGCAGCAATTCGTCGGCTCTGCGGTGTACCTGGACATCTACGTCCGGCATGACCCGCTGCCAAATATGTTCAAGAAGCATACCTAAACTGCCTAAAATTTCACTCTCCGGTGGTGTAGCTCCCTCATAGGCACCTTCAGCCCGAAGCTCATCGAATGTTGCGTGATATGCCGGCAGCAGCAGCGTTTCCGTTTGGAACAAAGTACCGTCCAAATCAAAAATCATCGCCTCCGGCTTTGGTAAGGTCGATCTCATTGGTTAACTCCTCCGAATGATTTTTTCTTTTATACAAACATGATTTAGGTCCAATGTCAAACGAATCTCACTGTGCATTTTGGCTGATTGCAGGGTTTGCAGACAAAAAATTACGGATTATCTGGTAGCCTGCTTCTCCCTTCAAGCTCAGTATCGATTCGGGATGAAATTGAACGGCATATAAAGGCGCCTGCTTATGCTCAACCGCCATCACTATCCCATCCTCAGAAATGGCAGTGACTTTGAGACAATCAGGTACATCTGCGGCATAAAGCGAATGATAGCGCCCCACTTGAAAATGGTCTTGTATCCCATTCCATAACAAGCTTGGCTGAGTAAGATTCACAACCGATGACTTCCCATGCTGAGGGACACTCAACACTTGAAGTGTTCCTCCATAATACTCGACCAGCCCCTGCAGTCCAAGACAAACGCCTAGGATTGGCACTTTCCGTGCTACGCACATATCAAGCGTCCTGACCATTCTGAAATCAGCGGGACGACCCGGTCCTGGCGATAAAATAATACAATCAAACTGCTCTTGAGGCTGCTCCAGCAGCTTGTGGGCATAGTTCCATCTCACCGTCATCACCTGAGCTCCGGTTTGTCGGAAATAAGAGGCCAGTGTATGAACAAACGAATCTTCATGATCGATAACCAGGACCCGTTTGCCTGCACCTGGCTGTTCTCGCTCCATGGTTGCAGAAGGCTCCCATGTAATAACGGAGCCGCGGATAGTCTGAAAGAGAGCTGCTCCCTTCGTCAAAATTTCCTGCTCTTCTTCCATCGGATCAGAATCGTACAGCAGTGTGGCTCCGACTCGGACCTCTGCTCTTCCTTCGGCTATCTTCATGGTCCGCAGTGTGAGCCCTGTATTCAAGTGACCATTAAATGTATAAAATCCTACTGCCCCTCCATACCAGCCGCGCGGTGAATCCTCGTGGTTCTCAATCCACTGAATAGCTGCCCGTTTCGGGGCACCCGTAACCGTTACGGCCCACATATGCGTCATAAAAGCATCCAAAGCGTCAAATGGCTCGGCAAGTGTTCCTTCGATATGATCCACCGTATGGATTAAATGAGAATACATTTCCAGCTGCCTGCGGCCGATAACTTGAACAGTTCCCGGCTCACATATACGTGACTTGTCATTGCGATCCACGTCCGTACACATCGTAAGCTCCGCTTCGTCCTTGGCTGAATTAAGAAGCTTTCGAACCTGATCGGCGTCTTCCAGCGGCGAGTCGGCTGCTTCGTCCGATTTTCCTCCAGTACAAATTCCGGCTCGGATAAAGACTCAATACTCCCTGTTATTAGGGTATTTCCCCTATGAAGCATTACACTCTTCATCCTGTTGAGATGTGAGAATATAAAGTCCAGTAGCAGCTCTCCGCGCGAATTCAAAGCTTTAAGCTCAAATCTGTTAGACATGGAACGCAGCTCTAGAGGAGGGTTAAGGAATCCAACATCCCATCGGGAATACCGGCCTGGAAACTCATAGCCGCTGCTAAACAGAGCGCCTTGGTGTTGGTCGATTCTAGCAATTATACCTTGCAGCGCTTGATTGGAATCAACGGGGATGCTTCTTCTCGTCACATTTAATTTTCCTTCGGTTACATAGGTGGTCGCTTGCGGGGATTGCTTAAAGGGAATGCTCATAGTTCTCCTCCTTTTGGGTAAGAAGAGAACAGAGAGGAAGAAGGTATGGTCAAATAGACCAATACAAGTGGGCTCAGCTCAACTTTTCTCATCTCTGATCTCAATTACGGCTCAACTCTACTCATCTCAAGGCCCTTTCTACAAAGAGACCTTGGAAACATCATAGTTCCAATAATCTCCATCTGTCAATGCTATATCCAAAAGGACTGGATGATGTATCTATGGTCAAGATGATATGAATTCATATCATTCTCTTTTGGATATGGATGGAACCGCGGCTGAGCCATACATATGTAAAGAAGCGGCTCTCATTTAAAACAAAATCCCATCAGATTGCGGGTGGTGCAAATGGTGAAATTTTGTTCAAAGTGCAATGAAAAGATGAGTGAAGGAGACATTGTCTGCAAGTATTGCGGGACGTTTTTGAGCACAAGCGAGCAAGCAGCTCCCCCGCCTGACCAAAAAACCGGCTCCAAAGCCGGCACCATTACCTGGATCATCATCATTATTCTAATCGTTGCCGCTATCGTATATTATTTTTCAAAATAAAATGTGGGATTGGGGCGGCCGCGGGCTGCTCCTCTTTTTTTGTTACAAAAGCCCATTTCTGGTATGGTGGTCATGGGGGTCATAGAGGAAATCGTTCCAAATCCCACAAGTCCTAATTTCATTAAGAAACCAAATAAAAAAGCATCCCAAAACCCACAGCGGCGTTTTATCGGGATGCTTTTCGTTATTTATTCATGCCGATCGTCTCCTACTTAAAACACTTTCTTTGCTCCGCGCTCCGATTTTAATATCTCAACTGCTTCCCGGAACCTTAACGAGTGGACAATCTCTCGCTCTCGTAAATACTTCAGCCCATCCTGCAGGTCCACATCGTCCGTCATATCAATAAGCCATTGATACGTTGCTCTGGCCTTCTCCTCCGCCGCTATATCCTCGTATAAATCGGCGATTGGATCTCCTTTCGCTTGAATATAAGCTGCGGTCCAAGGGACACCTGATGCGTTCTCATAAAATAAAGCATTGTCATGACTTACATAGTGTGGGTCCAAACCCGCCGCTTTTATTTGCTCAACCGTAGCGTCTTTCGTAAGCTTATACACCATGGTCGCAATCATTTCCAGATGGGCAAATTCCTCGGTAGATATATCCGTCAGCAAGCCGATAATTTTGTCAGGAATCGAATAACGTTGATTCATGTAACGCAGTGCCGCTGCAAGCTCTCCGTCCGCCCCGCCATATTGCTCCAGCAAGAGCTTAGCCATACGAGGATCGCACTTGCTTACCTTGACAGGGTACTGCAGTTTTTTCTCATAAATCCACATTTCAATGCTCCTCTCCCTTCGTTTGACTCCGAGACGATTAAACCTGCCAAGGCCACGGCGTATCGATCCACTGCCATGGATATCCCGAGAAGCTCTGACCAAAGCTTTTCAGAGGACCGAACTCACGTTCAAACTGATGAGCCAAATGCATGCGCTGATGAGCACATTCGTTATATTGATGGAGAGCGTTGCTGTCGAGCGGATGTGTGTCGAGATACAAGGTTAGCTCCACCAGAACGAAATCAATGGCCTGGAGCTCCTCCAGCATAGAGTAATAAAGCACCGGCATTCGTTTCTCCTCCATAGATGAGCCTCCTCTCCTTTCCAGCCTATAATCTTGGTTCATACGGGCTATAGAGCGCGGGCCACAGCGTTCCCATCCTCAGCGCCTCTTTGGGAGACCATTGTGGGAGATTGGGGGGCTGGAACTGTATATACAACTGGGGCGGCGTGGAATAAACCTTCTCCCTTATAGGGGGACATGGGTCACAAGGACCAATATACGGACACCATACTTTCTCCTGTGTAAACATGATCAGATTCCTCCTCTAATGAGAAAATCTACTACCAATATTTATACATTGTCTCCTTGTCCATTATGAGTATAAAATGGGAACAAATTCATCAAACCCCGTAATTCAGGGGGAGAGGGAGTTGAATTGTTTTTGAAGAAAACGCTTGCAGCAAGTTTGACAGCCGCACTCATTGGTATCTCCTCGATTTTACCGCTTCCTGGCGGTGAGCAAGTCTACGCAGCAGTCTCTTCCGTTCTTTCGCAAGGAATGTCTGGCAGCAATGTCGGAGCTTTGCAGAGCAACCTCAAAACTTTAGGATATTTTACATATCCGATTAACACCGCTTATTTTGGATCGATTACGGCGCAAGCCGTACGTGATTTTCAAAAAGCTTACAGTCTGCCTGTATCCGGAGCTGTCGATTCATCCACACAAACCGCCATATCCCATGCTCTCGTAAAACGTCAAATTGTAGCAGATGCCTCGAATTATATGAGGGTTTCTTATGTTTGGGGTGGTGCTACCCCTGACGGCTTCGACTGCTCCGGCTTCATTTACTTCATGTACAATAAATTTGGCGTTTCATTCAATCGCACTTCTTCTTCCGTCATGGCCACCATGGGGACAAGTATAGCCAGGGCAAGCCTGCAGCCGGGTGATTGGGTATTCTTTGCACTTAATGATCCAGACGCAATATCCCATGCAGGGATTTATACCGGCAATGGGGAATTCATCTCCGCGACTCGCTCTGCGGGTGTATACATTCAAAAGCTGGATAACAGCTACTGGGGACCCAAATATATGGGGGCACGGCGCTTTTATTAAAACTTCGAAATGAAAAAGGAAGGTCCGTTAAGACCTTCCTAGTCTGTTGAGAAACCTATTTATCCGGAAATATGCTGTATAGGGAAGTGGGGTATGCCTCGGAGGAGTTTACGTCCGCCTTTGAAATCCATGAATTTACCGCTAAATTCTAATCAAATTCATGGATTTCAACAGCGGCTGGAGGGGCATATCCCACTGGAGTATATTAGCCATATTTCAAGTTTTACAGGCTTCGCGACACTCTGGGAAGGTCCGTCAAAGACCTCCCTTTTTCACTCTGCCGAGCACATCGATACGTGAGCCGTAGCGCATAATTAGTCCAATTTAATATTAATTTTCAATAGTCCGACTCTACGCAGCGCTTGGTACACAATGATAAGAACAGGACCAAAAATAAGACCGATAACACCGATTAATTTGAAGCCTACATACATGCTCATTAGTGCAGCCAGAGCATTAATGCCAACAGCATCACCGATAATTTTAGGTTCAATCAGCTTGCGGAATATCATGATAAACACAAGCAGAACCAACAGCCCAATTCCCAAATGCACATTCCCCGCCATGAAGCTGTATAGCGCCCAAGGTACCAATACCGCACTCGTTCCGAGAATAGGGAGAATATCAACGACAACAATCAAGAGCGCAACGGCGAGCGGATAGTCCACACGCAGGAAGAGAAGACCGATTAAGGTAACTATGTAAGTGAGAAAACTGATTAACACCTGCGCGAACAAAAATCCCAGAACCGCTCGGCGCAAATCCTTAAGTACAGCGATCACTTTCGATTGCGAGAGTTTATCGAACAAATTCAAGAACGAACGATACACACTAGGCAAGCCTATCGAGATCAAGTACAAGCCGATGACAAATACGACGAAGAAAATGAATAAGTTCGGAATCGTTTTGGCGACATTGAGAAAATACGTTGATACCGCCGTCACGATCCCTTTAATATTATCCGTAACGGTATTGATCCCTGTTTCGATCCAGCCCTGAAGCTGCTCTGCCATACCAGAAGGTAGCGAGTTGTAGAACAATCGCGTCTTCTCTGTCGTGTCATCGATAAACAGCTTTGCATCATTTAAGTAATCAGGAGCATACTTCCAGAACTGAATGAGCTCCGACACCATTTTGAATCCTACCAAGAAGAAAAATCCGAGCAGTAAACCTGTAAACAAGGTGCAGGCAATCGAAGCCGCAAACACCCTGTTCATTCTCCCCAGCTTCATCAGCCATTGCACAACAGGCTCTAAAAAAATGGCTATGAGCATGGCAAGCAGAAATGGAAATCCAATGGTAAACAATCCATAGAGCAATACAACCCCTATGGAGCAAAACAGAATCGTCCTCAGAGACATAAATGGGCAGTTCCCCTTTACCCTTTATTATTATTCTTGAGTATCTGTTGGCTTACTTGCTTGCTCTATGCGGGTTATAGTCACTCTCATAATACGCAGGCGGCGTACCTCGGTTATTTCAAATTCAAAATTTCCATGCTGAAGCTTTTTCCCCTTGGATACTGCTCCTTCAAGCTCGGTGAACAGCCATCCTCCAATCGAATCCACCTCATTGTCTTCAATCCCCAGCGAAAGCAGGTCATCCAAGTCCTCAAGCAGCACTCGACCGTCTACTGAATATTGATTGCCCTTCTTCTCGATGCTTGGACGTTCGTTTTCGTCGAATTCATCGTGGATTTCACCCACAATCTCCTCCAATATATCTTCCGTTGTCAATAACCCTGCGGTGCCTCCATATTCATCCACGATAATGACAAGCTGCGAATGCTTTTTTTGCATAAGCTTCAAAACATGGCTGATCTCCATCGATTCCGGCACCATCAGCACTGGGCGAATGAACGACTGAAGATCGTGATCTTCATCCGGGTCTGCCGTTAAAAGATCGGTGATGTGCACAAATCCAATTATCGTATCCTTGTCGTGATTCGCCACAGGGTAACGCGTATGCTTCGTTCGGTAAACCGTTTTTAAATTCTCCGCAAAGGATAGATTCGCGAATAAGCATTCCATATCGGTGCGCGGCAGCATAATCTCCCGTGCTACCCGATCGGAGAATTCGAATATATTATCAAACAGTGCCATTTCATCTTTATCAATATGTCCACTGCTGGCACTCTGGTTCATGAGAATCCTTATTTCTTCCTCCGTGTGAACTGCATCATGTTCGTTTGCAGGCTGAACGCCTATGAGACGAAGCATACGGTTGGCCGCGCCATTCAGCAGCCAAATGGCTGGAAAAAATATTTTATGGAACACGAGCAAAGGGCCGGATAACCACAAAGATGCTGCTTCCGATTTTTGAATGGCCAGCGATTTGGGCGCAAGCTCACCTAACACAATATGCAGGAACGTAATGGTGGCAAACCCGATAAATACGGACAGCGCCGAGCTGTACCAAGCTTTATCCCAATGGAGCAGCGCAAACAACGGATCAACTATCAGATGGGAAATCGCCGGCTCACCGAGCCAGCCTAGTCCTAGGGATGCCAATGTGATGCCAAGCTGTGTTGCGGATAAATAAGCATCCAGCTTTTTCGTCACGGCAAGAGCATACTTGGCTTTCCCGACCCCTTCGTTATGCAGCTGCTGCAGCCTTGTTGTGCGAACCTTGACGAGAGAAAATTCGGCAGCGACGAAAAATCCGTTTAACAGAACCAACAGAAGTACCAATACGATATTAAGCGCGATCAAACCCCAATCAAATCCCAAGGAACCTCAAACTCCTTTTTGTGTGATGATCAAACTGTATATCCTGTGGTAATCCAATCAAGGCTCCGATAATTAGACAACTGCTTTACGATTCTTAAAGTCTATTTCCTTATAATACGTATCAACAACCAAAAGGTTGGGTCCGCAGCATTGGGCAGCAGGACAATGACAGTTGACAGAACCGTTCAAGGGATGATCGTCCCATCTTCCGAATACTTGCTCCAAGGTATCCGTATGGATATTGCCGAGAGCAGGAACATCGGAGAAGTCCGTTACGTATACGTCTCCTGTGAACAAATTCACGTTCAATCGGTTGCGTCCATCGGGGTCGTTGCGTACCGTTACATTAGGTTCTTCCCGAAGTCTTCGAATCATGCGCTGATCTTCCTCGTTCGTATTGCAAGCGTAGTAGGGCAGCGTCCCGAACAGCATCCACAAATTACGGTCGCGATTGTCCAGCAGGTTGTGAATGGCACTGCGAAAATGCTCCAGCGATAGTACCGGCAAGTTCGACGCAAATGAGCTAGGGTACATCGGATGCACCTCATGGCGACGGCAGCCCATCTCTACAATCAGTTTATGAATGTCGGTCAGCTTCTCATGCGTTCGATAATTGATCATCGATTCAGCCGATACGAACATGCCACCACGACTCAGCTCTATAGTGTTTTCAATCATCCGCTCATACATCTTGGCCGCTGTATTCTGCGTAACCGTCCGGTCTGTACGAACAAAGCCTACTTGATGGAAATCATCGGCATTCAAATAGTTGAAGGAAATATGCATAACGTCCAAATAAGGAGCGAGCATTTCATAACGGGACAAGCTCAAGGTAAGGTTGGAATTGATTTGTGATCTTACCCCCCGTTCACGCGCATATTTCAAAATCGGAACGATATAATCCCTCACCGTCGCTTCATGATAGCTTGGCTCCCCGCCGGTGATGCTTATGGTCTCCAGATGCTCTACTTGATCCAGACGCTGCAGCACCTTAGCCACCGGAATTCGTGGGCCTTCCGTCATGGTTAACGTCTCTCCCACCGCACAATGCTCACACCTCATATTGCACAAATTGGTTACCGTAAGTTCTACGCTAGTGAGCATGTGCTTTCCATGCTTTTGCAAAGAACGAATCGGATCCCAAGGATCGTACTCGGGTGTTATTTCCGGTAGAACGGGGTTCAGTTTATCTATTATCATGTTGAGTTCACACCTGACTGTATAAAGTATTTTTACCACCTATTGTATCGTATGACGCACGAAAATGAAACTAAACGAAGCAATTCCCACTTTTTCATGAAAAAAACCCGGGGCTCCGGGTTTCATCTGACGTATGTATGATGGCTAGCCTAGATCCTCATTGACTCCAGTTATCATAATCGATAATTTCACGGACAAATCGATATCAAAAGGAGCTTTCAACTCCTGACCCTCTTCATCCTTCAAAATTCGAACAATAGGTCGATGAGGAACCATTTTGTTAAGGCCGACAACGGTCCCTGTTTCTCCTGTGTTCAGAGTCACCGTGATCCCTATCGGATAGATCGCTATATGATCTCGGAACCATTCGATTTTTTTCTTTTCATACAACGTGTCCGTTCCTGCATACAATATTTCCATAGCCTGATGAGGCAGCAGTGCTTTGCGGTATACCCGGTGAGTCGTCATCGCGTCATAGGAATCAACCAGTCCGATCCATCGAGCGTAATCGTGAATGTCTTTGCCTTCAATCCCACGAGGATACCCGCTTCCATCCAGCCTTTCATGATGCTGAAACGCACAGTGCGCCGTAACCAAAGAAATATTCGGCTCTTCCTTCAGCAGCTGGAAGCCATACTCGGTATGCTTCTTAACCCAAGAAAACTCGTTATCGGTCAGCTTGCCGTTTTTGCGGAGCAGCTCGAGAGGAATTTGGGTTTTGCCTATATCATGTAGAAGCGCACCTAATCCAAGAGTAGTCAAATCATCGCGATTGTATCCATAGGCCATTCCGAGCAGCGTCGTATAAATGCACACGTTCAAAGAATGCTGAAACAAATAATCATCCATCACGCTGATATTCGTCAACATGATCATCGCGTCTTCATGGCCGCTTAGATCGTCAATAATCATTTTCATAACATTGCCGAACGTTTTTCCAAGACGCTTATCGCTAGACGTTTTCTGCTTCACGGAAGCTTCCATCATGCTTCGAAAAGAAGAGCGAATTTCGGAAGTCGCTTTGAACCTCGTTTCTTCACTAATCATATCTGGAATCATAACATCATTCGTTCTAGGATCATCTATATATATGAAGTCAATACCATGTTCGCTCAACCGCTGGATCAGTTTATGCGATAATTCGACACGTTCCCCGAGAAGGGTCAGTCCTTCTTCATTATAAATCCTTCTCCCGAGCTTCATGCCAGGGCGAACCATATTCAGCGGAAGCAAACGCATGATTAAACCACGTCTTCTTTCTATAATAGTAAAGATATGTTCTATGCCTAGAGTAAAGGATTCCTCGAAAAAGAGCAACATATTTCGACATATTTTCAGCCTTTTTTCGTTCTTTTCTTTCATATTTTTCTTCTGTTTGGTTAAAGAAATATTAAGATTACTCTCATAGTCCAAGTTGGTATTGTAGGACATCTGTTTACAAGCTAAAATAGAGTAGGTTCGCACAAACAAAGTAGGAGGCAATTATGTTAAGTTATTGGGTTTCGATTATTATGGGGATTGTTGAAGGGCTAACCGAGTTTTTACCCGTATCCTCTACCGGGCATCTGATTTTAACGCAAGCATTGATGGGTATACCTGAAGACGATGCTATAATGAAAACGTTCGAGGTTGTTATTCAGCTTGGAGCCATTCTGGCCGTGGTCGTCATTTACTGGAACCGGATTCTGCTTCTTTTTGGACTGAAAAAAGACCCGAGTCGTATAGGTAAAAAGAAACTGAACTTAATCCACATCTTGATCGGTATTTTGCCTGCAGGTATTGTAGGTTTGCTGGTTAATAACTGGATCGAAGAACATCTATTCTCTCCGAAAACCGTAATTTTAAGTCTTATCGTCGGGGGAATCCTGTTTATCATAGCTGAAAAATCATCTACTCCTAAACCGGCACAAGAGCTCGATGACATTACGTATAAACAAGCACTGTATATCGGCTTATATCAAATATTGGCCGTAGTATGGCCAGGCTTCTCTCGTTCTGGTGCGACAATTGCCGGGGGTATGCTGTCCGGTGTCAGCCGGGGTGCTTCAGCCGATTTTACATTTATATTAGCGATTCCGCTTATGTTCGCGGCCTCCGGTTTGTCTTTACTGAAGGCTTACAAATTGCTTACACCCGACCTTATCGGATTTTTTGCAGTAGGGTTCGTTGTATCGTTCATTGTAGCATTACTTGCCGTCGTAACCTTTATTAAACTAGTTTCTAGAATTAAGCTCACATATTTTGCTTATTATCGTTTTGTACTAGCTGCTGTTTTTGCATTGTATCTTTACTTAGCTTAAGCCAATCACGGGATGAAAAAAGACTGTTGGAGCCATTTAAAAGCTCCAACAGTCTTTTTAATATTCCTCTGCTAGAAGGCAAACCAACGTTTGCTGTACCCCGCTGCGATTGCCTCTTTATTATGAAGCTCCTTTTGCATAATATCCCGCAAAAACTCCGGCAAGAAATACTGTACATTAGTTCCTTTGGATAGCGATAAATAGCCGATCCCAAAAGAAAACATATCCACCGTACCTACCCTATAACCTCGACCAAGATCAAGCAGCTCTTCTCCGACCCAAACCTGACGTATTTTGGAGAGTGCAGGTCCAGCCGCGTTGTACTCTACCTTTATACCATCGATGTTGAGCATTCCGAGTACTTTACAGCGAAATCCAAAGCCGTAAATAGGCTTCTCCATAAACTCTGGAAGAAGCGATTCTTCGAGCGCTTGAATGATTTGTTCACCGGTGAGTATTATTTGACACGGATTTATAGGTGATGGGCATATTTCTAGCAGCCGCCCCACCGTAACCGTTCCTTGCTCCAGGCCCTCTAGAAATTGTCCCGCATTCACCAGACCGATATCTGAGCCCGTCCAGCGCCTAAGTGCTGCAGCAAGCATATTGCCAAGAGGTGCCTCCCGATACCAATGAACAGAAAGCGATTCCTCCAAATATGCCGCCTCTCGATTGAGCGTCTGCTTCGCCTCGATCCCGAATCTCTTTATCTCTGCTGCAAGTTTTGTGTCATAAGGCTCCGCTTCCATTTTACGGACGTATCCTTCCATCTGTGTCAGCTTGCGGGTATTTGCGTCTAGTTGTACATCGACTACCCCAACATATTGACCGAATTTGCCAGCGCCGCATACAAGCGTGTTTTCTATGCGCAAAGGCTGTTCAAGTAGATGATGACTGTGACCTCCTAAAATGACATCGATTCCGGGAATTTCCTGGGCGATTCTTTCATCCGTCTTCAGCCCGAGATGGGACATCAGAATGAGCACGTCTACCTTAGGACGAACCTTCTCAACCCACTGATGGACAACGTCGATAGGCTCTAGAATAGTCCAGCCAAGCAGCCTGTAAAATTCCTCATAATAAGCTGTCACCCCGATCAATCCAACCTTGATGCTGCCTTTAACAATAATGTGATAGGGAGATGCCCAAGCTGGAATTTCCCCGGTTGCCGTATCCAGCAAATTACTGCAAAGCACCTTGATTTCCGGATGTTTGCTATATAGGTCAGCCAGCGCCTCTTTTGTAAACGTCAAACCTTCATTGTTGCCGATCGTAATCGCATCATATCCCGTGGCAGCTATGACATCCAGATTATAGCTGCCGACGCTCGCTTCCGTCTCCGGTCGCATACGGTCCAAATGATCACCAATATCCAGTGTCAGTGTATGCTCTTCTCCTGCCGAAGCGCGAAGCTCCTCAACTACAGCAGCGATATGGGGCATTTGCTCGTAATGGCTGTGAATATCGTTCGAATGAACAATTCTAAGCCGCAAATGGGGTGAGTTCATTCAGCAGCCCCTCCTTTTAGAGCCTTATCCATCTATTTGTTAAGCCTTAGTTCTTCTATACTCACCCTATTCTTAAACCCGTAGGATGCTTCATTAACCGCTTCGCCGTATTCAAATCGAATAGAGACTACACTTTTCACATTCAAGCATTCACTGCTTCCATCCGGCACATAAAGCCGAATCGGGAAACCTTTTTGCAGCGGTTTGCCGTCCTGCTCATACAGAAACACGGCCTGATTCAACTGCTCCCAAGGTATCGTTGCTTGAAACTCATCGACTGCCTCTACGTTCATATAAACAGGCTCACGATCCGTTTTAACCTGGCGCTTGTTCATCCAGGCATCATACCAGGATTTCAATTCAAAAGCCTGCCCCTCTACTCCAGGAACTCGCTCTTTGAGTGGTATATGGTTAGGGGCCAGAGAGCTCATTTCCATTACGGTACATTGCTCCGTTCCACCTATTTCATCATATACGGTAATATTCATTCAATACCCCTCCAGCTTCCCTAAAGGATAACCTTTATATGTACACGAAACCCTTCTATTATATCACTATCTCGTTATCTTATGGTATGCTGTTAATAAAACCATGGGAGTGATTTAGATGAAGCTGCAACTATTCGTTTTTGCAGGCTTGGCGGAGCAGCTGGGCAGCTCCCTTATTTCAATAGATTGGGAATCTGATGCCGCTTTGACACCTGCTCTTTTAAAACAATGGCTGATGGACAAGCATCCTGAAGCCGCCCAATCATTGGCTCGAGCTTTCGTAGCCGTTAATCACAGCTATGCGCCAGATGATCAATTAATTGATGAACAGGATGAGATTGCAATCATTCCTCCTGTCTCGGGAGGACAACTGCAGCTTGTCGAAATAACCTACGATCCGATCTCTATCGAGACGGTTACCGCTAAAGTGCTGCATCCGGATCACGGGGCTGCACTGACCTTTACAGGAACAACAAGGGAATGGACCCATGGCAAAAAAACTTGCCTGCTTGAATATTCCGCTTACGAACCAATGGCTCTCAAAACAATGAAACAAATCACTGCTGAAATTCACGAACAGTGGAACGGTACACTATGTGCCATAACCCACCGGCTCGGGAAGGTAGATATCGGTGAGATCAGCGTCGTGATAGCCGTGTCTTCCCCACACCGTGAGGCCGTTTATGAAGCCAGCCGGTACGCTATCGAACGACTTAAGCAGATTGTACCCATCTGGAAAAAAGAAATATGGGAAGACGGCTCCGAATGGAAAGGACATCAGTTGGGGCCCTGGAACCCCTTAGTATAAAGGAGAGAAACGCATCGATGAATACTAACGATCAGAACAACGAATCCCTAACAGCTGCTGCTGCACAGCGATATTCACGCCAGCTATTGTTTGCGCCGATTGGAGAGCAGGGGCAGTCGAAGCTGATGCAATCCCGTGTAGCGATTGTAGGCACGGGCGCACTCGGAACGGTGCTGGCCAATCACATGGTTCGTGCCGGTGTTGGCTTCGTGCGCCTCATTGACCGGGATTTCGTTGAAGCGAGCAACCTGCAGCGCCAAATGCTCTACGACGAGGCTGACGCAGCATCCTCAGAGCCTAAAGCGATGGCAGCAGCCAAAAGGCTTCAACAGGCTAATTCGCTGGTCACCATTGAGCCCGTCGTTGCTGACCTCCATCCTGCCAATGCCGAGTCGCTGCTTGCCGACGTTGATTTGATTCTGGATGGTACGGACAACTTCGCCGTACGCTTTCTTCTCAATGATGTAAGCTTAAAGCACAACATCCCATGGATTTATGGTGGTGCGGTCAGCTCTCGCGGTGTGTCCATGACTGTCATCCCAGGTGAAACACCCTGCCTTCGCTGCATGTTTGGGCAGGCGCCCGCCCAAGGAACGACAGAAACATGCGACACTGCAGGGGTTATCGGGCCTATTATTCATACAGTCGCTTCTCATCAAGCAACAGAGGCCTTCAAGCTGCTCGTTGGTGCTACTGCCAATCTGAACCGCAAAATGGTTCATTGGGACTTATGGTACAACCAGCACGCCGCTGTAGATGTGAGTAAAGCTCGTAAATCGGATTGTCCCGCTTGTGGGCATGGCCACTATGAGTATTTACAGCAGGAGGCAGAGGAAGATACGATCCAGAACTTATGCGGACGGAATTCGGTTCAAATTCAACCGGTAAGCCCCGCTTCCTTCGTCTTGGCCGATTGGGCAGATAAGTGGCGTCCTCTGGGACACGTGGAGCTCAATCCGTTCTTATTAAAATTTTATCCTAACGATGCTTTGACTTTGATTTTGTTTTCCGATGGCCGGCTAATCGTTCAAGGTACAGATGATCCCGTGATGGCCAAGAGCCTATATAGTCGGTATATAGGAATGTAGTTCTGAGTTTTTTCGCTGTTTCTCCCTTTTATGTGACAAAATGCTCATAATTAGGTTGCCAATATAATACATTCTTGGTACCATAACCTTATACTAATTAGCTTATACACGCACACTGTGATTGGGAGAGACGGCTATGAGAATTTCTGTCATGGATTTACAGGTTGGGGATCGGACCGGCTCGGATGTTTTTAATTGGAATGGACTCCTTGTCGTGTCTGCACACACCGTCTTAAATGCCGATGATATTGACAAGCTTCAACTGCACAATATTGATTATGTCGACATTATGATGCGACAACAAGAGCAAATCGCGGAATCAAAACCGACGGCAGTACAAGCAGAGCACACTCCAGCTTTTTCTCAGACGGCTGCCTATGAAGAAGCGGTAAGTGGAATCCGAGATTTATTTAATCAAATCAATGCGCAGGGCAAAATCGATGAAAAACAAGTGGAACAAAGCTTTGCCCCCCTTGCCAATCATTTTGTACTACAAAAAGATGTCGTCTCTTTACTACTGACTCTTAACAGCAAAGATGATTACACATACCAGCACAGTGTTCAAGTAGGTATGATCTCCTATTATATCTCCAAGTGGCTAGGACAATCGGAAGAGGAAGCGCTCTTTGCAGGCAAAGCCGGTTATTTGCACGACCTTGGCAAAAGCCGCATTGACGATGCCATTCTTCAAAAACCGGGTCTACTGACGGATGAAGAATTCGATCTAGTGAAAAAACACGCAGTATACGGCTATGAAATGATTCTTACGTCCGACTTGCCCGAGGCTATTGCTTTAGCTGCTCTGCAGCATCACGAACGTCTGGATGGAACTGGCTATCCCTCCAAGCTTCATAGTAAAGATATTCACCCTCTTGCCAAGATCGTTGCTGTTGCCGATGTATACAGCGCTATGATCTCGCAACGGGTTTACCGGGATAAACAAGATTTGCTTCATGTGTTAAAAGAATTGCATCTACTTAGCTTCGGCAAGCTGGATCCCAAGATTACCCAAGTGTTTATCCGCAATATGATCCCTAATTTCATTAATAAAAGAATTTTGCTTAACAACGGTGAAAACGGTATCATTGTCATGACACATCCTACAGACTTTTTCAGACCTTTAGTTCAGATTGGCGAGCAATTTATTAATTTGCCGGACTATCCCGAATTAGAAATCATGGAAATATATATGTAATACAAAAATGAGCCGTTCCGATTAGGGACGAGCTCATTTTTGTATTACATATAAAAAAGGTTCCCCATGAAGTAAGGGAACCTTTTGATATGCATGGTATTAACCGATGGAACCTTCCATCTCGAACTTGATCAGACGGTTCATCTCTACCGCATACTCCATCGGCAGCTCTTTCGTGAACGGCTCGATAAAGCCCATAACGATCATTTGTGTAGCTTCTGCTTCGGATAGGCCGCGGCTCATCAGATAGAACAATTGATCCTCAGAAACCTTGGATACGGTAGCTTCATGCTCCAGCGTAATGTTGTCGTTCATAATTTCATTGTAAGGAATAGTATCCGAAGTGGATTCCTTATCCATAATCAACGTATCGCATTTGATGTTAGCCTTGGAGCCTGCGGAGTTGCGTCCGAAGGAAGCCAAGCCACGGTAGGTTACTTTACCGCCATGCTTACTGATCGATTTAGATACGATGGTTGATGTTGTTTCAGGTGCAAGGTGAGTCATTTTGGCACCAGCATCTTGATGCTGTCCGCGTCCTGCAACAGCGATGGAAAGCACCATACCTTTAGCGCCACGGCCCTTCAAAACAACCGCAGGATATTTCATTGTTAATTTGGAGCCGATGTTACCGTCAACCCATTCCATGGTTGCATTTTCTTCAGCCACGGCACGTTTAGTAACCAGGTTATAAATGTTAGGTGCCCAGTTTTGAATCGTCGTATAACGGGCACGGGAGTTTTTCTTACAAATGATTTCAACAACCGCACTGTGCAGGGAGTTCGTGCTGTAGATAGGAGCCGTACATCCTTCAACATAATGCACGAAGCTGTCTTCATCGGTGATGATCAGCGTACGCTCGAATTGTCCCATGTTCTCGGAGTTGATACGGAAATAAGCTTGTAGCGGAATATCCACTTTAACGCCTTTTGGAACATAGATAAAGCTTCCGCCAGACCAAACCGCACTGTTCAACGCTGCGAATTTGTTATCGCTAGGAGGAACAATCGTACCGAAATGTTCTCTGAACAATTCCGGATATTCTCTCAAAGCCGTATCGGTATCCGTAAAGATAACGCCTTGGTCTTCGAGCTCTTTTTGCATGCTGTGGTAAACTACCTCAGACTCGTATTGAGCGGATACGCCGGCCAAAAACTTTTGCTCCGCTTCAGGAATACCCAGCTTGTCGAACGTTTCTTTAATTTCTGTAGGAACCTCTTCCCACGTTTTACCTTGCTTCTCGGACGGTTTAACATAGTACTGGATATCGTTGAAATCCAAGTCGTCCAAGTTACCGCCCCAACGTGGCATAGCCATTTTTTCGAATTGCTCCAATGATTTCAGACGAAAATCGAGCATCCATTCCGGTTCGCCCTTCATCTTGGAAATCTCGGCAACGATCTCGCGAGTCAAGCCTTTTCCTGTTTGGAAAACCGCTTTATGTTCATCACGAAAACCATATTTATAATCTTCCATTTCCGGCATTTTCTTTGCCATGTTCGCCAACCTCCTTAAAGTCTTCGGGTTATCCCAAACGACTATCTTACTGCTTATTGTGAGCCTGTTCGATTCCTTTGCGAAGCGCATTCCAGGCTAGAGTAGCACATTTGATTCGTGCGGGAAATTTATTAACGCCGGATAGAGCTTCGATATCCTCATATTCGAATTCCACCGATTCGCCCTTCATCAGTCCGGAAAACTTCTCAGCCATTGACAATGCTTCCTCGAGCGTTTTTCCTTTTACGGCATCCGTCATCATAGAAGCGGAAGAAAGGCTGATCGAGCAGCCTTCTCCAACGAACTTAGCGGCTTTGACGACACCGTCTTCCACCTGCATTTGCAGTTGAATTTTATCACCGCACGTAGGATTGTTCAAGTCGATTGTTACGGCTTCATCATCCAACGTGCCGCGATTGCGCGGATTTTTATAATGATCCATAATGACTCTGCGATATAAATCATCCAATTGCATGACCGAAGTACTCCTTTGTTTTGATTAGTGAAGCCACCAACCGGTCAATGTCATCTTCTGTGTTATAAAGATAGAAGCTGGCGCGAGCCGTAGCCGAAACGTTCAGCCACCGCATGAGCGGCTGGCAGCAATGATGTCCTGCACGAACGGCGATGCCGTCGGCATCCAAAACTGTCGCAACATCATGGGGATGAACATCCCCCAGATTAAAAGTAACCGTACCGGCACGATGGCTTGTCGGTCCGTATATCGTCAAATCTTCAATTTCGGACATACGGCTGATAGCATAAGCCGTCAACTGCTGTTCATGCCGGAAAATCTCATCCATACCGATAGTTTCAAGAAAATCTATAGCCGCTCCAAGTCCAACGGCACCGGCAATAATAGGCGTACCGCCTTCGAACTTCCAAGGAAGCTCCTTCCACGTGGAATCGTACAAGTCCACATGATCGATCATTTCGCCGCCAAACTCGATCGGCTCCATGTTTTGCAGCAGTGCTTTCTTACCATATAATGCACCGATTCCTGTCGGAGCGCACATTTTATGGCCCGATAATGCATAGAAATCACAATCGAGATCCTGCACATCCACTTTCAGATGAGGCGTGCTTTGCGCTCCGTCAACGACCATTACGGCACCATGCCGGTGTGCAATAGCAGCGATTTCCTTCACCTGGTTAACAACGCCAAGAACGTTGGATACATAAGTAACAGCAACGACTTTCGCACGATCAGTAATGGTTGACTCTACGTCCTCCAGACGAATAGAACCATCCGGTTGAAGAGGAATATATTTTAAGACAGCGCCCGTAGCTTTCGCTACTTGCTGCCAAGGTATGAGATTGCTGTGGTGCTCCATGGGCGTCAGAACGATCTCATCGCCCTCACCGCATACGGCACGAGCGTAGCTGGAAGCAACCAAATTCAATGCCGTTGTCGTACCGCGGGTAAAAATGATTTCTTCGGTCGATTTGGCGCTGATGAATTTAGCAACTTTCTCACGTGCCCCTTCGTAGGCATCTGTTGCACGAGAGCCCAGCGTATGGACTCCACGGTGCACATTAGCGTTATCCCACTCGTAGTAATGCTTGACGGCTTCGATTACGGATACTGGCTTCTGCGAAGTAGCGGCGGAGTCCAAATACACTAATGGATGTCCGTTAACTTCTTGCTGTAGGATAGGAAATAGTTTCCGAATCTCCGACGTCTTCATTGTCCGAGCTTCCTTTCTACAAGGCTTTGCAGTTGGGATTGAATTTTTTCCATTGGAATTTCCGAAACAACTGGCGCCAAGAAACCATAAATGACCAGGCGCTGAGCTTCTTCAAGAGTAATACCGCGGGACATCAAATAGTGAATTTGTTCCGGATTCACTTGTCCTACGCTTGCTGCGTGACCTGCTTTTACATCGTCTTCGTCGATAAGCAGGATTGGGTTCGCGTCACCACGAGCTTTCGGACTTAGCATCAGGACTTTCTCCGTTTGCTGACCGTTAGCGCCTGTAGCCGCTTTTTCGATTTTGGTAATACCGTTAATGATCGCAGTGGATTCGTCACGCATAACAGCGCGAGTGATCATATCACTGCTGGAATTTTTGCCGAAGTGTACCGCTCTTGTCGTGACGTTCAGCTTCTGATCATTTGTTCCGACGCAGATGATTTTGGCATCCGAGTTGGAGCCATTGCCTTTGAGAATGGATGTCGTATCAGACATAGCATTGCCATAGTTCATCTCACCAATGACCCAGTTGATCGTAGCATCATTTTCCACAACAGCGCGACGATAAGTAAGATCAGTAATCGAATCATTCAGATCGTGTACCGAAGCAAAGTTTACCGTAGCACCCGGTTTCACAATGACTTCTACTACGCCGTTTTGAACAAGATTGTTCAGGTTACCTTCGGAAATGAAATTGTCAACATAGGTGACAGATGCATGCTGCTCAGCAACAATCAGTACATGTGGGGAGAAGCTAACATCCGCATCGTCTGTCAAGAACAAAGCTTGAACCGGCACTTCCACCTGTACGTTCTTAGGAACGTACAAGAACACGCCGCCGCTCCAGATAGCTGTATGAAGTGCTGCAAGTTGATTTTCGTCTTTGGTAACAACCGTTCCGAAGTAGCTTTTTACCAGATCCGAATGATTTTTCAATGCATCTTCAAGACTTGTGAAAATAACGCCTTGTTTGGCCAATTCTTCTGAAGCTTTATGGTATACGATGCTTGCGTTTTTTTGCACAAGCAGGTTTTCGGGATTTTCGTTTTGCAGCAAAGCTTTTGCCGATTCAGGCAATTGCTCCAAAGTAGTTAACGCTGCTTCCGCTTTATAGCTTCCGTAGGAACGAAGGTTCCAACGGTCGATTCTCGTTTTTTCCAATTTTGGTAATTCCAACGATCCGGCCAGCTCCAGCGCCTCAGCGCGGAGGTTGGTCATCCATTCAGGCTCTTGTCTCGATTGGGACAGCTCCACGATGGTTTGACGATCGATTGGAAGAATGGTTTGTGTACTCATAGTATATTCCTCCGTCGTGGACTTATTTTAGTATTTAGGAGCTGTCGTGTTCATAGGGACTTTGAATTCTTCTTCATCTTGGCCTACGGTTTCGTCAACAATGCCAAGCTCTTCTTTAATCCAATCGTAACCTTCGTTCTCCAGACGCTGAGCCAATTCAGGACCACCGGATTTTACAATGCGACCTTGCATCATAACGTGTACGAAGTCAGGTTTGATATAGTTCAGCAAACGCTGGTAGTGAGTAATGATCAGGAAGCCACGGTCTTCGGAACGCATAGCGTTTACGCCAGTAGCAACGATACGAAGTGCGTCGATGTCGAGACCAGAGTCAATCTCGTCCAAGATAACAATGCTTGGCTCGAGCATCATCATTTGCAAAATTTCATTCCGTTTTTTCTCACCGCCGGAGAAGCCTTCGTTCAAATAACGATGCATGAACTCAGGGTTCATCTCAAGCTCTTTCATTTTCGCTTCCATCAAGCGGATGAATTTGATCAAGGAGATTTCATTGCCTTCGCCGCGGCGTGCATTGATGGCACTGCGCAGGAAGTCAGCGTTCGTTACGCCTGCAATTTCACTTGGGTATTGCATAGCAAGGAACAGACCTGCTCTTGCTCTTTCGTCTACAGCCATTTCCAATACGTCTTCGCCGTTCAAAGAAACGGAGCCTTCAGTTACTTCATATTTAGGATGTCCCATGATGGTGGATGCAAGGGTACTTTTACCGGTTCCGTTAGGACCCATTACCGCGTGAACTTCCCCGCCCTTAATATTCAAGCTCAAACCCTTCAAAATCTCTTTGCCTTCGACAGTTGCCTTCAAACCGTCTATAATAAACTCCGGTGCATTTGCCATAGTTATTCTTCCTCCAATTTGAAATAAATCGTTAGATGTTGTAATTCTTACTTAATAATCATTCTAAATTGATTATCAATGATTCTCAATGTTACTATATTATATCTTACCGTGGCAAATCAATAAAGACCTATTTAGCTCATTTTTATACGTTCTACTTGCATAAACTAACCATAAGAGGTCTTAGCCTAAGGCAGATTTAATTTTACTCGTCGCTTCTTGGAAATCATCGTCATTTAATACCGCTGTGCGCTCCATACCATCCAATACAGAGCTGTTCAATTGAATCCACGACTTGCACCCGTTATAATCAGCCAACAAAGGGAGGCGAGCTGGTTCAGCAAGTTCGTACACTCTTAACAGCATAACATGCAAGGGCTGCGTTCGCTTCCACTTTAATCTTTCTTCTGCGAATGAGTCGGTCCATAGATGAAATGCAGATAATTTGTCAAGCTGCTCCTGATTATCTATTAATATGTCTTCGGCCAGCTCCGCGTAACAACGAATCGTCACCTCCGTATCTCGAACACTCCAGTTCTCCAAGGTCTTGTCCAGCTCTGGCTGGTCATCCGGCTTAATCCACTGCTTTTTTTGATGCTCATATGTAGGGAACAAATAGAAGCTGCCACTTTCCACTTGAAAGTTTTTCGTTTCTTCTCGAATGCCGCCTTTTCGCATGATGAGAATTTGCCGTCCGCTTCTTAATGCTTCCACCGCGACAGCCCACTCTTTTAAGGCTATTGGTTGGGTACTCACCATTACTCCATCCTTTCCTTATATGGCTTCATTTAATCTTTTCCTGTTATGAAAATACCTTTTTTTGAAAAGACTTCTAAAACATCTATTATAAAAGTTCATCTTCGTTCAAGCAACTGTTGCCAGGCATAAAACATGCCGAAAAGCAGGAACCTATACCTGCGTACACAAACTCACTTCAAGGAGGATGAACAATGAGAGAAGGAATCATTCCTGCTGTATTGGGTACGGCCGTAACGGCTTCAGGTGTAGCGCTGCGGGGGAAATTTCCGATGGCTGCCGCAGCAGTCGCCGGATTTGGACTTGCACATGTCGTGTTAGGTGCGATTGACTTGGTCGAGCACCGACGCGGCAAAATGGGTTAACCGATTTAAGCTGAAAGGACAAAAAAACCTAACGATAACACGTTAGGTTTTTTTGCTTTTTCACTATATTTTATTATTGTAAAACCTTCATTCCATGCTCCTTCACATTACGAATCAACTGCAATGCTTCTGCACGAGTGAGCCCTTCCTGTCCTGCAAACCCGGCAATACCACTTTCATTTGATCTGCCTTCAGCGTAAGATTTAGACAACAAGTAATCGATCGCTTTGTCCTTCAATAAAGGCGCCCCATCCGCAGCCGCTATAATTTCAGCCATAGATTCTCTTGTGATCAGCTGGCTTCTAGCCGCTCTGTTCTCTGCGCCCTTCACAGGATACTTGTGCTGTACTGCAAAGGTGTAGAGGCTATCCGACCATTGTGCTCCTGAAGTAGAATTTGCTTTTTGATCAAATGCTTTAAGCAGCATGCTTAAGAATTCCTCTTCGCTTACTTGGGAATCCGGCCTGAATTTCCCGTCCGTGTACCCGTCGACGATCCCGTTCGTTATCCCCCATTGCACGGTGGATTCTGACCAATGACCCGTTATGTCGGAGAAACGGATTTCGGAAGACTTCTCGTTCGGAGCTCCTGTATTTCCGGTATCTGCAGGAACGGTAGCTTCTGGGACAGGAGGCTTGGAGGACGGCTTCTCTTTATCATCAAGATCGACAGGCGGCTTGTTAATATAGAAGAATTTCACATCGTATTTCAATTCTGCCGGCTCGTCCGATGAAGTTCTCAAACCGGTTACCTTCACTGTAAACACATCACCATCACGAATTTTGTCCAGTTCCTTGGGTTGGAAATGAATCCGTTCTCCACTATTCTCACCCAATTGAAGATTCAAGTACAAAAGGTGGGAATCGTCCGTACTTCGAGTAGTCCATTTGTATTGATCCGATTGGCGCGTTAATTCAATGTAAACTTCATTCGTTATGTTTGAGAAAGAAGAATAACTCAAAATGATGGTCCAGGCTTGATTTGGACTAAACACATCCGCTGGGAAATCACCTTGGGCAGGATAAGGAATATAGGAATAATTAAAAACATCCCGGCTGCTGAGATCCGTAAAATCCAATACGGCATAAGAGGCCTGATTATTTCTTGAAGCTAATCCTATGCCGATTTTTTTCAAATAAGGGTGTAACAGTTGGAGATCCGGTCCATAGGTTAATCTATCTTTGCCATACCCATTTTTGTCAGAGCCGTAATATTCCTCTTTAAACAAGTCAAATATAGAACCACCCATATATCTATCTATTGCTTTAGCTGTTTTATTTCCTCTTGAGCCATCCACCGTGATCAAGTTACTGCCTCTGGCAGAGGACTTGGCAGTATAGAAAAAATCATTATCCATATACGCGGGTTGTCTTGGTTCGTGAGTAAGATTTCCATATACGGCTGCGCTTATGACCGCTCCATATTGTGCAGATTTTGAGTAATCCTCTTCCAGCTCCAGATTATCCGGCAGCCCGCTAATGTATCGATAAAAATTAGCTCTGGCCAAGCCACCTCTCAAATAGTTGATGTTCACTTTCCCAGGAGTATACTTATCTGTGCTAATAACCGGAACCTCATCATACGCCTCGCCTTGGTAGACTTCCGGATTGTACATGCTCCATTTACTTTCAATGGATTCCTTAGTTCTTATTGGCAGTCCGGAATCCACTGTTTGAGCGTACCCTACAGCCGACATAGTACAAGCCACGCTTGCACCAAGCAGCAAGCTAGCGATAATCCTTTTCTTTTGCATCACATTAATCCATCCTCCCCATTAAAGTTCGGTTATTGTAAAGTGCTCATTCCATGCTCCTTCACATTACGAATCAACTGCAAAGCTTCGGCTCGTGTCAAACCTTCCTGTCCGGAAAAACCAGCAATACCACTTTCATTTGATCTGCCTTCAGCGTAAGATTTAGACAGCAAGTAATCGATCGCTTTGTCCTTCAATAAAGGCGCCCCATCCGCAGCCGCTATAATTTCCGCCATAGATTCTCTTGTGATCAGCTGGCTTCTAGCCGCTCTATTCTCTACGCCCTTCACAGGATACTTGTGCTGTACTGCAAAGGCGTACAGGCTATCCGACCATGCTGCTCCTGAAGTAGAATTTGCTTTTTGATCAAATACTTTAAACAGCATGCTTAAGAATTCCTCTTCGCTTACTTGGCTATCCGGCTTGAATTTCCCGTCCGTGTACCCGTCGACGATCCCGTTCGTTATCCCCCATTGCACGGTGGATTCTGACCAATGTCCGGCTATGTCCGAGAAGCGGATATCAGAGGCAGGAGGAATCTGCGCATTCCCATTGGATATAGGTACAGCTTTCTCTCCCGGCAGCGGGTCGTTGATATTGGATATGGTCGAAACGGGACTTGATGTTTCAGTTTTTGACTCTGACACCGGCTTGTTTATGTAAAAGAAGTTTATGTTATAGTTAATTTCCGTTTCAAAGCCTGTGTAGCTTTTAAGACCGGTCACTTTTACGGAGAACACATCATTGTCCTTGATGCTATCCAGCTCTTCCGGTATAAAGTCAATTTGGCTAAAATCCTTGAAATTGCTGACTCTGATGTGGTTGCTATTCCATGCGTTCTTTGAGCTCCATGTCCGCTGGTCCGTTTGTCGCGTAAGCTGTATGACAATATCCTTGGAATCGTGAATAAATTGATAAGGATTCAACAATATAGTCCATTTGTTGCTAGGCTTGAATACATCCGCAGGAAAGTTTCCTTGGGCAGGATACGGGACAAAGGAGTAATCTATCGGTTCGGGACTCACATCATCCGTAAAGCTCATGGAAGAATAAAAGGTTTGGGTATTTTGGATCCCCGGAGCTATCCCAAAGCCTATTTTTTTCATGTAGGGCTTCAATAAATCCAGATTATTTCCATACCGATTGATGCTATTTCCATCCAAACTGCTGTTCATGTACATATCTACTGAAGCCGCAAGCAGGTTAGGAGAGGTTTCTTTTATCGCAACAGAGCTGCTCTTTTTAAGCGCATTAGAAGCCTTTTCGAAAAACTCATCATTCATATCCGCTGGTTTAGCCACTACATGATTCAAATTTCCATAAACCGCGGAGGTGACAACTGCTCCATATTGGATCCGATCCGATAAATCCTCTGAGAGCTCCAGATTATCCGGCAGCCCGCTAATGAATCGATAAAAATTGGCTCGCGCCACACCACCCTCCAAATAACGGATGTTCACTTTACCCGGAGCATACACGTCAGTGATTCTTGGCGTTTCAGTAAAAGGATTCACTTTATAATTATCCGGACTGTACATTTTCCATCTTCCAATGATCTCTTCCTTGCTTCGCAACGGCAATTTAGATTCGACGCTTTCGGCATAGCCAACACCTGCATAAATCAAGGTGAGGCTCATGCCTAGCAGTAAACTAAGGATTGCCCTTCTACTCAAACTACACCACTCCCTCAACTCATTTTATGGTTTATTTTCCATTTTTTATAATACCATTTCTATTCATTTTTGGACACTAAACAAATCCTCTACAAGTCAACTCATGCTCTGAAGCCTTATTTCTATTAATTTCGGGGGTGTCCCCGATTAATAACAGGACACTGCTGCACACAGTTTCCAAAACAAAAAAAGCACTCCGCAATATCACGGAATGCATATACGATCAAGAATACTATAGATTTACTTACTGGAATTCACATAAAACTTGGACGAATCATGGATCCGGTCGTACTGCTGTTGATTCGCCTTCATTGGATTGGACGCAACCGGCTGATCTTCATCGGCATACATCCCAAGAGCTAAGACGATACTTAGTGCAGCAGCACCGCAGAGTAACCGCAATAAGATTTTCATATGGAAAGATACCTCCTAATTTCATAACCGCCGTTTTGGATATAGATACATTGTAAAAAAGCTGCATTAGGGGGATATTATCGGAGCATGAATTTTTTGTAAAAAAGGAATTTAACATTTAATACAAATTATTCCGATTAATATATAGGGAATTATCTCGGCAAAGTCTATTCCAACCTCGCACAATTTGCTATACTATGGGATGATAGTTTTACGGACTATTTGAGATAAGTTTGACTTTGCAAAACTTAAGCGATAGCTAATAAGCCTTTTTGCACCGCAAACACTGTGAATGCATACGAAACCGGTTTTGCTCTCGCAAAACTTTACTTTTAACTCTTAAGGAGGAATATACATCCATGTCTTCTTATCATGCGTTAACTGAAGCCGAAGCAGTGGAATATGCAAGAGGCATCCCGAACCTGTTCGCTGCCAATAGCGAGCTGACTAGCAAAGAAATCGGGGACGGGAACTTAAACCTGGTGTTCCACATTACCGAGCCGTCGACAGGCAAAAGCATTATTTTGAAACAAGCTCTCCCTTATGCCAAGGTGGTGGGAGAATCTTGGCCTCTCTCATTAGATCGTGCGAGGATTGAGAGTGAAGCGCTAATGATTCAGGAATCGCTCTGCCCGGATCTGGTTCCTCATGTTTTTGTGTTTGATAAAGACCTCGCGCTAACCGCAATGGAGGACTTGAGCGATCATGTTATCATGCGCAGAGGATTGATTGAAGGCAATCGCTATCCGCTGTTCGCAGGTCATATCGGCCGCTTTCTAGCTCACACGTTGTTTTACACTTCGGATCTCGGCATGAATCAGCAGGATAAAAAAAACCGTGTTCAGCAGTTTATTAATCCCGATTTATGCAAAATTACCGAAGATCTTATCTTCGATGATCCGTACCGAAATGCCGATACCAACGACGTTCCTCCTGCCATTCAAGACGCTGTAGAAGCGATCTGGAACGATTCGGAGCTTCACTTGGAAGTAGCCATTTTACGCAACGGATTTTTGACTAAAGCGCAAGCTCTTCTTCACGGAGACTTGCATACCGGAAGTATTTTCATTAAACCGGATTCGACAAAAGTTATCGATCCTGAATTCGCGTATTATGGACCTATGGGCTTTGATATCGGAGCCGTTTTTGCCAACCTACTGCTGAACTTTGCAGCTCAAGAAGGCTGGAGCAAGGACGAAGCTTCACGCAATGATTACCGAACTTATTTGACGGGAACCATCAGAGATACTTGGAACGTGTTCGAACAAGAGTTCCGCACATTGTGGAATGAACATGGCGTTGATCGTGTGTCCAAAACCCCTGGATTCCAGGATTGGTATATGCAGCAGCTGCTGCAGGATGTTTTCGGCTATACGGGAAGCAAGACCGTTCGTCGGGTTCACGGACTTGCTCAAGTAGCTGACATTAATAAATTGGAAGATGCCTCTGCCCAAGAGCGCGCACAGCGCATCGCTCTGCAAATCGGTACGACATTGATTAAACGTCACCGTCAAGCTATGTCGATTGAGGAATTGATTGATATCGCATGGAAAGCCGTTCAATAAGCGGTAAGTTATACCAAAGGAGATAAACATTCATGAGTACAACAGAAAATCAAACTGCCGATTGGCTGCAATCGGTCCGTTGGAATTCAGCAGAAAACCGTCTTGACCTTCTGGATCAAAGGCTGCTTCCGGATGAGATCGTCTACCTGGAGCTGACCACCTCGGAGCAGGTGTGGGATGCAATTAAGCAGCTTGCGGTACGCGGAGCGCCGGCTATCGGCATCGCAGCTGCGTACGGCGTCTACCTGGGCGTCCGCCATGTAAGCGGAGGCCGTGAACAGCTGCTTGACGCTGCGCTCAAGCAGTGTGAGTACCTGGCGACGTCGCGCCCGACGGCGGTGAACTTGTTCTGGGCGCTGGATCGCATGAAGCTGCGCGCCCAAGAGCTCGCTTCCGCCGGTTCGGAGCCGGAAGCGCTGAAGCAAGCGCTGCTGGATGAAGCGAAGCTCATCCAGAGCGAAGACGAGGAGACGTGCCGCCTCATCGGCGAGCACGCGCTGTCCTTGTTCGAGGACGGCATGGGCGTCCTCACGCACTGCAACGCGGGCGGACTCGCTACCGCCCGCTACGGCACAGCTCTGGCGCCGATGTACCTGGCGCAGGAGCGCGGCATCCACCTGAAGGTGTTTGCCGACGAGACGCGCCCAGTGCTGCAAGGCGCTCGCCTGACGGCGTTCGAGCTTCAGCAAGCAGGTGTTGATGTGACATTGATTTGCGATAATATGGCTGGCGCTGTCATGAGCAAGGGCTGGGTGCAAGCTGTCATCGTCGGCACGGACCGCGTGTCCGCTAACGGCGATGTCGCCAACAAGATCGGCACCTACAGTGTTGCCGTTTTGGCCAAAGCGCACGGCATTCCGTTCTACGTCGCTTGCCCGATGTCGACCATCGATTTGAACACGCCTACTGGCGCGGACATTCCGATTGAAGAGCGGCATGAAGACGAGATCACTCAAGGCTTCGGTAAACGTACAGCTCCGAAGGGCATAAAGGTATACAACCCCGCTTTCGACGTAACGCCTAACGAATACGTGACTGCGATTATTACAGAAAAAGGCGTCGTCCGTGCGCCTTTCCAAGAGAACTTGAAGAAGCTGTTTGAGGAGTAATCCTAACCAAAACTTCACCATATAAGCTGGTATCCTTCGACAGGATTCCGGCTTTTTTCTTGCTCTTTTGCTATAATACTCCCTCCTCCGACATTCTTTTTTCCGTTTCTTAATCTCCCATTAAGTTTAAATTCACATTTTTTTCACAAACCGTTGCTAAAGTTAATTAACAGCAAGGTAGAATAGCTGGAATGTTAGAAAGGAGAAGCACGAATGGGATTATCTCGCAGTAAAAAATGGATTGCCGTTGTTATTGGGCTTGCTCTTATCGGTGGTGGGACCTATTACTATTTGTCCAAAACCACGGCGAAGCCGGCTGCCAATGCAACAGAAAAAGTATCGGAGATTAAAAAAGGTTCGATTACTTCCACCGTATCGGGAACTTCTCAGTTCGAGGCGCGGGATGTCCAAAATATTATCGCCCCTGTAGACGGGACTATCAAAACTATGAATCTAACGCGGAACCAGCAGGTGAAAAAAGGGGATGTTTTGTTTGAAATCTCCGATCTCAGCTTGCAGTCCAACTTACAAGAAGCTCAAGTTACTCTAGCACAGCAGCAAAAAGATTTAGCTGATCTCAACGATCAACTCAACAATCTTAGCGTGTACGCTCCGATTAGCGGGACGCTAACCTTAACGAACAATTTGGACACAGGTTCCAATATTAGTAAGAACGGTCGAATCGGCACTATTTCCGATAATACAACTTTAACGACAAAGCTGCCTTTCCTCTTGGAGGATGCAGTTCAATTGAAGAAGGGTGATTCCATCGATCTAATCGTGGATGGCTTCAATCTGACCAAAACGGCAACTGTAGTATCCGTCAGCACACAGCCGAAAGGTGACGCCAACGGAAACAAGCTGCTCGATGTTGAAGTGAATGTTAAAAACGATGGTACCCTGGGTTCAGGAATGAAGGTTAAAGGCAGTGTTTCCCTTGGAGGTAGAACCGCTCAATCCTCTGATAAAGGAACGCTTGATTTCATCAAGGTCGAGAGCGTTTTATCCGCAGCCAGCGGTATCATTAACAATGTCAATATAAAAACTGGGAATTACATAAACAAGGGGGAGCTTATCGTTTCGATAACGAATGACACGCTTCAAAATGATATTTTGAACAAGCAGGCGTCTATCGAAAGACAAAAAATCAATATCAACGATCTGCAGGAAAAAATCAACCAATTGACCGTTACGGCTCCATTTGACGGCGTGTTCTCTACGGATTTCGCCAATAAGAAAACGAATGTGCTCGCCAGCTACCCTGTCGGCTCCAAGATTGAAGCGAACAAACAGCTGGGTGCTGTAGCAAGCCTTGATTATATGCAGCTGCCGGTTCAGGTCGATGAGCTGGATTTGCCTAACATCAAAGTCGGCATGAAAGCGACTGTGAAGGTTGACTCCATCTCCAACAAAGTGTTCCAAGGCGAAGTCAATCAGGTATCCACCGTAGGTACAACGACGAACGGTGTTACATTCTTCGATGTAGGTATCTCTGTTAAAAACGAAGGCGATCTGCGAAACGGGATGACAGCGACCGCTGAAATCATTATCCAGGATAAAAAGAATATCATCCTTCTTCCACTTGAAGCCCTTCAGCAGCAGCAGGGTAAACGCTACGTTACGCTGATGAATGCAGATGGCACCAAAGAGGAGAAGCATGAAATCAAGATCGGCATTCGCAATAAATCATTCATTGAAGTTACAGATGGCTTGAAAGAAGGCGACAAGGTCGTCATTCCGGTCACTAAGAAAGCAACCAACGCTTCGCAAGCCGACATCGATAGAATACGTCAGCAGTTCCAGCAAAGCGGAGGAGCTGGAGGCGGCGGCTTCCAAGGCGGCGGTGGCGCTGGTGGATTCCAGGGCGGCGGCGGTGGCGGCAACCGCTAAGCAATAGCGTGGAAAGGAGGTTCCCGGAATGAATGCTATCATTGAGTTACAGAACATCACTAAGGAGTACGAGCGGGGCGCCGAGAAATTACGTATATTAAACGGCGTCTCCTTAACGGTGACAACAGGAGATTTTGTCGCTATAGTTGGACCCAGCGGATCAGGTAAATCAACCCTCATGAATACGATCGGATTGTTGGATATTCCAACCTCCGGCTCTTATCTTCTGGATGGCGTTGCCACTGAAAAAATGAGTGACAACCAATTGGCCGAATTTAGAAACAAAAAAATCGGATTCATTTTTCAACAATTTAACTTGCTTCCGAAGCTTAATGCCATAGAGAATGTCGAGCTGCCTATGATTTATGCAGGTCTCAGCAAGAAGGTTCGCCGGGAAAAGGCACAGGAAATGCTGGAAATGCTTGGTATGGGCACTCGTGGGCACCACAAGCCGAGCGAGCTGTCAGGCGGTCAGCAGCAGCGTGTTGCTATTGCCAGAGCCTTATCGATTTCTCCATCGCTCCTTCTTGCCGATGAACCTACCGGTGCACTCGATTCCAAAACCGGCAACGAGGTGCTGGAGCTGATGATCAAGCTGAATGATCAAGGAAACACAATCGTCTTAATAACTCATGACAATCACATTGCAGAAAATGCCCGTCGTGTCATTTCAATACGCGACGGAGCCATATTTAAGGATGAACGACTTCGTCCTCTCCTCACAGAGCCTGCCAAGGTGAAGCCCGCTGTAGAGGTGATGACATGAAATTGCTCGAGCTTATTTCCATGGCCTTACGCACCGTAGTCAACAATCCGATGCGTACGCTGCTTACTATGCTAGGCGTTATTATCGGCGTCAGCTCGGTCGTGACTCTGGTCGCCATCGGCCAAGGTACCTCTGCTGCTATTGAGAAGCAGTATGAGTCACTCGGAACGAACCTGATCGTAGTTAACGTTATGGGTACCGGTCGTGCAACCCAGCTTGATTATAACGATCTCATGCAGCTGGAGCAGCTTCCTGAAATTCAGACGATTGCCCCTACCATTGTAAAGGGAAGTTCCAACATCAAATACGATCGTACACAGGAAAAATATACCGTTGTCGGCACGAATGAAAATTATTTGCCCCTTATGAAAGGGGAAGTCGCCTCCGGTCGCTTCATTTCTCCTGCCGATCTGGAATTTCGCAATCAGGTAGCCGTACTCGGCAGCAACGTTGCCAAAAAGTATTTTGGAACGTTAGACCCGCTAGGGGAAGATGTTAACATCGACGGTGTTGTCTTTACCATCGCAGGGGTGCTGAAGGAGAAAGGGTCCAATATCGGTGGCAATATTTCACTGGATGACTCCGTTTTCGTCCCTTTGGTTACGGCGCAGCGTGCCTTTAAGCTGGGAAGTATACGTACAACTTACTTGGAGGCCCCAACGAAGGAGCAGCTTCCAACGGCTCAAGCTACGATAACCCAGTACTTGACCTATAAATTCAAAAGCGACTCAGGCTTCCAGGTCTCCAATCAGGATGAGCTGATGAAAGCAAGAGTTGCAGCTTCCAGCTCCTTAAACAATCAGCTGATTAGCGTTGCCTGCATATCCCTTCTGGTCGGTGGTATTGGGATCATGAACATTATGCTTGTAACGGTCAGCGAACGAACCCGGGAGATCGGGATTCGTAAATCAATCGGAGCCAAGCGTCGTAATATTTTGATGCAATTTCTTATTGAAGCGACCGTCATTAGCGGTTTGGGCGGAATTATCGGTTTGCTTCTCGGAAGCGGATTGGCACTGGCATGGCCCCACTTTAACCCGAAACAGGAAACCCAGCTTTCGTTCCAAGTGGGGTTGTACTCCTTCTTGTTCTCTGTTGGAGTCGGCATGATATTCGGATTGTATCCTGCCAATAAAGCTTCCAAACTTCGACCGATCGATGCTCTTCGCACCGACTAACTAACGCCAGAGATAACGAAATATGGGAGGAGATTTCTGTTGAAATCCAATCAAAAAAAGCAATCGTTTAGAGCGAAAAAAACAACGCTTTTATGTACGCTCGCCGTTTGCACCGCGTTAATGGCCAACGTCCCGTTGGCCTCTGCCGGTAAGGCGGGAGTATTTGTAGCTAACGACACTTATTTCACTTTAGAAAATGCCACCTTCACAGCAGGGTCTGAATCCTCTGCCCTGCAATTTTCTATTAAAATGCATAACGGCAGCAGCGGTGCAGTCGATTTCAACGGATACGGAGTTCAAATCGTCGACGAGCAAGGCAACAGCTACCCTGCCAAGCTGACTAGCAAGCAAAATGCCCGGGTCAACTCAGGACAAGATCAACAGTTCAGCTTTGTCTCCCAGACAGGGAAGAATGCTTCGGTTCAAAACCTGAAGGTTCAACTATTTGCATGGGATTCGGGATCTCCCACCTTTACTCGTAACCTGGGGGAGCTGTCCGTAGCGTCTGCCGTATCCAATGAGCTTGATCCAGCCAAGCTGATGCTCATTTCACTAAAGGACGTAGATTCCTCCTACAGTCAAGATGCCTTGGTCGCCATGCGCCTCGGCCAGAGCTATCCGGTTACGGAGAACGGCGTCCAATATTTGTTCACCGATCTTTATGTGAGGAATGCAGGCTCATCCAACTTTCAGCTGCCTTCCAGCTTGCAATTCCGGCTTAAAGGAACGGATTCATTGACTTATACGACATCCATAGTCAATACAGGACAAGATACATTGATCCCTGACAAGCTCACGAAGGTGAGACTTCGTACTCCGGTACCGTCCTCCTTCGATCCGAATCCTTTCGTTCTCGAAGCCTTTTATTCAGAGGACTCTGTAGATCGAATTGCCGGAAGTGTGCCATTAGCTGGAACAACAGCTACTGTCCCACTCGGAACAGAGCAGCCGTACTCCTTGTACGGTATGGACAAAGGCTTGAAAATCAAAGCCGATCAAGCCTTATCTACCCGGCAGAACGACGGCATCCTAGTGCAAAGTACGGTTACCGTGCGCAATGATGGTAATGAGGTCGTAGCTCTGCCAGCTTTATCGGCAACATACATGCTTGATTCAGAAACATTGGCGGCATCGGTGCAGGATAAGTCCGTAACGACTGGATTTTTGGCTCCGAAGCAATCCGCAACCTATAATTTCTCTGTGTTGGTCCCTAGCGGAGTTGATCCTGCTACAGTTAAATTAGCTTTAATGGAGTCTGAAAGCAGCTCATCTAGCAGTTCTAATTCTAGTTCGAACACAAATTCGAGCTCTAGCAGCAACAGCAGCTCCAAAAGCTCCACCAACTCTAGTAGTTCTAATTCGACAACGTCAGGAACTAATGAATCAACGAATACAAACGCCAACAGCTCTACTAGCAATTCCAATAGCACTAGTAACAATAGCTCCACCAAGAACAGCGTCAGCACGGTGAACGCCAACAGCATTCCTGTCATGATCATCGATCTGAAAGGTATTCAGCAAACGAACAGCGCGACAGTACAAGCGAAGCCTTACCAGCTTGGTACTCCGCTCCCTCTAGCGCCAAATGGATTGATTGATAAAAACCTTGAGGTCTCGCTTGTTGAGCTGCACATGCACGAAAATACAGATTTTGGATATAAAACAGCCATAGCAAAATATAAAATTACGAACAAGGGCAATGGAACACTTGTCATTCCGGATATCGGTACGGAGCTCGTTAATGATAGGGGAGAATCGTTCTCTGGAGTGAAGCAGTCTTCCACGACAACTACGATTATGCCTAACACCAGCTACGTCGTCAGTTATTCTTACATGATTCCGACCGATGTGACCGGCCAAAGCCTCGCACTGAACGTGATTGATCCGAAATCTGCAGCTCCGAATAAGCTATCCATCGGCTCATTCCAGGTTGCTGTTCAAAGCGAGTCGTCCGATAAGTTGATCAGCTTCTATCCGTTTGATGTATCCTTTGATGCCTATAGTATCGCGACATTGTATAACAACGGATATGTATACCAGCTGAGTCTTGATCTGAACATCACTCGCAAAGATCCTGTCATTGTCGATCAAAACTTCTCCAAAATGGAATTCGATCTGGTAGACGGACAAGGACGAATTCTCGGCTCCACATCCGCAAGCTTTACAGGAACGGAGAAGCTTATTAGCGGAAATCAAAAAATTAGCTTCAGCAACATTAAGACGGAGCAGTTCGATAACAATCTGACCATTAATGTTTATGAGACGATTGAGACGCCTTCAGGTACAGCGAAACGTCTGGTGAAGCAACTGACACAGAACTAGTAAAAGTAAAACCACCCCTTCCCTTGAAGCGTGAGTTCATTCACTTCAAGGACGGGGTTGTTTTTTATATTGAATTATACGATATCAATTAGGAAGGTTTTAATCTCGTAGGGCTTCAGCTGCAGCCGCAGGACTGACTCATAACTAGGCTCTCCGATCGGACGTTCCATTAAGTCACTCTCCTGCCAGCTGCGGACGTTATATTCGCTTGATAGCTCCACAGTGCCTCTTTGCCCTGCATATTCATGGAAGCGAAGTACAATGCGTCCTCCATCCTCCGCTTGTTTCACAGCATCGATATGAACATAACCGCCGATAGCACGGAACAACGAGGTTGGTGCATGTATGACGCCAGCTTGAAACTGCAGCGGAGCATTCAAATCCCATGCTTCTTCCACCGTGCAGCCGTTCAACCAGTCCCCTACGTGCGGCAGAATGGAGTAAGTAAAGGCATGATGCCCCTGATCGGCTTGAGGATCGGGTACCATGGCAGATTTCAACAGCGTAAGGCGCATCACGTTATCCTTGATGTCATAGCCGTATTTGCAATCGTTCATCAGGCTGACGCCATATCCGCGCTCAGATAAATCAGCCCACTGATGCCCTACCACTTCAAACCGGGCGTAGTCCCAGCTTGTATTCCAGTGAGTAGGCCGCTTCACGTTACCGAACTGAATGTCGTACGTTGCTTCGGTGGAGCGCACCTCTACCGGGAACGCAACCTTCAGCAGCTTGCGCTGTTCATGCCAGTCAACCTTGGTCTTGAAATCAATCCGCCGTGAATGAGTGTAAACAATAACTTCTTGCTCAAGTGTAGAAGCTTTATAACTCCAAACAAACCGCACAACGGCTCGAAGAGCTCCATTCTCAACGACCTCAGCCGATTGCAGTGTACGAATCTCCTCCATTTTCTGCGTATAAAAAATATCGATATCCCATGCTTCATGACGACCCTTAGGCTTATCCTCAAACACCTGCAGCACATTGCCTTTAGCCCCATTGGCCAACACTTCGCGCTGTGCATCTTTATCCCAAATGGAAGTCAATTGACCATTCTCATTCCATTCCAGTCTGTAAAATGGGGTATCCATGCTGTTTTCCGCAGCAATGAATGGATTCAATTTATGTTTCTTTGATGTGTCGCGAGTTGGATTGAATTGAATCGTGGAGTGTCCCATTGAAGGCACGCTTTCCGTATGCACCCACCAGCCCATCTCCTCGCGTTGGCTTTCAAGCATTTTGCCGGAGCTATCTTGCCAGCTTCCTTCAGATGCTTGTTGGCCCGATGTTTTATCATCAATAAAGACAAGCCCGCTTCGCTCCCAGCCCGCGCTGTTCCATACGGTTACAGCCTCAAGTGCTGCAGAATCGGCTGAACGAACAAGACTTGCCGATGCCTGCAAGTAAGCCTTCCGTATCTGCTTCTCCGCTTGTTCATATTCGACTCGTGAATCCTCATACACTTCCTGAATAGATGAGCCCGGAATAATATCGTGGAATTGATTACGCAGCACAATTTTCCAAGCTTCCGCAAGGTCTTGCTGAGCATATACGGTCCAATCCATGTTCATCAGACTGCCCATAACGCCCATCCATTCCGCTTCTCGACCGAACAGCTCCAGCTTGCGGTTCATTAATTTGTTGTAGGCTTGGCTTGTATAGGTACCCCGATGCAGCTCCAAGTACAACTCACCGTCCCACGTATGGACGTACTCTTTGGTTTCAGCTACGGTTTGCTGCAATGTTTCGAAATACTCATCGACACGCCCTGTCGTTACCTGTGGAACTCCCGGCAGCTCATTGAGTCTTCTTCGCAGCTCCAGCATATCCCGATTCACGCCGCCTCCACCGTCCCCGTAACCATACGATAGAAGAAGCTCTTTGTTGATCGACTTGTCCCGATACGTTTCCCAAATGCCCTTGACGGTCCGGGCAGTCACTTCCCCGTTATATGTATATAACCATCCCCCTGCATTGTCTGGAGTCGTAATAAAGTGGGTCAATATTTCCGTCCCGTCAATACCGCGCCATTGGAACGTATCATGCGGCATCCGGTTATACTGATTCCAGCTGATCTTGGTCGTCATGAACGTTGATATTCCTGATTTGCGCAATATTTGCGGAAGCGCCCAACTGTAGCCGAATACGTCCGGCAGCCATAGGTAAGTACATTCAGCACCGAATTCTTCCTTCAAAAACCGGGTTCCGTACAAAAGCTGACGCACTAGCGACTCCCCGGAAGTCAGATTGCAATCCGCTTCCAGCCACATTCCGCCGCCAGCTTCCCAGCGGCCTTCACGGACGCGCTCCTTGATTTGCTCATAAATATCCGGGTAATCGGTCTTAATATAATCATAGAGCTGAGGCATCGTTTGGAGGAATACGTAATCCGGGAACTTCTCCATCAAACGAAGAACGGTTGAAAAGGATCGTGCAGCTTTTTCACGAGTATGCTTAAGTCTCCACAACCAAGCGACATCGATATGCGTATGTCCAATGCAGCGCACAGTAACCGGATGATGCTTAGGCAGATTCTCCACCGCTTCTCGCAATTGCTCCGCCGCGGCGGCTACAGAGGCATAGAACTCGTCTGAACCAGGACTTGACCAATCCAGCTGTAAGAAGGCTTGATCCACGGCTGATACCAGCTGCGAGATCTCCGGTGCATGCTCATGAAGCTCTTGTACTACCTCCAGCGCGGCCAGAGCCGTGTAGTACAAATCATCGGTATCTTCGTCCAGCCAGCATAGCTCCGCACGCTTCAGCTGATGCTCTTGCACTGTATTCGGATGGTACCCCCCCATACCCGACCATAATCGAAAGCAAAGATGAAGCTTCGTACCTGCAGCGTTGTCCTGTAAAAATACTTCTTTATGGTTACTGTCCACTCCCTGATAAGGCTCTCCATTGATAAAGAGCAGAGATTCAAACCCCGAGTTATTGCCTCCGCCCGTTTTACCGAAATCAAACCGTCCCAGTACTTTGCGATCTTTCCAATTCTCAGGTACGTCTACTTCAGCAGCAAGCCATAAGTAACGGTCGCTTCCTTCCCAACGGTCACCGATACGCATAGTTCCTGCTTCATCATTCAAGGATAACGGCACAACGGGACGTTGCCCCGTCAAGCCTTCCGGATCTTCAAGACTCTCAAAAGCAGCAATCCGGTGCCGATCTCTATATCTGAATTCCGATAATTCCTGAAGCCGAGCTTTCAGCTTTTCCAATGTAAATAACATACATGCTCCTCCTTCAATTTAACATAACACGTGTTATAATCATGTAAAAAAATTTATGTCGTCAGCCCGACGCTTTCTCTGTCTTCTAGTAAAGCTTTAACCCAAATGCCGCTTTTATCTTCTACAGCTCGTTGTCCTTCCACATACTCGAGCAGTCTTTGCGCAGCCAAGAGCCCCATTTCCCGATAGGGTACTTCCATCGAAGTTATTGCCGGGAACAAATGCTGATTGATTCGTTCCGAATTATCACAGGCCATAAGCTGAATATCTTTTCCTACTTGAATTCCAAGAAGCTGAGCCGCACGGCTCACATACACGGCTCCACGGGACCAGTTGGTCAGAAGAGAGCAAGATGAAGCCATGAATTTCTCGGTCCACTGCTTCCAATACACGATCCGCTCCGACCAAATTCCGTCCTCTTCTGAATAAACTACTGGCTCCATACCATGAGAAGTCATCCATCGCTCGTAAGCGCAGCGCCTTTCATTATCCCCCCAACCAAGTGGGTTTTGATGATGCAGCTCCAAATAGGCTGGAATCCGCTTCGTTCTTTTCCACATAAAATTGAGCGCCCGATGGACGCTTTCTTCGTAATCCATCAGTACGGATGGGACCCCATCATGATGCGGATATCCTTCTACTGAAACATAGGGTATCTGGTGTTTATTAACAGCCTGCACCCAATCCTCATTCACCTTATGCGGTCGATCTAAAGCGATAATACCATCAATTCGACGCTGTAGAAACAAATCGAGTAAGCCTTCGATTCGCTGTTCGTAAGAGCTTCCGGAAGGATACAGCAGCACATGATATCCATGGCTTGCACAAGCTTCCTGCATCCCTTCTAATACCTGCAAAAACAAGGAGTTCGATACATTTCCATAGGCAGCCAGACAATGGCTTCTTCCCGTCTTCATTCCACGCGCTTGTGCATCCACCTGATAATTGAGCTCGCGAATCACTTCCAGAACCATTTTACGTTTTTCCTCGCTTACACCAATTCCCGGAGTTCCGTTCAGCACGGCTGATACGACGCTGCGAGATACGCCTGCTCGCTTTGCTACGTCAAAGCTGGTGACTCTTTTTACCATGTCAATGCACCTCTACATCAAAATAACACGTGTTATTTAAAAAGGCAACAGTTGTCTTAAAATCGACACACCCTCCACTTAATCCGTCTTCCATAGATTAAACATCATAAAAGGTGGGAGATTCATCCATACTAGAATAACAATATTAACTTTACCCTCATATCGGAAAGGAAACCGCAGATGATGAACCTAAAACAATGGAAAAGCAAAGCGTTGATACCTATCGGTCTGATCCTATCCCTCTGTTTGTTAACTCAGCCCTCCTCCTACGCTGCCGAAAATCAGTATTCCAGAGCATCACCTGAGAGCTCCACCTATCTTATTAGGATGGACAAAGCCGATCTTACCGGCGATTCGATCCCAGATACGATAATATTCAGCGGGACCAAACGAAATCCTAGTTCCAGCTATTACGATAAACTGAACATTCGAGTTGTAAGCCCCTCCGATTCTCAAACGATCAACATCGTATTGACAGGTGGCTACAATCCCTCTTTGAAGCTTTTGGATGTCAACGGAGACCATATCAGTGATATTTGCTTAAGCACTTCCCAAGACAGTAATGGAGATACCTCTTCTCTATTAATCTATTCCATTCAAAACCACCAAGCCGTCCCTGTGCCTCTCCCTGCACCTCTTAATATTAAAGGAATGCTTAAGGACAATTACAAAGCTTCCGTGACCATCCAAAATACGAATCAAACGTATATGCTTAATCTGTTGGAGCGCCGAACTTTGTATGACGCCATGGGGTATTACCAGAACAGTCGACTTCTAAAGTCGGCAAAAGCGATCGTTAATGGCTACACTAAGCTTGAACCGATTGATCGGGATAAGGACGGCACCTGGGAGCTCAAGGGGATCCAGCCCATTACAATTCCCTCAAACGATAATACGATTGCTTTAGCTGAGTCCCTATGGAAATGGCGATACAATCAATGGACCTTAGTTAATGCCAAAATCGTAAGTACATTCTAGCATAGAGATGCGAACAGAAAAAAACCAAGAAGCTTATTACGGCCTCTTGGTTTTAAACGTTAAGCCTAATGAACGGATACTTGCTTGTCATGCCAGCATCATCTGCTTGAATTGCTGCATTGCAATATAATACCTGAACTTATTAAGATCGCCGGCCGAAATGCTATCGATTTCCGCACCGTAGCGAATCGTTTTTTCCAAGATATGCGCGTACCGCACAACTAGCTTTAAGTGAATGCTCTCGTCATCGCAAAACATGGTGCTGTCATAGACTTCATGCATTTTAATAGAGAAATCGTTAATTTCAAAGCCTATTCCGAACCGGCTTGCGTCGACAACGCGTACTGCTGTCGTTTTGAAATCCTCGCTAATGGTTGCAAAAGTGTTAAGCTTATAACTTGTGTACTTCACATTGCCTTCGTTTAACCATTCTTCCACTTCTTTTTTGGGCTTTGCTTGTATGTGAAAAAGCTCCGAGTCAGCTGGTACCAGTAGCATCTTCGAGTTGGTATTGTGTAAAATCCTCATATTTTGACGGCGTTTAAAATCAAAGCACAGCACACTGTCTCCATCAGCAAGCGCTGTGTTCGTCTCAACTCCAACTTCCATAAAATCCTCTTGTTCATACCCGACATGCGCTTGATAAACTTTTCCTTTATGCAGCAGTTGAATGTCTTTCATGGGATCATCTCCTTAGAGTTTTGCGAAGCAAAACTACTTCGTAAGCATTCACTTCGAGTTTTGCGAAGCAAAACTAACTTCGTAAACATACCCGTGTTTTGCATTTAGCAAAACGAGGCTTTTCGACAAACGGTCGTGAAACTGACTTCAAACCTTGTATACACTAAATCTGAATGTGTAACGGTTTATACTTCTACTATAGGAGATAAACTTTTAAAAAGTTTAAGGCAATTATTAGGAGACTATTAGATTTCTTGTCTAAGTTTGTCGAATGTCTCCACTTTGTGAAAATCATGTTTAAACCATTTTAATTATATTAACCAGCCTGTATAAAATAAAACAAGCCCTTCGAAATCGAAGGACTTGTCGTCTTTAAAAAATTAATGCTCCATATGATCTTCCGGCTGTGCCGCTTTTACAGTCAAGCCGCCATCAACCATAAGCAAATGTCCATTTACTTGCATAGCTTCATCGGAAGCCAGGAATACAACGGCATCGCCTATTTGACGGGCAGTACCGAGACGTTTCATCGGATTCGCTTCAATTTCTTTAGCGCGCAATTCCGGATCCGCCAAAAAGTCAGTGCACATATCGGTATCTACCGTGCTTGGTCCTACCGCATTGACATTAATGTTATATTTGCCGAGCTCGATGGCCATCCCTTTCGTCAGCATGTTAGCTGCCGCTTTGGACGATTGGTAATGTGGAATAACCGGACTGGTAACGACAAGGCTCGCTGTCGAGAGTACGTTAACGATTTTGCCGTAACGCTTTTCGATCATTTTCTTCGCTGCCAGCTGGGAGCACATGAAGATGGATTTGACGTTCGTAGAGAACGTACGGTCCCAAGTCTCTTCCGTCACTTTCATGAACGGTTCGAATGGCGCGATTCCAGCATTATTGACCAAAATTTCAACGTCACCAAGCTGTTCTTCCACTTGTTGGAACATCGCTTCGACTTGGGCTTTGCTGCCTACATCCGCTTGTACGACGATTGCTTTGCTGCCCAACGCCTCAATCTGTTCTTTCACTTTCTCAGCCAAATCACGGGAACGGTCTGACGTATAGTTGACTGCTACAAGCGCGCCTTCTTCTGCCAAACGAATGGCTATCGCTTCACCAATACCGCGGCTGCCTCCGGTAACCAGAGCAACCTTCCCTTTTAATCTTGCCATCTTCCAAATTCCTCCTACACAACTACACAAAAATGCGCGTTTATTGATTTATAGAGATGGTCCGATACGGTTAATGCTGAACTCAGTATGGCCGAGAACTTCCGCCTTCGTCAGCTTTCCGTTGGCTACCGCTTTAATCTCATCCCAGATCTTGTCTCCAGCGTCTTCCAAGCTCAGCGTGCCTTCCAGCATATCGCTGACATCAACGTCCATATTATCGCTCATGCGCTCGAACATCCGCTTGTTACCCGTAATTTTGATGACCGGAATAACAGCTGAACCTGTAGGAGTACCGCGTCCTGTCGTAAAGCAAACCAGGTGCGCTCCGCCAGCTGCCATACCTGACACACACTCAATGTCATTACCAGGGGAATCCATGAAGTACAGACCGTTCTTAGGAAGCTGCTCTGCATATTCAACAATCCCTTTGATAGGAGCCGTACCGCATTTGCTGATACAGCCAAGAGATTTCTCTTCGATCGTTGTCAAGCCGCCAGCAATATTGCCTGGGCTCGGGTTTCCACCGCGCATATCAGCTCCCATCCGTTCAACCTCTTTCTCGAAGCGGTCAACGATGTGGTACAGCTGTTTCTCGGTTTCTGGAGTTGCGCAGCGGGAAGCCAGCACATGCTCTGCTCCGATAATTTCTGTCGTTTCTCCGATAACGACGCCGCCACCTTGTTGGATCAGCGTGTCAGCTGCTGCACCCAACGCAGGGTTGGATGCCAAACCGGATGTTGCATCCGAGCCACCGCATTTAACACCGATGATCAGCTCGTTGAAAGGAATCGGCTCAGCCTGCATTTCATCCAGCTGTGCGCGCATTTTTTTGGCAAGCTCCACACCATGTTGAATGGCCTTCACAGAGCCGCCTACAGATTGAATGTCGAACACTTCAACAAGCTTGCCTGTTGGACGGATAGCATCCGCTAATTCATTAGGATCGATAACCTCGCATCCCAAACTAATAATGATAACTCCACCTACGTTCGGATTTTTACCTGTACCCGCCAGCACCTCAAAGGTACGTTCTTTATCGGCGCCGATTTGGCTGCAGCCGTGTTGATGCGGAATCGCTACTGTATCAGCTACCATTTGATTGATGCGACTGCAAACTTGGTTGGCACAAATGACCGTAGGAATAATCAGCAAGTGATTGCGGATACCTACATCACCATTTGGTCTTCTATATCCCATCATGTGATCCATGTTTTTTCCTCCTAAAAGTTTTTCGTTAGAAAAACTATCTTCGTAAGCATAAGCTGAGTTTTGCGGAGCAAAACTTTCTTCGTAAGCGTAAACTTAAGTTTTTCGTTAGAAAAACTATCTTCGTAAGCATAAGCTGAGTTTTGCGGAGCAAAACTTTCTTCGTAAGCGTAAACTTAAGTTTTTCGTTAGAAAAACTATCTTCGTAAGCATAAGCTGAGTTTTGCGGAGCAAAACTTTCTTTATAATTAAGCTTTTACAGCTTGGTCGCCGCGGCCGCGAATTCCTTCAACATTGTGCACATGCACATGCTGGCCTGCTTTGATTTCCGTAGTAGTACGACCGATAACTTCGCCGTATTTGCGAATGTCCGTTCCTTGAGCTACATCTTCAATAGCAATTTTGTGGCCAAAAGGTACTGCATCCAGTAGCACAACCTCGCGAACTTGATCCTGCACACGGTAAGCAATTTTTTGTCCTTTTTCCAAATCCTTAATAGCTGTTGCCACATGGTCTTTGGAATCCATGACCAATGCGTCTGCGCCTGCCTCGATTTGATGTCCCGCCATCTTTGTTAACCTCCTTAGAGCTTTCCGTAAGGAAAGCTATCTTCGTAAGCATTTTCTGAGTTTTCCGTAGGAAAACTATCTTCGTAAGCGTAATCTTAGAGCTTTTCGTAGAAAAGTCATCTTCGTAAATCTATCTATTCCATATTAAACGCGCTCTGCTACCATTTTGTTAGTCAAAGAGCCTAGTTTTTCAATTTCAATCGTAACGACGTCGCCGTCTTTCAAGTAAACGCGTTTGTCCTCAGGCAATCCGAGTACAACACCTTCTGGAGTACCTGTCAAAATAATATCACCAGGAACCAGAGTCATATGTTGAGAGATGTAGCTGACGATCTCGTCGCAATGGAAAATCATATCGGATGTGTTCGAGTTTTGACGAACTTCACCGTTCACGATACAACGGATGGACAAATCGTTTGGATTGCCCACTTCGTCAGCCGTTACAAGGTATGGTCCCAATGGGCTGAAGCCGTCGCAGCTTTTGCCGAGCAGCCATTGATGTGTACGCATTTGCAAATCACGTGCAGACAAATCATTGACGTTACAATAGCCGAATACATGATCAAGCGCATTTTCCTTGGACACGTACTTTGTTTCTTTACCGATAACGATAACAAGCTCTGCTTCGTAATCCACTTGGTCAGTAACTTTCACTGGAAGCGGTACATCTGCACCATGGTTTGTCAATGTGTTGTTAAATTTATTGAAAAGAATCGGATACTGCGGAATCGGCGCATTCGTTTCTTCTGCATGTTTACGGTAGTTCAAGCCTACACAAATAATTTTGTTAGGATGAGTAACGCAAGGTCCCAAGTTCAAATCGGACTCATTAACAATATATCCTGCAGCGACACCAGCAGCAGCGGACAACGCTTGATCTACATAGGCTTGCAATGCGGCAACAGAAGCTGCTCCACCGTTAATAACAGAATGTACGTTTTGTGGTACAGCTTGACCAGCAGCAGCCGGAACAGCTTGCAGAGCAGCAGAAATATGTACTACTCCTTGCTCGGTTTTAACGCCCAGCTTTTGCTGACCATTTTCGATAAAAGTAAGAAGCTTCATTAGATATACCTCCAAAAAGTAGTATCGTTATAAGTGCTTATAAAGAGAATAAATTACGCGTTTTTACCGAAAACAACGCCGCCGTCGATATATAGCGGGGAACCCATCATGAACTTGGAGTCGTCGGATGCTAGGAATAAAGCCGCTTTAGCCACATCTTCTGGTCTTCCCAAATCTCCGCTTAATTGGCGTGTTTTGAGGGATGCATAGGCTTCTTCCTCATTGTCGTAAGATTTTTTCAAATAATCCTCAACAAATGGTGTAAGAATCGTGCCCGGAAGCAGCGCGTTGCAACGAATTTGGTATGGAGCATAGTCAACCTGCATCGATTTGGTCAAAGCAAGAACCGCACCTTTGGTAGCCGAATATGAAGCACGACGTGCCAATCCGATTTCAGCGATACAAGAGGACATGTTAATAATCGAACCGTTACGAGCTTCCATCATATGAGGAAGCACATATTTACAAGGCAAGAACACACCGCGAATGTTAATGTTGATTACACGGTCCCAAGCCTCCGGCTCAACCTCATGAATCGCGCCAACGCCGCTAACGCCTGCATTGTTAAACAACACATCAATACGGCCAAATTGTGCGATAGCTTGATCTACCATCGACTTAACGGATTCCGGGTTGGTTACATCTGCTTGAATGAATACCGCCTTGCCGCCGGCTTGTTTAATCAGCTCAACGGTTTCTTGACCTTTTTCTTCTATCAGGTCATTGACGATAACGGTAGCGCCTTCTTTAGCAAACAAAAGCGCAGAGCTTTGACCGATACCCGATCCGGATCCGGTGATTAGCGCAATTTTATTTTCCAATCTCATGTGCTGCACGTCCTTCCAAGTTATCTTTTTTGATTAATTGCATGTGCCTTGCGATAACCTTTCGGCTAAGGCGCAAATTTCTTGTCTTGCTCTCTCCCGCTTCTGCTCCCATTCGTGCTGGAACATAGAGCAGCTTATAGCCGCTACGACATTCCCCTGCGTATCTCGTACCGGGGCTGCCACACAGCAAAAACCCATGACAGCCTCCTGAAGATCGCTGGCATAGCCTTCGTTACGGATAGCCGCTAGCTGCTTAAGCAGCTCGCTACGAGATTTAATCGTGTGCAGAGTTAAGCCCTGCCTCAGCTCCTCGTCGGGATACAACGACTCTACCATCGCGGGATCAAGATTTGCGAGCATCACCTTACCCAGTGCTGTCGCGTGGGCAGGAAGCTTCATTCCTGGCTCAGATGCGAGTCGAACTGGGGCCGGCATTTCCTCCTTAGCCAAATACAAAACCTCACACTGCTCCAGCTTTGCCAACTGAATTGTTTCCTGAATCGTATGTTTGGTAACCGATGCTTCCTTGCGGAATCGGTCGATCAGGCTGAATTGTTTAAAATAAACATTTCCAATAAAACCAAGCTTAGAGCCAAGCGAATATGTCGCTTCCGACTCGCGAACAACCCATTCCAACGCTTCCATCGTGTTCAATAATGAAAACATGGAGCTTTTATTAATGCCAAGCTGCTTGGACAAATCGATTAGCTTCAGCTTGGAGGGCTGTAGGGAAATCGCTTGAAGGACAACATCGGCTTTCTCTAGAGCAGGTACCCAATATTTCTTTTCCATGCGTCCTCCTACAAGCTTACGCTTCACAAGGATCTACTGCTTTTCTTGAAAAGCCTGTTTCTACGAACTTGGTTTTATATACAAAACCTTAGTTTTGTATAATTTACATTTTCATCGTACAACGGGGAGAACTATATGTCAACGGGTTTTTGCCCCCTAAATTCCATGCAAAATAACCCCACAAAGTGGGGCCTTGGCTTCGAAGCTGATTCAGATACTTTGCGGGGAGCCCCGAAATTTATAAATTCTATAGTGTCAAAAAAAGGGTTGAGCAAAAGAAGCTTTGCTCAACCACTTAATATTCGGAAGCGAGCTGCCCCCGCAACAATTACTTGATAATCACGGCATATACCTTACCTGGCCCGTGAATACCAATCGTAAGATCGTTCTCGATATCGGCGCTTCGGCTCGGTCCTGTAATCAAATTCAGCGAGGAAGCATAGTCGCTTCCGTCGGTTTTACCATCAGTAATGCTGCTGAATGCCTCACCCATTCGGGTTACAAGCTGATCAGCGCGGAATACCGCGAATAGGATATCCGTCAGCAAGCTGACCGAGCGGCCCCGCTCCGGCGAGCATTGCAGCACGAGCGTACTCGTATTGGCTACGGCATAGTCAGGCCAAATCATGCCTAACTGGCAGCGTTCCGTGCGCTTTAGCAGTTCGCTGCGCTTAACCCAGTTAGAGCTGTTATCCGCACCGCTTGCAGCAGCGCTTTCTGTGGAATCGATCTCTTTCCACGGAACAACATCCACTCCAGCCTCAGCCAAAGCTTCATCCAAGCCAAGCTCAATCAAGCCCTCATGTTCCCAGCGGGAAACATGCGTGACCTTAAGCTCCGCCGTAATTTCTTTGAGCCATGCTGCGATACCAGCTTTGGCTTCCGCTTCATCCACTACTAGTACTTTCCCTGTCAGAGCAGTCCAGTTCTGGATGAATAACTCGATTTTCTCGTCGGTTGTTCGTTCGATCTCTTTATAGAACTCCGGAGCGCCGCGGAACGGACGCTCCGGAGGGGTACTCGAAGGTGCTTTACGCCCTAATCGCGATGAGATGTTCGCGATGAAGGCTTCACGACCATGAATTTGACCCGTCTTAATGCTCATGAGGCTTACCTCCCTTATTCACTGGGGCTTCAGGAGCTTCTGCGACCACCGGAGCATTCTTAAGCTCCTGCTGCAGTGCTTCCCACCGATCGCGGAACGACTGCTTCGGCTTCATCGGGAAGAAGCGAGATTGCGTCCAGCCGGACATCGGTCCTGGGCCTTTCTTTATGAAGCCTTTGCTGATAAAAGGCTTCTGCAAATAATAGGCGGATTTGGTCGCCATTTTGTACAATGTTACGTTCCCGAACGCTGTCTGGAACGATTTGAAGGCAGCGCGCTCGGCAAGCGGGGTCAGCCCCATCTTGACCTTGCGTGCTCGCAGCTGCACGAGCATATCGTGCAGCGGGATTTTGACCGGGCATGCCTCATAGCATGCCCCGCACAGACTGGAAGCGTAGGCCAACTGGCCCGCTTCCTTCATGTCCTGCTGCAGCAGCGGCGTCAATACGGCCCCGATAGGGCCGCTGTACACGCTGCCGTAGGTGTGTCCGCCCACGTGACGATACACGGGGCAAGCGTTCAAGCAGGCTGCACAGCGGATGCAGTGCAGCACTTCCTGAAACACCGGATCGCCGAGCTGCGCCGAGCGTCCGTTGTCAAGAACAATGAGATGGAGCTCTTCGGGTCCATCGAGCTCTCCTCGCGACGCGGGCCTGTAATCATCGACGTGTACGTCGTCAGCTTCTGGCCAGTTGCGCTGCGCGCGAGCAAGTTCAAGACGACTTCCAAGTCGTCATAGGTAGGCACCAATCGCTCCATCCCCATAATGACCACATGGGATTTAGGGATCGTGCTGACCATACGTCCATTACCTTCATTCGATACAAGCGTTATCGAACCGGATTCGGCAACGCCGAAGTTACAGCCCGTTAAGCCAATATCCGCTTCAAGGAAATAATTGCGAAGTCGCTGCCTTGCATAGTTCGCAAGCACCTTGGTCTCCGGCGGGAACTGCTCGCCGGACTCGTCATTGAACAAATCAGCGATTTGCTGCTTGTTTTTATGAATCGCAGGGATAATCAAGTGCGAAGGCGTTTCCTTCGCCAGCTGCAAAATATACTCACCCAAGTCAGTCTCAATCGCTTCGATACCGCGCGCTTCCAAATGGTGGTTCAGATGGATTTCTTCCGATACCATCGATTTGCCTTTGGCTACCAGCTTCGCCTTGCGCTGCTCGGCAAGATCCATGAACACTTTGACAGCCTCATCCGCCGTCTGGCAAAAATAAACGTGTCCCCCCGCTTTGGTGACATTGTCCGTGAACTGGGTCAAATAATAGTCTAAATTATCAATGACATGCTTACGGATTTGCTTCCCGCGCTCGCGCCACTCTTCCCATTGGCCGAAATCATCCATCGCTTTCAGCTTAGCCGTTTTCAGCTTATCCGTAGTAAAGGCAACAGCTTTACGTAGAAACTCATCCTTGAGCGCTTCTTCCGTTCTTTTCTTCAGCCCTGTTCCAATCAGCTGTTTTTCATCGACCTGACTCACCGTTCTTCACTCCTTCCTCCAGCAGCTGCGCAATGTGCATCACGCGAATCGGCTTGTTATCTTTATTCAAACGACCTCCGATATTCATCAGACAGCCCATATCCGAGCCAACGAGCACACTAGCTCCTGTAGAGCATACGTGGCCTGCTTTTTCACATACCATCGCTTCGGACATATCAGCCATCTTCACGGCAAACGTACCGCCGAAGCCGCAGCAATCTTCTTTTTTCGGAAGCTCGATCAGCTCCAGACCTTTCACTTCACTCATCAGCTTACCAGGCTCTTCTTTAACACCCAAGAAGCGAGTAGCGTGACAGGAAGCATGATAAGTAACCTTTTCATTAAATACCGCTCCCAAATCGGTTACGCCAAGCACGTTCACGAGGAACTGGGAAAACTCATATGTTTTATTGATCAAATCTTCGGCTTTCTTCTTCCATTCCGGTTCATTCTCGAACAGCTGAGGATAGTAATGATGCACCATCCCTGTACAGGAGCCCGAAGGAGATACGACATAATCACTATGCTCGAATGCACGGATCAAACCGCGAGCCACTTCGCGCGCTTCATCCTGATAACCACTATTAAAGGCTGGCTGTCCACAGCAAACTTGAGCTTGGGGAAAATCGACCTCGCAGCCGTACCGATGCAGCAAGCGGACAACGCTTTCCCCAACCTCCGGATACAATTGGTCCGCTAAACAAGTAATAAATAAAGAGACACGCATGGGGTTCCCTTCCTTTATCAATAAAGTGTAGTTTAAATTCTTATGTTATCAGGTTATCAGATAAGTTGATTTTTGAAAAGCCTTCTTCGCAAAAAAGCTGCCTCCCAATCGATACCCCAACTCCCTTGTTGCGTATCCCTCTGGTTCGGCAGCTTTTTAAATGAGCTAACTAGACTGATTTCCTTACTATTCCTTGTAAGCTCCGTTAAGCTGGGGAGATTTATATTTTTGCGCATGATCAATAATCAGATGCACTTCTATCTCCTCTAAAGAATCCGGCCCCAAAGGAAACCGGCCGTCAACATTAATGGACTTCCACTTCTCCGGGTGGTACATATAATACACTTGCCCGAGATGCAGCAGATCTACATGCAGCGCGAGCCCCTTTTTGTAATATTCCATTAATTCCTTACGAATCGTTTGTTCAGCCAACCGCTCAATTTCCTCCAGCGGTCTTTCCTCAGCCAGCTCCATTAATGTCCCTTTGGCCTTCAGCTTCACTTTAAACCGTGGGATTCCTTCTTTCTGATCATGAATCTCGATCCTGTGCGACGCGTTCTTCACCTCTAGCGTAGCAATAGCCCGATTATTCGATCGGAGGGTTAAGGGGGATGCTTCATAAGCTGCCTGAAGCCAGCGTCCCAGCATAATATCACTCATTTTCATCCAGCCAATATATTGGGTTCCATTGAATATAAATCCCCCCGACTTTTTTAATATATTTATCGGTTTATTTTGTTCTCTCCAGGTTTTGTCCGTAAGCTCGACCGAAGGAATAATAACTGTCGAGGAAGGCTCCTGCATTCCGGCTACGATCTCATTGATATAATAAGGCTTTAAGTTCGACAGCTGTGAATAGTTTTGCTCCGGGTTGCCCAATATGCTATCGAGTGTGCTGCGATCAAAGAAGGACTTGGCTGAGAGCAGATCAAACATGGATTCCTTCGTGCCATAAAACCATTTGGTATATCTTGTTTCCTTATTACGGTTGGTGAAATCGAATACTTTCTCCAGCATCTGCTCCTTCAGTACATTTTCGGATAGGATCAAGTAATTGACGTGCCCGAGAAACATCGTACCTTGGCCCGATGCTATTAAATCGCTAATAGCCGCAAGCACGGTCTCTCCCTTCCCCCGTCCAACCCAGTTTCTCACTGAAGCATTCTGCTGCTCTTGTTTGGCGATAGAGGAAAAGTTGATCATTTGTCCATAAATAATGAATTTATTATCTTCATAATCGACGCCCATACCGACAATATAGTTGAGCCGCTGTACTTCCTCGGCATCCCAACAGCCCGTAGGGAGAAGAAGAACAGTACCAAGCAGCACACTTCCTATAGCTCGTTTGATGACATTGAGCTTCAAGTACCCTCATCTCCTTTTGAAGCAGGGGTTCCTCCAACGATATCGATATTGTTTTTACGAAACGGAAGACGGATGAATTTCAGCAAGCTTTCTTTTCTTCCATACTTCTCATAGCTAAAATAAGGTACGCCGAATGAGTTCGAATTAACGGCATACACCAGCATATAAAATAAGGCGAGTATCGTCCCGTAAATGCCGCAAAGAGCGGAGAGTGTAAGTACGAACATACGAACGATCCTCGTCGTGCTTTGCAAATTCAAATTGACCAGGGTGGATCCGGAAACAATCGCAACTGCTGCAAGAAAAGTCATGCTCGGTGACAATATACCTGCTCGAAGAGCCGCATCTCCGATAATAATCCCACCCACGACAGTGATCGTAGAGCCGGTCGCTCTCGGCAGACGGGCACCAGCCTCTCTAAGCAAATCGAGCAAAAACAAACTGAGCATCATTTCAAAAAAAGCGGAAATCGGCAGTCCCAGCCTAGATATTCCTATCGTTGCCAGCAGCTGGAACGGAATTTGATCCTGATTATACATCAGCAAGGAGATAAAGACGCCGGGTGAGAAGACGGTGATAAAAGCGGCAAGGATCCTTAACAGCCGATTGGCAATCGCTGCGTGATAATTGAAATAGGAGTCTTCCGGACTGATGAAGAGCTCGGTTAACGTAACAGGCGCAATCATAGCGGTGGGTGTTCCTTCCATGAATACAAGGAATTTGCCCCTTACTAGACGTTCGGACGCATAGTCCGGCTTTCCTGTGAAATTACTCAAAGGCAGCAGCGAATATCGATTGCCTGAAATCGCGTCCTCAAGCCTCGCGTTTCCTCCAACGAGAACCGTTTGTCCAAGGTCGTCGAGACGCTTCTGAATGAGGTTGAGCGAAATTTCCGGCACACGGTCCTTAAAATAAAGCAAAGCCAATCGAGTTCGGGTAGTGCCATACGAGTAGTAATATTTTACGCTCAGATCCGTGGTAGCCAACCGTTTTCGGATGAGAGCAATATTTATATCCAGCTCTTCGACAAAGCCGTCCCGGGCTCCGCGAATGGAAGGCTCTAATGCAGACTCCTCCGGTTCCCGATGCGGCCTATCCGCCATATTCATGCTGTATAGCAGCTCTCTTCTGCCGAAGTATACAAGCAGTTGTCCGCTAAAAATCAGAAAAGCATATTCTTCCGATTTCATACGCTCGCCTTCGATGAGCATAGCACCGTTCTCGTTCAACAGCTCGTCTAATGTTTTGCTGTCTCTGGATAGACTATGGATCAGATCCGGAATGAAGTATTCACGCAAACGGCTGGTATCCACCATATTCGGCTGAAAAAATAAGACGGCGTTTTCTTCGTCCGTACCCAACTGCTCGATAGCTACATCCTCGCAATTTTCGAATGCATGACTGAGCAAATGAAATACATTCCTATCCGTCATGTGGAACCGCTCCTTCCTTGTTTTTTGATCCATGCAAGCAGCGTTACGCCCAGACTGAAGACCAAGGTGATAGTGATCGCACTCGTAAAATACCACTGGTTCAAAAACTTGACGAAATCTTTATCCGAGTGTGGGAGCAGCACGATCCCTATCATAAGAGCCGAAATAATCAAAATAAAAGTGAAGGAGGCGGTTTTCTTCGGCATATAATCTTGGATCAAATCCTTAACTATAAAAATGGACAGCGATAGTCGGATAAAAGCACCCGAGAGCCATTGAAAGATCGATAAGAAATCAACATGCTCCACATAATGTCCGATCCGAACAAGCCGCCATTCCTCGTAAGCCGGGTATCTCAATCGCGCCGCCTCATCCGGGCCAAATTCAGCTATCGCTCCTATTAGGGGACCAACCGTTAATCCTACAAGCACCCATAATGTGAACAGTAAATGCCGGAATTTCAGCTGCTCCTGTACATGATGTTGAAGAAGAAGCACAAGGACTAATTCAACCATCCCTCCTCCTACAATAAACATCCCATGCGCAACAGGGCTGAATCCATTTTCCAATATAGGCAAAAGGTAATGATAATGCTTACGCGGAATATTTACCGTTGCGACAAAAATGCCAAATAAGACTACAAGGGGCAGCAGAAAAATACCACATCTTGCAATCGTTCGTATACCTGAATAAGCCGCCCATATGCAGACACCCATAAGTGATAAAGTGATGAACCAGGTAGGGGTATCGGGAAGAAACATGCTCTTCACCCATGCAACCGTATCTACGATGGTTATCGTACCGATAGCAAACATATATAGTATTACGGGAATCCGAAGGATTGAGGATAGAATCTTGCCGTACTTTCGCCTCACCCATCCAAATATCGGCTCCATGTTCGTTTTCTTCATTACATAAAGAAGCAGCGGCAGCCAGCAGGTCATAATCAAGCCTACACATATAACCGAAATCCAGGCGCTGCGCCCTCCAATCCCAAGCAAAAACGGAATCACGATCACGTGATCCATGAGACCGGAAGAAAGCATAAAGAGGGTAACAAGCTGATGAAGATTTAGGCCTCTCTGGTTAGTATCCATGTATGACCACCGATATCATTTTTTTTGAAAATAGGCACAGGTTAGCCGTATTATTCCTCAGATGGTTTACTTTATACTTTCTGTTCAACGTCGGAACCGAATTCATTATATAAAAAAAGGAAATCCCAATAATATATTGAATATTTTACCAACCATTATTGGAAAGGAGCATTAAACAAATGGTTATTCATAGTTGTCATTGCTTTAGTGTGTGCAGGAAAAGAAGCTCCCTCTTTTAATTTCATTAAGCTTAGAGAGGGACGAGTGAATATGGAGCAAGAAATTAAAGCTTTATTCAATGAACAAATCATTAAAACCGGTGCAGTCCAATTTGGTGTTGAGATGGAGAACTTAACTTTTATAGGGGCTTGGCAAAACTTTATTTACGAATACGAAAAAGATGAGGCTTGCTATATCTTGAGATTCACCCCAAGCTCCCATCGAAGCAAAGATCAGATTACAGGAGAATTGGACTGGATTTTATATTTAGCGAAAAACGGTATTTCTGTGTCAAAGCCAATACGGTCTACCCAAGGGAAATATACAGAGCTTATTTATGGCGAGGATACCTATTTTACCGTTGCATCCTTCGTTAAAGCTGAAGGGAACAAATTGGGATATCCCGAGTGTTTGCATGATAATCAGTTGTATCAAGAGCTCGGACGAATGACAGGAAAAATGCATGCGTTATCTAAAAGCTACAAGCCCCAAAGCGAGTCAACACGAAGGCATGATTGGACTCACAACTATTATCTGCAAAACATGAGGAGATTTGTTCCTTTAGAGCAAAGCCTAGTTCATGAAAGTAGTGACAAGCTAATCAAACGGATAAAGGATACTTTATCCAAAAGTGACCATTGCTACGGTCTGATCCATGGTGACATCGGTGTCGGCAACTTTGTGGTGAACAATGGAGACATTACTCTTTTCGATTTTGACGAGGCCCAATATAGTTGGTTTATCGAGGATATAGCGATACAACTGTATTACCTGGTTTATGTATATGGCGGAGAAGAAGGAAAAGACAAGAGAGTAGAGCAAGCCCATCGATTTATGAGCTATTTTTTACGGGGATATACTCAGTACAACACGTTTGAAGAGGAATGGTTAAAGCTAATCCCACTTTTCCTGCAGCTAAGAGAAATCATTGTGTATACAGGAATGTACCGCAGTTCAGATTTAACGAAGCTTAACCCATGGGCAAGAGATTATTTGTCCCAAAGCAAGGAAAGAATCGAAAAATGGTTACCCATCGTAAATATATGGACTTAAGCTTGTCAACGGTAGCTTCGTTAAGATCGTAAAAATACAGTAGTAAAATTAAAGCAGCTGCTCTATTAAGGACTTTATTTCCCGTCCTAGACCGCAGCTGCCTTATTATTTAGAACCTCTTGCGCAATAATGAATGCTTTACTTCTTCAGAAATTTCAACAACACTTGCTCAACATGGAACAAATGGTGCCGCATCGCTTCCTGGGCCCCTGCCGGATCGCGGTTCAGTATCGCTTGATAGATTGCTTTATGCTCCTTCAGCAGCTGCTTGGAGACCGTTTTGCTTGAATACATTTGCAGTCTTCTTGTTTCACGGATCGCCGCTTGCATTTGAGTTGAAATAGAATCGATCATTCGCCCCATAATGGAGTTATGCGTCGCCTGAGCTAGAGTCAGATGGAACAGCATATCAGAGCGCTCTCCCTCCTCTTCATTGCCCAGGAAATCTTCCATATTGCGCAGTACCGCTTCGAATTTGGCAATATCCTCATCCGTTCGCTTCTCGGCCGCTAATGCGGCATTGGAGATTTCAAGCGCCTTACGCGCTTCAATCAATTCCACAACCGTCTCACGACTCATAAGCAGTGAATCGAACACTGGGAGATCCACATCCTGCGATTCAATGCTGCGGACATAGCTGCCCTCGCCTTGATGAATTTCTACCAACCCCATTGCTTTTAAAGCGCTAAGCGCTTCTCTAACAGTAGACCTTCCAACCTGAAAGCGTTCGGACAGCTCTTTGGCTGAAGGAAGCTTTTGGCCCGGCGTCAAGGCGCCGTTCACAATCTGTTCCTTAATTTGATCCGCTATGACTTCATATATTTTACGCGACGATATTTTTTGAATTTCCAAATCGGCCACCCCTATAACGAAATTAACCGTACCTTATCACACGTTTATTATACCCATCCCGCCGCATAATGCCAATTGTTCCCTAAAAGTCCGTCAAATTTTATAATAAAAACTTGAACTTTTGTTTTCATCCGTAATTGTGCTATTCAAGCTAAATATACCCTGTTGCCGATTGACGATAAAGTCCCGGCGTCATCCCCACCGTCTTGCGAAAGAGCCGGATGAAATAATTATAGTCGTTGAAGCCAACTTGAGAAGCAACCTCAGGAACCGGCAGCGAGCTTTCCATCAGAAGCCGCTTGGCTAGCTCCATACGTAAGGCATGATGATATTGAAGAGGACTTAGACCCGTATGCTTCTTTAGACAGCGCGCTGCATAATCAAAGTTGAAATGGAGCTCCTCCGCCATACGCAGTGCTTGGAACGAATCCGAAACACGCTGCTCCAAATATGCCTTTACCTGTTCTGAAATCATATAAGAACGGGTTGAACGACGCTGCTCACGCACGCCAGCCTGTATTTGCGATAACAGCCTCCCCAAGACAACCTGTAAGTCCACCGCATGCTCCTGTGTAAGGCTCTCACGAAGCCGGAGCATCTCATTGATGAAAGGAACAAGCGGTTTCTTATCGACTGCCCCGTACTTGGGCAAAAATAAAAATTGCTCGGCAGGCGTCAGATCGCTATCCGTCCCTCTGCGAACGTGCGTCGACCAAGGGATATGCTTCTCCGGCAGCAGTGCAACAGGTCGCTGATGACGAAAATGCAGCCAATACAGTTCTGTATCCTCAGTACAAGGACGGTGTCCAAAATGAGTTCGCCCCGGCTCAAGCAGCAGCATTTGTCCCGCTCCTATGTCATAAGGGGTATCATCCTCCGTCATATACAGCGTCCCGCTGCAAACGAGAATAAGGTCGTAAACCTCGAAGCAGCGCTCAAAATGCTGCATCCCTTTCTTCCATATCGAATATCCAGCCGTTAAAAACTGGGGCAGAGGGGGTATGGCAAGCTGTACAATATCCATCTTTACCTCCCTGGGAAGGGCATATTAGTTTCTTTTATATAAGTGTAGTTTACAAGACGTCTAAACTCAATCCATGATTCGGTCTTAATTATGCTATAAAAGGTCGTACAATTAACTATTCCTTCATCCCCATCTACTTTATAGTTGAGATATGTAATCGCTAACAAATCACCATCATAGGACACCACCTAACATAAAGGAGCGTGCTAATCAATGCGTTTTCGTCAGGTTCATCTGGATTTTCATACTTCTGAAGCCATTCCTCATATCGGCCGTCAGTTTTCAAAGCAACAATTCCAGGCCATGCTCCAAAAAGGCAGCGTAGACTCCATTACCGTATTCTCGAAATGCCATCATGGCTGGGCATACCATCCATCGGAAGCGAATGAAATTCATCCCGAGCTGGACTTCGACCTTCTCGGTGCTATGATTGAAGCCGCTCATGAAATCGGTGTCAAAACACCTGTCTACATATCCGCCGGACTGGACGAGAAGCTGACTCGTCGCCATCCCGAATGGCTTATTCGGGACATCAACGATAATACGAATTGGGTAGACGGCTTTATGAAGCCGGGCTATCATCAATTTTGCTTTAATACGCCTTATCTGGAGATTTTGGTCAACCAAGTGGAAGAAGTCGTGCGGAACTATGATGCTGACGGCATCTTTCTGGATATTGTGGGCGTACGCCAATGCTACTGCCACTCCTGCGTCCAGACGCTTCGCAATGAAGGCCAAGATCCCCGCAATAAAGAGGCAGTGCTTGCGCTCGGCGAGCGAACGTATACTAATTATTCGACCCGGATTCGCGAAGCAATAGATCGAATCAAACCCGGGTTGCCCGTCTTCCATAACGGCGGTCACATTCGGCGCGGCAGACGCGACTTGGCTCAGATGAACTCGCATCTGGAGCTGGAGTCTCTGCCAACTGGGGGCTGGGGCTACGATCATTTCCCACTATCCGCCCGTTACGCGCAAGGACTCGGGATGGATTTTCTCGGCATGACCGGTAAATTTCATACCACTTGGGGTGAGTTCGGCGGCTATAAGCATCCAAACGCGCTGCGATACGAAACCGCATTGAGCATTGCGAACGGAGCATGCTGCTCAATTGGAGATCAGCTGCACCCAGAGGGGCTGATGGATCCCGCAACTTATGAGCTGATTGGAGCAGCATACCGAGAAGTTGAGCAAAAGGAAGCTTGGTGCAGCGGAACGAAGAACATTGCTGACGTGGCGTTGCTATCCTGTGAGGCGGCCGTCTCACAAAAGGAAGAGAAACGCGGAGACCGTACAGGAACATCGGATGCCGGCGCCGTGCGAATGCTGCTTGAAGGGAAAATATTATTCGACGTAGTCGATTTGGAAAGCGACTTCTCCCAGTACAAGGTAGTCGTATTGCCAGACCAAATAACCGTGAATCCCATACTGCAAACAAAATTGAACGACTTTTTCGCTAAGGGCGGTAAAGTTCTGGCAACAGGGCGTTCGGGCTTAAATGAGGCTGGCGACGCATTCGCCATTGATCTGGGAGCTGCATGGGAGCAAGAGAATCCCTATAAACCGGATTATTTCCGCCCGCACTTTGAACTCAGCAGTCTGCAGAATGCAGCCTTCATCTTCTATTCCGAGGGGCAGCAGGTTCGCTTGACGAACGGAACTTTACTCGGACATCGTGAGAACCCTTACTTTAACCGCGACGTATTTACGTTCTGCTCCCACCAGCACACACCTAGCGCTCAGCAGGATAACGGCCCGGGCATGATAGAGAGCTCCAACGGCATTTATTTCGCCTGGAATGTATTCGCCGATTATGCCGATAAGGGGAGCCTTGCTTTGAAGGAGTGCGTACTGTACGCCTTAAACCGACTGCTGCCAGACAAAACTTTGAACACCAATCTGCCTGCGCAAGGCATTGTAACTCTAATGGAACAGCCAGCAGAACAGCGCTTCGTCAATCATCTGCTCTATGCCACTCCAGTGAAACGCGGCTCTGGGGTCGAGGTGATTGAGGACTTGATTCCGATATACGATACTCAAGTCACTCTGAAGCTTGATAAGCCTATCCGCCGGGTCTACTTGGCGCCGCAGATGGAAGACCTACCCTTTGACGCCAGTAACGGAACCATCCGCTATACGCTGCCCAAGCTGGAATGCCATCAGATGGTTGTATTGGAGAGTTAAATTCAATCTCAAATAACCCCCTGAAACTTATAAAGTTTGTCAAAAAAGGTGCTCGCTTATTCATGCGAGCACCTTTTTTAAATTAATGAATAGCAGCCTAACTGTCTGCTCTTAATCCAGCAGGGTAAGGGCCTCCTTGGCCGGACCTTCGATCACATCGCCTTTGAACGAATATCGCGATCCATGACAAGGACAATCCCATGTTCGCTCCGCCTCATTCCACTCCACCTCGCACCCCATGTGCGTACAGGTTGTATCTACGACAAATAGCTTTCCGTTCGAGTCTCGGTAAGCCCCGGCTCTTTTCCCGTTTACCTGAACAACGGAGCCCTCGTCCAGTGCCAGTTCGTCCGGATCTCTGCGTGTCAGCTCCATCTTCCCGGCTGCGAAATTCATGGCTACGTTGGCATTCTGCATAATGAATGTTTTGATGCCCGGGTCGGCATGAAACCTCTGGGGAGTGAATACTTCCTTGTAGGGACTTTCCTCCCCAACGATAAGTTTCGTGTTCAGCATGGCCGCAGCTATACTGTTCGTCATTCCCCATTTGCGATAGCCGGTTGCCATGAAATGATTCGGAACGTCAGGCCATTGCTGACCAATGTAAGGCATTTTATCCAAGGTATAAATATCTTGAGCTGACCAGCGGTGTACAATCTCACGGAGTCCGAACGTCTCATCTCCAAACTGCTGCAAATGCTCATAGTATTGAAAGGTACATAAACCCTGCCCCGTCTTATGGCCCTCACCGCCTATAATAACGGCTGGCTCCCCATCGATAAGCAGGGATCGAAGAGAACGCTTCGGATTTTCCGCACTGATATACATCCCACCGGGATAGGCCTTCTTGGTACGAACAGCAAGCACATAAGAGCGTTCCGCATGCAGCCGGGCAAAATAAAATCCCTTTAGATCATTAAATGGAAAGTGCGATGCGCTGACTACGTATTGACAAGTTACTTCAGGTCCATGCTTCGTCCTCACTATCGATTGCTTCTCCAAAGTCGACTCTACAACCGTCGTCTGCTCAAAAATTTGTCCGCCCATCCGGATAATCTCCTCTGTGAGTCGAATCAGGAATGGTACCGGGTTGAAGCAAGCCTGATTCTTCATAAGAACAGCCGCTTTCGTTTCAAAAGGCAAAGGCGCAGCATCGACGTATTCCCCCGGGATGCCGAGTTTCTCATATGCCTTATATTCATCCTGAACCTTCTGAACATATTCGTCGAGGTTCGTATAGACATAAGCATCCTCTTCGTTTAATTGACAGTCGATGTCCAGTTCAGCGACCGTATCCTTCACAAACGCAATGGCTTCATGGTTCGCTTCGTAATATAAACGAGCCTTTTCCTCCCCGAAATGGGCGATAAATTCATTGTATATAAGGTCGTGCTGGGCCGTTACTTTGGCCGTAGTCGAGCCCGTCGTCCCTTCCAGAATACGGCCTGCATTCAGAACGACGACCTTCATGCCTCGTTTAGCCAATAGATAGGCAGTGGTAATACCGGTTATCCCCCCACCGATTACCGCAACATCAGCCTGTAAATTATCGGTCAACTTGGGGAACTGGGGGATATTCGTTGAGCGCAGCCAGTAGGAGCCGGGAAATTGCGGCAGGCTGCCTGCAGTGGTCTCTCTATGCAAAGTCATTGTCCAATTACTCCTTAATTCCATTTTCTGCATAGGGTTTCCTTCCCCTTCTCATTCTATCCGCAACACCAGATTTGAAGTATGATTTGCAGAACGGTTTTCAGAAGCCGTTCTACTTATTTGCTCTAATCTTTTTCCGGTATTGAAGCGGAGTTATAAAGGCAATCTTTTTAAAAACCCGGTTGAAATGTCCTACATGATCGTAGCCAACCGCTCCTGCAATAGCAATAATCTTCTCATCTGTCTCCGCCAGCAGCCGCTGCGACTCCTTCACTCGAGCCATCTGGACATATTCCACGATGCCAACCCCCGTCAGCTTTTTGAACATACGACACAAATAATAAGGACTTATATAAAACTGCTCGGAAAGCATCGCAATCGTAATGTCTTCTTTGTAATTTTTCATTAAATAACGGGCTACCTGCGTGATCTTTCCATGGAGCGGTTTGGATGAATCCGATTCGCTCTCATTTTGGACACCCCATCGGCATATCAGGAGCAGCAGCTCGCTCAACAGCGCTCGGACAAACATCGAATAGCCTTTCGGACCCTTCTTTAATTCGTTCATCATTTTGTACATGAGACTCTTTACGATAGCTTGATCGTCCCTGCTCAGCTTCAGCACCCCAGAACCGCAAGGAAAAGGCAAAACTGCAGGACTATCCTCATCCTCCTTCGGCAAGCTAATAAATTCATCCGTGAAATTAATAAGGAGCCGCTCGTGTCCAGGCTCACCCAGATCTGCCGTATGATGCAGCTCATTCTTATTGATAATGACGAGATCCCCTTTTTGAGCTGCCACGACTCGGTCTTGTATGAAATAGTTACGTTCCCCAGACAGTAAATAATAAATTTCATAATGCTTCTCATGAACATGGCTTTTTTTCTGATCGTAAGGATGCTTGCGCAGCAGGTGGCTGAAATGTAGTGTGCGACGTGCATTGTTGTATTGGAACAATGTGTACTCTTGCATTGACTTCCCCCTTTCTCACAAAAGTCATCATTCGCAATATAGGTGAAGAATACGACTTTCAAGCAATATTATGGCAAGAAAATAACCAAGGATTGCATTAAGATGAGTTTAAACTGAAAGCCTTTTCATTAAAAGACTTGCTTTTAAAATATGAGTAGAGGTGAGATTATGCATGCAAAAGCAAAAATCATGATGGCTGGCTGCTTGGTCCTGACAAGCTGGCTTATAGGTTGCTCCAATGAACAAAAACCTGCTAAGACCGTGGAATCTAGTGTAGATTTGAGCCAACCTGCCGAGCTAGTGTTCTATTCCAACAGCGGCGACCCCGTGGAAAGCTTCGACGATCGGTTCGGAAATGCTATCCGCAAAAAATTCCCTCAATATAAAATTACTTATTTACAAAAAACGAAGGGCCAAACACTCGACGAGCTGATGGCTGCCAACGCCCCCATTGATATTTACTGGGAATCCGTCGGACAATTCGTCAGCGGATTGCTCAAATACAAGCTGGAATATGATATGACCCCGCTCATCCAGAAGAACAATGTGGACTTAAGTCGATTCGAGCCCACAACTATTGAGGCAATGAAGATGATTTCGAACGGCAAATTATATGGACTCCCTGTATCCAACAACAATATGGCGCTCTTTTACAACAAAGATATATTTGATCGCTTCGGAGTTCCCTATCCTAAAGATGGCATGACCTGGGACGATGTGGTTGAGCTTAATAAGAAGCTAACGCGGACCGACAACGGTAAAGCTTACCTTGGCTTCGGCATGTCCAACATTCATTATTTCCGTATGAATTCCTTCTCTCTTCCCTATGTGGACCCGAAGACAGAAAAGGCAACGATCACCGATCCCCGCTGGAAAACCATTTACGAGTCAGCCATCCTAAGGCCTGCGCAGCTTGATGGCTTCCAAGCCAGCATCGAAAGCAGACAGCTGCTGCCGGAGGCAGACACGATGTTCTGGAAAGATCAAACGGTTGCCATGTATGGCTATCAATCTTATTTGTTCGCGCAAAAGGATTTATCTAGTCTCAACTGGGACATGGTCTCTTACCCGACCTTCAAGGAGCTGCCTGGTATAGGGTCGCAATCTTATCCTACTTACTTCAGCATTACGAACACGAGCAAGTACAAAGAACAAGCCATGGAGGTCATTAAATATTTGATCTCTTTGGAATTTCAGACCGAGCTGTCCAAGAAGGGCATTATGACCGTCCTAACTGATAAAAATGTCCAGAACGTTTTCGGGCAATCCGGATATGCCAAGGACAAAAATTTGAAGTCGGTATTTTATAATCAGTTTGCTCCGATTTCCCCCAAAACCTTGTATGATGCCGAAGCCGAGAAAGCGTACCGCGCTCCTCTTATCCCAATGGCGCAAGGCAAGAAGGACATCAATACCGCATTCCGCGAAGTAGAAGAAGGCGTGACCAAAGCCGTAGCCGATATGAAAAAATAACTGTTGCTTTGAAGAAAGGGCCCTCCACCTTGTTGGAAGGCCCTTCTGTTTAATTTAAACGGGCGTGCACACTAGCACTCTTCCCCCATGCGAATCCATTCGAACTTGAAGCTCACCGCTGTACTCGCCAAGGTCTTCATCACTCCAATAATCGGTTACTCGATGCGTGCCTTCGAGCGGAACATTCAACTCTTTCTCTTCATCGTCCCAGTTGAACAGGCATAGCATTTGACGATCCTCATGCTGGATTCTGCCCACCGTAAACGTCGTGTCGTCGAAACGGGCGGCCTTACCAGTATCTGCAATCAGCTTTTGCAGCACCTGAATATTTTTATCTGGCAGCTGATACAGCAAATCTCCGCTTAGAATCATTCCACCTGAAGCCGCGATGAATGCTTTGTGAAATTCGAACTCGGGCTCTGTGAGTGTCGATTTCTTGACAACGATTTCACCGTTTTTTCTGCTGCTCAAATCTAGGCTCTCCAGAACGATAACATCCGGATCGTTAAACCATAACGTGTCATGCTGCCAATTGCGGTAAAACAGCTCTCTTGCATTGTCAGAAACATGCTTCCAGTCTCTGAAAATGTCATTCGTCACCCGATTTCCATGAATCAGTCCGAGAATCGGCCAGAACGGCGCGTTGCAGCCAAGCACGAAGCTGTCACTTCCGACCTCATCGACTATTGCTTTAATACCTAACCGGAAGGCTTCCACCCTTGTTGCATTCGAGTCATAACGAACGCCTCCCGGCAAGCAGCCGTAAGCCAGGAAATCTAGCTTGAAATAGCGTATTCCCCATTCGTCATGCATAACCCGGGAAATATGCCGCAAATAATTTTGCGCTTCAGGATGGGTTCCATCCAGCATGTACCACTCGCGTTTTCGTCCTATTTCGTTAATAGGATTCCCCTGTTCATCATGTACGAGCCAGTCGGGATGCTCCTTGAACAGATTCGATTCCGTGCTGATAATAAAGGGGGAAATATAACCCGCCGCTTCCACCCCTTCCGCCCGGATGCCATCACAGATCGTTTTCATATCAGCACCTAACGAAGGTCTTGGAATCAGCCAATCTCCATTATGTGCTTCATAGCCTCCATCAATTTGAATCCGTTTCAGCTCCGGAATACGCTCGGCAATACCTCGCGCATTCTCGTACAGCCCTTGTGCGGTCATCGGCCGCAAGCAGTAATAGGAGCACCAACCGCTTGGGATTTCGTGATACTCCATCCTTGGGTGATTCTCTTGGATGCTTTCCACTAAATGATCGTAGAGCTGATGTGGGTTAGAGCCTCTAGTGATCAAAAACGACTCCAGCTCCCATGATTGCCCCGGCTCCAGAGTCATCCCTTCCGTGTCCATTACAATTTCCATATAGCTGTCCTTGAATCGGAATTCTCCGACAAAACGATTGCAAGAAGTAAATGCCATCAATACATGATCTTGCTGTTGCGGCGATAACTGAATGAGGTTGTACACCGTCCATAAGTTTTCGTTATATTTGGTCTTCGGTAGTCTAAAAAAGTCCCAATCGGTCCCATAAGCCCCGATTAATTGCGGCGAAGCCAACGTCCCTTCATATTGGCACAGCATCATGAACCCTTCTCCATAAAAAGGCGTTTCGGGTTTCAATGGGAGTTCGCCGGCAAACAGAACCGCCTCTTGAATTTTAAGCGGTTTATTCGATGTATTGATAACCTTAGCCTGCAGTCGGCCTCCCTGCCATTCCTTCTCCATACGCGCCTCACTTTCCGACGCAATGGTTCCATCCAATAATCGAATGATGGAGCTTCCAGACTTGATAACGCTTTCAATTAGCATGAACTCAACTACCTCCTCTAGTAATGAAACCTTACTCCAATAACTCTATCATTTTACAGCATTACCCATTTCATTTGTATGTTATTATTTATGATATCCCTGTAAAAATCCGAGGTGGAACAGATGATCCTTTCATTAATTGCAGCCATGGCGAAAAATCGTGTAATCGGCAGCGACGCAGACATTCCGTGGAACATTCCCGGTGAACAAAAACGATTTAGGGACCTAACGCTGGGCAAAACCATCATTATGGGCAGAGTAACCTACGAATCTATCGGCAAGCCCTTGCCTGGGCGTAACACCATCGTCATTTCCAAAACAAAGCAGATAGAGCTCGATCATTGCACAACCGTATCTTCCTTGGAAGAGGCGCTCCGTTTAGTACAGCTTGAAGAAGAGGTGCTCGTGGCTGGCGGCGGACAGATCTATGCTGAAGCCATGCCGTTGGCTGACAAAATCTATTTGACGGTTGTTGATGCGGAGATTGCAGGCAATATTTATTTCCCGCCGTTCGATCCGGAGCATTTCAACATTACTTACGATCAGCATGTGGACGACGCCTCCATTCCGTATACCTACTATACCTTCGAGAAAAAGTGAAATTCCCACCGTTATGGAAAAAAATACCCGCAACCTTCACATAGAAGGTTGCGGGTATCATCTGTCTATAGCCAAGTCTGCCGTTTAGCAGCAGCGAGATATTTTACCACCTTTGGCATTATAGCGCGCATCCTGCGCTTCACGGAAAAACTGCTCTCTCGTTTGTATAGGCTCGTCAGGATGCTGCTCCTTCATATGCTCAACATACCGTTCATAATTGGGCATCCCAATAAGCAAATCAAGAAACTGATTCCGGTATTTGAGCACTTCCTTCACAGCATCAAACATATTTAGGCACCTCCCGATTTGGTTTGCCGCCCCGTTCCTCGTATGGCGCTTCCACCAGCGGAGCCGGTTTATTGTTCAGTACCCGGAACCATACGCGAATGGAGGAGATCAACACGGCAATCACAATAAGCATGAACAGACCGCATAACACCGCATCCAAATAATCGCTTGTAATGATTTGCTGCATTTGTGCAGGATTCTTGGCAGGCGCCATCAGCTTGCCGTTAACTAGCGCATTCTTGTACATCTGGGCGTGAGACAAGAACCCAATATTGGTTGCCTTGTGGAACAGCTTTTGCCACCCTGCGGTTAAAGTAACGATTAACAGCCAGGCCGTAGGCAATAGGGTAACCCATGCATATTTCTTCTTACCCATTTTAAACAAGATTGTGGTTCCGAGCAGCAGGGCCATTCCAGCCAGCATTTGGTTGGCGATACCGAACAACGCCCACAGCGAATTGATGCCTCCTAGAGGATCAATAACCCCTTGGTACAAGAAGTAACCCCAACCAGCTACGCAAATAGCTGTCGCTACCACATTGCCTACCATCGATTCCGTATTGCCTAAAGGCTTAACGACACTACCAAGTATTTCCTGAATCATAAATCGTCCTACCCTGGTTCCTGCATCGATCGTCGTTAAGATGAATAATGCTTCGAACAAGATCGCGAAGTGATACCAGAAAGCCATCAACGCCTTGCCGCCAATGACATTCGATAAAATGTGCGACATCCCAATGGCGAACGTAGGAGCACCGCCCGTACGGGATATAATCGTGCTTTCCCCCACGTCCTTGGCCATATTGGTCAAGTCGTCAGGTGTGATCGTAAAGCCCCACGAGCTAATGGTTGCTGCAGCCTTCACTGCGTCCGTTCCGATAGCTGCTGCCGGGCTGTTAATAGCGAAATAAGTGCCTGGTGTAATGACGCAAGCTGCAATCAGTGCCATAATAGCTACGAACGATTCCGTCAGCATGGCGCCGTAACCGATCGGGCGGGCATGCGATTCTCGCTCCAGCATTTTCGGTGTCGTACCGGAAGAAACCAACGCATGAAACCCTGAAACAGCTCCACAGGCTATTGTGATAAATAGAAAAGGAAACAGGTTACCGGAAAAAACGGGCCCGGTTCCATCCAAAAACTTCGTTGTAGCCGGCATGGCAAGATCAGGCATAACGATCAGAATTCCGACTGCCAAGCCAGCTATCGTACCGATCTTCAAGAATGTGCTCAAGTAATCGCGAGGCGCCAGCAGCAGCCATACAGGCATTGCGGATGCAATAAAGCCATAAGCAATCATCATGAGAGCTATCGTTTCCCCGCTGAAGCTGAACATAGCGGATAATGCTGGGCTCTCCGCTACATATTTACCTGCGATAAGCGAAGCCAACAGCAAAATAACACCCATTATAGACGCTTCCACTACGCGGCCCGGACGAATATATCGCATGTAGAGCCCCATAAGAATCGCAATAGGAATCGTAGCTGCTATTGTAAACATGCCCCAAGGGCTGCCGATCAATGCTTTAACGACAACTAATGCAAGGACCGCCAGCAAAATAACCATAATCCCAAGAATCCCGACCATCGCGATGATCCCGGTTACAGAGCCAAGCTCGTCCTTAATCATCTCGCCAAGCGACTTCCCATTGCGTCTTGTCGACGCAAATAAGATGACAAAGTCCTGGACGGCTCCACCAAGAATAACCCCGACTATAATCCACAGTGTTCCCGGCAAATACCCCATCTGTGCTGCCAATACCGGACCAACAAGCGGGCCTGCACCCGCTATAGCGGCAAAATGGTGACCAAAGAGTACCCATTTATTCGTCGGTACGAAGTCTTTACCGTCATTTTTTATTTCGGCCGGCGTCCTCCGATTATCGTCCAGCCCGAACACTTTATTGGCAAGAAACTTGCTATAGAAGCGATAGGCCACCGCATAAAATGCAACTGCTGCCACAACGAGCCAAATGGCATTGATCGATTCTCCTCTGTTTAAAGCGAGCATGGCAAAGCCGAATGCCCCAAGTACAGAAATAAGACCCCATATTACAATCGATTTAATGCCTCTAGCCATAATGAAACCCCTCCGTAATCTAACAAATATTTGAACAAGTTGAACATGATAACGCTTGCAAGTAGTATATCTCGATTAATACCCCATGAATACCGCTATGACGCATCATGTCCAAAAGCGTGTTCAAGATGTTAAATTTCAAGCTTCAAGCGCAGGTCCTTAACATAGTTGCGGCTTACAGGAACCATGCTTTGCTGCGAATCGCTCATTATAACGTTGTAGGCTCCGTTCACCCAAGACTTCAATTCGACTATCGCTTCCATATGGATTAGATAGCTTTTGTGACAGCGAAAAAATCCGTAAGGAGTTAGCTTTTCCTCCAAGTCCTGCAGCGTGTAGGCCGCGTCATACGCTTTATCCTTCGTGTGAACGAGGACATGCTTTCCTTCCTTGCTTATGTATACGACATCTCTCGGTGATACATACTTAATTCCTCCTTCGACCTCCAAAGCAAGCTTAACGCAAGCCATTTGCGCAGGACGCATCGTTTCCGTTTGAACTTTAACTGTCTTGCCTTGATCGACCCGCTGAAGCTCCTTGAATACGTTGCTTACGTCATTATCATCATAGGGCTTCAGAATATAATGAAACGCACGCAGCTTGAACGCTTCGACGGCATATTGATCATAAGCGGTAGAGAAAACAATTTTGACCTGAGGATTCAGCTCAGCTATCACCTGAGCCACCTGAAGTCCGTTCAAATCAGGCATTTCCATATCGAGAAAGAGAAGGTCTGGCGTGCAATCCTTTACTTTTTTGATCGCATCCATGCCTCCGACGGCTTGAATAACGGTATCCACATCATTTACCTGCTCAATCAAGTAGGCCAATTCCTCTCTGGCCGGCGCTTCATCATCGGCAATAACTATAGTCCATCCCATGGTTGTCTCCTTACCTTGAAGCTAATTTTTGTCCCTTCGTTCCGCTTGCTTTCAATTTCCAGCGCTTGCTCCGCTCCATAGTGATACCTCAGCCTTTGTTCTATATTGTTCAGAGCTATTCCAACATGCTCCTCCTGCTGCTGTTGAAGGGTCTGCATCCCTACCCCGTTATCTTCAACCGAAATTCGGATACCGGGCTCGTCTCCTTCCATCTCCTGCTTAATGGATAGCTTGAGGACGCCAGCTCGATTGGAATTCTTCAAACCATGGACAAGAGCGTTCTCCACCAGCGGCTGAATCGAAAAAGGCGGAATCTGCTTATCCAGTACCTGCTCGTCTATATCCGTCACAAAATGCAGCTGGTCACCCAGCCTAGCTTTAGTAAGCGTTAAATAAGCGGTCACCATCTCCAGCTCATCGCGGATAGGAACTAGCGTTTTGCTGCTATTATTCATATTGTTTCTCATCCATTTGGACAAATGCATCACCAATTGTCTTGCATCCTCCGGCTTCGTACGGATAAAAGATTTGACCGTATTCAATACATTGAACATGAAATGAGGGCTCATTTGAGCCTGCAAAGAACGAATCTCTGCATCCGCAAGCAGTTGTGAATGGCGCTCAGCCTCCACAAACGTATACTGCTGCGACAAAAGCTGTGCGAGTGAGTTGAGCATTCTTCGACGGGAAGGGCTGTCGTCCTGCTGCCTCAGATAGAACAGACGAAAGTGCCCGATCTGCTTGTTCATCTGTGTTTCTATAGGCAAGTCAATCCAGTACGGGGTTTTCCTGCCCTCCATCACCTGCTCTTTTCCATTTTTATAGAAAAAAGCGCCCACTGCCAGCGTCTCCTCATGAAGTGTCGCCGTAATAGCACGAATCGCATCAGCGAGATCCATCTTCCAAAGCGGCATTGTCATATCTGCAATATGAAGCGCCTTCCGGGCATGCTCGTTACCGATACGGTCTTCTTCGCTTTCGATGGTGTTATACACCATGAAGAACATAGCCACACCCGTGCTGTTGGCAATCGTTTGTGGAATCCCGATCAGCGCTACCAAGCCGAAAGCTTCATCCCAAGGCTTCGACAACAACAAAATAAGTGTCATCTGGAGCGACTCACCGACGATACCGACAACAAATGCCAAGGTAACCGAGGACATGTTGCGAAACCTTTTTTTCAATGCATTACGGCATAAGCCTCCCAATAAGCCTTGCAGCACAGGTGCCAGCGCACAAGCTACCGCAACAAAGCCTCCCAATGACAAGCGGTGAAGGCCCGCCACGGCCCCGACAATCAAGCCGCTCTTTACGCCTCCAAGCAATCCAGCGATGATAACTCCTACCGTACGAGAGTTGGCAATGGCCGCGGTGGGAGATACACTCTCGATCCATGGCGCTGGCCGATACGCGTATTGGGAAACTTCTACTCCAGAATAAGTGCCGAGAATCGAATACAAGCTGAAAAAAACAAGAAAACGCCAATGATTGCGTCTATCTCCTTGGTAACTCATGTAGCTTCTCATCCACTTGCTTCGCGAGAAGACGAAGGCGGCTGCAATAAGAAACCCGACTCTCTCGAGCATATCGATCATTAAGTGAAACATAAGCTAGCTCCCTGCTTCTTATGTATGCTGCCCTCCTATTATACAACGTTCAGGCTATACTTAAACCAATTGTCCTTGAGCAGGTTAAGAGAGTTCGTTGATTGCGCAATGGTAATCCGATGCACTAAAAAAGCAGCCGATCGATGGATCAAGCTGCCTGCCTATACTATACCTCTTCAGTATCTATTTCATCCTTAGAATAGCTTCTCTTCCTATCATGCCTGGGACGATTCCGAGCTCCTCCGCTTCATACGTCACCGATTCGAGCGGGGCGTTCAGCAGTTCCTCGATCGTACGTACTCCAGTCGCCCTCGCAGCTATAATACGACGGTCCTTCAGCCGCTCATTTAGCAGCCCAACGTCTAAAGCTCCACACATTATATACCCTTTGTCGGTCGTCACGGCCAATAAGGTCGTTTTAGGAAGCTTGACCTCAATCGCCAATGCGGTGAAGCCGTCTAGTGAAACGGGTTCCATGCGCATCATCTTCAGCAACTCCTTCTCATTCAGCTGTAGGTTATTATATGTGCCTACCCATCAACGCGTGAGTCTCTATGCAACTCCTCTTGTCATATTTCATCAAAATATGATTTTGTTTTAAAATATCGCTATTTTCAATACTCAAAAAATGGTATAGTTAGTTTGTTATAGGTCTAAAGGAGGGGCATCCATGGAGTCGGATCAAAGCCGAATCGGCAAACGCAGATTCCTTTTTAACGTAGACATTCTCATCGAAGACGAGACCAATGGGCGTGCTCTGGAGAAGCTGCTTCACTTGCTAAATGGAGAGGACATCAAAGATTACCAGATCAAAGAAGGGGTTGAATTAGGTAAGATTATCGAAAAAGCCTTGCACGAAACGATCAGCAAATCCAAGGAAAAGCCGGCCGAAGCTGTACAGGTAAAAAAGCAATCCCCTGTTAATCCAAAAGAACAAAGCATGTCTCCCAAGGAGGATCCTCATCAAGCGATCTGGGATCAGCTCCAGCAATTTAAGCAAAACAATTCTCTGGTCAGACTTACTATCGTAAAGGGAAAGGGCATCAAGCTCAACATCCCCTGTCGTATACTTAATTTCGACCCGCCCACCGAAAATGTTTCGGTGTACCATGTTGATGAAAAGCAAGTCTACTTATTTAAAATTAATGAAATCGATGATTTCTCTGTCAGTTAACATAGCAATAAGAAAGCGTTTTAAAGTAAGCTTTATCGCCAATAGACAGCTTTCTTCGCCATCCTTGCATCTATGTTAACGTGAACACTCTTAATTCGTGACGAAAAAAGCGGGCAAAGGGAAGACCCCTATGCCCGCTTTCTTTCATTATTTTGGCCTATTTGCAGCTGCCGCCTGCTCATGGCCGAAGAGCAATTCCTCCGCCTGTGTAGCACTCAATGGAGGACTGAACCAATAGCCCTGAATTTCATTGCAATGATTATGATGTAAGAAGCCTAGCTGTTCCTCTGTCTCCACACCTTCCGCAATAACTTTCAAATTCATATGACGCGTCATCGAAATAATAGATGCCACAATAGCTGCATCGTTCGGATCCGTCATAATATCACGCACAAAGGACTGGTCTATCTTCAGCTTATCGATCGGAAATCGTTTCAGATAAGACAGAGAACTGTACCCGGTCCCGAAATCATCGATACTGATTTTGACACCCAGAGACTTCAGCTCTAATAGTAACCCAGTGGCATAATCGACGTCCATCGTGCTGCTTTCCGTAATTTCAAGCTCCAGGTATGCAGGATCGAGTCCAGTGCTGCTGAGTACCTCGGCCACCTTATCCCGCAGGTTGTGTTGCAGAAACTGACGCGTTGAGAGGTTCACAGATACCGGAACATGCGCAAGACCTTGATTTTGCCACATCTTATTTTGTCTGCATGCTTCCTGCAGTACCCACTCGCCGATCGGGATAATCATCCCGCTTTCCTCCGTAAAAGGGATAAAATCCATAGGAGGGATGAGCCCTTTCTCAGGATGATTCCATCGGATTAATGCTTCGAAGCCAACAATAGCTCCTGTTTTAATATCCATCTGCGGCTGATATTTCAATTCGAATTCGTTATGATTTAGCGCTTTTCTTAATTCACTTTCAAGAGTCAACCTTTTCAAGGAAACGGATTTCATCGCGGAATGGAACACTTGGACATTGTTTTTGCCCTTATCCTTTGCCCGGGTTAAAGCGATATCCGCGCATTTCGTCAGCGAATCGGCATCGTCCTCCTCTTCGGACAAGACCGCGACACCGATACTAGCCGTTACGTGCACTTGGTACTGTTCCAGCAAGAAAGGCTCCACAAGCACCTCGAATATACGCATAGCAATCTGATGAACTTCGTCAGGATGTCCTAGATCCGTGAACATGAAAGCAAATTCATCGCCCTCAGTCCTTGCCAAATAGTCGTTCTCCGAAATGCATCGGGAAAAACGCTCAGCCAATTGCAGAAGCAGCATATCTCCATAATCGTGACCGAAGCAGTCATTAACTATTTTGAAACGATCAATATCTACATAAAAAACAGCAAGCAAATGCTGGTGCAGCTTAGCCGAGGCGATAGCTTCATTCAGCTGGGTATTGAGCATTCTTCGGTTAGGCAGACCCGTCATATCATCATAGTATGCCATGTAACGAATACGCTCTTCCGTCCGTTTGGTCGCTGTGATGTCTTGACCGATTACGATCACTCCGCTTAATGAGTCCCCTTCCTTGACCGGTGCTGCCGTAGTATCGAAGTCGAGCCGATAGCCGTCTTTATGAATGATTCCCGTCCGGAATGTTTGAGGCACCCCTTGCCGAACTTGTTCAAGAACGTCCTTCGTCTTATGCAGGCTCTCTTCCGATAGAAACTGCCAAAAGGGCTTGCCTTCTAACATATTCTTGGTGTAGCCAAGCAACTGCTCCGTATTTCCGTTAACCTTAACGATCATACCTTCCTTATCCATCAAACAGACCACATTGGGATTGTACTCGAACAGCGATTCGAATACCTTCTCGTTATCCTTTATGGTCCCGCCTGTTGAGGTCATGCTTGAAGTCGGTAAAGGCATGGGGGACCTTAGTCGAGCAATGCGATAAAGCAGAAGGACAACAACAAGGTTGCACAGAGCGAGCACGCCCCATATAATAGGACGATCGACCCACCATGCGGCACAGATGGAGAGCAATACATGTACGCCTACAAGAGACATAAGCCCTTTGTTATTCAAAGCCGATAAAAAGCCTGTTCTATACCCCATCATTGCCCCTCCTTTGCACGGATTTTTCGACAATGAGATTTACAAATTATTTCTACATTCAGGTACGATTTTCCTGCACATCAACAATAAAAAGTGCACATTTCGCCTTATTATGACGATTCATACTCAAAAAGTCTCATCTTCATCATCATAACGATACTTATCTTGCCCAAACTAGTTCGTTAGACTTAGGTTAATGACAGCTTTAATGGAAATGTTTATAATGAATTACAAGTCGAGAATAGAAGAGATTAGGAAGGTGAGCTGAGCCATGGCACAAATAAAGATCTACGGGTTAAAAGAGCACTTGAATCCTATTAAGGAAAAGCTTTCGGAGGTCATTCACTCCTGCGTCGTAGACGCGTTTCAGTATCCTCCTGACAAACGATTTCATCGTTTCTTTCCAATGGAAGCCGAAGACTTCCTATTTGCCAACGGGCGGTCAGAAGCTTATACCATAATTGAAATTAGTATGTTTGAAGGCAGAACGGTAGAAGCCAAAAAGAAACTGATACAGCTTCTTTTCCAAAGAATGCACGAATCATTCGGCATCTCACCCCAAGACGTGGAAATTACACTGTTCGAAACACCCAAGCATAACTGGGGGATCCGCGGCCTGCCCGGCGATGAGCTTGAATTAAACTATAAAGTAAATATATGACCCATCAGGCAGCCTAATATAGGCTGCTTTTTTATAAAAAAAGAAATCCGGCTGTTCTCAGCCGAATTCCTCTTTATGCGAACCTTACTGCTTCTTATACTGCAACGCCGCCAGCATCAGCGACAGCCAACCGAATAAAAATGCTACGCCGCCGAATGGAGTAATCGCGCCAAGCGGCTTGATTCCTGTAACGGCAAGCAGATATAAACTGCCTGAAAACAACACAATCCCGATCAGCAACGCCCATCCCGCTCTGGTCAGATGCTTGTTATTCGGCAATAGAGCAGCGATCATCCCTATTGCGATGAGCCCCAAGGAGTGCATCATTTGATATTGAACACCGGTCTCATAAACCGCCAGCATGTCAGCTCCTATTTTCGTCTTTAGCATATGAGCTCCGAAGGCTCCGAGCGCAACCGACAAAAACGCACAAATGCTCCCGATCACCACAAAACGTGAATTCATATTATTTTCCACCTCCGATATGGCAAATCCATCACGATCCTCTTGCACATATCATCATAGCTGATTTTTGCACCTGATGCCAAACACAACCTGATCTCAAAAAATGATCTCACACTCTAAAAGATTTGCCCTACGTCATGCTGTCCGATAATTAACGTTACAGGCTCCAAATAAACGCGGGTCGCCGCAGGAGTTGCCATTAGATCCGTTTCAATATCGACAATATTGACGCGCTGCTGCTTGCCTTCCCTCTTATCGTATACCACTTCGAACTGGCGAAGACCCAATTGATGAGTAATAACCGAAGAACCTACAGCCAAAGCAACCAGTTCATGCTCACCATGATGGAACAGGACTTCCGACATAATTTCGTCGCTCATATCAACAATTTTAACGGATTGATAAATAGAATACTGCATATATATGCCTCCTTTGGTTTACCCTGCATGCAATCCACTTCGACACAATCCGTCAAAACTCCTGCCTTTCTCTTCCAATGTTCAGGATATGTTCAAGACTTTTTGTCTATCATTTCAAAAGTAAAATAAAAACCTGCCAAGCCCCATTTAGGGTCCGACAGGTAAGATTTAATGACTAAACGTTCGCTGTAAGTACGTAGGAAACTCCCGCTTCTACCGATAATTTCAGAAGGTCGCCTTCATAGTTTGCAGAGACTGCTTGACCTTCACTTTGTACTTGAAGCGGAGCCGCAGCATAGATCGAAATGACGCTGCTATGGCTTGCTCGCAGCACTGCTTTGGACAACACTCCTTGCTTCCACTCCAGGTCAACTTCAATTCCGCCTCTAGCGCGCAACCCGCTAACCTTACCATCCTGCCAAGCCTTCGGCAGCGCCGGCAGCAGAGCAAGCTCGTCGCTATGCGATTGGAGCAGCATTTCCACGATACCGGCGGTACCGCCGAAATTGCCGTCAATTTGGAACGGTGGATGCGCATCAAACATGTTCGGATAGGTTGACTTGGCCAGCAATGCCTTAACATTCTCGTAAGCCGTATCTCCCTCGCACAATCTTGCCCAGAAGTTAATAATCCATGCACGGCTCCAGCCGGTATGTCCTCCGCCATGAGAAAGTCTCCGCTCGAGCGTGCGCTTAGCAGCCAGTGCCAGCTCAGGCGTACGACGTGCATGAATCATCTCACCCGGATGAAGCGCGAATAGCTGGGAAATGTGACGGTGGCCCGGATCATACTCCTCGTAGTCTTCCAGCCATTCCATCACTTGGCCGTACTTGCCGATAGTCGGTTTAGGAATACGGTCCAGAGCCGATTCCAACTGCTGACGGAATTCTTCGTCGCAGCCAAGAATTCCGGCTGCGTCTGTGCAAGCTGTAAACAGCGTATGGACGATCTGCATATCCATGGCAGGACCCATACATACGTTGCCTGTCGTACCGTCAGGCAAAATGAATTTATTTTCAGGTGACATGGAAGGTCCCGTTACAAGGCGTCCCTTATCGTCTTCAACCATATACTCAAGCAAAAACTGTGCTGCTTCCTTCATGATCGGATATGCACGATTGGACAAAAAGCTTTGATCCAATCCGAAGCGATAATGTTCCCACAAATGAAGGGACAGCCATGCGGCACCCATTGGCCAAATCGAGGAAGACACCAGAATCCCCTCGACATGTGTATCGCCCCATAAATTGGTGTTATGGTGTGCTACGAAGCCGTTGCAGCCGTACACTTCACGAGCCGTCACTCGGCCGTTCGGCAGCATCTTCTCGATGAGATCGAACAGCGGCTCATGACATTCAGCGAGGTTACACAGCTCGGCAGGCCAGTAGTTCATTTCCGTGTTAATGTTAATCGTAAACTTCGATTCCCAAGGCGGGGTGTAGCTGTCATTCCATATCCCTTGCAAGTTCGCGGCAATACTGCCCGGGCGTGAGCAAGACAACAGCAAATACCGGCCAAAATCAAAGAACAATTGAACGAGCCCTTGATCGTCTTGCCCCTCTTGCACCTGCTTCAACCGAACATCAGTAGGCAGCTTCTGCTTCTCAGCCTTATCAGGAGCGGAAAGCTCCAAGCGAACACGTCCGTACTTGTCCGAATAATCAGCAATATGTGCCTGCTTCAGCTGCTCATAGGATTTGCTCGCAGCCAGCTCCAATTGCTCCATACATACTTTCTCAGGATCATCGTAGCGGTATGTCGTATTAGCGGCCAGCAGCAGTGTTACTTCATCAGCCTGGTCAACGGAGAGAAAATCTCCGATAGTGCGAACCGATCCTCCGCTTACGATCGCTTTCAAGCCGGCACGGAACTGTACTCCGTCCTTTCCGCATTCGCCTACCATCATAATCGTATCGGAGCTGATGCTTTTGCTTCCGCCATCAAAAGGCCGGCGCATAAAATGAACGCCAAACGTAAGGCCACCCGGTTTATTCGTCTTTAGACGAATGGCCATTACATGGTCAACCGCACTGCTGAAATACTCTCTCGTATATTCAAAACCGTCTATTTGGTAACGAACGCTAGCCGTCGCCGTATCCAGATCCAGCTCTCTGTGATAAGCTTCTGTTTTTTTGTCATGATTCAAGAAGTAAAAGAACAGGTCTCCCAATGGATGATACGGATGCAAATACTTAGGCGCGGACATAAGCGCCATCCGGCTTAAATGCTCCGCCTCCTGCTGTTTTCCTTCGAACAATAAACGGCGAATTTCATCCACATGGTGAATCGCGTCTTGGCTGTTCGCTTTTTTAGGTCCACCGTACCAGACGGTATCTTCATTTAATTGAATTTTTTCCTGGGCAACCGTTCCGAAAATCATGCCTCCCAAACGGCCGTTACCAATCGGGAGAGCCTCCTGCCACTTGCTAGCCGGCTGCTGATACCATAACGATGAACGGATTGAATCCGTGTCTTTGAGTAAACGGGACATATAAAGAGACTCCTTCCTTTGATGAAAGCTATATAACTTAGCTGCTTCTTATGTGCATCCTTTCTATTATAAAAAAATAAAATGATGTTTAACATGTAAAATGCTCATATGTATTTGCATAAAGCTAAGATCTTAGTGTCCAAATAAAAAAAACCGGCACCATACAGCACCAGTTCTTCCCTTTTTACAAATTAATTATATCTCTTGCGCAGTCTAGCATCCATGACAAAGGTTCCAAATGGAAGAAGTGATGCGAGGACGGCTCCGATCACTTTAATGATATTCCAACGATGTACAAGCGTCACATGGGCAAGAGCTAATAAATAAAGAATAAACAGCACCCCGTGGAGCATCCCGATATATTTAACTGGCGCCGGGAAGTCCGCATAATATTTCAGAGGCATAGCAATGATAAGCAGCACAAGAAATGAAATTCCCTCATAAATACCAATGGCACGCAAACGACCGATTGGAGTTCTAAACATTGGACACCTTCCTGTTCTTAACGTAATAGTCATCCATGACATTAATATAAAAAACCGCTTTCAGCAAGAAGAAAGCGGCATTTGTCGGAATATAGTCACTTTTGATTAATACGCCCCACGGATAAGCTCATGAACTTCCTGTTCGTAGAATTGTTGCAGGCGCAACTGCTCGGATTCAGTAAATGGCGTTGTGCTTAACACTCCCAGGTTGTCCTCGACTTGCGCCGTGTTTTTGAAGCCTGGAATGACACAGGTAATATTCGGATTGTCGAGAATCCATCGCAATGCCGCGCGGGTCATATTCCCTTTGCCCTCCGCGATCCAGCTCAACTGACGGCTTAATGCAACACCTTTCTCGAAAGGCAAGCCCGCAAAAGTCTCACCGACATTAAAGCTTTCTCCATTACGGTTATAGCTGCGATGGTCGTCTGTTTCAAACTGGGATTGCTCGGAAAATTTACCGGTTAACAAACCGCTTGCCAAAGGCAGGCGAACCAAAATTCCGACTCCCTTCTCTTTGGCCAGTGGAAGAAGCTCCTTCTCCGGCTTTTGTCTAAATATATTATAGATAACCTGAAGCGCCTTGACGTTAGGATACTGCAGGCAAAGCAGCCCTTCCTCAACCGTTTCGACACTGACTCCATATTCACGGATTTTCCCTTCATCGCGCAGCTTATCCAATACGGCGAATACGGAACCATCACGCAAGATGGAAATAGGCGGACAATGAATCTGATACAAATCGATGCGTTCCCTTTGGAGTCTTTTTAAGCTTTGTTCACAGTAAGCGCGAACTGAAGCTTCCGAATAGATGGAAGGATCGTGAATATCACCCACTCTGCAAAACTTGGTCGCTATATGGATCGTATCTTCCTTGCCTTTCGTCGCTTTGGCAAGCAATTCCTCACTGTGCCCGCTGCCGTATACATCTGCCGTATCGAAGAAATTCACTCCGGCCTCCATAGCACGCGATAAGGCACGAAGGGATTCATTATCATCGACCTTTCCCCATGATCCGCCGATAGCCCAAGTGCCGAAGCTTATTTCACTGACCGATAATTCTGTTGACCCTAATTGCCGATATTGCATGAAATACTCCTCCTGTTTAACGTATTATGGTAAGCAGCCTTAGTCCATTATAATAAGAAACAGACGATTATGCGATTGGGTAACAAACGCATAACCGACTGCTTACTTAACAGCTTTTGGAATCGTTTTGACATGAATCTACAAATTCATAGCCTTCAATTGCTTGCAAAATTCCGCATAGGCCCCCGTTAATTGGTCCTCCAGGAAATCCTTCTCTTTATCGACTTGATGACCTTCCCGCTCATACCAATCTAACAGCATAGATAGGCCGGAGGAAAGTGAAATATCAGCCTTATAGCCAGGCAAGTCTCTTTTCAGCTTCCTGTTATCGAACAAGCCTGAGTAGCATTTTTCATAATATAAATGAGCGAATAATGCCGGGTTCGCTTCCTTCAGAAGCTCAGAGCTAAGATGAACGATGTTAGGCTCCACGCCTACCAGCTTGCCTATTTCCGTATACAGGTCTTGCCATATATGCACTTCTTCGCTTGTCGCATGATAGGATTGACCGATCATCTTCTTATTGCCGACAGCTCCTACGAACGCCTTAGCCACATCCGGAGCAAAGCTGAAGCTCCACGGAACCGTTCCGTCACCGAACATGAGAAGCGGTTTACCTGCTCGCATGCGGTGTACAATATTGACATTTTGTCGAAGTACACCTAGATTAGCGCAGCCGATACCATAAGTTAACGAAGGACGAATGATCGTTATGTCTTCCTCACCGCGAGCGATCACCTGACGCAAATAGCGTTCCATTTCTGCTTTATGGAAAGCATATGGAAATGACGGGTCGTCGCAGAGTTCCTCTGCATCTTCTACAGTCGGAATCGTGCGAAAAGGCCTTTGATAAGCAGCGCTGCTAGAACAAAAGATGAACTGTCCTACACGACCCTTAAACGCATCCAATGTAAACTCAGCATCCGCTGCATCGAACGAAATCATATCGATTACCGCATCGAATTGCTGTTCCTTCATCAGGTCGCGGAATTGCTCCCGATTGGATTTATCGCCGACGATGAACTTCACTTCGCTTGCGAACAAATGATTCTTGCTGCCTCTATTAAATACGGTAACTTCATGCCCCTTCGTTAGAGCATGTTCAACAACCGAACGGCTGATGACTCCTGTTCCTCCAAGAACCAATACTTTCATTCTATCACCTGCTTTTTTACCCTATTTTACCACAACGGTTCCTTGAACCGCAGCATCCACGATTATTTCCTGCACTGCTTTATCCAGCCTGTTGCCAGTAAATACGATATCCTGCGTATTGGCTCCGCTGATTCGCGCATACACATCGGTTCCCTTCGCTGCCGAACCGCCTTGAATGAATGCTCCCAGCGTATCCTTCAATTCAATGACCGCCGTGCCGACATGCGGTTTTTTCATTCCAAATCCCATTAATTCTATATCATCGCCATTCTCAATTGTAAGAGCAGCGCCTTCTCTCGTCTCGATACGTACATGATGCATTTGAAGAGAGCGCACATATTTGCAGTACATTCCCTTGCCTGCCATTACAAGCTCCTCGCGCACCATATCGGGCTCGCCGCCTTGTTCATTCGGATCCGTCGTCATTTCGATATGAATATGATCCATAACGACATCTTCAATCGGCATTTCAGGGAGTCCATACAGGAAGCCTGCTGCTCCCAGCACTTCCGTTGCCGTAATATGGCTCAGATGAATATGACGGAATACCGGAGTGGATTCCGAGATCGGCTGAGGCTCAGGACTCGAGATCGAAGGATTAGCAGGATCGACTCCATAACGATAGAACGAGTTAATAGCAATCGGGCAGAGGACACCCTTCATAAAAATGTTATTTACTTGTACATGCTCAATTGTCCCTCCGCGTGCCCGGTTAGATTTGAACCGAATGCCACGGTCCGTGCCAATGAAGACGCAGTTGGATATCGTCACATGGCGGATTCCGCCAGCCGTTTCGCTTCCTAAGACGACTCCTCCATGACCTGCGCGCATAGTACAGTTTGTTATTGTTACATTTTCCGTCGGAATACCGATTCGTCTTCCGTCCTCATCGATACCGGATTTCAAGCACAAGCAGTCGTCACCAACGTCAAATTGGCAGTCGGAGATACGAACGTAACGGCAGGAATCGATATCGAGCCCGTCTCCGTTCGGCGTATCTGAAGGATTCTGAATCAAGACGCTGTGAATAGTCACATTATCGCAGTAGACGAGATGCGTGTTCCAAAACGGCGAATTTTGCAGTGTAATGCCTTCCAACCGCACATTCGTACAGCGGAATAATTGGAAGAGAGCCGGACGCAAAAATTGTGTCTCCCATTCCACAATATTGCTCTTAATGTCCATGAGATGACGGTTCAGATCAAACAGTTGAAGCTCACGAACATTTGAAGGACGACGTCCTGCCTTGCATTCGCGGTATTGCTGCCACCATGCAGCGCCTTGACCGTCAATGATGCCGCCGCCCACAATCGATATATTCGTTAAATCCACTCCGTAAACCAACGGGGAGTAGCCGTAACACTCATAACCGGACCAACGTGTTTTAACAAAAGGATAATCGTCCGGATTTGTCGAGAACAGAAGCTTCGCTCCCGAATCGATATGGACGGTCATGTTGCTTTTCAAATGTACGGCACCCGTTAAATACGTTCCCGCAGGGAAATAGACCGTCCCCCCGCCAGCCGCTTCGCAAGCTTCCAAAGTATGGCGAATCGCATCCGTATTCATAGTTAAGCCGTCACCAACGGCCCCGTATTCCAAAACATTAAACACAGTCATGATGTCTCCTCCTAATCACGCGAAAGTGACAAAAGCGCCGGCTTTCTCATGATTCTCTTTAATATATTCATCCTATTGTAGTATCGCTGATAGGAAAGTACCAGGCAATCTCCCGTATTTAACCTGATTAATAAAATGAGGAAAGTGTAAGACAAAGAGATAGTCTTTATTTAACTTCAGGATATTCATTATTTAACTTGCAGGCTAGCAGTCCTTTTAAACCCGCTACCTCAAAGCAAAAGGAACGAATGCTGCTATGCCTGCAGCCAATTGTTCCTCTCGTTTGAGCCTTACTCAATTATTATCGACAAGGGCTGGCATCATCATGATCAGCTTCGTCCCTTGCTCGGGCGCACTTTCAATTTTTAATCCGTAGGATTCACCAAACACCATTTGAATACGCCGATGCACGTTAATAATACCAATGCCGCCCTTCCTGCCGGACTCTTCATCCGCAAGTCTGTTTGCGTTTAATTTAGCTTGGAGTTGCGCTAGCGCCTCACCAGTAATGCCAATCCCATTATCCTCCACGCTAACCCAGAACATTCCGTCAGTCTCTCCAGCGTCGATCCGGATGAAATGGTAGTCCTCTACGCCATCTGGGAACGCATGCTGGAACACATTCTCAACCAATGGCTGGAGTGTAAGCCGAACCATATTGTGCAGCAGATAATCCGGTTGTACGGCAACGTCGACTTCAAACTCGCGCCCTATCCGGTGCCGCAGAATCACCAGATAATGCATGACATGCTTGAGCTCATTGGCTATCGTTATTTCCTCCAAATTCGTCTGAACGGAATAGCGCAGCATATAAGCAAGTGACTCAACGATTTCGGATATTTCCTCCGAATCCCGAATAAAGGCGTAACATACGATCATTTCCAACGTGTTATACATAAAATGCGGATTGATTTGCAGTTGCAGAGATTGAAGCACCGCTTGCTGCCGTTCCAGGCGCATTTCCTGATTTTTCAATTCAACTTGGTATACTCTTTCCACCATTTCCGACAGCCGGTTAACCATGACGTTGTAACGCATCATAAGCTCAACCATTTCATCGTAACGTTCAGGCAGTGGAATAATGGACCAGTTACCTTTTTCCGTCTCACGCATTCCATTCTTCAGTACTTGGATCGGCTCTGTAATGGATTTGCCGAATCGATAGGCCAAAAGCAGGGCAATGCACAGTGTGAACAAGCCTACGATGATCGTCGTCGTGCGAATCTTGGATACAGGTTTGCGCAGCTCATCCAGAGGCATAGAAATAACGAGATTCCAGCCTGAATAGTCGGATTTCTGTGACATATACATTCGTCGAACGCCTTCCTCGGTATTTTCAACCAAAGACAACTCGTTATCGCTGAGCTTGTGCTGCAATTTGCCATCAACAAAGGCCCCCACCTTTTCGCGCTGTGGATGATATACGATCTGTCCTTTATCGTCCATAATGAAAAAGTACCCGTTTGGTCCAAGCTCAATTCCCTTCCACATGGCTGCCAGGTCCGGCGCACGCATCTCTATGGCCAGAATCCCTTTGGGCGATGATGAGGTTAATCCTTTGATCTGTCTGATAAGGGTCAGCATAGGAAAACGCGTATCGTTTAATATACTGTGGTTCAATATACTCAAGCTTCCGTCCTCATTGGTATGGGAACGGTAATAGCTTAATTGCTCACGAATTTCATTTGGACTGAACGATTGCTCCGGCACATCATAAAAATAATACGCTGCATTCTCGTTAAAGCTAATGATGTAGATCGAAGCAATTTCCGGATTACGGATAAATACCGGATCGACACCCGCTTCCTTAATCGTTTTGCGATACTCAAAAAATTCATAAAATTCCGGTTTGGGCGGCAAATCCAGGAATCGTTTCACTTCTCTGTTGGTTAGTAAAGAAACCATTGAGCGTTCATACGCTTGCAAGTATAAGTCCGTATGATGCACGGCATTAGCCACAATTTGTGTCATTTGATTTTTAGCCAACACATCCAGCTCTTGAGAAGAAGTGGTGTAGGAGAATATTCCCACACTCGATAAGGATAGAACGATAACAACTAAAAAATAAACAAACAGCTTGCGATATACACTTCCACGCTTCATTTGATCCCCATTTGATTTCGAAATTCAGACGGTGAGATGCCGAAGATTTTTTTGAATGTTTTCGTAAAATGCGGATAATCCTCATAGCCTACTAATTCGGCCACATCCACAATTCGGATATGTGGGACGGACAGAAGCTCTTTGGCCTTTTCCATACGCCGGTTAATCCGATAGCGAACGAATGTTTCGTTAGTCATTCTTTTGAATAAGGCACTGAAATAAGTGGGAGTGAGACCTATCATCGCCGCAACCTGATCAAGCGATATATCTTCAGAAAGTTTGCTATCTATGTACGCTTTGGCTTCCTCCATGGGGTCTTTGAAATTCCCTTTACGATTTGCAAGAAGGGTGACCGCCATTTGACGAAGCCTGTTCTCGAAAGAATCCAATGCCGACTTGGTGCTCGAGTCCTGCAGGTCTGTGTGCACATAATCCTTTAACACACCTCTGGCATGGAACCGTTTGACCAACATCGCCGTACAGTCTTCCAAAAGCTCCTTTAACTTGCCTAGAGTCAAATTGGCTGATATACAGTACTGCCTCCACAAGTCGGTAAGCCGAGTCAATTCATCCATCTGAAGCGACCAAATACACTGCTCCATCGCATCAATCCACTCAATATAGCGGGATACGGAGAAGTAGCCTGTCGTCGATTCCTGAACAAGCTGACTTAGCACCCTATGCAGATCCGTTTTCATCAGTGGCTTTAGTAAATAATGCTTCACGCCATAAGTCATCGCTTTTTGAGCATACTCAAAATCGTTATATCCGGAAATAACAGCGGTTTGGATATGTGCATAATCGCTGTGAATCGCTTGGCATAGCGCCAAGCCGTCCATTTTGGGCATGCGAATATCCGTCAGGACAATGTCCGGCTCCAAAGCTTGTATTTTTTGCAAAGCATCCAAGCCGTTCTCCGCGGTTCTAATTCCTTCGAAGGAAGGCGCATACACCTCTGCCATTTTGACCAATCCTAAACGAATAATCGGTTCATCATCAACGATGAGCAAATGCATGGAAGTCAGCTCCTTTTGCACCGGCCATAAGCATAATCCCTCAAGCTGTGGGGGGATACCGAAACGCTTCGGCACAGTAACTCTTCTATATAATCCTTTTGCGTGTACAAAAGCGCGTCAACGCCGTTTTCTCCCTTGTATCGAAAAGAGCACACCTCATGGTTTGTACAGATTAACGATTCCTTCTTGTCGGTTATAGCGTTCCGTTGCCTCTTTAATAATTTCATCTCCGCCTGTTTGTCTGTACTCCTCGATCACCTTAGGCCAATCGCTGATAGGCTCTTTGCCATAAATCATCTTGATGATATGATCCATAATAAATTTCGGAGCGCCATCCTGCGTCATGGGGGCAAGATCCTGAAACTTGGAAAATGAAATCAAGTCCGGATTAAAGCCGATACCCGGAAGCCCCTCTTTCATGACTATGTTATCTAATGCATTCAGCGTATCTCTGCCATTCTGATCGAGCTGAAGCCGCAAACGGTTAGCCGTAGCGTCATGAGCGCCCCACAGCATACCGCTTCGCCACCCTTCTTCTTCAACAGCTTCCTTCGTTTGAGGGAGCTTATAGTGGATCCTGCCATTCTCCACGGTGTAAGTATCCCCTTCAATGCCGAAAGTGAAAAATTTCTCCGCCTCCGGTGTTTGCATCCAGTCAAAAAACTGAACGATCCGTGCCGCTGTCTCCGGTTTGACGTTTTTGTTAATATAAAAAGCCGAGATGACTGGGGTATAGTAAAAATAGCCGCTTGTACCTTCCGGTCCCTTAGGAGAAGGGATAATGTCTACTTTGGCCGAAGGAGCCGCCTGTTTGATGGAGGTTCGGAAATCAATCAGTCCTATAGCATTGGAAGACCACATTCCCGCTTTGCCGGAACGAATGAAGCTCAAGAAGTCCGCCGATGAAATTGCAGCGAAATCTTTGGCAATGAGCCCCTCATCCAGCATGGTCTTATAGGTCTGGAGCGCTTTCTCCATATGCTCTACATCAAAAAATTTAGGCAACACTTCCCCGTTGACCACCTCAAATTGATCCCGGTAAGGAAGTACGTCATACGCTCCCAAAATGAGATCAGCATATTTCAAGTTTTCCCGCATCAAATAAGGATGCTCGATTCCCATGTTCTTAAAGGCCCTTAGCACATCCAGAAACTCATCCACCGTCTGCGGCGGCTTCAAGTCTGCCTTCTCCAGCAAATCCGTTCGGATAAAGGTCGCTCTTCGGGACGGGACCGTCAAATAATTGGGGATACCGTATATTTTCCCATTGTAAGATACGGCTTCCCATGCAGCCTTCGGCACGTGCTTCAACAGATTAGGAGCATACTGCTTCAACAACTCGTCGAGCTGCATAAAAACACCCGCTTCAACTGAGCTTGACATCGTTGTACTGGTGGGTGTACCGTTGCTTCCGATAACGTCCGGAATGCTGCTGCCTGCTAGCATAACAGGAAGCTTAGATTCCTCAATCACCTTCACTTCAAGAGAAGTGTTGGTCAGTTCTCCTAATTTAAGTACCCACTTTTCCTGGCTCAAATCGCTAAATCGTGAATAATATCCGCTGCTCGAAGTCGTTGTGTAGGAAATAGAAAATTTCGTAGGCTTGCTGCCCTCAGGTGCTAGCTGTTTTGCAGCTTTGTCATCATTGAAACAACCAACAGTACTAACGGTAGTAAGAGCTATGGTCAGAAATGCACCGACGGTTCTCTTCATACAAGTCCCTTCATTTTTCGAATTATAAATAAGAAGGAATATAAAAGGGCTGCCCGCAGGTGATCTATTCACCTGAAGTACAGCCCCTCTGGCATCGAATTTTTTCGGGAGCAGATGCTAGTTCGGGTACTTTATTTCTAATTTTCGTCCTTCGGCACTGGATAATTTGGCGTAGTGCACCAGTGTCTGGGATTTTAAATAATCCGTTCCGCTCGTCTCCGAATCGCGCTTCTCCTGAAGCGATGCCAAGAACTCCGCTAATGTGTCGGAAGTGTCTACACCGCTGTAATCGCTGATTTGCTCCTCAACGCCATCCTTAATAAGATGGATGACTTGATTCTCATATTGGATCGTACCTTCCGTTCCCTCGATCCGCCAATCGCCGTGCCATGGCGTTTGCTTTCCTCTGGAGGAGATCGAGCCGTTATAGCTCACCTTGATCCCGTTCTCCATCTCTATCAAAGCGCTGGTGTTAATGATGGCACCCTCTTCGTCCCAACCACTTATCGGGTTGTACATATCCGAATAGACGCTTTTTCCTTCAACACCGGTCAAATAGCGGATCATATCAAAGTGATGGACGCCGATATCATCAAGCAGGCTCACCGTATATTTGCGCTCGACATGGTGGTATCTGTAGAAAACAATGTCCATAGTGGAAATACGTCCGATTGCGCCTGCATCGAGCAGCTGCTTCAATTTACGTATAGCGGCATGACGGCGGTAATTTTCTGCTATCATGAAGGGAATGTTCTCCTTAACCGCACGCTCCACTACTACAATCGATTCCTCATAATCAAACGATATCGGCTTCTCGCACAGAACAGGCAGTTTTTTGTCAAAAGCAGCATTATTAACTACCGTATGCGCCATAGGAGAAGTTACATTTACTACAAAATCAAGCTGCTCCTTCTCTAAAGCCTCGGCAAGGGAAGTGTAGAAAGGGAAGTGATCATCCCCCATCTTCTCTTTCATTGAAGCATCTGTCTCGACCACCGCGGCCAACAAACCTTTATCCCTTAATCTTTTGTACCAGGAAAATCCTGCGCTCCCGAGCCCAACCAAAAGTGCCTTCATTTTCAAACTCCCCTCATAAAGCTTCTCGCCATGATTTATGATAAATGTGGATTAAATCCGTACCGTTGAGCCGCGCTGTCGTAAAGCCAATCCTTTGCAAGCTGAATCGCCGTTTCATAGTCGATCCACCCGGCTTCGATCTGATTGTATAGAAATTCACCCATAAGCTTTTTAATGAGCAATATTTTCCCGTAACACCATTCAATGTTTCTAGCATCCGATACAATAAGCGAGCTCTTCATTCCAGGAAGCGCCTCCATACGGTACTGCATAATGTCACGGTAAGTGCTCGCGCGGAAATTGAACCACCACATGCCCCCAACATGAACGTTAGGGTAATTCCAAGCCGCTTGTACGACATCCAGATTGTTAATCTCCGAGGCAACGACAAGCTCGAACTGAATGCGGTGACGGGCAAACAAGCCGGACAGCTTAGCAATTCGCAGCGGATCATTGACAGGAATAGCCGTGTCGCACCAGGAGCGCTCAACGCCAAGGAACAGCTGCAGGAACATGTTATTCTGCTCCAATGTCTCGCAAATAGTGTGAAGGAGGAGCATCATGAGCTGATCGCGTGTTGCCTCTTTTATCACATACGTTTCATTGGCCTTCGCATCGTATGCAGGAAGCGTTGTCATAATTCCCGGGCAGCCCCATCCTTTGAAGGTGGCTATTAATTCGCCAATTGTCTTTTTCACTTCATCATAGGCTTGCTCCCGATTGTCCGCCTGATGAATTTGTTTCGTCCAGTCGAACAATCTTCCGTCGATCCGCGGAATAAGAATAGCATCCCGATTCATATGATTACACTTCGCATGATCCGGCATATTCGTTACGAAAGCACGAACGCTTAGCTTGTCTGCCACTTCCTGAGCCCAGCCTGGACGGGCATTGGACGCCCGGACTGCTGCATCGGCCTCACGGATAGACTGAGCGTCACGAATTTCAATACCGTATAAATTTTTGAATATATTGGTGAACACCCAATTCATTAACGTATTGCGAGACGCCTTATAGGCGGCCAAAAAAACTTCAATACGCTCTTCCTCCGGTAAATCCATTGCATGATCCGGATACCCAGCAGCCTGCATTTCTCTGTTCAGCCAAAAATAATGCGCAATCTCCCAGAAATCTTGTGCGCTAAGCTGCTGCCCTACAAGATGAGTATGTGTATCCAAAACGTCAAACCCCATTATTTCTTCTATGAACTCTTTCTGATTCAACATGAGCTGTTGTTCCCTTCCTTCATTAAGAATAAGGTTCTTCTCATCATCATACTACTTGTACTCTGCCTCTTCCATGGCTTTACTTTAACTATGAGTTGTGATTTTTTATGATTTAGTTGTCATAAACCCAAATACTCCCCTGATTTTAACATAAGGAGAGTACTAAATGGTCGTTAGCAAAACCAAAAGCCGATACTATCTTCGTTTGATTACTTCCTTTATAAATGGGGTATTTCTAACGTACAGCATTGCACTTCCTTCTTAATATATAGCTCTCTATTTGGATAAATGGAAAGATTTATAGTCCACATTACTTTTTTACGTTTTTCTTTCGGGGGATAAGCTAAAACCAACAGGTCATACCATGAATGCTAAAGCATTGCAAAGCCTTCTAGCCGGCCTTCACCCAAATTTGTCTGAATTTCGATCAAAAATTGAACATTCCTTGAACAAACCATCCAACTTATGCTATACTGATATCAAGAAAACACTTACAAAGGAAATGGAAGTGACCATTATGACTACGAAAACAGCAGCAGTTAGCAGCGTACGCCACAATGCAGGGGATGTACAACGTCTTGTCAACTGGATGACGGCTGCAGCTTGGGGCATTCTTGGCATTGGTCTGTTATTATGTTTATTTAATTTGCAGCACTTCAGCGATCGTAACACATCCCTTATGGTGGGTGTCGGCTTCTTGGTAGGAAGTGTTCACATTTATGTTATTCGCACGGCCATCCATCTCGTTCATTCCCGAATGATTGATGATGAAAATGACAAAATTCAACAATAGCCTTTAAAACCTTACAGGTTTTTACATTTAAACCCCTTTAAGAGCGATCTTGGAGGGGTTTTTGTTTGCCAAAAATTAATAATCATCTTTTTCGTGAACTTTATTTTACAGAAAAAAGACGAAACCTTGACGTATTTGTTAACAGCGGCGAAATAAAGTTTAATATCTGTTATCTTAAGAAATAGCTAAGAACGTTCCACATTTCACAATCTGCTTCATCCGAGCGTTCGGATAAACTTAAGGAGATGATATTACATGCGACTAACGAAAAAAGCTGCTCGGATTGTTGCTCCGCTGATCTTCTTGACCATGCTGGTGCTCCTCTCGGGTTGCGAATCCATCATGGTCATGAATCCGAAGGGACCCATCGCCGCTGGACAAAAAGATCTCATTATAACCGCATCGATTTTGTGCGGAATCGTTCTGGTCCCTGTACTCATATTGACCGCTTATATCGTATGGCGGTATCGTGACAAGCCAGACAACAAAGCTTCCTATAAACCGAACTGGTCACACAGCACTTTGATGGAGGTAGTATGGTGGGGAATCCCTATCGTTATTATCATCGTGTTGGCCGCTGTTACGGCACGCGACACTTATGCTTTGGAGCCTTCTAAGCCGATCGTTTCAGAGAAAAAAGCGATCACGATTCAAGCAACCTCTCTGGACTGGAAATGGCTCTTCACATATCCTGAGCAAGGCATCGCTACAGTCAACTACATTGAAATTCCTGAAGATACACCAATTAAGTTCGAGCTTACTTCGGACGCTCCGATGAACTCATTCTGGATTCCTCAGTTAGGTGGACAAATGTATACGATGTCCGGTATGGCTATGACCTTGTTCCTGCAAGCCGATGAGCAAGGCGTTTACTACGGAACGGGAGCGAACTTCAGCGGTAAGCATTTCACCGATATGAAATTCCAGGTGCATGCCACATCGGAGGACGGATTTAACAATTGGGTCAAAGAAATTAAGCAAACCTCGTCACCGTTGACGATGGACGGATACAATCAATTGGCGACTCCGGGTACAGGAACGAAGCAATTCTTCTCTTCTTTCCCTGACGGGCTGTTTAACAAGATCGTTACGAAGTATGCCGTTGGCGGAGGCAGTCATGCGAACCACGGTGCTACAGGCAGCGATACTTCTTCTAAGCAGGAACAATCTAAAGCTGCAACGAAGCAAGAAACAACGACGAATTCACATGCTGGACATTAAACATTACTGAAAGGAGGCACTCACATGCTGGATACAATAAAAGATTTTGCATCCTGGTTTTTTGTAACAGGCGATCCGATGATTCTAGGAGCCCAGGTTAGTATTGCGCTCGCTATGGTTGCCATCGTGTTCGTGCTCACCTATTTTAAAAAGTGGACTTGGCTATGGCGCGAATGGCTGACAACCGTTGACCATAAACGTATCGGTATTATGTACATTCTTTGTTCCATTCTAATGCTGTTCCGCGGCGGCGTGGACGCCCTTCTTATGCGTCTTCAGCTCGCTATGCCTGACATGAAGTTCCTGGAACCTGAACACTATAATCAGATCTTCACAACTCATGGCGTTATCATGATTTTGTTCATGGCTATGCCGCTCATGTTCGGTCTGTTCAATATCGTTGTGCCTCTTCAATTAGGAGCGCGCGACGTTGCCTATCCTTTCTTGAACTCCTTGAGCTTCTGGATGTTCTTCTGGGGCGCTATGCTGTTCAACGTCTCCTTCGTCATCGGCGGTTCGCCGGATGCAGGCTGGCTCGCGTATCCACCGCTATCCGAAATGTCGCATAGCCCAGGTGTTGGACAGAACTTCTACATTTGGGGTATCCAAATTTCCGGTATCGGGAGCTTGGCAACCGGTATTAACTTTATCGTGACGATCCTGAAAATGCGTGCGCCAGGCATGAAGCTGATGCAAATGCCTATGTTCACCTGGTCCGTATTTTCCAGCTGTATTATGATTATTTTCGCTTTCCCTATCTTAACCATTACATTGGCCTTATTATTCTTGGACCGCTATCTCGGGGCTCACTTCTTTACGCTTGACGGCGGCGGTAACCCAATGATGTACATTAACTTGATATGGATGTGGGGACATCCGGAGGTTTATATTGTCGTCGTACCGGCGTTCGGTATATTCTCAGAAATCGTTGCAACGTTCTCCAAGAAAAAGCTGTTCGGATATAAATCCATGGTTTTTGCCATGATTATTATTAGCGTGCTCTCGTTCTTTACCTGGGTGCATCACTTCTTCACCATGGGTTCGGGTGCAGACGTTAACGTATTCTTCGCCATAACGACGATGGCCATCGCAATTCCGACCGGGGTTAAAATATTTAACTGGCTGTTCACGATGTTCCGAGGCCGGGTATCCTACCCGACGCCTATGCTGTGGACCGTAGCTTTCATTCCATGTTTCGTTATCGGTGGGATGACAGGGGTTCTGCTTTCGGTAGCACCTGCTGACTTCCAGTTCCATAACAGCTACTTCCTGATCGCTCACTTCCACCAAGTATTGATCGGTGGCGTTGTGTTCGGTTACTTCGCAGGGCTGTACTACTGGTGGCCAAAAATGTTCGGCTTCAAGCTGAACGAGCATTTGGGCAAATGGGCATTCTGGTTCTGGAACATCGGTTTCTATGTATGCTTCATGCCTCAATATTTCTTGGGTCTGGACGGTATGACACGTCGTACGACCGTGTATGATTTCGATATGGGCTGGGGCCCGCTTAACATGATTTCGACTGTCGGCGGTTTCTTGATGGGGATCGCATTCATCTTCCAAGTATGGCAAATTGCTTACAGCATCAAGCATCATGAGCGTGACGTTACTGGTGACCCATGGAACGGCCGTACGCTGGAATGGTCCATTCCGTCACCTGCACCTATGTATAACTTTGCTGTTGAGCCGCATGTTCATAATGTGGACGACTGGTGGGAGAAAAAGCAAAAGCTTGCTCAAGGCATTAAACCGGAGCCTACTGCTCCGCTTGAACCGATTCATATGCCGAAAAACTCGGCAATTCCTTTCATCAAATCGACGCTTTGGTTCTTTGCAGGGTTCGGGTTTGTATGGGGTTGGTTGTGGCTAGCAATTCCGGCGATGATCGGTATACTCCTCTGCATGCTGGCACGTTCGTTCTCATACGACACAGACTACTACATTCCGGTAGATGAAATTAAGCAGACAGAAGCTGCGTTAAGGGGGGCGAAGGTCTAATGGCACATGCGGCAGCACACAGCGAACACGACCATCATGAGCACGGTCATCATGATCAAGAGTCGCTCAAAACGTTCGGGTTCTGGATTTTCCTAATTACAGACTGTATCTTATTCGGTACTTTATTCGCTACCTATATCGTTCTTCACGGCAATACCAACGGCGGACCATCAGCTAAAGAGCTGTTCGAAATGCCCGGCATTATCGCTGAAACGTTCATCTTGCTAACAAGTAGCTTTACAAGCGGTTTGGCTGTACTGGCCATGCACAAAGGCAACAAGAACCAGCTGATCGGCTGGCTGGCCGTAACAGCACTACTCGGCGCTTCCTTCGTAGCTTTAGAGGTTACTGAGTTCTTAAACATGATCAATCATGAAGGTGCAACTATTGCAACTAGCGGTTTCCTATCCGCCTTCTTTACACTGGTCGGTACGCATGGACTTCACGTATCACTCGGTCTATGCTGGATGATTGGTCTCATGTTTCAGCTTAAAAAACACGGCATTACGCCGGTTACCAAACGTAAAGTCGATGTTATCAGTTTGTACTGGCATTTCCTTGACGTCGTATGGATTTTCGTCTTCACGGTCGTTTATTTGATGGGGGTGATGTAAGATGAGTCAATCCAATTCACACGACACGCATTCCGGTTCGCACGGATCGTTGAAATCTTATGTCATTGGCTTTTTCCTGTCGATTGTGCTGACGATCATTCCATTGGTTGTTATCCTGAACCATATGTTCAGTGAAGGCGCTAGAATTGTGATCATTCTGGCTATGGCCATTCTGCAATTCGCTGTTCAGCTCGTGTTCTTCATGCATTTGAAAGAAGGAGAAAACGCACGCTGGAATATGATGGCTCTGACTTTAGGCCTTATCATCCTGTTGACGATTGTGGCAGGCTCCATCTGGATTATGACCTACAACCAAGTAGCTCATTAATCATTGTGAATGAATAATAGACAAAGAGGCTATCCTTTGAATAATCAAGGGATAGCCTCTTTTCTTCTAAATGGGTGCAACATATTCGACATCCTGCCCGTCTATAGTAATGTAATCAAATTTGTTACATTTGGAGATCTGACAAAAAAAGGAGAACTAAACTATGAACAATGTAATGAAAAAAGGAATCGCTCTTATGGCACTTTCCATGGTATTAGGTGGAGGAGCAGCTTATGCAGCGCCGAATATGACACCTCAAGCAGATAACGTAAAACCAATTGCCGCTCCAATCGCGGTAGAACAAATTAAAGTGACTATTAACGGTGAAGCTGCTTCCCTCACTGGATATCAAAAAGGGGGCGCACAGGAAGCTATGCTGCCGCTGCGTACTATTGCTGAATCTTTAGGATTCACTTTGACTTGGAAACAAGAGGACTCCTCGGTTGACCTAAGCAAAGGCCCTCAGTGGACCAATGTTAAAACCGGCGCCGACAGCTATAGTGTCAATAAGATGCTCAAAACACTCGGTACCGCACCTGAACTGATGAACAATACGATGTATGTTCCGGCATCCTTTTTCCAAGAGATCCTGAACGTGTCTGTGACTAAAGAAGGCAATTCCGTTGCTGTATCTGCGGTTGAACAGAAGAAAACCGTCCTAACTCAAGGGATTATTACAGCTATTCGTGATGTAGAAGGTCACAAGTCCGTACAAATTAACGGCGTGGGCACCGAAGGAGTAGTGCTCAATGTATCCAATGAGACTACATATCAGACTGCTGATGGCACTGCACTTACTTTCGCAGATCTTACATTGGGTCAAAAAGTCGAAGCTGAGCATTCACTGGTTGCTACATTGAGCTTGCCGCCGCAAACTCCGACTTATAAAATCACCGTTCTTGAAGGCTCTGATAAAAAAGGCATCTTGGGAACAGCCGGCGCTATTGAGGAAGTACGTACAGGCGACAATGGGGCAACCAGCCTGCTGATTAAAGGCACTGGCTTGACCGAGCAATCCCAAAAAGAAATCGTGCTGCAATTGACTGAGCAAACTTCTATCGTCAATATGAAGGGCGAAGCCGTAGATAAAAGCACTTTAGCTAAAGGCACTAACGTCATCGGCTTCTACGATGCCATGATGACCAAAAGCTTGCCTCCAATCGGCAAAGCATGGAAAATCGTCGTACAGCCCGCAGCTGAATAATTAAGTTCAACCTTTGTATAAGAGAGTCTGTTCCTCAAGTAGATCATTCTACTTGCAGGGGCAGGCTTTTTTTATATTCCTGACATCTGAAATTCCACGCTAACTTTATAAAATAACCCAACAAAGTGGGGCCTTGACTTCGAAGCTGATTCAGGTACTTTGCGGAGAGCCCGATATTTATAAATTCAATTCTGTTAAAAAATAGGCCCTTGTCCCCCTCACATATCCCCCTCCTACTTGAATATATTTAGTAACAAGCACTTTTTTCTCTAATTGTCTTGTCAACCGTCCGCTCGTTATATGCATGAAACCAACCCATTTCAGGAGGTGTCCGACATGACAGAACCCTTATTTACCGTTTCCCGAGAGGATTGGTCTCTGCACCGCAAAGGGTATCAGGACCAGACCCGGCATCAGCAAAAAGTACGAGAAGCGATTAAGCAGAACCTGCCTGACCTTGTTACAGATGAAAGCATCGTTATGTCTGACGGTAAGCATATCATTAAAGTACCGATTCGCAGTTTGGACGAATACCGTTTTCGTTACAACTATAATAAAAGCAAACACGTAGGCCAAGGCGACGGCGAAAGTCAGGTTGGCGACGTGCTGGGCGTAGACCCTACCCCTTCACAAGGACCGGGTAAAGGAGAAGGAGCCGGCGATCAGCCTGGAGACGATTACTACGATGCAGAGGTGCAGCTTGAAGAGCTGCAGTCTATGCTGTTCGAAGAGCTGGAGCTCCCTAATCTGCAGCAAAAAGAGAAAGACAACATCATGACGAAAGACATCATTTTTAACGATATTCGTAAAAAAGGGATCATGTCCAACATCGATAAAAAACGAACGATCCTCGAAAACCTTCGCCGTAACGCAGGTGCAGGCATCCCTGGCATTCACGGTATCAGCCCTGATGATCTGCGCTTCAAAACATGGGAAGAAATCATCGTGCCTCAATCCAATGCACTCATTATCGCGATGATGGATACTTCAGGTTCCATGGGCTCGTTCGAGAAATATATTGCGCGAAGCTTTTTCTTTTGGATGACCCGGTTTTTGCGCACTAAATATGAGCATGTTGAGATTGTTTTTATCGCGCATCATACGGAAGCCAAGGAAGTGACGGAAGAGGAATTTTTCACCAAAGGCGAGAGCGGTGGAACAATTTGCTCATCGGCCTACCAACTAGCAGTGGACTTGATCGACCGGCGTTACTCACCTGCCCGCTATAACATATATCCGTTCCATTTCTCGGATGGAGATAACTTGACCTCGGACAACGAACGCTGTGTCAAGCTGATCAACGAGCTGGTAAAGCGTTCCAACCTGTTCGGGTACGGGGAAGTCAACCAGTACAACCGCAGCAGTACGCTGATGTCCGCTTACCGCAATATTCATGATCCCAAATTCGTGCACTACGTCATTCGCGAGAAAGGCGAGGTGTATAAAGCACTACGAACCTTTTTTCCTAAAGCCGAAGGGAGGATCGCACGATGAATGCCGATGATATCAAGCAGTTGGAATACGCTATTGCAGAAATTACGGAAATTGCCTCTGGCTTCGGTCTAGATCATTATTCGATGCGCTATGAAATATGCCCGGCAGATATCATCTACACCTTCGGTGCATATGGGATGCCTACCCGCTTCAGTCACTGGAGCTTCGGTAAAACTTTTCATAAAATGAAAATGCAGTACGATTTCGGCTTAAGCAAAATTTACGAGCTTGTCATCAACTCCGATCCCTGCTACGCCTTCCTGCTGGATGGCAACTCCTTAATACAGAACAAGCTTATCGTCGCTCACGTATTGGCTCACTGCGACTTTTTCAAAAATAATGCCCGTTTCTCCAAAACGAACCGCAACATGGTCGAGAGCATGTCCGCTACCGCCGAGCGCGTCAGACAGTATGAAATCCTGTACGGTACCGACGAGGTAGAGAAGTTTATCGATGCCGTGCTTGCTATCCAGGAGCATGTCGATCCGTTGATATCAACGCCTTACAATGCTTCACGTTACGGTAGAAATAATGAGAAACAGCAAAAGAAAGAGGAAGTGTTTGAGCGCAAATTAGGCTACGAAGACCTATGGGATCTGGATTCCGCACCGTCTCGTTCAGCAGCTAAAGATGATTCTCCACAGAAATTCCCTGCTAAACCTGAAAAAGATATTATGCTGTTTATCGAGGAGCATGGCCCCTATCTCACCGATTGGCAGCGTGATATTATGACGATGCTTCGTGACGAGATGCTGTATTTCTGGCCGCAGTTGGAAACGAAGATCATGAATGAAGGCTGGGCTTCGTACTGGCATCAACGGATTCTCCGCGAGATGGATCTGACGGAGGATGAAACGATCGAATTCGCCAAGCTGAACTCCTCTGTCGTCATTCCATCGAGGCATAGCTTGAACCCCTACTATCTAGGGTTGAAAATATTCGAGGATATCGAGAAGCGCTGGGACAATCCGACAGAAGAGGAGCAAGAACGCTTCGGACGCCAGAAAGGTCAAGGACGCAGGAAAATATTCGACGTCCGTGAATACGACTCCGACCTTTCCTTCATCCGTAACTATTTAACCAAGCAGCTAGTCGACGAGATGGACTTGTATATTTTTGAGAAAAAAGGCCCCGAGTGGAAAATCACCGACAAAACATGGGCCCATATCCGCGATCAGCTCGTCTATTCCCGTGTTAACGGCGGTTTCCCCCTATATTGTGGTCGAAAACGGCGACTACGAGAAAAACGGTGAGCTGTATTTGAAGCACTCCTATGAAGGCGTAGAGCTCGACCTGAAATATGTGGAGCGGACGCTCCCCTATATTCAGAAGCTATGGGGTAAGACCGTCCACCTGGAAACGACCGTGGAGTCGAAGCCAGTGCTGTTCACGTATGACGGGAAGAAGCATAATCGGAAGTTTTTGTAGCTGAGGAAAAGAAAAACCGGTCGAGAGCTTATCTCGCCGGTTTTGTTGTATTATTCCAGACTGAACAATTTGTTTAGAGTTGAACTTCAAATCCTTCCATGAGGTGGATGGTGATAGCTATCTTCACGAGAAAAAGGCTGCTCTCAACATGTGAGAACAGCCCTCTTCATTTTTCCATTATTGCTTGTTGAAAATATCAGTCAAAACCGGTACGATCTGCGATTTACGGGATACAACGCCTTTCAATACGGCTTTGTTGTCGGACAAAGTTACGTTGTAGGCTTGTTCTACAGCACTAGCTTTGCTGCCCAGTGCCACACCAACAGAATCGTTGTTCAAGATGTCCGTAACTACGAACAAGAACAGATCCAAGCCTTTATCAGCGATGATAGTGGAAAGAGCTGCTTCCAGCTCCGCTTGGCGGGACAGAACGTCGTTCACATCCACAGCGTTCACTTGAGCGATTTCTACTTTGCTGCCGCCCATTTGGAACTCTTTCGAGTCAAGGGAGATCAGTTGAGCAATCGTTTTGTCACTTAGGTCAGCTCCAGCTTTCAGCATAGCCAGACCATAAGTTTCAAGCTCCACACCCGCGATTTCAGCCAATTCGCGAGCTGCTGCCACGTCTTGAGCCGTGCAGGTCGGGGATTTCAAAAGAAGGGTATCGGAAATGATGGCGGAAAGCATCAAACCTGCGATCTCTTTTTGAACAGGAACGTTATTTTCTTTAAACAATTTATTCAAAATAGTTGTAGTGCAGCCTACGGGCTCCGCACGATAGTACAACGGATGGCTAGTTTCAAAGTTAGCGATACGGTGATGGTCGATAACTTCGGTAACACGTACTTTATCGATGTCGCTTACGCTTTGTTGACGTTCGTTGTGGTCTACCAAAATAACATCATTCACTTCGTTAGCCACAGTCTCAACCAAACGCGGGGCGCTTACTTTAAAATAATCCAATACAAATTGGGTTTCGCCGCTAATGCTGCCCAAACGAACCGGCTCTACGTTAGCGCCTAATTTCGTTTTCAAATCAGCATAAGCAATAGCGGAGCAAATCGTGTCCGTATCCGGATTTTTGTGACCGAAAATCAATGTTTTTTCCATCATCTTACTCCTTAATCATATTTTTTGCTTAGAAAAGTATATCATAGAATGATATCCGTATCTAGATCGAAGGCTTTCATTCTTAATAAGCCGGATCCCAGTATTCGCTGCCCGCAAGCACGCTTTGAGCGCTGATAACACCCGCCTGCGATGAGGTCAGTTGACCAGTCCAGTTGGCTCTGGAGGATGCATCCGCTCCTGGTCCCGTAATGCTGAACTCTTTGTATCTCGCTGTGCTCTGGTTCGCCGCATTTCCCCAATCGTCCCAACCAGCATTTCTTTCGATTTCGATGATATCTATTTGAATTCATTATTCTTAAAACAAGGGATGAAAGATACCCATGTCGAAAAAGATAAGAAAAAGGAATCGAGTGGAGGAATGGGTATGGTTTCCGAATGGAAACGATTAAATATAGAGCTTCCCGGCTGGGTAGAAGAAAGCCGTAAGCAAGCGTCTCAAGGTAAAGTAGCCTCATACATCCCCGAGCTGGCAAATGCACCATGGGATGCATTAGGAATCACCATCATGGATGGAGCATCCGGAATCGTCAACGCCGGTAATCATGAACTACCTTTTACACTGCAGAGCATTTCCAAAGTATTTACCCTGCTGCTCGCTTTAATGGATAAGGGGGAGAACGGTGTATTTGCCAAGGTTGGAATGGAGCCAACAGGAGATAATTTCAATTCGATGCTGAAGCTAGAGCTCGTCGATCCGGGGATTCCGTTTAATCCGCTAATTAACGCAGGGGCAATAACGGTCTCTTCTCTCATTGACGGTGATACACCGGGTCAGAAGACCGAGAGAATTCTCTCCTTCTTCAGGGAGCTAACAGGTGACAGCTCGATTACTTACAATGATGCCGTATTTCGCTCGGAGACAGCGACGGCACATCGCAACCGCTCACTTGCCTATTTTCTCAAAGCAAACGGCGTGCTGGACGCCGATGTCGAGGAAGTGCTGGAAGTGTATTTCAAGCACTGTTCCATTGAAGTGAACTGCCTGCATTTAGCGCGGATGGCTCTAGTGCTCGCTCATGACGGTACAGACCCGCAGACAGGCCGGCAGCTTATACCACGCCGTTATGTACAAATTGCCAAATCTTTTATGCTAACATGCGGCATGTATAACGAATCTGGGGCTTTCGCCATCCGTGTCGGGCTTCCTGCTAAAAGCGGCGTTTCCGGAGGCGTTCTTGCCTTGGTTCCCGGCCGATACGGCATTGGTGTCGTCGGACCTTCGTTGAATGTCAAAGGAAACAGTACCGCAGGTGTTCATTTGCTTGAGACGTTATCTGCTTCTTTTGACTGGAGCATCTTTTAAAACATTATTTTCTGCTATAGAGAGGGCTTATTCATGACGAATAGGCCCTCTTACATTTTATTGGAATTTGGTTTTCAGCAAACCTTAAGCCTAGAGTAATAATAAATTCATATTAAGTTCCTATACTTGGTTCTTGTAAACAAGATCAAGGAGGGGTCGTTCATGGGGTAGCCAAGCCAACCACTGCAAAAGAACAGTTGAATATCATTTATATCGTTCGGGCTTTAGCCATACTAGGCGTCATCTTTGTTCATGTCACATCGATTCCAATCGGTGAAATCGTCGATAAAAGCTCACCGATGTTTCTCTACTTCAACTTTTTAAATGTGTTTAATAAATTCGGTACGCCAACCTTTATTTTTCTAAGTGCTCTTGTGTTGTTCTACAGTTATTTTGATCGTCCTTTGAATGGGAAATTACTCGCACGATTTTACCAACGGCGGTTCCTATATATTTTAACGCCCTATCTTATATTCTCCGCTTTTTATTATGTCATTCAAATGTATTACTCCTTCGGCGAAACGTGGGAGCAGTTTTTTCAGCATGCTTCTATTGCCGATTTTTTCAAAATGGTTCTCTATGGCAAAACCTTTTATCATCTGTACTTTGTGTTCATCAGTGCGCAGCTGTACATTTTGTTTCCGGTTCTGCTGTGGGTGCTGCAGCGCTATAAAAAGCTTACCAAGCATTTGATCTGGATCGGCTTTGTCCTGCAATGGGCCTTCGTGCTCTACAATCATTTCAGTCTGCACTATGAGGATAAAGGACAGCTTTTCATCAGCTATATTTCCTATTATTTAATGGGTGCCTTCTGCGGTATATACTATCCGGTTTTTAAGGATTGGATGATCGTGACGTGGAGCAAGCTATTTTCCAAGAAAGCTCTGCTCTGGATACCGCTCTGGACCTTATGGCTTGCCTCCAGCTTCGGGGATGTCAATCTGTGGTACCAGACTCGCGTCAACGATTTCAGCACCAATGACTTGATATATGAGTGCTACTGGTTTTTCCATACATTCACATCGCCGTTGATTTTGCTGCAGCTCTCCTACTTTTTATATCGTACTTTGAACACCAAAGTCATCAATACGATTATTCATCTTGGTGTCACTTCATTCGGAGTGTACATCATCCATGCAGCCGTTCTTTTCTATTATTTCCGACTTCCGGTCAGCTACACGCCGGCAACTTATTATTTGTACATTGCCTCAGGGTATGCCGTCACCCTTTTCATCTCATGGGGACTTGTCGGTCTGGCACAAAAATATGTCAAAAGCTCCTGGATGCTATTCGGCTCCAAACCCAAAGTACTGCCTTACGTCAAGTCAAGATCCACTTCCCGCAAGCAATCGGCGGCTTGATAGGAATAAAAAAGGACCCTCTCGCAACCAAATGGCGAGCCAAGGGTCCTTTAGTATTTCTAGCGTCAAAAAGTAGCAACTTTCGGTTCTGGATTGCTTTAAGTTAATTCCACCCATTTTTGCCCCTGCTTTACGGGAACATAGTTAATGAGCTTGTCCACGAGGAGTTCTGGATCGGACTCAACGACGAGCAGCCCGAGATTTTCCTCTCGCATAAACCCTTCCTTCACCGTATGCTCCAGCATGGCGATGAGGGGATCATAAAATCCGCGTACATTCAACAAGCCTATGGGCTTCTTGTGAATGCCGATTTGTGACCAGCAAGCAGCCTCGAACAGCTCCTCGTAGGTACCTAGACCGCCGGGCATACTGATGAACGCATCGGATAAGTCGGCCATCAGCTTCTTCCGCTCATGCATGGACCCTACCTCATGGAATTCGGACAACCCGGTGTGGGCAATTTCGCCACGGAACAAGCCGCTTGGCATAACCCCTATCGCTTGTCTACCCATGGAAAGTACTTTATCCGCAACGCGACCCATCAAACCGATACTAGCTCCGCCATAGACCAAATCAATGCCACGAGCGACAAGCGCCTCTCCGAGACCGATGGCCGCGTCCTCATAATCAGAGTGGTTCCCTGGATTGGAACCGGAAAATACGCAAATACGGTGAATATCGTTCATAGTGACCTCCTGGTACGAATACTACCTAAGAATACGGTAAATGATAAATTTAGCCCCTAATTTGACCATCCTACGATTATACCAAAGAAAGGATATCCGAACATCAAAATAGATTATATTTTTGATATAACTAAATGTTTACCGTTTACCGTACTCCAGACCATAGTTCGTTTTTAACCGGAAGATCCAACGACATTAGTTCGTTAACCTGTTTTTGGAATCAACCTTTTTTCATCACTTCAAAAATAATCGATCGAAGCGGCTGATCACTGTTATTCTCCAGCCCATGCTTCCACCAAGGCTTGTTCAATATAATGTCTCCTGCCTTGACCTGGCGCTGCTCTCCGTTAACCGTCATAATGCCGGTGCCCTCCAGAATGATATACACTTCTTCATCTTCACGATGGCCGTGGTACCCAATGGATGCGCCAGGCGGGATTTCGCTATACCCCATGAACATAATAGGCGTGTCAAAATCTTCTTTGGAAAACAGCCGTTTACCGTAAGTTAAGCCTTTCCCATGGTGGCTGACACCCGGTTCGCCGAACTCCGCCTCCAAATAATTGCGTACGATCATCGGACCATAGCCCCAGCTTGAAGAAGTATCTACCATTTGATTCTGCTTAAGAGATTCCCTTGTATAATGGGCCAACGCTTGGTTACGCAAATAATCTTTGGCACTCGTTTCCGCCTCGCGATTTTCCTCCAGCGCTTGCAAAAATTCACTGAAGGGTCCAGGAGCTTCCACTTCGCTAAAATCGTCGAAATGCGTGGTCTCTCCGTCTTTGGTCAAATAAATTTGATTGTCGATCAGTTCAAGACATCCTTCCGTTCCTTCGATCCGCCAATTGCCGGACCAATCCGTAGGCTTGCCCTTGGAACGTGTCGAGCAGGTGAATGTCGCGGTAATTCCTGCTTGCATGTCCATCACGATATGAAGCTGATGACGGTACGTAGCGAACACTTTACCGACCTCACGCCCTGTTAAGTAACGCACTAAATCAAAATGGTGAACAACAAGCTCCTCCAGAACGTCCAGCTTATCCTGCAGCGGTCTGTCGGAGCTCCGGTAAAATTCGCCGTCTACTGTAAGAATGGCTCCAATGCTCCCAGCATCCAGCAGCTGCTTCAGCTTTCTTACGAATGGGAAGCGGCGGTAATTTTCCGCAATCATATAAGGGATTCCTTCGTTATCAGCCCTCTCTACCATTTCCTTGGCATCCTCGTAATTATCGGCAATCGGCTTTTCGCTAAATACAGGAAGCTTATGATCGAAGGCAATTTGATTAATTTCTTTATGTACCTGCCTTGGGGTGACATTCAACAATATATCCGGTTTTTCCTGATTAATCGCTTCCGTAATCGAAGTATAGAAAGGCACTCCATCTTCTTCGATCTTGCTTCGTTTGCTCTCGTCCCTATCAGCAACCACCAACGTTACCTCACTGTATTGATTGCGAAGCCTCCGGTACCATCCAGAACCGAATCCTCCCAGCCCAACTAAAAGCGCTTTCATTCCAAACCCTCCCGCAGCTTCAATTTTGTACAAGGTACAAATTCATCATAGGCATGCGAAGCAAAATAATCAATCCCTTTTTCCTAAGCCAAACAGCCCTCTTCCTAATTAATAGAAAGGGGCTGCTTTCAATCACAGCTGAGACAGATATTCTCTAATGAGTTGACGAACCGCCCACCAGGTGTATTCTAACTAGATGCTTCTTCAATCACAAGGAGCCTCGGTTCACCGTCCCCCATCTTTGAGAGCGTCCTCTTTCATTTCTAAACCGTTTCTTCTCCAACTGCTGAATGTCATGGGTCTGAAAGCCTTCATCCATGCGTTCTGCAATTTCCACTAGCTTCTCGACATCTCCAAAAGAGTACAGTCGTGTCCCTCCCTTTGTCCGATCGGGGAAGAGTAATCCTCGTTCCTCATAGTATCGAATTTGCCTTACCGATAATCCGCTCAATTTGCTTACCGTTCCGATGCTGATGACTTTCTTCTCCGATAGTGACATAACTGCACCTCCTTATAGTCCACAAATGATACTTATATGTTAAATTATATAACATTAAATAAGAAAACATAGTGAAGATAGGACTATTTCACAAGGTGCTTCAAAGCTTTTTTTGTCATATCTCCTCGAAAGCAAAAAAAACCTGATCGGAATGTTACAATCCGTACCAGGCACGTTACATATATATAAATTTGTATCCGACTCCGTGTACATTGATAATATGTTTCGGGTTGGCAGGATCGCGCTCGATTTTTTTACGCAGATTACTGATATGCACAATGATTGTCCGCGTATCGTTGAAAATTTCTTGTCCCCATACTTCCCTAAACAGCTCTTCGCGAGTGATCGTTCGTCCGGAATGCCCTGCCAAATAACTCAGCAGCTCATATTCTTTTTTGGATAAAAGGATTTCCTCGCCATGGACCTTGACCGTACGGCTCACTGTATCGATCTCTGTTGCGCCGAAGCGCAGCTTGGTGGATGGGTCCGTATTCGAGGTCAACAAATGCGGGCGTCTTAAATTGGCTTTGACTCGAGCGATCAGCTCATTCGGACTGAAGGGCTTCGTGATATAATCGTCACCACCAATAGCCAATCCGTTAATTTTATAATGCTCCTCTGACTGACAGCTTACGAAAATAATCGGTGCCGAAGAAAAATCGCGCACTTCCTTACACACTTCAAAGCCGTCTTTTCCCGGCAGCGCAATGTCCAAAATAATGAGATCCGGTCGCATTGTCTGAATGAGGCCTATCGCATCGTCACCTCGATCTGTCCACGCCACATGAAACTGATTTGCTTCCAAGTAAAGGCGCATCAGCTCCCGAATCTCCGGGTCATCCTCTACGATGAATATCGTTTGATCTATCACGAATCCTAACACCACCAAAAAAAAAGATCGTCACTGATTGATACAAGTGTTCAAAAAGAAAACCCGGCGATGCCGCCAGGTCGTCCTTTTTTATTTGCTTTCAAAGGAGAGGGCTGTATCTAAAAATCCGTCCTGACGGTCAAACAATCCAATGTCGCTTTTCCCATTTCCGTCAAAATCATGAATAATGAGCTTCGATCCCGGCTTTCCCCAAGGGCCAAAGGTAGACAGGAGCTGGTATTCATTATCACCTTTGCCTAAATAAACGGTGAAACGCATGGTTTCCGGATTCCAGCGAAGTACATCCTCCTTGCCGTCTCCGTTAAAATCACCTAATCGAATTTCTCCTGATTCATCGGGTACATTCAATTGAACCTTCTTGGATCTCCACTCCAATGATAACTTGTCAGCTGAAAGCTCCAAGCCGTTTATCGTATTCGGACGTGAAAGAAACAGGACCTTCTCGCCGTCGCTCACCGTCCGCTGTTGAAGCTCATTTTTCCACTCGTTTTTCATTGCGTAAGGCTTCATCGCCTTAGCCTCACCCTTGGTGACATAAAAGCCGTTTACCTGCATACGGTCCGAGGAAAGTCCGGCAAGGACCACATCGCCATTTGCTTGCTGAATCACTTGTAGATTCGCCCAACTGCGAGCCTCTGTTTTCCAACTGCTTTGCAGAACGAATCGTTGGCCGTCCGATACGTAACGTTCAAGCTTGCCATTAGGCTGTACAACCCACAGACTAGCATTCTCACCTGCTTTTTTATCGCTGACGGCAGCAGCAGCTCCATTAGTATAGGTGATATTAGCCCATACGGTAGGCGTTCCCTGAGGCTCATTGCGCAAGCCCTTGAAGGAGCCCGGCGTAACGGTGATCACTCCGTTTTTCACATCCCATACAACCATGTCGGCCTGCCCGTCACCCGTTACATCAGCGACCATAGGCTTTTTCTGCTCTGGGGGCTTCCCTTGCCCTTGCTGCACTTGTCCCTGTCCCGATGCGGTTCCATTCCATTTTATGCTCTGCGCCGGCGTGAACGGAACGTAGTCCTGAATCGAATAAAACACATACCGTTTGGCACGAATGCCAGTAATGAGCTTTTGCAGCAAGCTCTTATCCTGGTCCGGATATTTGTATTCCGGCAGGCCGTCTCTTATTACCGGTTGACCGTCCTCATCCATAACGGGAATTAAATATTTGAATTCAAGAAAAGGATGATAAAAGAACGAATTGATGTTGTTCGTCTTGCCTAATCGGTCAATAATCACTTTTTCATCTTTATTATAAGGAATGTAGTCAAAAGGCGTAGGCACATAAGCTGAGCCTATACTCGTCTCACCATATTTTTCATTACGAATGTTCATGTATTGTGCAGTTGGAGCATTACGGCTCACCTGCACATCCGCCTGATAATTCAAACCGAAATAAGAACGAAACAGCTCATCCTGCTCCGCAGTGGATCGATAATGCGGCGATTCCCAAAATTGCGGGGTCAACCCAGCTTTGTTCAATATAGCCAAGCCCGCTTTCAAACGCGGTTCCGCAAATGCAGCCGACATGGTCGATACCTCTCCAGGTTCGTCAAATTCGTTGCCGATTCCCGATTCATGATGTCCGTCGTCGCGACGTACATTCCCAACCTGATGCGTATAGCCATGCATTCCTAGAACCGCTCCGTCTTGAACGGCCTGCTTCAGCAGCATCTGATAGGCAGCAACATAAGGATTATCGGTCTGATCCAACGATACGTCATAACGTGAGCCGTCCGCAGGATAGTCAAGCCAACGCGGTATGACGGCAAGGTGATAGGCCACATGCTGATCCCGCAAATACTCCATAACCGCCCTAAGCTTACCTAGCTGCTCTATGGATCCATATTGCCCTCCCGGCCCGATATCCTCCAACCGCATGAGCACAAAACGGGGATTGCTTGATTCCCCTTCGACCTTAATATGATACGAGGTAAACATCATAAAAATAATAAGTCCTGAAATTGCATAACGCAGCCATTTAGAACGAGATATGGCGGACATCCAGTCATCGTGCTCCCTTCTTGCTGTACAAAATGGAAAGGCCTGTTATCACAGAAACGCTTTCAATTTTGCCTAGGATGATTGTATCAGATTTCTGCTTCGGCGAATATTGTTTTCTTTCAAAAAATAAAGCGTTTTCAACATGAAAATATAGCCATAATAACCCCACAAAGTGGAGCCTTTAGCTTCGAAGTGGATTCAGGTACTTGCGGGGATCCCAAAAACTTATAAACTGCTTATACGTAAAAAAAGCAGTCTGCGCAGCAGACCGCTTCCTGACTACCTCCCTGTTACTTCAATACCGCCGCAAACCGTAGCCTCCGGTAATCTGCAGTCCAATAACTTCCGTTAAACAGCTCTTGACGTAGAATCGAGCAGCATTGAATATAAGCCTCGCGTTTGTGCTCCTCCGTCAATCCGACGAAAAACATCCCCGCAAATGTATTCAGCCAATGGATCATCCCTTGCTCACCGTCAACCAGTTCTGTAGGCCGATCGAATAACTCCATGTACCGAACCTCGAAACCATGCTGCTCCAGCAATCCGCTATACTCGCCGATGGTTGGAAAATACCACGGATTACGTTCCTCGGCATCGATGCCATCACGTTTCAGCACTTCGGCAATGGCCCGGTAGATACGTTCCACGTTTCCGCTGCCTCCGAATTCGGCTACGAATCTGCCTCCCTTGCGAAGAGCCAACTGAACGGAACCGATTACCTGCTCTGGCTGCTTCATCCAATGAAGTGCGGCGTTGGAGAATACAGCGTCGAATTTCTCCTGGAGCCGGAACGTATGGGCGTCAGCCGTATCGAACTGAAGCTCAGGATATTTGCTTCGAGCCTGATCCACCATTTCCTGAGAGCTATCGATCCCCCGGCAGTCGGCTCCGAGGCGTGCAATTTCGTCTGCTAAATCACCGGTTCCGCAGCCTAAATCCAATATCCGCTCACCTGGCCTTGGTGCAAGCAATTCTACACCCCCTTTGCCAAGTCTCGATACAAAACCGATTTTGGTATCATAAAACGACGCATTCCACTGCTGCCTATTTTCATTCATCTTCAATCCCGCTCCTCTCTTGTCTGTTCCTATTTTATTATGCAGCATTAAGCTTATTACATGAAATATATAAAACAAATGATTTTTATAGTTAATACCTATAAGAATATTTTCTTTACTGCATGGTACTAGTCAAAGTTAGTACTTATGCGCTTTCCTCTTCATCGCTACACTACAAGTAAATCCATCATTTTACATGGGGGGGCAGGAAGGGATGAATCCTCATTGGAATCCGTTGGTTGACGAAACGTTCTTAATGTTTTCGCCATCTCATCTTATAGCCATCGTTTTATTAGGTCTTATCGGAGTGTCTCTTTATTTATGCAGAGTAAAAATACGGGAGTCCTTGATTCTTCAATCCTTTATCCGATGGGGAATCATTTTGTCTTTAGCCGTTCCAGAATTCATTTTGAACATTTGGTACGTACAGCATGGACTGTGGAATATCAAAACAACACTGCCTTTGGAGCTATGCAGCATTATGCTCATCCTTTCCGTCATCATGCTGCTGACTGACAGCCGCCTGTTGTACGGCTTCGTATTTTTTGCAGGCGTCGGTGGAGCTCTACAAGCCATCGTTACACCTAACCTTGGGTATCCGTTTCCGCACTTCCTGTTTTTCCACTTTTTCATCGTTCACATCGCCATAATCGCTGCTGCCCTATATATGACCTGGATCCAACAGTATAAACCGGATTGGAAAGACATAGTTCGGACTATGATTTTTCTTAATGTGCTCGTTGTAGCTGTTGGTGCTTTGAATTATAAGCTCGATACCAACTATATGTTCCTTATGCACAAGCCGTCGACCGCATCCCTCCTCGACCTTTTAGGCCCCCATCCCTACTATCTCCTGGCTGAGGAAGCGATAGCATTAGGTATGTTTTCCATTATGTATCTGATGTGCTTCGCCATTCGCGGCAAACGAAAACAATCAAAAAAAGGAATGGATCAACTCGACGATACCCCACATGAATAATATCGTAATCCTTGGAAAAAATACCCTTCAGGAAGGAGGGGTACTATGCCGAATTCAACTAATAAATCAACGCAGCAGGATGAAGATACGACTCCTGCAGCAGAAAGCAAGAGCACAGAACAGAACGCCAATCCTGGCATTGACTACACCAAAGATTTCATCTGGGGCAGTGATCAAGACGAGTACGTCGATGAGTCCTGACAAAGCTCTTGGAATCGAGACACAAAATATGTTCAATAGTTCAAAGTCCGCCCTCCGAGGCGGCTTTTTATTTTCTATTTTTTTCCACAAATTCAGTAAAAAACGTCCAAAAATTTACGATGTTATCAGCCCCAACATATAAAATCGGTTTTTGCTAATTATTGCATTTACTTCTGAAATCTTAAAAGGATATAATGAATTCATTGTGTTTATTTAGCCGGAGGATCCGTCATGCAACACTTACATTCGTTGCCTTAATTGTAATCTCATTAGTTCTGGACGAGCTGGGCTTTTTTGAATGGTCTGCTCTGCATATGGTACGTTTGTCCCGAGGTAAAGGTATTCGGCTATTCTTGTTCACGATTCTGCTTGGAGCCATAGTGTCCTGCTTCTTCGCTAACGATGGAGCCGCATTGATTCTGACCCCTATCGTCTTAGCACAAATGCGGGCCCTCAAGCTTCCCAGCCTCACTGTGCTGCCCTTTGTCATGGCCAGCGGCTTCATAGCCGATTCCACCTCGATTCCGCTAATAATCAGCAATCTGGTTAATATCGTATCTGCGGATTTCTTCCATATATCCTTCTCTGACTATGCGTTGACGACGATGCTTCCTAACGTATTCTCTCTGATCGCTAGCATCACCGTCCTTTACTTATATTATCGCAGGCATATTCCCGCTGTTTATGACGGATCGCTTGCTCATACACCTCGAGAAGCTATTAAAAGCATTCCGATGTTCAAGCTTTCCTGGTACATATTAGGCGCACTTTTACTAGGGTATCTGTTCGGTGAAACGCTGGGCATTCCGGTCAGTTTGATCGCATGCTTCACAGCTTTGGTGCTTGTGTGGACCACCCATCGCTCCAAGATTATGAATGCTAATAAAATGCTGAAGGAAGCGCCGTGAATGGATCGATTCGTTTGCCGCATACGGCTTATTTGCTGCCGCAATAGGGATGGGCTTCCTATCGGTGATGCTGTCCTCGGTCATGAACAATCTCGATTGATACGACGCACACAAGCGGCACGATTAAAGAAGCCTTGATTTACGCTAATGTGGTCGGCTACGATTTGGGGCCCATAATCACTCCTATCGGTTCTTTGGCAACCTTGATCTGGGTTCATATTTTATCGCGAAAAGGCGTTAACGTTAGCTGGGGGTATTACTTGAAAGCAGGCGTTATTTTAACGATACCCACTCTGTTCATTACACTACTCAGACTTTATATACGTCTATCGTTTTAACACAAATGCTGTTCCAATATTAAAGAAATGATGTAGGTAGGCAGGTGAACCAAAAACATGCAAAAAATTCCCGTCACCCGAGACGGTAAAAAAGGCTCCGATATTATGATCGTGCATTCCGATGACGTAGTCAAAATCGAATGCTTGAGAGATAAGGAGTACGTAATCCATACCACCAATGAAAAATATTATTGGACTGCCTCTCTGGAAGCTTTCGAGGAATGGATGTATGAGGAAGGCTTCAGGCTGATCGACCAGATGAACGTCGTTAATATGAATCATGTGACCGGTTACGATGTCAAGAAAGGCATTGTTTATTTAAGCACCGATCAGGAGAGTCCCTCGAAGACAGCTTCGGCTGCCTGGATTCATAAGGATCATATCACCAACGTGCAAACCATGATCGGTGAAGTGAAGAAACTCGATAAGAGCAGCGAGCCGGACGAGTTTCAGAACGATATCTTCGATTCCATTTTAGCTCAGGAGGAAGATAGCCGTTTTGCCCGATCCTATGCGATGATACAAGCCATTTATGAGAAGAAAAAGGCGGAGAAAAAGCTCGAGCAAAGCGAACAACGCTATAGATCCCTGTTTCAGCACAATCCCGACCCAATCTGCTCGTTCGATAGCTACGGCTACTGTACCAGTGCCAATCCAGCTTTATTCCAAATGACCGGCTACACGGAAGAAGAACTGCTGAACAAATCCATTCATCATCTTATTGTGCCAGAGCATACAACCCGGTGGCAGGAGCAGTTTGCTGGCACCCTTTGCGGACAAAATCATCAATATGAAATCACCTTTTTACATAAAAACGGCAGTGCTGTTGAATTGAGTGTTCTGAACGTGCCCATCGTAGTCAATGGACAAATGAAGGGCGTTTATATGATAGGTAAAGATATTAGCGAGCGGAAACGAGCTGAGGAAATGCTGCTCCGGTCCGAAAAACTATCGATTGTAGGTCAATTGGCTGCCGGTGTTGCTCACGAAATCCGCAATCCGCTCACTTCACTCAAAGGCTTCGTACAGCTAATGCAAACGAAAATTTCAGGCTTCGAGTCTTATTTCAACATTATGATGGACGAGCTCGACCGGATCAATTTTATCGTAAGCGAGTTTTTAGTAATCGCCAAGCCGCAATCGCTGCGCGCTCAACCGCGTGATGCTGCACAAATATTACAAAACACGGTTGCTCTGCTCAGTTCACAAGCCATGATACATAATGTAAAGCTGGTTATGAAAATCGACCCCTCACTTCCAAATATCAATTGTGATGAGAATCAGATTAAACAAGTGTTCATCAACATTTTAAACAACGCCATTGATTCGATGCCCGAGGGCGGAGAGATCGTAATGGAGCTTTGTGCTCGTGACGATAAACTGCTGATCCGCTTTTCCGATCAAGGCTGCGGAATCCCTGAAGAACGAATTCCACGGCTCGGCGAACCGTTCTATACGACCAAGGAAAAGGGTACCGGCCTGGGCTTGATGGTAACCTATAAAATTATTGAAAACCATGGCGGCCGTATGGAAATTAGCAGCGTTGTGGATGAAGGAACCGTTGTTGAAATAACGATGCCTGTTTATCGAAGAGAAAACCTCCAACTAAGAGGATAAGAGCTGAAAAAAGCCTTCGGTCCCCACTTTTCTGTGGTTCTGAAGGCTTTTAACTGTTCCTATGGCCGTTGAACAGTGTGATCAATAATAGGGATAAGAGTATGGATACGGATAGTAAGGGTAGGGATATGGATGCGGATATTGATAATATCTTCCATCGTCAGTTACAACAATAGGTACGATGAAAGGATTATAATAGCCTCCTCCAAGGAAATATTCCCCATGTCCCCCGTGAAATCCTCCTCCATAACCAACAGGCTGAATTTCTTCTTCATTTTCGAATTGAGTGTTCGTCATTCGGTATTCTCCCTCTTTCCGTAAGTAATATAGGCATCTGTCATAATGTAAGTATATGTGGGTAAGCCCAAGAGGGTGTTCGCCTATATAGAAAATGGGCGAATACCTAATCGACATTCTCTCAATCAAAAAACAGTAAGAGCCATCAATGGATGGCCCCTCTAAGTACACTCCTATTTATTTAGGGCACTTCGGCGCGCCTATTATCGGTTCAACAAACTGCCTACATATCTCAGCAATTCATTGGCCGAAGCCGTAGTATAGCCGTGCTCCTCAACGAGCCTCTTAATAACCTCGTTGATCCTCTTCAATTGATTTTCGTCCGGCGTCTTGGTTGAAGTCGTAATTTTCACGATATCCTTCAAATCGGCAAACAGCTTCTTCTCAATCGCTTCACGCAGCCGTTCATGACTGCTGTAATTGAAACGATGTCCTTTACGCGAATAAGAGGACATGCGGATCAAAATTTCTTCACGGAACGCTTTTTTGGCATTTTCCGAAATCCCGATTTGCTCCTCAATGGAACGCATCAGTCTTTCATCCGGATCCATCTCCTCGCCGGTTAACGGATCTTTAATCTTGCCCCAGTTACAATAAGCCTCGATGTTGTCGAGGTAGTTGTTGAACAACGTTTTGGCTGACTCCTCGAATGAGTAAACGAATGCTTTCTGAACTTCCTTCTTGGCCAGCTCGTCATATTCCTTGCGGGCAACGGAGATGAAGTTCAAATAACGCTCACGCTCTTCCTTTGTAATGGAAGGGTGTTGGTCCAAACCGTCCTTCAGCGCTCGCAGCACATCCAGTGCGTTAATAAATTCCAAGCCTTGACGTATCAATGCGCTCGATATTCTATTGATAACATACCGTGGATCTATACCGGACATGCCTTCTTCCAGGTACTCGTTTTGCATTTCTTTCAAATCCGCTTCCTTGAACCCTTCGACCTCTTCCCCATCGTACATGCGCATTTTTTTGACGAGGTCCATCCCCTGCTTCTTTGATTCCTTCAAGCGAGTCAGAATCGAGAAGATCGCTGCTGCCCGCAAGGAATGCGGTGCAATGTGAACGTGAGACATGTCGCTTTGCCGGATCAGCTTCGTATAGATTTTTTCTTCCTCCGACACCTTCAAATTGTAAGGGATCGGCATCACGATCATCCGCGACTGAAGGGCTTCATTCTTCTTGTTCGCGATAAATGATTTATACTCGGATTCGTTCGTATGAGCAATGATCAGCTCATCCGCCGAAATAAGGGCAAACCGTCCCGCCTTGAAATTCCCCTCTTGAGTCAACGACAGTAAATTCCACAAAAATTTCTCATCACACTTCAGCATTTCCTGGAACTCCATAATACCGCGGTTTGCTTTATTCAGCTCCCCATCGAATCGGTAAGCTCGGGGGTCGGATTCGGACCCGAACTCTGTGATCGTCGAGAAATCGATGCTGCCCGTTAAGTCAGCAATATCCTGGGACTTTGGATCCGATGGGCTGAAGGTACCAATCCCCGTCCGGTTATCCTCCGAGATCAATACACGTTCCACCAGAACATCTTCAATGCGTCCATGGTATTCAGTTTTCAGGCGCATTTGACATGATGGGCACAAGTTTCCCTCGATCTTGATCCCAAACTCCTCTTCCACCTCGTACCGCAGCTCCTGCGGTATCAAATGCATCGGCTCTTCATGCATCGGACATCCTTTGATAGCGTAGACCGCGCCTTGATCCGTACGCGAATATTGTTCCAGCCCTCTCTTAAGTAACGTAACGATCGTCGACTTCCCGCCGCTGACCGGCCCCATCAGAAGGAGGATACGCTTACGCACATCCAGGCGTCTAGCCGCTGAGTGGAAATATTCCTCGACCAATTTTTCGATGGCCGTATCAAGACCGAATATTTCCTTTTCAAAGAAATGATACCTGCGCTTGCCGTTATCGTTTCCGATGCCTTGCGATGCGATCATCTCGTAAACACGGGAATGCGCCGTCATCGCCAAATGCGGGTTCTTACGAACCAAGGCGATATATTCGGCAAAGGTTCCGGTCCAAGCTAGTCTGTCGGTTTCTGTGCGGTAATCTGAAATTTTCTTGAATATGTCCATGAGTTAACCTCCTCCGTACGGTGCATTTGCGGTCACAACATCAAAGAAACGAAGTGTATTAAATAATTATGCAAGGCACGGGGATAAGTTGCCCGAAATTTTAGACAAAAACAAAAAACAGCGGCGAGCCGATTCCTTGAGGACACCTTTCATAAGTACGTCCATGGAATCGCTACCGCTGTTATTGTGAGGGCTTAGAGCCATTGTCCAAGCCGCATGATCGTATATCGATTGCGCACATACATAGCATATTGCAGGCTCTCCTGCAAAAGCTCTTCCTCAACACCGAGCTCCTCTATCGTGGTTGGACCTCCGACTCGCTGCAGAGCTTCTGCCAAGACTGCAGCGGATGGTACGCTCCGACAAACGGTATGAACTGCATCCCAGCGCTCGATGATGCGCTGGGGCAGCTCCTCGTCCCACGAGGAAGCGGAGCCTGCCTCGAGTCCATTCTCGGCCACCACCTGATCGGCGATGGTACCGTAGCCCTTCTGAATCTGAGCGTACATGCGCTCAGGAGTAGGAACATCGCCGCTAGCTTGTTTAGCGGCGATGGCTTCAGCGGCCGCTTCCTTCGTAAGGGAAGCGGCCGACTCATACAGCGCGGCCATCTTGACGGCCGCGACACCGACCTTGGCGCCATGCAGCAGGGCGCGGCGCCGCTCTTGAATGAACCGCATCTCCCAATAATGGGAGAGATGATGCTCTCCGCCGGAGGCCGGCCGCGAGTTGCCGACAAGCAGCATGGAGATGCCTGACAAGGTCAGGCCCTCCATCAGCTTGCGGACGCCGAGTTCCGTCCCGGCTGCAATATCTTCGGCATGGTCGACGCACAGCGCGAGACCTTGCCGGGTCATTTCGGCGGCGAGCTCGCAGTAGGGCTCGCCGAACAGCACTTGCCCGAGCTGCCAATCGGCGAGCGAGGTGTACTTGCCCAGCATGTCGCCGAAGCCTGCGGCGATCATGGCTTGGGGTGACTTGGCGAGTATGGCCAAGTCCGCAAATATTGCTTCCGGCGGCATAGCCGGAATCGTTTGTTTGAAGCCGCCGACAATAAGCGGCGCTCCGACCGAGGCGAAGCCGTCCACCGACGGGGCTGTCGGCACGGAGAGAAATGCACGGTTCGTCCGGTGTGCGACGAAACGAACCGTGTCGTGGATCGTGCCCGAGCCGACGGCCACGATCGCCTGCGCCGACGGCGTCACGTGCAGCATCAGCTGCACGATGACGCGCTCGTCGGCGGCGAGCTCCCCGTGCTCGTCTTCCGCGAGCACGCACAAACGCGCCTTCAGCTGTGCCGCTTCGCACAGCTGCAATAGCTCCCGGCCTGCCGCTTCCAGCGTGTGCCGGTCGGCAACCACCAGGAGCTCGCTATAACCTCGCTCCTGGGCATACGGCGCGAGCTCCGCCAGCGCGCCGCGCTCTATAACTACTTTGTGGATCGGAGCCGAATGCTCCTTTCCACAATCACATATAAATCGTTTTCCCAACCACGACTCTATTCGACCGGCCTGTTCTATCATGCTTATTTCCTCTCTACTAATGCAAGTCTTTTGGATCTATCTTATCAAAACTATGCTATAATGAACATTAATTTTACAGTAGAAACGAACCCGTTCTAAAGGAGACGAACCGCTGTGGCGATCAAAACCGAGACGGAGCTATATGCGCCGGTCAAAAGCTTCTTCGAGCAGCAGGGCTACCATGTCCGGGGCGAAGTCCATCACTGCGACCTTGTCGCTATCCGTGACGAAGAGCCTCCTGTCATCGTCGAGCTGAAAAAAAACTTCTCGATTCCTCTGCTCCTTCAAGGTATCAACAGGCTTCGCTTAACACGACAGGTGTACGTTGCCTTTGAAATGCCGAATAAAAACCGCGCACCGCACGGTGCGACCTGGCCTGAGCTGCGCAAGCTATGTCAGATGCTCGGGGTCGGTATGATGACCGTACAATTTTATAAACGCAAAAAACCGCAGGTCACTATAGAATGCCATCCTCCCGCAGCAGCGTCATCCAAACAAGACATGCTGCCCCTAGCTCCCATTCTGGAGAGCTTTACGGAACCGACCGATTACACTGCCGCTGTGGAAGCAAATGCTTCTCCCGCTGCTCCTGCCGTACGGCCTCGCCATAACAAACGAGCCGCCGAGCGAATTGTACGGGAATTTAAGGAACGGCGCGCCGATTATAACGTAGGAGGCAGCAGTAAGCGCAAGCTCGTCACCTCTTATCGGGAAAAAGCGCTTCATATGGCGCACCTGCTTCAGCTGAACGGACCGATGAGTCCGCGCAAACTGCGCGAACAAACGAGCATTCCAAATGCCGCAAGCCTGCTGCAAAAAAACTATTACCGTTGGTTTCAGCGTGTCGAGAGAGGTATTTATTCAGTGACACCAATCGGTGAAGAAGCACTGCAAACCTATGCTCATGTGGTGGAGCAGCTGGAGCCGCCTAAACCAGTTTCCATCCCTACATAATTCCCCCTCCTCCATCAGCTCTCAGTCATCATCCTCATGTGTCATGCGGCGCTCGGGGGGACGCCGCCTCCTATACATCCTATGCCCAAATGGTTAATGCATACAAACAGACATATTCCCATCTAGCTCCTTATATAAATAGAGTAGTAGATTTCTAAGCAAAGGAGTCTGTCTATGAATTCAACAGAGCTATTATGTATGCGTTCCCAATCGATTCGCGCCTTACTGCGTCACGGCTTTCTTGTTGTTAGCTGCTGGCTTGCCATGCTCTCCGTCGTATGGAGCTGCCTGACCCCGTCTGTCTTCGCTCAAACGGACGAAACTGCCTTCCTACAGCAGGAAACCGGCAAGGTCAAGGCAGGTGACACCCGTCCCGTCAAACCGCCACCGCCCATTCCTGTGCTCAATTACCACAGCATCACCGTCGATCCCGGTAATCGTGCCACCATTACCCCGGAGAAGTTCGAAGCTCAAATGATCTATTTAACCGATAATGGCTATACACCTTTGTCGTTAGAGCAGTTTATCGACATTTTGGAAGGTAGCGAGAGTGCTCCCGACAAACCGGTGCTCCTCACCTTTGACGATGGCTATGCCGATAATTACGAGCATGCGCTTCCGCTGCTCAAGAAGCTAGGTTTTCACGCTACTTTATTTATGTCTCCCGGCATGGTCGAGGATGGCTATTTTCTTAACTGGGACCAGATCAAGGAAATGCATGAAGCCGGCTGGGATATTCAGCCTCATGGTATGACTCATCCGCATCTGCCGCTTATAAAGAAAGACAAGCAAGAATACGAAATCACCGAAGCCAGGCGTCAGATCGAAGAGCAGCTGGGATCAATTGCCGATGTGTACTGCTACCCTTACGGCGAATGGAATCAAACAACCCTCAAGATTCTTAAGGACCATGAATTCCGATATGCGTTCACGATCGAGCAAGGAATGACTACCTCCAAGCAAGAGCCTTTCAAGCTCACTCGGATTTTCGTCAATGGAGAAGAGTCCATTGAGAAGTGGATAGCCAGATTGGCACCCAATTAATGCAGCACCGGCTGCTCTTAATTTCGTTTCAAAAGCTCTTTATGAATCCATATAGCCGCCTGTGAGCCTTCACCCATCGCAATCGTCACTTGCTCCGCGTGCACGCCTACATCTCCGGCAGCCCAAACCCCCGGCACATTCGTCATCTTGGACCGGGGGTCGGCGGAGATATGACGATTCTCAAGCCGTTCCACTCCAAGCTGGGCTGCCAAATGGGATTGAACCTCATTACCGCCAAAAGCGATAAACCCTCGTTCCCCCTCCACTATCCGCCCATCCTCTAAGCGAATGCCGTTGAAATCACCGCTCTGCGTAACCAACACCTCTGCTAAGGGATGGTCAATCACCAGAATCTCTTTTTCCTTCAATTGCTCCTGCAAATCGGTGGAAACAGATGACTTGGTCGATTCATGATTAATAAAGACAAGCTCCTTAGTCCAATAGGATAAAGTCAGCGCCATGGAGGCTCCCACATTACCCGCTCCGAGCACAATCGTTTTTTTGCCGCTCACCTCATATCCGTCACAATCCGGACAGACGTAAACCGTCAATCCGAGACAGCCTTCCAACCCCGGCAGCTGAGGAAAACGATCTGTTAGACCCGTAGCCAAAAGCAGCGTCGCCGCCCTCAGCTCCTGCCGCCCTGCTTTGGTTTGCACTTCGAATCCGCCTTCCACCGCACTCAGCCCAATAACTTCATCGTTCATGAAATGCACACCTAGCCGCTCAGCATGCAGCCGGCCAAGTCGTCTAAGCTCCGGTCCCGATACGCCATCCGGCCATCCCAATACATTATGATAGCACTGGCACAACGTCGATCTGCCAACGCCTTTATCTATAACGAGCGTTCTATGCTTGTATCTCCCCAACTGAATCGCTCCCTGAAGACCAGCTATCCCGCCCCCAATGATGATGCAGTCGTATTCTTCTTGCCTAGTCACCTTCCATAAACATCCCTTCGCAACGATTTTTTCCATAGGTTAACCAAGCTGAGAAGGGTCCATGCATTGGAAGTATCAAATCTGGATTTTACAAAATCTTCAAAAAAAAAGGCAAGCGACTCAACCCAGCATCCATGCGTCATTATCATTGTGAAAGGATGGGATGAGAAATGAGTAAAAAACGGAACAATCTTATAATTGTATTTGGCATCATGCTTGCCTCCATGGTATTTGTAGCACAAGCTCACGCTAATCTGTTTGTCGGCAGCCTAGTCATACTAAAGGACTCTCCGATGTATGATGTCAGCAGCCTGTCTCAGGAGCCTGTTGGAATAGTTTCCGCACCCCAGCAGGTGAGCGTTAAGGATACACTTCCAAAACAAGAGGATGGTGATATCGAATGGTTCTTGGTCGAGACTTGGCTTGGCGACAAATGGATTCCGGCATCCGATAAAGTAGCAACCGGAAGTTATCACACGGAGGATAGAGACATTACTCTGGTTCAGGAGACAAGACTCTTCGACTTGCAGCAGAGCTATGATCCGACAGACCTGATGATTCCGCCACAGAAAGTAAAAGTTCTCGGTACTTATACTACGCTTCAACTACAAGGCGCTCAATGTCACTTCTCTAGCCTTAAGCCAGCATACGTGGTATCAGATTGAGACCAGCTATGGAATCAAATGGATCGCAGAACCTTTCATTCCTGAAAACGTTAAAGCTGCTAGCGTATCCTTCGATGTTGTTCTTACTGAACCTGCCGTTGTATTTCCTTATCCTACCCAAATGAAGGAACAGCAGGAGACACTGCCGCCCGATACTGTTCACGCTAAAGCACTGTGGAAACCCGGAAATCGTCCTTTTGACAATTCTATGTGGTTGAAGATCGAGCTCCCTCAAGGAGATCGTTGGCTTCTTTGGAACAAGGAGCTTGGAATGAAAGTGAAGCTTCCGACGGAGGCACGACTGTTTAATCAACCCTCTGAGGCAGGGGAAATCGGCTGGCTGCCTCCAGGCAATTATGATATTGTCGTGAATTCGGGAGAATGGTCCTGTATAGAAACCGATTCAGGCAGAGTATGGCTTCGTACGAGCCGCGTACTCCTGGAGAAGCCCCTCGACGTTCAGGCAGTAACGAACTTAATCGATGTGAAGACCCAAACCATCACGTACCGTTTTCCAATCAAGGATGAAGTGAAGCATCAAGCCGGCTATTACGCCCCTCAGAAGGTTCAGGCCAACGGCAAATGGATTTCCGACACCGGAGAAATATGGTACCGGTTCGAGGGAAAAGAAGGTACAGAATGGATCCTGAGCTCGTAGGCAGTTTCCTCATACGAAAGAAGAGCTGCATCTATACGACGAGCTCTTCTTGTTTCTACTATTCTTTTAGGTATCCTGCTTCTCCGCTTCAATCTCCGGGACACGCTCAAGCAGCCACACCATCCCTATTTGGGTTATAGCAGCGAAGAACAATACCCATGGAAGCAGCTCATTTCCGCTATATCTGGTAATAAGAATCAGAGCTAGAATCGAAACTACCCGCCCAAAGTTAAGGAACGTCTCCCGCATAACAACCGACTCTACTCTCAACTGCCCTTTTAACGGAAGCGCTCCGATCAGACGGAAGTAGAAGGAAGTTATCGTATTCCCTTGCAGTGGTGAGCAAATAGAGTAAAGCACCATGAACAAGATGACCGTTAACAAGGTGAGCTTCCATAAGATAAATACAGTTCCCAGAACGTACCCTACAGTAGATATAATCAAGAACTTGCGCGCCCGGTCTTCCCGTCCATAACGGGTTAGGACCATGCCCATTCCTATGCTCAAGGTTGCATATAGAACGCCCAAATAGCCTACTAGATCCTCCCTGCCAACGATCTGAAACAATAATATATTCGGCAAAAACAGCATGATTCCCTGAAACAGCCCCATAACCCAGAAGCCAATCAGCGATTTGAACCAACGCTTGTTTTTATTCATCAGCAATCCAACGAATTTTAAATAATAAGCTTTATGATGAGATACTTTCGTTTTAATTTTTAAGCTTCCTAATGTGGCGATCAGGAACATGAAAAAGGCGATGGAGAACACGATTGTGTATCCCTGCAGTCCATCGTTTTGCCGAATAATAAATCCCGCCAATGCAGGCCCTATCAAACCGGCCAATGTGAACACGATCATATTGATAGCCAAGTACCGAATCCGATTTTTCTCTGTGGACACATCGTACATTAAGGTCAAGTACCCTGCCCAGTAGAAAGAACCAGCTGCACCTCCAAAAATCGCGAACAGCACATAGTAATCTACGACCTTCTCCTGTGCAAACACAACGATCAGATAAAACAAGGCAATTAGCCCGATGCCGATACGGTAGGACACCATGCGGTCTTTCCGCTTGATGATGAAGCCTCCGAGCGCAAACGCCAATGGCGCTATGCCATAGTTGACAATATAATACATGCCGTTAATCCACAAGCTCTCGGTCAATCGCCACAAATACAGGGTCAAAAAAATCCCAGACATGGAGGCCCCGAACTGAAAGCAAAAGTGAATAAATAAGGATACGATCGCATCCCTGGATAACCGCTTATCCTCAGGTAAATACCGTTTTTTTGCCACATACCATTGCTTGCTACCCGAAATAAGCCTTGTTATCATGTCCATCCCCCGTCACCATCTGGCCGCTAATCATACTCATTGTAACAGCGATACCCCGCTTCTGTTAAACGGACACAGCCGCGCCAAAACCCGACGTAAGCACATGTGAGCGGATTTAGCATTGGTTTTACTGGCTAATCATTCCTTGATAGCTATTTCGTCCCCATTGCTTCCTAATGCTCGCTTTGCTGTAAAATAGTTCCCCCTTCCGGTGGGGTATCCCCTTCGATCCGGTAGGATATCCCCTTCCAGCCACTGTTGTTATCGGGAAATTTTCAATTCATTGCTTTACAGCGGGTATTTCCCGATAACAAAGGCGGCCGCTATCGCTCCTCCAGGGGACACCCTACCTCCCCACACAAGTTCCTATTTCAGTTCCTTAACAATCTAAAAGACCCCGGCTTGCGCCGAGGTCTGAGTTAGGAATATTATTTTTTCAGGCTATCCCAAGTTTTTTGGAATTCGTCCAGCATTTGATCCTTCGTTTTTTGCTTAGCAACGTAGGCTTGCATCGCAGCGGCGAACTTCTGGCTGCTCGCTTCTCCGCCCGGGAACTTAAACCAGTTCCAGCTGAGCGTCTTGTTTTCTTTACTGTATTTGATAATATCTGCAGCCAGTGGACCTAAAATTTTCTCGTCTGCCGGAATGTTAGTAAAGGCAGGGATAAACTTGAATTCTTCCGTAATATATTTTTTACCGATATCGGAGCTAACCATCCAGTTAAGGAACTTTTTAGCTTCTTCTTTATTAGGTGAGTTTTTGTTAATAACCCAGTTATTAGGCACGCCGACTGGAAGCTTATCATTCGCTGCCGCATCATCGCTGATCGGCATAGGCAGGAAGCCTACTTTGATATTAGGGTTCGTTTGTGTAATTTGCAGCTGTGTCCAGTTACCTTGCTGCGTCATAGCCGCTTTACCTGTCGCAAACTCAGTAACTTGCGTTTTATAGTCGGTTTGCAGTGGGTTTTTGTTGCCGTATTTCAATTGCAGGTCGAACAGCTTCATCCAATTCTCGAATCCTGCGTTGCCTTGAATTTTAGCCGTACCTTTGTTCAAGCCGTCAATAAATGCATTAGGATCAGGCTGTTGAGCGAATGGAATGTTGACGAAGTGGTTACCCAGCACCCACCACTCTCCATAACCGTTCACGAAAGGCTGAATGCCTTTGTCCTGCAGCTTCTTAGCCGCGTCTTCCAGCTGAGACAACGTCTTAGGCACTTCTGTAATGCCTGCTTGAGCAAATAAGTCTTTATTATACAAGAAGCCATAGCCTTCCAAATTCAGCGGCTGACCGTACAGCTTGCCGTTTTTGGTCATTGGCTCTTTAGCTACAGGTACCATGTCTTTAACCCAAGGCTGATCGGACAAATCTTCCAGATGCTCGATCCACTTATCCAGGTCGGAGAAACCGCCATTGTTGAAAATATCCGGCTTGTCGCCCGAGTTAAACTTTGCCATCAGCGCTGCGCCATAGTCGGAGCCGCCGCCCACTGTATCGATTTGAATCTTAACCCCCGGGTTCGCTTTCTCATATTCTGCGGCTAACTTAGCCAAAGGCTCGGCGATTTCCACCTTGAATTGGAACATTTTGAGCGTTACTTTTTTGGCACCGGCATCTCCGCCTGTCGTACCTGCTGCTCCTGGTGCCGGGTCGCTCTTCGCGCAGCCAGCTAGCAAGGAGCCCAGCATTACCGTAGTCAAGCTTAATATTGCAATCTTCTTTTTCATTAGAGAAGCCTCCCCTTAAAATTGATGATTTCTATGAAGCGTCTATATCAAATCTTTAGTGTTAACGCCTTTATTGTAAAAAATTATCCCTACTGCGAACACGGACAATATTGAACGAAAAGGTGTAACCTATTGACTCGCTGTACTGGATCCAATCCAAATCCTTATCTACAATTATCCTTTTACCGAGCCTGCTGTGATTCCCTCGATGATATGCTTTTGCATCGCCAGGAAAAACAGAACAATTGGAATGACACCCAGTACCAGCGCTGCGAGCGCTAAATCCCACTGTTTCGTATATTGACCGAAGAAGGAATAGGTCGTTAACGGAATCGTCCGCAAATCCGGACTGTTCAATATAAGCATCGGAAGCAGGAAGTCGTTCCATATCCACAAGCTGTTTAAGAGAACAACCGTTACCGTCATCGGCTTCAGCAGCGGGAAAACAATCTTCCAAAATACGCCCAAAGGAGAGCATCCGTCGACCGTAGCCGATTCTTCCACTTCCATAGGAATCGATTTAATAAATCCATGATACAAAAATACGTTAAGGGAAACGCCAAACCCGAAATAACATATTACGAGACCGGGGATACTGTCCATAAGTCCAACTTCACTGGCTACACGCACCAACGGAATCATGATCGATTGGAACGGGATGACCATCGCTGCAACAAAGGCAAGAAACACTAGATTATTAAAGCGTGACGGAACTCTGACCAACCGATAGGCAGCCAACGAGCTGATCACGACTAGCCCAAGATTACTGAATACGGTAATGAGCAATGAATTCCAGAATGCTTGCGGAAACTTCATGATGCCCCATACTTTCACGTAATTGCTGAAGTTGAGCGACTGCGGCAGGCTTGCTGAGTTAATTAACAGTTCACCGAAGCTTTTCATGGAGTTGACGATAACAAAATAAAACGGGACAAGAAACAGCAATCCAACGATAATACCGATAATTTCTAACGATAACAACCGAAGATTGTAAGTGTGTTTCGCTTCCATTACACTTCAACCTCCTTCTTCTTCGTTGTCCAAACTTGAACCATTGTAATGAGCGCTACTACGATAAAGAATATAAATGCTTTGGCCGTTCCTAGCCCATAACGATTATTACGGAACGCCTCGTCGTAGATGTTAAGCGCAACGGACTGCGTTGAGTTGAACGGACCGCCTTTAGTCAACGAAACGTTGAGATCGTACATTTTGAACGCCCACGAAATCGTCAGAAATAAACAGACAGTGACGGCAGGCATAATGAGCGGAATCGTAATTTGACGAAGCGTTTGCCACCGGTTTGCCCCATCGATATAGGCAGCTTCTACAATATCCTTTGGCACATTCGCCAATGCGGCAATGTAGATGACCATCAAATACCCTGCGGTTTGCCATACGCTTACGATGACCAGACCCCAGAAGGCGGTTGGAGCATCTCCGAGCCAAGGCAGTTGGAAAAATCCGATGTTCGTCGCCTCGCCGATCGTTGCAAACCCTTTTACAAAAATGAACTGCCAGATGAAGCCGAGCAGCAAGCCCCCAATGACGTTAGGCATGAAAAACACGGTACGTAAAATATTACGGGTTTTCAGCGCCTGCGTCAGCAGAAGAGCTAATGAGAAACCGACCAAGTTGGCAAGCACCACGTTCGTTATGGTGAATTTGGCTGTAAACCAGAAAGACGAGTGAAAATCTTTATCGTCCACAATAATTTTTTTGAAATTATCGAGTCCTATCCATTTGATCGTAGAAGTGACTCCGTTCCATTCGGTAAACGAATAATAAATGCTCATCAGAAACGGTACGATCACGATAATGGAGAAAAAGACGAGCGCCGGACCGACGAATACTGTCTGGAGCATCCAATCCGACAAGCGATGCTTAGCTTTCATAGCATCTTTCCCCCTTTTGATAAGTATAACCCTAGTATAGAAACGAATGCGGTTGAAAAACACCGATTATGGTGACCCATCAGGTGGAATTTATTGATATCCCTTGTTACAATAAACTTGGCAATTGCATAAGACCACGAAGGGGGCCGTCTATGATCCGTAACAGCATCCGCAATAAGCTGATTATCTTTTTGCTTGCCGCTACCATCATCCCGATCTCTACTTCTATGGTTATTACTTATTTTTTCACGAAGCAGTCGATTTCGGGAGAGACTATCGCTAGCAACTCGAACCTCATCTACCAGGGGAAGACGAATATTATGAACTACCTCAGGGTGATCGAGCAGAGCTCCTTATCGGTGTATAACGACACAACGCTGTACAAAATTATCGAGAGCGGAGATTCGGATTATTTAAGCATCAGCGAAATATCGAGAGGCCTGCAAACCTTGTTTAATTCGGTTAAGGAAATCAGGCAGACGTATTTATTCATCGCCAAAAGCGATCGTTCGTTCTCGATATTGCTGGGGAATCCATTACGCAACGAAGGTGTAAGTGCCAAATACCATCCCGACATGATGAATAGTGAGCTTCGTCTGGAGCCTACTCACCTCATCCATGACTACAAGATGGGAGGCATATTTTACGTTCCTCCGTCGTCCGTTATTACACTTCATCGGTCAATCCGAAACGCTTTGACGCAGCAGGAGCTCGGCATTCTGTCCATCGATTTCAGTGTAGACGTAATTCGATCCATTAGTGATCAGCTATACACACCCGGCCAGGACGAGCTGTACATACTGGATAACAACGGTACGGTTGTATATGGGACAGATCCTGCTACGGTGGGACATGTGCTCCGTGAGGAATGGGTAGATCATCTTCTGGCTATGCCCGATAATAAAGGAAGCTTCGAGTGGAAAAGCAAATCGTTCTCCGGCATACATATTTACGAACGTATGTCGACGCCATACATGAACTGGACCCTAGTGAAACGGATTCCGTACGAAAGCTTGTACAAAAATGCACGTGAGCTTACCAAAATCAACACGCTCATTTTCAGCGTGTTCTTGATTGTTGTTATTTCGGCAACGCTCTATATTTCGTTCCGATTTACAGCGCCGATCAAAAATTTGATCGGATACATTAACAAAATTCAGACCGGCAATATGCAGGTCGATATTCAGGTGAGCAGCAACGATGAGATTGGTATTCTCGCTCGGCGCTTCCGTCTCATGATGCAGACGATCAACAATTTGATATTGAGTGAGTACAAGCTGGATTTAGCCAATAAGACGAATCAGTTGAAGGCGCTGCAGGCGCAGATCAATCCGCATTTTTTGTATAACAGCCTTCAGTCGATAGGGACATTAGCATTGCAGCACCAGGCACCCAAGATTTACACACTGCTGTCATCTTTGGCCAAAATGATGCGCTACAGCATGAACACGAATGAAACCATTGTCCCGCTCAAGCAGGAGCTGGATCATGTCAAATCGTATTTGCAGCTGCAAATGCAGCGTTTTGAAAATGACCTGTCCGTCTCATTCGAAGTGAATGACGATACGCTTGAAATCGAGGTACCTAAGATGATTCTTCAACCGTTGGTTGAAAACTATTTCAAGCATGGCTTCGACCCTCGCGAGAAATCGAACAGCTTGCTTATAGCCGGAAAGATCATGGATGGACGGCAGCTTCAGCTTATTGTGGAAGACAACGGGAGTGGTATAGAAGCAGAGCAGCTCGTCAAGCTGCAAAAGCAGTTGAGTCAGCATCTGAAAGCTGCAGCCGAACCATCGGAAAGCATCGGACTACTGAATGTGAGCGCAAGGCTGCAGCTTTATTTTCAGGGAGCAGCCATGAGCATTGAGGCTTGCAACCCGTCCGGGTTAAAGGTTACGATTACGATTCCATTAGATGCACAAAACCATAGTTAGTTTGGCCTCAGTATCCTACAGGGGCTGTTTAGGAGGAACCACATCATGAAAGCCATCATTGTAGACGACGAGAAGCATGTACGCGAAGCTGTCAAGCTGCTTGTAGATTGGAAGCATTTTGGGATCGATGCTATATTCGAAGCCCAGGACGGCGAAGAAGCGATTGAGATGATTCGGGAGCATCAGCCGCAGCTTATCTTCACGGACATGATGATGCCGGTTAAAAGCGGGCTGGAGCTGCTGGAATGGCTCGCGGCTCATTATACTTGTGGCAAAACGATCGTCATCAGTGGACATGATGATTTTCAATTGGTACGGCATACCGTCAAGCACGGCGGTGTCGATTACATATTGAAGCCTATTGATGCGGAGCAGCTTCATGCAGCAGTTAGTAAAGCATTGGAAAGCTGGACCCGCGAAGAGGATGAGCGCCATCGTCAGCGGCAGAGCAACATCGAGATGAATCAGATTCGACCTGTATATTGGGAGAAGCTGCTCTCCAACCTGGTTGCGGAGCCATCTACTTATGAAGCCACCGCAGCCGCTTTAAGCCAGGAGTTCGGCTTGGACCGCAGCGTGAAGGAGTGCAGGGTAGCCATCATGACCCTGGATACGATGAACGCCGCACTCAAAAAGAAGTTCGATGCGAACTCGGACCTATTATTCTTTTCCATTACGAATATATGTAATGAGATCCTGCGGGATGGCCAACGTGGAGTCGCATATCGCTACTGGAACAGCGAGGGAGAGATTATCCTGCTGCTGTTCGGCTCTAGTGATTCATGGAGAACTATTCTCTCTTCCATTCAACAGGGAATGATGACTGCGCTGCGAAGCAGCTTGGATATCGGTGTCAGCCGTGTCCAGCCTTTCCCTTCCGGTTTGTCTCCCGCTTACAAGGACGCACGTACTGCATTGCGCAGACGCAACCTGCTCTCCAAGGAAAAGCAGGTCTATTTGATGCCGGACCCGCTGCCAACCTCGCAGCCCGTGCTTTCATTCAGCAATTATTCGGAACAGATCCGTCTGGCCGTTCAAAGCGGCAGCGTCGAACAAATCAGCAGAGCGGCGGAAGACTGGTTTACAGCTGTAAGCACGCTCGATGTAATCACCTTGGAGCAGCTTGAGCTATGGTGGAGCGAATACAACGTGATGCGCAGCCGCTGGCTTGTAGAGTGGTTCGGCGAGAAGCCGCCTGCCCTAAAAACATGGCTGAACTCCACTCCATTCACGATCCCATCAGATGAGGCAGGCTCCTTGTCCGTACCGTTATGGAGGGAGCAGCTAACCGAAAGCTTGATTGAGCTATCCAAGCATTTGCTTGAGCATCAGCATCAGGATCAAAACGTCATTTACGAGATTGCAAAGTATATTCAAAACCATTATCATCAGGATATTACGCTTCAAGAGATTGCCAATCATTTCTATTTAAGCCGTGAATATATTTCCCGTAAATTCAAACAAGAGTTTAAAGTCAATTTATCCGATTATCTTAGTGACATTCGTGTTGAGAAAGCGAAGCTTCTCCTGTTAAATCCTCATCTGCGGATTGCTCAGGTCGCCGAGATGGTAGGCTACGATGATGAGAAATATTTCAGTAAAGTGTTTAAAAAGACGGTTGGCCTCTCACCGAACGAGTACAGGAAGGTGAATCAACCATGAATACGCCCATCGAACCTGCTTCCGAGCAGCTTGTGGTGCGAAAAAGCAAGCCAGCTAAAGGAAGAAAAAAAACGTATGTTTTTTTATTTATGGGATGGACGCTGCTGATCGCCCTGGGAGCGCTTGGCGCCAAGCTATATACGGATCATTTGCGGCAGCAAATCGCCGCTGAGATAGCTCAGCAGACTGAGGTACAGCTGCAAGCCGTACAAGAGGACTACCAGAAGCAAATTGCCCAGCTAAAAGATAGCGTCAGCAGCGATCTGACGAAGATGCAAGGAAAAATCGATTCTTTGAACGAACTGCTCGCTTTTACTAAAGATAGCGCCAACAGCAAGACCGACAACAGTAATCAGCTGTATACACAGCTGAATGAAGTGAAGAAAAAACTCGATGAGTTGAAGAAAAACCTGGATGTACTGCAATAAGGAGACCCATGCAATGAATAATCCTATTCAACTTATTAACCGTACCCTTCTATTGGCCTTAGCGCCTTTTATCGGTATTATGATCTTTTTACTTTGTACCCAGTTGTCGGTCCAGCTTCCGGACCTTAAGCGGTTTGCCAAAACGGAGTTCTCGATTCAGACTCAATTGGAAGCATCGGGTCAACAGCTGGACAAGGCCAAAACGGATGCAACTCAAACCAAGTCGACCATTGAGCGTTTTTTTCAGCTCTATGATAAAAGTGCCTCAGACGTCACGGCCATGGTGACGACAGCAGACGCCGCTTCCGCTAAGCCTATGGCCATATTCGACTCACGCATTATGTCCAAGCTCGGCGGGAGTGTCGCCCGACAAACAAGCAGCTCTAATATCGATCTCAAGCTGTATAATTTTAGCGATAAGAACTATAAGGGCTACGCTTTGAAGGTAAATATGAAATCGGATAAAGCGATGAAGATGGTGCTTGGCAAGGATGCGGTAGGCGGCAGCGAGACCACTTTGGATGCGGCACGGCGATACGGCGCTGTAGCCGGCATCAACGCAGGCGGCTTTGCCGATGATAACAAGACCGGCAAACGGTTTCCGCTCAGCACGACCATGTATAACAGCAAGTATGTGTACGGCTTCGAGCCGACCTTTGAGGATCTTGCGTTTATCGGCTTGAGCACAGACCGCAAGCTCATCGGAGGAAGATTCTCGCGTCAGGAGGATCTAGACAAGCTGAAGCCAGCATTCGGTGCTACCTTCGTTCCTGTCCTGCTGCAAAACGGCAAGAAGCAAGCCATTCCGCCTCAATGGCAAAACTCGCCAGCCAGAGCGCCAAGAACCGTAGTCGGCAACTTTAAGAACGATCAACTGTTGTTCTTAGTTACGGACGGTTATGATGAGCGAGGCAATTCTGGCGCTACTCTTGCCGAGCTGCAGGACAAGCTCCTCCAGCTTGGAGTCAAGGATGCCTACAATCTAGATGGCGGAGGCTCTTCCAGCCTGATATATGATGGTCAAATCATTAATCGTCCTTCAGACGGTCGGTTACGGCTTTTGCCGACTCATTTCTTGTTTTTTAAATAAATGTTCACATTTTGGTAATATTTTTTTAGGCAGTGATTGGTTATAATAATGTGCAGGGGGTGCAGCCGATGTCAGCAACATTTTGGATTGTGAACTTAGTATTCTTGATGTTTATTGTAGCTATGTGCACTGCATCTTATAATGATGACAAAACGAAAGGTCTTTAATTAAGACCTTTCTACAGATTCATAATGAGATAATCTTCTTTTTCGGTTTACCGGAAGCTAAGATCGAAAAAAGCATCACATTCCTTGAATCAAGGAATCCGTGATGCTTTCTGCTTTTTTTAACCATCTATTGGGGTACTATTTTAGGACGCTCATTTCAGATAAGCACTCAGCGCAAATATGACGCTCCTTGAACTCGCTAACCTGCTCCATCGAGCTGCAGAATACACACCGCGGCCGATATCTCTCCAAAATAATGTGATCTCCGCTAACTAATATTTCAACAGGGTCCCCTTCATTCATCTGATAACGTTTACGCAGCGATTTCGGAAGTACGATACGGCCCAACTGATCAACTTTTCTAACTACACCTGCCGGTTTCATCATTAATTCACCTCTCTTTCCGCAACAAAAAACAGTATAGCCAAGCCTTAAAACGAACAGAAGCTTGTCTTAATACTATTCGTTGCGTATGTTAAAATTCCTGCCATACCCCCCTTATTTGTTGCAATTTAAGTCAGTCCTGGGAAGCCATTTTGCCGCAAAGCTTCATATAAAATGATCGCAGCCGAATTGGACAAATTCAGCGAACGTACCGCATCCGACATCGGCATACGCATCAAAGTCTCAGGGTGCTCCTCCAAAATTTCCGGTGCCAAACCTTTAGTCTCTTTACCGAAAACAAGAAAGTCCCCGTCCTGAAATGTAAAATCTGTGTAAACTCGACTCGCCTTCGTCGTTGCAAAAAAGAAGCGTCCGTCTTTATATTTATCCTTCACTTCTTGAAATGAATCATGGTATTCAAGCTTCACGGAATGCCAGTAATCCAGCCCAGCCCGTTTTAAAGTTCTGTCGTCTGTATCGAAGCCAAGCGGTCTTACCAGATGCAGCCACGTTCCTGTAGCCGCACAGGTTCTTGAAATGTTGCCTGTATTCGCCGGAATTTCCGGTTCTACCAATACAATATGAAATGCCATAGCTGAATCGTCACCTCGTTTTATTCTGCTTAATTATAGTATACATTCATCATGAGATTTAACATTCGCTTTACCTATCCTTAATATGTGGATGATAGAAGCTTGCAATAATATAACTATCAAGTGCTAACATACAAAAGGAGATTCGAAGGATGAAGAAGAAAATTCTTGTTGTTGACGACGAACCTTCCATTTCGATGCTGATAGAGTTTAACCTGAAGCTGGTAGGCTTCGAGGTGCACTGCGTATATGACGGCGAAGCGGTATTTCAAGCCATTCAACATTTTCGACCCGATGTGATCGTACTGGACCTGATGCTGCCCAAAATGGATGGTATACAAGTGTGCCGCAAGCTGCGCGAACAAAATAACCTGGTTCCTATCATTATGCTGACAGCTATGCAGGACTTGTCCGATAAAATAGCCGGTCTTGATAACGGAGCCGATGATTACATGACTAAACCATTTAGTCCGCAAGAATTGATATCCCGTATACAAGCTATTTTACGCCGTTTACAGACACTGCCGTCTACTGTTGAGAACGCCCCTCTTGCTGTTGGTCAAATCGAGATTCAAGCCGATCAGCGGGAAGTTACCATTCGTGGGCAAGCTATTGAGCTTACGCCCAAAGAATTTGACCTGCTCTTATTCCTTTGCAAGCACCGCGGAAAAGTATTGAGCCGCCAGCAGCTGCTTCACGGCGTATGGGATTATCACTTTCTCGGCGATACCCGAATCGTTGATGTTCATATAAGCCATCTGCGTGATAAAATTGAGCACAATGCGCGAAATCCTGAATACATTGTCACTATTCGGAATGTCGGCTACAAGCTGACCGAACCCGCAATGAAGGAATCCCTCGCTTAATCCGATTTTATTCGTTAAAAATGAGTGCCGCCTTACTTAGGTAGCGGTACTCATTTTTTATTGTCTCTTGATCCGTTGAGCCATAAAATAACCCCACAAAGTGGGGCCTTGGCTTCGAAGCTGATTCAGGTACTTTGCGGGGAGCCCCGAATTTATAAAAAAGACAGTCCCCCTTGTGCAGTAAGGACTGCCGCTTCATCTATTAACCGTTGCGTTTTTGGAAATCGATCATGTAGTCAGCCAATGCTTTGCAAGCTTCGTAAGGTACTGCGTTGTAAGCAGAAGCACGGATACCGCCTACGCTGCGGTGACCTGCCAAACCAACGAAGTTATGCTGCTCGGACTCCTTCACGAATTTCTTCTCAAGCTCTTCATTTGGAAGACGGAACGTGATGTTCATAATCGAACGGCTGTCGGCATCAATGTTGCCGCTGTAGAAGCCACCGCTAGCATCGATGACATCGTATACGAGATTGCTTTTCTCGATGTTATTTTTCTCCATCGCTGCAACGCCGCCATTGTTCTTAACCCATTTCAGCATCAGGTTCACCATGTAGATGGAGTGTACCGGAGGCGTGTTGTAAAGGGAGCTGTTCTTAGCATGCGTTGTATAGCGAAGCATGAAAGGAATGTGCTTCGGTTCTTCCGCCAACAGATCGTCGCGGATAATAGCAACCGTTACGCCCGATGGACCCAAGTTTTTTTGTGCGCCTGCATAGATCATTGCGTATTTGCTTGCATCGATCGGACGGCTCAAAATACCGCTTGTCATATCTCCAATCAAAGGAATGCCGCCTGTTTCCGGAATGTAAGAGAACTGGGAGCCTTCGATCGTATTGTTCGTAGTCATGTGGACATACGCTGAGTTCGGATCAATATGGATGTCTTCTGCCTTCGGCAGGCTTCTCCATTTGCCTTCTTTATTGGATGCTGCAATGACGGCTTCTCCTACTACTTTGCCCTCTTCATAAGCTTTTTCGGAGAAACTGCCGGTGATGATGTAGCTGCCCACTTTACCAGGCTTCAGGAAGTTCAAAGGAATGGTGGCAAACTGCGTGCTTGCTCCGCCGCCCATGAACAATGCTTTATATCCGGATTCAATTCCCAACAGCTCAAGCAGCAAAGCTTGCGTTTCCGCATTGATAGCTTCATACTCTTTACTGCGATGGGAAATTTCCATCAAGGACATGCCAATTCCGTTATACTCTACAAATTGCTCTTGAGCTTGCTGTAATACTTCCAACGGAAGCGCCGCAGGACCCGGGTTAAAATTATACGCTCGTTTTGTCATGGTTTCACACCTTCACCTTGTTATTTACATCAGCATCTTTTGATTTGATATAGGTATGATAGCAAAGTTTGTCCCTATCCATCAAGTAGTTATGCGTATTCTTCACATCATTGATACATATTTCACAAACAGTCGGATAACTTAATTTCATGTAGAAGGATGAAAGGAGACACTTACCATGGAGAAGGATCGATTATTTATTGCTATTCCAATAGAACCGGAGCAACGCTCCATACTGCTGACTGAAATGGAAGCCATCCAGTCTTTGCATTCCTTTAGAAAATGGGTCCATCCTGAGGATTTGCACATTACGCTGAGTTTCTTAGGTGATACCGACCCTGACACTGCAGAAAAAGTAAAAGACACCCTGTCGGCAATTACAGAGCCTGTGCCATCATTTCGTTTGGAGTTAGGGGAACTTGGCACATTCGGCAAGCCGAGCTCTCCCAATATATTGTGGGTGGGCGTGAGCGGCGACATGGAGCCACTGAGGCAGCTGCAAGCTCAAATCGAGCATGCGATGGAACCATTAGGCTTCATGCCGGAAAATCGCCCCTATCGACCTCACATCACCATTGCCAAAAAGAATACTGGTGACGAAGACTTCTCCAAAGCCTTGCTTCCAACACCTGAACGCTCGGAGGAGCGAAGCTCTTCCTCATGGATCGTACGACGTATTGTATTGTTCCGTACCCATATGCACCAACAGCCTATGTACGAGATCCTAGGCACCTTTCCTTTAGACGGGCAGCAAATGGATAATGTGTAAAGCATTCTGCAATAAAAAAAGATTCATTCTCCTAAGAAAATGAATCGGCTCATGAAATGTATCATTATGAATTAAATAAAGGCCAGGTTTTCGTAGGTTCCTTTCAGCACACTCGTGGCGTCACCCTTCAGCCAGTTATTTACCAATGTATAATAAACGGAGCGAAAGTCAACCTCGTACTTCAAGTCTCCATTGTCCAAATTAGTGAGGCTCGGCATAACGCCGTACATTCCGCCCTTTACTTTGCCGCCAAGTACAAACATAGGAGCAGCCGTGCCATGGTCCGTTCCGCCGTTGCCGTTCTCCTTCACTCTTCGACCGAACTCGGAGAAAGCCATCGTGACGACACGGTCCTGCAGGCCCTGTGCTTCCAAATCCTTATAAAATGTCCCCACAGCCTCATCCAACTGCTTCAGCAGCTTCGCATGCTGTTCCTTCTCCTGTGCATGATCGTCGAAGCCACCCAGCTCTACATAAAATACTCGGGTTCCCGACTTACCTGACAGCAGCTTGGATACCAATTGAAGATCGCGAGCGATGTTGGATTTCGGATATTCCAGCTTATTTTGATAGCCGCTGGTCAAGCCATGAATGGCTTCAACGCTCTGGTAAGCGTCTGCCCCTCGTTGGCAGGTTATCTTGATTTGCATGCCTTGTCTACTCGGATCGTACATATCGATAAAGGCTTTGGCCAACCGGTTCTGTTCAGCCTTCGGCGTCTTGGGATCAAACATATTATACGTTTCGACAGTTTGAATAACGGGAACATTGATGCTATCGGAATAGAACGCCTTATTCGCATTGTTCCCGATCTGGAGCGCTTTAAGCGGATTCGCCGATTGGGCTAAAGAGGATTCCACATACCTTGCCAGCCATCCAGATCGAATATATTTTTCCGGCTCTGCAGTTTGCCATATCTCCATTGAACGGAAATGCGAATGATCGGGCTTTGGATATCCCACGCCTTGTATAATGGCGAGCTTACCGTTCTTATACAGCTCATTCAATTGCGCCAGACTAGGATGCAATCCTACTTCATTATTTATAGTGAGCACTTCTTTGTCCGTAATTTTAAGTGTGGGGCGAGCGTCGAAATATCCTCCCATCCCGTAAGGGATGAGTGTATTGATCCCGTCATTGCCTCCGGATAGCTGGATAACGACAAGGACAGGCGCGTCTACATTCTGTTGATCATCATCGGAAGCACTGCTAAGCGGAGATCCATCCTGCGCAAAAATCATCGGACCACCTAACCCGAGAGTAGCCAGCAAAGCCGTACCTTTTAACAAAAAATCCCTTCTTGTCAGCTTCATTATGCTTTCACTCCTCTCTTATTTCATTTGCGCTTCCGGACTTAGCATAATGAGCTGCAGCAGCCCTTTCATTCCCGCAGCTTTTTGCGCGGAATGTATGAACGTCTCGTCGGCATACTTTGACAGCACTTGCGTCGTCTGCTCACCTAGATACCATACCCCAGCATTTTGAGCGTATTGGGTGACCCAATCCTCTGCTGCTGTCGAGGTTTCCAGCTTATAATCTTTACTAGTAAGTAAAGTATTGTTTATACGTTTTGCAACCGATTCAGCGAACTGATAACGCGCAAGAAGGCTTGTGGTCATAAGCCAGGTTGTGCCACCTCTCCAGCCGGCCACATCGGGCGGCAAATACAGCTCTTGTCCCATTTTCCTTGCAGCCTGCGCGAAGCCTTTGGACATAGGGATACGGAATGCTCTCAGAATGCCTACAACGTACTCGACAGGCGTCTTAATTAAGCTGCCTTGATATTCGGTGTTATAAAACATATCGGACAGAAACAGCTTCGACAGCACTTCGCCTACATTATTAGAATGGGCAAAATCTGCTGCCACCTGATTGACCCACTCAGCAGACGGTTCATCGGTAGCAAAAAACTTCAACAGCTTCGTCGCCAAAAAATGAGAAAGTGCGTCCTGCTTGAACAACACGTCAACCGTGCTGCTCTCGTCGAAATTCCCTTTTTCCCCCAAAATCGTCTTCATGCCAGTGTCATGCTGTCCTTTATTGAACTTCAATTCATCCAGCTGCTTATTATACGACCATCCGGTAAAAGCTCGAGCCGCTTCCTTAATGTCCTGCTCCGTATAATTGCCAATCCCCAGTGTGAACAGCTCCATCACTTCACGAGCATAGTTCTCATTAGGCTTGCCCTTCTTGTTATTGTTGGAATCCAAATACAGCATCATAGCCGGGTCTTTGCCGACCTCTAACACCAGATCATGAAAATTGCCCAAGGCATACTTGCGAAAAAGCTCATTTTGCTTAATGATGATAGGAATTTCCTTGACCTTTTGATAGGAGGTTGCGAAATGACCATGCCAAAATAGCGTCATTTTTTCAACTAACGGAGCCTCTGAGGTAACCATGCGATAAAGCCAATACGTTTGCTGATCCCCTATCGAATCGGCCTTCAACTCTTTGCCGTCCGCCTTGATTTGCTCCAACGGCTGAAGCTCGCTGACGGTCCCAGTTAACGATTCTCCCGCGATCAAACGGCGTACCGTCTCCTCCTTGCCTAGCTCTATGCAAGCGCTAACACTTCTTTTGTCTGCATAGAACCCTGAACGGCTCAATAAATGTACAATTTCCTTCTCCATCCATGCTGCACTCATCCATTGCACCACCTATCCCAACTAGGTTTCTTTACTTCCATTATAATGAAGATGTATTACAAAACGGTGACGATTGCAAAAAAATGAATTATGCCGTCTGAAAATTCGCCGAACGGTCCTCTTTGGCTTAAACCCATTCGCTAGTGGATGTCGGATTACGACCGCTGTTGAAGTGGTTGTCCTAGAATCATATTTGCAGCGGTTGGAACACGAACTTCAAAGGCGGACGCTATCGCTTCTCCACCCCACACCCATTCCCTCTTTTGTTCTACTCTGAGCTTGGTGCTGCTTCTTTTTCCTTTTCTTTTCCATAAGAAAAAGACCGCTATTTAAGCGGTCTAAAGATGATCAAGAAACTTATGAAAATTCAAAAGATGTATGCCGTACTAGGTCCCCCGTAAAGGAGTCCGAAAATTCAACTATACCTAACTCAACATCATAACAATCAGTTCAGGATAAGTCTATTATTTTTTCCTAATTAATGCAATAATTTCCAATGTATTATAAAAAAGGAGGTTAATACAGCTATGGATCATGTTAGTGTACAGGTTATCGAGTTAAATGAAGACATCATTCCAGAGGCAATTCTATTGATAGGTCAGCACAAGAACCTAGACTGTTCAAATGAACTACAGCTTTCAGAATGCAAAGAGACGCTGATGAGGCTTCTCCGGTATCCGCATGCCTTCTGCTTATTGGCCACCATCGAAGATGAATATGCCGGATTTTTAACCTATAATTGGGGCTTCTCTACATCGAGGGCATTGCCTATCATGCGGATTCAAGATGTGTATACCGCCCCTCGCTACAGGCGAAGGGGAGCAGCGCATCAACTGCTTCTCCATGCCCGTGCGATAGCTGAGAAGGAAGGCGCTAATCGGATGCAGTTGGAAACCGATCTTAATAACGCAGCAGCTCGACCTTTATATGAGAAGTTAGGCTTTCTCTGGATAGAGCAAAAGATAGTCTACATGTACCCTATGAACGGTTGGCGCTCCTAACGAAAGAGTAAACTGAAACTTCCTGTACAGCAAGAAGGAGAAACAGCCCTCCGGAAACCGGAAGGCTGTTTCTCTATATGAGAGATAGATAAGTTCTTACAGATCGAAGTACAAGGAGTATTCATGCGGATGAATACGGATTGCAACTGCTTTAGCTTCGCTGCGTTTCAAGCCGATGTAGTTATCGATGAAGTCTTTAGTAAACACTCCGCCTTCAGTCAAGAACTCATAGTCAGCTTCCAAAGCGTTAAGAGCTTCATCCAATGTACCAGGTACGCTGCGGATTTCGCCTTTTTCTGCATCAGACAGGTCATAGATGTTTTTATCCAATGGACCATATCCAAGAGCACTTGGATCGATTTTCTTTTTGATACCATCCAAACCAGCCATCAGCATAGCTGCGAATGACAAGTAAGGGTTAGCTGTGGAGTCCGGAGTACGGAACTCGATACGGCAGCCTTTTGGCGTTACAGCAGCAACCGGGATACGAACAGCCGCGGAACGGTTACCTTTGGAGAATACCAGGTTAACTGGTGCTTCATAACCAGGAACCAGACGCTTAAAGGAGTTCGTGGATGGGTTCGTCAAAGCGATCAAAGCTGGTGCATGGTACAAGATACCACCGATGTAATGCAAAGCCATTTCAGACAGGTTAGCATAGCCGCCTTTTTCATAGAAAAGAGGAGTATCGCCATCGAAAATGGATTGGTGAACGTGCATTCCGCTACCGTTATCGCCAAACAATGGCTTAGGCATGAAAGTGGCTACTTTGCCATATTGTCTAGCTGTGTTTTGTACGATATATTTGTATTTCATCAAGTTATCAGCTGTAGTAGTCAATGTGTCAAAACGGAAGTTGATTTCGCCTTGACCTGCAGTTGCAACTTCGTGGTGATGGCGCTCGATGCGAAGACCGGCTTCCATCAACAGACGACACATTTCGCTGCGGATATCCTGTTGAGTATCTGTAGGACCTACTGGTACATAGCCGCCTTTGTGGCCGACTTTAAATCCAAGGTTACCGCCTTCTTCTTTACGGTTGGAGTTCCAGTGAGCTTCTTCGGAATCTACAAAGTAAGAAGATTCGTTTTGTCCGCTTTGGAAACGAACTTCGTCAAAGATGAAGAATTCGGATTCTGGTGCAAAGAATGCTGTTGTTCCAACTCCAGCCGTTTGCAAGTACTCTTCCGCTTTTTGAGCGATGCTGCGCGGGTCACGATCATAGCGCTCGCCATCTGGAGTGTGGATGTTACACATTACGATCAATGTAGGATGAGCTGTGAAAGGATCTACATATACCGTCTCGGTATCAGGAAGCATAACCATGTCAGACTCTTCAATACCTTTAAATCCTGGGATGGAAGATCCGTCGAATGCTACCCCGTTCTCAAATGTAGCTTCATCAACTTCATTAGCTGGCAAGGAAATATGGTGAGCTCTACCGGAAAGATCTACAAAACGAAAATCTACCCACTCGATGCCTTTTTCTTTAAGGATGTTTAATACGTTTTGAACTGACATGAATCGCCAACCTCCTAATTTCCGAACATTCTTCTTGGTTTGTTCGTACATTGTTCAAGTTTTTTATTTATCATGGTGTTATTATAAAACTTTTCATGAATGATCGTCAATACTTATGTCAGGTATTTTTTACGAGTATGTAAGGTATTCTTACACATAACATGGTTTTCGTTCATAAATTCGACAAAAATAGACTTGATCCCCCTTGTAGCAAGGAATCAAGCCTTGTGAATTGTTAACATTCCTGTTAGATTATACGGTTATTTCTTCTTTCTTCGTATCAAATCGTTTGCCACACAGCGGAGCGAGCTTCTCTAAGTCTACCATCAGCTTGGCAAATTGATCCGGGAACAACGATTGTACACCGTCTCCTGTCATCGAATTGTCCGGATCTGTATGCATTTCAACGATCAAACCGTTAGCACCAGCAGCTACGGAAGCTTTGCTCATCGGCTCTACCAGCTCTCTGCGGCCCGTTCCATGACTTGGATCAGAAATAACCGGCAAATGACTCAAAGATTGAAGAACTGGGATTGCAGCCAAATCCAACGTATTTCTCGTGTAAGGTTCGAATGTTCGGATTCCGCGCTCACAGAGCATGACATTCGGGTTACCTCCGGCCAAAATATATTCCGCCGCATTCAGAAACTCATCGTACGTGGAGCTAAACCCTCTCTTCAATAATACTGGTGTCTGAATCGAACCAAGCTTGCGCAGCAAATCAAAGTTTTGCATGTTCCGTGTACCAACCTGCAATATATCCGCGTATTGGGCGCATACATCTACGTACTCAGGGGTCATGACCTCAGTAATAGTAAGAAGTCCGTGCTTCTTGCCCGCTTCGGCCATCATCACCAAGCCTTCTACGCCAACACCTTGAAAGCTGTACGGTCCTGTTCTAGGCTTGAACGCCCCGCCACGTAACACTTGAGCACCTGCCGCTTTGACAAGACGTGCAATCTCATCAATCTGCTCAGGAGACTCTACCGCGCAAGGTCCTCCCATAATAACGAGCTGTTCTCCACCAATCTCAACATCCTTAATTTTAATGACCGTATCATTCGGATGGAAATCGCGGCTCGCCAATTTGTATGATTTTGAAATTTTGACTACCTGCTCTACACCGGATAACTGACGCAGCTGCTCAGCAAGCATTGGATCTGCTTTGCCAATAATGCCTATAACCGTCCGATCCACTCCTTTGGATACATGAGCTTGAACTTCATGCTTTTCGATGTGGCGTACGATTTCTTGAACACGTTCTTCTGTCACTTTATTAGAAATAATAACGATCATAATAACAACACTCCTATTTATATAATGTTAGAATCGTGGATAAGTGATTCCATGAACTAGTACCTATAAAAGCAATTAAAATAGACAAACCACTAACACACTTCAACGCTTATACGCTTTTAAGCTTTTAATCACTAAAGTAACTATACAACGAGAATAAGCTCCTCGTCAAGAGAGGAACTTATAAATTCCTCTTAGTGCGTTGACTCAGAGCTTATCATTAATTGAGCTTTTCTTTGTTTACGTCTTTCTTTTCTTCTGGAATGGTACATTTCTAGTCCCCAGCGAATCGGATAATAAACAAGAAGACCTAAAATAATACCAACGACCACACCGCCGATGAACAGCTTCAGATTGGAACGTATAAATGTATCCATCCAATCCGGCAAATGCTGCGCCAGAAACTGTCTGGTACCGCGCGGCAATAGTAAACCGCCAATTTTCATATGAAAGTACGTCATCGGAATATAAATAATCTTTCCGAATACAAAACCGATCAATGCCGCAGCCATGCTGCCGCGGAACAAATAGACTAACGGGAAGATTAAGAAAAAGGCCAATCCAACGGTGGGCAGCGTAAACATCTCTATCGCTAAGCCAACGGAGAAACCGGCGGCTACCATACCGGGTCCTCCTTTAGCCCGAGTAAGCAGCAAGTACTTCAACTTAAACCAACGTTTAATATTCCGGAATTGAAAAGGTTTTTTGCTTTTTGCCTTCTTCTTCAGCTGCATTTCCCTTCATCCTAACGTTATGTTATTCAATACTGGCCTTTTGCTTCACCGATGGAATCAATTTGCTCATATTAATCGTTCGCTTGATTTCCCATGATGATTCATTTTGTGGATCAAGCTGTTCTAAATAGTTTATGACCTCTTTAGTAATCGGTGTCGGCGTAGACGCACCTGAGGTAACCCCAACGCGTCTTACAGGCTCCAACCATTCTCGCTTGATCTCCGTAATATCTCCAATACGGTACGCTTTAACTCCTGCAATTTCTTCAGATACCTGTGCTAAACGATTCGAATTGTTGCTTCGCGGGTCTCCCACCACTAGCACCAGATCGACATCTTTGGCTTGCTCGGCTACTGCTTCCTGGCGAACCTGAGTAGCCAAACATATTTCGTTATGAATTTCAGCCTTAGGGAATTTCTCCAACAAGCCATTCATAATGTGTTTGATATCCCATTGGCTCATTGTCGTCTGATTCGTGATAATAACCTTAGCAGAAGCATCAAATGACAACCGGTCGATTTCGTCAAGCTTTTCTATCAGGTGAACCTTATCCGGGGCAACGCCAATGGCTCCTTCGGGTTCAGGATGCCCTTTCTTGCCTATATAAATAACATGATAGCCTTCAGCTGTTTTTTCCTTGATCAGGTCATGCGTCTTGGTCACATCGGGACAAGTTGCGTCGACAACTGTGAGACCTTTCTCCCTTGCAAGCTGACGAACCTCAGGCGATACACCGTGAGCCGTAAATATAACGGTGCCTTTCTCCACCTGCCGCAATATTTCAAGACGGTTTGGACCGTCCAAAGTTATAACGCCTTCTTTATCAAAATAATCCGTTACGTGGGAATTATGCACGATCATGCCTAAAATAAATATAGGTCTCGGCAGATTCAGATTTTTTGCCGTTTGCATGGCTAACGCCATAGCATCCACAACTCCGTAGCAGTAGCCTCTCGGAGTGATTTTCATTACATCCATCACTGCACCTGCCCTTCTAGTTCATTATACCTGATTCCCCGTCTCTAGGGAATGCCTATACTCGAATGTTGTCGATATCCGAACCAAGGGCAGCCAAATGATAAACGTACTCCCCTCTCCTTTGCGAGTGGTAACCTCAATGGAGCCTTGATGCTCGTCTATGATCCACTTGGCAATGGATAATCCCAGACCTGTTCCTGCGGTTTGCCCTCTTGAAGGGTCTGCTCGGTAGAAGCGTTCGAAGATTAACGGAACCTCTTCTTTATCCATACCGATGCCTGTATCCTCGATCCGCACTCCAATCTGATCATTCATGATTTGAGCATCCAATCTGACCGCTCCGCTCTCGGTATATTTAAAAGCATTTTCTACGAAAATAAAAATCAGCTGCTGCAAGTAGTCTTTATTCCCGTTAACGTAAACTCCCTCAAGCGCTGTTAAGTCACCGGCTACCCATTCAACCGCTCTTGGAAGCATCTGAGCTTTGCGAATAACCTGCTCAACAACCGGCTTTAATTCAATGTCCGATTTTTCCATTACAAAGCCCGCATCCGCACGTGCGAGAGCCAGAAGGTCATTCACCAAACGTGTCATTCTCTCCGATTCACCGGCAATATCATGCATCGCTTCAAGGGATAGCTCTAGCTGCTCTCTTTCTTCAGCCGTACCATTGGCAGCTGTTCGCTTCCACATTTTTTCAAGCAAATCGACATTCCCGCGGATGGTCGTCAGCGGTGTTCGCAGCTCATGGGAAGCATCAGATACAAAGCGCCGCTGTTTCCGGTAAGCTTCCTCCAGATCAGAATAGGTTGTCTGCAGCCGTCCCAGCATGCCATTGATTGTATTCGTCAAACGCCCAATCTCATCCTCCGGGCCATCGTAGTTGATCCGGTTCCCCAAATCCGCGCCCTTCTCAATCTGATTCGCGGCATCGATAACCTGATCGATAGGCTTAAGCGCCTTGCGTGCCATGAACCAACCGACGGAAGCCGCCAAAAGAATCGTTACAGCCGAAGCGAAAATGAGGATTAAACGCAGCAACGAGAACAGCTTTTCGAAATCAGCCGTATATACCGCCGCTTGAAAAACACCTGCAAGCTGCTGTTGACCATTCTTCAAGGCCGGGATCGGAAGGCTATATACCATGAAATCCATGTTTTCGATTTTCACCTTTTGGAACAGCTTCCCATCATCCACTAAGACTTGCCGCTGTTTATCACTCAGATCCGGCAATGACATATTAAGTTCCTTCAAATTTGCCGATTGATCGGATTTACCATTTAAATAGTTGTTTAGCTGGTAAAATGTCGTCGAATTTTTAAGCAGTTCGCGACCTTGAGGCATAAAGAAATCCCAGCTGACACCGCCGCCCAAAGTAACCACCATTCGAGGCTGAATACGCGTGTAGACATCCTCCGTCTGATTGATCAAGTTATCTTTATATGAAGTATAGTTATTATAGTAGAGCAATCCGTACAAGCCAAAGCCGAACAATAGTACGGTGACCGACAAAATGCCCGTATACCATAAAGTCAGACGAAGACGTATGCTCACGTCATCCCTCTCCTCTCAGTACATATCCGGCGCCACGAACGGTTTGGATCATCCGTTTATGCCCATGCTCCTCCGTTTTTTGTCGCAGCAGCGCGATGTAAACCTCAAGCACGTTGGACTCGCCGCTGTAGTCATATCCCCATATTTTTTCCATAATCAGGTCTCTGGAAAGCACCCTCTTCGGATTTTGCATAAATAAATGCAGCAGCTCGAATTCTTTAGTCGTCAACTCAACCAACTGCCCACCGCGGAACACTTCACGCGTATCCAAATCCATGAATACATCCTGGTATTGCAAACGATTTGTCGCCTGCTCTGATTTGTCAGCTGTCTTTCTGCGCAGAAGCACACGAATACGTGCAAGGAGCTCCTCCAATGCAAAAGGCTTGACCAAATAGTCGTCCGCCCCACTATCCAGACCTTTCACCCGATCTGCTATCTCGTCTTTGGCCGTTAGCATGAGGACCGGTACTGTTGCCCCACCCTCACGAATACGTCTGACAACCTCCCAGCCATCCAGCTGCGGCATCATAACATCCAATATAACGGCATCCGGATCGTGCTCCAATATTTGTTTCAATCCATCCATACCATGATTAGCCGTGAATACGGTATAGCCTTCAAAGGCTAAGGATCTCCGAAGCATCGATGTAATTTTTTCATCATCATCTATAACCAAAATCTTTTCTCTCATCTCAGCACCACCTTCATCCTATTGTAACAAAATATATGTTCTAGATACAAAAAGAAGCAGAGCAACAGACTAGGCTTCGCTCTACTTCTTTCTTTTGTTCTAACCCTTTTCTGTATCTATTATTGTTCCGCGTTTTTGTCGCCGATGATGACAGTCACATTTTCTTTCTTGCCATCGCGCATAACGCCGAGCGTCACTTTATCATTGACCTTCAACGCTTTGATTTTATCTTGCACTTCTTGAGTCGTTTTTACTTTGGCACCATTCACTTCTACGATGACATCATACGGTCTCAATCCGGCTTTAAAAGCAGGACTTTTTCTTACGACATCCGAGATAATGGCTCCGTCTGTATTTTCAAGCTTAAGTTCGGAAACCCAGTCCTTATCGATAGGAGACATAGCTACTCCGATATATGGAGACGGTTCTTTTGGAATTTTAACGTTGTTTTTCAAGTTATCCAATACACTGGAAATCGTACTTGTCGGAATAGCAAACCCGATACCCTGAGCTTGTGCACTAACCGCTGTATTGATTCCAATAACTTCACCGTTCAAGTTCAACAGCGGGCCGCCGGAGTTACCAGGGTTAATGGAAGCATCCGTCTGCAGCAAATGCTTGTATTCGCGAGTTCCTTGCGTATCCGGAATGGAGATTGGACGTTCTTTGGCACTCAATACTCCTACCGTAACTGTATGGTCAAATCCGTATGGATTCCCGATAGCGACTACCCAGTCACCAACACTTGTATCTTCTGCTTTACCGAGCGGCAGGGAAGCAAAATCTTTGCCATCCGTCGCATCAATTTTCAAAGCCGCCAAATCGAGATCATAGCTGTTACCAAGCAGCTGTGCTTTAAATGGCTGTTGGTACCCTTGAACCGTTACCCAAATTTCATCAGCGCCGTCAATAACGTGCTCATTCGTTAAAATATAGCCGGACTTTTCAAAAATAAATCCGGTACCCATTCCGCCAGGCTGCAATTGTTCAGTATCCTTGCTTTTTTGCTTTTGCTGAGAACGGCTGTCATCCCCGAAAAATTGGCGAAAAAAGGATCATCAAAAATGGAATTGCCGCTGCTTGCCTTCGCCTTCACCTTAGTCTCAATTTTAACGACTGCAGGTCCGGACTGCTCAGCGATTTGAGCGATATTATCTGGTCTTCCTAAGCTAAGGGAAGTAGGCTTGACCGCTCCGTTGCCGCTTGAAGACTGGGAAGCTCCAGAAGATGCGTTGCTGCCCATGACTCCCTGGGAACCGGTAAACCAGTTCATTTTATCGGAAGCGAACATCAAGCTGCCTATCACTACCGCTCCCGCTAAAAAAGAAATAAATGCACTTCGGAACGATGAGGTTCTTTTCTTCGGTTCATACTGCCAGTTTCTCATTGGGTCTTGAGGCATTCCGCCACCTTCCTGCCCATTGTACGAAAAAGAGCGAATCGGTTTGGGAGGCGTCATTTCAACACGTGTATCCCCTTCACTTGAGCTTGCTGTAGTTGAGCTCGGCGTTTCTTCATTTCCCATAGCAGATTTATAAGGCCCGTAGGAATAATAGTATGATGGTTTTTCTTGCTGCGATTCATTTCCTTCTGATTTTTCTGTCTCATGCGATGAAGTATCGTTAGTTTCACCGTCTTGACGGCGAAAGAAGTCGTCATAATTTTTTTTATCATCCATTGAAGAAACCCTCCGTTCAGGCTTTAAGGTTCTTTGTGCTACTTGCTATCTTTGACTATATAATGCCTTCGTAACCTTAAAGAAACCTTAAAATTAAATGAATCGGAGTTAAAAAGAGAGGTCAATCACCCAGTCAATCCCCCCTGCTCTCAAGGGGGACCCCGGGCGCTGGCGCCCCTGGACCCCGCAAGCTCGGTGGTGGGAGTGGGCCGTGCGGCTTCGATGGTACGTTAGTGGGTGGATCGCGTTCGTCCTGACGGTTCTTTGCTTATCAGCAAAAAAACGTCAGGACACGCTTGCATGAGTGCGGGAACGGGCTTGTGCTTGGAGGGACGTTGAGCGTTTGTGGAGGGCGTCTGTCCTAGCTCCTTTGCAAGCAAAGTTTGCCTGGACACGCTTGACGTTGGAGCAAAGGGCAAAAGAAGTTATATTCGCTGGGCTGTTTAAATAAGAAGAGAAGTTGCCCTCGACAACTTCTCTTCTTATTTAAATGTTCCTACTCATACTAGCTTTACGGAGTCGCCCAGTTCGCTTCGACTTCCCGCAAAATACTCTTCGCTTTAGAGACCCACTCATCGTCAACAGGCGCATCTTTATCGACCGGCTCCTGGAATTGGTCAACTAGTGCTCCATATGTGTTAACCTGTGCCTCTTTATCCAAGCCTTCATTATATAAATGCTTCAAGACAAATGGAGAGCCGATACGAATAATAGCATCCGTCGAATTCGTATCCCCATCCAATCTTCCGTGCGTAACGCCGAAAGGAATGCGAAGCCACACTTTATTGTCATTATCCAAAGCACGGTCAAAATAACCGTGATCGTACTCCCAATTGCCGCCAAGAGTAAATTGATGATCATGCAAATAATCGCGAATTTGATCGTACGCTTCTTCCCGGTTTACCAGGGCAGAATCCACTGGAATCATCGTCCATCCTCCATGTATGTTTTAGTTATAGAATGAACGGAGCAGCCGAAATTTATCCCTCTTCTTTATAAAAGCGATTATTCATCATTATATGTCATTTTATCTTACGTCATTCGTTGACATAACTATCATGAAAACCGTATAATGATTGGCGTAGAAAGACCAAAATGCTGCTTATAAGGGAGTTGAACATATGGATTTGTCCGCTTTATCAAGTGGGTTGGATACGATTTGGGTCGTCTTGACAGCTGCGATGATCCTGTTGATGGAAGGGGGATTCGCCCTTCTGGAAGCAGGCTTTGTACGGCAAAAAAATGCCGTCAGTATCATAATGAAAGTATTTGTGGACATCACATTTGGCGCGCTTATTTTTTATTTTATCGGATTCGGTCTCATGTATGGCAAGGATGCGTTCGGGCTCATCGGAACAAGCGGGTTTATGATGGGAGGAGACCTGACACACATTAAGCTCTCTATCTCAAATGATACGTACTGGCTATTCCAATGCGCCTTTGTCATCGCGGTCATCTCCATAGTATCGGGTGCTGTCGCCGAACGCATCCACTTCCACGCTTATATACTGTACACCATTGCTATGACAGGCCTCATCTATCCTATCGCTGGTCATTGGGTTTGGAGCATCGGTGGATGGCTAGGCAGTCTCGGCATGATCGATTTTGCAGGCTCCGCCGTCATTCATGCGATGGGTGGGTTCTCCGCACTGGCTGCAGCCATGTTCATCGGTCCACGTATTGGTAAATTCTCTGAAAATGGAACACCGAATATCGTACCTCCCTCCAATCTTCCTTTAGCCTCCGTAGGTGCATTCATCCTGTGGTTCGGTTGGTTCGGCTTTAACTCCGGCAGTACCCTTAGCGCAACAAACGGTTCTATCGGACATATTGCAGTAACGACCATGCTTGCCGCGGCTGCAGGAGGTGCGACCTGCATCCTGTTCACCTTATTCCGTTATCGGAAAGCAGATCCTCCTATGGTCATTAACGGTTCCTTAGCCGGGTTGGTCAGTATTACGGCCGGCTGTGCGTTCGTAAGTGATGGAGCAGCTATTTTCATCGGTGCCGTCAGCGGCATCGCCATGGTATTTGCAACGGAGTATTTGGATTCCCAAAAAGTGGATGATCCCGTAGGAGCCTTTGCTGTCCACGGAGTTAGCGGCAGTATTGGCACCCTCGCAGTAGGATTGTTCGCCAAACCCGAATTAACTGAGAGTATAGGTCAAAGCTATAGCGGTTTGTTCTACGGTGGTGGATGGAGTCTTCTTGGAGTGCAAGCATTAGGGCTCGTTATCGTCTCCATATGGGGATTTGCGCTGACATGGTTATCTTTGAAGCTTATTAATCGGCTTGTCCCGGTTCGTGTCAGCCGCGACGAAGAACTTGTTGGCCTCGACGTAGGTATCCACGGTGTTCCCGCTTACAGCCAGGATCATGACTTTATCGAATTGAACCAACTAAAGAAAAGTTAGTATTGCATAAGGTCTCAAGAAATACAAAAAGGGCTGGCAGGAAGCAAATCATATTTGCTTTCTGCCAGCCCTTCATCTTATTTTTTTGGACCGGTGCTGTCGGATTTGGATGTCACTTTTCCGTTACGGAAGGTAACCTTAACCGAACCGCCGTCTTTTAATTGGTATTCGTAAGTTACAACTGGATTACTGCCATCCTCTTCTTTAAACTCACTGATCAACTTACCCATTTGGCCCATATTTTTGGACACCTCATCGAAAGTCATACCAAAATCAACTTTACCATATTGATCCGAAGTAACAATCGGCTGCTCCTTTGCTCCTTTTGGCGCTTCCACAGGTGCAGGAGTTGCTTTATTAGCGTTCTGATCGGTTGGCTTTGTTGTGTTGGTTTGATCCCCTTTAGCGGCATCCGTTCCGTTAGGATCGGGTGAAGCTGAAGGACTAGGAGATGGTGTCTGTTGTTGCTTGGACGCATCCGGCTGAGCAGCCTGATCCGCTGGTTTGGTGGTGCATCCTGATACTAATAATGCTACGGCAAAAAATATGATGAGTACTTGGCGCATCATCAAATCCCTCCATTCATGATTGTATTTCAGAGATGATATTGAACCCTGCAGCCGCCCGACTGAACCCATTATAACGATTTTTTTGTCGTAAAGCAAAGTCTTGAGTCGATTCCAGTTTCATCCGTCAAGATTATGTATCTCCAAAAACACAAAATAACCCCGTCGCCATCGCTTCAAATAGAAGCAACACGCATCGGAGCCACAGGCTGAAATTACGTGGGAATGGAAAGATGATACAGATGATATCCGAGCTACAAGCCAAGCTCCTCAACTAATTCCTCACTGATCGCAACATCATCGGATTGTTCCGTTTCTTTCAACACAGCCTTCGCCTTTTCAATCTCTAGACGCAGCTGTCGGATTTGCTCCATTGGCTTTTTAACGTAGTGAATATACTCTACAGCCAGATGATGGTCTGGTTTTTTCCCGGCAAACATTCGACGAAAAGATGACATAGCCCGATAGCTGCGTTCCTCCATAAGCCTTTTCTTTTCGTATCGCTCGATGACCTGCTCAATTTCAGCGATCTGTTCTTCCTTGCGAGCCACATAAGCCTCTAAAAAAGGCAGCACTTCCGCCGCTTTTCTTTTTGTTACTGGTATTGAACTCCCCATTAATAGAACGTCTCGCATGGGACATCACCCTATCTTCTCATGTTAACTTTTATCACAGTATATTACTCATTCTACACTAAAAAATATGCTTTGAAAACATCTATTTCGTTATCCATGTCAGGAATAAACCATTTTCTATTTAGAATCAATGTTATTCACATAATTTTACCAGCAATTCATAACAAAAAAAGAAGCAGACACTATACAGCGTCCGCTTCTTTTGCATCATATCTCACATACCGTTAATTAGTATTTTGCGTTTTCGTTGGCACCTTCACTTGCATTGTTTTGTCCGGCTTGCTTAACGTTTTTAGCTACTACCTCTTGAGCAAATTCGGTATCGTTCTGTTGCTTTTTGTTTTTGTTCTTAGCCATGGTGTCATTCACCTCCCCTTACACCCATTAGTATGAGTAAGGTGAACCCCATTTATGTTGGAAGTTTAAAACAATATTTCGTTCTCGAGCTGGCTCCAAATCATCTTCGTTATTTTGCCGTCGCCTTTTTTGACGACAAATACGTTCAATGTTTTTTTACCCCATTCCCGATACACTTGATCTTTCGTTTCGAAATACAAATCGATCCGTTTGCCTTTGATGGCACTTCCTGTATCCGCTACGATACCGTACCCGTATCCTGGAATCCATAGAACCGTTCCAAGTGGAAATACGGTCGGGTCAGCAGCGATGGTAGAGAATGTGTTTTTATCGCGCTGAACCTTCATTCCGGAAAAAGTGACTCCATACTCGGGATGACCAGGCGTTTTACCTGTCGATTCTTTCCCCGCGTAATAACCGGTTGCAGTCACTTCCACCGCCGTATAGTGGGATATGTCCTTCTTCAAGTTAGGCAAAAAGGTATATTTGTCGGTCTTCTTGTTATAGTTAACGGTAGTGTTTTGTTTTGTTGCTGAAACAGCCTTCGTCTCTTTTGCAGCGTTTTCCTCCTGCTGGGACACAGCCTGTGGTTGTGCAGCTGTCTGTACATTTTGGGACAACGCCGGTAAAGCTTGTTTGAATTGACCGTGTTCGACGGGACCGTTTTGCGCCAGTGATTGCTGCTCTTGTTCTAGTGCCAAAAACAATCCGAGCAGGACGGCAATGAAACAGATCCATTTCGCATGACTTACGGCTTTTGGTAACATACTTGGTTTAAAACCTCCCCTTATTATAAGAGGCTAACCAATTACTACTAGGAATATACAAAAAATCCAAACAAGCACTATGTAATGTTCATTTGACTCTGTCTTCAAAAGAAAAGAACAACCCCAGGAAAAGGGATTGTTCTCTAATAATAAGTAGCCCGTAGGTAATTTAGTCGATTTGCTTCGTGCGAATAGCTTCGCTAATTAAAGCCGCTGCGCTATCCAGGCTTTGTACGCCCAAGTCACCTTCGCCGCGCTTACGCACGGAAACGCTGTTGTTATTCATTTCATTCTCACCAACAACCAGCATGTAAGGGATTTTCTCAAGCTGCGCCTCACGGATTTTGTAACCCAGCTTCTCATTACGCAGGTCAGATTCAACACGAATACCGGCAAATTGGAGCTTCTCTTCAACCTCTTTTGCATAGCTCTCGAAAGCAGTTGAAACTGGAATAACTTTCGCTTGAACAGGAGATAACCAGGTTGGAAGGTTACCCGCAAAGTTTTCGAGCAAGAAAGCAGTCATCCGTTCCATAGTCGAGATAATACCGCGATGAATAACGACCGGACGGTGCTTCTGTCCGTCTTCGCCGACGTATTCCAATTGGAAACGTTCCGGTAGAAGGAAGTCGAGCTGTGCTGTAGAAAGCGTTTCTTCTTTTTTCAGAGCTGTTTTGATCTGTACGTCCAGCTTAGGACCATAGAATGCCGCTTCGCCTTCTGCTTCATAGAACGGCAAGCCAAGCTCCTCTACAACCTCACGCAGCATGCGTTGGGACATTTCCCACATATTATCGTCCGGGAAATATTTCTCAGTATCCGCTGGATCACGGTAAGACAGACGGAAACGGTAATCCTTAATGCCAAAATCCTCATATACTTGACGAATCAAGCCGATGACGCGCGCGAACTCTTCTTTGATTTGGTCCGGTCGGCAGAAGATATGCGCATCGTTCAATGTCATAGCACGTACACGGTGCAAGCCTGTCAAGGCTCCAGACATTTCGTAACGATGCATCGTTCCAAGCTCGGCTACACGAATCGGCAGATCGCGGTAGCTGCGCATGTCGCTTTTGTACACCATCATATGATGCGGGCAGTTCATTGGACGAAGAACAAGCTCTTCATTGTCCATAATCATTTTAGGGAACATGTCCTCTTGGTAGTGCTCCCAGTGTCCGGACGTTTTGTACAGCTCTACATTGGCAAGAACAGGCGTATAGACATGTTGGTAGCCAAGACGTTCTTCCAAATCTACGATATAACGTTCCATCGTACGACGTACTTTGGCACCGTGAGGCAGCCACAGAGGCAAGCCTTGTCCAACTTCACGGGAGAAGGTGAACATTTTAAGCTCTTTACCCAATTTACGGTGGTCACGCTTCTTAGCTTCCTCAAGCAAATGAAGATGCTCGTCCAACTCAGCCTTTTTCGGGAATGCTGTACCGTAAATACGCTGAAGCATTTTATTTTTGGAATCTCCACGCCAGTAAGCACCCGCTACGCTTAACAGCTTGAATGCTTTAATACGTCCAGTAGATGGTAAGTGAGGTCCACGGCACAAGTCAAAAAATTCACCTTGATCATAGATCGTCAGCACGGAATCTTCCGGTAAATCACGAATCAATTCCAGCTTCAATGGATCTTCTAACTCCGTAAAAATACGGATAGCTTCTTCTCTGCCAACCACTCTGCGTCGGATCGGCAGGTTCTCCTGAGCGATTTTTTCCATTTCCTTCTCGATCTTGGCCAGATCCTCTGGAGTTACCGGTGTTTCCAAGTCGATATCATAATAGAAACCGTCCTCGATCACAGGTCCGATACCAAGCTTTACCGCTTTGTCTCCATAAATGCGTTTAAGAGCTTGCGCCATCAAGTGAGCCGTACTATGACGGTATACTTCGAGACCGGCTTCGCTATCTAACGTTATGATCTCCAAAGCTGCATCCTGATCGATAGCCGTGTTCAAATCCACCGCTTTGCCGTTCAATTTGCCCACTACTGCATTTTTCTTCAATCCGGAGCTGATGGAACCCGCTACTTCTTCAATAGTCGTTCCCTGCTCGTACTCTCTTACCGCTCCGTCTGGAAAAGTAACTTTTACTGCCATTTTGTTCGACCTCCTGTAATATTGAACCTTTTTTAGCTATGAATAGCAAAAAAGCGCATCATCCCAAAAAGGGACGAGTGCGCTTGGTCTCGTGGTTCCACCCTAGTTCGATTCGCAATTCGTTCCGCGAATCCTCGTAAGCATTCTTTAACGAGAATGAATCGGAGATATATACTTGACGAATAGCCTGCTACAGCAAGTCGCGTTCCATATCTCAGCTACAAAGGGGTAAATGATTGTCGTTCACTGAAGGAGATTACAGCCAAGTCTCCTCTCTCTGCACAGCACTTCAACCATTATTGTCTTTGATTGTTGCCTTAACCCTTATTATAATCAGCAGCTGCCGATCGGTCAAGATTATGGCATAATCTGCAATACTCACAGAGCTCAACGCGATTCTCAAAAATTTGCGTGATCGTTTTGATGACCTGTACCTCGGGATCTCTGGTGTGAATACAAATTTGCCTCGGAGATACGGAAATTAATGTGCTGACGATGACATCTTCAAAGTTGATGTCCTTCTCGATCATTTCCACGGTTAAAGTGGCGTCAGTCTGACTCGTGTCAATAGGCTCCATCCGATCGTTCAATAATGTAAATTCGTTGCCGCCTTTATGTATCAAGTGAGCTGTCGGAATTTTAGCTTCTTGAATATATACGAAATATTTCAACAGCGAAATAAACTCCTGATACTGCTGATCCATCAAAAACTCATCAATGGCATATTCGACCACTTCACGAAGCTCACCCATATAATCCTGCAGACGGAATTTAAGAAAGCCCTGAAGATTTAAATCTGTATATTCCTGCAAAAATGTGCTGATTGCCTGTGCAATCATTTGTTTGCGCCGGGAAACTGACTGTTCAAAGGTAGGCTCAAAAGACTCAACATCATCTTCTGATGATTGGACAGGACGGCAATAGCTCAGAATAGAGGCAATATCCTCTTCCAGCTTGTAATCGAAATCCCGGGATATCATGGCGCGGATTAAACGTCCTTCTTCTTCCTGAATAATCCACTCAGAAACCGCTTCAGCTACCTTTGAATACAGCTCATCGGTTTTTTTATCCAATTGAAAAAGGGGGTATATCCCTTCAGCATGAATGACAAAGGACGTATGGTCTTGGCGAACTTGTGTTGCCACGTTATTTTTATATACAGTTCTGACAGCATCATCCACCGCCGCATAAAGCTTATGAACGGATGTTTCCGATGTTTTCATCAAGGTCAAGGCAAACAGCTTCATCCTATTCACTCCTTCCTTCCCTTACTTCTCTTTTTTAAGTATATGGTCGGGAGGGGGCATATATACAAACAACAATTTCCCATGGAATAGTAAGTGAATAGAACAACAAGCACCTAGCCTCGAAAAAAAAGACCCCGCGAATAATCCTTCGCAGGGTCGTTATGAATTAGTTTTGCATTACAAAGTCGTTGTCAACCTTATCTTCCTCGTTATCAAAAATGCGCAAAATTTCGTAACGCGTATTGCGCTGTGCCGGGATTTTGCCCGCTTCGCGGATGATTTGCAGCGTCGAGCCGATGTTGACCTTGTGCGTAGTGCCTGCCGCGGAAACGACGTTCTCCTCAATCATTGTGCTGCCAAAGTCATTGCAGCCAAAATGGAGCGACTTTTTACCGACCTCTGGCCCCATCGTAACCCAAGAGGATTGGAAGTTCGGGATATTGTCGAGCATAATACGGCTGATCGCCACGTTCTTCAAGTAATCGTCAGGACCGAGCTTGTCGGCCTTCAGATTCGTGTTGTCTGGTTGGAACGTCCAGGAAATAAACGCCAAGAAGCCTGGCGAATTATACTTGTTTGCGATACATTCGTCTTGAGCGTCGCGAACACGAAGCAGATGAAGAGCACGCTCTTCCATCGACTCTCCGAAGCCGATAACCATCGTGGCCGTTGTGGACATGCCGATCTTATGAGCCATTTGCATGACGTCCATCCAATCGCGCCAAGAGCCTTTCAAGCGGCTGATCTTGCGTCTTGTACGGTCATCCAGAATTTCACCGCCTCCTCCAGGAAGCGAGTCCAAGCCGGCCATATTCAGCTCCCGCATAACCTCTTCAAGCGTTAATCCACCGGATACATCCTTCATCTTCAATATTTCGGCTGGAGAGAAGGAATGCATAGTAATGTCAAAGCGCTTCTTAATCTCGCGCAGGAGATTCGTATAATAGGTGAAAGGAAGGTTCGGGTTCGTTCCACCCTGCATGAGAATTTCCGTTCCGTTAACATCAAGAGTTTCTTGAATTTTCTGGAAAATAGTCTCATCTGGAAGCACATACCCTTCATTTGAACCCGGCGCACGGTAAAATGCGCAGAAACGGCAGTATACATCACAAATGTTCGTATAATTAATATTGCGGCCGATGACAAAGGTTGTGATCGGGTCCGGATGATGCCTCAGCATGATTTGGTTTGCGACATGGCCCATCTTTTCAATCTGATCCGATTCATATAATTGAATACAGTCTTCAAGACTGATTCGGTTTCCGGCCAGCGCACTATCGAGGATGCGGTCAATAGTACTCATCCTTTGCTCACTCCTTTTTGCTAGCTAATGCCAAAAATTATTTTGCATACGAAAAAACTTTACAATAATCGTACCACAAACCAAGAGTCTAGTCATTAAAAAAGAGACTGGCAGATCGAGGCTGAGCCCCGTTCCGTCAATCTCCTGACACACTTTTGGCATTATGCGAGCAGCATATTCGCTTGGCGGCTCCGCTGAATTTTTGCTTTTAACAGGTCAAACCGCTGCACCCGATCCTGATCCGCAACCAATGGCTCAGGCCGTGCGAAGTAAAAACCTTGTCCCATCTGTACCTTCAAATCGTACAGCATCTCCGCTTCCTCTTCACGCTCCACGCCCTCTGCAATAACCTGACAGTTAATGTTTTCGGCAAAATGCATGAGCGAGCGAAGCAAAGACTGCTTCACGGTCATTTGATCAATATTTTGAATGACGGATTTGTCAATTTTAATGATGTCGGGAATAAGCTCCGTGATCGATTGAAGGCTGGAATAGCCGGCTCCCGCATCATCTACAGCAAATCGGAACCCAAGTGAACGGTATTTGGCCATCAAAGCTCCTACGAAATTAAAATCCTGAATCGCATGGCGCTCCGTAATTTCGAGTACGATCTGTGAGGGAGCCACCGAGGGATGCTTTTTAAGGAGCATTAGCAGTTGCTCCAGCAGTAACGGATGAGATAGTGTAACCGGCGTAATATTTATGAACACTTGTTCCTTAATGTTTCGTTTAGACATTTCCTCAAACGCTTTTTTCATGACCAAAAACTCCATTTTAGACAGCACATCCGCTTGATGAGCAAAATCAAACAGCTCGGCAGGGCTGTGAAACGGAGTATTCTGCGGGCCACGGGTTAATATCTCCCAACCGAAAATATCTCCGCTCGTCAAATTCATTATCGGTTGAGCTAGCACAGAAATATTTTCCGAATCAATAATATCGATAAGCTGTTGTCTTGATTTAGAGAAATGGACAGGCAGCTTCTTCGTAGCTATGGATAAAGCATAACGATATGCATATTGAATCGCTGCATCGATACTCTCAATTTCTGGCCCCATCATATAACAGCCCGTTAGGCAAGTTAGAAGACCTTCTTGCCTGACAAAGCCGGTACGTAAACGAGTTTGCAGCTCCGCGCCCATCTGCTGCGCTTTTTGCTGAAGCACATCGTAAGATAGGCTTGTCTGCTGTTTCACAAACAGACCCATATCTTCTTGTCCGAATCGCTTAATTCCTATAATGTCCTGATGGTTGAAATAGCGCGGCAGTAAGTCCAGTACCATATCGTTGATTTGCTGTTGAAGCTTTTGAATGCTCGAATAAGAATGAATGGAGAACAGGTGATGAAAATCCTCCATATGAAATAAGATCAAATTGCAGCCCTTGCCTTGGAGGCGCTGCTGCTTCACCATGGAGGCTATTGGATCGCGAAATATAAACTCGGGAGGAAAATACTTCAGGGAACGGTTGGAGAAGGGTAAATAGCAGAGCATCTTGAAACGTTGTTTCCACTTATTGATAAAAAGCGACGGCATTTTCTTCCCCCTCTACCTGCAAGCACCTTTTTGAAACCATCATAACATGAGACCCTAACAATGAATAGACATAATGTCCTATAAACGAGGCTTTTTGACTCAAAATAATGCTTAAGAACTACCGTGTCGAAATATGCTGTCAAACCTCGGAGAAAGCCTTGAAAACACAAAAACCGGTTGAATACACAATAGGCATTCAACCGGCTTCATAAATTGTTTAAGCGCGAAGAGCATGATCCAAGTCTTCAATAATATCATCTATGCTCTCCAAGCCAACGGAGTAACGAACGAGTCCATCGGTGATCCCTCTTTCAAGCCGGACTTCCCGCGGCATCGCCGCGTGTGACATCATAGCAGGGTACGACAAGATACTCTCTACGGCTCCCAAGCTGACCGCTACTAGCGGAATTTGCACTTGACCAAGCACTTGCCTGGCGCGTTCCCCAGACCCTACATCGAATGAAACAACAGCGCCGTAGCCCTTGGATTGCTTCTCATGAATCTCACGACCCGGATGATTGGGCAGTCCAGGGTAGTACACCTTCTCTACGTATGGATGCGACGACAGCCAATCAGATAAGCGTCGCGCACTAATCTCATGGGCTTCCATTCGGGCCTTCAATGTCTTCATCCCACGCATCAACAGCCAGGAGTCGTATACTCCGAGAATCGTTCCAAGAATGTTCTGAATCTGCATGAGCCGGTCTCCAATAAGATCGTCAGCTACAACAGCCAAGCCAGCCGTTACATCACTGTGTCCTCCCAAAAATTTGGTCGCGCTGTGCAAGACGATATCGACTCCGAATTCGAGCGGACGCTGGTGATATGGAGTCATGAATGTATTGTCTAAAATCGTCAGTAACCCCTGCTCCTTAGCCCATGCTGTAACTTCAGCAATATTGGTAATCTTTAGCGTCGGATTCGAAGGGGTTTCCAAATAGACAACCTTCGTATTCGGCTTACATGCCGCCTTCACCTGATCAAGATCGGTTACATCGACAAATGAAGTTTCTATGTTCATACGAGTCATGACGGACTCCAGAAGCCGATAGGTTCCGCCGTAGACGTCCTCCGTACAAATGACATGATCCCCGGCAGATAGCAGCATGAAGGCAGCCGAAATAGCAGCCATTCCGGATGCAAAAGCAAATCCGCGGGTACCGCCTTCCAGCAGCGCGATGTAATCCTCTAGTGCTTGACGAGTCGGATTACCCCAACGGGAATAATGATACTCCTGAGGCTCATCCAGAGAAAATTGATGAAAGGTGGAAGCTTGACAGATGGGTACACTAGATGCGCCCGTTCTCGGATCGATCTCTGCTCCAAAATGAATTAGCTTCGTTGCAAATTGTCGATTCGCGTGCGGGCTCTTGTTGTTATTCCCAGTCATTCCGGCTTTAAGCCCCCTCTATTTCCGCCTGTGCCAGATCAATGGCTCTCGAAAGATCGGCGATCAGATCATCTACATGCTCGATGCCTACCGAATAGCGAAGCAAACGGTCGTCTACCCCCACTTGACGGCGAATCTCTTCTGGAATATCCGCATGCGTCTGAACTGCAGGGTAAGTCATCAAAGACTCAACTCCACCCAAGCTTTCAGCAAAAGCAATAAGCTGAATGTGGCGCAAAATCGGCTCGATATAGCGGGCATCCTTCATTTTGAAAGAGAAAATGCCTGTGTTACCGGACGATTGCTTGTTCTGAATCTCATAGCCCGGATGGCTTTCTAGTGCAGGATAATACACAGATTCCACTTGCGGGTGATTCAGCAAAAACTCGGCAACTTTCGTTGCGTTATATTGATGGCGTTCCATACGGATCGCCAATGTTTTCATACCACGCATTAGCAGCCAACTGTCCTGCGGATTCAGAACGGCTCCAATGGAGTTGTGCAAAAATGCCATTTGCTCTGACAGCTCTTTGCCTTTAGTGACGATCAAGCCAGCAAGGACATCATTATGTCCTCCCAAATATTTGGTCGCGCTATGGATGACGATATCGGCTCCAAGCTCGATCGGACGCTGGAAGAACGGAGTCAGCAGCGTGTTGTCCACGATGGACAAGATGCCTTTTTTCTTAGCCCAGCCGCAAACAAGCTCCAGGTCTGTAATCATCATCAGCGGATTCGTCGGCGTCTCGATCAAAACAGCTTTCGTGTTAGAGCGGTAGTTGGACTCCAGAGCGTCCAAATCATTCGTATCCACATATGTTGCGGTTACGCCGAAACGTGACATGATCTTCTCGAGCAAACGGTAAGTCCCACCGTATAGATCTAGTGATACAATCAAATGATCGCCTTGACTGAATAAGGCAAAAATCGTTTGCAGCGCAGCCATACCGGAGCTGCAAGCAAATCCGGCATCACCGGATTCGAGACCTGCAATAGCATCCTCTAACACCTTGCGTGTAGGGCTTTTCGTGCGGGCATAATCAAAGCCAGTGCTTTGACCAAGCTTCGGATGACGGAAAGCCGTCGATTGGTAGATCGGGAAGCTAACCGCTCCGGTTACCGGCTCCTCCTGGGAACCGATTTGCGCCAATCGGCTCTCAATTTTTAACGGGTTGTTCTGTTCGCTCATATACTGTACTCCTCCTTGTGCAGATCAAACGGCGTCTCTTGGTAAACATAATAGTTCAACCAGTTGGAAAACAACAGGTTCGCATGCGCTCTCCATGATACTAGCGGCGGCTTAGACGGATCATCATTCGGGTAATAATTTTTCGGTACGGCTACTTCCATTCCTTTATTCACGTCACGGTCGTACTCATATTTCAGTGTACACGCATCGTATTCCGAATGCCCGGTAACAAAAATTTGTTTTCCATCTTTCGTTCCGACGATGTAAACTCCAGCTTCCGGAGACTCGGACAAAATTTCCAACTCAGGATGATGTTCAATATCTTCTTTACGTACTTCGGTGTGGCGGGATTGCGGAACAAAGAACATTTCATCAAAGCCGCGAAGCAGCTTCACATTGTGGGTACTGACGATATGGGTGAACACACCGAACATTTTTTGCTCCAATGGATATTTAGGAACTCCAAAGTGGTGGTACAAGCCAGCTTGAGCAGCCCAGCATATATGCAGGGTTGATGTAACATGCTCGCGGCTCCACTCCATAATTTGTGTCAGCTCTTCCCAATAGTTCACATCTTCAAAATCAAGCTGCTCTACCGGCGCCCCCGTAATGATAAGACCATCGAATCTTTCATTACGCACATCGTCAAAGGTTTTGTAAAACTGCTCCAAATGCTCAGCAGAAGTGTTCTTGGAAGTGTGTGTTTTCGGATAAAGCAGTACGAATTCGACTTGAAGGGGCGTATTGCCGATCAAACGCAGGATTTGAGTCTCTGTCGTTTCCTTAGTCGGCATTAAATTCAATATAGCAATTCGCAACGGACGAATATCTTGGTGGAAAGCCACCGTTTCATCCATGATGAATATGTTTTCGTTCAATAATATTTCTCTTGCTGGCAAATGATCAGGAATTTTAATAGGCATTGTCAGTCACTCCTTTTTTGTAGGTGTTCAATTTAAGAAACAAACTCCTGCAAAAAGGCACTAAAAAAGGCCTTTTTCGCGCGCAACGAGAAAGGCCTTGTCAATATAACAATGTCCTCTCTCATCTCTCAGAAGCCATACGCTTCCGCAAGATTTAGCACCGTGCATTCCTCCCATTCGCGCTGATTAGCGTGAATGCCGAAAGGTCTGTCGGTTGCCGGGTATCATCGGGCTAGTCCCTCCACCTGCTCTTGATAAGAGTTTGAAACTTAGTTTATGAAGTTGTTATAGTCTTACTGTATACGAAAACGACTTTATCGTCAAGACGCTATAATGATATTCATAATTGGAAAACCCTCCCTCTATCCAGCACCAACTCCCCTAAACCGCATACTTTAAAATAGAGTAAAAACAACAAAAAACGATCGATTTCACCTTGATGCATAACAAATGAACAGTTATACTAGACAAGTAATTCGACAACACTAGCAAAGGGGTGCACCAAACAAATGGACGGAGACCCGAGGAGTAGTATCTGCGTTCAACAACAACCGAATATTTCGTTTGGAATGCCGACGGCTCACGCCGTTGATTTCAATGCGCCGACTGATCCTTTGCTTATTCATTTACCTAACGAACAAGCTTATCTTTGACCATAATAAAAACAATGGTGAAGGTGCCGTCCGCACGAATCAACGACGTTATTCCGTTTGTATTCCACACGAGCCTAAGTAAAGGCTGACTTTACGGTTCCCTATGTAAGAGGTGAGCCTATAGTAAGCCATGTGAAGGGGTGGAGCAAATGAAAGCACGTTTGGTTCAGGACGGCATTTTTACTTTAATTGAGGATATTACCCAAACGATAGAAGCACCGGAGCAAGGCTTTTATTGGATTGACGCCGACGTCGATGATTTAACTATATTACAGCCCTTATTTCATCTTCATGAATTAGCGGTGGAAGATTGTTTAACCGAAGAAGAGCAGCGTCCGAAGATCGAGCTGTACGACACCCATTACTTTATTGTGGTCAATAGCATCCGGTTCGATGATGAAGAAATTTTTCTCAGAGCCTTGAATATATTTCTAGGCAAACATTACATCATTACGGTGACAAGACAAAAAATCAACGAGCTGCGTATTTTGAAGCCGGTGCTGTGGGAAGAGGAAGTCACCGCGCCCGACCGTTTCTTATATCATTTGATCGACCTGGTTGTCGATAACTATACGAATGTTGGGGACCGTATTGAAGCTAAGATTGAAAAGCTGGAAGAAGATATCCTCATGAATACGAAAAAATCGCATCTCAATGAGATCATCGGTCTTCGAAGTGAAATCTTATGGCTCAAGAAAGTACTCGTACCGCAAAAAGAAGTAATCAATACCCTAAACAAAAAAGAGCTTCGCCTAATCAGCGATCCACTCAAGAAATATTTCGGAGACATCTATGAAAATGCCGTAAAAATATCGGAAACGTTCGATACTTTCCGGGATTTGATGGGCAACTTACGTGAGGCTTACCAATCCAGTCTGTCGAATCGCGCCAACGAAATTATGCGCATTTTTACGGCGTTAACGACGATTTTCATGCCTCTGACCTTTATTACCGGTATTTACGGTATGAACTTTGAGCATATCCCCGGCATTCATTGGGAATATGGTGGTGTTGCTGCAGTGATCTTTATGTTCATTATTGGCATCTCGATGTTCATTCTGTTCCGCAAAAAAAATTGGCTGTAATATTAAAATCTTGCCTTGGCTGCCATAGCTGCTGAGGCAAGATTTTTTGGTTCCTGTTTCACCTAGGGCAGCTCTCGTGTAATAGAAAGCATTATACGAAAGTTGAGGTGAGTATTTATGTTCGGCAAAATTTTATTAGCCTATGACGGCTCAGAAACGGCAAAGCATGCCTTGGAGCAAGCGATGGAAATGAAAATACTGCTGCCGGATTCGATACTGGAAATCGTCCATGTAGCCCAATTAAATAACATCGTTGTCGGCGATGCCTTCATTACCAGCTCTGCCGCGATACAAGATGAGCTGCATGATGCTGCTGAAGCTGTGCTTGATGAAGCAAGACAACGAGTATCGTATATGGGTCTTGCTACAACCACACTGTTGGAAGGCGGTGCCCCGGCTCAATTGATTCTCGAATATGCCGATACACATTTATTCGATCTCATCATTGTCGGGAGCCGCGGACTCGGAACGTTCAAGGAGCTCTTGCTGGGCAGCGTGAGCTATGAAATCGTGCAGCATGCCAAAATTCCTGTGCTGGTCGTTAAATGATCCGAATCGCAATAGAATGGATTGCTGAACCTTTGAGCTATAGATACAAGCCATGAAGCAGGGAAGAACCGTTATGTCCTTTGATTATTGGCGAACGACTTCCCTGTTAGTGGCATCTGCTCAATCACAAGGTGATAAAACGCTATATGTTTTGAAAATGAGCTACACTTAGACCGCCGCGGCGGCTGTTTTTCCATTTTGAATACGTCTGAACTTAATCCTAAGCACCCTAAGCCATTCATAAATGGTATCGATTTGCTTGCTATCGAGCTCATCCTGTTTGTAGAGCGTTTGCAGTACAGGCTTCAAATAACGGTCTCCATGAAGCTCGAATGCGTCCCACGCCAAATGTAATTCTTCTTCAGGAACGCCTTGAAGCACGGCTTCAATGTAAGAATCCAAGTCATACCCCTCTCGCTCCAGCTCCTCTATCCAAATCGCCAAATCTCTACGTTGCAGTTTCGTTTCATCTTGAATCGTTTCCAAGCTATCTCCTCGAGATATCGCTTCCAAAAGCTTTTGTTTAAGCTCTCTCTTATTCTGCTCTGCTTGGTTCCGCCGTTCTTTTTCCCGCTGCTTCCATTCATCAAATTCAACGAGATTGACCTGGGCTTCCACCCAATCGAGCGGAAAAGAAGTTGTCCGAGTGTAATTTTGCGTAAATTGAATGAATTCTGAGCCATACAGCGCTGCTTTATTAGGACCCAAGCCAGGAAGCTGAATCAGCTCTTCCGGTGTTTGCGGCAAATAAGCACATATCATTCGGAGAAGACGATTGGTTGCAATCAGGAAAGGGGATTTGCCTTCCTTACTCGCCTGCTTAAGCCGCCATTGCCTCAGCTCCTCGTAGAGCTTCTCATTGGAATGCTCTTCACTGTAATAATGAAGCAGGTGCGCATATTCGGACTTGCTGCTAAGAGGAACGACTTCAGCAAACAATCCTGAACTAAGCATCGGCCTAAACCCGTCTTGCTGCTTCATAATGAGCTGCTTGCGAATTAACGATTGCAGCTCATCCCAGCTTGTCCCTTCGTACCAGGTTTCTTGAACGAGCTTCCCATCCTCCTTCGTTTCCTGCCAACCGGCAAACCAGCGCCCCTTACTTTCCCCCACCGAAACCTGAGCGTTCCGAGCACGCCCCTCGCCTACTTGTTTCTCCATACTGTTCAAAAATAGCAGCTTCATATGAACCACTCCTTTATTCATATTCAAACGCAAAAAAGCACCCCTCCTACACATGATACATGGTAAGAGAGGTGCTTCCTCAACGATTTGAAATTATTCCCATTTTATCACAAAATGGCATTCAAAGCAATAACGCATAGCGGCTAACGCATAGAGGGTATTCTAATATAAGCAAACTTAGCAGATAACCAAAGAAAAGAGGTTACTTTATGGGTGATACCGATGATCAAAAAGACGGCTTCCTCAAGGAGGACCGGCATAAATATACGGATCTCAAAACCGTTGAATCGCAAAGAAACGATCTTATTGCGGAGGAGTTCCCAGAGGGTCCTTACGGGGCAAATCTGCACGAAGCTACTGCCGAGAAAAGCTCTCCTTGGCGAATCGACCAACGTCCACAGAATCGATTTACTTATGAGAACCGTGAGCTTCATGCCGGCATATCCAGAGACTACCCTGGCTCTCACCCAACTCATTCTTACATTGACGGCGACGAAGAGCATGGAGCACCGGAGGAATAACTGCAACAAAAAAAGGCAGGAGGACGAAAAATTCCTCTCTGCCTTCATTTAATTAAGCCGCGCTATGAATTAAACCTTCATAACTCCGCCTGTGCTTGCATTCGTAACGAGCTTGGAATAACGAGCCAAGTAGCCTGTAGTTACTTTCGGCTCAAAGCCTTTCCAGTTCGCTCTGCGTTTTTCGAATTCTTCATCCGAAATTTGCAGTTGGATGGTACGATTCTCCAAATCCAACTCGATGATATCTCCATCTTCAACGAAAGCGATAGGTCCGCCTTCAGCCGCTTCCGGAGAAATGTGGCCGATACTGATACCGCGGGATGCGCCGGAGAAACGGCCGTCTGTAATAAGACCAACCTTCGCGCCAAGACCCATACCCACGATTTGGGAAGTAGGAGCCAACATTTCTGGCATACCTGGACCGCCCTTAGGGCCTTCATAACGGATAACGACAACATGTCCTTCTTTTACATGACCGTTAGCGATACCATGAAGAGCATCCTCTTGGGAATCAAAGCAGATAGCAGGACCTTTGTGATAGCCGCCGACCGATTTATCAACTGCGCCCACTTTAATGATGGAACCTTTAGGAGCCAGATTACCGAACAATACAGCCAAGCCACCGCGTTCGGAGTGCGGGTTATCCAATGGATGGATAACGTCTTTATCTGCAATTTCGCAGCCCGCTACGTTTTCACGAAGCGTTTTGCCTGTTACCGTGATACAGTCGCCGTTCAGAGCGCCCGGCTTTTTCAAAAGCTCGTTGATGATCGCGCTCACGCCGCCTGCGTTGTGCACGTCTTCGATATGATAATCGGAAGCCGGAGCAATTTTCGCCAAGTGAGGTACACGGTTAGCGATTTCATTGATCCGCTCAATTGGATATTCAAATCCAGCTTCATGAGCCAAAGCCAAAGTATGAAGAACTGTATTCGTGGAACCACCCATAGCCATATCCAATGCAAAAGCATTGTCGATAGCTTCGATAGTCACGATATCACGAGGTTTAATATCTTGTTTAATGAGTTCCATCAATTGTTTAGCGGAACGTTTAACGAATTCTTTACGCTCTGGGGCGATCGCAAGAATCGTTCCGTTACCAGGAAGCGCAAGACCAAGGCCTTCTGCCAAGCAGTTCATAGAGTTAGCTGTGAACATACCGGAACATGAACCGCATGTCGGACATCCATATTGCTCAAGCTCAAGCAAGCTTTTCTCATCGATCTTACCAACTTGGAAAGCACCAACGCCTTCAAATACGGAGGTCAAGGAGATCGCACGGCCATCGCTTGTTCTGCCGGCTTTCATCGGTCCGCCGCTGACGAACATCGTAGGAATGTTCACGCGCAATGCGCCCATCATCATCCCTGGTGTAATTTTGTCACAGTTAGGGATACATACCATTCCGTCAAACCAGTGAGCGGAAACTACCGTTTCAAGTGAATCAGCGATAATCTCACGGCTTGGCAGCGAGTAACGCATACCGATGTGTCCCATGGCAATACCGTCATCTACGCCAATAGTGTTAAATTCGAAAGGAACGCCGCCCGCCTCACGGATAGCTTCTTTAACGATTTTACCGAATTCCTGCAGGTGAACGTGACCTGGAACGATATCGATATAAGAGTTACAAACCGCGATGAACGGCTTGTCGAAATCTTCTTCTTTAACACCGGCTGCACGCAGCAAGCTGCGGTGTGGAGCACGGTCGAAGCCTTTTTTAATCATGTCGCTTCTCATTTTCGGTTTGGACATATCTGGTGAGACCTCCTAGGTAAGTTTTGGCTAGTAAACTGACTTTCGTCGTTCTATCATTCTATAAATTCTATCATGTTTGCACAGAAATGAAAATGTAAAATGTTCTTATGCGAAATATTATGTTTGCCTTTTGCCCGCAAACGATTCTTCATGTATAATACAGAATACAATTCGATTGAAATGCGAGAACGGGGTGACGCTTACATGTCAGATTTGGATTACTTATACGATTCTAGCGAGGATACAACGACACGCTTTGTTTGCTTCGTTGGGGAATCGATGCGCCGCTTTGATTTGGCCATTACAAATACGAACCGTTTCTTCGGTAAAAAGCTCGTAACCGACTTGCAATCCGGACGAACTGCGGTCATTGGACCCGACGATTTGGAGGAAGAAGGCTACCTGGAGCATGTATACAAAATTACGGAAGAGGAAGCTGTAGAGCTGACCAACTTCCTGTCTCAAGTCGTTGGAGTCATTAATTTCACCGACATTTAGTTGGGCCAAATAAAAAGACCGTTTGCAGCTGCTTGATGGCAGGTACAGACGGTCTTTTTGAGTTTTATATTTCTAGTAAACTAGCAAAATTACGGATTAACGCTTCACCAGATCCTCGCGTACAGGGGTGAACGAATCGAGCAATGCGCTTGGCTCAAGTGCCTTGCAGCCATGCTTGGCACCGCTAGGAATAAAGATTGTCTCTCCTTGAGAAATCACGTGAACCTCACCATCAATGGTGAACTCCAGCTTTCCTTTGAGGCAGTAGGACAGCTGTTCATGAGGGTGGCTGTGCTGATACCCCTCCGCATCTTGCTCAAAGTGGACTTCCATCATCATAATTGTCTGACCTGGCGCGAAAATTTTACGTTTAACGCCCGGCTCCGCATTTTCCCATACTCCGATATTGCTCATCCGTTAGTGCCTCCTCTGCATTTTAGACGCTAATTCAGTTATTGGTAACGTTTGCTAACGAATTCTAGTATACCTCATTAGCGTAAGCTTTGGCTATCCTAACGCCCCAGTTGCTGGCGGATTTTCAATGCCGGCTGTGGGTTGTTCACAGTCATTAGCAAGGAGCCTGTGCCGATCGCGTACAGCACCTGCTGCTCCGTATCAGGACAATAGCACCAAGGGAGAATCCCCTGTTGCTCATATTCCTGGACCCGCTGCGGAGTAAGCAGCTTCATGCTGATGCCAACCGCCCATATTTTGGACAAGGTACCCTCAGCTCCTGGTACATAGTTGGACATAAGCTCCCCGGGAAAGCCCTGTGTCTTCAGCTCATATTTATCGTGAATGTAACCAAGCACCTCGGCGTCGAAGCAAGTAAACACGCATCTCGGGAGATATTCATACCGCCGAAGAATGGCAATGGCCGCATCGACCACTTCCTTCGCATCTGGACTTGGCTTGATCTCTACATTGAGGAGAACGTCCGGATAGGATCTCATCAACTCACATAATTCATCAAAAGTAGGAATTTTAAGCCCTTCATACGTCTTACCGAACCAACCTCCAGCATCCAATTGCTTCAGCTCCGCCGATGTAAAATCGCTCACTTTCCCGGAACCGTTAGTCGTTCGATCCACAGTAGCGTCATGAATGACCATCACGACCTTGTCTTTGGAGAATCGCAGATCAAACTCCAGCATATCAACTCCCAGCTCAATTGCCCTTTGAAAAGAAAGCAGCGTATTTTCCGGATAATCCGACTTCCAGCCTCTATGACCTGCGATAATGATCGATTGATTATTTTGAAGGCGAGATATCATGCTTCATTCCCTCCCTTTCCTCTTGGTATGCTTTATTTCTTGAGTATGCGTTCGGTTTCCTTCTTGAACGTGTCGAGTGTACTCTCGATATCTTTGTTGTCATACATAATGGCTTGAATCGCTTTAAAAAACTCCTGCATATCTTGAGGCCAAGCAACATGCTTATTCGTATCCACTGCGTACTGCAGTTGATCATAAGCTACCTTGCGGTTAGGCTCCTTCTCCCACAATGCTTTCATTTGCGGCGACTCTACCATTTTTTTCGTGAACGGCAAGTATCCGGAATCCAGAATAAACTGCAGGCCACCCTTAGGGTCCGCCATCGCCCAATTCATAAATTCCCAAGCGGCATTTTTATTAGCGGAAGCGGACATCAACGCAAGGTTTGCCCCGCCGGTCGGAGTGGCATACACTTGATCCATTGGCATATAAGCCGTCACATAGTCGAATTTGACATTGTCCTTCAAGCTGCCTATCACTCCTGTAGACTGATACATCATGCCGATTTTCCCGCTTGTGAACATTTGATTGACAATATTCCCGGAATCTTGGGCTGGAGGATAGTACAGTGCTCCTGAGCTTTGCAGCTCTTTTAGAAACTTGAACGTTTTGACCCCTTCCCCATTGGTAAAGTCGATCGAAGTGCCTGCATCGTTATAAAATTTACCTTTGGCCTGAGAGATCATCGCTATTGGGTACCACGTGTCATAAGGCATACTGACCCCGTAACGCTTGTATTCCCCATTTTCTTTAATGACCAGCGCATTCGCCACCTTCTTCAGATCGTCCCAAGTTTTGGGGATGGCAAGCCCCTTCTCATCCAGCATCGTCTTGTTAACATGCAGAATCGGAGTAGAACGATTGAACGGCAATGACACGAGCTTTTTATTAAAAGTGGAATGGCCCATAAGTCCTTGCGGGAAATCATCGACAGATAATTGCGATTTCTTCATGTAAGGCGTCATGTCCTCCAATACGTCCGCATCCGCAAACATTTGAACATAAGCGCGCTCGAGCATCGTAACGTCCGGTCCTGTTTTGGCAGCAACAGCCTGCTGAAGCTTCGTTACCGTCTCGTCATAGGAGCCTTGAAACGTACCTACCACTTCGATCTTGTCATGGGTATCGTTAAATCGTTTGATCAACTCGTTGATGTAATCACCGTTCTTCCCACCAAGAGAATGCCAGAACTGAACGGTAACTTTACCTTGCGGAGTCGTTGTGGAAGGATTCGTGGAAGCTTGCTCCGCTTGGTTTCCCGAACATCCGGTAAGCAGACCGGTAGTCATTGCCATTGCCATTACGATTGTTGAAAACCTCTTTTTCATCGGAATATATCCCCTTCTTCTAATGATTTTATTTGATGCCAGAGTGGACGAAAGCTTTGACAATTTGCTTGGAAGCAAATGAATACACGATAAGGATGGGTACGACCAAAACCACGTTGCCGGCCATAATAATATGCCAATTGCTAATGCCTTCCGTTTCTCTTAGCATGGCTATCCCCATAGTAAGAGGACGAACAGAGGCTGAATCCGTCATAACCAGAGGCCAGAAATAATCGTTCCAATGGCTGACGAAGCTAAACAGAGCAATCGTGGCGAGAGCCGGCATCGACATCGGAATCATAATAGAACCCATAATTCTGAGCTCGCTGGCGTTATCCAATCGTGCCGCTTCAATAAGCTCATGAGGAATCTGCATAAAATATTGCCGGAGCAAGAAGATGCCGAAGGCGTTCGACATGAACGGGATGATTTGAGGAAGCAGCGACTTAATGAGTCCAGCGTCGGCCAGCATCAAATAGACAGGAATGAACGTAACTTGACCCGGAATCATAAATGCCAGCAGAACCATTCCGAACATAAGTGCATTCCCTTTGAATTTATACTTGGCAAAAGCGTAAGCCGCCGGAATCATGACCGCCGATTGCAAAACGATGATGGATAGCGTAATAATAACCGAGTTCTTTGCATAGGTTGCGAACGGCCCCGCACTCATCGCCTTTACAAAATTGATCCACTGAGGAACGGACGGCACCCAGGTCGGAGGGAACGTCAGTGTCTCCTCAAGCGTCTGCAGGGCAGTTGATATCATCCATAAAAATGGGAAGATGAACATCATAAGCACGATCAGCTTCAGTAAGAAGCTTAGAGACCGTCTCACAGATTTGACGGTTATCGTCGAACGAATACTATACGCTTGCGCTGCTTCTACCGTTTTTTCGTGTGCAAGCACTTTTTCAAACCTCCTTGTCTCTTGAACATGGAAAGCTTTTATTGATAATGCACCTTCTTGGACAGTACTTTAAAGTAGATGAAGGTCAGAACGGCAATGATCGCCATCAATACTACCCCCGTCGCCGACGCGTACCCTATACTGTTAGACCGGAACTCATATATGTAATAAACAAGTGTCGTCGTCGAACCGTTCGGGCCGCCTCCGGTCATAATTTTTACAGTGTCAAACACCTTAAAAGAGCCGATCGTCATGATGACTAGTATAAAAAACAGCTGCGGCGATATAAGCGGTAGCGTAATTTTAAAAAATACACGAGCCTTGCTGGCATGATCCAGTTCTGCCGCCTCATAAATTTGAGGATTGACCCCATGAAGGGCGGCGACAATGATCAGTGTGTAGTAACCAATATTTTGCCACACGGAGACAATGATGACAGAAAATAACGAGGTGCTGGAGCTCTGCAGCCAAGGCATGGACGGCAGCCCGACTGATTTTAAAATAAAATTAAGCACGCCGTGACTCGGCTCCATAAGCCACATCCATACAAGAGCCACCGATACAATAGAAATGATGTGGGGGGTAAAAATACCGGCCTGCACAATTTCGTTCATACGTGACTTTCTCTTCAGGCATACGGCAATAAGCAAGGACAAGGACATAGTTAGCGCAACGACTCCCACCGTATAAATAACGGTAGTCCACAGAGCACGATAGAAATCCTCGCGAGAGAAAATCTCAATAAAGTTGTCGAGTCCCACGAACTTGCTTTTGTCCTTGTTGAGCAGGTTGTACTTATAGAAACTCAACTTGACCAAGTACAATACCGGGTAAAGGACAAACAAGATGATACCTATCATCGCAGGTGCAACCATGACATAAGGACGGACTGCGGACTCCCATAGTTTTTTGCTATTCATGCCGTCGACCTCCTTCTGCTTGAAGCATCGAAATGATGAACCCTACCTCCCATCGTTGCCAACCTCATCCCTCCCTTGATGGATTTTCACAGCATTTACGAAACCTTAATGATTGCGCTTTCAAAACACAGCATACTGCCTGTTTAGCAAGGTGCTCGGTTTACTTCATAACGCATCTGTAGTACAATTTTTACACGACTTCCACTGTGTCACCAGTGAAAGTCGAGATATGTTTTTTTCCAGTCCCTGTGAGCCAGAGCAGATTCCATTGCGCCAGCTAGGTCGTCTGCTTTGCTCACTACGGTGAATTGATCCGGCACTAACCGTCTTAACGTTGCTTGGCAAGCCTCCTGCTCCATCACATGGAGCACTTCCCGGAAATCTTTGTCGGAGCTTCTGCTGCTCCCATGGATTGTAATGCCTTTTTCCAAAATGTCACGAGTATTGATTGGAACAAGGTCCTCACTAACACCCATCGCAATGAGATGACCTCCCGGCTTCAGAATGCTGATCCCTTGATTAATAGCACTTTCGCTAAAACGACCTCCCGTGCACTCCACTACAATATCTACCTTGTCACCGGCAGCAAAATCATAGCTCTGCACCATTCTCGTTTCAGCAAATGAAAATTCGTCCAGCTTCTCTTGTATGGCTCCAAATACAGTCAGACGATCGCGATGGATCTGAAAGGCGTGATGCAGCATTGCTGCCGTTAAATAGCCCACCGGTCCATCTCCGAATACGGCAACCCTCGCCTTATCCAAAAAAGGTATGACGCCCCTGAGCGCCCGGTACGAAACGCTGCACAACTCCGTCAATACAGCAATATCGTCCGAGACGTTGTCCGGAATAGGAATTAAACATGGCTCCGGCATCACTAATCTGCTCTGTGCAATCCCATCCGTACCACTTCCAAGAAACTGACCGTTGGAGCAATAGTTATCTTCAATCTCCCCTCTGCATGCCGGACAGCATTGTTCAGGTTGTAGACCGCGAAGAAGATAGCCCGGAACATAAGGAACGATAACCACTCTCTGCCCTTGCGTAAACTGCTGCGAATGGCTTCCAACGACAGTACCTATTCCTTCATGAAGCAACGCCATGGGTAATTTTCTCGCCAAAACCTCAGGCTTTCTGTGTCCTCCGAAGTAGCGAAGATCAGCATGACAAATGCTTGCAATCGTCGGTTCGACGACGACAAACCCCTCCCTTACTCCTCGTTCGACGAGCAGCTCTTGAACGGTATAAGGCTGAGTCAATCGTAATGTGCGCGAATTTACTTTCGCAGCTGCTGTTGCCACTTACCGTAACACCTCCGTTAGAATGAATCCTGTATATTATGAATTTCTGACCGGTCGAAGCCAGTCAAGAAAGGTTCACCTGGAGTTACACTGTCATGACATTGATTCCGGCATCCCGGAACGGTTTAATATCATAGTCGGATACTTCTTTACCGGTAATCAAAGTATGAATAGAACTGTTCGGTGTAACGGTGTGCAGCGAGATTTTGCCTACCTTGGTGCCGTCCGCTACAACAATAACTTCCTGCGCAGCTGCGATCATTCCTTGTTTGGCCAACACGAGCTGAGCTTCTGGATGCATTAAGCCATGCTTGGGGTGAATCGCAGGTGTCCCGAGAAATGCTTTCGATACGTGCAGCGAGCGAAGAACATGGTCGGTGAACATGCCGTTGAGCATGTAGCTCGACGGGTATAGCTCTCCACCAGTAACGGTCACCTTGACTCCCGGTGCGTCCCTTAGTTCAGCTGCTACGTTCATATCGTTGGTAACGACGGTTATATTGGTGTGATGGATCAGGTTCTTGGCGATATGCAGTGTTGTCGTACCGGAATCGATAATGATATGATCGCCATCTTCAACAAGACTTGCAGCCATTTTGCCGATACGCATCTTCTGCTCGAGCTGTACATTCGTTCTCTCATTAAACGATGGCTCATTGTTAGTCAGCCTCTCCACAATGACTCCACCATGAGTCCGCTTCAATAAACCCTCCTGCTCGACCTCCGCCAGATCCCTTCGAATGGTCGCCTCATGCACGCCAAATTCCTGAGCTAAAGCCGCAACCGAAGCCGCTTGATACAGCCTCACATATTCAACTATTCTCCATTTCCTCTCGGCAGCCAGCAATACGTTACCCCCTTCACACCAAGAAAACAAACACCGACGTGCATTTTAATGTTCATATATGTTCATTTGTGTAGCTTTAGATTACATTGTCAAAAAGCTATTTGTCAATAGAAAAATACTACTCCCTTAGACTTAATTAACGAGTAATCCTTAAAATATAAGCAAAATTAAATTTTCGATGATAATTTCACTTTGATCGTCTTCTCTAAACAAGCATATAGCGAAGCTCATTTATGCTCATTTTCATATTTTTTCATTAAAATTAACAAAACATTTAAATACATTCCTGAATAAATAAAGCAATTTACTGCGCATTTACATTCGATACCTATCCGGCACGTCAAAATAAAAAAACCTCTTTCCTCCATATGAATCAGTTGGAGGATTAAGAGGCCTGTATAAGTGCTAAATAAATTGAAGTTTACTATGTACCATTAACCTAATAACTTGGACAGTCCTTTGAACTCCAGCTCTTCAAACTTGGCTATGACCTGTTCACGATCCACTTCCCAGCTGGCAGCAGCCAGCTCGCATGCTACAGGAACATCGGTACGAATCCGCGCCAAATCTCTGGATAAATGCAGCATTTCAAGCTCCGCTTCAATTTTCGTCCGAACTCCTTTAGGAAGGAGTGTCAAGTTCTCAATAATGCCTTCAACAGAGCCGTGCTCCTGCAGCAGCTTTAAAGCTGTTTTCTCTCCAATCCCTTTCACCCCAGGGTAATTGTCGGCGGTATCTCCCATCAAGCCTTTCAGATCAATAAATTGCTGAGGTGTCAGCTGCTTTTCTTCCATCAACGTCTCCGGGCTGTATACAGCATAATTGCCTTGGCCCTTCTTCATAATTATGACCTTCACCCGTTCCTGCAGCAGCTGCAGCATGTCGTGATCACCCGTCAAAATATATACATCATTCTCCAAGCTGTATGTACCGGCTAAAGTTCCAATGCAATCGTCCGCCTCATAACCGTTTAAACCGACGTTCGGCACACCGAAGCTCGTGACAACGTCTTTGACAAGATCGAACTGCGGAATTAATTCTTGAGGACACTCCACACGATTAGCTTTGTAATCGGAAAACTTCTCCGTACGGAACGTTTTGCCGCCCATATCCCAGCAGCAGACGACATGAGTCGGTTTAAAGGTCTGTATGGCGTCCCAAAAATATTTAACGAAGCCAAACACGGCATTCGTCGGCGTTCCAGTGCTCGTCTTCATTATGTAGCCGCTATACGAAGTCGCATAAAAAGCACGGAACAATAACGCCATGCCATCGACTAGTAATACGGATTGCAGTTGTTCTTCATGTTGATTCAAAATCATCTCTCCCAAAGCCATTTTGCATCTATTATACCATGGGACTGGGATTAGCGGGGCGAGTTGGTCTAATTTGCCTAAACAAGAAGTTTTAGCTGAGCTTATTAACATGCAAAAAAAGACCTTAGATCCTAAATAATAGGGCTACGGTCTCTAAATTCAAGTTCGGACACATTTTGGGAGCTCATTGTTCTTCTTTAGGACAGAGCAGGAGAAATAACATGGTGCTGCTGTCTATACTGCATCGGCGTCATGCCGAATTTCTTTTTGAACACGTAATGCAAATAATTGGAGCTTGAAAAGCCACTGCGAAAAGCGATCTGATCGATCGTCTCCGAGCTTAAGCTGAGCTCGCTGCAAATGTGGGCCAGCCGCACCTGCTCAATATATTCGCTGAACGTTGCTCCGGTATGCTCGCGGAAAATGCGCTGAAGCTGCCTCGAACTGATTTGGACCCGCTCGGCGACAATCTCCAGGGTTAAAGGCTCCATATAATTGTCATTGATGAACTGAACCGCAAGCTGGTACCGATAATGCTTCATGTCTCGGGAAGGCAAGTCCGGTTGGGGAACGGAAGCATAGGAACGCGCCGTACGAAGCAGAATTTGAATGATCGCCTGCTTCAGCACCGTAAACAGCCCAGGTTGATTCTCATGCCACGCCCGGTATGCGGTCAGAAAGCAGTCCATCGCCCTATACTGGTCGACCGCTGGCCTTACAGGAAGCGATTGAAGCTGTTGAATGCAAGCCTCCGCCTCGGCAATTTCCCATTTCGCGCCCCAATCCTTCGCTTCCATACTGCCATCAGCAGCTCCGATTGCTTCTTCCAGCTTCACGATATCGATATGCAGGCAAAGCTCATCCATGGCTTCCTGCGCGTCAGCCTCCTGATAGTGCAGCACGTTCGGACCGGTCAAATACAGCATCCCTTCCTGCAGCGCAAAGGGGACCTCTCCTAGAATGACTTTGCCTTTTCCACGCGGAATATAGTGAAATTCATAATCGGAATGCTTGTGAAAGCTAACGGTACGTCCCGGTGGAAAGCTCGTATGATGAAATCTCAGCATGCGGATACCGTAGTTTCCCCAACGAAATTCGAGATCAAGACGATCCAGTGCAGTCGGCTGCTCCAGCATCTGCTCGAAAGCATAAGGTTTAGAGGTTACTCTTGTCGAGCATTCCAAATTCACTTTCACCTCCGCAAAATAGCATAGGCGGGAAAAGCCCGTTCTTTCTTACTCCCGTAAGAACTGAACAAGCCCTTCCCATTACTGAATTTATATATAACTTTCTATTGCGCCAAATCGCTGAGCTTAAAGGCCTCTCCTGTGCTCGCCGATAGGTTGGACGCTTCCATTAACCGGGTTAAATCTAAAGCGAGTTGAATATTTTCGTCTGCGTTCGTGCCATTCTCGATATGGCTTACCCATTGGTCGAACGCGGAAGGAAGATTGTCCGGAAGCTGCTGCACCCGCCACTCCTTTTCTTCCCCAAGCTTTGAGCTGCGGACAAGCAGCTTATTGTCATGAGTCGAGTACAGCAAGCTGCCTTCCGTACCATGCACCTCGATGACAAACGGAGAGAACCGGTTTACAAAACCTGCCTCGACAATCGCCAAAGCTCCGTTCGTATATCTCAATACACTCACCGCATTATCCTCTACGTCTTTGCCGGTCACATAGCCGTAGTTGGCAGAAATACTCTCTGGCAAACCCAAGAACAACCGGGCCAAGTACATCGGATGGCAGCCCAGATCGATCATCGCTCCGCCACCACACTGCTCCTTATTGAAGAAATGAGCAGGCAGCCAACCATGTGGATCGCGTTCAGACGGAATTGCTCCGTTATGGGACAAGCGGGTACGTACCAGCGTAATGTCTCCTAAAGAGCCTTCGCGCAAAATGCTCTGAACCGCAAGAGTATAATCTGCATTCAAGCGAGGCAGCGACACCGTCAGCTTCACACCGGCCTCTTGAACTGCGGCCAATATTTCATTGCACTCCTTCAGCGTGGTCGCAACGACCTTTTCCGTGAAAATATGCTTGCCTGCCTGAGCAGCTGCAACCATAACATCTCGGTGTATATGGGTCGGAGTGTCGATAACGACTCCGTCGATATCTTTTTGAGCGAGCAGCTCGTTCAAATCCTCATAAAATCGCACACCGCGCTCTTCCGCCTGCTTGCGCCCCCTTTCGGGAAGCTCATCCCATGCGGCAACGATTTCCGTGCCGGGATGCTCGGTCGCTTGACGTGCATAGTCATTGGCATGCACATGCCAGAAGCTTAACATTGCTACTCTGATCATCCTATGTACCTCCATATGGTAAAATCATATCGCATTTCTCGTATGAACTCTATAAAGACATTAATCGAAATAAACCGCTTCGCCTGTTTCGGCGGATTTGTAAATCGCTTCAAGAATTTCCGATACTACGCATGCCTGCTTCGGAGTCACGATCGGTTCTTTATCATTCAGCACCGCATCGATCCACAACCGAATTTCGGTGTCCTGCATGCTTTCTTTTTTCCCGTCATAGAAATCGACGCCGCCTGAATCCAGCTGAATCAGATTCTTAAACAAGCGGCTGTGCTTCTCGCCGTTAATACGCAATCCGTCTTCCATATCTGCGCCGCCTTCTGTGCCGCACAGTGTACTCTTCGCTTCCTTCACATCCAACGTGTTCAGCGCCCAGCTCGACTCCAGTACGATCGTCGCTCCGTTCTTCATCGTAATCATGCCGAAGGCGGAATCCTCGACAGTGAACTTTTTTGGGTCCCATGGGCCCCACGCATTGGCAGCGTTTTCTTTTTGCGAAAGCTTATGAAATGTCGTGCCAAGTACAGCCTTAGGTTCATAGTTGTTCATTAGCCAAAGTGTTAAATCGAGTGCATGCGTACCTATATCGATCAGCGGTCCTCCTCCTTGTTTTTCGCCATCCAGGAACACGCCCCACGTCGGAACTGCGCGTCTACGAATGGCATGGGCCTTGGCATAATAAATATCTCCAAGCTCTCCGGCAACGCATAATTGCTTCAAAAATAAACTATCCGAGCGGAAGCGGTTGTTATAGCCTATAGTCAGCTTATACCCTGTACGTTCAGCAGCCTCAACCATCCGTCTTGCATCCGCTGCCGTCTTGGCCATTGGCTTCTCACACATAACATGCTTGCCCGATTCCAGTGCAGCGATCGATATGTTGGCATGCGAATCGTTAGGCGTACATACATGGACCACTTGAATACTTTTATCCTGCAACAGCTCCTGATAATCTTCATAAACCTTTGCTTCGGCGACACCATACTTCTTGGCAGCCTGCTCGGCTTTTTCCACAACAATGTCACAAAAAGCGACAAGCTCCACCTGTTCCAGCTTGGCTAAGCTCGGCAAATGCTTTCCCGTGGCAATGCCTCCACAGCCTATAATTGCTACTTTTAGCTTCTCAGACATAAGATAATCTCTCCTTTGAAATAATGACTTGGCTTTATCTTAGCACGTTTGTAAAATCGTTTAAATTTCAAATAAATGACAAGTAAAAGTGCAAAAAGACGACATCCTCTTGCTAAGATCAAAATAAAAAATGCATCGTGGAAGAGCTTCCACAATGCTTGTATATCTCACTGCCTTGTCTCCCAATCAATTGGAATTTTGATTTTAACTGGCTTCTCAAGCTCTTGGGAGATTTCATTTACAACCAACAACAATTTCATACCCGTTAAAGTTGGAATTTTGGGATATTCCTGTTTGTACGAGAACGAATCCTTAGAAAGTCGTACAGCTTGCTTCGTAGCAGAATAGCGCTCCCCTAAAGAATTTTCAAACATTAAAAAAGGAATTTGATTCGAAGCATTGCTGGCCTCATAGTAAATAACCGTAGAATCCTCTAACAATTGAATATTGGTAATCGTGACATTCCCTCCGTCGTTTCCTTTTAAAGTCACAGGCAATCCTTCAGAAACATCCGCATATTCTTCCCATTGTGTAAACATATCCGCCTGAGCTCCACTCCTATCACCAACCAGCAGGGTAACATACGTCGGATGTGGATTAATCTCCGAAGGGGGGCCGAAATTCACGCGTTGCTCCCCTTCTCCTCCCATCCCTCCTCCAGAGGCAAACGGTGTTTCCAGGTCATCCTCCAGCCAATAAACCAGCTCGGCCGAGTCTTCTGTCTTAACTACAATTTGTGTACTTACTGGGGTTAAGGTGAGCTGACCAACTACAAACTTATGACCGCCAGAGGTACCTTCCAGTTGAGGTTGAACTATTTTCGTCAATGGCAAAGCTTTATCTATTGTAATAGGAACGGTAACATCCCAATTACCAAATGTAGTACCGATCATAGGAATTTTTATATTAAGCTTTGTATGATCCGGCACAGGCTCGATATTGAACACCGTCGTCCCGACGAAGGTATGGTCGCCTGTAATACTGAATTCATGAGTCCCCATCATGGTGGAATGAACGCCTTCAAAGTGATATTCATAGTAAAAGGAGGCGTCCTCTTCCGTTATCTTGTTCTTTTTCAGATAGTCCACCTGATAATTGATCACTAGCTGAACGCCGTCGTAGAACACCTCGGCCACAGTCAATTGAATATTTTTGTCCGTTACCGAGATGTTAGCCGGAGTCCCCAAATTTTGTTTTTCAATCTGATACAGCCCGTTATCGAACAATCCCCCCGTCTTTTGGTAAAACAGGTCAATAAAGAAAATCTTCTTCAATGCGGCACCGACAGAAGGAGAGTACCAACCGAGCCCTCCCAGCAATATAGCGCACAGCAGCACCGCGTTGCTTACCCATATCCATCTTGTGGGCAGCTTTATTGCTCGTGGAGCTATGCTTCTCTTTTCTCCCGTGTCCTCCGTATGCTTCATCCACAGCTCTTCAAAAGTAAAGGAGGGAGACAACTGACGAATTCGGCTTTGAACGGCTTTGGACGGTTCCATGGATGATTGCTCCGGCTTCTCCGCTGCATCGTGATGCAATGTCATTTAAGTGCCTCCTTTATTGATGTAAGATGGTAATCCTCCGCATCGCTTTGTCTAAGCTGTTGAAGAGCCGCATGCAGCCGTGATTTGCATGTACCCAGTCGAACGTCGAGTAAGGCGGCAGCCTCATGAAGAGGCAGCCCGACATAATAAACCAGAATAAGTACTTCTCTTCGTTTGGGAGATAATCGATTGACCATCTGCCACAATTCCTGCTCGCTTTCGTTTTTCAAGACAATGTCTTCGACTGAATCACCGTTTGCCTCAACAGGTATTTGACCAAAGAAGGTTAGCCAACGCTGCTTGCGAAGCGTGCTTCGTACCAGATTAATCGTGATCCGGTACAGCCATGGGCGTAAGGGCTTGTTCTGGTCATATAAATGAAATTTATGATATGCGCGTAAAAAGGTCTCCTGAGTGATATCATCGGCCAGCATAGCCGACTTGGTAATCATTAGGGCAATTCCGTATACGTAAGGGGCATGTTCTTCAAATATAGCCCTCGACTGCTCTTCAGAGATCGAATAATCCATCAATGAACGATCCTCCGTTCCTGTATTCAAAGTAAATACGCCTTGGAGACGGAAATAGTTCGATTAGTTTGCGAAAAAAAACTTAAGATCACTTGTAAAAACTATTACAAACCCAAACGTATGCGCATAGGGGAATGGGTGTGGGGTTCCAATCGCTGTTGAAATCTTGTTCCTTGAATTCATTTTTAGAGATTGGAATAAGATTTCAAGGCGAACTCTATCGCTTTTCCACCCCACACCCATTTCCCTTCCTGTTCTACTCTGTGATTCCTTCTACTTTTTTCATTGCTATTCCGGTAATCTATTCGGTTCATATTCAAAACCTTATATCTACAACCATTTCACCGCCCAATTACATACTTCCTATGATAAACGGATGAAGTTCTTTCAAGATTTTCCGGATCCATCAAATCACATCCTTACAGTTCTTGCTTTCTTTAACACAAAAAATCCCTGCTGGTCAACGTAGTCAGCTCATCCGTTTCCGATGAGTCTTTTTTCGTTGTTAACCCTGCAAGGATCCATGTTATAAAGCATTTTCTAATTTCCTTTGTTATAGGCTAAACCTGCTGTGGAGGCCTCACCGTCTGTAAAAATCGTTCTATTCTACTCACTGCCTCACGCAATCGATCCTCTTCCTGAACAAGCGCGATACGTACATACCCTTCGCCCTCCATACCGAATGCATCACCCGGTATTACGACAACGCCGACATGATATAGAATTTCCCGGGAAATTTGTCGAGAGGTCCAGCCTGCAGGAATGCGTGCCCAAATGAACATGGTTGCTCGGGGTCGAGGAATGACCCAACCAGCCGCAGCAAGGCCGTCGATAACTATGTCACGCCTGCGCTCGTACAGACCAGCAACCGTCTAGCTATGCTCCATATCTTCTTCTAGTGCAGCTATACCCGCTTCCTGTACAGCCAGAAACACACCGTAATCGATATTGGATTTCAAAATGCGCAGTGCTCGTACTGCATCCGGCTGTCCCACCATAAACGCAATTCTGCAGCCTGCCATATTGAAGCTTTTGGACAAAGAGTGGAACTCTACTGCAATTTCTTTAGCGCCTTCAATTTCCAAAATGCTCATGGGCCTGAACCCGTCAAACGCCATTTCTGAATAAGCCAGATCATGGACGACCAGCAAATCATATTTTTTTCCAAAAGCAATAAGCTCTTCAAAAAACGGGCGTGTCGCAACCGCTGATAATGGATTACTTGGGTAGTTCAGTAGGATAAATTTGGCTCTACGAGCGATTTCCTCTGGAATATCATCGAGCTTAGGCAAAAATCCGTTCTCTTCCCTTAGCGGCAGAAAATACGGCTCCACTCCTGCTAGAACCAAGCTTGCTGAATAAATCGGATACCCTGGATCGGGCACCATAGCAACATCTCCGGGATCTGCAACCGCCATCGCCAAGTGGGATAACCCATCTTGAGAACCCATCAGAGCGACAATTTCCTTCTCCGGATCGAGTGCTACCTGAAAGCGATGCTGATACCAACGGGCCACCGCCTGCCGAAAAGCCGGACTGCCCTCGGAAGTCGGATAGCCGTACACCTCTGGCTTACGCACAGCTTCCTCCATTGCCTTGATCACCCGCTCGGAGGGAGGACGATCCGGACTGCCGATACCCAAGTCAATAACGTCAACGCCACGACTGCGAACCTCTTCCTTCCACTGCGCCATTTCAGAAAAAATAGCGGATCCCAGATGGGATAACCGCTTCGATTGGAATTGTTTCATTCGATCAACAACCTCTTTGCTTCAATTATATGTTACCGACTTTATGAACAACCGACATCATAGCGAACAAGAAGGCGGCAAGAGCCAAATACGTAATTCCGTATTTCCAGCGCGCTGCGTTCGGCACATCATAATAGCGATCATTTTCAAACGGTTCATAATCAACTTGACAATGAACCATCAAATGCAATCCTTCTTCCTTTTGCAGCCGTTCAAGCCGTGTTACATGGGTCCTCTTAATAATGCCTTGCTGCATCAGCGGAATCGTCCCCTGAAAATTCAAGCCCTCCCACATGACTCGGACAAACTGCTGTCCTTCCAAATCGGAATAAGTAACAAAAGGAAGCTCTCGTTTATGCTCTTCGCCCGGAATAATGTATCCCTGCTCGATCAGAGGCTCTGCGGCAATAAGAAAGCTTGCGCTGACCATACGCTGCTCGCCGTGCTTGCGATTCTTGACATATTTCTTATACAAATCATACGCGAACATAACCCAAATGATAAGAAGAATAATACTGAAGTTATAAATAATCAAAACAAGACCGCCTACTAATCCCACCAGCCATAGCCATCTGGATACTGCCGTCGCAATTCGCCCTCCATCTAGAGGATGGATCGGTATAAGGTTAAATAAATTAATCAGAAAACCTGCCAGCGCCAAGCTGTAGAGCAGTTGGTTATTAAGCAAGTACGCGAGGCCGAACGCCACCAGAGCACCCACAGAACCTAGAATAGGACCCCCGAAAGCCAAATAAGCTTCAGTGACCGCATCTCTAGGGTGACGCTTCATCGTAATCAACGCCCCTAGAAAAGGAATAAATACCGGTGCACTAACCGGTAATCCCTTCTGTTTGGCTGCAATGACATGTCCAAGCTCGTGGATTAGAATAAGCAGGACAAGCCCTATGGAGAATCTCCATGGAAATATGATCGCATAACCGCCGATGGAGAGCAGCATAGAAAAAAATACGCCGCCGAATTTCCCGAACTTTAAGAGCGACAACAGCCATTTTCCTTTTGCCAACAGAAAAACAACAGCCGTGCCGATCACCCAGAACGGATTTTTCTTCTTATTGTTTTGCTGCAAACCTGTCACGCTCCTTCGCGTACCGCTTTAGCGGCCCCAAACCTCTTCGTAATGCTCTTCTTTGTAGCCTACCGTCACGGTAGAGCCATCCGTCACTATAGGGCGTTTGATCAGCCTTCCGTTAGAAGCGAGAAGATCAATCTTTTGCTCCTCGGTCATTTGCGGAAGCTTGTCTTTCAACTGCAGTTCTTTGTAGACTTCACCGGAAGTATTAAACCATTTCTTAATGTCCAGCCCGCTGTCGTCAATCATTTTCTTAAGCTCTTCCCGATTAGGGGGATTATCGAATATGTGCACGGCTTGTACGTCCAAGCCTTTTTGCTTCAGTGATTTTAAAGCATTTCGGCAAGTGCCGCATTGAGGGTATTGGTATACAACTACGGATTTACTCATGATAGTCAAAAACTCCTTTTGGAAAATCATTGGTTTTCATTAAATTTTCGGCGAAAGCAGCTATAAAGTCAAGTCGAAGCATGAAGTATAGGATTATCCCTCGTGTAGGGCACCATCCATATACTTTACGAAAAAAAGACTCTGCGGTTTCCGCAGAATCTTTCTTAGGTGAGATCATGCAGCAAGCGGATGCACTGCTCCATATCTTCAGGAATCGGCGCATGAAATTCAATCCACTGCTTCGTCGAGGGATGAATGAAGCCGAGCATGCACGCATGCAGTGCATGTCGATCCAGCCCATACACTTGGGAAGGTTCACTAGCGGCTTCTTCTGCCTCTTTCACCTCGCTAAGCTTATACATCTTGTCTCCTAAAAGAGGGTGGCCAAGATGCTTCATATGAACACGGATTTGATGTGTCCTTCCGGTTTCAAGCCGCAGCCTGACCATAGTGGCCTCTTTAAAGCGGCGCTCCACTTTATAATGGGTAACGGCAGGGTAGCCCGTTTCTGTCACGATCCGGATATGGGGCTGTTCGGGATCGCGGTCGATCGGCTCATTAACCGTACCTTCTTCTTCTTCCATGACGCCATAGACTAAAGCAATATATTCCTTCTTCACTTGATGTGCCTGCATCTGCTCAGACACCTGCTGGTGGACGAACGGATTTTTGGCAACAGCGAGCGTCCCTGACGTCTCCTGATCGAGCCTGTGGATCGGCCGGAAGCGAAAGCTCTGTCCCTTCTGCTGCCAGTAGTACACAACGCCGTTCGCGAGCGTGTTCACGTAATGTCCGTGCGTAGGATGTACAATCATCCCCGCCGCCTTGTTCAAAACAAGCAGATGTTCATCCTCATACAAAATCGAGATAGGCAGATCCTGCGGCAAAATATCCTCAGATTCCTCCTGCAGCATCCGAACCTCAATCACATCACCTTCGTGAACGCGAACACTGATGTATTGACGCTCACCGTTCACTGTAATCCCCTGTTCCGTCAGCTTCAAACGGGACAGCAGCTTACGTGACAAGTGCATCCGATTTTGCAATATCGTCTTCAGTATAAAGCCTTCCTCCTCAGACGATACATGGTACACTAATGGTTCATAATACGGCTTCATTTACGACGGAACACCTCGGCACTGCGAGCATACTCAACATCACTGACTCCACTGCGGGCATTAGCCAATCGGGCTACTGTGAAAAAGAAATCCGACAATCGGTTCAAATAACGTCGAACCTGCTCGTTGATCGGCTGTGTCCTCGCCAAAGTAACCACTCTACGCTCCGCTCGACGGCATATCGTCCGACACACGTGAAGTGCAGAAGAAGCCTGAACGCCTCCAGGTAAAATAAATTTCTTGATGTCCGGTGTCTCCGCATCGTATTTATCGATCCAAGCTTCCAAACGATCTACCATCTCAGACGTTACTTTATAAGGACGGAGCTCCTGCTTCAGGAGAGCCAAGTCAGATCCGCAATCGAACAGCTCGTGCTGTACTTCCAGCAGATCCGCCAACAAATCAGCGCATTTCTCTTCGTCCAAGAAACCCATCGCTTGCCCAACAAAACAGTTCAGCTCATCCACCGTACCATAAGCCTCAACACGTACATCATCCTTGTCGACCCGTCCGCCGATAACCCCTGTTTGCCCGGCATCGCCGGTTCGCGTATAAATTCTCATCGATTTTCGCCTCCTTAGGCATTGTTAGGTTTATAATCTATCATCTCATAGACCCGCTCCATATCCAAGTGGCTTCTCACATGATCCGCCAATCGGTCGAACGCCGCCTCTCTTCGTTCTTGAAAACGAAGCTCAGCAAGTCTCGGCTGCCAGCCCTTCTCAGCCCGAATCGAATTCAGCCATTCGCGCCGAAAATCGTCATTATGTAAAATGCCATGTACGTACGTTCCCCACAGCTTGCCATCCGATGTTACGACACCTTCTTCATGGTAGTTTCCGCCCACACCTGCTTCCTTGATTTGAAACGGATGCTTCACAGGCTGCAAAAACCGTGTCCGACCCATGTGAATTTCATAGCCGTTAATAGGCAGCTCACTGCTGCTTAAGCGAATTCCTTCGTGAGAAAGGGTCATTCCTTCCGCACGAACCGTTCGTTTGTCCGGGGTAAACACCGTTTCCGTAGGGAGTAAGCCGAGTCCGGCTATCTCCAGACGATCTGATTCAACGAGTTCAGGATCGAGCAGCTTGCTGCCCATCATCTGATAACCTGCACAAATGCCAACCACTGCACCACCTTGCTCCACATGACGCAGCAGTCCCCGTTCCAAGCCCTTTTCCTTTAAAAAGAGCAAATCATCAACCGTATTTTTACTGCCCGGTAAAATGACCGCATCCGGATGACCCAGTTCTTCAGGCGAGCTCACGAAACGAAGTCTTACATCGGTCTCGTACAACAGCGGATCGATATCCGTGAAGTTGGATAAACGCGGCAGTCGGATAACCGCAATATCGAGAAGCTCCATATCGGCTCCCGCGATCTCCATTTCGTCCTTCATGTTGGACACACCGAAGCCACCTTTGGCTAAAATACCGGTCGCCAGCTTGCGGTCGAGCGAGGCAGAATCCTCGTCCTCCAGCTCCAAATCGGGCAAATAGGGAATGACGCCCAGCACCGGTTTTCCAGTCCGTTTCTCTAGCCACTCCAGCCCAGGATACAGGAGCGTGACATCACCGCGAAACTTGTTAATAATAAAGCCGCGAATGCGGTCCCTTTCCTCTTGCGTGAAGATGTCCATGGTACCTACAATCGAAGCGAATACGCCGCCTCTGTCGATATCCGCTACCAGTATGACGGGAGCCTCCGCCCAGCCGGCCAGACGCATGTTAACAATATCTCTATCTTTCAAGTTCACTTCCGCAGGGCTTCCGGCCCCCTCTATAACAACGGCATCGAATGATTCCCTCAGCCTATGCAGCGATTCCTTGACGATCAACTCGGCCTCACTCAAATATTTCTCCCGGTAAGTCCTTGCATCCAAATCGCGATAAGGCTTTCCATGAACTACGACTTGAGAGACCATATCCTTTTTCGGCTTAAGCAGTATCGGATTCATATCCGTAGTCGCCGGGATTCGGCAGGCATCCGCCTGCATGCCCTGCGCTCTCCCTATTTCTTTCCCATCCGGCGTAACGTAGGAGTTGAGCGACATATTTTGTGATTTAAAAGGCACTACGCGCAAGCCGTCCTGCAGCAATATTCGGCATAATGCCGTTGTAATCAGACTTTTCCCAGCATCGGAGGATGTTCCTTGAACCATCAGTGTTGCGGCCAAAGGAGCTGTCATTGAGTCGTCTGGAAGGGGTGCATGCTCATCAGCGAGCCCTTTTGACGGGGAGACCAATCCGGGCATCAAAACTTGACTGGTATCCTTGGAGTGTTCAAGCAAGACTTGAATAGCGTTTTGCAGTCCGGATACTAAACGTTCGTTGTGCTCGCGCAGCCGAATGGCAACCCTGACGTAAGTCTCGTCAAGACCTGGAAAAAGCGAAGCGTCCCGGATCAAAATACCGCGCCGCCCCATTTCTGACTGTAATTTTTTCACCGTTAGACCTAGAGCACGGAGCGAAAACATAATGTAGTTCGTATCGCTTGGAGTAACGATAAGGCCCAGTGACTTCAGTTTGCCTATAAGCCACGGACGCTCTTCTGCAAGCCATGCATGTGTCCGCTGCTCGTAATCTTTATCATCCAATACAGCAGCACCGATCAGTTGAGCCATCGTATTGACGCTCCAATGCACCTGCTGGTTGCGCATTTGCGCAATCGCATCAGGATGAGCAACAATAAAGCCAAGCCTAAGACCGGGAATCGAATAAAATTTCGTCATGGAGCGAATCACCATCAAATGGGGTGAAGCCGCTGCTTGTCGCAGCATCGTAAGCTTATCCTCATCCGGACAAAAATCGATGAACGCTTCATCCAGTATGACGGGTTTATTAGCCCTTGCAAGAAGCTCACGAACGTCCTGTGGCAGCAATCGGCCTGTGGGATTGTTCGGTGATCCGAAGAAGAGCATATCTGACGCCGCAATGCCCTTCTCTGCATCGCTAAGCTGCATTACAAATTCGTTTTCTTCCCTCAGCAGCAGCTCATGAATGCGGCCCTTCGTTTTATCCACCGCTTCCTCATATTCAGAAAAAGATGGTCGTGCCAACGCTGTTACATGGGGTTGACGAACGCGAACAGCGAGATCAATAAGCTCTGCCGCACCGTTCCCTACGAGAATCGACTCCATAGGTACATTATAGTGATGTGCCAGCTTCCTGCGCAGCTCACGTACAGCCGGGTCGGGATAAGCCGCCACGTCCCGCCAATGCTCTCTCAATATGGTTTCAACTGCAGCAGGCGGTCCTAATGGATTCATATTCGAGCTAAAGTCAAGAAATTCATCCTTGCCTATACCGAATGCCTCTGCGGCCGTCCATAAGTCGCCCCCATGACCGTATCGTTCCAGCATCGTATTTCCCCTCTCTCTCAAGCGTTACGTTTATATAAGATAACTGATTAACTCCATGAATGAATGATAATATAAAGAAATAATAAGAGAAACGTCTCCAATATTTCATTCATAGCACCATAAGTGTCTCCGGTAAGCCCCCCCAGCTTGCGGCTGATGAACACGGAAATGGATACACCAACAATCGTGCAGCCCACTGCTGCTGAAACTAAAATCAGGATGCCGTGTGCGGATAAGAGAGGCTCCCCCATCAGTCTGATCAGTATGCAGGACAGCAGTAAAGCCAATCCTGTATGAAGAATAAGATGTTTTGCGCTCAGACCGCGAAAGAAGGCACCCAAGCGATTGCTTCCCGTTTGGTCCTGCCTAGCATACGGCCAGAATGCGATCGCAACCACCATATACCAACGGCTCCACAGAGCCGCAAGAGGCAGCGCAAGCAAAGACCCTCCCCAAGAGAGCGGCAGCCACTGCTGCAGCAGTGTCCATTTGCACAGCAGAAGCAGAACACAGGCAATAACTCCCATGGCGCCGACGCGGCTGTCCTTCATAATCTCCAGCATCTTCTCACGGGAACGGTAGCTGAATATACCGTCTGCAGTATCCATTAGCCCATCCAGATGCAGGCCTCCTGTCATAGCTACCCATAAAGCCAGCAATAGAGCCGCTGTAACACCTGGCGCCAGCCAGCCTTGCAGCAGCCAACCTGCAACACCGAGCAGCAGTCCAAGCACAGCCCCTACCAATGGATAAAAGATGACGCTGCGTCGAAACAACGCATCGTTATATTCTAATGTAACCGGCACGGGCAACCGTGTTAAAAACTGAAAGGCTGCGGCACACGCCGCTAACCCTTTTACAACAAAGCCCAGCAGTATGCGCACAACAGCCCTCCTGCAATCAAAATACTAACGCCGTACAGAAGTCGGACTGTGTACAAGATGTCTTCCTTCCGGCGTTCACGAAGCGGCCAGCCCATTCGAGCGCGCTCGCTTACCCGTCCATGATATACGTTCACACCGCCAAGCTCGATGCCTAGAGCTCCAGCGACAGCCGATTCCGGAATGCCGCTGTTAGGGCTTGGATGAAGCCGGGCAAACCGCCGAATCGCTTGAGCTGCCCGTAGGGCGGAGCAGCCCCTATTCACGGCAGCAATCAGTACCAAAAGTATACCCGTCAACCGTGCGGGAACCCAGTTCATCACATCATCCCATCGAGCTGAGGCCCAACCGAAATACCTGTATTTGTCATTTTTGTAGCCGACCATGGAATCCAATGTATTAGCGGCTCGATACAGTAAAGCCAGAGGTGCTGCGCCAAGGAAGGCATAAACCAATGGAGAGACTACCGCATCCACCGTATTTTCCGCTACAGTTTCTACCGTTGCCCTCGTAAGCTCGGGTTCATCCAGCTCTGACGTGTTTCTTCCGACAATATAGCCGGTGTAGGTTCGGGCTTCATCCATACGTCCTTCTACCAAAGGAACGTAAACCTTCATTGCAGCGTCTTTAAGCCCCTTGATCGCAACCGTCGTTGAGATGAACCATGTATTCACCGCATAACCTAACCACGGATGAATTTGTCGTGCAGCCCAAAGCATAAACCACATAATGGCAAAAGAAACTGTTAATGTCGATACGGTTAGAAGCACACCTCTCCATCGTTCACGTCTCGAAGCTCGACTGCTGGACTCTGGATGCAGCTTTAATTCAAGCCAATGTATCCATTGCCCTATTCGGATGACAGGATGCGTCGGCCATCGAGGATCCCCGAACAACCAGTCGATGATAATCGCGGCAACCAGCATGATCGCTGTCTCTCGCCAAGAATAAAACAACAACTAAATCCACCGCCCGTTTGTACTTGCCAAATTCCTCATATGTATAAAATTCACCATTTGAATTGCTGGCTCTTAAGCTCCATCGGAATACCTGCAGTGACAAGGAAAACCTGCTCCGCCTCACGAGCCAGTCGTTGATTCATCACTCCTGATAAATCGCGAAACTGCCGGCCCAGCTTATATTCCGGCACCAGACCGTAGCCAACCTCATTAGTAACCAGCACCAGATGATGCCCTTGTTCTGCAAAACGGCGGCAGGCCTCGACGCATTCATCTATCTTCTGCTTCACTAATTGTTCGGCATTCGTTTCCTGTTCGTAGCGAAGCAGCCAGTTGGACAGCCACAGCGTAAGACAATCGACTAAGATAACAGAGCCCGTAACATCTGTCGGACATGACCGATCCTCATCCGTCTGGCATTGCGCAGTGTGTTTGCCACCCACTCTCCAACGATTCAACAGCTGGTCCAGATTGTAAGACTCCTCAATCGTTGTCCATGGATATCCTGCTTCGTCCCTCTGCTTCCGATGCAGCCCGATCCGTTCTTTCATCTCTTCATCATAAGCTTGCGCCGTTGCGATGTAAACGCCCTGATTCGCAAGTCGCGAAGCGTAAGCTTCGGCGAATGAGCTCTTGCCGCTTCGGGCTCCGCCTGTTACCAATACCAGCATCGCACGATTAGCCCCTCTCGATCAGTTATTCGATGTAGATATGCCTGCTGACGCAAAGGAGGCCATTTCCTTCATAATCTTCACCGCTGCTTCAATAAGCGGGAATGCCAGGACAGCGCCCGTCCCTTCGCCAAGTCTCATATCCATGCGCAGCATCGGCGAAAGGCCGATTGCTTCCAGCAATCGCGCATGCCCCAGCTCTTGAGATAAATGCGAAGCCAGCATATATGAAGCACTGAGCGGCGCGATTCGGCTTGCCACCAAAGCTGCCGCCGATGAGATGAAGCCATCGATCACAACCGGTTTGCGCTGCATCGCCGCTCCCAGAATAACGCCCGTTAATCCTGCAATCTCCAAACCGCCTACCTTGGCAAGCACATCAATGGGATCATTAGGATTCGGTTGATTGACAGCAATTGCCCGTTCAATAACCGCCTGCTTGTGAAGCAGCTTTTGGTCATCGATTCCTGTGCCTCTTCCTACAGTCACACCAACGTCGATACCACTTAAAACAGCTAATAAAGCGGAGCTTGCCGTCGTATTACCAATTCCCATCTCACCGGTTGCGAATAAGGTATAGCCTTGGCTTGCCAGCTCTTTGACCAAATCCATACCGGTAAAAATAGCCTGAATAGCCTCTTCTTCGGTCATAGCAGCTTCCTTCGCCATATTACGAGTACCTTTACGGACTTTACGGGAATACAGCTGAGGATGCTCCAAATCCGCATTAACCCCAATATCAACACAGATGACGTCCGCTCCTGTATGCCGTGACAGCACGTTTACCGCAGCCCCTCCACTCAGGAAATTAAGTACCATTTGCGGCGTTACCTCTGCCGGAAACGCACTTACACCTTCCTCGCATACACCGTGATCTCCCGCCATCACAATGACGGCCTTTTTGCCCAGCTCCGGCAATACTTCGCCGCTAATCCCTGCAAGCTGGCGCGCCACTTCCTCCAGCTTGCCCAGGCTGCCAGGAGGCTTAGTCAGTTGGTCCAAATGGTGTCCTGCTGCCTCTATCGCCGCCTGGTCCAGAGGTGTGATCTCCAAAACCGCTTGATTCAATAGTTCTCTGTTGTACATCGCTCATGTCCCCTCCAAGTATATGATTCCAACGCTCCAATAAGCGTTATGGTCTGTCCCCGCTCTGCAAAAGAATTTGTGGAACCCCCGTAACCGGATGTTTAAGCACTATCGGTTGTGTACGATATACATCCTCCAGCAGCTCGCTTCGGAGAACCTCCTCCGGCCTGCCGAGTCCCACTATGCGTCCCTCTTGCAGCAGCAGCAGCCTTCCGCAATATTGAGCGGCCAAATTCAATTCATGTAATACCGCAACAACGGTGAGACCGGAATCCTGCTGCCAAGAACGAATCCAATCCATCATCTGAACCTGGTAGCCGATATCCAAATAGGTTGTCGGCTCGTCGAGCAGCAGCAGCTTCGGCTGCTGCGCCATCACTTTCCCGAGTGCCACACGCTGCCGTTCTCCACCGCTCAAAGCGTCCATGCTGCGGTGCTGCAGCTGACGAAGCTCCAGCCGTGCGACAATGTCATCAATGAGCCGCTCCGAGTCAACAGCGCCGGCTTCATCACCGAGCCAATTTTGAAACGGGTAACGTCCCATAGCAATAACCTCACGCACTGTAAAGCCAAGCGGAGGCAGCGCATCCTGTTGAAGCACGGCAGCCCATCTGGCAAGCGGCTTGCGCGGATGTGCATGCGCATCCTTACCATGCAGGAGCACACGACCTGTTGAAGGCTTCTCTACACCGGAGATCAGCTTCAGCAGCGTCGACTTGCCGCTGCCGTTCGGACCAATAATGCCGAAGCATTCACCTGCCCCCACCGAAAAGCTGACCTTATCCAGCACCTTCCTCGATGAATACGTTATTCCTGCATCTTCCACAGTGATGATGCTTTCAACCGCAGCCGCTCCATTTATACTCAACTCATGCCGCCTCCCTTCACTTTACAGCCTCATCACTGACTACTATTCACCGGATAATCGCTTATTTCTTTTTAATAAATAGGCAAAAAACGGTGCCCCCATGAATGCCGTAACAACGCCCAGCGGAATTTCCGTCGGACTTAGGAGCGTGCGCGCCAGCGTATCCGCCCACAGCACATAGACAGCCCCACCGATAAGTGAAAGCGGCAGCAGCAGCCGATAATCCGGCCCTACGATCAGTCTAAGCAAATGAGGCACAATAAGACCAACAAAGCCGACAACGCCGGAAACCGATACGGCTGCAGCGGTAACAAGGGTCGCTGCCGTCAGTACGACAAGCTTCGTCCTCTCCACGCGTACTCCCAAATAGGCTGCCTGCTGCTCGCCAAGTGCAAACAAATTCATGGCCCTTCCGTAGCCGAGGAGGATCATCACCCCAATGGCCAAATAAGGAAGCAGCACAAGCGAGTACATCCATCCCCGAAGCGCCAAGCTTCCCATGAGCCAAAATACAATTTCATTAATAACTTGCTTAGACATCGCAACCATGAACGATACGAAAGCCCCCAGAAAAGCCTGCATAACGACACCGGATAAAATAAGGGCTTCCATTCTCATCTTGCCACCCGATCTTGCCAACAGGATGACTGTTACCAAGGATAACGCTCCAGTAATAAAAGCTACAACCGGCACCGTTCCCGAGCCCAGCAGGGCAAATTGCAGCCCGAACAAAATCAAGAAGGCGGCGCCGACCGATGCGCCGGACGATACCCCAAGAGTATATGGATCTGCTAAAGGATTGCGAAGAACCCCCTGGAAAGCCGCTCCCGCTATACCAAGCGACGCGCCGACCAATACCCCTAGCAATACACGAGGCAGCCTGACACGCCAAATAATTTGCTCCGATGCCGGCTGCCATTCCACCGGAACCGAACCGCCAATTCCAGGAAGGTGATGCGCCAGTATCCCCCAAACATGCCAGAGAGGCACGTGAACCGTTCCGATCGACAAACTAATCGTCACGGAAAGAAGAAGGAGCAGTATGCCCGCTCCTCCCCACGCCAATAGCTTCCGCTTCATATTACTTCACCAGTTCCGGATAAATACCTTTAGCGACATCGACTAACCCTGCCGTAATCCGCGGTCCCGGACGACTGATCCAATCTTTATCCACTCCGGCAAGCTTGTTATTTTTAATCGCATCCACATTCGCCCAACTACTTCGTTCTCTAATGATTTGATCCATTGACTTCTTGGAGTTTTCATCGATCAAATTTTTAGGATACAGAATAACTTGCGGGTTATCTGCAATAACCTTTTCTTCATTCAGCTTCGCATAACCGGTCATATCGGAAGAAATGTTAATTCCACCCGCTAAAGTAATCAGCTCGTCCAGGAATTCGCCCTTACCGACCGTCCAGCCTGGAGAAAACTCCATAAGCACTTTTTTCTTTTGCTCCGGCTTCAAGTCCTTAACAGCATCCGTAACCTTCTGGCGTTCTGCTTTCATGGAGGCAACTACCTTCTCCGCCTGCTCCTGCTTGTCAAAAATTTGCCCGAACTTTAAAATATTGTTCATTACATCATCGATCGTTTTGGGTTCAACCTTAAAGACATTCACATTCAAGCCTCTTAGCTGCTCTACGGCAGCGACTTTTAAGGACACGCCTGACAGCACGACATCCGCATTAGCAGCAATCAGTGCTTCCTCGTTCGGCTTCACAATGCTGCCCATCTTCGGCTTCTTCTTAGCTTCCTCCGGATAATCGCAAAAATCCGATACACCGACAACCTTATCTCCCAAACCAAGTGCGAACAGTGTTTCCGTCTCACTTGGAGATACCGATACAATTTTGGTCGGCGCTTTCTCAAAGGTGAACTCCTTGCCTGTAGCATCCTTCATTTTTAACGGATAAACGGTAGCTTTCGCGCCCGCTGCAGGCGAGCTTGTCTGATTGCCGCTGCTCGCTTTTGGCGGATCTATCAAATCTCCTGTTCCGGAAGGTTTCGTCTCCTTAGGCGCACAACCTGCCGCACTGAAAACCAACGCAAGACCTAGCAAAGCGGCCAGCCATTTCTTCTTCCCGCTTCGTTTCGTTTCACTCCACATAGTCAAAAACCCACTTCCCTTTTTATTCCATTTCATGTTCTTGATCGTGTTCATTCATCTTTTAGGCGTACACGGCAAAAAACCTCTGCTCCTGATCGCTACAATTAGGAAGCAGAGGGCATACGATTGCAAACGCTGTTGTTACCCCAACACCAACGTTGCAAACGACACTCCTTTTTCCTCGAAAGGCTCGGTCTCTTCCCGACAAGGCAGGTTTCCTGACTTATGGAGCTGCAGCAGCAGCCTCGCCTTCCCATTCTTGTTCAGAACAGTGGCATATGAGGCCCTTCTCCAAATACAGTGGCGGGACCGCGCCGGGATCGAACCGGCTTCCCTTTTAACCTCTCGGCTTAAAAGCAGACAGGCACCTTTTCGAGCAACTCTATGAAATTAGGGTCAGACGTATCCATCTGCAGGACAACGGCTCTGATTTATTTTTGCGCGATGATCTTCATCACCTGCATGGCTTTATCCGGTTTTTTGGCATTTGCCGGAACAAAGGCTACCAAATCTTTGCCATTGAGCTTAAGCTCTGTGAACCATTTCGTTTGTTCCAAAGGGATTCCGTACAAATGCTTCTCTTTCTTAGGCTCAACATTCTTTTCCTTCGTATCTACCGGCAGCTCCAGCACACCGCCCGGAAAATCCTCCTGCTTCGCCACATCGTCCAGACTGATGTACCCGCCTTGCTGGCCTATCGTTTTAAACTGTTCTGTCGGTACAATAATAATGCTGTTATCCCCCGCTGCAATCTCAACGACCAACTTATCCATCGAAAACATCGGTGTCGTCTGAATCTTCACGGTTGGAGCTTCGCCAAGCTTGGATTGCAGAGCAGCCTGAAGCTTATCTCCGACTTCATTCGGAATTCCGTTGGAGCCCGTCATAAAAATCAACACGTCTGCCTTCGGTCCCCCGCCGCAACCGGCAAGCACCAGCAGCAGCATGATGATGAGCATGAATTTCCCTCTCATGTTCCCTCTCCTTATCGATGCGCTTTCTTGGATTGCTAATTAACCCCCATCATATCATAAAAGTCTAGTTTCTTTCAAAAAAAGAGACAGCCGGTTCTCCTTCTCAACACAATAAAAAAGGAACCGTTAACGGTCCCTCTTATTGCGGTTCATATATTCATTTATCTTTTTATCCAGGATCATGCTGATCCTCACGACATCCGGTGAAGTCAAGCATTCCTCACTCTGAACTAGGCGTTCCAGTTCCTGACGCAACCTATAAATCTCTTCTTCCAAAGATACGTCAGAAGATGACTGCTTCTTTTTCCCAAAAAACCACTTGGCTTGCTGGTTATTCTCGCGAATCCAACTGATTTGCGGGTATTGCCTAAGCTGATATTCCGGAAAAGCCACTCTTCATCCCCCCTTAGCCATATCTTCAGATACGGAAGTCCCATAAACAAATAACGATATGAAACTTCTATACTATTAAAGATAACAGTTTTTGTCGGAGATGGAAATGACTACTTTTGTCGAAACTATAATTTACGTATAAAATTTCCAATTCGATCAATTGCCTCAAGCAATTGGTTGACGGAAGTCGCGTAAGAACAGCGTACAAAGCCTTCTCCGCCTCGTCCAAACACATAACCAGGTACCGCAGCAACCTTCGCTTCATGGAGCAAACGTTGGGCAAACTCTTCCGAGCTTAGGCCTGTAGAAGCAATCGAAGGGAATGCATAAAATGCGCCTTGCGGCTCATGGCACTCCAATCCGATATCCCTAAAGCCCTGTACCACAAGCCGGCGGCGCTGGTTATAAGACTCTACCATCCGGTCTTTTTCTTCCATGCCGTTTTTCAAAGCTTCTAGCGCGGCAACCTGCCCCATGGCTGGAGCGCACATCACTGTATATTGGTGAATTTTGAGCATAGCAGATATTAAATCCCGGTGCCCGCAAGCATACCCCATTCTCCAACCAGTCATGGCGAACGCCTTGGAGAAGCCGCTGACAAGAATCGTGCGATCCCGCATTCCAGGAAGCGAGGCAAAGCTAACATGCTTTTGCTCGTAGGTTAATTCTGCATAAATTTCATCCGAAATGACGATAAGATCGTTTTCCTCAACAATTTTTGCAATTGGAAGCCAATCTTCGTATGTCATAATGCCGCCCGTCGGATTGCTCGGATAGCAAAGAATCAGTACTTTAGACTTAGGCGTAATACTCGCCTTCAATGCCTCAGGAGTCAGCTTGAAGTTGTCCTTTGCGAACGTTTCGATACCGACAGGAATCCCTCCGCCGATCGTCGTAATCGGAGAATACGAAATATAGCAAGGCTCAGGAACGAGCACTTCATCTCCCGGAACGATCAGAGCACGCAGCGCCAAATCGATCGCTTCGCTTCCGCCTACCGTAACTAAGATTTCGTCAGACGGCTCATACGGTACATGAAACGAGTCGTACAAATACTCGGCGATAGCTTCTCTAAGCTCCGGCATCCCCGCATTAGGCGTATACTTCGTATTGCCGCGCTCCAGCGAATAGACACAAGCTTCACGCACATGCCAAGGCGTACAGAAATCAGGCTCCCCAACGCCAAGGGAAATAATATCCTTGCTAGCGCTAACCAGATCAAAAAACTTGCGGATCCCTGACGGTGGAATTTCTCTTACCAAGGGAGCCAAATAACCCGACATCGACTTTGTAGAAGGTTCATGTTGTTTGATCATCATTCATCATCCTTCACGGGGAGATTAACATACGGCGATCATCTTCATGGTCTTCAAACGTGATGCCGTCCTGCTTGTATTTTTTAAGTATGAAATGTGTTTTGGTTGATAGCACGCGGTCTACCGGCGACAGCTTGTTGGAAACGAAAGAAGCAACTTCCTTCAACGTTTTCCCTTCAATCTCGACCAGCAAATCGTAGGCGCCAGACATCAAATACACAGATTTGACTTCTGGATACAAATAAATGCGCTCGGCAATCGCATCGAATCCTCTGCCACGTTCTGGTGTGATCTGGACTTCAATCAATGCGGTAACCTTCTCGTTGTCCACCTTCGCCCAGTTTACAATCGGCGCGTATTTAATAATGACATGCGATTGCTCCAATTGTTGAATCGCTTCCGCCACTTCCGCCTCCGGTGCCCCCAGCATAGTCGCTATTAACGCTGGAGTTCTTCTAGCGTCTTCCTTAAGCAGCTCAATAATTCGCATTTTAAACTGTTCCATCGGTGGTTAACCCTCCTAAGAGTTGTGCGTTCATAAGCTTCAATCGAGTTATGCCGTCAGCAAAACTTGTCTCCCGCTTACATGTCTTGGATATATAATTATTACTCCATATTACACCCAACAACAGGATTTTTGCAAAATAAAATTCATCCTGCTCGGCTAATTCAAGCTGTCGAAACCTGCTCCAAACGCAAAAAAGCCCAAAGGAACATAATATCCTCAGGCTAGGTATTCCTATATAAGAGATTATAAGCTGTGGTTATAACCTATGATTAACGGTGAATGGATAACAGTCTACGTATGTTTGCTTCGATTTCGTGGCAGCGATAATCCTCAAGCACCGTAATTTGCATTCCGTTCGGCGCTTCCGTCCCTGTCGTCACTCTTCCGATGCCAACCAAACGGCCTTTATCGTATGCGGCGATTACATAAGGGCTTTGGCAGTACGTTTTATACAGAAGTTCCGCATCGCTTTCATGAGCCTCTACAGATGCCAGCAATTGCTCGAACTGTCCTTGTGCAGGAGGTTCATTTTCCAATGCAATAATCAACTAAATCACCTTCCTACCGTAATGTTCTTATTTATAATTATACATCTATATGTATTTTTATTCAACTAGTCTAAAGAATTTTTTCTTCATTTCAGCAGTGCTAAAGCCCGCACACAAATGAGAAAAAGCACCTCTATTGAGGTGCTTGTCCCTTCTTGCCTATTAAGAAAAAATCCCCATGCTCAAATAGCGTTCTCCCGTATCCGGAGCGATGCACAACACGCGTTTGCCTTTACCTAGCTTTTTGGCAATTTGCAGCGCAGTCCATACCGAAGCGCCAGCGGATGGTCCAACGAGAATCCCTTCCTTGCTTCCAAGCTCACGGGTTGTTCTTAGAGCATCATCATCGGCAACCTGAACGATTTCATCGTACACATCCGTGTTAAGGATCGCAGGAACGAAGCCTGGGCTTGTCCCTACCAATTTATGAGGGCCTGGTTTGCCACCGGACAATACCGGAGATCCCTTAGGCTCAACGACATAAATTTGAATGCCTGGTATTTTCTCGCGCAGCACTTCACCCGTACCTGTAATCGTGCCTCCAGTACCTGAAGAGGCAACGAAAGCATCCAGCTTACCATCCATCTGCTCAACAATTTCCAACGCCGTAGTTGTTCTATGAATATCCGGATTTGCCGGATTTTCGAATTGCTGTGGGATGAAGCTGCCCGGAATCTCATCTCTGAGCTCCAATGCGCGGCGAATAGCCCCCGGCATTCTCTGATCTGCAGGAGTTAGCTCCACCTCAGCTCCGTAGGCTTTTAATATATTAATGCGCTCTTTCGTCATATTATCCGGCATAACCAGAATGGCCTTGTAGCCCTTAGCTGCAGCGTTCATTGCAAGCCCGATTCCGGTATTACCGCTAGTCGGCTCGATAATCGTGGCGCCCGGCTTCAAAATTCCGTCTTTTTCCGCTTGCGCTATTAAGTTCATTGCCGCGCGGTCCTTGACGCTGCCGCTCGGATTGAAATACTCCAGCTTTACGTACACTTCGGCGTCATTTTCACCTACCAGCCTGTTAAGGCGCACCGCCGGTGTATCCCCAATAAGTTCTGTAACGCTGTTTACCATTCGATTGTTTTTGCTCATCTTAGCCACTCCTTTCCGCACAGGACTCGTCGCTCTATGCTCTACACCTTCGTCCTAATTGTAACGGCACTCCTTATTTTGTCAACAGCCCTGGTCCTTCGACCAGACCTGTTCTAGTTAATTCAAGCTCCGTCAACCACCTTCGCCTGCTTATCCATCGGCACTTTACGCATGAAAAAACACGCGGCAAGCGGCGTGCTCCCAATTCCGAGCAGCAGCCAATTCATCGCCGAAGGAGATGACGTCAACGCAACTACGAGAATAAACACGGCCGTGCCGGTAATCCGTCCCGCATTCAAGGCCAGCTCTCGCATCACAATGTACTCTTCCCTGTGTTGAATGCTATCCGCATGTTTGCCTATAAGATCAAATACAGAGGAGGTCATGGGAATCGAGTAGAGCGGAAAAAAGATTCCGACACCGATTCCGAAAATGAGCAGCGTCATGAAATTGACCTTCCAAAAGAACGGCAATATGACGAGCACCATCATGACAGCGCCTATCAGCATCGCTTTTTTCCTGTGTTTCGGTTTCAACAGCCGTCCCGTAATCATAAAGCTGACTAAAGATACCGCAGACGTAATAAGCGCAAAATTCCCGAGCTTCATCTCATTGCCTGTATGAACAAAAACGAGAAGTCCGATCATAAATCCGAACACGCCTTCACGCGCTCCTTGAGCGATCAAACTAAGTGACACCGTTCGCCACATCGTCTCTTTTTGTCTTAAGCAGCGCAGCGTAAGCAGCCATTCATAATGTCCTTCAGACTTTCTTTTTTTCAAAAAGAAGCTAAACACGACACCAACAACAAAAATGGCAAGTGATATGGTAAAAATAACTCTATATCCATTCGTTTGCTTCAAATAAATGATTAGAAACCCTGATATCCACGGAGCGATCATTCCTGCTCCCGAGCCCAGCAGTCCCGCCCAGCCATTAAACCGATCCCTGTTGTCCGGGTCCGTCACCTCGAAATAAACGACGTTGAAAGCCAGCCAGAACAGCCCAGAAGCCATACCCAGAATAACTCCCAAGAGCAGATAGTAGTTGACAGCCCCGGTTCCAAACCACAGTACCATCGTATAAAACAAGGCAGAAACAGCAACTCCTGCACGCAGACAGTTCATCTTGTTATGCTCTTTGACCCATTTGCCTGCAAGCCAGAAAGTCAGAGCCATCGCCACATGATTAATCAGAGTGAACCACCCGATCAGTGCAAAGTCTTGACGAGCCTTCCACAAGTACACATTAACGAACGTTCCTGACAAAGCATTGGCCGCTGCTACCAAGCCGTGAACAGCAAGAAGCAGTCGTGACTGTCCGGACAGGATGCCCCCTCCTTTGTTGGAGGAAGTATCATTTCCACGGCCTCTATAGCGCCAACCCTTGCGCTGCTCTTTGCTTCGCACCCATTTGTGCGGAAATTGTTTGGTTCCTGAATGCATCTGCTCACCTGTTATGTAGGATTATGACGTCCTTGTTAACCTTCCCCTCTCTATGAAAAACATGAGGGAAAACAAAAAAAGGAAATTCCCACTCTATGTGAGAATCTCCTTTTTACTCAGCGCCTTATTGGCTTCCGTGCTGCTTCAACAGCTCGATCATCGCGAGACGATCTTCTTCGGACAATATTTGCTCAACCTTAAAGCAAGACGGGCATACGAATACTTTGGTGCTATGAGCTGCCTTAACTAAAGGCTCCTTCAATGCGGAAGGTACGACAGGAACGAATCCTAACGCCATCGTCCGTGTTCCTGTTAACAACATGAAGCTGTGGCAGACGGGACATTCCGGCGTATCCTCTTGCGTATCCAGCACTCGCTGAACACCTTCTTCATAATCGTCGATACCATCAAATTCCTCGTAATCCTCGAAATCATTGTCGTTGATATCGTCATCACCATCTTCGACATCTTCTTCGTCCAAAACCGAATCCTGCTCTTCTTGTTCTACTTTCAAATTAAGGCTGCGGTAATCGCCGAGCTCATTAAAGCAGTGCGGACAGCTTTCTTCCGGACCGATTTCGGGGTCCCACACAATCTCCGTTTGGCACCAGGGACATATTTGATCATGCGATTGCGACACCGTTCATTCCTCCGATTCAACAACTTACTAACCATGTTTAATAAAATAATAAGTGCCCCAGACAAAAAACACAAGCGCCAAGGCTAATAAACTACCCCATAAATATTTCATTGCATGCCCTCCGGTAATAGCCTATCCTTCATTATGTTACACTTGCACCGATAACATAAGACATGGATATAGAAATGATCATAGACAAAAATCCAACCGCCCTGTTGTCTTTTTGTATCTGCTCATCAATTTTAAAGTATGGCGTCAAAAATTCAAATATAAAATAGGCTACCAGCAGTAAAACAAAACCGTAACCGGCCCAAATAAGCGAATGGAGCACTGAATCGTTATTCAAGATTGCAAAACGGAACAAGTTGCAAATCCCGAATATTTTCCCTCCGGTAGCCATGGCTACCGATAAGTTTCCGTTCTTGATCTCTTCCCAATCCTTATATTTAGTCACTAATTCAAATATAGCAAGGAACACAATGAGCGCTACGACAGCTACAGAGAAAAATGCTAATGTCTCTATATAAGGATTATTTAACAATACATCCACCTCATCATTCAAGTATCGACACCTCCCTTAAAACCTCAAAAGTATAGCGAATCTCCAAGCTTGTTCGTTACGTTTTGGGGTACTCCCCAGACAAGAAAAGCATATTCGGGTGTGGGATTCAATATGGAACTGCGTTAACGGTTGAAGAGACTGTGGCCGGCAGCCGCAGTCTCTCTTTTAGTCGATACTATTTCGATAATTCGGGGTGGATTAAGATTGCTTCTTCGCTTGCAATTTTGCTCTCAAAGCAGCTAGCTCATCGTCAACGCCATCGCTTTTACCCAATTGATCCAGTTCGTCGTCCAAGCTGCGATTTTTGGAACGAAGCTCGCTGCTTGCTTCCGCTTCCGCTTCCATTTGCAATACTTTCTCCGACATACAGTCAAAGCCTTTTGCCGCATTGTCTGTGCCAAAGCCGGACATAGCTTGGTTGATTTGCTTTTGCGCTTTAGCAGCTTCTGCACGGGCAACAAGCAAATCTTTTTTGTTTTTCATTTTACTAAACTCGTCTTTCATCTCTTGAAGCTGATTACGCAAACGATCGGCATTGCCTTTGGCAATATCGTATTGATTTTTCATTTCATCGTAACGAGTTTGGTGCTCTTTCTTATCCTGCAAGGCGCGGCGAGCCAAGTCTTCGTTGCCTTGCTCCAGAGCTTTCAATGCTTGCTCTTCACGCTTTTGCACCATTTCGAAAGCTTCCTCATATTGCTGCTTGAACTTCTTCTCAACGGCGATTTGCTTCGCTACAGCCACTTCGGCTTCATTGATATCTTCTTCCATATCGCGCAAAAACTGATTAAGCATTTTTACAGGATCTTCGGCTTTATCCAACAGATCGTTAATTGAAGCCATCGTCATATCACGCAGTCTTTTAAAGATTCCCATACTAAAATTCCTCCCATGAATAGTTAGTTTGTATTTTAAGTAGCTTACTTCCTATCTTACAGCAACATCGATGTTTACACTATACATACGAGGTAACCCTTCCTAGAGTTTCATCTCGTTTTAAAAAAATTTGTCATTTTAGCTCAGCTACGGTTACCCCAGTACCGCCTTCATTATAGTTGCCGATGCGGAAACTCTTGACGTGCTTATGTTTGCGTAAAAATTCCTGAATTCCGGTACGTAAAATTCCGGTACCTTTGCCATGAATAATGTAGACTTGACCAAAATTGGCCAAATAGGATTCATCCAGAAAACGGTCGACTTCGATGATCGAATCCTCCAGATTGGATCCCCGTAAATCCAATTCCATTCTGGCATTTTCGTCTCGCGTCCGCTTGAGACTCGCAGCCGCTTGCTGCGGTTTTTTGGCCGCGGCGGAAGCTGCCTTAACCAGCTCCAGATCACTTAAATGAACCTTCATCTTCATGATTCCGAGCTGCACCATCGCCTCAGTGTCATTCACCACTTCGACGATATGACCCTTCTGCCGAAGATTCGTTACAAGCACCTCGTCACCCGCTCCAAGCTTATCCTGCTTTTTCTTGGACGGTGCTGCGGCCTTCTTCTGCCGAAGCTCAGGCACCGCCTGATCCAATCTGCGTTTGGCGTCGCTCAGTTGATGATCCTTAACTACATTCGCTTCACGCTGCATCCGACGAAGATCGGTGATAATTTCATCCGCCTCACGTCGAGCTTTGGCGACTGCCTCTTGCGCTTCCCGTTCCGCCTTTTCGAACAATCGATCTCGCTGCTCCTCAAAGCGCTGCTGCTGGCCTTCGAGCTTCGTGCGCAGGCTTTCTACCTCGCGGCGGAGCTGTTCAGCCGTGTGGCGCTCCGCTTCAGCGGTCAAACGATTTTCTTCCAGCGTGGCAATCATCGATTCCACGCGTTGGTCTTCCTCGCCCACCTGCCCACGGGCATGGTCGATTATCGATTTGGCTAATCCCAGCCGCTCAGCGATAGCAAATGCATTGCTTCGGCCCGGTACTCCGACCAGCAATCGGTACGTAGGACTCAGAGTCTGGACGTCAAATTCCATACTGGCGTTAATAATTCCCTGGCGATCAAAAGCGTAAGCTTTGAGTTCGCTGTAATGGGTAGTAGCTACGATGCGACAGCCCATTCGGTGAATGTACTCTAATAGCGAAATCGCCAGCGCCGAGCCTTCTGCCGGATCGGTACCTGCTCCAAGCTCATCGAGAAGCACCAGGCTTTTCGGCGTCATATCGCGAAGAATTCGAATAATATTCGTCATGTGGCTTGAGAACGTACTCAAGCTTTGTTCAATGCTCTGCTCATCGCCGATATCAGCATAGATGGCATCAAAGACGCACAGCTGGCTGCCTTCCTCTGCAGGAACGAACAGCCCTGACATCGCCATTAGGGAGAGAAGCCCAATCGTCTTCAGTGAGACGGTTTTCCCACCCGTATTTGGACCTGTCACAATGATCGTCGTATATCGGTTGCCAAGCTCGATGTCCAACGGGACCACCGCATCCACGGGAATAAGGGGATGCCGGCCGCGTTTGATTTTTATAAATCCACGGTCATTCAACACCGGCAGCGTTGCTTTCATATCGTGGGAAAGTCCTGCTTTGGCGAAGGTGAAATCCAGCTCTGCCAGCGCATCGATATTGCCCAGCAGAAAATCTGCCGATTCCGCTACCAGCTCGGTAAGGATACGAAGGATTTTTTCAATCTCCGTCTCTTCCTTCAGCTTCAACTCCCGTACACGGTTATTCAATTGGACTACAGCTTCCGGTTCTATAAATAAGGTAGCTCCAGATGCGGATTGGTCGTGAATCATGCCGCCAAAATGGCCGCGGTACTCCTGCTTGACTGGAATAACGTAACGATCGTTACGTATTGTAACCAGGTTATCCTGCAGCATTTTTTGTATGGAAGGGGTCCGCACCATCTGTTCCAGACGATCACGTGCACGCGTCTCGCTCGTACGAAGCTCCTGACGAATACGAGCTAGCTCCGGGCTTGCGGAATCCATTACCTGGGCATTGTCGTCGATACATTGCTTGATTCGGTCCTCTGTTGTCTTCAGCTCTTCGATTTGTTCCGTGAGCAAAAGTAAGGACGGAATCGGATAATCCTCATGAACATCTGCCAAAAACCGTTTAAGCCTGCGGCCTCCATAAATAGTATTAGCAACATCAAAAAGCTCGGAGGGACTCAGTACTCCTCCAATTCTCGCCCGATGAACGGCATTTTTGATATCCCGGATGCCTCCGAAAGGAGCGCTTCCTTTTAACCGATTGACGTTTACCGCTTCGTCGGTAGCTCTAAGACGTCTTTTTACTTCTTCAAAATCGCCGCTTGGTAGAAGCTCCTCTACGCGTTCTTTTCCTAAGCTGGTCTCAGCATGATTTGCGCATTTATTTAAAATGGACGCATAGTCCAGGGTCTTTAAAATTTTGCTATTCAATTCCATCCTACCTTTCTTTTCCGTTACAGACCTATTCATTATATTATATCCGATGGCTTGGGGATAAGCTAATTTTCAACTATAGCCGTTTTATCCATCATCCTAAAATATGGCTCTCATAAACGTATCAATGAAGGCAATAATACTATGTGCAGCGAGTTAATAGTCGAAGTAATGCCAAATCGCATGTTGAGGGAGGTTATAAGCCGATGCATTTGCTTGGACATATCGTCAGGTTTATCGTATCTGCTTTGGTGCTAATGTTTGTAAGCTTCATTGTCCCTGCTTTTAAGGTCGGAGGATTCTGGAGCGCATTTTTCTTGGCTTTGGTCATTGCGATTGCAGCATGGGTTATCGAAGGCATTTTCGGCAAAAAAATTACGCCATTCGGTCGCGGGATTGTTGGTTTCATCACCAGTGCCGTTATCATTTGGGTAGCCCAATTTGTTGTCAGCGGAGTTTCCACAAGCTTCATAGGTGCTATTCTGGCTGCGTTGGTTATTGGGATCATCGACTTGTTCATCCCGGTCAAAACCCCGTTCGAGCAAGGGGCAGGCGGGCGTGACTAGAGCACAATTTCTTTATAAATCAGTCTGCGGGTTCCCGTAAGGCTGATTTTTTCATGTACATGATGTCGCAAAATCTTCTTCCATTATTCACCGGTTTGTCACTGCAAAATGGATACCGCTCGTGTATCATGAACAGTGTGAAAACCATAATGTTTGATGGAGGGGTAAAGGATGAAAAGGTTAATCATGTTGGCAGTAGCTGTCTGTCTCATATTCGCATTATCGGCTTGCGGTACAAAAGAAGAGGCAAAAGCGCCGGCGCCGGCTTCAAACGCGGCATCAGGCACAGCATCCACCGGGGCTTCTAACGATTTGAAGCTGGTCGCTTCGAACTTTAAGTTCGATCAAGCAGAGTATAAAGTGAAAAAGGGACAAGACATTACAGTCACATTGGAAAATAAAGAAGGCATGCACGGCGTAGAAATTAAAGGTTTGAATGTTAAGTTGGATGGCAGCACAAAAACAAAAACATTCAAAGCTGACAAAGAAGGTACCTATGACATTATTTGTACCGTTCCTTGCGGTTCCGGCCATATCAATATGAAATCCAAGCTGATCGTGGAATCCTAAGACTCCTCAGATAGCAAAAAAACCGATCTCTAGAAATACTAGAAATCGGTTTTTTTATTTGTTTCAAGCCGTTTTTTTGTTCCAAAGCTCATGAAGCTTGTCCGTCACCGAAGGAATTGCGTTGTAAATATAAGGCGCGGATTTGGAGCCATCCAACAAATGTCTCACGGTTTCGTTAGGAATGACGGTCATGACTTGTACGGCAATTACAATCAACAGCACCGCTTCAGCAAATCCCAACAAAGCTCCGCTCCATTGATTTATCGTTTTTAGGCCTGGCGTCAATGCAATCCAGTTCAATATGCGTCCTACCAAGCTTAAGGCAAATTTGACTCCAAAAAGAAGCAAAGCGAACGCAATCGCATTATACATGTAGGTGTCAATATGAAGCTCCTTCATAAGGCTCTCATATTTTTGAAACGATTCATTTGCCGGCAAGGAAATGACACCTGCAACCAATGGAGCTGTTTGCTGGTACAAAGCAAATGCAACCAGATAAGCAATAAACAAACCCGCAACGGATACGATTTGGCTGACCAAGCCTCGGTAATAGCCCAACACCGTACCCGTTACAGTAATCACAGCCGCAGCCCAATCCAATCCGTTCATTGGGACCCCCGCTTAAAGACGTTATTCATTCTCAACTACTAGTTCGATCCATTCGTTATACTCGATTTGCAGTTTTTCGTACTCGGATTTGAGCTCCTGCAGCTCGGTATAAACCTGTTGGGCTCGTTCACGATGATCGTTGTATTCTTCTTGCAGCGCACGATTCTGCGCGGCTTGCTCTTTGAACTGTTCCTGAAGTTCGTTATAGAGCTCCGTCTGGATAAGCAGCTCCTCTTGATGCGTAGCAAACTGAACTCTGGATTGCTCCATCTGTGCCGTAAGCTCTCTCTGGATCTGCTGTTCGCCTTGGTACTGACGCTCAAGCTCTTCGATTCGAGCCAGCTGCTGCTCCTGTGCTTGCAGCAAGCTCTGATTGTGTTCCATCTGCTGTTGGTACAGCTGCTCCAACTCAGTCAAGCGCTCGTTGCCGCCAAGAAGTTGGAGCTCCAACGCCGCCGCAGCCTCTGCTTGACCATGAAGCTGTTCTTGGAGGGCAGCTCGCTGTGCATCAAGCTGGCGGTTCTCCTCCAGGCTCTCGCTCTTCTGCTGCTTCATATGGGATTGCAGCTCAGCAAGCTGGTCCTCAAGCTCTTTGTACAGCTCTTCTTGCAGCTGCAGCTCTTCCCGCTGCTCTCCGCCAAACCTGCGAAGTTCATCGGTCTGCGCCGTCAGGTCTTCGCAGCGGCGCTGCCATTGGCTCGTACTTTCTTGCAGCTGCAGCTGATACGATTGCTGTTCGCGGAATTGCGTCATGAGCACGCGCAGTTCCTCCTGCATCGAACCTAATTGCTGCTGATGCTCAGCAAGCTGAGCTTCCCGCTGCGCAAGCTGCTCGCGCAGCGCGGCGTTCTGCTGCTCGCTCTCACGAAGCGCCTCCGCGCTGTGAGACGCCTGCTCCTGCAGCTGGCGCTCAGTCGCGCTGTGCAAGGCTTGCAGTTCCTCGTACAGCTCCACTTGGAGCTGAGTCTCTTCAAGCTGGCTATTCAGCTTGCGCTGTAGCTCAGAAGCTTGCTCCCGCTCCGCTTGCAGCTCTGCCATCAACTCCTCGCTGTGCTGCTGCTGTTGTTCCAACCGATCAAGCGCCGTCCTGCTCTCTTGCGCTTGATCGCTTAGCTGAGCCTGGAGCAGCTGCCTTTGCTCCAATGCTTCCACCAACTGCTCCTGCAGCTGATCCGCCAATACCTTGGCCTGCCACTGCTCCGCACGGGCCTGCTTCTGCTGCTCCTGATTCCGCTCGAGCTGCAGCTCGTATTCCTTCTGCTGCAGCTGAATTTGTTCATTCAGCTGATCGTTCAACAAACTGAGCTCTTCATACCGCTGCAATTGCTCATCGCTTTGGCTTTGCAGTTCCGTTGCCTCTGTTTGCTGCTGTTCTAGCTGTGCTTGAAGACTTTGAAGCTGCTGTTCCAGAACGGCTTGACGCTCCAGTTCCGTCTTCATACGATCCTCTAGCTCTCCTTGCAAAGCGAGCTGAAGCTCCAATTCCTGCTCCTGTTCACGCTTCAGCTGCTCCAGCTCGGACTGCGAGCGGCTTACATGAGCCGATAACTCCTCATGCAGCTTCGCCACTTCAGATCGTGCCTGCTCCGTTAGAGCTGCTTCTTCTGATTGCAGTCTTGCTGCTTCAGAGCGTATTTGCTCCAGCTGTTCGGTTAACTCCGCTTCCTGCATCCGACTCAGCTCTTCCAGCTCGACTATCGACACACGCTGCTTGGTGAGCTCCTGCTGTAAGCCGCCGCTGCGTTCCCGCTCCAGCTTCAGCTGCTCTTCCAGCTGCGCCTGCACGCTGCGCTGCTGCTCTAGTTCATGCTCTCTTTCGCTCCTCAGCTGCTCCAGCTCGGACTGCAGATTGTTCGCCTGTGCGGCTAGCTCCTCGCGCAGCCTTGCTGATTCGAGCTGAGCATGCTCCGTTAGAGCTGTCATCTCTGCTTGCTGCCTGGACGCCTCGGCACGTGCTTGCTCCAGCCTCTCCTCCAGCTCCAATTGCAGCTTCGCTGCTTCAGCTCGCGCGTGCTCAAGCTGCTCCGTAAGCTCCTCTTCCTGCATCCGACTCAGCTCTTCCAGCTCCGATGCTGACATCTTCAGCTTCGCCAGCTCTTGCTGCAAGCTGCCGCTGCGTTCCTGCTCTAGCTTCAGCTGCTCTTCCAGCTTCGCTTGTACGTCTCGCTGCTGCTCCAATTCTTGCTCTCGTTCACGCTTCGACTGCTCCAGCTCGGACTGCGATCGGCTCCCCTGTGCCACAAGCTCCTCATGCAGCCTCGCCGCTTCAGACTGTGCTTGCTCTCCTTGGGCTGTCAGCTCCAATTGCAGCTTCGTCGCTTCAGCTCGTGCTCGCTCCAGCTCCTCGTTCAATTCGGATTGCAGTTTTACAGTCTCGGCTCGCGCCTGCTCAAGCTGTTCCGTAAGTTCCTCTTCCTGCATCCGGCTCAGCTCTTCCAGCTCCGATGCCGATACCCTCTGCTTTGCCAGCTCTTGCTGCAAGCTGCCGCTGCGCTCCTGCTCCAGCTTCAGCTGTTCCTTCAGCTCCGCTAGCATACCGCGCTGCTTCTCTTGTTCTTGCTCACGCTCCCGCTTCTGCTGCTCCAGCTCCAATTGCGAACGGCTTGTCAAGGCCGCAAGCTCCTCACTTAGCCTTGCAGCTTCAGACTGTGCTTGTTCCGATTGGACTGCCAACTCCGTTTGCAGCTTCACTGCTTCGGCTCGTGCTCGCTCCAACTGCTCCGTCAGCTCTGCTTCTTGCATTCGGCTAAGCTCTTCCAGCTCCGCTGCTGTTTCAAGCTGCTTCGCCAGCTCTTGCTCCAGACCGCTGCCGCGTTCCTGCTCTTGTTTCAGTCGCTCCTCCAGCTCGGTTTGCAAGCTCTGCTGTTTCGCTACCTCTTGTTCACGCTCACGCTTCTGCTGCTCCAACCGCTGCTGCAGTCTCGCCACTTCCACCTGAGCTTGCTCCGCTTGCGCCACAAGCTCAGTTTGCAGTTTCACTGCTTCGGCTCGTGCTTGCTCCAGCTGCTCCGTCAGCTCCGCCTCTTGCATCCGGCTCAGCTCTTCCAGCTCCACTGCTGCTTCAAGCTGCTTCTCCAGCTCCTGCTCCAGACCGCTGCCGCGTTCCTGCTCTAGCTTCAGTCGCTCCTCCAGCTCCGTTTGCAAGCTCTGCTGTTTCGCTACCTCTTGCTCCCGTTCGCGCTTCTGCTGCTCCAGCCGCTGCTGCAGCTTCGCTACCTCCATCTGCGCTTGCTCCGATTGATCGGAAAGCTCCGATTGCAGCTTTGCTGCTTCAGCTCGCGCTTGCTCCAGCTGCTCTGTCAGCTCCGCCTCTTGCATTCGGCTAAGCTCTTCCAGCTCCACTGCTGCTTCAAGCTGCTTCGCCAGCTCCTGCTCCAGACCGCTGCCGCGTTCCTGCTCTAGCTTCAGTCGCTCCTCCAGCACCGTTTGCAAGCTCTGCTGTTTCGCTACCTCTTGCTCCCGTTCGCGCTTCTGCTGCTCCAGCCGCTGCTGCAGCTTTGCTACCTCCACCTGCGCTTGCTCCGATTGGGCTGCCAGCTCCGATTGCAGCTTCGACGCTTCCGCTTTCACCTGCTCTAATTGCTCCGTCAGCTCCGCTTCTTGCATCCGACTCAGCTCTTCCAGCTCGGATGCCGCCTCTCGCTGCTTCACCAGCTCCTGCTCCAGGCCGCTGCCGCGTTCCTGTGCAAGCTTCAACTGCTCCTCCAGCTCCACTTGCAGACCCCGCTGCTGTTCAAGCTCCTGCTCCCGTTCTTGCTTCAGCTGCTCCAAGCTGGTGCTGCGCTCACGCTCGCTCTTCACCTGTTCTTCCAGCTTCGCATTCAAGCTTCGCTGCTCGTCCAGCTGCTGTTCGCGCTCCTGGTCAAGCTGATCCAATTCCGTTTGGAGTCTGGCTGTCTCGGACTCCAGCTGCTCTATCTGAGCCGCCAGCTCCGCTTCCTGCATTAAGCTTAACTCTTCCAGCTCTGAGAGCGCTTTGTGCTGCTCCTCAAGCTGTTTTTCCAAGCCTTGGCTGCGTTCTTGCTCGCTTTTAGCCTTGGATTCTAAACGTTCTCGCTCCTGCCCGGACTTTGTTAACGCATCCTGCAGCTTTGCTGCTTCTGCCTGAGCCTGCGTTCGTTCGTCTTCAAGCTTACGGCTATCGTTCTCCAGCTCCTGAAGTCGCTCCCGCTCCACTTCTAATTCTTGCAGAAGGACGGCATGGCGCTCCTTAAGCTGACCGAGCTCTTCCTTCGACTTTTCAAGCAGCTTTTGCTTCTCTATCGTCAGCTCGAAGTCATCCTGCATTTTATAATATTCGTCCGCTATATGTACCGCCGCCATAACGGCTATTTTTGGTGTATCCAGCCTTGGGGATCCCGTGGCAATTTTATGCATTTGATCGTTCACCTGCGCAACAACACGTTTCATATTCGTCGCGCTTGTTTTGGCAACCAGCTTATAAGGGGTGCCGAATATATCTACCGTCATTCGGATTTTATCTTCATTGCTCACAAGTAAACTCTCCCTTCTTACCTTCACAGAGGAGGTCTATAAAGTCCCCGCCTTGGAATGAACCGGACATCCGGTGTTCTTGATGGCTTTGGAAGCCATTTTGCTGCTTTATTTTAGCAGCCGAGGCTTCATTTTTCCCATATTGATCAGAGGACATTTGTAAACACTTGGAAATACAAAAAAAGGTTCCTCGTATCTCCATTTATTTCGATACGGGGAACCTTTTTTCCTGCTGTAGCAGGTATATTTATGACAAATTACGAGCAGCTGCTTCTTACTTTCTCAGCTCAGCTCCAAACGTTTGTTCCAATGCCTCAACAACCTTAGCGTGAAGCTCGCTAACTTCCTCATCGGTCAATGTACGCTCAGGGGTCCGGTACACAAGAGCAAGCGCAACACTCTTCTTATCAGCACCCAAACGGTCGCCTGTATAAATATCGAACACTTGAATGGATTCAAGCAGACTGCCAGCCACTTCACGCACTTTGGCGATCAAATCGCCAACCTGTACTTCCTTGCCTACAACAACAGCAATATCGCGTCCGATAGACGGATAACGAGGCAGCAGCTTGTGTGTTATTCTCTCACTCGCATGATCTGCCAGTACGGAGAAGTCCACCTCCAATACATAAGTGTCCGCCAAATCCTTTTTCTGTTGAAGGGAAGGATGCAGCTGACCCAAAGTACCGATAACTTGAGTTCCTTCTGCTGTCTGCAGTGTAATATGTGCCGTACGACCCGGATGGAAGCCTTCCTGTTGAGCTGCTTTGTAACCGATGCCTTGCAGCCCCAAATAGCTAACAACACTTTCAAAGACACCCTTCAGGTCATAAAAATCAACGTCTCCCGCTTTGCCCGTCCAGTGAGTTTCATGACGCTTCCCTGTAATGAGAGCAGATAGCATCAAGGGCTCCTCTGGAAGCTTAGTCAATGAGCTTTCGTCTGTTACGAACACTTTGCCGATCTCAAATACATTCACATCATCCGTATTGCGGTTCCGGTTATAAGCTGCTACATCCAGCAAATGAGGAATCAAGCTCGTACGCAGCGTGCTGCGCTCCTCGCTCATTGGCATCGACAGGGCAATCGGCTTAGCACCTGGATAGGCTCCAGGGAATTCGGCGATTTGATCAGGATGTGTGAAGGAATAAGTAATGGCTTCATGCAAGCCGCTTCCTGTCAGCACGTTGCGTACCAGACGGCGAATAGCCTGCTCCTTCGTCAATGCTCCCGGAGTCGTAACTCCGCTCATCAATGTCGTTGGAATGTTATCGTAGCCAAATAGACGAGCCACTTCCTCGATCAGATCGACAGCCCGCGTAATGTCACCGCGACGGCTTGGCACGTGAACCGTGAAAGTTTCACCCTGTGCTTCAACCGTAAAATGCAGTCTGTCAAAAATCGCGCTTACTTGCTCAACCGACAATTCGGTACCCAAGTATTGATTGATTCGACTTACGCTAAGCTCGATTTGTACCGCTTTGTTGTCCTGCGTTACCGCTTCAACAATACCCGCTGCAACCTTACCTCCAGCATATTCGGCCATAAGAGACGCCGCACGGTTAAGTGCAGGAATAACTGCCTCCGGATTCACTTCCTTTTCAAAACGAAGGGAAGCTTCCGAACGCATACCGAGCTGACGGGATGTTTTGCGAACGGTGCCGCCATCGAACTTCGCAGACTCGAGCAAAATGCGTACAGTTCCGTCTGTTACCTCGGAATTTTCTCCGCCCATTACACCCGCAAGTGCTACAGGCTTCGTTCCATCCGTGATCAGCAGCATATGCGGCTCCAAATCCCGCTCCACTCCATCCAGAGTGACGATCTTTTCACCCGACTTCGCCATACGTACATCGATATGGCCGTTAGCCAATTTATCCGCATCGAAAGCATGCAGCGGTTGACCGTACTCCAGCATAACAAAGTTGGTGATGTCCACAATGTTGTTGATCGGACGAACGCCAGCAGCCATCAGACGATTTTGCATCCAAAGCGGAGAAGGTCCGATTTTAACATTCTCGATATAGCGCGCAGCATAATGCGAGCATTGTTCTTTCGACGTTATCTCCACAGAGATATGATTCGAAGCTTGCCCAGCAGCACCGTTCTTCTGCAAGCCCTGCTCCGCGTCCGGAAGCTGAACCGGACGTCCGAGAATCGCTGCAATTTCATACGCTGCTCCCAGCATGCTCAGGCAGTCAGAGCGGTTCGGTGTCAGATCAAAATCAAGCACTTCGTCGTTGATGGCCAGCACATCAAGAATGCTCTCCCCGACCTGAGTATCTTCAGGCAGTACAAGAATGCCTTCTTGAATTTCTTTTGGAAGCAGCTTATCGTTGAGGCCTAGCTCCTTCGCTGAGCAGATCATTCCTTGGGATTCCACACCGCGCAGCTTCGCACGTTTGATAACTAGACCGTCAGGCAGCTTGGCGCCTACAATAGCTACAGGAACTTTTTGACCTGCGTCTACGTTTTTCGCTCCGCATACGATCTGCAAATCTTCGCCTTGCCCTACATCTACCGTACATACGCTCAATTTATCCGCATCCGGATGCTTCTCGCGCGTCTTAACAAAGCCGACGAATACTTTCTCTACCCCTTTGTTGCGCTTTTCTACAATATCCACTTCAATACCGCTTCGGGTCAGCTTCTCCGCCAGCTCATCGGCTGTAAATCCACTAACATCCACATATTGGGATAACCATTGGTAAGATACTTTCATGTCCTCTTAACACTCCTCTCGATTACAAATGGGCGAACTGCTTCAAGAAACGCAGGTCGTTTGTATAAAAATGACGGATGTCTTCAATGTCGTATTTCAGCATGGCAACGCGTTCTACCCCGAGACCGAAGGCAAAGCCGCTGTACTCTTCAGGATCGTAGCCGCCTTTTTCCAGCACATTCGGATGAACCATACCCGCTCCAAGAATTTCGAGCCAGCCGGTTTGTTTACATACACGGCAGCCGGAGCCTCCGCACATCGCACAAGTTACGTCAACCTCAACACTAGGCTCCGTGAAAGGGAAAAAGCTCGGACGCAAACGAATCTGCGTATTTTGTCCGAACAACTCGCGCACGAACTGCAGCAGAGTACCCTTCAAATCGCTCATGCGGATGTTGCGGTCGATAACAAGACCCTCGATCTGCGTGAACATATGCGAATGAGTCGCGTCGTCGTCGTCACGACGGTACACTTTACCCGGGCAAATGATTTTGACCGGCACGTCGCCTTTCATTTTCTCCATCGTTCGGACCTGCACAGGGGAAGTTTGCGTACGCATCAAAATTTCATCTGTAATATAAAAGGAATCCTGCATATCGCGAGCCGGGTGATTCTTAGGCAGGTTCAACGCTTCGAAATTGTAATAGTCCTGTTCAACCTCCGGACCTTCCGCTACCGTATAGCCCATGCCGATGAAAATATCCTCGATCTGCTGGATGACTTTGCTGATAGGGTGTGTTGCGCCTACTGCTGCAGGTCTGCCCGGCAAAGTAACGTCGATCGTTTCAGCACGAAGACGCTCTTCCGTCTCAGCCTTTTGGTACTCCTCCTGCTTGCTCTCGATGACAGCTTCAATAGCACCGCGTACATCGTTCGCCACTTGCCCGATGACCGGACGTTCCTCTGCGCTCAAAGCGCCCATACCGCGCAAAATTTCGGTCAATGGACCTTTTTTGCCCAAATATTTAATTTTCATTTCAGCCAGCTGCTGTTGGTTCGTCACCTGCGCCAGCTCTTGCAGCGCTTCGACTTTTAGAGCTTCCAAACGCTCTTTCATGTGTTCATCCTCCTTATATTTTTTTCCTCAAAGCCACCGTATAGCGCTGGTGTTCAACGCTACCTTCACATAACCCCCGACATCAACGCAAAAAAGGCCCATTCATCCCGATAAAGGGACGAATAAGCCGTGGTACCACCCTTGTTAGAAGGCTTCTTGACTCCAACCCATGAGCGTACAGCGCACAGGAAGGGATAAGGAGTATCCTTCTCACTTCATTGAATGTAACGGTTCCGAACATGAGGTTCTTGGCCGGCTCCCTCCTACTTGCCTCAGCAGCGGCTGGGGGTTCAAAGGACTGCTCAGGAGGGAACTTCGGCAGCCTGTTTCTGTAGAACCGCTCTCAATCTCCGGCGGCTCCTCCCTGTAAAGAGGCACTGCTTACTTTTCTCCGTCAACGCATTTTAGGTATGAAACTTTAGCTGTATTATATGAAAATTGTGCCTCTAATGCAAGTGTCGGCCTCCCACCGCAAGCCTATATTTACATTTTCCCGGATACGTAACCCAAATTCAATATAGAAAAGTGAAAAAAGTCATAAACATTTGTCCATTATTTGTCGAATAAATATCTAGTACTGTTTCTACTACTTTGACTAATACATGAGGTGAATTCCATGCGCTTTACAGTCGGCAAGAAATTAATGGTAGGGTTCGGAGTTGTTTTATTGCTTCTTTTTGTTCTTGGATATTTCGCGGTTGCAACTATGGATTACATGCGAGAGCGCGTTGACACGATTACCGTTAACTGGATGCCGGGTGTAGAGGCCATTAACGAGTTGAATTTCGAAGCGGAGCATATCCTGAATTTGACTTACAGACACAAGGATGAGCAGGATGTTCCAACGATGGATATGCTAAGCAACAGCATTTCTCAGCTGTACAATAAGTTCGATAGCAATCTTGAAATCTATGAAAAAACCATTACTACTGATGATGAACGGACAAAGCTTAACCAGCTTAAGGTTTCCTGGACTGAGTTTAAAGATAATAACAAGCTGACGCTGGAATCCAGTCGCGGCGGTCAAATCGCTACATCCGTAGACCTGTTGAGAGTGGGACAAAAACGGTTCGATGATATGCAGCTGATTTTCAATGATCTGAAGAAAACATACCATGATGGGGCTGTTGCAGCTGCACAAGAAGTCGCAGACACGCATAAGGGCGGCAGCATCTTCATCTACTGCATCGTTGGCGCCAGTATCCTGGTCAGCATTATTGTTCTCTGGATCCTCCATCTTCGCATCGTTGTCATTTTACGAAAAGTGACTGGACATATTATACAGGTCGCTGCAGGGGATCTGACCGTTCAACCCGTTAGTGTCCGTACTAAAGACGAGCTGGGCGACTTAGCGGGAGCAGCCACCTCTATGGTAACCAACCTGAGACTTACGGTTACGGAAACCGCCAACACCTCTTCGCAGGTCGCTGCCATGTCGGAGGAGCTAGCAGCAAGCGCTGATCAATCTGCGGGTACGTCCAGACAAGTTGCTGCCGCTATGCAGGAAGTATCCGCCGGGTCCGGCGAACAGCTGGCCAGCACGGAAGAAACGGCTAAAGCGATGGAAGAGATGGCTCAAGGGATTGGAAAAATTGCAGAGACGTCTTCTGTTGTTTCTGAGAAAGCGGTTGAGACCTCCCATCATGCGGTAAAAGGAAACGAGTCCGTCGAGCAGGTTGTCCGTCAAATGGGATCCATTCAAAGCTCAGCGAGCACAACGGCAGATTTTATCCAAAAGCTGGGTCAAAGATCCGAAGAAATCGGCGAGATTATTACGATCATTGCACAAATCGCCAATCAGACGAATTTGCTTGCCCTTAATGCTTCCATTGAAGCTGCTCGTGCAGGTGAGCAAGGAAAAGGGTTCGCCGTTGTCGCTAACGAAGTTAAAAAACTGGCAGCCCAATCCAGCTCATCCGCAGATGAAATTTCCGCTCTTATCGGTGAAATTCAGTCCGAGACACGGCTTGCTATTGATTCTATGAAATCCGTTAACCATGAAATAATAGATGGGATCTCCGTGGCTACGACGACCCGTGACATGTTCGGACAAATCCTTGAAAATATCCAAACGATTAACCATGAGCTTCAGGAAGTATCCGCAACATCCGAGCAAATGGCTGCAGCAACCGAAGAAATTACGGCTTCTATACTGTCTACTGCGAACATTGCAAGAAGCGCAAGCGAAAATACGCAAAGTGCCGCCAAGGCATCAGAGGAGCAGTTGGCGTCGACGGAGGAAATCTTCCATTCTGCCTCTCATCTGTCCAAGCTAGCGGATGATTTGCAGCAAAATATTCGTTCATTTAAATTGTAAGAACTGCCACCAAATCTAGTGAAGAGCACCCTTGCAGCGTAGATCAAATGAATCTGCGCAAGCACGTAGGGACAGCTCTTCACTTGTTTTATGTGAGCAACTTGTCGAAATTTGGTGACTTTATCCCCTTTATCTTGCATAATGGTACTTATATTATCCATTTTTGATAAGGTCAGGAGGATCTGGTTTGACAATCTTATCTAACTTTGGACAAAGAGTGCGGGAGCTGAGACATAAGACAGGGATGTCACAAGAAGCGCTGGCGATCCGCTGCGGAATGGACCGTTCTTACATTGGAGGCGTGGAGCGCGGAGAGCGGAACATTTCTTTGGAAAACATATCGATTATTATGAATGCGTTGGATGTCGATATGAGCTATTTTTTTGACAACGAACGTTTCTCTACTCATTCCTCTTTGGTTAAAATCGAAGATAATAAAGCCTTAAGCGAACGGTTTGTCTATCATATTGACTTCGACGAACAGGTTATTTCATGGCAGGTCAAAGGAATCATTAGCGTGGAGGATGTTAACAAAACTGCGTTTGATCTTAAGATCGCTTGTACTTACTTGACCAAGGGCCATATTAAGCTGCTTATAGATAATAGGGGGATGGTAGCTAACGGTCAACCGTTTGTGTTTTCACCGGATGTCAATGAGAAGCTTGAAGACCTTCAGAAGTGGATGCTGCCTCATTGTCAAAAGGTTGCGGTTCTATGCAATTCAAAGCTGATGAAAAATCAACTCGACCGTTTGGGCAATCGCACGGGAATGAGTCAAATTTCCCAGCATTTTTATGGAGAAAATAATGACGAGGTTATTGCAGAAGCTTACAACTTCTTAGGCATCGCTCATAATAGTTTGGTCACATGATGAAGAGGGGCTGTATGGCCCCGTCTTCCTTATTGCTGCTTGGCGTAGCTATGCATATTCGTAATGTATTCCTCGACCAGCTGCTGTATGGACGCAAGCTTCTCCTCCGGTTTCCCGTAACTCTCCAATCCGCGCATCATAGATTGAACATACTTTTCTTCCAGTCTCTTGAGAGCTTCATTCGAGCTGCAGTACTCTCTTAAATAGGCAGGAATAAAGTAACATTCCAATGAGTCCATGGAGAATGTGTAATCTACTTCACCTGCTTCTTCCATGCTTTGCTTCAGCTTATCGTACAGTCCGGTTGTTGTGATCAAACCTAGCCGGTACGTTCTTCTAATAAATTCGTACTGCTCTTGTCCGATAAGGCCTTGCTCATGCTGTCTCGCATTCCTCTCGTCCAGATAGTACAGCACGCCCCCCCATTCCGAAGAGAACTTCAGCCAAAAATCCATATCCTGCTCATCAATCGTAATTTTGACAACCTCATCAAAGACCACATCGGGATTTTCCGAAAGCATCGCTTGCACGTTCGAATCCATTATTTCCACTCCTATTCAAAGATTAGCTTGGTTCTATAATCAAGAAATTTCTTTTCTCAGTATGATGGATATCGCCGCAGTTATTAATAATAGAACAACGCCGATATTGATAGCAACATCCGCCAAATTGAGGATTCCATGACCTGAAGTAAATTCAAGAAAATCGGTCACTTTACCAAATAAAATCCGGTCAATCGCGTTCCCGGCAGCCCCGCCTACCAAGAAGCCCATGCTAATATCCATCGGCTTTCCCTTAATATCGCCTTTTTTCCGATAATATAGCACCCCGGCAATAAATAAAACCGCAAAAACCGCGAAAAGCCTTCCATAGCCTTGAAACAGACTATGAGCCATACCGCTGTTCTCGTAGTGGGTTAAATGCAGCACTGAATTCCAAAAAGGAACCGACTCTCCTACCTCTATCGAAGAACGAATCCATATTTTCGCTAGCTGATCGATGGCGACAACAATAATGACTATACTATAAAATAGCATGACCAACCTTCTTTCTTAAGGCGTACCCTTATATTAAAGCCGGCTGTTATTCATCGCGGCGGGTTTTCGCCAGCTTCTCCAGTTCCTCAATTCCGATTTCATCGGTATAGTGCTTTCCGTCCATGGCTTGAACTTCCACTTGGTGATCTGCCAAAAAGTTCAGCGCTTGCTCCAGCTGCAAACCGAGTATACAACATGCCGAGTCAATTTCAAATTTATTTTTCATTGCATTGCCTCCTAGTTAGTCAAAACTACATTTTACATATATTGTAAAACTTGCGCTTTCCTTCATAATCATGTACCTTAGACAAGGTGCTTATTTTTGCACATCATTTTAATAGATTCGAATTGGAGTTGAGTTATCATTTTTACCAAAGTGTTAAAAAGCTTGTTTCTTGTTGCATTCAGCGTCGTAATCAGTTATTTCTTTGTTGGCGGAGCCGTGGTGGGTCTATTCACTCGTATTGGAAGTTTTTTCAAGACAACCTGATATATCCTCAGATCACCGGAGTCTAGTTTACAGACAGTCCACTAGCATCAATGGGTCGCCTCCTGCTGCGTTTGTCCTAATCCTTCCTAATTATCTATTTTCTCCAGTAAACACGTATCTGCATAGTGTAGAAATTCCGTTTCATTATCCTTAAATCTTCTTCTTGTTTAGGAGGCACCACCCCCTGCAGCAAAAACCTTTAAAGCCACTATAGGAGAAAACCTCTATCGAGGCCTTTCAATCAAGCATGACCCTGCGTAAACCGTGGCTTTTCATACCGTTCAGAATCGGTAAAGAACCCTCCGGCTTCAGAGCCAGCGGGTTACAGGTCGATACCTTACTTTCAACTGAACGTTATGGGCTCGGCTCGCATAAGGCTGTTATTGTAAAATAAAGACGAAATAACCGTATATGATTTCCAGCTCTTTTAATGATACATGAAGCTCGTTGGCCTGCTGCTGAAAGGAACATTCCGGCTTATCGATCAACAGCTGCAGAAGCGATTGCGTTATACCTAAGGGGGACTGCTCGATATCCGTTTGCAGCACTTTGAATTCATTCAAAGATCGGTTGCTTTTGATCATGCCGAAATCGGTGAGCTTTAATAACGAGCTGGTAACCTCTTCAGGCGACGTGTCCAAAAAGTTGCTTAAGACTTTGACGGACAGGCTGCATATACCCTCGTTATTCTTCGTCGATTGCAGCAGTGCGGCAAGCTTCTTATAAGATTCGATTCGGAACAACGCTTCATCAATAACGCTGGATGTAATAATCGATTGCATGGGATCACCGTAATTTCGTAGAGATAATGAATCATACGCTATCTGTTCATAAAAGAAAAGATACTGCCATTGTACTTCATTTCCGCCATAAAATCTTACCATATGTTGACACAAACTGCTAGGGAGTTTCCTGTTTCATTAACGGCTATCCAATCCATTCCTACTCATACAAACGACCCAGCTCCAAAAACTTCCCGAAAGTGAACCAATCACATTGTGGAGCATCGCCCAAATGATCTTCCAACCCGGAAGCTCCGCATTCCAAATATGAAAAAACGTCAAAATTATACCAAGTATGATTGGTCCTTGAGGTTGTGCCTAAGAACCGGTATTGGTTCTCCTGCTCTTGCCGCTCCATATCCCTCAAATCAAAAATTTGAAAAAGCAATACTTCCTTCGCATAAGCAACACCATCTGCTGTTACTTCAACTGACGGCGGTCTGTTATACTTGCTCCACTGCTCTAGATACTCTACAGGAGCGGTTTGGAAGCTCTCCTCAACCAACTCTCCTAATAATGAGTAGGTCATAGCTTTGTTTTCATGGAGCAATACATTGTTATAAAGAGACCTTAGGTAGTATTCCAGAGAATGCTCATAAACGCTCCCCTTCGTTTGCAAAATCCGCTGCACAAAAGTCCCCAGTTCTATTGAATTTACAATATTCATCTCTTCACCTCTTTCCAATCTAGATTCTAATATAGCGAAAAAAAGGAACAACTTAAACGCTGTTCCAATTCAAATCTATTTTTATCCTTTAAACAAGGAACTCCGACATGATCTTACTGGTGTCAAAGGGTGTAATGCCTCTATCTACCGAAAATATCGTATCCGCCTCAGCTGCATTATCTACAAGCTGGCCTCTTGCTATGGCATGGAGCATGAATAAATCGTATAGGTTAGGCTTCGTTAAGGTTGTCATCGCTTTTCCCATTAGAACCATCCCTTTTTGGTTACCTTCCACATTGTTATAATAATTAGGATGTTTCGTAAGAGCCAGATCCGTCCAAATGACTGTACGCTCCACCAAATCCATAATAACAGGTATCGCGATTTGCGTGTCAGCTGTAATATCAATTTTATCTACTACCGTCGAAGGTTCGAATATGCCTCCCGTAGCCGGATTGGCTCTCATCATCCAACCGGCAAAGCATTCCGGCAGATCGCAATAAGACTGCTCCGTAAAGGAATTCAGCGAAGCCACAATATACCTTCCTCCATAGGTTACAACAGAAGGAATATGGATGTCGATGAACTCGCAAGCCCCATTAGGAGCCGACCTAATATCTCCGCTATGAGTCGCCTTGTATCTATCTGAACGAAGATTCGTGTACGAGATGTGCTCGACATAACGCCAATTCTCATCGTACATTACCGCAGACAGATCAATGTCCACTGGACCTGTAGGCCTCTCGTCGATAACTCCTTCCTTCCACCAAGTGAAGAATCGAATCGTATTTCCTTTAGGCATCTGCAGCTTACTTCCCCTTACAATCGTACGCAGCGACTTGCTGGCCGATCTTTGGGAAAAAGGGACTTTATATGATTGCAAACGGTCATCCATATAAATATTACCTAATGAGGGCAGAGATGCGAATCGTCTTATCAGCGCACTGCTGCACAAATCCACAATAGCCTGACAAGCATCGGCGGCCAAATTGACGAGTCTGTTTTGAATGGCTACTGCTTTAGCCACGTTACCTTTTGGAAAAAACGTACGCAGCTCCTGCGGTTCATTTCTATGGTTAAAATGGGTTTGCACTTGCAGCAATACAACAGTGGATACTTGATCGATTACCTCACCGAAAGCCTCAATTATGGGGTAGGCATCGTCCGAGATTCGAAGCAAATGGTCCAGCCTTCTGGCAAACTCGCCTGGACGAGTTTTCAATAAATCTACCGCCGTCCATACATTGTTATATAGGAGCGCCAACTCAAGTCTTCCTCTAAAAGTTTCAAAAGGCTTATTGTTTCGAAGAATATCGAACGCTTCTTTACAATGGAAGAACTGGTTTTTATATTCTGAAGGATGCAAAATTTCCCCAAGACGAATCCACCGATGTTTATATCTCAGCATATCTTCCGATATAGGGTAACATTGCTCCAGCAGACCTAACAGTAGCCTTCTCTCCGACCGTTTGAACTTTCGGAATTTTGTAGGGGTAGCGAGGCTGACATCTCCGTCCGACAGCGCTACGGCTAAGCGAAGTACATCTGTTGCAGTTCTAATATATTTTCCAATGAGTTTAACATTCGCCCTATCGTGCTTGATTAATGCGCCTACAACCAAACCCACATTTTCTTTCAGCGGGATTTCTGATGGCAAGATCATTTCCAAATCCTCATATTGTGCAATAGCCCAATCGATGTCCTCTTTGTCTGCAGCTGAGATGGACACCTTCGCTGAAATGAGCTGTCGAATCATTTGATCGAAATCCTCTTCACTTCCCAAATCAATGACTTTCAGATTTACTTGATCCAATAGAGGGAAACGGTCAATGGCCTCGTATTCAGGTAATTTAAGGGTTATATAATGAAGGATTGCGTTGATGTAGAGCTCGGCTTCGCTCGCCAGCATCACTTGTCGAGGAAAATCGGGGTACATAGGCCTGTAGTTAACATGAGCCCCTATCAGTGTTTTCAAGTCAGCAACAAGCTGATCATACAAATTCGTGAATTCTTCAATGGATAATGTGCGTACCGTATCCATGAGCTGCTTTGAGAAAGTAAACCCGAGGTACTCGATATTTTTCATTGCTGTGGCCAAGTATCTCTCAGGAAGCGGACTAGTGCTAAAACCCGGCTCTACCATAAGCTTACTTGCTCTACGCAGATAAATGATATTTTTCATATAAAAGACTCCAGGAAACGAATATCCCTATCAGGAATAATTAGAGTAGAAGGAAGGAATATAATAGCCTGGATGCCTCCTTTCCTTTTGTAAAATAAACCAGGAAATTCGCATCTCTATACTTTAACAGAGTTTTTAGAAGGAAGAGATGCGATAGCCTGATCTGCCTTCAAGAGAGCTGCGCCCCTAGATCACCAGAGAATTTAGAAGGAAGGAGCGCAATAGCCTGAAGGTAATTGAAAGTCCGTGTTGTCGGCCTTTCGAGTATTATCATCGCATAACGTATTGCTTGCGAACAGGGTGAAAGTATTACGATGAGGATGTTAATCTATTATTGACGCTTGCGTGGGTGTTAACATTATGGGATATGTAATTGCCATGTCTTCACTCTCCTTGGCAACATAAAAAGCCGTCCTTTTGGACGAGCTGTATGGTATCATATTCCTATTACTGATCCATATACCACAGCCACCGCCCTTAAAAGCGGCTATTGTGCGGAGGTCGTGTTAGCGCACGGCCTCTTTGATAATTCTAATCATACCTATATATTGATTATTCATACAATTCATGATTTTTAAGATATCGATCGATTCCTTGGTATATGGATCTCGGTAAAAGAAGGCCTTGGTCCCCTCGTCATCCGGTAATGCGGCTGAAGAAAACGTGCTTCACTACTTTATCATTGCTCGAAGGTCCACCGTGGCCCCCGCGGTCGCCTTTTGTATTTTTGTTATCGGGCTGGACGCCAACGTTTGTTTTGTTGTAAAATTTTGGGCTTGATTGTTGTGTAACGTTCCAACCGTTGCGCTGCTTCCAAACCGAGACAACCTTCTCTATTTCACCAAACAGTTCTGCGATCATTCGGTTTGTGATATTGCTAATATGCTCGATGTAAAGCTCGCGTACTTAATATTTGGATTACATTCCCGCGGCATTACATGAATTACCCATCCCCGACTTCCTCAGACATAAATTTAGCCGAAATACATTCGTTAATGGACCTTACGTTAATTAGCCGACGGATGGAACCAACAATATTCTATTACTTAATCCAATTATTTTTGTAATATATTACAACAAAGTATAATATACATTTACAATATTATACATTTTAGGTATATTATTGAACGTGATTACTGGCCAGTTCACAATCATAGACTAGGAGTGAATTTTAATAATGATCCTTAAATTTAAAAAGTCTTTCACAACCGCTGCGATTGCATTAAGCTTACTCGTCTCTGCTCAATCTGCATTTGCTATCACCGGACTTGGTGACAGTGAATCAAGCGCGGTTGCTGCTGCCGCTAATGTGCACTATACGTGGAAACTCGAAACAGCCTATGACGAAGATTGGTTCGTTTATACCAATAACACTTCTAGCAGCGTAAGCATTACTGCCGCTATGACTTCTCCTAGCGGGCAAAACTATAACCTGGATCCATACTGGTACCAAAACGGAAACCGAATCAAGCTGAGCGTTAACGACAATGGACCCGGAAAAACCGATTCGTTTACTTTATCGAATCTCAGGCCGGGTGAAAAAATCTCTTTCCGAATCTATACAGCAACCGGTTCTGTCAACAACTCCCCTTACGATTTCTATTATACCGTTAACTGATAAACGGTTGATTTGAATAAAGCCCCCTATCGTCAATTTATTGGTAGGGGGTATATTATCTAAGTGCTCCACTAGGGGGTCAGGCATTGTGAAAGGGCATCGACGAGGATGGACTACTGAGAGTGAATTAAGACAGAGGAAAGTATGAAAGTAAAGGCTTTGTGCCCTGTGTCAAATGGTGGATGAATCCTGGTTAATCAGCCGTGACTCCGCAGACCGACTAGAGCATTTATACAAAAAAAAGCTACGAATTTGCCCCACGTCTGCGCCATCAGGAAATGAGAGTTTGAGTTTATCGAAAACAGACAAAAAGAAAAACCCTTGCGCCACAAGGGTTCTGGTAAAGATTAATTACTAAGCGGGTGATGGGAATCGAACCCACGCCACCAGCTTGGGAAGCTGGAGTTCTGCCATTGAACTACACCCGCATAAGAGAAAGGCTCATAGACTTTATATAACCAATTATATACAGTTTAAGTGGACTTGTCTATGATAACCCTTTAACATAATGCAACGCCTACATAAATAAATTACAGCTACTTCGAACTCATCTACATACTCGTTCCAACATAACAGCTACGCCGTCATGGTCATTTGTTTCTGTGACTTCATAAGCAATATCCTTCAATTCCTCAATGGCATTACCCATGGCAATAGGATAGCCGCATACATGGAATAATCCCAAATCATTATAGTCATCTCCAAATACCATTATTTCGTCCAATGAACAATCCAACCGTTCGCATATTTGGGCAACAGCGTTTTCTTTGGACGCCTTTTTAGAGGAGATTTGGATTAGTGCTCCGGAATCTGTAATCACAATATTCACTTTCTGTATGAACCGCTCTATTAATTTCCCAGCATCGCTATAGTTCGTTATTAATAGTTTAGAGGCCGCAAGTTGACGCATTTCTTCAATCCTGATAATCTGCGGTTTAGTCTTAATCTGCATTAATTCAGTGTAATCCAATTCTCTATTACTAAACCAACTGTCTTCTACCTCAACTGAAAGATAAGGATCACTCTCACTTGAAATGAAATAATCAATTAGTTCAGTATTAATAGATGAATCTATTGAATAATGCTCTCTTAGATTCAATGTCTCGCTAATCACTAAAGCCCCATTGTAATAACTCATGATTCCTATTGCTTGTAACTGTTCAGGGAGAAAATCTTTAACGGATCTTGGAGGACGGGCTGTAGCTATGATGATAGGAATTCCGTGGTGATGACAATTTAAAATCGCCCTCATATTGCGAGAACTGACTTTTTTCCGGGAATCTAATAACGTTCCGTCCAAATCCAAAACTACAGCGGAAACTTTCATTTTTCCAACCCCCATCCTCTTCTTAGCGAATCATTTCATTCTTTCAGGTATAGCCGCAATAAACCGCTCAATCGTCCCATCAAAAGGAAACTGCCCATTCGCCACACGCTGCTGAAGGTTCTCTAGTTCCAATCTCGCTCTTTCCACCAAATCAGGAGGATAAGATAGCTCGACTGCATTAACCGCGAATTCGTCTTCATCGACGACCTTCCATATGTTGTTTCTTTGTACAAAATCCAGATCCAGGTCGATATATGATACCGTATTCCCGTTACAAACGGCTGGTTGATTAATGTTGCAATAATACTGAGTGATCTTGCCGTTCACTATATCCGCGCTTACAGTATACCAAGAATCAAAGGGAAAAAATTCAATAGTCCAATGCTCGCAAATAAAGGTTTTACCTCTCGTATAATGCTGCAATTGCCTTCCCGGTTCACTCAGCACAAATATGTGAGAATCGGTCTTTTCGAGCAGTGTCGTATTCCATTCGTAATGGAGACGGTTACCGTATTTCATCGCCTGAATCGTAATATTATCCTTGTTCATAGACTTCACTCCCCTTAACTTTCATAACACTTCTGAAACCTATTTGTTGCGTCAATAAATAACTTAAAGTTAATTATACCAAAAAATACCTCCTATCCATAAACGATAGAAGGTACTCTGTTATTCATTAATATTATTATGATCAATCTAGAGTGCCGATATGATTGAATGGAAAGTACCGGAACATCACTTTACCGACCAGCTTGCTTTTATCTACAAAAGGCGTTGTCGGCCATAAATGGGAATCTAGACTGTCATTGCGGTTGTCTCCCAAGAAGAAATATTTATCCTCGGGCACCGTAATCGGTCCGTAGGTGTAGTTCATTTTCTCCTTTAAATAAGGCTCGTCTACCTTCTCCCCATTCCGAATCAAGCTTCCATCCTTAATCTCTATTGTATCGCCTGGAAGGCCGATTAATCGCTTTACAAAACGCTGATCAGCCTCATCTGGCAACGGAGGATAGAACACAACAACATCTCCGAATTGAAAGTCGGTCAGCTTGACCATTTTTTCGACCAATATTTTATCGTCCAGTTGGATAGTGGGGAGCATCGAACCGGTCGGCACTTTCATTCCTTGAGCAACATACGTATTGAATGAAAAGCTGACAATCACAGCGATTGCCAACGTTGGAACCCAATCCTTGATCCATCGTTTCACCCGTTGCATTATTTCAGCTCCTTTTGCCGTTTCTTCTGTTCACAATACATCATTTCGGCAAAAGAAATATTAATGTAACATAAATTTTTTTAGGAATGGCTATGGAGCTGCTGTGGCGGCCTTATTAACTACCGTAATATACTCCTTCGTTTTTTGATCTCCTACCTTCCATTCAATCTGAACTTGATCGGTACCTTTCCAGCTTGCTACCTCCCCTTTTTTGTCCAAGGTGATGGGCTGGCTCGGCGCTAGTAATGAAGGCTCCACAACCGAATTCACAAGAGATGTCCCGTCCGCATGGACTACGGTGACAGCAGCTTCAGCAACTCTTTCTTCTACTTTATATTCAACTGTCACCATTTCCTGCAGCTTGGATTTTTGAGGCGTATAGTTCACCTTAACCTTCCAGTGCTCCGATTCACCTTGCAGCGTTGCTGCTTTCGCACCCGGATCGTTGGAGCTGACCGTATTTTTGTTGCATGCGGTTAATGCAGTGACTGCTACCACTAGCGATAATGCGGACAACACGAGCCTTTTTCGAGTCATACCATGTTCCTCCTAACTTGCGTTACTATTATTTTGAATCTGCTTGCATTATTTTATTCGATATTAAAAGGTCATTTCAAGCTTAACCTCTTTTTTGACTTCTCCGCGCCGTTGTCGTTAAATAAAAGAGACAGTCATCCATATTCAGGAGGGATCCGCATGAAATACCGCAGATTAGGCAAAACAAATTTGAAGGTATCTGTCATTGGCATCGGTACGTGGCAGTTCGGAGGAGAGTGGGGCAAAGCTTTTACACAAGCAGAAGCAGATGCCATTCTGGATCAAGCCAAAGCTTCAGGCATTAACTTGATCGATACAGCTGAATGCTATGGAGATCATACCTCCGAATCGCTCATTGGAAGCTATGTGTCACGCAACCGCCGCGAGGATTGGGTCATCGCTACGAAATTCGGCCATCATTTCCACGGACATCAAGAACGTACACAGCATTGGTCTCCACAGGATGTGTTGGAACAATTGGAAGCTTCACTCAAAGCACTCCAAACCGATTATATCGATCTTTATCAATTCCACTCAGGTACTGACGAAGCCTTCGACCAAGACGAGCTGTGGACTTTGTTGGACAAACAGGTTCAAGCAGGCAAAATCCGTCACTTGGGTACCTCGATCGGCAGCAACGATAATCTGCATCAGACCGCTGCTTCCACCAAAGTAAACTCGCAAGCTATTCAAGTCGTCTACAACCGTTTGGACCGCAAACCGGAAGAACGCGTATTCCCGTCCTGCGAAGAACAGGATTTGGGTGTATTGGCACGTGTACCTTTGGCAAGCGGCTATTTGAGCGGCAAATATAAGCCGGGCGCTGTGTTCCCGGACAATGATGTACGTAACCGCCACGACCGTGAACAGACGATTCTTCGTCTGGAGGAAACTGCCCGCATTCGTGAGAACGAAGTACCTGCTGGGATGGACATGGCTACTTGGGCGCTAGCGTGGTGCTTGAAGCATCCTGCCGTAACCGCCGTTATTCCAGGCTGCAAAAGTCCTGAGCAGGTTATTTCTAATGCAGCGGCAGCTCAATACGTTTCGGATTTGCATAAACAAAGCTGGAAAGATTAAAGCGATATAATCCATGTTTTTAGACAGTACCGTCCATGTTATTCAGCCGCGGGTTTAAGGTATGCTAGTTCGTGAACGCAGCATGAAAGCATTTAAGCTATTCACAGCTAGAAAAGAAAGGTCTTGAAACCGATGAAGCTTACGACACGAATCTACATGGACGCCGCTTTGCAAAATATGAAAAGCGTCAGCTTTTTCACATTTCTTCAAGTACTTATCGCCCGCTTGGGCGCAAGCAATTTTGAAATTGCATTATCCAATTCACTGCCACCTCTGTTCTGCGCGTTGTCGTTAGCCTTTCTAACCCGACAGCTCCCGGTAACCAGAGGTGTCTTTCTTGTCAGCGGCTACATACGGCAGTTGGCCTTTTTGTGCATGGCATTCGCTGCGCTGCTGCCCCATCCGATTCCTTTTCTGCTGTTTTTCTGGTGCATCAACGCCGTTGCAGTAATGGTAACGGGGGCACAGCAACCGGCTATCATGCGCAGATGGATAGCTCCGAACGAATTCCCGAAAATTTTCAGCAATAATAAAATTATCGGCATCATCATTGTGACCTTCGGAAGCTTCGGAATCGGCCAATACCTTGATGCCTTCGACTGGATGTTCCCCAAAAATTATGTGATATCCATGCTGATCGGGTGCTTGGCTACCTTTGCAGGCATGTCTTTGATCGCGGAATTGGCTCCAAAGGAGAAGCAGCGTATTCGGCTGACCTGGATGAAGCCTTTTCAAGAATGCGACCGAAAAACTTGGTGGATGGGGCTCAACAATGTAGGCATTGCGATGGTTCCTCCATTGTTCGTTATATACCATGTTAATGTGCTTAAGCTGACGAATTCTCAAATCGCGTATTTCGTTGTCATTGCGGGGATTGTCTCTACTCTGCTGCTGCCGGTAGCCCGACGCTGCATGGAGAAGTTCGGTATGATGAAGGTCTATGGTACTGCCATTATAGGAATGGCTCTTGCCGTGCTGCCATACGGCTTCATTCACTCCTTCTGGCTGCTGCTCCTTATTCAAGGCTGGGTTGGTTTCTGCCTCGCTGTACATGAAGTGGCTTCTCAGACGATTATGATGAAGGAAGCCGCTAAGCATCGTAAGGAAATGGCGTATTTTTCCGACTTTCAGCTTGTTATGAACGCAGGAAATGCAATCGGTGCTTTATTTGCCGGGGCTCTGATTTCTTTTCTTCCGTTATGGGGCTGCTTCATCGTTATTGCTGCCATTCGTGTTGGCTTTTATTTAACTTATCGTTCTGTCAAAGAACCCGAGCCTCAGAACCAGACAGCCGAGCTCCATTCGGCTAACGGTTAAAAGTTGTGCTTCAGCAGCTTTCCATACTAATGCACCATAAACAAAAACCCAATCGGCTGCTTAGTAGTAAACGATTGGGTTTTCATCTTTTTATCAGTTAATATAGTCGAATTTGTTTATCATATACGGTTTCATCGTCATTACTGTCCATGACTCGAACTTCGATATCCCAATAACCTGGATAAGGAAGGTAGGCTCCTTTAGCTTTGTACGTATGTTTCTTCAAGTCTCCAAAGCTGTCCTCCACACTAACATCCTCTGTATATTGGAGCGGAACCTCAATAGGCGCTATATCTTTGGCATTGGCGTCATGGAGCTTCAAGATCATCTGCTTCGGTTTGCCTAACGATTCTGGCAGCCACACCTTCACTGTAAAATCGTTCACACCTGGTGCGTTCGGCGTAATCTGTGCGGTCATATGAATCTTCTCACCCATCACATGCCAATTCAGTGGCTCATTCGCAGGCAAAGGGGTTAAATAAGTGAACACCCCAACGATAAGCACGATGAGAAGCGCTAACACTACGTCGATTTTAAGCAGAACCCCAACCTTAGCTTCACCGCGTTTCCGAAATACCCAGCGAAGCAAAGCTGCCGTACACACAACCAGTAAAACAAGTGCGCTCTTAGCAAGCAAAAGAATACCCCACTGGGTTTCCACGATATAAGCAATATCCGGTAAAAAGATCAAAACGGACAATATTCCTGATGCCACCAGCAGCAAAATGGAGGCTAACGCAGTCGAAGAGAATCGAGGAAAAAAACTCATTCCTTCCTCTTTATTGCGGCGCCATAAGACTAACAGCATCAGCAATCCGCCCACCCATAGGGCTGCAGCTGCCAAGTGAATGAAGTCGAGCAGCAAAGTCTGCTTTAACGGCTGAAATGCAGCAGAATGGCCGTTCAAGCCTTTGGTCAGCCATATTAGTGCAACCCATACCAGATCAAGCCACGGGCGACGGTGCAGCACAACAAAGCCTAACAGCGATAAAATTAATGAGGTTAGCCAGATGTAGCCGATTGCCGTCTTAGTAAAAATAACTGCGAAAGCATCCGGTCCCCCATCCCCGATAAGTGCGAAGATGTGAGTAAACATAAAGAACAAGAAGGCGAGCAAATATCCTCGCTGAAGCTGCGTACCCCATTCTTGGAGCAAGACGGTCACGCATTCGCTGCGACTTCCGTAGAATCGGAGCCACACTACCCAGCCTGTAAACGCAAGCATCAGGGCATAATAGATCATCCGCGATATATATTGAATAATCTCCATGAATCCCAGCTGTGTGGATAATCCATGAGAATGCATATGTTCCATAGAAGGTAATGCATCAGCAGGCTGGTTACTTAAGCTTTGGCCGACGGCAAACAAATACGTCCCCTCCACGGGGTGACCGTCCGCCGAGATCACATGGTAAGTAACCAAATAGCTTCCTTGACCGAGCTTGGGCAGCTGCAGTTCAACTGCTGTCCGGTTGGTATTCATTTGAGCTTTATTGGTCGTTACTTGCTTCTTGCTGCTATCAAACACCCGTATGTAGTAGATACCGTCTTCCAATCTTTCATTAAATGTTAGAATAACGCTATCCGGCGCTTGATCCATCTCAGCATTAGCAGCCGGTGCTGAATCGATGAGGCTTGCGTGAGCCGACACAGGGTTCGGCAAAGCGATGAAATAAAAGATGAAACTTACACAGCAAAGAAGTAACGCTAGCCAACGACTTTGCCGTTTTTTTACAGTATGTCGGCGCAAGCCGACCGTCTTAGTGCTGCTCATAATGAGAAAATCCTCCTTGACCGTGCTACAGGCTATTCACCCGTTAGCTTCTTTCTTCCTGCAAATCCGTCATATAGCCCGTGGTAGTGTTCTACACGTTCCTCACCTTGTCTCCAGCACAGCAGCACTTCCCTGCCGTCCATAAGTGCCGGGAAATCAAGGAGACCGGTGTCAACATCTTTTAATTGGACCCCTTTAAGCTCAAAGCTTTGAAGAACAGCATTACCCTCCACCTGCATGAAATCCATTTCGCATTCTAATGTAAAGTAGGGATCGCCTTGTACTGCAATTCCATGATTGCGATGGTAGCTTTTAAGCTGATGCAGCTCCTCATATTTCAGACGAAACTGCCGTTTAATCTCTTGAAGCTTCTCCAGCTCCCGCTTCACTATCGGTAGTATTGCATTGGCTTCAGCCAAGGTGTAATAGATCTTGTCCATTAAAAGTCCTCCCATCTATCCGACGCTATATTAATGTAGTTTCTTATAAGAAGCTGACTCTAGTGTCCGTGTTCTCCATGAGAATGTGGATGATTGTGTTCATGCTTATGCGGGCGAGAGCTATGATCCGGGCTATCCATATGGGTTACTGATAGTTCCGCATAAAATACGCCCTTGAGCACCTGAATACGCTGCTGGAGTTCACGTAACCTACTCACAACACCACGAACTACAATAACTTCCAGACATTGATGGTGATTCAAGTGAATATGCATCGTTGAGTTGATCTCATGGTGGTATTCGTGCTGAAGTTCTGTCAATACGATCGGCAGATCGCTGACATGATGATCGTAGACCATTACTATAGTTCCAGCCGCCATCTGTTCAGGATGGATTTGGGAGGGTGCTAGCAGCGCTTTTCGTACCAAATCCCTTATTGCTTCCGATCGGTTGTCATACCCCTGCTCGGCCAGCAGAGCATCGAACTGTTCAATTAATGATTGAGGCATTGAGATGCCAAATCGAACAAGCGCGTCTTTTTCAGTCAACCTTGTTCTCCCCTTTACATGGATGCCTGCGGCATCGCTAACTTTCCGTAACCGCATTCTTAGTTCTAATGTAGCATACTCGGATGGGGCTAACCAAACTTTTCACCGTAATGTCATACTCTTGCAGACGGAAAAAATAATTAAGACAATCTCTTCTCTTGCCGCAAAGCCCTTTCCCTATTAAAATACGGAAATAGATTGTTGAAGGAAAGGAATGAATCTTTAGTGATACGACGTTTTATAGCCTTCTATCGGCCTCATTGGAAACTATTTGCTGTTGATTTTACAGCTTCCTTATTCGTAGCACTGCTTGAGCTTTGCTTTCCGCTGGCTGTTAAGTGGATCGTGGATACACTGCTGCCGGATCGTAACTGGCCGTGGATCCTCTGGGCGGGGGCAGGACTGCTTGCTATGTATTTAGTAAGCAGCGGACTGCAATTTGTCGTCACGTACTGGGGACATAAGCTTGGGATTCAAATTGAGTTCGATATGCGTCAAAAGCTGTTTCAGCATGTGCAAAAATTATCGTTTCGCTTTTTCGATAATCATAAAACCGGACATTTGATGTCCAGAATGACGAACGATCTGTTCGAAATCGGCGAAGTAGCGCATCACGGGCCCGAGGATTTATTCATTGCCGTCATGACCTTTATCGGCGCATTTTCCATTATGCTTTACTTGAATTGGCAGCTAGCCTGCATTACTTTCATCGCTTTACCTTTATTGATATGGCTTATCGTGCTGTGCAATGGGAAGCTGGTCAAAGCTGCCAATCAAATGTATACGAATATTGCCGATGTGAACGCACAGGTCGAAGACAGTGTTGCCGGTATTCGCGTCGTGCAGTCGTTTACGAATGAGCATCATGAGATCAAGAAATTTGCAGAGAACAATAAAAAATATCGATTTGCCAAGCTGCAATCCTATTGGATCATCGCTTACAGCTCTTCCGGGATGTATTTACTCATGAGGCTTATCACCTTGCTAGTGCTTCTGTGTGGAGCCTGGTTGGTCATATACCGCGGCATGTCTTATGGAGAACTGGTCGGCTTCCTTCTGTTCGTGAACATCTTCTTCAAGCCGATTGAAAAAATAACCGCACTGCTCGAACAATACCCCAAAGGGATGGCAGGTTTCAAACGGTTTCTGGAAATTATGGATGTGGAGCCAGATGTGGCTGATGCGCCAAATGCGCTAGACGTAAAGAAACTGCGCGGAGATATTGAATTCAAAGGCGTCACCTTCGGCTATGAAAATCACGCTCATGTGCTGCAGAACGTCGACCTGCGTATCCGTGCAGGTGAAACGGTCGCCTTCGTCGGCCCTTCCGGAGCCGGCAAGACGACGCTGTGCAGCCTTATTCCCCGCTTCTATGAAATCGAGAGCGGCACGATATCCATCGACGGCATCGACATCCGCCAGATGACGCAGCGCTCCTTGCGCGCACAAATCGGCATAGTGCAGCAGGACGTATTCCTGTTCGCGGGCACACTCCGCGACAACATCGCCTACGGCAAGCTAGGCGCGACCGAAGCCGAGATCATCGCTGCTGCCCGCAGAGCGCATCTGGAGGCGGTTATCGACTCGCTGCCGCTTGGATTGGACACACCGGTAGGTGAACGCGGCGTGAAGCTGTCCGGCGGACAGAAGCAGCGGCTTGCGATCGCACGGATGTTTCTCAAAAATCCGCCGATCCTCATCCTGGATGAAGCTACCTCCGCTCTCGATACCGAGACCGAAGCCGTCATCCAGCAGGCTCTCTCCGAGCTGTCGGCGAACCGCACGACGCTCGTCATCGCCCATAGGCTCGCGACGATCCGCCATGCGGACAGGATCATCGTCGTCAATGAGGAGGGTATTGCCGAGCAAGGCCGTCATGAAGAGCTCCTCGCCGTAGGAGGAGCTTATGCTAAGCTGCATCATGCACAGTTCGGCTGAGCCGATGAAGCCTTACAGCTGACGTTACAGGGCTTCTGAGCGTGTTGAGAAGCCTAAGGAATCGGGAAAATCACTTTGGTGGACCGGTAAGGTACCTCCTTCCAGCCGCTGTTGTTATCGGGATATTTTCGAATTATTCGCTTTTCAGCGGTAATTTCCCGATAACAAAGGCGGACGCTAACGCACATCCAGGAGATACCTCACCTATCACCTTAAGCATTTTCAATAAATTCAAGATTCTCCTCAAGCAAGCCCTGCAGCTACACTGCAGGGCTTCTATTATTTATTAATTAATAAAAGAGATTGGAAGTGGGGCTCGTCGGGCTGCTGAGGAACTACGCGAAAGTAGTCAAGCTTGAAATAGGGCTGGACCGCTTCTTGAACAGCTTCATCCGTATAGAATGAAAAGAACCGTTTCGGCTCATAAGTATCATCCTCCCAAATCCCTTCGGAGTCACGGCCCCCATAGACGCCCATATAGAACAGACCGTCAGCCTTTACCACTCTGCTGATTTCAGCAAGCACCAGACCCAACTCACCCTTCGGTACATGCAAGAGGCAGTTCAAGGCATACACAGCATCGTACGATTGATCAGCAAAATCAAGCTGATAGAAATCCATTACCGACGCATTCAATCCCTTCTCCTTGCAATGACGTACCATCTCTTCGGATAAATCAATACAGCTCACCTCTAAGCCGCACTCCCGAAAGTATTGGCTGTCTCTGCCTGTCCCTGCCCCTATTTCCAATACAGTTTTGCCTCCCTGCTCACGAATGCGATCTACAAAATATTGTCTCTCCTCAGCTTTCCAGTCCGCCATGGACGATTGCGAGCGGCGTACAGCATCGGCATCGTAAGCTCGGGCCAGTTCTTTTTTCGAAAAGGATACCATTTGATAAAACCTCCTTGTTATTGATAACAGTTAACTATGCGAACATATATTCGATTAACTATTTGGAAATTCCCTCCTACTTTCCATATTTTTTTAACGAACCACTACCAGTTGAGATTGATTCTCATTGCTATCTTGTTTATACTGAACTAGCATCAAATTTAATTGAGAACCTAGCGTAGGTCTAAGCTCCTATTTTTTGTCGAAAAAATCACTTTCCAATCACTTTCTGTAACCTGATTTAAGCTCAAAATAGCCCTTATCAAGGGGAATATGCCCGTTTTCAAGCTAGTAAACTGCCTGTCTACCCTTGGCTTTTGTCGAAAATTATACAATTGACAGACACCATATATTGAGGTAAATTCTATTTACAGCTTTAAACACAACTATATATTGTGGGAATATCTCTCATAATCGACACATTTCACTTTCAGCGGTTTTCATAGTTTGGTAGAAATACCGTGAGAACCCGCGCCACATCAATGCATTGCCAATTAGGCTTACTTAGCTGCTGGCATGCGCCCGCTTATTCTTAAGCAGGCTGCATGCTTTTTCAATGCGCATTTTTCCTATCTTTACTCAAAAAGGAGTAGGTTTTTAGATGATTATCGTAAAGAGAGACGGAACTAAGGAAGAACTTGTTTTTTCCAAAATGAAGAAGGTTATCGATTTCGCCTGCGAAACGTACCCGGAATGCGATCAGCTTGAGCTGGAAACCGCATTGCTGCCGCTGTTCCGCAACGGGATTTCTACTAAAGAGATTCAACGTTTGCTCATACAAGTAGCTGTGGAAAAAACAAGCGTCGAACAACCGAACTGGCAGTATGTTGCTGCAAAGCTTCTCACCTACGATTTGTACAAGGAAGCCCGTTTGAACCGTAAATATGGTCATTTTGGCTACGGCGACCTGTATTCCCTCATCACTTACTTAACCGATATGGGACTGTATGGAAAATACATAGTCGAGCACTATTCCAAAGAAGAAATTCACGAGCTGGGCGCTTATATCAAACCGGAGCGCGATTACCTCTTAAACTATATTGGTCTCAAAACATTGGCCGACCGTTATCTGATTCGCGGAGTGGACAAAGAAGTACTGGAGCTGCCTCAGGAGCTGTTCATGGGTGTAGCCATGCATTTAGCTATGAAGGAAGCAGACAAGCTTAAATGGGCTAAACAATTCTACGATGTGCTCAGCAACCTGGAAATGACCGTAGCCACACCGACGCTGGCTAACGCTCGTAAACCGCTGCATCAGCTGTCCAGCTGCTTTATCGATACGGTGCCGGACAACCTGTGGGGTATTTATAACGTAGACCAAAGCTTTGCTCAAGTATCCAAGCATGGCGGCGGCATGGGAATCTATGTCGGCAAGGTGCGCAGCCGCGGCTCCAACATTCGCGGTTACAAGGGCGTTGCAGGCGGCGTAGTGCCGTGGATCAAAAACTACAATAATACAGCTGTCGCGGTAGATCAATTAGGCGTGCGCTCCGGTGCGGTAGCCGTGTATCTGGACGTATGGCATAAAGATATTCTCGATTTCCTTAACTTGAAAACAAACAACGGCGATGATCGTATGAAAGCTCACGACATTTTCCCTGGCGTTTGTATCCCCGATTTGTTCATGAAAACTGTTAAAGAGAGAGGCACTTGGTACTTGTTCGACCCTCATGAGGTTCGTAAAACAAAAGGCTACTCGATCGAAGACAGCTGGGGCGAGGAATGGGAACGCCGCTATTGGGAGTGCGTAAATGACGATAAAATTTCTAAAGAAGAAATTCCTGCTATCGACATCATGAAGCGCATTATGACGAGCTCGTTCGAAACAGGAACACCTTTCTTGTTCTTCCGCGATACCGTCAACCGAGCTAACCCTAACAAACATGCAGGTATGGTATATTGCTCCAACCTGTGTACTGAAATTTGCCAGAACATGAGCCCAACCGAGCTGGTTCAAAGCTACCATGAAGACGGCATTATTACGAATCAAGTGAAGAGTGGCGACTTCGTCGTGTGCAACCTGTCTTCCCTTAACTTGGGTCGCGTGTATACGAAAGAAGATATCGAGCGTGTCGTAACTACGCAAATGCGTATGATGGATAATGTTATCGATTTGAACCACTACCCTATCCCGCAAGCCGAAATTACGAATAAAAAATACCGTGCTGTCGGTCTCGGCTCCAGCGGCTATCATCAAATGCTGGCTCAGCTGAAAATCCAATGGGAATCCGATGAGCATCTTGCAAAAGCCGATGAAGTGTACGAGTGGATGAACTTCTACGCGATCAAAGCTTCAATGGAAATCGCCAAGGAAAAAGGCGCCTACAAAGTATTTGAAGGCAGCGAATGGCAAACCGGCGCTTACTTCGAAGACCGCGGCTATAACAGCCCGGAATGGCTCGAATTGAAAGAACAGGTTGCTAAGAATGGCGTACGTAACGCTTGGATGTTCGCTATCGCTCCAACCGCTTCCACTTCGTTGATCGCTGGTTCTACCGCAGGTATCGACCCGATCTTCAATAAGTTCTTCGTGGAAGAGAAGAAAAACGCGGTTATCCCGCAAACCGCTCCTAATTTGAACGCCGAAACGATGTGGTTCTATAAAGAAGCTCACCGTATTGACCAACATTGGAGCGTTAAAGCCGCTGGCGTTCGTCAACGTCATATTGATCAAGCGCAATCGTTCAACCTATACATCACTCCTGAGCTTTCTGCGAAAGAATTCCTGGAGCTGTACATGGCCGCTTGGGAAAACGGCTTGAAAACTGTTTACTACGTTCGTAATAAAAGCCTTGAAGTGGAAGATTGCGTAAGCTGCTCGGCATAATGGCATAATATTGTAAGCATTATAAGCATTGTCTAGATTACTACTTGGTTTTGGCTCTGAGGTTTGGCAGTAGCGAAACGAACTGCCTCGGCTTTCGGTTTTGAGGTTCCGCTTTTGGGTTCCGTGTTTGGCAGCAGCGTAGCGAACTGCCTCGCCCTTCCCTCCTGCCTGAACCTTCAAGACGTTAAGCGTGTAGGTGCCCTGTTCATTAGCGCCAGCGAATGAGCAAGCACTTACGTAAGCGCCCAGTTCCACCAACCTAGCACCAAACGAACCATCGCACCAACGTAAAGCGTGTACCCCTGCAACCGGCTAATGGCTAACAAGCCAGAGCCGGTTGCAGGGGTACGGACGCGCTCAAAACCAACAAAAAGTAACTCCCATAGCCGAGGGGGTCCAGGGGGCAGAGCCCCATGGGGTCCCCCTTGCAGGGGGATTTAGGGGGTAGCTCTTCTTTGGACCAATTACAGAAGAAAAAATTGTTTAACGAGCACGGTGATCGTGACTGGGGTAAACGCCGCATGATCGGTGGTAATACGACGAACCTGATTGAGCTTAACAATGTAAAGTACGATTGGGCTACGAAAATGTATCGTACGATGATGAACAATTTCTGGATTCCAGAAGAAATTCCTTTGGCTCAAGACGCTAAAGACTACAAATTCTTGTCGCCGCAGGAGCGCCAAAGCTATGATAAAATCATCAGCTTCCTTATTTTCCTAGACTCACTGCAAACAGCGAACCTGCCTAACATTAACGAATACATTACGGCATCCGAGGTTAATCTGTGCCTAACGGTACAAACGTTCCAAGAAGCCGTTCACAGCCAGAGCTATTCGTACATTCTGGATAGCGTGGTTTCAGCCGAAGCGCGTGACGATATTTACAACCAATGGCGTGAAGACAAGCACTTATTGCGCCGCAACCGGTTCATCACCGACTTGTATGAAAACTTTATCGAGGAACCGTCTACGCCGAACCTGATGAAAACCATTATGGCCAACTATATTTTGGAAGGCATTTACTTCTATAGCGGCTTCAGCTTCTTCTACGCACTCGGACGTCAAGGTAAAATGCTAGGCACTGTATCCGAAATTAAGTACATTCAACGCGATGAGCTTACCCATCTGGCGTTGTTCCAAAATATTTTCCGGGAAATCCGCAAGGAAAATCCGGAAGTTTTCACCGACGAGCTCGTCGAAGAGCTGCGCCAAATGATGAGAACCGCTGTTCAGCATGAAATCGAATGGGGCCAATATATTACTAACAACAACATTAACGGCCTCAGCAACGAAATCATTGATCAATACATCAAGTACTTATCCAATGAGCGCTTGAGAAACCTTGGTCTCGAAATTTTGTTCCCAGAAGTTGTAGACCATCCGATGAAATGGGTTGAAACGTTCAGTAACATGAACGGCATAAAAACGGACTTCTTCGAGCAGAAAGTGACCAACTACAGCAAATCGTCCAACATGAACTGGGACGACCTGTAATAAGAAATGAGCCCCTTCTTCCACAGCGGAAGCAAGGGGCTTTTCATATTGATATTATTCATATTGATATTATTCTTATTGAATTTCAAGCAGCTGCTTCACTTTCATTTCAAGCTCCACCATCGAAAACGGCTTGTGCATGAACACATCAATACCTACCGCATGGCCTTTCGCTGGTTCATCCTCTCGGTTTCGTCCCGATAGCATCAATATGGACAAATCCATTGGCTTTGAACCTTCCTGCTCGAATTTTTCCAGCAGTTCGAACCCACCCAAACGCGGCATAACACCGTCCAAAATACACAAATCAACAGACTGTTGCGTAAGAATGCTGTAAGCTTCTTCCCCGTCCGATGCTTCAAGGAAGGTAACAGGAAGATGCTGCAGCTTGGATACCAGAATAGATCGGAGTATCCGGTCGTCATCGGCGATGAGTACGGTCAGACGCTGGTGCTCATCGGCTCCTTCAGATAAGGAGCCACTCGAATCCCCCATTTCATCGACGTAAATCATCACACGATCTCTTCCGCCCTGCTTGGCAGCATACATCGCATCATCAGACCGTTGAATCCACTCCTCAATCGTCATCCCTTCACACCATGCGGATACACCCGCGGAGAAAGTAATGTGGAAGGCTTGTCCCTCATTCTGAGCAACAGGCTCCGAACGAATCTGCTGCAGAATAAATTCTATCGATTTTTGCGCATCCTGCGCCGTACTGCCCGGAAGCACGACAACAAACTCTTCTCCCCCAAAACGGGCAATCAAGTCGGTTGATCGAAGATTTTTTTGCAGTACATGAGCCAACCCTTGCAGCACCAAATCACCTACGTGATGTCCATGCGTATCGTTAATAGATTTGAAGCGGTCAATATCGATGAAAACAAGCGAGATCGGTGCCGGATAACGGCTTATGCGCTGAAGCTCCACATGAATTTGATGATCGAAAAACCGACGATTATAAATGCCGGTCAGAGGATCCCGGAACGCCATCTGTTCGAAGTTTTTGGTCCGTTTAAGCAGACTGTAGATACGTGCACTCAATTCCTCATACTGAAATGGCTTAGTGACAAAATCATCCGCGCCCAAATAAAAACAGCGTACCTTATCATGAATATCATCTCTACCTGACAACACAACCAGAGGTACCCATTTTAAGGTTGGATCTTCTTTGACGAATTCGAACAATTCGTAACCGGACTGCGGATGCATCATTAAATCCAAAGTAATCAGATCATAATTATGCTCCCGAAGAAGCTTCTGAGCTGATCCTACATCAGCAGCATGATCTACCTCATAGCCTTCCAGCTTTAATCGCCGCACCAGATAGGAACGAAGAGCCTCATCATCGTCAATTATGAGCAATCTCCCACCGGATGGTGCAAGCGAAAGCTTCCCGAACTGCTCCTGCTGTTCGTCCAGGTCCATCTCCTGACAATAAAGATCGAACTCCATTAACAGCTGCTGCTTCCACTGTGCCCCAGCCTGTACAGATTGTTGGAATTGCGTCGCGATACGCTCAGCATCCCCTCCATTTTCCGAGACTTGTGTCCACTCCCATACATGGACAAGCTTCTCAGCAACCAGTCCAATACGTATAAATTCGAATATGGGCGCACTGCCTTTGATAGTATGAACCATTCTATAAATATGTTTGGCTGTCTCGAGCGTTCGCCCGGACTCGTTGACCTCACAATAATCATGCAGCTCCTTCAGCTGTTTACGGAGCTCACTCACATAACGCTTACGCCCTTCCTTCATCAGTCTTGCTTCCTTTTGCAAGCGTTCCTCAGGCGATAATTGACGCAAACCTTTCACTTCCAGTCATTTCAAAATAAATAATATGTAGCACGTTACTGCCCACCCTCAATCAATTGCTTCACTATATCCACCAATTGAAGCGGACTGAATGGCTTCACGATATAGGTGCTCACCCCAGCCTTTTTCGCCCGTTCGCGGTCTTTCTCCAAAGCTTTGGCTGTCAATAGGATAACTGGAGTCTCTTGATTTGGATTGTTTTGAGTACGCAGCCACTCGCATACTTCTACACCTGTAAGCTCCGGCATCATGTAATCGAGAATGATTAGGTCATAACGCGTGCTCTGTATATGGATTAACGCTTCTTTTCCATCCTCGGCTTCCGTAATTTCGTAGCCTTCATCAGCTAAAGTCTCCGTTAATAAAAAACGAAGCGCTAATTCATCATCCGCTAATAAAATACGGTAATTGGACATCCAGTTTCTCCTCTATTCCCTCAACAATTTGTTTATCATTATATCATTTTCCAACGCGATTCGGTGTAAAAATACAAACTCCTACACGCTCACACTTAAAAATTAGTTTAACCCCCCATTGGAACTATGTTACAATAAGGAAACATCAATATTTTATAAAAAATTTAGAATTATTGGGATTTTAGAACTATTGAAAGGAGAGATAGTCATTGGATCATGTTGATTTATTAATAAAAAAACTGACTAGATACGTCTCCTTTGGCCAACCGATATCTTCCGGCTCTGTCTTTAACCAACGCATATCCGATCCACGAATTCCTATTTCAGCATACTACATGACAATGAAGCTTCACAATGAGGAGGATCGCTGTTACCACGAGGTGTGGCTGACCAAAGAGGGACTTTTTGCCGTAACCGAAGCTTGGTACACCGAAACCAATGTCACACGCAAATTGCTTCATAACAATTTAACGTACGATCAGTTGAAGGAAACGATGGGAGAAGAAGAGGCAAAAGCGGTCGTTGTCCGAATTGCCGAAATCATTAGCAAATCAGAAGCAGATGACTGGAGCCGGAGTTTTAATTCTAGAAAAACATAAAGTCTATTTCGCTTTTTGACGATGGGTGCGCCATGAACCGCCCGGAATAAGTGGACACCCCCTCCCATCGTCCCATACATAGACCCAACCCTCTTTTTCCGGCCGTAGAGCGTCGCATATCCACACTCTTTCGTAATCATTATGCTGTCCAGGTCCATTGTAATCCTCTAACAAATCCATCTGAAGAAGACCTTCCTCCGTTACTTGCAGCCATTCCCCTTCAACGATACTGTCTCCTTTCAGCACCAAAGCAGGGTAAGCCCCATAATCATACAGTGTCCCTCTAACACATCCCGCTTCCAGCTGTAGGACATAAGGAGCTGCCACAGTATGGTTAGCCTCGCCTTCAAGCAGCGTTCCATAAACAAACACCTGAATCACAGCCATTTCACATCCAATACGCTATATATTCTCTCATACCTAAAAAGAACGCTTAAGCTGATTCATCATCTTGTCCATTAGCCGTTTCCGTTCATAACCTGCCGCATACCCTGTATTATATTATATTCATAAAAGTTAACCTGCAAAGAAGGAGATGATCCGATGCTAAGTCAAGAAGACGCGAACAAAATCATTTTGTTCTTATCCGCTGCCTACAGCTGCACGGACTCCGAAGAAGCGCAGGACGAATTCCACCGTCTTGCCAATGAATTGCGCAAAGCGTCCGGTCAGTCGGAACAATAATATGCTCTGCCTATAGTTCTATTGATTTAACGCCGCTTTCCTCAGGAGAGCTGGCGTTTTTTTGTATGCGTACCATTCACCTAGGGATATTCGCCCTCATATAGTAAGTTAGCTTACGAAAGAAAAAAATTCCTTTTTTCAAAAATCACATATTGCCGATAATCTTACTTGGAATTATAATAAAGCTAATAACTTTCAAAGCATACGAATGCATGGGGTGGAAATCATGGACTGGAGTATTGCATTAATGGGGCTGTTCGTTGGCCTTTTGGTCGGTTTGACAGGTGTAGGGGGAGCGGCACTATTAACGCCACTTCTTGTATTATTGGGGATTCAACCCACGGTTGCCGTAGCGACCGATTTGTTCTATAACTCGATTACTAAGCTGTTCGGAAGTATTCAGCACTACCGTCAAAAAACGATCAATTTCAAAGTTACCAAATACCTAGCCTTCGGAAGTATTCCAAGTGCCGTGATAGCTATACTTCTGCTTGAGCTGTATCCGCCTCTGCACATCATTCAAGATACCATCATCAAGCATACATTAGGCATCGTTCTTATCGTAGTCGCTATTCTCAGCATTGCTAAGCAATGGATCGGACGCCTGAATACAAACCGCTGGCAGGAGAAATCCGAAGAAGAAAAGCGCGGAATGACGATCGCAATCGGAATCGCGCTCGGATTCATCGTCGGGTTGACATCCATCGGGTCAGGGTCCCTGTTCGCACTTGCCATGATGTTTTTCTTCCGTATGGGTGCAGCTGAGCTGGTCGGAACGGATATAGCGCATGCCTTTCTGTTAGTATCTGCAGCGGGCATTATGCACGCTGGTTTCGGGAATATCGATTATCACCTGGCTTTCAATCTCCTTGCCGGTTCCGTACCGGGTGTTCTTCTGGGCAGCGGCTTATCGGCTAAACTGCCGGCTAAACCGCTGCGGACGATTATGGCCGCCATCATTTTAATCAGCGGCTTGAAAATGGTCTAAGATCCGGCGCTTTGACGTCCACACCTTCCCGCTCCAATCGGTGCCTTATCGCCTTAGCAAACTCCAGGGCATGAGGGCTGTCTCCGTGAATGCACAGTGTGTCGGCTGTTATACGGATACTGCCCCCGTCACTTGTCCATGCGATTCCATCCTTTACCAAAAGAGCTGCTTGCTCCGCCGCCTCAACCGAATCGTTCAGGACCGCATTAGCCTCGGAACGCGGGGTTAATGTTCCATCCATACGGTAATTACGATCGGCGAAGGCTTCCTCTGCAACGAGCAGCCCTCTGCGAAGCCCCGCTTGAGTAAGCTCGCTGCCTGCAAGCCCGAATAAAATGAGCTCTGAATCGACGCGATACACCGCCTCGGCAATCGCCTCAGCCAGTTCCCGATTGGAGGCTGCCATATTGTATAAAGCACCATGAGGCTTAACATGACGAAGCGTCGTACCTTCTGATTGGACAAAACCCATTAATGCGCCGATTTGATAGATGACCATTTCATAGGCTTCATCGGGCGTAATTTGCATCGCTCGACGGCCAAAACCGCTTAAGTCCGGCAGTCCGGGATGTGCTCCGATGGCGACGTTATGCGACTTGCAAGCTCGAACTGTTCTTCGCATAACTGCCGCATCGCCTGCATGAAATCCGCAAGCAATATTCGCCGATGTAATGAAGGGCAGCAGCATTTCATCCATACCTAATCGGTATGCGCCGAAGCTTTCTCCCATATCGCAATTCAGATCAATAATGATTTCTTGCATAGGTATTCCTCTCCTTTTCGTCGAAAAAATGCGAATGCCGATAAGGCGTACAGCGGGGCTTTCAATTGCTGGAATGAAAAAAAGCCTTAGGAATTCCTACCGGCTTTTTTTCGTATATATGGAACCCTTTGTGCAGCCGCGCCCTGTTCAGCTAGAGCTGACGGGCAACGGCAACGCGGGTTTTAACGATAATTTTGCGTATGCTGTCTTCGGACAGATGGTATTTTTGGATGAGCTCAAGTACGGTAGAACCGTTTTCATAGAGCCGGTATATTTCATGGTTACGCCGCTGGATCGTAAGACGTGTTCCGTTGTTTTCTCCCCAGCCCGCGCGCGTCTGTTCTTTTTTCGGGATATAGATAATCTCGCCCTGGATGTAGTCCTGCAGTTGTTTCAGCAGACTAGGGGGAAGAATATCTTTTCCGTTTTTGTACCCCATTGATGAAATCCTCCTTCCGTGCTTTAGTTGCAAGCGCCGCCGTGAAAGAGATAAGCATTTTCATCTTTACACCTCCTAAGAGTTTTGCTCTGCACAACTTACATCGTAAGCATCTACAGAGTTTTGCTCTGCAAACCTTACTTTGTAAGCATTTGCCGAGTTGTTGTAAACGTCAGGGTCAATACATGAAAACAAAAAAACACGATCTGCCGTATCGTGCCTGGGAGCCATATTATATGTCATGGTTCATGTCAATGACGTCAGGTGACGGTGATGGGAAAATGCTTATTCAATTCAGCCAAAACCCTTTATTAGTTGTTGTGAATTCAGACATCGAACGCCACTCCTCTCGTTTATTTTCATGATTCCATTTACTTCCTAATTGATTATAACTTATTCAAGCTCTTCATGTCTATTCGCTATTTTGGAAAAATAGAGGGAGGCTTGTAGGCCTCCCCTTTGTTATGGAGCCTCTGCTTACGCAGAGACCACCTCAGGTTTTGTAATCATCGCTTCGATCACTCCTTCCTTTGAGTGTTAGCTGGCCTGCTACAATACTATTTACTCATATTTGCAAGGCTGTCTCAAGCGAAAGAATGGTTATAATGAATTTCTCCTATGTAATGGCAACTTTGCACTGTCTTGGGGTGGGCCATAATTAATTCCTATATTATCATAGCCGATGAGCTAAATATAGCCTTTACCTTGATTCGGCAGATCTTATCCGCACCATCTTCTCCAACTGCTTCAAGAGAAGCTGCTGCTGTACGTACAGCGCTTGTGCCTCCTGTAGCGATATTTCACGGAAGCGGACGGCTCCTCCCGGCTTCAGCTGTGCAAGCAGAGGTAAATCGACAGCTGCGACTTGGGCGATGCGCGGGTAGCCGCCCGTTGTCTGGGCATCGGCCATCAGCACGATCGGCTGGCCGCCGGGAGGTACTTGAACCGTGCCTATCGTCACGGCTTCTGAGATCATTTCTTGCGGCTCGGTTTCCTCGAGCCGCTCGCCTTCCAGTCGGTAGCCCATGCGGTCCGACTGGAGGGTTACGCTGTAGGGCGTGGTGAGGAAGTGATGCAGGCTCTCGCCTGTCATCGCTTCCGCCTCACGCCCGCGGGTTACGCGGACCACCGGCTGCTCCGCATACGGCGGACGTGCGCTTGGCGCGATCGCCCACGCAGCGGGGGCGATCGGCGTCCCGGGCGCAGCCGCGGCCAAGCGGGCCTCGAGCGCGAGGGCGGCCGCCGTGGGCGCGCCAGCCTGCAGCCGATCCCCCGGCTGCAGCGCACGCCCGGCGAAGCCGCCGAGCCGCGACGGCACGTGCGTGCTGCGGCTGCCCAGCACGGCGGGCACGGCGATGCCGCCCGCCACGGCAAGGCACGCGCGCGCCCCGCGCAGCGCGCGACCAAGGCGCAGCACGGTGCCGCTGCGCACAAGCACCGGCCGCCAGCCTGGCAGCGGCGGCCCGTCTTCGGCGCGGGCGTCCATAGCCGCGCCGCAAAGAGCCACGAGCGCGTCCTCGCGGAACTCGAGCGTCGCGCCAGTGAGGGTCATTTCGAGCGCAGCCATGCCGCGCTCGTTGCCGACAAGTAGGTTGAGCGGCGTTCGTCCGATCTGCTGCCAGCCGCCAGGAGAGGCTATCGGATAAATCCCTGCTTGCGTTCCGGCAACGGCTACCGTACCTTCAGGCACAAGAAGTCTCGGTTGACTACGCCTCGGCATCGCCAGACAGTCGGGAAAGCCGCCCATGTAAGGAAAGCCGTTCGTAAATCCAACCATATGTACAAGATAGGTTGCAGAACAAATAAGCCCAACCACCTCTTGCACCGATAATTTCGCCTTGCTTGCGAGCTCAGACAGATCAGGACCAAACTCCAAGTCGAAACATACCGGTACGATACGCATTTCCAGATGCTCCACTGCATTCCTGAAGCGTAAAGAATTCTGCAATCCCTTTAGACGGCCTCGTATCCACGAGCATATCATGGCATAGGGAGAATCTTCTTCCCTGAGCTCCTTCGTCGCCATGCCTTCCATGCTTCTCACTTGCACGCCAGATAGCAATGAAAAAGCCCTACCTTTATGGATGTAAGTAGAACCGTTTAGATACATATCCACAGGATCATAATACACTGTCACTGTTCGATAAGCTCTGACAAACTCGACAACCGCTTGGCAGATATCTTGCTCCAAACAGCGGACCGTTGCTGCCACAACCTCCAGCATAGCTTCGCTGATCTCCCCATCCCAACGGATCACAACAGCCTGTTCTCCAAGTGGATATAGCTCATAGCGGGCTAATATGTTGTCGTGATCTCCGGCACACGGTTTCTCATAACCAGCCGCAGCCTCCTGCATGAACCCGCTCTTGGACTCGCGGTCATTCATTTAAAATCCGCGCTGCTGAAGCCATGCTGCGCATACATCCGTCCATGCTCTGACTCCGTGCTGCTCTGCAGCCAGCCCCAGGCCATGCCGGCCGCTTTCGAAGACATGAAGCTCGAACGGAACGCGGTTGCGGCTGAGCGCCGAAGCGAACAACAGGCTATTTTCAACCGGAACGGAGGCGTCATCTGCCGTATGCCACAAAAAGGTCGGAGGCGTGTCTTCCGTCACCTGCAATTCGTGAGACATAAGCTCTACTAAGGACGGGTCCGGCGACTCTCCCAGTAAATTGTTCAAAGAACCTCTATGAGCATAGGTAACGAAGCTGATTACCGCATAGCACAGAACAAGCAAATCCGGACGACTGCTTTCACGTTCAATCAGATCCTCAGCATCTGGACGACCTCCATCATAGTGCGTCCCTGCAGCCCCTGCCACATGGCCTCCTGCTGAGAAGCCCAAGATCCCTACTCGATTCGGATCGATATTCCACTCACTAGCTCTGCTTCTAACTGTACGGATCGCTCTCTGCGCATCCATAAGCGGGTTAGGATGACGGTAAGGAGCAACTCGATAATGCACAACAAACGCGGAGATTCCGAGCGAGTTCAACCACTGCGCTACCGGCTCTCCCTCATGATTTGCCCTTCTGGCATAGCCACCGCCGGGACACACAATAACCGCAGCAGTAGGCTCTCTTCCTTCAACAAGATAAGGAACGAGCGTCGGCTTGTCTTCCAGCTCTTCTCCCAAAGCATTGGGTGTTCCGTTCGGCCATAACAGCATACTCATTCGTTAGTTCCCCCTCTATGATCATCGCATCATTTTCAAATAAATGGATTCCTGTTTAAATCATACTATATTAGAAGGAATACTTGAATACTTCAACGGAATAAAGTTACTTCTTCATTGCAGTGTTACAGCCACACGGTTCACCTGCTGTTCAATGAAAAAATAAGAATTAGAGTAAAAGATCATTAAAACCTATGAACTCATTACTAATACAATTTTAGATTCCCCTATCAAAAGAAATAGAGTCTTGAGCGGTCAAGTTATTTAAATGAGATAGTCCTTCAAAAAAACTATTAAGCTAACGATACAATAGAGAAAGAGCTTGCAGCGCTGCAGTTCTTCTCTTTCATTGAACGGGCGGGTCATCCAATGATTCTGACTGCCTTTGATGCTCACCGGAATTATTGGCCGCTTCTATTAGGCGGCTGCCCCTCTATTAGCCAATACAAAACTTTTGCGCACTTTAAGGACCTACCTGTGTTATAAACACTAGCAGTGTATACATATGGTTATATTTCCGGCCGGTCGGTGAAGTTTTAGTCCTTATCTTCAATGACAGCAATTCCATCTATTTCAAGAAGGCAAGATGGACGCGCAAATTCCGAAACAAATAGAACGGTGACCAGAGGTGGATTTTCTAATATACCAGCCACCTCTTGAAATGCTTTGTAACCAATTCGCGGGTCACTCCCGCTAACTAAGTAGATATTGAGTTTAACCAGATTGGCGAAACTTGCATTTTCAGAAGCTAAATTAGTTGCGATATTATTAAGCACCTGCTTTGTTTGCAATTCCAAGTCACCAGCCCCAATCAGCTCACCTGCTGAATTAGTAGCATTTTGTCCTCCTATATAAATTGTTTTTGCCTTTCCACTTATGGTAATCGCTTGACTAAATGCTTTTGATACGAATAAACCCTCCGGGTTTTTATGCTCCATTTTGAAAGTAGACATTGATTTTCCTCCTTAAAGACTCAAGATTTATATTTTATTATAAGCATCATTACTGACAGTTACTGTCAATGGTGTTCACTTAGCGGACAGCATAGTTTAAGATCATATGCTGGGAACCGTATCACAAATAAGGCGAAATTTGGTTAGAGCAAGGCGTAGTAAAATATATGTGATAAGCTGGTTCTATTTTGTGAAGTAATGAAGTGGAAAAGTTAGGCTATTCGTCAGGAGGTATTCTCGCCTTATCATTATTTGATTAAGGAACTTTGACCCCCCAAGGGACAGGATACAAATAGATTGAGATTGGATGTCAACAGTGTTACTCTAATGACGGTAAACTTATAATCTATGCTCTTCAATACATCCAATAATAGTCACCATTTTAGTTATAAGAAAGGTAACACTATGATAAAAATTGAAAACTTATCCTTCTCATTTCCGCAAAAAGTACTATATACAAACATTTCATTTACGCTTGAAGAGGCACAACATTGCGCTTTTATTGGAACAAGTGGCAGTGGTAAAAGTACACTGATAGATATACTGATGGATCTAGAAAGATATTTGTTCGAGGGCAAGTTAGAGATAGACCCAGCCTGCAAAATTGGGTATGTAAGTCAGTTCTCTCAACTAGACAGAACTAAAGAAACAACTGTTTTTGAATATATCGGAGAAGAATTTATTAAGGTACAAAATGAGATACAATCTATTTGTGCTGAAATGGAAACATCATCAGACATTGATCCTCTCCTAGAAAAGTATCAATTAGCTTTAGATGTTTTTGATGCAATGGGTGGGGGAGATTTTGAAAGTAACATTAATAAGAAACTAAATCTAGCAAACCTCATGAGGCTAAAAGATGTTAGGGTATCCGATCTGAGTGGTGGGGAATTCAAACTCATTCAAGTGATGAAGGAAATGCTTAATAGCCCAGACTTAATGATTATGGACGAACCAGATGTATTTTTAGACTTTGAAAATCTAAATGCACTTAAAAATCTTATTAACGCTCACAAAGGCATATTGCTAGTTGTTACGCACAACCGATATTTATTGAATCATTGCTTTAACAAAATTATACACCTCGAAAACATGGAGATCCAAGAGTTTGATGGGCGATATATTGATTATAATTTCTCATTACTACAGACAAAAATTGAGTTACAAGAACTCACAGTCGCTGAGGAAGAAGAAATTGAGAGAAACGAGAAAATCATCAATAATCTAAGAACTATTGCAACTTATAATGCAGAAGCCTCTAGAGGTAGAGCGTTAAAAGCTAGAGTTAGTTTTCAAGAGAGATTGGAAGCACGTAGAATTAAAGCGCCATTTGTTGATATTAAGCAGCCGACTATCAGTTTCGGTATGGATAATGAAATTGAAGATACCACTGTTATACATGTCAGTAATTATAGTGTTGCCTTTGATGAGTTGCTTTTAGACAATGTTAACTTTGAAATAAAATCTACGGATAAAGTGGCCATTATTGGTCCAAACGGTACCGGAAAAACGACTTTACTTCGAGAAATCTTTAACAATAATCATGATTCAATTAAAATAAATGCGGATGCTAAAGTGGCTTATTTATCACAGCTTCAAGGTGAAATGCTAAATGATTCTAATACAATATTAGAAGAATTCATCGATGCTGGGTTTAACACTTATGATGAGGTTAGATCGTATATTTCAAACTATGGCTTTGAAGGAGAAATCGTTAATCAAAAGATAGAATCTTTATCTGGTGGAGAAAAAAATATGCTTCAATTGGCTAAAGTTTCTGTCAGTAAAGCAAACGTATTGCTTCTTGATGAACCGACAAGTCATTTAGACACCTATACACAAATTGCGCTGGAAAAAGCCATTGAAGACTATAAAGGTGCGATTCTCATGATATCTCATGATTTCTATTCTGTTGTAAATGGTATGGACTATGTATTAATCATTGACGATAAGACGATTAGAAAAATGAGTATGCGAAAATTTAGACAGATGATTTATGCTAGTCATTTTGATAAAGACTATTTAGAAACGGAACAAAGGAAAAAATCAGTTGAAATGAAAATAGAATTGGCTTTAAAAGATACTGATTTTGAACTTGCAAAAGTATTAGTTGATGAGCTAGAAGCGCTGATTAAGTTGCTTTAAATTACAACCCTCTCATGATGTTGGTGGAAAAGTACCAACAAAAAAGACACTGATGGATAGAATCTCAGTGTCTATTTACTGCATTGATTTCTTGATAGCTCTTGCCGTGGTAAGTGGTTCACTTAGGGGGGAAGTATCCGTGAGGCGAGGGTGGTATAATCACGTTAGAGTGTTGGAAGCAGAAGGGTGATAACCATGAGCGTAATACGGTTGGAGAACGTCACGAAGAAGTATGAAGAGTCCATGATCTTTCGCGACATTTATTTTCGAATTATGCAAGGGGAACGTATCGGCTTAATCGGACGGAACGGCGCCGGCAAGTCGACGGTATTTAAGCTCATCATGGGTAAGGAAGAGCCGACGTCCGGCAGAGTAGAAATAGATCCTCAGGTGAGAATCGGGTATTTCTCGCAATTCTCGGAACTCAGCGGAGGCTTGTCCGTTCAACAAGAACTAGAAGCATGCTTCAAGCAGGTTGCCCTTATTGAACGAGAGTTGCAAGAGGTCGGAGATAAACTTGGTGTGGTTACCGACGATAGAGAGATGAATGCGCTGCTAGCAAGGCAAGCGGAGTTATTCGAACAGATGGATCATCTCGATGGCTGGAACGTTTCCGTCGAGATTAATACGGTGCTTACGAAGCTAGGGTTCAATGACAGATCTCGCAATCAGCCAATTGATGAGTTGTCTGGGGGATGGCGTAACCGCGCGGCGCTCGCCAAGATGCTAATCGAGCTGCCCGATGTCGTTCTGCTCGACGAGCCTACGAATTACTTGGATATGGAAGGGATCGCATGGCTGGAGCAGTGGCTGTACCGATTCAAGGGAGCCATGATTCTGGTGTCGCATGACCGGCAATTTATCGACAAGGTCGTCACGCGCACGATCGAGATCGAGAACTATCATTTTCAGGAATACGAAGGCAACTACACAGATTACGTCCGTAAGAAGAAGATGCGCAAGAAGGAGCTGGACCGCCAGTTTGAGTGGGAGGAAGAGCTGCTTCTCATGGAATCCGAGGCGATCGACGATCGCAAGAACCAGAATTCTGGTTCCAAAGACCGTCTCTCGCGGAAGCTGGCGGATAACAAGAAGCGGATAGAGCCTCATCCAGTTAACGTACTGATTACCGACATCTACGAGAGGTTGCGCTTTCCCGACAAGCTATGCGAAGTGAAGAAGATCGGGCAGACATACGAGGGCAGGCAGATCTTCGAGAACGTTAGCTTTGATATTCAGAAGGAAGATCGCTTGGTCATCGTGGGACCGAACGGAAGCGGGAAGTCCACGCTCATTAAGGTGCTTACCGGGCAGGAGAAGCCGGATTCCGGGGAGGTTGTCTGGGAGAAGGGAGTTAACTACGCCTATTTCAACCGGATGTGGGAGGAACTTGATCCTAAGGATACCGTCAGCCACGCGGTGAATACGTATGGATTGGGACTGGATGCTCCGCGCAAAAAGGTGAACAAATTCCTAGCTATGCTGCAATTCTCGGAGGCGGATCTGAGCAAGGCGATCGGCAATCTTTCTGGCGGGCAGAAAGCTCGGGTGGCGCTGGCTAAGTGTCTTCTCTCGGGTGCGGCTGTTATTATCTTGGACGAGCCGACCAACCATCTGGACCTCACGAGCATACAGGTTATGGAGCAAGCTCTGATTCATTTTCCCGGCGCGGTCATTACGGTAAGCCATGATCGATTCTTCATCGATAAGATCGGGACCAAGATGCTGACCTTCGATCCGGTAACGGGAGTGACCGAACAGAGCTTGTAAGAGAGAAGCCCCACCTTAACAGCCGCAACTGAGTTTAACGGGAATAATGGCTTTCTTGTTAATAAGCCATTGGCCAAACCTTGCCGTTTAAATCTTGGATAACATGGACTACGGGCGGCTCGAGCCAGAAAATAGAGCTTCGATGCTAGACGGTAGCAAGCAGTAACATATAAAGCTATGCAAAGAAGGCACTCAACTGAGTGCCTTTAATTTCGTTCTACTTATGATGCGGGGAACCTTATCATAAGTAGAACGAAATTATGGATAATAGTATTCAAACAGATCAAAAAGCCTACTCTTCCTTCTGGGGAATCGACTTTTTGTTCGAGGCTTGTTCGAATCACTGTAAAAGCACGTCAAAAAGGGCATACTATAAACATTCAAATTAAATTGAAATAGGGTGGGAAAATGGATAAGGGATTTAAATTAGCTAGCCAACTATTAACGCTGCTTGATATGGAACAAAGATGGTTCACTTTATCCGAAGTTGAAAAAAGTTTAGGTATCTCAGATAAAACAATACGTAAGATGGTTGAGGAAATCAGCAAGCAATTACCACCTACTGTAACCATTGAAGTTTCTAGAGGAAAGGGAATATTTCTTCGACGTGATGGGCGAAGTAAGACGATTAGTGAAGTGATTTCTTCTATGTTCAGACAAACCATCTTTTATAGGCTGATGAATTTATTGTTTACGAATGTTGGTCGACTGTCCGTGGAGGAGCTTTCCGGAGCCATGTTTATGAGTACCTCGTCTTTGAAGAAACTGATTGTGCACTTAAATAATAATGATCTAAAAGCGTATAAGTTAAGCATTACTTATTCTACACCTATGATCAAAGGGAATGAAATGAATATTCGATATTTTTATTGGAAGTTATATTGTGATGCGTATGAGTTTACAGGATGGCCCTTTGAGAATGTCGATTTTACTTATATAAATCAGTTAATCACAAATATAGAGAATGAGAAAAATATTGTTTATTTTATCAATTCCAAAAGGAGATTATCCTTTTTGTTGGCAATTGTTATAGAAAGAGTTGCTAAAGGAAAATGTGTAAAAATCAACGAAAATAGTTACCCTTGGGGAAAGGGTTTTTTTTATTTACCAGTGAAAACCCTTGCGAAGAGTCTTGAAGAAAAGCTCTCCATTGAATTTTCCAAAAGTGAAATATTCTTTATGCAATCACTGGTTAGTCTCAGCCAATATCATTATTATGAAGGATCAGAAATAACACCGATTAAAGAAATCGAATTACACAAAAATAAAGAAGAATTCCAAATGGGTAATCTGCTTCTAACGCTATTGGCAAAGGTATACCCCAACTTGGGTAAGGAAGAACGATTTATATTGGAGATATACGGGTTCTTTGACAAGCTATTAATCGATAATGCAATTCCTGAATGGATGATGATTTCAAAAAGTAATTTAACGGCATATGTTCAAAAGGAGTGCCAGCAGATTTATCAAGAATTGCAAACCTGCATGCAAACGTGGAATAAAGCTTACCCTTCCGTCTTGTATAATAATTTTCATTTAACAAAGCTAACCTTAATTGTTCGTTCAAGTTTACGTTATAAAAGGAAGAGGGCTTTCTTAGTAATCGGGGAAGAATTTTCAATCCGTCATTACATAGCTGATTTGATAAAGAAGGAAATTGGGGATCAGTTGATCATTAATACTTCCATAATGAAAGGGCTAACCGACGAAATGATGCAGCAACATAATATTGATCTTGTCATTAGTAATATCCCGGTTGTATTAGACACAGTGCCTGTTGTTATTATCTCTACGATCCCATCTAAAAGAGATATAGACAATATTCGTCAAGAATTGCTTTTATAATTTGACCAATTATTTTCCGTATCCTACGTAAGTTTTTGGTCTAGTTAGTTATGACAAAAAACCTTATGCTCAAGGTAGTTTCGGAATTGATTTTCATGACGAAGATGGAAGCGATTTCTGTAAGCCTGAGTTTAACATTAAAAGTTGGAGGAAGAGATATGAGTAGGCATTTAGGCGCAAAAAAAGGAGAAATAGCGGACCGTGTTTTGCTTCCAGGAGATCCTTTGCGTGCAAAATTTGTAGCAGAACACTTTTTAGATGAAGCCTATTGTTATAACGAAGTAAGAGGCATGTATGGGTATACTGGATTATACAAGGGTGTGCCGGTGTCGGTTCAGGGGACAGGGATGGGAAATCCAACGATGAGTATCTATGCAACGGAACTGATTGTCGATTATGAAGTCAAGAGATTGATTCGCATCGGTACTTGTGGCGCGATGCAGGAAGAAATTAATATCCGCGATATTATATTAGCCCAAGCAGTGTCTTCAGATAGTAATTTGACGGAGAAGATCTTCTATGGCTGTAATTATGCACCTACGGCAGATTTCACATTGTTAATGAAAGCATATCAACAAGCACAAGGTAAAAATTTGAATATCTTTGTTGGCAATATCTATAATTCTGATGAATTCTACCGTGAAAACTTAGATCGACTTCACAAGTTTATGGATTTCGGTGTATTAGCGGTAGAAATGGAAAGCACAGCCCTATATACTTTAGCCGCTAAATATGATGTAAAAGCACTATCGATTTTGACAGTAGGCAGTCAATTGTTAACACAGGAACACTTAACTCATAAAGAAAGTGAACAATCCTTTTATGAAATGGTCGAAATAGCTCTTAACACAGTCATTGATGGCTAATTATTTATATAACTTAACACCCATTGAGACTTCTGGACTCATCCAGAGCACAATATTTACTTTAGGGATAGCTGGATTGTTACAAGGCCTGATTGGTCATAAATTCCCTATTCATGAAGGTCCGGCAGGGTTATGGTGGAGTATTTTTACCATTTACGCGAGTTTAGTGGGGGTATTGTACTCTCTAATATCGCTGCCTTACAAGCTTTAAGTGGAGGAATGATCATTAGTGATGTTTTATTTATCCTAATTTCAGCATTCAAGCTAATGGATAAAATAGCCCGTCTATTTACACCAACCATCACTTTTATATATTTGCTCTTATTGATCATTCAATTAAGCGGTTCCTTTATGAAAGGGATGATGGGGATCACATCAAGCCACACTTTATTAGATGTTAAAGTGTTTTTGCTTAGTGTGATTGTGATTTTTAGTTAGGGGCTAGCCGTTTTGTTTTACTTCGCCAATTTTCAGTAATAGTTAGTATATTGATAGGTTGTCTGTTATTTAAAATTTGTGGCAATATGCAGGTGACTTCACAAGTGGATACTCTATTTAAGTTGCCGGAAATATTCCCTTTTGGAAGACCGAGATTTGATGGTGGGACAATCACTACTGCGTTTTTATTAACACTGTTATTAATAACCAACACTATTGCATCAATTCGGTTGATGGAAACCATTATGGAACAGAAACAAATGGATAATAACCGTTATTTGCGCGCTGGGCTTACTTCTGGGATTACGCATTTTATTGGTGGTTGTTTAGGGGCGATTGGCTCAGTACCTATTTCGGGAGCAAAGATTCCGGCTCCTATAGGCTATTCCGTTACATTCGTCATTTTTGTGAAGATGGTCGGACTTCCCTGAAGGAATTGAAGAAGGTTATTCGTGAAGAACGAACTTATGTCGTTAGTGGAGTTTCCCTTCTAGTGGGTGTGGGTTTAATGTTATCCCACCATCAGCCACGATCCATTTATCTCCGATCATGATAGCCATTTTAAATAATGGGTTAATTTGCGGAAGTCTGTTGGCGATTATCTTGGAACAAGGATTAATGTGGATAGATGTATTTCGGTATGAGGATTCCAAGAAAACTAACCGATAATTTGGAGGGATAGAGATGCATTATTTAATTTCTGTTGCCGGTCTGATTATTGTACTATTACTGGCATGGCTTGCGAGTAACAATAAGAAAAAGATTAAATATCGTCCGATCATTGTAATGATTGCTATTCAGATTTTTTTTGGACTGCTTATACTAAAAACAAGTATAGGCGAATTCTTAATTAAAGGTTTTGCCGATAGTTTTGCGAAATTACTTCAATATGCCAATGAAGGTACTGACTTTGTTTTTGGTGGGATTGCAAATGAAGGGGCCCATACATTTTTCCTTTATGTTTTGATGCCAATTGTTTTTATGTCAGCATTAATAGGGATTTTGCAACATTACAAAATACTGCCGTTCATTATAAAGTATATTGGTTTGGTACTAAGTAAAGTAAATGGCATGGGGAAATTGGAATCTTATAATGCGGTTGCAGCAGCAATTGTAGGACAAAATGAAGTATTTATTTCGGTGAAAAACCAACTTGGATTATTGCCAAAGCATCGCTTGTATACATTATGTGCGTCTGCAATGTCGACGGTATCCATGTCAATTGTTGGTTCATATATGACGATGCTAGAACCTAGGTATGTAGTGGCTGCATTAATATTAAACCTATTTGGCGGCTTTATCATTTCATCCATCATTAATCCGTATGAAGTTAAATCTGAAGAAGATATTATTGATGTTCAGGAAGAGGACAAACAAACGTTTTTTGAAATGCTGGGCGAATATATTATGGATGGCTTTAAAGTAGCCATAGTAGTTGGGGTAATGTTAGTTGGTTTTGTTGGGATAATTGCTTTAATTAACGGGGTCTTCAATGGCATATTCGGTATCTCGTTTCAAGGAGTTCTAGGGTATGTCTTTGCACCAATTGCCTTTCTTATCGGTGTACCATGGCATGAAGCTGTTAATGCAGGTAGTATCATGGCGACAAAGCTTGTTGCGAATGAATTTGTTGCTATGCTTGACTTTGTTAAAATTCAAGGCGGTTTAAGTGGGCGTACTACAGCCATTGTCTCCGTTTTTCTAATCTCATTTGCTAACTTTGGGTCCATTGGTACAATCGTGGGTGCAGTGAAAGGATTGAATGAAAAACAAGGGAATATTGTTGCTCGATTTGGATTAAAGCTGTTATATGGCGCCACGCTTGTAAGCGTTTTATCTGCCATAATTATCGGTATCATATTTTAGATGAAACACTTCTCTTTTGAATTGCGAATAAGCGAGCATTTGTGAGAAAGCTGAATCGTACTGAGGGAGTTCAATAAAACAGCATCAGTCTAGGACTTTATTTTTCAGTCCATGGCTGATGCTGTTTTATTTCATAGGTGAGTCTAACACTTATTTACCAGAGTTTCCCGTATTTTCATTCAAAAATCAAATGGATTACCCTTTATCCAATCTAATACTATATTTTCTCAGAACGTCTGTTCAAGCTATTACGATAACACCAAAGTCAGCTTCTCGATAAAAAACTCATTTTCTTCGCTTGTTCCTACCGTAACCCGGATATGCTCAGGCATTCCCCAGGTTCCCCCGTAACGGACGATAACCCCGTTCTCCATAAGGCGGGTATAAACCTCTTTGGCATCAGGTCCAAGCTTCACAAGAATAAAATTAGTCATACTTTCCGTATAGGATAGCCCTAGTCTGCGGAAAGCTTCGTACAATTGTTCACGCCCCAGAGCATTCACACGTTGGGATGCCTCAACATGCTCCGTATCCGTAATAGCAGCTTTCGCAGCTTCTTGGGCCAACGAGTTTACATTGAAAGGCTCTTTAACCTGCAAAATACTGCTGATCAAAGGAGATGGCGCCGCGCCGAAGCCGACACGAATACCAGCAAGACCGTAAATTTTAGAGAAGGTTTGCAAAACGATGATTGGATACCCTCCCCTCACAAATTCGAAGCCATCTGTATAATCCTCGGCAGATACATAGTGGCTGTAGGCAGCGTCGTACATCACCAGAACCTTTTTGGGCAAAGCATCGAGCAGATGCTTTAATTCCGTCTTTGGCAAATACGTGCCTGTAGGATTGTTCGGGGAACACAAGAATACCATTTTGGTACGCTCTGTTACAGCCACAAGCAGGTCATCCACATGGTATTGATAGCTTTCATCCAGCGGGACCGCTACAGGAACAGCTCCCATCAGGTGAGCTCCGAACTCATATTCGCTGAAGGATGGATGCGGTACGACAACTTCGTCTCCCTCCTCCAAAAAAGCTTCTGCAACCAGTTTAATCAGCTCATCAGCACCATTCGTTACTATAAGCTGATCTGGAGTAAGCTGGAGCGCTGAAGCAATGACTTCATTGAGTCCTTTTGTGCTCGCATCCGGATAGCGATGAATTTCCGGTAAATAAGCAACTAACGCTTCTACTGCCTTGGGAGATGCGCCAAGTGGATTTTCATTGGAAGCTAGCTTGACGACTTTTTCGATCCCAAGCTCTTTTTGCACCTCCCAAATCGGTTTGCCGGGAGAATAAGGCATCATATTGTCCAATGCCTTGCGTGCTTTAACTTGAATTAATTGACTCATACTTAATCTCTCCTCACCTATTACTTCATTACCATAATTCGATAATACACTAATGCATTAATCAAGTAAAGCGTTAAATTGAAATAGAGACTGAAGAGCGCTCGACATCACTTTGTGGAATCCGTTGTATTCCACTGTGAACTCGATTCTTCTCTACAGTCCCTACCCATTATGCTGGATTTATTTGGAGCCCCCAAACAACAATGAATACCAAGAGGCTCTAATTCAGCAGTTTAGCAAGTTATATCTGAATTGACATGAAGTCTTCATCCAAATAGACACCATCTACCTTTACCGCATCACGCTCTGTTGCATAGCTTATGAATCCAACCGATTCATAAAGCCTCTTCGCTCCTATATTGCTGGAGATAACAGTCAGATGGATTCGTTCCAAGCCGACGCATGATTTAGCCGCTTGCAACAGTTCGGTTATTAGAGCGTACCCCACTTTCTGCTTACGGTATTCCGGGGCGACATACATGGCATATATATTCGCTTTATGTGCGATTTTCGGGTTGGTTTCCCTAATGAAGGTCACTACGCCAGCTAGCTCTTCCGTATCCGTGAAGCAGCCGAGTGTAAACTTAGTATCGGTTGCTTGAAGCTTGTTTTGAAAGGTTTCCAACGGCTGTCCGCTTTCCAGCTCATAAGCAGCCAAGAAAGCATCCGGGTGCTCCTTAAGCGACCTTAGCCTTATATCTCGATACGGCTCAGCATCGGCCGGCGATAGCTTGCGAATCAACATCGAACCGTCTCCTTTCCTTTTAGATCTAACCCTTCCCGTTATGGATACAGGTGAAGGACTAGCGATTTACCATTAATCCCAGATAACTTCCCAGTTCGAATTTAAAGAAGCTTCGATCGTTCCTCTTTCCATGATATAGGTGGCGAGCAGTTCAGCCATATCGGTCGGAATATCACGTACCACCGTCTTACCTTGGAACATCGTATAGTTGCCGCCACCGCCCGCGCGATAATTGTTCATAACGACATCATATTCAGCAGCCAAATCAAGAGGTTGCCCTTGATATTGCAGCAGGACGACTCGTTGTCCTTCAGGACGAGAAATGTTCAGCTTATACTCAATACCTTCCCACATGTCATAGTTATAATGCTGCGGCTTAGGGTCGCTGAAAGCAGGATTCACCTTGACTGACTCCCCATCGTACAAGTCAAAATAAGAAGCCGAGCGTTCAAGCGCATCCTTAATATCTTGGCCGCTAATTCTAATCACCTGAAGCGTATTCGGATAAATATAGTTCGAAACGATGTCTCGCATCGTGATATCCGGCGGGAAGCCTGGAGCTATATTATCGAACAAGGCCGTATTGGAGATTGGGGCACCGGATAAATCTATTTGCACTTTATTAATAAACTCGATGAGCGGATGCTCTTTGATGCGCACACCCATGTGGTCGGTCACTCTCATGTCGCCAAGCAGCTTGCCGATAGGACGGTCCAGCCATTCTTGTGTCAGCTCTTCATGAGGTGCGACAAGCTCCAACAAAGTAGTATTCGCCTCTACACCTTCAGGTGACAGCAGCTCCGATAAAGCATCTGTAATGACCCATTGCCCATCCCGCTTAACCAAATGAATTTGTACCTTGCCCAAATTCGTTCCTTGGCTTCCAGGCTGAACAACCGTCACTCCGTTGATTTTGCAATCCGCAATCGTGCGATGCTGATGTCCGGTCAGCAGAACGTCAATACCTTTGACATTTTGACAAATGGCATAGCCCTCATTCTCCCCCGTAAGAGGCTCTGTCGGTTCCCCTGTTGCCATATTCCGTTCGAACCCACCATGATAGGAAACGACCATGACATCGGGTTGTTCTTCATGACGAATTCTCGCCACCCATTTATCGGCAGCTTCGAGTGCATCCTCAAAGTGCAGGCCTGCAATATGCTCTGGCTTTTCCCAATTTGGAATGTAATGGGTAGTAATCCCTAATACCGCAATACGAACGCCCTCAGGAAGTTCAATAATCCGGTATGGCTTTCCGAAAAAGGGTTCACCACTCTTAGCATTAACAATATTTGCGCTCAACCAAGGAAATTTCGACTCACTAACTGCCTTTTGAAGCAGCTCAAGACCGTAATTAAACTCATGATTTCCCATAACCGCGGCATCGCAGCCAATAGCATTCATACAGCTAATCATCGGATTAGGAGCATCTCCGTTCAGCTTGGCATGGTGATAGGCAAGCGGTGTTCCTTGAATCAAGTCCCCATTGTCTATGTAAATGACATGCCCTCCGCTCTTACGCTCCTTCTCAATCAATGAGGCAATCTTCGCCAAGCCGAATGAAGTAGGCTGATTGTTGGCGTATTGAATAGGGAGCAAAGCCCCGTGAAGATCACTTGTTTCCAAAATAGTTACTATGCAGGTTTGTTCGTTTGACATGGGATACAATCAACTCCGTTTATCTAGTTTTTTCCTATTATCATGCCTTATTCAATTGTAAAAATAAGGGTAAATATCAAAAAATCCCTACTTTTAAAAGATGGAAGTGTTTTCACTTTGTCCATAGCGTGGGACTTCATTTCATTACGACCTATTTTAACAATTTTTTGGCTCGAACGGTACTTTCTTAACAATTTTTTTACTGTAGATCTGGGCATATTATGCTATAGTAGATGATGGATTCAATTCCATAATTAACGGGAGGTCAAAAAAAATGTTTAAAAGAGTAGCAGCAATTAGCTTATCACTTCTGCTATCCGCAGGTATCGCGGCAGGCTGTGCTAAGAAAGAAGCTTCACCAGCAACACCAGCACCAGCAGACAAAGGGAAACAAGAAACACCAGCTAAAGGTTATGTTCCTAAAGAACTAACTGTACAGTTCGTTCCTTCCCAAAGTGCTGAAACATTGGAAGCAAAAGCTAAGCCGCTTGAAAAATTGCTGGGAGACAAGCTCGGTATTCCGGTTAAAGTTTCGATCTCCACTAACTACAACACAATTATCGAAGCTATGGCATCCAAAAAAGTAGATATCGGTTTTCTTCCTCCAACTGGCTACGTGTTAGCTCATGACGAGAAGAAAGCAGCTGATTTACTGCTTCAAGCACAACGTTATGGCGTTGACGATGCTACGGGTCAAGAAGACAAATCCAAGCTTGTTGATTCCTACAAATCGATGATTATCGTGAAAAACGATTCTCCGATCAAAACAATTGCAGATTTGAAAGATAAAAAAGTAGCTTGGCAGGACGTTACTTCCTCCGCTGGTTACATCTACCCAGGTCTTGAGCTTAAGAAAAACAAGATCGACCCTGATAAAGATGTAAAAGGTATTGTAGTAAAAGGTCACGATAAAGGCGTTCTGGCTGTTCTGAACAACGAAGTTGATGCAGCAGCTATTTTCCAAGATGCTCGTACAACGGTTATGAAGGATATTCCAGATGTATTCTCCAAAACACGCGTATTGTTCTTCACAGCTCCAATTCCAAACGATACTATCAGCGTTCGTAATGATATGGATCCGGAATGGCGCAAAAAGATTGCTGATGCTTTCATCGCTATCGGTAAAGATCCACAAGGTCAACAAATCATTTATGAAGTATACTCCCACCGCGGTTACACAGTTTCCGACGATAAGAAATTCGATGTCGTTCGTGATGCTAACAAGCAAATGGGCGGTAAGTAATCCAGCAAACAAGGGTGTCCCCAAAGCCATGAACATGGCTGCGGGACACCTCTTTTTTTACCACATCAGAATGTTTAAGTTCTTTACAGCGCTAAAGCGCGTATGAACAACATTCGGATTGGCGAATAAACCTTCCCCGCTTACGAAGCAAGTTTTGCTCAAGCAAAACTTTAAAGTCGCTCATCTTTGAGAGACCTCGATAGAGGTTTATCCTCATACAGTTAAAGGTCATGAGGCCTCTACTTGCCCATCCATCTGCTGAAGAATAGACGAAAAAAACAAAGGAGTTAAGCGCTTTGTAGCACTTAACTCCTTTGTTTTCTATTATTCAACCTGCTGTTACACCAGTTTTCTGCGGATATAGCCGGAAATAATATCGATCACGGTAACCATAACAATAACGCCTAGCAGGATAATACCTACCCGCGACCAACTGCGAGCTTCCAATGCGAAGATAAGCGGCGTACCGATACCCCCCGCACCGATAACCCCCAAGATGGCTGCGGAACGAATATTAATTTCGAACCGGTACAAGGCAAAGGAGAAAAAGTCTGGAAGCACCTGTGGAATGACAGCAAACCACAAAGTCTGAAGCTTGTTGGCTCCACAAGCTACAAGAGCTTCTTGCGGTCCTTTGTCCAGATTCTCGATAGCTTCCGAATACAGCTTACCGAGCATCCCGATAGAATGGACCCCTAGTGCGAGCGCACCGGCGTAAGAACCCGGGCCTACAGCTTTAATAAAGATGATGGCCATAACAACTTCAGGAAACGTACGAATTAAGCTAAGCATAAATTTCCCGGTGCCGGTTGCCCAGCGCGATTTGCCTTTGGCAGTCGCTGCCCAGAAAGCAAAAGGAATACAGAGCACTGCTGAAATGAAGGTACCCAAGATAGCAATAGCTACTGTATCTAGCAGACCACGGAGCAAGTCCTCTCCTTCAGGTAAATACACATAGCCCCAATCCGGGTGGAATATGCCTCTGAAGATCGCCCTCGATACTTGACCAGCCGTTTCCTTAATCCCCGTAAACTCAATTCCCTTGAATGCCCAAACCAAAATAATAATGACAACGATCCAAACGGACCAAAGACGAATTCGAGCGCCAATGTTCTTTTTTTCCGTATTCATCATAACAGTTTCTCCCGTAACTTAGTACTTATATAATCAATGACAAGCACGACCACTAGCGTAACCAAAATGATCGTTGCCGCCTGATCATAACGGAGACGGTCCAATGTTCTTTGCAGAATCAGCCCGATACCGCCTGCCCCGACAAAACCCAAGATAGCAGCGGCACGCACATTGACTTCGAAAGTATACAAAACGTAAGCGGCAAATTGAGCCATGACTTGCGGAATAACCCCAAAGTTAATCCATTGCAGCTTATTCGCGCCGACAGCCGTCATAGCTTCCAGCGGACCAGGATCAATGGATTCAATCGATTCATAAGTCAGCTTGGACACGAGCCCGAAAGAGAAAAAGGCAAGGGCAATCGTTCCCGCCAGCATCCCATAGCCTACAATTGCAGCGAATACGCCTGCATACATAAGGTCAGGAATCGTACGCACCAGGTTCAAAATAAACCGAGACAGCGCACTCAACACGGGGATTTGAGTCACATTACGAGCAGCCAAAAATGAAACGGGAATGGACAGAATCGAACCTACCACCGTTCCGATGATAGCCATTCGGATCGTTTCGAGCATAGGATCTACCACCGTGCTTAAGTAGCTCCAATTCGGCGGGTACATATCCTGAAACAGCTTGCCCATCTCAGGGAACCCTTCGATAAGCTCTACGAGAGAAGCATCCGTTCTAATTGCACTTCCAAACAAAAGCAGCAGGACGAAAATGACAGAAAGGGCAGGCTTCAAAGACGAAGGCTTTTGAAGCTGTTTGCCGCGTCCGGATGACGTCATCAGCCTTCCACCCCCAGCAGCTCGTCTTTCTTGATCGCGCGGCCGTAGATTTCTGAGAATTTCTCATCAGTAGCTTCCTCAACCGGGCCGTCAAAAACGACTTCCCCTGCACGTAAGCCGATAATTCGAGTTGCATACTCTCTCGCCAAGTCAATAAAGTGAAGGTTAACAATAGTGGTAATGCCGAGCTCCTGATTAATCCGTCTTAAGTCATCCATAACTTGACGGGTCGTCAGTGGGTCAAGAGAAGCAACCGGTTCGTCAGCCAAAATAATTTTGGCTTCTTGTGCCAACGCACGGGCAATCGATACACGCTGCTGCTGTCCACCGGAAAGCTCATCCGCACGGGCATACGCTTTTTCACGGATATTTACCCGTTCCAAGGCTTTGAGTGAGAGTTCAATGTCTTCTTTTGGAAACATACCCAGAATGGTTCTTAGGGTGGAATGGTACCCTACCCGCCCTGAGAGCACATTGCGCAATACGGAAACCCGTTTGACAAGGTTAAAACTTTGAAAGATCATCCCGATATCACGACGCATACGACGAAGCTCCGCTCCACGGGCTGCCGTAATCGACTTGCCGTCTATCAAAATTTGACCGTCGGTAATTTCATGCAAGCGGTTCATAGAACGCAACAACGTCGATTTCCCAGCTCCTGACAAACCTACAATAACAACGAAATCACCCGGTTGGATTTTTAGGTTAATGTTCTTTAAACCTACGGTACCATTGGGATAAACTTTGGAAACATTTTGAAATTCAATCATGGGATAGGCGTTTCTCCTCTAGTATAAAATGACTAACATTCGATACATTCGACATGAAAGCCGATATTCCTTTTTTCGAAATGAATCTATATATTTCCTCAATAATCTCTGCTCATTTTTCCCAAAGAAGGTTAAAAAATACGCCTCTCCTGAAGATCAGGATCAGCGCATGCTAGGACTTACGACTTAGTCAAGAAAACAGCGGGACCATCCACTGAATGAGCATCGTACAGGGAACGAGCAGCAGTTGGGCAAGCCATGTTCCACAGAACCGTGAAAACATAAGCCAACCATACATTTTGTTGATTGAAGCCATGCTCGCCTTGCCACTCATTGCCCTATCGGTAAGCAGAGCTACCTGTGGATCGACCAATAAGGTCATCAAAATAGTGGCAACCCCGTTAACCAGGCCGGACGACATGGAAGCAGCCGTGCTATGTCCAGGTGTAAGGAACGAAGCGTACAAAGCCGATAAAACCCCGACAGTATAAAATCCGGTTACAAACATATTCAGCAGCAACAGCCGCTTAGGTACGCCGCCGACGCGAAGACGCGAAATCATGGCCCAAGTCGGCAGCTTGAACTGGCTTCCGGCGTACTTGAGGCTGCGGATGGAGACGGAATCAAGCACAAGGCGGGGTAATGAACCCGTAACTTCGAGCCGTGCAATCAGCTTGACCGCTATTCGAACCGCTGTAGGAAATAAGAGAATGGCAAGAAGGGTACCAAGTGAGGCTCCGGCTATCATAATGTGCATCTGACCTTCCAGAGAGATGCCCGGATCTCGCTTGGCCTGATCGATAACCCCCCCCATCATAGGGCCTTGAACAAGATTGGAGGTTCGTGACAGCAGCACGATCATTCCCGTTAAAGATAAGGCGACCGCCAGCTTGCCTGTCCGGACCCCTGCCAGCCGAATGCTGTAGGACAAAGTTTCCACCGCATGAATGATAAGAGTAAGCACCGACACCCAAATGACTTTGTCCAGAATCATGCAGTGCCCTCAGTCACCACGCCCCTGTTCCGCCACTCGCTTTCCAATTCAATGAACAGCTCCTTCACCTGGACCAGTAACTCTTCAATTAACTGTTCAGTCCAGGCCCCGCTATGCTGTATACTATAGGAGTCCACCAGCTCACTGATACGATGCACTTCGTGGCAGCCTACCGTATAGGCTAGTCCTTTTAGCGAATGGGCATAGACGTATACACGGTCTCCGAGCTCTTGATGCAGCATCGCTTTTTGTTCCCATAAGGCCATATCCGTCTTCAATGCCTCGGTTCTTGAAAAGGCATCCTGAAGGAACAGTTCTTTGGTTTTGGACAATATACGCTGCATTCTTTCATGATCAGGGTTCGACAATACCATCAGCTCCTCAATATATATAAGGAAGTGACAACGATAGATGACAAAACAAATCGCATTAGTTGACGACAGCTCCCCGTTCTGCCTGTTGGTGAAACAAATTTTCGAAGATCGATACGAGGTAACTTCCTATTCAACAGCCAACGAATTTTTATCCATCCTATCGCGGATCACTAACTATGATTTAATTTTACTGGATATTAATATGCCGGGAATGGACGGGCTTGACGCATTAACCAAATTAAAATCCAATCCGGATACACAGTCCATCCCTGTCCTGCTTCTGACTGGAGATGCTCGTAAGGATACGGTTCTTAAAGGAATGAAGCTTGGTGCCAAGGACTATCTGACCAAACCGATCGATCCTTTATTGCTGGAGCAAAGAGTGAATGCTCTATTAAACGAACAAGGCAGTACTCCTCAAGAAGATCTTACTATATAAGTAGAGAAAAAAAACAAGAAAAATGACATTGAAAAAAAATCGCTTTTGCAGCAGCTTGTGGGAACAGGGGAGCCTTTCTTTTCCTCAGAGCAGGAACGACATGTATGCACAAAAAAACAGCCTGGCAGAGCGCACTTTATGGGGGCGCTATTTGCCATGACTGTCTTTGATTCATTTATTGCTTTAAATCAGCCTGCCACGTCTCTTTTCGTAAACAAGAGCCATGACACGACATAAAACAAGATCCAGTATAGAACTAGCATAGTGACGGAGAAGCCTAACGTCATGCCTGCAATCGGAGGGTTGCCTCCAAGCAGGTAAGGCGACAGATCCGTGTTGGCGAACAAAAAATATTTGACCCATGTATATTTAAACTGGGCAAGGACAAGCACGATTGTATTCGCTGTAAACATTAAGCAGATCGATAATCCGATAGCGAGCGAGCTGCTGCGGAATGCAGCCGAGATCATGAAGGCCAGCGTCACATACATCAATAGATCAATCCACTTGATTCCGTAGGATTGCAATATACTCGGGAACGATTCCGCACCAGATACCGCTCCACTCAAACCGAAGAACAACAAACCTATAAAATAAGAAATAATCAGCAAAAACAGCATGAATGCCGTCAATACGAGCAGCACAGACACGTACTTGGCCGCTAATATCTTACTCCTTGTCGCTGGCCGGATAAGCAGCAGCTTGATCGTTCCCCATGTAAATTCGGAGGCGACGATGTCTCCCGCCACAATAACGGAGAACAAAAAGACTAGCCAGCTCATACTCGTCGACATTGCCATAAAAGAAAATACGTGAGTCATTCCGGCTTTAATGACATACTTCAACATAAGCGCCATCGATAATGCAGAAATCAGAATGATCCCCAGCATAATCCATGTGCGCACCCGATTGTATATTTTCATCTGCTCGTTCTGAACGAGACTCAAAAAGTTAGACAATTTGATTCCCCCTTGTAACCTCCAAGAACTGTTCTTCGAGAGATTTGTTCTGAGTGCGGATTCCGTAAACACGGATACCGGAGGCAACCAAATGCTCATTCAGCTTGGCAATATCCTCTCTCGTGTCCAAATGGACCGTCAAAGTCCCGATCTCCTGCACAGGGAGTGACTCCTCCCCGCTTAACGCTTTGCTGTCCGTATCATGAGCTTTAGCCGCATTCCGCTGAATCTGTACCTCTCCGAATAGCCTGGCAGTCGCTTCAGCCGCTGCATTCACGCGATCCACCTCCAGAACGACCTCCAGAAATCCAGGTCCAGATTGTGCATCCTTGAACGATCGGACGTCCAATAGCTTTCCGTTCTGGATAATAGCAACCCGGTCGCACATCAGCTCCATTTCAGATAACAGATGGCTTGAAACAATAACGGCGATGCCTTCCTGCTGCGAAAGCTGGCGCAAATAATCCCTAAGCTCTCGAATACCTTCAGGATCTAAACCATTCGTCGGTTCATCCAGTATTAATACGGAAGGACGGTGAAGTATCGCTTGCGCCACACCCAATCGCTGCCTCATCCCAAGGGAATAGGTTTTCACTTTATCGTTGATGCGATGCTCTAGCTTGACCAGTGAGATGACTTCCTGCAGCCTTTCTTCTGTAATCCCGGGGATCATGCGGGCAAAATGCTGCAAGTTCTGATAACCGCTCATAAACTTATAAAATTCGGGATTTTCCACAATGGCGCCTATATGCATCATAGCCTCTTCAAACTGCTTTCTGATGCTCAGGCCTTTGACTAGCACTTCCCCTTCGGAAAGGGACATCAGGCCGACAATCATCCGAATGGTCGTTGTTTTACCAGCGCCATTAGGTCCAAGAAAGCCAAACACTTCCCCTGGCAAAACATCGAATGATAAATGATCGACTATCGTCTTCGAACCTATTCGTTTGGTTACATCGCGGAGCTGCACTACAGACATGGTATTCATTAGGCCTCCAAAAAAAGAAATCGCTTATCACTGCTACAAAACGAGGATAAACGACCGCGTTAGCGGTAGAATGCAAAAAAAGATATGGTAACTTTTCAGGAAAAGTATACCATACCCTATAGCTTTGACCAAACCAAACGCCGTAATACTATGGCTGATCGTAATATTGTGCTAAAGTAACCATCATACTGCCCATGCGTTCTTCCTCGGGAGCGACGACCCGCTCTACACCTTCATCACGGAGCGCCTCTGCTGTTACTTTCCCGACAGCTACAGCAACAGTACGATCGTTGAATGCTTCCAATATGGAATCCTCAAGGCCTTTCTCACGGGCGTAACGCATCAGAAAGCGTACCTGCGGAGTGCTTGTGAACGTTACTGCGTCCACTTCCCCCTGTACAATTTCACTCAGCAGCTTATCCACTACATCTAGCTCTGGCGGCACATGCAAATAAGGTAGTATTTCATAGTATTCGGCACCTTGTGCCTCCAACCACTTAACCAGCCGAGGCGCGTGGTCCCCATAAAGCTGAAGCGCGACGCGCTGTCCTCGCAAATCATAAGGCTGCAGCGCTCTGACAATCCCGTCCGTCGTACCGTCGTCATCTCTGGCCCGCGGCGTAAGGCCTAGCGTTTTTAAATATTTTACCGTTTTGTAGCCACGAGCTGCGATATTCTTCTGCTGCAAGAACTCAACAAACGCTTCCGCTGCACCCATCTTCTCAGCTGATTGATAGAGCAATTCCGCCCCCACTCCAGTGGTGAAAATAATCCAGTCACAGCCATCTTGAAGCAATCGCTTCAGCTGTACCTCTACCTTCTCCTGCTCTAGCGCTACTGTACCTTGCGCCGGACGAACGAGCGGAATGCCTCCCATCTTCTCTACTATAACGCTCATTTCCGCAGCCTTTCTCGGCCCGGTTATGGCTATGCGTTTCCCCTCTAACCTGCGCATTCGCTCTCTCCCTGTTCTTTCCTTAATAATACGTATTTTCATATAGAATTAGTTGTACTATATCGCATAAGTTCGTATTATACAACCAAGAACTGCTTATAACATCCATAAGGAAAGCTTATGTAAAGGGAAGATTACGGATGGTAGACAAAAGATTATCAAGCACAAACAAAAGAGACTGGTTTTCACCAGCCCCACTTATTGTCTAATACTTGCTACTTATACTTATTCTCACTCGATGACCTGTGCTTCGTATCTTCTTTATCCGACTCTTCCTGGACTTGCTGCTTTAAATCCTCTACGGGTATGGGATCGACCGTTTGCTCACTCTTGAACTTATCAAATATACTTTCCTTCTCCGTCGGGTATTGTTCGGGATGGTCGCGATTCCCCTTTTGTTTCGCACCGTCAGCGTCCTTTTCGAATTCGTTCATGCTTGTCCACCTCCCCTTCCTATTTCTATAACTTTACCCAATGGAGAAGAAGGCCAAGCATTGAACGAGTTTATATTCTGACAGCCGTGGCAGCAGAACAGTTTCAATAGAATATAAAAACCGCCAGTCACTATGTGACTGACGTTTATCAACCTAATCAAACTAAAAGCCTTCTCGACTTCACGAACCATACTTTTGCTGCAGCTGCCGAATCATCTTGATAATATCTGTCCCGATGTAGGATTCATACTGGGAATAGATCGGGGCCCATGCATCCAACCACTCTTTGCGCTCCGCCGGCGTCAGAGTATAAATTTGTATACGCGATTCGTTCTTGATGTCCTCGAGCTGCTTTTGGTTCATAAGAATGGCATTCTGATTGGCCCACTGAGTCGTAGCCTTCATAGCTTCCTGAATTTGCAGCTGAACATCGTACGGAAGCTTCTTCCAGAACGTCCGATTCATGAGGACCGCATACCCTAGATAACCATGGTTGCTAATGGTCATATACTTTTGAACCTGATAAAACTTCTTCGTATAAATATTGGAGATCGAATTTTCGCCACCATCCACAGTGCCGTTCTCATAGCTTCGGTACACCTGATTAAACGGCATCTCTGTCGTCCGCATGTCAAACAAACGAAATTCGGCGTCCAACAGCTTGCTGCGCATCGTCCGAAAATGCTGTCCCTTAAGGTCGATCGGATGAATGATCGGTCCTTTATTGCTCGTGATCTGTTTAAACCCGTTGCCCCAATAAGCCATGCCGACCATATTAACCCGTTCCAACTGCCCGAACAAGGTCGAACCGATAGGTCCCTCAAACGCCTCCTGGACCGCTTCATTCGTAGGAAAAGCAAACGGTAAGTCCAAGGCCATCCAAGACGGAACCAATTCCGACAAATTGGGAAAAGAAGGTGCGATCATCTGCACACTGCCCTGCTGCAGCGCATCAATTTCATCAACCTCTGAATAAAGCACCCCGTTTGGATAAACCTCCACCTTCACACGATCATTCGTCTTTTCTTTCACCAGCCGCGCAAACTCTTGAGCCGCTAAACCTTTGGGAGTATTCTCAGCTACAACATGACTGAATTTGATCACAATCTGCGTATCGAAGCCTTCCTGTTCATCATCATAGCTTGTGGGAGCTTGCGATAGCATAGGATGAAACCCTATCAACAGCGCCGCAGCCATCCCTACTATAACCATCAGCGCGATACCCAAATATGATTTCATGATGCGAACTCCTGCTTTCCGGAAAAATACGTTGCGACCGATGCTCCTGCCTAGTGAATATCTTTTTTCTTAAACCGGCCGCCCTTGACGTCATGAATATTGCCGATAGCCAAGAACGCATTCGGGTCGTGATCCTCGACAATCGATTTCAGTTTAGCTTCCTCCAAACGGGTGATGATACAAAATATAACCCGCTTTTCACCACCGGAAAACCCGCCTTCACCGTTCAAATAGGTGACTCCCCGGCCCAAACGGCTGAGCAGTGCATCTCCGATAGCTTTGTAGTTGTCACTGATAATCCAAACCGATTTGGATTCGTCAAAGCCTTCAATCGTAATGTCAATCATTTTATATGCGATGTAATAAGCGATTAATGAGTACATAGCGTGGTCCCAGCCGAATACGAAGCCTGCGCTTCCGAGAATAAAGAGGTTGAAGAACATAACAACTTCGCCAACGGAAAACGGGGATTTTTTGTTAAGCAGAATAGCTACAATTTCCGTACCGTCAAGTGAGCCGCCTGAACGAATAACCATCCCGACTCCCATACCAACGATAATACCTCCGAACACCGCGGCTAGCAATGGATCGATGGTAAGGGGTGGCACCGGATGCAGTAACGATGTCCCAATGGACATGATTAAAACACTAATTAGGGTGGAAATGGCAAAGGTTTTACCTATTTGCTTATAGCCGAGAAATAGAAACGGCAAGTTTACAAGCAGTAAAAAGATTCCGAGCGGAAGTCCGGTTAGATGGGACAAAATAATGGATATCCCGACGACACCGCCATCAATAATATTATTCGGCACTAAAAATATTTCTAGTCCTACCGATACTAACGCTGCCCCCAGCAGCATGAAAAAGGTTCTTCTAATTAGTTTGAGTCGAGTGATCCTGGAGTGCTGTGGAAGTGTGGGCTCCGACTGATTTTTTTGCGCAACGTTCGCTGACATTCCCTTTTCCCCCTTCGATAAGTTGGTCGGTCAAATCGAACTCTACCGCAAGCTCCCAAATAATCATGTCCGTTGCCGACAGCTGCCCGCGGATAAATTCCTTGCACTGCTCCAGCTCATTGAGCTCCAGCTGCCGTATCAGCGCCTGCTTGCGAACGAGCAATCGATCAAGATAATGTTCAATTTTGGATTTGCGGTAAGTTTCCGCCATAACGTTGTTACCCCTCCTGATGAGCGTCATAAATACAGTTTCTATTCTTATTGTATTCAAATGTATACAAAAAATCAAAATATTTTGGCTATAAATGAACTTCCAAGTTTAGGACACCCTACATAATAAGTAAACGAAAGGGGTGTTTTATTTGAAAAAGCCTACTCTCCATGCACTAAAAAACAGTCTATCTCTCCTGCTCTGCTTGATGATCATTCTCCAGCTATCCGCTTGCGGGAATAAAAAGCAGAGCAGTTCTGGCAATAAAAATCAGAAAGCCCAGAGCACACAGCAGCAAAATTCGGTAGACTCTGCTCTCAAGGAACAAATGAATATGTATAAGCAAATCAAGCAGCATGAATACGAAGAAGCAGAGAAGCTTAGAAAGGCAGATAAAGAGCAGCTTAAAAAGCTGCAGCAATCGAGCCAAAAATCCAGTTCATCACAAGAAGAAGGGGAATCTGATGGGAAGAGCGAGGGAAAAGCTGGAGGAAGCTCAGGCGGCCAGCAGGGTAGCAAATAATCGGGTAAGACCGGAAACCGGAAATGACAGAAACAAAACCTCGGGTTTATCTAACCCTCCTTCGTATTGTATGATGTAATGTATACATTGTCGGGAGGAGCCTCACGCCGTCATGCTGCATCGTCTAAAGATCAATGGCAAAATCGCCATTCTCTCATCCTGTATTGTGCTGTTCTCGCTGATGATCGGCGGTACGATTCTCGTAGGTACTATTATTAGCTTAAATGAGACCGAAATAAGCCGACGGCTCCTTGTTACGGCACGAACCGTAGCGCAGCTGCCCGAAGTAACAAGCGGCGATAATCTCGGTGTCATTCAAGAGGCTGCAGAGCGCATTCGCATCATTAACGACGTGACCTACGTCGTCGTCATGGATATGAACCGGGTACGGCTGTCGCATCCGGTTCAAGCCAAGATCGGCACGGTCTCGATGAGTGCCGATGAAGGATCTGCCTTTGCCGAGCACACGTATGTGTCCAAGGCAAAGGGAGAGCTTGGCACGGCGCTGCGCGCTTTCGTGCCGGTGATGAACGCCGACCATGTGCAGGTCGGCGTTGTGCTGGTCGGGCAGATTATGCCAAGTATCGGGCAGGTGCTGCTAAACCTAAGCGGACAAGCCTATGTCATCGTCCTGCTGTCGCTTATGTCCGGCATCTGGTGGTCATGGAAGCTTGCCCAGCATATTAAGAAGCAAATGTTCGAGCTTGAGCCCCATGAAATCGCCCGTATTCTAGTGGAACGGACCGCAACATTCCACGCAATGCACGAAGGGGTAATAGCCATTGACAAGGACGAGCTTATCACGATTTTCAATGATAAGGCGAAAAGCATTATGAAAATCGAGGGAGACGTCATAGGAAAGCCTATACGAGAAGTGCTGCCTGATACGAGACTACCGGAAATTTTAGAGCTGAACCACCCCATTTACCATCAGGAACTGCTCTTCGGAACTACGCTCATTATGAGCAACCGGGTTCCCATTAAAGTCAATGAACAGACGGTTGGCGCCGTAGCCATCTTTCAGGATCGCACGGAGGTCACCCGCATTGCTGAAGAGCTCACTGGCGTTAGGGCTTTCGTCGACGCACTGCGGGTACAAAATCATGAATATATGAACAAACTGCACACAATCGGTGGATTAATTCAACTTGGGAACAAAGAAAAAGCGCTGAACTATTTATTCGAAATTACGGAGCAAAAGGAAGAGCTGACCCGCTTCTTGAGCCAAACGTTCAAAAATGATAGTCTGACCGGTCTGCTTCTTGGCAAAATCAGCCGCGGCAACGAGCTCGGAATCATTGTGGAGATTGACCGGCAGAGTCATCTGGAGTATTTTCCCGAGCTGTTGGATCATCATGATTTTGTTATATTGGTCGGTAATTTGCTGGAAAATGCTTTTGATGCCCTGCAGCATCTGCAGCGTTCGGAGAAGCGAATTTTTGTCAGCATCGAGCAAGATAACGAGGTGCTTTCCATCCTTGTTGAAGATAATGGAGTAGGCATAGACCCAGCCATCCGGGATAGCATATTCAAGCAAGGCTTCACAACGAAGGGCGTGAGCGGCCGCGGCATCGGTCTGTATCTTATTGCGGGGATTGTCCAAAAAGGCGGCGGTACGATCCATATCGATTCCGTGCCTGGCGAGGGCACGAGCTTCCTTATCTCTTTTCCTATGACTCCGGTAAAAAAAGAACCGAGTTTTCCTGAGGAAAACTCTTAGCTTATGCTTATGAAGTGAGTTTTTCTTCGAAACTCAGATTGTCGAGCGAAGTGAGTTTTTCTTCGAAAAACTCTTAGGAGATGAACAAATGAAAAAAATGATTCAAGTGCTGTTAATCGAAGATGACCTTATGGTGCAAGAGGTGAACCGGCAATTCGTGGAGCAGGTCGATGGCTTCACGGTAGTAGGAGTAGCCGGCTCGGGTGTGGAAGGGATGGAACGGATTCGGGAGCTGAAGCCGGATTTGGCCATCATGGACATCTTCATGCCTCAGCAGGACGGCATCGAAACGCTGACCCAAATCCGGCAGGAGCAGCTGCCAGTAGACGTGATGGTCATTAGCGCAGCCAACGACCAAAAAACAATCCAAAGAATGCTTCAATACGGTGCCGTAGACTATATCATGAAACCGTTTAAATTTGAACGGGTTCGCCAAGCCTTGGAGCATTACCGTAGCATGAAGCTGGCTCTCGAGAACAGCGGCCCCGTCTCTCAGAGCGAGCTTGACCGTATGCTTCATCGGTCAAAGCAGCAGGGTACTGAGGCTTCTAACACAGCATCTGGTGTGTCTGCTCCTCACAATGAAGCTTGGCAATCAGCAGCAGAGGAATTGCCCAAGGGACTGCAAGTCGTTACGATGAGGCAAATTGCTCAATTTCTCATTCAGCAGTCTCGCCCTCTCTCTGCGGAAGAAGTGGCCGAAGGAGTTGGTATTGCTCGCGTAACAGCTCGTAGATATCTCGAATATTTGGAAAAGAGCGGCAAAGTCCGTCTTGATTTACAATACGGAGTCGGCCGCCCTGTCAATAAATATGTGATCTCTTCACGTTAAAAGAGAAGGTTGTATTATTCTTGCAATACTCGACAAATCTTATACAACCGTCATCTAAGCCTTTCTCGATTTAAGCATCATGAAGCTACCTTCAAAGCCCACCAGCTTGCCGTTCTCTGTCCGCACCTTAAGCTGCTTTCGGTTCTCTTCGGACCAACCGAGCATATCAGCCTCAAGCTGCTGCTTTACCTGCACGGGAACATTCATGCGAGTGCACCACGACTCGAACTCAAATGGCTTTCCTGTTTGCAGCAGCTGCTCTACACGCAAACCGGCTAATTCAACCCTGCTCATCCACTCCGTCTTTTTCCAGGCACGGAAGTGGCTTGGGTCTCTTCGTTTTTCCACATCATTATAAAGGGCATCGAGAATATCCGATTCGGGTGCTATGTTATCCATCAAAATGAAGCAGCCTCCGGTTTTCAATACACGTGAAGATTCCTCGATGAACCTTTCCACATCTGGGAAATGATGCGCCGCTATACGGCAGACGACCAGATCGAATTCTTCATCCCCAAAAGGCAGATTTTCAGCGTCACCCTGTACATAATTTACGTTAGTGCAGCCTTTTCCGGTCAGAAACGATTCCGCCTCTTGAAGCATCTCGGGAGTCATATCCAGTGTTGTCACCTCACGCACATGAGCCGCTACAGCAAGAGCACAATGCCCTCCACCGGTTGCAATATCGAGCGCCTTCCCTGCCTGCTCCGACTTCACCCATTCCATCAAAATATTCAAGTCATTACCGGATGCATGACGCGGACTATCCACATACTTAGCAGCATTCGCTCCAAATTGAGCCTTCACTTGTTCTTTAATATCCATCTACTCACTACCCCTCATATAATTTCATCTAATGAAACTCAGTTTTAAATAATGAGATGATACTACAAACATAGCGCAAATGCTTTTATTTGTAAAGTCAAAATATCTTGCGCCGAAACAAAAAAACACAGGTTCAGGAGCTATCCCCCAAACCTGCGTTTTTTATAAAAATCGTTATTTAACAACGTCATACCCTTGATCTTCAATAGCGTCTTTTATCGCCGCTTCGCTCAGCTTCTTCTCATCAAAGGATATCGTAACCGATTTATTCGGCAGGCTGACATTACCACTGGCTCCGATTTCTTTCAATGCGCCTTCTATAGAGTTTACACAGTGGTTGCAAGACATTCCTTCCACTTTTAGCGTTATAGTTTGCATACTGATCGCTCCTCTCAATTCGATTATAATATACCCCCATAGGGTATGTCAATTACTAATATCATATGCATGTAGTATGACCAAAATGACCAAAAGTACCAATATGGTCAAATGATTCACATTTTGTTTTGTAAGCGATATCATAAGGCCTACAAGAACAAACTAACGAAAGGAATCAAAGGTACACAGCGGAAGCACCAGCCTGTTAAGCAGCCTGAATCTTTAATAATGAGTGGGTTATTCACACTTAAGAACAGAAAAGAGGGGTACTATGAAAATCAACTTTAAAAATCTGACCGTACAAGTGTTGATCGCGATCGTCATCGGGATTTTGATCGGTCAATTTTTTCCGGCTTTCGGGGTTCAACTTAAAGTACTTGGTGATATCTTCGTCAAGCTGATCAAAATGATCATCGCTCCAATCGTCTTCTTCACCATCGTCATCGGGTTTGCCAATATGGGCGATATGAAGAAAATCGGTCGTATCGGGGGGCAAAGCGCTCATTTATTTCGAGCTTGTGACAACGTTTGCAATGGCTATCGGTATCGCTGTTATGTACCTTATCAAGCCGGGGTCCGGAATGGATATCAGCAACGTAGGCAAAAATGCGGCGGATGTCGCCAAGTATGCGAAGCAAGCGGCAGAGACACCTCACGGATTTATGGATTTCATTGTCAGTGTCATTCCTGATAGCGCTGTCGGAGCTTTAGCCAAAGGTGAAATGCTTCCTGTCCTGTTCTTTTCAGTATTATTTGGTTTAGCTATGGCTGGATTGGGAGACAAGGCCAAAACTGTAACCGTATTCTTTGAAAAGGTAAATGATGTTTTCTTCCGTCTCGTCGGTATTATCATGCGCTTCTCCCCATTCGCTGCTGGCGGCGCGATGGCTTATACTATCGGTAAATTCGGCATTGGTTCCCTATTCTCATTAGGTAAAATGATGGGCTCTGTGTACATTACGATGTTCCTGTTCGTTGTTATCATACTCGGCACCATTGCAAAAATATACGGCTTCAGCATTTTCAATTTGTTAAAATTTATTAAAGAAGAGATCCTGCTTGTACTTGGTACTTCGTCGTCCGAATCGGCGCTTCCTCGTTTAATGCAGCGCCTGGAAAAATACGGCTGCTCCAAATCCGTAGTCGGTCTTGTTGTACCTACCGGATATTCCTTCAACTTGGACGGTACGTCAATCTACTTGTCTATGGCTGCTTTATTCATTGCACAAGCTTACGGTATCGAGCTGACTTGGGTTCAAATATTGACGGTATTAGGTATTCTGATGCTCACCTCCAAAGGTGCGGCTGGTGTAACCGGATCTGGCTTCATTACTTTGGCAGCTACATTGTCTGCTATTCCCGGCAATGTCATTCCAATCGAAGGCATGGCGTTATTGCTTGGCGTTGACCGCTTTATGTCAGAAGCAAGAGCCATTACGAATCTGATCGGTAACAGTGTGGCAACCGTTGTCATTGCGAAGAGCGAGAAGCAATTCGGCCTCCCTGAGCCTTCAGCAGCAGCTGACAGCGGCAGCGTGTACTCCGAAAACAGCAAAATGGCCGGTGTTACTGAAGCTTAAGCTACGAAATTAAGTAAAATAAGCTCATCGTTCCTTTTTCGGGGAATGATGAGCTTTAGTTTGTCATCCAAAGCACAATAACAAAACGCCTTACCCAGTAGTACTGGATAAGACGTCTTTTGATCTGGTTTATTGAATCGTTACGTTGTCCTCTTGATAAACGGTGCTTTTATCTTTTCTCAGCCTCATCTTCGCTGATCCGGCCGGTGCAGTCGAATTGATCTGTACGGTCAGCACCTTCGTTGCTTCACCTTTAGCATCTGCGGTTACGTTAAAGGAATGGTAGTTATAGTCGGTCGGCCATGTTCCATCATCCTTCTGTACTCTACCCACTTGTGTTCCCCCGGTTACATAAGTTCCGAGTTGGAGGGTAACGGTACTGTTAGGAGTCAAGCTTGTAGCCTTAACTGTCACTTGGAAGGTTTGGCCTGCTGTCAGCGTAGCCAGATGCGTCATCGTAATTCCTGCGCCTGCACCTGGATCCGTCGTTCCGCCGCCAGGATTTCCTCCTCCTGTCGATCCACCGGTATAGCCATAAGAACCTGCCTTATATGTTGTCGGATCGTACCATTTGTAGCCTGCCGAAGGGGCCGCCCATGGCTCTGATTGAGGCTCTGTGCTTGTTTGCGGATTTTCAATCGCAAGCAGCTGTGTTGGCTGGTCAAGCTGCAAGCCGTCAACTTGATCAAAGGATGTATAGCTTTCTTTGGTCGACAGCCAGTTTACGAGATTAACGAGCAATACGCCGTCATCTACTTCTTTAAAGCCGTCGTACGTTGTTTTTGTTGCTCCTGTCTCTTCACGTTTATACTTTGGAGTCGCATCTTCTACCGGAGAAGAGTCCCCAATGAAAGCTGCTTTACCTGCTCCAACTTTGGAAACAGAGACAAACGGTCCTTCCGCAATACCGCCGCCATTATACACGCCTTGGTCTACGGCATTCGCCCATTTGGTGCTGGTGTTCGGCAAATACACGATCCCTTTTGCTTTTTTCGGGTCCAAAATAGCCATGGTAGCACCCGCGTGCATAGCTACGCCCTTAACCCCTTTGGTAATACCAAAAGCTTGTTCTTCTGATACGATATTATTGGCTGTAATATCACCTAGCGCGTTATATCTGAACCGTACGCCAAAATTAGTTCCCAGCCAGTCGGAGCTTTTGACATCTTTCATAGCCGGAGAAGCCGCTTCCTCCGCATTCATTCCTTTTGCTGGATTATCCCAGGCGCCGCGGCGATAGCCGTTGAACGACTCGGAACCGTCCCAGCGGTTTTTATTGCGGTCTGCATTATAGTGGTCGGCGATAAAGAAAATGCTGCCGCCGTTTTGCACATATTCCAGCATGGCATCCTGTTCGTATGTTTTAAAAGGAACGTTAGCTTCCGCTGTGATGAACACATCGTAATCTTTCAAGTCATCATAATTAATAGGTGTCGTTTTGCGCAATTCCTTAACGTAGTATCCGATGTTGGCAAGCGCGTTACCGTAATCGGAAAATGCTCCGTCAATGACCCAATCCGCTGCTCCAGCGGTCTGAGCATGTGTATTATCAAACAAAACCTTTTTGCCATTCGGCGTTCCTTTCGCCGCAATGACCGGCGCCGGATCGAGCGCGCTTTCCGCATGTACTGCCTGGTTCCCGCCCATCCATAAGGATGAGGGCGGGAGAAGCAGTGCTGTAGCTAGAGCCAGCTTGAGCAATTTATTAGCGAGCTTCAAAATTTACACCTCCGTAAGTATGAGAGCGATGGTTAATAAAAGGATTATTTATGGATTCCCGAAATGGTAATATCAACGATTCCTACACCTTTAGTACCATCTGAATCAGGTGTTGCAAACTTAATCTTCGTATTGGCAGAGCCGTATGTGCTTAGATCAATGGTAGCTACTGCAGTCAGCGTAGTGCCAGTAGGTGTTTTTGAATCGATTAAGTTCCATGTAGCTCCATTGTCTTGGGAAATATAAACTTTTACGATGTTTTTAGTTGCATCTACCCCACCATATGTTCTAGCTTTGAAATCAAGTTGGATAGAGCTATACTGACTGAAGTCCATGGAAGGTGTGACTGTTGTCGCTGTATTTTTGGTCATTTGCAGGTACGTTGTTCCAAGGATATTTGCATCCGTCCATTCAGAAAAACCAGATACCCCCGTCCGAACCGGGATAACATTAGTTCTATCCTGCGAAACCACTGGTTTTGCTATCAACTTCGTAGGCGCCGACTGATTACCAGCCGCGTCCACTGCAATCACATAGACATCATAGTTGGTTCCAGCTGTCAAACCAGAAATCGTCACAGGTACGTCTGTGTTCGCAGCAGTCAAATCGATAGAACCATTTTTGAAAGCCGCCGCGTCGCTTGCGTCTTTGCCTGCTTTGACTTGTGCCGACGATGGAGCAGCAGCTCCGCTGGAAAGTACAACATAATACACTTTGCCCGTTTCATTAGCGCGAGCATTAAAGCCGTACGTCGAAGAAGTTACCGACGTATTGGAAATGGTCAAGACAGGTGCTGTTACATCCGGAGCCGCCGTCGTAATATCCAATTTAGCCGCCACCGGTTGGATCAAATTTCCTGCATCTTCCAACGCCACGTAAACGTCATAGCTTGTTTGCGGTGCTAAGCCTGTAATCGGCAATGTCATCTCTGTGTCTGCTGTGATGTTACTTTTGCCTGTCAAAGGATCTGAATTCGTTGCCTTAGTTTTAACGTCTGAACCAGTTAATGCTGGAGCTCCATCTGCAACTACTGCATAATAAACGATTCCGGTCTTATTAGCCTTCACTTTGACATCCGCTGTCGTCTGACCTACCTGGCCTGCAACCGGATAGGATGCTGCAAATACAGGAGGCTGGTTGTTCGTGATCGTAACGCTGCCCGATTCTACAGAATCCACTGAATCCGAGAAGCCGACATTGTTCGCAGACGCCTTCACCTTAACCGTATAGCTGCCAGTCAGCAAGTTTTGTACAGACAGATCAATCATTGGAACAATGGTATCTACCGACTTAACTGCATTCCCTGCAGAGTAAATGGTTACTGTATATTTGCTGGCAAGAGGTACCATGTTCCACTGTACCGAAGTTCCATTAACAACAATACCGGTTGGAGCTGCAAGCGGAGGCAGCACCACATTCGGCCGTACAACCTGCAATGCCGTGGCATACTTATAGCCTGTTGCATTGACAACAACGCTGTAGCTTCCTTCAACAGGGAAAGCTGTTGCGTTAATAGTCAGCTTGCCTTGGCTTACTGTGTACTGACTGCTGTTCAATGCTTTGCCTGCTACTTTCACACTTGTAATTTTGCCTCTCCAGGCTGTATTGTCCGGGAACGTCATTTGAACCTGAGAGCCTACTAAGTTGGTAACCGTATCCGGTGTCAGCTGAGGTGCCGAAGCCGTTGCAGCTGAGAAGACAAGCGCGTACGCAGGATCGCTTACCACGATGCCGCTTTGCGCACTCACTTCAAGTACTTTCCCTGCAGATTGCGGTGCAATCGCTACGCTGTAGCTGCCATTGTTGTCCGCAGTCGTAGTGCCCAACACTTGAGTGCCGATTTTCACCGTCACTTTTGCCGCTGCTTTGGTCATACCCGTAACTGTCGTCATGCTGTCATCCACTGCATTGACGGTTGGAATAAACAATACGCTGGATGCGTTAAGCAGTGCAATTGAGACCGAAGAAACTCCCACATTTCCTGCTGCATCCACAGCGTATACTTTATAAAGGCCTTCAGCCAATAGATCTGTTGCGATATCTACATTCGTATTTGCTGCTAATACCACAGAAGATTGAGCTGAATGTCCGTTAACCAGTTGGTCGAGATCCGCCTTGCTGGTCGGAGCAGCACTTCCTGCAACCAGATACAACGTACCTGTCTCATTGCTTTTTGCAGTAACCTTGCTTCCAACAATAACATTTCCTTGTGTTAACACCGTAATGGTAGGAGCAATATCATCCTTTTGTACGGTCAGGGTTACGATCTTCGTATCGGAAGCAGTGCTTCTGCTTATTGTTGCGATCAATCTAACGGTCGTATCCGCCAATAGGCCTTGACGGTTTACCGTACCGGTACTAGTGTCCACGATTGTGCTTTGTGCCTGATTCTCCAGAGCCCAGGAAATTGTTACCTGCTCGTCTCCGATCACAGGCAGCATGACTGAATCCTGCTGTCCGTCATAGGAGACGGTTAGCGCATTTTTAACCGCAGCTACAGCTTCCGCATCGGTCCATGCCATTGCCGGAACTGTAAGCGTAAAGGTTTTGGTGTCGGTCACTGCGCCTTTAGTCAGTGTAGCCGTCAAAATTGCTTGTCCAGCTGGTTGATCTTTAGCAGGACGAACCACTTTCCCCGCTGCATCTACGATTGCCGGATTACTGGATGTCCAAGTGATAACAGAGCCGTTGTCTCCTTCGGTTGGAAGGGTCAAATCGGCGACTACTGCACTTGTATCTCCCAAATCAAGAGCCTGCTTGTCGCGGGCTACGACTACATCATCCGCAAGGCCCAAATCTTGCTCAGAACGAGGATAGATCTGCGGATTGCCAGAGTAAATACCCACAATTCCGACTACATTGATAACATTTCCGTTAGCCAAGTTTCCGGACTTCACGCTGTACTTGGTCAAGAATGCTTCAAAGGCTTGGCCGTCTTTGTTCATTGTAAATTTCGCATCAGCTGCCATATCGGAAACCGTAATATCTTTCACGATAACCAGCTGGCCTTGTTTGGATAGCAATTCATTGCGATCCAAGCTTGTTTCAACCGGCGCAGGCACCTTGCTTGCAGCAAGCTTCTTCACTACTGCGCCTTTATCGAATTCAATCTCGCCAGAGAATGTCGTCTTCTTACCGACAACCTCTACTTGATCCCCTATCGAGATCGTATCGGTAGTCGTAGGTGTGAACACGAGAATTCCACCAGTCGAATCCTGCATATAAAAGCTTTTATTAGTGCTCAAAGGAGCTGTCGTCACGATACCGGTTGTTTTGACATTAAGCGTATTGTCAGGCAGCTGGCGAACTTCCGCAACGGTCTTGGAGCCTTGCACCGGTACAGCCGTCAGCTCGGTCTTCGCAGATTCGATGCCGTTCAAATTCACGGCGCTTACGCTTAACTTGTACTCGGTTCCGTTGGTCAAACCAACAACCGCATACGTCGTTGCCGTCAGGGTTGTTTTCAGCACATCGTTCACATACACTTTGTATTCTTTGAAATCGGCTTCGCTGTTCGCTTTCCAGTTCAAGCTGATTTGACCGTCTCCTACTTGCGCTTGCAAGCCTGTTGGTACAGCCGGTGTAGCTTGCGCTGCCTTCGGTGTAGCCTTCAGCTCCGTCTTCGCAGATTCATTGCCGCTTGTATCTACGGCGCTAACGCTGAACTTGTACTCTGTTCCGTTCGTCAACCCAACAACCGCATACGTCGTTCCCGTCAAGGTCGTTTTCAGAACGTCGTTCACATACACTTTGTACTCTTTGAAGTCTGCATCGCTGTTTGCTGTCCAGCTCAAGCTGACTTGAGCATCTCCCGCTTGCGCTTGCAAGCCTGCTGGTATTGCCGGTGGCGTAGTATCTCCTGGCACCTGCGCTGCCTTCGGCGTAGCCGTCAGCTCTGTCTTCGCAGACTCATTGCCGCTTATATCGACAGCACTTACGCTGAACTTATACTCCGTTCCGTTCGTCAAGCCAACAACCACATACGTCGTTGCCGTCAGGGTTGTTTTCAGCACATCGTTCACATACACTTTGTATTCTTTGAAGTCTGCATCACTGTTCGCTTTCCAGCTCAAGCTGACTTGTGCGTCTCCCGCTTGCGCTTGCAGGCCTGTCGGTACTGCCGGTGGAGTTGTGTCTCCTGGCTCCTGTGCTGCCTTCGGCGTAGCCGTCAGCTCCGTCTTCGCAGACTCATTGCCGTTTGTATCCACGGCGCTTACGCTGAACTTATACTCGGTTCCGTTGGTCAAGCCAATAACTGCATACGTCGTTGCTGTTACTGTTGCTTTCAACGCATCGTTAACGTATACGTTGTAGCCTTTCAAATCTGCTTCGCTGTTCGCTTTCCAGCTTAAGCCGACTTGAGCGTCTCCCGCTTGCGCTTGCAAGCCTGTCGGTACTGCCGGTGGAGTTTTGTCTCCTGGCTCTTGCGCTGCTTTCGGCGTAGCCGTCAGCTCCGTCTTCGCAGACTCATTGCCGCTAAAATCTATAGCACTGACGCTGAACTTATACTCTGTTCCATTAGTCAGGCCAACCACCGTATAGGTTGCTGCCGTTACTGTTGCTTTCAACGCATCGTTAACGTATACGTTGTAGCCTTTCAAGTCCGACTCGGTGTTTGCTTTCCAATTCAATGTAACTTGGCCGTCCCCAGCTTGGGCTTGCAGTTCTGCAGGAGCCCCTGGAGCAAAACGATCTACACCGCTGCCGGAGTTGTGTCTTCCGCCGCCGCCTCCAGAGCCGCTGGTGGAGCCTGTTGAAGTAGGTGATCCTGCGATCGATACCGTTACTCCATCGCCAAGCGTTACGTTCTGCGGCTTCATTTCCAGTTGAGCGTTGTTTGCGTTCACCACCGCGTTGACGATCGTCCCGTTGCCGTTAACCGTTGCCGGTCCGTCTAGGGTCAGATTCCTGATGACTACACCTTCACCTGCAACGATGGTGACTTGTCCAGCTCCTTTGGGAACTGTCAAATTCTCTATTGTACCTTTGCGAATTTCCACACGCGTGTTGGCGCCGATCATCAACTGATCTACGTTTCCTTCATTAATGACGACAACCGTTTGCTTCCCTGCCACATCGGTTGCCAAACGGTTGTATTTGCCGTCCATTTGCACCGTTACATCAGAGGCTTGTACCGAAATTTGATCAAACGTACCGGATAAAGAAATCGTAGAACGGGCAGGTACAGCTTTATCGACCAAAACTTGACCGAATGCTTTGCCGTCCTTGCTCTTATCCTCCAACTTACCGCCTGATAGCATTTGCAGCTTTTGAACGGATGTTGTTCCTGTAGCCAATACTCTTACATTTCCGCTCTTCTTCCGCACATCTACCTTGCCCAAAGTAGAATTCTCAAGCACAACGCTGTTCGGACCGCCGCCTTTGATCAATGTAGAACCTTTCACGGTCACATTTCGCAAAGTGACTTGGCCTTCCTCTACACCATCAGCAATAATCAGATTTCCATCAATAACCATATCGTGCAGCACTACATCCGCAGCCCCTATAATCACGGTTCCGCTTGTATTTTGCGTGAATTGCCCTGCTTTGTCGTATCGAACGGTAGCAGCCGAAATCTGTTTGGAACGGTCTACCGTAACAACAGCCTCCGAGCGCGTAATCGGGTTGGCCGGACGGAACGTATGATCCGGGTACCCGTTCATTAAGCCTGCTGCAATGACAGCTTGAACAGCCTTCTTGCTCCAGGCGGAGATCGTGTTTTCATCGTCAAAAGCAAGGGACGGGTCTATTTTATCCTTCCCAGACTTCATTAGAGCTTCCATGATGAACGCTACTTCCTGACGGGTGATTGGAGCATTAGGTTTGATAGTACCGTCTTCATAGCCGGTTATGTATCCTGCCGCTTTGGCTTTGGCAATATCATCGTAGAACCAGTCGCCGGACTTAACGTCCGTGAACGAAATGTCGGCTTTACGTTCAAATCCATAAACCCGGTTCATAATTGCAATAAACTCTGCTCTGGAAATGGTTGCATCAGGGTGCAAGGAACCATCCTCGTAGCCTTGAATAAAATCCATATCCTTCCAATTATCCCACTGCATTTGCGCCCAATGTCCCTGTGTATCCGCAGGTGCTGCGGAAGCGGCTGATGATGATGCCAGTGTTACATTCGGTATCACCATACTGGCTGCCAAAAAGAGACGAAGCGCAGTCAAGCTCGTCTTGCTGCCTTTCATGAAAGATCCTCCCCCGAGATAATAAATATCAAGTACTCCAACATAATAGCACAGGTAACTGACATGAAATGTAAAGATTATATTTAGTTTTTATTAACCCATTACCAATAAATATCCTCATGTTATTAGTTCCGACTGGAAATGCTTCTCCATTTCAGCTAGTCTAATAAGATACAGTCCTATTAAAGGAGGATATCGCATGAAACCGATCCTAGAAGTGGATCACGTAACAGGCGGCTACAGCCGACAACAGCCTGTGCTGCATGATTTGACATTCCAAGTACAACCGGGAGAGATGGTTGGACTTATCGGCTTGAATGGCGCAGGCAAGAGCACTACCATCAAGCATATACTTGGCCTTATGCAGCCTCATCATGGGGAAATTCGTCTCAAGGGGAAAAAGCTCTCCGAATCGCAGGAACAGTACCGACAAACCTTTGCTTATGTTCCGGAGAGCCCGTTATTATATGAGGAATTAACGGTTCAGGAGCATTTGGAGCTCACTGCCCGAGCCTACGGATTGGATAAAAACTCTTATCAACAGCGGATTCAGCCTCTGCTGGAACAATTCCAGATGGATGCGCTGACGGGCCGCATGGCTTCGCATTTATCCAAAGGAATGCGTCAAAAGGTGATGATCATGTGCGCTTTCCTTGTACAGCCTGAGCTGTACATCATCGACGAGCCGTTCCTCGGCCTCGATCCACTCAGCATGAGATCTTTGCTCGAATTAATGGTGTCCGTCAAACAGAGCGGCGCAGCCATCTTGATCAGCTCGCATATTTTAGCCACGATTGAACGGTATTGCGAGCAATTTCTCGTTATGCATCAAGGAAAGCTTATCGTATCGGGTACGGTAGAGACGCTGCAAGCAGCAGCCGGAATGCCCTCCGCTCCGCTCGACGATGTATTCTGCAGCCTGGTAACAAGGGACGGTTCGCGCTGATGGATATGAAAGTGTTGTATCAACGCCGAGCTGCCGAGTTTCTCAAAGAAATTCGGCCTTATCTCCATTACGCTCTGCAAAGCGTTATCATGTCTTCAGTTGCCGTTTTCCTGTTATTCTCGATTGCGTATCGCTTGTTTCTCGGATGGGTGACACCAGCGTTCCCTTGGGAACTGCTTTGTGCGGCCGTTATGCTTTTTCCGCTTGCAGGGGGAAAAATACGTACCTATCTGCAGGATGCTGACATCCTATTTTTGCTGCCTCATGAACGTGGAATGAACCAGTATCTTCAAGCAGCTATGCGCAAGGCCCTGATCATTCAAACGGCCGTTGTCATTGCAGTGTGGCTTCTAATCTGGCCTCTTTACGCTAAAATGACAGCTTCCGGCGGACTTCAATTTTTCATCATCCTCGTAGTTTGGCTCCTATTCAAGTGGGCACTTCTGTTCGGCAAATGGACCGAGCTGCAGCTCCAGGAGCCTGGCGCAAGAAGAGGGTTCGTGCTTCTACGTTGGATACTTGCAGCTCTATCCGCTTACGCCATATTTACATGGAAACTGCCATATGGCATTCTTCTCCTGGCTGTAGGGTCTATCCTTTATCTTGGGCTGCTTCGATTGCCTAACAAATATATTGTCCATTGGATGCTGCTGATCGATTGGGAAAAACGCCACCGCTCCGGTGTGTACCGGTTTCTGAACTGGTTTATTGATGTGCCGCAGGTGCAAGGCAAAGCGAGAAATACTCGCATTCCCAAAGCATGGCTGCAGCTCATTCCGTTCCGGCAATCCTCATCGTATTTGTATATGTACACTCTTATTTGGCTTCGCTCGGAGCTGCTCGGGATTACATTCAGACTAACAGTACTCGGAATCGTTATTCTCGCTTCGTTACACAGTGATTGGGCATCCGTTATTGCCTATATCGCCTTCGCGCTGTTCGGAGCGCTGCAGCTGTCGGATTTGAAGCGATATTACCGGGTTCATATTTGGCACCGGATCTATCCTTTGCCGGAGGGACTCTTGAAGCGGTCCATCAGCAGCGTGCGTCTAACCATTCATCTTGTCATGCTTGTGCTTATGTCCATCCCACTCTGGTGGACTCTCTCATCCCCTATGTGGGCTGCTGTTCTATTCCTTATGAGCTGCGCGGCGTCCTGGCTGTTCCATAGGTTTAAGTAAACTTTTAATAAAATGGATGTTGTTTACGTGCAGCTTGTCGTATAATGGTACCTGCAATAGCGCTTGAGAGCAGTTACTTAGCGAAAGCAACACTATTTTATTGCCCGGAGGAAAGCAAAGCTTCATTTAAAGCAAGTTCCAAGGGGTTGGAAAGGAATGTACATATGCGACCTACTCCTGCTATAACGAGAGCTCCGCGCCCTCGCAGCAGCTTCAAACGCAAGGGATTATGGGGCGCCTCTATCCTCATCCTGCTTCTGATAGCCTGTGTCGGCGTTTCTGTCTATGTCGGCTGGAAGCTGACACATCCTGTGCGTGATACACTGAAGGATACTCCGGAGGCGCACGGCATCCACTTCGAGCAGGTAGAGTTCCAAAGCAGAACGAACGACGTAACCCTAAAAGGTTGGTTTCTAGAGAGCGAGTCGTCGCCGGCTAAGCTGAACATCATAATGGCCCACGGCTATCGCAAAAACCGCTTGCAAGCGGATGCTGAGGCATTGAAGCTGTCCAAAACGCTTGTGGATCAGGGCTACAACGTTCTCATGTTCGACTTCCGCAATTCCGGGGAGTCCGGCGGTGATGTGACGTCCGTAGGCTATTTGGAGAAGTACGATCTGCTCGGAGCTGTCGATTGGATGAACGCGAACCACCCTGGAACCATTGCGCTGCATGGTTTTTCTATGGGAGCGACCACTGCGTTGATAGCAGCCGCGGAGGAGCCCAGCATAGTGGGTATTGTAGCGGATAGCCCTTTTAATCATTTGACCCGGTATTTAAAGGAGAACCTGCCTGTCTGGTCCCACCTGCCGAATTTTCCGTTCACGCCGCTAATCCTTGGCATTTTACCGCAGTTGACCGGGATTGACCCGGATCAGGTGGACGGTCTGAGTGCGGTTGATCGAGTCTATCCTCGGCCTATTCTGTTTATTCATAGCACCGATGATCATTCGGTTCCATATTCGAACAGTGAAACGATGTGGGCCAAGCATCCTGACCGTTTTGAGTTGTGGAAACCATCCGGGGCGGACCATGTGAAAAGTCACGCGGTTCATCCGAAGGAATATGAAGAAAAAGTACTTCAGTTCTACAGCCGGCTTGAACAACACCAACCTCAACAACAGTAGTAAAGCTGTGAAAGCTCCCGCTTTTACCATTCAAATGGACGAGCCGGAGCTTTTATCTTTTACGATGAAGGTGTGGCAATCCGCTTGTTTACACAATTTTGACAGACCGTCCTCTCTGCGTCTGGATGATGGACAACAATCCCAGCTGCTCCAATGAAGTCAACGCTTCAATCAGCTCTTTGCCTTCAAATTCGACCCCCCTTGTATACTAATAAATCGACCAGCTCCAGCAGTGTTACCTCGTAACCGCTTTGAAGATTGTTTTGAACTAACGCAATCAGTTCTCTTGTCAATTGCTTCTCCTGGCTTTCGATGAAACGGGAGCGGATGACAGCAAGCTCACTATTGAACTTGTCCCGGTATGCCGCTGCAATATCTTTCTCCACCTCCTCTGGTACCTCCAAGCCGCGTTCACGAAGCACCTTGAAGATGGAATCGATATGATCCGCGCCCTCCTCCACAAATCGATTCAGAGATTCCAATATGTGCTCGTTATAGGTCCTCGTATCCTGCCGCAATGTAATCAGCTCCTCCTTCATCTTGCCAAATTCATCCACCTTCTCGCTAATTTTGCCGAGTGCTTGCTGAACCATCCGATTTTGAGCGGAGGCCTCCAAAGTTTGAATGTACGAATACACCATCGCCACCACAGCTAACAGGATCGTCGTTAAAGCCGACCCCAAAGAAATTTGATCGATGACTTCACGGGAGGTATGGAACTTCCAAACCGCCACAGCAAGGAGCAGTATCGTTAGATCGACAATGATAAATCCATAAATGAGATCCTTCTTGCTCATTTTGTCCGATAACGATTGCAAATGGTTCATCCTATGAGTCCTCCTTCCTTAAGGATTGTGCTTCCAACCGCTGAACAGCCTCCTGCATACTATCGCAAATGGGCATCAGCATATGCAGCTTGGCTATCGTAATCAACTCCTTCATCAATTCATCCTTCACAATGATGGCCATGTGCCTGCTACCGATACAGTAGGTTTTCAAAAAATGAATCAGTACCCCTAAGCCCGTACTATCAATTAAAGTCAATCCGGACAGATCCACAATATAGCCCTCAGCAGGCTTCACTACACGGGTCAGCCATTCCTTGGCTTTACCCTCATATCCATAGGTCAGTTTACCTGTAGCTATAATATAGAGATAAGACCCTACCCGTCTGCTGCTAAAATGGATGAATGAGCCCTCACCGCTTCCGTTCGGATCGTATACTTGTTTGCTCATGCTCAACATCTCCTTTTTTCCTTAATTGAATCGTGAATTTACCATCTTCATCCTGTTCGTATGTGATTTGGTCAGACCATTGCTTGGCAATTAATAACCCCCGTCCTCTTTCTTCAAGGAGCAGCTCTTCCATGCTAAGGCTGCTCTTGCCTCGTATCTCTTGGCACACTCCAAGCTCCGCGTAATTTGAAATGGTAACAACGATTTCCCCTTCCTCCAGTTCCATTCTCAGCCATAGCGTGCAATCCAACCGTTTCTGACCCCTGCAGCCACTGATTTTGTTCTTCGCCGCTTGATACCGAAGCGCACCTTCGACCGCATTGATAACCAACTCGTGCACGGCAAAGCATAGCTTGCGATATTGAGCCACTCCCGTACCCTTCAGAAATTGCTCCATCAACACATCCGACATATCTATGAATTGCTGGCAAGGATAACTTTCAAGTACCATGAACACCATCGCTGTCACTCCTCATCGTCTGATCCTTTAAATCCAACACGATAACACTAATATCGTCGGGCTTGTTTGCTGCCTGCTGCAGATCTCCCTCTAATCGGCCCATAAAACAATCCGTGTCGGAACGGCTGCAGGCTTGCAGCAGTTGCTTCATTCGCAGCTCGGTTGAGACGGGCAAGGAACCGTATACTTCAAATAATCCGTCCGTGAACAGCACGATGCGTGCTTTTTTACGATAGGGAACCACCGCTTTGACAAACACCGCCTTGGCATCGATCCCTAACGTAAGACCTCCAGAAGATAATTCGGATAGGTTATCATCATCACCCAGCATGATTCCGTACGGATGGCCCGCATTGACATATTCCACTCGTTTACGCAATGCGTCCGCTCTTATACAAACAGCCGTACAGTACATAGCATCTTCCTCCGCTATGGTCCGCATCAGCTCGCACAGGCGCGTATTCAATCGGTTCATAATTTTCTTTGGGTCCATAAGGTTTGGAGGAAGTGATTGCATAAAAGCTTGCATATACATGCTCACGAAGGAAGAGGAAACTCCATGTCCCATGACGTCCATCAAAATAATCCACGCGCTGTGCTCCTGCAGCAGCGTCCACATATACGTATCTCCCGACACTTGTCCAGAAGGAACGTGCAGGCCTTTAATAACGATAAAAGCGTTTTGTACCGGCTTAGGCAACACCGATTGCTGTATTCGCTTGGACAGCTCCAGGTCGCTTCGTCTTAGCTGCTCCATTTCGCTGTATTCGGAGTGTTCGCGGCATCCACGAATATGCAATAAGAGGCAAAGGCTCATGAAGACTAGCAGGGAGACGGTCAACGTTATAAAAAAGTAGGATGGAAGAATGCAAACAGCCAATACGTAATCGTTCAACATGTTCTTCCCTCCTCTCGCGCTTGTACTATTACGGTATGAAGTCAGTTGAGAGTTTGACTCCATGAATGAAGAGGTCCTTCTATCATTTTTTTCTAATGCTAGAGTTACAAAAATTGGAGCAGTCTTCAGACAGTGAAAATTAGCGCCATAGACAAATAAAAGCCGCCCTTGGAATGTCCAAGAGCGGCCAGCTCGTTGATTGATTAATGCTGCTAATTCTAGCTGTATATGATTTTTTCCCCGATGCGGGATGATTCATAAATATCCATGACAAGTCTGAACGCTTTGTAGCCCTCAGGACCATCGATCCAGAACTGCTTGCCTTCTAATATATGCTCGTAGAAATCACGAATTTGGAACTGATGACTCACGCCCCAATAAGCTTTCTCTCCCAAGTCGTTCTTAACCGGCTCTGCCAACACGGTCTGCTTACCGTCCTGTTCCAGATACAACGTATCCCCGCGCTGCGACAATACCGCATTCTCGAAGATCAGCTCAACTTCGATAGGGGTGCTTTTGCCGTAAGCATTCGTAGCGTAGAATACCGCCTTCACATCGTTCTTAAACTGAACAAACGCGTGTGCAGAATCTTCCACCTCAATAACACCTTCGAGGGAATCGTTAGAGATACTTCCCTTGATGCTAGCGATGTCTCCACCTAACCATTGCAGCAGATCCAGTGTATGAATCGCCTGATTAATCAGAACGCCGCCGCCTTCGGTAGCCCATTTACCCTTCCATTCGGTTTCGTAATAGGCAGGTCCCCTAGACCAGGTGACGATCCCCTTCATGCACAGCAGCTTGCCGAATTCTCCGGACTCAACAGCCTGCTTCATGCGCTTGGACGACGGATTGTACCGGTTTTGAAAAATAACGCCCAGTTGAACATCCTTACTTTCCTTAGCCGCATCCAGCATCGTTTGGGCAGAAGCTTTATTCTCCGCCATCGGCTTCTCCGTTAATACATGCTTGCCCGCCTTTAAAGCATCCACCGTCATCGGAGCATGCAAATAGTGGCCTGTACAAATATGAACCACTTGAATATCATCGCGCTTCAGCATTTCCTTGTAGTCGGTGTAATAATCGCAGCCGTACTCCGCAGCCACTTTTTGAGCCAAGCTTTCGTTAACATCCACAACGGCCTTTAATTGTGCCAGCTCCAACCCTGCGATCGCTTTCAAATGGACGCCTGAAATAGAACCGCACCCGATAATTGCTGTTCCCAATGATTTCACGTTTTCACCTGATTTCTTAATGGTAGCGTGCCAAATAATGAAACACGCTTTAATTCACATTTTATAATGAGGTATAATAAAAACAAATTCATTGCATGAATTGCCGTATTTATTGCTTTTTTTGACTTTTTATCCGGAGGTGCACTACCATGCGCATTGCTCATGAAATAAAAGGAATTCAATACGGTCACAGGCGTACGGAGCACCCTCCGAAAATGGACTTCCATCTGCATGACCGCTTCGAAATTTACTTTTTTATTAGCGGAGACGTCCATTATTTTATTGAGAAAAAGGTTTATCCGCTCGCCTATGGCGATCTGTTGATTATGAATAATCGGGAGCTGCATAAAGCGACGTTGCAGTCAGATGCACCCTATGAAAATATCGTCATTCATTTTGACCCTGAAGTGGTAAGGCAGCTCACTTCGTCGTTTACTTTAGACCTGCTCAACTGTTTTACGAACCGTCCGCTGGGGGAACAAAATAAGATTCAGCTGCTTCCTCCTCAATTGGAAGAGCTGTTAGCCGTATACCAAAAGATGGATTCCTTATTCCAACAGCCGTCCGACGGCTCTGACATTCTGCTCTCTACATATACCATTGAGCTGCTGGTGCTGTTAAACCGTGCCTTTGTGCATAATCAGTCCCCGCTTCCTTCATCGTTCGTTCCGGAGAAGCTAGCGCCGGTGCTCGACTTTATTGATAATCATCTTGATCACGATCTGTCCTTGGAGGCACTTGAGCAGCAATTTTTCATGAATCGCTATTACTTAAGCCGGCTGTTTCGCCGAAGTATCGGGAGTACAATCCATGAGTACATTTTGCTTAAACGTATCGCACAGGCCAAAAAGCTGCTGTATGAAGGACATAACGTTACCGCTGCCTGCCAGTTATCAGGATTTAACGATTATTCTAATTTTATACGTATGTTCAAGCGAATCGTCGGTGTTCCCCCAGGACAGTACCGAAAGCAGGGATAATGAATCCGCTATTGACGAAGACAAAGACCCATAGTAAGATGAACGATGGCTTTTCGCTAATCCGATGTATGTTATTACATGAATAAAGGTAAAGGACGTTGCGGACGTGAATATGAAGACATGGGTCATCTGCTTGTACTTGATGTTTATTTACTGGATTTCCCGGCATGTGCCGGATATTAAAATGATCTTTTACCCGACACTGGGCGCTTTCTCCTATTTGTTCATCACCCGGACCTTCTCCATAAAAGATTTCAGTAAAATGATCGCCGGCGCCTCCGTTGCATCGTTGATCAGCTCAGCGTTGTATTTAAGCCATACAGGCATGTTTTCTTTTCTGGCATCTACTCTGTGCGCCATTCTAATCATTCGCAAGCTGAAGCTGAATGCGCCTCCCGTTCTGACAATTGCACTTGTCCCCTACTTTGCGGAGCCTGCTCAAGTATGGACGCTTCCACTTGCCGTGCTTGTATCGCTTAGCGGCCTGCTGCTGCTCCTGTCACTAGCTGAGCTCGTTCAAGCATCATGGCGTGCCGACCTGCGCTGGTGGAGGAAGAAAAACCATTCCATAGATAATAGTAATTTATAAGCATAATTGATAAGCCCGGTAAAAAGAGATCCTCTCTTTAGCCGGGCTTTTAATGTTGAATCGAACACTACTGACCGTAGCACATGCCGAGTATTTTGAGAAATGTAGTCAAGATCGTTTGAGGGAGACGCCTGAAGCGGTTCAATAACAAGCTCTTTCACTGGCTGTTACGCTCAGCGCTTGACCACCCGGAAATTGTCCTCTAGGAGAAGCCAATTTTGTGGGAAGGCGAGCCCCAATTTCCAATAGCTGACACCTCTGATCCCAAGCTCCTTGACCAGATTAAACTTGGCTTGAATCGACCGCGCATCCTCAAACCAAACGATGTGCCTCTTGCCTGCATCGCCGGTATATTGAAAATGCGGCGCCTGTGCGACGTGGTCATATTGAATCCCTGCTCTACGCTCTCTTGCCAGGTCGATCGCTTGCTGAGGGCTTAGCGCTCTGGCAAATGGACCGCCAGGTACATAAGGCAGCGTCCAATCATAACCGTACAGATTTTGCCCCATCATCACTTTAGAGGCCGGCATTTCTGTGATAGCGTATTCGAGTACCCTGCGCACGGAAGGCAAGGGTGAGACCGGCATGGGAGGACCGCCGCTATACCCCCATTCGTAAGTCATAATGATGACGAAATCAGCCACTTCCCCGTGAACCTTATAATCATGGGCCGTATACCATGCTCCGGTCTGCGCTGCGCTTATTTTGGGCGCCAGCGCTGTGGACATTAAGAACCCTTGCGCATGCAGTCTTGCTGCTGCCTTCCTTAGAAAACGATTATAAGCTTCCCTATCGGTTGGACGAAGATGCTCGATATCGAAATGAATATCGCGGAACTGAAGCTCCTTTGCCGTACGGATTACGTTATCAAGCAAGTGGTCTTGAACAACAGCATCATTCAATACAACTTCCCCCAGCTCTGCGCTGAACTGCCCCTTTTCTAGATTCGTTACAGCCATCATTAGCGTAACCCCTTGTTGAGCGGCAATGGTAGCAAAGTCGTTGAGAGGAGGCGCTTTTAACGTACCGTCCCTCAATATATGAAAGCTGAAGGGTGCCAAATATGTAAGATGTGGTGCAGCTTTCTTAGCAGCCTCATGAAGTGCCGGGGACACATGCTCTCCTCTTGGCTCCACATAGGCATTGATCTCCGCATTCCGTCGCGGCCTTGGAGGAATATAGAGCCGTCTGCCAGCTTGCAGAGGTGTATTCCAATCCAAATGATTCGCCTGCACTATCGCCATCTCCGATAAGCCCACCTTGACGGCTATCGACTGAAGACTATCCCCCGGCTGTACCCAATAATACATTCCCGCGATAGGAATAACCAATGCTTGCCCTACGACCAAATTCCCTGGAGCCGATAGCTCGTTAGCTTCGATAATCGATTCAACAGTAACGCCATATGAATGGGAGATGACATAAAGCGATTGCCCGGACTGCACGACATGAATTTGCATAGAGCCTCCATTCTCAACCCGTATGAGGTGTCCGGGCTGCAGGATAACCGTTTATTTGCTGTTAATTCCATTGTATTTCCGTATATGGTTAATGATGCTCCATAACACTATTAATTCACGATAAAGCAGCATAGATATTGTAACAGTGAGAAATAGAAAAGGATCCGGATTCAAGATGTCTACTAAAGGAGGTTTTTCGAATGGCTATAAAACCGCCTCTGTTGCAGCCTGGGGATACGATAGGAGTTGTAAGTCTTGGAAGCCCGCTTCCTGCCTCCGAAATTGACAGTGCGGTAGCAATATTAAAAAATATGGGGTTTCAGGTTATTCTCGGCAACTATGTTTATGCAGATAGCGGATTTCTATCGGGAACAGACGAACAGCGGGCATACGATTTGATGAATATGTTCATCAACCCCCAGGTGCGACTGATTTTACCTACAAGAGGCGGGGTTGGAATTGCAGGAATATTGCCTTATCTGGACTATCGTACCATTTCTCTGAATCCGAAAATTGTGTCCGGCTACAGCGACGTCACCGTGCTGTTGAACACACTGTATCAGTTCAGCGATCTAATGACGTTCTCCAGTTTAATGCTGATCAATTTTCGCATGGACACGCCACCTTACAATTTCAATCAATTTTTCGGATTGATCTCATCCACTACCTATCCCAAGCTGATTCAAAATCCTCCTGGCATTCCCTTGATCCCTAAAGTGCCGGGCAACGTAACAGGACGTATCGTAGGCGGAAATCTGACTTCTCTTGTAGACACTCTCGGAACTCCCCACGAGATCGATACCCGTGGCTGCATCTTGTTTCTCGAGGAAACGCACGAACAGATTAATCGGGTGTACCGAATGATCAATCATCTGAAGCTGGCTGGCAAATTCGCCGACTGTGTCGGCATTGTTATGGGGGAATGCACCAACTGCGTGACATCCTACGGCAAAACTTATGACGACCTCATCAACGAGGTCATGGTCCCACTCGGCAAGCCCCTGATCACCAACCTTTCCTCGGCTCATGGCATCTACAAAGCTGCCGTACCGATTGGAGCCAGGGTCAATCTCAACACGATCACTGCATCTTTGACCATTTTGGAGCCTACAGTAAGCGCCCGCTAGGCATATTGTCACTTCCATTGGCAACCGGCTTTGCCCGCATCTTTGACGACGAGGCCGGTTATTTTGTATGTTCTCTTATCCATAAACAGGAAGGTACTATATAAAGTTAGTACTCTTCTTTTGTGTGAGCTGCGTATACAATACAAATATAGCTTAGCACCAGGTATTAAGAGCCAGTCCAACAAAAGAGGAGTCGATTCCGATGCCTATCCTTATCGCAATCCTGAAAATGATATTCCGCCTATGCTTTAAATTCAAAATTTCCGGTCTGCACAAGCTGGACTTTAGCCAACACACTATCTTGATGCCGAACCATGTATCGCTCTTGGACGCCATCCTGCTAGCAGCTTACCTTCCGGAAGAAGCCGCGTTCGTCGTGAATACCAAAATCGCTCAACGATTCCGGCTTGCCCTCAAGCTGCGCAAGCATATTACCGTAGATCCGTTAAACCCCTACTCCGTAAGGACTATGGTTAAAACCGTACAAAGCGGCGTACCGCTCGTCCTATTCCCTGAAGGACGCATTACAACGACGAGCGGATTGATGAAAATATATACCGGTATCGCCTATATAGCACTGAAAACCGGAGCCCAGCTCGTTCCCATCGCAATCAACGGCGCAGAGCGCTCCAAGCTCTCCTACATTGGACGTAAAATAAAAACCGTCTGGTTCCCGGTTATCGATATACAAATCGGCGATGCCTTCGTTATCGAGGCTCAGCCGAACCTGACTATGAAACGTCAGAAGGAGCAGGCAGCCTACACGATCCTGTTAGCTCTGCAAGAACAGCTGCTGCAAAGCAGATTGAAGCCGCAGGTCAACCTGTTCGACGAGCTGCTCCACCAAGCCTCCCTTCACGGGAAGCGTAGCGTTATCTGCGAGGATCTCTCGCAGCGTATGACTTACGGTAAGCTGATAACAGCTTCCCACATTTTCGCTCACAAGCTCCATCCGCTGCTGAAGGAACAGCAAACGGTCGGGGTGCTGCTTCCAAACTCAATCGGTCATGCGATTGCTTTGTTCGCTCTATTTCGTCTAGGAATCACTCCGGCTATGATGAATTTCTCCTCCGGGCAGCAAAGTCTTCTCGATGCATGTGAAACTGCGGGATTACAGACTATTGTCACTTCCCGTCAATTTATCGCAGCTGCGAAGCTGGAACAAACAACCGCAGCCTTGGCCGATAAATGCCGCCTCATCTATCTGGAGGATGTCAAAGCATCCGTGGGCTGGAGCGATAAACTTGCAGGCCTGTTGGATCAATTAACAGGCAAGAAGGCGGCTCCAGGAAGCCGCGATGTGATCTTGTTCACCTCCGGCAGCGAGAGCAAGCCAAAGGGTGTCGTACTAGGGCACGAGCAGTTGTACGCCAACATACAGCAGGCCAAAACCGTATTCGATTTCAACTCATCCGATATTTTGTTCAATGCGCTGCCGATGTTTCACAGCTTCGGACTCACCGTAGGGACGCTGCTGCCGCTTCTTACAGGCGTGCCCGTGATTTTGTATCCAAGCCCCTTGCATTACCGGGCTATCCCTGAAATCGTGTATGACCGGAATGCAACCATCCTGTTCGGGACATCCACTTTCTTGGCCGGGTATGGCAGGGCTGCGCATCCTTATGATTTTCATTCGGTCCGTTACGTCGTTGCCGGAGCGGAGAAGCTCAAGGATGAGGTAAGAGAACTGTGGAGCCGCAAATTCGGCATTCGGATATTGGAAGGCTACGGGACGACGGAAGCCGCTCCGGTCATTTCTATCAATTCTCCCCTTGCTTCGAAGCTGGGTACGGTTGGCCGAATACTTCCGGGCTTACGATACAAAGTCGAGCCCGTTGCCGGAATCGAATCCGGAGGGAGTCTCCTTATTCAAGGACCAAACGTGATGAAAGGGTATCTGATTCACGGCAAAGGCTTCGTCCCGTGCCCTGAGTGGTACGACTGCGGAGATATCGTCGAGCTGGATGCACAAGGCTTTATGACGATTCAGGCACGTTTGAAGCGGTTCGCCAAAATCGGCGGAGAGATGATCTCTCTCCAGCTTGTCGAAGAGATAGCTGCAGCCTGCTTTGCAGATCCAACGTTGTCTCTGGCTGCAGTCAGCGCGGCGGACGTCCGCAAGGGTGAACGGATTGTACTTTATGTGACAAAGCCGGGCTACCATCTTCAGGAACTCAAGTCCTGCATGGCAGCCAAGGGCTATACACCGCTGCTGCTCCCGTCCCGTTTGGAAACGATTGATAAGCTTCCGCTGCTTGGCAGTGGTAAAACCGACTATGTAGCGCTTAAAAAATATACGGATTCTGCGATTCCAAAAGGAGCGGAACACAATGAACCCCATCCATCCGACAATTCAGGCGTCCACAACCAAACCAACCATGCATAAAGCGCTGAACGCGCTGTATGTAACGCAATTCTTATCCGCTTTCGCTGACAATATGTCTCTATTGGTCATTTCAGGATTACTGACACGGAACGGCTTTTCCGCCGAATCGTTGGCTCTGGTAAGCATGGCCTTCTTTCTTCCCTACATCTTGCTGGCGCCTTTCGTAGGCCCTTTCGCTGATAAGTATCCCAAAGCCTTGGTGCTGGTGGCAGGAAACGCCCTCAAATTACTTGGAATTGCCTTGCTCCTTATCGTAGATTCCTCCAGCATCGTGATGCTCATGCTATGTTATTTTACAGTAGGCATCGGCGCTGTCGTCTATTCCCCTGCCAAATACGGCATACTTCCGGAGCTGACGGCTAACGAACAGGAGCTGTTTAAAGCCAATTCCCGCATCGAGGCCTATACCATTCTCGCCATTCTTACTGGTATCGGCGGCGGCGGCTCTATCGTTGCTTCAGTCTCTCCGTTATGGTCATCGCTTATCTGCGCTACCTTATATGCCGTATCGCTCTGTATGACCTTTCGGATTCCTAGAATGCATGGTGATCGATCGATCCGATATACTCAAGAAGCTTTACAATTTTTCAACAGTGCTTCTCAATTGTTCCGCAATCCGGTGACGCAATTTTCCCTAGTAGGTACAGGCGCCTTCTGGATGAGCTCCGCCGTTCTGCGGACAGCCGTCCTGGCCTGGATTCCAGCATCACTCGGCTTTCGTTCCGATGATGTTCAAGTATCCTTAATCCTGGCCACAACTTCGATAGGTATTATTGCCGGGGCCTTCTTTGCTCCTAAGCTGGTACAGCTCAAGCAATTTTTCAAGTCTGTTCATTTCGGCTATATCATGGCTTCGCTGATCTTCTTGTTCCCATGGATTCACAGTACTCCAATCGCTATTATTCTGCTTCTAGCTGTCGGCAGCATGGGAGGTATCTTCATCGTTCCCATGAACACAGTGCTGCAGGAAGAAGGTCTGCGTATAACAGGGGCCGGTAAAACAATCGCCGTTCAAAACCTGATTGAAAACAGCTTGATGCTCGCAGGCTCAGGGCTTTATTACGCAGCCGTTGATAGAGGAATATCGATTTCCGGGGCAATAGCATTCCAAGGCGGCATCCTTCTTCTCTTCCTTGTATTTCTAAGCTTTAAAATCAGTAAACTGAAAGCACAACAGAGCTGAATGCATCATCCTATAATTGGACCTTCGCTTATAAGCGGAGGTTTTTTTGCTTTTGGAAATATTTTCGTCACGCCCATTGACATACCCCATGGGGGTATATTATAGTGGAAGTATCAAAACAACAAGTTCACTTCAAAATTAATAAATAACCTGTCGAAGGAGAAGATAATGATGAAACATATGACATTGAACGTAGCGGGGATGTCTTGCGGACACTGTGTCCAATCGATTGAAGGAGCATTGAAGAAACTTGGAGCACAAGGCAGTGTAGATCTGGGTGCCAAATCGGTATCAATTGAATATGATGAAACCATCCTATCCTTGGATTCCATCAAGAACGCGATTGAAGATCAAGGTTACGAGATTAAATAATACGTATTGGAGCATCACCTATTTTTTTTCACACAAATATACCCCATATAGGTATATACAAAGGAGTTGTACCCCATGCTAGAACAAGAGCAGCATCAATCCACCCTCCAAATATCGGGAATGACTTGTGCCGCCTGTGCCAACCGGATTGAAAAAGGGTTGAAGAAAATGGACGGCGTGGCTGAAGCTAATGTCAATTTTGCTCTGGAGAGAGCTTCCGTTACTTTTGATCCTAACAAAGTAAGCCTCGACAGTCTTGAACAAAAGATTCAGGCCCTTGGCTACGATACGATAAAAGAAAAAGTAGATTTCGAATTAAGCGGAATGACCTGCGCGGCATGCGCGGCGAAAATCGAAAAGGTGCTGAACAAGCTCCCAGGCGTCAGCTCAGCAACTGTTAACTTTGCTCTCGAAACCGCTCATGTAGAATATTCGGCAGCTGAAGTTACCGTTGATGATATGATCAATCGAGTTAAAAAGATCGGCTATGAAGCTCGTGTGAAGCAGGACGGTACCCCAGATATTGACCATAAGCACAAAGAAATTGCCGCCCAGAAGCGAAAGATGTGGATTTCGGCGATATTATCACTTCCATTGCTGTGGGCTATGGTCAGCCACTTCTCGTTTACTTCCTGGATCTACTTGCCTGATTTCCTCATGAACCCATGGGTTCAGCTAGTATTAGCGACTCCGGTTCAATTTATTATTGGCAGTCAGTTCTATGTCGGTGCCTTCAAAGCACTGCGCAATAAAAGCGCAAATATGGACGTTCTTGTTGCGCTGGGAACCTCGGCAGCTTACTTTTACAGTCTTTATCTCACTATCCAGTGGGCTCTTGGAACGAACGGCCATCACGCACCGGAAATGTACTACGAAACAAGCGCAATTCTGATTACACTCATTTTGCTAGGCAAGTTATTCGAGATGCTGGCTAAAGGCCGTACTTCCGAAGCTATCAAAAAGCTTATGGGCCTGCAAGCCAAAACTGCGTTAGTCATTCGGGACGGTCAGGAGCTGAGCATCGCTGTTGAGGATGTTATCGTAGGCGATGTGGTTCTCGTTAAGCCGGGGGAGAAAATACCTGTCGACGGCGAGGTACTGGACGGAATTTCCGCTGTCGATGAATCAATGCTGACCGGCGAAAGCCTTCCTGTCGAGAAAAAAGCAGGCGATGCCGTGATCGGAGCAACCGTGAATAAAAACGGGAGCCTGAAAGTAAAAGCAACCAAGGTCGGCAAAGAAACGGCGCTGGCACAAATCATAAAGGTCGTGGAGGACGCTCAAGGATCCAAAGCACCGATCCAGCGGATAGCAGACCGCATATCCGGCATTTTCGTCCCTATCGTCGTAGGCATCGCTCTAGTCGTCTTCCTGGTTTGGTACTTCGCGGTTGTACCCGGTGATTTTGCAAGTGCATTGGAAAAAGCCATTGCCGTCCTAGTTATTGCTTGCCCATGTGCTCTTGGCCTTGCTACTCCGACTTCGATTATGGCCGGCTCTGGCCGCGCCGCTGAATTCGGCATCCTCTTCAAAGGCGGAGAGCATCTGGAATCGATGCACAAAGTTCAAACCATTGTATTAGATAAAACCGGTACTGTAACTAAAGGCAAGCCAGCTTTGACCGATGTGCGCCTTCTGGATATGGATGAGCGTGAAGTGCTGCAGCTGTTAGGTTCTGCGGAGAAACCGTCAGAGCACCCGCTGGCGGAAGCCATCGTTGAAGGGATCCGTGAGAAAGGAATCGAGCTGGCCGAGCCGGAGCAGTTCGAAGCAATTCCCGGCTACGGCATCCGTGCCGTTGTAACTGGCAAAGAGGTGCTGGTCGGTACCCGTAAGCTTATGGACCGTGAAAGCATGGATTATAGCCAACTGCATGTCGAGATGGAGCAGCTTGAATCTGCAGGAAAAACCGCTATGCTGATCGCCATTAATGGGCAATTCGCTGGTTTGGTTGCCGTAGCTGACACGATCAAGGAAACATCGCGTGAAGCCATCATGCGGCTGCAGCAAATGGGCATCGAGGTCATCATGATTACCGGCGATAATGAACGGACAGCCCGCGCCATTGCCGATCAGGTCGGCATCCATCGTGTTCTGGCGGAGGTCCTGCCCGAGGGCAAAGCGGACGAAGTCAAGAAGCTGCAAGCTGAAGGCAAGAAAGTCGCCATGGTGGGCGACGGCATCAACGACGCACCCGCTCTCGCTACGGCAGATGTTGGTCTGGCTATCGGTACCGGCACAGACATTGCAATGGAAGCCGCTGACGTTACGTTAATGCGCGGTGAACTAACCAGCATACCGGATGCGATTCTTATGAGCAATAAAACAATGGCTAATATAAAGCAGAACTTGTTCTGGGCACTGGCTTACAATTCGCTCGGTATCCCCATCGCTGCCATAGGGTTGCTTGCTCCATGGGTAGCTGGCGCTGCAATGGCGCTCAGCTCCGTATCGGTTGTGCTCAATGCACTTCGCTTGCAGCGGGTTAAATTGTAAGTGAACGAAGTATTCGGATACGCAATAACCCCAACGAAGCTTTAAACAACTCTGGTACCCCAGTGGGGTACCATTCTATTGAGACTCAAAGGAGGTATTCCTATGACAACTCAAACCTTCGCCGTCACTCCCGGCTTTGAAGTAGGAGGAAGTCTTTTCAAGCCAGAACAGCTGGCCGTTCTGGGATCGATTGTCGGAAATGACGCCAAGATTGAGCTGACGACCTTCAAGCAGCTGTACCTGAAGATGGATGAAGCTCGTATTGATGAGGTACAGCAGCAGTTGAAGGAGCAGGGGCTCTTCATTTATCCTGCAGGCTTTTATACGAAAAGCCTTATCGCCTGTAATTTTTGCCGCGGAGCAGAGGAAGCGGGTTTAGATATAGCCAATGCACTGAATGAGGCTATTGCCGGCCTGCCTACTCCAAGCCCGCTCAAAATCGGTTACGCCGGGTGTGCTCTTGGCACGAGTGAACCGCTGCTGAAGGATATCGGTATCATTAAGATGAGGGATGCTTATGATATCTACGTCGGCGGTGAGCCCAAATCGACTAAAGCAACCGTTGGTGAGCTGTTCTTGTCCAATATCTCATCTGATCAGATGATTCCTGTCGTTCGTAAGCTTATAGAGTATTATCAGCAGAATGCCAAGAAAAAAGAAAAATTCTCCAAGTTCATCCAACGCATAACTATAGATACGTTGCGAACCGCAATCTAAGGAGGATTCCCTTCGTTGAGCTAAACTATATGATCGTGGACGATGAGGAAAAATAAGAAGCAAGTTTTGCTTCGCAAAATTCTCAGGAGGAACCTAAATGAAAAAAGCAGCTGCAGCCATCGTATTAACGGCGGTATTGTTAACCGCTTGCGGTAAATCAGCCCCCGCTTCCAACAGGCATGAAGGAATGAATATGAGCTCATCAGAGCAAGGCAGCCACGTTGGGCATGGAGCCGAAGCAGCCAAATCCGACGACGTGAAGGCGGCCTTCACACTTACACCAGACAAGCCGCAGCCCAAGAAAGATACTCCGATTGGAATTCAGATCACAGATAGCGGCAATAAAGCTATTGAAAACTTCGATCTGAGTCACGAGAAAAAGATGCATCTCATTGTCGTCAGCAAGGATTTGTCTTATTTCAACCACATCCATCCGGATTATAAAGGTAAAGGATCGTTTGATATTACGACACAGTTCCCGGCTGGAGGCCAATACAAGCTGTTCGCCGATTTCGTGCCGACAGGCAAGAGCTCTGCGACCAAGAGCCAGTGGATGACCGTACAAGGCGAGACTCCCAAGCCCGAAGCAATTCAACCGGATACTACGTTGACCAAGGTAATCGACGGCAAAGAAATTACACTGACCTACGATCCTCTGAAAGCCGGCAAAGAAACCACTTTGACCTTCACCATAAAAGATGCGCCATCCAAGAAGCCCATTACCAATCTGCAGCAGTACTTGGGCGCTGTCGGCCATGTCGTGATTTTAAGCGAGGATGCGGAGCAATATTTGCATGTCCATCCTATGGAAGAAAAAGCGACAGGTCCCGATGCCAAATTCATGACAACCTTTCCGAAGAGCGGTGTTTATAAGATGTGGGGACAATTCCAGCATGAGGGGAAAGTATTTACGGTTCCATTCGTCGTTAAAGTTCCTTAAGACTAGCATTTGCCAAAAAAAGAGGCCGTCCGCAACCAATTGCTGCGAACGGCCTCTTTTTTTGATGAAGTAGAGCTTAATAGCTCGTTAACTGCCAATTGGTCTTCGTCCAGGACAGCTTACCTGCTCCAGACCCGTTGGATGCAGTGAGTCTTGCTTTCAATGTAGAAGGATCATCGGTTGTATAGCTGTAAGGAAGCGAAGTAAAGCCGTTCCAGGAGAATGCTTTGACCGCTGCGGGCACGGGAGCTAAAGGACTTCCGGCGGTATCACTGCTGCCTCTGAAGGAAGAACCGTTCAAAGAATACATCGTATCCAGAACCCGGATTTTACCTGTATAGCTAGCATCGGAAGCATCTGCCTGATTATTGCGAACGGGCGAGACTACGTCGATGATTTGCGATTTCTCAAGCAGCACGGCCCCACTCTCGGTGGAGATGGCTCCATTGCTCGTCACGCCGAAATGATAGCCTTTAGAAGACAGTGCCGACTCCATGGCGGAAGTAATTTTTTGCTTTGCCGCATAGGCAGTTGCATTGTCCATAACAATATTGTACGCGTGAGCATTGCCGCCTCTCAGTCGAGGCATCCGGTCCTGAATATCCTGATAATAATTATGGTGCAGCGTGACTTGCAAATCGGCATTATCCGAAGCGAACTCCGTTGCGCCGACAAGATGCCCTTTCTTTTGGGAAGCGGCTATAGCTATAATGTCTGCCTTGCTGAGGCCAATAGAGCTGCCGCGCAGATAGGCGTACATAGGGTAAGCTGACATATTCGCTTCCAAGGCATTAATTTGCTGCGTTACCCAGCTGTTGGAGCTGCGGTCATCGCCTTTGAAGGTAGACCAGGAAATGGTAACGCCAATGCTGCCTTTTTTCACATCCACCAGACCGTCATAGGCTTTATTGAATGTGCAGTGGTCGATCCATACCTTGGAGGTCGCGCCTTCAATCGTTACATAATCCCAGTCGTTTTTATCATAGTTACCTTTGGTGGATTCATCCCACTCCCACAGCTCGTCAAATTCCAGATTGCGGATGATGATGTTGGAGCAGTATTTGATGTCAAAGGAAGCATGCTTGATTTTGGCTCCATTGGCGGAGAAGATCGTCAAGCCGTTGAAGCTGTCGATATAGATTTTGCTGACTCCTGTTGTAAGGAGAACCGGGTGAGTCAAAGGCGTATTATTGGCTACAAAAGGCATGACTTGAGCAGCGGCAGGAATTTCATTCCACCCGAGATTTAAATCATTCATGATCTCAATAACCTTGACCCCGGAGCCTTTTTTGAGGGCAGCTGCAAGATCTGTTGCATTATACACTTTTTTGTATCGGGAATCGGTTTCGGGAATGTTACCTCCCCCTGTATTGCCTGTAGAAAAGCCTGCAAGGTTATACTGGCTGTTGGCACCTGGTGTCGGTGTAGGACTTGGTGTAGGTGTCGGAGTTGCTGTCGGTGTAGGCGTTGGTGTAGAGGATGAAGAGGAACTATCAGAAACCGTCACATTATCAAATTTGGCAACCGTTTTGAAGGCTACAAGACCCACAGCCCCTTTGATCAAGCTAGTATCCGTCGCAGTCAGCTGCAGTGTGCCGTTGACGTACATTTTGATGGAGGAGCCGATCATCTCCAGCTTCACGGTGTACCAGGTTCCTGTCGCAAGGCTAAAGTTCGTTTTGCTCGCCAAAGTCGTAGTGGAACCGCTTACTTTTTTACGGATTTCCAAGGTGCCTCCACTGCTGTTGTACAAAGATGCCGCATAAAAGTTGTTGCCATCGGTATATCGGCCAGCCACATAAGTGCGGTTGGACCCGTTGAAATTATCGATCTTGACATTCGCTTCGACGCTGTAATCCGTCCATGTTGAGCTGCCTGCCGATGTCCGCCCTTCATCCGTGCTGGATTGATAATAAACATAGTTGCCGTTGTCTTGGACGACGGACCATGTCCCTGTCGTCGCCGTCCAGCCGTTTGAATTGCCGTCATCGAAATTATCGCTGAACAAGGTAGCCGCGCTGGCAGGATACATAACGAATAGTGAGAACATGAGGGATAAACAAAGGATGAGAGCTGCGTTTCTTTTGCCAAAGCGGAAGCTTTTCAATAAACTCATAACTTACCTCCCAATGAATAATATCTCCTGCCTCTTTCTTACGTTTGAAGCCAATGAAAGAACAGACCTGTTCCTTCCTTCTTCTGTCTCACCTCCTCTCAGTTACTTGGGTGAAGACCCACATCCGGCTCACGCAGAAATTAACCACCATCGTGCCAACCGTCACAGTAAGCTTGGCCCACACCGCGTCCATATGCCCGTATCGGGTAAGCAGTACCAATCCCAGGGTAGATAGTGCCAGGGTCATTCCGTTTAGTATGATGAATCGCAAAAATGTTTTGCCGCCTGTTCCGCTCCTTGCCTGCTGTCGAAAGGTCCAACGCCGATTCCAATAAAAACTGTTCAGTGTACCGGCCAAATAAGCGATACTATGGGCTGCGTAACTCGAAATTCCGCATACGGAATACAGGACCAGGAAGACGGAGAGGTCTACGGCCGTATTCACGATTCCTATCAAATTAAACTTCATCAGTTGGCCGATCATTCGGACGGACTTATCGGATAGCTTCATGATGATCCTCTTGCTCCGAGCGGGTCTTCCGTTCTTGCTCACGCTCCTCTTCGTACCCCGCCCGTTCCCAAATAATATACAGCGGTCTCCCTTTCGTTTCATCGTAAATACGCCCGATGTATTCCCCCATAATCCCAAGGATGATCAGCATAATCCCGTTAAAAAACAAATTAATCGCCACGGTCGAAGCCCAGCCGGTAATGGTTGTATCCGTGAACAGCTTTTGATAGACCACGATCAGGATATAAATAAAGCTTACAGCAGACAGAGTAAACCCCAAGTAGGCCGCAGCCTTCAGCGGCTTATAGGAAAAAGAAGCGATGGCATCAATAGCGAAACGGAGCATTTTGCGAAGCGGATATTTGGTAACCCCTGCCCAGCGTTCCTCTCTCGTATATTCCACAAAGGTCTGCTTAAAGCCGGTCCAGCTGACGAGGCCACGCACATAGCGGTTTCTTTCCGTCATAGACTTCATGACATCGCAGACCTTGCGGTCAATTAAGCGAAAATCGCCTGCATCCACCGGGATATCAACGCTTGTCATTGATTTCAGCAGCCGGTAGAACAGATGAGCGCTCCATTTCTTAAACGCGGTTTCCCCCTTGCGCTCCAGCCGTTTGCCGTACACAACGTCGTATCCCTGCTTCCACTTGCCGATCATTTCCAAAATAACCTCAGGAGGGTCTTGCAGATCTGCATCAATGACGACGATGGCCTGGCCTTGCGCATGATCCATTCCTGCTGTGATAGCAACCTGATGGCCGAAATTGCGGGCAAAATTCAAAAGACGCACATTTGCATCCTCACGGCACAACTCCCTCACAATATCGGCTGTCCGATCTTTGCTCCCGTCATTGACAAACAGCAGCTCATAGCTCTCATGAAGCGTATCCATGATCTGCTTAAGCCTTCGATACGTTTCCGCAATCACTTCCTGCTCGTTAAACATAGGAACGATAATGGAATACCGTATGTTCTCCTGCATAGAGGTCCCTCATTTCAGTTATGGAGTGTAGACAGGGATTCGGCGTGCTTCTAGAAAAACTGCCATTGCGGAAACCATTTCAGCATATGCTCGGCATACGACCGATCCACTACAAGTCCCGACAATACCGGATAAAACAACACGAAGCAAATGGCAGCCGCTGCCAAATACGTATATAGCCAGCCTATTTTTCCCTTATCGCTCTCTTTTATTTGCTTGTAATAGTACGTGATGGCCAAAATCGAGAAAGGCACCATCCCGAAATAATGATAAATAAACGTCATACGCGGTACGAACATCCAAGGGATGTATTGCGAGAAAAAGGCTATGACGATAAAAATAACCGTCGCATTCCTGGTCTTTACCATGTTGAAAAGAAACATCAGGATGGCCAAAAATCCCACCCACCAAACCAAAGGATTGCCAATAGCGACAATGCTCGATATTTGCCCTGCCGGCAGCTCCGAAGCCCCGTAATACCATACCGGCCTGCTCATAACCGGCCACTGCCACCAAGAGGAGCTGAACGGATGCGTCCCTTTAAGTTGACTGTGGTATTCGAACATTTGCTTCTGATACGACCATACTTCAGCCAAGCCATGACCCGGACCGGGTACTAGCATGAACGGGATATAGGACATTATGTAGATGCCAGCAGGGATTACAATATAGAACACGACGCACACGATCAAAGTAATCAGAGTCCGCCTCTTAAATACATTTCGAATATGCAGCCACTGGTCCCGCTCCCTCTCGTTCGAATGAAGTCCGCCTGCCAAGCCTTTTCCTGCTATCGCATACTCGCGATAATGCCAGAACAGCCATAGGAAAAAGATGAGCGCCAGCCCGCTTCCCGCGTAAAGAACAATCCACTTGGAGGCGTCGCCAATGCCGAAGAACAAACCGCAAAGGGCAAGCAATACCAGGGACTTTCTCCAGTCCTCCGAGAACATTCTCGTGGAAACGTAGCGATACATGAAATAAAACATCAGCAAGATAAAAAAGACTCCATATACATCAATAGTAGCAATTCGCGTTTGTACAAAATGGAGCCCGTCCACCGTCAGCAAAAAGCCGGATACAAAAGCATACTCGCTCCTGCCGAACATTCGCTTACCAAGCAGGTACATAAGCGGAATCATCGCTATGCCGAACAACATACCTACGATACGCCAGCCAAACGGATTCATTCCGAAGATCATGATCCCGATAGAAATGAACAATTTGCCGAGCGGCGGGTGAGTCCATTCATACGGCTCCAAGTGATGCAAATGCTCGTAAGCGGTGCGAGCGTGATAAATTTCATCAAAGTAGGTTCCATTCATGAATGTGGACCGGTAAGCAGCTTGTGCTGGCTCATCCACTAACAGGCCAACCGTATTCGCCTTGGACGGGTCCATATTCTCCCCCTTAATGGAGAGGATGGGAGTCGGTGTCTCACTGCCTGATATGTAAACGGCAAGCTCGTTAAGCGTAAAGGACGGGCGCTCAACGGTGAGCTTGATATAACGTCCCGTTTGATCGATGGGAACAACCTGCCACATAAATACTTTGACAATATCGTTAGATACCTGGACAGGACTGGACCATGCTTGGCCGTCTTCACTGATCTCATAGGTAAAGCTTCCGTCCCCGACTCCCGAGAAGCTGTTGATCCGGTCTATCGGCATGCTCTCTCCCAAATCGAGGACCACCTGCTCTCCCGCTTTGGAAGCCAGCCACCCTGTCTCCGGCGCTTTCAATGAACCGAGATGGTATAGTGCCAATACCGAATAAATCAGCATGAGACCACCCAGCAGCAGAGTATCCTTTCTCTTCCAGTTCAACGGTCTATGCTCCGGCAGCTGCCATCGAGCCTTGCCTCGGGCCTCTGCTTCCGACGCCGCGCTGATCTGGGCTCTTGCTTCGCTGCAGCTTCTGCGTGCCTCATCTTCCTCTTGGCCCAAAGCCATTCCGCCTTGACGCTTCACGATCGCTTGCCATCCCCATCTGCACAGATACAGGACCAATCCGACATTCGCCAGCGAGGTCACAGTTAAAACAACATCGTCCGCCGGGATATGGTACGACTGATGAAGGCTGTTGAGCAGCACCTGATCCACATTGATGAAATGGGTCAAGCTCAAACCAACGAAGCCGTAGAGCAGCCGTTTGTCACGAAGTTGAACGAAGCCTATGAGCAACAGCAGCAATGCATAAAACAAGTACCTTTCATGCATTTTGGTCAGAACGACGAACGCCCCTGTCATGAGAATACCGGCTATAACGGCAAAATGCGTTTCGTCCTTGCTGCTCTTGAGATATAAGTATGCAGCATACAGAAGTACGCAAGCCATCAGCACAATACTCCATGTCTGATAGGTAAGGAACATCGCTTGATCCGTCATCGGAGCAAAGTTGCCCCCGAACAAGGTCATCAAATTATAAGCATTTAAGCTTGCATAGGGGTATGACGCAAGGGTGCCAAAGTATAGACTAAAAATCCACAGCGGTCCCTTCAAAACGAGAAACGGCGCTGCCAGCAAGCTGAATACGGCCAAGCCGCTCATAAAACTGTTAAGAAGAGCTTTCCAGCTGCCGCGGCGAATGAACACTAGCAGTAATAGCGGAGCAAACAACAGTGCTTGCGGCTTAATTAGTAAAGCAACAGCATAGAAGACAGATGCCTGGCGCAGCCTGTTCCTGCTAATCGCCTCCATGAACATCAGCATCCACAGCATAAATACCGAATCGACCTGTCCCCAGCCTGCCGAGTTGACAATAATGGCTGGGTTCAGTAAATACAGCACGGAGGCTCCGAGAGCGATCATACTGCCGGCATAGCGGGCTCCCCATCGAACAATCAGATAGGACGTCAACAGATCTGCCGCTATAGCAGGACTTTTCAACAGCAGTAGAGCCCATGGCGAGTCCCAGGATAAATGCAGCATGCTGCGAAGGAAGCCGATTGCATATAAGACATAGATGTATCCCGGCGGGTAGTCGACGAACATGTCCCCCGTATAAAACCGCATGGGTCCTGCGGCTGCGGCATGATCCGCCCAAGCCTTGAATGTGTTCACATCGACATCATACCCATACACGCTAAAAGCTGTAACGATGCGAATAACCAAGCCTATTCCAAGAACCGCCGTGAGAATGCGACCTGAAAGAGCCGATTCCAAATGCATCGCTCTCCCTCGCATCCCATAACGGTAAACCAAGCCAAACAGCAGCATGAAGAGCATGCAGTAGATCCATGTAGAATTGATTGCCGTCGCCCCCCATTTATCGAGTGTATTCCCTGATTGCCGCTTATTCGTTGCAAAAGGAGACGTTCGGACGAGGCTGCAACCGCATCCGAACGCTTTGATACTTCTTATTTACCCAGCCTGTAAGACATTAATTCCGGCCGATATCTGTGCCGCTAGGTGTTCCGGCTCCCTTCATATCGCTGCCGGAAACAAGCTTCAAGAAATTGCCTAGGTTCGGCGAGCCGTCTGCGTTGCGGGTTAATGTCGGCGTCAAGCTGACAAAATCGTCATCGGCTGCTATCAAGCCTTTGGCATTGGTGCTTTTGTTATTTTTCCACCATACGTTGGAGCTGCTTACATCCGTACCGCTCGTTTTGTCGCTGGAGGAGCCTTTATAGGATAAGTTGTTCGTAAACTGATGCGTACCGGAATCAAACGCAAAATTGCTTTGACCATTGCTGTAGGACGTATTGTTCTTCATCGTAATCGAGCCGGGATTGCTATTGTACGTGAAGCCATGCTTTTTATTCAAATAAGCAACCGAGTTGATGACGATGTGATTCACGGCGATTTTTTCCCCGCCCAATTTAAAGCCGTTTCCATCACTGTTGCTTGTGCTGCTTCCGCTCGAAGTTTGCCCGTTATGATGCGCCACACTGTTCTTGATGGTTACAGGACTGATGGCGCCAGTGTCCGATTTGGTGTACAGGTCCCAGCCGTCATCCGTATTGTACGCCGAGATACAACCATCGAATACATTGCCCGGCCCAACCGTCAGCTTCGCTGCAAATCCATCGGCATCCTCCCCGTTATCGTGGTCAAAATTGTCGTGGGAATACGTGTTAATGATCTCGTTGTAAGCAGGCCATTCACTGTTGGAAGCCGAAGACGAGTATCTGCCGAGCTGCAGTCCGGTATCTCTGTTATGGTGGATGTCGAGGTTTTCGATTCGATTATAGTTGCCAGCAACATAGACACCGTTGTCTGCCGAGCCTTTAATCTCCAGTCCTTTGACATACCAGTAGCTGCCGTTGATTTGCAATCCTCTCGCGTTCTGGGAAACATCCGAAGCATTGTACGGTTGTGAGGAGAAATCAAGCACAGGCACTTCGGAGCCGTAAGCGAAAATTTGTTTCTTGGCGCTGGATGTACCGCTGTTATTGCGATCAATCGTAATTTGCGTAGAGTAAGCGTAAGTGCCCCCTCGCATATAAATCGTACCGCCCGGAGCTATGCGCGTAAGAGCGGAAGTCAATGTAGTCGGGCTGCCGATGGCACCCGAGCTGCTGTCTGTTCCGTTCGGAGCCACATAAAGCGTGCTTGATGTAGGTGGCGTCGGTGTTGGCGTTGGTGTTGCCGTCGATGTCGGCGTTGGCGTTGGTGTCGCTGTCGCGCTGTCCGTAACGGAAACGTTATCAAATTTGGCGACCGTTTTATAAGCAACGAGCCCTATCCCGCCTGAAGTTAAACTGGAATCGGTAGCAGTAAGCTGCAAAGTACCGTTAATATACATTTTAATAGAAGTTCCAATGATTTCAAGTTTTACCGTATACCATGTACCTGCCGCCAGTCCGAAATTCGTTTTTGTAGCCAGAGTTGTGGTAGAGCCGCTTACTTTTTTACGGATTTCAAGTGTTCCTCCGCTGCTGTTATACAAGGATGCCGCATAAAAATTGTTGCCATCCTTATACCGGCCTGCAACATAAGTCCGATTGGAGCCGTTCCAGTTGTCTACTTTCACGTCGGTACTCACGCTGTAATCTGTCCAGGATTGACTGCCTGTCGAGGCGCGTCCCTCATCTGTACTGGATTGGTAATACACATAGGATCCTCCGTCCTTCACCACGGACCAGGTTCCATTCTGCGTCGTCCAGCCGTCGGCATTCCCGTCCTCAAAATTATCGCTGAACAAAGCTGCAGCCGAGGCCGTACTGAACATCATCATAGCAACGAGTAAAGATAAGCTCAGCAGTAAGGCGCCATATTTACTTTTCATGATTCTCATTCTTAACCATTCCTCCTTTGGGTATGAATTGCTGCTGGCGAGCAGGATGAATACCTATTCTCGCTATCACCTCCCGTTATCGGATTTCAAGATGGAATCATGCTGTAAGGTATCACCTGCTATTCCAACTACTTCCTTTAACGTATCGCTGCCGGAGCATTACATCAATAAACATGATTTAACTATTTAGCGAAAAATTATAATCCATATAGGTCTTGCAATAATCATGAGCTTAGAAGATTTTCCCAAAACAAAAAGACAACGCCCGATTATCGGAACGTTGTCTTTTTGTTTTTACGACTTGGCACTCCTTGACTTGATTGAAGCTTTTTCGTTTATCCGCTTCATAATTGGGGCTATCTATGCTCATCCTGAGCAGCAGAGGCCAATCGTGCCGATGGCAGTTTGCGAAGTGACAACCAGCCGTTTTCTATCATATAAGTCAGGAGGAGCAGAACAACCACTCCAGCAATAATAAACCAAGTATACAAAGGGCCTGTAAACCGTCCGATTTCCATCAAAGCCCCCATCGCCAGCGTTGGTATCAACGGCTCTCCATAAGCTTTCCACCAGTGCAGCCGGAATCCTTCAAGAAAGAAGAACCAGATCATAGAAATCGCTGATACGGCCCAACCCCCTGTATAGATCCATACGGCCAGCACCGGGTTACCGGCAGCTACAAATGGAACGATGGCAATGACGAAAATTCCAGCCACAATCATGACCCAGAAGTTAGCCCGTGTTTTTCCCATACCCGCCAAAATATTGCCACCCAAGCGGCCGACGGACGAAAAGAAAACGCCCAGCGCAAGCAGTCGGATATACATGCCCGAATCCCCGGTCGTATAGCTTGACCCGAACAAGAAGCCGTTGATTTGATCGGGATATAAACAAATAGCCAAGGTGAGCGGATATAAAATGATGTTATTGTAGCGTACACATAATGTGCCTCTGCGTCTGCTTTCCGCCAAGTCCCGGGAGCTCTCCGCTACAAAAGGAAATGTCACGATCATGAACGCCCATGTAACAATCCCGATAAATCCCGTTATGCGAAATGCATTTGCCAAATGCCCTACCGCTATAACGGAGCTTGCCCCGACGACCATGACGAGAAAAGGCTGCTGAAACGCTTTGGCGATGTTGCCTGCCCATAATGGAACACCGTATTTCAACATTTCCTGCATTTGTGGTAAAGAAAGGGCACCCAGCCATTTGGGCTTATGCACCTTTTCCGCTTTCCAGCAAATACAAAGAGCCGTCAGCACAGAGCCGACGCCCATCCAGAAAGCTACTCCCCATAGCAGATTATGGCCTATCGGCAGCAAAACACCAAGCACCATACCCAAAGTGGAGAAAATGGTCGTAATGACCATAAAGAAAGCCTGTGTACCAAAGTCACGATTTCCGGAAAATGATGATACCCCGACGTTGACGATCGAATTGAATACCAGCATCAGCGAGCTTATAATCAACGCTCCCTTAAGAGAAGGCAGCTGGTAGGTATGCGCAAGTAGCGGCGATAAGGCGCATAGAATAATACTGATGATGATACCGAAAAATACACTTCCAACCATCGCCAACCGAAACTTGTTTTGCACCGCTCCCTGCCTGTCGGTAGAAAAGCCGTACACCAAGGCTGCGTTAAAGCCTACATTGAGAAATAAAGTAACCATCCCGAATATTTGCAGGAGCAAATTGATTTCACCGAATTGACTGGGGTCGTTCAATACGCGCGCCAAAACAATGCTTCCCACGGTCTGCAACAGCTGGTTAATAAACAGGCCAAGTACGATAATCGATACGTTTCGAAGTAAAAACCGCTGATTCGAATTAAAAGTAAGGCTGAGCTTACGCATTACAAGCACCTTCTTATGTTCTGGTTGTAGGGTCATGCTTGGTTCCACTAACAAGATCCTGCATACGTGCCATGTTGAAAACTGATTATTAGCCTCGTTATGGCAATAACTGCAAGTGTATTAGCGTTAATGCATTAATACCTGAGGCATTTTTATCCGTCACTGCTTTATCGGACAACAGCACTCTTTAGTTGATTATAATAATAAAACCGAATATGGCAAGAAAAAAATATAGAAAGGCGCTGCAAGAAACTTTTTTCTTAAAAAATCGAATCAATTGCGACATGGACTCCACTTGCTGCGTCTTAATCTACACATAGCTCATTGAAGGGAGAACTTATCATGAATATGATTTCAAAAATAATGCTTTGTGTAGTTTTAGTGTCAACTGCTGCAAGTTCTGTTTATGCCGAATCGAAAATGCGCTTGTTTATTAATGATGTACCATTTTTCTCCAGTTATCTAGGGTTAAAGGTAGAAGACGGCACGGTGCTCGCCCCTATCGACCTTATAGCAAAAGAGTTCAAAGGATCGGCGACCTATGACTCCGAAACGAATGAAGTTCGGGTAACACTACCAGACTCGGCGAGTCTTACTACCCAGCTTAATCGTCTGCAGGATGGACTTCGTGCCACTACACCCAGAGAGGCGCTGGACACTTGGATCAAAGGCATTCAAACAAGAAATGGCGCTCTTCAGTACGCCGTGTTCTCTCCAGATTTAAAGGAGCACACGAAGAGCGAGTTCGAGTCGTATTTTTGGACGACCGGAGGCTCCAGCCCTCATATGGGCGCCATTGAGAATTTAGAGTCGTTGGAGTTGGACGAGGATACTGTTCAATTCACGTTTGACTATCGGCTCGTGGCGGTAGAGTACGATGAGCAGGGCTCGGCTGTCGTGACGGTCCAGCAGCTTTCCACGGACCGTGGGAAGGGATGGTTCATCACCCGAATCGGCATGAAGGACCCCGGCGATACGGGGCTCACTATCGGGGTGGAGCCGCTGGAACAGCCGTAATGATATCGTTACGGCGCAGATTGTCGAGAAACCCATGAAGCTTTAGATGTGTACATGGTGCTCCGGTGGGGTACCCCACCTCACGTCATCCGTCATCTTCTTAATAAATGGGTTTATCGACAGACTCACGGCAAGTTGACTTCTAAAGCCTAGCGTGATCTGATGGCGTCAGGTGCTAGCGTTGCGCCCAGGAACCCCTGCTTTTTTGCACACTGCTCCTGGGCTCAGCCTGCGGTAGGCGAGTTTCACCTACTTTTACGCGGTTCTTCAGCGTTAAGCGGCTGCACTCCCCTCTATCCTTGCTCTCGCAAAATTTAACGCTGAGATGTCCAGCGCTTCCAACTCCTCTATCTGCCTGCTCGTCTACTGACGAGCAAAGCAGACAAAAAAAACGGTCACTGGACTCGCGTTTAACGCGAAGTCCAGTGACCGTCTCTCTAGTCTTACTGCGCCTCAGCCACAAAGCTGGCGATAGCATCGGCCAGCTTCTGCGGCGCCTCCACCATACTCATATGACCGGCGTCCTCGATCAGACACTGCGTGAATCGCTCACCAGTCACGGTGAACGTACGCTCCACCGGAATAATCTGATCATGCTTGCCTGCGACGAGCAGCACCGGGACCCGGGCAGTCTCCAGCACCTTATTACGGTCCGGCCGCAGCCTCATGCCCTCAAGGGTGCTTATTGCCCCTTCTGGGCTTGTCCCGTTCCCAATGCGGATCGCTTCCTGAACCGCTTCAGGCATCGATTGCAGATGCGCGGGCGCAAACAGCTTCGGAATCAAGCCGTCAATGAATACTGGCAGCCCTTTGTCCCTGATCGTCCCTTGGCCCTTCAAACGTCCCTGCTTCCCTTCCTCGCTGTCCGGAAATGCGGTTGAATGGATCAAGCCGAAGCCGGCCAGCAGCTCCTGGTAATGCTCAGCAAAGGCCAATGTAGAGTATCCTCCGTAAGAATGTCCAAGGACGATTGTTTTACCCAAGTCAAGCTTTTGAATCAACTGAGCGATATCATCCGCGATAGTCTCCATTGAGTAGATTCCCTCAGGAGCACCGGAATCTCCGTGACCGCGCTGATCAGGCACAATAAATCTGCTGTTGTCAGGCAGCAGAGGAAGCAGCTTGTCCCAGTAGGACGAGCTTCCGCAGAAGCCATGCAGCAGTATAACCGTCTGACCGTGTCCCTTCTCCTGATAAGCCATTCGAAATCCATCCAGCTCGACATATTGTTTGTTCATTCAAAGCAGCTCCTCTCGTTCACCGCATAGTGTGTCTAACCTCTATAGGGTTATTTTACCACACCTTAGCATATCCCAAACAAAACACCCTATGCCCGCATCAGCATTCGTGGGCGCAAAGCCTACTTGCCAATACAGAACATAGGGTGATAATCAGAAATTACTGAACTTGAACAGCCGCAGCTTCCGGCGTCACAGTCTCTGAGGAGGCAGTGGTTCCGTCAGAGCCTGGAATGGATGCTCCTACAAGCTCCGCAACCGCTTTGTATTTGGAAGCGACGTAAGTCTCTACCTTCACATTCGTAATAACCTGCGGATACATCATATCTGGTTTCGGATTCACAACTTCATATTGAATCACCGCAGTATCATCCGTCTCAAAACGAATTCCGGTTATTCGCAATCCATACCCTGGATTCGGCATTTCACGAGACAGGATCACCTTGTTCACATCGTCACTCACTTTCTCGACATTGACTGTTATATCAGCTTGCTGAGGAGGGTTAGGTTTTGCTGTGTGAGCCTCCACCAGCTTGATGCCGTTGTACAGCCAAGTTGCAGCTTCTCCACGGGTCATTTCCTGCTTCGGATATGCCTTGCGATCCTCGCCAAGCTTGGCGATTTTAAGCAGATAAATCCGCTGCATGTCCACCCTGTACTCAAGAGCAACCTGATCCTCATCCGCAAGGATAACCGCCATTTTAATCATCGGGAGCTGAGCTTTCTTATCCATCGCATCATTCAGCAGATTCGCATACTTTTCCCTTGTAATAGGACCATTAGGATCTACATCTTGCGGAATATCCAACCCGTTCACCTTGGCAATAACAAAAGCCTCTGCATACCAAGCATCATTCGGGATTTTCGTGAAATAGTCAGAGGCTTCCGGCTTCTTAACGAATTTGATCGTATCGAGGTTCAACTTCAGACCTTTGACCAGCATACTAACGGTTTGAGCGTAGCTAATTTGTCCGCGCGGAACAAAATGCTGATTGTCCACACCGCTTACAATCCCTCTATCCTTAAGTGCCGTAATCGGCTCTTGTTCCGTCGAATCAAGGTCGGTAAAGGCATACACAGATCCGGCAGATACGCTGCACAGCAATGCAACCGCAGAAACGAGAGTAACAAACTTTTTCATTATGAAATCCACCTTTCCTTCAATAAGCTTATGGGGTCATACCTATTATTTCCTACTTCACACTACTTCTACATCAACTCCGGAGTTACCCTTCAGACGAAGGGTACTGGTAAAAGGTTGCTCATAACCCTTAAAAACGAAAAAAAAGACCGTATCGCCCATCTCGGAATAATTCCGATACAGACTATCGATCTTTTAATTCAGACATGATTGTGCGGTTAAACAGGCCGCGACTAGCGTTAAGCCAGCCAGCAGACTTTGGCGTTAACCCTTCAAAGCACCCACCATGACGCCTTTGACAAAGTATTTTTGCACGAATGGATAAACGCACAAGATCGGCACCGTGGCTACCATGATGGTCGCATACTTGATTGTCTCCCCAATTTGGAACCTATCGGCTGCTGCAGCTCCAGATGCCATGCTGTCCGTCGAGTTGGCAAGCAATATTTCCCGGAGAATAAGTTGCAGCGGATACAGCTCACGATCCTTCAAAAATAACGATGCCCAGAACCAGCCGTTCCATTTTTCTACCGCATAATACAGAATCATAACGGCAATGACCGGCATGGAGAGCGGGATAATAATTTTGAACAGGATGGTAAAGTGATTGGCTCCATCGATCTTGGCGGACTCCTCCAGACTATCCGGAACAGACATGAAGGCCGTACGCATAATGATCAGATTGAAGGTGTTAACCGCAAATGGAATGATTGTCGCCCATAAGGAATTCATCAGACCAACATTTTTGACGACCAGATACAATGGGATCATACCGCCGTTAAAAAACATCGTGAGTACGATGACGAAGATGAATACTTTATTCCACATTACATTTTTACGTGAGAGTACATAGGCACCGAGGGATGTAACCAATAAATTGATGATGACCCCTACCACAACGATAAACAATGTATTGCCGTACCCTTTCAAAATATCCGGATTCTCGAACACGCTTTTATATGCTTCCACGCTGAAGCCTAGAGGTTTCCACAGAATGCCTCGGTGAGCAATGATCTGGTTAGCGTCACTCAAGGACGAAAACGCCACATGCAGCAGAGGATACAGCGCGATGATAACTAGCAGCAGCAGTATAATGTGGATGCACCAATCAAAGATACGTTCCGATATGTCGTTATCTCGTTTCATTGCGGTTCCTCCTTACCATAAGCTGTTTTCATTGACCTTGCGGCTGATCCAGTTCGCTGAGATCAATAGAATCAAATTAAAGACGGAATTGAACAATCCGACCGCTGCGCTGTAGCTCCAGCCGAATTCGAGCAAGCCTTTCCGGTATACGAACGTATTGATAACATCCGCCGTATCGTAAGTAACTGGGTTGTACAGCAAAATAATTTTCTCGAACCCGACGTTCAACAAATTCCCCATACGAAGAATGAACAAGATCGTAATGGTTGGCATAATGCCTGGTAGCGTAATATGCAAGATCTGCTTCCAGCGCCCTGCTCCGTCCATCCGTGCAGCCTCATACTGCTCCTGATCGATACTCATTAATGCGGCAATATAAATGATCGACTCCCAGCCGATTTTTTGCCAAATTTCCGACACGATGTAGATGCCCCGGAACATCTCCGGTTTCTGCAGCATCGCCTGACCGTCTCCGCCGAATAACGCAAACATCGAATTGATGATGCCCCCGCTGTTCGTGAAATCCTTGATCATTCCGCAGATGACAATCATCGAAATGAAGTATGGCATGTACGTAATGGATTGAACGACCCGTTTGAATGCTGCATTACGGACTTCATTGATTAGAATAGCTAAAATGATAGGAGCCGGAAACTCAAAGCATAAGGAATATAAGCTGATAACAAGAGTATTTTTCAGGATACGCCAAAAATAATAGCTGCTGAAAAAATCTTTGAAATTGTCCAGGCCGACCCATGGGCTGCCCGTAATGCCTTTCATTGGGGTATAGTCTTTAAAGGCAATGATGGCCCCGTACATCGGCGTATAATGAAAAATAACGTAGTAAACGATAACGGGCACCATCATTAAATATAAATATTTATTAAGTAAAAAATCTCTGACAACCCGGGAAGAAAAGCTCGGGCGGCGCGCAGCAGCAGGTTCAGTCGTTTGTACAGCCATCGTCTTGGCCATAGCAATCCCCTCCTTCCTCAAAGTCCGTTACCCTCAAACTCTCTCTCATGACGGAGCGCACACCCGCTATATGGTTCGCGAGAAGGGAGGGACTACAATAGCCCCGCCCCACTGCTATATCCCATTTAGCGTTTGTTGTAGCGATCCAAGGCGGCTTTCTCGATTTCAATAGCGCGATCCAAATTCAATGTTTTGAGCTTCGCCATGTATTTATCGAAGTTTTCAAGCGGCTCAGAGCCAAGAATAATTTTGAGTGTCATTTCGTCAACCAATGTGTTGACGTCCGTCATGATTTTAGCCAGCTCGGTACTTTCCTGAGGGGTAGCCGTAATCGGAGGCAGCGCGTATTTGTCTACATCCGTTTTTTGCCAAATAGGGATAGCATCTTTTTGCTGCTGCATGGTTAAGTACTGCTCAATGTAGCGTTTATCTTGAACAAAAGGTCCGTTATAGTTACCGCGGATGTAAAGCGACATGGCTTGGGAAGGTGCCAGTTTATCCGGGTTTTTCATCAGCAGATCCGTATATTTCGGATAGCCGTTCTCCATCTTGTAGCTGACGCCTTCGGTACCGAAGTTAAAGAACATATGTCCTTCGTCACTGTAGCCATAGTCAAGCAGCTTGGCGGCGAGATCCGCGTTTTTGGAATTGGCTGTGATAGCAACCATTCCGCCTGGAGCGAAGGCAGGGTCTTTTTGACCGAAACGCGCCGTATCTCCTTTTTTCAATACAGGATAAGGAGCAGCAACCAGATTCGCTTTAGGGTCTTTGGCTGTTAGGATAGGCATCCATTTACCAATACCACCGCCAGTGTTGCCGATCGTTGCTCCGGTTGCATTGGATGCCAGGTTAGCATCTAACGTTTTGCTATCAACCGTCGCGATATTTTTATCGATTAGACCTTCTGCGTACCATTTGCGGAACGTGGCCAGGAACTCCTTGTACTCTGGCTGTGCAGGACCAAACTTGATTTGACCGTTATCCGAGTAGAACAGACGGTTGATGCCGAAAGCACCGATGAAGGCGCCGTTATAAATTTGCTCAAGCGGACGCGGAACGCTGAAGAAGGATAGTGGAGCCGCTGCTCCCTTTTTCTCCTTAAACGCTTTCAACACGGTATACCATTCGTCGATCGTCGTCGGTACAGGCAGTCCAAGCTCATCGAGCCAGTCTTTACGCACGATAGGTCCTTGGAACACTTTCAAGTACTCATCGCCGCGGATGAACGGAAAAGCAAAATAGTTGCCGTTATCCGTTTTGACCATTTTGTCGACATCCGGATGCTCCTTCAAATATTTCTTCAAGTTCGGAGCATTTTTATCGATCAAATCATTCAGTTTCAATATATATCCGTCTTTAATGGCCTTCTCCGGACCTCCCGGGAAATCCAGCCAGTTGTATTCAATCATATCCGGCAGCTCGCCTGACGCCAGGAGAACGTTCAAGCCCTCCTTCGCCTGATTGACAACAGGAGATGAAAATTTGAGTGGAACGCCGGTCTTTTTCTGCCATTCCTGGAAAAATGGCATATCCCCTAAAGCAGACTTGATCCCTACGGTATTGCCGTTAATTTCGGCCCAATAGGTTAATGTTTTATCCGTCTTAATTGGATAAGTGGTTGCTGTTGCTGCCGGAGCGGTGGTGCTGGTACTGCCTTGTGGTGCCTTGCTGTTATCTGCGGGTGCTGCAGATTGGTTGGAACAAGCTACGGCCAAGCTGCTCATCATGGTGGCGATCGTTACAATAGGGATGAGTTTACTTCTTTTTTTCATCGCTAGTGACCTCCCATTTTTCGATTAGGGTATATGTTGCAACTCCTAACCCGATCATAATGGTAACGCTTACAAATAGATATATGCAATTTTGCATTTTTCATCAGCAATAGTGACTCGGCGATCCTCAAAAAAGCCAAATCAATCATCAATTTATCCAAATAGCGACCTCTTGCGAACCATTTTGCCGCAAGGGTCGCTCCAAATCAGGCTTCATGCGCTCCAAGTTTCCTTAAATTTACCCGGAGTGATACCCTCGTATTTTTTAAAAGTGCGGATAAAAGCGTTCGGATCGTTAAAGCCGACGAGAGCCGCGACGTCGGTTATGCTTTTCTTTTGCTCCAGGATCATGGCTTTGGCTTTTTCAATACGAACCTTATTAATGCAATCCAGCAGACCTCCACCCGTCTGATCCTTGAACAGTTTGGAAACATATGCCGGCTTCATATCCATATGCTCGCCAATCATCGTGATGTTCAGGTTCACGTCGTGGTAATGCTCCTCAATAAAAGTGGCCACGTTATCGACCAGCCCCTTCAGGGCATCCTGGCGAACCTGCTGAATATTTTGCTGACGTTTGTCCGAGGTATACTTACAAACCTTCTCCAGCATGCCGATAAGCTCGACCTGCATTTCCTTCACCGTTTCACAGTGCAGCAGCCGTTCGATCGACAAAGGATTGTTTCTAAGAAACGGACCTTGGCCGTCCCCGATCTCTTGCGTCGTTTTGATCATCGTGCTGGCCAAATTGAACATCAGGCATTTGGCCAGAGGTATCGAGAGGGCAGGATTACGATTGAAATTCCGATCGATAATGTCGCTTAATGTCTGCTTAGCCCGATCCAGGTCGCCGATTTTCATCGCATTCATCCATTGCTGCTCTACCGATAACGGATAATAATAGCCCATATTATCATCCTGCTCCGTCTCTTTGCTAATCATAGGGTAAGCCAGAATGTCGCTGCTGCCCATTACCAGCTTATATTCCATTGCATCAAGCGCCTCGGAATAGGCTTGAGATATCCCTTCCAACGAAGCATGAACGCCACTGATCGATAAAGTCAGATGAATCTGATAGCGATCCAGTAAAAAAGCCTGTGCTTCACTTGCCATCTGGAGAAGTTGATCTAATCGGTCTTCCTCATTCTTAGAATTAAAATTGATCAAGCAAGCGAACGTCTCATCAATTTCCACTACATAGCCGCGATGCTCTCGGTTAGCCAGCTCTTCCACGACATTCGAAATAATGAACTGCAGGAGCATATGCTTATCTCCTGTCTCCATCCCTTGGATCCTTTCGAAGAACGGTCCTCTTTCTTTTACATAGAGCAGCATTACGGCGAAGCTGCCCGACAGCGGCTGCATGTGATAAGTAGTTAAAGCTTCGTCTATTGGAACTTGACTGTCCAGCTTGCCCTTGAGCAGCTTCACAATAAAATTCGATTTCAGCACTTGCCGCTGCTGCCTCATTTGTGCGGTGAACTTATCCATCTCTTTTAAAGTGCTTTGAATCGATTGCTCGATATAATGGAACTCATTGCCCCCTTCGCTCATGGAAACTCCGCTTTTCCCCGCGAAGGCTTGCATGAGCTGACGAACAGGAACATAATTTTTGCGCAAGAAGAAATAAGTCAGCATAATACCGCCCAACAAACTGATCAGGATGCTCATATAAGTCAGGTTGCGGACCTGCTCCGCCTTTTTCCAATACAGCTTGCTTGGAACTATCGAGATGTATTTCAACTCCGACCGGGCTGAGTGGATATAAAATCCCTCCATCTTCTCCCCGTCCTTATTATTGAAATAAAAAAGTCCCGAATTGGCTTCCAGCTGTGAGTATGGAAATGCATCAGGCAGTGTATCGTTCGTGCTAGACACTAGCACCTGATTATCCTTGTTGAGAATCAGAACCTGGCCTTCTCGGTAAAACTGCATGTTAGCAATGGCTCCCAAAATGCGAGCCTGGTCCAACAAAATGACGTTGGCTCCAATCGGCTGTTCTCCGGGGTCTGTCGCATAAGTGCTTACGTAGGCAACCGTTTTCCTCATTCTTCCGTCTTCCCCAAGCCAAGGCATAGGAATAAAGCCCTTATAATTTTTTTGCTGTAAAATCCGGGTCCACTGATCATACGTTAAGGGTCCGCCCTTATGCAGCAGCTCATAGCCTAGCCCCAAAGCTCTCGTAAACGTAGGCAGCAGTAGGATATCGTCGGCCGCATAATAAATATAGAAATAATCTATAGAGGGATACGATGATTTATACAGCTTCAAATCCTGCGTCACCTGAAACATGTCGTACCGCTGATCGTTCGGAAAACGATATTTGTTGGAGTACAGCAGATCCTGCACCTTCACATTCCAGGTCATTTCAAAGCTGAGCCGCTCCATCGACTGAAATTGGTTATCCATTATCTCTCGAACCTGCTTCAACAAGGCATCGTTCGCTTGGTGGATCTCGCTCTCTAATGTCTTGCTCGATGATTGATACACAATAATGCTAATAAGAACAGGCAGCAACAGCACCGCCATGTAAGACAGCAGCCACGTCAGCACAACACTACGGCGTCTGAACCGAATCGTTCTCCAAAACATCAACGGATCCCTCCCCTGAGAGATAAGCACTAAGACATTTCAGCCTTATAATGGATTCACTTGGGAAATTAAAAACATTAAACACTTGTTACGATAATTAGACTGCTTTGCAGCTTCTCATGCATATGAAACGGTAGATAATAGAGCCTATCTATTAACTCTATTCTAGTTGTTTTGTCACACGGTTGTCACTATATTGGAAAGCATTTTTTATGAGAAAAACGTTATCGACGTCCTTTCATAGATGTACGACCGCGTTTAGCGGAAGTTTTTATCGACAATAGGAAAGTTCTTCACTTCGATCATGCTTTAGTCAGCTTAAACTTTCCTATATGGCTAAAAATGGCATGAGGAATACGAATGAACCAATGCCCTCAAAAATTGGTTATTCTCATTCCCTAACAGCTGTGTTAACATATGGACTAGCTGAGTCGTTTTTTGTCGAATCACTGCAAAAATCATTGCTATTTTCATAGTGTAGTGATAGAATAAATTCACCAAGTAATCTTATTGGAATTATAAATATTTAATTTTTCGGGGGAGGCACTTTATCGTGAAGCACTTGAAACAAAGCATAGCTCTCGTACTCGTCCTGATTCTTGCAATCAGCTTGGCGGCGTGCGGGGCCAAACCAGAAGCAAAGCCGGCAGATAATGGTTCAGCAGCCAATGCAGGCGGAAGCTCGTTAGAGAACAAAAAAATCGCATTGATTATGCAGATCAATCTGGGTACATTCTCCGCGCAGTACATAGAAGGCGTGAAGGAACAAGCTGAAAAGCTCGGCGGCAAAGTTACTGTATTTACAGCCGACGGTGACTTGGCTAAAATGTCCTCGCATCTGGATGCTGCAATCAACCAAAAATTCGACGGTATTTTGATCGACCACGGAACAGCTGAAGCTTTGGATCAAGGCGTACAAAAGGCACTGGATAAAAAAATTCCAGTTATCGCATTTGATGCCGATATTAAAAAACCTGGCGTAACCGTACTTGAGCAAGGCGACCAAAAAATGGCCGAAGTGACATTAGACAAAATGAACAAAGACATCGGTGGCAAAGGTAACATCGTTAAAATTTGGGTAGCAGGCTTCGCTCCAATGGAACGCAGACAAGTCGCATACAAAGATTTCATGGATAAAAACAAAGATATTAAAGAAATCGCTGCGTTTGGTGCCGCTTCTCAAAACACAGCTTTGGATACACAATCTCAAATGGAAGCGATCTTGAAAAAGTACCCGAACAAAGGCGACATTACCGCTGTCTGGGCAGCATGGGATGAATTCGCTAAAGGTGCTTCTCGCGCAATTCAACAAGCAGGACGTACTGAAATTAAAGTGTACGGTATCGATATGAGCGATGAAGATTTGCAAATGATTCAAGATACAAAGAGCCCATGGATCGCTTCCGCAGCAGTTGATCCTAAAGATATCGGACGTATTCAAGTCCGTTACCTGTATCAAAAGCTGCATGGTGATCAAACACCGGATAAAATCGTACTGGATCCCGTATTCGTATCCCGTGATCAACTGCCAAGCACACAAATTTCCACAGCTCAGCTGAGCGAGCATGTCAAAGGCTGGGGCAACAGCCAACAAGGCTATACTGACTGGCTGAAGCAAGCTGAGAAACAGCCTGCGAAGAAATAATCCGGCAATGAACCATAGTCCTTTATCCCATCGGAATGTCCCGATGGGATTTTCCATTGAAATAAGGAGTGTGATGAACAATGTCCCAAGCTAACGCCTTACTGCAAATGAATCGGATATCCAAATCGTTTCCTGGTGTTAAGGCGCTGCAGCAGGTAGACTTTGAAGTGCGCGGCGGTGAGATTCACGCGCTGCTTGGAGCCAACGGAGCTGGCAAAAGCACACTGATTAAAGTGCTTGCCGGTGCTTACATCCCTGATGAAGGAGAAATCTCTATTGACGGGAAGACGCTTGTGATCCATGGTCCAATTGATGCTATGAGCAGCGGGATTCAATGCGTGTATCAAGAGGTAGACACTGCATTGGTGTCGAGATTGACGATAGCGGAGAACATTATGCTGGACCGTATTACACGGCGCAGCGGCAGCGGCTGGGTGAACTGGAACAGCCTGAATAAGGAAGCTGACCGTATCCTTCGCGAAATCGGTCTTTCCATCGATGTTCGGCGTCAAGTCGCAGAGCTCAGTATCGCACAGAAGCAGCTTGTGTTGATTGCTCGCGCATTGGCGCAGCAAGCTAAATTTATTATTTTCGATGAGCCCACGGCTCCTCTGAGCAATGAAGAGGCCGATCAATTGTTCCGTATTATGGAACGGTTAAAAGCTGAAGACGTTGGCTGCATCTTCATCTCACATCGACTCAATGAAGTGTTTCGTATTAGTGACCGAGTGACGGTTATGCGAGACGGTAAACGGATTAGCACTCAACCTGCGGCAGATACGAATGCACAGGCTGTCATCGAGCAGATGCTCGGAAGAACTTTTGAGGAAGAGTTCCCCAAAGTGCAGGTGACGATCGGGGAGCCGCTGCTTGAAGCCAAGAACATTACGTTCTCGACCAAGGTTCGCGATGTGAGCTTAACGGTGCACCGTGGTGAGATCGTCGGAGTCGTAGGCTTGGTCGGAGCCGGCAAGACCGAGCTGTCCCGCGTATTATTCGGTGCCGATCCAATGGATCGTGGCGAAATACGTATACAAGGCAAGCAGGTAAGGCTAGCTAGCCCTACCGCCGCTGTGCGGGAAGGCATTGCCCTCATTCCTGAGGAACGGCGTAAGCAGGGCATTCTGGTGGAGCAGACCGTGAAGCATAACTTGTCTCTGCCGCTGCTGAAGCTGTTCAGCAGCTTCGGCTTCGTCCAACGTTCCAAAGAAGCATCCAATGCTGCAGAAATGATAAAGCAGTTAGGCATTCAGCCGCCGAATATGGAGCAAACGGTTCAATATTTAAGCGGCGGCAACCAGCAGAAGGTCGCTGTCGGCAAATGGCTTCCGACCAATGCTCAGGTTTATCTGTTCGACGAACCGACCAAAGGGGTCGATGTCGGCGCCAAGAGCGATATATTCCGTCTTATCGGACGCCTTGCTCAGGAAGGCAAGGGCATTCTTTACTTGTCGTGTGAAATCTCCGAAATATTAGGCATCGCCGACCGGATTCTTGTCATGAGCTACGGGCAGATTGTCAAGGAATTGCGGCGCGATGAAGCTACACAGGAGCAAATTTTGTATTATGCCAGTGCAGGGGAGGCTGTGGTACAGTGAAAGACAAGCTGCTCGATTATTCATACAAATATGGGGCTTTAATCATTATTGCGGCGGTTATCGTCGTGTTCTCTATCGTTAACGAAAACTTCTTATCTTACGATAATATGGCCGATATTCTCAGATCGATCTCTATCGTTACTTTCGTCGCTATTGGAGTGACGTTCTCACAGATCGTCGATGGTTTCGATCTGTCCGTCGGCTCAACCGTTTCTCTAACGACCGTTGTTGTCGCATCGATGATGGTATGGTATCAGCTTCCGCTTATCGTCGTATTAACGGTACCTCTGTTGATCGGCGCCGTCATCGGGTTATTGAACGCTTTGCTGATCGTCAAGGTGCGAATACCGGATTTGCTCGCTACGCTAGCTGTCATGTACATCATTGGCGGCGTGCATAAGACATACACGAAAGGCTTCTCCATCTATAACAACATGCAGATGCAGGATGGTACGAAAGCCCCCGGCAAGTTCACGGAATCCTTCCTTTGGATCGGACAAGGCAAGCTGTTCGGACTTCCGGTACCAGTGCTGCTAATGATCATCGCTGTTATTGTCGTTCATGTCTTCTTGACTTACACCCGCTGGGGTCGTCAGTTGTATGTAACAGGAGGCAATAAAGAGGCTGCACGCCTCTCTGGTATATCGGTTAGCCGTGTCCGGACGTTGGCCTACGTGCTCTCAGGCATCTTCGCAGCTATCGGCGGTATCTTGTTCGCCGCACGCGTCGGCTCAGGACAGATTGATGCTGGAGCTCCGCTTCTGATGGAATCGGTAGCGGCTGTCTTTGTCGGCTTCTCCGTGTTCGGAGCCGGCAAGCCTAACGTCATAGGTACCTTCTTCGGTGCCGTGCTGATCGGGGTACTGTTGAATGGTCTTACCATGCTCAACCTGCCCTACTATGCTTTTGATATTATCAAAGGCACGGTGCTCGTACTGGCGCTTGCCATTACGTTCATTCATTTGACCCGCAGACGTACATCTTAAAAGCTTGGATTATCAGCATCACGTATAAGTCAAAAAAGAGCGCTGCTTCCCTAAGGGGTTGTAGCGCTCTTTTCGTTATTTCTTTTCACTTCCTGCAGGAGGATTGTTCTTCTTCTCCTCGACCAGCTTCTGTACGGCTTCTTCCGTCTGACGAAGGACCGTATTGATATCGACACTGTCTAAGGTATAGGAGTTAAAGGCCGTTTCCAGTGCCACCTTCAGCTTGTTCGGATCTGCCCCGATAAGCCCGTCGGCACGCTTAGGAGGTGTAGGAGCAGGCTTGTGATAGAACAAAGCCTTGACATTCTTCCCTTTCAGTTCTGGAACGTCCTGACCAAGAGTCTTGAACGCGTCGTTCGTGTTCTTGAGCGACGGTACGGTCGCCAGCTGCTTCGCATCGAGCGCCTGTACTTCATCCGATAATAAGTACGAGATCACAGCAAACGAAATTTCCTTATGCTTATTCGTCTTCGTAATAAACCAGTAAGCAGAGTTAATTTGCGTACCTACCCCTGGTGCTTCCTTAAACGTTGGAATCGATACCATATCCCAATTCACTTCAGGCGGAATACCCGCATATTGTCCGAATTGGTTGACCATCATAGCCACGTTCATATTTTTGTTGAACGCTCCCGCTTCCTCGGTTTGGCTTCTTTTCTTAGGATCCCGGTTGTTGTTCGGAATTTCATAAAAGCGTCCCAGATTTTCAAGCAATCGCCTCCATTTTTCCGTGTCACCCAACTTATCTGCCTTTGGATCCAAGTAAGGAACGGATAATTGGTTATCGCGAAGTACGGCGCCAATAAACGAACTAAAGCCTCTATATACGACGCCTCCGTCAACACGAGTCATTTTCTTGGCCACTTCGTATACTTCGTCCCACGTCATGCCGTCCGTCGGATAAGGAACTCCGAACTTATCGAATAATCCCTTGTTATAGAACATCAGCTGCATCCCGCCGTAGGGCATGGGAAGCCCATAGATGTCTCCGTTAGGATTCGTATTGCGCATTTGATCAATCAGCGTAGTTTCAAAACGGTTAAGATCATAGTTATTGCTCTTGATTAGCTCTCGCATATCGTAAGCTAAACCCGGGTTAATCAGGAATGAATCGATGTTGGATGTGTTCCCAATCATAATATCCGGATATACGCCGGAGGTGATCAATTCATTGATGCCGACTCCTTGCTCCCGAGGAAGAAATTTCACCGTTACATTAGTGAATTTCTCACGAATTTTATTTCCATATTTTTTGTCAAACGCATCTTGGTCATCACCAAAATCCGATTTAAAAATTAACGTAACCGGCTCATTAAGATCAACTTTTACTTTGGCATCCGACTTAACATCTTCGGCTTTGCTGCCTCCGCAGCCGGAAAGTACTGTCGTCAAAATCGCTGCTACCAGCAGAACAGAGCCTGACTTTTTGAATGCGGACTTACCTTTTGCCACACCAAATCCCCCTTTATCTTATCCATTTTCAGGAATATAAGCTCCATTATATTAAGGAATGGCTGGGTCGAACATAACGGAAACTAATCTATTTTTATCGGATATTCACCAAATGTGAATTTTTAAGTAAAATGTAATCGTAAAAATGCCGATATCCTACTTATGGTAATAATTCCAATTAGGTTATCTCCTTGGATACCTGATTTCCCATTGCATAGTTAACATGATAAAATGGATGTAAGATTTTTGAAGGTTAGGGGATTTATTGATCATGGACTTAGCAGAACAAGTGGAGATACTTAGGGCGAGGCTTGTAGAGCTCGTAAACGTAAAAAACAATTTTTGCGATCAAGAAGTGATTGCCCTTAGTCAGGAACTGGACGTTCTATTGCTCCTGCTGCAGTTCAAATCTAAGCAAGTAGATTGCGGGACATGAGAAAAAGGAAGGACTAGGCCCTTCCCGTTCATCATACCCTATTAAATTCACATCTTTATCCGATAATAAGCCTCTCTTCCGGATAATGCACATCCGCTTTGGCTTTGGTCGGAGTGAATGTCGTCAGGAACAATGTCATCCCAATTCTTCCTATATACATCAAAATAATCAGTGTCAGCTTGCTCACCGCGGAAAGATCGCTTGTAATGCCTGTCGAAAGACCGCAGGTTCCAAAGGCAGAGCAAATCTCGAAGATGACGGAAACCAGATTGACTTTATGCGATTCCGATATAAGGATGACGAAGGTCCCCGTTATAACAAGCAGTACACCTGTCATAAAGTAAACGAAGCTTCTAGTAATATCGTCACGACGTACGGAACGCCCAAATACCCGTATTTCCTCTTCTCCCCGCATGAAGGTAATAATCATCAGTACGATAATAGCCACCGTCGTCGTTCGCACACCTCCACCCATACTCGATGGGCTGGCGCCGATAAACATCATAATCGACACGAGCAGTTGACTGGCATCGGTCATATCCGCCGGATTCATGGTGGCAAGCCCTGCACTGCGAGCCGTTACCGAAGTGAATAACGAATGCAGCACCATCTCATACCAAGGCATCCCTGCAAAATAATTCGAGCCCTCCGTCACACATACACCCGCTGCACCTAACAGCAGCAAGATAGCATAGGTTGTTGTCGTAACCTTGGTGTACAAAGTAAAACGGAACTTCTTATGTCCTCCGAACAAATACTCCTTGACCTCTGCAAGCACTGGAAAACCAATGGCCCCCAGCACAATGAGCATCATGGTGAGCGTCTGAACGAACACATCACTAGAATAATCAAGCAGTGAATTGCCGAACAAGTCAAATCCCGCGTTCGTATAGGATGAAACAGAATGAAATAACCCGTGATACATAGCCGTAGATATCGAATTATAATAGCCCATAAAATAAAAGTAGCACCCGAACAGGACGGTTCCTACGCCTTCAAATAATAACGTCATTCCGATAATCAGCTTCATAAGCTGGACCATGCCGGATAAATGATACCGGTTCTGATCAATCATCATCAGCTTACGCTGAGATAGCCCTATCGGTTTACCAAACAAAATCCAATAAAAGCTGCCCATCGCCATAACTCCGATACCGCCTAATTGAAAGGCGATCATCAGCACAACCGTTCCAAAATGGCTGAATGTATCTGCTGTACTGACTGTTGTTAGCCCTGTCACGCTTACCGCACTCGCCGCGATGAATAAGGAGTCCATAAAGGTAATAGTGACTCCAGGCTTCAGACTAACAGGTAAAATAAGCAGGATGGTTACGATAAAAATAACGATGAAATAAGCGACGACGATGGAATGCACCGCCGATCTCGGTCTTTGCGATTTCTTTTGCAGCATATTCCCTCACTCAATATTCAATGATTTTACATAATCATAAGGAAAAGTTCGGCATGAATCAAGTTTTTCAGACGATTTTTGCGGGACGACCGAGAATCTATTTAAGAAGCTTTATACTTCATATTGACCATTAGGTGATGAAAATTTGCTTTTTAGGATAACGTTGCCGATACGGCGGTGCTACCAAGTATCTCTTGACCTTCTGGAAACAAACTGCTAGCATGAATATGTAGTAACTTTGAGAACGCTTAACCATGATATGAATACCAATGTGACGGTTGGAGTCCATGAGAAAACCCGAACAATTTGATTCGCTCGCCTGCGAGCCTGTCTTATTGTTCGGGTTTTATTTTTATGGTCCGTGTCGATAAGGAGGTGGTGTCGCTCGCGGCTTACGGCCAAGTAGCATGGAGCATTGGATCAAGAGGAAATGGATTGTACAACAAAGGAGGTATTAATATGTTTCAAGTTCAAACATTGAGCCTTATTCAAAGGCAATTAAAACTACTCACAACTGTTGTTCTCTCCATTCTTATTTCGGGAATGTCTGTTTTCCCCGTATTTGCGGAATCTCCTCAGAAAACTGTAAACGCTTCGGCAACACTCGCATACAATCTCAAAGAACTTAATCACAACTTGGCTGTTCAGAAAGCTTATATCGCTTCAACATATCTTTACGTTACACAGCGGTCTGGTGGAACATGTTATCTTTCAAGATTGCTCATAAACGGAAGTGACGCTACGTACGTTGATGAAATGACCATCACAAACGCCGGTCATTGCCAAACCCTAGACATGTACACTTATAATGGTATAAATTACTTTTATTTTAGTTCAAAAGCAGATCCATCAACATCGTATAACTGGTCGCTTCAGGTAGCAAGACTTCAATACTCACCCGGCGTGACATACGATTATACAGATCTTCATCGGTTCACCTATATGAATTACGCTAATAAGACGGGTGCAAGATTAGGCGAGACCTACCGTGTTGATGCCGGCGGCAACAGTACCTATACTATTTTCCGTGTACAAACGGTAGAAGGAACCGTAACCTGGTCCATTTATGACACGGTAGCATTGAATCAGCTTCTTGACAGCAATGAACAGGTTCGAATGGATAGTGCGGCAGCGATAAGCGCCTCCGTTGCCAGCTTTACGCAGTCTGGCAGTGCTATAGTCAGACCGAACGGATCTTTCCAGGGTACTGATATGCTCGATAAAACGGAAATATATACGTCAGGCGGTGCGGAAGGTGATACTCCGCAGATTGCTATGATGTCAAATACAGGAGCATACAAAACTCTTGTGAATATTACCAATGTGGGTACCCATGAAATCGAAGGAGTTCAGACAAAAAACAGTAACGTTTATTTTACTATAGTTACAGACCCAGTTAACAAAAAAAATACACAGAAAATTTATTACGTGCCTGATAGCATATTTCAATAACCACCAAACGGGTCAGCCCCGAAAACCGTACCAAAAACCATTCGATGCATTATGAAAAACAACCTAAAGAATTGTATATTCCATAGAAAGTTATTAAGCAAGATATAGAGCCCGGCGTTTGCGTAACGAGGCTGCGGGTTCATACCCGCAGCCTCGTCTAGTTGCTATTCTATTCAAAGTGAAATTTGACGATGATTTTAAACTAAAGTGTTTGGTCAGTTGAATGAACCAAGTTTAAGCAGTGACCGATTATTGCGCATGGATCCAGGCAACATCTTTTTCCGACAAATACGTCTCCCACTCGTTGGGGGCCTTTACATCGCTAATAATAATATCGATTTCCTTCATATCGGCCAGCTTATAGAACCTCACGTTGCCGAACTTCGAGTGATCCGTCAGCACAATGCTCTGCTTGGAGTGCTCGATTAGCTTCTTCGCAAGCCGTCCCCGTTCCTCGTCAAAGCTCGTAATCCCCTTGCCCATCATGATTCCATCGATTGTAATGAACGCTTTATCCGCATAGAAGGATTCTACGATCTTTTCGGCTGTCGTCCCTGTAGTTCTGAACTGCATGGAATCTACCTTTCCACCGATGAAATAAATGCTTCCAGCATATAAATCCTTGTTCTTATATTCAATGAGCAGCGTAAGAGCTGCAATGGAATTCGTCAATACGGTGATATTCTTTTTATTTTGCAGGTAAGGGATCATTTGCAGCGTCGTCGAGCCGTCATCAATGAAAATAACGTCGTTATCCTCGATCAGCATAGCTGCCGCACGTCCGATCAGCCTTTTTTCCTCGGCACGAGTCACTTCCCGTTTGATGTGGGAGGCTTCCTCCCGATGCAAATTATATTTAACCGCTCCGCCATAAACCCGCTTCAGCTTATTCTCTTCCTCAAGCTCTTCCAAGTATCTGCGGATCGTCTCTGAAGAAACCTTCAGCTTATCTACCAGCTCTCCGGTTTTGACCTTTCCTTCGAGATTTAACAAATTAAGAATAAAGTCTTTCCGTTCCTCTCCGACTAATGACACTTGAGAAAACCTCCAACTATAAAGTAATCAGCTTAAGAGCCATTATACCATTTGGCTGTCCTATTTAAGAGCCATTAAATATGTTTTTATTCCAAAGATATTTTTAAGACCAGAACCGGTTTCTCTCCACCGCTTCAACCAACCGCTCAATATCATTGGCATGAACATCACCGATATTTCCTATACGGAACGTTTGCGCGGACGTGATCTTACCGGGATAGAGGACGAATCCTTCCTCTTTCATTCGCTTGTAGAAGGTTTCAAATGAAAAATGCTCGCTCTTTGGGTAATAGAAGCTGGTAATAATAGGTGATTGATATTCGGCCGGAAGCAGCGCACTGAAACCAAGACGCTCCATCCCCTTTACCAGCAGTCTGTGATTGTTCTCGTAGCGCTGCTGCCGCTTGACGATACCGCCCTCTTCAGCAAGCTCCTTCATCGCTTGATAAAAAGCATGCACAACATGCGTCGGGGATGTGAACCGCCATTTGCCGTTCTGGCGCTCCATCGTATCCCATTGGTCGAACAAATCCAAAGCGAGCGATCTTGCGCGGCCGCGGCACAGCTCCAACTCTTCCCGCTTAGCTATAACAAATCCGAAACCAGGCACACCTTGGATGCACTTGTTGCTGCTGCTGATGAGAAAGTCGATTTGCAGCTCCGCTACGTCAAGCTCTATACCTCCGAAAGTACTCATCGCGTCGACGATGAACGTCTTGCTGTATTGCTTAGCAATAACACCGATTTCGCGAATCGGGTTCAACATTCCCGTCGTCGTCTCTCCATGAACAACGGCAACATGAGTAATCGCGGCGTCTTGCTGCAGCAGCGTCTCTAGACGAGCTGCATCCGCCCGTTCGGTTTCACCGAAATCAAGCACTGCCGTATCGATGTTCAGCACATCCACCATTTGAGCAATGCGCGCCCCGTATGCTCCATTCACCAATACAGCCAGCTTGCCGTTCGATGGAATGACGGACCCGATAACCGACTCAACGCAGAAGCTTCCGCTTCCCTGCATCAGCACGGAGGTGTACTTTTCCGTTTGCGGAGTAGATAACTGAACCAGCTCGGAACGAATCTCCTGCACGAGTCCGTTATATTCTTTATCCCAGGTGCACCAGTCGATCAGCATGGCCGCTTTGACACTGTCTGTCGTCGTTAGGGGCCCAGGTGTTAAAAGCAAGTATGGATTTTTCGTCGCTGTTGTCATTATGGTCTGTCTCCTTTGGCAAGTCGGTCATTAATGAGTTCTATGACGGAATCCAATTCTCCGATCGAATCTATAACATAATGGGCTCCTGCCTGCATGTAGCGATCCTTAATATCAGCAAGCTTAGCTTCAAGGACTGCGCTGTCAGCGGATTGAACCTCGTCTTCGGTCATACCAAGCTCATTGCTGCCCTTCAATATGCCGATGCTCCATGCTCCTGCATTCACACCCTCAAGAACATCGCTTATCGTATCTCCTACTTTGATGATGCTCTTCATCGGATACAGATTCAAACGGATGGCATTCTCATAGCACATCCATGGGTAGGGACGTCCTGCAGGCATTTCGTCTGGAGTAACGAGGCAATCCGGCGAATAGCCGTTTTTCTTCGCTTCGTCCGCTACAACCATCATCATTTCCGTTGTATAGCCTGTCGTCGATCCGATCTTGATGCCTTGACTGCGCAAACGCTCTACCAGCTCAACCGCACCTGGAATCGGTACCGCATAGGTTCTGAGCACCGAAAAAAGCGATCGCTCAAAATCCGCATACATCTCATCGAAATCAGCGTCAGTAATTGACTTGCCGTATTTTGCAATCCACTGGCTGGATACGCCGTCCATCTCCCCGATAGCCTGAATGTGATCCCGCTTCAGCATCCCCATAGGCTTTCTCGCTTCTTCCGCCGTAACGGTAATGCCTTTGTTCGCATAAGCTTCGATAAATGCCGCCAGTGGAGCAAAACATCCGTAATCGATCGTCGTACCTGCCCAATCTAAAATAACGCCTTGAATTTTCATTTCAATCTCTCCTTTAATTTATTATTTCAGTACTTGCCATGAATCGGTTTTTTTGCGTACTTTGTGCACGACCAGCTCATACAGGAACCGGACGATAATATTGGTGACAACAATCAAGCTCGACATCGCGGCTGCGGCTGCGACATCTCCCGCATCATCCATATTCACGATAGATACGGCAGCCAGATTAAAATCGGCAGATCTTAAAAACACTACAGCTGATACCGTAACCATCGAGTTCACGAAGAAATACATTGCGATTTCCAAAATCGCCGGCAGCGACATCGGTACTGTCACCCTCAAGAAAGTCCGGTAGAACGGTACGCTCATCGACTCTGATACGAGCTCGAACTCTTTATCCAGCTTCTTAAGCGTTGTTGTAGCAGTTATAAAAGGAACCGAGTAAAAGTGAATCATATTAGCTAAGACGATGATCGCCATGGTGCCGTACATAAAGTTCAGAGGATTGTCTGGATTGTTAAAGAAAAATATATAAGCAAGCCCGATAACCATGCCCGGCAGAGCGAGCGGTAATATTGATAAGAAATACCCGACTTGGCGGAGCCCATGAAAGTTTCTTGTTTTCTCAATCAAGTAGGCAAAGCTGAAAGCGACAATCGTTCCGATAACCGCTGTAAGAAGCGATACCTCCAGGCTGTTATAAAAAGGCTCCAGGCCAGAAGCCGCCACTTTCGAGAAATCAAAGTGCTTGGTCGATAGAGCCAAGTCATAGGGCCATACTTTAACTAAAGATGCATAGCCTGTCGTGATCAATGGGATGAAGATTCCGATGACACATAACCAGCAAATCACCGTATAAAAAAGGTCCCGTGCTTTACCATCGTTAATCCGGTAAGGCGTCGATTTAGCCGACAACAGCGCTTTTTGCTTACGCTCGACAATCCGGTCTACGGCAAATGCTATGAAAGCCGGGATTGTCAGCAGGATACCGACGGCTGCACCCATCGAAAAATTTTGCTGTCCGATGACCTGCTTGTAAATGTCGGTAGCCAGCACGTTAAACTGCCCACCTACCGCCTGGGGCGCTCCGAAGTCGGTAAAGCTCGCCGTGAAGCATACGAACAGCGCACTGATCAGACCGAATTTGACCGACGGCAGCGTGACCGTCAAAAAGGTACGGGTTTTGCCTGCTCCAAGCGTTCTAGCCGCTTCGTACAACCGGTAATCCGTCATCGATAACGCAGCTGCAAAAATCATAAACGCCTGCGGGAATAAGTAGATGACTTCCGATATGATAATTCCGACCGGTCCGTATAAAGGAATCTTGATTCCGTGCGGAAAAAATCCGAAAAATCCTGTTGTAATAAGACCCTGATTGCCGAATAAGTAGGTGAGTGCAATCCCATGCATCATCGTCGGAGCAAACAACGGCAGCAGCGCTGCATATTTAAAGAAAGCTTTGCCCCGAATCGAAGTCCTCACAATGCCGTACGCATAAAGAAAGGCGAGCACAGAGGCGATGACTGTTGAGAAGACCGAAATGTACAGTGTGTTCGTCAACGATCGGAATAGTGAAGGTGTCGAGAAATATTTGATGAAGTTCGCCAAGCCAACAAAGGCGTCTTCCCGATCTACAAACGCTTTGGCAAACAATAAGCATAACGGAATCAAGATGCCAAGCAGCAGTGAGACGACCAGCAAGGCGATAAGCAAGCTTTGAAGTGATTGGGCTGAGCTCCATTTTTGTCGTAATGCTCGAATAGCTGTCATAACAAGTGCTCCTTTATACGCTTACGAGCGCCGCAGATTGAAACGTAATGAACCTTTCCTTCGGAAGCTCCAAGGTTACAACCGAATGCTTGGCAAGCTTCAATTGGTGTGTCAAGTGTGCAGATACGTCTACGGTAACCGTCTGCGAAGGAAACTCCGGATTCGAATCGGTCTGTAAGGTAAGCCGGTAAAAGGCGCCTCTGAATTCAATGTGCTTCACCACTGCCTGCACTCCACCTTTGGAACTTGCGGGAGCTATCCCTATATGTTCGGGACGGACGGCCAAAGGCTGCCGATCTCCATGCTGCTGGGAATTGGAAGCATCCCCGAAAAAGTTGATGGCTCCTATAAAATCAGCGACAAACGGCGAATTCGGACGATCGTATACTTCCTGTGGAGAGCCGATCTGCATGACTTCGGCATTTTTCATGACAACGATCCGATCAGCCATGGATAAAGCTTCCTCTTGGTCATGTGTGACCATGATGGTCGTAATGCCGAGCTTCTCCTGCAAATCTCTGATTTCCGTACGCAGCTTCAAGCGCACCTTGGCATCTAACGCAGATAGCGGTTCATCCAGCAGGAGAAAATCCGGTGACAGGACAACGGCTCTTGCCAGAGCAATACGCTGCTGTTGTCCTCCTGAAAGCTGTGCAGGATATCGGCTGCTCACATGCTCCAAATCGACCAACGCCAACCCTTCCCTTACCTTTCCATCTATCTCCGCCTTGCTCAGCTTTCTGCCTTGCAACCCGTAAGCGATGTTCTGATAAGCAGTCAGATTAGGAAACAATGCGTACGATTGAAACACCATGCCAAAGTTACGCTTGGCAGGAGGAAGCTGGGTTATATCTTTGCCTCCTACGGTTATTTGGCCTTGTGTAGGAGTTTCCAAACCTGCTACGATGCGCAGCAGCGTTGTTTTGCCGCAGCCGCTCGGACCTAGCAGGCATATAAATTCATTTTTGCGAATGTCGATATTCACGTCTCTGAGCGCCGTGAACGAACCGAACGTCTTGTGGATTCCATGTATGGACAGGTAAGCCTGTGACATAAGCGCCTCCTATTAGTGATCGAAGTTTGGATTTGAACGAATGCCTTTTCGTCGTTACACCTTCAGTATAGAGGTCAATTGTTATCGCACTGTTAAACGCAAGTTAATTTTATGTTATTTGTTGTTTTTAATTGTTTTTAGTTGTTATTACCTAAGCTTAAAATGGCTTGTTGTGTTCTGAAGCTCCCCAGCCATAGCAAATAACGATTCTGAAGAACGTTTAATTTCCTCCATAGCAGCCAGCTGCTCTTCATTAGCGGCGGCTGTTTCATGACTCGATGCCGCGCCTTGCCGGGAACTCTCAGTTACTTGTTCCATGGCATCAGCCAACTCGCTGCTGTCCAGTGCCATCCGATGAATGGAGACGGTAACCTCTTCGGCCTGCTCCGTCACTTTGCCCATGAACCCATCAATAGAACGGAACACCTCGTTCATATGTGAAGAGCGTGCCACCCCATCGCTGGTCATGCCCATGCCTTTGTTCATAAAAGCGATTACGTCATCTGTCTTCATATGAATGGCCTGCAGCAGCCGAGTGATCTTCTTGGCAGCCTCATCCGTCTGTCCGGATAACTTTCTCACTTCATCAGCAACTGCTGTAAACCCTCGCCCTGCTTCTCCAGCTCTTGCCGCTTCGATAGCGGCGTTCATTGCGAGCAGGTTCGTTTGTCCTGCAATTTCGGAAATAATTCCTGTTATGGAGCCAATCTGGCTGCACTCCTCACCCAACCTGTTTACTACAAGTTCGGTTTCGGTTACCATCCCATAAATGTCGCTCATTTGCCGCTGCATCTGCTGAGCCGCGGCAACTCCTTCACGTGAGGAGCCTAGCGCTGCTTCTGTTAATTGAGTCATACGGCTGCTGCTTATGCTCATCAAATCCATGTCCGTTTTCATTCGATGCACCGCGGCCAGAGATTGCGTTAAACAGCTTACCTGCTGATGAATACCTTCGTTCAGCCTTTCTGTTGTAACGGCGATGACTTCCGCAGCCTCCTTGCTTTGTTCTACATGAGAGGCGAATCGGCCGGCACTGTCCACCAACTGCTCGGCATTATGGCTGATCGTATAAACAAGCTGCCGCAGCCCCTTCATCATCGAATGAAACGATCGATTCAGCATGCCGATTTCATCCTTGGACTCATACAACCCTTGAACCGTTAAGTCTCCTCGTTCAGCCCGCTCCATTAACGACTGCATCTGCCGAACCGGCTTCACGATCAAGTGTGCGATCCACGCTCCGCATAGACTGTTCAGGACAAGGGCTGCGACCGAAGTCGCAATGAGCACACGGATCAACTCCGCATAAAGTGAGTTCCGATCTTGATTCAAACGCTCCGCCGTCTCCAGTCGGTTCTGCTCCAGGCTGCCGGTAAATTCATCTAGCGTTTCCATAATGCTTTTCATATGGGTCCTGTAATATTGGTAAGCTTCCTGCTGCTTTCCCTGCTTGGACAGCTTCATTACGCTGCTGCGTTCTTCTTCATAATCGACAAAAGCTTTTTGGAGCTTCGCGCTCCACATCTCGCTGACCGAATCCCCTCGGGCGGATGTATCGAATTGTTGAATCAACTGCTGCGTCGAAGTCGATACCTTGCTCATCTCGTTGTCCAATACATCTTGGTAGTGGGGGACATGCTCCAGCATCTTATCGTTCATTCGGTGAATATTGCTCTCCGCTTTATTAATCCATATCGTTGGCAAGTAGTCCGTATTGTACATGGTATCCGCCTTCTGGTTGATATCCTTTAGGAAGATATAGCTCGAAGCTGTCATCATAGTAAGAAACAAGACGGTAATGCCGTTAAGCAGCATGATTTTCCTTGCTATGTTCCAATGTCCGATCCATCGCATTATTCATTCCCCCGGTTAAGACAGCATAGATCTCTGCATATGTAGGAAAAGAAACATACGCGAAACAATTGTCCCGCGCATGTCCTTGAATCCGAATTATTTTTTAGGCTCGCTCTTCGCGTCGTAACGTTTGCTCCATTCCGCTAATACGGAGTCGCGGTTTTTCGCGGATTCGTTCAAATCCAGCTTGATCAATTGCTTCAAAGGATCTTTATCGTAGCCTTCAGGAATGGCGTTCGAATCACTTTTTACAGCCATGATCGCATAGTTCTTGCCATATTCCTTCATAGCGTCGTCCGTAATAGCCCAGTCAAGGAAATCTTTAGCCGCTTGCTTCACTACCTTTTTCTTCATTAGAGCATTAGCTTCTACATCCCAGCCGGAGCCTTCCTTAGGGAAAACGACCTCAACCGGAGAGCCGCCCTTCTTCTCTTGAATACCTCTATAGCCAAAAGCAATCCCGATCGGATATTCGCCTGTTCCCGCCATTTTGGCCGGCTTGGAACCTGAATGCACATACATCGCAACATTGTCATGCAGCTTGTTCATGTAATCCCAAGCTTTGTCCTTACCCATTAAGGAAACAAGACCGGACACTGTCAGGAAGCCTGTACCGGAGGAAGCCGGATTCGGCATTGTAATTAATCCTTTATACTCTGGCTTGGTCAAATCAGCGTAGGATTGAGGTACAGGTAAATTTCTTTTCTCCATCTCTTTCTTATTCACTACAAATGCTGTTTCCCAAGCGTCGATGCCGACCCAGTGAGTCGGGCTGTTTTTGTCCTTGAAATCGGCTTGAATACGCTCAACTCCTTTTGGAGAATAGCCTTCAAGCATGCTGTTCTGATCCAGTACGAGCAAGCTTGTAGCCGCCACTCCCCATACAACGTCGGCCTGAGGATTGTCTTTTTCTGCAAGCAGCTTGGCCGTCACGATACCTGTGGAATCGCGTACGATGTTCAACTTAATATCCGGATACTTTTGCTTGTAGGTTTGAAGGTATGCTTTGATTTGGTCATCCTCCAAAGCGGTATAAACCGTTAAATCCTTGCTTTTCGTATCGATATTCGATTCTGTGCTTGCATTGGCTCCGCTCGCTTTCGATGCATCTGCAGACGCATTCCCTTTCGATGTGCTTCCGCATGCGGATAATAGGGATACGGACATTACGAGTGCTGCAACCAGTGCTAAAGGCTTTCTCATTCAAATTCCCTCTCCTTTTGTTTGGTGGATAAGTTAACTATAAAGGGGAATTGTAAAATGACTATAAAATACATGTAAAGAAATTGTTTTTTTATATTTTTCATTGTTTTTGGTTGCGTTTGTAGCTTGATAAACGAAAAGAAACACAACTTCTTGAGGCGTAAAGCCTCTAAGGTTGTGTTTCCTTGGTAGTTATTCTTTGATCTTTTCAAATTTGGCGTCGTACAGCCGGAACATCGTTTTGTAGCCGGATTCGTCAATTTTGATCCCTACGTCGAGTCTGCCGGTAATTTGCAGCGGCCCCGTCGTATAGCGCAGCTTCGTATCCTTCGGAACGAATACGATCATGATTTTGTTCCAGTACGTTTCGTCCCCATTATCGAATGGACATTCTGCTCCAGGCTGGGGAATGAGCAGAAACCAGTGCTTATCGAAGGATAGCACCTCGCCCATAAAGCCCTTGATCTGCACGGTCTTGCCGTTCAAATCCCAGAACTTGTTGGACGGCGTCGATTGCTTATCATCGTCGAAAAACTCCGACCACTTCAGCTCGTTCGACGCCGGCTTAGCGGATGGCGTCGGTTTGGCGGCAGGCGGCGTCTCTTCCGCCGCCGGTGCTGGCTCCACGGCTGAGGCTGGCGCTGCCGTGGGGGCGGGCTCCGCCGCTGGCTGCTGCGCGGCGGTGACGGCCTTCGGCTCCTGCTGCGCTGGAGCCGGGGATACGCTTGCGGCAGGCGTTGCCTCTGCCGCTGCGTTAGCCGCCATCCCCTGCGGCGCTGGGGATGGGCTGCTGTCCCCCCTGCCTGTAGTGCAGGGGGGACGCGGAGGCCGCCGCAGGCGAGGCCGCCGCAGGCGAGGCGGCCGGAGCTACCGGACTCGGGGCAGCGCCCGAGTCCACGGGTTTGCCTTCTGCGGCGGGCACCGCAGAAGGGGCAGCCACGGCGGCGGAGAAGGACGCCGCCGGAGGCTCTGCGGCCGGCTTGGAGCCGCAGCCGGCCAGAAGCGCAGCCGCGAACAGCACCGCGGTCGCGACCTTGGCCTGAGCGCGCCTCAAGCCGCGCGCTCCCCCAACCTTTTCCAAGCGTCGATGCATCCCATCAAGATACCCGCTATCTGCTTCGACTCCCATGCTGTCCCTTCTATTCGCAAGCCCTTCCTTGCTCTTGCTTCCTCTGTTCCTATCTAGCAATGATCTCTCCATCCAAGTCTTCCCCCTCTTGATCGAGCATGATTGATTCATGACTCACCTAAATGGCGCCCTTATGACCGGAACAGCTGCAGCGGATCAACTCGGTACAAATTCATGGCCGGCCACAACGAAGCTAACACTCCAACCGCTAATGTCCCCAGCATTAACAGCCCTTCTCCGTAAGTAAACTGCCACACATCCAGAGCAATTCCCGAGAAATCAAACAACACATCCCGACCTGCATAACTCCCCGCATGACCGGCCACCAGCCCAATCACCAAGCCTATCGCCGTCAACAGCAGCCCTTCCCCAATCAACGACATCCATACGAATGATTTGGATTTGCCAATCAGCCGGAGTAAGCCGACATCCTTTTTGCGTTCATTGACTGCTGCAGTCAATGACAATAATATTGAAATGGCGGCAAGCACGATGCAAAGTACGGTCACGATACTGATAACCTGCGAGCCTTTATCCACCATGTTAACGACATCTGCAATGGCTTTACTTGTATAAATCGCCTGCACATTATCGATTCGATCGTACTTATTCTTGAGTGTCTGTGCTCCGAGCAGCGTTTTCGGTTTAATAAGGACCGAGGTGATGTCCTTATGCGAACCTTGCTGGCTCTGATGAACCGCCCAAGCATAATCTACCGTAGTGAATACAGCCCGATCGTCAGATGTATGAAGCGGCGGCAAAATACCAACTACCTTATAGGCAAAGCTATGATGCGCTTCATGCTCCTCGTGAGACTCGCCGTTCTCCTCTTCATCCTCGTGCTCCCCTTCCTGCACGAGCCCATGACCTCCATGAAACGTATCTCCCACATGAACGCCAAGTGTTTTGGCGACATGAGATCCGATAATGGCTTCCCCTGTTTGCACATAAACCGTACCCGCTTCCAACTTTTTATCACCGTATCGGGCTAAGAAATAACGGGCATCAATACCGACAATCGGATAGCCGTTCAGGTTGTCTCCGGTCGTCATCGCAAATGCCGCTTCCGTCTGCTCTTCCTTCTGAATCTGAGCAAATACCTCGTAAGGAATGTTTCCCGTCGGAGTGCCCACATGGTAGTACGTGTTCAATGCAAGCTGCGTCTGGCTGCCTTTGGCTCCAACTGTAAGTTCGAATGGACCATAGCCTTTCTCAGCTCCCTGCTCTACGCCTTGACTGCAAAGAATAAGGAACACCAGGAGCGCTACGGTCATCGCAACTGAAAAAATTGTCAATAGCGACAGCGTTTTGCGGTGCAGCATATTACGCCATAACAAATGAGGCAGATTCAAGCGGCTCCCCTCCTTCTCCTCCAGACTGCCGTCCCGGCTCAGCCCGAAGCAGCTCATTGATGTCGCTCATGTAGACCCGAGTTGGGTACAGTTCCGCCAAATGCAAGTCATGCGTTACCGTTACGAGCGTCGCTCCCTCCTGTTCGCACAAAGACAGGAGTAGCTGCATAATTGAGCCAGCGGCTTCCCAATCCAGACTTCCAGTCGGCTCATCCGCCAAAATAAACGGCGGGCGATGTATCAATGCCCGAATGATCGCTACCCGCTGCTGCTGCCCTCTGGACAGCTGTGCAGGCAGATGATGCTTCCTGTGCTCCAAGCCAACCCTCTCAAACCAATCGTTCATCTGAGCTTCCCGCTCCTGTTTGCTCCACTGCTTCGGCATCACCAATTCCACATTTTGCTTTGCAGTCAACGATGAAATCAAATGAAAATCTTGAAATATATAGCCAACCTGACGCGCCCTATATTGATCTCGCTGCGCCTCGGAATAACGATGCAGCGGGTTGTTGTCTATCGTAATTTCTCCGCTATCCGGTGTAAGCACTCCCCCTAACAAATGCAGCAAGGTGCTCTTCCCGCTGCCGCTCGGACCGATTAAGGCTAATCGCTGTCCCTTTTCCACGAACCAATGGGGGATATGCAATATGGGAGATTCCGCCCCATCCATGACGAACGATTTACGCACATTCATCAGTGTGATCATCTTTATGCCTCAGCCCCTTCTCCGTCTTAATAAAACAGGCAGGGGAAGTAGTATCCCCTGCCTGAGTCTGTCGAGAAACCTGTTATTTCGGCAATTTGCTATATGGTAGGTGGGGTATGCCTCAGAGGCGTTTACGTCCGCCTTACGTTATTTCAAGCTGATACGTTCGGACAGCGCGTCCCAAGTCAGCTTTTTACCAGTCAATTGCTGGAAAGTATCCAAGGACAACCACAACAATCCGTTATCCATATCGGCTTTGAAGCTGCTTGCAGCGCCATTTTGGCTCACTTCCAAAGTTTCTACATTAACGGAAACCTTGTTAGCTTCTTTCGACAGCACAACGGATTTGGAAGCTTCATCCCAAGCTACAGTCACGCCCAACGCATCGGACAATGCTCTTGCCGGATACAGTACTTTGTTATCGCGAGTTACTTTGAATTTCGGATAAACGTATTGAGCTTGCATTGCAGCCGTCGTACCTTCCAAGTCTACATTTGCAACCTTGGCGATCGCTTTGGCAATGTCTGTGTTGTCGATTTGACCTTTAACCAGATCCGCAATCGGTCCGTACGCCCATACACCAACGTCTACCGCCGAGTGGCCGTGGCCGGTAAAGCCCACCATGAATCTTTTTGCCATAACAGCGTTATAAGCGCCCTCTTGAGTATAAGAAGTACCGTCACCAGCCATAATGTAAGCTGCTTCTTCGTCCGTCAAATCGTTGTAGCTAGTGTTCTCGAACACCAATTGTTTAATTTCTTCGATGCTTTTTGCCGCTTTCAGCTTAGTAGCGAACACTTCGGAAGATTGTTTTTCTTTATTCCAAGCATCTACGTTAATTTCATATACACCATCGCGGGACAACGACAATCCGCCGGTTTCATGATCAGCTGTAACAACAACCGAGGTATTGCCGTCTTTTTTCGCGAAATCCATCGCTACTTTGACAGCGGCGTCAAAATCCAACGCCTCTTGTACGAGGGATGGAAGGTCATTCGCATGGCCTGCATGGTCGATACGTCCGCCTTCGATCATCATCGTGAAGCCTTTTTGATTTTGAGACAAAATATCGATCGCTTTTTGTGTCATATCTGCCAAGCTAGGAATGGTTTCATCACGGTCCAGCACATAATCCACATGGGAATTGCCGAACAGACCGAGCGCTTTGCCATCCTTCGCGTTCAAGCTTTGCAAGCCTTTTTTATCGTAAACGACTTTGTAGCCTTTAGCCTCAAAATCCGGAATGATCGTCTTGTCCGTACGTTTGCCCTTCTCTTCCTTACTTAAGAAAAACTGCTTACCTCCACCGAATAGCACATCTACGCTTTGATCGTTCAAATATTGCGAGGCAATGGCGCTCTCGTTATCTCTGTTACGCACATGAGAGGCGTATACAGCAGGTGTTGCATGCGTAATTCTCGCTGTTGTAACAAGACCGGTCGATTTGCCAACCTTCTCGGAAGCTTCGATAACGGAAGCAAAAGGCTTGGATGCGTCTTCATTCGAAACGCTAATACCGGCGTTATAGGTTTTGTGTCCTGTAGCAAATGCAGTACCGGCTGATGCCGAATCCGTTACTTCTCCAGATACCATTACGCCGCCGTCTTCTCCACGGTCTGCATATGTAGTGGCTTGACCCACATAGTAGGAATCCAGCTCCAGATGATTTTTGTTCAGAAAATGACGGGAATAATCTCTAGCCGCAGATACTTGGGCAGGGCCCATTCCATCACCGATCAATACGATGACATTTTTCGATTTAGCCGCAGCAGCAGGAGCAGCCGAATCGGCAGCAAAAGCTGAACCTACGGTTAATGCCGGCAGCAAGGAAAGCGCCATACCGGATACTACCAATTGCTTGAACACTTTTTTCAAAAAAATTCCCCTCCGTTTATATAAATAAGGATGCACTGTACATACAAGCTTCATTATAGAGAGGAATGATTTGCTAAAATGAAACAAAATGTTTTCCGCATATCAATTTTAGCGAAAAATGTTAATGGAGCGTAAAAATACTATCTCTAGAAATAAGAGAACAGACCCCCTCTCAGTATGGTTAGACAACCTCTATCGATGCCTTTCAAAGATGTGCGACCGCGTTTAGTGGAAGGTTGTATCACCAATAAGAAAATTCTTCACTACGATAATGCTTTAGTGAGCATAAATTTTTCTATGTGGTAAAATAACCCAAATAGGCTTTTATAGAAAGGAGTGTTTAGATTGAATTTTTTCAATAACAATTATTTAAACGGGCTTTATGCCGTATTATTGGCGGGGGTATCTATTTTTACAGGGGAAATCGTAACGTTTATTATGTTGGGGTTTGTTTTCATGGCTTTATTGAACATTAATACGACTTTGCGCAAAATACTAGAGAAAATGGATAAGCAGCGCTAGAGTGAACTGGGAGGCATTGATATATGAACCTGCATACAGATATCAACGTACTTATGAACCATCTTCTTAATCGGGGCATTCTGCCTGCCTCTTCCAAAGTGATGAATCAAATGATTGGAACTACAGACTGCAAAGTATTCACGATTGGAGTCAACGACGAGCCGAAGTATATATTGAAGCTGGATGAACCTAGACATCTTTCTTAAGTAGTGGATTTTCATGAGACTTATGCTCACAGCTCTATATTGCCAAAGCTGCTGTATAGCGACCCTGCGGGTGGGTACATTTTGTATTCGTATATAAACGGGACAACCCATTATCATCGTGGACCCCAAAAGCAACTGGCTTCCCATTCTCGTAAAAGAACTTCTCAATCATTAAAGTCCATCCACATGACCTATAGGAATATTTAACTGCTTGGAATATTGGAAAAAGCTGTTATCTTAAAAATCATTCATCAATAACACAAAATTTATGTTGTAATGACATATATTTTGTGTTATTTTATTTTGAGATTCATTAGGGAGGTGCCAAAATGGTAGATGATAAAACAAAAAGGCTTTCCGTATACTTGCCTGAAAAGGTGAAAATCGATTTGGAAGCTATGGCTAACGATACAGGACTGTCGATGACGCAGCTTATCGTTATGGCTACTCACGGCCTGCTTTCCAACTACAAGTTGAATGGTGGGCAAATCTTTGCTGATTTAGTCACAACGACCAAACGCAGTGAAAGCTTCACTGATAAGATTGCAGCTGCTCATTCAGAGGATTCCAAGATGCGGGACTATTACGGCGCAAGAGCCGAAGAATATGAGGCTATCTACCATCGTGACGATCCGAATTATCAACAAGAGCTGTCCTTGCTGCGCAATACATTACAGTCCTTAACTAAAAATAAAAGTGTGTTGGAAATCGCCTGTGGAACCGGCTATTGGTCTCAAGCTGTAGCTGAAACCGCTGCAAGATTCGTAGGGGTCGATATTCGACCAGAGGTCATCCAAATGGCAAAAGCCAAAAACTTGCCTCCAGACAAAGTTACATTTGTCGAGGGGGATGCTTATAACCTGGAAAGCATTGAAGGAAGCTTTGATTTCGGGCTAGCCAACTTCTGGTTCTCGCACATTCCCAAAAATAAAATCGAACACTTCTTATCCGGGTTTCATCGGAAGTTACTGCCTGGAGCTAATGTCTTCATTGCGGATAATGTATATGTGCCGGGACGAGGCGGTGAATGGATCGTCAAGGAGGACAGCGAGGATACTTACAAGCTGAGGGAGCTGGCGGACGGTTCCAGACATGAGATTCTCAAAAACTATTATGACTATGACGAGCTGCGTGAAATATTCAAGCCTTTCTCGTCCGATCTGAAGCTATACGTCGGCAGCAGCTTCTGGTATGTCTCGTATACAGTGGCTTAACATCTAACAGAAAGGCGAAATCCTTGGAATCATCCAGAGGGCTTCGCCTTTTTTCATTAATTATTTATTAATAGGTTGTCCCGAAAAAGCTTTGATTGCCAGCGGCGACGTTAGAAACTGCTTGGCCACCCCTACAAATCCGGTAAAATGCTCACTCGCATTGTGTGCTGCCACTGCCGCTTCATCCTGCCATATTTCAACCATAGTATAAGCACCTTCTTTTTCTGTATCTTTATATAGGTTATACGATACATTTCAACTTTCATTTCTTGATGAGGCTACTAAAGATTGGATTTCTTTTAAGAAAAGCTCTTGCTTTGCCGGGTCCACATTCATACTGGCGTGAACAATAATCATACAGGAAACCTCCATTTCGGTTACTTCATTATGATAGGTTATTGTTCCTGAACGAATCAGCAATTATCCATTCATCCCTTGTCTATAAAAAAACAAAATAGTCCGGCCCGATAAGCCGAACTTGGGTATAAAAGAGTATCCCCCTTGACCATCCTATAGAAGAGGGGGTGAAAACGATGGCTAGAGATGTAAAATGCGAAGTGAACTCCTGTAAGTACTGGGCTGCAGGCAATGAATGCAATGCTTCTTCTATTTATGTAGTAAGCAATCACGCTAGCAAAGCTCGCGAATTCCATGAGACAGATTGCAAAACGTTTGAATCCAAAATCTAATGTAAGCTGAAGGCATCCTTCCGAGGGGTGCCTTTCTTTTGTCATCAGCTTCAAGATTTAGTATAGACAATAATAATGATAATTATTATCAATGAGGTCCTTTTACTGAAATTTTCTATTCTGGACCCTTTCACATCATAGCCATATTGCCGCTGCCGCTGCTGTTGCTGTTGAAACCCGATTGAAACGGATTGCTTGGCTGCTGATCCTTATCGTTTCTTTCCGGTTGAGGGCTGTTCCCGTTATCCATTTTACTGGTGCCTTGAAAAATCCCGCCTTCATCAATAATAAGAGATTGTGCGGTCGTATTTCCATACAGCTTGCCCGTGGCACGGATCGTCAGCTTCCCTTTACACAGTACATTCCCGTTAACCGTACCGGCTAAAATAACATTTCTCGCAATGACATTAGATTTGACAACCCCATGTTCACCTATTGTTACGTCACCTGCGCAGTCTACGTCGCCTGTGATTTGCCCCTCAATCCGGATGCTCGCTTCCGACTTCATACGTCCCTCGAACAAGGTTCCTTCCCCTATCAACGTATCGGTCGTTTGCAGATCACGTCCGACTTTTTTATTCTTAAACATTAATTCGCCCTCTTCCATTAGGTTAGTTTATGTATTATTTCAAATAAGGCTTAGGATCGGTTGGCTGCCCGTTCTTCAGCACTTCATAGTGTAGATGATATCCGGTGCTTCTGCCTGTCGATCCAACTAACCCTATAACATCGCCCTTTTGCACATGGTCACCCTTTTGTACATTGATTTTATTCAAGTGCATGTACCAGGTTTGCAGTCCTTTAGAGTGCGTAATGATAATGTTGTTGCCATGAGAGGAATCACTGCCTGTCGAGGCTACGACGCCGTCTGCTGTTACATGAACAGGTGTGTTGGCAGGCGAAGCTATATCGTATCCGCTATGAAAACTTGGTTTTGTTGTAAACGGGTCTTGCCTCAGACCAAATCCGGAGGTAATCCTCCTGCTATCAACAGGCCAAATGTTCGGGGTTATGCGAAGCTCCTCCTGTGCGACCAGAGCTTTTTCCTTCGTATCCGCAATGTTGTCCTTGAGTTCTACAACCTCTTTGCTCATCGAGCTCAGCTGAGATTTGGTCTGTTCGAGAAGCTGCTTGACCTCCTCGTCCGTGACAGGATGATCGCTTCCTCCCATCGCAGATGACACTGCGGCTGTCCCCGATGACGACGCGGCGGATTTGGATGAGCCTGTAATGGTTCGTACCTCGTCCTCCAGCTTTCGTATATCTTCGATTTTGTTCTTCATTTCCATGGTTTGCTGTGAAAGCTGAATAATTTCGCTTTGCAGTTGTTCAATCGTTTCATTCTTTTCTTGAACCGCGCTGTTAAATTGCTGATCCTGATAGGCTACGCGCGTCTGCAGTTCCGTTGCCACTAAAGCCGTTCTCACATGAACAGCATACAGGACCAAGGTAACCGACATTAAGGTAATAAGTCCCGCACCTGCAATATAGGGGAGTGGCTTTGGTACCTCGAAACGGCGAACGGCGCTGTTAGCATCGGGAATAATGACGAAAGTAAACCGTTTATTGCCCCATTTGAGCTTCATGTCTTCTCCTTTTAGCTTGGCACAAATTAACATTATTCGTTGGAATACGATCTTATTCGTCGCAATATCCAAAAAAACCTTCCAAGATTTACGTTTTTCTTGGAAAATAGTTCTAAAGTACGAAGGGATTTTGTTGAAATAAATCGAATCATAGTACTAAATAAGTAGGTGAATATGAGTGGAGGGACTTTAATACATGAAATTGGCGGGAATCGACATAGGCAACGACAGCATCAAGGTCGTGCTAGACGGTGTTCGTGATCCTTTAATGATTCCGAATATTGTTGCGCCGGGGTACGAAAGGCATATATTGCAAGAGGAAGATTCTCCATTGAAAGCATTGGATGTTGTCGTACATAGCCCACGCCTTACCAGAAATAATCAAAGATTTTTTGTCGGCTTGCTCGCCATGGATAACGAAGACAGCGTCGAGCTTGAGGAGACCGATAACAAAGCCGTCTCAGATCAATCGTTGATCGTTGCCGTAACCGCGCTTGCGTATGCCGGCGTAGTCAGCCAGTCCGTAACCAACACAGGGTACAATAATATGGAGGAAGTCGAATATGTTATAGGAACCGGTTTGCCGGTACGCACTTATTCGTATTATCATTCTTCGTTCGAGGATCGTCTCGTTGGCGAGCATGAGGTCACCTTCTTGTCCACACCGCATTTAAAAAACCGCAAAATCAAAGTTTCAATTCGTCGTGCGATTGTGTCTATCGAAGGCGCGGCCGCCCTGTTCCAGATGGCGACGCATGACAATTTGCAAGTTAAGGACGAAGAACTGTATCACGGCTGCATCGGCATTTGCGAAATGGGCGCTCTTACAACGGATTTCCCGGTCATTAATAAAATGAGCATCGACAATCAGTTCAGCACCGGCGAGCAAATCGGTATGGCTACCTACCTCGACGGTATTATCCGGGATGTCGAGGATCAATTCGGCTACCGCTTCCCAAGCCGTGCGAAGCTCGTCCAGCGCATTAAGCGCAATGACTTTCTTATCCGCCGTATTGGGGAAGGGCAATCCAGCATGAAGCCGGTCGTTGATATGTACTTCACCCGTGCTGCTAATAAGATTGTCGACTTGATTAAAAAACGTTGGAAAAAGCATCCCGACATCCAATGCTTCTATGTGGTTGGAGGCGGGGCCGCTGCACTGCGACCTTATATTGTCGAAGCTGCCGGGCCGATGAAGCTGCGATTCATGGATGAAAGTGAGCTGCTAAACGTTCAAGGCTATCTGAAGCTCGCCAAAAGCAAGGTCAACCAGAACGCATTCGTTTAATCGTTATTCTTCCTTATCAAAAAAACTGCGGGTACATTGTACCAGCAGTTTTTTTGTTTACCGACAACTAGGCAAATGCACAAACCGCTCATCCGCCAATGTCGTATAATATCTCAGATCAAGAGAAGGAGCTGATAAGTAATGAGTCGTTCGCACCGTGATCATTGTTGTCCACCAGCAGATCCGATTGTAACGGATCCGCGCAGAATAGTTAGGAATTTTTATCACCCACAATTGGTTCAAGTGATTCACCCTATTGAGGTTGTTAATCGCCACCACTGTTACCCGGTTTATGAGCATTCGTACACTTGCTGTGAAAGAGACGAATTTGCAGGCAGCGTTAATCCTTATTTCCGCAGAGACAATCTCTAATTAATCAGGCAGGCCGCAAACCTAATTCCGTGCAATGCCCGCGTAACGGAGCTGGCACGGAAGAAAGGACCGTCCTTGCGGACGGTCCTTTTGAAAGCCTGGCTCCTTATCTTAACATGAAGCCTTTCCTATCTTGGTTAAGCTTCACCAGCGGAGCCTGCTTGGCGCTTCACTCCGGTCCGGTATAGAGGAAGCATAACGATGACGCCGATAAAGAACAGCACAGCGGCCGCTTCGTACATAGCTACAATGTGGAACATATCCTTGAGCCAACCTGCAAGGCTCATCGTTACAACCATCCCACCCATAAATAGAGGGTTAAGGATTCCGTTGACACGGCCTACATAGGATTCCTCTGTATTGCTTAGAATCATCGTATTAATGCCGATTTGAATCGCAGGCAGTACCAGTCCAGAGATGAACTGGGCTGTCAAGGTCAGCCATAGCGAAGTAGAGAGTCCTGTAACAATCATCCCGAAGGCACTAACGACCATCCCGATAATTAGCATCGTTTGCGGAGCAAACTTCTTGGACAACCCCATCGCTAATCCCCCACCTATGATCATTGCAACACCATTGGCGGTCATGAGCCACTGAATATTTTCTTTGGGCAGGCCTAAACGCTCCGTTACCAAAAATACACCAAGCGGTTGAATCAATCCAAGAGCAAGACCTGCGCTCAAGAAGCAGCCTCCAAGAGTAGAAAGTGCTTTTTGGGACAGCACATACCGGAAGCCTGCAGCCATCTCTTCGGTCAGCTTCGTCGCTGGCTTTTCCTCGTTGATCTCGCGATCAGACGGCAGGAACAGCAGGACAGCGGCCGAAAGCAGGAACGCTACTCCCATAATGCCAATAGCGACTTGAATACCGTAATGCTGATACACGAATGTCCCAAGAATAGGGCCCAGTACCATGAATAAGGCAAACATCGTTTGATAGATGGACATCCCCGCTTGGATCAGCTCGGCGGGCACATGGATTTTGAACAAACGCATGCCGGATGGCTGAGAAAACTGAGATAAGATAGCTGAAACCAGCGTTGCAAAAAACACGGCCTTCCAGGTTGCAAATACTAGTGTCAGTAGTACGGCGAACACCGATACGGCGCTCAGAACATCGCACCAGACCATCGTCCGCTTAGGCTTCCAACGATCCGCGAACGTTCCTCCAATAAATGAAAAAATAAAGATCGGGGCGAATTCCGCGACCGAAATCATCGACACGGCAAACGGGTCTCCGTTCGTTTGGTCCATAACAAATAACAGCACAGCAAAATTCCGCACCCATATACCAATCTGCAAAAATAAACCAGACAATAAAATCGCCTGTACGAAACGGTTACGGAATAATCCGCCCATTCCTTGTGGAGCTGATGACATCTATGTTCTCATCCTTTCTTGTCGTCACAATTTCGTTTAACGCATATTCTTATACGTCATTCGAATTCAAAAGGTTGCCCTAATACAAAAATTGTTTTTTAAACCTTGTTTTTCCTCCTCTTGATACAATCTCATTGATAGGGACAAGAGCTTAAGCCTTCGATACTTGCACATTGTACCACGTGATCTGGGTACAATCGTCGGAGAAAACCGTTATGGTTATTCTTTCCGGTAATAGGAATGAAGAACCGCTTCCCTGTACATAATACGTCATAGCCCATCTCTAACCCTATGAATAAACCAACAATTGGAGGACTTCAACAGTGAACAAGCAGCGCGCACAAGAAATTGCCGATTCACCTATTATGGCTAACGTAACCTGCGATGGCGTTCCCATCTATATTCAGCATGTCGATGAGAACAATGAAACCGCGACAATATATCCTCTCGGACAGCCTGAGAATGAACAGAACGTTGCACTCAGCAGCTTACAGGAGCAATAAGATACAAAACAACAGACTGCACTATACCTGCTTCCCAATTGTTAGATACGACTAACAATGCAAGTGCAATAAAAAAGAAACCGTTCCTTGGTTAAATGGAAGTGCGACCCACCATTTAACAGGAGACGGTTTCTTTGTACATTTAATATACTATGGTTCAACTCGAAATCAGCTTCGCTTGAATAGATGGAACTGGGCTATTAACTCCTTGCCTTTAACCGTTTCGCCATAAATTAATATCAGACCATTTTTTTACGTAAGGCCGACGATACAATCTGCATCTCCTCACGGTATTTGGTTACTGTTCTACGCGCAACCTTCACACCAAGCTTCATGAGCTCGTCTACGATTTTCTGATCAGAGAGAGGTTTGAGCTTATTCTCATTGGCAATCAGCTCTCCTATTTGCGATTTAATATACAAGCTTGAGGCTGATTCGTCATCCTCGTTAAGCTGGATCGCAGAGAAGAACAGCTTCAGCTCTAATGTGCCATGCGGAGTTCGAATATACTTCCCGCTCACAGCTCTGCTTATAGTTGATTCATGAAGCTGCAGCTTCTCAGCTATGGTTCTCAGTTTGAGCGATTTCAAGCCAAGTATACCTAATTCCAAGAAGCCGGGTTGTTCTTCCAAAATAGCTTTGATAACCCGCTTTAACGTCTTATACCTTTGTTCTAAAGAACGAATAAGCCATTGGCCTTCTTTTTTCTTGGTCTTCACATAGTCAGCTACTTCCTTGCTGGAGAAACTCAGACCATCCATGTCGCTCAACAATGATAGTTTCGGGGTGGTAGCTGGGTTCCATAGAATCATTAGCTCTCCTTGAACCCAGCCCACTTCCGCTTCCGGTACTGCGTACTGTGGCTTCTCATCCTTGTATTCGTAACCAGGACGCGGCTGCAATGATTGGATGTACCCAGCGCTGCACTTAAGCTCTTCCGATTTCATCCCGGAAACCCGAGAAATTTCTTCCCACTTGCCGCGAGCTATGAGTGAAAACCATTTTTCTACAAGCTCGTAAGCTCCGAAAGGAGCTTCGGGATCTTTGCTTATTTGAAGAAGCAGACATTCTTTTAAATCTCTGGCTCCAATGCCTGTGGGCTCTAGCTTCTGCACCTCATCTAAAGCAGATAATACCTCCTGCTCCGATTTCCGAATCCATTCCGCTATTTCAGGCACCGTCATGGTCAAATACCCAGATTCATCTAAGCTGCCTACAATAAACGCGGCTATCTTATAACAAGATTCATCTATACCATTCCACCGCAATTGGGCTAGAAGTGATTGCTCCAATGTCTCCGTTCGGGCAGGCAACCTAAATAATGGATCCTCCAATAATTCTCTATAGGAATTTACCGGACGACTATTTCCTCGTGCCCAAGCTTCTCTTTCAAGCTCTAGTAAGGGATTTTCCATAACTTGCTCCTGAAGATACGATACCAAGTCCGCACCGGTCAATTGTAAAATGTGGACCGATTGCTGCAATTCAGGTGTCATCGTCGTTTTAAGTTGAAGCTGAGAGGATGGAGACAGACTCATGTTCATTTGAAGCTCTCCCTTCTTCTGAGAAGCAAGTTATATTAGGGCAATCCTTTGTTCCTTACTCAAGCAATTTTCATGCCAGCTTTACCTCTTATATTCATTCAGACAGACCAAACAGCATGTTAGTTCGATTTCTCAACTTCTACCCTCATTAATATATAAACTAATTAATTCTTCATTTTTCACTTTTATCCCTTTATTTGTATCTTGTCACAGTAAAAAGAGCTTGCCGAAGCAAGCCCCTGTAAATATCCCATATGACCAACGATCGGCTATAAACAGCCTAATCCTGTTGTTCTGCGAACCATTCCCAATGGATGCCGTAAAGGGTACCGCCTTATTAATTCGCAACAGCTAGAATCCATTTATCAACGGCATAGGCAATACCGTCTTCATTAAGCGACTTGGTAACATAGCGCGCTTTCTCTTTCAACTCATCCGCTGCATTACCCATTGCGATACCACTTCCTACCCATTCAATCATCTCAAAATCGTTATGGCCGTCACCAAATGCAGCTACTTCCTCAGACGTAAACCCAAGATGGTCGATCAGCTTACGAAGACCAACGGCTTTGTTCATGCCATTAGGGTTAATATCGACTGCCCAAGGCCGCCAACGGTGAATATAGAGCTGATTGCGATCTTCACCGGTATAAACCTCTTCCTCCTGCTCATTGCAGAACACGATACATTGGTATATATCCGGAACTTCCTCTATCGAATTTATACGAACCGGCTCCATGAAGCCGATCTCCTGCTGTGCCTGACGAAAATGTGGATCCTCCTCGCGATTCATGAACATCAGCTCAGATCCGTAGAGCAGCAGCGTATGATTCCTGCGATCCGCTTCCTGAAGCCACGCCCGAACCATTTCTTTAGGAAACGGATTACCGAACACGGTCTCCCCTTTATAGCCGATATGGCTGCCATTACACGTAACAGCCCATTCGATGCCAAGCTCCTTGCGCAGCGATTCCATTTCAAATTCGCTGCGACCCGTACATAATGCGAGAGCGATCCCCTGCTCCTTCAGCTTCAACAGCGCCGTCCGGGTAGACTCCGGCAAATAGTCACGGTCACGCAATGTGCCATCCACATCGAATGCCACCAACTTGATCATTGTAGTCACCTCATTCTAGATTCTGCTATTCATTATAGCAGAGACTTTCTTTTTTGTCTGAGTAGAGGCATTAGTTTCATCTTGAAAAGAAGCATGGAATACGCTATGATAGGCAGTAATTAGATGAGTAAAAACGAATAGCCATAGTTTTCTAGGGTTCCGCGATTTCTTCCAAGAAACCGGCCTGGTCCAAGAGAAAACACACAGGGCTTCCCTGTGGACACGGAGGGATAAAAGCCCGGGAGGATATCTTTAATGATATCAATCCCGGGCTTTTTTTCGTTGAATTGGGTACATTATCCTCAATGTATCCCACACTATACTAAGGAGGGAACATCCTATGAATCGCAATTGGGTTATGGTCTTTATCGCAGGGTTGTTTGAAATTGTTTGGGTTATTGGCTTGAAGCATTCCCACAATACGTGGACTTGGGCTGGCACAATCATTGCCATCCTAATCAGCATGGACCTATTAATCCGCGCTTCTTCCAAATTACCGGTAGGAACGACGTACGCCGTGTTTACCGGTATCGGGACGACGGGAACCGTTATAACCGAGATGCTTCTGTTCGGTGAGCCGTTCAAACTATCCAAGCTGCTCCTTATTTTGCTGCTTATTGCAGGTGTTGTTGGACTAAAAATGGTCACCACGACGAAGAAGTCTAAGGAGGTGCATTGATCATGGACTGGATTGCTCTTATTTTAGCAGGCGGCTGCGAAATTATTGGGGTTTCGGGAATCAACCGGGTGAACCGAAGCAAAAATATCACCTCTTATCTTATTCTTATCGGAGGTTTTCTTTTAAGCTTCTTATTTCTGTCCTTTGCCATGAAAACCATTTCGATGGGGACCGCCTATGCCATTTGGACAGGAATCGGAACCGTGGGCAGCGCGCTGCTCGGGATGTTTTTTTACGAAGAATCGAAGGAATGGAAGCGCCTGTTATTCATTGCTATGGTCCTTACCGCAGCCGTAGGCTTAAAAATCATTTCGTAAGCAAGCATAAACTTTCCTATGTGGCAAAAAAGCCAGGGATCCTAATGCAGGATTCCTGGCTCTTTACTTACTATTTCAACCTTGCTTACAAACGTATCGTCTTCCAATTCCCGCGCTTGAATCTCCAATAAATGAGATTGGACCGTAAAAATTGATCCAAAGCGACAGCGCTCCAAAGACCCGCCATTCCCCATTCAAAGCCTTTGACAAACAGCAAGCTCAGCACAACCCTGATACCCCACACGCCTATAAGCGTAGAGTATAAAGGGTACTTGGTATCCCCTGCGCCTCTTAATGCGCCGCCTAGAATAAACTGCGATGCTTGAGACACCTGAATAACGCCAACGATCCGCAGCGCCAATGTGCCTGCATCAATGATACTCTGGTCCTTTGTATACAGCATGAGAATATAGGGAGCAAAAATCATAAACACAAGTCCCATGACTCCCGCAACGACCATACCGAATTTACGCACTTGCCACACATAGGTTTCGGCCAGCCCTGTTTTTTGAGCACCCAGAGCCTGACCGACCAACGTCGAAGCCGCAACCGCAAAAGCCATGCCCGGCATAAACGACAGCCCGATCACACTCGTGACTAGCTGGTTAGCGGCCAAAGCTACGGTGCCGAGACCCGCCGATATTTTGACGAACGTAGCGATGCCGAGTCTCATAATCAATTGCTCTCCACTGGTAGGAAGACCGATTTTCAGTACCCTCATCATGATAGCCTTATCCATTCGGGTTGCATATTTCCACGTAATTCGTACGGCATAACGGCCGCTAATCATAACGGAAACGAACCAGACTGTAGAAATCAGTTGAGCAATAATGGAGGCAACTGCAGCTCCTGTCACTCCCATAGCAGGCAGTCCGAAATAGCCGTAAATGAGCGGCAGGCCTAGGGCTACAGCTACAACATTCGAGATGACGTTGATTTTCATCGGAGTCCGTGTATCCCCGGCACCCCGAAGTATAGCCGATAAGACCGAAGAGATCGTGGTGAATCCGATCGATAAGAAAATGATTTTGGCATAGGATAAGCCATGCGCTATCACATCTGGATTCGCTCCCATGACCTGCAGCAGCCAGCTGGCGTTCAAACTGCTCAAGGCAACAATGATAATGGATAATAAAATATTCAGTGTAAAAGCTTGTCCCGCCGCGCGGTTCGCCTCATCCATATTGCCTGAACCAACGGCTCGTGCGACGATAACCGTTGTTCCTGTATTCAGCGCAACAAAAAGGACAAGCAGAAGCATATACGGCTGGCTCGTCAAACCGACTGTGGCTACCGCTTCCGCTCCTATTCGCCCTACCATAATCATGTTCATCATCTGTGCAAAATTAATCAGCAGCATCTCGACTAGCGATGGCCCTGCCAGATTGTAGATCATCCGCCGGATCGCTTTACCGTCCTTAGGGTCAATCAGCACCGCTTCACTTACTTGTTTTGTTTCAGAATCTTCATTACTAAGCTTACTTTCCGTCTTTGACTCTGTGGCTGAGCTCATCTGTAAACCCTTTCTAAAATCACAAGCACTCTGATCTGAAGCCTAGGGAGTCTTGCTGCATTTTTCTAGTATCGTTCTAATCATAAGCGGCTAAAAAAAGGACTGCAACCTGTCTAAGCAAGGATTATAGGCTGCCACCCCGTATCATCCGTGCATATTATCGCTAATACAGCATCATGCTCTGAATTTCAACCCATTTGATTACAATGCTTTTACAAACCGATAGCCAGTGATTTCATAGCCGAGCTCCAAATAAAATCGGTGCGCTTCTTCTTTTCTACCGAATCCACTGATAAGATAGGTAGATTTGCAGCCGAGCTCCAGCGCTCTCTTTTCTGCAAACGACATCAGCTTGCGGCCGATTCCATTCCTCTTGACGTCGGATTTGACAACGAGGATGCACACCTCCCCGTATCTGCTCACTTCCCGGATGTTCTCGCGGATGCGGAATACGAGCGTTCCTAGTACTTGGGCATCTCTCTCATAAACATAGATCGTGTCCGTTAAGCTTGCCTTCACCATCGACAAACGATTCCTCATGTCCTCTTGCTGGATCGGTTCTCCTCCCAGCTCCTTCATCAATTCGCAAAGAACGGGAATATCGTCTTCGCGAGCTTCTCTAATGCACTCGTCCGCTAGCATAAGCTCTCCTCCAGAAATAACATTTGTTTACACTAACTACTTCCAAAATAATACAAACTGATGCAAAATACTAATATATAATGATATTCAATTCATAAGTATTTCTAATGAGTAGTATAGAAAGAAGGCCTGCCATTATGAATCTGCTGGCTCTAAAAGTATTTTATTACATAGCTCAGAAGGGTTCGGTGACCAAAGCGGCAGAAATTCTTCTCATTAGTCAACCGGCTGTAACCCAGCACTTGCGAAATTTAGAAAAGGAAATGGGCATGCCTCTGGTCAAACCGGATGGTCGAGGGATTTCTTTAACTTATGCGGGCTATGAGCTGCATCAATTAGCAAACAAACTATTCGCAGTCGAGCAAGAAATCGAGCATAGGATGAAACAAATTCTTGAAGGCAATCGAGGTGAGCTAACTATCGCAGCTACTTATTTGCCTGCTACCTTGCTTCTACCCAAATGGATTGCCCGTTTCAAAGCGGAGCATGAGCATGTGGCTATTAAAGTTACGACCGTCAACAGTCAGGAAGCCTTCGAGCTAATTCAAAGCAGTAAAGCAGAGGTCGCGATTATCGGAGGAGGCTGGGAATTGCCTGATATTCGGTGGGAGCCCTTGTTAGATGACGAGCTGTGGTTCATCGTCTCGACCCATCACCCCTTGGCTAACCGTGAAGTCACGTTACAGCAAATGATGGAGGAAACTTTCGTTATACGAGAAGAAGGAAGCTCCACTCGGGAACGCTTCTTATCCATGTGCCGGACTTACAATGTGCGACAACCTAAGATCGGCATGCAATTCAATGGACTTTACGAATCGATCAGAGCCGTCCATGCAGGCTACGGAGCCACTTTAATCTCCGCAATGGCCGTACGGGAATATGTGATCCGGGGAGATGTAGCCAGAGTATACGTCAGCCAGGTTGAGCTCAAGCGTCCAATCGCCATTTGCACAGCAAAGTCAGCGGCACTATCTCCCATTGCAACAGAGTTCCTAGATTTAATTCGCAATAATTTGAAATCAGACGCATCATGATGAACTTCTAACAAGAAATTTTATATTTTTTGAGCTTCACTGACCGGTTTTGTCAGCAGATTCGATATATTATGGAGACAAGCGAGTTGAACAAGTTAATTGGAGGGATCGAGCTTGAAGGAAGTATGGATATTGGTTACTGATGGATTTGCGGACTGGGAGGCAAGCTATGTCTCTGCTGAACTGAACAAACCGAAGACAGGCTTTCAAGTTAAAACAATTGCCATTGACAAGAGCCCTAAAGTTTCCATGGGGGGATTCCGCATCTTGCCCGATTATGATCTGAATGACGCTCCCTCTTTAGAAGAGTTGGCGATGCTCATCATTCCAGGGGGAACGGGATGGAGAGAGGATAAGAATCAGCAGGCTGCACAACTGGTGCAGCGCTGCGTCGACCGTGACCTCCCCGTTGCCGCTATTTGCGACGCGACGACCTTCCTTGCTAATCATGGGTTCCTGGAGAGCAACAAGCATACTGGCAACACGTTGGCTTATTTGAAAGAAGGGGCTCCCAATTACCGTGGTGACAGCAATTATAAAGATGCACAAGCGGTCAGCGACGGGAATATTATAACGGCCAACGGTACAGGGGCGGTGGAGTTTTCCAAGCTCATTCTGGAGAAGCTTGGCGTTTATGAAGGCGAGAAGTTGGAGGAATGGTATACGATATTTAAAAAGGGCTATTTTGCCGAGTAAAGCTACGCCATCTGCTCATCTAACGGGGGATGGGTTCCAATAATAAATAAAAAAGAAGACTGTCTATGCGGGCAGTCTTCCTTGTTTCAGGCACTAAGTGCCCATGCGGTTATTTGTTACGCTCCAACATGCGTATGATGATGGTTACTGCTTCCGCTCTGGTAGCGATGTCGTTAGGGACGAAGCGATTGCCTTCCTTTCCCTGTACCAAACCCGCAGAAATGGCATAAGAAATGGAAGCCTTAGCCCAATCGGGAATCACGCTGGCGTCATCAAAGGCTGGAGAAGCTGTATTTGCTTTGTTATCAAGCTTTAGCGCTCTTGCCAGCATGGTTATCATTTCAGCTCGGCTGATCTCCTTGTTAGGACGCAATGTATCATCCTCGTAGCCTTGAATGATTCCAGCCTGAACCGCTGATGCCAGCTCAGACAATGCCCAATCCGGTATGTCGGCTTGATCCGTAAAGCTGATCTTCTCAGTACCCGTTGGTACCTTCAGTGCACGGACCAACAGCGCAGCGAATTGCAATCTCGTCATAGGTTCGTCCGGCTTGAAGCTGCCATCCGGATAGCCGTTGATAATACCCAATTGAGCTGCTTTAACGATCGTGCTGCCTGCCCAATGACTGGCAATGTCATTCAGGGTGAGTCCAGTTATTGGAGTCGGTATGCCCGGGTGGGCCGCCCCCGTATCAGTAGGAACAGTCGTTGTTCCCCCTCCTGGTGCAGGAGAAGCTGTCGAGGACCCACCGTCATCATAACTTCCACTGCTGCTGCCTCCCGAACCTCTATTCCCCGATGAGCCCGTTCTTTGCATGGTAACGGTGTACGTTTTGTTCTTTCCTGACGGCAGTGACACGTCGATCGTAATCGTACTGCCTCCTGGAACTAGTTCCAGGGTGCAGGCTTGTCCGCTCAGTACCGTTTGCCGGTTTGCTCCGTTTACGCTAACAGCAATAATGGAACCGGTCTCCAAAGCGGTAGGCAGGAGCGTAATCAGGTTCACATTATATGGAATGACAGCTTGATAAATCATCGTATTAGGATTGAAAGCAGGACTTAGTGCTACTATCGGATTGATCGTCAAGCCGCTCAATCCCGCTTCTCCTTCAACCTTGTCATCTGTGACAACCACAGTCGCCTTGGCATTGAATTGGTTGTAGGTTGCAACCAATACGGTAGTTCCCTTCAAGACACCCGTCAGCATGCCTTGAGAATTTACGGTTGCGATTTCCGGGTTTGCCGTATAAAAGGACGCCCCCGGCAATAGTCTCGCACTCTCCTGATAAACAGCATAAACGACAGCTATTTGAGCGTTGCTAACCTTCAGGTTATACGTATCCTGGCCTAATCGGATGCTATCTATCGGGGTTCCTGTAACAGGAGGAGTATTCCCTCTTTGAATAGTAAGAGTATACACCTTGCTCTTGCCTGTTGGCAGCGACACTTCAATCGTAATAGTGCCACCTCCTTGGGTTAAATCCACCGTTGTAGACTGTCCGCTCGGTATCGTTTGCTGGTTTGCTCCATCTACGCTAACGGTAATATATGATCTGCTCTCTATGGCAGTAGGCAGGAGCGTAAGACGGCTTGCATTGTATGGAATGACAGCTTGATACATCGTCGTATTAGGATTGAAAGCAGGACTTAGTGCTACTATCGGATTGATCGTCAAACCGCTCAATCCTGCTTCTCCTTCAACCTGGTCTTCTGTGACAACCACAGTTGCCTTGGCATTGTATTGGTTGTAGGTTGCAACCAATACAGTAGTTCCCTTCGAGACACCCGTCAGCATGCCTTGAGAATTTACAGCTGCGATTTCCGGGTTTGCCGTATAAAAGGACGCCCCCGACAATAGCCTCGTACTCTCTTGATAAATAGCATAAACGGCAGCTGTTTGAGCGCTGCTAACCTTCAGATTATACGTATCCTGGCCTAATCGGATGCTATCTATAGGGGTTCCTGTAACAGGTGTTCCATCCTCCTCGCGCTGTACGGCGATCGTGTATGACTTGCTCTTACCCGAAGGAAGAGACACCTCGACCATAATAACCGTACCCGCCTTTGCAATGGCTATAGCTTCGCTCGGTTGGCCGCTAGTCACAGGAAGCTTTGCTCCACCGTCCACACTTATCGTGATCTGGGACCCGCTAGATATTGCGGTCGGTATCACCTTCAAGCTGCTTAGCTTAGCCGGTACCGTCACTTGGTAATAAGCAACATTCGAATGGAAGCTAGGAACAAGCTCCTTGCCTGAATCCAGTGTCAGCGCACTTAATCCCGCTTCGCCTTCCTCAACAACGGTATGGCCTGCATTCGGCCCTACATCAGCTGCCGTTAGCGGCTTGTTCGTAGGAGCCGTTTGACGGTCATATTCGTCTGCACCAGCATCCGGCATATTATAACGGGTTTGCCCGTCCATATCGTCCTGAGGCAGATACGGAGCCTTGGAAGCATCAATTGCGGGGCTGTTCGCGGATAAGCGGACTAAGCCATCCGCGCTGCGTACGAGATACAGCGGCTTTTTCTCTATTGCGCTTGCCGGTACTCGGGCTGCATTAGTAATGTTAGTCGGATTCGCCGTTCCCTCCACCAGATTGCCAACATATACCTGGCGTTCATTCTCTGGAGCATTCTGGGCGGCAGACGTTTCATTGAACATAACGCCTGCATTACTGAAGACAACATTATTGTAGACCTTCGTTCCGACGGGCTGATAGTTCCTTCCTCCGAAACTGTAGCTGGATGTATTGTTGCCAACGTTGACCATCGTATTATTAAAAATCTCTACATTATACTGACGCCAATGTCCGCGGAGGATTTCCGTCTGTTGATCTACCGGGAGGGTGTTCAGAACAGCGGTTTTCTCCGTCGTTCCCTCCAACCACTTTACCGTCGGGTTCGTTCCCCCGTCCGGACCGCCATCATGAGTCCCCCCGTCGAGACGAATCACATTGGTCGTAAGACCCTCCATATAATTGTTGTAAATCTTATGACCATTACCATAGATACGGAAGCCGCTAAAGCCCGGCGTTTTCCCGTCTCCAAGTATAAAATTGCCATAGAAGCTGTTACGGTGTCCATGACGGGCAACTATGCCTCCGTACGAATTACGGATCGTATTGTAGCGAACTATATTATCGCTGCTCTTCACCGATATAATTTCATCTTCTCCATTAAGCCCATCAAACAAATTATGCTGAATAGTCACGTGACCTGAGGCAAGTGACAAACCAGATAATCCGAGACGAATCGCTTCAAGACCGTTTGTCACGCGAGGACCGATATCATGGAAGTAGTTGTACTCAATGACGTCATATTCCGAAATATTATAACCAGCTTTCCCGTTATACGTAATCGTGGCTCCGAACCCTTTCTTCGCCCCGATATCATTGTATGCAATACGGTTATGGCTGCTGATCCCTTCTACACGAATGAAATGACGCGTGGTTCCGTTATCCGTTAATAGTGAAGCATTGGTAAACGGCGTATCCCCCATATATACAGGCCTGTCGGCGATATATCGATCCCCGTCCCCAATTCGGCAGCTCCCTTCAATATTGGTCAAACACCAAACTGCACCCACCCCATTAGGAGCGCTGAAACGGTAAGGCTGCCCTGTTTCATCCAGTGCAAACTTGTTCCGTAATACAGAAATATTGCTGGAATTGTAAAGCTCCAACCCAGGATGAACCTGCCCATACGGTATTTGCCCTTTGGGTACGGTAGTGGATTTGGAGTCCTCCCCTCTAAATTCGGCAGCAAGGCTGGCATCAATCCCCCGGTAATCCAGGCCGATCGTACCAATTCCGCTGTTGAACACAAGACCCGATACTTCAACGTAATTCGAATTTTCAACATGCAGGTAGCTGTTTCCCTTAATAATGGCTCCGCCCTGCTCTGCAGCCGTAATACGAATCGGAAGCGCAACCGTACCTTGCTTGTCCTTGATCACGAACGGACCATTCTGCTCATAGGTCCCGGTCTTCAGCCTAATCTCGATGCCCGGCTTGGCTTGATCCAAGGCTGCTTGCAGCTGCTCTGCTGTACTGACGTTGATCACTTCCAGTGCAGGCGGAGGTCCTTCTGCAACATCACCGGCTTGTGGAGGACCTTTAGGCTCCTCAGGTTCTACGATAACAGGAGGTGTTCCTGTATACATAGCTAATTCCGTCAAGCTGTTCCAATTGCCTGAGCTTCCCGCAGCCGTATTGCCGTATCCAACGAACCGCAAATAACGAGCAGTTGAAGGCTTGTCCAGCACATAGGGTTGGAACACGCTATCCGTGGATTGGAGCGAGCGGCTTTTTCTTTTGGCTAGCAGCACAGTGCTTGTAGCAAAATTAGGATCATTCGACTCCAAAATTTCAAAGGTTGACTGACGTTCTAGTGCATTCAGAAAGGCGATTTGCAAATAGGTAATGGCTCGGAGCTGTCCCATATCGAACTGCAGCCATTGCCCCTGACCCGATGCTGACCAACGGCTCTCCGGATCCTCCCAATTGCCATCTATAACATTGGCAGGCACATAGTTCGTGTTCGGCTGGAAGGAGCTTGCTGTAACTGAACCTGCATTAAGCTGGATTCGTCCGTCCGTTCCGACTGCCAGCTGCCGGAAAATATCTACCTTATATACATTGTTAGAGCTTCCGTTCGATAGTTCGAACTTCAATGTGTTCAAACCAGGAACAATCGGCACTTGAGTGGGATCTGTTATAGTTGTATCGACCTGCAAATAATTAGATAAAGTGAGTTTAACATTAACCCCGTTGTTCGCTTCCGCAACGATTTTGACTTTATCCACTTCTTGCGGAACTGCGCTTTCATATCCGATTGTTTTACTAGGTAGAAAGCCACTGAGCACATTCTGAGCACCATTCCATATCTCCAGCTTTGACAATTGAACATCAGGCTGTTTTTCGGCAAAGGTAAAATAGGAGCCGTTAGCTAACGCTGCTTCTGCAACATAATAAGAGGCACCATGAAGCGTAGCTTCGACCATGGGTGCAACTGCTGCATTTCCGAAATTGCTGTTATCGCTTGTCAGAAGCACTCCGCCCAGCGGAATCATGCTGGCCGGTACAGCCACCTGAACTGTGCTGACACTTCCTGTATTCTGTACTTTCCAGGTACGCGCCAGCCGCTTGTAGCTTGATCCATACGGGATTCCCTCCGATATGCTGCCATTATCGCCCCAGATCATATATTGCTTATCGGAGAGAGCTTGCTTGGCAGTAATAATCACTTGCTGTGCCGTATCCTTCTGACTGCTTCTGCTTTCCGTCTGGTTCAAAGCCCCGACTTGATCCACACCGATTCCGGCAATGTTATTATTGAAGCCGTTATTCGCACTCGCGTTCCAAACTACTTGTGGGGAAGGACCTGCGGATAGGTAGTCGCCTTCTTTAAGCGTCATACCGAACTTGATGGCCAGATATGTCTCCACTTGCCGCTTCTGTATGGCTGTAAGCGGATTGGTAAATAAGATCAGCTCCCCCATATTCCCTTCATAGCCTGAGCCCCCGCCCACTGCAGAGCCGAGTGACGCAGCGGTATTTCCTTTGCCCGTCATTGGCGAACGGGGTTGCGTACCTTTCGCCTCCTGCTTTCCGTCGCGTGTAATAGACTGGTAGACGTTGGACCCAACCGTAGGATTAGCGTCAAAATGCATACCCCATAAGTTGTAATCGTTCGGAGTCACAATATTCGATGCGGTAAGTCGGGTAGAGGTCGCCCCTACATCCCACAGAACATTTCCCTTCCCGGCTTCGGCCCCGGTTATATGAGGAATAAAAGCCCCTAAACTGCCGGAAGCCAAAGGCTGATTGAAAACAGACGAGTTTGCCATCGCTGGCGAACCGCCGGTAATCGTATACAGGCTGGCATTATTCACTACTTCTCCTTCAGCAAATAAACCATCAACATCTTGTAAAATACTTCCGTTGCTGCCGCGTGTAAACTTCACTGTAGGCTGAAAATTCAAACTCTCGTTAGCCGTCACATATTTCGGTTTAGGTCTGGATGCGATTGCAGCAACCGTACCATCATTGACATAATCATTCCCTTTCGGACTGCTGTCCTTCCATTTGGTAACGGAATCTCCATCTAATGTCACGTTACCCGCATCCGCTTTTAGCCATAGCCGCAATCCAGAAGCATCTACTCCCCCCGGAGTCGCTGTCGCAGCATGAGCTACTGGAGGAGCAGCAGGCAAGCCTCCAAGCAGCAGTGATAGTGTAAGACCAATGTAGACCGCTTTAGATAAGCTCTTCTTTCTTGTTTTCCATTTCAAAATCAGGCACCTCTCCCTTTCATTTTTTTGCTTCAGCTCTTCGAATAAAGCGTTTACAATTCTAGAGTTGAACCCTATAGCCTCTTTATAAATGAAGAAGGAGAGAGAAGGAATCGCCAAAAAATGAAACCATCATAAATTTATTAACTTTATATCTTTAATTTATAAATGAAATCATCATTTCCGATAATCAGCGTTGAAAAATACCTTATATTGATGCCTGAGGAACAGCTGCACGCGTTTGGCCTGGTCGTATCTTACACTAATTTGTTTAAGGCTTAACTTGGATTATAATTAAAGAAACTTGCATTATAATTAAAGCAAAGGAGCTGAACAATCATTGAAACAACAACTCATTCAACGATTAACCACCTATGTTCAAGTCGATACGCAATCTGATGCTAACAGCACTACTTGTCCTACGACACCAGGCCAGCTGACACTGGCAAACAAACTGGTAGAAGAGCTGAAAAGCATAGGAATGGCCGAAGTGACGATGGATGCCAACGGCTATGTGATGGCCACGCTTCCTTCCAACAGTGACAAAGAAGTGCCGACAATAGGTTTTATGGCACATATAGATACGGCAACGGATTTCACAGGAGCGAACGTCAAGCCTCAAATCGTTGAACACTACGACGGGAAGGATATCGTCTTAAACAAAGCGCAGCAGATTGTGCTTTCTACCAAGGACTTCCCAGCATTGTCCAATTATGTAGGCCACACTTTAATTACTACCGATGGGACGACACTGCTCGGCGCAGACAATAAAGCAGGGATAGCTGAGATTATGACGGCAATGGACACACTCCTACAGCACCCGGAGATCAAACATGGCCGAATACGCGTAGCTTTTACCCCCGATGAGGAGATTGGCAGAGGGCCGCATCGCTTCGATGTAGCAGCCTTCGACGCCTCTTATGCTTATACTGTAGATGGAGGGCCTCTGGGAGAACTTCAATACGAGAGCTTCAATGCGGCAAGAGCGCTGGTTACATGCAAAGGGAAGACCGTTCACCCCGGCACTGCCAAGGGCAAGATGATCAACTCGGGTAAGATCGCAATGGAGTTCAACGGAAAATTACCTGCTCAAGAGGCACCGGAGCATACCGAAGGATATGAAGGCTTTTTCCATCTCATTTCCATGCAGGGAGATGTGGAAGAGACGAAGCTGCATTATCTGATTCGAGACTTCGACAAGACGTCATTCAATAACAGAAAAACCCTTATGACTCAGATTGCCGCGGAACTCGAGGCTCAATATGGAGAAGGACGTGTCGTTGTGGAGATCAACGATCAATATTTTAACATGCGGGAGAAAATTGAGCCGGTTCGTCACATCGTGGACATTGCTCATGAAGCCATGATAAGTCTGGGAATCGAGCCCGTTGTAGAACCGATTCGGGGCGGGACAGACGGTTCGCAATTGTCGTATATGGGACTGCCTACACCGAATATTTTCACAGGTGGAGAGAACTATCATGGTCGGTATGAATTTGTTTCCGTAGATAATATGGAGAAAGCAACCAACGTGGTGATTGAAATTATTAAGAAGTTCGAGCAGCGTGCCTAGGCTTATCTATTAAGCTGTATCAGTTGTTACAGCTCAGTTGGATTACAAGTACAAAGTATAAGCAGGCTGCCTCCGCGGAGCCTGCTTCTCTGTGTTCAAATTTTTGCCGTCTGGAGCTTTCACAATGAACCAATGGGTATGCTCGATTCCCGTTATTATCTATTGCGTCTTATCCGAATCGGATTGTTCGAGCCTTCCTCTATCTTATCTTTTTTTGATATACAGTATTAAACCTACGAGCAATATAGCCAAAATCCCTAGAACTAAAATGATATTATTCCAATGAATAAACAATATTTTGAGTCTCCCTTCATATAAATCGGGTGCCGCTGAGTGCAGTGTCTCCATCATAAAAAATAGTAACCCGAATGCTTCTTATTATTTGCTAACACCATAGCCAAAGGAATGGCAGCCAATATAATATAGATTCCTATATACATAGGCCTTTGAATGATATTCTCTCTTTCAATAAGCCCCATTGTTATGAAAATTATTCCTAATAAAAAATAGGGTAAAGCCAATCCTTTTTGAAATGAGCTAAGGTCATTCTCATCTATCATTTTTTTTGCATTTTTACTAATTACAATCTTTAATTTTAATAAGTTGCAAATCCCATTAATAATCATTGCGAGACCTAAAAATATTTGTGTATACATTTTCTCCTCCTTTTTTCAACTGTCACACATTCCCTGTCTTACCATTTATTTTCCTTATAATAACATATTCAATGGGACGCATTCTTCTCATAATAAGACGTACTTGTGTCACTATATTTCATCAATATTCCTTGACAGGAATATTCCCCTTAGTGTATATTCAGATCAGCAGGAGGATAACTATAGTGATGAAGGAGATGAGATCATACCGAGAAACCATCATTTAACGAGGTGAGCGACATGTCAGGGAAGAATCCACGCATGGACATGACGACGCTGAGTGCTTTAGCCGAACCGAATCGTATGGATATCGTCGAACTCTTGCGCGACGGCCCCCTGACTGTGGGGGAAATCGCCAACCGGCTGGGGCTTCGCCAACCCCAAGCCTCGAAGCATTTGAAAGTGCTTAGCGACAATGGAATTTTGGAAGTGAAGGCCGAAGCCAATCGCCGGATCTACAAGCTTCGGCCAGAGCCTTTCCAAGAGCTGGATTCTTGGGTGAAGTCCTTCCAGCGCGTCATGGAAGACAGATTCGACAATCTGGAAGAGTACTTGCGGGAACTGCAAAACAAGGAAAAATCATAAGATCATTCAAATTGATGAGGAGGAATTACAATGTCAAACAACGCAATGGTTTCGAGGGTAGAAAACGATCGGGTGCTGGTTCTGGAGCGCGTTTTTGAAGCGCCACGTGATCTCGTATTCAAGATGTTTAAAGAGCCTGAGCATCTCAAACGTTGGTGGGGACCAAGAGGCTGGGAGCTTCCTGTTTGCAACGTTGATTTCCGTCCTGGTGGCGTTTGGCACTACTGCATGAAGTGCGTCGATGAGAATCAAGGTCAATTTTACGGTATGGAATCTTGGGGCAAAGGCGTTTATAAGGAGATAGTTGAGCCTGAGAGGATCATCTATACCGATTACTTCTCAGATGCTGAAGGCAATACGAACGATACCATGCCGTCGACCGAAGTCACGCTGGAATTCATAGATATGGGCGGCAAGACGAAGCTTGTCAACCGTGGTGAATATGTATCCGCGGAGGCCCTTAAGACTGTCATGGACATGGGCATGCTGCAGGGTATCACCGAAACTTGGGACCGACTGGAAGAGCGTCTGAACGAGGTCAAGTAAGGAAATATGGGGACAGCCGCCTGGCTTTGAGAGCCGGCGGCTGTTTTGATTTAGCGGTGCTTTCTCGAACACTTGGGCGGTCTAGGGCTTGTATAAATCCTATGTCGACCATCTTTTTAGATCGAACCGATCTACTTATGCGCTCTTCTTACTTCTAATTCTTTCTTCAGTGCATTTTCAACGGATTCAGCAAGCATATTAAATTTTTCTGCAACCGTATAGTCAAGGCTCGCTCCACAATGAGAACATTTTTGCTTTTGGAGTTCCGTAAGTTTTAAACACTTTTTGCATTTAACCATTGTATGTTATACCACCTTTTGTTTTCATGATGAAAGAATTGTTTTAACATTCTTTTATATAACTAGCTATTACTAATCACATTTTTATCATATAACAAATTATACCATAACCAGATAGTGGACAGCTGCCATAGCTAAATAAACTATCCCTTTACCTGAAAGGAAAGAGATAGTTCAGTTAGAATGATATTACTTGAACTCATGATGACCGCTAGCTTAGCAGCCTGTATCAAAAATAATAAAAACGTGGTTATTTCTTTCCATACAAAATCGTTAAGTCTATAGTTATCTGCTGCAAATTCATCTCTTGAACTTTGTGCAAACGTTCCTCTGTTGTCCCCCATGATAATGGCGTCATCCGAAGCAAAGGTTCGATTAACGTATCGTCCAAGGTTACCTGATATCGAACACTTTCAACGTCTGTTAGCTCAAAATTTTCTTTAAAATGATCCAGCGTATTATCGTTCGAATAAAACTGTTTCGGAGATCCTTCGTAATAAATGTCTCTTAATTCTTTTAGATAATCTCGTTCTGGTATGACCTTGATGACCAAACCATCATGAGCAATCATTCTTTGGAACTCCGAATAATTAGCCGGCGATAAAATATTAAGAATGATATTGAATTGATGATCTGCAAATGGGCAGTTCGCCATATCTGCAACACACCAAATAGCGTTAGAGTATTCGGCCGCAGCACTGCTAATCCCTTCCTTAGAAATATCGATTCCGACAGCCAAAAGTGGATTTGTTTTGTTTTGGTTTATTTTTTCCTGAATATTGGTTAATAAAGAACCTTCTCCGCACCCTGTATCTAATACCTTAGTTCGTTCATTTGTACGGAGTCGATGGATTATTGTATCGCTTATTAAGGCATTCAATGGCTCGAAAAAGCCACTTCTGCAAATCGTTCTCCTGGATTCAAACATTCGTTTATCATATTTGGTTTTAAAGGCTCGTGACAATAAGTTTACATATCCCTGCTTCGATACATCAAAACAATGCTGATTAGTACAAATTAAACTTTGTAAATGAACCATTCGCATCTGACCGAAACAGATAGGGCATCTAAATACTTCCATATATTGAGCAATAACATCTGCACTCATCATCTTTTTACTATGTTTGGACACAAAAAAGCACCCCATTCATTCGTAATCGGTGAATGAAAAAAGGCACAGTCAAATAAACCTACCCCATTTTCAAAAAAATGGATGGTTTAAGTGATCTGCACCTTACATTACCTTAAACGAATGAATTTGATGATCATAATGTAACTCTCCTACAAAGTTAAATAAAGCTTTTAAAACCAGATCTTATTATAACATAATCTGCCCTCTCATTCTTATGATTAAAGGCCCAACATATTCCCTTTCTCTAAACGCAGGATCTGCTTCTCACCAGCATCAGCTAGTGTACGGAATTGATCGATCGTTTCACGCATCTTAGGAAGGGCTTCTTGTTTATATATGCTTATGGAATCGAAAGCCGACAATACGTCAGTGAATGCTTGTTTCAATGTATCAACCGAAACGCTAGTTTGCATAGCTTGTTTTTGTATCGCAACCCCCTGCTCCTTCAACATCCTTGATGTACCTGCGATAATATCGTTCGTCGTTTGGTTCAAAAGGTCGATCTTTTTCAGAACGATTCCTTGATTGTAGAGCGCACTTGCCACGGTTACAGCAATTCTCAAGGCAGAAATAGTAACGGTATTAGCCCTGTCGACTCCACGAATGAGCTCTTTATTGTTACGAATGATAACCTCGAATGCCATGATGCCTTGTTGATTCACGGCCAACATTTGCTGCATATCCATCAAGCGCTGACGCAAAGGAAATAGCACTTCTTCCGTGATGAAACGGATTTTGTCAGGGTCCTCATTACGCATTTTGGCTGCTTCAATTTGCGTTTCAATGGACTCATCCATTAGCATTCCGAGTTGAATTTCTTTTCTAAGTTTTTTAGTCAATTCCCGAACTTCCTGTTGTTCGATTTCAAGCGTAGTGTTATCATTTTTGAGCGTCGATTTCCCTTTTTCCAGAGAAACCACAATATCTGCAATCACAACATCCGCTTTTTCATATTTAAGGAAGTACGCACGTAAAGGATTGAACAGTTTTCCAAGGAGACCTCTCTTTGCAAAGTCGACTACGCTCGGGTCCAAATCTTTTAACTGAATATGCAATTCGGCGAGACCCTTGGCTACTGGCCCCCCCTCATCACCAAGCTTTGAAAGGTTTCCTACTGTAACCTGCAGCATCGTATTTTTTTTCGAGGACATTCTCATTGTATTTAAGCCGTAAGTATCGATGGATTGCAGTATTTCTTTCTTCTTATCAAGCGATTCAAGATCCAATTCCATAATAATAGCAACATTTGCATCCGCTGCCTCTTTCAGCTTTGCTATCTCCTCTGGTACAGGTTTCACCTCTTGCTCTATCGCTTCCTTGATGACTTCCTGACTTACGACTTCCATTGAAAATGACATGTCAATCCTCCTTTGGCTGCGTTACATCTGAACATTAAATAAATTACCTAGCTTGTAGACCACATCATCTGTATCTGCATTAATACTTGCCGCTTCATTGATACTTGAAATACTTTGAAGTGCCTTGATGTTGGCGTTATAGCCGACAGTATAGATAGGGATTTTAAATGTCTCAATTAACCCTTTAATATCATTTAATGAATGGCCCTCATTTGTTTCCCCATCACTCAGAACGAAAATGATAGGCTTAATGCCGGGGTTGGCAGCTACTTCATCTTGAAGCATCTTCATCGCTACAATAATGGCATCAAAGGTGGCCGTGCCTCCGCTAGCTTGGAGACTATTCACAGCACCTACAAACATGGACTGCTGAGTAGTATCGTATTTGCCGATAGGTAGCTTAATGGTTACCCCACTTGAATAAGAGACAAGACCGATGCTATTGTTTTTGCCTAAATACTTTTGGCCTTTTATCAAAGATTCCTTCAAGCGGTTGATAGGAACTCCTGCCATGCTGCCCGAAACATCGGTTACAAAAACGGCTGCAATGGGCTTACTGCCGTCCTTCTTTTCTTTCCAAACCTTCTGCGCAGAAGACAGAAGATTTCCATCCACTGCTGCGACTTCCGATTTGTACTCCTCGAGACTGTTAAAGCCTTTTTGCTGTGCAGTCTTCTGATACTTATCCTGCGTCACAAATTCCGAGAACTTCGTAAGAAGTTCTGATTTATTTTGTGGAAGATCGCCTAATGCATATAATGGACTGTCATGTCTCACACCAAAAGGAGTAAAGACGAAGCCTGTTTTCAAGTCAGCCGTATTAACATATGTTTGGTACTCAAGAACGAAACCGTCAAGAGCACCAGACTTAGCCGCGTCTCGCATCTGAATGGTTGTAGATGCAATAAACGGAACGTTGGATTGAAATTTCTCAAAACCTTGAACCGCTTTATCACTCAAGAGATTTGAACTGTCGAACGTGCTGAGCGCAGTTACGAGAAAGTTTAACCCCGTAGAACTGGCAAATGGATCGGTATAACCCATGGCAAATTCGTTATTCGCAATAGCATCCGTGACGGTTTTCACATTCACCGAACCATATTTGCCTACAATAGCATCATATTTCGACTTCGTTATAACAATTCCAGGTACATTACCAGTGAGTCGCTTGGCAACGAGCTGCGTTTTGACACCGCTGGCCTTAACCATTTCTCCCCACAATTCATTTGAAGGGGTAAAAGCATCTGGAACATATTTTGCGGATTTAATATAATCAGCAGCTGTTCCTGAGGCAATATTGCGAATTTTAACGGAAGCAGGCTTACCGTTTACAACGATATTGGCTTTGTTAAACTCTGTAGCTACCTCAGTCAACCAACCGTCAACGCCGGTCCCCGACTTTTCTGTAGAGGAGAAGATTTCCACAAAATTATCCGTTGTGTTGTTTACGGTTATAGGAAACTTGGAGATATCCGGCAAGGAGGCAGCAACATCAACTGGGTTAAGGTCTATTTGCCCCTTTACTGGTGTTTCTGTAGCAATGGAGACATCCGAGTATAGCTTTTTTAATTTCTTGGCGGCCTCTTCGGTAGTAATCTGCGCATTTGATTTTCCAAAATTCGAAGTTAGACTTACCCCTGCATAGACCATGATGAATACGAATACAACGATAATACCTGAAATGAGAAAGAACTTGCTTTTTCTTGGCATTCACAGCACCCCTTACTGTTTGTAATATTTGGTTTGTTTAATTAAGGAGTCAATCTCCTGCATACAAGGCATCGCTTCAATGTCCCCAAGCTCCAAGCTATCTAATCGTGATATTTCCAATATCAACTTGTCTAGCTTTAACAAGATTTCTTCGTTCGTAGAAAGGGAATTTTTGATAAAAGTCATATAATCGTTGTACACCACAGTTCTTTCCTGGAGAATCTTCGGCGATAATTGGGCCGATTTTTGACTGATGACACTTTGATACTCTGTCTCATCAAAAACATAAAGCCTGTTCAGAATACTTTTTACATTAAGATAAAATAGCTTTTCTACCTCCTGGGTTACAGAAAAAAACTTTATGTAGCTTAGCTCAGTGGAATCAAATCTCTGATTTAGAATTTCTAGTAAGGTCTCTTTCTTCTTTACAATTCGTTCCATCTGATTTAAAGCAAGAGCAATGTCTTTCTCCAACACTTTTACTCTTCTGTAGTGAGTCAAAGCCTCCACATAGTCCTCATGGGTTTTGATCTGTTTTACAGGCAGCGTGACGGGTGGCTTAAACAGCAATGCAAAACTGCCATAGAGCAGCACAAGCACACTGGCGAATACTACAGTTACTCCGATAGCAGTATCAAGAGGGCTACCGCCTATCTCTATCCCTAGAAATCCAGGGGAGAGGACTATAATATTCAGAACGATCACACTTATAATTAGTCCCAGTAGTTTTATGTACTTTGTAAGATCCAATGATTACACCTCCTATGGATACCACGTAACTAACATTTCCCTAGGGTCTTCTCGAAATCGAGAGTCGGAACCTGTTAAAATGAACCATCAATATATATTTTATCAAAAATAGTTATTATTTTGTTGTTTTTTGTAAGGTTGAGGCAGCATTAAACGTGCTGCTACCATGTAATACGCTCCAAAATAAGGATTGTATTCAAATTATTAAATAATTCTGTGAACAAAATATCACCATAGATCGATGGGCGTCTGTTTTCAACTTTTGCGGCATACATGTCAATCAGGATTAAAAGGGGAGTTTAATCAAGGCAAGTTTGGGAGGGGGACTTATTTCCGTTTGTATCCATTCTACCACAATATGGATGGAGTAAGATTGTACAATAATTTGTGCAGCTTCAACAAAACAAAGAAGCTGCCGTTAAGCTAGCTCCTCCTCATCGTTCATTAAATAATCTCTGAAGTAAATACCCTTCTCGCCGATGTTTCAATCTATAATGTAATAGATACGCACTACTCCACACGTGGGTCGAGGTCTTGAATAAGCGTGACTAAAGACTAAACTATACAGCTCTACCTTTGTCCACAACGAGTAGAGTTTTGCTAACATCTCAACAAATGGAGGAGATTGACGAATGGATTAAACGTTGATAAAGAACTTTATCCGAACCTATTCCGGGAGCACAATTGGGGGAGGATTATTTCAAACTTCGAGGTATTTAACAACGTCCCAGAACGATTAATAAGCAATATAAATATTGTACCTTTCATTAATAGGAAATGTATTTTAATCCAACTGGACAATGGCAATTGGGAAATACCCGGCGGTACATTAGAGGCAAATGAGAGTTATCAATCCGCATTGGATCGTGAGCTGGTAGAAGAGGCAGGAGCAAGGCTTGTTTCATCGTTTACGATTTTTGGAGCATGGAAATTTATTTCTTCAGCAGAAAAACCTTATAGGCCCCATTTGCCGCATCCTATTTATTATCGAGTCGTTGGGTATGGTGACGTTGAATTAGCATCTGTCCCCTTGATACCGGAGGGTGGCGAAAATGTTGTAGCCGTTGAGGCAATGACAATACAGGAAGCAAAGCAAAATTTTATCCATACAGGCAGACCAGATTTAGCCGAATTGTATGAAATAGCAGACTTGTTAAGAACGAAGTAATCCGGATTTACGCAGTATTTCCTTGACAAAATCGGATTTTGCCTCTGCATAAGCTATCCTGTCATTGCTATAAATACCTGCTAGTTCAACTTTTAATTGCTCATATCTGTTACGATCCCTATCATGAGTTCTTAAATAATCTCTAAAAGCCAGATGCTCTTGAAGGAAACGACTTCCTTTGCTGTAATACAAATGAATTTGATGTGTTCTTGGTGAGCCTTTGGTCAAATAATAACGTCCTGGGAGGGCCGTATTGCTTTTATGTACATACCCTAATGCTTCAAAAGCCTGAATTGTTGCAGTCGTGTTGTTTTCATACTCCATTTCAATAGCGATATCAATAATGGGTTTTGCGCTAATATTCTTAATAGCGGTACTTCCAATATGGTGAATTCCATAAATGAGGTGACCTATCCTACTCTCAATTTCTTTCTTTTCTGTTAAAAACTCTTTTTCCCAGTCCTCCGTCCAAGGGACTAAGAATACTTTACCACCAGGCACACCAAGCATATTCATACCTCCATTTAAACATTGAAGTTGTCCGTTTGTTGGTTTAGAATATTATCTTTTCAGCATAGTTTATATTACCATATTTTGGATTACCCACTCCTTTTTAAAACAAAAATATTTTAAATTCGTTAGCCTCCCCTTTTGTTTATAGGGTTGTCCCATTAGTCTAGTCCAGCGTGCCCAGTCTGGATTTCGGGTAATAACTTTGAAATGTATTATGCAATCTTACATAAAGAAAATATGAGTCAGAGACTCCTCCGGCTTCATGTATACGGGAATCTGGGTAAGGAGATTCTAACACCAAGGTGGATAATGATTCCAGAAGGGGTTATTCTTAAAGAACAGACGCCTAGGAAAGTATGCAGGAGGTGACCCCGCTTGTTCGGATTTCAAGATATTTATAATTTACTGACTCTCCTTAATTATCTTTTTGCCATAGCCATCATCTTTTTTGAACGTCGCAATGTGGTGGCCACATGGGCATGGCTGATGGTTCTTCTCTTCCTTCCCGGCGTGGGCTTTATCATTTATTTACTGGTTGGCAAAACGTTAAACGGCCGCCGGATGAGAGCAATGAGGGATGAAACGAGGAACGAATTCAACGCGGTATCGCGTCAGCAGACAGAGCAAATTGAGCTCGGAGTCATGCACTATGTCGACCCGTCCATGGAAGCCTACCGGGATATGATGCATATGAACCTGATGAGCAGCCGTTATTCCGTACTGACCCAGGATAATCAAGTTGAGATTTTCACAGATGGCCGTAGTAAGTTTACCTCGTTATTTGCGGCGATTCGTGAGGCGGAGCTTTACATTCATCTGCAGTACTACATTGTGCGGGCGGATGCGCTCGGTCAGGAGCTAATCCGTCTTCTGACGCAAAAAGCTCAGGAGGGCGTCGAGGTCAGACTATTGTATGACGATGTCGGAAGCTATGGATTGCACAAACGCCTTCTCCAACCATTGCTTGATGCAGGCGGGAAGGCAGCTGCTTTTTTTCCGTCAAGGATCCCTTATTTGAACCTGAGATTGAACTTTCGCAACCATCGCAAAGTAGGCGTCATCGATGGCAAATGGGGCTATATTGGAGGCTTCAATGTGGGTGATGAGTATCTGGGACTCGACCCTAAGCTCGGCCCCTGGAGGGATACCCATTTAAAGCTGGAGGGCAGTATCGTCAAAGTGCTGCAGGCCCATTTTATGATGGATTGGAATCGAACTACCGCGCCGCCAATCAGCTATGAGGCTAAGTATTTCTCAGAGAATGTGTATCCGCAGGGCGTTGGTATGCAGATTGTGTCCAGCGGCCCCCACTCCAGTCGTCAGCAGATCAAAAATGCCTACATCAAAATGATTCATTCCGCTAAGCAAAGCATCTGCATTCAATCCCCTTATTTTGTTCCGGATGAGAGTCTGCTAAATGCTTTGAAAATGGCCGCTTTATCCGGTATCGACGTCAAAGTTATGATTCCGGACCGCCCGGATCATTTCTTCGTCTTCTGGGCGTCACGCTCTTACTTGGGAGAACTATTGGAAAACGGAGTTCGTTGTTATTTGTACGAAGAAGGCTTTCTCCATGCCAAAACGCTTGTTATCGACGGCAAGGTCGCCTCGGTAGGTACGGCTAATATTGATATCCGCAGCTTCAAGCTAAATTTCGAAATCAACGCCTTTATTTATGACACGAAGACGGCGAGCAAGCTTGAGGAGCTGTTTATGGCTGATCTGCATCATTCCCTTGAGCTGACCATGGATTCATACAAACGAAGATCTTATATAAGCCAGATCAAAGAATCGGTCGCCCGACTGCTGTCACCTCTGCTTTAACTGATGCAGGCTGGCGGCACCGGGCCGCCACTCGGTTTCTTTTATTAGGGTAAAAAAAAGCAGCTGACGCTTAAGCGCCGCTGCGACTAAATCCTTCTTCTTGGAGGTACTTTTCAGCTTCCTCGTAGGTTTCAAAGGCCGATTCCAGGTTCTGTCTATCGTACACGTACCACAGCTCATCTTCATAAAAGAGCCGCAATGTATGGTTGTCCGGACCGATCCATAGCTCCTCGCTGCTTGATGCGGATGGAGCTGAAGATTTCTGCGAGGCTTGAGCGGCGTCCGGTGCAAGGGAGCGGATAGAAGCAGCAAGCAAGCTGCGAAGCTCCTCTTCACTAAGATCACGGATATTGACGAGCCCTTTCTCGTCAGTCGAATATCCCTTCAAATGTCCGGCATAGACGAAACCGTTGCCGTTTTTGTGCAGATGGTAGACGACATTTTTGCGGTCGAAGCCGCTGTCCTCATATTGAAAGTTAACCCGACCTAAGGAGACATCCTTGCGCTCCAGCTCCGGGAATGATTCGATAACAGCCAATTTTTGTTCAAATGTGAGCATTTCATTTCCTCCGCGGTCCATAGGTGTTTTGTTGATTATAGCACAGGATTGCACTAAGACCAATGCGACAATACCATGTCATCCATCTTTTGGGCCAAATCTGAGGGCTGCCCCCCTCTTCCACCCCTAATTATGGCTTCCGGGCTTTGACAATTAGAAAATGCGGATGAGTTGAAAGATGATCGAACCATTTCTTATACCAAGCTTGGGCCTCGGGTGTGTTCATGCTGTTGATAACTGGTTGCGGCTCTACGATCTGATCCACAATAAATTGACCTGATGTTACGTTAATAATTTCTTGCAGAGATCTCCTATAGAACGTGACCTCAACTGGACCGGCCTCCTTCTTGTTCCATACCTCCGACAATAACTCATGGGCGAAGTAGTCTGGTCTATCAAACTGTTTAAAGTCCATAAAAGGATGATGTACAGAAAAGATTAAGCTTCCTCCTGGCTTCATTACTCGATGGAATTCACGGAAGGTTGGCACCCAATTGTCAATATAGTGAAGGGTTAACGAACTTACAATCAGATTGAAAGATTCATTGTCAAACGGAAGATTTTCCGTTAAATCACAAGTTAGCACATTTGCTTTATTGCCTACACGTCTTTTACAGGCTTCTACCATTTCAGGACTTAGATCAACAGCAGTAACGTTAGCACCTTGTTTTAGAAATTGCTCCGTATACCAACCCGCGGCACAACCGGCATCCAGAAGGTCAAGTTGATTCAAATCCGTTGGCATAAGCTTAATCATTGCTGGCCGTTCGTAATAAGCGTTATGCCCGCTCTGAGTATCCACATGTTTTTCGTAGTCTTTAGCCAATTTATCGTACGCTTCCATAACCTGCTTCTTCATTGTCTTCTCACCCTCGATTCTATCGTTAGCGTTAGTTTAATAAAATGAGCCTGCTGCCGTGGCACCTGCTTTTCATCTTATGCAATCTTCATAAACCATTCATAGATGTGGGTTATTCTGGTAAAATAGCATTGGACATCGAAACCCTTGTACGAAATCTCTGTTCCCTCAATCATTATTAGGCATGAATCCGATGAAGGTATCTTTCATCATTATACAATAGGAGATGGTAAGGTTGAAAAAATGGGCTTTGGCTCTTTCCATAGGAATGATGATTGGCTCAACGGCGACAGTAGCTGCAAGTACAAATGAAACCATCCAAGCAACGATTGCCCAGTTTGTTGTGAAGTTCAACGGCGAGGAACAAGAGAGCCCCCTCATGCCTTCGTTATAGGAGTCAGATGGCGGGTAAACACCCAGAACAATAGTGCGAGAGCGCTGATAGCCGCACCCAGCAGACATACTCCAGCCCAACCAGACCATGCATACACGATTGTCGAGACAATTGATCCGAGTGCGCTGCCGATGGAATAGAAGATCATATAACCCGCTGTGAGTCGGCTATGAGCTTCCGGGCGAACGCTGTAGATCATACTTTGGTTCGTGACATGCACCGCCTGTAACCCGAGATCGAAGGCGATAATACCGACGGTTAATGCCCATAAGGAATGCATGGTGAAACCAATCGGTAACCAGGAGATCAGCATAATGCTCAGCCCGACGCCTGTGATCCATTGACTTAAACCACGATCTGCCAATTGCCCTGCCCTTGCTGCTCCTAAAGCTCCAGCAGCACCTGCCAATCCAAATAACCCGATCTCGGTATGCGAAAGCGAAAGCGGCGGCTGACTGAGGGGAAATACCATTGGAGTCCACAAAACTGCGGTGGAAGTAAATATCAGAAAAGCGATCAGAGCACGTATGCTCAATATAGGCTCCTGAACGAACAACGTGAAAACCGAGCGCAATAATTGCGCATAAGATGTTGACACCCTCACCTTGTCGTGAGATGGCAGCACCCGGAACAAAAGACCCGTTATGAGCAGCGTTAACGCCGCGGAAACGAAATAGATCATTCGCCAGCCGGCAAGATCAGCCATGAAGCCTGCAACAGTTCGTGCCAACAGAATACCGATTACGATTCCACTAGTCACGGTACCAACTACGCGACCCCGTTCGGCTGGCGCAGCCAAGACTGCCGAGAAAGCTACAAGCACCTGCGTCACAACGGCAAGCAAACCAACTATAGCACTGCCTACCAACAGCAGCGTGTTGTTGGGGGCAATACCAACTAAGCCAAGTGCCAGCACGGACAGCAATGACTGGCTCACGATTAACCGGCGACGATTCAGTAAATCCCCCAACGGGACTAGCAGAAGCAGCCCTAGCGCATAACCAATCTGAGTTATGGTAACAACAACACCAATGGTGGACTCGTTAATACCAAACTCACTCGCCATCGCGTCGAGCAGCGGTTGAGAATAATAAACATTGGCAACGGCAAGTCCACAGGCGATTGCGAACAGAAACGCCACAGATCGCGAAAGCAATGATGAGGGAACTGACTCATCACGTTCCTTAGCCTCCCTCACTGTGACTTCAAGTCCGACGCTAGTATCTTGGACGATAACCGTCTTAACTTTTTCCTCAAGCTTCTCCATACTAACACACTCCTCAGGTTTGAGTTATATTTCTCAAAAGTATCATAACATACCGATCGGTACAAAATGAGTTTAGGTAAATATAGCTCGATTGTCTCCATGATGTCAATATGAAAATGGCTGATATTTGACAAGATCTCTTGCAATGATTATTATCATATTGTACTGATCGATATGAAATGAGGGATTTCTTATGGTACGGCTTCGGGCATTTGATGAAGAAAAGGCATTAAATGCAGCTATGGAACTTTTTTGGGAAAAAGGATATGAAGCTACTTCATTAAGTGATTTAACGTCCAGAATGGGCATTCAACGACCAAGCATTTACTCCGCATTTGGAGATAAGAAGGAGCTTTTTGAAGCTGCACTTCGCAAATACAACCAATTCCACTCTTCCCTTGTCCGCTCTCGACTTCAAAACGTTTCATCCGTCAAAGAAGCGTTCCGTTCTTTTTTTGAAGGCATTGTGGCGGAAGTATACGAGGAAGGCCCTAACCGGGGATGTTTTTGCCTCAACGTGATGGTAGAACTTGCACCACATGATGCAAAATTTGAAGTACTTACAAGAGAGCATCAGATGTATCTTTCTGTACTGTTTCAAGAAACCCTTGAACGTGGGATACGATCTGGAGAGCTCGCAAACGATTTGAACGCCAAAAATCTAGCTCAGACACTACTCATTGCAACGATCGGACTTACTGTATTAATGAAATCTCGTCCTGAACGATCCTTTGTAGAAAACTCTGTAGCAACGATACTTACATTGATCCAATGACTAATCAGGTAAGCTGGGACATTCTAAAAAAATAGCCCCTTATCTGAAGAGATGAGGAGCATAGCTAACAAGGCGTTAAGCTTTCGATATAATGCACTAGACTTGGTGTTCATTTATGAGCATATATCGATAGCCATTGAGGTAGAGCCGCCATGGGGTTTAATTTCCAGTCACAGAGATTATCCAGCTCTTGTTTTGAGAGCATATTTCCTTCGATAGATTCATCAATCCAAAATGAACCATTCTCAGCATACATTTCTTCCATATGCTTAACACTAAGACCAGATGAGATAACAGCATTCATAATATCCTGTATACGCCAAGTATACCGTGGAACTTCTTCACTGACAAAAGGGCCTATGGCATCATATGGCTTTATTACATTGATTTTATCGGTAGCTTTTCCGAACGGACGGTTAAACGGATGTACTTCATACAGAATATAAGCGCCATCGTTTTTCAGAATTCTATGAATACTGTTATACATGGCGTTTAAATCATGAATCCATATATGAACACCATTGGATGTATAGACCAAATCATATTCGCCGCTATTAATTTTACTTAAAGTCATTGTATCATCGCATATAAATTCAATATCCCAACCATGCTTGCGCGCTAGGTCTGAGCTGTTTTCTAGCTGTCTTTCCGAGATGTCGCATGAGGTTACTTTGGCTCCCATCAAACAAAAGGCGAATACAGCATGATTATCGCCGCTGGATGGAACACATATTTTTTTGCCATGCAAATCGGGCAATGCCTTTTTAATCATCGAAAAGGTGCTATGATGAAAGGCGGTTGCAGGATTGTTTATTATGGTTGAAATCGCCTCATCTGTTCGATATCTTCGATACCAAGTTTCGGACCATTCATTCCAAATCTTTTTTATCTGATGGTTATCCATTAAAATTTCCCCCTTCAAAATGAAGTCAGCCATTAATAAAATCATTATAACAAGGTCACTCAATCAAATAAGGTTAATAATCAACTAGAAACTATACTTTACACAAAAAGCCACTTCAGAATAATCTGATGTGACTTGTCATCAATAACCTTATTTTTTTGAGTAAATAATCTTTTTTATACTATCACAGGAAAGGCAGAATAGATCCGAAAGCTGATGAATAGAAGCACCATTTGAGAATTTCTCACGGATCTCCTCGTTTCGAGCATTCAAATAGGTTCTGCTCCCTGATTTCTCGCCCCATTTCTTATGCGTTCCTTCGGGGTTTGGAATATAGATGATCCCACCATGCACATATTTCTGGATTTCGTTCAATAATTCTTTTGGAAAAATAGCTTCAGCGTTTACATATTTCATAAGAATGCTCCCTCCTCTTACATCTTGCTAAGAAGAGTTGAAAAATGACTTAAATTTCAAAAATGCTCTTGTCTTATTTATATATAGAATCATTACCACACTACCCTCTTCCAGTCTTTTTGAGATTCTTGGCTAAACCGTTGTACGCTAACCGATCCAACGCCGGCAGACATGCTTTCTTCTCCTTTCCATGTGAACAGATTAATGGGTGCAAGCTAAAAAAACTGTAGATAAACAAATGTCCATCTACAGCTAATACAAACATGCTCACTGCAATCTTTCATGCAGTCCATGTATGCTGCTTAGCACATATGATGAATGTTCATGACCGATGTAGAATGCATTTTCATCATGACCCCATCGTTTCACACATGTGCAATTAGTTTATAACTCTCGTTCGCGAACTGTCAAGATAATACTTACTTATATAGAAATTATATCCACTACACTAAACTACTTTATCCTGCAGACTCTAGCTAAATACTTACTTTCCCGCTCCAAGCTTGGAAGCTTTCCATTCAATATGCGAGGCTTCTACTCTTCTCCATAGATCATCGCGTTCTAAGCTGCTGTAATTCACGAGATGTTCCCCGAAGACGTCTCCCAAAACGTCGAGCCATTGCGATTTGCTCTTCATTTCGATCTGCGTCAGACCATTCTTGTCCCGCTTGCTCCATCTACATCCTCGAAGCTCATTGCTTTCATCTGCAGTTCTTTGTCTAATCAGGAAAATATTCATCCAAGGGGATTCCGGTGAGCGGCTATAAAATTCATGCTTCGGTTTAAACTCTTCCAAGTTGTCCAGTACGGAAGCGTCGATATCAACCCCCACAAAGGAAGCCTGAGGATCATGCTCTAATCTCCATCCCTCAGGTACCACGCTGGTCTCCATTACCTTGTAGCTCAATGGACCTTGCTGATACTCGCCATATCGGAGAGGAAGCGGCTCATAAGGTATATCCCCCATTCCTACATCGACAATCCAGCGTTCCTTCTCATTATGAGCATTCACTAAGTTCACGCTGAGCCCCAAGTGGAAAGAATTCACGCGAGGCTCGGCTCCCAAGGGCTGAACACCCGCACGATGCAAAAATACCTCATAGCCTAAGGAATGGAGGAGGGTACTGAATGCTCCATTTAGGTGAAAGCAGTAACCGCTTCTGCCGCTAAGTACAAGCTGAACGGATTCTTCAAATCCGATAGCTGCCGGTTTTCCTGCATATATATCTACGGTTTGCCAAGTAAGTGTCTTCACGTGTGCTTGATGCAGGGCAAATAAATATTCCTTAGAAGGTAGCTGTTGTTCCGCGATACCAATCCTGTGCAGGTATGCTTTTATTGCTTCTTGTGTCATGAGATACAATGGGAATCACCTCTGATATTCTTAGTCGCACATCGCCGTGATAATCCCACGACTGCGTAGTCCCATTGTAAAAGGGATAGAGTTCATTCGCAATGCATATCAAGTGCAACTGTACCGGTACAGATAAATTCTATCCAATGAGTGCCTTCCTGAATGTTGACTATAATCATTTTTGAACTTACATAAAAAAACTCATCATGAAATAATAGAAAAGAATCAATCTTTCCTTAAAAGGTGGGGATTATCTTGGAGCCAAAAGAACTTCAATTCACAACCACAGAAGCACAACAATATGCCGAGTGCGGACAATTAGAGGAATGGATCCACTTATACCTAAACTCCGCTGGAAGAAATCCAGTTATGTCTCAAGGACTTAAACAGAAGCAAAGATATTGGGTCGGCCCCATCCTTGTAGATGTGCAGCGGTTGCGACGCTGTCACGGTCCAGAAACAGAGACGGACATGGAGTATAAATCTCCAGTGGAGCTCTGGGAACATCGAGTTAATCAGTTTGCGGATATGTTTTCTGAAGGGTGGGATGCACCTCCCCCCATTGTTGAGGTTCGAGGAGAAACTTTAAGTGTTCGCGACGGAAATAGACGTACTGCTGCCTTACAGCGTGCTGGTATTCATAAATATTGGGTTATTATTTGGGACAATGATAATATCGATAATATTTGGCGAATTCTCAATAATTGAATCAAATAGACAGAGCGTCCCCAAGCTAGTCCAGGGATGCTCTGTATTTTTATATTGCAAACATGGCACTCTCCTCATTCAAAAACTCCAAATCACTGCTGTACATCATCCAACCCAAAAAAAGCAATAATCTGATAATAGTCAGCAACCATGGAAAAAAGGGCAGCCCAGTGGTGTGATATAATTTTGTTCGTAATTAAGAAAACGCTTACAAACACAAAAAGGAGGTATTGGTTAATGGGTTTATTTATGAAAAGAAAGAACTTGACCGGCATCGTCTTAATTGTATCACTGCTATTAAATTTGTTTATTCTCCCTGGCCCCTCTTCCGTTTATGCCGCAGATGGTCCTACAGATGATGAACCGGAACAGGGCAGCACCCCATACGCGTACATTAAAGGAGGAACGTTTGACGAAAGATCTGATGCGTTAATCCAGTATTTATCCAAGTCGCTGCCAAGCCAGCCAACCAAGCCTAAATATGCTATGGCCTACCACGTCTCGAGACTGCTTATGGGAGTGGATACGGATTACGCTAAGGCACAGATAGAGTCCATTCTCGATAAACATGATATCAATGACGAATATGCTTTCAGTATCCATGCTGTCATGAACGGATATTTGATCGGTAAAGAGAAGTATACTCCTGTTCTAACGAATAAGACTAAAGCCTATCTCGCCAAATGGGACTACTCCAAGCCGCTTGCATACACTGCCGCGAACTATGAATTAATGACCTATGGGGCAGGTTATCTGGCTGCAGAGGAATGGCCTGATTTTGTGGATGCAGGTGGCAATAACGCGCAAAAAATCAAAGAAGTGACCCTCCCCTACATTGAGAAATATTTAAATTCGATTCCGGCCAAGAATATTGCCGAACACGGTCCTGTGTACTACGAAATCGATATTCATGCCGTCAAAATGATTGCCGATTTTGCCCAGAATACAGAGCTCAGACGTAAGGCTTCTATGGTTGTCGACTGGATGATGACAAGCCTTGCAGGAGACTGGAATCAAGGCTACCTGACAGGAACGTCGGATCGTGCCAAGAACTTATCGGGTACCGTCACGAGCCCAGATGCACCGGAAGCAACTGCCGCTGCGGGTTGGCTTTATTTTGGCGGTAGAAGAGGAATTAATGCTGCAGAAACGATGGCCTACCATACTTTCTTTATCGCTTATAAGGGCAAATACACCATGCCGAACATTCTATACTATATGGCCAACGACCGCAGTACACCTATAGTGAAAAAAGAAAGCATGCTGGAAGACGGACGGGATGTTAGACGATACACTTATCATTCATCCAATTACGGATTGGCCAGCCAGTACGATTTTACAGCGAACCCATACGATTATATTTATAAAGAAGGACGGCGCACAACGCTCAAATGGGTTTCGGATAAACCGTTTAGTACTTTCGTGCCTATGCAGGACAACCGCTTCCGGCCGTCGGATAAATATCCGAACGTGTTAGGATATGGGGAAAACCCCTTTCAACAGGTGATGCAGCATGAGCGGACCCTCATCGGTGTCTATAACGTTTCCGACCCGAATTATGGTTTTTCTACGATGTATGTTCCTTTTTCCAAATCCGGCTCCATTGTAAAAAGAATTGAATCCGACGGTTGGATTTTTCGCCATACGGGGAGCATGATGTTTGCATTTAAACCGATCAAATCTTTTACATGGGATACCCAGCCTATCGATTACGATATCGTCTGGAGCGACCAGCTAAAGAACGGATGGATACTGGAAACAACAGAACTGACGCCTTATGCTACGGGCAATGTAGACTCCGAGCTGGAGGCTTTCAAGAACGATATCCTGTCAAAAGCTTCAATTGATGCCAGTGCTATCGATGCAGTCAACCCTAGACTTACCTATAAGTCCATCTACGGCTATACGCTTGATCTGACTTATCGTCCACATGCTGCGACCTATGTCGGTCAAAATAAACTGAATGGTGTACCTGTTAATTATTCGGCGTACCCGATGATCGATATGCCATGGGCGCATCAGGATGTCGGCAGTCCTGTGTTGAATCTTCAGTACAATGGCTATGGCTTAACGTATAATTTTGCAGACTGGACTGTGACGGAAACAGGTACGGCTCTGCCGGAACCGCAGCCTGTGAACATGCCGATCGTAATTCCTAGTGCCGCTCCTAAAAATCCCGCACCGCTTCCTAAGCCATCCGGTACACCTTGGTACATTGATGATTTTGAAAGCGGAAATGTGGAGTCATGGACACCGGTCTCAGGATCTTGGGCTCCAGCTGTTGACGGTACTTATACCTATAGACAATCTAATGCGTCCGCTTCTAATGCACTCTCTTCGTCAGGTTCGCCTCTGCTTACGGATGTTGATCTGGAAGTGAAAGTGAAGCCGCTGTCCTTCAACGGTAACGACCGTGCCGTAACGATCGCGGCGAGGTATACAGACGCCAATAATATGTATTTTGTCCAGCTAAAAAACAGCAATAAATTAGAGCTGAGAAGAAAAGTATTGGGCGCAAGCGATCTATTGGCTTCGACAGAGTATCCCATTACAGCAGGTACAACCTACACGGTAAGGATGATCGTTCTAGGACATACGATTTCTGTGTATATCAATGGTAAGCTTCAGCTTACCGGGACGGACACCGGGCTAGCTTCAGGGAAGATCGCACTCGGGACTTCTTATACGGATGCGGAATTTGATAATCTGATTCTTTACGATTTGTCGTCGAACCCTGTGCCGCAGCCTCCGCAGCAGGAAAGCTATACAACCCTAACGCTAGATGCTGAGGCGGACACTTACGTTCAGCCGGGATCAACCAATGGAAGTAAAAACTTTGGAACAGCTACAACAATGATCGTGAAGAATGATACCAATAATGCCGGGGGCAACACGAGAATGGCTTTCGTGCGCTTCCCTCTAAACAATCCCGGTAATAATAATATTAAAAATTATTTGGATCAAGGGGCGCAAATTCAGAGTGCGAAGCTGCTGTTAACAACCGTTAAGGTTGGCGCTACACCAAGCATTCAAACCCTTGGATTACTTAACAATGATACTTGGGACGAGAACCAAATCACATGGAATAATACCGTTACCGGCTTCACGTATTCCCCAATTAAAACTTTCGCGGGTCCATTATCCGGAGGTCAAGCCATAGAGATTGATATCACGCCGCAGGTCTTGAATAAAGTTCTCGGCAACGGAAAAATATCGTTTAAAATATTATCCAATACGGACAATGCTACAGCGAATGTAGAATACGGGACCAAAGAAAATACAACCGCAACCAATCGGCCTAAGCTGGTAGTGACATTGGTTCCTCCCGCCATTAAAGGAGGTTTGCCATCGGGCACGGTTAACAACAACTATGGAAATAAGCTTCTTACGTCCAATCTGTCACCTTCCGTAACCTGGTCGGTCTATAGGGGAGCATTGCCGCCAGGCCTTACCCTTTCGAATCAGGCGGATAGCGTAACCGGCAATGTTTACGGAAGTTTATCCGGTAGCCCGACGATACCTGGCATTTACAGCTTCACCCTTCAAGCAACGAATGGTACCGTATCCGCCATCAAATCATTTACGGTTCCTGTGTATAAACCATTAATAACAACGGAAGCCTTATTTGATGCGCACGAGGGCAGACAAAGCGCTTTGGATGTAACCGTCTCTCCAAGCGGACCAAGCGTTACAGCAATCACCAATGGAACGACTCCGTTGGTACTGGATCAAGATTATGCTGTCGACCCATTGTTCAACTATATGTACACCATTTCAGATAATTATTTAAAGGGCTTGGACGTTAGACCAGAGCCTTATCCTATTATTTTTCATTTCAGCGATGGGACCACAGCTAATGTCAACGTGTATATGATCGATTCGCTGCAGATTACGACCACCAGCCTGCCATCAGGTAAAGTATCACAGCCCTATCCTGACTCAACCATTGCATCTAATCTATCTCCTATCGTGACATGGTCGATCAGCAGCGGAATGCTGCCTCCTGGCCTTTCACTACGATCTTTTACGGATAACGTCAGCGGCAACGTGTATGGTCAGGTATATGGCGTTCCAGGCAAAGCGGGAAGCTACACATTTACTTTGAAAGCTGACAATGTAAGAGATCATGCTGAGAAATCGTTCACGGTTACGATCACTCCTGCAGACTCAATTATTACAACTGAGCTTGCCACTTTTGATAAAAATAGCAGCAAGCAGACGGATATCGCTATCCAGATGATAACTAATGGAAATACCCTGCTCAACGTGTTTAAAGATTCCACTCCTTTAGTTCGGGATAGAGATTATACCGTTTCGGAGGATCAGGTTGTCATCAAAAAACAATTTCTATCCAGTTTGAATACGGGTGTAAGCTCATTTTCCTTTGATTTTGATTATGGGACCGACCCGCAGCTGACTTTAACGATTGTGGATACTTCTCCTGTGATCTCACCCATAAAGGTGGATTACGATAAAGGGAACAAAAAAGGAACCAAATTAGAAGTATCGATTCCAGCGAATGCTGGTCATTTGCTCTCTATTACGAACGGCTCTTCGGTGCTGAAGCAAAAGTCCGATTATAAATTAATAGGCAATACCGTAAAGATCAAAAAAAGATTTTTGAACAAACTTCCGTTAGGACAAACCCAATTAACCTTCCATTTCGATACGGGCACAGCTCCGGTATTGACGATTAACGTCACGAAATCACAGGGTAATAAGGACGCAAAGGATAAGGATAAGAAAGACAAAGACAAAGACAAAAATAAAGATAAAGATAAAGTGAAAGATAAAGAGGAAAAGATTAAAGACAAGAATCAAGCTGACAAAGATAAGGATAAATAATAAAAAGGAGCCTCTGGGCTCCTTTGATCTGTGGAGAAACCTGTATTTCCGAGAAATATGCTATATAGGTAAGTGGGGTATGCCTCGGAGGAGTTTACGTCCGCCTTTGAAATCCGTGAATATACCGCTAAAATCTAATCAAATTCACGGGTTTCAACAGCGGCTGGAGGGGCATACCCCACTGGAGTATAACTAGCAATATTTCAAGTTTTGCAGGTTTCTCGACATCCTGAGGAGCCCCTAGGCTCTTTTTTTAGTTTTGTGTCTAATTTCCTGTTTTCAGGTTTTCTTCTTCATACCAAGGATTTAAATGAATCAATACTTCTTCTACATCCTTATGGTGTTTCATGATCGTTTGTTTGATTTTTCGAGAGACGTCATGCCCTTCCTGAACGTTTAATTGAGCTGGTATACCTACACGAACGTCAATCAACACATATTGACCAAAGGCTCTTGCGCGAAGTCGATCAATTCGTTTTACTTCTTGAACCGAAAAGACAAGCTCTTCGTATTCTCTCAGTCTTTCTGGGGAGACCGTTTTCTCCATTAACACGTCTACAGCTTCTTTCCCCATATGATAGGCAAGCTTCATTACAAAATAGGCAACGACAATCCCCGCTGCTGCATCCCCATAGCTCAAAAACTCAATATTATATTTGTCTCCAATGATTGCCGCCCCAATCCCAATAACGGCTGCAATGGAAGCATACACATCAGCAAGGTGGTCAAATGCTGTTGCCTCAAGGCTTTTGCTGTTGGTTTCTTTGCCAACTCTCATGCAATACATGTACAGCCACTGCTTCCAAATCAACGAAAGAAATGCAGCGATTAACGCAATAAAGCTTGCTTCTGCCGCTGTCTCAAAAAATGATTCAATCGAGTGATACGCTATAAAAATGGCTGCGATAGCCATAATAATGGCTACCATCGCGGAACCAATCAGCTCACTTTTCCCATGTCCGTACGGATGATCTTCATCCGCTGGCTTTTGAGCGACTTTCGCCGAACCTAAAGCAGCCATGGTTGCAATAACATCCCCCGCATTGTGAACACCGTCCGCTATTAATACCTGGCTATTGAATAAAAAACCTACGATAAGTTTGATACCCGTTAACAATATATTACTTACTAAGCTTATCCAGATCGCAATAACATTCGATGCTACCTTCTGATTGCTCACGCCAATCTTGCCTCCAGTCACCAATTCATTGCCTAATAATAGAGTGTTGTCTAAATATTAGAATCCATTGCAGGCATACAATGCGCAACGGCCAGTCTGCTTATGTATTGTTCCAGAATAAGCTAAGATGATCTTAAAAACGACAACGATAGTAATCATAATAGATGAAGTATGTGTGGGTCTAGAGAAACAGTTTTGTCATAGTCCCTAAATATGAGCGAGGGTAAACAATGTTGAGTTAGACCAAAAATCTCGATGGATTCTCGGTGAAACACAAAAAAGACCTCTCTTTCGAGAGATCTTCTACTTTCTAGGAAAGGTGCGACTTGGCTCTTACGAGATCAAATTTGCTAAGCCGATGCCAATAATTTCGCGGCAGCCTCGCTGAGCCGAAATGCCTGCTGCTTGATCTCCTCCGCTTTCTCCGACGCGAGGACCGTTCCCTCGGCAATAATAGAATCCAGCATCTCTATGCCCATAAAGCGCATAATCGTTCTAATATAGCTGTCACTAAACTCCAATGCTGAAAGGTCGCCAGAGTAATCCAGCCCTCGGGCATTGATATGAATTCCTTTCTTACCCTCAAGCAAACCAACGGGTCCTGCTGACGTGTTCTTGTAAGTTATCCCCAGCTTCACGAGCGTGTCAATATACGCCTTCATCAACGGTGGCACGCCTAAGCTCCACATTGGCGAAACAAATATATATTTGTCCGCACTGACAAATTGAGTCGTTAGCTCGTTTTGAGCCGCGATCTTTTGTTGCGATGCTGCGCTCAATGAAGGAAAAGCAGCACCCTTTTGCAAAGCTTGCCAACCGCTTAATACATCTGAGTCTATAAGCGGAATAGACATTTTGTACAAATCCAATTCTATTACTTCATCACCGGGATTGTTGGCCTTGTAAGCGTCAAGGAAATGGCGACCGATCGACAGGCTGAATGAGGTTTCCTCTTTTCCTGGATTAGCTGAAACGTAAAGTACTTTTGCCATGACTTTCTCCTCCTTATTGATCAATCGATACATTATTCGTTACGCAACGATAGCGGATTCCCGCTTTCAAGCAAGCTCTTTAAACTGCTGAGTATAACCGGCCAGCCATTATTAATACCGTCTTCATTAATCCCAGCAAAGCCTGTATGCTCACTGCGGAAATCCGTCGGCAGCAGCTCTTCATGTTTAAGCGACAGCTTGACATTCGAGTTCATCGGCTGCAGCTCGAAGGTTACCTTCGTGGATTTTTCGCGAACGGTCTGATCTTCCGCCCATGTAAACGTATAGGAAAGATGCTGATACGGCTGGCTTTTCAATACAACGCCTTGTGCGGCGACCGTTCCGTCCTTAATAAGGAAGGTGACCGACGAGCCTTCTTTCCAATCAGACTGAACTTTTCTTCCGAACCAATATTTTTGCGTAAATTCACCATTCGTTAGAGCTTCCCAAAGCTTCTCCGGCGTTGTTGCGATATAGGTGACATAAACAAAAGTAGAATTATCCATCAGCGTCCTCCAGTTTAATTTTCAATTCACTTAATGCCTCCATACGATGATGCTCGTATTTCCGAATCCAGCGATCATAGATGTCGCCGATCGGAGCGGCGTTCAAGTAATGCAGTTTATTTCTCCCCTGCCATTCAACTGCGATTAAATTAGCCTCCTCCAATATGATTAGGTGTTTCGTTACAGATTGGCGTGTCATGTCCAGATGGTCACACAACTCGCCCAGCGTTTGCCCATTTCTCTTGTATAGCTGATCGAGCAATTGTCTACGGCTTCCATCTGCTAAAGCCTTAAATACATTATCCATATCCATATGTGTATTATATGCAGCCAAATAGCTGCATGTCAAGCAACAAATCGCTCTCGTAGTTTTCGCCCTATTTTAAATCAGTTCTATCGCGGTTTCATGAGACCATTAACGATGGATTCCTGTACAAGCTCCCCTTGCCTAAACAAAAAAAAAAGCGGATGACCAGAACTAGTTCTGATCATCCGCTTTTACCGATTCCATATTGAGGCTTTAGACTCTAACATATCATACCGTTACGACAGAGATTCCGCGATTTTGCAGCTGCTCCAACGTTTCCTGAGCAATGTGACGATCCGTAATAATGGTATTAACCTCTGATAAATCAGCCACATGAGTAAAAGCTTGTACTCCGAATTTGCTAGAATCTGCAAGCAGAATGACTTCATCCGCCATACCGATCATCCGCTCTTTAACACGGGCTTGCAGCTCGTTAGACTCGCTGATTCCGCGTTCAAGATGCACGCCTTTACAAGATAGGAAGACTTTGTCTACGTGATAGGTATCCAGAGAGCGTTCCGCTAGTGGCCCTACAAAGGACAGGGAACGTTGAGCCAATATGCCCCCTGTCGAGATCACTTCGATCTTCTCTTTCTTGCTCAGCTCCGTTGCGACCTTGATTGAGTTAGTAAGGACGGTCAGAGGAAGATCAGGGACCTCCGCAGCCATATACCAAGCTGTCGAGCTGGCATCAAGAAGAATGCGATCCTTCGGTCCGATCAACTTGATCGCTTCCTGGGCAATCCTTTTCTTCTCCTCGGCGTGGGTGATTTCCCGTTCGAAATAAGGAATTTCCGGTTGCTGGTCGTCTTTGATACTAACCGCCCCACCATGCGAGCGGGTCAGACGACCTGCTTGTTCCAAGCGATCCAGATCACGGCGAATCGTCTCTTCCGTAACCTGAAAGAGCTCACTAAGCTCAGAAACCCTTATTGCACCTCTTTGGTTAACCACACTCACTATTTTCTCATAACGCTCCGCAGCTAGCATAGACTACCTCTTTTCACACAAACAAAATTATTCTGCAAGTCCAGTCAGCTTAACAAATCTGTCGTAGGCATGACCCCACAGCTCTTGTTCTTCAGGCTTATATTCCACAATAGGGAAAGAGTCACGGATGGCTTGACGCGCTTCCCAAATATCTGCAAAGACGCCTTGGGCAATCCATTGGACAGCCATATTTCCGATAGCACTGCCTTCCGATGGCCCCGCCCATACGGGCTTGCCAATTGCATTAGCTGACCACTGGCAAAGCAATGTATTTTGAATGCCACCGCCTACCATATGCAAACCATTGAACGTTTGTTCAGATAGGCGTTCGGTCATCTCGAATACAAATCGATACTTCAATGCAAGGCTTTCCAGAATGCAGCGGACGATCTCACCCACTGACTCTGGTGCCTGCTGTCCTGTTTCAAGACAATACTGAGCGATTCGGGCAGGCATATCTCCTGGCGCCAGGAATAGCGGATGGTCCGGATCAATGAATGCACTGAACGATTTAGCTGCTCCAGCCAATTGGACCAGTTCGGGGAACGAATACGATTCCCCTGCTTTTTCCCATACGCGGCGACTTTCCTGCAATATCCACAAGCCCATAATATTTTTGAGCAAGCGATAAGTCCCTTCGACTCCACCTTCATTCGTGAAATTGAGCTTTTGAGCCCTGTCATTAATAACCGGTTCCTGAACTTCAGTTCCCATCAACGACCAAGTCCCACAGCTTAAGTAAGCGAAGGAACGATCTGTTGCCGGTACAGCCGCTACTGCAGACCCTGTATCATGCTCAGCCACCGCGTAGACGGGAATCGACGGGATTCCCAGCTCATCACATACGGAAGCTTGCAGCATTCCAGCTGTGCTTCCCGGCTGCAGTACTTCACCGAACCATGATTCAGGTAAATCCAGCTGCTTCAAAAGCTCCTTATCCCAATCACCTTGGACTGGATTATATAACTGGGTCGTTGTTGCATTGGAAAATTCATTTTGTATCTCTCCGGTCAAGAAGTACCGCAGCAGATCTGGAATCATCAGGAATCGGTTGCCCTCTTGCAGCCAAGGAGAATTAGCTTGTTTGAGAGCATAGAGCTGGAAGATCGTATTGAACTGAAGAAATTGAATCCCCGTTCTGCCGAAAATTTCAGATGCAGGAAGCTCGGTGAACAGCTTCTCCATCATATTCTCCGTATGGCGATCTCGATAATGATAAGGATTGCCAATCAACTCGCCATTCTTACCGATGAATCCAAAATCAACGGCCCAGGAATCAATCCCAATGCTAGCGACTTCGATTCCTTTGTTCTTGGCAATCAGCAGCCCCTGCTTGATTTCATGATATAACCGTAAAATATCCCAATGCAGGCGGTCGCCCACCTGCACTGGATCATTGGAAAACCGATGAAGCTCTGTGATTTCGATCTTACCGTCTACCAAGCGGCCCAGCATAGCTCTTCCGCTGCTCGCCCCGAGATCAAAAGCAATAATGTTTCCCAAAGGTATCACCCTTATTCGTTAATTAGTTGCCGCGCTTAAGCAGTACTTCCTGCTCATAGTTCTTTATCTCTGCAAGCCATTCTTCACGTACAGGAACGCCCTTGGATGCACAGTAGTAATCCCAAATTGCGCCGAAAGGATACGATTTGAACTCTTCGGTTAAAGCTAGACGAGTTGTGTAATCTCCTTCCAGTTCTGCTTTCTTCAATGCTTCCACTGGATCCAGCATCGCGCGGAGAAGCGCTTTGATGGTGTTGCGTGTTCCGATAACCCAAGCTGCAACCCGGTTAATGCTCCCATCGAAGAAATCAAGACCGATATGTGTTTTATCAAGCAGTTCGCCGCGAACAAGCTCCCGACCGATTTCAATTAATTCATCATCCATAGTAACTACATGATCGCTATCCCATCTCATCGGACGGCTCACGTGCAGCAGTATGCCATCTGAGAACAATGCAAGCGACGACAGTTTATTAGAAATAACCTCTGTCGGATGGAAGTGTCCTGCATCCAGGCAGATCAGTTTGTTGTTTTGGATACCATAACCCATATAGAACTCATGGGATCCTACAACATAAGCTTCGGAACCAATACCGAACAGCTTGCTTTCTACTGCATCCAGGTTGTATGCCGGATTGATTTCTTCTGCAAATACTTCATCTAATGCCGATTTCAAACGCTGTCTCGGAGCCATACGGTCTGCCGGAACATCCTTATAGCCATCCGGTACCCATACATTCGTTACGCAAGTTTGACCCAGCTGCTCGCCGAAGTAGGCGCCGATTTTTCTAGAGGCTTTGCAGTGGTCGATCCAAAATTGGCGAATTTCAGGATTAGGATGGCTCAGTGTAAATCCATCCTTGGAATTCTCATGAGAGAAACAAGTAGGGTTGAAATCCAGTCCCAAGCCTTGCTCCTTAGACCAGTCCACCCATTTCTGAAAATGCTTCGGCTCAAGCTTATCCAGTTCCACTTTCTCTTCCGTATCTGCGTAGATAGCATGAAGGTTCACCTTATGCTTGCCGGGAATTAACGAGAACGCTTTCTCCAGATCTGCGCGAAGCTCGGCTGGTGTGCGTGCTGCTCCTGGATAATTGCCAGTGACCGAGATACCGCCTGTCAGATCCTGATCACGATTCAGGAATCCTTTTACATCGTCGCCTTGCCAGCAATGCATGGAAATTTTGATTTGTTCCAGCTGCTCAAGTACTTTATCCACATTAATGCCATGGGCTGCATACAGGTCTTTAGCCAATTCATAATTGGCTTGAACTTTTTTATCCATTTGTACAACTCCTCTACTTCTATTATTTGATGGGATAAGCTATAACGGACATAAGAGCGTTCTCAGCCTGAGTCGCATCCAAGCGACTGTATTGCACAATAATAGGAATACTGCTCTTCACTTCAATCGCATAAGGAACGCCGACGGGTATGTACGTCCCATCATTATTTAATGAGCTCGTGCGGATATGCTTCGTACGGCGTGCTGGAACGACTTCCGCGATATTCTCTATCGGATCGCGATCCTCAAAGAAGATGGTAATGGTCAGCTCGGCATCCTCCGATGCGGTATTCAATACACAAATCGATTCATGGCTGGTCAACGCCCCGGAGCTGAGCTCCGGGATGTAACCGTCAGGAATGATCCATACCTTTTCCCCTGTGGCTGATGGCATGTGATACGCCTCCTTTAAATAATATCCATTTAACTAATTTACGTATAATTAACGAGTAAATGCAGCAGGTACGCCGCCATCGATGGTCAGCATGCAGCCTGTTGTTTTATCCGATTTCGAAGAAGCAAAGAATGCGATGCCTTCCGCAATATCGCGAGGGTAAATATTTACAAGCAAGGTTGTGCGTTTACGATAGTGCTCTTCCAGTTGATCCGGTTCGATGCCGTATGCTGCGGCACGTTCATTACGCCAGCTTCCGTTCCAGATTGCAGAACCTTGCAGGATCGCATCGGGCAGAATCGTATTAACACGAATACCGAATTCTCCGCCCTCTGCAGCTACGCAGCGTGCAAGATGAGCTTCCAGTGCTTTTACAGAGCTGTAGGCAGATGCGCTTTTGCCTGCATAAACCGAGTTTTTGGAGCCGATGAATACCATGTTACCACCGATAGCTTGTTCCTTCATCAGGATGAACGCTTCACGAGCAACGAGGAAATATCCTGTTCCAAGCACGTTCATATTCAAATTCCATTCTTTCAAGGACGTTTGGTCGAATGGGCTGGAAGTGGCAAGACCTGCGTTATTGACAATAATATCTACACCGCCATAAGTGATTGCCGTTTCTGCATAAGCGGCTTTGATCATCTCTTCGCTGGTTACATCCATCTTAACCGCGATTGCACGATTCTCACCATACTTCGCGTTGATTTCCGAAGCTACATTCTGTGCACCTTCAAGGTTAAGATCTGCCAGAACAACATGCGCGCCTTCAGAAACTAAACGACGTGCTGTTTCGCTACCGATTCCGCCAGCTCCGCCGGTGATGAAAGCAATTTTACGTGAAAATTCAGCTTCTGCCGGAGCCAAGGATAGCTTGTAAAGCTCAAGCGGCCAGTACTCTACGTTGTAAGATTCATTTTCACTAAGGGATACGAATTGCCCAAGTGCCGTAGCGCCTCTCATAACTGCAATCGCACGGTGATACAAAGCGCCGCTTACTTGAGACATAGCCCAGCTTTTACCGGTATTGATCATACCAACGCCAGGAATGAGAATAACGCGCGGCGCGGCTTCGAACATGACATCTCCATCATTTTTGTTGCGGTCAAAATAGGCTTTATATTCTTCTTTATATGCTGCAATACCTTCTTTTAATTTCGCTTTCAGTCCGTCAATATCATCCGCATTAGGAGTCCAATCAATGAACAATGGAACCACTTTCGTGTGAACGAGATGATCCGGGCAAGCCGCTCCAACTTGGGAAAGGGCTGCGGAGCTTTGTCCTCCTACGAATTGCAGTACATCTTCAGCGTCGTCGAAGGAAAGAATCATTTTCTTAGCATCACTTACTGCGCCGCGGATCGTTGGCATCACTTGTGCAGCAACGCTTCTACGTTCTTCAGCAGTCAAAGCGCCATGCTTCACGCCGCCAAAAACCTGGCTTTCTTTAACACGTGCTTCGATAAAGCTTTCCGCTTCGGTAATGATCTTGATCGTTTGAGCATAAGCCTCTTCAGAAGTTTCACCCCAAGTAACCAGACCATGCTTCTCCATCAGAACAAGCTCAGCTTTAGGGTTGTTCAATACGCCTTCAGCTATCATTTTGGATAGTTTGAAACCAGGACGGATATAAGGAACCCATACGAAACGGTCTCCAAAAATTTCAGTAGCCAACGCTTTACCGTTATCTGCGCAGCAAAGACTGATGATAGAATCCGGGTGAGTATGATCAACATGTTTGAATGGTAGGAATGCATGAAGCAAAGTTTCAATAGAAGCACGTGGATGTTTAGCATCAATCATACAGTTCGCCAAGTAGGCGACCATTTCTTCATCAGGCATTTCGTCTTTCTCGAACAATGGACGAATATCATCCATGCGCAAGCCGGTAAAATTAGATGCCTTCATAGTTGCTAGATCAGAGCCGCTGCCTTTAACAAACATAACTTCGATGTCACGACCACGGAAATCTTTTACGATCGTTTTACTAGAGGTATTGCCACCCCCGTAATTGCATACACGACGATCTGTACCTATCAAATTAGAGCGATAAACCAATTGATCGAGACCTGTAACCTGCTCTGCTGCTTTAGACGCTTCCCACAAACTTTGTACCATGACTATACCTCCGCTTAGATGTTTATTTTATTTTGTTTACATCTTATCATATTTGTTTATTTTTGAATACTGTGTTTTTTTATATAAAACAAAACAAAACAAAAACAATTAAAGAGCTCTGCGAACTATAAACGGCAGCCTTGGACGATAATAACATCCTAGACTGCCGCTGTTTTTTGCGTACATATATTACTTTCAAGCCAGTGCCTCGCCTTTACTGGACTTATCTTATAGTTACCGAGGTTCGAAAAAAAGAGACTGCGTCGGATTTTCATCCTCCACAGTCTCCATTGTCTTGCCTAAACACACTCTCTCTACCTCTAGGGCAGTTCCATTCGTATGAATATTCCACCCTAGGTCGGCGTAAAACTAAACCTTGTTTCATATCTCTTTTATATCTCTCTAGTTGTCTTTATCTATTAGGGAAAGATTCACTTTCCGGGAACAACATGCCGACATCTTCATAGACGGGGCCTGATTTCATTATGTTGCAAGATACCGAGTGGTAAAATAAGGTATATCTATTGATCAGCATCCCTTGGCCATAGCTAGCTTTGACTAATTCGTTTCATATTACGCAATCGATTTCTCTCTCGAGAAATACTTAGCAGGATGCCGATACCCGCCAAACAAACCAGCATGGAGGAGCCTCCATAGCTTATCAAGGGAAGCGGTACTCCGGTTATTGGCATACACCCTGTGACAGCCCCTATATTAAATACGAATTGAATCCCTATCATACTGACAATACCTGTCCCTAGCAATAGACCAAAAAAAATTGGAACTTTGAAACGCAACAATAAAACCTCTCGCAAGGAAAATAGCATAAATCAGTATAAAGAATACAACCCCTACAAAGCCTAACTCTTCCCCCATAATAGCGAATATAAAATCCGTATGGGCTTCGGGCAAATATCGCAGCTTCTGGATGATTTTACCAATTCCTGCGCCTGTCAACCCGCCGTGGCCTAAAGCAAAAAGCGATTGAATCAGCTGATAGCCTGTTCCGGAGGAATCCTCCCAAGGATTCATAAAGGAAGTAATTCTCTCTAGGCGATAGCTTTTGGATACAGCTAAATAAACACAGATGGGCGCAATAACGAAGACTAGTTTCAATAGATGCCATAAATTCGCCCCTCCCATAATAATAATAGTACCCGAAACGAATAGAAGAATCAGACTGGAACCAAAGTCCGGCTGAAGTAGAATAAGAAAAGCAACGAACCCCGTCAATAATAACAAAGGAGATAATCCCGTTTTGAAATCACGTATCTTATCTCCTTTTTTATCTATTAAAGCAGCCAAGAAGATAACGACAGATATTTTGACGAATTCAGTAGGCTGAATGCCAAAGCTTCCAACACCGATCCATCGTTTGGCACCATTAATTTGAACACCCACGACAAGCACGAGTATCAGTGTTACAATCGAAGCCAACAGCAGTGGTCGTGACCATCGCTTTAATATTTGAAAAGGAACGTTCATAAGAACAACCATCAACAACAGACCGAGGAATGAGAAGATGAATTGCTTTTTCACGAAATACCAACTCGTATCATATTTATATAAGGCATTGGCAGAGCTTGCACTAAATACCATAATTAATCCAAATCCCACGAGTGAAATAGTTAAAAATAGCAATAAGAAATCCGGTTTTCCCCTTGTAGATGTGTTCACTCTACTAATCCCCTTTTTTATTTCGCCAAATAGGTATGACAGGTATTATAGTTTGAGCAATATTTTGGCAATAGTAAAGTAGATGATAAGGCCTGTCCCATCTACCAATGTCGTAATGAAAGGCCCCGACACGACAGCGGGGTCCGCTTTCAGCTTATGCAATAGTAATGGCAGGATAGCGGCAACAAAGGAAGCCCAAATGACGATGGACATAGCCGTTATGGCAACGACCAATCCAACATTCGTTTCAACCCCAAGAAATAAGGCTCGTACATAAGCGATCAGTGAAATGGAGGCCCCCGTCATAAGACCTGTGGTTATTTCCTTTCGTATTACTTTAAAAATATCGCGAAACTGTACTTCACCTACCGCAAGCGCGCGGACTAAAGTGGATACGGTTTGGGTTCCCGTGTTCCCTCCCGTCCCTATGAGCAGTGGGACAAAGAATGCCAGTGCAATGACCTCAGAGAGCGTTTCCTCATAGTGTCTTAGAACCGTACCCGTATATGCTTCCGCTACAAACAAAATCAATAGCCAAACGATCCGTTTTCTGTACAAATGAAATACAGAGGTTTTGAAATAAGCTTCTGTCAATGGCTGACTTCCGCCCAGTTTATGAATATCCTCGGTCGCTTCATCCTGTATGACATCAATCAAATCATCAACAGTAATAACACCAATAAGTCGGTTCTGTCCATCTACCACGGGTAGGGCTACCAGATCATAGCGAGATAATAGCTCCGCGGCTTCCTCTTGCTCCATAGTGGCCGGTACAGAAATGACTTCCCCCATGACAATGTCTTCCAGTCGAGTTTGAGGTTCGGATAAAATGATTTTTTTCAATGAAACGACGTCTAGAAGCTCACCTTTCATTCCAGTCACATAGACATAGGAAGTGATCTCGGCATCATGCCCAATTTTACGGATATGCTGCAGCGTTTTTTCAATGGTCCATGAGCTGCGTGCAGCAATATAATCTATCGTTGCCAAGCTTCCAGCGGTATGCTCCGGGAATGTCATTAGCGTTTGGACCTTATCCCGATAATCTTTTGGAAGCAGATTCAACAGCTTGACGGCCTGATGCCGATGAATGGCTAGCATCATATCAGCAACTACGTCCCCTGACATTTTGTTCAGCACCTGGGAAGTCTCATTTTCCTCTAAATGATTAAGAATCTGATACTGCAATACAGGCTCCAAATATTCCATGATTTCCGCAGCTATATCGGCAGGAAGCAGCCTCATCAATTGGAGTTGTTCTGCTCTATCCAGTTTTTCTACACAGACGGCCAAGTCGAAGGGCCTGGAATTTTCTGCGAAGGACAACACTGAATTTTTATCAGCATTCGATAGTAAATTCTTCATTTCTTCCAGTTGAATCATGTAGAGGTACTCCTTCGTGATCGAATAAATGGTTAAGCTGTTACAAGGGGGATAAGAAGCGCCGCGACACCATAGTAAACAAACAGAGCCAAGATATCATTTAAGGTGGTTACCACCGGCCCAGAAGCAAAGCAACAAGTCCACAGACGATCCCTGTCAGCAGCCCAACACCCGCTTCCTTTCCAAGTAATTGCCATCTATCTTTCGTGTTTAATGGGTTCATTGTCATTTTCCGAATGACAACCGAAAGGGATTGTATTCCACTGTTTCCCGACATCCCGAGAATGACCGGAATGAAAATAGTGAGCATTGCGATATGCTGGAGTGATGTAAGAAAGGGCGCCATTATTTCAGTCATCAAAAATCCGGTCAATGTAAGCCCGATGAGCCAAGGAAGTGTTTGACTAACAGACCTTAATGTATTGGATGAAAAGAGCAGCCCGTTTTTAAGCGCGGCGAAATTTTGAATTCGTAAAGCAATCCTTTCTTCCAATAGTTTAAGAATGTCATCCATAGTTATGATGCCTATCATAACGCCTTTTTTATCCGTGACAGGCAGAGCCTGGAGATTATATTTCTTTATCATTTCCGCAGCTGTAGCTTGCTCGGCTTGAGCGGGGATAGAGATAATCTTCGTTCTCATAAGTGACTCCATTGTACTATCTGTCGGGGCTTGCAAGAGATGATACATAGAAACCATACCTATCAAACGATGGCTCTGATCAGCTACATAAAGATCATAATGGCTTTTATCTTCCGTTGAGAAGCGTAAGCCATTCAGAACCTCTTTCTATTTCCGAAACATAGTTATTATCTAGCCCCGTCACAACAAGCTTTCGATCTTCCAGACCCAAGACCTGAAAGATTTCTGCAAATTCATCGGGTTGTAAAAACTGGAGAACCGTTTGACGATGACCTTTCATCCAACGCCAAAAAGAAAGCCGCCCGGTCTGCAGCATGCAGGCTCAATAGAACCGTTTTGAACTGTTCTCTATTTTTTTGCGACAATAGCCATTTAAGAGATTCGATAACCGATGCATTGGGCTCATTATACAAGGAGTTCATTAGTGAACGTTCCTCCTCTTGCTCCACTTCTGTCCTCTATTTTATATTCATAAGGAAAATAAAAGGTTATGAAAAGGTTAAAATCACTCGCTTCCTTTTAATAACAAAAAAGAGACTGCCCTATAGCAGACTCTTGGATTGGATGGAATACCTTAAACTAGAGGTATCCGGTTCTTATTCTCGTTCACATGGCTTCTGATTTCGAAGAGGATCTTAGCTCTCGGTATTCCATAAATCGTTGGAACAGCCAAATCATCAGGGTCAACCAGGCTCCGCTGACCATCAATGCCGCTATGATGTCACTGGGGTGGTGCACGCCAAGATAGATACGGCTTATACAGATCATCCCAATCATAAGGACGCTCGACACTATCAGAAGACTTCGTCTTTGCTTTGTAGATACATGCCTCCACAAGAGAAAAACCAAAGCCCCATACAATGCAAAGGCTCCCATTGCATGGCCGCTGGGAAAGCTGTACCCAGACTCCTCTATCAGACGATAAACACTCGGACGCTCCCGCTGGAAGCCCCCTTTCATTATCTGATTTATAACAGCCGATCCACCCACAACCCCGCTAAAAAAAATGAGCTCCATACGATGCCCCAGTACGAAGTATAAAAAAATCATGGCCAGTAAGATAATGACTACACAACCTTTGGTTGAACCTATGGCAGTGAACATTTTCATGACTACGGTTAAGCTGGGGTTTTCGAAGCTTTGCACGAAAGCAGCCAGATGTACGTCCAATGAGTTTATCGGGTATTCGCTGGTTGCAACAGCCACTGCGCCAAAGCCTATAAGCAGTATAAAAGCCAAGAATAACATGTAGTAATTGGGTTGTGCTTTTCTCAAATCTAATCCTACTTTCATGAATGTATTAAGGAATATTATTCAAATCGAGATGCCCGTGGTACCCTTTTTTTGCAGCTAGTTCTAATGTATTGTTGTTCCATTCATAAATATCGAGCCCATTTCCTCCCGCACCTAAGGACCATCCCAAAACAAGCTCCGGACGCCCGTCCTTATTCACATCAGCAAACCCCACACTATCTAGACCGTAGCCGAATCCCAATGTATCCCAAATGATCCGCCATTCCTCTTTATATTGCTTCAACAGTGCAGCTTTGAGCTTTCTTTTGTTGAGGACATCCTCTTCGTATACAACTATAGCCTCATTGATGCCATCTCCGTCTACATCTCCGAATGCAACGCTATGACCTTCTTTACCATGAACTGAAGCTAACAATCGGGCTCCATCAGGCAGTAAGGTTCGAAGGGTTGTAGTCCATTTATCCTTTTGGACGGTTTCTTCGGAGACCGGAGGTTTTATTAAATCGATGGGTGACGCAGGCATTCCGCAACCGCCAAGCCATACTATCGTCGTCAACATGAGCCCTGTCGAAATCAGCCTTTTTAACATTTGTCCTCCTACTCCTCGACTATTAAAATTGATTTTATATTTTTTTGGTAAATAAAAGGTTATGAAAAAGTTAAAATTGATTCCGTACCTACTTTGGAAGGAAGATCTTGACTGTCGTTCCCAATCCTTCTTGACTTTTTATTAGTAAATGCCCTCCATGCAGCTTTACAATTTGCTCTGATATCGATAATCCGAGACCACTTCCTGCGACATGATTGTTTCCCTGGTAAAATTTTTTTAAGGACTTGAGCCATATCCTCCTCTGCAATTCCCCAGCCTGTATCCTCTACAGTAATTACAACGTGGTTGTCATCCGAGTGTGCGTAAAGCTTAATGCTGCCGTTGGGATCCGTAAATTTAAGTGCGTTATCTAAAAGGTTAATGAGCACCTGCTTTAGCCTATTCTCGTCCGCTTGTATAACAGGGAGCGTATCGTCAGCATCCACCCTCAGCGTTATACTCTGTCGAGCAGCTCTTGGTGCCAACTGCTTACCAATATGATGAATGAATTCTGCAATAGACAGCGGGGAACAGCTTAAAGTCATTCGTTCGTTATCCAATTTCGAAAAATCAAGTAATTCATCCACCATATCAGTTAGCCGGTCTGTTTCCGTTTCGATGATTTCAAGACCGTCTTTTAACAGAAGATTGCTGCTGTGCTCCCTACTCGATATTAGGGTTACGACCCAGCCTTTAATCGATGTTAACGGAGTGCGAAGCTCATGAGAGACCGATGAAATAAACTCATTTTTGAGCTGTTCGTTGAGCCGTATCTTGGCTGCCATCGTATTGAACGTATCAGCTAAAGATCCCAGCTCATCTTGATATCTTTTCTTGGCTGTTACGGAAAAATCACCTTCCGCCATTCTTTCTGCAGCCAGCTTAAGCTCCGTAATGGAGCTAGTAATAGTTCTGGACAGGAAGATGCCGAGAACGGTCACTATCGCAACAACCGCGAGGCCTACTGTAATAAAGAGAGCATAAATGCGGTTAATGGTTTCCATGGTTTCGGTTAGAGAAGTCACGAACCTAACGACTCCTACGGTAACATCCTTAGCTCGTAATGGATAAGATACCGCCAGAATATCCTCATGTGTGGATAATTCTTCTCCCCTCCATACTCCGATGTTCCCGCCGCGCGCCTCCTGCACATCTTGATAAGCGATCATATTCTTACCTAAGGTTTGACCCGTAGAGTCTTGAAGAAGTTGTCCAGAAGAACTTATTATCTGTACCTGTGCCGCGGAATTTTGAGCAAATCCTTTCAGTAATCGTTCGGATTGTTCCTGTAAATCTTCCTCAGCAAAATATTGTTGAAAAAATGAAGCGGATAAATCTGCTTGATTCATCAGAATGCGTTCAATGTTGTTATAATAATAATATTTCACGGAAACCATTAGAAAAATTTCCAGAATGCATACTGTAATGAAAATAACAATGAGGTAGCTTCCTACTAATCTTTTTTGAATACCCAATGATTCAACCGTCCTTTCGCCAACGGTAGCCAAGTCCCCAAACAGTTTCAATCAACTTTGGTTGAGAGCAGTCGTCCTCTAGCTTTTCTCTTAGTTTGCGAACGTGGACATCCACGGTTTTGGTATCGCCCACATAATCCTCACCCCAAATCAGGTTCAAAAGCTCATGCCGGGATAAGGCTCTATCCGGATTTTCCAAGAATACTTTAGCCATTTGATATTCCTTGGGGGTAACTTCAATTAAACAATCCTGTTTAAATAGCTTATTAGAAACAAGGTCAAGAAGGATCGAACCCGACTGAAGTACTTTTCTCTCATGCCCCTCCCATTTCCGGGTACGGCGTAATACCGTTCTTATTCTTGCCACGAGCTCTAGTGGGTTAAAGGGTTTGACAATGTAATCATCAGCACCGAGCTCCAGCCCTTTAATCTTGTCCAAATCCTGCCCACGCGCTGTCAAAAAGACAATCACAATGTCCGAATCAATTTCTCTGAGCTTTCTGCAAAATTCGAAGCCATCCATATCAGGAAGCATAATATCCAATACAACCACATCAGGTCGATTGGCACCGAGACTCGTCAAAGCCTCCCCTCCTAAACCCGCTTCCGTCACTCTAAATCCATTTCTGTCCAAATTAATCGCTACAAAGCGTCTAATATTTTCATCGTCCTCCACAATGAGAACCTTATTCCGGTATGAAGTATCCATAGACTATCTCCTTAACCATACTCAATAATCTTTTGATCATTAGTTTCAGTAAATGTAAACATTACGATTTTTTCAATAAAATAAAAAACCCACTAGAAGGTCTAGAGGGCTTAAGAATGCGCACTAAATACATTCGCTCCCCCTAGTCGAGTTTTAGCACTATACAACGTAAAGAGAATTAACCTTCCCTTAGCCACCTTATGAAAAGCCTTAATCCGGCAATCCCTGTTCTACCCATTGGCATCTTTCGATGTTTCCGGGCAGTGGCCTGTATTTGTATAGGAGCCTCACCTAACGAGGACATTTAATTTACATTTGAATGTTACTCTCGAAATTATTACCTGTCAATAGTAAACAGAGTTTCATTCTGAAGATGTTGTAGGGCCAACTCAGCTACAAATTAATACCCATTTCACCTTACTAATCAACGGGTATCTCAATCACCTTATTATATGCTTTCATGTAGTGCATACCTTTTATTAGAAGATATTCTGGCTCCATTGTTGTATCAAATAATAAGGTGCGTTCCTTCATTATTCTGCCATTGGTTTGCTGTTTATTATTTTGATTTACTGTTGTTTTTAAAGGCGTTATTTCGTTTTGCGCTTCTACAGAAACTCCATCCAGCATGACATCATCATCTGTAGCGATCGTAATTTCAACTCCTTGTGAAGTCTTTGATACATTCTTAATCCTTAATTCTTTACTATCAAGAGTCAGCGGCTCATCACCAAAGGAAGCTAGTGACAATTTTGCATCTAGTATTTGATATCCAACAAACTCTTTCATGACTAATTCTAGTGAATGCAGCTGTTTTGGCAATGACTCATAACGAATGTCAAATTTCATGCCAGCAAGTGAAGATTGACTGCCACTTCCCTGTATTGCTACAGGAGTTCCATTAGCCCTTAATTCTATTCCGCCTAACGGGAAATTTACTCTACTAAAGTTCTCAACATGTACCGTCCCATTGATTAATGTCAAGGTTGGTGTGGCTGTTATCGAATTGAATGTTATCGTGCCTTTGTCGACTTTAAACGTCTTATTGATCGACTGTTTAATCTGAGTTTGCATGGCTTTATTGGGATCATAAGGAAAGGATATAGTTCCTTCTCTTCTTTGACCATTCTGAAGAGATTGCCCGAAGTGTAGCGTTAGTTCTTTCGAAAAAGGACTAACGCTATCAAAAGTCTGCATTCCTTTAATCTCCGTATGATTTTCATTGATAACTGACGAGCCGCTTCTTATATTGGAATTCGTTAAAAAACCGCTTATTCTTGTAGGACTAAAATAGCCGCTCATAGGGTCCTCAAGCCCATTGGGATTGGTTAGTGTGTAGTACATAACTAGTTGATTGGCATCCGACAGAATTCCGTTAATGATGAGATCTGTTCCGTCTTCTAGCTTAGTCTTTTTTTCAACGATTTGTCCCATACCTTCATCATTTAGTTGTTTTAAAGTACCATGAATTAATTCATCGAATCCAAGGAGCTGCTTGCCATAATAGGCTAAAGCATTATAATTATTTCCGAATATAACTACACCCAATAAGATGACTGCTGCGATCTTCCAACTCGGTGTTATTCGTTTCGTTCTTCTTGGAGCAGCCGTATTTAACGCACTTCGTAATCTCATTTCTAATTCTTCTGGTGCTGTGATGGACTCCATACGATGCTTCTCTTCCTCTAATCGTTTCTCTACGTTATTCATCAACATCCCCCCTATAATATTCTCTTAGCCTTTTCAATCCCTGAAAGATCCTTGATTTCACGGTTCCAATCGATACCTTTGTCATATCCGCTATAGTTTGGTAATCAAGATCATGAAAATATTTTAACTGGATCGCTTCTTTTTGATCCTCATTTATGTGTATTAATAAAGCTTGGATATCTATTTGTTGATCACTCCTAATATAAGGATCATTAATCAAATCATGACCTATTTCCCGTTCATTAGCCGTATCCCAATCATCTAGTAAAACCAGCTTTTTTCGCTTTTGCAGCAAGCTTTTACAACTATTCACCAGAATGGTTTTACTCCAGCTGTAAAAAGCTTCTTCTTTTTTCAGCTGATCGATTTTTTCATAAAGCCTTACAATCATTTCCTCCATCGCATCCATAGCATCATGCGTATTGCCCATATAGGTGAAAGCAAGCCTATAATAAACATCTTTTTCAGACATAATTAAATGAAGTAATGCATCTTTATTCCCTCTTTTCGCTTTTTTCACTAATCGAACTACATTCATGCCTTCACCTCTCTCCCCTATATGAGTAATAACTACGGTCAAAAGTTCATTTTCACAAAAATAAAAGATCAGCTCATCTGTTAGCCGACGATCGCCAAAAATGACGGGATACAGTCAGACTAGCTTATCATATCGGAAGAATAGAAGGCGGCGAATATGTCAAAACGTTCGTTTTCTTCAAGTAAATGAAAGCCTTTTGTTGCACAAAAAAAGACTCTGACGAATACCCGCCGAATCTTCTTTCACTGAATTTTAATGCTTTTCTCCTTGGTTAGCCTTAGTATCAAGGACACCCGTTTCTCGATACCTTCTATGGATTTTCAATCTTTTTTTCTTTCTTATTCTATTAAACGAGACCAGAGAAGTAATAATTAACGTTATGGCTACAAAATAGTACCAGTGTTCAATTATAAAAACTAAGGTCAGGACTATTTGCCACACGCGTGATCACCTCTTTTACACATAGCTATCCTCGACTTCTTTGAAGACGCTCTAGGAGATTGTTCCGCACCTCAGGCCATTCTGCGGCCAGAATCGAATAATACGCTGTATCCCTTATCCCCCCATCACTAGCAGGGACATGTGCCCTACGGATGCCTTCAAAAGCAGCGCCAAGGCGTTGGATGGCAGTGCGTGAACGCATGTTGCGAGCATCCGTCTTTAAGGTGACTCTAGTCGTATGCCAAGTTTCAAACGCATGGGTAAGCATCAGAAGCTTACACTCTGTATTGACACCTGTACGCTGAACTGAGGGTGCATACCAAGTACTCCCTATTTCAGCCACTGTTGGTGGGGCCGCATCTGAAGGTGAAGGGCCACTGGCAACGCCTGGCGGCCATGGAGGTGGCCACGAGAAAACTTCAAGATCAAGAAATCGCGTGGCTCCGACAATACGACCTGTTTCGATGTGACGAACTACAAATGGCAATGCACGGCCTTTCGCAAAGGACATTAGAGCGCCGTCTATATAACGTTCTGTATCCTCCGGTCCATTTGGCACATTTGTATAAGTGTAAGTTGACCTATCTTCCGAGGCCGCGGAGCAGAGATCATCGATGCGGGCAATGGTCATGGGCTCTAGGCAGACTAGACGCCCCCGAAGCGTTACTGGCGTTAGCATGATATCACAACCTTTAATTTCAGAATTTTATTATTCGTCCAGTATGTTAGATGGCAACTAATCATATTTGGCCATAATCTCTGCGAACAGCTGCTTCATATAACCTATCAGCTCCGTAGGTTGCTTCACGGTTACCTCGTTGCCCAATCCTATGAAAAATCTCGCATAAAAAGCAAGGTCGTTCTGAGGAATTGTGCCTTCCAGCCACCCGGTACCCTCCTCCCGGATATGCAAGTGGGAACCCAACCATAATACTGCCTCGCACATTTGAACGCCTTTTTTTGGACTCAGCTCCGCATAAAGCTGGGCCGATTCCTTCTCCGTTTGAAAAAACGACTCCTTATTGCCAAGATGTACATGCCGCAGATCCATAGGCTCTATACCGTTAGTATCATATACCGCCGAATGAATTCGATCACAACGGAATATACGAAAATCTTTACGAAGAGAGCAATAAGCAGGACAAAACCATAAGCCGTTATTTGAATAAATTCCAATCGGTTGTATTGTTCTTCCCGCCTCACTCCCCTTCGAGCCGTATTCGATGCGTAGCACTTTTTGATGAACAGCTGCTTCGAGCAGGATCGACAGATAAGGGGAGTCCTGCTGTCTCGTCGGCGTCACGAAGTCCACCCGATTTTTCATTTGATCAATACGATCTCGAATGTCCCCAGACATGTGCAAATAAAACTTGTCTAATGCGGAAGCAGACTCTTCTTCGAAAGGTAGAGAGGAATAATGACGAAGTGCATGCACCGCAAAAAACATGGCAACAGCCTCTTCTTCAGAAAATGCGATAGGTGGCAAAATTCTTTCCTTTAGCACCTGATAACCACCGTGAGGACCTACCTCGGAATAAAGCGGGACACCCAGCTCGCTTAGCTCCTGCAAGTCCCTTAGCATCGTTCTTGTAGATACGCCAAACTCCTGGGCAAGCTCTTTGACCGTAAACTTCCGTTTTCGGTTGACCGTCATCATCAGTTCCAACAAACGTTTCGATTTAGACATGACATGGCTCCAATTATTTTAAAATTCACGACAACTATTGTCACCATTATCCTCTAGAATAGGGTTCAAGATCAAATATAAAAAAGAAAATGGTGAAGAAAATGAGCAAAATTATCATGTTATTTTTTCTAATCATGTTCGTTATCGGTACGGATACGTTTCTTATCTCTCCGCTGATTCCGACACTGCAAAGTAGGTTCGGTGTCTCTACCGAAATGGCCGGATGGATGATGGGGGCCTACACTTTGGGCTCAGCGGTATTTGCCCTAATCGCCGGACCCTTGTCCGATGGGTGGGATCGAAAAAAAGTGATGCTGGTCGGCCTTACTTGCTTCGCGATTTCAACATGCTTGTGCGGCTTCGCCGTTGATTTTTGGCCCATGTGCTTGTTCCGTTTTTTGGCGGGAGTAAGCGCTGCATTTACAGCGCCGCAAGTGTGGGCAGCCATTCCTACCCTGTTTCCCCCAGCCAAAATCAGCAAAGCGCTGGGTGTAGCCTATGCAGGGCTCGCTGTCTCTCAAGCACTCGGCGTGCCGATCGGAAGCTTGCTGGCTGCAAGCAATTGGTCGCATCCATTCTGGGCCATCGGTATATTTTCTCTGCTGCTGGCGGTTGTAGCCTTTTTCGCGGTGCCCAGCATGAAACCTCACCAGCTGCAAGACATTAAACCGTCTATATTAAAAAGATACGTTCCTCTGTTAACAAGCGGTAAAGCGCGAGGCACCTTTCTCGCCTACTTCTTTGTACATTTAGGGAGCAGCGCCGCCTTTGCTTTTCTCGGGAAATGGATGGCGGACCGTTTTCACCTTTCGATTGCTGAAGCAGGATATGTGATTATCTTTTTGGGACTTGGCAATTTGCTCGGCAGTCTATGCAGTCCTTACGTGATAAAGGCGCTAAATCAGTTCAGGACTATGACGGTGGGAATGCTCATTATTATTGCAGCATATATCTTATTACCTTATGTTTCGTCGGTTTTTGTAGTCAAAGGGGCTTACTTTTTGATTTTTGCTATCCTCGGCATTCTATTCCCGCTTATGGTTGGGCTTCTGAACAGTTTAAATCCGACTATCCGCGGAACCATTTCAAGTCTGGCCACATCAACCATGAATGCCGCAACAACGTTAGGAGCTTGGATGGCTGGCATGCTTTATTCTGTGTTTAATGGTTATTATGCTATAGGTATTTTTACGGGTATCTGCCTGGCGTGCTCGCTGCTTGTATTTATATCAAGTGGGGTTCTATCAACCCATGCGAAAAAAGCTGAACCAAAGACCGAACCCGTTGCTTAAAGGCAGGATTAAGATAACACGAGTGGAAATTTGGTAAATTCGAGCCTGCCGCTATCTTATCTGATCATGAAACAAGAGCAGGCTACCACGGAGCCTGCTCGTTAAATATAATGTTCATCCCGATAGCTAAATAAAGCTCTTTTAATTCTTTTTATTAAGCTGATTTAAGGGATTTATTTCCTCTAACAATCTTCGTAAATAACAAACGAACTATTGGACCCATGATAATCAATTGTAAAGGAAATGCAAATACAAAATTTCTAGCAAAGATTAAAAGGTAACTTTTAAGATAGGATTCCGTCGTTAATCCATGATTTAAATACGTTGTTACTAGACCATAAACCGACATAAAAAACACCATTCCTAGCACCATGCATGTTGACATAGCTATGATAACTAAAGGTTTCTTAGTCTTATCAAACGGTAGTTTAGAAACAATCTTATTGGCTATAGGACTAACGACAAGCAACTCTATTGTGACTGCAATAAAGAGCGTAATTATAAACTGAATAATTCCTTTCTTGAGCGTTAAAACGCTAAACAAATCATTGATAAATAAGTTATAGAAAGTCATAACTATAACCATCCCAAAGCACATCATCAATCCAAAATAAATACCTTCTTTTTTAGTTGTAGGCAATTCATTTCATCCCTTCATATCTTTTTTCTTTGTAAGTATAGCTAAACTAAAATTTTCTCATAAGTGAACATTTTGTGATTTTTTATATTTTCCTAATTTTGTTTAAAACGCATTGCCATAAAATATGCACTATATAGTGAAAAATCCCCGATATACGGGGATCTTTACATGAAATCCGTTCAAGGAAAGGTGACTTCCACTGAGCAAAACAACAATAAGAAGTAATGTTATAAGAAAGAATATGATAGGATGCAAAATACTGTGTGCAGCCGTGTACATACATAGATACTCTGTATGCTTCAATTGCACACATAATCAATATTTATAGTATACCGAATACAATATTGAGTGGTTTCAATACTTTTCGTCCGTATAATTCTCTTGCTAAGAACATAAACCCAAATTTTCTGTATTAAAAGATAGCAGTTAATAATAAAAGCAATACGCTTGTACTTATTTGAATTAATGACATCTGAACCAAGGAATTACTAATTCCAATATAAGTGGCTAAACCCGCTATTTGCGCGATGGAAGCTTTTATGTATTCGGATAAGCAAACTGGACAACCTTCATCCCGAATGTGAGAGCAACATTTCAAACATGACCTTGTGATATAACTAAACATGAATTCCAAACAAGGAGATGAGGGCATGAGTAATCTGAAAGGTAAAATAGCTCTAGTAACCGGTGCAAGCCGGGGAATCGGTCGTGGTATTGCGTTACGTCTAGCACGGGAGGGCGCACTAGTCGCAGTGCATTATGGAAAAAGGCAAAATGAAGCAGAGGAAGTCGTTCAGAAGATTCAACAAAGCGGAGGCTCGGCATTTACGATTGGTGCTGACTTCAATACGCTTGATGGTATACGTGAATTATATGCAACATTAGATGAAGCCCTTCAGAATCGTACAGGCGATAACCGGTTTGATATTCTTGTGAATAACGCTGGAATCGGACAAGTTGTAACGATTGAAGAGACCACGGAAGAATCTTTTGATGAAGTCATGAACATTAATGTCAAAGCACCGCTGTTTGTAACTCAGCAAGCTTTACCTCGTCTGAAAGATGAAGGCCGTATTATTAATATCTCATCGTTCGTTACACAAATGGCCTTGCCTAATGTATTTGCCTACAGCATATCGAAGGGTGCGATTAATACTCTTACGAAAGTTTTGGCTCAGCAGCTTGGGAGTCGTAATATTACAGTGAACGCGATCCTACCAGGCTTTATTAATACAGAGATGAATACCGAGACGCTGCAGGATCCAGACGGACAGAAATTTGCCGCTGGTCTTTCAACCTTTAACAGGTGGGGTGAGCCTGAAGATGTGGCGGATATTGCTGCCTTCCTTGCCTCATCGGACAGTCGTTGGGTAACCAGTCAATTGATTGATGCAAGTGGCGGATCTCATCTGTAAAATAACAGGTTCGGAAACCGAGCTGAAGAGCTAGGCTTTTGAGCCTGTTATTTCACTCCACTCTGTTGCCTGTGAGATCGTAATAAAAACACGTCATTTATCTTCGCTGAACAGCCAGTTTAACGGCAAGTCCTGCGAGTACACCGGACATGATCCAGCGCTGTGCCTTAAGCCATGTCGGGCGCTTACCAAACCAACTGGCAATCTGGCTTGCAGTAAGAACAATAAGGAGGTTCACTGTAAAACTGATTAAAATTTGCGTTAAGCCGAGAATCGCGCTTTGTGCAAGTAACGAGCCTTTTTCAGGATTCTGAAACTGAGGTAAAAGCGAAATATACAATACCGCGATTTTTGGATTAAGCAAATTGGTTATGAAGCCCATCAGAAACAGTCTTTTGGGCTTCTCTATTGGGAGAGCAACCGGTTCCAGTATGGACGCAGAGCCAGGCTTAATCATCTTCCATGCGAGCCAAAACAAATATGCCGCTCCCGCCCACTTCATTGCCGTATAGATTACCGGAACGGTATTGAATATGGCGATCAGTCCCATCATAGATGCAATGAGATAAACGCCAAATCCGAGGACAACTCCCAGCAAAGATATAATGCCAGCCTTACGCCCTTGCGCAATGGAACGAGAGATCAGGTAAATCATATTGGGGCCGGGAGAACAGACCATCCCCAGTGATACAATTCCAAAAGCAATTAATGTACCTAGACTAATCATTGTCGTGTCCCTCCTCACAGTAGTCATAAACGTTTAAGGTAGACTATCATAATAAAATATGGATGTATACCGTTTAGTATTACACAACTGGAGAAATTAGAAGAGAGATAGACTAAATAAAGGAAAAAGCGCAATTTATGTCGAATCCCTTCGTATGATGCGAATAAAAAATAAAAGTGCCCTTAAGTATATAGTCATAATTATATTATTTCTCGGTGTTCTTCAGGGTTTACGATGGGCTTGGCTCGAAGTTTTCCCTATAGCGAAGCATCCTCCAATAGTCAATGGTGTACTCGACATGCGCGGTCGGGATCTGAATCATTCTTCTTTGATCTCCTTGGATGGTCAATGGCAATTTTCCCCCGCCAAATTAGTTTCTCATCAGGATGTACAATGGACTGAAGACCAATTCCGTACTATTCAGGTTCCAGGAGATTGGAGCAGCGCGCTGTCTAATGAATCGAACTCCTCGTATGGGTACGGAACGTATCATCTACGCATTCTAGTCGATCCGCTGAAGGAGCCTGTCTCTTTTTGGTTTCGAGGAATACAAGCCTCATCCGAAGTGGAAATCAATGGGCACGTTGAGGGCTCTTTCGGAAAACCTGCCAAGAATGCTGAGGAGTACACGCCCAAAAATTTCTCTTATACAGGGTCCTACTCTGTGGAAGGTGCTACAGAGATCGAACTGCTCATTCGAGTAGCCAACTTCGACGACCCTTACAACGGCGGTATCCTGCAATCCATTCGCTTTGGAAATCAAGCAGCAATGGACTACTTGCGTTGGTATTCCATCGGGTTTCAGCTGGTTACGCTTGTTGTTTTACTGCTTCACGGTTCGTATGCATCTATCCTCTACTGGTTTAATCCCCATGAACGGATTTTGCTCCTTGTCTGTGCGGTAACATTGACTGCAGGAGTTTCGATCGGGACCGGTCATGATAACCTGATCTTGCTGTGGTTGCCGGTCAACTATACATGGGGGCTGAAAATTAGACTGCTCGCCCTGCTTTGGCATTCCTTTTTTATTTTTCTTCTTTACAGAAAATTCTCTTCGGCTCCTCCGAAGAGCCTATGGTTGCGAGTATTCACCGGAGCGCTCATTTCTTATTCCGGATTTTTGCTTGCTGCATCGGCTCCATGGGTGAATGGATCGTTTGGACTAGGCATATTTTCTTTTTTCTATTTATTACCCCTTGTATGGTTTGTTTATATCATAGGAACCATGGTCTTCAGGAAGCACGCCGACAACGACGGCGTCTTCCTGATACTGTCTGCGGCAGGCATTATGTCTAGTATTGTCTGGAGTTTATGGAGCTCTTACACTATCGTTTACTATCCAATAGATATCCTTGCAGCCATTATTGGTTTTTCTGCCTACTGGTTTAGGAAGTATTTCCATAATGCCAGAGAAAACGCGCTTCTATACGAGCAGCTAAAAAAAGCCGACAAGCTAAAAGACCAATTTCTCGCCAATACGTCGCACGAACTGAGAACACCGCTGCATGGTATTATGAATATCGCTCAGACCGTTGTAACCAAAGAGCAAGAGAAGCTGAATGAGAGCAGCCTTAAAGATATGGAACTGCTTATAACGATAAGCCGCCGCATGTCGCATATGCTTGGCGATCTTCTCGATGTCGCTCGTCTCCAGGAGCATCGTATCGTGCTGCAGCTAGAGCCCTTACAGGTTCAATCGATCGTACCTGCTGTAATCGCCATGCTTAAATTTATGATTGAGGGCAAGCCTATCCAATTGAATATGAATATTGTGGAATCGATGCCGCCAGTAATGGCTGATGAGAAAAGACTCGTTCAGGTTTTGTATAACTTAGTGCATAACGCGCTTAAATACACAGAAGAAGGAACCATCACCGTTTCAGCCGAAATTCGGGACGGACATGCCATCATCCATGTTTCCGACACTGGAGTGGGCATGAATGAGGAAACACAGGAGCGAGTATTTCTCCCTTATGAACAAGGATCTTATGGCATTAGTGATGGGCGAGGAATCGGACTTGGGTTAAGCATTAGCAAGCAGTTGGTTGAATTACATGGCGGTGCATTGACCGTTAGCTCCGAACTTGGTAAAGGCTCCGTATTCAGCTTTGATCTGCCATTAGCGAGCGCGTCGAACCTCCCATCGTCACATGACCCTCTTCATTCCCTAACAGTAAAAGAGAGAGTTTATGAGGGAACGGCTGGATTACTGTTTCCAGACGCTGCAATCGGTGAATTAGCGACTCCTGTACTGATTTCGCCGCTTTTGAATGATACGAAGATGAAAATTCTTGCAGTTGATGACGACCCCGTTAACCTAAATGTGCTTGTTGGCATCCTTTCGACGGAGCCATATACCATTACAACAGCAAATTCAGCCCATGAGGTACTGGATTTGTTAGGTACACAACAATGGGATCTGCTAATTGCTGATGTCATGATGCCACACATGTCCGGCTACGAATTGACGCAGAGAGTCAGGGAGCATTACTCCGTGTCAGAGCTTCCGGTTTTACTGCTTACTGCACGTAGTCAGCCTGCTGATATCTACACGGGATTCTCTTCGGGAGCCAACGATTACGTTACCAAGCCTGTTGACGCTCTGGAATTAAAATACCGAATCAGGGCATTAACCGCGCTGAAGCAGTCCATTAATGAACGTTTACGTATGGAGGCCGCCTATCTGCAGGCACAAATTCACCCTCATTTTCTGTTCAACACGCTTAACTCCATAATGTCGCTAAGCGATATCGATACGGAAAAAATGCGTCAGTTGGGAGATGCCTTTGCCTCCTTTTTACGGATCAGCTTTAACTTTCTCAATACGGGGGAGCTGGTCAAGCTTTCCCATGAGTTAGAGCTTGTTAAGTCCTATTTATATATTGAGCAAGAGAGGTTTGGAGAGAGACTCTCTATCATATGGGATGTTGAACCCAACATCAGCCTGCTCCTCCCTCCGCTTTCTATTCAGCCGCTGATCGAAAATGCTCTTAAGCATGGCCTCCTTAGTCAAAGCAAAGGCGGTACGCTTCACATTCGGATTACTCGCCAGGACAGCTCTACACTTATTGAAGTGAAAGATAACGGCAAGGGTATGGAGCAAGAGAAGGTTATTCAATTATTGAGCCCAACCATGAAAGGAACCGGCGGAATTGGACTCAATAATACAAATCGACGATTAATACAATTGTACGGTCAAGGCTTGTTTATTATCAGCCAGCCCAATGAAGGAACAACCGTTTCATTTATTATTCCGGACAGCCGAGATAAGTAGGTTGTTGACCCAAGTTAAGACAAAATTACTGCCCATCGTATTAATAGGTCAGCCAGCGTTTGACTGGTTGACCTGTTTTGTTTACTTGAGTTTTTTACACTTGTAGCCACCACATTCCCGCACACTCCGGCAAATGAGTCCAATTATGTTCAACCACCCGCTCGGCCATAGCTTCCCCAAAGAAAAACCTCGTTAGCTGTTCCGCTTGTTCAATAGTTTCAAATGTGTAATCTGTGCGGATCCATTTGTGGTTAAATCCATAATCCTGCACTAGAGCTGCGTAGTAATCTTTCAAAAACTCCGGCGGATTGGGTTGTTCTTCCCCCGTACCCATCGTCTCAAAAATGAGAATAGTGCCATTAGGGCGAAGCACGCGCTTCATCTCCTCCATGATATGCCTCAAATTGTCCAGCGCATCGGGAACATCGGCATTAGTGAGATAACAAATGGTCCAGCCTGCAATAATTAAATCCACACAATGATCGTCTAGCGGAAGCGACCTATGGTCCGCAGTGATGGTTCTCCAATGATTCCAACCCGCCTGCTTCAAACGATTAGCGGCTACGTTCAACATAGCTTCAGAATTATCCAAGGCAACTATCGATATGGCTTTGGATGCCAGTTCAAGCGTAAACCTCCCTGATCCTGCCCCTAGATCTAGAATGTCGAGGCCTTCCAAGTTGATCAGCTCTTCCACTTTTGGAAGGAGTGGTTGTTGTTTAGAAATCATTGAGTGATACTTGTCAGCTTCTTGCTTATAAATCGTATTATGGTTTGGCATATCGTTTCCTCCGTTAAGTTGATTGAACCGGTTCGCATTCATCATAAAGCTTAACGTAACGGTAAGGTCAATAAATAATATTATTCTTTTGTACATCCCTTTTCCCCCGCTCCCAGCTCGGCTGACGATTACAAGCCTATGTACCGGGCCATACTGGAGATATATTCTTAGTCTAAGGAGCGGTAAGTAGATGAACGAGATTGGATTGTATATCAAAACAATGAGACAGCAGCGGGGCGTGGACATTATGGATTTTGCCAGAGAGCTAGGAGTCTCTCCTGATTATTTAAGCAACCTTGAGTCAGGTAAAACGAGGACGCTTCAGTTGGAAATCATCAACAAGCTGCAAAATGAATTTCAAATGATAGAGGACAATGAGGTTGAACCCTATATCGAAAATAACGTAGGTACTCGGATTGAGCATCTTGCCGTATCTTTACGTGCATTATATGACTCAGACCCTAAGGCCGCTGAATATTTGATAGGTATCGTAGAACAAGGATTCGAGTGGATGATTAGTTCGGGCATGCTCCAGCAAGATGCGTATTTGAAACCAAATAGGTCCCGTATTGACGAAACTTCCTTCTAAGCTATACGAGAAAAAGGACCCAAGCGGGTCCTGTCTGTTGAGAAACTAAGTTATTTAACCTGCACTGGTCCGGTTTTTGCCCAACAGAACCCTGCCCCCAAGCCATTTACGAACGATTCCATATACAATAGCTACCGAAACGACACCTGAAGCATAGAAAATAGCTAAATTCTCTACGTACATCCGTGTATACTGACCCCCCTTTCCATAATAATGCTCACCCAGCATGCTCTCTAAAAGAGTTCCTCCCAAAAGGAAGGCGCATACGATAACGCCAGCCATCAAATACGGACGGAAACGACCATTTAATAGAGGTTTGCCGTTGTTTTCGTTTCTCGATTTCCTCGCCATCCGTGCCATTCCCCATACACTTCCTGCTGTAACAAGTACAGGAACGATAAACGACTGGACTCCAAAGTATAGGAGGCGTAACTGTTCAAAATATTCTTCCGTGTTTCCCATCGGAAACTCCGCTAGCGAGAACATTGCTCTAATATGATACAGCTTGATTGGGAACGAAAGTTGCTCGATCCACAGGCTAGTCTCCCGACTGAAAAACCATACATCTCTCAGGTCCGTAATGCCAAGAGCAAAATAATGCATGGAAAGGAAATCCTTGATACATCCGTAGATTCCGTAAGGAATGATCGGGATCATAAGGCCGAGGACAACCTGCGAGAAAACACTCCCTCCAATAAGTCCAATCCATAAGGAAAAGCTGAATACAGCACAAAGAATAAAGAGCTGGTGCAAATAGTACATCCATATAAGACTATCCGGCAAAAAGCTGTTGCTCAAAATGGTCGAATGGACCACCGCCAGCTGTATAACCAGTCCAGCGGTTGTGGCTCCGAAGATGTGAACCAACCCCAGCAACCATTTGGACAAATAAATGTGCTCTCTCTTCACGGGCATCGCGTAGGCAAGCTCCAGAGTCTGATTCGTTCGGCCAAAGCCGACAAAAAAGCCGCTAGCACGATGCAAAGAAGAAGCTGCAGCGCGGAAACTGTTTGCAAATCAATAGTGAAATTGTATTGAAATGGATAGTCTTTCTTTGTAAGTTCCATATAAGATCGAACTCGCTCTGATACACTGACCGCATGATTATAAAATTGAACCCCGCTCATAACAGCTACGAGCCAAAAACACCACAGTACGTATTTGGTTTGTTTATAATTTTGAAACCATAATCCTTTATGAAGCATGTCGATTCCCTCCCAGCTTGGTAATGAATAAATCCTCGATGGTGACCGGGAGCTCCTCAAGCAGCAGCGGTTGGCTATTCTCCAATACCTTCATCGTTCGTGCCATATCGTTCTTTAAAAGCAGCGTCGCTACTCGCCCGACCTGCGTCAATACTTCAACATTGGGCAAGGTATGAAGCGGATTATACGAAGCGTCAGCAAAAGCGATTTGTACTTTTTTGAACGACTCCTGCAGCTCCTCGATACGGATGATGGATTCGATCTCCGTATCGTTCATCATCATAATAACGTCGGCTACCTTCTCCAGCTCCTGCAAATGATGGGAGGATATCAATAGAGCTGTCTCCCGTTCAGACACTTCCTCTATAAGCAGCTGCATAATCTGCTTCTTAACGATAACATCCAAGCCGTTCGTCGGCTCGTCCAGCAAAACCAGCTTCGCCCGTGTGGATAAGGCAACGATCATGAACAGTAAAGCTTTCATCCCTTTGGAAAAACTGCGTATCGTTCCGTTAGACGGTAACTGGAACCGATCCAACCATCCGTAAAAAGCCTGCTCGTCGAACGAATCGTACATATGGCGGTGCAAGCGGACCAGTTCCTTGATATTGTAGCTGTTGAACATGCTCATGGAATCAGGAACATAGTACATCGATTGCTTCACTCGCGGATGGGCCGTCAGATTCACTCCCTCCAGCAGCACTTCTCCATCGTCCGGGTCCAAAATACCGGCAAGCAGTCTTAACAAAGTCGATTTCCCTACGCCGTTTCGACCAACCAACCCCGTAATCGTTCCTTTATGGATTTCAAAATGAATTCCACTAATAATCGGTTTGCCATCGATTTGCTTACTTAGATTGCGAACGGTTAACATCGTCTTCGCCTCCCCATTCATTCAAATAGCCATCGATCCATTCAACCAGCGTGTCACGGCTGACACCGATATAGGATGATTCCATGACAAGCAGCTTTAAGGACTCCCTGATTTCCTTGATCTTCTGTTCATTCCCTTGGACGGAGGACAAAGCTTCCGTCACGTATGTTCCTTTTCCCCTTCGGGTTTCAATAATGTGCTGTCGTTCCAGCTCTTGATACGCCTTGCTAACCGTATTAGGGTTAATCAGCAGGAAAGAAGCAAGCTCACGAACAGACATCAGCTTATCGTTAGGTCTGAGCACCTTTTTCAGGATGAGTTCCTTAATTTGCTGAACGATCTGTTCCCATATAGGGGTCGTGCTGCGCTCATCGATATGTATTGGCAATGGTTATGCACCCCTTTTTTGAATCACAACAAAATCATGTGTATTAATACATCTAGTACACTAAATACAATAGGATACATTTTCCTGTTTGTCAATACGTTTTCTTGGTGCCGTTCTGTTGATGCTAAGATAGGAGCGAACGGATATGCTACAATGAATATATCTTTAAAATAAGTACATAGTTCAAGGAGGGACTGCCTCATGTCTGATTACGTTTTATCTGAGCGCAGTTTACAATGGGCTGCCGCTTCCATAAACCCCCACGCAGCCGTTCAATCCGTTCGCCGTCTTCTTGGCGGCACTTCCTCCCTTGTTCTTCAATTGACGGTTGAAGTTGATAGAACGAAACAGGAGGTTGTGCTGCGCCAATTCGATAATACTGAATGGCTGCTCGAAGAGCCCGATGCAGCCCATCATGAAGCAGAATGTCTCAAGTGGGTTGAAAGAGCAGGACTTCCAGCTCCGCGGCTCATTGCTTACGATGTAAACGGCAGCGAGTGCGGAATCCCCGCTGTTCTGATGACACGGCTTGAAGGCGCCGTACAGCTGGAGCCGCCTGAGCTTGACGCTTGGGTGAATGAGCTGGCCAAGACATTGGCAGCCATTCATTCCGTGGATGCGGAGGGCTTCCCCTGGCACTACTCGCCCTACATGAATACGACATCCCCGGAAAAACCCACTTGGTCAAGTGTCCCCGATCTCTGGGACGCTGCCATCCGTATCATCCAAGGGCCTGCTCCTGAAGCGAAGCCCTGCTTCATCCATAGGGACTATCATCCCGGCAATGTGCTATGGGCTGGCGAGCATATCAGCGGAATTGTCGATTGGGCGAACGGCTGCCGCGGACCGGCAGGTGTAGATCTCGGGCACTGCCGGCGCGACTTGGCGCTATTACACGGTATCCCGGCTGCTGATGCCTTCTTGTCCGCCTACATCCTTCACGCTGGGGAAAGGTTTCATTACGATCCTTATTGGGATCTGCTTGCGCTGATGGATACCTTATTCGGTCCTCCTGACGTAGACCCGGGCTGGATTGCATTCGGTGTAACTGGGCTAACGGACGAAATGATGAGAGAAAGAACGGACCAATATATGATAAGCCTGCTGAAGCGAGCTTCCTTGCGATGAGAAATGAACTTCAATGTGATAGAGGAAAGGTTAAAGAAAGGAGAATATATGAAGCCCTTGAAGCTTAGTGTATTGGACTTGGTTCCTGTACTGGATGAAGCAGACGCAGCCTACGCTCTAAGTCAAGCTGTCGAGCTGGCTCAGACCGCTGAACGGCTAGGTTACACCCGCTATTGGGTTGCAGAGCATCATGATATGCCTCATCTAGCTTGCACTTCTCCTGAAGTGCTGCTGGCCCATGTTGGAGCACGGACTCAGCGTATCCGTATTGGCTCAGGCGCCTTGCTGCTGCCGCACTACAAGCCGCTCAAAGTGGCGGAATCGTTCCACCTGCTTGCAAGCTTATATCCGGGACGCGTAGATCTCGGCATTGGCCGAGCGCCCGGTGGTTCAGCACACGTAAGCATAGCCCTTAGCGGCAACTTTCTTGAGAATGTCCGGCAGCTCCCGGATAAGCTGAAAGAGCTCTTAGAACTGCTGGAGGGAAGCTTCCAGTTGGACGGGCAGAAGGTTACTGCGCGTCCTACTCCCCCTCGCCGCCAGAGCTATGGATGTTGGGCACGAACCGTAAAAGTGCTGCTTATGCCGCTGAGATAGGAGCCGGTTACGTGTTCGGACAGTTCATGAGTGATGTGGATGGGAAAGAAGTACTGGATGCTTACCGCGAAGCATATACTCCTTCCCGGCTCAGCACGGCTCTTCGTACCATCGCAGCTGTCGGGGTTGTATGTGCCGATACCGAGGAGGAAGCCCAGCAGCTCGCAGCTCCGGGCACAGCTGCCTTCCGTCAAGAAGGCACTGAGGATGAGGAAGCTCCACCGCTATCCTCCAGCCGCAAATGGCTGGTTGGCACACCGCAGGATGTCAAGGAGCGTCTGGAGCAGCTAGCCTGCCTCTACGGTGTAGACGAATTTATCGTCGTCACTATGATCAAAAATTACGAGAAACGGCTTCATTCCTATACTTTGCTCGCCAAGGCGATGTTCTCGCAAGCTTAATTCTATTTAAAAAATCGTATGCCAATGCACTCCTAATCACGGACAAACTTCTCTATTCGTGCATATGCTATTAACAGCAGAACACGAACGGAGGGGGAGTACTTTGCGCATAACGGACCCATTGCTTAGTCTTACCCGCACTACATTTTTATGTATGTTTATTACTGGTTTAGGATGGTTCATCGTGAATCCCGCAAGCGTTTTTATGTGCGTACAGGAGATTAGAACCGTGCTTCGCTTTTTATAAATGAGATCTTCAAGCATTCTTTACGACAGTAGGCAGCCCGCTGCTCTTAGGCAGGATATAGGGCTGTCTTTTTGCTTTATTCTTTTTACCGCTCGCCAGCTCTCTGAACATCCCGAATCTTCTTCCAGGAAATCAGCCGCAACCTCTCTTGCTCGATTCTCCTTTTAATATCAGGATCTTGGAATAGCCTGTACTCCATCTCCCTTGTCTCCTGCTGCTGCGTTAATGGTTTGCTCCCGCTTTGATAAAGGGAAGGATGAAGCGTAATTTGTGTAATACCAGGGCGTAGCCGCCTGAGCGATTGGATCAGCTCTTCTTTTGCGCTCTCATAGGTCTCTCCCTCTCTTCGCAGATACGGCAGCGTGTACAAATCATCAATAAGCTCTACGCCGCGGCTTAGCGCCGAGGTAATTCTTTGCTGTAAGAGCGCTTGTTGCCTGCTATCAAAAAAAGGCTGCCTTGCAGCATTCCGAGGGAGTAGAAACGGGAGGCGATACTTCAAGCAAAGGTCGAACACCATTTCCAGAAAATCACGTCCTGTCAGCAGTCCCATAACGCTTCCGGCATGGCTATCCAAATGAGTCGGTTCCACTCCCAGATGAAGGGCGAGCTCGATTTGGGCTTCCAGCTCAAATCGAAGTTGTTCCGTATCTGCCCTATGCTCCACCTCCTCCACCCTTGTCGGAAAGCATCCGTCTAGAGTCACCAAGCTAGGCAAGGGCTCCGCTTGATAACATGGCTTGAGCGCACACTCCTTGCTGCTCGTCAGCGTGAGGTGAATCCCGACAGGTGCAGATGCATTCCTTCTACAAAACGCGGCTGCTTCCTTAGCCGTTTCTCCCGGCATCATGAGTAGCCTTTCACACCCTCTCGATATTTTTTCTAATGAAACAGCAAAAAGGGACGCAAAACCACTTGAAAGTGATCTTACGTCCCCTGCTCTTACGGGATATTGTGTATGTTGTTCGTATTATACACCGGAAATAAAAAAAGTAAAGCCCCAGCGTCAAAAATCCTTACTTTTCCCGCTGCCTCCGAACGGTTACCGTCTCTCCGCCTATTCCCCAATTATCCGTATCCACCTCGTCAATAACGACAACCGTTGTGTTAGGATTTTTTCCCATCACATCTACGAGCAGCTGTGTAACTCCTCGAGTTAAGTGGGGAACCACAGATTACAGAAATGGTTGTAGGTACTCCAGTAGAGTATCCCCCTTCCAATCGCTGTTATTTTCGTGAAATTATTAACTTATTCGCTTTACAGCGGTTATTTCCCGATAACAAAGGCGGACGCTTTCGCTTTTCCAAGATTATAAGTTCTATACTGTAACCGCATTCAATACGGCATCCATCAGTCCCGGAAACCGCTTCTCCAAATCATCCTTGCGAAGATCAACGATATGCTGAGTTCCTTGTATTTGAACGCGAACCACTCCTGCTTCCCGAAGGGTTCTAATATGATGAGAAGCCGTCGACTTGGCGACGGGAAGTTCAAATGAGCTGCATGGCTGAGCGCCATGTTGGGCAACTTTGCTAACCAGACTCATTCGGACTGGATCGCTTAAAGCGTAGAGGACAGAGCACAGATGGATGTCGTCAACTGCGGGATGAAATAAAATCTTCAATGACCGCTCCCCCTTTTTTTCAAAAAATTTACACTTTCCTTCTTGAATTATACCACATCTCATGATATATTTCTATTGTTCGATAATAATCGAAATATTGAACTGTATGCCTTTTCGCTACCCTGCTTCAATCTTCATAAAAAGGGGTGGATATATCATTTATCATTATAAGGAGGGGCCCTATGAATACCGAGTCAACCATCCCTAATTCACAATCCGCTGCTGAAACGACAAGCAGCTTCAAGGAAAGCTGGATCATTCCGCTTCTCGGCTTTACCGTTATTCTCGTTGTGATGAACACAATGATGTTCAACCTGGCATTACCACAGATCACTATAGACTTCTCCTTGTCTTCTGTTGCAGCCTCATGGATTGTTACAGGCTACTCGATCGTATTCGCGATTTCATCCATTACGTACTCGCGGCTGTCTGATTTCGTACCAATTCGCAAGCTGTTCACGATCGGGCTTCTTTCTCTCGGGGGTGCATCCATCCTTGGCTTTTTCAGCCATGATTTCGTTCCCTTGCTAATCGCCCGTCTTATTCAAGCTTCAGGGGCCGCCTCCGTCCCCGCGCTGGGCATTGTAATGCTGACCCGCTACATTCCACTATCCAGACGCGGCAAATCGATGTCCATTGTGATGTCTGCAAGCTCGCTTGGTCTTGGGCTAGGTCCTGTTATCGGCGGTTCCATTACCCAGTATTTTGGGTGGAACGATTTATTTCTAGTTACTGCAGTCACGCTGCTGCTAGTTCCCGTATTCTACAAGCTGCTGCCAAAGGAACAGCCGCAAAGAGGTTCTTTTGATATACCAGGAGCCGTACTAATAGCTATAGGAACCACAGGTTCACTTCTATTTTTGACAAACCGTTCTTGGTGGATGCTAGCTGCGGGAGTGCTTGCCCTAGTCTTGTTCTGGATGCGTATCCGTCGTACGAACAATCCTTTTGTTCAGCCCTCCCTGTTCGGCAATAAATCATATATGAACCTTAACGCCATTGGAATTATGGCCTACATGAGCAGCTTCGTTACATTGTTCCTGGTTCCCCAAATCCTGGCCCATCTATATGCTTTGACTCCAGGACAGTCCGGTCTGGTATTGTTTCCGGGAGCGGTTCTGTCGATGCTCGCATCTACCTGGATCGGCAAGATGATCGATCGTTTCGGCAACAGCGTGCTGTTCCGTTATGCACCATGGCTGCTGATCTTAGCTGCTGCATTGTTCGCCTTGCTGGCGGTTCATTCGGTCTATGCCATCGTTGTGACTTACATGCTGCTCAGTATCAGCTTCTCGGCTCTGACCACAAGCGTATCCAATGAAATATCGCGGATCGTGCCCAAAGAACATATAGGTGCAGGCATGGGACTGTTCCAGCTTCTGCAGTTTTTCAGTGGAGCTTTTAGCGTAGCCCTCACAGGAACCTCCCTCACCATGCAAAAAAGCCTGCCTCTTCCGCTTGCTTACACCAATATATTCTGGGGAATGACCGTGATCGCGGCTATCGCTATCATCTGTTCGCTGTTGTACCGGGCAGAGAAGCACGGAACGTCGCTACAAAAGTGACAACTTTCACCGAAGATAGCTAGTATGAGATTACGCGCATGATCAAATAAGCTGTACTAGATCTGCTCTCGCTAAATAAAGCAGTAGTTATCATCTAAGAGATAGCTTACTGCTTTATTTTTATTATAATATCCATTTATGTTACTATAGAGAAGCCATCATGAAATTGAATAAAAACTGAACTAAAGAAAGAGAGAGTGAACATTTGAATATTAGAGAAGCCACTGAAAATGACTACCCCGAATTAAGAAAGTTGTATCTGGAATCGCGCCGCCAAACCTTTATATGGGACAATATTAATGAAATGACTTTGGAAGATTTTGATAAGCATACGCAGGACGAATTCATCATCGTAGCAGAAGAAGCTGATACCATCATGGGTTTTGTATCACTGTACTTACCGGATAATTTCATACATAACCTTTTTGTTCATCCTGATTGCTCCGGTAAAGGAGTCGGTAGCCAATTACTGCAAGCGGCTGACCAGAAAATGAATAAACCCATGCGATTAAAATGCGTATCTAAAAATCATAAGGCTTTGACATTTTATGAACGCAATGGATGGAAGAAGGCTGTTGAAGAGGGCCGACCAGGCGAAGAGAAGTACTGGGTTATGGTGTATGAATAAAAAACAAGGAACCGTTCACGGCTCCTTGTTTTGACATCTGCTATATATTAGCGGATTGCTCCTTATATTCTCGCCTCACTAGCCCATGCTTCTCCCACGCCCTACTCTTCCACCTGAAGTACATGATGATCGCACGAGACCACTCATCTGAAGCGATGGCCAGCCATATCCCCGCAAGCCCCATGTTCATCTTGAATACGAACAAATAGCCTAACGATAAACTCATTCCTACCATCGTAAACATACCGATCCATAACGGATACTTGGCATCTCCAGCGGCTCGAAGCGAGTTGATCAGCACAATATTGATCGTGCGCCCCGTCTCCAACAAGATGCTAAGCAGCAGCACGTTCGCGCCTAAACGTATGATCTCAGGATCTATGGTGAACAAGCCCATAAGAGGTTTACGGAGCACAATAACTACCGCTACCATTAGTAGTGTGGCTGCACTCGCCCACTTTGCACTGGATAACACTCTCTTGTAAGCTTCATCCTGCCGGTTAGCGCCTACCAATCGACCCACGATAATCGATGTTCCCATTCCGATGGCAATAGCGAACAAATAAATGAACATCGAGATGTTCGATGCGTACTGCCTTGCCGCCAACGCCTCTGCCCCCAAGAAGGTCGCATAAAACAGGAAGATCGTTTGGCAGCCGTGGTACATGACCTGCTCCATGGCCGATGGAATGCCGATTTTCAATATATTGCGAATATATTCTATCGAAAGAGAGAAATAGTACTTCCATTCAATCCGCACTTCCATAACACGATACAGCAGCCACAGAAAGACAAGTACGGCCAGTGCACGGCTTCCTATCGATGAAATAGCCGCACCTTGAACGCCCATCTGAGGGAAACCGAAGTGACCAAAAATCAGCGTGTAATTGCCTGCAATATGCACAATATTCATCCCGAGCGATACAAGCATTGCGTGCTTTGTAAATCCATGAACCCGAATGATCGCCGCCAATGAATTAATGATAGCCTGCAGGAAGATTCCGCCGCCCACGATGTGCAGGTAGTTTTGCGCGTGAACTAATATATCTCCGGTTAAGTTCAACGACTCCAGCATTTTACCGCTGAACAGTATAAACCCAAGACTGATCAGCAATCCGACTAACAAATTGAGTGTAACCGCATGAGCCGATATTTTGGCCGCTTCTATAAGCTTGCGAGAGCCGATATACTGCGCCACAACAATGGAAGCCCCGTTGCCGATAACCTCCAGAATGAGGATGGCAATACCTAAGTACTGGTTAGCCGCACCGACGCCCGAAACGGCATTATCCGAAATCGCACTCAGCATAAACGTATCCGCGATCCCCATCAGCATAAACAGAAAAACTTCCAAAAATATCGGCCATGTGAGAAAGAACAAATTGAACTGCTCCGTGCTGCCATGTGCCTGTTTCCCTTGAATGGAATCCATGATGTCTCACCTTCTCTTTTTCGTTCCGTTCCATTAAACTCAAGGTATCGTAGCACAGTTCCAATCCTATTGCACTATCTAAATTAGCATTTTACAAAACTTTCAAATTGGGTGCGCTTACTTTATACGGGTTGTTTTATTCCAATCCATCAAGATGCGAAATATCGTTTAAGAAATGAATTTTTCTGCTCTTGCTTGAGCTTATTTCCACAAGATGAATCGCCGTATCCCCGTTACTAAATCCGAATTCTTTAGTGACCGGCATTTTGAAAAAGGAACGCAATAAATTATTAATAACCCCTCCATGGGCTACGATGGCAATTCTGTCATATGGAGATGAGCTCAATATTTTAGAAAAGATAACTTCTATCCGCATGCGGAACTCAATATCCGATTCCCCGTTTTCTATCCGTTCGTGAGCCACTTGCGGTCTGGGATATTTCTTGGCCTCTTCATAAGATAGCCCGGCTAAAATTCCATTGTTGTACTCCATCAGGTCAGCCTCGTATTGAACCGGACATCCTACAGTGTTTGCTAACACCCCCGCCGTTTCGCTCGCTCTTCTTAACGTGCTGGCCCAGATGAATTCAGGAGGGAATTGCTGCTTTACCTTCTCCGCCATAAGCTTTACTTGCTTGCGGCCTAGCTCGGTTAGCGGGAAATCCGCTCTTCCCTCGTGCACCTTTAATATATCTGCTTCCGACTCCCCATGACGAATCATCAAAATTTGCATATTAGCCTCCTATAGACATATTGTATTTTTTACAAAACCATTTTGAATCCAAGTCACCAAAGCATCCCGCCCAGGCGCCCCCATAATGAAATTCAGATCGTCCTTCGGATGCGTCCGGTAATCTGTGATTTCTTTTAAAGGAATCCACGCAATACCAATTTGATGAACATCAGGCTGTGCTCCAACCTGGGCTTCCTGCTCCGTTGTCACGCTGCAAAGATACGTAAAGTCAATCTGGTGAACGTCCTGCTCATGGTCCGGAAAGCTTGAATCTCTTTTCCCAATGAATTCATTAATGAACAGCAACTGCTCAGCGTTGACATGAAGGTCCACTTCCTCCAGCACTTCCCGAATTAACGTTTGCTGGATCGCTTCTTCATGCTTCTGCCCACCGCCGGGCAGCACAAAAAATTCACCCTGTAATCCGGTCCTCCGTAATACGAGTAGCGATTGATTTTTAATGATGATAGCTCGTGCTGCGGTTCTAATTTGTTTAGCTGCCATCGGTCCACCTCTCTCTATTACTGATTTTGCCGGCCGGCTTAAATAACAATAATCGGTTTTACAGGAAAAATATAGACTTATATTTTCAAATCGGTTATACTACTATTATAGGAGCTCGAGATAGCACCCCTTGCTTAAAATCTGTCAAAAACTGGTTTTTATTGTTTAATAGTCTATTTAGATGAGATAAACCACCGGCAGCGGTGGTTTTTGTTGTTCTCAGGGACCTCTTCAGAACGGAAAAAAAGCTTGATTCAGAAAACTGAATCAAGCTTTTTATCTTATTCTTATTGGTTGTTGAAGATAGCGATTCCGTCTTTGTTGTTGTATCTTTCTGTAGCTTCTTTGACGATTTCGTTACCGCCTTTAGCTTTGTACTCTTCGATAACTTTCGGCCAATCGGAGATCGGCTCTTTGCCATAAATCATTTTGACCATGTGGTCGATGATCAATTTAGGGCCTGTATCACCAAGCGGTGTCAAATCCGGATATTTGGAGAATGCTTTCAGATCCGGGTTGAAGCCAATACCTGGCAAGCCTTCTTTAGACAATACTTTATCGAATGCTGTCAAGATGTCTTGACCGTCTTGGCTAACGCTTAATTGAAGCTTGTTATAAGTAGAGTCAGAAGCCAATCTCAATGTAGTACGGAAAGATTCTTCTTGAGTCTCCTCTTTGTTCGTCGGAACTTTATAGTTGATTTTTCCGTTCTCAACCGTATAGTTTTCTCCTTCAACACCTAAGCTGAAGAACTTGTCCGCTTCTTCCGTTGCCATCCATTCAACAAACTTCATGATACCGATAGCTTTTTCTTTGTCTACATTTTTGTTGATGTAGTACGCACTAACCATTGGGGAATACAAGAAGTACCCGCCTTTGCCTTCAGGTCCTTTAGGAGAAGGAATAACGTCTACTTTCGAATTAGGATCAACCGCTTTCAGATTCGTTCTGAAATCTTTCAAGCCCGTTCCAACGTTAGCTGACCAGATACCCGATTTACCGGCATTGATGTTTTTGCTGTAATCTGTGGAGGAGATAGTAGCAAAATCTTTTGGCATCAAGCCTTCATCGTACATCGTTTTATAGGTTTGCAGAGCTTTCTGCATATTTTCTACGTCAAAGAATTTCGGTACGATTTGATCGCCTTGCTTTTCGAATTGATCCTTGTACGGAAGCACGTCAAATGCGCCCAAAATCACGTCGGCATATTTGAAGTTTTCACGCATTTGGTAAGGATTCTCTACGCCCAGCTTTTTAAATGCACGCAGTACATTCAAAAATTCATCGACATTAGTTGGTACCGGCAATCCTGTCTTTTCCAAAAGATCTGTACGAATGTACGTACCGCGACGGGACGGATTCGTCAAATAACTTGGAATTGCATAAATTTTGCCTTTGTACGATACCGAATCCCATGCTGCTTTAGGTACCTTTTTGTAAACGGTCGGTGCATATTCCTTCAAAAGATCGTCCAATGGCATAAATACGCCGGCTTCTACAGAACCCGCCATATCTTTACCTGTCGGCATATCCAAGCTTCCAAGCACGTCCGGAAGATCGTTGCCGGCAAACATCATGCTCATTTTTTCACGTTGAATCAGACGTACGTCCAACTCTGTGTTAGTCAGCTTGTTCAATCTTTGAATCCATTTGTCTTTGTTCAAGTCAGGGGAACGCTGAGCGTAACCGTCACCTGAAGTGATTGGATAAGCGATAGAAAATTTTAGTGGACCCTTATCCCCTGTTTTTCCAGCTGGAGCGTTTGCTTCCTCGCCTTTGGTAGAACAACCAGCTATGGAACCGGCTGCAAGCGCTGTTACCATTACGATACTTACTGCTTTTTTCATAGTAATCCTTCTCTCCTATTGTGTGTCTCTATTTTTTGTTCATCCTATCTTAACCTATTTTCGACTCCCACCAAAACGGTCTTAATTATGGGACGTTGTGTTTTTTTACGATTCGTCTTATTAACGCGCTGCTCCCTTCCTTCAGAAATCAGCGTCATTACAACAAAAAAAAGCCCAACCAAAGGGACGGCAGTTGTAAAAATTTATGTTTTTATAAGTTGTACAGAGAGAAGGTTGAAAGCGCTATCCACCCTTTATTTATCTTATTTTCCACTGTATGAAACTCATACATAAGACCAGCAGGTTCATATCCTGTTCCCTCTGATGCTCATCGGCACCTAGCTTATCCTACATTTCCATGGAAAGAGTATCTGGCATTCTTATCCTCGCGGCTTATTTCGAGTTTGACAGGGAGGCTTGAAAACACCTCATTCGCTGTCTTTGCAGACACCCATTTGACTTCCATAATTTCCTCATCGGGGTCAGTTGTCCCTAGTTCTCCACCAATGATAACCGCTTCAAAAATGAACAATAAAACATGGTGTCCTGCTCCCGTGAAAAAAACCTCTCTAACCGAGTGCAGTCCCGTTACTTGGATATCCAACCCCGATTCCTCTCTCGTTTCCCTCACTGCGGCCTGGTTCAAGGTTTCGCCCGGTTCAACAGCCCCTCCCGGCAAGCTCCAATAATCTCCGTTGCCATTTTTATTTTTCACCATGACTACATTTTGGCCTGCTTCATCCCATATCAACGCGCTGGCTACGTCCACTCTTTTAAACATGGATAAGAACACCTCCTGATTTAGTAGTAAGAATATCGTTCTCCGATCCTCTCTTACTTTCGCAAACACCTTTATTTTAATAAGTGCTATAATCCTATTGTTACTCATAAGTAAATATATTACAATTATTCATAAATCAACCAATAGGAGGAATGCACTTATGTTAAAGAAACTATTAGTTCTCGCATTATGTGCTGTCATTCTCACCCTTCCAAGCGCTGCTCTAGCAAAAAACAACACCACGGTCACTCAACAATCTTTTGGTTCAGGCTGCAACATATGGAAGTTTTTCGTTACTGCATACGATTCTGACGGATATATTGAAACCTTCGGTCCCTATAACGATTGGGCAGACGCCGAGGCTGCTCAACAACGCATTCTTAATAGTAATTGGCGTTTAGATGCTTATATTCACGAGGAAGAATATTGCTTCTAAACCAGTTTGAGGGACACTATCGATGTGTCCCTTATTTTATTCATGAAGGATGTGCACCTAATGAAATTATGGGAGCAAGCTCGAAGCACACAGAAAGGCGGTCCATGGCTGACCTATGCCGATCCAGCACAGGGTGGTTGGTCAGCGGATAAGCTCAAGGAAGCTAAGCAGGTATTCGATGAAATAGGTTCCGCAGCGCTTCTGGTCATAGACCGCGGAGCTACTGCCGTCGCTTGGGGCAATGTAACTATCCCCTATCGCTGTCACTCGCTTCGCAAAAGCTTATTAAGTGCCTTGTACGGTATTCATACACAGCAAGGAAGCATTGACATTAACCAAACGCTAGAAGAGCTCGGTATCGACGACATGCCTCCGTTAACGGAACAAGAAAAACAAGCGAAGGTTGTGCATTTACTGAAAGCACGGTCCGGAATTTACCACGAAGCAGCCTCGGAAACCGCAGCGATGAAAAAAACCGTCCAGCCAGAGGCAGCCACGCTCCAGATACGTTCTGGTGCTATAATAACTGGGATTTCAACGCATTAGAGACTATATTCGAGCTGACTACGAATTCAACTGTGTTCGAAGCATTTGAGCAGCGGCTTGCAAAACCGCTCCACATGGAGGACTTCCTACCAGAACTGCATACGCAGCTAGTCAAGCAGGAGCACATCTCTATTCATGGAGCCAGGCATTATCGCCTCTCGGCCAGGGATTTGGCCCGTTTTGGGCTTCTTTACTTGCAGAACGGAAGCTTCGGCAATCAACAGCTGATCCCTAAAAACTGGATTCAAGAGAGCACTGCTCCATATTCGATCATGGAAGAATTGAGCGCCGGCTACGGTTACTTATGGTGGAAACCAATGAAGGGCATATGGAATCAGCTTGGAATGTACGAGGCTAGGGGTGTCGGCGGGCAATGCATTTCGGTTATCCCCCAAGAAAATCTTGTGTTTGTGCATAGGGCAGACACGGACAGCGGCCGTCACATTAATGGCAAGCAAGTGCTGCGTCTGTACCGGCTTATTTTAGAAGCAAAAAGCGAAACAACTTCTACACAAGCTCCTCCTGACCTTATCCCTTTGGACGTAGAAGCAGGAGAGATGCACTTCTTATTAAGCCATTTTCGTTCTTTCCATCACAGAGCCAAGGCTCTGGACAAGATCCGTGAGGAGTACTGGCATAAGCCGCAATCCTCAACATCCGTAAGATCTCCATTAGATCTCCTTGCAACAATGATTCATCGCGATACAAAAGCTCTTCATATTCTGACGCCACTGGATACACAGCCGGAGACGGCAGTAGAGATTGAACAGGCGAATCTTCCGCCAGCTACCCTTTCTCCGCAGCAGCTAGTCCGTCGTTTTCTGGAGCAGAGAGAGCAGCTTTATTCTATTTTAGAGAGCCTGCCCCCTCTGGATTGGGAAAAAACATATTCGTGGAACGAAAGTGAAATTTCCGTTAAAGCCTACTTTTTAACTCATATTTTACTAGACTACCAGCAGTCCGAGCCTCTTATCCAGTTCTTTAATACATATAAGGACACGGTAGCCCCTGCAGGTTAGGTACGCGAATAATATATGTCTGTAATAAAAAATGCCTCCAGCTTAACTTATGTCGGGGGCATTTTTGATGTAATTGTCTATTTAGCTTATTCGTCCAAAGATTCATGGTGATTCTTCGATTTGAAGCTTCTTACCACAGCCCATCCGACCATCCCGAGAGTTAAGAAACATCCCCCGACAATCATGGTATAAAGAAAATTAGACCATATTACAGCATCGTTTGGTCCGTTTCCTACCGGCCCTACTCTGGGTCTGTATGCATTCCAGTAAAAGAAGATCGAGAAGATCATGAACAATAATCCAAAAGCAACATGAAACACTGGCCTCCATGGTTTATAGCGAGCTGGTTGCGCGACCAGAATATAGATATCCTGAAGGAAGATAAAACATAGGGTAACTGTGGTTATGACAACTTGCAGCTTGTTTTCCCCCCTCACCTGAAAGTATAGAAACGTGTTCTGCGTAACTGGCAGCCCTAAAACTCTCAACTGCCTCATTAGTTCATGGTGCTTACCCATAGATTCTCTACTGGAAAATACAGGTTATTTATATATACGTAGAAACTATTTTTTAGTTGCTGTGTGGTGTCTAGAAATAAGAAAAAGCAGGCTGCTATTGCGCCCGCTTGATGATTTATGTGATCTATTGGCCGTTAGCTTTTCTTCAGCCAAGCATTCGCCAGCAGCAATGCTCCTCTTGCGGCATTCGTATCTGCAAGTGCATTCAGCATGACAAAGTCATGGATGATGCCTTGAAAGCGTACTGCCGTAACTTTCACGCCGGCTTCACGAAGCTTCGCCACATAGGCTTCTCCTCATCCCTCAGCACATCCGCTTCTCCGGTGATAACCAGCGCGGGTGGCAATCCCTTTAGCTGCTCGATTGTGGCACGGAGCGGCGATGCCGTAATCCGAGCCCGTTCCTCCGGACTGGTTGTGTATTGATCCCAGAACCACTTCATTCCTTCCCTGCTCAGAAAATAGCCTTCCGCGAACTGCTTGTAGGAATCGGTATCAAAGGATGCATCAGTTACCGGATAAAACAGCAGCTGCTTGTGAATCGTTGGGCCTTCACGATATTTGGCCATCAGCGTCACCGCAGCCGTCATGTTGCCTCCCACGCTATCACCGGCGACCGTCAGCTTGGATGGGTCCGCGCCGAGCTCCATGCCGTGTTTGGCAACCCATTCGACGACGGCATAAATCTCTTCTATCGCGGTAGGAAATTTACTCTCTGGCGATAGGCTGTAATTTGGGAACACAACTACCGATTGTGAACCCACAGCCAGCTCTCGAATTAAGCGGTCATGCGTATGGGCATTGCCGAATACCCAGCCGGCACCATGGCTATAGACAATGACGGGAAGCGATGCCGCGGCGTTCTTCGGCTTGATAATCGTTACCGGTACCTGCCCGTTCGGTCCTCCTGGAACCATACGCTCCTCGATATCCACATCTGGCTTTTTAACAGGGCTGGACTGTACTTCATCTACTTTCTTGCGACCATTCTTCGGTCCAAGTTCATATAAATAGGGCGGATTCTTCGTATCTTCCACGAATTGCTGTGCTTCGGGCTCTAGTTTCACTTCATTTGGCATGGTGTAAGACTCCCTTCCATTTTGAGTGTCATTACTTTTTACACCAAATAAAAGAATCCAAAACCTGAAACGTAATGCAGAAGGTATCTGTGCAAGGGATTGTTCTGCAATAATCGTAACCATGTGGATCTGTTTACAATTTGCTATCAAACTAATATGCACTATGGTTTCCTTAACGATGCGTTAGCAATTATAGCGATTCCAGTTAGAAGAAAAGCGGGTACATAGATGTTGTTTACGAAGCCATGCAAATAAGGCGAGGGCACTTCACCGAAGAAATCACCCGCATACAATCCTGCCCATTTAATATTTTCTGGCACATAATTGGAGATTAGTTCTAACGTGTATAGAATTCCCGACATCAAAATAAACGCGGCACCTATCACGTACATACGCTTTTCCCTCACATTCTATTCTCCTTCCCTTGAATGAGGATTCACTCCTAATACTAAGGCTCTTGATTAGACCGAATCCTTTGCTGCTCTTGCCAAATCAAATCCAGTCTACTTATAATTCTTTCATCATTTTCAAGCCTCTTCTTTAGCTTAAAATCTATACTTGATAATCCGCATAGAACCAACACCATGAAAATGATAATTACAATAATCATTTGAACAGCTCACCTCTCTTGGTCAGAGTGTTCAGAACCCGATTCATCCATTGCATTTCTCACGAAAGCTACAGTGTTAGGAGAAAGACGTTCATCTTCACTCTATAAAAACTTAATTCATACCTGAATATACAATATAAGGATAAATATACCACAAATTAAAAAAGATAGTGTACGCTCATTCCCTTCACTTAAAATCTCCCTCAAAAACAAAATAAGCAGGTTGCCGCAGCACCCGCTTTTATGTGTACCTGTTCAACTATTTAGCTTGCCCGCCTTTGACCGTAAACGTGCTCTTGAAAGCTTTTCCAGGTTCGACTATCTCATAAGTTCCAGGCTGAGGATTATTCAGCAAAAACATATTTTCACCGGGCTTCAAATCGGCACTGAAGTTTAAATCCTTAGATACCAGCTTTAGATCGGTTCCTGCGTTAGACTTCACATTAAATACAGCTTTAATCATGGTATTTGCTTTAAATTCCGTATTGACGGGAATCATCCCAGAAGAGGTCACGTCAATCGACGCGATTTGCAGATCGTTTTCTTCATCGAACACAGCGATTTGCGAAGCCGGTGCACCAATGGCGCCTATATGAATTTGATTGATAGCTGTGAACATAACCCCTGCACCCATGACAGCGCAGACGGCAAGGATTACCGTACCGCGATAAGTGGGCTTTTTTTGCGTTGCTGCCTTGCTCTTCAATCTGCCTGCATCCAACCGCTCTTTAATCTTCTGAATAAGGAATGACCCCACGATAAAAACAATCGCGGCAGCCAGCACAACGTTGTTCGACTTATAGAACAGACTTCCCGCCACCGTTCCAAGCATCGCGCCCAGCGTACCGGATAAAGCTCCCTGTATGGCCTTCTGCAACCCGAAAGCAGCTCCACCCATATACCCAACGACGATAGCGAATACTACCGAAATTAATAAAAGGATGCTTATGCCCCAATCGAACGTTTGCGCCGCTATGGCACCGAAGGCCAATGCTGACAAGAAAGAAAACACCGACGTCGATATGTTTCTTACCTTTCTTCCTTTTCCACGGAATCCACTAAAGATCTGATAAGCGCTCAACAGAACAATCAGCAAAAAACTACCCAAGTTAAGCAGCATTACGATAACCACCTTTTTATGTTCAAGTTGCTCAAGTTTATTTCAATTTTTTGCCCAAATCCCAATCCGGATAAACATAGGGAATCACAGGAGCGGTTGCAGGCTCCACCTGCTGAACCTTAATTTTGATGACAGGCTGATCATGGTAAGTAGTTTTGTCGATGGTTCCTGTTATAGTAACCCAAGAATCATTCGCATAACGGCTTGCATTCGGGAGCTCTGCAATAATGCCGTAAGGGGAAATATCTGCAATACAATGGGTCATCGCCATTCTACCAATGAAAAGCTGGTTTTCCAGCAGGCCGTTTTCCCGATAGATGAAGCCTTTTATTTTAACTTGCTTACCCGCATATTGGTCTGCGAAAAGATTAAGCGACTGCAGTTTCTCGATGAACCACTCATCCTTCATTTCCACTACATCCTGCTTATACAGGAGCATCCCTAACTTGGCGTAGTCCCGATTATACTTATCCGTAGTAAACATTGCCTTCACTTTAGCATCTACACTTCCCTGCAGCTGCGCTAAATCTATGGGTACCCCGTTGCTATCGACCGCCGTCGTTTCTCCTGAACGGATCCCGCTGCCTTTGGCCAGTGAACCAGCGAATGCTTGATTGGGCAGTAACGCTGCAAGCAGCAGCGGCATCACAAACAAACCATAAAGGACGGCGTGTTTCCACGCTGACTTAGCTTCACCATGATGATGTTCATGATGATGTGTATGATCCGAGTGTCCATCATTGGAATGATCGTGTGGGCAGGCGCAGCCAGGCGAGGATTGTTTGGTGGACCGAATCGAGATGTACAGCTGAAACAGGGCGAACAGGAATAGCCCCACCGCAGCCATGTTCACATATTTTAATAGATGAGGCGCAACAAAAAGAAGGATCTCCCCCGTAAACACCAAGCTTACCAGATATGCAGCAAAGGCGAATAAAATCACCACTTTCAAGAGATGATGCACCATGGGAGCGTAACCGTTCTTCACCACTATTTCCCCCCTCAAGACCAAAATACTTTTTCCACTATCAAAGTGCTGATAAAGACAAAACCCACTACAAGCAAGCTGTATAATAAGACGAATCGGGGTTTAAAGATTGCCGACATCATAAAAATTCCTTTTAAATTCAACATGGGACCCAGAAGCATGAAAGCAACAAGAGAGCCTGGAGAAAATGTTGCACTGAATGACTGAGCGACAAACGCGTCCGAAGTGGAGCAAAGCGACAGAATGAATCCGAGCCCCATCATCAGCACACTCGAGCCCCCTTGATAATGACCCAAAGCTACTAAGCTATCCTTGGGAATGAACGTTTGAAGCAAGCCCACCAATAAAGCTCCGAATATTAAAAATTTGCCCATCTCAAAAAATTCTTCTATTGAATGTCCCATTACTTGGACAAGCTTACTCCAGCCAGAACCTGCATGATCGTGTTGGTGTCCGGAAGCACCAGAGGCTGCAGGCTTATTCATTTTTAAAGGATCTGTTTTGACAAAATAATAAATGAGAAGCCCAATGACAAACGCCGCGGCAAAAGCCAATCCCATTCGGGCATAAGTCATTTCCGGTTTATTACGAAAAGCGGTATAGGTCGACCACAATACGATCGGATTCAAGATTGGCCCGACAACTAGAAACGTTATGGCCGCATGTACCTTCATTCCTTTTTGAATGAACCGGCGGACGGCTGGAACCATACCACATTCACACACTGGAAAAATGATCCCAAGCACGATAACCGTCAAAATAGCCAAGACCGGATTGGCAGGTATGAGTCTCTTAAGCGTCTGTTCCGAGACGAATACTTCGACCAAGGCTGAAAGAATGACGCCAATGAGGATGAACGGCAGTGCTTCGATGATGATGCTAACGAACATCATTTTGAATAGTTGAAGCTTGGGATTTTGCAGGAACGTCTCAGACGCTTTCGTGGAGAAGAAATATAAAATCAAAATTAGAATGATAGAAGCACCAGCAATGACATTCGTGCTCTTTGCCGCTGTTTTTTTGTGTAGCGCCGGGTTTTGCATGAACATCCCCTCTTGCTGTGATTTAGTCAAACAATAACCGCTGCACTAACCAAATGCCCCCCATAGCAAAAGCCACGGTAGAGCCCGCAAATACGGCCCGTTTCGAATATTTCCAGCGGTGTACAAGAGCAAGCAGCGGCAAAACAATGGCGACCAACGTCACTTGAACAACTTCAATGCCTACGTTAAAGCTAATGAGGTCCACTGCAAGTTCGCTTCTTGGAATGTCCATTTCTTTCAAAATATCAGCGAAGCCCATGCCATGGATTAAGCCGAACAAAAAGGTTAAGAGCCAGCGGTAATTAATCCGTTCCCGGAGCACGTTATCCACTGCCACATAGCAGATGCTAAGGGCGATTGCAGGTTCGACGAATTTGGCCGGCACATCGATCCAGCCGAGCACGGTGAGCGTCAGTGTGATGCTATGGGCTATCGTGAACGCCGTAATCATGGCCGCATGCTGTTTGAATGTCTGCCGTGCAATCAAGAGCGAAAAAAGAAACAATAAATGATCATAGCCGGTGAGAATGTGATTGATTCCCAGTTTGAAGAAAGATAACCATCCCGACGGCATTTCTTCGGAATCCTCAGCTGTTCCTTCTTCTCCAGAAGAAGTTGTTCCAGCCGCAGGCTGAAGCTGCTTATCTTGCTGCAACCCCGCATATTCGCTGTCCGTCATTTGCATCGCCCAGACCCGATTTTTACCGGATAAAGCGGATGTGCTTTTTTGCTTGCCATAATGTATCGTAACCAGATCCACATAATTGGTCGCCGCGTCATTCAGGTACAATTGGTCGGTTAACGATATCGGTTGACCTGAAGCGACTGGCGGATACGATACCTTCAGAATCGCTTTGGTGGCATCTCCTTGCCGATCGAGCACTAGACTATTGATCTTCCAGCTCTGCGGCTGGTTGTTAAATTTCAACGTAATGTTTTGCTGCAGGACCGAGATCAGCTGATCCTTCACGGCGTTGAATTCTTCCTGCTCCAGCATGCCGTTCTTGTTAACGTCACCGCCGACAAGCTCCATAACCGATAACTCATCCAATGCATAGGTCATATCAGTACCCGATTGGGTCAAATCGAGCGTCGTATAGCTTGCGCTGTAGGCATGAGCAGACACATGTTGAACTATAGGCAGACACAGGACCGCAGCGAGTATAAAACAAAAGCAGTATTTCAAGATAGACCGAACTTGAAACATCTTTTTCCTCCTGGTATAGATAGCAGGGATGCCATTCTAGCGAATGGCATCCGACTATCTTGATGTAAACCTAAGCTGTTTATTTATTCAGGAAATTGTAAATTAATTGTGCGGATTCCGCGCGGGTTGTAATACCCTGTGGATCAAATTGCCCTGCGGCACGGCCTTGAATCAAGTTCAAGGATACAGCCGATTGAACAGACTCCACTGCCCAGGAAGAAATGCGGGATTGATCTTTGAATGGGGCGCTTGCAGGTGCAGACGCTTTGCCATTCTTGTATTCATAGGCCCGCATAAGCATAGCAACAGCTTCCTCACGGGTAATGCTGGTGTTCGGATCGAATGCCTCAACACTCTTGCCTTGTACGATGCCTGCCTTCACCGCCATCGAAACGGCCTCAGCATACCAATCGGTTGCCTTCACATCATTGAAGGTCAAGGTGCCTTTTTCCGTGAGCTTCAATGCTCTTGCCAGCAGCATCGTGAATTCCGCACGCGTTACACTGCGCTCAGGCTCAAACGTTGTTTCGCTAGTTCCGCTTACCAGCTGCTTCGCTGCCAATTCCCGAATAACGCCTGCTGCCCAATGACTTGCAGGGACATCCGCAAACAGCTTGCTAACTTCAAGGACAGCGTACTTACTGAAATGATGGATTTGGGCTACCAGATATCCGTCTACATAGCTTCCTCCAATGTACTCAAGCACACCATTGTCAGAGATATAGTAAACGGCAGCCAGCTTAGGATTCAAGCTTGCATCTACTTTCATTTGAATCGTAATAGGCTGTTCGAACTTAGTTAAATCCACTGTTTTGCCGCTGGCAGTCACAATAGAGAGCTGGAACTCGTACACATTTCCATTGAGCTTCAGATCGGCATGTGCTGCATTTTGGCCCTTGTCAATGATCTGTTTGGCATCCGCATCATTTAAAGGAACCATTTTCAAGGAGATGCTGCTGTCCTTCTGCTCATCTGCGGTCAGCTTGCTGACCAATTGCTTCAACAGCTCCGAAGGTACGGACAGAGTCACACGGTCCGATTTGATTTCAAGTGGCTTCTGTCCAATAAGCTCAGCCGTATTGGATGGTAGCTTCACTTCTGTAGCATTAGCTGGAACCTGCACGTTGACAGGACCGCTTCCGCTTGAAGTCAGCTGTTCCGCTGTTACCGCAACAGAATGGGTATCACTGTTGTTACCTCCAGTGCTGCCACCAGATCCGCTGCCAGATCCAGAACTGCCACTTCCGCCATGGGAAGAAGAGCCTGAACTGCTGCTAAATACCGTCACATTGCTCGTTGCTGTGAAGTTTCCATCTACCGTAGCAGCCGTAATCGTTGCGACGCCCAAGCCTATCGCGGTGACTACTCCGTTCGCATCGACTTTTACAATGGATTCATCGCTGGAGGTCCAAACGACCGCTTTATTGGTCGCTTCTGCCGGTTGTACGGTTGCCGTTAAAGATACTGTTCCAAAAATCCTTACGGAAACAGCCGGTTGCTCCAACGTGATTCCCGTTACACTTACGTTCGTATTAGGAGCCGTTACGGTCACTTCAGCTGTTGCTGCGAAATGCCCATCCGTTGTCGTTACCGTGATGGTCGCTGTTCCAGCGCCTACCGCCGTAACCAGACCATTAGCGGTTACTGTTGCTACCGCTGGGTTGCTGGAGGTCCATGCAACCGATTTGTCTGTGGCATCAGCTGGCTGTACGGTTGCTGTCAGCTGCTCTGTTCCGTTAACGTTTAGGCTCAGCGCGGTTTTATCCAACGCAACACCGGTTACACTTACGTTCGTACTTGGAGCCGTTACGGCCACTTCAGCTGTTGCTGTGAAATGTCCATCCGTTGTCGTTACCGTGATGGTTGCCGTTCCAGCGCCTACTGCTGTCACAAGACCGTTTGCGGTCACTGTTGCTACCGCTGAGTTGCTGGAGGTCCATGCAACCGTTTTGTCTGTGGCATCAGTTGGCTGTACAGTTGCTGTCAGTTGCTCTGTGCCGTTAACGTTTAAGCTCATCGCGGTTTTATTCAGCGCAACACCTGTAACAGAAGTAACTGGTTGGGAATCCGTTACTTTCAATTCTCTCGTATCGCGAACGCGAATCCGGTCGCCTTGAGAATACTTGCCGCTAAGTCCTACCGCCTGCAGTTTGTCCCCTACATGAACGGATGGAACAGGTACTCCGCTTTGATTCACGATGTATCCGTCGACAAAGACCGTGACGTTACCCGAACCATCATTAAGAATGAAGGTACTGTCGTCAGGCATAGAGACGATATCGCCTTCCACCTGAACCAGTTGGCCCTGATATGCATCAGAAACCGATTCCTTCGTGCTCACCTTTTTAGGCTGAACCGCTGGCCCTGAGCTTAACTTAACAACGCTATTCGTAAACTTGTCGAAGATAACCTCTTTGTCATTTTCAAATACACCGATATGTCCGTAAACACGAACGGTATCACCGAGCTGTAAGGATCCTGCCGGAACCTCACCGAAGGCTACAATGCCTCCTGTATCATCCTGAATATACGCCGAGTCGTAGAATGCCGTGGTCGTCACTTTCCCTTGAACCACAACGTTCGCTCCTTCTGGAAGCTTACGCGCATCACTCATTGGAATTACCTTCGGCTCGATATGAGCAAGCCAATTCACCGCATTGATACTGAGCGGCATATTATTCGTCGGCCCGTCATTTTGCGTCATTTGTTTATCGTTAAAAATATTCATTCCCGCAACCAGGATACGGCCGCTGCCCAATTGTTCCGAAGCAACTAAAGGTATCGCCGATCCCCCGGTTACGTTAGTCAAAGCAGGTCCATTTTTTCCATTTGCCGTATAGACGTTATAGGATACCGTATCTGCTTTAACTTGAGGCGAATCTTGGAATGTGGATTCATTCCCCCGAGCCAAGATCGTAACGGTGCTGCTGTCGGTAAGAGGAACCTTATTCCCCGCACCATCGTTTGCCGCAAGACTTGGTCCGCTGTAATAATCAAGCAAGGATATGAAATCCGTTAATCCATTGCTTACCGGCCTCAAATGAAGCCTTACAGAGAAATTCGAGTTCAATGGAGCAGACCAGAAGTTACCCTCTGCCGTTTCATCAAACACACCATCGTTATTAACTAATATGCTCGAACCGATTCCTGAGAGTAAGCTGTTCAAGTTTTGTGGAGTTCCACCAAAATTACTTTTCTCGGTAAGCAGCAGTGAGCCGCCACGATCAACAAAACGTTTCAGTGCAGCAATTTCATTGTCCGAGTAAGCGCTGCTTGGGTGGGTAACCATGAGCACACCGACATTGCTTAACAGCTGATCTGTGATTGCTGCTTTGTTCTCAACAACGGTATACCCTTGCTTTCTCAAGTTAAGTGTAAAGTCAGTCAAATTGTTCGCATAGGTGCCAGTATCGCTTGTTGTATTCTCATTCTTGTGCGTGGCATCTATCATGACCGTAATACCCAGCGGAGCTTTCACCGTGATCGGCTGTTCATATTTATTGTCGCCAAGATTATTTCCGTCCCCGGCTTCCAGAACGACGATCAGTTTATGCTCTCCCGCTACCGGGTTCTGCCAACTGACTGTGGCATCCGCATTCTTATTGCTGCCTAGCGTTGCAATCGTGCTATCGCCAATAAAATGCGTAGAATCGATGCTATCATAATAGAAGTGCGCTGTAAGATTCGTCAGGTTGATAGTTCCCAGATTCGAAATGCCTGCTTTCAAAGTAACTGGGATTCCAGCTACCGCAGCTCCTTCAACGATACTTAAATCGCTGACTTTTACCGCCAAAGGATCAGCTTGGGACCAGATTGGTGCAGAGTAAATTCTGTCTCCGTCTTTTTGCGTCACACGAACGACAAACCATTGTTGACCGCCCAGTACCGAAACGGACGGCTTCCAGGAGAACGAAGTGTTGTCTGTCGTCGGTGTGTAGCTGTCAATGACTCTGCCGCCATTGGTAATTAGCTCTACTTTCGCAATATTATCGTTTGACGCTGTGGTCAAATAATTGTATTTGAGATCGGATTTGGTCTCCAATACTGGATCGCTGCCTTTAACGTCAAAGCTCAGCACTTTGGAGTCCACGGTCGCACCCATGTAATATCCGTTAGCCAGCATATCCAGCTGGAAGTTAGGATCCTCACTAAAGTAAACATGCATTTTACGCATGGCATCCAGCAAAGAATCCTGCGTCAGATCTTTCGAAACGATGACCGTACGCTTCTTTGTTTGACCCCACGAAGCATCATGGTTGTCTTCGCCGTACGTCGGCGCTACGTGCCAGCCTAAATCAAGTGCACTGAAAAACTTGCTTTCCGTGTTCACATAGGAATAATTTCCTGATCCATTGCCCACTTCCAGCATAGTGAACAGCCTGTCGACATTTTTGTCGTAAGGAATAAAATTATCAAATGCGTTGGCAGACATTGCCGGATGGTTGAACTGAGCAACAATGTTGTCATAAGTCAACGTCCACGCATAATAGTTTTGCAGATTTTGATACTTGCCTCCGCTTTGAACACGATCGATAAAATTGCTTGTACCAAATACATTGGAATGTCCCCAGGTTGTAGAGGTCATCTCAAACGCCGGGAAGACGACAAAGTTACCGTCTTTTGTATATTGTTTGGCCAAATCCTTGGTCAACTGCCAATCCGAGCCGCCTGTCCGCTCCGGCATGCCGTTGTGATCAACCGTATCGGTTCCGACTTTGGAGGAATCAATGTCATGCGAATGGTCGGAGAAAGCAAAATAGTCGTATCCATAGGCTTGTGCCGCTTGCAATGCCGCCTCGGGGGTTCCTTTGGCATCATGCGAGATTTGAGTATGGTTATGAGTCGTTCCTCTATAATGGTTACCGCCAGTAAATCTCGGAACGATCTGGAATGTCCATGAAGCGGTCGAGAGGTTACCAAGCTTGTCCTTCGCAGAAACGTTAACCGTATGGTTGCCGACAGCTAAATCATCGGCTGATGTCATCACCAGCTTCATTTGGGTTTCCGTTTTGGTTGCCGCTTGTGTGAAATCTTTACCGTCGATGTCCAGCGTGAGAGAATTGGCATCTACGCCGTTCGGATCTTCCAGGTCAACAGAAACGACCGGATGGAACGTTTCGATGCTGTCCATCGGTAGTGGCAGCTGGTTCGAGTAAGAAGGTCCATCCGTATCCGCCACGATATCCATACTATGCGGCGCAACCGCACTTCCGGAATTTTGGGTCGCCTGTCCCGCACTCGCTGCTTCGATGTAATAGTACATTTTGGTAGCAGTGACGTACTGCTTCGGTATTTTTGCGTTATAGTTCAGCTTGTCCGTTGTCACCATAGGGAGTGAAGCAAAAGAGGTTTCTCCATCATTTTTATAGAACAGGGTGACAGAATCAGCATATTTGGCTGCAGCCTTCACCGGAATATCGATACCTGAGTATCCTTTGGTCATAGGCTCGTGCTGGAACTGCAATTCGCCTTTAATATCGGCATCATTTCTTGGTTCGATATAATATCCGCTCGTATAAGGAGAACCGGCTTTGGATTGCCCTACAATTCCCGTAAAGGCATACGTATCCCCCAAAGATACACTGTTAACATCGATACCTGATGCTCCCGATATTTTCACGATAGCCGTATTGCCCGCATCATCAGCAATAGTCACGTTGTAATCCGGACCAGTCGAAGGAATGTTGGTTACTTTCCCTTTAATGGAAACCAGTGTTCCTTCCAGCGGCTCTGCCGTTCCGTAGCTGCTCAGGGCATCGAGAGCGATGACCGGCGCGGTAGGCGTTCCATTGGCACCTTCGTCTGTTATAGCCGTCGGTACAAATTGAGTCATACCCGCTGTAAATAGCAGCTTACCTGATATTTTCACTTTATTTCCAACGGTAATTGCTGCAGATGGCGCCTGCTTGTCAATAATTTGAATACCGCCGGTAGCATCCTGAATATAAAAGCTTGCTTTCATCGTTCCATTCGCTTTGTTGGCTGCTGTGACTGTACCCTCAATGGTTGTGGTGTATCCGATGTTGAGCAGCATACCGTTCGCATCATTGTTGCGAAGCTGTCCAATCGGAACGACCGCGGACGGATTAGCAGCTGTGTCAACACGGGTATAGGCACTTTCCTTAGACACCGGATGAGCCTTATCCGTATGCGTCACATAAACCGAAGTGTGGTTACCTGAGTCACTGAAGGAAAGAGCAAAAGATCCGTCTGCCGCTGCAGTTGCTTGTCCAGCCGAAGTAACCACGCCTCCGGTCTCTGTATAAGCTTGGACTGTGGATGAAGCCGGTACAGAACCTGCCGCACCCGTTACCGATGCACTGCCGCTTGCATTCGCAAAGCTGATTTTGGCAGCATCCGGTTGAATCATAGATTTAGAGCTTCTAACAGCAATATCTTCCGGGTTGTTAGGATTGCTTGGTACATTAAGAATGAAATCATTAGACGGATCTTTCGAGAAGAACCCGTTGCCTAATCCGATAACACCCTTGGGATCAGAACCGGCATCCGTTTTGCGAAGCAAGGTTCCTCCGCCAATACTGGAGCTGAAGAAAGGCAATCCCCAATGATCCGTTTTGGTCGTAAAATTCGTGTTCGTTCCGTTACCGAACGCTATGATATCAATTGCTTTAGCATCATCCTGACTCGTTAATCCGGTAACCGAATTGGCTAAGGCAAGAATTCCCCCCGTCGATCCGCTTGGTTTCAACGTCATTGTCTGATCCGGGGTTACCGGCAGGCTGCTGCCTGTTGCTCCGGAGGCGCCTGCAACCAAATAATAGCCGTGAGCCTTGATCGTTCCTGTCAGCTTAGTACCTGTTCCAAAACTAGCTCCACTGGCTGCAGTATAGATCAGTGCCCATTGATTGTTAAACTGAATATCTTGATTCGTCGTATTGTACAACTCGAAAAACTTCGTATTGTAAAAGGCCCCGCTATTTCCGCCATTGACATAAATTTGGCTGAATACAATATCTCCCGGCTTATAATTTCCTGATGGAGCGGACAAGTTTAGCGTTGTTTTGTCGCTCTCCAGCTTGCCGGTTTCTTTGGAGGTCACCCCTACGGAAGTTTTATTGCTTGGATTCGTGAACGTTATCGTAAAAGATCCGTCTGCTCCTGCCGTACTTGTACCCGCCAAAGAGTTATCGTCAAAATAAGCCGAAACCTTGGCTTGATTCGCTACGCTGCCGACCGCTCCTGTAATCGTAGTTGCGCTCGTGAACGTCATTTTGGATGCATCCGGTTTCGTAGACTTCGCTATGGAAACCGATACTGCATCGCTCTCGTCTTTGCCGCTGACTGCTGCTGTCAGCTTGACAGCGGTGCTAAGCCCAGGGTTGGTGATCCCTAATTGGAAGGAACCGTCAGGCTGTGCCGTCGTTGTACCTGCCGGTGTTTGATCAGGCAAATAAGCCTTCACCGTTGCGCTGCCATACACAGCACCCGTCACACCTCGAACGGTGGTGTAATCCTCCTGGAACGTAATTTTGCCTACATCAGGACTTGCTGTTTTGGATGGATCAGGAGTCCCTCCACCGCCCTGATTATCGCTAGGGACGCCGGTAAAAACAATATCAGCCATTCGACTAGTTCCGGTATTTCCTATCGTCCCATCGTTGATGGATGTTGTTGTATAGTTAAGCCATCGAATATATACATTTGCTTTATTATCCACACTGCTTGGCAATGTAAAAGTGTTGGACGCACTCGAAGTTTCCTGAACAAAGGTCGCGTTTGGAACATCTTCAAAGCTGGTACCATCTAAACTATATTGGAGCTTAAAGTCTTTTGGTCCTGTACCCGTGCCGTAGCTTTTAAAAGCAACGTTGAGTCCAGTATAGCCTTGTGTATTTAACTGTGCCTGCCAGTATCCATCGGCTACGTTCCAACCAGCTGTGTAGATGGTACTGCCGGAATAAGTTCCAGACCGGCCACCACTTATCGTTAACTTGGCGTTACTTACATTGGTCGCGGATCCGCTGGTCGCAGTAAACGAACTCGCAGTACCCGTTCCCGAGAACGTCCATCCCGCTACCGTGTCCGATGCTGCGGCGTAGACCAGCCCACCCTGCAGAACCGATGCAGTCAGCAGTAATACAGCCATAGCAAGGCTAATCCATCTTGTATACTTTTTCAAAAAAGTAAACATGTACGCATTTGCTCCTTTTGTCATATTAGGCAATTAAGCAGCTTATTTTCCGATGTCATCGACTGCTTTTTCCTTAAAAATCCCCTCCTTTCCATCCGCCCTTCGTCTCATTTCATACGTCGATAAGTCCTAATTATATGGACTTTTGTTTCAGCAGTATCAAGCTTATGTTGAGGTTTTGTAAAAAAAACAACATAATTCGACTTTTTTCTACACAATCCAACACTTACCATTGGTACTTATTTAAATCTTTAACGTTTACGCAAAAAGGACTGCCCCATGGCAGTCCAAGTCAGTTGAGAAACCAAAAAAATCCAAAAATTTATTAATACCCTAATAAGGTGTATCTGGGAATAATTTACACCTACCTTTTAAACCATTGAATATACTACCGAAGTATCACATACCTATCTCAGTAAAATTTCTCCACAAACCACCCTACAAAGGAAATATCTTATAATTAACGAGCGATAGGCAGTGCGTAATAATCGAACGCCTTATCGAGCAGCGCACTGGCTTCTTGACGGCTGATATTTTGGATGGAGCGGAAGTCTACGGTCTGGTCCGCACTTACCTTTGTATCCGGATCGACAATCCCTTGAGCGACGAGCGCTTTAATAGCATCGACTGCCCAAACATCCGTTTGCCCTATCAATTTAACATCGGTGGCTGGCGGGACATGCTTCAGATTCTGAATCATGACAGCTGCCATTTGCCTAGTGATTGGAGCCGTTGGCTGATAATCCGGCAGCCCCGTTACCATCTGTTTCTTACTGCCGGCAACCCAATAGGGCATATTGTGAAATCCTTGTGCACGCAGCAATACATCCGCGAACTCGCCTTGTGTCATCGTTCCTTTAGGATCGAAGCGGTTACCCGATTTGCCTCCCATAACATCCATTGCATGTAGATGATCAATATGTGTTTTGTATGGGCTCTCATTCGGGACGTCGATGAACGCCGGTTTCAGCTTCACCTTTTGCGAATGAGCAACAATATCGAGAGTCTTGGGATTCGTATAATAGAAGTAGGCAATCGTTCCCTCCGCATCTTTCTTAAACGCTACCTTATTGCCGGATTCGTCATCAAATAACAACGGATGGATCATTTTGAGCGTATGCTTGCCTGAACCTGTTTCCATGAGCAAACTCCCACCCTCGTACGAAAACTTCGTCCTTACTCCCTCGATCCTCGTGTTCTTGTATAACCCGACATACTCTTTAGCTTGCTGTTCCGATAGAGGAGAATAGGCAGCCGGAGGCGTTGGTTGCTTCTTGGGGTAATAGTGGTTCATGAATGCCTCATACACTTCAACACTCATCATCGTATCGTTGTTGTAGGACATATAGAACGCCGTATTCTTCTCTGGCAGGATAGCGATCAAGGAAGAGTGTCCCGGAACGTTCCCTCCCTTGAGCAGCACATGCTCATCATTCATCAGCTCTTTGAAATATTCTTCAAACCCAACGGTTGTGATGGGAATGGTTGGGTCAACATAAACCTGATAAGTGTGTATGAGATCGATGCTTTTGGGGCTTACGATTTCCTTGCCTTCATACTTTCCTTTGTTAAGATGCATGATCAAATACTTTGCCATGTCCTCGCCGTTAGACAGCATGCTTCCCTGGGGCCATTCGGATGGCGCAAACCCCACCGTCTGCTGCAGCTCCCCGTTAGGCCCGTAATGCGCGGCCATTTTACCCAACAGCTCTGGAGTCATTCGTGCGCTAGTTGTATTCATCCCTAACGGTTTAAACACATTCCTTTCCATATATTCGGAGTAAGGCATTCCGCTTACGTTTTGGACCGCATAGCCTGCCAACAAAAAACCAAAATTATCATAGGTATAAGCTTCCCCAGGGGGTCTTACAATCGTCGGCATATGCGCAGCGAGATAATCCTTCATTGGAATGTCTTTATTAATGTAGTCGGGAGAAAGATCGGTCACGATGTCCGGCATATCTACGCCGCTCGTATAAGTGAGCAAATCGTACATCGTCAACGGCTTACCTGTTTTATTCGGTACTTTCAATCCTCCTAGATACTTCTGAATATCTTCCTTTATATTCAGCTTCCCCTGATCTGCCAGCTGCAAGGCAGCTAACGCAGTAAATGTCTTCGTCACCGAGCCGATTTGGAATACGGTGCTTGGGTCGACCGGTATTTTCTTTTCCTTATCTGCATAGCCATAGCCTTTACTTAATACCACTTTCCCGTCCTTAACGACAACAAAGTTAGAACCGACGGTATTGAATTTCTTCATCTTTTCTGCAAATAGTACATCTGCGAACTTCTCAACTTCCTTCGGATTGTTAGGCCCCTCCGCTGCTGTAGATCCGTCAGGCGCTGCCGTGCACCCGGTAAAAACCGTCGCCAATAATAGCAGTGATGCTAGGCTCATGCTGCGAAACCTTCTTTTCATTCTATCCCTCTCCTTGTATCCTGTTTGCCTTAAAGCTGGCTAACCGAGTATGGCAAAGTGAACGTCACAGGAGCCAGTGACTTTTCGTCATCTCTTTTATCTGAGTGTCTATTCTCTGTCATATGACATTATGGCACTAGCTAATTGACAACAGGACCAGCAGCAGCATGGACTACATTTGGAGGTTTTTTTCTGGAGCACAGTGAAGGTTGGCTGATATACTAAGGTCAATAAGCTGATCCACGGGAAAGAAGGGTTATCTGAATGCAACTGGAATTACACGCGAGTGAATATAAAGTGACAGCCGAAGGCTTAACGATAGTGCTGTTGCCTAAGGAGTTTGCTCTTTTGCAATTTCTTGATCGTAACAGAGGTCGTACCTTCAGCCGGGAACAGCTGCTCGATAATGTGTGGCCGCTCGAATATCCGGTTGAGCGGACGGTGGATGACCATGTCTACAGGCTGCGTAAGAAGCTGCGCCCTTGGGCAGGTCTCGAGATTAAGGCGGTTCGGGGGATCGGCTATAGTCTGACTGTGCAGAATCCAAAGACCGCAAGGGAAGCGAACCCCACCACCTTGGATACAGAGCTGCATGAGACGATGCGGGATATATTCGAGAAATACCACCAATACGGCCAGGGCCGTTCTATGCTGACCCTTGCTCGCCAACAGGATGTGCTTGGATATGAGCTGGATCCGTTCTATTCCGCCTATGTCCGTTTTGTACAAGGGGATTTGGAATGGCTGCTAACCACGGACGAGGTTCCGCTGAACGAACGCTTATATTCACTGTTGTTGTTTTATATTTTCACGGGAACCCCCAAGCTGAGGCTTACCTTATGCGAACAAGTGCTTGAAAAGAACCTGTTGTCTCCCGCGCAGCACAGAGAAATGGAGATTCTCAACATTCTTGATATGTATACACTGGCGGGTGAGTCTGATAAAGCGCTTGAACGCTTGAAGGTGAGTCACACTGTGATCGCTGAACCGAATTTAGAGCATTTCATCCCGCAAACAGCTATTACCGAGATGTTTGTGAACCTGGTTGCAGAAGCAGAGGAACACAAGCTGGAAAAAATGGCCGAAGCAATTGAAACCGGAATTTTGTCCACCAAGCCTTTTCTACGCGAGATCGGCAGTTACAAAGTGGTCAAGGGACTGTGGATGCTGCGGCGTCAAGCATGGCATGAAGCGGAAAATTTGCTGGACGAGGGACTTCAGGTCCTGGATAGATCCGGTTTTGTGCCGATGCGGCTGTATGCCCTGCACCGAATTGTTCATTATTGCAGCATGTTTCCCCCGAAGAAAAAATTGCAGCAAAAATACACAGATATTTTTGAAGAAGAGCAGGAGCGGATTGGCCTCAAAAGGCTGTTAGAGCCCTTGGAATCTGTGATACTAAAAGAGCTGGGCCGTTGTTGATCGCTCTGATCATTCTCTGACATTTCTCCGTTACAGTAATATCATGCCTTATTCGATCTTACTGTGATTTGGAGGAATGAGTAATGACAGCTTCACAACCAGCAGGTGCAAGCCTTCTTCATAACAAGGTATACATGCGCGTATATTGCGCCTTTGCGGCAGCAACCCTTGGCGACTGGTTTGATACATTGGCCATCCAGGTGCTTGTAGGCTATCTCTGGCATGCCAGTCCGCTGATGCTGGCCCTGATTCCGGTCGCCAATGCTCTGCCCAGTATCCTGCTCGGTTCGTTTGCAGGAGTCGCTGCCGACAAGATGAACAAGCTGAAGCTGATTCGTATTTGCGATCTGCTTACAGCAGTCTTAACCCTACTCGTGTTATTCGCTCCCAATATGTTATGGCTGCTTCCTCTGCTCATGTTCCGCGCAGCCGTATCTACGTTAAATGTGCCCGCACTTCAGTCATTGACACGCACCATAGTCAGTGAGGATCAGCTGCTTCAGGCTGCATCTCTCAACGGGATCGTAAACCAAGGTTCCAAAATCGCTGGTCCTTTATTAGGGGGATTCGCCTTATCCCTCCTGTCGCCGCAGTGGTGCATTTTGATATGTGCTTGCCTTAGGCTGGGTTCCTATCTAATGCTGCTCACAGTCAAAAGTACAGAGGCGGGAGCCTCCTGGAAAGCACTTGAACGGAAGCATCCATCCGCAACCTCGCTGCCAGAGCAACCTATTCCACTGCGTACCCTATGGAAAGAAGGCTGGAACTTCATGCTGCACAGCCGACTGCTGCTGACTACCATGCTGTTCGGATTAACCGGAACACTCGCAATTCAGATGATCGACTTTCAGTTCACCAGCCTCTTCCGGGCGCTTGCACCGGATCAGGAATCTTTGCTCGGCTGGATGGTGGCGGCATCGGGTGCAGGTGCCCTACTCATCATTGTAGCGATGAACCGAATGAAGCGCGCAGTGAGTTATGGTTGGAGGTTTGGAAGCGGTTATGCGCTGATTGGCTTATCCGTTGTAGGGCTAGGATTAATCCCTGCCGAGGTTTCCGCCCTTCCCGTGCTAGTACTTGGGTTCGTGCTGGGAATCGGCAACGGCATGTTCATAGTTACATTCAACTATTGTCTACACAAAGAAACGCCTCCACATATGACCGGCCGCGTGTTCGGAATTCAGAGCACACTCCTAGGGATGGTTATGATAGGAGCCCCACTGCTTGGGGGACTACTGGTGCAAGTTAACGGTCCCGCCCATACCTTCTTGAACATCGGTATAGTGATTACTGTGATCGGCCTGCTGGGCATTTTGTTAGGGAGAGTGCTGTGGCCGACTAGGTCAAAAGTGCTTAAAAGCAATGGGTCTGTAGAGCAATTTACAAATGAACTTGTGAACTAGCTACAGTTACATTAAGATGGATGAAGATTCAGAGCAGCAACAAATAGCTGCATTGGACTTACTTTTGGGGGGATTTGATTAAATGGATCCAAACATACGAAACATTGCAGAAGCTAGCGATCCAAATGCTTGGAATTCTTCAGATTACATTCATAGTGACCTACTGGCCACTAAGGAGCTTGTATATAACCCGTGCGGGTTGGAATGCTCTCGACCACTCTCAGAAGTACAAAATGCCGACTATGGGGCCTATGTATTTCATTTGAATGCTCTCTCTATTAGATTTCGTGTTGCAAAAATCACTCCTACCAAGGTTGGGCAATTTGTAACTTTATGGGAACGCATTGGAGATGGACCAACCCAACCCTATGATGTATCAGATCCAATTGATTTCTTCGTTATTAGTACACGCAAAGGCAATAGCTTTGGTCAGTTTATATTTCCTAAATCTGTATTATGTGATCAGGATATTGTATCCAATAAAGGCAGCGGCGGCAAAAGAGGCATACGAGTTTACCCTGCCTGGGACCAGCCTACGAGCCGTCAGGCTCAGAAAACTCAAAAATGGCAGTTGGACTATTTCCTAGAGATACCTGTGGATGGACCCGTAGACTTTGTTCGTGCTCAAATGCTTTACGGTCTTTAGAGGATAACACCTACTGAACTCCAGTGGGGCATGCCCCTCCAGCCGCTGTTGAAACCCGTGAATTTGATTAGAATTAGCAGTATATTCACGAATTTCAAAGGCGGACGTAAACTCCTCCAAGGCATACCCCACCTCCTTATATAGCATATTTCCAGAGAAGAAGATTTCTCGACAGACTCCACACCAAATGCTGGCGTGCTTTTTTGTTTAAAGATCCAACCGGATCGTGCCGCTTACCGCGGGAATCCAGGTATCAGGACAAACCGCCAACATCCCGTCTTCCGTCCGCTCATTGAACTTCTATAGTAAAGTAAAATTGTGCATTTCCTTGATCCGCGAACCATTCACAATGGATGCTATACATGTAAATACCTTTTTCTGCGGGGGTTTGGTAAGGATCACTATTGTCCTTGTTATCATTACGGGTTAGCGTAAATGACTTTATTCCAGGAGGAGCTATCGTCGTAATCATTGTATTAGGAGGGACAACGACTGGCTGGACTCCTTTCTCCTTTATGATTTCGGCTGGCGGAATCATATCTACCACCTTACAACTTGCATTAAAAAGTGCACCGCTACACCATGAGTAAGTGCCTTGCAAAACTGGAACTTGCTTCTCATTGACTCGAATGCCCGGTAGTGGAGGCTCCGCCGCTCGGATCCATTGATGTCCGAAGCCTTGGTTACTCGTTAACCCGCGAACGTAATAGCCCACTAGAAACGATAAAATGATAAGAACAGGTATCCACCATTTTGTTAACTTCATACCGCACCGCCCTTTCTAATACGATAGACGGTTTACAATATCTCCTTGTTGCAGCTCCGTTTTAATCTCTTTTACCCGATAGCTTGCGCCCATTTGCTGAGCGAAGGACGGATTTCCGTACCTTCTGTAATCCAATTCATCAAATCCTGTTTAACGAGCTGCCGATTAGCGTTCCACTTTTGACTTACGTAGAAAGCGCTCCTAGATGCTTTATCCAGCTCGGAAAGAGCGAGTTTCAGGAATGGATTGTTTTCAGTGCTGAGTCTAAGGGCAGTTGATTTTGCAGCAGGCAGCTGACTTAACGGAGAGCCCATTTCCGGAACGGACAACTCCTTCAACAACTCCCATGCCGCTTCGGGATGAATGCAACCGGATGAAATGCCGTATCCTCCCATGTACATCATGTTCGTATCCTTCCCATTTGCCGATAGAGGCAAGCCAACCGCACCGTACTCATCCTTACGCTGACTCATCAAGAAAGGAATCCACCATGAAAAATCATAAACCATAGCAAACTGCTCCGTAAAAGCCTTATCCCCTTCTCCAACAGTCCCCGGCATCGGAGCCAAATGGTGTACCCGGAACCAGTCGACAATCATCTGCAATGCCGAAGCCGTTGCTTCTCCATCCACATACCCTCGTGACGTACTTCCATCAGCTGAAAAGTAAGCTCCGCCGCTTCGCTTGACAAACGGCTCAAACCACTCGATATCGACACCGAGTCTCAGCCCATACTGCTTATCCGTAGTCAATCGGCTAGCGATCTCAATAAATTGCTCGAACGTCCAGCCATTATGCGGCTCCTCTATTCCCGCTTCCTTGAATGCTTTCTTGCGATAATAAATAAGCGGAACTGCGATATCTACGGGAAGCGCCGCCAGTTTATCGTCATCGGTCGGTCCGGCAATAGCTCCGCCATAGAAATCATCTAGGGTAAGACGAGTATCCTGCTGCAAATAAGGCATCAGATCGATGATAAGTCCTTGCCGTAAATAGGGACCAAACACACTTTCCGATAAGTGGATCACATCCGCAGGTTCACCGCTCTTGATTTTGTTCAATACATTGAAATTTCCGTTAGCCTGTTCAATTTGCACCTCAATGCCATCATTCTCAGCCACGAACCTATCTGCCTTTTGGTGCAAGGCTTCCAAGCTTTTCCCATTAGCTTGTGTAATGACTGTCAGCAGCTTTGTTCCGCTCATTCTAAATCCCCCTGCTTCGTATTTTTTAACTTCAATAGTTGGATGTACTCTTCTAACATCCGTACAGCTTGCTCCTCCGCCTGTTGTGCTTGACCCAGCCATTCTGATGCATCCCTCAAAGTATCGGCCGTCCATTCGTACTCACCTAGAAGCGGAGCGGCTGCGCTTATTTGCTTTAAGTAACCTGCTGCCTCGTCGTATAACGCAGCCGCATCCTCAAGTACGACTTCCTCATGTCTGTTCGTGGCTAATGATCGCACAAATCGGCCTGCAAAAGCTCTGGCATTGGAGCAGGTATGAGCCAAATAACGATGACCATAAGGATTAGCCAGGCGTGGACCGCTTTCCAGATGGCGAATCCATTGGTCATAAGCTCTAATTCCGCATATATGCTCGTCATTCTCGTTTTCACGCGCTTGCCTAACAACAATTTGCAGTAGTTGACCTAAATCACTTTCTTTTACAATGCGGCCCGTCTTCTGTAATCCGCAAAAAAATCGAAGCGGAGATGCGGACAGTTCCTCATAAGTCAACGTTTTCCGGTAAGGCGGCGTGATGTCCGTCAGCTCTACAGTCCGATCCAAATCGTTGTAGCTGTAAATCAAATTCCATTCATACACATACGGGCGTTTGACATACGTATCGAAAAACAGCACCGGACAGCCGCAATCAACAAACCGCCTTATAAACTGCATGACAGGTGGCTCGTCGGCCGATACCACCTCGAACAGCATGGCAACCTGATGAATAGGTACAGGCGTTCCTTCCAGTTGGCCTGTCAAATAGACAGCTTCGTATCCATATTCTCTTACGAGCTTGCTAATTTCCTGCTTCCAATCGAATAGAAAAATACCGTCGGCATACGTATTTTGCTTGGAAATTTTAAGGCGAAATGCATGACCGCTTCTCCCCATCAAATCTGCTGCTGTCGCACCCTCGCCTCGAGCACGAAGCAGTTTGCTCATTCTGTCCACATAAGTTACCTTAACATCAAGAACGCCTGTAGGCATGGACAAGGAGTTTTTACGAAGCACCGCAGCAGTAGAGGTTAATCCGAATGGTTGACCGTCTTCAAGCGCTCTTTTCTGTATCTTCGCTTTGGATCGGTATAGGTAAGTATGAACGCTGCCTGATGTCGTTCCGAACCGTTCAGCCACTTCGCCCGCTGATAGCTGCATGAAAAAATAGGCGTCAAACATCCCACGTTCCCGTTCATTCAAGCAGGGCAGCAGGCTGCGGAACAAGTGAAGCCATTCCTTTCGCAGCAGTGCTCGCTGTGGCTCTGCATCAGCTGGATGTTCATCATTCCTTCGGGCAATCAACCGTTCCAGCACATCAGCCTGAGAATCAGGATCGCTATGCTCCTTACCGATGACTAAACTAGAGATCGGCATTTCCCTGCCATACGGTCCTCCTCTTCGAAGCTTCATATGAGCCTCGTTTTTCACAATTTGCCTCAGCCACATCACGAATCGGTCCGGATGTACAAGCCTTCCGACATGCAGAAACGCTTTTATGAAAGCTTCTTGTGTAATATCCTCTGCCAAGCCGCTATCCTGAGCCATCTTCTTCGCCCAGCCAACCGCTTGGTCTCTGTGGCGTTGAATCAGCTCTCCGAACGCTTCCATATCGCCCATACGGGCTCGATCCGCGATTTCTGCATCGTCGAGCAGCTGCTCCCCATGCTCCATGTTCTTATCACGGGGCTTCATCTAGCGTCACCTCCTGTTCCCCTTAACTATATAGATGCCAATTGAAGTTATGGACACAACAAAAACGCCGAGAACTTTTTTCAAAGCTTTCGACGTCTCAAGTAAATGTCCTTCCATATTCTGTTACTACTTGGTTATTTCATAGAAGTTTTTGCCAAACATAAATTCAAACACCCGATGACCCAATCCGCCTTTAGTCATACAACGCGCGAAGCTATGCGTGGATTGGGGCAAGGTTTCGTAATGATACCGTGTATCCAAACCACGTTGATGCGCAGCTGCACGAATGGCGGTTAGCCAACTCAAGCCTCTTTCAACTCTATTCAACCCTTGCTGAGCATCTACTGCAGCATCTTGGTTTAATGAGGTGCCACGCTCTGTATCGGCTTCACCGACCAAAACACAGGTTGGAATGTTCAAGAAGCGATCCGGGTCCATCTCCACATCTTCCAAGCCTGGGAAGGAGCCGATACCTTGCGGGTATTCAAAAGAATGATCAGGAAACGTATACCATCCAGCCGCCCCAACAACTAAACACTCCACTCTCTCGGGATAGGCCAATGCATATCGGTGGGCAAATTGACCACCACCAGAGTAACCGAATAAGTAGACTTTGTCCGTAGCAGCCTCTGTTAATGCTCCAACCTCTTCAAGGATCCTATCCAAGGCACGGTCTGAACGTTCCCCCTGGCCCTCGCGTCCAAGGCAATTGTAATCGGGAAATCGCGACTTGTCATACATTGGGGCGACAAGCACAACCCCATACTGCTCTGCGAACGGAGCCAACCGATTAGCATGTTCAGCCGCGTTTCTGGAAATGCCATGAACCGTTATAAATATTGGGGCCCCCGATTCTATTCCTTTAGGAACATAAAGATAATAAGAAAGAAGCGGATCGGTCTTCAAAGTTCGTTCCATCAATTCACCTTGTATCATGCACATTCTTCCTTCTTCTGGTTATTTTTTGATGTCGGTTTGTATCATCTTATTAATTTTTTCTTCAGAATCTCGAAGCGCAGTGTTGACGTCCTTGCTACCACCCTGATACAGCGTAAATTCATCTCGCAGAATCGTCGTAGCCTTCCCTAGATACTCCGACATGATAACAGCAGGGGCAGCTTTACTTTTGAAAATACTGTCCACATGCTTGCCCTTGAGCGATGGAATTTCTGTACCAAACGCTTTAATGATGTCCGGATTTTTCAGTGCGGTCAAGCGGGCGGTTTTGGCTGCCGATATTCTTTGCACCTCATCTGAAGTAAGCGTCTTCATAACTTCGATTGCGGCGTCCTTATGGGCGCTTGACTTGGTAACGGCAATGACATGAGTATTCATCATAGCATACGTATTTGGCCGTTCAGGAAAGCTTGGATACTGAGCGACGTCCCAGTTCATATCGCTGTTCGCTTTCTCCGCCTCCAACAGACGAGGAATCATGTTGACGGCTGTCAGCATAGCAATGTTTTTATTTTTAGTAAATACATCGTCGTCGTTGTTGAAAAATTTGGCGGGTGTGTTCCCATTAATGGAGTATATGTTTCTGCCAAGCTCGAAAACCCGCTTCCATTGATCGTTGTTTACTATCGCTTTGTTCGTCTTGGCATCCACGGCGCCTAAAGATAACGGATAATGAAGCGACGCCAAATTTTGAATGCCAAGCCCGCGATAATCAACACCTCCCTCGGAGCGCGTCACCTTTTTGGCCAGTTCCACGGTATCATCCCAGGTCATGCCATCCTTGGGATACGGGACGCCGAATTTATCGAATATATCTTTATTATAATATAGCGCATAATGCTGTAGAGCAAACGGAAGCGCGTATAATTCATTGCTATCGGACACCATACGAATTGCACTGATTGCATCGGGATTGAACCGATCGAGGTCTACTTTATGCTTGTTAAGCAGCGGAGTTACATCCTCAAGCAAGCCCATCTCTTTGGTAAACAAGAGACGACCGTTCCAGGTTAGAATTAGATCAGGGGGACTGCCTGCTGCAATAAGATCCTCTATATTGGTCCCTTTGCCCGGCTTGATCAGTTCCAGCTTAATATTAGGATGAACCTTCTTGACGGGGTCTACTAGCAAAGTCTGAAAATCTTCATCTGTTATAGAAATAACGATCGGAGCTACCGTTAACGTTACCGGCTCATTGATCACAGTCGGGTCCTGCCCGGTGGTGGTTACCGTGTTACCATCGCTTTTATTGCAGCCGATAAGAACCTGCCCTAATACCGTTATGGCGATCAAGCATACCGCGGCCTTACTTTTGTTCATCTCATGTACTTTCATATCGCTCCCCCTAATGAACTTATTCTTTGAACAGAAATTCAAACACGGACGTACCCATTCGTCCTCTATCCATACATTGCGCGAAATTATGAGCGGAATTCGGAATAAGCTTAAATAAAAACACATTAGTAAGCGCTTTCGATTTGGCAGCTTCGTTCATTGCTTCTACCCATCTTTGTCCTCGCTCTACCCTATTGCCCCCTTGCTGGGCGTCAATATCCGGTGATTGCTCTAGAGCATCTCCATGATTCGTATCCCGCTCGCCAACCAGCACGAGCGTTGGAATGCTTAAAAATTTCATCGGGTCCAACAGCAAATCAGGCATATCGGGGATCCCCTCCCGTATTCCCTGCGGATATGACAGCGACCTATCAGGGAACGTGTACCAGCCTGCTGCACCAACCACTAGCCTAGCAATCCGCTCAGGATGTGCCATCGCATACCGATGAGCAAATTGTCCGCCTCCGGAGTAACCGAACAGGTAGAGCTGTTTCGTACTCGCACTCGTTATGCGGCCTGTTTCCTCTACGATAAGGTCAAGCTGCCGATCTGCTCGCACTTGCTTGCCTTTACCACCCAGCTGCTGATAGTTCGGCGCACGCTCTTCAGAAAAAAGTGGAGCTATCAGCACGACCCCATAGGCATCCGCAAAAGGGGCAAATTTCTCCGCATGCAGTTTGGCATCCCGAGAGGTCCCATGCACAGTCACGAACATTGGACTATCTTGCTTAGCTGAAGCCGGTTTGTATACGTAGTACGGTTGGTTCGGATCATTCTGCAAATAGCGCAGCTGAATGACGCCTGTTCGCAAAGGGTTCTGCTCCGGCTCCCTGGATTCAACCGACAGGCTTGCACCGTCGTCTATGATCCTGCTGCATCCCGCTCCCCCTACTACCAACAGTATTAACAAAGCTATACTCCACCATGGCGACAAGACAATGGATCTCACACCCCACCACCTTACTCGAACAAAATATCATAAGCGGAATAAAGCTCCTCCAGCTTCTGAAGCCTGCTCATAATTCGGGTATGATCCTTCATACGCATCCCCACTACGACCAAGTTTAAAAGGCTAACGACGGGTGCAATGGAATTAAGTCCCGTCTCATCCTTATTTGTATTTGTCAGTAAGGTGTAGCTTGAGATGCAGCCTATAGGAGAAAGCTTGTTATCGGTAACTGATATAAGTGTCGCCCCCTGCACCTGAGCCGTCTTTGCATATTTATGGGTCTCCCTCGCATAACGAGGAAATGAAATGGCGACCACCACCGATTGGTTCGTCAAATTCGCCAGGCCTTCCAGCACATCCCCGTTAGAAGAAATCAGCTTCACATTATCCCGCAAATTTCCAAGCATCATCGCGAACCAGCTTGCGGCTGCGTAGGAGGAACGGCCTCCAACCACATGCACCGTATCCGCTTGAATGAGGTGATCGATCACTTTATCCATGTGATCCAAATCTAGCTGAGCCAAGGTTTGTTTGAGAATGTGAATATCCTGCTCAATGATTTTTGCGTACGGATTTCCAGTTCCTATCGCCTCACCCGCATCTTGCTGAGCGGCCAGCTGATTTTGATCCAATATTTGTTTGCGGATTCCTTTCTGCATCTCGGAAAAGCTATTGAATCCTAATGCATAAGACAGACGTATAACCGTCGTCTCGCTAACTTCCGTGTCTCTGCTAATCTTGGCGATCGTATCGTAGCTCGCTTTCTCTAGATGCTGCAGAATATACTCCGCCACTTTTTTTTGACCTGCAGATAATCCGTTAAATTTTTGCTTAACCAAATCCTCGAACTGCAGCAATTCCGTCATCGTTGCTTTCAAAGCCTCCTTTAATGAATTATATTCTCCTATAAATATATAAAGTAGAATTATTTACTTCATAATGTAACATACCTATCCTTAAATTGAAATAGGCTAAAAAGCAAAAAAAGCCTCCGAAGAGGCACAACAGCATGACAGTCGAAACTAAGCATGATGAAGCGAATAATGCATAATGAACTCATTCCCGCTCCTGCCCGCTCGGTTGATTCCTTTATAATGAAAGCCAGACTTCTCATATAATCGCTTTGCCAGCGAATTACTTTCATTAACGGCAAGAACAACCTCATTCACTTGAGGAAAATGATTTAGAACCAACTCAGGCAATTGATTCATCGCCTTGCTTGCCAAGCCTTTGCCTTGATGGTTCCTGTCGATAGAAAAAGCACGCAATAATAGGGCATCTTTATTACCGGCTAAAGTCCGAAATTCTTCACTATGATGCAAAACAAAAAATCCTACAGGCTCTTCCTCCAAAAGGATAACGACCGGATAACGATCCCGATCCTCCAAAGACAAATCGATAATGGCGCTTGGCAAAGCAACAAAGTTTTTTTGCTCCTCATCCAGCGTAAAGCCTCGAATAGTGGAATCCCATTCCGGACTGTAAAATGCAAGACGACAGCTCATTGCGTCCCCTCCTCTTTCACAACTTGGTGTGAATACTGTAGTTAGAATAAACCTTTCTATCTACTTTGAGCAAGGGGCAGTAAGTAATCAGCCGACACTTTTCCATAAAGTAAAACTAAGCTGTGGAGGAGTAAGGGCCCCTATTAGGAAACCGAGAGATGCAAGCTCTTTTGCGGTCGCTTCTCCAATTCCACTAGAAGCGCCCGTAATAATAACAACTTTACCTAGAATATTAGACATATAGAATGTCGTCCTTTCGTTATTTTTATTCAGCTTTCGAAAACAATTCTTTTGCAACCGTAATGGCTGACATTGCCTTCGGCCAACCAGCATAAAAAGCAAGATGTGTCATTGCCTCGATTAATTCTTCTTCCGAAAGTCCATTTTGTTTTGCTAAATTTAAATGGGATTTCAGTTGTTGCGTATTACCGCCAGTAATTAAGCTAGATACGGTAATTAAACAGCGGTCACGTGGAGAAAGCTCCTCACGCTTCCACACATCTCCAAATAAGACATCATCGGTTAATTCAGCTATCTTTGGTGCAATATCTCCATACTTTTTCTGTGCGACAGAAAGTTCTTTTGAATCTGACATTGAATTTCCCTTCTTTCATTTCAAGGTCACCCTCTGAGTTATTCTTAGCTAAACTCTCTACGACGAGGCAATGAGAACCACAGCCCATCGAGCCATTCCAATTCCTGTTGAGTTAATTCACCCAGATCAGCAGCACGCAGACTAGCATCCAATTGCTCTGGATGACTCGCACCAATGATAGCGGAGGTGATTCCTGGTTGATGTGTAACCCAACGCACAGCTGTTGTGGTCGGATCATAGTTATACTCCTGGCACCAGGACTGGTATCTTTTAACAGCATCAAAGTTCGCCTCTTGCCAATAGCGCTCCTGATACAATTTACCAGCATTGTTTCCAAGTCCGAAGCGAGTCCCTTCTTCAATACTAGCGTTTTTGCTGTAGCGTCCCGTTAACAAACCACCCGCAAGCGGGTTGTAGCTGATAATACCAAGCCCTTCATCCAGTGCCATTGGAACCAAGTCGTCCTCGATCATCCGAAATAACAGATTGTAGCGAGGCTGAACGCTCACGATTCGGGCGTAATTTTTTTCTGTTTGCAATTCCGTTTGCCTTAGCTACTTGCCAAGCACGCCAATTGGATACACCTATGTAGCGTACTTTACCTTGTTCAATGAGATCATCAAACGCACGCAACGTTTCATCCACGGGGGTGCTATCGTCGAATTGATGTGCTTGATAGAGGTCGATATAGTCCGTTTTTAAGCGGCGAAGACTATCCTCCACGGCTGCTATGATGTGCTTCCTGCTTAATCCCTTGTCATTGGCACCAGGTCCCATCACTCCAAAACACTTTGTTGCGAGAACGACTTTGTCTCGTTTACCCTCTAACCATTCCCCAATAATCGATTCAGTTGCACCGGCGATTTCATACGATGACCTCCCGATCGGATATACATCTGCTGTGTCGATAAAATTGACTCCAGCATCAAATGCCTTGTTGAGAATCTCGAACGAGATATTTTTGTCCGCTTGGTTACCGAAAGTCATGGTACCCAGACACAAATTCGTTACTTTTAAGCCTGTCCTTCCAAGAGAACGAATTTTCATCCTAATTTCTCCTCTCTGCTGAGTGTGAGCTTTTCGTTCGTCAAAACTGGAACTTATGCCCAAGCAACCGGGTCCTCTAGCAATAGCTTCTAGTCCATTTTTTCCCAATGTACGCTTTGGCATTATTGATCTTCATTTTATTGGTGATATTTTAATTCCTAGTGTTGATCATTGTGTTCTATCTAAGTATGCAGCAAATAATAAAACGACCGATATCCAATTTATCGCAAATGATTGCCTAATCCTCTCACAACGACTTACACGACAGATGAATATGCATTATAATGGGACTATTAAAATGAGGGAGCAAGGAGAATCTTATGGCTGAATCCATATATAAACAGCAGGACGAGCTTGCCAAACTTATAGACCGTTATTCAGGCCAAGAGGGTGTTAACGCGACTGCGATTCCATCTTTATTTTTTATTCGCCGCTCTAATGTTACCGGTCCAAAGCACAGTGTTTACAAGCCTTCCTTATGCATTATCGTTCAAGGCGCAAAGGAAGTATGGCTGGCACAGGAGCGCTTTAGGTACAGTCCTGCCGATTACCTTGTTGCATCGGTTGACCTGCCGGTTATCGGACAAGTTATAGAAGCTTCTTCCGATATTCCGTATTTGGCTCTCAATCTTGTATTTACACCGAGTCAAATCTTAGAGGTTTTACGTGATTCTGAAATTCGTGGCGGAAAGAAAGAGAATGCTAAGCGAGCCATGTTTGTCAGCCCTATAGAGTTATCTATGTTGGATGCGGTAATCAGATTAGCTCGTTTGTTAGACAACCCGAAGGATATTCCGGTACTTGCTCCTCTGTTTACGAAGGAAATTCTCTATAAGGTTCTGCAAGGGCAGCATGGGGGTACACTGGAACAAATTGCAATAGAGGGAAGCTCTACCAACCGGATCAGAAACGTTATCGAACAAATAAAGAATAACTATGATAAGTCTTTTAGGATTGAGGAGCTTGCGGAAATAGCGAATATGAGTGCTGCTTCACTTCATAGGTACTTTAAAGAGGTAACCGCTATGAGCCCTATTCAGTTTCAAAAGCAACTGAGACTACAGGAAGCCCGACGCCTGTTATTGTCTGAGTCAACAGATGCTGCTGATGTCGCATTCCATGTAGGCTATGAAAGTCCATCTCAGTTCAGTCGTGAATATTCCCGAATGTTTGGTTTTCCACCAAGAGAAGATATAAAGCGCCTGAGAGCAAAATATGACCAATGATTAACACATGAAGATCCCACTCCATGTGTGTGTGGGGACAATACTGAAGATTCCGACATGGATATTTATTTTGTTATGTATCATTTGTAATTTTATTCCTATCGACTATCCCCTAATTTCTTTGAAGTATTTTCGTTAAATACTCAGGATATTATTATTAAATCAAGGGCGTTGAGTAATTGAACAAACCTGGCCATTACTTTAATAAACAAAAGAGGAGCTGCCGCGAAGCTAGCCCCTCAACTATCATATCCGTATCAGTAATGGTTAGCGAGATAATTTCTTTTCTCATGCTAATAGAAGTATTACTATTACTATAAACACGCTAATAAACGGCTTTGAAACTAGTTCTGGTTGTTTTAATGCTCGCCCTTCACTCAACCAGCTTGTTAGGGTTTGTTATTTATAAGTCGAGGAGGTCAGCGGAATCAAGAAGCCGCCGCCGGATTTAGTCTCAATATTGACATAAATATCTTTATAGCCAGCGATATCGACTTCAATTGTCTTTAATCCGTCGTTAATAGAAACCGACTCTTTCTTTAATGTCGCGAACGAATCGGTGTCCTTGATCTCGATACTTTCAATATCTTTGCCGAGAGCTGCGACTTGCAAGCTTAGCTTGGAATATTTTTTGTTAGGAGAGAGTATGAAGCTTCCCGCACTTTCTTTATTAATCAAGACTTCTTTATAATCAGTTCCTTTATAGGTGGTGTCATTTTTGTCTTTAGAAAGGTACGTGTTATCGAATTTTTCCGTTGAAACCGCAACGCCTTCTGCCTTAACTCCAAGCAGGACCGTGCTCGAGCTGGAATCATAATCGACACCTACCCCCAAAGCATTGGCAATGGCGCGAACCGGCAAGTAAGTATTCCCCTCATATGTAATGGGTTCAACGACTTTCCCTTGCTCATCCTGCAGTTGTACCGGCTTGCCGTCTACTTTTACTTTCAAATCGTGGTTCAGATAAGCTTTGATTTCTTCGAGATTCGTTGCGGCAAATGCCAATGCACCTGCGTTAAGCATCAGGGATGTTCCTAGAACCATTGCTACCACTTTTTTATTCATTTTGATATCCTCTCCATTGCGTTTAATTGAATAAAACTATGTTTCTCTTCTAATTTACAGTTCAGTGTAATTATACCTGTGAATAGTTACAATCCTAGGGACCAGAGACATATTTTACTGTATCCGATCCCCTGTCCTATAGGCTTTAAAGAAATCAGCATTAGTTGGCTGTCGATGAATTGTTCCAATTGGATAAATAAGTAGCCGGGAATGGGATAAAGTTAAGCCTTTCTACCGTTTCTTTAAAGTATGCCATTGAGTTCTCATAAAGAGGGTTATTAGCATTAGAATAATAATTCAGATGATCCAAACCGATCCATACATGAAATAGGTTTTCAAAAGTATCGTAATCACTTTTTGTACTCTCGGTTGAATAATGCTCCATAAATGTATTTCTGTACAATTCATATTCATAATCATTGTACTTAAATTTCATCCAGTAGGTCATTCTCGATATGTCAGCTATCCAGTTGTATGACATTGCGTCATCCCAATCTATTAAAGTAAGCTCGCCCTCCTCATCGATCATTACGTTTTTTGTTGATAGATCACCATGATTTAATACAGATGGAAGGCTTTCGCATAAACGAAGTCTGTCAATGACCGGTTTCTTTATTTCCAATAAGCTGTTTTTATCGAATAACTGCTTGTTTATCAAAGCATTCGTAATCTCATCATATTTATCATTCATAAAATCAATAAATGAAATATAACCAGCCACGCCACTACCAATGTACCCGTAGTTTTCAATGTGTATCCTATGTATTTTAGATACCAACAGTGCTAATTTTTTATAAAACTCTTTTCCCGATTTCAAATCGAAAACAATAGGATCTGCATTTACTCCGGGTAGGTATTCCTCAATCAGAAATCCGGTCTGAAAATATGAATCGTTTCTGTCGAATGTAATAATCTTCGCACAGCCAATATGATTTTCGATTAATTTATGATTTATAAAAATGAGTTTTCCGTCTTCGGGCCAGGTTCTCTTCTTATATAGTTTAAAAATATAAAATTTGCGATCTACTAAAATTTTAAACACTGAATTATTAGGAACGTTCTCAAATTTTTCAACATATTCAACTTCTGCATTCAATAATTCCTTAGCTTTTCTTCTTATGTGAACGATTAATTCTTCCATAGCTTCACCTTAGCCTTTCTACCAGTACATTCTCCCCTAATGAGAGCTATTCAAGCGCTCGATTTAAATTTACCATATTTTGTATTTTCGTGTGTATGGAAAGTTTTTATAATAGAGAATTGCCCGTTCGTACTATGAGGTGCTGACAACATCGCCTTTATTGTTGGCAATGTTAAATAACCAGTCGCCCCTTCATTTCCGACGACTGGTTTTCGTAATATGGCAAGATGTTTTGTTCAATGTCTCACAACCGGGGTACAGTCCCGTCGCAATACCGACTGTGGTTTTTCCTTACTTGCTGAGCTTTAGAGATCGAGCTCCTTAACTTCCTTAACGTGCAGCGGTTGATTCGCACTTCCATTTGTGACTGATGTCATCCCCTCTTCCGCTTTTTTTTCTTCAGCCTTACACCCTCCTGAGAAAGTCGCACCAAACAGTAAAGCCGTTACGCCAGTGCTGAAAAATATGCTTATCATCAAACCCCATCTCCTGACTTGATAGTAATGCAGCACCGTACCTAATGAACGTACCGGTTCACCAAGTGCAGCGCCAGATAATTAACCCAATCTACAAACCGTCAAATAACCGTCAAAATTCTCGCTGCAAGAATACATCAAGCACTAGCATTGCAAGCATTAGTATCGCAATATGAATGTCACACCGGCAAGCTGCATTTTGTCATAGGTTCTATAGTACATGCCCCAAATGTCATATGACATTTTTACACTGGTGCGAGTGACGCTAGAAGCCGTACGATGCAGATATTATATGGAGAGGAGCGATGAGCCTCATGAAATCAGGTTTCATCCAAAATGGTTATTTTTTATTATTCACTTTCATAACAGGATTGTTTTACTTTTGTTTTTACATGGTAGCTCTGTCGTTCAGTTTAAGTCTTTCATTTACGGTAATCGGCATCCCACTAGTTACGCGCGTATTGCGAACTACTACAACCTTCATCCAGTTCGAGCGTACGCAGACCAAGATTTATACCGATATTACGACGGCCCCTTACGACAGAAAAGTAACAACCGAAGCATCGGTCTGGGCTCAAGCCAAATTAGAGCTAACGGATCGCCGCAACTGGTCTGCCGTCTTTTGGTTAATGCAGAAGTTCGTGATCGGACTCGTCAGTCTCGTCAGCGCAGCCGTTCTCTATTTAGTACCGCTTGCCTTCCTGTTGGCACCTCTTTTGTATCGATTCATTGAAATGAATGTCATTTTCATGCAGGTAGACACTTTTGCGAAATCACTCCTTGTAATGGCTGTGGGAGCGCTGCTTGCCGCAATAAGCTTCAAGCTTACTGATGCTTTGGCGAAAACAATCGGAGGATATACGGCCAGCATGATTCGGCAGCTAAACCGATAGCTGATTGTTTCCCGCCTTTGTGTAAGGTGCCGCAGCATGAACTAGCAAATATGACACCGCGCGAAGGTTTGGACTATAATACTATAGGAAACAAATCAGAAAGCTGCTTAGGGGTTGAAGGAACTTGTTGGATATGGTTAAACAGTGGTTTTGGTATGACTGGATTATGCTTGCGCTCCGCCTTATGACGAGCGTTTCGCTCATCCTCACGACAATCAGTTTTCAGGAAGGTCTAACGCTGCCACTTTGGAGCGTTATTTTTTGGGAGATTGCCGCCTTCTCCATTCCGTGGGTTTGCTTGATGCTCAACTACAAATATTATTTGTTTACGGAAATACTCCTATATGGAGGACTATGCACATATTTAACCGCGCTGTTTCCAGAAGCATTCCCTTCATTTCTCTTATCCGCGTTTCTTATCGCGGCGAACAGCGCTCATCCATCCTATCGTTGGACAGCTCCGGCAACCGTCTTTATAATACCTGGTATTTTCTATGCCCTTGAGCCAAGCAATAGCTATTGGGTCATGGTCACCTACCACGGACTTGCTTATGTGATGGGATTCACATTTCATTTATTGATCGTCAATCATAGGCAAAATGAAACGATCCGCAAGCAAAATGCGGTGCTTGAGCAATATATGTCCCAAATCGAGCGCATTACACTGGCAGAAGAACGAAACAGGCTGTCTAGGGAACTCCACGATACGGTCGGTCATGCTTATACTTCCATTATCATGGGAATGGAAACACTGCGCTCCGAGCTTGCTACCGAAACCGGTAAACAGAGGCTGGATTCCTTGCTTGAGCTGGGCCGCAAAAGCATTGAGGATGTGAGAGACTACTTGCATCAAATGGAATCTCCGCAGCAGTCGCTTTCCTTAGTCGGGTCTCTGCAAAAGCTTGTGGAGGAATTTCGGGAACATGCCCGGGTCGATGTAAGCCTTCGGGTGTTCGGTGAGGAACACCAGCTGTCCCGTCAAGCGAAGATGGCGTTCATCCGCTGCTTGCAGGAGTCACTTACGAATGCGGTTCGTCACGGTCAGGCAACAGAAATTACCGTTTCTCTGCAATTCGAGCAGCCATATACGAGGCTGGAAGTACAGGATAACGGAAGAGGGATGGAAGAGTGGCGGGAGGGCTTCGGCATGAACGCGATGAAGGAACGAGCGATGAATTTGCAAGGACAAATCTCCGTCTATACGAAGCCAGGAGATGGGACGCTTGTCGTTTGCACTTTGCCGCGACAAACGGAGATGGCAGATGAGCTTATTCGTCTGTTGATCGTCGACGACCAGCCGTTGATTCGGGAAAGTCTGCGGACGCTGCTCGACAAGTACCAGGATTTGAATGTAGCCGATTTGGCCGAGAATGGTGAACAAGCCGTCGATCTGTGCGGACGCCATCAGCCCCACGTAGTGCTTATGGATTTGGATATGCCGCGCATGGGCGGAGCCGAGGCAACCAAAAGGATCAAGCAGCAATGGCCGCATATCCGCATATTGATTCTAACAACGTTTCAAGACACGGAGCAAGCGTTAGACTTGCTTCGTAATGGTGCAGACGGCTTCCTGCTTAAATCGGCCGAACCGCTCGAGCTGGCCGAAACGATTCGGCTTATTCACCGTGGAGGCACGTTAATCGGTCAGGGGATGTCCCATAAAATATTCGAGAAGCTCGATGAGAGCATTGAATCGCCGCAATCCAAAGCCGCAGCCAACTATGACCTAACGGACAGGGAAATAGAAATATTACAGCTTGTTGCCAAGGGGTTCCGATACAAGACGATAGCGTCCAAGCTGTATTTATCAGACGGCACGGTCAGAAACTACGCCTCCTCTGCCTATATCAAGCTAGGAGTACGCAACAAGGAAGAAGCCGTCCAGAAAGCACTGGAATTCGGGATCATCGTTAGCTAAATACGAAACTACAGTTTATGGAATTAAAATTCACGGCCGCTTCGCTATGAGAGCCGGCGGCTGTATTTTAACACTCGTAACTGCAAACTCATCTCTTCCATTTACGCCTCAACCAATAGGCATCCAAACCATACGCAATCGCAATACCAAAGACATACCTGACTAAATCAACTGTCAAAAATCCCTTCCCAAGCACTAATCCACCTATTACAGTATTCCTCAGTCCCACGATCCACTCCGCTTGATACAGCTGACTGAATTCAATAGCGAAGCTAAATGCGACACTACAGCCTACCGCCCAAGATAATTTTCTATGAATGCACCAAAATCGAAAACCAAAATAGACCATACTTGCCCACAGCATGTCCCCGGCATTGTTGGAGATGAACTCAGGCAGATCTGATAGCTTCCTTGAGCTTAAACCTAAAATAATAGTAACCATTACAGCTATGAAATATTTTATACGAGAACGCAAGGCCATCATCCTAGCTCTTTGTATTAAATATGGGTCTACATCCAGTCCCTATCTTATTTTCTAAAATAGATTGTCTCAAAAATAGTCCCCTTCAACAATAATAAGAGAATGATATGTTGCTAACGCTATTATTCTATGAACAAAAATTCATACAAATAATAACTGCAGAAAGCATTCAATACAATGAGTAGAGGAATGCCTATCACGAAACTCATATGTTTGGTCTTGTGTCTATACACCCTCATAGCGATCCATGATCCGAGTGCACCCCCAATTGCCGCAAGAGTGAATAGACGCTTCTCAGGAACCCGACGCCCTCTTCGTTTGGCTTGGGATTTATCGTGTCCCATCATCAAAAAACCAACCATATTTACGACAACCCAATAAGCAATAAAGATAAGCATTTCATGATCTACCTTTCAAAGTTTATTCCAGATAAATTAAACTATATGCATTATCACCATCTCATATATCCAACATATAATCAATAAAGCTAGCTTCCAGTCAACAAAAACGGCTCTCTCGCAATTGATGCGAAGAGAGCCTTATTCTTAATACTTTGATTCACCGTCGCTTCACCGGTCCATATTACATCTACAGTACAACCTAATTAGTATATCCGATATTCGTCAACGCCTGGGGTCCTAAACGTTCCTTGAGTTGGGTCAAGTATAGACTGGACGGCGTCACCTTAGTCCCGAAGGAATCGTAGACTCCTATAGGGTCGTTCGACGAAGATTTACTGCCTACGCATCCGATGCACCAATTCATCGTTCCAGGTGCCTGTGATACTAACAGCTTAGGTGCAGTCACATTCCAAGCTACGGACCATCCCATCGGCCAACCATGGCCGGAACCGGAAGTCCCTCTATTTTGGAAGGCTATGCCCAAGGCATCATTTCCCGGATTCATAAAGCTGCTGCTATCAACTAAGATCCCTGTAGTCCAGCGCTGATGCGGAGCGACTCCATTTTTCTCTGTAGAAGAAAAGTTCAACAAAACAATTGGACCCGTTCCTTGACTCTGAGTGACGAAAGACCAAGACCCTTTGCCTCCCGCTTGCAGATCATTGGTTTGAGATTTATTAAATAGGATTTGTGTGCCTATGCAGGTGAAATCCGCCGGGGCTGCTGCATCTGTAGAGGAAACAGTGTGATTGATAATAACGTTGTCTACCGTTAGCCGTTTGGATGTCTTGTCTATCGTAAAGTTGTTCACACCGTCTTGGATCACAAGATTACGCACCCAAGAATCGATAATGGCATTCATATAAACGGCTCTGTATGCTTCGACTCCAGGCGGAGCTTGAATTTTCATTTGTTCTAATCCTACCTGAGATATTCTTCCGGAAAACACATATTTGGAAACAGTTCCCACCACACTGCCAAGGTAATTGGAATCGAAGGAATCCGTTAAAGGAGCATCCAACGTAATTTTGTTACCATCAATAGATTTGATGATGCGATCCGTATTGAATTTACTCCCTTCGGCTAGCCAGGTTTGCGGCTTTCCATCACGTACAAGCGTATCCATTCCCATATAGTGAATCCACTCTTTTGTAGCTTTTCGAGTAACAAGAACAGTATCACCTACCTGGAACCCGGAAGCGTCACTAACGTTAAATGAATCTGTTCCCGATGGCACGAAAGAATCGGTCATGTTCACGCTACCCCTTAACGCGTAGGAGCCTGAACCAGAGAGGCTAAAGAGCAGGAATGGAGCTCCATTCATTAATATGACCGTTCCATTATTGCCAGAGCCGCTTCCTCGAACGACAATGCCACTTGCGTTAATGTTGATTTGCTTACTGCAGTTAAAGGTGCCTTGCCCTAGCAAGAGTGCCCCTCTGAATCCGTTAACAAGCGGCATAGCGGCGATCAAATCAATTTCATGCTGTATAGCGTCTGTATCATCCCCGCCGGATGGGGTCAGGGTTCTAATGGCAGGAACCTCGGGTATCGCCACGCCTCCTCCGCCATAACCTGCTGAAGAAAAGTCCATAATCCTATTGCCTAACGAATCTGTTTGGTACACTAACTTTCCGTCGTTTCCAACACTGACCCAGCTTGAGGACGCTGCCGAGGCTATGGGAAGCTTGACGGGCTGGGCCAGTACGAAGGTGCTCACAGTGGCTAACATCAATAATATTTTTAGTCTTTTCTTAGAAAACATTAGATTCCTCCTTTTAAATCTGCTTTTGATCCATTCATGAAAGCTGCTATCATCACTAATTGCCGCGCTTTCAATTACCATGTTTTCAAGCATCAGCCTCCTCCATTTTCTTTATAACTTCTAAAGTAAAACAAGAACTCAATCCATTTTATAGCATGGATGTATGAAGGACTATAGCGAAAATACATCATATTTTTACCATTATTCATCTTTTATTCCATTTATTGTGTTGTTGCACTTATAAGAAAAGCCCTTGAGATAATTCCTCAAAGGCTCCATTTCGTAACATTTACCGACTCAATCCTGGCCTAACAAAAAATTCCCTGACCCAGTACGAACATTCAAATTAGTCTCCCCTGACCCGAAAACGCCCTTCAGTTTGTGGTCATCTTTGCCGCGTTCCTTATTTGTCATACCATCCCAGTCGATTTCCCCGCTGCCTGACCCCCCATTAAATTGAACCATCAACGACTTAGGTTCCTTCTCCAGATAGACATTAACATCACCGCTCGAAGCTTGAAGATCCATATTTTGAACCAGATCCTTCACTTTAACTTGAATATTGCCTGATTTTGTTTCTCCTTTGATCGATGACTGCCCGTTAGACAGATTCACATTCCCACTCCCCGTTTGAAACATCAGATGCTCGGATATGAAATCCTTTGTCACAATATTTCCCGAATTCGCCTGTAATGTAATTTGCTTCGATTCAATTTCATTCACATTTACATCGCCACTGATTGCGGTAATTTCTACTGTCTTCCCTTTCAGTTCTTCCAAATCAACATTCCCGCTGCCGGTATGGACCTTCACCGTTTCCCATAAATTCTTCGGCAGTTCTACGGTTAGTTTCAGTTCCGAGAAGTTAATACCAAGCTGGAACCCATCCGGATTCTCGACTTTTAGTTTCAATGTGTCCGATTGAGGCTCTACTATTATTTGAACATGATCTGCAGTTTCCTTTTTGACATTTCCATCTAAACGAACTTCAATGTTCTCAGAATTTCCGCTTATGACGTTCACATCTGCGCTTCCCGTCTCAACAAGAAGGTTGCGAATATCAGCTGCCTTTACAGATCTCTCTATATGTACAGGCTTCGTATTCCACAAAAAAATATTTTTGGCAAATCCTCGCTCGTTCACAAATAATGCCAAAAGAATGACTACCCCTGCCACGATAAACAGTTTGCCTTTCGCTGTTCCTTGTTTCATTGTATATCTCTCCAATCGATCCTGAGTGATTTCTCTTACTCATTTTATTTGCATACTTAATTTACCATGAACGCTAGTATGCCACACTGGACCGACGAATTGATTCATCCCCCGCCTTAGGTCTAGATAAAAGGAACTTTGAGACAATAATTAGTGGAACAACCGCTTACGTAGAGATTGTAACTTTCGATAAATGGCTTCCTCTGTCATTCATTGTAGTTTCAAGGGCGCCAGTTTCATCACTTCAGTCGGCTAACGCTAAACCAGTTTTCACGAGTTGTTTCTTGTAAGGATATTATTATCCCCATTCCTTCTTTAATAAAGAAAAACAGCGCTGATCAACAAATTGCCCATGAAAAGAAGCATACCCTCGCAATACCCCATCCTCATGAAAACCGAATTTCTCCAATAGCTTTATAGATGGAACAGCGTCTAAGTTGGTAAATGCCTCGATTCGATATAAACCCATATCCTCGAACCCAAACGTAATGACTCGTCTCAATACTTCGGACATGTAACCTTGGCGCCAATGCATCTTCCGAAGATCGTACGCAATTTCTCCACGTGATCCGCGATGAATCTCCCATCCGTTGTATCCGCAAGTCCCAATCAAGGTGTTCGTATCTTTTTTAACTATTCCCCAACGAATGGCTATATTTTTATTAAACATGCTGTTCATGAAATGAATGAGTTCTTGAGCTTGTTCGATTCTATTGAAGGCCTCTTCTCCCATATCCTTGGTAACTTCACCATCCGAAAATAGTTCGTACACGGACTGTTCGTCTTCTTGTGTCATTTGACGCAAAATAAATCTTTCTGTTTCTAGTATCGGAAATGATTCGAATTTCATCTATTACCACTCCTCCTGCATACAATTGTGACCTTCTATTAAAAAGGCCACCGAACCTTCGGCAGCCTCCTTTCATACCAAGTCCTCAAGACTTTTTTACAGCTTCGTAAACGTAGGATTTACTCTTATTCGTCGGTTGCTTGCCGTAATCGAAATCAGCGGATATAACAACATCAGTAAAGCCGACACTTTCCAAAACGAGCCTGAACTCCTCAATACCATACCAGCGCAGAGCAAATCGCTGCAGTTCAGTCTGAAGCAGCTTCCCTTCACGCCATTTCTCGTATTTGAAATAAGAAATCGTGTATTGCTCGAACATATTCACTTCGACACGTTTGCTTTCCATTGTTATGGTATCGCCATTAGGAAAATGATACGTGGATGTTCCAACTTTCCCTTTTTCAAATTCAAGACTTTTCGGTAAAAAGATATCCAGCAAGAGACGTCCACCAGGCTCCAACTGGTCATATAGCCGCTTTAATGCTGCAATAGACTCATCGCGCTGCTCAATCAATAAAAACGAGCCACCGGGAATGATAATAGCCTCATATTTATCGGGCAAGGATAACTCTTGCAGCTTGGCTTCAAACAAATTGACTAGCAAGCCGCGTTCATCGCAGCGTTGTCGGCAGGAAGCCAACATTTCGGGAGACGAGTCGACTCCGTCAACTCGAAGTCCTGATTCAAGAAGTGGAATGATCACACGTCCGGAACCAGCCATGGCTTCAAGAATCTTCCCGTTGCAAGATTGCAATCGATCCCGATAATATTCCACATCTCCGCCAAATGAGTGGCCTATTTTCTTCGTTAGATCATAGACCTCCGTGCAAAGCTCGCCGTAATAACTAAATGACATAAACGTATTCCCTCCGTGTTTAGGATTGGGCACAGAAGGATTCCAACTCGAATGATTATCCCTTCCGTACCTCTTGATTCGTTGAATGGGTTAGGATTTTGATGGCTTTCATAGTAATCCCTCGCTTTTTTTGGACTTAACTCAACTATAAACAGCATGGTAAATACTAACAATAGGAGACTTTTTTTATGGCTAAACATTACTACTCTCTGTAACACAACAAGACCGCCGATCTGTATCGGCAGCCTGTCCAGTACTTAAATAGTCAAACCTATTGAACCGTGAGATCGAGGTCTGTCTCCGTTTTATTATTGAGAATATTATCTTCCAAAACAGCGAATTTATCCCCGTATTCTTTAATAATATGTCTTTCGCCCCAAGCACATAAGGAGTCTAATATCGCTTTTAAACTCCAGCCATATTCGCTTAGCTCATACTCCACCTTTGGCGGAACCTGATTATAAATAATCCGATTAACGATGTCGTCCTGCTCTAATTCTCTCAATTGCTGAGTCAGCATTTTTTGCGTAATCCCAGGCATAAGGCGCTTTAAATCACTTGTTCTTTTCTTCCCATGAGTTAAGTGACAAAGAATGACACACTTCCATTTACCCCCGATGACTTCCAGCGTCGCTTCTACTGAGATGTTGTATTTCTTCTTGACCACAGCTTATACCTCCCATTACGGTTATAGGCACTTTTTAGTACCTATAGTACTTAAGAGTGCGTACTTCCCAAACCTATTCTAATAATTCATAATAGCACTTACCGGCCGGTGATGACCATACTGTAGGAGTGGTACAAATGACATTAGATAAAAGGGGAAGTACTCTAGCATTACTAGCGTTAGCCATAAGCGCCTTTGCGATAGGCACAACAGAGTTTATCAGTGTAGGGCTGCTGCCCCTTATCGCACAGGATTTACAAATATCCATTACCACAGCGGGTTTAACCGTTACTTTATATGCATTAGGGGTCACTTTCGGAGCCCCCATCCTAACCTCTCTAACCTCAAGCATCTCACGCAAAACGCTGCTGCTGTGGATCATGATTATTTTCATCACAGGTAATATTCTTGCAGCTTCAGCAAGCGGGATTGGGGTACTGCTGGTGGCACGCGTTATTTCTGCGTTTTCACACGGTGTATTCATGTCCATTGGTTCCACTATTGCAGCCGATCTTGTGCCTGAGAACCGACGGGCCAGCGCTATCTCGATGATGTTTTCAGGACTTACCGTAGCCACGGTTACTGGAGTTCCTCTGGGTACATTAATCGGGCAGCAATTAGGCTGGCGCGCTGCTTTCATTGCTATCGCTGTGGTTGGCGTAGTTGCATTGATAGCGAATATGATTTTGGTTCCTTCCGGGCTGCGAAAAGGTATTAAAACACCGCTTGGAGAGCAGCTTAAAGTTGTTACGAATGGACGATTGCTTCTGGCTTTTGCCATTACTGCACTAGGATACGGGGGCACCTTTGTCGTCTTTACCTATTTATCCCCGTTGCTTCATGATATAACCGGATTTCAGGAAAAAACAGTGGCACTTCTCCTTCTCATCTACGGAATAGCCATTGCCATCGGTAATGTCATTGGAGGCAAAGCAGCTAATCGCAAGCCTATCAACGCATTATTTTATATGTTTGCTTTGCAGTTCGTGATTCTTGTCGTTTTAACGTTCACCGCTCCTTATAAAGTGGCTGGTTTGTTGACCATCTTTCTCATGGGGCTATTGGCTTTCATGAACGTACCGGGGCTGCAAGTTTATGTGGTTATGCTGGCAGAACGATTTACCCCCAAAGCGATTGATGTGGCTTCAGCGCTTAATATTGCCGCTTTTAACGCGGGCATTGCAATAGGTGCCTATTTAGGAGGGATTGTAGTCAGCTCCATCGGGCTCATCCATACCCCTTGGGTGGGGGCTGTCATGGTTCTCCTAGCCGTCATTTTGACTGGCTGGAGTCGCGCCTTAGAAAAGAAGGATACAGCACGGCTTAAAGTGGAGAATGCTGCTTAAGTATAGACTATCTCACCAGGAAGACTTTTATTTTAAAAACAGTTACAGGAGGCATTTTAAAAAATGAACAATCATTTACAAGACACGGCAACACTAAACAACGGTATAAAAATGCCATGGCTCGGACTCGGCGTATTTAAAGTAGAGGAAGGATTAGAGCTCGTACAAGCTGTAAAATCAGCCGTGAAGCATGGTTATCGCAGTATCGATACAGCGGCAATTTACGAGAATGAGAAAAGTGTAGGACAAGGTATTCACGAAGCCATTGTGGAGAATGATATCAAGAGAGAAGACCTCTTCGTAACTTCAAAGGTTTGGAATGCTGATCTCGGCTACGAATCAACGCTTGCTGCCTATGAAACCAGCTTAAATAAACTGGGCTTGGATTATCTCGATCTGTATCTTATCCATTGGCCGGTGAAGGGCAAATATAAAGAGGCCTGGAGGGCATTGGAAACTTTATATAAAGCCGGACGCGTGAAGGCCATTGGGGTGAGCAACTTCCATATTGATCATCTCGAGGACTTAATGAAGGATGCGGAGGTAAAGCCAGCTGTGAACCAGGTTGAATTTCACCCTCGTTTAACACAGCAACCATTGCGCGATTTTTGCAGGGAGCAAGGCATTCAATTTGAAGCTTGGTCCCCATTAATGCAAGGCCAATTGTTGGATAACCCTGTCTTGCAGGAGCTCGCTGCTAAGTATGGCAAATCGGTTGCTCAAATCATTTTGCGCTGGGATTTGCAGCATGGAGTCATTACCATTCCCAAATCCACTAAAGAGAATCGCATTATCGAGAATGCAGACTTATTCGACTTCGAGCTAACCAAAGAAGATGTGACTCAGATAGATCAATTGAATCAAAACCTTCGAGTCGGTCCAGACCCTGACAATTTCGATTTTTAATACAGCATTAAACACGACTATAACCTTCAGACTGGTGTACTCGAATTAAAAGGCAGCGGTAGTTGGACAAGATAACAATGTCCAAGACTACCGCTGCCTTTTTTTCAGCAAAAGATTCCAGTTATTCCGGGAAAACCGGCCGAGTACCTATGACTACCGTAGCATCCAGTTCATCGCAACTGGCCACCTGCGCGATCAACCCGCTGTCAACGAAGATCTGGGCGGTTTGAAGCATTTGACGCTCGCTGGTCTCAACCAACAGGTAGCCTCCGGGTGCCAACCAGAGCGGCGCAGCGGCTGCCACTCGGCGCTGAACGTCAAGACCATCCTCTCCCCCGTCGAGCGCCACTTGCGCTTCATGGATTCGCGCTTCCGAAGGGAGCATTTCAATACCACCAGTTGGTACATAAGGCGCATTGGCTATAAGGACGTTGACGCGGCCACGAAGTGTAACGGGCAGCGGATCATAGAGGTCACCCTCGTATACTTGGCCACCGGCAGCAGCAACGTTGCGAGAGGCACATCGCACCGCAGCGGGGTCGATGTCAGCAGCATATAACTCAATCCGTTCCAGAGCGGCAGCCAACGCCGCACCCAATGCTCCCGATCCGCAGCACAGGTCCACCACGATATCCTCCGGCCTTGCTAGAGCTGCCGCCTGACTGACAAGAAACTCGGATCGTTTGCGCGGGACGAAGACTTTTGGGTCCATCTCTATTCGTAATCCACAGAACTCTGCCCAACCAATAACATGCTCGAGGGGCAAGCCAGCGGCTCGCCGCTCCACCCATTCGGCAAGCTCAGCTGTTGTCCGCGCCGCTGTTAGGAGTAATCGAGCCTCCTCTTCAGCGAACACACAACCGGCAGCCCGAAGCCTATTGACAACCTTGGCATATTTGGAATGACCATGAGAGTTACCATTCTCAATAATCCTGCAACATCTCCTTAAAATGAACTGATATCATTCATCTTATCGTCATCGGAGATTGCCTGACAGGTACAATTTCGTTATAAGTAATTATCCCGCTTTTAAGCTCTATTGCTCCTTAAGCGCAGCGTCCCACTCGTTAAGAACTTGCTTTACACGCTCAGTTGCATCGATACTGAACAGTTCGGTCATTGCTTCCGTAATGTATTGAGGCTCTACCCCCGGCTCCTGTGCCAGCAGATCAAACCAATGGACGGTCCGATATCGCCAATAGTGGACTTCATCGGACGTTACGTAGGGGTCCAAGGCGTAGGACGGTGATTGAATCAATTTGCTCCAGACCTCATTTTTCCACTGCTTATGCTTATAATACGAAAAATCAATCTGATCCGTATCTTTGTAGTACGCTTTTCGCATCTGCTCAGGTTCCAAGAGGTCATTTTGGGCTTTCTCTTTGAACCTGAAGTATACATTTTGCAACCATAAATAATCCGTGAGCAAATGAGCAAAGTACCCTCTAACAAACCATTTCATGTCTTCGTCGGTAGCTTTTTTATTGATGTAATGTGTGTAGAGCCTCTGGGCGAATATCATTTGATTGGGCTCAGACTCGATATTCAGATGAGTTCTCTTCTTGTCTTCCCTGCTCGCATTCTTTCTCATATGAATCGCATCCGGTGCAATGCTGCCCAAAATAAATGGAGCAGGTATGTCTTCTCTACCAAAATAGTTCACAGCAACTTGAAAATGTATCATAGGGAGCGGCATTTTTTGGGGGTCACCTCGTCTTCTTATATCTCTCCTCAAACATACCATTTATTAGTATAAATGGGCACTAATATCAGAATGATAATCAGCTGATGAGCTTTATAATTAATACAAAAAAGCCATCCCTTCACTTCATAAAAGTGGTTTGAGACGGCTCCGAGACATGGTTAGGCCATTCGTTTTATGATTATCATGAAGATTTTCATTAACGATTTTGCATCGCTACCTTTAATCCCAGCCCGATGTAAATCGCTCCGATCATTTTACCTCCCCAACGTCCAAGCCACGAAACTTTGCTCACAAGCCGCCCCAGCTGACGAACACTAAGCGCGATACCGATCGTGTATAAGGTTCCTAATACAACAAAGATAAGTCCAAAAATCAGAAACTGAATAACGGAAGTTCCCCGCTCCGGATGAACAAATTGAGGCAAAAAAGCCAAAAAGAATAACGCTGTCTTAGGATTTAAAAGCTCTGTTACAATTGCTTGCCCGAACGACAATAAAGGTGATAAAGCCTGCACTTTGGGCAGCTGTGGGTTGGAAGGCTTTTCTATCAAGGCTCGTACGCCCAAATAAATCAAATAAGCGGCTCCGGCGTATTTCACAAATTGAAAAGCAAAAGCCGAAGTCATCAGGATCGCAGACAATCCAATTGCTGCAAATAGTGTATGGATCAAATCGCCTGTTGCAATGCCCAGAGCAGCCATAATGCCTGCCTTCTGGCCTCCTTGAACCGTTCGAGTAGCGGTAAGTAAAACGGCAGGACCCGGTATAAGAAACAAGCCGATTATGACCACTAAAAATGCTCCCAGTGTCGCCAAGTCAATCATCATAAATCTCCTTTATTCCGATGTTTATCATTAACGAACATTCGTAAGGAGATTGTACTTATTGGCCTATATCTTGTCAATTTGTTATGGTGTCGCAGCGCTCTGCTAAACTTATGAAGAAGCGCCCAATGAAACGACTAAACCGTCATACGCGACTTGCATGCCATGCGGCTCGAATATATCCATGAGATCTTCATGCAGCAAGCCTGCATTATGCGAAAAGTGCGTAACGACAACCGGCGCGCCGGCTTTCAGAACGCTATTGTCATCCATCCAAGCTTTGGCTTCCATAACCGCGTCCACATTCATATGATTATGGCGATGCGGGCTGCGGCCTGTTGTGCATTCGAGGATGGCTAAATCCAGCTTTTTATCCTTAAGCCAAGCCCAAGTCTGTTCAGGGAACCAACCGCTATCATTGCCGTAGAGGATTGTTTTGCCGTCTTTTTCTATGTAATACAACAGGCAGGTTTCCTGTTTATCGTGAGCGGCTAACAGGGGTACGATAGTCGCTGTTTGCGTCTGCAACGGTTCGAAAGGAAGCACCCGATGGAATTGATATTTGTGGTTGTACCCGTTAAGTGTCTGAGAACAAAGTCGCAAAGGAATATCGTGACCATAGACATGCAGAGGACTGTCCCCATACTGCGCAAAGCCTTCTGCCCGAATGGTCATATCGTCTGCGTACAAGTGATCGGAATGCGAATGGGTGATCAGCAAATCTTGCACTTGGCTCATATCGATGCCATATCGGTGCGAATGATATAACGTATCCGGTGGAAAATCGACCTTCAGCACGTTATCGATGATGACGGATGTCCGTGAGCGAATATTTCGACCACCGCGTTTACGAGCCTGCTTGCAGGTTGAGCATTGGCAGAAGAGAGACGGAATGCCTTCAAAGGCAGCCGTTCCCAGGAAATGTACCTTCATTGGGTATATCCTCCTTAGTAACTATTGTCTATCATCATCATCATGATAGAAAAGGAATTTTTTTTCAATCCCGCTTTTACTATTCCCGCCTAAAGACGATTAGCTAGGTCTTTTTAAAATATGCTATTATGAAGCGTAAGGGATATAGGATTAAGGGGGCACCCAGTTCATGAGTAAAGGTACAGCCCTGTTAAGGCAGCAAAATGAAAAACGGACCTTGGCGCTCCTACGCGCAGGAAAGCATAGTTCGAGACAAGAGATTGCTACAGCCTTGGGTTTAAGTAAAAATACCATTTCGTTAATTGTAGATAAATTCATTAAAGATGGAGTCATTAAAGAAGTCGGCATTCATGAACAAGGGGGTGTGGGCAGACCTCGAATTCAGCTTCGCTTACAAACGGAAGCGTATAAAAGTATCGGGATCTTGATCCAGCACTCGTACTTCCAATACGTTGTCACGGATTATTGCTCGACCCTTCTGGACAAGGGTAGCATCCCCATGGAGGCGGATGATCCTGAACAGTATATCGAAAAGCTTATTGACTTGTGTAACACCTTAATAGAGCGGCACCCGGAGGTGCTTGGCGTGGGCATCGCCGTCCCGGCTCTTGTCGATCCGATTGAAGGAGTTGTTCACTTCTCCTCCCATTTGAGCTGGAGAAACGTTCGCTTGAAAGAGCAAATGGACGCCAAGCTGCCGGTCCAAACCAAGGTGCTCAACCTCGTGAAGGCCGCTGCCATCGCACCCTCTTCAGGAATACCGATGGAACACGCCTCCAACTCCTTTTATTTACGTATCGATGAAGGGATTGGCGGAGCCCATATTATGGACAGCCAAATATACAGTGGAGCCAGTTGGACAGCGGGAGAAGCAGGGCATCTGTGCGTGGAGCCGGACGGACCTCTCTGCAGCTGCGGCCAAAAGGGCTGCCTGGAGGCATTGGTCAGCATTCCAGCGATCCTTAAGCAAATCCAGAAGCTGGAGCCCGCAATAAAAGACGACAATGATCTTCAGCGGTTTTTAGTTAGCCAAGAAACATTGCCTCCTTCTTTCTATGAGATTATGCAGCGATCAGGCCGGTATGTTGGTATGGCTGTCTCGCAAATCATTTTACTGCTGAACCCGGGATATATCGTCATTGACAGTCCATTTGAGAAGCTGGATACGTTCAAGCAGTCGGTACTGTCCACTGTAGAAAACCGGGCATTAAAGTTCCCAACCGAAAAGACCAATATATTGTTCATCAAAAGCCACTATGCCTCCAGTATCGGGGCAGCTTTCGCTGTTATTCTTGATTTCGAAAAAGAATAGCAGCTTTTTTTTGAAAATAAATGAAAGTGACGAAATTGTGAAAATACGATTGACACGCGAAATGTAAGCGTGTTAATTTAGTATTAACAATTAGTCCTAGACTAGGATTAATTGATCCGAAATACATCACATTATAGGGGTGAGCTCCATTATGTCAATGTTGGACTGGATCGTGTTAGGATTGTTTTTCCTGCTCATGGTGGGCATCGGGGTTTGGTCTTTCCGCCAGATCAGTGGTACCCAGGACTTTTTTGCAGCAGGCGGTAAAATGCCTTGGTGGCTGTCGGGTATTTCTCATCACATGTCCGGTTACAGTGCTGCGGTGTTTGTAGCTTATGCGGGAGTAGCTTATACCTACGGCTTTACGCTTTATATTTGGTGGGCCGTTCCGGTATCCATTGCCGTATTTGTAGGCGCTGCCATTATCGCACCGAGGTGGGCTCGTCTGCGTCAACGCCTGAACATCGAATCCCCCATGGAGTATCTTTCCACAAGATACAATGTGCCTACACAGCAGCTGATGGCTTGGAGCGGTGTGCTGCTCAAGCTGTTCGATGTCGGTGCCAAATGGGCAGCCATTGCGGTTATCCTTAATGTATTTGCAGGGGTGCCTTTGGCTGTAGGAATCTTCTTGTCCGGTGCCATCTCCCTGGTATACTCAGCTATTGGCGGCTTATGGGCAGATGCGTGGACAGACTTCGCCCAGTTTATCGTTCAATTGATCGCAGGGATTGCGATGTTTGTCATCGTGGTTATGAAATTAGGTGGTATTGGATCCATTACTGGCATTTGGGACCAACTGCCTCCCTCCCACAGTCAACCTCTCGTCGGCCCATACACGATGGGATTTGTGCTTGCTTATATCCTAATCGATTTTCTCAGCTACAACGGCGGCACATGGAACCTGGCGCAGCGTTACATCGCTTCCCCCAACGGTTCTGAAGCACGCAAGGCCGCTATTCTCTCAGGCGCTTTATATCTAATCTGGCCGCTCATTCTGTTTTTCCCTATGTGGGCCGCGCCTCTCTTTTACCAGAATTTAAAAGATCCTACCCAGTCTTACTCTATGATGACGATGGATTTGCTGCCGCACGGCTTGATCGGATTGGTGCTGGCATCCATGTTCGCTCATACGATGGCTATGACCACTTCAGACGCCAATGCGATTACAGCGGTTATTACACGCGATATCCTACCCGTAATGTCCAAAAAATATCGTACGCTCAGTGAGAAGGCAGCCCTTCGCGTTGCCCGCGTAGCCATGATTACCTTCGTCGTACTTACCTTAATTATTGCAGTATACTCCAGCTCATTCGGCGGTATATTGAGCCTGCTTATCGTATGGTTTGGCGCTTTGGTTGGTCCTATCTCCATTCCGATGCTTCTAGGCCTGCTTCCCGCCTTCAAGCGCAGTGATTCGAAAGCGGCCATTGTCTCATGGGCTGCCGGGCTTGTCACGTTCGTTATTGTCAAATATGTTCTTACTGTCAGCACAGCCACACTCGTTGCCTCACCTGTCCTTGTATCCGCTATCCTCTTCATCGGTATGGGCTGGCTGAACCGAAATGCACCGGTCTCACCTAAAGTAGAGGAGCTGTTACAGTCCATCAGTACCGATGTGAATGAATCGAATCCTCAGGAGCATGGAATTAAAGCTTAGAACGAACGAGACCATTGGAGCAGGATTATCTAAAGAACCGAAGCTGTCCTGCTCTTGGTAACATCGGGAGGGATTTGAAATGAACAGCATGAATGAAACATGGAATGCACGCTCGTTGCAGCTATTTTATAAACGCCATCTGCTGGATGACTTACTTCCTTTCTGGAGCAAAGCGGTAGATCAGCGCCACGGCGGCATGTACACCTGCTTTACGAATGCGGGCGATGAGCTTATAAGTACAGACAAGTACACCTGGTCACAAGGAAGATACATCTGGATATGGTCTCGAATCGCACGATTAATCGAACAAGGTATACTTCCAGGCGACGCCTCTGCCTTTAAGCAGGAAGCCGAGCATGCTGTAGACTTTCTGGGGCGTCACGTTTATTTGGATAACGGGAACTGTGCATTCTTGTTGACGGAAGATGGGTCCAAGAAAGAGAGTATTCCTGGAGAAGGCTACGATACGAGCTTTTATGCAGATTGTTTCGTTGTGCTTGGGTTCTCCGAATTTGCCCGCGTTAGCGGACGGGCAGAAATCGCCGAGGAAGCACTTGCATTGTATGATCGCATTCGGATTCGCTGCAGCAGCGGGGGAATCCGAAGTGAGCCCTATCCGATACCGGCGGGGCTGAAATCCCATTCCGTCACTATGATTCAATTGAATATTTCAGAACAGCTGATGGAAACCTTGAAGGACTTCCAGCATCCTGCATATGAGAGGCTGGAGCGCGATTGTTTGGCCTTCGCAGAGCAAATCATGACGGAGTTCCGAATGCCAGATCACCGGATTGCCGAGCTTCTTCCTACCGAAGGAGAGGCACCCCCAACGATTCTATGCCGACACGTCAATCCGGGACATACGCTGGAGTGCATGTGGTTCGTCATCCATGCGGCGGCCCGCCTTCAACGGAAGGATCTTGTCGCGCAGACGCTGCCTGTCATCCAAAAAGCATTCGAGCTGGGCTGGGATCAGGAAAAAGGCGGATTGCTTCGCTTCGTCGATCAAGATGGCGGGCAGCCGAAGGGACAGCAGACAGGCGATCCCTACGAAGCGTTAATTTTGGATACATGGGATTCGAAGCTGTGGTGGCCTCATTCGGAAGCATTGTACTCTTCTTTATTAGCCTATGAGTTGTCCGATGACAATAGCTTCAAGGAACTCTACTTACAAATGCATGACTATGTCTTCCAGACCTTCCCACAACCGGATCGGAGAATCGGGGAATGGATTCAGATTCGCGACCGAGATGGAAATCCGATGGAAAAAGTAGTGGCGCTGCCCGTTAAGGACCCTTTCCATATTATTCGAAATGTGCTGCTCATCATCGAGCTGTATTCTTCTAAAGCTTCAGACTAACAAGGAGGTGGGCCCGATGAAGTCGCCGTTAAAGCTTGGCAGCGCCAAAGTCGATATCACACCGACAAAACCTGTGCCACTAGCAGGCTTTGCCCATCGAACTGGACCGTTCGAGCTTATCGCCCACCCGCTATACGTGAGGATTCATTGTTTGGAGCAATCGGATGGATCGGGTTCCAAAACGACTGTTCTCTTGGTTTCAGCAGATTTGATCTGGTGGGGAACCGATCTGGTTAAGAAGCTGACACCTCAGTTAAAGAAACGTTACGGATTTCAGACCGTGTTACTACATGCGACTCATACCCATTCCGGACCTCAAACCAGTGACTGCTTCACGGACGCTCTCGGCAAGTCGGACCCTGACTATTTGGAGGAGTTGGAGCACAGGCTGTTGCAAGGCATTGAGCAGTCGCTCCAAACTATGGAACCCGTCACAATGGAACGTGGTGTTGGGCAATGCCTGATCGGTGTGAACCGAAGAAAAGAAATCGACGGACACATTGAAATGGCCCCGAACGTAAAGGGACCTGTCGACCCGGAAGTAACCGTGATCCGATTTCACTCGTTAAGCGGCTGGACCAAAGGGCTGTTTGTTCACTATACCTGCCATCCAACAACGACAGGTGATAACGAAATTTCGTCCGAGTACTGTGGCGTGGCATTGGATCGAATCGAGCAATCCTTGGGGAGTAATGTTGTCGGCGCCTTTTTACAAGGCTGCTGTGGGGATATTCGTCCCGAGCTTGTCAACGACGATGAATTTTATAGAGGACACCGCATGGAAGTGGAGCGCTTCGGGAGCTGGTTAAGCGAAGAGGTGCTGCGCATCAACAGCATGCCAATGGATGAGCTCCCTTCTGCTGATTTACAAAGCAAGACACTGGTGGTGCCGCTGCCTTTTCAATCGGTTCCATCCCTTAACGAGCTCAAAGAGCAAGCCGATCAGACAGACATTTACGGTGAGTGGGCTCGCCTGCTGCTTCATCAGCCGGAGCGGCTGCAAGAGAGCATTCCTTTGGAAATTACGCGGCTGGATTTGGCGGAGGAACTGTCATTGGTCGCCTTCAATGCGGAAATGGTAGTCGATTACGGTTTTCTTGTAAAGAAGGCTTCGCAAGGGAAAGTTCTCCCCTTGGGCTATACCAATGGAATGATCGGGTATGTGCCGACAGTCACTCAGCTGGTTCAAGGCGGTTACGAGTCTCAGGGCTCCGTCCCTTACTTTGCTCTTCCGTCACCCTTTGCCTCTCAAGTTGAAAGCATCATTTGCAGTGCCCTATCTCAAGTTATAGGAAAGGAAGAAAATATAAGATGAGTGAAACCATACAACCCCTACAAACAAAAACCGTCGACCGGTTGCAAGTCAATATATACGAAAATAGAACACAGCTTGGAACCGCAGCCGCAAGCCATGTAGCTAATAAAATGAAGGAGCTTCTGGATAGTAAAGAGCATATCCGGATGGTTTTTGCTGCAGCTCCGTCTCAGAATGAATTTCTACAAGCCTTGAAAGGCACGGAAGGCATCGACTGGTCTAGAGTTACCGTATTTCATATGGACGAATATATCGGACTTGCCCCGGAAGCGACGCAGCGATTCGGAACATTCTTATGTGAGCGGCTGTTTGACGCAGTGAACCCGGGAGAAGTTCATTTGATCAATAGCGCGGGCGATATAGATGAGGAATGTCGGCGATATGCCGATCTGCTTGGAAAAGCTCCCATCGATATCGTTTGCTTAGGCATTGGGGAGAATGGCCATATCGCCTTCAACGACCCTCCAGTCGCAGATTTCAACGATCCATCGCTGGTGAAGAGCGTTGAGCTTGATCTGCCATGCAGACAGCAGCAGGTCAATGACGGCTGTTTTGGCAGCCTGCAGGACGTTCCAACCCATGCTCTCACGCTGACCATTCCTGCCCTTGTCTCGGGCGCGCATTTATATTGTATGGTTCCAGGCAAAACCAAAACCGCAGCTATTCATCGAACGCTGAACGGTTCCATTTCAACGGAATGTCCTTCCACTATTCTCCGCCAGCATTCGGACTGTACGCTATACTTGGACACAGACGCTTATGATGGAGACATCGGTTAGGAGATGAATGACATGTTGGGAAACGTAACGACGGTGGAAGGAATTCATTATAGGACAAAGGAACCCGTTACGATTCACATCGAACACGGCCTTATCAAGGATATTCAATCGATAGCTCCGGATAAAAATAAAGCTTCACTGCCCTGGATTGCTCCCGGGCTAGTGGATTTGCAGATTAACGGGTACTTCGGTTCCGATTTCAACACCATCCCTATCGCCAATGGATCCGTGGAGCGCGCAACACGCGAGCTATGGAAGGAAGGCGTAACCTCCTATTACCCTACGGTCATTACCAACGGAGATGCGGAGATTGAACAGGCCATGAAATCCATTGCTGCTGCCTGCGCAGGGGACCCTATATCCCATAGCGGGGTTGCTGGGATCCATCTGGAGGGCCCTTTCATTTCCCCTGAAGAAGGTCCCCGTGGCGCACATGACGGGAGCTTTACCAAAGCTCCGAGCTGGTCTTTATTTCAGCGGTGGCAGGAGGCGGCACAAGGCCGAATCAAAATCATTACCCTGTCACCCGAATGGCCGGGGTCGATCGAATTCATCGAGCGCTGTGTGGATCAGGGCGTGACCGTATCGATCGGGCATACTTCCGCCTCGGCGGAGCAAATTGACGCAGCGGGCAAGGCCGGTGCGCGAATGTCCACTCACCTTGGCAACGGGGCTCACCTGATGCTCCCCCGCCATCCCAACTATATATGGGAGCAGTTGAGCCAGGATGGGCTGACGGCTTGTATCATCGCCGACGGCTTTCACCTGCCCGAATCCGTATTGAAGGTCATATTGCGGACCAAAGGAGAGCGGGCCTTGCTCGTCAGTGATGCTGTATACTTGAGCGGCATGGCACCAGGAATTTACGATAATCATATCGGGGGCAGAGTCGTTCTGACGCCGGAAGGGCGTCTTCATCTCGCAGATAATCCCGGACTTCTCGCTGGCTCGGTACAGCTGCTCCCATGGGGAATTTCCCATCTCATGAAAAGCGGTATGGCCGCGTTGGAGGAAGCTTGGGATATGGCATCCGTCCGCCCCTCTGCTTTTATGCAATTGCCTTCGCAGCACGGGCTTGCTGTCGGTTCGCCGGCAGACCTGGCTTTGTTCGAACTGAGGAACCAAAGTGTAGCCGTAGTTCAAACTTATAAGCAGGGCCAGCGGGTCTTTACTTCGAATGCATCGACCAAGGAGGAGAACGCATGAGCACACCAATAATGACCCAATACCTTCATAAAATTATTCAGCATCTGGAGCTGCTTCATCAGGAAGAACAAGCTTCCATTGCCCAAGCGGCTCGCATGATGGCAGAGCACATCAAACAAGATAACATTGTGTATGCTTATGGACCGGGAGGACATTCGAATCTTGGTTCACAGGAGATATTTTTCCGGGCCGGCGGGCTAATGCACATCAGTGCCATTCTGGATGAAGGCACGCTGCTTAGCGGAGGAGCGCTAAGATCTATGGCCGTCGAGCGCACACCCGGCTATGCCAACATCGTGATGGACGATTACGGGTTGAAGCAAGGGGATTTATTAATCATCATTAATTCCTATGGGATTAACTCGGCGACCATTGATTCGGCCTTGGAGGCCAAGGCGCGCGGCGTCCACACCATCGGAGTCACTTCTGTCCGACATGCGCTTGCCACACCTGAGAACCATGTGGCCCGTCATCCTTCTAAGCACAACTTGCATGATTTGGTCGATATCGTACTCGATACGAAAATCGACGTAGGTGATGCCATAGTCGAGATTGAGGGTCTAGATCAGCGAGTGGCTGCTATGTCCACCTTCGCCAATGCGTTTCTTTTAAATTCACTTGTTTCCGAAACGATTGACCTGCTGGTCAAGGACGGCATTCAACCGCCCATTTGGATGAGCGGCAACGCAAGCGGCGGGGATGAATCCAATGAGCGGTTCATTCAGCAGTTCAAAGGCAGGATTAAGAAGCTGTAGTTACTAGCACCAAAGCTTCTTATGGCACTATGAGGAAAAAGCAGCGGCTGCAGGTACTACCTACCTCCTCCGCTGCTTATTGATTTTTGAAACCTGACGTTTGATTGTAGAGCGTGTCTCCACCTTCCATACCGTGTAACATCATCCTTCAATAAATCGCAATGCTCTTTGGGAATGGCTCTCAGCGAGATTTTTGGCAAATGACTGATCCGGAAAGCCTCTATGAAGCAGCTTCAAACCACCTGAGGTTAAAGATAGATGATGATGGAATTGATAGAAAACCATCCTGTTAGGATCGAGAGTATCCTGCATCAGATATCTATAATAATCCCCAAACCGAAATTTTAAGAAGCTGTGTTCATGCTCAATATCAAAAAATGCTGCTCCTTCGATATCTATCAGGTAAGGTTCTAGATCGTCACTAACCATTACGTGGTCAGGACCTAGCTCCCCATGTATAAATCCATAGCGCTGTCTAGGTTCAATTCTTGCCTCAAGCTTATACAAAGTATCAAGCAGTTTGCTTTCATTAGCCCTAATGCTATCGATATAACGAGAAGCATAGGACAGCTGCAGCTTAGCGTTCTCTAGTTTCAACAGATGACAAGCCTCTTTGTGGATGACATCTTGATTCAGCTTCCCGTAAGTAGTTCTTACATCCGTATGCATAGCCTCCAGCATGTCTCCCAACCGCTGAAACACTTTATTTTGAACACCTCTATCGGAATGCTGGAAGTAGGCTTCTGCCTTTTGTCCATCTATATATTCAACGAATGCAAAGTCAAAGGGATACGGATTCTTTTCCTTATTCAGATACCAAAGATGAGGGGTCTTAATCCCATGCTGTATGAAATACTTGTTATTTATTTCAAATAAGTCACTGCCGTAGGACTGCTCCGTCCTATTTTCATTGTTCTTTTCTTCCTCAAAATAATTCTTGGTAAGATCCCACACATACAGAACGAAAGAAAATCCGTTAGTGCAATCGATCTTGTAAACGACCTTCTGTGCGCCCCCATGCATTCTGGATACATCTGCAACCAAATAACTGATACCAAAGACATTCTTCATGTACTCTTGTAAATCTATTTTATTGAGGTGACAAATAAATTCCAATGAGCAGCACTCCATTCCTTGTTTTTGCCGGCAATCTAAATGTAAATAAAATCCAGCGGAAAGTATAGACTGTTTCTTTCTGTTTTGATATGATGTTGAATAAGGTCTTGGAAAAAATAGACATACAAAAAACCTTCGGAGTTCAATCCAAAGGTTTTTTTCGCTGTTCGATAAGAGGTCGGGCGCATTAATTAGATCAAATCGCACTACGCTTGCTTAGGTATAACCCGATTAAATAGCAGATTAACCAATATAACGAGGCATGCTCCAATGAGCGTAGCCATTACGCGGTCTATAAGAACTTTAAATTCGATAGTTTGGCCCGCACCCATAAGTAAAAAAATTAGCGGGGTCATGGTCGCTGAATATAGGAGATAATTTCTAACCTTCAACAGCGGTCTCAATGCCGCGAGTAGCCCAATTATGACGATTACCACCCAGACGGGAAGCGTAAATAAAAAAATGGAGCTTACAACGATCACTCCGATAACCGTTCCTAGTACTCTCTGTATAGTTTTTATCGGGATGGGGTCTATTTTCCGTTCGATTAAGATCGCCACGGTCAATACGATCCAATAAAAATGATGATTGGGCCATAACCATCGTAGCCCCTCAGCTGCACACAAACATAACCCCAGTCTAAGCGTATACTGCCAGCCGGATAGCTGTGTAAGCGACCTTTTCCAACGTTTGAATTTTTGCAATGCGGACGGTGTCAAAGTCTCAGTCGGTGAAGCGTCGTTGCGGCGTTTCCAGCTTAAAAACCTATCTAGTACAAAGCTAAGAATAGTTCGCCAAATTGCACCCGCAAGGATGAATAAAAGAAGCTCTGCAGCATGCGGCGCAGCACTGAACACATTAATGGCGATGGTCAAAAACAGGATGAACCGCGTTGTAGAGACGATGAGCTCACGGCTGTACCCGCCAATCATAGCCGCAAGAATCGCCAGCAGGATTACACCAGTATCCGATAGCCAGCCATGGTCAATCAAGAGAAAAGCCAAAACGGAAGCCAAGACAGCCGGCAGTAGCGCGAAAGCCCACTCTTTTGTCAGATTTCGAAGGTTCGAGCCCCCCTTCACTCCGCCTACTGCCAGGCTACCAAGCGATGCCACCAAACCAAGCTGGAGATAGCCCATTGCTGCAAAGAGGACTACAGGACCGGCCATGCCTATACAAGAGGAAATGATTTCGGCAAGATCCACCTCGGCCTCTTTAGACCAATGAAGTGCTTGGGTCAAATGCTTTTTGCTATCCACCTGGTGCAGATCTCCTTCCATGGTGAATGATTTCTTCAACGTGCTTTAATATTAAATGGTTCGCTTAAAGTTTCAAAATTCCTTGTACATCGTTCAACTGCTTCTAAGCAAAAAAGACTGCCGATCCATTGACTCGGCAGCCTTACTTAATTTCGAACTGTATTTTTTTGTTATGGAAATAAGTTAGCCCCAGTGTCGGTATGCGAGGATAAATGATAGGAGTGAGGCAAGAGAAGCTACCGTGCGCACATGATTCCAGGCCGTCCAGCTGGCCGTGTATCGAGTCCATAAATCAGCACCTTGAGCACTGCTTGGATCTACGGCAGCAAGCGCATCGTTCAGCGGAACGTTGAACACCATTGTCACCAGAAAGGAGCCTATGAGATAGAGCAAGCTGCCTGCAAGCAGATAGCTTGCTCCGGCTTCGCCCCACCTGAGGAAGGAGACGATAGTTAGGACGACAGACGCTAGGGCCGTTCCGGCAAAGACCAACCCAAACAAAGGATTGAGTATTGTGATATTGATCGACTGCATGGCCGCAATTCCTTGTGATGCAGGAATTCGAGTTAAGGCGGTCATCACGAAGGTGGAGAAGGCGAAGAATAATCCGGCTATCAATCCGGAACCAAGAGCTGAGAAAAGGGTCAAGCCATTTAGCAAGCGTTCCATCTTCTTGAACCTCCCCAAACGCCGGTAGCGGCAGCATCTCGAGCGTAGTCGGCAAACCCCCGTGGCTCTCGGCCTAGGGCGCGTTGAACGCCGTCTGTCAGGTGGGAGTTGCGACCGTCCAAGACCTTGGTGAACAAATCGGTCAGCAGCTCCATGAATTCAGCCGGTATATCCTCTTGAGCCAGCATAGAGATGAACTGATCTGCTGAAACTTCTACGTAACGGACTTGCCTGCCGCTCGCTTTTGCAATTTCTACAGTCGCTTCCGCAAAGGTCAGTGCACGCGGACCAGTTAACTCGTAAAGCTGGCCGACGTGTCCGTCCTCGGTCAAAGCTGCTGCTGCGACATCTGCGATATCCTCCGCATCAATAAACGGCTCCGCCACGTCAGCAGCCGGAAGAGCGACCGTGCCGCTGAGCACGGACTCAAGCAGGAAGCTCTCGCTGAAATTTTGGCAGAACCAGCTGGCCCGCAGGATCGTCCAGTCTGCACCAGAGTTCCGTAATGCCTGCTCACTCCGTTGAGCCTCTTCTTCACCTCGGCCGGATAACAGAACCAGTCTCTTGATCCCATTTTTAACCGCCAGCTCGGCGAAAGCACCAATTGCTGCTGCGGCACCAGGTAGTGCCAGATCAGGGTAATAGGTTATATACACCGCTCCCACGTCCCGTAGGGACGATTCCCAGGTGGATTGCTTCTCCCAATCAAATGCCGGTTCGCCCGAACGCGAACCGATTCGTATCGGCAGGCCGCGTGCCGTCAGCCGCTCTGCCACACGACGACCGGTCTTGCCTGTGCCGCCAAGAATCAAAATCGGCTTCATATCCTCGACAGCTACCTTTTTAACTCCATCATTGTTCATATGATCTCTCCTTTAGATAATGTATTGTATTCGCATTGCTTTTTAATTATTATTGTTTGCGCAAGCAACTATTAACCTAAATAAAGAATGAGCCCTCATTCCATATTTTCTAATTGATCACTCACTTTATAAAGATGAAGTGACAGTTCATCCCCTTCCTGTTCTCCCAATAATTCGGCGTACCGTTTACGAAGGTTGTTCCAGCACTCGTTGATACTTTCTTCCAAAGCCTTACCTTTTTCCGTGGAAAAAATAAGCGATAATCTCCCTTCCACACGATTGGTGATCAATCCCTTGATGATAAGCTTCTCAATAAGTCGGGTCACTGTTGACGGTTGCAGATGGAGAATTTCACCTAACTCTTTCTGCGAAATCCCTTCCTTTTCAAAAACAGCCATCAATAAAAAGGCAGATGTGGGTGATAAACCGCTAGCAGCAAACTCATCTTCTGCCATTTTGGTAATGACTCGACCTAGTCGGTTGGCGGTAAAGTACAGGCATTCTTTTAAATAGGTCTCCAGCATGGTTCTTACCTCGTTTTCAAAAATAATTGCTTGCGCATACAAATATAATATATTTTCAAAATAATGTAAAGTCCAATTTTAATCAATATCATTACTGCTTTATTGAATGCCCCTCCCTTTAGTACAATATCAATCCATATTGCTTACCCATAAAGGTTTATCCTCGCTTAACACTTGGGGAATGAGTTCTTGCACAAGATAGGGTGAGACATCATGCTGCTTAAGCTTCTCTAACGTAGGTTCCACCCAATAAAACTCAAGATGTGATTCTAGTGATTTGGGAGGAACATTCGCAGATAGCTCGTTACATCTGACTTCGAATAAATGGTTTATTTCGTGATAATTTTTTTCTTTCATTCCAAATTCAATGACTCCAAGAAACCGGATTACCTCACAAGCAGTCACGCATAGTTCCTCTTCTAACTCTCTTTTGAGGGCCGTTTGAGCACTTTCCCCAAGATCAACGCCACCTCCTGGTAAAAATGAATGAGCTCCTTTCATACGAGCGATCACAGTATGTGATTGTGATCAATAATTAAAGCTCGGGCAATATGTCTAAACTTTATAGTCATTTCATATACCTCCCTGATAAAATGTCCTGCATCCCACACTAATAAATATCTACTTAATTCACCATATCCTTCAACATTTTATTGCTAATAGCTCCTCTTAACAAAGCAAAGGCTACCGATCTCCACGTCGGCAGCCTCTATTTTTAGGAGAGAACGTTGCGAGATTCACTTACTCTACAATCATCCAACTATTGGTTAGCTGTGCAGGCCCGCTTCCAGACGAGGACGCTGACGATAGGGACCGATCGGGATCTGGATCAGACTGGTTTTTCCTTGCTCATTCAATCGGTATAGATCATCACAAATAGCCGGATTAAACCCAAGCAAAGGCCGCCCCCCCATTCCGATCGCCGACGCCGCTAGCAACAGTCTTTGTACAAGCATTCCCGCTTCCATCTGCTGAATTCGGTATCCCCGCAGCCCTAGTGCGGATTTGTGATAATCACGGTCACCAACCACATGCACACAGATCGGTACTTGAAACAAATTGACGTTATCTATAGACATTCCGCTCTGCAATCGCGGCCGATGATCACCTGGAGCTACCCTGCGCATCAAATGGGCAGAGCTGTCATAGCGATAAGCGCCGTCCGGAATGCCTTCAACATGATACAAACAACAGTACAGCGAAAGACGAGATGCGGCATTTTCATTGGGACCTAACAAATCATCGTCATGCGTTAAGGATGCCGTCGCCTCTTGAAACAGCGCTGCCACGTCCGACTGCGTCACTTTCCTCAAAACAAAATCCGACTCTGGCGAATACCGCTTTTGACAAATCGAAGCCAGATCATGGGTCAAATGGTCCACGAGGGGCATATATGCCACCTGTACTCCGCTTTCTACAGGTCTGACCGCACTGGGATGCCCAAACGAACCTGCGGAATCCTGCATGGCGGCTTCGTTCATCCTGGTCAGCATCGGATATTCCTTAATGGTTCGTGATCGCACGTAATGTTCATGCCAAACAGCTGGAAGCTCCCGGCACAAGTCAACCGCGGAGCCTTCCCACTCTCCGTTCGCTTCATCACGGAACTGAGATTTCATGTGCTCCGCCGAAAGAGGGATCACGGCATACACACTCTCCTCTTGATCGGAGACCCCAAGCAGATGATTGACCGCCCGGTCCAGAAATTGAAAATAGACGCTGGATTCGTAACCGAACCGTCCTGCCACTTCAAGCATTTGACCTATCAATACACCGGAATCCAAACCTTGCAATCGATAAGCAAAGTTATGGTATTTATAAAAATTTTTCCAAAACATAACCGAAACAAATACGGTTGCAAAACAACCCGTTACATCGCTTCGGTTGCCCAGTGCCCGGGTCAGGTAAGAATCGAAATTCGCCTCACGGAGCAGTTCCAGCCGATGATGGGCGGCGTCGTAATGATACACTCCGGTCGGAGCTTCTTCAATCTTCAAGTATATATATAGCTCGTTCGGATATAACCCGCCGCCTGAAGGAACAAATCGTCGGTACATTTGGACAGGGGCAGCTGTATAGTCCCTGGCATTGTATGCAGGGAATTGGCTTATTCGGCTAACCCCATATACATACCATAGAAGATGACCGATGGTTGTCAGATCCGGATTGGGGGGCGATTCATGCCTATACAGCGACAACGGTATTTCCGGTGATAAAGAAATGACCGGCAAGCTGCGATATAGCTTATATGTAAGCGGCGCATCGTCCCAATCGACTTCCCAATCCGGCGGTTTGGAATCGTCAGTATTCGAATGAAGGCTGCTCAGGAATTTTTCCAGACTCATCTTCCTTCCTCCTTAGTCATTTAAGGGAACGGATGCGGATGCGGATTAAGCTGTTCCAAGAGCAACGGCTGCTTAACATAACCGAGTTGGGCCGGTACCTTTAACACTCTATCCAGATCTGCCACCCGAATGAGATGATGACCGAACGTCATCGGGAGCATTCCCGGAATCAGCACCTTTACACAGTGCAATCTATTGCGTTTTAACTCCGGAGTCGTCTGATCGACGACGATCACATCGAGATTCAATTGGCGGAACGCTTGAAGGACATCCTTCAAATCATCAGTCAAATCCGGATGCATTGGAGCCTGTTTGAATTCCTCTTGGAACGACCGCATAGGCCGGTTTTCCTCTAATAGGAATTGTAGACGCTCCTCTGCCTCATGTAAGCTGTAAAGCATAGAGTGATCTTCCATAGAGCGCACCAATAACGGGTCATGAAGCATTTGCCTATACTGTTCCTCGTTTTCCTCGAACTTTCCGTTCAGCGTCAGCATCATCCCCGATAATTCATGAATTGCACTCTTCGCTGCGCGAACTGGATCCGGATGCGCTCCTGCTGCGCAAATCAGATTTACCCCTTTGGGTTTCATGTTTTTGGCCACTGCCCACACGCTCGAAATTCCATTTTCCATTGTCGCGTTATACAAGTACACATCGAATCCGGCCACCATCTGCAAACGGTTGATCATGAGCTCCAGTTCCGTATCACCTGCGGAATGAGGATCAAGCCGAGGAAGGGGCAGCTGCGCGTACCAAGTCATCAGGAAAGCATCTCGCTCCACAACCTCCATGATGCCGTAAAATATAGCCTCCTCTAAGCTGCCTCCCAACGCACAGCCGTTGGACGTTTCATAGATAAATCCATTTCCGCAAGGCGAGCTGTAATAAGCAAGCTGCTGCGGAACCAGAATTGGATTTTGCCGGCCAAACGAATAACCCCATAACCACTCCATCGGCTCATCAGGATCAAAGGGTCTGAAAGGAAAATGAGGCTGCTCATACTGTTCTTTCGAGTATAATCCTACTGTGGCGGGATCCAGCGCATGGTCGACCAGATTGCGGTAGCTATCGTGGATCATCGGCCTTTTGCCACGGGGAGCCATACCGCAGTATCTCTCCAAGCCCTCCATAATAGCCGTCATCTCGCTCTCCGCATAGGAATGCGTACGGCCTGCCGTTGGCTCATCCTGATCAAACAACGGAAGATTTACACTCACATCAGCAAAAGGGGAAACGAGATCCACCATTTTCCCATTCAAAAAGCCAGTCTTATAATCCAGATACTCTTTAACCAAAAAGCTCCCAAGCTCATCTAACGACCGGCTGCGGTAACTTTTCCCATTGATCTTAGGACTTGGTTGAAGCGAAATGCTTGCCCTCTCCGGCGTGTCTTCCAGCAAAGGGCTGCAAGCAGGACATAGCGGATCAGCAAGAAAGAAGTGGCTGGTGGCACTCAATGTTTTCATATCCATGAGAAGCATCCGCTCTTCCAACCGGGATCGTTTACCCTGAAGGACCTTCTGCGACTCTGTCACAAGCCATTGCGTCATTTGTAAAAGCCCTGTACCCGATGCCCAAGCGTCGTGAGGAATTCCCCCAGTCTCCGTCAGACGCTGCTCGAGCATCCACATTTCCTTGCGGTCACGTCCCGCCAAGAGATGCCGGGTGTCTGCACAGAGCGAGCATCCGGACACAGCTGGCCGTACGAGCGGTCCGACTACGCCTTCACCAAAGACAACGAAACCGCGCAGCCAAGGAATGCCAGCTTCTCGGAATCGTTCCTCCGCTTCCCGATGAACAGCAGGATGCCATGCATCGTGCAGCACCAAGGCGAAATTGACCGCTTCCGGAATTCCTCCCCTGAAATCACTTAAGCGGACAAGCTGGCATATGGCAGACAGCTCATTGCAGACAAAATCCGCCAATCTGCCTTCTCCAATAACAGCTACCCTAGTGTTCACCGAGACTCCCCCTCTCGCAGCAGCACTCCAAACACTCCTTTAAGTTCCTCTTTCAAGAACGGCTCTACCGCCAGATCTACAACGTAGAGCTGCTTGCCGTTCTTTTTTAAAATTTGTAAAGCTTCCTGTAAAGCTCCCGTTTGTGTGATTCCTTCACTCGATGGGATCACAAGGTCAACCATAGCCCCTTCTCCAAGTCGCACGGATGGAGCTTCTACCACTTGTGCCGCTGGGTAGTCGGAGTGATTCTGCACCTTCTGCAGCGCTGCTTTTAGCGCCTTCTGCAAAGCCGTTGTCTTATTTAATCCGATACTGCCATACCAACCATCCGCTGTACCGACCCAAACCGTAGGGAAACCCGATATTTCCTCACCCAGACCGATCACCGGTTCTCTTCCCATAGCAGTCAAAGCCTGCAAATAATACCGACATCTTGGTTCTTCCACTCTGCTTAACTGTACCTGTGTGGCAGATTGCCTCTGAACCTCCTGCGTCATAGCCATCTGTTGGGCTACATTGGCTTGTAATCCACGCAGTATGGCTTCTGCCGATGTTCTCCCTACACCAACACCCACAATTTCTTGCGTAGTCACAAGCTTACCAGCCAATCGGGATACATACGCTTCAATCCCTATCAATCCTGCTTCGCTCCGCGCTTCCTCATGCGTCAGACCGGTACCGATTTGCTCCGGCAGCAGTCCTGCAGGCCCCTCCGCTAACGGGTCAACCGACTGAACACGGCACTGGGAAAGCGGAAGCTGCCTCAAGCTGCCCTCTTCCCAAATATGGAGAATCCCTGAATGGGGTGAAGTCAATTGATTCAAATAGGCCAGCAAACGATTGGATGCATCACGGTCTGAGCTCCCTTCTTCCTTGTAAAGCTCAAGAGTAGAAGCTCTAACCGCTTGCGGCTCCGCAAACCCATGAACCAAAGGATGCGGTATAAAAGGATGCCAGCCTCCCTCCAACGTTTCCAGATCCAACAGAAAAAAAGAGTTTCTGAGTGCTGCTTCTCCGGTAGCGGATTTAAACAGCTCAAACACAATGACATTCGCAAGCATTGAGCCTGCGGTGGATGAGAAGTAATGCTGCTTAGGTTCCTTAAATACGGAGGACTGATGAACCCTGCGCCATGCTGATTCCCAGCATCCTTCCGACTCAGGATGTACAACCGGACCCGCCATTCCTGTCTGATGAAGACACATGGCCGGCAGCAGCATCTTCTTCTCTGCTCTGCAAGCCGAATGGAGTAGTCGGAACTCCTCTACTTCCCCCTCCTCAGAAACATACAGAATTGCTTGGAATGGCTGAATAACGTTTCTCCAACCGTCTGCTCCTTCTTCACGCAAAGGGATCTCCTTAAGAACCACCTCGGGGTCCGTAAGGCGGGCTTGCTCTGCTAATGCCTCAATCCGCTCTCGATTCGTCGGCGCAGAATTAGTTATCACCATGTTGATCCTCTGCAGTCCGGACTCCAATAAAGCAGAAATCAGTGCAACGAAGAACGGACCGGACCCAACCGCTAATACGCCGGCCTGCCGATAACTCTGAAACCGATAAGCTGCGGAATCACCGAAGCTTTCTAAAAAAGCTATTTGTGCAGCGTGCTTTTGAATAATCCCGCTCGTCAATTGATGAGGACGGTCTTTACTCACATCCCGTACCAAGCCTTTTTGATATAGGATGTTTGCAATTTCATACACCCTTTCACGATGCGGAGACGACAACCCGTTCGTCAAATCAGCCAATGTATGTTCTCCACTGAACATGGGGAACAGTTTTTCAATCCAACGATCGATCATCCCGCCTTCCATGCGGAATGTGCCTACGTTATTCCGGAAATACACACCGTCGTTCGATATAGGGAGGAAATACGTATCCTCCTTTACTTTCAGGCGGGCAGCAGGGGTTAAACTTGTCATTTCGCTCCTCCTAATGGTGTATTTTGCCAATTTATGGTACGTGGTTTCTATATTATATGTACATGAATTCGTCCCACATGCCTTGCCTGTAATGAATAAAACCCCTGACAACTTATCGTTGTCAGGGGCTGGCATTTCCTCCGCAAGTCGTTGCGGTTCAATTAAACGGGAATTAACGACAACGATGACCGCAACCTCCGCAGCGAAATCCACCACAACGGAAACCGCCACAGCGGAATCCACCGCAACCTCCACAGCCGCCGCAACCTCCGCAACCCCCGAACCCACCACAGCCGCCGAAACCTCCGCAGCCGCCGAACCCACCGCAAAATCCTACACAAAAGCCGCCAAAGCCAACACATAGCCTTGCTGGATCCACCTCTACACCAACGGGAAACTGCCCCGTCGCGTACTGGTCTTGTTGGTTCCAAGGCGTCATCTCACTGGACTGAAATTGGGAAACGCTCAATTGTTGAAGATCATTTTGAAATTCATTCATTTGTAAAAACCTCCAATAGTTTTTTTCTGATAACCAATGTGGGTACATTTAGGTAAGATCGAACTGTTCTGAACATAATTCCAATCTATGGAGTATCTCCGCATTTGTTACTGAATCAAACGCCCATTTATTGGGCATTTGTACCAAAACAAGCTGTTTCGGCTTGGTCATACGGGAAGGATCAAGGATTGGATGCCGCTGCACGCGCAGAGTTCCAATGCTTTTATCGGATAAAAAAAGATGATCCCTAATAAGTTCAGGAACCATCTAAAACACGCTCGTTAGTCAAATGCGGCTCGCGAGAGTACTATTCAATTTCAAACTCAGCAATCAATGTCTGCTTTAATTCACTGATTTCCAGAACAGTCACATTTTTTATAATTCGATATCTCCCCTTATCCAGATCATCTATTTTAATTTTCTGCTCGTAGCTTTTTCCAGGTTCTAGCCGGATGCCCTGCAATGTAAATTGTCTGAATATATTTGCATTCTCCCACTTGGATGTGGATGTATTGTATTTTTGCAATTTGTAGGGCAAGCCTGTAAGAAGGACGGTAGGACCCTGATTCGTTATTTTTAGCTTTAGTTGATCCTGATTGGTGTAGCTATGCTTATTCAAGGTTATAGACGACTTAATTTCTTGTTTCGGAACGTGGATAGGCGCCAATAATGTATCTTCAATTTCATAATTGTCTTCAATTCCATAATTTGGACTTAGAACTTCAATACTAAGCAAATATAATGCATCCTGCTCCTCAGGTAATTTCGTTGAATAACGAATCTGCTTTGAAACGTCACTACTCGTCGATTGTTCATCTATGATTGAGAGTGTTTTGTATTCTTTGTTTAATTTGGATAACCGGAACCGGACTTTTTGGTTTGCTGGATTATCATTCAGTAGCACATAGACAGGGTCTCCGGGCCTCATAACTCCCCCTGACATGGAATAACCAATATGTCCTCCTTTCGCACTACGAAACCATTGTCCTGATGGTGACCCATAACCCGTTTTTTTATCTAAATCCTCACCAAAATTAACAGGTAAAATAAACGGAGGATTATTTTCAAAATTGGGGTATTGTTTTAAGAAGGACACATCTGTAGATGCCAATGCAGCACATACTAAGAGAACTAACATGGCTTGCAATTCAAACGCCTCCTTTGGTTTGATTTCGCTTTCGAAATAGTATAATAAATAGAAGAATAGGAGGAGATCATTTTGAGCAGAAAACAAGTTTTTACAGGCTCCCCTTGGGAACCCGTTGTCGGTTATTGCCGTGCCATTCGTGTAGGCAATCGAATTGAAGTGGCAGGAACCACCGCCATGAAAGATGGAGAAGTTATAGGAGTCGGGAATCCTTATGAACAAACCAAGTTTATATTGCAAACGATCGAGATGGCCCTAGCAGAATTAGGCGCGGATTTGACCCACGTAGTGAGAACAAGAATGTTCGTTACAGACATATCCCGGTGGGAGGAAATCGGAAAAGCGCATGGCGAGTTTTTCAGAGATATTCAGCCTGTAGCTACGATGGTAGAGGTCAAGGCTCTCATAGACCCGCAGTTAATGATAGAAATAGAGGTCGAGGCTGTCCTGGAATCATTGGATTAAGAACGATTCAACAAATGAATGGAACAAAGCTTCAGCAAAGTATCCTCCATTCGATTTAGCTTTTCTGAGAGCTGTTGAAATTGATGCAGCCTTTTCTGAGCAGCTTCAAGTGAGCCAACTTTGGCGGTATAACGGCCCAAGTGATGGATAAAGGAACCCATATACCTTAATTTAATAAGGTCAGGAATCATGCATATCTCATCGTTGGTTAACGAAGCGTGCTCACTATATCCAGAAATAAAGCTTTCTGCATAGTTAGAGAATGAGCTCTCCTCATGGGCATACGACATTAATCCGACCGCGAGTTCCATCGCTCTTACATCCGGAGAGCAAAATTCAAAGTCCAATACCCCTGAGATGCGTCCGTCGTTCCATAGTAGGTTACTTAATGCAAGATCACCATGCACCAGTTGATGAGGCAGTCGGGAGAATGCCGGCTTCAGCTCCTCCATAGCTATAAGCTCTTTGAGCATAAAGTTGGCTGCCTCAACATCCTTCGTTTCCCAAGGCTGAGTTAAAATATCATGAAGCATTTCCTTAGACACGAGTGGATGAACCTCATGCAGATGATAGGAGCCACGATACGGCGGCTTTTCGGAAACCTGTACTGTGCTAAGGGCAAGTGAAAGCTCTCCTGCTGCCCGTCCGAACAAGTAAGCCTCCTCAGCTTGAGGGCGTTCTCCTGGAATGCAATGAAATAGTACGCCGATCTGTCCATTGCCCAATCGTGTAAGCAGTTGTCCGTCTTGATTATGTACAGGAACCGGGATTTCAAAGGATAAATCCTGCTGCTTCAATGCATTCAGCACCGCTAGCTCAAATAGAATCGGCTGTTCATCACGACGGTTATCATATATCCGGAACACGTAACGATCTTCTCCTGCGAACACATAACAAGTGGTGTTGTTAACGCCAAAGGAGACCGGCTTTGTCGATACGTCCTGACGCTCTTTAAAATAAGCGTTTCTGATTTCCACCTCTACAGTATGGAGCTTATCCACCTTGTTCAACTCCGTTTACTTAGTCTCCAGTTGTAATGGGAAAGGAGCTGTAGATCCGCTCCTGATCTTTCTCATCTAATGCCCAGCCTATTGCATTCAAATTATCCCGGATATGCTGAATATTCGCAGCCTTGGGGATTGTCACAACGCCCTCTTGGCGAAGGATCCAGTTTAAAGCAACTTGATGCGCCGTCTTTCCGTGCTTAGCTCCGATCTCCTCCAGAAGTGCTCTCTCCTCTGTTCCGACAGGGGGAAACCCTCGTTTGCCAAATACTTCGGGAGCATAACCGAACGGAGAATACCCCATGACGGTAATTCCATTACTTCGGCAATATGGAAGCACATCGTTCTCTATCGCTCTATCGTTCAAGTGATAGCCTACCTGATTGCATACTAACGGATGCTTGCCCAAAGCATTCTGGGCTTCCTTCATAAGCTCCGGACTAAAATTACTAACCCCTACATGCTTGACCCAGCCTCTCTCGACCAATTCAGCCATCGCGCTCATCGTCTCTGCGACCTCAAACTGTGGGCTTGGCCAATGCTGTAAATAAAGATCAATATAGGAGGTTTGCAGTCGCTCGAGGCTGGACTCCGCCGCTTGTAAAACCCCCTCGTATGAACAATGCTTGGAAGATACCTTCGTAACAAGAAATACATCCTTGCGTACGTCCTTAATAGCCTCTCCTACAATACGCTCAGAGCCGCCTTTGGCATATTCCTCTGCCGTATCAATCAGGGACATCCCATTTTCCAAACCAAGCCGTAAAGCTTCAATTTCTCTGTCGGCATGGCTTCTGTCTTCTCCAAACTTCCAGGTTCCTTGACCGATCACGGGAATTTGCACATTTGTCATGCCTAATCTGCGGTAGAACATCTAGCCTCATTCCTTTCAGTGATTTATTACCCCTCTGTACGTTTGCAACTATATGTATCTATGCCAAAGAACCGAAAGCTACTGCTTTATTAAACCTGAATGTTTAACTCAAGCTTGTCGCCATTCGAGATCTCCCTACCCGTTCGGATAGCCGATTCACAAGCAATGTAGCAGTACTTAACTCGTGCGAATAACTTCTCCGTCTCATTTGTATGCTTGCTTGGTATCCGCATTGATCTCTTCTCTATACTCAAGGCCGTCGACCGCTGCATAATCCACATTCATTTTCCCGATCCGATGAATAATCATGGGCCATTCCACATCGGTCATCATGTCTTTGGAATGCTGCAAAATAAGCTCGGCGCTTCGCCTCGAAAATCCGCAAGAACCTGCGGTAACATCCGCTTCCTTCCCAAGCTCTAACGAAAACAGAGTGTTCGTTATATTTTCCGTCATGATCCATCCAACCGGATGGGTGTGGAATGCTTTCTCCGTTCTGCCCAAAATAAGATAATCGTGGTTCGGAAGCTCCCCGTTAACCACTCTGCTCAATTCATCTCTATAGCTGTCTATCCAAGTTAATAATCGATCCCAATCACAGTAATGAAAGAAGTCGTTATCGCCCTCCAAGCCGAATCTTACAACCTCTCTTCTTGCATGTGCAGATCCTTTTTTAGGAATGATCCTCGTATGGATCCCCCATGCTTCCAGCTCCTGAGCAATCCTGGTATCGCTTTCATCACTTATCGTAATGAAAATGTCCTTGTATATCGTTTGGATTTGTCCTCCATGCTTACGAATAAGATCAAGATTATCCCCATTGGGATCATGAGTAGGGCAGACCAATGCGACGTTGTTCATTTGCCGTACCTCGTTTCCTCTTTTTCTTCCTACAGGAATCATTGAAGGTGCTCCTTGCTGCTATATAGTTCTATAATCATTTTACAAATTAATCCAGAAGGGAGGCAAGTTTATTTTTTATTATAGGCAAACTCCCCTAGAGCAAGGTTCCACATAGAAGCCACAACAACAAAAAAAGAGCCACCAAACGCTTAGTCGCTCTATTCGGGTATCGTCAACTTTCCGGAAGCAGCAGGATTCTTTCCTTCACTTGAGAGTCGGGCTCTGGATATTGCAGCGGAAGCTTTTTCAACTCTTCGACAATGATGCTCAATACCAGATAATCCCGATACCAGCGATGGTTAGAAGGTATAATATGCCACGGAGCATTCTTGAAGCTGCAATTCTGGAACACATCCTCATAAGCCTTTTCGTAGGACTCCCAGAACTTGCGCTCTAGCAGATCATCGGGATCGAACTTCCAGGTTTTAGAAGGGTCCTTCAATCTTTGTTCGATTTTGGAGATCTGAAAGGATTTGGATATATGAAGAAATAGTTTAATGACTATGGTGTCATGATCGGTCAGCAGCTTTTCAAAATGCTTAATGTGTTTAAAGCGCTGTTCAGCCTCTTCATCTTCGACCTGTTCGTGAACGCGGGTGATAAGCACCTCCTCGTAGTAAGAACGATTAAAGGCCGTTATATAGCCGCGGGCAGGCACTTCCTTGTGGGTTCTCCACAGAAAATCATGAGCCGCTTCATCCATGGTCGGCTTTTTGAAGGAGGTCGCCTTAAAGCCTTGCGGATTCACACCGGACAGCACCTTTTTGATGACACCGTCCTTACCGCTGCAATCCATTCCCTGGAAGATTATAAGCACCGAATATTTCTTCTGAGCGAATAAAATATCCTGCAGCTGCTGCAGCTCCTCCTTCAGCTTCTCCACCGCTTCGGCAACCTCTTCTTTACCAGAGAAAGAGCCGGTATCCTCGGGATCGAATTGACTTAACTTTTTCTTCTTTCCGCTGGGCCATACATAGTTTTTCAGCATAAGATCAGCCTCCTGAAGTGTCCTGGGTTATATTGGATTCTATAGCATATCTCAAACCTATGTTGCAGCTAATCACTATGATGACTTTTACCCTCACGGATGTATATACGAAAACGGTTTACGGCACTAATTTGTCGTAGCCCTTCGGATCAAGAAGCTTGGGATCAAAGCCGGTTTGCTTGATTGCCTCGCCTTTAATAGATGAATTGCAGGATTTGCATACGTAATATTTCGTTTGCTTGGTTTTAATCTTGGCGTACTGCGGGTCGCTATGCTCCAAAGTGAATTTACCGTTGCAATTAAAGCATTGAACCTCCAGGGACATAGAAATACCTCCTTCGTCAATTACGGCACTCTCTTATTATCCCATATTATTCCAACGATTAGTGTGACTAATTATTGAATTGTCCATAAAACAGTAAACCGGAGCGTCCCTCGTTGGAACAGCTCCGTTACACATTAGCTAGCCTAGACGTACAGGTATTCCCTGCTCAGCGGATTGAAGTGCGGCTACAGCAATCGCCTGTGATTTGACCGCGTCCTCATAGGAGGACAATATACCGCTAGTATCGCCAGTCCTTACGGCATGAAGAAACGCTTCATGTGCACGAACATAAGGATTGTTTTGATTTTTGTATTCACACACCGTCGTCTTTCCTGTATCTTTGAGGCCTCCGCTCGTCAGCTCCATAATGCCTTGATCCGTATACAGATGCAGACCTGTCGGACCTCCTACAGGCAGCATGCACGTATTTGAGATTGTAGCTACCGCTCCGCTAGCCAGCTTGATCGTGACTGTCCCGACATCCGGAGTCGTTACACCCTCTTCCATCGTGTGCATCAAGCGGCTCCCGTAAGCCGCGTATACTTCGATGGCCTCGCCCATCACATAGCGCATCAGATCGACGATATGCGTAGTCTGCTCGATGAACTGTCCGCCGGAGCCGTCCTGCTTGCGCCACCAAGCGACACGAGGCATACCGCCCATCCAATAGCCCAGCCCCATCCCGATCGTACGGTCTGCCAGCGCCGCCAGTGCTCTCTGTGTTGATTCCATATAGCGGAAATGATACCCGACGGACGTAATGAGCTTTTTCTCCTGAACCGCTTGAAGGATGGACGTTGGCAGCTCCAAATCTAGCCCTACTGGCTTCTCAACGAAAAAGGGAATGCCCCGCTCGATCAGAGCGCGCTCTACTTCTCCATGAGCCATCGGAGGTACGCAGATGTAAACAGCGTCCAAAGACGTTTCATCCAGCATTCTATGAATGCTATCATAACCTGTAGCTCCATCCCACTCTGCGGCTAACCGATCCGCCTTCTCCTGGCTCGTCGCACAGAAGGCCCGAACTTGCACTCCATCCATTTTAGCTAACAAGTTACAGTGAAATTTCGTAAAGCCCCCGGTTCCGACAAATCCGATTTGCAGTGTCATCGATTAACCCTCCCCATAGTGGTAAGCGCATTCTATTAAATTATTTGTTAGAACTAAACGAGCTCAGCAGCCAACCTGGTCCAAGCCGACCAAATCGCACCCGGCTCTAGCAGCTGAAATCCAGTTAATTCCCCCGGCAGAGGCACATTAGGAGCATTGTTCGTCCAAGTTTGCGGCTCGGGACAAGTAAATCCGCTCTTGCCATCATCGTTCCAAACCGTCCAATGTCCGTATTGCGGATCAACCTCATAGATCAAACTCAGGCTCCGTGCGCTGTCCGTCAGTACGGCCCCGTAGAACGGCTTTCCGTTCCGCTCTATGGCTTTACTTGTAAAATGCTTCGCATAGGGTTTCCCCGTAGGAGCAATTCCTTTCCCCCGCAGTGCCTTATCCGATTCGTCCAAAGGAAGCAGCTTGCCGGTCGAAACGAACAATGGAGTCAGGTCCCACTCTTCCCCAACGGAAATGGCGAGGCGGTAGTCCTCCTCCCGTCCATCCTTATGAAACGGAACACGCAGCGCAGTATGAAACCCGACTCCAAGCGGCATCGGTTCACTGCTATGATTCGTGATTCGCACCTGCTGGTGCAGTCCTTGTTCGGATAACGTATACGTTAGCTCGTATGTAAATTCATGAGGGAAATAAGGGTACATCTCGCCGTCCTTACCCATTTCCATGACAAGCACAAGCTCAGCTGCGCCATTCTCAAGCACTTTCTCCGATTGGATTCGCCAAGGCCGCTTGTGCAAAATACCATGCATGAAATGCTCCCCATCCGAGCTGTTCAGCGGCAAAACATAATCCCGGTATGGCGTCGAGAATTTCCCGTCAATAATACGGTTAGGCGGAAATAAAGGCGGAAGCCCGTACCGCTGGCTTTTTTGTCTCAGCGTTTCTCCGTTATCCGGCGTGCGAAGAAAGCTAAGGCTGTCGGCAGGTCGGCTGAGCTCAACCATATTGCTGCCAACGCTGTGCGCAATAACAGCTTGGTATCCTCCCGCATTTAATTGAATCGCAGGCACATCGTCAAAATGAACATGATGAATCGAAGCTTGGCTCATGAAGAAGCCCTCCTGGAACAATATGTAGTAGTTGATGTAGAGACAAACATCCTGACTTCATTATCCATTAAAAGAGAAGGAAGCGCAAAAGAGATTTTACAGATTCAAGAAAAATATATGTTATTTATTTCTATTTCATATATTGACACGATATATATCGGATGTTAATATTACCTCATAATCAATATATCAGTTCGATATAGGAGTGACTTACATGACAGGTCAAGACGCAATTTTAGGTTTGCTGATGGGAAGCAGCATGTCCGGGTATGACATTAAACAACAATTTGAAGAACTGCTTTCGTACTTTTTCGACGCAAGCTTCGGAACGATCTACCCTACCCTGAGCAAGATGGAGAAGGAAGGGCTCATCACCAAGGAAAGCATTGAACAGCAAGGAAAGCCGAACAAAAACATGTATACGATCACTGAGAAAGGTAAAGAGCAATTCCAACACTATTTGGACAGCAAGCTGCAAAATAACGTGCTTCGCTCCGATTTCATGGTTCGGATGTTTTTCGGCGAGTTCGCCGAGCCTGCGCTGATCCAAAGCTGGATGGAAGAAGCTATAGCTAGGGAGGAAGCCCACCTCGACCGTTTGAATAATGACTACGAACGCTATGGCAAGTATATGACCCCGACACAGGAAATCTGTATTCAAATCGGCATCGCCAGCTCGGAAGGCAATTTGAAAATCGTCAGAGACGGATTGACTAGAATAAAGCAAGCGGAGCAAGGCAATCAGCCTACCCCGAACTAATAATGAGGAGGAATGATTCATGAGCAGGCAGCATAATGGATTGATTTTGCTGGCAATGGCACTGGGATTGCTAATGTCAGCGCTCGATAATACGATCACATCGGCCGCAGTCAGCCATATCATCAAAGATATCGGTGGCTTTGAGAAGATGAGCTGGGTATTCACTGCTTACATGCTCGCGGCTACCAGCACCATGCTTGTATTCGGCAAAATGTCCGATCTGTTCGGGCGAAAACGGTTTTACTTGATCGGCATCACTTTCTTTCTGATCGGTTCTGCATTATGCGGTATCTCGCAAAATATGACGCAGTTGATCTGGTTTCGCGCTATCCAAGGCATCGGCTCTGGGGCATTAATGCCCATCAGCTTTACGATCATCTATACACTGTTTGCTGATCCGAAGCAAGCCGCTAAGCTGTCCGGCGTGTTCGCCGCAATCTTCGGTCTGTCGTCTGTCGCCGGTCCACAAATCGGTACACTACTCTCCGAAGCCTGGGGCTGGCGCTGGTGCTTTTACGTCAATGTTCCGCTTGGTGCCCTGTCTTTCATCACCCTTCTGTTCGCCTTGAAGGAATCCCGCTCCGAACGTCAGCCTAAGATCGATTACCTGGGTACTTTCCTGTTGATCATCTCCACCATATCGTTAATGCTGGCACTTGAATGGGGCGGCAAAGACTATGGATGGACATCATGGCCTATCCTTTCATTGTTTGCAGTTGCGGTTGTCGGAGGTATTTTCTTTGTCCGGACCGAGCTTCGTGCAGAAGAACCAGTGCTGCCATTGAAGCTGTTCCGCAACCGTATGATCACAGGAACCAGCATAGCCTGCATTTGCCAAGGAGCTATCATGTTCTCCGCGATTACCTACCTGCCTATGTTTTCGGTAGCCGTACTTGGCCAACAAAACTCAAACGGCATTTTGACTCCTATGATGTTCTCCTTAATTGTCGGCTCCATCGCTTTTGCTTCGTTCCAAACCGTATTATCGTTCCGTACGCTTATCATCACATCAATGCTATTCGGTGTCGTTGCCGCCTATTTATTGATGACCGTACCCAACAATGCTTCCAATGGGTACATGATTTTGCTTATGGTGCTGCTCGGCTTCGGAGCCATTGGCCCCTTGATGAGCATAGCGCAGAGCGCCGTAGCGTTCAGCGTAGATAAACAATACATCGGGATCAGTTCCTCGATCGTTGGCTTCTGGCGAAACATTGGAGGCGTATTAGGCGCTACGATTATGGCATCTATCGTCAACAATAACCTATCACATATCATCCAGGACGGAGCACAGGCACACCAGATTCCAGCAGATAAGCTGGATACGCTGGCTAACCCCGAGCTGCTGATGAGAGCGGGCGCTACGATTCCCCAGGAAATAAAAGATTTCTTGCGCGAGTCGCTGGCAACTTCCATCAATCACGGCTTCATTCTGGCTCTATGTCTTGCAGTCCTAGGCATCATAGCCGGATTATCCGTTGGCCCCGGCAAGCTGACCAAACCCCAAGCTGCACAGCCAGAAGCAGCCAAATCGGCTTAGTAATTACTCATACTTCCACACAAAAAAAGGCTCTTCCGTTTTTAATGGGAGAGCCTTCTTATTGTTGAGAAACCTGGTTTCTGGGAAATTTGCTATACAGGTAGGTGGGGTATGCCTCGGAGGAGTTTACGACCGCCTTTGAAATCTGTGAATATACCGCTAAATTAATCAAATTCATAGATTTCAACAGCGGCCGGAGGGGCATACCCCACCGTTGTATACTAGCATATTTCATATTTTTAGGTTTCTCCTTACTCTGACGGCTCCCCCATCCATTGACGGGAGAGCCGTTTTTTTAACTCTTAACTAATACACCGGATACTGGTTTGGCTTCCTTCATTTGCTCAGGGTACCCGTAGGTGCCATGCTCGCTCAAGTCGAGACCCATCATTTCTTCCTCTTCCGTTACACGAATGCCGATAGTAGCTTTCATTGCGTACAGGATCACATAAGAAACAATGAAAGCAAATGCGCCGCATGCGACAATACCTAGTACTTGTACACCCAATTGCTCAAAGCCTCCGCCATATAGCAATCCAGCTTTCCCTACGCCTACTTTCTCCGCCAATTCTGGAGTAGCGAAGAATCCGTTGGATAAAGTCCCCCATACCCCAGCCGTTCCGTGTGCGGAAAGCGCGTAAATCGGGTCATCGATGCGCAGCTTCTCGAACAGCCTCATGCTTGCAAATACGACGATACCTGCAACCAATCCAATAACAATCGCTGCCCATGGCTCAACGAATGCGCAGGATGCGGTAATAGCAACAAGCCCTGCGAGCGCACCGTTCAGCATTGTGCTGATGTCACTTTTTCCTGTAAACATCCAGGAGATGATCAACGCAGCTACAGCTCCTGCCGCCGCACCCAATTGGGTATTGATCGCGATATAACCGAAGAAGCTGCCGTCACCAGCCGTAATCGTGCTTCCCGCATTGAATCCAAACCAACCGATCCACAATAACATAACACCTAAAGTGGTGAACACTTGGTTGTGGCCTGGAATTTCGTTTGGAGTACCATTTTTGTTATATTTACCGATACGCGGTTTCAGCAGCAAGGTTGCTGCCAGCGCAGCCATAGCACCTGTAAGATGAACGACAGTGGAACCTGCGAAATCCTGCTTACCATGCTGAGCCAACCAGCCCCCACCCCAAATCCAGTGTGCAATAACGGGATAGACGACCGCTGAGAACAGCACTGCAAAAATCAAGTAAGCTGACAGCTTCGCCCTCTCTGCAAATCCGCCCCATGCTACCGACATCGATATGGCAGCAAACGAGAGCTGGAATACAAACATGACTGTAGGTGCAACATTGCTACCATCCGGCACTTCCATCATGTTGAAGCCGAAATAATCACCCCAACCGATGAGAGCACCGCCTTGCGAACCGAAGATAAAAGCATAACCTACCGCCCAGAAAACCAAAGAAACGATCCCTACTGTAAACACGGTTTTGCCAGCAATATGACCGGCATTTTTCATTCGTGTGGAGCCAGCCTCCAGCATAATAAATCCGCATTGCATGAAAAGCACCAAGATTGCACCCAACATTGTCCATATACCGTTTACGCCTATTTCCATATCGTCAACCTCGCTCGCTAGTAAGATTAGTAGTTGCTAAGGATTTGATTCAAGATCGCCTTGGAATCTCTTGTTCGATCTTTTTGCTCGAGTATGTCTCCTGCCTTCTGAATCCACGGAGCTACCACAAGCTCATGCTGCCATCGTTCCAGCATCGTTGTCATACAGCCTTCCGTAGTTTCCAGATGAAACTGAAGTCCGAGAACATGCTCGCCATAAGCGAATGCTTGCTGCTTGCACGCTTTCGAAGAAGCCAGTGACACCGTCCCTTCCGGGATATCGAAGCAATCCCCGTGCCAATGAAAGGAATAAAATTCGTCCGGAACTCCCTCTAGTAAAGGATGATTTGTACTATTTCGCATTACCTGATGCCAACCTATCTCTTTATATTGGTTACGGTAAACCTTTCCCCCTAGTACGTCTGCCAGCATTTGAGCTCCAAGACATATCCCTAACACCTTCTTGCCCCGATCGACGGCTTCCCGGATGAACATCTTTTCGCTCTGCAGCCAGGGATACTCGCTATCTTGATAGGCGCTCATTGGTCCTCCCAGTATGATTAGCAGATCAAACGAATCAAAGGAAGGAGCATGAAATCCGTTAGGAGGAAACAGCACTGTCAGTTCAGCCTCATGCTGTCCGGCCCACGAAATAAAAAAGGACGGATCATCGAAGTCAAAATGCTTCAGCAGCAGCACTCTCATGTAATAAAACCTCCCTTTTTATCTATATACCATAAAGGTCATGAACGTATTTTAACGGAATAACGTCTTATTTGTCAACAAAGTTAACACAATATATAAATACACAATCTTAATTAACGATAATTAAGTCATATTCTTTCATTTATATTAAAAATATAACACTAATGTAACATTATTTTCACATTTGGCTTTGATTGCAAGTTTTTGGTATCATGTTGTCATATTAGCGGATGTAGGTTACAATGGTTTCTTTCATGCTTAATATCAAATCTCCATGAGATTTCATAAACTAAAGATCGCGCAGGTGACTAAAATGATTGAGATCAAAGCTTCCAAACTCAGCGATGGAGAATTTAATAGAGGGGTATTCGCTACATGCGATATTGCTAAAGGCGTACTATTCCACGAGGCACCGGTCATTCCTTATCCTAATGAGGAGCATGTCCATATAGAAAAGACATTTCTTGCTGATTACGTGTTTGAATACGGGGCTCATCATACCGCACTCCTTCTGGGATACGGCATGTTGTTTAATCACTCCTACACACCAAATGCCTTTTACGAGTTGAACTTCGATAACCATACGGTTGATTTCTATGCCTATACCGATATTAAGGCTGGAGAAGAACTACTGATTAACTATAATGGCGAAGTCGATTGCGACGATCCGCTTTGGTTCGACGATAAGAAAGCCGAGTAATTCCTCAGACTAGCAAATTAAAATAACCGCGGCAGACCAGCATACAAAAAAAAAGCTGCGACATGTCACGGTTATTTCGCTTTCTATAAATCATACATGCACAGCTTATATCCTCATACAGATTTATACTATCCTCCATTCCCTTCCTTTTCAATGTGTACATATGTACAGCTCCTCCTCTTGCATTAAAATCAACAACGCCAAAAAAAGACCTTCACCCTGCCGCAGGCTGAAAGTCTTTACTTTTCCTATTAAAGATAGTACCGTTTGCATCGCAATCCTTCAGCAATTTATGACACATGCTTCCATCTAAGCAAGGGATACTTTCTTATCCAGCTCAAGCGGAGTGATGTGCATAAGATGTTTCTTATCACCTGTTTTTATGTACATTAAGAAATAATAACGATTGCTGTGTGCTGTGAGATTGGTTTGACCTACCTTCATCTGTGTTACCTCCTTTCTTTCCTTCTCTAGTAATCTAGTATTCTCACAATCTTTCGTTTCTATACAACCTATTAACATTTTTCTACGTTTTCAAAACATCCAGCAGGCATAATTGCGAAAAAGAAGGCTTCATGTCCCCATGTACTGCGCAGTTGAGTTAGAACATACGTATGAACATGAAGATGGTAAGCTTTATGAAAGGAGCAGATCAGGCATGCATGTCGTTATTGTAGAGAATGAGGCTCTCAAAGAAAAAATGGAGGATTTGCTGTATACCGAGATGTGGAAGCCTTACGGATTGGGTAGAGAAATGAGACAAGCGCTCGCCATGTCCGGAGAAGAAGTAAGCTTCGCATGTCTGGAGGGTGAGGACGTCGTTGGAGCCATGGTATTGATAGTTAACGGTACAACAGCGGAAATACGATTCGCCGCAGTCGCCTCACATGTTCGGAAGAAAGGGATCGGACGCCGGCTATGGGAAGAAATAGTAACGTACATCACCAAGCACACGAAGATTTCAACGGTCGAGCTGCATTCCAGAAACATAGCGTTCGATTTTTGGAGCAGCCTCGGATTCAAAGAAGAATCGCCATGGGTAGATCATAAGCTGTATGAGCCGCATGGGATTCGATTTAAAATAATGAAATATAACTTCTCCACGCAGCCCTAGCCTTCACCTAGGCTTGAGCGGTTATCGGATGCTTTATTTGAGTGGGCAATGAAAACGCTCCATTTGTTTTGACAAATAGCACATCGCTGCCTTTAAAGATGCTGGGTTGTAGTTGAATCCCTTTATAATCCGGGGTGTAGTGGAACACAATTTGTTTGATATCCGGCCCAGCTATTCGGGATAACACCGTTTCAATATTGAATTCTTTACGGCTGATGATATCGAAAATATCCAGGCGCGACAGCATGGTTTCGTCCTGCTTATAAATCACAATGACTTCTTCTTGCTCCAAATAATAAATATTACTGCTGAACACATTAAGACAATAATACATTAAGATCCCCTGATCATTAGCGGTGCCAAACCGTTGAGAGACCGGTTTTCTGTCAGCAGCAAAACGAGCTATAAACTGAATGTCTTCCTTGTTGTTACCTTCTAATGAACGAATCCCCTCCCCTTTCAGTGACTGTTGACCAAACGACCATTCCAACGAAAATAGCTGCTCGTTTACCGGCTCAAAACCAAATTTGGGGTAAAAATTCAAGACGCTGCGATTGGCAAAAAGGTACATAACGTCATATTTTCCTTCATACTGCTCCAAAACTTGATTCATTAAGCTGGTGGCGAGACCTCGGTTTCTATATTTAGGGTGTGTCATGACCGTGCCAATTTGAATCGCTTTTTTAACCTTACCGTCTATAATCATATCCAGCAGGTTCACCGACACATTAGCTACCGCTTTGTCCTCATCAAAATAGGAAAAAGGAATGTAACTTTTGTTGGAAGCCCCTAATTGGTACCAAGTCTCAAATCTCAGCCCGAAAATTTGCCCAGCCAGTGCAAACAGATGATTTCGCCGCGGCTCATCATCCAAATAATCTTTGACCCATTGCAGTTCTTTCATGTCTACTCCCCTCCCTTTGTAGAAATATAGTTCCTTTCATTGTACCAGAGGGGGGCGAAGCTTCATGGGTAGTTTTTTAATATAATAAAGATTTCAATTTAAAAACTAGGGTTACCTTTTGGGAGTCCAGAGTCAATTCACACATAGGATGTGAATTGACTCTGGACTCCTCTTTTTTATTAATTCAACGGTTACCACAAGGGTGAAACTCGCACTTCGTAAAGAATTTATCATTTAAAGAAAAAGTTTGTCATATGACAAACCAATGACAACCGTCACTATTTTCCTAGACAGCGAAACGATATAATGTCTAAGGATTTCTGTGTAGCACTTTAGTAGGATGTCATAGATTCTATATTTGGAAGGGAGATTATAAAAGATAGAATGAGCAAAAGAACTAGTTTCTACCGGTTCTACGGACGCAACATCGACCAAAGCAGAGGCGCTGACGATTATTTGGCGGGCTCTTGAGTTGAATCCTGAGAACAGGAGCGGATCATTCGTTCCTTTCTTTTGACTTTAATAAATGAAAGGTGGTTTTATAAAATGAAGCACTTATTAGCATACCGCGTGATTATTGTTGCAGCTTTGATGATATTTTTGCTAAGCGGATGTGTAGTTCAAGGTGGCAGTTCGGTAACTATTAATTTTCAAACAGATAAATTATCTGTGGGGGAGAAGGTATATTTAAGATATTCAGATGGGACGGTTGTAACCAATCCCATTGATCAATCCAATGCGGCATCCGTAATCATTTCTAACACTGAAAGTACTAAGACCCTTATTGGAGGTTATGTAAGCGATGGAAATGTAAGCTGGGTTCCCAATTATAGCTACCCATTCTCGTCGGGGATTGTAAACGTAAATGAGATTGCAGCAGTAAAACCTGCGTTTCCAGTAGATCATGTTGTTCAAGTGGGGCAGCCCAATCTAGATCCGAATCATCCAGGTTTTGTTGGCGTGACATTTGCCGTTTATGGAACCAACGGTACAGTTGTGAACGGCAAAACGGAAGTATTCGCGCATTCCACCGATGCAAGTGTCGTTTTTTATAACACTGACCCTGCGGATGTTAACAACCCATCATCTACAGCAAATCAAGGCTTCTCCTCTTACACGGTTAATGGACTTGTCACGTTTGTGATTCAGGCAGATCTTAATACGATTTCATCCAAACCTCTCACCTTGTACTCAGGTTCGAAGCTAATTTACGACTCTAAGATTACCCCGGACATTAAGTCATTAGCCATCGGTTATGCTACTGGGGATTCATCGACTCATATAAGTAAAAATATAACGCTACCGACATCCGGAGCGAATGGTACCAGCATCGTGTGGACGAGCAGCCATCCTGAGATTGTTTCTTCTTCAGGAGAAGTGCAGCAACCGAGCTTCGGCAGCGGAGATGCGAATGTGTCGGTAACGGCATCGGTTTATAACAATGCCCTCTTTTTAAATAAGGCTTTCAACCTGATTGTGAAAGAAAAGGCTTTATTGGCTCCTCCACCTCCAACAGGACTTCAAGCATTGACGGGGGATGCACAGGTATCCTTGAACTGGAATGGTGTAGCCGATGCAACAAGCTATAAGATTTTTAAAGGTACAACAACTGGGATTTACGATGCAGTACCTGTTGCAAACGTAAGTAACGGTACTTCGTATAACGTAACTGGGCTAATCAATGGAACGTCTTATTATTTTGCAGTAAAAGCAAGCAATGCAGCAGGGGATAGTGCTTATTCAGCAGAAGCAACAGGAACCCCTCATGCTCCGATTGTGATCCCAAGCTTAACCGGATTGACTCTCAATCCGTCGACGCTATCACTGCAAGCAGGCTCGACGGCAGTAACAACTGCAACAGCCAACTATTCTGATAACAGCACACGTAATGTAACAAACGATCTGGCTTGGACGTTCAGTACTGCGGGAGTAGCTTCCATCAGCAATGGCGCAGTAAGTGCTTTGAATGCAGGGAATACAGTGGCTACTGCGGTCTACGGTAACCAAACGGCGCAGTTAAATATTACAGTAACGGCACCCGTGCATGTCCCAAGCTTAACCGGGTTGACCCTCAATCCGTCGACACTATCTCTGCAAGCAGGCTCGACGGCAGTTACAACTGCAACAGCCAACTATTCCGATAACAGCACACATAATGTAACGAACGATCTGACATGGACGTTCAGTACTGCGGGAGTAGCTTCCATCAGCAACGGAGCAGTAAGTGCTTTGAATGCTGGGACTACAGTCGCTACAGCAACTTACGGAAACCAAACGGCGCAGTTAAATATCACAGTAACGGCACCCGTCCATGTCCCAAGCCTAACCGGATTGACTCTCAATCCATCAACGCTATCACTGCAAGCAGGCTCGACGGCAGTTACAACTGCAACAGCTAATTATTCCGATAACAGCACGCTTAATGTGACAAACGATCTGACATGGACGTTCAGTACTGCGGGAGTAGCTTCCATCAGTAATGGCGCAGTAAGTGCTTTGAATGCTGGGACTACAGTCGCTACTGCGGTCTACGGTAACCAGACGGCGCAGTTAAATGTCACAGTAACGGTACCTGAGCATGTCTCAAGCTTAACCGGGTTGACTCTCAATCCGTCAACGCTATCACTGCAAGTAGGCTCGACGGCAGTAACAACTGCAACAGCCAACTATTCCGATAGCAGCACACGTAATGTGACAACCGATCTGGCATGGACGTTCAGCAACTCGGGAGTTGTGTCCATTAATAATGGAGTAGTCACCGCAACGAATGTAGGGACTACAGTCGCTACAGCAACTTATGGAAACCAAACGGCGCAATTGACAGTAACAGCTTTTGGACATTCGTCCTCTAAAAGAGGTGGTGGAGCCGCTGTTACAACACCGACTACGCCAGAAACAACAGCACCAGAAACACCCTCAACATCGCTACCTGCTGTACCAACGGAAAAGGGGAATCTTGCACAGGTAATTTCATTCCTGAAAGCCGCCATCGCGCAGGCACAGTCCAGCGCGAAACCTGTTCCATTTTCAGATATATCTAACCATTGGAGCACAAACACAGTAAACCTGTTTGTGAAGCTTGGCGTAGTGAGCGGCTATGAAGATGGCAGTTTCCGACCTGATGCGAATATTACTCGTGCAGAATTCGCCAGCATCATCGCCAAAGTATTCAATATGCAGTCCGCTTCAGGTGCACCCAGCCTTAAGGATGTAAACAATCACTGGGCGAAGCAAGCTATCCAAGCATTGGGTTCCCAAGGCATAATAAACGGTTATGAGGACGGCACATTCAAGCCTGATCAAACGATTACCCGCGCAGAAATGATCGCGATCATCAGCAGACTTGTCGATTTGAGCAGTGCAAGCAAGGGCAACTCGATTACGTTCACAGATGTGAACGGTTCGTGGAACGCCGACCAAATCAAGGCGGCATCCCAAGCAGGCATCGTAGAAGGCCGTACATCCACTACGTTTGCTCCGGACGCAACATCGACCAAAGCAGAGGCGCTGACGATTATTTTGCGGGCTCTTGAGTTGAATCCTGAGATCAAAGATTTACTAAATTCGTTGAAGTAATGCAGTGGGGGGCGTAATCATTCGCTCCCCTCTTTTTAGTGTTTCTTTGAATCATGACGATCTAATTGAAGGACATGACTATAATGATTGGACTTTGCATCGGCTATGAACCCCAAAGATTGGTAGAATAAGTCAGATTTAGGATTATCCGTCCTAAGGACAAGCATACTGCTATGACGCCTTGCTTCTGTAATCACAGCTTGCATCAATAACCTGCCAACTCCCTTCCTGCGGCTTCCAGATGAAACATACATGCGACGAACGCGGCCCACCTTCTTGTCATTCGCATAGGGGTCCTGATTCAAACCACAAACACCAACGAGATTCTCCTTATCATAAGCGAGGAAAAGCGCTTCACCCTGCTTATCAAATGTATTAACGCCACTCTCATAATCGTTAATCAGTCGTTGGAGATGGCGAAATCCTTCCTTGATGCTCTCTTCAACCAACGAAGACAACTGCAAAGTATCCAGCTGATCGATCTTTTGGATTACAATTTCCACCTTTCCCTTCACTCCTCTTCTAATCATGACAAAAAGAGTCTGCCACAAGGCAACCTCATTTTGATATACGATCAATTTTCGTTGGAATAGGCAATAATCTTATCCGGAACCTTCTCAAACAACGGACTAACCGATTCTCTATTGTGAATTCGGCTGATAGCCTCACCAAATAGTGGTGCAACGGAAACCAGCTTGTATTTATTGGAATGTACAAGGTGAGGGTTGTCCACGGAATCAGTGCTAATAATCAGCTCGATAGGACTGTCTTCTATTTTGCGTACAGCTTCCTCATTGAGTACCAAGTGGGATAGGCAAGCCATCACTTTTGTCGCACCTCTTTGTACAAGCAGCTTAGACAATTCAATCAGGGTTCCTCCCGAAATGGAGAAATCATCAATGATTAAAGCTGTTTTCCCCTCGACATGGCCGATTAACTCCAATATTTCAGCTCGTTCGCTGTGATCTTTTCTAGTTTTATCTCCGATAGCAAGTGGCGCACCCAAATAGTCTGCATATTTGCGGGCTTGCTTCGCGAACCCTGCATCCGGAGAAACGACAACCAGATCAGATAATTGCATGCGAGCTATAGTTTCACACAGCACAGGAAGGGCAAAGAGATGATCCACCGGCTTTTTAAAAAAGCCTTGAATTTGATGACTGTGCAGGTCCATAGCTACTACGCGATCTGCGCCGGCTAATTCGATAGATTCCGCACATACTCTAGCTCTAATAGATACTCTAGGTTCGTCTTTCTTATCCCCTTTGGCGTAACTGAAGTAAGGCATAATAACAGTTACAGTGTTGGCGCTAGCCCTTTTAAAGGCATCTACCCAAAATAATATTTCCACAAACTCATCATTGGGTTTTAATCCGATCGTTTGTACAAGATAAACGTCTTTGTCGCGAACGGTCTCCCCAATCCTTACGAACGTGTTGCCTTCGGAGAAGGTAAGCGTTTCCGACTGTCCGACTTCGACTCCCAAATACCGGCACATCTTGTCCGCAAAAGCTTTTGAGGAGCTTCCTGCAAATATTTTGATCTCACCAATGTTCATGTGGCCCTCCTTATTTGGATGTAACTGTTTTCACAATTAATTATTTCATAAAAAACCATATCATGGAGTAACAATATCATGAACTCTGAATGTGCTGTATCACGTTATCAATCAAGTGTTCATTCATTAAGCTCAATGTACCGTCAGTGTAATAAGCAAGATGCGGTGTACAGATAACATTCGGCAAATAGCATAAGCTGCTGGATCTAACCGGCTCTTCCGGAAACACATCGAGCCCCGCTCCAAACAATTCCCCCCGCAGCAGTGCCGCCTCTAAGGCTTCATAATCCAGCAGCGCGCCCCTCGCGGTATTAATGATTATAGCTCCATGCTTCATCATGGCGATTCGTTCTTTATTCATAAGCTGCTCATTGTCCGGTTTGGAAGAAGCATGTAACGTAATGATATCGGACTGCCTTAATACTTCTTCCAGAGGAAGTCGGTCGATCTCAGCTTTTTGACTTTTAGAAGCGACCAATATCCTCATACCTAGAGCTGATCCGATATTAGCGACCTTTTGGCCAATTGTCCCATAGCCGATAATCCCTAATTTCTTACCGGACAATTCATAGTTTGGGGATAAGTTCTCTCTCCAACGACCTGTTCTTACATTTTGATCCGACAGTACAAGCTGTTTCGTTAATGCCATAATAAGTGAAAACGTGTGCTCGGCAACGGCGTTTCCTCCAACCTGAGGAATACCTTGAATGGTAATGCCTAGTTTTTCTGCCAAGAACCTATCAACATAATCCGTGTTGTGCGCTCGTACTCCGATATATTGGCATTGTTTGAATTGGGTCAAGACCTCGTTAGGCATTTTGGAATGTACAAGCAGCAGCTTGGAATCCAATACGTCAAGGGGGATAGGATTGGACAAATCAAGAGGAGCGATATCCATATGCTGCTCCAGCTCTGTTCTTTCCTCAGCTGATAAAATGATCGTCGTATCAACGGCACACAAAGGTTTTATTTTCATTTTGCACTCCTCTTCATTTAGATCTGGAAGACTCCATTTCCAAGTAGACTGTAACGAGGATAAGCCCCTCTTTCCTCTGTTAAGTCATTTAGGGCTTACTATTTGAATGTCTCGAATATCAGCATCCGCCGCAGCAAACATCAGCAATTTATAGCCTTCTTCAAGAAGCTCATCCCTAATAGGCGGCAGCAAGGGTTGAAATGGCTCAATAATTAACGTCGCAGCACTTCCCTGACGTTCAATCCGCCATAGCCCTTGGACAAAGCCATCGATGAGAATTGTCGCTTTGATAATGCCATTGATGGTAAAGACCTGCCCGCGATATTCCTCTGCTATAATTCGGGATCGATCCTTATACGAAAGAAGCATGTTATCGAACTCGGCTAAATAACGCACAGGGACTGTGGTATCGGCATCAGGTCGATCCGCGTCGGGAACATCGAACAATTCAATGCCATTTGCATCAACAAATGTAAGAAGCTGAGGCCGAAGCCGCTCCGTCACAGCACGAAGTCCTGTCAGTCCGGACCATATCTGCATATCAGAGACCGATGCCGGGCCAAAAGCTCTCAGGTAGCGTAAGATTAAAGTTTCCAATGAACCTTCGCTATCAAGTGGACTGCCGAGCCAGCTCTCGGCTGATGTATGAACAGCCTTACCGCTTGAGCCCCATATTCCGCGAGGAGGAGTTTGTACCAGTGGCACCAACGTGCGGACTACGGCTGAGAGCACAGTTGGATCGCAACCCGGCCATTCCTTTTGCAGCTGCTGCCCTATCTCCTGGAATGTGAGCGGCTTCTCTTCAACCAAGCGTCTGCCAAGCGCTCCAACTGCATGGAGATCCATACCCGGTAAATGCCGTCCATAATTGCCTTTCAACCCCCTGTCCAATACGGGTTGCACTAAAGGACGAAGCTCCAGACAATCACTTCTCGTTACTAGAAAAATCGTGGAGCGCATGAGTGCAATACGTACAACCTCGTGGGTGAACAACAACTGGGATAAAGAGTCAGGATCGAAATCCTCCATCCGTGACCAAAGCCCAAAATAAGGGGGATTGGGAGCCTGTGACTGCAAGCCGATAAGATGTTCAAGTACGTCTTTGACGGGAAGATTTGTGCGCTTATTAAGAAATTGACGGGCTAAAAGCGCACGATTGAGAGCACGAGGCCCCAGTACACTGTCACGTCCCTCAATTTCTTGATTCCTATTACGGTTTGACTTCATGTAACCTTCACCCGCTTCTTCATTATCACATTAAACGGAGCTGCGATCTCACATGTCAACTATCCTTAAAGAAAGATAGGTTAGACGATCTCATTTCTTTTTCGAAGCTGCATGTACAAAAATACGCAGGTGACCGAGCAGAATAGCGCCAAAGCAGCAATAAACCCATATCCTGCCTGCAGCCCGATGAGCTGGCTGTCCACGGCGTTACGCGTAGAGAAAATGCTCCGGACCCAATCGATGATATAGCCGATCAAAAGATTGCCGATAACGCTCGCAATCCCCATGAGTGTGACGGTAAACGTGATGGCCGTATCCACCCCTTTTGCATATCGCTTGGCAAGCAAGGCCATAACCGTAGGATAGATGGGCGCAATGCCAATTCCTGCGATCGCAAAAAGAATGGCACCCTTTTCACCCATTATAATAGCCGCCAAGCTGCATACGCCCGAGAATGCGGAAAAAATCATGATCGACAATGTATACCCTATTTTATCGGTAATCGGTCCGAGAAATAAACGTGAGAGCATAAAGAAAAGAAAGAAGATAGACAACATACGCGACGCCTCATCAATCGACCAAGCGTAAGCTTTTTCCAAGAAATAAACCAGCCAGCTTCCTACGGCAAGCTCCGATACGACCCCGAACGACAGAACGGCAACGATAAGCCAAGCGACAGGATCCGATACAAGGCTGCGGAAAGAACTGCGTTCCCCCGTCTCCCGATTCTCCTTAGGAAACCGTCCCAGCAAGGAAGGGATAACAGGCAGCAGCGATAGTGAAAGCATCACCAGATACATCCCACGCCATCCTAACTCCCCGCCCATCACATTCCACCCCATCATCGAAGCGGCAATAATAGGCGCAACCGTCGAGCTGAGACCATAAAAGAAATGAGACAAATTCATCATCGTTCCTGTATTTTTGGTGAAAATGCGGGCCGCCATAATAGCAAGGCCAATCTCAAGCATGCCATTCCCGAGATACATAATAAAATAAGCGATGGACAGATAAGAATACGACGTCGAGAGATACATCAGCACGCCTGAGATAGCCATGGATACAAAGGCAATCACACCGGTCCATTTAATCCCTATTTTGCTCGATAGAATGGAGGTATAAGAGCAGGCTACCAGGTAGCCGAGCGAATTCAAGGCCAGCAGTAACCCAAGCTGCGCTTCATTCAAGCTAAAGTCAGCTTGCATTCTGGGAATGGCCGGACCTTTAATATTTTCCGAAAATCCGAAGATCAAGAAGCCTCCGAACACTACAAATAGCAGCATAATGTAATTAGAACGACTGTGATTCTCCAAAACGTTATGCCTCTTTTCCTTCACACGATGAACCCTTTTTCTGTGCTAAATAAACAGCTGTCACGTATTCTTTGCATATCGGTTGATTGTAGTTATTGAGTAGTTGGGATAAATCCTCTGAAAGCAGCTGTTTGCGTGAATCATCAAGCGATAAGTAGGAGGATTGGGACTTAAACGCTTTCAAAAATTCGTCCGGCGTTTGTTCCGTCAGCCACTGATGTTCGAATGCTTCAAGGAAGGTGAAATAACCGCTATGATTTATTTCGCTAATTCGTTTTTTTCCTCTATCTTGTCTGGATTGAAAATGAAACTGTTTATCCGAATACCGTTCCAGCAGCTCATAGGACCTTGTTATGACCTCCGGCGTCTCATCGGTATGCTCGTGCCACATCAGGGCAAGAAAGCCATTGTCTGCAAGCAGGTCATAGCATTTCTTGTACTTCACATTCTTATCTATCCAATGGAAGGCCGCGGCCGAATAAATCAGCTTAGCTTGACCGATCGTATCCGACTCCCATGTTTCGAACGGGCTTACATCGATAGTAACATTGGGATAGTCCGCACAATGTTGCTTTAAGATGAGGGCAAGCTTCTCCCCTAGCTCGATACAATGAATGTTAAGCCCCCGCTGCGCAAATGGCAATGTTGCCTGTCCCGTGCCCGGCCCTATTTCGAGCAGTTGGTCGCCAACCGTCACTTCGGTCTTGTTGATGATCCAGTCAATCACCGATATATCGTAGGCAGGCCTTACTTCGTCATATAATTTCGCGTCCGTGTTGAAGGATTCATTTCTTTTCAGACCGATCACCTCGCTTGGAGTTTAAGGACAATTTTAGAAAAAGAATGCCAGAATATAAAAAGCGGCTGTCGAGCAACCGCTTTAGAACCATACTATTTATTGTGACCAAAGTTATGCTGTGACCTCACTAACCGCAGTAAGAACCTTCCCCACGAACTTCGGATTGCCCCATATAATGTAACGGCCCTTCTTCTCTACTTCATCATAAAAGTATTGAAACATTGCTTTTCCCCGGTTTGGGTTCGTTTCATTCATATGCCACATGATAATTTGGGGTATTTTAACTGTTTCCGGTGTTGCTTTAAGTTGTTTTTCACGAATATAACGCCTGATGGTTCTAGGATGCATCTCAAGCATTTGTGCTATTTTCTCAACGGTCAGAAGCTCAATGATTTGGATCACCACCAATAATGTCCGAATAATCACATATTAATCCTCTTTGTTGCATTTGTATATATATGGAATGATTTATTTGTAAAGGCACGAGAGCTAAACCCGTTTTTTCCATAAACGATATTTTAAATAATAAAATGCTGGTGCCCCGGCTAGTGCTATAGTAGCTACAATTTTCATCGTCATCCGTATCACAACCTTTATTTTGAAATTTTGATCTAACCGCTCATCTGCTTATACCTATTCAACATTTTGTAAATATTCACCTTAACTCCTCGTCATTTATTTATGAATGAAGTGAACCTATGCAATAGTAAATTCATAAAACGCCGTGAGATATTTACCAAACATAACCCTCTCACTTACTCTTTTAAACCCTTGATTCTCATAAAAAAGGCATAGCTTAGGCCTATCGGCAGCACAATCCAATCTTACATACGTTTTGCCAAGGCTCTTCGCCTGCACTTTTGCCCAATCCACCATTTCTCCAGACAAGCCTAGTTTGGCGTATTTTCTGCGAACAGCCAGTTTATGTAGAAATAAAGAGTCATTCTCCTCCAGCTCCGGCCATAAAATTGTATCCTTTTCCTGAAGAATCATCGTTGCTGCCGCTTCATTGTTTATATATCCTATGTACATCTCTTGTATAGATTGATTTTTCAACAGCTTTTCAATGGACAATTGGCCTTCGCTCCACATCTCCACCCCTCCATTCTTGATCCATAATGCCGCTTCTCTAAGTATGGATACGAAATCTTCCAATTCATCCTCCGAAATTTGTTTGACCACCAATTCCATGCACTCTCCCCCTCTAAACCCTAATTGTAAAGAAAAAAGCATCTGATCTATGACCAAATACTTTGCTGCTGGTTCCATAGCTTCATACTCGTTTACCTTCCACAAGTTCTCGAATCCATTCATAACCGCTTTGGATAAATTCTTTACTCGGATTGCTGTGCGGTGTATGTTCAAAAATAAAAACAACGTCGTCACATTTAGCTAAGAAATGAATGAGATCCCGGATTTTATATTGAATTCCATTAAATTCATGAGTCGGGTGAACGGGTATCCATATATAATTATTGGGTTGTAACTCCACGTTATGCAGATGAACCATCTTGATGTATTTCTCCCATTTGGTTAAATAGCTCAGGATTTGGTCTCCTGTCGCCATTAAATAATCCCCAATATCGATACACAGTTTAATCCCATACTTATCCCATACCTCGACAGGAAATTGGTGCAAATACTCTATCCCTACAGGAGAACGATGGAGTCCAAGCTTAGGCTCACACACAAAAGGAATCGAATATTTCTCTTGCAGCAAATGTAATCTTCGTAATCCATTTTCAATTAGTGCATGTACATTTTCGTCCTCAGTTACTTTCTCTTTAAAATATGGAAAATGAACTAGAACGTATTCAGCGCCAAGAAGTGATAATTGTCTGACTTCATTCTCAAGACGTTCCCACGCCTCTTCCGTCTCCATATAAACGTTTTGAATTAAGTCATATTTACTGCCACTGCGAAGCAAGGGCGAATGGACACCATAGGGAATTTGCTTCGATCTAGTTATTTCCAGAAACCGTCGGAAGGCCGTATCGTCAGGAAATTCTCCTATTTCAATTTGATCTATATCCTGCCAAAATAACTCCTCAAAAAACTCAGGATCGGATAAAATGGTACTTCCTGAAACGCCATATTTAGGAGCAGTCACTCCAATCACCTCCACATTCCAAATAAACCTTATATTACCATAATATATAAATCTATGAGCACTACGCTCTAAAAAGCTATTTAATAGGCTAAAACATAGCTTTCACATGCTCAAAAACCCACTTCATTTCCACATACAAACCTGCCAATAAAATCCCCGTAAGTACCCAATCTTTTATTCTCAATCCTTTAAAATAGGCCTGAAATAAGCCTAATGCCAACACCTGCAAAACGGTTATTATAAAATACGCTTTAGAACTGAACATATTTCCCGAATCGATTACCCTACTCAACAATACGAACAGGAAAATCCAAATCCATCCTATGTAATAAAGCATAATACTCCTCCCACTCCATTATATAAAAAAACCCTTCATCCATAAGTGGAAAAAGGGTCTCAGTTGCTTTCTTATTAATAGTTCCCAATGTTTTGTTTTACAGCCAAGTGGTTTTATCGCTGTGAGGCGTTCTTGAAGTTGGTGCAGGAGCATCAACCGGATAGCCAATGAAAATTGTTCCGATCACTTTCTTATTTTCTGGCGAGCCGATAAACTTATGCATCCGATCGTCATGGACCAGTCCAATTCCACGCGTACGCCATACGAAGCCCAACCCCATCTCCGTGGCCGCAAGCCACATCGAATGAATAGCGCAGGCAGCTGCATATTCATTATCCTTTGAGGAAGCAGGATCATCGGGAATGACATCCGCTGTAACGACAATGACAAGCGGTGTAGCGGTCAATACTTTTAACGATTCCTTCACCAAATTCGGCTTGGTCGGAAACCGTTCCTCTAAATATTGAAGCGCCTCCGCCTCGTAACGCTGCTTCGCTTCTCCACGGATTACATAGAAATGCCATGGCTCACGGAGCCTATCGTTTGGAGCAAGAGTAGCCGCATCGAGCAGAGCATGAATCTTTTCATCCTCCACTTCCACAGGCTGAACATTGCGTACCGCTCTTCTTTGCTGCAGCAATTCCATAATAGACATGCAGGTTTCTCCTTCCTAGCTTTATTTATTTCTTTTGAAAGCTAACACATTGTTCAACCCATCGTTCCACCAATTCAGGCGCTGATGCAAAATGGATATGAGTATATCCCGCAACTAGCGATGCGTTCTCATTGATATAGCCTTCCTGCTTCATTCCGCGCATCCCTTTGGTTTCATAGGCACTTTGGATCACTGCATCCTGGTTCGGCTGGAAGGTCGAATAGTGAAACTCGTGACCTTTGGCACGATCCGACGAACCGAGCAGGAAGTTGCCCTCCATTCCGGTAATGTCCCTATAACCTAACGCCGCAAGCTTCTTCTGCATTTTTACGCTGCCCGGAATAAGCCCCAGCATCGCATGCTTCCGCCCATCCGTATGCTCGATTGACTCCGTTAAATACATGAAGCCTCCGCATTCGGCAAGCGTTGGCAGTCCCTGCTCAATGGCCTGACGTATCGATTGCTTAACCGTCTCATTAGCCGACAATACTTCGGCAAATTCCTCAGGGAAGCCACCCCCGAGATAAAGGCCTTGAACGCCTTCAGGCAGCGTTTCTCCAGCCAGAGGCGAGAAGAACACGCACTCTGCTCCGCAAGCCTCCAACAGCTCGAAGTTTTCCTGATAGTAAAAGTTAAACGCTGCATCCTTGGCTACAGCGACCCTTACGGGCGCTTCAGGTCGGCTAGCTCGGCTGCGGAACACAGAATTTGCTTCGGCATTCGAAGTCAAAGTAACAGCGGGCGACTGTGCAAGCTCCCATATACGCTCTACATCCACTGTAGCGGAGGTAAGATCCGCTAGCTTATCGAAGAAAGGCTGAAGCTCGCCCCGCTCGATGGACGGCACCAAGCCGAGATGCCTCTCAGGCATCTCTATATGATCTTCCCGCTTCATATAGCCGACAACGGGAATATTGCATTCCTGCTCGATGGCTTCGCGTACGAGCTTGTAGTGGCCTTCGCTGCCTACCTTGTTCGCAATGACGCCTACAATGTTGACGTTGGGCTCCAACACCTGGAAGCCGCGAACAATCGCAGCAGCGCTGCGGGCCATGCTCTGGCAGTTCACCACGAGCAGCACGGGAGCCTCCAGCAGGAGGCTGATCTCCGCCGTGCTGCCTTCGTTCGTCTTCGGGTTCTTGCCATCGTAGAAGCCCATCACGCCTTCGATGACGGAAATATCCGCATCGCGGCTCGCGCGGGTATAAATATCTTTGACTGTGTCATGCGACAGCATATAGCTGTCGAGATTGCGGGAAACGCGGCCGGTTACCGCCGTATGATACGTCGGATCAATATAGTCTGGTCCGCACTTGAAGCCCTGCACTTTGCGTCCGAAACGCTGCAAAGCGGCCATCAGGCCGATCGTCATCGTTGTTTTACCAACGCCGCTGCCTGTTCCGGCAATAACGATCTTGCGACTAACGTCCATCAGCTGCCCCGCTCCCTTCCTGCGGGAACGGGATAACGGCTACGGAAATCGTGACATTGCCCGATTTCTTCTTCACCAGCGCCAGCTCCGAGGCGCCGGAGTACAGCTTCGCCGCCGGCTCGCTCACGCCGTAGGCGCCGGTGAACTGGAACACAGTGTCCGATGGAGCTTCCATCTTCACTGTGTTCAGCTCCTCGGGCGCGTAGGTGACGAACTCCCAGCCGTGCTTTTGTACGACGGCAAGGAGCCCCTCCTCGTCCTTCTTCAAATCAATGGTGCAGACAGCTTTCACGCTGCGCATCGAGAACTGCAGCTCGGACAGCGTCTCCGAGATCACGGATTCGATCTCATCGGCTGACGTGCCTCGGTTGCATCCAATGCCAAGCGCGATCACCTTCGGCCGATACAGCACTCCGTTGGAGAGAATCGCCGCTTCATCCGCGCTGAGTACGCGGTGTGAAACAACTAGTGCCGCCTGAGGCCTCACTGCTAATGCATCAGCAACATTGCCGTAAGTACGAATGTTCGCTGGGAGCGGCGTGTCATACAGCCACCAGCCAAGCTCGCCCGACTCCTGCACGACCGCAACCTGCTCTTCGTTCACGACAGAGGCGCTCACAGGCGTCAGCTTATCCGCTGACTCCCATTCCCAGCCATAGCGACGGCCGAATAAATCGACGGCTATCGTTCCCTGCACGTCCGAAGCTGTCGTAATGATCGGCCTCGCTCCCATTGCTGCTGCTACTTCGCGAGTCAGCTCGTTCGCGCCGCCCAAATGGCCCGACAGCACGCTAATCACATTCTCCCCTTTGTCATCGATAACGACGATGCCGGGATCTGTCTTTTTATCTACCAGCAGTGGTGCGATCATCCGAATCACAGCGCCTAACGAAATAATGATTATGAGTCCTTTATAAGCAGGAAATAATGCCGGAAACAGCATTCTAACACTGCCTTCAAACAATTGAATTCCTCGTGCCGCCTCATCCCCGCGCTCGAATTTGGACATGTAGTACAAATCCGAATGGCTGAAGGCTCCGTGCAGCTTGCGTGCCATCTCTACACCGTGCTTCGTGATGGCTACAATAGCATAATCACCTTGCTGCTCGATCGAAGGAATTTCGCCCTCGCGCAGTGTGATCATGGTTTCACCCCTCTGCGGAACCGGTGCGTGAACTCTTTATCGTACAGCTTCGAGCGATATTCATCCTTGTTGTGAATATCCGGATCAAGCGCCCAGCCTGCAAGGATCATCGCATGAGAGCGAATACCGTTGCTGCGCATATCTTGTTCAAGATTAGCAAGCGTGGATCGAACGATGAGCTGATCAGGCCATGTAGCCCGCTGTACAACAGCAACCGGTGTGTCCTCGCTCCACCCGGCGCTTTTCAGCTCTTCAACCACTTTCTTCGTCAAAGTGGCGCTAAGGAATAAAGCAATCGTGCAGTGGTGAGCCGCCAGATCCTTTAGCTTCTCCAGCTCCGGTACCGGCGTTCTTCCTTCAGCACGAGTAAGAATGAGAGTCTGGGTTAGCTCCGGAATCGTGAGCTCTGCGCCGATAGCTGCAGCAGAAGCGAATACCGAGCTTACGCCAGGAATGATCTCGTAGCCGATGCCTTCTTTTTTCAACAGCGCAATCTGCTCCATAATCGCTCCGAACACGGCTGGGTCTCCTGTATGAACGCGAGCGACCATTTTGCCCTGTTTAACACGATCCGCCATAATAGCGACCATTTCGTCCAGATCCATCCCTGCGCTTTTCAGAACCTCTGCTTCCGGCTTCGCTTTAGCTATCAGCTCCTCATTGACCAGCGAATCCGTATAAAGCACAACATCGGCCTCCTGCAAGATGCGAAGTCCTTTTACCGTAATCAAATCCGGATCGCCCGGGCCTGCTCCGATGATATAAATTTTCATTATTTTCTCACCACCATTAACGTTAAATATTCCAAACCTTTGCCTTGAAGCTCGCGAATGTCGCGCCAGATCATCTCCTCCGAAGAAGTGACCTTGGTCAATACAGCCGCTTTGTCCGTCAATCCGAGATCGCCCAACACATGGATCATCAGATCGATCACTTTTGCGACTTTAATGAATACGACACAATCGTGATTCTCGATGGCCGTGCGCATCTTGTCATAATCCTCTGTTGCAGGCACAATGGCTATCTGCTCATCCCCATCAGCAAGAGGAATGCCTAGTCGGGACGCCGAAGCATTAATGGACGAAATACCTGGAATGGAACGAACCTCCACTTCAGGATGACGCTCCTTCATAAGACGCATCAAATGAATGAATGTGCTGTAAATCATCGGGTCGCCCTCGGTCACGAATGCCACGTCTTTCCCCTGCTCCAGGTGCTCCCACACCGTGCTGACCGTCTTACTCCACTGCATTTCCAACGCCTCGCGATCCCTCGTCATCGGGAAAGTCAGCCCTATCATCGTCTTTTCTTCCGTATTCACATAAAGCTCAGTTATCGTAAGGGCGTAGCTTTTGGCCCCCATCTTTTTGCGTGGATAAGCAATGACCGGTGATTCCTTCAATATCCTGAACGCCTTGACTGTGATCAGCTCCGGGTCTCCAGGTCCAACACCCAATCCGTATAAAACACCCAACTTACTCACTTGCTGCCCCCTCCTTTTCCTCCGCTTCGCCGGATTCCTGATGCTTTGCCGTAATAATATAAATCGGATTTAGACCCTCGAATCGAGTCAAATTCAAAATTGGCTTGCTTCGCGCAATTTGCGCCAGCGTTATACTTGTTGCGAACCCTTCTTCCTTGAATGCTTTGTTCGCTTCATACAAATTCTCGATCGTCACGGCATTCAGCACAATGCGTCCTCCTGGACGAAGACGACTGCAGCATACATGGAGAAGCTCCTCCATCTCGCCTCCGCTGCCGCCTATGAACACGGCATCTGGGTCTGGAAACTGCTCCAAGCCTTGAGGCGCCCGTCCTTGAATAGCCGTTATATCCGTCCGAAAACGATGCATGTTGTCGAAGCAATTTTGCAAATCCGGTTCATTCTTTTCGATCGCATACACTTCGCCGTACCTTGCAATCCGTGCCGCTTCAATAGCGACAGAACCGGTGCAGGTACCAATGTCCCAGACGATGCTGTCCGGCTGAAGCGCCAGCTGAGCCAAGCTCATGACACGGATTTCTTTTTTCGTGATAAGTCCTTTATCCGGCTTGCGCTGAATAAACATCTCATCATCGATACCCATAGGCCAACGTTTACCTGCCAATGCATCTTTCGAGGCGGTCAAAATCATCACGTTCAATGGCGAGAACTCATGCTCTTCAAGCTCCTGCAGCTCATACCAGCCCGTCCGTTCGTCGGTGCCGCCCAAATTCTCCGCTACAAATGCCCGATACTCCGTCATGCCAAAAGACAGCAAATACTTGGCGATTGCCTTGGGACTATTCGTCTCATCGGTCAGCAGCGCTACCTTCGTCTTCCCGTCAATCCGCTGAGCCAGCCCCTTCATACTTCGTCCGTGAACACTGGTCACGTAAGCGTCCTGCCAGCTCTGGCCCATCCGTGCAAAGGCTAGCTGTAATGAGCTTATATTAGGGTAAATTTCCACGTTCAGCTTAGAAGATAAATAGCCTCCGATACCGTAAAACAACGGATCTCCCGATGCCAGCACGACGACCTTACGCCCCTGCTCCACTTCCGATTTCAAACGGTTTACCAGTTCGGACAAGCCACCTTTAATGGCTATGGTTTCTCCGCTGTAATCTGGAAAAAACTGCAGCTGCCGCTCTCCCCCGACCAGCACTTCGCTCTCCGCTATCCATTGTATATACTGAGGCAGCAAGCTTCCCTGACCGTCATCACCGATGCCGATCACTTTCAGCGCTGCCAGTTGATTGATCTGCTTCAACCTGCACTCCCCCGATACCGATTGCTGATTATAAAAGTTTAGACTAACTCCCGCAAGCCTTGGTATTGCAGCAGCTAGTCCCCTATCTTACTGGCATGGCCTAAGAGATTCGCCTTCATCGAGATGATGACAGTTTCTATCTCCATGCCGCCCTGCACTTCCTTCAGTCCGGCTTCACAGCAATAGGTGCACAGCCTCTCAAAAAAGCCGAGATGGCCCCATTCCATCATCAAGTCTCCAACAAGAGCCGCCGTATTCGCATCCAAAATAGTGGCTGCCTGCACCTGGGTCGCCCCTGCTTCTTCCGCTACTTGAGCGAGGAAGCCGAAATCTACCGGAGCGCTTTTGGAATGGACCATCATGACGCCTTGCGCAACTTTGGAAAATTTACCCATCATCCCAACCAGCGTCACTTTCTCGATGCCCTGTCTCTTGCACTGCGTCAGAGCAAAGCCGATAAAGTCCCCCATCTCAACAAAGGCTTCCTCCGGCAAATCTGGGTACATATCAATGCCGTACTTCTCCGTACGACCGCCTGTTGAAAGGACGATATGTTTGCATCCGCATTTAACCGCTACTCGTATCGCCTGTGCCACACTTGCTTTGTATGCAGCCGTGGAAAAAGGCACCACAATGCCCCGTGTGCCGAGAATCGAGATGCCGCCAACGATGCCAAGCCGCCCGTTCAGTGTCTTCTTGGCAATTTCTTCGCCATCAGGTACAGAGATGACGACTCTAACCCCGCGATGGATGTCGTATTCGTTTAAGACGGAGGCAACCGATTCGCGAATCATCTTGCGCGGAACTGGATTTATCGCCGCTTCTCCAACAGGGACAGGAAGGCCGGGTTTAGTTACCCGACCCACGCCGATGCCGCCATCCAGCTCGATTCCTTCTTCGCCCCGCCACTGAACTTCAGCAATAATCCTCGCATTATGAGTAGCATCAGGATCATCGCCTCCATCCTTGATCGTTTCGGCTTCCGCACGCTCCGCCGAAAATTCGCAGCGCACCATCGTAAACGTCACATCCTGCCCGATAGGCAATCTTATCGTTGATTCCGTTTGAAGCTGCTGCTCAATCAAGGCTGTCACTGCCGCTTTGGCTGTTGCCGCAGCGCAGGAGCCTGTCGTATAACCATGTCTAAGCGGCTTGGAATCCTTCGTATCTGCGCCTTTATCCATAGCCATCGTTTAGATCCCCTTAACCGAGACGTTCCGCCATTAAGGAAATGGCGTTCACTGCTGCTACGGCTACCGGGCTTCCGCCTTTACGTCCGATATTCGTAATGAACGGAATATCCAGCTTCGCGAGCTCTTCCTTGGATTCTGCCGCCGACACGAAGCCTACCGGCACGCCTATAACCAGACCTGGCTTTGCTACGCCTTCCTTCACAAGGCGGATTAACTCCAATAACGCCGTAGGCGCATTACCAATGGCATAGATGCCTCCGTCCGCTTCTTGAATCGCCTTGCGGATCGAAATGATCGCCCGGGTCGTGTTGAGGCGTTTCGCCTCTTCCATTACGTCCGGATCGGATATGTATACCTTCACGTCGCCTCCGAATTTGGCGATACGAGGCTTACTGATGCCTACCTGCACCATTTGCACATCAGCCACGATCGTCTTGCCTGCACGGATTGCCTGAATCCCTGCCTGGACGGCATCTTTATGGAACAGCATGCTGCGCCCCAGCTCGAAATCTGCCGATGCATGAATAACCCGCTGCACGACCGAATATTGTTCGTCTGTGAAAGGATGCTCTCCCAGCTCTTCGGTAATCATTTGGAAGCTTCGCTCTTCAATTTCTTGCGGTTGTACCGTCAACGGCTTAAACTCCGTTTTAAAATCCATCTCAATCACGCCTCCTGCAGCAGTTCATTTAGTTTATTGATGACTCCGTCAAACTCGCTAAAATAAGTACCGTAGTCGACCATAGGACGACCGATGACAATCGTCTCAATTCCAAGCTCCAGCGCGGATTCCAGCTTCTCATCCACTGCTCCGACCTTGCCGCTTTCCTTAGTAATTATCAGCGTGACATTATAGTGCGTATATAAAGCTTTGTTCAGTTCCTTGGAAAAAGGACCCTGCATCGCAACAATATTTTTTTGCTCCAGCCCTAGCTCCTCACATTTTTCCATATTATCTCTGCGAGGCAGCATACGAGCAACCAAGGTTGTATTAGGAAGGCCAAGCAGACGCTTGGCAAAGATGTGCAGCGTCTTGCTGCCTGTCGTCAGCATGATGACACCCTGTCGCTCTGCAGCCAGCTCCGCCGCCTGTTCGTAGTCATCCGCGAATGTGATAAACGGGTTCTGATCGATTGCGATCCGCCCCCGTTCATAGCGGATATAGGGCACGCCGGCTTCCTGCGAAGCCGCGATAGCGTTCTTCGACGCCTCCTCCGCGAACGGATGCGTGGCATCGACAATAGTACGAATACCGCGTTCCCGTATCAAGGCAACCAGTGCCTCAGCCGTAAGCCTTCCGGTCAATACGGGGAGGCCAGCATCCTCCATTGACTTGGCCGCACTGTCCGTGACGACGGTCGTCAATAACGAATAGCCCGAATCCCGAATATTTACTGCAAGCTCTCGCGCATCACTCGTCCCTGCCATAACCAATATCATGATTTACGCCTCCTTCTATATGGGATGATCGTTAGCTTAATCTCCGATGGAACGGGATACTTTTCCGCTCTTCACAACCTGCTTGTCTTCGTGATCATGGTGATGGTGCTCGTGGTCATGATCATGTTTGTGATCATGGTCGTGGTGATGGTCATGCCCATGATCGTGGTCATGATCGTGATTATGTACATGCTGATGATCGTTGTCATGGTGATGATCGTTGTCATGGTGATGATCATGCCCATGGTGGTGGTGATCATCATCATGATGATGATGGTGATGGTCGATATGCTCCATAGCCGCCAATCGGTATTGGCACATGTCGCAGTTCATCTTGGTCTCGCCCTGTACAGCCTCCAATGCCCGCTCCCGTAAAATAAGCTGCAAATTCGGATGGAATCCGAAATAATCTGCCAATATAAACTGCTGCTCAGGATATTTCTCCGAGAACTGAAGAAGCATCTGCTCCATTCTCTTCATCAATACGCCTGTAAATAAGAAATAAGGCAGGATAACGACTTTGCGTGCTCCGAGCTTGATACAGCGTTCTATGCCTTCATCAACCAAGGGAGCCGTAACCCCGATAAAGGCCGTTTCGACCCATTTCACCTTCAGCTTTTCCCAGAACAGCCGGGATATTTTGAACAAATCGCTGTTAGCATCCGCATCGCTGCTGCCTCGTCCTACGACAAGCACCGCCGTTTGCTCCAGTTCTGCTTCTGCAGCCGTTCCGCTACCCGTACCAGCCGCTTCCAGTCTGGACGCAAGAATATCCAATACCTGCTCATGCACTCCAATCGGTCGTCCATAGTTGAAACGAACGGATGGATAACGAAGCCTCGCTTCGTCGATCGCAGCAGGGATATGAATTTTGGCATGACCCGCCGAGAATAAAGTGATAGGCACTACCGCAATCTGTGTAGCCCCCTGCTGTACGCACTGCTCAATGCCTTGTGCAATGGTAGGGCGTTCGAATTCCAAAAAACAGGTTTCCACTATCGGCTGGTCCATCTTTGAAGCAATGGAACGGACGAATTCCCGTACCTCCTCATTGCCTTCCGCATCCTTACTGCCGTGGCCGACAAACAAAACAGCATTCATCATTGTACCCTCCCTATCTTCTTTTAAGCTTAATCTCCGCAAACCGCATCCTCAATTTTGAAAACAGGCAGCTCTTGGTGCTTATATCCTTCAATTTCTTTTACGCGCTTAAAAAATTTATGAAAGCGCTCATTCGGATGTCCTTCCGAAATATACCGCTGCACTATCCGTTCTATCGTTTCCACTAGTTGATCCGGTTCAATGCCTTCCGCAACCGGCTGCCCAGGATGAGCATTACGTCCTACCGTCTTGCCGCCTAGGAATAAATCAAACTTCTCCTTGCGGTATACGATGCCGATATCCTCATGCACAGCCCCGTAGCAAGCCATTCCGCAGCCGTTCAAGCCGATGCGCAGCTCCTTCGGCACATTGATTCCGCCGATTCGCTTCTGAAGCTCTTCCGCATGCGGAATCGCGTCCGCTTTCTCCGCATTGCAAAAGTCACATGCTTTTAACTGCGCCACATCGCCGATCGGTGCCAGCAGGAAGCCTTCCTGCCGCAGCTTCGATGTAATTTCATCCGGATTGGACGTCGGAACCCGTACAATCATTTGGTGGTGGGGCGTATACTCCATCGACCCTTTATCGCCTACTACCTCGGCTAATGTTAGCATCTGCTTGGCTGTAAAACGCTTCTCCGCAACACCCGGACTCACAGCCAGCTCAAAGATCGCCTGCTGCCGAAACAGCCCTGCCGTTACTGGCGCTCCGCTCGACTCCGTGACCACACCTCGGCTAAGATCGGACAGCTTCAATGCCTCCATTGCCAGCATAAACGACGATTCTGCACCAGCACTGCTGCTCCTCTCATCGCGTTCCGCCACACTTACGGCACTGACGGCCTGAGCCGTTCCACTCGTGCCCCCACCCAAAGGCACTGACTCAAGCTGCATGCCTGCCGCCTGCATCGATCCCCTCTTCGCATCCGAGAGGTCATCGTCTTCCCAAGCCCAGTCCTCGTCGTCCGTATCCCCTTCCGCTTCCTGGTCCCACTGCTGCAGCGCCCAAGGCTCTGCCGCTTCCTGCAGCCGTTGATGCGGCTTAAGCGGTTGTACGTCAGCGCCCAGCGTATACTTGCGCTGATATCCTCTCGGTGTAATCATCAGGCCGTCGTAGATCGTTGTCGACGCATTGCCGATAATGACGGTTGTCAGCATGCCGATCTCATGATCCAGCATATCGCGCAAGTTCGTCAGAACCACGTGCTGACGGTCACGATAAGCGCTTTTCACGATACCGACCGGCGTTTCCGGCGAACGGTACTTTAACAATATGCGCTGAGTCTCCACGATTTGCCGGGTTCGTCTTCCACTCCGTGGATTGTACAGCGCAATCACAAAATCGGCCTGCGCAGCCGCCTCTACCCGCTTGGCAATCAGCTCCCACGGCGTGAGATGGTCGCTTAAGCTGATCGTGCACGCATCATGCATGACAGGAGCACCTAACAGCGAAGCTGAAGAGTTAATCGCCGAAATACCGGGAATAATCTCAACTTCCACGCCCCCGTTACGGCGCCAGCCTTTCTCCATCAGAACCTCGTACACAAGTCCTGCCATCCCGTATACACCTGCGTCGCCACTTGAAATAACCGCTACCTTTTTCCCAGCCTCCGCTTGACGCACAGCCTCCTGAGCACGGCTTACTTCCTCCGTCATTCCCGTCCGCACGATTTCCTGATCGGTCAACAGTCCCCGGATGAGATCCACATAGGTGTTATAGCCGATAATGACTTCACTTTCTTCAATGGCTTCCCGTGCCCGTTTCGTAATATGCTCGAAGCTTCCTGGTCCGAAGCCGATGATCAACAGTTTGCCCGCCATTTGCCACACATCCTTTCCTTCCTATATAAATAATGGTTATTTTCGATACCCATGCTTGATTCATTATTGATTCATGATTTCCAGGCAACACAAAAAGAGCATTCCTACAGAAAGTGTTAGAAATGCTCTTACAGCCCGCGCTCTCAACGATTTCCAATGACATCTTAGTCGAGCTGTCATTTTCCATTCAATAAGTAAGCCGATCTCTAACACCTCCCTAAATCCGCGTAGGTCAACAGTGTTTTGGAATTAGGCAGGTCTCCTGACTTCGAGCTTCGTTATCCGATCCCCTTCCCAGAACGCACTACATTGTCCCAGTGGTGATTCCATCGGCTTAACAAGCCTTTCTTTATAGAAAGGCACTCTTTACAGTGGCGGGACCGTGCCGGTTTTGCACCAGCTTCCCTTTTAAGCCAAATGAAGCTCTGCTTCATCCAGCACCCAATTCAGTTCCGTATTTGATTGTCCAGTGCCATCATATCACCCAAAGCGAAGCTTTGTCTATAACTCCGCATCCTCAAGCAGGCAATCTAAAGCAGTCCATACAGCCTTGGCAAGCTATGGGTCAATGTTCTCATTTTTTCACGTATACCCTTTCAAAAAAAACCGGCACTTACGAACAATATAGCCAAATATTTCAGTATGATGAGCAGGAAGATTTATAGGAGATCCGATTTTGAACAGCGAAGGTGGAAGGAAGCTCTATGAGATACGGGCAGCGAATAGCACAACTGCGGAGCAAAGGGTACTTGACCCAGGAAGAACTTGCATATAAGGTAGGGATTACCCGTTCCGCTCTTTCCCATTATGAGAATAATAGAAGAGAACCGGATTACGAAACGATCCAAAAAATTGCCGATATTTTCGGAGTATCGATAGATTACTTAATGGGTCGCACGGACCATCCAGGCACTCTCATGGACTCCACAGATGAATTTATTAATTATCTGGAGCTTTCGGACGAAGCTATTATGGACAAATTCATATTAACCATTGACGGAAGAGAATTAACACACGAAGAATCCCAAAGCTTTATCGCCTTCATTCGTTCCGAGCGTTCCCTCCCTACCTAAAAGGCAAACGATGATGAGGTACAGCTATTTGCTGTACTCCATCATGCCTATTTCCCTATATAAATAAGAATACAACGATTTGCCGGTATCCATGTATTGCGGTTTGATCGATTCACTAACCGCCGTTTGATGAGCTAGCCATTGATCATACTTTTCCTTCGGGATATCGAGTTGATTCAGGATAGTAGCGATATCCACACTTTTCTTCGTTTCTTCCATTTGCAACCCACACTCCATCTCGTCTCATAGACTTTCAATGTCTAGTATTATATAGGAGATGTTAAAAAAAAGGTGTCGCTTACTGGGAGTTTTTTCGTTAAAAACAGCGATCATTTTGTCGAATGAGCTATTATAAATAAATCTTTATCCAAGTCCATTTCCGTTAAATAGGACTTCCCTTGCTTTTGTCCCACTTCGTTCCCGCTGCTGCTTGCTCATAGGCAAAAGGCCTTAAAAGGAAGAGGTTTGCAGCCGACGCGCCGCCTTCTTCACAGCCATTCGGCGAATCAGCATACTGGTCGATATCGGTTCCGGAGCGACTTCTTTAACCCCGCTGAGCTTATCCATAAACCGTTGATATATAAAATCCCCTATGAGCTGAGTCAATCCCTCGCGCAAATGAATTTTCGGTTTCCAGCCCCAATCCTGTTCAGCTTTTTGGTAAGAGACACAGACGTGCAGGTGATCCTCCGGGCGAGCCGTTACGAAGACAGGCTTCAATCTTTGATTCGTCATCTCATTCATAGTTTCGAACAAGTCCATAATAGATGTCGCTGTTCCCGTTCCTATATTATAGGTATCGCTGGTTTCCAGGCTCAGTGTATCGACATTGGCGGCAGCTACATCCGACACATAGACGAAATCTCGACTCTGAAGTCCTTTGTTGTGGATGACAGGTCTTTCTCCGCTAACGTATGTTTCCAGGAAAGCCGAGATGACGCCACCGCTGCCATATCGCTTTTGTCGGCAACCGTATACATTTGCATATCTTAGTATGGTATAGTTGAGTCCATATAGCGCGCCGTACAGCTTGATGTATTCTTCAGGTGCCAGCTTGGACATTCCGGTGCAAGACACGGGTGCGCAAGGGGCCGTCTCATCGACCGGCACAGGCTCGGACGTTCCATATACTTCAGCAGACGATCCGTAAATCAGCTTTTTTATTGCAAACTCCTTACAGAGGTCCAGTAAATAAATCAATCCACGCAAGTTAGGACTTAACCCCCGAACGACCATCGTTTCATTCAAATCGGTTTTCTCAGCCAAATGAATGCAGTAATCCGGCTTTTCCAACTCAAAAATGTTCCTGAGTTCCGTACTGGCTACGTCCATTCGATACAGCTTGCAGCCCGGATGCAGATTGGTTTCCCGCCCTGTACTCAAATTATCGACAACAATTACTTCCAAACCTGCTTCAATAGCGCAATCCACCGTATGGGACCCAATAAACCCGGCTCCACCTGTAATTAGTACTTTCATCCTTATCCCTCCAAAAAATGGTTATTTGTTATGCGTACCTTAAGGCGATTTTCCTGAAGTCCTATATCAGTGTCCGTCTATATGCACAGAGTCGGTCGAATATTGATACATTTTGTATCAATATAAACAAAAAAAGGCCTCCAGTCAAGAGGTCCTAGTAAAGTTGATCAAAAAAATGTCATCAGCGACTTTAGTAGTAGGATACGCTCCGTATTTCTGTGACGCCTGCTTCACATAAGAAAGAGCTCGCATCCTGGTGCTTAAGGGGAATGAGCAATGCTCGGCCAGGAAAGGAGCGCTTTGGGCTGTTGTGAAACTTGGGAGTTTCTTGATAAGTAGGAAGAGGGTCGTTAGAAGTTTTATGTAAACCAGAGAGGTATTTATTAATAATATAAGGGGCTTTTAGCAGGAAGAACCTGGAGTTGGGGGCAGCGTATCGGGACCATGAGTCCCCCATGATGCAAGCTTGCTCGCATCAATGTTCAACTGCGCCAAGATTCTTAGTACATCCACGTTCTTCTTCTCCTGCTGCTTGTTGCTGCTGCTCATTATATTGCACTCCTTCTCTACTCCGTATAGTTCTTTATCATTCTCTATATGACAGTTAGTGGCTTCTTTATCCACTGTATGATACGTAATGTATCTTGTCAAAGGAGATTGTGTCGAATTCAATAAAAAAATGTTTACTTTATTAAATTTTTGTATGACTTTACTATACTTCGCTAAGAAATCGGGTCCTATAGCATGTACATCTTAATTTGGACATACACTTTTATTGAGTTTTGTTGTACGATGATCCATATCGGGTTCAAGGGGGGGGAAACGTTTTGCTATACGCTGCTGCCTTCATCCTTTTTGTCGGACTCGTTTACGCTCTGTTCATTTTACCGACCCAATGGCTAAAAGTGGAGCGAATACGGCATCCCATCGGCATTAATCGAACCATACTTCAAGTCAGCGACCTGCATGTGGAGCGATTGCGCATTTCCCCATCGGTATTATCGAGACTAATCACTCGGCAAAAACCCGACTATATTTTCATTACGGGCGATTTCACCAAACAGGAGTCCTGCCTGCTTCGCTTGGACAGCTATCTGCAAATGCTCGAAAAGCATCGTATTCCTACGTACGCCGTTCTTGGCAACCACGATTACCAGCAGCGCAAAGTCACACGTCTCATTAGACTCCTCCGATATCGGGGCATTATATTACTCCGCAATGAATCGGTTCGCTTACCCGGATTTCAGCTGATCGGCATTGACGATCATCACACCGGAAGAAGTAATGTCCTTCAGTCGTTCCGTATGACCGATTCGCAAGCTCCACGAGTCATCATTACGCATGATCCTAACGTAGTCCTCAAAATTCGCGACAGCTACGATTACTTAATGGCCGGTCACCTGCATGGTAAGCAATTTGGCATCCCTTACTTCTACAAGCTGCGTCCTATGGGTGAGCTTCCTGCAAAAGGAATTTACAAAGGGCTCCATCAGCACCCTTATGGCACTTACTATATTTCAAAAGGAATAGGCCAAACCGGCATTAACATTCGATTTCTTGTGAGAAGCGAGGTGACCATACATCATTTGTAACCGTCTGCAATACTATAATAGTACAATGATACCAATCGTATCATTGCTATCATACAGAACATTTAGCGACAGGTATAAAGCAAATACGTACCAGTTTGCAAGATAAACAATTAAAGTCATTCTCCAGGAAAAAACGCTCTAGGTTTGAAAATAATTGTTAGGGATACAATGGTCGTAGGAGTAAAAAGAAGAGTAGCTGGCCAAGGCTCTATTCGTTGCGAAATGAGCCTCCCCCATGATGTGGTTAATGGTCGAAATAAATAACGCCCGCTCTACCCCTTCCATTTCATGTTCAACTTCATAGTGGTAATCGGACCCTATATATTTTCGTTTGATACGGCTTCCATTAAAATAAATAACCGTATCGGCAAGCACCAGCTTGAATGATAAGGTCAATTTCCTCATTACGGGTAGCAGCAGCGGAGAAGTGAAATGAATTTCCCGTGAATCCAGATGGGTTACATGTACAAGCGCATAGTTCGTTTGGACCGGTTTGTTATCCAATTTACTGATACTCAATCGGCATTCCATGGAACCTAGCATATTCCGTAAACCATTTTGCTTGCTCTCGTTTTGTTTTTCGTTCACATGGCATCTTCCCAACCTTCGTTTTTTTGGGTAAAATAAACGTATTGCGATACATTTTGTACTTTAGAACGCACAAAAAGGGTTTGACCATGGCCTGTTCGAGCTCATGCCTGGTCTTGTTAATTCTAGTAAATGGAATATATTATCATTAACATACGATACATTTTGTATCAATGTCAATAGGACCAGGTGCCTTTCGCTGGCCTTCTGACAGCGTACTTGATCTATAGAAATAAAAATACCGAATCCATCAACTATGGTCGTATTAACTGGAGGTATATGATATGAAATACGGGGAGCGGATCGCATCACTTCGAGAAAAACATTCCCTGACCCAAGAAGGGCTTTCTACCAAGCTCGGCATAACGAGGGCTTCTCTGTCACACTATGAGAATAACCGAAGAGAGCCTGATTACGACACCATCGTAAGCATCGCCAATCTATTCAATGTTTCTATTGATTATTTAATAGGAAGGACCGATGATCCTCATCGAGTCCTCGATGAAGACGTTCGCGAATTCGTCGATGCCCTGGAGCTATCCAATGAAAAAATCATGGAAAAGTTTGCGCTGACCATAGATGGAGAAAAGCTCACACCAGAGGAAGCCCGACGGTTCATTGCATTCGTAAGAGCCGAGAGGTCTATTAATAACGGATGAGGTTAACACCATCCTCCACGGAATGCGTTGTAAAAGGCCATATATCATAAAGATCACCCCGCCTTAGGCGACGGGGTGATCTTTTTTCCGCTTACTTATGGGTCAGATCCACTTGAGGCGCGCCATACTTGTCGAACCAGCCTTTCACCGTATCAAAATCCTTGGAGAATGCCAGGCTAACCAGCAGCATGATGCGTGCATGTTGAGGATTCAGGTTGTCTCCCGCAATAACTCCCTTGCTTCCAGAATAGATGCTTCCGGATCCAGTACGGGTTGTCGTCACGAAGATGACTCCCTTCTCGTCAATCGCCTTTTGCCTAGCTTCGCTCATTGCCTTAGAGATACCACCCGCTCCTGTACCTGCCGTTACGATACCTTCCGCTCCACCGGTCACAAAGCCTTGAATAGCTTCGCCACCAGCCCCTTGGTAAGATAGGGCAATCTCGACCTTAGGCAAATCTTCCTTCTTAATTCTCGTCAAATCAAATGGAGTTGCCCACTCCTCTGCCGCCTTAAAGCTCCTCGCCGGAGCGCGGTAAATACGAATATTGTTCTCATCGATATAGCCGAACATGCCTAGCTGAGGCGATTCGAACGTATCGGTGCGGTAGTCATTCGTTTTGGTCACTTCCCTCGCTGCATGAATGGTGTCATTCAGCATAAGTACGGTTCCGAAGTATTTTGTTTTGCCGCTGCCTGCGAGCTTAATCGCGTTGTACAAGTTAGCCTGGGCATCACTTCCTATGACTGTCCACGGTCTCATGGAGCCAGTTACGACAACCGGTTTAGGACTTTGGACCGTCAGATCAAGGAAATAGGCTATCTCCTCCATCGTATCTGTTCCTGTAGTCACAACGACTCCGTCCTGCTCCTTGAGCGCTTGATCGACCTGCAAGGATAAGTCATACAAATCCTGCATGGAATACGCTGATGATCCCGAGTTACCGAACTGGGAAGTCGTGACCTCCGCTATTTTATCTTTATTAGGAAGAGCATTCACCATATCCTGAATAAGCAGCGAGCCTGCCTTGTAATTTTGGAAGCTCGTTTCGTCTTGTGACTTTCCTGATATAGTCCCTCCAGTTCCTATAACTTTCACTTTTGGAAGAGCAGCGACGGGGGCTTGCACATTTTCCGCCGCTAGCACTTTAGAGGTAAAGGGAACAACGGAAACAGGAGATAGCAGTGAGGATATCAGCAGCCCCGAGGTTAAACATACCTTTAACATTGTAGTTTTGGTTTTAAGCATCATAAGTAAATTCCTCCCACAGGTTATTTCATATGTAAAGTTACATTACATATATGTGACGTTTGTGAGAGTAATCATAAATCAATGTTAGTTATAATTACAAATACTGAACATGACCGATAAATCGCATACATAACCCTTTTAGAAGCTAAGATAGGATGATTTCATCGCCATGCTCTTTTTTGCATTTTCGAATATAAAACTGAAATTACCGCAAATAAAAGTGTATCTGCGCCATGTTGTTTCCAGTAGGTTCCCGTATAATGGAATAGTATAAAATTCGATGAGGGGAGCGTGCCTGATGAGCCGCAAATTAATGATTGCCCTTTTGTCCGGAGTGACTCTGGCCGCAGCCGCGCTTCCAGGATGCTCAACTCAACCTGAGGCAAGCTCGCAATCCAAACCGGCTGCTTCTGTCCCAAGCAGTACCCCCACCCCTTCACCTGCGACAAATAAAGTGGAGACGACACCACATAAGGAGGAAACGGAGCTGGACACTCTCATTATGAATGCTTCCGTATTAAAGGATATCCGAGGTAAAGTTAAAGCGAATCAGGCGGGTGATTTGCAAGCAGCCATTACCCAATTGCGCAAGGAAGCGGATACAGCCATGAAGGCAGGGCCTTTTTCCGTTGTTAATAAACAAAGCAATCCTCCGAGCGGCGACAAGCACGACTATATGAGTATGGCGCCTTATTGGTGGCCTGATCCCAGCAAACCGGACGGCAAGCCTTACATCCAAAAGGATGGCCAAACGAATCCTGAACGGGGAACGAACAAATACGACGCTACGAGCTTTGGGAATATGGCATCTTCGGTAGAAACGTTGGCGCTGGCCTATTACATAACGGGAAACGAGCCTTACGGAGAGCGGGCAGCCAAACTGCTTCGCACCTGGTTTCTGGATGCGGATACCAAGATGAACCCCAACATGAATTTTGGACAAAGTGTCCCCGGACGGACCGATGGACGCAAGGAAGGTGTGCTCGATTCCAGGCATTTTTTGACGACCTCCGATGCGGTCGCGCTTCTGGCAGGCTCCCCCAATTGGTCGGAGAAAGATACGGAAGCTTATCGAAATTGGGTCAAAGAATATGTAGGATGGCTGAAGGTAAACAAGCTGGCCTTGGAGGAAAAGGCGGCCAAAAATAATCATGGCACGTGGTATGACGCCATTTATACAGGGCTTATGATTTTCAGCGGAGATAAAGATGCCGCGGCAGCGTATTTGCGTGAAACGGTGCCCAAACGAGTGGCCGCACAAATTCAGCCGGACGGAAGCATGCCGCTCGAAATGAGTAGAACCCGTTCCTTTCACTACCCTGTATTTAACCTGGAAGCTTTCTCAATGCTTGCCATTTACGGGAGTAAAGTCGGGTTCGATGCTTGGAATTATACGACAACGGACGGTAAGAGCATTCATCAAGCCTATCAATTCTTGGTGCCTTATTTTAACGGAAAAACATGGGAGCATGAACAAATTAAAGCGGAGAATGAATCTGAATTTGCTTCTTACTTGCGTGAAGCGGCTGTTGTTTACAAGGATAAATCCTATGCGGAAGCCGCGGATAAGACGCTTGGAGCCGCCAAAACCAGCTCGCGCACGAACCTTATTGCTCCTAAGCCAAACTTGCAATAAGATCCACATTTCGTTTTAACAACATGTCCAAGTAGAAGCCTGAATAGGGCCTGCTTGGGCTTTTTGCATGAAAGTACGTTGAATCGCCTACCTATTGCTTAGTCTTCATCATCTCGCACACATACTCGCAGGAGCACAACGCCTTCTGTACGGAGCACCAGGATCTTTTGGCATAATAGATGGGAAGCTCCTGGTCTTTAGCTTGCTGCTTAATGACCTTGGTCAGATTATGGTTAATATAATCAGTGAGCACAAGCACTGCATCGACTTTATCCGGAATTCCTTTACGAACCATCTGGCACTTGCGACCTGACATATGCATGACATCATCAAAACCGATATTGGCAAGCTGCTCCGGCATGTTCCCCAAATGATCGGCACCTACCACTAATATGGACGCCATTGGCTTGCCTCCTTTTCACTTTTTTGTATAGTACGTTCATTCACTTATATATGTGTGAAACTATAGCTAGACGCCCTTGCGCTTTCCTGATTGCAAACCGGTATACGTATACTCTTCTCGCATCCCCCAACAGTAGAAACCGACAAGCACCAAAGATACGAGCACCGCAGGCAACAGCAGGCAAATGATAATTTGCACGATGGATTCTCCTCCTTATCTCCACTGGAAAGATTAGCGTAACATTACTATCGAATGAACAATCAGGAATTGTAAGGATTATGTTCTTCGTAATGGACTTCTTAAGTAGGGTTCAGCTAAACCGGTGTTTCCGGTGTGCTGGAGTCTTATTGCACATAGATGATAATTGTTCTCATTACTTATGACTTAATGATAATGGTTCTCATTATCATTGTCAACATATTCAGGAGGAAATTTCTCAACGATACAAAATCAGGGATTTATGATGCGCCTCCCTTCAGCTCTACTCTTGCCTCCATGTAGTGAAATTCCATTCTCTGTGGTAAAATAAAGGGTATCAACCGAACCATCGGAGACCCCTTGTAATGGCAAGGGGACTTTTTATATCTATCGAGAGAAAGGGCTGTTTCTACATGAATCCAACTATCGATCTTCTCCGTAATCACCGCTCTATCCGGAAATATAAAGAGGTGGCCCTGTCAGAGGAACACATCGAAGCGATCATCACCTCTGCGCAAATGGCTTCCACCTCCAGCAATGTACAAGCCTACAGCATAATCGGTGTTACCGACCCTGAGCTAAAAAGGGAGCTTGCGCAGCTTTCCGGCAACCAAGCCTATATTGAACAGTGCGGACTGTTCCTCGTAATTTGCGCTGACCTGCACAAGCTCAAGGAAGCAACTGAGCATCATGAGCAAACGTTTCATCAAAACACAGAGAGCTTTATCGTTGGCACCGTTGATGCTGCTCTGGCAGCGCAAAATGCCGCCATTGCCGCTGAATCGCTCGGGTATGGCATTTGTTACATCGGGGGTATTCGCAACAAACCCCAGGAGGTTTGCGAGGTGCTTGCTTTACCGGAGCTGGTCTACCCTGTATTCGGCATGTGCGTAGGCGTTCCTGATCAGGAGCCTTCCTATCGTCCGCGGCTTCCTTTGCAAGCTGTCTATCACTCGAACACTTATCAAGCCGACAAAGTAGCTGAAGGCGTGCAGCAATATGACGAAGCGATGTATGAATATTATAAGGAACGCACTGGCGGCAAAACGCTGACGACATGGTCCAAAGGCATAGCGGATAAATATGCGAAACCGGGACGGGCTCATATTCTGCCGTTTCTTGAAGCAAGAGGCTTCCAGCTCAAATAAACGAACCCTAAGGATAGGTAAAAAAGAGCAAGAGTCGGGATAATCGTATCCTCAAGACTCTTGCTCTTTTTGGTTCAGATGGATTGAACATTACACTACTTGTGAACTCGTACGCGTTTCGTGCCTAGCTTCACATTCGCCCCCTAATCTATAGAGAGCTGAATTAACCAGCTACAAACCCCATACGCGCTTCCGATTGCGGGGTATGCCATTGCTGTGTTTTTTCCTTATTCAGCTCGGCCTTCATATCACCGATCAGCTTCTGAATATTCACTTCAGGCTCATAGTGCTTCTGCAATGCTGCCGATACATGCAGCTCGTTGAGCTGTGCGAAGGTAAAACCGTCCGTTAGCTGGGCCGCCCTCTCCGCTTCTTCTGGCCCGATAATCTCGGATAGCTGCTTCAGCGTCAAGTAACGCCGTCTCAGCGCCTCGTCCGGCAGCTTGATTTCATAGGCTCTATCGAAGCGACCTGCGCGATTCATCAAGGCCGGATCTATATGCTCGGGATAGTTGGTCGTGCCGATGAGAAATATGCCTTCCTTTGAAGTTGCTCCATCCAAAGTATTCAAGAAAAAAGAACGCACCTGCTCCGGCATCGAATCGATATCCTCAATGACGAGAACCATCGGCGCCATTTTCACAGCGGATTCGAACGCTTCTTGAATCGTATAGCTGCATGTATGCTCCGTAATTTGCCAATAAGCTACAGGAGCTTCAACACTGCCCGCAATCGACTTGACCAGTGTCGTCTTCCCGTTCCCAGGCTTGCCGTACAACAAGATTCCCCTCTTATACGGAATACGGTACGTTTGGAAAAACTGCCGATCACGCGAAAAAAACTGATCAATCGACCGATAAATATCCTGCTTCAGCGACTCGCTCATAATGACCTCTTCCCGGCTTACGGTCCGTGTGATAGGCTCCCGGTGTTGGTCAAGTCCGTTCCGGTTATCGGTAAAAACCGTCACATGCCGGCGGTCGTTCTCTCTTTGCCGCTGCCGCATGTAAGAGAGAAATCGTCCTAAGCTGAAATCGTCCACAGCAAACAAATATTCCTCGCAAAAAATTCCATTCTGGCGGAATACGGGGATTCGAGCCAATGCAACGCCATAGGACCGATAGGCGAATACATTGTTGCGTGCAGCTGGAAAGATGCGATACCCTGAAATCCCTTGCTGTTCTCCTTGATAGGAGAAAGCCTTGGATTCCACTCGGTCATAAATGACCGCCACATGGTCAATCTCACTGCTTCCCGAGCGGACGTCCTCATCGAGCATATCCCAGATTTCGTTGCCGTAATCATCCTTCACATACATTTGAAACGGTGTTCCATACTGGGTTTCCAGCTCCTGCTGAATGCGATCAATAGCAACAGCTGTGTCAAAATATTTAGGAAGCTCCTGACGCGAGCTTGCTTTCATGCTGATGATAAAGCGCTCGTGATTATGGATGGGATGATTACTATTGCATACATCTCCATTGGGTCTTTTACTAAGTGCGGCTTCATCTCCCGGCTTGTAGCCGTTAGTCCAATCGATCATGCTTACACCCCTTTCACAGCGGCTAGTGGCTTGCATTTCGCCACAACGGAAGCTAATCCAGCTCCCACGACGCTGTCAATAATTTGGTCTACATCTTTGTAGGCTTGAGGCGACTCATCGATGAGGGATTCGAGCATCCGCTGATTTACGACAATCTCATCTTCCTGGCCTACACGCAGCGAGGACTCGAACTGGTCCAGCGTAACGAGCCGTTTCGTCGCACTGCATGACCTAATGCGACCTGCTCCGTGACAGATGGAGTAATAATTGCGCTTGCCTTCAGATCTGCCGACCATAATGTAGGAAGCCGTGCCCATGGACCCCGGAATGAGCGCAGGGTGCCCCGTCTCACGATAAGGAATGGGATTGTCGGGATGCTGCGGCGGAAGCGCACGGGTTGCCCCTTTGCGGTGTACGAACAGCGACTTGCCGTCATGCTGCTCCTCCCAGGCGTAGTTATGCATCAAATCATACAATGTGCTCATTTCAAACTTGGGTCCGAACACTTCCTTCCCTGCCTCGCGTATACCGTATGCGATCAAATGCCGGTTCACTACCGCATAATTCAATGCGGAGTACATCAGATTTACGTAAGCTTGTGCGCTTTCGCTTTCCAGAGGAGCGAACATCAGCTTCGGATCTGATGTGCCGAGCCCGCTGCGGCGCATCGTTTTGAGCATTTCGCTGCTGCAGAACTGATTCACAGCCCCGCCCCAGGCACGCGATCCAGAGTGGATCATGATGACCACCTGTCCGTCGCTGAGTCCCCACTGCTCGGCAATATCGCGATGCTCCTTGTCGATTTCCAGTGCCTGGATCTCGGCAAAATGATTACCATTGCCGAGGGTACCAAGCTGACGGTGAGACCGATGCCATACCATGTCCGGCAGCCGTTCCAAATAAGCTTCGTCGAAGCCGAATTTGCCGCACTCAACCCGCTCCAGCGAAGTTGCCTTACGCGGCGTATAGCCATCCGGTACATACTTTTTCGGAAGGCCGTACAAGCCTTTGCGGATGACATGCTCCAGCCGGATATCGGAGAAATGCCCTCGCGTTTGCTCCTCCACCGGCAAATGCCGCTCAATCGCCTTAACCAGCTTGCGTCGAAGCTTGACGTCGCGAAGCTCATCGCGATGCAAGTTGGTCAAATGCAGCCGCATCCCGCAGCCGATATCGCTGCCAACAATCGACGGGGATACATACCCGTTCTCCGTATCCCATATGGCTGTAGTTCCAATGCAAGTGCCGACGCCTACATGCACGTCTGGCGTGTAGCTCATATACATCGTGTTCGGAATTTGCAGGTTGTTGTTGGCCATGTCGAACACTTTATAATCCAGTCCGGCGAACAGCTGCTCCCCGGCATAGACATGCAGATTTCCAGCTGGGAGCTGCACCTGCCTGTAAAAGCTGTTAATTTGGTTATTACTTGTTTCCATTGTTTATTTATCCTCTCTTCGTTTGCATTCTTGAAAATGAAAATGTAGCATGGTTCGGGCTCTTCCTCCCTCTTTTTCCAAACGACAAAAAACCGTGGTGCTCCACAGAAGCCCACGGTTTAGTTCAAATGCATATATGACTGTACTTATAGCCGAATCATGCCAGTCACGCCACGCGTGCCAGGATTCATCAGTTAAATCAGCTTGCATCAGGCCCGTAGAGGCCAATAATGGAATCGATAGGTTTATTCAGTTGTGTTCTCAGTCTGTTCAGTCGGATCATGATCATTGGCCTCCTTTCACATTCAAGATATGGTTATGATATACGCCATAGGTAAACTTTGTCAACACATAAATAAAAAATATTTATTGGTTATATTAAAACTTTCTATTGATTATTAAACCTTCTTTCGATGCGTCAAATAAGGATACAGCAGTATGAGACCCAAAACATACAATGCAAACGCAAAATAAGCAGGAAGCAAATGGATGAAGTCAGTATACCCAATCGTCCAATGGACGCTAAAGCCAGCCAAAAAGCCAGGTAATCCACCAATCAAAAACGTCCACCATAACCAGCGACGCCCCTGACTTACTCCCCACAGTGCTGCGCCAAGCAGTGCGATCGCATTAGAAAATAACGCTCCCCCAAATCCCGCTCGATCATGCGCAATCAAGGGAATCAGCCGGTCATTTATCTCCGACAGCATCTCAGGAGTAGCACATAAATACTTCAAGTCCTCGGGGACAAACACTCGAGTTATCCCTACCAAGGAAATAACAAGACCTCCTATCGCAAGAGAAAAGCCTAGCACTACCATCATCAGCTGCCCCCACTGGGCTCTCCTCCAAATTCGGTCGTTATACAAATTGGGAGGCTCAAGAGAAGGCTTCTCCGCTCGCCCTCTCATAGAGAGAATAAACATCGGCAGCAGCAGTGCCGCCACCAGAGCATGCAGCGGGTCGAAGTAACCGTAGCCTAAATAGAGAAAGAAGCTGCTGAACCCGATGACACCTGATGTCATGAGCGCCGTCTTCGCCCAATGAGATCCTTGACGCAAACCGTAATAAGCAAACTGAAAATAAAGGATGCCAATGGATATCATCGTTCCGGCTAAAGTAACTCTATCATGAGACATGAAACGCAGCAGCAGCGGGTTCACCTGCATGAGAGTCGGAGGGTCCATCCCGAGAAACAATATGTCATAAGGCAGCATGACCGTGCTCGCCGCTATCAGCCATGCCAGTATGCCACCAAGCACCATCCCTGTACCCAACAAGCACATCCAGCCCCAATTGGACCAAAAAGATGGCTTTTCGGCACATTCTGCTTCATCACATCTATTCTCATCTGTAATCCGCTCGTGGATGACAGCTTCATTGATCCGTTTGGGCAGCCCAGGACCTGCATACACCAAGCCACTGTGAAGCTGAATGTAATCAGCTCCTGCTCTCATTAATTCCAAAGCATCCTGTGGTTCATGAACGCCTCCCGTTGCAATTATCGGTATTTCGGCACCACACAACTGCCTTAATAGAGCTATTTTATCCAGGCTGGGCTGTTTGCCTGCTTTTCCAACGACGGCTGCTTCCTCCGTCTTAAACGTCTCTCCGATTACAATACCGTCCCAATGCTCGATGCGCATTTGCATCAATACTTTAGATAGCAGCTCATGAGGATAATCAAGCGGAACATACAATAGCATCGGCTTGGCTTCATTGCCAACTTCCCGCGCCCCCTCTTTTCCCGCTCGAACAATCCTTTCGAGATGGTCTACTGTCTCTTCCGCTGACCACTGCTCATTCAACGAGTCTATATAAAAAGCGGCCGCATAAGGCCGCAATGCTTCCATAAGCTGCTTCTGCTCCTGCAGTGCTTCATCTGGCATCCACCCTCGACGACTGCTCGTCCTTATCATCAACGGAAGCGAATGTCCCTGCTTACGCTGTAGCTTAAGAACAGTATCCGCAACGCCCACAAATAGATCATCCAGAGGATAGAAGATCGCTTCCTGCTCATCATCACGTTGGATAGACTGATCGCTTGCGGTCGGCTGCATCGTGACAGGTCCGATCTCAATAAAGCCAATACCGAATTGAGCGATTGCCCCGTGCGCAGTACCGTCCGGATCCAAGCTTCCTGACAAACCAACAGGATAAAGCAGCCGTATTCCCGCCAAATGGCTTTCCAGTATAGGTGAAGACTCCATATGCCCAAGCGTACGTATGACCAGACTTCCACCGGGCAATCGGCTCAAAGTTCCCATAGCTTTTAAAGTGAAATCCCTGGCTATCCTTGAAGGCAACCGGAACAGCACAGGGCGAAACAAGGTTTGATAAGACCAATCCGGCATAAGTAAACACTCCAAACCAACATCGTTATGTATAGATAGTCAGCTACATATTCCACAATTTAACACAGGTTTCCTCTATTGCCCATTCCTCATCTTAGGATAAAAATAAGCTAACCCCTCAGCAACGAATTGCTTCTAGAGCTAGCTGAAGACTTTTAACAACGGATATTAGGATATCGAGCAATGACCTAGCATTCAACCTATTCGTTCTCAGCCCTCCACCATCTTTGTACGCCGCACCCAGCCGTTGGCATTTAACAACAAGAGCGCATAAGCCAAAAGCAGCCCGGCCGCTCCCCATGCCATATACCCCAAAGTCATATTACCTGGATTAGCAATACCTATTGCAACAAGAGCCCATACCGTTACAAGCATATAGAACGCATCTTTGTAGCGAAATCCGACCAGAAGACTGAGCAGAGAGGCGACCAAAATCAGCAATACCGTCCAGAACGTTTCGGAGAGTCCGAAGCCGTTCCATCCATTAGCGTATAAAACAACGGAGAAGTTCACTAGGGTAGCAACGGAAACCCAGCCTAAGTAAATACTAAAGGGAACTTGTACCCACCAACGGATAGCATTATCTGACGACCAGCCGTTCTGTCGGGTATTTAGGTAAATGACAGCCAACGATACCAAAAGCCCTAGCATGGCAAATAACGAAGATGTAATATTCAAGCTCTGCCAAACCAAAATCCAGCTAATGTTAAAAAAGCAGCTTACACCGAACCACGGTCCAATCGATCGTATTTCGTCATGTACCCGCTTCGATGGTAAAAATTGAACGACTACAAAACCAAGCAGCAGCGCATAAATAACCCCCCAGATTGCAAAAGCGTACGGTGCCGGCGTTATTTTCACAGGAAACATCGCCGATATTTCCCCTGTCGTCAGCCCTTTGACAGGCTGGGTTTCAGCAAAGCGGTTCACTAGTAGTACTACGACTAGAGCCACAACGTTATACCAGCGAAGCAAGGTCTCGAACATCGAATACACCCTCCTTTTATCTTAAAAAGATGACCACCGGGAACCGACAGCGAATCTCGTCTTATTGGACTACCTGTTACATATGTATGAGTCTTCCTTCGGTTACATGCCAAAGGCTAGTCCTATATGCATAAAAATAACTCCACAAAGTGGGGAGCCTTTAGCTTCGAGGTAGATTCAGGTACTTTACGGGGAGCAACGAAACTTATAATTGATATATGAAAAGCCCCTCACGATGAAGAAATGGCTCTTCTCGCAAGGGGCTTGCATGGATAACATCAAATACCTACGATCACATGACGCACGAAGGTTCCTTTTTTTACAACGCACCTGTCGACTATGGTGAAGCCAGCAAGCGTTATTGCCTCATCGATAACTTCCGTAGCAATAACGACCACTTTGGCCGCCAATCGGCGGGCGCTTTGCAGCATTTCAAGCTGCTCCTCTGCTGGAAGAACGGAGCACAGATTATAAGGAAGATCGATGATAGCCGCATCGTAGTGGCCGGGGTGGGTTCGGATATCGCCTATGGCCACTACATCCGGGAAGCCGAAATGAGTCAGATTGGCCCGCGCTCCTCTTACAGCTAGCGGGTTGATATCGCGTCCGATAATGTCCACTCCCATGGACAGCGCCTCAATCAGCACCGTTCCGATTCCGCAGCACGGGTCGATAGCCTTCTTCCCTGCCGGTTGAGGGATAGCAATATTGGCGACAGCACGCGCTACGCGAGTGCTTAAGGCCGTTGAGTAATTTTGCGGCTTTTGATTGTGACGCAGCCATAAAGCTTCGTTCTTGGTACAGGGGCCCAATACCCATCGTTCGCCTGTGTAAGCAATCCCGTACATCCGGTCAGGCTTGCGCATTTCGGCTTGTCCTCGGATATGGGAGCCAATCTGTCTTTCAACGGATCGCCTAGCGGCATAATCTAGGGAATCACCCGCTTCAACAAAGATAACCTTGAACGTCTCCCCGTTCCGTTGGAGCGATTCGGCTTCTCTTGCGACCTCATCCAAGCTTCCGCCTTCGATGAGGATTTCCAGACGCTGCTTGATAAAAGGGCTTCGGCTAACATCAATGCTGCGTACGCTTTCCAAAAAACCTTTGTGACCTGGGTCAACTTCGAATAATGAACGCAGCTCAAGCAAGCATAGAGGCACCTCGTCCTCATGACAAACGTAGGTGTATAAGTATGATGATGATGGCTTGTCAGCATGATGATCCATGAGTATATAGTCCCGTCCTTGTTTTTTGAAGTACATTGATTGTCTCACGCACATCTCCTGTTGTCCAATGCTCTTGGATTACTCCAGCATGACAACCATGATGACATCAAGGCAGCTCTATCCCATCTTCATATCGACTGACCTCAGTTGATTCCTCTCCTAATCTGCATTCCACCCGATTTTTCCCACATGAAAAACCGCATAGACCCAAGTGGGCTATACGGCTTTATTCGTTTATTTTTTGGCCAAATATTTGCGGATATCAAAGGCTACCGCCGCTACGATAATCAATCCTTTAATAATCAACTGCCAATAAGGGCTGACGCCGATGAAGGTGAGTCCGTAGTTGATAACCCCAAAAATCAGTACGCCGACCAGTACCCCCGGTACCGTTCCGATTCCACCCGCTGTGGAAACCCCGCCGACGACGCATGCTGCAATCGCGTCCAACTCGTACATGTTCCCGTAATTATTCGTCGCACCGCCGGTTCTGGCTGCTTCCAGCACTCCGCCCAAACCATATAAAGCGCCTGCAAATGCATAAATGTACAATAAGTTCCGCTTCACGTTGATACCCGAAACGGTAGCAGCCTGAATGTTGCCGCCGATCGCATACATATTTTTGCCGAGCCTGGTCTTGTTGAAAACGAGCCAAACAATCAGGGCAACAGCAATCGCTATCAAGACGATATAAGGAATCGAATAAGAGCCTCCTGAACCAATATAGCCTGTGCCAATGTTCGTAAAATCTTTGCGCAGTCCGGCAATCGGCTGCGATTCATTCGGCTTTAAGTCAAAATAAATGGAGTTCGCTCCATACACGATAACCATCATTCCCAAAGTAGCAATAAACGGTGGCACGCTAAGCCTTGAGACAATCCAGCCGTTGAGCAGCCCTACAACAAGACCCGCGAGAATGCCGATAACGATCGGCGTCCATAGCGGCAAGTCTGGCATATCGGGAAAAAACCGCCGCGGGTAGTCCGACATTTGCAGCATCGAAGCCGATAGCACCGCAGTTAGACCGACAACACGGCCTGCCGACAAGTCGGTGCCACCGGTGATAAGAATAAACGCCATGCCCAGCGCGATAATCGCTCTAGTGGAGTTTTGCAGCAAAATATCTCGCAATATATCTATGGACAGAAACCTCGGGTCCGATATCGCAATCCCGATAACCAGAACGATCAATACCATGTAGATGGCGTTCTGCGTTACAAAGTTGCCTACATTTTTTGTGTTCATTGTTGATCCTCCTAAGAGTTTTGCCGAAGGCAAAACTTTCTTCGTAAGCAGCTACACCATATATTTAGTAGCCAAGCGCATAATTTCTTCTTCCGTAGCATCCTTGCCCTCGACGATACCGGAGAGTCTGCCTTCGCACATCACCATGATGCGGTCGGACATGCCGAGCAGCTCAGGCATCTCGGAAGAGATCATAATGATGCTTTTACCCTGTTTGGCCAGGTCAGCGATAATGGAATAAATCTCAAACTTTGCTCCGACGTCAATGCCTCGGGTCGGTTCATCCAGCAATAAAATATCCGGCTCGGTCAAGAGCCATCGGGCCAACAGCACCTTCTGCTGATTTCCGCCGGATAAGTTTTTTATCAAGGTTTTAATTGAAGGCGTTTTCACGCGAAGCTGCTCTACGCTTTTTCCTACCTCGTCCCTGATCTTTCGCTCATTTAACAGAAAGAAGGGGTTAATGTATCGATCCAGATTCGCAATCGCCGTGTTCTCCTGAATCGAGAGCACCGGAAAAATACCGGTAACCCGCCGTTCTTCCGTCAAAAGGGCAATTTTGTGCTTTTTAGCATCGATCGGTGCTTTAAACTTAACCGGCTTGCCGTACAGCGCGATCGTCCCTGAGGACACGGCTCTAAGTCCAAACAAAGCCTCCATAAGCTCGGTTCGCTGAGCGCCTACAAGACCGCCAAGACCCAATACTTCCCCTTTGCGCAGCTCGAAGGAGACGCTATGGAACGACTTTTTCACAGGTGAAGTCAGCCCTTCTACCTTCAGCAGCACATCGCCCGGCACACTCGTCCTCTCTGGAAAGCGCTGGCTTAGATCACGGCCTACCATCTTCGTGATGATCAGGTCCGTCGTCAGTTCGGCCGCTCCCCACGTGCCAATGAGCTTGCCATCGCGCATGATCGTAACCTCATCGGAGATGCGAAGAATTTCCTCCATCTTGTGCGAGATGTAAATAATAGCGACGCCTCGGCTTTTTAATTGGTCAATAATTCTGAACAAAGCTTCCACTTCGTTCCCCGTTAAAGAAGAAGTAGGCTCATCCATAATAATGACTTTTGACCGAAACGATACGGCTTTGGCGATTTCAAGCGATTGAAGCTTCGATACGGACATAGAGCCCGCCAATGCATACGGGTTAATATCCATCTCCAAATCCTTAAACAACTGAAGTGTATCCTTGTACATCCTTTTATGATCCACAATTCGGAAAGGCCCCAGACCTTTTTCTGGAAAACGTCCGAGCCATATATTCTCCATCACGTTTCGCTGCGGAATAGGGTGAAGCTCCTGATGAATCATCGATACGCCATGATCCAGCGCATCTTTGGAGTTTTTCAGTTCCACCTTATTGCCGTTCAAGTAGATCTCGCCCCCGTCGGGCTTATATATGCCAAATAAACACTTCATCAACGTCGATTTACCAGCGCCGTTCTCTCCCATTAAGGCATGAACCGTGCCTGGTCTTACTTTTAGCGTTACATTGTCCAGCGCCTTAACGCCGGGAAATTCCTTAGAAATACCATTCATTTCAAGCAAAAATTCATGTTCCGTCATGGTAATGCCCCCTTTGAAAAAAAGAGAAAGCAAGGGTACAACGAAAACAACCATTGCCCCTTGCCCTGTGCAGCGCAAATACTCCTTGCCAAAATCGCAATTATCAATAGAATCGAAAGCTTCTTAACGGATTACTTCGCGTCATTCATGTTTTCTTTTGTAATTTTTTTGTATGGAACCCATACATATTTGCCGTCCGTAATTTCATAACCGGAATTTTCTTTATTTGGCGTTTGGCCTTGCGCCAGCACGTTCGCCAGATTTAAGCGTAGCTTTACCTTGGTTTTTGGCGTCGTTCAAGACAGTTCCAAGAAGGGTGCCGTCTTCAAGCGCTTTCAATGCTGGAGCTGTTGCATCAACACCCACTACAGGAATAAACTTATTGTCCTTGAAATAGCCTTTTGCTTTCAAAGCCTCGATGGCCCCCAGTGCCATGTCATCGTTGTTAGCAAATACGGCTTCGATTTTATCGCCGTGGGAAGCGAGGAATGCAGCCATTTTTTCTTGGCCTTTAACACGGTCCCACATGGCTGTATCTTCTGCCAGCTTCTCTACCTTGATCCCAGCGTCTTCAACAGCTTTGATAGAGAACTTGGTACGCAGTTCTGCGTCCTGGTGGCCTGGCTCGCCTTTTAGCATGACATACTGCAGTACCCCGTCTTTATTTTTATCCGCTTCAGGATGAGCTTTGAAGTAATCTACGATTAGTTGGCCTTCCATTGTACCGGATTGCTCTGCTTTGGCGCCGACGTAGTATACTTTATCCCATTTCTTCATATCGTCCGCCAAAGGCTCACGATTGAAGAATACGACAGGTGTGTTAGCCGCCTTTGCTTTATCGATAATAACGCCTGCCCCTGTCCGGTCTACCGGGTTGATAGCCAACGCGTTAACCTTCTTAGTAATAAATAAGTCCACTTTATCGTTTTGGGTTGGCTGTGAGTTTTGACTGTCGACGATGTCCGCTTGCGCTTTGCCCTCTGCAGCAGCGGAGATCGCGTTGCGAACGCCGGTCATGAACGTATCGTCAAACTTATAAATCGCAACACCGATGACTGGTTTTTTGGCTGCACTGCCTGCATCTGTTTTTGCACCACCGCTTGGTGCTGCTGTATTCCCCCCGCCGCCGCTCGCGCAGCCGGCTGCTGTAGTCATTAATGCCGCTGCAAGCAGCGCGGACATAACCTTTTTCATATCAATGACCTCCGTCTATTTAATGATTTATTCTCTCTTGCTTTCTCATTATCGTTTATGTTTAATCAAATTCACATGCAAAATTCTCATCTGTTCTATTAAAATTCTCATGTATTTCTCGATGGCTATTGTTTCTGAAACATGAAATAAGCCAAGTCAAGCCGCTGCTGCGGCTAGCTGACTTGGCCTATTGCTTCTGATTCTCTGCTGTTAGTTAAATACGACCTAAGTTTGCTTTCTCAGCTAGTAACCACAGGCAGCAGAAATCGTCTTATGATTGGGTCATTGGAGGAATGATAGCTTTTTTCGATTGGAATGCTTTGCCCATTCTAAGCTTCGTATTCTCAATCATTTCATACACGATCGGTACAACGAGCAGGGTAAGCAGCGTCGAAGTGGTCAAGCCTCCAATCACGACGACGGCGAGTCCCTTGGAAATGATCGTCCCCTTGGACAGTCCCAGAGCCAAGGGCATTAATGCAATGATTGTGGCTCCCGCTGTCATAATAATCGGGCGAAGCCGAGTCTGTCCTGCCTCTAGCAGAGCATCACGGACCGTGTAACCGGACTCTCTGAGCTGCTGCACTCGGTCAATGAGAACTATCGCATTGGTAACGACAACACCAATCAGCATCATAAAACCGATTAAGGAAGTAAGATTTAAGGATTCCCCTGTCACCAGCAAGCCGAGCAAGCCTCCAATAGCCGCAAGCGGAAGGGAGAAAAGGATCGCGAACGGTGCACTGGCATTACCAAAAGCAAGCACCATGACCAGATAAACGATGAAGACGGAGGCCCCCATGGCAACAAACATATTGCTGAATTCTTTATCAATATCTTGGGCCGCTCCATTCACTTCGGTATGAACCCCATCCGGCAGCTGAATGGATTTCAGCTCTTCTGCCGCTCTGGCACTAACTCCGCGCTTATCTTTGGAATCAATCTTGGCGTTCACTCTTACAAATTGTTCCTGCATATCGCGCGGAATCGAGGCTGGTCCTTCGACCTGGCGGATCTTAGCTACCTCGTTTAGCTTAACCGTCTGACCGGTCGGGGTTTTGATCAGGAAGCTTCCGATTTTATCAATCGAGTTTTTAAAGCTTGTATCGACCATGATTTTGGTAGCAAATATCATATTATCGAATTTCAAGTCGCCGATTTTTTGCTCAGCTACCCAGGGATGCAAAGACTCGATCATTTGTGCGGAAGACAGGCCATATAGACGAGCCTTACTCTGATCTACGGCAATCTCTACTTCTTTCTTCGTCTCGCTCAAGCTGTCTTCCACATCACGGAATTCAGGAATTTCATTCATCTTGGCTTTCACTAGCCCGGCGGCCTTGATTAGGGAATCCACATCATCCCCTCTAAGCACATAGGAGAAATCAATCCCGCTGCCTCCTCCCCCTCCTCCTATACTGACAACGCTGCCTCTCACTTCAGAACCTTTGGGCAGCATTACCAAGATTTTCTCCTTCATTTCCTTAACCAGTTCTTTGGCATCGGTTCCTTCCGTTGCCGCTGCACTAAATTTGCTTCTATAGTCCACTCGCTCACTGCCCCCTCCGAACCCAACAAACGATTGCACGTAGTCGAAGGCAGGCTCACCGGAAGCATTCCTGGTATCGTGCATCATGGATTCGATTTGCTTTACTATTAGATTGTTGGAGTCCATAGAGGTATCCCGGGGCATCTTGATCGATAAAGAGATCTGCTTATCTGAGTTGCTGCTCGGCATGAACTCAAAAGCCAGAAAAGGAACCGTCCCTGCTATAGCTACAGCAAAAGCAAGGAAGGCAAGCAGCATGCTTTTCTTGCGGTTATTCAGCGCCCATTTCAACACCGACAAATAGGTGGCAGATACTTTACCGGTTTGATGCTCATCATGGTGTTTAATACGCCGGGAACGCAGCACCATCAATTTTGCCAGCATCGGGATGACCGTAACAGCCACTATCAAGGAAGACAGCAGTGCCGCAGAGAGCGTAATGGCGAATGGACGGAACAAGTCTCCAAGCTGCCCGCCGACAAAAGAAATCGGAGCAAACACCCCCACCGTGGTGAGAGTGGAAGACGTGATAGCGGAAGCCACCTGCGCCGTCGCCTTTTTGATAACCGATTCCTCACGCTCCTGAATTTTTACCAGTTCACTGTAAATATTCTCTATAACAACGATGCTATCATCGACAACACGTCCGACAGCAATCGCCATTCCGCCTAGGGTCATAATATTGAGCGTTATGTTAAGAGGAGCCATAATAAGCAGAGTGACCAGTATGGATAAAGGAATCGAAACTAGAACAATCAACGTCATTCGGAAGTTTCTCAAGAAAATAAGAATCATGATGGAGGCTAGAATCGCACCAAGCGCTCCTTCTTTCACCATCCCATGGATCGATTCCTTTACGATATCCGCGTTTTTTTCAATCGACTTGAAGGCAACGCTCGGATACTCCTTCTTCCACTTAGCAATCAAGGCATCGGCATGATCCGAAAATTCCACTGAATTGATTCCATTCGTCTTGTAAAGAATCACACCAATAGCCGGTTGATCGTTCAGCCGCGAGAAGAACTTGGACTCCGTAATCGCTTCTACCTTGGCTAATTGCTTAAGGAGCAGCGTCTGTCCCCCAGCGGTGTTGATCTTTATATTTTCCAGGTTATAGATGGAATTAATATCGCTTTTTACACGAACCATCTGATTGTTGCCGTCCATATCGATTTCCCCTATAGGGCTCGTGCGAAGGGCCGATTGAATACTTTGAGCGACGTCGGAAGGCAGGAGTCCGTAGCTCAGGATCGCGTTGCCGTCTAGTTTCAGCTTCAACACAGCCTCTTGATTACCAATAGAGTCAATATGATCGACTCCTTTGATCGTATTAAAACCAGGCAGGAACACATCCTTGTATAATTTATCCAGCTCCTGCTGGTTCATATTGCCCTCTCCATATACCGCCAATGAGTATTCTGGTATGGAAGCCATACCGTAGGTCATCACTTTCGGCTTCTCCGCTCCCTGAGGGAGCTTGACGTTCGCAATCAGAGCTTCGACATCTACTTTGGCTTTATCCGTATCCTGCCCGTGCTCCAATTCAATTTCAATGGATGAGAAGTTGTCGCTGGAGCTGGACTGCAGGCTCTTAATTCCGTTCAGTCCTGCGACTGCCTTTTCGAGCGGCTTCGTGATTTGCTCCACGATATCCTTGGGAGGAGCCTGATACTGTGTCTGAATAAACACGTAGGGAATACTAACCTCCGGATAAAGCTCTGCCTTTAATTGAGTGGCGGCATAAGTTCCCCCGCCAAATAGCAGCACGATAATGATGATGACGGCCGATATATTCTTCATAGAAAATCGGGTTAATAGGTTCATCTCTCTACTCCTCCAAACCATAATTACTGGCTTAGACGAAATCTTCGCAGCCGCACCTTCAAATCGCGTGGGATTTATTGTAAAAAAATAAAGTTGAAAACAAGACAAAAAAAGGAACCTTCTCTGGCCCCCCCTTTGTCATACCAAAATGAATTCATTTCACAAAAGGAAACAAGAGCTTCTGATTATCAGACCAGAACATATTTTCCTGATCGATAACCTTCGTTCCCGTATCTTTAAATTCCGTGATTTTTTTGCCTTCCATCACATCCACAGCGTATTTGACGCCGAGATAACCCATGCTGAAAGGGTTTTGAATGATCGTAGCCTGAATGACCCCCTCTTGCAAATATTCGATATCCTCAGGTGTATTATCGAAGGTCACTATCTTTACTTTGCCGGCAAGCCCCATTGTATCCGTCTCCGCTGCCACACGGACGGAAGCGGCTGTGTCCAGCGCAACAATGCCATCAATAGAGTTCGGCTCGCTTAGCAGGCGAGCGGTCATTTCATCGCATCGCTTAACCTCCATAGAACAATCCTCTGTCTTGTTCACCTTGATATCCGGGTACTTGGCAACGGCTGCCAGAAGGCCTTGTTCACGCTGTACAGCGTTCCTGCCGCCTTGTCCGAAGCTGATGACGGCAATGCGCCCGCTCTCTCCTGTCAATTGAATCAGCTTCTGGCCCGCCTGTTGACCGGCATCGTAATTATTAATACCGATGAAGCTTCGAACCTTGGAGGAATTAACCTCAGAATCTATTGAGATAACGGGGATTCGCGCGACGGCTACACGATCTACGGCTTCGCCTAAGGCGTTATAGTCATTGGCTGCCAGCACCAACGCATCCATGCCATCCTTAACCGCTTGATCGATAAGCTCGATCTGCCCGTTCACATCCCCCTCGTAATCGGTTCCCGCAACCCTCAGATTCACGCTGAATTCCTTGGCTGCGGCCTCTGCCCCCATTCTGACCGTGTTCCAGTAATCTCCGGATTTCTTTTTCATAATCAGGGTCACGTTCTTGGTCTGTTCCGGAGTTCCTGTTTCTGCAGTTCGTGAGCAAGAGCTAAGCACTGGCAGCAAAAGCAGTAGAACCATACAATATGTTAAGCTGAATCGGATCACAGCTCCTCCTCGCCTCCTTCTTGACGCAGCAGCGGAAGCCAGACCTGTACGGTCGTGCCTTCCTCCTGCAAGCTCTCCACATGAAGACCATATTCATCTCCGAAACTAAGCTTAATTCTCTGCTGCACATTGCGTACCCCTACTCCAGAGCCCTCTTCGGATCGAACCTGACCGGTTGACAACTGCTCTAGCTTCTCAGGCGGAATACCCAGCCCGTTGTCTAGGACCTCGAACAGCAGCTTTCCGTCCCTGATGGAGGCCGATATATGAATGTGCCCTTCGTCCACCATATATTCAATCCCGTGATAGATGGCATTCTCGACCAAGGGCTGCAGCAGCAGCTTTAAGGTTTGGCAAGACAGCGTCTGCTCTTCAGCTGTGATCTCGAAATCAAATTTATTTTTATAGCGGATCTTTTGAATAATTAAGTAGTTCCGGATATGCTCCAGCTCTTCCTGGACCGTAATGATTGTTTTGCCCCGGCTTAGACTGATACGAAAAAACTTGGAAAGCGAAGTAATCATCGTAATGACATCTTCACTTTTGCCGCTTCCGGCCATCCGTACGACCGAATTCAGCGTATTATACAAGAAGTGCGGGTTAATTTGCGACTGCAGTACCTCTAGCTCGCTCTTGCGCTTGGATTCCTGCTCGCGAATGTTCTGATCCATCAGTTGGCGAATTTGCGTCACCATCATGTTGAATCTTCGGGACAGCCGCCCAACCTCATCGTTGCCGGTGGTCGGGATATGGATATTGAAGTCCCCCTGCTCTACCTTGCGCATCGACTTGTCCAGCCGTTTGATCGGCTGAGAGATTTTGGCTGACATGAATGCGGAGATGAGCAACACGAACAGGATAACAAAGAGCAGCAGCCAGCCAATAAAGGTGCCAATCTCTTTTTTCGTTGCAACGATCTCATCCATATAGGATACGCCGATAATTTTCCAGCCGATATTGTTCACCGTTTTGATTGTGATGAGCCGCTTCTCTCCGGTCGATTCGTCCAAATAGCTGCCGTAGGTATATTTCAGCGCCTGCTCGACATTCTCATATTTCAAACCGATAAAAATAAGCTGCTGCTGCGGGTGATAAATGATATTTCCCGCCGACTCGTCGATGATGTAGACATACCCCTTCTTACCGAGGTTCACTCTGCGGAACAATTCATCCATCGTCTTGAAATTGACATCGATCAGCAGCACCGCGTTAATCGTCTCGTTGTTCCGAGTTATTGTGATCCCCTTGCTCATAGAAACGACCCATTTGTATTGGCCTTTATACAAGTTCTGGATGTGCGGCAGCGAAAACGACAAGTGGTTCGGACTTTCCATCGCGGACAAGAACCAGCTTTGCTCGGTCAGCTTCGTGTTTTTCCGCATCTCCGCCATCGGCAGTCCGGTAATCGGCTCCCCCGACTCCGTGAATAAAGCCATAGATACGATATCCTCACGAGTTTCGAATATGGTAGTCAGCTGCTCGGTCAATTGGTCATTCGGAATCGTTTTGCTTGTCCGGATTTTCTGGTCGACCAGCTCGAATACTTCGGTCATTCCTTTTAGATAGACATCCAGATTATAATTGATCTGCTCGACGATTTGCTGATTGCTGAGAAACGTATTTTGCTCTGCCGTATGCGCAAATTTGTTGTATACGAGCACACTGACGATAACCATTACCGTGATAGTAATTAGCGTAAAGGAGGCCGTAATAATAAATTGAATACTCCTTGTCCTCCACATATCCGCCAATGCGCGATTGCGCTTTCGAATCGGCCTCATCAAGGGATGCCTCCCATCTACATCTCTCTGGAGCTGCTTTTGTACTCTTTAGGCGAAACACCAACATGCTTCCGAAAAGAGAAGCTGAAGTAGTTGGGCTCGGCATAGCCTACTTTTTCGGCAATTTCAAACGTTTTCAAATCGGTTGTGCGCAGCAGCTCTTTGGCCGCTTCCATCCGAATATACATCAGGTAATTGACGAAGGTCATCTTCGTTTCTTTTTTAAAAATGCCGCTAAAATAGCCTGTGCTAATATGCAGATGACTGCACACCTTATTGATCGAGATGTCGCTATCCTGGTAATGAGCCTGCGTATACTCCTTGGCCTTATCGACCAAAGACTTGTAAGAGGATTGGCGCTCGCTGACAATGCTGGTCATGATTCTCCCGCATAGTCCCAGAATCCACTGCTTCGCTTCATGGGCATTCGTAAATTTATGAATATCGGCAAAAGGATTGAAAGCGTTACCAAGGATCGAGTCCAGATCGGCGTTCGAATCTTTGGCCGCCTTCAAAATCGCCGTCAGCATTTCCAGCAGGTAAATCTGATAATCCTGGAACGAGACCGGCGTGTCGGCTATGCCGTGAAACAATTCATCTAGCAGCTCCTTCATTTCTTGATTCGTTCCGACCTTCATGCATCGGATAAGCGCGTGCTCCTTCAGTTCATCGAATCGCAGCTTCTCCACTTGGCGGGTCTCTACATCATCAATGCAGATGATCCGGTTATTGCCGAGCAGCGGCCGGTAATCCAGCGCAAGAATGGCGTCACTGTAAGAGTAGCTTATCACGGTGATATCGGATACGACCGTCCCGACTCCGATAGTGACGGACAGCTTCAAATACTTCTCTATGCTTTGGCGTATTTCCTCAAGAGCAGATAATGATCGTTTCATCACGACGCTCGGGTCCTGTTCCTCAGTGGCGGTCAGCAGCACAAGATTCCCGTTATGCAGGAAGACAATGCCTGCTTGATGCTTCTGCACAATTTCCTCGGAAATATTTAATATCGCGAACAATTTCAGTTCATTGTCCTTGGAGTATTTCAACGATTGGGGAGCCATGCCTGCTTCCTCGCCCTGCATTTCCGGGTTGTCCATACTAAGCACAGAGACCAGGAATACTTCCCCTTTCAGATCCACGTTATAATTGAGCGCTTTCTCTTCAATTTCCCCTTTTGGGAGCTTGCGGTGAATGAGCGAGCCCAAGAAAACTTCCCGCAGCACCGGTAGGCTTTGCCTATAATGCTCCTGCAGTGTATACACGTTTTCCTTACGGGCAATTTCCTCGTCAATGAGCTGCTTGATCTTGATCAGAGCTTGAATAAGCTCTTGCGCGGAAAAGGGCTTGAGTACATACTCGTCGATATGCATTTTGATCGCCTTTTGCGCATATTCGAATTCATCATAGCCCGTCAAAATAATAATTTTTGTCGTCGGATATTTGCTGCGTATCCATTCCGATAGCTGCATGCCGTCCATGAAAGGCATCCGGATATCGGTAACGACAACATCGGGCATCCATCTCTCGATTTGCTCCATCGCTTCTTTGCCGTTCTCAGCCGTATCCACTACTTCAAAGCCATAGTGAGCCCAATCAATCTCTCGAACAACGCTTTCCCTTACTTCCTGTTCATCCTCTGCCAGTATAAGCTTGTACATATTCGCTTTTTCTCGCCTCCAGATGGATCATATACAAATATTTTTCATTTCCGTAATAACTTGGTGATAATACTGTATCAGAGTTTGATTTCCTTTGAAAGTATTTCGGTTAGCCTATTCAGTCCAAGCCTGTTTAAGAAGCTTGCACTTCTGGATCGGGCAGACCTATGATGGTAATATGTAATATCAAATGTTGTCCAATGTCAGAGAGGAGCTTCGTTTAATTGATGGTCCTAACAGCCAAAAGCTTGCGTACCGTTATTGTCCTGCTCATAGGGGTTATCTTTGTGGCGTTGGCGGGATATGTCTACCTGCTGCACGGTACCCCTGCAAGTCCTGAGACGTTGATGATTCGGCAGATCAGCTTGGACCAAGGAAGGCTGCAGCTTAGCGGTACGACAAGCAGCAGTGCGGCAGGTTACAGCGGTTACTCCTACACGATAGAGGACGGAAAGCTGTATATCAGACTGCGCTACAGTCTGCTAAGCTCATCTGGAGATTTCGCCATCGATATGCCTACCAAGGAAGCCACTATCCGAAACGTCTATTTGCAGGGGAGCTCTTCCGATGATGTTCGACTCTTATGGAGCGAATAGAATTACGGTTAATATGCAGCAAAAAACGGGTGCGGCAGGAGCCACGCTCCTAATCGCATCCCGTTCTATCCTTACCTTACCATCAGCGACCTGAGCTGGATGGATCTTTAGCTGCGCTTACATTTTTCAACACGTTAATCATGAAAACAACGATTCCGATTGAGGTCAGGGTGCCTCCAATAGCGATGACAGGCTCTGTGTTGGCTATACCGCTCACAAGGATAAAAAGTCCGATCATCATAATCGGGAGGCCAATGTTATGAAGCCAAAAATGAATTTTGCCTAGGACGGATTCCGCGCTTTTTGGAAATACATGGTACACAAAACCAGATAAAGCAAGTGAGACCCAACCAAGCAAATTAATGTGAGCATGCACGGATGCAAAATCAAACTTGTGAGATATGGACATGAACATCCCCAAACAAATCCCCACGACAAAATAAATTGAAGCGATCTTAATGAGCTTTGCTCCCACGCTCAATTCCCCTCTCCTTCATCGGATACTTTATCTTATTAAGAGGGAGAAGGTTTATGCCTGCCTATCATTTCTTTTTCTTCTTAATCTTTTCGGCAGTTTTCATAACCGAATCGATTTCCTTCTGTGCCTTCTCAAGGTCCTTGAACATCTTCTGGATCTTCTTGTTCTCCATCATAAATTTCAGTCCCTCTTTAAACGTATGATTCACAGACATGCACCCTTTCGTTGTATTCGTCCTATTATGTTATGGACAAACAACGAGATCGGCTTCCGCAGCTGCCGCTTTATCAGCAATTTTCGTACTGCTTAAACGCAGCTGCTTGGCCTGCATACCGCCCGGAAGCGTCGCGTAAATTCCACACAATGGCCTCTTTTATATAAAATCTTCTTCCCGTGCTCGAAATGCGGATACCGGTATAGTTGTCCACATAGCCCTTCTCGGCAACCGCCTTCAAAAAGCGGTCGCGCTCCGACCGTTCCATCGCTTCCGCCGTATATCTCGACGGTGTCCGGCTAAACGTATCCCAGTCCATCTCCCACAGCATTAAAGCCGCACGATTGCCGAAATTCAATATCGGATCCGACTCCGTTCCGTGGGATAGAACCACTATATCCGAATTGAACAGCTGCTCCGCCAAGCCCACTCCTTCATGTATTTCAAATAAGTCCTTTCCCAGCAATTGCCGATAGCTGTTAAGGATTAGTGCCGCATGGTCCTCACCCGCTCCGATTCCGTGAGTTGGCCTTTGGATGTTATTCATATGTACTGCCTCCTGATATAAAGGGTATTGAGTTCATTGGCTCTTGAAGGTTTTTGCTTTATCCAATACATTCCCACCTTTATGCTTCCCTGCGGTCTGTATTCTGGACTACTGATTATTAGCATCGAACAAATTAGGTTTTATTGCAAGAGCTGCTGCAATTTTAATTAAGGAAAGTGAAATTGGCGTTACAAACGGAAATATTGAAATCCATGGATCCGTTTGGTTTCCGCATCCTCCGCCCTGCCATACCGAGATTGATCTTTATATAATACTGAGAAAGATGTCGGCTCTTTTACTGAGTAGAGTCCATTTAGGTAAAAGACATAGGAGTGAGCCAAATGAAATGGAATGACTGTACAGGTTACTACAAGGCATACATTAGCATGGGAGCAACTTGTCAAACCGCATATCAGCTAAGAAGACTCGGTTTGCGGAAATTTGCCGGCCCTTTAGATTGGTTTGTTTCGGGAACGGTCGACAATGTAGCTCCTCTGATCCGAAATCGCTTTAACGGATTTATGGAATTGGACCAGCTCCAGCTTCTCGGTACGGATATGGATTGTTACATCGTTAGAGATGACAAGTATGATATCGTTTCTTATCACGATTTCCCACGCAGCCTGCCAGCATTCCGCTGGACAGATGCTTATCCCGATTTTAAACAAAAGATCGATCGGCGGATAAAAGCATTTTTCTCAGCAGCAAAGAGCAAGCCAATCTGCTTGATCAGAACCCAAACGACTAAACCGGAAGCGGAGCAGCTTCTTGCAGCCCTAAATAAGGTCATGGCGGGTAAATTTCGACTTTTAATAGTGAATAATAGGAATGATTTACATGAGGTAAAATACGAGGATTGGGGGATACAGGGGGTTTGCTCCGTATCTGTGCCCAGTGGGGCAGATTGGAGAGGATCCAACCAGGCATGGGACCAAATCATGCGAGGATTCAAGCTACGACCCTGAATGAATTCGAGCCATCTCGTGTTCGCTATGAGTGAATTATGACGGTTGCAAATTGGTCTCGAAAAGTCAGCATTAACATGTGGAACTCCTCCTTTTGACTTGATCAAAATGTAATTTCGTCCCTGTCGATAAAAATAATTTTAAACAATCCGCCATATAAGGTATACTTCCACTATAGCCAATTTTGTCATGGGGGTAGAAGAAATGAGTCAACAAGAAAATATCGGCGGATTGGGCCGTCATTACTTGCAAGCGGAATCATACGGCGCCGCCGCGTTTTGTTTTTACCGTGCCATTCTAGAGGATCGGGCTAACAGCAATGCGTGGAACGGTCTGATTCTGGCTCTGAGCCTCATGCGAAAAGAACATGATGCACAAACGATGTTGGCGCGTTATGCGCTTCATCATGAAATTCTTGAGTTCGATCGCGATTTAATTACGTTCTCCATGATGCTCTGGCAGCAAAACCCAGGCGCATTAGGCGAGTGGATTGTGTTGATCTCCCAAATGAAAGGGGTCAGCGCTTCGGATAAAGAGCTGTTCACCCAAATGGGTGAAGATTTGAAGAACGCGCATGAAGAGCTTGTTAGCCAACACGGCCTTGAAACGCTTCAAGAGCAAGGACTTTTAAACCTTGGGGAGTACGCTGCGCGCCGCATTGAGCTCGATTGGCTGCTTGAAGAATCGATCGATTCGATCTACGAACACATCAAGAAGTGGCTGGAAGACCCTGAAGCTGTGCTGACTGGTGTAAGGCTGCTCTGTATGCTCCCTGATCCGCGAAGTGAGAAATTGCTCCGCAGAGTATGCCGCAATGAAGAAATAGACGGCAAAGTCAGAACTCATGCCCTGCTCGCACTTCGCTGGCTAGGAGTCCGCGGCAATGCAAAAATAAATAAATTTGACGAATCGTTCGTCATTAATTTGGACAACCCGGAACCGGAATTAACGGTTTCCGTACCTGCGGCGTTCAAGCCCGCACTGGATCGGATGAAGCTGTGGATGGCTAAGGAGCAAGGAGTCATTACCGAGTTCGAATACGAAAGCCATGCTTCAAATGATGACTTGGAGGTACCTGAATTGTTGGCTGCCAAGCTGGAAAAAGCCGATGTGCCAAGCGTCCTTCAAGAAGTCGCTCATGCACTAATCCGTGCAGCCTATGACAAATACTACCCTCTTGTACCAGGAATTAAAGGAACCCGTCAATGGAGCGCAGCTCTCCTCATGCTCATCAAGGAGTATGTTGAAAGCACAGAGGAGAAATGGCCCTACGGCGAACCGGAGCAAGATGAAACAGCTATCCGCCATCGTAACTGGCTCCTGAGCGGCAGCCCGAATTATGTGGATACAATGAAAATTTAATTTACCTCATGGTAATGAAGGGGACAGCCGATCGGCTGTCCCCTTTGATTTCCCCCTATAGGCTGTATCTCAACACTAAGGCAAGGAAGCAAAACCAGGTTCCTTCTGAGGACCTGAATGCGGCCAATCTCCGAGCCAGTACAAGGTTCCGTCCTCCGCAGCTAAGAAATGATAGAAGTAGGTTCTACCTTCAATGAAATAGTGATACAAGCTGGACGCATCACGAAGACGAATGCTGGGAGGCAGATGAGTATCTATCGGTACACTACTCCCCTGCTCATAGATGTGCCCCTCCTTATCCACCTCGGCTCCTCCGGTTAGGCTTGAAGCGTGCCGTCCTGTAGGACTGAGCTTGATGGATGCCGTTGGACCTATCTCGTCAGCTTGGTGACTCAACTTTAGCTCCAAGTCATACACCTGATTGTCCTCGTCAAGCACTTTACCGATATAACCGATACCGTCAAAGAAAACATAGTGGATGGGGGACCACTGTTTGACTGCGGCCGGTATCTCCACCTTTTCCATGATGATAGCACCGTTCTCGGTTCGCTGGTTGTAATACAGCTCCCCTTTATCCGTTAGAACGAACGGGATGGGACTTCCGAACACTCGGGCTGCCTTCCCTTCCGGCATCAGCTCGAAGTTGAGCTCCTTTGCCTGATGCAGCTCATGCATGTTCCCCTCTCCAAGGAACACACGACCGTCGGACATAGCAATCAAGACCCCGCCCGTGACCGATGATGCATCAACGATAGGTGCATCAGCTTTCAGCACCCTGCACGGCTTGGAATCCTCAGAGTCCGCGACAAGCAGCCTTCCGTCAGCCGTCAAAGCTGCAAAATGTCCCAGCGCTCCGAACGCTTTAGTTATGTTTTGATCCAGAACGACAGGTTTGGCCGCTCCCTCATAGGACAATGCCCATAAATCGCCATGGGTGACCGCCAATAATCGGTCTTCAAAAAGGAACATAGCGTCTACGTCCGGCCACGTTCCGAACGGCTGTGGGTCCGCGGCATATATGGGCAGACGACCGAGCTGACCGTACATATTGGAACCCATGGTTAGCACATAGCCGTCGTTCGTCAGCGCCAGAAGGTGATCCGTGCCTGCTGCGATAGCCTTAATATCGGTCAATCCGTCGATCTGCCTCGCATGGTTCGGCTCTATCCGTTGACCTTCTGTTTGCAATAGATTCGAGCTCTCCCCCCAAGCCCACACCGTACCGTCCACTCTTAGCGCTATTACTGTATTCTGGGAAGCCGTCATTTGCAGGAAAGCTTGCTGGACGTTCATAGGCTCTATCTGCCTCTCACCGTTGATAAGGAACCAATCCCCCCTTTCCGATAATACAAAGGCGGGGAAATCGTTCGACATGGTCGTTTCAATCTGCCTTGCTTTAACACCCTCGGGCAAAGCGAGTGTTAAGGTCTCGTTCGTTAACAAATTATCGAAGGGACTCTTAGCCAGTCTGAGCCTGCCTTCCTTATCTAAAGCCAGTGTGATAAATGGGCTCGCCTTAATACTGCTTATATTATTAAGTCCGTCTATTTTCGTAATGGTTGGAATGCTATCCGATCCGAATAAGGAATATAGCCAAAGGCTTCCGTCCCGCCCTATCACATAGACGGATGAATCCACTGCTTGCGCTAAAGAAGACGCTATGGGGAGCCCATCTATTTTTCGAGGCCCCTTCTCTGCATTCATGTCATAGATCTCTCCGCTCTTCAATAATGCAAAGCGGCCCTCTAATTGAACAGCGGGTTCCGTTAGGCCGCTCACCTTCTGTGGGAAGCCGTTGGGCCTGCTTTTATTGCCCCATTCGGTTACGCCCCATCGATACACCGTCCCGTCCTCCTTCAACGCATAAGAGGAGCCGTATTCACTGCCATAGCCTGCCCCGTCGAAAACGTAGCCGACCGATATTTGCTTGATCTCTCCAAGCCTTTGGCGTACAGGCTGTTCGACAGGAGTATAGCCTGAGGGCATTTCAATATCGGGAAACCATTTCATCTCCGGAGGACAAGCTGTGTACTGAAATGGAAGCGACTTGGAGGTCGGGAGAGGAAGGGATTCAAGCTGTTTTCCGGTATCTTGAGGCGCCGGAACAGTTGAAAGAATTGCTGAAGCTGTTTGTATCGGAACTGGCTGCAATGACGTACGGGAGACTGCAAAATGCCCGTGGGGGTCCGCAACGATCCTCAGTAGTCCCAAGCCAGCTATGGCGAGCAGCCCAATCAATACGATAAAAGCAGCCGCATATTTATAACGCGTAATAAATTTAAAAGCCTCGCGAAACATAGAATCACCTCATGGTAATTACTGGATAATTACTCATACGCAAGGAGGATCCAAAATGTTGCGCTTAGGATGGATCAGATGAACCTTTTATTCTCACTCCAAAAAATAACAAGGCGCCAAACGCTTGTCGCGTCGGCACCTTGTCATTTAACCTTTATAGCATTCAATCATTCCATTATTCAATGTAATCCATCCGATTGACAGCAAAAAGCGCTCATTCCGACTTATCGAAGCAGCGTTCCCCATTCAAATAATAGCTGTCCTCCCGGTAGGTCGTAAAAGCAATTTCGACTTCCGGAATGCCAATAGCTTTCACATGATCGGCAACGGACTTGGCAAAGCGGTCTCGAACCTCAATCCCTCGTTCGAACCAAGTTACCTCAATAAAAGGGTACGTATCCACTACGCTCCCGTTAAAAACAGATGTTGTTTGCAGGCAATCGATAACGAAGTTATCCGTCCCGCATTCACAAATGGATGCTAGTTCCTCAACCAAAGATGTACTGATTTTACACATTTGTTCGGCTGTGATTCCTCTAACGATAAGCTGCGGCATAGTGAAGCTCCCTTGTTTTAGTTGTAGTGTACCGCGTCCCAAACCATGAAGCAAGTGGCTTCAGGCCTCCATATCCCTCAAGGCAGCTGAATGTGTCGTTCCTTCTCGTTGAAGTGAATCTTCAGTCTCGCTTCGTATTAAACTTGACCCCGCAAACGGATCTCTTTCAATCGCCCAGGGAAATCGGTAATAATACCGGATACCCCTAAATCAATGAGCGCTTGCAAATCCTTCTCGTCATTGGCTGTATATGGATATACTTGAATGCCAGCTTGATCAGCCTTCACCATATCTTCTTTATCCAATATACGGTAATCAGGATGAAGGGAATATACATCGACCCCCAGCGTTTTTGCATAAGCTACAGGGTCAGCCAATTTCAGCTGATACAGCAGACCGATTTTGACCTTAGGCTCCAAACGCTTGATTTCGCACAAGCATTTGTGGTCAAAGGAAGAAACCACGACCTGATCGAACAAGTTGCGTTCTCGAAGAAACTCCACGAGCTTCCGATCCATCTTCCCATCGTAAGTATTCTTGACTTCTACGTTAATCATAATGGAATCGGGAACAAGATCGAATACTTCGCCTAACGTTGGAACCTTCTCCCCCCGATACGCCTCAGAATGCCAAGAACCGGCGTCCAAAGTTTTGATCTCCGCCAGGGTCTTGTTGATAATTTTGCCTTGCCCGTCCGTCGTACGGTTGAGTGTTTCATCGTGACATACAATGATTTCTCCGTCTGCAGACAAGTGAACATCGAGTTCAATAGCTTGACAGCCCTGCTCTACTCCTAACTGGAAAGCACCCAGTGTATTTTCGGGTGCTAGCCCCTTGGCCCCGCGATGAGCAATAATAATCGGTTTGTCGTTTTGCATAAGATTGATTCCTTTCCCGTCATCATAGACGTAAGAATTGGCTTCTGAGAACGCAAAAAAACACATAAACTGCTTAATCCATTGATTAAACAATCCATGTGTATCTCTCCATGTCTCCTACACAATTATCAACTTGTCGTCACTATACTACTTCTAACCTTATGAAATGTCAACCGTTATTTCCCAACATGGCTAGCTCCGAAGCGGCCTATCGTAGCTCTCCTAAAACGCTCCCTCCAAAGAGGTTCTCCAGGAATGGATTCGAACAGCCGCTCCGCCTTATCATAGTAAAGAGATTGAATGATTCGCGCATATTCCAGACAGCCGGAATCGGCAATCGTTATGAGAGAAGCCTGCTTGTGCTGCTGTATAAAGGCTTCCGGGTCCTGCTCCCCTTCATAATATTGAATCAGCTCTGGGAAGCTGTCTCGTGCTTGAGCAAGCATACATAAAATAGGCAGCGTCCTCTTCCTCTGCAGCAAATCGTTTCCCATATTGAACTGCATCAAATTGTTCACGTCATTGTCGATTTGTGCTATGACTCCCAAGTAATAAGCGAGGTCATCTATTCTCTCTGTGATCTCAGATGAAGATTCTGTCAATGAGTAACCTAAATAACACGCCAATCGAATAAGCGATCCCGATTTTTGCTGCACCATGCTGAAATAATCCTCTTCATCAGAAATATTAACGAGGGGATTCAAGTCTTTCTGCTGACCGTTAACAGCGAATAGGACCAATTGGCTGACCTCAGTAGTGAGCAGCGGAGCTGTATGGCTTATATGCAGCTGAAGCTGCCCTACCTCATTCATAAATGCCATGAGGAACGCAAGCACCGCATTCAAGGTGAACGATTCCGGGCATTGCATCCATATCCTATACGCTTTGTCCCGATCCTGCAAATCGTCTACAATATCAAGCGTCAGCATAATGAGCTCCGTCACTGCAGCAGCTCTGGTAATATGACGCGACTGCCCCCCAAGCATCCTATGGCTGCTTTCCGTTAGCTCGGCCCAGACGCTGTCTCCCTCCGCTCTTGCTGCTATGAAAGATTTCATCCGTCTGGGCACAACGATCGACGATTGCATCCATCTCGTTCAACACGTCTCGGTTCAAGCTACTCCCCCCGGTTCGAATCGGTATAATATGGGCTTTGCACAAACTGCTCCAATGCCTGCACCTTGGATTTGACACCCATCTTGCCGTAAATTTTTTTTAAATAATTGTCTACCGACCGTTTGCTCACATAGATTTCATTGGCAATCTGTTCGTGCGTAGCCCCTTTGACCAGCATGGACATAATTTGCACCTCATCCTCCGTCAGTACAAATTCCTGTGCAGGCAGTCCCGTCACCAGCCTCATATTGTGGTACAGCGACAACGGCAGCACCGTACAATTATCCATAACGCACCGCACCATATGCTGCACGACGCTCTCGCTGGATTCTTTGGAAATAATGCCGCTAACCCCGATATCAAGCAAATGATTATACATTTCTGCTACGTCAATCCCCGTAAAAATAACGACATGCGTGTCTGGATAACGGGCCTTGATCTCCTTGGCTATACTGCTGCCGAACTGGTCGGGCAAATGGTAGTCGAGAAACACAATCTCCGGGTGATGGGTTTCTACAAAATCGAGGCATGTGGCTCCGCTTCCGACCATTCCTATAACTTCAATCCCGGTTATTTGCTCCAGAATCCCTTTAGTTGCCTTCGCCATTACCGGATGATCGTCAACGACAAGCACTCTCATTGAGCCATTCATGCGGTCAGCACCTCCTTTAATGGTACGGTAATCCAAATTTGAAGCCCTTTCCCTCTGCTTGTCCGGAAATCCATCTGACCATCCAAATACAGAACACGGCTCTTCATTTGCTCCATTCCCGTACCCGATGCTCCGATCTCCAGCTCCTCTTCACTCACTTTGTATGCATTAAAGCCAATCCCGTCATCTTCATAGATCAGCATAATGTGATCGTTCTCTTGGATCATCGTCATACTGACCTTAGTTGCCTGCGAATGCTTCTTCGCATTGTTAATCAGCTCCTGAATGATGCGAAAAAAATGGCGTTTTGAGTCCATATCCCATGATTCTATCCGCTCTGTACCCCTGGCATTAAATTCCAACTGAAACGGACAGAACGAGCTCTCGGTTTCAATGATCTTATTAATCGTTCGAATCAATCCGATTTCATACAGCAGATGCGGATGCAGCTCGAAACAGCTTTGACGAAGGTTCGTATTAATAATTTCCACGTAATCAATGATGCTCCTCATCCGTTCCATGTCTTCCTTTGGAAATGCAAGCTTGTCCACAATCGAGCTGAATCTTTTCTTGAGGAAAAATAAATCCTGCATAGTCGTATCATGCAGATCGGTTGCAATGCGCCTGCGCTCAGCCTCCTGAAGCTCGAACATTAATTTGCGGAACCAGATAAAATCTTGCGAAGCATCCTCGTTAGGAATTTGAGCGACCAACCGCTGAAGCTTCATGTGCAGCTTACTGATCAAATGCATGTTTTCCAGACTAACAGCGAGATACGATATAATCAGGTTCAACCATTGAACCTCCTCCATCCCAAGAAACGTGTTGTTCCGTTTTCTGGCAATGATCAAATAGCTTGTGTATTCTTCATGCCGATTTATTTCAAAACGCCGTAAGGACGAATGCTCTGCGGAGTCCGACGATATCAGCCGCTCTACTTCCGCGGTCTCGATGTCCCCTTCCAAAACGGTCTCCATCCTATCTTTATATTTAAATATGATAGCCGCTCCAAACACCTGCAGCGTATTTACGATATCTACGAGAATAATATCTTTCAGCTCACGGAAGCTTGAGATGGATTGCAGATTGACGGCGATCTTTTTCAATGCATTTTGCAAATGGTATTTTCTTGGGAACATCACCGCTTCCAGCTTCGTCGTAAAATATTCTAGTGAATACATAACGAAGGAAAGCAGCATTAAAATAAAGATGAAGCTGAGCAGCAAATGATGTATCGTCGCTGCCTGTTGAAATATGACGATGACGGCTATCAGGATTACAATTACGCAGGCAGGAAGGATAGAAATGACGGTCGTAAATACGAACCGACGCAGGACCAAGTCGATATCATACAATTGTTTGGACAAAATCAAGTAAGTGAAGGTTATTGGAAAGAACAAGACGAACCATGAGGTATATAAAAAACTAATCCCGTCTTCACCCATAAACTGTGGGACAAACGACAAGAAGGCAAACGGGAAAAAGGAAACGGCTAACGCCCACCAAATCGTTTTAATAATCGTAGATAAGTAGGAGACCTCGTTGCGAAATTTCATAGACACATAGGCAAGAAAGAAGAAGTTAAGCAGCAGACCGAACAAAAAGAACGAGATAACAAACTGAATACTATATTGATAGAAAAAGAATGCCTTCGGTGTGCTGAAGCTCAATACAGGCAGGAACAAGATTGCGACAGTACTATACAAATACCGCAAAAATCGGAATGGAAACTGAATTTCTCCTTTTTCCTTTATAAACACGATCAAAAAATGTAGAAAAACGACGGGAAGCAGCATCATGAACATACTCATGGATAATTTCCCCGACAAGCCGTAATGAAAATATTTACTCAACCAGCTAGCGATTACATAAGAAAAATCGGTGCTTATGGTCCTTGGATTTGATTTCTGCTATTTTTCATTATTTTAACAAATCATTAAGGGATTGTATATTATGGGCACCTCCCAATATGCAGTCTCTTTTCATTTAAATAACGTTTTTTTTGACGAAAATGCAAAAAATAATGTACAGATATGCAAACATTTTGCACTGATCTGATAACCTTATTATACTATAATTAAAAGTATAAAAATGGTAATTGTGGGGAATTCATGAATAATTTTTTTAGAGCTCACCAGCCTGCTACCCATGCGGCTTTCACAGACGAAGAATGCTTAACCCTTGCCATCCAGACTGTACTGTTCAATAACAAGGAACAGATCCAATCTATCCTGGACTCCCTGTCTAATGAACATTTCCTTCAAGAAATGTCCAAAGAGATTGTACGTAGAGCTCACAAATTTAAACATATTGCCGAATCCGTTTCCAGTGAAATTCATTTGCAGGCCTATGATGTAAAAGGAGAAGCAATGCAATGTATCCAACGCTTAGAGACAAGGAGTTAGTTTTTTGTTATTTGGAAGCCATCCGGTTCAAGCTCGATGAAGAGTTTCTTACCCTGCTGCGCACTGAGATTGAAAACAGGGATTTACCGATTTCACCTGACTCTTCAGAAATGCTTTACATTCGTCAGCAGCAGCAAATCGTCCATACTTAAGGGCGGCTTAACCCGTCCTATCCTCTTTTTTCCTGTACTCTTCTACCTCCGTATTTTTGTTCGAATACTGTACCCCATTCATTGACTCCTAATAAGCGATCCGAAGCTCTCTTTTTTCAACAAGCCTCTTCCTATAACAGGGGGGACTAAGGTATCTCTAGGTAGAGACAGCATTGGGGATAATGTCTCGACTATTTCTAGCGGCTGTCTGACTGCAACAGATTGAGGGAAAAACGGCAAGCTGTGGTGTTTATGGAGAACTTCAAGAAAAAGAGAAAGGGATTCACGAAGAAGGATACGACTCCTCAACGGTATCCCTGTTAGACCTGCTAGATTTTGGGACAGCTGACGTTCCACGTCCAACTGGTATTAAGCTAATCGTCCCTAACAGCTATGTTTATTTCTTAAAGCTGTGACCCAACGAGGTAAGTATACCGTCCATACTGGTGGCGTTTTTTTGTTGGCGGTAAGCATGCAGTCCTTGCTCTCCTTTTTGCTCAGCCCACTTCTTCAACGTTACGCGTTCCCCTGTATAGTCAAAGAACGGTACACTGAAGCCGCAGGAGGTTTTCACAGCATGAATGTGTGCATGAATCATTTGGCGTGCTCCCGGTAACAGATCAAAACGGCCTTCCAGCGCTTCCCATTCCGGCGTATCTGGCAAAAGAGTACGGCCCTTTCCATACAGACGGAGGATCATCGGGGCTCCTTGGAATGCAACGAACATGAAAGTAATTCTCCCGTTATCCAGCAGGTGCGCGCTCGTTTCATTGCCGCTGCCTGTCAAATCCAAATAAGCAACCTCCGTCGGTGATAGGATACGCAGCACATCATGCCCTTTGGGAGATATATTGACGTGCCCATCTTCACTTAGCGGCGCCGATCCAACAAAGAAAATATGCTGCTTACTTATAAATTCCTCATGCTCAGGAAGTATGGATGAATACATGGTCCCCATATGAATCGCCTCTTTCCCAGAATGGAGTTATTCCTTACCATTATGAGCCTAACCCCTAAAAAATGTAAAATAGGAATTAACGATTTGCTTCATAGGAATGGTCTATAGCTTAGACCGTGATATATAAAAGGGACCAGCGAGTCTGTTGAACGATAGCCTGAATGAGAAAGACTTCTTTCAAGGTCTCCTGCTTACGGGTTATCATTAGTACTCAGTAGTCCCTTTATTCTTTCGTTTATGGAATGTGACCTATAGGGTAATTTCCGATAAAATGCCTTCACAGGCAGTGACCAAATCGGTTCCTTTAACAAAAATTTGCAGTCCGCGACGGCCTGCACTGATACTTACTAGCTCTCTCTCCAGCACGGAGCGGTTCATATAAAGAGGGTATTTCTTTTTAACGCCCAAGGGCGAAACACCACCGCGAATGTATCCGGTTAATGTCATAATCTCCTTCACAGGCACCATTTCTACCTTCTTATTTCCGCTTATGGAGGCCAAAGCTTTCAAATCCAGCTCCTTATCTCCAGGGATGCAAGCCATTATGACGCCTGTCTTGTCTCCGCGCAGCACCAAGGTTTTGTACAGCTGCTCAACCGGCAAACCTACTTTTTGCGCGACCGTAGAGACGGCTAGATCTTCCTCATCCCATTCATATTCATGCAGCGTGTAGGATACACTCAGCTTATCCAATATCCGACTCGCATTCGTTTTGGCAGCCATTGCACGATCCACCTCATTTCAACATTAAAATAGCACAAAAACCCTTGCTGAACAAGGGTTCCTGCGGGATACTCCTATTTTTTAGAACGCCCAGTTGCCTTTTCTGAACACAGGCTCAATCGTTCCGTCGGCCAGCTCACCATCAATTTCCAATTCAGCAGAACCGATCATGAAGTCAACATGGGTCATGCTTACGTTAGCTCCGCGCTGAAGAAGCTCTTCTTTAGACATCTTCGTCCCATTTTCCAATGTAAACGGATAGGCGCTGCCTACCGCAAAATGGCAGGAGGCATTCTCATCCACACCCGTGTTGTAGAAGATACGGTTCAGATTGGAGATCGGCGAGTCAAAAGGAACCAGCGCGACTTCCCCAAGGTACTTGGCGCCTTCATCAGTCTCCAGCAAATCCTTAAGATATTCCAAGCCGACTTCCGCTGTATAATCTACGACTTTACCATTCTCAAAACGGAATGAAAAACGGTCTACCAATCTTCCGTTCAAATTCAACGGTTTCGTGCTCTTTACTGTGCCGTTCACACCATCGCGCTTCGGCAGCGTGTACACTTCCTCCGTTGGCATGTTGGCTACAAAAGCGATTCCTTGATCGTTGAGGCTTTCGCCGCCGAACCACAAGTGGCCTTCAGGCAGCTCTACCGATAGATCGGTACCAGGCGCTTTATAGTGCAGTCGTTTGTATTTCTTATTGTTCAGACGCTCTCTCATTCTTTTAAGCGTTTCAATATGCTCTTGCCAAGCAGCTACAGGGTCTTCCTGATCCACTCGGTTGATTTTGAATAAAGTTTCCCACATAGCAGCAACCTGCTCGTCTTCCGGAAGGTCAGCAAACACCTTCGACGCCCATGCTTTCGTAGGAGCTTTGACCAAGCACCAGCTGAAGGCTTTGTTGCGAACATAGCCTTGGAACTTTTGGCGCGCTACAGAAGCAGCTCTAGTAGCTGTTGATACTTTATGCGAATCGATGCCGTTGTACAAATCCGGATTCGGCACCTTGATATTCAAGAGCGCTCCACCGCCTTCAGCCAGCTGCTCCATCATTCTTGCCGTCCATTCCGGATAGAATCCGAAAGATTCATCCTGGGCATACTCAAAGCGGGTACGTGTAACCGCCTCGTCGTCCCAAGCAACCTGAACGTATTTGGCTCCCGCTTGATAGGCCTTTTTCACAATGTAACGGGTTAACGGTGCGACTTCAATCGGTGATTCAATAAACAACACTTGGCCGGGCTGAATGTTAACCCCGATTTTGACAAGAAGATCAGCGTACTTTTCTAAATTGATATCCAACGAATTCATGCGACAGTGCCCCTTTGATCATTTTTATCCATTGGTTAATTATCCGACTTTTAAGAAAAAACATCAAGTTTTATCTTACCACATAGGAAAGTTTAAGTTAACTAAAGCATGATGATGGATCAAAGCGGTCTGTCCACTATATTTCAAAAAACTGTCTAGCCGTCAAGGTCGTCGCCTCCGCTACCTCTTCTGGACGTCTTCCCAAGCAGTTCGACACAGCCTTCACAACATGAGGTAGAAACGCCGGTTCATTGCGTCCGTTTGTAGGCTTCACATCCATGTCTCTCGGAGTCAGAAAAGGAGCGTCCGTTTCCAGCATCAATCGGTCGAGAGGAATGAATTTGACCAGCTCGCGCAGATGCTTCCCCCGTCGTTCATCACAAATCCATCCGGTAATACCGATGTAGAAGCCCATATTCAAATACGTGCGAAGCTCGTATAGATTGCCCGTAAAACAGTGAACGACTGCTTTACCCATCTGGTCCTGATGCTTCTTAAGAAGAGCAACGAAATCGTGATGAGCCTCCCTTTCATGCAGAAATAAAGGCATTCTGAGCTCTGAAGCAAGTGCGATCTGCTCCTCGAACCACTTTTTCTGCACTTCACGCGGGGAGAAATCCCGGTTATAGTCCAAGCCGCATTCCCCAATAGCAACGACATGAGGCAGCGCAGCCAGCTTTTTCAAATCCTTTAAGGTTGTATCATTGCAGCTTTTGGCATCGTGAGGATGGACTCCTGCTGTTGCATACAGCTGGCCCGGGAATCGACCGGCATATCGTGCGGCCTCCAGACTGCTGCGAAGGCTCGTTCCCGTTATGATGATCGGTGATACTCCAACCTTCGCTGCGCGGGCGACGACTTGCTCCCGATCCTCCTGAAACGAACGGTGCAGCAAATTTACACCAATATCAATAGTTTGTGAATTCATCAGATTTCCTCCGGATCTAGGTTGAAATGAACGGCACAACAAGACGCTGGGACGGAATCCGCCAGCCATACCTCATTACCCGCATAGTAGAATACGACTCCTGCTTGCTCTGCTTTTCTTGTGTCGACTGACAGTATGACTAGCTCCCCTCTGCGGCTTCCCGCCATGCTTGCAAAATGAGTTCCTTCGGACAAATGAACATACTGGCGATTCATTGAACGCAGTCCCTCTTGCAGGATGGGAGACAGCGCCTGAGTATTGGTACCATGATATAACACTTGCGGCGGGTTACCTGGGGAGTATTGGACCTTGTCGTGGCTGTGACCGTATCTTGCTCTTATCCGGTCCTCGCGGATTTCGAAACGCTGCTTATCCGAATTGGCAACTACTTGCTCTATATCCTCAGCGGTTACCCAACTCCATCCCGGCTGCGATTGAATGACTCGGATCAATTGTTGAAGTGGACAAGATCCATCCTCTGGATCTAGCCTAAGTCCGAACTCCTCCGGCGTATGCCGAAGCAGCCTGCTCATCAGCTTACTAAGACTTATTTCCGATTTGCGGTTATGCATAATAATCACTTCCTATTGCTTTAACAAATTGAATTATTTTCATTATACCGATTTACAAGGAAAATAATTGGTAAAATTTAAGTATAAACTCCGTTCCTATTTTCAAAACCACGGTTTTAGCCTTTACATGTATGAAAAAAGCTGCGAGAAGGATTTCTCCCTCTCGCAGCATTAGGTACATAACTTAGAGCGTTCCACACATAGACTTCCCATTTCGGACAGCACCTTCTTAACACGGTCCAAGATGGGTTAGGTCAGCTCCCAGCACATTTAACAGCCATTTTTACTCCATTAGTTCGTTTTATTACCCGTCACTTCATTAGTCTAATGCATTTGGACCTACATCAGCGGGGGTCAATATTTTGCGCACAATCGGTGCTGCAGAATATTCATCCGCTCCCACATCATAAGCATCACGCGGCTGCCCATCAAAGTCTTCCGTCACGAAAGGATAGCTGCCTACGGCCGCTCCTATAGCTGGGCTAGCAGCAGACAGCTTTTGCAGTCCATCTACTAGCGTGAATCCCGGATCGACATTCAGAATCTCAGAGGATGAGTGCGGTTCGTTGCTCACAGTGCTTCCATACCCTATATTGCCTTCAAACACCGTATTGGATTGTATTCTTTCGTTGTACAGCGTCCCCTTCGAATTTCTCACAATATTATTGGCAACCCGGCTGTCGACAGGAGGCTTGTCCTTATCGTATTTTCTTCCAATGGTAATTCCGTTCGCACTATCGACAATCGTATTGTTGACTACCAACGCACGGTACACCCGCCAATGCTTGGCCAGATCTCCGCTCGTGTAGTTCGTTCCGTCTGATCCCCCATCGAAGTCGCCGGAATCAATATCTAAAGGAAAATGCGTCAAATTTTGCATGTAGTTGTTGTATACCTTGTGATCATTACCATAAATACGGAAGCCACCTACCCCTGCTTTGACCCCATCCCCAAGGAAGTAATTACCGTAAAAGCTGTTGTTCATTCCGTGGCGCGAGGTGACCTGTCCCTTGTTGTTAAGGAACGTATTGTAGCGAACCGTATTGCTCGAGCTTTTGACCGAAACAATTTCGTCGTCGCTATCGAGATTGTCAAACAAGTTGTATTGTATCGTAGCAAATCCCTCGGTCATAGATGATCCGGACAAGCCTGCACGAATCGTTTCTCCTCCGTTAACGGGCTGAGCGAGCGAATCGTGAAAGTAATTGTATTCAATAACATCATACTTTGACATCACATTGCCCTGAAAAGCAATCATTTGTCCCAAATCGGCCCGAGGTCCGAATTCATTATGATCAATGCGGTTGTGATGACTGGTCGCTCCTTCGAGCGATACCCATTTATATCCACTTTGATTATACGGCTGAGTCAAGGCGAATGTGTTGCCGGTCAGACGAACATGATTGGAGTTAATCATCCTAACTGCCGCAGGAATCGTCGTGGCGTTTTGGATAAATTTCAAACCTTGAATCGTCACAAAAGAAGATTTGTCCACATTTAAATAGCTGCTGCCTGCAATAACAGCCTTCCCTTGATTAGCAGCCTTGATCACGATAGGATTAGTCTCGCTACCATTCTTGCTGACAATAGGAAAAGCAGTATCTGCGTACGTTCCGTCAGCTAGCACAATCATGGTTCCTTCTACGGCCCCGGAGATAGCTGCATTGAGCTCTGCCGGAGTAGAAACATAAATAGCTTGAACAACGTCAAGGTTGGTGCTGTTACCATTTGAAGCCTGGATAGGAGCTACCTGAGCTGGTACTGCCATTCCTACAGAAGGAAAAACCAGCATGCAAGTGCATATGCATTGCAAAACAAACGTCTTTTTACGAGATATCACTATATCCATCCCTTCATTGGCAAGACTATGCAGACCGAGATAATGCTAGATTTTTCCTGCACCTTCTCACTATATTTGGATGCGTTTTCAATTGCAATACTCGAAACCCACTTATTTATGTAAAATGTTCACTTATTATATCCATATAGAAAGAGGCCTTTCCGAGAAGGCCCAGATTGTCGAGAAAATGTCTCCACGAGAAATTGCTATATAGGGAGGTGGAGTATGCCTCGGAAGAGTTTACGTCCGCCTTTGAAATCCGTGAAAATACCAATAATTCTGATCAAATTCACGGATTTCAACAGCGGCTGGAGGGGCATACCCCATCAGAGTATATTGCACTATTTCAAGTTTCACAGGTTTCTCGGCAAGCTTAGTCCTTCCTAGGAAGGACTCTCCCATACCTCCGTCAAAGCCGATCTGAACAGCTCATCGAGCTGTTCATCCCGATTTGTCGCGGTGTCACTCATTCGTCCAGCGGACTGCTCGAAATATTCGATCTGCTGCTCAAGGAATACGTTGATGGGTTCGATTCTCGGTTCAAGGTCAAGCTCTTCTCCGGATTTTTTACGTATCAGCAGCGACTGAATAGCCAGCTCCAGATCCGTACCTTCTGGAATAAGCGCTTTAACCAAAATATCGAACTCCATCGGCGGCATCGTTCCAACCTTCTCAATCCACAGACAGGCCAAAATCGGCCGCAGCACGTAAAAATACTTTTTGATCTTGACCCGTTCTCCCTGAAGGTAGTCGCGATAGTTGCGTTTGGCCATATGAAGATAGTGATACATACAAGATTTTGGCGAAAAAGAAAGCGGGGATAACCCGCGGATTTGATCGGCTATCGAATACTTCTCGTAATAGATGATAGGCGATTGCAGCCATTCGAGCAGCGGCGGGTTCGATTTGCGGAACAGGTTCAACGCCTTCTTCAAATCCCATCCGTTAATGTCGAGAGTACTGCTGATCGGCCGCTCGATGACATCTCTTTTGTCAAATATCGATAAATACCAATCGATAGGACGGATATAAATAAAACGAACATCATAGTCGCTGTCTTTGGACGGGAACCCCCATGCTCGACTCCCGGATTCACAGGCGAATAAAATACGCACCTGCTCTTTTTGTTCTATGAGCTGAAGCTCTTTATTGATTAGCTGTCTAAAATGGGAATCGATCAACCTTTTCCCCCTCCTGTCCGATATAGCTATTAGGATTCGTTTCCAGTATGCCCCTTCGAATGCCTCTTAAGGCTTACGCTTTACAAGTCCTATCATCGCCTATTCTGAGGTTTGCGAACATGGCGAAAGTATGACGATATGATTTTTTTCCATTTTCACCCTAACGCTCCCCTGTTACAATGATAAGAACAGCTTGATGACGGAGGATGATCATGGCCAGAGAAAGCTTTGATAAAGAAATCCAGTTTTTGCGCATGCTTGTGCTGACGAGCGGAGCTTACAGCAGGCAGCAGTTCGCTGAGCGTCTTGGCATTTCCGTTCATACCTATGATAAAACGATACGGCGTCTCAAAGAGATTGTTCATACGGTGTATCAGCAGCTTCCACAGGAGCAGAGCAAAGAATTCGCCGAAACGCTGCGTTTTAATTATTACGAATCCGCGGATCCGATGCTGCTGTTTCTATACAGAGCAAAATCACTTAAGGACTCCGAAACCTACAGGCTTTCCCTGCTTCTTACAGCGATGCAGCAAGAACCTATGACCGCCATGGCATTGCTCGACAGGTGCAATGAACAAATGCCGGCAGATTTGCCCCTTCCGGATGAAAAAACGCTTCGGTCCGACCTCAAATATTTAGAGGAAGTCGGGGTCATACGCAGAGAAGCTGGAGGACGCCCATATCGTTACAGGTTGCAGGACGATTTGCTGCAGGAGCTGTCGTACGATGAGCTCATCGATCTGTATGACTTTGCCGATGTTATGTCCAACACCCAGGTTCCTTCCGTGCAGGGCTATTTACTGCGGGACATGTTGAAAAAAGCGTTGATGCAATCCGAAACAGAGTCCGCTTTTATCACGCCGTTTTTATATAAGTATCATTATCCTTCGCGTATTCTTGACGAAGCTCATTTCCATACACTGCTTCAAGCAATACGGCAGCGCCGTCTGGTTAGCTTCCTGTACTTTTCACCTAAGACCCACAAAAGCTATGCCTCCAAAAATACAAATCCGCTATTCGAGCGGGAAACCTCAGGAAAGCAACAACTGCTGCTGCCTGTCAAGGTCGTCTACGATCATCAGTACGGAAGATGGTACTTGCTCGGCTCCACCGCGCAGTTCGGAGTGAAGAAATACCGGATGGAAGGGATCACGCAGATTGAGGAAGGCGAAGCCGTGTCCGAGGAGCTTTTTGCCACTAAGCAGAAGGCATTGGAGGAACAAATCCAATACAGCTGGCTTATCGATACGGGGCGCCGTGTAATGGTGCGGGCCCGATTCTATCATCCGGAAAACTCTAAGAGCAATTTTGTTAAGGAGCGTGTTCTTCTCCAAGGTCAGTGGGGACGCATTACGGAGGAGGACGACAATTCGTTCGTATACGAAATCGAGGTGAACGGGACGACGGAAATCAAGCCGTGGCTGCGCAGCTTCGGGTCCAGCTGTGAAGTATTGGAGCCGTCGCACTTTCGTAAGGAAATGATCGAGGAATGGAAGGAGATCCTGACCTACTATGAATCTTTTTGAGAAAATGTTTAATTACCAGATCATATCCCGTTTAGAGGATTCCGGTACGTTCACCGTTACTGCGCACGAGCGAGTATGGCTAAAAAAAATGCTGGAGCATCCGTCTGCTCCCGATGCCTTCGCACCTTCCACTATGGAAAAGCTGCGGGCTATGCTGGAGCACGAAACAGGATATGATTTTGCCAATGCATTTATTGAGAAAGCCCGAAATGTCGAGAAGCAAGTATACCATCCGCTGCTCCGCTTGCTGCGACGGGTCATCATGAACCGGAATGCACTTACAATAACGTTTCAGGTCAAAGACGGCCGCTCCTTCAGCGAACAGAGGGGTTTTCCTTTTAAGCTGGAATATTCGATGGTCAAACGAGAATGGTATTTGCTGTGGCATCATTTAGGAAAACGAGCTTTCATGTCCACCAAGCTCCAGAATATTGTGTCCATAACCGAAGAACCGTTCCCTGCTGACGAGGCGACCCGTTTGACCGAAAGGATAGCCAGCATTTTGGAGACCAGGAAAGACACCGCGCTAATCGAAGTCGTACAGGCTTATAACAAGGAGCTGTCGCGGATTTTATATGCCTTTTCCTGCTTTGATAAGGAAGTTTCTTACGATGCGGACACCGATACATACCGTATTGCGCTTACATTCCTTGGGGATGAGAGTGAGACGATTTTATCCAAAATCCGTTTTCTCGGCAAAAGGGTTCGCGTGATCGAAAGCGGCAAGCTGCAGCGGCGTATGCTCGAAACAGCGACGAAGGCGTTGGAGCGTTATCAGCAGCTGGAGAAGCCGGATGCTGAGGCTCCGTTATGAATGCGGTTCGCAGGAGAAATAACAGCGCTATTAGAGTTAACGGGACGAAATTTAGTATTGAGATTCGGAAAGGCGCTTCAACGAAAGCTGCCCTTCCGGAAATTTCGCTGAAAATGCTCGTACACCTCGTAATTGTACAATCCAAGTCGTTGCTTAAGCGCCGCACAGAAAGCGATTAGCAGCTCGGAGCCTTCGGATTGCTCGAACTTAACGCCTTTTTCAACAAGATATTCGGCCATAGCTTGAAATGGCTGCTCCTGATTGCGAATTTGATCTCGAAGCATTAATACCTCATCCAGCAGAGATTGAATATGCTGCTCCTTAGCTTGTTCAGATAGCTCTCCGGCAGGACGGTAAACACTGCAAAATAACGCGTCAATGCTCTTATTGTCAATGTCGGCTCGTATCGCCCCTTCGCTGCGATTGCTTCCAAACAAAGTCTCGATCTCCTTCTCCAATATCGTAAGAAGCGGAAAGCCAGACTGGTAGCCGAGACTTTCTATCAATTGAAGGTAGTACCAGGTCTGCTGCTCTTTTCCCCGTTTGAATCGTTTCCAGACCTGATCCCCTTCAGTTTCCATAGCTCTCAATGTACTGCGGACATTGTGCAGCTTATCTGCACAAGCGACCATTCGAACTGTTTTGGGCGCCGTTTTCAAATATTGAATCGTATGCTCCTTCCGCTCTTCCCAGGACAATGACTTATCCGGTTCCGAGCAGCCTTGAACGATATCTGCCACCAGCAGTCCAAATAACCGTACCAGCTCATCGTATGTAGCCGGCGTATCCTCCAAAGTATCGTGCAGGATGCCTGCCGCTACAACCTCGGGCTTACAACGGGCTTCCTGTAAAATGAGACCGACCGCATAAGGATGGGATATGTACGGGATGTCCGTCCCTTTCCGAACTTGACCTTGATGGGCTTTTGCCGCGTATTCCAGTGCTCTGTCTATGATTGCAGCCATCTTAATCTCCCCCCTCTCTCTCCGCTCCAACGAGCTCAGTCAGTACTTTTCCAATGCTATCATGAATCAAATAATCCGCATGGCTATCATAAGACGTTGCCGACTGATTAATTAATACTAGTTGATTCCCGCCATAATACCGGATCAACCCGGCGGCAGGATTGACCGTCAACGACGTACCGCCGACGATAAGCATATCCGCTTTGGCTATAAAATCGGCTGCCTGCTGCATGACCTCGTAATCCAGAGGCTCCTCGTAGAGCACAACATCGGGCTTCACTGTCCCTCCGCATGAGTCACACTTAGGCACGGAATCGCCACAACTAACCATATGTTGCAAATTAAAAAATGTGCCGCATTCCATACAATAATTTCGATGAACGGACCCGTGCAGCTCCAGTACTTTTTGACTCCCTGCGGCTTGATGAAGTCCGTCGATATTTTGAGTAATAACCGCTTGAAGCTTTCCTTCTCGCTCAAGTCGAGCCAAAGCTTTATGCGCCGCATTCGGTACCGCATCTTTATAAATCATCTGTGACAGGTAGAAATCATAAAAATCCGCGGTATGCTCCATAAAAAAACTGCGGCTCAAAATAGTTTCCGGAGGTACGGAAAAACGGTTCTTCGTCTGGTATAGTCCGGAGGACGAACGAAAATCAGGAATGCTGCTCTCCGTCGAGACGCCGGCTCCGCCAAAAAATACAATGTTGCTGCTTTCCGCTACGATGTTTTTTAGCTGGTGAAGATTCATCGCATCCCTCTCCTTTCACCTATTGCATGTTATTACATTCGCTTTTTATTCCAGCATTTCCTTTTGTATACGCAATAGACGTGCTTTGGATTCGTGGAGCTTTGGATTCATCCTGTATCGGACCAAACAGTTGGTTATCTATGCAAAGAGTACTATAATGATTAAATAAGCTTCAATGGATAAAGTAATAAAGGAGATTCACAGTATGAATACTGAATACAACAAGGAGACCATCGAGCCCCTCTTAGGCATAAAACGGGTACTTGTGATGACGGCAGTTGATGCAGAAAGAGACGCTGTACAAAGAGGGCTTCAGGGGGACTCCCGATTTGAAGTGCTATCTGCGGGAGTCGGTCCTGTTGAAGCAGCAGTTACGACAGCAGCCATATTAGCTGGGGCCAAGCACACCTACGACTTGGTAGTATGTGCGGGAATCGCAGGCGGCTTTAAAGGACAAGCCGACATTGGCTCCCTGGTCGTCGCTAGTGAAATTGTCGCTGCAGACCTCGGCGCCGAGACGCCTGACGGCTTCCTCAGTCTAGACGAGCTAGGCTTTGGGACAGCCCGCATAGCTGTCGCCACCGAACTCGCGGGCCACGTCACGGAAGCTCTGCGCAACGCTGGACTGCAAGCACGCTCCGGGCCGGTACTTACCCTATCCACCGTAACAGGTACAGCGGAAGCTGCTACAGAACTGGCTTTGCGCGTTCCAGGCGCTGCTGCGGAAGGCATGGAAGGCTTTGGCATTGCAGCCGCCGCGCGCAAATTTGGCGTACCCGTACTTGAAATTCGCTCCATCTCCAATTCCGTAGGCCCTCGCGATAAGGCGGCATGGAGAATCGGAGAGGCACTCAAATCATTAGAAGCAGCAAGCACAGTCTTAATGGAGGTATTAAAATGAAAATCGCATTTTCACCTTGTCCTAATGACACGTTTGTATTCCACGCCTGGGTTCATGGACTCATACCAGGTACACCTAAGCTTGATGTTACGTATGCGGACATCGATATTACTAACGGTCTCGCAGCTAGCGGCAAAGGTCCGGAGGTACTCAAAGTCTCTTATGCGGCCCTACCATGGGTCATGTCCGAATACGCTTTACTGCCATGCGGCGGTGCCCTTGGAAGAGGCTGCGGCCCCTTAGTGCTGACCCGAAATAATGCAACCTCTACCCAAGACCCATCCGTATTGTCCGGTAAAAAAGTCGCCGTTCCAAGCGAGCGTTCAACGGCCTACCTGCTGTTCCGGCTGTGGGCTGCGCAAAACGTCCCAGGCGGCGTCGGTGAAATAGTAGTCATGCCGTTCCATGAAATTATGCCTGCGGTACGAGATGGCCATATTTATGCAGGTCTCGTCATTCATGAAGCAAGATTCACTTATCCTTCCTACGGACTAAGCCTTCTGACCGACTTGGGCAGCTGGTGGGAGTCGGATACTCAGCTTCCCATTCCGCTTGGTGCTATCATCGCCCGCCGCTCGCTGGATTTGACATCCATCACGAATTGGACGCGTGCTTCCGTGGAGTATGCATGGGCACATCCGGAAGTTTCCAAGGCATATATCCTAAACCATGCCCAAGAAATGGATCCGGCTGTAGCTCAAGCGCATATCGATTTGTATGTGAATGAATTTACGGCCAATTTAGGTGAAGACGGATATGGAGCCGTCGATGCTCTGCTCAGCCGTGCTGCTCAAGAAGGACTTGTTCCTGAGATAGATCTCGGCTCCCTGCGTTTATAAAAATCGCTTGGAGCTTTCCATAGTTGTTCTTTCCAATAGCGCCTCAAAGCGTTGAGATGTCGAGAAACCACGGGTTTCTCGACAAGCTTAACCCCTCGTAGCGTTCACCTCCCATGATACGATTTGTATATTTTTTATCTCCAAGGGATTGATTTAAGCAAAGAAACATGCAATAATACATCCATGGATACATATTGTATCAAACTAGCGATGGAGGGGTTACCTGTGAATGGGAGTATCGCAAACCTGATGAAAATGGAAGAACTGGATAGTGAGTGGACCGATCTGATCAGGACGGCTCGCACACAGGGAATCAGCGCCAATGAAATACGCGCCTTTTTAAGAAACCCGAGTCATCTTGCATATCCTGTGAGCCTACCCGCTAATGGCTACAATCCAAATGCAGCCCAAGGGTATCTTGAATTGAAATAAATAAATCATCTAACACTAAAGCAATGATCCAATAGATACAAGTTGTATATGAAAAAAGCCTCCACCGAGGTTTTTTCACAGATGATGCTAAATCGAAAAAGCCCCCTCAGGGGCTTTTCATCATTTTATCTTATCTTAATCCTTTTTAACCAAGCGGTCGTCCACAGAACCAAGAATGCCACCGTTGAATCAAGAATAACATCTTGAAATAAGGGCGACCTTCCTGGAACCAAAGACGGATGCCACTCATCCATTGCAGCCAGCCATTACTGCGGCGAGCCCTTTCCATCCAAGCCAGTTTGTCCTACTTAACCTTATCATTATGCCATTTCATAAATTCAATCACGATTTTATACTCATGTATACGTTCTTTTTCGATGCCTGAATTTTTCAAATCACTAATGAAATCAAGCCATTCTTTATCGGGATGCTGCTTTATATCCGGATCGGTCGCTATTTTAAGGAGCATTTTAAGATCCACCTTTAATACGGACGCGATTTTCTCCATAACATGGATGGATGGATTTTGCTTCAAATTACGTTCAATATTGCTCAAATACGATTTGGAAATACCGGTCCGCTCCGAAAGCTCGGAAAGAGTAAACCCTCTTTGTTTCCGAATGGAGGAAATATTATTACCGATCATGATTATCATCACTCCATAACTCTTCAGGCCGGCATTCACGGTTTTTCCGCATCACACCCTCAATACCCCTCATCGAACATTAACCCCCCGTGTCATGACCTCCCGCTCCTTACTCCAAATAGTCCCTTTAAACCGAGTAAAGTTCATACAAGAGCGATTACAGGAGTCTTCTGCTTGACTATTAGACTGGTTCCATCCTTTGAATTTCCAGTAAACTATTCGTTGATTATCCATTCCCTTATTAAAGCGCTTACCATTTCCTTCTCGGGATGTCTCGGTACGTAATGATGTGCCCCTGTTTATCATAGGCTCAGGCCACCACCTCCTTTGATTAATGCTTTAATGAACTTAAACTTACTATGTAGTAAAAAAGCCCCTAGTCCCTCATGCCAATCCCGTTATACGCTGAATACATCGGCATAAACTCACATAAATTTTACAAAAGGGGGTCATGCGTTATGTATTCGCTTCTAACGGGAACATGGAAGAGGGCACAATATGTTTACCATCAAGTGATGCATGCTTACCATTGCACTCTCTACAAGGATTGCCTTGATATGCAAATGAAAGAGCATTTTTACCGGATGGCGAGGCATCATGAGCTCAAAATAAAGTCGTCTGATTAATCAAAAACTCGTAGCTTGCTGCATTCCGATACGATTTAGTTGATTGCTTACGGTGTTCTTGATGCATTCGATAACTCTATATTGCTCATCCGGTGTCATCTTGGAGCCAGATGGGAGGCAAATACCTGTTGAGAATAATTGATCGGAAACGCTTTCGTTCTCAGCATGCTTATAATATTTGGCTCCTTCAAACAAGGGCTGCAAATGAAGCGGCTTCCATACAGGCCGTGCTTCAATATTTTCCTCCGTCAAAGCGGCCAGCAGCTCTCCAACCGTAATGACAGCCTCGCTCGAATCTATCGTTAACACGGTGAGCCAGCGGTTGGAACGAGTATCTTTCATTTCAGACATAAAATGAAAACCGGGGATATGTGACAGCTCTAAGTAATAGCGCTCAAAGATTGCCCTTCTTGCCTCCACTCTATCCTGCAATACTTCCAGCTGGGCTCTTCCGATACCCGCCAGCACATTGCTCATCCGATAGTTATAGCCCATCTGGCTGTGCTGATAATGAGAAGCTTGATCTCTTGCCTGTGTCGCTAAAAAGCGGGCATTCTGCAGCCCTTCAATATCGTTGGAAACAAGCATTCCTCCACCGGAGGTAGTAATAATTTTATTGCCGTTAAACGAATAGACGCCATACTTGCCGAACGTTCCGCTGGCTCTTCCCTTATAGGTTGATCCCAGAGATTCAGCCGCATCCTCAATGACCGGGATGTTATAGCGATTGCAGAGTGCCACAATCTCGTCCATTTTTGCACTTTGCCCGTATAAATTAACGACAATGACCGCTTTGGGCAAGCTGCCTTCTTTGGAAGCATCGGCCAGTGCCCGTTCCAATGCCTGTGGAGACATATTCCACGTTTCCGGCTCTGAATCGATAAACACAGGAACAGCACCCATGTACACAATAGGATTCGCACTGGCTACAAATGTGAGACTGGAGCAAAATACAGTATCTCCCTCTTTGATTCCTATCAATCGGAGAGCCAAATGAATGGCAGCCGTTCCGGAAATGACCGCAGCGGCGTCTCTGACTCCCACATAGGCGGCAAGCTCCTTCTCGAATGCATCGACATGTGGTCCTAGCGGAGCGATCCAATTTGTATCAAAGGCGTCCTGAATATATTTTAATTCGTTCTCACTCATATGCGGAGCGGACAAGTAAATTCTAGGTTTATCCATGCTCATAGCTCATGATCACGTCCTTTCTTGGGGTTATCTCGGTTATATTATTACAATGAGTCACTCTTGCAGGGCTTCCCACTGCCGTACTGAACGATGGAATATTACTGACAACCGTTGAGCCCGCGCCTATAACGGACCACTCACCGATTCTTTTGCCTGGAATAACGGCAGCCCCCGCACCGATCATCGTCCCTTCGTGGACTGTCACGGCTCCTGTAAGGGTTGCATGTGGTGCTACATGGGCATAATCCGACACCTTGCTGTCGTGCTCGACTATCGCCCCTGTATTGATGATCGTGTGATTGCCGATAACGGCATCCGCATTTATCGTACATTGAGCCATAACGACCGTACCCCGTCCTATCTTTGCACTTGGACTGATGATCGCAGAGGGATGAATCAGCGACACAAAGCTTTCATTCGTGAAGTCAAGTGAAGTGACGATTGTTTTTCTTACGCTATTATTTCCAATGGCAACAATAAACTTCAGATGCTCATTTTCCTCTAGCAATTGAGGAGCGGAAGCAACAGGTCCTCTGTAAATGCCGTCATCGTAGCATACAAGCTCCTCATATTTATCATCCAGGATGGCTTTTACCTCATCATTTTGACATCGAACGATATCCATAATGACTTTACTATGTCCACCCTCACCAATGACGCCAAGCTCCATCGTTCAACCCCCGCGTTTCATGAAAATTTAGAGCCTGTAAACCGTTCCATCGTTACATGGCTTCCATGGCTGATCCCTTCAGGCTTCAGCACCTTTTTTAGCGTCATGCCTAGTATTTTGAGGTCAAGAAAAAAGCTGCGATGCTCCAGATACCAAACATCAAGCCTGAACTTCTCTTCCCACGAAATGGCATTGCGGCCATTAACCTGCGCCCATCCTGTAATACCTGGCCGAACGTTATGCCTTTTGGCTTGCTCTTCGGTATACAAAGGCAAATAGTCCATCAGCAGCGGGCGAGGGCCAACCAAGCTTAGATCTCCCTTGACCACGTTGACCAATTGCAGCATTTCATCCAAGCTGTATCTTCTCAGAAATTGACCAAAAGGAGTCAACCTTACAGCATCGGACAGCAAATTCCCTTCACTATCGGTTGCATCCGTCATGGTCCGAAACTTATATAAATAGAACGGTTTGCCATGCAATCCCGGGCGCAGCTGCGCAAAGACAACCGGCGATCCTAGTTTCCTCTTCACCAGAACCGCTACGACTCCAATGACTGGAGATAATAGCAGCAGCAGTGAAATCGAAACCAGTAAGTCAAACAGTCGTTTCATGGTTTATCAGGCTCCTACAAGTTCAACTAAAATATTTGGCCTTTATTCGATCCATCTTCCAAGCAATATAATTCCACTTGACGAACCGATGGCCGTCTACTGCCACTAGCCATTGATTATTATTCATTCGAAGCTGGTCCATATGATGCATGCCGTCTCTTCTCCAATCGTTTTCCTGATCGGTTCCTTTTAGAATGACAGGCATTTCCTCATCCTCATATTCCAGCTCGGATAGCTTATTGATTTTATAGCCCTTCAAAGATCTTCCATAATAATCCGTGCCGTCCTGACTGTACCGATAAAGATAATCTCCTACGGAGATAATACGCCCTCCCGGCCTTCCAGCACTAATATCATTAGTAACTATGGGGCTGCGAGGATGCTCCTTCCATGGACCCTCCAGGTGATCCGAACAAAAGAGATGCAGATTCTTCCCTTCCGATCCGGCAAACAACCACCATTTGTCATTGTGCTTCACTAAAGTAGGGTCCAGGTACCGTCCCGTCATCATCTCTGCGGCAATGGTCCATTGCGATGGAAACTCAACCGCTTTGTACAATAGAACCCGATTGGCTCCTATCGTTTCGGGAATCATGAACCATTCATCTTGATCTTTAAACACTTGGGGATAAGAAAGATGAAAGGGCTCGCGAAGCACGATTCGATCGTAGCTCCACTTGCTCCCGTCCACGCTGATTGCTACTCCGATTTCTCCGCGTCCTGAAGCCTTATTCAGCACTTCAAAAAACATATAAACCTGCGAGTTATGCTCTACGATAAACGGATCCGCAACGAATTCCGCTTGTACATCATGGATATCGGAGGCCTGCAGCGTAGGTTGTCCCAGCAGCCTGTCTTCAATTGGAGTCGCGATCATATCTTCAGCACTAAATACCATGATGGACCATATCGGAGCCATCATCCCCTTTCGCAGTAAATTCATTACTGTGCACATCATCTGCACATATTTCTTAAGAAGGGGCAAGCTATTTCCCCCTTACGGCGGAGAGAATTTGTTCTTTAATTTCCTCGATTAAATCTTTAACTCCCATATTTTCCGCCTCATTGCCCCTGTGGTAAGCTGTTAACATAATTTCCTTCATCTGCTGCTGGGTCAGCTCCGATAGCTTCATATTTATAAAACCTCATTTACAAGATGCTCTATTGAAAAATCCCTTCCGCTTCGTTGAAACATCTGAGGCTCGCCATTCATGCCTATCCCCGCAAGCATAGATTCATATTCCTTATATCCATTAGGGTTATTGAGCTGCCAACGCCAGGCATCCTGGCACATATCCGTCAAACTTTTATTAGCAACCCATCCTAATTCACGCTCCGCTTTACTAGGATCGGCATAACACACTCCAATATCGCCCGGCCTTCGTCCTACAATCTGATACGGAATGGTCTTACCTGTTACGCTCTCAAAAGCAGCTACCATCTCCAATACACTGTACCCTCGACCCGTGCCAAGATTGTATGCCTCTACTCCGGTAGCAGCGTTCACTTTATCCAGTGCCTTTAAATGGCCTTGAGCTAGATCCACCGCATGGATATAATCCCTTACTCCCGTACCGTCTGGAGTAGGATAATCATTTCCATAAACCTGAAGCTTTTTGAGTCGGCCAACCGCCACTTGTGTAATGTAAGGCATAAGATTATTCGGAATGCCGTTCGGATCTTCTCCGATCCTCCCGCTTATGTGAGCTCCAACCGGATTAAAATAGCGTAATAACGCAATGCTCCATTTGGAATCCGACTTATGTAAATCCCGTAATATCTCCTCTATCATCAACTTCGTTCTTCCGTAAGGATTCGTTGCGCTAAGCGGCAGCTCCTCAGTGATAGGCACGAGCTCCTGCAGCCCGTATACAGTAGCGGAGGAGCTGAACACTAGCTTTTTCACTCCGTACTTCTCCATGACTTTACAAAGCGCCAATGTCCCTGTGATATTGTTGTCGTAGTAACGGAGAGGCATCTGAACCGATTCGCCTACTGCCTTAAGTCCAGCAAAGTGAATAACGGCCTCGATCTCATTTTGTGCGAATACGAGCTTATCAAGCCGCTCTTGGTCCATCAGGTCGATTTGATAGAATTTGAAATCTTTTCCCGTAATCTCTCTCACTCGCCGAAGTGATTCGAGGTGGCTGTTTGCCAAATTATCAACCACAATAATGTCATACCCTGCATTCAATAACTCCACACATGTATGACTTCCGATATAGCCGGAGCCACCCGTAATAAGAACCGCCATTCTCCCGCCTCCAAATACAGTTTTCAGCTTAGTCCGTAAACCTGCAGCAGCTTATTGGATGCACTTTTGACGTCATATCCCTCATCTTTAAATGCATCTATGATTTTATGGGAATCCATTAGCTTTTTAGGTCGTGAAGTGATCGCTCTGATCCATTCGTTCTCATCATTAAGCGATATATATTTAATCAATCCTAAACCCAAATCCGCCTTTAACGACACACCGTCCGATAAAATACATGGTAGCCCTCTAGCTTGCGCTTCGATCGCAACAATCCCTAAGCCTTCAAAAATAGAGGGTAAGACAAAAATGTCAAATGCACTCATTATAATGGGGACGTCACTTCGATTTCCGGTCAATCGGACATGTTCAGTTAAATTTCGTTTCTTCAGCTCTTTTTCTATTTCCCATTTAAGTGGTCCCTCACCAACAATGACAATGAGTGCATCTTGATTGATTTCACGAATTTGTTCAAATATTTTAATGATGTAAAGCGGATTTTTCACTTCAACCAATCTGGAGACGAGACCAATAACATAATGTTTATCCGATACTCCCAGTTCTTTGCGTATTTGATTTGTCTGATCCCTAGTAACGGAAATATATTTATTCACGTCTATACCGTTATTGATCAAATTCACTTTCCCTTTCTTTACAATGCCTTCCCCAAAAAGATACTCGGCCGCTTTCTCACTGCAAGCTGCGTAGTGTGTAGCGAATACATAAATGCACATACGCATAATGGATCTGAACATTTTTCGTGATAAGCTTAAACGGTTCTGATCGTCGGAGCTGTGAGCATGACATACCCGTGTTTTAATGCGTGCTAACCACGAAGCCAGCATAATAACTCCTGCATTAAACATGGCATGGGCGTGAATAACATCCGGCTTGATTTGGAGGAGTATACGCACAAGGGTCAGTATATACTTAACAGTCCCTACTTCCGTTCGGTCGGGTATCCTATATATATTCCCGCCTAACGATAATACCTCATCGTCATAATGGGCTTTTGACTTCTCGTGGATTAAAAAATCAAATTGAACCTTCTCTCGGTCAATAGAACGGAACATATTCATCACAAAAGCCTCTGTACCTCCGCACCATAATCCGCCTAATACATGTAAGACACTAAGCTTTCCGCTTTGCTTCATCTTCATGCACTCATCCTTTGTTCCTTGTAATGGTCAAAATCTTATAAAATCACTCTTATAAATAATATTTAAACTAATTACATTCTCATAATAAAAATAAATAAAGTAACAAACTAGGATGGCATAATAGATAAATTTACGTTCTTGTGGAACAAACAGCTTGATTACCCAAGGAATGAGTATTAGGTTGTATAAACCGAAATAGAAGCTAAACCGAGCAAATATCCATTGTTGAGTTGCGATAAACATAAAGATGAGATTGATTAAACACATATTGACAACATAATCGCTTTTAGGAAATAGCTGTCTAAGCTTTTCCCTGCCGATATATGCAATGACAACAGGAACCGCATTAACAACAACTCGTAAAAAATTAGCGCCATTTTTTTCAAGATCTTGATATTCGCTGTATTTGGTATCTTTAATGACTGTAAACAACACTTCGGATAGCTGGGCAAAGCCTGCTACAAAAATGATAGCAAATGAGACCAAAATAAACGTTTGATGGGTCCAGGCTCTCCTTCTTACAATGAAATAAATTGGAATCAAAATAAGCGCAGATTGATGAATCGTTGATGCAATAAGGATGATGACCATATACTTTTTCCAACTGCCGTCTAATAAATACTTTGTGGCTGCAAAGACAATAGCCGCAGCCATAAATTGCCTAATTCCATTCATAGACATTAAAAAAAGTCCGCTTGTAATATAAACATAAACACTTAACTCAAACATCATTGCGTATTTGTACAGTACACGGATAATAAGTACGTTAGTTATTAATGCAACTATAAAAATTAAAAACTGTGGATTATTCGTTATTTGCTGCAAAAACATTTGAATGAGATTAAAGCCAAATTCAGCCTTAAATCCGATATCTTCCAACTTCAATGGAGTCAAAGCGTATGAATGCATATAAAAAAAAGTATCACCGATATTATTTCTTAATCCAGCAACAAGCACGATGATGGCCCCAACCACAAATACTAGAAATTTGTTTGGTTGAATATATATGGGACCGATAGCTGTAGGTCTAGCTAAATATCTTGATAAAAGAGAGCAAACATACGCTGAGGAAAGAGTCATCCATAATACGAACATATTTTATTCCTCTCACCTGATTTAATAAGGTTGGAAACTTATCTTTTTAAAACCGTAGCCTTACTTGTATTACTAATGTATAAGTAGAGCAATAATCCAAAAGGTGCAGCTAGCATGGTGGTCCATTTACAAGGTGATTCTATTAAAAACCTGTGATTGCGGATCATCAGATTACTGGATACATAATGCATGGATTCCCGGAATTTTTCTTTAAAGGTTGGAGCATATTTCATAGCGACCTTTCTAAAAAATAAAAACCCTCTAGGGTTCTTTCGATATTGCTTTATAATGTTCATACTTGAGCCGTCATCCAAATACTCAACATAACAAAGGATTTCATTCATTATAAGCAGCGGATGCTCCTGATCAATAAATATGTATTTATAGCTGAGAGGACAGTACTTTTCATCGGGAAAAATAGGATAAGGTGGCGATTTTCTAGTTAAGTCTGATCTGTAAACAAGCTTCTTGTCCCCTTTGACCCTGTGCTTGCCATATAAATCCGATAAGGTTGAAGTTGGAATATCATCAGGCATCTTGGTTCCGATAATATCGCCATTGGGGGCTGCGTCCAGCCCGACAATTCCCGCATAGCGGGCGCTTCCGAATATTCCCCAGAATGTTACGATTCTCTCAACCGCATCGTCGGCCATAAAGTCATCGGAATCAATACAAACATTAAGCTCCGTATCGATTAATTCGTAAGCCGAGTTATGAGCCCCGTGCATCCCTTGATTTTCTTGATAGTGATAGCGAATCGGAACACAGCCTTCTGAGATCCAGCTTTGCACCAACTGCTCCGTCTGATCCGTTGAGCCATCGTCAATAATAAGCCAAACGAAATCTTTGGAGGTTTGTCTCTTTAAGCTTTCGTAACATAAATGAAGCGTATAAGCCCGATTGAATGTCGGTGTAAAAATCGTTAATGTCGGAACCATGCTAAAACCTCCGCAATCTATGCTTGCCTAGTGTACAGGCCCTGTTCCAAATAGTAATCCGATAGCCATTTAGCCATAGAATTCGTGTCGTAACCGTGGTCTTGTAATAATGCCGATGTATCCTCATGCTCGTAAGAAGAACTGAGGATTCGACCAGCCCAAGCTTCAGCGGATTCCTTTAAACTTAAAAATTGGACCCGCCCGGTTATATCCGCTTCTTTCGTAATAGCATCGGATACAAAACAGCGCAATCCAGCAGCCTGGGCTTCGACCATGACGACAGGTAAGCCCTCAAATAAAGATGGGAATAAAAACAGGTCCATCGCTTGCATAAGATCTGGTATATCGCTCCTGACCCCAAGAAACATTACGCAGGAGGATAATCCCAGCTGAGCCACCTTTTTTTCGATAGTTGGCCGTAAATAGCCATCTCCAGCTAGGACGAGCAAAGAATCCGGGCGTTTGTCATGTACGGCTTTAAAAATATCGATAAGAAAATGATGATTTTTTTGCTTATTGAATCTTCCGATGTGCCCCAAGACCAGCTTATTTTCGGCCTTTAATTGTTCCCTCATTCGATTTCTAACTTCGTCATCGTATTTATACTGGTTCACGTTTACTGCGTTATTCAGAACCTTCAAGTCTCCCGAAGCGGATATATCCTTACCGAACAGCCACTGCCCAGCATTTTTGGAGCAAGCAAAGTATTGGTTAGGATTATTCTTCATGGAGAGCCTCGCATAAATACGGAAGGGCAGCTTTAAATCGATTCCCAAATCGCTTAAATGGCTGTGGGCAATTCGGCAAGGCACCCCAGCACTTTTGGCTGCTCGAAGAACAAAGCTGCTATTTTCGTTGATGTGCGAATGAACGACCTGGTACTCGGAATGCTGTGCAAAAAACTCATCCAGCTTTTTAAAATAGTCGCGGTAGTTTCCTGGGCGAATCTGCGGCATACGGTGAATATTTCCTCCGAGACTTAAAATCTCATCATCATAATGTCCCTTTTCGTCCCTATGTACCATAAAATCGAATTGAATTTGGCTTCGATCTATTTGCCGGTAATAATTCATTAGCATCGTTTCGAGACCACCGCGGTTCATTATTGTAACAACTTGAAGTACACGGATAGGTTCCACTGAACCTCACTCCTATCTGACCATTTTTCTAAGTCGTTCAATCGTTAGCAGCATGAAATAAAAACCGATCGTGAATCTGAATTTCGCACATGAATAAAAGACTCTCCAAACTAAAGAACAATACGCCGTATCAAATTGCTCAAAAGAACGTTTAATGCGTCGATCATTAAGAATGGTGCCCATCTTTCTGATCTTCATGATCGCTGGAGCTTGATTACTGATACTGATCGTATTTAATCCTAATCCCAACGTGTTTAGACAAATCCGGTTATTCAGGGCCAATGAATATTCGTTCGGCAGCTGCTTATCAGCAATAAAACTTTCAATAAAATTGTAAAGGCTGAACCATTTTTCCTTTAAATCCGGTTTATATCCAGAGGTGACTGATGTATTATTAACCCGCCAATAATGATAATAAGGCTTATTAATAAAGACGAACTTGCGAATGTGATAAAAAGCATGAATATTAAATAATGAATCTTCATTCGTTCCAACCACTTGCAGATCTATGAAGCGCAATCCATTTTGCCGGATCGACTCCGTACGGTACAGTTTGGACCATACCGTCCCCCATGCGTCCAAAAATTCCGGGTTTGCGATTTCTTCATTTAAGGGACCGATTAGACGTCTAAGCATTATATCCTGCACTTCATGCTGCTGATAGCAGACTTTCTCGGGCATTGGAAATACCTTTTCCTTCGAATGGGTGCCAAATTCGCGGAAATAGGTGCACATCACGATATCCGCATTTTCAGCAATTGCCTCGACGTACATCACTTCATACATTTCCTGATCTACCCAGTCATCCGGGTCAACAAACCCGATATATTCACCTTGGGCTATATTAATGCCTTCATTACGCGCCGAGGACACACCGCCGTTTTCTTTATCAATGATGACAATCCGCTGGTCTTTGTCCGCAAACTGTTGAAGAATGTGTAAGGATGCATCGGTAGAACCATCATTTACAGCAATAATTTCTATCTCGCCTAGGGTCTGCGACAGCAGGCTATCCAGGCATCGTCCCAAATAAGCCTCGACATTAAATATAGGCACCACTATACTTACTTTTGGTTTCATTTCCATCCCCCGAAAAGTAATGCGAATAAATACCGGCTAGCTCCAATCCTACTTGAGTGATCGAATACTGGCGCATCCGGTTCATACTTTCCATTCCCATCTTGGCACACAGATCTCGTGATTTACTTAATTCAACCATTCTGGCAGCAAACTCCCCGCGATTCTGTCCATTGACAATATACCCGTTCACCGCATCCTCTATCAGCTCGGAATGTCCCCTGTTGGCGCTTGCTATTACCGGTAGTCCACATGCCATCGCCTCCATAATATTGACAGGTAGACCTTCTCGGAGACTTGATGCTACTGCTACATCACACAGAGGAAGCAGCAAAGAGATATCCTTACGATAACCTAGGAATTCAACTTTTTCTGCTACTCCAAGCTCCGCAGCAAGTTCACGGCATTTTTCTTGGAGTGTACCTTCTCCTGCCAGCAAAAGCCTTGCATGAGGTACTTGATCTTGTATTAGGGCTAATGCATGAATAAGTAACTGTTGGTTTTTGTTCTTGTTAAATTCTGCGGCATAAAACATTAAAAATTCATCTGGAGTGTATCCTAACCGCTTCCTAGATAAAATTCTTTCTTGTTCCCCAACAGGTTTAAACCGTTCGGTACTCACCCCGACTCCGTGAACAAGATCTATTCGATCGGCTCCGAACCGATGGTTAACAGCCAAGTTATAATCCTCATTGTTTATGGTTATTAGACAATCTGTATAACGGGACAGCATTTTTTCAATTGGATAATACATAAGCCAGTTGATATAAGAAGCACCTTGGCAAAAATGAAAGCCATGGGCGGTATACAGCACCTTTGTCCCTCGTTTACGCGCCTTTCTTGCTGCGAGACGGGCTAATACGCCCCCCATAGGGGTATGGCAATGAATCATATCATATTGATTGTCATCAATAATCGTTTTGAGCCGATAATAGACTTCCAGATTTTGCAGCTTGAAAGGTGATCTTTGGATAGGAATGTCGAACTTCTTATCTACATAGGGCAGCTCCATTTGACCGTTGGCAGCCACATGAACTTCCCAGCCTTGCTCCTTAAACCAGCTCATATACGGCAAATGAAAGGCTTTAAAGTGATAGTCCATCGTTGCGCAAAATAGGATCTTGTTAGTCACGGGATCACCTATTTAATCAATTCTTTTTCCAAAACTCGTGACAAATAGCTGAGCAGATCGTAACGCAAATCGTCTCTCTGAAGCGCAAATTCAATTGTCGTCTGGATAAAGCCCATTTTCTCGCCGACATCATGACGTGTTCCGTGGAACTCGTACGCATAAACTGCTTCTTTACGGTTCAACTCCGCAATACCGTCCGTAAGCTGAATTTCCGATCCTGCTCCCGGTTCCTGGTTGTTTAAAATATCAAATATACGAGGGCTTAAAATATAACGTCCCATAATAGCGAGATTCGAAGGGGCAAACTCTTTCTTCGGCTTTTCCACCAAATGCCGCACCTTATAGAAACGTTCATCCATAGGATTGCCGTCCACGATACCATACCGTGATACTTCATCGTCCGACACATGCTTAACCCCGATAATCGAAGCTCGATAATGCTCATAAAGCTCCATCATTTGCTGCAAGCACGGCTTCTCCGCCCGGACAATATCGTCGCCGAGAAGAACGGCAAACGGCTCATCACCGATAAACTTACGTGCGCACCATATGGCATGCCCTAAGCCCTTAGGCTCCTTCTGACGAATATAATGAATGTCCACATTCGCTGACTTCTGCACTTCATTCAACAAGTCGAACTTTTGTTTCTCCAGCAAATTTTGTTCCAGCTCGAAGGAGCTGTCAAAATGGTCCTCAATGGCTCGCTTTCCTTTACCCGTCACGATAATAATGTCCTCAATACCGGACTCTATCGCTTCTTCCACAATGTATTGAATGGTGGGTTTATCTACTATAGGCAGCATTTCTTTGGGCATAGCCTTCGTTGCAGGAAGAAATCGGGTCCCTAGCCCTGCAGCTGGAATAATCGCTTTTCTTACTTTCATCTCTTTATCCACTCCTTATCAACCAATCGAAATCAACTTCTTAGAAGTTGTAATCATGTTTCCGTTAGCTAAATTAAGCAGCTGTTCTCGCAAAATGACTCCATCCAAGGTCGAATAATTGTTAATCATTTTACGGATTTCTTCTATGTACAAATCTGCCGATTTGCCAATATAAATTTTCGGATATACTTGCTGCTCCTCAATTTCATTGACTTGTAGCAACTCTTCAAATAGCTTCTCGCCAGGCCTTACACCTGTAAATACGATTTCGATATCATCTACAGAATTACCCGAGAGCTTGATCAAGTTTTTTGCCAGATCGACGATCTTGACCGGATCCCCCATGTCGAGAACGAAGACTTCACCGCCTCTAGCCAATGCTCCAGCTTGGATAACCAAACGTGAAGCCTCTGGTATCGTCATAAAGTAACGAATCATATCCGGATGCGTTACAGAAACCGGTCCTCCCTTTTCAATTTGCTGCTTGAAACGGGGTATGACACTGCCACGGCTTCCGAGCACATTGCCGAATCGAACGGCGACGAACTTGGTCTCGCTGCTCTTATCCATATGCTGAATAATCATCTCAGCTAACCGCTTGGTGGCTCCCATAACACTGGTCGGATTGACTGCTTTATCGGTTGAGATCATAACGAAAGTGCCTACTCCGAACTTGCTCGCCGCTTTGGCTACATTCATCGTTCCGATAACATTGTTCTTGACCGCTTCCTCCGGATTTCGTTCCATTAACGGAACATGCTTATGAGCAGCGGCATGATAGACCACATGAGGACGGTATTTGTTCATAATAGACATCATTTTTACCGAATCCTGAATATCAGCAATTTCTGTCATAAATTTAATGTCCGTCAACCCGCATCTATCCCGAAGCTCCATCTCGATGGAATAAATGCTGTTTTCTCCATGACCGAGCAGGATTAATTGACTTGGATTAAAACGAGTAATTTGCCGGCAAATCTCTGAGCCGATGGATCCGCCTGCTCCAGTTACCAATACTCTTTTTTGCGTTATGTATTCGGAAATGCTGTCTATATCGAGTTCAATTGGTTCTCTGCCAAGCAAATCCTCCACCTGAACGTCACGGAACTGGTTCACCGACAGCTTGCCGGTCACGATGTCCTCCAGCATAGGCAGTATTTGCGTTTTGGCCGAAGTCTTCGCGCATTCCCTGAATATGTTGTTAAGTTCTTTTTTTCCAAGCGATGGTATGGCAATAACAATGTTATCGATGTGCAGATCCGCTACAGCTTTTTCAATCTGATCAATGCCGCCAACGACAGGCACACCCAGAATATCCAGATGCTGAATATTGGTGTTGTCATCGATAAAGGCAACAGGCAGAAGCTCTGCGTCATGACTTTTAATTAATTGTCTAACAACCATCATGCCTGCGGAACCGGCGCCTACGATTAAAGTGCGTTTTTTATTGACATCTTTTTTAATGTAAATATCCCTTACAATCCTCCAGCAGAAACGCGAGCCTCCAATCAGCAGGATGTGAAGCATCCACGTTACCGCAAGCAGCCTAACATAAATATCCTGAACGATAATTTCCTGAATAAAGGCTGCCGAAACAACAGAAAGTGTAATGGCTTTGAAAATACAGACTAACTCTCCAATGCTGGCGTATTCCCAAGCTTTTTTGTACAGCTTATAAATCATGGAGAACACATGGTGACTGAGCAGCAACGTGATAGAGCTGACAACCAACGGTAATGTAATGACATGAAGATCGGCTTCTAATAGGAATCTGCTGAAGAAAATGGATGTCAATACGATGGCAGAATCGACCAAAATTAATAACGACAACCTTTGATGGTATGACAAAAATGTTCACCCTCTCAATAAAGTACTTAAGTATAAGGCCTTCATGAAAGACCCTATAATTAAACCCTTTAATGTTATGCAGGGCATCTAACCCCTCCTCTCACCACACCCTTGACGACTGGCGTCTAAGGTTAGAACAACCCACAGCATGGTCGAGTACCTCCTTTGATAACGGTTAGGAGATATCACCGGAACAGGCTTGCATGTTCTTTATAAAGAACATCGAGGCAAAAAAAAAAAGAAATTTCTATAGGATGCTCTCTTAGTGATCGCAATTGTTGTCTCGTTTTGTCGGAATGTTTATAGTTCTCGTGTAGTAGGTCTTAAGGGGAAAAAGTAGAAAAATAACAGAGTTTTGTGCGTTTTTAAGAGGGGTTTTCTGTTAATATTCTTTATAAAGAACATTTAGAACAAAAAAAATGAGCGATTGTTCGCTTGAATGATGCTTAATACCCTCATTCTAGTTCTTTATAAAGAATTTGTCAATAGCGTTTGTGTGTATTTTACCAGTTCCCTCATAATCATTCATTTTACGAGCTACCGGAGGATATATCCGGACTTGGAACACGCTTTACTTTTCTTAATACGTTTTTGATGAGTCCCTCCACGATTCCAAATAAATACTTAAATTCTTCTGTTTTGTAAAAAAGAGCAAGGTATATGACATTAGGAACCATTAGACAGAGGATAACCTTTACCACAAGCATCATGACCGTATCCGCAGAGAACCATTGGCATAGTAAGCTTGTCGCCAGACAAGTTCCAACCCCTATAGCTGTATAATAAGCATAGGTTCCGTAGTAATGCCAAAGCGGCTTCTGAAATATTTTTTTATACACAAAGTAGGGCGTCGTCCAGAAGGGTACCAGCACGGCACTGATCAATGCACCTATGAATACACCCGATAGTCCCATGACTTGAACAAGCCAAATCGAAAATCCCAGATTGATCACAGCCTGAACTAAAGGTGCATAACGATCCTCATGAAAAATACCAGCTGTTGTTTTGACCGTACTAACCGAATTTCTCATTCCTCGTTCATAAAAAGTGACCATTAATACAATCAAGACCATCTTTTCCATTATAAATTGTTTTCCAATCCATAAGGTAATAAATGGCTCAATAATAACGTACATGAATATAGCACAGAAGGAATAAAGCCAGAAATTGAGAAACATGGTCACTTTATACACGCTATAAATTTTTTCTTTGCTCTCTTTAGCTACCAAATTACCGACACTATGATAAATATTGTTGAATATTTGATTTATGAACGTTCTGCATATTTCAATCAGCATATTATAGTTGGAATACAATCCTACCGCTGCAATGCTAACAAAGGTTGAAATCATAATATTGCTGGTTCCGAATATGAAATAATTCCCGACATTTTGCAAAATGATGGCTTTGACATTTTTGATGATGTTGTTTTTGGTTATGGCATCGAGTTTGGTGGTTACCTTTTCTTTTAAATAAGGATACATTTTATCAACTATTCTGGAAAGGATCATACTGTTACTTATGGTGATGAAGCTATCGATAAATAAATATAAAATGTAGTTTTGCGTGAAATATAATATGACGATCTTAAGACACGTAGACAATATGGAGGAAATCGAATAGATACCGGTAATAATGTAGCCTTTTTGGGTTACGTTCAAAAACGAATTTTTATATAAATACAAGTATGGCGCTACCGTATTAATTAAGAACACAAGGTAGATAAGATGAATATTATCCACATTAGCATCTTTGACGAACAGTGAAAGGAACGGCATTACGGCTAGCCCTAAAACTGATACAAATAAAGCTATGTACAGATAAGCTTTTTTATACAGTTTCATTAACATTCTAATTTTTTCTTTATCATTTTCTGCCACAGGTTTATATAAGTTGTAAACGATACTGGATCCTATACCCGCTTCTGCCAAAGAGAGCATGGCTAATATATTAGTAAATAGCCCGTTGACCCCTAAGTACTCTAAGCCAAGCGTATGTATGAATATGGTTCGTGAAAAGAAACTAAGCAAAGTAATAATAAGTTGATTTCCTAAACCTACGGAAATATTGATAATCGAATTTTTTGTTCTCATGGTTTTCCCCAACTATTAGTTGGATAGCAATCATATAATTCTTTAACCATTAGATCGTTTTGGTATTTTGTCATTATTTTTATCATCATTTCACCCAACCTTAGAAAAGGTATTGGAATTCATCAATCGGATGCAAAATCCTTGCGTAAACGGAAGCACATTAAATAGCATGGAGTAGACTCCGATATCCTTCGTATCCCCCTGGGAAAAATCGACCGCACCGTTTCTTCGAGTTGCCTGCATCAAATAACGAACTGCTTGATCTGCACTGTCCATACACATCTGTGAAATCTCCTCTATCTTCGATGCCTGGAGCATAAACCACCCCAATGTAGCCGTCGTGGAGGAGTCCGGCCTGCATTCTCCCCGTGTTACCGTCCAGCTCCAATTGCCGGATGGCTGTTGAAAGGATTTGGCAGCAATGGCGAATTTCTTTATGCTAGCCTCCAGATCCGCTTTATAGGGATGACCTTCCGGAAGCTCGTTCCATGCATCAATAAGTCCGATGGAGAACCAACCAAGCCCTCTACCCCAGCCATACAGCCCAAGAGGCAGTTTATTGTCAATTTGATATGCGTGACTCGGAATAAAATGATGCTCGAGCATCCCATTTTCTTCATAGGCCTTAATCTGCTTGACGGCCAATTCAATACATTCTTCTTTTTCGTAGCGGACACCGTACGAAACCAGAAACGGACAAATAAAACCTATCGTATCGACGTACCGGTAGCTTTGCATAAACTTACGATAAGCTACTGTACCGTCCTGCCCCTTATGATCTTGAATCATCTCCCAAACATAATCAAATGCTGCCTTGTAACGATCTGTATCAATGAATTCAAGCTTCATAATCGAATAAGCTAAGATGGCTCCATCCACCTGCTTCGGCTTATCGATCCATTGGCCTTGGTTATCCAACTTTGAACTCAGAAACTTCGTGATTTCCTGCTTTACTTCTGAATCGTTGTTTTGCTTCACATATTCAGCTAGTCCCATAACTAGAGCAGCCTCTTGCCAATGTTGAATCGCACTTTTCGTGTAATTTCCTCTGAGCATATCTATAGCTACAAATCGGGTATTGTCCGTTACTTTAATCTTAGGGGTGTTATTCAACCAACGAATGCCTCTAGTTGTAATGGACCTATTCCATACTTGTTTATCCTGGTAGCGTCCAATATGGATTCTGCTGACCCAATCCCTTCCGATAGGGACAATATCGATAAGGATGACAACAGCGATGAGAAGTAGCAATAACATACTTACTATTTGAATCAGCATGAAATCGGTCCTTTCCTTTTACGCGAATAACTCGTATAATTTATTGATTTCAGATTCGGTTCCTAGCTTCTCCCTCGATAAATTGCTCGAAAGTGTATTTCTCAGCTTTTCATCGTCTATCAAGGATCTAATGGCAGAAAATAATGAGGTAGAGTCCATATCTACAATTAAACCATTCTCTTTATCGTTAATTTGATCCTTAGCAGTACTGAAATTCGTTACCACAATGGGCTTATGAAGAATCTTCGCTTCATCTATCGCAATAGATTTCCCCTCAAAGCGCGACGGCTGCACATAAATATCTGCATCTTTGATATATGGATACGGGTTTTCTTTCAAACCCATCAAAACAAAGGCATCCTCCAGTCGGTTATCCACTATCAGCTGTTCCAGCTTCCCCCGGTCTTCTCCTTCACCAATGATGTACCATTTGATTGGATAGCCATTTTGCACCAGTTCCTTACAGGTTTCTATAGCCAGCTCGAAGCCCTTCTGATAATTCAATCGCCCAACCGAAACCAGCCTTGTGGGAGCCTCATTCCATTCAGCCCGCTCCAACGCTAATTTATATATGGCGGCAGGGGAGACAATGTTGTACATGACGTCTACTTTGTGCTCATACATCGGAAACCTGCGCTTCAATATATGGCCACATTCCTCGGATACCGTAACCAGATGGTCGAGCTTCTCAAAATAAGTCCGATCCAGCTCCGGGTCCATACCCAATTTATCGTAGTCATTATGGATAAATCCGATTTTTTTATGTGCTTTGACTTTGTCTATACAAAAATAAATTGGACTTTTCTCAAGGTATCCTACGGCAATATCATAAGGTTTATCTATGTTTTTCAACGATTTCGATATATACTTCCATACTCTCTGTTCACATCGAACTCTGTTTTTTTCGCTTTTAAAAATCACGCCAGCAAGGCTTCTCATTAAGGCAATATGCGGTCTCCCCTTCCGCAAGCAGTCAAGGATCGCAGTTTTTATAGACATATCGTAGTACTTATATTCCCCAGGCTCCTCCAATAAATGAACAGACTTTGGAATTTGGTTCATAAATATCCCATCATGCTTGAATAAAAACAAATCGACTTCGTATGCTGAATAATCTATCGTCTCCAAAAGCGAGATCAATGCTTTCTCAGCCCCGCCGCAGCGCATATTGTTCATTATAAAGAGAACCTTTTTTTCATGACCATCACCCGCTCACTAATCCGTAGAACTTAATTATTTCTTCTTCCGTACCTAATTTCAACTTTGATAAGTTGGATTCCAGATTTCTCCTCAAGCCATTATCGATAATCAGCTTCTCTATTCCCTCCACAATAGCATCTACGTTCATCTCTACTATGAGGCCGTCTTTTCCATCATGAATTTGATCCTTTGCTGTACTAAAATTGGTCACGAGGATCGGCTTATTTAATATTTTGGCTTCATCAATAGCTATGGATTTGCCTTCAAATCTCGAGGTTTGTGCGTAAATATCTGCCTGCTTCATATATGGGTATGGGTTTGATTTCAAGCCCAGTAAATTAAAATGGTTCGTTAATTGATTTTGCTCTATCAGTTCCATCAGTTTCCCTCTCTCATCACCCTCCCCGATAATATTCCACGTGATATTGTACCCGAGATCGATAAGCTTTTTACATGACATGACCGCCATCTCAAATCCTTTCTGAGGATGAAGCCTGCCCACAGAAAGAATAGCAATTTCATCCCCTCGCTTACGAAGTGCACCTGGAATCGGCTTGTTTGCCATTTGTTGAATCATAGTCGGTGATACGATGTTGTAGATAACTCCCACCTTGTGCTGCTGATCGGGAAATCGATTTCGGAGAATATTCGCACATTCCTCCGACACTGTCACAATATAATCCAACTGCTTGAAGTACCTCGTATCGAAATGCGGGTCCATACCCAGTTGGTCGTAATCGATATGCACCCAGCCGAGTTTTTTGACCGCATTAACTTTATCAACACAAAAGTAAGTCGATGTTTTTTCCATAAATCCAATCGCTGCATCATATTGATGAGGCAGATGCTCTATCGACCTCGCTAAGTATTTCCATGTATACTGCTCTTTTTGAGAGACATTTTTTCCGATTCGGTTTTTCAGAGAGTACATCAACCGGTTAAAGAATAACCTTCCGTTACCTTTTAGCATGAATTTAGTTAGAGATTGGAACAGTGGTAAAGTAAACACACGATAGGTTCCTGTTAAAGAAAGGAGCCGCACCTCTTTAGGAATAAATTCCATAAACAGACCATTGTGATCCATCAACAGCAAATCTACGTTATAGTATTTAAAATCGATTTTACTCAGCAATGTGACCAAACTTTTCTCTCCGCCACCTGCTGTCAGGCTAGGCATAACAAAAAGTAAGTTCTTTTTCATCCTATACCCCTCTTTTTTTATTGGACTAGCTTATCTAAATACTCGACAGCCTTGTAGGACATTTTCTTTATTCGCGGTATCGATGCTTGAAGCTTTTGTCGGATGAGCCGCTCTTCATTTACCATTTCGTCGAACTTTGCCTTTAACATGGAGCTGTTGGAGATTTGATCAATACTTAGCACCAATTTTTCTTCCCCGAAAATATCTTTGGATATGCCTTTAGACTTGACGCTATAGCCAAGCACCATTGTCGGAACATAATTGGAATAAGCGGCTATCGTAGCATGTGTCCTCGCCCCGATAAAAAATCTCATTCTGGAGATATAGCCCTTATATTGAATAGCCGTCAAATGATTAGGCAGCAGGATAACTCGTTGATTGTCCTTGAATTCCTCATAGTATTGATGAAGCACTTCGTAATCATTATTCCCCCTTCCATTACATGTGGTGTTAACGCAACGGTCATATCTGTCGTATCCAAAATATGAGTAATAAGGTCTCTCACAGCTGCTCGCGATTCCTTGTTTTTCTGCCATACAAGCGGACTGAAATTAAGCCCTACTGTATTGCCTTCCTGCCAGCCTTCAGGCAGATCCAGCTCCTCCTTCTCCATTGTAAACGCAGAATCGGCACATAGTTTGACGTTCGTCAGTCCTTTGGCAACCAGCATATCGTAAGTCAACGTCTCGCGGGCGAGAATCAGATCAAACAAACGAAGATCCTCCAGCTTCCTGTCAGACATGTCTTCTTCTCCTATAGAACAGCCCCATAACACGAGTTTCTTGCCTGATGCTTTGACCCTGCGGTTTATCTCATACCAGCCCGGCTGCTCCCCATAGCAATAGTTGTCTCCGCCTATCGACAAGCAGACATCCATGCTAGGAATATGCTTAACAATATTGTTATGGATTTTGCCTAGCGCATAGGTTTCATCTTGGAACAGCTTCACCTTGACTGCCGACAAAAACCAATCATAGGAATATTTCTTTATTCCGCGGGCAGACCCGTCATATATGCCGTCCAACTTCGTGATAACTTTGTCTGTCTCCGGCTTTCCCGACGCCAGGTACACCTTGGCCCCTTGAATTTTCTCCTTAATAATATGGGTGGATGAACGGACGATGGCTTCACATCCCCGGTTCAGGCTCCCATCGTGGGCAAACATCATAATCTTCATTTCCTAAGCTCCTCCTCTAACGCTCTCCGTTATAATAATTACAGCTAGGTTTTATTTCTTATTCTGCTGTAAGTAGCTGCGACAAATAGTCCCAGAGTGAATCTTTTTCGAATCATATCGGCAATAAATTTCTCATAAGTCCCCAAGGAGGTATACATTTCGCTATAGAAATAGGGCAATGCCTCCCTAACACACGGATCGTTGATCATGTTATTTACATACTTCAATCTTTGAAAAAGACTGATCTCATTCGAAGATTTGAAATAAACATAGATATAGGACATGACACTGTTGATAAGCTTGATGGAGCGCAGCTGCTGAATTCTCATCTTATCTAGGGTAGTCAAGTAGATATCCGGAATGTCCAGGGAGTATACTTCCAAAGCCCGCTTGAAGTAGTCCTTTTCCAAAATATTTCTTGTCGCACTGCCCACGACCTCACGATAATGATATCCGGTATAATTGATGTACTGGATATGGTCGGCATGCCGGAAGAACTGCATATTAAACAATCCATCTTCCCCTAGAGCTACTTTTTCGGGAAATTTGACTTGATAGTCCTGTATCCGTTTGTTTTTATACAATTTGCTGCAGACCGTATTCAATTGATCCGATTTGAGGAAATAAGTCAAAATTTCTTGCTCGATATAATCTTTTTTCAGAACCGTATCCAACGGGAAGGGATAGGTCGTTATGATTTTATGACCCTCAATTTCACTTTCAAAATTGGAGATGACGACGTCGTAGTCGCTCTGCTTGGCTGTATTGTAGAGGACTTCATACATATCCTTGTCTACATAATCATCGGCATCGACAAATCCAATATATTCCCCGACTGCTTCTTGTAACCCTGCATTCCTGGCTGCGCTAACCCCTTGATTGGATTGATGGATCAGCTTGATTCTCGGGTCCGATTGCCGATACGCCTCAATAACTTCCCCGCTTCGATCCTTGGATCCGTCATTCACAAATATAAACTCGCATTCTTGCAATGTCTGGTTTTGCAAAGATTCGACACAGTGAGCTACATACTGCTCAGCGTTATATACCGGCACAATCACACTTACTTTGATACTCATGTCTCTGATCACTCCGCAACTAAAATCTCTCTATGCTGTACCGCCTTATCCAATAAGCTGGTACAGCTTATCTAATTCATTGGCATTGCCATAATCCTTATCTTTGAGGTTGTCAATGAGCTGGGACCTGATATCCTGCTTCTTATACAATCTTTCAATGCCCTCGGCTATTCCCTCCACATTCAAATCGCATATCAATCCGTCGACCTCATTCTCTACCTGGCTGCCAGCTGTTGGGTAATTGGTGATAAGAACCGGTTTCCCTAAAATTTGAGCCTCTGTTACCGTAACCGCCTTTCCTTCGTAGCGTGACGGCTGTACATATAGATCAGCTGCTTTCATATAGGGATAGGGGTTCGTTTTTTTGCCTAACAATATGAATTGATCTTCCAGCTGATACTCCTTGATTAATTGCTGGATCATTTCCTCATCTCCACCATATCCGACCACGTACCAAGCCATCCGATCATAGCCTTTATCCTTTAGAAGCTTCAAAGCTCTAACCGCATTATCGATCCCTTTGGCATGGGATAATCGGGCAACCGTCATAATTTTAAACCGGCTATCGCTTTCAATAGGCTCTGCAGTTTCCTGGACAGCCATCGTTTTTATAAATTCCGGTGATGTAATGTTCTCTATAACTATGACCTTTGAAACTAGTGAGGGGTATTTCCCCAGAAATGAAGCTTTGCAAGCCTCGGAAACCGCGATAATGCGGTCGAACTGATTCCACATCCGAAGATCCAGCGGTACATCTGTTTCTACATTGGAATAGTCGGTATGGATCCAGGCTATTTTTTGTCGGGCATGAATTTTCTCAGCTACAAAATAATGAGGCCACAAATAGCTGATCGCCACATCATATTGCTTTTCCAGCTTGGGCAAATACGGCAGCGCATACTTCCACATCAGCTGCATTTGATAATAGCCCGGCTCGGTAAATTTGCGAATCTTCCCCAGAAGCTCCGCGTTCAGCTTAGAAGCAATTCGTGACAAGCCGATTCGATACTGCCTATCTTTGAGGATCTCCGCGATCGATTTGCGAAACGTCGCATACTCCGGGATTTCTTCAATGAGGTTGGCGCTAGAAGAAATTAAATTCATAAAATCGCCCTTATGCCTATAAAGCATTAGATCCACCGAATAATGCTCATAATCGAAATGCTCCAGCATGCTGGCAAGGCTTCGTTCTACTCCTCCGACCTCCATATCGTAGGAGGCAATAAGTATGTTCTTCATTGTGACCCCCTACATTTTTGAGACCAGTTTCCTCAGCCTTGCAATATTGTCCCCGCCAATCCATTGGGCTGCTATCGTTTTCACCTTGCTTTTAAGTCTCGCCTTGGGAGATAACCAGCTTTTATGAAATAGATGCATTGCATATGTATTTTCCGTTATAAATTTGCGGCAATTAATATAGTCGTAAGGTGAAAAATACGTTTGGGGATAAAAGACACCTATTCCTTCCATCTCCTGATACTCTCCATTGGGCTTCAGTCCAAGCTCCTCCAGCATTCTCGTTACGATGGCGACATTAGTCAAATCATCTTGGGTGCCATCCTCTTTAATAAAGGTCTTGCCATCGTAAGATTCAAGGAAGCGTTGAACGAGCTTATTTCCTTTGGCTGCGCCTATCGTGCTTGTCGCGATGTAATTCTCCTGCTCGAATCCCCAGAACGATGCATGATGCAGCAGATCATCGAAGGGCTTGAAAACCTCCACATCCGTGTCCAGATAAATACCGCCAAAATGATACAATGCATGGACCCTTACATAATCGCTGACAAAAGCGAATTTACCTGCATCATAAGCCTGCTTTATGTATAGATTGCTGTTGATATCAAAGGTTTCTTCATTCCATTCAAAAATTTCGTAGCCTTGCAGGTGGCTCTGCCAGGTCTGTAGGCATCGTCGAACCATTTCAGGCTTCTCTTTACCGCCAAACCAGCAATAGTGAATGACTCTCGGGATTTGACGGGTTGGATGGTGATTTGCGATCACTTTGTGTCCCTCCTTTTGTCTTTATATTCAGACGAATTAATTCTCTATAAAGAACAACCAAACAAAAAAATGAAGGTGTCACCACCATTATTGTCCCGAACCACTGCTATTCCGCTTCTTACTTTATGGTAATTCTTTATAACGAACGTGTCAATACAAAATTTTACTTTTGTGACATCATTGTCGAATCCTGAAACTGATTTCCTAGCAAGTGGGAAAATACTCTTCCTTTTTCATTGGCTAATTGATGGAAGCCGCCCCGCTGCACAATGGTTCCTTCATCCAATACAATAACCTGATCTGCGTTACGAATTGTCGATAAACGATGAGCGATTACTATGATGGTCATCGTTCCCTTTAGCCGTTCCAATGCTTCTTGAATTTTGGCCTCATTCTCCGTATCCAATGCGCTGGTGGCTTCATCCAGTACAAGAATCGAAGGCTTTCTTAATATTGCTCTAGCCAATACCAACCGTTGTCGTTCTCCACCAGATAATCGGACACCTCTATCACCTATAAGCGTATCCAAGCCATTAGGAAGACGGTTAACAAATTCCCCCGCAGCAAATCGCAGCGCCTCCCATAACTCCTCTTCGCTAGAATTGGGATTCATCAGCAGTAAATTGTCTCTAATCGTTCCATTAAACAAGAACGGCTCTTGAGGCACATAGCTAATCGCTTTTCTAAATCTGAGCAGGTTATCCTTTGTCAAAGGAATACCATCGATGAGAATCTGTCCATGATCCGGCTGCAGCATCCCCATCACGATATCGATCAATGTACTTTTGCCTGCACCCGATCGGCCAATGATGGCTGTCATTTGATTCGCTACAATATGCAGATGAATACGTTCTAGTGCATAGATCGGAGAGTTCTTGTCATATCTGAAATAAATATCGCGGCATTCGATACCTTCTTGTATGCGGAGTGGCTTCACTTGACTGTAATCCAGAGTGCTGATACTGACCTCTCTGGTTTCCACGCATTCCTTCTTAAGCTCGGATAAATAGGAAAAAGCGGGGATTGCAGCGGCAATCTGCTCCAAACTGGATTGAATTCCGGTAAATCTGGGCCATAGCCTTGAAAATATCATGATGATCAGCAGCAGCTGTTCCCCTTGGGTCTGAAACAAAATAACGGAGAAAAAAATAAACGCGGCAATGATCAACGTGGAAGCGGTCTTGTAGTATAACTGGGATTGCGAGCCCAGCTTGGCGTGCTCGTAACGCTCTTGGGCTACCATAACGTTCCAGTTTTGAAGCCAGCGGTGTCGAGAAGGCTCCAGCATATTGCTTTTTATATCTTTAATGCCGTTAAAATGATCGGTAATGGCCCCAATATAGCTTCGTGCTACATCCGATGTTTGGGCACCAAGCTTGCGGGATCTTCTAATGAAAGTACGTGAGAACAAAGCCATTACGAGGCCGCAGGCCATAACAAACAGTGTCATCTTCGCTGATAGCCAGAAGGCAATGCCAATTTGAATGACCATAAATACAAGCGAAGCCAATAGCTGCATAAAGACAAAGGTTCCATTTGTTACTCTCCCGAGCTCATTCGTCATTGCATTAATCAGATCCGATTTTCTTTTTTTAATAAAGAAGCTCCAATTGGCCTGCAATAAAGCCTGATACGTTTCCATTCGGATATGATTGACAAAACCTGCGTGAATTTGAATATCCCTCATATTAAGACTGCGTTGAACAATGCCTTGACCGATAACTAATAAGAGATAGAATCCCAAGATCAGGATCAGCCCGACTGGCCTAGAAATCTCTTTGAGAAAATCCAGCAGCCCCATGAATGGAAGTGCAGATGTTTGGATATTGATAATACCGCTGATGCTCAGCAAGGGAAGTAATAAAAAAACACCCATTCCATCCAAAAAACCAATCAACGTCATGCCCAGAAGATTCATATATAGTACCTTCCCCCCGTAGGCATGCAATTTTCGGGTGTAATACAAGACATGCTCCATTCCGTTCCTCCTCAAGGTAGGGCAATCTTTTTCGTTTTTCTCCAAACCCATAAGAAGGGACGTAGCGGAAAATAAAGGAAGTGGAGATATTTAGGCAGCGCTAGTGTATTTGCATCCTCTGGGTATGGATAAAAAAAGTTCAAAATAAACAGCAGCTTACGTGTATTAGACATAAGTGAAAATAAATGTCTTTTGTGATACTCGGACACCGCATATGGGATAGGTTCGTCATGCAGGTTAATTCTCTGCCGGATATAAAATAACGCATCCTGAGCAAGATTTCTTGCGCGCTGTCCTTGTGCTAACGTCTTTAAATCCTCAGATAATGGAGTGCAAAGCAGCTGTGAGGCCAATATTAAAGCTTGTGCCCCTATATGGAGTTGCTCATACTGCTTAAGCAATCGTCTAAGCTGTGGCACATCAAGATCTTGTCTGACGATACGGTCAATATCCACTAACCAGCGGAGTCGAGACCAGCCATGCCGGGCACCGTGAGAAACAAGAAATAAAAATAAATCCTCTCTCCCTAAATAATAGACAGGATGACGGGTTATGGAGCTTATCTTCCTTCTAGCCCATAGCTCTTGAAAGCTGGGCTCTTTACCAGGACCAGGCCCTAATCTCCAATGAACCTCAATCTTGATCCCATTCGTATGATGAAAGAAGGTAATATGATGATGCCTCCACTTCCAATCGTTCAATACCGTTTGGATATATTCATCCTTCTTATAGCCCTGCGCTGCGAGCAGCCGCTCAGCCTGATCCAGCTTTTCAATAGGGATTAGAATATCCAGATCTCCAGACGTTCGTTGGGATATGTCGCCATAGAGCTCTGCTGCAAGCACCGGCCCCTTTAATACGAGGGTATCAATCTTAGAATCGGAGAATAATTTGCATATCCTATCCATTTCTGCACTTAAATGAAGCATCTGATACGTATTGAGCTGATAATCAACCCGCAATGCTTCTATGACATAAGGGGGAATGCCTGCCTCCTTCACTGCTTTTAGCTTCGTGTACAGAGTGGGGAAGACACGATGATGAATGGCTAATTCTTTGAAGAGCGGCCAGTTGATATCGGCAAGCCCTTTGTTATAGCTTAGCTCGTCACCATCAGCTTCCTCATTCATGAAAAATAACATAAGCTCCAGCTCTTTAGGGAATAGCGACACATCCATTGAATACCCTGCTTCCATTAACTCACCTTCAATTTCCTTTATGGCCAATCCTCTTGGCAAAAGTACCGACAATCTGAAACCGGTTCATTTCCTCGGCACCCGTAATGTAGTACGGTCCGCTGCGAAGCCAGGCATGAGCTATCATGTTCCTCTGCTCATCTCTTGCCGTTCCAAGATAGAGTGTGCTTTCCACGCCACGCCGCTCCAGCATTTTCATCGCTGCAATAGCCTTGACCAAACACTTGCTGTCCCAGAACGTATGCCGACTCATCACACGAATAATATCGTACACTTGGATTAAAGCCGGGATATCACGCTGTAACTCGGAGGTTGAGGTTTCTTCCATATGGATTCCTAAAGAAGGAGCCACCTTGGCAAATGGGACCGCTACAAGCACCCTGGCCCAACCCAAAAACAGCAATGTTTCTGCAACGAGCAGCATGGCGGCCATATCCAGTTGAAGAAACTTCCTTAATTTGCCTACGAAGCCCACTGGATTAATCCTTCCTCCAGCAAATGCTCCAGAAAAGAGACGACCTGCTGCTCGCATTCCGCTTGCTCTACTTCATATTGGGACATTAATGCCAAGACAATACGTTCTACAGATACAGATGGAGATGAAGTCAAGCAATTCCAGATGTCTCCGCCAACCTCGCCTAAGTTGTAATATTTGCTGTTAGCTATGCTCAGCATGACCTTCTCCCCGCCCATATCGCTAACGATATTTCCTTTTACTTCGGAGAAGCAATCCTGCAAGCCGATTTTTTGGTTTTGAATCATACGCTATGCCCTACCTCCATCGATAATGTTTCCAAGATTATGTTAACTAATTGCGGAGCCGTGAACCGTGTCTCCGGTCTGTGCAGTCGATACATGGATATCTGACCTGCAATAACGGAGCTCGCTTGAAAATGCCAATCCATGAGTCCCAAGCGCGGAATGAGAAAAGGACGGAACGTATGATAAAGTAACGTCTGCAGACACTCCAGCTTCGCAATTTTGGCAATTTGCAGCTCGTTCTCTGTTTTGACAAGTTCAATGACGCCTGCCAGCGGCAAAGGAGACGATACATAGTTAGAAGCGACCGGAATACAATACTTATCCTCTCTTCCATAAATGGATCGGTATTCACCGGAGGACATGCCCAGATGTTTCAAACTGTCCTGCCACAGCTTTTGCTGCGGGTAGGATGGTGTCACCACTGGCGTTTGATCTTCCTTGGACAGCGTTACAGCAATCAGGTCATCGCTGACAAGCGGGTAGCCTTCACTAAGAAAAGCGGACGCTAAGGTTGATTTGCCTGCCCCCGAATCACCGACGAAAGCATAGGCCTTTCCATGAATGGCAACTGCGCTTCCATGGAGCGGAAGAATGCCCCGCTGCATTAACAATGCTCCCATACAGGTCCCCAGAACGTAAAGACGGATTAAATCTTCATCTGCCCCTTGGACAGGCGAAACCGTTATTAGCCGGCCATTCCATATGGAATAATATGCAGTATCAGGAACATAGAAGAATACGGCACCCTCTTCAACAACATGCTTGAAAGGAGCAGCAAATAATTGATCGGCAAGCCTGCCTATGTCTCCTATACGAATCTCAACATCCAGCTCTGTCGTGGGTTCGCTGCTATGCGGAACTTCCGGTAAGGGAATTTCACTTGAAATTCGCAAGCCAAAGGCCGAGTAAACGATCTTTTTTTCCGTCTGAATCATGACTTCCACTCCATTACCTACCGTTTTTGCATTAAAAGCCTTTATACGTTGGTTTGTATAAAGGCTTTTAACATATGTAATACCGACAATACCATTTAAAGCATAGAATCATTTATACGCTCATTATGATTGATCTTAGCTGTTGAAACGTTTCCAGGTGTTAGGGTTGTTAGGATCAGCAGGTTTACCTGGCACGTAGGCTTCGTCAGTGAAGCTTCCTACAACTGTAGAAGCCATAGTTTGATTTACATCAAGCACTTCAAGTACAGGCTTTTGCCATACTTTTTTCATATTGCTCACCTCCTTTCAAGTGAACCGTTTAAGAAATCGGTACACGATCAAGCCCCGCATCAATACCTTGAGTTCCGGATCGGTGGCATCCTCCGGCCTCAATCCCGACCGAACCTTAGCTATGCCTTGCTTTATCGTAGGGCCGTTCAAAAGCTCAAATATGGTTGGGTCCGCACTCATTTCATCCAGTTCTTTTAGCAATTCAGGCTGATGCGGAATCATCCGGTGAACCCAGTCGGCACCTTGGACACCTCGAATGGATTGGTTTAACCGAACATTATCCGGCAGCATTGACTTCGTAGCCCTTCGAATAAGTGCACGATCTAATCCATTTTGTACATATTGATCTTCCGGTAGAGAGAGACAGAAGCGTATAACTCTGAGATCGTTTGTGGGGTCCCTCTTCCATAAGGAATAGTTCAAAGACAGCTTAGCTGCTAATGTATTGCTTGCATTCCAGTGAAATACTTCCTCAAAGTGACTTTTTCTTTGCTCAAATATGTCGGGGGAGGAGAACCACCCGGATTGATCCATGCCATGCTGCTTTAGCTTGTTGAATACATCCGTCCTTTGGGCAAAGTCTGTATTAATTAGCGTGGGATATACGTAGGACTCCGATACCGGAAACAAACGATCCATTATTGGAAAAGCAACTCTAGCTACCGCGGGCAGCCTGCGTAAGCGTGCCCCTCCTACATTTTTGCTGTAATGGTGCAGCTCCTGGGCCAACCGTATCCATTGGAGTCGTTTAAACAGGATAGCGTAATAATCGATAGCTGAGCCCCAGGAAATACTCAAATTGCCTCTTCCGCCGTTCAACAACACGCCTACATTAGCTTCTTGGGCTTTCTCGAACATCCCTTTCAGCCAGAAGGAGTTCTCAAAAAATTTATAGGGCATCTCCATCGTGCTGAGGAAACTATCTATTTCGGTGTACGGGTCTCTGCCAGCGAAATCAACGTAATTATCTTTAATTCCACCGACATGCTGTACGATCGATTGGATAAACGGTCGTTCATCCGTCAGTATGTAAGGAGGGGTAAAATCTTCAAAGTCACTCGGAGGAACATAGCTGAAGGAATGAACTGGCTTGCCGCTCTCGCTCAGTGCTTTGACCGCAAAGCTGACAATGGAACCCGAATCCAGCCCTCCACTCAACTGTGCACCCACCTGACGATTCGTACGCAGCCGCGCTGTGACGGCTTTCTGGTAAACTTCCTGAAAGGCCTCAACATATTCATCATTAGACTTAAGCTTCAATCGCTCTCCACCAGTTAATGTACAGTATCGCTTCAGCGTCACTTTGTTCCCTTCAATAGAAATACTATGTGAAGGCGGTACCTGAGCAATATCCTTGTACACCGTGGTTGACGCATCCACCACATCAATCATGCCTACGATAGCCAAAAATTCTGCGAGCCATTGCTCATTGAGTAGCGTTTTCGTATAAGGCAGAGATAGAAGGGGCTGGATGATGGTACAGAATGCGAACCGCTGATGATCATGATAGTAATATAAAGTGCGGCTACCGGAAAAGTCCCTTGCCCCGAATAATCGATGCCTTTTCGCATCCCAGATCATAAAGGCAAAATCACCTACTAGATACCGTAGAGCGTCTTCTCCCCATTTATCATATGCAAGCAAAATCAGCTCACTATCCGTCAAAGCATGTCTTCGACTGTATTCGATTTGCAGCAGTTGAAATAAGGATTCTCGATTATCGATGATAGCATCCGCCGTAATAACCAGCTGTCTTGTCGCATCGTAATAGGGTAATTGTTCTCCTAACGATTCCGGCGTAATATATTGAGCGTGGCAGCCTAAGAATACATGTTCATTTCTCCAGGTATCGATAGCGTCTGAAGGAAAATGCTGCAGGCCGGACATCAATAGATGTCCATGCTCTGCTAGTATCGGTTCCTGGCCAAAATGATAGATTCCGGTTATAGCGCTCATGTGTTCCTCCGCGATGATCAAGGTTAAAAGGGAATATTAAATTCTTAATAACGAATTCTATTTTTAAAAAATTTTTAGAGTTGATTAATATAACCAAACATTCGTTGAATTGTTATCTATAACGACCATACTTTGTTCTTTATTAAGAACATTTTCAGGATAGCACCTACAACCCATGGTGTCAACCAATTATTGTAATTTATATTGCGTATTTATTGCAATGTCGTGATCAGTCGATCAGCCTGTCCGTAAGGCGTATCAATGGTTTCGTAAATGCGAAGCGAATTAGAGAACTCGTACAGTACAGAATCCATATTGATCGTTTGGGTTCCCGTAGCCACCCGGTTTTCCCCGATAAATGGAATCGTCTTAGAGCCTATGACCTTCCCTTTGTCACTGACCATCTCTACCTTCAATTTAGGGAAGTTCTGATCCACGACGACCTCATCTTGAAGGCTGACATCTAGATCAATGCTTAGCTTATACGAATAAGGGAAGCTTTCTCTGGCAGAACCGAAGAATACTTCGCTTTTCCAGCTATTGATTTTAACCTTGAATGGATAAAAGGAGAGGACTGAATCCTCCGACTTTTCTGCTTTTATCATCGTTTTAAATGTAGCAATAGGGATGTTATAGGGAGCCACCGTCTCGCTATCCAGTATTTCCATAGTCAACTGGTCCCCCTTTTCGTTGCTTGGGAGCACAAAGGAATAATACATAATATAGCTGACATTAGGAGTGAGCGTCTCCACTACGGTAGTTTGCCGGGTTCCCGTGTATTTAGTGCTGTCAATCCCCATTAATTGAGCTTGAAATTTAGGAACAGGCATAGGGCGGTCGCTTCGATTGGTCAGCTTAAATTTGGCAACTGCCGCTTTAAACCCACCCCCGACGCTTTCATGCATTTGCAAGCCAACCATAGAGACACTGATCTCCGGCTGAATAACACTGTTCAATGGATCGAACTGAATCGGGCTGTTCCATACGTACATTTTTGGTTGATTGGCCTCGCTCACCTCAGCACCATCCTGCGGCAGAGAAATATTGAGCTGACCAATCAAATACTCGATCTTGGTTTTATCATCTGTGGCGAAGCTTTCTGGAGCTAGAACCGTCAATCCCCTAAGCTCATCTTTTTTACCGGCAGGAATCGCGTAGTGAATGTACTTCTGCTCCCCTGGACCAAGCACAATAGGGTCCTGCTCCAGTCTTTTACCGGTATACACCTTTTTATCCGATCTTCCGTTTACGCGAAAGTCAGGGATTGCTTTCTTTTTGTCACTTTTGTTCGTCGCCAGGAGTCCAACGATCGTTCTTGGCCCTTGAGGCGTATTTTGCTCACTGATGCTGACTGGTTTGTATTCCATAGAGGTAGATAACAGCGGAATCGTGAAAATTTCACTCCAGGACTGCTTGGCAAGCTTGTCGGAGAAAATAGCGCTATCCCCTCTCCATTCAATAGAAGAGATAGGAATAGAAATGATCGTTTTCTCCAATCTTGGGGAGACGAATTCATCTACATCCACCCAAGAAATCTCAGACAGGGAGAACAGATCTTCACGGTCGATTACGATCATGTAGCTAAGCTCTACCGTTTCTTTGGGCTGAATGGCTATGACATTGGAAGCACTAGGGCGCAGCGTATAGAGAACCCCGTCCTCCGCTTTCACTCTGACTTCATAATCCGGCACCCGTGTCAGCCGGGCTCCATCGTTCGTTAATCGTACGACAGCCCCAATTCTTGTACCTTCCGCCACCTGCTCATTCAGTATGCTCTTCACCGCCGCCTTGACCGATGGATTCAAAGAATACTCCTTAGTGACAGGCAGACCTTCTTCCGCAATGGCCAAGTAGGATGCTGATGGAATAAGCAAGGAGAAGATCAAAACGAACATTACCAAGGTTTGTTTCCATTTCGTTCTCAATACGGTTCACTCCAATTTTGTTTTTGCTATTCCGCAGCCGCACGCTGCACCTGCTCTTTATCTTTCAACTGACCTGGGTTAGAGACAATGACTTGCTCCCCTTCTTGAACACCGGAGAGAATTTCCTGGCTGGAATCATTTAACCGGCCAAGCTGCACAGTCCGTTTTTCAACGGTATTACCGTTAAGCACGTAGACAAAGGAATCTTGCCCTTCTTTGACAACACTGTATGTAGGGACGACTAATGCCGTTTGATCCTGATCATCGGTTATTTGAAGCCACACCTTCATTCCCGGCTTTAAAGTCATCTCTTTATTTGGCACATCCAGATTGATTTCGTAGGCTTTGGTTTCCGGATTAATGACTTTGGACAGGAAGCTGATTTTCGCCTTGGACTTCTGTGCAGGATCCTGCATATAATAGGACATTTCCGTTTTACGGCTAGCATATCTGGATTCTTCCTCAGAGAGTTGTGCCTTAAGCTTAATCGGATCCAGCTTTTGAATCAGCCCCAGCTTGGTTCCAGACTGAATGCTCATGCCAACTTCAAATGGGAGCTCCGTCAATATTCCGCTAACTGGTGCTTTTACTTCCAAATAGGTCAAGGACTGCTCGACCTGCAGCTGTGCCATCTGTGCAGTTTTCAGCTGGACCTGCATCTCCGATGTCGCATCTACCGGTTCTAATCTTGCCAATTTATCTTTGAGCTGCTCCAGATCGGTCCGGCTGTTTCTTAGTTGGACCTCCATTTGATAGACCTGTACCTTGGTTGCCAGTCCCACTTCATAATCGTTCTTAGTTTTGTTATAGTTCCGGGTCAAATCATTCAATGCCTGTTCCTGCTTCTTGATGGAATCATTGAGATCCCGCTTCTGATTGTCTATGTCCTTCTTGGCTCTTTCCTTCGCTTTGGCGATAGAATCCTGTATCGTTTGGACGGCAAAAGCGGCCTTTTCCTTTTCAAACTTAGCTTCGCTAGAGTTCAGCCTAACGATGACATCGCCTTCTTTGACTACATCTCCGCGTGCTTTCAATATGGCCTCAACATCTCCTGCTGCCTTAGCCAAGATATCGAATGAAAGGGAAGACTGCACATCAGCGGCATGAACCAAAGGTTCTCCAATTTTCTGCCTGGTAGCTTTGCTGACTTTGACGCTTTTTAACCCCTGCGCCTGAACAGCACCGGCACCGTTACTAGCACTACCGTCGGAACTGATAGGTATCGTTTCCGAGCATCCCGCAATAATGACAAAGCTTAATGCCAAAATGCAGATCGTTCTTACCCTTCTGCGATGCAGCCCAACCCGTTTTCTTCTCATTAGCCTTCTTACCCTCTCTCCTCACAACATTTCATATGCCACGGAAACTTAATATAGAAACAATTCAGCGTGCTTAGCACTGATCTTATTGTAAACAACACCCAACAGCTTCACCTTCGCTAGCTCCAGCTCTTCATTTACCTTTTTGGCTACCTGGCGCTTTAGCTTTCCGTGCTCCACCACCAAAAGCACTCCGTCGCATTGAGCAGCCACCATTTTGCCGTCAGTCAAAGAAAGCACGCAGGAGCTATCGATAAAGATCATATCGTAACGCTGCTTAAGCTCCTCCAAAAGCTGCCGCATCGCTGATGAGGCCAATAGCTCAGCCGGATTGGAAGGAACTGCGCCCGCTTGAATAACGGACAGGTTATGAACAGGGGTCTGCACGATGATTTCATTCAAAGTGGCCTGATTCATAAGGTAATGGCTTAACCCTTTGCTCTGAGCTGCACCGAAGGTGTGGTGAATGGAGGGATTACGCAAATCGGCATCGATGAGCAATACCTTCTTTTCAATCTGCGCATAGGCCGTAGCCAAATTCAGTACCGTGGTCGTTTTGCCTTCTCCCCGACCCGCCGAAGTTACTGACACCGTTCGGATGCCTTGGGCTAGGACAAATGACTCCATATTGAATCTTAAAGCCCTGTACGATTCCGACGCCAAAGAGGCAGGGCTCGTTTCCATCAAAATATCCGCTCTATTGGATAGTGTTGACATGCTGCACCTCTCCTACTTTTCTTCTCGACTTCCTGCTCTTGCTGCTGTTCGTTGACTCCAGCTCTTTACTTCTGATTTTGGGAACATAAGCTAGTGTAGATACGGCAAATATTTGACGCACATCCTCTTCTGTTTTCAGCGTATCATCTAAAGCTTCCAGCAGCAGAACAAGACCAATTGCAATAACTAAGGAGGCTGCAAAGCTTAGTACGATGTACTGGTTCGATTTCTTATTTACGGGTACGGGATAATTCTGCATTTTGGCTTTATTCAATATCGTAATGTTATCGATCTTCATGATCTTTGGAATTTCGGTTTGGAACACTTCGGAGACGGCGTTTACGATTTGGACGGCTTTTTCATAGGAGTAGTGAGTGACGACGATCGTCATAACCTGGGTATCATGCAAGCCGGCTACATTGGTCATGGCGATGAGCTGTTCTGCGGTGAGGTTAAGATCGGGATAGCGTTGAACGACTTTATCCATAATAGCGGGGGTCTTAATAATTTCCTTATAGGTGTTGATCAGCCCTATATTTACGCCTATCGCCCCAAAGTCTATTTGCTCTCTGCCGAGCTGATCCTTTTCGCTGGTTTTATTAACAATCAGCTTGGTTGCTGCCATGTAGACCGGCTGATAGTTCATATTGCTGTAGACGGCTGTGAGGGCTGTACATACAAAAACAATAGTAAAAACAATCCATAAACGCTTCTTTATGAGCATGAAATATTCTCTTAGATTAATTTCCATAATTCTCCCCCAGCGAAAAGTAGTGACTTCGTATTTCCAGTCAAATGTCCTTGATACTTTTTGTATCATTGCCTATAGTCAATACTTTATGACACTTTTTGTATCGTGTCAACAACGGATTTTCCGCAATATGATCCGTTTTGTATCATATTTCACAAAATTCGAATGAATTTGAATCGACAATCTGAAACAAAGGGGCAAGAACCCGTTCCGCTATCATTTTGTTCTCTTTAGAATACCAATGACGCCCAATCCATAATTCACCTTTTTGTCCATAAAAACATACGATATTAAGAACCATGGGACGAAGGTACCCACTGAGGGGGTGAAATACATGGCAGAGCAAAACTTTGTTTATTATGAAGATTGGACAGGAGCGGAGACGGTAGATGTCATCAATACGGTTCCTCCTGCTGAGGTGACCGGCCTCACTGCTTCCAAAGTACAAGCTACCGTAGTGCAATTATCTTGGGTGCAGAGCTCGTCAACGAACGTAACGGGTTACGATATATACAATGGAGCCTCCTATCTGACGACAGTTGCCAATACCGTCTATGAGGTGACGGGCTTATCACCTTCAACAAGCTACACTTTCACTGTCAAATCGAGAAGCCAAGACGGCCTCGTATCCAATGGGATAAACCTATCGGTCATGACGGCAGCATTGGTCTATGCCTTATCTATGAACGGAGTATCCGACTATATTCAAGTGCCTACCATTCAGTTCGATACCGTGATATTGGACATGATAGCAACACCTAATAGCGGTACTTATAGCGCTTATCTAGATGCTTCCAAGAATATTGGACAATCCACATTTGGAAGGGACAGCGCTGGCCGCGATTTTTTACAGACGGCTTGGAAGGCAGTGATTGTTGACGGCATAGATAAAACAAGCTTAGCCGGCTCTTCCGCTATTGTGCCTGTTAACCAGCGTACGCAGGTGCAGGTCGTTTTAAAAACAGCTGCAAAATCGGTTATTGTCATTTTTGCCAATCAGCTTGGAAGCATTCCAATGAAAGGCATATTATATCGTGTCAGCTTTACCTATAACGGGAATGTCACTGCTTTATACGATTTCAGCCAACGATTCGACGGAACCAATGTGCCCGATAAAAGCGGAAATAATAACACCGCGCAGCTTAAAGGCGGAACCTGGATATCCAATTAGTTTCATCCTTCCCAGATGACTCAACAGGAGGTGCAAGCAAGATGTTAGGGAAGTTGAAAAAATTAAAAGACCAGAACAATGAATACATGTACCCGATAACCGTCTCCGATGCGGTATATGTCGATCCCGAAACTAGCCTGAAAACAAAGCTTTCCGAGCTGGATAACAAAATCGGGGTTCCCAATTCTTATATCATTGAGCTGGACCAATGGAATATCAAAAACGATGGTACGGAATCCGCCGCTACAACCAAAGGAATCAATGATGCCCTATCGTGGGCTCTGTCTAAAGCGTACAACCACGTTCTGCTGCCTAACGGAACCTATGCGCTTAAAATCGATCCGAATGGTGTAGCCATTCACATGCAAAGCGGCTTGCATTTTGAAATGATGAGTGAGTGTATCCTGCAGCTTGAAGGAAATTCATCCCCTAACTACCGTGTTATTGATTTTCAACAAATCAAGCATGCCAAGATTTCAGGCGGAACCATCGTCGGAGATAAGGCCACCCACCAATACGAAATGTACGTCAAATTTGTAAGAGGCGGGGTCAATGCTGACGGCTCATTGAATGACAATCCTAACTTTATAAGAAGTGAAGTGATCGATCGGTATGCCAACCCTGGCCTCCTAGCCAATTTCAGACTCTGGTCGATACCTGGCATTACGGCAACCAAGTACAGCTTTTATCAATACAAAGATACGGTATCTAAAGACTCCTTCGTCAATTTCCGCGATAACGGAGAATTTGCTCCAGCGGCTCCTACAGGCAGAGGCTGGTTCGATACAATTGATAAAGATAACAAGATGGTATTTCTCATAGATATTACCTCCTCCCCGCTTACAGACGACCAAATTTCACAAATCAGTGCCAAGGTCGATAATTCGTATTACACACATGAAGGCGGTTACGGTATTGGCATCCTAAGCTCCAATTACATTGAAGTTCAGGGTATCGAAATATCGAACTGCACCGGAGACGGCATCCTAACCGGGATAGGCGTCCATTATGACGATCCATCGCAATACACGCAGGAACTAATGGGTCAGCATATTTATATCCTTGACTGCCATATTCATCATTGCCGAAGACAAGGTATTTCACTATGCGGCCCCAACGATGTATTTGTTGCTAACAATACGATTCACCATATTGGTTTTGCGGATGACGGAGTCACCTCTGACTTTCGAAATGGAACCGCTCCAATGTTCGGGATTGATGTGGAATCGATGGTCGGTGAAAGCAATATCCCTTACAAAAGTATTTATCTGAATCAAGACGGTCTAGAAACCAACTATCGCATCTACATTTACAATAACTATATTCATCATAACTCCAGAGGTCACTTTGTTAACGCAGACGGAACTCATATCACACTGCAGAACAATACGTTCGAAGCCTATAATGTCGGGGGGGGTTAGCTCCTATCCGAATCAATGGTACATCAAATATCTTAACAATACGTTCATCCAATGCTCGCTAGTTGTAAAAGGAAATAATATCGTTAACGGCGGTGTTTTCAATAAATCCAACTTGAATTTAATGGATGTTCAAGGTGCGCTCATTGATAATTGCCAGATCAAAGACGGGTTGTTTTACGGTTCTAGCATTTACGGCTATTTTGGAACTCCGTCCGGTATTGATGCTGCAACGGGCACTTTTACGTATAAATCTCCTCATGGAATGGGTAACGGCGCCCAAATCTGTTTTGAGCAATGGTTCGGCAAGGTACCGACAGGGATTAGTATTGATAAAATTTACTACACAGTCAATATTACTTCTACGAGCTTTCAGGTGTCGGAGACAAAGGGCGGAAGCCCTGTCGTCATAACGGATTCAGGTGTGACAGGCTTCAATATTTCAAGATACAATTACGGACGATGCTATGTTTCCAATGTGACGGTTGAAACAGACTGGAATGATACGACCGGTAACATTGGATTCACTCCTTTGCTAGCAGGCGCTGTCCTTAACCATATTACAGTTAAAAACTGTATGGTCTCTATTAAAGCCCCTGATAACTATGTAGGTAGACCAAATGTGATAGATGGCCTTACTTTGTTTGAGAATAAAACCATCAATCTTCAATCGAGCGATATCAGCAATCTGAAGGTGATGAAGGTACGGTCGAGAATGCTGGGTGGAGATTTGAGCTTCGGCTTCATAACACCCTATTCCAGAGTCAATATCGACAGCGGGCTGTTTCAAGGAGTTCAAGTCAATTTTGGGGAAGCCTATCTGAACAACGGTACGTTTGTCAATGCAATGATTTATAAGCAGGATGATCCTAGCAGATCAGTTATAACAAATAGTTATCTGGAAAATACCTCTTTGTCTCTGCACTGGCTTACCACGCAAAACTCGATGACCATTACCAAGTGTCTTTTCAATAACGTGACGATAGATGCGAGTGCCGCAGTAAAATTCATTGATAATTACGATATGAATACCGGATTGTCCGATAATCGCTTGAGTACGGCACCTGTCAGCGGCATGTACATCCTCGGACAAATCATATACAATTCTGTACCCAAACCAGGCAGCTATGTCGGTTGGATCTGTACTTCCGAAGGCTATGCGAGCAATCAAGTGTGGACTGCTTCCAAGAATCTCTCGCAAGGATATCGAATTCAATCGGGAGGGCATGTTTACGAGGTGGCTACTGCAGGCATGACAGGAACCGTGGCTCCCGTTTTTCCTCCAACAAGCGGGGGAACGGTAACGGACAATACTATCGTCTGGAAGGAAATTGGCCCGTTAGCCATATTCAATACTTTTGGGCCTATCAGCTCATCATAGATTCAAGGCTACCGGTAAACGGCGGCCTTTTATTTTGGAATCTTTATAAAAAAGGCAGTTCTCAAACCTGTCTATTTGATGTATGATTCTTAATAGCGAACAATTCTTTACAATTTATTTATAGAAGGAGGATTAGCAGTATGCTGCACCTAAAAAGGTTTATTTGTGTTATCCTACTCCTCATTGCTATTATACTCCCTACCACAGCTTTCGCCTCCAGCGGTTATTCAAACACCCAAAACAACCAAAGTAATCAAAACAATCAAAAGAACAACAGCTACCAGAGCTGGGACCAACTTTTCTCATCCCTATTCTCTGGAAAAAAAGGGAATCAGGACGACGCTTGGAAGCAGGTATATGACAAAAATAAAGACTTTAAGGACTGGTATGACAAGCATAAAAACGATTGCCCAGACGGCGAATCGGGCGATATTTGGAAAAAGTGGTTTTGTTATTAATAGCTAGCCTCCTTCGATGAAAAAGGGGTTATCCTCCATAAGTCTTCTGACTTATAAGGATAACCCCTTAGCTGTATTGTGTACTATTCGTTAATGAAATCTGCAAATTGCAGCAAACGCTTGAGCATAACAGCAGCTTCCGCGCGTGTAGCCTTGCTGCCTGGAGCAAAGGTTTGGTCTGTAACTCCGTTGATAATGCCTGCGTTAACCGCGCCAGCTACGGCATCCTTAGCCCAGTTGGAAATGTCCTTGCTATCTGCAAATGCCGCAAGCTTGTTAGCATTGGCATCGCTATTTTTGCCCATGAGCTTGATTGCCCGGGCAATCATGGTTGCCATCTGCTCACGAGTAATAGTAGCGTTCGGCTGGAACGTTCCATCCTCAAATCCATCTACAAGGCCTGCCTTAGAGGCTGCTCCCACATAACCCGCATACCATTCGGATTTAATGTCTGAGAATTTGGTTGTAGATTCTGTAGTCAGTCCTGCGGCTCTGACCAGCAGTGCTGAGAATTCAGCGCGTGTAATTGATGTATTTGGTGCAAAGGTAGTCTCGGAGGTACCGTTCACCACTCCCTTGGATGCCAGCAATTCCGCCTCGTTCTTCGCCCAATGCCCTTGCAAATCATCAAATGTTTTGGATGCTTTCACGATGGCATAAATGCTGTTGCCCGAACGCTTAACGGCTGCTTCTGTTTTGCCGTCAACAGTTCTAAATATAGCCGGTACAAAGCTAAGTTCTCCTGTTGCCGGATTGTACATGACTGCTGTTAGTTGAGCGAACGGAGCGGTTTGTGTAACAGGGATGGTTCTCGTTACATACGTTCCGCCGAAGTCACTCACGGTGACGGACTTGCCGTTACCTTCAGCCGTAACAACGAAATCAATTGGACCTGACAGCAAGGTCATTCCAGAATCCTTCATTTTGGCCGTGATCTGAGCTGCCGTCGTTCCGGATACTCTCTCGATCGTCAAGCTGATGGTTACCTTGTCAGCTGTAGTTCCTAATGATTTTGCCAAATCTGTAATACGTAGTACTTTAATTGGCAAATCATAGGTCGCGGCATCTGTTTTAATGGAAAGCACCGCGTTAGGAGCCGTTTGTGCTCCAGTTGTAAGTACACTTGCTGGTATTTCCACTTTCACGATGGCTTCTGTGCTCTTCACTTCTAAAGTGATTTTTTGATCGTTTTTGCTCTTCAAAGCCTCAAACGCTTTGGTCAACGCATCTGCTGCAATTGTCCATGTGGCGATTTTCTTGCCATCGCTTGTTGTTACTACCGCTTCACCCGTCAAACGAGTACCATCTTGACTTGTGCTAGTGCTGCCATTGCCCGTAGACGAAGATCCTGCTGAACTGCCGCCGCCTCTGCTTGGGCTGCTGTTGCCATAAGTTCTTGCGCTGGCTTGCGCCGAATAGGAGCTTTCTCCTTGCGCATTCGATGCCGTAACTACATAGTAGTAATCGGCAAAAGGAACCAATCCGTTGAACGAATACGTTGCGTTTGTTACGTTAGATGCTACCTTCGTATAAGGACCGTTGTTGATTGTACTTTGATAAATTGTATAGCTAGATGCTCCTGCAGCTTGTGTCCATTTCAAGGTCACAGAGTAATATCCGCCTTCAGCTGTCAAGCCAGTCGGTGCTGCTGGTACTTGCGGTGGTTGTACCACGGCTTGCGGGGTTACATTAGCTACGTTCGAATAGCCGCTCTCTCCGTTTGCGTTACCAGCCGTGACTTTGTAGTAATAGGTTGTGCCGTTCGTCAAGCCTGTGCTCATGTAGCTTGTTGCCTGCATATTCGATGCTACCTTCGCGAACGTACCGTTCTCGGAAGCTCCGCGATATACATTGTAGTAAGTTGCATCTGTTACTGTATTCCATGTTAATGCAGCTTGCGCATCGCCTGCACTTGCCGACAGGCTAGTTGGTGCTGCTGGCACTTGTGGCGGTTGCACCACAGCTTGTGGTGTAACTTTAACTACGTTAGAATAGCCACTTTCTCCGTTCGCATTGCCTGCTGTGACTTTATAGTAATAGGTTGTGCCGTTCGTCAAGCCTGTGCTTGTATAGCTTGTTGTCTGCATATTCGATGCTATCTTCGCGAACGTACCGTTCTCGGAAGCTCCGCGATATACATTGTAATAAGTTGCGTCTGTTACTGTTTTCCATGTTAATGCAGCTTGCGCATCGCCTGAACTTGCCGACAGGCTAGTTGGTGCTGCTGGCACTTGTGGCGGTTGCACCACAGCTTGTGGTGTAACGTTAACTACGTTGGAATAGCCACTCTCTCCGTTCGCATTGCCTGCTGTGACTTTGTAGTAATAGGTTGTGCCGTTCGTCAAGCCTGTGCTTGTATAGCTTGTTGTCTGCACATTCGATGCTATCTTCGTGAACGTGCCGTTTTCGGAAGCTCCGCGATATACATTGTAGTAAGTTGCATCTGTTACTGTTTTCCATGTTAGTGCTGCTTGCGCATCTCCTGCGCTTGCCAACAGGCCAGCTGGTGCTGCTGGGGCTGTTCCTGGTGTTGGTGTGATAAATTTAAGGAAATCTCCCCAAATAATGCTACCGTCTGCGTTCCTTTGATACGGAACCACTGGCTGTAAGCTTACAAAATTCGCATCTGTCAGCTTTACTCCAGATTTATTAGCGGAAATTGAACCGTTAAATAAATAGTTAGTATCTGAATTCAAATTGGATGGATAATTATCTTTTACTCCGCTGCCTGTATAATCTTTTTGGTAAGAAACAAATCCGTCAATTTTGAAATCCGTAGGAATGCCTGTATAGGTTGTAAAGCTTAAGTTCGCTCTCGCATTGTTGTACGAGACATTATTCTCCGCTCTCACACCCGGGTTACTGTTGCTTGTAAATCCATATGCTCCATTGCCAAAAGCAATACTGTTCCGGATGATATGAGGTACGTGAATGCCTTCGCCACCAAGCTTAAATCCGTTTTTATCCCCTTGACCTACTTTACCGTTAGTTAGCGTACCGTTGTTGTAAGCAATGCTGTCCTCAATAAGAACGGCACCAATTGCACCTGAACCTGCTTTCGTGTATAAATCCCAACCATCATCGATGTTGTTATGGGAAATACATCCTCTGAAAATATTGCCTTCTCCGACTGTCAACTTGGCAGCGAAGCCATCGGCATTGTTATCGGATGGATCACGGTTATCGAACGATTCACTGTTCAAAATCAGGTTGTAGGACGGCCATTGAGCTTTATCTTCCGAGTCGTCCGTACGGCTGATTTGCAGCCCTGTATCCCCATTTTCATAGAAGCGGCTGGCTTCCACAATATTGTAGTTCCCACCTACCGTAAAGCCTTTTGTGTTATCAGCGGATCGAGCAAAATCAATGCCTTTCACATGCCAGTAATTACCGCTTAATACAACACCCTCGGACTGCTTGTTAAAGTCAATAACAGGCTTAGCTCCCGGTGCAGCCACCAAATATTTCATGGCTTGCTGTGTACCGTCATTATACTTTTTGATTTCAAGCTTCGAGCTGCGTACATAGGTGCCATCCAGCATAACAATTTTTTGCCCAGCTTTCACAAAGGCAATGGCCGTATCCAAATCCAACGGACTATTCTCTGTACCTGTACCGTTGGCAGATCCCGTTGGAGAAACGTAAATATCTCCGTTTGGCACATACGATTTATTGATTACCGTAAAGTTACGAATAATCTTATCATAGGAGGTTAACTCCTGCGTATCATCCGGCAAGAAAGTTAAGCTAAAATTTGTACTGCTGTTGGCATTAAGTGCAGCACGGATGGCTACATTTTTACCTGCTTCCACTGTCTTGTCTTGGGCAATAATTGTTTGTCCTTGTTTAACCGTTACCGTACCGCTCACATTGGATTTAACCAGCAGATCATAGTCCGTAGCGGAGGTTTTATCCAGTGAAAGGACTTGGAAATCCGGTGTTACCGGATTCTTCGGAGCTTCTACCTTCGGTGCATCGGATTGAGTTGCTGATACGCTAAGTTGAATATTGCGAACTTCGATCGTTGCAAGTCGAGCTGTAAAAAATCCTACATACATTTTGGAATCTTGAACATTTAAAATGTCCGGCTCGAAAATAATAGTTTCCTGCTCGTTATTTATTTTTCCTGTAAAACCGCTGTTCGTTTTAGACAAAGTCAGTTTATAAGGTGTATTGGAAGAAGACGGCTTCACATTTTTCAACATAATATTTTGAATGCCCTTGCTGCCTGTTCCTTCCTTCGTCTGAACGCCGGTTCTTACAAACAACTGAGTTCCATTAGGTTTGGTCGTTCCACCGCTGTATCCTCCAATTGCTGCAATATTGGATGCAAACACGCTTGAATCATTAGCTGGACCGATAGCATCTCTTGCCATAATCCCGAATGCTTCTTGGCCGTCATACGGATCTTTGGCGTATTCTAGAACTGTAATATCTGCTGATAAAACAAAGTTATCTTGTGTGGCATCCAGCTCGGTGTAATAGTAGGAAATACCGTCATGGTCACCTGTAACTTTACCACTGCCAGATGGGGCCTCCAGCTTCACACTGTTATCTGCATTAACCGTAACTTTGTTCGAAGCCGAAGTCGATTGACCAAATCGGAGGGATTTCCATTGATAATCAACCGGTTGTCTTACCGTAACTTTTAAGACGATCGGTGCAAGTGTCGTATCCACTGGAGTAACTACTACATCGTAAGTTCCTACTTTCGTAGTGTCGACGGAAGAACTATTTACAGAATAGCCGCTTGCTGCCAGTAATTCTTTATCTGAGTTATCGTAAAGCTTAGAAATTTCCAATCCAGTTTTATCAAAAGACTCATTTAATACATAAGTCGTTTTCGGATATTTGGTAACTCCAATGCCCACGACCTGCTTTTGTTTGACGGTAACGGTTACACTCACCGTTTTTCCTTTATGAGTAATCGTGATCTGCTTAGTGCCAGGAGTACTTGTATCCAAAGTACCTACAGTGTACTCATTGCTCAGCAAGCGGACCGACGAGTTGTCACTATATTTAGCATATACGACGAGCCCGTCCAAATCTAATGTTTCATCTAAGAAATAGGATGTTTTTTGAGGCTGCTGCTTGATTTCCAATCCGGTGATATCTGCATTTTTAACAATAACATCAAACGCAGTGGAGGTTGCCGGAGTCTGCTTCGAAGTTACGTTGACTGTCTTAGTGCCTGAAGTATCAAACACATAGGTTGACCCATTCAAGGTTGCCCCTGGAATAGAGATCGTATATTGATCACTGTCAATATCGGCTTTTCCCCCAGTATTATAGGTTGCTGTAACAATAAGACCCGCTGGATCAAATTCATCGCCCTTATAGTACGTAGTTTTAGCTGGGAAATACTTAATATCCAAAGTGTCCACCGTTAACGCGATGATATTGAGTTTAATTATCTGCTGTTTTCCATTGAAATTTATTGCAATAGAATTTTCACCAGCTTTGCTGCTATCGAATCCTGTAACGATATAATCGTTAGGAGTCAAATTCTCCTCGTTGCTTCCGTACAGCGCTTTCACTTTTAAACCCGTTAAATCAAGACTATCGCCTACAAAGTAATTCGTTTTCATGGAAGCGGTATCAACTTGTAGGCTGGTAGGGACTCTGGAATCCATTTTTAGCTGTACATTACTGAATGTGACTGATGTATTTCTTGCAGTGTAAAGTCCTGCATAATGAATACTTCCAGAAAAATCATCAATGATTTTAGTCTCATTTCCAACTTTTGTTCTATAAACATTACCTGTTTTTTTAATACTTATGTCATATACTTTTCCTGCTGCTGGCAGAGGCGCTGTTGAATATTCCATTTTAGTTGGCATTTTATCGGCTTGAAGCTTATAAAAGGCCTCCATCTTTTGGTCAAGTGCACCTACTGCTGCATAGTCACCTGTAAACGCGCTTTGATTCTCGTTATCAAGCACGTTACTTCTCAGCATAATTCCAAAGGAAACCTGACTATTAGCTGTCCAAGTCCCAACAGTAGCTTTTGCAGTTAACTCGAAATTAGAATCTGCTGCAACATCTTTAAAATAATACGCAATACCTTCGGAACCAGTCGTACTAGAAGAACCAGAAATCTTACCCTTATCATTAGAACTTCGAAGTTTTACAGTGCCATCCTCGTTTTCTGTAATTTCAAAGTTGGTAGCTGTAATATTGCTTACTCCACCAACATCACCAAAAACCTTCCCTTTCCAATCACTTGTAATGTTAATCATACCGGTAGCCCCCAAAGCCGCCCCAGGCATCAAAGATAGCAATAAAAGCAATGACATAACCAACGCGAACCATCGTTGTTGTTTTCGCAAACCGTATTTCCCCCTCGTGTTGTTTTTATTGTACTCACGGACCTTCACCAGAGACCACAAGCAGTAGTTGTAGTGTATTGCAGCCGCTAAGAACACTCAATATGCTCTTTTTAACTTCATTTGATCTTGAAAAAGATGGAAGCTAATTTGGGCATAGACATAGTACAGGCATAAAAAAACAACCTTCTGCATAAGAAAGTTGTTTTTAGCTGATGACATGTAGCCTTTTGTCGAAAAAAATCACTATTATTTAAGTTGAATTATCTTCTCACGATATTGCCCCGGCGTCATGTTCTCAAACTTTTTAAAAAGCCTAATAAAATAAGAAGGCTGAAACCCGATGCTTTCTGCAATCTCATTGACCTTCATATCCGAGTCTCCGAGCAGCTCCTTCGCTTTATCGATTCGCAGCGCAGTCAGATAATCAATGAAATTCATTCCAGTCACCTGCTTGAACACTTTGCTAAGCGCATACGGTGTTGTGTTGAACGCGTGGGCACACTCCTCCAGGGAAATATCGCCGGCAAACCGTTCCTTCAGCATATTCGTTACCTGCTCCACCAAAGGCTTCACATGAATATCCTGATGCTGGCTCAGCTTTTGAGCATAAGGAAGAATAACCTTCTGCTGAAAAAAGCGCACCATCTGTTCAGGCTCCCGCAGCTGATTCAGCTGCTCATACAAATTGTCGCCCCCGTACAAATGATGAGGATGGTAGCCGGTTTCCAGCATCGTATGCATTATACTTCCAAGTACCTGCATGACACCTTCCTGCAGCAGCTTTTCTTTGCCCGACTGTCTTACGAGATTCATTACAAAAGTGTCGATAAGCCGCATCGCCTGTTCGCTCTGTCCCATCCGTATCGCCTGCATAAGATCTTTTTCCAAAGCAAAGGGATAATGAACCTCCTGATTAGCGCTTGGGAGCATTTCTTCCAGATCCAGCACCTGGTGCTGTTCCTTCAAATCTCTATACCGGATTGCATTTCGGAGAAATGGCAGCATTTGTGGAATATCTCTCACTTGAGAGGTTAAACGTCCTACGCAAATGGTCGTTTGCATTTTGAGCAGCGAGCTAATCGTACGCACCAAATCGTCCGCCAGCAAATACAGCTCCTCTTTGACCTGCGGCTTCGTTCTGTCGATGGGATATGAGAGCAGCATCCCGACGGTCAAATCTTGAAAGTTGATGATCTCCGCCTGATAGCTTCGACTGCGTACGATCTCTTGGGCTATATTGGCAGCCGCGAACGTTACCAGATGCTCTTCGCTTTCCAAAAATTTGCCGTCTTCCTTAGCGAAACCGGTCATTTGCGCGAGAAGCAAAACAAACCACTGAGATTCCGACTGCCATCCGAAGCTTTCCATCCGTGCTCGCACCTCGGGCTCCTTTAGGGAATAGAAATGGCCCTGCACCAGCTGCATTAAAAAAGCGGCTCGAAGCGAAGGATAGGCTTGCTCCAGCTTCGTTTCCAGCACCTTGCGCTCTTCACTCAAATGATTCCACTGGCTCGCAATAAACTCTAACTCGTCTCCATCATCCTTTTGTCCGTCCTTGTCCGATACCGTCTTCTGGTTCTTAACCAGGCTAAACAATCGACCAATCGGTCGGTACAATCTATTGGATGCCATCCACGATAAAAGAATAGCCATCAGCAGCCCAAACAACCCGATGCCCAGCATTATTCTCGACATAATAACGACCGGTGCCGTCAGCTGTGATAGTGACGTTGTAGTTACATATCTCCAAGGAACACCTAAACGGGAAAACTCACCGTAGGAGACGGAATAAGACTCCCCCTTCCAATCGAACAAGTAAGAGCCAGTCTCCTCTTCGCGCTGCATAACACTAGCTTTAATCGACGATTCCAGTGCATAGCGATCCTTGTCGGAAGCTGCCGGAGACACGATAATATGACCGTCCTTGCCCATCAGAAAGGAAGCGCCTTCATTATCGGTCGACATTTCCTCCACCATTTGCACCAGCTTGGTTTTATCCAAATAAAAGATGAGTGCTCCATAAGGTTGACCTATGCTTGGCAGTTTATGTACGAGAGCGACATAGCTCGTTGAGCCTTTGGCATTGACCTTCGTAAGCGAGTCGTTCCAAAACTCCCCTCTACCCTTCTCCAGCAAGGAACGAAATTGCTTCTGATCCTGCTCGTTCGTAACCGGCACGATCCCCTCGATATCCGACACGATAACCGGCTTCTGTTTGTTCAAAAACAGATGAACTTGATCAATAAGAGGATAAGCCCCCTTCATGACGCCCAAAAAACGATATAAATTTTGCGTTGCGTTATAATCATCGATCAAGTCAATGTCGCCGAGCCTTGCGTCCAATCGGCTGTCCAAAGACCACTGCGTAGCTGCCAGCTCTAGCTGAGCCAAATTTTCATTCATCCGATCTATTGTTTTCTTTAACAACGCATCGTGATTTTGCGTAATCTCGTTTTCAATATGCGCACGCCCTGTAACATAGGATGTAATCCCGATGATGACTGTCGGCAAGCTGGTTATACAAAGAACCAACAGCAAGCTTTTTCGGTAAAAATTGCTTTTACTAGACTTTTGGGTCCACCAATACCACAGCTGCCTCCAACGCAACCACATAAGGATTCACCTCTTCCTGTAGTACCCATTATTATACTGAAATGACCCGACAATTGTATATTGAAACGGGAAAAATCCCCCGACTGCAATATTTTTTTTGCAATCGGGGGTAGGCTATGTTATTTTTTTGCGCTCGCTTTTTTCTGGTATGCGTCATTCATCTCCGCTGTAATTTTGACCAAGTCTGGATCAGCCTTCAGCTTCGTCACATAATCATCCCAAGCGCTGATTGGTTCTTTACCCATGATGACCTTGGTTTTCATATCTTGAATTTTTTTGCGAAGCTCGGTTCCGACCTTGGTGTTCGTATCCGAGTTCAACCCTATCGATGGGTCCCCGATGCTGATCTTGGTTTTTTCATCGATAATTTTTTTGTTACGCTCCAACACATCTGCCGGCATGCCGGTTCTGTAAGCACGAAGGTAAGGATCATATTTCAGGAAGATTTGCCCAAATGCTTGTTGAGCCACGATATCTTTTTGGGCCTGTGGCGTTGCTGTCTTGATTCCGTCCTTCTCGGTGTAGTGCACATCCTTCAAGCCGTAGCTGGCCAAATCGCTACCTTCTTGGCTCGCACCGTAATCCATGAACTTCATCAGCTGCTTCATCTTGGCTTCAGGAACCGATTTCGGTATCGCATACATTCCGAAGAATCCACTATCTTTGTTCGAATAACCGTTTAGCGACACCAATGGCAGGAAGTCTGCTTTCGGAATGGTCTTACGAAGCTCCTCTGTAGGCTCCCATGCTGCCTCTACCGTATCCTGGAACCCGCCGCCACGGTTCGCTTTCAGCAAATCCTTGGCCTGCGTATTTTTCAACACGGCAACATCCTCTGGAATCAGCTTTTCTTTATAGGCCCGGTTCAGCCATACCAAGCTGTCTTTTACTTCAGGCAGCACGTTGACGTTAACCAGCTTGCCGTCCACCAGCTTCCAATCTCCATTCACTTTGGTAAACGTGTTTTGCAATTGGTTAAAATAAGCCATTCCGTTCTGATCGACGAAGCCAATATAACCAATCGTGTCGTTTTTCCCATTGCCGTCAGGGTCTTTCTCAACAAACGCTTTGAGCACATTGTACAGCTCATCGGTCGTCTTCGGAACGTCCAACTTCAACGTATCTAACCAATCCTTGCGCAAATAAGGGAAGCCTCCGCCATCCGTTGGACGCGGACGAGGTATACCGTAATTTTTACCGTCTGCCTGCTTCGTATTTTCCCACGATTCTTTTGGATACTGCATCAAATTTGGATAATCTTTGAGAAGCGGTGTCATATCCCAGAAGGCCCCTTGAGCCACCATGCCGCGAACCTGTGCACTGAACGGATCATCTAGCAAAATCAAATCCGGAATATCTCCTGAGGCCAAAGTAACATTGATCTTGTCCGCATAGTTATTCGGAGAAACCCAAGTGATCTTCAGCTTCGTATTGGTCCGTTTCTCAACTTCCTTAACGATAACGTTGTCAGGACCTGGAGGCTCTGGTGTGTAATACATCGTCATAATGCTGATGTCCAACGGTTTGCTTGGGGCTGGTGTCGCTCCTGACCCAGAGCCTCCTGTAGCGGCAGGAGCCGGCTTATCACCGCCCGAACAGGCGGAGAGCAGAGAAGATACTAATAGGGTGGAAGCAACAACCACTGAAGCTTTTTTGTTCATAATGCTTTGACCTCCCATAAATAATATTTATTCTTTGACCGAACCAACCATAGCTCCCTTGGCGAAATGCTTTTGCAAAAAAGGATAGACCAAGAGGATCGGAACGGTAGCGATAACAACCGCCGCCATCTTCAGCGTTTCCGGCGGAATCCGCTGCTCTGACATCATTTCGGCCGCAGCAGAACCGCCAGCAGCCGTCGATGCGTCAATCAGCATATTTTGGAGCAAAACCTGTAGCGGATGCTTTGTAAAATCATTGATATATAATAGCGCCGTAAAAAACGTATTCCAGTAAGCTACGGCGTAAAACAACCCAAATGCGGCAAGTGATGGCAGCGATAAAGGCAAAATGACGCGATACCATACGCTAACATCGTTGCAGCCGTCAATTCTCGCCGCCTCCTCCAGACTGGCCGGTATGCTATCGAAGAAGCCCTTCATCAACAGTACATACCAGCCGCTGGTCAACACTGGCAGAATAAGTGACCAGGTACTGTTGATCAGATGAAGATCCCGCACCAGCAGATACGGCGGAATGATGCCGGGATTGAATAAAGTAGTGAGCAATATAAGCAGCATGATGGTTCTGCGACCCTGCAGCCTTCTGCGCGAAATCGCATAGGACAAGCAGGACGTCACCAGCAGGCTTAACGCAGTGCCGACAACCGCTAGGAACACACTGTTCCATATCGCGTTTAAAAAAGCGTTGGTGGACATTAAATATTTATAAGAATCCAGACTCCAGTGTTTAGGAAACAACTGAATTTCATTGGACAAATACTCGGAAGGCTCCGTAAACGAGACGATAAACACATAGTACAAAGGGAAAAATGTGATGATTCCAATGATTCCGAGAAGAATTGCATTTACGGTTTGAAACGTGCGATCGCGTCTGTGATGGTTCATCTACGTTTAGTACACCCCTTCCTCGCCGAACTTCTTGGCCAGCTTGTTAGCACCGATGACGAGCAGCAGACCGACAACGGATTTAAACACACCAACCGCTGTACTGTAGCTGAACTGCCCTTGCTTCACGCCCAGACGGTATACATACGTATCGAATACATCCGCTACTTCCGAGACGGCGCCGTTCATCATCAAGAACACCTGCTCGAAGCCGACGTCCATAATATGACCGATGCGCAGGATCAACAAAATGATAACAACCGAACGGATACCTGGCAGCGTGACATGCCACATTTGGCGGAACCTCCCGGCACCATCCATTTTGGCCGCCTCATACAGCTGCGGATCGATACTTGCCATGGAAGCAAGGAAGATGATTGTTCCCCATCCTGCATCTTTCCAGATTGACTGCGCTGTGAGCATCCCCCAGAAATAGTTTTTATTCGTTAAGAAATCGATTTTGGCAAAGCCTAATTTAACCAGAATTTGATTGATCGCCCCATCGCCAGTCGAAAACAAAATGAAGGTAATCCCGACAATGATGACCCAGGATAAAAAATGCGGCAAATAGACGATAGATTGAACGATCTTCTTGTAAGCCTGCTGTCTCACTTCATTAAGCATCAAGGATAACAGAATGGGCAGCGGGAAGAAGAAAATAAGCGAGAGCGCGTTAATCGCCAGGGTATTGCGGAACAGAACGAAAAAATCGGGATTGGAAAAAAATCGTTGAAAGTGCTCCAAGCCAACCCACGCGCTTCCCATCACACCTTGATAAGGAGAATAATTCTGAAACGAGATGATAATGCCCCACATCGGCACGTATCGAAAAATAAGAAAGTACAGCAGCCCCGGAAGCGCCAATAAATAAAGGAATTTATCCCGGATGATTCCGGAACCTATCTGCTTTAGACGAGTGCTCCATACTCCTTTGCTTTGAGACGTTGCTTTTGTAATCGGTTCCAATGTTGAAGCCATACATCCTTCCTCCGTTCGAGTATGCAAACATTTGGTGGTCATGCTGTGGTTTTGATTACGCTGATTTCAATCTACAACGCCCGCTCGTTTCCGGCAATCACTCATTTTTGTAGCAGGTTGTACTTCGGAAAAACATAGAGTTTATGCGGAATTTCCTGCCATTGTCTTTTTTTGCAGCGGGCTGTTCAGAGGGATGATAGTGTAAAAACTTATAACAAAACCCCCTCGTCTGCGTGGGAGGGAAGGGGTGTGGGGATCCGGTCGCTGTTGAAGTCGTGTTCCTTGAATTTTCAAAAGAGGTTGGAACACGAGCTTCAAAGGCGAACGCTGTCGCTCCTCCACCCCACACCCCTTCCCTCTCGGTGCTACTTTTTGATTACCTGCTACCTTTTGTACAACCATTCCCTAACCCAAAATCAATGACTTAGCTATCCAGTTGTACAACAAAAAAAGCCAACCCTTAAACAAGGGTTAGCTGCAACAACATCTTTTCAAAACTTCGTTCGGTAGATCGGCTTATTCTCCAAGCCGCGGATCAGAGGAGTCCAGTTCTCGGTTTCCGGAGTCGTATCCAGCGCATCCTCCACCATCTGAAGCTTGGCATCAAGCGCATCAATATGGTGCAGAGCCACTGCTTCCGCCATCTGAGGCTGAACCGGGCTGCCCCACTCACCAAGGTTATGATGAGACAGAACCAAATGCTGTAAAGCGAGCACTCGGTCGGACTGCAAGTCAATACCGCTTAAGATCGCCGCTTCCGTAATCCAGTTCGAAGCCATGGAGATATGGCCTAGCAGCTTGCCTTGGACACTGTAATCGGACACAATGCCCAGTTGGGCGATCATCTCCTCCGGCTTGGCAATATCGTGCAGAATGATGCCCGCCTTAATGAGGTCGGAATTCAAGAATGGTCTCTGCTTGCACAAGAAATCGCCGATTTCAAGCATTCGTACCATATGATAAGCTAACCCGGCACAATAAGCATGATGGTGAGATTTGGCAGCCGGATAATGCATTAATTTCTCTTCTACCTTGGCAACGCAAAATGCGGCAATCGTCCGGATCTCTTCATCCTCGATTGTGCCTAGAACCTGTTTAACCGTATAGACGAGATCAATAGGACGAATCGGTGCTGATCGAATAAAATCAGTTAGCGAAATACCGTCGCTCTCGGTTGCTTTTCGGATGCGAACAATTTTGGCCTGCAGCTTCTCACGGTACGTCTGTACAACACCATGCACCTTCACAAGCCCCATTGGGAAAAACGTTTCTTTATCCGTTGGTGTCACATCCCAGAATTTAGCTGGTAGCTGGCCGCTGGTATCACTTAAAACAATATCAAAATAGTCTTTAGCAGGTGTTCCATTTGTCTGTTTTACTTCCAGCTCCTTGAGCAAATAAAAGCCTACAAATTCATCCTGACTTACCAAAGTTTTTATTAACGTCATGACCGTTCCTCCAACAATAATCCATACTCGGTTTTCTTCCATAGTTGACAACTGAGATCGATGAACTCGATATAACCGTTGCAACGGCATGCATTACTATTTCGACACCCAAAGACAATTCCCTACGTATAAGCGACAATATTGGTCCACATTGCATAAAAAAACCCTTCTTCGACGGCACAGAGGCCGGAAAAAGGGTTTCATTGCATTTATAAAAGATTCAAACTGCGGCGTTCCTCATCAGTAAATACGCGTGATCGGGTCAAAAAACGCCTTCCCTCTGGATTTTCCAATGAGAACATGCCTCCCCTGCCGGGAACGACATCAATGATAAGCTGCGTGTATCTCCAGTATTCATACTGAGCTTTGCTCATATAGAAAGGAGCTCCACCGATCTCTCCCAGCAGTACATCATTTTCCCCGATAATAAAATCACCCAGAGGATAGCACATAGGCGAGCTGCCGTCGCAGCACCCTCCCGACTGGTGAAACATGACAGGTCCGTGCTTGGTTTTCAGCAATTCAATTAACTCCAACGCAGCATCGGTAGCTAGAACCTTCCGGACATCCTCCGCCATCTCCGGTGCCTCTTAGAAAAAGCCCAACGCATCTTGGCTGTAGCTGACCAAGAGGTTTTTCGTTTGTTGATAATGCGAGAGCATCATTTTATGATTTTCACGGCCAATGCCTGATGTCTTGTAGCCGCCGAAGGCCGCATGAGCAGGATAGGCATGGTAGCAATTCGTCCATACGCGTCCAGCCTCGATCTGCCGCCCCATCCGGTAGGCAACGTTAATGTCGCGTGTCCACAGCCCCGCACCCAAGCCGTACAGCGTATCATTAGCAATGGCCAGCGCATCCTCCTGATCTTTAAAGGTAGTAACGGATACGACCGGACCGAAGATTTCCTCTTGGAAAATTCTCATTTTATTATTGCCTTTGAGTACCGTAGGCTGAATATAATACCCGTCCGAGAGGTCGCCCTCCAATGTGGCTCTGCCCCCGCCGATCAGGCATTCTGCCCCTTCCTGCTGCCCAATGTTGATATAGCTCATAATTTTCTCAACCTGCTCCGTCGAAGCTTGAGCTCCAATCATTGTTTCCGTATCCAAAGGATTGCCCTGCTTAATAGCCGCAACACGTTTCAACGCTCTTTCCATAAAAGCATCATAGATCGATTCTTGAATAATGGCACGGGACGGGCACGTACACACTTCCCCTTGATTTAAGGCAAATAATACGAAGCCTTCTATTGCTTTGTTAAAGAATGCATCGTCCTTGGCCATAATGTCCTCGAAGAACAGGTTGGGCGATTTACCTCCGAGCTCTAACGTAACTGGAATGATATTTTGGGAAGCATACTGCATAATTAAGCGTCCGGTTGTCGTCTCTCCTGTGAAAGCAATCTTAGCAATACGGCTGCTGGAAGCAAGCGGCTTACCTGCTTCAAGACCGAAGCCGTTGACAATATTCAGCACCCCCGGGGGCAGCAAATCTTGAATCAGCTCGGCCAGCACCAGAATCGAAGCGGGCGTCTGTTCTGCTGGTTTCAGCACGACGCAGTTTCCTGTAGCCAATGCCGGGGCTAGCTTCCAGGTCGCCATCAGCAGCGGGAAGTTCCATGGAATGATTTGCCCAACGACACCAAGCGGTTCATGGAAATGATAAGCTACTGTGTCATTGTCTATCTGGCTCAAGGCTCCTTCTTGGGCACGTATGCAGCCTGCAAAGTAACGGAAGTGATCCACCGCAAGCGGCAGGTCGGCAGCCAACGTCTCACGAACCGGTTTACCATTATCCCAAGTTTCGGCCACTGCCAGCATTTCCAAATTAGCTTCTATACGATCAGCAATTTTATTAAGAATGAGTGCACGTTCCGCTACCGATGTACGTCCCCAGCTGTCCTTCGCCGCATGAGCCGCATCAAGTGCCCGTTCAATATCTTCCGATGTCGAGCGTGGAATCTCGCAGAAAGGGCGGTTGTTCACCGGCGAAACATTCTCAAAATATTGGCCTTGGACGGGTGCAACCCACTCGCCTCCAATAAAGTTTTCATAGCGCTTCTTAAACGTTACCTTCGAATCCTGTTGTCCGGGTTGAGCATAAATCATTGTGAACAGCCTCCTCCAATATAGTTTCACTAATATATAAGCAAAAATCGTGCCAACCTTGTTTTACCCGTCGAATCACAATAATATGGAAGCGCTTTATTCCTATTGTTCCTTTGTGATACAGTTGGTCTGTTCCATTTTGATACAACATTTCTTGTAAATAGAAACTAACGAGCATTTTATGGTATCATGAAAGCAGAAGCCCGTACGAACGATGGAGGTGTTCACTTTGTCATCTCTGGAAGTAACCGACCTGTCACAAATGATGGAGAATTCTTGGAAGCGCTGTCAGCATTATGGATTGAAGCCGTCTGATCCTGTATATGACGACATCATAACCGGAAATCGTATACGGGAAATTACACGACAGCACGAGCAGCTCATCACGCACACGGAGCATATTTTCACAAAAATGAATCGTCTCATTAAACAATCAGGACAAATGGCCCTTCTTATCGATGCGCAGGGGACTATCCTGCATGCTGTCGGTGACCCCGATTTCTCCAACCGTGCCGAAAGGGTACAGCTTCAGATAGGAGCCAATTGGGAGGAACGGCGCAAAGGAACGAACGCCATCGGCATGGCTTTAACCGAGCAAACTGCCGTACGAGTCCACGCTGAAGAACATTATTATGCGTCCAACCGCTTCTTAACCTGCGCTTCATCCCCTATCTTTAGCCCTGACGGTCAATTAATCGGCGTCATTAACATCAGCGGCAAAAAAGAAAGCTATCACGACTATACACTAACCCTCGCTTGTTTGGCGGCAGATTCTTTGCAGAATAAGCTGATTTGGGAGGAAACACGTGAGGAGCACCTCATTACGTTAAAAGAGCTCGACTACACGGCACAAAATGTTCCGTTGCCGCTTCTCTCTCTGGACCGCGACAATCGGATTGTCCGTGCCAATCAAGCCGCACTGCGCATTGTCGGCCGCGATGCCTTAGGCAAGGAATTCAGCGGGGCCAAAGGCTTCGCTATGGAAACAATTCGCGATGACCGGCACAAGGTCTGGCGATCCGTCGCCATTCAGAGGAAGCCGCAAGGCGAGCCTCGCTTATATGAGTTCGAGGATATTATAGGAACATGCGCGAAGCTTCTTCATACCAAAGATATTGCCAAGAAGGCGGCTCTGACCGATTATTCTATCGTGCTGCTGGGAGAAAGCGGTACTGGCAAAGAACTGTTCGCCCAATCCATTCATACGGCTAGCTTTCGCAGTACCCATCCGTTTATTGCTGTCAACTGCAGTGCCATTCCGGATAGTCTTGTCGAAAGCGAACTGTTCGGCTACGAACGCGGAGCTTTTACTGGAGCTAACAAAGAAGGCAGCATCGGCAAGTTCGAAGCTGCGCATAAAGGTACGATTTTTTTAGATGAAATCGGAGATATGTCGCTTCGGGCGCAATCCGCGCTGCTCAGGGTGCTCCAAGAGAGTACCATCACGCCCGTCGGCAGCACGAAGAGCAAGCGGATCGACATTCGGATCATCGCTGCCACCCACCGCAACTTGCCCGAAGAAGTGCGAGCGGGCCGTTTTCGAGCAGACTTATACTACCGCCTCAAAGGGATTGAAATTACCTTGCCTTCCTTGAGACAACGAAGCGATCTCGTTCACTTGGCCAACCATTTGCTCCACAGTAACGGCTATCCCGCTTCCTTTCTGACCGAGCAAGCACAGATGAAGCTTCAGCGCTATGGTTGGCCTGGCAATGTTCGTGAGCTGAACAGCGCTCTGCTGCAGGCTAGCTTCCTCGCAGAAGGAGGCCCTATCGATGGTTGTCACCTACAGCTCGGGGAGGATGCACCTGCATTGGATGAGCCCTCACAACCGGAAGCAGTTCTATCACTGAAAGAAGCCGAGATCCAGGCCATCAAAAAAGCGCTGCGGCAAACAGGAGGAAATTTAAGCAAGGCTGCCACTTTGCTGCAAATTGGACGGACGACCTTGTATAGAAAAATAGAAGAATATGGTATTACTCCATTTTAATAAAAACCAAAAAGCCTTTAGAATCAGCTTCGCAAGAAGCTATCTTCAGGCTTTTTTGTCACATATATGGAAAACAACCGTGTGCTGGCGGACCAATACTCATTCAACTATTAAAGCGGCCCACAGTATAAGAAAAGTAACGACCACAGGGCATAGGATGCCTATACCTATTGCAATCCAAAATCCACGTTCTTTCAATAAATCTACTATTCTCGCAGTAAGCTTCTTCTCTGGTCTCTTATTTCGATTATTTCGATTGTAATCCAAATCTTCTATACATTCTTTAAGAAATTCCTCGGCACAACCCTCATCCATCTCCTGGAGCTTGTCCCACAATTCCGAATGTAAATGTTTTACTTCATTTATTTTTTTACTTTCTTTTAAAGGGATCATCCTTCTCGACCGTCCAATCTACATTCCATATATAACCTTATATTGGTTATTATGTAATATAGTTCATAGACGCTGCAGCTATTTAAAATGTTTCAATTAGTTTTTGATGTAGGGCAAATTGTCTATTTCCCCTCAACCAACGTCACACTAGCTCTATAAAGTGAGTCATCCCATTTCACCTGTGCACCCAAAGCTTCCGCTACAAAACGAAGTGGCACATACATCCGGCCATTCACAATTTGCGGCACCGTATCCATGGTCACAGCTTTTCCGTTCACTTCAGCCCAATCATTGCCTAACTTCAAATTCACCTTCAGAGTCCCGCGAGTGATTTGCAGACTGGAATCATCGGAGTTCCAAGTATATTCCGCGTTCATCCGATTCAGCAGCACACGAAATGGCACCATCGTAATCCCATCTTGGATATAACCGGTTTTATTTTCGGCCAAATGACCGTTCACACTAAGCTGTACGAGCGATTTATCCGCTTGCTGCACAATCAGCACATTGCTGAGCAAACGTCCCGGCTTACGCAGCACCTTGCCCTTATAATAAAGCGCCGAGCTCGCTCCGCCGTCCAGATTAATAGCATCGGTCATTCCCACTTGGACCAGGACATTAGCCATCTGCTCAATAGTGCTGTACGAGATCGTCCCTAAGACCAATTTGCCATCCTCATCGACGCCTGCAAAACTTCGAACATTCGCCTGGGAAGTCACCAACGGATCATTAAAACGGTCCCGTTCAAAATCGATATCCACATTCCCGCCCGTAAGCAGCTTTGGCCCAGCACCTATGGCCATCTGATAATACTCCAAAGGCGAGGTCTGCTTTGTATCAAGATTCGTCACTGTCTGGCTCATGCTGAATTTTTCTCCCGCTTTGACCTGCTTGGTCACTTGTTCCAAGCTATAATCAGTAGAAAGCAGAAGCACTTTGCCACCCGCTGGGATCAACACAGCCTCTTCCGAAACGGATATTACCTTCTGATCCTGTCCTACGACAATCTTTATTCCCGGCTCATCCGCCACATCTCCATAATCTTTGGTAAATACCCAAGCGCTGTGAGCTTGATCTCCATAATAGACATCGACACCATTAAGATGCGCCCCGAATCTCCCTGCCTGTACACTGCTGCCAATGGCCAATCTCTGCACCGAGGCTTCTTTATCTGTTGAAACAGTAATCGAGGTTTCTTTATCCCCGCCGTAAAAAAGATCATTGTTGTTCATCACAATACCGTATGGTGTTCTGTACTCAATATCCTCTGTAAATGCATCGAAAAAGGTGCCATTAATTCCGACCACCGCATCATTATCCGACATGATATCGGTAAAATCCTGTACCTTCCCCACCTCATGGTTGGCAGCAGCCGCCTTGACTTGAATGGTGGGATCTTTCAGATCTACCCGAACTAGATCCAGTGTATAATTGCTTCCATTATAATTGACTTTACGCTGCTCATGAACAATCCCTTGTGTCTCCGCTTGGGCTATTCCTACGCCGCAGGTGAATAAAAGCGTTAAGCATAGCGTTATTCGGGTTAAACTTCTTTGCATGTCTGTACCTCCGCTGCATCTCTAATAGTGTTATGAATCCTCGTTCAATTCGATTCGTGTATAGCATTAGTTTCATTAAAACCACATTTTGTTAAATTCGAGATAAAACATAAAAATCCTGTAGAAATTTGTAAAATTGCGCGGATTGCTCAGATGTCCATTGCAAAAACCGATCCTGCATCGTTTTGTTGTAGTTTCCCCTAGGCCTACTCGTAAAAAATCTGTATGGGGACATTTACAAGCAAAAGAACCTGAGGCATCTTCGCTTCAGGTTCCTTAATCAACTTGAAAATATACGTTAGGAGTGCTGCTATTCCCAATAACGCCTAGACATGCAATGTTCCTTGATCAGCTTATAGCTGCTCAGCTCGACCACTTCTATACTCTTGATCGTCTCAGGGGAATGGATCATCCGTCCGTCTCCTGCATAGATCCCGACATGATGAACGGCACCCTTGCCTTCCTCGTAAGCAAAGAAGAGTAAATCCCCTGGCTCAAGCTCCTCTTTTTCAATCGAAGTCCCATAGTTGACTTGATCCGACGCGTCACGTGGAATCGATATACCAGCATAGCGGTGCATCGAATGAGCGAAACCGGAGCAATCATAACCAAAAGCCGAAACGCCGCCCCATAAATAAGGCAAATCTACAAACTGCATGGCCCTATCCAAAATCATTTGCCCAATGTGACCTTCTGTTGGCAAAGGAGCCATGGAGCCGTTGATCAAACGCACATCTTCCGCCTTCAAATAACCAATCCCATCCGCTCCCGGTATGTGCACCATTACCCACGAATCGGCGACTTCTATTACAGGAAGTGAGGACAAGAAGCTTAATTCAATGAGCGGCTCGGATGGAGTCAGGTATAACCAAGTCGTACTCATAATGACTTCGGCTCTTCTTTGACTCGCTAGTTCAGGCGTTTCGGAAACCAGCTGACAACGTGGAATCCATCCCGGATATCCACCAGCGTCCCTTCGGGTTCCCTGCTGTGGGATCAGTACTTTAACCCAATCCTCCTGCTCTTCCACAACAAGAACGGGAGTACCGTATACAGCCTGCGTCTGAACTCGGTTTCCTCTGTATAAATCCAAACGATCGTCTAACGTCATGGTTTCTAGCCATGATCTTATTGCTGACGGTTGCTGCAAAGCAGGCGCATCCATGGGCCGGGGAGATTGCGGATTTGTCCATACCGTAGCGACGGACACCGCGACAACCATTCGCTTCATGCTCATGATCCCACCCCAACGCTTTGCGTATAGGCTACATCACGGATGCCAAGACCCGATTCTTTAGGAAACGTCATCCTTCTGCCGTCATACTGGACGCCTCCGTCCACAATGTCATTCAACATCATCAGTGGAGAGTCAAAATCGAATCGGGTAATATTTTTCTTGCTTGCCGCCAAATGGGCCGCCGCTGTCACCGCCACACGTGATTCAATCATACTGCCGACCATACACTCGACCCCGAATTCCTCGGCAATTTGGTTAATAAGCTGGGCTTTGTATATTCCACCGGATTTCATCAGCTTAATATTGATCATATCAGCAGCACGGCGCTTCAACACCTCGAAAGCCTGTGCAGGAGAAAATACGCTCTCGTCCGCCATAATCGGTGTTTCCACCGCATCCGTAACGGCTTTGAGTCCATCAATATCATGTGCTTTGACAGGCTGCTCCACCAATTCAATATCCAGCCCCATATCTTCCATACGGCGAATCGAACGGACGGCATCCTTCACCTGCCAGCCCTGATTCGCGTCAATACGAATGCGGATCTCGCTGCCGACGCAGCTGCGAATTTCCTTGATACGCTCGATATCCTGCTGGATATCATCCTTGCCTACTTTAATCTTCAGCACATTGAAGCCTTCCTTCACGTAGCTGACGGCATCCTCTCCCATTTCTTTGGGCGAATTGACGCTAACCGTGAAATCCGTCTCCAGCTGATCTTTATAACCTCCGAGAAACTGATACAGAGGAAGACCGCAGTATTGCGAGACTAAATCGTACACCGCCATATCAATTGCAGCCTTGGCGCTGCTGCTGCCAACCATCGAATGATGAATGGTTTGAAGAATTTGCTCATACGCCAGCAGATTGCGCCCAACCAAGAGCGGGGTGAACGTATGAGCGATAGCAGAATGAATACTGTCCAAGCTGTCTCCCGTAATCACAATAGTCGCTGGTGCCTCGCCCCATCCGGTTCTACCGTCATCGGTTTGAATCCGCACAAGAATCGATTCTGCATTATATACGGTGCGCAAGGCGGTCTTAAACGGTTTTTTTAGTGGTGTCGACTGCCGCATCACTTCAATATTTTTTATGTTCATACTAACTGCCTCCTTATGTCTCTACACCGGGTTCCATACATTCAAGCACCTTATCCTGTGTGCTCATTCTAGCTTCTATGCCATAGGGAACAGCAATATTCGGGGAACAATGACCGATCTTAAATCCCGCCAGCGTAGGCTTGCCTGAAGATACAATATGATCCTCGATAACCTGCTCCAACGTAAGGGACTGCTTGCGCTTGTTCGGAACACAGTTATTAAAATCACAGATCAAGATGCCGGCTGCATCGGCGAATTTGCCAGCAAGCCTTAGTTGGTTTAGCATCCGGTCTAATCGGTACGGCTCTTCATCAATATCCTCAATAAACAGAAGCCGTCCCTTCGTATCCAGCTCATAAGGCGTACCGAGCGTACTTGTCAAAAGGGTCAGGTTCCCTCCAACCAGCTGTCCTTGGGCGTCTCCATCTACTAACACCTGCAACGGAGATATTTCCTCCGTATAGCGAAGTGTGGAAGGATGGAGCAGCGTCTCATAATTTTGTACGGTAAGCGGGTCTTCGTCTTTTTCCAAATCAATCATCATGGGACCATGAAACGTAACCAGTCCCGCCTTCTTGAGGATCGCCGCATGTAAAAAAGTAATGTCGCTGTAGCCCCAAAATATTTTCGGATTCGCCCGAATGAGATCATAGTCGAGTTGATCAGCTATTCTACCTGTGCCGTATCCTCCTCGAGCACAAATGATGGCCTTGATCTCCGGATCGGCGAACATTCCGTTTAATTCCCGGGCCCTCTCTTCATCCGTTCCCGCAAGGTAGCCATGCTGCCCTGACAGCGTGTCTCCAAGTCTAACTCGAAGCCCGAGCTGCTCCAGGCAGGTGGATGCCGCTTTAATCTGCTCCCTGTCGACCCAGCTTGCCGGTGCCGTAATGCCTACCGTATCGCCGGGATTTAAACGGCGTGGTTTTATAAGCTCATTCATTGTGCTGCCCTCCTGCTTGAACATAGGGAGGAGCGCCTTCGATAGGCGGTACAGGTTGTCATGAAACCCAGAAAACTTGAAATATTGCTAGTATACTCTGGTGGGGTATGCCCCTCCGGCCGCTGTTGTTATCAGGAAATTTCAAATTAATAGCTTTACAGCGGGTATTTCCTGATAACAAAGGCGGACGCTAAAGCTCCTCCGAGACATACCCCACCTACCGATATAGCAAATTTCTCGAACGGGTGTCTCGACATACCCAAGCGCCTAAGATAGGCGCTTACTCCTCATGAATTAGGCGACTATTTCAAATCCGCCCATTTAAAGTCGATAAATCCGAAGGCGTGCCTTACGACTCCATCCACCTTGTCGCTCTGCAAGTAGGCGTTGTTATAGAAATAAAGCGGCAAAATAGGAGCTTCATCCATCAGAATTTTCTCCGCGTCATGCATCATTTTGAAACGTTTTGCTTCATCCGGTTCATTATATGCGTCCTTGATCAATTTATCATAAGAAGCGTTAACCCAGCCGGTCCGGCTGAATGCATTGGTCGATTGGAAACCGTCTAGGAAGTTGATCGGGTCTGCAAAATCCGGAAGGAACGAGGAACGGGAGAATTGAAGCTGAAGCTTCTTCTGCTCATCCGTTAGTACTTTGCCTTCTTTGTTGGCCAGCTTGATGTCAACGCCCAGATTGTCTTTGAACATCGCTTGCAGCGCTTGAGCGATTCTTTGGCTAATGTCGTTGGTGTTATAAGTAAGCGTTACTTCTGGCAGCGTCTTTAATCCTGCTTCCTGCATTCCTTTTTCCAGCAGCTTCTTCGCTTCTGCAGCATCGAACTTGATCAGGCTGCCGCCGACTTTGCGGAAATCTCCGCCGGCAGGGTCCTTAAGACCTGGAGAAACATAGGCGTCTGCTGGCTTCTGTTTTTGCTTCAAGACAAGATCAACCAGCTTCTGTCTGTCTACCGCCGCAACGAACGCTTTACGAATGTTCACGTTGTTAAACGGCGCCATTTTCGTATTGAAGCGGTAAAATGCCTGCCCTGCTCCGTCCTCAACCTTAACCTTATTCTCGGAGAACAATTTATCGCTTAGATCCGCTGGAATTGCTCCCGTCGTGTTGGAGACAAGAATCTCACCTGTTGTGAAGAGCTGATAAGCCGTGTTGGAATCGTTAATCATTTTGTAGGTGACGCCGTCCAGCTTGACGTTGGCTGCGTCCCAATATTGATCATTTTTCACCAGCTTCAGCTCGCTGTCATGCTTCCATTCGGCAACCTTAAACGGTCCATTGCTTACAAGGGTCGTCGCTTCTCCCGCCCATTTGGCGCTTTTATCCACGGCGCCCTTGTTGACAGGGAAAAACGCAGGACTTGCTACCATTCCCAAAAGCCATGAAGCAGGCTGGGCAAGATTGACCTCAAGCGTTTTATCGTCTGTGGCTTTAATCTTAACGCCGTCTACTGTTCCTTTGCCGGAGTTAAAAGCTTCTGCCCCCTCTATAGGATAGGCGAGGAAAGCAGCATCGGAGGCGGTCTTCGGATCGAGCAGACGCTTCCAAGCGTATTCAAAATCCGCTGCTTTGACCGGCTCTCCGTTGGTCCATTTGATGCCGTCTCTAAGGATGAACGTATACTTCTTGCCATCTGGACTAACCTTCCATTCCTTCGCCATAGCAGGCTCCGGCGATTGGTTTTTGCCGAGGCGCGTCAATCCTTCGAATGCGTTGTTGACGATGTCGTAGGACGCTTGGTCGAAGCCAATCGGCGGATCAAGGGAAGTCGGCTCCTTCAGGTTGTTGTAAGTAAGAATTTTGGCCTTTGTTTCTTTCCCGCTTTCCGTTTTGACCCCGGAACCTTCGTCTTTGGTGCAGCCGGCGAGGGCCGTGCCGAATAATAGGGCGCAGCTGACCAGCAATGCGGATACTTTTTTCATAAGCACTTCTCCTCTTCTATTTCATTTGATTATTTATTCTAAAAGCCGGCATAGCCGGACTTATAGAGCCGTTGGGATGCTTTCTGTGGACTTAAACAGCTTTTGAGCCCGAGGATCCTGCAGCCAGCAGACTACCGTGTGGCCGCTTGAGACCTTCGTTTGCTCCGGCTGATGCAGCTCGCATACTTCCATGGCATAAGGGCAGCGAGCGGTGAACGCACAGCCGCGAGGTGGAGCGAACAAATCCGGAGGCGTCCCCGGAATCGGCGTCAGCGGCTGCGTACGGTCCGTGTCCAAACGCGGCATCGAAGCCAGCAGCCCCTTCGTATACGGATGCTGCGGATCGTGGAACAGCTCTTGCACAGTCCCGCTTTCCACGATTTGCCCAGCGTACATTACTGCCACACGATCGGCAATTTTGGCTACAACACCGAGGTCATGCGTGATAATAATGATAGAAACCCCGGTTTTCTTCTGAAGCATTTGAAACAGCTCGATAATTTGTGCCTGAATCGTGACGTCGAGCGCTGTGGTTGGCTCATCAGCAATAAGGATAGAGGGGTTGCACACCGCTGCGATAGCAATCATCATCCGTTGTCTCATGCCGCCGCTGAATTCATGCAAATACTGCTTCATCCTCATTTCCGGGTTTGAGATCCCGACAAGTCCCAGCATCTCCACGGCTAGCTTACGCGCTTCCGAACGGGGTATTTTCTGATGGCGGATAACCCCCTCCATGATCTGCTCACCTATCGTAATCGTAGGGTTCAGAGCAGTCATGGCGTCTTGGAATATCATCGCGATCTCGGAGCCCCTAAGCTCGCGCAGCTGCTTCTCCGTAAGCCGTGTCAGCTCCTTACCCTCAAAGCGAATGCTGCCCTGCGTAATCTTGGACGTTCGCTCAGGAAGCAGCCGCATGACACTGCGGGCCGTAACGCTCTTGCCGCAGCCGGACTCGCCAACAATAGCAAGAGTCTCGCCTTGGCCGAGCTTAAAGCTGACGCCGCGGACCGCCTTCACCTCGCCTCCGTGAGTAGTGAAGGATACGTGCAAATTTTCCACTTCCAATCGCATCGTTGAACTGTCCTTTGTGGGCATTTGCCTTACCTCCTCTGCTTCGGATTCATTGCATCCTGTAGGCCATCGCCTACCAGGTTAAAGGCGAGCATCGTTATCGAAATAAAGAATGCCGGATAAAACAACCTCCACCAATGGCCGGACAAAATCGTCGGCAGCGCATCATTCGCCATAACGCCCCAGCTTGCCAATGGCGGCTGAATACCTAGTCCCAGGAAGCTCAAGAAAGCTTCCGCGAAGATAGCCGACGGAACGGAGAAAGTGACCTGTACGATAATGACGCCAATCGCATTCGGCAGTAAATGCTTGCGGATAATATAACTGGCACTTCCTCCAAGCGTTCTGGCCGCCAGAACGTACTCCGAGGTTTTTAGCGTAAGCACCTGTCCGCGTACGATTCGCGCCATGCCGGTCCACCCAGTTGCACTCAAGGCAACGATGATCGTTAGCAGACCCGGTCCCATCACAACCATGAGCAGAATGACAATCAGCAGGTACGGAACCCCATACAGTAGATCGACGAATCGCATCATCACATTATCAACTCGGCCTCCCAGGTAACCGGCGATGCCGCCGTACACCATACCGATGATGAGATCGATTAGTGCGGCCATCAGCCCGATAAATAGGGAGATTCGAGCACCATACAAAATTCTGGCGTACACATCCCGCCCAAGCTCATCGGTTCCGAACCAATGCTCGGCCGTTGGCTTCTGGTTGGCATCCAACAGCGACTGCTTGGAATAATTGTGATCCGTTAGCAGCGGACCGAATATAGCAAGTAAAGCTACCATTACAATGATAATGAGTCCAAGCATTGCCAGCTTATTGCGGAGCAATCGAAGCCAAGCCTCCTGCCAGAACGATAGCCGGGGTCTCACAATGGCTTCTGCCGCACCTAACTTTTGTGTCTTAGGGACAAATAATGAATCGGGTACGCTCATCGTTATCCCTCCTTCCTGTGCAGCTTGATGCGGGGATCGATCAATCCGTAGGCGATATCCACCAGGAACATCATGAACACGAGCAGAGCACTATAGAAGACCGTTGTGCCCATAATCAACGAATAATCGCGATTATTAATGCCATCGACGAAATACTTTCCCATACCCGGAATGGCAAAAATTTTCTCAATAACGAAGCTTCCTGTCAGCACGTTTGCCACCAAAGCACCGAGCAGCGTAACAACCGGCAGAATCGCATTGCGCAGCGCATGCTTAATAACAATCGTTGCAGGGGAGAGCCCCTTCGCCCTTGCCGTTTCGATATAATCTGCTGTGAGCACCTCCAGCATGTTGGCTCGTGTCAGCCTAGCAATAATCGCCAGCGGGCCAGTAGAGAGCGCAAGCGCAGGCAGGATGACATGCTTCCAGCTTCCCCATGTGGCAACCGGCAGCAGCTTCCATTCCACCGCCACATATTTGATCAGCATTGTAGCTACGATAAAGTTAGGCACCGCGATACCGATGACCGCGAAGATCATCGCCAAGTAATCGATCATTCCGTTGTGCCGCAGCGCAGCTACTGTTCCTAAAGCTACGCCGCATATAATGGCGAAGAGAATTGATACCAGCCCGAGCTGGAGCGATACGGGAAATCCTCTGTCAATCATCGAATTAACCGAGTCAGGAAAATGTCCTATCGACGGTCCGAGATCCAAGGTCAGAAGCGATTTTAAATACATCAGGTACTGAACAGATACGGGCTTGTCTAAATTGTAAAATTCCATTAAATTTTGCACGGCCGTCGGATTCGAATTTCTCCCTTCCTTCTCAAAAGGAGAACCGGGAATGGTATGCATTAGAAAAAAAGTAACCGTAATGATAAGCCACAGTGTGACAATCATGGAAAAAAATCGGCGAACCATATATTGCGCCATGCTATCACCCGCTTTTTAACAGAATGTAGTTTTCATCGCTAGCTCCGTCATCACAATCATGGCCTGATAAGCCTCCAGCATGTTTTTCGCTTGAAAGGTAACCACAGGACTATTCGTATCTATCGTAGTTCCCGGCATCAAATGCGCCCACTCTGCTTGACCATAATTTGCAAACTCTATAGAAAGCACCGGCTGGTCCGGCGGCTGAAGCGGCTTAACCCTGTCACGGTTATCCAGCGCATCTTTCGTCTTCTCTCTCAGCAGCTGACCGCTTTTCTCCGGCGTTAGACAGACTGCCGCTGTCCGCGAAATCCGCTTCTTCACGATCGCGGTCGTAACACCCGGTATAAGCTCCTCAGCTTCCACAGCCGTCTCATCATCCCCAGCGACTAGCAGAACTGGAACTCCGTAATAGCCAGCAACGAATGCATTCAGTCCCATCTCTCCGACTTCCATTCCATTGAGGAACAAATTACGCACGCCGAAGATCATCGTATGGCTGAGCACCCCCGGCATGCCGGCTCTTGAGTGGTAGCCCAGGAACGCGGCACCTGCGAAGGAGGAATCCAAGCCCTGCACCATGGAAAAAGGTTTTACATCGCCCATGATCAGCTGTGCTTCAGGATGCAATTTCTCGATAAGCAAATTGTTCATTTTCGAATGGCTATCGTTGACAATGACTTCCTTGCAACCCTGATCGAAAGCAGCCCCAATGACATGATTAGCCTCTTCCGTCATCCTATGCTGCCCGCGGGTGTAGTTATACTGCTTGGAATCTACAAAAGTAGCGTCCACCAGCCCGGTTATGCCTTCCATATCGATGGAAATGTACATTTTCATCCGATTGCCCTCCAATAATTGAGTATGAAAAAAACCCAGCAAACAGCATCAGAAACAAATTTCTGATATCCGTCTGCTGGGTTTTATTTACGGGTATGTTGCCATACGGATAAATAAAGCAGCCTACACTGTACCGGAAGGCAGGTATCCTGACTCTTCCCGGCCGTTAAGTGCTAATTTATATTTTTTTTGCGCGTCTTTATAGGCTACGATCAGCGCCTTCTGAGAGGATCCATGATATCGCCGTCGTATCTCATCAGCTACCGAATCAAATTGCAGCATGTCATGACCGATAAAGATGGTCCGTACAAACTCCGAGGTTAACGGAATGGTTGAAGAGCATCCGGCATCGATAATTTTATGATTTGTCGTATCCACGACCAGCCCTATAAAAAAAGCGTTGAACTGCTGCGTAATCGGATTGTTCACCGACACCTGGGCATCGCCGATAATATAGATTGTATCTTTGTCGTACTGCATTAAGACCATCTCCTTATTAGCCTTCCGTCCGATTTCCGTACGGGATGTAAGGAAGGGGCGCTTCCTACGACCGCCGGAGGCCGAAACACTAATGATGTAATATAGTCTAACATCACATTAACACGTTTGTAAATATCTAACCTCTGGTAAAGGTCAGACTACTTTATAAAGCTTTCAAGAAGGTCTCATACAGCAGCCCCGCCAATTCTTCCTCTGGTCGGAAATAGGCCCCATCGCCCTTATCGCCGCGGCACACGCCGTTCATAATTAGGATAAAGCCCCAGCGCTGCTCCTCATGAAAATACATATCGCTAAGCAGCCCGTAAGCGTCACCTGCATGCCCGACAAGCCATTGTCCCGGTATCAGCTCGTTAGTTCTATGAAACTGAAGTCCACTATGCTTGAAAAAGCCTTCATGCCGATACCCTGTCCAATGTGCAGAATGCATGAGCTTTGCTGTCTCCGACCGTAAAATTCTCGCTCCTTCAAGGCAGCCATCACCCGCATGTGCCTGCATAAAACGGGTCAGATCATCTACGGTTGTACGAAGTCCGCCCTGCGGGCTGAACAGCGATCCGTTAGTACCCGGAACATAGCTGCTGTAATCGGTAAGAATCGGTTGTTTGCCCATGAAATCATCCATACCGACTTGATAACGGTCATCTTCCTTTAAATATTCATAGAGGACGGCTATGTCGTCCATCTTTTGTGCAAAATCGCCAAGGTGAAAGCTTGTGTCATTCATTTGAAGGGGCTCGAATAGATGCTTGCGGCAGTACAAATCGAATCGTCCGTTCGATAATTTCTCAACCGCAGCAGCCATTAAAACAGCTCCCAGATTAGAGTATTCGAAGCCATCCGTATCCCCGGGCTTTCCATTTCCCCATAATCGATCAGTGTAATAAGCTCCGCCTTCCAGCACAAGATCCGCTAGCGTTAGGGTCGGAGGATTCTCATTACGAGAATCGATGACGAAGCGAGCATATTCATCCTGCAATCCGGAGGTATGGGTCATCAGATGACGAAACGTTAGCGGTAGCTCAGGATGGTTTGGATTTCGCACCTGAATACCGAGGATGTCTCCAACATCCTGATCGATACTGCATAAGCCGCGCTCCACAAGCTGCATGAAGGCTGTCGCCACAACCGTCTTCGAGATAGAAGCGATGCGGAATATCGTGCGGTTCGTCACCGGAATCCTGCGATCCAAGTTGGCCCATCCGTAACCGCCGCTCCAAACCATTTGTCCATCGCGAATGACCGAAGCCGCCAAGCCTGCGATCCGGTGCTTTTCCATCAGCTGCCGAATTGCTGCATCCCACTCATTCAAAGGCAGCTCACCTCACGTGCTTTATAATCTAAACCCGCCACCGTTGTAAACCCTTTCAAGCTACTCTATATAATAATACCGAATAATGTACCATCGGTAAATATTTTATCGAAAATAAGCTTAATCCATGATCTGGAATTCCAATGTTTATCCATATTTCGCCCTCTAATATCAATAGAAGCAAGCCTTATCCAACACTCTCTATAAAAAAAGCCGGACAGGAGCTTATCCTGTCCGACCATTGAACTTACAACCTAGGGTCCATCTCTTTTTCCTTCGCTACCTCGAACAGCAGACTCGCCGCGATTTCCTTATACGGCTCGTGATCCGGAGCAATGTCATCGAACTTGATCGCCAGCAGAGCTTGACCTAGCCGATGTTCTTTCGTATGCAACAACCTACGCTTTCCCAGCCCCCTTATCTCCCAGCAGCGAATTCAGCTGCTCCAGCAGATTGCCCCCGCCGGTCAACGAAATCGTGCCGATCTTCTCACAAATCTTCTCCAGGAACTCCAGCTCCTTCAACCGATACAGCGTCATGTTCTCATCCATCAGCTTAGCAGTATTCAGCAGGCTTCTCGTGGATGCCGTCTCCTCGCGCCGGGTGATGATGTTGGCCTGAGCCTTTTTCTCGGCAAGCAATACTGTGTTCATGATTTCCTTGATATCTCCTGGTAAAATAATATCCTTGACCCCTGCGGACAAAAATTGGACGCCATATTCATCACTCTTCTCATTCAGCCTCGACAGAACGAAGGCCGCGATCTCCTGCTTCATTTTCAACAGGTCATCGAGCTTTAAGGTCCCTACATATTCCCGCAAAATAAGCTGCAATTGAATATACAGCTGTTCTTCGAAGGACTTGATCGCAAGCACTCGCAGAGGGTGTATGGTTCTGTATTGGCATACGAAGTTCAATCGCAGCGTTACCTTGTCCTCCGTCATCATTTCTTGTCCGGTCATATCCAGCTGCTGCTGGCGCAAATCTACCGTTTTGACCGCTACGGAGACTGGCCCCTTCCAGAAGAAATATTTCCCTGGCTGGAGCTCCTTCTGCATCACATGGTTGTAGAACAATACGCCGGATTCGTGATTAGCCACCTCGAACGTCTGAACATAACCGACGAGCTTCGGTAATAATGCCATATCGACCTCAGCCGGTATTTCAGCGTTGCGAATATCGATCCGGATATAGGTATGCTTCTTAAGAACATTCCAGAACGCATAGCTCCCTGCGGTCAAAAGAGAGATAAACTGGCCGTTCTCGTAATGCAGGACATATTCGTGATCCTGGACCTGGACGACATCTAGCTCCTGCAAGAGCATCTCATCCTGCATAAACAGCTGCAAATCCTTCCCCTGTACATGAAAAGGTTTCGTTATATTAAGAACCTGAACCGTATCCTCTGAAAACGATGAGAATCGGTAAGTGCCTGGCTGCAATAGTTTGGCATAGCTTCCTTTACGGAACAGCAGCCCGCGCTCGTCGGTTTGAATATTGACTTTTTTAAACATAGTATTTCCTCCTTAAGCAGGAACTTAAGCCTGCCTTTGATTGATGACTCTGGAAGGGAAGTCCTCCTGCAGCGTAAGACGGAATCTCGTTTAAGACTTGTGCTGTGCGAGCCATTGTGCTTCTGCCTTAGCAAGATGAAGATTGGTCCAGGTGCAACCTGCCTCATCTTACCTCAGCGTCAGCCGTTGAGCGCGAACGCCACACGCCGGTATCCACGGATTGCTAAGCCCTGCTGCAGTATGCGTAGGAAGCCACTGAGGTTTCCCTTTCCGGTCATCCCTAACTAATTTGTTTCAGCTCGAGTGAAAGTCGAGTGCCCTACCTCGGGCAATATCGTCCCATGCGATATGGGGAATCGAACCCCTGTGAGGAATTGAGCCGAATGGGTCAAACAGCATACAAGCATATAGGATACGCCTGCACTGCCGGACTTCTGCGATGTCCGAGCCTAGGAAAGCCCACCGTGCGTCAACCCGTACCTATTGTCTCTTATTTGAATCCATTCGAACATGGCGAAAGTATTACGACGAGGAGAAAAAAGGGATTAGTTTTGAGAATCCGGAGGAGGAAATACCTGGAGTTAATGCATTGTGATATATAGATCGATATAACCATTGGTTCTGACGCTGAAAATAGCCGATCAGCAAAAAAAGGAGCTATCGGACAGCATTCATTACAGTCCGAAGCTCATTTAGCGCAAGCTCACGCTCTTTTATTACCAATAAAGCCCCCACTCCTTCAAACAGCGCGCCAATGCTTCTACGTAGAAGTAATCTCCCCACAGATTGCACTCGTCGACGCCCAAGCCGTGAGGCTTGCTATACATCGGCATGCAGCAGCAATCCGTTGGATTCCCTTCCTTTACTGGTAAGAGTTCTGAACGAATCTATTTTTCAGATCATAAATTAACCCTTAACCGCACCCACCATAACCCCTTTGACGAAAAAGCGCTGCAGAAACGGATACACGCACAGGATAGGCAAAGTGGCGACCATAATCGTCGCATATTTGATTGTTTCTCCGATCTGAAACTGATCGCCCCCAGCACCGGACGACATGCTGTCAGTAGAGTTGGAGATCAGAATTTCACGAAGAATGATTTGCAGCGGGAACAGCTCCCGGTCCCTCAAGAAAATCGAAGCATAAAACCAGCCGTTCCATTTATCCACCGCATAATAGAGCGCAATAACGGCCATAACCGGCAGAGACAGCGGGATAATAATTTTGAACAGCAGCACGAAATGGTTGGCGCCATCGATCTTGGCCGATTCCTCCAACGCTTCCGGTATCGATTGGAACGAGGTTCTCATAATGATCAAATTAAACGTATTAATTGAAAAAGGAATAATGACGGCCCATAAGGAATCCAGCAGGCCTATGCCTTTAACTATCAAATACAACGGGATCAGTCCACCGTTAAAAAACATGGTTAACAGAACCATGAACATGATCGTCTTACCCCAGAACAGATTTTTACGGGAGAGCACGAAAGCGCCCAGCGCCGTTAGGATAAGATTAAAAGCTACACCTACAATAACGATAAACAGTGTATTTCCATATCCGACGAGAATCGAAGCATTGGCAAATACCAGCTTATAAGCTTCCAAATTAAAGCCTAAAGGCTTTAGCAGTAAACCTTGATGGGCAACAATTTGATTCGCATCGCTGAATGAAGCGAATGTGACATGCAGCAGCGGATAGATTGTTACTATAATGAGAGCGGATAGAATGATATAAACCGCAGTATCGAATACCAACTCACCCGGGCTCCGCTTGATTTTCATCCATTAATACCTCCTTATTCGATGAGTTTAGTAGTATTTATGTGTGAGAAGGACCGATGATATAAAGAATTACCACAAGCTGTTTTCCGTCACCTTTTTACTGATTCGGTTGGCCACAATAAGTAGCACCAAATTCAATACCGAATTGAACAATCCGACAGCCGAGCTGTAGCTCCAGTTGAACTCAAGTAAACCTTTTCGATATACGAAGGAAGAAATCACGTCAGCCGTCTCATAGGTAACCGAATTGTACAGCAGAATGATTTTCTCGAAGCCTACGTTAAGCAAATTACCCATCCGCAGGATAAACATGATGACAATGACTGGCAAAATGCCAGGAAGCGTAATGCGCCAAATCTGCTGAAGCCGTGAAGCTCCGTCTATACGGGCCGCCTCATACTGTTCCTGATCGATGCCTGTCAGCGCCGCCATATAGATGATGGATTCCCATCCGATCCGCTGCCATATTTCCGACAGAACGTAGATCGTCCGGAACAGCTCCGGCTTTTGCAGCATCGCTTGGCCGTCTCCGCCGAAATAGGTCATAGCGAGCGTATTAAGAAACCCGCCGCTGTTCGTGAAATCCTTGATCATCCCGCAAATGACAATCATAGAGATGAAATAAGGCATATAGGCAATCGACTGAGCCGTCTTCTTGAACGTCTTGTTCTTTACTTCATTAAGCAATAAAGCAAGCAGTATCGGCATCGGAAATTCGAAGCAAAGCGAATACAGACTGATGAGAAGCGTGTTTTTAAAAATCCTCCAAAAATAATAGCTGCTGAAAAAGTTCTGAAAATGGGCTAAGCCCACCCACTCGCTCCCCAGAATGCCTTTCATCGGGGTATAGTTCTTGAATGCAATAATGGCTCCGTACATCGGTGCATAATGAAACAAGAGATAAAACGCGAGAACAGGCAGTACCATAAAGTACAAATATTTATTCTGCCTATAATCCTTCACAATGACCGATCGCAGCGTCGGGGCTGCTGAAGGCTTCCTTATCGCGCTTACCTGGATCTCCTTGTTCATGGGTAAGCCCTCCTGTCTAAAAATGGTGCGGGGAGAAAGACCAACTTTAGCTCACTCCCCACAGCAGCATGTTAGCGTTTGTTATAACGATCCAAAGCCCCTTTTTGAATCTCAAGGGCACGATCGATTTTGAGCGATTTCATCTTGGCAATATATTTATCGAAGGACTCAACCGGCTCAGCACCAAGGATGATTTTCAAGGACATTTCATCCACCAACGTCTGAATATCGTTCATAATCGACGCGAACTCCGCACTCTCTTCAGGTGATGTGGAGATTGGAGGCATGGTGTATTTCTCTGCATCCGTATTGGACCATATCTTGATAGCTTCCTTCTGCTCCGGCATCGTCAGGTACTGCTCAATGTAGCGCTTATCCTGTACGAACGGGCCGTTATAGCCGCCACGAGCATACAGAGCCAGAGCTTGAGCCGGAGCCAGCTTGTCCGGATTGTTCATGATGAGATCGGTATATTTAGGGTAATCGCCTTCCATTTTGTAGCTGGTACCCTCGATACCAAAGTTAAAGAACAGATTACCTTCCTTGCCATAGGCATAATCCAGCATGCGAACCGCTTCCTCGATATTTTTGGATTGAGCCGAGATAGCTACGCCACCAACGGTGACATAGGCAAAGTCTTTTTGTCCAAATTTCGCTTTATCTCCCTTATTCACTACTGGGTAAGGAGCAGGCACCAGCTGCGCTTTAGGGTCCTTCTCCTTCAGCAGTGGCTGCCATTTTCCGATCCCTGCACCGGAGTTAAAGATGCTTGCCCCGCTGCGTCCGGAGGTCATGTTGGAATCCATCGTTTTGGTATCTACGGTCGCCACGTTCTTGTCGATCAGCCCTTCTTGGTACCACTTGCGGAAGGTCGTCAGGAATTCCTTGTACCCTGGCTCCATCGGACCGTATTTTACTTTTCCGTTATCCAGATAGTAGCCCTTGATGACCCCGTACGAGCCGATAAATCCTCCGCCATCCAAACCGAATAATGCCGACGGCACTCCCAGGAACGTAAGCGGTGCGGCAATGCCTTTCTTCTCTTTGAAGGCCTTCAATGTCGTGTACCAATCATCCATGGTGACAGGAACCGGAAGACCTAGCTCGTCCAGCCAGTCTTTACGAATGATCGGCCCTTGGTACGTCTTAAGCAAATCATCGCCACGAATAAAAGGAAACACATAATAGCTGCCGTTATCGGTCTTGATCTGCTTGTCTACTTCAGGGTGATCCTTCAAATATTGCTTCAAATTAGGCGCATATTTATCGATGGCATCGTTTAATTTGAGAATGTAACCGTCATTGATCGCTTTCTCGGGACCACCCGGGAAATCCTTACCCCAAGAATATTCCATCATATCCGGGAGCTCGCCTGAAGCCAGCAGCACATTGAGCGCTTCCTTAGCTTGATTGGCTGGAGGCTGCGTAAATTTCAGCTTAACACCCGTCCGTTTTTGCCACTCTTGAAAAAAAGGAACCTCAGCAAACGTAGGCTTGACGCTCTGTATATTCGCATTCATTTCGGACCAGTAGGTTAATGTCTTATTCGTCTGGATCGGGTATCCTTCGAACTTGGCTGTCCCCGTTCCGGAATCCTTGCCGGTTTGTGCAGCGGAGCCCCCTGATGAGGAACAGCCGGCAATTAAACTGCCCATCATCGTCAACGCGGCAAAGCTAACGAGCATTTTGGTTTGTTTCATCTTTTCTTCGTGCCTCCTATATATGATGTATTTCTTATCTAGCTGTCGGCAGCGGGTACTGCCTCTCAACACGTTTTATTATCCTTCGGCTGCTCTGTTATGCCTATAGCGTAAAGCTCCAAACGCATTGATAAAATGAGACCAGAGATTGACGATATCGCCAATCGCATTGACATTTTGTCCAAAAAGGCCGAATATCACCATGTTAGAGCCTGTTCTCTGCCATTCCGATTACGAATACGCTGTCTTATTAAGCCACAAAAAAGGAGGGCGTAAACGTCCCCCCATCATTCCATTTCCTTATATTTGCCCGGTGTGATCCCCTCGTATCTTTTGAAAACGCGAATGAAGGTGGCTGCTTCGTTGAAACCTACCTGCTTCGCCGTATCGGAAACCGGAACCTGATTCTCCCGAATCAGCCTTTTGGCTTGATCAATTCGGTACTTATTGATGTAATCGAGCAGCCCCTCGCCGGTTTGTTCTTTGAACAATTTGGATAAATAGCTCGACTTCATATCGAACTCGTTGCCGATCATGCTCACATTCAGATTGACATCCGCATAATGCCCCTCGATGAACCGAATTACATCGTCAGCCAGCTCGCGCAGCGACTGCGTCTTCTCTTTGGACACTTTGGTCTCCAGCTTGGCGGCAGCATAAGAGCACACCTCATTGAGCAGGTTAACGAGCTCCTCTTGCATCTCCTTAATCGTATCGCTGGCAATAATCTTCTGCATCCAGTTCGGATTGCTGGCCAGAAAGCTGTCCTCCATTCCGCCAAGCTCATTAATCGTCTTGATCATCGTACTGATTAAGTTAAACATGAGGCAGCGGGCAAGAGTCAGAGAAAGGAGAGGCTTGCCGAAATTTCGCTCGGTGACTTCTTGAAGCACGACTTGGGCTTTATCGAAATCGCCGATCTTTATAAAATTAATAAGCTGCTGCTCCACCTGAAGCGGATAAAAGTAACCCAATTGATTCTCATTCAACATATCCTTCTGGATTTCGTCATAAGAGATGATTTCTTGTTTCCCGAGCACCATCTTGTACTCCATCGCATCCAGCGCTTCCTGGTAAGCCTGGGCGACACCAGCCAATGTATGATGGATACCGCTTATAGATAACGTCATCTCCACTTTGTACCGCTGTATCAAAAATTGCTGAGCCTCCAGAGCAATCCAGCTCAGATCCTCTTTGGTCTGCTGCGCATTCTCTTCTGCAAAATTGATAATGCAGGTCAGCATATCATCCGCTTCCGCTACATAGCCGTAGTGATGCCTTTGTCCGACAAGCTCCTCCACCACGTTGGTGAGAATGAATTGGAGGAGACGTCGTTTCTCCGTCATATCCATCCCAGGAAAGCTGGAATAAAACGCTTCATGATCCTCGATATAAAACATAATGACGGCAAAGCGATCCGATTGCAGCTTGACCTGGAACGTCTTAAGCGCTTCATTCAGCGGAATATGGCTGTCCAGCTTGCCTTTGAGCAGTCTGGTGAGCATATTCGAGCGCAGCATATGGTTCTGCTTCTGCAGCTGCAGTTGGATGCTCTCCTTCTCACTCAGCGTATTGGATACAGCACGATGAATAAAATTCAGCTCGTTCCAATCCGTCCGCTCCTGCATCGAAGCTCCATTGCCTGATAAAGTCTGGACAAGCCTATGAATCGGGGAATAATTGCGTCGGAGGAAGAACCAAGTCAAGAGCCCCGCTCCAACGATACTTATGAGAATACTAATATAGGTAAAGCGCCGTACGTATTCCGCCTTTTCCCAATACAGCCGACTAGGAATAACGGACACATATTTTAGCTTAGAAACTCCCGATTTAATATAAAAGATTTCGTCTTCTCCGCTCTGCTTCTTATCATAAAACATCCCACTCTCCCCGTTCCCGAGCTGATGAAGAGCAGAAGGAGCGAGTCCTTCAGATGTATTCGAGATCAGCACCTCATTGTTCTCATTCAGAACAAAAACCTGACCCGAGCTGAACCATTGGATGTTCTCAATAGCTTTGAGAAATCGGGACGTATCCGCCATAATGACAACGGTTCCTGACGGCTTGGCTCCCGCTCCGAGCGGCAAATGCGTGATATAAGCAAGAGACTGTCTGGGTTCTGCGGCATCCACTCTGGGCAGTAAGACGAAATCGTTGCCTTTTCGTATGGTATTAAGCCACTGTTCGTACCCTATACGGCCCGTATTATGAATCGTGTCGAAGGCAGTCAAGAAGTCTCTGACGCTTCCCGGCCGCAGCACGGACTCCTCCTTATCCCAAGTCACATAAAACTCATCGATGGAGGCGTAGGAGCTCTGATACATTCGGTAATCCTGGACAACCTGATATGCGGTATATTGGGCCTCACTAAAAGGACGGTTGGAATACATTAAATCCTGCAGCTTCGTATTCCACGAAACCTCCATATTCAACCGCTGCATATGATCAAGCTGGGTATCGATAGTATCGCGCACTTGCTTGAGAAGTGTATCGTTAGCTCTATGAATCTCGCTCTTTAGAGCCTCGCTCGACTGCCAGTACACAATAAGACTCATCAGAATCGGAACAAACAAGACCGTACTGTAAGAAATGATCCATGTAAAAACAACGCTTTTTCGCTTCCACCATAATTTTCTCAAGTTCAAAGCCGTTCTCCTCCAAGCGAAAAGGTTCCTCCGTTCTTCTGACAAGGATGTATCAGAATTAATCTCCATTTTTACATAATTCTCATGGATTAGTAAATGTCTTTTTGTTAACGGCGTGAATATTCTAGCAGCTATTTTTATATGGCAAAATAAAAAACACCCTTTGTGGGGTGTTCAGCGTTGTCGAGAAACCTGAAAGACTTGAAATATTGCTAGTATACTCCAGTGAGGTATACCCCTCCAGCCGCTGTTGAAACCGTGAACTGAATTAGAATTAAGGTATTTTCACGGATTTCAAAGGCGGACGTAAACTCTTCCGAGGCATACCCCACTTACTTATATCGCATATTTCTCGAGGAATCAGGTTCTTCGACAGATTCAACACCCTTTGTGGGTGTTTTTTATTTACATGCCAATAACTCAAGGCTGCTCCAGCTCTTCAAGGATCATTTTTTGAGATAATGCATTCTATAATCATCGATCGTCAACCCGCCCAAGCTTCCCATTGCTCGATCGTCTTATGGATGATGGTTTCCCCACGCATTCACGATGTGCTGCCTGAGCTACTTGTTCATGGACTCCTTCAGCTTACGTCCAGATACGTCAGGAAGTAGCGATAGTAAATGGAATGTGCTCATGCTTGATCCGTCTCACTTCTCCAGCTCCCTGATCAGTATCCGCTCGAACCACTTCCAGGGCAGCAGCGCTTTGCCCAAAATGGACATTCGCGCTCCTTTTCCTAGCGTATAACGCAGTCGGGGGTACCGGGAACGAGCAATCCTGGCAACGGCATACGCAACCTCTTGAGGGTCATCTGCATGATCTGCCGTGTTCTTCGAATATCTTAGAATGGCATTAAAATACCGGCTATAGGGGGAATCAGCAGGAACCCTTGCCGCCATATGATCAAAGCCTTTATTCCATATGCTCGTCTTAAAGGCACCAGGTTCAACCAGCACCACATGTACGCCAAAGGGAAGCATTTCGAGCCGAAGCGCTTCACTGAAGCCCTCTACCGCGAACTTCGAGGCCGCATAAGGCCCATAGCCAGGGAAGCCGAGTCTGCCGCTAATGCTGCTAATCTGGATCACCTTACCCTGCCTCCGCTCGCGCATGAATGGCAGTACCGCTTGCGTCATCGCGACCAGACCGAAGAAATTCACGTCCATCTGCTTCTCCCAATCCTCCATTGGAATCTCCTCAATGCAGCCTCCAATGGCCATTCCGGCATTATTGACAAGGATATCAATTTGACCGTGCTTATAGATAATTCGGTTGACGGTATCTCCTATTGCGCCATGATCCGTCACATCCAGTGGCATACATTCAATGAATTCAGTCAGCCTTGCTTCCCCTACCTGCTGTATTAGTATGCGATTGTTGGCTGTATCACGCATCGTGGCAACGACTAGATAGCCTTGCCGGGCGAGCTCCAGCGTTGTTAGCATTCCAAAGCCGCTGGATGCTCCTGTAACGACCGCTACGAGTCTATCCCCGTTATTTCTCTTTGCCGGTAAATGTTGACGCGGTTCCAACCAGTATTTCCCCCTTTCTGCCATGTGGACTGAATCTTCTCTCCACCCGCCTAAGCTTCTGAATGCCCAGTGTCCTATTCAACTCGGTGAATTGTACAGATGGAGCGTTGCAGTTCACGCTAGCCCATAACCGATTCAGTGACTCCAAGATGCTGTGTTGGATTGGGTCTGTACTACCGTGCCTCTCCTGCTTTAGCCTTATGGAGATCTCAACCGAATCCAGAGCATGCTGGACAGCCCTATATTCTTCGACCTCTGCGGATGCTGAAATAATCGCCCGGCTGATAAAATCGGGAAATACCGGTACAAGCTCCCCCTCCAATAAGCCTTCCAGATAAAACAGATCGTCGCAGCGCCCTTCTATCCTCTCCAATGCCATATGAGGCGACCCACACGGACAAGGCTCAGCCCGCTCCGTCAATATATCGTTCAGCCGATAACGGACTATCGGCTGTGTCGTTCGGGAAAAATCCGTTATAATCGGGACGAACTTACTCAGGCTCTCGTCCAAGTATTGCTTCTCCACCGCAACGATATCTTCGTTGATATGCAGCGTTCCATGTGCGCACGTAACAGCAAGGAACCCTTCCGTACACTGATAAATTTGGTGTACCTTCTGCCCGAATGCCGCCTCGATTCGTTCACAGTCTAACGGGTCCAGCACCTCGGCCACCGATAGGATTTTGTGCGGCCGAATCTCCAGCCTGCCGCTCTCCACCGCCTCGGCCAGAGCGCGTAAGAGCGATGGCGGCGCTGCAATTATAGTAGGCTGCTGCCGATTTAAGCGGTCCACCTGCTCGGTCAATGGATCGAGCAAGTCGTAAAAGCGGAACTGCAGCCTTCGGCTGCCCACGCTGCCGTACAGATTGCTGTCGGCGCGCAGAAAGAACGCGATCCGCTCATGGTGAAACAGTGAGCGGGGCAGCACTTTGGCGAGGACCGTGCCAGCCCATGCCATACGTTCCTTGGTGCTAACCAGGAACAGTCCCCGGCTGCCGGAGGTGCCCGAGGACATACCGATCGTGATCGATCCGATCATAGGGGTGAAATCCCGGCTCGCCTCGGCCTGCAGTGCCAGAGCGAAGGCCTCCTCCCTGTCCACTCCAACCGTGTTCAACCGGTTGAATTGCTCCATCATTTCCGATTTCTCAATAATCGGAAATTGCCTCCAATCGCTATCAGGGAGTTCTCCCCATAGCTCCTTATAGAAAGCGGACCGGCTTCTTACGAACTGAATATGCCGTTGTATGCGTCTCTCCTGCCACTGCTCTAGCCGCTCACGCGAGGTTCGCCCCATCCGGTATTTGGTCAGAAGGTAATACCACACAATGACCAGCTTCTCCATCATCTCATGTCACCACCTTGTACCAGCATTTCCCACACCTCAGTGCAGTGCGATGGGACAATCCGAAGCTCCGGGCATAGCTTATAAACCTGATGTATCTTAAGAAAAGTTTCCCTATATTGAACTCGATTCGCCATAATGAATCCCGCCATCCAATGAGGAAGAAGCTGCTCACGGTAAGCACGGCTGCTCCATACAGCATCAGCACACAAGAAGTAGGCATGGCTCTTCGAGGATACCATAATCCCAATCTGGCCTGCGGCGTGACCAGGCACATCGACGGCAATGACGCTGCCATCCTGGAAAATATCCATTCCCCGCTTAAACGGAAGCTCCGATGGGAGCTTTATTAAACAGCTCTCATCGATGGGAACGGAACGAGCCTCAAAGTCGTTCGGAAGCAGTCCAGGCAAATACCCCGCGGTCACTGCGCTCCAGCCCTTGCGATAGCGAACAGCCTCATATGCTTCTTGAAGATAAATAAACTCCGCATTTGGAAAATCCCGTAACCCGGCGATATGGTCTGCATGAAAATGAGACAAAATAATGTAACGAATATCCGCTGGCTCAATTCCGCGCTGCCTCAGCTGGTGCACAGCGCTATCCTGCGGTGTGTAATAGACCGGTGTCATCCGACCGTACAACGAATAAGGCCAACGGCTCGTTTCTTCAAAAAAACGTTCCGTATAGCCGGTATCAAAAAGAATGTGCCCTTTCTCAGGGTGCTCAATAAGTGCAAACAAAGCCGGAAAACGGACAGTTCGACTGCTTCCCCCGCGAATGGTCACTCTCTCTTTATGAGTACAATACCCTGCCGCCATCAGAGTAATTTCTGTATCTACTTCAATCATGGTTCTCCTTATACCAAGCGGCATAGGCGTCAATCCCTTCTTTGACCGACACTCGGGGACGGTACCCCAGTTGCTCCCTGGCAGCCGATATGTCGAGCGTCTGGCTCTTGCTTAACAACCCGACCGTATAGCGTGTCAGCAGCGGCTCCTTGCTGCTCCCGGTTAGTCGCGCCAGTCCTTCTATACATCCCGCTGCCATGTAGGCTGCGGGATAAGGAATCCTTCGCGCCCGAACCGGTTCTCCAAGCCGTTCGAATAAATAATTCAGCGCATCAATGAATCGGATCGGTTCGTCGTTCGTTATGTTATACTTTCGGCCCAAGGCCTCAGACGGAGCGGACATACATAACAGCAGCGCATCCACGACATTATGGATATAGGTCAGATCAACGACAGCCTGTCCACCTCGAATCAGTGGAAGCCGCCCTTGGCGATTCGCTTCAATGAGCCTCGGAATGATCGTTGGGTCCCCTGGCCCGAAAATAGCTCGAGGGCGAATCGTCATGACCGGGAGACCTGATTCATATGCTTGATCGATTTCCTGCTCAGCCAGCCGTTTCGTCTCCGCATACCAGTTGGCCGCTTTACGCGGTAAGGGAGTCGATTCAGCGATATGGTATCGGTCGGCGAAATCAAAATAAATGCTTGGTGTAGACACATGAATAAGCCGTTCCACTCCGTTAGCAACACAACCTTTAATCACATTGCGGGTCCCTGTCACATTGCTCTCATAGAAATCATTATAGCTCCCCCATAACGAGGACAACGCTCCGCAATGAAACACCATCTCTTGCCCCTCACAATTTCGGACCATTTGAACAGTATCCTCCAAGCGGGATGGAATGAAGGTAATTCCCCGTTCCGAAAGCTCTGCCCCTATTCGTTCATTCCGTCCCGTTGCCGTAACCTCATGTCCAAGCTTATGCAGAGCAATGGATAGGCTCTTGCCCAGAAAGCCGGTTCCTCCCGTGACTAATACTTTCAAACCATCTCACCGCCATTCCATTCAATATCCTGTGTAGATGCCTCCATGATCGGAATACGTTGCTTCGCTCCCCTGCGCCCATTCCAATACACCAGCCGGAACTGCTGCCAGAAAGGCTGCGGATCGCTAGGCCGAAACACGACGTCTCTGGCGCTCACAAGGAATCGAATCCAATCGGGGAATCGGCGCCACCCGCCCGACGATAACAAACCTGCAAGACCATAGCTAGCCATGGCCACAGTAATCATGGCTCTCTGCTCTGGCCGGGGAGTGACCCGCTTCTGCGGATACACCTCCTGCATAAACAGCGCCTCATCCAACCGATCTTCCACCCTGAAAAGATGAATGCCACTAGTCGCCCTCGGATTGCACTCCAACGGGTACACCGTACCATCCCCCACTTCGATGAAATCGAAGGCAATCTGTCCAGTGAAGCCTTCTTCCTGTACAAATCGTTCGACCCACCGATCGATCCATGGGTGGGAAATAGCTTCGAAGCTGATGCAAGCTCCAATCCCAGCTGTAAATCCCACGGGATATACTGCGTGCGCAGTCATCTGTCCTTGATGGACGATGCTGTAGCTGCAATAGGCAGTGCCTTCTATATACTGCTGCACGACCCAAGGCATATCCGCCGATATAGGCAATGTATTAATTCGTAAGCGTGGCTGCCATCCGTCGGGTGTCACTTCCGCTATAATAACCTTACTAGAAAACCGGGAAAACACCGGTTTGAACACCCACTTCACAGCAGCGGCCTCACCCGTCGCCTGCCGGAGGCTCGCCTGCTCAGCCTCGTATTCCATAAATGTGTGGCAGTCCTGCTGCGAGGTTAACAGTTGTGTCTTAGGTATTGAAAATCCAATCTTCTGTACCCGCTGCATGAACTCCCATTTGCTATGCAGCCGCCGCAGCCTATCCAGCGGTTCCACAAAGACACGGCAAAGTGAACTCAGCTCCGACAGTCCGCCTGCAACGTAGAATAACTCCTCGCACATGGGCAGCAGCCATTCGATCCGCTCTTCATTAATAATTTGCCTCAAAGCACCCACATAGGCTTTAGGATTTGCCGCAGGCTCCGGCACTAGGTAACAGCGCTGAATTGCCCTCGATTGCCGACACAGATGCTCTGGGCAGCTTTCTGCCATGAAGATCCAATGACCGTTCGCTGCCAATTGTCGAGCCAAATCCAAGGTTGCCGGCGCACGCCCTCCGGTGAGCAGAACACGCTTGCCACTCGACGCTTGCTGTCCATTAATAGTCAAGGATCATCCCTCCGACCGACAAGCCGGCCGATGTCCCAAGCAGCATGACCCTCGAACCACGGGTGATCCGCTTCTCCCGGATGGCTTCATGCAGCCCCATTGGAATTGAGGCAGCGATCGTATTACCATGCGTTGGGGTAATGAACATAAGCTGCTCCTGGGAAATATTCAGCTTCCTGCTGATCAGCCGCATGGCCATCGCACTTCCTTGGTGTGGCACGACTACTTGGATTTCCTTCATCGTACACCCTGCTTCTTTTAATAGAGAAGTTACAAAACCAGGAAGGATACGCGATGCCAGCTTATAAATCCCCTGTCCGTCCATCTCGAACAGAAATGCCTCTTCCTCCTGCGCAGACAGGGCATGCGCTCCCGTACCGCCACCGCGAATTTGTGATAGATGGGCTCCATGACTATACGTCTTCATAGCGGAGCATAGAATACGAGAGCCCTCCCGCTCCTCCGCCGCTTCGATGATGACCGCAGCCGCCCCATCGCCGAACAGCGCTGCGCTCTCTTTATGCGACCAGTTGAGTCCGATGGAGGCAATCTCCGTCGAGACCAGCAGAATGCGGCGGTATCTGCCGGAAGTTACCATATAAGACATCACATCGAGACCGGTCAAGAAGCTAAGGCAGGTTGAATTGATGTCGAAGGAGGGAACTCCGGAATGCTCCTGCCCTAGTGCTTTTTGAATAAGCGCAGCTGTACTTGGAATCGGCTGCTCCATCGTGCCGCTCGCGCATACAAGGCAATCGATGTCGCTGAATTCTAAGCCAGCCTGTTTCAATGCCTCCTGTGCAGCAAACGCCCCCATCTGGGAGGCCGTTTCATCTTCAACGAAATGCCGACGCTTTACGTCCGATTTTTTTTCAACCCATCCTGCGGGAACCCCCAGAATCTGATCCATCTCTTCCGCAGTTACGATCCGTTTAGGCAAATATTTACCTGTACCTATAATTTTAATGTTTCTAATCTGCATACTTAAACCTCCTCATGCTTACGCATCTCTATCCACTATTAAACGTAATAGAGGAGCCACGATACATGATTGCTTGTCGAAACTTGCTATACCTATTGTAATATATTCCTGAAAAGCTAAAAGTACTATTTTTATATAGTACCTTCAAATTACTCTCCTGATTTTCATTTTGATTTGCAACCTTTCATCCTGCATAAGAGTCCACATAGGATTTTTTTACCTTTTTTAGTTTGCATTCACAAAGAGAATCACTGTCCTGCGGGCTCATCGAGTTGTTCATGATCTGGATTTCTACGTACTGGCTAACGGGCAAAAGAATATAAAAGGAAAAGATCGTTTCGGTGCGTTATTCGCTATGAAGGACCACCAGCGAGCGGATGAAATTGGAGCGTGGATTCGAACCCATATGAAGAGTGAAGGGGAGCCTAATGGAGGATGGCTCATCAAATCATATGCCTGATTTAGATTATAAGTTGCTGTGAGCGGTCGAATGTACTGATATCTCCACAAAATAAATAAGCCGCAACGAATCCAATCGTCATCGGCTTGTCGGTGGCATGTATGATTCAGCCAGGCTGTCATGTTTGTTTATTTTGCAGGTGCTGTAGCCGTCGTAGAAGTTCTTAGTTGTTCATTGAGCTGAAGAAGGATTTCAAACTTGCCAAATCCATTGCCTTTACCATTACCTTTACTGCCTAAGCTAATCGGTGGAAACATGCTAACGCCTCCTTACAATTAAATGGTATAATCCTACATTAACACCCGAAATTGAGCCGGTCAAACGAAAATCGCAATTCAGTGTCATATTTCACCAAATTATCGATTCAAGTAGTGCAAGAGCTGAGAAAATTCCGTTGAATATATATTTTCAGTCCCATGATATCCCTCATGCGTGGCTATAACCTGAGCAAATTTGGAATAGAGCCGGTTCAAATAAAGATTCTCAGAGAGGGCATGAAACTGGAAAAGCTTTACTTCAGGATTCTCCTCGGCCATCTGGTTCGCCAAATAACGAAAGCCTTGAATAAAAATACGGCTGCTGCGGTAGCTCTCCTTCACTATGACAGAGTCAACGAAAGCAATCTCTCCATTGGGGTTCGCCCCGTGATCTTTATCCATATAGCGATAATGACCCCAGCCAATTAGAGTCCCGTCGTCATCCTCAATTAATATAATATGGGATTGCTGAACAAACTGCAGCACATGATCTACCGTATCGTACAAAGTAAATGCACTTGTGAAGTCCTTCCGATTTTGAATGAAATACAGTGTAAACCGGGCCAAATCCTCATCGCTCTCACACTGTCTGAAATGAGCAAGCATCGTCTAGCCTCCCTCCTATCTTAATCCCTTGTCCAACCATTAAAAATAGTGTATATGACGATACTTCGCAGCATAAGACTGCCAATCCTTCAATACAGCACAATATTCGTCTATCGTCCCGAAGGCAGTGTCGCGGGATGCTGTCAGCTCACCCAGCTTCCCAAACAATCTACGCAGCCCATCATCAGCAGGCGCCCAGAAACGAAGCTCAGTAACTCCTTCATCCAGATGAGCTAAATATTGCGTCAAATACTGAAGCCCCTCCAGGAACAGACGCGTTTGGCGATGCCCCTCAGCAATATAGGCAATTTGGATTTGAACGATGTGCGTATCCTGATACTGCTGCTGACCTGTGCCAAAAATGAACCCCAGCGCCCCAACGATTTCATTACTTTCCTCATCAAAACATAGAATAGCATCCTTCTTCATAAGTACCGGACTTGCAATGAAGCTAAGCGATACAGGGAATGAATAGGGGAGCTTCAGGTTACTGTAATGCTGGAGCAAAAATTCCAGGTACATCTCCTGATATCTCTCCATGGCACAAACCGAAAAATAATAACCCATACCGTTGCTCAGACCTCCGTTCCTATGACTTTTGGTGAATTATACCATGATCTGTTATATAACTGCATTACTTTCGTCACAATTCGATAGGTCATGAAGCCTAAGCTCAAAAGAGCACCTGCCTATAAGGGCAAGTGCTCCAAATCATACTTTTATTAAGCAGCAAACGAACCTTTGAGCTAGACTATCCGATATACTCTACGATACATTCTGCCTCCGGGTTCGCCTGCGTCACATTCGAGCCCGCCACGAGCTGAAGACTGCATCTCTCAGCTGTATCACAGCGGAAATAGAGATCCTGCTTCAAAAGAAACCCCTGGGAATGATTCGCTGCCGTTAACGTAGCCAACACAGAAGGCGTAGCTTCCGTCGTTTGTACCGTAAAGGTTGCCGCACCTGTAGAGGTTACAGCCCCTGCAGGCGACTGCAAGAAGATGTTAACGATACGGGCATTGACCGGCACATAGAACCCTATCGTCGTCGAGGCTGAATACGGGAATTTGCCGTCGGCTCGTTTCACCGAAATGGCAGTTCGTTTGGTGATGCCGAAGGAGCTTTTCTGGAAGCCGTAATCGCATTCCCATGATTTGCGGGAAGGATCGCCCTGCCCCCGCGTATTCGTAAAATGAATCGTCGGCGTTCCGCCTGCATTCGTATTCCCGCCTTCCGCCGTAAACACGATAAAGTCGGATGGACTCGTATGCTGGTTGATTTCACAGTTTTCGTAGACGATATTGTGAGGGTATTGGAAGCTGTTGACCCTATACATGTATTCGTGCTTGCCGAGCAGCCGGCAGTTATCGAATTTGATGATGGGCATTTTGGTATTGTTGCTGTAGAACGTTGCAACCAGCTCCGTGGCGGCACGCAAGGGGACCGAGCTCGAAGTGTCTACATTAACAAACGAGACGATGCCGGCGCTCCACTCGCAATAGATCAGCTTGCTGTTGGCGTTGCGATGCTCCATTCTCGAACCAATACATAGAAAACGTTCCACACCATAGGAATGCGTAGCACCGAGCAATTTGAAAAATGTGCCTGCATTTGCTCCTATGTGAATGTAGCTTCCGCCCCATACGGTAATATTGCCGCCTTTCTCGAAATGGAGAAAGTCTCCTTCCTGCACCTCAAAGTTGCAGGAATAGAAGTTGTAGTTCAAGAACTGGTCCGAGCCCCCAGCCGAGGGAACGTAGACACCTTTCGTGCAGGTTCCCGCCCAATCCACTTCACGCCAGTTCATTTCGCTGTTCGTGTCCGTACCTTCCAAATGGAACGTATACCCCCAGCTTCCGCGAAAGCGAATCCTTTCGAACGTCCAGCTCTGCGGCTGACCTGTCGAGTAGGACCGCATAAAATGATTGCTTGTGCTGGTAGAGTAGAATTCAATATCGGAGATGGAGCAAAACTGCCAAGCGTTATTGTTGTTGGCCAAATACGTTCCTGTAGCAGAGGGGCTGTAAATGACTTGGGTAATGCCTGATCCGGCACCCTGGATATGCAATCCCACCGTACTCGTCGTGTAGCTGCTTCGCAGCAGGGATTCCGGCTGTGTGATAAGGTAGGAACCCGGTGGCAGGAACAGACTGACTCGGCCGAGCTTGCTTCCCGTCGATCCTGGGGCAGGATTCGTGACCGCCTTGCTCTCCGCATAAGCAATCGCCGCCTGGAAAGCCGCTGAATCATCCGTAGTGCCGTTGCCGACGGCCCCGAAATCCTTGATGCTGACCCACTCGCGCAGCTTGTCCCCAGCCGTACGGGTGGTCAAGCCTGCTGCTTGCAGGAAGGAAACATCATCCGCATCTACAGTACTAAGAAGCTGAGCGTTGGTTGACCCGTATACCGAATCCGTAACAGACGGCTGATTGCCAGTCAAAGCGTTGGCTACGCCATTGTTCAGCAATACGCCGGTCATGGCAGCAGCGCCTGTCATCCCGATAGCCGTCAGCACTTCCCGACGACTCATCCTTTTGTCCTTCTCTTCGGAATCTTTGTTCTTATCCATTACTATCCCTCCCAAGATTTAGTAAAGGTAATCTCAACAAGTCAAGTTACTTCTGTAGTTCTCTGAAGACGTGATAAACAGCCTCCGCAACACCATCTCCAAAGGTGCCTGCTGCTAAATAACCGCGTGTGGGGTGAATTCGGGCCTTCACCTCCTCTTCGGCATTGCCGGGAGCGGCAGCCCTGAACCCGAAGCCCCCGTCCAGCATGGATAGATCATTGCAGCTGTCTCCTATGACGAGTGCCTCCTCCGTGGGAATTCCAAGCGTTTGACACGCTTGAGCCAACACAGGGCCTTTGCCCACTGTCGAGTGGCGAACGCACACACCCGCAACATTGCGCACCGTATAGTACGGCAGCTTGCTTTGGAGCAGCCAGTCGGCTATAACCGTCTCGCCTGCTCTGGCTGTGTCGGCGCTGCTGAACAGCACCTCCACGAAACCTCTGCCTGCTTCTTTCGCCTCTTCACACCGCCGAGAGGCAGTATCGATCTGCGACAGCTTGCCTTCCAGTAAAGCGGAGACGCCAGGCATAATGTCAGTGAAATGTGATCTTTCGATGCGTTCCACCTCTTCATTCCACTCCGTCTCCGGCTTGTACTTGCCCTCATCATCCAGCAAGTGAATCAAGCGCTCCTCGGATACGATAACTTGGGGCCAGCCCTCCTTTTCCGGAACAATCCCTTCACGATGAAGCAGCTCCATAATGAACGGCAAATCCCTGCCTGTTACGATCGCAATATGCATTTGGCGAGCTGCCGCCTGACGCAAGGCTTCCACCCCAGATGATTTGAATCCATATCTGCCGACCGTCCCCCCAAGCAACGTTCCATCCAAATCCACCGCTATCAGCTTCATGCTCCTGTAAGCTCTCCTTTCAGTCTGATCAAGTATTGGCCAATCGCTACAGCGTAGCGCAATCCCTCTTCCCGCAGAGCATTCGGCAGAACACGAATCGATTGATGTGTCTCATAAGTCAAATCTCCCTTGTAATCTATATCGTGAAGAGCCGACATTACCGAAGCCCATTGAATTGATCCTTGAAAAGGGAGCAAATGCTGATCCTGCACTCCATCGTTGTCATTAATATGAGTCGCTTTGAGCCTATTGCCGAATTTGCGTATTTCGTTCGGATGAATTCCTTGTTCATGCGCGTGGCCTGTGTCCAGACAGCCACCGATCAACGGATGATCGAGCGCATCGATCAGCTCTATCAGCTCATCGAACAACGCGCAATACGTTCGACGGACCGCATGAGCCCGAGCCGGACGGTCATAAAAATTTTCCAAAGCAATGCCGACTCCCGTATGTTCCATACTAGGAAACAGCTGCTGAAAAAACTTCACATTAAACTCCTTCGCCTCACGGTTCGACTCCCCCTCTACCGAGACACCGCTGGAGTGAAAGACGACCCATGGCACCCCGAGAATGGAGGCTGTTTTTAGCGACCTTTTGGCAAGAGTCAAGAACGAATCCGTATCAAGCCCTGGCACCATTTGCTGGAACAATCGTCCATGCACCGGCCCATGCATTTGAGTAAAACGCAGGCCGTTCTCGTCCGCTACCTGGCGAATGCGATGCGCCCATGCCTCTTCTTCCTCCCAGGTCTTGGTCATAACGTCCTTCTGATGATCCCAGTAATTGAAATCCAGTGCTTCAAAGCCTGCTGCTTTGCAGACGGGGATCGCTTGCTCGTAATCGGTTCCGAACACATTTAACGATGTGGAAATATTCATTGTAGATTATCCTCCTGAATCATTTCGTTCCCTGCGACTGAATATATCGGGTAAGTTCTTCCTCCGCCTCCCGTAAGGCCGTGTTAACGTCCTTTTTATCGGCGATGTAGTCGAGGAACGTCTTTTTCAAAATCTCATTTCCCTTGGAGTGGTACATCGAGAACGGCGGGGCGTAAGCCGGGCTGCTTTTGAAAATGCCCTGTAAGTTTTTCCCTTTCAGCATAGGCAGACCGGAACCGAACGTTTTCCTAATCTCCGGATTGGACAATGCGGAAAGCTTGCCCATGCTTGAGCTTAGACTCTGTACCTCATCCGATAAGAACACCTCAACGACTTTCATCGCATCCTCCTTATGCTTGCTCGTGCTGGTTAGCATAACCACATTCAGGTCGTACATCCCGTAGGTGTTCGGCAATTCCTTGTAGCTCGGGTACTGCACCAAATCCCAGTTCAGGTCCGGGGTTTTCTCCAGCTGGTCGAACATATTGACCGTCCCTACCATGGCGAGCGTCTTCTCTTTCGTAAAGCGACCAGTGCTAATTTTGCCTGGATTATCCGGACTCGAATAAAGCTGCTTCCCCAAGTCGAACGCTTTCTTGTAGGCGTCACTATTCACCAATACCTTGTTGGTCTTGCCGTCTACGGGAACCAGGGATAACGGGTACGTCAATCTGGAAAGGGAGTCCATATCGAAGCCGCTATACTGCACCCCGTCCTGCATACGGGACATCTTGCGTGTGATTTCGACCGTATCCTCCCACGTCATACCATCTTTGGGGTAAGGTACTCCGAACTTGTCGAACAAGTCCTTGTTGTAATAGAGCGCATAAAACTGAATTTGGTAAGGAACCCCGTAGATCTCGCCTTTGTCAGACAACTCCTTGATCGTTTCCATGGCTTTCGGGTCGAACCGACCGAAGTCGAAGCCGGCCTTGCGGGCGTAGGGCGTCATATCCTCGAAAATACCGTACTGCTTGTTCCCATTGATATTGCCGTTCCACATCAGAATCAGATCCATATCCTCTTTGGCGGCTATCGTGCTTTCGAATTGCGTCGCATTTTTGGCTAGCATTTCGACCGTGATGTATGGGTATTTCTTCTTCACAGGCTCTGCGATCAGCTTGTTAAAGTCAGACTCCGACATCGGATTGTAAGGAAACAGCTTCAACGTCACCGGATCAGGATCTTTGATCTTCGGCTTATTGTCTCCTTCCTTCATGCTTGGTTCCGGACCTCCGCATGCCGCCAACGCCAACAGGGTGAATACGGTTCCACAAACGAGTGCGAGCTTTGTTTTCATGGACCAAGCTCCTCTATACAGAAGTGAATTACTGTCCTCATTATCCGTCATATCCGTGGCGGTTAGGAATATCAAATGGTAGGCTGTTTTTTAGCAATTTGTAGGGAAACGATTAAAGAATTGTAAAGGTGGACCCGTGCAGCAGATGAACTATGTAGTTTAGATTAAGTACTTCCAGAAAAAAGAAAAGTAAGTTATCATGTGAATATAAAGCGCTTACAGTGCGGATTATTCAAGAAACGGCAGGTGGTTTCGATGCAAGAATACACCCACGAATACGCCGAAAGATGGATTCATGAGACCGATGCCTTCGACAAGAGCAGCGGACTCTTCCTTCTACATATGGGACATAACATCGCTAAGCCGGATTACAGCAATGGCCCTCGGCAGAAGGCGCATTACACTATACATTTTGTAAGGGAAGGACGTATCCAGTTTATATACGGTGGTAATGAGGTGGAGCTAGGCAAAGGCGATATGTTCTGCATGTTCCCCCATACGTCCTATACGTATCGGGTCGCTCCTTCCGAATCCCGCTTGAAGATGATCTGGTTTGCCTTCAACGGCAGCCAGGTACCGGAATTAATGACGATGGCCGGATTCGCACCGGACAACACCTATCAACGCAAAGTCATCGATCCCGATTTGGAATCGATCTTCCACCAAATGACCCAAATGCCCAAGAACCTGACCAAGAAGCAATTGGTACTCTGGAACAGCCTCATGTACCGTATTTTCGCTAAGTTCATTCCTGAGCAAGTACCTACAGCAGCCCCTCGCACACCGGATTTCTGGTTGAGAAAAAGCTTGGACTTCATTCACACTTGCTACGCCGAGCAAATCACCGTCAACGATATCGCAGCCTACGTCAGCATCCATCGCACGCATTTCTCCAAAACCTTCACGGAACACGTCGGCGTCCCGCCCGTAAAATATTTGCAAAATGTTCGACTGGACAAAGCGACCCAACTGCTGAAGCAGACGTCACTATCGGTTACGGAGATCGCTCTGACGGTTGGGTATCCTGATCTTTTTTCGTTTACGAGGGCTTTTACGAGGCAGTTCGGGGTTTCGCCTAGCCGGGTTAGGGGGTGAGTGGGATCGGCCATGCGGATGAAGGATTCCTATTTATTCATAGTTAAAAACAACCCCATTATTCATATCACCCCTCCCCCGTCTTTTATCACTATTACCATTATATTACAATTATGTACTACCTAGACTGTACGAAAAGGCTACTCCACCGAATGAAAATCCTCCATATGCCGCTCAACATGACGCATAAATAAGCGGTCCAGGCTGTTCAAATTCTCATCCCTGTACATGAGAAAGATTTGATTCAGCGGGAACGGGTTGTGCTCGATCGGAATCGCGACCATCTCTCCTGACTCGATCTCCGTCTGCATATACAGTGGACAGGACAGGAAAATACCCATCGTGCTTTTAATCCAAAATTTGATTAGCTGCAAATTATTCGTTTCATAATGCGGGTCGTACAGCATATTCAAATCCTTGAAGGTCATGTCGATTTTTTTCCGATAGAGGCTCTCGGCTTCATAGAGAATAAGCCTCTCTTTTAGTACCTCCTGCAAGCTGAGCGCATCCCGTCCTGCATAAGAGTGTTCCTTTGAGATAACGGCGTAGGCCGAGTGAGCGTAGAGCAGCTTAAAGGTAATGCCAGGGTCATTGGCTGTATAGCGGGTAATGCCGATTTGAATATGCTTGCTCTTGAGCATTTTGATCTGCTCTTCTGTAGAGTAGCAATGTACCTTCAGCGCGATGCTCGGATGTACAGCCATGAAGCTCTCCAGAATAGGAGGCAGAATCGTACCTGCAAAGGAGTTGTTACAGCCCAGAGACAGCGTACCGGTCAATCCCTGCTTCAGATGTTCGACGGCCTCACGGCCTTGGTCAAGCGAGGTCAGTGCACTTAAGGCATGGGGCAGGAAAGCATTGCCTTCCTGTGATAGCCGGACCGTTCCGTTCACTCGTATAAGAAGCTGCTTGCCGAGTTCTCTCTCCAGCTGCTTAATTCGATGTGAAACAGTAGGCTGAGGCAGGTACAGTTTCTCGGCTGCTTTCGATATGCTCCCTGTACGATATATGGTCACGAAGGTTAGAATTTGATCGAATGTCATGTGACGCCGCCTTTCCCGAAATAATCCGATCATCTATTTAGCAGCTGAAGCCGCCTAAAGGATATTCAAAAAATGAATAAGGTCATTCATTTTCGATCATTTACTTGTCTTCTCATCCTTCATAGTATATAAACTACGGGGATTTTCCTTTGTAGGATATACCTATAAGCTCACCAATACAAGAGATAGATACAAGATAAAGAAAGGTGACTTGCTATGAATATGGAAAAAGCGGTGCGGGCAGTCGGGATTTATGGCGGCGGTATTTTTTTCGGAGTGATGTCGGTGGCGCAGCCGTTTTTTACCTTGTACGCGGAAGCGCTGGGCGCATCTACGGCATTAATCGGTTTGATTGTCACTCTTAGAGCGCTGGTGCCTATGTTTATCGCCATGCCGATCGGTCAAATGATTGATACGCTCGGTCCAATGAAGATGACGAAGATAGGCTGTCTGCTGCTTATCGTTTCCTTGGGGCTAACATCCTTCAGCACGACCTTGCCCATTCTTGCGATCTCCCAAGTACTCCTTGGGACTAGTATGATTATTATGGCTTCTTCGCTTCAAGTGCTGGCATCGGATGGGGAGCAGGACAAAGCGCTGCGCAACAAAAATATTAATCGTTTCTCGATGTGGAACTCAGCCGGCAATATGGTGGGCCCCCTGCTTGGTGGAGTAGTAGTAAGCTATTTCGGCTCCTCCTTGTGGAGCTATCGGTCCGCTTTTATGGCGTCGCTTGTGGTATGCGTCATTTGTTACATCCTGATTCTACTAATCCGAAACCCGAGCGATTCCGGTACGCGGGGCAAAACAAAGGAACTATTTCAACCTAAAGAAATGCTGAACAGTTATGTGAGCGGCATTCATCTGACGCGTCACCGTGGGGTTCAGTTTGGCTTAGTCGGCACGTTTCTGATCATGTTCATTCAAGCGCTATACGGAAGCTTTATTCCGCTCTACCTGAACAGTCACGGCTACTCCGCCTTCGTCATCTCTTCGATAATCTCACTGATGGGGTTGTCCGGGTTTGTATCACGCTTTTTGCTCGGGCGGCTGATGAAGCTGGCGACGTTAGAAACCATTCTTATCTTCGCCGGCTGCATCGCTTCCGTCTGCCTGATCTTCATTCCTGTCGCTTCCCTGCACTTTATCGGGATCGCCATCCTTACCTTTCTGCTAGGCAGCTCCATCGGTATGAATTTGCCGGTCACGATTATGATTATGGTAGAGGAAACGAAGGAAACTGAGCGCGGCAAAGTGCTGGGACTGCGCCTCTTGACGAATCGTCTATCTCAAATGACGGCTCCAGCCATGTTCGGTCTGTTGGGTCAGGCGTTTGGCCTCACGGCAGCCTTCTATACCGGCGGAGGCATTCTGCTGGCTACGATGCTGGGCTTTGCGGTATACAGCTCGAATCGGGTTTCACCTGCAAAGAGTGAAGCGATCGCTGCTTCGGCAGAAGAAACCACCAATAGAATTTAATCTTCAAGTAACGAATCACGATTGATGGCCTGGTAGGGGGAGTATTGGGTGCGTCCGTTCCTCTTCTCATGGGTATGAAGCTAGAGGGCAGCTTTTCACAGGCTGGGAACCTCTAGCTTTTTTTAACGTTCCTTCATTGATTTAAAGAATCGATAAGAGGCTTGTGAACTTATATCAACAAAATAATGATCTGCTGCCAGCCATGTAGATAGCTCGGATACTTTGGGTATATCATAGCATCCGCCTTTGTGTGTAAATGGTTACTCTATTTCATTACCCTGGAGTAAGATAGTAAACTTGACGAAACTAAGTTTCAAAATATTCAGTCATTTCCGACACAGATAAAGTCGCTTATAATGTAAGATAGTTTATGGAAAGGGGTATGATCCTTTTGTTGTATGAGCTACGAATTTATCATATGCATTCTGGAAGAATGCAGGCTATTAACGACCGATTCGCTAACTTCACCCTGCGTATTTTCGCTAAGCACGGCATGCAGGTGATTGAGTTCTGGAAGGATCTGGATGACGAGCATAACCGCCTCTATTATGTCATGGAATACGCGGATATGGATGAGAGGAATCGGAAATGGGAAGCTTTCCGCAATGATCCTGAATGGCAGCAAGTAAAGCAGGAAAGCGAGAAAGACGCCCCTATTGTAGAAAAAATCGAAAGCATCTATATGAAACGCGCGCCTTATTTTCCGAAATAACAAGACCGTCACTAATAAAGCACTATATCCGTCCTATCAAGGAGGCCATTATGAAACCTTTAAAGCTGGGCATGGTTGGCAGTGGAGACATCAGCAACCGCTTTTTCGAGCAGGCGGCTAGACTCGAGCAAGTTACCTTCGTGGCAACATGTGCCAGACATATGGACAATGCGGAAGCCAAAGCACGCAAATATAATATTGCTCGTTGGTATGATGATTACATAACGATGATGGATCAGGAAGAGCTTGATGCCATTGTTGTGACGACACCGCACTCGGTGCATGCGGAAGTGGTATTAGCTGCGCTGGAGCGAGGGCTCCATGTCCTTAATGAAAAACCGATGGCCACCAGCTTCGAGGACTGTCAACAGATGGTCGCTCTCGCTGAGGCGAAAAACCGCATTTTTATGAGCTTGCCCTACGATCTGAACCCGGCTTTTATGACAGCGGTGCACTACTTGAATGAGTCCGTAATAGGTAAAATTACCGGAGCCGACGTACAGCTTAACATCCCCGGACCCGGCCGGGATAACTGGTATTACAATCGGGAAATCTCCCACGGGGGTGCCATCCTCGATTGTATGGTTTATCCGGTAAGCCGCCTGATTTCTTTATTGGGACCTGCCCAAAGCGTCGTGGCGGAAGTGAACACATTAATTCCGAAGCGGATTGTCAAAGATGGCAAAAGAGTTAACAGTGACGTTGACGACAATGTCACAGTCATCGTCACATTCCCCGGAGGTCAACAGGCTATTGTGCGGACCCTGTGGGGCACCTCCTTCTCCATGAATAACACCGTTATTTATGGGCGAAAAGGAACGATTGCCATTAACGACAGCGGCTTCCCGCTCGTCATTCATTCTCCAGGAGCTCCGATTCCGGATGCAGAGCATGCGACATGGCGCGGCATCGAAGGCTGTTATATCCCCAAGCTGCTGCCGTCCGAAAGCTCGGAGGCCAATATTATGAGCCACTTCGTCCATTGTCTGCGCACTGAACAGCAGCCCAAGCAATCTGCGCAGCTGCAACTGCATGTGCATGAAATTATGTTCAGAGCGTATCAATCAGCTGAAAGCGGCGAGCGCTACAACCTGACTACCACCTTCAAGCATTGGAATCCGCAGTTCGACGACCGGATCTTTGATACGAAAAGTGACTATATCTAATTAAACAAGGAGCGTGACTGATCGATGAAATACCGTAAGCTTGGAAAAAATGGACCGGAAATCTCCGTTATCGGTTTCGGCTCTTGGGCTATAGGAGGTGCCGGTTGGGCCAGCGCCTGGGGTGATCAGGACGATCAATCGTCCATCGAAAGCGTACGAGCAGCGCTTGATGCGGGAGTCACCTTTTATGATACCGCCGCCGTGTACGGGCTTGGCTACTCTGAAGAGATTATGGGGAAAGCCCTGAAGGGCAGCCGCGATAAAGTAGTGCTGGCAACGAAATGCGGGTTAGTCTGGAATGAAGATAATGTGATCTCCAAGAACGGAACCTACGATTCTGTCATTCGTGAAGCCGAGGCCTCGCTGCGCCGACTAGGGACCGATTATATCGATCTGTACCAAATGCATTGGCCGGATACCGATGCTAACGCCCCTGCAGAAGAAACGATGCGGGCCATGGACAAGCTGGTTCAAGACGGCAAGATCCGTTATGTCGGAGTGAGCAACTACAATGTCTCCTTACTTGAGGAATCGCTAGCCGTACGGCATGTGGATTCCCTCCAACCTCCCTACTCTATACTGAGACCTGCTGCAGAAAAAGAGCTGCTGCCGTTCTGCTTGGAGCGCGGCATAGGCGTCGTCGCCTACAGCCCGCTGACCTCCGGATTGCTGTCTGGCAATTACACCTATGACACGACGTTCCCGTCCAATGACTGGCGTTCGCGCAACGCTGCGCATACCGGCGAAGGATTAAGAAAAAACGTCGACCGGGTAGAGAAGCTGAGAGTTATCGCGTCTCGATACGATCTGACCGTGCCACAGTTTGCCATCGCTTATGTGCTTGCCCATCCGGCGCTCACTAGCGCTATCGTTGGCGTGCGTAAGCCGAGCCATATTCTCGGCGTGCTGCCAGCAGCCGATATCACTCTCGATGAAGCTGTGCTGGCAGAAATCCGCGCTATTGCAGCTGAGTGAGATTTTTAAGAGCATGCCGAAAGGTTATAGCAAAATATAAAAAGCTGGCTCCGCAAGGTGGCCAGCTTTACTCATATTATTGTTCCAGATTTCTCCGGAAAAAGTGGACGATATTCGTATTCATCGAGATATGGTTCTCCATCTTCTCCGTCTGATGTCCTTCGTCCTCGAAGATGACTAGTTCGGCTTCCTGGCCTCTCTCCCGCATATCGGCATACAATTGCTCGGCCTCGCTGACCGGAACACGCGTATCATTGCGGCCGTGGAAGATGAGCAGCGGAACTTTAATATTCTGTGAATGATTGAGAGGGGCGATTTCCTCGAAAAAGTCCGAATCATCAGCCAACGTACCGTATTCCGATTCACGTAATTTCCGACGCCATTCTCCTGTGTTTTCCAAGAACGTACGGAAGTGAGAAATACCGACAATGTCGACTCCGGCTGCCCATAAATCCGGATAATGCGTTAATGAAGCCAGCACCATAAATCCTCCGTAGCTCCGTCCCATAATGCCGATTTTGTCGGTATCGATGGTCTCAAACTGCTCCAGATCCTTCACCATCCAAGCTAAATCGGCAACCGCGTCCATCCGCTTTCTCGCATTATCAAGATTCAAATACGTTTTACCGTATCCCATACTGCCTCGAACGTTCGGTGTAACTACGTTAAAGCCTTGGCCTACCAAATATTGAATTACCGGATGAAAATCGAATCGTATTTGCGATTCTGGCCCGCCATGCACGTAGACTACCGTAGGTGCCTTACGGTCTTTCGCAAGTCCACTGCCCTCCGCACGATGAGGCCGATAATAAAAGTAGGGTACTTGAACCCCGTCAAATGAGGAGAACGAGTACAGTTCAGCCTCCTGCCACAGATGCTCGATGCTCTCCGACACCCCGAAAGAGGTAATCCGCTGGAATGCTGCATCCTTCAGGCTGTACCGCCAAATGTCTCCTGGAAGCACCGGACTTTTGAGAGCGAAGATCAGCTCCCCGTCGCTTAGCCAAGATAGCGATTGAATAACACCGCGTGGCAGCTCCACTGCTGTGGAAGTCCCGTTCCCTACTTCATACAATTTTAATGCGGAAATACCGCCTTCATTAACGGTATATGCGATCCTTTTGCCGTCAGGTGACAGCTTCACCTCTTCGATATCCCATTCTGGAACATGAACAAGCATAGCGGCATCCATTCGATCCGTGTCAAAGCGGTACAAGGCCATCGTATTTTCTGCGGCATTGGTCACCAGATACCCTGTGCCGTCCTTAGCAACTTGCACAGAAGCATAGTCGCCCGCTCCCTCGACACCGATTTCGCGAACTTCACCATTACTTAGATCCAGTACATACAGGCCTTGCACGACATTGGTCACATCAGTCAAAATCAGCAGTCCGCTGCCATCGGGAAGCCAGCACAGCGGAACGCATCTTCCCTCATGCCGGTAAACCACATCCGCTTGCTTCGTCTCCACATCCTGCACATAAATATCGAAAAGTCCGGGACCCCGGCGGTTGCTGGCAAACGCGATTTTCTTCCCGCACGGGGACCAGCCTCCAAGAATGTGAAAATGCTGCGGCGATACCATGAGCTCCTGAACGGTTAATGTTTCATTATTCAGCACATAGAGCTGCTGCTTCTCATTCCCCTTATGGTCCATACCGATCACAGTTCGGGAACCGCACGGAGAATGCTTGACGTCCATCACTCGATCCGGCAGCTCCAAGACCTGCTCGGAGCGCATCGTCTCTGCATCCCAGCTCCAGAGCTGAGGCAGGCCGGTTTTTTTCGTTAGAAATGTGATCCGGCTGCGCCCTGGAATCACTTGCGGTTGGTAAGCGGTAAGGACAGTGAGGTACGCCTGAAGCTTAGTATTCTCATCTGTCGTCATGTCTTTGGGTTCCATCAGTTCGTCACTCCTTTATTGAAAATGCGGGCTAGCAGATGAATAATTATCCTTAGCTCAATTATAACGGAAAATGGCATGCCGCCAAATGCCCATTGGCTTGCGGCTGGAGCTTAGGTGCTTCCTTACGACATTGATCCTGTACATATGGACAGCGCGTGTGAAAGCTGCAGCCCTGTGGAGGATTAGCTGGATTAGGAAGATCGCCCTGCAAAATAATACGCTCTTTCCGCTGAGTCGGATCAGGGTTCGGAACGGCCGATAGCAGCGCTTGCGTATATGGGTGCCTTGGGTTGGCAAATAAAGAGTCGCGGTCAGCCAGCTCGACAATTTTGCCTAAATACATGACGGCGATGCGATCGCTAATATGTTTCACGGCCGGTAAACCGTGCGCAATAAAAATATAGGTCAGCTGTAGTTCCTTCTGCAGCTTCTTGAGCAAATTCAAAATTTGCGATTGAATGGACACATCCAAAGCCGATACCGCCTCGTCACATACGATCAGATTCGGATTCAACGCAAGCGCTCTGGCAATTCCTATTCGCTGTCTCTGCCCCCCACTGAATTCATGGGGATGACGCGACATATGATGCTCGTCCAAACCGACCAGCCGAAGCAATTCCACGACTCTCTTCTTCAATGCACTGCCTTTGTACAAGCCATGAACTTCGAGCGGCTCGGATACAATGTCTTCCACTTTCATTCTTGGATTAAGGGATGAATACGGATCCTGGAATATGATCTGCAGATTGCGACGGACTTTACGCACATCCTCTTTGTCGAGGGAGGCCAGATTTCTTCCCTCAAACCAAATCTCGCCCTCTGTCGGCTCCAGCAACTGCAAGATGAGCTGTCCCGCGGTTGACTTCCCACAGCCGGACTCACCTACAATCCCAAGTGTCTCTCCACGGTTAACGGTAAAATCAAGGCCGTCCACTGCACGTACAAAACCCGTTTGGCGGGAGAACAAGCCCTGCTTGTACGGAAAATGTTTCTTTAATCCTTTTACCTCCAATAACGGTCGGCTCGTTTGGCTCATATCGAATCACTCCTTACTATAAAAGCAACGTGCCCAATGCTGGTCGGTAACCGGTTCGAGCGACGGTTTCTTGGACTTGCATTGCTCAGTCGCAATGGGACATCGTGGATGGAACGTGCAACCGCTCGGCATCTGGAGCGGATTCGGTACTGAACCGTAAATGGAGTCAAGTTCTTCACATTGTTCGTCGATTTTAGGCAGTGAGCCTAACAAGCCTTTCGTGTAAGGATGTCTCGGATTCGCGAACAAATTGAACACATCGGCTTCTTCCACAACTTCTCCGGCATACATGACGACAACCCGGTCCGCCATTTCCGCTACGACGCCTAGATCATGGGTAATCAGCACGACTCCTGTATCCCGTTCCTTGCTCAAGCTTTTCAACAGCTCGAGAATTTGCGCCTGAATGGTTACGTCGAGTGCGGTCGTCGGCTCATCCGCGATCAATAACGAAGGATTGCAGGCCAGCGCCATGGCGATCATTACTCTTTGCCGCATTCCGCCGGAAAGCTGGTGAGGGTAATAATCGACGATCTTGTCCGCCCGTGGAATGCCGACACTGTCCAGCATGTCGATGCTTCGGGCCCTCGCCTGCTTCTTATCAACATCCTGATGATTAAGAAACACCTCGCCCAGCTGGTTCCCAATCGTAAACACAGGGTTCAAGGAGGTCATGGGCTCTTGAAAAATCATCGAGATTTTATTACCTCTCAGCTTGCGCATCTCTTTATCGCTCTTGTTGAGCAAATTCTCGCCATCCAATAAAATTTCCCCGCCAACTACTTTTCCCGGGGAAGCGACGAGCCTCATAATGGAGAGCGAGGTGACGCTTTTTCCGCACCCGGATTCACCGACGATGGCTAACGTCTCCCCTTTGGAAACAGCGAACGAAACTCCATTGACGGAAGCGACGACGCCGCCTTCGGTTTTAAAATGAGTTTGCAAATTTTTAACTTCCAGCAGTGGTGCCACCTGTTTCACCTCTATTCTTTACTTGTCGCTAATCAAGATTCTTTCGTTTTCATCCGTGGGTCCAAAATATCGCGCAGCCAGTCACCCAGGAAAATGATCCCCAATACAGTTATCGTAATAGCGACGCCGGGAAACGTGGCAACCCACCAGCTTGTGGCAAGGTACTGTCGGCCATCGCTCAGCATGCCGCCCCACGTAACGGTCGGCGGTTGAATACCCAGCCCCAAAAAGCTTAAAGATGCTTCTAAAATGATGGTAGTAGCAATACTGAGAGTGGATACAACAATGAAAGATGAGATTACATTAGGCAGAATGTGTTTGAATATAATCCGAGCATCACGCGACCCCACGGAACGAGCGGCCTTCACATAATCGCGTTCTTTAACGCTCAGCACTTCCCCGCGAATAATACGGGCATACTTGACCCAATTGGTTACCCCCAGAACGAATATCAGTGAAAACAATCCAGGACCTAGAACCGCCAGGATGACCAGCATGAATAAAATGTTGGGAATCGCTAAGAAAGCATCAACGGTTCGCATAATAACCCTATCGATCCATCCCCCGTAATAACCGGAAACAAGCCCCATGATCACGCCGATCGTTCCGGCAACGGCTACAGCACAAATACCGACGAGCAAGGATACTTGCGAACCGTAAATGATACGGCTAAGTACGTCCCGACCGAGATTATCCGTACCCAATGGGTAATCCGCAGACCCTTTGTCCATCCACATTGGGGGCAGTAATCGTTTGACCGCATTAGTTTTTGCAGGGTCATGGGGAGCAATCGCTCCGGCAAACACCGCCATGAACACGACGGCGACGATTATAATGAATCCGATGGTTCCCGTCTTACTCTTCAACAGTGAGCGGACGATACGCGGCAGCTTGCCTGCCCGCTTCGTTACTTGTCCTGTGTGAACCTGTCCGCTCTTTGCTTCGATCGATACGCTCATTTACGCTCACCTCCGGCGTTTAACTGATTTTAATGCGCGGATCCAGGATGCGATAAATGAGGTCCGCCAACATGTTGCTTATAATAACCAATAACGCAATGACAAAAACAGCTGCTTGCACGATCGCCATATCGCGGGTATTGACCGCTTGAATAATCAATTGTCCCATGCCCGGCCAAGCGTAGATTGTCTCCGTAATCAATGCCCCACTGATTAGAGTGGAGATTTGCAAGGCCATAATTGTCACAACGGGAATTAATGAGTTACGGAATGCATGCTTGTAAATAACCAATTTTTCAGCCAATCCTTTACTTCTTGCGGTTCGAATGTAATCTTGTCCCAAAATCTCCAGCATGCTGGAGCGGATCAACCGAGTCATTTCGGCCGCTATACCGGTTCCAAGCGTTACCGCCGGCAAGACTAAGTGCAGCAGTGTACCGCGACCGGAAACCGGAAACATACCTAATTTGACGGAAAACAAAAGAATAAACATAATGCCTAGCCAGAAATGCGGCATCGCCTTGCCGAGCACCGCTGCCCCAGTAGCTAACACGTCCCAGAACGAATTTCGTTTGGTCGCCGAAATAATGCCTAGCGGAATCGCGATAATCGTTGCAACCACCATGGCTGCAGCAGCCAATTCGAATGTAGCCGGGAGACGATCCAATACGATGGGCAATGCGGGTTCATTATAACGAAACGATTTGCCGAAATCACCCTGCACCAATTGACCTATAAATTTGAAGTACTGAATATATAACGGTTGATCCAAGCCAAGAGCTGCGGTCAAAGCCGCACGGTCCTCCGCTGTTGCCGTATCCGGAAGCATCAGCGTTACTGGATCCCCGGAAACGTGCACAAGCAAGAAAACAATGAGGGAGATTAAAAACAACACGGGAATGAACTGCAAAATCGATTTCAATAAGTATTGCCTCACGGTCTACCTCCCAGTTCATCTATGAAATGAGGCGCCAATAGGAACGTTCCCCGCTATGCTTTATCGCTTTAGCGAACTTATATCTTCCTACGTGCCGAGAAAAGGGTCCCTCAATGGAGACCCCTTGTACAAAATTAGATTTAGGCCTACTTCAAAGTAATGTCATCCGCATATGTAATTTCGTCGATTCTAGGAGTAAAGTTAATGCGTTTGTTGATACCATAATTAGCTCCCAATTGCAGCAAATAAATTTGAGGACGATCTTTCGCCAAGATGTCCTGCACTTGCTGATACTGCTTTTCCCTCTCTCCAGGATTCATATTTTTTTCCGCGTCACTTAACAGCTTCGTTACCTCAGGATTGTTGTATCCCGTATCCGGATTCAGACGTTTATATAGCAGGGCAGCATCGAACATGGAATTGGCGTAAGCGACTAGGAACATATCTCCGGTAGTGCCTGCATTGCGTTTATCGTTAAATTTACTGCTCTCGAGAATTTCCATCTTTACCTTAATACCCACTTCTTCCAGCATCGCAGCAATCAATTCCGACGTTTCCTTATCCTTCAACGATTTACCTACCGATCCGGTAAAGCTGATAGTAAGTCCTTTCTCGTAACCCGCTTCTTTCAACAATTGCTTAGCCCGTTCCGGATTGTAGTTCGACTTTCCGAATAAATCCGGCTTGGCTCCAAAAACACCCGGGATAATCGGCGTCAAGGTTTCTTTGCCATCACCTTCAAAGAGACTGCTGATCAGCGCTTTTTTGTTAATGGCCATATCAATGGCTTCACGAACCTTCGGATCGGCCGTCGGACCGCTTGTCGTACGAAGGGCAAGCATCATGACACGTGTCGTAGGGCCCGATAGCGTTTGGGTAGAGTCAACGTTATTAATCCGTTTCATATCCGTGGGAGGAATTTGAACCGCAATGTCCACTCCGCCTGTCAGCAATTCGGATACCCGTGTTGCTTCCTCCGGTATCGTTCGGAAAACCAGCTTGTCCCATTTGCCTTTATCGCCGAAATAATCATTGTTTTTCACCAGAGTGACACGGTCGTCCCGAATCCATTCGGAAAATTTGTACGGGCCGGTTCCTACTGGATTTTTGAGAAACTCGTCAAAGCCCTTATCCTGAATGTATTTGGAAGGCAGCATGCTGGAGCCGAGGCGGGACAGTCGCGACAGCAAGACCGGCTCCGCTTCGTTTGTAATGACATCGACCGTATGATCATCGACGATCTTCACTTCTTTGATCTGCTTATAGTTGCCATACTCGACCAGCTTGGCATCCTTGGCCACACGCTCAAGCGAATATTTGACATCGGCTGCTGTGAACGGATCGCCGTTCTGGAACTTCACGCCTTCGCGCAGCTTGAATCTCCACGTTGTTGGATTCACATTTTCCCAGGAGACGGCCAAATCGGGTTGAAACTTGCCGTCGCGGTCTTTTTTGACCAAATAATTGAACATGTTGACATGAACCGATTCCGTACTGGTGAACCCGTGATTGTGGACATCAAAACCGAGAATATCGCCGCTTCTGGCAATAGTCAGTACTTTCTGATCGTCCTTCTCTTTCCCCTTCGCCGTGCCTGTGCCCTTGGAATCGGGCTTACTGCAGCCTGCAAGTACAGCCGATAAAGCAATAATGAGTGTCAAACTAATGAGTGCAATACGCTTCATACCTATTTCCCCCTTCATATCTTGAAAATGCTACTCTTGCTTGGAAAAGTCTTCGATAATGGCTGCCATGTGCTTAATTCCCTGAATAAAATCCTCTACAACTATATTCTCGTTAGGCGCGTGATTGTTTGAAGCAAAGTTCCCTACGCCTACAGAAACCGAAGGAATGCCTATGCGCTGGCATAATATGTACATCGGGCCGGTCGCTGGCGACATCGGCTTCAGAGTCGGCTCCATCCCGTATACCTCTCTTGTCGTCCGAATAACGGTTTGTGCCAAAGCGTTATCCAAAGGCGTGCGGGCGGGATAAGTCATCGTATAAGGAATGACCTCGATGTCTGAGAAACCATGATCATTCAAATGACGCTGCACCAGTTCGAGAATTTCATGCGGGTCCTGATCCGGTACGAGACGAAAATCGAGCTTCACTCTCGCTTCCGACGGCATCACCGTTTTTTTGCCCGGACCGGTATAGCCCGTCTGAAAACCGCAAACCGTACAGGTAGGTTGGTAGATCAGCTTTTCTTTCAACGGCAAGCCAGTAAGCCCGAGTAGAAACGAGTTCAGACCGAACTTCTCCAATGTGCTTTCCTCGTCGTATGCCATTTGCTCCAGCGCATCCAGATCAGCTTCCGTCAAAGAGGCCACCTTATCGTAAAAGCCTTTGATCTGCACCCGTTCATCTGGCGTCTTGAGCGTATTCAAGGCCCATATTAAACGCCAAGCCGGGTTTTCGATGACCGCTGCGTTGGAGGAATGCATTTCCGTATTAGCCCCTCGGCATACGAGCTCGACATAGCACATGCCTTTGACTCCGAAGCTGGCCTGCAAGCTGCCGTCCGCATTTTTGTATCCGAACTCCCATATGCAGCCGTCCGCTTGTACAAGATCCCGATGCTGATCGACAAATTCACGCAGATGAAGACTGCCGATTTCTTCTTCACCCTCAATAATTAATTTCACATTAATCGGGAGCGTCCCGCGAACCGATTGATAGGCATGAACTGCAGCCAACCGAGCTATCAGGTTCCCTTTGTTGTCGGCGACCCCTCTGGCGAACATGCGTCCATCTCGAATTTCTGCGGCAAAAGGCGGGGAGTCCCATAAATTCACAGGGTCTTCCGGCTGGACGTCATAATGATTATAAAAAGATAGCGTTTTCTTTTTGCCGTTTAAAAACTCGCCATAAACGACCGGAAAGCCGGATGTCTCAATCTGCATGGATTTTCCGCCAATCTGCCCAATCAACGCTTCTACCATGCCAGCCGTCTCAGACATGCCCCGATTTTGTGCAGCAACGCTGGGTTGTCGGCAAATCTGCTGCAGCCATCGGATATACTCGTCTCTATTCTGCTCGATAAAGTCAAATATCTCCCTCAACTATCAACCCTCCCTTTAATGGAAAAATTCCCTTTATGTTCCCTTAATAAACTATAAAACATGTGATATGATAGTGTCAATAACTAAAAATATAGGCTAAACCCACGTTTTTAGAAGGATTTTCGGGATAGGCTTAGAATTTGGAATGTGTCCAGCATTTTACAATTGAAAGGAAACTGAACCCTATGATTGCTAGAGTCGGAGCCGTCGGTCCTAAGGACTCCATCGAACTGATTACTGAGATCGGCAAAGAGTTTCAAGACCGGTTGATCATCATCCCTTTTATATATAACAACGTAAGCGAAACGTCGGATATCGTCCTCCGCGATGATATCCATATAGACATTTGGGTTTTCTCAGGACAAGCTCCTTATGCCATTGCTCAAGAGCAAAATAGTAAGCAAAAGGCGATGTTTCCACAATTGAACGGCTCCAGCTTAACTAAGGTGCTGTTGGAAATCGTATACCGCGATCATCTGCAACTGGGACGAATTAGCTTCGATACCATTTTGCCGCATCATTTTTATGAAACCTGCACGGAGCTTGACCTGACTTACGAATCGATCCAGCTGCTATCGTATACCGGTTACAAACCGACCGAAGAGCTAGTTGCCTTCCACTCCGAACGGTTCGCCCAAGGTAAAGTCGATGCTTGCGCCACTTGCTTGCGTGGAGTGTACGAGGAACTGAAGGCACAGGGTATTCCCGTGTACCGGATTACGCCTAACCGGATGACCATTCGCTCGATGTTGAATTTGGCCAGCACCACAGGCGAGACCATGCATTTCAAAAAATCGCAAATTGCCGTCATGCTCATCGATGTGGAAGAACCGAGCAAATTGATCGGTCAAAACAAAAGCTCATATGATGTCCGTCGTCTCGACTTGCAGCTTCAAGATGCGATTCTCGACCACGTGGAGGCACTGTCCGGTTCTTTCGTCGCCATAGGCAACGGCAAGTATCTCGTGTTCACCACACGAGGAGCGTTCGAAACGGCTGATGCTAGCGCCCATCCGTCCGTTCTGCTGGAAAAAATCGCTCTCATCACCGACCTTCAAACGAACATCGGCATCGGCTTTGGTGTTACCGCTTTGGCAGCCGAGCGCAACGCTCAGATCGCTCTTCAGCACGCCAAAAAGACAGGCAATCTTTGTGCCATCCAGGTTAACGATATGGGTGATGTCGAGGGGCCTCTGCGGCAGACAGGAAGCATCAATTTCAACTATCGTACGGAAGATATCAAAACGAGCGAGCTCCTGAAAAAAGCGGGCGTGACCATCACGAGCTATAATAAATTGCTGTCGGTTCAAAAAAACCTGGGACAAAACTCGATCAGTGCCCCTGACATTGCCGAATGGCTCGGCATGACCAAGCGCAATGCGCGCCGCATCCTGGGCGATCTAGAAGAGCACGGCCTCGCTGAGCTGATTGGTGAAGAGGCGCCGACCAATCGCGGCAGACCTCGTAAAATATACCGGATCAAGGAGATTCTGTAATCAAGAATTGCGTACCCATCCCAACGGAAAGCAGCCGTTATTTCTTGTCTAACAAGGCAGCTCCGGCTATCCCGGGATGGGTCATTTCATAGGGATCCAATATAAGATCCATCTCTTCCTCGGTCAGCACATCGTACAATAAACATAATTCGCGGACAGATCGTCCAGTCAGCGTCGCTTCTCGGGCGATTCGCGCCGCCGTCTCGTATCCAAGATGCGGATTCAATGCTGTGATGATGCCTACACTCTTCTCTACATATTCCTTACATCGGGCAACGTTGGCTTCGATCTCCGTCAGGCAGTACGCCTTGAATACGGTGAACGCTTGCTTCATGATGCTAAGCGACTGAATCAGGTTGAATACTAATACAGGTCCCATCACGTTCAGCTCCAGCTGTCCCGCTTCGGAAGCAAGGCAGATCGTGTGATCGTTGCCGATAACCTGGAACGCTACCTGGTTGACGACTTCACACATAACCGGATTGACCTTACCCGGCATGATAGATGATCCCGGCTGCCTCGCCGGCAAATTAATCTCGCCAAGTCCCGTTCGCGGACCCGAGGCCATTAGACGAAGGTCGTTGGCTACTTTCGACATGTTGATCATGCATACTTTGAGAGCTGCCGACACTTCCGTGTAGGCATCCGTATTTTGCGTGGCATCTACCAAATGTTCTGCATTGACCAAAGGCAAACCGCTCAGCTTAGCCAGCAGCTCCACCACTCTGGTAATATAGACCGGCTGGGCGTTCAGACCTGTTCCGACCGCTGTAGCCCCCATGTTCACCTCATACAAATGCTCCCGGGTTTGCTTGATCCGTTTGATGTCGCGGCCCAACACTTTAGCATAAGCACCGAACTCCTGCCCGAGGCGAATCGGAACTCCGTCTTGCAGATGGGTTCGTCCCATCTTGATAATCGAATCGAATTCCACCGCCTTTGTCTGGAACGCCTCACGCATCTCCTCCATCGTATGCAGCAAACTTTCGATTAACGTAAGAACGGAAATATGAACCGCCGTCGGAACCGCATCATTGGTCGATTGTGCCATGTTGACGTGAGTGTTAGGGCTTATCGGGAAATAATTGCCCTTCTTACCACCTAAGATCTCGATGGCCCGGTTCGCTATTACTTCATTGGCATTCATGTTGATCGATGTCCCCGCTCCGCCTTGGATCGGGTCTACAATGAACTGATCATGCCACTTGCCAACCATGATTTCATCAGCCGCCTGCACAATCGCTTGGCCTATACTCGGCTGCAGCTTATTCGTCTCCATGTTCGCCAATGCCGCCGCTTTTTTCACGACTGCCATGGCCTTAATCAATTCCCCGTGTATGCGGTATCCGGTAATCGGGAAATTTTCCACAGCACGTAAAGTTTGAATGCCATAGTATGCAGCTGCCGGCACTTCTTTTTCGCCGAGAAAGTCTTTCTCCACACGCATGATATTGTTGCCCATTCTGGCACGCATCCTCTCTTCGTTAGCCACTTCGGTATCGGGGTTGTTCCCCGGCATGAATGAAACCGCATTCATTTAAAGAGCTTTTCAGTTGCTTCCATCCTGCCGTACAAATAATCGAGGGTATGGTTATTAGCCCTGAATCCCTTTTGATTAGACTGTACTGTCTTGACATGCCAATGTCAGTCTAACCAGAAGCTCCGTTCCGATAAGCAGCACCTCTTCGTCAAAATCAAAGCGAATCTGGTGGTGCCCGTCCTTCAGCGGCGAGCCAAATAACAGGTATGTTGCTTGTCCACCCTGCTCCTGGACACGGTTCATCATGTAGACCACGTCCTCCGAGCCACCCAAATCCATGCGCGGAACGACCGCGTTCACGTGACTCATCTGCTCCGCCTCCTGCCGAACGATCGAGATTAAGCCGGAGCTGCTCTCCGCCCCCGGTGCTTCACCGACAACTTCCCATTGACAGGCTACATCATACAATTGGGCGACGTGCTCGATAATACGGATTGCTTCACTTTTCATATACTCGTTCAATTCCGTCGTCTCTCCGCGCGTTTCCAGCTCCATTACCGCTTTGTCAGCAACGACGTTGCGCCCCGACCCAGCTTTGAGAGTGCCAACGTTAATCCGGGTAGCTCCTCCGCCATGGCGGCTGATCCCATTCAAATGCAGAGCTGCGGATGCTGCCGCAAGCAGAGCATTTCGCCCCTCCTCCGGAGCTGCCCCTGCATGGGCCGCTTTGCCTGTATAGACGACATCGATTTTGGTCGTAGCCAAAAATCCGCCGACCGTCGCCACGATTTCGCCCAACGTTTTGCTCTTGAAGGCAATATGGCCGCCAAAAAAATAATCCACACCATCCAGCCATCCCGCATCGACCATCGCTTTGGCTCCTCGGCTTCCTTCCTCCGCAGGCTGGAACAGCAAGCGAATTTCCCCGACAAGACGATCCTTCTGTTTGGCCAGAAGCTCCGCCACACCGAGCCCGATCGCCGCATGGCCGTCATGCCCGCATGCATGCATCATGTCTGGATGACGGGAAGCGAATCCTTCCCGTACCGGGCGATGATCATCGCTTGTGCATTCCGACAAGTCATTGGAATCCATATCAAAACGCAGCGCAATGACTGGCCCCGGTTTCCCCGTCCGAATAACGCCTACAACCGCCGTGTGTCCATCCTTCATCCGCTCTATCCAGATCGGATCTGCCCCTTCTTGAATCGCTCTGTTCTCGTGGTATCGCAGCACTTCGGGCTCAGGAACCCCCATGCGCGAAGCCGATTTGCACGCTTCCTCACGCACGTAGACGCTGTAGCCCCATTGGCTCAATTCCTCCGCGACAATCGCCGCCGTACGGTATTCCACCCAACCCGATTCAGGGAACATGTGAAAATCCCGCCTTCTTTGAATGAGTTTGCCTTTGATGCCTAGCACTTCCCGACTGATGTCCATCTGCGTTTGATCCTCTCCTGTTAAAGCCTTAATGAAAAGGAAATTCTTATTAAAGGAATTTTTCCTTAATTGTTCCCTATTTAAAATATAAAATCTAATCCCTTTTCTGTCAACATGAAGTGCGATTCGGAAACCTAATTTAGTGCAGATCGATGTATAATGCGCAAAAAAACCATCCGGTTATACACCGTGATGGCTTTCTTCTTAATGATTGGGTTGCTAATATTGCCGCTTCTGGAACTAGCTAAGTTCCGTCCTCCCGCCGCTTGTCTTGGCTATCTAGGGTTACGACCTTTCGAGCCATTCAATTCTTCTGGTAGGTGAGAACCATTACACCTGAACTGAATGACTTCGTCTCAACCCATTTGAATACTTTCTTATCCATTCCCTCTCCAAAGAGTCTTTGCCCGCTTCCCAGCACAACCGGGAAGACCATAAGCCTCAATTCGTCTATGAGATCAAGCTGCATCAGAGTTTGAACGAGACCGCGGCTGCCGAATACCAAAATATCCTTGCCCGGCTGCTGTTTCAGTTTGCTGATTTCCTCAGCAATATTGCCTTTGATCAGGCTTGAATTGTTCCATTCCAGCTTATCCAAAGTCGATGACACCACATATTTGGGATAGCCGTTCATCATTTGGCCGTATTCCCCTGTCTGCTCGATCATGTTAGGCCATACTGCCGCAAATTCGTTGTAAGTAGCACGTCCAAGCAGAAGAGCATCGCTTGCTTGTAGCTCGTCGAACTTAAATTTCTGCTGTTCTTCGCTGCCGAACTGGAACGTCCATTGCGGAGCCTCCATAACACCATCCAGTGATATAAACTCGGATATGACAACTTTTCTCATGTTTCAAGCTCCTTTGGACTTTGATTTTTGCCATGCTGACAATCCTCTATATTCAGTATAACATTTAAGGAGTGTAATCCTATTTTTCACATCGTTCTGAAATAAAATAACACCTGCACTATATTCAATCCATCAACAGCATTTTACTATCACTAGCTTATATGACAGCAATAAATACATAGCACCATCGATCGATATAAACTCGATATAGTAACTTTCCCTAAACAGTAATATTTTTTTTGAATTAATATGCATATAAAAGCATATTTCACCTATTAATACCGCTCTGATACAATCGAGCTATTATCTTAAGGAGGTATGTAGGATGAACTATCGGAAATTGGGTGCCAGCGGCTTATCCGTAAGTGAGATCGCTTTTGGAAACTGGATCACTCACGGTGCACAAGTGGATAATGAGACGGCCCGTGCTTGCGTTCATGCTGCGATCGATGCGGGGATCACTACATTTGACACAGCGGACGTGTACGCGGAAACGAGAGCGGAAACGGTGCTGGGTGAAGCTTTGAAAGAAATGCGCCGAGAAAGCTTCGAGCTGTGCACTAAGGTCTACCATCCGACAGGTACTGGGGCCAACGACAGAGGTCTTTCCCGAAAACATATTATGGAGGCCTGCCACGCTTCACTGAACAGATTGCAGACGGATTACATCGATGTCTATTACGCCCATCGATTTGATTCGACCGTATCTCTCGAAGAAACCTTTCTCGCCTTTTCGGACCTGGTTCGCCAGGGAAAAGTTCTATATGTCGGGGTAAGTGAATGGACGGCAGAACAGATTGCGAAGGGGGCTTCATTGGCGCGGGAGTTGAGGGTTCCGCTGGTAGCCAGTCAGCCCCAATATTCGATGTTATGGCGTGTTATCGAAGCGGAAGTCATTCCGGCTTGCGAGCGAGAAGGAATTGGGCAGGTGGTCTGGTCACCGCTAGCACAAGGGATTCTTTCCGGGAAATATCTACCGGACAAGCCGGTTCCGCAAGAATCCCGTGCTTCGACGTCTGCGGGAGCTCCATTCTTCGAGCAATTGGCAGGCCAATGGCTGCGCACGGAAGTGCTGATCGCTGTTTCCAAGCTCTCCTCCATCGCGCATGAAGCAGGGCTAACGCTGCCGCAGCTTGCAATAGCATGGGTGCTCCAAAATCCGCAAGTATCAGCCGCCATTATCGGGGCCTCAAAACCAGAGCAAGTACAAGAAAATGTCAAGGCTGCAGGTATTCGACTTGGCTCTGAGACGATGAAGCAAATCGACCATGTTATAGCTGGACTAGCCGAGCGTGATCCGGGAAAAACCGGTTGAAGCCCGGCTTAACTGGCTGCTAAACTCATTTCTTGCACAATCTCAAGAAAAGCGGATAAGGCGGCGGTATGTACGTCGGTTCTCCATGCGGCATAGAGGGGGACCGGCGGCGTTTCTTCTTTAAAGGGCCTGAACACGACACCACTGCGCCGGAAAACGGATACTGAAGAAGGTACGATGGAAACGCCCAGATTCGCAGCCACCAAATTCACAATGGTATACATCTGGATGGCCTCTTGAACGACATTAGGATAAACGCTGTGCTGTGCGCAAAAGCCAATGATCAGATCATGAAAAGAAGAGCCCAAATGACGCGGAAACAAGATGAACGGTTCCTCTTCCAATGAGCTGACAGACAATGAAGGCAGCTTGGCTAACGGATGTTGTTCGGGTAAAGCCGCAACAAGTGATTCGCTTACAAGAGCGCGACAGTCGATGTGCTTACCCGGCTCGATAGAACGGAGGAAGCCAACATGAATGGTTCCATCAAGCAAAGCCTGTCCCTGCTGGGCTGAGGTCATCTCGCGCAACGTAAGCTGTATTTGCGGGAATCGTTCCCGAAATACTTTTAGAATATCGACCATTAAACCGCCCGCTGCTGAATCTACAAAAGCAATAATTACATGTCCGCTTATTCCTTGGCTAGCTAGCTGTGTTGTTTTAATGGACCGCTCTAATTGGGATAGAATCATTTTGGCTTCCTGTAAAAAAACAGACCCTGCAGGCGTTAAACGAACATACCTCTTGTTGCGGTCCAACAGTTTTACGCCCAGTTCGTTTTCAAGGGCTTGAATTTGTTGGCTTAGAGGAGGCTGTGTCATATTCAATTTTTCCGCGGCACGGTTGTAATTAAGTTCTTCCGCTACTGCAATAAAGTAATGTAATTTACGTATATCCATACATAGCTCTCCTCTCCCCAATGATCTTTCCTGTTAGTATAGGGGGTTCCAAAGATTAATGAAAGGGCTGCTTGATGCAAATGGTTTCATTCCTTTTAAATGTTAGACTGATTTGGTGAACCTATGTAACAGAGTTCATTACAAACAGAAAAAGCCCTATTTCCATTTCCGCTTTTCTCTCGAAGTAATCTTCGATCAATAAAAAGAAAATAGGAGTAAGAGCTAAGGTCTGGAGCAATCCGATCGTAATGGTAGGTATGAATCTAATCATTTTCGTCCATAAACTCAATGATCAACCCGTTCTCGATTAAATGCTCTCTTATAGCTTGCGTACTAACGGGGATAGGTGCCCCGTCTTCATGTAATCTTTGTTCTGACCAAAATATAACAATGCTGTTGATCTCAAAAAGAAGCTCATCCTCAGCAACCACTATAAGACAATCTTTCAATATAGCTCTCAGATTTACTTCAAGCTCGGTTCGGAACTTGATTCGCAACGTAATCACATCCCATATTATCTCGACATCTTTACGCAGTTCTGCTACATCATTAAGTAACTGAGCGTTTGTTTTATAAATATCTTACTCATCCATTCTAGTCCTTTCGTTGCGGATTCGACGCTCTCTGTTTCACTAATCTAAAGCTTAGATCAATTTATTCAAAAGGTCCTAAAAATGTACCTGTTTTAGCAAAGCTATGTCACAACATGACGAGGCAGCTCAATTTTAGAGAACGTCGATACCTAGACAAGAATGGAAGTGGAAATTCGTTCTACACGTTGATCTTACAGTATGGCCGTTGGAAAAACATGATTAAGCGTAGGTGATACCTCGGAAATTAATTGCTTGGGCAGCATTGTTCTCCGATGGGTAGATACCGTAAGATAGTTTAACGACAGCTTACCAGAAGAGTTCTTGCTGCCGTTACCCAGGTTAAAGTTACTTTTTGTGATTCGCTCCACAAGGTTGTTACCAGTAACCTTGAAACCGCTACTTATGCACGACAGGAACCGAGTAAACTCGTGTTACTATCAGCCATGGAATTGAAGAACAACTACCATTAACCGAAGGGTTAATGATAGTGTCACATAGTTGCACCCGACATTGAGAATCAATATATTATCCTTCAACTAATTGATAAAATCTAATGTCTCCTCTTTCTGTTTCAGCTATTAGTATGTCATTTCGCTCTTTGACACGAAAGATCTTTGTTCCCACAGTTAGTTTATTTGCTGTTCCGTTTTTAAAAGCTTTACCATCATTGCTTTGATGAGTTATTTCAGTTAGTTGTATGTCTTTGGTTAGTTTCAACTCGTCTACCCAAGGAATTCCTGCATTGTAAATCATGTCTTTACACATAAAAACATTAGCATTCGGATCCATGCTTAAAACTTCTTGTGCAGTTGGATTTCCAATTGTTTTAGTCTGTTCTGAAGTCATTAATATTTCCTCTTTCGTGCACCCTGTTGTAATGAAACATGTTAATAAAAGAATGAATACAATGAATCTCACCCATTTCCCTCCTTCAATTAAAATGATGGGGGTAATATCCTATTCATTCGGACGCTATTATTATTTCAAATGTTGCTTTAATCTGCTCGTTAACGTAACGAGGCCGCCGATTCATGCTGGCAGCCTCGTCATGTTGTTTATTAAGTTATAAGCTAGCGTTCTTCGTTAGCTCAATAGCAAATGAATTACAACTCGTTATTTCTCCCAAAGCTCGACCAGTCGACCTTCAGGATCTTCAATCCAAATAAACTTTCCAAATTCACTAATCTCTATTTTCTTTGCAAGAGGTACACCAATATGTTCAAGATGTTTAATAGTCTCGTTCAGATTATGTACTTGGAAATTTAACATCACTTGTTGTTCCGTTGGAAAATAACTGTCATTCTCGGTAAAGAAAGAAAAGATAGTCTCATTTCCTAATTGGGGTTTTATCACAGTCCCATTCCAGTCTTCTATGTCAATCTTCAACACTTCACTGTACCATTTTTTTATAACTTCAAGATTCTTAGTTCTCCAAAATATTCCTCCGAAACCTTTTATCATCGTATTTAACTCCTGTCTGTCATCAAATTTTTAGGCTGAATTACTTCTGCACCCTCCAACTCTTTAGGAATGCTTCGCCTCCAAGACCCAAGTTCTATACAATGAGAATAACCAAACGATCACCGAAGAATACAATCAAATAAAAAATGGAGAAAGACGCGCGATCAAGGTAGCAGCCTTTCTCCATTTTTTTATGATACGAAAGTTTGAAATTGAAGCAGTCTTTGAAATAAAAACAAAGACCGACTTTTACTAAAACAGAACACGGCAGCTAGGGACTTGAATCCAAATCCCTGACTGCCGCGATTCATTTACAATAGGAAGGTTCCCTTCCCTACGATCTTCAAGCTGCCCTTAGTGCTGTGGGATCAAGCTAAAACCAGCTACTATGCCAGGCGTTGAGCGACCCCCATTGCCGCCGTCGCCAAGCATGCCGTTGCTGCCATCGCCCCATGTCCATACCGTACCATCCACCTTTAGGGCGATCGTCATGTTTCCTCCACCTCCGGTAATCGCTGTAACATCGGTGAGTCCGTTGATGACCGCAGGTGGATTTGTATTGCTATTATGGCCAAAACCTAGCTGACCATTGCCGTTATACCCCCATGCATAGATATTGCCGCTAGCGTCTTGGGCAAACGAGTTATAATCCCCAGCGCTGATCATCTTCATATGGGATAAGCCTGGGACTTGAACGGAAACCAGTCGGTTCGTATTCGTTCCGTCTCCTATCTGACCCATTTGGTTGAAACCCCAAGCATATACCGTACCCGCATTTGTTAATGCCATTCCGTGCATGTTGCCCATATGGATAGACAATGTGCGACAGACCGATTACTTGAACAGGCTCCGTTCTAGCGGTCGTTGTGCCATCGCCCAATTCCCCGTTCGAGTTCTGACCCCACGCCCAGACAGTGCCGTCTGATTTTAACGCATAAGCGGAAGCATATCTGCCTTGTATCGCAATCACATGATCCAGACCGGCAACCTGAGCCGGTGCTCCATATGCATCCCATGCCCAGACGGTTCCATCACTCTTTAAGGCTAAGGATTGCGTTCCGCCCTCTGACGAAATGGCAATGATATGATCAAGACCGCTTACGACACCAGGGGTCGTTCCGCTAGTCCCACCAAGCGTATAAATGACCTGACGTACCCATTCAACGCTTTTCTTACAGAATGCGATAAAATCTTCTTGGCGGAGGATCGTAAACAAAATCAGTTATTTTCTACAAAAGTAATATTTCTCATTAATTTCCTTATCCCTTTGGGTAAAAAATAAGCTGTTGGAAATGCGATCACAAAAGCTATTGCCCATGCACTCAGCCATTTTCCTAAAAGAATCGAACTGAATCCGAGATTAATAAACATCATAAAGAAAGAAATGATACAAGACTTTCATGAATTTGTGCTAGTCGTTGACCAGAATACGTTAAGGAGTAGTACACGGATTTTTGATTGTCGCTTTTTTTCCGGCCAGAACCATCCCCTTCTCAATCAAAGAGTCCATTGCTTTTGTAATTACTGGCTTCGATAAGCTTAATTGGTTTGCAAGAGAAAGCGTTATTGGTTGAAGATGGATTATCTTTTATAAGCGAAACAATATGAAGCTGGGTTAAATTCCAGTCACCTTCCAATAAACTTGTCAGGTTGAAGCGTTCCTTCATTTTTTTCTCTCTTAGTAAAACAAATAGCTCAATTGCCTTCAATGTATTCTGTCTTTGACTAAGTGACAATTGAATCACCCTCTTCATTTTAGTTAACCAGTTAACAAAAAGAGTGTACTGCAAAATATATAAAACGCCAATGCCTGATATACTTGGGAACTTTTCTATTTGGCCATCATGTTACCCACGAGAAAAATTAATGCAGCGAATCCGAGTGCTTGCTTGTAATGCTCTGTTCATCCTCCGTTCATATTGCAACTGCATACTCATAGTACAACAAGGGAGGGCACAGTAATGAATATGGCATGGAAAGAAATCAAGAAGAGTAAAGCGAAGTTTGTTATTTTAGGCTCAATCATTTTTTTAGTTAGTTTTTTAACCTTTATCATATCGGGACTGGCCAATGGTTTATCACAAGATAATGCAGCTTTAATCAAGAATCTACCCGCTGGTCATTTCTATATGAGTGAACAAGCCAATGAAACCTATAATCTTTCCAAAATAGATCCAAGTGTACAAGAGAACATCTTACAGGAAAATAAGGATGCAGCTGCACTTTCCATTCAGATGGGATTTGTGAACGATGCGGAGGACAAGCAGCATGGAGTTGCTTTTGTGACTTCAACCAACTCTAAATTGTTCGAGAACGTGAAGCCAGGAGAAATTATCTTAGATCGTTCCTTAGAGAAAGAGGGCATTCGATTAGGAGATGTATTGACGAACAATCAGTTCAGCGGTGAATTTAAAGTTATCGGATTTGCGGACCAGAAGAAATACAGCCACGCACCCGTTGCTTTTATCAATATGAATAACTATAAAGAAATTTATCGTGTGAATACGATGCAATTGCTTTTCATCCCAGGGCAGGATCAACCACTTTCTATTGACGGAATACAATCATTTTCAAATAATCAGTTTCTGAACACCATTGCGAGTTATAGTGCAGAACAAATGTCTCTTAATATGATTATTTGGTTCTTAGTCGCCATTAGCGGTATGTTGTTTGCGATTTTCTTCTATATGATGAATGTGCAGAAAATCGGACTATACGGGATCTTGAAAGCAATTGGTGTAAAAACAAGTACATTATTCCGTATGATGTGGGCTCAAATGTTCTTCATCACCGCAATCGCACTTATATTATCCATTGCAATCAGTCAGGGCTTTAATATGATCGCACCACAAGGCATGCCTTTTAGTCTCACGATTGGGACAACCATTCAATTGTCGATCCTTTTCTTAATCATTGGATTTATCGGTGCAACACTTTCTGGTCTTCAAATTCGAAAAGTTGAGCCGCTACAAGCCATACAGCAAGGAGATATCTAATATGACTACCTTCAAAATACAAGACGTCCGAAAAACATTTACGAATGGCGAAGTCGACGAACAAGTATTAAACGGGATCAATCTTTCCCAACAACAAGGGGAAATAACGGCGCTCGTAGGCGCTTCAGGTTCTGGCAAAAGCACGCTTCTTACGATCGCAGCAGGTCTTCAGCGCGCATCTGGTGGACAAGTCATTTTCGAGGGAAAGAACATGACCGACATGACGCAAGAAGAGATTCGCAAAATACGTGCCAGTCAGTTCGGATTTATTTTTCAATCATCTCATCTCGTGCCCTTCCTTACCGTAGAAGATCAGCTCATGCTGATGCTTAATGTGTCAGAGACCAAATTGAGTAAACCCGAGCAAAAAGAAGAAGTCATGAAGATACTCAAATTGGTCGGAATGGATCATCGCAAAGACGCCTATCCAGCCTCATTGTCGGGTGGGGAGAAACAGCGGGTTGCGATTGGTCGTGCCATCATCCACAAGCCAAAAATGCTATTTGCTGATGAGCCCACTGCAAGTCTAGACTCCACAAGATCCAAGGATGTCATGACACTCATCCGTAATTTGACGAAAGAATTAAACATTACAACCTTACTCGTGACGCATGATGAAGAAATGCTCTCTTATGCAGACCATGTCATCACAATGAAAGATGGATTGATTATTAAATAACGAAGAAGCACCTTCATTCCGAGGGTGCTTCTTTTGGTTATGTGGTATGAAATGACTAACGCTGCTGAAACGCTTATGTACATGATATAATTATGAAAACTTGTATTTTCATGTAAGAAAGAAAATGCAGTTGGGAGCGTGATGTAATGCGATACGATCTTAAGAGCGCAAGAGAGCTGGCTATTCGCGTGTGTGTTGCCGCTGGTGCGAGCAAAGCGGCGTCAATCTCTCTTGCTGAAGCAACTGTCGCTGCAGAATGCTCCGGTAGGAGCTCGGTTGGGTTTGCTCATCTCCCCGACTATCTGGAAGGCTTTTTGTGTAGTCGCATTACTGGCACTGAAGAACCTGCTCTCGTCTTTCCAACCCCTACTCTCATTCAGGTCGACGCTAAGGGAGGTATCGCCCAACTTGGTTTTGATCGTGCATTCGAGGAATTGCAAACACGAGCAATCACCTATGGCGTAACCATATTTGCGTTAAAGAACAGCTATACTGCTGGAGAGTTAGGCTATTACGTAAGGCGACTTGCCCGTAAAGGATTGGTAGCACTGGCTACGACCAATGGATCTGCCTTAATGGCTGCAGGACAAAGTAGCGAGGCTGTTTATGGCACCAATCCTCTCGCATTCGCTGCACCTGTCGACAACAGGGCTCCCTTGGTTATCGATCAGGCATCTAGCGCCACGGCGTTTGTCAATATTCGGCAGGCGGCAGAGCGGGGGGAGATGATCCCCGAAGGCTGGGCCATCGATGAGAAGGGACAAACCACAATGGATTCGCATGAAGCGATCAAGGGGGCTTTACTTGCTTTCGGGGGTGCGCGTGGTGCCAATATCGCACTCATGGTTGAAATACTCGCCGCAGGTATGACAGGCGCGAACTGGTCACTTGATGCTCCATCCTTTGAGGAAGGGAGTCACTCGCCTGGTGTAGGCCTGTTCATCATTGCCCTAAACCCCGAACTGCTCGCTCCCGGTTTTTCCGCTCGAATGGCGTCTCAGATCGAACGATTGTCCTCCAAAGGTATTCATGTCCCTGGAGGCAGCTGTATTGTGGATGAAATCAACCTTCCGTCTTCACTTGTTGCGACCCTTGAGGCGTATTGTAAGCATTAACGATAGCTGTCATAGCGTCGGGTCTATCGGTGAAAAATCCGCCTAAGTGTGCAGCACGGCGGCATGTCCCGTCGGTTCATGCCAACGATGATGTCCTGAAAGCTTCGCTCCTCAGAAATGTTCTGGAACCAACTAATGAATAGTTCAAAACCTTCACGGTTATTCTAAAACCATACTCGATCCATGGGCTATGACCAAGCCATTGTTACACTCAAATGCCAGTTAGCGCAACAAAGCTGCCGATAATCGCGGCAGCTTTGTCATGGTATGTTTGTTAAACTATCGTGTCATCATTTCTTTGCAATTTTAATCATAGTTCGTCATAGGGTTTATGCCGATTCTATAAGATCATTTTTCTTGGAATTACTTTATTCTAATGACTACCTTTCCTTTGGCGCTTCCGCCTTCGAGGTAATGAAGCGCTTGCCCGGCATCTTTCAAATTATACACCTTATCTATAACCGGCCTAATGTGACCTACTTCAATAAATTCTTTTAAAATCTTCAATTGCGCTCCGTTCGGTTTCATAAAAAGGTAATGATATCTCGTTTGGCTCTTCTTCTCGAGAGCTGTGATCTTTCGGCTCACGATGGATAAAACCGCCGTTTTCATCCATCCCAGTTGTTCTTCTTTTCCAAATGCTGCGTTTGGTACGCCGGAGATCGATACTATTTGTCCGTTTGGCTTCAGTATCTGGAAGGATTTTTCCAAGACAGCCCCTCCTAAAGTATCATAAACGGCGTCATATCCTGTAAGCAGTTCTTCAAAATTCTCTTTTCTATAATTAATGATCAGATCGGCACCCAGCGATTTGACCAATTCATAACCTTTATCGCTTGCTGTTGTGGCGACAAAGGCTCCCATTAATTTGGCCAATTGGATGGCGAAGGTACCCACGCCTCCTGCACCTGCGTGAATCATAATTTTTTGGCCCTTTTGAAGATTCAAAATATCTGTAAACGCTTGGTAAGTCGTAAGTCCAACCAGCGGTATGGATGCCGCTTCTTCAAAGTTTAGATTCTGCGGCTTCAACGAAATATCTTCCTCATGTACAGCAATATATTCGGCTAATGTGCCGATCCGGCTTTTGCGGGGTCTCCCGTAAACCTCATCTCCGGGTTTAAAATTATTCACTCGTTCGCCAACCTTGACTACAACTCCGGAGAAATCATTTCCTAAAATTAGAGGAAACTTGTAATTCAACAGGAGTTTTACTTTCCCTTCCTTAATTTTAAAGTCGATAGGATTTAAGCTGGCTGCATGAATTTCCACCAGCACATCATGTTCCCCGATGTCAGGCGTTGGCCGTTCTGTCATCATTAACGGAACATTTTTTCCATATTTTTCAATGACCATGGCTTTCATTTCAAATCACTCCTGTTATGATTATTGGTTTAAACAGATAAACGTATTATGCAAAAAAAATTTCTATTTACACTATTTCCTTATATCTTTTATTTGTCATTGAGACCTGTTACACTCAGCTTCAACAGCCGCAATTAATAATTTGAGTTGTTCAAGAGGTTGGCGAACAGTCAGCACATAGTAATTTTCTACGCTTTTTTTTTCAGAATTAACAAAGCCAGATTGTTTCAACACCTTCAAATGATGGGAGACAGCCGGCCTGGACAAATTTATATGCTCCGATATCGTATTGACATTAAGTCCTGATTTGTGCTGGGCCAGCAGCATAATAATGGCTTGACGATTCTCATCAGTCAGCACTTCCAGCAGAGGAATGCACTCTTTAAATTGTTGCAGAATATGCTCGGTTTGTTGGCTCATACATTTCCCTCTTTCCGTTCATTCGTTTAATCATTTAAACATAATTATAACCATCTGTTTAATAAAATCAAGCACAAGCTTTAGGTTTCCGAATTGCTTCTTCAATACCAGGAACATCTAGCAACCCTTGATAAATTGATAGATGCCCTGGCTGAAGAATGAAATGGATACGATTAATCCAATCGTTCCCCGGTATGGGAACTAAGATTGCTGCAACAATTTTAGCTGAAGCCGGGGAGAGCGATCGGCTTGATCACGCAATGAAACTTGTGACCTTTGCTGGTATTCATCAGCTTCTCAAGTAATTTCCCCCCAGCCTCATGCGTCTTGATTTGTTATTTCTTCGATGATGTTTCAGCTTTGTATTCAATAATTTGTAATACTTTTGGTTCAATAGCTTTTAACAGTTGTTCATTTGAACGATTGCTTGTAGGAACATCACCATTATTTTCACCTTGAACTTGTAGATCAACCTGTGTTGTTGCAATGACATCAATTACTTGTTGTTTAGAGACATTTTTAGCTGCTGCAATCTCCACAACCGATTTACCTTTTGCTAATTCCTGTTTTAATTCTGCTGGGCTCATTTTTAGTAAAGAAAACAGTTTTGCATCATTTAAATAGGCATCAGCAAAATAATCAGGCTTACCCTTTGTAGAGAAGAAACCTTCTACTTTACTGTTTGAAGGTGTACTCTCACCTCCGATCAGAGAAACACTGATAGTATTGCCCTGAACAAATACCTGGTAGAACGGTGTTATTGATCCCCTTTGGATGTAATTCAACATAAACGTTTTTTGATCCGGGTTCTCCATTGGCTCCATAGTAAACTCATACTCTTTGATGCTGCCATACATTTTATCCAATAGATAATCTACCTTCGACTTGATTTCCTGATCGGTTAAAGCAGTGAGCGGCTTCTCCTTAGGCTCCCAATTCTCTTTAATCACGTGTTCAATCGCACCGGTAATAACGTTCGTATGAAGGGTAATCTTTTTACCGATTCCTCCTTTTTCCTGAAGTATGATGCTTGTTTGGACACCTTGAACGTTGCTCGCATCGATAATCTCAAACGATTTTGTTTCGGGAAATGCGCTATACAGCTTCTCAAGTGTTGCTTTGCCAACCTCATCCGCCTTGACTTGTTCAGCAGTCATTGGTGTTCTAGTAAGCAATTCAATCAGGGTAGGGGCCGCATATGCAGCGGTTGGAATCAAAATCGCAGCAGCAACTATTCCACCGATTAATCGTTTTTTCATGGTTAATTCGCTCCTTTTTCGTTGCAAATATTGAGAATAGGATTGTTCTATTCGTTTTGAAATGGCCACAGGGCACTCCATAGTTTCTGCCTCTTTAAGAACAGATTCACGGATTTTTCGCTCAATAGTCATTGATCTTTTCCATCCTTTCTGGGGGGAGATTCCATAAGTCTTTTCGAAGCGCCTGGAGGCCAGCGTGATATCTGGACTTGACTGTACCCAGTGGGATATCGAGCAATGTCGCAATTTCCTCAAAAGTATAGTCGTGAAAGAAGCGGAGGATAATCACCGTTCGCTGTTTGTCAGTCAGTTTTTGGATTGCCTGCGATATCATTTGGTTCGTCCCATCCATTAACACAGTAGGTTGATCCCAATGAGACTCTTCTCTAAAGAATCCACGGATGCGTTCAAAAATTCGGAATCTCCGCCAGCTCTTGACCCGAAATCTCTGCACTTGACGGATTACCAAGCCGTGCAGCCAGAATTGGAAAGGTCGGTTCGTATCGTAGCTAGCAAGTGAGGTCCACATTTGCATATAAATCTCATTCATGACATCTTCCCGATCCTGCTGATGATCCACCAAAAAGGAGACTGTCCGGTAGACGTCCTGATAGGTGGCATCATACATCGTATGAAACGCCTGTTGATCACCATCTTTCATTTTTGTGAGTAATTGGTACATATATTCACTTTGCATTCAGAGGGCCCTCCTGAGTAAGCAGCTTACACACTATATTGTCTCTCTATCAAAAAAAGGTTCGGTTCTTTATTTTTTTGTTACTCCTCTCGAAAGGTAGAAAGCTCAGGACCATTTGTTGCGCTAACAATTGAACAGTCATTAGCGTATATTTTCGTTACAATGTTGGCACGCCCCCAATAAGAAAGAGGAGCTGCATTGCTGCAAGCTCCTCCACAATTGTTCCTCTAATAAATTTAAAATTGGCTAAGCGTTCCTATTTGGGTCATATTCATCTTCAATCACTAGATTATAAAGTGAATTTCCAGACAACAAACTATGGCGCTTTCGTTCAATTATGGTTTTCTCCTTAATGCTTGCCCGCAGCGGGCACAATAGCGAGCATCCGGAGGTGACTGCGTCTTGCATCCCCCGCAGACCAAGGGCTTGGCTTTCAGAGCATCCGCCGCTGCAGCCTCGCTCAGCACTTCATTCTGTTGAAGCGGATTCAGAGCTGTAATGGCATAGATCTCCTCCTTCATACCTTTACGAAGGAGTCCGTACAGCAGAAGCAAGCCACCCGCTCCGACGGCAACCATCGATAGCACTCTCCATAAGCCTTCTACGAAATGGAAGTCCCATAACAGATGAAGTGCTACCGCAGCCAACAGGAGCGCTGCAGCCAGCCCTTGCCGTCGGCCCACGAGCCACGTCCTCTGTGCGGCATGGCGCCTGTTCAGTCCGTACCAGATCCCGGCGGCGGCGATGGCCGTCCAAGTTCCGTGCCCAAGCGGCGAGAGCAGCGCTCTAACCCACAATACCGCAAGCATCTCGCCGGTCGAACCCTGTTCCAGATACGACCAGCCATAAACCATGCTTTCCACGGCTGCAAAGCCCATCCCCGCCGCTGCTCCGAACACGACGGCATCCATCAGGAACCGCATCCGTCCTCCTCTGAGCAGTATCGCACATACGATCAGCTTCGCGCCTTCTTCAATCAAGGCTACCGATAGAGGCACGCTCAGCTCCGTAAACCCGACAGCAGTCCTGTCGAGACCGAAGAGCCATTGGCGCTCCACCACCGAAGCAAGCGGAACCGCGACAGCCGCCGACAAGACGAATATCCACGCCAGACGCACATAGGAAAACCCAAGCTGCTGCGAGCCACGAATATAGGCCACGTAAGTTACCGGTCCGACAAGCCCACCGGCCAGCAATGCCGCCATTTGCCATAGTTGGTTATGCAGCCAGACGGCCATAACGGTGCAGACAGCGAAGAGGCCGCCAAGCAGAAACAGCAGATCGATCCACCTGGTCGATCGGATAGTGCCTGCTTTCTCCGCAGGCAACAGGTCGTGTTTTGCGCTCGGCGCCATCTCGTCCCCCTCTGCCGCCCCAAAAGAAGGAGCAATCACCAGATCGGGACGCCGGATTCGCATCACCTCTGCAAATTGCCGTCTCACTGGTGCATAGTGCTGCCAGATTGCCTGAAATTCGGCGCTGCCCATAACCAACAGCTCTCCGTCCTCCATGGCGGTGATAGTCGCCGATTGAGGTTGCTCCGCCAGCAGCGCCACTTCGCCAAAAAAATCTCCCGTCTCCATGACCGCGCGGTGTTGGCCAGTCGAGGTTGTCTCGAACCGACCGCCGCTTATCATATAAAAGCTCTCCTTAGGAGCACCTTCCTGCAAAATAGTCTCATCTTGCGCCACATTCCTTCGGACTGTAATCTCAGCTAATCCGCGTAGCTCGGAATCGGGGATAGACGACCAGATTGAGGCTTTGCGCAGCAAGCCATGCTTCATACGAAGCTCTGCCGCATACGTTAAGCTCTCATGGAAGAAGGGACTCGCTTCGGCAAGCTTCTGAAAGGCTGTTCGATCCAATCGAAGCACCGTAACATCGCCCAGAGCCTTAATGCCGGCCGTCCGCTTCTCATTGCGGATCAATGCGATCTCACCGATCAAGGCACCATATCCGAGCTCCGCCAGCACGACTTGTTTTCCAATCAGGCTGCGGGTATGAACCTGTACTTTTCCGTCCAGTACCAAGTAGCAGTCGTTGCCTTCCTCAGCTTCGTGCATCAGCCACTCCCCAGCAGGGAAGCGTACCGTTTCCATGGTGGATGCCGCATTCTCAAGCTCCGTCTCCGGAACGCCGTGCAGCAGGGTATGGTTCCTTAAGAAGCCCACGATATCGAAGGACATTCCGATTTCCAGCCTTTCTCACCAAGATCTCTGTTATAAAATAACCCCACAAAGTAGATCCCTGTTTCCACGTTAATTCAGATACTTCGCGTGGAGCCCTGAAATTTATAAACTCATGTAAAAAAAGAAACCTGCCGAGGACAGGTTCCCGTGCTGCTTCATTATCTCATATTTCCGATAATGCTGCTGCGTTGATCAGCCATTTTTTTGATGAAATTGGTCATAGTATCAAAGGCTTCGTTTCTCTTGTTCGTCAAACTTTGCAAACGAAGCATATCCATTTGCTGACTGTTGCTTAAAGCATCGATTTTACCGCGAAGGGACTCCAACGCGCGGTCTACGTCGGCTTGCGTCCATTTATTTGATGACGGAACCGCGATGCCGCTCTCCGTTAATTTTTTCTGCAAATCTGCATCTAATGTCACGGTATCACCCGATTTTTGTGGACGGCTCGATTTTAGTTTGTTTAGGATCTCATTCAATTTGGCAATTTCGTTATTTCTATTTTGCACTGCTTCCAATTGCGTTTTCAACTGCTCATCCAATAGCTTGGCTCGTTCCGACTGAACTGCCATTAATGCGGTTTCCAAATCGACATTGGAAACTTGAGTCGTAACCAAGCCTTGAGCATTGATAGACCCGATAGCATTCTGAGTCGCTTGACCACCGAGCGCTACCTTTACTGAGCTGTATGCCGAGTCGTTCATCATTAACCCTACGCCGCCAACTATCCCGATTACGAAGGTTCCTACGATAGATAATGCCATTTTCTTATTCACTCTTGCTTCCCCCTACTAGCTTCATTGGTTTGATTATATCACTGAAGCTTTCCTTAAGTCTGTTAAGTGCACCACATATCGCAAAATTAGGCGAAGGCTGCACGCAGGGCAAAAAGCGGGATAGCTCGACTTGGACTTATCTAGCGTTAATGTCAAACTTAAGGCAGCAGCTCCATACTATGAGTCACACGATTTCTCCCATTTTCCTTGGAGGCATAGAGCGCCTTATCGGCATACTTAATGATCGTCGCATCTGAATCGTTCGCAGTGATGGTAGCAATGCCTATACTCACAGTTAAGCTGCCCGTTTCCCAAGTTGAATGGGCGATGATATGCCGTAAATTCTCTGCTATTATCTTGGACTCCGGTGCATCTATATTAGGCAAGATAAGGACAAATTCTTCCCCGCCGTATCTGGCCGCAACATCCTCTTTGCGCGAATGAGCCTTCAGGATGCCCGCTAATTTCTCCAATACCTGATCCCCCGTCTGATGGCCGTAGGTATCGTTGATCTTTTTGAAGTGATCTATATCTACAATAAGCAAAGAAAAAGGCTGTCCAGTCCTGCGGTACAAGTCGATATGCTCTTCCAGTTTTTCCTGAAAAAATCTTCGATTCTTTAGTCCAGTAAGCTTATCTGTTGTAGACAACTCCACTAACAGAGCATTCATCTCCATCAGCTCTGCTTGCTTCTGTTCGATTTCCATATGAAGTTGTTTCAGCTTCACCAAGGCTTGGTCCTTTTCCAAGTACGCCTCTTCGATTTGCTTTTTGGCAGACCGCAGCTCGTTCTCATAATCAATGCGCTTGCCCATCTGCATCAAGATGCAATCAATAATCTCTGTGCCTTCATTATCAAGCCTACGTCCGTTCAATAGATAAGGAATCGACTGCCCGCCGCTATCTTTCAAGCTTATAAACAGCTCTTCCACCTGTCCATTCAGATTAATAAAAGGGTAGAAGTACGAATGAAAGATAAGTTTGTTAGCCATAGACATGATAGATTCTAAATGCTTTTGAACCAAATCAGCCTTTGTATACCCCATTTTATCCAGAAAGGTTTGATTCACATCCGTAATTAGTCCCTCGTGTGTAATGGAGATGTACCCACATGGTGCATATTGTAACCGCTTATCCATGGTTGTCTATAATCCTTTCAATACAAGTTGATCTCTTCATTGACTTTCAAGATATTCATTAATCAAACGGATGGTTTCCTCTGGATGACTGATATGTGGGTAATGCCCTTTGGCTTCCATCAGCCGGAACGTGCTGTTCTTCAAATGCTGGTGCAAATATTGCCCTGCTTCTAACGGTACAACACTATCATCCGAGCATTGCAAAATGAGGGTAGGCACTGTAGCTGCCGCCAAATCTCTCCTATGATCCGCGAAAAAGGTAACCTCCGCAAATTGTCTTGCAATAACAGGATCTGCGGATATAAAGCTTTGCTCCAGTTCTTTGGTTAGCATCGGAAGCTCCGGGTTATTCATGGCAAGGGGCGCCATAAAGCTAGCCCATCCTGCAAAATTCATCTCCATCATGTCCAGCAGCTCGGTAATATCGCTTTTCTCAAAACCTCCAAAATACTCACCCGCTTCATTCAAATAGCACGAGGAAGGCCCAATCATGATCAGCCTATCAAAATAATCTGGGCGCTTAATAGAGGTAAGCATCCCAATCATAGAACTAATAGAATGACCGATAAAAATAATATCTTTAAGCTCATAAGCTTCAATAATATCCAACACATCTTGCACATAGCCTTGCAGCGTATCATATTTATCCGCCCTATAAGCGTTTAAGTCCGAATTTCCTGAGCCCACATAATCAAATAGAATAATGCGATACTTTTTTTCAAAGGAAGGTACAATATATTTCCACATGCTCTGATCGCACCCAAACCCATGGGCAAAAAGGAGGGTTCGTTCCCCTGCTCCAATGACTTTCACATTATTGCGTACTGCAACCTTGTTCATTTCCTATGACTCCTTCATCATCTCATTCTCTTCATTTTGAAGGGAGCCATCATAAATAGCAAGTTCATTATTGTGAGATTTTGGATAAATCGTATCTTCTATGGTAACTTATCGGAAAGTTAAGAGAAAATATGAAAAGCTGGCTCTTGGGGCCAGCTTTTGTGTTGATTTTTCATTTCCCGGGTCGGTCCTGATGATCTACGGGTCCTTTACTGCACCAGTTGTGCGTAGCGAAACAGCGAGGGGTCCTTCGGTGTCGTTCCGACTCCCGATCCCCACTGCAAGAAACCATCGCGGGAATCACCCGTGGAGCCCCGATCATCGTCATTCACCAGGAATGACATTCCTATGGTCTGTGCCGGTGGCCCACTAAACCCTAGCGAGGCCCAAGGCACAGAGATGACATAGTGTATGATGCTGCCGCTTTGAATGATGCTCGCTTGGGCGCCAGGGGTGGGTCCCGCCTGCTGTCCAGCAGGCGCTGCGAAAGTGTAAACCGACGGTCCGCTGTCGAGAAGCGCTGCGCCGATTTCGACGCGCTGGCCTCCGGCCTGTCCCGGTACCCGGTCGTAGGTGCTGAACTGGATGGAATCGGTCTGCCACATGGTGTTTGGTGTACGTGCGCCGAAATGTTTGTCGTCTGTGATCGTGGCGTCGATCACAAGCACGTTGTTGTTGTAGTTGATATGCAGCTGACCGCTTAGGTCGCTGTTCCCGCTGCGCGTCCCTAATATCGATACCCAGGTTGCTTGCGTCGCCAGGTCGATTGCGGGCAAGGTTTGGTGGTCTGCAGGCTCGATGGGCGCGTAGGAAATCGAGCCGGATGAAGCTTCCGAACCGCCGGCGCTATCGACGGCCAGGCTATAGCTCAAAGAGTCGAATAACGGAATGCCGGAGACCGGAACGCGCATCGAAGCGGTTCCACTTGCTGGGACATACACCCTATCCGACACTGTCCCTGATGCCGGCCCTACTTGGTAGGTAACTTGCGTCGCCGTGAGGACGCTGCTCCGATTATTCTTCAGTGCGATATCGAGAAAGTAGCTTCTGGACGCCGCGTCCGACGTGATCGTCGGCTGGACGCTGATCTCGAACGGCTTGACGACAGTTGTCGTCGCCCTCAGGCCGGCTACAAGACTCGGCTTGTGCTTGTCATTGTTATTGCCCCCGTTCCCCGGCTTCACTTTCGTTACATCGACAGCCACAGTCCGCTGGCCAAGGAGCGTGGTTGCAGGAACGCTGATGGTGGCGCTCGTAACTTTGCCTGGGGAAGTGCGAAGCTTCACAGGCTGCGCCCCGTTCGCCATGATTGTCAACTCATTGGGAAGGTCCGTCTTGCGGTTCGATCGGTCCGCAGTCACTATAACAGGGACCGTATCTCCTTGGATCGACTGGTCGGCGACTTTCATCGTGACCGCATACTGCGTCACGCCTAAGGTATCAACGTTGCCGGTGACGTAGATCGGGCTGCCGGTAAGTGTCAGAACGACCGTGCCGTCGGTCGGATTCACCGTCTGCGTTGAGCCATACTCATTAGTGATAATAAGAGGCTGGGTTGTGTGCAAAGCAATGGTCTCGGAGCCAGTGGACCACATCACCCGAGTCGTCGAGCCTCCTCCCGCATAAGGATACGAGTAGGCGGTAGCGGAGCCAAGGTCATCACGATCACCAAGCGTCTTTCCGGTCACCGCGCGAATGAGCACTGCGTTGGCGACAGCTCCCGGTTTCGGGGCTACGCCAAGTACGCCATCGACGGGCTGCCTGAACAACCCAAAGTGATGCTCCCTATTATTGGGGTCCGTACCGTCATCCATAGCCGAGTACCAGTTAAAGACGTCCACGCCAGCTGCCATCACTAGCACCTGAGCACGCACCAGGTTGTCCGCTTGCTGGGGCTCCGTGGAGGCGGCGGCATACGTCGGCCAGCCGTTCTCCGTAATCCACACGGGGACGTGCCGATTTCCAGCCGCCTGCTTCACCTGCTGCACCAACGCAGGAAGCTTCGATACCAACAGTGTGCGCTCGGGCGGGGTGTTTGCCCCCTCCAAAGCGTAGCCGTAGACATTCGTCGCAAACGTATCAATGTAATTGATACCGCCGGCAGCGAAAAAGGCACTATACCAGTTATCGTCAAAGGTGGTTGCAATCGGGCCCATGACGTTCGCGTCCGGGTTTCCTTCGTGAATGGGTCCGTACATGGCCTGAAGCATCTGCAGATAGCAGGCTGCGGTAGTACCGCAAGCACCGTTATTGAAGCCGGTGCCATTAAACTCATTGTAGATGTTGAAATCGCGGACCTTGCCTTTATAGTGCTCGGCGGCAGCTTTCCCAAACTGACCAAATGCGGCCAGACCAGCCGCGGAGCTCGGTGTTTTCCCGTTGTCATAATTGGCGTTGTTGTATGCCAAGACTCCTTGGGGAGTCATGCCGAGGTCAAGAGCCTGTTGTGACTTGGCTTCAAAGGCATACCCAGCCCAGTTGTACACGCCTGGCTGCTTTTCAATTAGCGACCAGTTAATGTCGCTTCGAATGTGGCCGTAGCCGATTGTCGCCAATGCGTTCATGAGTCCATCTTCGAGGGATTTGTAGTGACCAAAATGAGAGTCGATCCCGAAGAAGGAGTCAGGACTCAAGGCACCCGCTGGGGTGGGCGTCACTATGCCAAACGTTGTGATGCGTGTTAGTGTTTGACCATCAATCAGGCTTGAGAAAGTCAGGTTGTAGAATCCCGGCCCGAGGTCCTGCACGGATAGCAGCGCATGTCCGTCAGAGCCTACGGGGATAGATCCCGTGCGGAGACTCACGCCCTGATCATCTGAAATGTCGTATGAAACCGAGTCACCCACCGTGCCGAAATCCAGGTTTGCGGAATTGGTTGTGAAGAGCAGGCTCGGGTTCATTAGTGACAGTGCTGGAGTCGTTGCAAAGGTCACCTGGACTCGTGCGAAACAGATTCCTGGGATGACGCCGTTGAGGCTATGAACGCGCAGACGGAAATCTGCGCCATTCGTGCCGTTGGCGAACTTGATTCCGCTCAGTTCAAAGATCTGATTCTTCCAAGTCTGACTGCCGCTTGTGGGCATCCATGGAGTGGCTTGAAAGGCGTTGCTCTGGCCGTCGTACTCGACAGCTAGGGTCGTCGCCGCTGCGTCAAAGTAATCGACGGACACAATCGCATACGTCGCGCCCGCAGGTTTCGCGGAGCTCGCAACATCAACATAGACGTAGGGGTTTAGCGGATTTTGTGACGTCGTCCAGCACGCCATGCCGTTCTTGGTCGTCGCGGCATGCGCCGGATCTTTGTCCGCGTCACCGGGCCAAGCCTTGATGACACCGCTGTAAACGGGAGGCGAACTCAAGATTGCGACGGCCTGCGGCTGGGCAGCGAGGGCCTGGGGCGCCATCTCCCCAAAAACGCTGACTGACAAAAGCAATACAAGCATTAAACAGATCATCCACTTTTTCACGAACATCACATTCACTCCCTTATCTTGGCCTAAAATCCGATATCCCCTTATTTGTAAGCGTTTACTATTTTGAGTTTAGCTGCCTGCTCGACGGAAATCTAACCGATGAAAAAGTCCGGTGCGGTGTCCATTTGATCTTCCAATCGCTGTTGAAATCGGATTCTTTGGATTGTTTTACTCCTGATTATGGAGAGAATCCGATTTCAAAGGCGAACGCTTACGCTTTTCCAGATTCAAATGGACCCTTCGCACGTTGTTCAATAGGCTTTAAAGCCGCTGCCAAAGCTATATTGGCGCAATAGGTGGACTGCTCAGCCGCCCGGATGCGAGCAATGGATAGCTCAGCATGCTATCCCTTCAAGATTAATCCATTCCCTCTGCCCATGCAGAGCTTGCAGGTATCGGAATCCGCTCCACCTCTCCTTCTATAAATTGACCCCGCAGCTGGAGAATGAACCGGGTGTGGGATGGTTTGACCTCCCGGACATCCTGAAGACCCTGGAACACACAGAGCGCAGCTGCTGTTCCCGCCGCTTCCCCGATGGCGCTGACCGAAGCCATGATCCGGTAGGAGCTGTGAGCTTCGTGGGTGCCGCTGATGCATCGGGAGCTGAGTAATAGATTGGCACAGCCCTTGGGAATAAGCGAACGGTATGGGATATGGTAATAGCCTGGCTCGGGAATACTTTCAAGCCTAGTGGCACCTCCATCCGGACTATGAATGTCCAAGGAATAGGCGCATGCCGCCACCATATCGTCAAAGCGCCTGCTCTGCAGGCAGTCCTCTGCGGTTAATTCATATTCTCCGACAATACGCCGCCCCTCTCGGACACCCAGCTTGGGGGCAATGTAATCCAGCTTCGCATGATGGAAAGCAGGATGCTGCCGGATGGCCTCAAACAACTCTTGCACCTGCTGAATTCCCTCTTCCCTGCCTCTGGTAACCGTTTCTGGGCGGGTAGGGTCTACATCCAGCACCGAAGTAGAATTGAACAGCAGGGCCTTGCCATCTGGGTAAGGAAAACAAGTGACGCCCTGTCGAGGGTTGCCGGTGCGGCCTGCCGCTTTCATGTCGAGGTAATAAGGCAATAGTTCCCTACGGAGCGAATGAATGGCCGACCACTGCCGAATATCTGGCTCCTTCAGCAGGGAGCAGTCTATGCCGCTGACCTTGAAGGTGGCGGTGGCGGATTGCATCCGCCCATCGCCTTCTCTGCCCAACCTGTACTCCAATCCCGCTAACGCGGAAAGATTGCCGTCGGCAGTGGCGTCGAGGTATATCTTGGCGGTAACCGCCACCGTTCGACTGCCCTGGATATGCAGACGGACAATACGTCCATTTTGCTTATCCGCTCGGGTCACCTTGCAGTCGGTCCACAGCGTAAGGGTCGGTTCGGAAGCCAATAGCCTCTCGTATGCTGCCTTCAGCTCCTGCTCATCATAAGTAGGAACAAGCTTCTCATTGTAATGCGTGTATGAGGCGGGAAACAACTCCCGGTGAATGCCACTGGTAATCGGTTTGCCCCAGGAATCCCGGAAGGTGCATACCAAGGATACACTGGAGAATACACCTGTCCCCCCCACTTCCTTGGCTTGCTCAATCAGCAGCACTCTCATCTGCAATCTCGCAGCAGCTAACGCAGCGCTTATTCCTCCGACACCCGCACCCGCGATGATAATATCAAAATCAAAAGACTCATTATTCATTTCGTTAGACCTCCCGAATGCGTGGCTTCACAAGATAAGCCCGCAGCCCAAATCCATTTTCCTCCAGCAATAACTCGTAACGGACCTCATTTTCTTTGCATAGCCGCATTATTTCTTAACCTGCTTCGTATACAGTTCCGTATAATCCTTGATCATCTGATCCCCGCCCTGAGAGCGCCACTTCTCCACTTCTTTATTGAAGCCGGCTTCATCCAAGGTTCCCATAATGAATTTGACACGGGCGTCGGCAATGATCTTGTTCAGCTCCGTTCCTTTCTCCACAGCGGTCTGTGAGATCAGGGGCTCCACCGGGTTGGATACGGCAATGGCCTCATTGTTTTTCATCATGGTACGGAATTTATTGTCCGCCTCCCCCTTCCCCTTCCAGATCATCAGCGCACCGTCATAGGTAGGCAGCTGCTTGAGGGGAGATACCTCGTTGGCATATGCCGTCTGGTCAGAGATGACCGGCTCTCCGTCCGCTCCTTTGGTGTAATGGACACCCTCGATCCCCCACGTCCAGGTATACAGCATTTGGTCATCTACGATTTTGTCGAAGAAACCAAGAAGCTGCTTCAGCTCCGCCTCCGACTTGACGGTGGCCTTCGGGAACACGAACATTCCGTTATACCCTGTGGTTGCAAACACCCGCTCTCCCTTAGGTCCCTGAATTTTGCTGACAATATCAATCTTGGCAGCAGGATTAGCTTTCTTCAGCTCGTTTCCTCCGGTGATTACGAAGTCGAGGGTAGTGAACAGCATGCCGGCCTTGCCTTGATAAAATTGCTCTTGCTGTTTGCTGACTTTGGTTGCTGCGAAATCCAGGTTAATCAGCTTTTCGTCATACAGCTTCTTGTAGAACTTCATGGCTTCCATATTTTCTTTAGTCATAAACATAGGAACTGCTTTGCCATCCTGAATATCCCACTGGTTGGGCGCTCCGAAGAAAGAGGCGATGGTCTGGAAGCCCGTGAGACCCATGGCGCCTGCGCCTCCGGAATCCTCGGCCTCCACTAGCCCGAAGGTATCGTTTTTGCCGTTTTTATCCGGATCGTTTAAGGCGAATGCTTGGATAACCTTGTAGAGATCATCGATGGTCTTGGGCTGCTGCAAGCCTAGATTGTCCAACCAATCCTGCCGGAAGGCGATACCCTGACGGGCTAGAGCTCTGGCTCGGTATAAACCGTATACCTTGCCATCCACGGAGATATTGTTCAGTACCTGCTCACTAGCGTTGTACTTGCTCAGATTGGGAAACTCCTTGATATAGGGTCCGATCTCCCAGAACATGCCCGACCGCTCTGCATTGATGATGGATGAGGACTTGGTATCCGCAATCATCAGTACCTGAGGCAGATCATTGGAGGCGATGGAGACATTAACCTTGTCATTGTAAGCAGACGCCGGAACCCAGGTGGCATTGATCTTGGTATTGGTGTATTCCTCGATCTTCTTAATAATCGGATTGTCGGCCTTGGGAGGCTCTGTCGAGGGATACTGGTTCATCATCGTGAATGTAAATGGTCCGTTTGAAGTTGCGTTAGTGTTCTTTGCTTCCTGATTACCGCCGCATGCCGACAAACTAGCGGTTGTCAGAATTAGTGCTAGACCCGTTAGGGACATTTTGTGGTTTAACTGCTTCATGTCTTACTCCCCCTTATCATATTGAAGATATTGTATCAAAAGATGAACAAGTCATCCTTTAACTGAACCTAGCAGCACTCCCTTGGCGAAGTGCTTTTGCAAAAAGGGATAAACCGACAGAATCGGGACGGTGGAGAACACGATAACCGCCATGTTAATAATCTTGGATGGCGGAGGGGGCGCCTCGTTCATATCGGACAACCCCTTCTCCGACAAAATCACGATCTGTCTTAACAGGACCTGAATGGGCCATTTCTTCGAATCGTTGATGTACAAAATAGCGCTCAGGAACGTATTCCAATGAGTCACTGCATAGAACAGCGCAAAGGTTGCAATAGCAGGCAGAGATAGCGGAATAACAATACGGAACAAAATCCCAAGGTCATTGCAGCCGTCAATCTTGGCCGACTCCTCCAAACCGTCAGGCAACTGCTGGAAGAAGTTTTTGATGATGATCATATTAAAAGCACTGATCGCGCCAGGAATAATAAGCGCCCAGTAGGTATTAGTGAGGTGCAGCGCTTTGACAATCAAAAAGGTAGGCACGATACCAGCGTTGAACACCATCGTGAAGAGAACCATGAGCATGACGGGACGGCGTCCGTACAGATCTCTGCGGGCAAGCGGATACGCCATAAGCACCGTCAGCAGTAGATTCACAAGGGTCCCTATCACCGTCACCCCAATGGTGACTGCCAAGCTGCGAAGCAGTATGGGAGTAGAGAAGATGTAACGGTAGCCCGTCAACGAGAATTTCGTTGGAAATACGAGGAAGCTCTTGGACAACACCTCCTGCTCCGTCGCGAAGGAAATCAATAGGATATATAGAAACGGGATGAGCATCACAGCCGACACCAACAGCAGGATAGCAACGTTAGTCCACTCGAACAGACGGGGTCCCCAGCTTCGGTTTTGTTGATTCATAGATTAGTACACCCCTTCCTCACCGAATTTTTTGGCCATCCAGTTGGAGCCGATGACCAGTACAAATCCGACAATCGACTTGAAAAGGCCGACAGCGGTACTGAAACTGAACTGCCCTTGCGTAATCCCCGCCGTATATACATAAGTGTCAAACACTTCCCCGACCTCACGGTTAATCGGATTCAGCATCAGGAAGATCTGCTCAAAGCCCGTGTCCAAAAAGGTACCGAGCCGGAGGATAAAAAGAATGATAATGGTAGAGCGGATGGCCGGAAGTGTCACATGCCATAGCTGGCGCAGCCTTCCCGCACCGTCCATTTTGGCGGCTTCGTAAATCTGAGGATCGACCCCTGCCAAGGCTGCGAGGAATATGATGGTCCCCCATCCCGTTTCCTTCCAAATGACTTCCAGTGTGATCATGGTTCTAAACCATCCTGCGCTGGCGAGAAAGTTGATCTTGTCCCCACCCATTGCCATGATGGCTTCATTCACCAGTCCACCGTCGATGGTAAAAAAGGTATAAGCGATGCCGACCACCACGACCCAGGAGACAAAATGGGGCACGTAGATAACGGTCTGTATGGCCCGTTTGAATTTCTCTCGGCGCACTTCATTAATCATAAGAGAGAGCAGGATCGGTGCGGGAAAAAAGAAGACAATATTGTACCCGGCCAGCACTAGGGTATTCCTTAGAAGCATCCAGAACGCCGGATCATGGAACAGCCGCTCGAAGTGCTTCATGCCAACCCACTTGCTGCCGAAAAAGCCCAGATAAGGCTGGTAATCCTTGAAAGCCATAAGAAGACCCCACATAGGGGCGTATTTGAACAACAGGAAGTAAAGCACCCCTGGGGCTAGCATCCCATACAGCCATTTGTTCCTCCCTATCTGCCCCCAGAAGCTTTGCTTCTTCGGCTTAGCAGCGACAGACATTTCAAGCGCAAGATTTCCTTTGATTTGACTCATCTTCGACTCCACCTTCGTGTTTCTTGTCTTTTCTGTGCGTACCTTCAAGATAAGCGGCCGACAAGCGGACGTCTATAATCGGGGGATAATCATTAGGAAGGGAGTTTGTCGCTGGAGTGGATATAATCATCATCACGTGTGGAATAATCATGTTATAACAACATGAAGAAGACCCCCAACGACAGGCTGGGAACCTATCGAGGGAGTCTTCGATTGATGCGTTCAACTTTTGTGATGACCGTGCAATTCCCGGTATTGTCCGGGCGTCATATTCTCCATCTTGCGAAAAAAGCGGATGAAATTCTGAGGGTTGGTGTAGGTTAGTCTTTCCGCGATATCCGCGATCTTCATATCCGTCTCGACCAGCCATCGCTTCGCCATCTGCAAACGGTAGTTTTGCAGGTACTCGCTGAAGCTAATCCCTTTTTCCTTACTGAACAGCGGCCCCAAATAGTTGGGGTGGTAATTCAATTGCCTAGCGCAAGCCTCAAGGGTAAGCTCGGTGTCGAAGTGATGGTGGATCAAATCCGTTAACTGGTCCGATATTTTCTTGGCGTGAGACTTGCTCTGCTGCTCCAGCCTGCGCATGATCGGGGCAATGACGATATCGCTAAACCAATGGCGGATTTCCTCCTGGGATTCTAGATCAAGTAGTTTGTCAAAAAGCTGCTTTTCCTGATCGGGTGGTAATTCCTCCTCTGTATCCTTCTTTGCATCCGCTATTGCCTCGGATTGTCCAAGCTCGGTCAGCATAGTGTACAGCCTCACCAATGCCATCCGGTATTGGCGCCAGTCGGCTTGCTCTTGAAAGATCAGTTCCATGCAGCGTTCCAACAGCTCGTCGGTCCTTGTCCTATCAGCCAACTTAACTGCATCGTAGAGCTCTTTGGCCGCACGGTGCGGGAACACACTGGATACCACGTCTTCAGGCTGGACATCATCGATAAACAGAACGGATTCCGGGCCGTAACGAATCCTGTAGCGAAGCGCCTCTAGTGCTTGCTCGACCGAGAGGGAGATATCAATGAGTCGCTTCTGGGGACGGCTGATCCCGATGCTAATTTGCAGCTTCAGGTAATGCAGCACGGTTCTCTGGATAAGCTCCGCCACGGCAAACAACCGGTTCTTGTACTCCTCATCCATAGTTCCGGCCCCACCGACAACCGTAATCTGGGATTGTTCCAGCAGCACCGGATCTAGCCGTTCCTCAGCAGGGATCAGCTCGCCTGCGATATTTGCGATGGCGAAGAGCAGCAGATCACGGTCATTTTCATTATACTGGGACCTCTCCAGAGAATCGATCTGAATGGCGAGTACGGCATGCCACTGCCAATTGGCTTGATAGCCATACTCTTTCAATCTGACCGGGAGCTGAGACTCTTTCTCCTCGCCACGAATCAGCTTCATGACAAAAAACTGCTTCAGCTCCCGCACTTGTCCCGTAAGCTGGTCCAGGAGGAGGGATTCCGTCTGCAGCATGGATTGCAGCCGATAGCCGATCAAGGCAAATTCATCGGTACGGGCTTCTTCAGGCAGATCTCCGAATCTGTCAGCCATCGTCGCGACCAATTTCCGAACCGGCCGGTAGAACGTCCGGGAACCGAACAGTGCCAGTCCGCCGGTTACCAGGACCATGAGCAGGCATACAAACAGAGTAACCCAGCCTATAGAACGGGAATCTCGGGTAACATCCTTTATGGATATGGCAGATATATAAATCCAGCCATTGTAACTTGACTTGCGCATGATGACGCTTGTATTGTCCCCGTCAAGCTCTACATTGAATTGTCCTTCCGTTTCACTTCGCCTTTGCACCTCGGCAACCAGCTGCTCCAAGCCGGATGGCTGCACTTTCTGATCGCTTCGAGACAACAGACGGTAATCCTTATCCATGACCATGATGCTGCCAATCCGGCTGTCGGCTGCCAGAAGTCTCGCCAGCTGTGACTCGGCAATAGTCACGATGGCCAGTCCGTTGGCTTTCAGTGAATTCAGCGGGATTTTCTTCACGAGATTAATACTTGGCGAACTCTTGTCCTCGTCCGTTACCCAGAGGGAAAATGAAGGCAGCTTCTCATACCGGAGAAGCTGATCCAGATTTCTAACATCGTCGAATGTAAAAATATTGTTGTTGTCGACGCCCCATTGACCTTTTAAATTCAGTACCGTCATATTGTTTATGGTCAGCTCGAAGGTTTGGCTGCGTACCATGTTCTGGTACATTTCATTATAAACCTGATAATGGGCTGCTGAATAAGGGAGCGACATAGCATTCCCTACGAGGGGCGAGCTAATATACTGTGTAACCGAATGATCGATCGTCTTGAGGATTTGCTCCACACGAAGTTGGGTCTGCTGAAGTGTCGCCATGCTACTATAGTTGACCTTGTCCTGAACTATCGAGGAGGCTTTGTAATAGGAGATCACTCCAACGATAATAGCTGGAATAGAGCCGATCAGCAGACTGTACATTAAGAGACGGGTGAAATATTTGCTGGAACGAATTTTCATGGCATCTCCCTCGTAAGCCGTTTCGTCTAATGTTTCTCCTATTATAGAGACGGGTTTGATGGAAGTCCATAATCAGGGCATAATCATTAGAACGGATTATCGGGTTGATTCACTATCCAGCAGCAGGCTGGCCCTTTCGAATAGATCCGGTTATTTCTACACCGGGGAATATCCTCTTCTAAGTCCATTGGCAAGCATAGGGTCCTTGCCTATTAAATGTACAAAGAAACCGTTCCTTTCGTAAATGGTGGGTGGTGCTTCCATTTTACTTAGGAACGGTTTCTTTTGGTTTTACTGTAAATCTAATCTATTAATAATCTATCTTATTATTTAAATCTATTAGCTTCAGGATCTTCCGTATCATATTCTATCTCACTTATAGCAGACCACAGCTCGGCAGGAATCGGTAAAGTGGCTAGCTCTAAGGTTTGAGCGACCCGCTCCGGCTTCGACATGCCAACGACCGTACTCGTGACACGAGGGTCACGCATAGAGAACTGAAGTGCAGCGGCTGCTAGAGGGACATTAAATTCCTGGCAGATTTGCGCAAACGATCTTGCACGTTCAATCAGCAACGGAGGCGCATCGCTATAGGCATAACGGGAGTAGGCATCTGGACCTTTTGCCAGCATACCGCTGCCATAAGGGGCTGCGTTGATGACTGCAACACCCAATCGATTGGCGACATCCAGCAAAGACTCAGCTGATCGATTGAGCAGCGTGTATCGGTTATGGGTCTCAACCGCGCTGAACTCTCCGGTTTCTACATAACGAATAAGCATATCAACTGGACCACCAGACATACCAATATGCTCGATGACTCCTTGATCCTTGAAGTTTTTCAGTACCTCGAGCGGTCCCCCGGGTCCCATAACATTTTCAAAGGTGGTATGTTCCGGATCATGGATGTACACATATTGCAGGCGATCTAGTCCTAAGCGTTGGAGACTTCCTTCGATGGAGCGTTTGATTTGTTCACCGCTGAAGTCACCTGTCTGTAAGCAGCGGTCGGCTTTGGTAGCAAGCACATAACCCGCTGGGAGTCCGCCATTCTCTTTAATGACCTTACCAATACGCCGCTCACTCTCACCATCCCCATAAGCCGCAGCTGTATCGAGAAAGTTAATTGAACTTGCAAAAGCAGCACGAATCGTTGCTAGTGCTGTTTCTTCTGGAGCGCTAAAAGCAAAGGTTTCTGGCATATCTCCGAATGGAGCCCCACCAACACACAGCGGAGAGACTAACAAGCCCGTACTGCCAAGTGGCCGATTTGAAAGCAACTGTTCCGACATAGAATAATTCCCGCTTCCTTTTAGATATTTGTATGCTTTTACAAATGAATAATTATAGATTACCTAATCTTATTCAATCTCGTCAAATGTTGAAAGGGAATTTCGGTTTTATTTTTTCTGAATTATTAGCGATATTACGTAAGCTTTCTTTGAAAGAACAGTTATCCCCATAAATCAATAAATAATACAGCATCCTTTCATATTTCCTCAGGTCCCTCTTCTCTTCATCTATATGTCGCCTCAGCATTTCACCTCGGCTTGGAACCGAAATCGTATAGTTAGGAGTCAGACTTCTATGAACCCATCGTTTAGCAAGCTCCTCTTCTGGCAATCCTAGTAACTGTTCCTCATAGATTCGGATATCTCGTCTAGTGTCGTTAATTAGATGTACTAGCATCGATTTGAGGATGTCTGTGTTATCTATGTACTCCAGCAGCGAGCCATACCACATATCCAGTTCCTCATATGGGACTGGTTCTCCGTGAGGTCGGTAGTGAACACGACTGCCTGTTCCATCGGTTTCCATGGTTAAGAGGAGATCGAAGAATGCGGTGCTAGGTTCTATGTCTATGTATTTCTTAATTGCTTGTAGAGGTATCTTTGAAATGAAATATTTCAGGGGGATCACCTCGCTTAGAGTAATGTTACGCATTTACGTACCAACATAATTCTTATTATATGGTACGTTTTTGCGTATAGCAATACCTATACCGTGCATAGTTGGTGATCCCTCTTGAGCAAAAGAGTAATTGTAAACATATCCAAACTAACGCAGAAGCACAATATTTCCTTACGTGAGCTTTCTAGATTATCTGATGTGCGTCACGCTGCCTTAAGCGAGCTTTCTACTGGTAAAAGGGGAAATATTAACTTTAGTCATATCGAAAGAATCGCGGAAGCGCTGAACATCAAGGATATTAAAGAGATTATAGATTTGGTAGAGGTTGAGGATTAAGTTGAAATAAAAGTCAGCGTCAAATAGCCTCCACCTTGTTACCGTTACCGCTCTTATCGACCACTTTGGGGACAAAAAAGAATTCACCAGCCTTTTAAAAGGAGAAGCATTCGATGATTCGAACCTATGAACCCATAAATGCTTTACATAAGATAGTGGACTATATCTGGGTCGTAGACTTCGATTTTCTCGCTGATGACAACAGAGAAGATATTATTATGCCGCTGGGGCATATCAATATCATTTTCAATTATGCGTCTGCTTATAGGCTGGTGGGAGATGATCAGGAAGTGGTGATCCCCAATACGGTTGTAATTGGTCAAATGAAAAGGGCTAAACATGTTAGATATGGGCAAAAGCTGTATCAAATCGGGATTTCATTAACTCCGTTAGGTTTTATACAATTGTTTCATGTGCCCAGCCTCGAATTGACAGAGCGAATCGTACAGGCCATTGATGTGGATCCTGATCTAGATGAACTTTACCGAATGATGATGGGATCTAAAGATGTGGAGCAACATATCACAGCAATCAATCATTATTTGTTGCATAAAATGACGTTAAATAAGAAGGATACTGACCGTATAGAGAAGATGCTAACTTATATAGAACGAGAGTACGAAAACTTGAACATTGTGAGTATGGCAAATTTTTTTGGTATTTCAGAAAGTACGCTTGAGCGTTTCTTCAAAAAACAGATCGGACTGAACCCAAAGGTCTATGGAGATATTGTGAAGTTTAGAAAACATGTTGAGGATGAAGGATTGAGGAAGGATATACAGCATCGTTACTATGATCAGTCTCACCTCATCAAAACATCCAAGAAATTTGCAGGCAAAACCGTCAAAGAGTTAGAGAAACTGCCACATGAATTAACCCTTCGTTATGTATGGCATGGTCAGAAGTGATGAATGCCTGATCATAGATGCTGATTTTTTACAATACATTTTCTTTCCTTCCTGTTAATCTTGAGACACTAATAGATGAGAGGAAGAGATAACGATGCAAGATATTATGATCATGGCAAGTTTACTAGTGTTTTTAAATGTAACATTATTGGCGATATTGGTTCCGGGAGGACCGATTGAAAATAGAGATTTTTCAAAATTAAAAGGAGGTGTATTTTGGGGGTTTAATCTGTTTCTTATCTTACTTGGAATTACGTCGTTTATTGCGTGCTATCTCTTGTTGATATCACATCCTCATGCCATTTTCATCGCTCAAATCATCGCTGTTTTATACTTTATCGTGTACATTATCGATTTAGCTGGTATTTTCCCAAAATCACCGACTAAAATGTCTAAGCCGCTTATGCTTTTCGAAGTAATTAACACATCAATGGCTGTATTCCTTTTCCTCTTTGTGACTGCTATTGGTCATGTCGGTTCTTAAGAACGAGAACCGTGTACGTTCTCTTTACGGTTTCGACAACTTCCGAAATGGCATTCGACCATTTAGTTGATAGAAGTTGCTATTGTTTATTTAGATGAATCATAGGTGCAAGCTGCTGCTGGATTTGACCTCTATCATGTGCCTGCTTCATCACCAGGCGGAAGTATAGATTATTTACTAGGTAGAACAGATCAGCCCAATAGCAACAGTGTTGGGGATTATTATGGAAATGTATTGTTTTATCTTGGGAATAAAGAAGACTTAATGGAAGAAGAAGCCGAGTTTTTAAAGGAAGCTTTAGTTAATCGGAAGGTTAAGGAAAAACATTAAAAGCTGGTTCCTTTGGGCCAGCTTTTAATATACAAAATTCACCTATTAAATTGTTTAGCTACAAATAATTTTCATATTTTTGAAATCAACTTTCAAACCAACAGCGGTCATAAAATCTATACCTAGAATTCCATCGAACCCATAAGGCTCTCTCGTCATACCTAATTGGATTTTAAACATTGGTAAAATAAAAGAACCAATATGTAACCCTTCAACCGATTACTCGTAACACAATTCACTGGCACCGCCAACACCATACATACGCCTAGGTGCCCCGTTAACCATATCTAAATAAAGTCCAATGTTAGCAATTAAATCCGTATCAAAGATGGTAGAGGCACATCCTGTGTCAAATAGTACATTACTCATTCCAATTGTTTTGGCCTGGTACGTGCATTGAAACGATACAATTGGAAGCCCATTTTCAAGCCTAATTTCCATCATGACTTGCGAATCCCCGAAAAATATTCTTCAATAACTTCTATACTAGGGTTGCTAGTATGAAAAACATAAAACTCACGTTCAGGACTTTCCTTATGATGGATTTTATACCCTTCCCAAGCTTGGTTTGGGTTATCAAACTCCTCCACGACAGTCATCTCTTCTATAGTCCGTAATCGATTATTTGATACCGCTTTGATTGCTTCTACTAAAACAAAACGATTGGGGTAATGATTGCAAATATCTGACCATTTCATATCATGCAGCCCCTTCATACTTTTTTATTTAGTATAGCATAATTTAATTTCCAATTCGTTAAGCCTAATATTTCATCTCTTTCTCCAACGAGGTTGCACAAAAAAAGAACCTGCCCACGCATGGAGGTTCCAGTCGTCAATGATTTGTAGGCAAACTTCCGTAGACCACTAAATAAAACAGCATTCTTTCATATCTCCTTAAGTCCTTCTTCTCTTCCTCTATATGCCGCCTCAGCATTTCGCCACGGCTAGGAACGGATATGGTGTAGTAAGAAGTCAGACTTCTATGCACCCATCGTTTAGCAAGCTCCTCTTCTGGCAATCCTAGTAACTGTTCCTCATAGATTCGGATATCTCGTCGGGTATCATTAATTAGATGCAAAAGTATCGATTTTAGGAGGTCTGTGTCCTCTATGTAGTCTAGAAGTGAGCCATACCAAATATCTAGTTCCTTATACGGGCCTGTTTCGCCGTGAGGTCTATAAAGGACATCGCCGCGTGTTCCATCAGCTTCTATGGTTATGATGAGATCAAAGAAATCGGTGCTAGGTTCTATGGCTATGTATTTCTCGATTGCTTGTAGAGGTATCTTAGAGATGAAATATTTCAGGGGGATCACCTATGCGGAATATTTTATAGACACATTATGTGTCTTTACATTTTTAAATATATTATTCGGTACCCATAATGTCAACCAAAAGAGACTTATTGTGTCTTTTGTAGTTTGGATATTTCTTACTACTTATAATGTTAAGGGGAGGTGATCGCTTGTTTGGAAAACGATTAGCAGAAATCAGAAATAAAAAAGGCATCAGCCAGTACGAACTTGCGGAACACCTGAAATTTACCAGGGCTCAGCTGGCTAATTACGAGCAGGGAAAACGAGAGCCTGACTTTGAAACACTCATCACTTTGGCGAATTATTTTGATGTAAGTATAGATTATTTACTAGGTAGAATTGATCAGCCCAAAAGCAACAATGGTGGGGATAAAAATGTCTTATTATATCTTGGGAATAAAGAAGACCTAACGGAAGAAGAAGCCGAGTTTATAAAGGAAACTTTGGTAACTTATCGGAAGGTTAAGGAAAAATACTAAAGCTGGCTCCGTTGGGGCCAGCTTTTGAATTCTTTATTCAATGTATCGCTCCATCAACTGACGTATGGAAAACTTCCAAAACATTTTGTATGACATGAGCAAGACTTTCTTCTGTTATAAAATACAAAATAACCATAGATGGCTGTTCCTTAGTCATAATCATAGATAAACCCGTAAGCTCATCAATATAAAAACGTTATAAGTGAGCCTCACGGAGTGATTCAAAGGCAATCTTTCAATGGCTTGAATGGTACATTTAAGATCCTCTTCGTCCAAACCGCTTTCAAATAACGAAGAAATATTATTTAATAGTGCTGCCATCTCATCAACATGAACACGAATGGCTGTTACCTTGTCATCTTCAAATGCTTCAGGCTTCCCAGGTAGGCTCTTGATATTGCTTTTGAAGCCGCTCAATGCGAGGTATATCTTGGTTATGACTGAAGCAAACATTCAATCCCTACTCCCATTATAAAGTACCAAGAAAATATCTTAAGTTACTCCTTCACCCGTTTTGCACGTCCGCATGCTCATTATCCACCTTAACTTTCAAACAATGCTTATCTCACCTTCCTTTAGTTACTCTTTCGTCTCTATTTTCAATTCGGCAACCCCACGGCGAAGTCAAACATGTACTTCTAGACGAGATACTTAGCCATCTGATCGCCAATAAGTCGCTCCCTATAGTTCTTATTCTAAAATACTTTTATATCAACCTTTCCTTCAAAAGTAATGAGCTTTCTTTAGATGTAGGGTACCATAGAGGCCTGGAACCGTGTATGGTCTCGTTGTCTAGAGTATTTAATAGATTCGAAAGAAAAAAATTAAACGTTTGCTCCTTGGTGTTATAAAATCCGAATTCTGGTCCCCTTTCCCGTTCTCCATTCCAATGAAGCCCGTAAATATTGCCATTTAAGCATAATGACGTTACCGTACAGCATCTTAAAAAATCCAAATCGCTAGATCTAAGCTCTTCACGTTTTTCTAAATAAAAGGAAGTCATTCTATTCTTTAATCTGCGTGCGACCTCGTTAGGCCCTACAGAAGAAAAGCTATGATAACCATATGAAAAAATACCAAAATAAGTGGAATCCGAAGATACCTTCATAAATCGTTGAACAGAATACAAATTCTCAAGAGCATCGATAAATTTACTTCCACTTATGCTGGTTTTCACTTCAATAACCGATTTTACATACTTCTGTGGGATAATCACGAAATTGGAATGACCAAATACAATCGGAGAAGCTTGATCGTAAATAATAATATCAAGCTGTTTACTGCAGGTTAACGGCATCATCAGCAATATAAACTCCATACTGAGTCGTGCTTGTAATGCGCGGATCCATAATGGCAATCCAGGGAATGTCTGCCCAGTTCCCTTGTCCAACAGAACCTTGCACCTTATATTGCTCACCTATGAAGGATAACGATCTTAATTGGTTTGGAATTGTTTGTCGAACAAACTCTCCTAAGGGGTGCTTTGCAAAAGGTTGGCTCTTGGAAGCTAAGTATTCAGTAAGCACTCTGGAGAGCAACTGCGAAATAGGCACGGGATTAGACATTTTGCTATAAAAATCTTCGATCTCACGTTCAGCATACTCTCGAAATTCTTCAATCACATCGGATCTCATCTCTTCCCAGACATCCTGTCTAAAGCCGATGGCTTGTCCGTTGTCTACGATGGATAGCACCGAGGATAAGGCATCTATTGGATTGCCAATGATTAAATTCAATTGTCCCAAAGTCATGTGACTCCAAGAATTCGATGACTTCACAGGAGGCATTTCTACTACAAGCCCTTCTCGCTCCCGTTTCTGGTAAAATGCCAAAAACCGCTCCTTCACATCCTTGAGCGGCACAACGGAAGCTTGTTGATTGGATAGTTCATCTAATAAAGATAGGATGAGTACCATTTTGTATGATTTCTGCTTACTTCTGAAAATCCCCAATAGCATTTCTGGTAATGACATTTTGATCCTCCAAAATTATTATCTATGGTTAGACTGATGATCGAAGCAATAGATTTGGCCCTGGAATCGGTCTGGTTTGCTCAAGCAGAATTGCTTTACTTTGTCGCTTACGGTTTTACCGCATGTTACGCACATATTAAGATCATTTGCACTAGGGGAGCTTGTTGAGCTTGGCCCATTCGCAACATGTTCAAAGCCTACCTTCTTCTTACGCTGTGCTATCGATACAACAAATCCGACTCGAAGTAATAATGCGACTAGTACAGCGATGATGGCATAATTCAACTCGGGCATATTTATCGGGACATGCAGGACCTGATATTCCATTATCCATAAAAATGCTTTACACATAGCTAAGAACCCTAGCGCACTAACCAAAAATGTTGAGATTGATTGTTTTCTTCTTCTTGCCATACGCCATAACCTCCAATGATTTAAGAAACTCCTCTTTTGGCTTTCCAACTCTTAAGTCGATCATCCAACATCAATCCGTTGATTAATTGGATATTCAGCTTGTCCGCAGCTTCTCTAGCCGCTTTAGTGAAGTTACTTGTCGTAACAATCCACGCATCGTAGCATCCATGAACCTGTTTGCCAGATTTTAGCCTTAGTACGATATCGTTGCCTACATCCTGCTTCCAGCGTTTGCATTGGACGGCTATTTTGTAGCCTTCTTTCCCCTTCAGGATCAAATCCACTTCGTGGTCACCTGGGCCACCTACACGCTGAACTTGGTACCCTTGGTCTTTGTAATAAAGCTCCATTAATCTTTCAAAATCAGTTCCGGACAACGTGTGTACACTAGCTTTCAAGAGATCAAGGTCAGACAGTTTTGTTCTACTCGACGAGGCTGATTTCAATTGTTGAGTCTTAGCTGCTGAAGGATTCCTACTTTTTGTGGTAGAGATTTTCTTCTCACTTCTGCGTTTCCTTGTCCACAGTTCTCCACAAATTTCTGCAATAAAGAAGCTTACTATTAAAATTGCTGGGAGTGCCCAACATACATTTCTAAGGCCAGTATAGTAGTACACCGCCAGGCCTATGAGAGCTAAAAACCCTCGTAGTAAATAGGCCAATTGTCTTCCTTCTGCTCGATACGTCCGTGCCATTAGTCACACTCCATTTTGGTATTGTTTATAAGCATTTCGACACAGATGGATAAATTCCTACAAATTATCCAGAAATTGAAATGAATAAAAAAGAACCCTGCCTATAGGCTGGATTCTGAGATTTTGGTGATTTTTCAGAAGTTGATTGATAAAGAAAAGTAAGGTGTAAAGCATTGTTGATTAAGTCTGGAAAATAAAAAGCACCCTCTGCTGCGAGTGCAATGAATAATATATTCTAATTTAGCTGTAAAATACCTGTCTTGAGTTCTTCATCATTATAATCCATTTCGCAAATTTTTCGCAGTTCATTTGTCTCTTTTACAATTAGCTGAACAATCTCAGATATGAGTTTTAGTTCTTCATCCTTGTACTTATCAAGTAGTTCTTTCTCAATGGTTGAATCTGTGTAGAACTCACTTACGAACCTATAGGACACAGCTTTTTTCAATAAACTTTGAGAAGCGTACATGCTGCTATCAATAATTTTATATACAATCTGTATCTTATTAAATTCAGTAATTAAATTAGATATGGCTTCTTCTTTATCTTCCACTGACATTGCTTGAATATTATATACCTGTGATTTGTTCCTAATATGCAATTCAATGAAAGGAACGTTTTTTTCGATTTGAAAGAAATACCTTAGATATTCCGATTGAACAATTATTCCATACAAGTGTACATAAAGTTCTTTAAATTGAGAATAGCTATATTCCCTTTTGAACTTTTGATAATCCTTAAATACTTCCAAATCTTTAATTAAATCTGTTTTGAATGTTTCGAGCTGCGAATTATAAACAAATTTAGTACTCTCAACTTTATCTGTAATTTCTTGAATATCCTCTTTTGTAGCCAGATTCTTACCTTTCTCATTCATGTAAGAAGGTAGGTAATTTTTTATAAACAGCCCTAGTAAGAATTGGGTGATAAGCACAGTAGAAACAATAACAATCGTATCCATGGAGCATTCTCCTTATGGGACTCTCTTAAATCTCATTCATTTTATTGTGCTGGGAGCCGCGTGTTTAGATTCCACGATCTCACATCCCATGTCAGCCCAGATATTGGCAACATGTTTTTTACATTTTGGACAATCCATATCCTCGTTTTCACTGAATCCGCGTTCGATATTAGCTTCTACCAAATTCATGGTTACAATGCGGGCACGTCAAGTCATAACACATAATATACATTCTTCATTACCCCTCTATGCAAATTTATCACCTTAAATATAACACTAAATCCATAAAATGGACAACACAGAAAATCGGCGAATTCGAAGAAAAATGGAGATTATGTTTTCGATTATATCCCGGGATTTGACCCAATTTATTTTCATTGACCATTCGTTCATCCTAATTATGAAATAAATATTTTTCTTATAAGAGGCCGTTTTTCAAAAAGGCGATTTTATCTGGAAAATTATGCACCTGTGTGTACCGACCATCCCATTCACCCTCAATTCTGCTCTCTCACCCCATGTTTCACCCTCTGCAATTTGGGGTAAAACCCTCAAAAATGCAGGAAAATTCAACCAAATGCAAATCAGATTTCTTCTTACAGACACAAAGAGAACAACAGTCCTTCAAAGACGATTTACCACTATTTGTGATAAGCTTCAGCTTAACGGGTCTATCGGCGAAAGATAAAAAGGAGCTTGCCCCGGCATCTCCTTTCTTAGGATTACTCTATTTATCAATACTTTTACGAGTCTCTTCCCAAGTTGAGAATAAAAAGTCAGCCATTGACCCAGCCAGATTTACAGCAAGTTGTGCATGTCTATTTGTTGGGGCGGGTGTATTATAGCTTCTCCCATGTGCATCACTTAGTTTGTTTCGAAGAGACCCTATGCCAATAACAACTGATGTGCAACCTCCAAGTATTTGTTTAAAAATAGCTTCGTGCTGGCTATCTGGGGCCAAATTTAATACAGACTGCACAGCTTTATACAGTTGATGTATATCCGATTTATCATCATATGTTATCCCCTCATGATCCAATATGAACTTACTAACGATTTCTAATAGAGTGCGAGCAATTGTAATTGCGCCTTCCGGATCTGTACTTCTTCTCTCTAATGCCTTGGTCCACGCTTCTTGAATATATTGTGTGTTTACATTATTGCTAAAAGTACTACCAATAATATCATCAGATGGAGCAGTATTTCTCCCCCAGGCAGCCTCCGTTGAGCCCTCGCTAGCTGCAATCCTACAGTAGGCAACGGCCATGAGTGGCGTAACATTATCTAATAGATTGTGAATTTCTTGAACACCCAATCCTTGTTTAGCCAAATTGACCCCGAAACGATGACGAAATTCGTTACAATTAAATTTATATATCTCCCCTTGTTCATTCTTTATTGAGCATCTTTCCGCAAACTTTTGCAAATTCCTGTAAAGATTTATTCTTAATATCGGTTTTCCTTTTGACTTTCCCTCTAATGTTAGAAACATTAACTGCTCTGGATTTAATTCTTCAGGAAATAATTTTTGAATCAATTGCTGATGAACAATGAGTTCTTTAACCAACTCTTCATTCTGTATTGGAACGTAGTGTAACCCGTTATCCCTCTTATCCTTTTTAATCCAATATCCATTATCTTTGTTAACAAGTGCATCGATTTTTATTGTCAGTACTTCATTTGCTTTAAACCCAGTTGCCTCTAACAATAGCACAATTAGTCGATAATTCGTGTTAAGAGCTTCGATCTTTTCAAGAACCTGATTCCATACATAGTCGCTCAAATACTTATAGTCATGAATATCCTTGGGTTTAATTTTAGGTCGATCTTCTTGATAGATTAAGTTACGGATTGGTTTATACGGAGCTTCACTCCATTCGTGTGTTTGAATAAAATACAAAAAATTTTCTAGCGTACTTATATATCTCCAAATACTATCATCTGTCATTAAAATCCCTTGTTGGGAATTAAAACCACCTAATGGTTGATTGCGAATATACCTTATATATTGTTCAACATCTTTTCGACTCAAGAGATTTAAGTCGTTCCATTCTGGATATTTGATTACTATGAATTTAAAAAATGGGGTTAACCCCAGAACATCGCGGTTAGTGGTTGTAAATGTCACTGAATCGTATTCAAGTAATCTTTGCTTCACATATCTCTTTACAATATTTCTAAAAGCGGATGCAATTTTTTCAAATGATATGTAATATTCAGCAGTCGTTTTATTGTATGGGATCCCAAGTTTACGAACATCCCACTTATCTTTTTCAATTTCTTCTCGAAGTTGATTTAAGTTAACTTTTCGAGAATTTTCACCGAACTCATTCATTTGTGCCATTATTTTATTAACTTTCATATGTATACCCCGCTATTATCCAATCATGTTATGAATTTGAGTTTTAAGTGGTTATCCCATTGCTTATATCTAAATATATGACTAGCATAACAAACTTACGTTCGTATTGGAAGATACTGTTTAAATTGTATGTATGCTTAAGTGTTTTCCTAATCCTTCACTTTATTGGAGTACATAGAGTAGTAGAGTAAAGGTTCGCGAGTGTCAGTTATCACGCTGAAATAACGTTTATAACGGAAATTGAAAAGGAGCTGCCACAGCATGCTCCTTTGTTGAATTCGTATATTCTCCACAGTTCCTAAACTATCTGTTAATTATCTTTGAGTTTATTGTTGGGCCTCTTCTTCCGGCCAATTCTTACCCCAACCAACTTCCCCACATGTAGCACATACGTGATCAACGGTTTTTGTACCCCTATTATATTCAGAAACAACGTTACGCACATTAACCGCAGGAGCAAGGAAGCCGAACCGCCTTTACGGGAACAGCTAGCGCAGACCGCTACGAGTCTAAAACAGTTGGAAAGACATCAACGGCGCTGTTTCGAGCTATTCGAGGATGGATTCATCTGGCATGTGGAGCTCATGGAGAAAATCAACGCTATAAAAACCGATGTAGCGGCCTTGCAGAATAACCAGCGCCAGCTTGAATCGAAGCTCGCTGAACTTGCAGTCAGCGCAGTATCACTGAAAGAAGTCCGCAGTGTACTAAAGTCGAAACGCCTTGCTCCGTGGGTTTATCCAGAGCACTGACCGCGAAATATCCGAAATACAGATTCAAGGTACATCGGCCATTAAGCATTTAACTATCTGAATACGAAAAGGAAGTGTATCCATCATGATAACCAATAAAACGAAAGTAGCCATCTATGCGCGTACCAATCAAGGGCAGGAAAGAAGCGACCAGCAGTTCAAAGCTTTACGTGCCTACTGTGAGGAGAACGGGAAGGAGATTTATGCGGAGTATGTGGACGAAGGAGCAAGCGGGTTTAACATGGAAAGACCGCGATGGGCTTCAACGCTTGTTAAAAGACGCGGGAGAAGCAGTTGTTCCATGAGGTGATCGTATGGAAGATCAACCGACTGGCTCGAAATAAGCTTGATGTTATGAACATCATACACGTGCTTGATAAACAACATGTTAGCTTTCGATCCATTGCGGAGAAATTTGAAAACCGTACACCAACCGGTAAATTCATTCTCCAAATGATTGTGGCAATAACCGAATTGGAGCTTAAAGAGAGCATATTTGAGAATTAAAGAAGGAAGATCACCATGACCAACAAGCCCATTAAAGTCGCTATCTATGCCCGAGTTAGCACCGAGGAACAAGCCGAGCAAGGCTACAGCATCGATGCCCAGCTCGACACATTACGCGACTATTGTAGAAGGAACGGGAAAGAAATTTACGACGAGTATGTAGATGCCGGGATTAGCGGAAAGCCTGAAAGGGCGATTAGCGCCGCAACGATTACAGGTTCTCTTTTTTTCATTCTCCTTCTTCTGTGCTAGTTCTTTTGTTTGCTCAAAAATTAAAGATTGAGCCCTTATGCTATCCTCAGTAGCGCTTTTGCTTCCCCTAAAGCTAAAGCAACCACCAATAACTACCCCAGTTAAATCGATAATTGCAGTTAATATATTTACAGCCATAGCTTTTACAAGTATGTCGTATAACGTTCTCAGCATTCGAAATCCCATCAGCGTTGTCCTCTGATACTCCCTCTCGAATGCCTCTTACGGACCGAGGGCCGAATGGCCCGATGCGTGAATATAGTGTAAGGTGAAGTTAATGGCTTCCTTGAATACCTTACAAACTTACTTCAAACCATCCCCTAGCACATGGTTCCATATCGTTCTTTATTTTTTTTACATCAATTACTTTAGGCTTTAAATTCATTGAGCGTTTATATTTGTTACCTGATACGTCTTCATAACTTGCCTCTACTTTAAGAGTCGGCCAATCAAGAAAAGATTCATCCTTATTATTTTGAGAAAGGTACAACTCCAATAAAATACAACACAGAACGTGATAACTCATTGGCAAACTAAACTTGTTAGATTCTTTATTTATACTAACAGGTAAGATGTACTCTGCTTTACTTTGTAAGTCAAAGTGACTAGAAATAAACTCGCGAGTTACCATTTTAATTTCAATGGTCTGAGTTTCCTTATAATAATTAATACGATATGCTTTTTCATTATTATTTCTTAGAATCTTATCAATGATTGGCTCTACATCATAAATCCATGAAAGTTTCACATTCTTACATGAACCGAGGCCTATGTTGAAACATTCTAGGGCAAATGCCTCCTCGATGTTGCTACTCATATTTGTACCAACCTACCTTAATGGAATCGGTGTATTTGATCCATTAAAGATGCTAAACTTACCTTCCTTAAATATTAATTCAGGGACGATTGTCTGTTTTCTTTGCTTAACTAATTCTCTAACATTAAATAAAGAAATTATTATTGCAAAAACAGCTGCTATACTTGAGATCATGCTAACGATTTCACTAATACTCATAGATTGATCATCCTATCAATTATTTCGTATTATTCTTCAAAACATTAATTTCGGCTAACGTCTTAATCACGAACTTCGCGAACAAACCAAATTCAGCGATATTCATGATTTCCAAAGTGCCGCTCACTATCTATATATAATAACATAAGCTTGGAAAATTGTGGTTATCATGGCAGTCACAAAGAACTAAAAGCCCCTAAAACAAAATGTTTTAGAGGCTTTTAATCAAGATATTCCATATGCCTTTACGAAGCTTTCCACAACAAAATTTTTCGCCGTCACTTATGGTATGGTTCACCGCGCTTGATGCTTCGGCAGCGAAATGCAAAAAAGAGGGGGTGCGCACTCCAATGTCATTAAGTTAAGGCGCAGGGCCAAAATCAAGAAAAAGAGCAGGCTATCGAAAAGATAGCCTGCTCTTTTTTGTGCGAATTTTCAAATAAGACTTGACAAGTAGTTGAAAGTATGTGGCGAAGCCCCTTGAAAAAACGAGGAGGTTTCGCTAATGGATACGTACGCGAATTCGCTTAAAAAAACGCTGACATCCCTCATACGAGAAATGTCAGCTGCACCAGCACCTTATGTCAAAAATCCTGAAAAGGATTTTACCCGTAAGAAAAAGCTGCCCTTTGAAACGGTTATGCAGCTCCTGATCTCCATGGGAGGCAACAGCATCTATAAGGAACTCTTGGAATCGCAGGGCTATGACGTAAACACTGCAACCACTTCTGCTTTTGTCCAACAAAGAAATAAAATCCTGCCGTCTGCTGTGGAATTCTTGTTTCACGCATTTACGCAATCGTATGCGGATATCAAGTGCTACCGAGGGTATCGATTACTTGCCGTTGACGGCTCGGATTTGCATATCGCAACGGACTCTGAGGAAACGGACACCTATTTTCAAAGTCAACCGAACACGAAAGGCTTTAACCTTCTGCACTTGAACGCAGCCTATGACTTGTGCAACAGACTTTACGTGGATGCCCTTGTTCAGCCACGAAGGTTGTGGAACGAGGGAAGGGCGCTGGCTACTATGGTTGACCGTTCCCCCATCAAGGGCAAAACCATTGTGATTGCCGATCGCGGTTATGAAAGTTACAACAATTTCGCGCATATTGAACGCAAAGGTTGGAACTATGTTATACGGGTAAAGGATTTGGAGTCCAATGGTATTCTTTCGGGTTTGCGTTTGCCTACTAGCGGAGCGTTTGATTGGGACGTTCATCTGACCCTCACCAAAAAACAAACCAAAGCGGTTAAGGCTCGTCCCGAGATGTACAAGTTCGTCCCTTCCACGTCTACATTTGATTTTTTGGATTTGCAGGAGAACTTGTTTTACCCGATTTCCTTTCGGGTTGTTCGTTTCGTCTTGCCCAGTGGCGCTTATGAAACCGTCATTACGAATCTTTCTGCCGCTGATTTCCCACCCGATGAAATCAAGTCCATTTATAACATGCGATGGGGCATTGAAACTTCTTTTAGGGCATTAAAATACACCGTCGGTCTGACGCATTTTCACGCAAAGAGACAAGAGTCCATCGTCCAAGAGATTTTCGCAAGAATGATCATGTACAATTTCGCTGAAATGATGACCTCGCACGTCGTCATTTCGAAAATGGATAAACGGCACTCCTACCAAGTCAACTTCACGGTCGCCGTTCATGTTTGTAGACATTTCCTGCGCTCACGGGACGATGAACCCCTGCCCGATGTTGAAGCGCTGATTCGCAAAAACATTTTGCCGATTCGACCCATTCGCCCAGGGCAGAAGAATACGCGCAAAATCCGCTCGAAATCAGTCGTTAGCTTCGTTTATAGAGTAGCATAATTCGGTTCACATGAACATTTTTTAAGCGGATATGCCATCCGCTTTGTTTGCTGTACGCTTTTTTCCTTGCTTGCACAAAAAACAAACGGCATAGGACTTTTTCCCATGCCGTTTCTCGGATTTCATTTGTTTTCCCGATCTTTTCTCTTAGCTTAACTTAATGACATTGGTGCGCACTCCCCTCCTTTTCGTTACGCGATTATTACCACAGCCGTTGAATGAAGTATAGCAATAAGCCTACAGTTAAGCCAGTTGCTACACCTATCGCGTACTGAACGGCATAATCACGTATCTTTCCTGTGTTCTTCCGTTTCATTCTCATACGTAACCTCCATGGTTTCATGGGGTACGTACCGAGACTAGGGCAGAACATAATTTTTAATTACACCCTTGTAGAAAATTTATTACCTGCTCTTCCACAATACCTATTGGCCAAATTGCTTGGCCGTCTCCTCCACTCGTAACGAGTGCATTCACCAAGCCTAGTTTGGTGTCCTCTGGCCCCAAACTAGGGGTATTTAGCTGACTCACGTTATTATGAGTCCTCCTCAAACTGCACTAGCCTACGGAACTTACCCGTAGTTTAGTGTAGGGACAACAGTCCCTATTTACATTATAATCCTCGAAATTCCTATTTGCAAAATAGTTTTAAGTGGATATGGTGTAATAAACAATCACTTCTTGCTCTGCATACCGAAATAGTTCAAGGAATTCTGTGAATATCGAGGCCTCAACAAATTATCCAACCTGTTGAAATCTGCCTAAGAGCCGAAAAAAATGAACCAGAGAGACAAGAAAGCTGTTTTGTCCTCGGGAGGTGACTTAATATGAGTGAAATATTAGAAGTGTACGAAAAACTCGTAACCGGAGAAAATCAACTGTGCAGACGCATCGAGACACTTGACATCTTGCAAAGTGTACATAGGCACGGCACACAACTAGACACTTTAACCGTCGAAGATGCTCTAATGACAATCCATCGCATGCAACAAGACCTGCAAATCGAACTCCATGCTCGATTGGAAAAGAGCATCCTAGCCCATAGACACAGCGAATACAAGGGAGCCCATAAGCAAGATAGGCAGCCCAGGTACGGCACCGAGTATTTCACTACATTCGGTTTAAACCTTTCTCCGTAAGTTTGAAATGTCTGTCCTTCTTTAGTCATACCAAAATCCCCTCCAAGTTCACTCTATCCTCATGATATCATCCGGACTTTTTTGAGTGTCTACTTGAAGGGGATGATACCAAAGTAACACCAAGTAGTTCCAACGGTCCAAAGAAGCTAGATAAAAGAAGATAAATAAGGCTAAAAAGAGCCTTGAGGGCATCGAGCTGCAAATAACTGGGGACAATCCATAAACGAAAAAGCAACCGTCACAGAAGATGATCTGCGTCAACTGCTTTCCCAGTTGAAAATTCATTTAGTACCCGAGATAATCTATTGGGGCGATAGCTTAGGCCTTTGCTCTCTTTACAGTACTATACTGGATCTTGGGAGAGGCTTAGTAGTTAAAAGTAACCATCATAGTGGTAGACAGATCCAAAATGATTTACACATATTAATTTAACGGGATACAAATAAACTTAAAAACCCTCTTTTTGAAAGGGTTTTGGTATCTGAATATTGATAAAGTCTATTATTGATTAATTATTTTAACTGTTAGCACTTTAAGGTCTTTTTTTTTCCTATTTTTTTCAACGTATACTGAGATCTCATATGTATTGTAGTACTTTTGTAGCATTTCTTTTAACTTTATTCGAAAAGAATGTAGAACATCTGTAACATCATCTGACTTTATATACACTTGGATTCCTTTTTTATTTTCATTTCTGTGATAAATAACAGTAATATCTTCATCTATTTGTAGGTGCAGATTATAATTAGCAAGCTCATTTTTTATTATTTGTTTTATTTCTATTTCAAATTGGTTCATTTTCTTTAAGTTATGGGTTTCTAGGTACGTTTCCTTAAAAACTATAAATATAAAAACAATAACTGGTACAACGATAGTGTACCAATATGTCCATGAATAAAAAATATTTAAAAAAACATTTATTATAACAAGTACTGAAGGCGTAATTAAGTACTTAAAGTAATTTAGAACAGTGACATCAAAAAATAAAGAAGCACTTAACTTCTTTTTCTGAATTCTATAAAGGGTAAAGAGTATAATGAGTATTGTCACATTAACTGTCATTATAAGCACCATTCTTCTTTACCCCCTCCAAACTTTACTTATGAATGTATCGGACTTTTATTTGTTGTATTCTAAGAACTGTATTATGGTCTGAATCCACTATATGGAGCTCTAGATTTTGAATTTCATTTGACTGGAACTCCTTTACTGTCTCCTCAATAAACTTTATGCTGAAACTTCCTTCATATACATTCGTTGTTTCATTAAATACAATTTCGGCTTCGTCAAATAAAGATTCTGATCTATTTTTTATATAAAGCAAAGCTGATAAATTCAAAGTTTTCCTTTCTACCCCAACTTTATCGAAGACCTTAAAATAAAAGCTATACGATTCCTGTGAGTTTGGTATCGTAAAGTCCTCGTCTAAGTTATGGAAGGAAACCGTATAGTCAATATTGTTATAGAATACTGCTGAAGTAGATATTCCCCTTAAGATTATATTTTTGAAATTTTTTATGTTTCTCTCATTGATAGTTGTGTATGGTCTTCCTCCTAATCTTTTGGTAATCCTACAATAGATGTCCTCATCCAAATGGAGGTTAAATAATACTTCATGGATTTTACTTTCTTCAATAGTACCTTCAAAAACGGATATTATATCCTTTTCTATAATTTTATATTCACTTTCTTTTTTCAAATCCCCTAAAAGGGTATCGTATGTTATAGTCATAATTCTTTCCAAATTATTATAAATTATATCTTCACCGTAAACATCATTATCATTATCAAATCTCATGGTTATTTCAGGAAGTTCAATGCCGTATTGATGATTTAAAATAAAATAGTAGCGGTTAGGTTTTACTTTTACTTTAAACTGATGTGTATAAAATTCAAACTCGACAACTGGTTCTAATTCTTTTAAATAGAAAATTGAAAGTTCATTATAATCTTCGGTATTTCCTTGAATATCTCTAGAGTAAATCAAAATTTTGTTCATTCCGGGTTTTAACATTAATTCAGTTTCTTCAAAAGTCATTATATTAAATTTTTCACCATTAATTGAATAAAAAGTATTATCGATATCAAAAGATCCCCGGCAAACTTCTTCTAGATATAGGTATGATCTACCCGTACACAAGTATATATCTTTATCCTCTCTAAACACACCTTGTTCAAAGGACAATCTATACTTTGTCTTTGGAAAGATTAATTCTACAGTGTTGCGTGCTTGTATAGGCTTAAGTTCTAATTCTTCTATGTGTTCATTTTCTTTTATTATAGCCTTAACATCGGCAGTTACTTCACTTATTACTAATTCAACAGTCTTGTTTAGATTAATATTAAAGGTTTTAAATGAGCCCGAACCGGATTCTTTCATTCGACCATTCTTAAAATTTTCAACTGCTATAGAGGTTGGCCCCTCTGCGTAAGCTTCTATAATAAGCTTTTGCTCTTTGTTTTCATATTGGTATTCTTCGTATAATACATAAATTGTTTTTCCTATAGTATATACTTGTGCTTTTTGGTCGTATAGAATTCCCTCAAAACTTTGCTCATCAATAGCTTCAATATGACCATAAATAGAATTCCCATTATCATCCAGAATATTCACCATTACTGGACATGCAATTCTCACTACCTTACCAGTAAAGCCAGTTTCTTTAACTTTCTCAACACTTAGGATAATTTCTTCGTTTTCAGTAACCTCGTCCTCATTCAATATCTTTGAAATTAGTTCTATTACACACCGATTATTTGGGAGTGCGTGATGTTTTACTTTGGGTACAAAATATTTATAGGAATTCTCGGACATTGCACTGAAAATTGTTACAGTACCATCACCATTTCTAAAATCACCCAAATGCTCGTTTAGCTCATTTTCTTCGATTCCAGCAAGCGTAAAAGAACCAACACCAATCACCTCATGATGTTCAATATCTAAAGGTTTAATTAATGCTTTGTGAAAATCTTCAATTACTTCTTGATAATCATGATGATACATATCGAAGATCGGTAGTATTAATTCATCAAATGCTTCTTCGGAAGAATATATATTGGTCCTGTCATTTCTAAAAACTAATATTGGTTCATCTTGAATTAGTGCTTTTTTGAAATATTCTTCGTTAGGTAACAATTGAAATACACTTGGAAAAGAAGGTGAGATAAATTTCGAAGCCTTATCAGTAATTACTATTCCCTGAAAAATTCCATCTTCAGGAATTGATTTCCCGAAATTTAAAGTTTTATAAGCATCTAGAGATCCAAGCCAAGGCGTCCCTAATGTAATAATTCTCTTAATCTTTCCTCGCCACTTGTCACTTAAATCTGAATTCAAAAAAAGCTTAGTTATTATGCCTCCCATACTATGGGCAATAATTGTGATCTCATCTGCGTCTGCATCTAGTATTTCTTGTTCAAATCTCTCTATTTGAGTTAAGTTATTTTTTCTCCAGTCATAAAAAAGCTCACTAACGATATAACCTTTTTCTTTAAGATCCCCTATTATTTTACCATATGTAAGCCCTAAAACACTCACTGCTCTAAAATGATCGCCATCATTATCTTCATTTAAGGTTAGGTATTGCTCGTAATAATCAAGTAGGGGTAAGTCAACGACCTTGCGTGGCCAAACTTTTACTGATTTGTTTTGCAAGACGCTCCCCATAATTCCAGGTACCACTATTATTTGTCGTTTCAATTTAAACACCTTCCATATTTCTTTTTTATATGATAAATCTACCATATTTAATAATATTTTTATACATAATTCATGGACTTTCGCAACTCTAAGAGGAACCGAGATTCTTTTAGAACTTTCTTCCCAATCGGCTTCTTTTTGTAATTATTTTTATAGCCAACGACTCTTTTGAGCCTTCTTCCCCCATGCCTTAAGGCTTTACTTGTGTTTTAATGACTGGTAGTTTTAGGTGCATTCACAGTTTCCCGATAAACCATCCACTTGACGGAAACAGTGCATTAGGATAGACGTAGACGTCGATGTTTACATCCGTGCAGACACTGATGCTAACGACGCCGTCGCCCAAATCTATCAAGGGAGTAAATCATGCGTAAACGGAACGAGCATAAGAAAAGCGAGATTTCTTTTGTGGCAGATTTTCTTGCACTCTAAAGCTCCTAAAAAAATACTTTGAGAATTCCACAACAAAAGCCATCCTCCGAAAACGAAGGATGGCTTCCTACCTCTTTCACTACCCCAAAATCTCCCCAACCCCAGGAATCGCTTCCTGGGCTCCTAACCGTGTGACAGCAATAGCCGAAGCACTTTGCGCCAGATCCACCGCTTCATCCATACTCTTACCCGCGATAATCATCGCAGCCAGTGTCCCAGAGAACGTATCCCCTGCCGCGGTGGTGTCAACAGCCACCACCTTGCGAGCCTCTCTATACACATTCTCGGTCCCGTTAAAGTACACGATCCCCTTCTCTCCTAGCGTAATGAGAGGGTAACGAATCCCTTTGCCGCGCAAAACATCCAGAGCTTGGAGAGCATCGTCAGCGCTCCGTATCTCCACATCCGTGTATACGCGGCACTCGATTTCATTCGGCGTGAAGTAGTCCACGCCGCGCAGAATGTCGTCATCTAACGGCACAGCTGGCGCCGGATTCAAGAAAATCGGCACCTTGCCCTTGAGCATACGAACCGCTTCATATACCGTCTCCATCGGAATCTCCAGCTGCAGCATAACGGCAGCGGCGGAGAGAAGCTCCTGCTCATAGCCGCGGATATAATCCGGTGTGACGTTGTTATTAGCCCCGCCATCCAGAATGATGCTGTTATTTCCATTCAGCACGGTAATAGCGGCGACGCCTGTCGTGACGTTCGGCTCACGCATCAAGTAGTCGGTGTGTACCCCATAGCCCGAGAGGCCGTCAAGCAAAGACTGGCCGAAGAGGTCATCGCCGACTTTGCCCATGAACCAGGTATTGGCGCCCATCTTGGCGCAGGCGACTGCTTGGTTGGCTCCTTTACCGCCGGGGGAGAGGAAGAAGCCCTCTCCCTGCATCGTCTCACCGATTTCTGGAATGCGGCTTGTAAGCATCACCATATCCATATTCGCGCTCCCCAGGACAATAATTTTTCCCATTGGCCTAGATCTCCGTCACTCGAATATCACTGTAATAAGATCTCGCCACGCCGAGCGTGCTCACGCCGTACATGCCATAGCCCCATGTATCATCTGTGTGTGTCAGCACTTGCTCGCCGTTAATGCTGAGCGTAATCGTATTCCCTTGCGCCGTCACCTTGAGATCATATTCCTTATTCAACTGCCAAGCATAGCTGGTCGATACAAGCTTCTTGTATCCGAAGTCGTTGATATAGATCGCGACTTGATCCTTGCCGTCGAAGCCTGCGTGGTAACCACGCATAGCGCCCTGGGCGCGGATGGCTACGAGATGCGAGTCGCCGATCTGCGGGTTGATCTTCACCGACACGGAGTAATCCTGCGCGAAGTAGCTGCCTGTATATGCCTCGCTAGGCTCGGCAGTCATCAGGTACATGGCTCCGTCGACCAGGCTCCAAGCGCCGTGGTTGTGGGCGAAAGGTGTCACGCAGCCGAAGTCCATGGATTGCTTGCTGAAATCGATACTGTAATCCGCTTTGCCGTAGATGCGGAATTCGTCGATAAAGACGCGACCGAGGCTCTTCGGCTTACGCGTCGAGTAGGCCTCGAGCACGATGCCGACTTCGTCGATCAGTTCGCCTTCTGAATCCGGGATGTCGAATTCGACATGAATCCATTCTTGATTTACGAGCTTGATATAACCTTGAACAAGCTCCTTCTTGCTCTTGGCTAAGCGGACGTAAGGAGCGATGCCCATCGTCTCATTGCCGCTCCATTGGTCAAGGAAGATATTCATCGACACTTTCTGGCCGGAATAGGCGCGCGGCGCGAAGGTCGGAGAGTAACGCTCGTCGCTGAAGTCATCGCGGGTATAGAATGGCTTATAAAACACTTTGGATTTCTCCCCGCGGACCATGCGATCGAAAACCACTTCGAGGGAGCCGGTTCCCTTGAACGCTTTTTCCGTGGAATGACGCGCTTGGCAGTAAAACGGATCGGACACGCGAATGTTATGTGTCGAGCCTGGAAGATCGAAGTCGAAGTAGATTTCGTTCTCCTTGAAGCTGTCCTGAAGCTCTTGCGGGCAAGGCTCCTTCGCCAGACGGTAGCCGAGAATCGTCAGCTCCTTGGCATAGCTCGGAATGTCCAGAATGTTGAGATAACCGGAGATACCCGACATCACGATAGAGTCGTTGATCGGCTTGCGGTATTTGTCCGCGATGCCTTCCAGTCCTACGGCTACGCCTAGTACAGTGCCGACGTTGCCTGCGTTGCAATCGGTATCCCAGCCACACATGGTTGCGATCTCGACGGTGCGGTTGAAGTCGCCTTGACCGTAGATCATCGCGAGGACGCAGACGCCGGCGTTCGGGATGATATGGCAGACGCCTTTGTATTTGTCATAGCCCCAGTCTCTTTCCAGCATATCCCGGCAGGCGCGGAAGTCGCCTGGATGCTCGGCGTGGAACGCCAGCACCGCTCTAGCCACCTGTGCGTAGAGCGAATCCGCAGGAACTTGCGCGAGTCCTGCTTCAATAATTTCGTTAATATCCGAGGTTAGGAACGCTTGGGCAATCGCCGCGCAGAAGAATCTCGCACCCAGTACGCCTTCGCCGTCATGGGATACATGAGCTGCGGCTTCGCCGAAGTCGGCGGCTTTCTTAGGGTTGCCTGGATTAACGAGCCCCCATGTGTCGATAAAAATTTGTCCGCCGATCTGTTCGGCGATGATGAGTCCATTCTGCTCGATAGAACCAGCTTGTGGGGCCGGAATGCCGTTCTTCAAGTTAATGAAGGCGGTATGCTCGGTGCTGACACCGTAGCCGCCCCACCAGAACATCCCGACACCTTCACGGGCATAGTTCAGCCAAGCGCGAGCGACATCGTTCGGAGTCACATCTCGATCCACGGCATCGTCATAGAGTGCGCGTAGGAAGTAGTACGGACCGTTCGCATCGTCGTCGGCCGCGAAGTTTTTGAATTCCTTAACGTAATCGGTAATTTCACCGTAAGTATTTTGTATACGTTCATAAGTCCAAATGGTTGGCTCGACCGGGGCACCCAATCGGATGCCGATATTCATGCCTAAGTAGCCAGAGTACACTTTTTCTAAATAATTTGAAGGAATCACTATGAGTCCACCGCCTTTATTGTATTGAGCCGAGCTGCTGTTGTCTGCGCTGGCAGAATTGAATATCTTCTTGAATAATGGCCGAAGCCGCTTCGATGAATCGGTTGCATTGCGTTTCAAAGTCCTGCTTGTTCGCTTCTTCCAAGGCTGCGATTTCGTCAGCTGGAATCGCCTGCACACCCTGCATCGCTCCCAGAATCGCGCCGATCATGACACCGATGGAGTCTGTGTCACGGCCGGAGCTGACGCCATCTTTTACAGCTTCGAGTAGATCGCCGTCGTGCAGCACGATGTAGCCAAGTGCTAGCGGCAGCTCCTCGATCGAAAACAGTCGGCTCGGCGTGTAGTGGTTTGACGGGATACCGAGCTTGTCGATGCTGCGGTTGACGTCGTCACCCATCGGAGAGTACGGAGTCATCGCCTCGTGCAAAGCCTGCACGACCTTGCTCCGGTCCTGCTTCTCGGAGCGCAGCTCCAACGCTCTCTTGCACACGTCCTGAATCGCTCGCTTCGTCCCGTCCTTCGCATAGCAAAGCGCCGTGTCCAAGATATCTTGGACGCTCACTCCCGGCTCGAATGCCTTGGCGACGCAGGCCGCCAGTACGCCCGCTGCTTCCAGTCCATAGCTCAGCTGATGGCCAGAGGCGAACAGGATCGCTTCATCGTAAGCCGCCTTCGGATTGCACGCATTCACTATTCCTATAGGAGCAATGTACATGGCCGCTCCGCAGTTGACCATATTGCCGTAGCCGCCCTCGCGCGGCTCGCAGTTCGCCAGCACATGCCGATTGAAAATATGCTTTTCAGGATAAAACAATCGATCCAGAATGAGCGCTTCCCGTCCGAATTCCGGAATATATCTTGGACGGAACCCGATTTCCTTCACAAATTCATTAGCCATATCGTACGCGTCTAGATGGCGCCGCTCCGTGCAGTATACGTTCATCAGCGCCAGCGTCATTAGCGTATCGTCCGTCACGATGCCCTGCCCTCTCATTCTGCCGAGCCGCGACGTGTCCGGCCAATCTGCTTTCCACCACTTCGTCCTTACCGTTTCGATTCGGTCGTATTTTTCTTTGATCTGGGCATGGGTCATTTTCTCTACGACTGCCCCCATCGCATCGCCGAAGGCCGTACCGAAGACTACTCCTTTGACCCGGTCTGCAAAAGAAATCATGAGCCTGCTCTCCTATCCATACCGGGAGTGCGAAGCCGAAAGCCCCACACTCCACAGCTTTTTTATCTGATTCTGTCTTACCACTTCTAAGCATGCCAACCGTTTTACTTGATCGTTTTATTGGCGTACTCCGTCATTTCCTTACCGCCAGCGGCGTTCCAATCCTGCACGAATTTATCGAAATCGGCGATCGTTTTCTTACCTGTGACGACATTCGCGGCGAATTCCTTATACAGCGCGTTGCAGGCATCCCACTTGGTAGCCAGCTCGGCAGGGATGATGAAGCTGTTGTCCTTGCTGGACATGGAAGCCATCATCTCCAGCGACTTGGTAGCCGGTTCGGACAAGTAAGGTGTCGACGGATCGAATTCTTTGTCCGGCTTGAAGTTCACGGTCGATTCTACAAAGCGCGCATACCACTCGGCGAATTTATCCGTTAATTTGATTTTGTTGTCTACAATCTTGTACTGCTCGCCTTCTACGCCAAGCTTATCTAGCATTTGTCCTTTGGGACTAGCCAGGAACTCCAGTACAGCGAAGGCCATATCTTTGTTCTTGGACGTTTTGCCAATAGCGAAGCCGCGGCTTTCCTTGCTCACATCAACAGGCATATAGCCTTGACCTTTGCCTTTGGCTGGCGGAAGCGGCATAAGCTTCGCGTTTGCGCCATTTTGGGATATCGCTTTTGTATTGTAGATATCGATAACCTTGCCCTGCGTTCCTGCGATGACAGCTGCTTGACCGTCGTAGAACGCTTTTTCCTTCGTATCCCATTTCTTCGTTAAGAACTCTGGATCGAGCAACCCATCTTTATACAGCTTCGCGTAAAATTCCAGTTTGTCTTTTTCGAACGAGGTCGTTTTGCCAAACGCATACTTGCCGTCCGAGCCTTTGATCCATGTCGACGTTAAGCCGAACGCTTGACCGAAGGTCGCATCGAGCTCATCCAAGGTGCCTGCCGTTGTATAGGCGAACTTGGCGCCGTTCTTGTCCTTCACTTCCTTGAGGAAGTTATAGTAGTTGTCGATGGTCGGATTCGCGAGCAAATCCTTGCCCGTAGCCGTTTTGTTCAGCCAATCCTGACGGACCACCGGAACCGAGTTGCTGATCGGGGACAGCCATACGAGATACGGATAGTTCTTCATTCTTTCCTTGTTGTATGGGTTCATTGAGGCTTTCACATGGGTGGATTTCTCGATGTAAGGCGTCAAATCCTCAAGAATCTTCTGCGTGACCGCGAATTGGTAGTCTCCGCCCTGGAAGTAGATCAAGTCCGGAATGTTGCCGCTTTGCAGCAGCAGGCCTAGCTTCTCGGAGTAGGTGCCGCTCTGTACCGGAACGATCTGCAGCTTCACATTTTTCCCTTCGGCCTTCATACCTTCTTCAATGCCTTTGAGCAGTTTGTCGTCTGGGGTTAGATCTTTATCGACAATGGTAATCGTCACGGGCTTATCCGATGAGCCTTGTGCCGAATCGGCCGGAGCCTTCGTATCGCCGGAGCTGCAAGCGGTCGTTACCACCATTAAGCTGGCTGCCATTAGGGTGAACATTTTTTTCATTTCTGTTTTCCTCCCCATTTTCATTGGATATGAATTATTCTTTGACGCCGCCATCCATGACCCCTTTGGTGTAATACTTCAGAATGATCGGATACAGCATGAGAATCGGAACCATGGCAACGATGATTGTAGCCGCTTTCAACGACGAGAAATCGAGCTGGGCAATATTGTTGTTCTTCAGCAGATCGGTCGCGCCAACTAGGCTTGTTGTATCCCGTTCGACGACGAATTGTCTTAGGAGCACCTGAAGCACTGTATTGTCACGGCTGGATAGGAAGATACTCGATTTGAAAAACTCGTTCCACTTCGCAATCGCATAGAACATCCCAATCGTTAGCAGTGGAATACGCGCCAGCGGCATCACGATTCTTATGAACAAGGTCATATGCCCCGCTCCGTCAATCTTGGCTGCTTCGATCAAGGAATCCGGAATTTCCTCCAGAAAACGCATCATGATGATCAAGTAATAAACGTTAATCATCCGGTACAGCACCATCGCCCACAGACTATCCAGCAAATGCAGGTCCTTGATAACCATGTATTCCTGCACGATCCCCGGCTCGAAAATCATAATGATGATGAGGAAGATCATGATCGGCGTTTTGAACGCCAGATTTTTGCGAGTCAGTACATAGGCGGCAAGCGTTGTAAAAAAGATACTTAAGCACGTGCCGACCACCGTAATGAACACCGAATTGAGCAGCGCTTTTCCGACAATCGGATTGCTGAGAACGACTTGAAAGTTAATGAAAGAGAAGCCTCTCGGCCATACTTCATACCCATGCAGCAGATTCACCTTGGAAGGGTGAGATAGGGCTCTCGCAAGCAGGTTCATGATCGGTACGAACATCGTTAATGTAACAAGCGTCAGAACAAGCGCTATGATCGCTTTGGATACGGTAAGCTTTCTTTCTAGCATGATACATCCACCTCCTTACCATGCGCCTTTTGAGGTTAATTTCTTCGAGATAAAATGCGTGGACAGCACGAGCACGACGCCGATCAAGCTTTTGAATAGGTTGGCTGCCGTCGCAAACGAATATTGCCCGTTGATCAGACCGACGCGATATACGTACGTATCGATGATGTCGATGTGGCTGTTGACGGAATCATTAGTGAAGTTAAGCACCTGATCCAGTCCAGCGTTCATAATGAAGCCGACATTCAGAATGAAAATGGTGACCATCGGCACGTACAAATGCGGCAGCACGATTCTCGTCACGATATGCCAACGGCTTGCTCCATCGACATAAGCGGCTTCGTACAGACTTGGGCTAACGCCCATGATAGCGGCAAGGAAAATGATCGAATCCCAGCCGATACTGCGCCAAGCCTCACTAGCTAGCAGCACCCAGCGGATGCTGTCTTTGTCCGTCAGAAAATCTTTAGCCGGCATGCCGAGCGCCTTCACGAATTCATTGACCGCCCCGGTCGACGGAGACAGGAACTCGAACCAGATGCCTGCAATTACGACCCACGATAGAAAATGCGGCAAATACGATACGACCTGCACCGCTTTGCGGAACTTCCCGTTAGCGAACTCGTTCAGCATCAAGGCGAACAAAATCGGGATAGGGAAAATGAGGAACATTTTCATGGCGCTAATAATTAATGTGTTTTGCAATACATTGGCAAAGACCGGAGTACTGAACAGCTCCTTGAAATATTTAAGTCCTACGTACTCGTGATCGCCAAGAATGCGATAATCGTAGAAGGCCAGCTTCATGCCGATAATGGGCCACACATGAAAAAGAACGAAATAAACGATGCAGGGTAGCAGCATGAGATACAGGATTTTATCTGCCCACATTCGCTTCATTGTAGTGTACACTTGTTCACTCTCACCTCTTGTCTAGTAAATTCTAAGTTGATTGTTAAGCTGCCTTAACGCTCAACATGAAAGCGCTTATTTCTATACATTAAATTTTACTTAATTCTTGTGGATGAGTCCTCTTCAATTCGCTTCATTTCTTCTCAAAAATAGCTATTCTTACGAAGTCAGCACGTATTTTCTGAATTCTTTAGGGGTCATTCCTACAATTTGCTTAAAGGACCTGTAGAACGAAGCATGGCCTTGAAAGCCGCAAGACAGATACACCTCGGTAATCGATACATGGGGATCGCTCAACTTCTTTTTCGACTCGTGAATACGGATTTTGGTTAAATATTCTTTGAAGCCTTCTCCCATCGTTTCTTTAAATAAATGATAAGCCCGGGACGTGCTTAAGGATAAACTGGCAGCCATATCTTTAAGCTGAATATTTTCATGATATTGATGATGAATCATCCCGAGAGCCGGCTGCAATTTCTTATAGGCCTGCATCGATCGGTTCCACTCTTCCATTGGAATTTCTTTGGCATAATGGCGAAAAAGGTAGGTGCATACTTGCATCAGCAAGCCTCGAATCATGCTTGTGTAGGCCCGATCCTGCTCCTTCATTTCATTCCAAATGTCTCGAAGAAGCGTTCCAATCTGTGCAGCTGCCTGCAGATTTCCATCGATTTTATTCACGAAATACTTTGACTTCATAAAAAACGGGGCTAACAACTCATTCTCCCCACCATCTATCAAAGAACCATCAAATTTTAAGAAGTGAAACTGGCATGGCTTCAAGGGGTCCGATTGCGCCCGATGCTGTTCCATATGACTAACAACGAACACATCGCCTGTATTGATCTCATATCTCTTGTCCTCAAAGTAAAAAAGTCCCTTTCCCTCAAGGCAATATCCAACCTCAAACGAAGTGTGCCAATGGAATGGTTCAAGAAAGATACTTGGCATCCAGCGTGATATATGAATGGGAACATTTTTATTGAAGTTATAATCTCGCTTCACTATAAATCCGGGAGCGACAGCGCTTGGGCGAACAGATGAACCTGCTGCCTCGTTCATAGGTTGACTTCCAATTCCATTAACGGCGCATGCTGCTGGGCTCCATAGACGTCGCGGTCGAGAAATGTACCGGACGATACTTTGCGGGAGAACGTAATCTTGAACCCTAGCGCCTGATCGAAAAACACGATATGCGTAATGCTCTCTTCCGGAATGTTGTAGAGCCGGGATACCAGCGTCTTGTTGATCAGCTCCTGCTCCTTGACTCTGAAGTAGATCGCAGGATCGGTGAACAGCACGTCGACTGTAATTTCAAATGGCCCGCTGTTCTTGCTGCGCAAAACAGCTGCTGCGTCATATAGCTTCATGGCTGCACCTCCGTATATTCGATAGGGAACATCTCCAGCCCGTCGGCGACCTCCATCAAGTGATAGACGGAAAATTCGTACACGGCGCCGAACGGCACATCGCTCGGTGCAAAAGGGAACGCCAGATTGCCTGCGGTCGCTTTGCGGCCTTCATAGCCGTAATGCAGGAAGGTCGATCTCACTGAGCTGCAGATGGCATTCGCCAGCTCCTGCGTCTTCGCCACGACCTCGAATACGACACCCAATTCATGGGCCGGGGTGCGCTGTGGCTCCAGCTCTCCTAATACGCCATTCAATCCATAATTGATAAAATGAATGCTGTAATCCTCCGGTGCAACTTCACTGTAATAATCCCGAACCTGCTGCTTCACCAGCTCTTCCACTTCTTCGATGCGGGAGATTAGCAGCGGATCGCGCACGCCTGCGACGACGAACGTCCGGTAAGCCACCTTCATGGCGCCTTCCAGCTTGATCTTGTACACCGGCGTCTCTTCGATTCGGCTTCCAGTGACTTCGACGCTTCCGTCTCCAAGCTCGGTGAATCGGCATTGTTCGAGATTCAAGACCATCCCCGGTCCGTGCAAAATGTATGGGTGATCTTTCTCATAAAATGTATGGGCGGCCACCGATACGGCCGTGCATTTGCGGGCATCGCTCAATGGCTGGACGATGAAGGAATCCTGCTTAAGCGTGCCGAGCATACTGTCCTTGGTCGTCCCCGGCTCTGCCGATAGGGCGGCGCACTCGAGGATTTTGCCGAGATGGTAGGCGAGCGCCGTGTCAAACCCGTGGTACATTGCGACCGCCGCGAACGGCGAAGGGTCATAAGCGCGTCCGCAAACGATGATGTCCGCACCGGCCGCAAGAGCTTCGATGATCGGCTCGTGGCCCATCTGAGCGACGATGCGGCTTGTCGCTTCCAGCCTTTCCTGCGTCAGCGGCGCTACGGTTAAGCCTAGCGGCTCGCATTCGCCTGCTTGCAGCTTCGCTTCCACTACCTCATGGGGGATATCTGCCCATATGGTAGCCATCTTGATCCCGCCGATCCCATGATCTTGTAGGATCTCCATGATGATCGACTGCGTCCATTCCACGTGGACCTTCGCACCGCTTCCTCCGGCAGAACCGATGATGACCGGGATGCCTGCCTTAACGCCTTCCGTGATAATGATCTCCAGGTCCTTCTTGCAGGCCTGCCTGCTGACAATGGCCGTACCCGCGCCTAGCTTATGAGGGCCCGCGTCGGTGGAACCGGCATCCACTACGATCGCATCTGGCTCATGTTCCATGCCTTTCATGAAGGACGCCTTGGGAAAACCGTACCCCAGCATGCCGCAGGGGGCTAGAATCTTGAATTGTTCTTTTGTCATATTCACCCTCCACTTGTCCAAGCGTCATCTTGTATTTTGGTGTAATTACGCGATGCTTCTCTTCTGCTGGTGAACGATCGTCCGCTCATGCAGAAGCTCATTTTTTAAAATATCCACTGATGTAATCGCTTGCAACGAGGCCTTAAAAAGCTGCTGCTAGCTCAAAGAAGCTCTAATGCGGATTAGTCCGATGGAGATAGCATGATTTTGGATAATTGGATGATCCAATTAAATGATCAAAAGGATGCGCTTCATCCGTTTGATCCCACTTTGTTCAACATAATATTTTGCTTCACTTGGCTGATATGGTACAAAAGCGCTTCCTTTGCTTTCTGTGGGTCTTTCTCTTTAATGGCCTGGAGAATTTGGAAATGCTCTTTGTAGACTTCCGCTTTCCGGCCGGGAATGTCGACGGTCTTCGTAGCTGTCTTTTGCAAGAGGTCCATATGCAGCTCAATCAGATTCACCAACACCACGTTATGTGTAGCCTTGGCAATCGATAGATGAAACGCCTGGTCAGGACTCATCGGATCGTCCGAGTCGCTGTCGATGGTGCCCCATCTTTCAAGAGCGCTTTCAATTTCCTGAATATCTGGCTCGGTCGCCCGCTTCGCCGCTAGCTCCACAATACCGGTTTCGAATATTTCCCGAGCTTCCAGCAGCTCGATAATCGTAGCCCGCTCGATATTCTCAATAATTCGCTTCTGATCTTCCGCTTTACTGAGATTTTTGCTAAGGTAACGGCCACCGCCGGGACGGGTCTCGATCAGCCCTTCTCGCTCCAAGATGCGGAATGCTTCGCGCAAAGTCCCTCTGCTGATGCCGAACGCTTGAGCCAGCTCCCTCTCCGTAGGCAGCACATCGCCTGGAGCCAGATTACCCTCGAGAATTAAGCTTTCGATCTGCTCAATGACATCCTCGTACACCCTATGGTATTTGATCTTCTTAATAGTCATTGTCATTAACCTTTCCATGTCATCATGACTTGCCGGATAATTGGATCACCCAATTATCCACACCTTCATAGTAATCAGTATGGGTGGATGTGTCAAGAATATTTTTACATCCTATTATTTTTGCATCCGAAAGATGTTGGGCTACTTTCTATTTAAAGAAAAACACCTGCCTAGTACAGGCAAGTGCTGTAATTCACCGTCAATAATCCGTAACGATTACGCGCGGCTAAAGCCTACTTTAGGGAAAGCTTCGTTGATTCAATGGCTAAGCTTATAGCCGCTGAGACTCTTCAACACATAGCCATCTAATGTTTTTTCCATAATCAGAGTAAAATCATGTGAGAGCTTCGAAGGCTCTTTGTATGGTCTGTCCTTGGGTCCCCAGTCGTTCACATCCGACTCCAATTCAATCTTCAACACATTGAGATCAAAATAATACTCAACGGTCTTCATATTGGCTTTATTTAACGTATATTTACCGATAGGCGGCTCTTTCCCTTCATTCTCTTGAAGGTACTCTTCCGAATATAGCCCCTTCTCGGTAAGGGTATGGTTATAGCTATCTGCTATGATTTTATCCACCATATTTTGCAGTTTGGCAATGGGAACTTTCAATTGCTTCATGGCTGGCGCACTGCTATCTTTTGTTTCCTCTGGTGCTTGATTAGACTCTGGCTGTTTGGGTTCCCCTTGATACTCTTTTGCATCCTTATAGGGCTTCCCGTTGGTGGATTTTGCACCGTAAACGGCTGTCTTAATAGTTATGGCATTAGTGTCATCATTCCAGTCAATCTCCCCGCCAAGAGCATTAGTTAGAGCGCGAGAAGGCAAATAGGAATTACCGTCGTAGATCACAGGGTACACCGGATTGCCATCAGGATCAGCAAAGGATACATGCTCATCATCAATGATGACTTTGATCCCTTTGTTTAGGTAGGCTTTAACTTCTGCAATATTAGCCCCAGCATAGGCCCCGCCAACGGCAGACATACTAACCGCTGAAATCACCAAGATGGTTATTGCAGCGCCTTTCATCTTTATTCCCCTGACATATTTCATATGTAAATCTCTCCATTTTCCTTCAAATTTTGGATGCTATATACAATTATCGGCAAAATGGAGTTTCATGTTAAGTAATACAGTTTAGAACAAGATAAGCACACAGGCTAATCCGAGAAAGATGCAAAGCGGGCTATAGAGCCACGTATCCTTCCTCGCGAAAATAGAGTGCTTTATTTTCTTGAAAAATCCTACATAGGTGAAATCACCTATCGCTCGAAGAAAGAAAACGATAGCGCAAGCCATGCAGCTCCAGCGTGTGTTCTTGGAGTATAGGGCAAGCTACTTTTTCTCGACAGTTATCGTCTCTTCTTTCCCATTCCATTGGATACGGAGTTTAAAGCTCTTTTCCTCCTCGTAAGGCTTAGTCATTGTCCCTTTTCCTTTCATCACGAGATGCCGCGATTGGGGATCCCCCCTCCCTTCGCTGTTGAAATTTTTGCTGCTCTCAAAGGCATAATAAACTTTCGATATAGGCTGGCTTTCTTTGCCGATATACTCGATTGCATAGGATTTCTCATTAGAGGACAAATTTACAGAACAGTTGACGCTCCAGAACTCGCTTTTTCCGTTAAAATCTACAGACCTTGAACAACCTATCAAGCCTAACAGACTGAGCAGCAGGATCAAGCTTGCTATCCATCGTTTCATACTCATTCCCCTTTGCGATTCATGTATTATAGCGCATAGTATACCTTCCAAAACTTAACAGATTAAGAGACGAATTCTTAATACTTTCTTAACGATGCCGATTCGCTCCGAACAGCAAAAAAACCGACATGGCAGCAGTGGCCGCGTCGGCTTTTGAAATAGAAAATCCCTATTTTTTCATGGATATAACAAATTCAAGAACGGCAATAACCGTCAAATGGACAGGGTAAAAGCTTCTCCATACCCATCTAGGCATCCGCATATTTTCAACCTGCTTCCATACAGTTGGAGCATACACAATGGCTATCGTTGTGATGATGCTGTAGGCTTCGATAACCCAGCCTTTCAGAAAAAGAAACAAGACATTCAAAGCGAAATGACATAGAACCATATAATGACTTTTCGTATACTTATAGATCAGCACCAGCAGTACACCGTACAATCCGTAATCGAAGCTGAGGGCCTCCATAGCCACCGACATAGCAATTACCGCGGGGAGCCAGATCCATCTGGCCGTATTTTCGATGAGATATAAGATGATCACGCACATCAGCAGCGTCCCTACCGCATTCACTCCTCTAGTACCTAGAGCCAGCATGAAAGGAATTTGGGATAGGAGAGCGATGATGAAAAGACGAACCAAATACAGCTTCAAATTCCTTGTGTGCTTATATCCTAGGACAATAAAGTAAGCATAGATGGGAAACGCAATCCGACCGATCATCCTCCATACCGCTTGATCTTTAAAGAACACCAAACCGATGTGATCGATGAGCATGGTCAGCATAGCAATAAGCTGCATCAGGGGTCCTCCCTCCAAGAGCGTCGTATATTAAGAATATACTGCCGATAGGGCATCTGTACAGCGGTTCGAGGACTTAATCGGATGATGAATTTTTCTACTCAGCCGCACCCATCACTCGGATTTCAGCCACTTTAACGTGACAAGGAAGGTGCTCGTAGACTCCCATTTCCTGAATGATCGGATATAGGCTTTGCAGCGCCTCTGGTTCCAGCCTTCCTATCGTCGAGACCTTCACCATGTCCTTGGAGGTCACCCCTGAGAATGCCTTGGCAAAATGATTCGTAGGCAGCACAGCCGTAATGCCTATCCCATAGTTGGCAGCAGAGAACGGCGTACTGCCGCCGATCAGAATCTCCCCCGCATGACGCACCAGCTCTAGCACCCGCTTCTCCTGCTCTTCTTCGCAAACGATCATTAAGTGCTCCGGGGCAAATCCATTAATAAATTCACAAGCCTGCTCGATATCCGGCGCAACAACAATAGCTCCTTTACCCTCGGGACCAAATACTTGCTTTAAATAGGTCTGTCTGACTCCTTCAACTTCTTCAATACATTGGGACAAAAGCATTTCTACTTGGGTCGCCAAGTCTACAGAGGTCGTAACTAGAATGGAAGTGGAATCGGGACCATGCTCCGCTTCATTGATGAGATCATAAGCGGTTTGTCGAGGATCGGCCGTCTCATCAGCCATAATTGCACTTTCCGTAGGACCGATGCCTAACGCGCTCTTTTTGCCATAGGTCATAGCCACACTCATAGCCGCTGCAATTCCTCCTGGACCTGGGCCGAAGATGCCGTCCACCTCGGGAATGGACTCCGTTCCTTGAGCAAAGCCTGCGATAACGGCTACGCCGTTGCCTATAACGAATTGATCTGCTCCTGCTAGCTTTGCAGCCGCTACAGTCCCTGAATCAGCTGTTCCATCCTTCAGCGGAGGCATGCCAACTACAATGTTAGGGACACCCGCTGCTTTCGCTGCGGCGACCAGCATAATGGAGGTGGACACGAGTGGGCCTTTCCTGGCAGGTATCCAAATACCGACACGATCTAGCGGTCTCACCTTTTCTCCGACGATGGTTCCGGGTCTGATTTGTCGCTCCCACGATTGGGGGAGTAAGGTAAGATTGACTTCCCGCACATTGCGTATGGCATGTTCCACCGCTGCACGTAAAGCAGGAGTTAAAGAAGCGATGCACTGATCAACATAGTCTTCAGTAAGATTTAGCTCATCCAGCGTTGTACCATCGAACTTTTGTGTGCAGCTGCGGACTGCTTCATCTCCCCGAACCGCCACCTCGTCAAAAATTTGCAGCACCCCGGTTAATACCTCCCGGCTAAAAAGCATTTTGTGCGATACAAGCCTCCCTGTAAGCAGCTCGTTGTCCTGCGGTAAAGAATACCTTATCTTCTTCATCATGAATCGACCTCCCTTAGTGTGGTTAACAAAAAAGAGCCATGCGGGATAAAAAATACCCACATGACTCTTATGTTTCAAGTCCGTAGGTATAACGCCAATAAGCGTTTGTACCTACGGACTCATTGATCCGTAATACAAACGCCTAACTATGATGATGACTGTAGGATTCGATCAAATAAGTGCAATAATTAATATTCATTTTGATGATCCTCCTCAGCCATTTTGGTTTATTATATCGGGGCTATAGAGTTTTGTAAATAGTTACCATATAAAATTTAATACGTTGCTGTTTCTAGTTGACACCAATGCGCCGCCATCGTGATAAATTCAAGGTTGGTCGGCTTGGATTTGTTCAACATGCTGGAGTTCCCAAATGCCTCCTTCAAAGAATCCTTATCTTTTCGTACCCAACATACTTCTATCGCATGACGAATGCCTCGTTCCACACGGCTTGGTGTGGTTCGATATTCCTCGGCAATGACCGGATAAACGGAGCGAGTTATCGCCGAGATAGCCTCTGGATCACGCATGACTATTAGTATGGCTTCTTTTAAATACTGAAACCCTTTTACATGAATGGGGACACCTAGAAAATTCAGTAGACGGACCACCTTTTCCCTCTCTTCTGAATGAGCCATTTCAAAACTTGCCCGTGGAGAGCCAACTATTGGCTTGGGGCTGCTTTCAACAATAGCCTTCTGTGAATCGACGGAAACATTCAACACGACCGGCTTTCCTATCTCATCCAGTTTATTCAATCTAACCATTAGCTTGTTGTCCAATTTACCAAGAGCTGACTTCAGCCCTTGAATCTCAGAGACCATGGCGTTCAATTTTGGAGATTCGGATGAATGCGATGGTTGAGATAGTTGACCCACTTGAGACCATTTATTGTTCATTTCAGCAAGCAGCTTCATCATATTCCGCTGATTCGCTTCCAACTCATACATTTTGTTCGTTAACATTTTCAATTCTTTTAATAGTGCTTCTTCAAACTGCCCGCTCATTCTTCTGCCTCTTCTCTATGTACTATGTATATCATTTCCATCACCCTATTATAAAATAGAAAAGGCCACCAATAAAGGTGGACTTTGGAATACATTATTTTCTATGAGTGCATTCTTTGATCTTCAGATTTAGAAAATAATCCCGGAGCCGAAACAACTCCATTCGAGCCTCATATTCAGACCCTACCCGGGTCAATCTCTTTTTTCCATAAAATACGGCGAACATTCATGCTTCCTCTCCTTTGATATCTAATATTCAGTTTCAATATTTCTAATTATTAATGTCTTTTATTTACTAAAATCTTAATAGAAATCTTATTAAAAAAAGAAGAAAAAAACCACTGAACGCAGTGGTTTTCTCCCAATACTACCTCAATAGTAGAAGCTCTTGAATAAGTCGATCTCTTCTTTCTAAATGTTCTTCTTTATAATTCTGGGCATAAGGAGATAAAGCTTCTAGTAAATTCATTCCCACATCTTGTTTAAATCGAATTTGAATATCTTTTAATTGATTCCATGAAATAGGCACAGACGGAATATTTAATAGCTTTAACCCTTCTATGACTTCATTAACTTCTAAATTTAAATATTGAATTAATCTAATAAATGAGGATTCAGGCAATTCCCAGGGCATTATTGAATTATTTAATAATTGATAAATAGAATCTTCTATAATTTCTAAATAAGTTGATAATTCTTTAATATCAATATTCTGGTCTTCCAGTGCAAACTGAATTAATAATATACAATCAAAAGAATATGATTCTAGATTAAAGTCCAATAAATCCTCATCTTTTTCATAGATATGGTCATGTTTATTATTTAATAAATAGCTATTATAAGACTCAGAATCATCCAGCACTTTTTCTAAAAAATGATGATAGCCTATAACGGAATCGATGTTATTTGATTTTAATTTATTCATACATCAACTCTCCAAAATATTAAATTATCTATTTGTAAAATCATATTTATATAAATCATCTGGAACAGGTTAAAACTTAATAGTTTTGTTCTAACCTGCCCGTCTGATATTTTTCTAAGTTTAGTAGTTATTAATGATTAGGATGGCTTATGCTCTTTGAAATGTTTGCGCTAACCTTTCGTTTAAGTTTTTCCTCGCTTTGAAGCACCATTGATTCACTTGATTCTCATTGCTTTGAAGTATTTCTGCTATTTCCTTAGCGGAATAGCCTTCTATGTATTTCATCATAAACGCTTTTCTCTGCTGCAACGGCAGAAGACGAATAGCCTCTTCGAGCATGTCCTGCTGCGTTCCGGTCAGAACGGACCTGTCCATTTGGACCACCAAGTTAAGAATTCCGTCCTCCACTGTACCATATAGGAGCGGCCGCCTTTTCCTCAAATGATTCTTGGTGATAAAGCAGGCCGCTTGACATATCCATGCCCGGAGCTTGTCCGGCTCGATACTATCGATTTTCTGGAAAACAACATCTCGTACCTTATCTGCAATTTCCTCGTAATCACTCCTTCCTATGGACCGATTTTGTCCGATTGCCTCTTGTCTGGCTTGATGTTCTACGATTTTAGGCAGCCAGTCCTTAATAAAGGTGGCCACCTCCGCGTCATCTAACTGCTGATGTAAGATGCAGTGATGAAGCCGACGCATATCCATGCTGGACCCATCCCTTCCCTATGCTATAAAAAGAGGAAATTAATACCTCTAGTATATCATGTCATTACAAAGGGTTAATCTTATTCGTTTTAAAAAAAATTTATACGTCCAGCTGCAAATTCCAATTCAACCGATTCCACAGGCTGTTCGGATGGATAACCAAGTTCCGTGCAAAACCGGCCATCATCTCCGCGCTGTCACCTGTCATCTGCCCCCACCAGAACTGTCTTCCCGCTAAGAAGGCGATGCCGAATTGCTGCCAGCCGTCATATTGCTGCTGGGCTTTTACGGCTACAGGCTTTACAAGCCTCAGCGCTTTTTCCTCCGTGAGATATTCCACGAATATCCCCACCTTGCATAAATGAACATATCGGCCCCAATCCCATGCGGCGATTCCTGCGGTGGGAAGCCTATCCATATAAGCTTTGACGATTTGGTATTGTCTGTATTTCTCACTTGTCTTGGATAGGGATTGGATATAACGATGCTGATCCGCTTCGGATAACGTGGAGAGGAACGACTTGATTTGATGGAACTCAGCCCGATGTCCGTTCTCCATTAATGATTCAAGTCTCCGCAGCAAGTCGTTCTGGCCTTGAATTCCCCAATCCCGGCTTAATGAATGCTTATGTCGATCTATACTATCCTCTGCAGGATCGAGCTTGTAGTTATTTTCCATGCTTAGACCGTTCATTTCATTCATGGTCGCGTCCAGCGCGAAGCACCATAGTCCAGATGGGCTATCGAGCAGACTTTGCTTCTCCGTTGTCATCGATCTCTTCCTCTCCATCCCTTGGTTAATCCTGCACGATAAAATGCAGCTTAGGCACACCACCTATTGCCTGATGCTTTAAACAAATCTTATCCGGCAGCGATATCTCGACTGGGGTCGACTTTTTAAACCAACCGAGCCAGGATGATTTCTTATTTTGTTGACGCAATTCTTGCACGTACGAAGCATATTCCGTATGGTCCGGCTCCTCCCGACATGCTTCCTCGGCATACGATAGCGCATTAGCCAGCTGGCCCGTTTTGAAATAGGCAGCACTTAAATAAATGCTTATCTCCTCACGGTATCCCATCCGATATGCCCGCTCCAAGTCTTCAATGCTTTCCTGAAACAACCGGAGATGATAATGGGCGATACCGGAGTAAAACCATACCTTAATGGCGTCGTCATCCTCTATTTCCTCCCCCTGCCATTCCATGAACGCTTTCGCCATGATAAGTACATCCCGCCACATGTTCATATTCAAAAAGTAGGGAATGCTTTCGAGAAGAACCCAATGGTAGTACTCCCCATCATCCTGTGCCAGTCTTGTCATATAGTCTATAACTTGCTTTTGTTCCTGCGGGTTGCCTTCCTTCAGCATCATATAGAGAGCCATTTGTGTGATGTCTAGATGATCTGGAAACTGTTCTGTGCCTTCCATATAAACTTCCTTAGCCTTAGCCTCTTCACCCATCATCCGGTAAATATCGCCTTCCAGCACATAGCCGTCCGAATCGTTAAGCTCCTGTAATTTGCGTGTAGCTGCAAGAGCAGCTTCATAATCGCCCTTCAGACAAAGAGTTCCGGCACAATAATAGTAAATAACGGACTCATCGTACTCCCATGCCAACGCTTCTTCAAAGCATTGAATAGCCTGATCGTACTCCTTCATTTGCAAATGACAGAAGCCTTTACGAAACCAGGCTTGATTAAAATCATACTCATGCTCAACGACTACAGCATGATCCTCGCAGGCCTCACGGTAGTTGCCCAATTCATAGTGGCATAGCCCCCTCAAGGAATAATGCATCCACTGGGCAGGCTCCATCTCAATGGCGCGGTCTGCACATTCGATCCCTTCGGTCCATTGCTCCAATTTCAAGCGAGCATGTGCCATCAAGCTCAGAGCCGACGCAGCATACGGATTCATTTCCAGTGCGAGAGACACGTAATGGATGGTGTCAGCAGGCTGATCGAGCTTGAGCAGCACCGTTCCAAGCGTTACGAAAATGTCGAAGCCATTGGCTCCTTCCGACTGAGCGGCTGTCCAAGCTTGATTTAGTACCTCGAGACTTACCTCCGCCAGATCGCGTTGGTACAGCGCTCTTCCCCAGAGCAAATACATTTCTGAGTCCAGCTCGATAAATCGGCGAATAGACTCAATGGCTTCGCAGCAAGCCTCATATTGCTCCATATCGTAATACGATTGGGCAAGTGACATGTGGAGTTTGGCATCTTGAGGTGAGGCTATTACTTCCTGACGTATCGACTCGGCAAGCCGATTGTTCACTTCATACAGCCTGATACGGGAATCGAGATCGAACGGATGCTGCTCTATCGTCTGCTCCAGTAACAATTTGGCTTCGCTCAGCTGGTCATAGCCCAAATAACAGCGGGCAAGTCCATTCATAGCTTGGAGATGATTAGGCTCCCTCGTCAAAATATACTGATAATCGGCGAAAGCCTGCTTGAGGTTGCCCATCTGCAAAGAAATCGCACCACGATGAATAAACCCGTCGATATCGGCGGGGTAGACTTCAATAAGCCGGTTGTAAGCATCTAACGCTTGCGCGGGATAGCCTGCACGGATACTATAATTGCCTATCAAGCGCAGCAAATCGGGATCATCCTGGTACAGTTCCTGCGCTGCGGCCAAGCAGGATCCAGCGTATTCCAAGTCATCTCTGATCAAGGCGTGATGCGCCTCGGCCCTGAAATCAATGAACCGATCTAAATCTATGCCTGCCGAAACAACGAATTCGTAGCGCAGTTCCCAGGCCTTGTTCACTTCCATAAACAAATAGTCCACGAATCGCTCATCATAATGCTCGCACAGTTCTCGTTCCTGTTCCGTCCATAAGAAATAGTCATTCAGCACAACCCATATCGTCTTGGGCAAATGATGATGCTCCGTTAGAAAGTCCAGCATCCGGCGGCTCACTATAGGCTTGAGGCTCAGCTGCCAGCCTAACTCATCGTCGAGCAGCTCCTTCCACACCTCCGTATTCGTCCTTGCTGCCGGATTCTCATAAATCCTCTCGACTTGCTTCATAAATGCATCGGCAATCACATGAACATCGCTCTGTCTAACCGATTCCATGGCGGCAGTGATAGAACCGGCCTCATATAGTGAAGCGAACGGCTTCACTATTTCATGCACGATTCTCGTGTCCTTCGAAGAAACGGATGGCTCCTGTTCTGTGGCTTCCTTAATATATTTGGCTTCCTTAATGGCTTGATCATAGGCTTCACGCAGCAGTTGAAAGGCTGCCGGATCGTCCTCGAGATGAACTATTTTTAATTTTTGGGCGTATGCGCGTTTAATGATATTCGTCTCAAGCGTTGGAGTAAGGCCCAGCAGCTCCCATATGCTCATCATGCTCATTCCTTTCCATTTATCAGTTAAGGAACTGCGGAAAGCCCTAGTGTAACGGCAAGCGCTGTTCCTTCAACTAATATCTATTACCTATATCGGAAAGGAATTAGCGATTTTAGATAGGACGAATGATAGAGGAAGTGGTGCTTACTGCTGCATAAACACGACTTTTTTACGATTGCAGTGGGGGCTTAAAGGTAAAGGGGATTGCCTGAAGAAGGTTTAGCTTAGTTGGCGGCTGTTTTTATAAAAGCGAGGATGGAAATAGGATACCCGCTCCCGGTCCTCCGCTAACGTAAACACATCATCGCATCTGGAACAAGTTAATTCTAGGATATGAACAACTTCATGTGACGAGCCAGGGTTTTGACAGTGTCGGAAATGAAAAGCATTCTGGCATTTGATACATCTTACATTGCCCTGACAGGCCTCCTGAATGATTGCTACGCTTTCCGTAAGGAGTTCGTTTCTGATCCCTTCGTCAAGTCCCACCGTCAGCTCGCGAAGAATGGCAAGATGATATTTGAAGACAAAGAACAGCGGGTCTTCCTTCAGAGCAGCCCTTATCCCGTCTGCAAACACAGCAGCTTCAATGGAACTCGGATTGTTAAAATCTCCTCTGGTCATATGCATCACCCCTACAGTCTTTCTCCGGCCCAATTTCCAAACTACTACACCATCATTTTACCGACAGCTTCTTCTATACGATCTCTTTGAATCGGTTTAACGACGAAGTCAGCCGCCCCGCTGCGGATCGCTTCAAGCACCATATCCCTTTGGCCCATCGCTGAGCACATGATAATCTTGGCCTTGGGATGACGTCCTTTAATATGCTTCAAGGCCTCAATGCCATCCATCTCGGGCATCGTAATATCCATCGTAACGAGATCAGGCATCACTTTATCATACAGCTCCACGGCTTCTTTCCCGTTACGCGCTTCCGCCACCACATTCATTCCCATATCTTCCAGCATTCCACGCATGACCATTCTCATAAATGCCGTATCATCCACAACCATAACTGCAGTCATCTTTCTATCGCACCTTTCAACAACCTGTTTACTATTATTTAATCAGATCACGCTGAACAAAAAATGAACAGAGAGCGTGTGAGTTATCTATATATAAAAAGAAAGCAGCCTCCCGAATGGGATGCTGCCCTCCATTGTATTTCTATTGAGCCGGTCGCTCCAATCTGGAGCCAAACCCTTTCCATTGCTCATACCACATAACGATCTTATCGTTAGGTAGTACATCCAGCTCCTCAAGCACCGAAGCAAGTCGCTTATACTGCTCTTCTACCGCCGTCCTCTCCTTCAAGAGGCTGTACAGCTGCATCAAAGCAAAATAGCTTTCCTCGTAATACGGATACTGCCGCTGCATGCGATGATATACCATCATCGCTTCGGTAAGCATTCCTTCACGGGTATAGTAGTCGCCCAACAGCAGCGCCTGCTGCAGCCACAATGTCCGGAGACGCTGCCGCTCATTCTCCGCCCATAAATAATCACAATCGGCCATATAGTCTCCAGCATACATGTCCACAAGCTGCTGATGCTCTTGCAGATTATCTGCCGAGACGATGCCTAGCGCGCGATTCGTTTGTTCCCATTCCTCCACATCGATACGCACTCTTGAGGCATCAAGTGCGTATCCTTCCTTAATGCTCAAGCTGCGGATTTCAATATCCGCCCCCATCCGCTTCAAGTCTTGGCGCACCTGATAAATCGTCGTGTACAGGTGCGTCTTCGCCTTCTCCATCTCAAAGTCGGGCCAGAGCAATTCGAAGAGCTCCCCTTTGCGAACCAGTTGGCCTCTATAATGAAGCAAGTAAGCGAACAGCTCCTGTGCCTTGGCGGTGCGCCATTTCAATGTAACCGGCTCATTGCCCGGCAATTCGATTTGCATCGTTTGCAAGCATCGGATAAGCACGGAGCTGCTTTTGACCGATTGCTCCTGTTTCGAGCTGCTATCGACGGTTTGCTGAAGCCGCTGCACTGTTCGACTCAAACGTTCCCTCTGTATAGGTTTCATAACATAATCCAGCGCATTCAATTCAAAGGCCTGGACCGCATATTCGTCATATGCGGTGACGAACACGATTTCCACAGCCGGGCATACCTCCTGCATCAGCTCGGCAGCCCTCAATCCGTATATCTCCGGCATATTGATGTCCAGGAAAACGACATCGGGCATCAGTTTACCTACCGCCTCTATGGCTTGATTCGGCTCCAAATAGGTCCCTATAACCTCGATACCTGGAATTTCCTTCAATATCTTCTCCAACTGCATCAAAGCAAGGCGTTCATCATCCACCAGCATAGCCTTCATCGTTATCCTCGTTCCTCCTCATGGAGCCTATTCCGTTTCCTTCTCGATGCCACTGGATCTATAATCTGCCTTCAACGAAATGTTCATGTTCAAAAATTGTTCAGTATAACGCGATATAATACCATTTTAATATATATCGGCTTTAGGATGCTTGGGTTTTATCGTATTACTCCATATACATGATTTCCATCTCCATGACATCTAAGGCCTTTCTGACTTATAAGGAGTGGTTCGTTCATGCCCGTCGAAGGATCCTATAATTACCCTATAGCAGCCCTCTCAGTCGCTATTGCAATCCTTGCCTCTTATTCGGCTCTTCATATTTCATCCAAAATCTCACGTATCACCGGAAAAACCAACTACTTCTGGTTATTCGCCGGGGCCTTTGTGATGGGCAGCGGCATCTGGTCCGTGCACTTTGTCGGCATGCTCGCGTTCCATCTGCACGTTCAGGTTCATTACGACATAACCTTGACATTGCTTTCTATGGCTGCAAGTGTCGCTGCATCCTTCGCTGCTTTCTATACTACTACCATACCTAAAAATAAGGGTTGGAACAAGATCGCCATAGGCGGTTTTTTTATGGGAAGCGGTATCAGTATTATGCATTTTACGGGAATGGCTGCTATGCAAATGCCGCTTGCGCTGGAATATGACCTATTTCATTCCATTTTGTCTGTTCTAATCGCTTTAGCCGTATCCTATCTGGCCTTACTGCTGATACTTCAGTTCCAAACTCCCCCCGTTTCGAGTAAGAACCTATGGCTATCCGCCATCACGATGGGCATTGCAATTTGTGGCATGCATTATACAGGAATGAAAGCCGCCATATTCCGCAATGATTCGTATCCATGGTCCCCCCCTTTTGCCGATGATGTGTTCAAAGCTGTTGATCCACTGCTCCTTGTAGGAGTAACCGTGAATATCTTTGTTATTTTGCTTATCTCTTGGGGAGCGGTATTTTTCGATCGGCTTGTTCTTGAAAAGATGGCTTACCGCGATACGATTACCAGCTTGCCTAACCGCAATGAAATGAACCGCTTCTTCGATACTTATACAGGCCATGACAGTCTTGGAGTGTTATTTATCGATCTGGACCAATTTAAAGTCATTAATGATACGCTCGGACATCACATCGGAGATATGCTTATTCAAGAAGTGGGTCAACGATTGCAGGGCTTTATTACAGCTCAACAGCAGGTTTACCGAATCGGCGGAGATGAGTTTCTCGTCATTGTTCGTGACTGTCATTCAGAGCATGGCGAGCAATTGGCAGGGCAAATACTCCAACAGATTAAGCAGCCCTTTCATCTCGAAATGAATGAGCTGTACATTACAGCAAGTGTTGGGATCAGCATAGGCCCAATTAAACATTCGGATCGTTCGGTGTTACTGAAAAAAGCCGATACTGCCATGTATAAGGCCAAAGGGCTCGGCAAAAATCAATATTTCGTCTACAGCGAAGAAGTTGGCAGAGCAACCGTCCGACGAATGGAGCTTGAAAAAGATTTACGCAGAGCCTTTGACCATCAGGAGTTTTTCGTCGTTTATCAGCCCAAATGGAATGTCATGACGAACAGCCCCTATGGCTTCGAAGCGTTGATTCGCTGGAATCATCCGCGGTTAGGCATCGTCTCGCCGACCGAGTTTATTCCTATAGCCGAAGAAACCGGCCTGATCATTCCTATGACGAGATGGATATTGGAAGAGGCCTGCAAACAATGTGCTATGCTTCAGCAAAAAGGCATGAGCCAGCCCTTGTCGGTCAATCTGTCAATAAAGCTGTTCCAAAGCGGCAGCTTGCTGAACATGGTCCAATCGGTTCTATCGAGCATAGGCTTAGACCCGCAAATGCTTGAGCTGGAAGTCACGGAATCCATGATTTTCTATGATATTCACGATATTGTAAGGCAGCTAGCCGACATTCGCGCTTTAGGCGTAAGGGTGTCCATGGATGACTTTGGGACCGGCTACTCTTCCATCGGACTGCTGGATCAAATCCCAATGGATGCGCTGAAGCTGGATAGGCTATTCATCCATGATCTGCACACTCCAAGCAAACGGGCTATTATCCATGCCATCGTGCTGATGGCAGAGAGCTTGCAGTTGGATGTCATTGCGGAAGGTATAGAGAACAAGGAAGACCTTGAATCGCTCAAGCAGCTAGGCTGCAAAGTAGTGCAGGGCTACTTTTACAGCACACCGATGCCTCGTGAAGAGATGGAGATCTGGTTGAAATCGAAATTAAAGGATAGCCTTGCTTCCTCCTCATAAGCCTCCTTATAGTACATATCCTTGCATAAACAGCAAAAAGAAACCGGCCACGCAGCAAAATTGCATGGTCGGTTTCTTTTGTATGTTTATTGCACTTCGTCAGCAAGCTTGCTCTTCCAAGCTTCGCTTCCATCTTGATTGCGGGTCGATTCGTGAGAAACCGTGGCTTCCTGCACGTCCCCGAAGCCCCAATGGCTTGCCGGAACATCCGGGAATACCACTTCAGTACCTTTTAAAGGTCCGCGATACAGCATGCGATTAATCATCGTCACCGCTTCTACCCTGCGAATGCTATCGTCCGGCTTAAACGTTCCGTCTTGGTAGCCTGCTAGGAATTTGCCGCGGTACAATTCTTCAATTGCGTTGGCAGCCCAATGTCCTTCGGTATCCTGAAAATGGTTCGTTGCCGGTGCAGTCACTTTCAGATTCAAGAAGCGCGCCATAACGGATGCCAGCTCGCCTCTGGAAACTTGAGCCTCCGGACGGAAGCTTCCGTCTTCAAAGCCGCTGAAATAGCCGTGATTCGTTGCAATTTTAATGTAATTAGCGGCCCAATGGCTTTCTTTAACATCCGTGTACGCAAGAGCATCATTTACCGTAACATTCTCTGTTAAACGGGCAACGATAGCTGCCAGCTCAGCACGAGTTAGCGTGTTATCCGGGTGGAACTTACCGTCCGGGTATCCCAGAATGTAACGTTGATGCTTGAGTTCACCGAAACGGTCGGAGAATACTTTAACTTTAACGGTCGATTCCGCTTTTATAGCATTATCAGTTCCGCCGTTTACTGCAAATTGACCTGAGATGTCGACTTGGGCATCCGCTGCCGTTAGAAGCCCCCATTTCAAAACAACCTTGAAGCTTCCGGCTTGTCCAGCAGGCAAATCTGCAATATTCCATGTAATCGTATTGCCTTTGACCGTACCGCCATCAGCACTCACTACTTCTGCTCCTTGAGGAATATTGAAGGTGATAACTCCTGCTCCAATAGAAGAAGTAGATGGATTTTTGTAATCCAGCGTTACTGTCGATGTATCGCCTTCTTTGACGATGTTCTTATCTACAGTCAAATTCAATGACGGTTGTGCAACCGGTGGCACATAGCTGGAGCCGCCTCCAGAGCTATGGCGATCGGAAGTAGGAATTCTGCGCATGGAGAAGTCCAATTTAACCACATCTTGTCCTACGTGAATAATTCCGTCTTTGATATAGCTGTCGGAGCCATTAGCTGCTGCAGCATTCGGCTTAGCTTCCAATGTGTTGTAGTTAATGTAGCCCGGCTTCGTAGCAACAATGTAATAATCGGCATTCGGATAAACCATCCATGCATATTGTCCTGAAGCATCCGTTAGCTGTGGATTATGGTTCTTATTTGGTGCGAAATCAGCTAACTCAGGTAAAGTTACCAGCGTATTAGGTGTACGGCCATTTTGCTTATTCAGCTCCGTATCTGCCCAGTACAGCTGCGTAGTGACTCCATCAAGAACTTGTCCCGTGTAAGCATCGGTCACAACACCGTAAGGGTCGATCAAGGAATATACAACGCCCAATTCCCCATTCTGATTTACCTTCACTGTTGTCGATGGTCCAGCCAATACGGTACCATCCGGTGCTTTAATTTGATACGTAATTTTATACTCGCCCTGCGGTATATTAGCCAGTTCAAAGTTTCCTTCCGCATTGAGCAGAAGTGTAGAAGTGAAAGAATTTCCGTTCAATCCTTGTACTAGCGCGCTCACATTTCCGTTTCCAAACAGGCTTCCTACGGTCGGTTGAGCATTCCCGGAGGAAGAAGCAATGAATAAGGAGCCGCTAATTTTATTGGTAGAATCAATGGTTTGGCCAACGCCGCTCAATTGACCTACAACCGCTGTTTGTGTTTGCTTTAAGACTACAGTTTGATTTCCGATTTGAACCGGTGTTTGAATGTTCATTGTGTACGTGAAGTTACCACGAGGTACCGGAATTTGGTAAGAACCGTCTGGTCCCGTCGTTACCGTTGAATTAAAATCAATAACACCGTCTCCGTCAAAATCAGCTGTTACCGAAACGGTTGCTCCGGAGGCAGGCTTACCTGTCACTTGATCCATAATGATTCCGAATACCGCAGCAGGCATGTACGTCATCGCTACACTTTGCTGTTGGGATAACCCGGATTTCGTGTCGGTTGCCGTAGCAGTAATAACTTCGCTTACAGGGATAATGCCTTGAAGAGCCGGCACCGTATACTCCGTGGAAGCTATTCCTTGCTCATTCGTAATAACCGTCACATCGTTGGCAGAGTTATTGCCAAAATGGAATGTAACTGGCACTCCAGCAACCGGTTTACCGTCAGGTGAAGTCGCTTTGGCGCTCAAGGTCACCTTGGATTGACCGTCTCCTACCACCGTCTCAGGCGATGTACTGAAGGTCAAGTTGAACTGTGGAGCTTGATCTTGCACAACAATCGTTTGCGTTGTCGTCTTACCGTCGAAGGTTACTGTAATTGTCGCTGTTCCTGGAGCTTTGGCAGTAATCAAGCCATTAGCATCTACAGCAGCAACAGCTGGATTGGAGGAAGAGTAGGTTGCTTGCTTCGTTACGTCCTTAACACTCTCATCCAAGTAAACAGCACTTGTTTGGGTTTGTTGAGTAGCTCCTGTTACAAGTGTAGCATTAGCCGGATCTACCAGCAGATCACGCAATGTCGTTGTGGTTGCGCCCGCTACACCCGAAGCCTGAGAAACAATTCCGTTGCTTACAGCACTTACTGTAAAGCTATGTTCTGTTCCTGGTGTAAGTCCTGTTACCGTATACTTGGTATCTGTGACCCCGGATGCAATTAATTTGCCGTTATCATAAATATTGTAGGATTGCGCGCCTGGAACTGCGTTCCAGATAATGGTCGCTTCTGTGGATGTTACATCCTTCGTTGCAACTCCAGTCGGTGCTGCAATAGGTACCGTAACCGTTGCTTGAACCTTCTTGCCGTTATAGACGGCTTCGATTACGGTTGTTCCTGCACCGATCGCTGTAACCAGACCATCCGGACCTACGGTTGCGACCGTAGAGTTTTTCGAAGTAAAGCTTGTTTTATTCGTTACCTCAACCTTGCTTCCATTTGAATAAACGGAGGATACTACCGTTTGATGCGTGGAGCCTACTGGCAGCGAATAGCTCGGGCTGTCAATAGCAAGGTCCAGAGCAATCGGAAGAACCACGCTGTTGGAAGGCATCGATTCAGTAATGCCATCTGCATTATTCGTTACAGCCGTAACCGTAAACGTAGCGAACTCCCCTGGTGTAAGCCCGCTCACATTGTAAGTTGCGCCGGTAACATTCGTAGCAATCAAAGCACCGTCTTTATACACATTGTAGTAGGTTGCTGTACTTACCGTACTCCAAGTCAGCTTGTTAGCTGTCTGTGCCGTTGTTCCTGTAGCAAGATTCGTCGGCGCAGGAGGAACTTTCACGGTTGCATAGGCGCCCCCGACAGCTATGGCCGTAATGTTGCTCGGCGGATTGCTTCCGAAATCTACTACCGTACTAGCTTGACCATTACCATCTGCTTGCGTAGGCACGGTACCTTGCGAAGTACTTAAGCTAACCGGTGCTCCCGGTACTGGGTTGCCGTCTACATCATATAATGTTGCGATAACTTTATACTTGCCTGGCTCTCCTGTTGGGACAGCGTTAACTTTAACTTCAGTCGGAGCTTGCTTATATTGATATTGTGTCGTGTCGATCGGATCCAACTCGTTTACAAAATACCAAGACAAAATATCATGTGTCTCCATTGACCCACCTGTTGCGGCCGTGAAGCCTGCGTAAACGCCCGGTTTGCCTTTAAAAATCGTTTCCAGGTCAATACCGTTAGCATTCAAAACAGGAGAAGCAGGTCGTGTAGGTGAGCTATTGATATAGACCTTCACATTTTTAGTATCTCCATCGTAATCGATCCACGAATACAGATCATTGCCATCAGAAAGTCGGATCGAATTAAGATTCGTTGTATACCAGCCTGTTTTGTTATTCACGTCGCCATTCACGGCCAGACCAATATAATTGTCGGACGGATCACCTAAATTAGCATTTTGATAGGTATCATATTTCACCGCAAAGCTAGGTGTAATTCCACCGTATCCTATACCTTGGCCAACCGCTCCAGCATCATTAGCTTGGGCTTGGATAGTGAACGTAATCCCGTCAGCCGGGCTGTTGCTCGCCTTATTTGCATTCAACCGGAATTTAAAAAACGTACTGAAGGAGTACTTGTTCGTTGACGTAATCATCTTCTTGTTGAAAACAGTTCCAAACACATTGCCTGTTCTCTCGGTTAAACGTAATACATTTCTGCCTTTATCATCTGTAATGGCTTTTGTAGTTCCGTTTAACGAGAAGAGATTCAGCTGGTTTCCTTTCATAAATTCATCATTTTTAAACGTTACCCATTTCGTGTTATCCGCAGCTGCGCCTACCGTTAACGGCTGCATCATGGATACCATTATGCACAGCATAAGCACCCATGACATCCATTTGGATGTATGTCGTTTCATTTTCTTAACTCCTTTTTTCATCTCTTTGTGACCTATACCCTATCCTTTAAGCTACTATTCTCTGATTAGCTCCATCACTTCCCTCCCTTAAATAGCCAACTCTGCATTACTAACATCCATAGTTCCAAATTATACAAGCACGATCTAAACAATTTTTGAACAAGATTCACCATTATTCGACTTTCTCTTTGTTAAGCCAGTTCTTTTATCCTACTTTCGACAAAATAAAAAATAACCCGTCCCAGGGAGTTACCGGAATCAGGTTATTTAGGTCATACTTCTGATCTTACAAAACCAGAATCTCTTGGATTTGCAGGCTTCTTTCCCTGCTCAAATCTATAAAATCATCTTCTACTCTAACTAATGGAGCCTCCATATGGTGAGGATTTAAGTAAACGACCTCTCCTACTCTTCCATCGGTCAATACAACCTGCTTGCCAATCAAGCGTTGTATCGTGTTTTCGACAAAAAGCAAAATGATTCTTGGATCCAGTTCCCCGAATTTGCCTCGCTGCATTTGACTGACAATTTCGTAGAAAGGAAGCGGTTCATGGTAGGGCCGTTTGGAAGACATTGCGTGAAAAATATCGGCAACAGACACAATGGAACTCAGCAGATCGATCTTGGGCTTCTTGAGACCTAGCGGGTACCCGTTTCCATCCTCGCGTTCATGGTGCTGAAGGGCCACGAGCGCAATTCTATGGCTGATCCCCTGCGTTTCCCTTAGCATCTCGTACCCGAAGATTGTATGCTTCTTCACCAGCTCGTACTCAGCATCCGTTAATTTCCCTGGCTTATTTAGAATCTCATCAGGAATTTTCACCTTGCCTATATCATGAAGAGTTGCCGCAAGAGACAGATTGGCAAGCTCCGGCTCACTCAAATTCATCCATCGTCCAATCCGTGTCGATAAGATGCCAACGCCTATATTATGCTGATAGGTGTAATCATCCTTGGCTCTAACCAATTCAATTAATTGAAAAATATTGTCCTGCGCTGAGACGTCATGGATGATCGGTAATATTTCTTTTCTAATTTCTATGACCGGAATTTTGCGAGTACTCTTGATAGATTCGATAAGCTCCTTGGACACAGCTACGGTTTGTTTGACCAATATGTCGAAATCCGTATCATGGTCAGGTTCCGTTAAATCAATCGCGATAGAATCAAAGGGGATTCTATGATTCATCAGTACGGTTACGGCTTCATGATTAATGACCGTTTGGGCAGGCAGAACCGTAACTCCAAAGGCGTTTATAATATCATTTTTCACTTTTTTGCCCATTAGATGATGATCCATAAACAACCTCCATAATGAGTCGTCGCTCTCGCTTACCCCATAAGCAGCACGACAGCGCTCCTTGTCATAGATCATTATTATATAAACAAGCACTAAACAAATTCTGAACAATCGTGACAAATTAGGAGAGGATTCACCTCGTCTTTGTCGAAATTCTTCTAATTATGAACAATAATAAAACGAAAACATGGATCATTGTCATCGTGTTTCTGCTTATCCTGACAGGGATACGCCTGCTCTGGAGGAAATCCGAATTGCCGATAATGGCTCGGGCATGAGTGAGATGAGGCTGTTGGAAATATGGAACCGTCCTAAGGATAAAAAACGGGGCATCGGTCTTATCAATACCGATCGTCGATTGAGGCATATCTACGGAAAAGGCTTGGCAATCGAAAGCATACCAGGTCAAGGCACTACCGTTTCTTTTCAAATTCCTAAATGATTAATCCTTAAAAATTTGGCATGAAATGGTTTATGAAGAAATAGATTATGATGATTGTAAGTTCTTCTTTGCAGGGTTCGAACCTCCATTCATTCCGGCAATGGGATTCTTCTCTCAAGAAGAGCTTCTTTGTGTTTCATAAAATACAAAAATCTTATTCAATGGAGGGATGTTATGGGTTTATCTTCCAGGAAGTATTTAGCCGAGTTCATCGGAACGTTCGTACTTGTTCTTTTCGGCTGCGGCAGTGCTGCAACAGCAGGAGGCGAGCTCGGTTATCTGGGTATCGCCTTTGCATTCGGCTTATCGATTGTAGCGATGGCCTACGTCATCGGTCCTGTTTCGGGCTGCCACATCAACCCAGCGGTATCGTTAGCGATGCTGTTCAGCCATAAGCTGTCTGGTAAAGACTTTGTAGGTTATGTTATCGCTCAAGTAGCCGGTGCAGTTGCTGGCTCAGCTCTTCTTTATGCGATTATCGACTCCACAGGCAAAGCCGTAACAAGTCTTGGACAGAATGGTTTTGGCTCAGGCTATGGGATCGGGATTTCAACTTGGATGGCTGTCATCGTCGAAGTCGTGCTAACCTTTGTTTTTATTTATACCATTCTGGGCGTTACATCAGCTCAGGGCAATCCCGGCCTCGCAGGGTTGGTTATCGGACTCACGCTTGTTTTCGTTCACATTCTCGGCATCGGTTTAACAGGAACATCGGTCAACCCTGCAAGAAGCCTAGGACCTGCGCTTTTGCTGGGAGGGCAGGCCCTATCGCAAGTCTGGGTATTCCTGCTATCCCCTCTTGTCGGTGCTGTATTGGCTGCCTTCATGTTCCGATTGCTTAACAAAAGTAAGTGAAAAAAATGAGAAATCCGCTTCGTACTCTGGTAGGAAACCACACTTGTATTTTTCTAAAAATCCGGGTTTCTAGTCAATCTGAGCGCCTGATCCAGGCGCTCTCTTTGCGCTAAGCAGAGAAGCATGTACCCTTTCCTTTAAATCCTCCAAATCAAACGGTTTCTGAAAATAGTCAACGGCTCCAAGCTCCAGACATTCGTCATAATGGTCTTCATAAGAAGTCATCATGATGACTTTGGCATGAGAGTTGAGTACCAATATTTCCTGTAATAATTCTATCCCGTCCATGCCGCCGGGAAATTTTATATCCAGCAGAACGATATCCGGGGCTATTTCGGTGAACAGCTCTAACCCCTGTCTAGCATGTTTCGCAGCATGTACTTCAAAGCCCTCCTGAGTGAACACTTTGGACAATAGCAGTCTAATTCCATACTGATCATCAATAACAAGCATGCTTCTTTTTTCCTTCATCTCAAGCAGCATTCCTTTCATTACCAGTTCAAGATATCGTAGCATCCGAACAGTTGAAAAGGAATACTTTCGTTATGAAGGATCGTCATCGCTTTCTCATCGCTCGGCCACAGCCACTTCCTGCTTATTCCATATCGAACTTGGAATCTCTCTGCGCAATACAGGCATGATATCTTCAGCGAACCGCTCCAGCTGTTCCAGCTGCTCGGCTTCGGTTAAGCCGTCCACACTAATGCTGAGTACCTGATTCCCGTAAGCTTCATGGTAATTTAGAATTTTCTCAATGACGAATTCCTTGCTTCCTACAAGAGCAGGACCATTCTTAATGTTATCCTCAAGATCCTTAAAAGGGGATTGATTATGCTGAGCGGAGGCTGTGGCATTGAAGGCGTCGTAATAGGGACGATATCGTTTGACCGCTTCTTCCGAGGTATCAGCTAAATATAATCTTCCGGCTCCTGCTCCGACAACTGCTTGCTTCGGATCATGACCGTAATAGGCCAATCGCTCCCGATAATGATCGATCAATGCCTTATATTTGGCTTGCGGATGGAATGTGTTAGATGAGAAAATCGGTTCCCCATATTGTGCCGCCAATTCCGTGGACCTTGTACTTGACGCACTGCCATGCCATACGGGAATCGATTGTTGATACGGTCTGGGCTCGGTTGTTACATGGTGAAGCGGAGTACGGAAGCGCCCCTCCCAGGTTACGTTCTCCTCATTCCACAGCCTCTTGAGGAGGGCATAGCGCTCGGAGAGTGAGTCCCATTGTTCTTCTTCACTAATACCAAAAAGCGGGTAATGACGCGGATCGTTCCCCTTACCGATAATTAGCTCCAGCCGTCCACCCGATAGATGGTCCAGCGTGGCGTAATCTTCAGCTACACGTACCGGGTCCAGCACACTTAATACCGTAACGGTAGTTAGCAGCCTTATGCTGGATGTTTGGGCAGCTACAGCGGTCAAAACCACGGGTGGCGATGACGAGATGAATGGCTTTCCATGCCTTTCTCCTACACCATAAGCATCAAAGCCAAGCTTCTCGGCAAGAACCGCTTGCTTGAGTACATTTTGAAATTTCTGCTGGGTCGTCCAAGACTCCCCTGTTACCGCATTGGGAATATTCATCATAAGGGTAAAAAGAGCAAACTTCATCGTACGGCATCCTCCTTCACATGTCGGAATCCGATACAGCTTCTTTTGCTATATTAAACATACATTTCCTATTGATTTAATATGATTATTGCTTTTGCTTCACTATAGCATCGCTCGCCCTTTGAGTCTAATAGACACTTTCTATTTATGAATCGAAAATATCAATTGTTATCGTAAATATAATACTGATTCTTTCCTCTTTTCTTGGATAGGTACAAAGCAATGTCAGCACTTTTACACAAAGCATCCGGGTCAGCACCATGCTCTGGCGCAAGTGAAATCCCGATGCTGACCGTGACCTTCTCACCGTCCAACTGGATTTCCCGTGCCGTCGATATCCCAATTTCTTCAATGATCCTGGCCGCCGTCGATTCAATCATAGGCTTGGTTGCAGAGGGCATAATGACCACAAATTCATCGCCTCCCAAACGAATGGCTACATCCGTCTTGCGGATAACCGTCCGGAGACATTGTGCGACACATTTTAACAAATGATCTCCCTGGTCATGTCCCAAGCGATCATTCACCAGCTTAAAATTATCGAGGTCAATCATCATCATAGCCGTCGTATGCTTGTTTTGCGATAATGTCGTTGCCAGCATTTCATCGAAAGCGGCTCTGTTCCTTAATCCAGTCAAACTGTCATGAAACGCAAGATACATGGGGAGGGCTACCCACCGGGAAATAATCAGAGAAAGTACGATGGAAATGAGGAATACTATGAACAATTGAATGAAAAAGATTCTTTTATTTTCATCAAGGATACATTGCAGATCCTTTTCATTATAAATGATTTCCAACACCTTATTCTTCGTGGCTCCAGTATCATAAGCAGATACATATTGAACATAACGGTAAATAGCCGGCTCGCCCTTCCATTCCCCTCTCCATTCAGTCGTTTGTCCTGTCTGGTGTGTCTGATCAAATGCTTTACGCCTTTCGCCGGTAAGCCTTGGTCCATTGACCGGTTCACCTAAAGAGAAACCACCCGTATTCAAAATATTAATCTCATTAACGTTAGGATACTGCTGCAATAGCTCGTCTATGGTTTTAAAGAAATTAAACTTATCAAAAATGTCCTCATTTTGCAGCACATAACCGAGCTGAATGATATATTTCTTGTCCCGCGTGGCCATGTAGCTGTATTTTTTGATTAAACCTGTCTTCTGCTCTATATCGATGCCGTCATGGAAAAACTCCCCCGACGCCCTTCTTTCATCCATTGTTTGCGCAAGCTTCCTGCAGCAGGCTTCAAAGTCCAGACCTATATCCTCTTTAAAGCTGCTGTGCGTGATCCTGTTATCGCTATTGATTATGTATATATCGGTTCCTAATAAGGCGTGAAGCGAATCAAAATCCCATTCATCAAATGAATGATTCCGGTCATACAGATTTAGCAGATAGATGGAATTGTCTTTCAGCCTGCTCGCAATAGGATCGCCAAACACAAAGTAAGCCTTTTCCATAGATTCCAAAGCATACTTGGCTATCTTTTCGTTCCGATCTACTTCTTCCATTTTATGATGAATGGCTTGTTCTCTTAGCCTTACGTGATCCGTTATTGCAATAGTAAATGAAATCGCCACAGCAAAAATGATCATCGTGATCGTCAATTTTACTCTGAACCAAGAATTCATCCTGTGCCCCCGCCTTCGCCGCATCCTCAGTAAAAAGACATAGTGAAATAAACCCACACCCCTATATGTAAGGTTGGGAATCTATCACAATGTATCATCTTTTAATCTGTGTACTAGGAGGCAGCTATGGAGTCTTGGAGTCCTCTCCCCTATATTTAGGAATTTAGACCTCCTTTTGTTTATTCTATCATATGGAAATGATTTGTAAACTTCAAAAACGCTTTTTTTGTCGAATCTTGGCTGGCTTATATCTGCATTCTAAAGGGAATAACCCGCCCTGGTCTATACCAGTGACGGGTTATTGAGATCGTTTAAGTCTAAAGTTATATTCCCGATGCAGCCAGCTTCAGCTTGACATAGAAATGCAGCTGACCGCTATCTTGCTCTGCCCAAATGGTACCCTCATGCGAATCTACGATACTTTTGGCGATTGCCAGTCCCAATCCGGAGCCACCTGTGGCGGAGGAACGGGAGGCATCGACCCGGTAAAACCGCTCGAACAATTGCTGCAGCTCTTCATCCGTCAGCATATCGGACCTATTGCTGACCCTAATAGTCACATAGCGGTGATCCCGTGAGACGTTGACTGTGATAGCGCCTGGCTTCAAACTATACTTGAGGGCATTGGTGAGCAGGTTCTCGAATACGCGGATCATTTTATCCACATCGATTCGGACGAGCAGCTTTTCCTTCGGAATATTACGGACGATCGTTAGCTGTTGTTCTTCTGCCATGGTGACGAATTCCTCAAGGAGCTGATCCAATACCTCGTTGATCGGGACGCCTTCTTTGTACAGCGGTACATCGCGATTGGAAAGCTTCGTATATTCGAACAAATCATCGATGAGAAGTTTCAGCTTCTCGGATTTATTGTAAGCGATACTTACGTAACCGGCTGCCTGTTCTTGTGTCTCGTAGCCTTTATCCTGCAGCAATCGGAGATATCCCATAATAAGGGTAAGCGGAGTGCGCAAGTCGTGAGAGACATTCGTAATGAGCTCGTTCTTCAGCCGCTCATTGCGCCGCTCTTCCTCGATCCTCCTTTGCAAATCCTCCACCATCAGATTCATATCCCGCGCCAAGGAGCCTAATTCATCATCACTGCGCTCGATGACTCGATAATCCAGATTTCCTGTAGCAATGATTCGCAAGCCCCCTGCCAGCTCCTCCACGTAACGCATTTTCCTCTGAGTCAAGAAATAGAACAAGAAGATAAATAAAACTACCGCGCTAAAAAAAGACATCGGGCTTTCGCCCTTGCGATAAGTGATGTGAGGCTCAGGAATGGCGGATACGATTAAATATGATTTTTGACTATTATAATTAACCGGATAAAAGCTGGAAAACTCTTTTCTATTATAGTCGTGATCCGTACGGGCATTCATCGCGTTGCTGATGATATTGTGAATATCGACATTCGTTTCCGCCGCATTGCTGCTTCGGAAAATGACTTTCCCTTCAAGATCCGTTATGAGGACTTTGTACTTCTGGTCACGAGCGATGCGTTTAACATGATTTTCAAAATCGGCTTGCCTTGAAGCAGGAGTAGGAATGACTTCACTGGTATCCGCTTCTTGATCAAAGGATCGAGTATCTAACTCACGAACAAGACTACGCGCTTCACCGTCTATTTGATCAATCCCATATTTGTAGTCGATGACAGCCTGACTTCGCATTTCACCAAATGCTTGATAAGTGAAGGCATAAAGAAGCGACGAGGCTATTAAACAAACGCAAAAGGTCAATATCAGCTGCAACCGTATACTCCGACTTACATGACCCATCATGGCCAAATACAGCCTCCGGGCCCATATGATTAATTTACGGAGAAGGTTAAAAGGAAACCAGGTAAATGGAAAACGATTTAACCTGGAGGACGGGTCCAATTCATATCTTCTAATCAACTTTGTAGCCAACCCCCCATACGGTTTTTATAAATTTCGGCTTGCGCGGATTTTGCTCGATTTTCTCCCGAATTTTACGAATATGTACCATGACGGTATTGTCGGAATCAAAATACGCTTCCTTCCAGACGGCTTCATATATTTTCTCAATGTTCCACACCATGCCCCGGTTACGGGCCAGAAGCTCCAGAATGGCAAACTCTCGCGGCGTAAGCTTCACTTCCTGTCCTTGCAGCTTGACTTCGTGCGTTAACGTGTTGATCGTCAGCTCATCTACCTCAATCTCATGCTCCTTATTCACATGAGGGATATTCAAACGCGTGTAGCGGCGCAGCTGGGACTTGATTCGGGCAATCAGCTCGAGCGGGTTAAACGGCTTGCTCAGATAGTCGTCGGCACCGGAGGACAAGCCCCAGATTTTGTCCATGTCCTGACTTTTGGCCGAGAGCATGATAATAGGCATATTTCTTTGCTCACGGATTTTGAGACAAGCCTCAATACCATCCATCTTCGGCATCATAATGTCCAGAACGATCAAGTCTACGTCCTCCTTCTGAAGCACCTGAAGCGCCTGCTCTCCATCCGATGCCCGGAGCAATTTATATCCTTCGTTTTTTAAATAAATTTCAAGCATATCGATGATTTCTTTCTCGTCATCGACAAGGAGTATCGTAGATTGTGCCATCGCGCGGATACCCTCCTGTATTCCTGTATAGTTTGTAGTTCAGTTGTATCAGTTCTAAAAGGACGCCCTTCATATACATGCATATCCATAAACGTAACAACTTGGAAGAGTAAATACAACCCCTGAGGATTGCGAGTCTTGAAGAGAATCCCATGAAGCTTTAGATAAGTAGGTGGTACTCCGGTGAGGGCGCTACCGCTCCTACAGGGGATACCTCACCTCCATCTCGAATAATCAAGTTTCTCGACCCAAATATTGCTAAAACAAACTTTTCACATGGAATGATTGATTGCGTCGTTTGAACTGCTATGGTACTTAGTATAGCTGCAGAATCTTAACAGATTGTAGAAACAATTCTTAAAAGTTTCTTAACGTTATGGATTTGATTTCATCCTCCAAGCAGCGCAAAGAAACCCGACAGAACCGGCAGTGCCAGCGTCGGGTTTCCTTAGGTTGATACCTGTTACACCATAATTTTGCAAATATCGTTCGTAAATTCTACAGGGTCCTGAACCGGTAATCCTTCGATTAGAAGAGCTTGGTTGTAGAGCAATTGGGTATACAGATTGAACTTCTCTTTATCTTTGCCATATGCATCCTTCAATGATTGGAACACTTCATGATTTACGTTAATTTCAAGCACTTTGTCGGCCTTTACATCTTGGCTGTTCGGCATTGCTTTTAAAATCTTCTCCATTTCAATGGTGACCTCGCCCTCGGTTGACAAGCAGACCGGATGGGTTTTCAAGCGTTTGGACGCTTTAACCTTAGTCACTTTGTTCGTCAGTAAGGATTGCATGGAATCGAAGAGCTCCTTAGTGCCGCCCTCTTCGGTCTCAGCCGCATTGTCGTTAGCATCCGATTCGATTCCCAAGTCGCCGCTCGATACGGATTTGAACTCTTTTTCCTTATAGTTCATGATCATTTTGATCGCGAACTCGTCGATATCGTCGGTGAAGTACAGGATTTCATAGCCTTTATCTGCCACCATCTCGGTCTGTGGAAGCTTCTCAATTCTTTCGATCGATTCACCAGCGGCGTAGTAAATGTACTTCTGATCTTCCGGCATTCTTGATACGTATTCATCCAAAGTAACCAGCTTCTTCTCCTTAGAGGAGTAGAACAGCAGCAGGTCTTGCAGTACGTCTTTATTCGCACCGTAATCGCTGTACACGCCGAACTTCAGCTGTCTGCCGAACGATTTATAAAATTGCTCGTACTTGTCTCTTTCATCCTTCAACAAGCTTTGCAATTGGCTCTTGATCTTGTTCTTAATGTTTTTAGCGATCAAGGTCAGCTGTCTGTCATGCTGCAGCATTTCACGGGAAATGTTCAGTGACAAATCCTCGGAATCGACCATCCCTTTCACGAAGCTGAAATAGTCCGGAAGCAGGTCGGAGCATTTGTTCATGATCAGCACGCCATTGGAGTACAGCTCAAGCCCCTTCTCGTATTCCTTCGTATAGTAGTCAAAAGGCGTGTTTTCCGGGATAAAAAGAATCGCATTATATACCGCGGCGCCGTCCGCACTAATATGAATATGCTTAAGCGGCTTGTCGAAGCCGTAGCGCTTCTCAAAATAAAACTGATCGTAGTCTTCCTGCGTCAGCTCGCTTTTGTTTTTGCGCCAGATCGGAACCATGCTGTTAACCGTTTGTTCCTCGGTGTATTCCTCGAGCTCCTCGGCGTTATCTTCCTTAGGACGCTGCCCTTTTACATCCATCTTGATCGGGTAACGGATAAAATCGGAGTATTTCTTAATGATCGCCTTCAGACGATACTCGTCCAAATACTCGTCATATTGGTCATCCTCGGTGTTTTGCTTAATTTGCAAAACAATTTCTGTACCTACGGAATCCTTCTCACAAGGGACGATCGTGTAGCCGTCTGCTCCCTCGGATTCCCATTTATAAGCCTCGTCGCTGCCCAAAGCTTTGCTTGTGACTGTAACCACATCAGCTACCATGAAAGCGGCATAGAAACCAACACCGAATTGGCCGATAATGTTGTGGCCGTCTTTGGCTTCATTTTCTTTCTTGAATGCGAGCGAGCCGCTCTTGGCGATAACGCCCAAGTTATTTTCAAGCTCTTCCTTCGTCATACCGATACCCGTATCGGAAATGGTCAACGTACGGTTTGCCTTATCCGCAGTAACTTTAACGAAATAATTGTCTTGGTTGAACACCAGTTGATCGTCGGTTAATGCTTTGTAGTATATTTTGTCGATAGCATCGCTTGCATTAGAAATAAGCTCTCTTAGAAAGATTTCACGCTGTGTGTAAATAGAGTTAATCATCATTTCCAGCAATCTTTTGGATTCTGCTTTAAACTGTTGTTTGGCCACGAAAAGATCTCCTCTCAAAATAAACATCGTCAAAGTAGGTTAAGTTGCTGCGCAGATGATATAAATTCAACTGCTGTAAGCTTTAGCACTCAATTCACTTGAGTGCTAACTCTTCCTTTTATATACCATATCCTAATTTTTAATGTCAACCTCTTATTCCAAAAGACGGAATATTATTTGGTAAATTCAAGTATTCCCTAAAATACACTCAAGCTTTTCTTACCTACAAAAAAACCGCCAGCTATAGGCTAGCGAGTTTATCGAGAAACCTGAGTATTCGAGAAATTTGCTATATAAATAGGTGGGGTATCCCCTGGAGAAGCGTTAGCGCCCGCCTTTATTATCGGGAAATAACAGCTGTAAAGCGAGTAAAATCAAGTTTTCCCGATAATAACAGCGGTCGGAGGGGGATACCCCACCGGATTATGCTAGCAGCATTTCGAGTTTTTTAGGTTTCTCTTTTGACTAACAGCCTATAGCTGGCTTCACCACGATCCTAACCAATAATGACCGAATTTCCACCAATCCGTAGTCCATGATGCGAAACCGTCGGCTCCCGATCCGTCCGAATGTAAGTAAACGGCCATACCATGAAAATAGTTTGCCGAAGGATCCGCGCTGTCATTTTGCAAAGCGGTAATGGCCGTATCGACCCCTTGCAGACCAAACTCCATGTTTTCATACTGGGAATTATGACCTGATGCAGGCTTATCGGCAAACGCCGGCTGTCCTATAAATACGCGCACACCGTTCATAGGTGCAGGATGATCAGCATTGTTATTCCATGTCTTACCTGAAATGGCATGCATAATATCGGTCGTTTGCTGCTGCATCCAGCTCTGGTACCCGCTTCCGCTAGCGGCACCGCTGTCGTAAGTCATAGCCACAACTACATCGACATTGCGTCCCATATAATAGAAATAAGTAGGGCTCCAGCTCCAATTACTGCCGTTCCCCCATTTATGCGCCGCAACCCCGGTCAGCTTCGAGCTGCCGATCCCCTGCTTGATTTCGATCATCAGCTGCTTATAAGCATTGTAGCGTGTATCGTTGTTGCCCGAAGGCTCAAGATCCAGTATCACTCCGTCAAACGCTCGGTTGGCGCCGCTTACGTAGCTGCCGGGAACTGAGGTATCCGTAAGCTTTTTACACTCATTCACAATGGCCGCTCTAACCGCTGCATTCGTTACATCTACCGTTGCGCTGTCTGCGCTCAGCCAGGCGAGGATTTTAAACTTGGTCCCGTTGGTGTCCTCGTAGCTTTTAACCGCATTTAAGTATGATTTCACTTGCGCCAGCTCAGTCGATGCATTGCTAATCAATCCATTAGCGGTAAAAAAACCTGAGTTCGGAAACCAATAATTCACCTTGTAGGTATGGTCCATTTTATCAGCAAGAGTGGGAACCAGATTTACAAAGGAGGTGTACTTCACGTAATTGTGGCTAAAAAAAGCAGCATTGTCCAAATACTGTCCTTGCACCGTAGTAACGGCACTGGCAGGGCTGGCACTGGCAGTCAACAAGCAGAGAAATAGGAACCATACGGTGTAAAAGGATAGCTTTGACTTTTTCATAAGCAATTCGTTCCTTTCGCTTATCGTTTTTGGCTAACATACACACATCCCAAAAGCTCCATCACTACGGGCATGTATTTGGACTGCTGCACTAGAAATCAGTCTCCGTACGAATCGGAACGACTTCTCAATTGCTCCGCAAACTCGCGATGCATCCCAATTCCTTTTCCAGCAAAATAATCTACGATTTCTTTGGATAGCCTCGTATTGACATGGTTGTACTTCACCGCTTCATTCATAACGAGGATCCCGCTGCGATTTACAAGCTCAGGCTGCATCGTTCCGTTTACAACAGGCGCATATACCGTACAATGGCTCAGTGTCGTGCCGCCGGTCGATTCGAGCGAGAAGAAGTTTTGCCCGTCGTCGGTCCCGTAAGCTTTAAAGCGACAGCGATCAAAGTCAAGCCTTCCTCGCAGCGTTCCTCCGTCCTCCCCGGCAACTCTACTAACGATGCAGCGTGTAAAGCCGACATCCGCAGCACATCCGACCAGTTCAGCGGATAGCGGTCCGCAATCGCTAAATTCGATACTCGGAAACAGCGAATACTCGTCTCCATCTGCTCCTTTATTATCATTTTTCACTGAAAAATGAATAGGGTCTGTTGATCCAGAGGACAGCTCCTCAAGCTGTATATTTGTAAAACGCATCCTGGAGTTAGGCACAAGCAAATCGCCTTGGAAACCGCCTTTGTTGCGAAGAACAAACCCGTTTGTATCCTTCACTTCCATAATTCTCACGCCGCTTTCACGCCCTTCGACGAAGATGCTCCGAAATTCAACGTGGGAAGGGAAAAACAAGCGCTGCCCCGTTCCCATCTTGGAAAAAGGCGCTATTTTCATGATCCAGCAAACGTTCTGAGCCTCCGGCAGACCTGTGAAATCGAACGTGAAATCGTCGATAATGACCGATTTGCCATAGCCAATGGGATATTTATAATCAAAATCGCTTGGCGTCATTCGCAGCGCACTAGCCTCCAGCTTGGTATCCGTTATCGTAAGCCGGCAGCGGTTCAACCGAATGTTGCCGTCCCATTGAGCGCCGTAATCGTTGCGCATGCCTAAGAACTGATTGCTCACGCAGCGCGTATTTTCAATAAATAGATCGCCGCCTCCGGTCAAGGTAAGCCCCTTATAGCCGATTTCCGAGTCACGCATATAAAAATTCCAGCAGTGAAAATGCACGTCCACGCGGTTCAGCCTACAGCCCTCGATCCGGAAATTTTTGAACAAATTCGTTCCGAATACGCCCCAATGCGAGCTGCTTCCTTCGGCCGTTACATTGCGAAAGGTGGCACACAGCACGGTGCTGCCGCCAATACCGTAAGTACCGTGAGGCACATTAAGATTAGGAGCTCCTCGATCATAGACCAACGGCAGAAGCCGGACATTTTCAAGCAGTACATCGTAAGCTAAGTTAAAATTGTAAAAGCCGTTGCGAGCATTTCGTGATATATCTTCCTTGCCAGGCTCCAAACCTACCCACTGGTTCGTAACGCGCGTTCGGCTGCGACGAATGACAAACCCGTTTTGTACGTATTTTTGGGGATCGACTCCGGAATTGTCACCCGATAAGTAAAATGTCCCTCCATTTAAGGTCAAATAGCTGTCATCGCACGGATAGGCTGTAAGACTCGTATAGTCATTGAAGGTCCAGGCAATATCTCCAATAATTCGGCCGTACTCCTCCACATAAAAAAACTCTTGTCTCGCCCAGCCCGTACCGTTGTAATTACCATACCGCATGCCTATTCGGTCATTGTCGTCCTTGACGACCACCAGGCAATTTTTGTATGGAGCCAGTTCTGGAATCAGCGTAGTTCCCGGTTTTAGCTTCGATAGAAGAGCCGCTTTGGTCGCTGGATCAAGCTCGATCTCTTCTGGCTCCTTGCAGCTTATAACCTGGAATTTGGGCTCGGCGTTCTTGTTGAGCTTCTCGTCAATGTGAAATACCGTTTGCCCCCACTGGACATCCGTTTGAATCGTGATCCACTGCGTATCCTTGATCCAATATTCACCCGTGGGATTAACGAGGGGGAGCCCGACTTTGTTCGCATAAGCATGCGCTTTTTTAATCTGTACTCCGTCATCGTTGACGCCATCGCTGACCGTGCCGAACATGGTGTAGTTAACGGAGGAAACGGGCAGCAGATGCGCCTGCAGCCCGCCTTGCAGTTGAATGACACTGCCTCCGTCTTCTCGTTCAGCAGCACGCTTAATCACATAAGTCGCACCACCCCTGTCACCGATTCTATAGTAACCATAGGTGGATAGGACCGTTCCTTCCACTACAGCAGTCGATTGTTTCAATTCCTGTAACGTTAGTTCCATATTCTCTGTACCTCCGTGATGATCTTAAGGTCGAGGAGAAGCCGAAATGGATCAACGAGCCGATAGTAAGGGACCCATACTCTCCTCAGTGCAAGCAACTACTTCCTGCTGATCCGTGGAGCGCTAGTACCGCTTTTCCAATCTTTGTCTTGTCGCCCTCTCTCCTTCTCCTCTACACGTCCGCTTTATTTGGTTTTGGCTGTATCGATATCTTTCTGTGCTGCTTCCGCCGCTTCTCTAAGTGCCGTATTGACATCCTTTTGTCCTGTTACGATCTGTTTGAAAGCCGCCGTCGTCTTGGAGCTAGCAATCCCGCTAAGTTCATCCTTCGGCGTTATCAGTGCGGTCTTTTCAGGAGCGTAAGGCTTCAAATTTTTACCTTTATACGCGTCTTGATTTTGGGCAAATACTTTGCGGACGTCGGAGCTTTTCAAGCTCGTCAGCTTGCCTATCTTGGAGATCTTCGTCTGATATTCGTCGGATGTAAGGTAAGCTAGAATTTGGAACGCTTCGTCTTTATGCTTGCTCATCCCCGCAATCGACATATAGGACGGTGCAAACTGTGGAGCGACGCCCTGAGCTTCCTTAAAATACGGCATCGAAACCACATCCCAATCGAACGGAACCTGATTCGAGAGCAGATCAACTCCGTAATAGGCGTACATGGCAGCACGCTGATCCTTTTTGAACAAGTCGGCATACTTATTGATCATTTCCTCGGCATTTTGTGGTCCCGCCAGCTCGAAGAAACGAGAGAAGTTGTTCACGACGGTTTTAAACTTGTCTTCGGCAATGACCACTTTGTTGGCTTTCAGATCATAGTAAGGGGCCGATAGCTGATTGTATGCGAGAATGTGGAAGACGGAAGTTGTAAATCCGTAGTATTGAACTCCGCCTTCGGAGCGTGTCAATGTTTTGGCCAGATCGTACACCTGATCCCAGGTCATGCCTTCTTTAGGATAGGCCACGCCGAATTTATCGAATAGGCTTTTATTGTAAAAAAGGGCAAACGTATCCGTATTAGTAGGCAATCCGTACATCCCTCCGCCTGCATATTCTTTCATAAACTCCACAAGCGAAGGCTCCAGCCGATTCAAATCATAGTTATATTTTTTGATGAGATCAGAAATATCGTATTGAAGTCCATATTTGGTCAATTCGCTAATCGTGGAAGGTGTCGACATGATGATATCCACCGTCTGTCCCGATGTCAGGAGGTCCGGGGTCGTCATCCCTTTGCCATATTCAACGAATTTGACGTTTACATTCGGGAATTTCTCTTTGATGTCATTGCCGTACAACGTCATGAACTGATCCGTTGTCCTTGTCGCTTGAGGTGAGTAAAACACGATATCGACCGGATCCTTCATAACCGGAACCTCGGGCGCCTTGCTTGCTGCTGGCTCCTGTTTTGGCCCACAGCCCGCCAGCATGGTCGTAGCAGCGGTAAGGGCAATAAACCCTGATAGGTATCTATTTCTCTTGAATTCTTTCATCGAATCTGTCCCCTTTCGTTTTTTCGTAGCCGTATCCCCCGATGCTTATCTTTTATGTGAAAAAGCGCTTCCAACCCTAGGCTTGCGGAAGTTACAACTTGATGATATCATGAGGGCACTTGAAAACGGTTACCCTAAACCAGGATTATATTACGATTTTCTAACGCCTAATCGCTCTTAAAATGACCATTTGAGCTTAATTTATGTGAATTTTTACGATATACAGGCTGAGTGCTCGGGGGATAAAGCATGGACTTGATCAAAAAAGTATATTGGACCCAGGATATGTTTCAGTTCTTTCATAAAGTGGAAGAGCTGACCCAGGATATCGAATACTACCATGCCCATGAAGGCATGGAGTTTGTTTACGTGCATGAAGGATCAGGAAAATTAATCATTAACGAACGTCTCTATCCCATCGAACCTCGGACGCTGCTTTTTTCACAGCCCTACCAGCTCCATTTCAATCATGTCGAGCCACCGTATCAACGTACCGTTTTTAATTTCAAGCCTTCGATCTTAGAACCGTTTTCCAAGCTGTTTCCAACCTTGTATACGTTTATGTCCCATATCGCCAACAGTCCGTTAGAGATTCAAGTGTTCCGACTGACAGAAGAGCAGGAGCAGCAGTTGAACGATCGCTTTTATCATTTTGGCGAGTTGATTCGCACAGTACCTGTCCATGAGCAAAAAGAAGCGGTCCTGCTGTTCACCATGAATTTCCTTTCTTATCTTATGACCCGAGTGTTCCCTACGGAAAATATCAGCCATCAGCCGATTCGGCCGCAAAAATCACGCCACGTTGAAAAGATGCTTCAATGGATTGAAATGCACTTCAAAGAGCCCTTTGAGCTGTCAAAAATGGCAGAGGAATTATTTTTGTCACCGAATTATATTTCGGGGCTGTTTCATAAAGTAACGGGCAAAAAGATTATAGAGTACATAACCACCCGCAGAATGCAGGAGGCCTGTCTATTACTTCATAGTCCCTCAGCTTCCATTCATGAGGTGGCGAAGCAATCCGGCTTTGACGATCCGTCTTATTTTACTCGGATATTCAAGCAGCGGTACGGCCAGACGCCTCGACAATATCGCCGCCATTTAACGACGATGTACCCTGCTCAGCGCGGGTGACTTAGCAGCAAAAAAAACAACGCGGTCTAGGCCCTAAGCCCTTTCCGCGCTGTTAAACTTTGAAGCTGCTGAAGTATGCCTTGAAACTTCTAGGGCACTTCCTATGTTCTCTTTTACACACTCACTTCCTGAATGCGAATATCGTATCGTTTACTTAAATCGACGAACTCATCGTTGACTTTAATTAATGGAGTCTCTCGGCTGTGAGGATTCAGGTACACAACCTCTCCCTCTCTGCCATCGGATAAGAACACCGTTTCGCCGATCAGTTTGTTGATCATATTATCAAGAAACACGGATACGATGTTCGGATCAAGCTCCCCAAACAATCCCGTTCTCATACGGCTTACAATCTCATGGAAGGGGATAGGGTCGTGGTACGGCCGCTTGGAGGACATAGCGTGGAAAATATCGGCTACCGCGACAATTTTGCTAAAATAATCAACTTGGTTATGTTTAAGACCCAAAGGGTAGCCTTTACCGTCATTTCGCTCATGGTGCTGCAAAGCTACAAGCGGAATACGGCGGTTTAAGCCTTCCGTATTTTTTAGAATCTCGTAACCGTAAATCGTATGTTTTTTTATGAGATCATACTCTTCCTTGGTCAGTTTACCTGGCTTATTCAGTATTTCAATCGGCACATTCACTTTCCCGACATCATGCAAAGTTGCCGCAAGCGATAGCGTGGAAAGATCAGGCTCCGGCAATTTCAACCATTTTCCGATTAAGGTAGATAAGATTCCCACACCAATATTGTGCTGATATGTGTACTCGTCCGTCGCTCTGACTACCTGAAACAAACGAAAAATATTAGAATGCTCAGATACTTGCTGAATGACGGGGAGAAGCTCCTCTTGGATTTCTAATAGCGGGATCTTTTGAGATTTTCCAATCGATTGAAACAGCTCCTCCGATGTTTGAACAGCTCTGTCAACAGAATGCTTGTATACATCCTCCACTTCGGATACGAGGATAATGGATAGGGGATCAACATTATGGTTTTTCAATAACTCAACATGCAGATCAAGCAGCAGGGTCCCCGCAGGTATAAGGATCATCCCATACGAGTTGGCAATGTCATTTTTCACTTTTTTCCCAAGATACCTATCCATGTACTCACTCCCCAAACCGCCGAATTATTAGTTGACCAGCACTTTGTTAATAGCTTCAAGCACCCGCTCCTTCTGGAACGGCTTTACAATAAAGTCTTTAGCCCCGGCCTTAATCGCATTCACTACCATTCCCTGTTGGCCCATGGCGGAACACATAATCACTTTAGCTAGCGGATCATGCTTTTTGATTTCAGTCAGAGCCTCAATTCCATCCATCTCAGGCATCGTGATGTCCATGGTCACCAGATCCGGCTTTACCTTCTTATACATTAGAACCGCTTCTTCACCATTCGCAGCTTCTGCCGCGATCTCAAAGCCACTCGTAGTCAGCATGTCCTTTAACATCTGCCTCATAAAAGCAGCGTCATCAACTACCATTATTTTTGTCATAGACTTATTCTGCGCTCCTTGTTTGCTTGATTACCATATTTGTTGGTGTACATTTTTTTATCTGCGATTTTTAATAATTCATCCAAACCCTTACCTTCATCTGGATACACCGCGTACCCTGCCGAGACAGTAACTGTCATAGGAACCTGACCAGACAGTGCATTCAATTCATGATGCAGACGGCTTTGCCGCTCTTGCATTCCTGATTCGTCCGTACAGGGAAGAATGACCAGGAACTCATCGCCACCCCATCTCACCACATAATCCGATTCTCTAAAAATGCTTTTGAGCGTATGCGCAATAAGCTGCAACACCCGATCCCCCATTGCATGATCATGCTGATCGTTAATCGATTTGAAGTTATTGACGTCTATCAGAAAAAGAATCAGCTGCTGTCCTTTTCTATCCGATAGGCTTTGAAGCTTGGGGAACCTATCTATGACGAACCGACGGGTGTAGCTTTCCGTCAATAAATCCTTCTCCGATAAGTATTTGATTCTGTCATACTGCTTACCAAGCCACCAGCCAAAAAACAGATAGAAAGCCGAAACCGTAAACTGAATCACATCCAATAAACCATGAAATATGTAGTTATATACAATTAACCCCAACGAACTAATCATGACGATGAGGAGAGATACGATACGTCCCGTATATTTCATTCCTTATGGCAGCCCCTTGTTTATTTTAGGTCATTAGCCCTACCTATTGTACACCATTTCAAAAGACCGTTTACTTAAGAATTGTTAATAATTGGTCATTGATCCTTTAATCCCGTTATAAGTGGAAAAAGCCAACATCCGTCCCTTAAAAGACTCGTCTTGTTGGCCTGCTTCTTTTTGTTTAGGTATTCTAATCTCTACTTGTTAGTAGATTCCTTCGCTTTCTTGAATATCCGCGATTCTCTTCTTGCCCCATTCGTACATCATTTCAATAATCGGAAGCAGTGTCTTTCCGAGCTCCGTTATAGAATATTCGACTTTTGGTGGCACCTCGGGAAACACTTCTCTATGCACGATGCCGTCATCCATCAATTCCTTCAGCTGACTCGTAAGCATCTTATGCGTGATTTTTGGAAACAGGCGCTGAAGCTCACTGAACCGGCGGGTGCCCTCCGTTCCCAAATGCCACAGAATGACAATCTTCCACTTTCCGCTGATCATCGATAGGGTCAATTCTTTCTCACAATTAAAATCCCCGTTCTTGATTTTATCTAGTATTTCTTGTCTAAGGTCCGACATGATTCTCTCCCACGCTTTCAAAAGTTACTTTTTTGTAACCACCGCACAAAAAAGTGCATTCTTCTTTATTCTCTCCACAGAGGTTAAGATGTATTTTGTATTAACCAATACGGTTTCCTAGAGAGAGGTGCTTACACAAAATCATGCACAGGAATACGCTCATAAATAGGATAAGCATAATGGCTGAGACGATAGGATGATCCCTGTTCAAGGGAATTCAAATTATATCAGAAAAAGCATTTAATAAAAAACCATTATCAGGAGGACATTATATTATGGAACTGCAATTAGCGTTAGACTTGGTTAACATCCCGCAAGCGAAAGAACTGGTGAAGGAAGTCGAGCCGTACATCGATATCGTAGAAATCGGCACACCCGTTGTTATAAATGAAGGACTCAAGGCTGTAAAAGAAATCAAAGAAGCATTTCCTCATTTGAAGGTACTGGCGGATCTGAAGGTTATGGATGCAGCCGGTTATGAAGTTATGAAAGCATCCGAAGCAGGCGCGGATATTATCACCATCCTAGGAGCGGCTGAAGATATGACTATCAAAGGCGCGGTGGAAGAAGCCAAAAAACAAGGCAAAAAAATTCTGATCGACATGATCAGCGTTAAGGATCTGGAGCAGCGGGCTAAAGAAGTCGATGCGTTCGGAGTAGACTACATCTGCGTTCACACAGGCTATGATCTTCAAGCGGTCGGAAAAAATTCCTTTGAAGACCTGCTGACTATTAAACGTGTAGTCAAAAATGCAAAAACAGCTGTCGCTGGCGGCATTAAATTAAGCACTCTGCCGGAAGTCATTAAAGCGCAGCCGGATCTGATCATTGTAGGCGGCGGAATTACCAGTGAAGAAAACAAACAAGCCGTTGCAGCTGAAATGCAAAAGCTGATCAAACTAGGTTAATGTCCATGATGCAGACAGCGCCTTATTTAGACACCATAAGCAAAGAATTAAGCCGCTCAGTCGACTTGATCTCCGAAGAACAGGTGGAACAATTGGCAGAGCTCATCCTTCGATCGAAAAAAGTATTTGTTGCGGGCGCTGGCCGATCCGGTTTGATGGTACGAGCCTTCGCCATGCGGATGATGCAAATGGGGATCGAAGCGTATGTCGTAGGCGAAACGGTCACCCCGAACATGGAAACCGAGGATACATTAATCATCGGATCCGGATCTGGGGAGACTCGCAGCTTGGTGCCTATGGCCGAAAAAGCAAAAGGCTTAGGCGGATCAGTCGCCGTTGTAACCATTTTCCCGGAATCCACTCTTGGAACAATAGCAGAGCTGGCCGTGAAACTGCCTGGCGCTCCAAAAGATCAATCTAGCAATACAGCTCAAACCATTCAACCGATGGGAGCATTATTTGAGCAAACCTTATTAATCTACTTCGACGCCGTTATCCTTAAAATCATGGAAAAACAAGGCTTGAACTCCGGTACGATGTTTGGCCGCCATGCCAATCTGGAGTAGAGAGTGGCCCTCACGAATTATTGTGAGGGCTATTTGTTTCAGGTTCTACTGACGACCTTTTTGAATCTAAATCATGAAAATATCGTATTTATGTCCACGTCGATTTATAATAGATGAATACAATCCTTATTTTTTAGCAAGGAGCTTTGCTATGAGCTTGTTTTCTACATTAAACGATGAACAATGGTTGCAGCTGCTCGAACAAGTAGCCCAAACTTTTAATGAAGTCACCCTTAGCCGAGGGTTTAATTATTTTAAACAGCAGCGCGTAGTCAGGCTGGTCGCTTCAGAGGATCGGGTTATTCAAGCATGGGTGACTGGCTCGGAAGAGTACAAGGTTACGCTGCACTTAAATCATTTTAAGTCCAACTCCTGTGATTGCCCGGTTCAAACTTCCTGCAAGCATCAAGCAGCTGTGATCATGGAGCTTGCCGATAGGTTGGGCTATCCTGCCTCTCAGATTGTGAATGCCAAGCACCATCTGAAACGGATCACGTCCACACCATCCCCAGAATCACAGATTAACCAATTGCCGAGCATGAAGATTAAAGGTTGGCATGAGGCTATGAATCAATATACATCTCGTGTTACCCCGGCGTATGATTTAGGGATGTATTCTGACGCGCTGAGAAGCCAACTGCAAACGATTCGTAAGGACTCTATTGATTTCTCTGATGGGGATCGAATCTTTTTCGAGCTGCATCAAGAGTTATTTATTTTACGAAAAATGAAAGAACATTCCGCTCAAAATAACGTAAACTATTACACATCTTTTGCGTTGTACCGATTGTCTGATAAAATCCAAGACTGGCTGGAGCAGCAATCCTCCCTAGTCGATTTTACTCTCCATGCAGAGCGTCTTAAAGAAACATTAGAATATATAAGACAGCAAATGCTGGATGAAACCAAACATAAGTATTTGGATTTAGGACTGTATACAGCACTATGGGAGTACGGAATAGCCCATTCTCCCGAAGGCAGCCACTGGGTGTCTCAAGAGATTACCGAATTAGAGAAACAAACATCCGATTCCCCATCGGCTTCTCTTCTGGCGGCCAAGGCTTACTTGTATCTGTATCAATCCAAAAGTAAAGAGGCATGGGAAGCTTTACAAGAGAGCAATGCGGTAATAAAAGTACCGGCGAGTCTCTTCTTTCCTTTCTTGAATCGTATTAGGGATTCTCACAACTGGGATGATCTAGTGGACTGGTTAATCAAGACCGCCTCTTACTTCTATGGTCAAAAAAATAAAGAGCTTGACACCTATATGGACTACTGGAAAACGGCCATTTCGCATGTACCAGAAGCGGAGAACCATTTATGGACCGTTCTCGAAGGGATGCTTCCTCATTCCATCTCAATTATGGAAGAGGTGCTATACGAGCAGCGGAAATGGAAGCCTTGGCTAGAGCTGCAAATGATTCAGGGACATGATCCCCACTCCCATAAGGTCAGCGTTCTACAGCCGATTGAGAAGGAAGCTCCTGAGCTTCTTCTTCCTTTCTATCATCAAGCCATCGAGCGATATGTCGCCCTTAAAAATCGCCACGATTACAAATTAGCGGTCAAGCTGTTGAAGAGACTGGACAAGGTATACAAAAAAATGAAGCAGGTGGATAGGTGGGAACGATTCTTCACCGGTTTCATTGAGCGGCACAGCCGATTGCGGGCACTGCAAGAGGAAATGAAGAAAGGAAAGCTGCTGGAATGATTACACAATGGTATGATATGACACTGCATGTCATTTTAACAGATAGCGGGGACGCCTTGTTATGGGGCCAGCAGAATGAACAGGATGTTCCCGGCGAAAAATTCCGGAAATTATTGTTCGCATGGCATGAGCCCTCCTACTATGGAACGACTTTGGAGCTGCAGCAGGCGGGTGAGCTGACGGTAACGGTTCTTCCTGCGGAAATGGTGCTTCCCTTCTTCGCCCAGCCGAATTTCATCGATATCATCCGATGGGAGGGTGGAACGGAAGCGGTGAATGGATTGCTTAAGGCAGCACCTCTCTTATACGAAGAAGCCAAATCGGGCCACTATATACCTAGCTATAGCTCATTTCGCAGCGGAAAGCTGCAGTGGACATGGGAGTCCGGATCGGAAGGCTTGGAGGAACTGGATTGGGAACCTTTGCATCAATTAGATGCCACAGGTGAGGAGCTCTCCGGTCTGCGTTCCGCTTTTTCCGCTACGGTTTTCATGGAGCAATATTCCGACGAGGCCGCGATGGCCGATCTTCGGCGTGATTATCCCGCGTTGTTCAGAGGTCGCGAGTCGGCAGCCTCTGCATCCGCTGGCGCTTTTACAGAGGAAGAGTGGCTCGCATCACTTGGCTGGAAGCCGGATATGGCCCCTTTCCGTCCTGCTCTGCAGCTGCTGGAGCCGGACGACGAGCAGTACGATTGGCGCCTCCGGCTCGTGCTGCAGGATAAAAACGATAGCTCTGTACTCGTACCCCTTCGTCTGGCTTCAGACGGGAATGCATTCGGCACCTGGGCTAGCGAGTGGAGTCCCTATATCCAGGAGCGTTCTCCCGGATGGACAGCCAGACTGGCCACAGCACTTCCAAGCGCCACTGCTGGCGGCGAGCTCTTTGCTAAGCCGCTTAGTGACGAAGCTGCTTGGCGGTTTCTGACCACGGACAGCCGTGAATTGCTGAGCGATGGCTGGAACGTCATGCTTCCCGGCTGGTGGGAAGCAGCTTCGAAGCGCAAGCCGCGGCTTCGTGCGCAAGTAACATCTGAGGCCGGAGGTAGAAGCGAGTCACTATTCGGCTTGAATGCTCTTGTCGATTTTGACTGGCGCGTTGCTATCGGCAATGCGGATCTTAATGAAGCTGAATTCACCGAACTGGTGAACCGCAAGGAACGGCTGATTCGCTTCCGCGGCGAATGGGTTTACTTGGATCCCGCGCTGCTGGAGCAAATCCAAAGGCTTATGGAGAGTATGGATCCGGAAGAAGGCCTATCCTTGCAGGATGTCCTTCAATTACATCTGCTGAGTGAGCTTGAACAAGAGAAGCCTACGTCTGAAGGGCGTCGGACTACCGAGCTAGAAGATGAGAACGAGGAAGAACGGATCAAGCTAGAAGTCGAACTGAACTCCCATCTCTTAGCGCTTCTCCGCCAACTAGGCCAGCCGTCGGAATTAAAAGAGCTTGCCGTCCCTGATGGGCTGCGCGCAGAGCTGCGCGGCTACCAACGAGAAGGCTTCACATGGCTAAGCTTTCTTAGAAAACTTGGGCTTGGTGCCTGTTTAGCCGATGACATGGGACTAGGTAAAACCGTTCAGTTCATTACGTATTTGCTGCAGCACAAAGAAGAGTCTGAATCCCCTGCGCTGCTCATCTGCCCGGTATCTGTGCTTGGCAACTGGCAGAAGGAAATCGCCCGTTTTGCTCCCGATCTAAAAGTCTGGGTTCATTACGGAAAAGGACGCTTAAATGGTGAAGCATTTCATGCTGTACTACAGGATACAGACGTTGTACTCACCTCTTATACGACGGCTCTGCTAGATCAGGAGCTACTCCAGGAAATCCAATGGAGCGCTCTTTGTCTGGATGAAGCACAAAACATCAAGAACGCGCAAAACAAACAATCTGCCGCCGTACGCTCTCTAAAAGCACGGCACCGTATTGCGTTGACGGGTACACCGATTGAGAATAGGTTATCAGAGCTGTGGTCGATCTACGATTTTCTCAATCCCGGTTACTTGGGGAATTCACGCGGCTTCCAACATCGATTTGCTAATCCGATCGAGAAGCATCATGACGAGGAACGAACCCTACAGCTTCAAAAGCTCGTCAAACCCTTTATGCTGCGCCGCAAAAAGAAAGATCCTGCAATCCAGCTGGATCTGCCGGACAAGCTGGAGATGAAGGTCTATATCAACCTTACCGCCGAGCAAGGAGCGCTGTATGAGCAGGCGGTCAAGGATCTTATGGACCGCATGAAGAATTTGGAAGGCATTGAACGAAAGGGAGCCATCCTTGCTGCCTTGACTCGTCTCAAGCAGCTATGTGACCATCCCGTGCTGTTGACAAAGGAAGATGCGTTATCCGAGGAAGTGCTCCTATCTGAGGAGCGGCGAGAATCGTTCATTACTCGGTCTGCGAAGCTGGAACGGCTTGTCGCTATGGTTGATGAGCTTCGGGACGAAGGAGATTCCTGCCTGATCTTCACCCAGTATATAGGCATGGGACGCATGTTAGCCGACGTCCTAGGGAAGCATCGAAACGAACCCGTACTGTATTTGAACGGCAGCACCTCCAAGGCAGACCGCGATAAAATGATCGATACATTCCAAGCACCGGATGGATCAGGCCCCGGCATTTTTATTTTGTCATTGAAAGCCGGCGGTGTCGGCCTCAACTTGACGGCTGCCAACCACGTGTTTCATTTTGACCGCTGGTGGAACCCCGCCGTGGAGAACCAGGCTACTGACCGCGCCTACCGTATGGGACAAAAGCGCAACGTACAAGTGCACAAGTTCATTTCCCTCGGCACTCTGGAGGAGAAGATCGATGAGATGCTGGAGAGCAAAATGAGCTTGAGCGAAAACGTAATCTCCACCTCAGAGAATTGGATTACAGAGCTTTCTAATGATGAGCTGCGTGATTTGTTTGCTCTTCGTCAGTCGTGGTAATGCGGTTTTATTGAATAGATGATGTTAAAAAATCCATCCTGGTCAAAAAAACCAGGATGGATTTTTTCATTTGCTCATTTAAGGGATTGTAATTATAAAGTGAAAGCTTCAAAAGCTGGTTGAAAATAGTGATCCAAACTTAACACTGTTCACAATGTGGAGCTATAAAGTAAGGCTAAGGCAAAGGAAAGCAATTGTTAAGCTGTAAGGACTCCAACTTTATTTTGATGTGATAAAGGCCAACATGATTTAACAACCGTATTAATGCACTCAATTAGTTTTCTAAGAAACTCGGGAGCACCACAAAAACAAAAAAACACCCACAAAGTGAGTGTTTTAGATTTGCTTGGCGACGTTCTACTCTCCCAGGACCCTGCGGTCCAAGTACCATCGACGCTGGAAGGCTTAACGTTCGTGTTCGGTATGGGTACGCGTGGTTCCCTTCCGCCATCATCACCAAACGGGATTTTTCGAAGGATTACTTCTTCGAAAATGCTGCGAGAAAATATCCTTCATTAAAAAGGACATGCAGCTCAAGGCTTATTCCTTGAAAACTAGATACGAAATGCATGCGTAAAGTAATCGTATTTGTTAACCGGTTTGTTTCCGGGCCCCGAGAAAGTATTCGGAATAAGCTACAACGCTTCTCTTCACTTTCTTGGGTATTAGGTTAAGCCCTCGACCGATTAGTATTCGTCAGCTCCACACGTTGCCGTGCTTCCACCCCGAACCTATCAACCTCGTCGTCTTCAAGGGGTCTTACATACTGGGAAATCTCATCTTGAGGGGGGCTTCACGCTTAGATGCTTTCAGCGCTTATCCCGTCCGTACGTAGCTATCCAGCCGTGCTCCTGGCGGAACAACTGGTACACCAGCGGTACGTCCATCCCGGTCCTCTCGTACTAAGGACAGCTCCTCTCAAATTTCCTACGCCCACGACAGATAGGGACCGAACTGTCTCACGACGTTCTGAACCCAGCTCGCGTACCGCTTTAATGGGCGAACAGCCCAACCCTTGGGACCTACTTCAGCCCCAGGATGCGATGAGCCGACATCGAGGTGCCAAACCTCCCCGTCGATGTGGACTCTTGGGGGAGATAAGCCTGTTATCCCCAGGGTAGCTTTTATCCGTTGAGCGATGGCCCTTCCATTCGGTACCACCGGATCACTAAGCCCGACTTTCGTCCCTGCTCGACCTGTATGTCTCGCAGTCAAGCTCCCTTATGCCTTTGCACTCTTCGAATGATTTCCAACCATTCTGAGGGAACCTTGGGGCGCCTCCGTTACTTTTTAGGAGGCGACCGCCCCAGTCAAACTGCCCACCTGACACTGTTCCCCGACCGGTTCACGGCCGCGGGTTAGAACTCCGATACGATCAGGGTGGTATCCCAACGTCGCCTCCACACAAGCTGGCGCTCATGCTTCTCAGGCTCCCACCTATCCTGTACAGATCGTACCAAAGTCCAATATCAAGCTGCAGTAAAGCTCCATGGGGTCTTTCCGTCTTGTCGCGGGTAACCTGCATCTTCACAGGTATTAAAATTTCACCGGATCTCTCGTTGAGACAGCGCCCAAGTCGTTACGCCATTCGTGCGGGTCAGAATTTACCTGACAAGGAATTTCGCTACCTTAGGACCGTTATAGTTACGGCCGCCGTTTACTGGGGCTTCGGTTCATAGCTTCGGGATTGCTCCCTAACCACTCCCCTTAACCTTCCAGCACCGGGCAGGCGTCAGCCCGTATACTTCGCCTTGCGGCTTCGCACAGACCTGTGTTTTTGCTAAACAGTCGCTTGGGCCTTTTCACTGCGGCCCCCTCGGGCTATTCACCCTACCGAGGCACCCCTTCTCCCGAAGTTACGGGGTCATTTTGCCGAGTTCCTTAACGAGAGTTCTTCCGCGCGCCTTAGCATGCTCTGCTCGCCTACCTGTGTCGGTTTGCGGTACGGGCACCTTCTCCCTGGCTAGAGGCTTTTCTTGGCAGCCTGAACTCATGACCTTCGCTACTGCAATTTTCGCTCCCCATCACAGACCAGCCTTAACGATGTGCGGATTTGCCTACACATCAGCCTCTCTGCTTGGACGGGCATCCATCAGCCCGCGTCACTATCCTTCTGCGTCACCCCATTGCTCATAACGGTTCACGGTGGTACAGGAATTTCAACCTGTTGTCCTTCGACTACGCCTTTCGGCCTCGCCTTAGGTCCCGACTTACCCTGAGTGGACGAGCCTTCCTCAGGAACCCTTAGGCTTTCGGCGGACAAGATTCTCACTTGTCTTTTCGTTACTCATACCGGCATTCTCACTTGTGTACTGTCCAGCGCTCCTTACGGT
>NZ_CP125098.1:7010000-7260000 GCF_030020805.1 Paenibacillus sp. RC67
GTCCTCTTCCCGAAGTACGGTGAGTGGGGATTCTTATTTGCAAATCATATCAAACTGCTAATTGTTAGCATTCTTCTAACACTCATTGCGAGCAGAAAAGTCATTGATAAATATGTTAGATTTTTTCTCACCTCATTTAGCTCGGCTTTTCTACTAACCTATATTGTTGGAGTCATGAATTTGCAGGAAACGACCTTCATCTATTCCAGTCAAATCGCTGTCATGATCTTTTCTGTATTCATTTTCTTTATTTTTACCCATATGAACACAAAAATGATAAGAGAAACCAATCAAATTATCAAAAGAAAAGAGCAAGAGGAACAAATTGAAATCTCAACTTCCGGCCTCATCCATGAAATAAAAAATCCGCTGACCATTGTAAAAGGCTACTCGGATATTTTGGCAAGAAACGATGAATTAAATAGTAAGGCATTAGGAATGGTGAACCAGATTCAAGTTGCGGGCTCGCATATGAACAGCGTGATCACCAATTACGAGCAGTTCATCAAAAGCGGAAAAATCCATGCATCCGAAGCCGATATTACGGAAATTATTAAGGAAGCTCTTGTATTAACGTCCATTAAAACTAAAGAGAAGAACGTATACATCGATCTGAACGAAGAAAAACAGATTACAGTCATCGTAGATATAGATAAAATCAGGCAAGTCTTTATGAACCTGATCAATAACAGCATCGAAGCCATGGAGGAAAAAGAGCGCAAAATCATCAAAATCCGAACCAGCAGCAGTAACAATGAAATCCATATCCTGTTTGCAGATAGCGGCTCAGGGATCCCTGAGGAAGCCTGGAGTAAGATCTTCACCCCCTTCCATTCTACAAAAGAAGCAGGCATGGGGTTGGGATTGCCAATCTGCCAGCGTATTGTCAATTCTCACGGCGGTTATATTGAGATTTTGAGAAGCAGTGAGGATGGGACGGAGATTAGGGTTACTTTGCCTGCGGTGTGTTATGAAGGGATTGTTGGTGGTTAGGTTGGGATGGTAAAACGAAAATGGGTTGTGCCATTTTTATGATTCCATTGCCCCATGCCGCGGACTCAAGAAAAATATGCCTACATCACTATTCACGATGATGTAGGCATATTTAAAAGACTATTTCGTTGCTCGATTGCGCTACCAAACACAAGTTAAATTCACATGAGGAATAAAGGAGTAGTCCACGACTAAAAGTTTACTACTAATTGATTAAATATTTCATAACTTGTTTAACTACATTATTCGCAGCTTCTTCAATTGAATATCTGCTTGTATCGATTTCGATTTCCGGGTTCCCAGGTGCATCATATGTGCCCGAACTGCCTGCAACCGGTCCGTTTACATAAACTTCTATATATTCTTTGCCAATGATGTCTCGCGCGATTTCTCGGTCGTTGTCGTATGGGGAATCAATCGATACCAATGCAATAAGTCCCGCATCATTCATCCATTTTGCAACTTCCACCATTCGCCGCGCGGATTCTCCTGACCATTCTCGAGTAACATGGTATGGTAGCCTGCAGATACCAACCTTTTTTCGACTTCCTTCGCAAGGGTGGATTTATCCGAATCCGAACCGGTGAACCATAGAGTTAATGGATTCTGTCCTTTTTGTTGGGCACGAACCTCTCTGGTAACTTCCGTATCTAACTTTACCAATCTGTCGGAGCTTTGAAGAGCTTGATCAATGACTCCGCAAGCGGATGTCATATTGGTTACGCGATCGATCAGAATAAATCCGCCAATGCTTTTATATTGCTCAAAGGAATCAAAGACAATGTTATCCGATAAAGAAAATTCGCATTTTGCCAATTCATTTTTGACAATACGATCTGCTGGAACTGTATTTCCAGTATTAACATCGATTTTATGCATAATGGCCGTCAGGGTACCTGGCAGGACTTTCGTTCCTATTTTTACTAAATAATTTTTACCCGGTGTCAGTACAGAATCATCCATCCAAAGAATCGTGGCATTAAAACTATCCGTCTCTTTAATTTGACTGTCTTTTGTGAAAACACAGCCCCGCGAAACGTCGACTTCACGATCCAATTGAATAGTTACGGGTTGTCCGGCATGGGCTGAATCTCTGTCTTTGTCTGTCACTAAGATGCGTTTGACTTTCGCTTTTTCGCGACTAGGTAACGTCGTCAACTCATCGCCTACCGCGATGCTCCCAGCCTCAATCTGGCCTTGGAAACCGCGAAACGTATGGTCCGGTCGGCATACACGCTGAATGGGCATCATAAAATGCTTCGCTTCATCCGTATTATGAACATCCACATTTTCTAAATATGACAATAAAGGAAGACCTTCATACCAAGGTGTATTTTGTGATTTCTTTGTAATATTATCCCCTTCTGTGGCAGAAACAGGGATCACTTGTATGCTTTGAAGTTGAAATTCGGCTGTCATTTGGAGGAAACTTTCTTTGATATCATTAAACTTCTTTTGATCAAAATCCACTAAATCTATTTTGTTCACAGCTAATACAAGATGTTTAATTCCCATGAGTGCGCAAATCCGGGCATGGCGTTTGGTTTGGGTAATTATCCCTTTTGTTGCGTCCACAAGAATGACGGCAAGGTCCGCAAAGGATGCGCCAACTGCCATATTCCGTGTATATTCTTCATGTCCCGGTGTGTCCGCTACAATGAATGAACGGTGATCCGTCGTAAAATACCGATAGGCCACATCAATCGTTATCCCTTGTTCGCGTTCGGCCAGTAACCCATCCAGAAGCAAGGAATAGTCAATTTTGCCGCCGCGGCTACCAAGTCTGCTATCCAGCTCTAACGCTCTTTCCTGGTCGGCGAATAAAAGCTTGGCCTCATAAAGCATATGTCCAATTAAGGTGGATTTTCCGTCGTCTACACTTCCGCAAGTAATAAATTTAAGCAGACTTTTCATTTTAGAAATAGCCCTCCCGTTTACGTCTTTCCATACTTCCAGCCTCTTCTTGGTCAATAACCCGAGTTGTCCGTTCGGATGAAACTGCACCAAGTGTTTCTTCGATAATGGCATCTAGCGTATCCGCCTCAGACTCGGCTCCGCCAGTAAGAGGATAGCAGCCTAATGTGCGAAACCGCATCTTCTTCATTTCAACTTTTTCATGGGGTTCGAGTTTCAAGCGATCATCATCCACCATGACCATATGTCCATCGCGATTGACGACGGGTCTTTCTTTTGCAAAATAGAGAGGCACAATATCAATGTTTTCTCTGCGAATATATTGCCAGATGTCTTTTTCCGTCCAGTTGGATATTGGGAAGACGCGGATGCTTTCTCCTTTATTGATTCTTGTGTTGAAAAGCTTCCACATTTCTGGCCGTTGGTTTTTCGGATCCCACGCATGATTCTTATTCCGGAACGAAAAAATCCGCTCCTTCGCACGCGACTTTTCCTCGTCACGTCTTCCACCGCCAAACGCAGCCGTGAATCCGTATTTGTCCAATCCCTGTTTTAATGCTTGGGTTTTCATAATATCGGTATACGAGGCACCATGATCAAATGGGTTGATCCCTTGATCAACACCTTCCTGATTCGAGTGAACAATCATTTCGATCCCAAATTCTTTAGCTTTGCGATCGCGGAATTCGATCATTTCTTTAAACTTCCACGTAGTATCAATATGCATGAAAGGAAATGGCGGTTTCTCGGGATAAAAAGCCTTCAGCGCCAAATGCAGCATCACGGAACTATCCTTCCCGATCGAATACAGCATCACGGGATTTTCACATTCCGCCGCTACTTCTCGTATAATATAAATCGCTTCAGCTTCGAGCTGATCCAAGTGCGTCATTTCTTGCGTGGAATCAAGTTGATCCAGCTGCGTCAGTTTTTGCATGGAAAGGCGCCTCCTATTAATCCCCACTAAGTTTATAGTATTTGTTTATATTCTATCAGATTCTAACTTTTATGCAAAGTGGAATAATCTAAAATTCTCAGGATTTCTATTATTTTGCGTCGAATACTGTAGTATTTTTCTGGAAAATAACGCTCCCTTTAACACAATGATCGCTGTGTAACACAATTGATCTTACTTCGTTGCGCCTGAACAGCGGGTTCTTTACGTTGCGGGAGTTGAACCCCTGTTCATTTATCCATGGGAACATTAAATAGTCTACTCGTAAAATAAATATTGGGGACGCAACATTACGCGTCCCCAAACTTCGTTTACTACTATTCGTCCTAATCCTAGTATAATAGATGGTATATTATTTAAAATTCAATAATTCTCAATTTGCTAACACATGCACCGTATGCGGAAACATATTAGTCTAGGATGTGATCTGTTACAATCCGTAGAAACCTTGATTTGGCGGGCTTTTTGTCAATTTGATTTTGCTCTAGAAGGCTTCAATCCGAGCACTTCTGTTGATGTTTTACATCAACTTTACATCAACATCAAAGTTTCACTTCATCGTAGCAAGCGAGCTTAAATACCGCATATGTTTGAAAAGGAATATGGTGCTTGAAAGCCGCGATGCTTCATGTTGGAAGAACTTCTAAGATCCATCGTTAGTTTCTTGTACCTTTTTTGCCAATGATTGCATCTTTAGCTTCATATGCTCTTTCAACAACCACCTACGATGACGTGCAGCCATAATTAGACAATCATGACAGACAAACTGTGGTATATTTGTATCTTGATCATAATAAATGTCACCGTCATGTTCACTAGAATACTGTGACTTACACTGTGAACATTCATACTGTTTCTGAAGCATCACATCAACTGGTAAAATAAAGGTATCTTCCTCCGGATCTGATTCATAGCCCTGCTCTTTCCAATATGCACACAAAGCAGCCGATACACCATTTTCCCAATCTTCTGAAGTGGGTCCAAAATGTTTTAAAATGTATTCTTTGACAAAGATATTTTGATTCTCTGCTTCTGGATCATCCGGTTCACGCCAAATATTAATGGCCATTAATCGTTAAACCCCATTCCATTGGTAATAGTCAGTTTTCCACCAAACATAATTGGTGAATCTTAATCTCACTGAAAAGAGAGTTAGTGAATAGAGGCGACACTTGATAGTGGATTGCTTTGGATGAATGATTTAATTAATCCACTGGCGCTATTTTGATTATCTTTCAAACATCGAATATCACCAAATGCAAAGAAATGGTCTTTTGCCCGCGACACAGCTACATTCATGAGACTATTATTTGCATCGATAAAGTAACTTCCATCGTTCATGCCATACACAGTTGAAAGTATGATCATGTTACGTTCCGCACCCTGAAAAGTATGAACCGTACCCACGCTTATTTTATTGCATAAAAGAGGCATCTTTTTCTTTAATGCCGATTTGATATACCATACTTGTGATTTAAATGGGGTAATTACTCCAATTAGATTGTTTTCCAAATCGTCTGGATATGCACTGCGAATGATCTCGTAATGTTGATATAACCATTCAGCGATATAAGATGCTTCCTTCTCGTTATACCTGCTGCCTCCTAGTTTTTTTGAGCTTTCCGTAGCGATTTGGTGATATCCCATTTGCGGCCAATGTTCTAGAGGGCGATTCTTACGGTCGCTCCCCTTTCCACGCATGGGATTGAGATTTCCTCTATACACCAATTTGTTGCAGTAATCGATAATTTCGTTATAGCAGCGCCGATGCTCTGAAAGAAACAAACCTTTTTGATCATATTTTTCATACTTACAACTCTTTGAAGCAACCATCATTACACTTGAACCAAAGCTTGTCAATCCAGCCTCTTCTAACTCATTGAACTGATCAATAGATTTAATTGTATCGCTGGCGAGAGCCAATGCCTTGTCTAATGATTTATTGACACTCCATACAGGCTCAATCTGATGAATGTCTCCGACGACAACAGCTTTTTTAGCGAGTGCGAATGCGCCAGCCGCAATTTCAGGTGACACTTGTCCCGCTTCATCTACGATTAATAGATCAATAAAGTTAAATAGAAACATATTCTTCTGCTCGTTAAATGCCATAAATTGTTTTGGAAGCATGTAAAACGTCATTACTAAGCATGGAGTAATCATTTAAAGTCTGTTATAAAACTTTGTTAGAACATTAGGGAAGGTTTTTCCCTTTTGCTTATCTGTGAGTTCATCTTCACCATTTGCCCATCTGCATTCAAAATAATGAACGGCTATCCAAAACTCTCGATAACGTATCTTTTTATCTATTAGCTCGTTAACCGTATCTATCGAAATATTGTATCTAGTCGATTCACTGTCATGGAGAATGACCCCGTGCTCTCCTAAGGTCTTTAATTCATTGTCATACTTTTTTATCCAGCCCCTAATTAACTCAGCATCATCTTTTAGTTTTACAAACGACCTACCCAACTCCGCAACCTGTTGACTATATATTTCTTTAATTCGCCCAATACTCATAGACTCATCAAGAACTGCAAGCTCTTCAGTAGAAATAAACAACCTGAATTCCGTTTGGATTCTTCTAAGGTTTTTCTTTGTTATCCTCGAGATCAACCTGATAATGAAAGGTATTTTACTGTAAACGATTTCCCATTGAGACACTCTATCTTTAATATTTTGAATTCTTACTTGAATATGATCCATTTGTTCTTCGAGCAATTTCAATTGTACGTCTACAGGAATATCAGGGTGCTGAAATTGATTGGACTCATCACATAACGCGAGTAGACTCCGTTTACTTTCTTCGAAGAACAATAACTCTTTATGAAGAGCACTACGGCATTCTTCCAGATTAGTAAACTTCGATTTAAAAAATTCACTACAATTTTCGATTATTTTCGTTCTCGAATTATTTAGATTATCTTCCGTCTCGATATCGGATAAAAAGTATTCGCCCTTAGAATTGGTGTATTGATAGCCTTGACTTGTTGCTTCCTTTACTTTCGATCCAGAAGGAAAATAAGTAGCAAAACTATGTACGCCTTCTATCCAACGATCTTCAAGGTTCGAGTCACTCATTTTTTTAATATTACCAAATGAAGCAATAATGTTCGTAACGGCTTGATTATTGGTCGATGTCGCAACAATTAGCGGCGCCTTTTCTTCTAATATCGCCCTTTTCACGTATGTATCAGCAACAATGGATTGCAATAGCGTGGTTTTCCCCGTTCCCGGTGGTCCATTGACAGCTAGTACTTCACCAACATTCATATGATTATAATGATTCATAGCCTCCCTCTGAGAAGGAGATAATGGATGCTCTCCTCCCATTTGCCCAGCATGTAGCTGCATATTGGAGGTCGAATTGGGTATTAGTGACTCTGATATTACTTTTGATATTGAAGTAAAATTATCATATAGCGGTTTAAGCTGAAGATCATGAAGTAAGTAATTATACAATTTCAAAATATGAAATGTTGAGTTTACTGTATTATCTATAAATAGATACATATTTCTTTCCAAGTCAAACGAAGTAGAATCTTCTTCTTGACTAAGAATATTGCTATCTTCAAATTTGCTATTCGTTATGGTTTCATAAAACTCTTTAATGAATGATACATATTGTGCCCATGTTCCTATTAATTCTACTTGATCGACATGATCACTAATAAAAGAATCAACATTACTTGCACTACCAATAGCCAATTTAGACTCAACCATGGGTTGTAAGTACTCTCGCGGGAACCAAGGAAGCTTTTTATTTTCAGAATCAAAATAGAGTTTTCCGCTATTATCCATTCTTGCAGGTATAAAAAATAGACCCGTCAATTCATCAACATCGTCTTGGATTTTAGCATTTGCCTCATATATCGTCTTTACTGTTTTCGCACTTACGATGACGTTTATAGTCGTTTTCTTAAATTTATCATCCTCATAATTTGAACCTTTGTTAGCTTCGATAAACACCTTTTCGCATATCTCACTATGAATTCTTCCCTCTAACAACTGAGAAGCCTCAATAATGAAGAATGGCTCGTTCTTAAACTCTAGGCCCGTATTCGCCTGAGCCGAGACGGCACTTCTAAAGTACTTTGTAATATTCTGCGATTGTCTGCTCATGTCCAACTCCTAATAACTACAACAAATTTTATGATGTATGGAAAGGATTTTCCCTTATCAAGGTGGCGCGTTTCCTGAGAAACCCACATTACACATCTTTGTAAAAACTCCGAACTTAACTCTAATTAGGTCAATATGCCTAATAATATCACAAAGATAAATGGAAGTCCTTACCTATGCGAGTTCAGACTTTCATAAACCGAACATCAGCCAATTGAAATAGAAAAGGCATCTGCCTCAGAAGCAGAGCCTACGGTAACAGAATCTATTAATTAGCGAAAAATTCACTTTCTAAAAAGAAGAAAAGAACAGCCCTAATTAATTACATTGCTGTTCTTTCTATAGTTCTTACTTCTGCACTATGCATTCAATCCAAGAAGGAACGGTCTCCGATCGACAGGTTATTGAACCATCATCCGCGCCCAGAGTAATTCTTCCCTCAGATAAACTGTTGTCAATCACAATTAAATGATCAATTAATTCAAGATGAGAAATTAAATTTTGAATCGATGTTTGATGCCGCCTTATGATATCTTCAGAGGGAATATGATGTCCACCATTTTTAACCCGTACTGCCACCCTCTCAAGATTCAAATTATAATCGCCTAGACCGACATAGAACATTGTAACTTCGAACCCATTGACCTTAGCATCACGCATGAGCCTGATGACATTACCTCCGGCCAATGTAGTTTCTACCGAAAAACCGCGCCTGTTACGGATACAATCTTTGGCTAGTTTTAATGGCTTCTTTCCCTGCCGATATTTTACGGCTTTCAGGATGAATTGAATCGATTGCTCGGGCTAAAGCATCGGTTGGTTGGGTTCTGTTTTAATCCACTGGAACCTTGATTTTACTGGGTTTTCGGTGAGCCAATCCGTTTCTTTGGATTGGAATCCGACCATTGATGTAAAATTGATGTAATACATCAATTTTACATCAATGGTCCCGGCAAATTTAAAATCTTATCCAAAATCCCTTACTTGAATCCCAATATAGCAGCATCATATTTGTTTTAAATATTGGCCCGACCAATTTCTATTTTCTTCTCTTTCCAATTACCTCAAAACGGAATTCGCAAAAGAAATATGGAAGCGACCTTCTCTTATATGTTTTATAGATGCTAATGCAGGAGACGATTTTGCCATTCCTTATTCCTACTCGGGGGAATTCAATTAATTTATACATCCTTTCATGGTCTTACTAGTCGCTGATATATATCTCCAGTTAATTTTGCAAGTGGACGCTTGTAAGCATCAGAAGGTTTAAGATAATTTCCAAACAATACTCGTTTCATTTCATCTTCATTTTTGAAAAGCCGTCCAAAATTTTTTTTGTATTCTTTGAGTTGACTTTTACTGTAAAACTCACACTTTTTTGCAATTTCAAAAACTATATCTTTATGTAAGAGATACTGAGATTCTAGACCGAAAACATTAATATTGCGTTTCATCCTATCACTATATTCAAGTTTAACTTCGATATCTTCTTCTTTTAAAAAAAAGATGGCAGAATTCGGCACATAATTAACCATAATTTCTTTTTCAAAATTTATTCGTGTATCGTAAGGTGATATTGATATCCTTCGGTTATGTTTTAAAAGATTACAAGCTGGGCAGGAAGGAATCAAATTATAAAATGACATCGCTAAAAAAGGGTACTTGTCCTTTGAATAAAAGTGATCGAGCTGCGAAGTTCTTTTAATTCCTTGTTCCCCAAGGTCAACATTGTTTATAAAGTTTCTATTACAATAAGGACAAACGGTAATTCCTAATTTTCTACATAAGGCCACCGCATTATAATAATTGCTCCCTATAGATTTATTGGATTTTGCGAATAAATTTTGATAAACGTTTACTAAATAATGGATTTCGCTTGGATAGCTAAATCTTCTGTATTTGTAAACAATCTTCCCAAGGAAATCCACATTAGCTAAAACAACACTCTTAAGACTGATGTGAAGTCCATTATTTAAAAACCAATTATTTACTTTATTATACATTTTTCGCTTTTTTAATTGATCTTCAAGCTCTTTGTAGTGTTCAGATGCTATATCCTCCATTTTTTATGAGTAATACCTATCATCGGCTATTCCCTTCTCGTTGGAATTTAATTTTATCATTAAATAATTCCACTAATTTCTCTCTAATTAGTTCATCCCCGACCAATGAAATAATATATTTAGACTCAACCGTTTCTTCTTCGGATAATGACTCCTTTTGAACTAATCGGTTAATTACTGAATTTACTTTATCGAGCGCGAATTCACCGATCGTCGCAGTCATAAAAAATTTATCTATTAAAATAGAATGAATATTATTAGCAAAAGTCTGCTCAATTTCTATTTTTTTAATGACACACTTACCAGTCGTTAAATGTTTGTCTAAGGCGATTACATTTTCCTTTGGTAAGTCAGAAATAACGAAAGGTGAATGAGAAGTAATAATAATTTGGTAACGTTCATACCCTTCTTCTAATCTTTTTAAGAAATTCATTACCTCAGACAGTAGTATCCTACTCCATTCAGGATGCATTGACTTGTCAGGCTCATCTAATAAAATGATTGCAGTTCTTTTTTCTTCGTATCGATTTAATGTAAGCCCATAGAATAAAGCCGAAAACAACTTAATAAAAGCCTGTTCACCATCACTCATGGGGCCAATCGAAATGACTAAAGCATTATTGAGATAATTAACTTCAGGACTTTGACATTCATCGATAAAATTCAGGAAATCTATAACTTGCTTATCTTCAAGAATGTTGATCGGGATATTAATTTGTGTTTTATCGTCAAAAAATTCTGCATTTAAGTTTAATAGATAAGAACAAGCTAAAGAAAATGACTCAAAGAATTTGTCATGATTAGTTACATCCGTATATTTCTTTATTTCATCTGAGATAATCTTTTGAACCTTTAAATAATATTCGACTTCAGTAATGTTAATTAGATCAGATTCATTTATCAGCTTTTTATAATTACTATTACTAATTATCGTTTTCTCTTTTTCAAATTGCTTTAAGGAAGCGTAACTGTAATATATGTACTGTTCCATAAAATTAAGAATAAATTGATGCTTCAATTCCTCTTTTGTGTAAATCCTCGATACACGATCTAATATTTTTGTAAATTTTTCATTCTCTATTTTTAAATCAATGTCTATATATTCATCATTGTAATCTATACTATAATTAACTCTTACGTACACACTTTCGTTAAGATTAAATAGATGTTTTGAATTTTTTTAAATGTTGAGTTATTAAAATAAGTGATTAATTTATACATCGACAATTTATTAATGTCATTATGATCAATTTTCGCTCTATTGAATAGAGCGGAATCTGCATTTCTTTCAACACTATTTTTCGAATAGTTTATACCAAAATTACTATTATGATCAAAGTCTTTTATATAATAAATATGGTCATTACGATGATACTGTTCTTTAAACTGAAGGAAACTAATAAATTCAAATTTATTTTTCTTAGGAAGCTTTCTGATTAGTAGACTATATGGCTCTGTTACATAATTTAAAGAATTTAGAGAACTACCGACAGTCGGATTATTCACGATGTTCGGCTCAATTAATTCAAAACCTCTACCTTCAATAGCATAAATATCATCACTCATGTGATATAAAATAAAATATTTTGCATTAAATGCCATTTTTCTTTCTTTATAATTAAAACCGAGTAGGTCCATGAGATTTGTTTTGCCTGCCCCATTTTTTCCGATAATAGCATGGACATTTTCGATTTTTTCTTCGAATAATAAATTATTAATAGTTAAATTTCTAATTACTAGCTCCCTGTAACCCTTGTTATTATTATTAAATTTCACATCAAAATTTGATGATAATTTAAATCCTGTATTTTCAATGTTACGATAATCTGATACCCATAAATAAATCAACTCCATACATATTATCTCCTTAATTAAAGATAATTTTCTCGATCTGTATCTCCTTACTAGGGTCTGTATGCAAACCTATTTGAGCCATAAACGAATGGAAAGCAGCGTCAAAAAAGCTATGAACATGTTCGCTGTTTTTTCATAGCGAGTGGCCAGACGTCGATATTTTTTTACTTTATTGAAAATGCATTCAATTAAATGGTGCTCTTTATACGTTTCAGAATCTAACAGGCGCTTTACCCGCAGATTGCGTTTGCTTGGGATAACCGCAGTGATTGCTCGGCTTTGTAGATGCTCCAGAATGGCATTGGTATCGTAGGCACGATCAGCCAACACTTCGCTCGGATAGTAGTCCAGTTCTTGAAGAAAGCGATAGCCGGTGACAGAATCGTGGTCTTGTCCTGACGTCAATTCGAAACGTAGTGATAGCCGAGCGCGTCCACCATCGCATGAATTTTGGTGATTAATCCTCCACGCGAACTCGGATGGCTTGCCGGTCTGCCCCCTTTTGCGTCCAACCTCTTTTTTCCATTTCGGAAGCTGGTTGGGGTGAACTTCCAGCTCAGATGCCAACTTAGGGATTTTTCTTCCTTGAAAATTTCCAGTACCGCTTTTACTTTAAAGTCACTTGTATATGATTTTCGCATATTTTCATCATACACCTTCACACCTTAAATTTCGTCATTTTTTTGTCAAGTTTTCTTTAGCCATTTTAAGATAGCATTGGCATTTTCGAGTACATCAACAAAAATCATGAGAGCCAATAGGTATCTTCAAATAATTCAACTATATTCTCAATAGGCTCTTGAAGTTGTTGCTTATATTCATCGCTTTGACTATACATCATTTCATAATATTTTCGCTCGATCATGTCATGAATATCGATATCTTCACTTAAAATGGTGTCTATATCAAAATCCTCAGCAGTAATCGAATTTATTCCCCGTTTGTCTAACTTAGCATTCATTATCTCTGTAATCTGGTCGTGAATATCATCTACAATGCCTTGAAGAACAAAATTTGTCATTTCATAAACATCCTCATATTCTTCAAGCTCATCATAGTTGTCCTCAATTTCAGATGTAATTTTGGATAGAATATCTTCTTGGACATCCCAAATGACTTCTGATGTAATTCTTTCAATTATGCTTGATTGTACTATTGGGAATCTATAAAAGGCTTCTTTCGAAGATGCATAATATCTTTCTTGAATATCAACAAGGATATCCCAAAAAACATCGCACCTAGCGATGGAATCCATAATGACTTTTAAATACTTTTCATCTGCCAGAATCTCATTTAAATCATATTCGTTATCACTTTTTATCAATTCTGCAAAAACAATTGGAAATTCATATGCAAAATAGAGCCTTGAATTTGCTTCAATACTGTCATACTGTGTTGCAAATATTTCGCGAACGAAATGTTGAATATTTGATTTGTGTATACCGCAGGCAACCAAATCAGATTCATTAAGGTGTATTAACAATATTTTTAACACATATAAATACGGTGGAGGTGCAAACATAAATTCCATATTTGAAAATACTTGCTTAGAAAAAGTAGTGAGTCGTTTGAAAATTCCATCTTTTATTTGTGTTATAAGAAGATTTTTTTGGCACCTTACAGGTTATTAATCGCTCTATTTGTTCGTAATACATTGAGTGATTTATTATTGCTTCCATTTCATCACTGTTCTCCGATAAATGGTTTAATAAGAAATCATTTATTGACGGGTTTAGGACACCAACTCGCTGTTCACCATGAAACACCTCGAGCTTAACGAGCGATTCCGTTAATCGATTAATAGAATTATTGAAATAGTTTATTGTTGTATCAGACTTTTCATCTTTTATTCTTTTCTCAAAACATTCCTTCAAGATTTCAATGGGCACATTTGTATTTGTTAAAGAAAAAAGAGTATTCAATAAAATACGATCCAGTTTTTCTAATCCTTCATATTCTTCTTTCCAAATTTGTGACGGATTTGCTAAGGTTTCAAATATTTCGCCTACATAGTTTTGAGGATTAGTTTTCGTAACAAAGGGTTTACAGGTTATATACTCCATAATTCGTGGAATAAAATTCTCGTGGATTACAATTTTACCATATATTCTATCTTGTATCACAGCTTGATAGTGTTCACTTAATAGAATTCCTTTTTCAAAAGCTCGCTTTAAATGGCAATGTAGAATATAAGCCTTTTCCACAAAAGTTAAATCTGCCATCTGTATTTCACATATATCGTTTAAACTACTAGTAACCTCAGAGTTAATTTTGGTATTTTGAAGGGCTTCTTGATATATTACACCTCTAGTATTAATAAGTAATTTTATATGATCGTATGCTCTTAAAAACCTAAACAAATCACTCAACTCACTAGAATCTATATTTTTATATTCTGTAATGGATTGTCCTAAAAAATCATTAAGTATTATTAGCGTTTTTTCTTGAGGTAGTTGTTCCCTTAAAAAGTTTTTTGCATTTCCTATATTCAATTTCTCAGAACGCAGAATTTTAAATCCATTGGTCTTATAGTCATAAGCTATCTTTTCTGATGTAATTGTTTTGCCAATTCCGGGTTGCCCTATAAGTATAACTATGTTATCTTGTTTTAAGGCTTCTAAAGCACGAGTATAATAGCTTGTTTTGACAAAAAAAGCATTAACATTTTTATCTAGTATATCAGTGAAAAATTTATCGCTCTCATTTTTACTCGATAAATTAATGGGCTTTGCAGATGCAACACTGTTGCCTATTTCAAGAAATTTTGCTCTTACTGTATCTGCATTAATCATTCGATGAATAGGTTCTTTGGATGCTTGCCGTTTTTCAAGTTCTTTATCCAGCGCATCGATAATATACTGTTCTTTTCCAGAAACTGTTATAGTGTTATACAAACGACATCTTTGAATTTTTAACAGCAAGGTAGCTTCAAGCTGATTCTCATCTTCCTGGTCAAACTTCCAATCAATCTGTTCAAGGAACTGGATCCACATCTCATCTGTGTACTGTTCAATTACATCTAAAAAGCCGGTCTCATTTTTTCCTGCATATTGATTTTTATAATCTTCTAACACAACGCATTTAAGATAAGGAAGAACCGTTGGATAATCTTTATCTATTAATAAATTTATTAGTTTTTCTTCTGGCAGTTCTAATTTGTTTCTTTTTAATAAATCAGTAGTACGCTCATTCGTAATTCCAGTATTCGTGTAAAAACCATAACGAATATGTTTACCAAAACGTAAAGAACAATCCAAAAAGCTCACTAAACTATTCTTTACTTCATCAGAGTTTAATGAAAAGCATTTGGATTCATAACTCTTGTCACTCTCTATGTATTCCGAATTTTCGCCATAGCCATCTTCTTTGTTCAGATAGATGTCTTCAATATGCTCACATGCTACAAGCACAGATATATTGGGGGATTTTTCAAGCTCATCAAATATTAACTGGATAGCTCTAAGACGTTGCAGCCTTTCTCCCTTGCTTTGTTCACCCACTGCCCGACTGATAATACTTCTCTCCATAGGCTTCCATCCTTATTTATTGAATCTTATGCACTATGGCATTTCGACAGCATCCCACATTATTCCTTTTTATCATTCGTATTTTGGGCTATAAGGAGGGAATATCCTAAATAGGGAATATGGGTTCTTATTTTAACATGTTGAGATTAACATATCTACAAAAGATGATTTTAAACATATCTCCTTGAATTAATTGGTCAACATCAAAAAAACACTCGTTATGTCAACATTCGACCGAGTGTTTAATATGAATATGTTTTGTCGTAATGCTTTAATATATAGATGTGTTGCTTTATTATTAACGAACTTAAAGTTATTGAAATATTAAGTATTTTCTAACAAAAAGGATTGTAGTAGAATTTAAACGAACACTTCCATATAATTTATTCTAATCCGAAATCACCTGTAACACACCGTCAAATGAATCTGATTATCTACCCGATTATAACAATCCTCTCAAAACCTTATTTTTCTCTTCCGACAAACCACGGAGCTCCATAACTCTCTGTATTTATACCGCCATCTACATCGACTTATTTGGGATCACTATTTTCGTAGCAGCGTTTGTTGAAGAATGCGCGATAAATATGCCGTAAAACATCTGGGTTATAAGACATTGTATACATACGGGTCGTCACACCCGGCGAAATCATAACAATGAATCTAAAAATTCGTATCCTGCCTGCTTTCCAACACATGCAGTTAGAGGATATTAAGTCCCTTAATATTATAAATTTTCTTGATAAACTTGAAAAAGAAGGCAGCCGCGGAGATAAAAAAATGGAGGGTTAGCCTCTGGAACGATCGAGATTAATCACCGTATCTTAAAAAACATTCTGGAGAATCATCAAACGAAATCCGGTTAGTGACGTGCAGAAACCAAAAGTCGATTCAAAGGAGATTATCCCATATGATGAAGCAGAAGTTGAACAAATGCTTCGAGCACTGCAACGTGAACCTTATCACTGGAGGATAATGATTACTTTAGCTCTTACAACTGGGTTACGACGGAGTGGTCATTACAATTTTATTAGCCCCACGGACATTAGTGGCAGTACCTTCATCCAGAAATGAAAAAAATTCCTCTACCGTAATTTTCTTTATATCATTCAACAAATAGTTCAAGGCCGATAAAATTGAACTCTTGCCGACATTATTCTCACCTATCAGAAAGGTGGCGTCCGAAAAAAACACCTCTGTATCCAGATGCCTACGAAAACCTTCGATTTTCAAGCTATAAAGTTGCATATGTAAACTCACCCATTCCTCTAATTTAATATCTAGAAGAGTTCGACAAATGGTTACATTTTCCTGCAAAATAAAAAGATGAGCGACAATTGCAGTATTTCTCTCTATCACTCATTTTCATTTCATATCAATATTGCCAGTGTCATCAACGATGAACAAATCTGCGCCGACTCCATCACGGGATTTTAGGTTGTTAATTCGCGAAGAATGTCATCGTAATAATGCTCAATTAACTTCTCTTGAAAGGCGGACTTCCGATATTCAAGCATAACTTGAATCAGTGCTTGAAGTTGCGGTTCTTTATTGTTGGTTAACATCTTTTCAGAATCAAACATTTCATCAGATAAACTTAGCAGATAACTTTCTTTATCGAACCTCCATGGCTTAACTTTAGATTTTAAGCGCTTTACAAGACTTTCCGCGATAGATAAGCCTTGTGGGTCGTGGTCGCCAGCATAAAAAATAATATTGTTACTTTCTGCTATTTTATCGAGCAGCAGGAGTGCGGATAATTTCATTCGTCCATGAGTACACAGGATACTTGGTGTAAACGGCTTGTCTTGAAATTCTTCGATTATGCTTGAATACAACGATGAGTTCTCAACAACGAATACCTTTTGCTTATATGCCTCTACTCTCTTTATACGAAATACATCACGTAAAGGTAAATTACATATCGTCTTTTCTTCAATTGCGCCCTCAAGCACCTTAAATGAATCTTCATTATCTTTGAATCCACGAATACCGAAGCAAGAAACAAAGTTAAGCACATCATCTCGCCATATCCTGTGTGCGCTAAGGATCTCCGTGACTTCTTCTGCATTAGGATTAGTTCTGTATACCCAACCATCCCTTTCGAGCAGTAATTGTAAAAAAGAAATGAAGAGACGCCCGGCATCTGTTTTAACATCAAAGAAATGCGGATTATCGGTTACATCCGCTGCGAAAAGCGCAAGTCTTTTGGGTTGTTGAAGTGGAAGTTTATTTACTGCATTTAAGGAAGCACCTAAAACGGTTCTAAGTGCCTTTGTATCTTGTTGATAAAGTGCATGCACTTGAAGTGTGCCTGGAGACTTCTCGCTAATTTTCGCCATGATAAAGTCGGCATTGGAACCAGGATGCGCGTGATGTAGTTCAATGAAGAAACGTTCTTTCTCCTGTTCAAAAGCCAATTGTTTTTCTTTGTTCGTGACGATTTTTTTGCCGGTATACGCCTCTAATAGCGTTAAGAGCTTGACGCCTGAAAATTTTGTTCCTTGGAGCTTTTCTTCAAAAAGAAGTAAGGGGACAGATAGCTTGTCCCCGTTTCTCTTAAGTTTGTCTCCGATTATGCCTCGGATGGTGATAAACTCTTCATCCGTAACGTGTTCCAGGATGGCGTTGCCGCCAATGCGTTCTAAGCCTTTGTACCGTTTTTCAAACTCAACGAAAAGACGGTCAAAGCCCTTCTTCTCTTTGAAATATCTCGCAGCCTCGTTGGCTATGTTCATGACATGTTCCCCACTTAGTTAAAATAAGGCGATTTGCGATTTGAATGATTCGCTGTTGTCTTCCGGCTCTTCTTGAGATTCATCGACGGGCAGTTTCCGAATACCATTCCATGTGTAGGCTGTCGACATCACCACGTTTGCGTTGCCTAGTCGGCTTAAAACGATAATAGAAAGGTCCGGCACTTCTTCAAATGTCGCCCAAATGGCTTGTGAATTAAGCGTGTAATCAAAGTCGTACGACTCGATGACTTTGAATGCTTCCCTGATGTTCTTTTCGTCGACGCCGGCAAATGCTTCATCAAGCGCGAATATACGCGGTGCATTCGGTCTTGCATTTTGGAGCCTGGCATCTACCGCCGCAAGTAGCGGTGTATACATTGCCATCGCACGCTCGCCGCCTGAGAAGGTATTAAAATTACTTTTCTTCATTTCTCTGCGCGGTTCGCCTGTCTTGGTGTAATAAATGATGAATTGGTACCAATCGCGGTAATCAAGCACTTTCATGATGTCTTCTATAAAGGAAGAAGTGCCACTTAGTTCGGATTTGCGTTTGGCATCGTGCACTTTGGACCGGAAGTGCTGCGCAACTTTCTTTCTGTCGGTATCCGAGAGAAGGACTGGGTCTTTTTCGAGGATACGCATCAAATCCGCTGTGTCCAGTTCGTCCTCGTTTGGATTGCTTTTTGGCGACCACACCATGTCAAACTTCAGCCCACTTGATATTTGGGTGCGTTCCATGATTTCGTTGATGTGCAGTACCCATTCTTTTGCGTTGCGGATTTTTCCTTTGATGATTTCTCCGACATGATTAATGAGAATGTCTTCGTAAATCTCGATATCCTTCTCTGCCATTACATCGGCGAGAATTTTATCTCGCTCTTCGAGTTTGGTTTTGGAGTAGTTCGGCGATACCCGGCGAGCTTGGTACTCCAGCGTAACCTTTTCACGCTTCGCAATCATCATCAGTATGTCACAAAGGCTGTTTTGATCAGCAGTTAATTCCGGCGCGTCCAGTTCAAACTCGACCGGCTCCATGCTGAGATTGTATTCAGGCAGCCCTTTGTCTGCTTCACCAAAGACGGCGCCCATATCACTCTTAATTTTAACTCTATCTTTTTTCGTAAGAAGATTACCAAACTTCTGCATAACGACAGTTGCAAGAGAAACAGAGTCCGCATCTAACGGTAAGCCCAGTCGTTCTCCGAATTCTTTAACGTCTTGCAAAAGTGCTTTTTCCCAAGCGCCAACAAACCACGTTAAGAAGCGCTTTTTTTGTTCGCCAAGCGGCAAACGGTCTTTTAACGTTTTCAAGGCATTATCTAATTCCCCGAAAGAACGATTAAGGTCGGAGAGAACATTGGGTAATTCGTCTAGCTTGTCGGCAATCGACTTTGCAAGTTCGCGTATACCGTCGGCATCCATCTCTTTTAATTGTGTTTCGTAGCTATCAATCCTTACGGTAAGGCTTTTTAGTTGACCATCAAGTGCAAGTACCGCCCCTCTAGCCTCTTCGATGGCATCGCCGATTTCCTGAATTTTTTCATCTTGGTTTTCGAGCAGTGTTTGCTTATCGAAATATGAACGGCGGGCGCTTTTCATGTTTGTGAGAGCCGATCTAAAATTGCCGATGTTTTGACATTCCTGATAAATCGCTTGCTCGTTTCTGTCTACGGAAAGGGATTCAAATTCTGAGTTGATTTTAGCAAGCAGTGCATCAAGAACCGTTTTTTGTTCCTTGAACTTATCATTCAAACGCACTATGTCCGGTTCTAAAATATCGGCAATGTAGCTAACGATGGTTTCCAGTTTCCGTTTCGCGTCTTTAAGTGCGGCGAACTTCGGAAACCGTCTGAACTCTTCTTCTACTGCCCCTATAATGACTTTGCTTTCATCAATGTCGGTTTGGAGTCGCGCTATTTCATTATCCAGCCCTGCAATCTTCTCCAGCAAGGAAGCTATCTTGCGCAGGCGTTCTTGTTCACGCGCATGTTTGCCAATATATTTTGCCACCCCATAGTGAGGGGCCGTGCCAAAGACAAAGGAACCTTTGAAAGCACCGTTATCCGATACATAATGTGCATCAGTGTCCGAAATCGAAATCCCTTTAAGGACCGCTAAGACATCTGCTTCCGTTATTTCATCGCCACTTGCAACATCAAAGTATTGTGTTAGGTTGTTTGTAGTTGCGGGATTGTTGCTGCTTTGGACTGCCTGAGTCTGCGCCGCGCCTTGATATGGAGCCGGCACAATAAGCGAGGTCAAAATACCCGCTTCCGCGAGCACGGATTCTAAGCGTGATTTCTGCTCGTCTGAGAGGCTTTGTTTGAATTCAACCGCAGCATAGAAAGGGACAAAGGGGATGCCTGTCGCTTTAAGTTCTGCGATTTGTTTTTGTTTTGGTTCAGGAAGTTCAGGTTCAATTTCCTCGCTTGCTTCAAGCGCCGCCTTTTCCTGTTCTGCACGTGATTTCTCATCCATTTTGGCCTGCTTTTGAGAAGCGAGCGATACTTGTGCAAGCTGAAGATTGGAGATTTGCTCATCCCGCTCCCGCAGGATAGGTGCAAACATCTCTTCCTCGGTCACCGATTCCAAGTAGCCATTCATCATCCGCTTAACCGTCGTAGCGCTATTAACGCTAAGTGTGAAGGCGTTAAGCTCCTTTATCCAGGTCTCAACTTCGACATAGCTATTATTACGTTCGCGGTCGTATTGGTCCGCTTGGTCACTTCTAAGCTGTCTTTGTGCATCCAAAGCCGTTTGCTTTTCTCCGATTTGTTCGCGCATGTCGGTAAGGACTCGTTTCTTTTGCTCGTAATCGGACCACTGTTTTTGAAGCGATTCAAGCTGTTGAAGACGAATCCGAGTCTGCGTCTCCCAATGGTAAAAATCATACCTTCCTTCATTTTCATGCCGTTTGTAATGATCGATGAAAGCGTCATAAATATCCGAGAACGAAGTGTCGTAAGCGATTTCTTCTAGGTTTTCTAGTAAGGCTTTCATTTCTTTTTCAATTTCCCAAAGTTCGTCTTCAATTTTGCGACGGACATCCTGCTCGGATGATAATGCTTGTTTTTTGTTGTCGAAACGGGAGGACTTGTCTATTTTGTCGCCCTCTAACTTTTGAAATGTGTTTTTAGCCGAATTGAGTGCATCTTCAAGATTACTAACTTCTTCATGTTTAAGTTCAGACCTTGCTTCTTTTAGCCCTTCGATTTCACTTTTAATCGCTTGGATTTGAAGCTCGGCAGCATTATATGCTTCGGTTTTATCGGCAATTTCAGCAAGTGTGGCGTCATATTCGGCGTTCACGTTTTGCAACTCTTGCATATAATCAAGGAAATGTTTTGCCTTATCCGCAAACACGTAAGAAACGTAATCGTCGTAGCCTTTGTCGAGTTTAACGGCGAACGATAGGTCGGCTTGCGTCTTCACGATTTCGCGCTGGGTTTGATCTTGTGCTTGGACGGTTGTTGTCAGAGCCGACAATTCCTGTTCGGTTAGAGAAGGCAACGAATGATTAAGAGTGTCCTTCAAATCATCAGGTCCGCCACCTTTTGTAAGCTTCGGGCTTTTCAAACGAACGAGCACATCGGTATACAGTTTAAGACCGGATTCATCTGGGAATCCAAACAAGCGATCGTTCATGTGTTTGGCATACTGGTTTAAATCCACCACATTACCAGAGTCTCCAACGTCGTTTGTGAATTGCTTTCTATCCTTTGGGATGTTTTCAAAGGAGCCGTCGAGCATTTCGGCTGTGTAGAGAGAAAGCGAATTTTTTCCTTTATTAATACGGCGATTCGGAATAACAAAGCCCCATGCATCCTCCATCTTTCGGTTTTTGCGTTTGGCGTGCATGCCAATGCCGGTTGTCATGTACTCTTCTTTATCGCCTAATTTGTACTCGACAACTACGTAACCAATGCGCTCTGTGATATCTTTGTTGAGTGATTCTTCCCCAAGTAAAATATCATAAAACTTGCGGTCACTTGATTCAAACGGGTCCAGACGTTTAGGGTCTTTATTGCCATCGATAAGAAAAGTGAAGACCGTATTCATGGCGACGGACTTTCCCGCGCCATTGTGACCTTTAATGAGCAGTCTGCCATTTCTAAATTTATATTCTTCGTTTGGGAAGTACCAATAGTTAAAGAAAATAATGCGGTTTGGTTTCCAGCGTTCGGAATCCCGTTTCATAGTTAAGCCCCCTTCGAGCTCTCTTCTTTCGATTTTTCAAAAAAACGACCGATAACGTCGTAAAGTTTGATTTCGCTATCCTGCGTAACATCGGCTAATTTCCAATCCATTAGTGTATTTACAATACTATTTTTGATTTCGGTAATGCTCATACCTTTTAAACCGCTTGTCCACGTATGGCTGTGCTCACCAACCAAGTGCCGGCACATCATATCCATATCCGTAGAAGTCAAAACGACAGTGCCGTCTTTTTGCTCTGCGAGTGCATCGTCATTATCAATGATTCTTAACCGAAGCAAACTTGCGAATTGGATAACCAAATTAGCTTCCGAATTGCTTGCGGGAAAAAATTTACGGAACGTGCCGACACTGTCTCTCACCAAAAAGGCACTGGCGTCGTAAACGTCAAGGTTCATTTCATAGTAGGTTTCAGCGTGTTCATTAAGATAACGCCCATATTGCTGAAGGTACTCAAAATCCGCTTGAGGCACCTCGTGTTTGTACAGGGCAGGTTCTAAAAACAGTTTACGGTACAAGACGTGCTTTCTTTCAATGCCAAGCTCGCGTTCTTGCATCTCTTGCAACAACACGACATCGTGAAGGGTCATCTGTGTTTCTAGCCCAAAATTGATGTTGCGCATAAAATATTTCACGAGTCCGGTAGAGCGAAGCAAAGCGTCTCCGGTTTCTTTGTCTTGGAAATCTTCGATGTTTTTATCTACGACTTCGATTAAGCATCGACGAACCGTTTCTTTTAAAGCGCGAACGAGCGATAAGCGATTTCGATAACCATCGTTGCCTTTCCAAGTCAGTGTTGGAAAAAAATCCACTAAACTGTAATCCGCCCCGCTTCGGGGATAATAAGAAACAACAGCTTGGCATACATCAGATAGTGTGAATTGCTTCGACGTTTTGCCATCGAGGAATGCGAGTACACAGTAAAACATGACATAGTCTTTTGTTTCCCTGAAATCAGAGATACCGTTTGCAGCTTGCGGTGTAATTTGAAATTTTTCAAGCTTTGCGAAATCCGCGCCCAAGACAAGCTTAAAGCGGAAATAATCTTTAAAATAGTCGCGTAAAGCGACTTCGTTTTTCTTTATCTCATAAAACGATTCCGGATTATCTTTTCGTACAATCCAAAAATTGTCGAGCAGTTGATGGATGCACTCAAGAAATTCCTGCGAGGGCTTTTTCACGTGCTTTCACCTCTGTAAATGTCAATTGAAAATCGGGTAACCAAAGGATACCATCTGTGCATCGCATTTCGACGTTTTCTTTGCCCAGAATGTGGAGCTTAAATTTAACGCCAAGCTCTGTAGAACCTTCGTAGACGCCAAAACCGATTTCATTAAGCAAAGCCGCATCAATCCAATCAAGAAGTGCCCTGCGAACAAATGGTTCGACCATGTCCATTTCTTTAATAACGAGATATGGCTGGCTGACCAGTTCTAAGAGCACGCTTTCTTCGAATGCTAGTCGTTCTTTCATTAACCGCTGCTCTTCGAGTTGTTCCTGCGTGACTTTGGTTACCTTAAGATTACGCTTCGTTTGCGTTTCGCCGATCGGTCTCACCCGGTACGTAACATCCACTTCGTCGGGCTCAAAGTCCCAAACAGTTCCGTCATTTCTATCCGATGGTTTTCTTGCGAGTTTAAAATGCTGAATGCCATCAAATCCAAACAGATAAGAAAAAATTTTGTGTGCTTCGTCAAGCGTTGAAGCGTGCGCCATATCCGCCAGCCGCAAAAATTCGGTCACACGACTTTTCTTAACGAATTGCCGCTCCGCATGAAAATGGGCAAGCTTAGACATTTTGCTGATGGCATCGCGCGTACGAACTTCCATTTGAGACGCTTTGCTTGGTTTCGTACCATTAGCGATAAACCAGTTGCGGATGCCTGTCCAAACATCAAAAAAGGTCTCTGTATATTCCTGGTCCGACACGACCGCTGTTGTCGGAATACTTTTTTTGTAGCGAATGAGTTGCGTAATAATCGACTCGATCTTTTTCTCCGAAATGCGCGTGATAATATTAATAATGGATGGCGAATTCCGATTGAGTTCTACAATGAAATCCGTTAAGTAAGAACGGAATTGATTCTTGAACACAATAAAAGCGTCTGTCTCCATTTTACTGTCCAGCTTGTCGCCACTGATGTGATTTAAATAATCAGAAGCGTCGTTGTCGAGCTTTGTAAAACGTTCGTAGAGTTCATCCCATGCTGCATAAAGGTCCTCTAAATCCTTAGTATCCAAATCCACCGAAACAGAAAATCCATTTACTCGTATAAGCGCATTGTACAAGCGTTCCGTTAAATTTTTGTCGAGGGAGCCTCCGCGAATTCGATTGAGCTTTTTTCCAAAAAATAAGCGTTTTTTCAAACTCGATGGTATACTCCGTCAATGAATACGTTTTTCTGTTTTTTATGAGATCTTCGAGCGTTGCAGCGTCCGTATTGTCTTGATTTAGAATTAAATTTTTATTGCCTACGAGGACGGATAAATCGCCGTCAAGCTTCTCAATGGTGTAATCGCCAAACTCCGGGAATTGCTGAAGATAGGTATAGATTTCAACTGGCAGAACATCGTTATTAAAAATACGATGCTGCTCATACATATATCTTAAAATTGCACGATAGTATTTTGTATCTTGCGTAGAAAGATAAATGGCTTCAGGCACTTGACGCATAACTGAAATATCCATTTTATCTGGGTTCTCCCCTTTCTATTCCGTAATGCTGCCTTTTCGGGCATATGCAAGACAACGCTTACTATCTCTTAAGAGATGCCACGTTTACGATACCCTTTGTATTGAAGTTTTTTAAATAATAGTACTTTCGTAAACTACCGTAAACGAACCACGCAAATCATCATTATTATTCATCGCGGCTGTAATCTCCCTGAGATTCTTCTTTATTGCTGCTCGTCGTATTTACGGCTTGCACTTACCGCATTTCTTAAACTCATAATGCGGATAGTTATTTCCCGACCAAAACGATGCCTCCTCCACGAGCGAGAAATCATACCACCCGCCATCACCTTTGATTTCTCTAATTCCTTTAAGGCCTGTTTCTTCTTGAAGAACATGACCGCATGTGGATATATGTGCTGTACATAACTTGTCAGGGATATGGACGTTTACCCAAATCAATGTTCTCCCCCCAGAGCAGATCATATTTTCAATCTATAAATCGCTTTGTTCTCCAAACCACGAATAACCGGTGTCCATTCTTCACTTTCCGCGGTTGTTTGAAGCATGTCCTCTACCATCTGCAGCTTAGCATCCATCGCATCGATATAGTGAAGGGCCACAGCTTCCGGTAATTGCGGTTGAACAGGGCTTCCCCATTCACCCAAATTATGATGAGACAGAATCAAATGTTGTAGTGCCATGATGGCATTCGACTCTAAATCGAGCCCAAGTTTAATTGTAGCTTCTGTAATCCAATTGGCAGCCATACTGATATGTCCGATCAATTTGCCTTGATTACTGTAATCAATTACCATACCATACTCCGAAATCATTTCCACTGGTTTTGCGATGTCATGCAAGATGATGCCCGCCTTAATCAAATCCGAGTTAAGAAACGGCCGTTGCTGACTAATAAATTCGCCTAGTTCAAGCATTCGAACTATATGGTAAGCTAGTCCACCGTAATAAGCATGATGATGGGATTTAGCCGCGGGTGCAGAATGCAGTGTTTCTTTCACTTTCTCAAAACAAAAAGTTACAATCGATTTAATATCATTATGAGTTAGACTATTTATGGCATTTTCAATGATTGGGATTAGTTCGTCAGCACCTACAGGGGCGGCACGGATAAAATCCGTTACGGATACCCCGTCTTGTTCCGTTGTTTTTCGGATTCGTATTACTTTTACTTGCAGTTTTTCACGGTATACTTGAACCACACCCTGCACTTTAACAAGACACATCGGAAAGAATGTTTCAATATCGAGCTTACTTGCTTCCCAATACTTTGCGGAAATGTGTCCGCTAGAATCGGCAAGCACAATGTCTAAGTAATCTTTTGGTATCGAACTATTTGTTTGTTTGGCTTCTATTTCTTTGATTATATAGAAGCCAACAAATTCATCGCCATCACAAAAATCTTTGATTAGTTTAGTCACACAATCACCTCGGTGCTCGCTGCATGGTTCACAGATTCTACAACTCCCGAATCGTGCAATGCTTGATAAAAATCAGCTATAATTCTCCTGTCTTGATTGCTAAACCGCCCAATTGGTCTTACTTTACTAAAGGTAAAGTGAAGCGTGTTTTTTGCCCTTGAAAGAGCTACGAAAAAAGCCGCGGTATCCTCTTCTCTTTGGTCAGTAAATCTAAAAAATGCTGCATCCTCTAATCCCAAAAAAATTATCGTCTTATATTCAAGGCCTTTACTTTTATGGATTGTCATTATCGGGACTGTATTTTTACCGAGCAAATTATTTATCGCCGCTCCTATAGTGCCTGACTTAACGTACTCTTCCCATATATAATTTACAAATTGCGAACTTAATCTATCAATGTAATTTGATCTTAAATACTGAGGGAAGTAAGCTTTAAGGGCATCTATAGAATAAAAATCGGTAATTTTGTTGACAATCATTTTCAGATCATTCTCACTGTTTATTCCCCTTAAATCAGATTTTAGCTCCAATATAAAGTCGCTTAACTCACTCTGTGATGTGTGTATCTCAGAAGAAGAATCATCCTCTTTCCTCAAATCCAATAATATATTCCGACAGTAGGTCCATGAACTAGCATCTCTTCTGATTACTAAAATAAAAGTATTTATGCATAGCGATATATAATCTTCTTTCAAAAAGTCTTGATATATACCCTCGTTACGAGCCTGAATTCCGAGCATATTTAATTCCATCAGTAATGCGCTGCAATATGTATCAACTCGTTGCTTAACCAGAATGCATATATCATTGGGTTTGTGATTCCCATCACTAATATACTCTTGGATAAGATTTGCAATAACTTTAGCTTCCTGTACATGGTCATCAAATAAATGAAGATAGGCTTGTCCATCCGAGGCTTGCCATTTTGGATTTGTTTGTATTGAAATCGGTTGTTCATTAAATCTCGAGAAAAACATTTTTTGAATTTCTACGAGCCTAGGAGCAGACCGATGATTCATTATTAGCTGATAATTTCTGGATCCAAAGTCAGAAATGAAGGTTGGGAACACTTCTCTCATTGCCCCAGCCCAAACCATTATTCGCTGTTTGCCATCCCCAACAGCTGTGAGTACCGAATTAGAATTGTAGAAACATGTTTTAACAAATTCATACTGAATGCGCGTGGTATCTTGAAACTCATCAAGAAATACATGACTGTAGGTCATTTGTAATGACTTTCTCAACTGCGAATTACTTTGTAATAAATATGTTGCCAACCGTGTGATCATGGTAAATGAGAGCCTTGCCGTACCTGTTACATTGCCTTTCAAAAGGAGTTCCCATGCATTCTTTGTCGGATATTCATTTTCACGGGGCAATGGTAAACTATATCGAACAATTTCTTTTTCTAAAAAGCCGTTTATGTCTCGAGGTTGTAGCCAAGCAGGACGAACAAAGCCAGCATGTTCATATGCTGTTCTGATGTCGTTCTGGGTTCGGTCCATCACAGCAATATCATAGACTGAGTTAGGCCGGTAATCCTCGGGAATACCTAAATAGAAACGATCCACAAGACTCTTAGCAAATGCATCATACGTCATAGATTGAAATCTTTTTGAAAGCTCTGTACCGCAGCGTTTCTCTACTCGTTCTGCAAGATTTTTAGCGGCGTCTCTCTTAAAGCTAATTGCGAGTATTTTCCTTGGGGCTTTACATGTATTAGTTTCAAGTAAAAAACACGCTCTTTGAGCAAGCAACTCCGTCTTACCTGCCCCAGGACCAGCAATAACAAGAGCATTACTTTCGCTCTTTACAACTTGAAGAGCTGCGGGTTCGAGAGTTAATCCATCAGCGGGTTCCCATATATGTTTATCAATAATTTTCATTTATTAACCTTTCCTTATTCGCCATTAAGTTTTTGTTTCACTTTAGCAACTAGTCGCTTTAATGGAGCAGGTAAACTATCTTTAAACGTCTCATCACTAATATTAAGTAAGGCTAATCTATGTGTAACAGGTTTCCCTCGTTGTAAGAAGAAGTAATCATACCACACCATTAATTTTTTCTGTTCGAAAGTATAGGTTTCGCCACTGCCCCCACCTTCTTTTAAAGTATGTTTGGTTGCTAAGTCCACACGTTCTAAATATCCATCTACCGGAGGATCATTATCCTCGATTTCGGAAATTTTACCTGCACGATCGATTCGTGGACCTTCATTTCCTTTTAGCACACTTTTATAAGCTTCAGGGAATGCCTCTAACATCATGAAATCCAAATCCAATGGGCTTGAGAAGTATACATCGTACCGCTCCAGTCTACCTAACCATGCCCTTTGATTCTCTTGATTATTTTCAGACCAAGTATGCATTACACTTAATCGATCGTCACTTAATATGGTTTGATTAGAAAGTAATAGCAGCTGACTCTTGTCCGTTCCTATTTTAATCAACTGCTCTAAAGCATATTTGACTCTCCCCCATCCCCCTCCGTTACGTTCTCTATCAAGGTCCAGTAATGTAACGTAAGGGATGTCCAATTCTTTTAAAAGTTTCCAAAAATGATTGACATGCCTACCTCCCAATGGCACAACAGATACCGCAATGCTATCTAGCTGCTCCTCGGTATCCAGTTCAATTGCTTTAGGGATAACAATTTCTTCGCTATCCCCTTCACCTAAAATAACTAATTTTGAAAAATAAATTTCTGGATATGCTCTTACAGCTTCTTTAACGTATTTATACGCTTCTTCGTTCTCTGCTGATCCTTGCTTAAGAGGCAATACTACCTTTTTCACTTTCGTAACTAATTCATCAATTGATATATTAAAATACCGAATCGATTCGGGCGAAACCCTCTTCACAATAGCTGGCGTATGTGAGGTTATTATGACCTGAGAATTATTCTTCGAAGCAATTCTTTTTAAGTTTACGATAATGTTCCCCAATAGATGAGGAGACACATGGTTTTCAGGTTCTTCGATAGCGAGTATTGTTAAGGCTGGAATTTGAATGTTAAATAGTGGCGCGTCCTCATCTTCACTATTGTCCATAGCTTGCTGTTCAATTTCCAGAAACGAATCCACGAGTGACAAATAGAATAAAGACCTAAGCCCATCTCCTAATGAATCAATGGAATAAGCTTTTTGCGTTATGGATGGCATAAAATCAACTTCAAACTTTTTTATTAATTGATCCAAGTCTGTGCTATTAAATCTGATGTTTGCTTCCGAGTATCGGGTATCCTTATGGTATTTTTTCCAGTGATCTTTCAGTGAATCCCTTACTCTCTCCAACCCAGCCTCTTCAAACAAGGATTCTTCAGCACGTTTTAGTTGATCCTTGATGTTCTCCTTTGTTTCCGTTGACCAGTTAATACTCTTCAATACACGCCAGAGCAATGTTCCGGTCGCATTCCTTAATAACGTGGATGGATTGCGAATTGCTGGAACATAAATGATTTTTATTTGTGAGAGCTCGCTTGGCGGAATTCTCGTAGCTACCTCTTCTGCATCCTCTGATAGAGACATATAGTTGACTTTACTTTCTATGATTCCATCTGGCGTATTGCTTTGCTCCCATGTAGCTTGTAGTCTAATTCGCAAGAACGGTGCCTCGCCAGTGTTTTCAACAACAAAGTTATCAAAATACGTAGGTATTGCATAATGTGTTTCACCTTCATCGGTCTCAATTTCCGGAAATGAGAAATTCGCCTCGATGTAAAACTCTCGTCTTTCCAAATCCTCAAGTACTTCGTCATGTGATACATAAAAATCGGATTTTTCTAACGTTCTATCTGCATTTGTTTCTCCGAACAACTTAGTTAGTGCCTGTAGTGCAGCACTTTTCCCACTGCTGTTAGCCCCGATAAATGTTGTAATATTTTCGAAATCTATTACCGTTTCCGTTGGTCCATAACTACGAAAGTTGCTTATTCTTAATTTGTTGAGCCGCATAACAGCATCTCCTTGTACAGTGCATATTAAGATTATTTAGATGGTCTAGGATTGGAGTATCAAATCTTCCTCCGAGTCCAACTCCACTTCCTCATCAAACTCAGCGTCATAATCATAATTGTCTTCGTTACCGGTTATATATTTAGATAGTGAGCTCATTACACGCATCGTATACGGAAAAATGGTGTGCTTATCATAAGTCAACCCTAATCGTCTTAGATGATCCGCTAGAAGAGCAAGTTCATCCGACTCGCTTTCATTCTCTGCTCCTAACGGAATGTATTCCACAGCCCGTTGTTGGAGCAATAATTTGGATGGCGATGAAAACTTGGTTGCATCGTTAGCGATTCCTTTCCATGCATTTGGTCTTCCGCCTACACCGTAATAAATACCTGCAGGGTCCTTAAAAACTCCTAATGCTTTAGTAAACCTGTTCATCTCATCATCAATAATGATTCGATATTGAGGAATGTCATCCGTCGCGTTAATGCGGATGAACCTTAATCGTGTCTCATTGGCCAAGCGCTCATTAAGATAAGGAACACGATCGCATTGTATTTTTGAATTACCGATAGCCCCCAACCAACCGTGTCTTAAGGTAGCGTTGATAAGCACAATGACTTGCCCCGAACTTCGTTCTAGTTCACTGTGAATCTCAGCTGTGATAAATGCTTTAAACACTTCGCTGCTTTTATTTTCTCTTCGAGGATTATCAAGAAATTTAGATTCATCCATTTTCAGTGCCGCTTCAGACAAAGTCATCCACCTATCATTACCTAACAGCTTAACACTGAGATCCGTGCCGTCTAATCTTGAAATGGCAGGCAAATATTTTTTTCCAGCTTTTATGACAGATATAGATAACAACGTTCCAGACGCATTGATCTTATTGACGTTATCACTAAATAGACCATAATCGTTAAAAAGGTCTAACACTGCATTCAGAATGCGGGATAAATCTCCTTTCTCATCACCTGTTAACGGGTAAATAAATTGCGACAGCCGTCCTGTCCGCTTCAATCCTTCCCGAATAGCTTTCTTAGGGTCGGACCCCTCTCTCCACTTACTCTTTTCTTCAATTTCTACAAGAGCTAATACCGAATGGTTAGGTTGTTCATCTTTGGAAAGCTGCTTTACAATTTGATTAATACGCTTTTCTTGAGCGATCGAGTTATCCTTATATCTATCTATCTCTAACTCCGATGTTATGATGTCTGGATTACAATGGACAAGTTCAACAATGAACTCTTTATCCGAATTTAATCTGAAGACGGAGTCAGAAATCTCATCAAGAATAGTTACGTTATCAATTGACTTTTGCGCTGTAGATAGTTCCTTTTTTACTGCTTCAAACATCTCGGGAGAACTATAAATCTCGATAGTTACTCGCTCTTCCTTAGGAACAACGATTGGAAAGCGATTGTCATTCATACCTTTAAGAGAAATATCAGGAATAAGTTGAAGTTCTCTTGCACCATAATCCGTTAAGAACCCTTTGGCCAAGTTATACAAACCGCTTTTCTCAGGAAGGCCGATTCCCGCTTTCACACTATTTCCAGCAAATAGATTGTTGTTCACGACATAAGCCGTGATTTCTCCATCCCCATCGGAATAGACCTTGGGATTCACAAGCAACGAATCTGCCTCGAAAGACTCCCCATTCAGCACATCCCAATACAATTCGTCTAATGCGCTCTCCCATGATGTATATGAAGAGTTGCGAGGACGTCTTTCAAATTTCAATTGGGAAAATGAACGATCTAAGCTCGTAACATATGGATTTTGAACAGATACCAAAACCGAACAGGAATGCCCAGACCTCATGTAACACTTGCCATCTTTGATTTGTACATCGCTCAAATACCTTCTTGTCCCCAAGGAAACCGTTAGTAGGGCTCGATCAGCATCTCCCCCACGAGTCTTCAATGCAAATCGAATGACATAAGAAAATGGATCATGACGATGAGATTTTCGAATCGGATTAGAAATGCATTCGTGTTTATCATTAAAGATAACATGATAGAATTTCAGCTCTTCACGTAGCTCATTACCTAAATCAAGAAACTTTGATTCCTGGCAGAACTTGACTGCTGCCATGCCGGGAACCCACTGGTAGTTATCAACGAACTCGTGAACATCACCAAACGTAGAAGAAACCCAAACAAGCTCCGAATCTCTTACGTCATGCGGTAAATCAAGAATCGAATAATCCTTTAAATGTGCTAGCCATCCAAGCGTCAAATGTTTTATATACGATGAATGAATAGGTTTTGTGGAAACTAGCCAAGGCTGATCATCGAGCAACACCTTGTTGTTTGAACATACGCTTATTATTTCAGGAAAAATACTTTTAAGTTTCTTTCCTAGAGGTTCTACTTTAAATGCAAGCTTAAAGCGATCTGTACGCTCTCTATTAAAGAAGTTTCTCCAGCTCTCCGGCATTTTCATATAATAGATAGTTTCGTTATAAAACAGCGTTTCATCAATCTCCAATGCAAACAGTTCCATCTTCTTCATCGCTATATCCCTCCCGAGTGATATTATTTATTCCGTCGATAAATGGTCCGTACAAACTCAAGAACAAAGGATCCCTTTTGTGCTTCTGCATAATCGCTGCCCAACTATCCAACATGGACATCCCTTCTGGTTTACCAGCAGGCTTTGCATTGAACTTTGAATCGCAGAAAAATACTCTGGCATTTTTACCGCCGCGCAGCAATCGTCCAATCATTTGCCAAATCGGGATAAACGTATACCACGCCATAACTTCTCTTTCAGAATCGTTAAGAATCGACCAGTAGTCAGGCTTTTTATACATCGCTTCGAACTTACCGCTGCTAATTTGACGTAATTTAGAAACAGCTTTTTCGTAATGAATCCCTTGTCCTGTTATTCGTTGTAAATATTGAGTCAAGTAGGAGTGGAGCGCTTGAACCAAGTAATTCATGTCATTCGGAATAGGATAAGGACGAACGAGGAAAAAGACCGATCCAAATAACGACTCTCCATTTTGATCCAATATATTGTAGCCTCTACCTACAGAGAGAAGCGGTACAATCAATACTTCAGCCCTTTCTTTGCGAAACGACTCAATCATTGTTCTAGGGAATTGATCTGGTTCATGACTCCTTTCCCTTGAAAGAACTTTATAACGTCCTTGCCAACTCTGATCACTACGAAACGCCCTGGCGACTGTGGCAACATCATCATACGAATTTACCACTAAGAGTGCCCTTCGCGGATTTCCTCTACTACTCCAAAATTTCAATTCATAAAGAATATCAGATTTAAGTTGTTGAACCATCTCATATAAATTGCTGTTTCTAACCTCTTCATCGCCTATCCCTGAGACTTCAAGAAATTTATCATGGCGAGCGTCAAGAATGGGTTTGAATGTTATTTGAACTTCCGGAGATGTTCGATCTGCTTTGAGCAACCATTTGGATCCCGTGTTCAAATGGTAATGCGCGGATTCAGGTGCATGGCTTGTCCCAGATAGAAAGATAACTGCCGGTCCTCGTTTCTGATCAGAATCTTCATATACACAATGCCAGTCATGTAATAATAATCTGCCAACTCCTGTATACTCGATTAATTTAAATGCTCCTGTCGTTTCCCCATCCTTCAAATCATATTTATACCCGATCATCGTTCCCGTCATGGCCTCTTTCATGAACGCTTGATAATCTTTCTGCATGGTGAATAACGGAGAAAAATCTGCGGACATTCCCAGCTTAGCTTGAATCATAGTAAAGGAAGTCAGAATGAACTTGATACATTCTTCCGCTCGGCATAAATAAATATAAAACTCCAATTGCGCATAAAATAAATCTTTGTTTACTCGCGGCCGAATTGTTCCTTTAAGCAGCTTCTCTGTAATTTGAGTCAGCAGCTTTTGCTTTTCATCGTGATTTTCCTTTTCAATTAACTCATCAACAATGCTAGATAACCTGGAATCCTGATAAGGCTCATTTGCATAATCCAATAAATGTTTGCGAATCTTCTTTTGCGATTCCTCGTCGAAGGAAATCTTCTCGCTTAATGAATCGGCCAGCGCCGCCACTCTAATCAGATTACGACTGATATTCTTACGCAATGTTAGAGAACGATCTAACTTTTCATAAATTCTCCAAATCATTTGATCTAATTGGCGAAGTTTATCTTTCCACTCCGTCACAACGGGATCACCTGCTAAATGATATCGTCCATTTGTTAAATGATGAGATTCGTTTGACAACCGTTCAAAGATATCCTCTACGCTTCCGAAAACATTATATTCCGATAAGAACGTCTCATCGAATTGCTTTTGGACTTCATCCGCTTCGTCCACGTATACAACATCCATTAGGTCGTACATCGCTTCATAGATCGTCCTCTCTAACGGATCAATCATCGCTGGAATCCTTGTTTTGAGTACACTTGCAGACGTAGCCACCCAAACATCTGCTTCTGCAAGTCGGGAGAAATCACGGTAAACTCCACATTGATCCGCTAATGGACATTTCACAGACTTATTTTCTTGTTTTAGCTGAGTACACGGATAACTACTATTTCGTTCGTAATCTTCAGACAGCGCTTTAATAACACATACGTCCGACAAATGCTTTAGATCTTGAAATTCGTTGTTCGTCCAATCACTAAGCTCGATAATCCCGCCGGCATTTGCAAATAAATAATTCTCTTGATGCGTCTTTCTGGATGACTTGCCGATGATTGGAACAGCATGAATACCTAACTCACGCAGAATTTTGATACGCTCTATCACTTGGGAAACGCTGCCTTCAATAAAGCCGACTCTGGCACCTTCCTGCTTCACGAGACGATACGTCTCCATGAGCATGAAAGTAGATTTCCCTGCTCCCAATGCACCGCCTATATGCTGGTTTCCTTTGTAAACAAACTCTATATCCCAATCTATTGACTCCAGTACAACTGCAGTTGCTCTGTTCGCCCAAGATGAAGATTTCCCGGCTATTTCATCCATTTCTTTGCCCAACGAAAGCCCATTGAAGGGCAACTCTAGACTAAGCTTCTTCTTCTCACGATAAGAAGGTAATACACGCTTTTCTTTTACTGCTAAAGCTTCCGGGATGTTGCCATGAAAGCTTTGAATAAATCCTCCTCTTACGATTCTGGAGTATTCGAATTTCCCTTGAGTCGCAAAAGGAGTTGTATTGATTTGTCTGGGAATCGGTTTTTTAAGTATCTGTTCGTAATTGTTTATTCTACTAGTCAAAAATCGCGGAACCAGTTGGTTAAGCTTTCCCTTTTCATCGATATCAAACAAACGAAATTTCATATCAATAGCTCGATAGGCTTCAATCCGCCTAACCAGTATTTTCTTACTCTTTAACTCAGGGAATAAAATTCTAAGTCGGACTACGATATCCTTATGTTCGATGTACTTTAAAACCGGCTCATCATAACCGACCAATAACGACCAACCCTGATCAATATGAAGCATCGAATCAATCAAATGACAGCCCGTCATAAATAGCTCCAGGCTTATTATTGTTGATATGTCGGCTTTGGGCAGTTCTAGCGAGAAAAACTCTTTGTTTATTTCTTCAGTTAAATCCCAATAGGTTTTCCTCACCAGAGCACCTCCTTCAACGTTTTTTCCAATTCATTCTCCATAATGATTTTTATAAGTTTCCGTGTGTCTTCTTTTAAAAGAGTTGATGCTCTCATACCGTAAGATGGATATAGATCATTTCGGTATTTGGGAATAACAACGTACACCTGTTGACCATACTTCTCCAAATACGATAATGTTTTTTGATTAAAGAAATTCGCCAGCGTTCTTGGATCTTTGAAGTCTTTGACATCCAAAAACATCTTACTTTCAATGTTATTATGTGAAATTGCAAGATCATACTCATCAATATTAGGATATAATTCTACTCCGTACCCTTTCTGTTTTAACCATTCGGCAATTTTCATTTCTGAAATCCCAGGTAACAGCACATACCTCTGTATACCGGGAAGCTGCCGGAATACTCGTTCATCTTTAAAGTTGAACAAATCAAATTTCTCGAAATCAGCTAGCGAGTGACAGATATTTTCTTTGTTGCATCGCCATCGATCATGCTTGTATGTTAATGTCCAACCGCAATGCGGGCATTTACGATAATTATCCATCTGTAGAGTTACCTCTTCATAACATTGACGCACTAACGCGCTTAATTCGCGGTCACGAATGGACTCAGTAAATTGCGCGAGTTGAAGCGCAGACAATACTGCATTCTGAGGCCTGGACAAAAATGTGCGTATTTGAGTATATTCTGCTTGCAAATTCCGGTTTTCATCTCTGCAAAATTGCAAAATAGCCAGCATATTCTTCTGCTGAGCTTCATCAGGGGATATATATGTATTAATGAAATCCTCTGCATCCGGAATTATCCCAATAAACTCTTCAATAAGAGAGGATTCGCCAGGATAATATTCAATAAGCCCTTGAATTCCCCATTCAGAAGATGGTTTATGCAAAATTTGAAGAAGCCGGTGCAAATCCGTAGGAATCTCAGCCCCTGACCTTCCGGCTTCTCGTATAAACATAAGCATGCCCCTGTGAAGCTCCTCTGGGACATGATCATAGTTTTTTGTCCATTGTTGTAATCCGGTGATAAGGTGATAAAGCATATCTTGTAGTCTATCCAATGGAACACGCTCCTTGAGAGTACTTTACATTCATTGTAACCCGCTAGCTTGACATCAGCTTGTCACCGAACACTCGTTCCCAATAAAAAGCGGACTTCAATATCATTGAAGTCCTCCATGATGTAGATATTAAGTGTTGTCAAACATTCCTCTAACTCTATTGATTAGATTCAAAAACCTACTTTCTTCCTCATGATAACCGCCGGTAGATTCCAAGTTCAAACTCCACTGTAACACAGAGAATCCAGCATTCTTGATCCGGTCTTTCCGCTCAGGTCCGGAAGCATATAGGAGAATGGCTGTGTCCGACTTCCGAGCTGTCAAATATGCCAGCATCTGAAATACATCCGCATTAATCGAAGCGTCATCCTTCTTCTGTTTATATTTTGTGTCAACGATGATTTCACGACCTGATGAATCGCGCAGAATAAGATCTGGTACAATTTTGATCCGACCCTCTTCTGCCAGCCAATCATGCTGTTGAGCGATAACCCGAATGCCTTGGGGCTCAAGCGTAGCACGAAATCGAGCAGCAACATATGCTTCATACAATTCATTCATATCCAACAAGAAACTTTCTGCCTTTAAACCGCCTTCTGAATCTGCAATTGTCACACAGTTCCAGTAAAGCCGAAGCCAGTTGAAAGCTTCACAGTATTGCTGATTCATACGATTGGCTTGCATTCGGATTAGTAGCTGTTTTCCTATCGCGTCTGTTAGCATCATCGGCGGAAGTAGGCTTCTTTCCCGTCCGAATACATCCATCAATGCCTGTAGATTTAAGTACAAGCTTGCATCCTTAATCTGCAGCTTACGCATACTCTGTAAACCTGCAAAGATACAACGATTCTCATTCACCCAACTTGTAAACTCATCAAACCTGCAGTCGAATCGGTAATCTTGCTTCAGCCATCTTCCAACCGTTAGCGATGATTGTAGAATCCCTTTTACGGACGGGATTACATCCTCTATAGGAACATAGTTCTTTCGAAGTCCGATCGCTGCGATACGTTCACATGCCTTTACATAAAATCGGATTAGCCAATCCATATCATCATAGTTTGAGTCAAATCCAGCACTGCCAATCCATCTCAAGCTTTTGAGATCATACGCCCATGAGAGCCAGTTCCATATCCGGTTCAGAGGAAGCTTGGGACGAATTCGAATTTCTACTTCCGGGAGACTTATGCGTCCTATCCAAGATGTAGCTGTTAAGCTAACGATACAATTGGAACCAATCCTAAGTTCTATGGCTTTGGAACAACGTAATTTTAACCACTCCACTTCGGCGGTGGTCAATTGAAGACCATCGATCGTCTGGTATTCCTTTAATTCAATAACTTGACGGACCGTCATACGAAATACTCGCTTTTCGCAAGAAGACTTTCGAGTTTATAGTCAGCTACCCGTTCGGGTTCCATGACGAATAACTCTTCCAAGTAAGGAATTATTTGATACTTCCAAATCTTCTCAAGCGATGCGAACTTCAGGTCAGGCTTCATAAAGTAACTGTGACCGATAGCCAAATCTGAAGAGCCTATTGTAGCGTTCACGTCTTTGAGCAATTGGGCAACACCCTGCATTTCTGGCACATGCTGAGCGAGAAACCTCGAAATTACTTGATCTGTTTCTTTCGCCGAGAATTGAATGAACTGGAACCGCCTTCTCAGTGCTAGATCGATTTGGGCTAGTGATCGGTCAGTCGTATTCATCGTTCCAATGACGTACACATTCTCCGGAATTGAAAATCTTTTTCGGGAGTACGGTAGTTCAATGGATGCGCCACGATACTCAAGCGCAAATAACAGTTCGCCGAATACTTTCGCAGTATTGGCACGGTTGATTTCATCAATGATCAAAATGTAGGGTCGATCGCGATTTTCTGACCTGGCTGCTTCACGGCACAGATCGACGAAGATACCTGATTTCACGGACACATTCAGTTGCGACGGTCCCCCTGATTGAGAAATCACTTCCGGCCTAAGCCCTTCAATAAACTCTTCGTAGGTATAGGATGGATGAAATTGTACGAGACGGATACGTTGCTCTTGTTGAGCTAACACTTTCGCAAGCCTTTGAGCAACGAACGTTTTCCCTGTGCCTGGCGGCCCATAGAAAATGATTTGCCTGCGATCAGTAAGCAGATCCAGCCACTCCTGCAGCAAATCTTGATTTAAATAAGTCTCTTTCTGCGCATCGTCCAGTGTGTAAGCTACGGTTGAAACAGCAGATGAGAGATATTGTTCGAATCTAATCAAAAAGTCTGATGGTTGCGATTCCTCGATTTCTAATAGAAATCGGGTTTGCCCCTCTTCATTTTCATCATGAATCTGGGCATGGAACACATCTGGATCCTTTTCCCAAAGAAATATGAACGAATTCATGACCTGACGACGTGTGCAATCGTATTTCCAAATATTTACACAATTTGAGATTTGCCCAACAGTTGGTTCCCATTCAGTTAATGACGATACTTGAGATACTGAGTAGCCGAAACGCTTCAGTAGATCGGTTATCTCATCCGAGAGTGGTTGTGGCTGGACAACAGGAGCGTTTGATATATCATTCGTTTCCTCATCTTCCGTAAATTCCTCCTGAATATAGTACAAAAAATGCTCGAGTTGCTGCATATCCCAGCTTTCTGACGTTATCTCCTCGATTTCTTGGACCAAAGATTGGGTTTGATGAAGGAAGCGACCATATTGCTCCACACTAGATAACTGATCATCAGATTGCGACCAGTATCCCAATATTTTTAAACCACCGCGGCTCGCTTTATAGAAAATCGGATGTTCATGTAGGTTTTGAAGTCCCCAGAAAAAACTAAGAAAAAAAGGCGCAAAATTAGTGTTTGCACATTTTTGCGGAGAGTAACCTTTTGCCGTTGCTCGAGTTTTGATATTGTTTATTTGTTGAATGAACGTTGCAAGCTTTTCTTTTGACCATTCTTCAAAATTTTCGTTAGATTGTTCTGTTAACGTAATAGCATCCAGAAGCGCTACCATCATTTCATCGATTGCGCCTACATGCTCGGCTTGATTGAACAGCTGATTGAAAAACATTTGTCCAGAAAAACCGCTAAATCCCCAGATGTTAATTCCGTCCGTTTTCTGCTTTGCTTTTATATCTAGCTGCTTTTTGAAATCGCCTAAAGCAAGCTTACCGCTTTGCAGTTGTTCCAATTCCATAAAGTTATCTATAAAGTCGTTCCTCGCTGAATCAAGAGTCTTATTCCATTTCTGGCGCTTGGAATCAGATAGATATTTCTCTACCCATTCTGCGAGATCGATGATATCCGACGATGCTGCTGAGTCAATGGTAGTTCCGCCCATTGTCTCCTGAATAAGGGAAATTAATATGTCTATATCCCTATTGGAATATAGCCTTACATCCTGCCCTTTCCCGCTTCCGCTTCCTACCCTCAGCTTACGGTCGGAGAGCTGAGCTGCGGAAATCTTGCCGAAGGTCAACACAACATGAATATAGTTATCACGTTTGCGCGGAGCTGAAGTTAGCAAATTACGTGTATCCCTTTTATAAACCATACATCCTTGAGCCTTTTCCGGAAATAGCCTTTCTTTAGCCTCGGTCACTAGTCCTTCGGTATCTAACCGCCTCTCCAAATACTCCATAAGCGCTTCCGATCCAGGCAGCGCATAAAATATCTTTTTTGTTTGGGATTCGTTCCATTGAGTTCCTTTCATGAAAAAGACTCCTCCGAATTTGAGATAATTCAAGTCAAAATGTAAGACTATAAGTCAGGGATAGGTGTGCCGTGTCACTGCAAGTATAAAACATTAAAAAGGCACAATCATGTCAGGAAACGTATGTTCCCCGTGAATTCTCCATTATAAATTAGTGTTCTTAGGATTAGAATCAGCCGCACTTACTTAACCTTCGGTAACAAAACTGGGGAATTAAACTAATTCCTTATATTTTCGTCAACATTCAACATCATCCTGCCTTTGTTCGAAAGCACTTGTAAAAATTACATTTCCAATCAATCGAGATCATTCTATTCTACAGGTATGTTATTATTAATTATAAATGGAATCAAAAGGTTATGTAGTAGGAGGCCAATCCGTTGAACGAAATGTTATCCAAAGCGATGCAGATTTTTGAATACCTGCTCGCTGTTAAGAATTTGGATGAGAAGCCCATCCGTAGCTTGGATCAGTACGAGAGGGTCTGGTGGCAGCACCAGCTGCCTGTAGGAGAGGGATGCAACTTATACGGAACCGGAAAGAATCAAGAGGCGTGGCTGGAAGTGTGTAAGCAACAGGTCGAACCTCCTCCTTCCCTTCCTCTGGAGCTCAGCGGCTGGATTAAGGATATAAACAATCCGGAAACGGAGCCCGTAGTCGTTAAGAGCGTGGTCGTGGATCTCGCTGATGGCAGAGAGGAATATTTTGGGGACGACTTGGTTCGAATCTCAATCTACGAGTCATGGCTGGATACTTGGCGTCAATGGGCACAGGTCATGCTCCCTCGACAAAGGATCAATGATTTGTATACCCACCTTTTTGCTGTACACCAACAGTTTCAGCGTGAAGGGGATTCGGTCGAGCTAGTATGGGGTCATGGATTGTTCACGTGGGCGCCAGGCGGTGAGAAAATCAAACGGCCTCTGATTACAACGAAGCTCGAACTTCAGTTTGAACCGAAACAGCGTACCTTCTACCTGCTGCCTACAAGCGCCGGCACCATTCTGGAATCGGATATGCTGGCGAACATAGATGTGCCGAATATTCAGCGTATCCAAGAAATGGGACGACAATTGACTGAGATAGAATTGGATTTTAGCCGTGAAGAATCGCTATTGCCCCTGCTTCAAGAAGTGGTTCAGACCATCAGTCCACAAGGCAAGTACGTGCAGGAGGCAAATCCTACTCCTATTGACGCAACCCCTTCCATTTCCTTCTCCCCGGTTATCATGCTTCGCAAGAGCGGGGGGCGCCTCTGGCAGAATGAACTAAGTAACGTACTTGAAAGCTTGCGAAATGGATACCCGATTCCGGACACGATTCAGATGCTGATAAGTGACGAAGAAGGGTTAGGAGAATCCGAGCCTCCCGAAGGTCACAGTACAAGTACAGCTGTCGGGGCTGGCTCTTCCGAATTGTTGTTTCCCCTTCCATCCAACGAGGATCAGAGGCAAATTGCTTATAAGCTGGAGCGAAGTGCGGGAGTAGTGGTACAGGGCCCACCTGGTACGGGGAAAAGCCATACGATCGCCAACCTGATCTCCCATTTACTGGCCCAAGGGAAACGGATCTTGGTCACGAGCCAAGGCGAGAAGGCTTTGAAAGTTGTAAAAGCGAAAATCCCGGAAGAGATCCGTTCTTTATGCGTGAGCCTGCTTGGCGGTGATTCCAAGGCCATGAAGGAGCTCGAGGACTCGATCAGCACCATAGCGGAAAATCTGGACCGCTGGCAGCCTGCCATTCTGGAGAAGAGAATCAAAGAACTTCGGGACCAATTGCATGAAACTCGCAAAAATATCGCTCGGCTTCATCATGAAATGCGTGAAGCGGCCGCTCGCGAGAATCAAACTTTATCCATTAGTGGTTCGGAAATGACACCGCTCGATATCGGAAAATGGCTGGCGGAATATGTTGACTATTCTTGGTTCCCCGATACTATACCTTTCGGTTCATCGTTTCCGCTGAGTGACGAGGGGCTTCAAGCCTTTGTTGAAAGGTATAACCGACTGACATTATTGGATATGGAAGAGCTTGAGTCTGCAAGGCCATCCTCCAGCACTCTTCCCGCACCGGAGGTATTCCTGGAACATGCCCGAAGCATAGAGGCCAGAAGGACTAAAGTGCAGCAGACAGCGCATACCGTAAACGGATGGAATATCGAACACGCGCCTGCAGAACTGGGTTCGCTGAAACGTCAACTGCTGGATGCCTTAGAGAAACTTCATGCGAATGCCGAACCTTGGTTCATGACGATCCTCAATGAAGTCGTGACTCACAGCAATCGGGTTCAAGAATGGGAAAACTTCGTTGTAGATATGATCGCTCGACTGAACCGAATTCGGGAATTGGAGAGTACGCTTCGTGAAACGGAATTGGTGTTTCCGGATACGATGCATCCCACCATTGCCAAGGAGCTCCTGATAGAGCTACGCTCCAAATTATATGGAGGCGGGCAAGTTGGCTGGCTGCTGAAAATGGTTACAGGCCGCAAGTTCAAGCCCTTGTTCGAGCAGGTTCGTCTGAATGGATTGCCCATCCGGAATGCGGACGATGCGGAACGGGTCCTGCATTACATCGAGCTAAAGGACCTGAAACAGAAAACGTCGCTAGGCTGGAACCGGATCATGGAGGAATTCGACGGCGTATTGATCGATGCGGAGATGAAGCGATTCTCCTCCACCCTTGAGACCCTGCTTGCCAAGCTGAAGCTAATCTGTCAATGGCATGGCCAAATGATTGTGCCGCTTGGAGACAGCGTATCGCTGTTAGGCGCACCGCTCCCCCGTCGTTGGATTGAGGCCGGTTGGTTCCAGAGCCTGCTCGATGGCATAGAGGCTATCGAGGCCCGTAGACTCTGCGAAGAAGCGGAACGGTTCACAATGGTTCTTGAAAGTAAGCTTCATGCAGGCAAACCCGCCGAGAACCCGAACATCCTATGGGATCAGCTACTAGAGGTCTGTGTAAGTCTCGATGGAGCGAGGTATCGTTCCCTTTACGCTGAGATTCTGAGACTTGAAAGTCTTGTAGAACCCTATTCCTTGGTAAGAGTTTGCTTCGATAAATTACAACAAACCGCGCCGAACTGGCTCCAAGCTTTGCAAGCCGAGAAGAACGCCGGGCATAACATCACCATCCCATCCGACTTACAGGAAGCATGGCTGTACAGCCAGATTTCCAGCTGGTGGGCCAAGCATCAAAAGGCAGCCTCGGTGGAAGAGATGCAGCAGGAGCTAATGAAGGAGCGTAGACTCGAGGCCAAGCTGATCCGGGACTATGTGACCCATTCGACCTGGCTTACGCAGATTAAACAAGTCACACGGGCACAGAAAGCCAGCCTTCATGCTTGGATGAGTGCCATGAAGCGTATTGGCAAAGGCACGGGGAAATACGCAAACATGTACCGTAAGGAAGCCACCTCCGAGATGAATAGCTGCCGCAGCGCCATTCCAGTCTGGATCATGCCGATCCAAAAGGTGATCGAGAATATGCAACTGACAGACCAAAGCTTCGATGTGGCCATCATTGATGAAAGCAGCCAAAGCAACATCTTCGCCCTTAGCGTCTTGCTGAGAGCCAAGAAGGTGATTGTGGTTGGGGACGATAACCAGATCAGTCCGGAAAGCTTCGATAACATCTCTGATGTGAGCGATTTGATGAACCGTTACCTTATCGGCATTCCGCACCATCGCCGTTACGAACTGAAGACGAGTCTGTTCGATCTCGCTTCCCAAATGTTCGGCAGCAAGATTGTGCTCAAGGAGCATTTCCGCTGTGTGCCGGAGATTATCCAATTTTCGAACGATCTGATGTATGGCGGCAGCATGGATCCCTTGCGCCTTCCTTCCGTCAGCGAGCGGATGGAGCCAGCTATCCTGGCGATTCACGTATCCGAGGGATACCGAAAAGATGGGGCGAAGGCGCTCAATCAACCGGAGGCAGAAGCCTTAGTCCAGTGCATCAAGGAATGCATTGCTAACCCACGGTATGCTAGAAAAAGTATGGGCGTCATTTCCTTACAAGCCAACGATCAAGCGAAGCTGATTGAAGATCTGCTTCGCGATCAGATCGGTGCCGAGGAAATGGCCAACCGGAACATCACTTGTGGTGATGCTTACAACTTCCAGGGGGATGAGCGGGATATTATCTTCTTGTCGATGGTTGCTGCTCCGAATCGTCGCACCACGGCCCTAACCAAACGCTCGGATCAGCAGCGATTCAACGTTGCCGCTTCTCGGGCTCGGGACCAAATGATCCTGTTTCATTCGGTTAAGCTGAATGATCTCAATTCAGACTGCATGCGGTATCGTCTACTGGAGTATTGCCAGAATCCCGGACGCACCATCAAGGAATTCGAGGAGGTTCAACATGAATTCGACTCCCAGTTTGAACAGGATGTTTTCAAGCTGATATCCTCCCGGGGCTATCGGGTGATCCCACAGTATAAGGTCGGCACTTATGGCCGAATAATTGACCTTGTCATCGAAGGCCTCCGCTCCCGACTGGCCGTCGAATGCGATGGCGACAAGTGGCATGGGATTGATGCATGGGAGGCAGACATGGATCGCCAGCGCATCCTCGAGCGAGTCGGCTGGAGGTTCTGGCGTGTCCGCGGTAGCACCTTTTACCGCGACCGCGCCAAAGCGATGGAACCGCTCTGGCAACTGCTCGATGAGATGGAGATTGAGCGGCGGGAGGTGGAATGTAAGGGGAAGTAAGTATTTGAGAATGGAAAGAGGCGCCTCGTGGGGCGCCTCTTCTTACATTAATTATCATGAGCTTAGTCCTTATCTTCCTTTCCACTCTATCCTCAATAAATAAAAGGATGCGCATTAGTTCGCTCCCGTTAAGGAACAGACTAGAAGATCATCTCCTTCACTCTCTCCAACGCCTCTTCCTCATTATCATAATCCAAGGTATACACCTGAAGCCGCTTCCCCGGCTCCCCTTCCAGATGCCAAGCCTCCGAAGGGCCATTGTCATCAAGCACCTTAACATCGTCGTGATGAGGATATAGCAGGATCACCTTCCCTACCTCCGGGTAACGAGTCAAATACGCATACATCTGGTAGAAATCCTCCCGCTGTACCCCATGTCGGGGAAGCTTACTTGAGATCACCTTCCACTTCGTGTCCACAATGATGGATGGCTCCCCATTCCCTTTCGATATAAGATAGTCCGGTTCCAGCTGAAAAACCCCTTGCTTCCCGTTTCCGTCCTTAACCAAGAGCTTCTTCGAACGATCCTTGGTTACCACGTCGGAAGCGGCCTGCCTAAGCAAGAAACCTACGTAATGCTCGAACAGCTCATTCATCTTGAATAGCAATCCGCTTGTTGATTGTCCCCCAAGCCGGCTGGATGGAGAGTTCTCCGAAAGCAACAGATGCGCCAATTTCCAACTCGGCTCGAACCTTCGGTTTAACCGATCGAACCGAGGTCTCCTCTTCCCGATTTGAGCACGCAAGCCAGCCACGACCGCCCGTTCATCCACCTCTTCCAGATAGGTTAGGGCATGAGCGGCCATCGTACGAATTCGGGGCTGCGCTGTCAGCCGCACAACCTTAACCAGCGCTGCCTTCAAGACCTGATTCAATTCATGATTAGAGTCGAATTCATCATAGATACAAGGTACCGCAGTCGACATTCGATGAGAAGTTCTCATCTGAGATGGCACGTTAATGCGGCCGCGAAGCGTCTGAAGCTCGTCCTCAACGCTCACATATGTTCTTATCACACCCTGTACCAGTTCCCTCGTCACCCGGCGTACGTAGAGCAGCGAAAGGATCTCGAACAAATCCATCTCTTCGATCTCCAATTGATCGGCTTCACTTTCGCTAATCTCCAGGTAACCGCTTCTGGCCAGCATCCGAAGCAGGATTTTACGGGAATAACCGAGGTTGTCGGCATGCACCTTGGGGAGTACCTCAATCGAATAATCGGACATCCTTAGGAACCCCACGTAATTCACGAATCGAACCTGGTCCCTCCCGATCCGGATCAGATCCGCGTCCAGAACATGCCGCTCCACATACTGACTGAGCTCATCCGCTTGCCTGTCGCTCAGCGCCCCACTTCCCCCTTGTCGGCTAATCGGAATGGCACCGTAACATTCGGTTACTATAAGACGCTTCATTCCTGTTCCTCTTCATCTTCATCTTCATTGGCAGTCGCGAGGCTCGATTCGTAAATTCGTGTTAGAGCTTTAAGCGACGGATTGGGATTCACCGTATAAGTCATTTTGCCAAAGCTTTGAGCCGGCTGCTTGCCGCCAAACAGTCGAGTCGTATCCACCTTGCTCTTAGAGATCAGGTAATCCGGATCGCCCAGTTTCGTACCGGCACCGCCCAGCATCAGTTCGATCAATTCCCAATTGTCATAGAAATACTCCTGCAGAAGCGGAATAATTTGCTTGGTCATAACCGTCTTATAGAAGTCTAACCCTTGTATACCCGCCGTCACAAAATAACCCTGACCGATACGATGGTCACGATCATACAGTACCTCAATGCGTTCATTCATGGTTTTAAGCAGCACGCGGACATCTAGACCCTCAACATCCTTCGGAAGAATCGTATGGTTGGGCTCGATTTCCTCAAACTCGAACCTTCTGCGAAGAGCCGTGTCCAGAAGGGCAATGGAACGGTCGGCCGTATTCATCGTTCCGATGATATGAACATTGGCCGGCACACCGAAGCGTTCCCCTGAATACGGAAGCGTTACAGTCAGTTCATTCGTACTGCCCAGACGCTTATCCGGCTCGATCAGGGTGATCAACTCTCCGAAAATCTTGGAGATGTTGCCCCGGTTAATCTCATCGATAATGATGACATAAGCGGGAGCCGAAGGATTGGTCAAGTCAGATTTGGCAGCCTGACATAGTTTTTTGAAGATGCCGTCCTTCACCTCGTATCCCTGGTCTCCGTATTGAACCGAATTCCTTCCACGAAATCCTCGTAGCTGTAGGATTGATGGAAGGTGCAGACGACCACCTGGTTTTTCTCCACATGGGTACGATATCGATTCATTGCCTCTTCACGCAGCTTCGGATCCTTCAACAGCTTCGAATCGATATCTTGCTCCACAATCCGCAATGCGTGATAGACCGTTTCATAGGTCTTGCCGGTTCCCGGCGGACCATACAGGATCAGATTCTTTTCCACATGTACCCCCCTCTCTCCTCATCAGCCAGCCAATCTGGCTGGAATGAGTGCACCAATAAATAGACGTCGACTTGATCTTCCACCGGATAATGATAATTTTTGGCAAACCTTAGGATCTCTGCAGCAATCGAACTCGATAGATGATAGCGTTCTAACACATCGTTAGGGTAAGGAATCCCCAGCACTGAAATGAGTTGAAAGTACTTCGTAGGCAGATACAGAATATGTGGTTCTTCACTGGGATCGCACAAAAGCATTCCCATTAGCTGGGGTGTGATAAGCGGCGCATTCTTGCTTCCGGCGTTTATCTTTCCTTGCTTGTACAAGCTTGTATAATATTCGCTGAACTGCTCGCGGACCTCTTGAGTAACCCCCAGTTCGTGTAACGCGGAAAATAGCTCTCGAAATCGCTCAGTTGGCAGAACATCTAGCATCGCCTTGAACGTTTGCCGCTGATTATACTGGGAGGAGAGCAGGTTGTCGAGGATTGCCGTAACGGACTTATCCTTGTCGGCGAACAGGTTTTTCAAGTCCTCACGTGCTTGTTCCGGATCTTCCTCCATAGCGTTCATAATTTGGCGAATTTGATCAAGCACATGCTCTATAGGCTTTCTCAATTGTATTTCATAATTAATTGCTTGGTTGTTTCGATACGTTTGAAAAGCTTCCAACAACCGATGAAGCTTCGCTTCGTCCAATGAGAACCGGCACTGACCCTGAAGAATCCGATTTATTGCAGCTTCCTGTATGGTAACAACCCCAGATTCCCAGCATTCCTTAACCGGTGTGCGGTAGAAGTCCACGGGAGACTGAGGAAGCAGACTCTCCAGTTTGCCTCTGATGGCATACAACGCATCATCCACATACGCAGGGAGCGGCTCGTTGCCCATGAACTTCTCAAACGCATTCCGAATCTTTAGTTTCTGTGATTGGCTCGAGATTCGCTCATAGGAGTCCGGGAACAGCAGATGAAGCAGAATATGCCGGCTCATCGGGTTTGAGGTCCCCTTGGTCGAGTCCAAGACTGTGCGAACCTGCAAATGATTATTTAATAAAGCACGACTTTCCTCCATCGGCTTTTCCAACATCACTCTCGAGAAGCTTAGAATAAAGAGCACCTCATAATAACGACGAGTATTATAAGCGGTCCCCGTCGCACCGATCCCCCACTCCAAGGCCTGTAAAACAGGATTATGGTCCTCCAGCGTGACTTCGTCTGACCACTCCACAACCATCTTCAGTGCTGCTCGTTTCGTATCCCCTTTGATCTTTCGCGGGAACAAATAGTAAACCAGTAGGACCTCGCACGCGAGCTGAGAGACTCCCCTTGGCTTACCTTGTAACTGAGCTTTCAGTTTGGTGAAAAAATCAGCGTCTGACCCATCCGGACTGCCCAACGCTTCCATAAACGACTCCACATTTGCTAATGTCCAAACCTTTTCTCCCGGCCACAGAAGTGAATCTCCGTCGAGTAGACATTCCTTCCACCGCTCGGCTGTATCATAAATTGGCTTCGTATCCCATTCTTCAAATCTGGACATAGGGTGAGACCTCTTTTCTAATTTATAAAACTCCACGTTTCAGACCCTTTATAGAATTCTACGATCCAAGTTCCTCTTGAAATGCAGATACACCTCAGACGGATACATGTTAAGCAACTGCTTTAGAGCAGTGCTGAATCCAATCAGCATAGCAGGCCCCTCGCTGTTCCATTCGAACTCGATTCCGCGCATCTGCAGATATTCTGCCATCGTATCAAAATCTTCGCTGTTGATCAGTTCAACGGAGTAGGCTTGCTTATGTAATTTACCCATCAGTTCATATGCACCAAGACGTTTGAATTGAAGCTCCCTATCCTTTATCGACTCCGGGTTCCCATAGGCCGTTTCGAACGCGAGGTCTATGAATTTACGACTTCTTCTCAACCTCTTCCATTCTGCATTTAACAATGACGGACCAAACACTTCTTCGACTACGTCTTGAAGGTCGTCTAATAAGTCAAAACGAGAGGAATAACCTAGGCTCTCTATTATCCCTTTGTAGTACCACTCCTGGCTCTCCCGTCCACGTTTAAACCTTTTCCAAGCTTCCTCCCCTTGTACCTTCAAATCCTTCTGAATGGAACGGATATTATGTAGTTTATCCGCACAAGACACCTGCCGAATTGATAATTTAGCGTGTTTAAGTTCATCGAGCGTATGCTGCTTTCTCTCTTCCCAAGACGCCCTCTTGTCCGGTTCCGAGCAACCTTTGACAATTTCAAGCACAACCGGACCGAACCGCTCAAGCAAGTCTCTTTCCGTCGTATCCGTATCTTCAAGCGTGTCGTGCAAAATTCCAGCAGTGACGACTTCCTCAGAACATCCTGCTTTCTTCAAAATCATTCCTACAGCATAAGGGTGACTAATATAAGGTATATTAGTGCCTTTGCGATTCTGATCCCGATGCGTATAAGCGGCATACTCGATAGCTTGGTCGACAATGGACGGTAATCGTGCTTCATTTTCCTTCACTTGATCCTTGATCGCGTTGATTATTTTTTTAATGAAATCTTTGTCACTAGGACCCAAATCCCATTCACCAGAATTACGCCATATTCTTTGCGTGGCAAACAAGCATACCCGTAACTCTGAGAGGCTTAGTTCGCTAGGAAGACTCTTATTTGTTTTAAAGAATTCCGCTACCGACGAATGTAGCTTAAATAGTCCGTCAGAGTCACCTTTAAAATAGTCATAACCATCAAACGTGAGAGCAAAATCTCTCCATTTCTGCCACAATTCATTGGTCCGAGTAGACGGGATATTCCATAATCTTAAGTCCTCATTTAAAATTTCGGTCATTTAAGTTCTCTCCATATATATATATATCATTCGTAAGGATTAGATCTTAACGTCATTCCCGGATTGACCAGTGAAAGCATATATTGATGTTCTTCAAACGTGTCGTTCAACCTGGACAGCAATGCAGCATCCAATTCAATAGGAATTGCCTGGCCATCTTCAAAAACACAAAGGGGAATGGCACCTTCTAATATCGGGATTGCTGATTCCATTCGAATATATCCTTTATGCTGCCACATTCTCTCAACAATCGGGTCCACATCTCTACCAACCACTTCTTTATAGAAGGGGGTTATAATTAACGCAAAACCATCTACATATTGATTGTGATCTCCCAAAAGCTTTTTCCGGCAAATCCAAATATAAAATGGACCTTTCAATAATTTTTTCGATTTCTGCTTGGATATGGCTTGGAGTGCTGATAAATATACATTTCTAATATGCTCGTTAATGGTGTCTTCATTTGGGTCGGCTAAAACAGACAAATCGAATTGGTATGCCCAGCCTTTAGATTTAAGAATTTCCTCGGTCAGCTCTAATGTTTGCAATGAAAACATCCCCTCTCATCTGCTGTCCCCTTGAAGTATAAACTAATGGCAGGACATATCTATGTCAGGAAACATATGTTCTTCGTAATGATTTTTATCTTCTAAATAGTTCCCACTTCCTGTGTCTTCGTCAATATCCAACAAAATCCTGCTAATTATCGAAAATAAAAAAGTTCCCCAACGTGGAGATGTCAGGAAACGAAAAGTAGTGTTTTATTTACGTCTTTTTAGGCTTTATCTATAACCGCCATAGTATATAATGTCTTATAATTGAATAAACCTCGGTAAATCTGTTAGTTTTCTCTCTTCTTTCACAGTACCGTCTTTCACAACATAAATATAAGTCCGATCTTCTATCTCTTTCAAGTCTTCGGAATATTCTTCGGATGGCCAATATATTTCGTCATCGGAAATGATGATAAACCGTGGTTCCCCGTTAAATCTTTCACTATAAAAGTCAACCAGCGAATATGGATTAAATGTCTTTATATTTGCCCGCCCATTTTGTCGTTCGTAATCCTGGATAATGTCCTTGTAATCTACGGAAATGAGTCTTTGGGATTTCCCTCTTGGTATAACCTCCAGTTGGGCAATTCGTTTTGGAGGCTTCATTCCAATATTTTTTTGTCTTTGAACTAAAGCTAATCTCCGCTCCTTACGCATTTCCACGTCAATTAGATTAGCATCAACTTGATTAATTAAGGCACCATTACGATTTTCCTCATTTTCCCGTTCATACTTGCCGCGGCGCTCAATTAAGTCATCAATTTGTTTTTTAAACGTTTTGTCCAAATAGCTTGATACTCGGTCCAGCTGCTCTGCTCGTTTTTGTCGAACCTGATCCCGTAAATCCATTGCTGCCTTCACCGCGGCGGAACGAAATGAACTATCTAACGACTCACTTAAAGTGGTAAGTTCACCGACAAACTCCTGCTGAAAAAACCAATAAGGATCTAATCGAATTAATGAATCATCCTGTCGTTTACCTAGAAGGATAAGTTCATTAGCTAATTCATTCCCTGTGCCATCGGTAACACTATTAAGATAAACCTCAATTGACAAAGGTTCACTTACCGGACAATACACCATATAGCGATCTATTGCTAATTTCTCATTTTCTTTACGTGTAAGAATCATTCCTAATTTAAACAAAGGATGATCCTCAGAAATGATATCAATTCCTTCTTTGACATAACCCCTAAATGAAGTAAAACGAATTGCGTCCTCCAGTTGATACAATGGAAGGCGATTTGTTTTTGATATATCTCGAATGTATTTGGGCAATCGTTCAATTCGTTTTATCTTCTCATTTTGGGTCTGGTGTATCCGCACATTACATTTCTTGAGGATATTTTCTGTAAATAACCCGAAATTTCGTTCGGGGAGTTTTCTTACTACCAGATCATGCTGTTCCCTTCGCATCTTGGGCAAATCAAAAATATCTTCGGAAAGCCTCTCCCTCTCTACCTCTTCAAGTAGTTTTTTATGCTCTTCTGAAAGTTTCCGCTCCATAGTTGCAATAATATCGTCTAGCTTCTCACGGTGAATGACGGCAGCTTGCATTAACGATGCTAAATCATTGAAATCTCCATCAACGATGTCACCGATAAAATCGTATACAAGGTCGGCACCTAAGTCTTCTCTCATACGTTCCATTTTCTCAAGCAGACGAATCATTACGTCGCCTTCTCGTGTGTTAGATGCAACAAGATTAAAGATAGCCACTTCATTCTTTTGACCAATTCGATGAATACGTCCCATACGTTGTTCTAGCTTATTGGGGTTCCACGGGATGTCGTAGTTTATCATCTGATTACAAAACTGTAGGTTGATCGACTCTCCACCGGCATCTGTAGCTAGCATGATCTGGCACTCATTACGGAACAATTCAACTTGTCTTCTACGCTCATCCATAGAAAAACGCCCAACAATCTTCGCGATCTGAGGAACACGCGTTAATAAGCGTTTCTCTAAAAAATCAAGTGTGTCCGCCGATTCCGTAAAGATAAGAATCTTTTCCCCTTGATTCAATAAACCATTCCAACCAAATAGGGTTTGCTCTAGTTCATCATATTTTCGTTCAACAGCTGTTTCTTTCAGACGGGATGTTTTCCTTATTAATCTTTCTAACTCATTAATTTCGATCCTTAGCTCCTCTGGATCAAGGAAATCCGTTGAGCTTTCAAGTTCATCTTCTAATTGTTCTTGAGTTTCCAACGATTCGTCTGCATACTCATCCCAATCAAATTCCATTTTATTTTTGTTTTGTTTCTTCTTACTTGCGATCGTTTCTTCTAACAGTTTGATTAACCGGTCTCTTCTACGCTTAAGCGACAGATCTATGGCATTAACAGACGAGCTGAGCCTTCTTTGGAGCAGCATCATAGCAAAAGCTGTGCTGTTACTTCCTGAATTCATCGCTCGATTAAAGTAGAGACGAACATAATCTGTAACTGATTCGTAAAGATCAAGTTCTTCTTCAGATAAAGTATACTGAATTGTTCTAGCTGTCCGTTTAGGAAAAAGGGGCGTCCCATCAAAATTTTTTAGCGTTTCCTTTAATCTTCGAATAATAAACGGATTTGCCTTTTCTCGCAGGGATTCTGTTACCGACAAGTTAGAAAAAATATCATCATCTACTAAACGCATCAGATGCCGAAAATTCTCCATGTCACCTTTATGTGGAGTAGCTGTTAGCAGCACGCAGTGCTCTGCTTGCCTAAGTACGGTTTCGCCTAAGTGATACAGTTTTGTTTTAGATGTTTTCTTATTTGTAACACCGTGAGTATAGGCTGCCATTTTGTGGGCTTCATCCACGATCACAAGATCGAAATTCGCCTCACTGACTAAGCTTTTTACATCATCACGGGCTGCCCAATAAACTGAAGCAAGACAACAACCATGTTCTAAGAACGGATTTTTCGAACCATACTGCTTTATTACAGAGCGATTTATGATAAAGAAATCCTCATGGAATTTATCCTGCAACTCTTCCTGCCATTGTTTCAAGACTAATGGAGGAACAAGAATTAAGATTCTCTCCACACTTTCACGTGCTTTAAGCTCTTTAATGAGCATACCCGACATAATCGTCTTCCCTGCACCTGGGTCATCCGCAAGTAAGAAGCGTACCTGGGGCATTTGAAGCATGCGGCTATAAACCGCTTCGATCTGATGTGGCAATGGAATTAAATTATTGTTGCCCAATGCCCTTTTCGAAGAGTATTTACTATTGACTAACAATGCGTGATAGCGCAGATAATGCTGAAGATCACTTGAAGCTATCTGCTGGTCCATACTAATTTGCCCACTTATTCTCTTTAAAGATTCAAGCTCAGCTTTATCCAACATTAACTCATAATACCGATTCGAATCCCGTCCTAATGCAGCAATAGAGAAAAAGCCTTCATCGAAGGCTTCAACTTTTTTAATTTCAACACTCTCTGGAAACTGAGCTCCTTGTACAATTTCACCGACTTTAACCATGATCCCACCGCCTTACCTCAATCCTACCATCACCATGTTTATACCCTGCCGCGTTACTTGTAGCCGACTATTTCTCAATTCGCTTTCCGTTATATCAAGATTGAATGGGAACAAACTAGGTTCCGTAGCAATTTGCTTTAATTCTATAGCTGATTTCTCGGCGGCTTTCAGCATGACCTCAATAAGCCAAAGCTTAAATTCTAACTGGTGAATGGATTTCTTTTCAGCATTCACATATTGTTTCTTCTGCTCGCTGATTACTTCTAAGTGTTTAAAAGTTCCAAGTACGGCCCCAGTTGATACACTGACTCTCCTACGTTCGCCATAAAGCGCAAAAATTTTCCTACTTAACTGCATACTCGAGAATTCCCCATGGAGTTGAAAAAGACGCCCCACTTGATCAGCAACATCCCTGAAGAATGGATATGCAAGAAGCATCATTCCCCAGTGCAAAAGCAATCTTTCTTCTCTCGAGGCGTTCGCAAACAATTGTAAGCCACGATCCCGAATTTCCACATTCTCGTTGTCGACTAGCACCCAAATTTTAAACAAAATCGTTCTAGCATTAAGTCTTGCCTTTGCACCAGCAATATCTGCCATCAAATTTTGATCCACGAGATCATATAGCTGTTGTCGATTTTCCACTCTTGATAACTCACGTGTGATATGGTCCAACTGGTACAATTGCAGTTTTTGATCAAAGCCAACCGCCTTTTTCAATCTGACACCTTCATTCTCTTCTTTTCTTGACTCGCACGAAAGGAACGATAACCTCCTCAATGCTAGTCCCGCCATGGCTCACTACAACTTCGCCTTCTTTAACAAAAGCCTCACCACTTTTAGCTGTCAATACGAAGAATTCATCCGGGAGACCGATTGATTCCCATTTCTGCGATGAGTATTTCTGTGCGGCCCGGTCCCGTAACTCCTCTGAATTATAAATTCGGACTCGCTCCCCGCGGGTATCAGCTAATACGCCTTCGCGAATGGCTCCGATACCTACGCTTTCTTTGTTGCCATGATCAGAGGTTATATATACATCAAATCCGGCTTCCAATAAGTCGTGAAGTAATGATCGCAAGTAACCGGTTTTTAACCAAATGGATATTTGCCCATGCATTCCCCTATGACCTTGAATCGTGTTATGTGTCAACTTATCAATAATGTCGACTACAAGTCCCGCAACTTTAATGCTCGATTTAGATAACGCCTTGATTTCCGCTTTATTATATTCCCCTTGGCCTAATGATTTCTCATAAGTGACATGGATTGGCGCAATACCATACTTGGCCCAACAAGCTCTCCATTCTTTTTCCTCATTAGCTGTTGTATGAATAGTCGAGTAGTAGGTCTTTGGAATTTCCCCCGAGAATATGGCTTGTCTAGACACTGATGTTAACGTTGGGATCCATGCAAATGTACCGTTTTCTATAAAATCGAAAGAAGACTGTAAGTCTGAACGTACTTGACTCCACTGTACAAAACTCAATCCATCCATTACGATTATAGCCTTTTTGGGGCTTCTTTGCAGGTGCACATGCTCTGCCACTTTCTGGAGCATAACCGGTGTATGCTGGTCTGACAACGAAGCTAGTGCTCCATAATGGATATTTAGCCAAAGTGCAAATCTCTCTTCTATGACTTGTTCAATGGACGATAATTTCTTACTAATTTCTGATGGAAACTCCAATGTAAACATATTTGATTTCGCAGTACTGAATAAACCAATAAGATTGACCCAGCCGCGGCGATCAATCTCAAGTTCTAACATTTTTTCGATCTGACTGATATGCTCGTTTATTGACAAGACTCGGGATTGTTCTTCATTATGCGGTTTTACACCGAATAATAACGAATCAGGCAATGAGTCCTTATCAAACATTATAGGATTTAATTTGCCTATACGAAATAAACCAGCAAGTGTATCTTGTAATTTGATGTCCCGGTATGGGTGGTTATCCGGGGTACCATTTTCCAAGAAATCACACCATTCCTTCTGTAAGAAGGAGTATAAAGCATCTGGAGAGTGAATGAACTCAGACATTACCAATCGCAGATTGCTGTTTTTATGATTTAATGCATCTCTCAGATGGTTTTCTATAATTTCTGGCATTGAATAATGCAACTGATGTCGGTTAATGCAAAGAAAAAGACATTCAGCCACTGTATCAATGGTGTCGTAAGGTAATTTATATATTCGTTTCAGTATGAAGTCTATAGTATCAGCGTCTGATCTTTTCGTGGGTATGTCATCAATTAATGACAGTGCATCTAGTGTTCTAAAATCGAGATCCTTTACTATAGGGGCAGATAACATCGGAAACAAATCACTCTTACTTATTGAAATATGGTTGCCTTGAATCCAAATATCATAGGGGATATCACTAATATCATCTGACTTAGGATGTATCAGCAAGTACCTACTGAAAGTATTCCGCCTATACTGACTTTCGTACCAATATCTGAATACGGCCCGATCTTGAAATTCTACAACCTCTATTCCTAACTTCCGCAACTGACTAATAATGGCTTCATCTTGCAATAGGGAATCAGGGTCGGTCACTAACGTAATATGGTAGAAAGGTGCTTGAAAATGCTCAAGCACCTTTCGACGCCAATTATTTTTATTCATTGATTGCACTTCCTTAACTAAAGGCCGAGTCTGATTTGTGCGTTATCATAGTACATTAGCAATTTGTCATCTTCTTGAAGTACATTTTCTGGAAGACGTTCCCCAATTGTTACAATGGTTTGATAATCTTTTTCTCCCCAAGCTTTTTTGAATCCTGCGCGAATAGCCTCAGTACGGAATTGTTTAAGTTTTTTACGATTACCGTTTAATCCATCCCGATATGTTTCAAATTCACGCAATAACGATTTTTCACGTAACTTCTCTAAGTCTGCTTGCTTGTTTGGATCTGGTACATACCAACGTTCTTTAGCTTTCAGTTTGAGCCCCGGATCATTTTTAGAAAGACTTCGCAATAATTGAGTAGGTACTTCTCCTTGTCCATCATACTTTAGAAAATTTTGTTCAAGTAAAGCATCTAGTTCAGGTAACTCCTCATGCTTTGCAATATGCTGAATCTCTTTCATATAATTTGGATGTAAATCCTGTCGTGTTTGGGGTCTTTTTAATAGTTGTTGACGTAACCACTCAATGGCACTATTTTCATCGGAAACAAACAAAGTCAACTGTGTAAATTCTTTAGCCAGTGTTCGTTTTTTATCATATTCAGCAACTTGTTCCTCCAGAAAGGCCATTCCATCTCGCATTGGAAAACGTTGTTCTACTCCTAATTGGAAGTCTGCCGATGATATAGGTACCGGAAGGCTATGTTGAACATGATACGCAATCATCCGATCAAATAAAATACGCGGAGTCCGCTCAACAATAAGTTCAGCCGCCCCTTTTCCCCCGACAAAAACGGGTAATTGCTGAAGATGTTGCTCAATAAAAAGCCATGCTGATTCCTCAGAGTTTTGTTGTTTTAACATATTATCTACAAATTCTGATTTAGGTTTATAGGCTGAAATTACAAGATCTTGCTTTACAGCGGTTGTTGTTGTAATAGCTTTAAAACTGCCTTGTTTTTTATCAAGAGCGGATACATTGGCAATAATGAAGCCAGCACGTTCTATTGATTCACGTATGGCATTCCAAATACTCGCTTGAGAATTACTGAATTCAACTGTTATCCATTTCCCCGGTTTTAGAGCTCTATAAAAATTTGCGAAAGACGACTCCATCAGCTTTCGGTACTCGTAAATTTGCTTGTCATGCTTTTCATTTATGATGGCTTCATCTTTGTTATTAGTTTTAACCTTCAACCAGGATTCCCAAAGAAAATTGAGCTCCGAATACATAATATTTCCACCAAAAGGTGGGTCCACAAATATATAATCGATAGAATTATCCGGAATTTGAATAGTCGTTGCCGAATCAACAGAGATTATTGTATTCCCTTTCTTTTTTGTAAACCCCATATTTTTAGGAAGTTTATCACCGAATCGCTTTAGCGCGTCCAACACTGAAATTTCTCTATACAATGCTGGAATATAGTACGTACCGCTAAGTGGTCCACCACCTTCATAATTCGGCGTCCACCTATACAATTTCGTTGTTGCAAAAGCTACTCCAGTTAACAATGCTAATAAGTTATTTCGATAGTTGGATTGATTCACCAACTGATAAAACTTGGATAGAGTTAGTAAACTTCTTCTCGTATATAAATGATGTACATGTGTAATTCCGTGACTATTAACAGGCTGAGCCGTATTATAACCAAATGGCAATTTATCTATAGGGTAAAATCCATCATAACTATAGGAATCTATGGACTTAAGTAACTCAATATCTAAATGTTCAGCCTCTCTTTCCATTCTGTTTGATCCATGTTTAAGATTAACAGCAACCGGAGTTTGCTTTGCACGCTTTACTGTAGAATTTATGTTCCCATCAAAAACTGTTTCCCAAGACCTTTCTAAACCTCTCTTCGTCAAATTGATCCCACAATGAGGACAAGAAAATTCTGCTTTAAGCTTTTGAGTATCTTTTTCTACAGCTTCGTTCCAGTAATTTATTTCCCCAGAACATGAAGGGCAAATAAAAACGTCGCTCCATATTGTGTAAAACACTTCTCCTGATTCTGGTATTTAGGGTCATTTACCTCATACATCCATTTGCTGGACTTCTTTAATTCGCCCATTATTTTTTTTATCTCTTGAGACAAGCTATCTTTATCAATTGGTAGATTAAAATTACTCGATATAAAAGTTGCTGCAGGGGAAAGATCAGAAAGAATCGTTTTTCTTATCCCACGCTCTGATATTTTTTCCCCGTCTTGATTAATGACATCGTTACCTTCAATTGTAAAGCCCATCTGTCGTAATTCTGTTTCATCGTTGCATAACTGACCTGCAACACCTGTCATTCCTGTCCCGGCAAAACCATCCCATACGATATCGCCTGGGTTAGTATAATGTAGTATATACCTCATTATCGCTTTATGTGGCACTTTAGTATGATAGCCATGCGCTTTATAAATTGAATCTGTTTTTCCTTCACTTACATCAGCAGTAAAAGGTTCTCTGTTATAGCTTTCAATATTTGCATCATCGAATGACTTCTTTTCACGATTCCATTCAGCTATAAAATCGATAATCCATGGATTTGGACATACTGTATAGTAAGGGGGATCGGACAGCGCCAATATATCCTCATCTTCACCTTCTGGAAACCCCTCAATTTTCTTAAGTTCTGGTAGCTTTTTTCGCAATTCTTCAGTAAAATATGCGCGCCGAGCTTCATCATTCTCAAATGTTAAACCCAAACAGGTCACTGGGCCTGTTTGGGTTTCTTTATTGATTTCAAATAGAGTTCCTTGCTTTAGCTTATCACTCATATCTTATGTTACTCCTTCTTCAACATGATCCGTACTCGATTAGTCGATTGGGAACCAACCTGTTCCCTTACTAATTGCTCAAATCGTAGGCGCAGCTCCTCGATTGTCAATGGACTTCCATCGCCGGCCATCTGCAGCAAGCGATTTATCGGCAATTCTACTTTCTGTATTCCTTCAAGCACTTCTTTAATTGTTTGCACTAAACGTAAATCAACTGGGATTCCAAATGATTTATCGTCCATAAATTGTTTTATTAATTGTTTCTGCTCTCCAGTGAGTAATTCAACGTTCTCTTTTAATTCACTATCATTCAGGTTAGTCAATAAGGTATTCGTCCAAAAATTAAGTAATTCTTCTAATTCCGCTTCTAGCTGTCCAACCGTTACCTTCTGAACAATTTTTTCATCCTTTGGTCGAAATCGGCAATGTGGACAAACTGGAGAGTGCTCCAATTCACTTTTTTGTAACTTCCAGCAAATTTTCAATTCATCAGACTTTGCCTTCCATGCTTGTAATTGATGTGAAGGCAGAATTGGGATTACAGAAATCTTCTGCAAGGTATCGATACGTCCATCACGTTTAAGCTGATTGAGCTTATTCTCATCTGTTGCTCCTAAGCGTGATGCTGAGTGTTGCACGAAATAAGAATCAATATATTGATCCTTTAATTGGTCAATCACCTTAAGTTCAGCACTGCAGTCGCTGTTAGCCTTTATGGCATCGTATAGATCCCCCAGTGCACCTTCAACTTTTACATACCATTCATCAGTAATCGATACATGGTTACTAGCACTTACGATATAGTTCGCTTTTTTAGTAATTTGTGAAGCAAGCTCACGCCATTTGATGAGCTTATCCACTAACAAGATATTTTCATGTTGACTTTGAATTTCGGCAATATTCTTTTTGAAATTTTTCAGTTTCGCCGGCGTATCGAACACTTGAAGACTCTGTAGGAACTGATTCAAATTTTGAAGTTTGCTTTGATACTCCTGCAACTCGTCATCCGACAGGAGAGGCAATTCCCATGTAGGAATTTTGTCCTTAAGATCGTGTTGCAGTTTAACCAGTTGAGTTAGCAATTGCTGTACTTTTGTTTGAAGCGTTTGAACTCCATTCGTTTGAGAGTCTGGTTGAAGCAGTCCATGACTAATACTAAACAAATCAAATAATGCACGCAGTTCTGCTAATGGCAAATCACTTGGTTTCTTAATGTGGCTAAATTCAGCAATTCCTTCTGCTTTCAAAGCGATTAATTGGTTAAACCTCATGGAATCATAAGTTTCCCCATTAATCGTGATCACAATATCACCGGTGAAGACTAAGGCTGCTAATAGTACACTTAAGAGCTCAGGTTCTAGTTGAAATTCTACTGTTTTCTTGACTTCCCAATCTCCTTGAGATTGGAGGACTTCAAGAAGTTCAGAAGCATTCAGTACCTGTCCGTTGCCTTTGTTATTTAACAAGTCCAAGACCCATTTGGCATATCCAGATTTTTGTACATTAATTTTTTCCCCATCCAATAATACTAGTCCTTCAAGTATGGTTCTTGCTGTTTTCGTTTTTGGATTAGAGATATTCGCTAATGTCTCCGGAACATATGTCTTTAACATGGCTTCACGGGTGATGCTGATGCTACTAAGTCGAAATGTAGGGTAATCAGAGTATTTGTCCTCAAACCATGTGGTTAAACAATCATCTGCCGCTGCATCGATAATCTCCCGCACTGTCGCTTGAGCAGGGGCAGATAGGCTCCAATCAGCAAGTTTCTTAGTTACGCCCTTATACGTCATTTTATATGCGGATGGCATATTTTCAACTAGCCATTTCATTAATTTCCTTAAGAACTCCGCGGCTTTATCGTCATACAGCTTCTTGGTGGCACTTGAAGCAGTTATGGACATTTCCCTAGCACCTGCGTAAAGACGAAGTGCAGTATGGAATGATTCATCCTTTGTCTCTAGCTTGAAAAACACTTCATCCGGTTTGGCTTCGTCTTTGAATTTAGGCGGATCGTACGGTTGAAGCATATAAATGTAGAAATCCCGCTCCGGTTGTGCAGTGGAGCGTTCATTCGGCGCACCGAAAAATAGATACCCCGGCCTGGTTACCTTCCTTGAGTACCAGTTTAATTCATGCTGCCAAATACGATAACCAGAGACTATACTTGGAGATCCATCGTCGGTTAACTTCTCAAGGACTTCAAAGTAATAACGATCCAGTTGGTTGCCAACTAGCATTCCCGCCTTTTCTTCGATCAGCGAGTCAACGTCCGTTACTTTTTCCAAATCAAGATAATATTGGCCGTTATCTCGATTTAGGGATATAAACTGGTAGCTGACGGATTTCATGATTTCATTTAAAATTGTATCGATAGTTGCATTTAGGAAATCGGAGTCCAATTCAGGAAAATCAAAATACAAAAATAGCTGGTCCCTCAATTCTGCTGAAGTGACGCCGATCTTCACCTTAATATCATCCGTTGTAAGTCTAAATACGGAAAGCGCCCGCACGATACGTTTAGCGATTGGTTTATAAGTGGCCTTTGCTTTTGGAAAAGAATTTTCAATTCGATCCATCAGGACATCTGACTTTTCCAATACCTCACGTACATCTCGATCCGTACGCAATGTACGATCCCCTTGAATATACATCCAATAATTATCGTAAGAGACTACTCCCGGACTATTTAGTGGAACTTCAGTATCAAGAAGTTTCTCGATCTCATCGCTAATGGTGGTTAATGCTACACGTTTCTCCACAACACGTACATTCTCAAATGCTGTTAGGTACGCGGGGTGAATAGGAAACAGTGCAGTATACTTCTCGATTTGTTCCCCAAGATTCTCATAAAGTGGAGCAAATCGTAGTAAGTGTTCTCTTATTAGTGCTTTTTGACGGTCATCCTTTCGTAATAACCGTTGAGAAACGACGAATTCGATATCCTCACGAACTATGATCGCTTGATCAGTACGCTCCTTGACTCTTCGAATTTCATTTGCTACGAATTGAAATTTGGGATTATCGAACAGCATTTCCTGTACGCCTGTAATAAATCTAAATCGAGTAGACTGAACAACTTCCCCCATAGCCCGTAAAAAGCCTAAGTCAAGAATGAGTTCTTGCTCTTTGCGAGTACGTAAATAATCAAGTAATTCATCTATCACCAACAAAAATCCGTGATCCGGATACACCTCATGAAATGCAGCCATCATACGTTTCATTTCGTCTTTATTACTTATCAATGTAGCTACATTCGGCATTTCATAGTCCACATTAATCTCTTGAAGGTAATTAGTCATTTCTCGGAATAAAACTTCACCAAGTGGCAATTGAATTCCATCAAATTCTACACGTAATACTTTGAATTTCCCTTCTATTTCTTTTGCCTTTTTCGCAATTTTCTCATGATGGATATATTGTGAGGTCCCATCAGATTCAGCAATAGCTGCTATTACACTCATCAGGTGAGATTTACCGGTACCATAATTACCAACGATCATAATTCCTTTGTGGTCAATAGGACGTTGGAATTGAAGTTGCTCAAAAATAATATCATCGATTACTTCTGCCATACGGTCCGATATTACATATGTTTGAACTAATTGCTGAGCTAGTTGATCTTCAGCGGCATCCTTTAGAACAACTACAGACTTTATCGGTTCAAATTGGATCAATTCTCTATACTTCATCGTTAAATCCCTCCACAATTAATAGAACATAATACTATTACTGTACTCGGTATTCTGGTAGTGCTCCGGATGCTCGGGAGTTGCGTAGTAAAGCACTCCTTGTTCAGCTTTACCAGGCCATATTACAAGCAGAACTGTATTTCCACTATGTGCTTCTAGCAATTTGACTGGATTTTGCTTTAATTCAGGATCAAATAGATATTCGATATTGTGTATGCATACAACATTATTCTTTTGATCATTTATGGCCTTCCTAAGCCACTTCGCAACATCAAAAGGGCGTTTGTCAGAGGGGATAAATCTTAGTTGTTCGGATAAATATAGGCCTATGTTTACTGTGGGAATACCTTCACGATTTATGTCATTGATGAGCTTCTGTTGGTTCGTAGTTGCCGGAAGAAGGAAAAAAACTTTATATCTCTGATTACTCAAACTTGAGATCTCAGCATGTAATTGCTCAAGTTTCTCAACCATAAGGTTAACTCCTCTGAATGCAAGTTCTAGTTTCCATGCTAATAGGACTATAGGTTTATAATTCGACAAGTGAACCTGTTATCCTTCACTTAAGGCGTCATGTTGCCCATCTTCCTAACTGGGCAAAATATAATCCAGCTTCTTTAATCTTGAAACCAAAAGTCTGCTCCAATTCCGAAGCGTAAACCTGAACCTGTGGCCGGTAGTAATCAATGAAGGTTTGCAATTTCTCTTCTGTTACGCTATCCGTCTTGAAATCAACAATAACCCAGCCATCCTCTTCCTCGAAGAGGAAGTCTATGATTCCACGAACATAGGCATACTGAATTGAACCTGTACCTTCCAATGCAGCCGCAACCTCTGATGCTGCACTCCCAGCATCGCTAAATCCGCCGATTCGGTCGGCATTCTTTCGAATCATCAGCGGCACCTCGAATAAGCGGCGGCGAGCGCGCAGGCTGCGCTGCCAGAGCTCGCTGGCGATTACGCTTCTTACAACCCGAACGGCTTCGCTTATGAGCTCCTCAGCCATGCCTTCCTCATCCGCTAAGAAGCGTATGGTGTCCTCAAGTTCCGACTCCGGCAATCCCTTGCCTAGCATCTCAATAGTACGGTGAACGACACTTCCAAAAGCCATTCCTCTGCCTTCCGCGGACCATTCCGGTGTATCGCCGGCTGCTTTCGTCTGGCCGGTGACAGATAAGACTGCGTAAGTAGGCTCACTAATCGCATTCAGCCTCATCTTTCGAACTTCCGCGACATTTTGCAACTCCGGTCCCTCGGTCAACTCCGTCTTCTTCTCTAGCTTCATCGCCGGCACATCAAGTTCGCGTGCGAGATCCATCCCATCTACGAGCGGTGTCCAAGGGCACTTCGCCTGTTGATCGGGATACAAGCTTATAACGAGCATCTGCTTCGGGCGTGTAGCCGCGACATAAAGTAACCGATCTTTCTCTGCATTGGAAAAAGCACGCTCTCGTTCGTTCATCTCACCCCATCCTAAGGGTTGAGCGATCACTTCCGTTTTGAACTCTCCGATTGATTTACTTATCGTAAAGTAACCTGCAGCCGGATCTGCGGAACGATCTATATACTGCGTCGCATCATGATCAGACTCCCCGCAGGGACAGGCTAAGAAGACTACGGGCGCTTCTAGTCCTTTGGCTTTATGCAGATTCATAATCCGGACAGCCTGGTTGCCGCCAGCGTAAAGGCTCGATGTTTCCCTCCCCCGCCCCCCGAGTTTGTCCCCAATCAACCGACACAATCCCCCCCGCCTTGACCCCCCCGCGGGCCCCCCCTGTAACGGTTGCCCCTCCCCCCCCCCCCCCCCCCCCCCCCCCACGCCGCCCGGGCCCCCCCCCCCCGCCCCGGCCCCCCGCGGACCCCCCCCCCGCCGCGGGTGGTGGCTGGGGGTGCTGTTGGCCGCACCCACCCCCCCCCTTTTTTTTTCTCCCCCCCCCCCCCCCCCCCCCCCCCCCCCCCCCCCCCCCCCCCCCCCCCCCCCGCTGCGAGAAAAAAAAAAAAAAAAAAACCCCCCCCCTCCTCATCCCACCATAACCCCCCCCCCCCCCCCACCACCACCCCCCCCCCACAGAGAGGAGGGGGGGTGTTTTTTTTTTTCTCTTTTTTTTAAAATCCGTACCAGCTGTAATAATGCGAGCAGTTCCTCATAGACCGTCGTACTGCCCGAAGTATCAGCCGGTACTCCGAACAAATCCAACTGTTCTGCATACAGGTGGATGAACTCCCTCGTTTTCGTCAAAATCAGAAAATCACTCGGAACCGCATTTCGGTTTCCTCTATCACGATCTACAATCTGCAAATTACCATTATTACACGCCCACGATATATATCTTGCAATCTGCTCAGCATCTGTTTGTGCGACGGCAGCTTTGCCTCCCGGCATTTTGGGATAATTAAGAACATATATCCCATGTGGCGGTTTACGAGCGCCTTTGGGGTTGTCCGCACGTGTCTCCATCTTCACGAACGCAGCTGGTATGCGTTTGCGACGGAATTTGCCGACAAACTCACCATTTATGCCGAAAGGACAATGCAATGAACAAACGGCCCCATTTATGTAATCTGCCGGATGAGAATGTACAGAACTCTGGAAATTCGCTGACTATACTTGACAGCCTGAGGTATCTTTTTTCAACCTTGGCACTTCTGGATCCCCTTGACTTCTTTAATACAATATCCCCCCTATATATTGATTTTCCCCCCCAAACATTTTCTGTCCCCCCCTTCTTTCTAAACCCCCCACCCCCCTTCTCCCTTATTAAAATTCTTCTTTAATCTATATAATCTCTAAAATTATCCAACATCTTTTTCTTTCATACTCTCTCTCTTTTTTTCTTCCATGAGTAAGTCCTGGAAATTCAGTTTTCCCGCGGCGTATCGGCGTGTCTTGTAATGATCAAGTACAGGCCGCACGAAGCGGATCAGCTTCGGATACATATATTCACGCCATTCCTGAAGGAACGGAAAAAGTACGTTGATCTGCCAATCGGGAAAAAGCTTTTTCATCTCGCCGGCATGTTCTTTGGATGTCCACCTATTCAGCGTCACGTCGAGCTTGCGGTCAAACTCCTTTGCGATCTCGAGAATTCGCATATCATCCGACAAGTCGATGTAGCGCATCTTCTGATGCGTCTGTCGAACAAGCTTCTGTACCGTATCCCAGCCTTTCTCAGGCTCCACCGTCGGAATAAAGGGCGCTGCAGCATCGAGCAAAGGAAGCAGAGTTTCCCGAATTCGATCAAAATTGGGCCGCTCCCGCTCCTCGCAAGGAAGCTCAACATCAGTAAACAAAGACACACGATCAAATACGTCTCTAAGGGTATTAACATCCACACGCAGCGACAATAACTCTTCGAATTGTAACCGCGCTTCTTCATCCAGCTCAGCCATGTAATCATCCCAACAACTCGAGCGGAATTGCTTATCGCTTACTTCGTCCATTTCTACAAATGATGGGTCCAGCCCTGCCTCAATGGGACGCTCGCGCAATAGCGATCCACAGAACGAATGGATGGTTCCGATGAAGATCAGATCAAGATTTCCCAGTGCTTCGGACAACCGCTCCCGAACTAAAGAAGCATCCGATGATCTTCGATATGCTTTCTCCAACGCCAGTCGGAAACGTTCTTTCATCTCGTCTGCAGCTTTATTGGTAAAAGTAATAGCCGCGATTTGACTGACACTAACGCCGGATTCGATCAATGCCAGAAGCCTGCCAACCAAGCTGGTCGTTTTACCCGATCCAGCCCCTGCCTCAACAAGCAAAGTCGTATTTAAATCCGTAAGGATCCGATCGCGGTCAGCTTGATCTGCAGGTGCCGTAAAGCCGAATGACTCAGTCATGACTCTCCACCTCCAGCAGCGTGCTTAGAATATCAGCATTTACAGACGAATCACGTTTGCCCGCCATCCACTCCGCATGAGATCCGCACACGGCTCGGTAATCACACCACCCACAGACCATCAAATCTTTAGCTGGGACATAAATCCCTCGATTCCGAGATTCCAGCTGCTTTGCAATAATGGTAGCCAGGTCTTCTCTGCGATTCTGAATTCGTCTTACATTCTCGCCGCGCCCACGCTCAGTTGGAAAATAGTATTCCGCCTCCGTCACCTTGGCTTCGAAGTCCATCCCTGTTTCGCGAAGCCACTGCTCTACAGCAATGGAATATACAGCATGCTGTAGCTGTGTTCCGCCGCTGAAATATTCAGCAGCCTTGTACTTGCTAGTGCTGCCCGTTTTATAATCGATAATCCGGTACTCGTGAGGTCCTATTCGATCGACCCGGTCGACGAAGCCTTTCAGCTTAAAATGAATGCCTCCGGGCAAATGAATCTCCATGGGCTCTCCATCATGCGTCGCGAGCTCTAACTCGAAGAAGCATGGTTGATCCGTTCTACCGACTTCATGGAGATAAAAGATTTCCACATCACGCCGAATTTCTTCACATTCCTTGGCGAATACATGCTGATTTGGGGCAGGGATTAATAGAGCATTCTCTCGGATCACCGCTTCCACAACTTCGAGTAATCGGCCTTTGTCATGCATGGCCGGTTTCGTACCTTTGTCCGTAACGTCCTCTAAATACCGTCTGAAAATGTCATGCAGCAGTGAGCCTCTTTCGCTTGCTTGCAGCCAGCGGGTCCGATCGAATTCCGAGACTTCCTTCGGACGAAGCTTCAAGACATAGTAAAAATAGTATTGCAGCCCACAGCTCGCATACTTCTCTAACTGACTTACACTAATTGTATCGCGGCGTTGAACGTCATCTAAGCCGTGAGCACTTGTAGAAAAGCCGCTCTCCAACCAACCGTCATAGGCTGATAACCTCTCACCAAATCGGAAAGTTAGGGCTTGATAACCCGCGGCAAGAGCAGGGTACGTTTCCATCATAGCCTGCCATCCATCCTTGGGTTTGCCATTTGGTTCCTGGAGCAGTCGGGCCCACGCATCGATTCCGTCAAACGGAGCAGCTAACTCGGATGCATGCATGATATCCATAACACTGTAAGGTTCACCTAGTGAATGCTCTAATACTCCAAAATCTAATAACGAATCTCTTGACTGCAACCGCAGAACCTGAAGCATTTCAAAAGCAGGGCTGTTGCTCTTCTGCTCCCCTATATCATAAGAAGAATAGCTTAACCATATCTCGCCTCGAATTCGCGACAGTCGGGACTCACGTTCGCTCCTGACATTCTTCGCACGTTCCTTGGCAGACTCCAAGTGCTTAGATAGCGTAATACGTTCTTGGTCCAAGAGAAGAGGGTCTTGTACTGCAGATATACTCCAAGTTCTCTCATCCATACCCAAGATCCAAGTCCGTTCTCTCCCGCTCCATCCACCGTTATGTAGAGAGCTAATGTGAATCGAACCCGGTTTTGGTGTTGCCGTGGCGCGAATACGAATCCCAGCTAACATCTCTTTCACGTACTGGACAGCCAAATCCATCGGCATTGGTTCAGATGGACTTGCCGAGTATCTCTTCGTCATCTCCTTCAACGCTGCTCCTACATTTGCATCATCCAGTGACCGTGCCGGCACATATCTCTGAACAAAATCCGTCATCCACTCTAACAGTATACGTGGATTCCATTCATTGCCTTCGGGCAGCTGATCAAACCAATCTTTCACGTAAGTAAATAAAGCAGTGCCTTGCTCCCGCTCTTCCTCACTCAGTCGTTCTGGACGAAGTAAAGCAAGATACCTTTCTCTCCCCCAACCAATACCGGACTTCTCCAGCAAGCGAATCCATTCGGTGCGAGACCAGCGTTCATCTGAAAACGAAATATAACCATGTCGCAGCATTTCCGTAAGCCTCTTTACCGGGAAACCTTCTGCAATCCAATCAAGTATACCTACAACCGCTTTCCCAGCATCACAAAATACAATCGGCAGCCCGTTCGAGAGTGTATATTCGACGCCCAGTGCTTCGGCATGCGAGTGAATAATGGGTGCATAATGCTCATAATCAGACAAAATGATTTCCATCCGATCAAGAGCCGCATGGTCCGATAGTATTCTTCGAAATCCCTCTCTGACTTCCGATAGACTTCCGGTCGCGCGAAACATCGTGAATCTATTGGTTGAAAAATCTTCATTTATATAAAATGGAACATCCGAATCAAGTAAACAGAGACGATCCCCCGACAGCTTGTGGATCATATTTCGCTCCACAAATGTCCACCCTGTTGGTGCAAGCGCTAGATAGACGGTTTCGTCCCCTCCTGGTTTCAAGTAGTCACCTAATCCGGCAACATCCGATCGGCCATTTTCCCACAGAAACGTCTCATAGGATGCTAGCAATCTTTTCAAATATTCGCCTTTATTCAGATTCGTGAAACACTCCGCCTTCACTTCATCAGAACGAAGACCGGCCAACCTCATATCTGATATAACACGATTCACTTGATTCACGATACCAGGCTTCAACATGGACTCGTTTATATAATTCATCGGATTCTCTATGGCTAACTGCTTCATCAACTCACGGACAACCCAAACAGCCTGCCCCTCATCAAGCAGACTGATATTTCTGCGAAACAGCTCTGACTTTGTATTTGCGGTCACTATTCCGCGAAGAGTCTGCACTTCTACGTTAAAAATAGCTCCGTAACGCTTACATATCTGCTCGAGCAGTTGGTGTCCTTGGGCATAGGATCTGGCCAACAACACTTTCGGAGACAATGGAGCCTCGTTGATTTTCTGATACAACCGATCGATTAGATCCATGTTAAAGCCCCCTTACGAATAATCCAATATACCTAAATTCTCTGAAATACACCTCCTTTCCTTCCACAATGCGGAAATGAAGGGGGAATTTCGGACTATCTTTATGTGATGTTATGGATTATTCTGCCTAAGACTATCCATATTGTAAAACTACGTATGGACAGCAGGATGTCAGCGAATATACGTTCTATAAAACGAAATACCTCGCTTGTAATTCCGCGAGGTACTTCAATTCATTATGCTGTAGTATTGTCTAGCGCGAAAGGGCATCTGCGATTAATCCGTAAATGTAAACGGTATTGACAGATTTACAAACTGCTTCTTGACTTACTGACGCTCCGTTAAGCCGTAATTGGTAATAAGGAAATATCCTGTCGAACTCTTCAAACGAAATCGTCCTGGGCATTTTCAAAGTTGAACTAGGGACGTTATCTTTGGCCTGACTGATTATGATTGTATTTCCATCCGTACTAATTCTAAACCATAAAGGTGCCCTGTTGTTTTGTGGAACAGTATGAATCTCAAAAGCTTCAATTTTAGCCCGTTCGATTATTTGATTCCACACATCAGAATGCATGATTACAGCCTCCAGTACATCGTCGGTATACTTCATCATTATTTTTGATACATTCTGATCCACTGTAATAATTGTTCTTTGAGCGATTCCCTAACCGCCTTAGGTTCCAGTATCTCTGCAGAATCCCCATATTGCAAAACCCATCGTAGAAACTCTTTTTCGTTGTTAACCGTTACTTCAAAGATAAGGCTGCCATCTTTCTCATCCTTCATTCGCGGATGTACAAACAGCTCTTCTTCTTTGATGTAGCGGGCTGCTTCGGCATTAAACCGGACTTTGAACGTAATATTCTTTTCTCCTCGATCAACAGACCAAGTATTCTTTAAGTATTGCTTGATATTAAAATCGCCTTTATCGAAAGGCTGATCCATAATCTCCACCTTTTGAAACCGGCTAATTCGAAATGTCCTGATCCCTTGCTTTGAATGACAATAACCGATTAAGTAAAACCGCTGGTCGCGCGGAACGAGATAATAAGGGTCAATTTTTCGTTCAGTCGTTTCATTTCGGGATTGAGTATGGTAAACGGTATCAATCGTCTTCTGCTCCAAAATAGCTTGGATAATTGGTTGTAAGAAATTTGGACTTTCTTTTCGATACGCGGGTGTACCCATTTGAATAATCCCTGTGATATCTTCGATGATATTATTCAAGTGAGACTTTTCCTTGCGATGCGTTCCCATAACCTTGTCATAAGCGGTATCGAACCCAGGAGGGAGCTTATCCTTATCCAGCATAGAGGGAAGCAAGGAGAATACGAGCGATTCCTGCTCAGTAAAGTTAAGTGGATAAAGAAAGAATTTCCCCATAAATCGGTAGCCGGTTCCTCTGCCCTCTCTAGAGACCGGGGCAATTAGCTCGAGAATATCCATATCTCTGTAAATGGTACGAATATTTACATCACATTTGAAAGCTAGATCTTTTGCCGAAATTCCAGGGTTTGCCTGTATTGCGTTTATGATATTAAAGATGCGAATGACTTTGTCGATCATGACGATCCCCTCAATTTTCCATAATAGGTAATACTCATTAGTGTTATCGTATCATGGTTGAGGGAATCTATGAAGAAATTCTTTCATTTGTATTCAAAAAGAACAGCCCAAATTTCCTGGCTGCTCTTACAAGGATTGTAATCTATGCTCAATCGATTCACTCCATTGAGGAAGGGAATCCGACCGATATGTTATTGAACCGTTATCTGCACCCAGAATAATTACACCTTCTGTATGGCTGTTATCTATAACAATCAAATGGTCGATTAAATGTAGATGAGAAAGTAAATTTTGAATGGAAGTGTCATGTCGTCTGATAATATCCTCAGTAGGAATGTGATGTCCGCCATTTTTAACACGAACCGCTACTCTCTCGATATTCAATTGATAATCACCCAGACCAACATAAAACATCGAAACTTCGAATCCATTCGCCCTAGCATCATGCATGAGACGAATGACATTGCCTCCGGCCAATGTTGTTTCAACTGAGAAATCACGTTTGTTACGAATACAGTCCCTAGCTAATTTGATAGCCTCTTTCCCTGCAGAAATTTTTCGGCTTTCCGGATTAATTGAATCGATTCCTCGGGCCAAGGCATCGGGATCAATATTAACACTGATTCCGAGCCGATCAACAATTAGATTACGGATTGTACTTTTTCCGCTCCCATTGTTCCCTGCAAAAACGTACATGATGGGAGTCGGATCATGCATGAGAACCGTCCTTTTCAGGCACAGGGATAACATTACCGTTACTGTATTCCTTTACAATATGGCCTTCTGCAGTTTTATATACAATGTATGTCTCGTTTGCCTTGGCATCTAACTTAGCTCGATCACCCGTAAGCTTAATTAGTTTCTGGATGTCTTTGAATTGATTCATTTGCATCACCATCCTTGTTCCTTAAGTATCGGCATTTGGTAATAATTATAACACACGTTTCTCATTACATCGGAGTATCAATTATTATATCTATTTGATGATCATCTTCGGGTCTATTGTACATACGGCAAATAATTAGTGCATTCTTGGTGCCGGCGATCTTTCCTTTTAAAAATTCATTGTCAGGGTTCAATTGAAGCTCTTGTTGCAACTCCTCCAAGTTCCGTTCAAAATATTCAATTAATACATTGATTTCCTTTTCCAAAACAATCACCCTCTTTCCGATTCATAAAGATAGCTTACGAGTTTTCCATGTTAAATTCCACCTTGATTCCGGAGCCATTCCTCTATTATTTCAATAGAAAAAATTATTCTTCTTCGAATTCTAACGTGAGGAATTTGTTTTTCCCGTACCATTGCATAGATACTATCGGTTGATACATTCAAATACTGGGCAACCTCAGAAACAGTAAAAGTTTTTTTCAAATTACATCATTCCTTTTCTATATTTCTAATTATTTTTTTGTTAAAATGTACCTACACTTATCATGCGAGCTCTCCTCATGCTCGTGCCTGTTCTCCACAGGCCAAAACAGCACCAAGCTGTAATTACGCTCCTCCTAGCGGCTAAAGTTATGCTCTCTTTAAGCATACCTAATTCGTGATTACATGCGGAGAACCTAAATTCAAAACTCGCCTTCCTAATTCTCCCTGATCTGGCTAATAATTTTTAAACATTGCAATTGCAAACACTTTGAGCAATCTATCTCAAGGTGTTTTTAATGTGCAAATTAATTTTTACACGAATCGGTTCACATACAGTGCACCTGCAACCATAATAAAAAACTTCGTTCCCTTGGAGGTGTTCTACTCAAACTCATTATTAATCAGTATGCTCACTGCTTTGCTTTTCCTTGGAATCCTTAGTCTGACTGAGGATGATTTAAACCTACTATTTCACGTTGTATAAAGCTTTTGATGGGGATTAGGTACAAGGTGTTTTCAATTTGGATGGATATTTAAAGATTCAAGTTCCTGGACTAATTTTAGTGGAGGTGTACTCGATAGTATCAAATATTTCCTTTTATACGACCGATTTACGAATTCTTAGTCGGACTAAGAATTTCAATAGCACTCCTAAAACTGCGATATCATGGTTAGTGGTGATGATCATATGACACTTGATCCAATAATGTATAAGACGAATCGCAGCGAAGTACACAAGTACTATAACATATACTTAATTGAGACACAGAAGAAAGAGCCCATAGAAAGTGCAGTTGTTAAAGCAAAAAATAAGATTCTAAATCTTTGGCATTATGAATTGCTTATTTTGCAAAGTTCTAAAGAGCACTGGGAAAGGCTGATGAAAGATCCAAGCCTTAATTTTAGGCGGGAGTTATGTGCTAACCTCTACAGACTCGAACGAGCAAATATCATGGAAGAGCTAGATCTATCAAGTGGTGCAGTCAGTAATCTATTTAATGGATCTACCAAGCCAAATTGGCCGCGGCCATTTCAACTTAGCGTTCTATTTGAGCACCCATGGCAGCTTGTAAATTATGAGATTCCTGATCCATATTCTTATTCTGAATCACCGGAGTACTTTGAAGAAAGAGTATCTAGAAAAATACACCTTAATGATCTGGCGAACGAAAGATCAAAAGTATTGAGCATAAGAGGATACGTGATTATCAATGCCCCAGAGTTGTTCCAAGAGGAATCAACTGCTTTAACCGGACGCTGGGTGACGACGTACCCCGAGTTTGATTACTTTGAATTTCATCTGAATCACGAGCCTATAATCGATAAGTTACTTCGGGAAGCACTTCTGAAACTGTTCCCGATGGCTAAACACCTAATTACAACATATCGTCCATTTAAGCCGCCAGCCAAGCGAGCGTTATGGGTCATCATCCCTAAAAACGAATCATTACCTCCATACGAAGGAATGCTTCACGAACTGAAGGAATATCGGGAGAATACGGAATACCACAGTCTGAAATAGATGCCGTAACAAGTCTTCAAATTATCGCCCAATTTAGTTGAACTAAGAAAAACGGACCACCACCCCATTCGTGTCAATGCTAAGTATCAAAAGGACATGAATGGAGGAAACTCAGGTGGATCACTTCGAAAAAACAAAACCTTCGAACCAAATCCCTCACCAGATCAATGATCTGGAATCCACAAAAAAACAAGAATCTTTTCGGCAGAATGCTTCTTTTGCCGAAAAGATTCTTCTCAATGAAGGTATGTTTACTCGCTGCGGTGACGATCATGATATTAGAAAAATAACCCGAGCGAGGATTGAGAACATGCTGTACGCGAACAGTTTTGAGTTGTCAGAAACACCGGTCAATATCCACATTGGACGTCAAGGAATCAACCACTGGATATGGGAAAACAAAGTAATACTCGATATTCCAACAAAAGTCTTAAAGGATTATCTCTATCAGAAGATGACGAATGATGCCTTTGCTTTTTATAACGAGTATATCATGGCCCGAGAACTGGCACAAAAAATTGCTGCGTATCTAAAGATACCTATCAGTGAAATTTTGGATGAGCAACTTATGGATAATGAAGTCTTGACGTATTTATCAAAATCATTTGCAACAACTGGTAGAAAGCAAAATCTCATAGCGTTTGTAGTTCAGTATGCCAAACAGACTACCATGCACGATACAGAAAAATATCGCCTTCTGTTTACTCCGCTAGGAACACGTAAAGGAAAACCAGTTCATCCGAAAATTGAAATGTATATGAAGCAGTTAACAAAAGAAGGAAAATCCGAACTTACCATAGCAAGAGTCATAACTCACATCAATTCAATGCTGTTTTGGCTAGTTAACACTATGAAGGATTTCACAGCGTGTGAATTGCATACAGTTCCAATCTTATCTATTAAAGAGATGCACCTACAGGAATTTCGCTCCTACCTTCTGAAGAAACAACGAAAAGGAGAGTACAGCTCAATCACCATCAGTGAATGCATCTATGCGATTAAAAGCTTCTTTCTATTTTTGCAAAAAATTTTCGGCTTTCCAGACCCAGCAAAGAAAATAAAATCCATCAAAGCGTCTCGATATCGTTTCCGAAACCTGCCTACTGAAGAACAGATCATTGCGTTTTTTAATGTGATTGAAATGTATTCCGAAAATCCACTTTTGGAGTGTATCGCTTTTCAATTCATGCTCACACTTGGATTGCGCTCTATGGAAGTCTCGCAAGTATCGTGGAATGACATTAACATGGGAATCCGAACGATTTGTATTCACAGCAAAGGCGGAAAACATCACGAACTGCCGCTGGCGGGAAAACTATATCGTGATTTAGAAATTTTCCAGAGCATTACTTCAACGTCAAAGTACTTATTTGGCGATAATCCACAAAAGAGTACACGAGAACTTCAAAACAACTACAAATTATACAGTCTTATCGCTGGCTGGGCTTTCTCTGGTGGACTGCATTTGTTCCGCCACTGTTTCGTGACTAATCTAGCAGGCCAAAGCCCGCCACCACAAGCACTTCAAGCACTTTCCAGGGTTGTTAGGATGGATACGGTTAGTTTGTATACCCACCTAAATCAGAAAACGAATTGGCTTTCTCAAGAAATTAACAAGCTTGATTATTCGTACCAAGGAGGTAAATGAGTATGCCTATTTACGATAAGGAATTTGAAATGGACCTCTTATTAGAGGATAAGATTAAAGAAATAGCCGAAGCCTACGGACCCCATAAATTTCTGCATGCCTTAAACCAAATGGATTGGATTCCAAAAGTCACTAACAACGAAAAACCTGCAGAGCATGTAATGCTCTCCGATGCAGTCGAATTCTATTTTTCGAGTGATTCCTTTACAGAACTTGCAGAGAAATCACAAATAGCTTACCGCTATGAAATGAATTTGTTTATCAAATTCTGTAACCAACATTTCGATCAAGACCCGGATTTCAAAACGATCTGCACCTCTCGATTTTTAAGTGATTATCTAACGCCAGTGAAAAATAAGAATACACGAAGTAAAAAGGCTGCATTTTTGAGAAGCTTTTTGCGAACCATTCTTAAAAACTTCTATGAAGAGAACATAGATAAACTAAAGCGGGTCTTGAAAGTAGAAGTTGATAAAAGACGTGTACCTCGTGCTTTCACCAAAGAACAAATTGATGAGCTGATGATGCTAGCAAGATTAGGTCGTGAATCCCATCGAAACTTTATAATTCTGTGGACATTCCTCGGGACCGGGGTTCGCCTCAGTGAATTATGTACTCTGCAGATTGGGGATATAAAACCACAAACGCAAGAGATTTACATTCGTTCAAAGGGCGAAAAGGAATTTAAAACTCCATGTAAAATTACTAATTTTTCGCTTGAGCTGTTGTGTAAATATGTAAATTTCAGATACGGCGCTATTAAGCACTCGCCTGATTATACTGAACGATATGTATTCTCCGACGAAAAAGGGGTCTCACCGCTGCATGAGAGTACAATCCAGAAAATGTTTAGCAGTCTCATTGATGAAGCGTCATCGATTACGGAGGATGACAAACGCGTTTATCAGCTATCTGTTCACTCCCTCCGTCATTCATTTGCCCTTTATTTGCTGGAGTCCGGTGTAAATATATACACCATTCAGGAGTTTCTTAGACACAAATGGCTCAGTTCAACGCTCGTTTATCTTAAAATGTTTGACAGCATGCTTGTCAAAGTGATCAATCAACATCCGCTAGGAAATCTAAAAGTCAGTGATTTTTTCTAGGTGATCCGAAATGAACAACATATTATTTGAATCGAAGTACTATAGATTTTGGTATGAGCATGTAGATCTTACAGCGAAGAAATATGTCGAACGTGACCTACGAAAATTCGAAAAGTATTTACATTTGAGAGGGTTTGAAGGCGAGCTTGATTTCGACAGGTTCCATGCCAGCCAAAAACATCCAGGCTCATTTCGTCCCATTCAGCAATACTTTATCGACCAATTCGTAGAGTATCTTCGCGTAGATTATCAGGCAACGAAGAATGTTATGTACAATGCGATCAGTTCGTTAAAGAATTTTTTTAAATTTCTATACGATATGGAGTTAATTCAACATAATCCGATGGAGGATTATCCAAATCCATATTACAACAGGCCGATCAAAAATACTGCACTTTCAAAAGAAGAATGCCTTGCTCTTCTTGGTGCTGCCTTAAAAAAAGATCCATTCTTTCGTCAGGAATTCGTTTTGATCTGGTTCATGCTAATTACTGGGGTTAGAAATTCGGAAATTAGATCTATTTCTCGAACAAGTATTAACCTGGAGAGCAGGATGGTGTTGATTATACAAGGACAAAAAAATGATGCTCGTTCTACCAGCATCACAACTGCTCTATCTGAAGAACTTAGACGGTATATTAATCATCCGAACTATATCGCTTGGAAGGAAAACGGAAATGACAAGCTATTTTTTCGGAAAAATAAACCACTAACCGATAAAGCGTTACGTGTAATTCTAAAGAATTTATGCATGGGGGCAAATTTATCCAGGACCGTAACTCCTCATGACTTGAGACGTACAGCCGGCTATCTCATGCAATCAGTCGGGATGAATATGGTCGAAATTCAAAGGCAGCTCGGACATCAGATAATGGCTACAACATTACGTTATATCCCGCCATTGAATGACTTAGCGAAGATCCTGGCTCAGAAGGATAATAACAGTGCATTAATTTATCAACCATAAGATAACCCTCACTCTTTTAGGACCGAATAGAACAAAAAAAATGAAAACAAAAATAGCACAGAGGAGATTTGGTTTATGGTTAAAAAAAACAATTGTCTAAATGCTAAAGAAATAGGCCTCGCAATAAAATGGGCACAAGAAAATGACCAAGAATTATTATCAGCTATGTTTCTAAGCTTGATCGGGCTACGTTTTTCTGAAATTGTTTGTTTGCGTTGGGATCAGATTGATATCCGAAAAAAGATAATTCACATTCAAGGGAAATATAAATATAACCAATTTCCTATACCCGGTTCAATGATAAATTATTTATTAAAATATAGGAAAGGTTCGGAATTTGTCGTTCCAACCAGTCCATACGTACTGAGAAGAAAGGAAACAAGATTAGCTAATGCGACTGGTCTCTCACAGTTAAATTTGAGGAGTCTATATATTACCGTCAGAATGCTCAATTACCAAGCAATAGTTTCAAACTCGCTAATTCCCATAGAACCTACAGAAAAGCTCTGTACAATTTATTACCTGCGTCCATATTATAAGTATGATTAGATCTTTTCTAGGGGATACTGTTCTTCGTGACTAAGCGTGGTCACTGGTAAAAAGCGATCATCGAGAATGACAGCTGAAAGCTTGTTCTCGATGATCGCTTGTCTTGTTGCAATTGGATAGGTTGGTCTTTGGGCTCCCGTTAAACTTTGGGTGCCTTTATTAATTATGAAACCGTATTATCCGTATCAACAATGTTTCTTCTATCAGATAAATGGAAAAAATGCAGGTATAACTGCTGATGGTTAACCTCATTCGAGTAATGGAGTGATTTATTAAATGGCTAACATCCAAAAACGCGGGGACAATTCTTGGTTCCTGACTGTTAGTTTAGGCAAAGACCACCAAGGATTGTATATACGTCGCACAAAAACTGTTCATTGCCGAACCAAAAGAGAAGCTGAAAGCGAATATGCAAAATTTCGCCAAGAGGTTGAGGCTGGTGAATATATCGCACCTCAGAAGATGACATTCGGAGCATTTGTTGAAGAATGGCGGGATAAATATGCTGTTAAACATCTGGGCTATAAAACATTGTATACATACGAATCCAATCTAAAAATTCGTATTCTTCCTGCTTTCCAGCACATGCAATTGGAGAATATCAAACCCCTCCATATTGTAGATTTTCTTGATAAACTTGAAAAAGAAGGCAGCCGCGGAGATAAAAAAAGCGGAGGGTTAGCCTCCGGAACGATTGAAATTAATCACCGTATCTTAAAAAACATTCTAAAACGTGCAGTTGAATGGAGAATTATCAAACGAAATCCGGTCAGTGATGTGCAAAAACCAAAAGTGGATTCAAAAGAGATTATCCCATACGACGAAGCAGAAGTAGAACAAATGCTTCGAGCCTTACAACGTGAACCTTATCACTGGAGGATAATGATTACATTAGCTCTTACAACCGGGTTACGACGGAGTGAGTTGCTTGGACTTGAATGGAAGCATCTTGATTTTAACACCGGTGTGTTAGATGTTTCACAAACCATGATTCATGCTCTGAAAGGTAAAGTCATCGTGAAACAGCCTAAAACAAAGAAATCCATTCGTAAAGTTGCATTACCAAGCTCCATGCTTAAGGAACTAAAGGAATATTATGACTATAGATTGAAAGAACGAAATGACATTGGGGATGCGTGGCGCGGCGGTGATTGGTTTTTTATGTTTTCACATACCGATGGACAACCATTCCATCACGAACGGCCCTATCTTTGGTTTCGACAGTTCGTTAAGAAAAATGGGTTCCGGTATATCCGATTTCATGATCTTCGGCATACTTCGGCTACAATTCTAATTAACCAAGGTGTTCATGCCAAAATCATTTCAGAGCGGTTAGGACACGGAAGCATTACTACAACAATGAACATTTATGGCCATGCTCTTCGGACTGCCGACCAAGCAGCAGCTGATAAATTTGAATCGTTCTTTACATCTAAACCTGCACAAGGACAATAACGAAGACGCCTAGGAGTATCCTGGCGTCTTCGGTTCATTGATTACTGATTCCATATCTAGCAGCGCCTTTTAAAACGCTTCTTCAAGCTCCTTTTCACTGGCCTTTTGACATTTCTGCACCTTCATAAGTATAGGAAGCATCTAGCTCTTGAAACTCTCGTCAAATATGGCTCGGTATCTTAGGTTTAGCAGCTTACTATTTGGACAAGTACTCCACAAGCGTTTCGGCAATTTTAATAGGTGCGTTGTTCGTTGTAGATCGGTATATCCAACCGTTACTATCTTGCCATATAACAATTCCGTCAATCGCCACATTTTCGATAACATACATGTTGTGCGGGACATTCGGATTTAATTCCCATTCTTGTTTCGTCACTGTTACCACATGTCGGCGCTTGGATTTTGTAATACCAGTCAATTCTACTCCAACAGCAAGCACAGCTCCGAATTCGGCGAGATACGTTCTATATTCATCAGCGAATCGCAAGCACAACTGTATTTCGGCATCTGAAATTTCTATTTGCGTAGCAGGAGCAAGTTGAAGCAGCTCAGGTAGTGCTTTTATTGAAGTAATAATGTTCGACATAATACCCTCCCTTATCGAATAGAGCTTACACGTGATTTCCAATATTGAGTTTTCTCGCTACTCCAATTGTTGCCTTCGCCGTGAACTTGGGTTGCTATCGTTTTATCGTGCAATATTGAATCGTTTCCACCGCCGCGGTGCTCACTTCGGCTAAGTTCTGCTAAAGGCGAATCGGCACGCTGACCAATATGATGCAACTCAACGATCTCCCCGTTAGTAGTAATTGGTGATAAGCCGCGTTTCATTCGTTCGCGGTTTGAGATGCCGTCCTCATCCTCATAATCGAGATCAATATCATCTCTTATTAAACATTTTTTACCATTCACTTCACTTTCCTGCAGTCCAGCCTTTTGGTATATTTCATATTCTTTCCATGAACTTATAGAATTAATAATTTCATCAGACCATCCTGTTTTTTCTCTAATTTCTGCCTTTTGCTCTTCACTAAGACCTGTTCGTTCATTCTCAAGGCTATCTGTTTTAGTTACCACATCATTCGGTCTAGTTTCAACCATACTGTTTTGCTCAATTAATGAAGAAAATGACGTATTCTCAATAAATGGTATGTCTGGCTTCTCAATAACCCTGCCTTTAAAATCAGTTGCTTCATCAAACTCTGGAGCATCGGGATTGTTCGGTTCAATATTTTCATGTTCTAGATTCATCGAAGTGGATTCGGACTGAGGTTTCAGTCTTCTTATTTCTTCGCCTACAGGCATTTATAGCTCCTCTCCAATCAATGAGATACTACGTTTTGTTTGTTCAGTAACTTTGATAAAATATGTTTCGATCGTCGCAGATAAATCGAGGTTGGGAGATCCTTTTCTCTTTATCAACTCAGATACGATACGTTTGGCATATATTTCAGTATTTCGACCATACAGTCTCGCAAGCGAATTTTTCAGCAATATTACAGCATCTATTGAGGGTCTCTTTAAAAGATTCTCTATAAGACTGACGGTATCATCATTAGGAAGACTGTTTACTGAATAAGTACCACGAATTAGAAACCCTTGTACCATTTCAGCAAGAATCGTGGCACAAATGGTTTTGTAATCTTTGCACTGCACCATTGCAGCATCTCTACGCTTTAAAAAGCTTTCGAATGCAAATAGAATTAGCTCACATGCCTCAACCACCAGCTGTGCTTCCTCGATGAGCAATGTATTAAGAAAAGCAAGGGATTTACGCTTGGCTAAATCTCCATCAGACAAAATGCTCCGCGCAATGCTGATGTTTATTTGTCTGATCCTCTCAGCAGTTTCCACATTGTAGAGCGCTTCGTCACTCACATAAACATCATCAACACTTTGCACTTTTACAGAAACGGGCAATGACATCCCTTCTTTATGGCACAACGCATACCCTGTTTCGAGCGCGCCTAGCTGCAATGCCTCTTCCGGCGATACCCCGATGGTGTTGGCAATAATCTGCTGATCATCGGCAGCTACAATACGTTGAATGATTTTATTGGATGAATTTTTAATGACATCTGGCGCCAGTTTGCTCGGTATCTGCTCCGCCACTATTACACCTTGTCCATACGACCGCATCTCAGCAATCATATTTGTAAAATGTTCAACAGCCTTCCCTTTCGGGTTACCCATGTTTTCACTGGAACGCTCCGTATCCACATTTTTCAAAAGTCTGTGGGCTTCTTCGATCACGAGGAGGTGTTGAAGCTCCAGTTTGCGGCTGCCGTGTGATTCTTTGACGATTTGACGGTACTCATTAATAAAAATTACCATAAGTCCAACGCAGAACGCTTTATCCGAGTCATCGGCGAGCCCCTCAAGCTCGAATACAGCATTTTCCTGCAAAAGTTTTCCAAAATCCAAATAATCATATGTATTAAACATATAACCCTTCGCGCCAATACATAAGTTTTCAAGCCGAATCTTAATTGCCGTCTTGATATTGCCAGCTACATCACCCTCGTAATCCATTTCCTCTTTAATATAGCGTTCGATTTCGTCTTTAAGCTCCTGCATAGTGGGGAACAGAAAGCGGTGGGCCTGCAGTGCGTACTGTTTGTGCATGTAGTTGATATCGAAAAAATCAACATTGCTGCGTTCATTGACAAGCATCGGATGGAAGCCCAACGTCAAATTCCATCCTTTATTTTTGTAAACATTGTGCAGACACTTTTCGAGAATATACGGCATAGGACCGTAAAATGAAAACGAAGCGTTAAACAAATCCTTCAGATAATCAATATGCGCCCCAGGACTTACGCCAGGCATAATATAAAACGGATTTATACGCGGACAGTTGATTTCCGGCTTGCCCAGCGTATACACGGTTGTTTCAAGAGAAAGGTTTCGGTATTCTTTTTTCGCCGATTCAATTACCAGGAACGGTTTTTGGGCCCCAATCAATATTTTCTTGACCGTTGTTGTTTTGCCGCTGCCGGTAATACCACAAACAAAGGTATGTTTATTGAGATCGGCTAAACTGAATGAAAATGGCATATTGCCGATGATCCGCTTGCCATCTGCAACATGGCCGACCGTCGCGGACGCTTCACACTCCAAGCTTTTAATGAGCGGAAAACGTCTCGCTGTGCGAAGTTCAAAATCAGGAACGCTCTCTGATGGTAGTGTGCATAATAACCCAAGCTCAGACGAGTTAATGTAGGAGCACAAAGGACTTTGAATATCCGAATTCAAGAAATCAGGAATTAACAATTCCTGATTATTATCCATATTTTTTCCTAGAGAAAAAGTCAGTAAAGGAAGTTTATCCGGGTCCGGTTTAGACAGTTCACCGCACAGACACGCCTGTATAATATTTCTCGCCATATCTGAATCAGCCGAATATGTGATCGCAGTTTGCCATACGCCATTGTTGTGCCCGCACTTCAAACGTTCTATAGCATTGTCTGCATAATTCATCAGTTCAACGGCAAATCCGTTCTGAACATCTCCAGAAATCGCTTCACTGCCCATTACGGCTTTAGAAATTGCCTCGCCGTAACCTTCAGTATGGCTTTTCCCCCCGACAACAGAGCCAATTATAGTCCCCAAGCCCCCGCCAATAGCAGCACCTGCTATCGTTCCAACCCCAGGAATTATACTGCCAGCAATTGCGCCTATTGCGGCCCCCCCCTCCCGACCAAGCACTTCCAGCATTACTGCTTTTGGTATCACTTACGTTTGTTGTGCGCGTTTCCGAATCAGTTGTACTTATGCTCCTCGAAATATTGCGCTTGCTTACAGCAAATGCATTGTCTCTTACCTTAATTAGATCGCTAATCGCATGCATGACTATTTCAGATGAAACAGGCTTGGCAAGAAATAGCAACGTATAATCTGTGCCGTTGAGGCTACGCATGATCGATGACAGGCTGAAGGTCTGTTTTTGCTCTTTGAGGAAAAGAGTTGGTACCCCGGATAGAATGCCATAGCTGCGTTTAACACTTGGTCGCTTTTGAAAGTTCGGTGAAAACTCCTTGAGCTCGACGCCCGAAAGCATTCCTTGTAAAATATTTTCGACGGATTTTACATTGCCACTCGAATAAACGCACAAAACAAGATTGGTCGTACCACCATAGCTGATAATTCCGTATCCCATCGAAACATTTATTGAATGTAGTGCTGTAAGCAACTTTTCCATTCGCGCATTCAGACTTGCAAATACGTTATCTGCATTCTCAACAGAACACTGGGTTATTCGAAAAAACGTCATGCCGTCAAGCATTAACGAAGCATTTCGTTCAAACATTTGGTCCGAAAGCCGACTTTTATTTACCAAATATCCTGGATAAACAAGCCGTAAAAACTTATCCGTTTGTTCGCCAAGAATCCTCGTATCACTTTCAAAGTCGCTTGGGATAAGACTGGTTTCTCTTTCGCTCATAGGTCACTCTCCCTGCGTATTAAAGCTGCGAATGAGATTATCAACACAAGATCCAAAGTATCTTTCTATTTCATCGAACCACTTCGTAAAATCGCGCTTTGTATCAGACAAGTATTTGTCTATCGCTTTGTCGAAATTACCTTTGTTTATGTTTGGAGTGACCTTGTAATAAGATGCGCAGAATGCGGCAACTGAAGCAGCAACTACTATAGCAATTGGTATAGCCAAACTCGCTGGCGACAAGGCTACGATAAGAATGCCGCCCAACGCCACAGTTCCAGCAGAATCGGCAAGAGAGGCATAAACACGATTAACCTCTTTGAAGTCAAGCGTACCTAGAGACTCAAAGCTATATTTATCAAACAGTTCTTTACGTAGGTTTGCTTCGTAAAACTTGTTCTTCCTCGTTACATCAGAGAAATCTGCTGATTGTAATACTTGCTTTGACAAGTATGCATACATGTCACTAAGCATGGTTTTACTACGTGTAGCAGTTTCAGATGCTACCGCAATAGCTATTTTTTGTCCCGCTTGATGCACATCTTCAGAGTAAGAAATAATTTCCGACACTCTAGCACGCAAATCTTGAAACATTTTGTCTATTTTGGGTTTGAGTATTTCACTGTAGACGGTTTGGCTGCTCATATTTTTTGATACCACCGTTCAATTTATTGTTCTCACTTATTGCGATTGAAAATGCGGCTCTAAGATCTTCAAGCTGTCCGACAATTGCTTGAATACGTTCTGCATCCATTTTGGCTTTCTTGATCGCTTCCAACTCAGATATTTTTTTATCGAAATTCTTCTTCAATTCGGACATATATTGAGCTCCAACATTAACGATAAAATCCTCCAAATTACCGATCAGATCATTCTGAATCCTTCTTAATCGTTCAGATATATTGTTTTTAACATTCCCAAAGTGTTTAGGCTGAGAATATACCGAGTGTGTTTTTGTTTCTTTAAATGTTAATCCTTCTTCATAAGATCGGGTTTCCACAGAGCTCTTTTCAGTAGTCTCCTTGATTTGCCGAAATGTTTCTTCAGAAAAATCCGGTTCCAGGGAGGTATAGGGTATAATGTTGGCATCACTAAGAGCAACCAAAAGTTTGTTACATTTTTCCACAACTTCATGCTGAAGATCTTTCTGCAGCAACTTGAACTCCTCGATTTTCTGGAAAGAGTGACGCTCGAGCTCTTCAAATGCTTTTGCAGAATCAGGGTCAATGCTTGTGACTTTTTTTTTGAAATTTTCCACCGCGAATTCGGCCTTTTCTTTAATGGGACTAAATTCACCTGAATAACTGTTTACTATTTCATCAACGCCGACATTCATTTTATATTTAATATTTTCCAGTTCCTCTTTGATATCTTCTATCTTTCTTCCTAGTTCAATTGGATCCTCAGCCTTTTGGCAGAGCATGTCAATTTGGAACTGCAGGTCACCTAATACACGGTTATATACCTTGCTTATAACCCCAAGCAATTCACTGAAAGCGATATAATGCGCTTTCCTACCAAACGTAGATAGGGCCTCATTTATTAGGTCAAATCTGGACTTTTGGCGCAATCCATCAAGAAACGCTGATTTGTCTCCCATAGCATCGAACCATATGCTTTTTACAAAGTCATCCAAAGTACCTTCTGCGTTGAGCAAGAGTATTTGACCCTGAACATTCTCTTCATAACCAAAACGATTTACGTAAAGCTCCGCTTTGCTATCGACGATAATAATGTTGCGTTTTTTTAGTATGCCTGTACTGAATTGTTTGTGCGCCTCTTCTTTAAGAAGGTTAAGCTCTGCAGGAGTTACGTTTGTGGCACGGGTAAGCACTAGAAATAACGCTTCGCGATTACGCTCCACACTTGCATTTTTCAAAAACTCATTGAATTGCGAAGATTCCAAAGCCTGCCCCGAGATAGGTTTGAGGAAAATAATGGCATTGGCTTTTTCGATGTAAGATGAAGTTATTTCCGCAACTCCGCCGCGGGCACAAACACCTGGGCTATCGATAATTTCGATACCCTTGAGTTCATCCTTAAAGGGAAAAAATATTTCTATTTTAGTTACGATATTTTTCCAGTTATCTTTTTTCTCTTTAATGTACCGACGAATTTTCGCATCGTAGTCAACAATATTATGAATGTTGGCTGCCTGCACTTCTGGAGCAGCTAGTAAGTCTTTAATGTCTCCTTCTGGAATATGAATTTCGCGTCCTTTTCCCCTCCCCCTCAATCCCGCTTTCACGAGGATTTCATGATTAATGGTAGGAACGGGAATATCACGCCATTCGTCATTAAGAGCAGCATTTTCTTTTAAAAACCTGCGAACGGCTACTTCATCGTCAATAGACTCCGTTCTGCCATCCGCATACGTGGAATTAAGTTTCAACCGCTCGCCATATTTTATTTCAATGATAGAACTAGTACATTGTTTAACATCCATCGGCAGCAGTTCCACGCCAAGGTATGCATTGATAAAGGTGGATTTTCCGCTTTTGGCTTCACCAGCAATCATAAGTCTAAAACGATCTGCACGGATACTTTCAGCTTTTTGTTGTGCATCTTTCAAAGAAGCCATTAGTTGTTCAGTGGGATCTGGAAGTTCTGCTTCCCTTGCAATAAGAGTCAAAGTATGAATATGGTTTTCAAAGCGCTCATAGGCTGCTAGTATTTCGTTTTTCCTACTTGTGTAGTCTGTAATCATGAAAATCCCCCTCCAAATAGGTCTTGGATACCGAACTCAAGACCTATAATTCGACAAACTCAATGAGAAATCCTACTTTTAATTCCAATAAGTACATAACTATGATATAGGATATTGTAGACACAAAGTTGTCAGCAAATATACGTTCGTAGTTTAGCAGTAAATTTCGTTTCATGATGGTCAAATTCTTGGTGGTATGCCGGCAAAGAATGGTAGAAGTTCAGGCATAAAAGTGAAGTAACGAAAGTAGTAGGTTGCCATACTACTAAGGACGTTTATTGAGAAAATGACGCAGTAAATATGCCGTAAAACATTTTGGGGCACAAGACACTGTACACTTACAACTCGAATTTCAACACCCGAATTCCTCCGTACTTTCAACAACGAAGGATGGAAGAAATCAAGGCTCTTCACATCGTGAACTTTCTTGATCTGCTTAAAGAGGAAGGTAGCCGCGGAGATAAAAAAGTGAAGGGGTTAGCCACTGGAACAAACGTATTTCAGCATCGTATCAAAAAAATAATCAATCGTGCTGTTTAATGGAAATAATTAAGAAAAGCCCAATCATCTCATGATGTGCAAAACCATCTGAACCGTATCACTGGAGGAATCATGATTATATTGGCCCTTACTTCCGGTTTGCGAAGGAGCGAGTTGCTCGGTCTTGAATGGATACTTCTTGTTTTCAACTCTGGAGTTTTGGATGTTTCGTAAACCATGATTCATGCTCCTTTAAGATGAAATCATTGTCAAACAGCCAAAAACAAAAAAATCCATTCGAAAAGTTGCTTCACCGAGTTCTACGCTTAAAGAGCTTAAGGAATATTACGAAACGGGTTCCGGTACATCCTATTTCATGATCTCTGGCATACCTCGGCTACAATTCTGATTAACCAAGGCGTTCATGTCAAAATCATTTCATATCGGCTTGGACACGGAAGCATAACTACAACAATGAACATATACGGCCACTCTCTTCGAACTACCGACCAAGCTGCTGCTGATAAATTCGAATCATTCTTTACATCTAATGCTACACAAGGACAAAACCGAAGACGCCTAGGAGTTTCCTGGCGTCTTCGGTTCATATGAGCTAATTTCTGATCGATTTTTACATCAGTTTTACATCAAGCCTGTATTTCGTCCACTGTACCACTCATATATTAAATCTGTACCACATTGAAAAATCCAGCAAATATAAGGCTTTTAATACGCTGTACCATCCCTCACCAACAAAGCCACCGATTCTACGTGAACGGTATGTGGAAACATATCCACCGGCTGAACCTCGACGGTGGAATAACCGCCCACCGCGAGCACCTGCAAGTCCCTCGCCAAAGTCGAGGGATTGCACGACACGTACACCACTCGAGATGGACGCATCTCGAGGATCGTGTCGAGCAGCGCGGCGTCGCAGCCTTTGCGCGGCGGGTCAACCACGATGACGTCGGGGGCGATGCCCTGCCGACGCCATTCGGGGATGACCACCTCGGCCGCGCCGGTCTCGAACTGAACGTTGCGGATGCCGTTCAGCTGAGCATTGCGCCGAGCATCGTCGATCGCTTCACCGACGATCTCGACGCCATACACTTGGCTCGCGCGCTGCGCCAAGAACAGCGAGATCGTGCCGATACCGCAGTAGGCATCGATCACGATCTCTTCGCCGCTCAAGCCGGCGAAGTCCAGTGCCTTGCCGTACAGCACCTCGGTCTGTACGGGGTTCACTTGATAGAACGATCGCGCGGAGATCGCGAATCGGACGTCTCCGATGGTATCGTAGATCACATCGTCGCCCCATAGCACCTTCGTTTTGTCGCCGAAGATGACGTTGGTCTGCTCTTTGTTGATGTTCTGGCAGATGCTTTTGATGCCAGGTATTGCCTGGCGCAACAAGCCGACCAGCTCGTCCACGTGCGGCAAGCTTTCGCCGTTCGTAATGAGGACGACCATGATGTCGCCTGTATTGAAGCCATAACGCGCCACAACGTGGCGCAGCAGGCCTTTGTGGGTTTCTTCATTATAAGCTCGGATGCCGAGCTCGCGGGCGATGCGTTTGACCTCGGCTACGACGAGGTCGTTATTTTCCTGCTGGATGAGGCACTCATCCATATCAATGATGCGGTGGCTGCCCTGGGCATAAAAGCCCCCGACCAGGCCGCCCTCCCGCTCTGCTGAGGCAGCTTCGAAGCCGATAGGCACCTGCGCCTTGTTGCGGTATCGCCAAGGATCGTCCATCCCTAGTGTCGGATGGACTATGATCCCTTCCGCTCCAGAAACTGTCCCCGCCTTCTCTTCGCTCTGCTCCTCAGCTATCCCGCCACTCCCCGCTACCTGAAGCTTGCCGATCCGCTCCAGGTTGTCCACGACCAGCTGCCGCTTGAAGCGGAGCTGTGCTTCATAGCTCAGATGCTGCAGCTGACAGCCGCCGCATTGGCTGTAGATCGGACAGGGCGCATCAATACGATCAGGACTAGCCTTCAAGATGCGCAGCAGCTTGGCGTAGCCATACTGCTTCTTCAGCTTCATCACCTTGACGAGCACCCGCTCGCCCGGCAGGGCTCCCTTAATAAAAAGGGTAAAGCCGTTCACACGGCCTACCCCTTCTCCCTCGTGCCCGATGCCGACGATATCGGCTTCATATTCTTCATTCTTCGCCACAGGCAGGCCGCTCAGATCTGGAGCAGGACTAGCCGCTCTTCTCGCGGAATTACGCTGACCGCCGTAAGCTCCTGCTCTCATAGGTTGTCCCTCTCCGCCCTGCTGCCGTCCCTTACCTTGCGGCCTTCTACTTCCGTTATTGCTCTTCGTGCTCATTTCCGTCCACTCCAGATTTCATTTTCCATGGCAGCTTGATTTGCTGCAAAGGATTTGTTTTATATACCGATTGACCGCTCTCGTCTACGAAGATGTGCAGGTGTGATGGCAAGTTCGTGAAGATACACGGCAGAGTGCCGCCGAATTCGCCATCCAGATTGATCTGCACATAATCTGGAGAAGTCACTTGAATGCTGCGTGTTTGAAGATAAATAATATTCGGATCGCCCAAGTGCTCGCCGCGGAGCGCCAGAGTAACGACGCGGATGAATTCCGCGAGGTTGCACTTCTTAAGGATCAGGACGTCGAATAGACCGTCGTTAAGGGAAGCGTCCGGCGCCAAGCGCTCGAAGCCACCTACGGAGTTGCTGTTCGAGATGAGGAACAGCATCACTTCCTCGTGGAACTCACTCTCATCCGTTCGAATGTACAACTCGATAGGGCGAAGCCGCGGCAGCTTCTCCAGCCCTTTCATATAGTAGGCCAGCTGGCCTATCACCGTCTTCAGCTTGCTCGGCACTTCATAGGTCAGCTCTGTCATAGAGCCTCCGCCTGCAATGTTGATGAAATAGCGCTGATTCATTTTACCGACGTCGATAACCTTCGTATGCTGCTGGAGAATGACATCGACAGCACCTTCCCAGCTGCGCGGAATATTGAGCGCACGGGCAAAGTCGTTCGTCGTACCCAGCGGCAAAATGCCTAGGGGAGGACGGTACTGCTTCTCCGCCATACCGTTGATCACTTCGTACAGCGTGCCATCGCCACCGGCTGCAATGATAACGTCAAAGCCGCGTTCGATAGCGTCAGCTGCTGCCAATGTAGCGTCACCCTCGCCGATCGTGGCGTGTGTTGAGGTTTCCAGGCCGCCGCGTTCCAGCCGCTGTAAGATCTCAGGCAGCCGCCTTCTCATTTCTTCCCTACCGGAAGTTGGATTATATATCAGTCTTGCACGTTTGGTCATTCCTTTATTCACCCGTTCGCCTCGATTTGCTGCATGGTTACCACTCCAAGTAAGAAGCTGCCTGCCGTTCCATCCATCGCGTCAGCAGCGGATGCGGCAGCAGCGATCTCCCATTGTATTTATATGTATAGCCTTGCATACGAGAAGGAATCACCTCGTTCGTGAAGTACCCTTCGCTAAGAAACAACGGAGCTACCAGCACCGTATGATGCGGTTTACGCTCGCTCCACTCGGTCAGCTTACTCTGAATCTGGTCAGGCAGCAGCATGGCCGTACCGACTTCATCGAAGCCGCCCATCGCTTGAACGCGTTGTGCTAGCTTCTTCATACCTTCAAGCCAGGGTTCATAGAACCCAGGTTCCACACTACCATGTCCAACCAAGAGAACGAGCTCCCGGGTCGGATCCACTGACAGCGGCTTCATTTTTTCGTATAGTATGGTCGCTATATCCGGATCGTCATCGATCGGAGAAGTGAAGTGGACCTTCGCTTTCACTACAAAGGGCAGTAAATCTGTCGGAAGTACAGGCTCTGGCTTTACTCCAAGCGCGTAGCTGATTTCATCGATGTGGGTACTGCCTGAAGAAACGAACAGAGGTACGACCACGATGTCTGTCACCCCTTGAGATTCCAGACAGGTTATCCCGTCCTGAATAAGGCGGCCCTCCACGATCTCAAGAAAAGAAGAATATACCGGTATGTTCTCTGGCACCTGCATGGCACCCACCGCTTCGTCCACAAGACGAACCCATTCATCACTGCGGGAACCGTGACTTATGACTAATATGCCGTATTTTACCACCGAATATCCTCTCCTAGCGTGAGCAAAACGTCTATCGACGTCCTATCATAGATGAGCGACCGCGTTTAACGTAAGTTTTTATCGCCTATAGGAAAGTTCTTCGCATCGATAATGCTTTATTGAGTTTAACATTTCCTATGTGGTAAAAGAAGAAGGCGCAACAGTGTCCTTCCATCCATGATTACACAACTTTGTCCTATTATAGCACACTCCTGCTGGATCCGTTGCGTATTTGAGCAACGACTCAGAGACTGCCACGTAACTGCGGTTAAATCCTTTAAGGAAGTAGAGAAAACATGAGTTTCTATAAATGAAGAACAGTAGGCGGTAGAGTACGATGAGCTTTCGTCTCAAAATAGCACAGTAACCCTGAAGCCATACCATTATTTTTACACGAAGAAAATCCCTCCCGACTTAAGATCGGGAAGGATTGCGAGCAAGCTTGCGCATTCCGCTAACGTCCGAGACGCTCCAGCGTCATTTTATAACCATCGTTCCCGTAATTCAAGCAGCGCTTGACGCGAGAAATCGTAGCCGTGCTGGCACCGGTTTCCGCTTCGATCTGGTTATATGTATTGCCTTTGCGCAGCATCCGAGCAACTTCCAAACGCTGGGACAAGGACTGAATTTCGTTCACGGTGCACAAATCATCAAAAAACACGTAGCATTCTTCAATATCTTTAAGCGTCAGGACCGCTTCGAACAGTTGATCGATCGCTTTATCATTTAACTTTTTTAATTGCATCTTTTCGTTCAACCCCTATGATGGTCTGCTAACATTCCTACAATCAATCTATTCGACACCCAAGGAGGAAATCCTCCCTTTAGATTAGCAATTCGTTACTATTTTTATGCGGTAATGAGGTAAAACCTCGAAAACATAGGTAACCCGTGACAGGAGTCCAATCCAATCATTTGCCTATGACATAGACTAAATTAGGTAAAACGTCTATGGCCAATCAGTTCTGTCCTGTTCGCACTGTTAGCCGTACCGGCTTCTCGTAATTAGAAATCCAAAATAAAGGATCGTGAAACCCGTGAGTTATCAAAGACCATCAATCGGAAACCAAGGGGCACCGATGCGAAGCTTTAACCAATCGGGTTCTCTTTTCGAAGGAGGACAATACCCTGTTCAGTACCCAGGCATGGAAATCAACAGCTATGCACAGTCTCCTGTCCCTGCAAATCCCTCCGGCGGAGGCGGTTTAACGTCTCTATTAGGCGGCGGATCGGGCGGTGGAAGCAGCACCTTCAACATCGGCCAAATCAAGCAGATCATCGATCGTCTCGGTGGTATCGAAGGTATAGTGGACACAGTAACCAAGGTACAGCGCATGGTGCAAAGCGTACAACAAGTAGCTCCTCTAGTCAAGGTGCTAATGGGTAATCTTATAAAAAAGAAAGCCGGAGATGACTTGGATGCTGCACCCAAACGCAGGAAACGCAAAAAACGCAGAAATGGTACTGCGCGTAAAACTCGCGTTAAACGGCGCACATCTAGATAATAACGCGCTAAATCACTCCATCATGATGAAAAAGAGCTGCTCCGAACACTGGGCGGCTCTTTATCTGTTTAACCAAATATAGCCCGTTGTAAACGATTACGTAACAAAAACTCTTTTTTATGATTAGGAACATGCTGCGTGACGGTGAGGAAATACTTTACATTCCCAAAAAGAAACCCGTTCTGCTAAGCCACGCCTTAACGTTTAGAGGATTGGATCAACGGTTTCATTCAGCTAATGGGTATCCAGTCACGGGTTCACAAATCAAAAAGCCCGGCAAGAGCTGCTGAAGCTCTAACCAGACTTATTTCTCATCATGTTGATTCAAGAGACTTCGTAGGTTTTAACCCTTGCAGCTTCTATTACCCTTGCTGTACCTTCGCTTTAATCGGCTCCAAAGGCTTGTGGTTGCCATAAACCGGATATTCCCGTGTTGATGGGGCAGCCCATTGAGTCGCATTGCGAATCACGCGGCGTACTTGTTCGTTGTAGTAGGTTGGGTACGTTTCATGTCCCGGACGGAAATAAAAGATTTTACCTTGACCACGGTGGAACGTGCAGCCGCTGCGGAATACTTCTCCACCTTCAAACCAGCTGACCATAATCAGCTCATCCGGCTCTGGAATATCGAAGTGCTCTCCGTACATTTCTTCCGCTTCCAGCTCGATATATTGACCTACGCCTTCCACGATCGGATGGCTTGGTGCCACGACCCAAATGCGTTCCTTTTCATCGGCTTCGCGCCATTTCAAATCGCAGGAGGTACCCATCAGCTTTTTGAAAATTTTCGAGAAATGACCGGAATGCAGAACGATCAAGCCCATGCCATGCAGCACACGATTGTGGACACGCTCAACGATGGTATCCTCAACATCGCCATGTGCTTTATGGCCCCACCAGATGAGAACATCCGTGTTGTTCAGCTTTTCCTCAGTTAGACCATGCTCTGGCTCATCCAAAGTAGCGTAAGACACTTCTACCTCAGTTCCCAAGCCCTCTCCGATAGCTTGATGGATGCCGTTTGGATAAACGGAACGAACCTTCTCATTTTCTTTTTCATGACGAAATTCATTCCATACCGTAACTCTCAGCTTTTGACTCATGGGATCCAATACCTCCATAGATATGTCTTTTTGTTACCTTGATTATATAAGATGCCCCTTGCAAAAAGATATTCTCAATATTGTTGCTTCTGTATGCAATAATGTCATGTCCTATCTAAACATGCTATACTATTCTTATTTAAACCGTATTTTTATTATGCAAAAAAGTCTTCCTTTTTATGGAAATGGAGGTTGCGGCAAGCGTATGACGAAGTGGGACGATACGGAAACCGTTGTATTTAACGAGCTCGTCGATTACCAGAATCCATTGCTCCGCCTGAAAATATGGCAGATCGAGAGCCCGGGCACTACAATATCCATTCCAAAAGTGTATCAATGGCACTACCATAAAGAAGTTGAATTTCTCATTTTGACTGAAGGCGGACTTAGCATCCAAACGAAGCATGATACGAGACTGCTGCAGACAGGCGATGTCCATTTATTCGGCTCCTCTCAGCTGCACAGAACGCGTAAAGAGCTTCCGATGCCGCTTAGCTATATCGTGTGCCAATTCGATCTGTCTCAGCATTTTGACGAAAGCACCATGCCTTACTTATCCTATTTTAGTGAAGTACGGCGGCCTCTCGGGCAATTGAACTATATTTTTCGCGAGCAGCCAGATGTGCAGAGGCAAGCATTTGACCTCATTATGGACATTTATAAGGAAACCCAGAACAAAGCCAAAGGCTACGAGTTAGCGATAAGCGCTTCGATCCGAAGACTTCTCCTGCTGCTGCTGCGGCACGATAGCCGGGATTTGCTTCAAGGAACCGATAATGCCGAACTGATGAGGCTTCAGCCCGCATTGGATTATGTGGATGCCCATTTGGGTGAAAAGATCGCTATTGAACAGGCTTGCGCCGTACTCAATTTGAGCTATCACTATTTCATTAAATATTTTAAAAAGGTTATGGGTATGTCGTTTGTTGACTACGTTAATTATAAACGGATTAAAAAAGCCGAGCGGCTCCTTCTCACTCGGGATGTCAGCATTATGGAGATAGGCGATGCGGTAGGTATTCCGAATATGGCTCAATTCTACAAGCTGTTCAAGCGCCACAACCAGTGTTCCCCCAAGGAGTTCAAGCAGCGGATGCGGGGCGATACCTCAATGGAGCAAGCCGCTTATATCATGTAAGGGGGATTTCCCCATAAGATGGACGAGAAACCTCTAAGACTCGAAATATTGCTAGTATACTCCAGTGGGATATGCCCCTCCAGCCGCTGTTGAAACCCGTGAATTTGATTAAAATTAGTGGTATATTCACGGATTTCAAAGGCGGACGTAAACTCCTCTTAGGCATACCCCACTTCCTCATAGCAAATTTCTCGAGAAAACAGGTTTCTCAAAGACTCGGGGGGATTTCCCCCTTTTTTGTTATATCTGCGCATCAGTCGGCTATGAGGGGATTATCAGAGTGCAGCCATTCATCCTTGCCAAATTTATCTATACAATAAGATAGCAACGGAAATGCAAGGGAATGGTGAATGATGAAAAAAAATCGAATCGCGGCATGGGGCCGCTTATTTGCGCTCACCTGCGTTTTAGTCGCAATGGCAGGATGCAAAGGAAATGAACCGACTCCGGATGAAGCGATGCAATCGTTCACGAATGCGTGGCAGCAAAAGCAGTACGAAGCCATGTACGAATGGCTCTCCACGGAATCCAAACAAAAAATCGACGCGACCGCGTTCGTCACCCGTCACAAATCGATTTATGACGGTATCGGGATGAGCGATTTCGCCATCCAATGGCAGCCGGTAGAACAAGACCCCAACCGAAAAATCAAAGATAAACAATCCTACAAGCTGCATGTCAATATGAACAGCACGTTTGGCCCTATCACCTACGATCAGAACGCGCTTGTGGTCAAAGAGGACGCCAACTGGCGAGTTCAATGGGACTCTAACTTAATACATCCCAAATTGGGTGACATGGATAAAATAAGGGTTCAGGATACGAAGGCAGAGCGCGGAGAAATCCTGGATCGGCAGGGTTTCGGACTGGCTGTCAATGAAGATAAACTGGAGCTCGGCATTATTCCGAAGAAGCTGCCGGAAGCCCAGGAGGATTCGATTCAGAAGCTTGCTGATCTGCTGAAGCTGGACCCCAAAACGATACAAAATCTGCTGAAAGCCGCATGGGTAAAGCCGGATTATTTCGTTCCTGTGACCATCGTCCCCAAGGGAGATCAACGGTTTGAGACGCTCACGGCGATACCAGGAGTAACTTACCGCACGAAAAAGGTACGCTCCTATCCATTGGAGGATGCAGCTGCTCATCTGGTAGGATACATAGGCAAATTGACTGCGGAAGAACTGGACAAGTACAAGGATAAGGGGTATGGAGCCGATGATTGGATCGGCAAAACCGGCTTGGAGCTTTCCTTGGAGTCCAAGCTTCGGGGTAAGGATGGCGGACGCATCTATATCGTCGATGCTGACGGCAAGGAAAAGGCTACACTGGCAAGTCGAGAAGCCGTAGATGGCGAGGACGTTAAGCTGACTATCGATTCGGCGCTGCAGTCCGACCTATACCGTCAGCTCGCCAAGGACTCAGGGTCTGGCGCCGCTATACAGCCCATGACAGGTGAAGTATTGGCCTTGGTTAGCGCTCCATCGTATAATCCTAACCTGTTCATTAGCGGCGTAACCGCTGAACAATGGAAGACATGGACAGAGGACCCTAACAAGCCTCTATTGAACCGCTTTGCCCGGGCTTATGCCCCTGGCTCGGCTTTTAAGCCTATTACGGCAGCTATCGCTTTGCAGGAGCACGCTCTGGATCCGAATGCGACGAAGGAAATTATCGGAAAGACCTGGAAGAAGGACTCATCCTGGGGCAATTACTATGTGTCGCGAGTATCCACATCCCAAAGCCAGGTCGATCTGTCCAAGGCGATGATGTACTCGGATAATATTTATTTCGCTCAAGTGGCGCTGGAGATGGGCGAGCAAAAATTCATGCAGGACGCAGGCAAATTCGGGTTCGGAGAGCAGCTGCCCCTCCCGCTCGCTTTCGATGCTTCGTCGCTCTCCAACACACCGAAGATGAAGAACGATATTCAATTAGCCGATTCCGGTTACGGTCAAGGGGAGGTCGTCATGAACTCTCTTCATGTGGCGACAACCTATACGGTATTTACGAACAATGGGACGATGCTCAAGCCGACCCTGCTTTTAAGTGAGGCAGCCAAGCCTGAGCCTTGGAAAAGCGAGCTGCTGGGTCCTGACGTCGTCAAAACCGTAACCGACAAAATGGTTGAGGTCATCGAGAATCCTTCTGGCACAGGTCATACCGCGATGATCAAAGGCTTGCGATTGGCTGGTAAAACCGGTACCGCTGAGCTGAAGCAGAAAAAAGACGTCGCCGGTCAAGAGAACGGCTGGTTCGTCGCCTTCAATACCGACAAGCCTCAGCTGCTGGTTGCCCTGATGGTCGAGCAAGTTCAGGAACGCGGCGGAAGCCATTACTTGAGCGAAAAAATAAAAACCTTATTTCAATCCTATATAAAACCCTCTAAATGAGATCCCCCACAAAGTGGGGCCTTGGCTTCGAAGCTGATTCAGGTACTTTGCGGGGAGCCCCGATTTTTTTATAAACTCTAATAATGGTAAAAAAGAAGAAACGGCACATACCCGCCGTTTCTTCTGTCTGTTGATAAGCCTGTTCTGTAATCCAGAAGATACGCTAGCGGTAGGTGAGGTATTCCCTGTAGGAGCGATAGCGTCCGCCTTTGTTCTCGGGAAATAACCGCTATAAAGCGGAATAAAATCGAATTTCCCGTGAACAACAGCGGCCGGAAGGGGATACCTCACCGGAGCACCCCATACCCATCTGTATCTTCAGAGGTTTCTCAACCGACTAAACGACCTAAAAGCCGTTTCTTCTTTTTATCACCTCTACCGAAACGAATCCTTAACATCCACCATCACATGATCATGATTCGACTCCGGCTTGCGATACGTAGAATCCTGAATGAGCTTTTGCAATGCGCGATCGTATTCATCGCTGTCTAACGGCAGACGCACTTTGCTTTCGCGTAGGGAAGACAGCACCATGCCATTGATGATCATGAGTGAGCTCAGCCCTTCTGCCGCAGGAACCAAAGGCTCCCTCTTTTCTGTTATCGCTTGGAGGAAATCCTCCAAAATACGTTCATGGCCCGGTCCGGTGCTTTCATCCCATGCAATTTCCGATACATCATGCTTTACGGTACCGAAGGCTTGCTTGGCATGATGAATATAGTCGAGCGCAGACTCGGCGTTTTGATACAGAGTCACCTTTTTTTGCTCATACACAAGCTTTCCGTATTCTCCGACGATTTCTAACCGATCCGTACCCGGCCACTCCGATGTAGAAGCGACGAAGCTTCCCATCAAGCCTCCTGTGTACTCGAGCACAGCATGCACTTCATCCTCGACTTCGATATTGTGGTATTTCCCGAAGGAAGCCGTAGCCGTAATAGCTTGGGGAAGACCGAACAGCCACCACATCATATCCAGATTGTGCGCGCACTGATTTAACAGTACTCCGCCGCCTTCACCGTTCCATGTTCCACGCCAATTACCCACGTTAAAATACGCCTGCGGGCGAAACCAGTTCGTATTAAACCAGGCAAACCTCATTAATCTGCCAAGCTTGCCTTCCTGCACTAATTGTTTGATATACTGCCATTGAGGAACGGTACGCTGTTGATATATGGCTGCGAATACCAAATCAGGCTTAAGCTTTTTTTGCTCGTTATAGACCGAAATCATACGCTCCGCGTCTTTTGCATGAGCAGCTATCGGTTTTTCCACGAGTACGTGAATATTTCTGCGCAGCGCCTCAATAGTTACGGCCGTGTGCTGATAATGAGGCGTAGCCACGATAACGGCGTCCAAATTACCTGCATCAAGCATCGCTATATAATCGGTATAGCCCTGCACGCCGTATTCCTCAGCTAGCTTTCTTACCTTTTCTTCCTTTTGACTCCAAATAGAGACGACCTGACAAGGCTCCATATGGGACAACTGCTCGTAGTACAACTTGCCCATATTGCCCATTCCAATAATTCCGATGTTCACCTTGGATTTCACTTTCATCGGTTACACCGCCTTTCCGCTGTCTAGTAGCATACAGTGGGCTTAGGGAGAGGTCTGGCGATTTGCTCGACATGATAGCCGAATCCGTAACCTTTTAGGCTGCTAAGCTGTACTTTACCTTTTTGCCTCTGATACAACCCCGGGTGAACGAGGGCTTCATAACGAGAGGCTTCAGGGTAAAATTGCATCCCGTTCGTTTCCACTCCCATAATTGTACCTGCATGATACGCTAACAGCAAATGAGGAATTTGCGCCAGCATCGGATTCGTTAGATCTTGAACCATCAATGTCATCCCATGAGCCTTGGCCCAACAAAGGCTAAGTAAAGCTCCTGTTTGCGTCTTGCATGTTTTAAGAGCGACGCCGGTCCAGCCTAGCTCCCGACCCAGCTTAACCAGCTCCCAGTCGTGGGCGCTTTCATCCATGAACAATGGCTTTCTGGCACTGACACTGCGGACATCGAGCTGATGCTCCTCCAAGTCATAAGGGAAAGGCTGCTCAATATACAATATCGCTTTATAGATGTCTGGGTGCTCCTGCATTAAACGATCCAATATATCGTTCACATAGCTGCAATCGGTGACCTGACAATTGAAATCGGCCGTCAACCATACAACCTGACCAGCCAAAGCAATTTCTCCTACCTGAACAAGGCGTGTGTAATCCCAGGCTGGGTCATTCCCTGTCAGCTTTACTTTCAAGCATTTCAAGCCGTCTCGTTCAATCCAATCCTCCAGCGTATAAGGATAGCCGTCATTGCTTTCTTCTCCAGTCAATTCATGCCGATACAGCAGGTCTTTGCCTCCAACCAAATGCCAAGCAACTAATTCTTTTTGCGAAGGTATGCTGAAAAAGTCCTCCGGGTACAATCCATCGAAGCTAACGGATGATCCTGCTGCAGGCTGTAAATAAGCAGACAGATCAGCGTTCATATAGGTGCTGTTGTAGGTCTCATAGGTGGCGACCCGATTCGTTTGTCCATAAGCGTCATGAAGCGCAATGTCGAAGAGAGAGAAGCAAACGAGCGCCGCCAAATACGGCACAGGTTCAGGCAGACCCGAGCTTGCGTTAAAAGTATCGACCACTCCAGGCAACCGCTGCTTCTGATACAGCACGCCAAGCTCAAACGGATGGCCCTGCTCCCTCCACTGGGATAAATCTTCAGCGATGAGTCGGCACACAGACTTCAGCGCTTGCTCGCGTACTTCATAGCTGAGTGAGCTCGGCCACACCCACTGCACACTTAACGGCGTTTCCCCCCAGCCTTCGGCACGTTCGCCACGTCGATTTTCCGTCTGAATGCATACTCTCGCGCAAGTTACCGTCGTGAGCACCTCAGCCCCGAACTTCAAAGGAACACGAGTCTGTACAGGCAGCTCAAACAGCTGTAATCCCGTTATAGCTATATCATACGGCTTCATAACTCCGCTTCCCCCGCCTCTGACATGATTTTCTTGATGTAGGCAACCTCTTCTTGCAGCGCAGGAATAAGGAGATCCAGATTGCTGCTGTGGTAAAAAGGCTGGAAGTTCAGCACGCCTTGAAACTTCGCTTCGTGCAGCGCCTTCGCAATGACATGCCAATTCGTCACTCCGTCCTGACAAGGTGTCCATTGCTTGCTCCAGCCTTTGTTCGGAGCAGTTTTTCCATCTGGATTGAACACGTACTGGGCATCCTTCATACCCATACCAGCTAAGTAGCTTCCTAACGTTGTTATCGCCCTTCTCCAGTTATCGGTTCCTTCATGAAACTGGTTGCCAGGGTCCGGCATAATGCCGACATATTCGGATGGCAGTCCTTCCACCAGAGATAGTGCAGCATACGCATGATGAATGAGCATACGATCCCCGTGATGAATTTGATAGACCGCCTTGATGTTGTATTTCGCGCACAGCTCCGCCATTTGATGCATGGAGACACGGGCTTTTTCCATTTGGTTGAACAAGTTCTCATGCTCATCATATGAAAAATACGACATGCGAAAGCTGTGGATACCGATATCGGACATGACTCTCAAAGGCGTTTCATCTTCAGCAAGCATTTCAGGTGAAAAGCCGGTAGTGGCGAACTCCACCTTCAAGTTACTACGCTGCATAGCCTGCACAAAAGCCGGTGCTTCTTTGGCAAATCGTTCAGGTGTTACCCAATATCCGTCGCGGACGACCAAATCAACCGCATCGAACCCGCTATCGCGCGCAATAGCAGCAAGCTGGTTCACATCGTAGCTTTGGAAGAACTTTGGAAATAGTGTATAGATCATGGAATTCATCTAGTTTCCCTCCAACGGCTATGCCAAACGATCCAGCATATCCCAAGTAACGACCATTTTCGGTTTGGAACCATTCAAATAAGCTTTTACGTCTTCAACGACCTGATTTCCGATATGGTAGCTTTGTCCTCCCGCTAAGTGGGAAGTATAGATGCAATTAGGCAGCGTGCGGATCGGATTACTCATCTCTGCAGGTTCGGGATCGGATACATCGAGAAAAGCGAACAGGCGCCCTTTCTCCAGCTCAGCAATCAATGCTTTCTCATCGATGCAGCCTCCACGAGAGGAATTGATAAATACGGCATCATCTTTCATCGCCTGGAATTCGTTTGCCCCCATCATATGACGCGTGCTGTCCGTCATCGGCGTGTGCATCGTGATCGCATCACATTGCTTGCACAGCTCCACTAACGAATCGACTTTAGTCGCTCCGAGCTCTGCTGCGGCTTCGTGTGTTATATAAGGATCATAGAGCAATATCTGAGGGCCAAAGGGACGCACGAGCTGCAGGAAATACCGTCCTACCTGGGAAGCACCGATGATTCCGACAGTGGCAGCAGCCAGGTATAATTTATTAGGAACGGGCTCTCTGAACTCGGTTTGATTCGTTTGGGCATTCGGTATCACCCGGCGTAAGCCGATGATCATTTCCCCAAGCACCATTTCGGCAACGGTCTTTCCGATGGCAGGAGCGCAAGAAGCGATCATAATGTCACTGCCGCGCAAATCGTCGGTGAAAAAGCCTTTTACCGATCCGGCAGCATGCTCCCACAGTTTGAGGGATGAACACGCTTCCAATATGGTTTTCGAAGGTTTAGGTGTCCTCCAAGAGCCAACAGATACTTCGCAATCCTGCAAAAATGCAGCTGCTTCATCATCGTTGAATTGTACATCGGTTGGATTCCATTCTACTTGTGCGATCGATTCAAGCTCCTTGCGGCTGGCTTCTGAAAATATAGCTTTTTGCATACTTACTGGCATTAAGACACCTAATTTGGTCATGAACTTTTCACGCCTCTCCGTCATTATTTTACATAGATAATATATCACCTTACTAAATAGAGACGAATGGCAAAATCGAAGCATTACTTGTCGTTTTGTGTGATTATTGATATTGTGAAGGGAAGACGCTTTGTAAGAGGAGGCTTAGTCGAATGAACTCTAATCTGCTCATTTTGTTCAAAGGAGAGAAGCACGACTACGGGAAGGTATCTCTGCACTCGCATCCGTTTTGGCAGTTGGAGATTGCCACTCGAGGTCATATTACTTACGCGCTGCAGGACGAGGGAACCGAGGTACTGAATGCTGGAGATATGCTGTTGATTCCTCCGTATCAGGAACATGAATTCATATATGATACTCCGGGAGCAGCATGGGTTACATTGAAGTTCGAACGCAGTACGACAGGTAACAACCAGTGGGAAAGTGTTATTCGAAAATCGTTGTTCACCGAGAAATTTACCGCATCACTTCTAGCTACGATTACAGGAACCATCCTGCGACCGTATGAGAAAACGTTTGTGGAAGGGATGCTCGAATCCCTATTTGTATATATCGATTCGGAAGATTTTTGCAAAAAGGAGGATGAGCCCAGCCAGCTTGTTCGGACCATTACGGATTTGGTGAGAGAGCGGAACGGCAGGCCTATTACGGTAGATGAGATTGCACATCAGCTATCCTATACACGAAGTCATGTATCGAAGCTGTTCAAGCAGCTGACCGGAGAAAATTTAAAATCATTCATCGATAGGGTGAGGCTGGAGAAAGCCAAGGAAATGCTGCGGTACAGCGAATTCAATATCTCTTATATTACGGAGGAGCTTGGGTTTAAGGATATATTCACCTTTTCACGATTTTTCAAGCGAACGACAGGAATAAACCCTAGACAATATAGAGCCAACAAATAAAAGCTCCTTCTCGCCTACACGAGAAGGAGCTTTTTTAACATCGATTGCGGCACTCGCCGCGAATCGATTAGAAAATGCGGTTTTTCCAGCCAAGCAGCTTGGCGATGGCTTCAACATAGTAGTAGTCTCCGTAGATCAGGGAGACATTGATGTTTTGTCCAGCCGGCTTGTTGCCCGTACCTTCGAGCAGAATCGCTTCATGCTCAGGACGGTCCCAAGTACCATAGTTTTGCGTCAGCGAGAGCAGGATACGCTCAGCCGCGTCGCGGTATGCAATGCCTTCCACGCCTGGAAGCGCATCAGCCAGCTCAAGCAAGCCTGAAGCGGCGCAGGATGCAGCCGATGTGTCACGCGGCTCGTCGGCCAAAGAGTCTGCCGCGCGGAAATCCCAGTGCGCTACATGATCTTCTGGAAGCATGGACAGGAAGTAGTGTGCTACGCGTTGTGCTGCGCGCAAATATTTCTTATCGCCAGTATAGCGATAAGTGTTCGCCATACCGTGCAGCGCCCAAGCTGCACCGCGGCTCCAGGAGGAATGAGGTCCTGCGCCTTGACCGCCAAGGGACTCGATGAATTCACCGGACTCCGGGTTGAAGCTGACGATATGGTTAACGGAACCATCCTCACGGATGAAATGGTTCACAACGGTATCCGCGTGAGCTTTACCAATATGGCTGAAGCGAGGATCTTTAATCTCTTCGGCTGCCCAGAACAAGATGGACAGGTTCATCGAGGAGTCTACGATCGACCAGCCGATTTTTTCCTGATTCCATGCACGCAGGAAGTTACCTGCAATGTTGAAACGTCCAGCCAGGAAGTTCGCTGCTAGCAGGCCACGGCGCTTGCCGTCTTCGTCACCTGTTAGTTTGTATTTAATAACAGCTGTAGGCAGGTATTGGAAGCCTACGTCATGATGGTAATTGTTTTGTTGGATGGATTTTTGCTCGAGCTTTTCGTCCCATACCCATGCAGCATTTTTGTAATGCTCTTTGCCTGTCATCTCGTGCATAATCCACAAAATGCCCGGCCAGAAGCCTGAAGTCCACCAGTCATGGCGCAAATCATCGTAAATCCCTGTATCGGCTGGAGCCACGTGCGGGGACTTGTCACCGATTTGTGTAATCATACGGTCTACCTTCTGCTGCAATGCTTCCCAAATATGCGGCAGTGCTTCTTGCAAATTCGTCGCTTGCTTCAACTTGCTCGTATCCAATGTTGTCATTTGATAGATCCTCCTTTAGGATGGCTTAGAATCGAATGAAGCTTATAGGAAGCAGGATGGGCCAAGGCTCATCCAGCTCTTATTACCATAATGTTAGATGGTCAAGAATGCGGTTGGCAAACCGGCGCTTGCTACGCTAACAACTGAAACCGGTTCGCGTGTTGCCGTTCCATTCGCCGCAATGGCCGCTGCCGGACCGCCTGCCGATACGAAACCGGTAACCGGCACGCTTGCAGCAGCTGCACCTACAGGATCAAACACGATGCGGGCGCGTCCGTTGGTCAACTGAACCAAGCTGGAGCCGCGAACGGTACCTTGACGATCGATCAGCTTGCCGTCGCCGGTTAAGCCGAAACGAACGAAGTTCAATGCATCGAGGCAGCGCACGCCATTAGCGTCATAAGCTACCGCTTCTACAAGAATGTTGCCGTCTTGCTGCTTCTGAGCGTTCAGCTTCAGTTCAACTGGCTGGCCCCATGTTTCCGTTTGATATTCAAACGAAAGCTCATCCGTTACGGTAACGCCATCTTTGGTCGCTACTACCTTCACCTGGTTCATACCAGGCTTCAGCAACGTATCCCAACGCAGGCCTGCTGCAGGGAAATTCTGCGAATCGCGCTGCTTCACGCCAAGGCTCACACCGTTCAGGAACAGTTCCGCTTCCGTGCAGTTGGAGTAAACTTTGATGCTTTTCAGCTCATCCGCGGCTCCCCAACGAACTGGCATCGTATGACCGTAAATGCGTGCCATCGGTTTGCTTGTCCAGTACGATTGGTAGACGTAGTAAGCTTCTTTTTTCGTAAAGTCGCGTTCAATGATCCCTTTCATGTTCAAGTAAGGAATCGGCGAATCCGGACGAACCGGCGTTGCGAAGTCTTTGAACGCCCATTGAGCTGCGCCAGTCAGCCATTCCATGTTCTCCTGGGATTTCAAATACCAGTCGATCATTTCGCAGAAATAAGTCTCCGACCAGTCGCCGTCACGGGATACGCGCGGCTCTCCGCCAGTCAATAGGTAGTCGCCATCACGCTCGTCGGTATCTCCATCGCCGCCTTTGATAAACTCAAAGCCAGTGTATGTTTTTTCCACATGACGTGTTGCCAGGTTATCCGCGCCCCACTCCATATGGAAGAAAGAGTCGACATTTTCAAATGCTTGACGGGAGCTATCTTCATAGTCCGTATAAATACCGCGGTACCAGCCTGCCCAAATCGAAGGCGAGTACACGTCGATGATGTCCTTACAAAACTCGCAGCGGCGAATAGCCGTCAAACGGTTTGGATCCAGCTTATGCGACAAGTCATGAAGCTCCTTCATGAACTTGCGAATTTCCTGTTGATCGAAGTAATCGAAGTCGCATTCCCAATCGTTCTCGTTACCCAAGCCCCACAGAATAACGGAAGGATGGTTGTAATGCTGCTCGATCATGGCCGTCAGCATATCGCGGCACTGCTGGCGATACTGTTCTCCACCAAGACCTCCGCGGCACCAAGGAATTTCTTCCCATACCAGGATTCCGAGCTCATCGCACAATTCGAGGACGATGCGTGATTGCTGATAGTGACCCAGTCGAATGAAATTCGCTCCCATGTCCTTGATCAGGTCCATTTCTGTACGGATCATTTCTTCGGTCATCGCAGGACCTACACCTGCATGATCTTCGTGGCGGTGAGTACCGCGAAGCAGCAAACGCTCGCCGTTCAGCTTGAACGGTCCGCTCTTCACGAATTCGAAGCTGCGTGCACCAAAACGCTCCACTTGCTCCGTGCGGCCATAAGCACTCTCCAGTTCTACTGTGCAGCTATACAAGTAAGGGTCGTCCGTCGTCCACAGTGTCGGGTTCGACAGCTCCGTTACGGCAACCTCCTTCATCCCTGTCCAAGGCTTCTCACGAAGCTGGAATTGCGCCAGCTCTTGGCCTTCACGGTTTCGGATGGTGACTTTCAAGGTAACATTATCCTGCAAGCTTTCCGGGTTATAGAGTGCAGCGCGAACCGATACGCGGCAGCTTCCATGATCTTGCGACAGCTGAGGCTCCACATGGATTCTTTCCAAGGAAACAGCCGGCACATAAACCAGATTCAAATACCGGTAAATCCCACCGTACAGGTTAAAGTCACTCGCGTCAGACGGAATCGTCTCCAACTCACGGCTGTTGTCGCAAGCGACAGCTACTGGAATCAGCCCATTATAACGCTCGATCTCGCGCGCTTGTGCAACAGCTTCCGTAATATCCACCGTAAATTCATCATAGCCGCCCAAATGGGAGCCGACTTTATTCGTATACACATATACGTCCGTCCGTTGGCCTGCTCCTTCAAAATGAAGCAGCGTTCTGCCTTGCGGATAAGGATTATTCACTTCCAGCTTGTTGCGGTACCAGCCTTGTCCTTGATAATACTTGCCATCAGGGTCCAGTACGTCCAGGCCATTGTAAGAATGCGGCAGCTCTACTCCATGCCATGGCACATTATAGTGATTTTGCAACTTGTCCTGACGCCAGACTTCCCAAGGCCCGCCCAGACTTCCGCGGTGATGCTCCCATTGCTCATTTAATCTGCGCTTGATCAATCTATTCACACTCCGTTGGTCATAGTAGTTACACATGCTGTGTAAATCGGGGAAAACCTCTTAACGAGGTCTTTCCTAGCTAGCGCTCCCCTGCATTCCTGCTGCCTAATAAAGCCGCAAGCAAAGCAGTCAAATCGCCAATAAATGGTAGCTCACCCACAGTCCTGAAAGTGAGCTTCATCATTCCTATTCTCATAGGGTAAGCATAACAAAAAATGCTCGTCCAATGTTTGGTGTGTTTATGATAAAATGTTGTTATATTACGGTTAACCGACCGAGGTGATAGTATCAATGAAAATAATGAACTATATGAACTTGAACCGACATCCGGTTAAGCTTTCATTTGCCAGAGATCGTACCCACGAATTCGTTGAAATTTTCCATGCCCACCAAGGGATGGAGCTGTTATACGTACACGAGGGGCACGGCAGTGTCATCGTGAATCAACAAATCGTGAAGCTGGCACCCGGCAGTCTGGTTTACTTCCGTCCTTATCAGCTACACCGTATACAGATGAAGGTCAGTGAGGAAACGCCCTACATCCGTTCTCTGTTCGTTTTTGAACCATCAGAGCTGGACCGCTATTTGGCACCTTTTGCATCGCTGCAATCGTTCTTTCATTGGCTGTGGAAGGATCCTATCGCCTATCAGGTGTTCTCCGATCTGCCCCAACAGCATATCCTTCAGCTGCTTGATTTGTACCGTACACGAATCGGTAAAGCGTCACCGGAGGAGCTATTGGAGGAGGAAATGCTGTTTCTTGTAGCTCTGCTGCATGAATTGAAAGCGCATTGGAATCCGGAAGAATCAGCTCGGCCTGTCAGAATCAAATCTACCAGCGCGGAGCAGGTTATGGAGTGGATTGAAGAGCATTATATGGAGGAATTCCATCTGGAAAGCCTGGCCAAAGCCGTTCACTTGTCGCCGAACCATATCTCCGCCGTGTTTCGTCAAACCGCCGGTACGAGCATTACGGAATACTTGACGGCCCGACGTATTCGTCAGGCATGCTGGCTGCTGAAAACAAGCGATTTGACCGTACAAGAGGTGGGCCATTCCATCGGATTAAGCAATTTCCCTTATTTTTGCCAGCTGTTCAAAAAGCATGTAGGCTTAAGCCCCTATCGCTACAAACGCTCTTTTGATTAATCGTTATTGTAATTGACGAAAGCCCCTTTGACCGCGACCTGCGTTCGGAACGGGGCTTCGTTGGTTACTGCGCAATAAAAAAAGGCCAGCATCATTGTTCAGCGATGCTGGCCTTTATCCTTTAAGCTTTCTTATTCTTTATGGTTATTATCCGCTGTTTCTTCCTTAGCCCAACGGTCATATCGGCCGTCGACCTCATCGGCCATTTGGCGGTACAGCTTAGTTTCCTGTACTACAGGGTCAATCTGCGCCGTTATCCGGATCTCCGTCTTTATCGGCAGCCGTTTGCGGGCGGCTTCATCCGTATCCTCCGTATCCATCTCACCCTCAGTCAGCTTGCGCGCGAGCTGCTCTTCCCATTCCTTTGCATCCATCGTCAGGTCCTCCTTCAGCCTTCGTTGTTCCATTCGATCTTAGCTTACTTCTAATTTACCCGATGGCGCAGCGGATTACACTTATTTTTTCCGGAATAGGAATAGTGTCTCAGCCAATCTGCTCACGCAAGCCTTCGTCAGGCTCCAAAGTCCGATTTACGATTCCCCCTCATGATAAGTCGCCCTTCCCTCTCCTGCAGGTCCGGCAAGCTCCAATTGCCCGAAGCCGGTGACTCCTTCCTTCGTTCCATCCCTTCCTGGATCCACATAACGGAGAAACCAGCGTTCCAGCCTTGCTTTCATTGCGGTACGCTGCTCCTGCGCTTCTAGTGCATCAATAAGATTCATCCGCTCGTCGGGATCTTCCTTCAGGTTGTACAGCTCATGTGGTCCATAGGGGTACCGATGGACATACTTCCAATCTCGAGTCCGAATCATGCGTACCGGACCGTATTCGTCGAAGATGACGACATCCTCGCGCCCGGCCCCTTCTTCCCCAAGAAGTGACGGCAAAAAGCTGCTGCCCGGCAGCCGTTCAGCCTCCGGATGATCGAGCCCAACATACTCCAGCAGAGTCGGCATGAAATCATAGCCGCTGACCAGCTCATTACAAACCTCTCCCTGCGGTATGCGCCCAGGCTGACTGAAAATAGCCGGTACTTTGACGGAAGTATCGAACATGTTCTGCGGGAATGTGCCATTCCCCTTGCCCCAAATGCCGTGATGGCCGCAGTTAAATCCGTTGTCGCTCATGAAGCAAATCAGCGTCTGCTCTCGTAGACCCATCTGCTCCAGCTTGTCGATGAGGCGCCCTACATTATGGTCCATTGCCGTTACAGCGGCAAAGTAGCCTTTCAGATTTTCGGTTTGGTCATCCGACCATGGAGCCGTTTTAATCGACCATGGATGCTTAGGCTCTTGAGGACAGCTCTCAAATGCGCAGTCCTCGTACATGTCCAAATATTCCTTCGGATGGCTATCGATCCAAGGACTGTGCGGAGCGGTGTAATGTACGCTCAAATAAAAGGGTCTGCTCCCATCCTGCACGTCAAGAAACCGCAGCGCATCCTCGGTAATAACATCCGTCAAATACCCCGACTCATTAATGCATTCGCCATTCCTGATCATTGGCGCATCGTAATATGCGCTGCCTCCGGTCTGATGCACGTACCAGTGAGTGAAGCCTTTCTGCGGAACGATGCTGTCCCCAAGATGCCATTTGCCGCTTAGTCCGCATAGGTATCCGTTCTCAGCCAGTATTTCCGTATAGCCAGTTTGACCTTCCAAATATTGAATAGTTCGTTCGCCAACGTTCCCTCCCCGAATCCAATCATGAACGCCGTGCTGAGAAGGAATTCGCCCAGTCAGAAGCGAGGCGCGAGCGGGAGAGCAAACCGGAGAGGTACAAAAAAAGTTCGAGAATCGCATGCCGCTCGCCGCTAAGCGGTCGAGATGGGGCGTCTTAATCTCAGAATTGCCTGCACATCCCAATGCCCAAGGACCTTGATCATCCGTAAGAATGAACACAATATTCGGCTGGCCATTCCTTGCTTGAGTCGATTGCTCCATAAGGAAACACTCCTTTTGATTGTATAATAGAAATATACAGAGGGCTGTTTTCCAACATCCCTCTGTCCTCGTATTTATTTTTTATTTTGCGCTTGGTAAGCTTTGTTAACGGCATCCAGCACTTTGCTGCCGCCTTGGTCTCTCCACTTCTTGGACAGCTCGGCTAGACCCGGATCGATCTCCCGTTTGCCTGTAATCATCTCAAGATAGTATTGATTCATCAGTTCACCTAGTACGCCGCTCATTTCGACCTCTTCCGGTGTGGTCGTATTAATTAGATTAGGCACCATATTCTTGGTAGCGATATCTACGGATTCCTTGGCACGGTCCGCTTGCGGCTCTGTTTGCGGCAAGTAATTTTCCGTCAGTGGCCACACTACGCTGCCCCATGCCAGTGGATGTGACCAGCCGTTGGAGGCGAAGCCGTCTTTAGCACGTTCATCCTCGTTGTATACGATTTTATCGCCCTGTTTCGTATAATGAACACCTTCCATGCCCAGCTCCAGCAAGCTGCGGCCTTCCTTAGACAGCATGAATTCGATGAATTTGGCGGCCTTTTCCGGACTTTTGGCATTCTTCGTCACCGCTGTGAATAGTCCGCTCTTCGGCGCGCTGTTCATACCTCGTTTACCATCGGGACCCGCAGGCGGGGCCGAATAACCCAGCTTCCCTTCAGGATTGACCTTCTGCAGACTTGTTTCAAGACGGCTGACATGACGGAATAATGGAGCGGCCATAAAGCCAACCTTTCCTTGGTAAAACTTTTGCTCGCGCTGCTGAGCATCGTTAAGCAGGAACTCAGGATCGATCAGCTTCTCATCCCACAGCTTTCTCAAGAATTGAACTCCCTGCTTAAACGCAGGATGCTCGAAAATAGGCACGACCTTGCCGCTGTTATCAAGAACCCAATCGCCATGCGGCATACCATAGGCATAGAACACAAAATTAAACGATGTGTTAAAGCCCGGATTTTTTTGAGCGGTCAAGCCGTACGTATCGTTCTTGCCGTTTTTATCAGGATCTTTGGTTGTAACGTCCTTCAACGCCTGATAAAACTCATCCAACGTCTGGGGAGGCTTGATTCCGAGCGTGTTCAACCAATCAGCACGGAATGCCATCGTTGCATTGGCCCGCTCTTCAATGAATGGATAACCGTAATATTTACCGTTAACGGCGGTCCATTTCAAGTTTTTATCCAGCTTCTCCTTTACCGTCGGCATTACAGATAAATAGTCGTTAAGCGGAAGCAGCAAGCCTTCGTCGATCCATTGACTTAAGGAAGGAGACGGATAATTGATTGTTACCACATCAGGCAAATCTCCTGTCGCCATAGCCACGTTAATTTTTTCATAGCCATTCTCGGGAACGAATTTGACCTCCAAATCGATATTCAACCGTTTGTTAATCTCGGCCACAATCCGGTCCCCTGGCTTAATCCCCATCGCCGCATTATCTCCTGTCGTTAGGAACACAATCTTCGTCGGTTTGTCTCCGCTACCCTTGTCGCTGCCGCCTGTCTTGGTTTCCGTATTCCCGCTGCTGCATGCCGCCATCGATAACGGTAACGCAGCCGATAGCACGAGCAGTACTCCTTTTTTCCAACTGTTCATATTCTTTGTCCTCCCCTTATTTAAAAGATGATCCGATGGCCCTTACTGAGCAATCGTTTATTCTTTTACAGCACCTAGCGTTACACCCTGAACGAAATACCGTTGAAAAAACGGGTAAATCATCATCACCGGAATGGTGGATATCATGATCGTGGCCATTTTGATGGATTGACCGAGCAAGAACGGACTGTCTCCACCTGATTGAAAGGAGGCTTCATTATCAATCAGCATCGAGCGGAGAAACAGCTGCAGCGGCCAATAGTCCTTGTTCGTAATGTACATGACCGCCGTGAAAAACTCGTTCCATTTGGATACTGCGTAAAACAATGAGATCGTGGCCATCGCCGGCATCGATAATGGAATGACAATCCGCAGCAGGATCCCGAAATCGTTGCAGCCATCTATTTTGGCCGATTCCTCCAGACTCTCCGGAATGGAAACGAAGAAGCTTCGCATAATGATGAGGTTATACGTTTGAATGGCCGCAGGGATCATCATCGCCCAGACGGAATTGAGCATCCCGAGCTGCTTCACCACGAGATAATTGGGAATAATGCCGCCACTGAACATCATCGTGAAGACGATAGCGAACATGATAACCCGGCTGCCGGGCAAGTCCTTCTTGGATAGCGCGTAGGCAGCCAATGTGGTTGCAACCATGCTGATGACCGTTCCGAGCACAGTGATAAGAATGCTGACCTTATAAGAGGTCCACAGCTGATCCAGCTTCCATAAATACTGATAAGCTTCCAGCGTAATTGCCTTAGGATATAAATGAATACTGCTTGCGATGCTTTCATTTAAGGGTGTGATCGAAACGATCAACGAATCCCAGAACGGATATAATGTCATGATCGCAATCAATGATAAAAGCGTGTAGTTCAAACCATCGAAGAGCTTGCTGCCGAGACCGGAATGTGACATATGAATCCTCCTTAGAGCTTTCCGAAGGAAAGCTATCTTCGTAAGCGTTTGCTGAGCTTTCCGAAGAAATGCTAGTCTAGTAAATCCCCTGCTCACCCATCATGCGGGATAGCCGATTGGCTGTAACAAGCAGCACAAAATTAATGACCGACTTGAACAAGCCTACCGCGGCCGCTATACTAAACCGTCCCTCGGTCAAACCAATGCGGTATACATAGGTATCAATGATATCTGCCGAGCTGTAGACACCGGGATGATACAGCACAAATATTTGTTCAAAGCCGGCCTCCATTAAGCTGCCAATACGGAGAATAAGTAGGATGATAATCGTACTGCGAATGGAAGGCAGCGTAATGTGCCAAATGCGTCTCCACCGGTTCGCTCCGTCCATCACTGCGGCTTCGTAGAGCTGCGGATTCACCCCTGCAAGCGCTGCCATATATATGATCGTGTTCCACCCGAATTCCTTCCAGATCATCGACCATACCAGAGTGCTGCGAAAATAGTTATCATCGGTCAAAAAGCCAACCGGCTCTCCGCCTAACGAACGTATGACATTGTTGACGACACCGCTATCCGTGGATAGAAGGCTGATCAGCAAACCGCCCATTATGACCCAAGATATAAAATGCGGAAGATAAACGATTGTCTGAACCGTCTTTTTAAAAGCCAGCCTTGCCGCTTCATTCAGCAGCACCGCCATTATTAACGGTAAAGGAAAACCGAAGACAAGCCGATACAGGCTGATGATGATCGTATTCCAAAACACCTGCCAAAACTTATCCAGACCAAACAAATACTCGAAATGCTTCAATCCAACCCATGGGCTTCCCAGAATGCCTTTGGTAATGCTGAACTGCTTAAAGGCGATTAACGCTCCATACATGGGATAGTAATGAAAGACACCATAATACGCTATGGCCGGCAGCAGCATAATGTAGAAATACCGGTTGGCAAGAATGCGCTTCCAAATCGTCTGCTTTTGAACCCACACTTGGGTACTCCGCTTCATCGCCGGTATTGCCATAAAAAAACCTCCCCCTTCTCTAGATGGCGCTGTCCCATTCGGGAAACAATTTCATCGTAAAAGGAAGAGGAGAATCCCTCAAGATTCAATCGGTGAAAACGGTTACTATTCTTCTGTTCTTACAGGTATCAATTGTTCAGAATAGGTTCAATTCTTCATTTTTCTTCGCTCAAACGGTCCAATACACCGCGGTTTCTGTATTCGGTCGGGGTGAGTCCGGTCATTTTTTTAAAGGTGCGGATCACATTCTGCTTCTGGCCGAATCCGGTCAGCTCTGCAATTTCGTTAATATTCTTGTCTGTATTTTGAAGCAGACGACACGCTTCCTCGAAGCGGATTTCCGTCAAAAAGTCGATAAAGGTTTGACCCGTCACTTCTTTAAACATTTTGGATACATAGTTGCTGTTCATAAAAACCAAATCCGCCAGCGTCTGCAGTCCGATCGGTTCCCGGAAATGATCGCGTATATAGGAGACCAGCTTTTCGATAACCTCTACATTTTTATTTTCCCGTTTATCCTGAAGCTCAGCAGACGTTTTCTCCATTGCTCGCCCAAGCCAAGTACGGCATTCCTCCAGATTGTGCAGCTTGGAAAAGTCTCCATACCAACGATGCTCCTCTTCGTCCGGCTCGCCGTCTTTTTGCACAAGCTCTACTCGAACCGCCACCAGACAATTCAGAAGATGGGTCAAAATCATCCGTTTGTAAGAAAAGCCGAATTGAGTGTCCGTGTCCAGCTGCTCAATAATGTGATCCTTCGTTTGAATGGCTTTATCCAAATTGCCTGTTTTCAAATCCCCAATTAATTTGTCCACCTGATTACGGTAAGCGATAAACCGGTTGCGATTGGCACGGTTAACCTGCAGATCATGAATCGATAAAATGCTGCCCTTGCCGGCAATCTGCTCGTAAGGCAGCGCTTCCAAGGCTTCGTTGTATGAAAGTGAGATTTCGGAAATTTTACGATATCTGCCGCCAATTCCGACCGTTATTAGCACCTGCTCCATCTGCGAGGACACCGTAGTAATCATTCGGAACGCCATCTCTTTAGCCTTGGCGAAAGCTTCATTATGGTCGGCCCAATGTTCGGCATTCATAATGATGACATCATGCCTATGAAACTGGCTTACATAAACCCCTTTTCCGTAAGAAGCCAGCAGCTCCTCACCTATCGTCCGTATTTGAAAATGAATCAAGTTGCGAACCTGCTCTTCGCTCTCCGGCACTGAGGCCTGATCCAGATGAATACGCAAAACCATCACTATAAATTGCTCCGGCTCCAGATTTATCTTGTAATATTCAAATTGACGCAGCATTTCTTCATCATCCGTTGCTTTGCCCGACAGCAGATTCACCAGCACATGATCCTGCAAAATTAGCTCCTGACCGCGAAATTTAGCCTTGAACTCTTCGTTCTGATGAAATAGCTGGTTGATCGATTCCCGAATGAAGCCGAATTCATCCCTGTACATGACCTGAGGAAGCGGCTTATCCATGTTACTCGTAATGGACTGCACCATCTTTTTCACTGGCAAATAGTAGTTCCTAGATACGATCACCATCAGCATAATGCCGGCCGCAAGCACAACGAGCGAAATAAGCAGCGTGAAATGGATGACATCCTTGGATTTTTTAAACACTTCATCATAAGGATTGAGCGTTAAATAGATCCACCCGTTGGAGGAGGAGGTCAAATACGAAACCAATGTCGGCACACCATTAATCTCTTCTACGAAATAGCCTTCCTTCTCTCGTTGGATACGCTCTATATCCGCCTGATCAAAGCGTGACAAAAGCATCGATTTATCCTTGTAAGAGAGCACCTTGCCATCCGAATCCAGTATCGCCACGTTGCCGAGCTTCCGCTTATTGGTATTGACCACGGCATTGTACAGCACATCTTCCTTCAGATTGATCAATAGAGCTCCTTTTTTCTGTACATTTTGAATCGGTACGCTGAAGTAAAAGGAAATGACATTATCTGAGCCTGAGCCTGAGGCTTGACTTGCCGCTTCCCAGAATGACGTGCTGCGGCTTTCGAGAAACTTGTTCAAGCCTGCGTTATAGGCAAACTGCGGAACGTCCGTAATGCCCGAGCTGGATATCAGCTTCTGATTGATCGCACTGTATAAATAGATGGAGTGAAGATAATTAGACGAATTGATCCGGTCGGAGAACAGATCACTCGTATTTTTCAAAAAACGATATTCTTCCTCCAAGTTCCATGACAGCCATACGGATTTCTGAACGTCAGTATTTAATGCCAGCGAGCTGGCTATTTGCTGAACTTCCCCAAGAGCTTGCTCGACAATTTTTCTCGTCTGGGCAAGCAGCTCTGTGTTGGTGCCAAGTACCTCTTCTTTCAGCATGGAATTCGTATACCGATAGACGAGCGTGCCCGCAATCAGCGTGATCAAAACCATCGCAATCGTTAAGTGAAGCAGTAGGCGAATAAACACGGTCCGCTTCAAGAAATACTCCCCCTATTTTAAAATATAGTCTCTCCTGTTGGTTGCACCAAGTTCTTGCTTCCTCTTACGACTGCTCCAGCATTTCCTCGGCCGCAATAATCGCTTTCCCTGAAGCTTTGCGGTATTCCGATGGGGAGAGTCCGGACTGCTTTTTGAAAATACGGGAGAAATAATAGAGCTCCATGCCAATCTCATCCGCTACCCCTGATATGGACAAGTCGGTCGTGGCGAGCATCCGGCGCGCTTTCTCTAAACGCTTCTTATTGATGTAGACGATCGGGGAAAGTCCCATCATCGATTTGAAGTAGTGCATGAAATAGTTAGGATGAAAATGGACCAGCTTCGCCAATTCCTCTACTGATATAGGCTGTGCTAAATGACGTTCAATGTAGGATAGAACGATGTTGATCTTGGATGTGCTGGAGGTTGCCGCTAGGTGCAGCTGATTCTCCGACTGCTCGATATAGTTCGAAATGATCTCGAAGAGAATGGACTTAATTCGCAGCGGTGCGGTAACAGAGCTGTTCGTATGCAGCGCCAGCAGCTGTTGGAATTGCTTCTCAAGCATGGGCTCATCCCTTACCGTGATCCAATGGGGCAAGTCCAGCATTTGAAACAGGTTCACATCCCCCACCGTGGCTGAGAAATGACACCAATATTTGCCCAGCAAATTATCGTTTTCAGGTGCGTAGGACAGCTTCATACCAGCGGGAAGGAGAAACAGCTGACCCGGCTCGGGATAATAATCCTTGCCACGGATATGAATCCAGCCGCCGCCTTCCCGTATATAATACAAGCGGTTGACGTCGGTCATCATATTCGATACCCGCCAGTTCGTGCTAACCTTCGTATAGTGTGCCATCTGCAGCGTAATCTGTGTATTGTCCAGATAGCTTCGCATGAGCTGCAGCTGCAATTTATCTTGATCCATGTCATCCTCCCACTCAACCAAAAAGGCATTAGGATTGTGCAAATGTTTGCTACTATCATACATCCCTTAACCCCCTTTTGCATACTAGAATATGTGTGTAGGCATTGCATGATTAAGGAGGATGAACTCAGAATGAGTGTGACTCGTCAGCAAATATTGATATTGCACTTAAGCGATCCCGACCTCGAATCCCGTACCGTAGCTTGGGCGTTATATGACAGCACGATCCCCAAAGGCCAGCTGCAAATGAATACAGGGGATTCCAATGAACCGATGTATGACTCTGTACTCGATGCGATGCGTGACGGATGGAATGTGATTCAACTTCCCGCTCCACCGATATTCCGAACCGGTTTCGAGCATGAGCTCGGGCACCTGCCTTATGAATATGTTCTCGAAAGAAAGGTGACGATCGATGAGTAGCGTAGAGAAAAAGCATTTACTGACTGCGACGCAAATGGCTGATTTTGCCGTCAATGGCTTTTTAAAGCTCGACGAGCTCGTTCCGAAGGAGCTAAATGATGCCGCTTACAAAGAACAGCGTGAATATACAGGCCCCGGAGGCCGGTATTGGAACGAATCCGAGGTGATTCGCGAGATTTTTGACCTGCCACAGGTGAAGGGTGCCCTTCAAAGCTTTGTCGGAACGGCACCGATCTACGATCACTCTTTCATGCATATCGTTCGTGCCAAGCACCTGAAGGGCCAAACCTATCACTCCGACTCCGTCATCGATACTCGCGAGTTCGGCTTCGATATTCAAGCCTTCTACTTCTCCCACGACGCGCCCGATGAAATGGGACCTACACTCGTCTTGCCAGGCTCCCACCTGCGTAAGGTGAGCAACGGCAGCATTGGACGCCATAAAAATATTATCGGCCAAAAGCGGATGGTTTCTAAGGCCGGCACGATCGGATTTTTGCATCACGGCATTTGGCACTGCGCCCAGCCAAATTTCACCGACCAAACCCGTTACGTATTCAAGCTTCGCCTTCGTCCCGGACAAGAGCAGCGAGCGCTGTTCAACACGGACGGATACGATAGTCCAGAAGTGCGTGAGGTGTTCCGCAAGGCGTACCATCCTTGGTGCGGGGACGAAGCGCGTGTGAATCAAATTCAGATCGCCAAGTTTTGGCGGTACCTGTGCGGTGATAACAAGGTGGATACTTCTTTTGAGGGCGTTTTGACTCGAATGGGGATATAGGAAAAAGGACACATCCTTTGCGGGTGTGTCCTTTTACGTAGAAACCATAAACATTCAGAAATTGTACAAGGTATTCCGGTGGGGTATTCCCTTCCAGTCGCTGTTGTTATCGGGGAACTTTTAAATTTAGGTTTATAGGGGAAGTTCCCCGATAACAAAGGCGAACGCTAACGCTCCTACAGGGGATACCCCACCTACACCCTTTTCCTTTCTGAATAACGGGTTTCTCGACATTTCAGGACACACCCTTCACGGATGAGTCCTTTTATAAGGAGAGCTAGGAGGAACTACTCGTCTTTGCCCTCGGAGGAAGCAAAATACGAATTCAAAATCATAACCGACTCGTTCCCCGTACGAAGATAATCCTCCTCGTAGAACCGCTTGGATACGTATGCCGCGGCCAAAAAACTTACACAGATCACGGCGAACATCGTCCAATGCATGTTGACCGGATACCAATACGATAAGATGAAATGAAGCAGTTGCAGTACTATGGACACGCAGAAGGCCACTACAAAAATTCCCGTTAAAGAGCGATACGTGCTGCAGCGAAGCTTGTACAGCAGCAGCGGCGTTTTCCACCCGCGGATAGACGATAAATGGGAAGCCCAGCGGTAAAATGGTGCCCATCCCATTTTAATCCTTATTTCACGCAAGGTAACATGAAATTCCTCATACAGCTTTAATTTAACGGCTTCCAGTACCTCCGTGTTCTCCTTGAAGCAGATCGCACGGTTCCTTTGGAAAGGGCCATTCTCTAACAACCATTTGCCAAAATAGGAGATGATAATTCCGATCAAATAACACCCGATCAAGCCTACGATGATCAAACCAGCGACAACAGCCTTGGCCAAGGCTCCGTCCTCCGCTATTTGCTGTAAGCCGTAACTAATAATGTCGCTGCTTGCATGAAATGAACTCAGCATTCTCTCATGCATCGACCAGTCGATCAGTAAGCCATAAGCGCATCCTATGGATGCTATAAATATAAGTCCTTGAAAGAACAAACCGACGATATCCAATAAAAATGACGCTAGCTTTTGCAAGACGACTCTCCTATTTACCATATTGGGATGTTACTTGAAATATCTACCGTTAGTTTATTCGACAGTTTAATTCCATTTTCCTACCTGAGCATCTATTTCCATAATATAACGAAATATCCAGGTGATCTTGATGGAATATAAACAAAGAAGCAGCCCCTCATAAAGGAGCCTGCTTCTTCGTTAAGCATGATTTCTTCTGTTCTAAATATCATATTACACAGTTTTATTTCTTCTTCCACCCATCCTTCAAAGAAACGATGCGATTGAAGACCAGCAGCTCCTCCGTGGAATACCTGGAATCCACACAAAAATAGCCATGCCGCATAAATTGAAACTGGCTCTCCGGCAGCGATTTAGATAAGAATGGTTCTACCAAGCAGTCTGTCAGCTCGATAAACGAATCCGGGTTTATTTTATCCGCCCATTCCTTATCTACGTCCTGCAAGGCCTCCTCGTCAAGAAGCAGCTTGTCATACAGTCTGACACTGGCTTTCACCGCATGCTCCTCTGATACCCAATGAATGGTTCCCTTTACCTTCCTTCCTGTAAAGCCGGTGCCGCTTTTGGTCAACGGATCATAGGTACAGTGAAGCTCTGTAATCTCTCCTGTCTCCGGATCTTTTACGATCGTTTCACAACGTAAATAATAAGCGCCCTTAAGTCTGACCTCCTGCTCTGGGGCCAGCTTTTGAAAGCCCTTGACGGAATTTTCCATGAAATCCTCACGTTCAATATACAATACTCGCGAGAAAGGAACCTCTCTTTCCCCAAGAGCATCGTCCTCCGGATTATTTGGGATCGGCAGCCACTCCACCTGCCCTTCCGGATAGTTGGTTATAATGACCTTCAGCGGCCGTAGAACAGCCATAACGCATGGTACCGTCTTCTTCAAATGATCCCGCAAAAAGTGATCCAACAAGGAAATATCTATCGTGCACCAGCCCTTTGATACACCGATCTCTTCCAGAAAACGATGGATACTCTCCGGAGTATAACCCCTTCGTCTCAGCCCTTTGATCGTCGGCAATCTCGGATCGTCCCAGCCGTCTACGATACCTCCCGATACCAGTTCTCGTAAATACCGTTTGCTGGTTACGGTCCCCCGTATATTCAGCCTGCCGAATTCGCTTTGCTTAGGAGCAGGTTGGATTTCCAACGAATTCAGAACCCACTCATACAGAGGACGGTGGTCTTTGAATTCCATCGAGCACAAAGAGTGGGTAATCTCTTCAATCGCGTCCTGCAAAGGATGAGCATAATCGTACATCGGGTAAATGCACCAGTCATTCCCCGTCCGATAATGATGTGTGTGAATAATCCGATACAGAACCGGATCTCTCATGTTCATATTAGGCGAGGCCATATCAATTTTCGCTCTGAGAACCCTCGCTCCTGTCGGAAATTCTCCCTGCTTCATTCTTGCGAATAAATCGAGATTTTCCTCCACAGTACGGACTCTATACGGGCTATCCTTACCCGCTTCCGTCAAGGTGCCTCTATAATCATGCACTTCATCCGCACTTAAGTCGCAAACGTAAGCTCGCCCCTTCTGGATTAGTTGAACTGCATACTCATACAACTGGTTGGAGTAATCCGAGCCATAAAAAATAAGCTGCTCCGGATCAAATTGAAGCCACTTCATATCCTCGATAATGGCTTTGACGTATTCCATATCCTCCTTCAGCGGATTTGTATCGTCCAATCGAAGATGAAACTTTCCGCCAAATTTCCGGGCTATTGAATAGTTAATATTAATGGCGTACGCACTACCTATATGCAAATAGCCGTTCGGCTCAGGCGGAAAGCGAGTACATACCTTTTGTATGTTCAGCTCTTGCTCTGAAAGCTCCTCAGCAATCATACTTTCCAGAAAATTCAACGGCCTCTTATTTTCATCTATTGAATCTGTCATGTTCTCCATTGTTCAGCACCTCCGTATATATCGCGCAATAGTAGTTTCAAACTTGCTAACAACTAACTTGGTTTTGCCTATGCAACCGTTACAGACTTTTCTATCCGGCAAAACAAAAAAACTCCCACCCCCAAGATCATTCGTCTTGGGGGCGAGAGTACGATTCGCGTTGCCACCCCAGTTCATCAGCATGTCGCCACGCTGACCTTATCAGGTACGGCCCATCCTTGTTGTAAGCGATCGCGATACCCTAGCTCTGTAACAGGAGCTCCTGTCATAGCCTCCCGCTTGTATGTCCTGACATACAAGGATCGGTATGAGACTCAGAGGCTTGTTTCAATAAAATATTCCTTACCCCTTTTCAGCTGCCGGGGCTCTCTGTGAAAGAATCCTTTTATTTACTCTTCTCGTCATAGTCGATTTATTTTGAATTATTGAACAATTTACATCATCTATTTCGGTTTGTCAAATGGCATATGTACGGGGTCATGGTTATCAGTTTATTCCTTTCTTCGCCGTTTATTCGTATTTCACTCCGACATTATTCTCGACCACATCGCGAATTAACATATAGGCTTCTCCATTCGTAAGCTGCTCCGGATTTGTTATCTGACTCATCGTATCGAGCTTGATCCATCCACGCTGAAGCAGTTCCGCTAAGGCCTCTTCTCTAGTGCTCTTTAAACCTGTTGCCGTCGCTAAGGTTAGAGCTGCCTGATCCAGGGTTAACGGCTGCATGGCCGGATTGGGCATGTGCCGGATCGTCAAGGTCGCATCGCCCTGGAATTGCGCCGGATGTACCTTATGCACATTGGCCATATGGGAAACAAATCGCTGCGGATTGGACTTGCCGTCCAAATCCCAATTCTTATTATCGTATCCACCTAAAGTAACGGCCATGCTGACTGCAGCTTTCAAACCTGAGAACGATTTGTGCAGTGCATAGGATGGCTTGTCAAATGAATACAACATTAGCTCCACTTTTTGCTGAGTTAGCTTGTCCCTTAATGCTGTTATTCCGTCTTTCGATTTAGACAACTGCCTGAATGTCATCCCTTGATCTATTGCAATTTTGGCTGCGGCTCCAGCCGCTTCTCCCGCTGCCATTCCAAGTGGAATTACGCGAGCGCTTCCATGAGGCAGAGAGTCGAAGCTGGCAGCTCTCCCCACGACCAACAATCCATCTATCTTAAGCGGTACCAGACTGCGGAACGGAACTCCATACTGCTTCGGCTTCATCATGACCGAGCCAGGGTCTTTATAATTGGTGCTTTGAATGTCAACTTCGTAGGACCCATACGCTATGTCATCCCAGTGATTCCTGTTCTCCATCAAGTCAGCCATTGTCAAACGGTATTCTCCTTGCATATGCCTTGATTCTCTGACATATAGCTCGGGAGCGGTACCTAACAGCTCCACCTGCTTAAACTCACTGAAATTGTTTTTCATGTAAGCGACGACATGCTCTGCTTCTTTCCTCCCAATGTCCATTCCCTCTCTCACGGACTGCGGATTCAGCGGATCTACATCGAAAATCTGTATCGCATTAATCAATACGGTGTTGTCGTTCTGCCTGCCTATATTCAGACCTCTCATTCGTACCCGCTCTTTATTGGTGGATACGTAATCCTTCATCTCAGGAAAGCCCCACGCGCTCATTTTATCGCTGCCTGTATTCGGATGCTTGCCGAACGATTCCCATACTTTTGGCGTAACTCCGCCCAGCTTGAACACCAGCGTTACAGCCATCTGAGATTCAGGATCACCGATATCTTGACGTCCCTTCGTGAAGGGTACACCTGCCCTGGCAGCTATATCCCCATCCTGCGTAGCATCGATAACAGTCTTTGCATACACCGTGTGGGACGTATTATCCGAACTCGCTATTTGTAAGCCGGCAATTTCAGTCCCGGCCTTACCGTCTTGAACCAACGGTTTCATTTCCTTAGCCTTCATCAGAAGGTCGATGTTCGGCTCGTTGTGCACCAGCTTATAAAACACATTGGCAGCCGTATGCGTATCGAATGAAGTACCCTCTACCTGGTCATACCATTCCTGAAAAATGCCTTTATTCAAAAAGTTATGCTTTCCCGGGATAACCGGCTGCTGTGGTGCATAATTCAAATCCAGCGTATTTAACCAACCGACGGTCATAAGCCCTCCCAGAATCTCACGGTCGCGCCCGTCTACCAGAAGCACCTTAAGCCCGCTCCGGGCTGCCGAAACGGCGGCCGTAATTCCTTCGGGATCTGTCCCCACGACAATTGTGTCGTAGCGTTCCTTCACCTGTGTAACCGATTCAACCTTCGTTAATGGCTTCTGCGGACCAATTCCGGCGCTGTCATTCTTTTTCCATGCACTCCACCCTAATGTCCCTCCAATCATAGCAATAAATACAATAACACCCAGCCACATCCGCATACTTTTTAGCTTCACAACTTCAACTCCTGTTACCAATAAGAAATGAGTTCAATTCCATATATTGTAACAGGAACCTTTTTATAAATTCAACACCTGCCAAATCCTAGAAGGAGTTCCGCTATTCATTCCCCTTTTTTGCCTTCTCCTCCGCATGCGCCTTATCCAATGCCTGCTGCCCTTGCTCCTGCATCTGCTTTAGCACCGCTTCTACAGATACCCCGCCCAGCATCGCTTCCATCTGCTTCTCCATAATAACCTGAAGCTGCTCAGTAAAAGAAAGAGGAATAGTATCGTTGTAACCGGATTGTACAGTCTCGTTATACTTCACATTATAAAACGGCTCCATACTATGCCCGTCGATGTCCTTGGCAAATTCCTTACGCACTGGAAGATCCATCGATGTTTTAGAGGCGATTTTGGCGGCCTCCCGCCCATTGAAATATTTAACTACTTCCCATGCAGAGGCTACATTCTCGGCTTGAGCGTTAATGCTGTAGATCGGATTGATGTAAAAGTTCGGATTGCTGCTGTGCCCAGGATTGGATGACGGAGCGCCTACCATATCCCAAGCGAAGGTCGCCCCTCTCTGCTTAAGACTGTTAATCTGACCTATGTTACCAATCGTCATAGCAGCTCGTCCCGCACCGAACAAATCTTCTCGCTCCACGTCCTCCTTGTCGTACCGGCGTTTATCAGGAGTGTAAGTCCATTGAAGCACCCCGCTCTGGTAGCCGTCGATCACAAGCCGATAGATCTTCTTCCATGAATCAGAATCCAGCATGAGCTTTTGACCTGTAGAATCCATGATCGCTAGGCCTTCCGCCTGTCCGATATAAGAGACCAAGTCCAGCGGCGATTTCATATAACCCATATGGAATCCGTAAATCCGCTCGTCTTTGCCACCTTCCCCCTGGAAACGCTGAGCGAGACGAATCATTTCTTCCCACGTCATTTGATCCTTCGGGTAAGCGACGTGAAGCTTATCGAATACATCTTTGTTATAAAACAATACGGAGCTCGAGAAGCTCGGCGACAAGCCGTACAGCTTCCCTTGCCCTTTCATTTGCAAGTAATCGACCGCAGCCGGCAGCAGGTTAGGCAGATCGAACTTATCCTTGGTAATGAGCGGGGACAAGTCATACAACTTGCCCTCTTGAATCAGCTTGTCATACTCGAACGACCCGGTTATTAGCAGATCTGGTTTTTGCTCCTCAATCAGCTTCAAATAATCCTTCATGTAATTTGCACCAAACAAATTCTGAGTGGACACAATCTTTACATCCAAGTCAGGAAATTTGGCCGTAAAGTAGTCCGCATACTCGTATTGGAAATAATCTTCGCTGCTCATAGCGATGCGAAGGCTGCCTTTGGGTTGAGGTGCCGCAGCTTCCTCCGACTTCTCACACCCGTTTAACAAAAGCAGCAATGAGGCTGACAAGGCCAGCATAGGGAAGCCATATTTATACCGTTGAAAATCGGCCCTAGTCCGCCCGCTCTTTGGGATGATCATATAAATCCTCTCTTTCGCTCCTTTAATTCCTGCTGTCGAGCATTGCGTTAAACAATGCTTTTTGCGCGTCTTCCTGCAGCTGCTTGAGTGTTTCGTCCAGCTTCGACCAACCCTCGATCACGGTGCCCGTTCTTTGAACGGCAATGGGAGAGAATGCCTCGTTGAACTTGCGCAGCACTCGCGGATGTACTGAAGAATCCGGCTGCTCGGCAGGCTTCATACTGTAAAACGGAGCATAATTATGCTCATCCGCAGGCTTCAATTCCTTCATCCGGACTGATAAACTTCCGCCATATGTTTTATCCAGCTTCTTGGCAATTTCCAGGCTATTGATCAGCTTCAGCATCTCCCAGGCAGGCCGCAGATGCTCTGATTTCGCATTAATCGCAAACACAGACCCGATAAACAAAGAGGAAGTCTCGTCTGGACGAGCCGGATTGACGGGTTCACTCACAATATCCCATGTGAAGGAAGGCATGTTGTACCTGGAAACTGCCGTTTTTAAATCGCTACTCAACGAGAACCCGGATAACGCCATTGCTGCTTTGCCTGTAATGAACGGATTTCTCTTGTATACCTCATCCATCATCATGCTGCGTTGTGGAGTCGGCTCCCGCTGGTAGACGTACCCTTTCTGAAAGCCGTCAATCGCCATGCTCCATACTTTCTTCCAGGCCTCCGTGTTTACTGTTGCCTGCTTTCCATCAGAGCCGATCAGACTCATTCCATTCGTCTTTCCGATTTGCATCGCCAATTCGGAAGCGTCGCTGTAGTAGTACGGCAGCAGGCCGTAGATGCGCTCCTCCCCTTTGCCATCCACCGGAAAACGTGCAGCCAACTGCATTAGCTCTTCCCAGCTCATCTTCTCTTTGGGATATGGGATGCCGTATTTATCGAATAAGCTTTTGTTATAGTACAACGCATTCATTTCATATTCCGGAGTAAGCCCGTACAGCTTACCGTCTCCCAGCTTACGCAGCGTATCCGTTACGCCTGCGTACAAATTGTTCAGATCGTAGTTATCCTGCTTCATGACCGCATCCAGCGAGTACAGCCTGCCTTCCTTGGCGAACTCACCGTACAGCTCGGGCGACAAGTACATGACATCCGGATTCTCTTTATCGATTAGATCGATCATTTTCTCTTTGTAATCCCCTTGATTCCATCCATTAGTATCCACGGGTATGATCTTCACTTCCACGTTTGGGTAACGGATCGTATAAGCTTTGCCATAGCGTATCGAAAATGTATTCTCATGAAAATAAGCTACCTTTAGTGTTATTTCCTTCTCTTTTTCCATTGGCGACAATGCTATAGGGTTAGCAGGCTTAGACAGCTGTCCGAGCAAGCTTCCCAGCTCCTCCTGCTTGGTTAACACGAAAACCAACAGCACACAGGCCAGCAGTACTGGACTCAGCTTGAGCCAACGCTGACTTCCCGGATTTCCCTCCACCTCGACACGCTCCTTAATCTTCCTCATCAAATCCTTGGAAAAGCCCCCTTCGCCCATCCTTACGGGTGAGCCTGCGAGCCGCTTCTCCCATTGCTCCGGTTCCATCTGCTTCATGGCTTGCCCTCCTTATTCAACAAACCGCTCACTTTCTCCCTTGCCCGGAACAGCCTGGATTTGACCGTTCCCTCCGATAAAGACAATAACTCGGCTATCTCTGCATGGGTCAACTGATGGTGCGCATGAAGCAGCAGCACCTCTCGAAGCTTGCGTGGAAGCTCCAGTACGACCTGCCACACCTCTTCCTCCACCAGCATACCTATCGCTTCTACCTCAGCTGAAGGGCTGCTGCTATCCTTGGTCTGAAGGCCGAAAGGTATAACCTTTCGAATCCAGGCGGAACGCCAGTGGTCCTTTACCAAATTGCGCGTAATGGTCAGCAGCCAAGTTTTCACTGTGGCTTCTCCTCGAAAGGAGTAGAGCCGTTCATATACCCTTACGAACACTTCCTGTGCGATATCATCAGCCAGCTCTTTTTTACGCGTCATGAAAAAAGCATAGTTCCATACATCCTCCCCGTGTGCGAGCATCATTTCTTCCAAAATGATGTTTTTATCCACCCCGCCGGAAAGTGATTTCAAATATTCAAAGGCCACCCCTGTTCACCTCACCAAACAATTGGACGATCCAATGGCCGGAAGGTTCCCTTTATCCGGAAATATTTTCTTCATATGGATATAGTAACGTAACTATTCTCCCGCTTCATTCGTCTTATAAGCGGACGTAACTCGGCTCTTTATGCTTTTGTTCTCATAGGCTCAAAAAAATTTGAATTGTGTGGAAAACCCTCAACACAGCAGCCTATCGGCATGGTAAACTAGGGTTGAGTAAAGGAGAATGCGAGATGAGTTCACGTCTATTACAGAACAAACCGAGTCGAAGATTTGATTGGCGTTGGGCCTCTGTATACGGAATGACGGGGTTCCTGACGGCAATCCTGCTATGGATAGCTATCATTTGGGTTGCGCAGCTATAATTTACGGGATATTGGTCTGGGGAGTGGAAGACAAGTGAGTAGCGGCTTTTTTCGATATACGGAGGATCAGACCGAAAAGCAGGAAATCCGTAAACGGAGACACTTTTCGATTCGGTTGAATTTATTCTTTTTTGTTACGTTTTCCCTGTTTAGCGTTCTGATTATTCGTTTGGCCATTTTGCAGTTTGTAGAAGGAAAATATTTCAAGGACGTTGAGAACATGATTTCCCACAGCGAAAGCCCGATCGCTCCCATCCGCGGTTCCATCTTTGACCGCAAAGGGAATGCCATCGCTCAATCCCGATCTATGCAATCGCTCTACTATCGAGTGGAAGGCCGTGCGACAGACAAGGACGAGATCATCGAGCTTGCCAAAAAGCTGGAGGAAATATTTGCTGAACGCGGCAAGCCGGAGGCCAAGGCACTCCCTGCTGCTGAAATATTGAAGCTGATGGATGTCGGCTTTGACCTGAATAAGAACAAAACGAAAGATCCGAGTTACTACTCCATCCCAAGACGAATCAAAGCCGATTTATCCAACAAAGAGATCGCTTTTTTATTGGAGCACCGGGATGAGCTAAAAGGAATTGAAATATTAGAGGACAGCATCCGTCTCTACGATGATCAGAGAATCGCCGCCCAACTGGTCGGCTATATGAAACGGTTCAACGCTGCGAGAAATCCTCAATCCGGTCTGGCATATTATCGGAGCAAAACGGATGAATATCTAGACGTGGAGGATGTCGGCTTCGATGGCCTGGAGCTAATGTATCAGGAAGAGCTGCGCGGGAAGAAAGGCAGCAAGACCTACCCGGTCAATGCAGCAGAAAAAATCATCGGCCCAGCCACTATCGTTAAACCGGAAAAGGGTCATAACCTTTACTTGACGCTGGACAAGGACGTTCAGCTCGCAACGCAGAAAGCGATTACCGAGCATTTAAGCTTTATTCGAAACCGTTCGGCTGCAGGAGAGTTCGCCTATGCTCCGAATGCACGTTCAGGCTACGCTGTGGCTATGGAGGTTCAGACCGGCAAGGTAATCGCTATGGCCAGCATGCCGGATTATGACACGAATCTGTGGACCGGCGGCATAAGCAGCAACGAGGTATACAACCAAATCATGCCGTTCGTCAATAACGGTACTATTACGACCTCTTACCCTGATTTTCCCGCCCAAGAGCGGAATAAGCACCCTTCTTCCCTGGTATTCATGGGTTCCGTTATTAAACCTTTGACGATCCTCGTCGGGTTGAAGGAAGGTGTTATTACCCCTAACACTACCTACTACGACTCAGGTTCTTTCTCTTTCGGGAGTGGCAATAATGCCACCATCCGAAATTCAGACGGCCATGCTTACGGCTCACTGAATCCGACAACAGCGATTTTGAATTCATCCAACACGTACATGTCGGCTATGGTTGGTATCCCGCTGTGGAACAAATATGGCGGTGAGAAATCCAAGGTGCTCGACGTATGGGCTGAGCATTTAGCGGAGTTCGGCCTAGGAGTAAAAACCGGCAGTAATTTACCTAATGAAATAGCGGGATCCAACGACTTCTTCCAAAACGCCAAGACGAGCAGCATGCAGTCCGCGATGGTCTATGCATCGTGGGGGCAAAACGAGAAGTACACCACGCTGCAATTGGCGCAATATGCCGCAACACTAGCCAACCGGGGCAAGAGAATGCAGCCGCAGTTCGTCGATAAAATTACAACGACCGATGGCGAGCTTGTGAAAGGATACGAGTCCGCCGTTATAAACGAGGTCAATTATCCGAAAAACTATTGGGATACCGTTATTAAAGGAATGAAGAGCGGCGCTGCGGGAGTTGAGGATCTGCCCTATCCGGTAGCACGCAAAACCGGTACGTCGACGCAGGCAGTCCCTGGAGGCACCGTCGATAATGCCGTACTGATTTCCTTCGCGCCAGCAGATAATCCCGTTCTGGCTGTAGCTGTTGTCGTACCGGAAGGCAAGTTCGGGAGATATGGCGCAGCCCCAATCGCGGCTAAAATCTACGAGGCCTACGATCAGTATATAGGCGGGCTCAGCAGCAGTAAAACTAAGAAGTAGTAAGTTGGCAACCCATGTCAACGGAATAACTATTTTCGACAGATCGAGAAAGCCGGAACCCACTCGGTTCCGGCTTTTTTTGTTATACGGCTTTGTTGTCCACATCCTGCTTAGACTCTTGCTCACGGCTAACCTGAACGAACAGCATCTGCTCCTTCAACAAGTAGTTCCGTGCAAACGTCATCACATCCTCCGCCGTCACGCTGCGGATTTGTGAAGCAAAGTAGTGAGGGTCCGGATTAATTTGATACAGCTGCTCGGACGCTAGCCTGCTGTTCACGGATTCCGCCTGATCTTGAGAGATCATGTGCCTGCCGATGATAGCATTTTGGGCTCTTTCCAGCTCCTCATCCGTGATACGTTCATGGTGCATACGGTCCATCTCCTCGAGTATGACCGCTTTGGCGTCCTCAAGGCGAAGCGGGTCAGTGCCGACGTACCCCGTAATGAAGCCTTCGCTGACCATAGGGCTGATCGCAGCCCATACTTCGTAGGCAAGCCCCATCTCTTCGCGAATGCGACGCTTCAACCTAGAGCCGTGGCCACTGCCTAGTAGGTGCATGGCAACGTATCCGGCATACTTGTCGTTATCGTATGAGCTCGGACCGTACATCCCCCAATGAAGGTGTGCTTGCCTGATATCTCTCGATTCGTGAATAACACGCCCCCCGAGCTGATAAGGCTGCAGCTTATCCAACGTTTCCGAGAAAGGCCCTGCTCCTGGAATGTCCAAAGAGCCGACATATTCAACCAGTTCGTCATGCTGAATATTTCCAGTAGCCACCAGCACGATATTGCTAGCCTGATAATAATGCTTATGATATTGCACAAGATCCTCTCTCGTTATTGACGTGAGTGTGTCTTCCGTCCCCAGATTTCCAGCGCGCTCCGGATGCATCGCCCTCAGCATTCTCATAAGCGTACGACTCCCATAATCGCGTGGATTATCATGAGCACGCTTGATTTCTTCCATCACGACTTTCTTCTCGAGCTGAAGCTCCTCTTCTGGAAATACGGAATGAAATACCATGTCGGTTAGCAGCTCCACTCCTTGCTTCCACTTATCAAAAGGTACGTATGCATAATAGCGCGTCCGATCCACGCTGGTGGCTGCGTTCATTCTACCGCCGTAATTCTCGATATCGTTCGTAATCTGCTCTTTCGATCGTTCCTTTGTTCCTTTAAACAGCATATGCTCCAAAAAGTGCGCAATGCCGTAAGGATACTGCTTTTCGTAGTGCCCCCCAGCCCTAACCCAAAAGCACAGAAGGGTCGATACGGCCTGCTCATTGTGCTTACTGACAATGGTAAGTCCGTTTGCCAAAGTCGTTTTTTGCATGTCCCGGCTCCTCTCAGCATATTACTCGACAAGCAGCAAAATGCCCGCTAATGATATAAGTATTCGAGTTTCCCCTGTCCATAACCTTCAGTTCTACAATCATTTGGGTTAAATTACCTTATTAAATTGAGAGTCATTTTGCATATAACAAAAAAAGCCCGTCCGCACATAAGAATGCGGCAGGCAAATCCATTATTATTATACCTTCAGCATCAAAATAATGATGGAGGTTAGTCCAAAGCAGACATTGATCAAGCATAAAAACATAAGTACCTGCTTCGGATTCAATCCGCTAGCTAACAGTCGGTAATGAGCTTGACTCGTGTCCGCCTGATAGATCGGTTTGCCGTTCAAAAATCGTTTGACAACAACGAACAAATTATCGAATATCGGTACACCAAGAGCAAGAATCGGGATAAACAATGATAAGACCGTCGCCTGCTTGAACGCCCCGTTCAATGCGATAACGGCGAGCATGAAGCCGATGAACGATGCCCCTGCATCTCCCATAAATACTTTTGCCGGTGGCTTATTATAGCGGAGATAACCCAGTCCGACCCCGACCAAAATAATAGCCATCATGGCCGACTCCGGCTGATTTTTGGCTAAAGCTACGATAAACAGCGTCAATGCAGAAATGGTTGATAAGCTCCCTGCCAATCCGTCCATACCGTCCGAGAAGTTAATGACCGTCGTCACGCCGAAAATCCAAGTGATAGTCAATAAGAACTGAGCCCAGCTCCAGAGAAGGATTTCTTCCCCTGTAAACGGATTCGTAAAGCCGTGAAACACAATCCCGGATTTATATACGAGAACGGCTGCCAACAGCTGCACGATAAGCTTGGGCAATGCGGACAACTCTTTGCCGTGCGTTTTATACCAGTCATCGACAAGCCCGATCATCAGCACGAGCAGTCCACCAGCCATTATAGCCAACGTCTCACTCATATTGTCTCTAATAAACACAAAATATGTAATGACGAATCCTGCGAAAATAGCGATCCCCGCCGTAAGCGGAATCGGTTCACGGTGAATCTTTCTTTCGTTGTCCGGCCTAGGCTTGTCCACAAAATCAATTTTGTAAGCCATCTTGCGAAGCGGTGGTATGAGTAACAACACAATCACAAACGAAATAAGTCCAGCCATGAAATACGGAATAAAGATCCCTCCTCAAAAATTGTCACACTGTCGAATTTATAAGGATGCATACTGACAATTTCCATTATATCACAGTCATGGTAGGGTGAACATGCTGTCGAAATAAGCCTGATTATCCGAGCGAACCGCTAATTCGAGAGTAGATCATGTCAGGTTGCCATGCCGGATGATCTCCTAATACCATACGGTCGGCGTATTTACCAATAGTAAAGCCGAGTGTTTGAAGGTATTCTATCGCTTTATGATTGTGTTCGCTCACTCCTGCCGAGAGATGCTTCTCTACGACAAAAGCTTGATGGAGCAGACTACAGCCCGCTTCTTCATCTTCCGCCACGATTGGACCGGAGCCCCACGGAGCTCCGTGCAAGTAATAGCCGCGAAGACCGCTGCCATCCTCCCTTGGAATGACCCATCCCCCATTATTATGAAGCAGCTTTTCCAGTACTGTCATTCTATTCTCTCCTGATGCGCGTCGATCCAGCTCCACAAGCATGGGAAGATCGGTCGAATGAACCGCTCTGAGCTGGCTTGATAGGTTGGCTTGCTCTAGGACAGCCTGTTCAGCCTTCAAAAAGCAATAGCGGGAATCGACGGTGAAGCCGAGCTTCTCGTAGACCGGCTTGCCGAATTCTGTAGCAATCAGCAGCAGTGTACGGCAGCCTTTCAATTCGAGATCTTTCATGATCGTTTTCGTTAACAACGAGCCCAGGCCTTGCCCTCGTGACGAAGTACCCACAATGATTGGACCCACCCATCCCGTTTGCCCCCAATAAGTCCCGTTGGAGACGCCGATGATCCGCCCTTGCTGCTCAGCCACAAAGGTTGTACAGCTTGGATCATTCAAATAAAACATGATTGGCGGCACAATATCGCCCCAGCCCTCCGGTCGCAGCTCTCCTACAGCATCCAAATCATCAGGTTTCATCAATCGAATCTTGGTTTCCATAACATTGAGGCCTCCAATTGAATAAATATAAATAATAATGAATTATTATACATTTATACCTCATAAGATTCCATCTTTTTTATGGTTTCAACTATCCTTTTCTTTTTACTAACACACAAGAAAACCCGGCTTCTGCAGCCGAGTTTCATACTAGCCATAATCTACGTCACAACATGACTCAAACATGCGACCGCCGGACGACCTGCGACCAGCCTACCCTCTTCGACGTAGCCTTCTTCCCTTCTATCCAGCTCTGCAATTATTCTTTGACGCCACAAGTCTAGGCGTGAAGCCTTCATAGGATCACCGGACAAGTCGGTAAGCTCTTGCGGGTCGTCTGTTAGATTGAATAACTGCTCTTCGCCAGTTTGCGAGAACCAGAGGTACTTCTCTTTTCCGTCCGTTACATAGTGGTTGGATAAGCTTCCGTATGTATGTTCACCGTGAATATATTCCCGCCAGCTACCTGATTCTCCTCTACAGAGAGGCAGGAGATCAAGCCCTTCCACCTTCTGAGGTATAGGTACTTGAGCTGCCGTGAGAAGGGTAGGCATAATATCGCGCAGCTCAATTACTTCGTTCACTTCACTGCCCGGCTGGAATCCCAGCTTACCGCTTGGATCATTGATCACAAACGGAATTTTGGCACTTCCTTCATACGGCAAGCCTTTTCGGAAATAATGATGATCCCCGATTAGTTCCCCATGATCTGACGTGAACAATATTATTGTGTTGTTATACACGCCGTATTCTTGAAGTGCATTCAAGAGACGCCCAATCTGATCATCGATATGCGTAATTAGAGCGTAATAAGCGGCACGCGCGCGATTCAGACGGCGTTTGGGAAATTGGCCGAAGATCGCGGTCGGATCGTTACCTCCTAGCTCCGCAGAGACGGTATCTACCCAATCGCCGATCGGTGGATCCGGCATTTCCAAATCCTTGTACATATCGAAGTAGGCCTGCGGTGGATCTAGCGGTGAGTGCGGGCGGACGAATGACGTCCATAAGAAAAACGGTTTGCTCGGATCTCGTCTCCTCATAAAATCAATAGACTGTGTCACCGTCCAGTTCGTCGGATGCATGTGCTCAGGCAAGTGCCACGGGCGAGCAACGGTCGAAGAGTTACAGTCAAGGCCGAGATCGGTGATATCATATCCAGCGCCTGCGGTCTGCCTAAGCCATTGGAGGTAATCGTCACATTGATCGAAATGAGCGTTTGTCGTTGTTTTGTACTTATCACGGTTGTGATGCAAATAACCGTCATGGAGCACAACGTTGTGGAAGCCGCATAAATTGCGTGCTGGGTACACATGCATTTTACCGACGCATTGGGTATGGTACCCTGCTAGTGCCAGCTCCCCCGGCAGGGTGTGCTGATACGTCCATGGAACGCAGTCTTTGTAGCCTACACGGCCATGAGAGCGCTGGCTCATGCCGGTAAAAATCGCGGCGCGAGCCGGGATGCATGACGGCGTAGCCGAATACGCGCTGCGAAACAGCACGCCCGACCGTGCGAGACGGTCCAGATTCGGCGTCTCCACCACGGGATGACCGAGTATGCTAAGGCAGTCCCAACGCATTTGATCGACTGTAATGAACAGAATGTTCGGCTTCATAATACATCCCTCCCTTGTTTTCTACAAAATCTCTTTCACCACAAGCCCTGCCCGCCCATCCTTCGTACAAGCCAGTTCGTGAACAGCAGCATGAACAGCCCTACAACAGATTTAAATAAGCCTGCGGCTGCCGCCAGAGAATATCGGCCCATAGAAAGGCCTACCCGATACACATAGGTGTCGAGAATATCGGCGATATTGTATACCATCGGATTGTAGAGGATAAATACTTGATCGAAGCCTGCCGATAAAATATGACCGGTACGAAGGATCAGCAAAATGATAATGGTATTGCTGATCGATGGCAGCGTGATGTAGCGGATCATCTGAAACCGCTTTGCTCCGTCGATTCTAGCCGCCTCATACAGCTCAGGATTAATTCCCGCGATGGCTGCTAAATAAATGATCGTCCCCCACCCCGCTTCCTTCCATATTTCAGAAATGACTAACAGTCCGCGGAAGTTTCCCGGGTCCAGCAGCGGCGATGATTTGAATCCCATAACCGATAAAATGCCGGTGCTTGATGAGAACAAGGTAAACATAATGCCGCCGAGAACAACCCAGGACAAAAAGTGCGGGAAATACAGTATGGTCTGTAAAATCCGTTTAAATGCACTGCCCAGCAGCTCATTCAACATAAGCGCAAGCAGAATCGGAAATGGAAAGCCGAAAATAAGCTTATAAAAGCTGATCAAGATCGTATTCCTCAAAGCTAGCCAGAAGTCTTCCGATTCGAACAGCAGCTCAAACCATTTCAACCCTGCCCATTCGCTTCCAAAGATCCCCTTAGCCAGCTTGAAATCCTTGAATGCAACGATAATGCCGCCCATCGGAATATAATGAAATAGAAGAAAGTATAGCAGTCCCGGCAGCAGCAGCAAATAGTAATACTTGTATTTGTGAAATAACCTCATGCTCATGGCCGTCTCTCCTGACATGTCGTTATTGGGGCGGCCACCTGCAAGCTAGGCGACCGCGAAGGGACCAGAGCCTATTTCTTCGTCTTCTTCCACTCTTCGTTCACTTGGTCCTCAATCTTCTTGCCACCCTGCTGATAATACTTCTGTACGAATTCATCAAACTTGTCGAGGGGCATCTCGCCAAGAACGATTTTTGCAAAGTATTCCGTCCAAAGCTTGATAATATCCGGATACTCCAGCTGGGCGGGGACGGTTTTCCAGAACGGATTCGTGATGACGTATTTATTGGTCACTTCCATCGCCTTCAATGAATCGTCCGCCATCCAGCGCCGATCCACCACTTGTGTGAAGCGGACAGGGTTGGAAAAGCCCTCCTTATACAAGTCGGAATAAGAGCTGACAAGCTGAGTAACCCTATTTTTCTGTTTATCGAACGTATAATGGTCCCCTTCCATGCCATATGTAATAAGATAAAATCCGCCGTCCGGTTCGTCTGAGGTTGACCAGTCGATCATTTTGATTAATAGATCCGGATTTTTCACTTTAGCCGATACCGCTTTGATATCTCCGTAAGCAGGACCTGCTTCCGGCCAGCCCATTAACCCTTTTGGCCCCTTCGGAGGAAGCAACAGGGAAAATGAAGCATTCGGGGTTACTTTTTTCAATGAATTGATCAGTGGCTGCTTCGGATCAATATCAAACGCGGTTCCCTCGAACACACCCAGCTTGGAATTGATGACCTTCTCGTCACGCTGCTTGGATTCCATCAACAAAAACTCGGGATCAATGAGCCCTTCCTTATACCACTGGTTCAAGAGTTTGAGTACGTCCTTCGTTTCCGGCAGCACCATGCCCTGCTTTAGCCTGCCGTCCCGTTCGAACCAGAACGTCGGGGCAATCCCAAAGGCTCCGAATATCCCCGAGAAGTTCGAGGTCTTCGTACCGCCAAGCCCATAAGTATCGTTCTTGCCGTTCTTGTCCGGGTCACCTGTCGTGAATGCTTTGAGCACATCATGCAGCTCATCGAGCGTGGTCGGTTCTTTCAGGCCTAGCGCATCAAGCCAATCCTTGCGTACTATAAAACCATTCGTATTCGGACCATTGAACGGTTCCGGACGGTAACCGACAGGTAAAGCATAGAGCTTGCCCTTATACCGTAGCGCCTCTAGATCTGAGTCCTTGAACAGCTTGCTAGCGTGCGGCATCTTCTTAATGTAATCATCAAGCGGCAGCAGCAGGCCATCATCGGCCATCTTTGCCATGGTCGGAAGATCGAGGTTGAAGTAATCGGGCAGGTCGCCCGAGGTGGCGAGCAAATTCAGCTTGGTCGTATAATCGGGTCCGGTTCCCGGCATATTTACCGTGAAATCAACCCCTTTAATACCTGCTTTATCCAGAGCTTTGACGATTTCCTTTCTGCCTCTTCCCCCGTCTGCCGGATATTCCGCAACCCCGTTGCTCCGTAACATTTTATAGGTAATGGTCTGCCCTGGCTTGTCGCTTGTATCCGTTGGTTTCCCGTCTGTAGCCGTATTGGATTGGCATGCAGCAAGTCCAGCGGTTAACGTGACAGCTGTAAATGCAGCCGCAACCTTCCTCAACTTTTTCATGAATTTTCATTCCTCTCACTTAAGATTTAACGGCTCCGATCATGATGCCTTTCACGAAATACTTTTGCAAAAAAGGATAAACGCAAATGATCGGCAGAATGGATATGACGATGGTCGCTGCAATAACAGAGTCTGTAGAGGCGTTCGTTAATTCTCCGGTCATTTTGGACAGCTCCTGTCCATTTATCACATCTTTGAGCATAACCGGAAGTGTATACTTGCTCTTGTCATTCAAATAAATGAGTGCGGAGAAGAAATTGTTCCATCGGCTGACGGCTTCCCATAAGGCTACAGTAGATAGCACGGGCATGGATAAAGGCAGGATCACTTTGAAAAAAATGAGGAGTGGGTTCGCCCCGTCAATCATCGCCGACTCCTCCAGCTCTGCAGGCAGGTTCACAAAAAAGCTGCGCATGATGATCACATTAAATGCCGATATGGCTCCAGGCAGGATCAATGACCATAGCGAATTAATCAACCCGAGTCCTTTAACGAGCAAGTAAGTGGGGATTAACCCGCCTCCGAACAACATGGTGAACAAGATCAGGAACGTCACTGTATTTTTGCCTGGTAGACCTTGCTTGATCAGAGGATAAGCTGTAGATGCTGTAAGCAAGGTGCTGAGTACCGTTCCTACTGCGGTTACAAACAGGGTGTTGGCGTAAGCCGTCCATAAATAGCTGGAGGACAGCACCACTTGATAGGTAGCAGCTGTGAACTCCCTGGGCCAAAAGAAAAATCCTCCCCGCATCGCTCCTTCCATAGAGCTAAACGACAGAGAAAGCTCGTGCCACAGCGGATAAAGCGTTAATAAAGCTAGAAGAAGCAAAATCCCCCCGTTAATCAACTGAAAAACATAACTCCCCAAATGCTGCTTGCCGTACACGTAATCACCTCCTCCCTACGTAATTGGATGATCAAAACGTTTTGAATACGTTTTCATTATGTGGGAATCGGATGGTACTGACTACGTGCAATCCTTGCTATTGTGTGCAAAAACAATTATCTCGCTGCAGCTGGTCAAAAATTCTACATCAACAATCGATATTATACATTCGGTAAAATAAAAAGAGACACCTCCCTATAGCCAAAGGAGTGTATCTCTGATGACTGGTTATCCACCGAAGAAGTCCCTGCTGTCTTGACTATTTTTTGCCCGACAGCGATTTACGAAACTCTCCCGGCGTCATCGCCTCGTACTTTTTGAAAAAACGGATGAAGCTGTGGACGTCCACATAGCCAATCATCCCGCTAATTTCCTGTAAGGAATACCGTTTATCATGCATCAGCAGTTCTTTACTGCGGGTAATCCGGTATTTGTTCAAATAATCAAGCGGAGAGTGCTGCGTTTCGGCTTTGAAGATACGGCTTAAGTAACTGCTGCTGAGGCCTACATGATCGGCGATATCGCTGATCGAAATCGGCTCCCCGTAATGCTGCTCCATATACGAGATCGCTTTATGAATATACAGATTATCGTTCTTCTTGTCCTGCTTTTGCTCCAGCCGTTCCAGCAATTCCTTAAACCACTGGCGTATTAGCAGCTCCAATTGCTGTTTGTTGCGGCAATCGTGGATTTTCATCACCTGAATGATACGCAGCGATTCCGGGTCACAGCCCTCCTGCAGCAGCTCGTTGATAACCGTACTTATTAGGATAACGATGGTTTCCTGGGTCTGTTCGTGTACGCCTTTGTCATTGTAGACGTACTGCTCGAATAAAGCGGCCACCGCTTCACTCGTTTTCTTTTCATCCATCGTTTTGATGCCATGAACAAGCATCTTCTGAATTGCAAGCGGGTATTCAAACCTTGGCTCTGCTGCTGCATCCCCTATGAAGACCACATCCGATTTGTTGAACAGGGCTTTGTATCTCATCCCTTTTCTCGCCTGGGCATACGATTCGTGCAGATCTTCTAGCGATGCGCACACTTCACCAAAAGCAAACTGCAAATGAATTTGAAATTGCACGTACAGTGAGTCGCTGATGGCTTTGCAGGCCTGAATCAACGCTTCCTTCCACTCTTGCTCTATCGAGGACCAGGAGAAATTAAGAATGAAGCCGAAACGGCCTTCCTCAAGAATGGTTCCATACACCCGACAGTCCGCCGGAAACATATTCTCGATAAGTCCGAACATATAGAGTTTGATCTTCGTATCTTCCTCTGTCTGAATGTAATCGTGAAGATCAGGGTCGACGATACAAACGGCAAAATTTGGATACGTCACCTCAATGCCTACCTGCTGGAGCTGACTGGACATGAAGTGGGCGTCTGTTACGTTATTGCTGAGTATTTCATAAATCAAGCGGTGCCGGATAAGCGATTCATGCTGCTCCATCGTCGCCTTGACCTTTTGATTCTCATTGATCAAATGATCGATACCTCTTCGAATCAACGTATATTCGTCTTCTTTTGATGACAGCATAGGGGGAATAAAGCTAGATGCGTAGCTCTTCCAAATCTTTTTCCATGGACTGTAAAACATGAGGGCAAGCAAGTATGACAGTAAAAAGCCGAGGAGCATCACAATAAGTGACATTTTTCCTATAGCGGTAAATTTCCGATTCATCGTTTCTTCATAGACCCTGTAAGGGGTAGCTTGAACGAGTGTCCACGAGCTCATCGGAGATTTCTTGCTGCTGACAAAATAAGTTTCCCCGCCCAGGCTGGCAATGAGGGGCTCTTCCTTACTCGGAATCCCATGGTCCGCAATGTACCTTGAAACATACGGAGACAGAGAGTTGCCTCTGTTTGAAAACAGCACCTCCCCGTTCTTATCGCCATCGATGATAAATAAATATGACGAGCTTGTCGGGAGCATATGCTGCAGCGCTTCAAAGAACTGATCTTTACTCACATTAATGAACATATAGCCGAGCTCATACTTGCCGGTTAACGGAATTTTCTGTTTAAACGAAATGACCTCATTCTGAGGCAAATCGAATCGCGCGAGCACCTTGCGAACTTTATAGCTTAATGCCCCATCGTCTTTCCCTGCCTGATCAATCCATTCCTTATCATAAAATTCTCCTCGGGGATAGAAGCCCTCGTTGCTCGTCAGCACTTTATCGGACAGCTTGAAATAGACGTATGCTGACTGCACCATCCGACTTGCTGTAATCTGATCAATAAGGTTGTTCTTGAGCACATTGAAATCGTACATGCTTGCGCTATAAGGGTTAGCCAGCAGCTCATTCAAATTCGATAGCAGCGACAGCTGCAGAGTCAAATTATTGAAGTTGCTGAACATTGCGCTTACTTGCGAGGATAAGCCCAACAGCTCTGCAGAGGCGGCACGCTTGTATTCATCCTTCGTTTCCACTGAATAATTGTAGAAGTAGAATGAACTGATTAACACCGTAGGAATAAAGATAGTTATCAAATAGGACATCCATATTTTATTGAAAATGTTCATGGTAACCCATTTTCGTTTTATGTTCATTTCCTCCTCGATTGTATCCGCTTTCAATTTGATTGTTTTATTTTACCATACGAGATACTGCTTATCTATGAATAAATAACCTCACGGCGATTGTGGGGAACTAAAGAGATCGGTGTTATCGATCCGGCAGGCAACAGGTTAACTCTCTATGAAACTATAGCTAAAAACGATTAAAACATACGGCCTTTCGCCTCCTCATGGGATGTGTCGGGCCGTTGTTTTGTTTCACCGTTCTTTATAACGGGTACTAATTATCATGCAAGACAACCCAATGGAAGGGAGCGTGATGGGAATGATCAGCTTGCTGATAACGATCATCATGGCTATTGTCATCGGGGCTATCGGTTCGGCAATTGCGCCTGGCGGTATGTCCGGGGGCATTATCGGATCGATGATTGCGGGGTTCGTCGGTGCATGGCTCGGTGCGCTTCTGCTCGGGACTTGGGGACCTATCATCGGAGGCTTCGCCGTCGTACCAGCCATCGTGGGAGCAGCTATATTCGTTTTCTTGCTCACCCTATTGTCCAGAACTTTGAACGGCAAACAGTCTTAAACCAAATACATGCTGAGGAGAGTGGATGAGATGACAGCAACGGAAAGCAAACGAAATGACGTCGTATTAGGAACCATTATTGGAGGTGCTGCCGGAGCGCTGATCGCTCTTCTGTTGGCTCCCAAAACAGGACGCGAGCTTCGAGAGGACTTGATGACCAAGGTTCAGTCACTGCAAGCCAAAAGCCAGGACTGGATGGATATGGTCAAAACCAAAACAGCCGATACGGTAGAAACCGTAAGCACACAAGGCTCCGAGCTGCTTGAAAAGACAAAGCAAGCAACGAATCAAGCATTAGATTCAGCGCAAAAGGCAACCGAAGAAGCCGCTGATAAGGTACGCAAGGTAGCAGATAGCACCGCCGATACGGCTCATCGTCTTGCTGATAAGGCAAGTGACTCCGCACATAAAGCTACGGATAAGGCGGAAGACGCAGCACAGGATGCATTGGATAAGGTAAAGCCTTACTCCCACTAGGCTTGAGGCTTCCCCCTAATATGAAACGATGCTTAGGATGTATCTAAGCATCGTTTTTTTGCGCAATCCACCAACTTGTACAACAAAAAAGAATCTTAGCAAAGGCAGCTAACTCACGTCAACCGCCTTTATTAAGATTCATGTCTAAGCCAACATGTATGTGATTTCGTTATTTTTCAAGCAGCACAATCAATTCATCCGGCATCGTTTGTTCTTGAAGGAGCATCCCTACATGCAATTTGGGCCGGTCCGGTTTAACAAAATGCCCGTCTTCCAGATGATAGCCCATTTCTTTGGCCGCGGCGTGCAGCTTACAGAACAGATCCGCAGCTTGAATCGCTTCTTCCAAGCCCGAGAACGTTTCCAATACATTGCCCGTGCCTAGCGGATTGACTTGCGATTGAATGGTGACCTGATACTTATCCTTGTCCAACTGACGTACGGTAACCTCATTTCCCCCGCAAGGGATACTGTGTTTTACTGTCATGGCAACCACCGCCTTTTGTCATAAGTTAATTGTTACTAATTATCATTACCCTATACACGGCGGCTTGAAACGAACGGGACTCCAATTAAAATATATTGGAATCCTTCCTTTTACCGCGAATTAAATCGCCCGTCCAGCCTTTCCATTTCAGCCACGCGTAGACGAGAAACGTAAGCAGCACAATGATGGCAATGGACATGGGATAGCCCCACTCATATTCAAGCTCGGGCATCCCTTTAAAGTTCATGCCCCATAAGCCAGCAAATACGGTAGCCGGAGTACATACGACTGTGAAAACCGTTAGTGTTTTCATAATCTCATTTCCTCGATAGGAGGTTATATTCTCATCCATAGCGAGAAGCGTGCGGACCTCATCGTGAAACCGTTCCATTCTCAATGTAAGCCGTTCTACACGAAGTGATGTCAAACGATAGACTTCATTGCACGCGAGCTGATCCGGTGTGAAGATTTCCTGCAGTGAGACTAACAGCTCCTCAAGAGGACCAATACGGTGCCGCCAATAGAGCAAGTCATATTGTCTTTCTATGAGATGATCCAACAGCAGAGAGTTATTCGAATTGCGCATGCGGCGTTCCAGCTTGGTTAGATCGGCAGTTAACACATCCAGCCCGTTTAAGCATACTAAGGCCATCTCGCCTAATAGAACGAAGAAGCCTTCAGCGGCAGTACGGCATCCCTGCATTCGTTGGGTGAGCACATCCTCATCCAGATCTATCAAGCTGGAGTAGTGCAGCTCAGAGGTGAACAAATCCTGCTCATCCACACAATACAACAAATGCTGATCCCCCTCCCGCTGATTCATGAGGCTTCCGTACAGCAATGAGCCATACAACGCTTTCACACCGGTGCTGCGCTCAAACATACGCGGAGTTTGGATGCAGATGTCTCCAAAATAGTTTTTCCATGCTGATCCTTGCTTGGAATGCCGAAGATCAGGGCTAATTTCTTCACTTTGTTGGGGAACCCAATCATTGCCTATGTGCCATATCCATCCTTCTGGCATACGGATTTGTCGAATCGTCATCTTCCCGCTTCCTCCTGACCGGATTCACCATTTTAACGTAAAAACACGCCCTTAAGGGCGTGTCCAATCCATTCTTTCAGGCATCCGAAATTTCGCAGGATTCCGTGAAAAACTGCTTGAGCTTATCAATCGCCCGCTTCTGGATTCTTGATACGCTCATCTGCGATACGTTCAGCTGCTCCGCTATCGTTCTTTGAGATTGACCTTCTACATAGGCGAGGTGAAGCACCTGCTGCTCCTGCTTTTTCAGCCGCGCCATCGCATCTTCCAAATCGAGCTTGCGCTCGAGCTGCTGAAAATCATCTTTATCCTCACTTAGCAAATCACCGATAGTTGCCCCATTGTCTTCCGTAGACAAAGGCGTGTCTAAAGAAACATAGTGATAATACTCACGACCAGCCAATATCTCAATGGTTTCCTCAACAGACAGCTCCACCTCTTGAGCGATCTCCTCCACATTGGGCGACCGCTCCAGCTGAACCGTTAGCATATCGATAGCCGTTTGAAGACGGCCACTTTTCTCCTTAACGCGTCTGGGCACCTGGATGTACCAGGACTTATCGCGCAAGTAATTTTTCATATGTCCTATAATGCTTTTCATCATGTAAGCTTCAAATTGGACCCCTTGCTCCGTGTCGAACTGCTTGAACAGACGAAGCATGGACATTTGCCCAACCTGGTATAAATCTTCATAGAGGTCCGGACGGTTCCGTGACATTTTGCCGGCAGCCATTTTCACCATCGGTTCAAACTGCAGCAGCAAAGAGGTAGCAACCTCATTACAACCCGTTTGCTGATATGTTGCAATCAGATCGTGAACATTGAATGCCGGTCTCTCTGAATTTATTTTCATACCATTTCCTCACTTTTACTCAGACGTTTGGTCAAAATGACCTCGGTCCCCCTCCCGCTCATCACTTCCACTTCATCCATTAGCGCTTGCATCAAATAAATACCCAAGCCGCCAATGTTGGCTTCTTCTAATGATTTATCATGAAGCGATGTGGATTGCTGAGCTTTCTCTTCAAAATTAAAGCTGTTGCCTTGGTCCTTAACCGATATACGTATCCCGCTTTCCAGCATTTCAAATTGGATTTCCATCGTTCCTGCGCTGCCAGGCTCATATGCATGGACGACAACATTGTTGCATGCTTCCGCTACAGCCACTTTCATGTCTTCGATTTCTTCATAAGAGAAGCCAAGCTTTGTGCATATTCCATACAAGGTCAAACGCACGAGATCTATAAACTCCGCTTCGGCAGGTAACGTCATACTAACCGTACGATTTTCCCAGTTCATATCTTCTCTTCTTTCCTTTCTTATATCGCATTATTCTTTGTTTCTTGGATAAACGGGGTCAACCCAGTCATGTCGAACAGTCTTTGAATTTTGGGCGGAATATCTTCTACAATGATCGGAGCTTTCAATACATGCCTTGCTTTTAGCAGTGATAAAATGACACCGATGCCCGTGCTATCAATGTACCCAAGGTCCTTTAAATTCAGTACCATCACGCGGTCAGTATCCGCTACGAAAGAGTCCGCAGCCGCACGAAATTCAGCCGCTTTGGACAAGTCGAGCTCTCCTTTTAAATAAAACAAATTACTATCTGGAGTGACCTTTTTTTCAATTTCGAACGTATGCTTGCGATTCATTCCTGAATGGCTCCTCTCTTTAACTTCCATACATATCAACCAATATCTTATCATTACCCTGACCGGGAGCCAATGAAACAGCCAGCAGTTAATAACTTTCAGCCCTATATTTCCCACTATGATGGATGATGTGCAATCTTCTTATTTGACCGGCGATTGATGCCGTTTGATCTGATGCCAGGCGTCAAGCACCAACGGAGCCAACTGCAAGGCTTTGGCAATCTTGCCCGATATCGGCTGGCAAGCTTCCTCTGTTACTTTGTCCTTAATCGTACGTGCTACCGTGGTAGATGCCTGCTTCACCGAAGATGTGATCTCTTCTACTGCTTCTCCGACCTGCTTGACTGAATCGAATGTCGGTTCTAAGGCATGCAGCTTCTGCAATACGTCCAATGTAACCTCACTCGTATGCTGGAGCAGCTCGGAGGCTTCCATAGTTACTGATTTCATTTCGCTTTGAAGCTCACGAATAGTCGTATTTGTTTGTCCTAACAAAGAAGTTACCGAACGCAGTGTTGTAATTAGAAAAACGACCAGTACTACAAAAGCTATTGCGATGATGGCTACACTAATTTGAATGATCATGGGTTCCCCTCCTAAGAGTTTTTACTGAAAGTAAAAACTTTCTTCGTAAGCGTCTGCTTGAGTTTTTACTGAAAATAAAAACTTTCTTCGTAAGCGTGTGCTGAGTTTTTACCTGTTCTAACCTTATTCGGCTATTACCCCCACCCAGCTTGGATGAAACTTGATTCGTCCCAGAGAGGCCAGGGTAATACATACTACTAGCGCTTCACCAATTCGAAATGAATGTAAAGGAGCGATGCGTCATGGAAGAGTTAAAAAGCGTAGATATTGAAAAGAAAAATATCGAACAAAAGTATGATAAGGGGCTTGTCGCCTCAACCTTCATTAAATATGCTGCCTACATCGTTATTTTCTTCGGATTCCTATACTTCATTGTTCGTTATATATTCCCGATGTTCCGGTAGTACTAGAACTCATCAAAAACCTTCACCCCACGATTTTCCTTCGGGGACGATTACATGCAAAAAAAGCCTTACTACGGGAATCCCGAAGTAAGGCTTTTTCCTTATGAATTAATAGGCAAGCGTGAAAAGACCGTTGATGTGAGACAAGTAACGCATGTTACTTGCTTCTTTCATCAATGTAGCAGGTAAGCCTTTCAAGCGTGTTTGGTTCGCACCGATCGTACCGATACCATCTTTGCGGCCAAGGCTCGCAAGAGTACCGGAGAATACAGGGCTGAACTGTTGTTGAGGTCCGTTGTTGAAGTAAGCGAAAATATTGTAGCCAATCGTTTCGCCCATTTGCCATGCCAATTGAGCTGTAGGAGGATAAGGACGTCCTTCATTGCCCATAACAACCGCGCTGTCACCAGCCAAGAATACATCTGGATGGGAAGTGGATTGCAGATTTTCTGTTACTGTAGCGCGACCACGGTTAACTTCGATACCACAGTTAGCAACAACCGAGTTACCTTGAACGCCGCCCGTCCATACCAATGTGTTGGTGTCGATTGCACGTCCGTCTTTCAACGAAACCGTAGTTGAAGTCATTTCCGTAATAGGTACGCCAGTCAAGAACTGAACGCCGCGTTTTTCCAAGCTTGTTTGAGCACGTTCAACCAATTCAGGTGCAAAGCCAGCTAGAATGGAAGGACCTGCTTCTACGCAGTACAAGGAAATTTCGCTGAAGTCGATACCTTTTTTACGGCACAAGCCTGGAAGCATATCTGCAAATTCGCCGACAAGCTCAACACCTGTAAGACCGCCGCCACCGATAACGAAAGTAGCGTCTGCTTTGTCTTTTGTTTTAACATAAGCATCGATACGCTCTTCAACGTGTGCACGCAAACGGTTGGCGTCAGCTGCCGATTTCAGGATGAAGCTGTTTTCTTGCAGGCCTGGAATTCCGAAGAATGCCGTTTCACTGCCCAAAGCAATGACAAGAACGTCATACTCATAAGTTTTGCCGCTTGCCAAAAGAACCTTCTTCTCGTCCGGGCTGATTTTTTCTACTGTATCGATGCGCAGATTCACATCTTTACCGCGAAGCAGCTTTTCCAAAGGAAGTGCTACCGCTTGCTCGGACAAATTACCTGCAGCTAATCTATGAAGCTCGGTAATGATTTGGTGAGTTGGGAAACGATTCACAACCGTGATGGTTGCTTCTTCTGCTGTCATATATTTGCGAGCTGTCATTGCAGTCAACAAACCGCCGTAACCGCCGCCTAAAATTAATATTTGCTTCGACATACTTATCCTCCGTTCTATGATCGATCCAATGGATTAATGCTGTTCCTTCTGTTCACGGCGCTCAGCCATAACATCAAGGAAAGCTTGAGAAAGCTGAAGCATTTTTTGCACTTGTGGATCTTTCAGCATTCTAAGCATGCCGAACAGTCCGATCGAAGATGTTTGTGCTGTTGCTACACGATCGTTAGCTTCGATTGCAGCCGATGCAATACCTTTTGCACCCTCTTGAATCGGTTTTACGAATTCTTCCATACCGCCCTTGATATCCTCGATCAGTACTTGGTCCGTCACTACGTTTTGTACTACATCGTAGGTTTTTGTCAGGATGGTAACCAATTCTGCCAATTTGGGCAGGTTTTCAACCAGGACAGTAAGAGATTGCTGCACCTCAGGCTTCATCAATTGGTCAAGAACATCCGCAGATTCGCGCGAAATCGTTTGTGTTGCTTCTGACATAAGTAACGTCCTCCTTTGCTTTGAGATAGAAAACCGTCAGTGTCTGCATCCCTGTTCATTTCTATAGCTTTTCCGTCTCAAGGAGATTTATGAAAAATTGGAATTCAGCCTAAATGTAACTTTTTTCACAAGTAAGAGCGAAGTCCATCATTAATTTTTTATCCTTGCGATAGAACAGGTGCGAACGGAATCCTATGTAGTTCCTATTATACTCCTAGTTCGTAAAATAGAAAAAAGCAATTTTCGACAATTGTGAACATTTAGGGAACAAATTCAGCGGTTTTACGGATTCTTACGGCCTTTATGGCATGAAATCAGCACTTTTTACATACAAGCCTGCCGTTTCCTTCCAAATTGAAAACAAAAACGCCGTCTTTGGCTGTTTTCTTTAGCAGAAGAACCAAGAGAACGGCGCTGGCCTGTAGCGCTTATGGCAACACCCGAGATAACCGCTGCTCTGCAAGCTTATCGGCTGCAGCTGATGTTGCGATGCCTTCCGATAGGGAAGCTTGATACACCGTGGAAAGGGTCGCTGAGATCCGCTCCACCTGCCGTCTGGCGATGGACTCATCGTAGCCGTTTAGCTCGGCAGCCGTAACAATAATGCCTCCGGCATTGATAACATAATCCGGAGCATAAAGAATGCCCGCATCGTTCAGCATGATCCCATGCTTCTCTTCGGCAAGCTGGTTGTTGGCGGCTCCTGCAATGATTCGACATTGAAGCTGCGGGATCGTACTATCGTTCAGTATTGCCCCAAGCGCGCAGGGTGCAAATATATCGCATGCGCAAGCATAAATATGATCGGGATGCACCGCGGCTGCTCCATATTGTTGAACGGCATTGCGTACGCGCTGGTCATCCACATCCGTCACAATTAACCGTGCTCCTGCACCATGCAGATAGCGGCAAAGAAAAGAGCCAACCTTCCCTAAGCCCTGTACAGCAACGGTGATATTTGCCATTGTATTCGACCCATTATCTTGCATAAGGGATTGATTCATGCCCAGGAATACACCGTACGCCGTCATCTCTGCCGTAAAATCTCCCGTCGCGCACAGCGAGCCTGTCGTATCCGTTACATAACCGGTTTCCAAACGGACAACATCCATATCCTGCACCGTAGTCCCCAGATCGATACCGGTAACATAGCGGCCCCGCAGCGTTTCAATAAATCGGCCAAGAGCTCGAAAAACGTCCTTGCGACGGAAGCTGTCAGGCCTTCCCATAACAACCGCTTTTCCGCCTCCGTAAGAAAGGCCTGATACGGCGCATTTATAGGTCATTCCCTTGGCAAGCCGAAGGGCATCCCGAATGGCGTCTTCCTCTGTAGCGTAATCCCACATGCGGCATCCTCCAAGCGCTGGGCCCAGGCTAGTGCTGTGAATTGCTATGACCACCTTCAATCCGCTGTTCCGATCCTGGCACAAAACGAGCTGCTCCGCATTGTCCAGCTCCATTGCTTTCCATAATTCCATAGAGAAGTCCCCTTCGCTCTAAGCCAATTGATCAGGGTTTGGATAACATAAGTCTACTATAGTCATATTCAATGGCATGGACGCTGGTGACTCAAGGCTTCTTTTCAACGCACGAAAAACCCCGTCTCCTAATGGAAACGAGGCTCATAGAACCATGTAGTTATTTCTTCTGCCGCTCACTGAGCTGCCTCATGAAAGTAATGGACCGAGGTAACCTTACCGCTTGCGGTATCGATATATATTTTTAAAGCGTTGGCTCCATCTTTATACACAATGCCATCCTCGCTGACAAAATAAGGCTCCCCCAGTGTTTCTTTCAGCTTTACAATATCCATAGGAAGCAGCTGACCGTCGATGTCCAGCTTGCCTGCCGCTGCCGGAACCACCAAATACTCGATGGCACCATCAACCAAAGTGATGCTGCAGTCCTTAAAGGTGTATGTTTTTAACGATGGTAATATTTCATCCTGCAAAATGGATAAGGGCTGTCCTTTCATTTCGAACACCGTCTTCAAATCATCTGTTAACGATAATCCGTTCACCGTTTGGAAACCTGACGGTTGACTGCCGGCTTCAATCCCTTCGGCAATGTTCCCTGCAGAAGCCTGTGAGCCATCAAATGAGTAAGGGCTCATAGCCAAGGCCGTCTCTTCTTGAGCCGGTTGAAACCCTCCAAATCCTACTCCTATACATATCCCCGTTATTAATATCCAAGACATCCTGTTCATGTTCCTTCCCCTCCCTAAGATGGTGTTAGGATCCAAAAACATGCTGCCGGAAAACAGTAAACCTAATACTAACCTATGAGCTCCGCATGTAATTGATTAGCGGAAACGAATATTTTGGGCAGCTTCTGACCCTGTGCGTTTACGATCTCGCGATCTCCAACAACCGTAATCGAATGGTTAGTCATAGAACCACATATTGCCCCATCGCGTACGACGGCGTCTTCCCCAATAATCGATCTGTAGATGGTCACTCCATTACCGATTTGTGCGCCCGGCATGATGACACTGTCATAGATTCGACTGCCTTGCCCGATAACGACTTCGGTTGAAATAACGGAATTCTCTACCTGCCCATGAATGGTACAATCCGAGCAAACCAGCGATTGCTTCACTTGACCTAACGATTCTATAAACCGCGAAGCCGTCACGCCTTTAGCACTATATAGCGGTCTGGAAGCCAAGCTCGATGTAAAAAGGGGATTTCTGCCCAGCAAATCCATATGAGCTTCCCACAAGCTGTCGATTGTGCCAACATCTTTCCAGTAGTCCTTGAATTCGTGGACATGAAGCTTAGCGTCTTCCTTCAACATAGCCGGGATAACATTTTTACCGAAATCATGGCTCGACGTCGTATCTTCGGCATCCCGTTCCAAATAGGCTCGAAGGAATGAAGTTTTGAATATATAGATGCCCATGGAGGCAAGGTTGCTTGTCGGCATTTTCGGTTTCTCCGCAAACTCGGTAATTCGTCCCTCAGAGTCTGTCTTCATAATGCCAAACCGGCTTGCTTCCGACATAGGCACCGGAGTTACAGCAATGGTGGCATCCGCCTCTGTGGCCAAATGTTGCTCCAGCAGCTTGCGATAATCCATATGATAAATATGGTCTCCCGAAAGAATGAGAACCGTATCCGGATTATATTTCTCAATAAACGGCCAATTGCGGTAGATCGCATCCGCCGTTCCCTGGTACCCGGCATCTCCGATATGGGCCTGACGGGACGAAAGTAAAGCAATCTCCCCCCGCTCCGGCTGTTCTAACCAAGCGGAGCCCAAACCGATATGATGATGCAGAGACTCAGGACGATATTGTGTCACTACACCAACCGTGTCGAGGCAGGAATGTCGGCAGTTACTAAGCGCAAAATCAATCATTCGGGCTGAACCGCCAAAATGGACGGCAGGCTTCGCCTTTTGACTCGTCAGTATGCCCAATCTCTTTCCTTCCCCTCCGGCAAGCAGCATAGCTACACATTGCTTTTGTTTCATCCCGTCATCACCAAACCTTTCAGTTTATGTAGATTCATGATCCTCATACTATTGATTAAACGAAGGGGATATCATTGAAACAATCGCTTTTGGATTTGGGCAGTCCTGATTAGTATGATCTTTAATCGATTTTTCACTCTTTTTATCGCAGTTGAATTCCATCCCAGACTTTACATCATCTAAAAAACAAAACAAAAAAAGCCTATCGCTTTTTATAGGCATTTTCATTATTTATTCGATTTATCTAATTGTGGACTAAAAGGTTTGTTCCTCCAGCACCCCTACTTGCGCGCGTATCGTAAACACAAACTTGGCTCCAGCTGTGTAATTAGTATCCAAGTGAATCGAACCGCCAAGCAGCTCGGAGAAGTTTTTACAAATTGCAAGACCTAAGCCGGTACCGCCATATTTGCGGGTTGTGGAGGAATCTAATTGGGAAAATGGTTTGAAAAGGACGTCACGCTTCCGAAGAGGAATTCCGATTCCTGTATCCTGCACGGCAAATTCGATTTCTACGTCGCTGTGGCTGTGGGAAAGCTCTCTGACGGATAAATGAACCCCTCCGCGCTCCGTGAATTTCACGGCATTTCCAAGTAAATTAACAAGGATTTGTCTCAATCTGGACTCATCACCTACCAGCAGCTCAGGCAGCCGCGGATCAATCTCATAAGTGATGTCCAACGATTTGCGTCGGGTTTCCAGAAGAAAAAGACCTACCGATTCTTGCAAGCACGAATGAAGGTGGAAGAGCTCCTCGGTAATTTCCATTTTTCCGGATTCAATTTTGGATAGATCGAGAACATCATTCAATATGGTAAGCAGGGAAGCTCCGCTTTTGCGAATCGTTTCCGAGTACTCCCTCTGCTCAGCCGACAGCTTCGTATCGAGAAGCAGATCCGCCATCGCCAGCACCCCATTGAGCGGGGTCCGAATTTCATGACTCATTACCGCTAAAAATTCAGATTTGGCTCTGGCAGCCTGCTCCGCCTCCTCTTTCGCAAACTGCAGCTCTTTCGTTCGCTCCTGCAATAGGGCTGTCTGTCTCTGCAGTTCCTGCTGGGTCACATAAATATGAACGAAGCCTTCGATTTTGGAACGAAGGACATGCGGCATGACAGGCTTCACCATGTAATCAATAGCCCCAACAGAATAGGCAGTACAGGATTGATCCTGCTCATGATAGGCAGCGGTAACGAAAATAATAGGCACAGCCTTGGATTTGTCACGTGATTTGATCCATTTGGCCGTCTCAAAGCCATCCATTCCCGGCATCTGCACGTCCAGAACAATAACAGCAAAATCATAGGTCAGCAGACAGCGAAGAGCCTCTTCTCCTGAATAAGCCTTGACCAGATGGTATGGCTGATCGCCAAGCATAGCCTCAAGTGCCAGGAGATTCTCCGGTTGATCGTCAACAAGCAAAATATGAATCGATTCATTCATTGAAGCTTTCCCATTCCCTTCCATTGCTGCATTTGAATCACTTTACTTGATCTTGCAATACATTTTTTCCTGCGGATCTATCATTTCGTAACATGCGGCATGCTTTGTAAATGTAATCGTTTCTTTGTCACCCAGAATAAACACACCCGAGCGGCTCAAGCTCTCATACATGAGGTCATGTACTTTGCTCTGCAGCTCGGAGTTAAAGTAAATAAGTACATTGCGGCAAAAAATAACATGAAATTCATTGAAAGAGCGGTCCGTCACCAAATTATGCTGTGCAAATACAATATTTTTCCGTAAAAACGATTGAAGATAGGCCGCATCATCGGCCGTCGTATAATAACGTGAAAATTCATCCTTGCCGCCGGCATGAATATAATTTTTCGTATACTCCCGCATTTTTGTCAGAGGATACACGCCCTTCTCGGCACGCTGCAGCACATCCTCATTCATGTCGGTCGCATACAGCATCGTTCGGTCGTACAAGCCTTCCTCATATAGCAAAATGGCCATGGAATACACTTCTTCACCTGTCGAACATCCGGCATGCCAAATACGGATAGCAGGCACATTCCGCAGCAGCGGGATGACCTTTTGCCGGAAGGCGGCGAACAAGCTCGGGTCACGAAACATTTCGGTGACATGGATAACCAAGTCAGATACAAGACGCTCCATACAGTTTCTGTCATGCATCACTCTAGCCTGCAGCTCGGACACCGTCTGCAATCGTTCCCCGTAAAGTCGGTGATAAATACGCCGACGTAATGTTGGGTAAGCATAGTGGCGAAAATCGTATCCATACAGCCTAAATAGGCCTTCAAGCAGAAGTCCGATTTCTATTCGCTCACGTTCTGCTTCCTCGTCCACAGGGTTCTCAACACGCTCTGTGGTTCCTGGTGTCCAAACATCCCCTTTCACACCTAGCCTCCTCTCAAGAAATTTGTTTCGTCATCCCTTTATTTACAGAGCCATACTCGGATGAGGGAAAGCAGCTGCTCCGTATGAACGGGCTTTGTAATATAATCGGACGCCCCTGCCTGAACACACTTCTCGCGGTCATCCTTCATAGCTTTGGCCGTAAGGGCAATAATCGGTAAGCGTTCGAACTGCGGTTGGCTGCGAATGGCGCGCATCGCTTCGTAACCGTCCATTTCCGGCATCATAATATCCATGAGTACTAGATCAAAGTTCGGATTTTCCGCCAGACGCTCCAGTGCTTGCTTGCCTGTTTCCGCGAAGGAAGTCTGCATATCATAACGCTCTAATAAATTCGAGAGCGCGAACACATTGCGAATGTCATCGTCTACAAGCAGTACTTTTTTACCGGAGAATACGGCTTCTTTACTGTGCAGCTTTTGAAGGATCCGGCGCTTCGCTTCCGGAAGATTCTCCTCAACCCTGTGAAGGAACATAGCCGTTTCGTCCAGCAGACGCTCCGGTGATTTGACATCCTTAATAATGATAGACTCGGCATACTTTTTAAGCCGCAGCCGCTCCTTGCTGTCCCATTTATGCTCCGTATAAATAACGATGGGCAGCCGACGCAAGCTTTCCTCCGATTTGATTCGGTCCAGCAGCTCGAACTCAGCCAGATCGGTTGGCCCCATATCGATGACCATGCAGTCAAACGATTGGCTCTGAAGTTCTTTCCATGCCTCCACTCCATCAGACACACTAACAATATGAACATCGTCATGTTCAATCAGCTCCAACAAGCTGTTTCGTTGATTCTCGTCATTTCCTACAAGCAGAAGCCTTCTCATACTGCTGTCCAAAAATGCCTCAATCTGCACGAACGCCTGCTCCAGGCTTTCCTTGCTGGATGGTTTTTGCAAATAGGCCATCGCTCCCATAGAGAGACCTTGTTGGATTTCATCTACGACAGAAACGATATGCACTGGAATATGACGTGTGCCAGGATCATTTTTCAGGTGAACGAGAATCGACCACCCATCAATAACAGGAAGCTGAATATCAAGCAATATGGCATCAGGCTTATATTCTTTAGCCAACTGCAGTCCAATGTCTCCTTGGAGAGCCGCAATAGTCTTGAATCCTCGCTCGCGGGCTGTATCGATACAAATTTGAGCGAAGTGCACATCATCCTCCACGATTAACAGCACACGGTCGCCTTCCTCCAAGGAGCTGCGGTCATCGGATAGCATCGGTGTCTTGTTGATTGGAGACTTCTCGTAGGATGAACCTCGCTGTAGTCTTTCATGAAGCTGTAGAGGCTCTGCCCTCAGTGGCTCCGTATCCGATGTGGCTGCAGCTTCCTTGCTGCCATAAAACAAGGACTCGTGATTTTGAGGCACATAAAATGTAAATTGGCTTCCTTCGCCTTCAACGCTCTCCAGCTCAATACAGCCGCCAAGCAGCCCAGCCATCTGTCGACTGATCGAGAGTCCAAGGCCCGTACCACCATAATTGCGGCTCGTCGTACCGTCAGCCTGCTGGAAAGCCTCGAAGATCATCCTTTGCTTCTCCTCAGGGATGCCTATTCCTGTATCCGCAATCGTAAACCGAAGCATAGATGCATCTTCAACATACGTACCGATCTGGAGCGAGACACTGCCTTGCGTTGTAAATTTAAACGCGTTGGAAAGTAAATTTTTCAGCACCTGCTGAAGACGAAGCGTGTCCGTGACCATTTCCTTTGGAGTTCCTTCTTCTATTAGAATGTCGAACGACAGCCTTTTCTTCCTCGCGAGCGGTGCAAATGCCTTAAAGAGGGAATCCGCGATATCTTGAATCAAGATAGGTTCGGTATGGAGCTCCATCTTGCCGGATTCCACCTTGGCCAAATCAAGCACGTCATCGATCAGTTTCAGCAAATCGGTTCCCGACGAATAGATCGTCTCCGCATATTCGACCTGCTTGCCGCTCAAATTCCCTTCCTTGTTCTCTTGTAATAACTGAGATAGGATCAGCAGACTGTTAAGAGGCGTCCGCAGCTCGTGCGACATGTTGGCGAGAAATTCCGATTTATATTTGGAGGCAAAAGCCAGCTCGAGCGCCTGCTTCTCCAGTGCGTCGTTAGCATGCTCAATTTGACGGTTCATTTCTTCCGATTCCAAGATCTGCTCTTCAAGCTGCTTGGTTTTGCCCAGTAAGTCGGAGTTGATCTGCTCGAGTTCCTCCTGCTGGCGCTGCAGCAGCTCCTCAGAGGCTTGTAAAGCTTTGGTTTGCTCTTCCAGCTTCTCATTAGAAGACTTCAGCTCGTCCTGCTGGCTTAACAGCTCCTCCGATTGGCTCTGCAGCTCATCGGTTAACATTTGTGAAACACGCAGCAGCTCTTCTACTCGCAGCTGTCCGCGAATGCGCTGAACCGTCACCGCGGCAATCTCGCTAAGACGATCTAACAATTGGAGCTCCAGCTCCGTTAGCGAACGAAGTGCAGCTACCTCGAAAACCGCTACAACCTCGTCTAAGGAAACAGCAGCGCGAACAGCTAGCGACAAAGGGGCAATTTCTCCGAATGAGGAGCTAATCTTCACGTAATCGGACGGAACCTCCGAAATGTCGATAGGCTTCCCGTCCAAAGCACATTGTCCGATAAGCCCCTGTCCGGGAACAACCACCTTCAACGGTTCCGCCTCATCGGAACGAGCGTAAGTCCCTTGTAACAAAAAGCGCTGATTAGCCTTATTTATGCCTTCTGATTTTTTCTCGGCGATGTAGATCGCCCCGCTCTGCGCGCCGATAATTCGGCTAAGCTCACCAATAAATGTGTGAGCCATTTCCTCGAAACAGCGGGCTTCCTGCAGCGCTGTCGTGACGAATGAAATATGGGATTCAAGCCATGCCTGGTCGGCATTCAAACGACTTAACTGACGTTCTTTGGCTGTCGTTTCCTCCAAATCCTCCGCTATTTCATTAAAGATATGGGCAATATCGGCAAACTCATCCGTCGTTCTAATATCAATACGATAGGAGCCCATCCATTTGCCTTGCTCTTTCTCAGCGCCAAAGTTAGAGATAATGCCAGATAACATCCCAAGCCCCCGTGTTACGCTCAGAACAATCCAGAACATGATGCCAATTCCAAGCAGCAGGCTTACAATGGTCAGCAGCAAGGTGTACAGGTAGGCGCGGCTATTAGCATCCTCCGCAGCGGTCAAAGCCTGCTTCATGGATTCTTCCTGATAGTCCGTCATGGAACTGATACTGCCTACAAAATCGTCCTGATAGCCGATACCGAGAGCTGTACGCAGCTGGTTCGCTTCTGCCTGCTTTCCCGCTCTATACAGCTGAATGACATCATCCTTGTACTGCAAAAACTTTTTCCCATTAGTCACAATGTCAGCCGCTAATGACTGCTCCATGGTTCCTTTAAATTCGGAATCCATTCGATTGAGCGCTCTGGTCACGATCGTGCTATCCGTACGAATGGCCTCTATATATTGACTTGACTTGGAAGGATCGGCATTCAAAAGCAGATTGGCCAGCACTTTAGCTAGCTCCGTCGTTCCGTCACGAAGCTCTGCCGTAAGCTGTACCTTCATATAGCGATTGTTATATATTTCGGTCATGCTCTCATCAATAGTATTTAATCGGTTGATGCCAATCCCTGCGAGCATGAACATGAGAATCATTAGGGTGCCGAAGCCGAGAAATAGCTTGGATTTAATTTTCATACATTCTCTCCTTCTAGCCAAATCCAGTCATTCTACTTCGCTCGAACCATGACCATACAAATATCGTCCTCCTGCTCCTCTCTGATTTCAGGAGGAATGAGGCGGTCTATAATGCAAGTCAGCTCAGGCTCTTCGCTGCATGAAACAAGCTCCCGAATGAGCTTGTCCGTTTCATCCTGTCCTTCCTCTTCTATGGCCTCCAGAAGACCATCCGTATATAAGTAAAGCTGAATTGGCTGTTCGTATTCAAACACCATTTTTTGAATGTTCATCTGCTCAAAAAAGCCTACCGCACAGCCTCCTTGGTCCAATAAACGGACGGGCTTTCCTCTTTCAAACAGCATACCTGGCGGATGTCCGGCATTCACATACTCAATGGTCTTCGCTTCCGTATCAATCAATAAATAGATCGCCGTAAAATAATAGCTGAAGCTGTTATTTTTACGATTGTTCAATTGGTTCATATACCGATTTAACTCGGCAATGACCAGGTCCGGCGATACATAGCGGGTGATTGTGTCCTGCATGACCGAGGAAATGAACATACATACAAGCGACGATGAAATGCCATGTCCCATCATATCGAGCAGAACAATTCCATAACGGTGATCGTCAATGCGATACCAGGAATATAAATCCCCTGCAAGCTCATAGGAAGGATGGTAGGAAGCACTGATATCTAGCACATCCGTATGGATTGGCTGACTCAGCACGCTGCTTTGTACCTGTTTGGCCAGCTCAAGCTCGCTCTTGATGCGGGCGTCATTTTCTTTATGCCAATCCTTCTCATGCTTCAATCGAAGCGCGACCCCGATGCGGGCAATCAGCTCCACCTTGTTGATGGGCTTCACGACATAATCGGAGGCACCGGCCTCCAGCACCTCTGCCAACAAATTGGAATCACCGAGTGCCGTTACGATAATGATGGGTATGTCCTTAAGCTCCTCACATTGTTGAATACGTCTGCAAGCCTCCAGCCCATCCATTTCAGGCATCATCATATCAAGTAATATTAAGTCTACCGGTTCTTTAGGACCTGCACCTGTACCTACATTTAATAGATCAAGCAGCTCCAGGGCGGAAGACAGCTTAATAAAATGAGAGTATCCCTTATTGCTTAATATTTTTTCAATTACCATCAAATTGATGGGGTTGTCATCCACGATCACGATATTCATCTGCTGCAAATCCCCTATCGTTACGCTTTTTGCTTCCTTCTTATTATAAATATTGTTCTATAAATATGTAACCATTCTGAACAAAATTGAATCACCGATGAAGTATTGTTTCACTACGATAACACGCGGTTAAGTAAAGGCATGCCAGTCACGGCAGTTAGACAACCTCAAGCAATCACGAATACTGTGATGAAACTGGCGAAGCTAGCTTCATCGAAAGCGTGGCAACGCATCCGATGAGAGTTTTCTTTGAAACTCTCCAGCGCTTACGGAGCAAGCTTTCTTCGAACTTCGAAAACTCTAAGGAGGGATTACCATGAATAACAAAGTGAGGCTGGTAATGACAGAAGAACAGGCGATTGAGGCCATTCGTTCTTTCCGCAGAGAAGGCTACGCACTTGAAGAAATCTACGTGCTGGCCCACGACGACAAAACGACCGAAGGACTAGCTGACTTGATGGACACAAACAAGGTAGGCTTGTATGAAGAAGGGATTGCCAACACCTTCGCGAACTTGTTCCGTTCCAAAGGAGACCAACTTCGCTCCAAAATGCATTCGCTTGGCCTAACCAAGGATGAAGCCGATCATTTTGAAGGAGAGCTGGACAAAGGGAAAATTCTTGTCATGGTATGGTATGACGATATCGATCGTCATGATCTGGAGGACGCACGCCGACGTGATCTACATCGCGAAGAGCCGGTCGTTCCGCCTGCAGGACTTTATCTATCCGACACTATGGGGCCGGACGGAACATTGCGCTAGCAGGTATACCGTCATATAACCGATAGGAACTGCTCATTGAACCAAAACCAACTTCAGGAGGTGAGGCATATGTTAAGCTGGGCACTTTTATTTCTAGTCGTTGCGATCATTGCCGGAGTCTTCGGATTTCTTGGGATTGCTTCCGCGGCAGCCGGTATTGCCAAAATATTGTTCGTTATATTCCTAATCTTGTTTGTCATCACATTGATCATGGGCCGAAGACCTTCAGCCTGAGGAGATTAATCTGGTTAGAATAAGATATACGATAAAAAGGAGCTGACTTCCCAATATATTGGGGTACAGCTCCTTTTTATGTCATCGTCTGAGAATCAGCCGGATACTTCCGAACCCGATCCATACCTGTCGGCATCCAACCGTTGCCGGGCGCTCTCCCTTCTGTTAGTCACGGGAATGTGGGAGCCTGCCTGCGCCAAACCGAACACGGGCATGTTGCTGTAAAAGCATTCATGCTTCCCTTCATCAATCAAGTAAGACTCATGATAAATCCCTACCGTTCCGCTTGTTCCGACCTTTTGGTTAAACTCGCGCCAGGCTGTCAGATGAATCGCTCCATGTCTTGCGTAGTGCTCCAGCTGCTCAAAGCTTCTCCAATATTGAACGATGGACAAACCGCGCCATGAGAGGAAATAACTAGCTGATAAAAATCCAAGATCCGGATTCTGATACAGCTCCTTCAGCATTTTGGGCATTGCTTTCATTACCGGTACCCACTTGTGCACTGCCCACAGCTTGTTAATGCGCATCCCGATGATAAAGACAACGAAGGAGCCATCCATCTGCGCCGTATACCTTCCTGGGATTACCTTTGACATCCTGCAACTCACCCTTCTATATTCAAATAGGTTGTTAACTGCGCATTAACAGCTTCAAATGAGCATCATATACTCCCATGACATCTTTCGAGCGGTACAGATGGGCCGTGAGAAACGCACCATAAAAGATCGTAAAGGCCATCTGCACAGCAGCTGCAGACGTTATCCCTTCCCTCAGCTCTCCATTGGTGTAAGCCTCATCCATAAACTGTCTATACAGCTCGAACAGATTCGGGTCCCGTCTTCCCAGCTCCATATGATCGGGAAACAGGAGGTATACTTCCGCTTCGCTTAGCTTGGGCATACACGGATGCATCTTCATCTCGGATAAAAAGCTGATCAGGCTTAGCATCAAGCCGGGCCATTTCTTGGAACGCTCGGCTACGTCCGAGAAAATATGACGCAATGCAGCAAATCCCCGTTTCGGTTCCTTCGCAAGCTCAATCATACGTTCCGTCAACCACACTCTCATGTAATAAACGAGCACGTCTTCCTTCTGGCGAAAAAACTTAAAGAACGTCACCTTCGATATTTCCGCCTTGCGGCAAATATCTTCCAGATATACTTCCCGAAACGATTTCTCGCCGATCAGCTCCAAGCTGGCTTCGTACAAGGCTAATTTGGCTCGGGCTTTTTTCAGCTCCCGTAAAGCTATTGTGTTTTCCTGCACGTTGGGTAAAATCCTTCCGCATAAAAATTAACTTGTATAAATAAATTAACACGAGTTAACTTTTATTTCAACATAAATTTCCTGAAATAGAGGGTCCACGAACCGTTTTTTACATGGACTCCTTCTGTTCTCTCAACTCTAGCCTGGAACCAAGCCTAACTTTATCCAAAAAGTTCGTTCCGAGAACTCCTGCCACAATCATGACCGCACCGATCACGTGATAATATTTCAGCTGTTCGCCTAGGAACACGACCCCTGCTCCCATGGAGATCAAAGTCGACAAGTTGCTGAACACGCTGAGCTTGGATGCCTCCATCCGTGATATCGCATAAGTCAGAAGCAAGGTGGTGCCCAAAGAAGACAGAACACCCAAATACAACGTCGACAAGACAAATGTAGGCGAAGCCAGCGGCTGAACAAAGGCGTGGATGCTGCCGTCCAACCCGTGCTTGACAAGAGCCATTCCATTAAAGCATACGAACCCGATCGTCAGCATAATGAAGGATATTTCCATCCCCTTGAACTTTTGACTTATAGGTCGCGCCAACACGTTATATCCGGCAAACGACAGGCAGGACAGCAGCAGTAAAGAAATGCCCAGCAGATGATCGGCAGATAGTCCGGCGCCTTGCATGATGAATATAAATACGACTCCGGCTACCGACACCATAACGGACAGCTTTTGCCATAGAGTCGTCCTTTCTTTTAAAAAGATCGAGGCAAGTATCATCGTAAATATAGGCACTGTGGCCTGAATAATGCCCCCCTCCGACGAGGAGCTATAGCTTAATCCGTAACCTTGAAAGCTGAAAAACATCGCCGGATACAGCAAGGACAAGGGTAAAATCCGTACAATATCTTTCCAGCTTATGTTGAGGCGAACCCACCCGAATAGAACGGGAATACCAATAGCCAACCAGGAAATAGTGAAGCGATGCGCCATCGCATCCATAGGGTCCGATACGGCCAACGCCAGTTTTACAAATAGAAACGACAAACTTATAATGATGGCGTATAAGGACGCAGCCAAATAAGCCTTTGCTTGCGAGGTACCTAGCATTCCAATCACTCCTATTCATCTATAAAGCATCATTTGCCGGCCGGCATATTTACTATAAGTTAGCGACCAACCGCATACAACACAAATAACCGCTATCTGTACCGATACAGATACGGCTGAAGGAGGGAACGTTCAATGCTCAAGTATGAACAGCTTATTCAAGACATGGAAGGCCGCATCGAACGCGGCGATTTCAAGGATGGACACAAGCTTCCTCCTATCCGTACGCTCGCCGAGCAGTATGAATGCAGCAAAAGCACAGTCATCAATGCTTACGACGAGCTGGAGCGGCGGCACCTTATTTATTCGATCCCCAAGAGCGGCTACTACGTAGTTAAACGCGATAACCGATCCGAGCAGCAGGAACCATCCGCAATGATAGATTTAACCTCTGCGGCACCGGACCCGAGCGTGTTTCCCTATGTCGATTTTCAGCATTGTATCAACAAAGCGATCGATATGTATCAAAACGACTTATTCCAATACGGTACGCCTAGCGGACTCCCTTCCTTGATTCGTGTGCTTCATAAGCAGTTAGCCAATTACCAGGTCTTTGCCAAGCCGCACCAAATTTGCATTACATCCGGTATACAGCAGGCGCTAGCCATACTAACATCCATGCCTTTTCCGAATCAAAAGAAGACCGTACTTATCGAGCAGCCCAGCTACCATTTGTACATTCAGCTGCTGGAAACGTATGGTGTGCCGGTTATCGGTATCAAGCGAACGGCTCAGGGCATCGATTTCGATGAGCTTGAGAGGCTATTCCGCACCGGGAATATCAAACTGTTCTACACTATGCCTCGGTTTCACAATCCGCTTGGAACGTCGTACTCCACCCGGGAGAAAAAAATTCTTGCTGAGCTAGCGGAGAAATATGACGTCTACATCGTCGAGGATGACTACTTAGCCGATCTGGAGGATGACCCCAAGTCTGATCCTATCTATGCCTACGACAGCTCGGCACATGTCATTTACTTAAAAAGCTACTCCAAAATTTTATTTCCTGGGCTGCGTGTCGGAGCTGCTGTAGTGCCTCCTGTCCTTGCAGACACGTTTAACAAGTATAAAAAGCTGCAGGATATAGACAGCTCCATGCTGTCTCAGGCTGCTCTTGAAATTTATATCCAAAGCGGCATGTTCAATCGGCATAAGCAAAAAATTCAGGCGGTCTACAAGCGGCGGATGGAGCATCTAACAAGAGCTTTGGATCGTGAGGGGGACATTGAGTTTGCTCCGCTGCACAAAGGGGCTCATACCCACATTGCAATCAGGGAACCGATCTCTATCACGGCCTTAAAAGAACGTTTGTTAAAAAAGCACGTGAGGCTGGATTCTGCCGATACCTATTATTTATCCGGATTTCCGAAAGAAAGCTTAATTAGGCTAAGTATTTCTAATGTAAAAGATGAGCACATTGAACAAACGGCTGGCTTAATAGCCGGAACCATCCGCAGTCTGCGTCGTGCCCCCTTCTAATAAGATTCCTATGAATCCGCCTTATACTGAGGCGGTCTTTATTTTGACCCCATTCGACAAAATCCAGTCTAAAACGCTCCCTTTTTGGATATGACTGCTAGGGTGAGATAAGGGAGCTGACCTGCAAGCATGAACTCGTCCAATAAAATTTCCGTGCTCCAATTGTGCATCATCTTGACCATGACCGTCGGGCTTGCTAATCACGTTACCGTGATTCCCTTGCTGCTTCAAACAGCCAAGAGGGATGCATGGATCAGCGTCATTGCCGCTTTTTTATTTTTTATAGCGTGGATATGGATTCCTTTCGCAATAGCAAGCAAAACAGGTCAAGCCAATCTCATCGATTGGCTTAAGAGTCATGTAGGAGTCTGGTTCGCACGACTGATACAGGGTGCCGCCGCAGCTTATTTATTATCCATCGCTTTCATAGCGATGAAAGAAACCGCGAATTGGACCAAGGTGACCTATTTGCCGCAAACACCGCTTATCGTCATTGTAATCAGTCTAGTCATACTGTGCTGCTACACGGCAAGCAAAGGCATCCAAGCGATTGCGATTACCGCGGGCGTTCTTCTGCCCTTCGTTGTGATTCTTGGCTATTTCGTTATGGGAGCTAATTTTCAATATAAGCGTTATAACCTTCTGTTTCCGATGATCACGAACGAACTTTCTTCCATTGCTCAATGTGCGATTTATATAGGAGGAGGATTTATTGAACTGATCGTCATCTTGTTCATGCAGCATTTTTTAAGCCGCCCTATCAAATGGGTTCACTTATTTGCACTGCTCTCCGTGATGTGCGGGTTGACTATAGGACCGCTTATAGGGTCTATTGCTGCCTTCGGACCGGAAGAAGCCGCTATGCTACGTTACCCAGCCTATGAGCAGTGGAGGCTCGTAACGATTGGGGATTACGTTGCGCACGTCGATTTTTTCTCTATCTATCAATGGCTTTCCGGAAGCTTTATCCGTATTTCCTTATCCATTTTTCTGATTGTGGATCTGTTTCAGGTGCGGCAGCCCCGCAAACGTCAACTCTTTATCAATCTGATCAGCTTATGCCTATTCATTCTCTGCTTACTGCCGATCAGTGACATGACTTACATTGCCTATATTCACAACTATTACGCCATAACCTTCTGTACGGCGTTTGTGTTCTCGCTGGTTCTCATCACTCTCGTGGTCGTAAAAAGCAAGCAGAAAGGACGAAGCAGCTTATGAAGTTTCTTCAATGGATACGTAAAACGCTGGAATCGCAGCGTACAACCTCACCGCTTACCAGAAGCCAGCCTTCAAAGACATTGACCCAATGGAACGAGGCGATGCTTCGCTCTTATTTCGCCCATTCGGCTGACGTAAGTGTCATTTCTCACAAATATACCAATGAGGCATGTCCCACGGTTGTTTTCGTTTACTGCGAAGGAATGATCGATTCCAAGCAAATGCTCGAGTGGGTCATCCCTAACTTAAACATCAGTATCAATGACCATTCCGACTGGAAAGCCATTACGGAAAATTTGACTGATCTGCTTCAGCTTCAATCGATTCGGGATGATGAAAGCTTGTTTACGTGTTTGTTCAGCGGGAATCTTATCATCGTATTTGAGTCTTTATCCTTGATCTACACCGTCTGCATTCCACAAATTCCACAGCGGACACCGGAGGAATCAGCGACGGAAATCTCGTTGAAAGGTCCTAGGGATGCCTTCACAGAGGAAATTTTCACAAATGTCGCTTTAATACGTAAACGGTTGCGGACGCCTTCCTTATGCAATGAACCGTTCGAAATAGGGGCAAGAAGCAAGACGAAGGTGTCGCTCATGTACATTCGAGACATTGCCAATCCGAATACGATCCAGGAAGCGCGTAATCGACTCAACAACATCCATGTTGACGCCTTATTGAGCAGTGCACAGCTTGAGGAAGGCATATCCGACCGTTCCTTTTCACTGTTTCCATTGATTGACTACATCGGGAGACCGGATTTTATTGCCGAATGCTTACTCCGCGGGCGCTTCGCCGTCATTGTGGATGGTTCGCCAATGGCACTCATCGCCCCATCTAATCTGACCGAGCAGCTCAAATCGCCGGAGGACCTGCACCTTACATTCTACTTCGTCAGCTTCGAAAGAGCGCTTCGGCTAGTCGGATTGTTTGTCGCCATATTCACTCCGGGCTTCTGGGTTGCCTTAAGCACTTTCAATATGGAGCAGCTTCCTTTTCCGCTGTTGGCAACCATCGTTACATCCCGTACCGGTCTCCCTACATCAGCGCCTCTTGAAGCGCTGCTTATGCTGTTCTTGTTTGAAATCTTCAGAGAGGCAGGCATACGGCTTCCCAAGGCTGTGGGACAAACGATCGCCGTTGTAGGGGGGCTCATTATCGGGGACGCAGCCATTCGTGCCGGACTGGCTTCACCTACCATGCTGATTGCCTCCTCCGTGACCGCTGTTGCTACATTTACTTTGGTCAATCAGTCTTTAAGCGGAACGGTGAGTGTTTTGCGGCTTTTTGTTCTAGTATGCTCCTCCATCATAGGGCTGTTTGGTTTCTTCGTCTCGATGTTCTTTATTGTCGTCTATTTATCCGGTCTGCGGTCATTCGGTCTCCCCTATCTCGCACCGCTGTCCCCAGTGACATTCAGAGGCTTGCTTCCTGCTTTGTTGGCGCTGCCCTGGAGCTCTGAGAAAACCCGGCCGGGCATGCTGAATACAATCGATTCTACTCGGGAAAGATCCGATTCGGAATGAAGCACATAGGAAGGGTCCTATGCCTGCTTGTAGGCATGTCGTTTATTACCGGCTGTTGGGATGCCCAAAATGTAGAGAAAATCAACTATATTACTTCCATTGGGCTTGATTACGAAAAACCGTATTACGTCGTTTATGCCCAATTGATGGAATTCTCGTCGATAGCCAAGCAGGAAAGTCCTCAGGGTAGAGGAAAAGCACTCAATTGGATAGGTAAAGGAAAAGGAGAAACGCTGAACCTAGCAATGAACGATCTTTACAATACGGCGCAGCATAGAATGGTATGGAGCCATGTGACCGCCATCATCATCGGAGAAAGAGCACTCAAGCAATGGCCGGGAAGTTATATAGACGCTTTAACGAGATTCCGGGAGATACGTCTCACTCCGTGGGTATTCGGCACCAAACAGTCCGTTGAGGAAATTATGAATGCCCCCGCTTTCTTCAACCTGTCTCCCCGTGAAACGATAGCGCACGCGCCTGCTGCCAATTATAAACAGCATTCCTGGATTCTTCCGCTTCAGTACATGACATTTCTGGGGGATTATTACGAGCCTGCCAGGACGGTCCTGCTGCCCATCTTATCGACCAATCCCGATCAATGGAAAAAATCCGGTAAGCCCGAAGCGAAGCTGGAGTGGGACGGTGCATTTATTATGAGCGGTAAAAAGATTAAGGGATCTTTAAAACAGGATGATTTAAAGGGGCTGCGTTGGGTAACTGGACAAACACTCCGCTCCCCGTTAAAGGTGCAAGAGAAAGGTAAATTATTAGGGGTCGTATCGCTCGAAGATCCGTTAATCCATATTGAAGTGAAGAATGCTTCGATGCAACCCCAGTATGATCTAGAAATTTCTTTGCAGGGGAATGTCGTCGAGTTGTTTGGGAATGCGCAGGAGAAGGAGCTTCTTGCAGCGGCTAAGAAAACGATCCAGAATGAAATCAGGTTCACTTATGAAAAAGGACTCGCCATTCATGCCGATGTGCTGCAGCTTAAATATGCCCTGTATCTTCAGCATTATAAAGACTGGAAAAAAATGTCCGAAGAACAGCTCAATTTAGATAAAGAGTCGCTGAACGATATCGAAGTCCAGCTCCAGCTATTGCATTCGGGCATGCTGAAGGAAAAGAAGTAACCTGCAGACTACATAGCACCAAACACAGCCCCCCATGCTCTTGGGGGGCTGTGTTTGAGTTAAGAGTTAGATTATTGAAGCTCCTACGTTTAAGGTTCCACCGCAATCCTCTACAGGAAAAATATGCGGTCGTTCGTTAGGGTTGTTGTTCGGTTTATGAATCGTCAGCATCAAGCCGCCCAGCAGCCCGTGGAACAGCATGCCATGTCCGCCGTCCTTCCGGTAAACCGGCTCTGCTTCATGCACCCAGGGTCCAATAATGTCCCCGTTCAAAGAGCGTGCGATGCCCATCGCATAGCCCTGCTCCCCAAAGCTGGACCATAGAAGTAGGAGTTCGCCTGTGCTGGAGCTATAAAAGAAAGGCCCATCCGTTACGAACGTATCCCCTTCCCGAACCGGCCGCACCCACGGCGCATCGGATGCCTTAAATAAGGTAATCACATCGCCCTGCGTCTCCGTCAAATCGGAGGATAAGCGCAATGCGCAGATTTCTCCGTCCTTAACCTGGAGCCATTCGTGGCAAAATACAATCCAGGGTTCCCCGGAACGATCCACATATAAGGTGCCATCCAAGCATTCCCAATCGACAGGCGTTACAGGACCACTGCCATGCGGCTTATAAGGGCCCTCCGGGCGATCAGCCTTAAGAATTTCGGTTGCGCGGCATCGGTCCTCTGACTTGAAGCTGGCAAACATGTAGTAGCTGCCCTTCCATTCATGTACCTCCGGTGCCCAATAATGACGGTCCGCCCAGAATGAAGCATCCGGTCGAAAGGCCGGGTGAGGCCCATCCCAGTTCACCAGATCATCGCTTACGTAAACGTCAAATCCTTGCGGCTTCCCGGCCCAGGCAGTCTCCCCCGAAGTACCGTACAAATAATATTTGCGTTCATGTTCAACCGGTAAAATGAACGGATCGCGAAGATGAATATCATCTAGTCTCTTCATCCAATTCTCCCTTTCTAGGCATGGGCGGAGGCTGCGTGCCTTATACCTACACGATTTCCATCGATATGCTCCCATTATACTTGGAAATTGGTAATTATTGTAGCGGAGCTCCGCAAATCGAAGAGCGTTAACGAACAAAAAGAGACCCGCATGCCAACGGTGGCTGCGGATCTTCATCCAATGTATTTATATGAAAAGGGGGGTCACTTATTATTATAGGCTTGCAACATTAATCTAAGATGAAAAAAAGATTTCATTTTCATTACAAACCATTAAAGTAAGATGACTTGGCCTTCGAGCCGTGACCGTTCGGCGGCAAACCCGATCCGATGACCGGAAATGGACTGATCCAGTGTCGTAGACATAACGGAAGTTTGATCTCCGCTCAGCATTTTTACAAAATCCTCGACCAGCCTCAAATCTCCGCCTCCGTGACCATCATCCTTAACGTCCAGCTTCACATGCTCTTCGGTATAGCTCTGTCCTGGTCTAGGGTCCGGATGGCGGACTACGAAATGCCCATCCTCCATAACACCCTCGATTTCGCCCTTCGTTCCAATAATATGGAGAATGCGGCAAGCTTTCGGAGTGGCGCCGATCATATTATGGGAGGCCGTGCTTCCGTTATCAAACTCGATAATGACCGATTGGCGATCTACGACGTCGTTATCGCAGTGCCACACGCAACGTCCGTACGGATTAACGGTGCGCAGCGATTCCAGCTTATCTTCAGTGCTCAGCCTGGCACCTAAATGATGATTATTCCACACATAAAAGCCCCAACGTCCCTGCTCGATATAGTTTTTCTTGGCCGAGTACGGACAGGACTCCTCAATGCTGCAATCGGTCAAGCAGCGAGTACCCGCACCTGCCGGAGCTTTATCGGAGCGGAAATGGGAAAGGCTTCCGAAGCTGCTGACCTTGACCGGGCGAGCGTCACCGTTCAGCCAAGTAATCAAATCAAGATCATGGCAGCATTTGGCCATTAGCATCGATGATTTACACTTTTCCTGCGAGCCCCATTTGCCGCGGATAAACGAAACCGCCATATGATGATAGCTTACATGCTCGGAGGTTTGGATATTAACAACTTCGCCTATCTCCCCTGCAGCAATCCGTTCGCGGATGGCTGTATAGAAAGGAGCATAGCGTAGCACATGACAAATCATCACCTTACGCCCATTAGCGTCTGCGATACGCTTGAGCTCCAGCACCTCTTCCTCGGTCACTCCAATCGGTTTTTCCAGAAGTACGTCATACCCGGCTTCTAGCAACGGAATTGTAGTTTGTACATGCAGCTCGTCCATCGTCCCGTTAATGGCGGCATCCGCAAGTTTGGGAAGCGCTATCAATTGAGCGACGGTATCAAAGCAGCGATCATCTTCAATCCCAAAACGATCAGCAGCAAGCTTTCTACGTTCTGCGTCCGGCTCAACCACCGCAGCTATGTGAAGCTGCTCAGGATGCTTCTCTGCGTAAGAAGCATAGATCATACATCGTTGTCCCGCACCTATTAAAACCGCAGAAAGCGGCGTTGACACACCTTTAGTCAACCGAATCCTCTCCTTTGTTCTAACGTTGGATAACATCTTTACGAGGAAATCATAACGCAGATTTATGATGGATTCAATCATTATTTTTGAACTATTCAATCATATTATTGGGTGTCAATTTCTCCAGTCTTCAGGGATCACCTGAACCCACGTTGGGCCTGGCAGCATGGCGAGCTCACTACCGCCCGAAAAGGCGCGGATCATTCCGTTCTTCTGTTCCCACGTCACTTCCTTCATTAGTCCTCCCTGAAGCAAATAGCCTTTGCCCGGCCCGGTCACATCCACATCTCGACGGCCTTCATTATCGAGAATTTGATGCTTGCTCTCACAAACGAGGATATTGGCTGCAGTCAGCTGCTTGCCGGTTTCCTTATCGTTGTGGGGTTTCCCTTCCATGAACCGCTTATACAAACCGATCTCGGAATCGTACTCGTACGAGACGTTATATCCTCGAATATAGTTAATCGTCGCTTTGGTCACCGGCTTTCCCGAGGATAGCTGCGGCTTTTCGAATGCAAAAGCGTACGAGGCCCCTTGAATATTCCATTCATTGCGGAATTGTTTGTTGGCTGCGCCCTGACGTATTTTTTCCATACTGGTGTACAAATTGTGCGGCATTTTGCGGTCATTGGACCGCCAATAATACGCGCTGTCCCCGTACACCTCATCCAGATGGTCGAGCTTATGCTCGGCGATAAGGTCCATCGCATCCTGGCTCCACCCGGCATGGACGATGACGCCGTCAAGCGCTTCACCCAGCTTGACGAAATACGGCCGGATGCTGCGCACCGGCCCGATGATCTTCGGCGCTTGGGCCTGGTACACGGCCACAAAGCGCGTGATCTCGCCCTCGGCCAAAATCTCGTAGACGAGATCAGCCTGATCGAGTCCGCTTTGCGGCCGGGCCTGCGGCGCATTCTCCACCATGACCACCACCGGTCGGTCATGGACAGGCTTTCCGCTGACGAGCCCCGTCAGCGGGAAGCGGTACCCCGCCGACTGCTGCGCCGCAGTCGGCGGGTTCGGCTCGCCGCTGCCGTGGGGCTGGGTCACGGCAGCGGCGGAGCCAGCATCGACGCCGGGTGGCGCGGCGTCGGGCTTGTTGGCGGCACAGCCTGCTGATGCTGTCAGCAGGCTGGCCGCAAGCGCAAGCAGCAGGCCGCTGCGGAGCCTGCTGCTTGCTGCGGCATTGCGTCGTGTGCGAATCATTATGTTTTTCACCTCTTGTCCGTTGTCTACTAATCTATATTCTATTAAGTGCAATAATAGAATTTTATTTTCACGTAGTTCCTCTTATTACCCATTCACAAAGGATCCATAATTTTCTTAAACTTTGTGATTATTTTCACATGAATTCCGATAAAGAGAGCGTATGATAAAGACAAATAATCGAAGGAGATGATCCTCATGTTCATGACATGGTTTAGGGAAAACAAAATAGCTTCCGCGCTTTGGCTCGTATTCAGACTTTATCTCGGTTGGTCGTGGCTTACTGCAGGGATTGAGAAATGGAGCGGTGACAAGCCATTTGATGCTCAGGGATTCCTCGCCGGAGCGGTGAAAAAAGCCGTCGGCGACCATCCTGTCGTTCAACCTTGGTGGGCAGCATTCTTGAATAAGGTAGCTCTCCCCAATGTCGAATTGTTTAACTTCCTTGTCATGTGGGGAGAAATCTTGGTTGGCATCGCCCTTCTACTCGGACTCTTTACTACTTTCGCCGCATTGATGGGTGCTGTCATGAACTTTGCCTTCCTGTTCTCGGGTTCGACCAGCACGAACGTGCAAATGATTCTGCTGACAGTATTCGTACTTGCCGCAGGCGCCAATGCCGGACGCTATGGCCTAGACCGCTATGTGCTGCCCTACCTTGCGCCGCAAAATGCACCACGGTGGACATAAGCCGAACGCAACAGGAACCGGACCGATGAAACCGCACCATGTTTAGCGGATCACGAAGTCAGCTTAGCTGTACGAACCAAGCGAAAGCAATGCCCTTGATGTCTCTGACTCTGACGCGGCTTCTAATTGACGGGAACGCCTCCCATTAACGCTGAATTTCCGTTAATCGGAGGCGTAACACGTTTCATCTATCGTTAACGCTGTTTTTCAGCATTAAAGTGAACTCCAGTCTCTTCCACCTGCCATTAACTCTGTATTTCAGCGTTATGGAACCACTTTTCAGCTCTCATTAGAGGAGCGTGGTGCGTTAACGCTGTTTTTCAGCATTAATGTGCACTCTAATCTTTTCAATCGGCCATTAATGCTGCTTCTCAGCATTAAACCCTCACCCTCCATCCTATTTCCTTTCCCCACCATAAGATGCGACAAGACCGGACTCCCAAATAGCCCGGCCTTAGTCTACTTAAAAACGCCCATCCCAACTCACAACCTAAAACAAGCGCCGCTGGCTCACTTCGTGAACCAACGAATCACATACATAACGAGCGATAATACGACGCTAATGACAATGCAGGTCACGACAGGAAAATAAAACTTGAAGTTTTCTTTCTCCACCACAATGTCGCCGGGCAGTCGGCCTATTTGCAAATACTTACTCCCGACCGCCCATAACAGTCCCGCAGCGACCATAACAATACCGCCGATAATAAGCATTTTGGCAACAGGATTCATCGGACTTGTTCAGACTCCTTTTTCCTTCCCTATATGGCTTCTATATTATCATCAATTACCGAATAGAGCCAAACCGCTGCGTCCCATCAGCTCTTTCACATTATTGATTCATCACACAAAACAAAAAACCGCTGCCGGTATAAACCGACAAGCGGGTTTTGCTGCAATCTTATTAGATGGAAGCAAGGATACCGCGAACTTCTTCGCCATACTGCTTCAGTAATTCCTTGGACTCGTATTTGCAGCTGAAATCCTCTACGCCCAAATAGCCGTCGTAGCCGATCGCTTTCAAATCGCTAAGCACTTTTCTCCAGTTCACGATACCCTCCAGGTTTGGTTCCCAGTAGGAAGTCCAGCCTTGCGAGCCGTCTTCGCGAACATCTGTTTTTTTCCAGCCTGTATTTTTAATATGAACATGAGCCAAGTAAGGTCCCAACAGCTCCATACCCATGCGGAAGTTTTCATATCCTTCATGAACCATGTTGCCTGGATCAAACAAAACGCCGATGTGATTCGGATCGAAGCGGCTCACCAAACGAAGCGCTGCGGACGCGCTGGCAATAATGGTGTTGTGATGCGTCTCTACGAGACATTTCACACCATATTTTTTAGCCAAAGGCTCAACAGCCTCCAAGTAACGAACTTCCAGATCGAACAGCTCATTATAATGGGTCGAACCGTCATAGTTAGGAACGCCGACACGGATCACTTTTGCACCTAATTTTTGAGCAACCTGCAATACACGCTCCGTAGCTTCAATATCTCCAGCCTTTAAATAAGGCGTAACGCTGATCGTTTGCAGACCATGCTCGCGAGCTACGCGTGCGAAACGCTCAATTTCTTCATCCGAAGCAGATGGATCGATGGAGCACAGGTTATTCCGCCAAAAGGACGGCTTCTCATTCTTCAATTCCTCAGGAACTTCTTTAAAACGCCATTCGATGCCTTCAATACCTGCTTCTTTGGCGGCAGCAGCTAATTCTTCGGGTGACAGGTCCGGTGTAACAACAGTAAATACGGAAAGTTTCATCATTGAACCTCCAGCTTATTTTTAGACTTTGGTTTTGCTAATAAAATTATAACAGGCCTGCGCATTTTTATCTATGTTAACGTGAACATTTTTAATATTCAGATTTTTTCATCTACTTAGTTACTTTAACATCGAGGGATACTCTCTCCTTCCTTGTTAAGGAGCATGCTGAAAGCATCGTTGAAATAGAATGGCTCTTTTGAGATTGGTTTGGTTTTTGCAACTATTTATGATTCGCACTGGGTATACCCTATCCTAGGTTCTCATGTCCATCATCGTGGTGTAATTATGTTAGAATATCCCAAACTTTGTTCTCAAACGACAGAAATCGAGACCTTTAGACGAACAGTATAATGTGCCAAATTTCCGAAACCAGGAGGGATTGGGCTATGTCATTGTCTTCGACTGTACATACTAAAAGTCAGGATATGAATTGGTTTCACCTGATGATCGCCGCCCGTGATTCGGGACTTTCTACAGAGGAAGTCCGGCAATTTTTCAATGAATGTAAAAAAACAAATATAAAGATGAAAAACGCCCATAACCAAGAAGAAGAATAAGCTGTTTTTTATAGAATCTGCGGATTCTTCTTTTTTTAATATATTTGAAAGCGATTACAATAAATAAAAGAGACGGCTTATTATTTGTTAAACTATAATAATACTATATAATTGACGAAAGAGCATAAAGGGGTCACGACCATGTTTGGCAAAAAAGTCAAGGAATTGCGTTTGGCGCAAGGGCTTTCTCTCTCTGAGCTGGCAGAGAAGGCAGGTGTGGCCAAATCGTATTTGAGTTCGATAGAGAGAGACCTGAGATCGAATCCATCGGTTCATTTTCTGGAAAAAATCAGTCAGGTGCTGGGGGTTTCAGTAGAAACCTTACTGCATAATGAAACCACCCCTCAAGGACAGCTCGATGAGGAGTGGTTGGAGCTGTTACGGGAAGCGAAAGCTTCCGGCGTCAGCAAGGAGCAGTTTGCGGAATTTGTGGAATTCAACAAATGGCGCAACTCGCGCAGCAAACCAGAATAGCCCGCTAGCATGGGCATTGCTGGAAGTCCTTTCTTCAGGAAGGGCTTTTTATCTGTTCGAACGCTTTTTTCATAAGATCATAGCTTTGCTTCAATGTTTCGTGATATTCGACCTTATCCCAGACAGGCCAGCTGTAGATGGGCAGCTTAGATACAGCAACGGTCTCGGCAGCTGCTTCCCCTGCTCCAGTCGGAACACTTTGTTCGCTTCGCTGCTGAATCCACGGAAGAATACGGATGCCTTGGGCGGTTGTCGCGGTCAGCTTTCCGTCCTTCTCTTCGTAGCTCATGACCTGTAAGGAGCTCGGATCGGTAAAGCCTAACAGCATCCAGGGGATGCGCATTTCGACTATATTTCCTTTGGCCTGCCACATGGCGAGAGAATTGAAATCCGGTGAGGTGCGGTTTGTTGTGCCTCTAACTAAGTGGCCGGCTGGCACATCCTCGAACGGATGGTATTTCGTCGAGTCAGGAGGAATCATCTCCAATCCGACAGCCAGTTTCCAAGGGTTAAACACACCGGAATCCTCCTTCATCTCCTCTGGCTTCACCTGAAGCATGCCGTACAGCTTCCCATATAATCGGGTGTGAAAATCATAATTGGACGCGATCTTCACTTCACTTTCGTTATCTTTGCCTAAAGTGATGAGCGTCTCCAGACCTTCGTCTAATTGACGTCCGCCAAGCTCCTTCGCATGCTTGTTGCCACCGGGAACCGTATCCACTCCCAGATTCAACAGCTCATGCTCGGGATCAAATGGCTTGTCGAGCTCCGCCAGAATATACACATAAGCTTCATCATGCGTCATAGTTATCGATTTATAGCCCGGGTAGGACCCTTGAAGCACTTGCTTGTCCTCGGCCTTGAGCTTGTTCCAATCGCTGCTGTCGCCGTCGATGTTAAGCACTCCCTCCTTGCCGGTCGCTTCCGCAACAAGTCCGAAATACTGCTCATTCGTAAGCACATTGTGCCAATATTTACGACGTGCCTGAGGGATTTCGAATTCCATCGTGTTCCATGTCCGCTTGAACCATTCATCCTGCCATGAAAATACAATGCCCCCGGCCATCCCCTCGGCATGAATATCCTGCAGCAGCGATGCGTTAATCCGTCCTTGCTCGACTTCGTCATGCCCGCCCTGATTGCGGTCCATGTTAGCCAGATGGCCGATACCTAAGGAGGATGGGACACCGAACTCCGTGATCATGACAGGAAGCCCCTTATGGTACGCCTTCAATTGGTGCAGGTAGCTTCGGTAGGTGTTGAAGGTTCCGTCCTCATTCTTGACATCTTGCAAAGTCGTATCTAACCGGAAGAAGTCCGGATAATACGGATAGACGTGAAACGATGCGAAGTAACCACCCTGCCAGCCGGTAGCATCGATATGGGTCGCATCTACACTGGACATGTCTTCCTGTATGAGAATTTCTCCAGGGTGCTTTAAAGGATCGGTTGTCACCCAGTTCGTGAATGTCAGCGGATGCTTCCAGCCATTTTGCTCTTCCTGCACAGCTAGATGGTCCAGCAGGCGCGCCAGCCAATTTTCGAATGGACTCGCCTCAGGCTTGGCGGATATAAAGGTGCCTTGGTATCCGATTTTGTCCTTATGCTTATCGTTGGTGTTCTTCACCATATTCGGTTCCCATTCTGTGCCCAGATGCCAGGCTAGCAGATAAGGACCCGCGTTGGAACGATATTCACCGCTGGCTTTGCCGAAGCGCTCCGGAATTTCGATCGTCCCATAGACAGCGCCGACAGCCAATGTAATTTCATTCTCAAATTGCTGGTAGATGTCGTCCAAATAAGCATCTTTTTTCTCGATTAATTCTTCCTCGGGCGTCCAGACACCCTGGATAAAATAAAGCGGATTGTCCGCATGCTTCTGATTGTATTCCACTAGGGCTTCATAAAAAACCGGGGATAGAATGGTGTATACCCTAATGGTATTGGAGCCAAGCTGCTGAATTTGCTGGAACCATTTCAAATAGGTTTCCTTGGCTATAGGCAGCTCCCCAGGGTCATGCCCCGGCAGCGCTGCGCCTACGTTGACTCCTTTTGCGAAAAAAGGAGTCCATTGCTGTTTATCGTACATTTCGATGTGGTCATCCTGGGTGCGAAACTTGATGTGCGATCCGTCGGAGCTCTTCATGCTCTCGACCTTCTTGGCAGGCCAATAGTGCCAGATGAGGGTGCCGACGAGAACAACCGCAATCAGGCGCAGCAGCCAGGTGACGGGGAAGCGTGTACCCTTCATGGCTTTAAACTCCTTATCTACTCGAGTCTGTCGAAAAACCTGAAAATCTGAAAATTGCTTAGGTCCCCCTGTGGGTTACCCCCTTCCGGCCGCTGTTGTTCTCGGAAAATTTTGATTACATTCGCTTTATAGCGGGGGATTTTCCGAGAACAAAGGCGAACGCTATCGCTCCTACAGGGGATACCCCACCTATCACCTTTCGCATATTTCCGTAGGATAGGGTTTTTCAACAAGCTGATCTAACTCCTATTCTCTTCAATTAAGCCAGCAATCTTCGCAGGCGAGCCTCCAGCTCCACAGGCGAGAACGGCTTGCGGATAATGTCTGCGACGCCGAGCTCGAAGCATTTGTATACGTCCTGCTCAACGCCCAGATCGGTCATCACAACGACTTGGCAGTCTGGAGCTTGCTCCGATTGCGATACGCGGTGAATGAGCTGGTATCCGTCGAGTGCGGGCAGCATCAGCTCTGTAAGAACCAGATTAGGCTTAACGGCTTCGATGAGCCGCAGCCCTTCCAAGCCATCCTGCGCGGGATGAACATCGTACCCTTGGTGGCCGAGACGCATATGGAGGAAATCCTGCAGATCCCCATTCGGCTCAACCATGACGATGCTTGGGGCTGCAGCTCCGACCGGCTGTCCTGAATAGATGGCGATTTCATGATTCATACGGCCTGCTTCTTCTGTCAGGGCTTTGAAATCACCAAGTGCCTCCTTCGTGAGCTGAGAGCTCTCAGGGAAGCTTGCTACCGCAAGACTACCGGACAGAAACCCGGCATCTTGAAGGAACGCTTTTACTGTTATGGCCAAATAATGGGTGAAGGACAGTGATTGTCCTGGAAGCAATAGGGTGAGCAGCTCTTCATCCGCTTCATATGTGGACAGCACCATCAAGTTCAAATCCTCCATCTTCAAACGCGTTTCCAAATCCTGCAGCTCTATAGCTCGCAAGAGACGGGAATGAGCAATAATCACCCCGCAGCTGTTCCACCCTGCAGAGGATTGCAGCACTTGATTGATTTGATGATAAAGACGGTCTGACCCTACGGATTGAGATAACAAAGAGGTTTTCATATAGGTTCACTCCATTTCGTTTTGAGAGTTGATTGAGATGTTAATAAGTAAGCAAGCAATCAGATGGCTTGTGCCTTCGAAGCTTTGGATTCTGGAACGGAAACACCTGCTTTTGCCGTGTCCCCTGTCGCCCAGCTGCGCCGAACCATGTTCCCCCAGCCTTTGTTTCTCCGGATATAATCCCAATGGCCGTGCAATTTCCACCAAGCGTTCAATGGGTCAAAATAAATAGAAATGATGACGGACAATCCCAGAATGCGGAGCAAACTCGGGCCGCTGACCTTCCGTCCCATAGCCATTTCTTCGATGATGAGAGAGCCGAGAGTAAATACGAGCCCAATTAGCAGGTTCGCAAGCAGAAAAACGAGCAGTACCGGCAGCTGTGTCATATCCATCAGTACATAGCCGACTAGCGCAGCCAATCCGGATAAACGAATGTAGGGACTAATCGTCTCGTACAAAATGGTATAAGGCAGCGACAGCCAGCCAATAACCTTGTATTTCGGGATAAAAAGCATCGAACGGAATCGGATCACGTTCCATAAAGTTCCCCGGATCCAGCGGCGGCGCTGCGAACCCAGAATACTCAGCGTATCCGGCGCCTGCGTCCAGCAAACGGCATCGGGGCAAAAGATGATTTTATAAGGCAAATTCTGTGCGAGTTTATGCCGGTGCAGCTTCATGACGATATTCATGTCCTCGCCAGGACATTCGTCTTCATAGCCGCCGACTTCAATCAGGCAGTCCTTACGGAACAGTCCGAAGGCTCCGGATACGATCAAGAGCCCGTTCACAGAGCTCCAGCCGATTCGCCCACCAAGGAAAGCCTTCATGTATTCCACGTATTGCAGGGCGGGAAGCCATTTGCTCGGCAAGCGAACGGAGGTGACGCGACCGTCCTCTACCGTGCTGCCATTGGCGATGCGCACATTGCCGCCGATTGCAATATGCTCCTCCGGATTTTCCATGTAAACCTTGACCAAGCGGATGAGCGCATCTTTTTCCAATAAGCTGTCGGCATCAATGGTCGCCACAAGAGGGTATTGGGCAACGTTGATGCCAGCGTTCAATGCGTCCGCTTTGCCTCCATTCGCTTTATCAATGACGATCAATTTCGGATACAGTGGGTTATGATACATGCCCAGAATCGGCTTGGAATCAACGTGAGTTTGATAATGAGTCAAGCGGTTCGACTTCAAGTCGAACTCCTCTATCAATACCTGCAAGGTGCGGTCACGGGAACCGTCATTAATCACAATGATCTCGTAGACCGGAAACTCAAGCAGCATCAATGAGCGTACGCTCTCAATAATCGTGAGCTCCTCATTATGGGAAGGCACCAGAATTGATACGGGAGGCACGTGCTCGGAGCCTGCGAGCTCCCTGTATCGGGAGTACATGGTGCTTTTGACCAGCGATAGCATTTTCCGATGGGATACAGCCAGGATGAACATGTACAGCAGGCTGGACCCGATAATTAAGTAAGTGGCTGCAATACCATAATCCAATAAAAATGATCTCATCCGGTTCCTCTTTCTACGAACCGATGGGAATCTGCCGTGACGGGAAGGCTCGTGTAGTTTTGTTGAAAAATCGTTCGATACAAGCGGGACAGCTCGTTTTGCAGTGGAATTTGCCGCACCTCTTGCGCTGCAGCTGCGGCCGACCGGTCCATCGCCTCATGAATGGCATTCCACACCGTGTCCTGAGCAGGTCCCGCTTTCATATCGCGGGCGGTTTCGCACAGAACTTCGAAGCCTTCGAGGCCGAGGTAGACCAAGCTTCTGGCACTGCTATAGCGTACCTGCCACTGCGGATCGGTAAGTGATGCCTTCAGTGGTTCGATATAGAACAGCAGCTGGTGCTCCCCGACCGCTTGCGCGGCGGCGGCCCTGATCTCCTCATCAGGATGGCAGAGCAGCTCGCCAACGCGGCCTGAAGGCAGAAGCTGCGGATATTTTAGCAGCAGCTTAGCGGCGCTAATCCTCACATCCACGGCATCCGACAGCAGTAAGCGGTCCAGTGCCGCTATGCTGTACGGATGGTTCCCTGCAGACAAGCCGATCAAAGCCAGCTTTAACATCGCTTCGTCCGTTTCAGTCTCCAATATCCGGGCGTATAGGGGCGCCGGATCCAGCGAAGAGGCGGAAAGGATATCCGCAGTCAGGTGTAAGGCATGGGGATGCCGCTTCAGGAGCAGCGACATGAGCCGATGCAGCTCGTCCGGCTTCTGAGCACATTTGGCGGCCGCACGTCCGATCACGAACGCGGTCGACTCCGCTGTCTCGCGCTCCAGCAGCTCCAGCAGCGCTTCGATGCATTCACCGGAGCGCATCACTCCCAAGTGGTAAGCAGCCTCTACACGAACTACGTGCCAAGGACTGTTCAAGCGCCGACGCTCCATTTCGATCAGCCCCATATCACGACACAAGGTTGTAAGCTTGTCCCGGTGCCGACCGTGGATCGTCTCGATCCATTCCAGCAGCTTGGACTGCACTGCTCGAAGCTCCACCTGGGTCAAGGAACCTGGCGGAGGCAGCAGAACCTCGGTATCGTCCATCTGGACACTCAAATAGGCGAAATAGTCCTGATGTTTGGCAAGACTTTGGTTCAGTTGTCTAGTGTTTCTTAAATTGCGGAATCGCAGCAGCCCCAAGACTCCGAAACCACAGGCTATTGCGGCTCCCAGTACGTACAATACGGAAGCCGTTTCTTGTAATGGCTCCATCTCCATACGTTTCTCTCCTCCAGCAGCATGCTGTATTTTTATTCTACTGTAACGCTTTTGGCTAAATTTCGTGGCTTATCCACATCGTTGCCTCTAAGCGATGCAGTATAGTAAGCCAATAGCTGCAGCGGAACCACGCTAACGGCAGGAGTCAGCAGGCTGTGGGTATACGGCACATAAATGACGTGATCCGCTGTCTTGGCAAGCTCCATATTGCCTTCTAACGCAATAGCAATAACGTAAGCTCCCCGCGCTTTGACTTCTTTGATATTGCTGATGGTTTTCTCCATCAGCCGGTCATCGGTGGCCAAGGCAATGACGGGGGTTCCATCTTCGATCAGGGCGAGCGATCCGTGCTTCAGCTCACCTGCGGCATAAGCTTCCGAATGAATATACGAAATTTCTTTCAGCTTGAGAGAGGCTTCCATCGCGACGCAGTAATCCAGTCCCCGACCGATAAAGAACAGATGCTCATGGCGGGTAATCTGGTGAGCAAGCTGTTCAATAGGCTCTAGGTGCAGGAAAATATTTTCCACCTGCATAGGCAGCCGTTCCAGCATAGCCAGCATCTCGATCTGTGTTACCTTATCGATCGAGCTTCGCGCTTCCGCCATGTACAGTCCGAGCAAATAAAAGCCGATCAGCTGTGTCGTATAGGCTTTGGTTGAGGCGACAGCAATTTCCGGACCTGCCAGCGTGAACAGGACATCGTCGGCTTCACGCGCGACAGAGCTGCCGACCACATTCGTAATAGCTAGAATGCGAGCCCCATTCGCCTTCGCTTCGCGCATGGCAGCGAGCGTATCGGCGGTTTCACCGGACTGGCTGACAGCAATGACCAGTGTAGATTCCGGAATGACGGGCATCCGGTACCGATACTCCGACGCCAAATCGATCTCCACGGGAAGGCGGGTCAGCCGCTCGATGACTGTTTTGCCGACCAGCCCCGCATGATAAGCGGTTCCGCAAGCTACGATATGGATTTGCTTAATAGAGCGGACCTGATCCTCCGTTAGCTGTACCCCCGGCAATACGATCTTCTGAAGGTCCTCGTCAATTCTTCCGCGCATTGTATCCCGGTATGCCCTCGGCTGTTCGTGAATCTCCTTCAGCATGAACGTATCGAAGCCGTTCTTCTCAGCCATCAACAAGTCCCAGTCAATGTGAAACAGCTGTGTTGCGATAAAATTGCCTTCCAAGGTCATCAGATCGACCCCTTCGCGGGTTAATACGGCCATTTCACCATCCTTCAAGATGTAGACATCCCGCGTGTATTCCAATATGGCCGGAATATCTGATCCAATGAAATTCTCGCCATGACCGACGCCTATAATTAGCGGACTTGCGTTCCGCACCGCGACCAGCTTGTCCGGCTCATAGGCCGATAACACGGCAATGGCGTAGGCGCCCCTAATTCGTGAAGTCGCTTGGCGAACAGCCTGTATCAGGCTGCCTTCATAATAATGGGCAATCAGATGGGATAATACTTCCGTATCCGTTTCGGATACAAAGGTATAGCCGAGCATCTCAAGCTCTTCCTTCAGCTGCATATGATTTTCAATAATGCCGTTATGTACGACAGAGATGGTCCGATCCTTGTCTGTATGAGGATGGGAATTTTCATCTGAGGGCTTGCCGTGGGTCGCCCATCGTGTATGGCCTATACCTGCAGAGCCCTCCAGAGGCTCGAATTGCAGCCTATGCTCCAGCTCGGTAATTCTTCCCTTCGCTTTGTTCAGCTTCAGACCTGTATCGGTATAAATAGCCACTCCGGCCGAGTCATACCCACGATACTCCAGTTTTTTCAATCCTTCCAAAAGAATCGGCTGTGAATCTCTACTGCCGATATAACCTACAATACCGCACATTATTTACTCCTCCTCATGGTTGTTTTAATGAAATTATCGTTTTTGCAGTTCAATGAACCGCTTGAGCTCCTCCCGGCTGATGCCGGCATTCACCGCCTCTTCGAACAGCTCATACCAGGCTTGCCTTAATAAAGGGGCTTGTTCCTTCGCTTCCGGTTGGACCAGCTGTTCCAAAGAAATGTCCAGTGCGTCCGCAATTTTATCCAGCAATTGAATGGACGGATTCGACTGAATGTTCCGCTCAAGGGTGCTCAGGTACGATTTGGCCACACCTGAGGCTTGTGACAGCTCGGATAAGGAAAGTCCCCTCTCCAAGCGCAGCTTCCTCACTCGCTTTCCCAACATGCGCCATCGTTCCTATCCTTTGGTGTAACAGATGCTCTAATCGAGCATTTGCCGAAAATCGTTCTATTTGGAGAACGGGTCATTCGTTCCATATACAGAACGATACTTTGGAGTATATCGCAGTTTTAAGGAAAATAAAAATCGAAAAACGCGAAATATTTCGATTTAGAGAACGAAATCATTGAGATTCCTCTAGAATTCTCCAAAAAACGGCATAGTTTCGTTCTTTTTATCGAATGGTGAATTCGATATAATGAATGGCGGAACAGAAGGAAACCCAGATACCCATCTGCCCTGCACGTATCAAAAATTAAAACGAAAAGGAGAATGGGGTATGGACCAAACGAAAGCTCAAGTCAAGCGAGGTGAAAGCCGTGCGCTCCCGATGCAATATTTGCAATTGATGCGCCCGCGACAATGGACCAAGAACTTGCTGGTATTCGCCGCACTTATTTTTTCCATCCAACAAGCAGACTTGAATTTGCTAATTCGAGCTATGACCGGCTTTGTCTTGTTCTGTCTCGTTTCCAGCTGTGTGTACATTTTGAACGATTACGTAGATCGGGAAAGAGACCGGATGCATCCGGAGAAAAAGCTTCGGCCGCTGGCCTCCGGGGCCATTCAGCCTCAGATGGCATTGGTGTTCGGATTTGTTTTGCTGTTGTGCTGCATTCTGGTGGCGTTTCGCTTCCAGCCTTTGTTCGGGGTTGTCCTGTCCGCGTATTTTTTCTTAAATGTGCTCTATTCCTTGAAGCTAAAGCATGTCGTCATTCTCGATTTGCTGATCATTGCATCCGGCTTTGTTCTGCGGGCAGTTGGCGGAGGTCTGGTGATCGGCGTGTCTCTCACGCCTTGGTTTCTGATCTGCACCATGCTGCTTGCCTTGTTCCTGGCTATTGGGAAAAGACGTCATGAGCTGTCGCTGCTCGAAGGCGGCAAAGGAGCGCACCGCAAAGTGCTGGAATCGTATTCGATGGAAATGCTGAACCAAATGTCGGCTATCGCCACGACAGCAACCATCATGAGCTATGCGCTGTTTACTTTTACGTCGGGACGCACGATCCACCTAATGTGGACACTTATTTTCGTGCTATACGGGATGTTTCGTTATTTATACCTGATTCATATGGAAGACAAGGGCGGGCGCCCGGAAAAGCTGCTGCTCGAGGACAAGCATATTTTGCTAACGGTCGTGTTGTATGGCTTCTCCGTCGGCTTCATCCTGCTATTTTTCAACAAATAAAAAGGGGGTGAACCAAGCGTGTGATCAAATACATATGGTTAATCGCCTCCGTCCTCTTGGGTGCCACAGGGCAGGTTTTAATGAAATGGGGCGTTAGCGCTGTTCTGCCTGCGGGATCTGCATTATGGACGTGGACGGGCTTTAAAGCCTACTGGCCTGTAATTGCCGGTATAGGGAGCTACGGGGTTAGCTCGATCTTCTGGCTGCTTGCTTTGAAGCGATTCCCGCTCAGTACCGCTTATCCGATGGTCAGTTTGAGCTATATCCTGGTCATGGTGCTCAGCTTCTTTTTATTTCAAGAGACGCTTTCTGTTCAAAAATGGTGCGGCGCCGTCTTGATCTCCGCAGGGGTATTGGTTATTGCTCGGGCGGGATAAGCGTGAGGAAGTTTACGCAGAGAGAAACGAGGTGATCAGTTCATGGAAATCAGCGCCCACCTCTTATACCCTGTGCTGCCATTTATAGCATGGGTCGTATCCGGAACATTGAAATATGCGGTCAATCGTATCCGGCATGGGCATGAAGCGCGCCGGCTTATCGGGAACGGAGGGTTTCCGAGCACCCATACGTCCGTCGTCTCCTCTGTCACGATGCTGATCGGTTTCGATCAGGGCTTTGGAACACCGATGTTTGGGCTTGGCGTAGCATTAACCTACATTGTGATGATCGATGCGGTAGGGATTCGGCGCGCTGTTGGGGACAATGCCAAATGGATCAATAGACTTACCCGTGAAAATGCCGCAATGGTTGAAGCAGGGCTGCGGGAAAGACAAGGACATACCCGCCTGGAGCTGCTCGGCGGACTTGCCGTAGGCACTCTACTTGGTTGGGCAGCTTCACTATGCCTCTCCTAGGTATAAGAACCCAATTCCCCCGTTTATGACTGGCTATTCTCGGAATCAAGTTAGAGTATGGCATGGGTTCTGTCAATGACGAACCATTGGATAGATGAATCAGTTTACTTGAATTAGCGATGAAAAGATTGAGGAGTGACACAATGAAGAACCGACTTGCTTCCTTTAGTTTGATGACCGGGATGGCATTATTGATGCTTGTTATAGCCGGCTTCGTCATTCCGTCACTTTTGTTCTTGGCCAAGGTACCGCTGTTGCCGATGCATTTTTGGTTAGCTGCAGCTGCTGCAGTCGGAACGGTATGGCTCCTATTCCAAGCTTCAGGAAATGAGTTGCCAGGCTGGCTGCTCTGGGCATCCATCGGCTGCGCAGCGCTGCTTTTTGCGAGCTGCCTTCTGATCAGCAACTATTTTTACGATTTGTCCTACGATGGACAAGCGTATCACCAAGAAGCGATTATTTTACTCTCAAACGGATGGAATCCGGTCTATGACGAGCCTGTATCCATGCCGACAGGAAACAGTATTTGGGTCAACCATTATGCCAAGGGTGCGGAGCTTGCGTCCGCAACGATTTATAAAGCGACAGGCTTACTGGAGAGCGGCAAAGCCATCAATTTGTTAACGATCGCTGCCTCAGCGCTGCTTAGCTTGTCGGCACTGCTCCATTTGCGGCCGAACCAGCGTGTTCAGGCTTGGGTCGTCGCGGTGCTGCTTGCACTGAATCCAGTCAGCATCTATCAGGCGTTCAGCTACTATGTCGACGGCTTACTGGCGTCACTACTGTTGTGCTTGGTTGCGCTCGGCGTACTAATCTATGCGCAGGCGAACCGGGTTTTACTAATCAGCTATACGTTGACCATGATCCTGATCATGAATATTAAATTCACGGCGATTGCGTATGCAGGCCTGCTGACCGTTGGGCTCCTCATCGTCTTGTATATGAGCGAGCAGTTCGGATTGCTGAAGCGGGTGTTCCGCATCGGTGCCATCGGTGGACTCGTAGGCGTCCTGTTGGTCGGCTACAACCCGTATGTGACGAATACGGTGCGGGACGGGCATCCATTCTATCCGCTAGCCGGTGAAGAGGCGATCGATGTCGTCAAAAATTTCATTCCGCGCAACCTCGAAATGATGAACCGCTTCGAGCAAGCAGCTTCATCCTATTTCGCGACAACCGTCGGTAACAGCACGGAAAAACGACCCACCCAGTTCAAATGGCCGTTCACCTTCACGGATCGCGAGCTTCAGGTTTACGGAGAGCCTGATGTAGCCGTGTCTGGCTTCGGCCCGCTGTTCAGCGGGACGCTGATCTTTTCGCTATTGGTGCTGCTGCTCGCTCTTCGTAAGCGCACTGGCTTAACGTTAGCGGCCCTTGGGGTGATCCTGCTGCTGGCGGCCTCGTCTTTTGTTAATCCAGCGGCATGGTGGGCCCGCTATGTGCCGCAGCTATGGTTCGTACCGCTGATCTGCGTCTGGCTGGCGTTGAGTCTGCAAGGCGGCTATCGAGTAATAAAAGTCGCCGGATGGACCTTGGCGGTATTGATTGCAGCCAATGCGCTGCTCGTCACCGGCATGTACACAAAGGAACAGCTCGCCTGGAATCAAGAGCTGAAGGGCCAACTGGCTGAACTGCGCGATGCGACTCAACCGATTCAGGCTGAATTTACATACAGCTGGTCCAATCAGGAGCGGCTGAAGGAGCTCGGAATCGAAGTGAAGGAAGAACGGGAGCTCAGCTGCTCCACCGACAAAGTAACGCTCGTAAAGTCGGGCACCTCCTTATGCTTTAAATAGAAAAAACCTCCATCGAAGCCTTTCAAAGATGAGCGCCCCCGCTCTGTGGTTGGTTTTATCGCCAATAGGAAAGTCTTCGGTAATCCCTAGCGAACGGATTCTTTCCTATATGGTAAAAACAAGGGGATAGAGCTTTTACAAAGGAGGATATCATGCAAGTGAATTCGGTTAACAAACGCACCCTTCTGGGCCTGACGGCAGTCGTAGCGCTGCTTGCTGCTGCGACGCTTGCACTGTCGTTAACGCATGGGACACGCAGCTGGTTCGCAGGACCGGGTAAGACAGCTCCGCAATCGGTGATGCCGGTATTCGAAGAACAAGGCATTAAACAGACCGCTTCGGTGAAGGATGGCCATTTGGAGGTATACAATGGTACCGACTGGACACCGCAATTTTGGACCGGTGTCAACTTGGGTGCGACCACTCCCGGGCATGCCCCCGGAGAGCTCAGCCCGACCAAGGAAGATTATTTGCGCTGGTTCGGGCAAATCAAAGAGATGCACGCCGACGTCATCCGCGTATATACCATCTTACCGCCCCATTTCTACGAGGCGTTAGCGGAATTCAATGGCGGACGCAAAGACCCGCTCTATGTGCTTCACGGCATCTGGGCACCGGAGGATCAATTGACCGGGAGCGGCGGAGAAGGGAGGGATGCCTATCAGGAAGATACCATAGCTGTATTTAAGAAAGAAATTCAAGACGCCGTCCATGCCGTTCACGGCAATTTCAACCGGAAGGCAACGCCCGGACATGCATCTGGCAAATACGACGCGGACATTTCTCCTTATGTATTAGGTTGGGTTGTAGGCACGGAGTGGGATCCTTATACGGTAAAGGCAACCAATGACGCGCATCCCGGTTTGAAACCATTTCAAGGAACGTATTTTCAGGCCAACCCAGAGGCTAATCCATTCGAGAGCTGGCTTACGCAAATGCTTGACACGGTAGCGCAGGAGGAAATGAAATACGGCTGGCAGCATCCCGTTTCATTTACCAACTGGGTGACAACTGACCCGCTCACACACCCTAATGAACCGGCAGAGAACGAAGATATGGTATCTGTTGATCCGATGCATATTAGTCCACGGGAAACGTGGAAAGCAGGCTATTTTGCTTCCTATCATATTTATCCGTATTACCCCGATCTCCTGAGCTACGAGGACAAGTACCAGACCTACAAGGACAGTACGGGAGAAATCAATCCTTATGCCGGCTATTTGCATGATTTAAGAGAGTATCATAAAGGCATTCCGCTGATCGTGGCGGAATACGGAGTGCCGAGCTCACGGGGGCTCGCCCATTATGGTCCGCTGAATCGCAACCAAGGCCTGCATACCGAGCAGGAACAAGGCGAGATCGATGCCGCTCTGTATAAAAGCATATACAATGAAAATTACGACGGTGCTGTATTGTTCTCGTGGCAGGACGAATGGTTCAAAATCACGTGGAATACGCTGGAGCTGGATACGCCTATCGCAAGGCGGCCGTATTGGCGAAATATGCTGACCAATGAAGAGCATTTTGGTGTGCTGGCTGTTGAGCCGGGAAAATCGCCAGAGGATACAATTGTGCTGGACGGCAAGACGGAAGATTGGGATCGTCGCAAGCCTGTGGAAACCAAACAATATCCGGGTTACAATCTATCAGTTTCTCACGATGAAGCGTACTTGTATCTGATGTTGAAAAATACCCAAGGCGATTGGAAGCTCGGGGACAATACCTTATTCCTTGGCTTCGACACATTGACTGGAGGAAGTACTACAGCGGATCAAGCGCCGGGTGTTGGCTTCAGCAGCGGTCAAGAATTTGTCATGAAGCTGCAGGGAGCCAAAAATTCAACCCTCTATGTAGGCAGTGCCTACGATTACCATACCTGGCTGTACGGATCTCAAAAAAAGCTCATGCCGTGGCAGGAGAGTTGGGCTCATGCGGAGAACGGGATCTTTTTACCGTGGAAGCTGCCTGTCAACAAAGGCTTTGTACTGCCGCAAACGAAGGAAACGATCCCCTTCGAGGATGTGGAAATCGGACAGCTTCATCAGGGTACGACCGATCCGGCGAGCCCGGATTTCAACAATCTGGCGGACTGGTTTGTATCCGGCTCAGTCATCGAGGTGCGTGTGCCTTGGATGATGCTGGGATTCACCGATCCAAGCCAGCATAAGGCGTGGAAGTATCCTTATGAAGCCGGAGCGCTGAAATTCGATGAGGTAAAATCGGTCCGCGTTGAGCCGCATTGGGTTCATGGAGCCGAGGGAAAAGAGAAACAGGAACCCTTGGCCTACAAATGGAACAACTGGGATAAAGTCGATTACCATGAGCGGCTCAAGAAAAGCTACTCGATTTTGCAGAGTCTATTCGCGGAGCAAGGCAAGCAGCCACCTAAAGACATGACGCCTCCCTCCCCTGCAGCCTCGGCCAACTGATAGGTAGATGCAGTTTATTTTTTTGAATGAAGTTCAAATGATCGGGCACATCCTTAGGCTAACATTGTATTGGAAGGAGCAAGAAAGTGAATCTGCGGCAAACAAAACTATTTTTCCATTCAATAACGAGAAGGAGGTTATGCTGGTTGTTGTTAAACTGCTTTCTGGCGGGACAGGCGTTCACGGGGTTTTCCTTGTTAGGCGGGACTTCCGCCCAGGCTGCTGAAGCTGAAGGTCAACAGGTGCTCAGTACGTGGATGTGGAATCCGTATGTAATCGGTCAAGAGGCGGATAGCACGCTGCAGCAGTTGGCGTACAAAGGGATCAACCGGGTCTATCTGTTCGTGGATTCGAGTTATCCGGCTCCTTATTACAGCAGCTTTATTCGCAAGGCGAACGCTCAGCACATTGAGGTTCAAGCGCTGGGCGGCGCTCCGAATTGGGTGCTTCCAGAGCATAACAAGAAATTATATGAGTTTATCGATTGGGTTAAGAGGTATAACGCGAGTGTCCTTCCTGAGGAACAGTTTGCCGGGATTCATTTGGATGTGGAGCCTTATGTATTGCCTGAGTGGCGCAAGGATTCAGATACGGTGATCGGACTTTGGAAAGACACGGTAAGCGGATTTGTCGAAGAAGTGAAGAGCGACTCCACGTTGACTGTCGGCATGGACATGCCGGTGTGGCTCGATTCGTTTCAAGTGGGAGACGGTCAGGGCGGCAGAACGACCTTGTCGGATTGGCTGATCCGACGCATGGACGAAGTGACTCTGATGGCATATTTCAACAAAGCCCAAGACATCACAGCATCCATCCAAACTGAGTTAGCCTCAGCAGACCAGGCCGGTGTTCCATTGCTTGTAGCTGTGGATACCGTTGATAGTGGCGAGCCAGGCAGCTTTTACGGCAAAAGCGAAGCCCTCATGCTGCAAGAGTTGGAAGCACTGCAAGAGAAACTGATTATTCACCCTTCCTTCAAGGGTATCAGCGTCCATGAGTGGGATAGCTGGTTAAAGATGAACTAAATGAGTTGGCAGAGCTCTGCATTGGATGCGGGCTCTGTTTTTTTATGCTGGTTGCTTACTCCCGAGCTCTCTGAGCTTGCTACCTTATTTAAACATCCAAACGGCCAAGCTTAAAGTACCATATTGATACTGCTGGTGCAGTAATCTCGCCGATTGATGTTGGTCTGCAGAGCCCATGCTGATAAATAACGGGGTCAAATGCTCCTTGGAAGGTACGGCTTCAGCCGCCGACGGAGCCCTCCGCTCATAATCGAATAAAGCCTCCAAATCCCATACGCTGATTTTGTCGGACATCCATTGATCGAAATCGACGGCCCAGCTTTCTACTCCCTCCGTCTCCCATTCCAGCTTGGACAGGTTGTGCACCGTCCCTCCACTGCCGATGATCATAATGTCTTTTTCTCTTAATGTATTTAGCGCCTTTCCTATCCTATATTGTTCCTCAGGAACCAGCTTGGGATTCACTGAAAGAGCAACGACGGGAATATCCGCTGCAGGATACAAGAGCCTCAGGATGGTCCATACCCCATGGTCTAGTCCCCTGCGATGATTAAATCCGCACCGAATGCCTTCATTGGTCAGCAGCCGCTCAATTTCCATACTTAGCACAAGGTCCCCGCTGGCTGGGTAATCTATTTCGTAAAGGGAATCCGGAAAACCGAAGAAATCATGCATGGTCTCCCATTTCGGGGCGCTCGATATCATCTGGACGGGATGTTCCCAATGTGCGCTAAAGACAACAATGCCTTTAGGCTTCGGAAGAAGCAGCCCCAAATTCCGTAAACATTTCGTATAAGGGGTCGTTTCCAACACCAATGTAGGCATTCCATGGGCTATAAATAAAGCTGGAACCATCGGGCAACGACTCCTTTTTATCCTTTTATTTTTTACCAGACAGGATGCTCACACCGCTAACTTCTTTGCTCTCTCCATTATAACTGCAAAATGGCAGCCTGCGTCGGGTTATAATAAGATGGACAAAATGTTTTCCAACTTTTTTGGATGCTGATACAAAATCGAACCGGGGTCCGTCTTATATATAGCTGCAGCTGAAAGGAGGACAATCGATTGGAACCGCAACAAACAACTGATTATTTTCGTGAAGTGTTTTATATACATTACCCTACCGTACGCCGCAAGCTCATTGGGCTTGTTCGAGATGAGGCGGCCGCAGAAGATTTGGCTCAGGAGGTATTCTTGCGTCTCTACCGCAACCCTCCGGACGAACCGTCTGTTATGGGGGCCTGGCTGCATCGGGTGCTGACAAGAATTGCCTACGACTACTTGAATAAAAAAGCACGGGAACGTGCTCTTCATGAAAAGCAGTCTTTGCACATCCTTAGCACCGAAGAGGAACAGCCGTCCAACGAACAAATACTTATGAAACAGCTTGACCAGGAAGAAATGCGGGAATGGCTGGATGAACTGCCCGAGCGTGACCGCAAAGCACTGCTGCTGAGATACTCAGGATACAGCTACGCGGAAATCGCCGAGCAGCTGCAAGTACGCCCCCCTTTGGTCGGAACGCTGCTTCACCGAGCTACCGAACGGTTAAGACGACATGCCGAAGCGCAAACGCAGGCACATGCACAGATTGAATAGGAGGAGATTCCATGAGCGAATCCACTAAAAAGAATGAACGGGAATTAGCGGACACAGCTTGGGCAAAGCTTCAGGAGAAGCTGGCGCAAGAACCATTGCAGCCGCAATGGTCTCGTTGGTCGGAACAAATGACGGCTGAAGCTGCGGCCGTTCCACTGACAGCTGCCATTGCAGGTGAACCTGCAGCAGCGCCAGCTTTAAGCCCAGAAACAAGCATCGGCCCGAAAGCTCCCCGCCTTGGTTCCGACGCTATTAACACCAAGAAATCCAGCTCGTTCGCTGGCTGGCTGCATAAGAATAAGAAATGGGTGGCGGGTGCCGCGGCAGTAGGCGTTATCGCCGTTACTATCGCTACACCAACCGGCAATCAAGCTCTTGCGGCGATTTTGAACAAATTCCGTATGCAGCAGCTTACCGTTGTACAGGAGAATGATTTACAAGCGATTCTTAGCGGTGCTTTCGGTGACGGCAAGGAACGTGAGTCGATCAATACGTTCGGCACGTTCTCCCAAACCTCCGGCAAACCGTCTGGTGAAGTCGATGCATCCGAAGCGGCCAAAATCTTGGGACATAAGATTGTCATCCCATCTGATTATGATATGAAAAATAAAATTTACGTTTCTCCATCCAACAGTTTAACCTTTAACATGAATGTAGATGAGGTTAATAAAGCGATGAAACGCCTCGGCGCGACCAAACTGATGCCTGTTTCCGTGGACGGCAAGCCAATTACACTCGAAATGGGGCCATCCGTCCATCTCTATGTAAGCAAAGGGGCTCAAGAGAAAGACGACTCCAAAGGGTATTCGTTCTCGCAAATGCCAGTACCTACACTTACTGTCGATCCTTCTATCCCGGTAGCTGAAGCATTGGATGCGATTTTGCAATTCCCGCTGCTTCCGTCAAACTTAAAGGAGAGCTTGCAAACGGCAGGCGTCTTGCAGGGAGGCTCCGTACCGCTCCCTATTATAGAGAATGGAAAGGTCGAAAAAACGAAAGTAGAAGGCTTGGATGTCATCGTAAGTACCAATATTTACAATCAAGGCAAGCAAGTCTACTACTCTGCAACCTGGGTGAAGCAAGGCCAGCTGTTCCGTCTTGATGGAGGCGAAGCTCTGACAAGCCGAGCTGCCCTTGTCGCTAAAGTAACGGAGTTGATCAAATCTTGAGCCATGCCATGATTGAAGCCCAGGATTTAAGCAAGGATTATGGAAACGGCCGCGGTTGCCGCGGTATTACGCTACAAGTTGGTGCAGGGGAAGCCTTTGGCTTCCTCGGCCCTAACGGTGCGGGGAAGAGCACCTTCGTCAAAATGCTGGTCGGGCTCATTCGTCCTACCGGGGGGCGTGGGATGATCATGGGTGAACCAATCGGTTCTATGGAAGCACGGCGCCATATCGGATATTTACCTGAGCTGTACCGCTATCAGGAATGGCTGAGCGGCGAGGAGGTTGTGAAGCTCCATGCCAAGCTGTGCGGCATAGATAAGGCGGTTGCAGCCAAACGAATCCCCGAGCTGCTCGACCAGGTAGGACTCGGACTTCGCGGTCGCGATCGCGTGAAGAACTATTCCAAAGGCATGCAGCAGAGACTGGGCTTGGCCTGTGCTCTTATTAATGATCCGAAGCTCGTATTTTTGGACGAGCCCTCCTCTGCGCTAGATCCTATTGGCCGCATGGAGGTTCGCGAGCTGCTTCGCATGTTAAGGAAGCAAGGAAAAACGATTTTCCTTAACTCGCATTTGCTTGAGGACGTTGAAATGCTGTGCGACCGTGTCGCCCTACTGAATAATGGAAATATACTGCAAACCGGAGCCGTCTCCGACGTATTGCAGGAGAAAACCCGCTGGCACCTGCGTGTCGGCGGGTTGACGCCGTTTGCTTTAGCATGGCTGACGGACCTGACCGGAATGCCGATTACAACAGCCGCGCTGCCGCTTCCTGATGGCAGCGATTCGGTCTGGCTGGAAGCAGAGCTGGAGGATGATGAACAAATCGGCTGGTTGAACAGTCTTATTGTTGAGCAAGGAATGACACTCTACGAAGTCAAAAAATCGAAAACAAGGCTGGACGAATGGTTCATGAGCGCCGTGTCCGGATTGAGTCATAGGGGGGAACGCGCATGACAGCCATCATTGCAATGACCTGGAAGGAGCTGCTGCGCAAACGGGTTATGCTCCTTACACTGCTCATGACGATCATTTTTTTGCTGGCCTTTTGGTTTGTCGCTCAAACCATCGGAGCGCGGCTGCACGAGACTACCGATAAGACAAGCATTAATTATCTTATTGGAAGCTTTACCATGGGCAGCGTCACTCTAACGCTCGGCTTTTTTTTCGGAGCCTTTGTCGTCGCTTTCTTGTCCATCTTCAGCTCCTTTTCCGTTATTTCGGGAGAAGCGGAGCAAGGCGTACTGCAGGCTTTGCTGCCTCGTCCTGTGCCGCGGTGGCATTGGTATCTGGGACGCTGGATCGGTTATGTCAGCTTAGGCATAGGGTACGCAGCTCTATTGTTTGTTTCCATTTTATGGATTACCAATTATCATTCGAGAGTTCCTTCCGACATGGTCTCATTAATCAAATCATTTGTTCTGTTCGCTTCTATCGTTCCTATGCTGGTATCGGTTTCGATGTTAGGCTCCTGCCTATTCTCCGCACTAGGGAACGGCGTATTCATGACCATGCTGTATGGAGCCGGCTGGCTGGGCGGGATGATTGAAAAAGTAGGAGGGATCGCAAGGCTGGATGAGGATGCGGTCAAGCCATTGACTACCATCGCAGGATTAATGTCCCTTGCCATGCCTACCGAGTCACTTCAGCATCGAATGCTCTCCGAAATGTTCTCCCTCACCGAACTACAAGGGATTACAGGGTTGGATAGCGCCCTTGGCCCGTTCGGAATCGGTCAAGTCCCTTCCAATTCATTTTTAATCTATGCGGCATGCTATACTCTCGCGGCAATCGGAGCTGGATTATTCATGTTTAATCGCAAGGACTTTTAATGCCATATGAAAAACCCTACGGTTCCCCAACAATCCAAGGCACCCGTAGGGTTATATTCATTTCTTATTAAGCCAGATGCGGCTCTACCCAAGACAGCATATCCTGCAGTGGTTTAAACCCAACTGTTGTGGCCACTTCAACGCCGTTTTTGAACAGCTTCATGGTAGGAATACTCATAATTCCGTAAGCTCCCGGCGTTTCCGGATTATCATCGACATTCATTTTGGCAATGGTCAGCTTGTCGCCAAGCTGTTGATTCATCTCTTCAAGCACTGGAGCGATCATTTTACAAGGTCCGCACCATGGAGCCCAAAAATCAACAAGGACGACACCCTCTTGTGCAATAGTTTGTTTGAAATTGTTATCTTCTACTTTTATCAAAGACATAATCAACACTCTCCTTTAAATAATGATTAACCATGAATTATATCATCCCAAACCCTTAGTCGATTCGTACTCGATTAACTGTGGGGCCTGAGCCATATCCTGCAGAAGGCTTGCTGCCGCTGGTTGTATCAAATTGAAGTATGCGAAGATTTGCATACAAATCTTCAAACCATGACTGATCACGTGTCATCAAGGCCAAGTCGAGCAAGCTGCGCAGGCCTTCTTCAACAGGTACATAATCGGTCAATTTATACAACTTAGCTAAGGAGCTGCTGACGATATTCCCGACTGCATCTTCATGGTCGCATTGGGTGACTCGTACCTTCACCGTACCATAAACATCTATGGACTCTACATACCCTATAAACTTTTCATCCTCTGCCGAAGTTCCACTAACCCAATCACTTACCTTAATCCAATCCTGATTGATCGCTGCCATTGTTTCCACTCTCCTTCCTTTTGTCCACGTCCAACTACTCAACTGAAATGAATCCCATTACAGTTTAACGAAAGAGCTTTAGCTTCTTCTGTGTCGTCTGTTCTTTGCCAAGATTAACATACCTAACTGAGAACTTATTAATAACAGTTTGATGGAAAAAGAAACGCTAACGTTTCCTCTCCTGCTTTTGACGCAGCTGCTCCAATACATCAAGGATCGTCCACTGACCAAAATATTCAATCAATTGCTTCTCAGCCCCAGCAAATATGTCATCCATCACAGTAGCCATATTACATGCAATCATACAATCCTGCTGCTCGACATCGCCCGAACACCATCCCGGTTTTACGGACCCCATAGAGGTTAAACGATACATCTCGGCCAGAGTCACCTGTTCAGGATTGCAATGAAGCAAGAATCCTCCACCGGTTCCTTCCTTAGCCGCCACATAACCATGCTTGCGAAGCAGCGCCATGACTTTGCGCACTCGGGCTGGATGGGTGCATACATTGTGGGCGATCATATCGCTCGTCGCCATATGGTCGGGCCTATAAGCGAGCAGTACCAAACTATGAACCGCTATTGTAAACTCGCTATTCACAACATGCCTCCTCATAAACCTGATGCTTAACTTGCTGCTGTTTCATACCCGCATAGGAAAGTTTAATTTCACTATAGCACTATTCATAGTGAATAACTTTCTTACTGGCGATGAAACTTCCGCTAACCGCGGTCGCGCATTTTTGAAAGGACGTCGTTGACGTTTTTCTTACTGTTATTATATCGATTACAGTTAGTGGTGTCAAGGGCTTATGAATGTATAGAATGAGCTTTGAGAACAAACGATAAGTTAGGCTTCGCAAAACTCTAAGCATATCCTTCCGAAGCAAGTTTTGCTTCGCAAAACTCTAAGGAGTTGAACAAACATGTCACAGCATACAGACCATTTTATTAAAGAATTGATCAGTAAAAATAATGACCTATTCACGGAGCATGATTTCACAGACTGCCAAAAAGCAGTGAAGGATTTCACAGGGCTGGTCAAAAACCTCGAATCCACCCAATACAATTTCCGCAGAAAACTATCGGAAGTAGCGGATAAAAACCCTCATGATATTGAGAAGGTTGTCTATCTGCAAGGTATGGTGGACGGAATGAATCTCGTTATAGGGCCTTTAAAAAACTTTTTGGATCAATGATATCTAGCTGTAAAGCATGGAATGAATATGTGGAAGGGCCTGCCCAGCTTAACTGCAGCCCCTCCGCTGCCGATATCTGCTATTGATGAATAATAAACTGGAGAAGGCCTGAAATGACAATCGCCTGGCAAAATGAGACGATAATTCTTTTCCGCACAGCTTCTTTATTCGATCTACGGCTGTTGTCGAACATATTAATGAATAAATAACCGGATACGAATAAACAAATAAATACAAATATAAAAATTCCCATTGCTATCTCTCCCCATACTGGAATGCTATTTAACCATTGTTTGCTGGCTTAAACTTGAAAATTCGGGTCAAAGTCGGCAACGACAAGCACATCCATATGGCGAGAGGAGCGAAGCAGCCTTTTCACCAAAGATCCATGCCACCATTCTTGCCACAACGTTTGTCTCGATTGCCCTATAATCATCTGCGTTGACTTGTATTCGTTAGCTTTGGCCACCAATACATCCGTAATCTGATTTCGGCTTCTGGCTGTTTGTAATTCAAATTCCCCTCCGAGTCGCTCGGTCAGCTGTTGGATGGCCTTGAGCCTTTCCGCCAGCTCCGCATTTAGCCTCATATCATCTGAATGAACATACGTTACGATCCACACGGCCTTCAGCCTATGGGCTATACGAAAGCCTCTGCGAATCAATCTCTCGGCATGAGGCGAAATATTAACACCTACATAAATGACCTCCTGCCTGCGCCATGGCCCTCGCAAAGAGCTCTTGCGCTCCAACGATTCCAGCCTTTCATCCACATCGTCGGCAATTTCACGCAGCGCCAGCTCCCGAAGCGCAATTAAATTCCCCGTCTTGAAAAAGTTGCCCAATGCTTGATTCACTTTATCCATTGCGTAGATGTTGCCTTCCTTCATCCGCTGCTGGAGTGAGCTCGGTGCTACGTCGATAAGCTGGACTTCATCCGCCAACCAGAGGATGTGATCGGGAACGGTTTCGCGGACGCGAACCCCTGTAATCTGCATAACGGCATCATTGAGGCTTTCCAGGTGCTGCACGTTAACGGTGGAAATAACCGAGATGCCTGCATCCAATATTTCAATGACATCCTCGTACCGTTTTTTATTTTTGCTGCCGGGGACATTGGTATGAGCCAGCTCATCAACAAGCACGATTTCCGGAGCCAGACGAATAATCTCCTCCGTATCCATTTCCTCTAGCCGAGTTCCGCGATAATCTATTACTTTGCGAGGAATGGTCTCCAACTGGTCTACTTGCGCCAATGTTTCCTTCCGACCATGGGTTTCTAGCAGGCCAATGCGCACATTCGCCTCTTTACGGAGCAAATCATTACCTTCGCGAAGCATCGTATACGTCTTGCCGACGCCAGGAGCAGCTCCAATATAGACCTTGAACCGGCCGCGCCGGATCTGCTCGATTCGACGCTCCACCTCCTGCGAGCTGAGCCTACGGTAAGGATCTTCCGCGGGCTTCTTCCTCTTAGCAGGAAGAATTCGTTCTCCCTCATACTCCGCTCTGTCTGCGACGATGAAAATATCGATATTTCTCGTTTTTTTCAACATATCGTGAACGATGGAGCCCTGCCATAATTCCTGCCTTCGAGTCTGCTTGGAATGGCCCATTACGATTCTAGTTACGTTATGCTCTATCGCGTACTGCACCAGCACGCGAGGAAGAGCCCTGCGCGAGCACAGCGGCAGCTCCTCGAAGCTGCCCCCTACCTTTTCCACCAGCTTCATGATAGACCGTTTGAAGGCGGCCGCCTCTTTACTTAGCTGCTTTTTCTCATTGAAGAAGGTGACGACATTCAAATCCCCGTTCAACCGTTTGGCAATCTGCTGACCCCGTCGCACATGAATCGAGCCGTTCCAATGATACTGCGCCGATACCAGAATGCGTTCTCCAGCACCCGATGGACCCAATAGCCCCATTTCTTCCCTGTACTTTTCCAGGGAGTCATTGACCCCTTCTGCTACAAGTCGAAGCGACAACTCCCGCAGTACTGCGAGATTGCCGCGTTTGAATACATCTGCATCCCCTTGAAACCGCATGTTGCTATCGGCAGCACGGTTTAGCATCGTTTCGGGCGTTACATCGATTAGCACGACCTCATCGGCCAGCTCCAGAGTATCGGAAGGGACGGTTTCCCTCACATCTATACCGGTCCAACGTTTGACCAGCTCTGTGACCCCTTCAAGCTCATAGGCGTTAATAGTCGTGATGACGCTGATGCCATGACTCAGCAAATATTTAATGTCTTCCAGCCGGTTTGGAAATAGAGCATCCTTTTGATTACGATGAGCCAGACCGTCAACCAACACAACCTCAGGATTGCGCTCAATCAGTTTTTCGATGTTTAAATCCTTTTTTTCGACGCCATCCTTATACCAATGAATACTTGGGACGCGCTCGAGATCGCCGATCTGCTCCATCGTTTCCGGTCTTTGCATCGTGGATACGGCGCAGATGACGACATCGAGCCCCTGCTGCTTATGCGCATGTCCTTCGCGCAGCATATGATACGTTTTTCCGGAGCCGCTGAACGCGCCGATGTACACCTTTAGCCGCCCACGGTGAAGCTTGGATATGGATAATAAGATTTCCTCGGGCGTCTTTCCTCTAAAGGTTTCCATTGTGAGCTCCGCTCCTTATCCAGCGTCATTTAGGCTACTTCTTGGCCAAAGTCTCCAAATCCATGTTCAGCTTAAGCACATTGACTCTAGGCTCACCGAACAATCCCCAATCGCGCCCTTGTGTATGAGTGTCCACCAGCTTATTAAGCTGGTCCAGCGGAATGCCGGTCAGCTTACTGATCCGAGGAACCTGCGCTTTAGCTGATTCCGGACTGATGTGCGGGTCAAGCCCTGAAGCCGAGTTCGTGATCAGATCAATAGGAAGCTTACTGATCGGTACGTCAGGGTTATTCGCCTTCCAATCGTCGATAGAAGCTTGAGTGCGCTTGATGAGCTCCGGATTGGACGGTGCATAATTATTCGTCCCTGATGCCTCCGCTTTATAGTCAATACTGGATACACGACCTTGGAACCATTTAGGATCTGCAAATTTTTGCCCGATCAGCTCGGAGCCAACTACTTCTCCCGATGCATTTTTCACTAAGCTGCCATTCGCGTTGCCAGGCATTAATACTTGAGCCAAGCCGGTGCAGACCAACGGATACACAATGCCACACAATACGATGAATACGACGCCGATCCGGAGCACCGTAAAAAAGGAAATGGTTCCGGTACCACTTTGCGAGGCCGATTTATTCATACTTTTTCATTCCTCTCTTGGTTGAGGGCTGGTCCGGGAAGCCCGGACCCCCTCCATCTTTCTCTATATCCACACATTGACGATAAGATCGATCAGCTTGATCCCGATAAACGGCACGATAACTCCTCCGAGTCCGTACACGACGATATTCCTGCTCAGCAGCTTTGTTGCACTCATTGGCTTGTATTCCACGCCCTTCATCGCAAGCGGAATGAGCAGCGGAATAATAATAGCATTAAATATTAATGCTGAAAGTATCGCAGACATCGGCGACCCGAGGTGCATAATGTTCAAGGACTCCATTTGTGGAATCGCAACGGTGAACATAGCCGGAATAATGGCAAAATATTTGGCCACGTCATTCGCAATACTGAAGGTGGTCAAGGCTCCGCGAGTCATCAGCAGCTGCTTACCAATGGCAACCACTTCGATAATTTTCGACGGGTCGGAGTCCAGATCAACCATGTTCGCTGCTTCCTTGGCAGCAATCGTTCCGCTGTTCATCGCCAAGCCTACATCAGCCTGCGCGAGCGCTGGAGCATCGTTCGTACCGTCTCCTGTCATAGCAACAAGCTTGCCTTCCGCTTGCTCTTTGCGGATAACCGCAATTTTATCTTCCGGCTTGCTCTCCGCGATAAAATCATCCACTCCCGCTTCACGGGCGATAGTTGCAGCCGTTAACGGGTTATCCCCGGTACACATGATCGTTTTGATTCCCATTTTGCGCAGTTGGTCAAACCGTTCCTTCATGCCAGGCTTAACGGTATCCTTCAAATAGATCAATCCATACAGCTGTTTATCAACCGCTACCGCCAGAGGTGTGCCGCCTTCCGAGGCAATAGCATTGCCTCTCGTCTCCAAATCCGCCGGGATCGTACCGCCTTGAGCGAGAACCCACTGCTTCACGGCATCAACAGCACCTTTACGTACCTTGCGTCCATCCGCCAGATCGATGCCGCTCATTCGGGTTTCCGCTTTAAATTCGATGAATTCTCCGCCTACGCCCAAGGCTTCGTCATAAGTTAGTCCTTGCTTTTTCAACCATTCGAGTACCGAACGGCCTTCCGGCGTTTCATCCTTCAACGAGCTAACCGCTGCCCAGCCGGCTACTGTACCGACACTTTCGGACCCGATAGGGATAATGTCGCTTGCCATCCGGTTACCGTAGGTGATCGTCCCTGTTTTATCCAAAATCATCGTATTGATGTCTCCGGCTGCTTCAACCGCTTTACCGGACATGGCCAATACGTTGAATTGAGTAACCCGATCCATACCCGCAATCCCAATGGCCGATAACAAGCCGCCGATAGTTGTTGGGATAAGACAAACAAGCAGAGCAATTAAAACCGGAATCTCCAGGTTAATTTCCAAATAGCCTGCGATAGGAGCTAAGGTAACAACAACGATAAAGAAAATAAGCGTTAAGCTGGTCAGCAGGGTGTTCAGAGCCAGCTCGTTCGGCGTTTTCTGCCGTTTGGCTCCTTCGACAAGCGAGATCATCCGATCAATGAAGGATTCACCAGGATCGCTCGTAATCCGCACCTTGATTTTGTCGCTGACGACTCGTGTGCCGCCTGTTACCGAGCTGAAATCTCCGCCGGCTTCTTTAATTACGGGAGCGGACTCCCCTGTAATAGCCGATTCATCAACGGAAGCAAGCCCTTCAATCACTTCGCCGTCCCCCGGAATCATTTCCCCTTGGGACACAACCACCAGGTCACCCTTCCGCAGCTCTGTGGACGGAACCACCTTGATTCCGGAGCCATTATTAATTATTTTGTTTGCCGTAATCTCTTGTTTAGTCTTTTTTGAGAGAGTCGGCTTGAGCCTTCCCTCTCCCTTCGGCCAATGCTTCCGCGAAATTAGCGAACAACACAGTAAATAATAAAATTACGAATACGGTAAAATTAAAGCCTAAGCTGTTCTCCGTTCCAAAGTAGCCAGGTAGCACTGTCATAAGCAGAACAACCAAGGTGCCTACCTCTACGACGAACATAACTGGATTTTTCATCATCACGACCGGATTCAGCTTCACGAAGCTTTCCTTAACGGCATTCATGACGATAGTTGAATTCAACATCGATTTTCGATGGTTTTTTGCATTATTTTCACTCATACAGTTTCGCCTCTCCTATTTAACGAATCGTTACATGTTCCGCGATAGGCCCAAGCACGATGGCCGGCAGGAACGTCAGCGCCCCGATAATGAATACCGTGCATACCAAAATCCCTACGAACAGACGGTTATCCGTGCGGAACGTGCCGATCGTCTCAGGCACCCATTGCTTGCGTACAAGAGAACCGGCGACTCCCAGCATGGCAATCATCGAAATATAACGACCGAACAGCATGACGATACCGGTGGAAATATTCCAGAATGGCGTATTATCGCCCAAGCCTTCGAACCCTGAGCCGTTATTGGCAGCCGAAGACGTATATTCGTACAGCACTTGCGATATTCCGTGATAACCCGGATTCGAGATGGCAACCTTCCCTACCTCTGTGGCTAATGCCAGAGCCGTAGGCATAAGAATAATGAACGGATGCGCTAGAATCGCAATGGCTATCAGCTTCATTTCGCGCGGTTCTATCTTTCTGCCGAGAAATTCCGGTGTGCGTCCAACCATTAAACCGGCCAGGAAAACCGCAAGGATCGCATACATCAGCATATTGACCAATCCAACGCCTTTACCGCCGAATACGCAGTTCAGCATCATTAGAGCAAGCGGTGTGATCCCGCCGAGCGGAGTCAGAGTATCGTGCATATTATCGACTGAACCGGTCGTTGCCGCCGTCGTAACCGTTGTAAACAGAGTCGATTGCGCAATGCCGAAGCGGACCTCTTTACCTTCCATACTGCCCTGTGAAGCGTCAATGCCCAGCTTATTCATAAGCGGGTTGCCTGCCGATTCCGATGTATAAACCAGCGACAGGAACAGCAGGAATAAAATCATCATCGCCGAGAAAATAACCCAGCCTTGCTTCCGGTTGCGCGCAAACCGTCCATACGTATAAGGCAGCGCAGCCGCCAACGACCACATCGATAAAATTTCGATCACATTCGTAATGGCGTTCGGATTTTCAAACGGATGCGCAGAGTTGACGCCGAAAAATCCTCCTCCATTCGTCCCTAAATGCTTAATAGATTCCAAGGACGCTACCGGCCCGATGGCAATCTGCTGCTCGCTTCCCTCCAGTGTGTTGACCGTTAAGGTCGGCTGCAGCGTTTGCGGCACATGAAGAGCTACAAGAGCCATTGTGACAACAATTGCGAGCGGGAAAAACACCCTAATGTGCGCTTTAACGAAGTCTTCGAAAAAGTTACCGATCGTCTCTCCCTTGCTCGTAATTCCGCGTATAAAAGCAATGGCTACGCATATCCCAGTCGCAGCGGAGGTGAACATCATCATCATAATGACGGCCATTTGCGAGAAATAAGATAACCCTGACTCCCCGCTGTAATGCTGCAGATTCGTATTGGTCATAAAGCTGATGACCGTATTGAACGACAGCGTTTCTTCCATATTGTCGATTCCGTTCGGATTGAACGGCAAATATTTTTGTACCCGAAGAATGATATAGCTGATCGCCACAAAGACGATATTCGTTAAAATAAAGCTTAAAGCATATGTTTTCCAGGTCATGCCTTGACGGTTTTTCAGACCTGTCACCGCGTAGATCGCCTTTTCCACAGGAGCAAACCATTTATCCGTACGATTGCCTTCGTTGGAAAAGACATGATATAAATAAGTCCCCAACGGTTTGACCAGCAGGACTAAAATGACAATCACGACGGCGATTTGCAAAATTCCCATTGTTCTTTCCTCCTAAGAGCTTTTCGTAGAAAAGCTAACTTCGTAAGCATCTGCTGAGCTTTGCTAGCGCAAAGCTCAAAATTTTTCCGGGTGAATCAAAGCATAAACCAAGTAGATAAAGAGAAGCACCGTAAAGACTGCGATAACCATCATGATCGTTCGCCTCCCGTATCCTCAACAACCCTGTTACACCAGGACAAAAAGCCGTAAAACAACAGGTACGTCACTGCCAATAGTACTACCATGTATAAATCCTGCATCGGAATGCCTCCGTCCGCATCAATTGATTAAGAAAGATACCTCATGACTCGAAGTATGAATGACATGGTTCGCTCCCAAGCCTTTGTAGACAAGCCGCGGATTCGTGTTATGCGTCACGACGCAAATATCTTTGGACGTCCATGTCCTGCATATTTGAATGAAGCGGCAGCACAGGTTCAGCGAGCTTTCGAATAAAAATACTTTGCCAATCGGAAGCTCGGGCAATATCCATGATTCACATTCTGTCGTGTCGATCCAAATAATATGCTTTACGCCCAAGCTCACTAGACGCTCCTGCTCAGCCCGGCTGTTCGTAATGGCTGCGAACGGAATGCCTTTGGACAGCAGCAGCCGGACAAAACCTTCACCGGTTTTATTGGGCGCCGATACAAGAACAAATTCTTGAGCGGCGTTCATCTTCTCGTTCCCTCCTAATTCTCCCAAGAGGAGGCACCGATAATCCGTGTTGTAGGCATAAAAAAAGAAGCCTGCGAAAAGAGGAGAACTCTTCTCGCGGCTTCTTACCGCACAGCAAAATAGCTGTGCCGAGCACACGATCATCGTTGCCTCTCTCGATACGCTTACGAGGTTAGCTGTCGGATTCGGGCGTGAGAGTCGCCCTACCCAAAGCATAGCTTTAGGATTCACCCCATGAGCCGATAGGCTCGTTGGTTCCCCCGTTCCTTATTGCATTAAGGATTCAGCGATACATTGCAAGGTCATATTGAAATGTTTTCATGGAAAAATACTATTTTTTTCATAAGAAGACGCAAGAAGACCACAGAGGCTTAAGCCCTGTGGTCGTTAGTAGCGATCACAAGCTTCATCATCCTCTCTCCATAGACCCTGTAACTTCTCTACATAAAGAAGTTGAAGTCTGTTCCACGCTGACGAGGTTAGCTGTCGGATTCGGGCGGTGAGAGTCGCCCTACCTGTCGGTGCAAGCTAGCTTTGCACCTTTAGGATTCACCCCAAGCGATATGCGGCCGGCTCTCACACCGAACGAATATCACTGAATTGGTTCCCCCGCTTTCCTATTAAGGAAATTAAGCGATCAGAATTGGAAACTTTGTTTTTTTCAAATCATGAATTGTATATTACGCCAGTTACTCTAAACTGTAAAGAACACTTGAGAGACATGTGAGATGAAATTACACCAACGGATAGGATGATAACGCTTACTTAATATGCGATCTCCAGATAACTACCTCCTGCTCACTCTATCTCTGGTTTTCATAAAATGTTTCCTTATATTTCCCTAATATTGTCCCGCTATCTTTACTAATAACTGGATTTATTTCAGCCAGCCGTTTTTCTCCGCTATACTTATTGCATCGATTCGATTTTTGGCCTCTAGCTTTTGCAATATTTCCGAGACATAGTTTCGCACCGTGCCACTAGATAAGTACAGCTCCTTGGCAATATCATTGGCCGATAAGCCTTGGGCGACCCGCTTCAGCACTTCCTGCTCCCGCTCTGTCAGCGGATTCTCCGCCTCCCAGAACGTTAACGATAGCTCCGGGCTAATCGCTCTGCCGCCTTTATAAACTTTGCGGAGCGCCTCACTAAGCTCGTCTATCGGCGAATCCTTCAAGAGAAATCCGTGAACTCCCGCTTTCATAGCCCTTTGGAAATAGCCAGAACGGGAGAAGGTTGTCAAAATGACAACGCGGCATGGATGTCCAAGTTCTTTTAAACGCTCCGCAACGTCTAAACCGGTCATTTTGGGCATTTCAATATCCATAATGCACAGATCCGGCTCCAACTGCATAATGAACTTCAGCGCTTCCTCTCCGTCCCCGGCTTGACCGATGACATCAACATCATCCTCCAAATCCAGCAATGCGCTCAATGCGCCGCGCAGCATCACCTGATCTTCTGCAATAATAACCTTCATCACGCTTCCCCTTCCGCTTGTTGATTCTTCACAATTTTGTTTACGGTCATTGTCACTCTAGTACCGCTCTCGCCTGAGGAATGAAACTCCAGCTTGCCGTCGATTAAATCCAGCCGCTCTTTCATTCCAAGCAAACCACGTCCGGAAGACACCGTACCGGGTGACGGACATTGTGCCCCTACCCCATTGTCGCTTACCGCAATTGATATTTGGCTTGCATCCTCCATCAGCTCTACCTTGCATCGTGTGGCCTTACTGTGCTTGACCACATTGTTTATCGCTTCCCGCAAACACATCCCGAGAATATTTTGTATGATGGGAGAAGCTTGCACGCCTCCAAAATCGCCTACAGCCTCCAGTTCAATCATCGCAGCGGCTAACAGCTGCTCCGTATGGCGAATCTCGTCTTTCACGGATACCGCATTGATTCCCGATACTAACTCCCTAACTTGTTTCAGTGCAGCACGAGCCGTCATTTGAATATCTTTAACTTCCTTTATGGCCCGCTCCGGATTTTTGACAATTAGTTTTTCCGCCAGCTCGCTTTTTAACGTAATTAATGAAAGTGTATGTCCAAGCGTATCATGAAGGTCTCTGGAAATACGCTGTCTCTCTTCATTTTTGACAAGCCTCGCTATTTCCTCATTCGCCGAATTCAGCCTGGCCCGCAGTTCTCTTGACTTCACTCCTGCCCGAAGAATAAAGGGTAGACCGAACATTAACGCCGAAGAGGGGAGAATAATGACCAGCTCGCTGCCGGAGAACCGTTCCAAATGAAATCCTAACAAAAAAATAAATAGGGCAGCCATAATCCCCAGGCCTGCGAAGAATTGAACCCTTGACCGCAAAAGCCCGATAACCGGAGCCGCATAAAAACCCATAAACCAGAAGCCCAGATCATATCTCAAGCAAAAAAAGACGATGATCGCCATCATCAATAAAATAAATAGCAGCCTCTTGCTTTCCGTGAAATAGCAGCATAGAGTCGCTACAACAAACACAAATAATAAAGCAAGGCCGATCCACATTTCGCGAACCGGCAATTGTAAAATATTGTAGATTGGTGAGGCAAGATACACGAGCCAAATCATTTGAAAAACACCCATGCCCCGATTAAATGGCTGACCTTCTTTTTTGAACATCGTCTATACCGCTTCCTGTCTTTTAATCATATAAGAAGATAGTATCATAAAGACAACCACATAAGCAGCAAGCACTACGATCCCAGTCCAATCTACGGCGCTTCCGGCAATGATGTTCCACGCCCCTTGACCATATCGGTAGGAAGGCAGCCACTGCGCGATATGCTGCATGACAGAAGGCATCGTTTGGATAGGCATCCACAAGCCCCCTAGAGCCGACATCCCCATAAATAACACCTGAGATACTACCTGTACAATTTCTACACTGCGTATCGTACCGATAAGGGTGCCTAGGGCTAGAAAAGGAAGTACTCCGATCCAAATCCACAGTCCGCACAACATCCATTGCACAAAGGACAGCTGGACACCTTTAAACACACTTCCAATGATAAACATCAGAACGATCACGCCAAGATTCAAAATCGATTGTGCCGCTATTTTAGAGAACACGTACGTACCTGACGGCAATGGAGTTATTTTGAGCAGCTGCACCCATCCTTGCTTCCGTTCCTGGGCAAAACGAATACTGATGGTATTCAGACTTCCCCCAATGATTCCGAAAACAGTCATGGACATCAAATAATATGCTTTCCATTGAATTCCTCCTATCTCCGTGTTCCCATCAATTGTGCTTGTAAAAATAAAGTAGAAAATGACCGGCATCAACAACGCCATAACGACAAACTTCCGATTTCTTAACGTACGCAAAATCTCCGCCTTGCATTGGGCTAACGCTGCATTCATCTATATCATCTCCTATTCTTTAGGCATGGCTGCTTGGATGCTGAACCAATGTTTGGAACGCTTCTTCCAAGCCGCCGCTCTGAATTTCGATATCTTTGACATCCAATCCGTTTTGAATAATGGCATAAATGAGCCGATCCGTGTCGCCGCTCCACAGCTTGACTCTCCGGCCGTTCCAGACCGCATCCGTTACGCCCGGCAGGCTCCAGATCATTTCCTGGGTTACACGAGGCCCAGCCGTAAAAGAAAGCGTCCTGCCGTTCGTTGAAGCTTTAATCTCCGCAGGCGTGCCATCCGCACGGAGCTTGCCTTTGTCAATTACGACGACCCGATCGGCAATGGCGTCCGCCTCTTCCAAATAATGTGTCGTTAAAATAACTGTACGGCCTTGCGCCGCCATCGCACGAACCGTCTCCCAGAACAATTGGCGAGATGTTACATCCATGCCTACTGTCGGTTCATCCAAAAACAGAATGGACGGGTCCCCTGCCAGCGCCAAGGCGAAGTTCAATCTGCGCTTCTGACCGCCAGACAATGCCGTGGCCATTTTGTCCTTTTCCTCCTCCAAGCCAGACACCTTCAGCAGATGGTTGAGAGGCAGCGGCTTCGAGTAATAATGGCGGAACAGCTCGATCGTTTCACCAACTTTGAGGCCATCGATCGCATGAACATCCTGCAGCATCGCGCCTAAACGGTCTTTCACCCTGCGGTCCTGAGGACTGCCTCCTAGTAGTCTTATCGTGCCGGAAGTCGCCTGTTGAAGACCCAGCGTCATCGAGACCGTGGTCGTTTTTCCCGCTCCATTCGGACCTAGCAGTGCAACAACGCTGCCTTCTTCTATGCTTAAGGAAAGATCGTTAACAGCTACTTTATCTTTATATTGTTTGGTAACGTGATCCAATTGAATGACTGGTTTCACTACATTCACCTCGTCGTATTTGGTATGTACTTAGTGTAACTGGATTGAATCACGCTCGGTATTCATGAATGTCACTCTTTTCATATGACAAATGTCATGTTGGATATCGGCTGTGTTCTCAGTTGCTTAAAAGACCCTTCATAAACCCATCCGTTGCTTGGGAGGGAAGGGGTATGGGGTTCCAACCGCTGTTGAAATCGTATGATTGGAATTATTGCTTTAGCGGTATTCATACGATTTCAAAGGCGGCCGCTATCGCTTCTCCACCCCATACCCCTTCCCTCTCGTGTTCTACAAACAGTTGGCCCAAACTTTTCAAAACATTACAAAGCTATAACACAAATACCCCCATCCTTTGATGGAGGTAAACATTTTAACAAGCCGATCTCTAGTAAAACAAGGTGATGGTACTTGATCACTTGCTATCTTTTAATTCCGTAATAGTAAAAGTGCCGGAACTGTTAATAATCGTATTGACACTCAACCAAGTGACTCCTACTTGAATAGGAGTATTTAACGGAAGACTCAGATCCTGAATCATAATTTTTTCATTAGGTTCAAGCTTGGAGACTACCATTTTGGCATCGGGTCTGATCGTGCTGCCCGACATCTTCTCCTTCGTATCCACTCTGTACACTACGACGACATTACTTACCGCTTGTTCGCCTGTATACTGCACTTCGATAGCATACTGCCAAGACATTTCCGGAGAGCGGTTTGTTGGCAGCAGGGCCAGCTTCCATTGATCCAGATGCTGTGGATTGGTTAGCTCCGTCTTGACCGCAGAAGGCTCCAAAACCTTACCGCTTTTATCAGCACTGGAACATGCCGTAAGCATCATTAGACAAACAAATAGACAAAGCCTTTTCATTTCAGTCTTCACCTCTTTTGGTTAGACGCTTTGACACCTGAAATAGTTTCCATTATTACGCAATACATTGATTCCTATCAAAACCGAATCGTCCACCCGCTGCGGACTTGGCTTCTCGTATACGAAACCCCGTGGACCTTCAAACCGTTTGTATCAAGCAATGTAATGATGTCGCCCCGCTGGCGCAGATAATCGGAATAACCAGGAAGAGTTAACGGTACGGTCAAGTACTGCCCCGGCTCTATAGTGCCTTTTAAAGGGTACTTCCGTTTGAATTTGTTGGCTAAAGACCAGCCTGTTAAATCCATGGTTCGATCCGTTACATTCAATAAAGTAACCGATTCATAAGCTGTCGGTGCTGCGGGCTTAACTATAGCTCCTACAATAAATATCGCATGCTCCGTATGCAGCTCCCTTTCTTGCGTTCCTGAAGGGGCTTGTCGGCCTAGATGGATAGGATGGCCCGTCAAGTCATTGGTATGCCAAGATTGAGACTGAAAAGCCAAAAATATCGCTATCCAGCGGTTGCTGGATGGAAAATGCAGCAGCAGGCCCCCATCCTGATAGACCCCATTATCCTTGGTGCGTACCCCACCGTTCCCTTGATTCATATGAATGTCATGAAGACCGTTCCCAGGAATAAAACCAAAAATGCTATCAGCCTGCTTAGGCTCGGGTCCCCACACATCACCATATGCGTAAAGAACCGCATCATCGCACTCCATCGCCAGTTTCATATACATATCGAGCTTGCCGTTCAAATCGTTATCATGTCCCGGCACTTCAAACGCCAGTGGAACCATGCTGCGCCGATCAAACAAATTGCCGCGAATATAATCCAGAGCCATGCCCCCGGGCTTGCTATCCAAGTAGGTAAACCCAAACGGCAGCCCTGGCAAATCGCCGGTTACCTCATGCTCAAAATGCTCATCCGTATAGTATAGCAGCTCCGAAGGAGATAGCTGCGACTTCACGTTGATCGCAATCCGGTAATGGATTCCTCCCGACTCGGCGTGCAGCTGGTAATGCGGGTTTTCCCGCATACCCTGCCGACGTCCAATGACTTTACATTTCAGGACTCCATAATGGATTGTCATGTTAGTAGCTCCCTCCCAGTCCATTTCTCTGCTAATAGATTTAATCAAATAAGGGAGCAAGTCAATAGCTTGTTCTCAATTTCCTCAAGCAAGCTTGTAACTTTTGATCGTTTACACCAGTCTATAGTATGATGAGAAAGCTACAACTAACGGACCCCTAGTTACATAGAAGCGCCCCTTAGTTAAACCCACTAACGGAGGAATTAGAATTCATGAACAAATCGTCACTTACCGCTTTACTGCTAGCTTCATCCCTCGCTTTATTCACAGGCTGTGAGGGCTCCAAGAATGATCCGTCCGCTAAACCTGCAGACACCGCTGCCCCAGCGCAAAATAACGTTTCTACAACCACCCCTAATGGGAACTCCACAAGCACCCCGGGAAGCGTAGCTACCTCACCAGGCACAACTTCTCCAGCTCCAGCCACTACCCCAACGGGAAGCGCCAGCAATACCGGTAAAACGACCGATCCAGGCAAAGGCGCAGCCAATCAGGTGGTAGCTGAGCCGGAAAGCATCTCTGTGCTGGTGAACAAGCAATTCGCCCTGCCGGAGAAATACGAACCGTCTGATCTCGTATATCCTGATGTGCCGTTTACGTTCAAAGAAAAAATTGAAAAGCGCAAAATGCGTAAAGAGGCTGCGGCTGCCCTTGAGAAGCTTTTTGCAGGCGCCAAAAAGGACGGCATCTATTTGGCAGGTGTATCTGCCTATCGGTCCCACGCTACGCAAAAAACAGTTTTTAACAACTATGTAAAAACCGACGGCGAAGAAAAAGCAAAAACCTATAGCGCAGTTCCGGGTCACAGTGAACATGAGACAGGCTTAGCCATTGATGTCTCAGGAAGCGACGGTAAATGTGCCGCTCAGGATTGCTTCGGAGGAACGAAGGAAGCGGAATGGCTGGCAAAGCATTCGGCGGAATACGGCTTTATTATCCGTTATTTAAAGGGTAAGGAATCTATTACAGGCTATCAATATGAGCCTTGGCATATTCGTTATGTAGGAACACAAATGGCCAAAGAAATAGCCTCCAAGGGGATCACATTAGAAGAGTACTTAAACGCCGTGCCAGCAACCAAATAACTGCTGCAGCGCCAGGTTAAACAAAAGCTCCGAAGCCGCCAAAATAGCGACTTCGGAGCTTTTGATTTTTCCAGCCGTATTCTTATTGTTGGGTAAGTATAATCGGACCTTCAGCTGTAATGGCGATCGTATGCTCATATTGCGCCGATAAGCTTCCGTCGACCGTTCTGGCTGTCCATCCGTCCGCATCGATCTTTGCTTTGTAACCGCCGATATTTAACATAGGCTCAATGGTAATAACCATGCCTACTTTCAATCTTGGCCCTTTACCTGCTGGTCCGTAATGCGGAACCTGAGGTTCTTCGTGCATTTTTTGACCGATGGCGTGACCGACGAATTGACGCACTACCGATAATCCTTCGGCTTCGGCATATACCTGAATGGCATGGGAAATATCCCCGATACGGTTTCCGTCGAGCGCCTGCTCTATGCCTTTGTACAGCGCAGCTTCCGTTACCTTAAGCAGTCTATCCGCCTCCGGCGAAACATTGCCAACTCTGTAAGACCAAGCCGAATCCGCCAGCCAGCCGTTCAAATTAACGACCATATCGATGGTGACAATGTCGCCATCTTGAAACGGATTCTCGTTAGGAAACCCGTGGCAAATAACATCGTTAACTGAAGCGCAAGTTGCAAAAGGGTACCCGCTGTATCCTTTTTGTTCCGGGGTAGCACCGTGCTCGGCCAGAAACTTTTCTACAAACCGGTCAATGTCCATTCCCGAAACACCCGGACGAATCATATTGGCAATTTCCCTGTGGCAAGCCGCAAGAATTTTTCCTGCTTCATGCATGAATTGTATTTCTTCTTTCGTTTTTATAACAACCATTGCGTTCACTCCTAGCTTTCCTGTAATCCTTGATCATCCTTTTAGTATAACAGTTTTTAGGGTAAAAGATGATGAATGACCCGTGAACATTTTTAAATGGAATCTTCCATGCAACTTAGGGGACCTTAAGAAGAAAACATCGGGAGGGTGTGCGCCATGAATGCCATTTCATACTTTTTGCACCATTACGCGTTATCTATTGTTCTTCTTCTAGGAATTATCGCCGCCATATTCTTCGTGTACAAAAATTGGGACAAAATCATCATCAAAGGCAGCGGTCGAAAATAAACCTAAAAAAAACAATGCCTTAGGAAAGGAAATTCCCTTGGCATTGTTTATGATCACTATACAAGCGCTTTTTTAGCGATGTCGGTACGGTAATGCTTGCCTTGGAACCGGATACGATCGGCATCGGCATAAGCCTTGGCGCGAGCCTCAGCAATATCTTTGCCAAGCGCCGTAACCCCAAGCACACGTCCCCCGTTGGTTACGATCTGTCCGTCTTTCAATGCAGTTCCTGCATGGAATACGAAGGAATCCTGAACATCGCTCAAGCCTTCGATAGGAAGTCCCTTAGGGTAAGAACCTGGATAGCCCTCAGAAGCGAGTATAACACATACAGCAGCCTCATCAGACCATTGAATATCCATCTGCTCCAAGTGACCGTTAACAGCAGCAACGAAAATATCCAGCAAATCCGTTTTTAAACGAGGCAGCACAACCTGAGTCTCCGGATCGCCAAAACGAGCGTTAAACTCAATTGTTTTAGGCCCCTGTGGGGTGATCATAAGACCGGCAAACAGCACGCCGCGGAACGGACGTCCTTCGCTGACCATCGCAGCCGCCGTCGGCTTGATAATTGTTTCGATAGCTTCATCGATAACCGATTGAGGAATATGCGGCAAAGGTGTGTAAGTGCCCATACCTCCTGTGTTCGGACCTTTATCATTGTCGTAGACAGCTTTATGGTCTTGCGCAGGCACCATCGGGCGAACGACATGGCCGTCAACAAAGGAAAGAATGGACATCTCCTGTCCAGTCAGGAATTCCTCAATAACAACCTGATTACCGGAATCGCCGAAAATTTTGGTTACCATGATGTCGTGAAGCGCTTTTTCTGCTTCTTCCATCGATTGCGCTACGATAACGCCTTTTCCTGCAGCCAAGCCGTCGGCTTTAATGACCGTAGGGATCGTTTGCTTCCGCAAATAGCTCAGAGCAGCTTCATAATCATCGAACGATTCGTATGCAGCTGTCGGGATATTATATTTTTTAAACAAATCCTTGGAAAATACTTTACTCGACTCCAGAATTGCCGCATTTTGGCGTGGACCAAATACCGGAATTTTTTTCGCTTCCAAGTGATCGACAATGCCCTCAGACAATGGATCATCCGGTCCGATTACAACAAGATCAATCGCATTGTCGATGGCGAATTCGCCAATCTCTTCGAATTGATTCACTTGAATAGGAACACACTCTGCTACTCCAGCAATGCCTCCATTACCCGGTGCGCAATACAGCTCCTGCACCTTAGGGCTTTTTTTCAACGCCCAGCAAATGGCATGCTCACGGCCTCCGCCGCCAACGACTAATACACGCACGGTTTCTGCTCCCCCTTAATCTTTGTTCACTACGAGCAGCTCGGTAGCGCCGCTTTCGATGTCGATCGTTTTGACAAGCAGGGAGATCTTGTTCTCGTCGTTCAGCGCTTTCCAATAAAGGTCAGCAATTTCACGAATGTTATTCGTCAAAGGAACGAGCGCAGGCTCTCCTTGGAATGATGGAAGTGGATTGCCGTCTCCTTGATACGTATGAATGCAGTGACCATAGCCAGGAATCGCTTTTTCGTACGTATACGTATGGCGAAGCGTTTGATCCTCTACATTTCCGTTAGATTTTAGAATGGACAGCTTGTATGCGAATTGTCCGTCCTTATGATCAACAAGTCCGCTAATGCGCGGCGTGAAGTTAGGAGCATCCGGCTCGTACGTACGAGTTGCCAGTGCGGATTCAAAGGAGCCGCCGGATTGCAGTGCGTCATAGATCGTATCCGTTTGGTCACCGTTAGTCACGATATGAGCTCCGTTCGCATGTCTTACCGGATAATAAATGATAAGCGAAGGATCCGTCAGCTTGGCAGGATCTTTCGCTTCCGTACGAACAAATCCATTATCCTCTTGAATAAATACACGATTACGGCTGTTCTCGCTGCGTCCCATAATCCAATACACCTGAACTAAGCGAGTACCGTCCGGCGTCGCGCCGATAACGATACCGCGTCCAGGATACGCATTGCTGCTTAATGCATTAATATATTGATCCGCTTGAGCGGCTCTAGTCGTTGTCACGATGAAATCCTCCCCTGAACTGCGTCGATTTTAGTGGTGGAACAGGCGTACGCCGGAATAGCACATGACCATGCTGTAATCGTTAGCAGCTTTGACCACTTCTTCATCACGCATGGAGCTGCCTGCTTGGACAACGTATTTCACGCCGCTGCGGCTGGCACGGTCAAGATTGTCACGGAAAGGTAAGAAAGCGTCAGAGCCGTAGGATACGCCTTGAAGCTTGCTCAGCCATTCACGCTTCTCTTCACGGGACAAGCGAGCAGGAACTTCGTCGAAGCAAGCTTCCCAAGCTGCCTGCTCCACAGGAGTCAGTTCTTCTTCAAGCCACAGGTCGATGGCATTATTTTGCTCCGCTCGGGAGAGGCCTTGGCGGAAATTCATGTTCAATGCTTGCGGATGCTGACGCAGGAACCAACGGTCTGCTTTGTCTCCGGCAAGACGGGTACAGTGAATACGGGATTGCTGTCCTGCACCGATACCGATGGTTTGTCCATCCAATGTGTAGCAGATGGAGTTGGATTGCGTATATTTCAATGTAACTAACGCGATCAAAAGATCTCTTCTGGCATTGTCAGGAAGATCTTTATTTTCCGTTACGATTTTATCCAATGCGGATGCATCGATAATGCCATTATTGCGCTCTTGCTGCATCGTCAAACCGAACAAGGTACGAGTTTCTACCGGATTTGGCAGATACTCAGGATCGATTTGCAGAATCAAATAGCCGCCGTTTTTCTTCGCTTTGAGGATCTCAAGAGCTTCATCCGTATAACCGGGAGCAACAACCAAGTCAGACACTTCTCGCTTCAACAATTGGGCAGTAGATGCATCTACTACGTCGCTGAGTGCAGCCGCATCGCCGAACGAGGACATTCTGTCAGCACCACGAGCACGAGCATACGCCGTTGCCAATGGAGAAAGCTCCAAGCCTTCAACGAAGTAGGCTTTTTTCAGGTTATCTGTCAACGGTGCCGCTACTGCCGCTCCTGCCGGGCTAACATGCTTGAAGGAAGCAGCCGCAGGAAGGCCGGTAGCTTGACGCAGCTCACGTGCAAGCTGGAAGCTGTTCAAAGCGTCCAACAGATTAATAAAGCCTGGATCTCCGTTTAATACTTTGATCGGAAGCTCTCCGTCGCTGTACAGTTTTGCTTGTTTTTGATGCGGATTCATTCCGTATCGCAATTCCAGTACTTTCGTCCCGCTAGTCGTCTGGCTCATGATTTAATCCCATCCTTCAGTTTAAGGTTAGTGATATGTTTTAAATCGATATGTCCTGAAGCTATATGTTGAATGACCTCTGGAAGCAGCTCGTGCTCCATAGGATGAATCCGATGGCTGAGCGTCTCCTCCGTATCGTCCGGTCGAATATCGAACGCACGCTGGGCTAGGATAGGTCCGCTGTCCAGTCCGCCGTCTACCAAATGCACAGTGATGCCCGTAATCTTCACGCCGTGCTCAAGTGCCTGTCGAACCGCATTGAGTCCAGGGAACGAAGGCAACAGAGACGGATGAATATTAATCATCCGGCCCCAATAAGCATCGACCAGTACATGAGTCACAATGCGCATATAACCAGCCAGTACAACCAGATCTACTTGTTTATTCTTGAGAAGCTCCAAAATTTCCTGCTCATAGGCTTCGCGAGACGGGTATTCCTTCGGCCGAAACGTATGCACCGGCACTCCGGCTTTCTGCGCACGCTGTACGACCTGGGCCTGCGGCCGGTCGCAAACCAATAGCTCGATGCGAACATCGAGCTTGCCTGCATGAACCGCATCCGCGATTGCCTGAAAATTCGACCCGCTTCCGGACGCGAATACGGCTATGCGAATGGGTTTAATCATACTTCCGCTCCGGTAAACGTTACGACGCGTTCCCCTGCGGTCACTCTGCCGAGCGTATATACTTTTTCTCCGTGCTGTTCAAAAATAGCAGACGCTTCCGCCGCTTGCGCTTCGGATACGACAATCACCATACCGATACCCATGTTAAAGGTACGGAACATATCATTGTTGCTGATACCGCCATCCTGCTGCATCAATTGGAAGATCGGCAAAATCGGCCAGGAGCCGTAATCGATCTCTACATTCACGTCAGCCGGAAGCATACGTGGAATATTCTCGATGAAACCGCCGCCTGTAATGTGAGCCAAGCCTTTAAGCTGCACTTTCTCCAGCGCCGCCAAAACGGATTTTACGTAAATTTTCGTAGGCTCAAGTACAACATCGCCCAGCTTGCCGCCTAATGCATCGATATGATCATGCAGGCTGTAGCCTTTTTCTTCAAGCAAAAGCTTACGTACCAAAGAAAAGCCGTTGCTGTGTACGCCGCTGGAACCCAAGCCTAATACTACGTCACCAGGACGAATAGTAGAGCCGTCGATGATTTTCTTCTTGTCTACGATCCCTACGGTAAAGCCAGCGATATCGTACTCGCCTTCGGAGTACATACCCGGCATTTCAGCCGTTTCTCCGCCGATCAATGCGCAACCGGATTGCACACAGCCATCGCTGATCCCTTTGATGATCGCTTCGATTTTCTCAGGAATGACCTTATCACATGCCAAGTAGTCCAGGAAAAAGAGCGGCTCTGCGCCTTGAACCACGATATCGTTCACGCACATAGCTACAGCATCGATGCCGATTGTATCATGCTTATCCATAGCAAAAGCAATTTTCAATTTCGTGCCTACACCGTCTGTGCCGGAAACAAGCACCGGTTCTTCGTATTTATCTTTATTTAAGCCAAACAACGCGCCAAAGCCGCCCAAATCCGTCAAAACTTCTGGACGGAACGTCGTTTTTACGTGTTTCTTCATTCGTTCTACCGCTTCGTTGCCTGCCGCGATATCGACACCGGCCTTTTTATATGCATCCGACACTTGGTTTCACTCCCTATGGGGCCGAGGTTTGGTTTGAGTGGAAGCAGAACCCCTTTGATGGCTCAGCAGGATGCCTCGGCTGCGGTCCATGTGCTGCCTCCGGCCGCTGTTGAATGAGTGTGAGGAGCCAGGTGATAACAGATCGCTTACGCGAGCGGATCATTCCTCCGATCCCTGTTGTCCCCGAATTTCTTGATATGATACCGTGTTTAACGGTTGAAATTCGGGGACAAAGGGGAACGCTGCGCTTCTCCAGAACGATTCCGCTCTCTCCGCTATTTATCACCGTAACAACTGCACACTCATTCAAAAGCTGTTTTTCCAGCAGACACATGGACCTTCGCCTCGGCGGCTGAGCCACGCTCGCTTCCAACGCATCCCAAACTCGGCTGCGTTTATTTACTATTTAATGGCGGAGTCGGCACTGTCCTCCTCCGCCTCTACCTTCTTCTAGCATTTTGAAGCTTGTAAGACTTCACAAGCTTTAATCAAAAACTTAAACCATAAACACTTAAATCCTAAACCTTAAACCTTAAACCCTAAACCTTAAACCATAAACCTCAGGCATCGCAAGCTCGCCTTATTACGACGATTTGATCCTAATCGTCGTTTGAAAAAGATTAATCGCACCCGCAGCCGATAGAAGACTCCTCGGTGACCCGAGTTGGGTAGCTGTTATCGAAACAGGCTGTGCAATGGCCGCGGTTCAGCTCGACATTAGGCCGGCCGATAGAGGCAAGGAGGCCGTCTTTGCTTAAGAAGTGAAGCGAATCCGCGTTGATGGCTTGGCGAATTTCTTCGATTGATTTCTGTGCAGCAATTAATTCCTTACGGTCCGGCGTATCGATGCCGTAGAAGCAAGGATTTTTGAAAGGAGGTGAGCTGATGCGAACATGCACCTCAGTAGCACCCGCTTCACGAAGCAGGTTTACGATGCGAAGGGAAGTCGTGCCGCGTACGATAGAGTCGTCGATCATGACGACGCGCTTGCCAGCCACGATGCTGCGCACGGCGCTCAGCTTCATCTTCACGCCCTGCTCGCGCAGCTCTTGGCTCGGCTGGATGAACGTCCGGCCCGTGTATCGGTTCTTGATGAGCCCAAGCTCATAAGGGATACCGGTTTGCTCGGCATAGCCGATAGCTGCCGAGATACTAGAGTCCGGTACGCCGGTTACGATATCGGCGTCTACGAACGATTCTAGCGCAAGCTGGCGGCCCATCCGCTTACGCGCGGAATGGATATTAATCGCGTCGATGTCGCTGTCCGGACGCGCGAAGTAAATATACTCCATCGCGCAGATGGCGCGCTGCTTAATCGGAGAGAAACGGTCTTCGGTCAGTCCGTTTTTCCCATCCAGAATGAGCAGCTCACCTGGTTCTACGTCACGATAATAGGTTCCACCAACGGCATCAAACGCACAGGTTTCTGAAGCAAACAAATATCCTGTTCCCAAACGTCCCATGACAAATGGACGCAAACCATGCGGATCGCGTGCCGCAATGATTTTATCCTTCGTCTGAAACAAGAAAGCGTAAGCTCCTTCGACACGAAGGAGCGCTTCTTTCACGGCCAGCACGATATCATCATGTTTGGAACGAGCGATCAAGTGAGCGATAACTTCCGTATCGCTTGTTGTTTGGAAGATCGAGCCTTGGCTTTCGAGCTCGGCTTTAATATCCCCGGCATTATGCAGGTTCCCGTTGGTAGCGATAGCCAAGTCGCCTCCACGGTATTTGAACACCAGCGGCTGAGCGTTCGCGAGCTTGCTCTCTCCGGCCGTTGAATAACGAACGTGAGCAATAGCTGACGAGCCTATCATCGTGCTGAGGTTATCGTTATTGAAAACTTCCTTCACCAAGCCCATACCGCGATGGTAATGAAAATCGGTTCCATTAGCCACGCAAATACCGGCGCTTTCCTGACCACGGTGCTGCAGAGCATGCAGACCGTAGTAGGAAAGGTTAGCGGCTTCGGAGTGACCATACACTCCGAATACGCCGCATTCCTCACGAAGCTTGTCAAACAGCCCGTCATGGCTGTTGATTCCATCATTATAGAAACGTCCTGTCCATAGCTGCTGCGGCTGCATTACTTCATCAGACATGGAATCGCATCCTTCCAAACCTTTTCTAGTTGTGCGACAGGTGATTGGATGACTGGTTTAGCATTCACTTGGATTTGCAGTTCTTGCCCTTGAACTTGACCTAGCTCTTGATATGGAACGCCTTGCTCGGCAATCCATTGCTTCAAGGATTCAGCTTGCTCTGGCGATGCGCTTAACAAAATACGGGACTGGCTTTCACTGAACAACGCAATATCGTTGCGCAATTCAGTAGAGAAATTCACTTTGGCGCCAAGACGTCCGCTGATGCAGCTTTCGGCCAAAGCAACAGCCAAACCGCCGTCGGACAAGTCATGCGCAGAAGCGACAAGACCTTTTTGAATAGCACCCAATACGGTGTTCAACAGCTTTTTCTCAACATCCAGATCAAGCTGCGGAGGGCGTCCTTCCGTTACGCCGTGAATCACATATTGGAACTCACTACCGCCCAATTCGGCTTTCGTGTCGCCGAGCAAGATGATGATGTCGCCTTCTTTTTTGAAAGCTTGCGTAGTGATGTGATCTGTATCATGAACAAGACCGACCATGCCGACAACCGGCGTTGGATAGATCGCGCCTTTTGCATTTTCGTTGTATAAGCTTACGTTACCGCCGATAACCGGAGTTTCGAGCTTGCGGCAAGCTTCCGCCATACCATCAGCCGCTTTTTCCAGCTGCCAGAAAATTTCCGGCTTCTCAGGGCTTCCGAAGTTCAAGTTGTCCGTGATAGCCAGTGGCTCAGCACCGGAGCATACGTTATTACGCGCGCCTTCGGCAACCGCGATCATACCGCCCACTTCCGGATCGAGGTATACATAACGGCTGTTGCAGTCCGTGGACATCGATAATGCTTTGCGGGAGCCTTGAATCGTAACTACCGCTGCGTCCGAACCCGGACGAACCGCTGTGCTGGTACGAACCATGTAATCGTATTGATTGTAAACCCACTCTTTGCTTGCAACCGTTGGGGAAGCAAGTACTTTAGACAATGCATCGTTCAAATCGTTCACTTCTGCATAGCCGTTCGTATCGATTGAACCATTTTCAATATAATAAGCAGGCACTTGAGAAGGCTTGTTGTAAACCGGGCACTCATCGACAAGCGCCGTTACCGGCATATCGCCTACGAGTTCACCTTTGTGGAACAGCTTCAGGCGGCCGTCATTGGATACTTTACCGACTTTCGCGCAGTGCAGACCCCAACGCTCGAAGATCGCTTTGGCTTGAGCTTCATGCTTAGGCTCTACTACGAACAGCATACGCTCTTGGGACTCGGACAGCATCATTTCATATGGCGTCATGCCATCTTCACGTTGAGGCACTTCATCCAGGTACAGCTCCATACCGTTACCCGCTTTACTTGCCATCTCCGCGCTGGAGCAGGTTAAGCCTGCGGCGCCCATGTCTTGAATACCAAGAACAATACCGGAGTTGATCAAATCCAGACAAGCTTCAAGAACTAGCTTCTCCATGAACGGATCGCCTACTTGTACAGCCGGACGCTTCGCTTCGGATTCAGCGGTCAATTCCTCGGAAGCGAATGTTGCTCCGTGGATTCCGTCGCGTCCTGTTGCAGGACCTACGTAGAACACTGGGTTTCCTACACCTTTAGCTACGCCTTTTTGAATCATATCATGGTCGATGATCCCTACGCACATAGCGTTGACAAGCGGGTTGCCTTCATAGCTTTCGTCGAACATGACTTCGCCGCCGACAGTAGGAATACCGATACAGTTACCGTAGCCAGCAATACCGGAAACGACATGCTCGAACAAATATTTAACGCGCTCATTCTCAAGGCGACCGAAGCGCAAGCTGTTCAGCAAGGCCACCGGACGTGCGCCCATGGAGAAAATGTCGCGGATAATACCGCCCACACCTGTTGCAGCGCCTTGGAAAGGCTCGATAGCGGATGGATGGTTATGGCTTTCAATTTTGAATACAACAGCTTGATTGTCGCCGATATCCACGATACCTGCGCCTTCGCCGGGACCCATCAAAACACGAGGGCCAGTAACCGGGAACTTGCGAAGCACCGGCTTGGAATTTTTATAAGAACAGTGCTCGGACCACATGACGCTGAATACGCCGATTTCTACGTAGTTCGGTTGACGACCCAAGAAACCGCAGATTTTATCGAATTCAGCATCGGTAACGCCCATCTGCTTGTAAATTTTTTGCTCTGCAATCTGTTGTGCAGTTGGCTCCTTAGCCGATAGTTGCTGCGCCATGTTTTTCCCTCCAAGTACTCAAGATCGATGTGAACATCCGTTTACCGTCAGCGGAACCAAGAAGCTCATGCACAGCGCGTTCCGGATGCGGCATCATGCCAAGCACGTTGCCATTTTTGTTGCAAATACCTGCGATATCTTCCACGGAGCCGTTAGGGTTTGTACCTGCCTCGTAACGGAACACGATTTGATTGTTAGCTTTGAGTTCAGCCAGTGTTGCATCATCGCAATAGTAGTTGCCTTCGCCGTGAGCGATAGGAATGTTGATGAGTTCGCCTTGCTTATACTCCGAAGTAAAAGGGGTCGTTGTGTTCTCCACCTGCAGCATAGCCGCGTGGCAGCGGAATTTAAGCGATTCATTACGAAGCATTGCGCCTGGAAGCAAGCCAGATTCGAGCAATATTTGGAATCCGTTGCAAATGCCGATAATATATTTGCCTTGCTCCGCCGCCTGAACTAGCGCATTCATTACAGGAGCAAACCGGGCAATAGCGCCGCAGCGCAAGTAGTCTCCGTAAGAGAAGCCTCCTGGAACGATAATACAGTCATATTGGGATAAATCCGTTTCGGTATGCCAAACGTAGCTAACAGGCTGGCCGATCGTATTTTCTACTGCTTTATAGCAGTCAATGTCACAATTGGAACCAGGAAACACCAGTACAGCGAAATTCATCACTTGCTCCTCCTTCACTTAGGTCGATGTCTGTCTATTTGTAAAATCCTATCCGGATATTGCTGTCGTTGATTAAACCAATTCGTAACGGTAATCTTCAATAACGGTGTTGGCGAGAAGCTTCTCACACATTGCTTTTACACGTTCTTCAGCTACTGCACGGTCGCTAGTGCCAAGCTCCAGCTCCAAATATTTACCTACGCGCACTTTACCTACTTCATCAAAACCCATGGAATGCAGAGCGCCTTGTACCGCAACCCCTTGCGGATCGAGTACGCTTTGTTTGATCGTCACATAAACCGTTGCTTTTAACATTAGGGTGAATCCTCCTCTGGAGAGATATTATTAATTGAGCTTTATATTAAACCTTGCAAAATGTAAATGACGTGAACTATTTTACTAACCGGTCGTAAATCGCTCTGTACCGGCGGGAAGTCTCTTCGACTACATCGGCTGGCAGTGGAGCCGGCTCGCTGTTTTTATCCCAGTCTGTACTGGAAAGATAAGTCCGTACTGGTTCTTTATCCATACTATCGATTTCGATATCGTAAGCGAAGTTTTCCTTCGCCCAGAAACGAGAGGAATCCGGGGTGAAAATTTCATCAATCAGAATAATTTCCCCGTCAATAAGACCAAATTCAAATTTCGTATCCGCCAAAATAATGCCGCGCTCTTCACAGAACTGACGAGCGAATTCGTAAAGCATAATGCTCTTCGCTTCCAGCTTCTCTGTCAGCTCAGCTCCGACAAGCTCTTTCATCCGTTCGATGGAGATATCCTCGTCATGACCGACATCATTCTTTGCCGCAGGTGTGAAGATCGGCTTCGGAAAGCGTTCGTTTTTGCGCAGGCCAGCGGGCAGCTTATGTCCGTTAATCTCGCCTGTTTTCTCATATTGACGCCATCCGCCACCGGTGATGTAGCCGCGTACGACGCATTCAATATCGATTCGTTCTGCCTTCTTCGTGACCATAAAGCGATCCTTCATGATGTCTTGGTCAGTTACGATATCGCCCAGCTTCTCGACATCACCATGCACCACATGATTCGGCATGATGTTCTTCGTTTGCTCAAACCAGAACTTGCTCAAGCTGTTCAGCACGTTGCCTTTATCGGGAACAGCTGGAGACAGCACCCAGTCAAAGGCGGAGATGCGATCGGTTACAGCGATCAAAAAATGCTCTCCCAAATCGTACAGCTCGCGAACCTTGCCTTTGTAAAGCAAAGGTGCTTTGACGTATTCCTCAGCACTCGATATAGCTTTTGTTGAGCCCATGATGGATTGGTCCTCCCCAGAGTATATTAATGTAAACCTAAACGTTTGAAAATCGTATCTACATGTTTCAAATGCCAGCTAGGATTGAAGCAATCTTCAATATCTTCGAGGCTTAATTGCTCCCGAATCGCAGGTGTATTCTCGATGATCTCACGGAACGAGCGCTGCTCTTCCCAAGCTTGCATGGCTCTAGGCTGTACCGTGTCGTAGGCTTGCTCTCGACTGAAGCCTTTGTCGATCAATTTCGTCATAACGCGACCGGAAAATGGAACGCCATAAGTGCTTTGCATGTTGCGTTTCATATTTTCAGGGAACACAGTCAAGTTTTTCACAATGTTGCCAAAGCGGTTCAGCATGTAGTTCAACAGCGTCGTCGCATCCGGCAGGATAATCCGCTCTACGGAGGAATGCGAGATGTCGCGTTCATGCCAAAGCGTTACGTTCTCGTAAGCGGAGATCATATGTCCGCGAATCACGCGGGACAAGCCGGAGATACTCTCACAACCAATAGGGTTGCGTTTGTGTGGCATGGCCGAGGAGCCTTTTTGCCCTTTGGCGAATGGCTCTTCCACTTCGCGGAATTCGCTCTTTTGCAGCGCGCGAATTTCTGTAGCGAATTTATCAAGTGATGTAGCAATTAGCGCCAAGGTAGCCATGTATTCCGCGTGACGATCACGCTGTAAGGTTTGTGTAGAAATCGGAGCTGGATTGGTGCCGAGCTTATCACATACGTAACCTTCTACGAATGGATCGATGTTAGCGTATGTGCCCACAGCGCCCGAGATTTTACCGTACTGTACACCATCAGCCGCAAAACGAAAACGCTCTAGGTTCCGTTTCATTTCCTCATACCAGAGAGCCATTTTCAAGCCGAAGGTTGTAGGCTCTGCGTGCACGCCGTGCGTCCGTCCCATCATCGGAGTGTCTTTATACTGAATCGCTTTATTTTTTAAAATATCAATAAAGTTCACAATATCTTTTTCCAAGATTTCATTCGCTTGTCTCAATAGATAGCCTAGCGCCGTATCTACTACGTCCGTCGAAGTCAGTCCATAATGAACCCATTTGCGCTCTGGGCCGACTTTTTCCGATACCGCTCGAGTAAAAGCAATTACATCATGACGGGTTTCCTGCTCGATTTCATAAATGCGGTCGATATCGAAGGTTGCGTTTTTGCGAAGCTCCTTCACATCCTCTTTGGGAATAACCCCAAGCTCCGCCCATGCTTCACAGGAAAGCAGCTCTACCTCAAGCCATGCGTTAAACTTGTTTTCTTCCGTCCAAATCTTGGCCATCTCCGGTCTTGAATAACGCTCGATCAACTTTTTCCGCCTCCGCTTCAATCTGCTATTGATTCGTTAGTTTTCCATATGTTTGAAGCCTCTATCCACTGCAGTGCCTTATCGACCGAATCCGCCAGCACGTTAACATGTCCCATTTTGCGGTTATGCTTCGCTTCATGCTTGCCGTACAAATGGACCTTGGCCGTAACACCGTCCAATTGCTCCGATTCAGGCTGAACGACCCAATCCAGAAGCGGCTCTACATGCTGTCCGAGAATGTTGCCCATCACAACCGGGGTCAACAGCTCCGTCGAACCGAGCGGCAAATTGCAAATCGCCCGTACATGCTGCTCGAATTGCGACGTTGCGCATGCTTCCATCGTGTAGTGACCGGAATTATGAGGACGTGGAGCTAGCTCATTTACGAACAGCTGACCGTCCTTGGTCAAGAACATTTCTACGGCTATCAGACCGATAACGTCCATCGATTCAGCGATGCGTACAGCCAACCTTTCCGCTTCCTGCTGAATGCTTTCGCTCGTTCGGGCAGGCACAATAGATAGATGCAATATATTGTTAATATGAATGTTTTCCGCAGCAGGAAATGCTTTCACTTCTCCGCGGGGACTTCTCGCTGCAATAACGGATATTTCCTTTTCGAAATGGATAAACTGTTCCAACACCAGCTCCGTTTTCGCTTTGCTGAGAGTATAGTACGCTTCCTTCACTTCATCCAAGGAACGAATAACCCATTGTCCTTTACCGTCATAGCCTCCAGTCGCTGTCTTCAGCACGCAAGGCGTACCGAATTGTTCGACCGATTCTCGCAGCTGCTCTGCGCTTGTAATCTCTGCATAAGGCGCTACCTGCACACCAGCCGCTTCGATCGCGCGCTTCTCTCGCAAACGGTGCTGCGTCGTATAGAGCAGCCGGCTTCCTTGAGGCACATAGGATTGAGCCATCAAAAGCTCCGTCACGTCGGCATCCACATTCTCAAATTCATAAGTGATGACATCGGACTGCTCCGCTAATGCTTTGGCGGCCTCGATATCGTCGTATGATGCCACGATTTGCTGATCGGCCACCTGCCCGCAAGGAGCGTCGGAAGTCGGGTCCAGTGTGACGAAACGGTATCCCATCGCACGTCCGGACAATGCGAGCATTCGGCCTAATTGGCCTCCGCCCAACACGCCGATCGTACCACCGGGACGAATAACCTGATTCGCATCGGTATGGCTGTTAGCAGCTTGACTCATTCCAGCACGCTGCTTTCTATCACCGATTGGCGAATCCGCTCACGACGGTCACGTACTTTCTGCTGCAGCTCGGGATCAAAGGCTCCAAGAATTTGCGCAGCCAGTAAGCCCGCATTGGTTGCGCCTGCATGACCGATGGCTACTGTTGCAACTGGAATTCCTCCTGGCATCTGTACGATGGAGAGCAGCGAATCCATTCCGTTCAGCGTGGACGTTTTCACAGGCACGCCAATAACCGGCAGTTCCGTTTTTGCGGCGACCATGCCGGGCAAATGAGCGGCTCCACCCGCTCCAGCGATAATGACCTTTAACCCGCGCTCTGCGGCTGATGCCGCATACTCGAACATCAAATCCGGCGTACGATGAGCCGATACAACTTGCTTCTCGTAAGAAACCCCTAGCTCTTCCAACATGTCGCATGCATGCTTCATGGTTTCCCAATCCGACTTGCTTCCCATTATCACTCCAACAAGAGCAGACATTTCCAACCTCCGTGATATGCGCTTTTTTTGGCATTTGCAGTCTAAATAAGTTCCTAATAAACACAAAACGTCCGACAGTTAACATGCATAGGCATGCTATCCGCAGGACGACGAGTATTGCTCAAGCGCAAGCTAAGGCCAAGCGCCTCTGCGCCGACCTTCATTATTTACGCTTACTCGTAGTCCAAAAATTCATGGTTTTTGGGTAGATACTTCCGGGCCATATCCCCGACATTATACGAGAAACTGTGACATTTTCAGCTAAAAATCATGTTCTGATAACATCTTTAGTTTACCAGTGATGAAAGCCTCATGTCAACAAAAAAAGGCGAACATTATGTGAAATAAAACTAGTTAAAGTTCGCATTTCAATTGCTATTTCCCGTACATTCACACTGGTTAGTTCGTAGATTGCTTCTTTTTTATCAGTACGTGATAACTTTCTTGGATTTCCTCGGTACTTAAATTGCCCTTCTCAATGTCTTCAGGGGACAATTTGATCCATCGCTCTACCATAGCTATTCCTTGCTCTATCGCGGTAGTATTTCCCGGATCGTCGTCCAGCATGAAAAACAGCATGTCCTCCGCCTTGGACAACTGCCCAGCAGTATCGTGATATTCAATCAGCACCTCCATCATAAAGGGGGTCATCCGAATGTTCTGCGCCTTGGGCAGCACTGCGGCAATTCGCTCATCAACGTCTGTCATCCCGTGCTCCGCATCCTCCATTCGGCGAATGTTGAGCAGAAGCTCTAATGCTTTAACCAGGCAGGTCGAGGCTTCCTCCTCCTGCTCCGCATCGTTGAGCACATCCCCCTCCGCAACGAGCATATCGCTCAGGAGAAGCCCTTTGCCGGCATCGAAATGGCCGTTTGTTGAGAGCAGCGTGATGATATCTTTAACGGACAGAGCCCGGACCATCTTCGAGTTGAGACCTAGCAGCTGCTTCATCGCTTGCGTCAGCAGCTCCATCGCTTCGGCAAACCTGCGGTTCTGCCTTTGGAACATGACTTGTCCCATGGATACGGTAAACTGCTCGATCATCCTCATTAGGTAATCTCTGCGATACATCGCGATCCCCTCCTATGTCTTGTGCGCGATATAGATTTACTTCTATTGTACTGTATGACGATGCTTATTGGAAAAGTGATGGCGGATGGGAAAAAGAAAAAACCTAGCGATATTTGCGCTAGGCCTCGATTTATTATATTGTAGCCGAACGTTTGTGCAAGGGAGGGAAGTGGTTGCGGGATTCCGACCGCTGTTGAAGTCGTGTTCCTTGAATAATAGGCTTGCAGCTGTTGGAACACGAGCTTCAAAGGCGGACGCTATCGCTTCTCCACCCCGCAACCATTCCCTCTTCTGTTCTACCCTACTGCTTACTTCGACTTCTTTTACCGCAAGTATTATCTACTCATCCTACATAAGAACGGTAGTTTCCTAGCTCCGTCAAAGTACCCTTCGCAGCCCACTCATAGCCAAGCTCGGAAGGCAGCGCCCAGCGGTGATAGCTATCCAGCAGCGATTCCTTCAGACCCTCCACCCAAGTGAATTTCTCCTCTTCATCGCGCCGGATCAAAGCTTCAGGGAAAGGTCGAATAGCCGGCATGGAATCCAGCATTCCATTCGTGCATAATACTTCGGCATAGGCTGCCTCCAAGCCGCAAGGAATAAGTGAATCGCCTGAAGCAACAGCCTTGATGCAGATTCTCAGCTTACTAGCTTTTTGAGCTTCATAAACTTTCCTTGTTCCATCTGCAAAAACAGCCTCGATACGATTCTCATTATGACCGAATGTAAACGTAATCGTCGCCTTTTCAAACTCATAGCAAAAAGATGGGCCAAAGTTATGACTCACCGCATGCGTAGCGTAGAACAACGCCTCCACACCGCCTTCGCCTTGAACACGAACGGCGCATGTATCGAAGTTTTCAATAGGGTTTGCTCTGTACAGCTCTGCCTCAACGCTTTGCAGACGCAGGCTTTCATCCGTTTTCGAGCCGAGGATATAAAACATATTGTGCAAGTAATGTGATGTTGCGTTATGGGCGACGCTATCCAGGATCCAATCGCCCTGATCGCTTTTTTTGCGGCCCTTCCAGCCGCTGGAAAAGTAAGTGTCCGTCCGTTTCCACAGTACAATCGTTTTGAGACGCTTCGGCTTGCCAAAGCATCCTGACATTATATCCTGCTTCAGCTGCTGAATTTGAGGGGTGAACGACCAATCGAAGCCTATGGCAACGAATTTCCCTGATTGGTCACGCGCCTCCATCATTCGGCGTACCTCCTGCACTGTCGCGGCAATAGGTTTCTCACACAGAACGTTGCTTCCATTAGCCAATGCAAGGCAAGTCTGATCGCAATGAAATTGAATCGGCGTACTAATGACGGCCAAATCCGCCTTGTTGACTGCGTAAAACTGATCCAGCGTCGTATAAAACGGAACGTTCAAATCCTGAAGCGCCTGATAATGGTTGCTCTTTTCCGGACTCACATCGACAACCCCCACAATAACGGGACGTACATCGCCTTCACTATAAGCATGAAGCAGCTGATTGACATGGGTATTCCCATAACCGCCGATGCCTACCAGTACAATCGATACTTGTTTTGCACTCATTTCCTCACCTCAGATTAGAAGTTCATTTCAGCCTGCATCAGCAGGCTTGGCAAGCTTCATTCTACACCCGTCCAAGAGGGACGTCTTATAAAGAATGGAATTGGATTCTCACTTTTGGAACCGCTATCTTTTTTAAGCTTAGCCGCGTATTGCTATTGCTGAGGAATTTCGTTATATTAAACATGTAAAATATTTTCTTCAATATTTTATTTTAATGAAAAATATTTTCTTGATAAATGAGGTCCACATGCCCGGTATATTAAGCGCCATCCATGAACAAATGGAGACGATGAACCCTAAGGAAAAAGAAATCGCAGCCTATGTTCTCTCCCATCCGCAAGATATCGTCCAAATGGGCATTACGGAGCTCTCGCAGCAGTCGGGAGGAAGTACGGCTACCATTTCCCGTTTCTGCAAGCTGTTCCACTTCTCCGGTTACACGGAATTCAAGGTCAAGCTTGCGGCAGAGCTGGCCCAGCAGCCTTCCGTCCAATCCTATCAGGATATTATCGCAGGTAATCCGCTCCAGAGTATTGTAGCGGCCATGGAAGCCAACCATGTTAGCTCCATCACAGACACCACGCGCCTACTGGATATGAAGCAGCTGCAAAAAGCGATCGACACGCTGCAATCCGCTCGCCAAATCGATCTGTATGGGGTTGCTACATCGGGGCTCGTTGCGCAGGATTTTTATCAAAAACTGGTTCGCATCGGCAAACGTGCTTTCGCCTTCTCTGATCCTCATATGCAGATTACGTCCGCCTCCAATCTTACAAGTGAGGACGTTGCCATAGGGATCTCCTACTCTGGGGAGACGGAAGAGACGATCGCTGCGCTGAAATGTGCGGCAGAGAACGGCGCTAAGACCATTTCATTAACCAAATTCGGTACAAACACGCTGACATCGCTTGCCGCAATCTCGTTGTTTACCTCTACTCTGGAAGAAGGTATGCGGCGCGGTGATATGGCTTCCCGAATCGCTCAGCTGCATGTGATCGATATTTTATTCGTTGGTCTCATTAGTGACCAGTTCGATGACTTGGTTCCACGCCTTGAAACATCATTTCAAATGGTTAAAAAATACCGTTAATCACAAGGAGCAGATACTCGTGAATCTACTAACCTTTGACTCTCATGAAAAACTGCATGAATCCGGGGCGAGCATTATTACCGGCTTAGTACAAACCAATCCTCGCGCTGTGCTGGGTCTTGCAACGGGCGGTACGCCGGTCGGCATCTATGAAGAAATCGTTAAGAGCTATCAGCGTGGTGTGGTACGATTCCAAGACGCGATTTCTTTTAATCTCGATGAGTACGTAGGCTTACCGGAGGATCATGCGGAAAGCTATCGTAACTATATGAACACTCACCTGTTCAATCATATTGACCTTCCTCGCAGCCAAGCACACATTCCTGATGGTAATGCCGCAGACCCTGTGGCAGAGTGTAGGCGTTATGACAAGCTACTGGAGCAAGCCAAGCAAATCGACCTGCAGCTGCTTGGTCTTGGTCATAATGGCCACATCGGCTTCAACGAGCCGGATCATGCCTTAATTAGTGGAACTCATGTCGTCGAGCTGCGTGAAGAAACCCGTAAAGCGAATGCGAGATTTTTCGATTCCATGGATCAAGTGCCTACTCACGCTTTAACGATGGGGGTCGGAACGATCCTGAAAGCGAAAATGATCTTGCTCGTCGTTAAAGGAGCAGATAAAGCAGAGATCGTTCATCGCGCCCTTACGGGTCCCATTACGACAGATTGCCCTGCATCGCTGCTGCAAACACATCCTCATTTAGTCGTATTGTTAGATTCCGAAGCTGGGAGGCTGTTTAAATGAGTGAAGGAAAAAATACTTACATCTATAACGTTAAGATCGTTACCCCCGATACAACTATAAAAAACGGATGGATTTTACTTTCCGAAGGACATATCGCAGCCATTGGCAAAGAAACCGGTAGCGTTGAGCACGCCCGTACGCTCGCACGTGACAGTGAAGTTATTGACGGCCAAGGCGGCTGGATACTGCCTAGCTTCATCGATGTGCATGTTCATGGCGGCTATGGTCATGACTTCATGGATGCGGATGCTGAAGGACTTGATGCCATAACCCGCTTCCATGCTCAAAACGGTACTAGCATTATGCTGGCAACGACCGTTACCGCCTCGAAGGAAGACATCGACCAAGTGCTCACGCGGGTTCAAAGCTATCGTGAAGTTGGAATGCCTTATGCCCAGCTGTTGGGTGTTCATCTCGAGGGTCCCTATATCAGCGCCAAATGGCCGGGCGCACAAAATCCGCAGTTCATCGTTCCTCCTCAGCCGGCATGGCTGGAGGATTGGACACAGCGTTTCCCTGGTCTGATCAAGATGCAGACACTTGCACCGGAATCAGAAGGCGCGATCGATTATATCGAAGCTTTGACCCAGCAAGGCATCGTAGCGGCACTCGGGCATACGGATGCCTCGTATGATCAAGTAATGCTCGCAGCAGAGCATGGTCTAAGCCATGCCGTGCATACGTTCAACGCCATGACTCGCCTGCATCATCGCGAGCCAGGTACGGTTGGTGCAGTGCTGACCAACCCGGCCATCATGGCCGAAGTCATCGCCGACGGCCATCATGTGCATCCTGCCTGCATTCGACTGCTCGCGCAGATGAAAGGTCCAGATAACCTGCTGCTCATCACCGATGCCATGTCCGCTGCCGGCCTCGGCAACGGGGAGTACAAGCTCGGCGGTCTCGATGTTATTGTGAACGGCGGCGTAGCGCGGCTTAAAGAAGGCGACAGCCTGGCAGGCAGCACACTGACCATGATCGAAGCGTTCCGCTATGCCGTAAGCGAAGTCGGCATTAGTGTAGAGCATGCAAGCCGGATGGCAAGCGGTACCCCGGCTCGTAGACTTGGTATTGATTCCGAGACCGGAGTGATTGAGGCAGGCAAGCAAGCGGATGTGCTGCTGCTGAACAAAGAGCTCGAGCTGGAACGCGTCTGGGTTCAAGGACGAGTAATTCGCTAACACGTAATTGCTACCGTGTAAGAAAATCAAAAGGACTTATCTATAAATACTCAAGCGCGAAGGAGCGGATACTGCCGCTCCTTCGCGTTTTTTTGTTTCATCTGCATCACGGTATACTGGCGATCCTCATGAATAAAGCCAACTCAGTAGGGAACTTTAGTTGAATGTGTGCACGTTCTATTCTTTCCTAGTGCACTTTGATATCCCGGCAGGGAACAAATCATAAGGAGTGATCTTAATGACAGACATAAAACCGAAGGGTCATGTAGAGTTTCGTCAGCCACCAGCCAAGCTTGTGGCCGATAGAGCTGGGGATGAAGAGATGCGGGAGCATTTGGATGAAATGATCCAAAACGACGGTTACCCGGGAAGCTGCTCTGTAATTGATACTCAACAAGAGAATAAATGATACTACCCCACCAAACGGCTCCGTCCAGTTCTTCTGCAAAGGGGCCGTTTAAATTTTTATCTGATTTGTCTGGAATGTCTAACGACGCTTTACATCGTTTCAGTCTCCCCTTTTAAAATTAAAAAAATCATCATAATTCCTGAGATACGCATCCGCTCCTGGATTATCGTTTTGAAATAATATTCATACTACGATATCCTCCTTAACACATTTTCATATTACGAAACATACCGAAAAAAAGCCTGACCGTCTAGGCCAAGCTTCTGCTCTCTAACCATTTCATTGCGTCGCCAAAATGCTGGCTGCACTCCGTCAGCGCTTCTAGCGCTTGCTCTTTCTCTATACTGAAGAGGATCATCAGGATCGCGACCCGCGCGTCTCCTTCGGCTTGCTGAGTAAAGGCGGCTGCCACTTCACGGTCCACCTTAGCTGCTTCACTTACGATCCGCACTACCCGATCGCGAAGCTTTTCATTCGTCGCCTGTACATTAACCATCAGGTTGCCGTACACTTTACCCAGCTTGATCATCGCCGTCGTCGTAATCATGTTCAACACCATCTTCGTTGCCGTTCCCGCCTTCAGGCGGGTAGAGCCTGTCACTATCTCCGGTCCAACCGGAACTTCAATGGCATATTCTGCAGCCTGACTTAATTTTGCACCTGTATTGCAGGATACGCCAGCTGTCAATGCCCCTAGCTCGCGGGCACGTCGGATAGCTCCGATGACATAAGGCGTGTGGCCGCTGGCCGCAATGCCAACCACAGCATCACTAGCCGTTATTTGCGCTTCAATTTCCTTGGCTCCCGCTTCCTCGTCATCCTCCGCATTCTCAATCGCCGTCGTGATGGCTATCTCTCCGCCAGCAATCAGTCCCGTTACAAGCGTCCTGTCAACGCCGAATGTCGGCGGACACTCAGAAGCATCCAATACGCCTAACCTTCCGCTTGTTCCAGCTCCAATATAGAACAGTCTGCCTCCACGCTTCATCACTTCCACAATCGCTTCAACAGCCCGGGTAACCTGCGGTAGAGACTGCTGCACGGAATAAGCAACCGTCCGATCCTCTTCATTCATTAATTGGATAATTTCAGGAACGCTAAGTCGATCTAAATGGTCTGATTTTGCATTCCGCTGCTCGGTTACCGGTTGTACTGTGCTGTTATCCAACTTACGCTTCCCCTCCTGTCTCCCAGTCCGCAATATGCTGCTTGATTGTATCCGTAATTTGTATTCCCGCCTGCTTTAACGCAAGCATATAGCAGCCGGCTGCCGGTGGGATACTCAACCGTCTTAAGCTCAATCCACTTGCTGCGATAGCTTTATCAGCCGACAGCCGCTCCATAAACCAATCATTCGAGAACAGCCCGCCGCTCAAGACAAGCGGCAAATGGGATACATCCGCAGCCGGCTGCAATACCGCCAACCGTTGTTTTACCGTAACGGCAAGCTCGGCAAGGTCGGCGATAGCCGCTTGAACAATCTTTTCCGCTATTTCATCCCCTTGCTCTGCTGTCATCAATGTCCATTTCGCCACATCGGCAATTACAGTACGTACATTGGATTGACTGTACACATAGCTGATGATCTGATTAGGGTCCGGAAGTGACCAATAGTCCAATAATCGTTCCGTCAGCTGTGTCCTCCTACCTCGCCCATCATGTTCTTTCATCACAGCTATTAAGGCCTGTCTTCCAATATCGTAGCCGCTTCCCTCATCTCCCAGCAAATACCCCCATCCGCCTACGCGAACATACGTATCTGTTTCCGGCAAATAGCCGTATGCAATCGAGCCTGTGCCCGAGATGAGAACTATGCCTGCTTCTCCCCAGGTACCCGCAGCCAAGGCAGTAATCGCATCATTATGAATCGTTATTGCCACCTGATCGGCCAAGAGCTCACGCATGAACGAGTATAACCGCTTCCTCTCCTCAGGTCGATCAGCCCCAGCCAACCCAAGAAATACTCCTGCCAGCTGAGACTCCTCACTCTGAGATAGCTCCATCGCCTGCTCGATAAGCTCTTTAAGCACACGCTTTACTTCATCCCAAGGACGGGATTTGATGCTGCTCGATTCTCCATAGCATGCAGTCAATATACGGCCACAACCGTCACCGATCATGCAAGCGGTCTTGGTTCCACCACCATCGATACCGATATATCTTTGATTCCTTAACTCTTCAGAAGCTTGTTCCTCCATATTCACTAGGCCGCAATCCCCCTCTCAGCAAAGCATGACATTCGATCCCTTACCGGAACACGGCCACAGCTTGTTATTGCAGCAATACTATTTGACGGCCCCCGCAGTCATTCCCTCCATAAACTGCTTGGAAGCCACCGCGAACAAAAGAATCATGGGCAGTGAAGAAAGCGTCAGTCCAGCGAACAACACGCTCCAATCGGTGGAATACTCACTGAACAACGTAAGCATTCCGACAGGAATCGTTTTCTTTGCTTCCTCCTGAATAAAGATTAACGGAAAGAAAAAGTCGTTCCAAACTGTAATAAAATTCATGATCATCACGGTACCCAGTGCCGGTCTCATAAGTGGAGCTATGATACGCAGCAATATATTGATATTCGAGCAACCATCGATTCTCCCCGCTTCCTCCAGCTCCTTAGGCAATGTCCGGAAAAAGCCTGTCAATATGAGAACCGACAAGGGGAGCCCTATCGCCGTATACACAAGAATTAGCGATAATTGCGAGTTCAGCAGCTGCAAATTTTTCATCAGCATAAACAACGGCACAATCCCCAGCTTGATTGGTATCATCATCCCAAGCAAAAAGTAGAAGAACAGCGCACTATTCCATTTGAAAGAAAACCGGGCGATATAAAACGAGGCCAGTGCGCCAAATACTACAATCAATGCGACGGATATGATGCTGACCGCAGCGCTGTTCCAGAAGTAGTCGAAATAACGAACCTGTTCAAGCAGCTTACGGTATGCAGCCAAGCTCCACACATTAGGCAAAGTAAACGGATTTTTGAAAATTTCGATATTCGTCTTCAGTGACGACAGCAGCATGAGGAATATCGGGTAGAGACTGATGACCGCAAACAGGCAAGCTATAACGTACTGGACCATGCGAATTCCAATGGATTGTTTCAACGTAAGCCCCCCTACTCGATATCCCTTTTTTTCATAACTGCCATAAAGAGCGCTGATAACGATGCAATAATAAAGAATAACGTAACCGCCAGAGCCGAACCGAGACCGACCGCAGTGCCATCGCCACTGGAGGATCCGAATGCGGTACGGTAGAAGAACACAGCGAGTGTATCCGTTGAATGAACCGGTTCTCCCTGCGACCCTTGCATCGCATATACCAGCTCAAACGCTTCAAAAGCATGCACGAACGTGAATACAGTAATGATAACGACCGATTGCATCATCATCGGCAATACGATGGAGCGGATCATCCTGAAGCCTTTTACACCGTCCAATCGAGCCGCCTCAAGCACTTCCTGTGAGATCGAATGCAGTCCTGCCAGAAAAATTAAAACCGAGAATCCGATCCCGAACCAGCAGTTCGCCAGGATGATAGCCGTTAGTGCAGTAACAGGCTCCCCAAGCCATGGTCTAGCCCATGTCTCCAGGCCGACTTGCTTGAGAAATAGGTTGACCGCGCCGAAATTAGGATTCAACAGCAGCTTCCATAGAAAACCTACCACGATAACGGACAGCAGCCTTGGTAAAAAGTAAGCTATTTTGAACAGCTCGGCACCCTTTACCTTGGAGAAAATAATATAAGCCAATACGAACGCTATGCCGTTCATCACTATCATCTCGAGAACGAAGTAGTACACGTTGTGTCCGAGGGAGTTCCAAAAATAAGTATTAAACGGTTCCTTCGTAAACAACGTCACGAAATTTCCAATCCCGAGAAAAGCACCCTTCTTTAACCCCTGCCAATCGAACAAGCTGTAGCTGAATGCAGCCAGAATCGGGTACACAATGAACAGTGTGAAGACGGCGAGGGCCGGAATTGGAAACAGATGAATAAATCCTTTTCTCCAGTCGAATGATTTAGGCTTATGCTTTGGTGCTTGCAGTTGGACATTGGTTCCATTCATTGCGCCTCGCCGCCTTTTCCATCTGTATTGTCAATTATTTTGCTGCTGGTTTAAACCAGGTGTCCGCGCTTTTTTGCACTTCCTCAACTACCTGCTGCGGTGTTTGCTTGTTTAAATACAAGCCTTGCAGGGCCGTTTCCAGTGTCACTTTAGTGGTCGGAGTGCCTGAGCTGAAATGAACGACAAACATATAAGGAGTAGAAATGCTGTTTGCAAATTTAGAAATTTTCGTTACCGTCGGATCCGTAGCTTCTGCACCAGGAATCGTGCTTGGCTTCATCAGTTCGCTAGCTACAAGCTGGCCGAACTCTTTGGTCGTCATGAACTCAATAAACTTCATCGCTTCCGCTTTGTTTTTGGACGTTTTATTGACGGAGAACGAACCGTCTACCCAAGTCGTTACCGTCGCTTTACCGCCCGCAGGAGCCGGAACAGGGAATACATCCATTTCCAGCGCAGGATTCATCTTCTTCATAACAGCCAGTTCCCAGTCTCCCATGACCATCATCGCTGCCTGCTCTGTGACGAACAGATTGCGCATGTCATCCATCGAAATGCCTACGTAATTGTCAGGGAAATACTTGGTTAATCCTTGCATCATCTGGATGGAGTCGACGAATGCTTTATCCGTAAAGTTCGTTTGACCTGATGTAATTTTCTTTACAAAGTCCGTACCGCCATAGAAACCAGGGCCGAGCGCTCCATGCGTCAAGGAAAGAATCCAGCCTTCCTTGGAGCCGAAGGCAAATGGTGTCACTTTATTTTGCTTCAGCGTATCCGCTGCCTTGATCAACTCTTCCCATGTTTTTGGCTCTTCAATATTGAACTTCTTGAAGATCTTTTTGTTATAAAAAATTTGTGTCGAGCTGAATACCGTCGGAACGCCGTATACCTTGCCATCTTTACCGGTTGCTGCTGACAATGTATCCTTCGACATCACGCTTAAACCTTTGATTGAATCAAGCGGCTCCAAATATCCCGCATCGGCTAGAGCAATTCCCGCCGCATAAGGACGAAGCTGAATAATATCCGGGCCGCTGCCCGTTTGCAGCGCTGTGTTCAGCACCGTATTGTACTCCGTGCTTTTGGTCGGGGAGAATTGGATTTCTACGTTTGGATTTTTCTTCTGGTACTCTTTAATGATTTTTTCGTAGGCTTCCTTATCTTCCGTCCTCCAGCTTCCCATCGTCAGCTTCACTTTTTGTGCCGGTGGTTGTGCTGTTGCTTCCCCCTTGTTATCCTTTGGAGCTGTGGTAGCAGCCGGTGTATTCGAAGAGCTACACCCGGCCAGTGACGCCGCTAATATTGCTGCAAGAACCAGAGAAACATGTTTCATTGTGATTATTCCTCCCTTTATTGTTCTTCTATTTTTTATTTAACCCCATGAATCGAGGAATAAATACTTTGATGTAAAAGCGGCCGCAGCTGCCTTATCGGGGTAGCTCTTCCGTAATGAACTGCATTCGTTAAGAACACGACTACGAGCTCGCTTTGCGGTTCAATCCAAAGACTTGTTCCTGTAAATCCGGTATGTCCAAAGCTGCCGTGAGGCCAATGACTGCTGCAGCTTGGAGCGGACGACTGTCCGTGCCATACTTCCCATCCAAGCCCGCGCCCGAGAAATGGCTCAGCTGTACATTCGTTACGCCACTTCGCTGGCAGTACGCTCGGGTTCGTTGAAAGCCAGCTTCTCCCGTACCGTGCCAAGTCGCCCGCTGTCGCGAACAGCCCCGCGCTTCCTGATACTCCGCCAAGCTGATAGCTCTTCTCGTCATGCACCTCTCCATGGATGAATGTTCCTTTATACTCCTCTGTTGGAGCCATGCGATACTTTTCAGCCTCTTCAGGCAAATACCCCGAACTGGTCATTCCCAGCGGAAGATGAATTTCACGACGGACGAAGTCATTCAGTCTCTCTCCCGTCACCCTTTCAACAGCGGCACCTAATAGAATAAATCCCAAGTCGCTGTATTTCACTTGCGTCCCCGGTTCATAGATCAAATCCTGCTCAAACAGTTCCTGCATCACGTTTCGAGGTGTGTTTCTTTCCATCCCAGCCAAATCGGGCGGAAGACCAGAGGAGTGCTGCAGCAAATGCTGCATGGTGACCTGAGGATGGTGAAACTCCGGAAAGTAGCGCTGTACTGAATCTTCGAGTGCCATGTGCCCTCGGGACACCAGCAGCATGACAGCGGGCAGCGTTGCTGTAACTTTAGTTAACGAAGCGATATCAAAGAGTGAGTCGTTTGATAACGCTTTCTTTTCTTCGGAGTTTGAAAGCCTATAGCCTCCAAACGCCTGCTGCAATATCGTTTGACCGCCAAGCGAGATATCGACGACGGCCCCGGGAATTTTCCCGTCTACTACCCAGCTTTCAATGAGTTGTACGATGTTATCCATTTCGCTTCGACCCGCTAACCGCTTTACGCGTTCTTTCCAGTGATTGAATGCTTTCCTCGTAGGTACGACTCGCTATGCCTACATAAAGAATATCGATGACGTTCAGCTGTGCGATCCTCGATGCCATCGCACCGCTCCGTATACTTTGTTCGAGGGAGCTCGTAAATAAACGAATGTCCGCCATTTCAGCTACCGGATTGCTTCCGAATTTCGTTAGAGAAATGAGAGTCGCACCGGATTCTTTCGCAATTTTTAACGATTGAATAATATTTTCCGTCTGACCGGAATAAGAAATTCCGAAAGCTACATCATCCTTGGTCATGTTAGCTGCCAGCGTCGCTTGGGAATCAAAGTCCGGGGCCGCCTCACACCAACGGTTAATACGGGATAGCTTTTGCTTGAAGTCCTGGGCAATGACTGCGGAGGCTCCCACTCCAAAGAAATAAACTCTTCTTGCACTGCTCAAGCAGTCTATCGCCCTCTCCACATCTTTCGGAGAAAGCACGGTCAGCGTATCTTGAATCGATAACGTGTTGTTATGCGAGATGGACTGGATTAACTCCTGTACCGATCCGTCTATTTGAATTTCCTGGTAAGAATGAATTTCCGAATGAACCGACTTGGCGAGATCCGCCGCGATACGAAGCTTCAGCTCTTGAAACCCTTTTAAATGAAGCGATCGGGCCAGCCTTACAATAGTGGCTTCACTAACTCCTGCCAGTTCCGCTACCTTTTGCACCGAGGCATTGACGACTGTCTCAGGATGATCCACTATGTATTGAGCGACCTTCTGCTCCGTAGGCTTTAACGTTTGCAGCGCTTCCTTTATTCCTATAAGACCGCCGTTTAACATACAGGTATCTCCTTTGTGCTCGTTTCTTTTCAATAAGTAAAAGAACATTTACAATATCATTATAAAATAAAATTTCTCAAAGTAAATACTTTTTTGAAATTTTATTTCACAAACTTTTTTTTACAAAATTCTACAATATTTCTTATTGGAACAAAGGTTTTTGTCCTCTTTTTATTGAAATAATAAAGATCATTTTTTAGCTCAATAGAGTCCCTTGATAAAAGGATCGGAGGTACTACGGATGCAAATCGTGAAATTTAGAAGGTGGATAGACAATCTATACCTTTTTAATTACAGACATACGTACACCGCATCTGTCGAACATTTCCACGCACATGATGGACTAGAGATATTGTATATCCATGAGGGTAGCGGAAAATTCATCATCAATGACTGTGTTTTTGAAGTACGTCCCCATACCTTGATCTTGATCAAACCATTTCAGATCCATTACATGCGCATGGATACGCCTCCGGATTATACCCGCAGTGTACTCAAAATGAAGGTGTCGTTCATCGAGCAATACGCTGCTTTGTTCCCTTACCTTTCCTCGTTCCTGACTCAAATTATCGATAATAAAATGAGTCGGCAGCTGTTCTATTTGACCGATGATCAGGTTACGCACCTTGACCACGGATTCGATGATTTGAATGAGATATTGTCCACCAGTCCGGAGATCATGCATCGGGAAGCCGTGCTGCTGTTTTCCTATCATTTTTTTTCCTATTTTCAAAGAAAGCTGTATATGTCCGAAGAGCTGTCCCACGAACCGTTTACCCAGGGCTCAACGCAGCATATTAACAACATTTTGAAATGGATCAACGATCATTATAAAACGCAATTTAAAATGGAAGATCTGGCACGCGACCTACATTTATCACCTAACTACTTATCCAAGCTCTTCAAAGAACAAATCGGCAAAACGATAACCGAATATACCATGGAAAAAAGACTGGAGGAAGCGCGGGCACTTCTTCATTCACAAGATCTATCCATCAAACAGATCAGTGTGGAGACCGGCTTTCATTCCCCATCCTATCTTATCTATTCTTTTAAGAAAAAATTCGGTATGACTCCTCATCAGTACGCAGAGGGTTTCAAGAAGCTCATTCATCAGGCAAGAGAAAAATAATACCCGCAATGTAAGCGCTACCAGATGTAGGATAGCATTTTGATACTTTTCTATGACATTGTGATATTCAGTTTACTATAAGATGAATTCAAATCCATGTAGTAAAAAATGGGGAGGGTTCACTTTGTTAAACAAAAAAGCAGTTACATCCTTGTTCCTTGTCACAGCTGTCATGATGTCTGGTTGCAGTACGAAAGACAGTTCCGCCGTCGGCAGTACGGGGGATACGGGTAAAGCCGAAGTCGCTAAAAACAACACTCCGTTTACGCTATTATTTTATACGGCCCAGAACGGAAACTACGCTAATGAAGAAAACTTCTCTAAAGAGATCGGCGATTTTATTACAGCCAAATTCCCGCATATTAAAGTAGAGCATATTCATAAGGGAAAAGGTCAGGACTACCCTGATTTGATAGCTGCTGGCACAATCCCCGATATCATTCTGGAGAGCAGCACTAATGTGAGGCCAAGAATTATTTCGAATGATCTCAACTACGATCTGACCGAGCTCATCAAGAAGCATAATTTTGATATAAATCGGCTGGATCCGACCGTCGTTCAGGTTTTGAAGAACTGGGGCGATGGAAAGCTGTACGGGCTTCCTTTTATGGGAAGCAACTTGATCTTGGGCTATAACAAAGATATTTTCGATAAATTTGGCGTTCCTTATCCGAAGGATGGCGTAACTTGGGATGAGGTATACGATATTGCCCGCAAAGTGTCCCGCGCGGATAACGGTGTGAATTATGTAGGTCTTCGTTACAATAGCCCATTAGTGTTCAAGTACAATCAAAGATCGTTAGGCTTCATGAATGAGAAGGAAGACAAAGCCGCCGTCAATACCGATGCCTGGAAGGATCTATTTGCTAACTTCAAACGAATTTACGATATCCCTAACAATGAGATTTCGATCCCTGGAGAGTTTGCCGGTGGAACCGAAGCAATGGACTTGAACGTTACGGAGAAACTGATCACATGGTCTCAGAAAAACCCAACCACGAACTGGGATATTTTAGCTGCCCCTGTGTTCAAGGATGCTCCGAAGGTCGGTTTCCAGCCTAACTTCTACTCGATGTATGTGACTAAGCAATCCAAGCATAAAGACGAAGCTTTTGATGTAATCGCTTACCTGTTGTCGGATGAAGTTCAGACGCAATTATCGAAAAAAGCATTGCTCACCCCTCTGACAGATAAAAAAATCCAAGGCGTGTTCGGTCAGGATATCGAATCGTTAAAGGGGAAAAATTTGCAGGCGGTCTTCTATAATCGTTACGCAGCCCCTTCCCCTATCCGTGATGCAGGCTTGACGTTCGCCGATGTAGCCGGAATACCTGGCAATACGTTCGATAAAATGCTCAAAAATAATATGGATATCAACTCGGCGCTGCGGGAAGCGGAAGAAGCCATCAACAAAGCCTTGACCGATGCAAAAGCCCAAGGAGGTACCAAATAGGATGAATCAGCTGCCGTGGCAAGGCCATCTTCCTCTTAAGGAAATGGCCAAGCAAGTGCAAATCAGCAGAACGTTGCACCCAACCTGCCCTCAGCCTCAAGCGGCCTGGTCCATGGATTCGAAGCTATATCTGAATCATCCGTCCATTAAAGCGGCGTTATGGGGCCCACCGGAGCAAATTACTTTAAGTATGATTAAGTCGGATATCTTCGATCGCAGAATCGCCAATCCGTCCATTTTAACGATACAGGAAATTCGTGAAGGCGCCTTTTCCGAGGAGAATGATGGCTTTCAAGATATTCAGCCAACAGGCAATACAAGGCCCAGTTATGGAACACTTGATCCAAGAGGCGGACGCAGAGAGCCTTATGCTGCATTTCGTGCCTATCCGTTTCCTTGTCAAAAGCCCGTTGGGCAAATTATGGTTCGTTGTAATGACTTCATAGGCAGTGAACCAACGGAAACAACACAGCATTGCAGCAACGGCTTAACCCACAGCACTATGGTTCATGGGAATTCATCGCTTCAGTTGGATGTTCTTCTCTCCATGAGGCGCAGCGTCATAGCCATGCGGACAGAGTTTGCTGGGTTATCCCAGCCTCTCTCCTTCCGCTTTTACCGTCATAGGGATCAAGCTCACCGCATGTACATGAATGCCGAAGGAACAGAATTTAAACCATTGCATGAGCGTCAGCCCGTATATCAGCCAAGAAATAGTGATCAGCCTATCGAGTATTATAACTATGAAGATGAGGCAGAGTGGAACGGGCCGATTGAACCTCCAACGAGTGGCTATGAAGGCAGATTTTTTTGGATTAAGCAAATGCTTCCGGCTGAAAAAACGTTTCCCAATGGCTTCGAGTATGTGCTGATGGGGCTTATAAGCGATAGCGAAGCAGACTTGGATACTGTTGAGAATGGCCTCGATTTAGGAACTCTCCCTCATTCCGATGAGGGCTGGAAATTCCATGAGAAGGACTATGAATATATTCGTCAAGCTTCTGGAGCTGCTGCGACTGCGACCTTACAGGGAAATGGTTCAGGTCACGCAACGATCTATTCCGTAATTATCACCTCCAATGATGCTGCGGACATTATGGAAAAGGCCAAGCAAGAGCTGTTGAAAGCTGAAGCCGATGGATTTGAGGCTCTGCTTGAGGAGAACGAAGACTGGTATAGAGCATTGTACGATAAGAGAGAAAATGGAAGAGTTCTTTATCCCGGAGATTCGCATTATGAAAAAGAAATAACCCATCTATTCAACAGTTGGGCGTGCAAACACAGCGGCGGCTGCCAAACGGATGCACGAAAATTTGAGGCCAGCGCCTCCTACGCGGGCATTGAAACCGACATACAGCCATGGCACAGCCTGCCCTGCTATAACGAGCTATTCTACACTCCCACGGTCGTTCGTTCACGAGAAGACTCGCTAGCTATGTGGTGGCAGCTAGTGGAGCACTGGCTCCCGGCAGCACGAAAAAATGCTTCCGAAGTGTATGGTCTCCCTGGCATGATACTTGTTCACGGGTATTTGCCCCCGATCAAGCCGGACCGTTATGTTCATACTAATTCGACGTTAGAATTGTGTTTAGATACGGGGGCTCAAGTGCTCAAAGTGCTATGGGATATGTGGGATTACGCCGCGGATGAAGCTTTGCTGCATAGACTGCTTTACCCAGCTTTGCGTGATCTGGCTATTTTTTATGCAGCCTACATCGAGCTGCAAGATGACGGTCTCTTCCACATCGTCCCTACAGTCGAAGCGGAAAGCTGGGGAATCCAACCGAAGTTCGAATACAGCAGAGATACAATCAGTGCGATCTCCATGTTCCGTTGGACCTTTCGCAGGGCTGCCGAGCTGGCGGACTATTTGAACATTGACCCGGATTTGAAAGCGGACTGGCTGCATGCTGCCGATCATCTGCCTCCATATCCGACTTTCGAGACAGAAGAGGGTCTCATTTATGCAGGTGTTCCTGGTATTAAACCGCGCTGGTCTAGAGGCTGTCATCCTTGGTACATCGGCGTTTATCCTACTACTCTAGCTGATGAAATTCATCTGGATAGCGGACAGGAAGCAAAGGAAATCATGCTTCGCACAGCTCGAAGTGTGCCTGCAGGACATAACCGCCCGATTTATGTATTACTAGGAGAGTGCAAGGACAGGTTCCCTTCTGTCGATGGTTCACATCCTAGATCAATCGAAACCTATGACGATCTATGCCGAGCGATTAATGAGGATCCGGAACGGGTCATCAACAGCCGTAGCGGACGTATTCATTTGTTCCCGGCTGTACCGGATTGGGCAGAAATTTCATTCCGAAAATTCCAGGCTCGCGGTGGTTTTTGGATATCCGCTGCACGTACCGCAGCTGGTGTGACCGTAGTCGAAATCGAGGCCCGTCGTTCTTCAGCGTGTCAGATCATGAGTCCATGGCCTGGGGAAAAGGTTGTACTTGTTGAACTCGCTACAGGGAAGAGGATGAATATCAACATCGATACGACAGATCATGAATGTATTATTTTCGAAGCCTTGGGAGGTCACACTTATCGACTGACAAAAGGATAAAACAAGAGGCCGTTTCTGCATCTCTCTGCTGAAACGGCCTTTATGTATCATTATTATGTAAGATATTAAAATTTCGCACAAAAAAAGCAGCTGATCTGATTAAAAGATCAACTGCTTTTTGCTTGGCGACGTTCTACTCTCCCAGGACCCTGCGGTCCAAGTACCATCGACGCTGGAAGGCTTAACGTTCGTGTTCGGTATGGGTACGCGTGGTTCCCTTCCGCCATCATCACCAAACTAAGAGCTTTGCTTTAGCAAAACTGTCTTCGTAAGCATACGCTTTTTTCGAAGGATTACTTCTTCGAAATCGCTGCGAGAAAATATCCTTCCTTAAAAAGGACATGCAGCTCAAGGCTTATTCCTTGAAAACTAGATACGAAATAAATGCGCGTTTGTTGAGCTAATACTTCTGCATGTTGTACACATCACAGAATCTTGGATAAGCCCTCGACCGATTAGTATTCGTCAGCTCCACACGTTGCCGTGCTTCCACCCCGAACCTATCAACCTCGTCGTCTTCAAGGGGTCTTACATACTGGGAAATCTCATCTTGAGGGGGGCTTCACGCTTAGATGCTTTCAGCGCTTATCCCGTCCGTACGTAGCTATCCAGCCGTGCTCCTGGCGGAACAACTGGTACACCAGCGGTACGTCCATCCCGGTCCTCTCGTACTAAGGACAGCTCCTCTCAAATTTCCTACGCCCACGACAGATAGGGACCGAACTGTCTCACGACGTTCTGAACCCAGCTCGCGTACCGCTTTAATGGGCGAACAGCCCAACCCTTGGGACCTACTTCAGCCCCAGGATGCGATGAGCCGACATCGAGGTGCCAAACCTCCCCGTCGATGTGGACTCTTGGGGGAGATAAGCCTGTTATCCCCAGGGTAGCTTTTATCCGTTGAGCGATGGCCCTTCCATTCGGTACCACCGGATCACTAAGCCCGACTTTCGTCCCTGCTCGACCTGTATGTCTCGCAGTCAAGCTCCCTTATGCCTTTGCACTCTTCGAATGATTTCCAACCATTCTGAGGGAACCTTGGGGCGCCTCCGTTACTTTTTAGGAGGCGACCGCCCCAGTCAAACTGCCCACCTGACACTGTTCCCCGACCGGTTCACGGCCGCGGGTTAGAACTCCGATACGATCAGGGTGGTATCCCAACGTCGCCTCCACACAAGCTGGCGCTCATGCTTCTCAGGCTCCCACCTATCCTGTACAGATCGTACCAAAGTCCAATATCAAGCTGCAGTAAAGCTCCATGGGGTCTTTCCGTCTTGTCGCGGGTAACCTGCATCTTCACAGGTATTAAAATTTCACCGGATCTCTCGTTGAGACAGCGCCCAAGTCGTTACGCCATTCGTGCGGGTCAGAATTTACCTGACAAGGAATTTCGCTACCTTAGGACCGTTATAGTTACGGCCGCCGTTTACTGGGGCTTCGGTTCATAGCTTCGGGATTGCTCCCTAACCACTCCCCTTAACCTTCCAGCACCGGGCAGGCGTCAGCCCGTATACTTCGCCTTGCGGCTTCGCACAGACCTGTGTTTTTGCTAAACAGTCGCTTGGGCCTTTTCACTGCGGCCCCCTCGGGCTATTCACCCTACCGAGGCACCCCTTCTCCCGAAGTTACGGGGTCATTTTGCCGAGTTCCTTAACGAGAGTTCTTCCGCGCGCCTTAGCATGCTCTGCTCGCCTACCTGTGTCGGTTTGCGGTACGGGCACCTTCTCCCTGGCTAGAGGCTTTTCTTGGCAGCCTGAACTCATGACCTTCGCTACTGCAATTTTCGCTCCCCATCACAGACCAGCCTTAACGATGTGCGGATTTGCCTACACATCAGCCTCTCTGCTTGGACGGGCATCCATCAGCCCGCGTCACTATCCTTCTGCGTCACCCCATTGCTCATAACGGTTCACGGTGGTACAGGAATTTCAACCTGTTGTCCTTCGACTACGCCTTTCGGCCTCGCCTTAGGTCCCGACTTACCCTGAGTGGACGAGCCTTCCTCAGGAACCCTTAGGCTTTCGGCGGACAAGATTCTCACTTGTCTTTTCGTTACTCATACCGGCATTCTCACTTGTATGCTGTCCAGCGCTCCTTACGGTACACCTTCAACCTACATACAACGCTCCCCTACCCAAGAACATTACTGTCCTAGCCATAGCTTCGGTGGCGTGTTTAGCCCCGTTACATTTTCGGCGCAGAGTCACTCGACCAGTGAGCTATTACGCACTCTTTCAATGGTGGCTGCTTCTAAGCCAACATCCTGGTTGTCTGTGCAACTCCACATCCTTTCCCACTTAACACACACTGGGGGACCTTAGCTGATGGTCTGGGCTGTTTCCCTCTTGACAATGGATCTTAGCACTCACTGTCTGACTCCCGGGATGAAAGTATGTGGCATTCAGAGTTTGACTGGACTTGGTAACCCTTGGCGGGCCCCGCACCCAATCAGTGCTTTACCTCCACTACTCATCTCCCGAGGCTAGCCCTAAAGCTATTTCGGGGAGAACCAGCTATCTCCAAGTTCGATTGGAATTTCTCCGCTACCCCCACCTCATCCCCGAATTTTTCAACATTCGTGGGTTCGGGCCTCCAGTGCGTGTTACCGCACCTTCACCCTGGACAGGGGTAGATCACATGGTTTCGGGTCTACGCCCACGTACTAAGTCGCCCTATTCAGACTCGCTTTCGCTGCGGCTTCGGCTCTTCACCTTAACCTTGCACGGGAACGTAACTCGCCGGTTCATTCTACAAAAGGCACGCCATCACCCATGAACGGGCTCTGACTTCTTGTAAGCACACGGTTTCAGGTTCTATTTCACTCCGCTCCCGCGGTTCTTTTCACCTTTCCCTCACGGTACTGCTTCACTATCGGTCGCTAGGGAGTATTTAGCCTTGGCAGATGGTCCTGCCTGCTTCCCACGAGGTTTCACGTGTCTCGCGGTACTCGGGATCCGTCTAGCGATACGTTCGTTTTTGGCTACAGGACTTTTACCCTCTCTGGTCGGCCTTTCCAGACCGCTTCACCTAACCAACTTTTCGCACATTGACGTCCCACAACCCCAGAGGGCAAGCCCTCTGGTTTGGGCTATTCCGCTTTCGCTCGCCGCTACTGACGGAATCACTTTTGTTTTCTTCTCCTGAGGGTACTTAGATGTTTCAGTTCTCCTCGTATGCCTCCAATGCAGCTAT
>NZ_CP125098.1:7262500-7602500 GCF_030020805.1 Paenibacillus sp. RC67
TTGTTGGCGGCGACTCCGCCCGCCAACAGCAGCTGCTTTGCGCCGTAGGCTTGAACGGCGCGGCTAGCCTTCTCCACCAGGACGTCGATTACCGAGTCCTGGAAGCCCTTGGCTACAGCTTGCGGCGCAAGCTGCTGGCCCTTCATGTTGGCCTGATTTAGCACGGCCAACACAGCCGATTTCAGCCCGCTGAAGCTGAAATCATAGGAATCCGGCTCCAGCCAGGCGCGAGGAAGAGGCACCGCCTCTTCTCCTTCATGGGCTAGCCGGTCAATATGAGGGCCGCCGGGATACGGCAGCTTAAGCGCCCGTGCAACCTTGTCATAAGCTTCGCCAGCAGCATCGTCCCTCGTTTGGCCGATGATTCGGAAGCTGCCTTCGGATTCCACATACACCAGCTCCGTATGACCTCCGGAAACGACAAGGGTAACCAAAGGATACTGCAGCTCATGAACGAGCTGGTTCGCATAAATATGCCCTGCGATATGATGAACACTGATCAACGGAAGCTCTAATGCGCATGCCAACGATTTGGCAGCCACAAGTCCGACAAGCAGAGCGCCTACCATGCCCGGTCCCTGTGTGACTGCAATGGCCGACAAATCGGCTGGACGCAGCTTCGCTTCCTCGAAGGCTTGCTCTATGATCCAAGTAATGCTCTCCACATGCTGTCTCGATGCTACCTCGGGAACAACACCACCGAACCGCTTATGGGTTTCGATCTGACTGGACACCACATTCGACAAGATAATAGTTCCGTCCTGAACAATAGCCACCGAAGTCTCGTCGCAGCTTGTCTCAATAGCTAGTATATAAGTCGGTTTCTGTTGGGCGAGAGCTTCATCCCGCTCCAGCGAATCATTTGTTTTCATGACAAATCCCCTGTTAATTCATTCAAATTATGATTATATTTCGGCAGATCCGCCCACATGATCATCGCATCTTCCTTATTGTCGGTATAATAGCCGCGACGCAGACCTACGGAATAAAAGCCCAGCTTTTCATACAAGCCTATGGCAATATGATTGGAAGGACGAACCTCCAATGTCATGCGAACAGCGCCGAAGAAGCTGGCCGTTTTTTGCAGCTCGCGCATTAAACGTTCACCAAGCTTCTTGCCTCGATATTGCTTCCTGACTGCTACATTAGTTACATGTGCTTCTTCCATAATGAGCCACATCCCGCCATAGCCTGCAACCTCTCCGTCGCATTCCATCACCATATAGCGGGCAAACTGGTTGTTTGTTAATTCATTCTGAAACGCCCCTGCCGTCCAAGGTGTCGTGAACGCTTCTTGCTCTATATCGCATATGGCCGGAATATCTTCCATTTGCATAGAACGAAATTCCAAAGGACCTAATGCTTCATCCTTTTGCTCTAGTTGATCCAACCGAGAAGCCTCCCTTACGATTTTTGGGCCAATAATTTAGCTTCTGCTTCAGGCAGCTGTGTATAATTGGGCACTAGTCCATGAGGAGCTTCAGTTCGCCCTTCGCTCCAACGGACCTGTGCAAGCTCGGCCATATGACGCGCTCTAATCTCATGCTGCAGTTCGGCTGCTTCCCCTTCCCAATCTAAAAAAAAACGTTGAAGTACTTCTCCATGCAGCTTCGTTTCACCTGCGAATATAATACAATCCGGCTTGTTCCCGTTGCCCGATTGCGTCCACTGGAGTAATTGTTCCGTCCATGTTGACATTAAACGGATACTGTCCGACTCCAAACAGCTCCATTGTTGATTCGACACCTGATAAAGCCCCGTAAATGCTTGTCCACGACGCGCTTCAATCATAGGAACGATCCATAAAGTCCGAGCTTGATTCTGAACGGTTTCTAGGGCGCTGAGCTTTGAACCACCATCTCTTTCATGAACGGACTCGCCTAATAAATAAGCTTCGGCCGCTCCAAGCGCCATGGTCTCCAAGCTAGAAACGGCAAGCAAAGCCATCCCATGTGTCCATGCAAAAGTTTTGGCTGCTGTCACCCCAATACGCACACCGGTGTAGGAACCCGGACCGACACCAACACCAAAAGCATTAAGCTCCTTTGCAGATAGGCCAGCAGCGGTTAACAGCTGTTGAATTTGCGGAAGCAAATGAATGGAATGATTTCGCTCCGCTTTAGAGTTTATTTCGCCGAGCAGCTCACTACCGCGTACTAAGGCAAGCGACATTGAGCTGGTTGACGTATCAACGGCAAGCAAGGTGCCTTGTAAAGCATTCTGTGTATTCGTCATAGCAATATTTTGTTCTCCTTTAATTCTGTGCACCACTGTTCATAAGGCTGACCATGAGGGGCCAATCGGAAAACCCGTTCCGTATCACCAACGTTTTCAATCGTAATAGCCAGCCTGTCGGGAGGCAGCAAATCAACGATGAGCGAAGACCACTCCACTAAAGTAACGCCTTCCCCGTAGAAATACTCGTCTAACCCAAGCTCATCCGCTTCATCCTGAGATAAGCGATACACATCCATATGATAAAAGGGAAGATGATCCCCCATATATTCTTTAATAATAGTAAACGTGGGACTGTTCACGACATGACGCACCCCGATTGCTTTAGCTACCGCTTGGGAAAGTGCGGTTTTCCCGGCACCTAGGTCGCCATCCAGCGTTATTACGGTACCCGGCACAAAATGGCGGGCAAGTTGCGCGGCCAGCTGAGCGGTTTGCTCTAAATTGTCAGCATGATATTGATATGAGGCCGATTCAGTCAATTGGGATCCATCCCTTCAAAAATGATTATACCCTTTTTTCTCAATAGGTAAGACGTATCCGCTGCTTTGCACAAGACGAACACCCTTCGTTTCGGCATTTACATAACCGATTATATGAAGCGTGAGACCCGCTTCCTTAAATTTCATTTGCATCGTAATGGCATGCTCGGCCTGCATAGTACCTACTAATTGGTAATCCTCACCACCGAACAAAACGAAATCAAGAGGATCCTTCTCAACCTGCTGCGAATAAGACATCAGCTCATCCGCTATCGGAATACGGTCCTCTATGAGATCAATGCCGATGTCCGAAGCCTCAGCAATTTCCCAAGCTTCACTAGCCAAACCGTCACTCACATCATTTAAGGCATGACAAACACCCGATCTCTGCAGTAGTTGTCCCGCTTCAACCTGCGGCTCCGGCCTGCAGTGTGCCTGAATAAGGGTTTGCCTGCTCGCCCAGTTGAGGTCATCATTCCACTGTTTATTAGGAATGTTTTGGGTAAGCAGAAAATCAAGACCTGCCGCAGATCGCCCCAGCTCTCCCGTGGTAAAAAGCACATCCCCCGGCTTCGCAGCGGATCGCAGTAAAGCTTTACCTGCCTCGACCTCGCCTATTACGGTTACCGATACTGTAATCCCTCCTGCCGATGAAGTCGTGTCTCCGCCAACAATCACGACACTCCAACGATTTGCGCATTCGTACAATCCCTCATAGATTTCTTCAATCCTGGTCTGGGACGTACCTTTAGGAAAGCTCACAGCAACTAACGCGTAGCGAGGGATCGCTCCCATGGCCGCAATATCGCTTACAGCTGCCGCCATCGCTTTGAAACCGATATCCTGATTACGCATCGTGATATCTTTAAAATGGATTTGCTCTGTCATCGTATCGCAAGTCATAACGAGCTGACAGCCGGGTGTCAGATGTGCCACCGCAGCATCGTCTCCGATTCCGATTTCTACGCCGCTAGCCTGTTGGAAAGCTGACGACTGCTTGCCCTGTGTAAGCCTGTGAATAAGTGCAAATTCATCTAAAGAACTCAATCTTAAACCGCCTCCGTACGTTGTTCTCCCTATTATAGCCCTCTGCCCCATACGTAGCAATACACTGCCGCGACGTGAGCAAGCCTCTATCGAGGCCTTTCAAAGATGAGCGGCCGGGTTCTATGGCTGGTTTTATCGCCAAATAAAAAAAGCCCTGCCCTCAAGTGCTAAAAGCACTTAAAGGCAGGGCTGCAAGCTTTTATTGAATTTCTTGCAGCTCTTTCACAGGAACGACCCTGGAGTCAGCCGGTTGAAGCTCCACATGAACCTTTGCCATTTCTTTCTCAGGGTCCACACTGTCAATCCATACGGAGACACCGTTCAGCTCCACATCGATCTTGGCTTCAGACTGCAAAATTTCTTGAGCGCGATATAGCTTCATCCAAGTTACACCCCCTCAAACCTCTGCTTTATTTTACAGTAAATCATTTTTGATACTACGAAGATACGAGGAGTCTTCATGAATCCGATTTTTCTTCGTGAAGGACGGACTCGGGATGATCCATCGTATCGGTAGTGGATTCCTCAATAAGACCATTTTTAAGACTGACATAGCCTCCACCCAATCCCTCGTTAACCATCCGGTCTATATCCATAAAATAGTCTTCCCGGCCTTGATGATGCGTATCGGTCGCACTCGACTGTTCAGTAGTCAAGGCAGCAGCCTCATCTTCTTCATTTTGAGCAGCTTTTTGCCCCGCTGTTAACGAGTTATTGTCATTATCCATAGGTTGGCTCCTCCTTTGTCGGCAGCGACGACGTTGTTTCATCACATCACGCTTATTTGTAGCATGTCCCTCCCTTTACCACGTTCATTCATACACAATTGCCCATTTGGGGATACTGTTATTAGGAGACACAAAATGAGGAAAAGGCACTCTAAGGAGGAATACTATGCATACAGTATGGAAAGGGGCCATCAGCTTCGGTCTGGTGCACGTCCCTGTCAAAATGTTTTCGGCTACCGAGGATAAAGATATTTCGATGCGCTATATTCACAAGGAATGCACGACACCGCTCAATTTTGTGAGGAAATGCCTTACTTGCGAACGTGAGGTCGAATGGGAGGAAATAGCCAGAGGCTATGAATACGAGCCCGGCTCCTTCGTATTATTTGAAAAGGATGAGTTGGAGAAGCTGAACGGAGAAGTCACGAAAGAAATTAAAATACTCGATTTCGTCCAGCTCACCGATATCGATCCGATTTACTTTCAAAAAACATATTATTTGGCACCAAATGAAACAGGAGCTAACGCCTACAATCTTCTGCTGGAAGCTATGAAGCAAACGGGCAAAATCGGCATCGCCAAAGTATCCATCCGTTCCAAAAGCAGCTTGGCTGCTGTGCGTGTTATAGATAATTGTATTGCCATGGAGACCATATTTTACCCCGATGAAATCCGCTCCATAGATCAAGTGCCCAATTTGCCGGAGCAGAGCAATGTGAACGATAAAGAGCTGCAAATGGCCAAAATGCTGATCGAGCAACTAACAACCCCTTTTGAGCCGGAAAAATATAAAGATGATTATCGTGAATCCCTCCTTCTTGCCATAGAGCAAAAAGTAAACGGTCAGCAGGTCAGTGTAGCCCCTGAGCCGCATAAAACGAACGTCATCGATCTGATGTCTGCGCTGCAGGCCAGCCTGGACGCCATGAAGCCAATGCCCGAAACCGATGCCCCTTCTAAAGAGAAAAAGCCAAAAGCAAAACGAAAAGTTAAAGAAGAAACCGTCTCATGATCTGCATGAACAAGATGGCAGAAAAAAGCCGACATGTCCGGTAGGGTACCGTATTGTCGGCTTTGCTTCTCTTTATAACCTACACTCCAAAGGTGGAACGTCAACAAATGATTGAATGCTTGGCTGGCGCAGTGTCCTATTGTGAGTCCACTCCATAAAGTGAACCTTAACCGTAAGAACAGGCTCTATCCATACTGCTTCCTTGCTTCTTTCCGGGTTATTAATGAATGGTTTGTTATCAAGCTTAAGTTGATCTACTTTCTCCGTTACTGTCTTCCAATCTTGTACAGTCATCTTGCCTGCACCCGCATGACCTATGTACCAGAGCTTTCCTTCTTCATCATATAAACCGAGCAGCAGTGCGTTCACCGTGCCTGCCCTATAAGTCACTCCTCCCACAACAGCAATCGTGTCCTGGAACAGCTTCTTTTTCATCCATCGCCGATCTTTGCCCCGAAAAGCGTAGGCGCTGTTCAAATCCTTGCATACAATCCCTTCCAGCTGATGCTGCTTGACGACTTCATAAAGGCCGCCGATTTCCTTATAGCTAGGAACCAGCTGTACTTGCGGTATAGGACTAATAATTTGCTCCAATATTTGCTGCCGTTGACGAAGACTTTGACCGTTCACCCATTCTCCATTAACAAATAGAACGTCAAATATCATGTACACTATTGGTATATGCGGCTGTACGGTTCTTACCTTCTGTGCGCTTCGCAAGCCATCACGTTTCATAACTTGATGAAATGAAGGCTTCATTCCCTCAAGTGAAACAACCTCTCCGTCCAAAATAACGGATTCTGCCGTGCAATAGGCTTTTACGTCCTGCAGCTCAGGATACTGCATCGTCCGTTCATTGAGCCTTCGGTTAATCAATCTAGCTTGGGTTCCATCATAATAGGTTAACATACGGACGCCGTCCCATTTGACCTGAGCTATCCATTCTTCTCCCTCCGGGAGCTTATCTGTTGAAACCGGCTCAAAAGGAATAATCGGTTCTAATTGCATAACTTCCTCCGGAAAACTAGTCTTTTCCAAAGTATGGACAAACTATCGCCGGATCATTCTGAAGCTGCCTCTTGCAACCTCTCCTTTTAAGCTTAGCCTCTAAAAAAGATCGCCCCTACTACTAATGAAGCTATGATTCCCCAAGCGGCATTCACGTTCAAATATTGCACCATGACGAAATAGCCAGCGCCCAGCAAAAAAGGCAGAAAGCTGACTATGCCCTCACTCGGTTTGAATACATACTTGGCAAAATCAAAAGCAAGCATCGCCATCATGACAAAAATAACGGGCTGCACTCCTTTGATCATTCCGCGTATGATGGGGTTGTTCTGCAGCTTCATCATCACGCCTACGAGTGCAACCATCAATAAAGCCGTCGGCAATACGACCGCAGACAGCGCGACGAATGCGCCCAGCCAGCCTGCGATTTTAAATCCGATATAAGCAGCCAGCTTCGTAGCGATAGGTCCAGGAAGGGCATTACCAAAGGCCAAAGCGTTCCCGAATTCCTCCGGGCTCATCCATCCCATCCTCACAACCTCATTCTGGTAAAGCGGAATAATGGACGGTCCGCCGCCGTATCCGAGCATTGTAGCTCTTCCAAAAGCAATAAATAAATTCCATAACGTCATCCACATAGCTGTTCTCCTTCTTTTCCTAAAACTTAAAGCTTCATTCCCATTCGGCTTTTATACCGTTTAATTAGCATTTGGCAGTCTACACTAACAATGCCTGGCATCGTATACAGCTTCTCAACAAGGAACTTCTCCATCTGCTGAAAATCATTGAAAATCCCATGCATATGAAGCTTGCTGGGTCCTGTCATATGATACAGGCTCGTGACCTCTGTCTCTTGGGAAAGCTTCTCCGCAACCTGCTGTAAATACTGAGGCTCAATGTCCACATTAAAAAAGGTGGAGACGCTCATGCCGATCCGCCCCGGATTGATTACAGCGGTAAATTTCTCGATAACTCCCTGTTCCATTAAAGAGCTGATCCGTGCTTGTACGGCAACTCGGGAAAGCCCGATATCTTTGCCTAAGTCCGTGTAAGAAATTCTACCGTTATCATGCAGCGCATCTAAAATTTTACGATCGTATTCATCCAATTCAACAACAGGCTGTAAAGGAACGATCAGTTGATCCACTATAAATCACCACTTTCATTTCGTAATAAGTATTACTTCATAATCGTTCGAAACGTAAGAATAAAACCAATTATAACTATCATATGATGGGCTGTAAATAAATTTTCAATCATAATGAAAATTATTATTGTCTGCTAAACATGAACTATGTTAATGTTTAACATATCACATTACCGTATTAAATATGTCATTATACATAACACAAACTTCACTAATATTTGATTTCAAAGCAAAGGAGCTCACCTGCATGAACCGATCCGTCATCGGAACGAAAACGATGGTTGTAAGTCCTCACTATTTGGCTTCTATGGCAGGCAGCCGTATTCTTCAGCAAGGAGGCAACGCATACGATGCCGCCATCGCAATAAGCGCCTGTTTGGCGGTCGTGTATCCGCATATGACAGGCATCGGGGGAGATTCCTTTTGGTTGTGCTATAACACTCGCGAGGATGCGGTGCGAGCCTATAACGGCAGCGGCCGATCCGGCATGAGTGTAACAATGGATAAATATGCTGGAGAGGCGAGCATCCCTTTTCGCGGCGTGCGAAGTGCCATTACCGTCCCTGGCATGGTAGATAGCTGGGATGCCATACTCCGCGAATATGGCAGGCTAACGCTTTCGGACGTGCTTGAGCCCGCCATCGCATACGCCACCGAAGGATTTCCGATGACGAACGATCAATACCAGCATACCTTGAACAATTATGAGCTGCTATCGAGGATCCCGCATACCTCCACAATCTATACCCCCAATGGCAAGATCCCTCTACCGGGAGAACGCTTTGTTCAAAGTCACTTGGCGGCCAGCCTGCGTGAAATTGCGAAACATGGACGGGATGCTTTCTATACCGGAAAGCTGGCCCATTCCATCGCGTATTTCCTTACTGAGCAAGGAGGACTGCTTACGCTGGAGGACTTGGCCGCGCATCGCGGCAATTGGGTAACACCGGTATCCAGTTCGTACAGAGGATACACCGTTTATCAAGTGCCGCCCAATTCGCAAGGCTTCGTAGGTCTGATGGCTTTGAACATTTTGGAGCATTGCGATATGCAGCAAATCGAACATGGATCGTACGAGTATTACCATTTGCTAGTGGAGGCGCTGAAGCACAGCTTCCTCGATCGCAATGCCGTCCTGACCGATCCTGATTTCAGCCGCATTCCGCTGGATAAACTGCTGGATACAACCTACGCTCGCCAAGTGTACGATTCCATCTCGATGGAATCAGCAATGACGCCAGACGGCGGACGGCCTATGGGAAGCGATACGGCCTATGCAGCCGTTGTCGATGAAGATGGCAATGCTGTATCGTTTATCCAGAGCTTATACTTTGAGTTTGGTTCAGGTGTCGTTGCTGGAGAGACAGGAGTCCTACTGCAGAACAGAGGCTCCTTCTTTTCGCTCGACCCGGGACACATCAACTCCTTGCAGCCGAACAAACGATCCTTTCATACACTGATGCCCGCATTGGCTTGTAAGAATGGGAAGCCTGCCATTCTCTATGGAACTCAAGGCGGAGAAGGTCAGCCCCAGACGCAGACGGCTATCATTACTCGTATGATCGATTACGGTATGCACCCTCAGGAAGCCGTCAGCGAACCGCGGTTTGTATGGGGGCGCACTTGGGGGAATGCGTCGCAGGAGCTGAAGCTGGAGGGCCGAATTGATCCTGATGTAGCGGAACGTTTGGGCAATGCAGGCCATGAGGTGCGTACGGTGGAGGACTACGATCCCGTTATGGGGCATGCTCATGCCATACGCATCGATGACAAGGGCTTCCTGTACGGAGGAGTCGATCCCCGAAGCGACGGATTAAGCATTGGCTGGTAAGACGAAAGACCGGAACGGATCGTTATGAAGATCCTCCGGTCTTTTTCATGCGATTCAGTAAGCTTCATCTGTCCCTGTTCATGTTTGGATTCATTGCTCCACGACCATAATAGGGTAGAAACGCTTTCTTTCAGGCTAATCCAAACGAAACATCCCTATTTCTTGAGAGGAGTCATTCTTATGGCAACTACATCCAAGCACAGTAAAGGGACCGTCATCATTGAAGGGGAAGAAATTACGATCACGAATCCGAATAAGCTGCTATGGCCCGAGATGGGCATTACCAAAGTCATGTATTTGGAAAAGCTGCTTAAGCTAGCGCCCTACCTATTAGACTACACCCGCAATCGTTATTTGACGACGATCCGTTTTCCAAACGGCTATGCCGATAAATCGTTTTATCAAAAAAACGCTCCCGAGCCTATCCCCCATTTTGTTAAAACAGCGGTACTCGACGACATTAATTATGTACATTTGGATTCCATTCCCACCCTGCTTTGGCTGGGCAATTTGGCCTGCCTTGAATTCCATCCTTCCTTCCATCGGATAGGTGAGCAGTTGCCTGAAGAATGGCTGATAGACATCGACCCCACACTAGATCCCGAGCCGCGTATTATGGAGGCCGCAGAAGTAATAGGCGAAGCTCTCGATAAAATGAATATTCGCTCCATACCGAAAACCTCCGGGGCTACAGGAGTGCAAATCTATATCCCCATCGAGCGGCGTTACACCTTCGAGCAGCTGCGCAAAATCGGTTTTTTTGTCGCATCGTTTGCCGTACAGAAGCATCCACGCCTATTTACGATCGAGCGCTTGAAAAAAGATCGTGGCACGCTGATCTACTTCGATTATTTGCAGCACTGGTACGGCAAAACGCTGTCTGCTCCTTATACCCCGCGTGCGAGAAGGGATGCAACCGTGTCTACCCCCCTCCATTGGGAGGAAGTCGCCCGCCGCTGTGATCCACGCGAGTTCAACCTGCTTACGATAGAGCAGCGTCTTCAGGAGCAGGGCGATTTGATTAAGAAGGTCCCGCCGCAAAACTTGGATCAAGTGCTGGCTTTTATTCAATCGACTTAACCGCCTAGAACAGTGGCGACAGGAGCCTTGCAATCACTTCTTTACTTTTTTGCATCCGCGACCGTTTCTCGAACACCTCGAGCTTAAGCTCCTTGCTGTCCTTCAAATCCTGGAGGAAATCCGCTTCAAGGCGCTGGATCGATTCTTTGTCGAACAGCACCGCATTCATTTCGAAATTGCTAAAGAAGCTTCGCATATCCATGTTCGCCGTGCCGACGGACGCCAATACATCATCGATAATGATGACCTTGGCATGCATAAAGCCTTTTTCATACGAGTAAAAGCGGACCCCTGCCTGAAGCAACTCTTCAAAATACGATAACGAAGCATAGTTGACGACCTTCGAATCGGGACGCAAGGGATAGATGACCTTCACGTCCACACCGCTGATGGCCGCTGTTTTTAGCCCCATGCTGATGCTTGGATCAGGTACGAAGTATGGCGTAGTAATGAAGATGCGCTTCTTAGCCGTCGTTATCGCCCCGAAGTACATTTCCAAAATCGCATCCCAATGCGCATCCGGACCGCTGCTGATGATTTGCACCCGCTTCCTGCCCGTATTATCATGCTCCGGAAACAAGATGGAATCGGTCAGCTGCTTGCCGCTAACGAACTGCCAGTCGGTCAAAAAGGTATATTGCAACGAATACACTGCATCGCCAACGAGCTCCAAATGCGTGTCTCTCCAAAATCCAAGGTCCGGGTTTCCGCCCAAATACTCGTTACCTATATTAATACCGCCAAGAAATCCTTTCACACCATCCACCACTACAATTTTGCGATGATTCCGGTAATTCATTCGTTTATCGAAAAATGCGATCAGAGGCGGCAAAAATATATACGCTTCAACTCCAGCACTATGAAGCTCATTCAAGAATCGGCTTTCGAGCTTGTAGCTGCCTACCCCGTCAAAAATACACCGGACCTTCACACCCTCCTGCGCTTTGCGGATCAGCAATTGCTGAAATTTATGCCCCGTCTCATCATGTCGAATCGTATAAAACTCAAAATGAACATAGCACTGGGCTTGCTCAATCGCGTCCAGCATTGCAGCGTAAGCCATGTCCGCATTGGTCAGCACCTTCACTTCATTTTGTTGAGTAACCGAGGAGCTCGGGATATTGTTCAATAGCGCATGAAGTCTTGGCTCCCTGCACAATCCTTCCGCTTGAGGCGCCTCCTCCGTAGACTGCGCCGCCGCATACCGCCTTCCTTCGTGGCGTGGATCGTTCATGTAGCGCAAGCCTCTTCGCTGAACTTTTTTGCGGTGCGTATATTCCTTGGCTAAAAAATAATACATAACAAAGCCAATGATTGGAAAAATAAATAAAATAACCAGCCAAGCTACGGTTTTGGACGGATGCCGAAACTCATGAAATAAAATTGTGATGATTTGAAAAATAAACAGCAGCAGTGCGGTAACTAACCATATCACGGTTACCGTCCCTCCCTTCTCTAGGTTAGCCAGCCAAAACGATCCAATACCGTATTATTGTAATCCGTTCCCTTAGGAGCTATTCAGTTTTTGTATCCTTTTAGGACCTTATTCAAAAATAGTAAATAAAAATTCCTTTTTTGAGAAAAATAGTCGAAGGATGCCTTTACCAAATCAAGGAGGCCGACATGCTGAGATCGAGAAGCAAAAACAAACAAGCCGATAAGACCAAAAATCAGCAGCTGCAAAACTTCGATTATCAGTTTATCGATGAGCTTAAATCGATGCCGGTCTTTATTTCATTGGATGATAACAAAAACTATTTGAACGAGCTGTTTAAGGACTGCTCGGATTTTGTCATAAGGGAATTTCAGATCGAACACAGCTCCAAAGCACTCCTGTTTTTTATCGACGGTATGGTCAATACGGAATTTGTGAATGAAGCCATGAAGGCGCTCATGATATTGGAAGGCGAGGAGCAGCAGCTCGATCGCATTATCGAGATGACCTTGCCGGTTTCGCAGGTTCAGAAATCATCCGAATATGGAACTCTCTTAATGTCTATGTTGAGCGGGGATGCCGGCCTCATTGTCGATGGAAATAAAGAAGCTCTGATGATGGGCATTCGCGGTATGGAAAAGCGGTCCATACAGGAGCCGGAAACGGAATCCGTGATCCGCGGTCCCCGCGAAGGCTTCGTCGAGAATTTGCGAACCAATACGTCCATGGTCCGCAGGAAGCTCAAGACACCGAGACTCAAGATGAAGCCGATGATTCTCGGACGAGAAAGCAATACGAATATTGTCATTTCCTACATGGAGGATTTAGCCGATCCGAACTTGGTGGAAGAGGTACTATGCCGCCTGGAGAAGATTGATATCGATGCCGTATTGGAAACGGGATATTTGGAAGAATTCATACAGGATTCCGCCTATTCTCCGTTTCCTCAAGTTCAATACACGGAACGGCCGGACGTGGTCGCCTCCGCTCTGCTTCAAGGGCGTGTAGGGATTCTCGTCGATGGAACGCCCTTCGTGCTGATCGTCCCGTTCATTTTTGCAGAAGCGCTGCATTCTTCCGAGGATTATTACGAACGATTCCAAATTATGACATTAATTCGTTGGCTGCGGTATTCGCTGCTCATCTTGTCTCTGCTGACCCCCGGATTATATGTGGCCTTCACTACCTTCCATCAGGATCTACTGCCGACATCGCTGCTGCTATCAGTTGCAGCTTCAAGGGAGGCTATCCCCTTCCCTGCCGTCGTGGAGGCGTTCATTATGGAGGCCACGTTCGAAGCATTACGGGAGGCAGGCATTCGGCTGCCCAAAACCATTGGTTCCGCCGTCAGTATCCTGGGCGCCCTTGTTATTGGCCAAGCCGCTGTTCAAGCGGGAATCGTATCCGCTCCGATGGTTATCGTCGTTTCTTTGACTGGGATTGCATCTTTCACCATCCCCCGTTTTAACGCAGCGATCGCCGTTCGGATTTTACGTTTTCCCATCATGTTCGCAGCAGCTACCTTTGGTTTGTTTGGCATTCTCGTATGCGTCATGCTCATTTTGGGTCATATGGCTAACTTACGCTCCTTCGGGATTCCTTATCTCTCCCCTTATGGTCCTCTTTCATCTAACGATTTGAAGGACGTCCTGATTCGAGCACCGTGGTGGGCTATGAAAAACCGTCCGGCCTACATGTCGGTTCAGGATTCCATACGACTTGGGGACGAAGCAAGCAATGAAATCAAGGAGCAAGGCGGACAGAGAGGAATGTCCATCGAGCACAACAACAAGAACAAAGGGGACGTTCAATAATGAAACGGCATTGCGTTCGCTGCTTTCTTCTGGCTCTCTCGCTTGTCCTGCTTCCGGGATGCTGGGATAGAACGGAGATTAATGACGTAGCCTTTGTCGTATCGTCAGCGGTAGATCTGGAGCCGGACGGCAAAGTCCGAATCACCGTCATGGTACCCCTTCCGGGGCAAATGGGGGGAGCTACGGGCGGAGGCGGCGGAACAGGTGGAGAAAAAAGCTATTATCTGGACTCCGAGGTAGGAAGTACATTTAGGGAAGCCCAAGCCCGGCTGCAGGAGCGGATGTCACGCCGCATGTTCTTCGGTCATCGCAGAACACTCATCGTAGGAGAAGAAGTCACCAAGAAAGGAATCCGGGATTTATTCGATTCCTCGGCCCGCAATTCCGAGAACCGGATGTCATCTTATCTTATTGCCACAAAAGGCAAAGCCTACGATCTGCTGCTGTCGGCGCCCAAATTTGAAAGATTCCCTTCTGAAGTCATTCGGGAACTATCAAAGGCAGGCAACGTCATTGACATGAACATGAAAGACGTCGGTGTAGCTCTTAGTGCCCCAGGCAGCGATCCCGTAATGGTGTATATGGTGTCCAAGGACTCCGAAAAAAGCGAGAAAAAATCCAAGGAAATCGAAGTCAGGGGATACGTTCAATTCAAGAAGGACAAAATGATCGGCACGTTGGAGAATGAGGAGGCACAAGGCTTTTCTTGGCTGCGAAACGAATCCATTAAAACGATGGTGTCTATTTCTTCAGGCCAAACGCAAGGAGGAGTCGGGATACGTATTCAAGAGACTAGAACCAAGATTCGGCCAACCATCCAGAACCAGAAGCTTCATTTCAACATTCATCTGAAGGCCAAAGCCGTGCTCCTGGAGGATGAGATGCATCTTGACCTCAGTCAGCCTCGCAATGCTGAGAAAATAGAAAGAATGCTGAATGATTATATGAAAAATGCCATGAACAAAGTCATCGAGAAATGTAAAAAAAATCACGTGGATTCGGCTCAATTCGGCACTTACGTATGGAGAAGCTTCCCCGATGAGTGGAAAAAAGATTACGTACAGGAATGGCCTCAAGCTATGATTGATGCTGAATTCCATATTACCGTCGATAGCAAGCTCATCGAAACCGGCTTAATCTATCAAAATGTGACGAAGGAGAGCAACAAAAAATGAACTCGATCTTCGTGGTCTCCCTATTCGTTATCATGGTGATTACTTTCATATTTGATCATCGCAAATTGAAAAGTCAAAAAAAATCGCTGCGATGGTTCTACTATGGCATGTTTGCCATAACCTTTGCGGTCTACTTGTGCAGCATATCGGGAGTGCCGCTCCCGATGCCAACTGCTTTTTTCCTCCACAAAGTATCGCCATGGGTGTATTCCCTAATACAGCTATGAAGCAACTTATGAAAACGAAGCAGGTGAAGGTATGGATTCCAAACAGATCATTAACTACCGACAGATGGCGTGGCTTATCGCCTCACTGCTGACCGGAGGGGGACTTGTCAGCATTCAGCACGATTTAGTGCGCGTTGCCCGTATGGATGCATGGTTTACCTATATCATTCCGACCTTTTATGCGGCGATGATCGCGTTTGCTTTTTATAAGCTTGCGCAGCGGTTTCCAGGCAAAAATATTTTTGAAATCAACAAAATCATTATGGGAAAAGGGATTGGCTTACTCTTTAATCTGATTCTCATCTTCCACTTCTGGTTGCTGTTAATAAGGGACGTACGATCGTTCTGCAAATTCATGGGGACGATCCTGCTGCCCACTACACCTGAAGAAGTAGTCTTGTTTATCTTAGTTCTGCTCATTATGTATTTCGGCCGGACAAGCATAGAGGTCATTGCGAGAGTCAATGATATTTTCTTCCCCAATTTTGCTTTAACGATTTTATTACTGCCGCTCATGCTAACCAATGAATTGGATAAATCATTGATCGAGCCGATCTTAGCAGCTGATTCGATTAACGTCTTATATGGAAATATGCTGTCGCTTGGATGGTATGGAGATATATTCATCGCAGGAGCGTTTCTTCATACGATAAGTCAAATCAAACAAGTTCGATCAGCCATTCGTCATGGCGCCATTCTGTCATCACTGTTTCTCGGTATTTTTCTGTTGATGGAAGTGTTAGTGTTCGGCCCTGTCATTACAGGAAACCTTATCTATCCGAGCTATAATTTGGTTCAGCAAATTCATATTTCAGATTTCTTGGATCGGATGGACCTGCTGATATTGAGCATCTGGGCTCCTATTCTGTTCTGCAAGGACATATTAATTTATCTTGCTTTACTGACAGGCATCGCCAGTTTCGTGAAGCAGAGGGATTACAGCACCATCAATACTCCAGTCGGCTTTTTTGTATTGTTGACTTCCCTATTGGCCTTCAAAAATACAACCGAAGTATTCAGCTTCGGTAACTACAGTTCTTCCGTTATTGTGCTGAGCTATCAGCCGTTGATGCTTCTCCTGCTATTGGCTCTGGGGCGCCGATTCCCCATTCCCAGGACAAGCCAAAACAGTCCTTCACCATCGCCAGCTAATCAGGGCAATGGAGGTTCAGACCCGCCTGACAAGACCGGAGCTCCTGATGGTAATCATCAGGCCCCGAAACAGGGCAATCGATCAAGCACTTCATCAAAGGGATCACACAGTCCTTCGTACCATCGTTGGTCTCGTGTGAGCAATATTCTGCTATTGATTAGCTTGGTCTCCGTCGGAATAGGTCTTTGGGGTAGCGAGTATTATGCAACGATCGGTATAGGTTGCGGCTTTGTCTACGGGCTGGCAATGATCCTTGCCGTGATCAGCTCCTATATGGAGCTTGTTCAAGCAAGGCAGCAGCGAACCTGAGGACGTGGTTACTGTTGCTCGTATACCTCTATGCCGATCACTTTGTTCATGGGGATAAGGATGCTCAGTTCCTCTTCCTCATCTTCTCTGGAGACGACAATTTCGATAAAATCCGTTCCGTTGCGGACTAGTCCAGCTTGAAAGATGCCCGCATAGGTTGTGCGAATCAATATAAGCTCTCCTTCTATCTGCACCGGAGCTTTGCCGTTTGGATTCAACAGCACGATTTCTTGAAGGGTCGACGGTACATAATATTGTCCGTTCACGCGAATGTAGCGTTTGCCTACTTTTTGCAGCACGCCCGGCTCACTGGAGAATCCCTCCGCTTGAAGGGCAACATCGGCATTAAGATGCATATTAAGACGTTCCATAAGATTCATCCGGCTCATTTTCAAAAAGGACAAGCGAATTCCTCCTCCATGGTTGCATGGTTTCTACCAATGTATGCCACTGGCATTCGCAACATACCGAAAGGAGTTACCATGAGGTTCAAATGGTTTCAAACTAAGCTGACGTTCGTCATCATTCCCGAGGCGAATGAAAGTGTAATGAGAGTGAAAATGTCCCGCGCGGTTGTATACTCTGCTTTGCTTGCCGTCCTTCTATTAACAGGAACCGCAGCGTATGTGTATGTCATTCATTTCCATACTGTTGTGGCCACTCAGATGACGGAGACCAAACAGCAGGCGCACACAAGCCGACTGGAGCAGGATTTAACGAATAAAAACAAAGCGATCGAGCAGCTGCAGCATGAAATTTTCCAGCTCTCCAAGCAGGCGTCCGAAGTACGCACCAAAGTCGACGAAATGAAACAGCTCGAGAGTGAGCTAAAAAAGCTGACTCCTCTGGGCAGCGCCGCTTCCTTGGAGACTGCCCGGGAAGCGGCGGCGGTTGTAGTTGAAGGAGGCATGGGCGGACCAGCGCACCCTGTAACGATTTCACAGATGAGAACGCTCACGAAACAAACCCGGGAGCGTTACACCACTCTGCATCAGGAAATCAACGAGCTGAAGAAGCTATGGGCAGAGTCCAGGCAGACGCTGCTGGAGAAACGGGAGCTAGCTCTGCGGACACCCGGACTTTGGCCCACCAACTCGCATACCGTGACTTCCCCTTTCGGGTACCGCAAGGACCCTATAACGAGCAAGCTGAGCTTTCACCGTGGAATCGATATCGCCGGCAAAATGAACGACCCTGTCCTTGCCTCCGCTAAAGGTACTGCGGTAACCGTAGGGTACGACAAGTTTCACGGTCACCATATAGTACTGGAGCATGGAGGTGGGCTGCGAACCTGGTATATGCATTTAAATGAAGCACTTGTACAGCAGGGAGATCCGGTTGCACAGGGGCAGCAGATCGGCAAGCTTGGTACGACCGGGCGAAGTACGGGACCTCACTTGCATTACGAAATACTACAGGACGGCAAAAGCACCGATCCTAAGCCTTATTTGCCTGGATTATAATTCAATTCAAATATTCACTATTAATAGGAGGAGTTTATTCGATGGCCATGTTGAACAAAGCAAAGCCGCAGCGTCGTTCTGCAGGAACGGATACTTTAATCGGAGAAGGAACGTTATGGGAAGGAAGCTGCACTTCGGAAGCCGATATACGTATTGAAGGCGAGGTCGTCGGTGATTTGCGAATTTCCGGTGAGGTCGTTATCGGGGAAAAAGGTATCGTGCGTTCGGAAATTACAGCGAAGGACGTTACGATAGCCGGAAGGCTGGAAGGTACGGTAAAAGCAGAAGGGATTGTTCGAATTACGGCCACAGGCAAGCTTATCGGCACTGTCCAAGCCGGATCATTGATTATTGAAAAGGGCGCTGTCTTCCAAGGAACAAGCCAGATGAACGATGGAGCCGAAGATAGGATTTTCCCATGTGCCGTGGTATAATGAGGCTTACTTAGCGGCTTCGCTCATTTATTGTACGAAGTCTGCTAGGCTCAGACCTGCATCGGCAGAGCCTGAATGACCTATTTATGATCACGGAAAACGGAGACCTTCTATGAACAAACAAACAATCCTTTTCGATATGGATGATACACTGCTTTACTGTAATAAGTTTTTCGACCTGGTAGTCGAGCAGTTCTCCGACTTAATGGAAATGTGGTTCCATTCGTTCCACATCCCAATGGATGAAATCAAAAAAAAGCAGGCCGATATCGACCTGCAGCGCGTGGAGCAATCGGGCTTCGCACCCGATCACTTTCCTCAGTCGTTTATTGATACCTATGAGTTCTACTCCGAAATGACGGGAAGATTGAAAAGTGAGGCAGAGATTCTACAGCTGATGGAGCTGGGCCGTTCCGTATACGGTCACGACATTGAGCCTTATCCTTTCATGTATGAAACGTTAACCAGGTTAACGGAGGAAGGACACGAGTTGCATCTGTATACAGGCGGCGAGCCGCAGGTTCAAATGCGCAAAGTGACAGAAGCTGGTCTGGAGCGCTTTTTCGCCGATCGTATTCACATTACACGGCATAAAACGACCGAATATCTGGAATCCATTATCCGCAATAACCAGCTTGATCGCAAAGTTACCTGGATGATCGGCAATTCGCTTCGTACGGACATTACCCCTGCGTTGAAAAACGGGATTCATGCGATCTTTATGCCTGCTCTTCAGGAATGGGCGTTCAACAACGTGAAGATAGATACGGAGCCGCAAGGCGCGTTTCTTACCTTGTCTTCCCTTGCTGAAATACCTGATGCGATCCGCGGCTATTTGGAAAACGCAGCGACTGGTTAAAGCTGTCTCACAACGAGCCGACTCCGGAAGTAAAATCGACGTCAGCGTCAGCTTCGTTCTTTTCGGTGCAGGATCATTAGCCATCACTTCCGCAATGGCTTCTCCCAGCTTGCGGAGCAGAGCCCGCACCTCTTCATCCGATGTGAAAAATCTGGCCTGTCGATAAGCGACAAGGTCTTTTTTTTTCAAATCAATGGAATCTCTTTATTTGGAAAGGTTCAACGCTTCAATGGCTCTGCGCTTGGACCAATTATACTCCGTCCAGGAGGCGGGCTTATCGGCTTCCAAACGTTCCTTCATTCCTTGAAGCACCTCCGTCGTCTGCTGCAGCTCAGGATATTTTTGCTGAAGCTCTAGTAAATAAGGGACTACCTCCAAGCTAAGAGAGCCCAAGTAAGCAACATCGATTTTCCCTGTCGTCTCATATCGCTGCATATTGTTGGACGCTACTACGGCATCCACCTGGATGTAGTTTAATACAATATAAGCAGAAATGGCTGCTATAGCATAGGGCTGAAGTAAGCGAAAGCTGTCGTTCCATAGCTTATATAGGGCGATAGCAAACAACAGAACCAAAAACAGCATGAAGGCATGAACAAGCACCCTCGTCACCGTATAGCCGTAAGCCAACTCATACATCGATAACCGGAAAAAGGCGGAACACAGCATCACACCCGTGCATCCAACCAGCATAGCCAGTAGTACGCGAAGAAAACGATCCATCGGTCGGATCGACCGATCGACCACATGAAGGGTGATCATCAGCAGCGAAAAATTGATCATAGTCACGACAACCAGCTCAGCGAAGCCGCGCCGCGCATACTCTGCGTAAGTAACTCCATCTGGAAGTACAGCCGATCCACCGGCAAAAAAATAAGAGAACTGCACTATTGCAAACAGTACATAGACCGCATTCAACAAAATTAAGATCGTTGCCATGATGGTGGCATCCATGCGAAGGGGCTTAGCGTAAGGTACCGGATACCCCGGGTCCCATCCCTCCCCAGCTTCCCCTGTTAAGGAGGGCTGTACATTTGAAGTCATTCTTGTCTTTGGATAGAGCAGACCCCATACGTAAACGAACAGCGCTACCGTGATAACGACGATCCAACCCGCTTTGAACGCTAAAGACCCCAAATGAATATCTTCAAATAACGTCGGAAATTTGGAGAGCGTACGGTCAAACATCGTATCCGCTGAAGCGAGCAGAGACCCCACCAGCAGAAGAAGTGGAAGGGATAGGGTCACACCGGCCATTACCTTCCACACTTGCTGGGAGCGTTTTATTTTAATTTTTGAGGAAACCATCCTGACTATTGACTGTACTGGCAAAGGAACATAACGAATACTATGCACGAATATTTGATCAAGAGCAGCCCATACGATGCTCAAATCAAACCATCGAGTATCTTTCCTCCGCATCATCCATGTCGTATGTACAATAATGAGACACGGAATCACCAAGGTATTAAGCACTATAAACAGCTTATTAGTAAAAACTGCGTAAGTAAGCGAAAGCAGGCCGATTGGCAGTAAAAGCAGCCAGCTACGGAGTCTCCACTCCTGACTCCCCTTTACCGACCAATAGTAATATAAGTAAAAGCAAAGCGTAAACAAAGGGTACGATAATCCCCATTCCTTATTGTAAAACAGCAGGTAATGGATAATACCGCATACCAAAGCCCCCGCCAACACCGTCATTTCCTGTTTATTCAATGGATGGTTCGTCGTCATAGTTTTCGACAGCCTCCGAAAAGTAAAATTTCCTATTTTTTAGTGAAACCATTGCTCCAAAGATTGCGCTCTCCCGCCTACATAGTCGATAAAGGAAGAAGCTTTCGCCCGCAGCGCTCTCAACTCGTTGTCCTGCAGCTCCAGGTTAACCGTTAAGGTTGAAATAACCAAACACATCTGCAGCAGCCCATGATACGTATCGGGTACAGTCTCTAACGCTTTGGCTACAACGTCCTGTTCAGTGGCAAGCCAGTGCGCCTGCTCCACTGTGGCTGTGAGCGATGGATTTCCCTTCTGCTCCAATTCCACATTTATACCTGCTAAACCAGCGTAAAATAGAACGATTCTCGCAGTCTCTTCCATCGTTTCATGCTCGATAGCGATCTGCGACTCTTTAATAAACTGCTCTGTCCAATGCACCTGTAACAGGCGGTTTTCCGCCAAGGGACTCAACATATTCACTATGTAACCTCCTTAGGAAAGCTGCTCATTGTCGGGTGCGGCTTTCTTTTTTTATTGTAGGCTGTAAAATAGGAATAAAAAGCGCAAGTTTGCATTTGGAAATTTCCTGTTTTTGATTCCAATAAACGGTTATGCTTATATCAGATAAAATGAAATGCTCAGGTAGTTACAAAACCTGCAAAGACTTGAAATTTTGCTTGATACTCCAGTGCGGTATGTCCCTCCAGCCGCTGTTGAAACTCATGAATTTGATCAAAATTAGAGGTGGATTCATGAGTTTCAAAGGCGGACGTAAACTCTTCCGAGGGCATACCACACCTACCTATCTAGCCTATTTCCCGAATAGCAGTTTTCTCAATATCCAATTGCTTCGCAAACTCAGCCCATGCTTTCGAAGTAAGTTTGCATCGCAAACTCGGCCATGCTTTCGAAGTAAGTTTGCTTCGCAAACTCGGCCATGCTTTCGAAGTAAGTTTGCTTCGCAAACTCTAAAGAGGTGAAACCATGAAACTAGCCAGTCATTACATACGATTACGCGAAAAGCTGCCGCATGTCGGCGAACAGCAGGAGCAGGACATCCTGCTGGATGATATTGCAGCGATCCTGGACTGCACCCACCGTAACGCCGCCATCATTCTCAAAAAAATGAATAGCGAGGGATGGCTCCAGTGGCTCCCCAAACGAGGGAGAGGCAACCGCTCCACTCTGCTGTTCCTGACGCCTACGGAGGACGTCATTCTGTTGCTCGCTAAAGAGCTGGTGGAACGGAAAGATCTTCACGGCGCTCTGGAGCAAATGAATGTGTCCTCCATTCCGGACTCGTTGAAGGATCATTTTCACAGCTGGCTTAACGGCCACTTCGGGTACAGCAGTGAAGTGCGCGATAGCAAACGGTTCGATACGCTCCGCTTCCCGTTGACCCAGCCGGTCCAATCGCTGGACCCTGCTTTTACGAATTTCTCGACCGAAGGACATCTGATCAACCAGTTATTCGACAGCCTAGTTCGCTACAACCGGCTAACCCAAACCATCGAGCCGCATTTGGCTCATGCATGGGAGTCGAGCGCAGACCGTTCGGCCTGGACCTTCTATTTACGCAAAGGCGTGCTATTCCATCACGGCAAAGAGCTGGCTGCCGAAGACATTCGCTATACGCTGGAACGGTTGAAGCATTCCGAGGCCCGCTCTTTATATCGCTGGGTGTACCGGCAAATCGAACGGATCGATATTATCGATCCTTTGACGCTGACTGTCTATTTGACAGAGCCGAATGAGCTGTTCCTTCAATTTATGAGCACGAACCGAGCTTCCATCATTCCGAAGGATGCCTATGCCGGTTATGAATCCGAGAAGGAAGGAAAAGAAGCCTTCGCGCGCACTCCCATCGGCACAGGTCCCTTTAAGCTGACCTACCTCGATGATTCGATGTGCGTGCTGGATGCATTCCCGACCTATTTTCAAGGACGGGCCCATCTGGATCGTGTAGAGCTGTGGCATGTGCCGGACATGCAGCAGCAGGATCGGTATCGGACGCTGGAGAGCTTCCAAATCATTCACAATTATCGGATGCCGGATGAAGCTGAGAGCCCATGGCATCAAGTTCAGCAGCAGGGCACGACCTGCAAATTCGTCACGTTCAACCTGCTTAAGCAAGGTCCGCTCAAGGACCCGGCGATTCGCGAGGCGGTGTACGCTGCTTTAGATCAGCGCAAGATGCTGGAGCTGCTCGATGGCGATGCTCTCTACGCCGCAGACAGCTTTATCCGGCATACTGCTATCGATCCTCCTGCGTCTGATCTAGCGCATGTCCGCAGTCTCGTCAAGCAGTCGGGGTATGCGGGAGAACGCATTACTTTATGCACGATCACGCATTATGAACGGGATGCCTTATTCGTTCAAACGCTTCTGCGGGAGGCAGGTCTGGCCGTAGAGCTGTCTTTGCTGCCTGTTGAAGAATTCAAGGGCGAACGCCGTTTGCAGGCAGACATGCTCCTCTTCTCGATCATGCTCGATAATGACACAGAGCTAAGGCTCATCGATTTGTATAAAAGCATGCAAAACCATCTGGAGCCCGCTTGCAAAGCCGCAGTCGACCAATTCATTGCAGCTGCGCTGCGGGAGCCTCATCGTGAAGGACGGGCCGGTCTGCTGCAAAGCATAGAAAGACGACTGCGTGATGAGCATGTGCTGCAGTGGCTGTATTTTAAACGACTCAAAACGATCTATCATTCATCCGTCAAAGGAATATCGCTGGACTCTCTGGATTGGGTGCAATTCAAGAACATCTGGTATAAGCCGTAATCAGAGAGCACAATTTCTGAACAAGCCTATAGTTCTGTATCCTCCCTATCCTCTCAAGTTAGGCTTGGCCTGACTATCCTCTACAAAGAACAACGAATGGTTAATTTTTAGAGGATCATGTTGAATTTTCTTGTAGATTGTTCGTTAAAACGAAAAATAACCTGATTTCAGAGTTGATTTTGCTAGATAATCAGGTATACTTAAAATTATTATTCGTTATAGAGAACAAACGAAATTTACAGGTTTTAGCTTAAATGAGAACAGGGAGGAATCCGAACCATGTGTGGTATTGTCGGGTACATCGGCAGCAGAGATTCACAGCCGATTTTGTTGGAAGGATTAAAAAAATTAGAGTATCGAGGGTATGATTCAGCCGGACTAGCGGTGCATACTTCAGAAGGGCTTCATATTCGCAAAACAAAAGGAAGAATTCAAGAGCTGGAATCCCGCCTTGAGCATCAGCCGCTGATCGGCTTTGCTGGCATCGGCCACACTCGCTGGGCCACTCATGGCAGGCCTTCCGACGTCAATTCGCATCCTCACGCCGATAACCGTATGAAAATATCCGTGGTTCATAATGGCATTATTGAAAATCATCAGCAGCTAAAAGAAGAGCTGGAGCAGCTTGGGCATGTTTTTTTGTCGGAAACCGATACGGAAGTTATAAGTCATCTCATTGCCCAATATTACAAAGACAATTTGGTTCATGCCGTTCAACAAGCGGTAAGCCGCATTCGCGGAGCCTACGCCATCGTCGTATTGTCCGAGCATGAGCCGGATAAGCTGATCGCCGTCCGCTGGGCCAGCCCATTAATTATCGGTGTCGGTGAAGGCGAAAACTTCATCGGATCGGACATCCCCGCTATTCTCGAATATACACGAGATGTGTACATTCTAGGTGATGGTGAGATGGCGGTCATTTCGCGGGATACCGTAGAACTAATGACCCTCGAAGGAAACTTTATCGCCAAGCAGTTGTTCCGCATCGATTGGGATATCATGATGGCGGAAAAAGGCGGCTATGACCATTTCATGCTCAAAGAAATTTACGAGCAGCCCCGTGCCTATCGGGACACAATGCGCAGCCGGATTGAGGATAACGGTCACAGTGTTTCCCTACCTGAAGTACAAATCACACCCGAACGATTGAAGCTGATCAGCCATATCCACATGGTGGCTTGCGGAACTGCTTATCATGCAGCATTAGTCGGGAAGGCCGTCATCGAGCGGTTAACTCGCATTCCAGTTGAGGTTGACGTCGCTTCTGAATATCGCTATCGGCAGCCCGTGATCCGTGACAACACTTTGGTTATCGTGGTCAGCCAATCAGGCGAAACAGCGGATACGCTTGCCGCGATGCGTGAAGCGAAGCAGTGCGGAGCTCAAGTGCTCGCGATCACGAACGTCGTCGGAAGCTCCGTTGCTAGAGAAGCCGACCATGTTATTTTCACATGGGCCGGACCGGAAATCGCCGTAGCCTCCACAAAGGCCTACACTTCTCAATTAATTGCCTTCTACCTGCTGACGCTCTATGTGTCCCAAACCATGAACACGGTGGACGTCCAAGAACGAAAAGAGCTGCTGGACATGCTGAAGCAGCTCCCCGAGCAGGTTGAAGCAATGCTGGAGCAAACCGAGCCTATCATTCAAACAGCCAAGCAAATCGCCGTCCATGATGATCTGTATTTTATCGGCCGTGGACTTGACGCGATGGTAGCACAGGAAGCTTCGCTTAAGCTGAAGGAAATTTCCTATATTCATTCGGAAGCTTACCCCGCCGGGGAGCTGAAGCATGGGTCGCTGGCCTTGATTGAAGAAGGCACACCCGTGATTGCTATCGCAACACAAGAAGCATTGCTCGAAAAAACGATCAGCAATATGAAGGAAGTCAAAGCTCGCGGAGCCCATGTCATCGCGGTTGCAATGGAAGGAAATACGGAGATCATCAAAGCTGCCGATGAAGTTCTCTACATCCCGCGCACTCATGCATTGCTGACACCTGTACTGTCGGTCATTCCACTGCAGATGCTTGCCTATTATGCTGCCTTGACGCGAGGTAATGACGTGGACAAGCCGAGAAATTTGGCCAAAAGTGTAACGGTTGAATAGCGTTTGACTTCAATACCACCAAACAGCGGTAGTCTTGGACGAGAAAGTAGAGTCCTAGACTACCGCTATTTTATTGAGCTCTCGCAGCCTGTCCTTCCACAACCATATACAACTAATCTCCGTAAGTAGTTGGGTCTAGAAGGAATGCAAGACCTCTCCAGCTATAGTCACCGCATGCTCCTCTGACTCCGTTTTCCAGAGCAATGTTCCGATATAGCTGTAACGCCTCACGGTCGTTCAAGTGACTTGTATCTTGTCCCAAGTGTTCGGATAATAATTGATTGCGGAGCGAACGCACTACATCGGGGTCAAAGAACGTTGCATTCATCTCGGTATGCCCGAAGAGTGAATTCCAGTGAAGGTTGCAGGAACCGATTGTCGCCCATACATCGTCGATCAGCATGATTTTGGCATGCACATAGATGTTGCTGCGTCCCCCCTGCCCATTCAAACCAGCTATTCCGACAAGTGAGAAGTTCTCATATTGGCCGAGTGCTTCTATCGGTTCGAAAAAGCTTTTTCGATCCGGATTTTTACGGAATGTGCGTACGTACTGCTCGGGTTCAGCTGGAATAAGGAGGATGACCTCAACGCCACGCTTCAGAGCCTTCTCCAGTCCAGCAGCGATTTCCGGAACCGGAAGAGCCTGGTTCTCGATGTAAATGGAGCACCTTGCTGCATCGATAGCCTGTTTGTATTGTTCTAAAATGGATCGCTCGCCAGCGGATATATCCAGAGGAGTTCCTCCAGGAGTTAGATAATTACCGCTGTAACGGCCCCCAAACATGTTGCGTTGAATCTGCAATAAGCTATCTCCACGCGGGGCCGATACGCGTGTAGGGAAGGACAACACATCATTTCCGTTATGGCCCCACACTCCATCTTCCTCCATTCTCTCACTGGCCTCATTCCATCTTTCTACGAAATTGTGGTGAACGTCAGTAGCTGAAGGGCCGGTTACTTCGACATAGACATCGTGGCGATGGCCCTCGCCCATGTGGCCGGGATCGAACGCCTTGAAAGTCGGATTAATTCCACCGACAAATGTCGTCTCGGTCGAATATCCGGCATCTATTAGCCAGCATTTTTGGTGCTGACAAAAATAACCTGGAGCACGATCCCAGCGGATATGGAAAATAGAACCACGCGAAAGGAGCAATTCACGGTCAGCTTGAGATCCTGGGAAGGCTTGTCCATACCTACTGCTCTCCGGATTGGGGCGCCAAATAATAACCCGAACATCCAACCCCCGTGCAACCGCATGGTCCAATACATCCAACAGGGTACCATGATGGTCCGGCATCTGATAATCCGGTGCCATGAATGTAACCGTAAGCCAAGCACTGTGCTTTGCTGCTTCAATAGCCTCACAAATACGTCGAAAGGTAGGGGCACTATCCACAAGCGGACGAACCAAATTACCGCCCCTTACCGGGTAAGAACCGCATTCAATAAATGGTATATAGGATTCGTGGCCGATGGTTGAAATCTCATTTGGGCTCATATGTTCCTCCTTTATTAAAGCTATCCGACTTTACTCCTCCTTCTAAGGGGGGATGAAAAAATACTATCACATTCCCCTTAAATATTATGTTAATTATTTTCTAAGAACTCCATGGGGGTATACCTCATTGACTTACTCGGCTTAAAATTTCAGCGCACAGCTCTTCGACAGGTCGAGCGCTGTCTAGCTTTAAAACGGGACTTTTGGATAATTCCATTTGATAGGATTGTTCGGCGTATGTACCAGCCATGCTTTTATCTTCTTCCGTCAAATACGTTTTACACCATTCTAGAAAGTCATTCGTATATTCTCCATGCTCGTCCAGCCACATTTCACTAAGAGTATTCCGTTCCAGTTCTCGGCTCCTTAATCGTTGCATGCGAACAGCTTCATCAAGAGAAAGAAAAACCAATAGGTCACGATCGCTGAATCCTTCAGGATACCATGAGAAAACAGAGCCGGAAGCCACGTAGCTAACGCCAAGTGCCATGTCTTTTTGATATAATTCTTTACGCTTTTCAATTGGATTATTTTCCGTAAAGGAATCATCTTTCCAGAGATAATGATCGGTATCAATCCATTGTATATTTTCTTTTTCGCTAATCCATTTGGCTAAGGTGCTTTTACCGGTACCCGAGCCTCCGATGATTTGGATCTTCATTTGCATGCCTCCTTTTTTAAACCATTTTATTGTATCTCAAAAAAAGAAATTATCTAGAGAAACTATCATTATAACTAACTTTAAATGTTCTAGAACTGAACGCAAAAAAATCCGCAATCTTTGCGGATTTTTTGTTTAAACTATTTACGTCTGAACCGACAATAGTTCATCTACCGTGGCAGGCTTATGGCGTATTGCAATCTTCCATGAAGTCTCGCCATTCGAGCCTTGAGCTGTCCAATGATCGTTATGATCGGCCAGCTCCACGGGGAGCCATTTCTCCTGATTGCCTAGACTTAAAGCGAAAATCAGGCCTACACGCTTCATTTTGGTAAAATCGAATGTCTGTTCAGGTCCGTTATAAAGAATGTAATCGAGATACAGACAGCCATCCTGCTGCCGCCACTCCCAACCTGTCTTAGAGGGACTCACCCGGAATTCGGATAATACGTTTTGCACGCAAATCGTATGCTCCCCAAGCTGCACCTGTGCCCTTCTCTCATCTAGTACCTTGACCCCCACTCCGTCCAGACAGCCGCCGAATTCTAGACGAATTCGCAAATCTTGTGCCTTCACCTGTCCCTTGATGCGATCCAAGCTGCTGTGCGTATCTCCTCCATTGGTACTAAAGCTTATCCCGTAAAGGACATCGCCTTCATTTTGCTGAGAGGTGATAACCGCTGCCGCATAATCGTAGCCGTCATGAAGACATTGCAGCTGCATATAGGCGCTCTCCCCGCCATTGTTCATATAAGCTAGTAGATTACGGCGCTGATTCCACATGATTTCTTTATTCACTGTGCCCAATGCATAAGCTTCATTCATGAACAATGTTGCATGCTTCTCGATTTGTTTAGCTTGATTCTCATATATACACTGGCGCGCATGTTGACGGTGAGGTTCGATGAAGTAAGAACGATATGGTTCCGGGCAGCTCATTCCGCTTTCATACCAGTTCGGCTCGAATATCAACTCTTCATCGGGAATAAACCTTATTTCCCCATCCAAAGCAATTTGCAAAAAGGATAAAAACTTCGGCGCAAGCAGCTTATCGTAGCTGCGGCTGTGCGGTCCTGCCCACTGCCTTGTCGGCACATGAAAATGCTCCGCCACCATCCGCCATGCCACATTGAGCAGCTCCGCCGTTAAGCGTCGTGCCACCTCATTTTTAGTTTTTGCATGCAAGCTCGACAGTTCGGCAATCGCAACGGTCGTATAAGTGGGACTGTTATACTCTTCGAAGGTACCCAGACGAAGCGTATGTGCGTGAAAATCTTTTAGACGCTGCAGGCCATAATCACGATACGGAGGGTAATAGTATACTTCTCCCGCAAGCAGTGTTACAAAGGCTCCCATAATAGAAATATTCGTATAACCTGGTCCCACATTACGCAATATGATCGCATTGCATGCACGGAAGATGGCATCACGCAAACGAGACTTCAAGCCGGGAGACATGACGTCATTATGATGCATAGCGGCAAGAATAAGCTGTTTTCCGCAGAAATCAGCCCAGTTCCAATCGGGAGGAGCCATCTTATCCAGGGGCTCCTCGTAAAACCACGACCAGATACCATGGGTCGGACGGCTGCGATCGGTATCCTGCAACGATATGACCTTCTCCAGGATAGCGCATCCCCGCTCCTGATAATGGGGGATGCCGCTGTTAAGCAGCGTAACGGCATAAGCTAGCGATTCGCGCGTAGGGTGAACATAAGGCACATCTCGAAGCGCCGTATGATACCCCGGACTGCTGAAAGGCTGCTTCAGCAGCTGCAGCTCAGAGTTATAGTGGGGCTCATTTTGTTCCAACCACGCAAGCAGCTTCTGTTGGGCTAACTCTGCTGAAATCATGGAAATCATTCCTCCATACGAATCATTTGATAATCAAATGGCTGCACCGCACATCGAATCAACTTATTTCCGTTCCTCCAGCAAATCGCTGATCAGCATAAGCGCCAGCGCTTGGCCGTAAGGCGTGGGCGTAATCTTCACTTCGTTATAAGCTTCCACTGTCGGCATAACCGGTGTTCCGCCAGAGACGCCATGCACAGCTCCGTATACGTCGACGTGGATCATAACAGCTTCGGCCGCTTTAATAACAGCATTTCCAAGCTTCTTCTGCAAAGCAGCATCTTCGACCATGCCGGTTCGCAGCGCGATTTGGAATCCATAAGCGATGCCGGCTGTTGCCGACGTTTCCAGATAAAAATCCGGGCGGTCTAGCACGGTATGCCACATGCCGTTAGCCGTCTGCTGTCGGACTAGGCCACACAACAGCGTCGTATAACGCTCGTACACTTCGGCCGGAATATCCGCCAAGTGCTTCACGCATGCGACGATCTCGGGTACGCCGAAAGCGACCCAAGCGTTCGCGCGGCCCCAACGGGCTGCCGACATATGATTGCGCTCGAGCCCGTCAAATCCATGGAAAAGTACGCCGGTCGCCTCGTCCTGCAGCAGCTGCAAATGGACTGCGACCTGCTTCACCGCTTCTTGTGCCATCGCAGTGTCCCCTGTCAGCGAAGCAAGGCGAGCAAGGAATAGCGCTCCGACGACGAGCGTATCCGCCCACAGCTGCTCAGGGAAGTCTACCCCCTCGGTTACTGTATGCTCAAAGCCGCCTTCCTTAGTACGAGGCGCCTCATGCATCAGCCACTCGCCGTGTTCCTGTACCATCGGCATCCACTCCGCAGCCGCTTCCGGTTCCCTGCGCAGCAGCTCGGTCAGAGCCGCGAAAGGCGCGGTCGAATTGATCACGCGCTGCTGTGCTGCCTTATGGCGATTATCTCTCATCCAGCGCCACAAATACTCGCGTACCGACTCCAAGCCGGTCGCCTCGTAATACTTAACCGCTGCGATCAGACCTACGCCTGGCTTCCAGTCCCAATTGTACATATTTCGCTGCCAATCGCTCTCCGGCGCGGTTACCATATACTCATAGACCTGCTCCGCCTTGCCAAGCAGCTTCTCTTTGTTCATCACTCGAGTCCCCCTCATCGGTGCATCTTGCTTTTTTAACCTTTCACTGAGCCAATCATTGCTCCCTTAGCAAAATACTTTTGCAGGAAGGGATAGATTAGAAGGATCGGTACCGTTGCGATAATAATCATGGCCATTTTTACCGTCACGCCGATTTTCGGTACGTCTCCTGACATCGCGGCATCGACTGCCTCGTTTGTCATTTGGACGAGAATTTGGCGCAGCAGCACCTGCATCGTCATTTTACTCACATCGCTGTTGTACATGACAGCTTGAAAAAAGATGTTCCATTTGGATACCGCATAGAACAATGTCAGCGTAGCGATGACAGGTAATGAGATCGGCATAACGATTTTAGCCAGTACACCAATGTCGTTGCTTCCATCTATTTTGGCCGATTCCTCTAACTCCGATGGAACCGAACGGAAGAAGCTCACCATAATCATAAGGTTAAATACGCTGAGCGCACTTGGAATGATAAGGGACCACAGCGTATTCAGCATGCCTAGCTCTTTAACCAGCAAATAGGAAGGAATGATACCTCCATTGAACAGCATTGTAAAGAAGGCTAGGAACAGCATAACGCTCGTGCCTTTAACATTTTTTTTGGAAAGCGGGTAAGCAAGCGTAATCGTAAGCAGCATGCTGAGAACCGTCCCCACTACCGTCACGAACACCGTATTATAGAACGTTTGAATAAACTGACGGTTATGAAAAACCATATCATACGCCACAGTCGTCCACTGCTTCGGCCAAAACAACAGCTGGCCTTCGTACACAAGATGAGCCGTTGAAAATGACAGCACGAACACGTTCCAGAACGGAAATATCATTAAAATAGCCATCAGTCCAAGCAGCGTATAGTTAACCGCCTCAAACCAGACGTTTTTTTGCATTTTCATACGAAGTTTCTCCCTTCCTAACGCTTTCTAGAATAAGTAATTGTCGCTTGTTTTCTTGGCTATATAGTTAGAGCCCAGGATGAGGACAAGTCCGACCAACGATTTGAATAAACCAACCGCCGCAGCAAAGCTGAAATTACCTTGCAGCACGCCTGCCTTGAACACATACGTATCGAATACCTCCGACACGCTGCTGACCATCGGATTGCCCATAATAAACAGCTGGTCGAAAGAAAGGCTCATGATGTGTCCGATCCGCAGCAGCAAGAGTACAACGACTGTATTCATAAGTGCCGGAACCGTAATGGCTTTCATTTGATGCCAGCGGTTCGCTCCGTCTACACGAGCCGCTTCATACAGTTCAGGGTTGATCCCTGCCAAAGCCGCGAGAAAGATGATCGTTCCCCAGCCCGCTTCCTTCCAGATGCTTTGCAAAGTAATCATGCCCCAGAAAAACCGGGTGTCCAGCAGCAGTTGTACTTTGGTAAAGCCCAACGCATGAACAATTTGGGTAACTATCCCTTCAGAATTCAATAACGTAATCGTCAAGGAACAGATAACAACCCACGAAACGAAATGGGGTAAATAAATGATGGTTTGTACTGCCTTCTGAAACAAACCGGCACGCACTTCATTTAACAACAGCGCTAGAACGATTGGTGTCGGGAAAAATAAAAGCAAGTTCAGCAAGCTAATTACCAGCGTGTTGCGAAGAACCATCCAGAAATCAGGATGCTTGAACAGCCTTTCAAAATGTGCGAAGCCTACCCAGTCACTATGAAAAATTCCCGCAAACGGGTTGTAATCCTGAAATGCCAGCACGATGCCATACATCGGACCATACTCGAAAAGCAAAATAAACGCCATGCCCGGTAGAGCGAGCAAGTACATGTATCGATCTGACCACAGCTTCTTCCACAGCCTACCGCGCTTTGATCCTGCTGCAGATGCTGGCTTGCTGCCTCGAATCGTTGCGGCTTCCGTTCCCATCGCCATAATTGAAATTCACACTCCCTATGAAAAGCTCGGGTACGTTCCGATGAGCAGAAACGTACCCGCTTTAATTATTGCATTGCTCTTATTTGCTGTCGGTTGCGGAGATCTCCTCAACCCATTTGTTGCCTTCAAAACGGTCATACCATTGCTTGACGATGCCGTCCCAATCCTTCACATCGATATTGCCCATGATAACTTTAACCGTGTTGGTATTGATAAAGGCATCGGCTTCCGCTCTATATTTCGCTCCGGTAGGAGAGAATGCGAAGTCCAGCGGTGTCGGTATTTTCAAATATTTCTCAAGCATTTTATTGCCGTCGATAATCGTTTTTTGTGCCTCTTCGGAGTTCTTCTTACTCACGAAAACTTCTTCGGTAGGCTGCAGCGGCAGTGTCCACAAGAACGCCCCCGGCATGTCACGTGCGATCAGATCGCTTTTCACTTCATTTTTGCCATCCTTCTTCGTATAGTGAACGCCTTCTACACCATATACGTTGAAGTTTTGCCCTTCTGGGCTTGCGCCGAAATCAAGCCATTCCATCAGCTTTTGCATTTTGGCAGGATCTTTGGCGGCATTCTTCGATACGAACAAACCACCGTAGTTTACACGTCCTGTAGCACCTTGTTTACCAGACGGACCTTTAACCGGTTCGAATGGAACGAGTTTGGCAGCCGGATTCGTTTTCTTGAAGTTATCCTCAAAGTCGTTCACACGGGAAATATATTGGAAGAACATCCCCGCTTGTCCTTTGCTAACCAGCTTCGATTCGGCTGTTCTGCCGTCCGTTACCGCAAAGTCCGGATCAATCAAGCCGTCTTTGAACGCTTTGCTCATCCAAGCAAGGTACTCTTTAAAGGCAGGAGTCGCGAAGTTCGGTACGTATTTGCCGTCCTGCTTCACCCATTTGTCTTGAATGCCGAATGGCTCCTGTAGACCACTGGCGCCTACGAATGCGTTGTTAGCATAACCGAGCTGGATACCATAAGTGTCCTTTTTACCGTTTTTGTCCGGATCGTTGAACGTAAACGCCTTGGCCACGTTGTACAGGTCATCCATCGTTTTCGGAGCCTGCAGCCCCAGACTATCCAACCAGTCTTGACGAATCATTGGCGCATCGCCAGTGGCTACAGGGTTACGAACATTCGTAATGGCCCAAGTTTTATTTTGATACTTCGTAATGTAGAGATCCTTTTGTTTCTTCAGGTTCGGATACTTGTCGATATACTCGTCAAGCGGAACGATTTCCCCTGCTTTAATCATGCCAACGATAAAATCGTCCATGGTCCGCCAAGCGAACGCATCCGGAATATCTCCCGAAGCGATTTGTACGCGGATTTTTTCTTTATATATTTCATAAGCGTTGACGTTGAATTCGAATTGAACACCCAGCTTATCCTGTAAATATTTCAATGCTTCATTGCTTTCCGCCGATGTGCTAGGAATGGTATTCCCGTAATCGTAAGCTACTTTCAGTTTTACAGGCCCGTTTGGCGTTTTGGACCCATCCTGGGCTCCTTGCTTTCCGGTTGATCCGCTGTTGCCGCAAGCAGCCGTTACAGCTACTAGAGCGGTCACGAGAACTACGCTTGCAGACTTTTTCCAAATGCTGTTGGTTAACGTCATAGTATGAATGCCCCTTTTCATCTTTATCTTCTTTATCACTGTCGTGGCTTTTGTTCTTGTGCTCTGACCTTGATTAATGTGGCCGGCCTGCCTTGTCATTACTTTATCCTGCTTAACAGTCATGCAGCAACGATCATTTGATGCAAATTGCCCTATTACCGTCAATTGACCAATCGTCGCAACAAAAAATCCAGTAACCATGCGGGTTCTTAAGCAACTTATCATTATGCGTAAATACGCCTTTTGCCCCAAATGACACTTTCCATGCTATAATCAAACGGGTATATTTTTATGAAGAGCCGATAATGAGCGACACCGCTCTCTTACAGATATAGAAAGGGGAACCGCTATGCGACTGCAGCGCTCCAAGAAAGCTCAAACTCTCATCATCATGCTGCTGTTGACTTCCCTCAGTATTGCAGTAATGGGATTTACCGTCTATCGCATCGCAACAAACACTTTAACGCAAGAGGTTCAAAGCGCCTACCGCGTTTCTTTGCTGCGCACACAGGACCAGGTTGAAGGCTACTTTAAACAAATCGATCAAGCTGTTCTCCAATTCGAAAAGCTTCCAGCACTCGAGTCCCTCGCTTCCCCTCAAAAGGAAGAAAACAATCTAGAGATTCTGTCCCTGCTTGAAACGATGCTTCGCATGCAAACCTCTCTTGAAGATGTAGATAATATTGCCTTATACCGTTTAGGCACGCACAGACTATACAGTACCAACCATCAAGTTTCCACCTATCAGGATGATTATTCAGAGGTTATCCGTAAATTCGAGCAGCTTAAAGGCAACCAGGCCTTTTTCAATATAACCGTCAAGCAAACACCAACTACCGTATATATAAGGAAGCTTCCGATTTTTCAAAGCACGAAAGCTTTCTACATTATTGTTCATTTGAACCAGAAGTTCTTTGATCATATTTTGGGAGCGCATAACGAATCCAAAGGCACATATTTCATCCTCGATGAGCATGGAGGTCTATTGCAAAATCGCGGTGATCTGAGCTCCGATCGGCTCCAGAAGGAGATTGTTCCTATCATTACGGAAGGGAAGCCTGCTTCCAAAGAGCTGTTTACCGCTTACTTACCTCCCTCTTATAATGGATGGGTTTTTGGGTTTGCTATTCCGACATCTGAATTGTTCATGAAAATGAACGGCATTCGCAACGGGATCTTCGTCCTGGTGAGTATCCTGCTAGGACTAGCTGTCTTCGTCATCATTTTCTCTACGAATCGGCTGTGGCGGGGATGGAGCGATATCGTGTCCTTACTTGAGGACTCGACGGCCCCTTCTCAGGGCACCAGGGATAGTAAGCAGAGGTCAGACAACGAGAATGTCGGAAATCACGGTGATCATGCCGCTTCGGCATCGAATCCACTAGACGAATTTAGGCAAATTTACGATAAAATGCAGCGTATCAAGGAAACCCACGATGAGCTGAAAGAGCAGGTAAGAGAGCTGACACCGGAAATCCGGGAAGCGTTTATCCGCAATATGCTGCAAAAAAGGGCTCCGTTCGGAGGAAGATCTGGAGAAGTGCCGTCGCTACCAAATACCTCTGCTGCCGGGCAGCTACAGCTGTTATTGTGTCGAAATCGACCAGTATAAAAGTATGGCTGAAATCTATTCTGAGGCTGACCTGTACTATTTCCGTTATGGGCTGTCTATGGTCATCCAAGAGGTTATCGATTCGCAGGGTCAAGGTGTTGTGTCCGCTCATGGCGACGGCCGTTTTCTTGCTTTAAACACTCTGGAGGAATCCGCTTCGGAGGAGGCTCATGCCACGTTTCTGGGATCAGCCTCGACCATTCGCGATTTCATTAAGCAATACTTTCCGTTCACCGTATCTATCGGGGTTAGCCGTGTGCGTAAAGATTATGCCTACATGAGCTTATCTGCGCAAGAAGCCGAGGAAGCCTTGAAACATAAGCTTGTGACGGGAACGAACGAGGTTATTCCAATCGTCGAATTCCAACCGGACGGAACTGACGGTCAACCGTCCCCGCTGCCGATCTCATTCCGGGAGCTTGAGAACGACTTGATCTATGCGATCCGTTCCCTTGACCAACAACTTGCGTACCGCTTTATTGACGAGCTAGGCACGCTGCAAGGTCATCGCTCTATTAGCTACCAGTGGCTTCAGAGTCAGCTTGCCGAGATGGTGTTCACCATCTATCGCACCATCGGAGGCTCGCTTCGCAATCCTATAGCCGAGCCTGTAATGGCGGAGCTTATGCAGCTTACAACACTGGAGGAATGGATCGACTGGCTGAAGTCTCAAGCCGTGGATATGCTGATTTCCGAGCTATCGAATGAACATATGGAACATATGCAGAAGGTTGCTCAGCAGCTTACTGCCTACATTCATGAGCACAACGAGGAGGATCTCCGGCTGGAAAGCAGCTGCAAGGCCCTCAATCTTCCAGCTTCTATCGGCAAGCAGGCATTAAAGGAGATTCACGAGACTACTTTCTCTGAATATTTGCTGCAAAGCCGAATTGCCAAAGCGCAGAAATGGCTGCTGGAGACGGAAATGAGTGTTGAGGAAATTGCCTCCCGCCTGCAGTACAGCAATGCTCAAAACTTCTCTCGTACGTTCAAGAAGGCGGTCGGTGTACCTCCTGGACATTACCGCAAGGAGTACAGTTAATTCATAACAGATTACAGATATAGCCTAGAACTCTACAAACCGCATCTGAAACGCACCCTTAAGAATAACATTGGAACAACCGCCCGGTTACCCAATAAACGTTCTAAGGGGTGCGTTTTTTATGGCGGTATAAGAGCAAGCCGCTTCATCTATAGAATAATAGTTGTTCATCCACCCATTCGTCCGTATAATAAGGTAATGCGGTAATTAGTTAAAGAAAGAAGTTATGGGGAGCAATGAAATGATGCGTATAGCTATTTTGGGCAGCAGTGGTGGAAATTTGTTTAATCTCGGGGGAAAGGACCCCGAAAAGTTAATTGGTGAAATCGTTGCACAAAGCAAAAGTGCAGGCATAGAGATTGGCATAGTGCAGTTTATTGCAGCTGTGGAATCAATGGATGTCGCTAAGGAGAAGACAACAGCCTCATTATATGTTTGGGATCCGGCAGAAAATCGTATTATTCGGACCTTTGAGGGATTATTGAAGGATACGAATGAGGCGGCAGCGGAAGTAGATTCTGCAATCTCAAGTCAAATTCATTCCGGACTTATAGACGGTCTGATTGTAATGAGTGCCGATCCCAATCATGCCAATAAGCTGGCAATTCTAGCAGCTGCGGAGAAAGGAATTCCTGTTGTCGGAACTGGCGGAACCTCCATGGCGCTCATAAGCTCGAAGGGAGCAAAAGTCATTGCCACCTCCGGGACGACAGGAACCACAAACCGGACAAGAGCTATATCTTTTATGACCTCGTTATGCAAGCATTGGGGAATCCAGTATTATCCAGTCCTTGGGGATACCAGCTCCAAACATAAGGCGGCTTCCAGCAGCCCTTGGCGTAGAATCAATTTGAAAGGCATCATGCAATCTTCCTTGCCTGGGTTTATCGCAATGGCAATTGTATTGGCACTCAGCCAAATTCCCGCTCTAAAAGGGCTCAACGATGTGTTTGACATCATGCTCAAAGCATTGCCTGTAGTACTGGCCGTCATTGCAGCTAAGCAAGTTTCCGACATGGACGAAGTATCCATTGTAGCTGGAGTCATTGCAGGCTCATTATCCATCCAAGGTGGGATCATCGGAGGCATTATCGGCGGTATCGGGGCCGGGCTGCTCGTCCAATTCCTATTCGTAAAATGTGTGCAATGGCGCTTCCCGATGACAACAGTCAATATAGTTGCAGGTGGTTTTGCAGGTCTCCTATCCGGACTTATCATGTACTATTTGATCGCTCCATTTGCACTTCAGTTAGGCGAATTTATTAAATACATCATTAACATGGCGATATCGTTCAATCCTATTGTTGCCGGGGTGATTGCAGGTCTATTGATCTGGCCAGCCATCCTCGGAGGCGTCTATCATGCGGCGATTTTGCCGATTGTATTGCTTGAAATGGAGAAAACAGGAAACAGCTTCCTGGGAGCTATCGATATGGTCGGCTTGGTTATGGTGTCCGCTGGCATTACCTTAGCTAACATCATTGCTCCTAGAGATAAAGGAGAAGCCGCTGTAGCTACTCCCGGTTTTCTAATCAATATGGGCTTCGGTACATTTGTTGAGGCTGCCTACCCATTCATGTTCTCTAACAAAATGGTATTTGGTGGCGCGATCTTCGCAGCTGGCGTCGGCGGAGGACTGGTGGGCGTGTTCAACGTTCGAGGTACAGCCTATGTTCCTTCTTTTATGGGGCCATTCTTGTCTAACAATATGATCGGGTTCACTATTTCCATGGGGGTCGCTTTTGTTCTGACATTCCTCATAACCTTAGTCGCTAACAAAACCGTCAGGAGCAAATCATCAATCAACCTCGAGACAACTAAGTAAAAGCAATCAAAAAGCCCATAGACCGCAAACCACGGCTGTGGGCTTTTGACTTATTCTTTGTGAGTATTGTTACGCCACTTGTTGAACTGCAAAAACTCCTGGAACTGATCCTTGCTCACTCCTGATGACATGGCCTCTCGAACAAGTCCCAACCACTCTTCATCCAATTCCTGGTGCTGGGTGGTTTTATTTTGCAGGAACGATTCTATAGGTACGTCAAGAACGGCGCATATTTTCTCAAGAAATTGAATGGAGGGATTGGATTGAATATCCCTTTCAATCGAGCTTAAATAGGATTTCGCTACCCCGGCCTTTTCGGCGAGTTCCGTGAGGGTGAGCCCTTTTTCCATTCGCAATTGCTTCACTCGTCTGCCTATCATGGTAGCACCCCTACTATCTGTCTAGTGTCTTCATTATATTTTATCAAAAAAAAGGCCCGTGTGTACGTTAAAAATGAAAAAAAGTGACAAATATACGGATGCTGCATGTAATGCAACATAAACTTAGGATTTACACTGTTAAGTTCCCACCAAAAAAAAGACCGCCCTCCATCTGCCGAGAAGACACATGAGAGGCCGATCGCAATTTAAACAAGGTTTCCTGGAGCCTTGCTGTACTTCTGAATGCCTTCGGCGGCTCGATAGGCCAAAGCTCCTACCGTACCCGTCGGATTGTATCCACCATTATGAGCAAACGCAGAAGCCCCCACGACGAACAAGTTTTCCATATCCCACATTTGCAAATAGGAGTTGACGGCTGACGTATCGGGACTGGATCCCATAATAACACCGCCTGTGTTATGTGTAGATTGATAGTGAGTGATCTCATACGGTCCCTGCTCATTATAGGTCACGACCGTATCGGCACCCATTTGCTTCAGGATTTCTCCGCATTTATCTCCCATAAATTTCACTAGTTGCTTATCCCGATCTTCAAAATCGAATGTGATCCGCATTAACGGATCTCCGAAGGCATCCTTGTATGTCGGGTCCAAATCCAAGAAATGATTCTGATAGGGCATGCAAGAGCCTTCTGCCCAAACGGAAATGTTGCGGTTAGCATACTTGATCGAGGCGGTTTTGTAGGCATCCCCCCATCCAGGCGTATCCGGAGGAACCGTATTATTGGCAATCGGGCGGTTGCCGGACTGACCGTAAGTGATGCTCGCACCATGAATAAAATTGTACTGCGTATGATCGAAGTTATCTCCGTTGAAGTCATCGATCGTCATCGCCATCGAACCGGCACCGGCGTACAGGTTAAACTCTTTGTTCTCAAAAAATCCGACCGCTGCCGCTGCTTCGACTTGATAGGCGTAGTTTTTGCCTATAACGCCTTTACCCGTTGCCGGTTCGTAAGGCTTGCCAATACCAGACATGAGCAGCAGACGTGCATTGTTGAAAACATAGCTCGTCAATACAACAATGTCGGCCGGCTGTTCAATTTCCTCACCCGTTGTGACATCGATATACATTACGCCCGTCGCTTTATTTCCGGTATATAAAATACGTCTGACATTAGAATGCGTACGAATTTCAAATTTGCCTGTCTTCAAAGCCACAGGAAGGACCGTCACGACCGGATCAGCCTTGGCACCGTATTCACAGCCGAAGCGCTCGCAAAAACCACAGTATTGACAGGCTGCCCGCTCGATCCCGTCCGGATTTTTGTAGTTTTGAGACAGGTTAGCAGAAGGCATAATATACGGGTGATAGTTCATCTTCTTCGTGGCATCGGCGAACATCTTCATCACCGGTGAAACCTTCATCGGCGGCGTCGGATATTTATCCGAGCGTTTTCCGCCTAGCGGGTTTTCTTCTCCGGAAATACCGGCCATTTTCTCGAACTTATCAAAGTATGGCTCCAGCTCGTCGTATGTAATTCCCCAGTCCTGGATTGTCATACCTGCTGGGATTTTGTCCTTACCGTACCGGTCCACGGTCTGGGACTTGATTTCAAAATCATAAGGCAGGAAGCGGAACGTCTGGCCGTTCCAGTGAACCCCGGCGCCGCCCAGTCCATCCCCCAATAGAAAGGAGCCATAGGAGCGCATCGGAAGGGCACGGATTTTCTCATTCGGACGGAACGAAATCGTTTCCTTGGACAAGTCCTGGAACATTTCATAGCGCATGGCATACCGCAGCTCATCATGCACCATGAAGTAGTCCTCGGTTTTTCGTGATTTCCCGCGCTCCAGCCCGACGCAATTCAATCCTGCTTTCGTCAATTCAGAAGCGATGATACCGCCGGCCCAGCCGACACCGACAATGACGACATCCACTTTCGGCAACTTTTTTGCCATTTTATGACCCCTTCTGCATGTTAGTGTGAGAGATGATCGCGCAAGCTGACAGGCTGCATTTTCACAAATTCATCCTTTTCGATGATTTGATCAAATGACATCTGGTTGCCAGGGAAATTCTTCATTTTCCAGCCATCCATATTACTGTTGCCTCCATAGAGGGGATCGGCGTAAACGCCTTCCATCGTACTGCTGAACAGCGTTTTGAAAAAACCGCTAGCCGAGATGGTTGTCAGCTTCACCTCATCGGTTTCAAATGCCTTCAGCACGGCGTCTTGCTCTGCCGCAGCGAGATCAGCATAGTTTTTCGAATATTTTTGATTGCTATAGTTTTGCAGCTCAGTCAGAGCAATGTCGAAAATTTCTCTCCGCTTTAAATGGCCTTGATATCCCTGCGTTTTTTCGCCTACAAAGAAAGGACCGGACATATACTCCCGGCCATTCGTTCCCCACTCTCCAGCCAGCTGGTGATCGATGAAGAAAGCGACGCCCATATCTTTGGCCCCTGGTCCCTGCGCGTTCTTCGGGAACAACCTCTCTGTCGCGGCTTCTACGATCTGAAATTGCTCCTGATTAAAATACATTAAGGCTTGATTGTAATTGACTGCACCCGTTTCAGGTGTTGGTGCTGCTGGAGATGGCGCTGTTCCTTGAGGAGATTTACGGAACATGCTTCCTACCACTCCACCAACAATAAGACCACCGACGGCAAAACCTGTATTTTTCAAAAATTGACGGCGTGAATTGGACGGTTCTCTGGAATCATTAGGATCCTCTTTGGAATCCGTCAATGGGTCAGACGGCAGATCGGACATGAAGGTTCGCCTCCTGTTAACATTTTCATTTTTAGATATTCCCTAAATCATCCTTAAATAATGACTCGAGCAAAAGAAAATGATAAAAACATCTTCTACCTACAACCGGGAGGTACCCGATATGAATTCAAAATGGCTCCAATTAGCGCTTCCTGTTCTTTGCTCAGCCTTCGTTGTTTCCGCTTGCGGGATGCGGCAGGCCGCACCCAATCAAACCACGCCGAAAATGCAATCAGCGCCTGCCCCTACAGGCAGCGCCGCCGCTCCTATCCACGATATTACGGTAATCCCAAGCTACAACGGACCCAAAATCAACACGACGAACCGGGACGGCAGCACCTACAGCGGGATGGGTACAACGATATATAGCAGGATCGGCAGCTCCAGCCTTAGTGCAGGCGGCGTTTCCTCCAATCTGGAATCCTTGCTAAGCAGCGAAGGGTACCCCGATGTTAAAGTATTAGTGTTGGGGGATACCGTCGTGGTGGGTGGGGCCGATCATCCGATGGGCGCTTCTTCTATCGACCCTCTGCAAAGCAAGCTATTAAGCCCTAATGCGGGCTCGTCCGGAAAAAGCAATGTGCAATCCAGCGGAAGCACCATGGTACGCGCCAAAAGCGCAAATGGCGATCCCATGGATCAAGAAAGGGTAAAGGTGCAAGAGCTGGTAGGAAGCCAGTCTCGAATTGTTACCGTCACCCATCGTGAGGCATTGGATGCGATGGATCGCGTCAAATCCATGCTCAACGCTAACTCCGACTATAACAAGCTTGGCGCCGAAATGGCCGTCATTATGAAGCATGCGGGAGCCAAGTAATCTTGGAGGGCTGCTGGAAATCAAGTGAACAAACGAACAGCCTTCATCTATCCCCCATGGGGACGGTGAAGGCTGTAATAGTTGGATGCAGCAAAAGCTGCTGGCTTTGTACGACGTACATGCAGCAATGCAACCGATATTGAAAGAAGGTCATTATTTAATCAAACGAATCGTCAAAGGATATTCGTATATTTGACCTTTGGAGGCTCGAACGGTTGCAATAATAATGCAAATCAGAGCAAACAATCCGACAAGCGGTAGAAGAACGAAGCCAATAACCGCGAAGCAGAGTAAGCCTGCCACAAAAGAATAGATGATCATGGATATTTGGAAGTTGAGCGATTCTTTCGCGTGTTCTGCTACATAAGCGGATTCATCTTTTTTAATCAACCAAATAATTAGCGGTGCTATAACACCAATGATAATGCACAATACATGAGAAAGCAGCGCCAAGTTTCTTTCTTCACTCGAAACCATACTGCACCTCCGTCCCTGGATTGGATTCACAATAATTATGACGTCATAGCAATATGTATGCGCGTTGCAGGGTGAAGTTGCAAAAGAAACGAAATATTCCACTCCTTAAAATGGATGGTAATTAAATAAGGCACCGGACCAAAGGTCCGATGCCTACTTCATGATATCTTATTTAACGCGGTTAATAATTTATTAGGGTAAATTAGACGAACCCATCAAATACCGATCGCACTCGCGAGCAGCTTCACGGCCTTCGTTGATTGCCCACACGACAAGGCTTTGTCCGCGGCGCATATCTCCGGCTGCAAATACGCCTTCTACGCTCGTTGCAAACTTGCCGTACTCCGCCTTCGCATTGGAACGCTCATCCTTCTCTATGCCCAATTGATCCAAGACCGTATTCTCTGGACCCAGGAAGCCCATCGCGAGCATAACAAGCTGCGCAGGGTAGACCTTCTCGCTGCCTGGTACTTCAACCGGCACAAAGCGGCCCTGCTCATCCTTCTTCCACTCGATAAGAACTGTGTGAAGCTCCTTCACATGCCCGTTCTCGTCGCCCACGAATTTCTTTGTGCTGATCTGATACTGACGAGGATCTTCCCCCTGCAGGGCAGCCGCTTCCTGCTGACCGTAATCCACCTTCAACACCTTAGGCCATTCCGGCCAAGGATTGTTTGCTTGACGCGTTTCGGGAGCTTTCGGCATCAGCTCGAACTGCAGTACGCTCTTGCATTGGTGACGAATGGAAGTACCTACGCAGTCCGTACCGGTATCGCCGCCACCGATAACGATAACATCCTTTCCTTCGGCCGAAATGAATTGCCCATCTTCGTGCTTGGAATCAAGCAAGCTTTTCGTATTTTTCGAAAGAAATTCCATTGCCAAGTGAATGCCCTTTAAATCGCGGCCTTCGATATTCAGGTCACGTCCTTTGGTTGCGCCGCCGCACAATACGATGGCATCGAACTCTTCCTTCAGCTTGGAGGCAGGAATATCCTTACCAATTTCGGTTCCCGTTACGAAATTCACGCCTTCTGCAGCCAATAGATCAACACGACGCTGAACATATTTTTTATCGAGCTTCATGTTCGGAATGCCATACATAAGCAAGCCGCCAACGCGGTCTGAGCGCTCGTATACGGTAACCGTATGCCCAGCTTTATTCAGCTGTGCGGCACAGGCAAGCCCGGAAGGGCCTGATCCGATAACCGCTACCTTCTTGCCCGTGCGTACTTTAGGAGGTTCGGGAACAACCCAGCCTTCGGCGAAGCCTTTATCGATAATCGATTTCTCGATGTTCTTAATCGTGACCGGAGAATCCTTCAAGCCTACCGTACAAGAGCCTTCGCAAGGCGCAGGACACACGCGTCCCGTAAATTCCGGGAAATTATTCGTCTTATGAAGGCGATCCAACGCTTCACGCCACAGTCCGCGATAGACAAGATCATTCCATTCCGGGATCAGATTGTTAACCGGACAGCCTGCCGCCATCCCGCTGATCAGTTTCCCAGTATGGCAAAAAGGAATTCCACAGTCCATACAACGCGCACCCTGCGTTTGCAGCTTGTCTTCGGTCATCGGAACGCTAAATTCATTCCAATGGCTGATCCGCAGCAAAGGGGCCGTTTCTACAGGAGTTTCACGTTGATACTCAATAAATCCGGTTGGTTTACCCATTGTTTACCTCCTACTCGTGTTGAACATGACCGATTCATGGCAATGCTGCTTTTAATGAATCCGCATTTTCAACACGTGATTTGTATTAGTTACCGCCTACGCGGGATACGTCTTTCATGTTTTCTTCAAATGCGACAAGCATCGCTTCCTGCTGGCTCAATCCGGAACGCTTCACACGCTCGATCGCCTCGAACATCCGCTTGTAGTCCTTCGGAATAACCTTCACAAATTTCCACACGTACTCTTCCCAATTTTTAAGCACACGGTCCGCCACGGAGCTGCCAGTGAACGTTTCGTGATGCTGAATCATATTGCGCAGCTCTTCCGCCTCGTACGTTTCCTCGACCTGCTCCAGAAGAACCATCTCTTTGTTGCAGCGTTCGCTAAACGTGCCGTCCTCATCCAGTACGTATGCAATTCCGCCGGACATACCGGCAGCAAAGTTGCGGCCTGTTCTGCCTAATACGACCACGCGACCGCCGGTCATGTATTCGCAGCCATGATCTCCTACGCCTTCAACAACGGCACGGACACCGGAGTTACGCACGGCGAAGCGCTCCCCTGCGATACCGCGAATATAGGCATCTCCATCGGTAGCGCCATAAAAGGCCACATTGCCGATGATGATGTTGTCTTCTGCAACGAAAGTCGATTGCTCGGAAGGGAAGATAGCAATTTTACCGCCAGATAAGCCTTTGCCTACATAGTCATTCGCATCGCCCTCCAAGGAAAGCGTGATGCCCTTCGGAACGAATGCGCCGAAGCTTTGCCCAGCAGAGCCGTTGAAATGCAGACGGATCGTATCGTTCGGTAAGCCTTGGCTTCCGTAACGGCGGGTTACTTCACTGCCAAGAATCGTTCCAACCACACGGTTGACATTATGAATCGGCAAAATAACATGCACATGTTCTTTATTTTCAAGAGCCGGCTTACAGGCCTCAATCAGCTCTGTCATATCGATAGAACGATTCAAACCATGATCCTGCACCTCAGAACAGAAACGGCCTACGTCCTCACCAACTTCAGGTTGATGAAGAAGCGGCGACAAGTCGATGCCCCTAGCTTTCCAATGCTCTACCGCCTGCTTCGTTTCGAGAATTTCCGTATGGCCGATCATTTCCTCAATCGAACGGAAGCCGAGCTCAGCCATCAGCTCACGCGCATCCTGTGCCACAAAGTTCATGAAGTTCACCACATGCTGGGGATCTCCTACGAACTTTTTGCGCAGATCCGGATTTTGAGTAGCAACCCCAACAGGACAGGTATCCAGGTGACACACTCTCATCATGATACAGCCCAAAGCGATCAGCGGAGTTGTGGCGAAGCCGAATTCTTCGGCGCCAAGTAATGCGGCAATAACGACATCGCGTCCGGTCATCAGCTTACCGTCGGTCTCTACGGTAATACGGCTTCTCAAGTTGTTCAGCACCAGCGTCTGATGCGTTTCAGCAAGCCCTAGTTCCCATGGCAAGCCTGCATGGCGAATACTCGTTTGTGGAGAAGCTCCTGTACCGCCGTCGTAACCGCTGATCAGCACGACGTCCGCTTTGCCCTTGGCAACACCCGCCGCGATAGTACCTACACCCACCTCGGATACCAGCTTAACGCTAATTCTGGCACGCGGGTTCGCGTTCTTCAGATCATGGATCAGCTCAGCCAAGTCCTCGATCGAATAAATGTCATGATGCGGAGGAGGCGAGATCAAGCCTACGCCCGGCGTAACGCCGCGCACTTCGGCGACCCAAGGGTATACCTTCGTACCCGGCAGCTGCCCGCCTTCTCCCGGTTTAGCTCCTTGCGCCATCTTAATTTGAATCTCGTCTGAGTTAACCAGATAGTTGCTCGTAACGCCAAAGCGTCCCGATGCCACCTGCTTGATCGCACTGCGGCGCAGGTCTCCGTTCGCATCGCGGGTAAAGCGTTCTGGATGCTCGCCGCCCTCCCCTGTATTGGACTTACCGCCGATACGGTTCATCGCAATCGCCATGCTCTCGTGCGCTTCCTTGGAGATGGAGCCGTAGGACATGGCCCCCGTCTTGAACCGTTTGAACATCGACTCTACCGACTCAACTTCTTCAATGGGAATTGGCTGACGGTTCGATTTGAACGAGAACAAGGCACGCAGCGACGAGTACTTCTCATTTTCTTTATGAATCAGCTTCACGAAGTTTTTGTACATGCCATAATGATTCGTTCTAACAGCAGATTGCAGCGCATGGATAGTTTCTGGATTGTACAAATGATCCTCGCCGTTCTTGCGCCACTGCAGCTCGCCACCGGTGTCAAGCACACGGTCGCGACCTTCCTGCTCGGAAAACGCGCGCTGATGTCGAAGAATGGCTTCCTGAGCAATGACATCGATGTTAATTCCGCCAACCGGCGTATAAGTCCAAGTAAAATAGTTATCAATAACGGATTGATCCAAGCCAACCGCCTCAAAAATTTGCGCTCCGCGGTAGCTTTGAATCGTTGAAATGCCCATTTTGGCCAAAACCTTAACGACGCCTTTAGTAGCGGCTTTCACGTAGTTATAAAGCGCTTTTTCGGGGGTGACATCCTTCAATTTATTATGGCGGACCATATCCTCTAGCGTTTCCATCGCTAAGTAAGGATTGATCGCACTTACCCCATACCCAAGCAGCAATGCGAAGTGGTGCACCTCACGAGGCTCACCAGATTCCAGCAATAATCCGACCTTCGTACGTGTGCCTTCGCGGATCAAGTGATGATGCAGTCCTGATACAGCGAGCAGCGCAGGAATGGCAGCATGCCTAACATCGACACTGCGATCGGATAAAATAATGAGCGTTGCGCCATCAGCAATCGCCTCGTCGGCAGCCGCATACAGCTCATCCATCGAACGCTCCAACGCAGATGCGCCTTCTGCCGGATTGAACACGATCGGAAGCGTGACCGTGCGGAAGCCTTCCCGCTGAATGTCACGCAGCTTCGCAAGCTCGGCGTTGGTCAAGATGGGTGTAGCCAAGCGAATTTGACGACAGCTCTCCGGTTCAGGTTGGATCAAGTTACGTTCAGGTCCAACCGTCGTGCCCTGAGCCGTAATAATTTCTTCGAAGTTCGCATCGATTGGCGGGTTCGTTACCTGCGCAAACAGCTGCTTGAAGTAGCTGTACAATAGCTGAGGCCGGTCCGACAGCACCGCCAGCGGGGCATCGAAGCCCATGGAACCGATAGGGTCCACCCCGGTTTTCGCCATGGGCTCCAAAATTTTGCGCAAGTTCTCGAAAGTGTAACCGAACGCTTGCTGACGCTGGAGCACAGTATCATGATCGGTTTGGGGCACTTCAGCCGATGCCGGCAGCTCCTCAAGCGAAATCAGATGCTCATTGAGCCAGTCACGGTAAGGATGCTCTGCAACAATACGGCGTTTGACCTCCTCATCCGATACAATACGTCCTTCCACTGTATCTACAAGCAGCATGCGTCCAGGCTGCAAACGTTCTTTACTAGCAATGCGCTCAGGAGCAATATTGAGCACACCGGCCTCTGAAGCCAACACAATAAGATCGTCCTTCGTTATATAGTAGCGTCCTGGACGGAGTCCGTTACGGTCCAGTACAGCGCCGATTACTTTACCGTCCGTAAAGGAAATCGCAGCTGGTCCGTCCCACGGCTCCATCAGACAGCTGTGGTATTCGTAGAATGCTTTCTTCTCATCGCTCATCGTCTCATGCTTCGACCACGGCTCCGGAATCATCATCATGGCCGAGTGCGGCAGGGAGCGTCCGGACAACATTAGAAATTCGAGCGTATTGTCAAACATTTGAGAGTCAGAACCATTGGTATCAATTACCGGCAAAATGCTTTTGAAATCTTCACCGAACAACTCTGTATCACACATCGCCTGACGCGCATGCATCCAGTTAACATTGCCACGTAAGGTATTGATCTCCCCATTATGGATGATATAGCGGTAAGGATGAGCGCGCTCCCAGCTTGGGAACGTATTCGTGCTGAACCGGGAATGAACAAGCGCCAACGCGGTTTCAAAGGCAGGATCTTTCAGCTCGATGTAGTAGCTGTCAACCTGCTCTGGCGTCAGCATTCCTTTATATACAATGGTACGGCTCGATAGGCTGGAAAAATAAAGGGGCTGCTCATGATTCAAAGCTCGAACGGCATTCTCCGTCAGCTTTCGAATCACGTATAGCTTACGCTCGAACGCCAGCTCCTCTACCCCATTCGCACCAATAAAGATTTGACGAACAAAAGGCTCTACCGATTTGGCGGAATCACCCAAGGAAGAGTGATCCGTAGGCACCGTTCTCCAGCCAAGCAAGGTTTGACCGGCCGCCGCAACGTTAGCCTCCAAAATTTTCTCACAAGCAGCTCGTTCTGCTGCATCCTGCGGCAAAAATACCATCCCGACGCCGTATTGGCCTGCATCGGGCAGCTCGATGCCTTCCTTACCGCACTCCGCTTTCAAAAAAACGTGTGGAATCTGCAGCAAAATACCTGCCCCGTCTCCGGTGTTCGTCTCACAGCCCTGACCACCGCGATGATCCAGATTGCATAGAACGTTCAACGCTTGGCTGACGATCTCATGACTTGGCTTCCCTTTGATGTTGGCAACAAAACCGATTCCGCATGCATCATGCTCGAATTGCGGATCATACAGACCTTGCTTCATGGGCAATCCATTTCTGTTCATGTTGTACAACCTTTCTATCCTTTATTTGTTCTTGCTTTTACCAACATAATTTAACAAGGTGAAGCTTTACAGTTGCAAAGCGGTTAATGAGAAAAAAGAGGCGACGACGATCTTGTGCTCTGGAAACTGCGATCTATTGTAGGACCCGCTTCACCTGATGAACATGCAGATTATGTGCCTCTTTACGGTAGGAACTATGACAATTCTATGAACCTCTTATTAAGGTATGATTTATATTAACATCTGAGAACTGACTTATCAATTTAAAAATATACATTTTTTCTACAAAATCCATTCCTTTCCTGTAAATCTAACAATGAATGTTCGGGTTTGACTCGTATTTTTTTCATCAAACCGAAATATGACGTGCTTCCGACGCCGAAAGGTAAGCTGCTTCCGCCACTTTGGAGGCTAGAATCCCCTGCTCCCCTGGACAAAGGTACTGTTTGACACCTTGTATATCTTCTATGAAAGACTCTATCATCGGCACATTCATATTTTCATGCTTAGGCAGATGGAAAGGGTGGGACTCGCCTTTATCGTCAATCCAATCCAGTCCGGCATCCTCCACCGACTTCATAACCAGTTTGCCACCAGTTCCGAATATTTCAAGCTGGTTGCCAACGGAGGAGCTAAAGCTTGCATGAACAGATGCCTGACAGCCCGATGCAAAACGGATCAGCACAGAAGCCGTATCCTCTACTTCTATATTATGCAGAATATTGCCCGTCATGGCTGTGACCTGCTGTGGCTGCCCCAAGCAAAAACATAGCAAATCAATAACATGCGTACCGACATCCATAAGCGGTCCCCCACCGGAGATTTCCGGTTGCAGCAGCCAAGCTCTTGGGGTGCCAGCATGATTCGTTTTACCGCTAAACTGCGCACGAGCATAAACCGGTTGACCGATAGCTCCAGCATCAATAAGCTCTTTCATCTTTTGGACCTTCGGGTAATATCTGCGGTAATATGCGATGCCAAGCTTCACTCCCTGCTCACGACATACTGCCATCATTCGTTCACTCTCGGCAGAGTTTAGAGCCATCGGCTTCTCGCATAATACATGCTTCCCGCTCCGCGCAGCCTCTATAGCATGCTCGGCATGCAGCATGACGGGGGTTGCTATGTACACCGCGTCGATATCCCGATCCGCCCATACTTGCGTCACATCGGTGTAAGCTCGGGGGATGCCGAATCGCGCAGCCAATGCCCTTACCTTCTCCTCGTCCCGCCTTACAACCGCTTGAAGACTGCTGCCTCGTGCCTCCTGCAGCGCCTTTGCCACTCTGCGCTCTACGACATCGCCCGCTCCGATGACCGCCCAACGTATCATTGACATCTGGGTCCCTCCTCATGGCTTCTTTTTAGGTATAATGAAGCATCTGTAAATTCAGAATATAACAGTTATGAAAAAGATGGAATGGAGTTCGACATAGCAGATCTCAAGCAAACAACAAAAAAGGGAACCCCTACAGGCTCCCTCGTTCGCGCTGCCCTTAGGCAACAGTAAGGCTTCTACAATTTAGTTGGCTTCGATAGCTGTCAAGCGGATGGTTGGCCTCACGGTTCCTTCGGTGGTCAGTTCATACGCCGAAGTAGTAACACTGTCATAACCCTCTTTGAAAGCCGTCAGAACATGACTTCCAGCCGGTAGATTTAACAATTTATAATTACCGTAAGCATCGGTTTCCGTCGAATAAGTGGCTTGTCCTACTGCCGTTATCCGTACTCCAGCTAAAGAGGAAGAACTGGAATTGGTCACATTACCATAAATAACGGTGTTTGCCATCGCTCTGTCATAGGTATAAGCTGATGGACGAATGTTAACATAGATAGGCGTATCCCCTAAAGCATAGCCAGGCTTTGTAAATTGAAGTCTGTAATGCATCCAAGGCTTAAGAGTCGCGATATAGCTCCCATTGTCATCCGTAATAAAAGTATTTACCAGCTTCTCGCTAGTGCTGGTCATTTGATATACGGCTACAGTGACTCCTGATTGTTTCACACCTGTGGCATAATCATAGACAACCCCGCTGATCGTAGTCGTTTTCGGTACCATAAACACGGTTACGGTTGTGTTTTCGCCTGACTTGATTTCGAACGTTGCCGAGGTAGCATCTTCATATCCGTCAGCAGTGACACGAACAGTTCCCGTTCCCACTGGCAAATCGAATAAAATAGCGCCGTCTACATTGCTTTCTTCCGTAAATGTCTGGTTGTTTATGGTTACGGTAACGACAGCTCCAAATACTCGCTGTTGGCTGCCGGAAGTATTATCTCTTACTCTTACAAATAAAGTGTTATGGGCTAGCTCCACAGGATCTGCCTGTACTGCTTGGCCTGCGGTTACCGTGATATTACCTCTGCTAGCGGCTAAATAACCAGTAGCTTTATACGCTAAGCTGTAGGTTCCTGGAGTAAGGCTTACGTTAAATTTGCCATCGCTATCGGTAGTCACGGATGTAACGAAGGTACCCGTCGCAATAGTTCCGCTATATACAGATACGGTCACTCCGGCTATTCCTTTATTGGCTGCTTGGTCTTGGCTAAGTCTATAGTCATACACATATCCGCTCACTGTACCCATTTGAGAATACTGAGAATTGCTGCTGCCTCTGGAGGATCCCCCTGTTCCACCGGTTGCGGACGCAGCGGAAGCCCCTTCCCCATCCAGTTTTCCAGGCTGCTTCTCGAAGGTCGATCCTTTGGCAGGTCCGTTCAGCGTCACGCTATTCAATGTGCCTTGCCCTGTAACTTCAATGACCTCATTAGCAATAACAAGCTGTATCACTGTTCCTGAGGCTGTTTCTATAATCGCTTTCGTTTGAACAGTTACTTCTTGGACCGTTGTGGTGCCTTCAAGTACAACTCGAACGATACCGTTCTTTTTATCGATAACGATTTTATTCAGAACCGAATTCATAATATGAACCGAGTTGGAGCCGCCCCCGTTAATGGTCGTAGTCCCTTTAACGGTAACGTTGGATAAATAAACTTCCCCTTCTTTAATGCTGCTTGCCAGCAGCAAATCCCCTTCAATCACTGTGTTTTGCAATTTAATGCCCGGAGCATCGATAACAACATTGCCATTTAAAGTCGCTGAACCTGATGAAGGACCATAAGTCCCTTCTTGGCTGTACACCACGTTGTTATCCTGTGCCGGCAGGGCTCGATCCAGCATAACTACCGCTTCAGCCCGTGTAATTTCTTTCTTCGGCTGAAACGTTTTGTCCGCGTACCCATCCACAATTTTTTTGGCAACAGCCGCAGTTACAGCACTTTGGCTCCATGCTGATATTTGAGCCTCATCCTTGAAGCCCGTGGATACGGTCGTCGACGAGTCCAGCTTCAACAAACGGGAAATTATCACTACAGCTTCTTCCCGGTTTATTTTATTGGCAGAGCGAATGGTGTGATCCTCGTAGCCTTCAATGTAACCTGCACCTAATGCCTTCATTACATCGTTATAGTTCCAATCCGTCGACTTCAGGTCCGTGAAGCTCACGCTGCCCATAGTCTTTAATTCGAAGGAACGATTCGCCAGTGCCATGAACTCAGCTCTCGTAATAGAAGAATCAGGCTTGAACGATCCGTCTTCATAGCCTTGAATCCAATTCTTAGCTAACCAACGGGTTAATTGCTTTTCAGCCCAATGTCCCTTTACGTCGGATGCATTTTCAGCACCGAAGGCGATGCCAAAAGATGAGATAAATAAGCATAAAGATAAAATTAGTGCCGTTAATTTTCTAGTTGATCTGTACTTCACAGTAAGGTATTCCTCCAGTTATCATGTCATTTTTCTGATTTTTTGCTCTTGGGAAACTTTTTTTCCTTTCATTGGATATTTCCCCTTTAGTTATTCGACATATACAATGTAAAACTTTATAGTTTTTCAAAAATAAAGTTTGCTCATCAAGATTTTACATCATATCCAGTAATTCACTCCCCTACTCAGCAGTGGTAATACGAGCCATTCCGATTAAGACCTATACTCAACCCATCCAACCTATGCTATGATAAATGACATATTTCATCCGAGAGGACTGTCTATCAACGTGGCCAAATTATATTTTCGATACGGCACCATGAACAGCGGCAAATCGATTGAGGTACTGCGAACCGCTCATAACTACGAAGAGCAAGGAAAAAAAGTTTTATTATTCACCCCCTCTATCGATAATCGATACGGAGTAGGTACGGTAACTTCAAGGATTGGGATGCAAAAAAAAGCCATCATTATTGACGATCAAATGGATATGGTGAGCTTGGCAGCAGCGGAGAAACCGAATTGCATTATCATTGATGAAGCGCAATTTTTGCATAAGGAACAGATCATGCAGCTGGCTGAAATTGTGGATACCTTGAACATTCCTGTTATTGCTTATGGCCTAAGAGCCGATTTTATGGGCCAGTTGTTCGAGGGCAGCTACCAATTGCTTGCACTGGCGGATAAAATTGAGGAGATTAAAACCATCTGCTGGTACTGCGATAAAAAAGCCATCATGAACATGCGCTGCGAAGATGGACGCCCAGTGTTTACAGGGGAACAGATTCAAATCGGAGGCAATGAGAGCTATTTGCCGGTGTGCCGCAAATGTTACTCCTCCAAACGCAAGGCCCAAGGTTAATAAAAGCATTCCTGAGAAGATAGAGCGGACGGGCTCTATCTTTTTTGGTTCCACGCATCTAAAGGCGGCCCGGATTACGTTAGGCTGTATGCTTGCCCGAACCTTCTCTCTCCCCCACTCATACAATGAAAACAAGACAAAGAAGCGGCGGTGAGGGGGATGCCCCATAAGGAATTGATGTACAAGCTAGGTATTGTCGTGTATTTGACCGTGTGGTTTGTGGGCAGCTTCTGGATGATGGCTGCGCTGCAAAGCGGGCTGCTGAATCCTATGCTGGGGATTGATTGGAAGCTGGTGGAGGAATATGTGTATTATGCGTTGGCTGGTGCTATCGGCGGAAGCTTGTATGCACTTCGTCTGTTTCACGAATTTTATGATCGGATGTCCGAGCGTTGGCTGTTCTGGTATTTGCTGAGGCCGATTAAGTGCGCAGGGGCTGCCGTCATGACCATCATTTTGTTTCAAAGCGGCATTCTGCTTCTGCAAACGGGAGATTCGATGATGGCAAAGATCAGTATTGCGTTCCTGGTCGGCTTCGGATATGGCAAGGTGATGGAGAAGCTCAAAGCTTTGGCCGAAACGTTATTTAATGGGAAAACTAGCAGTTCTCCACCTCAAAGTAACCAAGATTCCCCCTCCGACGTATGGAATGAGGATGACGTGCCAAAACGGTAAATGGAAAGATTGAGGGATAGGAGCAATGTCATCATTACATCACAGCTGTTCCTTGAGCAAAGCTATAGATAAATAAGAACGTTATGGTGTAGGGAACAAACGGAAGGAATCGTATCCTTCTCCACTTCTATCGCGAAACCACAGATCTTTGTAGTCCACCCAGCCAAAAGCACTAATCTTGACGCCTTGAAGCTCCGCGGGAAATGACGCCGTCTGGCGCCAACGGTACCATAAAATAACCGAACAATCAGCCAGCAGCTCTTGCTCGAGCTGGAGCAGCTGCTGCAGCCGTTCCTGGCTTGACGGCAAGGCTTGCAGCACAGCCATGCGGCTATCGAGACGTTGAAGAGCACCCTCGGGCAAGCATCGCCGTAACGGGCTCTGATCGCTGCCGAGTATCGCCCACATAGCGCCTTCCGCATCGGCATCTACCGGCTGCTCCAAGAGAAGCAAATCCGCTTCGGTCAGCACCGAAGGGCAGGCCAACTCCTCATACGGAACGAACCGTACTTCCAAGGAGATGCCGATGGCGAGCATTGCCCTTGTCAGCCAAGCGGCATCTCTTTCATTGCCTGCTCCAGCATAAGTAACCAGCTTAAGCCTACAGGAGGGGAGCTGCCCTTGTTCGACCTTCGGCTTTTCACAGTCTCCACTTTGCGAACCTGAAGTATCTGGCGAACTACTGTTTATGAAAGGAGCGTAGGAGGAGGATGGCTTTCTCGGCCATTCAACCTTCCGCACGAAAGTGCCTGCAAGCTCTCCACGATTGCCCCCTAAGCCATCCACTGCCGCTCTATCTCGAATGACCTCGAACAGCCTGTGCCGCAGCTCCTGCTGCTGAAATGGCCCCGGTATTGCCCTGTTCAGCAGTACATATTTGCAACCAAGATCGTGACGCTCCAAGGTTGCCCAATGATTCTCTGAGGGCTCTGGCCCTATCCCCCCATAATGACGGAAGTTCATTCCTCCGGATTCCAATTCATCCTCCTGCAAAGCCTGAAGACGCAACCTGCCGTCGTGTGTCGGAGAGTATTCCTTCGGCATGGGACCCTCTTCCGGTAAGGTTAGCTGCTCCGCACGCAAGGTCCCCTCCCGTTCCTCATACATTTCCGGCAAGCACCACATTTCCACACGATCCAGCTGGGAGGGCCGCATGAAATAATCAGGATTGGCATCCAGTACCAGCACGCTGTCATCCCGTCTCATCAGCTTAAATGGCCCAGTTCCATCCATCCTGAACGGCCAATCGGTTTCAAGCTGCCTCGGGACAATGGAAGCCGCTGTAGAAGCAAGCAGCGACAGCAGCTGCTGACAGCTCTGCTTGCAGTGAATTTCTATCAAATACTCATGAATGGCAGACACTTCTTGTATCGGTGCAAAAAGAAGACTGTATGGCGAAGGTGAATCATTCATGCGAATTAGCCGGTCCAAAGAAGCCTTAACATCTTCCGCCGTACAAGTGGCTCCGCTGTGGAAACGAACCTGTTTTTGCAGGTAGAACTTCCACCTTCTCGCTTCAATGTCCGTCTCCCAATGATGGGCCAATCCGGGAACAAACGCACAAGTATCCGAGTCGTAAACGACCAAAGAATCAAAAAGCTGCCGGATCAGGTGCAGCTCGGTACGTCGCGTTGCGTAAATCGGATCAAGCATCCCAGGCTTCCTATAGGAAGGAAATCGAAGCAACTGAAGGTGCTCTGTATCCTCTTTATGCGTATGAAAACCAAAGGCTCGGCTGATAGCATGCCTTAGACGCTCCTGCCCATGATCGGTAAGCAGTGGGGATTGAAGCAGCTTGACGGCTCCCTGCATATTTCCGGAGCCGATAAGCACCTCCGCCTGCTCTAGAAGCAGACGGTCGATATCTGCAAGGAAGCAGAGCCGGGAGCTGTGTCCTCGTCCGTTCCCTGGTTGCCAACCGATCCAGCCGGAGCCAAGCATGGCTTTAATAATAAGCTTGGCGTTGCGCTCTGTGCAGTGCAAGCTGGCAGCTATAGCGGGGATTGTAACGGCTACTTCTTCCTGCGGGCGTTCCGGCTTCCATATTCGGTATAACTCAGCATAGTGCTCGATCAGTTGCATTAGGAATCTCTTGCCTCCTTCAGATGCCCCATTACTCCTAAAGGGGGAAATCGACTTAATTAGAGATTACACTTTTTATCCCCCTTTATCCAAGTACAATAAAGAACAAAATGAATTGTACTTGTTAAAGGAGGCTCCATCCTTGTATGAATGACCCTCAACCCACTCATAGACAGCCCGGTCCTTTCGCTTCTGACCCCCATGCTTCTGCCAATGGGCGCGTCCAGGTGCGTATTATTGCCTGGATCACCGCTATTAGTTTACTAGGCGATTCCATGCTGTACATTGTGCTGCCCGTTTACTGGCAGCACTTCGGGCTGGATGCCTTATGGCAGGTCGGGGTGCTGCTATCCATCAATCGTTTTGTCCGACTGCCGCTGAATCCCTTGGTCGGATGGCTCTACGGCCGGATTAGCAAGCGCAGTGGTGTCCTTATCGCCATTTCTCTTGCTTTCCTAACGACAGCAGCCTACGGAGCATTGTCCGGCTTCGCCGCCCTGCTGTTGGCTCGCGCCCTATGGGGCGCCGCGTGGTCGCTTCTGCGTATTGGCGGCTATCTCACGGTGCTCGAAGCGTCCGATGATAGCAATCGCGGCCGTCTGCTCGGCAGCTACAACGGCATCATCGGGGTCGGCAGCCTCATCGGCATGCTCGCCGGTGGCGTGCTGGCCGATGCGCTCGGCGCGCGCATCGTGGCACTTCTGCTCGCGGCCGCCATACTGGTCGGCCTTCCGCTCGCGTGGCGGCATGTGCCAGCTGCCGCCGGCAAAGCCACTGCAGCGAGCCCCGGCGGGTCAGCCTCAGGGACTCCGCCTGCGGCAAGCCGTCGCTTCGCAGCGCTGGCGAGCAGCGGCCGCTCCAGGCTCGTGCTCGCCTCCGGCCTCGTGACGGCAGTCGTCTTCTTCGGCGTCTACGCCGGCACGATGAGCCCGATGATCGAGGCTCATATGCCTGCCTCGGGGACGCTGCTGCTGTTCGGCGCCGCGCTTGGTGCCGCATCGGTCGCCGGCATCGCGCAGGCCATCCGCTGGGCCTGGTCCCCGTTCCTTTCCCCGCGGATCGGAACGTGGTCCGATGGGCCTCGCGGCCGGCTGCCGCTCTTCCTCGGCAGCCTCTCCTTGGCGGCAGTGGCGCTTGCCCTGCTGCCGCTTAAGCTGCCCTTCGCAGCGTGGCTTGCTGTGCTATTCGCCGCCCAGCTGGCCAACACCGCCATCGTCACGCTAAACGACGCGCTGGCGGCAGACGCCGCAGCGGGCGAATCGCGTGTCGCTTACATGACGACCTATACGACGGTCGTCGATGTCGGCGCCGCGCTCGGCCCGCTGGCCGGTTTCGCCCTGATCGGCCCGCTGGGACTCGGCGGGCTGTACAGCCTTTGCGCCGCGCTGATGCTGCTGCTTATCGCGGCATGGGCTATCGAGTCACGGGCGCGTTCCAAGCGCACCCCTATGGTATAATTGAAGCAGAAAGGAGCGAGTATGGATGCCTCTATTTTCTGCTCAGCTGATCCGCCCTGAAGGAACCGGGACATGGACGTATTTGAACGTCCCTTTTGACGCTGAAAGCCACTTTGGAACCAAAACGCATATTAAAGTTAAAGGTACCGTCAACCATGTTCCGTACCGGAGCACGTTGATGCTTCATGGCAACGGCACTCACTATATGGTTGTAAATCAAACGATCCGCGAAGCTGCCGGCGTACAAGCTGGAGATACAGTGGAAGTGACGATGGAGGAAGATACGGAGCCCCGTACCGTCGAGATCCCCGACGACCTCCTATCGGCGTTAGACAAGCACGATCGGGCTGGAGAATTTTTCTCCAAGCTCCCCTACTCCGCTCAAAAGGTATATGTCGACTGGATCGAATCCGCCAAAAAAGCCGAAACCCGAACTAGTCGCGTACAGAAGACGATCATCATGCTGGAAGAAGGAAAACGGCTTAAATGATAGACGGTTCATACCCAGGTATTGATCTGTAACAAAGCCCGGCGCATCTTGCGATGCCCGGGCTGTTCACCGTTCCATTTTCAGCTGAGATAAAATCGTTTGCGGTACGTTCTTGGGGAAATCCCTTCCACCTTCGCGAAGCACGAGGCAAAATAAGCCGCTTGATGGAAACCGACCTTCTCGCCAATCAAAGCGATTGATAAGTCCGTTTGCAGCAGCAACAGCTTTGCCTGCTCGATCCGGTAGCGCAGCAAATATTCGAAAGGAGAGCAGTTGAATTCCTTTTGCATACAACGTGCGATATACACCGGGTGAAAACTTAATGATTCCCCCAACTTTTGAGCGGTAATCTCCTCCCTATAATGCATACGCAAATAGGTTGCCGCCTGTTCGGCCACATGCGCCCCTGGGGAGACGCTTTTCCGGTCCAGAGAGGAGCTTAGCTGCTCCAGCATTTCTTGAAATATCAGCTGAAGCTTCCAGCGGGCCCAGCTATGATGCGACTCATTCTCCAAAGCAGTCAGCTGGCGTAAAGGCTCATACAAAGCGGTCGGCAAAAGCAGCTGGACGAATTGAGGCAGCAGCAGGCTAAAGGTTTCCATCGTAAAATACGTCTTCAATGCTGAAGAATCGTCCTGCAGCAGCCTGTCGACTCCTTCCAGTTCTCCCCAAGGACCGGTCGTATCGAAATGAAGCCAATAATATTCTGTTTGTTCTGCACAGTCCTTCGTCGAATAATGATGCCGATCCGGACGCAGAATGAGAGCATGACCGCTAGAAACCTCGTAATGACGCTCCTCTTCGCCGATATATAAGCACCCTCGTGTCACCACCAAAAGATCAAAGACGCCGATATTGCGTCGACTGGAGTGCTTGGCTCCCGGAGGAAATATCGTATATCCGCTTGCAATATAATGCGGAAGAGGCGGAGAAATAAATTGCAGTACGGACATGGCAACCCCTTCTTCACTTAAAGTTAATCAGGTTGGAAAAATGAAAGTTTTAGTTCATATACTAACACACTTTGCAGCGCTTATCTTTTATAATCTTAACTAATTCATTACCCTCACATATTACAGCGGTGTATAAGAGCACGGGAGGAAGTCAGCTATGAGTTCAAAACAAAGATTTACCCTATGGGCACTCGCGTGGCCTATTTTTATTGAAATGTTCCTTCAATTCTTATTGGGCACGGCGGATACGTTAATGGTCAGCCGCATATCCGACGACGCGGTAGCTGTAGTAGGCATTTCCAACCAGCTGTTCACTGCTGTAACGATCCTGTTCATGACAGTAGCAAGCGGCGCCGGAGTGCTGATCGCACAGAAGCTAGGGGCTAAGCGGTCGGAGGATGCCCGGACGATCGCTATTATGGCGGTCAAAACCTCCATTTGGATTGGTATCGGACTTAGTATCCTGCTATATTTCGGTGCCTCGTCCATTGCCGTACTGTTGCAGCTGCCGGATCATTTGCACGGCTTGGCTACGACTTACATCTCTATCGTAGGCGGTGGCATGGTCTTTACGGCTGCCATGGCCTCGCTCAGCACAGCGATCCGCAGTACAGGGAATACAAGAAGTCCTATGTACATAGCCCTCGGTATGAATGTGCTTCATGTTGTGCTGAATTATTCTTTTATTTATGGTGCCTTCGGATTCCCTCAATGGGGCTTAACCGGCGTTGCGCTTTCTACGTTGGTGAGCCGTCTGATTGCCACGGCCATGCTCATCTTCCTGTTCGTTCATGCCTTTGAGCGTAGGGTCGTTTGGAAGGATATCCGTCTTTTCGACCGTCCGTTATTTCGTGAAATTATTAAGATTGGCTGGCCAATGGGAGTCAATATGTCATCATGGGTGCTATCCCAGCTTGTTTTATTTTCGTTCGTCGCTACGTTAGGAGCTAAGGAGTTGGCTGCCCGAACGTATATGAACACGATGGAATCGTTTTGCTTCATCTTAGGCAATTCCGTCGCCATGGCCGTTCAAATTCAAATCGCCCACTTGTATGGCGCGGGCAAGCAAAATGAAGCTTACCGCAGCTCCTTTGTCGCAATGTGGGTCGGACTTGCGGTCGTCGCCGTCAACGTGGCGCTGCTATATGGCTTCGGCTCTAATGTCCTTTATCTGTTCACATCCGATCCGGAAATCGTCACATTAGGGGCATCGCTCCTTGTGCTCAATCTGCTGCTGCAGCCGCTGAAGTTAGTCAATATGGTCAATAACAGTTCCTTGACGGCAGTCGGAGATATCCGCTATATGACCGTCGTCGGCATGCTGTCCCTATGGATCATCTCCGTCGGCTGTTCCTACTTCCTGGGCGTTCATCTGCACTGGGGTCTGGCAGGCATTTATATCGCCATGATCGTCGATGAGTTTACACGAGGTGCCATTTTGCTCCCCCGTTGGATGAGCCGCAAATATTTGCCTAGGACACAGTCGAGCTGGAGCGAAAGCCCCGCCCAGCATGTTTAAGCCCTCTGGCAGACAAAAACAAGAAACCCGCGGCTGTTCCTACAGCCCGGGTTTCTTGTTTTGTGAGTTTCTATTGATCCAGCACATCCGAGAAAGCTTGGGAAATTAGCTTACGTTTCCCCCACTCGTATTACTTCATCAGCTTGCTCACCGTTTTGAGCAGCTCATCAATGACTTCTTTATCACCCTGCTCCAAACGTTCGACGACACAGGACCTCATGTGTCCTTCGAGCAGGACTTTCCCTACGCTGTTCAGCGCCGACTGAATAGCAGCGATCTGATTCAGAACATCGTCGCAATACGTATCCTTTTCGATCATGCCCTTCACACCGCGAATTTGACCCTCAATCCGGTTTAGCCTGGAAACCAGATTATCTTTGACCTTATCCGAATGGTGGCTTTTTCGCGACCCTTCCACAGTGCAGCAGGTATCTTCTTCAATTACAGCATCAGGATGTATTCCCGTTACTGCTGTTTCCACGTCTTTAGCGCTCATCGTCAGTCACTTCTCTTTCTATGGCGGCCAAGCTTACCGCTTCCGCTGTTTTTTTATATTATACAATACCCCTTGCGGCTTTCAAACCATTTCCCGCAGGATTGCTTTTGAATAGCTAAGAATAGCCCGACAATGTGCTGCCGCAACGGCTAAAGTTGTTCGCCGGGTTTCAAACTTTCTCTTTTATATGCTCGGAGGATACACTATACTGAATCTATCATTTGACGATAATAGAAAAAGTAGGTCTTGACCATGGATCATCTTCACGTTCAGTATAACGGCTGGATTGTCCTTCTTTCCTTTATAATAGCGGTGTTGGCTTCTTATTCCGCCCTTAATTTGGCCGGTAAAATCTCGCGAGCGCGGGGCAAAAGCAGATACGTATGGCTGTTAACCGGATCCTGTGTTATGGGCTGCGGTATCTGGTCGATGCATTTTGTCGGCATGCTTGCGTTTCACATGGAGCTTTCGGTCCATTACGACGTGCCAACTACTCTATTATCTGCGCTTGCCAGCATCCTGTCTTCATTCATCGCGTTTCGGGTAACCATGGAAACCCTGACCAACAAGTGGAGACTTGGAATCGGCGGAGTAGTTATGGGCAGCGGCATCATTGTTATGCATTTCTCAGGAATGGCCGCCATGCGCGCTTCCATTGCTTTAACTTATGATCCTTATATATGTGCGGCTTCGGTGGTGATCGCACTGGCAGCCTCTTTTGCCGCCTTGTACTTATTCAGACAGTTTCGCCGTTCACCCGACTTTAGCCATTGGAAACTGCTTTCCGCGATTGTTATGGCTCTTGCGATATGCGGCATGCATTACACCGGTATGGCAGCCGTTCGCGTTGCTTATTTACCCGGTGAATCAAGTCATCTGATGAGTGAAGGCTCCAGTCCCTCCTTCTTCCTGGTTATTGGTGTATCCCTTGCTACGCTAATTATTTTGGCGGTTTCCTGGGGAGCGATATTTTTTGATCGCCACGTGCTGGAACGCATGGCGTACAGCGATCCGTTAACCGGGCTAGCCAATCGCCATGACTTGACCCGTTTTTTCGAAGAGGAGTTCGTCCCAGGAACGGAAGGCGCTGTTTTTTTTATTGATTTGGACCGATTCAAAACTATCAACGATACGCTAGGCCACGATATCGGCGACCTGCTTATCCATGAAGTGTCACTACGATTGAGGCATTGTGTCAGTGACAAGGAGACCGTATTCCGACTGGGAGGAGACGAATTCCTGATCGCCTCCAAAGAAAGCAGCCCCGAAATAGTGCATGCCTTGGCAAATCGTCTGCTGCATGATATTAAACAACCCTACTTTCTTGAGGAAAATGAGCTGTATGTGACCGCCAGCATCGGCATCAGTCTTGCTCCGACACATGGCATCGACCGGACCTCGCTTCTTAAATCGGCGGATACCGCTATGTACAATGCCAAGGCAGCTGGAAAAAACCGTTTCCGGGTATTTGATGAAGAGATGGACCGGCATATGATCCGCAAGCTGGAGCTGGAAAAGGATTTGCGGAAGGCACTCGCCCATCAAGAATTTTATGCCGTATATCAGCCGAAGTGCGATGCGACGAACAACCAGATTGTGGGCATGGAAGCGCTGCTCAGATGGAATCACCCTCACTTAGGTATCATATCCCCTAAGGAATTCATTCCGATCGCAGAAGATACCGGCTTGATCATTCCGATCACCCACTGGCTGCTGAAGGAAGTATGCAAGCAGAACCAATTCTGGCAGGAGCAGCAGCTGATCCAGGTATGCGTCTCCGTCAATATGTCGGTCCGCTTATTCGAATGCCATGCTTTATACGAGATGGTAGAAGAAGCCCTGATGATTTCCGGATTAGCCGGATTAGAGGGAAACTACTTGGAGCTGGAAATCACCGAGTCGATTGCTATGAACGATGCGGAGGATATGCGGGAGCAGCTGCAGCATCTTCGCCAGCTAGGCGTGCGAATCTCGCTGGATGATTTCGGAACGGGCTACTCCTCCTTGGGAAGCCTTGATGAAATGCCCGTAGACACGCTCAAGATCGATCAGACCTTTGTCAGTAAGAGTCAAATCTTGTCCAAACAAGCCATTATTAGCAACATCATAGCCATCGCCAAAAACTTGAATTTGGAAGTCGTTGCCGAAGGTGTTGAGACGGAGGAACAAATTCAGTTCCTGCAATCGAGGGGTTGCCATGTGATGCAGGGCTATTATTACGGGAAGCCCATGAGCGCCGATGAAATTCGCTTGAAGGTAGTACAAGCTGTATCAGGGTAAATCCGCTCTCCATACTCCAAGAATATGGAATAAAAATAAAGATCGCTCTCCTCATTTTACCTGCTTCCAGGTGGAGAACGATCTTTTTCATGTTCTATACTCATCGTTTCTTAAACTCGGGGTCACCGGCGACATTTATCACAATTCATGGCCGGTAATGATAATGTATAAGACCAGGAAAACGTTTAGAGCAATAATGACTCCCGTGGAGAGCCAAGCCAATGTCTTAACCCATAACGGGTTGGCGAATTCCCCCATTTTTCTTTTATCGCTGGTGAACAGCACGAGGGGAACAACGGCAAAGGGCAGCTGCAGGCTGAGTACCACTTGACTCCATAACAACAATTCCCCTGTTCCTTTCGATCCCGCAATCCATGTAACGATAAGTGCCGGGACAACGGCAATTAATCGGGTAATAAGTCTGCGGAGCCATGGGGTCATTCTTAATTTGACAAATCCCTCCATCACAATTTGACCTGTTAATGTTCCGGTGATGGTCGAGTTTTGACCTGAGGCAAGCAAGGCGACTGCAAATAAAGTACTAGCGATACCGACGCCTAAAGTCGGGCTCAAAAGCTCATAGGCTCCTTCAATTTCAGTTACTTCAAGTCCCGTCCCATGGAAGGCAGCGGCTCCCAGAATCAAAATGGCGGAGTTTATAAAAAAGGCGAAGATCAATGAAAGGTTCGAATCTATAAAAGAATATTTTAGAGCCTCCCTACGTCCTTCGGTATTTCGTTGGTACTGCCGAGTTTGCACAATAGAAGAGTGCAAGTAAAGATTGTGCGGCATCACGGTCGCTCCCAGAATGCCTAATGATATAAAGAGCATCTCCGGATTGGTAACCATTTCAAACTTCGGAACATAACCCCCTAATAATGCCGATACTTCCGGCTTCGAAATGATCACTTCAAAGGCAAACACGGCGAATATGGTTATCATTAGCACGATAATAAACGATTCGATAATCCGAAAGCCTTTCTTTTGCAAAAGCAGAAGCAGCAAAACATCCAGTGTAGTTATGGTTATTCCCAGTATTAACGGTATACCGAACAATAAATTCAGAGCAATGGCAGATCCTATAACTTCCGCCAAATCAGTCGCCACAATGGCAAGTTCCGTTAAAATCCATAGAAATACAGCGGTTTTCTTGCCAACTGCGTCTCTAGTGGCCTGCGCCAGATCCCTTCCAGTTACAATTCCTAGTTTGGCTGACAATGCCTGAAGCAGCATAGCAATCAAATTGGAAATCAAAATAACAGATAATAGGGCGTAACCAAAACGGGCTCCACCCGCTATCGATGTGGCCCAATTGCCCGGATCCACATAGCCGACGGCAACTAATGATCCCGGCCCAGCAAATGCAAAAAACTTCCTCCAAAAGCCTGACTTAGAAGGAATTTTAACAGAGTTATTCACTTCCTCCAAACTAATGCTGGAGCTGCTGCGCAGCCAGCCTTGATTCTCCGTAGTTTGTTGAACACCTGCACTCATGGTTATCTCCTCTTTCCTTAAAACATTATCCACTTACCATTTTCTTCAAAACACTTCGACTGTTGTCACTTATTTTGCCTTAGGGAAAAACTTTTGTCAATAACCAAGTTTTATAGCTAGTTCAAACTTTATTTCCTTTAGTCCACTTCTTCCCCTAAGCCTCAAGTCGATTAAAGCTCAGAAAATACTCATCTCTCACACTTATAGGGTTCATTAACATTGTAAACCTGTTTATAAACATGCCGTTTCACTTCTGACCTTCACATATTATCAACAGAAAAAAACCGTTCCTTCTTACAGGGAGTTAGAACTACCCTATACGAAAAGAAACGGCTTCTTTATTCTTCATTGACTAGATCAACTTTGTTATCCTACCTGCATCAACTCATAACGCAACCTCGGATAAATGAACTTTGCGTCCTTCCTTTGCACTTTGCAAAGCGCCATACACCATGGCCATGCTCTTAATGTTATCCTTGCAGGACGTTTCCGGAGTGCGTCCTTCAATGAGGGCAGCAAACATCTCATCGAGGCAGCCCTTATGACCGCTGCGTCCGTTCCAATCAAGCTTCGCCTCGACACGACGGAAGCGCTGCTTATCCAACTGCTCCTCTAGTGGAAGCAGCACCTCAGCGAACGGAGGCGTCGCACCGTCCCACAAGGCTGTCCCTGTGCTTCCGTTCACCCGCCATTCTGCCTCCCAAGAGGTCGGGCTCCCTTCTGCACACCAGGAGCCGCGGTAGCAGAATACGCCTCCGTCCGCATATTCAAAGATGCAGATGGCTGCCGCATTGCCTGTATACCAAGAACCTACAGGGTTAAACTCATGGCAGTACACGGAAACAGGGTCCTTTCCGGTAATCAAGCGGGCCTGATCGAACGTATGGATCGCCATATCGAGCAGCAGCGGGCTCTCCATCGCATCTCGGAATCCTCCAAAATGCGGTCCCAGGAAAAAGTCCGCATTGACGAAACCGATGGCCCCAATCCCAGCGTTATCGACCAGATCGTGGAATGCACGGATTTGCGGCAAATAACGGCGGTTCTGCATGACCGCGTACGTACGCCCTCTCTGCTCCGCAAGAGCAACCAATCGGCGCGCCTCTGACATAGATGTCGTCATCGGCTTCTCTCCGAGCACGTCACAGTTCAGCTCCAGAGCTGTAGTTGTGACCCCAGCATGACTCTCCGGTATTGTGACATCGAACACGAGATTCGCGCCGGATTCGGCAATGGCTTGGTTTACATCATCATAAATACCGCAGCTTATGCCGTACCGCTCTGCCATGGCAGCAGCCGTTTCCTTACGAATATCGACCATCGCTACGATCTGTGAATCTTCTCTCTCCAGCGCATACTCAATCCAGGCCTTGGACATGCTGCCGCAGCCGATAACGGCAATCCGAAAATGAGTCATACTTTGTTTCCCTCCATCTGTTTTTTGAATGATATACAGCCATCATACCCGAACCTCCCTCCCCTGTCTTTATACGATTTGGCTCAATTCATCTCCTTTATGGCTTACTGCTCCGATCCTTTTACTGAGGGCAATAGCCTTCAGGAATTGCGACAAAATTTGAGTTTTTCTTCTTTTCCTCCCTCCAACCCTTTCCACTTAGGTCATCAAGATCATTTTGTCGAAAAATAACGGTTTTCGTAGGACAAAAGCCATGGTATAAATAGATTAGTATACTTAGCAAATTATGACAGGAGTGGAAATGAGGAATGAAGAAAAAGGTCGTCGTCCTTGGGGGAGGCGTAGCCGGTATGAGCGCAGCTCATGAGCTGGTGGAGCGCGGTTTTGACGTGTCGGTTTATGAAATGAAGGGAATTGCGGGAGGTAAGGCGCGTTCCATGCCAGTGCCGGACAGCGGAACGAATGGGCGCAAGGACCTGCCTGGCGAGCACGGTTTCCGTTTTTTTCCGAGATTTTACAAACACATTATCGATACGATGGAACGTATCCCTTACGGCAATAACAAACGAGGCGTAGCCGACAATTTGGTCGAAGGAACCCGTCTGGGGCTGGCACGAACGGACGATATTCCTGTCGAATTCGTCACCGAGTTTCCAACTTCCTTGTCGGATATCAAGTCACTGTTTAAATCTTTATTCGACAATCATCTGGGACTTACGGAGCAAGAGGTCGACCATTACCTGAAAAGAGTATGGCAGGTTATGACAAGCTGCGACGAACGAAGAGCACAAGAGTATCAAAACATTCCTTGGTGGACCTTCATCCAAGCAGACCAGCAATCTGCTGATTTCCAACGCGTATTTACAGGGATGACACGTATACTCGTTGCAGCCAAAGCTAGAGAAGCCAACACAGCGACCGTTGGTGCAGTGGGTGCGCAAATTATGCTGGATATGGTCATGCCTGGCGGAAGTGCTGACCGACTGCTGAACGGACCGACGAATGAGGTTTGGATTAACCCTTGGCTTGACTATTTGCGCCAATCCGGCGTCGATTATCACTTGAATGCTAAGGTAGAACGCATGGATTGCCAGGATGGCCTTATTACCGGTGCGACAATAACCGAGTTTGAGAATACATTCGACATTAAAGCCGATTATTATGTCGCTGCATTTCCTGTCGAAGTCATGGCTCAGTTCATAACCGAGGATATCCTAAAAGCCGACCCTACCTTGTCGACGATAAAAGAATTGGCTAATGATGTCGATTGGATGAACGGAATCCAGTTTTATTTGAAAACCGATGTGCCTATCCTGCATGGCCATATGATCTATATGGATTCTCAATGGGCACTGACCTCGGTTTCCCAGAAGCAATTCTGGCCGAAGGTCGATTTGAGTCAATATGGAGATGGAGAGGTAGCCGGAGTCCTATCGGTCGATATTTCCGATTGGGAAGCTCCTGGCGCGATACTGGGCAAAAGCGCCCGTCACTGCACGCGCGAAGAAATTATGCAGGAGGTATGGCATCAGCTCAAGGCGAGCTTGAACGTCGACGGCCGCATCGTGCTGGAGGACAGCAATATCCATTCGTGGTTCCTTGACGAGGATATTCAACTGCCAAACCCGGAAGGGGTACCGGCCAACCTGGAGCCTCTGCTGATCAATAAGGTGTACACTTGGGAAAAGCGTCCCACAGCTTATACAGCGATCCCTAACCTGTTCCTGGCTTCGGATTATATTAGAACGAACACGGACCTCGCTACGATGGAGGGTGCTAACGAAGCGGCACGGCGTGCAGTCAATGCGCTCTTGGAAGCAGCAGGCTCCAAAGAAACGCATTGCGAGATCTGGGAGATGTATCAATTCAGTGCCCTGATGCTGCAGCGCTGGCACGATAAGGCTCGTTTCGATAAAGGCTTGCCGTGGGATGGAGATATTTTCTAAGCTGAAGGACTTATAAGACAAACAACCTGACAAAACAGACGTAATGGTCTGAAGTCAGGTTGTCTTTATTTCCATGCTACCGCTACAGCTTATTCTGAGTCCATTCCTAACGAATTCGATTTACCATCCATTCCTGCGTCGAAGCTGTGTAATATGCGCGGTATGATGCCGTCCATGCCAAGAATAGATCCCTAGATTCACATCTAAGCGCACGACCCCCGAATCCGGATGGATGAAGACTCGTTCCCACTGCTCTGGATTAAGAGCGCGCAGCAGATGTCCCCACCGCTCATGTAGTTGATCAAGCAAAACAAGAGATGTCTCGATAGGCGCTTCCCGACTATCCGTAAGCTCAGCCCAGGCACCCTCATCATAAGGCTTAATAGTGGGCTGCTGTTCCGTAAGCGCAAGCTTGAAACGAATCAAGCTGTTCATATGGCTATCCGCCACATGATGCACCACTTGACGAACTGTCCAGCCTCCGGGACGATAGGACTCATTAAGCTGTTCTTCCGAAAGTCCGCTCACCGCCTCTCGCAGTTGAGTAGGCAAACGTTCAATATCCTCGATCCATAATTGACGCTGCTCCGGCGTAATATCCCCGTTCCATTCAAAACGCCCGATGGGAAATCGTAAGGTTTCCATTAATTAATCCCCTCCGCCGCCATCTCCCCCACTGCCATTGTCACCTGAGCCACCGCTATCGTGGGAAGAACCGCCGTGACTATCCCCGTGATGATGGTGATGATGACCGTGATGACTGTGGTGATGATTCCGATGGCCTTCATTGGTATCTGAAAAAATAAAGCTGCTCGATGAGTGCGAATGGTCGTCATTGCGACGGTGTCGGTTTCTTTGATTAGAAGATTTCTTGGATACATTAAATAAAATCAAGACGATGACCATAGCAAAAATAAAAAATCCAATTCCTATCTCCATCGTATCTGTCCCCCTCCTCTTCATCAATAGCTGGATGCTTTTGGGTTATGTTCCTATCTTTATTGTATCGGACCGCTTTCCTTGTTGCAAAAGGAAGGATCTGTATTACCAATCGGTACGTTGAAAGTTTGACGAGATGCTTGGTTCATGTCATGATAAATAGATCAAAGTAAGACTGAAATGTTCCACGGAGAAGGAGATCTGGCAATGAAAGAAATTATCCACGTAACGACCCAACAACAGCTTAACGAGTGTCTTGATATAAGAAAAGAAGTTTTTGTGGTTGAGCAGCAGGTTGATGTAAGCTTGGAAATCGATGAGTTCGATGAATCCCCGGAGTCCTGCCGCCACGTGCTGCTTCAGCAAGACGGCAAGCCGTCGGCAGCCGGTAGAATGCGTCCGTACACAGACGATACCATGAAGCTACAGCGGATTGCAGTACTCAAATCCGCCCGTGGTACAGGAGCAGGTAAAGCCATTGTACTTGCTTTGGAGGAAGAAGCCCACCGTTTGGGATATAACTACACCCTTCTGGACGCGCAGTGCCAAGCAGAAGGTTTTTATAGCAAACTCGGTTACATCACAATATCTACAGAAACTTTCTTAGATGCGGGCATTCCGCATGTCCGTATGAGAAAAACGCTGTAAGCTTCGCCATTCACATAGAAGATTGCCCTTTTCCATCCTTAACAGGATAGATTTGCGGCGGTCTTTTTTATTGCGTCTAGTTCTAGTTACATCTAAAAACGAGAATGAATCAAGCTATAATAGATATTATTGTTAAATATTCCATGCGATATAATATTTGGAAATAGAATGCTAATTTCGCTTATGAGGGGGAGAACCAGCATGGCTCAGTATGACTCGTTTGCCGAACAATATCATGAAATGGTACAAAACGGAGGGCCTGAAAATGCCTATCGTTATATTATCGCGCAAGTAGAGGCGTTATCCGATCTTCACAAACAGAAAATTTGTGACATCGGATGTGGGCAGGGTGAACTTAGCTCCAGGCTGTCCTTGTTAGGGGCAGATGTAACCGGTGTAGATCTTAGCAGTGCACTCCTTCAGTATGCGCATGCAAAAACAGAGCAAGTGAACTGGGTTCAAGACGATGCGATGGAACTACAGCACATACAAGAGGCTTCGTATGATTTCGTCGTTTCAAGCGTTATGCTGATGGATGTCCCTGATCATCGCAGAGTCTTCCAGGCCTGCCACCGCATATTAAAGCCGGAAGGCATCATGATATGGGTCATTATGCACCCTTGCTTTCAATCTCCTTTCAGTCATCCGTTAGGTGATGGATCGCGGAAGGTAGTGCAGTATGCCCCTCAATTTTGGAAATCCGCGGGGACGGGGACAATCCGTTCCACGCTGGGTGCTTATCATAGGCCGCTTTCCACCTATATTAATGATTTTATGGCAGCTGGTTTTTCTTTGCTGCGAGTGGATGAACCGGAAAGGCTGAATACCTCGGTGGATCAGCTTCCCTCTCTTTTCGGTGCAACTGGCAGAAAGCTTGCCTAGCCTTGAAGCTTAAAGCAAAAAAAGAGGCCAGCGTATCGCGCGCTAGCCTCTTTTTCGTTATTTTACAGAGCTTCCACTTCCGCCAGTGTCGGCAAAGCCGGTATAGCTCCCCGCCGAGTCGTGGTAACTGCCCCCACCTTGTTGGCGAATTTGAAAATATCGGATACAGCCGCTTCATCAGAAAAGAAGCTTTCCAAGCCATCAGCCGTCAATTCACGTTCCACCAGCTTATAGAGCATGGCCCCAACAAAGCTGTCGCCGGCTCCGGTCGTATCGACTGCCTTCACCCGAAAGCCCGGAACCAATGTCATCGCATTTCGCGTAACGACAAAGCATCCTTCCTCGCCCCGCGTTACTACCACTGCCTTCGTTCCCATCAGCAGCAGCTGATGTACGGCTTCAGCAGGTTCCATCTCTAGCAGAAATGCCGCCTCTTCCTCACTGACCTTAACCACATCAGCCAAAGATATATGGCTAAGCACTTCCTGCCGCATCGTTTCTTCATCAGGCCACAGAGCTGGCCGTAGATTCGGATCGTATGAAATGATCCCGCCGAACGCTTTGACCCTGCGAGCTGCTTCCAGTGTTGCCGAACGGCATGGCTCACTAATTAAGGATATCGAGCCGAAATGGTAGATTGCTGCATCCTCCAGCCATTCATCTTTCAGTTCCGATGGCTCCAGAAGCATATCTGCGGCAGGATCGCGGAAGAATAGAAAATCTCTCTCTCCGTCTTTACGGAGCGACACAAAAGCCAGACCCGTACGCGCTTCATCCGTCTCGATGAGAGCAGTCTCTACCCCCGCTTCAATTAGCGTGCTTCTCAGGTATCTTCCGAATGCATCATAACCTACCTTCCCTATAAAACGGGAATAACCGCCCAATTTTGCCACAGCCGCAGCCACATTAGCTGGAGCACCACCCGCAGCCCTTTGAAAAGCCGGAACCTGCTCGAGAGGCTTGCCGTTTTCCTCAGGTACAAAATCAATCAAAAGTTCGCCCAAACAGACAACCATCGTACGATCGTTCATCCTTCTACCCTCACTTCAAATCACATAGATTAGCCATTGGCTTGCACAAGTTTTCTATACTAACCATAGCATAAAAACCAGGTAAAGGCACGCTCAGACCCTCTGAACATGGATAAAAGATCGCCTAATCCGGCGAAATATCCTGGAATCCTCCCGCCTCACTTGATTTGAGAAGGATAATCATTTTCATTTACTTATTAAAAATAATCCACTTTACAAATGTAAGTGAGTAGGCTATACTTATCTTATACAAGTTCATCAGATAAAAGGAGGTTTCCACCATGGCTAAATGTGCTTGCGGTAACACTCAAAACTCATCCGGCAACTGCGACGGTTCCCACGCTAAAAAAGACAAGTAATCTTAAGTTTATATAAAAAGATCGAGCTTATTCGTTGAACGAATAGGATCGATCTTTTTTTGTAATCCTGCAGCAGCAAGCAGTGCTCCCGCTGCTCCTTATTACCCCGTGCTTTTACAATTCTCAAGAGCCGTATTCTTCCCTCAATAATTGCTGCACCCATTTACACCATTCAATCTCCATATGGGCGTTATCCATAGCGCGCTTCAATAAGATATGTTTACCAAAAGAAGTAGACCGAAGGCTTCGGGAATCTCCGTCCTCTGCCTTTTCCTTGTTCAGCTCTTCAAGCGAAGCAGTCAGTTTGGCCAGTTTTTTGGTGAACATTTGCAACCGTTCTTCGAATAATTGCCCCATCCTAACCGGATCGGCTAGCCAAATACCGTACAGCTTTAGCAGCAGCTCATCCCGTTTCACAGGCTCGGAGGTTTGTTCCGGAATCCACTGCTGCAGCGCGGCGATGCCAAGCTCCGTTATCGAGTATACTTTTTTATCCGGCTTTTCCTTTTGAGGCACCGCAACGAAATGGACAAGGTCGTTTTGCTCCATTTTTGCCAGCAGCGGGTAAATTTGACTGTGCTTAGCCTGCCACACTGGCTGAATTTGCAGCATAAGCTCATAGCCTGTGCATGGTCCTTGCGAAAGCAGTGCAAGAAGTCCGTACGAAAGAGTATTCATGGCGCCTCCACGTGAATCGGTTCCTCGGTTGACAGATGCTTGGAACCGTAGTACTATTTTCTCGTGACTATTATATGTAAAAATGTACATATAATCAATAGCGCCAAGCTTCTCAACATGCATAAATATGTACAAGCTTAAGCTGAAGGTTACCAGAACTTGCGGCTGCATCTGTGCGCCGCCTTATATATTGTAATATAAGGGAGACATACACCATGCCTTATTTACGTTTTAAAGGTTTTCCCAGTGAATTTCTTAGATCAATAGCTCCTCAGGTTGTGGAGGACTTTGCTCAGATCGTTAGTATCGCCAAGGAAAAAGTGAAAATCGAGTCATTGTTATCCGAGGCTATCACTCAGGTTCCGCTAAGTGTGGAGATTCTCATGTTTCCGAGAAAGCAAGAGGTTCACGATGCGGTCGCCGCGAAGTTGAATCGATTGCTGCAGGATTTCGGCTATGAGCAGGTCCATCTTTTTTTCGTCATTCTAAACCCGCTTCTTTATTATAAAAACGGAGAACCTCTCGTCTCAACAGGCCAATCCTACGGCCCTTCCGAAGGAGCTTCGGTCCAAGGGATTGGTTGAGGCTACTCCCCTATAGCGCAGTAACCATAGCATCCATGGCATTAAAAGCCAAAGGGTGCTTTTTTCTATTTAAAAACCCCCATTCGCCGCATGGCAGTATGGAGGTTGACTTTTAAGATGGCTTGATGCCTAACACTTTGTTGACCGATTCAATCACACGTTCTTTTTGGAATGGTTTTACGACGAAATCCTTGGCTCCTGCTGTTATAGCATCTACGACCATGGCCTTCTGCCCCATTGCAGAGCACATAATAATGTTTGCTCCCGGGTCGATCTTACGTATTTCCTTCAAGGCTCCTACGCCGTCCAATTCCGGCATCGTGATATCCATTGTTACCAAGTCCGGCTTGATCGTTGAATAAGCTTGTACAGCCTCAAGTCCGTTCGCAGCCTCAGCCACAATCTCGTGACCTTCCTCTGTCAACATGGTCTTCAGTACCATCCGCATAAATGCTGCATCGTCCACCACCATAACTTTTGCCATAGTGCTCCCCCCTTACCATTCACATCTATATAAGGTCATTATGGCAAAGAGTGTTTAAACAAATTTTAGTTAACCACGTGAATAGATTTAGTTTTCCTTATAGTTTCCTAACACTTCCTTCTTAGCTGCTGGTAAGTCAGTAACCAAGTGTGCCTAGACTCCATACTATACAAGGTCAAAACTTACAGCGCACGGAGGTACTTTTTATGGATCAGAGAGCTTCAGAATCGCTGCACCGCCCTCGCTTTTTCCCGTTTTTTTCTTTCTTTCCCCATCTTTATTTCCCGCTCAGGGACAAGATGGGGAGCGGAATGCTAACATTTTCTCATCACACCGCTGTCAGGAAGGAGACACCCTACACTCCTTGGCCAGAGCCTACAATGTGCCGCTGCCCATTCTCGAGGCGATGAACACACATCTTCCCGCTGCGAATCCTATTACACCTGGCTCCGTCGTCCATATTCCGCGCATGGATACGATGTTTTGCCAAAAAGTATATTGGGAACAACCGGTACCTGCCAGCTACTCTTCTCCAACTATTCCTAGAATAGGCCCTAGATATAATCGGCCTTCGGCTTCCTACAACGGCTTTTACTCCTGCTGATTGCCTTGAGAACTCCATGAAAGCGAAAATCAGAACAATCAGTTTTTTGCCCATTCTGGCTGCTCAAGGGAGCAGCTTTTTTCTATATTCATGGACGCATAACTTGTGACAATTTTCTGAAAACTTTATGTGATCCTAAGCTTACTTTAAGATTTCTCCAAGACGACAGGCATATAATGTAACCATACTTACTTCATTGGAGGGATTGACATGAAACTTTTTTATTCTTTCTTACAAGGCTTCTTTTACAGCTTTATCGCTATTGCTGCTCTGCCTATCTTGTTGGTTCAAAGCATTATTGATCTATAATGAGCACAAGTTATTTGTTCGCCCCTTGGGTCCATATAGAAATGTAAAGGCAGCTTACCTGAATGAATCGGTAGGCTGCCCTGTTTTTTATTGGCATTGTTATTCCACTTGAACAGCAGTACCGCTAACTGCAACCATCAGCATTCCATCGCGAATAACCTCATAATCAATGTCGATCCCGACAATACCGTTCGCCCCTAATCTGGCTGCTTGTGATTCCATTTCATTAAAAGCAATGTCGCGAGCATCCTTCAGCTTGCTCTCATAAGCTCCTGATCGGCCGCCAACAATATCGGTGATTGAAGCAAATATATCACGAACGATATTAGCCCCCATAATAGCTTCGCCTGTAACAATAGCAACGTATTGTACAATCTCCCTGCCCTGAATTGTCGGTGTCGTGCTTAAAATCATATGAAAGCCCTCCTCTGCATCATTTTTCTTAGCATGCGGGAAAGCGGCTGCTTTCATACATGGCATAATGCAAAGAACCCCCCCATGAAAAGGGGGGCCACGTCTCCGAAATGCTTTATTCATTCCTTGCGTTTACTTAACTAACTATTAATTATCAAGCAAAGACGCTCCTGCAATGCCGGGATGTGTCATTTCAAATGGATCAAGGATAAGATCCAGCTCTTCTTCCGTCAGCACGTTATAAACCAGGCACAGCTCACGCACCGATTTACCCGTTAAGGTCGCTTCGCGGGCTATGCGCGCCGCTACCTCGTAACCGAGATGCGGATTCAGCGCAGTAATAATACCGATACTCCGGTCAACATATTCTTTACATTGCTCTGCATTCGCTTCGATGCCGTCAACGCAATGAATTTTAAACACTTTAAACGCTTGATTCATAATGCTAATGGATTGCAGCAGGTTAAAGACCAGAACCGGCTCCATCACATTAAGCTCCAACTGACCAGCTTCGGAAGCAAGGCAAATCGTGTGGTCATTGCCGATAACCTGGAATGCCACCTGATTAACAACCTCACACATGACTGGGTTGACTTTACCCGGCATGATCGATGATCCTGGTTGACGGGCAGGCAGCTTGATTTCGTACAAGCCCGCACGCGGCCCTGATGCCATTAAACGAAGATCGTTGGCAACCTTGGACATGTTGATCATGCATACTTTTAATGCAGCCGATACCTCGGTATAAGCATCCGTATTTTGTGTCGCATCTACGAGATCTTCCGCGTTTTTAAGCGGGAATCCGCTCCATTGAGCAAGGAGTTCAACAACGCGTTTGATGTAGCGAGGATCGGCATTCAAACCGGTTCCTACAGCCGTCGCTCCCATGTTAACCTCATACAAATGAGCACGGCTTTGTTGAATCCGTTTGATATCGCGTTCAAGCACTCTCGCATAAGCGGCAAACTCTTGTCCAAGCCGAATAGGCACCCCATCCTGTAAGTGGGTACGCCCCATTTTGATCACGCTATCGAATTCAACTGCTTTGGCAGCAAAGGCACCGTGCAATTCCTGGGCAGTTACAAGCAATTTATCCATTAAAGACAGTACGGCGATATGAATCGCGGTTGGGAAAGCATCGTTAGTCGATTGAGCCATGTTCACGTGCGAGTTCGGGCTGACTGTGAAATAATCGCCTTTAGTACCGCCGAGTAGTTCAATCGCACGATTAGCGATAATTTCATTGGCATTCATATTGATCGACGTTCCCGCTCCACCCTGAATTGGATCCACGATGAATTGGTCATGCCATCTGCCTTCGATCATTTCATCGGCAGCTCTGACTATCGCTTCAGCCAAACCAGGCTGCAAACGGCCAATTTCCATGTTTGCCGTAGCCGCTGATTTTTTCACAATAGCCATAGCTTGAATTAATTCCTCATGAACCCGGTAGCCGGTAATAGGAAAGTTCTCTACAGCCCTCAAGGTCTGTATGCCATAGTACGCATCAATGGGCACTTCCTTTGAACCTAAGAAATCTTTTTCAATTCGTACCGTTTCCGTCATCTTGCGTTTCCCCTTTCATACCATCCAAGCAAATTATTATCCAAAGGTTAAATAAAATTGTAAGTTGAATCCGGTTTCATTGTAATCCAAATATCCCGAAGTTGCAACGTGTCCTTAAATTGTTAGAAATACGATTGTCCCACAAATTAAAATCCACACCAAAGTCACTCATTCGAAAGGAGGTCCACTTAAGTAAAGTATGGCAGCAATTTACACCTTTCATTCAAATTGAATCCAAATGCCGGTCTTATCATCTGACACTTTAAACCTTGGATAACGAAGGCAATCCTTGTCTTCCCGCTCTAAAAGGATGAGCTTGTCGGCATATCCAGCTAACGATTGATCAGCAATCTGGAGCGTCAAATCCCCCATAGCATCGTAAGTCTTATTCGCCTTAGCTTCGGGTGCCGCTTGTGGGAACAATCCATCTGTCACTAGCAAAAGGGCCTTCAACTGGATGCGATTGATCCGTCCATATTCGATGAAATCTGCAAGCTCCGGCTCGCCGCTAAGGACGGAATAGCCATCCGGCGTATTCATTTTTGCTTTATTGCCCAAAATGACGGGTCTCGCCAGCTCCACCAGCTGCTCCCGCTTCGTAATGCCTTGCCGAATCCCCTCCTCCAAAATGCTCTTGGATATGAAATCAATATGGGCAACCTGATCCCGGGAAAGAGTCCTCACGGAACCATCCTTATAGAGGGCTGTTATCATGCAATCCCCCACTTGGGCAAAATCGATATAGGAATCTTGAACACGAACGAGGGCTAGTCCACTGGTCCATAGAGAAGCTTTATTGATGACGTCGATACCGGCCTCGAGCATCGTTCTTCTTAAGAGAGCATTCGCTTGAAGAACCAGCGGCTTTAGACTGTCCTCCGGTATATCTTTCTCTTCCAGCGACTCCAGATAGCTCTGAATGAGCCGGGAAGCAAGGTAGCCTCCTGTCTCCTTATTGGGACCCCGATACGGATGCATTGAAGTGGCGCCATCCAAAACCCCGTATAAGTGCAGACGCTCATGATAGACCAGCGCATCCTCATTCCATTCCGTCGTTCCTTGCAGGGAGATCGTCTCGATCTTCATACGAATTCCTCCTCATGGTTCCTGTGAATTATGAATTTCGACCGCCTGCTCATGTGCTTTTACAACCGCGACTTTCGAATGACTTGATTGATAACCTCCGAAAAGATAAGTCCAATTGCTATAGCTCCTGAGATCATAAATGCTTTGGCGGCCAGCTGGACCGCTACATCGTACTGGTTTTCAACAATATTGCGCATCGCGTCATAAGCCAGTCCCCCAGGAACAAGAGGAATAATACCGGAGACGCTAAATATAATAATCGGCGTTTTATAAATTTTGGCTAAAAATTGACTGATCACCGTAACGAAAAAGGCAGCGACCAAGCTCGAGACGATTGGATTAGCGGATACCTTCATGCAGGAGATGTACAGCAGCCACCCCATCATGCCGACAAACCCGCATTGCAGCAAATTACGTTTAGGTACGTTAAATATGATGCCAAAGGCTGCGGAAGCGATGAAGCTGGTTACCAGCTGTTCTAAAATCAAGGTCGCGGTGCCTCCTGTACAAAATGTTAATAAGCCTAGCAGCGTGCTTTTTCAATAAAGCGAAATTACAAGAGCAATCCCTGCACCAATAGCGAAAGCCGTTAAAAAAGCCTCCGCCCCTTTGGACAGCCCGGAGACGAGATGCCCTGCCATTAAATCCCGGACGGCGTTCGTAATCAGCAGACCCGGCACCAGCGGCATGACGGATCCTATAATGATCGTGTCCAGCTGGTGTCCTATCCCCTGCTTAACGAATAAAAAGGATATCGTGCCAATCATTAACGATGCTAAAAACTCGGCAAAAAATTTGATTTCGATCCAACGCTGAATGTATAGGAGGAATAAAAAGCCTAGACCTCCGGATATAATCGCCGGGAGAACATCCTGCCAAATCCCCTGAAACATAATAAGGAAGCATCCGCTTGCCAAAGCCGCCGCAGCAACCTGAACCCATACCGGATAAGCGATTCGGGCCGCATCAATTTCTTTAAGCGCCTCATGAGCTTCTGAAGGGGACAGCTCTCCAGCGGTAATTTTTCTGGAAATGTCGTTCACAAGCGTTACTTTACGCAAGTCGGTCGACCGCTCCATAATACGAATCAAACGAGTCATCGGTTCGGTTCCATCAATCGAGAAAAAGATTCCGGTAGGAGTCACATAGCTGTGAGAGTTGTCCACCCCGAGCGCTGAAGCGATACGCATCATCGTATCCTCTACCCGATAGGTCTCTCCACCGCTTTGCAGCATAACTTTTCCGGCCAGCAGGCATATTTGCGTAATTTCATAATGTTGCTTAGTTGGCTCCATCAGACTTCTCCCTCGGGTCGTGATACAGTCGCTTGTTCTAAGTGTTTGCCTATTTTTGTATTTTTAAAAGAATTCGGCACCGGCATGCAAACCGACCTTTTTACAATGGTGCCTCTGCCTACAAATGTAACGCAAAATGTAAGAAATGAATAGGGGGATCGATCCAATTATAAAACAAAAAAACAGCCATTGCGGCTGCTTGAGTCTGTCGATAAATGTGTTATTCAGAAAATGACGGCTAACGAGAGGTGGGGTATTCCCTTGCTTACGTAGTAAGTTTTCTTATGGAAAACTCTTAAAGCATCCACCTTTGTTATCGGGAAATCACCGCTGTAAAGCGAATGAATTGAAAATTTCCCGATAACAACAGTGGCTGGAAGGGGGTACCCCACCGGAGTACCACGTACATTTCTGAAGCTTCTTGGGTTTCTCGACACTCTAAACCGTTGCGGCTGCTTCTACTCAACCATGCAGTCCAGCAGTCAAACGAGGACTCGGACGGTAAGCGCCAACGGGGATTTGGATCAAGCTGCATAATCCCTTCTCCGGCATCCGGTATATAGCATCACATAATTGAGTGTCGTACCCGAGCAGCGGATGACCGCCCCATCCGAGCGCCGATGCAGCCAACAGCAAGCGCTGCACCAGCATTCCCGCCTCCATCTGTTGAATCCGGAAGCCCCTGTACCCAAGCTCGGCAGTATAATGGCTGCTATCCCCGGCCACATGAAAGCAAAGAGGGACCTGAAGCACGTTCACATTATCGGAAGTCCTCCCCTGCTGTATCCATAAACGTTGATCTCCGCTGCGAACTTGTCTCAGCGCGTGCTTCCCTCCGTCATAACTATAAGCCCCATCTGGAAGGCCTTCGATCTGATGCGTACAAACGTAAAGAGATACACGAGGAAGCGAATGCCCCCGGTCGCAGTCCAGATCATTCCGGTAAACAAAGGAATCCGTCGTCTCCTTCAGTAGTATGGCAAGCTCATATTGACTAACTGAACTGAGTACAAAATCCGTATCCGGACAATATCGCCTTCTGCTTACGTCTGCGAAATCATAGAACATACGTTCCAAGCTGGGCAGCAGTATGGCTCCTTCTTCGCCTAGAGATAGACTTCCCTTCGAGCCGAATGAAGAAGCTAAAGACGCCTCCATCGTATTGAGCATAACAGCCTCGTTCATCTTGAGCAGCAGAGGATAGGGATGGACTCGATTCGATCTTATATAATGCTCATGCAGCAAGGGAGGGAGCTCCCGACACAGCGCTTCAGCATCGACTACTTCCTCGCCCTCATTAGCGCAGATTCCAGAGGGGATAAACCAGGAAACGGTCGGTTCCACTGTCATTGGGATGGCTGCATATACACTCTCTTCCTGTTCCGATAGGCCTAACAGATGATTTATCGCCCGGTCCATAAAACGGAAGCAGACACCTGCATCGTAGCCAAACCGTTTTGCCGTCTCCAGCAGCTGGCCCATCATCGCTCCTGCATCCAATCCCTGAAGGCGATAGGAAAATGAATGGTATTTAAAGAAATTTTTCCAAAACATAGCCGAGACGAAAACAACCGCAAAGCACTCTTTGATATCGCATGGATGTCCCAAGGCTTGCATCAAATAGTTGTCAAAGCAGCCCTCGCGAAGCAGCACGAGCCGATGATGTGCCGTATCGTAATGATACACTCCGGTCGGCAGCCCCTCGAGTTTCAAATATAAATAGCATTCATTCGGATACAATGCCCCTCCGGAAGGGGCGAATCTTCGATACATAGGGAGTACGATTCGTTCCACTTCTTTATCGGGCATAATACAATAGCTGAACTGAGCCAGCCCGCAGGAATACCACAGAAAATGGCCGAGACTTTGAAGATCGGGCAGCTTTTTCGGTTTCATATCCTCTGTAAGCTTCAATGGAACATTATCAGGCAGGGGCACAGCGGGTAAGCCTCGGTAAAGCTTGTAGGGCAGCGGTCCGTCGGCCCAATCCACAACACGGTCCGGAGGTTTGGTTTTGTCGATGTCATACAGCAAATCATGCAAAAATGAGTCCAGGCTCATTCGCTTTCCTCCCATACAGAGAATGGAAACTCGGGACCGCTTCACGTACCCATACTCTTTTGTCGTTTGATGGTTATGGAAACGGGTGAGGATACGGATTCAATTGATCCGGTGTTAAAGGGTGTGCAGCAAATCCAAGCTGTGCAGGTACGCTGAATAATCTCTCCAGTCCGGTTATGCGAGTATAATGATGGCCGAAAGTCATAGGAAGCAAGCCGGGAATAAGCACTTTGACACAATAAAGGCCATTACGCTCAAGCTCAGGGGCCGTTACATCCACTACAATAATTTCAAGGTTCACCCTGCGAAATGCCTCAACGATCTCCTTTACATCCTCTGTCAAATCAGCATGAGCACTCCTGCCTTTGAACTGCTCATCAAATCTGTGCAGCGGACGCTGTCCGCCAAGCAAAAACTGCAGCCTCTCTGCTGCCTGCGGTAATCCGTACAACATTGCGTGGTCATCCATCGTCCATACTTGAGAAGAATCGAGGAGCATGCTCTCACAAGCTTCCCGCTTGGCCTCCATTTTTGAATCCAGATTGATCACCGTGCCTGCCAATTCATGAAGCGCACCTTTAACCGCCCGTACCGGGTCCGGCCCCGCCCCTGCAGCGCAGATGAGATTCATACCGCTTGGCTTGCGGTTAAGAGCAACTCCCCATACACTCGGTATCCCATGCTCCATCGTTGAATTAAAAAACCTGACATCAAATCCAGCAACAGCCCGTAAACGCTCAACCATCCATAACAGCTCTGTATCGTTCGCTGAAGATAGATCTAGCTCCGGGATTGGCAGACGCCCAAACCAGGTCATCAGGAACGAATCACGTTCCACCACTTCCAGTATCCCGTATAAAGCAGCTTCTGTCAGACTGCTCCCCAAGGCACAACCGTTGGACGATTCGAACACATAAGGATTGCCGGACGTCATGCTGTAATACGCCAGCTGCTCAGGAACAAGAAGGGGACGCTCCTGCGTCAGCGAATAACCCCAGACCCAGGGAATCGAAGACGTAGCATCAAAAGGCTTAAACGGGAAGCCTTCCCGAGCGTACTGCTCCTGGGAGTGAACTCCTACGGAGAGAGGATCCATCGCTTGGTCCGCCAACTCCAGATAGCTGCCGCTGACAACCGTCCTTTTGGCCCTCGGTTCCAGACTCGAGTAACGCTCAATGCCCTCTAAAATAGCCGTAAAATGGCTTATTGCATACGAATGTGTTCTGCCCGCCGTCCCTACATCTTCGTTTGCTAGCGGTAAATTGACACTGGCATCTGCAAACGGCGATACCAGGTCTGTCCGTTCCCCATTCAGCAAACCGGTACGATAATCCAAATAATCGGCCTGGAGAAAATGCTTCAGGTCATCCATGGAACGGGAACGGTAGCTGTCCACACTGATTTTTGGGGTTGGATTCAATACTAGACGCGCTGTTTCGGCACAATCCTCTGCCGCTCGACTGCAAAGCGGACAAAGCGAATCCGGAAGCACGAAATGATAAGTGCATTCCAACGTCGACAAATTGAGAAGATATAAGCTTCCTTGCCTATACTCGGAGCTTAGCAGCAGCTTTCGAACCTCAGCCCCGAGCAAATAAGAGGCGTGCAGCAGTCCTGTCCTGGTGACCCATGCATCTCCTGCGGGGGAACCTCCTGATTCGACCCGTTGCTTGCGTAGCCTATTCATTTCCCAGCTCTCTTGTCCTGCCCGGATTCGTCTTCGCTCGGCGCATTGAGAGCAACCGGTTACATCCGGTCGTACAAGCGGGCCTAAGACGGCATCTCCGAAGGAGACAAAACCACCATACCAAGGAATACCGGCAGGCTGAAGCAGTTCTTCCGTTGTAAGCTGCAGTGAAGGGTCCCAACCATCGCTCAGCACTACGACCAATTGCGCCGCTTCGGGAACGCCGGATTCCCAATCGGCTTGCCGAATAACCTTGAAATAGGAGGACAATTCCTCATAGGCATAATCCGCCAGCTGTCCGGCACCTACTATGGCTACGACAGCGTTCACTCTGATTCCTCCTTCCGCAAAATAACGCCATATACACCGGCAAGCCCCTCTTTCAGGAACGGCTCTATGGCCAAATCTATCACTTCAAGCCGCATTCCAAGGCTTCCTGTTATCTGTAAGGCCGTTTGCAGGAGATCAGGCTGTGCGGCTGTTCCGTAAGCAGCAATTTCAAGGCGAATCGGCTCCCTGGCTTCTGTATGAACACACGTTTCCTCCCACACTTGAGCGCACCTGGAAGAGCATACGCTTCCGTTCTGCTCATAAAGCAGCGCTAGCTGAAGTGCACTGCGCAAAGCGAGCGTTGTATTCAAACCGATGCTTGTAAACCAACGATGCTCCACTCCCACCCAAGCAACGGGGAATCCCAGCAGCTCTTCACCTAGGCCTATGATTGGGGCCCCTCTCTTTACGGATAATGCTTGAAAACCAAACCGGCTTCGTGTATCGTCTATTCCTTCCAGCTGTACAGGATGGATGACAGGCACCTGCCCAAGATGTCTTCCATTCCATTCGGTCTGCAATCGTTGGGTAAGTGCCCTTCCTATTCCCTCGGCAACCGTCTCCCCCGCTCCGATACCAACCAACTGGAATCGCCCAACCCTCCCCTCGGCTTCGTCAAGCTCGTTAGATCTTTGTTCAAGAAGCGGCTTCGTCAATCGGGCCACATACGCCTCCAATCCTGTTAATCCAGCTTCTCGTCTTGCTTCCTCATGTGTCAGACCGGCTCCAATCCATTCAGTCAGCAGCTCCGCAGGACCTTCCGACAAAGGGTCGACAGCCTGAACACAGCATTGAGCCAGTGGAAGTTGTATGAGCTCACCCTCCTCCCATTTGTGCAAAATGCCGGTTTCTACAGAAGTCAGTCCGCTCAAAAACGATAACAGCCGGCTGCCCTCCAGTTGAGAATTTTCCTCCTGATGAACCAACGTCTCTGCAGAAACAACTTGGAGCTCTAACGGCCACTGATTTGCTAAAGGATGAGGCAGATAGGAATGCCAACTTCCTTCCAAAGTTTCCAGGTTCATCAGGTACAGCTCGCCGTTTCTTCCGGGCGGCAATGCTCCTGTTATTCTCTTGAACAGCTCAAATACCATCGTGTTCACCAGCAGTGCTCCTGCCGTCGCAGAAAAGGCATGCTGACCGGAATCCCCGCGCCATACGGAGGAATGAACCCGGCGCCAGGCGGATTCCCAATCTCCATCAAGCTCAGGGTGTACAAGCGGACCCGCAAAGCCTGATTGCTGCACTATGCAGGCGGGAATAAACCACTTACCCTCCTTACGGCAAGCCTCGTGAATAACCCTAAGCTGTGAAACATCTCCCTCCCTCGATACATATCCGACGATGTCGTAAGGCGCTATCGTTCCCCTCCAGAAATGGAGATCCTCATTTGATGAGGTAAGCTGTGTCATCTCCAGCGTCACTTCGGGATCGGTCTCGCGCGAATGCTTGACGAGCTCAACGATTCTTTCCTGATCCGTCGGCTCCGAATCCGTAAGCAGCACATGCAGCTTAGGCAAGCCCGTTTCCAGTAAAGCGGCAACCAGTGAAATCATCAATGGTCCGGAACCAACCACCAGCAGCCGAGTTTCACGATAGCTTTGAAACCGATAGCCTCCCGACGAACCGAATTGATCCAAAAATTCGATTTGCGATGCGTATTTCATCGTTAAAGCTTCAGGTAATTCATGTGGTAAATCCGTACTTACATCCCGAACAAAGCCGTTGTCATACAGCACTTGAGCTATATCGTACATTTGTTTCACGTAAGCATCCGGCAGTCCGTCGCTTAAATCGTCCATCGTATATTCGCCGTTGAACATCGGGATTAACCGCTCAACCCACTGATCGATCGTATTGCCCTCTATGCGGAATGAACTTACATTATTGCGGAAATAAACGCTGCCCTGCGGCTCTGGAAGAAAAAAAGTATCCCTTTTTACTTTGAGACGCATAGAAGGATGAATTTGGCCCATACTATCCCTCCTTTGCTCTTGGCATTGCCCCATATGCAATTACATATTATTTTATGTATGCCTAGTTGTCCTTCATGTCACGTTAAAATACTCTGAACGCAGAAAAGCCCCTGCATTCCATGGAATGTAAGGGCTTTTGCTGCGGAGCATTCGGAACTTCTTATTATTGGCCGTGAGGGTACCGGTATGGAACCCTCGTGATCGGCTCGGTTTAACGCAAACGCTATCTTATCGACCTTGGCCTGTGCCATGACAGTTATGGCAATTATGACAATTGTGACAGTTATGACAAGTGTGGCAATTATGGCAGTTGTGGCAGTTATGACAGTTATGGCAATTATGGCAGTTGTGGCAATGATGACAGTTAAAGCAGTTATGGCAGTTGTGGCAATTAAACCATGTACGATCGCTTTGTTGGTCAGCTACCTTCCAGGAAGTCACCTCTCCAGCTTTCAAGTCGGAAACGTTCAACTTTTGTAAATCCTTTTTAAAATCTCCCATGTATATCATCCTCCGCCTAAATAATTATGCTGGCAGGATATACTGACACAGACTTTGCTGCCTGCTCCCCATTCCGCCAACGTCATGAATACCCCATGACAACATATGTAGCGGATTCCGCTCTTGTTACTGATTTGAACACCTAATTTTCAAAAATAACCTATAAGGTTCTACCGCCGCTTTTGCTGCAACAAAAAAAGCCTATCTGCGGGAATGCCGCTGACAGGCTTTTTCGACCGGTGCTTCCGGATTATTGATATTAGATTACCACAATACATGGGTATCGTCTACCATTATTTGCTAAACCAATTCATATAAAATGATGATTCGATGCCGGAGCTTTGCTAAGTATGCCCTGTCCCAGAGCGTATATCGAATCAGCCGTAGCGAAGTCCTATCGGCAACCGTGGATTAGTCGTTAAATTAGGGGACAAAGCTGCTTCAGCTAGGCGGCAGAAAGCCTACTTCTTGCCGCGGTCTTGACCTGACCGGTGACCTCCCTGGCTTCCCCAATGGCCACCTTGACCTTGTCCGTGTCCGCCTTGGCCTCCCCAGTGGCCTCCTTGGCCTTGCCCATGTCCACCTTGGCCTCCCCAATGTCCGCCTTGGCCTTGCCCGTGTCCTCCTTGGCCTCCCCAGTGGCCTCCTTGGCCTCCCCAATGTCCGCCTTGGCCTTGCCCGTGTCCGCCTTGGCCTCCCCAGTGTCCGCCTTGGCCTCCCCAGTGTCCGCCTTGGCCTCCCCAGTGTCCGCCTTGGCCTCCCCAATGTCCGCCTTGGCCTCCCCAGTGGCCGCCTTGGCCTCCCCCAGTGTCCGCCTTGGCCTCCCCAATGTCCGCCTTGGCCTCCCCAGTGGCCGCCTTGGCCTCCCCAGTGGCCGCCTTGACCTGGCCACATTTGACCACCCTGGCCTGGCCACATTTGGCTGCCTCCTTGACCTGGCCACCACTGATACGAGCGTTTATTTTTACTCATGTCATCCCATCCCTCTCTTTTTCTTCGTAGTTCACATTAGACTATGTCGGAATTGGAGAAATGGATGCTTGCCCTAAGGGGAATAGGCTTTAATATATGCTTGTCACGGCCATTCTACTAGGCTGTCTCCTGATTATACCCTTAAGCTTAATAGGCTCTTGCGTACTGCTTAGGCGCTGAAACTTCCCCGGAAACTTCCTGAATGGCATGTGTAGCCCAGTAAGGGTCGCGCAGCATTCCGCGGGCAACAGCCACCAGGTCGGCGTCCTCATTAGCAACAGTCGCTTCTGCCAGTTTGGCATCATCCAGCAGACCAACAGCAATGACAGGCACATCGAGAGCTTGCTTGACAGCTCTGGCAAAAGGAACTTGATAACCCGGATAGTTCCCCGGTCTTCTTGCTCCTACTGGACCCTCGCCGCCGCTGCTCACGTGCAAAATATCAACACCAGCTTCCTTATACCGTCTGCTCATTTCAATACCGTGGGCAAGATCATAGCCTTCATCCATATATTCTACAGCGGAGATTCTTAAAATTAGTGGCATATGCTCAGGCATCACGCTTTTAACCGCTTGAATCACTTCAACACCAAAACGCGCCAAATCCTGTCCGTATTCATCCGATCTATTGTTGATCGCAGGCGAGTGAAACTGATGGATCAGGTAGCCGTGAGCTCCATGAAGCTCGATCGTATCGACACCGGCTTCAATAGCTCTGACAGCCGCCTCCTTATACTTCACTACCATTTGTTTGACTTCCTCCGTTGTAAGGGCGCGAGGCTTCTTATGCTCAGGTCCAACTGCAATATCGGAAGGACCTACCGGAACAGCAGCATCTTCCGCCTTACGACCTGCATGCGCAATTTGAATCGCAACCTTCGCACCATATTTGTGCACTTCCGAAATGATTCGTTTGAATGCCGGAATATGTTCATCGGACCATAAGCCCAGATCATAATCGGTAATACGTCCATCCGGTTCAACATCCGTCATCTCCATAATAATGAGCCCCGCTCCGCCGATCGCTCTGGAAACATAGTGGACAAAATGCCAATCGTTAGGCTTACCATCCTTAGCCTCTACTGAATATTGGCACATCGGCGGCATCACGATACGATTTTTTAAACTTAATCCTTTAAAAGTAAATTCAGAATTTAAATGAGACATCCTATTCTCTCCTTATATTTGATTTCATTATTTTGTTATTAACCACAATTATTATATACAGGTTTACTTCATTTATGGAAGTAGTGATAATTTTGTCATATAGTTTCCGAAAAGTTACTTATGTGCTATATTGGGCTTAATTCAACCTTAAATAAAGGATAGATGCACTATGAGTATCCAAGAACCACTTAAATTGACCAAAGGTCTACCTGACGAAGTATGCCCCATTGCCAAAGTGATTGATATGATCGGAACCAAATGGACCTTCCTTATTCTTCGCGATTTGCTTATCGAAGGAACGATGCGCTTTAGCGATCTGCTAAAATGCCTGGACGGCATAAGTCCGAAAACACTATCCTTGCGCCTAAAAGAGCTTGAAGAGCATGGTATCTTAATTCGTACTGTATACCCTGAAGTCCCCCCGAGAGTTGAATATACAATAACAGATAAAGGAAGGCAGCTGGAGAGTGTATTTATTGAGCTGAAGCGGTTTGGGCTCACGCTATAGTGCGGAACTGCAACTGCACCGGACAATCCTAGATCGCCTCCGTGCAGCTTGCTGCAAGCGGTCTATTTTTTATTTTACGGCATCAATATTTCATCCTTTAAAATACGGCTGTTGCGTCGTAATTCCAGTCTTTATTGGAGCTTATTACAGCTTATGAACTGTACTAAAACACCTCTCTCTATGAGCTAAAATTTCCCAATTATTGGTCATCAGAAAATCAAATAGTTCTTTTACCTCTCGTCCTCCATTACCCGAAATCCCAGATATACCAACGGCTCCCACGATTTTTCTGCATCCAAATGGTGCCAAATCATCAAAATGCCTCAATTGACAAAATTTAGATTGGAAAATAAGATAGGGGTGTCGATAGTTGGTGCACACATTATCGGCACTCTGAAGAAGAGGTACTGTTTGCTAACAGCTTCCTCGGGCCGCAGATTTTTTTTAACAACATTACTGATAATGATTATCATTATCGTATAACTTGATTTTCTGTGGCGTCATATTCCCTTTTTGAAAGGAGGCTGGAAAGTCATTTCGGCTTCTCCTGCTCAGGCAGTTGATGTAACAAAATTCATGGTTCGATGGATGCAAAATCGGATGCAGAACCCCAATTTTACTAAATTCCAAGGAGAGTGTTTATTCATGACAGTATCATTCAAAAAATCATTTTCTATGATCCTCTTGGTATTCATGCTTGCTCTTGCTTTCGCGATTCCCGCTTCGGCTGCCAGCCAGTCCTACGAATTTTATTACAATGACAACCCAACTTCCCCCTACAACGCCCATGTGAATCCGTTCATTGTAGGCCCAGCTGATGTAACTGGCACTACCGTTACTATCACTTTGGATGATGAGTATTACGGATACCTGCAAGCTGACAACGGCTCTGGTACCTTCGTCAATGCTTCGCAAGGATTGGATGCCAACGGAGATACAACGTTCACTTTCACCAACTCCAACCCGTCCAGCGATATTAAAGTAAAACTGTTTGTCGAGGTTCCTGGGCAACATTCCGCACTTTATCCTTTAACTATTCACTGGAAATAATGATTTAGCTGCAACACAATAATTGCCCAGGCGAAAAGTGGTCTGATTCCAGGCTGCTTTTCGTTTTGGTATTTGGTCCAAGACCGAAAAAGAAGGAGTGTCCATAGAGTGTTAAAAAGCAGTTTGAAGCAATCCATTGCCTTATGCCTTTCCCTGGCCTTATTCCTGTCATCTTTATTCGCCGCCTTGAACATCCATCCCGGAACAGCCGAAGCAGCTGCAACTCTCCCGGATAACGTATATCCGGTCAGCTACCGTTATGTGAAGGATGGTTCCACTTACGATTCCGCAGCCAATATGTATTTATCCGTTCCGGGCTCAGGAAAGCTCATCGTTCAGAATGGTAAAGTCACATTCGAACATGAAATCAGCCCTCAATACTACGGTTATTTTCAATTTCTCGCTTTTCGCAATCCTGGGGCAGCTAAGGCGGTAATCAATACCTCTACCAATACTGCTCAAGGAACAGAAGGCTATACTCCCTTCCCTGTTCGTCCCACTAACAATGGCACCGGTAATATGATTACCACCATTCAAATTGAAGACATTACCAAAAAGCAAGATGTTGTCATGCATGTCGTTATTAAGGATGCCCCCGAATTTGGCGTCGGTTTTCATTATGATTACTGGTATAACGTTCAGCTGGAAATCAATACGAAAGGCTTGCCGATAAACGGAAATGACGGAGGAAACGGCGGGGAACCAGAACCGCAAATTACGCTTGCCTCTTTAAAGGAGCTAGTGACTGTTTCCAAATCCGTCTACGCAAGCACCTATGAAGGAACTCAGTTGGGAGACTCACCGGCAGGCACCAGACTCCCGTTCTATACGAAGATCGTACAAACGGAAACTATTATTGCTTCAGGCAGCCCCTCAACAGAGGATATCAAAAAAGCTTACGATGAATTGACAGCAGCCTTGAATACCTTTAAATCTTTAATTTATTCTGCAGATAAACGAGTTCTTGCTTCCCTGATAGCCGCCATAACGGAATTCAGAGATGGAATCAAAGAGGTTGGCTATGCAGACGGTCAGGTCGGTTCGTTGACAGCCCCTGCCGGACCGGGGGAGTTCATCGTAGGGCCCAAAACCAATATAACGTACGCTCTTGAGAGTGCCCAGAAAGTCTACGATGAACCTAAGTCTACACAAACTGCAGTTGACGATGCCGTGAGAATTCTTACCGGAGAGTACAATTCTATCAAGGATTCTTACTATATTATCAGTGCCGATCCTGTAAAGGTCATCGCTCTAGACTCGCTTAGCCCGACGACTGTTCCATCGGCCAATGCTCCTGAAATCGCAGGTACTACCTCCTATATTACTCTTAAGAACGCTGATCTCGGCACCAAAGCGAACATCACCTTTAATACAAATATACCAATCACTGACGTGATGCAGCCGACAGCTTCAGGTACTGGAGGATATACAGCAGTCGAATACCGTGCTTCCCAGCTCATCAAGAGCTCTGATGACCAGAAAAAAATGTATCAAGTCTCCATTCGCAAATCGAATGTCGCTGATACCAAGTGGCTCGGGCAATCCTATGTCCGCTACAAGCTCGACGGTGTGACCAAGGTCGTATACCTCAGCTACAATGCCGATAAGCTTGAAGCATTGAGTCAGGTTGCTGCTGCAGCTCAAAAGTTAACGGATACGGCAACCTCCGCACCTGGAGCAGAAGCCGCTTATGCTGCAGCAAAGACGACACTGTTAAGTAAAATCGATGCGGCAAAAACAACAGCTGCCAATTTAGCCAGTACCCGGCCGCAAATTTATGCAGCCGATACTGCATTGGAGCAGGCAGTGACTACTTTTAAAGCTAGTGCAGCCTATCCGCTTTATTTCACTACGGTTCATGCGACAAGTGACGCATTCTCCGCGGTGGAAAGTTACTTCTTGAAGCCTGCAACCGTAACAACAGCGGGAGGCGCCACTTCTGTCTCCTTCACCATCAAAGATAGCTCGATTATTAAGGAATTCCAGGTCAAAACTGGCGGACAATATGTCGATGCAGCCGTTGTTAGCGAGAATACGGCGAACAATACGAGAGTCGTGAACTTTAAGGCCGACAGCTTAACTGCTCTGCTCGATGCCAAGGTTCACATCGCCATCCCGGAACAAAATTATGACCGTATGCATGATATTCGCCTGAATTTGAATAATGTGGACAATAGCGCTCTGTCTCAAGCCATAACCGATGCAAATACGCTCTACAGGACAAGTGTAACGGGTACGGCTCCTGGGCAATATCCGCAAGCTGCGAAGACGGCCCTTCAGTCTGCCATCAATACTGCGGGTGCGGAAGCATCGCGCTTAACTGGCACTACTGAGCTGACGGCGGCTGCCTTGCAATCACTACAGAAGGCTGTGACTACATTTAAAGCATCTGTCATCGCAGAGCCTTCGAATCCTGGCTCGATTCCAGATGGCGAGTACCCTATCGGCTTTACGATCTATAAAAAAGGTACCGATGAAAAATCGGTTATGTACGATTATGTCGACCCGAATAGTGGGAAGTTGACCGTGACCGGCAGCAAAAACTTTGTATCCTTCACCGTCAAACAAAACGCTGAGATCAAATCGTTCAAGACCGAACGCAACGGTGTCTTGACCGAAACGGAAACTGTCAGCGTCGATACCGCTGCGAATACACGTGTCGTCCGGTTTGAAGTAACAGACATCCAAAGCCGTTTGAACGGCTGGGTCAAGATTTATTGGGTGCTTCCGGCTCCTATCGGCGTTTATGATCATGAATACGAAGTAGAGCTAGGCTTTGATTTCAAACAGCCTACCGTAGATAAGTCACAATTAACAGCACAAATTACGGAAGCTCAGACCAAGCTGGCAGCCGCTGTTGAAGGCACCGTGCCAGGACAATATCCTGTCGGGTCCAAGGCTGTCCTGCAAGCAGCGATTACTGCTGCTGAAGCCGTTGCAGCCAATGCTTCGGCAACACAGCAAGCTGTGAATGATGCAGTTGGCGCTTTGAAGAGCTCTATGGAAGCGTTCAACGCTTCCGTCATCGCAGAGCCTTCGAATCCTGGCTCGATTCCAGATGGCGAATACCCTATCGGCTTTACCATCTATAAAAAAGGCACCGATGAAAAATCGGTTATGTATGACTATGTCGATCCGAACAGTGGGAAGCTGACCGTGTCCGGCGGCAAAAACTACGTTTCCTTCACTGTCAAACAGAACGCTGAGATCAAGTCGTTCAAGACCGAACGCAACGGTGTCTTAACCGAAACGGAAACTGTCAGCGTCGATACCGCTGCGAACACGCGTGTCGTCCGGTTTGAAGTAGCAGATATCCAAAGCCGTTTGAACGGCTGGGTCAAAATTTATTGGGTGCTTCCGGCTCCTATCGGCGTTTATGATCATGAGTACGAAGTAGAGCTAGGCTTTGATTTCAAACAGCCTACCGTAGATAAGTCGCAATTAACAGCACAAATTACGGAAGCTCAAACCAAGCTGGCAGCCGCTGTTGAAGGCAGCGCTCCAGGACAATACCCTGTCGGCTCCAAGGCTGTTCTGCAAGCAGCAATTACTGCTGCTGAAGCCGTTGCAGCCAATGCTTCAGCAACACAGCAAGCTGTGAATGATGCGGTTGGCGCTTTGAAGAGCTCTATTAGCAAATTCCAAGCATCCATTGTATTGGCAGATGCCAACTACAGCTTCAACTGGCCGTCCTCCATTCACAATGGAAACGGAACACTGTTAACAAGCTTTATATCCTCGGATGCCAGCATGAAAGTAAGCGGAGGGAAACAAATCGTCACAATCCAGCTCCTTAGTGGCGTTACCTTCAAAAAGCTTCAAATGAAAAAAGCGGACGGCTCTCTTGAAGATATCGCCATTGCAGCCGCCGCCAAACAATCCGGTGTAGTAACTGTTTTAGCAGCAAGCAGCACACAGGCGACAGCCAGCTTTGAAATCAAGGACCGCTCAGCAGTCTATGTGCTAAGCCTGCTCGATGCAGCACAAAACGAGCATGCCTTCGAAATTGATTTTTCTAAGATCAACCCATCCCAGGTAACCGAACCTGGAACAGACAATGGTACCAGCACTCGTCGCAGTGGTGGCGGCGGTGGCGCAATTATCATCAAGCCGTTGGCTGAAACCCTGGAAGCCGGGAAGTATACGATTGAATACGCTCTTTATTCTAGAGGAACATCGCAAACTTCCGCTGCAGAACCATTCGCCAAGCATCCGGCCAAGCTGGAAATTGCGAACGGCAAAAGCTATGTCTTATGGACGGTTTCCAATAAAGAAATCACGGCACTTAAGATTGTGGATACTAGCGGAGCTTGGATAGAGCCTAAGGTAGTAGCAGTAAACGAGACACTTAATGAAAGAACTGTACAATTTGAAATTCAAAATGCACAAGCCAAAGTGCTGACTCAATTCAAATTAGCAGCATCCAATGCCAACAACGGTGTCACCGAGGCGGATATCGCCTTTGACAAAGCCAGCATTCAGCCGGACAAAAAAACAAATGAAAACTCAAGTCAGCCTGAAGCCAAAGCGGCCCTCAAAGATCTGCAAAATCATTGGGCTCAAGCGTCTATCGAGCAAGCGATAGCCCTTGGCATTGTGAATGGGTACGAAGACAACACCTTCCGTCCAGACGCAAATATTAACCGGACGGAATTCGTTACCCTGCTGAACAAAGCGCTGAAGCTGGGGCAAAGCTCCAGCGAGCTGAGCTTTACCGACGCGTCTCAAATTCCGCAATGGGTGAAGCCACACCTTACACCGGCCGTGCAAGCAGGAATCGTTACCGGATATGAAGACGGTACCTTCCGGGCCGATCGCCAAATCAGCCGGTCAGAATTGGCTGTTGTCATTGTGCGTGCTATGAAGCTGAAGGTAGATGCTGATGCTCGCTCCAGCTTCTCGGATGCGGACAGCATACCTCAATGGGCTCAAGCGTCCGTTGCAGCTGCACACAAGCAAGGCATCATCAACGGACGGGATAACAATCGGTTCGAGCCTGATCAAAGCGCCACTCGTGCAGAAGCCGTGTCCCTCATCTTGTCTCTCTACAATGCTTCTAAATAATAAGAATTCATGAAGCCGGGCAGCCATCCCATATAACGATGGCTTGCCCGGCTTCTTTCTTTTCTTTTCTGCATGCCTACAAACGGTGTCTTGTTGAATACTTGAAATCCTGCTATGCTTTAAAGCAAAAGACCAAGAATCGGAGAGAATAAGAACATGAACGACCTACTGACATTCTGGGGGACAGGCGACTCGATGGGTGTTCCACGGGTGTACTGCCCTTGCGACATCTGCACAGAAGCCAGAACGACCGGACATAACAGGCGCCTCCGTTTCTCCGTCATGCTTAATGCAGGAGGAAACGAGCTGTTAATTGACTGCGGGCCTGACTGGAGAGCCCAGATGGAACGGGAAGGCAAACATTTCATCGAGCATGTCCTTATTACCCACGCTCATTTCGATCACATCGCCGGACTGCCTGAATGGGCCGATGCTTGTCGTTGGCTGGGCCGCAAAGGCCACCTTTATGCTCCGCGAGATGTGCTGCATACGATTACTCAGCAGTTTCCTTGGCTCGAGCGCCATCTCCACCTTCATGATTGTATCCAGGGATTGACCTGGGGAGACTGGCATATTACTCCTTGGAAAGTATGCCATGGCAAAAACGGCTTTTCCTATGCATATAAGTTCCTCCGTGGGGGCTCTGTACCCTATCAATGGGTGTATTGCTCTGATGCTATTAACTTGAACACCGAAGAAAAAGCTCCTTTATTCGGATTACAGCTGCTCATTTTGGGTACGAATTTTTACAAGGAAGAAGCCGAGCTTAGAACCCGCTCCGTCTATGATATGGTGGAAGCGCTGGAGCTCATTCAAGAGGTTCAGCCTGAACGTGTGATGTTTACTCATATGTCCCATGGTGTGGATGTGCTTCTCGATTATGCGCTTCCTTCCTTCGTTTCATTAGCAGCAACCGGTATGAGCATCCTTCTGGACAAGAATCCAAGCGAGTAACCTGTACTAAACTGCTATCCAATCCAAGATCGTTTCCGAATTTATAGGTTCGTACCAAAAACAAAAGTCTGCCTCCTTCGCTAGGACGCTGGCTTTTTTGTGTTCTACCTCTCTAGAGCTGTAACATTCACAACGAAGTACGCGTTATTGTAGACAAATAGCATTAATCCATATGAACCAAAGGGGAGAATGGTCATGAATAAAGGCGCTTTTCTCATAGTATTCCTGGGACTGATGCTAGTTTATGTTACAGGCTGCAGCAAGCAAATAAGCGGTGATGAGCTTACAGCAGAGCAGTATGTGAAATCGCAGGGATACGCGGTCACTGCTCGTGGAGGCCCTATTTACAGCTATCAGCTGGACAAAAGCAAACTGTACGGCAGCCCCGATTCGACACCCTACATGCAAATGTGGGGAGTTCAAGCAGAGGAACCTGACCGCTATTTCGGGCAGCAAATTACAATCTACCGTTTTACCGTCAAGCAGCATCCCCTTGAACGCATTTATAAGAAAAAAACGAATGTATTTATTATGATGACAGGAAGCCGTATCATTGGAGGGTACTCATTTCCCGATGCCGAAGTGGCAGGATCTGTCTACTCGTTGGATGGCAGAACACTGGAGGAAGTCACAGGGATGAACTTTCAGGATTGGATGGCCATGTGGAAAAAGAAATATTCCAATTGAATTCTTCTGACATTGGGTCAGCTATATAACCGGAAAAAGAGGGCCTCGAAGCGTTGTTCCGCCTCAGGAACAACGCTTCGAGGCCCTCACTTTATTTGGTCGTTCCTTTTTACTCCTTAGACTGCGGTTCTTCTATACCTCGTCCCATAATCTTCGAACCGTCTCCAGGCCCAGCTTTGAGCCTGTATAGCAGTCCTCCATACCTTCGAATTCCACCGAGATATAGCCATCATAGCCGGAATACTTCACGATGCTAATGACCTGACGCATATCAATATCGCCGTGACCGACGATCGCACCGCGCAGATGATTGCCGCTTGCAGTCGGGAACCATCCCGTCCCTGGATTCAGATGAGCTGGGCGAAGATAGAAATCTTTGACATGAACCATGGACGCAAAGGAAATGTTTTTCTTCACAGCGGCAACGGAGTTTTCATCTGCACACATAAAGTTACCTATATCCAGCGTTGTCCGGAAATTCGGACGATCCACGGCATGAATCAGCGCCTGCACCCTATCGCTCGCCTGAATGTAGTAGCCATGGTTCTCTACACTTGTCACAATATCGTATTGCGACGCGTAATCAGCAATTTGTCGGCATGCGGATGCAAGCAGCTCCAAATCCTCCTGGAACCGGATCATGGAGGTATCCTTGCGGGACGCTACGTCATGGCGCATCCGTTTGACTCCGAGCCCATGCGCAATATCGACCTCGCGTTTAACTCGCTCAATCTCCGCTTCGTATTGCTCACGAGATTCCGTAATGAAGTTCGCTCCTATCGCGTAATTGGATACTTCAATTCCCGCGGCTGCCGCCTTATTCCGTATCGCATCGATCAACTCCGGATTCTCCGTCAGATTGAAGCCGATAGGCACAATTTCTACATGCTCTCCGCCGTTCTCAGCGATCCAGTCGATAGCTCCAAGGATATCTAGTTCTTGAGATCTAATGGCGCGTACCAAGCTATATGAGCTTAATCCAAGCTTCATGAGTGACTCTCCTCCCCTTTTGTTATTCGTAGCGAACTTCGCGGCCGGTTTCAGCCGATTCGTAAATGCCGCACAATATTTTCATCAATTCCACGCCATCCTCCACAGGACTGATCGGCTCGACACCTGTCGTGCAGCTTTCGATGAAACAGCGAATTTCATTCTGGAACGCAGCCGTAACATTCAATCCTTTTTGATCGGTTTGCGGCGTGATGTTCAGGATCGTATCATGCTTCTCGGAGATGAGCGCCAAGGCAGGCTCCAGTTCCAAACCACCCTTTTCACCGAACAGCTTGACTACCGTTTCATCCTGCTTGGCATGCAGCGTGAAGCTGACATCAACCATCAAGGAAGCGCCGTTGTCAAAGCGTACAAGCGCATTAGCCATATCCTCGACGGAATTTTGGCTCGCATCATAATCCGCTGCTTTATAGAACGACAAGTTTTTCACGTTGCCGCGATTTCCAAGTTTTTTGTAGGTATTGCCTGTAACGGAGACGACCTTCGGGCGCCCCATCAAGTACCAGCAAATATCAATGACATGGACTCCGATATCAATCAGCGGCCCGCCGCCAGAACGTGATTTGTCTGCGAACCATCCTCCCGGATTGCCCAAACGGCGAATGCAGGAAGCTTTTGCATAATAAATATCGCCGAATTCGCCATTTTCCACGAACCGCTTCACCAATTGCGCATTAGCATCATAGCGGCGGACAAAGCCGACCTGAAGCACCTTGCCTGAATCGCGAACCGCCTGCTGCACTTGAAGCGCTTCCTCCACTGTGCGGCACAAGGGCTTTTCTACTAATACATGCTTGCCTGCCTTCAACGCTGCGATGCTTATCTCTGCATGAGTGTTATTCCAGGTGCAGATGCTAACAGCATCGATAGACGGATTTGCGAGCAATTCATGATAATCTTCATATATTTGCGACGCACCGTATTTGTCCGCCTTCTCCTGTGCTCTTGCCCGGTTCAAATCACATACAGCGGCAATCTGCACGGCCTCGCCCAGCTTTTGATACGCCTGAAAATGCAAATCCGAGATAGACCCTGCTCCGATAATTCCTATGTTCAGCTTGTTCAATTTCAATCCGTCCTCCCTTAAGTCGGTTTGATCGTTGAGCTATTGTTCAATGCACTATATACTCAAATTATCACGTATCCGGCAAAGAAGGAATGTATGCCATGATCAGTTACATGGACTATAAGATCAGTCGACAACCTATTCGTATTGTGGATTTAATGGTGGATAAAAGCATCCTGAAGGTACAATCGCTTCGGGTGATCAACGTCGGTCACATTCCTGCGCGAATCCATTACCGGAGCCAAGCGAAGTTCACCCACTGGGCGATCGTGTATATTTCCGGAGGCTCAGGGACTTACCAAGTGAATGACGGAGAGAAGCAGAAGGTGAAACAGGGCAGCTTTTTCCTGTTATATCCCGGTGCGGTGTTTCATTACGGTCCCGGAGAGAACGAGCACTGGGACGAGCATTACTTCACGATTGAAGGGCCGCGCATTCAAGAGTGGGTTGATTCCGGGCTCATTGAGCTTGCCAAGGTCAAGCAGACCGAAGAAGAGCAGTTGACGCGGATCAATCGCATTTTCATGCTGATGGAAAGCGGAACTCCTAGCAATATAGATAGAGCCGCTCTGGCAGTCGAAGCTATGCTGCTTGAGTTCGTGCTAAGCTCAGAGCCTGTGCCAAAAACGACCAAAGTAGAAAATGCGCTCGGACTCATTGAAGCCATAGCCGACTATATGTATCGGCCCTTCGATCCACGGCAGCTATGCGAGCAGCATCATATTTCGTTCCCGACGCTCCGACGTACCATTAGCAAATATACAGGCTATCCCCTGAACGAATATGTCCATCGCCTGAAAATGGCCGAGGCCAAAAACATTCTTCTAAACACAGATCAATCGCTAAAGGAAATCGCATCCTCCTTGGGCTATCAGGACGTATTTTATTTCTCACGGCTGTTCAAAAAAATCGTCGGTGTTTCTCCAAAAATATTCCGCACCACGATGTAACCTTGGATGACAGGCCCTACGTGAAATATTTTGATCTACTAAACGAGTTGCAAAAAACGTCTACCGCTTCTTCATCTACAGAAGAGCCGTGGACGTTTTTTTCATGTTCTTGCTAAAAATGGCGCATGCTAATCTCATCTGCGTTAAAATGGGTTGCTATATTCGACAATTTGGTCATTTGTCATTGACAAAATCACCCTATGTAGAATACTATATGAACATATACTCATATATTCATACGCTCATTTATGGAGGTACATTTTATGGAGTCATTCGACCGTCCTCAAGGTCCGGATGTTACAGTCCGGTCTTTGGATGAAGAAACCTTATTTATGGTGTCTCAAACATTCAAAGCCTTATCCGATACAACTCGAATTCGCATCTTATATTTACTCTCACAAAAGGAATGCTCGGTCAATGAAATTGCCGACGAGCTCTCACTCCTGCAATCGACCGTATCGCATCAGCTTCGCTTTTTGAAAAATTTGCGTTTGGTCAAGTTCAGAAGAGCCGGTACTACATTATATTATTCTCACGACGACGAACACGTGATGGATCTGCTAAGCGAAGCGATACACCACGCCAATCACGATTAGCCTGATTCTCGATGCCGGGACGCACGAGCAGACCGGAGATAAGTGTGAAATGAGGGGAAAACCATGCTGGAATACAGAGTAAAAGGTTTAAGTTGCGCGAACTGTACCCGAGAAATGGAGGAGCAAATCCAACGGCTTGAGCACGGGAAAAATGCAACGCTCAATTACAATAGCGGCAAATTGAAGCTAGATCCTAATGTAGCATTGCCTGAAGTGCAAAAAATATTGCGGTCTGATGGAGCATTCATTGATTCATTGGCTCCGCGTTCCATTAAGGCAGGAGCAGCTGGCAAAGTTACTCAGCGGGTCCGCAGCAGCAACCTCGCTATGGAAGAGAGCAGCGAACAGGTTAGCGCGGCAGTTGAACATGATGTTGCCGATTGCTGCGGAACAGACCATCATCATTCCCGTCCATCTTCCGGATCTGCGGGTGGAGATTCATCCGGCCTTGCGGTTCGGCAGGACGGCAAGGCTAGCGCAGCTCATGGAAACCATCATGCTCACTCCCATACTGATACTCACGGAAACGGACATACTCACGATCATGAAGGACATGATCATTCCCATTCCCACGGCGGAGCTTCAATGATCAAGCAGTTGGTCATTGCCGCAGTGATGTACGGAGCAGCACTGCTGCTCGAAGGCCGTGTACCGGGCTTTATAGGCATTATTCTATACCTTGCCGCTATCGTATTAAGCGGATATGGCACCTTCATCAAAGGCTTGAAGCGTTTGGTCCGGCTTCGTTTCAATATGGATACGTTGATGACGATTGCTCTTATCGGGGCCGTCAGTATCGGAGAATGGAAAGAAGCGACGATGGTCGCCATCTTGTTCGGAATTAACGAGCTGCTGGAAGGCATCGGGATGGAAAAAGCGCGGCGCTCGATGGAAACCCTGCTGCAAGTAGCTCCTAAACAAGCGGTACTGATTCAGGACGGCAAAGAAACCCTCGTCCCGATTGAAACGCTGGAAGTAGGAGACACCGTGCTTGTCCGTGCGGGAGAAAAGATTCCTTCGGATGGTCGAGTCTTCGAAGGAACGAGCTCCGTGAATGAAGCTGCGATCACTGGAGAATCACTGCCTTTAGAAAAAATGCCTGGTGATCGTGTATTTGGCGGCAGCATTAACCACGACGGCGTGCTGCGCGTTCAAATAGAGAAAGCCTACGAGGACTCGTCGCTGGCCCGCATCCTGCATTTGGTGCAGGAAGCTCAGGAGACCAAGACGCCGACGGAATTGTTCATTAATCGTTTTGCCAAATATTATACACCTGCTATTATGATTATCGCCCTGATTGTCGCTGTCTTCCCTCCGCTTTTCCTGCAAGGAGACTGGAAGGAATGGCTGTATCAAGGACTTGCCGTACTCATCGTCGGCTGCCCTTGCGCTCTCATTCTTGCTTCGCCTATTGCGATTGTTGCCGGGATTACCCGCAACGCCCGGCATGGCATTCTCGTCAAAGGCGGCGTTTTCTTAGAGCAGCTTGGTCGTATCGATACTCTGGCATTTGATAAAACAGGAACATTAACCCTGGGAGAGCCGCATGTGGAGCAAACGGTTGTGTATGATACCGATGAGCAGCGCTTTTACCGGGTGGCGGCCAGCATCGAGCAGTCTTCCACTCATCCGCTGGCTAAAGCCATCTTACGCGAAACCGCTAAGCGGGGCATTCAAGCGGAGCAGCCTGAAGAGGTAGTCGCCGCTTCCGGCATAGGGATTCGCGCTGTGCTTGGCGGCAAGCGCTACTCTCTAGGCAACGAGGCCAGTGTCAACCACCTCATCTTGCCGGAAGCCGTGCAGCAGGACATTGCCCGCTTCAAAGCGAGCGGCCTTACTCTCGTTCTTGTTGCTGACCATGAAGCAGTGCTCGGATTGTTCGGCATCGCCGACGAGATTCGTCCGGAGAGCGCTAGCGTTATCGCAGCGCTGCACCGCCGCGGCATCCGCCGCACGGTCATGCTGACGGGTGACAATCCGCAAACGGCAGAGAAAGTCGCACGGGCCGTCGGCGTCACCTCCTTCTACGGAGGCCTGCTGCCTGAGGATAAAGTCGAGAAAATACGCGAGCTTGGACGTGGAGGGCGGGTCGCCATGGTTGGCGACGGGATCAACGATGCTCCCGCTCTCGCCACAGCTGAGCTAGGGATTGCTATGGGCAAAGGCACGGACAGTGCCATTGAAACGGCGGATATCGTGCTCATGCAGGATCATCTCGGCAAGCTGCCTGATGCGATAGCTATCGCTCGCAGCACGAACCGGATCATCGCTATCAATATTACGATAGCCATGGGGCTTAAGCTGGCAGCACTGCTGCTTACGATTCCCGGAATGCTCACCCTTTGGTTCGCTATTTTATCCGATATGGGAGCTACTATTATTATAAGCTTGCTCAGTCTTACAATGCTAATTGAACGCAAGACATCGACAGACTGATTGCCTTTCCATCTAGGGTACCCCTTGCCTTCCCGGCAAGGGGTATTTGTGCTAACAAGAGAACCCCTCGGGACAGAATATCGCAATTGTTTACCTATTCACCCATACCATCTCTTCCTTTAGATACTAAACTGTTATCAGATTCTAAGGGAGGTGTCTGAGCTTGGCAGTAAGATCTACCCGCACGCTGCTTTGCGAAAGCTTGCAGCAGCAAAAAAGACAAACGCGAACAGTAAAAGCGCTGCTTCAACAGCAGGAAGCAACGACGCAAGCCATCACTGGAACAAAGACGGATCTTGTTAACGGAATTGCACAGCTTATAGGACAGGTACAAGCCAATCAGCAGGAAACACCTCGCACGATTGCACAGCTTGAGCCACTGCAGGCTAAGCTGGTTCAGGAAACGGATCAGATCGGGGTACAGATTCAGGATAATCATGCGCAAACTTCCCAGACACTTGAGCGGCTGGCCCAAACCCAGACAGCTCTGGGAGAGACAGCCCAGCATATTCAATTGCAGATGACGTCGAATCAATTGCAGACCCAGCAAATTCTTGGAGAAATAACCCAAACTCAAAAAGCACTCATCGTAGTGGCCGATTCCATCCGGCAGCAGGTACAGGCCAATCAACAGCAAACCGAACAAACCTTAGGACAAATCTCTCAAATGCTGCAGCAGCAGCTAACTGTCCTTACCCAAATCGTACAAAATACGACTCCCCCCAACATGGAAGGAAACAATTAGAGTCCACTCATCTCCGTCATATTGTTTGTTCTCAACTCTCGATAGAAGGAGCGGCAGCCAGTCTCCGCTCCCATTCGCACCAACCATAAGTATTTCTTTTCCTATATGGGCAGCAAATCCATAATATGGTACGATGGGTATAGTTCACTAATAAGGGAGTGAATCCCATGGCCATACATCCTCTACTTCTTGATATACAACAATCTATGACGTTTTCGGGTCACCTGGAAACGGATGTGAATCGCCTGCTTCATTTGCACCATTGCCCCAAAACCGCCGAGCATAGCTTTCGAGTGGGCTGTGAAGCAGAACGTCTTGCTGCCCGATTTGGCGGTGATCCGGATGCTGCCAGGTATGCAGGACTTCTTCATGATATTAGCGCGATCTTCCCAAACAGCGAAAGAATCCGCACAGCCGAAGCGCTCGGAATCGACATTTTACCCGAAGAAGCTGCTTTTCCCATGATCATTCACCAAAAAATTTCCCGTGTTATCACCAAGGACATTTTTCAAATTCAGGATCAAACGATATTGGATGCTATAGAATGCCATACAACTTTGAAAGCGAATCCGACCCAAATGGACTTAATTATATTCGTTGCAGATAAAATCGAATGGGATCAGCCAGGGAAGCCTCCTTATTTGGACGAGCTGCTCTCTGAGCTGGACTACTCTCTTGAACGGGGTGCCTTTGTTTATATCGAATACTTATGGAATCAGCGGGATCGATTAAAGATCATTCATCCTTGGCTTGCCGATGCATATGAGTACTTACATCCGATATGCTCGAAAATAAAAAATCCATAGAAACGGAGAACCCTGACGATGAATAAAGTGGTTGTTATAGGCTCCGGTGGTGCAGGTAAATCAACATTTTCAAGACAGTTGGGCGAACGGACCGGACTTCCCGTCCATCATCTGGATGCTCTGAACTGGCGACCTGGGTGGGAGCCAACGCCAAAGGATGAATGGGATGCTCTAATGAGGCAATTGGTAGGAAAGGAAACGTGGATCATTGATGGCAATTACGGAAGAACGATGGATGTACGATTGGCCGCGGCGGACACGATTATTTTTCTCGATATGCCACGGCATCTGTGCATTTACCGTATCATCAAGAGAAGAATTATGTTCCATAACAAAACACGACCCGATCTAACCCCAGGCTGTCCCGAGCATTTGGACTTGAAATTCGTCAAGTGGGTCTGGAGCTATCGAAGCGTTAGCCGCCCCGCATTGCTGCAAAAGCTAAGCGAACTAAACAGTCAAAAGACGATCTACATTCTGCGATCTCCCCGTGAAGTCCAGCAGTTTCTCGATCAGCTTCCCGTGGCGAAATCCACCATTTAACCTCCACTGTTCAAATTCACAAAAAGAGGGAGCTCAACAGCTATGAAAGCCGTTTTGTTCGATTTGTTCGAAACCTTAATTACTGAGTTTGCTGAAGGGGTACGTAAAGTACCTAGAATTCATGATTTTGATGAGCAGCAGGGACTGACCAGGCAAGAATATGACGAGGAATGGCGCACGCGGCAGGAGCAGAGAATGAACGGTACCTTTCCCGATTATCCTTCAGTTCTTCGCGATATTTGGAGCAGCAAAGGAAAAACGCTGGATGAAGCCTACATCCAAAAGCTCTATGATTCACGGCTATATGCCAAATTAGTTCCCTTTCAATCGCTCTCTCCGCACGTTATTTATATGTTAAAAAGGTTAAAAAGCAGTGGTATTCGCATCGGATTGATTAGCAACTGCACGGAGGAAGAAATTCGCGCCTGGGAGCGCTGTGACCTGGCCCCTTATTTCGACGAGGTTGTGTTCTCTTATGAAACCGGTTATGCCAAACCCGATCCCGAGATTTACGCATTAGCTTGTGAACGCTTGCAAGTGCAGCCGGAAGAAGCCGTTTTTGTCGGTGATGGAGGCTCCAGAGAGCTGGAGGGCGCTCAAGCATGCGGGATCAGAGCGTATCGTGCTGCATGGTTCTTCCAACTAAGCGACAGATTCAAAGACTTCGATCAGCTTACACAACCTCAAGATTTGTTAGATCGTCTAGGCATCAAATGAGATAACTTCGGATAAGGAGGATGATGTCCTTATGGCAACTCTCGTTAAACATAAAGAAAGCGGTAAAATCTTTGTCCTCATCGGTACTGGATATGGAGCCTATAAAGCGCTGCTGCCAAGCGTCATGGGAGGAAGCATGTTCCCGCATGAAGAAGCAGCGGAAATTCCGTTAGCCGCATTGAGTGATCGCTATGGGAATATTACCTGGATGCTTACAGAGGAGCTGCAGGTAATAGAAGTCGATGGTAAAGCTATTCGAGATTACTTCCCCAGTGAATCGGCTCAGCATTACCAGCAAGCCGCTGCCGCTACTGTTGAAGAATCGTGCCCAGCTTGTGGCTTCCGAGTTACTTCCATGACAAAGTCATGCCCCTCCTGCGGCCTTACCTTGATATTGGAAGAGCACGAGGAGAGCTGAGTTGAATGAGAAGTGCTGCAATCTCCGAGCTTCAAGTATAACAACCGAGATTGGGGACGCATTCCAGCTAGCATTCTCGGCTTTTGCACTGTGTTAATCGTTACCCTCGCCTTCATTACTTACTACTTCTTTCGTCGTTCCGACTAGCAGCCTGTTGATTTTCTCCTCCAAATGATGATGTTCTATCTGTAATCGCACCACATCAGGAAATTGTTCCGTATAATAATCAAGCAGCTTCTTCGCTTCGGCCAGTTTGCCGCTGTGCACCGCTAGCTCTGCCATTTGAAGCCCTGCTTTCCAAGCCTTCAGCTCTGGGTCGGGTGAAATCGTTCCACGATAGGAGATTATCGCTTCATGATAGGCTACCATTTCCTTTTTGGACTGCTGAACGAGACCTCTTGCTTGGCCAACCTGAGCCTGGGCTAAATGATAATGAGCGTCAGGATAATCAGGGGTCATCCGCAATATCTCGGTACATAGCCTTATAGCCTCCTCCCACGCGTGACGTATCAGGTGGATTTTAACCAAATAGAGGCGAACCGTTCCTATCGCAGAAAAACCAGGCGTCTCTTGTGCCAATCGTTCTGCCTCCTGCAAGTAGGTGAAGGCGCGTTCATGCTCGCCATTATTAAAACACTCTCTCCCATAAAAAAACCAACCAGACGGATTGCGGGGCTCTTCCTCAACCATGAGCTGCAAGAGCTTCAATGCGCGATCGCTTTTGCGCCGTCCTTTCCAAATCGCCGGATCATAGCCGTCATGGATCAGACGGATCCTCGCTTTACGGCTGATCGTGTTCACCCGCTCTTGTAGCCCTCCCGGAGGCGCTATCTGCTCATGAATTCGGCCGAAATAGCGAAGTCCAAAGCGAAGAGGAAACATCCTCGATTGGGAAAAATCTTGCTTGAAATGGCTGCCGTATTGATTGGCCATCCAAACCTGCAAGATAACAGGCAGCTCCGAGCCATCGAATAATCCAACAATTTCGCGCAAGTGTCGTGCATCCTCGGAATGAAGCACTTCATCAGCATCCACCCACAAGACCCAATCACTTGTCAGCAAAGGAAGTATCTCATTACGCAGCTGGGAGAAGCTATCCTTCCACTCCGATTGGTACAGCTTTACCTCCGGGAACTGCCGTACGATATCCATGGTTCGGTCCGTTGATCCTGTATCCATGACAACAATCTCGTCTACGGCCCCGATCAAGCTTTGTAAGCATCGATCTATACAACGCTCCTCGTTCTTCACCATAATAGCTGCTGTTATGGTGACTTTTTTTACCTTGAGCAGCTCCAGAATGTCTTCTCTTATTGGTCCCATCTCCGACTGCTTCAGCGCTGCAAAAACGGATTGTACCCAGTTAGCCTCAGGATCGAGCAGCCATGCACGTTGAAAAGCCATTTGAGCCATAGCCCCATGCTGCCGCTCCAATAGCGACTGAGCCAAGAAGAACCACCCCTGCGCCGCAGCAGGGGATACTTGGATATACTGGATGGAAAGCAGCTCTGCAGTATCAAAGTTTCGGTGATGCAAGCTTTGAACGATTCGTTCAGCGTATCCTACAGCTTCATCCATGGTTTCTCCCCCCTTTCCTATCGTTTTGCAGCACAGATCTTTGTTCCTGTATCACGGCGCGTCTCCTCTTAAGCTCGTCCCATTCAGGAAATAATTGAAGCAGCTTCGCGTATTCCTCATCCGCTCCCGCTAGCTCCCCCAAATCATAAGCTAGCTCTGCCATCATATAGCTGCTCTTCCAACCTGCAATATCATGATCCATCGGATCTGGCCCTCTGTAAGTGGAGAAGCCTTGCATTGCCAGATTTAGGCTGTACTCAGCTTCTTTATAAAGCTGCTTTGCCTTGAAGATATGGATCTGACTCAAGAAATATGAAAAGTCGGGATAGTCCGGAAATAACAGAAGCGCCGCTTGTACTTCCTGCTCCGCTTCTTCCCAGCGATTCAGCTCGATCAGGAGGCGAAGCTTAAGAGAGGCGAGTTCTATTCGCCCTGAGAATTCAGGCATCCCTGCAGCTTTGTTATCTGCTTCGTTCACGTAGTGTAATGCTTCTTCCCAGCGGCTTTGTAGAATAAGCTCCTGGCTGTAATTTATGAGTCCTATTGGATTATGGGGCTGTTCTTCCAGCATCCTATGAAGCAGCTCTTGTCGAGTCTGTACTATACCTCTCTCGATGGTGGGGTTACTTAGTAAATCCAGCCTGACCCTAATTTTCCGGCTAATTATAGTAGAGGATCCATCATTCGCAGCTCCATCAATCAATCGTTCATAAACGCTCCCTTCAAAAGAAAGCCCTTTTCGCAGTGGATACATGCGCGAATTCGTACAGGTCTCTATCAAGGCTCCATTTTTGCTCTGAAGCAAGATCAAATCAAGTGCTACAGGTACCTCACTCCGCTGAAACAATGATGCTGCCACTCGTACTTTATTGGCGTCTTCCGGATGAAGTTGTTCGTCAGCCTCAATCCAAATCACCCAATCTCCATTTAAGTACTTGTGTGCCTCATTACGGATTTGTGCAAAATTATTGTGCCATACCACCTGAAGGAGCTTTACCCATGGTAAGCTGCCAACGATTTCTAACGTCCGGTCGGTTGAGCCGTAATCGATCACCACAATTTCGTCCGCTGCTTTCGCCAAGCTCCGAACACATCGCTCAATCGTCTCTTCACCGTTCCTAACGATAATGGCAGCACTTATCCTCACTGGCTGCGTTAACAGCAGCAGCTCGATATCATATCGCTCCGATCCCGCTTCCCTCTTCCTGAGCTCCGACTGGATACGTGGCATCCACATAGCCTCGGGGTCCAGCAGCCATGCACGTTCAAAAACCATGCGGGCCGCAGCACCATAGCCGCGATGCATTAACGCTTCGCCTAAGGATGTCCAGCTCTGTGCATCCAGAGGGTCCTCCTCCAGCCGCTCCTTAGCTAAACGCTCAGCTTGTAAATACTCTTGCTGCTGTAATGCCTCCTTGATGGCTTGATGGGTATTCTGGATCTCCTCCACGCAGTTTTGCCCTCCCCTTTTGCTAAGCTGCTCTTCCTGACGGAATAGAAAGAGGTCAACCCGTGAGTTGACCTCATCTTAACTCAATGACATTACGCTGGTGGTCTAAAGATGGGGAATACGTCTAACGTTAACGTATGATCCACCTTGTTCACATAATGCAAGTTGATAACAACCGGATAGTTTAATGAGCTGCCGTTCATTATATTTACATAATTATCGTTAGACATGTGATAGGCATTATAAGATATATTATTCGGATTGTTTATGTCTACCAAATAAATAGCTTTTGACTTATCGTCTGTTGCCAGCGCTGGAAGTATGGTATCGGGATAAATGACGGTAATCACCGAATTAGAATATACACGATCTACATTACTTTCACCGAGCGGAGAAGACTGAACAGAGATGGTTTTATTAATGACATTGCCCGCTTTATCCTGAGCCGAGACTTTAACTGTGGCACCCATATCGATGCTTGAGCCGCTAAGAGTCATATAGTGATCTGACGTTATATCACCCTGGATAGAGCTTGTCACTTCTAGGGTATAATTCAATTTATCACCTTTATCCGCATCCACATCTGTGAAAAGTCCAAGTAGGTCCAAATCAATAAGATTCATTCCATCTCGGTGATCAAGATAGATTGTATTAATTCCATCGGGATCCAATACAGGTGCAGCATTCGGATTTACGGTAAATGGAATATTTAACAGCGCCGATTGATTAAATCTGTCGGTAGCCTTCACCTTGACGTAGAAGGTAACAGGCTGGTGGTTGCCTAATGGGGATTGAACCTCAACAAAAAGATCTCCCCCATCGATACCTGCTGACGTATGATACTGGCTCTTTAACTCCTCTACATTGTCAACCGCAAGATCCAGTTCATTTCCTCTGAAAAACTCATACAAATTTTCAATTTGAAAGGCATTCGTAGCGAGCCCATCCGTATAGGAGATTGGAGTTGGATTCCCCGCCACCATCGGTGGAGGTGCCGCTTCTACCGTTACCGGAATGTCCAGTACAGCGCTTTTGCCGTACATGTTCGTCGCTTTTACTTTGACAACGGTGGTTGTGGTTATATTGTCCGGAAAATAGGCTCCTATAAATTCAATCCATCTGTTGTCCTCGCTTCCGCGCAGCACTGCAAAAACCTCTCCGGAAAGATTCGTGTCCTCCACGATACTGTACTGTAGGTTATCCCCGCTATCCGAGCTCTTGAAATATTGATTTAAAAAGAGAGGGTACCCTTCCCCGTACTCCCGGCCGTTGGATACCGTTACATGCTCCGCCTCTTTTTCTATTGTAGGAGGAGCGTAATCGGTAACGAAAAGGATCGTTCTTTCTTTGGATATGCCGGTAGTCGGATTGGTTCCTAGAACCGTGAAGGTCGTATCTCCCATGATCCCTTCAAAAACAAGTTGGGCCTGCTCTGTATGGTTATTAGCTACCGATACGCTGACATGACTTTCCCACGATAATGGCAAAATTTCAAAAGCGGTTGCCCCTGTACTGTCAAAGAACGTCGATAAAGGAACAAAATAAGGATTCGGGTAATTCATAGGGTCATCTTTTTTCCATTGGATCGTATAAGGGGCAATAATATTAAGCTTCAAAGAAATGGAAGCACTTTTACCGAAAGGATTCGTAGCTTTCACCTGAAACACTTCTGAACCGCCAGTTACCGTTTGCACCCCTTGGATCACAAGTCGGCCGGTGTCCTGATTAATGGCGACAGTTAGGGTTGAAGGCAAATTTTCCAGACTATAAGTTAAATGCGTACCTGGACCTGATCTATCCATGAAAAATTCAGAAGCATTCAGTATTTGAGCCTCTGTAGCCCCCACAATCCATTCTATTGGGTCAGGATTTGATGTCACTTCTGGTGCCAGATACTCAAACAGGACAGGAATGCTGATCATTGCGCTGTTATTGTATGTATTTGTTGCCGCTACTTGGATGAAAGGTGTATCTGTCGGTAAAGAAGAAAGATTCACGCTATTCATCGTTAATCTGCCTGTAAGTTCATCTATAGCAGCATCAATATACGCCGATTTACTCTTGATTCTATACGTCAATGGCGAGTCAGGTTCAGTAACGATGTATGTCGCCATCGACACGGTTTGCGGCTCTGATTGACCTACAATCCATTGAATTGGATCAGGAAGCCCGACGACCACAGGAATCGGATTCCGTTTCACAGTGAATTGAACCGTCAAAGATACAGAAACGCTGCCGAATTTGTTCGTAGCCTTGACTTGAAACACTTCAGAACCATCTGATGCTGCCTGTACTCCTTGGATGACAAGCTGACCGGTGTCTTCATTAATGGAGGCGAATATAGTTGAAGGCAGATTTTCAAGACTATAGGTTAAAGGCGAATCCGAGCTGAAATAGGTAGCCATCGATATGGTCTGAGCCGTCGACACCCCTAGCTTCCAGTTAATAGGATTTGGAGTGCCTTTTACCACAGGAATATTGCCTGCCTGAATAGTAACCGGAACATTCAACGTCACACTTTTTTCGTACTGGTTCGTAGCGATAACCTGGATTTCTACGCTAGTCCCTACGTATTGTCCTAATGCCGAGGTTCCCGTAAGCGTCAATACGCCTGCTTGATCGATACTTGCATGAATATAATCATAGGAACTTTTAGCGTTGAACTTCAAACTCTCTTCAGCCGTCTTGGTAAAATAAGAAGCCATAGGCACCGCTTGCGTTTCCGTCTGGCCCGCTACTAAAACAATAGGATTCGGCTTCCCGTTCACACCAGGCGTCGGAGCACTGGTGTTATTCAATGGCTCAATACCGTTCAACAATGTCCTTACATCTGCAGCTTGAGTCACATCCACAGGATGCGCTGCGATATACTTGGTTACGTCCCCGATATCGATACGTTTGTCCGCTCCAGCGTCCAGAACATGTACTTTGAATTCCTCCAGCTTCCCGGTATCGTTGGATATCGTTACCATCGAAGAGCCAACTTGATCTCCACGCAGACTCAAAGGATTGCTTCCTAAGTACGAATAGGTCGCGTAGACAACACCGCTAACAGACTTTGAAGTTACTTTATAGGAGCTGAGATTGCTTAAATAATCGTTCAAATATATCGTTTTTTCGCTTCCTTGTGCAATCGTCATATCTTGAATAGGATGTACAACAGCAGCTGGAGCAGCCGTTCCGGGCTGTTGGGCCATTACGACGGAGGGCACAGCAATAACAGACATGACCGCCGCTGCGGATGCCGCTTTTGTGACCGAGCTTCTGGATACCATGGAATTCCACCTCGAAGTTCCAATTTAATGTAATTAAACTTTATTTTATCATACGAATTATTAAAAAACAGTAGTTTCATAGAGTAAATCCATCGAAATAACCTCCTTTTGCCTTACTGCAATACAATTGTCTTATTTTTATATCTTCTATTAAGATATCGGGATGGATTTGGCTAAAATCCCTTCCTCTCCACTCCCTTTTAATTGTTAAGCTAATATGAATCTCCATCCTTCTCTCAATAAAACCTTTAGATCCCCCTAACTCTCTCTTTACACCCGGGACTTATACTGAACGAGGCAGTTGAGATACGGCACTCCACCGTGTACTTACTGTGATAACCGTTAGGGGTGAAATCAAAGATGAGTCTTATGCCAAAAGATATCGGGATGCCTTCCGCTGTCGCGTCCAGGCCGAGGCGCATATCGCGTATCCGAAGCTTGAACCCATTGCGGTGGAAGGAAAATCTGCTCGCTTATTTGTTTATGGCTCCGTCACTACTGCTGTTCGGCATCTTTCTTTTTTATCCATTGGTTAAATCGATCTATCTCAGCCTACACCTGACCGATCCGCGTGGCCGGGTTGCAGAATTCGCCGGACTGGACAATTATCAAGAATTGCTGACCTCGGACAAATTTTACCAGAGTCTGAAGGTTACGTTTTCCTTCACTTTACTTACTGTGCCTACATGCCTTGTGATCGCTCTCCTGCTTGCTGCGCTATCGCACAATAAGCTGCGGGGGATGCGCGCGTTTCAATTTGTGTTCTCACTTCCCATTGCGATTTCGGTGGGAACGGGCTCTGTCATCTGGATGATGCTGTATCATCCGAGTGTCGGGGTATTAAATTATGTTCTCAGCTTATTCGGCATGGCTCCGGTAGGCTGGCTTACTGACCCGGCTGTAGCGCTTCTCTCCGTATCATTCATGACCGTATGGATGAACCTCGGCTTCAACTATATTGTGCTTTTGAGCGGACTGCAAGGCGTTCCTGAAGAAATCTACGATAGTGCCAAAATCGATGGCTCAGGCCCCATCCGTACCTTTGTACAACTGACACTGCCTTTAATTTCCCCGACCCTCTTTTTCTCCGCCATTGTTTCAGTCATCGGTGCATTCCAAACGTTCGGACAAATGCACATCTTGACCAGAGGCGGGCCCATGAATACGACGGATGTCGTTGTTTATAACATCTATCAGGATGCGTTCGTTAATTTCCGATTTGGTATCGGCAGCGCGCAGGCGCTCTTGCTATTCGCATTCATTCTTGTACTGACACTGATTCAGTTCAAATTTTTTGAAAAGAAGGTGCACTACCAATGAGGTCTCGCTTGCAGCAAACGCTGCTCTATATTTTGCTGTGTATCGCGGCGGCACTGGTACTGTACCCTGTCTTTTTCACCTTGTCCGCTGCTTTCATGACGCCTGCTGAATCTTCGGCCTATCCGCCCAAGTTCATTCCTGGCAGCCTATATTGGGATAATTTCATTAAAGTAACTCAGACTGTCCCCATCTTCAAATTCATTACCAACAGTTTGTTTGTCTCTACCGCTATCATGATCGGACAGCTGCTTACAGCAAGCTTGGCCGCTTACGCTTTCGCTTATTTAAAATTCGTCGGCAAAAGTGTCTTGTTCGCCCTCTTTCTCTCGACGATGATGATCCCTTGGGAAGTGACGATGATCCCGAATTATTTGACAGTCAAAAGCTGGGGCTGGCTGGACACCTACGAAGGATTGATCATTCCTTTCCTAGCTACGGCATTCGGAACGTTCCTGCTTCGCCAATTTTTCCTTCAGCTTCCCGCCGGCCTGTTCGAAGCCGCTCGTATCGATGGCTGCGGCCATTTTCGCTGCTTCTTCCGTCTTGTGCTGCCGCTGTCCCGCCCTGCACTGGCTACACTGGGAGTGTACTCGTTCCTTACGCATTGGAACATGTACCTGTGGCCGCTATTGATCACTAATGGAGAAAAAATGCGTACCGTTCAAATCGGCATCAGCATGCTGCAATTTGAAGAAATGACCTCCTGGAATCTGGTACTCGCCGGCGTAACTATCGTGCTGCTGCCATCGCTTCTGCTTCTTGTCTTGGGCATTAAGCAGCTGGTGGGCGGTTTAACGGCAGGAGCTTTAAAGGGCTAGCCCTTTGTTCTGTTCCGCTGATTCGAAATTAACGATCTAATGTGGGATTCACATTCAGAATGAACGCCATTTCGTTTGAACATAGCTTGTCCTTGTTGTCATCGGGACACCTATCCTCAAATAAATAAAAAAGCATGTGTTCAACATTTCCGTTGACGCACATCCAAAAAAAGGGAGAGAAGAAGTAAATGAAGAGCTTTATGAGAAAAAGCCTGATTCCGCTCTGTATGGCATCCGTAATGGCGTTATCCGCATGCGGCAGCAATGCGACTCAACAAGGAGCCGAAGGAGGCAGCGCTTCCCAGCCCGCAGCGCCTGTTAAGAGTCAGGAGCCGGTGAAGGTCGTCTGGTGGCACTCCATGAGCGGAGAGCTTGGCAAAGCGGTAGACAAGCTCGTATCTGACTTCAACGCATCCCAGAAAAACGTTGTGGTGGAAGCCGTATTCCAAGGAACCTACGATGAAAGCTTGAATAAAATGAAGGCTTCCATGGATTCCAAGAGCGGACCGGCGCTCATCCAAGTGTTTGAAGTGGGCAGCCGCTTCATGATTGACTCCAAAGCCATCACCCCTATGCAAAAATTCATCGATGAAGATAAATACGATCTATCCCAGCTTGAAGAAAACATTTTGAACTACTACCGAATTGACGGCAAGCTGAACTCTATGCCATTCAATACATCCAATCCGGTCCTGTATTACAACAAGGACATGTTTAAATCGGCCGGTCTTGATCCTGAGAAACCACCTGTAACCTACGAAGACATATCCAAAGCAGCCAAAGCGATGACTAAAGACGGCAAAACAGGGGCATCCTTCGCAATCTACGGTTGGTTGATGGAACAGTTTTTTGCCAATCAGGGCGCTGAACTCCTGAACAACGGTAACGGTCGCAAAGCGGTGGCCACCGAATCTTTGGTCAACAGCGACGCAGGTGTCAAAACATTAACTTGGTGGAAGCAGATGGTGGACGATAAAGTCGCCTTGAATCTCGGACGTAAAACCGATGATACGAAAAAAGCGTTCCTCGCTGGTCAAATCGGCATGACACTCGACTCTACTGGCTCTCTTCGTGGAATAGTTGACGGAGCGCAAGGCAAATTTGAGGTCGGCACGGCCTTCCTGCCTAAGCCTACTGATGCTAAAGACGGTGGTGTGATCGTTGGCGGTGCGAGCTTGTACATCCTAAACAACCGCAGCGAAGCTGAACAAAAGGGTGCATGGGAGTTCATCAAGTTTCTAGCCGAACCAAAGCAGCAAGCTTACTGGCATGTTAACACCGGTTACTTCCCTATTACAAAAAAAGCGTATGACGAACAAACGGTCAAAGACAACTTAAGCAAATATCCACAATTGAAAACAGCGGTTGAACAGCTTCATGCTACCAAGGCAAATACCGCTACTCAAGGCGCAGTTATGGGCGTATTCCCTGAAGCACGCCAGCTGACTGAGACGGCGATTGAGGAAGTATTGAACGGCAAGAAGCAGCCGAAGGAAGCGCTCGATGCCGCTGCCAAAGAAATTAGCAGCAAGCTCGCTGCTTACAACAAAACGGTGAAGTAATAAACAGCTCTATAACCAAAACAAGAGTGACTGTCCAGTACACAAGCAAAATGTACCGGGCCTCACTCTTTTTTTCTGTTCTGTGTGACTAATAATCAATATTATGGAAAAAAGTTCCGCTAATCATATTATTTGCGTTTATAATGGTTTATAGAAAAATCTAAGACATAACTCATGACAGGTAACCCTTCAGAATAACAGCCTTCCATTGCTGCCCCCCATGACATAGAATACATATAGAAAAGGAATGATGAGGAGACATGACGGTTTCATTCATTACGTTTGGCATTACATTCTGGCTAGGATTATATATAAGCAACCGAGATAAACGAAACGTTCGCTTGCTGCTTTGCGGAATCAGCATAATTCTCAACACTTTAGGCATCGGGGCTTCCTTACTGCTTTCTACCGCACATCCTCCGATAACCTCGTTAGTGGCATGGATTCCTTCGTTATGCCTATATTTGTCATTTGCCGCTTGGTTAAGCGCAGTGGTTTGGAGCTCTTTCGCCATACAAGATGAACCGCAGCCGAATCCCTCTATATGGAAGAAACTTACTGGCTTTGGCCGTTTCACTACCGTATTGCCGTTACTCCTTGGAGTTGTTACCGCCTTTGGTTACTCGCTACATTGGTGGGATGACTCCAATACATGGGCGCTCGCACCCTTCTCCGCCACCTTGGCCTTGTTCGGTATTCATCGTTTAATAAAGGAAGTGGAATCACAAGGAGAAACGTGGCTTCCTGACTTTCTCCGATCCTTTGACTATTCCATTATCTTTACAGCATTGTTCTCCGGCCAAGTAGCCATCGTCATCCTTCTGGGAGCAGGCTGGAACGCAGTAACGGTATCACTCCTGCTTGTTAGTATCGTCATTTCGATTACTTTCCAGGTCTATGTGTACCCCGTTCGGGCCTTATTGGACAGCATTGCGTTCGCAACCTTTCCGAAGCTGCGAGAAGACCGAGCACGGTTGAGGTTGGTTGAGGACGTTCAAGTTCGCATAGACGATCAAGCACAGCCAGAAGAAATGGATGAAGAGGAGCTATACAGGCATACACGACGTGCGCTAAGTCAATTTGGCGATCTGCAGCGAATCGCTGCCAGTCCTCTTACTCAGCTGAGGCTGATTGAACGCAGATTGAAAGAGCGCGGGGCTGATGATGAAGTTGTCGAACGTGCGGTCGAGTTAAAGGCCGTACTCCTAGAAAGCGTAGGGCAATTAAAGCCAAGGCAAGACGAATCGTTCGGCACAGCCGATGAATGGAGGCATTACAATGCGCTCTACTTTCCTTATATTATTGGCATCAAGCCTTACAGTCTCCGCTACTCCCCGGACAAATTAGATCCATCTTCTTTGGAAGCTCTAGAGTGGTTTAGAACTTATGTACCGGAACGCACCTATTACAATTGGCAAAATGCAGGCGCCAAATTAGTCGCCACCATGCTCAAGGAAAAAAATGCAAGCTAAGCAACGAATACGATCGTTTTCTCAAAAATAGGAGAAATCGGTCGTTTTTATTTTTAAAAAATGACTTTGTGGCAGTAAATTGCAGTGAAATGTATGGTAATGGCAGGTTTTTTCGAGCTAGGATAGGGCTGTAAGAACCACCAATACCCTTTTAGGAGGAATGTTCAATGTCACAAGCAATCATTAAAAATGGTGTAACGGTTCGTCAATTGGTCTTAGGTTCCGTCGAGGCGATTCCGGAGGAATGGTACGATAAACAACCTAATGGATTTAACCATACGATTAGATGGAACGTAGGTCACATGATAACGATGATGAATTGGTTTCTTGCTAATCAAACCGCTTTCGAGTATAAGCTGCCTGAACACTACTTCTCCTTATTCATAACTGGAACCCAACCAACGGATTGGACGGTTACTCCACCATCCAAGGAAGAGTTGATACATCACCTGTCTGGACAATGCGAAGTGCTGACGAAGCTCCCTGCGGAATCGTTAGAGCAGCAGCTGGAGAAGCCGTTTGAAATGGGACCTTTGCGTTTTATGAGCCCAGCGGAAGTCCTTAGTTTTGCCGTGGCCCATGAAGCCGTGCATCTTGGAATGCTTTCTGGTTTAGTAAAAGTCATTAAGGTAAGCTAGCCTACAAAAAGAGTGCATTCTTTTCCAACCATCCGTCCATACTACTGTTGGTATTTCAATCAAAAAAATTAATTATCGGAGGTACGAAGGAATGCCTACTAGCAGAGGACATCAAGGCGCTACAGGAATCGGACAAGCGGAGGAGCAGCTGAACGACCAGGTGCAAGCAGCTGGAGAAATGCAAGGAGAAAGCGAGCTGGATCAAGCAGTATCGGAGCAAGCTAACCAACAAGAAACCGAGCTGGATGAAATCATTCCATCTGACCCAGAGTAGCCAAACTAAGCGATCATAGGTGTAAAAAACAGACACGATACAGTGTCTGTTTTTGCAGTGGCTATAGGTATCCGTTATGACTTTTTCCAAGGAGGGTCCCCGTACTTATGAATCAAATCCGAAATCTTATACAAAAATAACGGAACAGCTACCGTAAGAATCGTACAGAGAATAACCATACCAGAAGGTAATCGCCTAAGAATGATCTCCCACAAAATCAATGTCCCCTCTCTGACCTTAATACACTGCCGCTCCTCTGAATTTCAGATTCAACTGTCACCTCTATAACAGCTTTGGAGAAAAGCTACTTCCCTTCTTCCCAATCATCTTTAATTTTCTTACACGTTGTATAATATTCCTGGTATAAAAACAGCCCGAAATCGGGTAACAAGCTCATCCCCGAATGCAGGGATTGTCTTATTGGATTCACCTAGGTTGATGAGCATGCTTTTTAAAATCAGCTCGTTGACCAGCTCTCTATTGACTAACCCATCGATACAGATAATCGCACCGGAATGCCCCGTGCCAATCTTGAATTCTCTAATGACCAGGTCGCTTGGAAACCCCATTTTATTTTGGATGTAATCTATATTGCTCTTGAGATCCACAGACAGTTTTGTCTCATTCTTCTCTGGGTTCGTCATATCTTCACCGCCTCAAAGCTAAATCCCATTTATTACTATTACCTGAATGGGTAACACTTATCCAAATGAGACTAGCCGCAAGAAGGAAGCACTGCAAAATAGAACAAAAGCAGCCCGCTAACTGCATTGGCTGCAGCTGCGGGCTGTTCTATAACTAGGCTTCAAACTATGCGGTTTTAAATTGGGATAAAAGCTGCTGCAGCTCTCCCGCCATGTTGGATAACGATTGGGCCGAGGTTTGCACTTCCTCCGTCGTATGAAGCTGGCCTTGTGCCGAGTCCGATACGTTTTGGGATGAAGAGGCCGTTTCTTTGGCAATATACGCCACTTGCTGAACCGCTGCGGTGATTTGCTGCGCTCCGGCCGAGATTTGCTCGGAAGTTGCTGCCATCTCCTGAATTTGTGATGCGATATGTGAGGTCGAGACTAAGATTTGGTTAAAGTTCTGCTCCGTTCCCTTAACTAGCTCGATACCCATCTGGACTTCGTCCTTCACTTTCCCCATTGAATCGCCGGACTCACGGATACTCGATTGAATCTCGTGAAGCAGCTTGGCAATTTCGTTTGAGGAGCTGCCTGACTGCTCAGCAAGCTTGCGCACCTCGCCAGCAACAACGGCGAATCCGCGCCCCTGCTCGCCTGCACGTGCAGCCTCAATGGCGGCATTAAGCGCCAATAGATTGGTCTGCGACGCAATTTCTTGAATCGCCAACAAGATGCTGCCGATCTGGCGCGATTTATTCTCCAGCATATCAATCACTTGATCAGTATGATGAACCGAAGAATGGATGGATTGCATCTGATTCACCGTATTTTGAACAAAGGCCTCGCCGCTTTCCGCCTGCTGCTTCGTCCATTCAACGGATTCGGCAATGGAAGAAGCGCTCTCCGCCATACGGCTGATTCCTTCTCCAACCTCCTCCATAGAGCGTGACGTTTCTTCCATCGTTAACGTTTGTTGATCTGCTCCTGTAGCCACTTCCTTAACGGTTGCGGCTATTTCAGCGGAGGTCTGCTGCATTTCACCTGAACTCGACTTCAGCTGTTCTGCGGATACAGTGACCAGCTGCGCGTGCTCATTAATGGTTTCGATCATTTGTCTCATATTGTTGGCCATATGTACAAAGGCAGCGTTGAGCTCGCCGATTTCATCATTACGGTTTAGAGCTACTGCTCTCTCTGATAAGTCGCCTTCCGATATCCGTTTCGCTGAATTGCTCATCTCTTTAAGCGGTTTGGATACATGCCGTGCCATAAAGAAGGAGACAGCTAATCCAACTGCGATAGCCAGAATACTAAGCACAATAACCCAAATAACCCCGGAACGATTCGAATCTTCCAGCTCCTCTGACCATCCATCTGCATGGGTCTGAATATTGCGAGTGAGCACATCAATAATCATGCTGCATCCGCTAATAAATTCATCTGCCTGTTGGATCAACCTCATCCCATCGGGACCGTGCTGCTGAGCTGCACTTAGAATCGTAGGAAACAAGTTTTCATACGATTCCCATTGCTTAGCAAACAATTTTTGAAGCGTGATATCTTTGTCTGTAATTGCGATCTTCTCCAACATCTTGGTTTTGGACTGAATTTCTCCAAACAGCGCCTTCGCTCTATCCGGCTGAGTAACGACTTCATCAGTCATTCCCATACTGGACATCTCCCCTGAGCTCTTCTCTGGCATATTCAGCTGAATGCGAAGAATCAGATCATCCAGTTCTTTAATATCGTGGTTCAAATTCCCCAGTAAAACAACGCTCGGCAAGCCCGTTTTCGTCATTTGCTTGGACTTCACGCCCATTGTGCTCATTTGGGTCAGTGAGGTTGCACTTACAGCCGATAGCAGCAGGAGTACGATCAAAAAGCTGAAGAACAATTTCTTGTACAAAGATAGCTGCGAAGCTTTCATGACCATATCCCGTAATAGTTTCTCTTTCATTCCGTTTTCCTCCGATTCTGTCTGCTTTGTAGGGTCTTTTCTCTATTTTTTGAAAGCGTTTTTCCCTTTCATTTACATTTCATCCCCATCTTTATTTCGACAAGATAGGCCTAATTCTTTATAGATTTTGTCGAATTTTAATTGTTTTTTTCAAAAAAAGTTGCTGCATTGTGAATAAATAGGGACTATGTCCCATATTCAAAACCCAAAGAAAACAAAAAGCCCTTACAGCCAAAAAAAATCAGCTAAGGGCTTCCTGTTCCTCATATGATATTATAAAATGCTACATTCTTGGCTTATCATAGGGCTCTCCCATATTGACATACTTCACCTGACGTACTTGTACGTTCGAGCTGCCTATCGGAGTTTCGATTGATCTGCTCTCGTCCTGTGCTGCCATTAGCAGCTGGAATCCGAATGGAGCCAGAAAAGAAATCTGGTTGCGCTCTGGGTCAGCCTGATGCGGAAATACAATCGTATAGCAATCCTCAAAGCCTTCGTCCACCGTCTGGATCTCACTTCCTATCAGCGCGACGGAATGAAGCTTATCTTCCTCAAAATTAGCGATGATATCTTCTAAAGTCCGGGTATACTCCTCGACGAATTGCTCGCCTTTTTTCTTCATTCGTTCATTAGCAAAGTAATTATCCAGAATATGAAATCTTTCCTCGTCAAAATATACGAGCTGGCGAATCAGCTGCAGTCTGGCAGATTGGAGCAAACTATGGTTCAAAATAAGGATCACCTCCGCTGCGAACAATCTCGCCTTCCGTAAAATATCCGTATAACGCTTTCATTTTTGTTCTGACCTCCTTTGAAAAAATAAGGCCTCTTGGATAAGAGGCCCTTTACGTTATCTTACCAGAAAGATGCTTGTATTCCCAACCCCCTCCAGCGATTTCGTTAAAAAAGCATACTTTCCAAAGGGAAACAGACGGTCCGTGTAGAATGGTTAGAAGCACGAAAAAAATGAACAAGAGGAGAACAACGATGACGAAATCTGTGACTGTACAGGATCTGGTGAAGCGCTTCTCCTTGGAAGTGCTTGCCGGCGAGAAAGAGCTGCATAGAACGATTGAAAAGCCTAAGACCCACCGCCCTGGACTGGAGTTTGTTGGATATTTCGATTTTTTTCAACAAGCACGTGTGCAGGTGCTGGGGAGCAAAGAAATTACTTATTTGCATACGCTAAGTGAAGAAGAACGCAACGAAAGAATCGGCAATATTGTGAAATACCATCCCCCCTGCTTCGTCGTTACCCGCAATCAGGAAGGGCTTAAATATTTAATGAAATATTGCGAGGAGGAAGGCATTCCTCTGCTGCGAACCCATGAGGCGACACCTAAATTTCTGGAGCTGGTGGACGGCTATTTAACGAAGGCGTTAGCCCAGGAGATTACAATCCATGGAGTCATTGTTAATGTCTCGGGAATCGGCATATTACTTCGGGGTAAATCTGGTGTTGGAAAAAGTGAGACGGCCCATACGCTCATTCGCCGAGGCCATCGGTTGGTTGCGGACGATATTGTCGTGCTTAAGAAAATCAGTCCTGAGACGCTAATCGGAACTCATAATGGAAAAAGCAAAGAGTTCCTGGCTCTGCGCAGCATCGGACTTATTAATGTATCCCGTCTGTATGGAAGAAGAGCGTTTCAGGATGAAACGCGTATTGTGCTCGATATCGAGCTGACGCAATGGAAGGATGATGCGTTAAATAACGATCTGGAGCTGGAATCTACCTTCACGGACTATATGGATGTGCGCATCCCCCATATTGAGATCCAGCTTCAACCTGGCAGAGATGTGGCCGGACTGGTCGAAGCAGCTGCGAACAATTGGTACCTTCGCCAGCAAGGCTACAGCGCCGTTGAAGATTTCATGAAACGGTTGGAAGAGCACTAATGGCAAGCCGCGGCGCATGCTATGGATGCTGATGGACCGTCTCTGATTCTGGAGGCGGCTCCTGGAGCAGTCCCGCGTGTAAGGTTAGCAAGTCTTCCAATAGTAGCTCTTCCTCCACAGCGGTAGGTGCCGACAGCGGAGTCAATGCTGGATCCTCCATCCATAAGCGAATCAGCTCCGCCATTTCACGCGGGTTTTTGGTTGGAATTTGATGCTGTGCTCCCGCTATCAGATGGTATGTGCAGTGGGGTATGCGTCTCTGAATCAGATGTGCATAACGATGGAAGCCGGTATCCTTCTCCCCATAAATAAGAAGCACCGGTTTATGAATGCGGTGAAGCTTGCCAGTGCAATTATAGCCGTAGCTGCATTCAAAATATTGCCGCATACTGCGGATCTGTCCTTGCACCCCTTTGGAATACAATTGCTTAAAGGTTGACATCATGTCGGCATTTCCCATGGCTATAGCAGCGGATAGCAGCTTTTTACCAGATAGCTTGCACAATTGCATGGCCGTCCAAATTCGGGTCTTATTGAACCAATCGCTCACCTCGGACATCGCACTGATAAGGATTCCCCCGAGAATCCGTTCCGGATAGGCAAGCATCCCCTCCAGCGCTACAGCGCCTCCGGTAGAGTAACCGCATAGCACCGCTTGGGGAATATTTAACGCGTCAAGCAGCTGTAGGATGTCGTCTGCGATAAGCTCGTACGTTACTTTTGCCTCCGATTGACCGCTTCTTCCGTGTCCACGGACATCGAATGTTATGACCTGGAACGTGTCCGAAAGCTGCCGCCGCTGATAGGCGAACACGTCTCCTGTCAGCATGGGCGGATGAATAAATACAATGGGTACCCCGCTTCCGACCTTTTCGTAAAACAAATTAACTCCGTTAATCTCAACCATCGGCATGCTGTTCACCTCAATTTAAGGTTTCCAATATTACCCGATAGTCTCTCCGCATTCGCTTAATCAATACATTTTATAAAAGATAATAGTCCGGCTTATTTTCGCTAAGGATAGAGCTGTATTACCGCTTTAGGTGGAGGCAGCGTTGTTATGCCTTTTTTGAATGGCATGCACACCCATCACGACCAATATAAGCTCCTCCATCGGAATCTTAGAGTGGTTGGATAATGCAAAAGCTCCTGCACCAAAGAAGCCATCGGTTCTCTTAAATTCCGCAACCGTCTCTCCTCCCATCGTGCTTACCGTATACTCCCGGGAAAATGCAGGCGATTCAATCTCAAGCTCCCCTTGCGAGCCTTCATACCAGTACCTTTTGGAAAAGAGGGACATCTTGGCCTTGAGAACGCCGATCTCTTCGCCATAACGGTCGAATACCAGCCAAGCATTAGAGAAAAAACGAAATTTACCGCTGTACGATACGTCTCCCCGCTCATCCAGAACATGAATCCCTGCAGTGAACATACTTTGCAGATTGAGCTCTCCTAGCTTGTCATTATTCTCGTTGACAATATCCGTAAAGCCCGTCGAAAAGAATCGATCCGAGAAATAGACTGTCTTGGCATCCATTAATGTGACCTCCTTTGTATTTCCTTCCATCTTTTTTCCATTATGTACTTCTTATTACGCTGGCAGGAGTGGAAATGTTTCACTAGGAATCGCCCGTCGATAGACGAAATTATTTTCTCTCTACGACTTGGGATAAGTTCGTGCTATGCTGTTACTTAATAGCTTAGCACATGCTTTCGAAGCAAGTTTTCTCTTCGGCAAAACTCTGAGGACGGTGAAACCATGAACGAAATGAACTCACTGTTAAACGTACAGTTTCAACGCAGCCCTAACACAGGAAAAGCCCGCTGCGAGCCAAGCTGGCACTGGCAGCCCCATCAGCCGCTATCCGATTACGATTTATGGTATGCCATGTCGGGAACTGGGAAAATGACGATCAACGGAATAGATTATCCCATAGGAAAAGGAACCTGCTTTCTCATCCGTCCAGGAGATGTGCCCGAAACCACACAAGATCCTGAGGACAGGCTGACCGTCATTTTCATTCATTTTTCCATGATAAATCCGCAAACCGGTGATCTTTGCCAGCCATCGCCTCTACCTGAGCGCTATACCGTCGTTAGCGATACCTTGCTATTCGAAATGCTGCTGAATCGGCAGCTGCAGATGATTCATGCGCAGGAAGCATGGGAGGATATCGAATTCGACTTGATGATGAAGCAAACGATGCTTCATCTATTTCGCTGGCAGAGGACGGATGACTCCCAATCCACTGGTAAGCATAAGCAGCTGATTGCCCGTGTCATCAGCTATATTCGTGAGAACCCGGGCAGACGGGCTTCCCACCACGACATAGCGGGACAAGTTCAGCTGTCTCCGGAGTATTTGAGCATTCTATTCAAAAAATATACAGGCACTTCTATCAAACAATATATTACCGACGTTCGACTGGAGAGAGCCATGCACCTGCTCATGGAAACACCCATGAACGTATCTCAGGTTGCGGAAGCCTTGGGCTATTCTACCGTTTATTTGTTCAGCAAGCAGTTCAAAGAGCATTATGGAACTCCGCCTTCCCATTGCAAATGGAAGTCGGAGCCTTCTCAGGCACATGCACGGCCAGATTCATCCAAATGAATGAATATCGGTTTAAGTATAAAAAGTACCCACTTACCTCCATTCAACGCTTCACCTTTCTCCGATAAGATGAAAGCATCATCAGTCTAAGGAGGAATTAAGGTGACCCAACCAACTACCCCGCGTACATTACACTCTTACGAAAATCAGGATGACGAGCAGCTAGCCAGACATGTCGCGGAGACGTTATACCGATACGATTCGATAGCCAGAGATCGCATCCCAACCTTGAATCACTTAACAGAGCAGCATGTTAAACAGTTTTGGGAAAGAGGTTATCTCGTTGTCGATGAGGTGCTGAGCACTGAAGAAATCGACACCTCGCTGAAAGCCATCATGGACGTTCTGTTCGGGCGTTCTGTAGGAACGAAGATCCAATTCGTGAAGCCGAAGGCAGAGCTTCACACTGAGGACGAAATCGAGCAGGCCGCACGCAAGCTGTATGACTACGTAGATCATGAGCCTAGGCTAAGAGATATTGCTTATCATCCCGGAATCATGAAAGCCATGGAGGCTTTGTTCGGCGAGGCGCCTAAAGTAGCGCAGGACCAAGCCATTCTGAAACCGCCTTCAGGAGGAGCCGAGAAACCGTGGCATCAAGACATGGCCTACGGCAATCTGGCTTACGATCAATCTGTTATCGGAATCTGGCTGGCTCTGGACCCAGCAGAGTTGGATAATGGCTGCATGCATGTCATCCCTTACTCTCATAGACAAGGAGCCGTTCCACACTATGCCGTTCGCGATTGGCAGCTGTGCGATGTGAGTGTACAAGTCGAGCAGGATGTCGCCGTTCCGTTAAAGCCAGGCGGAGCCCTTATTTTCTCAGGCTTGCTGCACCATGGGACGCCACCGAATTTTTCCGATAAAAGGCGCCGCTCGCTTCAGCTCCATTACGCTCCCGAATCGGCTAAAAAATTGACTCCGCAGGAGTATAAGCGGATGTTTACGAATGAAATGACAGGCGCAGAGTGCTGACGCTTCTTAGCTCAACATAAAAATCGAAGATATTACGCAACCTGATAAAAAAAAATGCCGCAGCCTCCTTATTAGGAGAATGCGGCATTTGCATTATAACCTGTAAAAGGGACTCATAATTCCACTATGACTCTTCCCTTGATCCGTCCATACATGATTTCCTCCGCATAATGCGGTGCTTCGTCAAGCCGGATGCGCCGAGCAATCCGGCTCAGATGTCCTGTCGGCAGCAGATCGTCTGCTGTCCGCTTCCACAACTCATAACGGCGCTCAGCCGGATATTGCACTGAATCAATCCCGAGAAGGTTAACACCGCGTAGAATAAAGGGATGGACCGAGGTCGGGATCGCACCGCCGCCGGTAAGTCCGCTTACCGCTACAGACCCTCCGTAGCGGATGGAAGCTAGCAGGTAGGCGAGGGAACGTCCGCCTACCGGATCAACCGCAGCCGCCCATCGCTGTTTCTCGAGCGGCTTAATGCTCTCCGGGCTCAGCTCGCTGCGGTCGATGATCTCCTGCGCACCGAGTGAGCGCAAGTAGTCGTGCTCCGCGGCTTTGCCCGTACTAGCCACGACATGATAGCCGCGAGCCGCAAGCAGGGCCACGGCGAAGCTGCCTACTCCTCCCGTTGCGCCTGTAACCAGCACGGGACCATGGCCCGGCTGCAAGCCGTTATGCTCCAGGCGGTCGATGGATATCGCCGCCGTAAAGCCTGCCGTACCGATAGCCATCGCATCGAGCGGCTCCAGACCTGGAGGCAGAGGAATGACCCACTCCGCTGGGACCCTCGCCATTTGGCTCAAGCCACCGAAATGCGACACACCAAGATCGAATCCGGTGACAAGCACAGCTTGTCCCGAATGAAAACGAGCATCGGTTGAAGAAACGACCGTTCCGGCCAAATCGATGCCTGGAACGTGAGGATACGTACGTACAATACTACTGTTAGGCAAGCAGGCAAGCCCATCCTTATAATTGATTCCTGAAAAGCTGACACGGATGAGAACCTCTCCTTCCGGCAGGTCATCAACCGTCAGTTCTCTAACACCGAGCTCAAACCGCTCCCCTTGTTTATCAACTACCAAAGCCTGAAACGTAGTCATATCCATTGGCATCATCACTTGCTCCCTTCATTCCATTGATCCGATCTTCACCAGCTCAGAGCGTCTCCGATTACGACTGCCACAGACTAGCACAGCAACAGTGAATAAGCTATTACAACCCTAGCAGGCTTTTATGTATTTTGATAACAACCTTTCGAATTGGCTGTTCCTGGGCAGCACTGCAGCAAGGACGATGAATATCTCCTGGATAAAATACAGCAAAAGAGCCTGGGCGAAGCACCAAGGAGCTCTCAGCTCCAACTTTATCATAGAAAGCAATATCTTTCGTATCGAATGACTCCTCTGAAATCACTGCTTCCTCTGACAAAGGAGCGACACGAATCACTTCTTCTCCTGATAGCAGGAACTGAATATCGGTATGAGTGCGATGCGATTCCGGGCGCTGCTGTTCCCAGTTCTTCGTGGTCGCTTCTTGCAGCAGAGCGAACATAAGGTTCCCTTCAATTTCGTATTTGCCCAAGGGCAGTGAACTGAAGTCCGTGCTCCGAATATATTCTATCCCTCTATTAACCGCTTCAGGATATACTGCTTTTTCTTTTTCCCAGTTCGTCAAATCGCTAAAAATCATGTGCTGCACTACCTTTCTTATAATAGAATGAACTGAAACTATCTTCTATCAGTATACCCTTTAACAAGAAAAAAGATAAAGCACCGATTGACGCTTCAGATAGCTGTAAAACGGACAAAAAGCCCGCAATACCTAATGGATTGCGGACTTCTCCTATTGTTGGTACGTTTACTTCAGACTCTTAGCAACCGCCAGCAGCTCTTCTTTGGTTACATTTGGAGATGACGTCATGACATGGTATAGTATCGTTCCTCCAACCGTTTGCTCCATCCAGCTCACATCCCGAGCCTCACCTTTATCAGCAAAAACAGATTGATGATTGACGGTGTAGTATCCTTCTTGACCTGCTACGTCTACCTCCTCACCTGTTGTCTTGTCTCCTGTAACCATCTTTATATCCAAATGCTCATCGGTAGCGGGCAGCAGCTGATATCGAACTTCGATTTGATCGTTATGGGCGTTTGCATAAATTAATCCTGGACTGTACAACACTCCTGCTCCAATGGAAGGAGTCGCCGCTTTTTGCCATACGATCGTTTGCTTGGTTTCCCTGGCTTGCTGCTTTAATTGTTTCTCATAAACCGCATAGCTTGGTGCATCTATCATGCCGACCTCCGGCTGTAGTTCTCCCCTGACAAAAGCATATCCCTGTGGCAGTACTGAGGGAGCTTTGAGCTGAATACCTGCTTGATCCACCTGCTTCTTCCACTGCGTGATGTCCATGTAGGCAACGGGATGAATCAGCAGCGTAACTGCTGGAAGCTTCCTCTGCTCTAACGGCTGCACATAGACCACGGCGGCTTCTCCTGGTGCCAGTTGGCTTCTGACCTCCCGGAACGTCTCCCTGATTTGTTCATTTAAGCTATCTGGAAGCCCAGCAGCGGCATTCTTTGTCACTTCTATTTGGACCTTACTCGATTGCAGTGTGTACAGCAAATTCGAAGCGTAAGCAACGCCTGAGAACAGGAAAATGCATGCCGCAACAAGAGCAATTCGAGCTCTTTTACCGCCCCTTAATGATGCTCTTCGCAGCTTCTTCACCGCATAAGCATTAAATATAAGTTCCACTCGACCGTCGAGCTCACGAGGAAACGTCAGCTGCCCGGCATATTGCTGCAGCTCGGATTTCAGTTGATTTTGGATGGACATGTGGAAAAACCTCCTTCATCTTCCGTTATCGGATGGGTCGATCGCTGACGCAGCTTGTTAAGCGCCGTATGGTGCCTTGATTTCACGGTTCCTATCGGAATGCCCAACAGCTCCGCTATTTCCTCGAACGAGTAATCATGATAATACCGTAAAACAATAACCGATCGATGCTTGTAGTTAAGTTCTTGGACAAGCTTGATCAACTCACTGCGATGTTCATTACGCAAATAGGCCGATTCAGCGTCCAATCCCTGTTCACGGTGCTCCATACGAATACTGCGCTCATACAATCTGAATCTTCGCCACAATTTACGATTCCAATTATGAACCTGACGAATCGTTAACCCTGTTAACCATGATCGAAACGGTTTGTTGTAATCATACTTGGGCAGTGATTTGAAGAGCTCTGCATACACCTCGTTTACAACATCGTTCGCATCCTGCTTGTTATTCACTAACAGGGTTACCGTTCTGAAAACCTCCTCCTTGCTTTGTTCATAAACAATACGAAACGCTTCCTTACTGCCCTCTGCCATCTGGCGTATCCACTCATGCAATTTTTGCTCTGTCATAGGCGGCCGGCCCCCTAATCTTTATTTCACTCTATATTGGTCCTGCGCCCAAAAAAGGTTCATTTCTACCTCTTACCTATCTGCCTCCCACTAGGTCCTTGTCTAAACCCTTACGTGGATATGGGGCTCCAACCGCTGTTAAAGTCCTATTCTTTGAATGTATCTGGCCGTATAAACACGACTTTAAAGGCGGCCGCTATCGCTTTTCCACCCCATATCCATTCCCTCTGTTCTACTCGGGGAAAGCTGATTCAGGTACTTTGCGGGGAGCCCCGAAATGAAAAATAATTTAACAAAAGCCATCTCCCTGCCAGAACGGCATAGAAGACAGCTTCATTTAACTTATAGATCACTTCTCCCGAATCCAAACAGACATTTCGCCTTGAGTCCGGTTTCCCCATAAAAAGTAGGGGATAGCTTTTAATTGGTGAGGACCGGTAGGTTGGGTCGCAAAACGGTATAATTCCTCTTCGCCCCACGCATTCTCGTCTTCACGCGAAGCAGCAGCCTCTACGACGACAACACCGCCCAACAAATGGGCATCGAACCGTTCGGCTAATTCACCTTCGGAGTCAAGAACAATGGCTGTCAGCAGCTCGCCATTATCTGCCTCCTCCAAACAATACACGAGAGGACCGCGTTGAATAGCCGTTTTGCCTGCGTTCGCCCGCAGCTTCGGATTCGCTCGAACCCGCTGTGCGGTCATAGGCAGCTCCAGCTCCACGATATCTCCTACTTGCCACAATCTGCTGATATAGGCATATCCATCAACAGCAAGCGGTTCCACCTCCATTTGCTCTCCGTTCACTTTCAGTTGAGCGCCGCGGCACCATCCGGGAATGTGAAGTGCTAATGAGAACTCAACTGCTTCGTCGGGGTTAACCTCCAACTGAATTCGACCTTCCCACGGATAGTTGGAACTTTGCTTTAACTGCAATCCCGTACCTGCAACCTCCAACTGCGCTTCGCTTCCGATATATAAATGCGTATAGACGGTATCTGCGTTACTTGTATAGATGTACCCTCCCAGAGAAGCAAGCAGCCTTGCCACATTAGGCGGACAGCACGAGCAGCCAAACCAAGGCTGTCTAGACGTCTTCACATGCTTGCAGGATGGATTATGCTTACTTGCCTCCGGCCATACTTCCAACGGATTCACGTAGAAATAATGCTTTCCATCCAACGCCATGCTTCCTGCCACGTTATTATAGAGCGCCCGCTCCAACACATCGGCATATTGCCCCTTGGCTTCCAACTGGAGCATCCGATTGGCAAAAAAGATCAATCCGATCGACGCACACGTTTCTGCGTAGACCGTATCGTTCGGCAGGTCATAATCGAAAGTGAATGCCTCGCCTTGCGCGGTTGAGCCGATGCCGCCTGTTATGTACATTTGCTTGGAAACCGTATTGTTCCAAAGCGTCCGGCAAGCCTCTAATAGCGAAGCATCTCCGGTATGCCCAGCCAAATCAGCCATTCCCGTATACATATAAACCGCCCGTACCGAATGGCCGACGGCTTCTTTTTGTTCTCTGACAGGCACATGGCTTTGATGATAAGCCAAATTAGGAGGCGGTACCTTTCCCTGTCTCCAATGGGTAGTCTCTCCCCTCTTCTCCCACTCCTGAGTGAAGAAATGTGGCTGTTGGCCTCTCTCATCAATGAAGTAACGGCTGAGCTGCAAATAGATATCGTTTCCTGTTGCTTGATACAGTTTTACGAGAGCAAGTTCAATTTCTTGATGGCCATCATAGCCTCGAATTTGCCCAGGCTCTCTACCGAACACCACACCGATATAATCGGCAAAACGGCACATCACCTCAAGGAACCGACGTTTCCCAGTAGCTTCAAAGTAAGCAACCGCCGCCTCTATCAAATGCCCTGCAACATATAACTCATGGCAATCCGTTAGGTTTGTCCAGCGCTTATCCGGCTCTTTTATAGTGAAGTAGGTATTGAAATAGCCGTCGTCGTGCTGTGCTTCTTCAATCAAGCCGATAACCCGGTCCGCTAAAGCTTCCAGTTCTGCATCGGGATGATTCGCTAGAGAATAAGCTACAGCCTCCAGCCATTTGGCTAAATCGCTATCTTGAAATACAAAGCCGCCGAACTCCCCTGTCTTCTTACCTGCCGCAATCAAAAGATTGCTCATTGCATGACTCGTCTCAGCTCCAGGGATCTCGTCGTTCAAAGCCTCCCATTGATATGGAATGACGACCTCGCGGACCAGTTGGGTATAGGGAGACCAGAAGGGATCATCCATTCGCACCTTGTTTAAAGGCACCTGTTTGCTGGTAAAAAGCGACATCACGTCACATCCTCATCGGATATAATATAAATACAATTTCAACCTTTCTTGCCCTCATCATATCCTATAAAATAAATAAAAAATACGACTGGTTTCACCCTAAATTTATACTATTTGAACCTGAGGTGCGGTAGAATGGAATCCCTTTATATTCATATCCAGGCAGTACCGCTGCCCTTTTTCCTGGAGTGCGGAAAAACAATATACCAGCACGGCCATCAGCATCCGAACAGAGCCAACCTGGGCATGTTCGACCTTCTGCTCGTTCGTCAGGGTACGCTTTATATTGGGGAGGAAGACAGAAGGTGGGAGCTGTCTGCGGGCGAGATGCTTATCCTCCTTCCAGATCGGTATCATTATGCTACAACTCCATGCCAAGAGGAGACTTTGTTTTACTGGCTTCATTTTCAAGTTCCTGCCCCATGGAGGGAGGCGGAAACCTTCTCCGATCTTTATCTCAAGGACGACATCCATTCCAAAAACCAGATCGATCTGGTTCAGAATCACATTTTGACCATTCCCAAGCATTGGACGATGTCAGCCCCTCAGCAAGGATATGACCTATTCGAAAAGCTGCTGGCTCTGGCTAACGGGATGCGATCGAATGCTTTTTGGGAGCAGCAGCAATTATTTGTTGACCTGCTTCGCGCCGCTGTTGAAGGTCAGCATCCAGGCAACCTCGCCCCTTCGCGCATTGTCGCAGAAAAAGCCGAAGCTTATTTGAAGCAGCATTATCAAGTAGATATCACCAATGCTATGCTTGCAGGTGCGCTTCACTTTCATCCGAATTACATCGCCCGATGCATGAAGGAAGTGTACCAATGCACGCCGCTGGATTATTTGCAGCGCTATCGTCTTGAACAGGCAAGATTGCTGCTGTTGAAAACAGACCTTCCGATTTCGGAGATTTCCGATAGCGTAGGCTTTCATTACTCGGCCTATTTCTCGCGCTGCTTCACGCAGAGCATCGGCTTGACGCCTCGACAATATCGCAAGCAGTTTCAGCCAGCGGCTGCAAGTATCATGCCTGCCGCTCTGAACATCGATGAAAGCTAGCGCTAGCTCGCTCACAACTTAATCAAGCTTCTGATCTAGTACTGTCCAAACGCTGCATATCGTTCCTGTAATTGACACAACTAGTCAGATTTTTTCGACAATTTACGATAAAGACATGGTATAATGAAAGCGTAGAAACAAAACGAAATAATCACGGAGGTGGTTATCATGCTATTTACTAAAATTCTAGTTGCCTACGACGGATCGAACTTATCTAAAAAGGCGCTGGCAAAGGCAATCGATATCATACAGCAGGAAGCCGCACATGATGCCCAAGCCCCTCCGCTTCACGTCATTCACGGCGTACAGGACGTATCCTACGCCATGGGTACAACCATCACAATCGATCCGAAAATCAGTGAAGCGGTTATCCAGGAAGCCAAAGATGTCATTCCGGCTTCTGTAGATGCAAGCTACGTCATTCAGAACGGATCTCCGGCTAATACAATTTTGGATTATGCCGATGAAAACGGTATTGATTTAATTATTATGGGCAGCCGCGGGCTAGGCGCAATCCGTGAGTTCTTCCTTGGAAGCGTCAGCCACAACGTGGTGCAGAACGCCAAAGTGCCCGTTCTTATTGTAAAGTAAAACGAGTTATAGACTTGTAACGCACAACAGCACTACACCGTCCGCCGGTGTAGTGCTGTTCTTATTTCCTCCACGATGCTGTATCTACCACTCGGTGACATATGCGGTCGATCAGCTTCCGTTCATGGCTCACGACCAATATGCCGATATCGCGCTTGGCTGCCTCAGCCAGAACAGCATGCCAGATTTGGGCCTGTGTGATCGCATCGAGCATGGCTGTCATTTCGTCGGCAATCAGAAAGCGTGTCCCGGCTCCAAGTGCACGGGCAACGCAGAAGCGCTGCAGCTCGCCGCCAGACAGCTCATTCGGCCATCGGTTGAGCCAATCCGGCTCAATGCCCAGTGAGGAGAGCAGCTGTCTGTCAGGCTCCCCTCCTTCACGCAGCATCCTCCCCATTGTCCATCGCGGATTGACCGCTTTCTCAGGATGCTGGAATACAAGCTGCACAGGGTGAAAGCCAGAGACAGGCAGTGGTTTGCCGTCCAATGTTACTTTGCCCTCCTTCGGCTTTTCAAAGCCTGCGAGGATGCGGCCCAGCGAGGTTTTACCGAAGCCGCTTGGCCCCACTAACCCGACGACCTCTCCTGGCCTTATCTCTATGGCGACACCGCGGAACAGCCAAGTCCCCTTGTCATAATAAAATCCAATCTGTTGTGCCTCAAGATTCATGAATACACCTCACCATCCCGCCCCGCAGCTCGCGCTCTGGCGGCATGGTTTCATTACATTCCGGCGTTGCGAGTGCACAGCGCGGAGCGAACAAGCAGCCGGGAGGCAGCGCATTCGGATGCGGCTGAAAGCCTGGTATCGGCGCGAAATCATTTTGCGGCAGTGCACGCCATAAGGCTTTACTGTAAGGATGGCGTAATGCGTCACCCGAAGCACTGAAATCTTTAGCATGGGCCACTTCCACCGTCGTGCCTGCATAGAAGACGGCAACCCGATCCGCAATCGTCAATGCCGATTCGATATCATGCGTAATCAGCATAACGCCGGCACCGCTATCCGCAAGCTCCCTGAATCTCCCCAAGGTTTCTTTTACGGCTGCAGGGTCCAAGCCAGGAGTCGGCTCATCAGCAATGATTAGCTTCGCTCCGCTGATCGTAGCCGTAGATACCAGAACACGACGTGCCATCCCTCCGGACAGCTCAAACGGATATTTCTTATCCGTACCCGGGGCAAGCCGATACCGTTCGAATACTTCTTTCAGCTTGGGCTCAGGGTCTCCTTCCCTTACAGAAGCTTTCACCTGCTTACCTACCCGCATGAGTGGATCAAGGAACGTTACCGACTGGGGTACTAGTGCGATTTCTTTGCCCCGCAATTGTGCAATCCGATGGGAATTCAGCTCCTGCCCCTCATATTGAATGCTTCCACTCATCTTTGCATTCGCAGGCAAAATGCCCAGAACCGCATGAGCGAGCAAGCTTTTGCCCGAACCGCTGGAGCCGACAATAGCAACAATTTCACCTGAATGAACGTCCAGATGCAGATCATGTATGACTTGGATCGTGTTCTGCTTCAGACCGCTAGTATATTGCGTAAACGATATGGAAAGGTCCCGAACTTCCAGAATAGGCATCTTTCCTTCAGCTCCTTTACTTCTGTCTAGTAACTTTCAGCGACCTATTCATGCGCTTTATGCGGATCAAAGAGCTGACGCAGGTTTTCACCCAGTACATCAAACGCTCTTACAATCAGCAATAGGCATAATCCTGGAAAGAAGGCCAGCCACCACATCCCCGTTGATAGATACCGCATGGATTCGGACAAAATAACTCCAATAGCAGGCTGATGCGGAGACAATCCCATCCCAATAAATGTAATGGCCGCTTCATGCAGTATCGCATGTGGAAATAGCAGTACAATCCCGACCACAAATTGTGGAGCCAAGTGGGGCAGTAAATGCCTTGTGGCAATCCACCAGTGTGATTTTCCCAAATGCCCGGATATTTGAACAAATTCGGCTGACCTAAGCTGCATAACTTCAGCGCGGATCACACGCGATAAACTTGGCCAATGGGTGAACGCAATCCCGATAATAATCCCCTTGGCTCCCCCACCCATAACAAATGCAATAAGAATGAGCGTTACTAAATGGGGGACACTAAGGAACAAATCAATAAGCCAACTAATGAATCGATCAACCGTTTTACCCAACGTAGCAGCAGCCAGCCCGAGGGTCATTGCAATGACCACACTGGAAGATGCTGCCGTTAAACCTACTCCAATACTCAAAACTAGCCCTTTCATCGTGCGTGTGAACATATCCCGTCCCAACCAGTCTGTTCCGAATAGGTGGCTCCAGGAAGGTGCCAAATTGCGAATTTCCAGATGGGTTTGAATCCTGTCGCTGCTTAAGAGGAAGCCTGCCAACACTACAGTAATCAATAGCACGACAGACAATACAGTCATAGTTAACGTACTCTGCCTTCGGTTCATATTGCCATGACTCATGTTATGACCGCCCCTCTCTGAACCGCGGATCGACGATTCGATAGATAAGGTCGGCCAGCAGATTGCCCGAGAATACAAACACAGCGCTGAACAGTACAAGCCCCATCAGCAGCGGAATATCTCCACGAAGACCGGCTTCCACAGTAGCTTGTCCTAGACCTGGATATGAGAACACTTGCTCAGCAAGCACAGCGCCTCCGAACAGCTCGCTGAAGGAAGCGAACTGCAGCGTCACTGCCGGGAGGGCAATATTGCGCAGTCCATGTCTCCAAAACAGCTGGAAGCCTTGCTCTCCCCGCGCTTTGGCGAACAATATATAATCGCTGGTTAATACACTCACCAGCTTCTCCCTTGTGTGCATTGCAATAGTCGAAATTCCTACTACGCTGAGTGTCAATGCCGGTAGAATCATATGTTGAATTCGATCACTCCAGGTTACATCCTGTGCCAGCACCCCCGCTGGAACGCCCATTCCTACAGGAAACCATCCCAGCCATACGGCAAATACGATCAGCAGCAGCAGCCCCATCCAGAAGGTTGGAGTCGAAGCTAGCGTATAGCAGTACCACTTGATCGCTTTATCGATCCAACGATCTTTATTCATCGCTGCAACAACACCCGCAGCAAAGCCGATAAGACCGGATAACAGCCACGCTGTGCTCATCAAAGCGATGGAGCTCATGAATCGTTCACCGATTACCTCTGTAACCGGACGGCGAAAGATCATTGACGTGCCCATATCCCCTTGTACAACCGAGGCTGCCCATTTCAGGTACCGCTCCAGCGGCGGCTTGTCCAATCCCCAATGAGCAGTGATCAGCTCACGCTGCTCAGGCGATACCTTCATCATATCGGAGCCGATGTAGGCTTGAACCGGATCGATGGGAGATTGGCTGACGAGCAGGAAGGACACGGCGCTGATCGCAATCAACAGGAGGCACAGCCTCATGGCTTTTAGCCCAAGAAACTTTACCAAGCTTCCGCTCATCTCAAACGCCCCGCTTCCCTTATTTCAGCCATTTCCACTCTTCGATATTATCCGTTACCGGCCAGCCATGACCGTGGGGATGAATCCGCTGCTTGCCGATATCCAGATTGTCCTTCACCAAATACAAATGGTCGATGTTAACCAGCCATGCCCAAGGAGCCTCTCCTCTGGCACTCAAGCCTGTCGTGCCGTCCCACTGCGCTTTTTTCCAAAATTCCATAGCGTCCTTTGTATTCGTTGCGCGCAGCGCTTTGTTCATGTAATCATCCACCGTCGGGTTGTTGTAGAAGCCTGGATTGTAATACTCGACACCGCCGTATTTGCTGCTGTACACATTGTACATCTCCATCGGATCGTTGCTGCCCCAACCAAGCATGATCGCATTGGAATGCATCAGCTTCTTGATTTCATCCCAGCTTTTGCCGTCTACCTTAATGTTGATGCCGATTGATTTCATCATATCCGCCACCGTAATTGCGAGCGATTGACGGGTCACGTCATCCGATGGATAAATTAAAGAAAACTCCGCTTTCAACGATCCTTTTTCCAAAATACCATCGCCGTTCGTATCCTTCCAACCTGCGTCAGCCAATAGTTTCTTTGCTGCTTGCGGATCCGCATCCGGTACGACAGATTCTGGATTGTACCAAGGTAAACCATCATTTACGGTAAAGGCCGGAGTCCCATGGCCCTCCAAAACCCCATTGACCAACGCTTTACGATCTATCGCGGTATTGATGGCTTTTCGAATCGCAATATCTGCGGTTACATCATTACCGATCGGTATGCCGTCCTTCGTTTTTCCTCCAGATTTGACGTAAGGGAACACGATTCCCCGATTATCTACGGAATGAGCGGTTTCAAGCCGCATGCCTGGCACCTGCTGTTTGCTGAACGCTGCTGGAATGTAAGATACATCAACCTTGCCTGCCTTGGCAGCGGCAAAAGCGGCGTCCTCACTTAGAAACAGAAACGTCAGCTTTTTAAAATAAGGCTTCGCGCCGTAATAATCCGGATTCGCCTCGACAATCAGTTGCTGCCCTTTGTCCCATTGAATGAGCTTGTATGGCCCGCTTCCCATCGGCTTTTGCGAATAATCTTTACCATGTGCGTGTTTAGGGACAATTCCTGTCGCCAGCATCATCTGGATAAAAGTCGATTGCGGCTCCTTCAAAGTAAATTTGACCGTCGAATCGTTCAATGCCTCCACGCTTTTCATATTACTCAAATCAATAGCTGAACCGCTTTTAGCGGCTGTTTCGTATGTATATTGGATATCGGCTGCAGTTAACGGCTTTCCGTCCGTAAATTTCGCATCCTTGCGGATGTTTACCGTCCAGACCGTCCCTTCGCCGCTCAATTCATAGCCCGTAGCGAGGTCGTTCACAATGCTCATTTTCTCATCATATTTAAACAAAGTGCTTTGAAATAGTGGCGAACCGTATCGCCCCCATCCTGTGGTAGGATCAAAGCCCGCCTCCGGCTCGGAACCAACAGCTACGACCAATTCATCCTTCGCTTTCGTTGCGCTTTCCTTCGGAGCTTGAGTGCACCCGGTCATAACGATAAACAGCACCAGTGCAAGCAGCATGGTAAAAAATCGAACAGCTTGTCCTCTCAACACTTCTCTCTCCTTTTTTTTATTCATTTATCATGAAACATTATCCAGTAACACGAATCAAAAAAATTGTAACACACATTACTGTGACCGTCATCCCTTTCTTCCAAAGCTGTTGTTCTTCTGCTTTCAAAAGGGTAATAAACTTGTATCCCCAGAATAAAGCTGCCGCGGAAAGGAGAGGTTATAACGAACAGGTACAATTTGACGGAAGAATACGCCATGTGATTAACGGCCTAAATAAAGTAAAGAGGTGTTTAACATGTTTTCCAAAATTCTTGTCGCCTACGACGGTTCCGAGCTTTCCAAAAAGGCGTTGGAGCACGCCAAAAGACTGGCTGCTGCCGCGGCTGAAATCGAAGTGCTGCACGTCTATTATGTGCCTGTGCTCATAGTGGGGGAAGCGGTTCTCACCACCCCCCATCTGCAAAAAAACTACTATGAGCATGAGATGGCCGTCGATGAGGAAATCAAACGTTTGATCTCCGATCTACCCTCGGCTAAATCTATAATTAAACAAGGCCAGCCCGCCAAAACGATTCTCGAGCATGCACGTGAAAACGAGAACGATCTGATTGTCATAGGCAGCCGAGGCTTGACCGCGATTGATGAGCTGTTCCTAGGAAGCACAAGTCATAATGTCGTTCAGCACGCCGCGATCCCCGTTTTAGTCGTTAAATGATAGGTTGGGGTTTTCGATATCAGTAAAAGTTGCCATCAAAAAAGTCCTGCGACAATATCCGTTAGGTTACGGAATGCTTCGCAGGACTTTTTTTGTCCGAACAGACTCACTCATTTACGTGACTCTTCTTCTCTCCCCTTGATTCCTCCCCGGTCAGCAAGCCAATAAAGGTTAGCAGGGTCTGCGACATCCATTTCTTCGGATGCAAAAGCACCTGCAGCTGGAAGCGGAGATCTGGATGGTGAAACGGTATAACCGCAAGCGTACCGCGCTCCAGCTCATCTCCGACCGCTATTCGCGGCAGCAGGGCAATGCCAAGTCCGTTCATGACGCAATGCTTAATCGCTTCAAGGCTGCCGAGCTCGAAGCCGATACGATACGCCACTCCGTTATCCCGCAGCACCTTCTCAAAGGTACTCCGATAGATGCAGCTGCCCTCGGATACGATTAGCTCGCAGTCTTCGAGATCGCTCAGTTCGGTACCCTGCACCTTTGTCAGTGGATGCCCAGGTGGAGCAATGAGCACGAGGGGCTCCTCCCGAACCGTAATGCAGCGAAGCGCCGCATCAGCGGGATGGCGGTCGAGAAGGAGGGCGACGTCGTACTCGCCCTCCTTGACCTTCGCAACCAGCGCTGCCTCGCTGTCAGGCAGCAGCTGAATGCCCAGTCCCGGTTGCAGCTGCCTGAGCTGCTGCAGGTACGGCGGCAGGTAATATGCCGCGAGCGAATCGATAGTGCCTATGGTGACGGCAGCACTGACCTGATTGGCAATCGATTCCTTCGATTGGTCGTACAGGTCCAGCATTTGTACGGCTAGCTTGAGCAAAGTCTCTCCCGGCGGTGTAAGACGCAGCTGTTTGCCATAGCGCTCAAATAGAGGGACGCCGTATTCCCTCTCCAGCTTCTGTATTTGCATGGTTACGCTCGACTGCGCATACCCAAGCTCCTCGCCAGCGCGAGTGAAGCTTGCCCTTCGGGCTACCTCACGAAACGTGCGAAAGTACGTTAAATCCATCGTCTACTCGCCTCTATCATCAAAATTATTGATACACCTTATCATTTATTATAGCTAACACTGATAATGAATTCCATGCTACAGTGAGTTTAATCAATCGCAGCCAGTAGCTCACTCTATACAACTTATTAGGAGGAATTCATCATGTTAACCGAAGAGCAGCTCAAAGGGATATTCATCCCGATTGTAACCCCCTTTCACCCGAATGGTGAAGTGGATGAGGAATCGTTCTGCAATCTGGTATCCCGTTACATCCAAGACGGCATTCACGGACTAGTCGTTAATGGAACGACCGGTGAATCACCGACGATGAAGCAGCAGGAATGGGAAGCTTTGACTAGCATCGCCAAGGAAACGATAGGATCAGTACATGTTCCGCTTGTGCTAGGAACCGGTACGAACGATACGGTAGCCACAGTTCAAAGAACGGAGCAAGCCGGTCTGCTAGGAGCAGATGCAGCACTCGTCGTCGTGCCTTATTACAACAGACCTTCACAGCAAGGGATTATAGAACATTATCGGAGGGTTGCAGAAGTAGGAGTTCCAGTTATTCTGTACGAAATTCCAAGCCGTACAGGAATTTCCCTAGAGGTGGATATCGTCCGGACCATCCTGGATATGGACGGCGTCATTGGAATGAAGGATAGTTCAGGGGGTGTTCAGCTGGTCTCCGAGCTGTCGCGCTGCGGATCCAAGCCGGTGCTGTGTGGAGAGGATGCTTACTTCTACGCCTCTCTTTGCTGCGGAGCCCAAGGAGGCATGCTTGCTTCCGCACATATGCAGACCGAGCGGTTCGTACACATCTACAACCGCTTCATCTCTGGCCTCGTGAGCGAGGCCAAGCAGGAATTCGACGAACTGCTGCCGCTCATCCGGCTGCTGTTCGCCGAGCCCAACCCTGCTCCGCTCAAATGGCTTCTTGCGGAGCAAGGCCATATCGCCAGCGGCACACTGCGTTTGCCGTTGACGCCTATCAGCGCGAAGCTGCAAGAGCAGCTTCAGCCTTACGTCTCCTCATGACTTACTCCGTTGTCATGATGGCCTCCTGCGCCGACTGATCGTGGCGCTGCTGCTTCGGGAGGACCCAGTACCGGTCCTCCCGGCTCAACACCTCTACGGGTGACTCGAAGAAGCTCGACAGGTGCTGCTCTGTCAGCACCTCGCTCACCTGCCCGGAGGCGAAGACCTCGCCCCGACGCAGCAGCAAAGCATGACGGAACATCGGCAGAATCTCTTCCGTGTGATGAGTCACATAGAGCAGCGTCGGTGCATCAGGAGACTTGGCCAGTTGGTCGATGACTTCAAGAAGTGCCTCCCGTGAAAACAAATCAAGCCCATTGCATGGCTCGTCAAGAATTAACAGCTTCGGCGAGCTCATCAGTGCGCGAGCGATCAATATTTTTTGCTTTTCCCCTTGAGAGCAAGTTTGATACTGGCGACCCTGCAAATGGATGCAGCGCATTTGCTCCATCAATGCGGTTGCGCGCTCCCAATCCTCTTCACCCGGCTTTTCGTATAAGCCGATCGTCGCATATTTACCGCTTACGACGATATGCTCCACCTTATCAGTTGCATACAGCTTCTCTTGCAACGACAAGCTCACCCATCCGATAGACATGCGCAGTTCCCTGAGGTCGACGGTGCCATATGGATGACCCAGCACGGATACTTTACCGGTTGTCGGCCAAATATATCCGTTAACGATATTAAGCATCGTCGTCTTACCGGAACCATTCAAGCCAAGAATGGCCCAATGCTCTCCCGGACGAACCTGCCAGTTAATATCCGTCAGCAGCTCATTTTTTTCTCTGCGATACGTCACATTTTGCAAATCAATAACATAGTCCATTCGTTTTCCTCTCCTCCACAATATCTGATCATCTGATGTTTAATAGCATACCATAAACAATCCTTTTTCGACTACACCAAATATCCTCTTTTTACACTGAGATTCTTTCATCAATTGAATTGGAAGGTATATAGATCGAAGTCCTTTACTATATGGTTGATGGGATGATACTGATAACTTTCATGTTCCTCCCCTCCGAATTTTTCATGAGTTTCGAGCTTAATTAGAAGAGGCAAGTGGCTTGCCTTTAAGACATGGCCTCCTTCTCTGGAGAATCACCTTTCTCTCAAATTCTCACGTTTTTCTTAGATTTTGACCTAGATTTCTTATTACTAGATAACATTTCAGTGGAACGAAGTTGAAGTAGAAATTTGTGGGGCTGTTGAAGTGCAAAAAAAGGCTTCACCTGGGTAAAGTATGGTCGCACTTAGGGATCTCCATACGAGCTCATGCGATAATCCATCCCACATCTCACAGATATCTACGCTCTAACATTCCGTCAAAATTGCCTTCTCGCCCTCCATATTGGCTTTAGGTATTCTATAGCGATAGATTTGAGATAACGTAAGAAAACGAAGATATCAAAAAAGCAGGTCAATCATGGTAGTGTATGACCATAATTGACCTGCAACTATATAGCGTTAATTAGGTTGTACAATATTCATGCATGTTATGAGCTGTCCTTTTATAATCGAGATGCCAAAATCTTCATACTGGTATTACATTGGTTTGTTTATGAATGAAAATGGATATATTCGTTACTAGAATTATAAGAAACCTATTTAGTACGGGAATAAATATTGGTCCCAGTAGCTATCCTCCACTATTGCATTTGGCTCAATATTCATAAACTTCTCCTTCATTCTTTCAACAGCAGCACTCATTTCATCTTCATCATAAGCCTTTACCTTATAAAACTCCGAACGACAAATTTGTTCAAAAATTATAAAGTTACGAATCGATGAATTAATGTAGACCAAATTAGATTTTTTTGTTGTAAAAACCTCTTCACTTTTACATTTAATAAAGATGAAGATGTCTACGTCCGCAAACTTCCCAACGATAATATATTTTTCATTATCTATTAATATCTCCTTAAAATCATTACTCTTATAAAAGTTATGATAGACTCCATTTTTTTTTAATATTTCTCCATTTGGTAACCCTACCTCAGCCAAAAAAGACAGCGTTTCTTTTGAAAGATTAAATTTCTTCAGTTCTTTTTCGCTGTATTTAATAAATTCATTATCCCAAAAGTCCTTAATATCTTTATTAGATATCAATGCTATCACCTCTTTTTTATTGCTCATAATTTTCAAATTGTTCCTTGATGTCATTAATTAGCTGTTACTTTCAATAGCCTGTTCTTTAGTAGAGAAAGGATAGGAGAAGGATTTTTCAGCATTTGGATAATACTTTTTCACTAATTCGGAACAGTGATGACCGGCAAGATCACAAAAATCTCTTTCTGAGTATATTCTTTTAACTTGTGGAGGGCCAACTCCTTCACTTTGAAGATAATCATGTATTACTTTTTCTGAATGGCGCCCTTCAATGAATTTACCATCTACTACTTTTCCCTCACTACTAGCTAATTTATAAGCTACATTCCCATTATTATCAACATATTCAAATACAGCATATTCTTAGCGCTCTGATCCCCTCTACTATTCTTTCCTCAATAATTTTCCTTGATAGGTCACTTTCCCCATACTTGTTTTAAATATTTCGCGCGACTATCGACCTAACCCCCAAAAAATAAGTAGATAAATAAACTGCCCTACCCTAATTAATCAAATCTTTCGAATTCCAAAAACACAAAAAAGCGCCCAAACCCCATCAATCAAAGTTAAGACGCTCATCTTAAATCTTCTATTATCTAATCTCATATAAATAAAACGCATAATCAGTCGGTATCCCCCGTTGCCCCTGCTGACGAAGCATAGCCGTTATATTCCCCCGGTGATAAGTTCCGTGATTCACAAGATGCTGCACAATATCGGCGTAGCTGGCGTTAAGCGTCCCATACTGTGGATGAGGATAAGGCTTTACGGCATCCATATCTTCGTTTGCAAAAAAGGCCTCAAACTGTTCTGCCGCCTGCTGGTACAACGTTTGCAAATTTTCCAGACCTATTCCTTTCGTCTCTTCGAGAACCCTTTGTATCCCAGCTACCATCTTCTCGTAGCTTTCACCCGACATAGCGCCAAGCCACATCGTATCTATTCTGTAAATATGGATCAGCGCCTCGGATATCGAAGGAAACACGCTTTGCACGACAGCATCATACGTTTCACGAGGTAACTCTTTAAGATGGTTAAATACTTTTTCATTCGCCCAAACATGATACTGGTACAGTTGTATCGCTTGATGTTTCATTATACACATCTCCTTATAGCTCCGTATTGGATGTTCAGCTAAGTACCTTTATCATCCGTATAGCCAACCGTGCACTCTTATGCATTTACATCCTACTTGTATCCTACATCAGCTTGACTAACAATCGCATTCAGTTGAAAATAAACCTACATGGTCTGATAATAATCCAACAAACCGGTTGTGACAGCAACCAGTCTTTCCTGTAGTAAGGATGGCTCCAAAACCCTTAACGATCTGCCATACGGCAGCAGCAAATGAGGAAGGAAGGTCGCAACAGACTTTTCCTCAAGTCTGTAATGCACCTCGGTTGCCGTTCTGCCCACCATGACATGAGAGAGCAGCCAATGTTGGCATAAATCGTTGATCGTCTGCTCCTTTCCTTCGATTCGGACGGAAATAAGCTTTTCCTCGTTATTCTTATCTGGGAGCATGGTACTCATAAAAAACTCACGTGCAGAAAAACCTTGTGGCCGTTCAAACTCGTTCACGGTTCGAGACAATGATTGAATACGATCTACACGGAAGCTGCGAATGTCCTCTCGAAGATGGCAATAAGCAACGACATACCACTTCCCTTTCCAATAAACGACCCCGTAAGGATTGATCTCGCGTTGTTCTGTGAAAGCGGCAGTCCCCTTCATGTACTCCATTGCCATAGTGCTTCCGTTAGCTACGGAGGTCTCCAGTTCTTGAAGCAGCCGCTCCTGTACAGCATCCGACGGAGCATGAATGACATCGAAGCCAACCAAATGCCGGTTAATTTCATTTAATTGCTCATCATTGGTGTACAACTTCAATTTATCGACCGCACGCTGCAAAGCCTCCCCATGTGGATAGCCTGCCTCTCTGGCAAAAACAGCCGCTTGTATAAGCGCCTTCTGCTCGCTCATCTCAAAAAACAACGGGGCTTCGTGAAACCGCTCCAGCAGACTGTAGCCTCCATTATGCCCGGAATCTGCGATAATCGGCACTCCACTGGCACATAGCGCGTCAATATACCGATATACAGTACGAATGTTCATTTCCAGCTCTTCTGCCAACTGTTTGGCAGTGAATCGTTTCCCTTTTTTCAACAGCCACAATATGGAGAGCATGTTGTCCGCTTTCGACATGGATCAGGCACTCCTTTCCCTTATGGACAAGCACATGAGTTCATTGTATGCATAGAAGGAAAATAATTCAATTCCTTCCCTCGTCTGGAACTATAATCACTTCATCCAGACACTTCTCCTTCTGCAGCTTTATAAAATAATCCATAACAAACTGCCGAAAGTTACGCACCGCTAAAGAATGAAAACGGTCCGTTTTCCAAGCAAGACCGATCGGACGATGGCATACCGGCTCTTCAATCCGCAGCGGGACGACCGTAGTGTGATCCCAATACCTCAAATTAAGCAGGGTGCTAAATGAGATACCCAGCCCCGCTTTGACCAAGCTTCGTACGGAAGCCGGTTCATCGATTTCAAAAGCAATGTCCGGTTGAATGCCCGCCTGCTCGAAATAAACGTCGGTCAGATCGCGAATGTTGCTGCCTTTTTTTAAGTTGATAAACGTATCATGGGCAACCTCACAAAGACGAACACTTCGGCGGTCTGCCAACCGATGCTCCTGAGGAACGATCAATATGACCTCATCGTTAATTAATGTCACGGTTTCAATACCTGCATGCTCGATAGGCAAAGAAGCAATGCATAAATCCACTTCGCCGCTATAAAGCTGCTGAATCATGGTCTGTATCGGCTGCTGATGAACGCGGAATTTCACGTTGGGATGCTCCAGGTGAAACGCCTTTAGCAAATCTCCCAACACTTGGGTAGAAACGACACTTAGCGTGATGTACCCTTGCTCCAGCCCAGCAAGATCCTTAACCTCCTGTAAGCCGTCATCAATAGCCGATAGAGCTCGATCCAGATGCTTTAAAAATGCTTTTCCGAACGGATTGAGTTTAATGCTCCTACCTTGTCGATCAAATAAAGGTACGCCTATCTCCAATTCCAGCTTGGCAATCGTTTGGCTGAGCGCAGGCTGTGCAATTCGCAGTTCCTTGGCAGCACGCGTCATATGCTCATGTCTTGCAACGGTTCGAAAATATTTGAGCTGAAGCAACTCCACTGTAACTTCCCTCCAACCTGTTTATCTCTTTATAAGCTATAACTTATCAATTCATACAAAAAAATATATTTTTATATATAAACAATCAAGAGTAGTATAAACAATGGTGTCAAAAAAGTCACATGTCAGGCGGTTATATCACGTATGAATGATAAAATTACAATCCCCGTGTGGGCGCTCGGGAACTTTATTGTTGTTATGAATACGACGATGTTCAACGTATCTCTTCCGGATATTATCGAGCAGCTTCACATTACAGCGGGTCAGGGCTCATGGATCGTATCGGGGTATTCCATCGTTTTTGCCCTCTCTACCATTATTTTCAGCAGACTATCGGATTTCATCCCTATCCGGAAGCTTTGGTCCATAGGGATTACTCTTCTCGTTATCGCATCTATTGTTGGCCTTTTTGCCGACAGCTTTGGACTTGTCCTGTTCGCCCGTTTATTTCAGGCTAGTGGAGCTGGCGCTACGCCTGGTCTAGGAATGGTGCTTGCGAGCCGATATGTTCCGTATGAGCGGCGTGGGAGAGCGATCTCCATGATCGCATCGGGAAGCGCGCTGGCGTTTGGATTAGGGCCCGTCATAGGCGGAGCTATTACGCAATATCTGGGATGGCATGAGCTGTTTGCCGTCACCTGCTTGGTTGTCCTGTTAGTACCGATCTTGTGGAGACTCATTCCTAAAGAAACGTTGGATCGGGTTCGATTCGATTATGTTGGAGCAGCTTTGATTGTCATCACTTCGTCAGCCTTCTTGATTGCTGTCACTCAGCTGTCCATTATTGTTCTCATTCTTAGTATCGTGGCATTATGGTTAACGGCATGGCACCTGCGACGAGTGGAGAAGCCGTTCATCCCTCCCATTTTATTCCGGAACGCAGCATACCGTAAGCTCCTATTTATTGCTTTCTCTGTTTTTGTGCTGAACCTATCGATGCTGTTTCTGATGCCGCTCATCTATTCTAAAGTGTTCACTATGGGGGCTGCGTCCATTGGCCTGATGATTTTCCCAGGTGCTTTCCTGTCAGCTTGTTTGCTGAAGCTGGTCGGACGCTGGATTGACCGATACGGCAACTTTCGCTTCATGATTGCTGGACATATTCTACTAGGGATCTCCATACTGATGATATCGTTATGGGTTCATGCATCTGCATATGTTACCTTAGCAGCTTATCTTATTTTTTCTCCTGCCCTATCGTCCGTCACCTCTGCTTTATCGAATGAAGTGTCGCGGATACTGCCCAAGCATTTGATTGGGTCCGGAATGGGTCTTACGCAGCTGTCGCAATACCTTGGCGGATCGTTCGCCGTCGCCGTTTGCGGAATCTTTCTCGTTTGGCAAAAAAATACCGCTCCGGCGCTAGCTTATCAGCATTTATATTTCATTCTGTTCATTATTTTGTTGATATCTTTGACCATGCTGGGATTGTACAAAAAGTCCGGTAAAGCGATCAAACAAGCTGCTTCAGCCGTACAAGACCGAGAAACCGTCCAAAGTTAGACGGATCGCGTTAGCGATAAATAACGAAAAACCGTACCTACAGCAATGGAAGTAGACAAAAGTCTCACTTTCTCTGCTAAGTGTACGGTTTCTTTTTTATTTATCATATAGTTAGCTGCTTATTTGTTCGGCGTAATCTGCAAGATGGGACAACACGTTCTCCCAGCGCAGCTTCATTTCTTCTCTAGCGTTGAGATCCGTCAGCTTTTCCTGATGAAAGCTGATAGTCGTTCTATTGCCGCTCCCAGGTATTAAACGAATTTGAAGCGTCGAGGATTTAGGCCAATTTTTTCTTTGCCAAGTCATTCTCAGTTGTTCGTATGGCTTAACGACTCTCAATTCTCCTGAGGTTCCGTCATTGGCTGAGTACGCTTGCCCTACCTCTAGATTCAAAGTCTCCAAATCGCCTAACCACAGCTTTAATCCAGACGGTGAGATCAAGTATTCCCAAGCCTGCTCTTGAGTCAAATGCAAAGTTCTTCTAACGCCTATTTGAAACCCTACGGATGCCGTTTGCCCTACAGTTTTAGTCATCACTTCACCCTCCTATCATCTAACTACTTCCTATTATAAACAAATATAGTAGAAAGTTAATCTATTTATCTTTATTTTAATAAGAGCTTGGTTCGCGTCAAGGGATATTCAGATTCGGTACAATTAGGATTCAATGGCCCTTCTGAAAAAACAAAAAAACCTTGATTTCTCAAGGTTTATGCCTTTAAGCGGGTGATGGGAATCGAACCCACGCTACCAGCTTGGAAGGCTGGAGTTCTACCATTGAACTACACCCGCAAAAATAAGATGGTCGGGATGACACGATTTGAACATGCGACCCCCTGGTCCCAAACCAGGTGCTCTACCAAGCTGAGCTACATCCCGAAGATTGTGGTGCCGGTGAAGGGACTCGAACCCCCACGGTTTCCCTCACGATTTTGAGTCGCGCGCGTCTGCCAATTCCGCCACACCGGCTTACTACACGCGCCCTGAGAGATTCGAACTCCCGACCTTTTGATTCGTAGTCAAACGCTCTATCCAGCTGAGCTAAGGGCGCAAAAAAATATATTGGAGCGGAAGACGGGAATCGAACCCGCGACCCTCGCCTTGGCAAGGCGATGCTCTACCGCTGAGCCACTTCCGCATTACGATGCGCTCGAGAGGACTCGAACCTCCACGGGGGTTAGCCCACACGGACCTGAACCGTGCGCGTCTGCCAATTCCGCCACGAACGCATGAATCTGAGCCATGAAGGACTCGAACCTTCGACACCCTGATTAAAAGTCAGGTGCTCTACCAACTGAGCTAATGGCTCACGCAATGGCTCGGGACGGAATCGAACCGCCGACACGAGGATTTTCAGTCCTCTGCTCTACCGACTGAGCTACCGAGCCTTAACATGTTTGGTTTTGAAGTAAAAATGGCGGAGCCGACGGGATTCGAACCCGCGGTCTCCTGCGTGACAGGCAGGCATGTTAGGCCTCTACACCACGGCTCCACACTAAAATAAATTGGTTGCGGGGGCAGGATTTGAACCTGCGGCCTTCGGGTTATGAGCCCGACGAGCTACCGGGCTGCTCCACCCCGCGTCGTTGTACTATATGGTGGAGGCTGACGGGATCGAACCGCCGACCCTCTGCTTGTAAGGCAGATGCTCTCCCAGCTGAGCTAAGCCTCCATATGTATAAATTATTATGGGGTCCACGCAAAGTAATCGGAATGAACTTCGCTAGCTTCACTTTGTGGGGATTGAGTGGTGACCCGTAGGGGATTCGAACCCCTGTTACCTCCGTGAAAGGGAGGTGTCTTAACCCCTTGACCAACGGGCCGTACAAAATGGCTCCCCGAACAGGACTCGAACCTGTGACAACTCGATTAACAGTCGAGTGCTCTACCAACTGAGCTATCAGGGAACGTTGGTGGGCCTTAGTGGACTCGAACCACCGACCTCACCCTTATCAGGGGTGCGCTCTAACCAGCTGAGCTAAAGGCCCTTACAACTTTTTTGAAAGAAAAAACCCACATACGTGGGGATTTGCTTGGCGACGTTCTACTCTCCCAGGACCCTGCGGTCCAAGTACCATCGACGCTGGAAGGCTTAACGTTCGTGTTCGGTATGGGTACGCGTGGTTCCCTTCCGCCATCATCACCAAACTAAGAGTTTTGCTTTAGCAAAACTGTCTTCGTAAGCATACGCTTTTTTCGAAGCGTTACTTCTTCGAAATCGCTGCGAGAAAATATCCTTCCTTAAAAAGGACATGCAGCTCAAGGCTTATTCCTTGAAAACTAGATACGAAATAAATGCGCGTTGGTTGAGCTATACTTCTGCATGTTGTACACATCACAGAATCTTGGATAAGCCCTCGACCGATTAGTATTCGTCAGCTCCACACGTTGCCGTGCTTCCACCCCGAACCTATCAACCTCGTCGTCTTCAAGGGGTCTTACATACTGGGAAATCTCATCTTGAGGGGGGCTTCACGCTTAGATGCTTTCAGCGCTTATCCCGTCCGTACGTAGCTATCCAGCCGTGCTCCTGGCGGAACAACTGGTACACCAGCGGTACGTCCATCCCGGTCCTCTCGTACTAAGGACAGCTCCTCTCAAATTTCCTACGCCCACGACAGATAGGGACCGAACTGTCTCACGACGTTCTGAACCCAGCTCGCGTACCGCTTTAATGGGCGAACAGCCCAACCCTTGGGACCTACTTCAGCCCCAGGATGCGATGAGCCGACATCGAGGTGCCAAACCTCCCCGTCGATGTGGACTCTTGGGGGAGATAAGCCTGTTATCCCCAGGGTAGCTTTTATCCGTTGAGCGATGGCCCTTCCATTCGGTACCACCGGATCACTAAGCCCGACTTTCGTCCCTGCTCGACCTGTTTGTCTCGCAGTCAAGCTCCCTTATGCCTTTGCACTCTTCGAATGATTTCCAACCATTCTGAGGGAACCTTGGGGCGCCTCCGTTACTTTTTAGGAGGCGACCGCCCCAGTCAAACTGCCCACCTGACACTGTTCCCCGACCAGTTCATGGCCGCGGGTTAGAACTCCGATACGATCAGGGTGGTATCCCAACGTCGCCTCCACACAAGCTGGCGCTCATGCTTCTCAGGCTCCCACCTATCCTGTACAGATCGTACCAAAGTCCAATATCAAGCTGCAGTAAAGCTCCATGGGGTCTTTCCGTCTTGTCGCGGGTAACCTGCATCTTCACAGGTATTAAAATTTCACCGGATCTCTCGTTGAGACAGCGCCCAAGTCGTTACGCCATTCGTGCGGGTCAGAATTTACCTGACAAGGAATTTCGCTACCTTAGGACCGTTATAGTTACGGCCGCCGTTTACTGGGGCTTCGGTTCATAGCTTCGGGATTGCTCCCTAACCACTCCCCTTAACCTTCCAGCACCGGGCAGGCGTCAGCCCGTATACTTCGCCTTGCGGCTTCGCACAGACCTGTGTTTTTGCTAAACAGTCGCTTGGGCCTTTTCACTGCGGCCCCCTCGGGCTATTCACCCTACCGAGGCACCCCTTCTCCCGAAGTTACGGGGTCATTTTGCCGAGTTCCTTAACGAGAGTTCTTCCGCGCGCCTTAGCATGCTCTGCTCGCCTACCTGTGTCGGTTTGCGGTACGGGCACCTTCTCCCTGGCTAGAGGCTTTTCTTGGCAGCCTGAACTCATGACCTTCGCTACTGCAATTTTCGCTCCCCATCACAGACCAGCCTTATCGATGTGCGGATTTGCCTACACATCAGCCTCTCTGCTTGGACGGGCATCCATCAGCCCGCGTCACTATCCTTCTGCGTCACCCCATTGCTCATAACGGTTCACGGTGGTACAGGAATTTCAACCTGTTGTCCTTCGACTACGCCTTTCGGCCTCGCCTTAGGTCCCGACTTACCCTGAGTGGACGAGCCTTCCTCAGGAACCCTTAGGCTTTCGGCGGACAAGATTCTCACTTGTCTTTTCGTTACTCATACCGGCATTCTCACTTGTATGCTGTCCAGCGCTCCTTACGGTACACCTTCAACCTACATACAACGCTCCCCTACCCAAGAACATTACTGTCCTAGCCATAGCTTCGGTGGCGTGTTTAGCCCCGTTACATTTTCGGCGCAGAGTCACTCGACCAGTGAGCTATTACGCACTCTTTCAATGGTGGCTGCTTCTAAGCCAACATCCTGGTTGTCTGTGCAACTCCACATCCTTTCCCACTTAACACACACTGGGGGACCTTAGCTGATGGTCTGGGCTGTTTCCCTCTTGACAATGGATCTTAGCACTCACTGTCTGACTCCCGGGATGAAAGTATGTGGCATTCAGAGTTTGACTGGACTTGGTAACCCTTGGCGGGCCCCGCACCCAATCAGTGCTTTACCTCCACTACTCATCTCCCGAGGCTAGCCCTAAAGCTATTTCGGGGAGAACCAGCTATCTCCAAGTTCGATTGGAATTTCTCCGCTACCCCCACCTCATCCCCGAATTTTTCAACATTCGTGGGTTCGGGCCTCCAGTGCGTGTTACCGCACCTTCACCCTGGACAGGGGTAGATCACATGGTTTCGGGTCTACGCCCACGTACTAAGTCGCCCTATTCAGACTCGCTTTCGCTGCGGCTTCGGCTCTTCACCTTAACCTTGCACGGGAACGTAACTCGCCGGTTCATTCTACAAAAGGCACGCCATCACCCATTAACGGGCTCTGACTTCTTGTAAGCACACGGTTTCAGGTTCTATTTCACTCCGCTCCCGCGGTTCTTTTCACCTTTCCCTCACGGTACTGCTTCACTATCGGTCGCTAGGGAGTATTTAGCCTTGGCAGATGGTCCTGCCTGCTTCCCACGAGGTTTCACGTGTCTCGCGGTACTCGGGATCCGTCTAGCGATACGTTCGTTTTTGGCTACAGGACTTTTACCCTCTCTGGTCGGCCTTTCCAGACCGCTTCACCTAACCAACTTTTCGCACATTGACGTCCCACAACCCCAGGGAGCAAGCCCCCTGGTTTGGGCTATTCCGCTTTCGCTCGCCGCTACTGACGGAATCACTTTTGTTTTCTTCTCCTGAGGGTACTTAGATGTTTCAGTTCTCCTCGTATGCCTCTACACATCCTATGTATTCAGATGCGAGTAACTGAGTATTACCTCAGCTGGGTTCCCCCATTCGGACATCCCCGGATCAAAGCCTGCTTACGGCTCCCCGAGGCCATTTCGTCGTTCGCCACGTCCTTCTTCGGCTCCTAGCGCCTAGGCATCCTCCGTGTGCTCTTATTAGCTTAACCAGCTAATGATTCGATTCGTAAAGAATCGTCACTACGTGTATTGCTCTACGCATTTATTTCGATATCTAGTTTTCAAGGAACAATCTGTCTGCAACTGTTACATTGGCAAAGCCATGTCAGTTGTCAGGCTTTTTGAGAAGTGTTATCCTCTCAAAACTGACCAACGAGTGAATGTTGTTTGCAGTATAATATACTGCTCATGTCCGATGACCTACAGTCATCATGGACTCCATAGAAAGGAGGTGATCCAGCCGCACCTTCCGATACGGCTACCTTGTTACGACTTCACCCCAATCATCTACCCCACCTTCGGCGGCTGGCTCCCTTTGCGGGTTACCCCACCGACTTCGGGTGTTGTAAACTCTCGTGGTGTGACGGGCGGTGTGTACAAGACCCGGGAACGTATTCACCGCGGCATGCTGATCCGCGATTACTAGCAATTCCGACTTCATGCAGGCGAGTTGCAGCCTGCAATCCGAACTGAGACCGGCTTCTAAAGATTCGCTCCACCTCGCGGCTTCGCTTCCCGTTGTACCGGCCATTGTAGTACGTGTGTAGCCCAGGTCATAAGGGGCATGATGATTTGACGTCATCCCCGCCTTCCTCCGGTTTGTCACCGGCAGTCACTCTAGAGTGCCCAACTCAATGCTGGCAACTAAAGTCAAGGGTTGCGCTCGTTGCGGGACTTAACCCAACATCTCACGACACGAGCTGACGACAACCATGCACCACCTGTCTCCGATGTTCCGAAGAAGGACCCTATCTCTAGGGTTTGCATCGGGATGTCAAGACCTGGTAAGGTTCTTCGCGTTGCTTCGAATTAAACCACATACTCCACTGCTTGTGCGGGTCCCCGTCAATTCCTTTGAGTTTCACTCTTGCGAGCGTACTCCCCAGGCGGAGTGCTTACTGTGTTTACTTCGGCACCAAGGGTATCGAAACCCCTAACACCTAGCACTCATCGTTTACGGCGTGGACTACCAGGGTATCTAATCCTGTTTGCTCCCCACGCTTTCGCGCCTCAGCGTCAGTTACGGTCCAGAAAGTCGCCTTCGCCACTGGTGTTCCTCCACATCTCTACGCATTTCACCGCTACACGTGGAATTCCACTTTCCTCTCCCGCACTCAAGTCACCCAGTTTTCAGTGCGATCCGGGGTTGAGCCCCGGGCTTAAACACCAAACTTAAATGACCGCCTGCGCGCGCTTTACGCCCAATAATTCCGGACAACGCTTGCCCCCTACGTATTACCGCGGCTGCTGGCACGTAGTTAGCCGGGGCTTTCTTCTCAGGTACCGTCACCTCAGGAGCAGTTACTCTCCTGAGCGTTCTTCCCTGGCAACAGAGCTTTACGATCCGAAAACCTTCATCACTCACGCGGCGTTGCTCCGTCAGACTTGCGTCCATTGCGGAAGATTCCCTACTGCTGCCTCCCGTAGGAGTCTGGGCCGTGTCTCAGTCCCAGTGTGGCCGATCACCCTCTCAGGTCGGCTACGCATCGTCGCCTTGGTAGGCCGTTACCCTACCAACTAGCTAATGCGCCGCAGGCCCATCTGTAAGCCACAGGTTACCCCATGTTTCATGATCCCCTCATGCGAGAGAACCAGCTATCCGGTCTTAGCTATCGTTTCCGATAGTTATCCCAATCTTACAGGCAGGTTGCCTACGTGTTACTCACCCGTCCGCCGCTATCCCCGAAGGGACCGCTCGACTTGCATGTATTAGGCACGCCGCCAGCGTTCGTCCTGAGCCAGGATCAAACTCTCCATTAAAGTGATCACCGAGATGATCGTATAACAGAGCTTGTCTTAAGCTCAAAATTCAATGCTAGCGAGAATTTTCATTCTCTTTAAAACATTCACTCGTTGTTCAGTTTTCAAAGGACAATTCTTTTGTTTAGCTCGTCTGTGTTTGTATCACACAAGATCGTACTATATCACATTTCATATCTTCAATGCAAGTAAAACTTTTTTCCATTCTTGGGATAACCCAGCAAGCTCAGAAAGTCATTTTTAACTTGTTTTGAATCTCTCATGCTGCTCTTCAGCAGCCGAGGTTTGTAATGTACCACATCTCTTATCTTCAATGCAAGTAAAACTTTTTTTCCATTCTTGGGATAACCCAGCAAGCTCAGAAAGTCATTTTTAACTTGTTTTGAATCTCTCATGCTGCTCTTCAGCGGCCGAGGTTTGTAATGTACCACATCTCTTGTCCTCAATGCAAGCAAAAAATTTTTTCCATTCTTGGGATTGCCCAGCAAGCTCAGAAAGTCATTTTTAATTTGTTTTGAATCTCTCATGCTGTTCTTCAACAACCGAGGTTTGTAATGTACCACATTCTATAGTATTAACGCAAGGATTAATTTTGCAATGAAAATAAGAATCCGTTTAGGACAAGAATCCTCTATTATATAGTAACAAAGGAGAGGACCGAGATATGAATCCTCTCCTTTGTTCTTTTCAATCTAATTTTAAAGATTATGCTTCACGGTCACTACTTGTCCTTGCTTTATATGAAGATCATAACAATGAGAACCTAAAGATGAGACCTCAACCATGCTGTTATCCCCTGACCATGAATAATCATCAAAAAGCTCTGGAAGCTTCACCGTCATATTAGTTGTCCTCTCGGCTGTAAACTCAGCGTTAAAGGTTCCTTTTCTTTTATCCCATGACATCGATAGCTTCCCTGTACTAAAGCGAAGATCGGTTACGGAACCTTGATCCCATTTATCCGGAAGTGCCGGCAGCAGCTTCACCAGCTTAGGAGATACGTACAGCAGCATTTCTTGTACTGCATTGACCCACCCCATATTAGCATCCATTTGAATAGGCGCTTCAGGCATGTTCATGCATACACCCATATTTCGCCAATCGTTGTGCAGCGTGAAGAAATTGTTCAGCAAGCAGGACCGCGATAAGATATCTAGGCATTCCAGAGCTTTGTTCCCATCGCCCAACCGGGCATAAATAGCTGCCATATGAACAAGCGACCAGCCGCTTTGGGCACCGATCAGACGTTTCTGGACCGCTGTATCGAATGCAGCAAATAACTCCGGCTGTTCCTCTCTGGTAAACTCCTGGCCTGGGAAAATCGGATAAATATGTGAAAGATGTCGATGATCATACCGATCGTCGAACGTCTCGTTCATCCATTCCCGAATAGCCCCATCGTTATTGACTTGATAAGGAGGAATACGCTTGATCATCTGTTCCCACTTCTCAACCTCATCCCCGTATACCCCTGTATCACGGCTTCCCTCTACTAGATGGGATAATAGCTCCTTCATGATTGCAAAATCCATCGTTGCGTTAATGGTGGTAGGCATTGGGTGCGCCAAGGGTCTGCCGTCCGTAGGCATGAAGTTTTGCGGCGTGTTCTCCGGTGAAACCGAAGGATAATATTTATAAAAGCCTTCTTCATCTAACACAAGAAAATCTTCATAGAATAAAGCCACTTCCTTCATGAATGGCAGCACTTTTTGTACCAGAAAGCTTTTGTCGCCGGTATACAGGTAATATTCATAGTAGTGTCTTGCCAACCAACCTGCAGCGCCGGTCCAGTTCATAATGACAGGAACGATCTGGTTAGGAACGCCAATCCCAGGCGTCGAGCCAGCAGGAATATAGATACCGCGGCAGCCGTACAGCTTGCGTGCATTATTGCGGAAATCATCCATCATGCTTTCATAGTAATGAATAAGGGCAGGCATCAATTCTGTAAGCCCACCGGTAGGAGCATGCCAGTACATCATCTGTACGTTTTCATTGGCCATGTTATGGCACCACGTCAATCGGTAATCTCCACCCCAGAGACCGTACATACCAAAAGGGTACCCTTTCTCATGCGTTCCGGATATGAATAAATATCTGCCGTATGCCCACATTTTCTCGACCAGGCTTGTCGGCGCTTCTCCATCATAAGCTTCTAGCAGCAGCTCTTCATTGGTCAGCTCCCCTTGGTCGCCCCCCAGCTGCAATGCAGCTGAGTGAAACAAACGGCCGTGAAGCTCGACATGAGCAGCCAGCAGTTCCTCATAACTCGCATTAAGGTGAGACAACTCTTCCTGAAGTCGTGCCCATTCCTTATCACGCTCCCCTTTTACGAAAACTTTGACGACAACCAAGAGGTTGGACGAATCCTTGATGCGGATAGCTTCCTGATGCACCTCCCTTTCTCCTGACACGGATAAAATACGAAGCACCGCACCAAAATCCGTTCCGTCATCATTTTGTGCAGCGTAATACATATAGTTCTCATCGGCTTTGACTTGGACCGTTTCCTCGATCTCCTTGCACTTGTCAGCCAAACGCGGACTATCCGTTGGGTGGAAAGCCAGTCGTAATTCTCCTTGAATGGATGGTCTGTCCGATTGAACCTCGTATACGATGGCATTGTCCGCTCTGGATACAAACAAGCGTCTTCTATAGGCGACTTCGCCGTCTTTCCAGGATACCGTCACCTCACCTGTTTCCATGTTAAGAGCTCTTCGGTATTGTTTAAAGGCATGGTCGCCATGCATCATCAGCTTGAGATCCGCTACAGGGAACCTTGCAGCTAATCGAGTGCTGTACCCCTGTTCTTTAAGGGCATTGGTCAAGTTCCAGCTTGCTTCTAGGTACTTCTCCTCGGTCATCAGCCTTCTCGTCTCGGCTAACGTGTGGCTTACGTCCGGCACTTCATCTTTTTGTCCCCAATGCCACAAATCCTCGTGTGTAATGAGAATGTTCTCTTCTTTGACCGCACCAAAGACCGAAGCGCCAATAGAGCCGTTCCCTGAAGGCAGTCCTTCTCTCCATTTATTTTTCCACCATGAAGCCGGATATTTTAATATAAGCTTGTTTTTGCTCATAAGAATTCCCCCTAGTGTTCTTTTTTTACTGCTAAAGCTGTCCAGACTGCCACCCTTTGAAAGCCATTTCATTATAGGTCTGATTTGTTTTTTTGTCTTTGCACGGAATCGTTTTCATTTGTCCTTTTTTCCAATATAATAGAGAGCGACATTGACTTGTGAAGAAGGTGAAACCGTTGAAAATTACTGTCTACAGCTTCCAGGTGGATTACCCCACTCGTTATTCTGATTTCAATCCCTTACTGCTTTTTGCCCAAAAATATGTCTTTGCTCCTCGGGAGCAGTGTCCACTTCGGATATGCTACACCAATGCCATTGTTTTAGTAGAGTCCGGTCAAGGCACCCTGCGTCTGAACGACCGTCACTATCAGGTGCAAGCAGGTTCGCTTGCGTATATTTCTGCAGGCACCATGCATCAATGGACATCAGATTCAAGTAATCCGATGATTCATCGCTGCGCCTATTTTGATTGGAGGTACGTGGATAGACCCGGCTTTCAGTATCAAAGAGATTATTTTCACGGTGTAGACACTTATCGCGAAGAGCTTATCTCCCCTTCTCCTCAGCTGGAGCTGAATGAAGTAACTTCTATTAATAATATTCCGCTATGGATTTCTTATTTCAATGGCCTGACACCCCCTCCGGAGCTGCTTGGAGGCCGTAATCCATGGGATTTCCTAAAATATAACGGAGCGTTCCAGTCCTTTTTGCATCAATACCTTGCTTTTGCTGTCAAACATAACGTCACCTATGACCCACGAATTAAAAAAATATTGGATTCCATCGAAAAAGAGCCGTTAGAACTGGACGTGCTGCAGCTATATGAGTGGGCTCATGAGCTCGGTTTAGGCAAAAGCCGTTTTCACGATTTGTTTAAACAGGATACCGGTTATTCCCCCAGCGATTATTTAAACCGGCTAAAATATCATCATATCGCAGAGGATTTATGCTTCTCGCACCTCTCCATTACGGACATTGCCGAGAAATATGGATTTTCATCGATTCATTATTTTTCAAAGGCGTTTCGTCATGCCACAGGAATGTCTCCATCGGAATATAGGGATAAGCATCGTGCTTTGAGTTAATTCGAGAATCCCACAAATACAAAAAAAGCCGGCAGAAAATCAGACTTCCGTCCTGACTTCCTGTCGACTTTGGGTGATTCCAGCTCGCTTCGATTTGCTCCAATGGGTTAGTCTGAAGATAACGTTGGCGCATAATAAGCCAATTAACAGAAATGAAGTGCCCCCAACACAAACATTCCAAGCTATGCTGCCTACTGCAGCGATCAGACCGAAACCTACTTGACCGGAATAATTGCCTGGAGAAGTAGGCGGATCTGTAACCATGACAAAGCTCAAAAACAAGATCGCATTCAAAAATGGCGGTTGGTACAGCTCCATAACCTCGCCAAGGTGCAACAGACTAAGGATCAGCAAGAGAGCAAAATAAGTTCCCAAAAACACAAGCACTTGTGGGAATTTATTCACCTTATCCACTATCATGAACCCAATAATTATAACAATGGCTAAGCTCCAAACAGGGAGTTCAACTAAGCTCCCCCACCAATCCTGACCGCTGAAGAATAAGACAGAGGATAGAAGCAAACCCAAAGCCGCAGGATTAAACAATGGCTTTCTCTTCATACGAAGAACATGCTTGGAGATAATGGATAACGATGATGCAGCAGCGGCGATATACCAGAGCTCTTTATAGCTCAGAACAAGAGCAACGATAAGACCAGTAACGATAGCTCCGTCCGGAAGCGAAGGCTTCCGTTTTTGCAGCAGCACCGCGCATAGATCCGTTACAACGGCTGCAAGCACAGCAACTCCGGTATGTGTTAAGCCACCGATACCTGATGAAAGGGTGGCAACGGCAAGTAAGATAAGTAAAAGCAGCATGACATAGCCTTTGGGAGTACGCCATAGCGGCTGTTTTTTTCTATAGGGACGGTGTTCTGTAGTAGTAGATTGATCCATAAGCTGCTCCTCACATCCTAAGCTTGCGCTTTGCTCAAGGCTTCCATCACCGCAGCGATGAAATCCTCACTGCTGCGCGTCGCGCCGCTAACTGAATCAATATGAGCACTTTGCTGCTTTTTCACTTCGTCAGGCAATGAATCAATATAGCGTTGAGGGTACCGGGTGCTGCATTCGGCAATAATGACATTGGCGATTTGTCCCTTTTGGATTGTTACGTCAACCTTGACTGTGCCGAACCGATTCGTCCCTGAACCTGAGAATGTACCGTCCTTGTAGGTCAGGGCAGCTCCAGGTTTGGATGGGGTTGGAGATGGTGCTGAGGGTTGAACCGTGCTGCGCGGTTGATTATTTGCACTAGCATTAGGTTCCTTATGCTGGAGGCCTTCATCGATATGTCCAGGTCTTTTGGTTCTTCCACGCTCATGCCCTCCTTCACCTGTTATCCCCTGAAGAACCTCTGGCTTCTTCTTTATTGTCGGGGCTTCGGTTACTGAGGGATTTGCCGCCATTGTCTCCATGACGGAGGGAGCTCCTGCGGATACTGAATGATCATTAATAAAATAGCCGGAAGCATATACGATTCCTATTGCCGTCGAGCAAAGAGCAATCCACTTTTTTCCCATACGTTCCATCGGTAACACTCCTCGTGCTTTGCTGCTTCTACTATAAAACAGTAAAGTGAAAGTAAAATGAAAAGTTGCTACCGCATTTCTTTAGTCTGGTTTCGATGGAAAATAACCTCGAAGCAACTTCCCTCTTCCTCCTTGCTTGTTACTCTCACAGCTGCCCGGTGTACCTTTATAATTTCGGAGGCAATCGACAACCCTAGACCCGCTCCACCACTTTCGCGCGAGCGGGCTTTATCTACCCGATAAAATCGGTCAAAAATAAGATGCAGCTCATTCTCAGGAATACCTATCCCCGTATCATTAACACGAAGAGTCACTGCTTTATCCTCCTGAATACAGGAAACGGTGACCTCTCCTCCAGACGGAGTATACTTAATAGCATTGTCCAATAAAATATAGATCAGTTGACGCAGTTGGTCCTCATCCCCTGAAATGTACGCGACAGAAGTTTCAGCAGACGGTTCAGCGTTTCGCAGCTCGATTCCCTGTTTTTGCGCAATGGCGTACATGGATCGTACGGTGTCAACACAAAGCTCGCTTAAATTGATGTGCTCTTTTTGATACGTCCAAGACTGCGAATCGCTTCGGGCAAGAAGAAGCAGTGACTCTACCAAGCGGGTCATTCTCTGAACTTCATCCTTCAACCCATCCAGTATGTGCTGTTCGAACGGAGGCAGGCTTGATTTGAAGTCCGATAGCAGCTCAACAGAAGAATGCATGACACTTAGAGGCGTCCTGAGCTCATGGGAAGCATTGGCTGTGAACTCCACCTGTTTGAAATAGGAATTTTTAATAGGGCCCATCGCTCTCCCTGCAAACAAGTACCCTCCAGCACAGGCGATCGAAAGCAAGACGACAGAGAATAACAGCAACAGCCATTTCATTTGACTAAGCAGCCTTACATCTGAAGAAATATCAATAGCTGCCCAATAAGAACCCCCTGCATTCAAAGCTGAACTGCCGACAAGAAAATATTGTTTTTGGTCCCCATCCATTATTTCAAGTTTTTGTTTATTTATATACTGGCCTGCTTGGGCCCATTTCATCATTTGCTCCGTCATGGCGGTATACGTCGTCGTGGAGACGAACGTTTTTTTATCAGAGGATATAAGCATGACCAGCTCGTTAGATTGCAGGTATTGCCAATCGATACCTCTTGATTCCCGCTCTTTCTTTAAATCGCGACGCTCCTTATTGATTTCCTCAAGGCGATGCTCCCACTGACGGCTCGTTTTCTCTTGGATTTTGGTAAACTCAGCACGCTCATTTCTTTGGATCGTTTCCTGCAAAAAGAAGTAGTATGCTAACGTAACAAGAATTAATATCAACGCTAAAAAGCAGCCGAATACTACCGTTAGTCGCATTCTTGTTCGTTGGAACACATAGAGTCCTCCTTTATCATCAAGCGATAGCCGAATCCTCGCACATTATGAATCAGCTTATCCGGGAAAGGATCATCCAGCTTTTTACGTAAAAGTTTGATCGTTGCATCCACCGCATTCAAGGTTATTTCCGCATCCAATCCCCATACACGGTCGAGCAGCTGTTCCCTGCTTAAAACTTGCCCCTGATGATCGGCCAAAAAATCCAGCAGCTGGAATTCACGTCGCGACAAAGAAAGGACTACCCCACTTCGAATGACTTCGCGTCGGGTCTTATGAATGGCAAGCACATCGCCCAGGCTCATTTTCTCTCCTTCCCAATTCGTTTCTTTTCTTCGGAATAAAGCATGGATTCGTGCAATTAATTCTTCAAATGCAAAAGGCTTGATCAAATAATCGTCCGCACCGGCGTTCAATCCCTGCACACGATCTGTCACCGTATCCTTAGCGGTTAACATCAATACGGGAGTGAAATCCTTTCTCGACCTGGTTTCTTTGCACAGATCTATACCGCTCTTGCGAGGAAGCATCCAGTCGAATATATAAACATCAAAAGCGGACCTCGCCATAAAGGATTCGGCCATCCAGGCATCCTGTGCCCATTCGACCTGAAACAACTCTTTTTTCAGCTTGTATTGAACCAGTTCGCCAAGCTTTTTATCATCTTCTACCAATAAAATGTTCAAGGTTATCCTCCCTTATTTCTATTGTCCAATATTTAACGTATCTTATCGTCATATGATTTTTCAGCATGATTTCATTTTAGCATGATAGGATTATCAAAGATTTATTACATTTCACCCATGTCTGGAGGAGTGGATCTTGTCTAAACAAAATATATATAAGCAGTCTGCGCTTGCCATGGGAACCTCTGTACATTTGGAAATTGTCTCTGCTCAACCGAGATCGATCGTGTTCTCCCGAATGGATCAGGTTTGGCGCATATTTCGGCAAGTAGAGACCAGCTGCAGCCGATTCGCCTGTGATAGCGAGCTAAGCCTATTGTCCATGCAAACGGGAATATGGGTAAACGTAAGCGATACGCTATTCGAGCTGATTCGTTTTGCTCTTCAAGTAGCTGAAATGACAGACGGGAACTTTGATCCTACAGTGGGTCATGCTATGGCGTCATTAGGCTTTAAATATCATTATTTGACAAGACAACCGATTCTGGATGACGGACATGAGCTAGAAACAGCCGTATCCTTTCGAGATGTTCAGCTGGATGAACGAACCCGGTCCGTTATGCTTACCAAACCAATCAGGCTCGATTTGGGAGCTGTAGCCAAAGGCTTTGCCGTAGACCTGGCCACCAATGAGCTTCAATCCTTCGAAGGATTTCTGATAGAGGCCGGAGGCGATGTATACGCCGGAGGATTGAACTCGAACCGAGAGCCCTGGCTGATCGGTATCCAGCATCCTTTACATCCTGAATCCCTTATGGGTTCGATCCGGCTGTCCAATGCCGCCGTCTGTACCTCAGGAGGATACGAACGAAAAAGCACCATCGTAACCAATGAGCATCACTTGCTAATTCCTCAAACAGGACTTAGCCAGAAAAACGTTCTCAGTTGTTCTGTCATCGCCCCATATGCCATGCTGGCCGACGCCTTTTCCACGGCTGCCTATATTCTCGGACCCCAGGAAGGATTGAAGCTGCTGAAATCAACGGAGCTCGAAGGATTATGGGTGCTGCCTTCCACTGAGCTGCAACGAACCGATAATTTCCAATTACTGTAAGAGCCCCCTTCGTTCAATAACAAAAAACCGACATGGACAATGTCAGTTTCTCGGCTAAGCTCATTTCATTAATTATGATAAACAAGTTGTCCGCCGTAGTGACCTGTCAGCACGATAAATACCAGTCCCGTTATAGATGCCAATATTTCAATAATGCGAATATAGCGAATGGACACAAATCGAGAGATGATGTTGATACCTACAACAATTGCAAACAATATCATAGAATACATCGCCATATTCTCGTGCTGATGAATCATGGGGCGTGTTGCTCCAAAATGAGAAAGGGCGAACTCTTCCCCTCCATCACCGGTCATATACGCAGCCACACCAGAAAACCAACCGATGGACAGCATAATAATAGCGGCCTTATCCAGCCACGCTTTTTTCCAGAAGGACAACCAGAGCAATACAGTCCCGAGGATTAGTAGAGCAATAGGAAAATGAACAATTAGCGGATGCAACGGGGTGTTCATGGATTACCTCCTCCATCATATGTTTCCTATAACCATACTCTTGAATTATGAAATTGAAGTGAAAATCCTAATGGGTATCACAAGAACTAGCTGTACCGTAAAAAAAACACCTCCTCATTCGATCAGACTGCCCGCTACGGGTCCCCTTGATCAACCTGAAAAAGTGCTTATTAGCTTCATACATAATTAGCTTGCTTAAACATCAGTCAGACAAACCGACATCCAGTCCATATTGATGCTTCAGATGCTCTGAAATCGATGTGAACCGGAAGCTCTTCACGATATCCTCCAGCTTAGCATGCGTTCCGCTCACATTATAATAATGAATGAAATGCTCCTTAAGCGGCAGATCCAGCTTATGCTCCTTCGCATCGATCTCTCTCGGATGAAGATAAACAATGGAGCTTTTACCTTGTCGGTTAGCCGATCGAATCGCAGATTTAATCACGAATTTAGGGAAAAAGCGGAAGTAGAAGCCTCCTGAGTATCCTACGTTTTTACCAGATACCTTCATCACTGACATCGGAACTTCATAAATACCTAATTCTCTTCCGTTAACCTGAGGCTTATGAATGACCGTTGGGGCCGTGGGAATGCCGTATAAAAAGGTTTTGACCGGAAAAATACTGGCATCGTATTTCATCCCCAGTTCTTCAAGCGCCTGCAGATAGTGCAGATTGCTCTCTACAATAGACCATGAGGGGGCGCGATAACCCAAAACTGGTGTACCCGTTAAATGCTCCAATATATCGACAGACTTTTTCACATCAGCTTTAAATTCATCGTAGGTTTGTTTGTAAGCCAGCTCGTGTCCGTAACCGTGAGACGCCACATCGTGTCCTTCCTTCGCAATCGCTTTGACGATATCCGGGTAGTTCTCACCGATACATCCAAGCACGAAAAAGGTTGCTTTGCAGCCGGCATCGCTGCATAACTGTAATAACCCATCCATATGAGCTCTGAAATTAGAGCCTTTGCTCGTATCTGGTGTCATGTTATCGTAATTAGCGTGAAACCATTCCTCGATATCAAAGGTGAGCATATTGCTAATGCGACTGTCCTTGATTTGAGCATGAGACCCGCTAATGCTATTAGCTTCTTTAATCAATTTTTTTGACTCCTTTGATCGCGAACGAAGTGCAGAACATGCTGGACAGTTGGCCTTCTCCGCTGCTCTGGCTTACGAACTTGAAAGGATGGTGAAGCTTTAAAAATTGTATATTTTCAAACCCATGCTGAATAAAGAGCTTTTTCAGCTCATCCATCGCATACATTTGATCGAATTTCTTGCTTTTTTCGAACAAGCGAAGCACCTTTCTTTGGATGGAGCCTTTGTGCAAAGTCTCTATAAGCAGCGTCCCGCCCGGCTTAGTCACCCTTGCAAGCTCCCGAATGACGGATTTATATTGTTCGATTAATTGAATGACACCGATACATAGCACCACATCGAACTTGTTATTCTCAAACCGCAGCGCGGTCAAATCGTCCGTCATTGTTTTCAACCCGCGAGCCGCCGCAAACTCCAGACTTTTCTCGGAGAAATCGACGCCATACACGGTATTATCCTTAACCAAAGGCTCGCTGAAGGCTCCTACTCCGCAGCCAGCGTCCAGTATTTGCTTTCCGCGGCAGTCTCCAAGCCAACGCAACGTATGATCTCTTTGCATGAAAAAGCTTTCCTCATTGAAGTAATCGGACGATTTGACTGATGCTCCGTGCGTCTCTGCCTTGTTATCGAAGTACTGCTTCCAATTCAATTGACTCATTATTTTTACATCCTCCGATGGGAAATCCATATAATGTCGAGAAACCTTCAAATCAGAAAATGTATGAGGTACTCCGGTAGGGCATCCCCCTCCGGCCGCTGTTGTTATAGGAAAATTTTTTTCTTTTTATCGGTAATTTCCCAATAACAAAGGCGGACGCTATCGCTCCTCCAAGGGATACCCTACCTTCGTTCATCACATTATCTAAATGAAGATTTTTGAAAAGCGCTAAGCGTATCCTTCCGTAGCAAGCTTTCCTCCGGAAAGCTAAGCATAAGCTTCCGATGCAAGCTTTTCTTCGAAAAGCTCTAAGGCAATATATACTTCATCAATCGTTTGCCTGCGCTATCGGTAATAAAGGAAGGGGCGATCTTCCAAAGCTCCACAAACAAATGCAAACTTTGCTTGTCCGGTGCGCCAGTTGATTGACTGCTGCCATTATACACGAGGTATTTGAGCTGCTCCGGCTTGGCACCCCATTGTTCTTTGTATTTGTACGTTCCCGAGCCGGTCTGAGAGCGACCCAGGTCCAGATAATTCAGTCCACTTCGTATGCCAAATCTTACAGCCTCCCAGTACATGAAATTATTCAAGTACTTGCTGTTGTATTCAATAAGATTCGCGCCATACGGATAATAAAGCGTTGCATTGCTCGGGCTTTTTAATAAGAGCATTCCCCCTACAACTTCCCCTGTCTGCTGATCCAGCACGGAGAGCAGGAACGCATGATCCGGCAGCAGCTCGAAGAACCGTCGAAAGAAGGAAATATCCGGGGCAGGAGAGCCGAGCTGCTTCATTCTTTTGACATATACTTTGTAGAAGCGGTCCAAATAGCCGACATCGAAGGAAACGGTAAACCAATTATTTTTATAGGCTTTGCGTACATGATTTCGATTACTTCTCGATGACAAGGAGAGCACACTCTCTTCATCCTCCGTTAACGGAAGAAGGAAAGTATGATGCTGAAGACTCCGGTGCCATTCGGGCTGCTCGGTGTCCTGATCTTTGAGACGCAGTTCCACATAGCTCAGTTTGAACCGCTCCTTTAAATCCTTCATGGCATTGATCGCAAAGCTTCTTGCTTCTTCGCTATCCGTACAAATGTCCATATAATTAACAAAAGGAAGCGACGCGCCTACTTTCTTCATCGCTAGACTACGACCGACAACGAGCGGAATGATTCCGCAAATACGATTATCACTGTTAACAATGGCATGATAAAGGCATTGATAACCAAAGGAGCTGATCAAAATTTGTCTAAAAGCCGAAGTATGAAATACCGTTCCCCTTTTATGCGCGAATAGATCCCATTCATCCTTTAAGGCTTCGGTATAAGCAATACAACTGTACATTAGCGGTTATCCTTTCAGCCAAAAAATGACGCCGATCAAAATAAAGACACATCCGGACCATTTCATCATGCTGATTTGCTCATGAAACACCAGAATCGACACAGCGATCAACAAAATATACTGGATGCTGGACACGAACGTGACGTAGCTTAGGTCAAACTGGGAAAGGCAATAAATCCACAAAAAGGCAGCTAGCGCATACAAAACAAAGCCCAATACGATAAGCGGCGATGACAAGTATCCCAATAGAATCGATAGCAGACCTGAATCAAAGCTAACTGCTCTGCTTCCTATCTTGAGCAGCGTACTCGCCGCTACGGTCATCGTTACACTTCCAAACAGCATGACGTATTTAATAATAATTACCCCTCGTTCATTTTCTTTTCGAGCTCTTCCAGCTTCAGCTTCGTTAAACCGAGCTCCTGTGTGAGAACTTTATTATGCATTTTCAGTCCCGATATGCTGACGCTCATATTTAAGAGCAGCAAAAATGCGCACACGATCAAGATGGCAAAAAACGCCGATGGAGCATAGTACACCCCGATTAAGGTAGAGAACCAATCCATTAAGTCCGTGAATACTGACATCACGAGCGTAAACAAACCGATAAAGAACCACACCAGAGAATATTTTTCTTTGATCATCCTGGCCCTTACCATAAGGAATACGGAGATAATAACGATAAGACTGAATACGATCCCCATCAACTGAAAGCTGTATAAATGATATCCGCCGTCCATGCTATCACCACCTCGTCCTTGTATAGGAGAAAAAGATGGATAAAATCACTTTAGCCATATAATACGGGCTCTTAATAGGAGTAATAGAAGACGCACCATGCTCCCGCTCCCGCATTTCAACACCAACCTCGCTAATTCGAAGGCCATGTTTTTTCAATAAAATAATGGCGTCCGGTTCCGGATAATCATCTGGATAATATTTGCGCAGCAGCTCTATGCTTTTGCTATTGTACATCCTAAATCCTGAAGTACTGTCGGTCACCTTGGTTTGAATCATCATGCGGAAAAGCAGATAGAACACCTTAATTCCAAGTCTACGGGACCAAGTCGTTCGAAAAGATTGAATGTCCAGAAATCTGGAGCCGATGACCATATCACTTCCGCTTCGCAGCATCGCGTCATACAGCTTCTCAACTTCCTTGGCAATATGCTGCCCATCGCCATCGATCTGCACCATATAGTCATAGCCTCTAGTGTGAGCGTATTTGAATCCGGTTTGCACCGCTCCACCAATCCCTAGGTTGAATGGAAGATCAACTACCTTGACCCCTTCCGCCTGCCTAGCTGCAAATGAGGTGTTATCATTCGAGCAATCGTTAATGACTAAAATATCGGAATAAGGGATGCTTTCGCGGATGTCCCTTATCACTTTTAATATATTGTTCTGTTCATTAAATGCCGGAATCACTATTAACACTTTTCCTTGTCCCATAACGGCTCAGCTTCCCCGCATATTTTTTGGCAATAAAATAAAGACCGTAAATGATTCTTTCTGCTCCGTAGCCTGCTGCAATGGCGATAAAAGGAATAGCAGGCGCCCTATATCGATACATGAAGTCAATAAAGATGAGGATACAGAAAATAAAAATAGCCAATGCCGACAGCCAAATAATCGATGCCTTCCTGAACGTCCCATTCACAATAGCCGCGACCGTTCCTGTCAAAAAGAACAATGTCGGAAGCAAGTGTATCGCCAGCACTTTAATACCATGCAAGCTGGTGACATTCGTCTCCCATACCCATCTGCCGAGAAAGGCAATAACTCTCTTGCCGTAGACAATGGAAATATGATCCCAATTGTTAATCAAAAAGCTTAGTATCAAGCTGTTAAAAATATTAATATCGTAGTTTGGTTTGAAATAATGGTCGTGAGGTGTCGCTTTGTCATAAATCCAGCCTTTAGCGTAAACATTATAAAGTACCTTTTTTGCATTAAATTGAAGTGATGTAATGAGAGGATCCAATGTATTTCCGGAAAACAAGTAGATGCACACCGCGATAACCGCAATGCCGCAGCCTCCGAGAACGTATCTGTACTTTTTTAATAGACCAAGCAATGTTTTTCTATTGGTCCTGATGACGATATAGAGCAAGATAAAGCCTATCAAAACGATACCGGTCGGCCGGAAGACAAGCATGTACAGAGATGAAATGACAAAAAGAATTTTATATATTCGTTTATTGGATTCATATACTTTAAGGAGGAGAAAAATACATAAAAGCAAGAGACTGATGAAAAAACTGTCTGAAAGGATATACATCGACCAAAGCGTGACTTCCCAAGCGTCGTAATAAAAGTAGGAAGCTATGATCGCAGCGGTTCTATTAAAAAGCATGCGTGTAATTTTAAATACAAGGATGACACTTAAGCCTGCAGTAACCGCCTGTATAAAAACAATTTTAGTGGGGTCCTTGAACAAAGCAAGAAGCAGGGTAATCAATAAGTTATAGCCCAAATACAATATATCATTCATTGATGTGCCGATTGTAAAATGAGTCATTAAAGCGTTTGCATAGTCGATATACCATTGGCTATCTTCTGACTGAGGAAGGCCCTGACCGGAACGTAAAATCCAGAAATAGTAGCTCAAAATTTGATCAAGCGCCAGAATCACAAGTGGAATCGTGAAAATAAAATCTCGATCCTTGTATTTGTGATATATACGAACAAGTAGGGACAATTGTACACCGCTCCAAATTTTTTATGAATTGTTATCATGTCTTACCGAGCTAAAAAACATATTGGACCGCCTTATAACGTGAACATTACATCATCAATGCCGTGTCATCACCTCGAAGTCGTTTTGCAATATTCCGTACGAGACTATTTTCTCTAAAACCCGTTTTGATGCACCCCTTGTGAATAATGAAATGAATCGATAATCTTTTCGACGTATCTCAACAATTTTCCTGCCGTTTTTTTGGCTCGCAATTATAAAAAAATGGTTAAATTTTTAAATTCTATTATTGTTGCCAGTGGGTTGCATTCAAAATTGAAAGTCTCTAACGTAAGCTGATACTCCTCCCCTACATTGTAGTGAGTGTTGTCATTAGTTTTGTCATGTGACAAAGCCCAATGATTCCTAAATTCCTAATAAAAAACAGCCTAGAGCATTAAAAATCATGCTTTAGACTGCATTGGATACGGTTATTATTCTTTTCTTGTTTCTACATCCTTCGGCTCCAGATAAAAGGCAACGCCATCACTTTCATTTACGGCTTTGACGATCATCCCGTGGTGCTCTGCGATTTGTTTCACGATGGCAAGACCAAGCCCGAATTGACCATCTCCACCTGTCCTGAAAGGCTCGAAGAGACTTTCTGCTATCGCTTCATCCAGCGGCGGTCCATCATTGCCGATCCGCACTATAGAGAGAGAACTTCTTGTTTCGCTTGGCTTAGCACTGATCTGAATACGTCTTGCCGCATATCTGAGCTGGTTGTCCAATATATTTTCCAACGCAACCTTCCACTGCTCTGCATCACCCGTCAATTGAATTTGAGGCACAAGTTCCAGTTCCCATTCAATTTCCGGCCGACGATAACGCAACCTTTCCACTGCGTCTTCTATGACACTATTAAATTCAAACGGTTGAAACGGTTTGTCGCGAGAGGTTAAATAGTTCAATTTATTGAGCAGTAGCAGGTCCCGAATTCGCTTCTCCAGACGTTCTCCTTCTTTGATAATGACACTGACGCTTTCATTTAAGCTGCCTTTCGGAAAAATGCCGTCCAAGATGGATTGCGCATAGCTCTGAATGACCATAACGGGTGTTTTGAGCTCATGCGAGGTATGCTGCAGAAAAAATTGCTGTGCCTTATCCTGCCGGACCAGACGCTGCCGCATCGATTCGATCGCTTTAGCCAGACGGCCGATTTCGTCCTTGCGCTTAGTTTCAAACGGCATATGCCAGTCCCGTTCAGCCAGCCTCCCGACATGCCGTTCCATCTGAACGAGCGGACGCGTGAAATAACGGGCCAAACCCACACAAGGCAGCCAGCTTATCACGATCAAACCAACCATAAGCAGCATTAGCCTGAAGAACATCGTCATGACAAGATCGTTGCGGTAATTACCGGAGGCATAGGAGACAAGATAATTCGGCTCATTTTGTACAATTTCCTTACGAATGACATAGAAGATGCTGTTGTTATCGATACTACGCGTATATTTCATCAAGGGAACCGCTTGGGTGAGGGCATCCTGCTCCATGGCCTGTACGAAAGGCTTGGTTACGGCATCGGCCGATATAGTTAACGTCGGTTGAGCCATTTCGCTTGATGTTGTCGCTCCGCTGATCATAAAGTGTTGAATAGCAGGCCCTTCCGGGGCACTAATGCGAGTCCCTATCGTTAAAGTTGCCATTTTGTCAGGTTCGACTTGCTTCTCAGCAATGCTATCTTTGGAAATGAGGGTAACGCTGGCCATAGGCACAGCTTGTGCTTCCGCCATGATTTGGGGAAGCGCCGGTTTTTCTATTCGGACAGCCGGAACCGCTAATGTATTTTGCTCCATTTGAATCCCGCTCTGTGCATCAAGCAAAATATCATAAACCTGTTGAGTAAAAAAACCTTTCAACGTCCATGGCAGCAGGATAGCAAGCAGCCCAAAAATAAACAAGGTTAATGCTGCAAAAGCACCCCATAGCTTGACCGCAAGCGGCCATTGTCCCATTCTAAGCCTCATGCTCTCACCATCCTATACCCGAAGCCATACACGGTTTCCAATCGCAGCTCCGGCAGCTTACGGCGCAGCCTGCGCACCAAATCATCTACGACGCGGTCTGAGCCGTAGTAGTCCACTCCCCAGACGGCATTTAACACCTGTTCCCGACCGAGAATTTGCCCGCTATGGCTGACAAAAAAGACAAGCAGCTCGAATTCCTTGCTCGTTAGTTCCAGCTTGCTCCCATCACCATCCGTAACAATGCGCGCTTGTTCATCAATCAGATATGGGGCAGCGGAGAGCTTACTGCGGCGCTCAAAAGCAGCAGCGCTTGCTGTGGGGCCGCCATAGACCCGCTCCAGCAGCTTGCGTGTCCGGATAACGAGTTCGCGCGGCAGAAAGGGCTTGGCTAAATAATCATCGCTGCCTAGCTCCAGTCCGACGATGCGATCGATATCGGCATCACGGGCTGATATGAATATAACCGGTTGGGACGGAAGCTCAGCTTTAATTTCACGCATCAGCTGATATCCGTCTATGCCAGGGAGCATGATATCGAGGACCCACAAGTCCGGTCGCTCCGCTATCGCCGCTTGAGCCGATGTCCCATCACGGAACGAACGCACTTGCCACCCCTCTTTCTCTAAATAAGCGGCCAGCACACCGTTCAAATGCTCCTCGTCTTCTACTAAATAGATTTGATACATGGAAGCTTTCCTCCTGTGGTCCCTCACTATAGGAAAAGGCGGAGCCGTTTCGCTAATGCGCCCCGGTTCCACCCTGTTATTATAAGACTTTCCTTTTCAAGGCTACTTATTTGCTGGATTCATCCCCCTGGGTAGGTTGAACGGTATCAGCTTCTATTTCTTTTGCTAGTTTACGAAGATTATCGGTATCTTGCTTATAATCCTTCAACAGCTCAGGCAGCAAGCTTCGAATTGTCGTTGCATCCTCTGCATCAACAGCTTCAGCAAGCTTTTGTTGGCGTTTGAAAGATTCCGGCAGTTCAACTTTCATTATATCACTCGCATCTTTCACCTCAACTGGAACTGCTTGGGTAATATTTTTCATTACTGCGCCCTCTTTGGAAATCTGAACACGTGCTGCCTCAGCCTTGTCGGACGAAGAAGCCTCATTTTGTTTTTCTGTCTCTGTATTCTCCGGCATTGTAATTTGATACAATCTGAGCTGTTTTGCAGAATCTCCGGCCTCGGCACCCTTCACACTGATGCTATCCGCGCTTTTCGTAATCGTTACGCTATTCATGACTTTCGGCTTAGGCATCTCGCTTTCGACCTGCTTGCGTTCGTCAAGCGCCTGCTTCCACTCTCCTAGCGACTCTGGAGTATAAGTAGTTGCCAACAGCTTCAAATAGTTCCGCTGTAAAGCGGGCTGAAGCAGCATGTTCGAGCTACCTCCAAAAGCAAAGGACGATGAGATTTTAACTGCAGGCTGTGCAACTACCGTAGCCATTTGGGCCTCTTTCTGGTCTGTGTTATCAGCAGCAAATGCACTTCCTGTACCTCCGATAGCCATTGTAAGCATAGCGGCGACCAGACTAGTATGAGTTAAACGGCGTTTCCATTGATTTGTTTTCATGATTGAAAACTCCTTCCGGTTTATGTGTTTTAAGGAATGTGTCTTCCTTACACACTTAATGTACCGAAAGATTATGGACATGTTATCGTAACATTATGGGAAATTATGTGTTAAGCCTGTAGAAGGACTTAAATTTGGTTTCACAGTACACAGAAGGGAAGGGGACTTTAATGAAGCATTTTTGAGGAACTCTAATTAGGCCGTTTACCCATATCGAGTTAGAAGCCGCGTGCACTATCAAGGTTAATTTAATTCATATCACCTAAATAACAAGCTTCTATTATATTGTTCTTTAAAATTTTACCAAGCGGCTTTGGATACAATCTAATTTCATCAATGTCTTTCATTTCAATCCATTCAACGCCCACCTGGGCTTCATCAGGATTCGCACCGTTAGTAATTGTTGAATCGCTGGATGCTAATGAGCATTTAAAATAAAATTCGACCTGATGAACTTCGGCATCCCATGAAGCGAACTCATGATTTTTCCCGATATATTCCCGCACGTAGACTAGATCATGAACTACCACGCTTTCGCCGATCTCCTCTAAGCATTCTCTTAGGACGGCATCCTTCAATTCTTCTCCATGGTCTTGTCCGCCACCCGGAAATAAATAAAAGAATCCTGCATCATCCTTGTTTTTGGTTAATAACACTTTGCCATCTTCGACTATGATTGCTTTAGCGGAATTTCTTATTGGTTTCATGTGTCCTCCTAATTATTAAAAGATATAGGAAGTATATTTTACCATAACAAATAATAATTGGAAGACAAATCAAATTCGACACCTATCTCAGTCCCGCTTTTCGCGCAATAAAACAAGCAGGCCCACAAAGCTCCTGCTCATTTGATTTGTTATTTAACTACCGCTATCGGTTCCTCTGCCGTATAGCGGCGACCTGAAACAAGATTACTGAGTAAAGGTGACTTTGAAATCTTGCTGCCACAATATCCGCTCACCGATTTTTATTACAGCTCTAAGATCATTTCCCCCTTGCTTCAACTGCTTTACAGCATTTAACTGATACAAAGCCTGATCCGTTCGAAGCGGTGCAACCCATTCAACCCCAGCCTGAACGGCAGTATCATAAGTCCCCCCGCGGTCTTCGACCACTAGCTTCGGACGATCTTCGTTAGCGTCGGACTTGAGCAGCTGCGTATTATCAACCAAGGATGCGCTTATTTTCAACTTCTCTTTGTCTATAGAGTAAGGAATGTCAGGTGCAGCGACGTTATAGGCTTGAAGCCAAAAGGCAATGTCTGAGCCATTCTCGGAAATCAGGGAGCCGAACAGCGTCCGAATATCAGCAGTATCCAAGTAAAGCTCGTCTGCCACTCGCACTGGCGCTTTGGTTAGTTTCACGGAGCGACTATCAGCTCCTTGCCACAACGTGGTTGCGGTATTTGATTCTGGTTTAACCCGGAACGCATACCCCATTTTACTTGTAAAAGTAAAGCTGCCATCCGAATCATTGAGAGTGTAACGGAAGCCTTCAGAAAGAAACGGAAGCGAGACAAACCAAGTACTATCCTTTCTGTAGCCGACCTTCCGATCCTGGATCAGGAGCTCATCCCCACTTATCCGTGCGCTATTGTAATATTGCGTGTAAAACGATAGCTGTATTGCTTGTTCGGTTCCGGGCTGCACAATGCGATCCGTATATGGGTTAAGTGAAAACCATGTTTTCCCAACATAGGAATCGACCTGATACCAGCGATTTCCCTGCTTATCGTCCCAATAAAGCGATGGGTGAACGACCTGCGGAGACAATTGAGCAAATTTGTACCAAATGCCTGATGTCGGATAGCTCATTAGCTCCGTATTAGCATTTAATTGAATGGTTACCAGAGTTGGCTTGGCGTCGATCGGATCAGCAAATTGCTTGTTGATCCAGCCTTCTCCCGACGAAGTATGTACGTGATACCAAACCGGATTGTCAGAAGTGTACCAATAATTATTATGATCAATCTGTTCGAAAGACTCCACGGTCTGAGGGTCAAGTATGGCTATTTCATCACCGTAAGGATACGGATTGACGAACAATGTCGTTCGCGTTTCGAGCTGAATAGGTTCCTTTTTTTCGGTAATCTTCATGCCGCGCGACGGAAGCCATTGCGGTCCTTTATCCGTTTCCACCTTATACAGGGCGTCAAAAAACGGTGAGACAAATTCGCCTGCTACATGTGAAATAACATTTTGTAAACCGCCCTCATTTAAAAAGTATGCTTCTCGTCTAGTTCATGTACATTCCCTATTCGATTAAGCGGTATTCGTATCCATTGATCACCGAGCCAAGTCGTATGAATTTGTAGCCACTTCATTGTATTATCGTCGTACCCATTCGCAGCGAACCATTGCTTTTGCGAGCCGACAACGTCTACGTCTTGTGGCGACAGTATTGCAGTAGGCTCCTCGTCCGCTTCAGGATTTGCATAAATCGGTGTATTTTCCAAAAGGGATACCGACTTCGGCGGCGGCACATCTAAATTTTTGGACTGCACGTTGATCCACTTGTCGCCGAACTTGGTATGAATCTTCCACCAGTTATACTGACTCGACCATGGCATACCTCCAATAACGACCTGAACCACCTGCGGAGCCAAAACTCCTTCCGGTGGTCCTCCTGAATTTTCATACTTGTCATAGTATGGCGTATTCGCGAGCAACGTAATTTCTGACGGTACCCGTCCCGATTCGGGCGTATCTGTAGGAAACATCTCCGCGTTCGCCGTGATGGATGTTACCATGAATGTTAGAAGGCTGAATATCGTTCCGATTAGCGCTTTCGTCCATCTCATTTGTTTCTCACTTCCTTTCATAATCATCTCTCGAATGGATAAAACTACCTAATTATACTCCGATTTCTTGCTAAAGTTTTCTCTACCGTATGGATTGAATCACACTAAACTTTAAACAAAGCAAAAAAAACTAGAATCCCGTTAAAGACTCTAGATAGGCTCAAAGTGTCATAGCCTGACCATACCTTGCCAAGAACGCTTCCTTTTCTTTATAATCCGGCATAATGCTTCCTACTCGTCTCCAAAATGATCGATCATGATTCATATGAGTGAGATGACACAGTTCATGGATCACTACATAATCTATAACTTCAATTGGAGCCATAGCTAAACGATAATTAAAAGTTATTATTTTATCCGAGCTGCAGCTTCCCCACTTGGTTTTAGACTCCTCGACCTCAATCGTTTTGGGTTTTACTTTCAGTTGTGTTTGATAAATTTTGACTCGTTCTCCTACAATCTTCTTACAGCTTGAGAAATAAAACTTCTTTAGACGTATTTTCAACTCTTCTTCATTTAATCCATCAGTCTCGATTAACTCATGAAGAAAATAATATTTTCCAAGATGAAGAAACTTTCCTTGATCTTGATAATCTCTTGTCTTTGGTGTTTCTCGAGCTTGAGCAATGAGATGTAATTTTTCCAAGATTCTTTCCCCATGCTGTTTCACAGCACTCATAACCACTTCCTTACTTGTATCATTAGGAGCTTTAACGGTTATGAAACCCATAGAATCGATTTGAATCGTAATCTTTTTTCTAATGCCATATACAACATTAAATTCAATCGTATTATTTTCAAACTCCATTTTCATCTGCATCGTTCCTATAAGGTTATTTATAAATCACAACAAAGAAGGGGATAGAGCTAGGGGCAAGGATGACTCCTTGTTTCCCTCTTCTCTTTCCCCTATTGTATCTGAATTTGAGTTTGCGTGCTGCTCATTCTTTAATTGCGGATTAGATAATCGAATGCACCTAAGGCTGCATTAGCACCAGAACCCATAGAAATAATAATCTGCTTATACGGACTGTTTGTACAATCACCTGCAGCAAACACTCCAGGTACGTTCGTAGCGCCATGGCTATTTACAACGATCTCGCCGATGCGAGTGCGTTCGACCGTATCGCCTAACCAATCGGTATTGGGTACAAGTCCGATCTGAACAAACACACCCTGCAATTCAATATGCTGAACTGCTCCTGTGTCACGTTCAATGTAGGATATGCCATTAACCTTATCAGTACCCGTAATTTCTTTGGTTTGAACGTTCGTTAGAACCGTTACATTAGGCAGACTGTAAAGACGCTTTTGTAATACAGCATCAGCTTTAAGCTCCGGCATAAACTCAAGGACCGTTACATGGCTCACAATGCCTGCGAGATCAATCGCCGCCTCAATACCAGAGTTACCACCGCCAATAACCGCTACGTGCTTACCAGCAAACAAAGGACCGTCACAATGTGGGCAGTATGCTACACCTTTGTTCTTGAACTCTGCTTCGCCCGGTACTCCAACATTACGCCAACGAGCACCTGTTGAAAGGATTACGGCCTTACTCTTTAGAACAGCACCATTTTCGAGTTCAACTTCGATGAAGTCCTTTTTTGCCAAACTCTTGGCACGCTGTAATTTCATTACATCAATTCCATACTCTTTCACATGCTCTTCAAGACTTGCTGCAAGCTTAGGACCTTCGGTATATTTAACACTAATAAAGTTCTCAATACCCACGGTGTCCATGACCTGACCACCAAAACGATCAGCAACAATGCCTGTTCGAATGCCTTTACGCGCCGCATAGATCGCTGCACTTGCACCAGCTGGGCCTCCTCCAACGACAAGCACATCGTATGGGTCCTTATTAGCAAAATCGGAAGCATCGGGAGCATTACCCACCTTAGCAAGAATTTCCTCAAGCGTCATACGGCCACTACCGAAGAATTCACCATTTAGGTAAACAGATGGCACTGCCATAATGTTTTTGCTCTCTGCTTCTGCTTTAAACGCTGCGCCGTCGATCATAGTATGTGTAATGCCTGGATTGAGGATGCTCATTAAGTTCAGCGCCTGAACTACATCAGGACAGTTGTGGCAGCTCAAGCTAATGTAAGATTCAAAATGATATTCGCCGCTTAGGTTTTTAATCTGGGTAATAACGTTCTGTTCAACCTTTGGAGCTCTTCCGCTAACCTGCAGCAGAGCTAATACTAATGAAGTAAATTCGTGTCCCAGCGGAATACCCGCAAAAGTCACCCCAGTATCTTCGCCAACACGGTTCACACTAAAGCTCGGCGTTCTCGGCAATTTTGTTTTTTCTACCTTAATTCTGGACGACATGCTGGATATTTGCTCTACTAAGGCCAGCATATCCGTAGATACCGCATCAGACTCTGCGCTAACTTTGATTAGCACGTCGCCTTCCATAAGCTGAAGGTATTGGTTTAGTTGTGCCTTAATATCTGCGTCCAGTATCATTATTTCACACCCCTTAAATCTTTCCTACGAGATCAAGGCTTGGCTTAAGTGTTTCCGCACCTTCCTGCCATTTAGCTGGACAAACTTCACCCGGATTGTTGCGAACATATTGTGCTGCCTTAACCTTGCTAACAAGAATGCTTGCATCGCGGCCAATGCCACCAGCGTTAATTTCAACCGTTTGAATAACACCATCAGGATCGATGATAAAAGTTCCGCGATCGGCAGCACCCTCGGACTCGATCAACACATCGAAGTTACGGGAAATCGTGTGTGAAGGATCTCCTATCATAACGTAGGTGATTTTGCCGATAGTTTCTGAGCTGTCGTGCCATGCTTTATGTGTAAAATGAGTATCCGTGGAAACGGAATATACTTCAACCCCGAGTCCTTTTAGGGTCTCGTATTGATTTTGAAGATCCTCTAACTCGGTAGGGCAAACGAATGTAAAGTCTGCAGGATAGAAGCAAACTACACTCCACTTCCCTTTCAGATCGGCTTCTGTAACTTCGATAAACTTACCATTTTGATAAGCTGATGCTTTGAACGGTTTTACTTCAGTTCCAATGAGAGACATAATTCATTTCCTCCTAAATGTAGTTTGAGAATTATATAGCTCCTTAAGGAAATGCATACAGCAAATCTTTAGTTGTCTACAATAATTCTATTTATTTATAAAGAAATCATATCACTGACAGCCATTTGGATCATGAAGGAACCATGAAGACATGATGAAGCTTTGATGAAGATGATGGATTAATCAGGAATATAATTACTTCTTTCTCGCGCGGTCCTCTTGCCCCTGAGAAAAAGGCTACCGATCTTTGTCGGCAGCCTTTCATTTGGTTTTTTCAAGCATCCTCATTAAACTTCTCTAGACAAAAATGAGGGCAGCCCTCTGATATCAATTCATCAGGGCTACCCTCATAATGCTGTAAAAAAACTAATTTAGATCACTAACATTACTCAACCGTTACACTCTTAGCCAAGTTACGAGGCTTATCAACATCGTTGCCGCGGGCTAAGGAAGCGTAGTAAGACAATAACTGCAAAGGAATTACAGACAAAGCAGGGCTCAGAAGCTGCAGCGTCGCAGGAATAGTAAACAATCCGTCAACCGCTTTAACAAGCTCAGACTCGCCTTCCGCATTCACTCCATATACATGAGCGCCGCGCGCTTTTACTTCTTTAATATTGCTAATGGTTTTCTCAAGCAGATCCTCTTGAGTACCTAGTGCGATAACAGGCACTCCATCCTCGATCAAAGCCAACGTACCATGCTTCAGTTCGCCTGCTGCATATGCCTCAGAGTGAATGTAAGAAATTTCCTTTAATTTCAAAGAACCTTCCAGTGCTACGGCATAGTCCAAACCTCTTCCGATGAAGAACAGGTTGTTGTGTGCTGCTACTTCCTCAGCCCATTCCTTGATGCTGTCACCCTGCTCCAAAATTTGTTCCACTTTCTCAGGAAGCAGCTTCATTTCGGAGATAACGTTCGCAATGTAGCTCTCATCCTTCGTCCCCAATGTTTGAGCCAAATAAAGACCAAACAGATAGAACGCGATTAATTGAGAAGTGTACGCTTTGGTCGAAGCAACCGCAATCTCAGGACCTGCCCAAGTCACGATCACATGATCCGCTTCGCGGGCAACCGAACTTCCTACTACGTTAGTGATAGCAAGAACAGCAGCGCCGTTACGCTTAGCTTCACGAAGCGCTGCAAGAGTATCAGCCGTTTCACCGGATTGGCTCACGACGATAACAAGCGTATCTTTGTTAATGATCGGCTCGCGATAACGGTACTCGGAAGCAACATCCACTTCCACCGGGATTCTAGCCAGCTTCTCAATAACGCTTTTACCAACCAGACCTGCATGATAAGCTGTACCACATGCGATAATATGAACATTACGAATGGAACGAATTTGCTCTTCGGTCATTTTAGCTTCATCCAGAATAACCTTGGTTCCAGTAGAATCCAAACGGGCTCCCATTGTATCACGGTAAGCTTTCGGTTGATCATGAATTTCTTTCATCATAAAGTGATCAAATCCAGCTTTTTCCGCCGTAATAATGTCCCAATCGACATAAAATAATTCCCGGGAAATAAAATTCCCTTCCAAAGTCATTAATTCGACACCGTCTTTCGTCAAAACGGCCATTTCACCGTCATTCAAGATGTATACGTTACGTGTATAATCCAGAATCGCGGGAATATCCGAACCAATGAAATTCTCGCCTTCGCCAACGCCAATAATCAACGGGCTGGACAAACGAACAGCAACTAATTTATCAGGCTCATATTCGGTAAGCACACCTAAAGCAAATGCGCCGCTCATGCGTTTAACCGCTTGTTGAACTGCTTTTACTATGTCACCTTCATACAATTCTGCAATCAGATGTGAGATGACTTCCGTATCCGTTTCCGACACGAATACATGTCCTTTAGCCGTAAGCTCTTCTTTTAAAGCTACATAATTTTCAATGATTCCGTTATGAACAACAGAAAATTTATTCGTGTTGTCCGTGTGAGGATGGGAATTCACATCCGATGGCTTGCCATGAGTAGCCCAGCGAGTATGGCCGATTCCGATCGAACCGTTCAATGGAGTTTCTCCTAGCTTCGATTCCAAGTTTGCCAACCGGCCTTTCGATTTCTTTACCTCCAAGCCGTTTTCTGTAAATACGGCAACTCCAGCGGAATCATAACCGCGATACTCTAGCTTTTTCAAACCTTCAATTAATATATTTTGAGAATTACGTTTACCAACGTATCCAACAATACCGCACATAAGGGATAGAACCTCCTGATATTTAAAAACCTGTCTCGTCATTCCTCGTCATGCTGAACCCTTGTACGCCAAGTCACCCTAACGTTTTGCGTTCCAGCTTATCGGTAGTGATCGCCTACCGGAAGGTCCCCGCCGAATGTTTCGAACACCTTCACCTCGTCAACTTACAAACGGCCATCTGGCAATAGATCGTCCTGGTTCATACGCAATGAACTCTTATCTATGCAGATACCCTCATAAGTTCTGGCGCTGTTAATATTAGCAACCTCTACCCACCTTTCTCCATCTGAGTGAAAAGCATATTATCATCTTATTCATTTTGATGTGGATGTGCAACTTATATTTTCATGATGTTTTCATACGTCAGCTAAAAAATAGAAAATTCTCTAACGTATCACATCAGAGAATCTTCTATTAATCTATCTATTTAATGCTTAGCCTAGTTCCTTTTCAATAACATCAGCAATATCCTGCACGTAAGCCTCGACTTGTGCTTTGTCCGGGCCTTCTGCCATAACACGAATCAAAGATTCCGTTCCAGACGGTCTTACCAGCACGCGCCCGTTATCTCCGAGCTCTGTCTCTACTTTACGGATCGCTTCATCTATCGCAGCATTCTCTTTCCACTTGCTCTTGTCTGCTACACGAATGTTAACGAGCTTTTGTGGATATTTGCGCATAATACCTTTTAAATCGCTGAGTTTCTTGCCCGATTGAACCACTGTGTCCATTAACTGCAGTGCGGTTAAAATGCCGTCACCAGTTGTATTGTAATCAAGGAAAATCACGTGCCCGGACTGCTCTCCACCGAGATTATAGCCGCCCTTGCGCATCTCTTCCATCACGTAACGGTCACCAACGGCAGTTTTGGCAGCCTTCAAGCCTACCGACTCAATCCCTTTGAAAAAGCCGATATTGCTCATAACGGTCGTTACAATCGTACTGTGATTCAACTGTCCCGCCTGATTCAAAGCGTGCCCACAGATGCTCAAGATGAAGTCTCCATCGATTTCAGCGCCGTTCTCGTCTATCGCGATCAACCGGTCAGCGTCTCCGTCAAAAGCCAGGCCTAACACTGCTTTTTGTTCAACGACAACCTTCTGCAGCGTCTCAGGATGCGTAGATCCGCAATGGTCGTTAATGTTGCGCCCGTTCGGTTCCGCACCAATAGTAATGACTTCGGCTCCCAAGGCCTCGAATACTTTCGGTGCAAGCTCATAAGCGGATCCGTTTGCACAGTCCAATACGATTTTATGCCCTGTAAACGAAGATTTAACAGTCGACTTGATATAGTCCAAATATTGATATTTAGCTTGCTCATCGTCAATAGCCGTTCCAAGATCGCCACCTACTGGCCGCGGCAGCTCATCTACTGGAGCATCCATTAAACGCTCGATTTCTAGCTCCGTTTCATCCGAGAGCTTGTAACCGTCCCCAGCAAAAAACTTAATCCCATTATCCTCCACAGGATTGTGGGAAGCCGAGATCATAACACCGGCATCCGCCTTCAGCAAACGAGTCAAATAAGCCACAGCTGGCGTCGAAACAACGCCAATTCGAACGACATTCGCGCCTATGGACAATAGTCCCGCTACCAACGCCGCTTCAAGCATCGTTCCTGAAATACGGGTATCTCGCCCGATAATGACTTTCGGCTTTTCCACCTGTCCTGCCAATACATATCCGCCGCAGCGGCCAATCTTATATGCTAACTCGGGCGTTAGCTCCTGATTCGCAACGCCCCGTACACCATCAGTTCCAAAATATTTCCCCATAAATTTACTCTCTCCTTCTGCTCCCATGCTATGCTTTGTAACGAATTCTTATTGCTGTTTCGCGCTGATTTCCACTGTCGCTTTGAAATCCTGCTGAGGTCCTTTTTTAATGAACGTCGGCAAGTTAAACACGACTGGCAGTTCATGGCGGCCCGGAGGCAGGTTGCTAACATCCAGAATCGCCTGCACATCAGCTGCCTTTACTTTGTCTAATATAGCCTGTGCTCCCTCAGCGAGAAGATTAATCTTGCCGGATTCCGGTAAAACCACTTTTGTGTCAAAGCCGTCGTTCTGCCCGACGATAGATAGTGGGATCTGCTCCAGCGTCTTGGTAGCTGAAGGAACAATATTGATCTTAACCTCCACCTTAGCCGGGTCCAGCTGAGTCACTTTATTTCGTAAAGGGATATCCAGTGTGAGTGTATATTCCTTTTCTTCCTTCAATTCCCCTAGATTCACACTTGGTCCCTCATAATATTCCATACGGTTCAGTACGTCTTGGGGCCCATATACAGTCACCTTATCCGTATTTTGCTGAAGAGAAGCTACACTGAATCCCCGCGGCGGTTCTCCCACCAGCTTCAGCTGGAGCGGAACGCTCGTAAATGGACTCGTGATCGGAACCTCGACCTCAACTACGGCTGGATTGATAGTTGCCATTTCCATGATTTTACCATTTTTATCATAGGCAACAAGACGTGCCTTGCTGGATACTGGAGATTGAGCCTTCTCCACACTGACATCCGCCCTAACGGATTCAATGGAGTCCACATTGCCACTTGGCACAGTAACTGTGACTTTATTCGGCTTAACGATCGGTTGTCCTGCCTTAAGCCCTACGGCCGGGATTCCAGTCACATTGACTGTAACAGGCATCTGTTTGTTCGACTTCTCGTCAATGACGACCTTGGCACTGGAAGGGCTCACTTTCACCGTAACATTAGGCGGGAATCCGACTGGCGTTAGGGTCAGTATATGCTCACCCTTACCGTATTTTGTCAAGTCAAGCTCAACGGAATAATTGCTGGTGCTCAGCGCCTTTTTAAGCGCAGCATCCTTACCCGATATAGTTAATACTACTTGAGCAGGATCTATTGACTCCACATAAAACTGGTTGCTGTCGTATTTCGGCGTCACGGAAACGTTAGATATTTTCTCCTCTCTAACTCCAGTGCCTCCAGTACCTGAAAGCGTACTGTCCTCCATATGAACGACCGCCCACAGCAGAATACCAATGATTAATGCAATAACTTTCACCACATTCGTGTTGCGCAACCAACGATCCATCATTACCGCAGCCTCCATTTCCAAATGGAGCTTTTTTCCTTCGTCTTCGTCTTCGATTTAAGCTCCTCAAACAGCTTGGACAGCAGCGATTCTTCTTTAATATCCCGAAGGACATGGCCGTTCATGGCAAGGGAAACTTGTCCGGTTTCTTCCGAAACAATAACGCATATGGCATCGGATACTTCACTCATCCCAATAGCCGCGCGGTGACGTGTACCCAGCTCCTTGCTGATAAAAGGATTTTCAGATAGAGGCAAGTAACATCCTGCTGCCATCAACTGATTGCGTCTTATTAAGACTGCGCCGTCATGCAATGGGGTATTCGGAATAAAGATATTTATCAGCAGCTCTGAGCTGATATGCGATTCGATGGAAATGCCGGATTCTATGTAATCCTTTAAGCCGGTTTCCCGTTCAAAAACAATTAACGCCCCTATTTTTCTACGTGCTAAATAATTGACCGCTTTAATTACTTCACCGACCCGTCGGTTCAGCTCCTGATCATCCTCAGAGGCCGATCTACTGAACAGAGTGCCGCGGCCGAGCTGCTCCAACGCTTTGCGAAGCTCCGGCTGAAAAATAATAATCACCGCAAGGACCCCAAAGGTGAACATCTGGTTCATCATCCACTGAAGCGTACTCAGCTTAAACCAAATACTGAGCGCCCAGGTCAAGACGACGATAAAAATCCCTTGCAGCAGTTGGACAGCACGAGTTCCTCTGACCAATATAATTAAATTATATATGACATAGCTTACAATTAATATATCAACAATGTCTTTAATACTGATGGCAGTTATGAAATCCATTGCACTGGCCCCCAACTGGGATTTGGCTATATTTTGTCTCTAATCCCTTCATTTCATGATACCACAATATGAACAAAAAACCCTCCCCTTATCAAAGTCAATTAGGGAGGATTTTTGAAAAATGGTTCGTATGAACTACTTTGATTGTGATATGGTAGAAGCCCAGTCGTTCATTTTGTACCAAAGCCAGCTAAACGCTTGATCCACCTCAGTTATTTGACCGGAAATGTGAGCTGTAGAGGCCATTACGACAGAGCCGTCGATAATGACGATATTGCCCTTAATATCCCCATCCACCTGCAGCTTTCCGTTCTCCACCATCAAATTGCCGGCCACTGTCTTGCCTTCCGGAACGTATACCGTATCTCCTTTAATGACGACCGATTGAAGATCTGAGCCCTTCACCAAAAGCTCTGTATCCTCATTCCACAATGACATGAAGCTGCCCATCATCACGAGAACAAACACTGCCGCAACCGATGCGGCCGGATGACGGCGAACCCACTGCCACCAAGGATTTTTGCGTTTTTCTGGGGGTAAAGCTCGCATAATGCGTTCTGTTAGCCCGGATGGCACTCCTTGCTGTGGCCACGCTTGAATGAGCGCTTCGACCTTCTCAAGCTGCTTCAGGCGCTCTCGACAAGCCGGACAAGCAAGCAAGTGCTCTTTTAATGCTAAGGCTTCACTACCCTTCAATTCGCCATCCATATATTCGTGCATTAAAGGAAGGGCCTCACTGCAATTCATATTGAGCCACTCCTTTCTATGTCCATGAAAGCTTGTGTAGTACATTACGTATGACAATTCAATTTGTTTCAATAAAAATCACAAAATCGTTTCTAATTTTTTACGTAAATATTCCCTGCCGCGGTGTAACCTCGTCTTAATAGTCGTCACTGGCATGGACAGAACATCACTTATCTCCTGCAGCGACAAATCCTGCAAATAACGCAAAATAACGACCGCTTTGTATTTTTCCGGCAGCGTGTCGATGGACTTGCGGATTTCGGTCTGTGTTTCGCTCAACACGACCTGTTCATCCGGCGTTTCTTCGTTACTTGGGAGCATTGCGTACCAATCCGTACCTTCTCCATCATTCATTTCCGCATCCAGTGAATAAGTGGCTTTTCGCTTACGCAGACGATCTATACAAAGGTTTGTACCGATTCGGTAAATCCAAGTAGAAAATTTTTGATTTTCATCATAGCGTTCCAGGTTCGTATACACTCTTAAAAAGGTTTCTTGAACAATTTCCTCCGCCTCATGCCGGTTGTGCAGCATCCGGTTAGCGAGGTGAAAGATTTTGTCCTTATACAGCTCCACCAGCTCGGCAAAGGCAACCCGATCTCCTTTGCGGGCTAACTTGGCGAGCCTAACATCCATTTCGTTCAAACGACATTCCTCCAGACTTCCGATTCCGATTTGAAGTTCTCGCGTCGAAACCGTTAGGACACTTCCCGCTTACTCACGTGAACGATTCCTGCCAATATGAAAATCATACCAAATCACTGCACTCCATGTACAGTTTTTCCAAAAAACAGTAAAGAAACCCGCTCAGCGGCATCTTTATTTCCCCGATAACCGGATTCTGTTCCTGGTATGCCTATCATAAAGTCCGCATTGGAATGAACTGACCTTATACCTTATTTCCTACGGATGAAGATCAATCCCGTTTCACAAATACATCCCCAAAAAGTGAAGCATTTCTTAGAAGCTTTTTCCGATTACTTGGGGTGCTTCGATTATCAAACAGGACATTGCTGCGTAATAGCTGCTTAAGAAAAAAAGCCGGGCAGCCTAATGAGGCCACCCGACTATATAACCCGGTGCTAAAGCTTGGAATTTCCGGATACCGCATCCATCAGCCCGTATTCCGAAGCCCTGCAGCAATGCCATTAATCGTCAAGAGCACTTCGCGAAGCAGCAAGGTATCATCTTCACTTTGTTCTCTTTGTGCCCTAAGCTCGGACAACAGTTGAACCTGCATATAGCTAAGCGGATCAACATAAGGGTTGCGCAAACGGATTGATTCTTGAATGACCGGAACGTTATCCAAAATCTCTTGTTGGCCCGTAATGCTCAAGATCAACGCCGAAGTGCGATCATATTCTTCACTGATTAAATTGAAAATACGATCAGCGATCGCCGTATCTTTAATCATGCTTCCGTATTCTTTGGCAATCAACAAGTCTGCTTTAGCTAAAGCCATTTGCAAATTGTCGATCAATGAGCGGAAGAACGACCAATTCTGGTACATATCCTGAAGTACAGCGAGATTCTCTTCTTTACCTTGGTAGTAGCTGTGAAGTCCGCTGCCCGCTGCATACCAGGCCGGTAGCAGGTAACGGCTTTGCGTCCAAGCAAATACCCAAGGAATAGCACGAAGATCTTCGAATTTGTCGCTTCCTTTACGCTTCGACGGTCTGGAGCCAATATTAAGCTCACCAACCTCCGGTAGCGGTGTAGACTCTTTAAAGAAGGTCATGAAATCTGGATCACGGAAAATCAAATCCTGGTACTTCGTTTGTGCATTCTCCGAAATATCTCTCATAATGTCTTCCCATTGAGGATCGGTTACTTCCGCTTGCGGATTACGAGCGTTTAGCGCAGCAGTGATCAGAGCTGATGTAGCTTGCTCCAAGCTGCGATAAGCGATCCCTTTCATGGAATAACGGGAAGACAAGACTTCGCCCTGCTCCGTAATTTTGATTCCGCCGCCGATCGTGTCAGCCGGTTGTGCCAAAATACTGCGGTTCAGAGGCATTCCACCACGACCCAATGCGCCGCCGCGACCATGGAAGAACTTGAGCTTAACACCAAATTCCTTAGCTGCCTCGGTAATGCTGCGAAGAGCAACCCGAAGCTCCCAGTTCGCTGTGATTACGCCCCCGTCTTTGTTACTGTCGGAGTAACCCAGCATGATTTCCTGCAAATGATTCGTGCTATTCAAGCTATTACGATAAGCCGGAATTTTGTACAACGTACGCATAATATCCGGAGCCTCATGAAGGTCGTCAATAGTCTCAAACAACGGCACGGACTGCAAAGTACAGATAACCGAACCGTCCTTCTCTTGGCGATACAAGCCCGCTTCTTTTCCGAACACGAGCACTTCCAAAAGATCGCTTGCTCCCTGCGTCATACTGATCAGGTAGCTGGAGATACAGTTGCGTCCGAACTCCTGTTGGGCTTGTTTAATAATCCGGTACACATTCAGGCATTCCAACGTGGATTCCGAATAATCCATATAAGGGGAAGTGATCGGACGCTGCTCGTTCAACAAGTCGCTCAACAAGCTGATTTTATCATTCTCACTAAGCTCTGCATAATTTGGGCAGATGCTCATTTTAGCCAAAATTTCCGTCATTGCCGCTTCGTGCTCTTTACTATGCTGTCTTACGTCCAGCGAAGCCAGATGGAATCCGAACAGCTCTACTTGGCGAATCAGCTTCTCTACGTATTCATCCGCAATAAAATCCGCATAATGATTACGTAAGCTGCGCTCAATGATTTTCAGATCCGTCAGGAACTCTTCAGGATTATTGTATTTTTGAGCCGGGCTAGCATTGGAATCTGCCGCACGAAGGATCTTCTCGATCATATAAGTTACCTTGATACGATACGGTTCTTTCTCATTGCGCCATACTTCATTGGAACGAAGTTCCACTTGTTGACGATCCTGCTCAACGGAATCCAGCAGCTCTTGCGTTACATCTACGATATTTTTGCTGAAGCTCATATGCTTCTTGAAATTTTGCAGCAGCTCGGCATATTTCTCAAGCGCCAGCTCGCGCTGCATCGTCAGCGTCTCCCAAGTTACATCGGAGGTTACGGACGGATTGCCGTCACGGTCGCCACCAATCCAGGAGCCGAACTTCATGTACACCGGTACATGCCAATCTTCTTCCGGATAATATTTGGCAAGAACCCGCTCCAGCTCCTGATACACATCAGGAAGCACGTCAAACAAGGTTTCGTCAAAATAATACATCCCGTTGCGAACTTCGTCGATAACCGTCGGTTTACGGTCTCTAAGCTCGTCAGTTTGCCATAAGGTTACGACTTCGCCAAGCAGGTTGGCTCTCAGCTGCTCACGCTCGCGGAATGTCAGGCTAGGGTTATCAAGCTCCATAACATCATTAGCGATACGTTGATGAATATCCAGAACAACACGACGGCTCGCTTCTGTAGGATGTGCTGTCATAACCAATTCCAGAGAAATTCCTTGAATGATCTCTTGAACCTCTGTTGCAGGAATTTGCTGCTGTTTCAAATCACGCACTACATCTTCAATAGAACCTGGCTGGACATTTTCACCCGCAGAACGCTCATAATCTCTTTTTCGGCGAATACGGTGGTTTTGCTCCGCAATATTAACAAGTTGAAAATAAATAGCGAATGCACGAATAACCTGATGTCTCTTCTCAGGTGCCAAAGAATTTATAGTCTCTTTAAATTCAGCAAAGCTTTCAGGAGAAAATTGGGCCCGAAGGTTCTTACTCATCTCTCTGATCTGCTCTACGATGGCTAATAATTCGTTACCGCCTTGATGAACCAGCACTTCTCCCAGGATATGCCCCAAGAATCTTACATCTCTACGCAGTAGGTTGTTCGACGTATTTTTGTTTAACAAGCTGCCTGAATCCGACATGGTTCTCCTCCATCCTCATCTTGGTCATACTGCATATTTTAACACAATACCGCGCTACCATGCAGTAACTTTATAAAGGAAATGTTAGATTTTCTTACTTTCTCATCGAAAAGGATCCTTTAATTGCTATTATGCCTCTTATCTGGTTGCTCTGCAAAACCTATCATTTCCAGTCATGAGGGAAAATCCCTATCAAGGATTGGTCTCCTCTCACCAATAGGAACTTCTCTTCACTTATAGCAAAAAAAGACCTCCAAGGGTCTTTTGACATTAAGCTTTCTTACTATTATATAACCAAATATCATTCCATGAAACGCTGTTGAAGCTTATTCCCTCTATTTTTTTGACAGCTTCGCATGTACTGCAAGCCTTCCCGCTTCGGGATCCATGGTACTATCGCAAGTCGAGAGCGTAAGAATAGGACTATCCGCAGTTAATACCGTTTCCATAGTAAACAATGAACGTTCGCTTATCGCCTGCAAAAAGGACTCATATTCTTCCTTCCCGCTGAAATCCGTCTGGATATAATCGTCATCTGTCGTCGTATAATATACGGAGAAAATCTCTGCGACATAGTCGCCATGTAAGGTTTCATATGAAAAAGAGGGATGGGATTGTAAAAAAGCAGGTTCAGTATATCGCTTTAACTGACCGAACATGGAACCATCATGCATATTATGTCCGTAAATTACCGTGTTTAAGCTTGGCTCTATCTCCTTGTTCCGATAGTCCATGAAAATACTACCCGACTTCATTTCCTGCTGCTTATAATTTCGATATAAGTAGTACTCATTGTCCTGCCCTTGTACGATGGGGTAATCAATGAGAGTATCAGGAAGCCGCATCCAGCCCACCAGATCCGGACTTACCTTCAACAGCTTCTTGAATCGCGGTTGTACCTCATCCTTCGGGATATCTACTTGTTCTTGTTGTTCACTTGAGCTGTAAATAGCCTGAGCTTCAGCCATCACCTGTCGGCTTGCAGCATACTCGAATACGAGATGGTACACAGCATAAGTGATCCCAAGCATACTAAGCGCGATCAACCCTATTCGATAGCAGCTTCTCCAGTTCATGAAATACCTACAGGCACCAAGTAGAACCCGGTATCCTTCTCATTTCTGACAAGAACATCGACACCATAAATGGCTTTGACCGCCGCTTCCGTGATAACAGCATGAGGCTCACCCTTCATGGCGATTTCCCCATTTTTCATAACTATTAATTGATCGCTATAACGAATGGCTTGATTAATGTCATGCAACACCATCAATATGGTCAGTCCGAAGCTCTCATTTAGCATTTTTATTAATTCAAGCAGTTCAATCTGGTAATATATGTCAAGATAGGTCGTAGGTTCGTCTAGAAACAATATATTCGTCTTTTGAGCTAGCGCCATAGAAATCCATACTCGCTGCCTCTCACCGCCAGATAATTGATCTATGGTCAAATTTCTTTTAGACAATAAATTCGTGCATGACAATGCCCATTCTATCGCTTCTTCGTCCTCCTCGCTCGACTGAGCGAAAAAGCTTTGGTGAGGCAATCGGCCAAATCTCGTCAGCTTCTCAACCGTTAAATCCGCAGGCGCCTCATTTTGTTGATGGACGACAGCCAGCTTTCTTGCGAGCTCCTTCGGCTTATATCCGCTTAACAGCTTCCCGTCGAGAACAATTTGCCCGCTCTGTGGAGCAAAGTTTTGGGACATCACACCGAGCAGTGTCGATTTGCCGCAGCCGTTCGGACCGATGATCGTCGTGATCTTTCCCATTTCTATTTCTCCGGTTACCGATTTCAGCTGATTGTTCTTCTTGTCATAGGAAAAGGTGACGTCCTTAATTTCCATAGATTCGATCACTCTTTCTAAGCAAAAATATTAAAAAAGGGCCCCCGATGACCGTCATAATTATCGATGCCGGGATCTCCGTAGGCGCGAGCAGTGTTCTTCCCAGCGTATCGGCACTCAAAATGAGCAATGCTCCTGCTAGAGCTGAGAAGGGAATCAGCACTTTATGATCCGATCCTACCAGCAGACGGGCTATATGAGGAATCAGCAATCCCACGAAAGCGATGAGTCCACCAATTGCCGTAGCCACTGCTGCCAACAGAACGGCAACAATCGATACGAATAGACGGGCGCGATTTACATGAAGCCCTAAATTTTTAGCCGATTTATCCTGCAGTGATAAGAGGTTGCACCACGAATACAGCAAGAAAGCCAGCAGCAGCCCTATAGTTCCATAAATGACCATGACCTGTACGTCATTCCATGTTTTCATAGTAAACACCGAGGTCGTAACGGGATTGACTGTAGTGACAGCATAGCTCCCCCGATAACTAAATGATTGTCCTAGTCCGCTAAACGTCGCATTGATGGCAATCCCCACGACAATAATACGAATCGGACTGAGTCCGCCTTTCCATGAGAACGTGTATACGAGGAAGCAGGCCAACGCACCGCCTAGAAAAGCAAACAACGGCATCCAATAGAACAACGCCGGAAATAATGTCACCGTTAATATCGAAATAAAGCCCGCTCCAGAGGCGATACCAATCACCCCGGCGTCAGCCAAGGAGCTTCTCATAACTGCTTGCAGCAGCACCCCCGACACAGCTAGTGCAGCTCCGACAAATGACGCAATGATGATTCGGGGCATACGCAGATCTTTAATGACCTGTACTTTTTTGTTCGTTCCTGTAATTAAGCCTTGGACAAGCTCCCAGCTGCCCACCTTAATGCTTCCTGTCGTTGCCGAAATAATAATGACCACTATAAGCAGCAGGACGACACTAATGATACTTATCATTGTTTTATTCATGGATAACGCCCTTTTTTATTTATGGTTGAAATCATCCACCGATGAATGGCCTTATGGATACATCATTTTTTTAACGACGTCCAATGCTTCTATCGCATCCAGACTTCCTGTTGTTCCGAACAAACGTTCCTCAAGATCATAAACCCGATTGTTTTTCACAGCGTCAAAATGCTTCCAAATATCGTTCTTCTGAAATTCCTTATCAAACATTTTGATGACCTCATCCGGCATGCCGTGGGCAGCCCTCAGAATAATATCAGGATTGGATTGCTGCAAATACTCGGTATTGGAGGCCAAATATTCAACCGATTCTCCCTGCACAATATTTTTCCCTCCAGCCAGCTTCACCAGATTGCCGATATAGGAATTCTCCGTTGCTACTAAATAACTTCCGGGTACACCGAGTAGAATAAGCACCGTTGGAGCCTTTTTCCCTTCTGTCGATTTCTGAATTTCGGCAATTTTCTCCTTGTATTTGTTCACAATAGCCTGTGCCTGCTTCTCCCGATCATACTTGCTTCCCAGCTTCAAAATGGCTTCGTTCATTTGTTCCACACTGGTCAAGTTCAGAAACGTAGCCTCTACCCCTGCATTTTTGAAAACGGGAGCGAGATCATACTCCAACGTTGTCACAGATAGCACATCCGTCGGCTGTAATGACTTCACCAATTCCATATCCGGGCTCATCGGATTGCCTACCTCGACAACTCCTGCATATCGCTTCGGAAGCTCCTTGTAGCTTTTGGGAATGCCCACCAAATCGAGTTCCAAGGCATCCATAATTTGAGTTGCCGCAACCGTAGTGGATATGATCCGCTTTCCATCGGAGCTATCTCCCTCAGAAGCGGTTGCGTTCGTACTGGAAGAGCATCCTATGACCATAAAAAGTAAAGCAATCACTGCTGCCAAACTGATTCCTCTTTGCATGAAGCTCTGCTCGCCTCCCCCTAAAAGATAGGGAGGACGCCGGTCGCCCGGCATCCTCGTCATCCTATTGTTGCTTTATTGCATCATTATTTTTTTACATTGTTCAGCATAGCCAGGATCAACGTTACGGCTTCCGCACGAGTTGCACTTGCATTCGGTGCAAAACGATTATTCTCTCTTCCGTTAATCATCCCGAGCTCCACTGCTGCAGTGACTTGAGCACGAGCCCACTGAGGAATTTCTTCCGCATCGGCGAATGGAAGTACCGCTTTGGAATCATCTGATAATTTTAATGCACGAGTGATAATGACCGCGATTTCCGAGCGGGTAATTTTACGATCAGCACGGAATGTCTGATCTTCATAGCTGCTGATAATACCTTGGTTAACAGCCTGTGCAACAGTCGGTTTTACCCAAGCCGGAATGCGGTCCGCGTCGGCAAAATTCAATTCACTCTTTTGACCTTCCAGTTTGAGTGCACGGCCGATCATTGCCGTAAATTCTGCTCTGCTTACCTCACTATCCGGATGGAACGTACCGTCTTCGTAGCCATTCACAATCCCAAGAGACACAGCACGTTCAATTAACGTTTTGGCCCAGTGATCTTGAATATCCTTCAATCCGTTTGTTGATTCCGTTGGAGCTGTCGGCTGTTCTGTTGAATCTGTTGGCTGCTCCGCAGTCTCTTCACCTGTTTTTTTACCAAGAGCATCAATATCAAACATAATGTCTACATCAATAAGCTCTTTTTTCACCGGTGGCAGTGTATTAATGTAACCATCTTCGTCTTCAGATTGATTTTGCTTCGCTTGAGCCTGAGCTTCCGCTTGTTTGGCTGCAGCTTCTTCATCAATCTCCGACATTTCCACTTGCGCATGGAGAGCCTTGGTGAAGTCTTTCATGTCAAATTTAACCACACGTTGATTTGCTTCTTCGTTCGTGCTCGCTACCGTTGCGGATTCCATAATAATTTCTTTTTTGGCTGCCTCGTATTCCGTAGCTTCAATCATTTTTTCCTTTTCCACTTTAAAATCAGTCATTTTGGAATGATTATTAAGGGTAAGGGCTACTTGACGTTTCCCGTCTTTTACAATCAGCTTGCCGGGATGGGAGATATACTCATTCACGGCAGATTCCAGATTGTTTCTGTACTGGAGTACTTTGAACTCAAGATCGTATTCTCCGTCTTTTAGCGAAGCAACCACGGAGCCGCCTCCGCCCAATGTCGTCGAAGCACTAACCTTTTTGGCGCTCGATTTATCGAACGTAATATCAATGTCGTAGTTGTGGAAATAATTGAACTCCTTCCAATCGACCTTTACCCAGCCTTTTAGACGGGAGGATAAGTCAGCAACCTCGAATTGAACGTCTCTGGTGTTCTTCGCTTCATCCCGGTTAAGAACTTCTGTATCCGTCAAGCTGCCGCCTACCTCTGTCTTGAAGTCGGTAATTTCTTTGCTTTGCTTGAGCGTGAAGGAGAAGTACTGCTTGCCGCCCTCCACTGTCAAAATACCAGGAGTGATCACATAATCCTGCATTACCGATCTCTCATCGGTGCCGTACTTTTTAATCGAATAATTCATTGTGTATTTTCCATCGGCCAGAGCGTTAGGGTTCGTTACGACGCCTCCGCCACTACCTCCGCTGGAGCCTCCTCCAGTGTTACCTCCGGTATTCCCTCCACTACTTGGAGGATTCGAAGTATCCACGGTACCAGTAGGGCTCACCTTGTTAAGGCTAAGCTTAAACGTATGTGCTGATCCATCGCCTGCTTTTAGGTCGATAAGATACACACCGTTTACATCACTGACTTCAAATTGAACTTCTTTCGTGCTGCTATCACTAGCAAGTACTCTTACGATTCCTGCTTGTTTTGCCGCATATTGCGGTACAACATCCTGCTTCGAGCCATCGCTGAAGAGCTGTTGAATTTTGGTTACGGTAGCTCCGTTTTTCAGCTTTAATGTAGCAAGTTTTTTGCCGGATTGAACCTTCAACGCACCTGTCGGTTCTGCATAGGCATTAAAGTCGGCACCCGCTTCTAAGGAGGAGGCTGTATAGCTGAAGCTGTATTGACCGTCCGGAATTGCTTTACTCAAATCAACGGTGAAGTCGCTAAATGCAAGATCCACATCGTACTCATGATCGTAAACACCGATAGGCTCCGGCAATACCCAATAGATTTTCACCCAGCCATCCAGCTTGGTAGTCAGATCGCTGACTTCAAATTCTACTACTCTGGTGTTTGCTGCTGTATCCCTGCTTACCGTTTTGACTTCTTCAAGAGAACCATTTTGCTTCGTCTTGAAGTAGACAATTTCAGCACTTTTGTTCAGCTTAAACGAGACGTACTTCTTACCGTCTTTAACCCTTACTTTTCCACTGTCCTTATCGACATAATCCATCATAACGGATGGCTCTTCTGTACCTTTTTTGAAAATTGCGAATTTGGAGCTGTACTCTCCATCCGGCCACGTACCTGATCCAGTATTGGAGATGACGGAAGCCGTAAATGCTGTTAATGCGCTATGTAAATCAGCAACGGCTTTATCCGTTTGCAGTTGTGTTGCTGCGGCATCATTTGCTACCGCTCTTGCCTGGTTGATCGCAGCTTGCAGCGTGCTTTTCGAACCGGCAGGATATTGACCATTAGCACTGCCTTCTACAGCTGCATCATGCTTGGCTTGCGCATCCGTCAGAAGCGTGTTCAAAGCAGCCTTATTTACGGAAGGACCTGGATTTCCCGGCAAGTTGCTGAAGCCGATTTGGACATCATATTCATGATCATAAATGCCTATTGGAGCTGGCAATACCCAATAAATTTTGACCCATCCATCGAGTTTCGCGTTCAGATCGTTGACTTCAAATTGCACGACTCTTGTATTGGCAGCCTTGTCGGTGCTAACCGTTGTTGTCTCAACAAGGGCTCCGTTCTGTTTGGTCTTGAAGGACAAAATTTCGGCGCTTTGATTCAGCTTGAAGGAGACCATCTTCTTGCCGCCTTGCACCGTCAATTTCCCGCTGCTTTTATCGACATAATCATACATAACAGAAGGTTCCTCAGAATCTTTTTTGTAGATAGTAAACCCGATATCATAGCTTCCGTCAGGTATTTCACCTGACCCCGAACCTGGGTTCGTTATGACTGAACCTGTGAACACCGTTAAAGCAGCCTGCAACTCAGCAACCGCTTGATCCACCTGCGTTTGTGTGGCGATCACATTGCCCGCTACCGTTTTGGCTTGTTGTATAGCTGTCAGCAGCGTGCTCTTCGAGCCTGTAGGGTATTGACCGATGGCAGTCCCTTCTACAGCCGCATCGTGTTTCGCTTGGGCATCAGCTATGAGCGTGTTCAAAGCCGATTTTGTTCCAACGTCAAGTTTCAGCCGAATATCATGATCCATCTCGTAAGGAGTCCCATTGGGCATCATTGTCGAGATATGTACTCTGGCTTTCAGCAATTGCGTCAAATCGTACACCGGGAATTCAACGACTCTCGTATTGGTTGCTGTGTCCGTACTAATCGTCGTAGCTTCCACGAGCGTGCCGTTTTGCTCCACTTTAAAGCTAGGAATCGTCGAGCTATCCTTGATTACAAACGACACCAGCTTTTCACCCTGCTGTATTTTCAGCTTACCCGGCTTTCCAAAATATTTCTCCATAGTAGATGCCTTATCTTGGGTAGCATGCAGAGTTGAATAACTCAAATCATATTCAACCGAAACAATGACCGAGCCCGTGAATGCCGTCAAAGCAGTCTGCAAATTGGTAATCGCCTGATCCACCTGCGCTTGGGTTGCGACCACATTGTCCAATACCGTCTTCGCTTGGCGAATAGCTTCCAATAAGATGCCCTTGGAACCTGCAGGATATTGCCCGTTAGCAGTTCCTTCTACAGTTGCATCATGCTTCGCTTGCGCATTTGCAATCAATGTGTTGAGAGCAGTCTTGATTCCTGCATCAAACCTCAAACGGATATCATGATCCATTTCATATGAACTTCCGTTCGCGACGGTTGAAATATGTACTCTGGCTTTCAGCAGCTGTGTTAAATCATTCACCGGGAACTCGACAACTCTTTTATTATCGGCTTTATTGGTGCTGACAACCGTGGTTTCAACCAATGTGCCGTTTTGCTCCACTTTAAAGCTAGTAATCAACGAGCTGCTAGTGATGGTGAACGACATGAACCTTTGGCCTTGCCGTATTTTCAATTTGCCCGGCTTGCCAAAATATTTCTCCATAGTAGATGCCTTATCTTCGGTAGCATGCAGCGAAGTATAGTTCATATCGTATTCCAAAGCTACAGGATCAAAACCGATTTGCACTTCATATTCATGATCATACAAACCAATTGGCGGAGGAAGCATCCAGTAGATTTTGACCCAGCCATTCAATCTTGCTGACAAATCATCCACTTCAAAACGGACGACCCGGGTGTTAGCCGTTGCGTCACTGCTGACGGTCGTTGTTTCAACCAATGCGCCATTTTTCTCCGTTTTAAAGGAAAGAATCTCGGCATTTTGCTTCAAGGTAAAAGACACATACTTCTTCCCGCCTTGAACCGTTAATTTCCCGCTATTTCTGTCAACATAATCATACATCATGGATGGCTCGTTGGAGTTTTTCTTATAGATGGTGTAGCCAATCTTATACTCTCCATCAGGCAATTCCGATCCAGGATTGCTCGTATCCCCTGCCGGCAATACCGTTAGCGCAGTAGATACATCTTGGAACAGCAAGCTTTTGCCTTGCCCGTTCACAATAGAAATTTGGCTTGCTGCTACGCTGGCAGCTGTTGCTTGGGATACCGCTTTAGGTTTAAAAGTCAGCTTCACAAGGCTGCTATCCGCTGCAGAAATGCTCACCGGCTGACTGCTGTTAGTAAGGCTTGTTGTAACAACAACTTGGCCTGCAGAAACACTCGACGTATCCGCTGCCAATTGCAGTTTGTTGTTCACTGCAGCAGCCGAAACATATTCCAATAACGCCGGATTGAAGGTTATTACCGCATGACTACCGTATACCTGCTGATATACGCTTTGAGTAACTCCGCTCACGGCAAGCGTGAAGTCCGTTGTATTCCCTGGATAAACCGAATTGGATTCGGTCGTTAGTTTCGCTATCTGACTGTCTGCTGCCAGGCTTACAGGAACCTGTATCGTAGACAACAGTACAAACAGCATCAGAAGCGCCGAGACGACTTTTCTAAATTGCCTATTCAAAATCATTACTCTCCTTCTCAATATCTTCTATGGATTCTCAATATCATTAACCATTCATGCTGTTAAGCATGCTCGTGCTTAAGGTGCTTGAACAATAGAGTCAAAGCCAAGCTCGATGTTATATTCATGGTCGTACAGAAATGAAGGCGTAACCTGCCAATAAATTTTGACCCATCCGCCTATTTTTGCCGACAAATCATCCACTTCGAATTCCACTCTTCTTGTGTTAGAGGCAGGATCGCTGCTAATAACGGTCGTATCCTCCAGTGCACAAATCACCTTTAACGGTTTTGAACCCGGTGATTTGTGCACTTTGCTTCAATACGAAAGATACGTACTTCTTATTATTCTCCACTCTCAACGTTCCGCTGTCTTCATCGACATAATCGTACATGACCGACGGTTCATCCGTACCCTGCTTATAAATAACAAAATCAAGCTTGTAGTTGCCGTCTGCCAGCTCTTCTGCTGCCCCAGCCACAGGAAGTTGAAAAAGGGTTAAGAATACAAACAGCACAACGAGTAAGGATAATGTTCTTTTCATGCTTGTTATCACTCCAATGTCTTATTTATACCGTCCTGTTTTCTTGAATCTAAGACTGAATGCCAATAACAAGGATGAAGCTACAAGCACACTGACGAGACCGACTACAGATGTTTCATCTCCGGTCTTTGGATTTACTTCCGATGCTTTGTTGTCGACAGCCTTTACAGGCTCCTTAACAGGTGACGCCGATGCGGATCCTTCTTTGATAGCTGCTGGAGCTGTAGAAGGCTTCGTACCCGTTGCCTTAGAGGATGCTTCAGTTGAATCCGTCTTAGAAGGAATATCCGCCTTCACAGCATTCCCACTATCTGCAGCCTTTTCTGCTGAGCCGATACTTTTGATGCTCTTCGAGTCAAAAACAAATCGGATTGTGTAATCATGATCATAATCAATCTCTTTTACTGTGACATGGATTTTGGACAATAATGGCTTTGACAAGTCATCTGCTTTGAACTCGACCACACGTGTATCATTGGCGCTGTCGCTGCTTACGACCTTAGCATCAACGAAACCGTCCTTTTCCGGGACTTTAAACACGGTGATCCATTTGCTGTGATTCATTTGTATCTTAAGCGCAGCTTCGCCATTTTTAACGACTACAGTCGCCGGTTTTTCGAAATAATCATTCGCCATAGAGGCCGAATCGTTCTCTGCCTGTTTGATGGTGTAGTCCACCGAATAAGTCCCGTCAGCAATTGTGGCCGCTTGTGCCACCGGTACAGCGAATATCGTTATACAACTAATCATCATCCATATAAAAGGAAGGACTAACCACTTTTTCACAGTTCACTTCTCCTCTTTCCAAAAGCTCATTGCATTCTCAATAACTTAATAACGATAATCATTCTCAATTGATTCTTAAAAAAAATGATCCTTTTCAGGACACCGGCTTCAATCATCTGGCTGCTACTCATAAGCTCCAACCGTTATTCTCCTCCATCACCTCAGTCCCTTTGTAAAATATAACCACGTCTGTAACCACGAGTAGATATTAGCCTACATGTCTAAGCTATGTCAACCATTCATTTTTACATAAGCCTTATGCGAAAAAAGTATGTATATCCAACCAAAGTAATACATACCAGCCCTTTTTCTCAAAAAGTACGACTTTTACGGCTAAAAACAAAAAAATATTTTGGATAACCATTCCATTTTACTGTTGACACAGAGAATGATATTCATTATCATTTGTTATTAATAATGATATTCATTATCATTTATTGAGTCCTTGTTTTTATTTTATCAGGAGGAAGGTCATGAAAAAACGATGGATTTTAAGCACCCTTGTGTTCTTAGCAATAACCGGTTGCGGCAGTCAAACAGCTACCACGAATGAACCTGCTAAAGCTAACCCCGTAACGTCAGCAGCATCCGTCACTATCAAAGATTTTGCCGATAGAAATGTTACATTCAGTAGCGTTCCGCAAAAAATTGCAGCGCTCGGAAACGGGGAAATGGATATCGTATACGCCCTTGGCGGCAATTTAGTGGGAAGACCTACAGCGACTGGGCCTATTTCGATCAAAGCATTGAACGACATCGTACAAATTGGCTCCACACATGGGATTGAGCTCGAAAAACTGGCCTTGGCTAACCCTGATGTCTTACTAGGAACGAATCCGATGAACACTAAGGATATTCCTGCCGTTGAAGCCCTTGGTACCAAGATGGTACTGACAAGCGCCAATTCGATTGATGACATTAAGAAGCAGATTCAACTGTTCGGACAGATGCTCCACAAGGAAGATAAGGCTGCTGAGCTCATTAGCAACGTAGATAAGAAAGTGCAAGAAATCAATACACAGCAGCGCACACAAAAAACAAGAGTACTTCTTGTCTATGGAGCTCCAGGCACTTATATGGCGGCTTTGAACAACTCTCTGAGCGGAAGCATTCTCACTACTGCCGGTGGAGAAAATATCGCTGCTGACTACCCTAAGCTCGATAGCTATCCTCAATATGCTCAGCTGAACAGTGAAAAAATCATGAAATCGAACCCGCAATTCGTTTTCATTATGAGCCATGGCAGCCCTGACAAGGTAAAGGAAGGCTTTATGAAAGAAATGCAGCAAAATGCAGCGTGGAACAGCCTAGATGCTGTTGTAAATCAACATGTCGAAGTGCTGCCTACCGATCTATTTGGCACGAATCCCGGTACACGAATCGTTAATGCTTTGGATTATATGAACAAGCTGCTGCAAACGGTGAAATAATGAATATCGAACAACGCAGCTCTAGAAGGACGATTATGATCGTACTTCTGCCTCTTTTACTCATTGCGTTTAGCCTGTATGGATTGTCCTATGGCTCCGTATCTATTTCACTTCAAGAAATATGGAACGTGTTCACCTCCAACAGCCAACCGATGCAGGAAAAAATCATCATGAATTTGCGTCTTCCACGGATATTAATCGGACTTCTGGTAGGTGCTTGCTTAGCAACATCCGGCTGCCTTCTTCAAGGAGTCATGAAGAATCCTTTGGCCGACCCAGGCATTATTGGTGTCTCTGCTGGCGGTGGCCTCGCAGCCGTCATTTCTATGATCTTATTTCCTCAATACAGCTATTTGCTCCCTATCCTGGCGTTTGGCGGATCCTTGCTCACCTCGCTTCTCATTTATTTACTGGCGTGGGATAAAGGCGCTTCTCCGCTCAAAATCATTTTGGCCGGTGTCGCTATCAACGCTTTACTAGCAGCCTTAACGAGTGGAATTATGATCATTTACAGTGACAGAGTGCAGGCTGTATTGCCTTGGCTCGCAGGGGGCTTGAACGGTCGCAGCTGGTATCATCTTGAATTTATGGCTCCCTATGCATTAATCGGAATCCTTTTATCGATATTCACGATTAAAGCCTCTAATCTTCTGCTGCTTGGAGACGACTCCGCTCACTTACTTGGTCAAAAGGTGGAGCTGCAGCGATTTTTGATTATTGCGCTATCGTCCTTGTTGTCTGGAACTGCTGTCAGCGTTGCCGGATTAATTGGCTTTGTAGGTTTGGTTGTTCCCCATGCCATCCGGATGATAGTCGGGGATGATTATCGTTTTCTACTTCCTTTATCGATAGTAGGTGGAGCAGCTCTTGTTGTGCTTGCAGATACGATAGCTCGTTCCTGGTTTGATCCCATTGAGCTGCCGGTCGGCATTCTTTTAGCATGCTTAGGTACACCGTTCTTTTTATACTTGCTGAAGAAACGGAGAATCGTTTAATGAGCGCAATCGAAACTGAGCATATCCACCATCAAGTAAGCTTCTTTAAATTGAATGATATCACGGTTTCCATACCACTTGGCCAAATAACAGCCATTGTAGGCCCTAACGGATCGGGTAAATCCACTCTATTAAAAATCATCACAAGGCTGCTCAAAGCGGATCAAGGTCATATTTATGTGAATGGATTATCAACCAAGGAGTATAAGCAATCCCATTTTGCAAAAACGATCTCCATGCTGACCCAATCCAAAGGCTCCCTACCCGATCTAACAGTAAAAGAGCTTATTTCCTATGGTCGATCCCCTTATAAGCGAATCTTTGACAGAATGTCATCTGAAGATAAGGATGTCATTGATTGGGCTATGGAGGTTACCGGCACCAAAAGATATGAGAACCGGATGTTTCATACTTTATCAGGAGGTGAGCAGCAAAAAGCACGTATAGCTATGGCATTAGCGCAACAAACGAGCATTATCCTATTGGATGAACCTACAACGTTCCTGGATATATCCCATCAGCTCGATGTAATGGAGATGCTGCAGAAGATCAATCATGAGTACCGTATCACTGTCGTTATGGTACTTCACGATTTACAGCAAGCAGCAAATTACTGTCATTATATGATTGCAATGAAAGATGGCAGCATCATGGCATTAGGAAACCCAAAGGAAGTTATTACACCTTCGTTTTTAAACGAAGTATATCGAATCGTGGCTAAAGTCACCTTCGAGGATGAATATCCCATTATCATCCCACTAAGATCACGAGAAGCTACTATGGTCTCAACCCCAAGCTGACCCTATAAGGGCTATATTCTAAGGAGGAATTATCTATGGTTATCGTTACTAATACTTCCCACATTACAAAAGGTGAAGGACACAAGTTGATTGAGCGTTTTGACAAAGTTGGAAAAGTTGAGTATATGGATGGGTTCTTAGGCTTAGAGGTTATGCTTACTGAAAACACGCCTGAGTATGATGAAGTTACCGTTAGCACTCGTTGGAGCAAAAAGAAGACTTCCAAGCCTGGACACGCAGCGAAGCATTCCGTGAAGCTCATTCCCACCGTGGTGGAACTCCGGGATACATCATCTCCAATAAAATCTCTTTCTACGAAGTAAAAATTGTAAGGCAGCCTATTGCTGCGAGCTAATAAAGAAGTAGTACATAAGCCATTATTATATTATTCTGAATTATCAAACTACATGTAAATATACAAAAGAGCTCTGTATCCTAAAGGAACAGAGCTCTTTTGTATTAGTGAAAACAAAAAAACCTTGAGATCCTCAAGGTTTGTCATCTTAAAATTTGGAGCGGGTGATGGGAATCGAACCCACGCTACCAGCTTGGAAGGCTGGAGTTCTACCATTGAACTACACCCGCAAAAATAAAAATCGGGACGACACGATTTGAACATGCGACCCCCTGGTCCCAAACCAGGTGCTCTACCAAGCTGAGCTACGTCCCGATGGTATATGGAGTGAAAACTAGTTCACTTCATAAGCTATATCCAGTTGTAAAGAATGGCGCGCCCTGAGAGATTCGAACTCCCGGCCTTTTGATTCGTAGTCAAACGCTCTATCCAGCTGAGCTAAGGGCGCAAAAAATTCTTTTGGAGCGGAAGACGGGAATCGAACCCGCGACCCTCGCCTTGGCAAGGCGATGCTCTACCGCTGAGCCACTTCCGCAAAAAAGAATGCGCGTAGAGGGACTTGAACCCCCACGGTCGCCCGCTAGATCCTAAGTCTAGTGCGTCTGCCAATTCCGCCATACGCGCGCTTGAGAAAAACATGGTGAGCCATGAAGGACTCGAACCTTCGACACCCTGATTAAAAGTCAGGTGCTCTACCAACTGAGCTAATGGCTCATACAAATGGCTGGGGATCTAGGATTCGAACCTAGGCATGACGGAGTCAAAGTCCGTTGCCTTACCGCTTGGCTAATCCCCAATATCCAATGTAATTAAACATGGTGCCGTCGAGAGGACTTGAACCCCCAACCTACTGATTACAAGTCAGTTGCTCTACCAATTGAGCTACAACGGCATATTATGGTGGAGGCTGACGGGATCGAACCGCCGACCCTCTGCTTGTAAGGCAGATGCTCTCCCAGCTGAGCTAAGCCTCCATATGACTATGGAAGAAGAAATGGTGACCCGTAGGGGATTCGAACCCCTGTTACCTCCGTGAAAGGGAGGTGTCTTAACCCCTTGACCAACGGGCCCTGCACTGGAGCTTCCAACCGGGATCGAACCGGTGACCTCATCCTTACCATGGATGCACTCTACCTACTGAGCTATGGAAGCTTGTGGCTCCCCGAACAGGACTCGAACCTGTGACAACTCGATTAACAGTCGAGTGCTCTACCAACTGAGCTATCAGGGAATATACGCTTGGCAACGTTCTACTCTCCCAGGACCCTGCGGTCCAAGTACCATCGACGCTGGAAGGCTTAACGTTCGTGTTCGGTATGGGTACGCGTGGTTCCCTTCCGCCATCATCACCAAACTAAGAGCTTTCTTTTGAAAGCTTACTTCGTAAGCATCAAAGCTTCTCGAAGCATTCAAGGCTTATTCCTTGAAAACTAGATACGAAATAAATGCGCGTTGGTTGAGCTAATACTTCTGCATGTTGTACACATCACAGAATCTTGGATAAGCCCTCGACCGATTAGTATTCGTCAGCTCCACACGTTGCCGTGCTTCCACCCCGAACCTATCAACCTCGTCGTCTTCAAGGGGTCTTACATACTGGGAAATCTCATCTTGAGGGGGGCTTCACGCTTAGATGCTTTCAGCGCTTATCCCGTCCGTACGTAGCTATCCAGCCGTGCTCCTGGCGGAACAACTGGTACACCAGCGGTACGTCCATCCCGGTCCTCTCGTACTAAGGACAGCTCCTCTCAAATTTCCTACGCCCACGACAGATAGGGACCGAACTGTCTCACGACGTTCTGAACCCAGCTCGCGTACCGCTTTAATGGGCGAACAGCCCAACCCTTGGGACCTACTTCAGCCCCAGGATGCGATGAGCCGACATCGAGGTGCCAAACCTCCCCGTCGATGTGGACTCTTGGGGGAGATAAGCCTGTTATCCCCAGGGTAGCTTTTATCCGTTGAGCGATGGCCCTTCCATTCGGTACCACCGGATCACTAAGCCCGACTTTCGTCCCTGCTCGACCTGTTTGTCTCGCAGTCAAGCTCCCTTATGCCTTTGCACTCTTCGAATGATTTCCAACCATTCTGAGGGAACCTTGGGGCGCCTCCGTTACTTTTTAGGAGGCGACCGCCCCAGTCAAACTGCCCACCTGACACTGTTCCCCGACCGGTTCACGGCCGCGGGTTAGAACTCCGATACGATCAGGGTGGTATCCCAACGTCGCCTCCACACAAGCTGGCGCTCATGCTTCTCAGGCTCCCACCTATCCTGTACAGATCGTACCAAAGTCCAATATCAAGCTGCAGTAAAGCTCCATGGGGTCTTTCCGTCTTGTCGCGGGTAACCTGCATCTTCACAGGTATTAAAATTTCACCGGATCTCTCGTTGAGACAGCGCCCAAGTCGTTACGCCATTCGTGCGGGTCAGAATTTACCTGACAAGGAATTTCGCTACCTTAGGACCGTTATAGTTACGGCCGCCGTTTACTGGGGCTTCGGTTCATAGCTTCGGGATTGCTCCCTAACCACTCCCCTTAACCTTCCAGCACCGGGCAGGCGTCAGCCCGTATACTTCGCCTTGCGGCTTCGCACAGACCTGTGTTTTTGCTAAACAGTCGCTTGGGCCTTTTCACTGCGGCCCCCTCGGGCTATTCACCCTACCGAGGCACCCCTTCTCCCGAAGTTACGGGGTCATTTTGCCGAGTTCCTTAACGAGAGTTCTTCCGCGCGCCTTAGCATGCTCTGCTCGCCTACCTGTGTCGGTTTGCGGTACGGGCACCTTCTCCCTGGCTAGAGGCTTTTCTTGGCAGCCTGAACTCATGACCTTCGCTACTGCAATTTTCGCTCCCCATCACAGACCAGCCTTAATGATGTGCGGATTTGCCTACACATCAGCCTCTCTGCTTGGACGGGCATCCATCAGCCCGCGTCACTATCCTTCTGCGTCACCCCATCGCTCATAACGGTTCACGGTGGTACAGGAATTTCAACCTGTTGTCCTTCGACTACGCCTTTCGGCCTCGCCTTAGGTCCCGACTTACCCTGAGTGGACGAGCCTTCCTCAGGAACCCTTAGGCTTTCGGCGGACAAGATTCTCACTTGTCTTTTCGTTACTCATACCGGCATTCTCACTTGTATGCTGTCCAGCGCTCCTTACGGTACACCTTCAACCTACATACAACGCTCCCCTACCCAAGAACATTACTGTCCTAGCCATAGCTTCGGTGGCGTGTTTAGCCCCGTTACATTTTCGGCGCAGAGTCACTCGACCAGTGAGCTATTACGCACTCTTTCAATGGTGGCTGCTTCTAAGCCAACATCCTGGTTGTCTGTGCAACTCCACATCCTTTCCCACTTAACACACACTGGGGGACCTTAGCTGATGGTCTGGGCTGTTTCCCTCTTGACAATGGATCTTAGCACTCACTGTCTGACTCCCGGGATGAAAGTATGTGGCATTCAGAGTTTGACTGGACTTGGTAACCCTTGGCGGGCCCCGCACCCAATCAGTGCTTTACCTCCACTACTCATCTCCCGAGGCTAGCCCTAAAGCTATTTCGGGGAGAACCAGCTATCTCCAAGTTCGATTGGAATTTCTCCGCTACCCCCACCTCATCCCCGAATTTTTCAACATTCGTGGGTTCGGGCCTCCAGTGCGTGTTACCGCACCTTCACCCTGGACAGGGGTAGATCACATGGTTTCGGGTCTACGCCCACGTACTAAGTCGCCCTATTCAGACTCGCTTTCGCTGCGGCTTCGGCTCTTCACCTTAACCTTGCACGGGAACGTAACTCGCCGGTTCATTCTACAAAAGGCACGCCATCACCCTTTAACGGGCTCTGACTTCTTGTAAGCACACGGTTTCAGGTTCTATTTCACTCCGCTCCCGCGGTTCTTTTCACCTTTCCCTCACGGTACTGCTTCACTATCGGTCGCTAGGGAGTATTTAGCCTTGGCAGATGGTCCTGCCTGCTTCCCACGAGGTTTCACGTGTCTCGCGGTACTCGGGATCCGTCTAGCGATACGTTCGTTTTTGGCTACAGGACTTTTACCCTCTTTGGTCGGCCTTTCCAGACCGCTTCGCCTAACCAACTTTTCGCACATTGACGTCCCACAACCCCAGAGGGCAAGCCCCCTGGTTTGGGCTATTCCGCTTTCGCTCGCCGCTACTGACGGAATCACTTTTGTTTTCTTCTCCTGAGGGTACTTAGATGTTTCAGTTCTCCTCGTATGCCTCTACACATCCTATGTATTCAGATGCGAGTAACTGAGTATTACCTCAGCTGGGTTCCCCCATTCGGACATCCCCGGATCAAAGCCTGCTTACGGCTCCCCGAGGCCATTTCGTCGTTCGCCACGTCCTTCTTCGGCTCCTAGCGCCTAGGCATCCTCCGTGTGCTCTTATTAGCTTAACCAGCTAATGATTCGATTCCGAAGAATCGTCACTACGTGTATTGCTCTACGCATTTATTTCGATATCTAGTTTTCAAGGAACAATCTGTCTGCAACTGTTACATTGGCAAAGCCATGTCAGTTGTCAGGCTTTTTGAGAAGTGTTATCCTCTCAAAACTGACCAACGAGTGAATGTTGTTTGCAGTATAATATACTGCTCATGTCCGATGACCTACAGTCACCATGGACTCCATAGAAAGGAGGTGATCCAGCCGCACCTTCCGATACGGCTACCTTGTTACGACTTCACCCCAATCATCTACCCCACCTTCGGCGGCTGGCTCCCTTGCGGGTTACCCCACCGACTTCGGGTGTTGTAAACTCTCGTGGTGTGACGGGCGGTGTGTACAAGACCCGGGAACGTATTCACCGCGGCATGCTGATCCGCGATTACTAGCAATTCCGACTTCATGCAGGCGAGTTGCAGCCTGCAATCCGAACTGAGACCGGCTTCTAAAGATTCGCTCCACCTCGCGGCTTCGCTTCCCGTTGTACCGGCCATTGTAGTACGTGTGTAGCCCAGGTCATAAGGGGCATGATGATTTGACGTCATCCCCGCCTTCCTCCGGTTTGTCACCGGCAGTCACTCTAGAGTGCCCAACTCAATGCTGGCAACTAAAGTCAAGGGTTGCGCTCGTTGCGGGACTTAACCCAACATCTCACGACACGAGCTGACGACAACCATGCACCACCTGTCTCCAATGTTCCGAAGAAGGACCCTATCTCTAGGGTTTGCATCGGGATGTCAAGACCTGGTAAGGTTCTTCGCGTTGCTTCGAATTAAACCACATACTCCACTGCTTGTGCGGGTCCCCGTCAATTCCTTTGAGTTTCACTCTTGCGAGCGTACTCCCCAGGCGGAGTGCTTACTGTGTTTACTTCGGCACCAAGGGTATCGAAACCCCTAACACCTAGCACTCATCGTTTACGGCGTGGACTACCAGGGTATCTAATCCTGTTTGCTCCCCACGCTTTCGCGCCTCAGCGTCAGTTACGGTCCAGAAAGTCGCCTTCGCCACTGGTGTTCCTCCACATCTCTACGCATTTCACCGCTACACGTGGAATTCCACTTTCCTCTCCCGCACTCAAGTCACCCAGTTTTCAGTGCGATCCGGGGTTGAGCCCCGGGCTTAAACACCAAACTTAAATGACCGCCTGCGCGCGCTTTACGCCCAATAATTCCGGACAACGCTTGCCCCCTACGTATTACCGCGGCTGCTGGCACGTAGTTAGCCGGGGCTTTCTTCTCAGGTACCGTCACCCTAAGAGCAGTTACTCTCCTAGGCGTTCTTCCCTGGCAACAGAGCTTTACGATCCGAAAACCTTCATCACTCACGCGGCGTTGCTCCGTCAGACTTGCGTCCATTGCGGAAGATTCCCTACTGCTGCCTCCCGTAGGAGTCTGGGCCGTGTCTCAGTCCCAGTGTGGCCGATCACCCTCTCAGGTCGGCTACGCATCGTCGCCTTGGTAGGCCGTTACCCTACCAACTAGCTAATGCGCCGCAGGCCCATCTGTAAGCCACAGGTTACCCCGTGTTTCATGATCCTCTCATGCGAGAGAACCAGTTATCTGGTCTTAGCTATCGTTTCCGATAGTTATCCCAATCTTACAGGCAGGTTGCCTACGTGTTACTCACCCGTCCGCCGCTATCCCCGAAGGGACCGCTCGACTTGCATGTATTAGGCACGCCGCCAGCGTTCGTCCTGAGCCAGGATCAAACTCTCCATTAAAGTGATCACCGAGATGATCGTATAACAGAGCTTGTCTTAAGCTCAAAATTCAATGCTAGCGAGAATTTTCATTCTCTTTAAAACATTCACTCGTTGTTCAGTTTTCAAAGGACAATTCTTCAACAAAACCTTATTACTTACGTAAATTTTGTTTTGTCATTTTGTGTCACCTTGTTTAGCGGCGACTTTTATAATATACCACATTCGCCTACTTGATTGCAAGCATTTTTTTCAAAAAACTTTTTTGTACCTCTTATCCGACTTGTTTAAAACTTTCATGTCGGAAGGAACGAGATATAAAATACCATATATATTAAAGATAAGTCAAGCATTATTTAAAACTATTTAATGATGCATTCGATTTCTTGCGTATTTAGAGATTTCTTTGGGAGATGCAAGCCGCGCATACATTCTGAAGATCACTCTATATCGCGATTCGATGGCTCCTTTAATATCTGGATCTATACGTTTATCATTCAAATCGAATAACATTTCGTCCATTTCTTTTTTCAAAACATAATCGAGTTCCCTGCACTCTCTTTCATTAAATAAAAACCCGAGCATCAACACAATACCCCTTCCGCAACTTATGTAAAATACGTGCTGTTCCAGACACAAAAAAGCATGCATCGAAAAAGCGATTCTTACCGGTTTGTGAAGATTTGCGCTTTTTCAATGCATACTGTAGTTGAAAGCATTTCGAACGCTTTACTGTTATGCACATATTTGGATATTTTTATGCTGAATATTTTTATTGCGGTTGGACCAGCCAGTACGTAAAGGTGCTCTCAATTAATGCCGCCGCAGTCAATGTAACTACGATGATAATGAAGACAGGTACTAGTGCTTTGGCAAAGCCACGAAAATCCTCTTTAAATTTAGCAGACCTGGTTGCGCTGGTTAAGGCACCAAAGGACTTCAGCACAAGTATTCCTAGCCGCAACCCAAATGCACATGCAAATATGACTGCTGGTATTTCAATAATACCGTGAGGCAAAATCGCCTTGATGACATAAAGTATGGACTGTTTCTCTGAAGAGACGGCCATGACGTAGCCAAGCAATAATCCGTTAGATAGCAAAAAGAACAAAGGAAGCACCCCGAAAAATACTCCTAATCCGATAATCAGAATCGATTTGGACACATTGTTCCAAAATATGATCCAAAATAGGGACCACTGAGGATTCGGTTTATCATTAATTGACTGAGACAGCTGTTCTAATCCTTTCATTTGCGTTTCGATGAAGGATTGGAATTGATCGGAGAATCCCATCCCCAACACAATACCCGTTATAAAGACCAATGCCGATGCAATGAAATAATGTTTCATCAGCCTAAATTGCAACATCATGTTTCTCAATGACTTTCCCCCTACTGTCGGTCGAACCAGACTGTTTTTTTGCTCATCGTGTACGAGCTTCTAGCATATCTTTCTTGTCCCAGCATACTATTTTATTAATCAACTTATACAAGCCCCTTTCATACTGGGCAAAAAGGAGGTTTAGATTTTCGTGAATTATTTTTATGTCGTAAATGGAAAAAAACTAAAACAAGCATTTATTATTATGATTGGGGTTATTTTTGCGATTGGCATTATTTACTCCGAACGCGATAATGTGAGTGTATTTTCGCAAAATGAACCCGCAGCGATTTACAGCGTACAAACCGATAAAAAAGTGATTGCTTTAACCTTCGATATCAGTTGGGGTGATACACGTACAGATCCTATCTTGAAAATACTCGAGGATAAAGGAGTCAAGAAAGCAACTTTTTTCCTGTCCTCTCCTTGGGCTAAAGATCATCCAGAGATTGTTAACCATATTGTCAAAGGTGGCTGGGAGATCGGAAGTCACGGTCATAAGCATGTCAATTATAGCAGCTTGAATACAGATGAGGAAATTAAAGCTCAGATTACTACAGCACACCAAATTCTTCGTGATGTCACTGGACAAACCCCTAATTTGATCCGCCTGCCTAACGGGGACTTTGATAAGCGGGTTCTGCGCATAGCTAATGAGCTTAATTACAATGTTATTCAATGGGATACCGATTCGTTAGACTGGATGAACAAAGGTGTCGATAATATCATTAACCGAGTAGTCACCAAGGCTCACCCGGGAGATATTGTATTGCTGCATGCCAGTGATTCGGTTAAACAAACTCATGAAGCACTTCCCGTTATTATTGACCAATTAAGAGCCAAAGGCTATGAGTTCGTCACGGTTAGCGAGCTGCTGAAGCAGACTCAAGTAGAAAATAAGCCTCCAGTTGAGGATCAGACTATGAAGACCATTCACTAAATGTCCACTAAAAAGATGAAGAGCCGTTAAATCGGCTCTTTGTTTGTTTTCAATACTTTAGATAAGATTAATATTTGCCATGCATTACTTGCAATCAAAGGCACCATCATAAATATGGTCGACGCTGCTGTGTCCAGCCTAAGTGCAGGAACCGCTTCGATCGCCGTCACTACAATCATGAAGAATAAAGTGGGGATAAAGCCGTTGCGATTGGTTAGCTTCACTTTCCAATAGGAAATACCTAAACCTACAATGAGCATCATTAATGGTAAAGTAGTATAAGAAAGCCAGCTTTCTTGAGCGTTTGCATCCCTTAAATAAACCAAATCAATTAGTGCAATGATAACCAATACAATCTGTAACACATCCCAAACCCATTTACTTCTTACAATACCTATGGCAATGAACCGTATAATCAGGTAAGCAAAAAAGCCCATCTGGCTTAATACGCTGATGGTTGCCCCGCCTAAAAGCATGGTTACAATGTTATAACCAACGGCACTTCCGTTTAAAAAGCTAAACTGCTGATCATTCGTTTGTAAAATAATACCGATGACTAGTGCACTAATGGCACCAATGAATAACGTTGTCCAAAATAAATAAAACCACTTTCTTAATGTCACGAAGTTCTACCCCCACAGCTTTATCTGTTCAGAAGTTAATTGTACCAACGTTCACAAAAAAAAGCCAACAAATAAGCGGAGTGAAAGTAATTCTAACGGCAAATACTAAGGCCATATTCTTTTCTGGAAAGGAGCCTTATGTCATGATGAAGCGATGGTTGCGCCCTGTTGCCTTCCTTCTAATCATTTGGGTTTTAACATCCTGTGGATCAGATAAACAAGCCTCACAATCGCAAAGCGGCGGGTATAAAGATACAAAAACGATGGTGCTTGATATCCTTAAAACCGAGGATGGTAAAAAAGCCATTATGACTGCCTTGAGTGGTGGTAGTGGAGGCGGTTCAGGTGGTTCCTCTCAATCTGAAGGACAGATGAAGCTGCTTTCAGCAGGTGATTCGCAACAAATCCAATTGGCTGTCAAAGATGTGCTGACCGATACGAGTAATAATAAGTTTCTACAATCGGTTATGACTGATCCTAAATTTGCCGGACAATTCGCAAAGGCCATTCAAAAGGATACGAAGCAATTACAAAAAGACTTAATGAAAGATCCGGACTACCAGAAGTCCTTAATGGACGCGATGAAAAACCCTGACTTTGAGAAAATGCTTATGGATGCTATGAAAGGGCCTCAATACCGCCAGCAAATGAAAACCGTCATGCAGGAATCTTTACAAAGCCCTTTGTTCAGACTCGAGCTGATGAATCTAATGAAAAAGGCTCTTGAAGAGGAATCACAACCCCAATCAAAAGGTCAACAACAGGGGCAAGGCGGGAGCGGTAGCGGTGGCAGCAGCGGCGGTGGTGGTGGAGAGCAAGGTCAAGGAGAGAAGAAGCAGCAATAGCATTAAAAAAAGGAGCCGCCCCATCGGAGCTGCTCCTTTCTATTTTATTCGACTTTGCTAATTAATTTATGAGCCAGGTCTAGATAAAGAGAGCCTGTCTCTGTATTCGGTTTATATACCGATGGAGAATAATCCGGTTCTGCAATGTGATTATCTGGAGCGCCCAAAGGAATCTGGGTCAATAATTCGGTATGCAGCTCTTCCGCTAATTTGGCTCCGCCGCCTTTCCCGAAGACGAAATCTTTTTGCCCACAGGCGCTGCATTGATAATAAGACATATTTTCTACAATACCAATGATATCGTGATTCGTATGTTTGGCCATAGCTCCTGCTCTAGCTGCTACAAACGCTGCAGTTGCATGTGGCGTAGTGACGATGATTTCCTTGCTTTGAGGAATCATCTGATGAACATCAAGAGCAACGTCTCCTGTACCCGGTGGTAGATCCAGTAAGACATAATCTAAGTCTCCCCAGCTGACTTCTTGGAAGAAGTTACGAAGCATTTTCCCAAGCATCGGCCCGCGCCAGATGACCGGCGTATTCTCTTCAACGAAGAAGCCCATAGAGATCACTTTAACGCCAAAACGTTCAACTGGAATAATCCGGTTCTCAATCAATTCAGGTCTTTCTTCAATTCCCATCATATCGGGCACGCTAAAACCGTAAATATCCGCATCGATAAGTCCTACCCTTTTGCCTAATCGCGCTAATGCAACAGCCAGGTTTACCGTTACGGTTGACTTTCCTACGCCGCCTTTACCGCTAGCGATTGCAATAAAGTGTACGCCGGATTCCGGGTCCAGTATATTACGGACAGGGGCAGCCTCCTGAACTGCTGAATCCGTATGCTCCTGCAGCTTCCGAGCCGCCTCGTTACGATCATATTCTGTCATGGAGCGAAACCGCAAGTGGACTTCAGAAGCCCCGGCTTGTTGGAATGCAGAAGTTATTTGCTCTTGAATATTAGCACGATAGGATTCGTCTTCGTTTGACAGAAGCACGGTTGCAGAAATGCGATCCTCTTTAATAAGGATATCTCGGATTAGCTGCAAATCAGCCAAACTAAGCTGAAATTCCGGGTCAACCAGATGACGAACGGTATCTAATAATTGTTCTTTTGTTAGCACGTTTTCACACCCCAGCCGAAAATAAAAAATGGTTGTTTTCCTTATTATATCATACTTTTATAAGTTACCTACTTTTTCGCCAGAGTAATACCTCAATATACCTTGGTAGACGGAAGCCGCCACTTTCTTCTGATATTCGGGGGATTTGAGCATCTGGGCTTCTGAAGGATTGGATAGAAATCCGACCTCAACTAATGCACTTGGAATTTTTAATGTCTTTAATAAATACACATTATCGACGGGTTTGGCTACACGGTCCGTATTTTTTAAGTTTTTCTTTATTTCATCTTGTATTAATGCCGCCAGAACACCATTATCCTGATGGTTAGGGTAATAAAAGGTTTGAGCCCCCGACCATTTTTCCGAAGGGATGCTGTTTAAATGGACACTCACGAATAAATCCGCTTTTTGCTGGGAAATAAACTGTGCCCGTGCGAGTAAATCCTCTGTCTTTCTTTTACTGTAGCCTTTTGTTGAAGGCTCGGCTAAATCTTGATCGTTTTCCCTTGTCATCACGACCATAGCGCCTGCTTCCTGTAAATAGTCTCTAAGATGCATCGTTATCGCCAGATTAATATCCTTTTCAATAATACCGTCTTTGCTCTCGGCACCACCATCAGGACCACCATGACCAGGGTCTAAAGCAATTTTCTTCCCGGAAAGCGGCATCGTCCAGTATGTCCATGTTTTGGTCGCAGGCAGCTCGTACGTAAACATAAACAGCATTAAAACTATAAGCAAGAATGACATGACCAGCTTTAGGCTGCTGTGCATCGTTAGCCATATGACGACCCTTTTCCTCCTCTTAAACATAAAAAAATCCACCTCGCATCCCCATAGACTCTTACTCATCTATATGGGACAGGGTGGACAAATATGCTATCAATTGGTCGGCTCGAGCTGTTCCTTCATACCTTCTATCAAAATCTCAGCTACCTCAGGACGAGTAAATTGCGGAGGAGGACATTGGCCATCTCGCAGCAAAGCTCTTACTTTAGTACCGGACAAATGAAGATGGTCCGCTTTATCGTGTGGGCAGGTTTTGCTTGAAGCCATGTTACCGCATTTGGTGCAGAAGAAGCTGTGTTCGAAGAACAATGGTGTAATGCCCAATTCTTCGCTCGTAAAGTTGCTAAAAATCTCTTGTGCTTCATAAGTACCGTAGTAGTCGCCTACGCCGGCATGGTCACGACCGACAATGAAATGGGTGCAGCCGTAGTTTTTACGAACCATAGCATGGAATATCGCTTCACGAGGACCTGCGTAGCGCATAGCGGCTGGGAATACTCCAAGGAATACTCGATCCTTCGGATAGTAGTTTTCCAGCAAAACCAAGTAACTGCGCATGCGAACGTCAGCCGAGATATCATCCGATTTGGTTTCGCCTACTAGAGGATTCAAGAACAGTGCGTCGACGATTTCCATTGCGCTTTTTTGAATGTATTCATGTGCACGGTGTACCGGGTTTCTTGTTTGGAACCCAACGACGGTCCTCCAACCCTTTTCAGAGAAAATGCGTCGTGTTTCTGATGGGTCAAAGTAAAATTCCTCGAACTTCTCAGGCATAGGACGATTCAGCACATGGATCGATCCACCAACATTGATGGAAGGACGAGAGAAAAGCTTCTGAACGCCTGGATGGTCCTCGTCATCGGTTTTAAACACCTTAACCGCTTCGTTCTTCTGATCGACCTCATAAATGCTTTGAACGTTCAAAATACCGTAAGTAACACCATCCTGTTCGCCTACTAAAGCTACTTGTTCCCCGACCTTAATAGCCTCTGCTACATAATCTTCTACAGACAATGTAACCGGGATACTCCATACGGTCCCATCTGCCAGACGCATGTTCTCAACGACGGAATCATAATCTTCTTTACCCAGAAATCCTACGAGCGGTGAAAAAGCACCAACGCCGAGGAGATCAAGGTCGGAAATCGTCCATGCATTAATTTTTAATGGGTATAAGTTCTTGGCTAGCTCCAATAGTCTTTCTCTCTCAGCACCTTCTGCGACGCAGTTAATTAAAGTGCCGCCATGTGGACAAATTGTTTCAGCCATGGTTCGTGAAACCTCCTTATTTATGAAGGCCACATTCCGTTTTCTCAAAGCCGGACCAACGTCCTGCACGAGGATCTTCACCTACAGCTACTTGGCGTGTGCAGTGCTCGCATCCGATACTTGGATAGTTACGGTCATGTAGCGGATTATAAATAATGTTATGACTGCGGATATAATTCCATACATCTTCAGAAGTCCAAGAAGCAAGAGGATTGAATTTAACCAAACCGAATTTCGTGTCGTATTCTACTTTCTTCGAGTTAGCTCTTGTTGGTGCTTGATCGCGGCGGATTCCCGTAATCCAAGCATCATAGTTTTTCAAAATATCCGTTAGAGGATCTACCTTTCGGATGTTGCAGCATTGCGTAGGGTTACTTTTCCAGAGCTCTTCTCCGAATTGGGCAGTTTGATCTGCCAAAGTCAGCTTAGGAAGGACTTGTACAAACTCAAGACCATAGTGCTGCTGCAGTCTGTCACGTGTTTCATAGGTTTCTTGGAAGTGCACATTCGTATCCAAGTAGAAAATATCGGTTTTGGGGCTTACCTTCTGGAGCATATCTACCAAAACAACATCCTCTGCCCCGAAACTACAGGCTAATGTGATATTAGGAAACTTCTCAACTGCCCAAGCAATAAGCGATTCCGGGCTTTGATTTTCGAATTGTTCTGCAGCTTCTTGAATTAATTTTTCTTTTTCAAACAGATTCATGGTTTTTTCCATCCTCTCATCGTTTTAATTCCGAGTATATAAATGTGTTTTATTATATATCATTATAACGCGAGGGTACTTTTTGTCAATTTAAAATCTTATTGGGCCATTAACTATCATATGGTGAGCCCAGGCAAAGGTGATTAAAAAAACAAAAAAACCTTTCCACCGAAATAGTGAAAAGGTTTTTTTATATAGCATAAAGCTTGATATTAACGTTTGGAGAATTGAGGAGCGCGACGAGCAGCTTTCAAGCCGTACTTTTTACGCTCTTTCATACGAGGATCACGAGTCAGGAAGCCTGCTTTTTTCAAAGATCCGCGCAATTCAGGATCAGCTTTCAGCAATGCACGGGAAATACCGTGACGGATTGCTCCAGCTTGTCCGGAAATACCGCCGCCGTTAGCAATAACCAAAACATCGTATTTACCCAAAGTTTCAGTCAAGTTAAGCGGTTGTTTAACGATCAGTTTCAATGTTTCAAGACCGAAATACTCATCAAGGTTACGTTTATTAATAATGATTCGTCCTTCACCTGGTACCAAACGAACACGAGCTACCGAGTGCTTACGACGACCTGTTCCATAATATTGAACTTGTGCCACAAAACAGCCCTCCCTTTATATTAACCGCGAAGTTCCCAAACTTCAGGTTGTTGTGCTTGATGCGGATGCTCAGAACCAGCATACACTTTCAACTTTGTTTTCATGCTATCGCCAAGGCGATTTTTAGGAAGCATGCCGTGAATTGCGAATTCAAGCACACGTTCTGGTTTTGTGTTCAACAAATCTTGAGCGGAAGTTACTTTCAAACCGCCGGAGTACAATGAGTGACGATAGTACATTTTGTTTTGCAGTTTTTTACCAGACAATCTGATTTTCTCTGCATTAATTACGATTACGAAATCCCCTGTATCTACATGAGGAGTGAATTGCGGTTTGTGCTTACCGCGGATGATACTAGCAGCTTCGCTTGCAAGACGACCCAGAGTTTTATCTGTCGCGTCAATGATGTACCATTTGCGCTCTACTTCATTTGGCTTAGCCATATATGTGGTACGCATGAATAGTTCCTCCTAAACATTGTTCACTTCATTACTTGTTTGATGAAACGACACAGTCATGTGATGATCGTGAAGACGTCTGTCATTCCATCATCAAATCTATCTGTATCATGCATTAATTGTTATCGTTGAGTTAAAGGTTAGCCTTTCCTTGACCCGGGGCCGTGGGTTAGCCGATCAAGAAACGCCAAGTGATATTGTACTATAAAATCAGCAGCAAATCAAGTTATGATTGCATCTTAATTATATAATACTTCCCAGAGCATTAGTCCATGCGGTACAGCCGTTGGACCGGCCTTAGCGCGATTGAGCGCGGCCAGAATGTCACGGATCGAGTCACTTGTACGTTTGCCTTCTCCCACCTGAATCAAGGTCCCTGCTACAATTCTAACCATGTTGTATAAAAAACCGTTACCGGTTAAATATATATGAATGGTAAACGATTGAAGCTGCGGATCCATTGGTTCACATTCGAGCCTAGCATCAAATAACGTTCTAACGTGGGATAATTTCGTGGATCTAACGGAACAAAAGGTCGTAAAGTCATGTGTACCGATCAACCATTTCAATCCCTCTGCCATAGCATCCGTGTTAAGTGCAGTTGGATGGTAAAATTCCATATGACGTTTAAACAGGTCAGGGTGACGGCCGCAGCGGATAGAGTAGCGGTACGTTTTTTGTACCGCTGATCTAGTAGAGTGGAAAGATAGATCGACCTCTCTCGCTCCGCTTACGACGATATCATGAGGGAGTCTTGTATTAAGTGCCATACACCATCGATCGATCGGAATCTTCGAATCGGTATAGAAATTAATGACCTGCCCCCTAGCATGAACCCCCGCATCCGTCCTGCCTGATGATGTTAACTTAACCTTTTCTCCAGTTAGAGAGTACACGGCCTGCTCCAGCACATCCTGAATCGTGTTTAAGCTAGGCTGCGTTTGAAAACCGCTGTAAGCTGTCCCGTCATAACTGACGGTCATGCATATGTTCCTCACGGCCGTCCTCCAATAAACGTTCAAGCTTAGGCTACAAAAAAAAGGGTTTCATCAGAATCAAGAGATCCCGTCCACCCTTTCCCATCCTTTTATGCACGATCTACTAATTCTAAATATACCATTGGCGCTGCATCGCCACGACGAGGACCCAGCTTCAAAATTCTGGTGTAACCGCCTTGACGTTCAGCGTAACGTGGAGCCAATTCAGAGAATAGCTTCTGGATCGCGTCTTGATTTTCGTTAGCTGCTTCACGACGAACAAAGGAAGCAACTTGACGGCGAGCATGAAGATCTCCGCGTTTTGCCAATGTGATTAGTTTTTCTGCAATAGAGCGCAATTCTTTAGCCTTAGCTTCAGTAGTTTGGATGCGCTCATGTATGAACAAGTCGGTTACCAGGTCACGAAATAATGCTTTACGTGCGCTGGAGTCACGACCCAACTTTTGGTATGCCATTTGTGTGCAACCTCCTTCTGCTTAATTATAACCTGACGTCTAGTCTTCCATTCTAAGGCCAAGTCCAAGCTCTTCGAGCTTCTCTTGTACCTCTTCCAGAGACTTGCGTCCAAGATTACGAACCTTCATCATGTCTTCTTCCGTTTTCGTAATCAATTCTTGAACCGTATTAATACCTGCGCGCTTCAGGCAGTTGTAAGAACGAACAGAAAGATCGAGTTCTTCGATCGTCATCTCGAGCACTTTTTCTTTCTTATCCTCTTCTTTTTCCACCATAATCTCGGCATCTTTAGCTTCATCGGTCAAGCCGACAAACAACATCAGATGCTCAGTCAAGATTTTAGCGCCCAAGCTTACGGCCTCTTCAGGTCGAATACTTCCATCGGTCCAGACTTCGAGGGTTAGTTTATCATAGTTGGTAACTTGGCCGACGCGAGTGTTCTCTACGCTGTAATTCACGCGTGTAATCGGAGTATAGATCGAGTCAATTGGGATTACGCCGATTGGCTGGTCTTCCTTCTTGTTCTTATCCGCTTGAACATATCCGCGTCCCCGATTAGCATGAATTCGCATGTGAAGACGTGCATCGGAGGAGAGCGTAGCAATATGCAAATCCGGATTAAGGATTTCCACATCGCTATCGCCACGAATATCGCCGGCTACAACAGGTCCTTCACCTTCAGCATCGATTTCCAACACTTTCTCTTCGTCGGAATGAATCTTTAACGATAGCCCTTTAAGGTTAAGGATAATCTCCGTAACATCTTCCATGACACCAGGAACGGTAGAGAACTCATGCAGAACTCCATCGATTTGGACGGAAGTCACTGCTGCCCCCGGCAACGAGGACAACAGGATTCTGCGAAGTGAGTTCCCTAAAGTTGTTCCATAACCTCTCTCAAGAGGCTCTACAACAAACTTACCGTAAGTGCCATCCTCACTCAATGATACGGTTTCTATTTTCGGCTTTTCGATTTCGATCATTTATAACCCTCCTTCAAAACGTCGTTTCCCTCTGGATAACTTAAGACGCATAGAACGTGCAGTATTCCTATCCAAACAGTATTCACACTTATTGGATATTTATACCACTCTTTCGCAATCCTGAATTAGACACGACGACGTTTTGGAGGACGGCAACCGTTATGTGGAATTGGAGTCACGTCTTTAATCAGGTTAACTTCCAAACCTGCAGCTTGCAACGAACGAATCGCAGCTTCACGACCAGCGCCAGGACCTTTAACCATAACTTCAACGGCTTTCATGCCATGCTCCATTGCTGCTTTAGCGGCAGACTCAGCAGCCATTTGTGCAGCAAACGGTGTGCTTTTACGGGAGCCTTTAAAGCCCAGGTTACCAGCACTCGCCCAAGAAATTGCATTACCGTGCGGGTCGGTAATAGTGACAATCGTATTGTTAAACGTAGAGCGGATATGCGCCACTCCAGAGTCGATATTTTTCCGATCACGACGTTTTGTACGAACAACTTTTTTCGGTTTAGCCATTTAATTGTTAACCTCCTTTACTATTTTTTCTTGTTAGCTACAGTACGACGAGGACCTTTACGCGTACGAGCGTTAGTTTTAGTACGTTGACCACGAACAGGTAAGCCGCGACGGTGACGAACACCACGATAGCAACCAATTTCGATCAAGCGTTTGATGTTTAGGGCGATTTCACGACGAAGGTCGCCTTCTACTTTAACGGTTTTGTCAATTGCTTCACGAAGTTTGCTTACTTCGTCTTCAGTCAGATCACGAACACGAGTCGATGCATCAACACCAGTAGTGGACAGGATCTTCTCGGAAGTTGTTCTGCCAATACCGAAAATGTATGTCAAAGCAATAACGACGCGTTTGTCACGCGGCAAGTCTACACCAGCAATACGTGCCATTTATAGGAGCACCTCCTTATCCTTGTTTTTGTTTATGCTTAGGGTTTTCGCAAATAACCATTACGTTACCTTTGCGGCGAATAACTTTGCATTTTTCGCAAATCGGTTTGACCGATGGTCTTACCTTCATTTTAATTACCTCCTGTGAGTTTTCGTAAGAAAACTAACTTCGTAAGGATTGCTGAGCTTGCTGTTAGCAAGCAAACTTCGTAAAACAAAATCGTATCTATTTAAAACGATAGGTTATACGGCCTCTGGTCAAATCATAAGGGGAAAGTTCCACAGTCACTTTGTCACCAGGCAAGATCCGGATAAAGTGCATTCTGATCTTTCCGGATACATGAGCAAGTATTTTATGACCATTCTCAAGTTCCACCTTAAACATTGCATTCGGAAGAGGTTCAATCACTGTACCTTCAACTTCAATTACATCTTCTTTGGCCACAGTCATTCTCCTTTCTCATGTGCTTCTGAATTCATTGGAATCACGTACTTTTTCAGTGCGAAACGTAACTTACCGTTCGTCACACGACCGCTTTCTTCTAAGCTATCCACTACTTCGCTGCTGATCGTTTGCAATAACTCGAGATGATTCAAGTTTTTCTTTTTAGGCTGGTCGAACTTCCGTTTGTCGCCGTCGGCAATCCATACGAATCGTTGGTCTTCGACGCTGATTATAACGGCAAACTTCCCGGAGTCCTTACCACGAATAATCCTAACCAGTTGCCCGAGCTGTGGAATGTTTACCGAATCCACTCTATCACCTACGTCCGAGACTTTGTGAGTATTTCATACCCATCCGGGGTAATAGCAATGGTATGCTCGAAATGCGCGCACAGTGTGCCATCCACTGTAACGACTGTCCAATTATCTTGAAGGGTTTTGACGTATCGCTCCCCTACATTGACCATAGGCTCAATCGCTAATACCATACCTGGCTTCAATCGAGGTCCTCGATCAGGTAAGCCGTAATTCGGAATTTGAGGTTCTTCATGAAGCTCTGTACCTACACCATGTCCTACATACTCTCGAACAATTGAAAAACCTTCATCCTCGACGCATTTTTGAATCGCGTGAGAGATAGTGTACAATCGCGCATCCGGTTTGGCTTCTGCAAGGCCGGCATATAGAGATCTTTCGGTTACTTCCAACAACTTCTTGGCTGTATCTGAAATATTCCCTACTCCGTAGGTCCAAGCAGAGTCACCATGATATCCTTTGTAGTTTGCACCGATATCGATACTGATGATGTCGCCATCTTTAAGCTTACGCCCACTGGGTATACCGTGTACCAATTCATCATTGACTGAAGCACAGATGCTGCCAGAAAAACCGTTATAGCCTTTAAAAGATGGGGTCGCGCCCTGACTGCGAATATATGCTTCTGCGATTTGATCCAGCTCTTTAGTTGTAATATCGGGCTGAATGGCCTTTTGCAACAAAAGATGCGTATCAGCCACAATGCGGCCTGCTTCTCTCATTAATTCCAATTCAGCTGCAGACTTACAAATGATCATTCCGCTTGCCCTCGCAATAGTGAAATGATTTGTGTAGTAACCGCACTTATTTCTTGCTCGCCGTTAACCTCACGTAAGTTTCCTTTGTTACGGTAATACGACAATAGAGGTGCTGTTTTGCTCGTGTATTCATCAAGACGAGTTCCTACTTTTTCTTCAGTATCGTCTGATCTTTGATACAATTCGCCAGAACATTTATCACACACATTTTCACGTGCTGGAGGGTTAAACAAGATATGATACGTAGCTCCACATGCTTTACAGATTCTTCGTCCAGTCAATCGAGCCAAAAGTAGACTACGGTCTACCTTTAAGTTGATAACATGGTCTATGCTTCTGTCCAAAGATGCCATGATGTCATCCAATGCTTCAGCTTGAGAAATGGTTCTTGGAAAACCATCCAGCAAGAAGCCTTTGTCGCAATCCGGCTGCTGCAGACGTTCCTTTACGATACCAATGGTGATTTCGTCTGGAACGAGCAAACCTTGATCCACATATTTTTTTGCTTCCAAACCAAGCTCTGTTTCCTGTTTCATTGCTAAACGGAAAGCATCACCGGTTGAAATATGCGGGATTTGAAACTCATTGACGATTCCTTCCGCCTGTGTACCTTTTCCTGCACCAGGAGGTCCCATAAAAATCACGTTCATAATGATTTCCTCCCCATCGCATCAGACGATGCTAACAGCACAATAGGTGCCGATAGCTAATAAATAACTACCAGAACCTATTTGCTATTTATTAATGAAGCCTTTGTAGTGGCGCTTGATCAATTGAGTCTCGATTTGCTTCATCGTTTCCAAACCAACACCGATAACAATCAGCAAAGAAGTACCGCCAATTCTTACCGAGTTCGGTAAGCCGGCCACACTTCCAAGAAGCATAGGCAGGATGGAAACCGCGGATAAGAACAAAGCACCGGACAAGGTAATGCGAGTCATTACTCTAGTCAAGTAAGCAGAAGTTGTTTTCCCTGGACGAATCCCTGGGATATAACCACCGTTTTTCTTCATTTGTTCCGCCATTTGCTCAGGATTAATCTGAACAAACGTATAGAAGAAGGTAAACCCAATGATAAGTAACACGTACAAAACCATCCCTAACGGATGTGTATAGTTCAAGTTCGTAATAATCCAGTCCGCTACCGGATTACCTCTCCAAAAGCTCGCGAGCGTTGGAGGGAATACGAGTAACGAAAGTGCAAAGATAACCGGAATTACGCCTGCTGCATTAACCTTTAAAGGGATATGTGTCGATTGTCCACCATACATTTTACGGCCAACAACACGTTTTGCATACTGAACCGGAATTTTACGCACACCTTGTTGAATAAAGATGACGCCGGCAATCAGCGCGATGACAACAACAGCCATAATGACCATCTTAATGATGTTCAAAAATAGTGCATCGCCAGCTTCTGCAAACTGAGTTTTGACGATTTGCGAGATTCCTGTAGGAATCGCAGCGACAATCCCCGCAAAGATGATCATGGAAATACCATTTCCAATTCCATTTTCAGTGATTTGTTCCCCTAACCACATCAGAAATGCAGTTCCCGCAGTAAGAACAATCGCAATTAAAGCATATGTTGCAAATGTAGGATTCACAACAAGACCAGCATAGATTCGGTTAAATCCGATCGCCAAACCAAACGCTTGAACTAGCCCTAATACGATTGTACCATAACGGGTAAATTGCGCTAACTTCCGTCTGCCTACTTCCCCCTCTTTAGCCCACTGTGCAAACCTTGGTATAACATCCATCGATAACAGCTGAACTATAATCGAGGATGTGATATAAGGCATAATTCCCATCGCAAAGATAGAGAATTGGAACAGTGCGCCACCAGAAAAGGTGTTCAGCAAGCCAAATACATCACTGGAATTGGCCTGGTCTTGAAGCTTCAAAATATCTGTGTTGATGTTAGGTACCGGGATGAAAGCACCAATTCTGTAGACGATCAAAACCAGCAAGGTGAAAATGATTCTTCTCCGTAGATCATCCACTTTAAAAATATTGGATATGGTACGAAACATTAAATCACCTCGGTTTTACCGCCGGCAGCTTGGATTTTCTCTACCGCAGATTGAGAGAACTTGTTAGCTTTCACGTTCAACTGAACAGTAATTTCGCCATTACCCAAGATTTTAATGCCGTCTCTTGCATTTTTCACAATACCGGACTCAAGAAGAACTTCTGGAGTAACTTCTGTGCCAGCAGCGAACTTGTTAAGCTCAGTCAGATTCACAATCGCGAATTCCTTACGGAATTGGTTAGTGAAACCACGCTTAGGCAAGCGACGATATAGAGGATTTTGACCTCCTTCAAAACCTGGACGAACGCCCCCACCGGAACGGGAGTTTTGTCCTTTATGTCCGCGAGTAGCTGTTTTTCCCATTCCACTACCGATACCGCGGCCTACGCGTTTACGTGTTTTGCGGGATCCTTCAGCAGAACTAAGTTCATGCAACTTCATCGTTTGCACCTCCTCTAATGCTTTTTGTTAATCGGATTTATGCTTCGATTTCTTTAACTTCTACCAAGTGGCTCACTTGATTGACCATACCGCGAATAGCAGCATTATCTTGTTGTGTAACCGTTTGGTGCAGCTTGCGGAGTCCAAGAGTAGCGACTGTACGACGCTGTACTTCCGGACGACCGATCAGACTGCGCTTGAGGGTAATTTGCAATTGCTTAGCCATGGTTATCCCTCCTAACCTAAAAGTTCTTCAACAGTTTTGCCACGCAGTTTTGCAACTTCTTCAGCACGCTTCAGACGCTGCAAACCTTCCAATGTAGCATTAACCATGTTGATGGAGTTAGAAGAACCTAGGGATTTTGTCAGAATGTCGCCTACACCAGCAAGCTCCAATACCGCACGAACAGGACCACCGGCAATAACTCCAGTACCTTTGGATGCAGGTTTCAACAATACGCTGCCTGCTCCGAATTTACCGATTACCAAGTGAGGAATCGTTGTGCCAACGATAGGTACATGAATCAGGTTTTTCTTGGCGTCTTCAATACCTTTGCGAATCGCATCAGGTACTTCACCAGCTTTACCGATTCCTGCGCCTACCCAGCCTTTACCGTCGCCTACAACAACAAGTGCGCTGAAGCTGAAACGACGTCCGCCTTTTACTACTTTAGCTACGCGATTAATGTTAACAACTTTTTCAGTTAACTCTAAAGTATTGGGATCAATACGCAAGTGACTTTACCTCCTTGTTAATGTTTTGATTAGAATTCCAGGCCTGCTTCACGAGCTGCGTCAGCCAAAGCTTGCACACGTCCGTGATACAGATATCCACCGCGGTCAAAAACAACTTGTTGTACACCGTTCTTTTTAGCGCGCTCAGCAATTAATGCTCCGACCTTACGAGCTGCTTCTACGTTACCGCCGTTACCGATGCTTTCTTTCAACTCTTTATCTTGAGTCGAAGCTGCAGCAATCGTTACACCTTTCACATCGTCGATCAATTGAGCGTACATGTGTTTGGAAGAGCGGAAAATGTTCAAGCGTGGACGTTCAGTAGTACCTTCGATTTTCTTACGAACACGAAGGTGTCTTTTCAAACGAGCTTTATTTTTATCGCCTTTTGTAATCATTTGAGGTTCACTCCTTTCGACTTGAATGAGAGATTACCGCATTACGCGATCTTATTTTTTCTTACCTGCTTTACCTTCTTTACGAAGAATACGCTCGCCTTCGTACTTAATACCTTTACCTTTATACGGTTCAGGTTCACGTACGGAACGTACTTTTGCAGCTGTTGCGCCAACTAGCTCTTTATCGATACCTTTAACGATGATCTTAGTGTTAGTTGGAACTTCAAATTCGATGCCATTTTCAGGCTCGATTTCTACTGGATGGGAGTAACCTACGTTCAGAACCAGCTTGTTGCCAGTTTTGTTAGCACGGTAACCTACACCAACCAAATCAAGGGATTTCACAAATCCTTCCGTTACGCCATTAACCATGTTGGCAACAACACTTCTTGTCGTACCGTGCAGGGAGCGATGTAATTTATTATCAGAAGGACGCTCTACAGAAATTTCACTTTCTGTAACAACCACCTTCATATCTCTGTGTAATTCACGGGACAATGTTCCTTTAGGACCTTTAACCGTAATTAAAGTGTTGTCCAAAGTTACATTAACTCCGCCTGGAATTGTAATTGGCTTGCGACCAATACGGGACATGGTTTGCACCTCCGTTCAATTAAATTCTGTATTACCACACGTAGCAGATAACTTCTCCGCCTGCTTTGGACTGACGAGCTTCCTTATCGGTCATAACACCTTTGGAAGTGGAAATAATTGCAATTCCCAAACCGCCAAGTACACGAGGCACCTCTTGGCTTTGAGTGTAAACACGTAAGCCCGGTTTGCTGATTCTTTTCAGACCGGAGATAACACGTTCGTTGTTAGGGCCGTATTTCAAGAAAAGACGGATAATCCCTTGCTTGTTATCCTCGATATATTCAGCGTCACGGATAAAGCCTTCCTTTTTGAGGATCTCAGCGATTTCTCTCTTGATCTTCGAAGCCGGAATTTCAACCGTTTCATGACGCACTACGTTTGCATTACGAATGCGAGTAAGCATATCTGCAATTGGATCTGACATCACCATATTTGTGAACCTCCTTCCCGAAACTAGGGTAATTACCAGCTTGCTTTTTTAACACCAGGAATCTGGCCTTTGTATGCTAATTCACGGAAACAAATTCTGCAAATTTTGAATTTCCGTAGAACGGAATGCGGACGACCACAGCGTTCGCAGCGTGTATACGCCTGCACCTTGAATTTAGGAGGGCGCTGCTGCTTCACTTTCATCGAAGTTTTTGCCACTTAATTTTACACCTCCGCTTTTTACCGTTTATTTGATAAACGGCATTCCTAATTGGGTTAATAATTCACGGGATTCTTCGTCGGTTTTAGCTGTCGTTACAATAACGATATCCATACCACGAACTTTATCCACTTTATCGTACTCGATTTCAGGGAAAATCAGTTGCTCTTTAAGACCAAGTGTGTAGTTACCGCGTCCGTCGAATGCTTTGTTGGAAACACCACGGAAGTCACGTACCCGAGGAAGTGCCACATTGAACAATTTGTCCAAGAAGTGGTACATACGCTCGCCGCGCAATGTAACTTTAACACCGATTGGCATATTCTCACGCAATTTGAAACCTGCGATAGATTTTTTCGCCTTCGTTACTACTGGTTTTTGACCAGCGATCAGTTGAAGGTCTTGAACTGCAACATCAAGCACTTTGGAATTGGAAACAGCCTCACCAACACCCATGTTGATTACGACTTTCTCAATTTTAGGCACTTGCATAACAGTGGAATAGCTGAACTTTTGCATCAACGAAGGAGTAACTTCGTTCAGAAAACGATCTTTTAATCTTGCTGCCATGTTTCATGTACCTCCTTTCCTAACTTATACGATTAATCGATGACTTCACCGGATTTTTTTGCTACACGCACTTTTTTACCGTTGTCCAATACTTTGTAACCTACACGTGTAGGTTGGCCGCTCTTTGGATCAACCAGCATCACGTTAGACACGTGAATAGGCGCTTCTTGCGAAATGATACCGCCTTGAGGATTCGCTTGGGATGGTTTAGCGTGCTTCTTAATCATGTTCACACCTTCAACCAATACACGGTTCTCTCGAGGATATGCTGCGATTACACGACCTTTTTTGCCTTTGTCTTTACCTGTAATCACGAACACACTGTCATCTTTTTTCACGTGCAATTTATTGTTGTGAGACTCTAATTTCTTACCTTTGTTTGGCATCGAATTTCCACCTCCTAAGAGTTTTCGGTAGAAAACTCACATCGTAAGCATTTGCTTAGCGTACGGCGTACGCTAACTTCGTAAAACCTTTATGCGTTCCGAGAACGCAGCATCATTAATTAGATAACTTCTGGAGCAAGAGAAACAATTTTCATGAAATCTCTGTCGCGAAGTTCACGAGCAACTGGTCCAAAGATACGAGTTCCACGAGGACTCTTGTCATCTTTTACGATTACAGCTGCATTTTCGTCAAAAGTGATATAAGAACCGTCTTTACGACGAGCACCGCTCTTCGTACGAACGATAACTGCTTTAACAACATCACCTTTTTTGACAACGCCACCTGGTGTTGCTTCTTTCACGGAGCAGATGATCAAATCACCGATATGACCAACGCGACGACCAGTACCACCCAAAACGCGGATACACATAAGCTGTTTCGCACCAGAGTTGTCAGCTACTTTTAAACGAGATAGAGGTTGAATCATTGTCTAAACCCTCCTTCCGGAATTGATGCACATTGTTTATCTTAAACGATAACCGCTTTTTCAACGACTTCGATCAGTCTCCAACGCTTGTCTTTGGAGATCGGACGAGTTTCCATAACTTTTACAACGTCACCGATTTGAGCCTCGTTGTTTTCGTCATGAGCTTTAAATTTTTTCGTATATTTAATTCTCTTGTGGTAAAGATCGTGCTTTTTGTAAGTCTCAACAGCAACAACGATGGTTTTATCCATTTTGTTACTAACGACTTTACCTACCTGAGTTTTACGTTCGTTACGTTCACTCATTGGGAGATCCTCCTCTCTCATTCATTAACTAATGATACCCAGTTCTCTTTCACGCAAAACAGTCTTTGCACGAGCAATCTCTTTGCGGACTTCTCGAATCTGAACTGGGTTCTCCAGTTGACCGGTAGCCAGTTGAAAACGGAGGTTAAAGAGTTGTTCCTTAAATCCGGTAACCTTTTGTTCAATCTCAGCAGTGGTTAAGTTGCGAAATTCACTAGCTTTCATTTGCTTCACCACCTACATCTTCTCTTTTAACAAACTTCGTTTTGATCGGCAGCTTGTGAGAAGCGAGACGCAATGCTTCGCGAGCAATCTCTTCACTTACGCCGGCAAGTTCGAACATGATTTTACCTGGCTTAACAACAGCAACCCATTTTTCTACGTTACCTTTACCGCTACCCATACGAACCTCAAGAGGTTTCTGAGTAATTGGTTTAGCAGGGAAAATTTTAATCCAAACTTTACCGCCACGTTTAATGTAACGAGTCATCGCAATACGGGCAGCTTCGATTTGACGGTTGGTTACCCATGCTGGTTCCATTGCTTGCAAACCAAACTCTCCAAAATGCACTTCCGTACCGCCTTTAGCACGACCGCGCATGTTACCACGATGTTCTTTACGGTGTTTTACACGTTTAGGAACTAACATGATTAGTTGCCTCCTTCCGTTACAGCCTTTTTCTTAGCCGTTGGAAGAACTTCGCCACGATAGATCCATACTTTAACACCGATACGACCATAAGTGGTGTGAGCTTCTGCTGTACCATAGTCGATATCCGCACGCAATGTATGAAGAGGTACTGTACCCTCGCTGTATCCTTCCGTTCTGGCGATTTCCGCTCCACCCAAACGACCGCTTACTGATGTTTTAATCCCTTTTGCCCCGGATCTCATGGATCTTTGGATCGCTTGTTTCATTGCACGACGGAACGATACACGACGCTCCAATTGTTGAGCAATGCTTTCTGCAACCAAGATTGCGTCCAGCTCAGGGTTTTTAATTTCAGAGATATTGATGTGGATTTTTTTACCGTTAGTCAGCTTGGAGATGTAGTTACGAATAACTTCAACTTCCGAGCCACCTTTACCGATAACCATACCAGGCTTCGCCGTATGAATAGTCACATTAACACGGTTAGCAGCACGTTCAATATCAAAATGGGAAACAGCCGAATCTTTCAGCTTTCCTTTCAAGTACTCACGGATTTTAACATCCTCAAGTAACAGATCGCCGAAATCTTTACCAGCGTACCACTTGGATTCCCAATCGCGAATAATACCAATTCTAAGTCCTACCGGGTTTACTTTCTGACCCACACGTTATCCCTCCTTATTTTTCAGATACCACTACAGTAATGTGGCTGGTACGTTTATTGATACGGCTCGCACGTCCCATAGCGCGAGGACGGAATCTCTTCATTGTTGGACCTTGGTTAACAAACGTTTGGGAAATAACCAGGTTGTTAGGGTCCATAGAGTAGTTATGCTCAGCATTAGCAATAGCGGAGTTCAACACTTTCTCCACAATTGGGGATGCTGCTTTCGGCGTATGACGCAGAATAGCAATCGCTTCTCCAACTTGCTTGCCGCGGATCAAGTCGATCACCAATTGCACCTTACGAGGAGCAATGCGAACGAATCTTGCAATAGATTTTGCTTGTTGCATGGAAGTACCTCCTCTCATTTACAGCTCATATTACAAAACGCTCTGATTAGCGCTTGCTAGTTTTTTTGTCATCATCGTGACCTTTGTAAGTACGAGTTGGAGCAAACTCACCCAGTTTGTGTCCAACCATATCTTCCGTTACATAAACCGGCACGTGCTTTCTGCCATCATAAACCGCAAAAGTGAAACCGATGAATTGCGGGAAAATGGTAGAACGGCGAGACCAAGTTTTAATTACTTGTTTCTTCGTAGTATCACCTTGCGCTTCGACTTTCTTCATTAGATAGTCATCCACGAAAGGCCCCTTTTTCAAACTGCGACCCATGTTTCGTTCCTCCCTTCATTAATCGTGACGAGAATTATATTACTTCGTACGACGACGAACGATATATTTATCAGAAGCTTTGCCTTTTTTACGTGTTTTATAACCAAGAGTCGGTTTACCCCATGGAGACATCGGGGATTTACGTCCGATTGGAGCGCGGCCTTCACCACCACCGTGAGGGTGATCGTTAGGGTTCATTACTACCCCACGCACTTCAGGTCTTTGACCCAACCAGCGGGAACGTCCAGCTTTACCGATTTTCACCAATTCGTAGTCTTCGTTACCTACGGAACCGATTGTAGCACGGCAAACTTTCAATACTCTTCTTACTTCGCCGGAAGAAAGACGAATGGTTACATATTGTTCTTCTTTACCAAGCAATTGAGCTTCAGTACCTGCAGCGCGCACCAATTGTCCGCCTTTACCAGGTTTTAACTCAATATTGTGGATAACCGTACCAACTGGAATATTTTCAAGCGGCAATGCATTACCGATTTTGATATCAGCGTCAGCGCCGGAGAAAATTTGGTCGCCCACTTTCAAACCTTTAGGAGCGATGATGTAGCGTTTTTCACCATCAGCATAGTGAATCAAAGCGATGTTAGCCGAACGGTTCGGGTCATACTCGATTGTAGCAACGCGTCCAGGTATTCCGTCTTTGGTCCGTTTGAAATCGATAATCCGGTATTTACGTTTGTGTCCTCCACCTTGGTGACGAACCGTAATTTTACCTTGATTGTTGCGACCCGCTTTTTTGCTAAGAGGAGCCAACAACGATTTCTCTGGTGTTGAAGTTGTGATTTCTTCGAATGTAGAAACCGACATAGCGCGACGAGCAGGCGATGTTGGTTTATATTTTTTGATTGGCACTAGGTTTCCCTCCTTACTTTAAAAGATTAGATTACGCGTTCTCGAAGAATTCGAGTTCTTTGCTGTCTGCGCTCAAGGAAACAATCGCTTTTTTCCATTCGGATGTATATCCGGAATGACGACCGTAACGCTTAGGCTTAGCAGGCATTCTCAGTGTGTTAACATTAGTAACTTTCACTTTGAAAATAGACTCAATGGCCTGTTTAATTTCCGTTTTGTTCGCACGGAGTTCCACTTCGAAGACATATTTCTTCTCGGCCATCATATCACTAGTACGCTCAGTGATCACAGGGCGCTTAATAATGTCGCGAGGGTTCTTCATTACGCAAACACCTCCTCTACCTTCTGTACCGCATCCTTAGTAATGATCAGCTTGTCATAAACCATAACATCAAGCACGTTAATTCCGTCAGCCACCACAAATTTGATGCCTGGAATGTTACGCGCGGACAATGCTACGTTTTCTTCGTAACCAGCTGTTACTACCAAAGCTTTACGGTCCACTTTCAAATTGCTAAGAATTGCTGCAAAATCTTTTGTCTTTGGTTGAGCCAATGTCAATTGATCCAACACGATGATTTCATTTCCGATTACCTTGGAAGATAATGCAGATTTAATCGCAAGACGACGAACTTTTTTAGGAAGCTTGTAAGCATAGCTCCGTGGAGTCGGCCCGAACACTACGCCGCCACCCTTCCATTGAGGGGCACGAATACTACCTTGACGGGCACGGCCTGTACCTTTTTGTTTCCAAGGTTTACGACCACCACCGCGCACTTCAGAACGACCTTTAACTTTATGTGTACCAAGACGCAGGGAAGCACGTTGCATAAGAACCGCTTCGTTCAACACGTGAACGTGAGGCTCGATACCGAATACGGAATCCGACAACTCAACTTCTCCCACTTGGGAACCACTAACGTTGTATAATGCTACTTTTGGCATCTGTTAATCCTCCTTTCCTACTTTACTTATTTCTTAACTGTAGACTTCACGCTAACGTAGCTGTTTTTAGGACCCGGAATGGAGCCTTTAACCAAAATTACATTACGCTCAGTATCTACTTTAATAACTTCAAGGTTTTGCAATGTTACCGTTTCGCTACCCATATGCCCTGGCAATTTCTTACCTTTAGGAACGCGGTTAGCTTGGATCGAACCCATGGAACCTGGACCGCGGTGATAACGGGAACCGTGAGCCATCGGACCTGTGGATTGATTATGTCTTTTGATAACACCTTGGAACCCTTTACCTTTGGATGTACCCGTTACGTCAACGAATTCACCAGCAGCGAACAAGTCAGCTTTAATTTCTTGGCCAACTTCATATTCAGACATGCCGCGAATTTCTTTTACGTAGCGCTTAGGTGTTGCGCCCGCTTTTTTCGCATGGCCCAACTCAGGTTTAATTGCATTTTTTTCTTTTTTATCTTCAAAGCCGATTTGGATTGCTTCGTAACCATCATTTTCTGCATCCTTCTTCTGAAGAACAGTACAAGGACCCGCTTGAATTACAGTTACCGGAATTACCAAACCTTCTGGAGTAAACACTTGAGTCATTCCAAGTTTTTTCCCTAAGATACCTTTCATCGTTGACACCTCTTTTCCTCTTATACGTTCATTTATTTATTCACATGTGAATTACAATTTAATTTCAATGTCCACACCGGACGGCAGATCCAAACGCATCAAAGCATCTACTGTTTGCGGCGTTGGGTTAACAATATCGATCAAGCGCTTATGTGTGCGCATTTCGAATTGTTCGCGTGAGTCTTTGTATTTGTGAACCGCACGAAGAATCGTAATGATTTGTTTCTCCGTTGGCAGCGGAATCGGACCTGATACGCCTGCACCAGAACGTTTCGCAGTTTCAACAATTTTCTCAGCGGATTGATCCAGAATTCTGTGATCATAAGCCTTCAAACGAATACGAATTTTTTGCTTTGCCATAGTATTCCCTCCTTCTATCGCCCAATTTAGTATCGGACATACTCAGTGAAAATCTCCTGACGCCGCCCCTATGGCAAAGGGGCCGGGTGTGTCAGCAACCTCTCACGTCATCGCAACGTCACAGACCAACTCCATTATTATATAGAATACAAAAAGAAAAAGCAAGTCAATCTTTATGCATTTGCCTAAAAAAATAAATCCCTTCATCTTATGATAGATGAAGGGATCCGTTTATTCAAATATTACTTGCTGATTGTAGCAACCGCGCCCGCACCAACAGTACGTCCGCCTTCGCGAATCGCGAAACGAGTACCTTCTTCGATAGCGATCGAGGAGATCAATTCAACAGTAACGGTGATGTTATCACCAGGCATAACCATTTCAGTACCTTCTGGCAAGTTGATGATACCAGTAACATCAGTTGTACGGAAGTAGAACTGTGGACGGTAGCCAGTGAAGAAAGGCTTGTGACGGCCACCCTCTTCTTTAGTCAAAACGTAGATTTGAGCAGAGAAGTTAGTGTGTGGTTTAACCGAACCCGGTTTTGCCAATACTTGACCACGCTCGATATCTTTACGATCTACACCACGCAGCAATGCGCCGATGTTGTCGCCCGCTTGAGCGGAATCCAACAATTTACGGAACATCTCAACGCCAGTAACGATACATTTGCGAGTTTCTTCTTGCAAACCAACGATTTCAACTTCTTCTTGAACTTTAACTGTACCACGCTCAACACGACCCGTAGCAACAGTACCACGACCTGTAATGGAGAATACATCCTCAACAGGCATCAAGAAAGGCTTGTCAGTTTGACGCTCAGGAGTTGGGATGTAAGTATCGATTTGTTCGAACAATTCGATAATTTTGTCAGCCCAAGCACCATCTGGGTTTTGAAGAGCTTCACGAGCTGCACCATGGATGATTGGAGTATCATCACCTGGGAATTCGTATTCGTTAAGAAGGTCACGAACTTCCATTTCAACCAATTCAAGAAGTTCTGCATCTTCAACCATGTCGCATTTGTTCAAGAATACAACGATGTAAGGAACGCCTACTTGGCGGGACAACAGGATGTGCTCACGAGTTTGCGGCATTGGGCCGTCAGCTGCGGATACAACCAGGATCGCTCCGTCCATTTGTGCAGCACCAGTGATCATGTTTTTAACATAGTCAGCATGGCCTGGGCAGTCTACGTGTGCGTAGTGACGGTTAGGAGTTTCATACTCAACGTGTGCTGTGGAGATAGTGATACCGCGCTCACGCTCTTCTGGAGCTTTGTCGATTTGGTCAAATGCTACAGCTGCACCACCGTATCTTTTGGACAATACAGTTGTGATAGCAGCCGTCAAAGTTGTTTTACCGTGGTCAACGTGACCGATGGTACCGATGTTAACGTGTGGTTTAGTACGTTCAAATTTAGCTTTTGCCATGGTTAGATTGCCTCCTTAAATAGACATTTATTTTTATGCGCCTTTGTTCTTTGCAACGATTTCTTCTGCAATGGACTTAGGCACTTCTTCATAGTGGGAAATTTCCATAGAGTATACACCGCGACCTTGTGTTCTGGAACGCAAAGTAGTGGAGTAACCAAACATTTCAGAAAGAGGTACCTTCGCACGAATGATTTGAGCACCGTGACGAGTGTCCATACCTTCGATACGTCCACGGCGGGAGTTCAGGTCACCCATTACATCGCCCATGTACTCTTCAGGTACAGTAACTTCTACTTTCATGATTGGCTCAAGCAATGCAGGACGGCATTTTTCAGCAGCTGCTTTCAAAGCCATGGAACCAGCAATTTTAAACGCCATCTCACTGGAGTCAACATCATGGTAAGAACCATCAACGACAGTCGCTTTAATGTCAACAAGAGGGAAGCCAGCGTATACGCCGTTCTTCATGGATTCTTCAATACCAGCTTGAATCGGAGCAACATATTCTCTAGGAATAGATCCACCCACGATTTTGCTTTCAAATACGAATCCGCTGCCTGCTTCAAGAGGTTCGAACTCAACCCAACAATGTCCGTATTGACCACGGCCACCGGATTGGCGAACGAATTTGCCTTCAACTTTAGCTGCTTGACGGAATGTTTCACGGTAAGCAACCTGTGGTTTACCCACGTTGGTCTCTACCTTGAACTCACGAAGCATACGGTCAACCAAGATCTCCAGGTGAAGCTCACCCATACCGGCGATAATCGTTTGGCCTGTTTCTTCGTCCGTGTGAGCACGGAAAGTTGGATCCTCTTCAGACAGTTTTTGCAATGCGATACCCATTTTATCTTGGTCAGCCTTAGTTTTAGGCTCAACAGCAAGTTGGATAACCGGTTCAGGGAAGTTCATGGACTCCAAGATTACCGGATTTTTCTCATCACAAAGGGTGTCACCGGTTGTCGTATCTTTCAAACCAACTGCAGCCGCGATATCACCGGAGTAAACTTCGCTGATTTCTTGACGGCTGTTAGCATGCATTTGCAGGATACGGCCGATTCTTTCACGTTTGCCTTTAGTGGAGTTGATTACGTAAGATCCGGAGCTTAACACACCAGAATATACGCGGAAGAACGTTAATTTACCAACAAACGGATCCGTCATGATCTTGAAAGCAAGAGCAGCAAACGGTTGATCGTCAGCAGATTTACGAATAACTTCCGTACCATCTTCCAAAGTTCCTTTAATGTCAGGAACGTCGATCGGAGCTGGCAGGTAATCTACAACAGCATCGATCATCAAAGGAACGCCTTTGTTACGGTAAGAAGAACCACAAACAACAGGGAAGATTTTTACTTGGCAAGTACCAATGCGAAGAGCTCTTTTGATCTCTTCAACAGTCAGTTCTTCACCCTCGAGGTATTTCATTGTAAGCTCTTCATCAAGCTCAGCAACTTTTTCTACGAGGTCCAGACGAAGCTCTTCCACTTTTGCTTTGTATTCTTCAGGAATTTCAACTTGATCTACTTCTTTACCCATATCATCTTTAAAGATGTAGGCAACTTGCTCGATCAAATCGATAATACCGATGAAATCACTTTCAGCACCGATAGGCAGTTGAATAGGAACCGCATTTGCGCCTAGTCTTTCACGCATTTGCTGAATTACACCCAAGAAGTCTGCACCGATGATGTCCATTTTATTAACGTATCCAATACGAGGAACTCCGTAACGGTCAGCTTGTCTCCAAACTGTCTCGGATTGAGGCTCAACGCCTTCCTTCGCACTGAACACACCAACTGCTCCATCTAACACGCGCAGGGAACGTTCAACTTCAACAGTGAAGTCAACGTGTCCCGGGGTATCGATGATATTGATGCGGTGACCTTTCCAAGCAGCAGTCGTAGCGGCAGACGTTATTGTAATACCGCGCTCTTGCTCTTGTTCCATCCAGTCCATCGTTGCAGCACCTTCGTGCACTTCACCGATTTTATGAGTACGGCCTGTGTAGAACAAGATACGCTCAGTTGTAGTCGTTTTACCCGCATCAATATGCGCCATAATCCCGATATTACGCGTATCTTTCAAGGAGAACTCTCTAGCCATTAGGTTGTCTCCTTCCTATTATCAGGAATTGAATTTTACCAACGATAGTGCGCGAACGCTTTGTTGGCTTCTGCCATTTTGTGTGTATCTTCACGTTTCTTAACGGAAGCACCTGTGTTGTTGCTAGCATCAATAATTTCTTGAGCCAATCTCTCTTCCATTGTTTTCTCACCACGGAGGCGAGAGTAGTTTACCAACCAACGAAGTCCCAAAGTCGTACGACGATCTGGTCTTACTTCGATAGGTACTTGATAGTTGGCACCACCAACACGGCGAGCTTTAACTTCAAGAACAGGCATGATGTTTTTGATGGCTGCTTCAAACACTTCCATCGGCTCTTTACCTGTACGTTCTTGAATCATATTGAAGGCGTTATAAAGGATTGTCTGAGCGACACCTCTTTTGCCATCAAGCATAATGCGGTTGATCAAACGTGTAACCAGCTTGCTATTATAAATAGGATCTGGCAATACGTCTCTGCGAGTAACTGGACCTTTACGAGGCATAGTTATCCCCCTTTCTCAAAAAGTTCATTCTGATTTGGTATTGCATTACTTTTTCACTTTCGGACGTTTCGTACCGTATTTGGAACGAGCTTGTTTACGGTTGTTTACGCCGGATGTATCCAAAGCACCACGAACGATGTGATAACGTACCCCTGGAAGGTCTTTTACCCGTCCACCACGGATCAAAACAACACTGTGCTCTTGCAAGTTATGTCCGATACCTGGGATATAGGCAGTTACCTCTACACGGTTAGTTAAACGCACACGAGCGTATTTACGAAGTGCGGAGTTCGGTTTCTTCGGTGTCATTGTACCTACACGAGTACATACACCGCGCTTTTGAGGAGCGCTCAGGTCTGTAGCTTCTCTTTTCAGAGCGTTAAAACCTTTTTGAAGAGCCGGGGATTTCGATTTATCCACTTTTGCTTGACGTCCTTTACGAACGAGCTGGTTAATTGTTGGCATGTCGCCACCTCCTTCCAAAATTGTGTTCCATAGTATTAAGCCCACAGATCCAGGCGAATCGTAAATGAACAAAGGAAAAGTTTTTGCCATCATCACATCGCTGTTCTTCAGACAAAAACATCAGTTTCATTCATTTACTACAGCTGCCATTGCAGCTCCAACTTCAATACCACACGCCTTACCTAACAACTTCATGGAATCAACGTATGTTACTTTAACCCCCATTTTCTTGCAGAGGTTAACTATTTTTATCGTTATTCGCGGATCTGCATCTTCGGCAACAAAGACTTCCGTGGCTTTGCCTAGCTCCACCATTCTCGTTGCTTGTTTCGTGCCTATGCTTATGTTCGTTGCCTGCTTTACTTTTTCATAAGACATGAAAGCATCCTCCAAAGTACAGGTGACTATTGATAAAATGGCACACTTCGATATATTAGCATCCCGAGAACACCCTGTCAAGAAAATTGCTTGTCTTCACAAAAAGAAAATAATTCACTTTTCTTTCATGAAGACAAGCATGTATAAGTTTCTCTAATTCGACATGATGTGTCTATCAGGCTTCCTAATAGCTTAACTATTCAACCGTTACAGTTTCCATCTCTACAGACAGATCCTCATCGGTTTCCACTTCATTCGGGTTCGTTATGCGGATATTACGATATCTTGGCATACCTGTTCCCGCAGGAATGAGTTTACCGATGATAACATTCTCCTTCAAGCCAAGCAGCTGATCGACTTTACCTTTAATTGCAGCGTCAGTCAATACGCGTGTCGTCTCTTGGAAGGATGCCGCAGACAGGAACGAATCCGTTTCAAGGGATGCCTTGGTAATACCCAACAGCACCGGTCTAGCAACGGCTGGCTCTAAATCTGCGAATAGAGCAACTTTGTTAGCTTCCTCGTATTCATGAATGTCAACGAACGAGCCTGGGAGCAATGTAGTATCCCCAGCATCAACGATACGTATTTTACGAAGCATTTGACGGACCATAACTTCAATATGCTTGTCGTTGATCTCAACGCCCTGGTTACGGTAAACGCGTTGAACTTCTTGAAGAATGTAGTTCTGAACGCCGCGAATACCTTTAATGCGCAGCATTTCTTTAGGGTCAATAGAACCCTCTGTCAACTCGTCACCGGCTTCAACATGTTGGTTAACCGACACGCGAATACGGGATCCGTAAGGTACTGCATAGGTTTTGGACTCAGCTTCGCCAAGCACTTCGATTTCACGACGGTCCTTCGCTTCACGGATATCTTTGACGGTACCGTCAATTTCCGTAATGATCGCTTGACCTTTCGGATTTCTAGCCTCGAACAACTCTTGGATACGCGGCAAACCTTGCGTGATGTCGTCCCCTGCAACGCCCCCGGTATGGAACGTACGCATGGTCAACTGAGTTCCCGGTTCACCAATGGATTGTGCCGCAATAATACCGACAGCTTCCCCGATCTCAACATGTTGTCCTGTCGCCAGGTTACGGCCGTAGCATTTTTTGCAGACGCCATGTCTGGAACGGCAGCTAAGAACCGAACGAATCTGGAGTTTTTCGATGCCAGCTTCAATGATCTTGTCGGCGATATTCGCTTCGATCAATTCATTGCGCCCAACAATCGTTTCACCGGTTTGCGGATCACGAATGGTTTCAAAGGCATAGCGGCCTTCGATACGATCGTACAGATCCTCGATAACCTCTTTACCGTCTTGAATCCGGCTAACAGTGAAGCCTTTATCCGTACCGCAATCCTCGTCACGAACAATAACGTCTTGAGCTACGTCGACAAGACGACGAGTCAAGTAACCGGAGTCCGCTGTACGAAGCGCCGTATCGGCCAAACCTTTACGAGCACCGTGAGTGGAGATAAAGTATTCCAAGACTGTCAGGCCTTCGCGGAAGTTCGATTTGATTGGCAACTCATAGATACGTCCTGTTGGAGTCGCCATCAGACCACGCATACCGCCAAGCTGTGTAATCTGGGATTTGTTACCCCGTGCTTTGGATTCCACCATCATGTTGATGGAATTGTATTTATCCAAGGATTTCATCAATATTTCTGTGATTTCATCCTTTGTTTTACTCCAAATAGCAATAACTCGGTCGTACCGCTCATCGTCTGTAATCAGACCACGACGGTATTGATTCGTTACTACGTTAACCTTATCTTCCGATTCTCTAAGAAGGGCATCCTTCTCAGGTGGAACCGTAACGTCGGATACGGCGATAGTAATACCCGCTTTAGTCGAGTACGTAAAGCCAAGCTCCTTGATGCGGTCCAATATCACAGACGTCAAAGTCGTATGATATTTGCGGAAGCATTCGGCAATGATAGAACCTAAATATTCTTTACCTACCGCTTTACACTCAGGCAAATCTTCCATGATTTGACGAATATTAGCGCCCTTATCAAATACGAAATATTGATCCGAAGCACCATTCAACAAGTTAGCCTTCGTCGGCTCATTGATGTATGGGAAATCAGCAGGATAAATTTCGTTAAAGATAACTTTACCAATCGTCGTAATCAGCATGGCTTCTTGCTGTTGAGGTGTAAAGCTAGTTTTATTGAGTACTTTCGCTGGAATCGCAATACGTGCATGCAGTGCCGCAGCTCCGCGTTGGTACAAGGAAACCGCTTCGTGCACGGAACGAACGATAGTCAAAGCACCTTTGGCAAACTTATTATCTGTAGTCAGATAGAAGCTGCCCAAGACCATATCCTGCGAAGGAGTAACAACCGGTTTGCCGTCTTTAGGGTTCAAGATGTTACCTGATGCAAGCATAAGCACACGTGCTTCCGCTTGTGCCTCAGAGGACAACGGTACGTGAACGGCCATTTGGTCACCATCAAAGTCCGCATTATATGCCGTACATACGAGCGGATGCAACTTGATGGCGCGTCCTTCTACCAAGATCGGTTCAAACGCTTGGATACCCAATCTATGCAGCGTAGGGGCACGGTTCAGAAGAACTGGATGCTCCTTGATTACTTCTTCAAGTACATCCCACACTTCAGGGCTTACGCGCTCAACTTTACGTTTTGCACTCTTGATGTTATGGGCCAAACCTTTATTAACGAGCTCCTTCATAACAAACGGCTTGAACAACTCCAAAGCCATTTCCTTAGGAAGACCGCATTGGTACATTTTCAAGCTTGGTCCTACTACGATAACCGAACGACCGGAATAGTCAACCCGTTTACCGAGCAAGTTTTGACGGAAACGTCCTTGTTTACCTTTGAGCATATGGCTCAAGGATTTCAACGGACGGTTACCAGGACCGGTTACAGGACGGCCACGGCGACCGTTATCGATCAATGCATCAACTGCTTCTTGCAGCATCCGCTTCTCGTTCTGAACGATAATATCCGGTGCACCGAGATCCAACAAACGTTTCAAACGGTTGTTCCGGTTGATAACGCGACGGTACAAGTCATTCAAGTCGGAAGTTGCAAAACGGCCACCGTCTAATTGAACCATTGGACGAAGCTCCGGCGGGATAACTGGAAGAACGTCCAGCACCATCCACTCCGGCATATTTTTCGAATTGCGGAATGCTTCCATAACTTCAAGACGTTTAATAGCACGATTACGGCGCTGCCCTTGCGCGGTCTTGAGTTCTTCTTTCAGTTGTTCAACCTCTTTATCGATGTCGATATCCTGAAGAAGCTTTTTCACCGCTTCCGCACCCATACCTGCTTGGAAAGCATAACCGTATTTCTCACGGTAGCTGCGGTATTCCTTCTCAGACAGCAGCTGCTTTTTCTCAAGCGGTGTATCTCCTGGATCGGTTACTACATAGGATGCAAAATAGATAATCTCTTCGAGAGAACGAGGAGACATATCTAACGCCAAGCCCATGCGGCTCGGAATCCCTTTGAAATACCAGATGTGGGATACCGGTGCTGCCAGCTCAATGTGACCCATCCGTTCACGACGAACTTTTTGGCGAGTGACTTCTACACCGCAACGATCACAAACGACGCCTTTATAGCGAACACGTTTGTATTTACCACAGTGACATTCCCAGTCCTTCGTAGGTCCAAATATTTTTTCACAGAACAAGCCTTCCTTTTCAGGTTTCAACGTTCTGTAGTTGATTGTTTCCGGCTTTTTAACTTCCCCGCGGGACCACGAACGGATCTTTTCAGGAGAGGCCAAGCCAATTTTCATGAATTCGAAGTTGTTAACGTCCATCAAGGAGCAACCCTCCTTAAAGTTTTGTGGAACAAACCTGCATTGTAAGCATAAGTCCGCCCTTAAGCGGACTATATGATCAGCAAACCTAACGGTCTCACGAACATTGCGTTATTCTACACCTAACTCCGTGCCTTCGAGGTTAAGGTTCAGCTTGTCGCTAGTAACCTCATCCTCGTCGTCCATTTCCTTCATTTCGATTTCTTGCTCATCTCCAGAGAGGATTTTAACGTCCATACCCAAGCTCTGAAGCTCTTTGATCAATACTTTAAAGGATTCCGGAACACCAGGCTCAGGAACGTTTTCACCTTTAACAATCGATTCATATGTTTTAACACGGCCGACAACGTCATCGGATTTCACAGTCAAAATTTCTTGCAGTGTATAAGCGGCACCATAGGCTTCCAGCGCCCAAACCTCCATCTCCCCGAAACGCTGTCCACCGAATTGAGCTTTACCGCCCAATGGTTGCTGAGTAACAAGAGAGTAAGGACCAGTAGAACGGGCATGGATTTTGTCGTCAACCATGTGCGCCAGTTTAATCATGTACATGATCCCAACTGTAACTTCACGTTCGAACTCTTCACCCGTACGACCATCATACAGTTTTGTTTTACCGCTGCGGTTCATACCTGCTTCTTCCATCGTATCAAATACGTCATATTCACGCGCACCATCGAATACCGGTGTTGCTGTATGAATACCAAGGAAGTTGGCGGCCATACCCAAGTGAACTTCAAACGCTTGACCGATGTTCATCCGGGAAGGAACACCCAGTGGGTTCAGAACGACCTGTACAGGAGTTCCGTCCGGCATGAACGGCATGTCCTCTTCAGGCAGAATACGCGCGATAACCCCTTTGTTACCGTGACGTCCAGCCATTTTATCGCCTTCGGAAATTTTCCGTTTTTGAGCGATATAAACGCGAACCAGTTGATTAACGCCTGGTGGCAATTCATCACCGTTCTCGCGGGTAAACACTTTGACGTCCACTACGATACCGTCGGTACCATGAGGTACACGAAGGGAGGTGTCACGAACTTCACGAGCTTTTTCACCAAAGATGGCATGCAGCAAACGTTCTTCCGCCGTTAATTCCGTAACCCCTTTAGGTGTTACTTTACCAACGAGAATATCGCCTGCACCGATTTCGGCTCCGACACGAATAATGCCTCGCTCGTCCAGATTCTTCAGCGCATCCTCACCAACGTTCGGAATATCGCGTGTGATTTCTTCTGGTCCAAGCTTCGTATCCCTAGCTTCGGATTCATATTCCTCAATATGAATGGATGTGTAAACATCCTCTTTAACTAGCTTTTGGCTCAACAAGATAGCATCCTCGTAGTTATAGCCTTCCCATGTCATGAACGCTACGACCACGTTGCGGCCCAATGCCAATTCTCCCATTTCGGTAGATGGTCCGTCAGCCAAAATATCTCCGACACGAACCTTCTCACCTTTGTGGCAAATTGGACGTTGGTTGATACAAGTACCTTGGTTAGAACGCATAAACTTATGCAGCTTATGCTTGATCAAATCACCGTTAACGAGTTTGCCATCTACCATTGCTTGACGACGAACCCAAATCTCGTTAGCAGAAACGCGTTCTACCACGCCGTCTACTTTGGAAACAATACATACCCCAGAATCTTTCGCTGCTTTATGCTCCATCCCTGTACCTACTAGAGGCGCTTTAGGAATTAGCAATGGCACGGCTTGACGCTGCATGTTCGAACCCATGAGGGCACGGTTGGAGTCATCATTTTCCAAGAAAGGAATAAGCGCCGTAGCAACAGATACTACTTGTTTCGGTGAAACGTCCATATAGTCAACGCGTGCTTTAGGCAGCGTCAAAATATCATCTTTATAACGAACGATTACAGAATCATTCGCAAAAAATCCTTCTTCCGTAAGCTCCGCATTCGCTTGTGCAACAACGTAGTTATCTTCCTCGTCCGCTGTCAAATAAGCGATTTGCTCGGTTACGACTCCCGTCTTCGGATCTACCCAACGATATGGAGCTTCAATAAAGCCATACTCGTTAATTCTCGCGAAAGTAGACAAGGAGTTGATCAAACCGATGTTCGGACCCTCTGGAGTCTCGATAGGACACATACGACCATAGTGAGAGTGATGGACGTCACGGACTTCAAAGCCTGCGCGCTCTCTCGTCAAACCACCAGGACCCAATGCGGACAAACGACGTTTATGCGTCAATTCAGCCAATGGATTCGTTTGGTCCATAAATTGAGACAATTGGGAGCTACCAAAAAACTCTTTAATCGATGCAATAACAGGTCTAATATTGATCAGAGCCTGTGGTGTAATCACGTTTGCATCCTGAATGGACATCCGTTCGCGAACTACGCGTTCCATACGGGATAAACCGATACGGAACTGATTCTGAAGCAGCTCACCCACTGAACGCAAACGTCTATTGCCCAGGTGGTCAATATCATCGGTGCTACCAATGCCATGCAGAAGATTGATGAAGTAGTTAATAGACGAAATGATGTCTGCAGGCGTGATGTTCTTAACCGACTTATCGATCTTACCGTTAGCAATCACTTTGACAACCTTACCGTCTTCGATAGGCGAATATACATTAATGCATTGGAATGGAATGCGTTCCATTTCCGTCACACCGTTAACTGCTGTATACTCATTGAAACCTACGTTGTTCTCCAAATGTGGAAGAACCTCATCAAGAAGACGACGATCTAGCAATTGGCCTGCTTCAGCAATAATCTCTCCTGTTTCCGGATCGACCAAAGTTTCTGCCAAGCGCTGATTAAACAATCGATTCTTGATGTGCAGTTTTTTGTTGATTTTGTAACGACCGACGTTAGCCAAATCATAACGCTTCGGATCGAAGAAACGAGCTACTAGCAAGCTTCTCGCATTATCCAGCGTAGGAGGCTCACCTGGACGAAGACGCTCATAGATTTCAATCAGCGCTTTATCCGTAGAGTCAGTGTTATCCTTATCTAAGGTGTTGCGAATATACTCATCGTCACCGAGCAGGTCCAAGATTTCCGCGTCTGTGCCAAAGCCCAAAGCTCTCAGCAGAACAGTAACCGGAATCTTCCTAGTACGGTCAATCCGAACATAAATGATATCCTTAGCATCCGTCTCTAACTCCAGCCATGCGCCGCGGTTAGGAATAACGGTAGCCGTATATGTTTTCTTGCCGTTTTTGTCCACTTTCGTGCTAAAATAGACGCTAGGAGAACGAACCAGCTGACTGACGATAACCCGTTCGGCACCATTGATAATAAATGTCCCTGTTTCCGTCATCAAAGGGAAATCTCCCATAAATACTTCCTGCTCTTTGACTTCACCAGTTTCCTTATTGATCAAGCGCACTTTCACACGAAGCGGAGCTGCGTAAGTAACGTCGCGTTCTTTGGACTCATCCACTGAATACTTAGGTTCACCTAAGCTATAATCGATGAACTCCAATACCAAATTCCCCGTAAAGTCCTGAATCGGGGAAATATCCTGAAACATTTCACGCAATCCTTCTTCCAAAAACCACTCATATGATTTTTGTTGGATCTCAATCAAGTTCGGAACGTCCAGAACTTCATGAATCCGAGCGTATGACCTGCGTTTGCGTCGACCTAATTGAACAAGATGACCCGCCAACTTTGATTCACCCCTCATGTCTACTCAATAGAACAAAATAAAAGCCTCTCCTGAAGCCTTCTCGAGTAAATACTGTTGAAGTGATACTTCTTTTGGAAGCTTCTAAATGCATCAACTTTCATGTTACCATAATTTTCTCCATACCTTTTAGGTTTTACCTAAAATTTAAACATTATACGTCGAAAGCTTAAACTTTATTCACCTAGGTACGAAAAAAATGTCTTGACATTTTAGCATACTAAAGACATATAACCCAATATTAATGCTGACATTTTATAATAATACCACATACAAAATGTCAAGTCAACATAATTGTATTACTGTCCACTTATTTCACAGCTTTTATAATTCGATAGCCTTTATCCTTATCCACTTCTACCACTTTCGAGAACAAACTCTCTAGTTTAGCAAAGGCAGACGGTGCGCCTTGTTTTTTCTGGATAACAATCCATAGAGAACCGTTAGGCTCAAGAACTTCATAAGCCTGTTCAAAAATTTGATGAACCGTCTCTTTGCCGGCTCGAATCGGAGGATTGGTCAGAACAACATCGTACTTGCGGTCTAGCACCTCAGCCAGCTTATCGCTTTGCAAAATATCCACGTTAACGATCTGGTTGCGCTGCGCATTGGAGCGAGCAAGTTCTAAGGCTCTTTCATTAATATCTACAAGAGTGACTTTCCCCCGAGGTACACAATACGCGGCGGCGAGCCCGATAGGTCCATAACCGCAGCCTACGTCGAGCACCTGAGCGTCTTCAGGCAGCTGCATCGCAGCGATCAACACCTTAGACCCATAATCGACCCCCTTTTTAGAAAAGACTCCGGCATCGGTAACAAAGGTAAACTTACGACCTCTCAGCGTTTCTTCAACTGTATGTACGTCATGTGCCGCAGTCGGTTTTTGCGAATAGTAATGGTCGTTTATTGCTCTCACCTCCTAAAGGTTTTCTATTAAGAAAACCGACATCGTAAGCATTGCCCTTAGAAGAAAAGAAGACCCCCTGAAGTAATAAGCTCCAAGGGGTCTTTCGAAAACAGAAACTATTTTACTTCTACAGCTGCGCCTGCTTCTTCAAGCTTAGCTTTGATAGCATCAGCGTCTTCTTTGCCCACTTTTTCTTTGATTGGTTTAGGTGCGCCGTCAACCAAGTCTTTAGCTTCTTTCAAACCAAGACCAGTGATTTCGCGAACTACTTTGATAACGTTGATTTTGGAAGCACCAGCGCTAGTCAAGATTACGTCGAATTCTGTTTGCTCAGCTGCTTCAGCAACTGCGCCTCCAGCTACTACTGCTACAGGAGCTGCTGCAGTAACGCCGAATTCTTCTTCGATTGCTTTAACAAGATCGTTCAATTCCAAAACTGTCATGCCTTTGATGGCTTCCAAGATTTGCTCTTTACTCATGGTATATATACCTCCAGTTAATTTTTGTTTTTTTGGGGTTTAACTACAAAGCTTATTAAGCTTCTTGTGCGCCGCCGTCTTTTTCTGCCACAGCTTTAACCGCAAGGGCGAAGTTGCGTACAGGAGCTTGGAGCACGCTGAGCAACATGGACAGCAAACCTTCTCTGGAAGGAAGCTCGGCCAGTGCTTTGATTTGATCAAAATCAACAACTTTACCTTCTACTACACCTGCTTTAACGCTAAGATGCTCGTTTTTCTTTGCGAAAGCCGTCAAGATTTTCGCTGGAGCTACGACATCATCTTTACTGAAAGCGATGGCAGTTGGACCTGTCAAATACTCATCCAATGCGCTCAATTCAGCATCCGCTGTAGCACGCCTAGCCAAAGTGTTTTTCAATACTTGGAACTCAATGCCTGCTTCACGCAGTTGTTTACGAAGCTCAGTTACTTGAGCCACGTTCAATCCACGATAGTCAGCAACGATAGTGCAAGAGCTTTCTTTCAGCTTGCCAGCTACTTCTGCAACTTGCTGAGATTTTTGCTCAAGAATTTTCGCGTTTGCCATTTTTGCACCTCCTAAAAGTTTTCGTGAGAAAACGGTCTCCGTAATCATAAAGTAAGTTTTCATAAAGAAAACGGACTCGCCAGTTACCGTATTAACTTATCTCGTAAACATTCCGTTAGTGTCCCGTTCAATACGTTCTATCGGTCATGTCTGCGAAGGCTTCCGCATGATTGCAAAAAATGCCTCCGCAGACACTGCGAAGGCATGATGATTCACGTTATCTTTGATTTGATGCAAAGAAACCCGATTCTATATCATAACACCTCGGCAGGAAATTAAGCTGAAACCAGCACCTGCTGTCTACGGTAAGTCATATTCAATTATCAACTTAGATAGGTTAGCATGTGCGACTTAAAAAGTCAACCGCCAAGCTTATCCTTATCTAAAGGTTTGTACGTTTACACGCGCGCTAGGTCCCATAGTCGAGGAAACAGCGATGTTTTTCAGGTATACACCTTTAGCAGCCGCAGGCTTCGCTCTGTTCAAAGCATCAACCAATGCACGGAAGTTGTCAGCCAACTTCTCAGCATCAAAGGATACTTTGCCGATAGGAGCATGGATTTGACCAGCTTTATCCAAGCGGTATTCGATTTTACCAGCCTTGATCTCCTGAACTGCTTTAGTTACGTCAAACGTAACTGTACCAGCTTTAGGGTTAGGCATCAAACCTTTACCACCCAAGATACGTCCCAGCTTACCCACTTCACTCATCATGTCAGGGGTAGCTACGCACACATCAAAGTCGAACCAACCTTGTTGGATCTTGTTAATCATGTCTTGATCGCCAACGAAATCAGCGCCAGCAGCTTCTGCTTCTTTTGCTTTTTCGCCTTTTGCGAATACAAGAACACGTTTAGTTTTACCAGTACCGTGTGGCAATACAACTACGCCACGAACAGCTTGGTCTTGTTTACGAGGGTCTACACCCAAGCGAACTGCTACTTCAACGGTTTCGTCGAATTTAGCAGGTGCCGCTTTTTTCACAAGCTCGATAGCTTCCAACGGTTCGTAAACCGCTTCAGCATCTACAAGCTTAGCAGCTTCCAAATACTTTTTACCGTGTTTAGGCACTTTGTTTGTCCTCCTCTGTGGTATTAGCGGAATATCCTCCCACTGATAGTGCAATCTTTACATGATAAAATATCATGTCGATTGTCACCGATAGTGTAACTATTACATCACGCGAAGCGATGCCAGTTATCACCGATAGTGCAACCGTTACATCACATAAAGCGATGTTGGTTGTCACTCAATATGCATCCTGTTACAACAGGAATTAGTCTTCGATTACAACACCCATACTGCGAGCAGTACCTTCGATCATACGCATTGCAGCTTCAACGGAAGCAGCGTTAAGATCGGGCATTTTTTGTTCAGCGATTTCACGGACAGTTGCACGTTTAACAGTAGCAACTTTCTTTTTGTTAGGTTCGCCGGATCCTTTTTCGATTTTTGCAGCTACACGGAGCAATACAGCAGCCGGTGGAGTTTTGCAAATAAACGTAAAGGAACGATCCTCGAATACTGTGATCTCAACAGGAATAATCAAACCTGCTTGGTCTGCAGTACGAGCGTTAAACTCTTTACAAAAAGCCATGATGTTAACACCTGCTTGACCCAAAGCCGGACCAATTGGAGGAGCCGGATTCGCTTTACCAGCAGGAACTTGAAGTTTAACAATCTTGATAACCTTTTTTGCCATTGTGTGACACCCCCTTGCACGTAGTGTGGCGGCCCAACACGATCTAGAGCTTTTCTACTTGGTGGTAATCGAGCTCCAGAGGCGTTTCCCGCCCGAACATGTTCACATGTACCTTAAGCTTAGCTTTGTCGATAAGAATTTCTTCTACAGATCCGACAAAGTTCGCGAATGGTCCCACTTTTACACGTACGGTTTCTTTCAGATCGAAGTCAATCTTCGGTTTCGGTTCATCCATGCCCATATGCTTGAGAATAGCCTCCACTTCTTCAGGAAGCAGCGCCGTTGGCTTCGAACCGGATCCTGTCGAACCGACAAAACCCGTTACACCCGGTGTATTACGCACAACATACCAGGAGTCATCGGTTTGGATCATTTCGACCAAAACATAACCCGGATATACTTTGCGCATAACCGTTTTCTTCTTGCCGTCTTTATTCACAAGCTCTTCTTCCATCGGAACCAGAACACGAAAGATTTTATCCTTCATATCCATCGATTCAACGCGTTTTTCCAAGTTTGCTTTGACCTTATTCTCATACCCGGAATAGGTATGTACGACGTACCATCTTTTATCCATTTCCATATTGGCCACCTATGCTCCCGTTTTATTAAAAACAAGACGAAGCAGCTCAGAAATGCCTAAATCAAGTACGTAGAAGTAAATGGTTGCAAAGACAACTGTAAACAGAACGACGAGCGTGTAGCTGGTCAATTCCTTACGACTTGGCCACTTCACCTTTTTCAATTCGGACCAGCTGTCCGTAAAAAAGAAAACGTGTTGCCGAATCCTTGCTTCATTCTAGCCAAAAAGGACACAACTACACCTCCAAGAAACTACCTAGTTTCGCGATGAGCGGTATGTTCATTGCAAAACTTGCAAAACTTCTTCAACTCCATGCGGTCTGGATTGTTGCGCTTATTTTTATTGGACGTATAGTTTCTTTGCTTGCAGTTCGTGCACGCTAACGTGATTATAACCCGCATGATGTACACCTCCTACGGACCAGCCTCGAATTTTTAAACCTTAAAGGTTCAGCAAAAAAACGCCTTACAGTTTTAAGGCTACCTATGTACTTTAGCACAGCACCATTTAGGTGTCAAGGGAAACCTATTACTACCATTACCGCTCATCCGCCTTCGCCTATAAGTAATAGTATGGTCGAAACTTGACTTCTGTAAACCTCTGCAAAAACGAAAGCTAACAATTCCGTCTTATTAAAAAAAATAAAGCACCCTCTTCTTACGTCGGGTGCTTTCCTATGCGTCTCTAACTTCCAAATATCGTTCCAGCTTTCGCTTAACGCGCTGCAAGGCATTATCAATCGACTTCACATGACGGTCCAAATCTACCGCTATCTCCTGATAGGAACGACCGTCCAAATAAAGCATTAGCACTCTTCGTTCAAGATCGCTCAGGATTTCTCCCATTTTATCTTCCAACCCGCTGAACTCTTCTTGATTGATAATCAGCTCTTCCGGGTCCGTCACGCGGGTACCACAGATGACATCAAGCAAGGTGCGATCAGAGTCTTCATCATAAATGGGCTTGTCCAACGAAACGTATGAATTCAGAGGTATATGCTTCTGACGGGTAGCGGTTTTAATGGCTGTAATGATCTGACGGGTGATACATAACTCTGCAAAAGCCTTAAAGGAGGCGAGCTTATCTCCTCGAAAGTCCCGAATCGATTTATATAAACCTATCATACCTTCTTGTACGATATCTTCCCTGTCTGCGCCTATCAAAAAATAAGAGCGCGCTTTGGCTCGAACGAAGTTCTTGTACTTGTTAATCAAGTACTCCAATGCGTCGCTGTCTCCGTCGCGGACCGCATCGACAATGTCTTCATCTGCCTTGAGGTCATATTCGTACATTCTCAGTTCTTTGAGGTCGACACTCACGGACAATCCCTCCGGCCTGGCAAGACTACGATTCCTTAATACCCATGAAAGATAGGATAAGTATACATTATGTAATCTAATATCGTCAACCAAATTCCATTCTAGCAAAAGCCGGGAAATGGCCGAATATTACTGGCCTCTCCGCCACTTTTCGAACAGGTCCTTCACGTCGCCCTTCAAATTGCTGTCGAATGTATTCCTTTTCCCTGTAGGCTCGTCCTGTATTTTGTGTTGAATATCCCGCTTCGACTGCCGAATCTTGATCAGAAGCTCACCGGCCGGTACACGAAATGCCCCTTTACCAAAGATAACGTGCTGCTCTGTCATGTCGGAGGTAGCTACATAAATTTGTTTGCGGCGACCGATGTTTTCTGTTACAAGCCGCTCGATGAGCTCATCCGCCGTCTCTTTTTCCTTGGTGTAAAAAATACGCAGCTTACTCTGGACGTACTTGCCACCGAGGCCAGGTACGAAGTAAGCATCAAAAACAAGCATCACTTTGGTTCCTGAAAAAGACTGATATTCCGCCAATTGCTCAATTAATCGGTCGCGCGCTTCCTCCAGGCTGATATCCTTTAATTTTTGCAGTTCCGGCCAGGCACCGATAATGTTGTATCCATCTACAATGAGGATTTCCTGGATCATTTCACGTAACCGTCTATTTCGCGGTTAAACGTTGGCGTACAACCTCGTACATAAAGACGGACGCCGCCACCGACGCATTCAACGAATTGATGTGCCCGAACATCGGAAGCTTCAGCAGAAAGTCACATTTTTCTTTGATCAGTCTACCCATACCTTTATTTTCATTGCCGATGACCAGAGCGAGTGGCATGTTCAGATTGGTCTTATACAACGGCTGCTGCGCGGCAACGTCGGTGCCTGCCACCCATATGCCCTGCTCCTTCAGCTGCTCTATCGTTTGGGCTAAATTCGTTACTCTTGCCACCCGCACGTACTCGACTGCACCAGCCGAGGTTTTGGATACCGTAGCAGTCAACCCTACCGATCTACGCTTCGGTATGATCACGCCATGCACCCCTGTACAGTCTGCTGTACGAAGAATCGAGCCCAAGTTATGCGGATCTTCAATCTCATCTAAGATAAGAATGAATGGTTCCTCATTGCGACTTTGGGCAAGTGCCAGTATGTCTTCCACTTCTACGTAATCATAAGCTGCAACCTGGGCCACAACACCCTGATGCTGCACATCTTCCACCATTTGATCCAGCTTGCGTTTATCCGCAGTCTGAACAATAACCCCATTCTGCTTCGCTTCGGCAATAATGGGCTGCGTCAGCTGTTTTTGCGCATTTTCAGCAATCCATATTTTGTTGATAGTTCTTCCCGAACGAAGTGCCTCAAGCACGGAATGCTTGCCAGCGATAAATTCCTCCATAGGTTGTCTCTCCTTCTTAAGGCGATTTGCTCTAGCTTTACTGCACTTTGCCCTCATCACGTTCCAAGGACAGCATGAGCAAATACTGAAGTCTTTCTAATCGTTTCATGTAATACAAATAACCAATCAAGCATTCGAACGCCGTACTGTGACGATATTCCAATATATCTGCATTTTTAGCGGATGTTCCTGATTTGGCATTGCGCCCCCGCTTCACAATATCCGTTTCTTCCTCCGTCAGCAATGGCATCCATACTTGCAAAGCTTTGGCCTGCGCTCTTGCCGATACGTACTGAGTAGAAAGCTTGTGCAAATGGTTCGGCCGGTGATTCGCTTTAGAGATCACATATTGCCGAACGAATACTTCATAGATCGCATCGCCTATATAAGCCAACACGATGGGATTTAACTGCTGCGGGTCTTTGGCCGGCGGAAAACAGAACAGATTGAAATCGATGGAGAATGGCTCCTTCATCATTTCCGCCGCCAACGGATACCCTGTGCTGTATCCTCAAGAACAATGCCGCGCTCTATAAGCAAATCCCGAATCTCATCAGCACGCGCCCAGTTTTTGGACTTCCGAGCTTCGGTACGCTCCACGATCAGCTGCTCAATCTCATCATCCAGCAGCTCTTCTTCCGCTTTGGATAGTATACCCAAGATACTATCCATCTTTTCAAAATGCTCAAGCAGCAGGTTCAGTGCGCCGCTTGTTACATTTTCTTGCTGAACATACGGGTTAGCAATGTTAACCAGCTCAAAGACGGATGTAATCGCGTCCGGCGTATTAAAATCGTCGTTCATTTTAGCTTCAAATTGATGGATTGTATCCGCTGCTGCAGCCACCAGCTCATCATCAGCGTGACCTTCCGGTGCACTGGCAATACGGTGCTTAATGTTGGCAATGCAATTCTCGATACGTGCCAAGCCGTTCTTAGCCTGCTCGATCGTTTCATCACTAAAGTTAAGCGGATTGCGGTAATGCGCAGACAGCATGAAGTAACGAATAACTTGTGGACTGATCGTTTTCAGAAGCTGATTGACGTTCACTCCGTTACCCAGCGATTTGGACATTTTCTCATTGTTTATGTTGATGTAGCCGTTGTGCATCCAGTAATTGGCCATCGCATGGCCGGTAAAGCATTCGGACTGGGCAATCTCACATTCATGATGCGGAAATTGAAGATCCTGGCCTCCACCATGAATATCGATGGTATGACCCAAATATTTGTTAACCATCGCGGAGCATTCAATATGCCAGCCAGGTCTGCCTTCGCCCCAAGGACTCGACCATGAAATCTCCCCTGGCTTCGCTGCTTTCCATAAGACGAAATCTTGCGGATTCTCTTTACGCTCATCGACCTCTACCCGAATACCGAACTGCAGCTCCTCTAGGTTTTGATGGGACAACTTGCCGTATTCAGCAAATTTAGTTGTCCGAAAATAGACGTCCCCACCGTTTTCATAGGCGTAGCCTTTTGCAGCCAAGCTTTCGATAAAAGCAATGATCTCGTCGATATTTTCCGTTACACGAGGATTTAAAGTCGCCTTGCGGACTCCCAGACCTTCGGTATCCTCATAAAACTTCTGAATGAACATATCGGCTACTTCGGGAACCGTCAGCTCCATTTGAGCAGCCTTTTTGATCAGTTTGTCATCCACATCGGTGAAATTGACAATATAGTTTACATCGTAACCGATAAATTCTAGATACCGTCTCACCACATCAAAGAAAATGACCGGACGGGCATTGCCGATATGAATGTAATCATATACCGTGGGTCCGCAAACATACATCTTCACTTTTCCCGGCTCCAGAGGCTGGAACGTTTCTTTCGCGCGGGTGAGCGTATTATAAATTTTTAGCGCCATAACTTTGAACGCCTCCATTCTGAGTCTGTAATTCGTTGACTTGCTGCTTAAGCTCATCTATTTGGTCCTGCATTTGCCGGAACATATCGATAACAGGGTCCGGCAGGTTATTATGGTCCAATCGTCCGACTCGTACACCATCCCGCTTCACAATCCGGCCCGGATTGCCTACAACGGTACAGTTAGGTGGGACTTCACGCAGCACGACGGCATTGGAGCCGACATTCGAGTTGTCTCCTACGGTGAAAGAACCAAGCACCTTGGCTCCGGATCCGATGACGACATTGTTGCCGATCGTCGGGTGGCGTTTTCCCTTCTCTTTCCCTGTTCCCCCGAGGGTAACGCCTTGGTACAATACGACATCATCGCCGATTTCACAGGTTTCCCCTATAATAACACCCATGCCATGATCTATGAAAAACCGACGTCCGATAACGGCTCCCGGATGTATCTCAATTCCCGTCATAAAGCGGCTGAATTGGGAGATGACTCTTGCTGTCGTGAACCATTTTCTTTTGTAAAAGAAATGAGCCACGCGGTGCGCCCAGAGCGCATGCAGACCGGAATAAGTAAAAGCCACTTCAAACCAGCTGCGGGCAGCAGGGTCGTTCTCAAAAATCGTTTCGATATCTTCCTTCATCGACTTGAACATGATGACTCACCATCTCCTCATCCAGCTAGCTGCAGGCAACCCATACAATGATATTAAAAAACGCCCCTACAGCCATTTACGGCTGCAGAGGCGTGAAAAGTGCGCGGTTCCACTCTGCTTTGGACCTATTTCTCGTCCATCTTGGCGTTCGTAACGTGAACGTGACGGCATGACTACCCTTACTTCCCGCATAGGAAGAAGCTCATCAGTGCGGCTCCCAGGTGCATTTCTGATTAACGGGAATGGACAACTTACAGCTCAAGCATCGCGTTAGCGGCAGCTCGGTCGCCCTCTCTGTAAATCCCTGCTCAATCGTACTCTCCTGTTCAACGCCTCGGCTTTATCAATGTTATTTAGTATAACGAAAAATCGTAAGGTTTACAATAACTTCTTCAGGCGGGCAACGACCTTGTCTTTTCCAAGCAAATACAAGCTCATGTTCAGATCAGGTCCATGCACTTGTCCAGTTAAAGCAACGCGAATCGTCATGAACAATGCCTTGCCTTTGTACCCTGTCTCTTTTTGCACGGCTTTCAGCAGAACCGGGATGTTCTCCACAGCGAACGACTCCGCCTGCTCTACCTGCTGCAGGAAGCTTCCCAATACAACAGGAACATACTCCTCGGCAAGGACCGCCTTCGCTTCCTCGTCTTCAATCGATACATCCTCTTGGAAAAAGAGATCCGAGAGCGAGACAATTTCTGCAGCGTACTGCATTCTGTCTTGATTAAGCCCGATAAGACGACTTACCCATTCCTGCTGCTCTGCCGTAAGCTCCTGAGGAACACGGCCTGCTTTTTGCAAGTGCGGAAGCGCCAGCTCCACTACATGGGATGGCTCGGCTTTTTTCAAGTAATGATTGTTCATCCAGTTCAGCTTATCCATATCAAAGACAGCCGGACTCTTAGAGAGACGTTCCAAATCGAACTGAGCAATCAGTTCTTCTTTGGTGAAAATCTCCTCTTCACCTTTCGGTGACCAGCCAAGCAGCGTAATGAAGTTTAATACGGCTTCTGGCAAGTAGCCAAGCTCCTTATATTGCTCGATGAATTGAATGATAGACTCGTCGCGTTTGCTCATTTTTTTGCGGTCTTGATTTAAAATTAGCGCCAAATGGGCAAATTCAGGCACAGGAAGCCCCAAAGCTTCATACATCATAATTTGTCTCGGTGTATTAGAGAGGTGCTCCTCACCGCGGATAACGAGCGTGATATTCATCAAGTGGTCGTCCAAAATAACTGCAAAATTGTAAGTTGGGATACCATCCGGGCGTACGATGATAAAATCACCGATTCCGTTTGATTCGAACTCTACATGATCGCGGATGAGATCCTCGAAAGCAATGATTTTATCTTCAGGTACACGGAAGCGGATAGAAGGCTTGCGGCCTTTATATTGTTCAACCTGCTCCGGTGTCAAGTGACGGCATCTGCCGGAGTAGCGCGGCATTTCACCTTTAGCTTCCTGCTCCGCCCGCTCCTGCTCAAGATCTGCTTCCGAACAATAGCAGTGGTACGCGTGACCGCTTTGAAGCATGTTCTCCACGTACGGACGATACAAATCCAAACGCTCGGTTTGACGGTAAGGACCATGTGGTCCGCCCACATCGACACTCTCGTCCCAATCCAGACCAAGCCATTTCAAGCCATTCAACTGGCTTCCGATTCCGGACTCCATATGGCGGGTTTGATCCGTATCCTCGAATCGAATAATAAACTGCCCGTTTTGCTTACGAGCGATCAAATAGTTGAATAAAGCCGTACGTGCACCACCGATATGAAGATGGCCTGTTGGGCTTGGTGCATATCTTACGCGAAATTGATCTGACATTACTGCTGCTCCTCTCCTATCTGCAAAACCGTTAACCAAATTAGTAGTTATGATAGCACACCTTGAATCAAACAAACAACCGATTGCGCAGCGATTCCTTCGCCTCTACCGGTAAAGCCTAACTGCTCCGTCGTCGTTGCTTTCACATTCACTTGAGAAGGCTCCGCTTCCAGTGCTTCCGCGATTCTTTGTACCATAGCAGCGATGTAGGGGGCCATCTTCGGCTTCTGAGCAATGATCGTTGAGTCGATATTTCCGAGCTTGTATCCCGCTTCCTTGGCCAGCTTCCACACATCTAACAGCAGCTGGTAGCTGTCCGCATCTTTGTATTCCGCGGCCGTATCAGGAAAATGCTTTCCGATATCGCCTTGTCCAAGCGCACCGAGAATGGCATCGCTAATTGCATGCAGCAGTACATCCGCGTCGGAATGTCCAAGTAGTCCTTTTTCATAAGGGATGTCTACACCGCCGATAATGCATTTGCGCCCTTCCACTAATTGATGCACGTCAAATCCTTGTCCAACACGAATCATGATTTGTTCTCTCCCCTGACATTTTGTATTATCCATGTAGCCCATGGTAAATCCTCGGGTGTCGTTATTTTAATATTATAATAGTCCGCTTCCACTACCTGTACCGAGGTGCCAATTCTCTCTACGAGCATGGCATCATCCGTACCTATAAATTGGTCCTTGTCCGCCTGTTCGTACGCCTGTAGCAACAATGAAAAACGAAAAGCTTGTGGGGTCTGAATCGCCCACAAGCTGTGCCGGTCCGGGGTGGACTGGATCGTTCCCGCCGGATCGACAACTTTTATTGTATCTTTAACAGGGACCGCCAGCACGGCAGCCTCGGTCTCCATCGCTTTGTGCCAGCAAGCCATAATATGCTCTTCTGCAGCAAAAGGACGGACACCATCATGGACCATGACCCATTCCACACTTCCTTCAAGAGCCTGCAATCCTCGATATACCGAATCCTGCCGCTCCTTGCCACCGGTGATAATATGACGCACCTTCGTAAGACCGAACTGCTCCACATAGCCTCTACATCGTTCCACATCGTTTGCTCCGGTGACCAATACTATCGTATCGATCTGAGCTATTCGTTGAAATAACGCCAATGTATGTACTAGAATCGGTTTACCGTTCAGTTCTAAATACTGCTTGCTTTCCTCGGTCCGCATACGCGAGCCTTTGCCTGCTGCTACGATTACGACCCCTAACTGATTCATCGCTTTCACCTACTAGTTATCCTTTACGATGCACTCTTCCTATCATATACGTTTTAGAGTGCTTTTTCCAATAGTTTCGGTTTAGCAAAAATCATTCTACCCGCTGAGGTTTGCAATACGCTAGTGACAAGCACATCAAGAGTCGTTCCGATGAAATCACGGCCGCCCTCTACCACTATCATCGTTCCGTCATCCAGATAAGCGACTCCCTGGCCATGTTCCTTACCGTCTTTAATAACCTGAACCAATATTTCCTCGCCTGGCAACACAACCGGCTTAACCGCATTGGCCAAATCATTAATATTTAGAACGGAAACCCCTTGCAATTCGCATACTTTATTCAAATTGAAATCATTCGTAATCACTTTGCCCTGAAGCACTTTGGCGAGCTTGACCAGCTTGCTGTCCACCTCAGATATTTCCTCAAAGTCGCCTTCGTAGATCAATACTCTGACTTCAAGCTCTTTTTGAATTTTATTCAAAATATCAAGCCCGCGGCGCCCTCTGTTTCTTTTCAGTAAATCTGAGGAATCGGCAATATGTTGGAGCTCTTCTAGCACGAATTCAGGAATGACTAGTGTCCCCTCAATAAATCCTGTTTTGCAAATATCTGCAATACGTCCATCAATAATGACGCTGGTATCCAAAATTTTGTGTTCCTCAAAACCTTTACCTTCATTGGATCCATTACGATCTTTGCCTGAGCGGCTTTTGGAAAGCAGCACAATAAGTTCTTCCCTCTTAGCATAACCCAGCCGAAATCCCACAAAGCCGAACATCATCGTAAAAATCACTTGAAGCAGTGGAGAAAACAATCCTGCCTGCTCAAAAGGGGTTAACAGCATGGTAGCCATCAACAGTCCGATGACCATCCCTATCGTTCCTGCAATGAGATCTGCAATAGGCATAGCCGTTACTTTTTCCTCGCTGAGCTGCATCACATGTAAAATATAATTGACTGCCCAAGAACTGATCAAGTAAAAAAGCACGACACCGGCAAACATCATCCAGTAAGCCTCGCCATTCACTTGCTCCACACCGAACACCTTTTCTATGATTTTAAAAAATGGTTGTCCGACGGTATCACTCCATTCATACCCTAACACGCCCCCGATAACTGCAAATAAACATTGGAACCATCTTTTCGTCATAGAATCACCTCCAAACTTTTTATTAAAAAATGCCTCGTTACAATTATGAACCAAAAGTTTCCTGCCTAATCGTTCCAGCTCAAGAAAAAATAAAAAAAGCACTTACTTTCCCGTTAAGGAAAATAAATGCTTTTCATTTCCGCTTTTCTTACATGGATCCAGTCTCGGACTTTGCCTCGTCGATGGATTTATTCTTTCTTCTCCGTTTCGGGAAGAGACGTTCAACGTTTTTTTTTAAGCCGTACAGCGCATACAGAAGCAACGGTACGAAAATCATTTTGGATAATGTGCCTGGGAAATAATAAGCTACCGTTACAGCAATAGCTACAACTACAGGAGTAATCCAGATAGCTTTTTTCGGAATCCCGACTTTTTTGAAGTTAGGATATTTCACCGTACTAACCATTAAGTACGATAACAACAATGTGCTCAAAACCAAAATAATCGTATTTAGTTCGGTATGGAACAGCGCGAGCGTACAGAGTACACCGCCTGCTGCTGGAATCGGCAATCCGATAAAGTATCCTGGAACGCCTGCAACCACATTGAAGCGAGCCAAACGAAGCGCACCGCAAATCGGGAAAATAGCTGTTACAATCCAAGCCGCTGCTGCGGGCATGTCAGTAAAGGCAACGACGTACATAATGAAGGCTGGAGCAACGCCGAACGAAATAACATCAGACAAAGAGTCAAGCTCTTTACCGAATTCACTTTGGACATTCAGCGCTCGTGCTACGCGTCCGTCCAAGCCGTCGCACAGCATCGCGACAATGACCATAATCGCTGCCCATTCCGCTTCCCTATTAAAGGCAAGAATGATCGATATAAATCCTAAAAACAAGTTCCCTAATGTGAAAAGATTGGGAATAGATTTAGTTAGCATTATTTGTCCACCTCTGGTTATACTGTACCCTAATATAACTCATTATATTAGGCTACTTTCTGATTGTATGCAAGTTAAATATGTCTGTCAATGAGTACTTGATCTTGAATTCGTTTTAAACCCTCTTTAATCGCGCGTGCTCTGACTTCCCCAATACCGTCAACTTCATCCAATTCATCGATGGTTGCCATCATCAAGTGCGGAAGCTGACCGAATTTTTCCACCAAATTATGAATAATGATCGACGGGAGACGTGGAATTTTATTAAGCACCCGATACCCTCTTGGGGATACCGTGTCTTCTGCGCTAATACTAGCATGAGGATATCCTAAAATTCGAGCGATGTGGGAGTGATCTAGCATCTCATCCGTTGCGAGACGTCGCAGACTGTGATTAACATCTTTAATTTTTTCTTCAGTGAATTCTCTTACATAGTCTTTGACCAGTAGTAGAGCCTCGTGCTCTGTAGCACCAACAAGCTCTTCCAACTGCATACTAATAAGACGACCTTCGGTTCCAAGCTCATTGATGTACCGTTTGATTTCAGCCTTAATACGAAGTACCATCTCGATTCGCAGTACCACATTCGTCACGTCATGCAAGGTAACCAGCTCTTCAAATTCGGAAGCACCCAGATTAGTCATAGCTTGGTCCAACACTGACTTGTATTTCTCCAATGTCTGAATCGCCTGGTTCGCCTTGGTCAAAATAACTCCCATATCTTTCAGGGCGTACCGCAAATTCCCCTGATACAACGTAATGACGTTTCGTCTTTGGGAGATGGACACCACGAGCTTGGAAGTTTGTTTAGCGACTCGCTCGGCGGTTCGGTGTCGGATCCCCGTTTCAGAAGATGAAATGGATGAGTTCGGTATTAGCTGCGTATTGGCGTAAAGTATACGCTTCAAGTCTTCGCTCAGTATGATTGCACCGTCCATCTTGGCCAGCTCGTACAAATAGTTCGGTGAGAAGTCACAGTTAATGGAAAAGCCTCCGTCCACAATTTCCATTACTTCCGGACTATATCCCACGACGATCAATGCACCTGTCTTCGCCCGCAGCACGTTCTCGAGTCCGTCTCGAAATGCTGTCCCCGGTGCTACCATCTGCAGAAGCTGGCTCATGACATCTCTTTTGGTTTCTTCCTTGCTCATGTTGTCCCTCCTAAGGACTTTCCGAAGGAAAGTCTACTTCGTAAACAATATCTCTGGGTTTTCCGTAGGAAAACCTACTTCGTAAGCCTAAAGTTAGGACTTCCCGAAGGAAAGCCTGCTTCTGGCATTACGCATTCTATTGTTAACATTATTATCCTTTTTAAAAGCCCTCGCGTTTTTATCCTAAGGCAACCTTTAACGCTTCGGCTACTGTATTCACTCCTATTACTTCTATACCCGAAGGAGGCGTCCAACCCTTCAAGCTTTTTTCCGGTACGATAACGCGGCGAAATCCAAGCTTCTCAGCTTCCTTGACTCTTTGATCCACTCGTGATACCCCTCTCACCTCACCGGTTAGGCCTACTTCGCCAAATACCACATCAAAAGGCTGCGTAGGCTGCTCCCTTAAGCTGGAGGCTATACTTACAGCAATGGCAAGGTCAACTGCCGGTTCATCGAGCTTTACCCCACCGGCTACATTAACGTAAGCATCCTGGTTTTGTAAAAACATCCCCATCCGCTTCTCAAGCACCGCTATGATTAAAGCAAGACGATTGTGATCAATCCCCGTTGCCATTCTTCGCGGAGAAGGGAAATTGGTCGATGAGACCAGAGCCTGAAGCTCAACTAGAACGGGCCGCGTTCCTTCCATACTCGCTACTACAGTAGAACCTGATACCCCTAGAGGCCGCTCCGACAAAAATAGCTCCGAAGGATTGTTAACCTCTACCAATCCGCTTTCCTGCATTTCAAAGATTCCAATTTCATTCGTGGAACCGAACCGGTTCTTCACGGCTCGCAGCAGCCGGTAGGAGTGGTGGCGCTCCCCTTCAAAATAAAGCACGCAATCCACCATATGCTCAAGCATTCTTGGGCCTGCAATGGCACCCTCTTTAGTAACATGACCTACAAGAACCGTTGCGATCCCTTTGATCTTTGCGATTCTCATAAAATGTCCTGTGCATTCTCTTACCTGAGATACACTGCCAGGTGCCGAGCCGATTGCGGGATGGTATACCGTCTGTATCGAATCGATGACGACAAAGTCAGGCTGCACTTCTTCAATAGCCGCTTCAATTAATTCCAGATTCGTTTCACACAGTACGAACAATTGTTCCGATGTCGCATTCAACCGATCTGCACGCAGTTTTGTCTGCCTTACTGATTCCTCACCTGAAACGTACAGCACCTTCTGATTGCTTAGGGTCAAATCATGTGAGGTTTGCAGCAGCAGCGTAGATTTACCTATACCCGGATCTCCGCCAACAAGCAGTAGGGATCCCGGTACCACTCCGCCGCCCAGAACCCGATTCAATTCTTTGTTCCTTGTAACGATGCGCTGCTCTTCGCTGCTTTTTATATTTATGATCGAAACTGGCTTTTCTTTCGACTTCAGTATGGAAGAGGACATACCTTGTGTCTTCGTGACGGTTTCCACTTCTTCAACAAATGTATTCCATGCCTGACAGCCGGGGCACTTCCCCACCCATTTCGGCGATTCATAGCCGCACTCTTGGCAGCAGAACTTCGTTTTTTGCTTTGCCATTTATTATTCTCCCTGGTGTTATTCCATCCGTTGCCTATCCCATCTTATCAAAGTTTACCATTTTGTGGGGGTAAAGAAAACCCTTCTGGCCCATAAAACACAAAAACATCCCGCACCCTAATCAGGGTACAGGATGTATAACGCATTTACTTATTAAGATGTTGCAACACCTTGATTGCGTTCTACGGTTAATTCTCCATCTTTTTCGTCTATCGTTAACGTATCGCCCTTGGAGATATGTCCGCGAAGCAATTCTTCAGACAACCGATCTTCGATATGCTTCTGTATCGCTCTACGAAGCGGTCTCGCTCCATAGGTCGGATCGAAGCCTTCTTTAGCCAGGAATGCTTTAGCTTTATCGGTTAAGACAAAGTCCACTTCCTGTTCCTTCAGACGCTTGCGAAGATCTTCGGCCATTAAGGTTACGATTTCAGCGATGTGATTTTCATCCAGAGAGTGGAACACGATGATTTCATCAATCCGGTTCAAGAACTCCGGACGGAAGCTCTTTTTAAGCTCGCCCATCACTTTATCTTTCATGTTGTTGTAATCTTTGCCGGCATCATGCATAGCTGTGAAACCAAGCGAAGAATTTTTCTTAATTGTGTCCGCACCTACATTGGAGGTCATAATGATCAGCGTATTGCGGAAGTCTACCGTACGGCCTTTAGAATCGGTCAAACGACCATCTTCCAGCACTTGCAGCAGGATGTTGAACACTTCCGGATGCGCTTTTTCAATCTCATCCAATAAGACTACGGAGTACGGTTTACGGCGAACTTTTTCCGTTAACTGGCCGCCTTCTTCGTATCCTACATACCCCGGAGGCGCTCCAACAAGACGTGAAGTCGAATGCTTCTCCATGTACTCGGACATGTCGATTCTAATAACGGCGTTCTCGTCACCGAACAAAGATTCGGCTAAAGCACGAGCCAGCTCCGTTTTACCAACGCCTGTAGGGCCCAAGAAAATGAAGGAACCCATCGGACGCTTAGGATCTTTCAAGCCTGCTCTAGCACGGCGGATAGCGCGGCTTACGGCTTTAACAGCCTCTTCTTGACCTATAACACGATCATGCAAGATCGATTCCATTTTCAGCAGACGCTCGGTTTCTTCTTCCGCCAGCTTCACAACTGGAATGCCGGTCCAGCTTGCCACAACCTGTGCGATATCTTCGGGAGTGACTTCGGAATCGGTACGTCCCTGTTTTTCTTTCCATTCGTTCTTGGTGGAATCCAGCTCTTCACGAAGCTTTTGCTCCGTGTCTCGCAGAGATGCTGCCTTTTCGAACTCTTGGCTTTGAACAGCCGCATCCTTTTCCTTACGAATATCTTCGAGCTTGCTTTCCAGTTTTTTCAGATCTGGCGGTACCGTATAGGAGCGAAGCCTTACTTTGGAGCTTGCCTCGTCAATCAAGTCGATCGCCTTATCTGGCAGGAAACGATCTGTAATATAACGGTCGGACAATTTCACGGCTTGCTCAATCGCTTCGTCCGTAATTTTCACACGGTGATGCGCTTCATATCGATCACGCAGACCATGCAAAATTTGAATGGCTTCGTCTGGAGACGGCTGATCCACCGTAATCGGTTGGAAACGTCTTTCCAAAGCGGCATCTTTCTCGATGTATTTGCGGTACTCGTCTAATGTCGTAGCACCGATACATTGCAGTTCGCCCCTTGCCAATGCGGGCTTTAGGATGTTGGAAGCATCAATAGCGCCTTCGGCCCCACCTGCTCCGATCAACGTATGCAGCTCATCAATGAAGAGGATGATGTTGCCTGCTTGGCGAATCTCATCCATAATTTTTTTCAAACGGTCCTCGAATTCGCCGCGGTACTTCGTACCCGCAACGACAGAACCCATATCCAACGTCATAACCCGTTTATCTCTTAAAGTTTCAGGAATTTCATTATTAATAATTTTTTGTGCAAGTCCTTCAGCGATAGCCGTTTTACCTACCCCTGGCTCCCCGATTAGAACCGGATTGTTCTTGGTTCTGCGACTCAGCACTTGAATGACACGTTCAATTTCTTTACTGCGCCCAATAACTGGGTCCAGATTGCCGTCTTTGGCGTACGCCGTCAAATCTCTGGCCAATCCATCCAACGTAGGCGTATTTGCATTAGCGGTGTTACCATGGTTCGTAGACACCACTTCGCTGCTGCCTAATAGCTGAAGCACTTGCTGGCGCGCCTTATTCAGGCTAACTCCGAGATTGTTAAGCACACGGGCAGCGACGCCTTCCCCTTCACGGATTAGTCCCAACAAGATATGTTCGGTACCCACATAGGTGTGGCCCAGCTTGCGGGCTTCATCCATCGACAGCTCAATCACTTTTTTCGCACGTGGCGTATAAGCAATATTAGTAGGCTGTTCTTGCCCTCTGCCGATTAATGCCTCAACCTCGTCTTGAATTTTTTCAAGCCCTAATCCCAAAGCAATAAGAGCCTTGGCTGCAATACCATCGCCTTCACGAATCAGCCCCAGCAAAATATGCTCGGTGCCAATATTATTATGACCTAAACGAACGGCCTCTTCTTGTGCCAAAGACAACACTTTCTGCGCACGTTCTGTAAATCTCCCAAACATCATGTGTAACACCTCCATAAAAGAATAAAATATCGAAAGCACGCTTCAAAGGGTGCGTTCTAGCATGTAGCACTTTCTTGCGAGAACTTCTCGCGAATGAGCTGCGCCCTTCTTATGTCTCTTTCTTCAGGCGTGAGCTTTTCTCCTGCATACTGCTGTAAAAAACCCGGCTGGGTCATTACCAAAAGCTCATTCATCACTTGAGTGGGAACATTTTTGATAATTCCCAGATCAATCCCTAAGCGAACATCAGAGAGACGCTGAGCGGCTTCTTTGGAGTCCATAATAGCAGCATAGGACATAATGCCGTAGGAGCGGCTAATTCGGTCCAACAGCTTCGCTTTGGTCTCATACTGTAGCTTCTCCCTTGCAGCCCGTTCGTGCTCTATAAGCTGCCTTACAACGCCGTACAGGTTGTCTATAATCTCCTGCTCGGATTGACCTAGTGTAATTTGATTCGAAATTTGAAACAAATTACCTAATGCCTCACTGCCTTCCCCATACAATCCGCGAACGGCCAACCCCACTTGAGTGATTGCCGATAAAATACGGTTAATTTGCTGGGTCAGCACCAAAGCAGGCAAATGAATCATCACGGAAGCACGAATGCCCGTTCCCACATTAGTAGGGCAGCTCGTTAAAAAGCCTCTTTTTTCATCAAAAGCGTAATCCAGCTGTACTTCGAAAAGATCATCAATCTGATTCGCCATATCCCAAGCCTCTTTAATCTGAAAACCCGGGCACAAGCATTGTATTCGCAAATGGTCTTCTTCATTCACCATAATGCTGATGGATTCGTTATCGCTAAGGATGACCGCGCCATTGCGTGATTCGTCGGCCAAAGCCGGACTAATGAGATGCTTCTCCACCAGTACCCGCTTTTCCAGCTCATTCAAGTCATCCAGAAGCACTAAAGAAAAATGACTGATCGTGTGAAGGTCTTCATTGCTCAATACGTTCGACACTTGCTCCAGCACTTCTTTGGATTGCTGATTTGTAGCAAGCATTGGAAAAGGATAAGACCGCAAATTCCTCGCAATACGGATTCTACTGCTAATGACGATGTCCGAATCCGGCCCCTCACCTTTCATCCAATCGCTCAAAGCCTGCTCTGTAAAACGCTTTGCTGTCATAAGCACACCTCCCTACCCAAAAAGGAACTTAGCCTTCGGCTACCTTTTTTTCCAGATCACGTATGACGTCACGAAGATGAGCTGCATCTTCAAATTCCTCTTTCTCAATTTTCACCAGCAGCTCTTTTTTTAAGGTTTCGATTTCCCTCTTATGTTTAATTAACCCACCGGAACGTTTTGGAACCTTTCCTGTGTGCTGAATATTTCCGTGTACTCTTTTGAACAATGGATCCAGCTTCTCGCCGAAATGCTTATAGCATGAGCTGCACCCAAAACGCCCCAGCTTACTGAACTGTGTGTAAGTCAGTCCGCAATGCTCACACCGGCTTGGCGGAGATTTGGGAGCCATCGGATTATGAGAGGGCGGTTCGAAATCGAGCAGCCCTGATAACAAATTATGAATCGAAAAGCCGTTTGGAGTACCTGGAATCAGCTCTCCTTTTTCACGAGCGCATGATTCACAAATATGGAACTCGGTCTTTTCGCCATTCAGTATTTTGGTAAAATGCAATGTAGCTTGTTTTTTTCCACATTCCTGACAAAGCATACAAGTCCCTCCTTATTTACTCAACAAGGATATCAGCATAGCCTTCATAATTTTAGCCCTGATCTCGTCACGCAGCGGCAATTTCAAAACGAGCACTTCCCTCGCTATCGCAGCCCTCATGATCGCTGCTTCTCTTGGAGTAATATAACCGCTCTCCTCAAGTTGATACAGCAATCCTTCGGATGCCGTTTGATCCATATGGGTGCTAATGGTTCTGAAAATATGATCGTGTACCGACCCATGAGCTTTAAGCTCAACTCTCTGGATGCGGATATAGCCGCCGCCACCACGTTTACTCTCTACAATATATCCTTTTTCCAAAGTAAACCGTGTGCTGATAACGTAGTTGATTTGGGAAGGGACACATTCGAATTGATCCGCCAGCTCATTGCGCTGAATTTCCACAATACCATCAGTACTTTGTTGTATGATGTGCTTTAAATATTGTTCAATGACTTCGGAGACATTACGCATCAATTCATCCTCCTTCCCAGAAGTAAATTGACTTTGACTTTCTTTGACTTTAATATCATTATAGCAGTTTTCTGATAATTTGCAACTATGGAACAACGCTCATTTTATTGTTGACTCTTCATTTTTTTTTATGCTTTGGAATAAGCAATTGTTTGTTGCGAATAGTGCTTCAGAATGCAAAAAAAGCCTTCCCGGAAAGTCCGGAAAGACTTTTTACTTTTGCTTGGCGACGTTCTACTCTCCCAGGACCCTGCGGTCCAAGTACCATCGACGCTGGAAGGCTTAACGTTCGTGTTCGGTATGGGTACGCGTGGTTCCCTTCCGCCATCATCACCAAACTAAGAGCTTTCTTTTGAAAGCTTACTTCGTAAGCATCAAAGCTTCTCGAAGCATTCAAGGCTTATTCCTTGAAAACTAGATACGAAATAAATGCGCGTTGGTTGAGCTAATACTTCTGCATGTTGTACACATCACAGAATCTTGGATAAGCCCTCGACCGATTAGTATTCGTCAGCTCCACACGTTGCCGTGCTTCCACCCCGAACCTATCAACCTCGTCGTCTTCAAGGGGTCTTACATACTGGGAAATCTCATCTTGAGGGGGGCTTCACGCTTAGATGCTTTCAGCGCTTATCCCGTCCGTACGTAGCTATCCAGCCGTGCTCCTGGCGGAACAACTGGTACACCAGCGGTACGTCCATCCCGGTCCTCTCGTACTAAGGACAGCTCCTCTCAAATTTCCTACGCCCACGACAGATAGGGACCGAACTGTCTCACGACGTTCTGAACCCAGCTCGCGTACCGCTTTAATGGGCGAACAGCCCAACCCTTGGGACCTACTTCAGCCCCAGGATGCGATGAGCCGACATCGAGGTGCCAAACCTCCCCGTCGATGTGGACTCTTGGGGGAGATAAGCCTGTTATCCCCAGGGTAGCTTTTATCCGTTGAGCGATGGCCCTTCCATTCGGTACCACCGGATCACTAAGCCCGACTTTCGTCCCTGCTCGACCTGTATGTCTCGCAGTCAAGCTCCCTTATGCCTTTGCACTCTTCGAATGATTTCCAACCATTCTGAGGGAACCTTGGGGCGCCTCCGTTACTTTTTAGGAGGCGACCGCCCCAGTCAAACTGCCCACCTGACACTGTTCCCCGACCGGTTCACGGCCGCGGGTTAGAACTCCGATACGATCAGGGTGGTATCCCAACGTCGCCTCCACACAAGCTGGCGCTCATGCTTCTCAGGCTCCCACCTATCCTGTACAGATCGTACCAAAGTCCAATATCAAGCTGCAGTAAAGCTCCATGGGGTCTTTCCGTCTTGTCGCGGGTAACCTGCATCTTCACAGGTATTAAAATTTCACCGGATCTCTCGTTGAGACAGCGCCCAAGTCGTTACGCCATTCGTGCGGGTCAGAATTTACCTGACAAGGAATTTCGCTACCTTAGGACCGTTATAGTTACGGCCGCCGTTTACTGGGGCTTCGGTTCATAGCTTCGGGATTGCTCCCTAACCACTCCCCTTAACCTTCCAGCACCGGGCAGGCGTCAGCCCGTATACTTCGCCTTGCGGCTTCGCACAGACCTGTGTTTTTGCTAAACAGTCGCTTGGGCCTTTTCACTGCGGCCCCCTCGGGCTATTCACCCTACCGAGGCACCCCTTCTCCCGAAGTTACGGGGTCATTTTGCCGAGTTCCTTAACGAGAGTTCTTCCGCGCGCCTTAGCATGCTCTGCTCGCCTACCTGTGTCGGTTTGCGGTACGGGCACCTTCTCCCTGGCTAGAGGCTTTTCTTGGCAGCCTGAACTCATGACCTTCGCTACTGCAATTTTCGCTCCCCATCACAGACCAGCCTTAACGATGTGCGGATTTGCCTACACATCAGCCTCTCTGCTTGGACGGGCATCCATCAGCCCGCGTCACTATCCTTCTGCGTCACCCCATTGCTCATAACGGTTCACGGTGGTACAGGAATTTCAACCTGTTGTCCTTCGACTACGCCTTTCGGCCTCGCCTTAGGTCCCGACTTACCCTGAGTGGACGAGCCTTCCTCAGGAACCCTTAGGCTTTCGGCGGACAAGATTCTCACTTGTCTTTTCGTTACTCATACCGGCATTCTCACTTGTATGCTGTCCAGCGCTCCTTACGGTACACCTTCAACCTACATACAACGCTCCCCTACCCAAGAACATTACTGTCCTAGCCATAGCTTCGGTGGCGTGTTTAGCCCCGTTACATTTTCGGCGCAGAGTCACTCGACCAGTGAGCTATTACGCACTCTTTCAATGGTGGCTGCTTCTAAGCCAACATCCTGGTTGTCTGTGCAACTCCACATCCTTTCCCACTTAACACACACTGGGGGACCTTAGCTGATGGTCTGGGCTGTTTCCCTCTTGACAATGGATCTTAGCACTCACTGTCTGACTCCCGGGATGAAAGTATGTGGCATTCAGAGTTTGACTGGACTTGGTAACCCTTGGCGGGCCCCGCACCCAATCAGTGCTTTACCTCCACTACTCATCTCCCGAGGCTAGCCCTAAAGCTATTTCGGGGAGAACCAGCTATCTCCAAGTTCGATTGGAATTTCTCCGCTACCCCCACCTCATCCCCGAATTTTTCAACATTCGTGGGTTCGGGCCTCCAGTGCGTGTTACCGCACCTTCACCCTGGACAGGGGTAGATCACATGGTTTCGGGTCTACGCCCACGTACTAAATCGCCCTATTCAGACTCGCTTTCGCTGCGGCTTCGGCTCTTCACCTTAACCTTGCACGGGAACGTAACTCGCCGGTTCATTCTACAAAAGGCACGCCATCACCCATGAACGGGCTCTGACTTCTTGTAAGCACACGGTTTCAGGTTCTATTTCACTCCGCTCCCGCGGTTCTTTTCACCTTTCCCTCACGGTACTGCTTCACTATCGGTCGCTAGGGAGTATTTAGCCTTGGCAGATGGTCCTGCCTGCTTCCCACGAGGTTTCACGTGTCTCGCGGTACTCGGGATCCGTCTAGCGATACGTTCGTTTTTGGCTACAGGACTTTTACCCTCTCTGGTCGGCCTTTCCAGACCGCTTCGCCTAACCAACTTTTCGCACATTGACGTCCCACAACCCCAGAGGGCAAGCCCCCTGGTTTGGGCTATTCCGCTTTCGCTCGCCGCTACTGACGGAATCACTTTTGTTTTCTTCTCCTGAGGGTACTTAGATGTTTCAGTTCTCCTCGTATGCCTCCAATGCAGCTATGTATTCACTACATGGTAACTGAGTATTACCTCAGCTGGGTTCCCCCATTCGGACATCCCCGGATCAAAGCCTGCTTACGGCTCCCCGAGGCCATTTCGTCGTTCGCCACGTCCTTCTTCGGCTCCTAGCGCCTAGGCATCCTCCGTGTGCTCTTATTAGCTTAACCAGCTAATGATTCGATTCCGAAGAATCGTCACTACGTGTATTGCTCTACGCATTTATTTCGATATCTAGTTTTCAAGGAACAATCTGTCTGCAACTGTGCATCAAATTCATGATGTCAATTGCCAATAGTCTAATTGGTGGAGCCAAGCGGGATCGAACCGCTGACCTCCTGCTTGCAAGGCAGGCGCTCTCCCAGCTGAGCTATGGCCCCATACTATGATATTAAGCTTTATGGTGGGCCCTAGTGGACTCGAACCACCGACCTCACCCTTATCAGGGGTGCGCTCTAACCAGCTGAGCTAAGGGCCCTCATTATTTACTTTAACCCTATAAAGGGTTCGCTTGGCGACGTTCTACTCTCCCAGGACCCTGCGGTCCAAGTACCATCGACGCTGGAAGGCTTAACGTTCGTGTTCGGTATGGGTACGCGTGGTTCCCTTCCGCCATCATCACCAAACGAATATTGAGAAGTGTTATCCTCTCAAAACTGACCAACGAGTGAATGCTGTTTGCAGTATAATATACTGCTTATGTCCGATGACCTACAGTCATCATGGACTCCATAGAAAGGAGGTGATCCAGCCGCACCTTCCGATACGGCTACCTTGTTACGACTTCACCCCAATCATCTACCCCACCTTCGGCGGCTGGCTCCATTGCGGGTTACCCCACCGACTTCGGGTGTTGTAAACTCTCGTGGTGTGACGGGCGGTGTGTACAAGACCCGGGAACGTATTCACCGCGGCATGCTGATCCGCGATTACTAGCAATTCCGACTTCATGCAGGCGAGTTGCAGCCTGCAATCCGAACTGAGACCGGCTTCTAAAGATTCGCTCCACCTCGCGGCTTCGCTTCCCGTTGTACCGGCCATTGTAGTACGTGTGTAGCCCAGGTCATAAGGGGCATGATGATTTGACGTCATCCCCGCCTTCCTCCGGTTTGTCACCGGCAGTCACTCTAGAGTGCCCAACTCAATGCTGGCAACTAAAGTCAAGGGTTGCGCTCGTTGCGGGACTTAACCCAACATCTCACGACACGAGCTGACGACAACCATGCACCACCTGTCTCCGATGTTCCGAAGAAGGACCCTATCTCTAGGGTTTGCATCGGGATGTCAAGACCTGGTAAGGTTCTTCGCGTTGCTTCGAATTAAACCACATACTCCACTGCTTGTGCGGGTCCCCGTCAATTCCTTTGAGTTTCACTCTTGCGAGCGTACTCCCCAGGCGGAGTGCTTACTGTGTTTACTTCGGCACCAAGGGTATCGAAACCCCTAACACCTAGCACTCATCGTTTACGGCGTGGACTACCAGGGTATCTAATCCTGTTTGCTCCCCACGCTTTCGCGCCTCAGCGTCAGTTACGGTCCAGAAAGTCGCCTTCGCCACTGGTGTTCCTCCACATCTCTACGCATTTCACCGCTACACGTGGAATTCCACTTTCCTCTCCCGCACTCAAGTCACCCAGTTTTCAGTGCGATCCGGGGTTGAGCCCCGGGCTTAAACACCAAACTTAAATGACCGCCTGCGCGCGCTTTACGCCCAATAATTCCGGACAACGCTTGCCCCCTACGTATTACCGCGGCTGCTGGCACGTAGTTAGCCGGGGCTTTCTTCTCAGGTACCGTCACCCTAAGAGCAGTTACTCTCCTAGGCGTTCTTCCCTGGCAACAGAGCTTTACGATCCGAAAACCTTCATCACTCACGCGGCGTTGCTCCGTCAGACTTGCGTCCATTGCGGAAGATTCCCTACTGCTGCCTCCCGTAGGAGTCTGGGCCGTGTCTCAGTCCCAGTGTGGCCGATCACCCTCTCAGGTCGGCTACGCATCGTCGCCTTGGTAGGCCGTTACCCTACCAACTAGCTAATGCGCCGCAGGCCCATCTGTAAGCCACAGGTTACCCCGTGTTTCATGATCCTCTCATGCGAGAGAACCAGTTATCTGGTCTTAGCTATCGTTTCCGATAGTTATCCCAATCTTACAGGCAGGTTGCCTACGTGTTACTCACCCGTCCGCCGCTATCCCCGAAGGGACCGCTCGACTTGCATGTATTAGGCACGCCGCCAGCGTTCGTCCTGAGCCAGGATCAAACTCTCCATTAAAGTGATCACCGAAGCGATCGTATAACAGAGCTTGTCTTAAGCTCAAAATTCAATGCTAGCGAGAATTTTCATTCTCTTTAAAACATTCACTCGTTGTTCAGTTTTCAAAGGACAATTTCGCTTATTTTTCGTCACCCTGTTTAGCGGCGACTTGATTAATATATCACATTCGCCTACTCAATTGCAAGTACTTTTTTCATCATTTTCATCATCAGATGATAATGTAAGCTGTCCTGCAGATGAGGTCTCAAAAGCGACAAAAAGTAATATACCAAAACCCAAAACGAAATGCAACCTTTTTTTGATTTTATTTTTACACTGGTTTCAAATTAAAAAAACGTATCTTCCAGACACACTGAAAGATACGTTTTATATTGTACCACAAGCTCAATATTTATTCGCCTTGGCGTTCGCGCATTAGCGGGAACAGCAGCACATCGCGAATGGAAGGAGAGTTCGTCAAAAGCATAACTAGACGGTCTACACCAATGCCGAGTCCACCTGTAGGCGGCATACCATATTCCAATGCACGAATAAAGTCATCATCCATCTCATGTGCTTCATCGTTCCCCTGCTCACGCTCCACCAATTGAGCTTCAAAACGCTCACGTTGGTCAATAGGATCATTAAGCTCAGTAAACGCATTAGCATGCTCGCGTGCTACGATAAACAATTCGAACCGGTCTGTAAAGCGTGGATCCTGTTCGTTCTTTTTCGCCAACGGGGAGATTGCAACAGGATGCCCGTATACAAATGTAGGTTGTATCAACGTTTCTTCTACGAAGGTTTCGAAGAACTGATTGACGATATGTCCAAAAGTCATCATAGGCTCAACAGGCACTTTATGCTCTTTGGCTAACTGATGCGCTTCTTCATCGGTCATCTGTTTGCTGAAATCGACGCCCACGACTTCTTTAATCGCATCAACCATGGAAACGCGTCTCCATTGCGGGGTCAGGTCTACTTCATGTCCTTGATATTGCAGCTTCGTTGTGCCCAATACTTCTTGAGCGATGTGGGCGATCATATTTTCCGTGAGTCTCATGATGTCTTGATAGTCTGCATAAGCTTCGTACAGCTCGATCATCGTAAACTCAGGGTTATGTCGCGTGGAAATCCCCTCGTTACGATATACACGACCGATCTCGTATACTTTTTCCATCCCCCCGACAATGAGGCGCTTCAGATGAAGCTCGATGGCGATACGCATATACAGCTGCATGTCCAACGCATTATGATGCGTAATGAAAGGACGGGCGGAAGCTCCGCCAGCAATGGCATGAAGTGTAGGTGTTTCCACCTCTAAGTAACCGCGGGAATCCAGATAGCGGCGCATCGATTGAATAATTTTGGAACGCAAAATAAACGTTTGCTGTACATCTTGATTCATGATGAGGTCGACATACCGCTGACGGTAACGCAGCTCGACATCTTTTAAACCATGATATTTTTCAGGGAGCGGCAGCAGCGATTTGGAGAGAACCTCTACTTCTTTCGCTTTTACGGAAAGCTCACCTGTTTTAGTTTTGAACATAACCCCTTTGACACCAATAATATCTCCGATATCCAACAGGTCAAAGGCTTGGTATTTCGTCGTTCCAACGGCATCCTCACGCACATAAACTTGAATTTTACCGGTGATATCTTGAATATGCGTAAAGCTGGCTTTACCCATCGCGCGTTTTTGCATAATACGGCCAGCAATGCTCACTTCGATTTCTTTTGCATCCAAATCTTCTTTAGTGAAATCATCATAAGCTTTAAGTAACTCCGCCGCATGGTGGGTCAGATCAAATTTTTGTCCGAACGGGTCAATGCCCAGCCCGCGAAGCTCGTCCAATTTGTTTCTTCTAATCTGAAGCAATTCATTTATTTCTTGTTCTACAGTCATGCTTTCCAGCTCCTTATGATTTGCTTTCAATACGTTAAAAAAGCTTCCAGAGGAAGCTTTCTATCGACGGCCTTTACAATAAGTGCCACTTGAAACCATCTTATTTCTTAATATCGATGATTTCGTACTGGATCACGCCCGCAGGTACGTTAACGTCAACCGAGGCGCCTTTAACTTTACCAAGAATGGCTTTTCCTACAGGGCTTTCGTTGGAAATTTTATTTTGAAACGGATCCGACTCCGCTGTACCTACAATATTGTACTCGACGATATCACCGAATTCCAAATCCTTCAAGGTTACGATGGAGCCTACACTAACCGTATCCGTGTTGACATCCTCATTATTAATGATCCGAGCATTACGAAGCATTTTCTCTAATGTAAGAATTCTGCCTTCGATAAACGCTTGTTCGTTCTTTGCATCTTCATATTCGGAGTTTTCGCTAATATCCCCGTAGCCGATCGCTACTTTGATCCGTTCTGCAACCTCACGGCGCTTTACGGATTTAAGATGCTCTAACTCTTCCTCAAGCTTTTTTAAACCTTCCTGAGTCAGGATGACTTCTTTTTCACTCATTGCAACGATCTCCTGTCATGTGAAAGATTTTCATATTTCGAGCTGATTCCATCGATTATGAATTCACTTATAAATAATATATTAACGATCGAGATCCTGATGCCTGATCCGCTTGTTGACGACTATTGACTGATTATATTGCAACCCTATTCAAATGTCAATCTGAACCAAATACCTCAGAAAGCCCGATTTATTGAACCGCCGAGGACGTTTCCATTGCTGCATAAGAAGACGAATCTTGCTCCATGGAGGACACAAACTCCTCAAGTACACGAGCCATTTCATCCCGCTTCGTTTGCTCCATGATGACATCCTTGACTCGGGCAGCGCCAGGCAGTCCTTTCAAATACCATGCCAAGTGCTTCCGCATTTCCTTAACAGCCACATGCTCTCCCTTAAGGGCAACCAAGCGGTCCATATGGAGAAGTGCTATACGCATCTTCTCTTGTCCTGACGGTTCTGGAAGCAGTTCGCCGTTCGTCAGAAATTGAATCGTCCGGTAAAGCATCCATGGATTGCCCAATGCAGCCCGGCCGATCATGACTCCATCGACTCCAGTCTGATCGAGCATCCGCTTGGCATCTTCAGGTGTACAGACATCACCATTGCCAATGACAGGAATCGACACGGATTCCTTAACTTCCTTAATAATGTCCCAGTTGGCATGTCCCGTATACATTTGGACGCGTGTGCGGCCATGAACAGATACAGCGGAGCCTCCGCCATTCTCTACTGCTTTTGCATTTTGCACGGCATATATGTGCTCATCGTCCCAACCCATCCGCATCTTCACGGTTACTGGCTTGCTGACTGATTTCACTACGGTAGAGATCATTTGTTCAATTTTGGGTGGATCCAGAAGCCAACGAGCCCCTGCATCGCACTTCGTGATTTTTGGAACGGGACACCCCATGTTGATATCTATAATATCCGCATTCGTATGTTGGTCCACGTATTTGGCCGCTTCGACCAACGATTCCGTATCTCCTCCGAAAATTTGCAAGCTGAGCGGTTTCTCACGATCATCCACGAACAGCATTTCCATCGTACGATGATTACCATGCAGAATCGCTTTATCGCTGACCATTTCCGCACAGACAAGTCCGCACCCAAATTCTTTGGCTATCAAACGAAACGCCGGGTTGCATACTCCAGCCATTGGAGCCAATACCACCTGGTTCGGCGCCTCTACATTTCCTATTTTCAACATGTTAATTCCCTCCTCTCGTACTTTCTGTGTTATTTTGCTGTTGGCAGCAGTTCTTCCGGATCAATCCCGAGCACCTCGGAAATTTTACGGATAATTTTGGGATCGGGCTTGCGTGTCCCGCGTTCGATAGCACCAAGTATGGCAATGGATACATCCAATTGATCAGCCAATTCGTTCTGGGTGAAGCCCTTTAACTTACGAAAAGCGCGGATGCGCTGTGCTATTGCATTTTTTTCCATAAGGTAACGCCTTCCTTTCCCTCCAGCTTCTCTAGATGCGCTGCCCATTCGGCAGACTGCTGCACACGGCTTGCCTGTGCGACCTCAACTAACGGTACAAGGACAAAGGCTCGTTCCAGCATTCTTGGATGAGGGAGGATGAGCATCGGATCGTCCTGCTTCACATTATCGTAGAGCAGCATATCCAAATCGATCGTTCTTGGTCCCCAACGCAGCTCGCGCGTTCGTCCGAGGCTCAGCTCAATTCGCTGCATAACGCCAAGCAGCTCCTTTGGCTCAAGCGATGTCTCTACCTCAATCACCATGTTAAGAAAAGCCGCCTGGTCCACATAACCCACAGGCTCGGTTTCATAAATACCGGAACAGCTAATAACCTCTATAGTTTCGTACTCTGCAAGAAGCCCGATTGCTTCAAGCAGTAAACGTTCCCTGTCCCCCATATTGGAGCCTAACGCAATATATGCGCGATGTGAAGGCTGTGAGCCCATGAACTTATGCCCGCTTTCTGTGAATTTCAACTGCTACACCGTCAAAAAAGATCGCAACCGGCGGATGCGGCTTCCGTACGCGTACAGTAATTTCATTTATACTAGTATAAGTTTGCAGGAGCTTAGATGCAACCTGCTCCGCTAAAGCCTCGATCAGCTTGAAGGTCTGCTTTTCCATAATATTCTTTACGATCTCATATGCTTCCGCATAATTGATGGTATCTTCTAGGTGATCCGAATTTCCCGGTTTGTCCAGAGGAAGATGCATTTCTATGTCTGCCTCATAGCGTTGGCCCAGTTTATTTTCTTCGGGAAAAACGCCATGATAGCCGTAAAATTGCATGCCGTTCATTACAATTTTATCCATTCTGCTTCCATTCCCTTCTTTACACGTTCTCTGCTGGCAGCCGATGTTTGATGATGGTATCCGCCATGACCGCAACTCGTTTCATTTGTTTGACATCATGGACGCGCATAATTCGACAGCCTTCTGCTATTCCCATGGCTACAGTTGCAGCCGTTCCTTCTATTACGTCATTCGCAGGAAGCTGCAAAGCGGTACGGATCATGGTTTTCCGGGAGGTTCCGAGCAGTACCGGGTATCCTAAAGCAGCAATTTGATGAAGCTCATTCATCAGCTGCAGATTCTGCTCATAAGACTTGGCAAACCCTATTCCCGGGTCCAAAATAATTTGATGGTCTTTGACGCCTGCATCATGCGCTATTCGAATGCTTTCCAGCAAATCCTGGATTGTATCATAAATGAAGCTATCATACACAGCCACCTCGCGATTATGCATAATAACGATAGGGCAGCCATACTCAGCGGCAAGCTTAGCCATATCCAGGTCTCTTTTCAATCCCCAGATATCATTCAATATGTGTGCCCCTGCCTCCAAGGCTTGCCTTGCTACCTCCGCCTTATACGTGTCGACAGAAATAGGAGCCTGAATACCTGCCTCTTTCAGTGCGCGGATAGCCGGAATAACCCGCTCCAGCTCTTGCTCCAAGGTTACCACCTCGGCTCCAGGCCGGGTCGATTCCCCCTCCGATATCAATAATTCCCGCTCCTTCAGCAATCATTTGCTTGGCACGTTCTACCGCAGAGGAGGGATCGTTATGCTGTCCCCCGTCGGAAAAGGAGTCTGGGGTTACGTTCAAAATCCCCATAATGACCGTTTCATTATATACGTCCAATAAGATACCGCGGCAGTCTATAAAAGGCTGCTGCTCATTGACTGAATTCGACATGAGCATCCACCGTCACTTCCGAGTTATTGTGTGATTTCCGTACAGCTCGCTGAGCTTCCTTGTTACTCGACCTGCTGCTCCTCCACTCACTCCACAGACGCTGCCAGAAAGATCATAGAGTGTCGTAATCGGAACTATTTCTTGAATGGAGTTGGTTATGAATACTTCATCAGCCTTCTGTAAATCTTCCCACCGATATAAGCCTTCTTCCAATACAATACCGTGCTGCTTTGCCAACTTCATAACAAAGGCTCTAGTTATTCCCGGCAATATCCCAGTTTCTAGCGAAGGGGTATGCAGGCGATGGTTCTTAACAAAGAAAAGATTGCTTACAATCCCCTCCGCCAGATAGCCCTTCCCATCCGTCTGCAGCCCTTCAGCTCTCATTGCCCAAGGATATTGTTTGAGCTCCCGCTTTGCCAGTATATTATTCATATAATGGAGCGATTTGAATCTCACATCCCCCTCCGGCGTGTTTCGAGGGATGGAGAGCAGCTGAAGCGGCTTCCCCTTGGAGTATAGCTCCTCATCTCGAGCAGACAGCCCCTTAACATAGACTATCAACTGCGGCTGGCTATAATCTCCCGCCGGAAGACCGAGAATATCTTCTCCAGCCGTAACAGTAAAACGAAAGTAGGCATCGGTAAGCCCGTTAGCTTCTAACAAGGAAGCAACAATGGCTTCCCATTCCCCGTCCTTCGCCCGATAATCCATCCCTAGCTGTTCGCATCCGTATGCCATTCTTTTCTGGTGCTCCTTGAGCAAGAAAGGCTGTCCCCCGTAGGTGCGGAATGTCTCGAACAACCCTATACCGTAAAGAAAACCGTGATCGTATACCGAGACCACGGCCTTTTCTTCCGCTATTATGCTTCCGTTGACATAGATGTTCACTACTGCTTCACTGCCGTTTCATTCAAGAAGTTGCTTAGAAGACGAAGCCCATGATCTGTAATGATGGATTCCGGATGAAATTGTACGCCCTCAATAGGATATTCCTTGTGGCGAAGACCCATAATTTCACCTTCAGCCGTTTCAGCGCTAATCTCCAGGCAATCTGGCAGTGTCTCTCTTTTGACAATTAAGGAGTGGTACCTTGTTGCCGTGAAAGGAGATGGCAAATCTTTAAACAATGTTTTACCGTCATGCAAAATCGGCGAGGTTTTACCATGCATCAAGCGCTCGGCGCGAATCACTTCTCCTCCAAACACTTGACCGATGGATTGATGTCCGAGACATACGCCGAGAATCGGAATCTTCCCTTTAAAATGCTCGATAAGCGCAAGACTAATGCCAGCTTCATTCGGAGTACACGGTCCTGGCGAAATCAGAATATGGTCCGGATTCAGCGCCTCAATACCAGCCAAGTCAATCTCATCATTACGGCGGACTTCTACCTGCTGACCAAGCTCACCTAAATATTGAACCAAATTATACGTAAAGGAATCGTAGTTATCAATGACAAGAATCATAGCATATACCCCCTAAGCTTCAATTTTGTCGTTCCATTCGCTATATTGAATTGCTTTCCACATGGCTTTAGCCTTATTGATCGATTCGGTATATTCCTTCTCCGGTACAGAATCAATCACAATGCCAGCTCCGGCCTGTACGTAACCGATCCCGTCGGCCACAACCAGCGTTCGGATAATAATATTAAATTCCATATCCCCATTATAGTCAATCCATCCGATAGAGCCTGTATAAACGCTTCTGCGCACAGGTTCAAGCTCTTCGATGATTTCCATCGTGCGAACCTTCGGGGCTCCTGTAATCGTACCCCCAGGAAATGTAGCCGCTATGACGTCATAGGCTTGTTTTCCCGGTGCCAATCTACCGTCCACCTGCGAAACGATATGCATGACATGGGAGTAATACTCAATAACCATGAAATCCTTTACTTTTACCGTACCATAGGTTGATATTTTCCCAAGATCGTTACGCTCCAGATCGACCAGCATGATGTGCTCCGCGCGCTCTTTCTCATGGTGGATTAATTCATCTGCAAGTCGCCGATCTTCTTCTGCGTCTTTACCTCTAGGTCGGGTACCCGCAATCGGACGTGTGCGTACGTCGTCCTCTTCCAACTGCACAAGCAGCTCCGGTGAGCCTGATACGATCTGAAAATCCTCAAACCGCAGCAGCCCCATGTAGGGTGAAGGATTTACGACCCGCAGCCATTCATAGATGGCCTCAGGTGTCGTATGAAGCTGTTTATGCTGCCTTACCGACAAATTGACCTGAAATACGTCGCCGGCACCGATGTACCGTTGAATCTGCTGAACTGCTTGGATATAATCGGCTCTCGGAAAATCTGCCTGAATCCCCTCGATGGAGTCCACGTCAATTTGGAGCCCGTCCTTACTTACCTCTGCCAGCATCGATTCACGGATATGCTTATAGCGCTCCGTATGATTCACGGCAGCAACCAGGTCCCATTGGCGTTTCATCTGCTCGACATCGGCTTTCGCCTCTCGATGTCGCTCCTCTAAAGACTCGTCTGCTCCAGAAATCCTTTTGTGTACTGCACAGTACAGTGCTTGCTCCTCATGGTCGATGATCCATATCCGATCGAACCTTGCGAAAGCATAGTCAGGTACAGGCAAATCGTCAGAAGCTTGGACAGGAAGCTTTTCAATAGACCGTACTACATCGTAGCCCCAAAATCCAACGCAGCCTCCAAGAAACTTAGGTAATCCTTGATTGCGAATAGCAGGTGAACGGTAAACATCCATCCATTGCTTTACCGCTTCCAGCGGAGCACCTTCGCCTTCAACCGTTTTACCATCTTCATATTGAATGACGGTTTGTTTTCCCTTTCCACGGATCGTTGATACCGGGCGAAGGCCTAGGAAGGTGTACCTTCCTCCCTTTCCGCTCTCCAGTACAAAGGAACCGGGTGAGGCTTGCTCCCAGGCTGTTTCCCAAGAAATAAACCGATCTTCTTCCAAGGGGTAACGCCGCACGTAGGGAAGCATCGTGTAATGGCCGGCCCACTGCTGCCATTGTTCGTAGGTTATCATCGTAACGGACACCCCTCCTTGCTCCACTATTCATAAGTTTTGGACTTAGTATACTTGATATTGCTAATGAAAAAAAGCCCCTCAACGAATTGAAGGGCCTTCTGCAATCGTTATTAATCTTCGAATTGATACAAAGGCGTGCTGAGGTATCTTTCACCGTTACTTGGAATGATAGCTACAACTCTCTTGCCTGCGCCCAGCTCTTTAGCCACTTTCAAAGCCGCAAAAATAGCTGCACCGGAAGAAATACCGCCAAGAATACCTTCTTCTTTAGCTACACGGCGGGATGTTTCAAACGCATCGTCATTTTCAACAGGAATAACTGCATCATAGACTGAAGTGTTCAAAATATCAGGAACGAAGCCTGCGCCGATGCCTTGAATTTTGTGAGGGCCTGGCTTACCGCCGGACAATACTGGGGAAGCACTAGGCTCTACAGCGTAAACCTTGATGTTAGGGAAGTTTTCTTTCAATACGCTGCCCGCACCTGTAATCGTACCACCAGTACCGATACCCGCAATGAATGCATCCAGCTTACCGTCATGGGACTGAATAGCTTCTACAATTTCAGGGCCGGTTGTTTCGCGGTGAACTTTTACGTTCGCTTGGTTCTTAAATTGCTGTGGCATAAAATAGGAAGGGTTCTCTGCTTGCAGATCTTCCGCACGCTTGATGGCGCCCTTCATGCCTTCCGCTCCAGGAGTTAGTACCAATTGAGCACCGTATGCGCGAAGCAGGTTGCGGCGCTCCATACTCATTGTTTCAGGCATAACGAGAATGGCTTTATAGCCCTTAGCTGCCGCTACCATAGCCAGACCGATTCCCGTGTTACCGCTTGTCGGCTCAATGATAGTGTCGCCTGGTTTCAGCTTGCCTTCTTGTTCAGCTACTTCAACCATACTGATGGCAATACGATCTTTTACGCTTGCACCAGGGTTTTGGTATTCCAGCTTAACATACACTTCTGCGCTGCCTTCTGGCACAACGCGATTCAGCTTGACTAGAGGGGTTCCACCGATTAATTGTGTTATGTTCTGAACTATTTTTGCCATCCTGACGTTCCTCCTAAAATAGATATGATGAATAATATCCGAGTAAATTGGTAGGTATTATAATAATATCTTATCAACCGGAGACTAGGTTGTCAATATCAATTTATGGATGTGTTTACCAAAAAGACTCATCCAACCCTACAACGTTACATTCACCTTGTATTTTTCTCGAAGCTGCTTAAGCGCATCTTTCAAAGGCGGTGCGGCCCGCAAAGCAATTTCTTTTCTAACAGTGTCCACAAGAGCCTCTTTACTCATCTTAGGCTGCTCTTTACGATCCTTAAGCTTTAAGATAAAAAGCTGTCCGTTCAAGTCGATCGGTTTGCTTACCTCTCCTGGCTTCATCTGCTTAGCTGCTTTCAAAATAGAAGGAGCAATGAACGGATCATCTTCATCGATCCATCCCAAGTCGCCGCCGTTGTCACGGGTTGCATCATCCAAGCTTCGATCTCTGGCAATTTGTGCGAAATCAATTCCCTTGTTTACATCTGCAGCTACTTTGGACGCCTGATCTTTGCTGCTTACAACAATCTGTTGCAATCTGAGCTGAACCTCGGTTTTAAACTCATCGGGATGGGACTGGATGTAAGCATTCACCTGTTCGTCAGAAACAATAATATCTTTGGTAATAATTTTTTCCTGAAGAAGCTTGTCGTAAATATCGGCTTTTAATGCTTCCGGTGACAGCCCAAGCTGAACTTTCATCGATTCGTAGAATTGACCTTCATTGTCATAGCCTTGCTGCATCCGTTTCAGTTCCTTCTGAATTTCACTTTCCTCCACAAACAAGCCCAATGCCTTACCTTCCAAGCGAATGACTTCATGATCCACCATTTGATTTAACAATTCCCGGCCATGCTTTTGCAGCAGCTGCTGTTCCAATTCTTTGCTGGTGATGGTCCTATCTCCGATGGTTGCGATGACTTTAACTGACGGGTTCTGCTTTGTCTGATCCGGGCTCATGTCGACATGTCGTTGGTTGAAAAAATCGGCAGACAATACGGAGGAAAGGATGACAACGGCAATAAACAAAACCGCAATGACTCCCCACAGTATTTTTATGTTTCTCATTCCTAATCCCCTCGTATGGTCACTATTGCTTTTTGATCCTTCAAAAAGGTCGTCTCAACTTTTTTATCGTCTGATTATAGCTGATTGATGATGTTTTTTAGATCTTCTTCTTCAAAAAGATACTGCTCGTTGCAGAAGTGGCATACAATCTCCGCTTTCCCATCTTCTTCCGCCATCAGCTCAAGCTCTTCACGGCCTAATGAAATTAACGTTTGCTCAACTCGCTCCCTCGAGCATTTGCAGCGGAAATGAACATCCATTTCTTCCAATACCTCAACGTTGGGAACGATTTGCTGAAGAATTTGTTCGAGATCCAATCCTTTTTCCAGTAGAGTGGTTACAGGTTCAATTCTGGACAGGAGCGATTCGATAAGCGTAATTTCGTCATCCTTCAAGCCAGGAAGAAGCTGAATAATGAAGCCCCCTGCGGAAGATACCACGTGATCCACACCTACTAACACACCTAATCCAACAGCGGAAGGCGTTTGCTCAGATCTTGCAAAATAATACGTGAAATCCTCGCCCAGTTCTCCGGATATCAACGGAACACTGCCGCTATATGGCTTTTTAAGTCCCAAGTCTTTAACTACATTCAAAAAGCCCTCTGTTCCTACCGCACCAGCTACGTCGAGCTTCCCGATCTCATTGAGAGGCAGATCAACTAACGGGTCGGTTACATATCCACGAACTTCCCCCAATGCGTTGGCATCCACCACAATTTGCCCAATGGGGCCTCCGCCTTTAATCATAATGGTGAGCTTCTCCTCACCCTTTAGCATAGCTCCCATCATAATTCCGGCAGATATCGTTCTGCCTAATGCTGCTGTTGTCGTTGGAGTCATTTGATGTCTTTTGCTAATTTCATCTACAATCCCGGTGGAACGAACGGCAAATGCTCTTACTTTGCCTTCCATTGCCGTCGCTCTAATTAAGTAATCACGCATGGAGTTACCCTTTCTATGATGATGTTATTAGGACTTGTTATGTAAAAGTCCTACTGATTACGTTCATAAATCATTTGCAGGCCTTGGAGCGTCAGCAGTGGATTCACCTTTTCAATAGTACGAGACTCGCTTGCTATAAGTTCCGCCATCTCCCCAGTTGCCACGACTTTTGCATGAGCATGGTGCTCTTCGCGAATACGGCCTACAATGCCATCCACTTGACCGGCAAATCCGTAAATAATTCCCGCCTGCATGGAAGCTACCGTGTTACGTCCTACAACGGATTTAGGCTTTACCAGCTCAATCCGAGGTAATTTGGCAGCACGTTGGTACAGTGCTTCTGTAGAGATTCCGATTCCGGGTGCTACAGCCCCCCCGATATATTGGCCGGATTCGTCAATATAATCGAAGGTAGTTGCCGTACCGAAATCAACAACAATGCAAGGAGTGCCGTAAAGCTCAATAGCCGCAACCGCATTAGCAATACGGTCCGCACCCACTTCACGGGGATTTTCATAGCGAACATTCAAGCCTGTCTTAATTCCGGGCCCCACAATAAGCGGGGTTTTCTTTAAATATTTTGAACATAACTGTTCAAGAACAAACATAAGCGGAGGAACGACGGAAGAAATTATAATACCTTCGACCTGTTCCAGCTCAAGCTCCGAGTGCTGAAACAAATTGTAGATCATCATCCCGTACTCATCGGTCGTGCTGGAACGGTTGGTGCTTAATCGCCAATGATGCAGCAGTTGTTTACCTTCATAAAGGCCAAGTACGATGTTCGTATTACCTACATCAACCGCCAGAATCATGACGTCCCCCCTTTCCGTTCATTCAAATCAAGGCTGATATCCAAGGCTTGCACCGAGTAAGTCAATCGACCGACAGAAATGACGTCTACACCTGTTGCTGCAATGGCATATATCGATTCTAAGGTCACGGAGCCTGATGCCTCTACAAGAATATGCGGAGCTTGGGATTTCATGCGTACAACCGCTTCACGCATCTGCTCGGGAGTCATATTATCCAGCATAATGATGTCCGGATTCGCATTTAAAGCCTCTTCCAGTTGCTCCTTGTTCTCAACCTCCACTTCGATCTTCATCGTGTGGGGAATTTGAGAACGCGCCGCAGCAATCGCTTCAGCTATTCCGCCGGCTCCTTTAATATGGTTATCTTTGATCATCACGGCATCATATAAACCAAATCTGTGGTTATAGCCTCCACCAATACGTACCGCGTATTTTTCAAGCAACCGATGACCAGGCGTTGTTTTTCTCGTATCTACAAGCCGAACAGGCAGTCCTTGCAGAGCGTCCACGAACTGTCTCGTGCGAGTCGCAATACCGGACATGCGCTGCATCAAGTTCAAGGCCAGCCGCTCTCCCAAGAGAATGCTTCGGGTGCTGCCGGATACTTCTGCCAATACCGTACCGTAGCTTACAGCTTGCCCTTCCTGAACCTTGGGTTCGAAGCGAAGCTGATCATCAACAATGTTGAATACGGCTTCCGCTATCTGCAATCCCGCAATGATTCCGTTATCTTTAAGATGAATAATGCCTTTGGATTGACGGTCCGCAGGGATGGTCGACATGGTGGTTACATCCCCCATACCGATATCCTCTTCCAACCACAGCTTCAGGTTTTTTCTCACTAGATCCATTTGCAGCTCATACATCGTCGATACGTCCCTCCGTAATGCCGTGCTCACGATTGAACACAGTATGCTTTCTCCATAGAAGGTCATTCTTTTCCGGGAAATCCTCCCGATAGTGTCCCCCCCGGCTTTCCTCTCTAATCAAGGCGGCCTGTGTCGTCAATAATGCACAAGTTAGCAAATTGGCGAATTCGAAATCTTCTCGTTTCGACAAGCATGTATCGAAGATAGAAAGCTGCCGTCTTAGCTCCTCATGCCCTTTTTCCAGCCCAACGGCTGTTCTTTTCAGACCAACATAACGAAGCATCACCTTTTGCAGTTTGAGCTTTCTTTCTACAATAGGCTGTTTGGCATGCTCCAGACGTTGAGACTCTTCCGCAATGAAAGGCAGCTCCTCCAAAGGAGAGAGCTCATGAATCCGCTCTATAATTCTGCGGCCAAATACAATGGCTTCCGATAATGAATTGCTAGCGAGTCGGTTAGCCCCATGAACTCCTGTTGAAGATACTTCCCCACATGCGAACAATCGTGCAACCTCTGTCTCGCCATACAAATCGGTCTTGACGCCCCCCATCATATAATGAGCGGCAGGGGCTACCGGAATCCAGTCCGAAGACAGATCCAGACCATAATTTAAGCAAAACTCATAAATCGTTGGGAACCGGTGCTTCACCGTTTCTTCCGACTCATGCGTAAAATCAATATAAACGAAGGTAGATTTCGTTTCCTCCATCTCATTAACAATCGCCCGAGCTACAATATCCCTTGGTGCTAGCTCCAGCTGAGGATCGTACTTTTCCATAAACCGCTCGCCTTTAATATTCCTTAAAATAGCGCCTTCACCTCGGACCGCTTCCGATACAAGGAATCTCGGCGCTCCCGGATAACATAACGCAGTAGGATGGAATTGAATGAATTCCATGTCCTGAATTAACGCCCCCGCGCGATAAGCAATGGCAATGCCATCTGCCGTAGCTATATCAGGGTTCGTCGTATAACGGAACAATTGCCCTGCTCCGCCAGTACATAAGATGGTGGCGTTAGCTCGTACGAATACTTTCTGGCCATCCGGCTTTTGTACCAAAACACCGAAGCACTCGCCATCTTGTGTAACCAGATCAATAATAAAATGGTCGTCCCACAATTCAATGTTAGGGTTCTGCTTTGTTTTCTCAGACAAGGCGCGCACGATTTCCGCTCCTGTAGCATCCCCATGCGCATGCAAAATTCGACGCTGACTATGAGCTCCTTCTTTGGTTAAAGCAAATTCCCCGTCCTCCAAATCGAACTGGGTACCCATTTGTATCAAATCTTTAACCCCATCAGGGCCTTCATGTACCAGTACGTTAACCGCGGCAGAAGAGCAAAGACCCGCACCTGCATTCAACGTATCCTGATGATGATATTCCGGTGAGTCCTCGTCGGAAATAACAGCAGCGATTCCGCCTTGCGCGTAACGCGTATTGCTATCCAACAACGACTTCTTTGTCACCATCAGTACTTTAAAGTCTTTGCTAGCTTTAATAGCAGTGAACAGTCCGGCAATTCCGGCGCCGATCACTATGACATCGGTATGTACTTGCGGCAGCTCGTCCAAATTAAAGTCAACTAAATAACGTGGAATCATGAGTACGCTCTCCTTCTTCTCCATGCCCAAAAGTGAATAATAGCTTTAAAAATGGGGGTAGAGCCCTTGCATACTTTCACAAACAAGAGAGTAGCGCATGCTACTTCACTTGTAGCATGCGCTCCAGGGACGCTTTGGCTTGTTCTGCAATATGTGGCGGTACATAGATTTGCGGCTGCATGGTTTCAAGACACCGGGCAACTTTCTTTAAATTATTGACTTTCATGTTTGGACAAACCAAATATTTAGTAGCAAAATGGAACTGCTTATTCGGACTATCCAAGCGCAGCTGATATCCTGTGCCATCTTCCGTACCAACGATAAACTCTTGGCAATCGGATTCTTTACAATACTTGATGATTGCTGTGGTGCTTCCTACGAAATCGCCCAGCTTTACAACTTCAGGACGGCATTCCGGATGGACCACGAATTGGGCGTTCGGATGAAGAGCTCTCATTTCCTCTACATCTTTGACGGTTAACATGTCATGAGTGTTGCAATATCCTTCCCAAATAATGACCTTTTTGTCTGTAAATTTGGAAACGTAATCACCCAGGTTCTTATCAGGCACCCAAATAATCTCATCCGAGTCAACGGAGTTAATAACTTTGATAGCATTAGCTGAGGTACAGCAAATATCAGTCTCGGATTTCACATCGGCCGATGTGTTAATGTAGGCTACCACTTTGGCATTCGGATGCTGTTTCTTCAATGCACGAAGTCCGTCTACATTGACCATATCGGCCATCGGACAGCCTGCTCTTTCATCCGGTATAAGAACGGTTTTGTTTGGAGCCAAAATTTTTGCGCTTTCACCCATGAAATGAACGCCGCAGAACACAATGACCTCCGCATCGGTTGTTGCTGCTTTTTGAGCTAAAAGAAAAGAATCACCGCGAAAATCAGCAATCTCTTGAATTTCATCCCGTTGATAATAATGAGCAAGAATAATGGCATTGCGTTCCTTCTTTAATTGAGCGATTCGTTCCTTAAGCTCCCGTTTCTGTTCTTCCTTGCGCTCCAGAGCTAATGCTTCCATCGTCGCTTTCCTTCCTTTCCGTCCCCATGCCCCTTTTATTTTAACCAACTGTGAAAATGTTCACATATTGTTTGAAGATTTACAACTAATTTACACAACATCCCCGGTGGTGTCAATGCTCAAATAACTACAAAATAACCGATTTCATTCATTGGATACACGCCTAATAGCCTACCTTGATCTCTTGTGTCTAGTTTCTCGCCCATTGCTTAATTTCATCCCCGAACAAAAAGAAACCGAAAGGCCATTAATGTGCCCTTCGGTTTCCTATAAGCTGCTGCTTATTCTTTATTTTCTTTATTATCCTCATCAGCAGGTGAGTGCTTATCGAAGTCGAGCTTGTTGGCTTCCGCCGACTGCTGTTGTCCGACAATATTCACTTTCACCTCGGAGCTGGAATCATCCAGCTTGCCATTCTCGATGAGCTGCTTGATTTGCTCTTTCTCGAGTGTTTCTTTCTCGAGCAAGGTTTCAGCAATCAGGCGAACCTGATCAGAATACTTGTCAAGTGTCTCCTTCGCTTTTGCATAGCAGCTGCGAATGATCGTTTGCATCTCTTGGTCTATTTCGTAGGCAATCGCATCACTGTAGTTTTGCTCATGTCCGAAATCACGGCCAAGGAACACCTGTCCCTGAACATTACCGAACTGCATAGGACCGAGCTTATCGCTCATTCCATATTCCATAATCATCTTACGGACAATGCCCGTTGCACGCTGGAAGTCGCTGTAGGCACCCGTTCCGATTTCACCAATAAACATTTCTTCGGAAACGCGTCCACCTAGCAAACCGGTCACTTTATCAAGAAGCTCGTTCTTGGTATTCATCATCCGGTCTTCGCCTTCCTTCGGAAGCATCATGACGTATCCGCCAGCACGGCCCCTAGGAATGATCGTAACCTTATGAACCATATCAGCATTTTCCAAATGGTAGCCGATGATTGTGTGTCCCGCTTCATGGAAAGCAACCATGCGCTTCTCACGTTCGCTGATAACACGGCCTTTCTTCTGCGTACCGACAATGACACGGTCGAACGCTTCATCCAGCTCTTCCATCGAAATATCTTTACGGTTGCGGCGGGCTGCAATTAGAGCAGCTTCATTGAGCAGGTTTTCTAGGTCTGCACCTGTAAATCCTGTCGTATATCTCGCCAGTACATCCAATTTAACATCTTTATTCAAAGGCTTATTGCGTGCGTGTACTTTCAATACCGCTTCGCGACCTTTTACATCCGGACGATCCACCGTAATTTGACGGTCAAAGCGTCCCGGACGAAGAAGCGCAGGGTCTAGAATGTCCGGCCGGTTAGTAGCCGCAACGATAATAATCCCTTCATTCGCTCCAAAACCGTCCATCTCCACAAGGAGTTGGTTGAGCGTTTGCTCACGCTCGTCATGACCGCCGCCCAAACCGGCACCGCGCTGACGACCCACAGCATCAATCTCGTCTATAAAAATAATACAAGGTGCATTTTTCTTAGCGTTTTCGAACAAGTCGCGGACACGGGATGCACCGACACCAACGAACATTTCCACGAAGTCGGAACCGCTTATACTGAAGAACGGAACTCCCGCTTCACCGGCAACCGCCCGTGCAAGCAAAGTTTTACCCGTTCCCGGAGGACCATTCAACAGAACCCCCTTAGGAATTCTGGCTCCTACGGCAGCAAACTTACGAGGATCCTTCAAAAATTCGACGACTTCAACAAGCTCTTGCTTTTCCTCATCTGCCCCCGCTACATCTTCAAAGGTCACGCGCTTCTTCTCTTCATTATAAAGTCTCGCGCGGCTTTTTCCGAAATTCATCACCTTACCGCCGCCACCCTGCGCCTGATTCAACAGGAAGAAAAACAGGATGAAAATAATGACAAACGGAATAATGGAGGTAAGGAAACTGATCCAAACATTGTCCCCTTCCATTTTTTCGATGACGATGTTAGGCACGTCGCTCTTCTCGATCAAAGTGACAGTTTCTTGGTCGTAAGGCGCTCGGGTTTCGAAGCTCTTCTTATCCGGCGTCTCTGGAGTTTTGTATTTACCACGAACCAAGTATGTTTGTCCGTCATATCTCAAACTGACCGAGTCCACATTTTTGCTGATTAAGGCCTGTCGGAGCTTATCGTAGCTAATCACGTCTTTCTGGTCATTCTGTGTGCTGATAAAGTGAACGATACCGACAGTGACCAAAAAAATGAGCAAATAAAAGCCTGTATTGCGAATAATTCGATTCATCCCCTACCTCCTCTCAAAAACGGCAACTTTGTATATTGTACCACAGCAAGTCTTGGCATCACAAGAAATGCTAATGGGAGTAAACCTCCGGCTTCAAGATGCCGACATACGGCAAATTGCGGTACTTTTCTGCATAGTCCAAACCGTAACCGACAACAAACGCATCCGGGATAACAAACCCTTTATAGTCTGCGTCCAATTCGACCGTTCTCCGCCCAGGCTTATCGAAAAGCGCAGCCACGGTAATGGAGAGCGCGTTGCGGCGTTCCAATACGTCGATCAAATAGCTTAAGGTCAATCCGCTATCAATAATGTCTTCGACAATAATAATATGCCGTCCTTCCACCGGAACATCCAAATCTTTAATGATTTTGACGACGCCGGATGATTTGGTCGATTGACCGTAGCTCGAAACCGCCATGAAGTCAATTTCCAAAGGCACTGTTATTTGTTTAACCAAATCCGCCATAAAAATAAACGCACCCTTCAGTACACAAATGACTAGTGGATTGCGTCCCTCGAAATCGCGGCTTATTAGCTGGCCCATCTCCTTTACTTTGTCCTGAATCTGCTGCTCGCTGTAAAGTGTTTCTTGAATGTCGTTTTGCAAGAGAGAACCTCCTACTTGGAATAAAATGATCTTGTGAAGCTATCTTAACATAGTGGACAATAAACCTTCCTCTATGCAAAGTTTCAAATGAAGCCATGCTTTCGTGTTCCCCGTAACCGGAGCCCATGAGGACCTTCTAATCCCCGGCAGCCAAATAATGCGATGCTCCGCATCCGTGATGATAGGGATTCGGGTTCTAAGGCTCGGAGGTATCTTGGCGTCAATGAAAATATCTTTTACCTTTTTCGACCCGTTTAGTCCGAATAGGTTCATTCTGTCTCCATCAGCGCGGCTGCGCACCGTCAGCGGAAACGTCAGTAAATCTGCATCGAACCATACGGAGACTGCCTCTTCCGCTTTGCCGCCCCTCATCCTAACATCTTCTTCAAATAAAGAGCATTCGATAACCGCACCCGTCTCTGCAATTGTTAAGCTTCCTTGATGGGGCTGTAACGTGTACAAGTAGGGTATTGGCGGTACAACATAAGTATGTAACTTGATCTGATCATATTCCCTCGTTAAAGCCAGGCTATGACCTATGTCCATACGTTGATTGGACGGCTCCTCCTTGTTGATAAGCTCCCTCATCTGCTCCAGCTTCATAAAATCAAGGGAATCGGCCTCAAAAGAAAGATAATTTAATATTAGTTTAATCAATCGCCTTTGTAAAGCAACATGTACCCCGGTAAACCAATTTCTTGACCATTGTGCGAAATCGCTTTCCAGAGCCACATTTTGTTCAAAAACAGCCGCCGCTTGCTTATCCAAGAAATCGTCCTCGGCTGCCATCATGACCGACAACCGGTTCAGCGCCTCGGGAAGCTGTTCATTGTACTTCTGCTGCAGCAGCGGAAGCAGCTCCAAACGAATTTCGTTGCGAAAGTATTTGGTGTTATTGTTGCTGCTATCAATGAAGTAAGTAAGCTGTTGATGATGACAGTAATCCAGAAGCTCTGATTTATATATACGGAGCAATGGGCGCACAAGTTCCACATTATGTTCCGCCCTGCGCATGGGGATTCCAGTTAGGCCGGATGGTCCCGTTCCACGAAGCAGTCTCATTAGCATCGTTTCCGCCTGATCATCAGCATGATGAGCCAATACAATTCGCCGGGCGCCGTGCTTGGCGGCAGTCTCATGCAAGAACCGATAGCGCAGCTCGCGTGCTGCCGCTTGCGAATTTTTCCCTGTCTCGTGGATATATCGTGGAACATCAATGCGGGCAATTTCGCAAGGAACCCCTAGCAACCTGGCATATTGTTCTACAAACGAAGCCTCCTGCTCGGACTCCTCTATCCGGAACTGATGATTGACATGCGCTACAGTCAGCTGCCAGTCCCATCGTTCGGACAGCAAAAAAAGGACATGCAGCATGGCTATGGAATCAGGCCCTCCCGAAACCGCAACAACGATACTGTCCCCTTTGTGAAGCAGCTGCTCGTCTTTTACTAGTCTTTCTACCCTTGATACCAGATCCATCGCTATAAAATCCTTTCATCGGCCCCCACCATGTGACTACGGCCAATACATATAAACCGTGAACCCAAAAACAAGCAACGATGCTGCGAAGCATACCTTAAGCCAAGTTCCGCCCATTGAGCGGGGCGTTCTAGCCGGCCTCGGGTAGCTCTGTCTGCGCCAATCAGCCAAAGCCTGCCTGGAGCTGGTGTACTTGCCGAGCAGTACCTTGCGCAGCACAGGGGCTGCTTGACTCAAGGCTTTGTTCGACTGCAGCATATCGAGCAGCATCTCCACGTTGCGGTTTTGCGGCAGCACCTGCTTGATTCCTTGCAGCCGCCGTTCGCTATCCGTGCTGCTGATCAGGAGCACCGCGAGTGCAAACAAATCATATGCTTCATCCGCGGTTCGGCTTCCGCCTCCCCAATATCCGCGATCGTACACCTCGGTAAACTGCTTCACCGAATTCCCTTTGACGGTCACTCCGCCAAAATCGATCAATTCGACATCACCGTACCCCGATACGATGATATTCTCCATTTTGATATCTCCGAATATATAGCCTTCCTTATGCAGCTCAACCAGTTTACGCAGCAGGTTGAGACCTATTAAATAGATCCAATCACGGCCGTTTTGTTTCATAAAATCGCTGATGGATGACCCCTTAAAATAAGGCATGACATAAAACGGAATATCCTGACCGTCGCTATGGAGATCATCCACGTCGAGCAGATACTGACGAAACGATGTATTGGACCGTGACAATGCTTTCAGCGCATTGATCTCGGACTGATGGTCCACAGCGTCAAAGCCCGTCTTCATGGCATAATGCAGCTTGCCCCGTTTGACCAGATACACCCTGCCGTTGGCTCCTGCGCCCAGCAGACGTTCTATCCTGTACTGTCGCTTATTCCACTTGCCATTGACAACCGCTCCGGAAGCCCCAAACGGCTCAAACGACGTAGTCACTCAGAATCCCATCCTCGCCTTTATGCTTGCGCTCTGATCTGGACGGCTCATTCCGCCCGATTCCATGGTGATTATTATGTAGTTCATCCGCAGCCCCTGTCATGAACTGAATGACTTTAAGAAGCGCCGGTCCAGTTGGAGTCGTACCCTTCATGTTTAATTTATAAAACAAACGGTTCAGATTTGCAAGGTCTCGTGTCCAGCCAAGGTCCATTTCCACCTCATCCTCGCCTGAAATAGAAGCCGGGAAATGAAACACAGCCATTTCGCTGTCGCCAGTCCGAGCTTGAATACTCAGCTGCAAATCATAGATCGCTTCTTTCACCGCCTGCAGCTTGGGCTTCATGCTCGCACTAGTGTCAATGAGCAGCGCTACCTGCAATGAGGACGTTTCAGAGAGGTCATCCATCACCTGTACAACCTGGGATCTCTTGTCTGGAGGCAGGCTTTCAATTTTGGAATCTCCTAAAATATGCTGAAGCTCCTTGCCAACCACCTGTTGAATCGTCTGTACCACCGTTTTGCGCGTCATCATCTGAACCGTTTGAGACAATTGCGACGCATTCACGATACGGCTAAGTCCTCCCCCAGCGCTGGCCGTCTCATTGATCTCTTCAATTCCGTGTTCTCCGATTTCGCTAGAATCAATCAAGCCGATTACATTAACGACTATCCCTTCCGCTTTGGCATGAGCAGCTGCAATGACAGGACTTACGCCTACATTGGAGCAACCGTCTGTTATTAAGATAATTTGTTTCATAATGCCTGTTCCTCCCTAAACGATAGTATAATCTCTAGTTTTTCCATTTTGAGAGATTCCTAAACTTAGGGAGAAAACGGTACAATCCGCGCCAAAAAGGCACTTCCAGCCTCGCCAAGAGGAGAAAGCACCTAGCAAACGGTCAGCTTACCGTCTTCGGACGTTCGATTCGTTGAAGCCCAGGCCAGCGGAAGGTTGCCCACTCCGGCTGATACTTTTCCACACGGGCAACGACAACGGTCATATCGTCATAAATATTGCCGTGATGGTAACGGACAACCCGTTCCAATAAAATGTCAGCAAAGTCCTGTGGAATATCCGTGTGGATTTCCGATAGCACCCGCTTCATCCATAGCTCCTTGTTAACAGCATGTCCAGGGGCATCATAAATTCCGTCGGTCATCATAATCAAAATGTCGCCCGGCTGCAGCGGCAAGCTCACCAAGTCCACATCAATATCATTTACGATACCAACCGGCAAATTGTTAGCCGAAATAGGAAATACTTCAGACCCTCGTTTAATAAAGCTCGGCGTCGAGCCAATTTTTAAAAAGGTCGTATTCGCATTATACAAATCGATCAGTGCAACGTCGACGGTTGCATACATCTCATCCGAAGAACGTAGCATCAGGACCGAATTAACAGACTTGATAGCAAGCTTTTCCTCCATTCCCGACTGCAGCAGCTGCTGCAAAATACTTAGTGCCGCACTGCTCTCTGCCCGAGCGCGTTCGCCATTCCCCATGCCGTCACTTAGTGCGACAGCAAACTTCCCGTTGCCAAGCTCCATTGCGCTAAAGCTGTCTCCCGACAGCAAATCGCCGTTTTTCGCCGCACCGGCTATACCGGTTTCCACCTCATATTCCTTGGCCGAGCCAAACACAACGGTACTGTACCCTTCCTTTCGTTCGAGCGCCTGCTCGTTTTTGACAGCAACATGCTCTCCCAATATTTCCGATAGCAGCGGGGCAATGATTTTACGGCATTCATCAAATCCTTTCGTATATTGATGGATAATTTCAATCTCCACATTCCCTTCATCTAGACTAATAATATCAATACTGTGAATGGATAAGCCCAGCTCCTCCAGTGCGCTGCGAATCTGCTCCTCCTGCATGAACAGCTCCTGGCCTTCTCGTTTGATTTCTTTAGCCAAATCCTCCATCACTTGCGAGACACCCGATAACTGTTCTGCAACCAGCTGGCGGCTTTCCATAATCTGCTTCTTCCAATGCTGATCATTCTTGTACAAGCTGTACTGATGCTTCATCACCTCAAGCACATGATCCGGCTTAATACAATGCTTCTTCCACTGAGGCAATATATGCTTGCGAGATAATGGCCCCCTTACTTCCACCTCCGTCATCATATCAGTCATAAACTTGTAGGTTTGATAAAATTTATCATCCCAGCACTGGTTTCTTTTCCAGCAGCCCTTGCAGGATTGCTCGGCTACCGAATTCATAAAATGCCCTACTTCCTCCTCCTTCTGTATTGGCTGTGCATCAGCCGTTATTTGCTTGAAGCTGCGTGACAGCTGACGGAACACCTCACTAAATTGCTCCACGCGACCCGCCGTGACATCCCTGACTCGCTTCGCGTAATCATGCTGGGATTTCAAGTTTTCCTGTGTTCCCGGCACGTATTTGGCGAGCATTTGGATCATCGCTTTTGGCGTCAAAGCGAATAGGACCACCGCTGCAAGCGACTCCCAAGTAGAATTCAACACCTCCGCTTGATTGCCTATATAAATAGTTAGAATCGAGGAGCCCAGCAGCATGCCGAGCGATACGGCGATTTTATTTCCCTCCTTCAACAAGCCTGCCAGCATACCTGCAAAAGCAAGAAGGCTCATTTGGTATATAGCGCTGCTATTAGCCAGGCTTAAAATCAATCCTGTGATGACCCCGACGGATGCGCCCAAAGGAGCTCCTCCTACAAGGGCAAACAATAAGATTAAATAACGTGACAGCACATGTTCCACGGTTACCGGCCCCACCAACCAGCCCACGGTCCCTGTCATCACGGATGCCAGTAGTATAATAAGACATATGACCTCTTCGTTCTTTAAACTGTAATTTTTGCGGGTTAACGTAAAGACCGGAATTGCCTGCAAAAAGATATGGGTCAAAATCAAGCTGAGCAGCGACTCCACCCCGATCAGCATGAATATATAGCCGGTTATCTCCGTATTGACTAGGTTGGTAAACAACTGCACGAAGAACGTAGAGAAGAATACGATAATCGGTGCATACGAGATATCCGACCTCTCGAATCGTTCCACACCTTTTTGTATGAGAATGAAGATGAGCATCTCGGCCGCAATATATCCAGCATGCTGGGGAACCGCCGAGAAGACACTTCCCGCCAGAAGAAAGGTTCCGCCCCAGAACAACAGATCCCTGCGCAAGAAATACATAACAGCAAAGAATGCAACGGCAAAGGGCGCCAACTGATCCAGGATCATGGCCCTTCCCAATAAAAATGCCATGAATAGAAGCAATATTGACCATTTTTTTGCAACGACGGACTGAACCAAGTGATTTTCCACTACAGCGCTTGCCATACGACTCTTACCCGATTGCATCCAACGGCTCCAAACGATTCCAACTTGACCGGCATTTAATTTTCTTTGCATATTTCCTGAACACCACCCATATACTAGTTTAGTGGTTCTTAGTATAGAGGCAGTCTAGTATAAAGTTTGTCAGAATGAGTTGGTAGGGTAAAAGTTTTTTCCGACAAAAAAAAGAGGCCCGGCCAAATAGGCACCAGCCCTTGTGATAACAGCAGCGGAAGGCTGCTTGGTGTCATTGCTTTCTTTCTAGCATGAAACAGATGTTCGGCAAATGCATCGGACAAGCCTGCACTATTGCCGTTACATGGTGTCGATTTGCTTGGTTCCTGTTAACAATACGACAAAACTACTGAAATACAATAAAACCGCCGACAGAGAATGGGATATTATTCCATAAATTCGTACTACTCTGCGATTAAGCTCGTATCATCGTCGGCATGCAATTAATTATCCCGTAATAAACGGAAGGAACTCGAATCGTGAAGCAGCAGGAAATGAGAAAACCTCTATTGAGGTTTTTCGGTGACCCGTTCTATCGTTGGTTTTAACACCAATAGGAAAGTTCTTCACTACGGCAATGCTTCAATGAACCTTCAACGCTCCTATATAGCAAACAAAAAAACACCCTTCGAAAAAGGGTGTTTTCTTCGTGTTACTCTTAATAGCGGCGAAGGGGATCGAACCCCCGACCTCACGGGTATGAACCGTACGCTCTAGCCAGCTGAGCTACACCGCCACAACAATCAAGAGTATATAATACTGTTGAACGGTTTGTCAAGACCACCCCGTTTGAACTAAGGCAAAAAAACCGTACAAGCACTTGCGTGCCAGTACGGCTTACTTTGTATCATTAATCGCGTCGTGCTCCTCGGCCTCCACGTTTACCTTCTGTGTTCTTCTTAAGGGACGAAATGCGCTCTTCGCTATCCTTCAAAAAGCGTGACACTTTGTCTTCGAATGTTAACTTGCCAGCAGGAGGTTTACCCCCACGGCCACCACGGTCGCCTCCACGGCCTCCAAAACCGCCGCCGCCGCCGCCGCTACCGCCTCGTGGTCCACGATCTCCACGATCGCCGCCGCCGAAATTGCCGCCGCCACCGCCGGAACCGCCACTTGGTCTTTCAAAACGAGCGGGCCTCGCTGTTTCCACAGGTTTATCTACGGCTTGCTTAATCGATAAACCGATTTTGCCGTCTTTGTCCACATTAATCACTTTGACGGTAACCATGTCATTCAACTTCAGATGATCATTAACATCCTTAACATAGTTGTCTGCTATCTCCGAGATGTGCACAAGGCCGGTACCGCCCTCGGGCAGCTCTACAAACGCCCCAAAGTGAGTAATGCCCGTTACTTTTCCTTCCAGCTTGCTGCCCACTTCAATTGCCATAAAGTAAAATGTTCCTCCCTTAAATAATTGAGAAAACCTCTATCGAGGCCTTTCGAAGATGAGCGACCGCGCTTAGAGGTAGGCCTTATTGCCAATAAGATACAGCCCGTAAAAGTATACCGAGACCATTCTTACGATGGTAACAAAAACCCTGACAATGCAGATTATAACGTACTGGCTGCGATACGGTCAACAAAAGGATTATGACACTTGTTTACTTTTGTTCCTTGGGAACATAAAACAGCGTTTCCCCTTGCTTTACATAGTGCAGCTCTTTTCTAATTTTTTGTTCCAAATATTCAGGATCGTTCAATCTGGCGATCTCCCGCTTGTTATCCTGATTCATCTGCTCGGCTTCCTTCTTCTTCTGCTCCAGAGCGATCACTTTTTCACCGCGATCTTTTAACTTATCGATCTGATTCCACAGAGTTACACCAGCCCAGCTCATAAAGCATGCAAGAATTATCATGACTAACCGGCGTCTCCGATAGGAGCCTTTATTATTCGGTTTCGGTTTAGCATCTTTGCTTACTGCCGGAACTGCTCGCATAAACTGTGAAATCCTCCTACTCTGGTCAAAAAAAGCGACGTAAGAATGCCGCAATACTACGACCGGTTTGGTTTACCCATGTAGGTATACGGAACCATTTGCCAAGCGGCCTTACAAGCCATAGCAGCAGTTTCCACATAGGATAGAGTAATTGTAGCATAACTTTATACAGGAAAATAGCTAAAGCCAGTAAAAATCCTAAAAACACGACAGTAGCCCTATATAACCAGATGATCGGAGTAATAACTAGTACCTGGAATACCCGAATCCCCAAGCGAATGGTTGCTTTAACCACACGGATCATCCAAAGTATTACCCGAACTACGGTCCGGCTAAACAGTAAGAAGTAAACCCCCACCCCAACCAGTAAGCCGATAAAAATAAACATACGAACTTGTCCCAAATTACTCATATAGAGCAATTTGAAAATTAGGAGCGTCCCGATGCACCAAAAAAAGATGTCAAGGAGGTAGTAGGCATACCGGGGCGCACGAAGCTGGCCGGCCAGCACCCGATACAGATCGAACAGTCCGCCTAGCGAAAGTCCCCCAAGAAGCATCATGCCCATCGTGACGAATTGAACGTGCAAGGTCACTTGAACAGCTTACCGAAAAATCCCTTGGGCTTCCCCTGGGAGTTTGTATCCAGATAGGCCAGCTCGTTCACCAAACCTTCAATCGCAACCAATCCCTGCTCCAGGCTCAAGTTTTTAATATGCAGGTTTTGCCCCTTAATCATGAGATAGCCAAACTCGGTTTCCAGCAAAAATTCCTCACTGTCAAAGCTCTCTACATTCATGACGCCGGACACTTCAAGCAGCTTGCGGTTCAGCATCTTGATTTCTTGGCGTTTTACTTTTCCCGGCTCGATTGCCATGATACGATCCCTCCTGGCAGCTTTGCTCGTGAAATAGACAAGGATTGCATGTTTCGGGCGGGCTGCGGGCCAGTGTAACGACCTCCGGTCACTGTTGAAAACGGGTTCCTTTAATTATAAGGTATTCTGATAGAACCCGTTTTCAAAGGTGACACGTAAACTCTCCGGTTCGTTACACTGCCCTTCGCCCTTCTGAAACATGAAAACATAAACTTTCACGAGCAAAGCTTGTTTACTTAAAAATATGGAGGGATGTCCAGAAATAGAACCAAAAAAGAGACTGAAGCCTCAGTCTCTTTAGCCTTGCCATAATTCAGTTTTACGAGCTTCCTCGCTAAGCAGCGTGTACATACTAGCCGCGTCTTCCTTGCGGGTCGACTCGGATAGCTGTTCCACGCGAACGGTTACGATCTTCTGACCGAATTGAATTTTCAATTCGTCTCCGACTTTAACCGCGCTGCTCGGCTTTGCGTCCTTTCCATTGATCCAAACGCGTCCTTGATCGGACACGTCCTTGGCGACAGTACGACGCTTGATCAGCCTGGAAACCTTGAGAAACTTATCAAGGCGCATTATTTTACCGCTTCTTTAAGCTTGTTGCCTGCTTTGAAAGCCGGAACTACGGACTCAGGAATGTTGATTTCTTTACCGGTTTGCGGGTTGCGGCCCGTGCGTCCGGAACGTTTGCGAGTTTCGAAAGTACCAAAGCCGATAAGCTGTACTTTGTCGCCAGTGGAAAGAGCTTCAGTTACTTCGCCCAGGAAGTTGTTCAGAACGGTTTCAACGTCCTTCTTGGTCATACCGCTTTTTTCAGCGATGTTGTTAATCAAGTCTGTTTTGTTCATGGATACATTTCCTCCTCAAAATAACACTAATGCTATGTATTCTTTGTTTATCAGGAAATTCCTGCTAGCCATTGTCGATTTATAAAACTTTTTTTGCTTCCTGCCACAAAGACTCCATCTCTTGTAAATCAGTTTGGTCAAAAGATTTGCCCTTTAAACGCAGCTGCTGTTCAATATAACCAAAACGATCAAAAAATTTGCGATTGGCTTCAGACATGGCTTCTTCGGGTTCTATCTTCAAAAAACGGGCCAAATTGACGACAGAAAACAGCAAATCTCCGAGCTCTTCCTGCTGCTCTTTTTTCGACAAAGACGCTATCGCTTCCTTCAATTCTACCAGCTCGGATTCGACAACATTCAACACTTCTTCCAGCTGCGACCAGTCGAAGCCGACGGCAGCCGCTTTCTTTTGCAGCTTATATGCTTTCATCAACCCAGGCAGCTCACGCGGCACACCGGACAGCAAAGGAAGCTCATCCGGATCGATGCCCTTGCTTCGCTTCTCCTCCTGCTTGATTTGCTGCCAGTTACTGAGCGCCTCGTCAGCGTCGTCGGCCTTCATCTCACCAAATACGTGCGGGTGACGGCGAATCAGCTTCTCATTCAGCCCCGCAATAACATCCCATACGGTAAAACCGCCTTCCTCCGCTTCAATTTGAGAATGCAGCATAATTTGCAGCATTAGATCGCCAAGCTCCTCCGCCATATGATCCGGATCGTCTTCGTCGAACGTTTCGAGCACTTCATACGCTTCTTCCATTAAGTTTTTGCGCAGTGACTGATGCGTCTGCTCCCGATCCCAAGGACAGCCTTCCGGACTTCTCAGTATTTCGACAATCTCATGCAAACGTGCAAAGGTACGATTGCGCAGCCTGTCCTCATTCGAGCGAGGAATCCAAACCAACGACAAATTACCGTAATCCTGCAAATGGTCCAGCTCATAAAGCGGAATCCGGTGGACGGTCTCTTCTCCAGGAACACCCAGTGCATGGCCTACGACAACCTCCCAATCATCCGGGTACAGCTCCATTAAGGTCAGCTTCACGTCGGATGCAGAGTAAGTATCGTATACTTGTCCAATAATTGTATGCAGCTGAGGGTTTAGCGCGTGAACCGACAGCTCGGTTCCGTTAAGAAGCTGAAAGCCATCGATAGGATCAAATCCGAGTCGAATAAAGGCTTGATCGAGAAAGCTCTCCCCGCCAAGCAGCGTAAGCTCCACTCCAGCTTCAGGGCAGCGTGCCTTCAGCAGCTGGACGGTCATCTCTGCCACCATCGGATGTCCCGGAACGGCGTATAGCAGATCTCCTTGGACTGCTTTTGCTTTGCGCAGCAGCTCGTCCGCAATGGCTTCATATACTTGCTCGAACGTATCACGGCTCTCATATAGCGTATCAAACGACTCAAAAGCGATATCGTTCTCACGCAGCATCTTCACCATCGGGTGCTGATCGGTGCGGAGATAAATCCGCTCCGCCTGCTTCAGCTTTTTCCAGACGCCTAGCGTCAATTGATCTTCGTCGCCGGAGCCCAGTCCGACCACTACGATATGCGGTTGCATCAAGCATTCGCCTCCTTAATATTTATCTTGTATTTCACGGGCATGTCCCGAGGGTGGTAATTATACTTTAGGGATATGTGTCTGCTGCGGTGTACAGCTACTGCAGCAGCTTGAATTTGCGCAGAAGCTTAAGCGGCTTGCCGCCGAGCTTCGGAATCGATTCCAGCTCGGCTGCGGTGATGACGCCGAGACGAACGAGCGCGAGCGCATAGGCGAGCGCTCCTGCCGCGACGCCTGCGAGCGCCACAGCCGTAGCCATGCCCCGCTGGGGCAGGCTGAGGCGGAGCGCGCCGAGCAGCGCGGGCAAGCCGTGCGTCACGGCCAGCACGGCCGCAATCATCAAGCTGGTGCACAGCACCAGCTTGATAACAGCGCGGCCGAGGGCCGGCTTGACGCCAGTGGCGCGCAGCGCGTGCGCGAGCGCGAGCAGACCTGCGAGCGCGTAGGCGGCCACAGCCGCGGCGGCAGCGCCATCGATGCCCCAGAGGGGCACGAGGGCGATATTGCCCGCGATCTTGACCACCGCCGCAGCGAGCAGGTACAGCGCCGGAGCGGCGACGGCGCCGAAGCCCTGCAGCACGCTGGACGCTACGATGTTGAGCGTGCTGAACAAGGCTGTGAAGGCGAGGATGGACATCGTCCATGAGCCTTCGGAACTTTTGAACAGCATGACGTTGATGGGCTCAGCCAGCACGGCCAACCCGACCGATGACGCCATCCCGATCAGCCATGTCAATCGGAGTGACGTCCGTGTCCGGCTTTTAAGAGCCTCCTTGTCGCCTCGCCATCTGGCTTCAGCAATGGAAGGTACAAGTGCGGCCGACATCGACGAAGCGATCATAGCAACAAGCTGCACAAGCGGAAGCCCGTGATTGTACAGACCGAACCCTAGCAAAGCTTCAGATTCATTCATGCCGCTTAGCTTAAGCAGCCTTGGAACCGTAAATGAATCAACCAGCGTCAAAATCGGCATCGCGATAGTGCCGAGACAAATCGGAATCGCATAGGCCAACAAACGCCGAATCAGACCTAGGCTGCTCTCTGCAATATAGCCATGTGGAGAAGGACCCAATACTTCCTGCTTCCCTCCTTCAGCCGAAGGAGGTTTTTTCCACCAAAACCAAAGCATCACGAGAAGTCCTGCTACTGCACCCGCTACCGATCCGAAGGTAGCACCGGCGGCAATAAGAGCCGGTCCATACTGCCAATGGACGAACATTAGAAGCAGCAGAAACATCGTCGCTACCCTGACAGTCTGTTCTGCCACTTGGGAAACCGCCGTCGGAATCATATTTTGATAGCCTTGATAATATCCGCGCAAAGCCGACATCACCGGCACAAACAAGAGCGCAAACGAAACACTGCGAATGGCAGGACCGGTCTGTGCTGCCCCCATAAGACCTGCTATCCAGTCCGCTCCCCAATACAATAAAGCAAAGAACAGCAAGCCTGAAATCATCAGCACCATCGATGCCACTTTCAGCACACGGCGCGCCTCTTGATGGCGTCCAGCAACAGCCTGCTCAGAAACAAATTTGGAGACAACCAACGGGAATCCCGCCGTAGCCAAAAACAATATTAAAATATAGAGCGGATACACCGCATTGTAGATGCCGAATACGCCATCACCCGCTATATTTTGCAGCGGAATTTTTTGCATCGTCCCGATCAGCTTGGATAAGACAGCAGCGATCCCAAGTACGGCTGCCCCTCTAAGCAAAGACGAGCCTGCACTTTTCTTCATACCGCCGGTGTTATTTGCATCTTGTTTCATTCCTCATCCGTCAGCTTTCATCAATTTTATTCCATATATTGCTTCTTTCTTGTGATCTCCTCATTATATATTATCGTTCGTTGTTAAGAAAGGGTGCAGCGCTTCTAGGCAAGGGAAGTGCCCAGCAAAGCAAAGCTCGCTCCTAACAAAGAGAAGCTTCCCAACCTTCGTCTCCGCTTGGGATCCGCTTGTCAGGAAGCTTCATTGTTATGCATGGGTGATCCACCTATTGCTCCATCTGTTTTGCCAGAAAACCAGCGGCAGTCTCCGCCATTTTCGTTTCCATTTGCCCCATCTTTACATTCTCATCCTTGCTAACAAGGATGACTGAGCCGATAGGATCGCCGCCTGCCACAATGGGGGCGATGACGTAAGAGGTGTACGTTTCCGTAATGTCCTTGCATAGTTCATACTGGCCGGCTCCGCTCTCCATCGACGACTTACGGTTCTCCATACACGCTTCAACTACCGGTCCGATTTGCTTCTCCAAGTAATCTTTCTTAGATCCCCCGGCAACCGCGATAATAGTATCCCTGTCGGATATCATCGTAATATGATTCGTGCTTTCAAACAAAGACTCCGCATATTCCTTGGCAAAATCGCCCAACTCCCCGATAGGAGAATATTTTTTCAGAATAACTTCTCCATCGCGATCCACAAAAATCTCCAACGGGTCTCCCTCACGAATCCTCAACGTGCGACGAATTTCTTTGGGGATAACCACTCTTCCTAAATCGTCAATGCGACGAACGATTCCAGTTGCTTTCATATTTCTAGATGCCTCGCTTTCCTTGAAGAGTTAGATTCGACTGGATAGCACGGTGTATACAAATGGAGGGAATTCAATTAGTAACCATAGTATTCTTCGATTCCCAGTAGCTTATACATCTGTTGCTAAGTTAAGCGTCCGCCTGAGTCAACCCAAGTATCCGTGACGCCGTTGTCTTCATTATGTCCATATTTGAGAAATAAAAACAGGGCACCCTGTAGGGTACCCTGGTAATATATTACTTAGCTGGCGTTTCGGTTGTAGGAGCAGTCGAAGGCTGCGGTGCTGCAGTTGGTGGAGGTGTTGGAGTAGGCAGCTTATTCGTTTCGATTAATGTAGGCAGCTCTTTCTCAACAAAGTCATAAATATGCGTTTCGGCAAGCTCGGAGCGCAGGTCGCCCTTCACTTCATCGAACGTTTTGGATTTACGGGATTCCACCTTCATCACGTGATAACCGTAGCTAGTTTCTACCGGATCGCTAATTTGGTTAAGCGGAAGCTCGGCAGCTGCTTTTTTAAACTCAGGAACCCATTGGGAAATCGGAGCATCTTCATACTTGCCTCCGTTGTCCTTGGAGCCCGGATCATCCGAGTACTCTTTGGCCAATGCGTCGAAGTCGCCGCCATTTTTCAGCTTGTCCTGTACTTCTTTTGCGCGTTTCAGCGCATCTTCTTTAGAACGGGTTTCTTTGCCTGTGGCTGGGTCGGAAATGCCGACTAGAATGTGTCTTACTGTTGCGACATCATAAATGTTTTTGTCTGCGGCAATCCGTTTGTCGTATTCGGCTTTGACTTGGTCGTCAGGCACCTTGCCTTCCATAGTCGCGATAGCCTGCATGCTCCGTGTAACGAACAACTCCAGATCTTTCTCTGTAATGTTGCCGTCCTTCAGCTGTTTTTCCATGCCACCTTCTTGCATGCCCATGAATGTTTTGATTTGATCTAATTGTTGTTTGGACTTAGTAGCCGCTTCAGCCTTAGCTTTATCGTCTGCACGGTCGGACAACACCTTGAACGTAACCAATTGCTTCATCATGTCCTGTTGGAACGCAGGATCCTCTTTATATTGAGCGTATTCTTTATAAAACATCAGGTTCGTATTAAGGAATGTGTCAAACTCGCCGCGGGTAATTTTTCCGCCGTCCTTGTACGTCACGATTACCTCTTTAGCATCTTTCGTACCTGCAGCTGCTTCAGTTCCTGTATCTGTCTTTTTACCGCATCCAGCGGCGGTAACGACTGTCATAACGGCCAATAGAGCGATAAGCCCTTTCTTGGCGGTCTTCCATTTATTTTGCAACATCCTGTAGTTCTCCCTTCGATTTCAGCGCACGCTTATATTGTACCAGAAACCTTTCCAGCAAATCGATGGTTTCTTCTGGCTTTAATCCTTTGCCCTTCAGTTGGAAATGAATCTGCGGACCGGAGATAGGCTTGACCCGACCTTCAAACTCACTTGTCACCGCTAGCAGCTTTTGTCCATCCAAATCGCCGGTTTGATCGGCATGAATTTTGATGTCGTAATCCACTCCCTTTTGCGAAATCGTTTCGATCGCATACATCGAACCATACACCTTCAATCTCGCAACAGCCAGCAGATTGAGAACCGCCTCAGGGAGGTCGCCAAAACGGTCTACAAGTTCGTCGTGCAGCTCGGCAGCTTCCTCCAACGTTTTTACGGCAGCCACTTTTTTATAGATTTCGATTTTTTGAACGCTGTCGTAAATATAATCTCCGGGAATATAAGCGTCGAGTTGAATATCAAGCTGGGTTGTCCAAGGCTTTTGAACTTCCGGCTCTTCCCCCGTAATCTCGTGCTTTCTCTTGGCAATTTCTTCGGCAAGCATCTGCGAATACAGGTCAAAACCGACCGAAGCAATGAATCCATGCTGCTCGGCACCTAATAAATTACCTGCTCCGCGAATGGCCAAATCCCTCATCGCAATTTTAAACCCTGATCCAAGTTCTGTAAACTCTTTTATCGCCTGAAGCCTTTTCTCTGCTACTTCTGTCAGCACTTTGTCCCTCTGGTAGGTGAAATAAGCATACGCAATCCTATTCGAGCGCCCCACCCTACCGCGGAGCTGATACAGCTGGGACAAACCCATTTTATCAGCATCATGAACAATTAATGTATTTACATTAGGAATGTCTACGCCGGTTTCAATTATACTTGTACTGACCAGCACATCGTACTCCCCGTCCAAGAAATCAAGAATCGTTTTCTCCAGCTCTTGCTCCGACATTTGTCCGTGCGCCACCGTTACTCTCGCGTCCGGAACTAGCATCGAAATTTGCTCCGCCATTTGGTTAATGCCTTGAACCCGATTATACAAGTAGTATACCTGGCCTTCACGAGCCAACTCCCGTTCCACCGCTTCCCTTATGAGCGCATTGCTGTGCTCCACAACATAGGTCTGCACTGGGAAACGATTTTCGGGTGGTGTCTCAATGACAGACAAATCCCGCACACCCAGCATGGACATGTGCAGCGTACGCGGAATCGGCGTTGCTGTCAAAGTCAGCACGTCCACGTTCGATTTCAGTCTTTTCAGCTTTTCTTTGTGAGACACGCCAAACCGCTGTTCTTCATCAACGATAAGAAGACCCAAGTCTTTGAACTTCACATCCGCGGACAATAACCGGTGAGTCCCAATGACGACATCGACCGTACCGGCTTTAACGCCCTTCATCGTGTCCGATTGCTCCTTCTTCGAACGGAAGCGGCTCAGTACTTGAATGTTGAACGGATAGCCCGAGAATCTCTCGCGGAATGTTTCGTAATGCTGCTGAGCCAAAATCGTCGTCGGCACCAAGACAGCTACCTGCTTACCGTCAATAGCCGCTTTGAACGCAGCCCGGATCGCGACCTCTGTTTTGCCATAGCCCACATCGCCGCACAACAGCCGATCCATCGGACGAGACTTCTCCATGTCCTCTTTGATCTCGCCGATTGCCCGCAGTTGATCGCTTGTTTCCTCGTAAGGAAACATTCCTTCAAATTCCTGCTGGTACGTCGTGTCCGGATTGAATCCATATCCCGTCGTGGATTGACGTTCCGCATACAGCTTGATCAAATCATCTGCAATGTCCTGAACAGAGGAGCGCGCCTTGCTTTTCACACGGTTCCAATCGGCACCGCCTAGCTTGTAAACCTTAGGCTCCTTCTCCTCAGACCCCACATATTTCTGAATATGATCGATCTGATCGATAGGGACAGACAGTTTGTCTCCCCCGGCATACAAAATATGCAAATAATCCTTATGAATTCCGCCGACTTCAAGCGTACCAATACCTACAAACTTCCCGATCCCATGGTTGACATGAACGACATAATCGCCAACCTTAAGCTCCTGATAGCTTTTGATCCGCTCGGCATTCGCCATTTTCTTTTCAACTTTTCTGGCTTTGCGCTGCTTTTGCGTGAACATTTCACCTTCGGTTATGACAACCAAGTGAATATTCGGCAGTTCAAATCCCGTCTGCAGGTTGCCATTCAAAATGATAGGCTCATCGATGTGATAATCCGCCAGCACACGACGTACCCGTTCTACCCGCTCCTCGCCGTTAGCCAGAATAAGCACCTTTACGCCGGATTTTTTCCAACGGTCCATTTCCGACTTGAGCACATTCATTTGCCCATGGAAATTTTGCATAACTCGGCACATGAAGTTCACGATATTTTGCGGCTGCGTTTGCGGAACCTGACGTAAAAACAAAGACATATACAGCATCGGGTACGGTTTACGGTGAAGCAGTGTCTCATATGGTTTGGATAAAATAAGCGCAGGAATGCTTTTGCCGTCCTGCAGAGCCATCGTCATCCACTCAGCCTCGTCCCGCTCCAGCTGTTTCGCAGTCTCCAGAAGTCTAGCAGGCTCATCGATTAAGAGCACCGAGTCCATCGGCATGTAGTCAAGCAGCGTTTGTCGTTCCGGAAACAGCAATGAGATATATTTAAATAGACCCGGAAAATACTGTCCTTCCCGCATCTGTTCGATATCATGCCCAACGCCTTCAAGAAGGCGGTCCTTGGCGTTTCGGTCGGCCATTTTCTCCAATTGCGCTTGAAGAAGTTCATACGCTTGTTGAGCCGCGATTTGTAACCGTTTTCCTTCGGCGATAATTTCGCGACAGGGCGTAATGACTAACTCATTTAATTTATCGATAGAACGTTGATCGGCAATATCGAACGTACGGATTGAGTCCACTTCGACATCGAACAGCTCAACACGAAACGGATGGACGGCAGATAAAGGATAAAAGTCAATGATCCCGCCCCGAACGCTCATCTCGCCCTTGTTTTCCACTCGCTCTACACGGTCGTAGCCGAGATGTACCATTTCTGCAATAAAGGAATCCAGTTCCAGGTTTTGACCCACTTGAATTGGAATCTTCGCTTCGGCGAACGTCTCCTTGTGAGGAAGAACGCGCCTCATGCCTGCATATGGCACGACGACCACGCCGCGAAAGCCTGCGGATAGCCTCGTGAGTGCATCGATTCGCTGAGCGAGCATCTCAGGACTGGCTACCGCCATTTCAGCAGCAAGCAGTTCCTGCGCCGGAAATAAAAGCACCTTATCGCTTGGCAGACACTCCACCAAGTCTTCGAATATTTTTTGTGCGGAAAACATGTTGTGAGTCACTATAAATAACGGCTGTTGAAGCTCTTCGTATAAAGCCGTCAGCATGACCTGTCTGGAAGAACCGGACAACCCGGAAATTAATTGTTCTCTCATCCCTGATTGTACACCCGAAATAATGCTCTGCAAATCCGGGTCCGCAGAGAACGCCTGGATTAAAGCTTGCAAAAAACGTACCCCCTCTCACCCATCAACAAAACCTCTTTCGCCTATTTGCCCTCTTTGAAGTCAGCCTAAGCTGCCTCGCCTATGGCCGAGTGGCAGTTATGTTTCCCGCCAACGGGTACTAGGAGCAACACCTCTCGCGAAGGTGACGCTCCTTTTATTTATTCTTATCCATGTTTACATACTCTTAACTGTGCGATAAAGCTTCAATATAGGCCGATCAAACAGCTTGAATACTGCACCCTTGCGTAATCCGCTCAAGGCTCATTCGACGAATGACTCGGCAAAGGTTCCTCCTCTAATCATATGGTGGTCATCGATACTTAAGAAGCCCTTAACCAAGTACTCGAAAAAGAACCCAGACTTAACTAGCCTAGGCACGTATACTCGGATGATTAAACCGCATCCCTTTATTGAAGCGGACTTGCTAACAGGGAAAGCTCCGGATTGTTGTCCAGCGCCTCCTTGCAATAATCGCAAACCACATTAACGATCGTGTCGCCGTTTGGGTTATACGATATTATACTCTGACGCTCTTCGGGGGTCAAGAAATGGAAGCCCAGCAGCTCTTCGCTGACATACCGCTGCTCCAGTTCACCAATCAGTGTACGGCAGTGCCGACAAACGTATTGGATAGCCATGACGCAAATCCCTCCTTTTTGTATACATTATGGCCCAAAAAGAGGGGTTTTAGCCGAATAGCTATCTCGCCTGATTGACCGTACCTCAGAAACGTCCGTCTATGCCTATTCTAGCCGTTGAATTTAGCCATCGTTTTTTCAAACGAATGCTCTAACGCGTATTCCATCGCTTCGCATGTCGTGTCCAACACTTGCGGCATGGTCTTGAACTCCTCCTTGGAAAAAGACGACAGCACATAGTCCGCAATATTGTATCCCGGCACAGGGCGGTTAATGCCCATCCGAATTCGATTGAACGTTTGAGTACCGAGATGCTGTATCGCCGACTTAATGCCGTTGTGCCCTCCAGCGCTTCCTTGGTAGCGGAGGCGGATCTGCCCGTAGCTGGTATCCAGGTCGTCATAAATAATGACCAGATCGTCTACTGAAGCTTTATAGAAATCAAGGAATCCTCTTATCGATTCTCCCGATAAATTCATATAGGTCATCGGCTTCAGCAAATATACCTTCGTGCCGTTAACATTGCCTTCTCCTAGCAAGCCTTTGCACTTGTTTTGCGTCATTTTGATGCCATGCTTATCTGCGAATCGATCCAAGGCCATAAACCCGATATTGTGGCGTGTCGTTTCGTACTGCTTACCTGGGTTGCCCAGGCCTACAAACCATTTCATGATACTGCTCCCCTTCCTACTCCGAGCTCTTGTAAATCTAATGCAGAAGCATACCTGGATGAGCAGGAAGAATGCTGGACGTGACAAAGGAGCGCATCGAACCCGCGTTCGACACGCTCCACAACAAAGGAGAAATCCCACCAAATAGTTTTAAACCGTTTCCTGAGGATGGTTCGCTGCCGCTTCGGCCTTAGCCTCTGCCTTCTGCTCCGATTCCTCCTCAGTATCCGCAGGAAGCTCTTCCTTCTGCGGAGCCAGAACAGTAACCAACACGTCGTTGGCAATCGATTTGATCTCAATCGATTGGTCCACCGTCAGATCCGATATGAGCATGCTGCTGCCAACCTCAAGACCGCTAATATCGACTTCGATAGAAGCTGGAATTTGCTTCGGCAAGCAGCGAATCTCAATTTCATGATGCTGAACCTGCAGGATACCCCCCATTTTCACACCAACGGCTTCGCCGACATAATCGAGCCGTACCGTTGTTGTTACCGGTTCGTCCATATTTATTTGGTGAAAATCAACGTGAAGCACATTTCGTAAAATAGCGTCACGCTGAACCTCGTTGATCATCACAGGCTGCTTGCCCGAACCCGGCAGCTCCATCTGGATGATGGCATTCGGGTTGGAACGCAGCACCCCCAGCAGCTCTTTTTCATCTACAGCGATAGGCGTATTGTTCACTTTACTCCCGTAAACAACGGCCGGAATTTTTCCTTTTGCCCGCAGCCCTTTACGTTCCGACTTAGTGTTATTATTGCGCGCTTCCGCTTTCAATGTTGCTTCCATTAGATGAATCCTCCTTCATTATAGGCCCAAGAATAGAAAGCTTACTTATTCTTACTTTACCCAAATGAGGGAGAAACCAATCATTTGTTTGTCGTGGACTGCTGTTTCTTCGCGCGGAACTTATTGCGAATCTTCTCGGCATATCCCGATTTGTTCACCTGACGCTCTCTGGCAATAGCCAGATCATTGGCTTCAACATTATGAGTGATCGTCGATCCGGCTACTACATAAGCACCTTTCCCGATTTTGACCGGGGCTATCAAGTTAACGTTACTGCCGATGAAAGCATCCTCTTCCACTTCAGTCAGCTGCTTATTGAACCCATCGTAGTTTACAGTAATAGCTCCACAGCCAAAATTGACGTTTTTGCCGATAACGGCATCGCCAATATAGCTAAGATGCGAGACTTTAACCTCATCCGCGAGCTTCGCATTTTTGATTTCTACAAAATCGCCGATTTTTACATTAGAGCCCAGCTTTGATCCTGGACGCAAGTAAGCAAATGGCCCGATCGCCGTACCGTCGCCAACCTCAGCTTCGGAAATAACGGAGTACTTCACTTGAATTTGCTTGCCGAGTGTACTATCCGTAATATCAGCTTGTGGCCCGATTACACAGTCTTCACCAATTACCGTACTCCCCTTCAATACACTTCCAGGCAGAACCACCGTGTCCGAACCGATTTGAACATCGGCCTCAATATAAGTGCTGGCAGCGTCAATAAGCGTAACGCCATTGAGCATATGGTTCCGATTAATGCGGGCTCGCATCAGTTGCTCTGCTTCCGACAGTGCCACACGATCGTTTACGCCAAGGGTTTCCATCGCATCAGGCGTACAGTACGCCTCCACGATATCGCCTTCATTAACCAAAATCCCAATAACATCCGTTAAATAGTATTCCTGCTGTGCATTTTGGTTCGTTACCTTGCTAAGCGCCTCGAAAAGCTTGCGGTTCGTGAAGCAGTACATCCCAGAGTTAATCTCTTTGATTTCGCGCTCCTCTGCATCGCAATCCTTCTGCTCTACAATACGGGACACACGGCCCTGAGAATCGCGGATGATACGCCCAAGACCGAACGGATTATCAAATAACGCTGTCATCACCGTTGCTGATGCGCCCTTTTCCTGATGCACGCGAATCATTTCCTGTACAGACTCAGCGGTTACAAGTGGCGTATCGCCATATAATACGACGGTTAATCCGTCTTCATTCCCTAACAAATCTTTGGCTTGCAGTACGGCATGTCCCGTACCCAATTGCTGCTCCTGCAGCGCATATTCAGCCCGATCTCCGAGATAAGCCTTCACGGTTTCTGCTCCATGGCCAACCACGACGACGGTTCTTGCAGTCTCTATTTGTTCAAGCACTGTAACTACATGGCCAACCATCGGCTTGCCGCATACCGGGTGAAGCACCTTGTACAGCTTCGATTTCATACGTTTTCCTTGTCCTGCCGCCAGGACAATCCCCATCACGTTCAATCCAGTCCACTCCTTTTGACTATTATGTCTATTAAGTCTCCTGATACCATGCTAACCAACAATCTCTCCGAAAACAAGTCAAAGAGAAGCTCCTGCAAGTGTAGGCTGCGATTTCTCTACAAGAAAAACCTTCGAAAGATCCTTACGACTTGGGACTCATCTCAACAAAACGTATCTATTACATATTCCCTCAACTCAATATATCTGAATTCATGCAAAAAGAAAAGAGAGCCGCTCTTGGCTCTCTCTCAGCTGAATTATGCCCCTTCAACGATTACTTCTTCCTCCGTTGCTGCTCGATCGTATTCAGCCAAAACAGCAGCTTGAATTTTCTCACGAGTTGTGGAAGAGATCGGATGTGCAATATCCCTGAACTCTCCGTCTGGTGTGCGCTTACTTGGCATCGCGACGAACATGCCGTTGTTACCGTCAATCACACGAATGTCGTGAACCACAAATTCGTTGTCGATGGTAATGGAAGCAATGGCTTTCATTCTTCCCTCGGAATTAACCCGACGGAGTCTAACGTCTGTAATCTGCATTAGTGTTCACCACCTTTTTCCATCTGGGAGACTTGGGATATAAAATTCCACATTTTAGGGCAAAATCCTTCTTTTTTTAATCAAAAATGTATAATTTTATAAATATTTGATTAATTTATTATATTTCGACACCTGTCGCCGCTATCAGTTCAATTTCGACAAGGACATCCTTTGGCAAACGCGCTACTTCCACTGTAGAACGGGCCGGTTTATGATCTCCAAAATACGATGCGTAGATCTCATTGACCTTTGCAAACTGATTCATATCCTTAATAAACACCGTCGCTTTGATAACCTGGCTAAAGGAAGATCCGGCTGCAGATAAGACCGCCTCCAAATTTCGGAACACTTGATGCGTTTGCTCTTCGATTTCCTGACTTACTACTTGACCGTCCAAGCCTAAAGGAATCTGACCCGATGTAAACAATAAATTCCCGAATTGAATAGCTTGGGAATAAGGTCCGATAGCCGCTGGCGCTTCAGTCGTTGCGATTGTTTTCAATGTCATGCTCATTCACTCTCCGTCAGTAAAATAGTTTCCCGGCTCCACAGTAATCTGCTTCGTCTTTGAATCAACAGCAGAAAGCTTGGCCAGGGATATGTAGTCCTCCACCAAATGCTCCTCAACTTCTCCGGATTCCACGAAAACGCCTACACCTTTGACCGTAGCATTGAATTCCTTTAACAAATCCATCATCCCGTGAACGGTCCCGCCCACTCGCATGAAGTCGTCAATGATTAATACCTTGGACTCTTCCTTTAAAGCTCTACGGGAAAGCGACATCGTCTGAATCCGCTTATTGGAGCCAGAAACGTAATTGATGCTAACGGCAGAGCCTTCGGTCACTTTGTTATCGCGACGTACAATGACAACCGGCAAATTCAAAAATGAAGCCGTAGCATAAGCAAGGGGAATCCCTTTGGTCTCTACTGTCATCACTACATCAATATCTTTTCCGGCAAAAGCGGTCGCAAACATTTTGCCTACTTCGTTCAATATCATGGGTTGCCCCATAATATCGGACATGTACATATAACCGCCCGGTAATATCCGTTCTGGCAGCTCTAGCTGGCGGCAAATGCCTTGAATAAACTGCAAGGACGCCGCTTTGCTCACCTTCGGGATAAACTTGACGCCTCCGGCTGCACCAGCCAGCGTCAACAGCTCGCCAAGCCCCTCTTCCTCAAACACTTCTTTAATGATAGCCAAATCTTCGCTTATCGAAGACTTAGCTGAATTATATCTGTCCGCGAATGTCGTTAAAGGAATTAGGGTATGGGGGCGAAAAAGCAAGTATTGGGTCATCTCGACCAACCTTGCGCTTCTTTTTAACTTTTTCATCTGATTGCCCCCTTTGAGATAGACCTCCGTCGAGGCCACCCCAAAAAAATGAGGGACCACGTATAGAGGTAAATGTTTCGCCTTCAGCATGCGGTTCTTGGTTCTAATTCTTTATCAAGAATACGCACAGACTGAACCATTCTTTAAAAATACACAAAAATCCGAATAATATATAGTGAATATATCATTTTTATCCGTATTTTTTCAAGAGATCCATGAAAATTATTCTAACATGTAGCTAACACAAACCGATCATGTCAAAATCCGGACAGCATAAACATCTTTGCAAAAACCGCGTAAACCGTTGTAAATTCTAGGCACTTTAGCTTCTTTGGATACTAATCCAAAAACTGTCGGTCCACTTCCTGACATCAGCACTCCGTCTGCACCGAGACGTATCATACAATCTTTCAGCTGACGAACCTCCGGATAAAGATCGAGCGTTACTTCCTCGAGCACATTGCCGAGATTATCGCACAGCAGATCAAACCGTTTATCCCGAATGGATTGGACTATCCTATCTGTGGAAGGATGCGATTGAATCGCATTGGCTCTTAATTTACCATAAATCTCTGAGGTGGACACATTGATAGGAGGCTTGGCCAATATGACCCAACACTGCGGAGGAGATTCAATCGGCTCCAGCTTCTCACCGCGACCGCGCGCAATTGCAGTTCCGCCTGTCACACAGAACGGTACGTCCGAGCCCAGCTCCGCTCCTAAGCGCTGCAGCTCATCGGCAGGAATATTAAGCCTCCAAAGACGGTTCAGTCCTCGAAGTGTCGCAGCTGCGTCACTGCTACCTCCTGCAAGACCTGCCGCTACCGGTATTTTTTTATCCAAATGTATGTAAACACCTTGCTTCACATCATAGCGGTCCTTGATGAGCTTGGCCGCCTGGAAGGCCAAGTTCTTTTCATCCAAAGGGATATACCCCGCTTGACTGGAGATGATGATGGTATCACGGGGGAGCTCCTGCATCTCAATCCGGTCTGCAAGGTCTACCATCGTCATAACCATCTCAACCTCATGGTAACCGTCCTCCCGCTTTCGCAGGACGTCCAACGATAAATTGATTTTGGCCGGCGCTTTTTCAAATACTTTCATAGGACACCTTCTTTGCAGCTCTAGTCTATTCCCTAATACTATAACAAAAAAGAAACAAAAAAAAGCTAAAGCAGCGCTTCGCGTGCTTCAGCTCCGTTAGAACCGTTATTTAATACCTCGGCGGCTGCTTCTGAATCGATTGCTCGGCAATTTGAATCGCTCTCTTTACCATATTGCCCGCATCTTTGGTACGTATACCTCCCCAGCCTTCCCGTTGTACCGTTTCGTGGAATCCAAGGTCTTTGGCAAGCTCATATTTGAATTGTTCCGACATGACTCCATTTCTTCTGCGTGCCATACGCGAACACTCCTTTAAGGTAAGATAAACGTAGTATGCCCGACACCTTCCGTTTCATGCAGGTAAACCGGATTACCATCACCGCTATCTTCACCCCAAAACGGCACACTCCATAAAATCAGGAGCATGCCGCTTATGTAACCCATTTATTGCTGTATAGTGATACGTACTTGTCCATCATCATTACAAACCATTACCTCAACTGACTCAGTCAGTATATCTGCGTAGCTGTATGAAACACGCTTAAAAGCGTTTTGCTCCTGATCCAGCTTCACAATGAAAACGGAAGGGTAGGTTTCCTCCAATACACCGGAGCGTTCGATCGTTTTACGGCGACCGCCGTTTGCTCTTAACATGATTTTCTGTCCGACATGAGGTTCCAAACTGCGTTTGATCTCCAACAGCGCATTTTTTGCCATTGACCACTACCACCTCTTTCCTTGTAAATTATAACCCAATAGAGGTAGTATGTCAAATTGGAACAAATATTATATCAGTCACATAAAGCGGTTGTCAACGGCATTTTTCCTTATTTTAAACACTTCCCGTTCAACCCCCTACCTTTTTCGTTCACCAAATTGTCAAATTTAAAGCAAAAAAGCACCCTAAGGTGCTTCTTTAGGCATGATTTTCTGAACAATGGGCACACCTCTACGGTAGCTGCCCCTAGATTCAACGCCACCCAGACCTTCCAGTCCGCTGTGCGTCAGTCCAATTACATCCACAATGTTAACTGTATCCCGTATAGGTGTATAGGCCACCTTGACCGCCACGCATAACGGGTCCAGAGCATGAATCAGTACACGCGCGGGTGAGCTTGCATAGTTGGCGCCAGCCTGCATAATCGCTTCAAAATGAGACTGACACGCTCCGGCGACGACCGTCAACGTATCTTTATTTTTCTCATATTGTCTTGCTACCTTAACCGCATTGACAAAATGGTACGAATTCTTGTAGTTGCCCAGATGAGCAATATCGCCGCTTCTCCGAGTTTTTAGAATGCCGTCGTGACCCGTTACAACTACAATATCCGGCTTGACTTGAGGGAGCAGACGATACATCGCGTCCGCCATCTGAGACTCCGGGACATAATATCCCTCCGCCGGTACCCTTAATTCTCCGTACAAACTCATGCATTTACGCAAGTAGATAGGATCTCCGTCCAAATGCAATACTTTACCTGGCATTTCAAAATAAGCCGGAACCGGCTTATCCGTTGTACCTATATCTCCATAGGCTTGAGATACATCCGTTTGATTCTCTCTTGCTCGTCGCATCGATTCCATCCAGGACGGCCGTGTCGTTCTTATTGTATATTGATACGGATCCAGCGGCGCCTTGACCAAGTCAAAGAGCGGCGCATCGGCCAGCAGCCGGTAATCAACACCACGCAGTATCGCCTGCTGTTGCAAAATATCCTGAATTTTAAATATGATATCACCACCATAGGATCTACGTATGACGAGGTCTCCCTGTTTCATGGCCAAATCGCCTCCTCGTGTATCCTATGGCGTCAATAGGCATTTGGTGATTATGATGCCTATCATTTAGCAAAGGCCACCCCTTGCTTTCTACTCACGCCCCAGTGCTCGAAGCAGACAGTGGCTCAGACGGGCATACTCCTCGATCGACAGCGTTTCCCCTCTACGGGAGGGTTCAATACCCGCTTCCTGCAAAATCGGTTCTAGCTGCCCTTTCGTCTCCTTAGTGAAGAATCGTGAAGCCAAGTTATTATAAATCGTTTTTCGCCGCTGTACGAAGGAGGCATGTACGACATCGAAGAAAAAGGCTTCATCCTTTAATTCTACAGGCGGGTTACTCCGAACCTTCAGCTTGATGACGGCCGAGTCAACATTCGGCTGAGGAATGAACACCGTACGGGGAACGATGGTGACGATCTCAGGCTCACAGTAATATTGCACAGCGATGCTTAAGCTGCCATATTCCTTGCCACCTGGCTTAGCCCACATTCGCTCAGCCACTTCTTTCTGGATCATGACCACAATGTTCTCTAAAGGCAGTTTCTCCTCCAGCAGCTTCATAATAATAGGTGTCGTGATATAGTACGGCAAATTAGCCACTACACTGACTTGAGAGAATTCAGCAAAATGCTGGTGGAACAATTCCTTCAAGTCTACCTTCAATACGTCACCGTGAACTACGCTAGCTTGGGGATACGGGGAGAGCGTCTCTTCCAGCAGCGGCAGCAAACGCTGATCAATTTCGACGGCAACGACACGACCTGCCATTTTGGCCAACTGCTGCGTCAAGGCACCGATGCCCGGACCGATTTCAAGTGCTCCCTTGGAAGAATCCAGTCCTGCGGCAGTTACAATTTTATTCAATATATTGGGATCTATCAAAAAATTCTGACCCAAGCTTTTCTTCAGAGTAAATCCATGTCTTTGAAGCAGCTCTTTCGTTTTTTTCGGGGAGGCAATATCCTCCTGCATGCTGAAATTGATATTATTCATCGTTAACCCTCTTTTTTCTCAAGTTGCTTCCATGCCTCTGCGAATTCTTCACGGGATATTCGGAACATCCGGCAGCGATTATAGAATTGCTTCCCGTTACAATAACCGATACCCAGATACTTGCCCATTTCCATGCGTCGAGCAGCGGCATGCTGATGTACGATCAGACCAGCGTTGATCAAGTCCTCCCAGGTGATATCTGACTCTACGACCTCGTAATCGGTATGTACGTTGGCTAGCGCCTTGCGTATGACCTCAACCGAGGCATTCTCAACACCAATGTCGCCTTTTGCCGTTGCCTCTTCCTGCGTAATAAATGCGTGCTTGCAGCCTTTCACTTGGGCTGTAATGATTTTACGAATGCGTTCCCCCGCATGGTCAGGATCCGTTAATATAATGACGCCACGGCGCTGCTGAGCCAGCTTGATGCGTTTGATTACGTCTTTATTAATGGCGGAGCCACCTGTCTCTATAGTCTCGGCTTCTACCGCCCTTTTAATGGCTGTTGTATCGTCCTTGCCTTCAACGACGATGATTTCCTTAATCATCTTACTACCTTCCTTCATCCAATACCAGGATAATCCATATAGCTTTCTTAATACTAGCCTGACTTCCACTGAGTTTCAAGTCACAGAAAAGAGAAGAGGCTTCCCTCTTCTCTTCGTTCAATCGTATATATAATGAGTCTTCCCCAATTGCAAGTCCTTAGTCCGCGGTTGGTTTCTTAGGCCCAATCACATAAACGGTGTACCCGCGCTTCATGCCAAATCGGTTCGCATAATCGTTGCTGTCATAAAACACATCGATAATGTTTCCTTTGACTGCACTTCCGGTATCCTCCGCTCTGCGGAAACCTAGCCCGTCGATATAAACCCACCAGCCCAGCGGAACCACTTTTGGATCCACTGCAATTGTGCGACCTTCCGTTACTCTCGTACCTGTAGACGTAACTCCATATTGTGGATGTTCGCTGCCTTTTCCTGTCGAAGCAGCCCCCGCTGAATAAGCGGTCAAAGTCACATTATTAATGACCTGCTTGACGCCAAAAGACACTCCGCTTTTAGTGACTTCCTGAAGATTCGGCGATGATGCCGATAACACAACAACTGGATTTTTCGTACCTATAGCGACAATTTTATTGACGCTCTCCGATTGAACCTTCTGATCCACGACTTCTTCTGCTACAAGTTTTCCGTCTTCAAACCGTTTTTCCTTTTTCTTCACAAGCAGACCTTCCTGGCCTTCTTGTACCACTTGTTCCTTGCCTTTTACCAATTGCGGGTCATTCTTCTTCACTACGTCATAGGCTATCTTCTCTTGAACTTCTTCAAGCTCTTTGGTTACACGTACAATTTGAACCTCGCCATTATCAGGCAGATCGGCCTCAATGACAGGAGTCACCTTATCAAGTTCTCCTACCTGCACATTTAAATCGTTCAATGCGCTGCCCACTGTTTTTTGCACAGTGTACATCGTCTTGGTTTCACCGTCAGCCGTCAGCTGAATCGGCTTCGCATGTTCGATCGTAATTTTGTCCCCCGACTTTACTTTCGAATCCAGCGCTGCAGAGAGACGATCATGCTCTCCTACAGAAACCCCCTGCTCATCCAGTAAACGTTTCAAATCCCATTGTTTAGTATAAACAACGGTTTCTTGTCCGTTCACAACTACGGTCACCTTCTTGGTAGCCGTACCGTATAACATCATTAAAAACATGAAAGTCAAAGCGAATGAAATAATGGCTATGATCGATATCAAACGCAAGTTTTCATGCCTCCATCGCAATGCGAAGGACATGCTGGATGATCGTCTTACATGGGTTTGCTCATGTTGAATAGCTCCCACTAGTTCGGTCCTCCTTCAAAGCCCCGCCGTCGAGTGTTACGCATGATTGATCTGACGCGACTATGGTTAAGTTTTGCAATCTGTTGGTTAATAAAGAATAACGTCTAACGACGCTCCTTCACATAGGAACAACCTCCATGATCGATGAGTGATTCACGTTCCGGAAGCAATGAAGATTTCTACAGCATCGTTCATGCTTAGAAAAGCTTCTCCTGTACGGTCAACTAAGGGCTGCAATAGATTCCATATCGTTTGTCCTGCGTGCGGCCAGCACCTCCTCATTGTTCTAGGTAAGATTATGTTGTCGGATAGTTGTCACAATGACGGGAGAACAAAAAAAGTCATCGGAAAGAGGACTCTTCCCGTGACTTTAGGTTATTTCATCAGAATGAAATAAAGCACACGACAATCGTTACCTCTCTCTTACGCTTACGAGGTTAGCTGACGGATTCGGACTTGAGAGTCGCCCTACTTGGAGTCGGATATAAAAGCTTATGTATCCTTCCAAGACTCACCCCAGAAATTGTGACCTTAGCCTTATTTTCAAATAAAGACAGGTCATATTGCGGTTCCCCCGTTTCCCTTACGGAAACTCAGCGATAATGGAAAATTGGTAATCGTATTAAGTTAATATTGAGTTTACGCTGTCGGATACAAAGTTGTAAAGTATACAAACTCGGCAAAAAAGGTCCATTTTCGTTCAATTCGGAAATTTTTATCCGATTTCTCGAACGAAACCCTTGTTTTTCTTGTCTTGTCTTATTATTTTGGTCATTTTTCTTCCGTTTTCACGTTTTCGACGAAAATAGGGCTGTCTCACCCCCCCTTTTCTTTCATCGCAAACCGAATAATGTAACTGCATTTTTCGTAGTCGCGTGAGCCAGCTCCTCCAGGGTTAACCCCTTGATTTGTGCAGCGGTTTCTGCGACTAATTTCACATATGCAGTTTCATTTCTTTTGCCTCGGAAAGGGTGCGGAGTCAAATAAGGTGCGTCCGTTTCAACCAACAGACGGTCCAACGGAACTTTCTCCAGCACCTCTTTGGGCTGCTTTGCATTTTTAAATGTGACAGGCCCGCCGAAGGAGATGTAGAAGTTCATATCCAGACACATTTTGGCCGTTTCCCAGCTGCCGGAATAGCAGTGCATGACGCCCCCGACTTCAGCCGCTTTCTCTTCGCGGAGAACTTGGATTATATCATGGTGCGCATCGCGGTTATGAATAACTATCGGCATGCCCAGTTTACGAGCCAAACGAATTTGCTCGCGAAATACGCGATCCTGTACATCCTTAGGTGAAGTATCCCAGTAATAATCCAAACCGATCTCACCTATGGCAACCACCTTCTCGTGCTTGCACAGCTGCTCGATCCATTCCAGATCTTCAGGTGTCATGTCTTTGGCATCCTGAGGATGCCATCCGACTGTGGAGTAGATGAAATCGTATTGCTCTGCAAGTGCAATCGAGCTAGGAATCGTCTCACGATTAAATCCGACATTGATGATTCGACTGATTCCGCTCTCTAATGCTCGTTGGATGACCTCATGTCGATCTTCATCGAATTGAGGAGCGTTTAAGTGTGTATGCGTATCTGTCAGCATGACAGCAACCATCTCCTTCATATGGTATAGTTCAGTTTCGTCGTTGTGGCTTGATGGGCGGCCGTTTATTCCATGCCAAGCAGCTTGCGATGCTCCGGATGGATGGAGCTCGGATCGGCGTTCAACAGCTCCTCCGGGAAATATAAGTGGTATTTCCCCATATGTATACCGCTAATGGATCGGACAATTTCCGACTTGCGGGATATTTCCGTTAACGCATCTTTTTGATCAAGCAGCAAAATCGGCAGTTTTTCGTCATGAACTCCCGGTCGATACACATCATACGAAAGATCGGACGGGAAATCAATTTCAAGGTAATAGGAAGGATCCAAATTCAAGGCACGCATGGTGTCACGTAAACGCTCTATTTGCAGAGCATCGATCCTCTCCAACAAAACATACTTGAATAGTCGACGATTAAGGAAGCGCAAGCACAGATCGACCAGGATCGCATCATCTTCATTGGACCATTGCATCAGCACCGTCTGCATAAAAGCTTCATCCAGCAAATGAAATTCTTGAATTGTAAGTGTTTGCCGGAATAAGCTCAGCAGCGGCGGCAGCATGAATGAAAATGAATAGTTTTCTTCATATAACTGTTTGGCTCTTTGAAAAATTTTATGCAATAACACCTCTGCGCTTCGGGTCACAGGGTGGAAATAGACCTGCCAGTACATTTGGTAGCGGGACATCAAGTAGTCTTCGACGGCATGCATGCCGCTTTCTTTGACAACGATGTGGCCTTGAAAAGGTCTCATAACCCGTAAAATCCGTTCCAGGTCGAACGTCCCGTAATTTACGCCTGTGAAATACGCGTCGCGAAGTAAATAGTCCATTCGATCTGCATCCAGCTGGCTCGAGACGAGGCTGACGACAATCTCTTGGTTATAGGTTTTAGCGATAACGCCGGCCACTTTCTGAGGGAACGTAGGAGATACTTCCTTAAGGACCCGATTGATCTCGGTATCTCCAAGGACGATACGGCAGGACCACTCCTCATGGTGAGTACCGAACGTTTTCTCAATCGAGTGGGAAAAAGGACCATGCCCGACATCGTGCAAAAGGGCCGCGCATAAGGAGAGCAACCGCTCTTCCCGAGGCCAATCCTCATAGCCGTTACGCTCGAATTGTGAAATGATTTTGCGAGTGATTTCATATACGCCTAACGAATGTGAGAAACGGCTGTGCTCTGCGCCATGAAACGTCAAAAAACATGTGCCCAGCTGTCGTATACGACGGAGGCGTTGAAATTCCTTGGTGTTAATCAAATCCCAAATCGTTTGATCCTGCACGTAGATATATTTATGTACGGGATCTTTAAATACCTTCTCTTCCTGTAAAGGATTGGACATGGTGCGTACCTCCCTAAGTTTTCTCGTATTTTCGACATGAATTGAGCATTAAAAACGATCTTTTGTCGAACTTTGTCGTATGAAACTTCCAAATGTGAACAGAATATGTCTTGCAAATTTTTCTTTAGTAAGGAATATATTCATAATACTATGTTTAACGTCCGCAGAAAAGCTGCTTATTCACAAGGCTTTTCAGCATTGCCTCTAAAATTCATTGAAATAGAAGGGTAATCTACCATATTTTAACGTAGAAAATTGCAATTTTCTAGTTGACTATTTTGGGAATGGTTGGTATCATAAATCTTAAGAATATTGTCGAATAATGACGATTTATCTATTTCGAGAGGGGACTTTTATATATGATGAAATCTACTGGTATTGTAAGAAAGGTTGACGAATTGGGACGCGTTGTTATTCCTATCGAACTCCGCAGAACATTAGGTATCGGTGAAAAAGACGCTCTGGAAATTTATGTAGACGGTGAACGTATCATGCTGAAGAAATATGAGCCAGCATGTATTTTCTGCGGTAATGCAGAAAACGTTTCTTATTTCAAAGGAAAAATTGTTTGTCACGAATGTTTATCTGAAATGCCAATACCTGTGACAAAATAAGAAAAATAGGTTATAATAAGGATAGCACTTCTTACTAAGGTAATTCTAACCTTTTTCATATCTCCTCTATTCCCCAATCCGTGAATTTTCATGAGATTGGGGATTTTTTTTATTATTAACACCCATCTAATATAGTAGAAAGAACCATCCACCCAACAAGTGAAGTGATTTGTCTGAAGCTTCTTCCGATAACTTTCGGATGCCCCTGATTATCCATAGACATTGCTGCGCTTAGTTTATCAGGAAGCAAAAAATCAGCCGATCGGCTGATTGGTTTGTAGAAGATAAGCCAATGATGCTTCACATGTGTTCATTGCTTATTTCTGATGCAAGTAATTGTAAAGCTCTCTCTTCGGTATCTGACGGTCCGCCGCAGCACGTTTGATCGCTTCCTTGCGGTCAAGCCCCTGCTCAGCATAATGCTCCACATGCTCTTCAAGGCTGAATGCTTCCCACCAGATGGCCGAAGCTTCATTCTCCGAATCGGTGCTGCCTTGAACGACAATGCAGTACTCCCCTTGCGGCGGCTGCTCTTGCAGCAGCTTATAGCATTCGCTTATCGTCCCTCGAGCAGCTTCCTCGTACTTCTTGGTCAACTCCCGCATCAGGCACATCTGCCGCTCGGGATCCCACACCTCCATCATCGCTTCAAGCGTCTTTACAACGCGATGAGGAGATTCATAGAACAGCAGCGTCTCTTTCATTGGTTTGAGTGCTTCAAGCTCTTGATGAAGCGGCTTCTTATCCCTCGGCAGAAAACCAAGAAAGGTGAACCGTTCTGTGGATATTCCCGATACAATCAAGGCCGATAGCGCAGCATTGGCCCCAGGGATGGGAATAACGGCAATGCCGGCATCGATTGCCTGACGAACGAGATCAGCTCCCGGGTCGCAAATGGCCGGCAGCCCCGCATCGCTAACCAGTGCAATGTCGTCACCGGATTGCAAGAGACGGACCAACTCAGGCCCGCTCGCATTTTTATTATGCTCATGGTAACTGACCAGACGGGTCGAAATATCGAAATGGGTCAGCAGCTTGCGCGTCTGCCTCGTATCCTCTGCAGCGATCCACTTTACTTCATTTAATGTACGCACAGCCCGGAAGGTCATATCCTCCAGATTGCCGATAGGTGTCCCCACCAAGTACAGCTTCCCCATTCCATTGTCCTGCTGATAGCTTTTTTGAATGTTCACGTTAGATTCCCTCGTTATGTTATGGTAGGTTAGATGAGCGCATCGCGCTTGCCATAATAGATCTCCATCAGCTCATCACAGTATTCTGTTTTATTTTTGTAAACAATCAGAGGCGGAAGCGTCCTCAGCTCCGGTTTCCCGTCTCTCAGTGCTTCAACCAGCACCATATTCGCTTCTTCACCAGCACGCGGATGCACATAGCGGATTCGTTTTGGCTCCAGCTTATACTGACGCATCGTGCAAAAGATTTCAACCAGACGGCTTGGTCTGTGCACCATCGCTACACGGCCTCCGCTTCTCACCAGTCTGCTGCATGTTTTAACAACATCCTCCAACGTACAGAAAACTTCATGTCGAGCTGCCGCTACATGCTCATTTATGTTTTGTTCCCCGTTCGGTACAGGCAAATAAGGCGGATTAACCGTTACAACGTCAAAATTACCGCTGCCGAGCTGATTATGAATAGTTCGCAAATCCCCATGAACAATTTGGATCTGATTGTCCAATTCATTAATTTTGACGTTACGATCAGCCATATCGGCTAACCGCTCTTGGATCTCTACTCCAACAATGGAAGCCTTCGTACGTGTCGATAACAGCAGAGGGATCACTCCATTGCCTGTACATAGATCTACCATCCGCCCTCTTGGAGGGACATAACTGAATCTGCCTAACAGGACGGCGTCCATGGAGAAGCTGAACACCTCGTCGCTCTGAATAATTTTCAAATCATTCGTTAACAGATCGTCAATTCTTTCACTCGGTTGCAAAGATACCTTTTCCATTCATGCACGCCTTCCTCTTTCTTGAAAAAAACCGTAGAGAAGCTTGCTCCCTACGGTGGTTTCTTTATTTATTTAAAAACGATAAGCAAAACAAACAATCGCCTTCCGTTCGCAAATGACCGTAGTAGACATTACAGATGTGGAAGCCTTCGTGGTACAGGCGGGCCAAATTGTCATAGCCTTCCCCTGTAAGCTCCTTGGCCAGTGCGGCGGTAACATGAATATGGGGTACTTCAACAGGCGGCTCCGCATCCTTCTTAAGCAGCTTGCGAAGCTGCTGATTTTCGATGCTTAGCCGTTTGTTTTCCTCCAGGAGCTCGATTATTTGCTTTTTCATCTGCCCCAACTCGGAATAAATAGCTCCCATTTGTTCCTCCATTTGCTCAATTTGAACAAAAACGTCTCTTTTATCCACACATTCACCTCAAGAAAGCTAACAACCGTTAATGCTGCTGCTCCACTACATCGTCAAAGGATAGCTCCATGACTTTACCGAGCTCATAAATCTGCACTTTTACGGTACGCTCGTTAATATTTAGCGATACAACGCGCCCAGTTCCTAGAGAAGAAATAACTTCGCTTCCTACGCGCGGCACGTCCTCTTTCACACTTTCATAATTATCGTGCTCATATTTCAAACAACACATTAACCGGCCGCATAGCCCGGATATTTTCGTTGGATTTAACGATAAATTTTGGTCTTTTGCCATCTTGATGGATACCGGTTCAAAATCCCCTAAGAAAGAGGAACAGCACAGAATTCTTCCGCAAGGACCGATACCGCCCAACATTTTGGCTTCGTCTCGAACACCTATTTGCCTTAGCTCGATACGAGTACGGAATACCCCGGCCAAATCTTTAACCAGCTCACGAAAATCGACTCTTCCCTCAGCGGTAAAATAAAAAATGATTTTGTTTCGATCAAATGTATATTCAACGTCAACCAGCTTCATTTTAAGCTGATGATCTTTAATCTTGTCTTGGCAAAGCGCGAACGCATTTTTCGCTGCGGATTTATTGTCCTCCACAAGCTGTGCGTCGGTATGATCCGCAATCCGAATGACTTTCTTTAATGGAAGAACGACGTCGGATTCCTGAACAATCCGCTTGCCGATCACCACTTTTCCATACTCAATACCACGAGCAGTCTCGACTATTACAGCGCTCTCTTTATCGACCGGTAAATCGATCGGGTCGAAATAATATATTTTTCCCGCTTTCTTGAAGCGGACACCAACAACCGAGTACAAATTTACACCCCCTTCAGCTGCATTAACAATTTTTCTAGCACCAGCTGCGGGTTAGCGTGAAAGCGGAGTCTTTTCTGCTGTTCGACTGCTTGCTCCAAACACCGCACCCAATGCTTCATATCGTAAGATAAGGCCAGTCCCGCCATCCAATCCGTTTGATCCGCATACACCAGCTCAGACCGATTGCCGAGGTTTAACTGCACCATATCTTTAAGCCATAAAATCATTAGATCCATAAATAAGGGAAGCTGCTCCGTCAGCTCCGACTTGGCCAGCTTTTGCTGAGCCGTCAGCAGCGCCGTGGGCAGTCGGGACATACTTTCCTTAGTCAATTGTATCACTAGATTTCTGATTTCTGCAAACCCATTTCCTTGAATAAGCTCTCTGGCGGCATCAGGCCCTGCTGCTAGACGGACCGCAGCCTGAATCAGAACGGAGGCATGTCCCTCCTCTTGAAGGACGGCGACCATACGATCTCGACTCATAGGTGCAAATGGGACCCACTGGGCTCTCGATCGAATTGTCGGCAGCAGGGCTTGTCCATTGTCCGTAATCAGGATCGCAACGACTCTGGATGTAGGCTCTTCAAGGAACTTTAGCAAGCTATTCGCTGCCTGAACCGTCATTCGATCAGCATCTTCCAGAATATACATCTTCAGCCCAGAAGCGGAGGCACGGTAAGAGAATTGCTTCTGAAGCTCCCGAATCTGCTCAATCTTGATGGAAGCGCCATCAGGGCGTACCCAGTGAAGATCCGGATGGTTGCCATGCTCTACCTTACGGCAATCCAGGCATTCTCCGCAAGCATCGTCAAGCAGCACTTGACAGTATAATGCCTGCGCAAAGGCAAGCGCCATCTGCTTGCGTCCCGTTCCAGAAGGACCGGTAAAAATATAGGCATGAGAAACTTTATCCATTCTCAAACTGTTCTGCAATATACGTTTCACACGTTCTTGTCCCGGTATGGATTGAAAAGACATTGTCGTCCTGTAAAATCCTTTCCTATTATATATACATTATTTTTGCACTTTGTTTCGTCATGATGCAATTAAAATGTAAGATTGATCAGCATACCGCGAATCTCTCCTACTTTATACAGCAGATCAATGCGTCCCTGCTCACTTTCCAGCATATCGTCCGCCATCGTAAGCAGCTTCTCATCAATTTCCTCAAGCAGCTTATACCTTTTGGAGCGACCCCTGCGGTCCCAGCCGCGCGTATCGCGCAGCTGCACCCCCCGGCGTGCCGTCTCCTCCAAATACTGCTTCACAAGCAGCTTATATTGACGCAGTTCCCGTACGGTCATCGATTTCGATAAACGGTCCCCTTGCAGATGGATTTGCTGTAAAATGCGCTGAAGCTGCTCCTGCGATGCCCTTCCGTCCTGCTGCTGCATCATATCCGAGAATGATTTATGCTGCAGCTGCTGGGGGGTTGAGGCTTCGCTGCGTTGAATTTCTTTACCGAAAGGGCGCCAGCCCGGATTTATCTTCAAGATGCAACCTGCCCCTCACATTTAAAAATGCTCGAACCGTTCAACCGGAAGCACGAACACCGCCGCTCCGCCAACCTGAACTTCAACAGGAAACGGAATGTAGGAATCAGTCGTTCCTCCCATAGGAGATACAGGGGTGACGATTTGTTCACGAATTTTGCAGTTGGCCTTAATAACCTGCATCACTTCATGTACACGGTCATCTTCGATACCGATCATAAAGGTCGTATTGCCAGCCCGTAAAAAGCCACCCGTACTAGCGAGCTTGGTAGCGCGGAAGCCTTCTTTTATTAAAGCATTCGAGAGACGATTGCTATCTTTATCCTGTACAACGGCAACAACTAATTTCATGGCATTGCCCTCCTTTACATTTTTACAAATGACTCGGTTGACCCTTGCAGCAATGGATGACTTAGAATGATGTCGAATAATACATTATTTCATACTCTAATAATTTGACATCGGTCCATTCAATTCCTGCTTTGGTCTTTAGGAAAGCTGTTTTGGGAACCGTAATCAACGTGCATCGCCATTCCCAAAGCAGCCTTTCTGTCCGTCATACCAATAGTATATGTTGCCATGACTTGCTGGGTGCGAAGATGACTGCAATATCGCGCCATGGAAGATTGGTCTGTCAGTTCTTCGGCTTGATACATCGGTCTAGATGTTCCTTTACACTTTCAAATACTTCGTCCATGTTGCCGTTAGCATCTACACTCACAATACGGTCTTCGAACCGCTCCGCTAATATCAAGTATCCTTCCCGAACCTTTTGATGGAAAGCCAACGACTCCAGGTCCAGTCTGTTGATTTCCCGGTCACTGCGGGCATGAATACGTCTTAGTCCTTCTTCAGGCGCAACATCCAAATAGATCGTCAAATCGGGAAATACATTATCTATAGCAAATTGATTAATGGTAAGCACTTCATCTATTCCTAAGCCTCTGGCATAGCCTTGATAAGCTAGGCTGCTATCAATAAATCTGTCGCAGATGAACACTTTTCCTTCCGCTAAAGAAGGCAGTATTTTTTCGACTAAATGCTGTCTTCTGGAAGCAGCATACAGGAGTGCTTCTGTTCTGCCTTCCATCTTCGTATTTCTTTTATCTAATATGGTTGCCCTTATTTGTTCGGCTATATCAATTCCGCCTGGCTCCCTTGATGAAATGGTATCATGCCCCAGAGAGGACAAATATTCGGTCATACGTTCGATAACGGAGGTTTTGCCTGCTCCTTCACAGCCTTCCACCGTTAAGAAATACCCTTTACGCATTATCAATTTCTCCAATCATGTTATAGGTAGCTATTACCCGTTTATCGTTTCAGCATACCCTTAAGGATATTATGATTATATACTGTTTGTCTTGCAATACCTAGCTCGTTTCTCTTACTTTAAAAAATAAAAGACTTGAAGGACAAAAAAAGCCCGAAATCAAAACAATTTATAGTCTTGATTCCGGGCATACGTGCTCTCTATTAAGATATCAATACGGATAGCAAGGGCTCATCCCCTTCGATTAATCCATGGATGCGTGCACCCATTTGAACCAACTGCTTCAAATAGCGAACCACATCGGAGGAAATCTGTTCCCCCGGGCACAATACAGGAATACCAGGTGGGTAAGGAACAATCATTTCTGCAGATTTTAAACCTACAGCATCCTTCAGCGGTACCTGGGCAGTCCCTTTTTGCCGATAGACCGATTCATCGAAGGATACAGGCTCAGATAGACCTGTCATCGCGGAATAAGAGGATAAAGTAGGTGCGATCCCCTCCGAGCGGTTGACAGAAGGGTGTATTTCTCCGATTTCCTTTAAAGCATTTGACAATCTCCTAGCATCCTCTTCTGTGGAGGCGAGGCTCAGAACTAGAAGCACTGCCTGGGGATCTGCCAATTCGACAAAGCAGCCTCGTTCTTCCAGCGCATCCTTCAGTTCAAATCCGGTCAAGGCGCCCGTGGCTTCTTTTACAATAATTTTAAAGGGGTCCCGGCCAATCTCGTTATTTTGTTCTGGCATCAATAACTCAAACCGATGATTATCCTTCATCTGCTCCATTAGCCGATCGACAATACGGATTCCCTGCTCCAACAGCTCCATACCCTGCATATGCATTTGTCTTCGGCTGAGATCCAAGCTTCCCATTAGCGGGTAGGATGGACTCGAGCTCTGCAGCATGGTCAAATACCGCTTCAATTCCTTACGGTCTACCCGATCCCCTTGAACGTGAAGCATGGCCCCCATAGTCATTGCTGTAAGCAGCTTATGCGTAGACTGCACGACCACATCGGCACCACAGGACAGGGCTGACTTCGGAAGTGCCGGATGGAAGCCAAAATGTGCTCCATGCGCCTCATCTACAAGAAGCGGCTTATCATATTGATGCAGCATTTGTACAATCCCCTCTAGCGGGATAGCGGTTCCGTAATAGCTCGGCCTCGTTATTAAAAGACCTTTGGCATCCGGATACTTTTGCAGAGCCACCCTCACATCTTCCGGTCGAATACCAAGCGTTAGACCGGTTGCCGGATCAATCTCCGGATTGAGAAATACTGCCTTCGCCCCCGCAAGCATAAGGCCATGTATAACGGATTTATGAGCATCCCGCTGTACGAGCAGGAGATCTCCTCTTCGACAAACACTTAAGATCATCGTTAAATTACCAACCGTACTTCCGTTCACCAGAAAAAAGGTTTCCTCCGCGCCAAAACAATCAGCGGCAAGCTGCTGCGCTTGTTGTATCGCCTCTTCCGGATGATGAAGATCATCCAAACCGGTTATTTCCGTTACATCCAGACGCATGATAGACTCGTAATAAGCTCTAGCATCTTCATCCAAGCCTTGCCCTGATTTATGGCCAGGAACGTGCAAGCTCACGTGCTTCCCTTCAGAATGCTGTACCAATCGCTCATATAAAGGAGCGCTCTGTTTGTCCATGTTGTGGATCTCCCTATTTGCTTTAAAAATAATATCTCTCTTATTGTAACAAACAAAAAGGCTCTCACCAACGGGGAATATTCCGTCAATAAGAGCACCACTATTTTGATAGACAATCTATGCATTTTTTCTATAAAAGATTTGCCTCATTTGATGGATAAAGAAAGGATATTTGGCATCCATAACGTCAGTTGAGATCATTTCATGTTCGCAATCTTCACAGATGAATTCTGATATAATCATAATGCCATTTTCCTTCATTTGTCCGCAGATGATGCAGTTATGGGCCACCGTAGATTCATGTATAGCGTCTCCCACACAACTCACCTCTATTCTTCTTTTCTATCAGTATGTCCTCTTTCTCTTAAAGTAAACGCTGATGATCTATTTTTATGAAATTAGCTAGTACATGGTTCCAAAACACTTATTTTTCAAGCCTAAATTGCCGATATAATATTGCAAAAAGAAATCTATGAAAACGGACGAGTGAGATCAAGTGAAGGAAAAACAAATATCAAAAGAAGCTTCTGTTTATCATTACCGGCTGCTGCAAAGGATTCGTTACAAACAGGCATTCATTATCGCCTTTTGGATTTTGCCATGTATCGCTTATGTTTGGGACTTAATTCGCTGGCACCCGCTGCCTATGCTCATTAGTGTAGTACTGATTCCACTTTTACATACCAGCATCATTTATCTGTATTTTACCCTTAAGGAAAAACGACCTTTGAATCATTGGGTGCTTCAATATCGCTTTCCTTGGGTAGGTTTTATTCCTATCAATTATTTTGCCCTTTACCGAATGCGCAACCTGAATCTTCATCTTTTGTGGGTAACTGCAGTGATTTGTGGCTGTTTCTTTCCCTGGGTGTCCTTGGATTTAATCCTCCATGCCCTGTTCATTCATCTGTGGATCCTGTTACCGAGATTCGTTCTTCTATTTCAATTCCGTCATTACATGGAGGACGGCTACCTGAAAATCAATGATACGGACACATCATGCTACGAACAGTAATGGATGAAGTAATCAGGATTGATTTCTTCTCGATCTTGTGAAAAAGCGGTACACCAAGTAAATGATTACGGCCCAAAAAATCAGACCAATAAATGAAAACGGCGTTCCAGCCCCAGGGCCGAATCCCATAAATCCAAAAGGATTAAACAAGCTGCCGATCAATGCTCCTGCTGCAAAGCCGCCAAAAACCCCTCCCCATCCACCGCGGGTGGCAGTCCCCGTACTCGGAGTTGTTCGAGGGTTGTTGGTAACGTTCGACGGATTTCGGTTCGGGCTAGTTGTAGTGCCTCCGCCGGGATTCCTCACACCCGAATAGGATCCTCGCCCTGAACGATAGGCTTGTGGAGTTATCTCTCCTTCTGTTGAAGGAGCCTCCCTCAAATCTTCCCTGAGCGTTAGAGGTTGAACTTCTCCCGTCTCTTCAGCCGATATCGGCAGATACATCATCATGAAGAGCAGGCAAGTAATCAAGACAGCTGCATATCGTTTCATATCTATTCCTCCGCTCCATGCTAATAAAAATCACCGTCATCTTCACAAATTATTATCATTCGCTTATGCTATTTCTATTCGAGCCATAAGCCTCCAACTGTTTCGTTGTAAAACAAAAAAAGCCTTCCCGGAATATCCGGAAAGACTTTTTACATTTTGCTTGGCGACGTTCTACTCTCCCAGGACCCTGCGGTCCAAGTACCATCGACGCTGGAAGGCTTAACGTTCGTGTTCGGTATGGGTACGCGTGGTTCCCTTCCGCCATCATCACCAAACTAAGAGCTTTCTTTTGAAAGCTTACTTCGTAAGCATCAAAGCTTCTCGAAGCATTCAAGGCTTATTCCCTGAAAACTAGATACGAAATAAATGCGCGTTGGTTGAGCTATACTTCTGCATGTTGTACACATCACAGAATCATGGATAAGCCCTCGACCGATTAGTATTCGTCAGCTCCACACGTTGCCGTGCTTCCACCCCGAACCTATCAACCTCGTCGTCTTCAAGGGGTCTTACATACTGGGAAATCTCATCTTGAGGGGGGCTTCACGCTTAGATGCTTTCAGCGCTTATCCCGTCCGTACGTAGCTATCCAGCCGTGCTCCTGGCGGAACAACTGGTACACCAGCGGTACGTCCATCCCGGTCCTCTCGTACTAAGGACAGCTCCTCTCAAATTTCCTACGCCCACGACAGATAGGGACCGAACTGTCTCACGACGTTCTGAACCCAGCTCGCGTACCGCTTTAATGGGCGAACAGCCCAACCCTTGGGACCTACTTCAGCCCCAGGATGCGATGAGCCGACATCGAGGTGCCAAACCTCCCCGTCGATGTGGACTCTTGGGGGAGATAAGCCTGTTATCCCCAGGGTAGCTTTTATCCGTTGAGCGATGGCCCTTCCATTCGGTACCACCGGATCACTAAGCCCGACTTTCGTCCCTGCTCGACCTGTATGTCTCGCAGTCAAGCTCCCTTATGCCTTTGCACTCTTCGAATGATTTCCAACCATTCTGAGGGAACCTTGGGGCGCCTCCGTTACTTTTTAGGAGGCGACCGCCCCAGTCAAACTGCCCACCTGACACTGTTCCCCGACCAGTTCATGGCCGCGGGTTAGAACTCCGATACGATCAGGGTGGTATCCCAACGTCGCCTCCACACAAGCTGGCGCTCATGCTTCTCAGGCTCCCACCTATCCTGTACAGATCGTACCAAAGTCCAATATCAAGCTGCAGTAAAGCTCCATGGGGTCTTTCCGTCTTGTCGCGGGTAACCTGCATCTTCACAGGTATTAAAATTTCACCGGATCTCTCGTTGAGACAGCGCCCAAGTCGTTACGCCATTCGTGCGGGTCAGAATTTACCTGACAAGGAATTTCGCTACCTTAGGACCGTTATAGTTACGGCCGCCGTTTACTGGGGCTTCGGTTCATAGCTTCGGGATTGCTCCCTAACCACTCCCCTTAACCTTCCAGCACCGGGCAGGCGTCAGCCCGTATACTTCGCCTTGCGGCTTCGCACAGACCTGTGTTTTTGCTAAACAGTCGCTTGGGCCTTTTCACTGCGGCCCCCTCGGGCTATTCACCCTACCGAGGCACCCCTTCTCCCGAAGTTACGGGGTCATTTTGCCGAGTTCCTTAACGAGAGTTCTTCCGCGCGCCTTAGCATGCTCTGCTCGCCTACCTGTGTCGGTTTGCGGTACGGGCACCTTCTCCCTGGCTAGAGGCTTTTCTTGGCAGCCTGAACTCATGACCTTCGCTACTGCAATTTTCGCTCCCCATCACAGACCAGCCTTAACGATGTGCGGATTTGCCTACACATCAGCCTCTCTGCTTGGACGGGCATCCATCAGCCCGCGTCACTATCCTTCTGCGTCACCCCATTGCTCATAACGGTTCACGGTGGTACAGGAATTTCAACCTGTTGTCCTTCGACTACGCCTTTCGGCCTCGCCTTAGGTCCCGACTTACCCTGAGTGGACGAGCCTTCCTCAGGAACCCTTAGGCTTTCGGCGGACAAGATTCTCACTTGTCTTTTCGTTACTCATACCGGCATTCTCACTTGTGTACTGTCCAGCGCTCCTTACGGTACACCTTCAACCTATACACAACGCTCCCCTACCCAAGAACATTACTGTCCTAGCCATAGCTTCGGTGGCGTGTTTAGCCCCGTTACATTTTCGGCGCAGAGTCACTCGACCAGTGAGCTATTACGCACTCTTTCAATGGTGGCTGCTTCTAAGCCAACATCCTGGTTGTCTGTGCAACTCCACATCCTTTCCCACTTAACACACACTGGGGGACCTTAGCTGATGGTCTGGGCTGTTTCCCTCTTGACAATGGATCTTAGCACTCACTGTCTGACTCCCGGGATGAAAGTATGTGGCATTCAGAGTTTGACTGGACTTGGTAACCCTTGGCGGGCCCCGCACCCAATCAGTGCTTTACCTCCACTACTCATCTCCCGAGGCTAGCCCTAAAGCTATTTCGGGGAGAACCAGCTATCTCCAAGTTCGATTGGAATTTCTCCGCTACCCCCACCTCATCCCCGAATTTTTCAACATTCGTGGGTTCGGGCC
>NZ_CP125098.1:7607500-7955000 GCF_030020805.1 Paenibacillus sp. RC67
TCTTGCGTTTTCAGCATTTGTTCCTGCATTTTCTTCACTTGCTTCATCATTTGATTCATGTTGTTCATTCAAATCCACTCCTCGTCATCAGTCTTCTTTTATTTTTACCAGATCCTCGCCAAACATTTGGATGGCCTCATGAATCCATTCTTCCTTTGTACCAGCAGGTTCATCCTCATGCACCAGCTTTAACTCTTCGCTCGGATTGTCGACAGGTTTCGATTGTTCAGCCGCTGTCTTCCAATCCTTCATCATGATGGTCACGAGCCGAAGGGGATGGCCTAGAATTTCACTCATCACTTGCTCGATTAACTGCTTGTTTGCAGGCTTTTCTGTGGTTTCCCTGTGCATGGAGCTTTTAAAAGCTACCAATAAAGCACCATCGAACACAGCAACAGGCTCGCCGTCCACCAACCATGCATGGATCGTAATTTTTTGTTCCTTTACGCGGCCAAGCACCTGGCTCCACCGCTGCATAACCGCTCTGGTATCGTCAGCGTCCTTCGCCTGCAGGTATCCTTCCAGCTTCTCAACCTTCTTCATGGCTACAGGCACCGAAGCCGCCCTCGAACCGGAAGCAGAGGTTCCGCCCGAATGACTGGAGCCAGAAGCCGCTGGAGCCACACCCTGCTTAAGCATCTGTGTGATCTGCTCCTCCAACTTCTGAATTCGACCTGACAATTGAGCGACCAATCCGTCCGAAGCTTGAGTCGAAGCAGCCGCATGCACAGCGGTCACAGGTTGATCAGAACCGGCAGAGCTGCAAAGCTTCATTAACGCCACTTCTAGAAGCGTTTGGGGCTGTACGGAATATTTCATCTCCGTCTGGTAGTGGTTCAATGTGTCCATCATGGAGATAAGTTCCTGGGTTGTGAACGACTCCGCCACTTCAGCAAATTGCTTCACATCTATAATACGGTCTGTGACCGCTTGAGAACCAGGTACCATCTTAACCATGAGCAAATCGCGAAAATAATACAGAAGGCTCTCCATGCATTTGTCTGCACTTTTGCCCTCTTGCATAAAGTCATCGACTAACTTTAGTACGGCGCCGACGTCCCGTCGTTTCACAGCAAGCACCAATTTTTCAAATTGGTCACCCGCCATGCCTCCTGTAATTGAGACAACGTCGTCATACGTGATGTTTGTGCCTGAGAACGCCATGATTTGGTCCAGCAGGCTTAACGCATCGCGCATGCCTCCATCAGACAATCTGGCTATGAACCGAATGGCTTCGTCATCGGCATCAATATGCTCTTCCCTGCACACCTCATGAAGCCGCTCCACTTGTTCATCCAACGAGACACGTCTGAAATCGAACCGCTGACAGCGAGAAATGATGGTTGCCGGCAGCTTATGCGGTTCCGTGGTAGCCAGAATGAACATAACATGCGCGGGAGGCTCCTCCAATGTTTTTAACAGAGCGTTGAAGGCTTCCGTTGTCAGCATATGCACTTCGTCAATGATGTACACTTTTTGCCGCACTTCCGTCGGTGCATATTTCACTTTATCACGAATGTCACGGATTTCTTCGACACCCCGATTGGAGGCAGCATCAATCTCGACAACGTCCATGACTGCGCCCTCGGTAATACGGATGCAGTTAGCACACTCGTTACACGGCTCCTCGGCAGGACCTTTCAAACAATTGACGGCTTTAGCCAAAATTTTGGCAGCACTCGTCTTCCCCGTTCCCCGTGGGCCGTTAAACAAGTAAGCGTGCGTATAACGTCCTTCGCGCAGCGAATTTTGCAAGGTTTGAACTATGTGCTTCTGACCTACAATTTCCCGGAAAGCCTGCGGTCTCCACGTTCGGTATAATGCGATATGTGCCATAGCTTCCTCTCCAACAATTGTTTATCCCGTCTATTATACTACACATCTACGGCTGAATGAAGTGGCTCAGGGGAAAGGAATGCTCAGTGTGAAAGTAGTTCCGAAGCCTTTCGAGGAAACACGGATATGACCTCCGATATCATGAATGATGCGTTGGCAGATGGACAGTCCAAGTCCTGTACCCTCTTGCTTGGTGGTGAAAAACGGATCAAAAATCTTATCAATAACAAAAAGCGGTATGCCGGGACCTGTGTCGTGAATTTCAATGTTCACTCTTCGCTCCTCATTGTCCACCCTCTCCGTAATCGTTAAATGCCCTCCATCGCCCATGGCCTCAATGCCATTTTTGCAAATGTTCAAGAAGACTTGTTTCAACAACTCCTTATCCGCAATGACCTGTGGGAGTTCCTCTTTCATGTCGCACTGGACTATAACACCGTGAAGAATCGCTTCGTTATTAATGATCGGTAAAATATCCTTCACTACCTGCGACAGATCAACAGATGAATAAGTAACGTTTTTAGGCTTACCCAGCAGTAAAAATTCATTGACCAACTCGTTAATCCGATTCATTTCAGTAAGCATGACTTCAGTATAACCGCTTTCCCGTTCCATTCCTTGCTCTTGAAGTGTTTTGCGCAGCACCTGCAGGAAGCCTTTAATCGAGGTCAACGGATTGCGAATTTCGTGAGCCGTTCCTGCCGCAATCTGTCCGATCATCGCCAGCCGGTCGCTGCGTTGAACCTGTTCTTCCAAAGAACGAAGATTCGTCACATCTTTAAAAATAATATAAGCGCCGGCTATCTGATTACTTTCGTCACGCAGAACATTGGAGTCCAGCAGTAGTTCATATCGCTCCCGGTTGTTCGTCCATGAAAGCGCATGATTGCGGACCACCATTCCCTCTAAAATATTTCGCTGTACCAATTGGTGCTCGGGCGGAAGCGTCGCAAATATATGATCCACTGGCCGTCCAAGCACATTCTCTCTAACTAAGCCAAGCACACGGCACGCCATATCACTGATATCAATCAATTTAAAGCTGGTGTCAATAAGCATGACTCCCAGATTGACATCCTTCATAAATGTTCCGGCGAATTGCTGTAGCAAATTCAACCCCCGCTGCAACGTGCCACCTCCTAAGCTATACCCCTTTAAACATTCCTAGTTAACTTTAGTATACAATTCTCCTAAATTTTTCATTTTCCTTCTGTCGGCATAAAAAAACACCATTCCTCAGTCCATGACCGAAAAATGATGTTTTATGTATATCGTATGGTAAAAAATAATACCGTGCACCTACCTTGATATTACGATCCAAGCGGAATTTTTAGTCTCAGCTCAAGTCAGGCGACCCTCCGGCACATGGAACATCTTGCTTACGGCTGCTTCCTTCCGGACCTGACCGGATTCACAAGCATCCATTGCGGAGGACCCAACTCTCAACACCGATTCTAAAACCCAAACCTTACATCGCAATACCGCGAATAGGCGTTCGACCCCGCTACAGCGGATTGCGGGTTACAGGGCACCGCTACCTCCCCGTCTAGCACGGCAAAGATAAGTATAGACGATTCCTCGGGAAATAGCAACCTGTGTGCATTATTTACGAGAAACGGAAACTTTCACCGTATAACGCGGCATGGCCTTCGATAATTTGTCATAGGCGTCTCTTTCCACTCGCGCCGCTTCCTCAGCAGATAGGTTCGCAGGCACACTCAGTCTCACTGTAGCTATAGGTCCATTCATCGTGATGTTGGAACCCGTGACCTGAGGCACTTGTTTTATCGTTTCCTTCATTAAACGGGTGTCTTCCTTATACGTATGGTACGTAGGACTCATCGGCATATTCGGGTTCACTTCCGTTATTCCGAGCGCTCCATCTTGAGAGTACGACTTCACCCTGGTAGTTCCATCCTGCTTTTGACATGCACTTCCCATTAATGCAGCGGCCAGCAAAGTACATAATGTAAAAGACAAAGTTCTCGATCTCAAAACAAAAACACCTCCTGCAACCATACTAAGAGCTAGGTTAACAGCCGGGATGACCGAAGTCATCGAACAGCTGCTGCTTTGTTCTTAGGATAGCCACAGGAGGCATGATTATGCTGTAAGACATCTGGAAAACGGCCTAAAATTAGATACCGTATTTCTTTTTAAATTTATCAACACGACCGCCGGCATCAAGGAATTTCTGTTTACCGGTGAAGAACGGATGGCAAGCGGAACAAATCTCTACACGAAGATTTTGTTTGATCGAACCTGTTTCAAAGGTATTGCCGCAAGCGCACGTAACCGTTGTGTTATGGTACGTAGGATGGATTGCTTCTTTCATTGCTTTCACCTCTTTTGCCCTGAAACACCATGTGAATCAGAGTTATCAATTATACACATGAGTGTAGTATATCACGCTCATTATATTAGATGCAAGTGGTTTGTACGAATTACAGCCTTGGAGGAATATGGGTATAGGAACCCAGCACAACATTAGGCAATTCTTCGCGGAAAATCTCCAGCATCTGCTTCATTCCAAGCTGTTCGCCTTGCGGTTTAGGAATTAAACCAAGATAGCTTTCTGGATCAATATTTAAATTGCGCAATTGAATCAGCTTCAAGTCGGTACGTCTTACAAACTCGATCATGGCCTCAATTTCTTCTTCTCTATCCGTTACACCAGGAAAGATCAAATAGTTGATTGAGGTGTAGACACCTTTATCCGCTGCATAGCGCAGCGACTTCTCGACGTTTTTCAACGTATAGCCGCGCGGCTTGTAATAAGCGTTATAATGGTCGTCCAATGCACTGATCGTACTGACTCGCATCAAGTTAAGGCCAGCATCTACAATACCACGAATATGATCGGTTAACCCTGCGTTCGTGTTAATGTTAATGTACCCCATGCTCGTTTGTTCCCGAACCTGACGCATTGCTTGAATAATGATGGGCGCTTGCGTAGAAGGCTCGCCTTCGCAGCCTTGCCCGAAGCTTATAATGCTGTCCGGCGTCTTCAAGTGTTCCAGCATCACTTGAACAAGCTCTTCTACCGTCGGCTTAAAATTCATCCGCGTCTGAGGTGCCGGAAATCCGCTATCATCAGGCTGCTCGGAAATACAGCCGAAGCAACCGGCGTTACAGGAGAACGACACAGGTACTGCGCCTTCCCAACGATTCAAAAACGTATTAGATGCCGTAAGGCATTCATATCCCAATGCACAGTTGGATAAATGTTTGTACAGCCTATTGTCACTATACTTTTCCAGATATCGTTGAACCTGTACCTCCAACTCATCCGGGTCACAGTTGCGAGGATTCCACCGCTCCGGATCATCGCTTTGGTGAGCAGCTACATAAAACCGTCCATCCTTCCAGATTGCGGCTGTGTAGCCGAAAAGCGGAAGCAATTTGCTTTTGTCCGATTTGACATAGCCTGGAATCAGAAGACGAGTGAAGCCCTGTGGAAGAAGTGCTCCGACTGCCGTTACTTCTCCGGGAACTACTTCCATTTCTCCGGTTGCTGCATTCAATCCAATCGGGCGTGTATCCGGCAAACTAACCAATGTAGCTCCCTCGGGAAGAGGAATTAGCTCGTCTTCCATAATGTCCGTTATCATATCTCCGTTGCGACCGAGCGCTACATAATCGGGATGATCAAACACATTCCCATCACGGTCGGCATATAGCAAGTTCATGGCTAATGCTCCTATCTTGTTGAATTACGACGCAGAGGAGTTTTTCACTCGTTTGGAAGTAGCAGTAGAGGACGATGATCCACCGCTTCCGCTGCCCGAATTAGCCCCGCCGTTTTTTTCGAGCATATCCAAAAACTCTTGATTTGTTTTGGAATCAGCCAGCTTTTTCAAGAAGGCTTCCAAATATTCATGCGAATCGTTCATACTCTTACGAATAGCCCATACTTTATCGAGCTCTTCTTTGGTTAGGAGCATTTCTTCACGACGCGTACCAGAACGACGAATGTCGATAGCTGGGAATATACGGCGTTCTGCCAGCTTGCGGTCCAAGTGTAGCTCCAGGTTACCCGTTCCTTTGAATTCTTCATAGATAACGTCATCCATACGCGAACCGGTTTCAATCAGCGCCGTTGCCAATATCGTTAAGCTGCCGCCCTCTTCGATGTTACGGGCAGCACCAAAAAATCTTTTGGGACGATGGAATGCACCCGGATCAATACCCCCAGATAACGTGCGTCCTGTAGGTGGCACAACCAGGTTGTAAGCCCGCGCCAGACGCGTAATACTATCCATCAGTATGACAACATCCTTCTTGTGCTCCACCAAACGTTGAGCGCGCTCCAAGACGAGCTCCGCTACTTTGATATGGTTTTCAGGCAGCTCATCAAATGTCGATGCGACGACCTCACCTTTAACTGAACGCTGCATATCCGTTACCTCTTCCGGACGTTCGTCAATCAGCAGGACAAACAGCTCAATATCCGGATGATTGGTCGAGATACTGTTAGCGATTTCCTTGAGCAATAAAGTTTTACCAGCTTTGGGCGGTGCTACGATCAAGCCGCGTTGTCCTAATCCTACGGGAGCCAATAAATCCATTAGACGAGTGGAATAATGCGTAGGGGAGGTTTCCAATACTAGTTTCTTTTGCGGATACAGAGGAGTCAATGCAGGAAAATGAAGCCGTTCCGCTGCCGTAACAGGGTCTTCTCCGTTTACAGCTTCCACATGCAGCAATCCGAAATACCGTTCATTTTCTTTTGGAGGACGGCATTTGCCGGATACAAGATCGCCGGACCGCAAATCAAACTTGCGAATCTGGGAAGCGGAGATGTAAATATCCTCCGAGCTTGGCAAGTAGTTGATAGGTCTAAGGAAGCCAAAGCCGTCCTGAAGAATCTCCAGCACGCCCTGCATAAACATCAATCCGCCTTTTTCAGCCTGTGCTCGTAAAATGGCAAAAATAAGTTCTTTTTTCTTCAGCTGACCGTAATAAGGAATTTGATGCTTTTTGGCCAATTGATAAAGCTCTGTCAATTTAAGTGCCTCTAGTTGTGCTAGATGCATATCCATAATTTCTAACCACCAAACTATTAAATTTTCAAGGCTTAGCGTACCGTAATGACTCTAGCATTTAAGTGTGAGTTAAAAGTCCTTTTTCAATGCCGGAAAAAACAAGTTCTCGGAGAAAACCCACTAAGGAAGCTGTCGGGGAATTAAAGAAAGGAGCAGCAGGTCTTTCTTGCGAAAAACATCTCAGATAAGTCCGGGGCCTAGTGCCACCCGTAACAAATCTTATACAAGATAGCTTTTCGTAAGAAAGCTGCTTCATATTCATACTTAACCGTTTATGGTGCTCTATAACTAACAATTTCGAAATTTTCCCTTGTGTCATTGACACTGTCTAGCATTACCCAAAAAGTTGGAGTCTATACGAAATTACTCGTTCTTGCGCCAAACCTCTGCACCTAGATTTGATAGATTTGCAACCAAATGGTCATAGCCTCTGTCGATATACTCGACACCGGTTATTTCCGTAACACCATCTGGTACGGTAAGACCTGCGATGACCAGTGCAGCACCGGCGCGAAGATCTGTCGCCTTTACTTTGGCTGCGCTTAATTGGCATCCTTCAATAACAGCTGAGCGGCCTTCAACCTTGATTTTGGCACCCATTCGCGCTAGCTCCGGAACGTGCTTGAACCGATTGCTGTAAACATAGTCAGTCAGTATGCTGACGCCTTTGGTTTGGGTGAGCAAGCTGGCCATAGGAGACTGCAGATCGGTAGCAAAGCCAGGATAAACCAGCGCTTTAACATCCACACTTTCATAAATCGGTTGTCCTACGACGCGGATGGATTCGTCCATCTCATAGATATGAACGCCCATTTCTTGCAATTTGGCTGTCAAAGCCTCCATATGCTTCGGAATGACATTATCTACGATAACATCCCCGCGAGTCGCAGCAGCAGCAATCATATAAGTTCCTGCCTGGATCCGATCGGGAATAATGGAATGTTGGCAACCATGTAACGAATCTACACCTTCAATGCGGATGGTTTCTGTTCCTGCCCCTTTAATTCTGGCACCCATGGCATTTAGTAAAGTAGCAACATCTATAATTTCAGGCTCTTTGGCCGCATTTTCAATCAAAGTGACACCTTTGGCGCGTGAAGCTGCCAACATAATGTTGATCGTTGCTCCTACGCTAACTACATCTAAATAAATTTTTGCTCCACGAAGCTCTCTGGCATGAATATGTAGTGCACCATTCTCAGTGCTTACACGTGCTCCCAATGCTTCAAAACCTTTTATGTGCTGATCGATCGGCCTAGGTTCAAAATTGCATCCCCCCGGTAATCCGATAGTAGCTTCTCCAAAACGTCCTAGTAATGCCCCCATTAAATAGTAAGACGCTCTTAATTTCTTCACATTGCCGTTAGGCATCGGTTTGGATTGCAGACGGCTCGGATCAATGATCATTCGATCTTCCTTCCACTCCACCGTTGCACCAAGCTCTTCTAAAAGTTCTGTATAAATGGCAACATCGCTTAAAATTGGCAAATTGTCCAGTGTTACCGTTGTCTCCGATAAAATAGCGGCCGGAATTAAAGCAATAGCACTGTTCTTAGCGCCGCTTATCTGGACCGTCCCCCTCAGCGGACGACCGCCGGAGACCATCAACTTTTCCATTCGTCCCTCTTCCTCCCACATGACTGCTTTAAAGCACTAAAAAACGAAATTAACCGATAATCGGGGTTATAATGAAAGAATAGAAGGGAAACACACCGTTAACGATGCATTTCCCATATATAACTTAAGCTTGGTTGGAGCTTCCGAACAATTGAATTTTGGATTTAACCACATCAATCATGGCTTTGCGGGCAGGAGTGAGGTATTTACGAGGATCGTACACTTTAGCATCTTTGTTCAGCACTTCGCGAATAGCTTCTGTGCATGATACTTGGTTCTCCGTGTTAACGTTGATTTTGCCGACCCCTGCTGCGATGGATTTAATGATCATTTCGTCAGGTACGCCGGATCCTCCGTGAAGTACGACAGGAACTGGAATAGCTTTGGAAACTTTCTCGATAATATCAAAGTGGATGTTAGGCTCGCCAGCGTACATACCATGAGCGGTACCTACAGCGATTGCCAGACAGTCAACGCCGGTTTCTTCATAGAAACGAATAGCTTCTTCTGGCTTAGCCAAGCTTGCATTTTCTTCGTCAACGCTAAGATCGTCTTCTACGCCGCCGATAGTTCCAAGCTCGCCTTCAACGGAAACGCCCATCGCGTGAGCCGCTTTAACGACTTCTTTAGTCAAACGGATGTTTTCCTCGAAAGAATAGTGGGAACCGTCGAACATAACCGAGCTAAAACCAGCGCGGATACATTTCATAGCTACTTCAAAGCTGCTACCGTGATCCAGATGCAATGCGATCGGCAAGCCGGATTTTTTAGCAGCCGCTTCAGCAATAGCAACTGTAAATTCGATACCCATATACTTCAAAGCCCCTTCACTAACGCCGTAAATGAAAGGTGACTTCAATTCCTCAGCTGCTTCTACGATTGCTTGGGCAAATTCAAGGTTGTTCATGTTGAACTGACCCACCGCATACTTGTTCGCTTTTGCCTTAGGCAAAAATTCGTTCATTGAAACCAATGGCATGTGACTCTTCCTCCTAGTGTTTATTGACCGAGTTAAGTACGAAGACCGCTCTTGTGTCATACTGGGCTATTATATCATAGAAAGCTTAAAATGATAACCAAGCCTACAGCTTTTTTCAGGACAAGCAGGTCAAAAAGGAGCCGTTTTGGCTGCCCTTTTTTCATGTAAGCGGACTCATTAACCTGCCAATTATGGGCAAAAAAAAGAGATCCTGTAAATCAGGATCCCACCGCATATGAATTGTTACCCGTAAGTCGCAGCTGATTGTTGACCGCATGGCGCAGCTCATCGATATCAAAAGGCTTCGTAAAGTGCATAATCGCACCTAAATCTGTAGCCTCTTTGATCATGTCCAGCTCACCGTACGCCGTCATCATGATGACTTTAATTGAAGAATCAATAGCTTTGATATGCTTTAATATGTCCAAGCCGTCCATGCCAGGAATTTTCATATCCAAGAGCACAAGGTCAGGAGATGCCGTTCTCACAATCTCAAGAGCCAGTTTCCCATTGGAAGCCTGGTAGGTTTCATATCCCTCGCTGCTGAACACTTCCATTAATAAGATGCGAATACCGTTCTGATCATCAACAATTAGCAACTTCTTCTTCAATACGGCAACCTCCTCATTCCGCTTTCGTTTGTGTGTCGGAATTCCGTCCTGTCTAACATCCTCACAAGATAGATTCGATGCCAACCACGATTTTCCTTCTTGTTTCTGCGGAAAGTTGAAAACTTTTACAATTAAAGGAGATTCTGAAGAATCATCGCGAAATCTCGCTGATATGAATATGCTGTTGTTTGACGATCTATGACTAATTTTTCATTTGGAATGCAGCTTGCACAAAATGTTTGAACAAGGCTTGCGGACGGTTCGGACGCGAAGTGAATTCCGGATGGAACTGCACCGCCAAGAACCAAGGGTGTTCAGGGCATTCAATGATTTCGACCAAACGGCCGTCCGGTGAAGTACCGGTAATTTTCAACCCTGCCGCTTCCAGCATGTCGCGGTATTGATTATTGAATTCATAACGATGGCGATGTCTCTCATAGACAAGCTCATCATCGTAGCAGCGCATAGCGAGCGAGCCTTCAACCAATTTGCACGGATACAATCCAAGACGCATCGTACCGCCAAGGTCTTCAATATCCTTCTGCTCAGGCAGCAGGTCGATAACCGGATAAGGCGTAGTCGGATTGATCTCGGAGCTATTCGCTCCTTCAAGTTTCAGGACGGAACGAGCATACTCCACAACGGCAACTTGCATACCCAGGCAAATACCGAAGAATGGAACGTTATTCTCACGCGCGTAGCGGATAGCCGACACTTTACCCTCGATACCGCGATCGCCGAAGCCACCTGGTACGAGAATTCCTTGTACGCCGCCCAGCAGTTCCTGAACGTTGTTGTCATTCACCTCTTCGGCGTTGACCCAACGAATTTTGATTTCTGTATTGCTATCGATTCCGGCATGTCCAAGCGCTTCTACAATACTTAAATAAGCATCATGCAAAGCGACATATTTACCGACGATAGCGATTTCTGTCGTATGCTTCAAGGATTTGACGCGATGTACGAGGTTCTCCCACTCGGTCATATCCGGTTCGTTCGTAGTCAGCTTCAAATGATTGACGACGATATCGTCAAGCCCTTGCTCGCGAAGCATCATAGGGACTTCATACAATGTGTCTGCATCCAGGCACTCGACAACAGCACTTTCGTCAATATCGCAGAACAAGGCCAGCTTACGCTTCAAGTCCTCAGCAAGCGGATGCTCCGTACGGCAAACGACAACATGAGGCTGAATACCGATACTGCGAAGCTCCTTCACGCTGTGTTGGGTCGGTTTGGTTTTAACCTCTCCAGCCGCTTTCAGGTAAGGAATCAGCGTAACGTGAATGTACATAACATTTTCGCGGCCGATGTCGCTTTTGATTTGGCGAATAGCTTCGATAAACGGCAAGCTCTCGATATCGCCAACAGTACCGCCGATCTCGGTAATAACAACATCCGATTGCGCTTCGCGTCCAGCGCGGAATACACGGTCTTTGATTTCATTCGTAATATGCGGAATGACTTGTACCGTACCGCCCAAATACTCACCGCGACGCTCTTTCGTAATAACGGAAGAATAGATTTTACCTGTCGTGACGTTGCTGTTCTTGGATAAGTTAATATCGATAAAACGTTCGTAGTGACCCAAGTCCAAATCGGTCTCCGCGCCATCATCGGTTACGAAAACTTCCCCGTGCTGATATGGACTCATCGTTCCCGGGTCTACGTTAATATAAGGGTCAAATTTTTGAATGGTAACTTTCAGGCCCCGGTTTTTCAAGAGCCTTCCGAGCGATGCCGCTGTAATCCCCTTGCCCAATGAGGAAACAACGCCCCCCGTGACGAAAATATACTTGGTCATGTATGTAACCCTCCAATATTGATAGTATTGCGCGAAATCAGTTCTCATAAACGGAAGGAAAGCAACTACTTCCACGCCAAAATCATTTCACGTTCAGCAGCGTGGAACGTCCAAAAAAATCCCCCATAAAAAAAGAAAAAATGCCCCGACTTGCGCGGGGCACTTTATAGTCAAGACATTCGTCATGATTCGATCTTTTCCAAAGCCCAGAAAATAGTTTACTCTGATCGATCATCGCTGTCAAGGAGGAGGAGAGAATTGGTTTATTTCTTTTCTGCGTCCTCATCTTCATCTTCAAAATCTTCCTCTTCCGAGTCATCATCTTCTTCAGAATCGTCGCCCAGATCACTATCTTCGATCTCTTCTTCCTCGATCTCTTCCTCTTCGAAGAATTCAGTCTCCTCTTCCGCCTCTTCTTCGGCTTCAAAGTCGTCCTCATCACGCACTTTGTCGAAGTTGTCGTAATCTTCTTCTTCGGCAAAATTGTCTTCTTCTTCGGCAAACAGATCTTCATCGTCCAGATCGTCATCTTCATCGTTAATAATGCGCGGACGTTTGCCGCTGCCTACGGCATCCTCGGATTTCTCAACCGGATACCAGCGCTTCAGTCCCCACAAATTCGTGCCGACACAAGCAAACCGGCCGTCTATATTGATCTCCGTATATAGTTGAGCGATAACCTGCATGACATCTTCTTCAGAGAGGCCTTTAATTTTGGCAATTTCAGCCATTAAGTCACGGTAATAAAAAGGCGTATTCGCTGATTTCAGCAATTCAAATGCTAGATCGACCATCGGCATTTCTTTTGCTTGCTCAGCACCGACCTTTAGAGTGTACTGTCCACTCATCCAAGCACATCCCTTCGAACATTTTACAAGAGTCCTAACTCATAATATCCATTATACTCATTTAGTAAACCTTATTTTATGTAAAAAAGCAACTAGAAGTCTGTCCAACACATCGCTTTTTTTACAGACGGAGGGTCTTGGCCTTCTCTGTTGAAACCCCTGGCATGTCCGTTTGTTTTCTTCCCCCTCTATCTTTGGAAAAAAGGAAGAAGCGAAGGAGGACCTCCTTCGCTTTGACTGTATCCGCGAGGGCCGAGTTTAGCTCTGCCCCAACCCTCATAAACGCCGGAGAGAATCGATTGACTCTCTCTATTTATCGTATGTGCAAGTTTCCCTTCTGACACGGGGTGCCACCCAATTATTTATATAAAGGTTATGTGCACATGCCGCCGGACTTCCTCCCACATACGATATCGAATAGCGTATGATTCCAGAGGCCGATGCATGGGGGGAAGATCAATTGTGAAACCATCCACGTTTGTTGAATGGCTGAATGGAGCCATGGAAGGCGCGGACAGCAGCGATTGCAGACACATTATTCGGTTCAACGATGTCTCACATTATTCCGCATGCCTACGTCAAATAAAGCGCCTCAAGAAAAAAATGACCCGGTTGCAAGAAGTTCAACCGTTAAAAATCATCCACGCACTTTCGTGCAGCTTACACTCTCCTGAAATGTTGGCTGAGTTCCCTTTTATCCAATCCATTGAACCGGACACCCTTATGAGGGTTCATGCAGCAAAAGCAACAAAGTCGGCCCATGCTAACGGAAAATCAACAGATGAGTTCCAGAATATCCCTTGGGGTATAAGACATATTCGGGCTCCTCAAGCTTGGAGCAAGTCCAAGGGGGACCGCATTCACATCGGGGTCATCGATACCGGGGCCGATTACACGCATCCGGACTTACGTTACTGCCTGTCGCACGGAGTCAACTTATTGAACCGATATTTACTTCCTAATGATGACAACGGTCACGGCACGCATATCGCAGGAACGATTGCCGCATCCAGCCGCCAGCGTGGTATTACAGGCGTTGCACCACAAGCCTTAATCCATCCGGTAAAGGCGTTCGACCACCAAGGAAGCGCGTTCGTATCCGATATCATTAGCGGAATCGATTGGTGCGTAAAAAACCAAATTCAAATTATCAATATGAGCTTCGGGATGAAAACATACAGCAAGGCACTGGAATCCGCCGTACGCAACGCGTACGATTCGGGAGTTATAGTCGTTGCCTCCTCTGGGAACGAGGGCAAGAAAGCGGGAATCGACTATCCCGCCCGTCTTCGCCAAGTCATAGCTGTAGGAGCGACAACCCGGCGCGGTCAAATTGCACCCTTCAGCAACATAAGCAAAAAAATCGATATTTACGCGCCGGGCGAAAAAGTATATTCGACGTGGCTGAGAGGCAAGTATCATGAACTAAGCGGCACCTCAATGGCCACTTCCCATGTCACTGGAGTGATTGCGCTTATGCTTGCGCGAAAGCCTGGTTTAAAGCCGATGCAAGTGAAATCGATCATCAAGAAAAACGCCAAGCTCATTTTAAAGGCCCACAAAACAGGGGCCGGCATTAAAGAAATCAACGCGCTCAGGGCAGTAGGTGCGGTAACAAAAACGGTTACGGGTGGCAATTAATTATGCCGCACCGTAACCGTTTTTAAATGCTTTATGAGTTAAGCTTACTGTCGTAGGGCAATGGTAGCCTTCAGCCGAAAGGAACCCGACTTCTCCCCGGCTACATACAAATCATAGCTCCAATCGACTGTACCAAGGCCATCGGCCAGCTCCATGCTCAAGGAATTCGTTGTCGTATGCAGCTCAAGCGTACCCTGAGGCATCTCATAAACACCCCGGCAGGTTTGACCTTGAACAAATGTAAGTTCCGAGCGCACGTTCCCGTTGCGCAATAATCTTATTCGGTCCTGCTCCAGCTTGATTGTCGTCATCGTCCCCGACATTTCCGGGTCCGACTCCTCGTAACGCAAATAATAATGATTGCTCTTCTGGTATAAATCACCATCGACCCTCTGCTGAACGCGCTCGCCCTCTGAATAGCTTTCGATATTTACCGATACCGCCGTCTTCATATTTCCGCACCTCCTGCCACACGCAACAGTGTAACGAAACAGGGGGAACTTTTCAAGGACAGGTTATTGTTGTAATTGAAGGATGGCAACCCCATTTGGAGCCAGCTCCAACGAAGTACTTGCGGATTGGCCGCTTATAAGTTCAACGAAGACACCTTCGGAAAGCCCAATGTTGGCCGCCTGAGAATTATGGTTCAGCGCAAAGATATAGCGCTCTCCACTTGCCGCTGTGCGTACACTCAACTCAACTCCGGCAGGAGCCATCAAAGGAGCCTGCAGCTCCAAATCGGTCAAGAGGCCGCCGATGAACTGCTTAATGAAGCCAGCCTCAGGCTGTGTACCTACATAATAAGCCTTCCCTTCTCCGAACGAATGCTCCGTTATAGCCGGAGAGCCTGCAAAGAAATCCGTTGTAAAAGTTGCACGATCATTCGCGCCTTCCAAACGAATGAGATCTGCCCAAAGGCTGCAGCTGTACTCCCCGCTGCCGGATACGGCGATGCCGTTAGTTTGGCCCGGTATCATAGGGTCGAATTCTTCGACGCAAATGCCAAGCAGCTTGCGCAGAGGTGCCGGGTAACCGCCCAAATGGATACGATCATTCTCGTCAACCATTCCGCTGAAGAAGGTCGTAAGCAGCGTACCGCCATTAGTTACATACGATTCCAAGTTGGCAGCAACACCCGGTCCAACCATGTAGAGTGCTGGGGCCAGAACAAGCTTATAACCGCTTAAATCGGCATTAGGCTGCACAAAATCCACACCCACGTTATGCTCAAATAACGCCTGATAATACTGCTTGATTTGCTCAAGATAAAGAACATCACGGCTTGGCTTGGAGTCAAGCTCCAGCGCCCACCAGTTATGCCAATCAAAGACGATCGCTACCTTAGCCTCCACACGGGAATCTACAAGCGCATCCAGCTGCTTCAGCTCTTGACCAAGCTGCTCCACCTCGCGGTAAATGCGGCTGTTCTCGTCTCCCGTGTGCGTCACCATAGCGCCATGGAACTTCTCAGCACCGGCGCCAGATTGGCGCCATTGGAAGAACATGACACCATCCCCGCCGTGTGCAATCGTCTGATAGCTCCACAAACGCATAACGCCAGGACGCTTCAGGGGATTGTGCTGGCGCCAGTTCACTTGGCTTGTAACCTGCTCCATGAGAATAAAAGGCTGGCCACCCTTCATGCTGCGCATCAAATCATGCTGCATGGCAGCAAACACGGGGATCCCGGCCGTCGGCTCCGGATAGCTATCCCATGTAATGACGTCGATATGCTTGGCCCATTCAAACTGATCAAGCGGTTTGAAAGCCCCCATGAAGTTCGTCATGATCGGCAAATTCGGAGTGATCTCCTTCAAGATGCGCTGCTCACCCAAATAAGCATCCAACAAGCTGTCGGACATGAACCGCTTGTAATCAAGCTGCTGCCCTGGGTTGGCATAGGTGGGCGTTTTGCCGGGCAAGCCGATTTCATCCCATTCATAATATTTTTGGCTCCAGAAATTCGTTCCCCAACGGGCATTCAGCTCGTCAATCGTACCGTAGCGTTTCTCCAGCCATACTCGGAATTCCCGAGAGCACTCGTCGCAGAAGCATTGCGATATATGGCATGCATATTCATTGTTAATGTGCCACATGGCAAGCGCAGGATGCTCCTTGTACCGCTCAGCCAGCTTGCGGACCAAGCGTTGGCCATACAACCGGAAGGCCTTGCTGTTAGGGCAGTAATGTTGGCGCGAGCCTTGCGCATAACGAGCCCCGTTCTCATCCACTGGCAATGACTCCGGATGAAGCTTGGCCATCCATGCAGGCGGGGAAGCGGTAGCCGTAGCCAGGTCAGCCATTATGCCGTGCTCTGCCATTAAATCCATCAGACGATCCAGCCAAGCAAAGTCATACGTATCCGGGCCCGGCTGCAGTGCAGCCCAGCTGAAAATGCCGACACTGACCATATTAACGCCTGCTTTGTTCATCAGACGCATATCATCCTTCCATACTTCTTCAGGCCACTGCTCTGGATTGTAGTCCCCACCGTAAAACAAATGAGGCAGCTTAACATTTTTAGAAACGGGCATAACAAGAAACCTCCTCTAAAATAGGATCATATGCATAGGATACGTCCTCTCAAGGCACTATTTCAATCGGATCATTTTCTTGTTAATATGAGTATATTCATATCAGACTCTACTGGAAGCATAAGGCGGTGTTCCTACTCTTGGATTACAACATATTCGGCGTGATGACGGAGATGGATTTGCAATATCCGATCTATATTACGAATGCGGGCGGGTGGCGCAATCAGGAGCCCATGCACCGGGAGAAAGGCTTCCCGGACTATCAATGGATCCAGACAGTGAGCGGCGCGGGACAATTGGAGGTAGGCGGTAAGCAATATACGGTAAGCGAGGGCCAAGGCATGTTCTTGCTCCCTAATGAAAAGCATGGTTACGCTCCGATTCGGGAGCCCTGGACCGTAAAATGGATTACCTTCAACGGTGCCCATATGCCAGAGCTCTTGTCTTCGATGCATTTCGACACTTCCACCATCCTGTATTTAAGCAATCCGGATATGACCTTAAATAAAATCAACTCCATCGTCTCCATTCTGCAATCGGATGATCCATTACGAGGTGCAGAATGCTCTTCTCTGAGCTATCAGCTTCTGCTTGATCTATTTCTATATGCCTCCCGTTCGGAAGTCCGTACCAAAAGGCAGCACGCGGAGCAGCTCGCTCCGGCATTTCTATACATGGAGGCCCACTACCACGAGACCATTAGCTTGCAGCAGTTGGCTGACCAGCTTGGCGTCACGCCCCAGCACACCTGTCTCTTATTCCAACAGACACTCGGCATCCGCCCCTTTGCTTATCTGACCCGCTTCCGGCTGCGTAAAGCGAAGGAGCTGCTGCTGGAGCAACCGAATACAGAGGTTCGCGATATCGCTCGAAGCGTTGGCTATGAGGATAGCAGCTATTTCATCAAGCTGTTTAAAAAGCAGGAAGGTATTACCCCAAGCAGCTTTCGCAAAATTCACCGCCTAGTATAAAACAGCAACCTTTCCGCTTTGAAAAGCGTAAATACCATATATTCATGTTTTTCCAAAATAAGGAGCGGTGTGCAGTATGCGGTTAGTTTTTGAATATCATCAATCTACAAGCAACGATAACAGGTTCCCTTATTGGATACATGTCCATGCGGTCCTTATTCATAGCCGGTCTGACTCTCATTCCCTACATCTGTCCATGGAGGACGCCATATGACCTCCAAGCTGAGCAGAAGATCTTTTCTTAAAAAAACGATTTCAGGTTTCGCCCAGCTTGCCGTTCTGTCCGTGGGAGGATATAGTTACGCTCGCTACGCCGAACCCCGCTGGCTGCAAACGACCCATCTAACCTTAACGTTAAAAAGACTTCCGCCTGCATTTTCCGGTATGCGGATCGTCCAATTCAGCGACGTGCACCTTGGATTCCATTATTCAGCCGAACAGCTGGCTCACTTAGTGGACATAATCCAATCCCATGACCCCGATCTGATCTGCTTTACCGGCGACCTGTATGACTATGTCGTCTTAGAAGACTCTCCCGCCGTCATACAAGCCCTCTCCCGGTTAAAGGCGCCGCTTGGCAAAGGGGCTGTGCTGGGGAATCACGATTATTACGGCAAGGAGCCAAAAAAAATCACAAAAATTTTGTCCGACGGCGGCTTTCAAGTCCTTAACAACCAGTCCATCGCCCTTAATCGAGGCAAAGACTATGTATGGCTGAGCGGCGTAGAAGATATGTGGAACGGTCAGCCGGACATTAAGAAAGCGCTGAAATCCGTTCCTCCTAACGATTGCGTGCTGCTGCTGTCCCACTGCCCCGATTTTGCAGACATTGCCCTGGACTACCCGATCGATTTGCAGCTGTCCGGACATAGTCACGGCGGTCAAGTCCGCCTGCCCTTCTACGGCCACATCGTTACGCCTCAGTACGCCAAAAAATACGTCGACGGCTTGTATATATTGGGCGACGGCAAGCTGCAGGTATACACCAACCGGGGCATAGGCGTATCCCAGTACCCCGTCCGCTTTTACTGTCGTCCGGAACTGACGGTCATCACCCTGAACTCAGGGTAGGCATTATTGGTGAACTCATACAAAACAAAAAAGGCAGCTTTCTGCGCCAAAGCGACAGGAGCTGCCTTTCTATACAAAACGTCAATTATTTCACAAGTCCGAGCAAAATCTCTCTGATGAGCTTAGCTGCTACGATTTGCGTTTGCTCTGTCGGGTCGTATGCAGGAGCTACCTCCACTACATCAGCACCAACGACATTCAAGTTAGCCGCAGCCATAGCATGAATCGCCGCAAGAAGCTCCTTCGAAGTAATACCACCCGCTTCTGCCGTACCGGTACCCGGTGCGCAGGACGGGTCGAGCACGTCGATGTCGATCGTCAAGTAGATCGGACGTCCCGCCAATTCTGGAAGCACCTTTTTCAAAGGCTCCAGCACTTCGAATGGATGGAAATTAATATTCTCACGAGCATAACGGAATTCCTCGCGGGAGCCAGAACGAATACCGAACTGGTAAATGTTGCGTCCGCCCATTAATTCCGCCGCTTTGCGAAGCGGTGTGGAGTGCGACAACGGCTCGCCCTCGTACTGCTCGCGCAAATCTGCATGAGCGTCAAAGTGAACGATAGCCAGATCCGGGTACTTCGCGTACACCTCGCGGAATACAGGCCAGGAGCAAAGATGCTCCCCGCCAAGACCCAACGGGAATTTACCGTCGTTCAACAGTCCGCGAACGTACTCCCCAATGATATCCAGACTGCGCGCCGGGTTACCGAAAGGCAGCAGCAGATCGCCTGCATCAAAGTAAGTAATGTCTTCTAAACTTTTGTCCAGGTAAGGACTGTACTCTTCAAGGCCGATCGATACCTCGCGAATACGCGGAGGGCCAAAACGGGACCCTGGACGGAAGCTGACCGTATAGTCCATCGGCATTCCATAAATAACTGCACGGGATGCCTCATAATTATCGGAGCTTAAAATAAATACGTTGCCTGAATAAGCTTGATCCAAACGCATGCATGACACTTCCTTACTTAAGATATGGGTAATAATTACTTTGTAAGATCTTCAACGAACTTCGGCAATGCAAAAGCCGCTTTATGCAGTCGAGGCGTGTAGTACTTTGTCTCGATTTCCGGAATTTTGGTCTCATCAACTTCGAGCGGATCGTACTTTTTGCTGCCTAAAGTGAATGTCCACAAGCCGCTTGGGTAAGTCGGGATATTCGCGCAGTATACGCGTACGATAGGGAAGATTTCTTTTACATCGCGGTTTACCGTTTGGATAAGGTCAGCCTTGAACCAAGGGTTGTCCGTTTGTGCGACGAAAATACCGTCTTCTTTCAGAGCTTCAAAGATCCCTTGATAAAAACCGCGGGAGAACAGCTCAACCGCTGGTCCCACCGGTTCAGTGGAATCAACCATAATAACATCGTATGTATTTTTATGGTCATGAATGTGCATGTAGCCGTCGTTCACGATAACCTCTACACGAGGGTTGTCCAGCTGGCCTGCAATTTCCGGCAAATATTTTTTGGAATACTCGATGACTTTGCCGTCGATCTCAACGAGAACTGCTTTCTCAACTTCAGGGTGCTTCAGCACTTCGCGAATAACGCCACCGTCGCCGCCACCCACAACAAGTACATGCTTTGGATTCGGGTGCGTATACAGCGCAGGATGCGCCACCATTTCGTGATAGACAAACTCGTCCTTCACGGTTGTCATAACCATGCCGTCCAATACAAGCATGCGTCCGAACTCTTCTGTATCGATCATAGCGAGATCTTGAAAATCGGTTTTCTCCGTTACAAGTGTCTCACGAATTTTTGCTGTAATCCCAAAGCTTTCGGTTTGTTTCTCTGTGTACCATAATTCCATTATCAATTCACCCTTCTTTCATAATCATAACGGATATTTACACATATTACTGAGCATTATTCCCAAATGAAAACGGGCCGATTTACTGCGCCAACTACTGCTTGTTTTGCGTCAAATTGTATTATAGTGTATCCACCCAAAAATGCAAATACGAACAGGGCTAAATTCACAATGTTTAAAAAAATTAACGTAGATCGTTCATTCTTTGAATAGGGGTTTCTATGTTTTTCCATAATGGAATGTAGAGACACTCTAAACATGATAACGAAAGGATGGATGATCGTGTCCGACGCGCAAAAAAACAACCCGGCAGACCAAGACGAATTCCGTTGGTTCCGGAAGCTTAAATCGGCTACTTCACTCGTTTTCTCCACACTTCTTTTGAGTACGGCCGTCATCTTCATCCTGCTCTTATATATGCGTTCGCAAGCCTTGCCCGTTTCGAAAATGGGACCGTCGACCGAAATGTACGATATGCATGGTGAAGTGTTGGAAACCTTGAACGGCGGAAAAAACAGGCAGGAGGTTGCTATTGAGGATATTTCGCCTTATTTGGTAGAAGCGACTCTGGCCATCGAGGACCGTAATTTCTACAATCACTACGGCTTTGATATCCGAGGAATCGCTCGCGCAGCTGTCGTTAACCTTCAACATATGGCCAAGGTGCAAGGGGCCGGTACGATTACGCAGCAATTGGCCCGGAACTTGTATTTGTCCCACGAGCGCACATGGTCAAGAAAGCTGAAGGAAACGTACTATGCCGTACAAATGGAGCTTCACATGACCAAAGATGAAATACTGGATGAATATTTGAATCAAATTTATTACGGGCATTCCACTTATGGCATTCAAGCGGCATCCAAGCTGTTTTTTGGCAAAGACGCCAAAGATTTGACGCTTGGGGAAAGCGCGATGCTGGCCGGCATTCCGAAAGGCCCGCGTTATTATTCGCCCTACTACGATATGAAGAGCGCAAGGGATCGGCAGGAGACCGTGCTCCAAACGATGGTGACAGCAGGCATCATCAATCAAGGACAGGCCGATCAAGCGGCCAAGGAACAGTTGACGATACTGCCGCTTATGCCACGTAAACCGGCGATTGCAGGTTACTTCCGTGATTATGTACGCAGCGTGGCTACAGAGCAGCTTGGCATCACCGAGGATCAATTCGATGACGGAGGCTTGAAAATCTATACAACGCTCGATATGAATACACAAAGAGTGGCTGAAGAAGCTGTAACCTCCCAATTGGAGCCCTATGTTGAGATGCAGGCTGCCCTGGTAGCCATAGATCCTCGTAACGGCTACGTTAAGGCTATGGTCGGCGGCCGCAATTACAGTGAAAATCAATATAACCGGGCATTATCCAACACTCGGCAGCCAGGGTCATCCTTCAAACCGATTATGTATGTAACCGCGCTTCAGCAGAAGCAGTATACTGCGATAACCCGTTTTAAGAGCGAGCCTACGACGTTCAGCTACGACAGCGGAAAACAGACTTACACGCCAAGCAACTTCAATAATAAATATTTCGACTGGATCGATCTCAGGCAGGCGATCGCGAAGTCAGACAATATTTTTGCCGTCCATACCATTCTTGATGTAGGTCCAGAGAACGTCATTGCCATGGCACGGAAAATGGGCATCAACAGCCCTATGAAGCCTCTTCCCTCGCTAGCGCTAGGCACGTTTCCGGTCAGTCCGTATGAGATGGCGTCCGCGTTCGGTATTTTTGCCAATCAAGGCGTTAGGGTGGAGCCTACCGTAATTACTCGAATTGAGGACAGCTACGGCAGGATTATGTATCAAGCTAATCCGGCTAAGGAAACCGTTATCCCTCCGGCTTACACCTACGTGATGACACAGCTCATGGAGGGCGTGTTCGAGACGGGCGGTACCGGTAACCGCGTCTCCTCCGTGCTGAAGCGGCCTGTTGCCGGCAAAACGGGTACAACCAATACGGACGCCTGGCTGGTCGGCTATACGCCGGAGCTGTCTACAGCCGTCTGGGTCGGCTATGATAAGGACCGGAACATCAATGCAGTTGAATCGCATCTGGCCGCCCCTATCTTTGCAGAGTTCACAGAGCGTGCGCTCGAATCGGTACCGCCGAAGCTGTTTGCGATACCCGAAGGAGTGGCGAACGTATATATTGATCCGGTGACAGGGAAACTGGCTAACGACGATTGTCCGAACTCGAGGATGGAGGCCTTCGTCCAAGGAACAGAACCCACCAGCTACTGCACGGAACAGAAGAAGGAACCTACGAAACCAATCAAACCGAAGGGCAACGGCACGTGGTGGGAAGATTTGAAACGTTGGTGGAACGATTAATCAAAGTAAGCCGCATCAATACGGTGCGGCTTTTGATGTTTTCCACAGTGCGTTTTCCATATAATTACACGGTAATTATGCTATACTGTGTAGACATCCTGCGACGATTACAAAGAAGTTATCGAACGAATCAAAGTTCATCCATGTGATGCAATCTGAAATCTTCATAGGAGGTCACGCATGAACCATCCGTTCTCCCTCACCGCAGTAAGCACCGTTACAAATCGCCTGAAGGACGCAAATATTCATTATGCTTCTGGCGGAAGCGGTCTTTTATACAGTCTGGGCCTCACAGAGCAAGTTCGGGATTGGGACATAACAACCGACGCACCCATTGAGGCTGTGGTTAACGCTCTGCAAGGAATTCACTGGACCCAAGCTCTTAGCGGGGATTATCCTTTTGCAAGCAGCTATCGAATTTCAATTCTTCATAATACGCTGCCTATCGATCTGATCGGCAGCTTCGCTATTTATTCGGAGGCCGGATTATGCCGGCTCCCATCTCACTCCGCCGCAGTATGGGAGCAAATCCCCATGGGAAGCCCTGAAATATGGGCCGTCGCTTATTCATTGATGAATCGCCAAGACAAGGCGTTTAAATTATTCGCCTACCTTCAAGCACATGGCGCCAATCACGAGCGAATTCATCAGCTTTTGCAAGAGCCGCTGCCGAAGCCGCTACAAAGCAAGCTCCTAACTTTATTACCCTCCTCTGAATGATACGGTATATGTTAGTCTGAAGTCAGAAACTTTTGCACATGCTTTTGCGTTATATGATAAACAAGTTAAACTTTCCAATGGGGTTATATGAGAACTTATTTGCCATAGATAAGGTTGGGAAATGATGAAGCTAAAACGGATGCTTCTCGGGGTCATCCTTCTGATCACAGCCCCACTGCTCTGCTTATTCCTTATTAACAGTATTGTAAAATCCGCAGCATCCCCTTACATCGTCAGCGTCGCAGACGCTCCTCAGGCTGAGGCTATTCTCGTTCTGGGCGCGAGAGTGTATCCGAACGACTCGGTGTCCAGCATGCTCGGAGATCGGCTGGATGTTGGCTTAGAGCTGAGAGCTGCAGGAAAATCGGATCGGTTCATTGTCAGTGGCGATCATGGGCAGACAGACTACGACGAAGTGAATACGATGCGGCGTTACTTGGAACAGCGGAATGTAGCGCCCCAAAACATATTTATGGATCATGCCGGATTCAGTACGTATGAAAGCTTGTACAGAGCTAAAGATATTTTCAAAGCACATAAAATCGTTATCGTCACTCAGCAGTATCACTTGATGCGCGCGGTCTATACCGCACGCCAAATGGGGTTAGACGCTTACGGCGTTGCCTCGGATAAGCAGCAATACGCGGGCATGCCCCGCTATGAGATGCGCGAGGTGCTCGCGAGGAATAAAGACTTTGTTTACGTTCATTTATTGAAACCAAAGCCGACGTATTTGGGCGAGTCCATCCCGGTGAATTCCTCTGACGGAAGGTTGACTTCGGACGGCAAACCATAGCCAAAGCAGCAGGAAAGGTAAACCTATGAAACTACATGCAACAGAAGTTCATATTCGCCCTCTGGCTTTATCCGATGCAGAAGCCATGCTCCGGCTTCGGGTAGAGAATCGGGAATACCACCGCCCCTTCGAGCCGATCCGGCCTGACGACCATTTCACACTCGCATTCCAGGAGGAACAAATTCGTACGAGCCTTGTTAGCGCACAAAACGATACAAGCTACAGCTTCGGGATCTTTATTAATGAAAGCGAGCAGATGATCGGTCGCGTCAACCTCTCCTCAGTATTTCGGGGACCATGGCAAAACGCCAATATTGGGTATTATTTAGATAAAGGGCATACAGGCAAAGGCTATACAACAGAAGCAGTACAGCTTGCTGTACAGTGTGCATTCACTCACTTGAAGCTGCATCGCGTACAAGGAGCAGTAATGCCCCGTAATCTTCCTTCCATCCGCGTTCTGGAGAAAGCCGGGTTCCGTTACGAGGGCTTAGCACGAAACTACCTGCATATTCATGGTGTATGGGAGGATCATAATATTTATGCAATCACCTGTGAGGAACGGCATCATTATCTTCCTTAATTTCAGGTAGCCAGGAGGGCTGCATAGTGCAAAAAATAGCTGTCATATCCGATATTCACGGCAATATTCCGGCTCTCGATGCAGTGCTTGAGGACATACGGCAACGAGGAGTTACGGCCATTTACTGTTTGGGAGATTTGGTCGGCACAGGCCCTCAACCAGCCGAAGCTGTCGATAAAATCAAGGAACTGTGTCCTGTCGTTGTCATGGGCAACTGGGACCATCTTTTGACCAAACCAAGTCAGGATGAGGTCCTTCTGTGGCATCAGCGTCGGCTTGGAGAACAGCGTCTCCAGTGGCTCGAGAACCTCCCGTTTTCATACGATTTTATAATGAGCGGCAAAAAGATTAGGTTATTTCACGCTTCACCCTTCAGTGTATATACGCGAATTCAGCCGTGGGATTCGTTGGAGAGCAGACTCACCATGTTCCAAAATACCGATAAGACGGGGGAGCCGAACGGCTCTGACCTGCCTGATGTCGTTGGTTATGGGGACATACACAACGCCTATTCTCAAAATCTGCGTGGAAGAACGCTGTTCAACACAGGCAGCGTAGGCAATCCTCTCGATATACCGCAAGCCTCCTATGCCATATTGGAAGGGCATCTTGACAGTCCTGTTCCTGCAGCCTTTTCCATCCAGCTTGTGCGTGTTCCTTACGATATTGAGCTTGCCGTTCGGTTGGCGGAGCAAGAAAACATACCACTTCTTGAACCTTACAGCCGCGAGCTTCGCACGGGACGATACCGAGGCTTGAAGGATTAATTGCATCCATTTTTTCCAACACAAAAAGGCAGACCGAGGTCTGCCTTTTTGCTGTCCTAGTATATGTTGCATATACTGAGCATTAGTATACATCGTTCTCACGGACTTATTCAATGGAAGTCACATAATGTACATATTTTTATGCCAGCGCTTCCTTCAGCGTATCGTCGGAGTTTTCCCACATTTCAGGGTTGTGCTCCATCAGCAATTTTCTTAAAGCAGCTTTCTCCCGATCGCCTAAGTTTTCCAGCAAAATACGGCGTTTTAAAGCAGAATCCATCCGATTGACATGCTCGGCTAATATTTTCCACCCACGTCTCGCCTCAGGATCAACCGACATTTCGCAGGACGTAACGCCGGCATAATAGGAGCCGGTTTCTCTACGGTCTGCCGCAACCCACACGATCCAGCACGTACGTCCGTTTGGTACATCTTCTTTATTCGTAGAGAATTTGATCCCCTTCTCCACCTTGCTCTTCGCATGCAAGGCACCCATATCCAGATAAGCCTCGTCGCCATCAATAATGACGCTGGATAGTTGACTAAGATCGATGGATCCTGCGCCGAAGCCGCGATGCTCCACTTTGCCGCTTACGATATTAAGAGAATTTAACTTCTTCGGCTTTTCCGCCGCTTGGTCTTTATTTATATCCATTAATGGCACCATCCATTTTTATAAGATATCGTTACTCGTTCTTTCTTATTTTAGCTAAAATGACCCTCCCATTTCCACTAAAAACGAAAAAATATTGAAATGACAGTTTACAAGCCTAGGAAAGCCGTAAAAATTTCTTTTGCAAACAGCAGAAATAATCCTCGTCCCACAAACATATACATGCTGTAGATGCTTGTCAACGGGGTGAAAATAGATGAAAAATATTATCGGCAACCGACTCGCGCAATGGTGTCTTCTAGTTGTCCTTACCAGCGGAGCAACATTTGCAAGCCAAGCCCTGCCGGTTGGCAGCCTTCCGGCGCAAATTCCTTTCTCTCTAGCCGACCTGCGAGAGGGTGCGGAACTATTGGGCTCGCTGGCACCGAATCCCGTCCCCATGACCTCCTCATCCTTGAAGGGAGAGCCCGACTTTCAGTCGTATCAATTTGATCTGTCTCAAGCAGACGGTTCCTCGCTGGGACTTCAGCTGCAGCCGCTGGCCAAGCCTGTGTCCGCACGAATGAACGAGCCGACGACTCCAGCGCCTCCCAGTCTGCCGGCCAAGCCTATCGAGAAGCCAGCTCCACAGCCGCTCAGCTCTCGCATTGTTGAGTACCATATGAATGTGGAGCTCGATGCTCAGAAGAAGCAGATTGCCGGCACGCAAACAATGACCTGGCAAAATCCGGGCAATCAGCCGGTACAAGAGCTTTACTTCCATTTGTATCCCAACGCATTCAACTCCAAAAAAACAACGTTCATGAAAGAATCCGGCGGCAAGCTGCGTGAAGACAAAAGCAAAGACAACAATACCGGCAGCATGGACATTAGCAGCATCAAAACCATGGAAGGCGAGGAGCTCGTCTCCAAAATGGAATATGTTCAGCCGGATGACGGAAACAAGGACGATCGCACCTTAATGAAAATCACGCTGCCCAAAGCGATCCATCCGGGAGAACGAATCACGCTGAAGACCCTATTCTCTGTCCAACTCCCCGCTGTATTCGCCAGAATGGGGTATGCCGACGACTTCGTTATGGCCGGACAGTGGTTCCCCAAAATCGCCGTTTATGAACCCGCCGGTACAAGAGGCCGTAAAGCCGAGGGCTGGAATTTGCACCAATACCATGGCAACTCGGAATTTTATGCGGATTTCGGTATTTTCGATGTTCGCATTAAGGTGCCTACAAGCTACACTGTAGCAGCTACTGGCTTTCCTACGAAACCGCCGGCCGATGACGGGAAAACAAAAACGTACTCCTTCTATTCAGATGATGTGCATGATTTCGCCTGGGCGGCTTCCCCTAACTTCATTTATTATGAAGAACCCTACGCGACACAACAAATACCAGGAGTCCGCATCAAGCTGTATCTCGATCCTAAACACGAAGCACTCAAGAGCCGTTATATGACTGCGGCGAAAAAGGCTTTAGCAAGGTTCTCCCAATGGTATGGCACCTATCCTTACTCCACCCTGTCGATCGTCATTCCTCCGGAAAATGGAAACGGAGCAGGCGGGATGGAATATCCGACCCTTGTTACTGGATGGGGTGCAGCTGACGATCAGCCGGACTTGGAGCTAGAACGAGTCATCGTTCACGAGATCGGGCATCAATTCTGGTATGGCATGGTCGCTAACAACGAGTTCGAGGAAGCTTGGCTGGACGAAGGCTTTACCTCCTACGCTGAAGATAAGCTGATGGAGCTAGAATACGGCGTCAAACCGAATCTGCTCGTTGAATCCAGCTATATGACCTCTCCCGAAGCGCTCAAGCAGGATTCGTGGAGCTACCGGGGCCATAGTGAATATGCGGAAAATGTTTATATTCGGGCCAAGCTGGTGCTTAAATCGATTGAACAGCAAATAGGCCGCGATACGATGGACCGTGTGATGAAGACGTATTTCCAGCGGTGGAAATTCAAGCACCCAACAACTTCCGATTTCCAAAAGGTACTGGAGGATGTGACCAAAACCAGCTGGGCGGGTTTCTTCGATCAATATATTTATAACGGACTGATGGTCGACTATTCCGTTACCGGCATTCAAACCAAAAGCATTGTCCAGGACGGACAGCCCTTGTATGAAAATTTGGTGCGAATCCAAAAGCTTGGCGGCACCTATCCAACGGTTCCTATTCGCTTCCACTTCGCTGACGGCTCACAAATCGATAAAACTTGGGATGGAATCGATTCCGACGTCCAGTTCAAGCTGAACCATACAGCACCTTTGGATTATGCCTCTATTGATCCACAACATTCCATCGTGCTGGAAAACAAACGAATCAACAGCTTTATGAAAACCGACGTGGACAGCAAGCTGTCGATTCGTTGGAATGTGGGTGTCGTCAAATTAATCGAGACCTTGTTCGGCTGGGTCGCGTGGTGAGGTGAATAAGCTCCAATGTTGAAAATAATAAAAAACGGCTGGACCCTAGCCTGGAACCAACCTTTTACGGTATGTACGCTATTTATTTACAATTTGCTATGGGGATTGGCACTATTCGATATGATTCATTCCATAGTCTTTCCCCTGCTCCGCCGCTATCCAGGCAAAGAGCTGTCCCGTGAAGCGGTGCAGCTGTTCTGGGTGGAGGGACACTTCCAAATCACGAAGACCGATCTGCTTCATTCCTACATCGGCTGGGGGATCGGGCTGCTGCTCGCGCGCATGCTGCTCACTCCACTGCTGAATGCAGGCGTGTACTATTCTCTCAAGCATACCGAATTAAATGCAGGCTATCGCTTCGTTCAAGGTATGCGGAAGCTGGCACTGCCCTTCTTCGGCTACTACCTTGCACAGATGGCTCTACAGCTTGGACCACTGTATTGGCTGGTCCCCAAAGCGACCCAACTATACGGAAAGCAGGTTACCCTCTACGGGGCTGCACAGGACATACTGCCGTTATTGGGCGCCTATCTCGCCTATATGTTCATCCTGCAAACCTTATTCATGTACCTGCAATTCGGGAAAGTATCCGGCAAATCTCCATTTTTCTCAGTTTCGATATTGCTGCGGAACGTTCTGCCGGTGCTCCTGCTCGCTATCATTGTCATGCTGATCGGCCTGCTCATTACAGCTGCGGTTATGACTTCCACCATGATCTGGGCCGGGTTCCTCGCTCTTCTCGGCTTCCAAGCCTACCGCTTCGTTCATATGTTCTGCAAAATGTGGGAGATTACAACCCAATACGCCTTATGGAGCGCCAAAAGCGAGTAACCTTACTAGATTGCCCACATCTTCATGCCATCCATTACAAAGAAAACCGTCCACTTCCATTGGAAGCTGCGACGGTTTTCTTTGCGTGATTGATTATATTTCTGCTTTATATCTTTCCATCCCATGTCAGATAACAGATTTTTTCCATAAAGTCAATAGCACTCATCCGAGAGCGGATCCACTACAGAAAGTAATGCTGGATTTCAAAGCAAAAACAAATGTCAAACGAATCATGAATTTGTCGAATTATGTATTTATATTAACGATCACAAACTACATAGAGGTCAAAATGCATCAATGAAAACCTTTGCATTTTCTAATTTTCGTGAAAAAATAAAAAAAATATCAAAATAACCTTTATAATTGTGAATTTTTTTTGACAGCAGGAGGAAAAAGGCATTTTTGATCGAATTCTTGTAGTCGTAACAAAAAAACGTACATATTGCCGAATTTCCACGCAATGGAAAACGGGGGATCCAAAACCCGGGTGAATTGATCTCGCAACAGAGTGATCATAGGGAGCCTTCAACCGAACCCTTAAGCTAACCTCGTAGGCACCGGAAGGGGAAAATTTCCTTTGAAAAAGTTTTTAGGTTTTGCCGTTTCTGTGGCACTGTTTTGCAGCATTCAAGTAGGAAGCGCTTTTGCGGAAACGCCGCTAAGTCAAGCCGTGAACGAAGAGCTGGGAGCTCCTTACAAATGGGCAGGCACTACTGCCAAAGGCTTCGATTGCTCTGGCTACACTTCCTTCGTCTTCGCAAAATTCGATATCGATTTGCCTCATACGTCTAAAGGACAAGCAGGAATCGGTACAACAGTGTCCCAAGATGAGCTTCGCCCAGGCGATCTCGTGTTCTATAACACGGATGGCAAAGGAATCTCGCATGTAGGTATTTTTGTTGGTGACGGAAAGTTCTACCACTCCGCCACGAACCAAGGTGTGACAGTGACTAAGCTTAGCGACTCGTACTATACGAAACGCTTTGTCACTGCGAAACGCATTCTGTCGGACGACCAGTTCCAACAACTGATGACCGACAACAAATAGAAACATTTTATTTGAACTTTCTTTTTGAAGCCCTCAGCGTTTGATCCGCAACGTCTCCAGCGTTCGGACCAACCTGCAGGGCTCTCTTTCTTCTATACGAATGTTTAACCTAAAAGGTTGCAAATGAAACGTTTTCATTAAGGTTCCAATTGTATCCAGATGGAGGGGGATGTAACCCATGATTCTGTTTGTGCACCGCAAGGATCTGCGGGTGGACGACCTCCCCGCATTTGATTATATAAGCGAACGGCGCAAGCCGAGCTTGCATGTGCTGATCCTCGACCCGTTCATACTGAAGCATGAACGATACCGCGAGCACAGCGGCAAGAACTTCCTGCAGCATGTAGCGCGGCTGCAGCGGCTATACCGTGCAGCGGGCCGAAGGCTGCACGTGCTGTACGGCGAGCCCACCAAGGTGGTGAGCGGGCTGCTGTCGTCGCATTCGGTGGAGGAGCTCGTGTTCCACGAGGACTACACGCCTTATGCGACGCATCGGGACCGTGAGCTGCGCGAAGCCGCTCATGAGGCAGGCGTGGCCGTCACCGCGTTCGGCGAGCAGTCGCTTGCGGACCCGCGCGACTTCCAGCGCTGGAGCGGCCGCAGCGAGCCGTACAAGATGTTCACGCCGTTTTACCGGAAGTGGAGCGAGTACTTGCTCCACTTCTACCGGCCGGCGTTCGCCGCGCATGTGCGGGAGCTCGCCCAAGCGGAGCTCGCTGAGGGCGCAGCCGACGCCTATGCGCTGCCGCCCGAGCTCGCGGCGTGCCTTGCCGACGACGTGGAAGCCGCGCACGGAGGCGGATCGGGCGCGGCAGCGATCGATCCGTACCGCGTGCTGGGCGGCTTCCTCGCGGAGCGACTCGGCGGCTACGCCGACGGGCGCGACCGCTACGCGGACGAAGCGACAAGTCGGCTCAGCCGCCACTTGAACGTCGGCGCCTTGTCTGTGCGCGCCGTATACGAAGCGCTGCTTGAGTACCCGCAACGCGAGGCCTGGCTGCGCCAGCTTGCTTGGCGCGATTTTTATATTTACCAAGCACGGTTCGACGCCGACTTTTTCCGATACGAGATGCGTTACGATCTTTCTAAGCTGGATAGCCATCATTTTCAAGCATGGTGTGAGGCGCGGACCGGTATCCCCATTGTGGACGCAGCTATGACTGAGCTGAATGCGACAGGCTGGATGCCTAATCGTCTGAGGATGATCACCGCCATGTTTCTCACCAAAAATTTGCTCTGCCCCTTTACTTATGGAGAGCATTATTTCCGCTGTAAGCTGGCCGACTACGATAATACATTGAATCGCGGAGGTTGGCTTTGGTGCGCCTCGCTCGGCTTCGACGCGGCTCCTTACTTCCGTATTATGAATCCCGTGACGCAGTCGCAAACGCATGATCCGGAAGGTAACTATATCCGAAGATGGCTGCCCGAGCTGGCCTCTTTGTCCAATCAAGCGATCCACCTTCCTCAGCCCCATGCCATCGTAGATTTAAAAACGTCGAGGGCGCAGGCCATCGACGTCTACCGAACGATATTGAAGAACGAATAGAGCGGCCACCAGGCTGCTCTTAATCTATTGAGCGCCGCACTCCCTCGATGAATGTTATCCCCGACTCTTTACAGCCTTAGCCAGCGCTTGCAGCAGCGCCTTTATTTCCTCCACCGTTGCCTCGTCCGTAAATTCCCCCTGCTCGTTCAGTTTTTTGTATATCAACGGAATGCTTAGCTGCCCACCATCAAACAATTTTGCCGTCATCATCTGAAGGGTCAATACCAATGATGCATGTGCAACCTTCCCACCTGTAGCCAATGGCGAGGCGCTAATAATAGCCGTCGGTTTATCCAGAAACTCCCCTGAGGACACAATCCAATCTAAAGCGTTCTTCAAAACCCCTGGAACACCGTTCGCATATTCAGGGGTACAAAGAATCACTCCATCGGCCTCCTGAAGCGACTTCCGCCACTCGATAACCGAAGCTGGCGGCTCGTCCCCATCCAGATCAGGATTAAAATGCGGAAGCTCCCCTATCCCTTCGAATAGCTGTATCTCCATTCCCTCTGCTGCCAAAGCTGCAGCTGCCTGCAGCAATTTCGTATTGGAGGAAACCTTGCGTAAGCTGCCAGATACCGCTGCGATTCTCATCCCGCTTCACCCTTCCTTATCTTAAATAACTACCATTATACAACGACAGTGGAATGAAATCCTTAACACTCCCAAACCACATCCGGCTTCTTACTCTTTAGATCTATTTTTGTGAAAATAACTCCAGATAAGGAATATTGTGATTATAATCACATATAAAACTACGAGCACACGTTACAATAAGGCCATCCAATATATTCCACAGTTTGAAATTGCTTTTCACCTATTAAGGAGGTTGGTTCTATGAGTAAAAATGAAATCATGATACCCGAAAATCCCGTATCCCACTTTTTATTCAGCAGTACAAGAGCAGGTTGGATATGGTTAATCATCCGGCTATATGTTGGCTACACATGGGTTACATCGGGTTGGGGTAAAGTGACTAACCCTGCATGGACCGGGGATAAAGCAGGAACCGCTCTGCAAGGGTTCATTAAGGGAGCCTTGGCTAAAGCGGAGGCAGGTAAGGACGTAACGAGCTGGTACGCGGGCTTTCTGGAAAATATCGTATTGCCCAATGCTAAAGTTTTCGGGTTCTTCGTCGCTTTTGGCGAGCTGCTGGTAGGCCTTGGTCTAATCTTAGGATTGTTAACAGGAATTGCCGCCTTCTTCGGCGGCATCATGAACGCCAGCTTCTTATTCGCGGGAACGTTGAGCACGAATCCGATCCTGTTTATTCTGGCCACATGGCTGGTGCTTGCTTGGAAAAATGCAGGCTGGTACGGGCTGGATCGTTGGGCACTGCCATTTCTCGGAACACCTTGGGGACGTAAACCGTCTTCCGATAGCTTCAAGACAACGCCGCTATAAGCTATAAACATAGGTTTCTCTACAAATGAAGTCCCGTCTCCATCTCATGAGGCGGGACTCTTGGTCTCTGAAAGAATCGTTATTCCCATCATCAGCTGTATTCTGTTATTCTGCTTCCTCCCTGTCATCATGCACACGCGGTTCCGAATTCACCCAGGACGTTTCAAGAGAATCTTTAAGAATGCGACTGACAAGCGCTAATTCTTCACTTTCATATTTTTGAAGAAACTGTATCGCGTTGCGTTCTATTTGTTGGTGCATCGCATGATGCAGCTCGAAAAGCTCTTTTCCGAGAGGAGTTGTAACAAACAAAATTTCTTTTTTATTATTAGGCAAAAACTCGGATTGAATTAGCTTCCTTCCCATCAGCCTGCGCGTGATTTTGGACACACTTCCTTTAGGAATACCGAAGGTCTTGGAGATGGTAATCCCATTTACAGGCTCCAAACGTCCAACCGCATCGACGACATGAAGCTCCATCACGGTCATATCCTTCAAAAGCTTTTGTAATGCCAAATTGGTGCAATGCTGAAGAAGCCAGCGATGCTCCTCGTCATCCTCCGCTTGTATACGCTTGCCGATTTGCTCGACTAGCTCCATAACTTGTGTAATCAACTTCCCCTTGTTGGCTTCCTCTGTAAAATAACGGCTGTTTCCCATAAAGTCACCCTTGGACTGCAATTTTTTCTTCAGTATAACAGCAACTAACATTAAAATAAAGTTTCCTCGAAACAATATTGACATCCATTCCATTCCTTTGTTATTATTGTTTCCAAGAAACAATATATGTACTTGAGGAGTGATTCCTATGAAAGCCGTCCGAATTCATACCTATGGCGGTCCAGAACTCATGCAATTTGAAGATATTTCCCCTTTGACTCCAGGGCCTGATGAAGTGCTTGTTCGTATTCACGCTGCCTCGATTAATTTTCTTGATGTTCAACATCGCCGCGGCGAGCTGGTCAACCAACCCTTTTATAAGAATCAAGGCGGGCTAGTATCCGAGCTTCCATTAACACTTGGTAGTCAAGGGGTAGGCGAAGTGGAGATGCTTGGACCCGGCTGTCCAACTCATCTAAAAACGGGAGACCGGGTATTGTGCTTCGGTGGAACCGGTACCTATGCGACTCATACGGTGACCAAGGCTGACCGAGTCATGCGGATTCCAGACGAGCTCGATTGGAATCAATCGGCTGCCGGCATCACGCAAGGGTTTCTGGCCTATGTTTTCACTCACAAGGCTTACCCCATTCATCCGGGCGACTGGTGCCTGATTCAAGCCGCCGCTGGAGGCTTAGGGGTTCTATTGGTTCAGATGGCTAAACTGCGGGGCGGGCGTGTTATAGGAGTAACCTCAACAGAAGAAAAAGGCGACATTGCCCGTCAGTATGGAGCGGATGAAGTGATTATTTCAAGCAAAGCAGATATTGCACAAGAAGCAAGAAAGATCACAGAAGGGCGTGGAGTTCATGTCGTTTACGACGGAGTCGGAAAAGATACATTCGAAGCCAACCTCGACAGCCTCGGGCTTGGCGGCTATTTGATTATTTACGGTCAAGCTAGCGGCTTCATCCCTCCAGTTGATCTGATGACTCTTCAGGAAAAAGGCTCCTTATTCATTACCCGGACCAATGGAATGCCATATCGTCAATTTTGGCCTGAATTCATGCAGCTCCTGACAGAATGGATTAAAGAAGGAAAAATGAGGATCCCTACGGAAGTCTACTCGATGGCGGAAGCCGCTCAGGCACACGCTCGTTTTGATCAGCGTATGAATTCCGGTCGAATGGTGCTTATCCCTTAACTATAATCAGCTCTGAGGGAGGCATACCCTACTTGCCTATATAGCGTATTCCCCGGAAAACAGGTTTCTCAACAGACTTAAACCATCCTTAGGGGATGGCTTAAGTTTTACTATTTATTAAGTCGATCCATTAGCCCATCAGCTCGAGCTCTACGGAATCAAAATGATCTTTCCGGTGCTTTGCCGGCTCTCCAGCAGCCTGTGCGCATCTGCCCCTTCACTTAACGGAAAGATCTTAGATGGCTCCAGTCTGATGCGCCCTTCACGAATCCAGGCAAATAAATCATTGGCTCGGCGTACCCTGTCCGCCAGCGTCGTTACATGATTCCACAAATCTCCGCCTGTTAGCGTTTTGGAGGTATCCATTAGCATCCGAGGGTCGACAAAAGCTGGATCCCCCCTGCCATACCGAAGAAAACAACAGTACCTTTCGTCCTAACCGATTCAAAGCTGTCCATTAGCGTAGAGCCGATCGAATCATAGGCGACCGTAAGTCCTCTTCCTTCGGAAGACCAGCGCTTGGCCGTCTGCACCCAGTTGCTGTCGTAGAGCAGCACCTCATCGGCTCCTGCCTCTAGGGCAATCTCGCGTTTGGCCGGCGATGAGGTGAGCCCGAGCACTCTCGAGCCATTCAGCTTGGCAAGCTGAATGAGAAGCTGGCCTACACCTCCAGCGGCGGCATGGACCAATACTTCGTCGCCAGGCTGCAGTCTGTAGCTGTCCCGGGTTAAATAATGTGCCGTCATCCCCTGCAGCAGGACGGAAGCGGCCGTTTCAAAGCTTATGTCTTCCGGCAAAGGAATGGCTTTCTCGATTGGCACCTGCACTAGCTCTGCATTCGCATAAGGCACATCGGCAAAGGCAATACGATCCCCCGGTTTGAGCTGCGTTACACCCGGTGCTACCTGTTCTACAACCCCTGCACCTTCATAACCAAGGATGTACGGCGGCTCCCCCGCTAAATGATAGTTGCCCCGTCTACGGTAAATATCCGCAAAATTCAATCCTACTGCTTTCATCCTTACCAGAATCGTTGAAGGTATTAACTGCGGCGCCGGCACCTCCGTATAGCGGAGAACCTCTGGTCCGCCAAACTGTTCAAATATTAATGCTTTCATGTTGAGCCACCTCGGAAGTTATCAGGATGTTATAAAGATTCGTGAATCATTACTATACTCTTCTTCGAGCAACAAATCATTCATCATCGATTATTTGGTTTAAACCATCTTTTTCTCCCTACATGACAATCTTTACAAACCGTCCTAAGAACTAGGAATCTATGATACACTGAAAAAGATGACTAGAAAGCTGTAAGGAGATAGATGATGAAACTGGTATCCTGGAACGTCAATGGCCTACGGGCTTGTGTGAACAAAGGATTTTATGACTACTTCAAGCAATGCGAAGCAGATATTTTTTGTGTACAGGAAACAAAGCTTCAGGAAGGGCAAATCAGCTTGGAGTTGGAAGGCTCGTACCATCAATACTGGAATCATGCTATTAAAAAAGGTTATTCCGGGACGGCCGTCTTCACCAAAATAAAGCCGCTTTCCGTACGATATGGCATTGAAGAGGATCAAGAGTACGAAGGAAGGATCATTACGCTGGAGTTCGAAGCTTTTTATCTCGTCAATGTATATACTCCTAATGCTCGGCGTGACCTGTCCAGATTGGAGTACAGGCTGGAGTGGGAGGAAAGATTTCGCACTTACCTTCAACAGTTGGACTCTAATAAGCCTGTCATTGTTTGCGGGGATCTGAACGTTGCCCATCAAGAAATTGACTTAAAGAATCCAAAATCGAATCAGAACAACTCCGGCTTCACTCCGGAAGAACGGGACAAAATGACTCAGCTGCTGGGCGCTGGATTTGTTGATACTTTCCGACATTTCTATCCTGAGCGGACGGATATGTATAGCTGGTGGTCCTACATGCCTAAGGTGAGGGAACGGAACGTGGGGTGGCGAATTGATTATTTCCTTGCTTCGTCCAGACTGAGTCCCTTTCTAGCCGATGCACAAATTGATACGGAAATAATCGGCAGTGATCATTGCCCGGTGATTCTAACGGTTTCAGAAATTAGTGAATAAGAGAAGGAACCGTATGAGCTTACAGCTCGCTTTTATTAAGTGCTCTATAAGCTCATACGATTCTCTCTAGTATTGAACATACCTATCTCCAGCCTTTCGAATCGACTGTCCCGCAAATCTTGAGCACAAGCCTCCAACCTTACACCCGACTTCACCTCTGGACTCTTCACCTCCCTCCCTGTCACCCAAAGATCACACTGGCCGATAGGTTACGCCAACTACTCCATTACTGTAAGCCTTCGAGTCCACTAGCTTGAGATTTACTTGCTTCAAATCGTCAAATAGCCTTGTACCTGAGCCCACTACGACCGGACAAATATTAAGGGTGAGCTCATCCAACAGCCCCTCACGCAGCAGCGAACGTACCAAGGTTGGGCTGCCAGGGATCTGAATGTTTTTGCCGGGACTCAGCTTAAGCTTCGCAAGCTCCTCAAATAGACCTCCCTTAATCAAGATAGCAGGCTGCCACTCGAGCCTATCCAAAGTATGGGACACCACATATTTGGGAGAGTTATTCAAGAAGTTAGCCATCGGGATATCGTTGCTTTGAAGCTGCCAATACTGAGCCAAAAGTGAGTAGGTGTGCGAACCAACCAATACCGTGTCTGCTTGAGCTACACCAACCGCTATCCGCTCCATTATTTCTTGATTCGTCCATTTATGGGGCGAGCTTTCAGGGGAGTCCACTACGCCATCCAACGAGAGAAAAAGTCCTGCCACAACCTTTCTAGACTGGCTCTCTCCTTGATCTTCCTTTATTGAGTTCATACTTATTCTTATTCCTCCCTTAGGTTAGTTTTTGCTCCCAACATTATTATAAGTTTTATATTGATTATAAAACACAATGCCAAAAAAGGCTGTGATAAGTGCCTCCCGGCAGCCTGTCACAGCCCTTAAACCGCTTATTAAACGGCTTCTTGTCCTACTCCATGAATGAGTTCATATTGCTATCCAAGTGTATTATTTGCTCTTTGGAGTAACAATAATTTTGATCTGGCTTTTCTCTTTGATAAGTGTCTCGAAGCCTTCCTCTACAATATTGGAAAGCTCAATCCGCTTAGTCACCAGCTTGTCTGCCGGGAAATAGCCTTGCTGCATCAGGCTGATGACCGCAGGGAAAACATCGCGGTAGCCGATGATGCCGGCAATATTGCGTTCTTTCAATACAATTTGGTTAGGGTGGATGGATGCCTCTCGCTCAAAAATGCTGACAATCATAATTTGACCGCTCATTTTAGTCGAAGCAATAGCTTGGTTCAATACGGCAGGTACGCCGGTCACTTCATAGCATACGTCAGCTCCGCCATTAGTGAGGCGTTGGATTTCTGCTACAACATCCGTATCGGCTGGATTCAGACCAATAGCACCCAGCTCTACAGCTTTATTTCGACGCTCTTCTGACAGCTCAACAGCATAGATTTTGGATGCTCCGGAAGCTTTCAAAGCTTCAATGAGAAGCAGGCCAATAGGACCTGTACCGAAAACAACCGCACGATCGCCTACTTTCAGCTGGCTCGAACGAACGGCGTACAGCACAACAGCTGACGGCTCGACCAATGCACCCTGCTCATAGGAGAGGCTGTCCGGAATTTTGTGAACCATATGCTCATCTGCCGCTACATACTCCGAGAAACCTCCGCCTCCCCCGGCAAGGCCCAGGAAGCCCATTTTATCGCAAAGGTTGTATTTGCCATGCTTACAAGATTCACATGTTCCGCATGAAAATACAGGCTCAACCACGACGCGGTCGCCGACCTGGAATCGGGTTACTTCTTGACCAACCTCTACGATCTGACCGGAAAATTCATGCCCCATTACGATAGGTGCTTTTTCATTCGTCAGCGGATGGGGTGTTCCCTCAGGAATGAAAATAGGACCTGCAGCATATTCATGCAGATCGCTTCCACAAATGCCGCATGCTTCGATTCTTATTTTTACCTGCCCTTTTTTGGGGGTCGGCTCCTCAATCGTTTCTACACGCAAGTCCTTCACACCATGCCATCTTAACGCTTGCATATTAGTCATCTCCCTGTAGGAATTAAGATAATAATTGATATGATTTCCCATATTAATAATAATAATAGGAAACGTTTCCGGTACCTATCATGTCACAATATCGTCAAACTGTCAATTGACAAGTAGTTGCTTCAGCGGGCTTTTTTGCCGGAAAACTGGGTTCTTTCTCGTTTTTATGCGACATCTCGTTATGCGGGAGACGTGCTATGTTATAATAAGAATATAAATAGGAGTTAGCGGAATAAGTGTGGAAACGATTCCGTAACGAAAGGACCATTCACTTATGGTGAACAATAAAAAGCTGACGATTGAGGATGTGGCGAAACAAGCCGGTGTCGGGATAGCAACCGTTTCCCGCGCACTTAACAATAGCAAAGGCATCAGCGCCAAGACGAAGGCTAAGATACTGCAGGTCGTTGAAGAGATGGGATTTACCCCTAATACTTCGGCCCAAAGCCTGAAAATTCGCCAAACCCGCCAGATTGCGCTGGCTGTTCCAGATATTCGGAATGCGATTATTCCGGACATTGCCTGGTCGGTCGAGCAGGCTGCCAAGCAGCACGGATATAGAGTTGTACAAATTAACACACTGGGGAATGCAATGCTTGAGTTGGAGACGCTGCGGGAGCTGGATCAGCTACATGTGGACGGGCTTGTTATAATGCCTTTGGCATACCCTAAGCAATTGGAGCCTATGATTAATCAAGCAGGCATCCCTGTATCTGTCATTAACTACGGTAAAAAAATGAGTGAGGAGCTCAATGCAGATATTGTCGGCATGGCTCGCCAGGAGGGCAAGCTTGTAATGGAGCATCTACTGCAGATTGGACGCAGTAGAATCGCTTATGCAGGGGCACCAAAGCAAAAGATTGAAGAGCGTTATTTCGCTTATGAACAGTCGCTCAGCCACGTGGACCCGTCCCTTGTCTATTTTGGGGAAGATTTTTCATTCGAAACGGGCCGTCAGGCAGCAAACTATTTTTACAGCTTAAAGCATATGCCAGATGCCATCTACGCCGTGAACGACATGGTTGCCATTGGCATCGTGAATCGGCTCAAGGAGCTTGGAGTGCGAGTGCCGGAGGATGTAGCGATTGCAGGTATCGATAACAATCTGTGGGCGACGGTCACGACACCTCAGATTACCTCGGTTTCCATTATGGGCAGCGAAGTAGGAAGACTTGCAGCGGAGCTGCTGCTTAAACGTATTCAATATCCAAACACATCCGGGTATGAACGTGTGGAATTCGAGCCTCGGCTCATTGTTAGGGAATCCAGTGTTAAAATGAATCAATATGCCAAGAACTGACACTAGCAAGCACTTTGCAGAAATAACCTAAAGAGGGCTGCACCAGGTCTTTCCTCAACCTGGTGCAGCCCTTAAACTCATATTAAAAAAACCTAATCCTCTTTTCCTGTCGCCACCGGATTATCCTCGTATGACACCCAATCGCTCCAACTGCCCGAATAAAGCTTCACATTTCCTAATCCCGCTTCCTTAAGCGCCAGCACATTAGGACAAGCTGTTACACCAGATCCGCAATAGACGATAATTTCATCGGCATTTTGCAACTCCGCGAACTGCTCGCGCAGCGCTGTCGCGTCCTTCCAACTGCCCTCTTCATTCAGACTTTGCTTCCAGAAGTAGTTTTTTGCAGAAGGAATATGTCCCGCCACTGGATCAATGGCTTCTTCCAAGCCAAGATATCTGCGCTCTTCGCGAGAATCGATCAATACGGTTCCCGGCCGTCCTATACGCTCCTTCACTTCCTCCATACTGACCAGCATAGAGCTTTGCAGCTTTGGCACAAACACGGCCTCGTGCACCGCAGGAGGTTCGTCTGTTACCGGATAGCCTGCTGCCTTCCATTTGGCGTACCCTCCGTCTAACAGGAAAACTTGCGTATGCCCTGCATATTGAAGCATCCACCAAAAACGCGAGGCCATCGCCCCACCCTGGTCGTCGTAAGCAATAACCGTTGATTCCTTGCTGATACCGGTTGCTCCAACTACTTGGGCAAAACGCTCCATATCCGGCAGCGGGTGACGTCCGCCATGCTCGGTAATTGTTGCGGACATATCCTTCTCCAAATCGATATAAACGGCGCCTGGAATATGATCCTGCTCATAAGCTTTGCGACCAGCATCGGAGTTGCCCATGCCCAATAAGAATCGGCAGTCTACAATAACGATATGTTCATCGGTTCCGTGCTCAAATAACCATTCCTGAGTTACAATATGCTGCATCGAAAGTTCACTTCCTTTGCTGAAGATAAATGTTTTCTTCTAGTATACAACGGAATGGCAGATGAACAAAATGTGGAAATAATCAAAATCACAGCAGGTCGACAAAAGAGTCCCTACTCTGTACAATGGAGTATGGAAAATTATTGGAAAAGGAGTTGAGTGCGCCTTGCACACGGCATCCAATTTTCGTATCATTCCCTTAACAGAAGAGCATTGTCGGGAAATATGTACCTGGAACTACCCTGTGCCTTATGATATCTATAACTGGCGGCCTTGGGAGCAGATGGTGGCGGAACAAGAAGAGTTCGCTGATGCTACACTCCGGGAGGAGCAGTACCGCGCAGTCATCGATTCGGACGGTTTGCTCGCAGGGTTTGCTCAACTATTTCCCTTAGTCGGAGTCACACGCCTTGGACTCGGGATGCGCCCAGATTTCTGCGGACAAGGATACGGGGTTGATTTCGTTCGAGCGATTGTGGCTGAGGCCAAACGAAAAGCACCTTCCAACGAAATTGATTTGGAGGTGCTCATATGGAATATACGCGCTTACCGCGTGTATGAAAAAGCCGGGTTTGTCCAAACCGACACCTACGAGCGGATGACTCCCACCGGTATGGAAATGTTCCACTGTATGGTCTGGAAAAGTCCCGCAGTTTTACTATAAATCCTGATTCCGGTCAAAAACAGCATCATAACGGGAGGCTGCCTCAAAATCCAGGTCTGTCAAGCCTCCTGCTCGCCAGGAGGTCAGGCGCAGCCTAACGAGCTTGTAGTCGATGGCAATCAGCGGATGATGATTCAATTCCTGCTCCGATATGCGAGCGATTTCCTGCACGAATTGAATTCCATCCATATAAGCCGCAAAACGGAACGTTTTGACGATCCATTTGCCATCTTCCCTGCTCCAGCCAACCGCCTGTTCCAGCTTAACAGCGATTTCCTCCTCTGTCATCTTAACCCAATTCATAAGGGACACTCCCCTCCCTTGTCACTTGACCGTAAAGAAGCAGATCCATTAGACCAAATAGACCACGCTGATCAGCTTGCCTTCATGGTAAATGACAATGACATGCTTTTCTCTGTCGTGGTTGACCATACAGCTGCCTACACGCATTTTAGGCTCCGTACCTAAACCATAGAACAGATCGTCAGCCAACGTTTTCATACATTCCTGCTGCTCCTCGCTGTCCAACTCGTTCCAGTCGTCCGGTGTCATCTCCAAAAAAGCATAACATTCGTCGATACTGTGTAAAGCTTGGGTAAAGTCGTCAATAATGTCATTATATTCACGGGCGAATTTAATTCCCATGTAACGTCAGTCCTTCCGGATAAAAATGGAATGAAAATGCTTACTAAGCATTTTAACCTGAAAAATCCTTCTCATGCAACCGCACGGAAATAAAGCATTTGTATCCAAAATCTGTTACACTGTAAGGATACAAACTAGTTCGGAGGCGGAACGTTTCCTATGTTGAAGCTGCAACTCCCGAAAAACCGAATGAACTTTTTGATCGAACGGATGCAGCATGATTTCGATCTCACTGTCCTTGAACAAGGATGGGAGTATTTCCATAAACGCCGCGTATCCGAGGTAGAGCTGGTACATGGTGTAGAAATCCGCGCTCTCGTTCGCGGTAATCATGCCTATGAGGTCATCCTCGATCTGGATCGCTTCGAGAAAAGCGAGTGTAGTTGTCCCTATGACGGCTACTGCAAGCATATGGCTTCTGTTATTTTCACATTATATGCACCGTTCGCACGCCCGGAACTGCTGCTGCAGCACCTTAAGCAGGCCATTCGGGTCAAAAATCGCCAACAGCAGACGCGAACGGTTACTAGTACGAAAATGGAGAAAAAACAGGAGCGCTTGGAGGCGCCTCAAGCCGATCAGCTGCCGGATTATTGGCATCGTTTTTTTGACCAGCAATTTTACGGCTATTCTCTATCCCAACAGCATTCGATCGAGCAGTTTTATTCGACGGCTCAAGATTCGCTCAAGCCTATAGCGGAGGCGTGGGAGCCCTCACTTCGTACGCTTTATGAATTGCATGTGCTGCTGTTCGTCATGCGCAAGATTGAGCAGTTTTATTCCGATACCAAAACCTCCTATATGTCTCACTATATTGAGACGGGCTGCAAAACGGTAGCCAAGCAATGCATGGATCAGCTTACGAAGCTGCTTCCTGAGCTGGACATTCAGTCACTGGTCAAACGGCATGTCGCTGCATTGAATGAAACGCTGACCCTACTGGGCGAAGCGGCATTAAGCGGCAAGGACACTCCGCTTGATTGGCTGCTAGGCTACCGCAGCATCTGGTGGCGGTTGACGGAAGAACCGGAGCGAATAGCCAAGGAAAAGAAACGTCTGAAGCTGCTCGCTTCCAAGGTAGGGCTCCAGCCTCGCCGCAGGGACGCCATATTGGTGGCGACGGCTCATTTTGACGTGATGGAAGGCAAGGACGAGCAAGCCCGCAAGCAGTTGGAGGAGTTGACCAAGCGAGAGGCTCGCGACTATTTCCTCTATTTGCACCACTGTTATGAGAACCAGCAGTGGGAACGAATGCTGTCCTGGCTGCGGTGGCTGCTCCCCTCCATGCAAAGGGCGCAGCAGGAAGAGCTGCGGACATTTTGCACGTACTGGATGGAAGCGGTCAGCCGACAGCCTGATGACGGCGAATGGGTAGACGTGATGATTGCCCTGCTGCCGCGCACATATTATTTTTATACAGCTTACTTGCTCAAAGCCCATAGGTTCAAGGCTTGGGTAGACCTGCAGATCGCCAATCGCGTCTCGCCGCTCAATCTGTATGCACTGGATTTGAAGACGGTGGAAAGTCACGATCCTTCCCTCCTGCTTCCGCTCTATCATCAAGCAGTGGAGCGAAGCATTGCAGAGAAGAACCGGAACGCCTATTCCATGGCCGTGAAGATGCTCAAAAAGCTGCATGCCTACTATAAAAAGCTCGATAAGCCTAACACGTGGGAGGAATATATTTATCGGCTGGCTACACGATATTCCCGCCTGAGGGCATTTCAAGAGGAGCTTCGGAAAGGGAAGTGGATTCCATGATCGACTCGTCTGCAATTACGGTTCATGCCAGATGGATAGCTCCGGGCTGCTTCTTTTGGTGGGGCTCCCGGTATAACGGCGGCGTGAGTGATGCCTATGATTTGAAGGGGCTGCTGTTCGCTTGGCATCAGCCCTCTTTTTACGGCACGTTCATCGATGTTACAGAATCGATGGAGGTAGAGGGGCTGCAGTTGTCCGCGCTGGAGGCGCTGGACTACTTATGCAGCCCAAGCGCAGTCCAGCATCTGAAGCTGGACTGGAGCAGCGAGCTGCGCGAGCTGATGCAGCTGGCGCCTCACGTGAAGGAGGCGCTCGTGCAGGGACGCTGCATGCCCGACTTCGCGAAGTGGAAGGCGGGCGAGCTCGGCTGGAAGCTGCAGCTGCCGGATTCCGTGGCAGCTGAGGGGTTCTCGCCTTTGGCGCAGCAGTGGATGGACCGCCTCATCCCCGAATGGGGAGAGGAAGACAGCCTGCTGCGCCAAAGCATTCGGCAGCTGGAAGCAACGTATCCTTTGCTTCAGCGCGGCAAGCTGCCGGCCGACCTTTGGATGGACGAGGAGGATTGGCTCGTCTCCATCGGCTGGCAGACCGACGGCACGCCGTTCCGGACGTGCCTGCAGCTAAGCGAGCCGCCGCAGCACAAGAACAGCGGCAGCTGGCCTCTGCGCGTCGTGCTGCAGGACCGCGCCGACAAGACGCTGCTGCGCGAGGTGGATGCCCGAGTGCTGGCTGCGGCCAGCTCGGGCGATGCAGATGCGCAGGCGCCCGGGCCAGAGCCAGCCGCGCTGGCGGAGCTCCCAGCTGCATGGCAGCCGGAGCTGCAGCGCGCGGCGCGCGATCTCGCCAAGTGGCAGCGTATCCTGCCATGGCTCGAGAACAGCGATGAGCCCGGCACGCTGCGCAGCGAGCTCACGCAGGATGAGGCTTGGCAGCTGCTGACCGAGGGCAGCCTGCGCCTGATGGAGGCGGGCTACTCGGTCTTCCTGCCCGCCTGGTGGGAGCGCATTCGACGCTGGCGCCCGCGCCTCAAGGCGAAGATCAAGTCATCGGTCGGCTCCGGACCGCAGTCGATGTTCGGTCTCGAGCAGTTGATGCAGTTCGACTGGAAGATCGCCCTAGGCGATATCGAGCTGACAGAAGAGGAATTCCGCGCACTCCTCGAGGAGAATCGCAAGCTCGTCCAAATCCGCGGCCAATGGATTCAATTGGATCCGGCTCAGCTTCTACAGCTCCAACAGGTCATGAAACAGGTGCAGAAAAAGCAGGGACTTTCTTTCCGCGATGTACTGGAGCTGCATTTGCTCGGCTCCTCCGATGGAGAGGAAGAATTCGGCTTTCAGCGCTCCCTTCAGATGGAAGTGGAGCTCAATGAGCAGCTGCAAGAAATGGTGGATCTGCTCAACCATGTCAAGCGGCCGCCGCTGATTGAGCCTCCCGCATCGTTCCGCGGGACGCTGCGGCCCTACCAGGTCGAAGGGATCTCATGGCTCTTGTTCCTGCGCCGTGCCGGTCTTGGAGGCTGCTTGGCCGATGACATGGGTCTCGGCAAAACCATTCAAATGATTACGTATCTTCTCCATTTACGAGATCAAGAAGCGGCCCTTCATGCGGAGCAAGGAACCGAATCGAGCCCTTCGCTCCTCATTTGTCCGACCTCCGTGCTCGGCAACTGGCAAAAGGAGCTCGAGCGGTTTGCTCCCGAGCTCAAAATTCATCTGCATTACGGCCCGAACCGAGCCAAAGGTGATGGATTCAAGCAAGCTTGTGAAGGATACGACTTGGTACTGACGACTTATACATTGTCTCATCTGGATGAAATCGAGCTATCCCAGCTCGAATGGAGCTCGGTTTGCCTCGATGAGGCTCAAAATATTAAAAATGCCTATACGAAGCAAGCGACCTCGATCCGCAGCCTGAAGAGCCGCCATCGCATCGCTATGACAGGAACGCCTATAGAGAACCGACTAACCGAGCTGTGGTCGATCTTTGACTTCCTCAATCCGGGCTACCTCGGTACACTGAGAGAGTTTACACATCGCTATGTAGGAGCCATTGAGCGGACGAACGATCCTGAGCTCGTGTCCAAGGTACAGCGGTTGATCCGCCCTTTCTTGCTGCGTAGAGTCAAGAAGGACCCGGCTATTCAGCTCGACTTGCCGGATAAGTACGAGTACAAAACGTTCGTCTCGTTGACGGCAGAGCAAGGCATTTTATACGAAAATTACATTAAGGATATGTTTGAACGGCTGGACAGCCTGAGCGCTATGGAGCGGCGGGGCTTGATTCTGGCCGCTCTGACCAAGCTGAAGCAAATCTGCAATCATCCTTCACTCATGCTGAAGGAACCGGCAGGCGCACCTTGGCAGGAGCGTTCCAATAAAGTCGAACGGCTGCTTGAAATGGTCCATGAGCTTCGTCAGGAAGGGGACAAATGCCTCATTTTCACCCAGTTCGTGGAAACAGGTCATCTGCTGCAGCGTATCTTGGAGCAGGAGCTTGACTCTCAGGTTCTGTTTCTTCATGGAGGTACGCCGAAGGCGTCCCGTGATCGCATGATCACTGAATTCCAGGACGACTCGATACAAGGCGACCGGCAGCCGGGCATTTTCCTGCTATCACTCAAAGCTGGCGGAACGGGGCTTAATCTGACTGCGGCCAATCATGTGTTTCATTTTGACCGCTGGTGGAATCCTGCAGTGGAGAATCAAGCGACTGACCGTGCTTTTCGAATCGGGCAAACCCGTCATGTACAGGTGCATAAGTTCGTCACACTGGGTACGCTCGAGGAACGCATCGATGAGATGATTGAGAAGAAACAGGGCTTAAGCCAACAAATTGTCGGCAATGGCGAGCAGTGGATTACAGAGATGTCCACCGATGATTTGAAGGAGTTGTTCGCCTTGCGAAACGAATGGGTTGAGCTCTAGCTGCCCCATTCGGGGCAATTACACTTGAACATCCAAAAATAAATAATGAGCATCGCCGACAGGGCATGAATACGTCTGCATGAGCCGGGACGTATCGAGGTCGGTGTACTCGCTCGAAAGCATCCCCTGCCGATGATTGTTCAAACGCATCATATTCGGGATGAAATAAGGACGCCATATCCAATTAGAACCTTGGTATTGGGCGTCCTTTTTCCATTCACCCTCGTTATTCCTCGTATAGTTGGAAGAAACCTGGCTGCCATCTTCTCGGCACATATAAATACGCACAACATTATTACCTACACTTTGAAATAGACTCTCAATCATCCTATCCGCATCCGAAGCGCTCGCTATATGAACATCCGATGCTATAAGCTCGTCTAGACTATCCTGAACGGAGAACAATGCGCGGTAACGTGCCATTTCCTGCTCGGTGTACAGCCTGATTTCTTCTTTTAAAAACGGTTCAAAGGCGCGTTCATTCTGGAGCTCTGCTTTGGCCTCAGAGAACAAAAATCCCTGGACATACCTTGCTCCCGTCTTCAATGAATGATACAAGTCCTGCTTGGTTTCGACACCTTCGATCAACAGCGAGGAACCCATCTGAGACGACAGAATGGAGAAGGAATTGAGCAGCGCTTTATAGCCGTCATGCATGGCACTCTTTTTCAATAGCTTCAGATCAATTTTTAATATATGCGGCTGGATCGAAGCAATTCGGTCATAATTGCTGTACCCGCTCCCAATATCGTCGATAGCTATGAGGCAGCCATGCTCGCGGTAAACGTTGATGATCGCCGATAATTCGTCCAGCCTCCCATGAAATTCCTCCTCAGTCACCTCAATAACGACCCGTCCGGGATCGAGACCATGCTTCTGGATAAATTGCAGTGTAGGCAGTACGCCCTTCTCTTTATACACACGGTAAATCCACGAGGGCTTTAAATTCAAAAATAGCATCGCGCTGGAATCCGACTGGGCTATAGCGGCAATAGCTTGCTCGCGTAAAATACGGTCTACATACAGGTGCTGCTCATCGCTTATTTCCTTATTTTGAAAAAAAGGCCCTAAGCTCCTCACCTGATCTCCTTCCACCGTTCTCCCCAACGCTTCATAAGCGATAATTTTTTGCGTTTGCAGCGATAAAATCGGTTGAAAAAAGGATCGGAGCTGTAGATCCTGTATTTCGTTCAACATCCCATTGCGCCCTCCAGTAACTCTCATGTGTTAGTTCTATGATATTAATGCTAACATATCATCCTAACGCTATTGTAAGTTACAAATAGACACGCTGGCAATTGTTTACTGCGAAACTTGTCATTTTTCTGAAGGAGAGCTGCCGTTATTATGACTCCTTCGAGCCAAAGTCGATCCATTCGCCATCCTCAGGCACCTTGACTTGATGCTGCAATTGCTCCGACTGCAAATGACCTCTAAGCTGTTCCCGTGTCTCCAGACAGTGGTTGATCGACTCCAAATGAACGGCTACCACACAAGTTTCCGGCGCATAACGGCAGACGCGGGAGATATCCTCCTTAGTCATTGTGATCGGATCCCCTTGAGCAAATTGAGCGGCACCTCCGTTAACAATAGTTACATCAGGGCGATACCGGTCTAATGCATCCTCCACCTCCGGAACATAGATGGTATCACCAGCTATATACACCACAGGTTCATCCTGTGCTTGCAGCACAAAGCCCGATACCTTCCCCATCCTCTCTCCGATTTCTCCGGTCCCATGCTGCCCTCCCGTTCTCGACAAGCGGATCCCATTCCACTCTAGCTCACTCTCCACAGGCCTAACATCCGTGAATCCAACCTGTTTTATTTTGTCTATGTCCGACGGCTGGCAGAAAATCGGTAGGTGGTGATCCAAAAGACGCATAGCCTCTTCATCCCAATGATCGAAATGGGTATGAGTAACTAACACGGCTTGTACCGTTTGCAATAATTGCGGTGAAACGGTAATGGAAACTAAAGGATTTTGTCGATTATTTGTCGAATTCATAACAGGAGGGAACGTGCCTTGATCGCAAAGCATAGGATCGACCAAAAACCGGATCCCTTGGATGTCTATTAACAGTGTTGCGTGGCGAAGAAGCTGAACCTTCATACTATATTCCTCCTATGCAAAGTCTAAAATAGTGTCTAAACCATAGGGCCTGATTGCCCTTCTGGCCTCTATGCTTAGTATGCATCGTTTGCGTCGATAGCTGAAGAGCTTGATGAAAGGGAAGCACCTCATCTATTTTCATCATGAAAAAATATACCGGATACACACAGGAAAGGATGAATGCCCATGCTGGATGCTACAGATTTGAAAATATTAGAATGCTTGCTGACAGATGCCCGCATGCCGCATAAAGAGATCGGCGAGCGCGTTCATCTTACCGGGCAAGCGGTTGGCTTCCGTATCCGCAAACTGGAGGATGCCGGTATAATTCAAGGGGTCCATGTTACGTTGAATCAGGAAAAGCTCGGCTTAACAGTCATGGCACAAATCATCGTTTTTATGAAAATGACCAGCTCCCACTCTCAATTCCAAAGCTTCGTCCGGGACCATCCTCATGTTAAGGAAGCTTACCGCATAAGCGGAGAAGGCTGCTATTCTCTTCGATTGCTCGTAGCCTCGCATAGTGAGCTTAACGAATTCCTGGATCAGCTGCTCGAATATGCCAACTATAGAGTTCATATATGCTTGGATCGCATCAAATAAGCAGGATTTGATTCATCCTATTATCCGTTAAGGTGGTTTTTGCATGAATGTAACCCGTTCTAATGTCTCATTGCTCTATGTTGTACTGATCATCGCCCTGCTCGCTCTTGTCAGTGTATCAAGCTATATCGCCTCGACGAATATGGAGGCTGAGCTCAATAGCGTTGTGCAAGAAGCGATTCCCTTATCCGCATTAGCCGAAAATATTTTAGGTGATGTAGTCAATCAAGAGACCGGTGTACGCGGCTTTGAAGTGACTAGCGATGAGAAATATTTGGATCCCTACGAGCAAGGTAAGGCCCAGCTCGCCAAGGACTTGGAGCTTATGGCTGTGTATCAGAAAAAATACCCGAATTTGAAAAGCTTGATGGAAGGCGACATACTTCCGCAAATTCAAAAGCTGCAGGAGCATTACAACTCGCAAGTAGAGCTGGTCCGGGCCGGAAAGCTGGATGAAGCACGCGCCCGTCTGATCAATGGAAAAATGCTGATGGACCGCTTCCGCCAACTACATCTGAAAATTCGGACCGATATTGATACCATTGGAACCGATGCCTACAATGATGCAGAAAAAGCCGGGCATATCGCCCGTATCATTATCGCTACCGGAGGTGCCGTAGCCGTCGTGATTGGCGCCTTCTCCGCCTTTATTTTCAATCGGGCCAACCGGGCGGAAGCCGCACTGCGAAGAAGCGAAGAAACCTATCGTTATATGGCGGAAAGCTTGGAAGCGCAAAACGAGGAAATCATTGCCCAGCAGGAAGAGCAGGAACAGACGCTCGAGAAGCTGTCCCAGAGAGAGCAGGAGCTCGAAACCATCAGCTCCTACCAAGAGAAGCTGTCTGGCTCATTGAATATGAACCAATTTCTGGAGTCATCCATTCCTGCGCTGTTGAGCTCACTGCAAATGGATGCAGCACTGCTTGTTATGAAATCGCAAGCCCGTGGAGTCGAAGCTCTGTCCGGGCAGCAGACCGCTTACGACATTCTATTTGCGATAGGCTATCCGTCGAAGCTCCCTTCACGAATAGAGCACGAGCTTTTCGGACCCGCTCGACGTGTCTTCACGGAGAAAGTGCAAATAGATTGTAAGCGAGAGCTATCCGCAGAAGAGTCCGGGATCCATCACAGCATGACCCATGCTATAGATCAGTACCATCCTTTGTTCGACGACAAGCAGGAAGTGATCGGATTTCTACTGCTCACCAGCTATTTATCATCGCGAACTGAACAGCAGGACCGAGCGGGCAAAGGCTTGATGCGGCAGTTCGGGCTGGCCTTCCTGGCTCAGCAGATGAACGAGGATCGTCATGCTCAGTCGCAGAACTTGGAGCAGCTAAACGAGCAGTTACAGCATGAGAAAGCATTAATTGAGGAGCAGCGCGACTTAATCGAGAACATTCTGGAGTCTACAAATGAAGGAATGATGCTGTGCGACGCATCCGGTAAACTGCTCTTTGCCAATCATCGTATGAAGAGCTACTTTACGGTAGCTGAGCATAGCGGAGAGAATTGGACCGAGCTCGCACGCAATATCGAGAAGGTCATTCCTTCCTTTTCACCTGTCCGTCTTGCCATGGAAGGCCTGTTGAACGGTTCACTGGATAGGCTGACCGAACGGTTCGCCTTTATGGACGAGGATGATCAACAGCGTTACATGGAGCTGTATGCTACCAAGGTTGGGGATAAGAAAAACAAGTATGAACGAGGCTACTTATTCGTATTTCGCGATCGGACCGAAGAGGAAAAGGTCGATGAGATGAAAAATGAATTCATCAGTATCGTGTCCCATGAGCTTCGCACTCCACTGGCCAGCGTCCTTGGATTTATCGAAATTTTGCTCCACCGTCAGCTAACGCAGGATAAGCAGCAAAAATATATGCAGACGATTTATAAAGAAGCTCACCGTTTATCTACGTTGATTAACGACTTTCTAGACTTGCAACGGATGGAATCCGGCAAGCAAGTATATCATTTCGCTCCGGTAGAGCTCATCAGCGTAATCCATGAAGTGGCCGAGCAATGGAAGGAAAAGCTCAGCCATGATATTCAGATCGAGGCGGATAATCCCGAGGTATGGGTTCGTGCGGACTCCGATCGGCTCAAGCAAGTGGCACATAACTTGATCAGCAATGCGATCAAATATTCGCCGCAAGCGGATAAAGTGAACATTCTCATTGAATCACAAGACAGACAAGTCAAGCTGCATGTTTCCGACTATGGGCTTGGCATACCGGAAGAGGCTAAGAGCAAGATGTTCACCAAGTTTTATCGTGTCGATAATTCCGACCGTCGCCAAATCGGGGGCACAGGCCTAGGCCTTGCCATCGTAAAGGAAATCGTCGATGCGCACCATGGGGTCATTACGTTTGATTCAGTTATGGGCGAAGGTACGACCTTTACAGTACAGCTGGAAAGCTACACATTCCCTAATGTGGATGGCAGCATTATCGTGCTGGAGGATGACGACAATTTGGCTAAGCTGATTCAAGTGGCTCTCGGCAAGCTGGATATTCCTACCGTTCATCTGCGTTCTGCAGAAGAAGGCATGGCAGCACTTGCTCGTGTTAAGAAATCTCCACCGCGGCTTTGCATCGTCGACATTCATTTGGAGGGCAGTAAGAACGGGTGGGATTTCATGGCCGAGCTGTACGACCATCCGACCTTCTACCGAACTCCTGTCATCGTATCGACTGCGTTAGAACCGCCGCTGAATTATCATGAGAAGGATATTGAGAAGTTTTTGCGCAAACCGTTTTCGATGGAAAAGCTGCTTCAAGTCGCAGAACAGCTCTTGTATCATACCGATAACCAGCCGGCGTATATTTTCCCCGAACAGGATGAAGCCTTAATTACTTCATCCTTAAGAAAAAGAGGGATTGAGGTTAACGAAATTACGCACGGACAGGACACGATTCAAGTTGAGCTGAAACGCAAATCGGATCCAACTGAGATCTAGTCCTGAATGGAATGGATACAATGTAACTTATCCATGTAAAGCTGTAATTGCAATACATGAATGAACCAAGGCGGCCAGCGTTCCGATCTGCTTCCATCTAGCAGATTGAAACACGGGTCGTCTTTTTGTATTGTTGGTCATAGCAGCATCCATTTCGTGGATGATGGATATATATGATAAGCTACTTAATAGAACAATAGAAGGAGATGTTAGGTGCATGAATTTTCGTGAAGAAGAAAAGGCTGCCGTCTATAAAGCGATATATACCCGCAGGGATATTAGAACATTTCGACCGGATCCCATTCCTCAGGACACCATCATGAAGCTGCTGGATGCGGCACATCACGGACCGTCTGTCGGCTTCAGCCAGCCTTGGAATTTTATTATCATTCAATCCGACGAAGTGAAAAAACGTCTCGCCTGGGCCGCGGATAAAGAGCGGCGAGCTCTCGCCATCCATTATGAAGGCGAAAAGGAAACGAAGTTCATGTCGCTCAAAATCGAAGGACTCGAGCAGGCTCCCCTGACGGTCTGCGTCACCTGCGATCCTACGAGGGGCGGCTCCCACGTTCTCGGACGCAACTCGATTCCGGAGACAGATATTATGTCGACTGCTTGTGCCATTCAGAACATGTGGCTCGCAGCCTGTACAGAGGGACTTGCTATGGGATGGGTCAGCTTTTATAAGAAGAACGATGTTCGAGATATTTTGGATATCCCGCCTCATATCGATCCAATCGCTCTCTTATCGATCGGTTATACCGACAATTACCCTTCCATGCCGATTCTGGAATCGACAAATTGGGAGAAACGGCGTTCACTGGAGCCGTTGATCTTCGCGGAAAAGTGGGGAGCTGCCCCTAATCAGCAATAAGCTCAAATAAAAAAGAAGCTGCACTATCCTTGTCAGGAATGTGCAGCTTCTCTTCATGTTTTTGGATTGGCTGGGATGACTCTCATTCATGTTCAAAGGTTTGGTTCGTCCATCATCTTCTACGCGTTTCCGTTAACCGGAATTGGTTCACCAGTTGTTGAAGGAAATCAGTGATTGCCTCCACATGATGGGATGTATGCTGGACGTTAACGATGTCGGTCATCAGCTCATGCACCTTACCTTCGACCTCAGTCGAGATTTGCCGATTCTCTTTGCTGACATCCGCGATCTTCTCCATCAATCCTACTACTTCGTTAATGACCTGCGTTTTTTTGGAATCCATTCCGGCTCCACTTAACAACTCTGACGCCGCAGCAGCCAGCTGAGTCCCCTCGGCAACGACCTGATTCCCTTCTTCCATTGAGGAAAAAGCTTCTTTGGCATTTTTATAAATCAACTGTACCGTCTCATGTATTTCCTCCGTCGATTTGCGGGTTAAATCGGCCAGCTTGCGAATCTCTCCTGCAACGACAGCAAATCCTTTGCCATGCTCTCCCACTCTTGCCGCTTCTATAGAAGCATTCAAGGACAGCAAATTGGTCTGATTGGATATTTCCTCAATGACCTGCAGAACATTCTTAATCTGCTGTGTCGTTTCCATGAAGGTAAGAATCGTTTGATTCGTCTCGGCTACCTTGTCGGATATTTGGCGCATTTTATCCCCAATACGCTCCACTTCCGTTTGAGCTACCGCAATCTGCTCCGAGGCCTTATCCTCAAGCACCCTCAGCGTCCCCTGCATATCCCCTACTGCATCCTTGGCAACATCGATATCTTTCAGCTGACTGCGAATACTTCGGATCATATCGTGGATTTTGCCGCTCATCCGTTCCGTGGAGCCCGCCGTACTGACCGTCGATTCATTCAGCAGCTGCTGGCTTGAGAGCACATCCGTCGCCGCCTGCTTCACCTGCAGCATAATTCCTTCCAGCGAATCGATCATGTTATTGATCCATTTGGCCAGCTCGCGCGTCTCATCCTTATCGAACCGTGCATAATCCAACCGCTGTGTCAGATCTCCTTTACCCTCGGCATTAATCCGGATGAATCGATTGATGGTATGAAGGCTATCAACGACCGGCTTGGAGCCCCGCTTATGTACTATCCAGGCAATGATGCCGCCATATAAGAGATTAAGTACTGCTATTCCAACCGCAGTCATGATCGGTGAAATGGAGCTGCTGCTTAATGTGAAATAAACGAGCAGAGCGCTCACCACTGCAAAAACACCAATCATCGGCAGTTGAAGCTTCGTAAGCTTCCAACCGATCCCGCGAACCCGATATACCTCCTCCAAGTCCCCTTCACACATCATTCCCCATACATCTGGGCAATGCGGCAGCTGGAATGTAACTCCTTTTCCGATGACAGGAATATGGCGATAATCTGAATAGCCTGGAAAACCGACAAACAGGTTGCTTCCATTCGCAATCGTATTGGCGACGCCTGGATGGAGCCTGCCTGTCGCCGGATCGGTAAACATCAGCTCTAGCTCTGTATGCTCCTGTACTGAAACAACACCCCAATCCGTGGTGACGCCATCTTTAAGATTCTCCCCATGGGTAAATGTGCGGTCCTCAAAGCGGCTGCGCGATAAAGCCGTACCAGGAGCAATCTGAGTGTTTAACCCCGCTCGCGCCATAAAAATATAATTATCACCGGAATCCGGATATACGTGCCCTGATTCTCGCTGAATCAAGTCACCGATCACATCATTCGGAACTCTACCGCACAGCGCCCCCGCCCAACGGCCATCCATTATGATGGGAGCTATATAGAGAAGTGTCATTTTATCATGAAAAGCGGAGGTCGTTGGGCCGATTTCCAGCGTCATCGGATCTGCATAGGGGCCGAACAAGCATTTATTTCCTCTGTTAGTATATTCAAGTCCTTTGGACAACAGCCCTTGCCCCCTATAGCTTGCTCCAATATGTTTCGGGTAGGAGGAGAATATTACTACAGACTGTTCGTTTAGCAAATAGATCTCTGAAAAATCGGACGCCCGATTACGAACCGACGCAAACAGCTTGTCCATCGCCGCAGTCCGTCTGTCCTGTGATTCGTCATGTAAGGTTTTCTCCGATACAATCTGCGCCAACAGCCGGTCCAGATGGGACCAATACTCGTTTGTCCAGCTTCTTAGCAGCTCCATGCGAGTGCTGGCTATGCCTTCGAAAATGTCTTCCACATCCGCCTTCGACCCTTGATTTAATCGGTAAGACCACCAGAGAGGAAGCCCCTTTCTGAACCCTAACCAATCAAACATATGTACTCCCCCATCTCTAAAACGAGTGTTATTATTATGTTAATTACTATAACACAAAGATGGTTGATATGTGAGAGTTTTTTCCTATTTTCCGTACAAAAGTTATCATACCCCTAGAAAAAGCAGGAAAAAAGGCCCATCCTCTGAAGGAAGGGCCTTTAAACATGACATGAGGTCTATTGAAATCCGAACGATCGAATGAATGCTTTAAAGCCAGCCAGACCTGCTTCGGTTCTTTTGAATACCCCGGCATCCTGGAGTACATTACCGAATTTTTGCCCGATAGCTTGACGAAGCAGCTCTTCCGCTGCTTGCATAGACAGTTCCGTTCCGTGCTCAGCAATCAATTCACTAATCCAATTGCAATGCTTATGAAGCGGATGATCGGAATGCTCTTGTATGCTTGCATCAAAAGGAAGAGAGCCCGTAAGCACCTGGGCCAAAAGCTCCATCTCGTCCTTGAGTCGTCCTGGAAGCACAGCCAGACCCATTACTTCAATGAGACCTATATTTTCCTTTTTAATATGGTGGAGCGGCTGGTGAGGATGGAAAATGCCGTCCGGATGCTCCATGCTGGTCCGGTTATTACGAAGCACAAGATCCAGCTCGTATTCCCCGTTTGCATTGTTACGAGCAATAGGGGTAATCGTATTATGCGGTGTACGAACTCCATCTCTTTCCGTGTGAGCCAATATATCATGATCCGGATCGCTGTATTGCTTCCATTCATTCAAAATCGTATCGGCCAGCTTCAACAGCTGCGATCGGTTATGTCCAGAAATACGGAGCACTGACATCGGCCATTTCACAATGCCAAGCTTCACATTCGGATAGTCCGGATGGGACATACTGCTCTCGACCGGAGCCTTCTCCATTGGAAACCGGTGCCTACCGCCTTGAAAATGATCGTGATTCAGAATCGAGCCGCCCACTATTGGCAAATCCGCATTAGCCCCGATAAAGTAATGAGGAAATTGATCGATAAAATCAAACAACCGATAAAACGTCTGCTTCGAGGTTTGCATCGGGCGGTGCTGATGATCCAAGATGATGCTGTGCTCGTTGTAATACACATAAGGAGAGTATTGAAAATACCACGGGTCTCCGTCCAGCTCGATCGGAATTACCCTCAAGTTTTGACGAGCAGGGTGATTAAGCCTTCCTGCGTAGCCAACATTGTCGATACAAAGCAGGCATTTCGGATAGTTGCTTTGCGGTGCTGTCTTGAGAAGAGCAATTTCTTTGGGATCCTTCTCGGGCTTGGAAAGATTGACCGTGATCTCCAATTCACCGTACTCTGTCGGAGCCAGCCAGTATTGGTTCTTAGCAATCCGATCTACACGAATGTAATTGGAATCAATGCACAGTCGGTAAAAATCATTCGTTGCCAGCTCCACGCTATCCTGCTTAGCCGTCTTCCAGAAGCGCCCGGCAACTTCCGATTGCCGTGGCATCAGGCAGCCCATCATTTTGGCATCCAGCAGATCGCGAAGCGTTGTATTGTTGTCTTCAAGAATCCCGATCTCCGCCGCGTAATCGAGCAGCAGCTCCAACAGCGCTACCGGGCTGTCTACGAGCTCCTCCTCGACGTTACCGCCGTAAGGCTCACTAATTCGAAGCAGCTCAAGCAAGGCGTTGCGTGCGGCGTAGATGTCGATCGGCTCCAGCAGCTTTCGCCGAACGCCGAACTGAAGCAGCCGTTCTATCGTTAGAGCGGCCAATTCCTCTCGGTTCATACCGGTTGTGTCATTCATAGCGCACGATCTCCTTTTCGCAGCTGGTAAGCCGCAATATACTTCATTACTTGGCGTATCCGTTCGGATGGCTTTGATGCCATGCCCAAGCTGTTGCAATAATTTGTTCCAGACTATCCCGTTTCGGCTGCCAGCCCAGCTCCGCCTTCGTCCGTTCAGAGGATGCGATAAGCACGGCTGGGTCACCGGCGCGGCGCGCTTCCACAACCGCAGGGATTGCATGCCCCGTTACGTTACGGGCAATTTCGACCACCTCTTTAACGGAGAAGCCTTTGCCGTTACCCAGATTATAGATGCTGCTATCGCCGCCATTACGCAGCTTCTCCAACGCAAGAATATGAGCATCGGACAAATCCGTTACGTGAATGTAATCACGGATACAAGTCCCATCCGGCGTCGCATAATCTTCACCGAAGATCGAGATGTGAGGACGCTGACCGAGCGCCACTTGCAAAATGATTGGAATCAGGTGTGTTTCGGGAGTATGATCTTCTCCTATACGGCCGCTTTCGTGGGCTCCCGCCGCATTAAAATAGCGAAGCGACACATATTTGATGCCGTGCGCAGTATCGAACCAGCGCATCATTTTTTCCATGGCAAGCTTGGTTTCACCGTAAGCATTCGTCGGCAATGTGCGGTCATTTTCCATGATAGGCACATTTTCCGGTTCACCATAAGTAGCCGCCGTGGACGAAAAGACGATTTTTTTCACGTCGTACTCGTTCATTTTTTCCAGCAAGCACAATGTTCCGTACACGTTGTTATGATAATATTTGGCCGGATTTTGCATACTCTCTCCAACCAATGAGTTAGCGGCAAAATGAATGACTGCTTCGATTTCATTTTCTTTAAATACTGTGTCCATAAAGGCCGCATCGCGAAGATCGCCAACATACAGCTTACCGCCTAGCACGGCCTCGCGGTGTCCCTGCTGAAGGTTATCTACTACGACAACCTCCTCATTTCTTGCCAACAGCTCCGCAACCGTATGCGAGCCGATATAACCTGCGCCACCCGTTACCATAATAGCCATCCGAATGCCTCCCCGTCCTTTGTATGATTCATTTCCTATCATCCGATTCGTTTAAGCGGCAGCCGCTCTAATCTTTAAATCTATTATGCGTTCACTTGCTCCACGCCATTGCCGATATCGCATACGTAGAAGTCTGCTGTTAAGCCTGTTTTCTCTTTATAAACACGACCTACTTGTTCAATAAAGGAGTCCACGCTGTCTTCATGCACTAAGGATACTGTACAGCCTCCGAAGCCTGCACCTGTCATACGGGAACCCAGTACGCCATGAACCTTCAACGCTTCCTCAACCATGACATCCAGCTCAAGGCATGTCACTTCATACAGATCGCGCAGCGAATTATGGGAGCCGATCATCAATTGACCAAATGCCTGCAGATCGCCCTGCTCCAATACCTTCATGGATTGCAATACACGATCGATCTCCTCGACAACGTGCTTGGCACGCTTGCGTACCGTCTCATCAGGAATAAGATGCTGGTATTCGTTAAACTGCTCGAGGCTCAACTGACCGAGCAGCGTCAGCTCAGGAAATTGGGCTTGCAAATCCTTGACCGCTTGCTCGCACTGCGATCTTCTTTCGTTGTAAGCAGAATCGACGAGTCCGCGTTTTTTGTTCGTGTTCCCGATGACAAGCTTGTAAGCACCGCTCTGGAATGGCACATGCTTATATTCCAACGTGTCGCACATCAGCAGGATGGCGTGATCTTTTTTGCCCATAGCAACAGCAAACTGATCCATTATGCCGCATTTCACATCCATGAACTCATTCTCCGCCTTTTGCGACAGCAGGGCAATCTGGACTTTATCTGCTGGTTGTCCTTCCAAAGTCAACAAACCGAAAGCCGTGACTACTTCAATAGAAGCGGAAGAAGATAAGCCTGATCCGTTAGGAATAGCGCCGCTGTACAAAATATCGTAGCCGCCTACGGATACCCCACGCTGCTGCAGCTCACGAATAATGCCTTTCGGATAATTGATCCAGTCATCCGCAGGATCAAATGCAATATTATTGATGGAAATATGTTTGTGCAAAGGGAAGTTCGTAGAGGCGAAGCCTACCTGCTCATCATTGCGCTTGCGGATCAGCATCGTTGTCCCGAAAGTAAGCGCTGCAGGGAATACGTAGCCGCCATTGTAATCCGTATGCTCGCCAATCAAATTGACGCGTCCCGGTGCGTGGAATACGTGAATAGGTTCTGTTCCGGCACTACCGTATAATGCTGCAAAACGCTCTTTCAATGCTTGTAAATCTGCCATGAGTACACCACCTGTTTTAAATGTTTGAGCCGCGTTGGATCATTTCGCAACGGCCTTTTCTTGATTTAAGTATACTGCTGCTTGCAGCTATTCACTATGGAACGATGTCAGCACCGCATGGAAAAATGTTAGGTTGCATGTTTACCTTGTCTCATAACATGATATACTTTTATCCATACGAACAACAAGCGTAAGGACACGGAAGTTAAAGAACAATGCAGGAGGAAACCCATGTCGACACCAGCCAAAAAAACGGAAAGCTATTATGTCGTCTCTAACCCTCAACCCCCTGCCGAGGATGACCTAACCGTGTTGTTCAGTGGCAGTAGTCAAACAAAGCCCGGACATAAGCCCGGGCCCAAAGTCGTTGATTATTATTTGCTGCATCATATTCAGTCCGGATTCGGTACTTATACGTGCCAGGGTGTGACCTACCCGCTCGGGCCGGGAGATAGCTTCTTGATCGAGCCGGGGAAGCTAATCAGCTATAAAGCCGACGACGTAGATCCGTGGTACTACCGCTGGATTGCGTTCGAGGGAGTTCTTGCAGAGCGGATTTTGAAGCAAATCAGCCTCTCCTCTCAGCAGCCTATCGTTCATACCGGGCGCAAACGCAGCATTGGTGTGCTCTACCACCAAGTACAGACCGTCTTCCAAACGAGAATTAGCCAGGCTAACCTGAGAGCAAGCGGCTATTTACACCTGCTGCTTGCCGAGTATGCCGAAGCTCTCCAGCCAGAGCAGAAGAGCTCACCGCAGCTGACAAGCAGTAGCGAACAAATCGTTCAGCAAGCCCTTCAATATTTATCCACGCAATATGCGGAGCCAATCACCATTGAGCTGATGGCAGAGACGCTCGGTTACAATCGTGCTTACTTGTCCACTTTGTTCAAGAAGCATACCGGATTGACTCCCGTCACCTTCCTGCTGCAGCTCCGTACGGATAAAGCAAGACTGCTGCTGCGAGAGAGACAGGAACTCACGGTAGAGCAGATCGCCTCTTCCGTTGGATTCCAAGATCCGCTCTACTTTTCCAAACAATTCAAAAGGCTTTACGGGATGTCGCCGACCGACTATCGCCATGCAATGAAGCGGCTCTAACCGAGCCTATGAACTGGGGAAAAGAGAACTATCCCCTCTTCGCTAGCTCACGCTCGAAGGGAATGCTTAACTGACTGAAGCGGAAGTACAAAGCAGATACAAGCTCCCTGGCCCAGGCGGCTCTCCGCCCAGATCCGTCCCCCGTGGAATTCCACGATTTCTTTCGCGATTGCAAGCCCGAGGCCGCTTCCTCCTTCGGCAGAATTGCGTGACTTGTCCTTTTTGTAGAAACGGTCGAATATGTATGGTAAATCTTCCGGATCAATCCCACTACCGTTGTCCTGCACTCTCATAACAAGAGCCTGACCTTCGATGGCCATCTGCAGCTGAATAAAGCCTCCTACAGGTGTATGCTTAATAGCATTATAAATAATGTTGGTCAGCACCTGATCTATCCTGTCTATGTCGATAAACACACTGCCGACTTTGTTACGTTCCTCGGGAGCTGGACTAGGAGCCTGTACACTGAAGCGCAAGCCGGCATTTTTCACCTCAAGATCATAGCGATCGTTGTAAAAGCCCATGACGTCTTCAATAGTCATCTCCTGCATAGAGAAATCGATTTGCCTTGCCTCAAGCTTGGACAGCTGAAACAGATCGGCAATGAGTCGATTCAAGCCGGTTATCCGGCCCAGAATGAGCCGCAAATACTTCTCCTGCTGATCGGGATCGACGACGACACGGTCAATCAATGCTTCTACATAGCCTTGAATCAGTGTCATCGGTGTTCCAAGATCATGAGAAATATTGCTGAGTAAATGCCTTCTGGAAGTTTCCAATCGTCCCAAATCCTCATTCATCTTTTCCAGCCTGCGGTTGGACCGTTGAAGTTCTGCTGTGCGTTCTTTAATCCGGTGCTCCAGTCCCATATTCAGCTCACGCAGCTGGCGGGATAATGTTTCCACGGAAGCAAAGGCTTTGAAAGATTTGAGGCTAATGATAAACGACGTCATAAAGATGAAGAAAAACAGCCCAAAAGATGATATGTCCCCCAAATGAGTCCACTGATTGTAATATAAAATATCCACTATAACCGTGAATGCGTACACAACCCCGCCTAGCAGCGCGAACCAAGCCCCTTCTCTGCCGCGCAGTAGAGCCCTGACGATCCCAGTCAGAACATAACCGCATGCCAGTATCGTAATCACTTGATAGGCCTGGGTCGTGAACGTAAACTTTTCTGGAGGAAGCAGCGATACAGCCAAAGAAAACAAACCACCTGCCGCTTGTGTTCCGATAACAAAGGAACGCTTAATTTCCTGCGGATACAAAGATCTGCAGAACATGACCGCTAACGGCAAAGCAAGGTAAAAACAAAAGTATTCGGTACGCAAGCCGCATTCCCAGGGGATAAACGGGAAAATTTGCAGCGCGGCCCCTTCGCCGACGTACATCGCCCGAATACCGATAGCTATACAGAAAAGTGAGAAGTATAAGGACCCTCTTTCTTTAAAACGGATAAGGAAAAGCCCGAAATGATACATTCCCATCAATAACAAGCTTCCTACCAACATCAAATCAAGGCCCATATGATTATTATGGCTTTTTGTCACCTCGGAAGCTTCCCCAAGTGTCAGTTCGCTCCATATACCCCCGACCCGGTGACTGTAGTTAGAAACCTGAAGCACGATATGCAGTGTCGAATCGGTTGGCTTATAATATATTACCTGAGGCTTGTACCCCGGACGTCCGCTTTCCTGGTTCGTGCCCACTTTGCCCGCTTTTGCTACTTTTTCACCATTAATCCATAGAATATAAGCGGTACGAATGGAGGGCAGATCGATCGCTAGAATACGATCCGTCGGCTCCGTCAACACCTTCAGGTGGAAGGTTGCATAGCCATTACCGGAGATCGCTTCCTCATTAACGAGGTGTCCGTTCCATGAACTGGGGAGTCGAAGCCAATCCGTTGCTTTATGTTCCTCTCCGTTAAGAGCAGCCTGGTCTGGATCAAGCAGCTGGTTCCAATAAAAATCCCAATCGCCATTCAACACCACACTGCCATCCTGGTCAAAGTCCCATCCTCTTAAATCCATAACTCCTTCCTCAGCAAGCGGAATCAATCGTTGACTTGTCTCTTCTTTGCTGCAACCGCTTAACAAAAGGATAGCAAAAATAACTGGAATCCATATATAATAGAGATATATTCTGGAAACGGAAATCACTTTCTTTCTATACATTTTTCTCTCATCGTATCGCAATTTTCAATATTTGGGAACTAGTAGGATACAACAGGGGTCAGGAGATGAAGAGTGACAATGTCAGCTGAAAAAAATTTTAATAGTGGACGACGAACCCGAAATTATTGAGCTCATTCGGTTATATTTGGCCAAGGAAGGCTATGAAGTGATAAGTACAGACAACGGTGCGAGCGCAATGGATTATATGGAGCGCTTTAAGCCGGATATGGTGATTCTGGATATTTTGCTTCCGGGGATGGATGGCATTGAAATATGCAGACAGATTCGGAGGAATTATGATATTCCGATATTGTTCATCAGCTGCAAAGGAGAAGATATGGATATTATTCTCGGACTAAGTATCGGCGGCGATGATTATGTGACCAAGCCATTCAGCCCAAGCCAGCTCGTCGCAAGAGTAAAGGCCCATTTGCGCCGCAAGCAGCTGCTGGACCAGCAAAAGGAAGATTCGCAGCAGCTCTCTTTTCCTGGACTCGAAATCGATCTGCTCAGCCGCAACGTATGGGTGAATGGAACTATTGCTCCTCTATCATCCAAGGAATTCGACCTGCTGGCGCTCATGGCTAAAAAGCCGAACAAAGTGGTGCCTATAGAGCAGCTGTACAGAATGGCTTGGGGTGTAGACAGTAACGGCGATACCCGCACTCTTCTCGTACATATAAGCAATCTTCGCAAAAAAATTGAACCCAATCCGACCGAGCCGGTTTTTGTTCAGACGGTCCGCGGCGTGGGCTATAAATTCACCTGCTAGGCACGTAAATGATAATAAGAAGGGCCGCCTCGTAAGATCCTTATGTGATCTTACGGGACAGCCCTTTTTGTTCAGTTATGCAGTTAACGTTTCTACTGACAGCTTCTTGACGATAATCCGTGAAACCCTGAGCTCATCCGTGTCTTCTACAATAAACTCAAATTGATCGGCATAGGCGATCTTCTGGCCTTTCTTAGGCGGGATCTCAATATGAGAGTAAACCCAGCCACCAATGGTATCATAATCCTCGGTATCGATCTCGATACCAAACCGGTCATTGACCTCGTCAATAAGCATGCGGCCGTCGATAGAAAAGGTTCTTTCGTCTTTTTGTTCCAGCATCGGACGTTCATCTGTATCAAATTCATCCTGAATTTCACCGACGATTTCCTCAATGATATCCTCGAGTGTCACCATACCCGAAGTACCACCATATTCGTCGATCAGCAGAGCAATTTGTGCTCTCTTCTTCTGCATCATCTTTAGCAGGTTGCTGATCGGCATCGATTCAGGCACTTTGGTAATAGGACGAATGACTTTACGAATGTCCGCGCTGTTGGCGTTGGCCTTCAATAAATCTTTTATATGGACAAACCCGATAATGTTATCTTTATCCGGATCACAAACCGGGTAACGTGTTCGCATCTCGTCTAGCGCAATTTTCATATTCTCTTCAAACGACAAATGGATGTATAAGCAACCCATATCCGTACGAGGGATCATAATTTCACGCGCATTCGTTTCGGTAAATTCAAATATATTATCAACCAGCGTAAGCTCGGTATTGTCGATTAAACCGTTCTTATGGCTTTCCTTCATCAGTACGCGAATCTCTTCTTCCGTGTGAGCCGTATCGTGCTCGGAACCAACTTCAATGCCCGCTTTACGAAGCATCCAGTTGGAGATCGTGTTCAGCAACCAGTTAAACGGAAACATAATTTTATAAAATAAAATCATAGGTCCGGCAGACATCATTGTAATCTGCTCCGGCTTGCGAATAGCGTAGGTCTTGGGAAATTGCTCACCCAAAGTAATGTGCAGTGTAGTAATAACAGAAAAAGAAATGATGAAAGAAATCGTATGAATCAATGTATCGTTCAAGCCGATATCCTTGAGCAAAGGCTCAATCATTCTTGAAACGGTCGGTTCCCCAACCCAACCTAAAGCTAGTGACGCTAATGTGATACCTAACTGGCACGCGGAAAGATAAGCATTCAAGTTACTTGTAATTTTTTGTGCAAACTTGGCGCTTGTATTTCCATCCTTGGCCAACGTTTCAATCCTGCTGTTACGAACCTTAACCATCGCAAATTCTACAGCGACAAAAAATCCATTCAATAAGATCAAAACAAGAATCAAAACAAGATTCCACAATAAAGGTAACGGGTCACTACTCAATAATTCCCTATCCCCTCGGTGAGGCGGATAGGTACACCTCCCTTAAAAACGATTATTTTTAGAACAAACATAAGTAACACTTATATATATTATATCGCAAATAAAGCTCGGTTCCAAGGAACGGCTTGCCGATATACACCGCTATATCTAGAGATAAGGAGTAAAAAGTATAGGGATACAAACTATTTTCTAACAATTTTGAGCCGATTTGGACCGTTTTCGCCTTCTGTTACGGTTTCGATGACATACATAAATGATGCTGATAGGTCTCATATTATACAAAAGAGCAATAATTTTGATTTCCTTGTTCTCTTCGTTTGGAACCGAGTGTGTTTATTTGCGAATGTGTACGAACGAATAGTAAAGATCAAGTCAATCAAAACGGAGGAATGTATGAGCAGCAGTTGGATTCAAATGATGAAGCAAGGCAATACGTCATCCGCAACCGCGGCATTAGGTAATGCAGGGATTGCGATTTTGAAGGGCATTGCTGCAGCTATGAGCGGCAGTGGCGCCATGTTTGCCTCAGCTATGCACTCGATTGCGGATGCAATAAATCAAGGATTTGTTTTTGCAGGCAGCGTTCTGGCGGAACGAAAGCCGACCCAGCGCTTTCCTACGGGTTTCGGACGAGTTATCAATATATTTTGTATGATTGCGGTTATAGTCGTTACTCTCATGGCTTACGAAACGATCAAGGAAGGCATCCATCTGCTGTCGCATCCAACAGCCGCGCACAGCTTCTGGTTGAATTTCATCGTACTGGCTATCTCTATCGCTGTAGACGGAGCCGTACTCATAAAAGCCATGAAAGAAATTGTACATGAAACGAGAGTTTCTGCACAGAGGGTGGGAATTATTGCTGCTGCCTTCAAAAATGTCGGCCGTGCGGCCCCTCCGACCCGCCTTGTGTTTTATGAAGATATTGTCGCTACATCCGGCGCCCTGCTTGCTCTTATCGCGGTTATTTTGACTCAGTTTACGAATTTTAAAATATTTGACGGTATCGCTACCATTTTTATAGGCATTTTAATGGTTGGAGTGGCATTTAAAGTCGGTTATGACAATATGGTCGGTCTGATCGGAGTAGCCGCCCCGATAGAGGTGGAATCCAAGGTTGCGGCAACAATAATGGCTGATCAAGATGTGACCGATATCAACAGGCTGCGGGTCATTCAAGAAGGCAGAACCTACCATGTAGAGGGATATATCGAGCTTCGCAAAGGGCTTACCTTGGCTGATGCCGACGATATCAAATTTCGGGTTCGTGACCAGCTGCTGGCCGATACCGATATCTCAGATGTCATTCTGGGGATTATTGAGGATAATGGAGTCGAAGATTGGAAGGGCTTAATAACGGAGCAAATTCCGTAAAAGTGAGGCCATTCTCTGAGGCTTATTCCAATACTTTCGGGGGAACCCGCGATTAATAACAGGATACTGCTGCACATAACTACACAAAAAAGCCGGTCAACCCAAGGTTGATCCGGTTTTTTCATGCTCCGAACGAGAGCTTACAACTTCTATTTGCGCTCATGAACAATGCTTTTCAACAGCTCGTTCATTTCTTGATCTGTCAAATCACGCCATTTGCCCACTGGCAGCGAGCCGAGCTCAACGTTCATGATCCTAACCCGTTTCAAGCGTCGTACCTCGTAACCGAACGCGCTGCACATTCTGCGAATTTGTCGATTCAGACCTTGAGTCAAAATAAGGCGAAATATCCTTTCACCCTGCTTAAAAACTTGACACGGTTTGGTCATCGTGCCCAAAATACGGACGCCGCTCGCCATGCCTTGCAAAAACATCGGCGTAATTGGTTTATCCACCGTCACGATATATTCCTTCTCATGGTTGTTTTCCGCACGCAATATTTTGTTCACGATATCCCCGTCGTTGGTAAGTAAAATCAGCCCCTCCGAATCTTTATCCAGACGGCCGATCGGAAATATGCGCTCTTTGTGGCCTACAAAGTCTACTATATTGCCTCTTACATGCTGCTCCGTCGTGCTTGTAATGCCTACCGGCTTGTTCAGGGCGATATAGACCCCTCTCTTCTTGGCGCTGATCGGCCTGCCGTCCACTCGGACCTCATCGCCCTCTTCCACCTGGCTTCCCAATTCCGCCCGCTTCCCGTTAATGGTTATACGCCCGGCATCCACCAGTTTGTCGACCTCACGCCGTGAGCAGAAGCCTGTCTCGCTAATGTACTTGTTAATCCTCATCTATCGTCACTCCACTTAGATTCATTCAACTGCCTGTATTATAACACGGTCTGTCATTGTTCAACAAAAAATAGGAATGTTCTGCGTTTAGCCATTTACATAAAATACCTGATTAGGTACGATAGACCCATGACTTAAGTTTGATCTCGACAAAAATAAATAGGAAAGCAGGGGGATATTTATTGTTATCTAGTATGACGTACCCAGCCAAAACCGTATTTTTTTTCAGTCTGTACATGTTTGTACTCAGCTTAGTCCTGTTGGTCGTACCAGGGTTGCTGGCACCGCTGCTTGGCTATACATCAGAGAGCGAAATTTGGATTCGTGTTGTGGGCATGTTCCTCCTCTTTCTTGCCTTTGACTATTGCGCATCGGCGCTGGAAGGCATGACACGATTCTTTTATTTGACCGTTTATACCCGAGCATCAATCATCATCTTCATGACCACCTTCGTCCTGCTGGGGATGCTGAAGCCGATCTTCGTCGCGCTGAGCCTCATCGACTTAAGCGGGGCTATCTGGACGCTAACCGCCCTGCGAGCCGCCAAAAAACACCGCAAAAAGACAACAGTACATGCCGCATAATTTAATAAAAGAACCAGATACCGATTCAAAGCCCCGAGAGCAGGGTAATAGAAACTACCCGATTCCCGGGATGCCTGACTTCGGTCGCGGGTATTCCCACACAACTATTATAAGGAGTGTGAAGGCAATGACACGCAAGAAGCAGATGCATTTGATAACGCGCCCCTTCTCCCATGTGCACAATATACTGACGGCTTTAGGATTCACAGAAAGAACGCAGCGTGACGGCTGCGTGTATGAACTCACTTTCCGCGACCCTATCACGTTGCAGGATTATTTGTATCAACTACCGACGAAGACTGCTAGCAACGGCCTGACGATTGTTCATCTTCATAAGGCTTGCTTCAGGGACAAAGTGGAGATTCCGCTCAGCGCCATAGAAGCAGCTACCCAAATGATGGCTGAGGTTGAACAGTACTTGTCCAGCCATGTACCGAAACCGTCCAGCGCACCGATTGATGAAACCATGAACGGCCGTATGGCTAATACCGAGGAGGAAGTAAAGAAGCTCGGCAAAGAAATGGCCAGCATGCCTACTAACTCCCAGGTGATGGAGAACGGTATGGTGCCAGACCCCATACAATAGTACGATCTATAGTGACCTATCAAAGAACCCCGGCAGCTGCGGTACCAGAGCCTATCGGGGTTCTTTGGCGTGCAGAAAAACGGACAGCCCCGCGAATACATTAATAGGCGACATATTGTACTGTGCAAAAGTTATTGTAGTGAGGGGTTAACTTATGACATCAAAAAAACGTCCTTCCATTATATCGATGCTGCCAAAAAGGCTTCGCCGTAAACTAGCAGACAAGGCGAAGGCAGAGGCCAGCGCTTCCGCATCGAAACAAAGGACAGAAGGCAATACAGCAAGCGGCTCTGCCGGAAGTGAACGTGCGAGATCTCCAAAGCGGAGGCGCAGCCGATTCGGACGTATCGCTTTATGGATAAGCGGGCTCATGGTGGTGATTGTTGGCTTCGCCATCTTTGCCGCGGCTCAATGGGTCCACGGACTCGATATCAGCAAGCTGGAGAATCCTTTGCCCGAGCCGACACTGATCATGGACCGTAATGGCAAGCCGGCTTCCCAGCTATCCTCCTCCCGTATCGTGCCTGTATCGCTCGACCAAATTCCGCTCGATTTGCGCAATGCGGTCATTGCGGTGGAGGATCGACGCTTTTATGAGCATTCGGGGATCGATCTCTGGTCCACAGCCCGAGCTTTGCTGCGCGATTTGAAGTCCGGCGAGATGAAGGAAGGCGGCAGCACGCTGACGCAGCAGCTAGCCAAGAACATGTTCCTCCAGTCGGATAAGACGTTAAGCCGCAAGCTGAAAGAGGCGGGCTACGCACTCAAAATCAACACGGTTTACAGCAAGGACGAAATATTGGAGCTGTATTTGAACAGCATTTATTTCGGGGAGGGCCGATGGGGTGTCGAAGGGGCGGCCCAGGAGTATTTTGCCAAGCCCGTACAGGAGCTGAAGCTGGAGGAAGCCGCTCTTCTGGCAGGACTGCCCAAGGCCCCTACCAGCTATTCCCCGGCTAAAAACATGCAGAAAGCGCTGGAGCGGCGGAATCTGGTGCTATCACTGATGAAGGAGCAGAACTTTATCAGCGAGGCCGCATATGAGAAGGCCGTCGCTCAACCTATCGTACTGAAGCAGCATAATGAGGAATCACTCAAAGGCAAATATCCTTCCTATGTCGACTATGTCATTCAGGAAGCAGCCGATGTATACGGCTTTACGGAGGAGCAAGTGCTGACCAACGGGCTGCGCATATATACGGATCTGGATCCGCAGGTGCAGCAGGCGGCTCAGGACGTCTATGCAAGCGACGACTTGTTCCCCGAGAGCAAGCCGGATCAGCTCATCCAAAGCGGCGCGGTCATCATCGACCACAAGACAGGTGGTATCCGGGCGCTTGTCGGGGCTCGGGGCCCGCAGGTATACCGCGGCTTCAACCACGCGACCCAGCTGAAGCGTCAGCCAGGATCGTCCTTCAAGCCGCTGGCGGTCTATGGTCCGGCGCTGGAGCGAGGCTACACCCCGAGCTCCTCGCTCTACGATGGAGACCTCGACATCGCCGGCTACCGGCCCAAGGATTGGGACGGTCAGACCCGGGGGCAGGTCACGCTGCGCGAAGCCATTATGCGCTCGTGGAACATCCCAGCCGTCTGGCTGCTGAATGAGATCGGTATCGACGCCGGGATCGATTTTGCCCGCCGGGCAGGCATTGCCCTCGGACCTGCCGACCGCTCTTTGAGCATCGCCCTCGGCGGCTTGTCCGAGGGCGTGTCGCCCCTGCAGATGGCGCAGGCCTTCGGCGCCATCGCCAATCTCGGCGTGCGGCAGCAGGCGCACGCCATCGTGAAGGTAACGACCAAGGAGGGCTACCCCTTGGTCGAGGCACAGCCGCAGCCGGCAACGGTGACGAAGCCGGCTATCGCCTACACCCTGACTTTACTGCTGCAGGATGCAGTAAAGTCAGGGACAGGGCAGGCCGCCGCTCTAGGGCGGCCCACTGCAGGGAAGACGGGCACGACGCAGCTGCCCGACACCAAGGAATTCGCCGACATCGGGGCCAACGGCATCAAGGACGCGTGGTTCGTCGGCTTCACGCCTGAGCTGACCGCTGCTGTCTGGCTCGGCTACGACCAGACCGATAAGAACCATTACTTAACCACGGGTGGCGCCGTTCCCGCTGCGCTGTTCAAAGAGATAATGAGCCGGGCGCTGCGCGATGTACCAGCTTCACCATTCATCGTACCCGATGATTATGTACCGGAGCCCGAACCAAAAAGCACATGGCTCCAATCCATTCAAGAAAAGCTCGGCATAGGTAACCCTGCTTCCATACCAGATCCTAAGAACAAAGACAATGAACATGGCAAATCCAAGGGCAAAGGGAAGCCCAAAGAGCATTAACCCAAGCTAAAATAACCCCACAAAGTGGAGCCTTTAGCTTCGAAGTGAATTCAGGTACTTTGCAGGGAACCCCGAAACTTTATAAATTGTTGAAAAAAACCCCGCTTACTCGCCTCACCTAACGGTGAAGCGAAAATAAGCGGGGTTTTGTTTGGTTGTTTAACAACTTTCCTTAATCATCATTGTTATTATCGCTGCGGCCTTTGTCTTGGTGCTTCTCTTTATCTTTTTCTTTTTCTTTTCCTTTGCCGTTGCCGTGATCTTTTTGTTTGTCCTGTTCTTTATCCTTCTCATAGCCCTTAACCTTGGCTTCTTGAGGGCGGGCAACGCTCGCCGATTTTTCCGGCCATTTTACATCCAGCTTCCATTCGGGGGATGTGTTTTTAAGCTGAAACTCCGAAGCAATTTTTTGCTTCAGCGAGGCTTCGAACGCTTTGGAATCGGAAGGAAGTCCCTTTACCAGCTGTTGAATAAACGAGTCGGCTTCGGCACCATCCAAATGGATGATAGAGCGATCCTTCGATTGCAGGAAAATTTCACTTTTTCCTTTCTCCTTCGAATCCTCCTTACCCGGTTCCTGCTTAACCCTAAGCTCAAACTCACGGCTTTTCCATTCAAGGTCCAGCTTCTCCCACACCTTGGATGGGGGTGCCGATCCGCCAGCTCCTGAAGTAACGTTACCCGGAGTAGGCTTCGGGCTTCCAGAAGTCGAAGAAGACGATCCCGATAGGCCAGGCGTGGCAGCAGGCGGAGTAACCGTGGCTGCAGTCTCAGGCGTTGTCGGAGATGGCGTGCCTGCCTCGTTACCGGTTCCCGTACTGCCACTAGCTCCTAGTCCTGTAGAATTCGTTGAGTCCCCTTCAGCAGCCGACCCTTTCGATTCTTGACCCGATTGTGAAGCTTCCTGAGCGCTCGTCGCTTTAATATAAGCCGCTTGATCCTTACTGTTCAAAATCATATCTACGGAATCGCCAGGCTTCATATCCGTCAAAGCCGATTTTTGCATGTTACGGTATACCCAGACCGTTGCAGACACCGGGTAAGACGCTTCCTGTCCGCTGACATTCATAACAAGCTGTTTGCCTCCGTCATCCAGACGAACGAACTGCCCCTTCGTTTCCTTTGATATTTCAGCCGATACCGGTCGGTCAGCCAGTCCGAACGCGCCATACGAAACTAAACCAACACATAAACAACCGATGATAAGCCATATGAGTCTTTTTCTCATTGTCCCCTCCTATAAGTCATGTCTTATTCAGTCCTTTATAGGATTCGTAACACGCTTATATTTTGGGGGAATTACCAGACTTATGGTTCAAACGAAGTTATGTCACCGCATCCCACCTAGTATCCGCAGCTTGAAGCCGAGGGTGCAACTCTGCCGAACTGACTCCGCCGGAAGGCATGTCGATCCACAACCGTACCTTTTTAATCCAGGCTTCAAACGAATCAAATGCCGCCAGCTTATTTGCCGTCTCCAGTGTGACCCATACAAAATGAGGGGCAGCGTACTTTTCGGCCAAATAACGAAAGGCTGTGTCCATTGGCGTATATTTTTTGCGTTTGCCTTCAAAACGGTCCACTGTCACGTCCACTCTTGTTTCGATCTGCTCCAGCTTGGCCTCCAGTTCATCCGTCCGTCGGTAATAAGGGGCGGCTTCCCGTTCCCCCATACGCCGCAGCGTTTCCTCATGCAGAGGGTAGAACACAAGCTTGGCTATCGTCTTGTCCTCCGCCATGTGAACCAGCGCAGCCAGTTGCTGTTCATCGAAACGCTCAAAACTATCATAGACCCATACCGAGCCGCGCTTTCCCTTACGTTCATCCTCCGGCACATAGCCGTATGGAACTTTGCTTACTTGTTTCGCCACATCATTTCCCCCCATCTATTGGAAATAGCTGCTTGTGCCCTTAGTATACCATCCACCACTATAAACATTCCCGCCAAAAAGGAATAATTGTCCTCTTCCCAGGCAAGCTTAAGAAATGCTTCCGATTTCGCGCCTTCGAGCGCGAGCAGTCCGGGCATACGGAGGAAGCCAAGCATACTATGAAACGGAGAGAAGCTGCATGTCTGAAAACAAAAAACATCAAGGCAATTACGAGGGAACCGCCTCCATGAAAGCGGAAAATCAAGATATGGAATTCGTCAACGATACGGTGGAAGGTGCTAAAACGGCTCAAAATTTAAACGGCGCTATTGCTAAAGAGTCGTCTGAGGAAGAGTAGAAGCCTCTATTGAGGCCTTTTGTAAAGAAACAGAGGATATGGCGTTCCCGATAAGGAACCCAAACCCTCTGTTTTTTACTTTTGTTAATGGAAAGCCAAAGCCCTGCTCACGGATTTACGCTATCCGAGATCTATTTTTTTATGGCCGATACCAGGAGGAACATGGGTCTTCTCAATTCATCCTTCATCTCTGGAATGGAGTTCAATAGATGGGCATCAGGCTCGGGTTCAATAAGCTCTGTTATCTGAAAGCCTGACTTGATAAGGCTGTTCACATAGGTAGTAAGCGTCTTATGGTATTTCATTACTTCCTCACCTAAAAAATTGGTTTTGCGAAGGCCTTCGTCAAAGTACCGATCAACGGGCCAAAACAGCCGATGACCTTGATCGTCATAATACCAATCCTGGTGCTCGTTGGATGTAAATGCAGGATGCTCCGCCGAGAAAACAAAGGCCCCACCCTTTGTTAAACAACGATTCACTTTATCGCAGATTCCTTCAAATGATTCTATGTAATGAAATGCCAAAGAGCTAAAAACCACATCAAAGCTATTTGCAGGGAAATCAATATCTTCAATAGGCATACGCATGTATTCGATGGAGGCTGATTCGGTGTTCTTTTTAGCCTCCTGAAGCATGCGTTCGGAAATATCTACCCCTATAACCTGCTTCGCTCCTTGTTCTATTGCGTAACGGCAATGCCAACCGAAGCCGCAGCCTAGATCTAACACTCGCTTATCCTTCAAATCAGGGAGCATTTGTTGAAAGATATGCCATTCTCCCGCAGCCTTCAGACCTTCGACCGAACGAGGCATTTTACTGTATTGGTTAAAAAAGGTGAGGTCATCGTATTTGTTTTCCTTCATGCTCTTGCCCCCTTAACTTTTTTATTATTTCACCGGGTATTTGAATGATTCATTCCGTCTTATTCTTTCGATTTTGCCCCTAGCTCCTGCCACGACAATAGCTTGGCTTCCAACGCCATGGCCCTGGCCGGGCTGGAGGAAGGGAGTGCCGCATACGCGATATTTTCGCCTATCCGAAGAGCTCGAAGCCTCGGCAGAACCTGCTTCCGGTACAGCTCGCTGGCCGCCTGCCCATTGAAGAAGACGCGACGAACGGCCGGGTATTCGTTGAAAAATGATGCAAAGTCATTCGCCTCCGGCTTGCGGATATGGGCATCCAGACTTCCTTCCCGCTCGCAGGCCGCCAAGACGTCCCATAAACCGATTCCATGAGACAAGGCAAAAGCAAGCCTGGCCTCGTATCTGTCACTCGGCATATTCTGAGCTTCTCCCTCACTCGAAGGTCCGCCGAATATAGCATACAGCAGCTTCCAAAAGTGATTGCGCGGGTGTCCGTAATACTCCTGCTTGCTAAGTGACAGCGCACCAGGCATCGAGCCCAGTACAACCGTCCGGCAGGAAGGATCGATCACGGGCGGCAGCCCCAATAAACGATCTTGCTCCATATCCACGCAATCCATCTCCTTTTCTACGATATCGTAACCTGATCTATTCTGGCTTCATTCATCTCCAAGCTTCATGTCCCAACGCTTTTTCCAACCAGCTTGCTTCACGCTTCCGCCTGTTTCCCTTTGTTTATTCGTACACTTTGCTTCAAAGGCCAGTTAAGCAGCAAAAGACCTGCTACGAAAATACCCGCTCCGCCTATAATATAGACTGTAATAGGATCATGGAAAAATAGATACGACCAGGCTATCGTAAACAGCACTCCACTGTTACTGACGATAACAGCGACCGAGAAGCTCACCCTTTTCAATGCCTGAGCGAACCAGTTAAAGCTAAGCCCTGTAATTAGTCCCAAGCCTATCAGGGCTACAATCGCCCATCCAGTAACTGGACCTGTTGCATGGGCTTGTACCGGCAGAGGCAGCGCCATGAGCAGAGAGCACCAGAAAAAGACAGAGAAATTCATATTCTCCGCATCCATGGATTGAATCAGCATTTTCTGGCTCAATACGTGAAAGGTGGTACCTACTGCGGAGAACATGAACAGGATGGTCGTTAAGCCATTGCTTGCGAGCATCTGATGCAGCGGGAGACCGTTCCAGCTGATCATCAATACCCCGCCGATGCAGAGAGCTGCGGCCATCCACCCGCGAGTTGAGACATGCTCTTTAAAGTAAAAAGCGGACACCAGCAGCAAAATAACCGTCTGAATCGGACCCACCAATATATTTCCATAAGAGTAGCCAATCGAGAGCGCTAAATTTTCGAAGAAATAGTTGCAGGTCTTGCCGAGTGCTCCTAGCCATATCCATTTCATATTGCCGCGAAGCTTAATTTTTCCATCCTTCAGCAGCAATAATATTCCTAAAAAGACGATGCCCAATGCAAACCGGGCGAATGTGATCGTCGTACTGTCTACCATCCCGGATGCCGTCTTCACCAATATCCCAACAAAGCTCCAGGATAACGTCGCCAAAAAAAGCAGGAAATATCCCACGCTGTCAACACCTCATTCGCAATCTTGACCCGGATTACGAGTCTGTTAAGTGAAGCTCCCATAATACGAAGCTATTGTACCACAGCGATGGAGCAACGTGACGAAAAATAATGCCTAAAAAAAGCAGATGCTAGTATTTCAGCACCTGCCTTCCTTGAATAAAAAAAGAAACCGCGAGCGGTTTAAAACTTAAACCTGCCCACCGTTTCTTGTAACTGCTGCTCAGCGGTACGGAGCGAATCCGATAAAGCTCGAGTTTCTTCCGATTCCCGAAGCTGCTGCTGCGATGCTATCGCCACTTGATGAGCGTTCTCCGACGCCGATCCGGCTATTCTCGCCATTTCTTCAATACCCGCAGTTACTTCTTCTGTACCCGCCGTCATTTGCTCGGCGGCTGCCGACACTTCCTCCATCTCCTCGGAAATGCTGTGAATCATGCTAACCATGTTCACCAGAGCCTCACGTACAACTTCGACTTGATGTATTCCAAGCTCAACGTCCTTACCACCCTGCTGCATGGCGAGGACCGCAGCTTTCATCGTGGCTTGTATGCCATCGACCATCTCATGAATTTGCCCAGCTGAGGTCTCCGATTGGTCCGCTAGCTTTCTGACTTCAGTGGCTACTACGGCGAAGCCCTTGCCCTGCTCTCCCGCTCTGGCCGCCTCGATTGCAGCATTCAATGCAAGAAGCCCCGTTTGAGATGCGATGCCCGAAATGACATGCGCCATCTCGCCCACGACCTGCATCCCTTCCTCTAGCTTGTGAATGGCCTCCCCAACCTTGAAGGCCGACTGATTCATCGTACCCATCTGCTCCATCGCCTTATCCGATGATACGCTTCCCTGCTCAGCCTCCTGAACGAGACGTTTTGTCGCCTCTGTTACATGCGCTGAAGCCTCAGCAATTCGCTGAATACCACCGGCCATCTCTTCCATCGCCTTGGCGCTGTCCTCGGCTCCTGAAGCCTGATTCTCCGCTCCAGCCGCCATCTCCTGAACCGTTCGCGAAATATCGGAGGCCATAGCGTTCGATTGAGTTGCGCTGTCTGTCAGCTTGCCCGAAATGTCCCCAATCTGACCCGACATTCCATGCACCGTACCAATAATCGTCTGAAGATGAGCAATGAACCGATTGACTTCTTCCGCCAATTGCCCCATCTCATCCCTGCCCTTAACCGGAATCCGGTAGGTTAGATCCGCTTCATGCGAATTCAGATTAGCCGTCGCACGAAGCACAAAACGAAGCTTACGTGCAACAATAAGACGGGATAACACGAACAGGAGTACAAGCATGCCTATATACAGCAGACCGAACGCTGCAGCCATAAGCATACGCTGTTTGGCAACCAAGGCATCGGACCCTTCTTTGGATAACGCAACCCGAATACCGCCCCAATGCTTGCCGGAGATCATAAGCGGGTATGAAATGTTCCAAGTTTCAACAATTTTCCCTTCGAGGTTACGCGGATATTTTTGCAGCAGCGCCTTGGATGCGTCTTTGTTTGCGGCGGAGCGATATCCGGTCTCATCATTGAATACGCGATTGCCTCGATACTTTTGACTCAGCAAACCCGCAGCCCCCCAAGAATCCTTGGAGGCATCACCCTGCAGACTGTACTTGCTGTTATGCGTTGCCGTATACCCGACGAAATCCGCATTGTCTGAATACATCGTAGGGATAGCGAATATGACATTCTCATCCGTTAGAAAGCTGTCGATAACCGCCTGCCAACGATCGTCGGTGTAATCATCGAAGTCGCTCGTATATTTAAGCTCATATTGCGCAAGCGGAACGGAACGGCCATCGAATAGCTGCTGCTTCCGTTCCGCATAATCATTGTCTTTCGAGCGCTTCTGCGCCTCCTGCTTGCTCTCCGGCATAATCGTCAGCTTGTCATTGAACAACCGGTTCTTCAGCTCCTCGCCAGTCAGGCGTGTACCATTCTTCAGCACAACGCCATTGCGAATGTCGTCCTCGGTGATGCTTTGCAGCGTCTTGGAGAGTGCAATTGCCAAGCTGTTGCCCTTATCGAGCAGTTGCGCCTCTGCATCCTTATTGATTTCATACCACTCGAAGGCATAGATGCCTCCCATTAATGCCAATAAGATGATCCCGGTGTACGCCATAAACTTGCCTGTCAAAGAAACGAAACCGTTTGTCATAAGATTCCCCCATGTATATGGCTTAATTTTCCACTATTATACATGGTTTTATAGGAGCAAAGGCCTATCGAAATGTACAAAATATGACATTTTACGCACAACAAAACGACACTTTTTTTAAGTGAACCGTCTCCACAATATCATAAGTACCGTGAGGGCTATAATACCTCCCAAAACGATGAAAAAAGCTTTAAGGAACCCTACAACAAAAGACGGCTCCTGCTTATCCCGGGGATCCCTTTTCATCCAATCCTGCAGCCATAGCACAGCAACCGTACCCAATGAAAAGCCACAGCTATATCGCAGCAGCTTAAGCACATATTCTCTCATCGTCAGTAATTCCATTGTCGTAGACGAAGCGCTCACATGAACCGTCACCCGATCGGCGCAAAACAATATCGCCAAAAATAAACCGATAATAAAGCCGTACAGCCCGCCCTTCACCAGCTTCGTTTCCATTTCTGTTTTCCCCCTTATAAAAAAACAATGAGCCCGTCGCTCATTCGTCATCCGGGCTCATTCATTGGTCGGTTAATAATTCCATTTAGTTGTAAAAACCAATCCGTTTAGCTTGACCACAGCTTACTTCCGACCAACTGCCGATCTCTCCGCAGAATAAGCGTCCAGCAGCGGACGCAGCTCAGGCTCAAGCGCACGCTCTAGATAAGGATCGGCTTGGAGGAAGCTGCGAAATTCCATATAGCTGCCGACCAGTGCCGACAGCTCCGCTTCCGTGGGCCGTTTCCCTTTAACGGCACGGATCAGTACATTTTTAGGCGTGTGCTCCATATCGATGAACTCCAGCAGTTGTGTCTTGTAGCCTACGATGTCTAGCAGCTTCGCTCGAATCGCATCCGTTGCGAGCGCTGCGAAGCGTTCCTTAAGAATACCGTGCTGCAGCAGCGGCTGAAGCACCTGGTTCTCCAGCTGGCGGAACAGCTCGTGCTGACAGCAAGGCACCGACAATATAACATCGGCCTGCCAGCGGACCGCTTTTTCCAAAGCCGCATCCGTAGCCGTGTCGCAGGCATGCAGTGTAACAACCATATCGACTCGATCCAAGCCGTTGTATTGCGCGATGTCCCCTACAAGGAACTGCAGTTGGTCATATCCGAATTTCTCCGCAAGGCCGCTGCAGTGCTCTATGACATCCTCCTTAAGATCAAGCCCGATAACCCGGATATCGAGCCCCTGCACTTCCTTCAAATAATGGTACAAAGCAAAGGTGAGATAGGATTTGCCACAGCCAAAATCAACAATGTTAAGCGTCCGGTCCTTGGACAGGTGTGGTACCACATCGGCAATCATTTCGACAAAGCGGTTGATTTGGCGGAACTTATCGTATTTTTTGGCAAGTACCTTGCCCTCCGCATTCATAATACCCAGTTCCACCAAAAAAGGAATCGGCGTCCCTTCTTCCAGCACATAATTCTTCTTACGGTTATGGGATAGCTCAACTGCCGGTTTCTTGGTCGGAGGCTTTTTTAAAATGCCTGCCTTCCCTTTCTTGCTAATCAGCACCTGATAGTCCGCCTCTGCTGACTGCAATAGCGCTTGACGGAACGTGACCGTCAGTAAGTCATTCATCTTCTCTGCCGCTTCGTCGGGCAGCACATTGTCGTGCAGCACTTTCTTGCCGCAGAAAGAGCTGAATTGGTAATGAAGCTTTCCCTTGAGCTCTATCGGCTTCACGACAACCTTAGTGCAGCCTTGAGGGTCGGTCGTGCGTACTTGGCTCAAGGTTGCTTGAATCAGCGTACGCTGCTCTATTAGATCATTCATTAAAGAAGCTATGGATTGCATAAATATTCATTCTCCGTTCCGATTGGTAAGTAGGATCTAGGGTGCTAAAAAGAAGGCTTGAACCGGATCAGCTTATCGTCGTCCGCCCCTGACGTACCACGGCCATCCCGATTATTTGTCAATATATACAGCGAGCCGTCAGGCCCTTCCGCTACATTACGGATGCGGCCCAGCTCGTCCTTGAACCGTTCTTCGACCTTAACGACAGATTGCTGGTCACTGCCCAAGATAAAGCGCTGCAGCTGCATTCCGCGCAAATTCGCCGCTAGTAAGCTTCCCTTCCATGGACCCTTAGTGACGAATGTGATGCCTGAGGGCGCCCATGTCGTACTGCCGCTATGCAGAAGAGGCTTCTTAACTGGGCCGGGTCCTGCCTTATCCTTGTCTTTCGCAGGGATTTGTGCGACATCCCCCTCTATCAGCGGCCAGCCGTAATTGGCACCCGGCTCAATGAGATTCACTTCGTCATGGGCCGTTTGCCCGTGCTCTGTACTGAACAGCTTACCCGTTTCTGGATGCCATGCCAACCCCTGAGGATTGCGATGCCCCAAGCTGTAAATAGGAGAGTCCGGGAATGGATTGTCCTTGGGAATCGTGCCATCTGTATGAATCCGCAAGATTTTGCCTCCGAGCTGCTTTACATCCTGCGCTATGGAAGGCTTGCTGGCGTCGCCGCTGGTTATGTACAGATTACCGTCCGGACCGATTTTAATGCGTCCACCGTCATGAATTCTCTCTCCCGGCAAAAGATCGAGCAGCACCTTGTCCAGCTTGGCCTTATTGCCGTTTTCCACTAGACGCAGCACTCGGTTGCGGACCTGTTCACCTTCCTGATAGGAGTGGTAGACGTAGACAAAATGATTTGTTTTAAAATCCCGGTCCAATGCAATACCGAGCAAACCTGCTTCCCCTTGATTGTATAACGGAGAGGCAAAACGGTAAACCGGTTCATCCAGCAGCTGTCCCTTGTCAATGACACGAATGGCCCCTCCCCTCTCCGTTAGAAAAATCCGTCCGTCTGGAGCAAAATCCATATCCCACGGAACGTTGAGCTTACTTGCAACAACCTCTTGTGTGTAGGGAAACGATGAAGCGGCGCCACCTTCTGCCGCCTTTCCCACGCTAGTTTCCGTTCCCGGTTGCTGTGTTGCTGAGGGTGCCGAGCTTTCGCCCCGCTCCACTTGGTTCGCCTGACGCTCACACCCGGGTACCATCAACAAACTAAAAGCCAAACTGAAAGAGACCCAACCGTTCAAAAGACTTGCCATTCTTCGCCCTCCCCTTGAATTTTACAGAGACCGATACGCAACCTTTTTGCATCCTATTTTTCCTTATTATACCTAAACAAGACTCATGAAAGCTAATTTCCTTAAATGATACTCCTTATGAGCTGCCTCCCCTTCCAGGCAAAAATCCTCTAACCAGATACGCAAAATAACCCCACAAAGGGGCTTTATCTTAGAAATCCTTTCAGCTACTTTGCGGGGAGCCCCGAAGCTTATAAATTCTTGCATATCAAAAAAGAGCGCAGCATTCCGCAGCGCCCTTCCTGTTATCCTGTTATGGCTTATTCGACAAATGAGCGCAGCATCCACACGTGCTTCTCCAGGCTCGCCTGTACTCCAAGCAGCAGGTCTGAGGTCGACTCATCTCCCACTTCCTCCGCGGCTTCCATACCTTCCTGCAGCTCTTTATTCACGGTGTTGAAATCACTGATGAGCTGACGGACCATATCCTCGGCTTTTTCTTTACCCGAGGCTTCCTTGATGGAGGAATCCTCCAGCATTTGCTTCATCGTAGCCACCGGCTTTCCTTGAAGCGTGAGCAAACGCTCAGCAATCGCATCAAAATGGAGCGTTACTTCATTGTACAGCTCCTCAAATTTTACATGCAGCGTAAAAAAATGAGGGCCTTTAACATACCAATGATAATTATGAATTTTCATATATAAGACACCAAAATTGGCTACCTGTTTATTCAAGGCTTTTTCGATCGAAACGGCTGTTGCTGTAGACATGAACGTCACGCTCCCTTTTGAAATCATTGTTTTAGGTTGAATAGTTAAGGTGCTGCTATGGTTATTATTTACCCATTCCAGCCTATTCTGAAACGATACATTAAAAGCACCCGCAGCCTCACTGTCTGCAGATGCTTCTGTCAGAAGACGGTCTGGACTGCCATTGTCCTAATATAGTTTACTTGTCGCTTTGATCGATGTGCAGCCTTGGTTTCGTGTTGCCCTTGGTATCCTTGTACATCTCTTTCTCCTGGCTTTCCAGTGGAAGACTGACCAGTTCCCATTCGGTTTGGCCCATAGCCGGATCGTAAGGAAATTCATCGCCCCGCTTCAGCGTCTCTTCGCGCCCCCATTCATTCTCATAAATACCGTCTGTTTCGACCTCGTCACTGGATACCGGCTTCATGCTCTTATCGTTTGCCATAACTGTCAAAACCCTCCTTGATGTTGAACTCGGACGTTATTATGCCCTTATTATTAACGAACTATGATGAGAGGCGTGTAACCCTTAAACCAGCCCAACTTTAAGTTAATATTCAGGTTTCCATAAAGTGGTTATGATAAGATAGCAAGTAACACTACTCAATGTAGTGTAACAATCCAAAACGAAAGGATGATAGCATGGCCTACATTTTGAAAAATTTGCATTTTATTGTTATCCATGTTCCGATCGCCATGTTAATATTCAGCTTGGTATTTGACATTCTAGCCATCGCCTTGAAGAAGAAGGATTGGCATACGGCGGCTGTTTTATGCCTAATTGTAGGAACTCTAGGAACGATCGCTTCGGTATGGTCCGGTCCGGACATGCCTAATCCCGCGGTGCAAAAGCACGAGCTGTACGGAAAAATAACGATGGTGCTTTTTATTGTTCTATCGGCCGTTCGGCTATGGTTTCATCGGAAAAAGCAAGCGGAAACCGGCAGAAAGCCTGCTTACTTGGCGGTTGCCTTCCTCGGAGTGCTTCTTGTTTCTTATACAGGGCATCTGGGAGGACAAATGGTACATAAGGAGAAGGGACCTATGCGGCCGAACGGTCAGCCTGCCATGCAAGGAGAGCGAGTCATGCCGAATGACAGCGCACCCGCTTCATCCTCTTCTAACAACCATGCTCCCGCCTCTGCCAAGCCTTCGCCCTAACCGTGTCTTGCTCAACATAAAAACCCCCTGCCTTATTCGACTTAAGCGTAGGGGGTGAACTTTATAATGCATATCGGCTTGCATAGTGGTTAACTATCTCCTCTTTATGCTCCAATACCGGCCGGAATGACTCTGGCACTCCCTTCGAAAAAAGGACACCCAGACCGTTGCTGTGCGGAAATTCCATATGAGGCAACGTGCCTAATCGCTCCCACAGCTCATAGACTCCGAAATCTGTGAGGCGCACTACAATATCATGAAATAATAGGATCCCATGGGGAGCAAGCTTTGGATGCCAAGATTGAAAGTCATGAAGCACAGCTTCATAGGTATGGTATCCATCAATATGAAGCAGGTCGATAGAGCCGTCCGCGAACGAATCAAGTGCTTGATCGAATTCGCCTCGCAGCAGCGTGCCTATAGAGGGAAACTCCCTAGCTGTCACTGCAGACACATCTTGAAATATGTTTTCTCCATAGGCCCCCGTATGAAAGTCTCCCTTCCACGAATCCACGGCGTAACAGCGAGTCGGCAGCGCTCCATCTTTGACGGCCTGACAAAAGCTGAAAAACGATGTCCCATAAAAGGTTCCCAGCTCTACAATCGTTTGTGGCTTGGCAAACCGGACCAGATCATAAGCGAAACGCCGATGCCCCGACCAAGCGCCGCTTACCATGAACTCATAGGGTAACTCTGGGGCCGTGTCCGCAGCAAATACCGCATTGTGAAACTCCCAATCCATTGAGATAATCACCACTTTCGTGTTTATGAAGGATTGGGATATTGTATGTAGGGATACTCCGCCGCGGGACGGCATATAAGCCGGGTATTAACCTATTTTGGGACATTAAGAGTCAGAGCCCGTGCGTGCTTGATCGTTAAACCAACGATACCCTTTCCTAACGGCAGTCAGTAAAAATTCGGGAACCGGCATGTGATGCAGGACTGGGAAATAAAAGCGATCATACGCTTTCTTCAGATCATCCCACATGCTGCAAGGCTCCTCCTTAAGGAAGTCGGATACATCGACTACGATGCCTCGTCCATCTTTGAGCATCACATTTTTGCCGTGCACATCATGCGGATTGAGTCCCTTGCGCTTCGCAAAATCCAGCGCTGCATCGATATCGTCAATAACCCGGCGCGGAATCGGAATACCTCGCAGGATGCAGTTGTACAGTGTAATTCCGCTCAAGCGCCGCAGGATCAAATAAGAGCTGCCCACATGGTAGCATTCCGAGTAAGCAGGGTGCTTCCCAAGACGCTGGTACACCTCCGCTTCGTCCTCCAGCCCCGGACGTCCGGGAGCATATACTTTAACCGCCATATCGCTGAACTCGGGGTGGCACACCACCGCAGCATAATTGCCTGCTCCGAGCAGCTTCCACGGCTTAGGCGCATGATGCACCACGATAGGGTCGTGAGAGTGCACACTTTCTATATGCAGTTGGGGCAGCAGCTGCTGCTCAACCATGTCGATCAAGGTTTGAATCATCCTTCATATCAGCTCCTTGGCGCCGACTTTTAACCGCCAAACGTATGCGTCGGCAGCCCATGTACCCCCGGCTTGATCCGAAATACACCGCCGGCATGCGGCTGCTTGGCCAGTTCTTCCTCTGAAAGCCCTGTTCGTGCCGTAGTGATATACAATTCGTCGTTATCCTCGCCTCCGAAGGTGCAGGAAGTAACACGAGCCGCCGGTACAGAGATTGCAGCGATCTGCTCACCCGTTTGCGGGTTCCAGCGAGATACTTGCCAGCCGTCCCATTGAGCAACCCACAGCATCCCTTCCGCATCGACCGTCATCCCGTCCGGGAAGCCGCCTCCTTCCGGCAGTGACAACACCGTTCTAACGCTACTCATGCTCCCCGTCTCCACATCGTAATCATAAGCGACGACCCTTCTCGTCGGTGAATCGATATAATACATCGTACATCCATCGGGGCTCCATCCGAGCCCGTTAGACACCGTAACGCCATCGAGCACCTTACGAACCTTCCGATCCTTCTCCAGCACATAAAGCGCTGCTACTGGCTCCTTCTCCTCGAAGCTGAGCGTACCGGCCCAGAACCGGCCTGCGGCATCGCATTTGCCATCGTTAAACCGATTGTCAGGTTTGTCTCTCTCGGGATCATCAATGAATGTAAGCTCTCCCGTCTCCCAGTTAAGCAAATGAAACCCGTGCTGCAAAGCCAGCACCAATCCTCCGCCGGCTCTCGGCACGGCCGCTCCTACCATCTGGTCCAGAGTAATCGTGCTGTTCGTTCCTTGCCGAGGATCATAGGCATGCACCTGGTTTTGCTTAATATCAACCCAGTATAACGTTCCGTTCCGCTGATCCCAGCAAGGTCCTTCACCTAATGTAGCTTTGTGATCAAGCACCAACTCTAATTGAAGCTGTGTCACCCTAATCTCCTCCATTCATCATTAACGTTTCCTTATGTAAATTGTTCCCTATATTGTAGCATATGACACTTAGGAAAAGCACTGCAGCGGCAAGCGCTAAGCCACCCGACATAATATTCTTTTAGACGCTACGAGACGATTCAATGTTTGAATCCATTCTCTCCGAACAATAAAAAAAGACCTGCACGCCGGTTAATGCTAACCGATCGATACAGGTCTTCATGTCGTTCTATAGTTGAGCATTTAGCTCATCTTGTTTCGGTCTCCTCCGGACTTTCCATAGGAGTCAAGCTTTGCAAAGCCGCCTGGTCTTCAGCCAGGTCTGACTTCGCTTCCTCCACGGCCTGCTGGTTATAGCTCAAGCCTGCCTGATCCACGGCACGTTCCGCCCGCTCTACTGCCGTCTCAGCCTGCTCAATCAATTGCTCGCTCGGGTGGCTTTGCGCTTGCGTCACCGCATGATGCGCTGTATGTACGGAATTTTGCGCTTGGGAGATCGGGTTTTGCGATTGCAGACTGGAATCCTTAGTCATGGTACTGCCTCCTTAAGTCATAGTTTTCATTCCTTGCTTACTATGAGACAAAAGGAGGCATTTTATGCCGAACCCAAACGCTAAAAGACATTGCACCAAGCTACATCGCGGAAGCTCTATCTTCGACGGCTTCAAATTGATGAGAATCATATCCGAACAAATAGGGGTGTGCATGAAAGCGTCCTATTTCGTTAATCCGTTTGGGAAGGGGTGGGTGTGTAGATAGAAGCTCGAACCACGCGACGAAAAAGCCCCGCTCCCTGGCACTCTGCTCCACATACTCGTTAAGATTGACACGAGTGAACAACTGCTTGCCTATAGCCAGCACGGTCAGCGCCCGAACCGCTGCATTCGCATTGCCGGTATAGGCTGTTGCCATACGGTCGCATGTGTATTCGCAGGACCGCGAGTAGGCATTTCCAAGAAAAGGAATCCACATCGCCGGCCATATCAGCATGTGCTTGGTCATATGGTTTCTATGAATATGCGCAAGCTCATGAGCAATGACAAAGGTCAGCTCCTCATCGTTCCCCTGCTCAATCAATTCGAAAATATCGGAATATAAAATCACGAAATTTCGTCCCAAAAACTTTGTCGCGAAGGCATTCAAAATACCGCCGGATTGGACGACAAATACATCTGGAATTTTGGTTATTCCCATCTGGCTGCACAATTGATGCACTCTTTCATGCACAAGGGGGAATTGCCGTTCCGAGAGCTTCACGCCGGAGCTGCGGATGCTCGCGATCATCAATCCATGCAATACGAGCGATATGACGAGGCCTAACAACAAATAAGGAATACCGATAAGGGAACATATCAAGCTGATGTAGATCAACACACTGATGACAAGACATATGACGAATAAAGAAGTTTCATTCTCGTGTACTAAGCGGGGATTCATAACTTTCCAACACTCTCCCTGTTCAAAATAAATCCAGCTGCTTAGGAGCATTCTCCTTCGGCTGCATCCCGAGCAGCTCCATCAATTGTTTGGCATTGCCTGCTGCATCGCCGCCGGAATTGTTATTAAAAATCACGCAAATCTCATCCGTCTTTACCTGCAGTTCTTCGAGCTGATGCTTCCATTCTATGAGCTCCTCACGGGAATAACGGTATAAATAGCGAGCCTCCCGCCAATCGGAGGCTCCTCCCTGATTCCACCCATCCTTGTTGCGTCCATGAAATCTGACCATGGTCATGGAACGAACTGTAGGATGCAGAACCGTAGGGACAGACCCTGCTCCCGCTTGCGGCTCGTCGCAGATGCTATGCATCCAGCCTTCCGTTTCCATAAAGGACAGCGTCTTGTCCTTCATCTCAGGAGTAAACCAGCTTTGGTGGCGGAACTCCAATGCAACCGGGATTTCCCCCATCCGCTGTTTGGTTTCGCGCAGCTTCTGAACATTGGCCCGCGTACAGTCAAACCAAGGCGGATATTGGAACAAGACCGTCTTCAGCTTGCCAGCAGCCTGGACGGGACGAATCGATGCTACAAAAGCCTGGAACATCGCGGCTTCGTCGCTGAATGGGCTTTTCCCCCGCAAATGTCCGGTCATGCCTTGATACGCTTTAATAATGAAGCCGAATTCCTCCGGCGTTTCATTAGCCCATCTCTCATAGGTTGTCTCCGCCTGAACAGCATAGAAAGAGCTATCCACCTCCACAATGGGAAAATGGCGGCTGTACACCTTCAATTTATCTCGGCTCGTGGTTCCCTCCCCATACAGGTCGTCGTGGTCCCCCCAACCGGCAAGTCCAATTTGTATCATAGGCATCTCACCCCATTGCCGTTCCTATTGTATACTGGAATCCATTTCCTTTTCAATTATAAAATTGGAGAAATCAACCTTGCCATCGACTCAGCAGCACGGGTCAGCACCGACCGTTTGTTGTAATTTTCCCATGTAAGCAGCTGGCAGTAACGAATATCCTGCTCGAAAATATGCTCAAGACGGGAAGCTACATTAGGATCGAATAAAAACGCGTTGATCTCAAAATTGAGCTCCAGACTGCGGCGGTCCATATTAGCCGTTCCTACCGATGCCGCCTGTCCGTCGATAACCATCGTCTTTGCATGCAAAAATCCTTTTTCATACAAATAACAGCTTGCCCCCGCACGCAGCAGCTCTACCAGATAAGCATAAGAAGCCAAATGAACGAGGCGATGGTCGCCTTTGAGCGGAATCATGATTCGAACGTCGATTCCAGATAACGTCGCTATTTTTAACGCGCTCAGCACACTATCGTCCGGAATGAAATACGGCGTCTGAATATAAATTCTCTTCTGGGCTTCAAATATAAACTTGATAAAGCCGTTCTTGATCCGCTGCGTCTCTGAGCTCGGGCCGCTGGTGATGATTTGTACAGCCGTTTGGGCCGTATCACGCATAGCTGGGAAGAAAGACGGCTCCGAAATGGAGGCTTCGTTGGAAGCAACTCCCCAATCAAGCAAAAATTGAACCTGTAGCCTGTGAACGGCATCCCCCTGAATCATCAAATGAGTATCACGCCAATATCCGATGTGCCGATCCATCCCCAAATATTCATTTCCAATATTAAATCCGCCTATAAACCCGGTTCGGCCATCGATAACAACGATTTTGCGGTGGTTACGGTAGTTGAGGCGGAAATTCAGGTAAGGAATCTTGGAAGGAAAAAACGGAAGTGCTTGTCCGCCCGCAGCAATCAAAGGTTGAAACATTTTCTTCTTAACACCCAATGAACCAATATGGTCATACAGCAGACGTACCTTTACCCCCTCCTCCGCCTTTCGCGTCAGAGCCTCAATTAGCCTTATTCCGGTCTCGTCATTTCCGATCTTGTAGTAAAGCAGATGAATGTGGCGCTCGGCACGGCTAATTTCATCAAGCAGCGCTTCGAATTTCTCCACACCATCGGTAAACAGCTTGACTTCATTGTTCTGTGTCAGAGGAGAATACCCGCTAATGAGATTCATGTAAATCAACCGCTGATAGTCCCTGACCGAAGGATCGTGAAATGGAAATGTATTATTATGCAAGCTTTGAGCCTGCCCCTTCATTTCCTCCCGGACCCTTCTCTCCAGCCGCGGACGGTTGCGATATACCTTTTGTCTGGCTAAATTTTGGCCGAGAAAAATATATAAAATAAATCCGACTATCGGCAGCAGCAGTAACACCATGAGCCACGCCCAAGTAACCCCGACATTGCGCCTTTCCAAAAAAATAATGGCAGCGGCAAATAACAAATTGATGACGGGAATCCAATCGTTCATTGTCTTCCAAATATTTATAGTCCAAAAATGCATGATTCCCTCACCCCAGGATACAATCCCATCCAACATTTACTATTACCATACACCATCAGTGTAAATATGCAAATCGTTCACATAAAACTAGCTGGACATCCCTTGCAAAATGGCCTTACAGCTCTCCTAGCCTTTCGGTCATGTTTAGAATCTAGCAAAAACGGCAAATCTAGTACTAGCAATCGATTCTATTGTTTTTACTACCCAAAGGAGGAAACAAATCATGTTCCGTAAATGCTTGAGCATTCTTCTGCTTCTCCCTGTGATGTTGCTGCCAAATCTGGCCTTAACCGCCAATGTATATGCCTATCATGTCTTGGACGATTCTTCCGACTTGCTGGAGGCCTACTCCGTCCCATACTTCTATGCTTTAGCGTATGAGCCTCAAGACGAGCCCGCAGCTAAGGAGGCAGCCGCTCCTGAGCCTCTTCTCTATCAAGTAAACTCAGGCGATACCTTGTACAAGATTGCCAGTGTGTTCGGTACTACCGTGGCATCCTTAATGGCTGAAAATAATATTACAGACCCTCGACTGCTCTCCATTGGCCAAAAGCTGCAAATCCCGTCAACCGAGTCGGTTCTTCCGCTGCCCAACGGTCAGCAAAAAGTCATTAAGCAAGTATTGAGCTCTACGTTGACTGCGTATACAGCAGGCAAGGAATCTACAGGCAAGGGACCTTCCAGTGCCGCCTACGGGATCACTTACAGTGGAAGCAAAGCCGAAGAAGGCCGGACTATTGCCGTGGACCCTACTGTCATTCCTATCGGCTCCATGGTCTTCATTGATGGCATCGGTATCCGTACTGCTGAAGATACCGGCTCCGCTGTAAGGGGGGCTAGAATCGATGTGTTCATGGATGATCTCAATCAAGCCGTCAACTTTGGCGTGAAAAAAAATGTGAAGGTTTACGTATTGTCTTAGAGCCGCTCACAGGCTAGTAATCTATTTCAAAACCTGTACTCCTGCTCGATGCAAGCTGTACTCGTACGGAATATACTGCATGGAAAACTCAACGTTCAAGGAGCGTGAGCAGGCATGAGTATACATTCGCTGCGGGGAGCGCTGCCTCCAAGGCTGGATAGCAAGGTAACAATCGGAGAATTTACTTATGGCTACCCGGAAGTCAGGTCATGGGGAGAAAGCAGCATTCTGACCATTGGCAAATTTTGTTCCATCGCCGATAGAGTAACCATCTTCCTCGGGGGAGAGCATCGTCCCGACTGGGTTACTACTTATCCGTTCAACTCCCTTATGCCGGAATTCGCGCACATCCAGGGTCATCCCAAAACAAAAGGGAATGTGATGATCGGCCATGATGTATGGATCGCATCAGGCGCTACCATTCTCTCAGGTGTCCATGTCGGAGATGGAGCCGTTATTGGAGCCGGCGCAATGGTATCCAGGCATGTTCCCCCTTATGCTATCGTCGCCGGTAATCCCGCCAAAATCATCAAGTTCCGTTTCGATGAACCTACCATCCAACGATTGCTCCAAATTCAATGGTGGAATTGGCCGCTGGACCGTATTGAAAGAGCCATCCCCTATCTGCTTTCCAATGATATTAGCCTGTTTCTTGCGTATTGTGATGCGCAAATTATTTGACCAGTGGGTATTGCATAGCAAGGACGCAATACGAAAAATCCCTCCACTTAGGCCCTTTTCGCCTTTTGGAGGGATTTTCAGATAGGCCGTTATAGACCCGCAAGCTGCAGCGTCTTTTCCAACCTCGCTAAGTCAACCACAATATTGTCCGATCCTACCGCCTGCTTCGGGGGCTGCTCTACGTCACAAATCAACTCATAGTAGTCGATCTCCCCATGGCTGCACAGCTTCCAGAAGTACGTATCCACCACGGTGATCGGCGATAGCTCGATCAGCTTGGTTCCGGGCTCACTGAAGACGATATTCGCGCTTCCGCTCCCGAACGGAGCTACGATAACCTGGGCGGAGGAGAAGATGGCGATTTTCTCTTGCGTGGATAGCGGAGTCAGAACAATGACGTGGAAGCCTCTCTTTTTCAACAGCTCGATCACTTGATCCTCATTGACAACGTATCTTTTGGCTGCGTCCTTGCGGGTAATGTAAATGCGGTCGTATCCTTTTACTTTTTGCATAGGATGGTCTTCCTTGAGCCTTGTGCGTATATAATCATAAGCCCATTTCGGGCACTTGCCCAACATCACCGGTACGGAGGGAGCGAGCAGTTGCTTGGCTATCAAATGATAGTCATCACTGTCCACTTCAATCAATTTGTCCATAGGAATCCCCAGCAAGCTTAACGATTCGTATTGATAGGGATGAAACAGCTTTCCTATCAAATATTTGTCTATGGGGATCCCACACTGCTCCAACAGGTGAAAACGCGGTAAAATATCAAAAAACCAGTGACCGTATATATTTTGTGTATAAATGTTTTCTTCAAAAAGATTCCAGCCCCATACGACGGTAGCAATCGTCTCCTCGCTGTACTCAAAAGGCGGAAGCTCCGTAAATGGATATTCATAGGCAAACTCAAGATCATACAGCCGTTTATGGTTAGGAGTCACCACATAACAGTTCCCGGTTACGACGCGTCCATATGGAATAATGGCTACAAAGGCCTCATCAATCTTACATTCGAGGGGCCAGCGCGCAGACTCCAACCCTTTGGGCGTAGGAAGCAGAGACGTCTCCGCTGGATAAACAACCTTATATAAATCATTTAACTCATACAATTCTGAAGTAGCTGCTTCCATTGCCCAATCGACGGTTTTCAAGTAATATTGCTCGGGAATTTTGTACATAAGCCCCACTTCCTTTACAAGCCTTCTTGTTCTATGAATACACGACCGTTTAGACAATACACCTCAATGTGATTACAATAGTTTATGTCAAGCCACGTAACGAAGAAAGGGCAGATGAGCCACTAGGGAAAGCCTGTTTTTCTCCAAACTTGCCAAACTCCCAAAAAAATCATAGTTTTAGAGGCAGACCATTATATTTCAACGCAATTTTGTGTATTATATTAAGATAAACTATTACGTAAGAAAGGTTGATTCTGTTGGAGAACCCGTCTGCATCATCTAATTTTATTAAAAACATCGTTACGGAAGACTTGAAATCCGGCAAAGTCGACTACATTTTAACCCGTTTCCCCCCTGAACCGAATGGTTATTTGCACATTGGACATGCCAAGTCCATCGCTCTTAATTTTGAGCTCGCCGACGAGTTCAAAGGCAAGACCAACCTTCGTTTTGACGACACGAATCCGGTTAAAGAAGATACCGAATACGTCGAGGCCATCAAAGAGGACGTTGCTTGGCTCGGTTTTGAGTGGGACAACTTGTTCTTTGCATCGGATTACTTCGAAGAAATGTACAGCCGCGCGGTGCTGTTGATTAAGAAAGGGCTGGCGTTCGTAGATGACCAATCTGCGGATGAAATCCGTATTACTCGCGGCACCTTGACTCAGCCGGGACAAGATAGCCCCCATCGCGGCAGAACCGTCGAGGAAAATCTCGATTTGTTCGAACGTATGCGTAACAAAGAATTCAAGGATGGCGAAAAGGTGCTGCGCGCCAAAATCGATATGAGCTCGCCGAACATTAATTTGCGCGATCCGGTCATTTATCGTATTGCCCATGCCACTCACCATAAAACGGGTGACAAATGGTGCATCTACCCGATGTACGCCTTCGCCCACCCGCTTGAGGATGCCATTGAAGGAATCACTCATTCGATCTGTACGCTGGAGTTCGAGGATCAGCGCCCATTCTATGACTGGGTTGTATCCGAGTGTGAGATGGAGCACCAGCCGAAGCAGTATGAGTTTGCAAGACTGAACATTACGAACACCGTCATGAGCAAGCGCTTCTTGAAGAAGCTTGTGGATGAGCATATCGTTGACGGATGGGATGATCCGCGGATGCCGACGATCAGCGGCCTGCGCCGCAAAGGCTTTACGCCGGAATCGATCCGCAGCTTCGTTCGTGAAACCGGCGTAGCTAAAAGCTACAGTGTAGCCGATGAGCGGATGCTGGAGCATTTTATCCGCGAAGACTTGAAGCTGAAGGCTCCTCGTACGATGGCTGTGCTGCGTCCGCTGAAGGTCGTAATTACGAACTATCCTGAGGGACAAGTCGAGATGCTGGATGCAGAGATCAATCCGGAAAATCCGGAGATGGGCACACGCCAAATTCCGTTCTCCCGTGAAATTTATATTGAGCAGGACGACTTTATGGAGAACCCGCCGAATAAATATTTCCGCTTGTTCCCTGGCAACGAAGTGCGTCTGAAGAACGCTTATTTCATCAAATGCAATGACTTCGTGAAGGATGCGGACGGCAATGTGGTCGAGATCCATTGTACGTACGACCAAGAAACGAAAAGCGGAAGCGGCTTTACCGGCCGTAAAGTGAAAGGAACGATTCATTGGGTCGATGCAACTCACGCGCTTCCTGCTGAATTTCACTTGTTTGAGCCGTTAATCCTCGATGAGGAAAAAGGCGACAGCGACAATTTCATGGAGCATATCAATCCGAATTCGCTTGAGATTGTTCAAGGCTTTGTAGAGCCAAACATGAAAGATGCAAAGCCTCAGGATAAGTTCCAAATTTTCCGTCACGGCTACTTTAATATTGATCCTAAGCTGACCCAAGACGACAAGCTCGTCTATAACCGGATCGTATCCCTCAAAAGCTCCTTCGAGCTTTAATACGACTACGGCTATCGCGGCAATTGATAACAAGAGGCAGTCCCTTCGCTTATGCGCATGGGGCTGCTTTTTTGTTTTCAGGAGACTTTCAGTCATTGTTCAGTCCCATTTCATAAAGGCGACTTATACTTGCTAACAGGTTAGCAAATTAAATAAAAAGAAAAGGTGAGTCTCTTATGAGGCGTACGCGCCAACTTCATTTATGGATTGGATTGATTTGTTCTATTTTTATTTTGATTGAATCGGTTACCGGATTACTATTATCCGAACGGTGGCTGCTTGGATCGGGTAGTACGGACATGAGGCCTCCACAAGCCATTACACAATCGGCATCTGCGGCCGGACAAGACACGGGACAATCCGATCAAACAGCTAACAATACAGGACGGACATTCACAGCCCGTAACGGTGAATCTGCTTCAGATGGAGCCTCAGCTAATAACAGACAAGCTTTTAAAGACGGAGACAGAGGTGAAGGAAGCGGTGCTACGGGGATTATCAAAGGCCTCCATGAGGGAAGAATCGGTCAAACCAATGTGAAATGGCTTGCCGACTTGACGGCCGTAGGAATGATCGTCCTTACTTCGACCGGTATCATTCTGTCTATCAAATCGCTAAGGGCACAAAGTATCCGCAGAAAAAAACGGCATGTTGAAGCTTAAACTTGTTGGCAACCACGCTGTTTGGCGTGGTTGTTTTGTTTTGACCCCTTCCTTATTTACCATAAATTAACACGTAATTGTTAGTCCATTAACATTCGGTTGATACAATGCGATGGACAAATTAATTAGGTAATCCAAGGAGGGCAAGTATGAAAAAAAGCACAGCATGGCTTTCCGTGATGTTGGCCTTATTCATGAGCGCTTCATCCGCGGTCCAGGCGGCAGCTGCAGACGCACCAAGCGGGACAAAAACGATCACGATTCTACATACGAATGATATTCACAGCCGAGTTGAGGAAAGCAAGGAAAGCATTGGCTATGCGAAGCTGGCAACAATTATTAAACAGCAGAAAGCAGCCAACCCGAATACGCTGGTATTGGACGCCGGAGATACGTTCCACGGTCAGACCATTGCCAATCTGGAGCGCGGTGAGAGCATCGTCAAAATGATGAACAGCATCGGTTTCGATGCCATGGAGCCGGGGAATCACGATTTCAACTACGGCAGTGATCGGCTCGTCGAGCTAAGCGGTAAGGCTCAATTCCCTATTATCTCTGCCAACGTCAAAAAAGCTGACGGCACCCGTCTCCTCAAGCCGTATATCATCAAGGAGGTCGCTGGTGTAAAATTCGGAATATTCGGTCTGACTACGCCGGAAACGGCTTATAAGACTCATCCTAACAATGTCAAAGGCATCACATTTGCCGATCCGGTAACGGAAGCCAAAGCGATGGTCGCGGAGCTTAAGGGCCAGGCCGACGTTATCATTGCCCTAGCGCATTTGGGGATAGATAAATCGAGCATAGATACAAGCATCAAGGTTGCCGAGCAGGTTCCAGGCATTGACGTCATTATCGATGGGCACAGTCACTCTACATTAGAGCAAGGGATGACGGTCGGCAGCGTGCTCATTGCCCAAACCGGAGAGTACAGCAAAAATATCGGCAAAGTGGATTTAACACTGGATGGAACGAAAATCAAAAGCAAATCGGCAAGCCTTATTATGAAGTCAGCAACAGAAAGTATTCAAGCCGATCCTGCCGTGGTTAAGATAGTCAATGATATTAAAAAAAGTCAGGACAGCTTGCTGTCACAGGTCGTAGGATCGACGGCAGAAAAGCTGATCGGTGAGCGCGAAATTGTACGTGTAGGTGAATCCAATCTCGGCCATTTAATCACGGATGCCATGCTGGATGAGACCGGGGCAGACATCGCTTTGACCAACGGAGGCGGAATCCGTGCTTCTATCGAAGCTGGGCCGATCACCAAAGGTCAAGTTATTACGGTGCTCCCTTTCGGCAACTACATCCAAACGAAAAAAGTCAAAGGCTCCGATATCGTCGCCGCTCTGGAGCTGGGAGTATCCTCCTATCCAGAGTCTCTCGGCGGATTCCCGCATGTTGGTGGAATCACTTTCACGCTTGATGCTGGAAAACCATCCGGCAGTCGCGTTAGCGAAGTGAAGGTAAAAGGCCAGCCTATCGATGCAGACAAACTATATGTTCTGGCGACCAATGACTTTATGGCAGCCGGAGGCGATCAATACACCATGTTCAAGGACTACCCGCTAGCCAACGATTTCTCATCACTCGAGGAGTCCGTTATCGCCTACTTGCAGAAAAAAGGTGCTGTGCTGCCAAGCGCAGACAGCCGAATCAAAGTCATAGCTGCTGCTCCAAAGCCTCAAGCTGCACCTTCTGAACCAACACCGGCTCCTGTTGAAGCAAAGGCTGAACAGACCGCTTCTGGATTGTATATTGTGAAAAATGGCGATTCCTTATGGAAAATCGCTCAGCAATATAACACCAGTTGGACGACGCTGCAAGAATGGAACCAGCTCACCAACCCTAACTTGATCTTCCCGGGCCAGAGCCTTATCGTTCCAGCCAGCTAGACGCCCTCTTTAGAAACAACCTTACTCCTGTCCGCAGGAATAAGGTTGTTTCTTTGTTATGGATTGGAATCTGCCCCATTCCGATGTACACTAAATGTTGTACAACAGCTGTCGGTGACAAGCCGGGCTGATCTATTATTAGAACGAGGTATGAGATGGAACAGCACATGTCTTCTTTGCTCGGATTTTGGATGAAACGGGCTTATCGCGATATTTGCAATTACTTGGATAGCCGTCTGGAGCCTTATGGATTGACCAATTCGCAATTGGGTGTATTAATGATGCTTTGGGAGCAAGACGGACTCACACAGACCGATATTCAAAAAATGCTTGGCATCCAGCCGGCTTCTATGACGCATTTGATCAAGGGACTTGAGCATAAACAGCTTGTTACCCGACGGGGAGACCCGAACGATTCCCGGGCGAAACGTTTATATCTCACCGAGCCAGGCCAGGCACTGAAGGAGCCGTGCATGGTGATTGTGCTGGAGGGCGAGGACAAAATGCGCAGCGGCTTTTCATCGGATGAGGTTGTTATTATGAGAGCTTGGATTCAGCGGGTAATGAGCAATTTGAACTCCTAAACAGAAGTTCATTTAATTAGAAACCCATAGACTTGAAACTTTGCTAGTATACTCCGGTGGGATATGCCCCTCCAGCCGCTGTTGAACCCCGTGAATTTGATGAAATTTAACGGTATATTCACGGGGTTCAAAGGCGGACGTAGACTCTTCCAAGGCATACCCCACCTACTTAAATAGCAAATTTCCCGAATAAAGGTTCAATACTATGAACTCCTGCACAGGAGTTTTTTTATTTAGATATAGAAACAAATAAGTTCAAATTGTTCACTTATTTAAACAAGAATAATATGAATAATAAAGGAAAATAACGGGTTAAGTTCTTGATTTTTTCTATTATTCCTATTACAATTTACTTAGATATCTAAGTAAATTACAGGAAAGAGGTTGGTTTCCAATGTCAGATGACGTTTTATATCGTAAATCGTATTTAGCACGTATTACGGAGCTGAGAAAAATGGCCGCACCCGCTGCAGACAGCTATTTTCAATTCGAAAAAGAAGCTTTCGCTTCAGGCCAGATTCCCCGGAAAACGAAGGAGCTGATCGCCATAGCGGCTGCACATATTACGGGCTGCCCTTACTGCATTGACGTCCACGTAGCCAAATACAAAAAGCTTGGCGGTACCATGGAAGAAATCGTGGAAGCCGTCATGGTAGCCTCAGCCGTCAATGCCGGTGCTGCACTGGCGCATTCCGTCAATGCCTTGAACGCTTACGAGCAAAATTAACCCCTCATCTTGCTAATTCCGCTATCTCCCTTAGCCGAACTTTTCCTAGCCTATAATTAAAAGCAGAACAGCCCGGTAAGAAGCGCTAAAGCTTCAGCCGGGCTGTTTTATTGGTAAGCGCTATTGGTAGGCCTGAAGAAATTCTTTTCCATAAAAGGGCTAGTGCTGTCCCGTTTGCTTATTCATCATTTTTGTTCAATGAACGCAGCGCCTCGCGAAACTGATTGTCTTTACTTGTTTTAGAGCTTGTATCCTCTTTATCCTCCTGGGTCTCTTCACTGTTCTCAAAGCTTCTGAGAGCCTGCCGATAATCGTGGTCACCGCGACTGCTTTCTCTTCTGATCTTAGGAGGCTCAGGCGGATCGGGCTCGATAGCTGAAGGCACTTCCTTGGCCCGCTCTGGTACAGCAGCGACCGGAGGAGGGGTTGCAGGCACAGGCTGAGGAGGAGCAACTTCCTTTCGTACCGCCGGCTCGGACGGCGCTTCCGGAATCCGTTCTTGTGCTGGAGAGGAGAGTTCGCTCTCTCTTTTTTTACGGTTGGACTCCACCTTCAAATTATAAACGATAAGAAACACAAGCCCGACAACGGCAATAATACCAAAAATGATATATTGCATATGGCTACACCCTGTCGTGCTTCATTTTTCCAGTTATAGTAGCGACTCGTTTGCCTAAAGCTCGTCCTAGAGCGAGATCTCTCTCTGAAGGCAAATTCGGCGGATCGTCACGCGATGCTTCTACAGGGCAGGTAACACCAACTCCGTAATACGAGCCGTACAATGCATTCTCGGGAATGTTGCCGGGCAATCCCACTATGATCATCCCTTGATGCAGCATCGGTGTAATCAAGTTCAGCATAGTAGCCTCAATCCCGCCGTGGACGGTCGCTGTAGTGCAAAATACAGCACCGATTTTATCCATCAGCTTCCCTTTGGCCCATAAGTAGCCTAATTGGTCGATCCAGGTTTTCATTCCGGCGCTGATGGTTCCAAAATGGCCCGGACACCCCCATATAATAGCATCCATATCGACCAATTCGCTCGTATCCGCCTCACTGACATGGCGCAGCTTCACCGTTGACTGTGGGTGACTGTTAGCCCCCTCATAGATAGAGCGTGCCAACGCCTCTGTATGTCCGTTCTCGCTATCGTAAACCACTAAGATTTTCATGGTAAGTTCTATCCTCCCTATCCTAGGCTTCTCCATTCAATTTTCCCCACGAAACATGAAAGTATGAGCCTTAAATAATTTCCAACAGCTAGCGATTGCATAAATAAGGAACCCTCAGGGGAAAATGTGTACAGAAAATTGGATGCATGGAGGAATGAAAGATGAGTAAAGTAATTTTGATCAATATTTTGGTCTTGATCCTCATATTGGGCGGGGCCGGAGCAGCTATCTACTACTACAACCGCTCCATCAACTACGTAACAACAGATAATGCGAAGTTCGAGGGTCAATCTGTAACGATAGCAGCCGTCGCTTCCGGACAATTAACGGAATGGAACGGACAAGTTGGCAAGGCCTACCGCTCTGGCGATCGGGTGGGCAGCATACAACCGCCATCAGGTACTGCTAAGGTAGATTTGAATGTACCGATTGATGCTACGATTGTTCAACAAACCGCCATTCCCAACTCTTTCGTCTCTGCTGGTTCTCCCTTGGCCCGTGGGTTCGATCTCAATCATTTATGGGTAACCGCGAATATTGAAGAAACCAAAATTAACAACATTAAAGCGGGACAAACCGTGGACGTGTATACGGATGCTTTTCCCGGCACAACGATTACAGGACATGTAGACAAAGTAGGTCTGGCGACAGCAAGTTCTTTTTCACTGCTGCCCTCCTCTAACAGCAATGCAAACTATACGAAAGTAACTCAAGTTATTCCCGTTACTATCACATTGGACAGCTATAACGGTCTGGCCATCGTTCCAGGAATGAACGTATCCGTACGAATTCATATTTAGCAGGGGGCCGTTATGGAAAACATTTCGATTGGCCGCACGCTAACCGTGTTAATGGCCGGGGCTTTCGTAGCCATCTTGAACCAAACGCTCATCAGTGTGGCAATCCCTCATATGATGAACGATTTCAATGTCTCGGCTACAACGATACAATGGTTGACCACCGCCTATATGCTGGTTAACGGAGTGCTTATACCGATCACGGCTTACTTGATCGAGACGTACGGAACACGTGCGTTGTTTCTTTTCGCCATGGTTGCCTTTACGGTAGGGGCTTTAATCTGTGCTATATCGCCCAATTTCACCATTATTCTCATTGGACGTATTATTCAGGCGACAGGAGCCGGAGTGCTGATGCCTCTGATCACTAACGTATTCCTAGCCGTCTTCCCTCCTGAGAAAAGGGGAGCAGCCATGGGTACCATGGGGATTGTAATGATTTTTGCTCCGGCGATAGGGCCGACCTTAGCGGGATGGGTGGTTCAGAACTACACTTGGCGCATTTTGTTCTATGCGATGATTCCATTAGGTATTCTCGACATCTTGTTGGCACTCAAATGGCTCAAGAATGTGACCAAGCTCTCCTATCCCCGTTTCGACACCGCTGGAGCGATTTATTCCACTATCGGCTTCGGGGCTTTACTGTACGGCTTCAGCGAAGCCGGCAGCAAAGGATGGACCAGCCTGCTTGTCTTAGCGAGTTTTTTTATCGGTGTTATTTTCCTGCTCCTATTCATTTGGCGCGAAATCACAGCCGATACACCTTTACTTGATTTGCGCGTATTCAAATACGATGTATTCACCATGAGCACGATCATAGGCGCGGCCGTTAATATGGCTATGCTAGGAGCGATGATTCTCCTTCCGATCTATCTGCAAAATATTCGCGGTTTTACACCGCTGCAGTCAGGGCTTTTGCTGCTTCCGGGCGCTTTGATCATGGGAGTCATGTCCCCTATTTCCGGTGCTCTGTTCGACCGTATGGGAGCCCGCCCGTTGGCCATTGTCGGTTTGATCATTACCGCAATCACGACGCTCGAATTCAGCAAGCTGACGGATACATCGACCTACAATCACATCATGCTGCTTTACACGATTCGCATGTTCGGAATGTCGATGATTATGATGACTGTGCAGACCGCTGGATTAAACCAGCTGCCAAGGCAGCTAGGCAGCCATGGAACCGCCATGTCTAACACGACAAGACAAGTCGCAGGCTCCATCGGCACCGCTCTTTTAGTTACCGTCATGTCGAGCCGAACCACGGTTCATTTGGGCAATTATTCAAATGAGATCACAACGAGCAATCCCATTTTGACGGAAAATATTAATCAGTTCGGCCAGCAGCTCGCTCTAGCTTCAGGTCAAGCCGTGGAAACCGGCAGCAGCTTAGCGATCCAGACGATCTACTCTCTGGCAGCGACTCACTCGACCATTAGTGGGATTAATGACTCATTTCTGGTTGCGACTCTGATTACCGTCATTGCCTTGTTCTTCTCTCTGTTCCTTCGCAGAGCGAAGCATCCGGGAGTACCTCAGAAATAGTCCATGCTTTGCAAATCACCGCCCGATTCGCTAAGATGATAGCAACAGCATGCACATTAAGGTGAAAAATGGGGATGGAATCATGGAGATCGGAGCGACGATTCGGGCGATACGTAAAAAGAGAGGCATTACGATCGGGCAATTGTGCGAAGCGACGGGACTCTCGCAAGGATTCATGAGCCTGGTGGAGAATAATAAGACCTCTCCTTCGTTAGCAACCCTTGAATCTATCGCCGGCGTACTGAAAGTACCATTGGCGTTCCTACTGCTGAAGCAGGAAGAACGGATGAAAGTCGTTCGAAAAGAGGAACGCACCTTCAGCTTCTACAAAGATCAATTGAAGGTGGAGCATTTGGGAGAGGAAGGCGGTCTGCGGCTTATCCTCATAGAGGTTCCACCGGGGCTTCCTAGAACTGAGGAAACAAGCGTTCACGAAGGGGTAGAATGTCACCTTATATTAAAAGGCACTCTCCTCGTAACTCAGGGTGAGGATGAATTTATTTTGAGCGAAGGAGATACCTTCACCTGGCAAGCCTGCGTACCGCATAAAGTATCCAACATCGGGGACGATCAGGCCGTTATCTTGATAGCCAGCTACAACGAGAGCAGAGCGGGACGCTCCTGATTGCAGCAAGCGCACCTGAAAAAGTAAAATAAGCCACGACTTCCCTATGAGGAATGCGGTGGCTTTTTGCTGGCTAGGAGCCGCAATCGAATTGCTTGCGATATTCCGTTGGCGTAAGGGTAGATTTCTTGCGGAAAACCTGGGTGAAATGCCGCATATCCTGATAGCCGACCCGCTCAGCCACATCGGCGATTTTCAAATAAGGGTCCTGCAGCAGCTCCTTCGCCCGTTCTATGCGCAGCTGGATCACATATTCCTTGTAGCCCTGACCCGTCTTTTGCTTGAACAGCTGGCTGAAATATACGGGATTTAGAAATACGACCGAGGCTACTTTCTCCAAAGAAAGATCCGCATCGTAATGTGTCCGGATATACTGCAAAGCGACGTCGATAGAGCTTTCGCCGCCCTTCTCGACCGGCTTTGCCGCTGGAACGGCACCGAACTGCTTGAGCCTCTTAACCTCTTCGGGAATTCGCCCGAAATCACTCAATAAACCACTCATCGGTAGATGAAAAGGGATCTTCAAGCATTGATGAAGATGACTCTTCAGCTCTGCCGTGAACGTCTCTACCCCTGCCCCTTCGCGCAGCGTCACCAAGCCGAGCAGGCTGTGGCTGTCCAGACTGATGACGAAGCCATGCCCCTGCTTATCGATTAGTTCGGACAGAACATTATCTACGATGAAATGTTCCAGGTGGATTCGATTGGCGCTCTCCAAACGAACCATGGCCAAGTAAAACTGCGGATGCCGTTCCGTAAGGTCGGTCATATCGAAACGGCCGATATCGAGGCCTGATGCCCAGCGCTGGAAGACCGCCTCGCGCAAATATTTCAAATTCGATTTCAGAAGCTGAGTTTCCCTTGTTAGGCGGCTGTCCCGCTTCAATTCAGCTTCCAATGATGCTATGAGTCCTATCAGCTTCTCCTTGCCTATAGGCTTGATCAAGTAATCCCGCGCTCCAAGCCTCATCGCTTCTTGAGCATAAGCAAATTCGGAATAGGCAGAGATGACGATCCATTTGACATGAGGATGCCTGCGGCGGGACAGCTTCATTAATTCCAGTCCGGTCATGCCAGGCATCAAAATATCGGTAAATACCGTATCCACATGCTCACTCCGCAGCACCTCAATGGCTTCCCCAGGAGAAGCCGCCAAAAAGACACGACATTCAGGATAACCGGCTTGAATAGCTCGCCTAACCCCTTCACGAATGATTTTCTCATCATCGACGACCAGAATATTCATGCAAGCTGCCCCTTTCTGCTTCCATACGCCTCACTAAAGGAATCGTAATCGTAATCGTTGTCCCCTGCCCTTCCCGGCTTTGGACAGCTAAACCATAGGGCTCACCGAACATGAGCTGCAGGCGCTGATGCACATTATACAGCCCGATGCCCTGACGGATCTTTACAGCCGTCCCATCGGTATGTGCTGTATTAGTTGGAGCATTGAGCTTCTGCTGCTCATGTTCTCCATTCGGCAAGCTTTCCCCTAGCGAGCCGTTGAGCCGTTCTAGAGCAGCGGCATCCATACCTGGGCCATTGTCTTCAATGTACAAACGCAGAACCGAATCCGTAGACTCTCCATAAACCCGCAGTACGCCTGCTTCATGCATGGGCTCCAACCCATGCTTCACCGCATTCTCGATGATGGGCTGCAGCGTCATTTTGGGCAGCCGTATGGACTGCCAGCTCTCGGTTATCTGGATATTCGTACGCAGTCTGCCCTCGAGCCGTGTCTCGATGATCGTTAAGTAATGACCGATCTGCTCCAGCTCCTCGCCTAAGGTCACAACCGAATCCTCTTCCCAATGGCTGCTGTAGCGGAACATATGGGATAAGGATAAAACAACCCTTCCCAGCCTGTCATTCTCCTTCTCGTCAAGCATCCAGTAGATCATATCCAGAGTGTTATACAAGAAATGAGGATTGACCTGAGACTGCAGCGCGAGCAGCTGTGCATTTTTTTCACTTTCAGACACCGCTCTGATGCGGCCAATCAGCTCTTCCATTCGACCAACCATTTGATTGAACGATGCGACTAATATATTGATTTCTTCATAAGAATTTACGTTGAGAACTCCGTGGAAATTACCTCTTTCTACCTGCTTCATTTGATGAATGAGCCGCTTCATGGGGGAAGCAAACGATTTGGAAACGAGTGTGGCCATAATCGTCGCTACGACAACAAGAATGGACCCGACGAGCAGCAAATAATGCTTCATTTGATCAAGCTCTACGTTCAAATCTTTTGAAGGAGTCAGGCTGACGAACTGCCAATCGGCCAACGCCGGTCTGGATGCGACCACAAGAATGCCCGATTGCTCCGTCACCAGCACTTCATGCTCTTGGAGCTGATGGGCGCCAAGTGATTTGAGCAGCTTGGAATCCGTCTCCGTCGTACCGCTCGAGCCCATCACTTTGCCATCCTTGGAGAGCATATATACCTCACTATGCGCGCCGAGACTCAAATTGGACAGTGCGGAAACAACCTGCTTCGGAGTCATTTCTACAAAGAGCACCCCAATAGGCTGATGAGTATGAAAATCATACAGATGTCTACCAAAGGCAAATACCGGCCGTTTCTCATTCTGATCAATCATCGAGTGATCCTTCACGCCGAACCAGACCAACTCGCCAGTTGAGGCTTCGATCTCCTTATACCAAGACGCCGCGGCAAAATTCGGATCGATCACACTCATCATACTGCCGTAGCTGTATACCGCTCCGCCGTTGGAAATGACGTGGATACCGAGAATATCCTCCCGCGAATTGTAAAAGCCACCCAGAATATTGACGATAGTTCTTTCATTAATCGCCTTTAGAGCGGGGTCTTTATGACTGTCGTCCACCATCAGCCGCTGCATATCCAAATTGCCTGCAATGGATTTGGACATGGTATTGTACCCTTGCAGCAGCAAATCGAACAACTCAACCGTCTGGTATACGTTCTTTTGTGCGATATCGCTGAATTTCTGATGAAATTGGTCTGTCCAACGTTTGTAGTACAATCCGCTCACGACCAGGAGCAGGCTAAGCATACAAATGAGAAAAAGGAAAAATAACCGATTGTGGATCGAATGAAGCCCTCGCCGCACGAATGTAGTCCCCTTTCACATAACCTGCCTGCTTTAACTATACAACATCGCCCGGATTTTGAGCAGATCCTCCCGCTGAACCACACCGAAAAAGGGTGCAAGCTTATCCTTTGACCGCTCCGGCCACCATGCCTTTCGTAATTTTCTCCGACAGAACGAAGTAGATGATAATCACCGGTATAGCTCCCATGACAAGAAAAGCACCTATTGCACCGTAGTTGACGGAGTATTGGCTGACAAAGCTGTTCACACCGAAGGGTAAGGTTTTAAGGCTCTGGGACGAAATAAACGTTGCTGCCATAATATACTCATTCCACACGGAAATAAATGTTAAAATACATACCGTCATAATCGGGGGAACGGAAATCGGCAGAATAATGCTGCGGAACATCCGAATAACGCTTGCTCCGTCCATAATAGCGGACTCTTCAATTTCTACTGGCAGCGAACGCATAAATCCTGATAGCACAAATACGGCAATCGGCGTTGAAAAGGAAATGTAGGGCAAAATCAAAGCCAGGTATGTGTTCAAAATTCCTAAGTGCTTGAAAATAATCATATTGGGCAGCAGCGTCGCTTGCAGAGGGATCATAATCCCGACTAGAAACACAAGCATAACCGCATTGCCATAACGAAATTTGAATCGCGTTATCCCATAGGCAACCATCGAGCAAAGCATAATGACTACAAGCATGGTTACCGTCGTCACGAAAAAGCTGTTGAACAAATACCTCAAATAAGTCCCGGATACGTAAGCATCCTTATAATTGTGCCACTGGGGCGATTGTGGGAGTGAGAAGAAGCTGCCGCTTAATATTTCTTCATTTGTCTTCAGCGAATACAGCAGCAGCCAGACGAGCGGGTAAATTTGTGTAACGAACAGTACGGACAGAAGTACCATAACGATACCTTTTCCCACCGAAAACTTACTGCGGCGAGCTTTCACGGTACTCGGAACGATGACTCTACCGGATATGGAGCTCATGGTCGGCTCTCCTCTCGTTAATTATATTTGTTCTCCAACCAACGGAAAATGACGTTCAACAGCACAGTCACGATCAGACACTCGATAACAAGAAAGGTCGCCAGTGCGCTTCCATAACCATATTTCATCGATAAAAAGGACATATTATACATATGAGTGGAGATCACATCCGTCGCATGGGCGGGGCCTCCCCCGGTCATAACCATAATCATGTCAAACGCCTGCAACGACCCGATAACCGATAACACAATAGATATTTTAAAAATTGGCAGCACCAGCGGAAGCGTAATGTAGCGGTCGGCAGTTAAGCCTTCTGCACCATCGATACGTGCCGCTTCATAAATATCCGCCGGAATGTTCTGTATACCGGTGAACTGAATGAGCACATGATACCCCAGATACTGCCACAGCGCTACGAAGAACAAGGAGAAAATCGCAACCTTGGGGTCAGACAGCCACACTCGAGTCCAATGATCAAGACCGGCAGCTATGAGCAGTTGATTCAGCATACCGCCCAGCGATGCGGGATTGTAGATCGTTTTCCACAGCTGTCCGATAACGACAACCGACAGAATGACAGGTAAAAAGTAGCTGGATACCCAAAAGTTCGGCTTGCGGACGAACCGGCTGATCAGTATTGCTACGAATAACGCTATCGGAATTTCTGCCATCGAGAACAAGGCGAACAGCAGCGTTCTCCCGACGGAAGGCCAAAAGACCGGATCCTGCGTAAAAATAGTCTTGAAGTTATCCAGTCCGATAAACTTCGACGTGCCTATCCCGTTCCAATCCAGCATGGCACTGTAAAAGGAAACAAGAATCGGAATAAATACAAGGGCTATATATAACAGTAAACAAGGGAGCACGAACAAAGCGATCATCCGTTTCGGAACCCTTAACACGTTCATCTGTAACAGCCTCCTCTCAAGTTGTTCTTACAACAAAGGGAACCGTCCAAATTCCCGGTTCCCTTCGCACCTAGCTTCTCATTATTTATTGTTCGCCTCGAAGGCCGCTTGATGCTCCTTCGTCACATCCTTAGGATCTTTTTTCTGGACGAACAGGTTTTGAATGCTGGTCAAATGAGCTTGTGCCGTTCCGGGGTTCATCGTGTTGTCGAAGGCCAAATCGCCACCCTGCACCGTTTTGAATAAATCAAGCACATCGATTGCCAGCTGCGAATAGCCGGCGGCTTTGAAATCGCCGTCTACTTTTTGCGCCAAGCCGACCGCATTTTTCATATCAAACGACACTTTAGGGAAATTAGTCATGAAGTAGTTAAGAAAGTCTTTCGTTTCTTTCAAATGCTTGCTGTTAGCCGATACGGCAAAGGCACTTCCCGGTGCCAGCATGTATTGATCCGGATTTCCTTTTCCATCTACCGCTGGGAACTTGAATACGCCAACCTTACCTTTGACCGATGAATCGTCGATGCTTCCTGTTGCCCATGTTCCCATGAAATACATGGCCGTCTTACCTGTTTTGAACAGGTTCTCCCCTGCGTTATAGTCGAACGATGTCGCGCCTTCCTGGAATGCACCCGCTTGAACGAGATCCTGAAGTTTCGAAACCGCCAACTCAAATGCCGGGTCATTGAATGTTTTCTTTTTATCCATAACATCCTTGAGGAAATTCGGTCCACCGTTTGTCCTTAGCACCATGTTCATAAACAAGAAGGATCCGGTCCAAGTGTCTTTCTCCGGTAGGGCGATCGGTGTAATGCCCTTAGCCTTCAGCTTCTTGGACACCTCAACCATTTCCTCAAAGGTCTTAGGAACCTCAACGCCCGCTTGAGCGAACAGTTCCTTATTGTAGTACACAACGGCAATATTGTTGCCATCCGGGAAAGCATACACGTTATTGTTGAAGGTGTAATAATCAAGGATGCCTTTTTGGAACGTATCCTTCAATCCGTTCTTATCCATTACATCGTTCAAAGGTGCCAGCAATCCGGCATCTACAAATGGTTTCATCTGTGCGCTTGGATTAACGATCGTAATATCCGGCACTTCTTTGGAGGCTGCTTGGGTTTTGAGCTTCAGCTTCTGCTGGTCGGTGTTCAAGGAATCAAGCTCTATCTTAATGTTTGGGTTCGCCGTCATGTAATCGGCTACAATTTTCTTCATGATTTTATTTGTCGGGGTCGTCGGGTCCGGGTATATGTTTTGGAATGTGATTGTTACTGCACTTTGCTTATCTTTCTCTTTGCCTGCGTCACTGGAGCTGCCCCCCTGACTCGTTTGACCAGGTGACGGGCTACCTCCGCCTCCACATGCCGCAAGACTTAATACAAGCGTTCCGGTCAAAGCCAGATGGACCTTACGCAATTTCTTCATCATTGCTCCCCCTCACATCAATTCTCCCTGTTACATGCTTATTATTGCATTCGGGAGAGCTATTCAACAATGAACAAACTTAAGAGATTAGGTTTGTTTTTTATAGTGGGGATATTCGCGGAGTAGGATATTGTGCAGCAGCTGTAGTCTTCGTATTATATTATTAATATAAATATTATATTTGTATGAGAAATATTTCTTCTTGACGCACTGCTGCAAACATGATAACTTTTATTTAAAGTAATCAACTTACAAAATTATAGTCAAAGGGAGAGGATCTTGTGTCTAAAGGAAGTATCATTATTACCCTAATACGCATCCTATTCGGAGCGATGTTTATGGCTCACGGTATTTCTAAGCTGCAAATGGGGTTGAGCAATGTGGCAGGCTGGTTCAACAGCATTGGTTTACCGGGGCAGCTCGGTTATGTGGTTGCCTTCTTGGAATTAATTGGCGGCGTACTTCTTATCGCAGGCTTGGCTACCCGTTATATATCAATTGCTTATATTATACTGATGGCAGGAGCCATTATTAGTACGAAGCTGCCGATGGGACTTCTCGGAGATGGTAAAGCTCCAGGATTCGAGTTGGAGCTAGCCTATATGCTGATCGCACTGTTCTTAACTGTAGAACCACATAAAGGCTGGGGCCTTGACCGTTTATTCGGGCGTACTGCAAATTCAACCAATTAATCATTTAAGGAGGCTGCGATAATGGGAACATCATTTTTTATCGGTCACGGATCTCCAATGCTTGCAATACAGGATCTCCCTTATACTCGGGAGCTGCGTCAGCTAGGAGATCAATTGGGCAAGCCTGAGGCGATTATTTTATTCTCCGCCCATTGGGTAAACCGTCAGCAAGAGCTTACGTATTCGAATGATGTGTACGAGACGATTTATGATTTCGGCGGCTTCCCGGATGAGCTGTTCCGGGTTGTCTATCCTGCCCGGGGAGCGGTTAGCATCGCTGACGAGATTCATACGTTGCTGGAAGCTGCCGGTATTCCGGCGAATCGCAACACAACCCGCGGACTGGACCATGGTAGCTGGGTAGTGCTGCGGCATATGTATCCTGATGCCGATATTCCTGTTATCGCGCTCTCCGTTAATCCGCTGCTGCCGCCGGAGCAGCACTATCGTATTGGGCAAGCCTTGGCAGAGTTTAGCGATAACCAAAACGTTGTCGTTATTGGCAGCGGGGCAACCGTGCATAACTTCCGCGCAATGGACTTCGGCAAGCCGGATCAAGCCGATGGCTGGGCCAAGGAATTCGACGATTGGCTCATTGGCCGGATGAAGGAATGGGACACCGCTTCCTTGTTCGATTATTTGAACCAAGGGCCTTACGCTAAAGTTGCAACGCCGGATTACGAGCATTTCCTGCCAATATTCATCGCCATGGGCGCAGGCCATACCCGGAAGAAAGCGGAGCTTCTTCACCAAAGCTACCAATACGGTTCACTCAGTCATTTGATCGTGAAATTTTAATCATTGAAGTTAGGGCGGCTGCTCCACAATGGGGCGGCCGTCTTTTTGCACGGCTAGGATTGAAACATCCATTTAGTGGAAACAATAGATACGAGAAACCGGTTACAAGGAGCGATGCGAATGCAGTATAATCTCACGACAAAACATGATATGAAAGAGATTATTTTATCCGCCATTGAGCAAGAGAAATGGAATGCCGCCATTAAACTGATTCAAACCGTTCAAGAAATGGAACGCAGCGGCAGAGAGAGTATACTCATTGAGATTAAGCAGCATCCTTCCGGATAACCGTATCTGTATCTGCTTAACGAACAGCTGCAGTTCGCCTGTCTCCTCTATTCTTCTAGGCAAGTAACCCTATCTGTCCTCCCCTCATACTGTAATCTACGGAGGGGATTCATTATGTCTTGGCATCAAAGCATTCATTATTTAATAGGTAAGCCGGTCGGCGTCTCTTTAGCAAACGGTCAGGGAGTGTCGGGAGTTCTGTGCAGCGTGAACGAAGGAGAAATTTACTTGCTTGAATATTTGTACCACACGCAGTTTGCGACAAAGCATTATCCGCTCAGCCAGATTCAAAATATACTTCCCTACCCTGCCTGCTACTCGGCTCAGCCCGCTTATCCGCCAGCTCAGCAAAGGCCTTATTATTGATTTGCACGTTGTAACACCAAATACGTCTCATCTGCAAGGACTGTCCAGCGTCTAGTTGGGCAGTCTCTTTCTTACTACACAGGAAAGGCCCCTTCCAATAACATCCGTTTATATTCCGTTTAAAAATGTATCGTATTCTGCTCTTACCAAAGTACCAAAAGGAGCGAATGCGTAAATGTCGAATACAAAACCAAACATGAAGCTGATTTTGACCGGGCTGCTGCTTGGGCTGCTGTTAGCTTCTCTCGATCAAACAATTATGTCTACATCGATGCCCACGATTATTAAAGATTTGGGAGGAATGTCGCTGTACAGCTGGGTGTTCTCCGTGTATATGCTCACCTCAACGACCAGTATGCCAATATTCGGCAAGCTCGCCGACTTGTACGGGCGCAAGCGCATCTACTTAATCGGCATGGCGTTGTTTATGGTAGGGTCAGCCTTATGCGGCATGGCTAGCAACATGACGGAGCTGATCGTGTTCCGCGGGCTCCAAGGCATTGGCGGCGGCGCATTAATGCCCATTGCCATGACCATCATTGGAGATATCGTATCTCCGGAGAAACGTGGAAAGATGCAGGGGCTATTCGGAGGTGTGTTCGCCTTATCCAGTATTATCGGTCCGGCTATTGGCGGATTTATCGTTGAGCATACGACTTGGAACTGGATTTTTTATATCAACCTTCCCTTCGGTATAGCCGCTATGATCATCATGTCCATAGCGCTTAAAGAAAGTAAAAGCACGGAGAAGCGCTCCATCGACTGGCTTGGCGCCATTACTTTAAGCGGATCGATCATCTCCCTGCTGTTAGCGCTCGTGCTGGGTGGCAGCGGTGGAGAAGGTGTCGTCCATTACGCCTGGGGATCTGTCCAAGTCATCGGCTTGTTCACTACAAGCGCGGTTCTGCTTGCCCTATTTCTCTGGATTGAAAAGAAAGCGAAGGAGCCTATTCTTCCGCTTCACCTGTTCAGCAACCGTGTCATCGCGATCTCGTATTTAACCGGCTTTCTGATGAGTGCCGCCATGTTTGGCGCCATCACCTATATTCCGCTGTTTGTGCAGGGAGTTATAGGCGTCAATCCTTCCATGGCGGGCTATATTCTGACACCTATGATGCTATCGGTCTTTGTGGCTGCCATGATCGGAGGCCGTCTCATCATCAAGGTACCTTACCGTGTTACGATTATATCAAGCATGGCCCTCATGGCCATCGGATTCGGGCTGCTTTCGCAGATGGGAGTTCACACTTCCAATAGCACGATCATTATGTACATGATTATTGCCGGCCTTGGTATGGGGCCGCTTATGCCAACCATCAATACAGCAGTACAAAGCGAAGTAGGCAGACAGCTGCGCGGCGTTGCTACCTCCTCCGTCCAATTTTTCCGCTCCATCGGCGGGACGATTGGAGTCAGTGTTATGGGCGCCCTAATGGCAAGTCGGATGAGCAGCGGTCTAGCAGGTATTGGTGATAGGCTCCCGCAAGTCCCATCAGAGAAGCTGGCAGCACTGGCTAATCCGAGGGTACTTCTAGACCCTGCAGCAATGAGCAAGCTTCCGCATGAAGTTCTACTAGAGCTCCAAAAGGTATTCACAGCAGCAGTCAATCAGGTGTTCATGACAGGGCTCATTATAGTCCTCATCGGACTCATTGCAGGCTTCTTTATAGGCAAAGCCCGTTTAAGCAGCCAAAGTTCGGGCGGCTCCGGTACTGAAGTACAGGAGCAAAAGACTACAGCAGACGGCAAAAAAATCTATGCATGAAGCCGAACTCGTATAAGAAGAGGAACTGGTATATGATATTTCCAACACGACTTTTTATTCCTTTCGGACCGTTGGATTTTATTGCAGAAAGAAGGCTGACAAATAAGATGACAAAAATAATGATTGTCGATGACGATGCGCATATCCGCGAATTGGTGCGGGTTTTTCTATCCAACGAAGGCTTCGAAATAGTTGAAGCCTCGGACGGCGTAGAGGCGCTCACCATGCTCGCGTCGGTCACTGTAGATATGGTCATTCTAGATATTATGATGCCTAATATGGATGGCTGGGAGCTGTGCAGCGAGCTGAGGGAGCATTATGAGCTCCCCCTCCTCATGCTGACAGCCAAAGGAGATACAGCTCAGAAGGTCAAAGGCTTCGAGCTCGGTACGGACGATTACTTGGTAAAACCATTTGACCCGCTAGAGCTGGTCGTCCGGGTAAAGGCTTTGCTCAAGCGGTATCGCATTGCATCCTCCCAGACGATTCAATTCGGCAAGCTATCGATGAATCGCAAAACGTATGAGCTTATTGCGAACGGCGAAAGCATGACGCTGCCTTTAAAGGAATTCGAGCTTTTGTTCAAGCTGGGCAGCTACACGGGCAAAACATTCTCACGAGAGCAGCTCATTGAACAATTGTGGGGTTATGATTTCGAAGGTAATGAACGAACGGTCGACGTTCACATTAACCGGCTCCGGGAGCGGTTTCCCGAGGAAACGTACGACTTCAAAATCAATACCATCCGGGGGCTCGGTTACCGGCTGGAGGTTCTTGTATGAAACAAAAGAAACTCCCCTTCAAATTTGTTTTTGGATTGACCGTCTTTTTAACCGTATCTATTACACTATGGACCGTGGCTTCCCTACTGACCGCATATTACTACGATTGGCGCGGCAAGGAAGCCCGATGGGACGAGATGCTCGGCAATGGAAAGACGATTGCCGCCCTGACCGACAACAATCCCGGAAATATGGATGGCTTGTTGAAGCAGTTGGCGCTTCTGAAACAGGAACGGCTTGTTCTCATCGACAGTTCGGGCCGCAAGCTGGAATTTGGAGGAGATCCGGCCGTGTCATTCGCTTCAACTATCGATCAGACCGAGATCGATCTAGTACTTTTGGGCAGGGAGGTTAAAAAGGCGGAGCGTACCAATGTGTTTCAGCCTGGGCTTGCGACCACAGGTCAGTCCATCTCCATAGCCGGCCACCCCTATGCTCTGTTCATTCAAGCAGATACGGAAAGCCTGTTCCACGATTACGGCAAACAGCTCGTCACGGTGTTTGTCAATTTCCTTCTTCTTTTCCTGCTGGCCTTGCTCGCATCGCCCAAGAGAAAAAAACAGATGCTCTCTTTAAAACGAATGATCGATGCCATCCGGAAAATGGCCAAGGGTGACTTCAATGTCACTTTCGAGACACACAAGGACAACGGCCCTTGGGGTGAATTGGCGGAAAACCTGAACCATATGGCGGTTGAGCTGAATCAAATAGAGCAAATGAGGCAGGAGTTCATTTCGAACGTCTCCCATGAAATTCAATCTCCCCTTACGTCCATCACGGGGTTCGCGCGTGCGCTCCACAATGACCGGCTAAGTGTCGACGAACGCAGGCATTATCTTCATATCATCGAAACGGAAAGTACACGTCTGTCGAAGCTGAGCGATAACCTGCTGAAGCTAACCTCCCTGGAGTCGCAGCATCACCCCTTCGAGCCCAAGCCTTATCGGCTGGACAAACAGCTGCGCAGGCTGGTTCTTGCATGCGAGCCCCAATGGCTGGACAAGAACATCGAGATGGACGTGTCCCTCGATGAGCTGACCATAGAAGCGGACGAAGACATGATGAGTCAAGTATGGGTGAACCTGATTAATAACAGCATCAAATTCACTTCGGAGGGCGGCACCATTGGAATTCATCTGAACCAGCAGGACAACGGCGCCATCATCCGAATTTCCGATACCGGCATTGGTATATCGCCTGAGGACCAGGAGCACATATTCGAGCGCTTCTACAAAGCCGATAAGTCACGCCAACGTTCAAACGGAGGAAGTGGGCTAGGACTTTCCATCGTCCATAATATCATCGAGCGGCACCGAGGCTTCATCTCCGTCCAAAGCCGGATTGGTGAAGGTACCACCTTCATCATCAAGCTTCCGCTCAAAGTAAGCAAACAAGAAAAAAACGCTCTTTCCTGAGTTTAGGAAAGAGCGTTTTGTGTATGAATTCTTAGCCCTTCAAAGAACCTGCGGACATTTGCATAAACGATTTATTCGCCAATGCGTACACGACCAGAATCGGCAGGATGGACAAGCAAGCACCTGCCAGCATCAGGTTAAGCTGTGCAGCATCGCCTGTGCCGTAGCGAAGATTCGCCAGACCAACGGTCAACGGCTGCAGCTTCGGCGAGCTCATCGTGAAGACGAGCGGTAAGATATACTCGTTCCAGCCATGACGGAAGGCAAACAGTGCCGATACGCCAAGACCTGGAGCAACCAATGGCAGTACGATACGCCAGTAGATACGGAAGTATCCACAGCCGTCCAGCATCGCCGCTTCATCCAGTTCTTTCGGAATCCCTTGAAAGAATCCGAGCAAAATGAAAAAGGTAGAGGCATGAGCCGCAATAAGAATAATGACAACGCCCCACAGCGTTTTGTTCAAGCCGAGGGAAACCATGATATCGTATTGCGGACGAAGAACAACCGCACCGATAGAGATAAACATTGTAGCGGATTGGATGAACACGAACAGCTTTTTACCTGGAAAAGGAAGCCGGTTCGCCGCGAAAGCCGCCATGGAAGCGACGATTAGCGTACCGATAGTGGACACAATACTGATAAATAAACTGTTCCACGTAAAGGTGCTGAAATTCCCTTTTTGCCAAGCGTTTAAGTAGTTGCTGAACTGCCATGACTTAGGAAGAAAGGTATCGCCCAAGTTAATTTCGATATTGGTTTTAAACGAGTTGATAATCGCCATAATGACTGGAAACACGGTAACGACAAGGACAATCAGCAAAAATGCCCAGAGTACGATAAGGCCTGTATATTTGCTAGCCTTGGAACGGCTTTTTTGCCCCGCGTGTACGGTTGCAGGCGCGCTATTCATAGTAATCGCTCCCTTCCCCTATTAATAAACCTTGTTAAGGCGTTTGGAAATGTAGAAGTATGCTGCTGTAATAACACCGACGATAAGAGCAGTAACGAAACCTACCGCACTACCGTAACCGAATTGTGGCTGTACACCTGAACCAGTGGAAACTGGGAAGAACAGCTTGTACACGTACAAGAACATAACTTCCGTCCTGCCAACCGGCCCGCCCTCGGTGAGTACCATGATGCTCTCATAACCCTTCAGCGAGTTGATAATGGCATACATAATGATGATTTGCAGTACAGGTCCGAGCATAGGAATCGTAATGTACCAGAACTTTTGAGCTTCGTTGGCTCCATCCAATGAAGCACTTTCGTATACATCATTTGGAATGCTCTGCAAGCCTGCGATGAACAGGAGCATGTAGTTCCCGAAGGCACCCCACGCAGCGATCAGAATAACCGTAAGCATCGCGTGCTTCTGGCCGAGCCAATCAATAGGCTGACCGATGATGTGAAGATTCAGTAGCATTTTATTCAAAATACCGTTGTAGGAGTTAAATACAATAAAGAAGACAACCGCCATAACCGCGGAACTGATAACCGTAGGCATGAAATAAACAGCCCGTAAAAATTGGCGTCCGCGAATCGCCCGGTTCAAAATAACCGCGAGAATCAATGACAGCGGCAGCGTAATGAGCAGCTTGCCCCCCGCATACATAAAGGTGTTCCATACCGAATCCCAATACATTTGGTCATGCATCAGCTGTTTGAAATTATCGAGACCGATAAAAACTTCTTTCCCGTAGCCTTTATAATCGTAAAACATATACCGGATAGCCCAGCCGATTGGATATACGGAGAAAATTAGCGTAAGGAGCAGACTCGGGAGTACGAATACAGATGAAACTCCTAACAGCCTGGATTTTTTTATCATAATGTTCCCTCCTTAGAGTTTCGTCGAAGACGAAACTTACTTCGTAAGCGTTAGCTGAGTTTCACTGAAGGTGAAACTAACATCGTAAGCATAGACTGAGTTTCACTGAAAGTGAAACTTACTTCGTAAGCATCTTTTCACAATGCTTTGGCAAAAAGAAGGGGACCCATCAATATAAGGTCCCGCCTCTGAATCATTTTACGAGTTACAACCTACATTACTTCAATTTCATTGGATCAAAGTTCGGATCCGGAGTTACCTTCACATCGCCGGCTTTCACCGATTTATCAAGAGCCTCGTTATAACGTTTGGTCAAATCAGCAATGATGCTGTCCAGATCGCCGTTGCCGTCCAATACATATTTCCAGAACGCATCCGCATATTTCAAACCTTGCAGTGAGCTATCCACGTTTGGTTTGATAGGCCAGATAGCATCGGATTTATTAGGCACAAATTCTTTGTAGCCGTAAATATCCGGAGTTTTCATTTTTTCTGCAACAGATTGAAGAACTGGCATACCCAGACCTGTTTCTGCATATTTCACAAGGTTTTCTTCGCTGTACATGTAGTTCATGAACTTCCATGCCGCTTCTTTATTTTTGGAGCTGCTGCTAATGGACAGCCATTGTGCACCGTTCATTCCGTTTAGGCCTTTGATATTGCCGTCAATGGATGGTACATCGGCTGCAGCCCATTTGATTTTCGTAGGGAATTGGGTTTGGTAAACGCCGATTTCCGCAGAGTAGGACAAGTACATACCAATTTTGCCTGCAGCGAATTGTGCGCGCAGCGGGTCAATATCCATCGATTCGACGCCTGGCAGCATGCTGCCGTTATCTTTCATTTGCTTGAGCGCAGTGATCACTTCTTTGTAGCCTGCGAAGTCGTATTTACCGGTTTTGAAATTAAAGCCGTCTACGCCGTAGCCGCTCACTTCGAGAATGTTACGAACGGAACGCTCCATAGCACCTGTAGGGTTCTTAAAGTTCTCAGCAAATCCATAGATGCCGTCTTTTTTACCCATATCGGTAATCTTTTTGGCTGCATCCACCATTTCTTGAAGCGTTTTTGGCGGATTAGCAATGCCCGCTTTTTCGAACAATTCTTGGTTATACACTAAGCGAATCGTTGTACCGTAGTTCGGCAATGTATAGATCTTGCCATCGTACGTGTTCGCGCTGTCTCTCAATGTGCTTTCAAAGCGTTTTTTCATATCGTCCTTCATGAACGAATCAAGCGGCTCAAAATAACCCTTACGAGCCATGTTCACGAAATCGAATTTAGCATTAAGAATGTCTGGAGCTTGTCCGCTTGCGTAAGCAAGATCGACGGATTGAACATAGTTCTCCGACATAACGCTCATTTCCACTTCGATATCTTGGTTATCCGCGTTGAATTTCTCTACAAGACCTTTAATATAATCGGCATCATGACGGTCAGCTGTCCAGAATGTCAGTTTGGTTTTACCACCACTGCTTGCTCCTCCAGCATTAGCGCCGTCCTCTTTATTTCCACAGGCTGCAGCCGTAAAAGCTAAAGACAAGCAAAGCAGAGCTGCCATTGATTTTTTTACCATAATGTAACCCTCCTGTTCAAAACTTAGGTTTCTCTTATGTATCTAGAATATGCGATTTTTGTCGAAAATGGAGTGCGGTGAAACGACGACAAAGGGATAAAATCCGACGATGGTCCTACAAACATTTTTCCCCCTCTAAGTTGGACCCACGTTTTGAATGGTTAAAACCTATGAAAAAATTATGATAAATGGTATAAAGCGCGGACATCCTATATTACAGACTGCATCAAGAATTTCATTCGATTGGAAAAAGATGCTATAGTGTAAAGGTACATATAAGTATTAATTAATACGGGAGGTACTGATTAGTGACATCCACTCTTTACGAACAATTAGGCGGAGAAGCGGCCATTTCAAAAGTCGTAGACGAATTTTATAAGCGAATTTTGGCCGATGATTCCATTAATTTCTTCTTTTCCAAAACGGATATGGAGAAGCAGCGGAGGCATCAAGCGAAATTTATTAGCTTTGCTCTTGGAGGACCTAATCAATATTCCGGCAAATCCATGGAAAAAGCTCACGAGGGGATGAATCTCCAGCCAGAGCATTTTAATGCTGTAGCCACGCATCTTCATGACGCGCTCTCCCATTTCGGAGTGGAGGAAGCTAAAATCGATGAGGTATTAACCCACGTAGCCACGTTAAAGGACAATATCCTTTACAAGTAAAACGAAAAAGCCCTTCTTGCCGCTCCTTCACAGGGAAATGGGCATCTCAGGGCTTTTATTTATGACCGACCGCATATATTACTGGATACTATCACTTAAAGCATTTCCAACAGCTGATGATATTTAGACAATAATGCCCCATCCTCCACTTTAACGCTGGAAGTATAGAAGGTTACCTGCCCCGTACCCTCGTTGATCTGATTGCTTGCTTCGAGCACTCGTTTTAAGTTTTTGACTGTGCCTACGCTCCCATCCATCAAAACGACATCATCCGGAAATAATTTTCTAAGACTTCCTTTAAAAAAAGGGAAATGCGTGCAGCCCAGAACGATAGTTCCATACTGCTTCAGGTCGAACGGAGATAGTTGGTCCTCTAAATAGCGTGTGACAGCCTCTTCATGGAATTCATATCGCTCTGCGAACTGAACCAGGTTAGGCAGTGGCAGCTTATCTACGATAGCATGGCTATCGATGCGGTCTACCAGATCATGAAACTTCTTCTCCTTAAGCGTCAACGAAGTAGCCAGAACCAGCACTCTTTTGCCCATTGCCTCGCTCGCTTGCACGGCCGGCTTCACAGCAGGCTCAATACCGAGAACCGGAAAAGCGTATTTGGCGCGCAAATCCTCCACCGCCACACTCGTCGCCGTATTGCAAGCGATAACGACAGCTTTTACTCCCTGCCGGGCAATAAAATCGACCGCTTCAAATATATACCCCTTCACTTCCTCCTTCGGCTTCTCGCCATACGGAACGTTCAAGGTGTCTGCATAGTAAATATAATCTTCATTAGGCAGCTGCTTCAATGCCTGGTGAAGTACGGTTATCCCGCCGATACCCGAGTCAAAAATGCCGATTTTCAACACATTCACTCTTTTCTATCTTTATGTTCGTTTTTATTATTTTACTGCGGCTCAGCTATCTTTTCTACTAGTACCACAGCCGTCTCACGGAAAAATGTATAATCGCTTCATAATATGTTACACTGAGTAAACCGCTCCACACTAATAAATTCCTTTATAAGGAGATCGCTGGTTAAACGCACGAAGCTATAAGGAGAACTGCTGTACCATGATTCGAAATATAAAAAAACTGGATTACAACGTTCTAATCCTTCTGTTTTTGTTCATGATTATTAGTACTTTATTAATAAAGAGTGCAACGACCTATGATGAACAGTACCACAATCTTTATATAAAAAATATGATCAATTACGGTATCGGTTTCTTCGTTTTGATAGTGACAGCCATTTGGGATTACCGCTTGATCGTGAACATTTCGTATTACATCTATGGTGTAGCCCTGCTTCTATTGATTGCCGTATATAAGCTGGGCAGCGAAATTCATGGAGCCTCGGGCTGGTTCGAGCTGCCATTCGGATTTAACTTTCAGCCTGCCGAATTGATGAAAATCGTTCTGATCTTAGCTATGGTAAAGCTGCTTGAGCAAAAAAACTACGATCACTTAAGAATTATACGCGATGTAGTTCCCATGGCTCTCATGACCTTTGTACCTTTTGCTCTTGTTCTGATCCAGCCGGATTTGGGAAATGCCATTATTTATCTTGTTATTCTCTTCGCTATGCTTTGGATGGGAAATTTGAAATACAAGCATATGCTTCTGCTGATCATGCTCATAGCGGCTTCCTTAACCGCCTTCGTATACAGCTATGTTCACTATCATGAGCCGATAGAGCAATTTTTGCTGGACAAAAAGCTCGGACATTGGTCAGAGCGCATCGATACCTATTTAATGCCGGATCAAGCTTCGGACGACGCCACCTATCATGTCAAAAAAACAATAACCGCCATTGGCTCGGGACAATTAACCGGCGAAGGCTTTATGCAGGGCAGCTCGAAAAACCGCGGACGCATTCCATTCGCGTATTCTGATTCCATCTTTGCTGTTATTGGCGAAGAATTCGGCTTTATCGGGTGCTCCATTCTGATCGCGCTCTATTTAATCCTGCTGAGCAAGCTGTTATTCTTGAATTCTAGCGGCAATTACACTTCGGGATTTATTGCCGTAGGAGTATCGGCTGTTATGCTGTTCCAAATCTTTGAGAACATCGGAATGCTCATGGGCCTGATGCCGCTGACCGGGATTACCCTCCCCTTTATCAGTTACGGGGGAACTTCCAATATTATTAATATGTTCTCTATTGGTCTTATACTTAGTGCGCACATTCATCGAGATTGACTGGGAGCCCTCTGATCGTTTAGTTGTGAAGCTTTAGAAAAACAGCTTGAATATTGCTAGTATAATCCGATGGAATGTGCCACTCCGGCCGCTGTTGAAACCCGTGAATTTGATTTGAATTAGTGGTATTTTCACGGTTTTCAAAGGCGGACGTAAACTCCTCCGAACCACAATCCCATCTAATTATATCGCAAATTTCACGCAAGACCGGTTTTCTCTAAAGCCTGCCCTCTAGCGATAAGAGGGCTTTTTATGTTTCAGAGAGTCCTGCGTTTTGACGAAACTCCGAAGGAGTCATCCCCGTAACCTTCTTGAATACGTCACTGAAGTACCGCCGCTCCTCATACCCGAGCGCGGATGCAATTTCTTGAATCTGTCGGTTCTGCAGCAGCATTTCCTTCGCTTTATCCATCCGCAAGGCGGTGACAAATTGGTTGAAGCTCATGCCGGTCACTTTCTTGAACAAATTGGCGAAATAGCTGCCGCTCAGATGCACCTGCGAAGCGCAGTGTGCTACGGTCAGCTCTGCCGACAAATGCTGCCTGATATAGGCAATCGCCTGCTCAATGACCAGATGCGCCTGCGAAGCGCTCCGCTCCTCCACGATGCTGCAGCCCTGCTCGCAGATTTGCTTCAGCAGACCATAAATATCGTGAACGGTACGCCCGCTGCTCGCCTCCATTTCCTGCAGCAGCTCCTCGAGCGGCTCAATATCCTCATAAGACAGCTTTTCCAACAGCATTCGCACCAGCATATTCGCGAATCCGTGAAGCAGCAAAGCGAGATACCGCGGCTGCGGGCGCGGCTTAAAGTGGACCAGTTCATCATACACTTCTTCAAGGATGCCGAGCGTTCGCTCCCGGTTGCCGGATTGCAGCGCGAAGGCGATATCTTGTACCCGATCTGCAGGATATTTGGGAAGCTGCTGGTTGTCCTCGATAACGTCACCATAACATACAACCCCATTACCCCCGGTATAAAAGTGGTACGACATCGCCGTTGTCGCCTGCTGATAGGACAGCGGCAGCTCATGAATTTTGCCAGCACGATTGCCTACCCCAATTGATACGGTGTATTTAGCATAACGGGCAATATGATCACAGCAGCGCTCTGCTAACGCAGACGGACTTTCTTCATCATACTCGTTATATATAACAACGAACCGACCATCGGAGTCCCGGAATATCACACCCTTCGTGTGATTGTGGATCGTTTCCTCCAAAATATTTTGCAATGTAAAGCGTACCAGCTCAATTTCGCTTACCGGCCAGTCCTTGCTGATCTCCTGAAACCGGTCGATTTCAAGCACCATTACGACGAAGTTTTCCCGGTCGAGCCCGATCTGGAGAAAGTCCCATCGCTCACGAATCTTGTTCTCGTGAGCCTTGTGGTGAATCAGCAGATTAAAGAACTCCTGCCGCAATACAGGCAAGCTTTCCTTCACCCGCCGCTCCATCTCCCGAATATTCGACTGCTGACGTTTCACTTCAAGCACGGCCAGTCGCGCTTTCTGTACCGTCTCGGTAATGTCCTCCAGCGAGAATGGTTTCGTGACGAAATCGAAGGCCCCCAGACGAATCGCTTCCTGAGCGTATTCGAAATCGCTGAAGCCGCTGATCAATATGATTTTGCATTGTGGCAGCGCTTGGACAATGGAACGCGTCATCGTCAGTCCATCCATCTTCGGCATGCGAATATCGGTAACGATAATATCCGGTTGCTCCTTCAAGGCAAGCTTCAAGCCATCTTCCCCATTCAGACATGCTCCTGCAATGGCAATGCCATACTGCTCCCACGATATTCCGTTCACAAGGCCGTCTACAACGTCCTTAATATCATCAATGACGATCATTCGGATCATCGTCGAGTCCATCCTCTTCCCCTCCTCTGTACCATGGCAGCACCACTGTCACCGTGGTCCCTGACCCTAAGGTACTGTCAATGGTCATACCCGCTTCATTCTCGTAATACAGCTGCAGCCGTTCGACAATATTGTGAAGGGCATAGCTATCCGACGATTCGGCAGCTTGACGGAGTGATTGAAGCGTATCGGCATCCATACCGTGACCGTTATCCTGAATAGTAAATACCAAGCGGTCTTCAACGGGCTCCAACCTTACAATAATGAGGCCCCCATCCTGCTTGTTCTTAAATCCGTGTAAAATGGAGTTCTCTACCAGCGGCTGCAGGAGTACCTTCAATATCGAATGCTGCTGAATATCCTCTTCTTGCGGAGCCTCGATCCGAAATTCAAACAAATTCTCGTAGCATCTTTGTTGAAGCGACAAATATTGCTCCACGTGCAACAATTCTTTCTTGATTGTTGTCAGTTCTTTGCCGTTGTTGAGACCGAGCTGGAACAGCCGCGATAACGCCATCACCATCTGACCGACCTCTTCAGATTTCTTCAGCTGCGTTTTCCAGTAAATCGTGTTTAACGTATTGTATAGAAAATGCGGGTCGATCTGCGCCTGCAGCGCCTTGATCTCCGCCCTGTGCTTATCTTTTTCCACACGCTGGTTCGCCTCAATCAGCTGCGCGATCTGCTCCAGCATCCGGTTAAACTGCTTACCTACCTGGGCCACCTCGTCATTACCGCCAGTTTCGAAACGTACGCCCAGATCGTTATCTCCCGCGCGCCGCATTAGCTTCTGAAGCTTGGTCAGCGGATTGGCGAGCAGCGTGCTAAGTCCGTTGGATACGAGAAAACCGATGATGATACAAATGACCATTACAAGGAGTGTTGTCCACTTGATCCCATTCGCCTGGCTCATAAGCTCATCGGTTGGCTTAACGCTAATGTAAGTCCAGCTGGGATCAACCGAAGATTTGACGAAGTTCACCAGATACGTATCGCCGTGGAAATCAAAGTCGAATGCCCCTTGCAATTGGGAGCCGATTCGCTCCCGGAACTCAGGTTCTTTCAGCATATCACCGTATTGATACGGCCTTTGCATGAACACCGATGTTCCATCCTCTTTCATAATCGTAACACCTTCACGCCATTCGTTAATATTATCCGTTAGAAAGTGAAGAAGGCCATCTTCTCTCAGATTCACAATAATATAAGAGTTAGGAACCGGGAAGCTGGCAATCGCATTGATCACCAAAGAAAGGACAGGAACTTCCCCCGCAAAAAAGGTGTCCTTATGCCCTTCTATCCAAATGGCATGGCGCTCCTCATGAATTCTATCGTACATTGGCGTGCCGACAAAGCCATTCTGAGTCTGTCTTGGCGCATCCGCAGGATAAAAATCCCCTATCGGCGTAGTCAGCAAAACGGAGTGCAGCAGCGGTTCGTTCAGCTTCAATTGCATAAACGGCGTTTGCAGCGCAGCATAATGGGCAAAGTAGCTAGATTGGTCTCCCGTTATGACGTCTCTCATTGTCTGTTCGTAGGAGCTGCTAATAACCAGCGTCATCAAAGATAGCGCGACATGGTTCAGCTTCTCGTCAAAAGCTTGCGATGATTTGTTCAATGTATCCTGGCTTAGCTTCAATGCATTGTTTTGCACAACGTTGGCCGAAATATAGTAGGTTGTCCAGCCGACGGTCATGACCGACAAAATAATCATCAGAACAAAAGCGATACGCAAACGGTGCTTAAATGGATATTTATTCAATAAATAACGAAACATGATGCTCGATCCCTTCTTACGACCGTTCCAGCCCCATACGACTCATGAGACCGAGTTTATGCTATAAATCATACCACGCTCGTGTCCGATTTCAAAAAAATGGAGGGAGGCAGTCAAACAAGATAAGCTCTCTGTTATGAGCCCTTTCCGCATAATTTTTTCATCTTATGCCATATTAAACAATAAATGAAGGATCGGAATGGGATGACTATGAGCTTTCTTCACTGGTTTAAATGGAAAACGCACCAACCTGCACCGCCACACCAAGCGCAGGAGAAGCTATCAGGCATGGTCAACACCTCGCTTGCGGCTAACATAGCGGAATTAAGCACTCTCTTCAGTCTGGCCCCCGATCTTGTCATACGGCACCTGACCATCCAATCTACAGGGCATGAGGCAGCACTTGTATACTTGAACGGTCTTAACGACAAAAACTCTATCAACAATAACGTGCTCCGTCCGCTTCAGAACGGTACCACCAACGGCAGTTCCGATTCATCGTCCTCCGTAACCATCGGATATATTATGAAGCTGAAGCGCTGGGAAGACGTCGAGTTGGCTATCTTCCAAGGCTACAGCGTTCTTTTTACAGAGGGGCAATCCGAGGTACAGACCTTCGACACCCAAGGCTGGCCGCAGCGATCCATCGAAGATCCGCAGATCGAGTCTTCTCTGAAGGGCGCCCATCAGGGCTTTGTAGAAACAGGCACTCAGAATATCGCCATGATTCGCCGGTACATTCCGAATCGGGAGCTCAAAATGAGGGAGCTTACGGTAGGTCGAAGAGGCAAAACAAAAGTGTCCATCCTTTATTTAGCCGATGTCGCTCATCCCGACGTCCTAAAGGAGCTGGAAGACCGAATCGGGCGGCTGGATGTCGATGCGATATTGAACACAGGGGAACTGGAAGGATTTATTGAAGACAATCCCTATTCCCCGTTCCCTCAATTTTTGTCGACGGAGCGGCCGGATGCTGCGGCATCTCAAATATTGCAAGGAAGGTTCGCTGTCGTTGTCGATCGCTCTCCCAGCGTTCTGATTGGCCCTGCGACGTTCACGTCATTTTTCCAGAGTCTGGACGATTATAGTACACGTTGGCTCATCGCCACGTTTATTCGATTATTGCGTTTTGTTGGTTTTATTGTGGCTGCCTTTCTCCCGGCCCTCTATATCGCAGCGATCTCATTTAATTATGAGGTTATCCCGATAAAGCTGATTTTATCGATCGGGGAATCAAGGGAACGCGTGCCCTTCCCTCCTATTGTCGAAGCCCTTCTGATGGAAATTACATTGGAAATGCTGCGGGAGGCTGGTATTCGCTTACCAACACCGATCGGACAAACTGTGGGTATCGTAGGGGGTATCGTTATAGGTCAAGCGGCGGTTCAAGCAGGCATAGTGAGCAATGTCATGGTTATCGTGGTAGCGGCAACAGCAATCGCTTCCTTTATTATTCCGAACTATGATATGGCCTCTGCCATTCGTCTTATCCGTTTTCCTATGATGATTATCGCTTCTATGTTCGGTATCGTAGGAATCGTCATCGGGTTAATGACCCTCATCGCTCATCTGATTTCACTCGAATCACTCGGTACGCCTTATGGCAGCCCAGTGGCACCTATGCGTTTCGCCGACTGGAAAGACACGTTTGTCCGGCTGCCAATATGGAAAATGAATAAGCGCCCGGTCAGCGCAAGACCTCTCCAGGATAAACGGCAGGGCTCCAATCACCCAAGAGGTGACGGCAAATGAAGAAGTATCAGTACAACGAAATCACTCTGATGCAATATATTTTTCTCATTCACGGCTCTCAGCTCGGAATCGGGCAGTTAGCTCTGCCCCGCCATTTGGCGGAGAAGGCCGGGGTCAGCGGATGGGTACCGCTCCTGTTGGGCTGGGCGAGCTCCGTAGCCGCCAGCCTCTTCATCATCTCGGTTATGAAAAGATATCCGAACGGAACACTGCCCGATTTGCTGGTTCATTACTTTGGCAAAACGATCGGTAGAATCGGAGCCGCATTGATGGCGGTGTTTTACGCCTTTTCAAGCTTGACCTGCATTATAGCTACGGGCTTGATGATCCAGGAGTGGATGCTTCCCCAAACACCGCTATTTATTTTAATGATTTTGTTCTCGATTCCGACTTATCTCATTACCCGCAACGGAATTCGGATTATAGGAAGGTATAACGAGCTCGTCTTTTTCCTGACGATTCCTATGGCCGTCTTCTTGTTGGCTCCATTGAAGGATGGACACCCGCTGCACCTGCTGCCGCTTCTCGGAGAAGGATGGAGTCCCTTATTCCAAGCTACCTTGGTAACCGTATATTCCTTTCTTGGCTTTGACTCCGCACTGATTTTATATCCGTTTCTGAAAAAAAAGCAGTCAGCGGTCTTAGGCATTACAATTGCCAATACGATGTCCATGATTCTTTTTTTAATGACGGCGCTATCCTGCTTTGCCTTTTTCAGTCCTGATGAAATCACTCAATATCATCAGCCCACCTTGGACCTGCTGAAGGTCGTAGAATTTCGTTTCGTGGAACGGCTGGAGCTTGTTTTTTTGTCCGGCTATCTATTCGTTATTTCCGCCACATGGGTCGTTCTTATGTACAACACCGTCTTTTGCACAAGCTGGCTCCTCGGAAAACAGGATCATCAAAATCATGTGCTGGTCTTGTTGGCCTGTATTGTAGTGTTGGCTTATTTCCTCGATCCCTCAGCGAATCAGTTGGAAGATTGGTTTCATTTGCTGACTGGGGCAGGTCTGGTGTATGCCTTTGCGATGCCGGTCCTTTTGTGGTTGTACATACGAGGGAAAGAATTGGTTCATGGGAGGAGTCGCACATGATGAGACGCGCACAGGTTCTGACAGGGGTTATCTTGCTCACACTTCTCCTCTCCGGCTGCAGAGATCGGCACAACCTGGAGGATCTGACCGTAGTGCTTATCCTTGGAATCGATGTGGACCGCAATAACAATCTGGTGTTCTACGAATCAAGTCCTGTATTTAACAAGGAAGCCAAGGATAAGGAAGAGGAATTCGGGGTAAAGGCCTCAACGTTTCACGAAGCCAGAGAAGTATTCGACGCTATGGTCACCGCCTTAAGCGTGGACGGAAAAGTACAGCTCATCCTGCTCAGTCAACGCCTTTTGCAAAGAGGGGATTGGTTCCCTCTATTTGATACGTTTTACCGTGATGCCAAGAATAGCTTATCTCCGAAGATCGTGGCCGTAGATGGCTCCGTCTCGGACATTATCCATTTTTCCCCTAAGGACAAGCCATTGCTTCCTGTCTATATTACCCGGCTCATCGAGGAGAACCATCGGCGCAATATAACGGTTAGCACGAACTTATTGGATTTGCATCGGCAAATGACCGACAGGGGAATGACTCCTTTCATCTCGGAAATAAAAAAGGATAAGGAACTTCAGCTTATAGGAACAACGCTGCTGCAAAAAGACGGAAAGTACGCCGATTCGCTCAACCTCCAACAAACGACGCTGCTGCGTATTTTACAGGAGCATAAGCATGGAGAACAGTCTTTGACTCTCTCCGTTCCGGTAGGCGAAAAGACGGATTTCTACGATCAGAACAAGCTGAGCTTCATCATTCAGCATCTCTCCACCAAAACGAAAACAACTTATGAACAGGGGCGCTTTCGGTTCCGGACGCATGTGAATATGACCATTTCGCTGACGGAGCGGCTGTTTCCTTATAACATGAGAACAGAAGGCCACCAGCTGGAGCAAATGATTCAGGATCAGATGCAAATTCAACTGCAAACGCTCATCAAAAACATGCAGAAGCATAAGGCCGATCCCGTAGGCTACGGCGTATGGGCGAGAGCTTACCAATATAAAGCATGGTCTGAGGTTAAAAATCACTGGCACGAAGCGTGGTCCAAGGCCGATGTTAAAGTCACTGTTGGAGTGAAGATCAAAGGTTCCGGTCCCATCAATTAAGGTCCAGCACATCGATAAAAGATCGGGGGGTGGCTATGAGGTGAAGAAATATGCCTACAACAATATTACGTTCATGCAGTACACCCTCCTCATTCACGGTTCCCAGATCGGAATAGGCATCCTTCAGCTGCCTCGTCAGTTGGCCGCAACTGCAGGGACCGACGGCTGGATGGCCATCATTATCGGATGGGTCATATCCGTCATAGCCAGCCTCTTTCTCGTTCAAGTGATGAAGAATCATCCGGAGGATACATTAATCGACTTGCTGCCGCGATATTTCGGGGTATGGGCGGGAAAAGTCTTCAGCTTGCTGTTTGCGTTCTATTTCGGATTTTTGGCTTATACCGTCATAAGCCGTGCTATTCTGTTCATCAGCTCATGGATCCTGCCTCAGACGGCGGACTATACCCTGATGATTCTTTTCTGCATTCCCACTTATCTCGTTGTTCGCAACGGTCTTCGCATTCAGGGCAGATATTCCGAGCTTGTGTTCTATATCTCCTTGTGGATGCCTCTATTTTATTTGGTTCCGCTGAAGGATGCTCATTGGGAATATCTGCTGCCGCTGGTCAAGGACGGTTGGGCCCCTATCCTGCATACCGCTTCGTTTACGATCTACTCATTTCTTGGGTTCGAAACTGCCTTTTTTCTATATCCTTTTTTACAGAAAAAGGAATCTGCCGCCCTAGGGATCGTAATCGCGAACACTTTGTCTATGCTTGTATTTCTGTTCGTGACGATCTGCTGCTTCGTCTTCTTCAGTCCTGAGGGCATTTTGCAATTTAATGAACCTACGCTCAATATATTGAAGGTCGTCGAATTAAGCTTTCTGGAACGGCTGGAGATCGTCTTTCTAGCTTTTTACTTATTCATTATTTCTACCACCTGGATGCCTTATATGTTCTGGGCTGTATTCTGCAGCAGTCAGTTGTTCGGTAAACAGAATCATCACCTTCATCTTATCGTGTTCTTGCTTCTGACGATTGCAGCGACTATAGGGTTCAAGCTCTCGTTTGATAAGAATGATCAGTGGCAGCAGATTCTCGGCAATGCGGGAGTGCTGATTTCCTTTGCGCTTCCCGTCGGTTTATGGCTTTACATCGGAGGCCACCGACTGCTTAAGCGGAGGAGAAACTAATGAAGCGACTTCTTTGTCTATGGATTGCCCTATTAGCCATTCTTCCAGGATGCAATGATCGTCTGGATCTTGAGGATATGTCGATAGGACTTATGATGGGGATCGATTTGGATGAAAATGACCGGTTGGTCTATTATCTGTCGAGCCCTGTGTTTAATAAAGAAGCGAAGAGAAAAGACGAGGAGAATGAGGTCACCTCATCGACCACAGTCCAATCTGAGAAAAAATTGGATGGACTGACGACAGCATTGACCGTTCGTGGGAAAGTACAAGTGCTGCTGCTTGGCAAACGCTTGCTGCAGCAAGCGGACTGGTTTCCTCTGCTGGACGTTGCGTTTCGAGATACCAAATTCACAGTTAACGCAAGAGTCGTTGCGGTAGATGGACCCATCTCGGAGGTCATTCACTTCCATCCTAAAGACAAGCCAAGTCTGCCAGAGCATTTGTCCAAGCTTATTGATACGGCTAACGAAAGAAACATCACGGTCAAAACCACGCTGCAGGAGCTTCATCGCCAAATGTACGAGAGAGGGACTACGCCCTCTATCTCCGAAATCAAGAAAGTAAACGATATTGAAGTCAAAGGTACTGCACTGCTTAACGAACAGGGGAAATATGTGTCGTTGATCACGAGGCAGGAGAACACACTGCTGCAAATTTTACAGCGCAAAACCAAGGAAGATCTATCGATGACGGTCAGTATTCCGCAAAAGCAGCCGGATGGCGGGATGATAAAAAAGAAGCTGACCATTTTGCCTGAGAAGCTTAAGCTTCAAGTGAACAGTGCTTACAATGAAGGCCGGTTCGAGTTCGATATTATCGTTCGAATCAGCTTCAGCCTAGTGGAGAAGCAGTTTCCGCGTTTTACAGTGCTGTCTTCACCGAAGCTTGAGAAGATCATTAACGAAGAGCTGGAGAAGGAGTGCCTCAGCCTGATCGCGAAGTTCCAAAAAGCCCAAATCGACCCGATCGGGCTCGGCTTGCATGCAAGAGCTTATCATAATGCGCAGTGGAAAGAAGTGCAGGATCACTGGGGCGAGGCGCTGGCCCGCTCGGTGATCCGGGTTACCTTCCAGACCGAAATAACAAAGCTTGGGCCCGTTCCGTAAGAGCATCCCTTTCCAATCTCCTGCATGCAAAAAGACTGCCAGACGATCAGCGAATCGTCCAGGCAGTCTTCTTATCATCGTAAAGTCCAGCGGTTACAGCAGAGCTTCAATGCTCGGTTCCATGTCCATAGGTTCCACGGCCGGCTCAAACCGTCCTACCACGTTGCCGTTGCGATCCACGAGAAATTTGGTGAAATTCCATTTGATCTCGTCGCCTACTAGCAATTCAGGCTGCTTTTCCTGCAGAAAGGCATGCAGCAGTCGTCCGCTGGCATTGCTCAGGTCAAACCCCTCGAAAGGCGCCTGTTCCGTCAAATAGCGGAATACTGGGTGAGCGTCATGGCCTCGAACATCCGTTTTTTCAAACAATTGAAATTGTACGCCATAATTGATTTGGCAAAACGACTGTACCTCTTCGCTGCTGCCGGGCTCCTGTTCATTAAATTGATTGCATGGGAAGCCTAGAATTTCCAAGCCTTGAGCGCTATAGCGTTCATGAAGCTTTTGCAGGTCGGTATATTGAGGCGTAAAGCCGCATTTACTAGCTGTGTTAACAATAAGAAGAACTTTGCCCTTGTATTGCTCCAGCTGTATCTCTTGCCCTTGCAGTGTTTCTGCGGAAATATGATAAATAGACATGATTCATTCCTCCGTTTTCATTTGATGGATTGTATGCAGGAGTGCCGTTAACTTCTCGCGCCACTCAGCCGCTTCTTCCTTTTCAATACCCATTTGGCAAAATAACTGGCTCGGGATATCGTAAGCCTGCTCTTTCAGCTTCGCTCCCTGCTCCGTGAGGCATATCCTTACCTGGCGTTCATCCTTGCTGTCGCGAACCCGACGGATAAGATCCATCTGCTCCAATCGCTTTAACAGCGGCGTCAAGGTGCCGGAATCTAAATAAAGACGGCTGCCCAGGTCTTTCACCGTTACGTCATCCGATTCCCACAGAGCCAGTAAGGTTACATACTGCGTATAAGTCAGACCCAGCTCATCCAGAAGAGGCCGATACAGCCTCGTAATTTCTTTGGAGCATGCATATACGGCAAAACACAGCTGATTATCCAGCTTCAACCATTCATCCTTTTTCATCCGCACCTCCAACTTGATTTCGCATAATTAAATTGTGTACAATTGAATTACTCACAATTTAACACACTCTTTCGTTTTGGTCAATACTTGTTCTCCATGAATTGTATACAAAAGTCCGGCACCCCAAGATGTCGGACTTTCAAATAGAATAATTTAAAATTCATCCAACGAAGCAATACCGTAACTGCTTCGGCGGTATATTAAGGCAGCCGATACAAAGCAAATGGAGCTCCATAGCGAAACGATTCGCTGATGGAATCCATTTCTTTCAAATGGTCTGGAGCCATATTTACCGACAAGCTCATCAAATTGGCGGCTACCTGCTCCACTCGTGTCGCCCCTACGATGACCGTCGATACGACCGGCTGCTGGATGAGCCAAGCAAGCGATAGTGCGCTCGGGGAGCAGCCCGCTTCCCCAGCCAGCTGCTCCACTCTTCTGCCAAGTGCAATTTTGTCTTCACTTAGAAAACGGCTGAAGTTCGGATCAGTGTCTGCGCGTGATCCTGGAGGCGCAGCATCAGGAGAGCTGTATTTCCCCGTAAGAATTCCCCCTGCCAAAGGAAAATAAGGAATGATACCGACCCCTTGATCCAGGCAGAGAGGTACAAGCTCCTGCTCTGGCGTCCGGTCAGCCAAAGAATAGCTGATTTGTGTGGAAACAAATCGATTTAGTCCCAGCCGCTCGCTGATGCCGAGCGCCTTCATAAGCTCCCATGCCGCATAGTTAGATGCACCGATATAACGCACTTTCCCTGAGCGAACCATATCGTCCAGAGCCCGGAGCGTTTCCTCGAGAGGCGTATCCGGATCAAACGTATGGATTTGGTACAAATCCACATAATCCGTCTTCAGCCGGCGCAGACTGTTCTCCAATTCCTGCTGCAGATGATAGCGAGACGACCCGCGCTCATTAGGTCCCGGTCCGCGGACCAGGCCAGCCTTTGTTGCCAGAACCACTTCATGACGTTTGCCTGCCAGCGCCAGGCCAATGATTCTTTCCGACTCAGACTGGGCGTAAATATTGGCCGTATCGATGAAATTGATCCCGTTATCCAATGCATGATGAATAATTTGCATGGAGGTTTCTTGATCAGCACGTTTGCCGAAGGCATTAGTCCCTAACCCCAGAGCGGAAACTTTCAAGCCGCTATTTCCTAAGCGTCTAAATTGCATGTCATGTTCTCCTTTTCTCAACATAATATAAGTTGTTGCATGACCTGTACGGTAGATACGATTTGGAATCATTCAATGATGTCATTCTACCATTTGGGAATGATTAGCTCGAAATTGCATTTCTTATACAAGAACACTCAATCGAACAATAGGAGTGGTTTGTATGGCTGCGGCAAAGGAACAACCAACACCCCTAAATTCTTTCAAAAACAAGCCTAACATCCTCATCTTTATCGTAGATCAAGAACGGTACCCTATGGTCTATGATAACGAAGAGCTGCGAGTTTGGCGTAAAAATAATCTGATCGCACAAGAGCTCCTTCGTAAGAACGCACTTGAATTCAAGCGCCATTATATCGGCAGCACCGCCTGCTCTCCCAGCAGGGCCACTTTTTTTACAGGCCAGTATCCATCACTCCATGGAGTGAGCCAGACCCCTGGCATTGCCAAGGGTGACTTTGATGCAGACACGTTCTGGCTGGACCCGAACACCGTCCCGACAATAGGCGATTACTTCAAACAGCTGGGTTATCGCACATATTTAAGAGGAAAATGGCATGTTTCGCAAGCAGACCTGATCATTCCTGGCACGAAAACTTCACTGGCGAGCTACTTCGAGAGCAATGGAATCCCCGATCCGCTGAAGGTCGATGACTATCTTGGAGCGGACCGGCTGGCGGGCTTTGGCTTTCACGGCTGGGTCGGGCCCGAGCCGACTCATAGTAATCCGTACAATTCAGGCTCATCGGCAGCATTCGGTGTGAGCGGCCGAGACCCCATCTATGCTCAGGAGTCCGTTGAGCTCATCCAGGCGCTTGATGCTGAGCGCACTATGGACCCGCAGGACACAGTGGCTCCTTGGCTTATCGTGTCATCCTTCGTCAATCCTCATGACATTAGTCTGTATGGGGAGCTGTCGCGGCTTGCTCCGCAATTTAACTTTGATGTCGATCCGACACTCCCTTACGTTCCGCCTGCTCCAACAGCGGATGAGCCGCTGGATACAAAGCCTAGAGCCCAGCGCAGTTATAAGGAAGTCTATCAGCATGCTTTCCAGCCTACCAAGGATACGTCCCACTACCGACGTCTTTATTATTCCTTGCAAAAGAAGGCGGATCAGGAAATGCTCAAAGTATTGCAGGCCCTTCAGGCATCGTCCTTCTATGAAGAGACGATCGTCATCTTCACCTCGGACCATGGAGATATGCTAGGGGCCCATGGAGGTTTGTTTCAGAAATGGTATCAGGCCTATGAGGAAACAGTCCACGTCCCCTTCCTTGTCCATAGCCCACTTCTATTTGATAAGCATTACACCGTCGAGATGCTGACAAGTCACGTGGATGTGCTGCCCACTCTGCTCGGACTCGCTGGAGCGGATGCAGCAAGCCTGCAGAAGCAGCTAAGGAACACACATAATGAAGTGCATCCTCTCGTGGGCCGCGACCTGTCCGCCCTTATTCTCGGTACTGGCGTTCCAGACCGAAGCAATGAACCTGTCTATTACATGACGGATGACGATATTACGCGCGGACTTCATCAAACGAACTTATTCGGAGTACCCTACATCTCCGTCGTTCAGCCGAATCATGTAGAGACGGTAATCGCCGTCTTGGCAAACGGGACGCGCAATGAGCTGTGGAAATATTCCCGCTACTTCGACAATCCGCAATTTTGGAGCGATCCAGGGAAAAAGGATGTGACTAAAACCTGCACTAAGCCGCATCACCCTCCAGGTATGCCCATCAACCCTGGATCCTTCACAAGCTCGAGCTGTGTTACTTTTACCAAAACATCACCTGTACATGACGAATATGAATTATACAATTTGTCCGTCGATCCATTGGAGCAGCGGAACTTGGCCATCTCTGCCTATGCTACGGACGAAAGCCGGAGGATTCAACGTATTCTCTCGGTCATGCTTGTGGAGCAATGTGCGTCCAAGCGCCTGACTCCAAGCAGTGGTCCTGTCCCCGGTATGCCCGACTGCTGAAGGATTTAAGAAGGGGCCTTCTGTAAACATGCTGCAAGCTCCCAACACGTAATCCAAGCACCCCTCCCCCTTTTCTGATATAATAGGAACAATATGTTCTGGAAGGGGACGCATTCCATTGAACGAACAAGACTGGACTCTTCTAGAGTCCATTTACGAGGAACAAAACATAACGAAAGCCGCCGAACGGCTTTTCATCTCTCAACCAGCCTTAACTTATCGTCTTCAGCAGATTGAACTGGAATTCGGCATTAAAGTGTTCACGCGAAGCGGAAAAAAGATTCAATTCACAGCGGAAGGCGAGCATCTGGTCCATTATGCCAAAAAAATGCAGTTCGAGCTGCGCAAAACAAAGGAGCAGCTTGCCAATCTGCAGGATATCGACGTCAGAGGCTCATTAAAAATCGGTGCCTCCAGTAACTTCGCCCTATATAAGCTTCCTGCGATCATGAAGCATTTTGTAGACTTGCATCCGCATGTGCAGGTAAATCTTCGTACCGGACTAAGCTCGGATATTTTTCAGCTGCTCCAGGATGACGATGTCCATCTTGCCATCATACGCGGCGATTATCACTGGATCGAGCAGAAGTTTCTTATCAACGAAGAGCCGATATGTATTATTTCCAATCACCCTATCGAAATCGATAAGCTGCCGCTGCTTCCACGAATCCATTATCAGCTCGGCGCGAAAAAGGATAAGATTAAATATAAAACGGACTCGTTTCTCAGCAAGTCCATCGAGAATTGGTGGCAGGACCGGTTCACTGTACCGCCTATTATAACGATGCAGGTAGACAGCTTCGAGACGTGCAAGGAGCTTGTTAAGCATGGCCTCGGCTATGCGATTATTCCTCGCATTTGTTTGACCGAGGATGATGAATTTCACACTATGGACTTGGTGAAACAGAACGGGGAGCTGCTGCTAAGGAAGACATGGATGATCTACCGCGAATCAGCTATGGATCTGTCCTCTGTGAACAAATTCGTTCACTACGTGCGTTCGGTGTATCAAGGGTAGTAATGTGCCTCGTGAAGGCAAGATACACCTGCGGAGGATCCGTGATCTTAGGTGTACACTGGATCGGGTGCGGATTTCTTATGCCATATGTGAATGACCAGCCTGATTTAACGCGGTTTTCCAGCGTTATAGCCGCTGACTGCTCAGCTTCTTGGCCTTTAGCGCTTTTTTTCGGCACTAAGCTGGCGCCGGACACACCAGTAGGCTTATTCGGCTCATTTAACGCGGTTTATCGGCGTTAATGCAGCTTCAAGCGAAGATTCACAGACCTTAGCGCTGTTTTTCAGCACTAAAGCTTAGCCTCCGCAGCTCCACCTGTAACCCTATAAACCAACAAAAGACCGAAGAAACGATGCTCCTGTGAGCCGTTCCTTCGGTCTTCTTTTGCAAATTTAGCTGGACGCCGCGATCCGGCTGCCCGCTGTTTCTTTATTCCTCGCAAATTCATCCTTCACCTGTCTTAACAGCTCAGGCTGTGTGATCAGGTCATAGGCCGTTGCGGCAACGGTTTTAGCAGCTGTGACGATGGCCGCATGGCCCTCCGGACTCGTGCCCGCTTGGACCCATTCCTTCGTGTGGCTCGATGTCCCGAACGGTACGAACCACACGCGGACGCAGGCTCCCGGAACCCGATACGTCACGGTGCTGAAATCAGTCGATCCCGTATTGATACGAGGCGGCGTAATATTGCTCGCACCGGCCTCTGCTGCGTTATCCAGCATGATGCGGTTCAAGCTGTCCACGTTGATCTTATTATCGAGCAGCTTGAGCTCGTTGATGGTCAGCTCGGCGCCAGTCGCCAGAGCAGCTCCGCGGGCCACATTGTACACCCGCTCGACCACCGTGTCGAGATATGGACGATCCGCTGCGCGGATGTAGAACTGGGCTGTCGCCCGGTCCGGCACTACGTTGGCGGCCTTGCCTCCATCAGTGATAACGCCGTGGATGCGCACATCCGTGCGCACATGCTCCCGCAAGTATTCGATGCCATTGAACGTCATCAGCACCGCATCCAAGGCACTAATACCCTGCTCAGGCGCTACAGCCGCATGAGCCGACTTGCCTTGGAATATAAAGTCCACCATATTCAATGCCAGCGATTTGCCGTCTACCGTCGTGCGGTCGCCTCCGTGCATCATTAAAGCGACATCCAGGTCGTCGAAGAGTCCCTCTTTGGCCATGGGCAGCTTGGCGCTGGTTGTTTCCTCCGCCGGAGTACCATAGACCCGGATGGTAGCAGGCGCATCGCCCATATGCTTGGACAGGGCAACCGCTGCACCCACAATCGACGGCCCTTGCAGATTATGTCCACAGGCGTGGCCAAGACCTTCCAACGCATCATATTCACATAGCAGGCCGATAATTGGGCCTCCCGGTTTATTTTCATAAGTTGCGATAAATGCCGTTGCCAGACCGAGAATCGGGGTCTCAATAATGAACCCATTCTCCCTCAAGGTGCGCATTAATAGCTCCGACGCCTTGAATTCTACGTTCCCTAGTTCTGGGTTATCATGTATGAAATCATTCATCGAAATCATTGTTTCACGAAAAGATTCGACCTCTTCATAAAGGGCTTGCTTTCCTGTTTGTGCCATGCTCTCTACCTCCTGCATTTCTACCCTGTATAGCCTGTATAGCTTTGTATTACCGGTAGAGGTGTTTATTTTGCAGCCAATTGCTAAATCACATCGGCTGCTTCCACACTATTGTCATCCATCATCCTATGGGAGCTGCCATAAATGCCTAGCTTCGTGAATTCAATAAACTGTACGGGACGCCTCATGGGGTCGATATTCACGAACAGGCTGACGCTCATCGTGATGTCCCGACCGACCAACGTGAAATGAACCCTTCTTCTAATGAGGCATCTCGAACGTACCCTACATCCATAACCAATTATTTATATAAATGACAAGCAACATAGTGACCGTCGATATTGTGCATCGCAGGCCGCTCCGTACGGCAAATGTCCATGCATGCGCTGCATCTCGGATGGAATGTGCAGCCCTGCGGCGGATTAGCCGGGCTTGGCACATCGCCCTGCAGCACGATTCTCTCCCGTTTCTCCAACGGATTAGGGCTCGGTACCGCGGACAGCAGCGCCTGTGTGTAAGGATGTAGCGGATTCGCATACAGCTCATTTTTATCTGCAAGCTCTACCATTCTACCCAAATACATGACGCCCACCCGGTCGCTGATATGCTTCACTACGCTCAAGTCATGAGCGATGAACAGATAGGTGAGCTGGAACTGCTCCTGCAGATCCTGCATCAGGTTAATGACCTGAGATTGGATGGATACATCAAGTGCGGATACCGGTTCGTCAGCCACAATTAACTTCGGATTGAGGGCCAAGGCCCGAGCTATCCCGATCCGCTGACGCTGTCCGCCGCTGAACTCATGCGCATAGCGCTTGGCATGATAGCTGTTCAAACCAACCACATTCAGCAGCTCGTCGATCCGCTTTTCTTTTTCCTTGCCTTGGTACAGCTGGTGAATCTCCAACGGCTCGGCGATAATATCGCCTACGGTGAGCCGGGGATCAAGTGATGCGTACGGGTCCTGAAAAATAATCTGCAGATCACGGCGATGCTTGCGAAGCTCGCTCGGCTTCATCCCAACCAAATTCGTCCCCTCATAAATGACTTCCCCCGAGGTCGGCTCCAGCAGTTGGAGCAGGGTTCTGCCTGTGGTAGACTTGCCGCAGCCGCTCTCGCCTACAAGACCGAGCGTCTCGCCTTTATATAGAGTAAAGCTGACGCCGTCAACGGCCTTGACATGGTTCACAGTCCGGCCAAGCAGCCCTTTTTTGATCGGAAAATATTTCGTAAGGTTCTTAACCTCAATAAGCGGCTTTTTCATGTGCTGCTCCCTCCTTATCGGACTGATAGAGCCAGCAGCAGCTGAAATGCCCCTCTTCAACCTGAATCAGCTCAGGCACGCTGACCCTGCATTGGTCCGTAGCAAAATCGCAACGCGGAGCAAATGTACAGCCGCCGCGTAAGCTGCCCGGAATAGGTACGTTGCCGCGAATGGAGTACAATCGCTTCTCCTCGGAATCCAGACGCGGAACGGATTTCATCAAGCCCTGCGTATACGGATGCAGCGGCTTGGTGAACAAGGTAACGACATCCGCTTCCTCGACCACTTTGCCTGCATACATGACGATTACCCGGTCACACATTTCCGCCACGACGCCCAAGTCATGAGTAATCATCATAATAGCGGTGTTATGCTTCGCTTTCAGATCACGCATCAGATCGAGGATCTGAGCCTGAATCGTCACGTCCAGAGCCGTCGTTGGTTCATCGGCAATAAGCAGCTTAGGGTTGCACGCCATCGCCATGGCGATCATCACACGCTGCCTCATACCACCGGACAATTGATGCGGATATTCATCCACGATCTGCTCCGGACGCGGAATGCCAACCAGCTTGAGCATATCTACCGCTTTTGCTTTGGCTGCTTTTCGATCCAGCTTTTGATGAATTTCTACCGCTTCGCCGATCTGTTGACCGACGGTAAATACCGGGTTGAGCGACGTCATCGGCTCCTGAAAAATCATCGCCATCTCATTGCCACGAATTTCGCGCATTTGCTGCTCGTTCATTGCCAGCAAATCTTTGCCGTCAAAGGTAATAGAGCCTTCGACGATCTTCCCCGGGGTCAGCCGCATCGCTGTAAGCGAGGTTACGCTTTTGCCGCAGCCCGATTCGCCAACGATGCCTACTGTTTCCCCTTCATGTATCGTAATATCAACCCCGTCTACCGCGGGAACGACGCCTTCTTCGGTGTAAAAATAAGTTTTGAGCCCTTTAATTTCAAACAATGTGCTCTTCAATGCTCTCCCTCCCCGTTTGCGGATGCAGGTCTTTGTTATTCATTACAGCTTCATCTTCGGATCCAGCGCATCCCGCAAGCCGTCTCCCAGCATGTTAAAGCCTAGCACCATGAACATGATCGCCAAACCGGGCACCGTGCTCACGTGCGGGGCGGTACGCAAATATTCTCTTCCTGAGCTGAGCATAGCGCCCCATTCCGGTGTCGGAGGCTGCGCCCCCATCCCGAGGAAGCTCAGTCCCGATGCGGTCAAAATCGCCGTAGCCATCCGCAGCGTGGACAACACGATAATCGGCGCAATACTGTTCGGTATAATATGTTTGAAAATGATGCGGGCATTCGTCCCGCCCATCGCTTTGGTCGCTTCTACAAATTCCTTGTGCTTAATGGAGATAACGGCGCTTCGGGAAATCCGTGCGAATGTCGGTACGGAGAATATCCCGATGGCGATCATCACATTCACCATGCCCGGTCCGAGCACGCTCACGATAGCGAGAGCCAACAGAAAGCTTGGAAACGCCATGAAAATATCCATAATTCTCATGATCGCCGAATCCAGCCAGCCACCGAAATAGCCGGCTACCGTACCCAAGGCTACGCCGAAAATAACGGCGATGAACACCCCTACGATCCCGATCATTAACGAGATTTGCGCTCCGTAAATAATACGGGACAACAAGTCCCGGCCAAATTCATCCGTTCCGAACCAGTGGTGGGAGCTTGGACTTTCCAGCATAACCTGCATATCTTGTTTAAAAGGGTCGTATGGAGCTATCCAAGGCGCGAACAAGGCGACCACGATAAAAATAACGACCATGCCGAGCCCGACTAAAGCACGCTTATTTTTCTTAAACCGGCTGAGCATCATTTTCCATGGGGAACGATACGTGTAGGACGCTTCCGGTGCTTTTTCTTCTAACGGTTGAATCGCAGCTTTTGCCTGCATCTGATTAAGCTCCTTTCTAGGAAGTCTGCTTATAGAGGATGTTTTAAAAACTCACTTTACTAGGAAGTTATAGACCGAATTGCAGTAGCAGCTCGACTTGAAATCACGCATTCAAGCGAGTTTTTAAAACCTTCTCGTTTACTCGTATTTCACTCTAGGATCAATAAGCCCGTAGGACAGGTCGACAATTAAGTTCACGATAACGAAAATCGCCGCAACGAACAGGACACTGCCTTGGATGGCAGGATAGTCACGGAATTGAATCGATTGGATAATAAACCGTCCGAGCCCATTCATCGAAAATACCGTTTCCGTTAAAACCGCTCCGCCCAGCAAATGACCGAATTCCAAGCCGACAATCGTAACGACGGGAATCAATGCATTTTTCAGAGCATGCTTATAAACAACAAATTTCTCCTTAACCCCTTTGGCACGAGCCGTACGGACAAAATCTTGGTTGATGACTTCCAGCATGCTTGAGCGGGTCAACCGAGCCAGGATGGCCGAAGACGATAAGCCAAGCGCGAGTGAAGGAAGGATGAAATATTTGAAGCTGTCGTTGCCTCCGGACGGCAGTAAATGTAAATAATAGGAAAATATTAAAATCAGCATAATACCCAGCCAAAATACCGGCATCGAAATCCCGAACAATGAGATCATCATCGTCGTGTTGTCTACCGTGCTGTTAGGCTTGGTGGCGGAGACGATCCCTGCGAACAGTCCAATGACCACCATAATGACAACGGCCATTACCGTCAGCATGATGGTTGTAGGAAAACGCGTCATAATCTCCTCTACCACTGGACGGCTGGAACGAAGCGACGTACCCAAATCTCCCTTGAGCAAGTTGCCTACATACGTACCGTATTGCACATACAAAGGCTGATCCAGACCAAGACGCTCACGGATGGCTTGCACATCCTGCTCCGAAGCCTCGTGACCCGCAATCATTTGCGCCGGATCACCGGGAACCGCATGGATAAGAATGAAAGCTATAATAGATACGCCAATAAGCGTCGGGATCATTTGCAGCACACGTTTGACTATATAACTAACCACTTGGCGCCTCCTGACTAAGATAACCCCACAAAGTGATGCCTTGGCTTCGATGCTAATTCAGGTACTTTGCGGGGAACCCCAAAATGTATACTTTCTATCATGTTTAGAAAGGGGATGGACACGCCATCCCCTGCCTTGTAATTATTTTTTTACAGCGTGACGCAGATCGACCAACTCAGTATTCAAGCTCACTACGCCTTCAACGTTTTTACGTACGCCGACAGGCTGCTTCATTTCCATCAAGAAAATCCATGGAGCTTGCTCTTTGATGTTCTTCAATGCATCGGCATAGATTTTTTTGCGCTCATCCGCATTGACGGTTTTCATACCTTTATCCAACAGCTCATCGATCTTAGGATCGGACAACAGCGTGTAGTTGTTCGCGCCTTTTGTTTGGAACAATGGTCTTAAGCCTGCATCCGCATCATTGCTCGGTACGGCCCAGCTCACTAGGAACAAGTCAAAGCCGGATTTCGGGTCACGGTAAGCTTGGGTATAAGCGCCCCATTCCCATTTACGGAATTCCACTTTAAAGCCGATAGCTTCCAGATTGGCTTGAACGAACTCGGCAATTTGACGGTCCATCAAGTAGCGGCCTTCCGGAGTCCAGAGCTTGATGGTCGTACCCGGCTGAACGCCAGCTTCCGCCAACAGCTTTTTCGCTTTTTCCGGATCGTAAGGATAAGCCCCAGCAGGAGAGTAGCCCCAAGTCAGCTCAGAGATCGCAGCTTGTGATACTTGCGCTTGACCCAGCAAAATTTTCTTAACAATGGTATCTTTATCGACGGCATAGTTAAGCGCTTGACGTACTTTTACATCTTGGAACGGCGCTTTTTGCGTATTCATACCGATATACAGGTTCCGGTTGCTCGGGTATACGGTTACATTGACTTTATCGTTGCCTTTAAGACGCTCGATATCGGTCGCAGGCACAGGTGCGATAACATCAGCCTCACCAGTTTCCAGCATCAGAGCACGCGCAGCGTTTTCTTTAATCGGCTTGATTGTAATAGATTTCAGCTTCGGCTTCTCGCCCCAATATTCATTATTCGGAACCAGCACAAGCTTGTCGCCGGATACCCAATCCTTCAATTGATAAGGACCAGAGCCTACAGGCTGCTTGTTAAAGTTTTTGCCTTTATCCTGTACGCCCTTAATGCTTACAATCGCACCGGATGGATGAGCAAAGGTAGACAATGCAGGAGCGTAAGGGAATTTCAGATCGAAAGACACCTGATATTCACTGTCTGCCGCTACTTTATCTACGAATTCGGCAAACAACGAATAGCGCGCCAGCTTGTTGTCTTTGTTCAAAATGCGCTCGAAGCTTGCTTTGACCGCTTCCGCATTGACCGGAGTCCCATCTTGGAACTTCGCACCCTGCTGCAGCTTGAACGTCATTTTCTTGCCGTCGTCCGACGTCGTCCATTCTTTAGCCAGCTGCGGTACCAGCTTCATGTCTTTATCAAAAGTAACCAGTTTATCATAAATTAACTCCGTAGCATCGTATGAGATGCCGTCTGTTGCATCCTGTGGATCCAGACTCACTGGCTCGGAACCTAGTGCAAGCACCAAATCTTTGGGTTCTGAGCTTCCTCCTGATGCGGCCTGCTCGGTCTTCCCGCCGCTACAGGCGGATAAAATAAGCAGTAGTGACGCCATGATGACTAAAGATACCTTCTTCATTAAACGAACTCCCCCTTTGTCTGTTCTAACCTGCTAGATACTGCTCTAATGCTCGCCATACCGTTCGATACAGCAAAAGATAGCGCTATCTTTTTGATGCCTGTTGGGGTACATATGTCCTTGAGAGACGCTGTAACCTATTATCCTTGGGCTTTATTCTACCAGCGCGTTCATCCTATTGTACAATTTATAAATTTTATTGTTATCTTCAAATAATTCTATGATGGACGTTTTCCGCATACGGCAAATAGGCAGAGCAGCCGCTCTGCCTTTGCGTTTTTGACGTCTACTTGGGGTGAAATAACCCCTGCTTTACAATAGCGTCTGCCAGCTCTGCGTCTTTCATGATGATGTCCATATCGGGTATTTTGACAATAAACCGGCGTTTGTCCGCATCATAGAATACCGCTCCGATCGGATGAATCTCGTACAGCGGCACTTGATCGGAAGGTATTTTTTTCATTTGCTGAATGACAGAGAATACCTCTCCCCAAAAGGGTAAGTCCGCATCCTGTCTGCATTCGCTTATCGATTGCTTCAGCTGCTCGCTGAGCGTTTCTCTGCTGACTGACAATACCATCTCTTCCTTCTCGCTTAATGGATTCATTCCACTCCTGTTAAGGACGGGCCTGAAGGTCAAAAGCTTCTGCAAGCAGTCGGTACGACCGCAGCTTGGCTTCAAAATCATAGGTGATCGTAACAACCATCAGCTCCTCGGTTCGATACTGCTCAGCCAAAAGCAGCAGTTTCGCCTTCACCTGCCCAGGCGTGCCTACAATCATCCGCTTCCGGTTATCCTCGATCCGATTCAGATCATAAGGAGTATACGGATAACGCTGCGCTTTTTCTACGGAAGGCGTGCCTATCACGGAGCTGCGCCCTTTCTCAAACAGCAGCAGTCTTAAATCCAGGCTGGAAGCCGTCTTGTTGGCTTCCTCTTCCGTTTCCGCACAAATCACGAAGACCGCTAGCAGCGATTTCGGCTTATCTCCGAGCACGGACGGTAGAAACTGACGCTGGTAGCCCCGCATTTCGTCTGCCCCGCCATAGCCATTTATAAATTGCGCGAATGAGAACCCTGCCCCGTATTTGGCGGCCAATCGGGCACTCTCCCCGCTCGAGCCGAGAAGCCACAGCTCGGGCGATGTATCCACAACTGGCGTAGCACGCAAGCCAGCGTGAGCATGCGTATCCGGAAGCGAATCATGAAGATAGTCGATCAAATCCTTGATTTGCTCCGGATATTTATCCAATGCGGAGGCCTTGCCCTCCTGAAGCGCTCTGGTCGAGAGAGGCATTCCTCCCGGCGCTCGCCCGATTCCAAGGTCGATCCGACCAGGATACAACGCTTCCAGCAAACGAAAATTTTCCGCAATCTTGTAAGCACTGTAATGTGGCAGCATGACCCCGCCCGAGCCGATACGGATTGTTGAAGTCCGGGCCGCTAAATGGCTGATGAGCACTTCGGGGCTAGAGCCAGCCAGGCTCATCGTAGAATGATGCTCCGATACCCAAAACCGGGTATACCCGAGCCTCTCCGTCTCCTGTGCCAGCCTCCCCGTGAGGGCCAAAGCTTCGGAAGCATTGCTGTCCTCCGCAATGGGAGACTGGTCCAATACGCTTAACCGCACTAATTTCCCTCCTTCGATATTAAGCTAGTCTTCGATTAAACTGCGTACAGCTTTGTCATTATTTCCGATATTTTCTTTTATAGTATACAATAAAAGTAGCTTTTGAAAGACGAATAACCGCTGTAATCCGATGGGATATTCTTACAGACTACTTAACAAACCGGAGGCATGAATATGATACGACTCGCTCAACCGACGGACGCTCCTGCAGCCGTAAGATTAATACACCAGGCGATCAAAGATATTGGATATCAATTAATGGGAGCAGAAACAGAGCAAGAAGTGCTGGAACGATTAACTCACTTTTTTCAAACAGAGGGAAATCGGTTTAGCTTTACTAATCTATTGGTAAAAGTGGTGGACAGCGAAGTGGCCGGTATGATTTTGTGCTACCACGGCTCACAAGCCGAAAAGATAGACAGCCCGATTCTCGAGCAGCTGCGTCTCATTAAGAACGATCCGAGCCTGACTCTGGATAAGGAAGCCGATGAAGATGAATATTATATCGACGCTCTTGCCGTGTTCCCTGAATGGGGAGGGCGCGGCTTTGGAACAGAGCTGATTGGCGCAGCAGAAGAGCACGGACGGCAGCTCGGCTACAATAAGATAGCCTTGAACGTCGAGCAATATAACGAGAAAGCTTGCGCTTTATATAAGAAGTTGGGCTACTCTGCGGATAAGGAAACAGAGATTAACAAGCATACTTATTTTCATATGATTAAACAGCTTTAAGCCCGTTCACCTAGAACTAGATTTCGGAGATCCAACGTCAAGAAACCCGTTCCCTGAATGCTTGGGAACGGGTTTCTTGCGTGACATAATGAAGACTCTTCATTTACCCTCCATTATAAAAGGCAGCGTCCGACCTACGATTCTTCCGTCATCTGATGCACAATTTGCTCCAAAGTCACCTTACTAAGTTCATCCTCCATAGCCTTCTGCGCTTGCGAGAACGTCATCTCCAGAGCTCCTTGAATATTGCGGCCTACCGCACATTGAGGATTAGGATTCTCATGCACCGAGAACAACTCCTCCTGATGATCGGCTTGAACGGCACGATACACTTCCAGCAAAGTAATCTGATCCATCGGCCGCGCTAATACTGCACCCGCTACGCCCGGATTCGTGATAACAAGCCCTGCTTTATTCAGCATGCTCATAATTCGCCTAATGACCACAGGGTTCGTATTCACGCTGCCAGCAATATAATCGGACGTGTTCCGTCCATCCTTGTTGATTTCCAGTAAAGATAATATGTGTATAGCAACAGCAAATCGGCTGCTTATAGTCATCTGGCCTCACCTCTTCTATGTTTCAATAAACCGCCAGGGCTTCATGCTCTGGTATATGTATTTTATCATATGTTGCGTTATTCTTTAACCTGTAATTATTGTTGTTACATTTATTAATCTCACTCCCTCCATTTCTCCGTTCCATACAAACTCCCATAACGAATTTCAAGCTGCATTAGTTTACACCTACTCCATTTTAAGCATATTTTCAGTTGACTGACTTCTTCCACTGTTTTACAATTTGAATTAGTCGCCTAAATAATAAAAAGGAGGGTACGCCTTGCATCCCAACCCATCAGAGTCTCTTACTCATATGATGTCCCACGTGATGAGGCTTCACCGGCATACCCTTCATCTGCTGCTTCAGGAGCAAGGAATCGAAGTGTATCCAGGGCAACCTCCTCTTTTGTTCCGTCTCTCGGAAGAAGACGGACAAAGCCAGAAGGAGCTTGCCAAAAAGCTGCGCATCCAACCTGCTACCCTAACGGTGATGCTAACCCGCATGGAGAAGACCGGGCTTGTAAAGCGCAAACCGGATGAGCGAGATCAACGCATCTCCAGAGTGTTCTTGACAGAGCAAGGAAAGCAAGCGATCCAAGCAGTTAAAGAAACGATGCAGTCCTTGGAGGTCAGCTCGTTTGAAGATTTCACCACGGAAGAGAAGCTGCTGCTCCGCCGCTTTCTGCTGCATCTGCAAGATAACTTGAAAAAGATGGAGAAAAACGTTTAGTCGACAAAATATTAGTGAGGTGCAAATTTGTGTGGAAATTATTTCGGTATTTAAAGCCTTACTGGAAATCGGCCTTATTAGCTCCACTCTTAATGCTCGTTGAGGTGTACATGGACTTGCTCCAGCCGAAGCTGATGGCGAGCATCGTGAACGAAGGCATCATGCAAAAAGACCTGCTTCACATTCAAAAAACAGGCGCTCTCATGATCGGCTTCACCCTCATCGGACTTATAGGAGGATTGGGTTGTACGCTGTTCTCCAGCCTTGCATCCCAGAACTTCGGAGCCGATGTACGAAAAGAGCTGTTTCAAAAAGTGCAATCGTTTTCTTTTCGCAACCTGGACCAATTTAAAGCTGGCTCGCTTGTGACTCGGCTCACGAATGATGTGGTTCAAATGCAAAACTTGGTGCAGATGACGATGCGTATTTTGGTTAGAGCCCCTTTCTTGGCCATCGGTAGCTTAATCATGGCAGTCACCATCAGCTATCGCTTGGCCGCTATTTTGGCGGTTGTTATTCCGATTTTATTCTTGGTGCTATATTTGCTGATCCGCTTCGCCTTTCCTCTGTTTTCCAAGGTGCAGAGCAAGCTCGATTCCGTAAACAATGTCCTGCAGGAAAACTTGGCGGGCATTCGGGTTGTCAAAGCGTTTGTCCGTTCCGATTACGAGAACAAAAGATTCCGTTCCGTCAACAACGATTACACTGAAATAGCGATGAAGGCTACCCGGATCGTCGCTTTGAATATGCCCGTCATGACTCTGATCTTGAACGCAAGCATCGTAGCCGTTCTATGGTATGGAGGCAATCTTACTTGGGAGGGCTCGCTTCCCGTCGGCGATTTAATCGCTTTTGTCAACTATGTTACTCAGGTGCTGTTCTCGCTTTTGATGGTTGGCATGATGCTGATGTTCGTCTCGCGGGCCAAAGCTTCGGCAGACCGCATTAACGAGGTGATGGAGGTTCAATCCGAAATTACGGACGACGGCCATACCGTAAGCCGGACTGTTAGAGCGGGTGAGGTTACGTTCGAGCACGTATCGTTCGCTTACAATGGTGAAGATTCGACTCACAAGGATTCCTTCTCCGAGCAAAAGGATCTTGTGCTCAAGGACATCCATTTTAGGGCAGAGCCTGGGCAGACTGTGGCGATTCTCGGAGCAACGGGCTCCGGCAAATCATCGCTGGTGAACTTGATCCCCCGGCTATACGACACAACAAAGGGGAATGTACTGATTGACGGCATCGACATCCGCCAAATGTCGCTGGATCACCTTCGCAACCAAGTCGGCATGGTGCTTCAACAGGCTATCCTGTTTACAGGGACGATTCGGGACAACATTCGTTTCGGCAGACCGGATGCATCGCAGGAGGAGGTTGAAGCAGCAGCAAAGGCGGCTCAAGCACATGATTTCATTATGAGTATGCCGGAAGGCTATGATACCGAGCTGGGACAGAGAGGCGTCAACCTGTCAGGCGGGCAAAAGCAGCGGATCTCCATTGCGCGCGCACTGCTGGTACGGCCATCGATTCTCATCCTGGACGACAGCACCAGTGCCGTTGACCTCGGCACCGAATCCCGGATCCAGGCGGCGATCAAGTCGTTGATGCGTGAAAGCACCTGCTTTGTCATCGCCCAACGCATTTCATCTGTTCTTGAAGCAGATAAAATCCTCGTGCTTGAAGAAGGACGAATCGTGGCCGAGGGCACGCATCAGCAACTGATCCAGACCAGTCCCGAGTACCAGGACATTTACAACTCCCAGTTAGGAAAGGGGGCCGTTGCACATGGCTGAACTGAACCGCAGCGAGCGGCAAGAACATAATAGCGGCGCAATGAGACCGATGGGCCATCCTATGGGTATGGGAGGTCCTATGGGCGGAGGTCCAGGCGGACCAAGGGGAATGATGGCCAAGGTACGTCCCAAAAACACTAAAGCCACTCTACATAGAATGTGGCAATACTTAAGCCGGCAGCGAGTTGGATTGATTTCCGTGTTCATTCTGACCGCGCTCAGCTCCGGTTTGGCGTTAATAGGTCCTTATTTGATCGGAATGTCGATCGACGAATATATTATTCCACGCAATTACAGCGGCCTGATCTGGCTGTGTGCGGCTCTTCTCGGAGTGTATGTATTCAGCGCTGTCATGTCCTGGATTCAGGCTTATGTCATGACTGGAGTATCCCAACGTACAGTACGGGAGCTGCGTGAAGATATGTTCAGGAAGATTCAGAAGCTGCCACTCCAGTTTTTCGACAGCAAAACCCACGGTGAACTGATGAGCCGGACCACCAACGATATCGAGAACGTGTCCAACACGTTAAATCAGAGCGTTACGCAGCTCATTTCCAGTGTCATCACGGTGGTCGGTGCCTTGATTTTCATGCTGAAGCTGAATGTTTGGCTGACCCTGCTCAGTCTGATCACCATCCCGCTGGTCATGTTCATCACTGGAAAAATCTCTAAGAATACCCGCAACTATTTCTCCGGACAGCAAAAATATCTCGGGGAAATCAACGGGTTTATCGAGGAAACGATTTCCGGGCAGAAGGTCGTTAAATCATTCCGCCGGGAAGAAAAAGCGATCCAGGACTTTAACGTCATCAATGGAAAGCTTCGGGCCGCGGGGTCCAAAGCGCAAATTTTCAGTGGAATGATCGGCCCCATCATGAACGTACTTAACAATATTAGCTTTGCTTTAATGGCTGCGGTAGGCGGATGGATGGCGCTTAACGATATGACGACAATCGGAATTATCGTAAGCTTCCTGAACTATTCCAAACAGTTCGGCAGACCTATTAATGAGTTGGCCAACCAATTCAATATGATTCAATCCGGCGTTGCCGGCGCTGAACGAGTGTTTGAGATTATGGATACCAAGACCGAATACGAGGAGCCGTCGAGCCGCAAAGAGCTGCAGCACGTCAAGGGCGAGGTTATCCTGGATGATGTGTCATTCCGTTACAAAGAGGATGTACCTGTCCTAAAGCATGTGTCGCTGACCGCAAAGCCGGGTGACACAATAGCTCTGGTAGGCCCTACTGGAGCAGGCAAAACGACGATTATCAATCTTCTTACCCGCTTCTATGATATTCAAGAGGGGACAATTACGATAGACGGCGAGCCGATCAGGAATCTCGACAAGGACCATCTGCGTCAGCAGCTTGGCATCGTGCTGCAGGATGCTTACCTATTCGCTGACACGATACGTGAGAACATCCGTTACGGGAAATTGGATGCCACCAACGAAGAGATTGAATCAGCGGCTAAGCTGGCGAATGCCGATACCTTCATACGGAAGCTGCCGCAAGGCTATGATACCATACTCTCGGCAGAAGGCAGCAACCTGAGTCAAGGACAGCGGCAGCTCATTACGATTGCAAGAGCCATACTTGCCGATCCGGCCATTCTGATCCTAGACGAAGCGACCAGCAGCGTCGATACCCGCACCGAAATGCACATTCAAGAAGCTATGAATTCCTTGATGAAGGGGCGCACCAGCTTCGTGATTGCTCATAGGTTAAGTACGATTCGCGAGGCCGACCAAATTCTCGTCATCAACGGAGGCGAAATTATCGAAAGAGGTACACATCAGCAATTATTGGATCAGAAGGGCTTCTACCACGACCTGTACAACAGCCAATTTAAGCGGGTGGGCTAAAACCTACTCTGCATATAGGGCGGCAGCGAAAGTCAAAGATAATGCCCAATGATTCCGTTTTCACAACGATACTAAAGCCAAAATCGACTTTAAACCCGTTTAGCCGCATTTTACATTCAATGCTCTTCGGCGTATGATACGGTTCAATAACCTCATATGCTTTACATAATCGCTTAATTTCCCTAAGGGAAAACGGGGGAACCATCGGAATCATCCATCCGTGTGTTAATTGGGGGATGCTTTCTCGGGGTGAATCCTGGACTTTTCGTTAAAGTCCGGGTAGGGCTCTCTCAAGCCCGAATCCGACAGCTAACCTCGTCAGCGCTTTGAGAGAATGCTAAAGTTTCGTGCTGCCGCATGGCGGGTAAAGATCCCCTGTGGCTCCAAAGCCCACGAATAGAGTCTCTCTATTCGGGGCTTTTTCAATATCAAGCACCTCTGCTTGATTGTGACTTGAACAAAAAGGAGTGTATTTCGTTTATGCCCCAGTCCACCGAAATCGAAGTAGATCTGCAGCTTTCTCAGATCATAGGTTCCCAAATCGTATCCATTGAACTGTTCCAGCTTGATCGGCTCGCACACCAAATGATTCAAGGTCCCTCCAATGCCCAAGATACCGCCGCTTGTCTGCTGAAAGTCTCTAGCACCGGGCGAAATGGCTGGGGACTGTGTGGGATGCCTGTTGAAGAGCCACGGTTTGATTTTATAAAATGGGTTTCCGTTTTCGGCAAATTAAAGGGTGCTTCCGTGACAGATGCAATTCAATTTGTTCAGCAGCATCATTCGGAATGGGGGACACAAAGATATACGATAGGCAGAGCTTCACTTACCGAGCTGGCCTCTCAATGTCAAAGTGGCTGCTTCCTCTCTCGGCAGAGTGAAATATGTAATGGGCTCGAACGCTCCTTTTTGATCGATCATTCCGATCGTTATTTTTCCTTTCTATGAACTAAGCATTCCTATTGAATATCCGCAATCCTAAATATAGAAGCAAGACTAAGACATCGGGTTATATGCCTGATGTCTTTTTTTGTATTTGGCGACTAGGCTTCCCACCAGGTGATATTGGCGCTCGACGTAATGGTTAAGCCAACAGATGAGCTGGATGATGTGACACTCACAGTTAACGAGCTGCCTGGGGGGACGATAATAGAGCCGACATAGTCTTGGGCAAATACTCCGGGCGCCATCTGAATCGTTGTAAATGTTGTTCCACCCGTCGGTGCAGAAGTAGAGGATTGTGCGGTCATAACACTAGTGCTGCTGCTATTGAAGTTGTTATTAGTAGGGGTCAAGGTAGTGGGAGATGTTAAGGTGCCGCCGCTTAAAAAAGTAGAACTTCCGGAAAGTGCGGATAACAAAGAGGAGCCGCCGATACTAATTCCGATTCGGGAAACGTAGACGGTTTTACCGCTTGCTGCCGGATTCGTGATTTTTAGCGTAATAACCGCCGAGATGAGGCTAAGAACGACTAACGCTGAAGCGGATCCGGTAATCGAAAATAAGCTGCCTGCCTTGCTCGCTCCGCTTTCCGGCGGAGAGACGATACCCGGGGCTTGATAGGTATTGACGGACTCGGTAAATACCGGGTTATTGAGAGTGTTAAACACATTTTTGTTCGGCATAGGGTACTCCCCCCTCCTCTTCTCTTTAGTATTCCCACCAGCTAACTACAGCAGATGCCGTTGCTGCGCCCAGCCCTACAGAAATCGTCAATGAGTTCCCGGTCGGAACAATAATACTTCCTGTGAACGATAGACTAAACGGCCCTGAAGGCAAAATCAGCATTAAAAATGATACCGGACTTCCCGTTACCGTTCCGGCAGCACCTCTCGCTGTCATGACGCTTGTATTGGAGCTGCCGAAATTAAGATTAAGGGGTGTAACTGCTGATCCGGTGACCGTTCCGTTCTTCTGCAGCGTAGCCGTAGCACCAGCAATAGAAGAGCTCCCGTATACACGGGAAACATACATGGTTTTACCGCTCCCTACCGGATTGGTTACTTGTAATATTAAATTTTGCGCGGACGTAATACTTGACGAGAAATTGGCTATATACAAAGATCCCGCCATACTGGCGCTTCCTTCCGGCGAGCCATCAACACCCGGAAATGTATACGGATTAACCTGCTCAATATAAAGCGGGTTGGTCGTCTGATCAAAAACATAATAGTTCGGCATAATTCCGTACCTCCACTACATCATTTTCGACTCATTCCTTCACTACCCAATTCCCGTTTCAGGGTACTCCGTTTTAATATATGCTTTCTTGTCCTCAACGTTGATAGGAACTATGATGATCTTTCATTACTTTGAAGCCTATCATGTTATTTGTCCAATCAACGCAATACGGCTCCAAATATACTTATAGAGACGTCAAATGTATTTTTGCAAGAAAAAAGATAGGCGACATTTTGCCGCGATGGCACATTTGGGGGAGAGGGGGTGAGCATTCGATGCTAGTCCAAAAAACAAAGCGTCATTGCTTTAAAAAAAAGAAAAAAGCCCCCAAAAAGCATTGCACTCCTAAGAAAAAATGCTGCAAAAAAGTACAGCCGCACTGCCACCACCGGTGTAAACGTAAGAAGCCGCCTTGCCCTTGCGACTGCACGGTTACTGTTCGCAAAATTAAGAGACCGGTCACAGTTATTGCAGATAAGCTTGATATACGGGATTTGAATGCCCAAAAGGACAGCGTGCAAATTTTCGGAACGGATAGCACACAGATTATTCCTGTTCTTACGGACCATGAAGGACGGATTATCGTAAGTCCCAATTCTTCAAATATTGTGTTCGAAGAAGAAGCATTCCTGAACCTGCAGGTGTCCGACCAGTTTACGGATCTTCCGCTCCAGGACACGACGACTAAGACAGTCATGTCGTATGCCGTCATCAATCGCGGAACGTCTCCTGCTATAGTTCGAACAGAAATAAGTCCGAATTCTTCGGACTTTTCGTTGGACCAGCAAGATGTAGTGCAGCCGAACTCTGTGCGGGTTTTCGTACCCAATCGGTTTTTAAAATGGACTAGACTATCCATTTCAACCGAAAAGGGAACCGTTCCTACTCAGGTAGATGTTTACTTTCAATCCCAAACTATAGGAAGCTAATCTATTATTGAGAGGTGATTTTATGCCGAACTATACTGTGTTTCAAAGCGATCCGGATAATCTACGAACGTTAATTTTCGGTAATGACAGTACAGGTAATCCACACTCCATAGCAACGGATACCAACGGAAATCTGACTCCCATCATACTGGACGGTACGCTCTCCAGCGTGCTCGGCGCTACCATCACTTCCGGTACTTTGACCTCCGCTGGGACGATTTCCAACATTCTGAACGGTACGATTACCAGCGTGCTCGGTGCTACTATCACCGCCGGTACTCTGACCTCCGCAGGGACCATCACCGACATTCTGAACGGTACGATTACCAGCGTGCTCGGCGCTACCATCACCGCCGGTACTTTGACTTCCGCAGGGACCATCACCGACATTTTGAATGGTACGATCACCAGTGTTCTTGGTGCCACGATCACTGCCGGTACTCTGACCTCCGCAGGGACCATCACCGACATTCTGAACGGTACGATTACCAGCGTGCTTGGTGCCACGATCACTGCCGGTACTTTGACTTCTGCCGGGACCATTACCAATATTCTTAACGGCACAATTACCAGCGTGCTCGGCGCTACTATTACTGCCGGTACTCTGACCTCCGCCGGGACCATCACCGACATTCTGAATGGTACGATCACCAGTGTTCTTGGTGCCACGATCACTGCCGGTACTCTGACCTCCGCAGGGACCATCACCGACATTCTGAACGGTACGATCACCAGTGTACTTGGCGCTACCATCACTGCCGGTACTTTGACTTCCGCTGGGACGATTACCAACATTCTAAACGGCACGATCACCAGCGTACTTGGAGCTACCATCACTGCCGGCACTTTGACCTCCGCTGGGACCATTACCAACATTCTGAACGGCACGATCACCAGCGTGCTCGGCGCTACCATCACTGCTGGTACTTTGACCTCCGCTGGGACGATTACCAATATTCTGAACGGTACGATTACCAGTTTGCTTGGGGCCACCGTAACCGCAGGTACATTGAGCAGCGTGACGTCGATATCCCAAAAGAGCTTCATCGAACAATCAACCCTTGGCATCACGACAGGCAATACCTATACCCCTTTACCAGCTATTACCACAGGAGTACTGGGCGTCTATTCTTTCTTCATTTTCAACAGTGGTGCGAATGCTATTAACACACGGGTGGAAATTAGTGCGGATGGAACAAATTATTTCGTAGATACGACAGGGGATAACCCCGTAGCTGCAGGCGCAACGGATGTGGTTGTAGCAGCAAGGTTCCTGAAGTATACCCGACTATCCTATCAATCGGCGGTCCCAGGCAGCCCTTCCACCATCAACGTCTATTTCAATGCCCAAGGAACATAACCTGTCGGCCAAAAATATACTGTGTTATCCCCAAAGAGTACATGGGCATCCATGTGCTCTTTTTTCAGGAGGCCGAAGGATGATGGATACTAGGTTGATCGGAGTCCATATCATTATCAAAAATGAAGCAGAGCTTCTTCCCGATTGTCTGGAGAGCGTCAAAGACGCAGATGAACTGATAATAGTAGATACCGGGTCCGTTGACGGGTCCGACGAAATAGCTAAAGCTTATGGAGCCAAAGTCATTTATACAGAATGGACGCATTCTTTTGCAGCATCCAGAAATGAAGCTCTCCTGCATGCCACAACTGATTGGATTATTTATATCGATGCAGATGAACGACTCGTTGGAGGGATAGAGGCTGTCAGAACACTCCTTCAAGATACGAAGAACACCGAAGCCTTTACGGTGCTGATCGAGAATGTACTGGGTGCAACCCTTGAGGATAGGCTGTTTCATAGAGCAGTGCGAATATTCCAAAACAGGAAAGGCTTCGCCTTTCATGGAGCAATCCACGAAGATATTGGGCCCTCAATCATCGATAAGTGCGGAATAGCGTCTATTCAGGACGCTCCCCTGCATCTTCTTCATCTCGGGTATTTGCCCCAGCAAATGAGCAGCAAGAACAAAGTGGCAAGAAACGAAGCTATATTGAAAAAGGGCTTAGCCGAACAGCCTAGCCATCCATTTTATTTATACCATATGGGGATTACTTGCTGTCAGAGCGGTCGGCTGGAGGAGGCCGTCGAATATATGAGCAAAGCTCTCGTTCATGCTGCTAATTCGGCGTCGTTCCGGCCAACGCTGGTTCGCGATTTAGTTAAGATAAGGATCGAACGTCAGGAAGCCATCCCGTCAGAAATGCTCCTACGCCAAGAGATCCGAACGTATCCAGACTATGCGGATCTGCATTTTTGGTTAGGTCAAACTTTGGAAATGCAAGGTCAGCTCGATGCTTCGCTAGAATCATTCCACAATGCTACAACGTTCCAGAATGACCGATATGTGACAGAAGCAGGGATAAGCGGCTACCGCTCCTTCTACAAAATCGGAGAAATTGCAGCCCGATTAGGCCGATATGAGGCTGCAGCCAAATCGTTTTACCAAGCAATCCAAGAGCATCGCACTTACCATCCCGCACTACTAGGTATAGCCGAGGCCTTTCGGCAGTTGAACGTGGCCGACCCGGAAATATCCTCCTTATTGCAGACGCTTGTTCAACCTCAAGCCTCTTCACAATACTCCACTATAGCCGACGTCTTATACCAAATCGGGGCATTTCAAGAGCTGATAGCCTCCATACCGTCCCATATGCTTGAGGATAAAGCGATACGAATGCAATATGCTATGGCTCTTATTCAATCCGGCCTGTATGCGGAGGCTGAGTCCTTGTTAACCAAGGACGCCTTCTCATCCGATGAGGATCAGGAACAGGCAGCGCAGCTTCTTTATATTTGCCAACGGCAGCTTCATGGTCACCTGCAGGAGACGGCTCTAAGGGACATACCCGAGCGACTGTGCGAATCGCTCCATCAGCTCGATCGGTATCTTCAGCTAGGGGGACTGAGCGACAACGACGAGGACACGCAGCACTTATCCAAACTAGCCTGCAGTCTGATCCGTCAAGCCGTTTACCTTCAATGCTTGCAGACAGCCGAGCTGTTGACTGCGTGGTCCGACGACTGCGAGCTAGTGTACGCTAAGGAGCTTTACCGGCTAGGATGTACGGACCAGGCAGCCGAGCTGTTCATCGCCATGCTGCATGAGCAGCGATTGGATGAGGAGGGAACGTTCATGATCGGCGAAATCTTGTTCGATAAAGGGCATTACTTTCAAGCAGCCGAGCTATTCGAAGGGGCGCTCGCCACGCAGCCGGACGATCCGAAAGCGAGAACCGCTGCTTCTCTTTGTTATCTGCAGCTTGCTGGCGATAATTTGCGACAAGCCGCTGCTAAATCGCAAGACCGCCAGCTGTTTGCCGACGATTTGGCCAAAATCGACGGGAGTATCTTGCTGCTGAATCGAACAGGATGGCATACCGAATGGACAGGATACCGAAGGAGGGTTCGAAATGAAGCAACCCGTCATCTCCTTGTGCATGATAGTAAAGAATGAGGCCTCCTCCCTTCCTCGCTGTCTAAGGAGTGTTCGAGGAGTAGCAGATGAAATCATTATTATCGACACCGGTTCGACCGACGACACCGTTGCTATCGCCAGAAGCTTTGGCGCCAAAGTGACTTCCTTCCCCTGGAGTGGAAACTTCTCTGCAGCCCGGAACGCCGGCCTCTGTAAGGCAAGAGGCACCTGGATTTTATTTCTCGATGCCGACGAGGAATTGGCCTCTGAGGACAAGGCGCAATTGAAGATCTGCGCAGGGCATCTAGAATTCGAGGCATTTTTCCTCCAAGTTCACAACCATTCCGGCGAAACTGACAGCTCTCCTGTAGCGACGGTGAACCCCATCGTACGTATGTTTCGACACCGTCCGGAATATCGCTTTCAAGGTGCCATACACGAGCAGATTGCCCTATCCATTCTGGAACGGAAACCCCATGCCGCGTTTCATATCACCACGGTCAAGGTACATCATTACGGCTATGCTGGGTCTGTTGTCGCAAGCAAAGACAAAATACGCCGCAACCTGAAGCTGCTTGAGCAGGCTTTAAGCGAAAATCCCGACGACCCGTTTCACCACTATAACGTTGCAGTCGAATACATGCGCATGCGCGATTGGCGCTCTGCCTTAATCCATCTTCGTCAATCGCTCGCCTTAAGCGACTTGGGAGCGAGCTATCGCCATTTGATATACAAATACGAGAGCCGCTGCTGTCTGGAGCTTGGAGAATATGAGGAAGCTATTGGCACTTGCGAGCAGGGAATAGCGCAATATCCCGACTATACGGATTTATACCATACGAAAGGGACTGTACTGTATGCCGTATGCAGGAAGCAGGAGGCCAAGGACGTGCTGCTGCTAGCTATGCAGAAAGGGGCTCCCCCTGTGCAGTACCATACCGATTCGGGATCCGGAACGTATTTAACCGCCTTCGCTTTGGGGCAAATTTGTGAGGAGCTTGAAGAAGACCAGGACGCGATTCACTGGTATGAGGAAGCACTTCACCACAATAGGGCCTGGACGACTCCTTTATTAAGACTGATCCGTATCCTAAGACTGACTCAACGGGAAAATGAACTTACGACGCTGCTATCTGGGACGTTGCTCCCAAAATCGCCTGAAGCCATCACCGTTGTAGTTAAAGCTTTGCTGGATGAGAACTGTGTCCAAACCGCAAATACATTGCTGGCTTCCATGAGCCAAGCGGAGGACAAAGCGTTCAGAGCCTACGATTCTCTGCATGCGAGCCTAACATCCACCGGTATCGACGAAACCTCTACGAGGATCCTAAATGCCTATTGTGATGAAAGAACGGGAGAAGCTTTAGGGCTGCTGCGGAGCTGGTCTTCCACATCCTTAGCTGATGAAGAATCTGCTTACAAGGCATACCGGAAAAGCAGGACGCTGCTGGCCTTGGCCGACATCCATTTGAACCGTCTCTCTCAGTTCCTTCCACGCTGTGTCATCTATCGGCAGGTCAGACGCAACCTTCCACTCCCCAAGATCGAAATGGAGGAGGCCTGAATATTCCTATGCTGGATCTATCCCTGTGCATGATCGTCAAAAATGAAGTGCAGCATCTGGAAAGATGTCTGACTTCCATTCGCGATCTCGTTTGCGAAATTATTATAGGCGATACCGGCTCCGACGACGGTAGTATGGACATCGCCCGGAGATTTGGAGCCCGGATCGTTCCGGTCGCTTGGGAGGATAACTTTGCCCAAGCCCGCAATACCGTTCTGGCACAAGCCACCAGCTCATGGATTCTCGTTCTTGACGCCGACGAGGAAGCAGTGGGCTGGAGCTGCTCAGCTATGCTCCCCTTGCTGTCTAACAGCGAAGTCTTCGGCTATTACATTCAGATGGTAAGCTATGTAGGTGATCCAGCCAGCCGTGAATTTGTCACGGATAGCGTCTGCCGTTTGTTTCGCAACGATCCGCGCATTCGCTTCCGAGGCAGAATTCATGAAGAAGCGGCCCAAAGCATTCAAGAGCTGCCAGGGTCGCCGATCGCCTTTTCCAGCCTAACTCTTGCTCACTATGGGTATTTGCAATCGGAAATCAAGCGTAAAGACAAGCACCTCCGCAATCTGTCCATCCTGGAGGAGGCTTTAGCAGAAGCTCCCGAGGATGTTTTGCTTCGTTATGCGCTCGGCACGGAGTATTTTCAAGCCGAGCAATATGCGGAAGCCGCCGCACTTCTACTCCCGTTACTAAATGAGATAAGCCCAAGCAACGGCTATGGGTCGGATCTGTACATCAAAGCAGCCTGCTCCCTCTACTTGCTCGGTCAAAACGAGCAAGCGTGCCAAATCATCGATGCAGGCCTAGCCCATTATGCCGATTTCAGTGACCTCTACGACCTCAAGGCAAGCATTCTTATGAAGCAGGGCAAGGCTACAGAGGCATTAGAATTATTAAACACGGCGCTTAGCTGCGGCGATGTGTCCGCAGCTTATACGACAACCTCCGGCTGCGGAACCTACCGGACGCATTGCTCTGCTGCACGTGTTTGCGAGAGGCTGCTCCGGTTCCAAGAAGCGCTGCGGCACTATGAATCGGCCCTGTCGTGTCGGCCCGATTATCTCCCCGCATGGACGGAGCTGGTTCCGTTCCTATTGCTGGACAATCGGCCCATCCGCCTGATCGGGCTGCTGCTGCGTTACCCTCAAGCACTGAACTCAGAGCTTCTGACTATCCTTATCCCTTCTGCCTTGAATGCACGATCGACAGAAATCGTTCAATATGTATTATTGAAATCTCCTTACAATAGCACGGTGATTCCTCCTCTGCTCGACGTCATGCGCCTCTTCCAAGAGGATAAGGATGAAGTCGCATGCTCTAAGCTCTACGACATGCTTCGTTCAACTCCCGGCGACCCGATGCTTGTCCGATACTTATGGGCTGCTGCATGGAAAAGACAGGATGCGTCCCAAGCACGGCACGTGGCAGAACAAATCTGCAGCCATGATTCCCTCTATCTCGTTCAACTCATCATGGAAGGCTGTGAGCCAGCCGACTCTTCATTCTCCGACTGGCAGTCCATCCTCCAAATCCTCGTTCAGGTCGGAGCCTGGGAGTCCGTGCTTCGGCTGTATCGGCATGCCAACGGCCGCATGGAGCTCGGAACCATTCCGCCATCCCTCTTGTGCGGCTTGCTGAAGGCTCCGTCAGGCATAAAAAAAGAATGGTGCCGCCTCTACGAAAATGACTTCTCCAAAGCACACCAGAGCCGCTTCCCGAATACGGCGGAGAAGTTCATTTTCACGCTTCTGGCTCAATCGTGCGGCACCTTTCTCGACTTACCTGCATCACATAGCAGCTCACCAACCAGCCCTGCTGCTCATATAGGAGAAGCTAGCTTGCAGTTGGCTAAAGCTTCCTATTACGGCAGCCTTGCGATAGAATGGTCTGACTTTCGAATCTATTTCCGAAGCTTCTCTTTTCGCTGAAAGTCATCAAGAGATGAATTCGCTTAGAATCTCACTCCACTTCGCTCTCCAAATCGACTTATCGAAAGCTAACGCCGTTGCACGTGCGTTAGTACCGAGTCTTTCACGAAGCCCCTTATTCTCGATTAAGACGCTGACCGCCGTAAATATCCGTTCTTCAGTTGGCGTCACGAGCATTCCATTAAACCCGTCGATAATTAGATCGTTGAGTCCCCCTACATTCCCGCTAACGACTGGCAGGCCGCAGCTCAACGCTTCCAGACAGGAATAAGACGTTCCTTCCGAGAAAATTGTCGGGATAACAGCTATATCGGCCTGTCGGTAAGCTTCTGCCATCTGATGGAAGGTATAGGCTTGATGGCGAATTCTTCCCTTGTGAGGGTGACTATCCAGCCATAACAGAAACGCCATCGTCATGAGATTGCCGTCTATCACCTCGCCGGCAAATTCAATAGTAACGTGCGGATAGGCTTCAAGCAGCCTGTCCGCGGCAAGCATCATAGGTACGATCCCTCGTTCAATGCTGATTCTTCTTGGATATAAGATGTGTAAGGAGTCGGGATTTTCCTTTATGTGACCAGCTGGAACATATTCCTTAGTGTCAACGGCATTGGGAAGAAGAACGATCTGTTCAGGGTCGGTGAAGGAACAGACTGCCCGACAATAGGTTAAAAAATGAGAATCGACGGTAATAATCCGGTTCAAATGCCGGAGAGCATTCTGGATGTACTGTGCTATGCCGGCCTTATGTTCCGGAGGGAACATCGGACTATCCCAATTAATGCCATGGCAGATGCCTAGGCTCCCGGGTTTATAGATAATCGGCTGCCATATAAAACTGGCATAAATCAGCTTGCCTTCCGCCTTAGAGCCCATCCGGTTAAACACGTCGACGAGACCCTCTTTACTGGAATCGTAGCCAATAATCCGAATGCCCTCCACCTCTTGGTGAAACGATCCGATCCCCGATAATTGGTGAACTACAGGCTGGCAGCCCAGCTCCCGGATAAGGAACGAGAGGTCATAAAGATACCTTTCCAGACCACCGCCATATATTTTGTCCGTTTTTCCATTATAGGCATCCGCAAAGCTATGCGTAAGAATACCGATTTCTCGTGTCATGTATCCTCCTCCTCCTTCCAAGCTACCAAATTCGGATTCGGGTCCAATATCGAATGGTACTGCTCCAGATCTCCCCACTTTCCAAGCGGATCTCGCTCCATGTAACGCAAGTATTTGCGCTTCAGCTCCTCGTCAGAGACGGCCCATCCATAATGCTTGACTCTAAGCTCCGTTAAAAAACCGGGCAGCGCCGCATACGTAAGGGGCAGCCGCGGCACATGATGATCCATTTTGGGAAAGAAGTAGTGATATTCCGGAATATATCGAACAAGTGTCCGCGTATGCCGCCGATGAATTTGCCAATGCATATCGTCACGATAATGTGTCGTCCCACCCCAGAAGTCAAAGAAACGAAACCCTACCCAATCATATTGATCATGATCGATGATCGTCCGCATCCACATTTTCGCCGTCTCTTCATAAAACTCATCTGCATCAACCGCCAGCAGCCAATCCGGCTTCATCGAACAAGCCGCATTCCACAATAACGAGCGAAGCTCCCATTCCTTGTGAAATTTGGACTGTCCAAGTTCAATAAGTCTGGTCACTTTAGGAAACGCCTTACACAGCTTCACCGTATCATCCGTGCTAGCATCATCGACGATAACAATATCGTCCACAAACTGACTCAGCTCTTGAAGCACTGCTTCCAAGTGGCGGTCCGCTTCATTTCGCACCTGCATAATCGCCATTAACCGGTTACCCGTCGTTTTGCGAATCGGCTCGTGAATCATCGTACAATCCCCCCAATACACTACGCGTCGCTTGATCCCATTGCTCCACTTCGGCAATGCTGTTTAACGCCCTCCAGTCGCTTACCGCGCCGCGAAGAAAGGATTGTACAGCCTTATGGCGTCCGCCACGGATAAGCTGGATAGTGCCACGAAGCATATCGGCTAAATGCCGTTCATCTGCCGGAACTCCAATTCGATCGAGCAGACGCAGGGCCTCTTCCCATCGGAACGCAAGAAGATAGTCGGACAAGATGAAATGGTCGGCATCCGAATCTCCTGAAGCTTGTTGCAGCGTACGAATTGCGGAATGGAAATCATCATTAAGACGAAAGATTTCGGCTTGAATGAAATCCAGCTTGCCTTTATCCAGCAGCTCGTATAACGTTTGTACGCTGCGCTTTTCCTCCTCGTTAAACGCCGTAATAGCGTAGATACGAATCGCGTGGTCCAGATTTCCGGCTTGTGCCTCGATTGCTGAAAAAAACCGGAAATGGCTGCGTAGACAATCCGGATGATCCTTTAACATCATTTGTTCGAACGATACAGCCAAAAAATGCTTGGCGGACGGCTGTTCCAATAAATAGAGGTACGAAGCGAGCAAGTAGCATACCGTTTCGTGCTCTCCCCACTGCTTGTGCAATTTCCTGTAATAAGTGGCTCGTGATTCCCACTGCAGATGCTTCCAAGGTACAGTCGGTTCGTCACGGTTAAGAGCCCGTACGGCTTCCTCCCACACTTTCGTCTCCTGTGCCTCATTAGGCAAATACAGTACATTCTCGTGGCGGAAGCACTGCTCCAAATAGACTTTCTCGGAGTTGCTTCCAATTAATTGAGCTTGCGCTGCCAGCAGCGCATTGAACTTCGTATGAAAGCCGGAGCTTTCCTCTTCTTGATTTCGCTCCAATAAAGCAATCATTTTATGTGGAAGAATGCGATGGACATAAGGCAGCATAAATGGGGATGTAACTAGGGCCACATACTCATTCTTTTCAAGGTAAGAGAGGTCTTCAAGCGGGATTGGCTCTATTGCGTATTGCTCCTGCTCCTCCTTGCTGATAGCGCCGACAAAGAACGTACGTTCACAGTCAGGCAAGCGCTCGATGTAAGGCTTAAACGGGAATGATGCCCAGTCCTTATGGCTGTAAATGACGTATTTCAGGCCAATTCCCCCTCTTTGTAAAATCCACTCTCTCCATCATATTGAGCAGCAGGGCATTTTGCTTGGGTAAGTCACCTATTGTGGGTGTAACGGCTTTTTAAGAAAATCTACGGATAGCTAAAATAACCCCACAAAGTGGCCACTTTGTGGGGCCTTGCCTTCGAAGCTGGTTCAGGTACTTTGCGGGGTGCCCCGAAATTTATAAATTCTAAAATGTTAAAAAGAGCCGAAATCCCGCCATGGCAGGTTTCCGACTCTTTAATCCTTCACTCTACTTTAATTATTATCATCCTTTACGTTCCACGATCGAACGGGCAATCCATACACCGGCCGCACCCGCTTGAGCCAATCCCCTTGTTACACCGGCACCATCGCCTCCGCAGTACAAGCCTGCAATTTCACTCTCTAAATGCAGGTTCAGCTTCGGTCTGGCCGAATAAAATTTAGCCTCTACACCGTAAAACAACGTATGCTCTGAGGCAATCCCAGGGGTTACCTTATCCAATGCTTCGACCATTTCGATCAAGCTCTTCATCGTGTTGTAAGGCAGCACCAGTCCCAAATCTCCAGGCACAGCTTCTTTGAGCGTCGGCTCAAGAAATCCTTCCTTAATACGCCCTTCTGTAGAGCGACGTCCGCGAATGATGTCTCCGTACTTCTGAACAATGACGCCTCCACTGGACAGATCGTTAGCCCGTTTGCATATTTCTCTCGCATACTCGTTAGGCTTATCGAACGGTTCCGTGAATCGGTGTGACACTAGCAGAGCAAAGTTCGTATTGGTAGACCCGAGCGCAGGGTCCTTGTAAGCGTGACCGTTAGCAGCCATCACACCGCTGTGATTCTCAACAACAACATGCCCCGACGGATTGCTGCAAAAGGTACGGACGCGAGTTCCTACCGAGGTGTTATATATAAATTTGCCTTCATACAAATGCTCATTAATCTCACGCATGACGACATCGGACGTTTCCACTCGAACCCCAACATCAACCTGGTTGTTGAACATTTTAATCCGGCGTTTTTTCAAAATGTCGGTCAGCCAAGCAGATCCGTCTCTTCCTGGTACGATAACAACGTAATCCGCCTCGATTTCTTCGCCATTCTTTAACGCCACCCCAACGGCTCGATAGGCTCCGTTATCCTTCACCGTCAAGATATCAGCCACTTCGGTCTTATACATCATGTCGATATGCTGCTTCAAGTATTGGTTGATCGATTGCAGGATTTGCAAGTTTTTCTCCGTACCCAAATGGCGCACCTGCGCACGAAGCAGCTTCAAGCCCGCCGCATAGCCACGCTGCTCGATAGAACGAACAACCTCTGTCATCGGATCGGTAATCGTATCAGGAGCACCATGCTCTAGATTGATTCCATCCACATATTTGATCAGATCCAGCACCTGCGAAGGAGGCAAATATTCCGTGAGCCATCCGCCGAACTCCGTAGTAATGTTAAACTTGCCGTCACTATAGGCTCCTGCTCCACCAAAACCGGCGGTGATGGAACAGGCAGGAAGACAACCAGCAAACTCCTTTTTGCCTGCCGCAGGCGGGCACAGCTTTATTTTCTCTTCCAATATCGGACAGCGCCGGCTGTCGATATCGTGTCCTTTATCAATTAATAACACTTTCAAATGGGATGCTTTCAACAACAATTCATACGCGGCAAAAATCCCCGCCGGTCCGGCTCCAACAATAATGACGTCGTAACGTTTGCTCATCTTCTTTGTCCCTCCAAAGTTTAAGAAAAATTATGCCAGCCTTTGCGGGCATACCTAATCCCCCAAAAAAGTGAAGCATGCCATCTGACCAACCTCTATTCTCTTGGGGAAACATCCGCTATCCTTGTGGGATCCATTTGCTCAGCTGCGCATAAAAAAATCCCGACCCTCGAATGGATGCGGAAAACCCGCCCACTCGTAGTCAGGAATTATCGGTTCCTTGTAGAGACCCTCGACCCGTATTGCCGAAGATATACGAACAGTTACTCAACCTATGTCATATTCTATTGCCACTACGAATGGTAAAGTAAATCACTACATATGTCAAGGGGATATAGCTTATTTATTCGTATTTAGTGCTTAAGTCCAGTTAATAAATTTAATATATCATTTTATATAGAGAAAAATCCGAACATTAATTATTTTTACAAATAAAGAAATAGTATATGTTTGTATTTATTTTTCCAGTAAAAAGGGAATAGCGACTTACTTCACGAATATTTTATGACGTATCTCATGTGGTACAGGAGTGAGCTAAGCTATGATTCAATGTTTTGGTGAAGGGAGGTTTCCTCGATGGTTATTTCGGTCATTCTTATGCTGTTAGGTGTGCTAATGATAAGCAAGCCTTCTATTGTTTGGATAATAACCGAGAGTTGGAAATCCAATGATGCGACGGAACCTTCAGACTTGTACATTGTATCCACTCGTTTTGGAGGGATCATGCTTTCTCTGGCTGGCATTGCGGGAATCATTGCTTTGAACTTGTGAACATAAACAGGAACAGGAGCAAACAACTATGGACGACGATTTAATCCATCTTCTTGAGGAGCATCAGATCAACTACGAAATCATTGACCACAACGAACCAATTCGATCCGCTCAAGAAGGAGCTGCGTTTTTTGGAATTGAGATCGGGCAAACAGCACCGACATTGATACTGAAGTCCGGAACGACAATGTATGCTTTTATTATGTCTGGGGACTATGGGAAGATTGATTTTGACGTAATCAAGCAACTATTGCAATGTGAGGAACTAAAACTTGCCAAGCCCCTAGAGGTAGAAGAAGCTACCGGATACTCGGTAGGAAGCGTCCCTTTAATAGGCCATGGCTTGCCCACTATCATTGACAGACGCCTTCATCGTTATCCTTATGTCTACGGAGGTACCGGAGCAGTTACAAGCACTTTAAAAATAGGACCCCAAGATATAGAAAAATTGAACCATATTATAGCCTATGATCGCTGAATAGACTGAATGAGCTATAAGAAGGAGCACCTATGGAAACTACAGGTACACTAAGAATCGAACCGATTTCCGAACAGAATCAAGACCAAGTTAAGCAATTCGTGCTTGATGGCTTAGCGGAGCATTTTGGGTTCCTGGATACCTCTCTAAATCCTGATCTTCATAACATCATCGACCATTATACGAATCAAGGGCATGTCTTTTTAGTAGGATGTGTCGAAAATGAAGCCGTATGCTGCGGAGCATTGATCCCCTATGATGATCATACAGGAAGAATCGTACGCATGTCGGTTAAGAAGACTTATCGAAGGCACGGCTATGCAAGCCGAATTATAAAAGCATTAGAAGAGGAAGCCACGCGTCAGGGCTACTCCGGCATTATGCTCAAAACATTAGCTCATTGGGCGGATGCGGTCGGCTTTTATCAGTCCAAGGGGTACGAACAGAACCGGTTCGAAGGCGACAGTGTCGTGATGACCAAAGCATTATAACCAACCAAGTCTTGTTAAGGTGGATGAACTCGTTGATACGTTTACGAAAAGCTGTACCGGCCGATCTGGATTATTTGGTCCGAACCGATCTAATGGATGAAGCCGCCATCCTTCCTGAGGTGGAAATGACCTCTGAGGAAAAGACTCAGCATCGTGAGAAAATAGCCAAATTCGTCTCCGACCCTAGTCGCGGAGCCTGGATCTTTGAAGAGGAAGCTTCAAAGAGGCAAATTGCGGCTATTGTATATTCCATAGCCAATCGGGATCAAGAGTATCCCTGGAAAACCATATACCACGAGCTGGAGCGAAGTTTGTTTCAAGAAGACGGGCGGTTCATAGAGATTTTTAACCTGTGGGTAGAGCCTGAGTATAGACGGCTGGGATTGGCCACCAAGCTGAAGCAGCAGCTCGAAGAGGAAGCACGTGAACGGGGGATTGATCTTATCTATACTCACACACAGTATGATCATGTCATCGAGCTTAATAAAAAGCTTGGCTATACGGAAGTGCGACGCGGGCCCATTTGGGACTCTGTTATACGTGTAAGTTTGGTCAAGTCCCTATAGTACAGCATCTGGATGGGCGGCTGCGTACCATTCAATAGCAAAGGGCCTCCTCCAGTAGTCATCTACCGTTGGAATGGCCCCTTGATCTTGCATAGTACGGTGAGAACTAATCCTTCACCTTCTCAAGAGTCTCTTCCTTCTCCCAGCTGCTGAAATGATCCTCCCATATGATGTGATAAAAGCCCTGCTCTGCCTCCATAATAACGCCACGGGTTCCATCCAGCTTAAACACAACCCGATCTCCAACCTCAAACATAAGGATCACCCCAGTCTAAAAACGATTCCGTGACCACCTTTCGGGTATTCCCATTTAATATTTTGATGAGGACAGCCGATACGGCAGCTGCCGCACTCATGACAGCCCTCATAGCCCACATGCATCCGGATATCCTCCCATTTGTACACTTCCGCCGGGCAAAAGATCGTGCAAATTTTATCTGGACATTTTGTTAGACAGGTATCCGCATCCAAGACGGTAAGATGAGATTTGGTATCCGCGTTAAAGCGCAGAAGATACTGCTTTTCTTCGATGGACTGGCCTTTCGCTTGATCGCTCATTACTTTATCACCTTCCATGCCCGGTACATATCCCGCGCTATTTTCAGCTTTTGCTTGACCGTGCCGATGTCACGCCATATTTTCTTTTGCTTCTCCCGCTTCGAGGTGCCGTCGACCGTGAACATTTGGCTCGCCGCACGGTTCATCATCGGGATGTACTGGTCGAAATATTGCGGAAATTTATCAAAATGATGCGTCGAATCCTTATATTTTTTCAAATCCTCACCAACGAAGCTCTCCATCAACCGCTGCCGATAATGATCCAGCATAGCTTCGGAGAAATTGCCCGCTTGTTTGGCCATCACAATCGTCTCTGCCGCCAAGCGCCCGGATGTCATCGCCATGTTAGAGCCTTCCCGATGAATGGCATTCACAAGCTGTGCCGCATCACCCACGACAAGAACCCCATTACCGACCACCTTCGGCATCGAATAATAGCCGCCCTCCGGGATGAGATGGGCCAAATACTCCTGCGATTCGCCTCCTTGCAGGTAAGGACGTATCATCGGATGCTGCTTGACGTATTCTAGCAGTTCATATGGTTTTATTTTATGCTTGATGAGCCCGGACAGTAGTGTGCCAACGCCTATGCTGAGCGTATCTTTATTCGTATACAGGAAGCCCGTACCCAAAATCCCCTTCGTTGCGTCGCCAAACAGCTCGATCGTGCAGCCTTGACCTTCCTCCAGGTTGAAACGGTCCTCAATGATTTTGCGATCCAGTTTAATGATCTCCATTGTCGCCAGCGCCACTTCATCTGGTTTAAATTCCTTGTGAAATCCAAGTGACTTGGCGAGCAGCGAATTGACGCCATCTGCCAGCACAACGACATCCGCGTACAAATCTCCGTCCGGACGGTCCGTGCGAACGCCTACGACTCGCCCATCCTCCATGATGCACTCCAACGCTACCGTCTCATTGATGAGCAAAGCTCCTTGCTCGACTGCCTTTTGGGCGAACCATTGGTCGAATTTGGCCCTCAGTACGGTAAAATTGTTGTAAGGCTCGCGTCCCCACTCCATCCCTTTGTACCCGAAAGTGACGGCGGATTCCTTATCCAGCATCATAAAGCGCTGTTCTACGATAGGGCGCTCGAGAGGCGCTTCTTTATAAAATTCAGGGATGACGTCCTCCATCATCTTGCGGTATAGGACGCCCCCCATTACGTTCTTGGAGCCGGGATATTCACCTCGCTCCAGCAGCAGCACATCAACCCCTGCCTTGGCCAGCTCATATGCGCAGGCAATTCCCGCAGGCCCGGCCCCGACGACGATACATTCAAACTTTTCGGACATAGCCGTCTTCCTTTCTGCCCAGTGCCTTTGTGAACTGCTCGATCAAGAGCGGAACGATCTCGAACGCGTCGCCTACAATGCCGTAATGGCATGACTGGAATATTGCAGCGGACGGATCTTTATTGATGGCAATGATTAAGCCGGAGTTCTGCATCCCAACAATATGCTGAATGGCTCCTGATATCCCTATGGCAAAATATATTTTGGGCGTCACGGTGACACCTGTCTGCCCTACCTGATGATGATGCTCAATCCATCCCGCCTCAACGACATCCCTGCTGGCGCCAACAGCAGCTCCTAGCGTCTCGGCGAGCTGATGAATGAGCTGGAAGCCGCTCGGACTGCCTAGCCCTTTGCCACCTGCCACGATGATGTCAGCTTCGTCGATACGTACCTTGTGGGTCGTCTCCCGGACAATCTCTAATACCTTGGTGCGCACATCCTCTTCCTTGAGGGCAATCGCTTCCTCTATCAGCTTGCCGGTACGACCGGCTTCTCTAGGCAACGCTTTCATGACTTTCGGACGGACTGTTGCCATCTGAGGACGGTACTTCTTACACAAAATCGTCGCCATAATATTGCCGCCAAACGCTGGGCGGCTGGCGAGCAGCAAGCCGGTATCCTCCTCCACATCCAGAATGGTTGTGTCCGCCGTCAGCCCTGTAGGCAAGTCGGTTGCGACCGCACTCGCGAGATCTTTGCCCGTGGAAGTAGCACCGTACAAAATAATCTCAGGCTTATACTTTTGCGTACAATCGAGCAAGGCCTTCATAAACGTCTCCGTACGGTAATGCTTGAAAATAGGCGCATCATATACGTACATCGTATCGGCCCCGTATTCAAAAGCCGTTGCGGTCAGCTGCGTCACGTTATCCCCGATTAGGATCCCCGCCAGTTCTGTTCCCCGCTTATCGGCCAGACGTCTGCCTGCTCCCAGAAGCTCCAGCGAAACCGGAGCAATCGCGCCATCCTTCTCCTCTATGAACACCCACACGCCGCGGTAATCTTCAAAACTCACGACGCTCCACCCCCAGCCTGGAACAATTCTTTGCGCTCCAGCAAAATGCCGAGCAGTCGTTCTACCTGTTCGTTCGAAGTTCCCTGCAAAATGTCGCCTCCCTGCGGCTTCTGCGGTGCCCATACCGAGGAGACGATAGTCGGCGAGCCTTTCAAGCCCAATTGGGTACGGTCGACCTCCTCCAAGTCGTTGACGGACCATATATGAGGCTGATAACGCGCCGCCTTAATAACGTTGGGGAGGGGCGAATAGGGCACCTCATTGATATCCTTTTCTACCGACAACAGGCAGGGCAGCGTCGATTGGATCACCTCGTAACCGTCCTCCAGCTTGCGGTGAATGATAATGTGGCCCTGCTCCTTGCTGACCTCCACCACTTTGTTCACTGAGGTAAGGGGCGGGATGTCCAGTCTTCGGGCAATGCCCGGCCCTACCTGTCCGGTATCCCCGTCAATCGTCATCTTGCCGCAGATAACCAGGTCGATCGGCTGAGTTTTGGCAATTTTCTCCAACGCTTTGGTGAGCGAGTAGCTCGTTGCCAGCGTATCCGCTCCAGCGAACGCTCGGTCCGTAATCAGGTACCCCTCGTCCGCTCCGATTTCAATGCAGCGTTTGATGGCCTTCACCGCAGGGGGAGGGCCCATCGTGAGAACGGAAACCGTGCCTCCGTACCGTTGCTTGAGGCGGACCGCCTCTTCAACCGCGTGCGCATCATACGGATTCAAAATCGCCGGGGCACTGGCCCGATCCATCGTGTTCGTCTTCGGGTTCATCTTGATGATCTTCGTATCCGGTACCTGTTTGATACAGGCGACAATATGAAGCATGTTCGCAGCACCTCTTTACTATGATCCGTTATTGTCTGAATACTTTAGTATATAAGGCAGCTCCGGATAACATGCCTAGTTTGACCCTCAGGACGGAAAAAGGCACCCCAAACTGGGGTGCCTCGTAATATTATAAAAGATAATTGCAGATTGTATTGATTATACCCAACCGCGAGCTTCCATAGCTTTGGAGATACGCTCCAAGGAGATCATGTAAGCTGCTGTACGAAGGTCGGTTTGGTAGCGAGTCGCCAAAGTTTGTACGGCACGGTAAGCATCGGTCATAGCTGTTTTCAGCTTGCCGTTAACTTCCTCTTCGCTCCAGTAGTAGTTCATCAGGTTTTGTACCCATTCGAAGTAAGAAACCGTTACACCGCCAGCGTTAGCCAGGATGTCAGGAATAACCTTTACGCCTTTTTCGAACAAAATAACGTCCGCTTCCGGTGTAGTAGGTCCGTTAGCTGCTTCTGCTACAATGCTTGCTTTAATTTGAGCTGCATTATGGGAAGTAATTACGTTCTCCAATGCTGCAGGCACCAAAATATCTACATCCAGCTCAAGCAGTTGGCTTGCAGGAATGATGTGGGAGTCACCATACTCCAAGATGTTAGAGTGATCTTTCAGACGCTCCACTTTCGCCAGATCCAAGCCTTCTGCATCGTAAATCGCACCACGGGAATCGCTGACAGCTACAATGTTGCAGCCAAGCTCAGCCAACAAACGAGCGGCGATTCTGCCTGCGTTGCCAAAGCCTTGAATCGCAACCGTAGCGCCTTCCGTATCTTTGCCCATATCGTGCAAAGCATCTTGAATCGCGAATACGCAGCCGCGTGCCGTAGCTTCGTTTCTTCCTTTGGAGCCGCCAATAATAAGCGGTTTACCTGTAATAACACCAGGAGAGTTATGACCTCTCAGACGGCTGTAGGTATCCATCATCCATCCCATAATTTGAGGTGTTGTGTATACGTCTGGTGCTGGAATGTCTTTTTCCGGACCTACGATCTCATGAATAGCTTCCATGAAAGCACGGCTGACGCGCTCCAGCTCCCCTTTGCTCATTTCGCGAGGATCGCAAATAACGCCGCCCTTACCTCCACCGTATGGCAAGCCAACAACGCCGCATTTGAAACTCATCCACATGGACAATGCTTTAACTTCATCCAAAGTTACGTCCGGGTGAAAACGGATGCCGCCTTTAGTTGGACCCACTGCATCATTGTGCTGGGAGCGGTAGCCTTCGAACACTTTTACTTTGCCGTTATCCATTTTTACTGGGAATGTGACGGATAGAACTCGTTTCGGCTGTTTCAAAATTTCTACTACTTCCTCAGGCAGTTGCAGCAAAGAAGCAGCCTTTTCAATTTGGCTTTGGGCGATCTTAAACGGATTAAGATTTTCTTCAGTTACTGTAGTCTCGAGCATTGATCAATGTACCTCCTGGAATGTTAATTTAGGTTCCTTTTTTTCCTAACTAACATAAGTTTATATTTTTTTTGTTAATTTGACAATTGATGCGAGCATATTTCCTTAATTCTTATTTATTTTGTCACTTTTAGTAACACGAGCTTGTCGCTTGATATTCCTGAGTTTGTGCTACAATAAAGGGGTAAAGCGGTACCTGAAAAAAATTTTTTGGAGGAACCTGTGAAAAGACTGTCGATGCGTCTTCATTTGACGATTACGTTTGCCATAGTAGCCCTGATTCCCATCCTAGTCCTCGGCACCATTCAGGTGCAGCAAATCAAAAACATTACGAGCGATTATAATAAAACGCAGATGCAGACCACGTACCGGCTAGCGGATGCCGTACAGACGTATACGTACTACCATCGCAACGCTGTCGAGACGCTGGCGGCGACCATCAGCGCATCCAGTCCGCCCTTTCGGACCCGTGAGAGCATGACGCTCAAGCTGCAGTCCGTCAAAACGAACTTGCCCAGCTTCTCAAGTCTTTTTGTCGTAAATCGCGACGGTGTGGTGAGCGCGTTGTATCCTGATCCGGGGGCTGGGCAGCAGCAAACCTTGTTTGGAACGAGTGTAAAAGAGCGCGAGTATTTCAACCAGGTCAAATCCAAAGAAACAACTGTCATCACTCCGTTGTTTCGCGGGCCTGAAGGTGCGAACAAACCTGCCATGGCGATAGCAGCTCCTGTCTACAACGATCAAAGACAATGGGATGGATTGATCGTAGGGGTGTTGGATATGAAAGCGGTGGCACAATTAGTCACTAAATATGACTATGGTACCGATGCCTATCCCGTCGTATTGGATGCTCAAGGAAGGGCCATTTATCACCCTAACGGGGAAATCACAGATTCATTAACCGATTTATCCGGTGAGCCCGCGGTGCAGGATGCAAAGTCTCAGACCCAAGGACAAGGGAAATACCGCTCAGGCATAAATCGCCAGGAAGAGCTTGTAAGCTATACGACGATCCCTGATTTGGGCTGGACCGTGATGGTAGATAGATCCTATAAATCCGTAAACGCCGCGTTCAACGATTCGCTCTGGACAACGTTTCTGCTGCTCATCCTCACTCTGCTGTTAACCGTCATAGTAGGAACCTTACTAGCTAAACGGCTGAACAATACAATACATGCCCTGGTAGGATACACACAGCGGCTGGCGGATGGAATCAATGTATCACCCGACCGCTCTATTGCCTCCGGCAGTGTCCCTTATGAGCTTCACATGCTGGCAGATCATTTCTTTCGAATGGCTGAGCAAATCAAAGAAAACCAGAGGGCTCTCATCGAGCTGAACGCCGATTTGGAACGTCGCGTCTCCGAGCGGACTCACAGCCTGCTGCGCAAAAATCAGGAGCTGGAGATCGTCAATACGCTGCTCACTCCGATCTCTACACGCAGGACTGCGAGCGACATGATCGAGGACAGTATGGTACATCTTCGCGGTCTGATCCATCAAGAAGTCCGGCTTCACCTATTCCCGCACACTGGATCATCCACGCTCGGCCGCTTCAAAGGCTGGGATAACGGAACGGTTAAACCTTCCGATACCGGAAGCTCCGACCACAATGTGACTGTTATCCCGATTCAAGCGGGAAGTCTCGCTCTTGGCGAATTTCGGGTCCAGAGCGGCAGCGAAGCTGTTTTGAGTGATAATGATCGCAAATTTTTGCATACGTTTGCCGGGACCGTTGCCATCCTTGTGCAAAATGACATGCTGCTTGGCAGCATACGTCACGAGCATGCGACATTGAATGCAGTTCTGGAGAGCATGTCGGATGCGATCGTCCTAATCGACACAAGCCAACGGGTTGTCTATTTCAACCGCCGCATGACGGAAATGTTCGGGCTGAAGTCACAAGCACTGCTCGCAATGTCCGAGGAGGACTTGTTCAAGTCGATCACGGCCTTGCTGCCGGAACGTGATGAGGAATGGAATTCGTTTACCGGCAAAGAGCGGCTGCATGCCAAATTCAAAGCCGTGGGAGCCAGCGGTAAGGAGCGCATCATCTCGGTTTCCGCTTTTCAAGTACTGGGTGATGAGCATAGCTTCGGGCGAGGCTATGTGTGGCGCGATATTACGAAGGAGCATGAGGTTGACGCTCTCAAAAATGACCTGATCTCTCTCGCCTCGCATGAATTCAAAACGCCTATCACCAGCATTCGGGGCGGTGTTGAAACACTGCTAAGGCCAGACGCATCCTGGGACGAAGAGTTTAAGCAGGAGCTGTTGGAGGGGATACGCGAGGATATCGGACGCATTCAGAATTTGATTGACGAGTGGCTCGACATCTCCAAGATCGAAGCTGGCGCTCTGCGGGTCAATCTGCAGCCAGTACGCGTTCAATCCATCGTACAAAGTGCTATCCAACGTTTGCCCCAACACGCAGAAGCAGAACACGCCCGATTTGAGGTAGAGCTCGATAACGAATTGCCGCTGCTCCGCGCAGATAGACTGCGAATGGAGCAGGTGCTGGTCAATCTGTTTACCAACGCGATCCGTTACAACCATCGCCAGCCTATCCTTCGCATCTCCGCACATTCTGATGACAGGTTGGTTCACATCCGAGTTCAAGATAACGGCATCGGCATGGAGCCGGAGCATTTGGACAACATCTTCGACCGGTTTTATCGGGTCGATGTATCGTCCAGCCGCCATACGGGCGGAACCGGTCTAGGACTCGCCATAAGCAAGGGCATCATGGATGCCCTTGATGGACAGATTCATGTAGAAAGCATACCGGGTATAGGAAGCACCTTTATTCTCTCCGTGCCCAAATACGAATGGAAGAATGGGGATGAGCATGAAGAAGCATAAAATTCTCATTGTGGACGACGAGCCCAAGATTATCCGGTTCATCGCCGCCAATTTAAAATCCCTAGGTCATGAGACTGCTGCCTGCTCAAGTGGGCCTCAGGCTTTGGAAACAATAGACAGCTTTGATCCGGATCTGCTTCTGCTAGACATTATGATGCCTGGAATGGATGGCTTTGAAGTCCTTGAAAGGCTGCGAAGCTTCTCTAACGTGCCCGTCATCATATTGACGGCCCGAAGCGATTCGACCGACAAAGTGCGAGGATTGAATCTCGGCGCCGATGATTATTTGACCAAGCCCTTTTCGTTGGACGAGCTATTCGCGCGGGTCAACGCGGTGCTTCGAAGGATCGACGGACGGGCCGCTGTACACGCGGCTGCCTCCAGTGAAATCCGCCTGGGCCCGGTTACGCTGAATTTGGCCCAAAGGCGAACATGGCTCGCGGACACAGAGATCAAGTTTACCGAAACGGAGTACAATTTGTTCGTTCTGCTGATTCAAAATGCGGGAAAGGTTATGACTCACGAGCAGCTGCTTAGCGACGTTTGGGGAAATGAGTACCGCGATGATGTGGAGTACTTAAGGGTAGCTATAGCCCGTATTCGCCAGAAGCTAAAGCAAGCTGATGAAAAGCTCGAGCTGATCGTCACTTACCCTGGTGTCGGGTATATGGCCAAAGCCGGCGAATAAAAGATAAGGCCCACTGCTCCGTTCATTGGCAGTGGGCCTTCTTTGTGCTCCTTAGCAGGAATCGTTTCACCCCGGAAAAGCGTTCTTAAGCGTCGTAAGAAACTGCGAAGCCGCCAACGACAACGGCATATCCCGACGGATGGCAATACCAACGGACCGAGGCGCGATCGGCTCAACCGGCTTGAGCTCGATCAAGCTGCCATTCTCCAGCTCCTCCTGAACGAATGAGCGTGTCACAAAAGCGACTCCAAAGCCACGTCGAGCAAACTCAACCAGCAAATCGATGCTCCCGAGCTCGATATCTGCCTCTACTGTTTTCCCCTGTGCGGCAAACCATTGTTCGACGAATCGGCGTGTGCTGCTCCCCTGCGACAGAAGCAGCAGCGGCAGCGCTCCGAGCATCTCCGCACTCAGTGGCAGCTCTCCCATCTCTTTATAGCCACCTCCAGCTACAAAGCAGTCCTGAATGACGGAGAACGCCGTCACTTCGATTTGTGGGTCTGCAATAGGCATATGCACGATACCCAAGTCGATTTGCCCTTCTTTCAGGCGATGCACGATATCTGGCGTTTTACCATGCGAGAGGCGAATGCGAATGTCAGGATACTCCGCATGAAAGGAATCCAAATGCGGAAGCAGCATATGCTTGAATAGCGAATCACTGGCCCCGACGCGAAGCTCCCCTCCCGCAAGCCGTTTGAGATTGTTCAGCTTGGTTTCTCCTGCATCTAACAGTGAGAAGGAAGGCTCCACATAGTCGAGAAGTGCCTGACCTTCCACGGTCAATTTCACCCCCTTGGATTGCCGATGAAATAGCTTGACCCCAAAGGCTTCCTCCATCTGCTTGATCGCATAGCTAACAGAAGGCTGTGTAATGAACAGCTCTTGCGCCGCTTTGGTGAGGTTGCCGGCTTTCGCCGTATGATAAAAAATGCGGTACCATTCTAAATTTATCATGATATAAAACCTCTCTATGCCTTAGTTGTAAAATTACGATTTCATCTATTTCATTTCTCTCATTATAATCAGATTTAGCAAGGCAATCAATGTGAGAGGGTGTATACGATGGAGGACACAATCGGTCAACTGCAAGGACAGGAATCACGCTCCCCTTGGTCCCGCTACAATGAGAAGCACGAAGTTCGGATTATTCCTAATGGCAAAGCCATAACAGGAGACATAACCATTCCTGGGAGCAAAAGCTTGACTAACCGTGCGCTTATTATCGCGGCATTAGTAGAAGGAACCTCCCGTTTGGAAGGCATCTTAAAAAGCGACGATTCTTACTGGTGCATCCGATGCCTGAGGCAGCTTGGCGTTCAGATCGATGTCGAAGGAGAAACGGCCATTATCCACGGCACAGGGGGAATTTGGCCAAATCGTGAGGGCGATTTATACTTCGGAGCCGCAGGAACGATTGCTCGCTTCTTACCGGGCGCACTTGCAGCAGGAAGCGGCGAATGGAAGCTGCAGGGCAGTCCGCGATTGAGCGAAAGGCCGTTAGCTCCTCTGTTAGATGCTTTATCCCTTCTGGGTGCCGATATTCAGTACGAAGATGCAAAAGGACGATTGCCATTGACCCTTCATGCGAAGGGGCTCAAGGGCAGCAGCGTAAGCTTACCCGGCTCGGTATCGAGCCAGTTCATCAGCGGACTGCTGATAGCAGCACCCTATGCCCAAGACCCATTGACTGTGTGTATCGAAGGCACTGTTGTCCAGCGTGATTATGTCGAGATGACACTCGACATGATGAGAACCTTCGGTATCGAAACCGAACCGACGCCAGACGGTCAAGCGATCTCCGTGAAGTCCGGCAAGTACAAGGCTCAATCCTTGGCCCTTGAGCCTGATGTCTCCACCTGCGGCTACTTTTGGTCCTTAGCCGCCCAAACCAACGGTCATATACGAATCCACGGCATCAACGAACAGACCCGTCAGCCCGATATTGAGATTCTTAACGTCCTTGAACAAATGGGCTGTACCGTCATCCGTGGAGCGGATTTCATCGAAGTTACCGGAGCTCCTCAGCTGAAGGGCGGATTCTCGATCAGCATGAAGCGCTGGTCTGACCAAACCTTAACCATCGCTGCCTTGGCCCCGTTCGCAGACGGCCCCATCACGCTAACAGACGCCGCTCATATCCGCCATCACGAATGCGACCGGATAGCTGCCATCTGCACTGAGCTTGGCAAGCTCGGAATTCGGGTGGAGGAGCATCCTGACGGTCTGACAGTGTATCCGGGCGAGCCCACACCCGCTCTGCTTGATACCTACGACGATCATCGCGTAGCCATGGCGCTCTCGCTGATTGCCGTCAAAGCGGACGGCATTCGGATAGCCGATCCCGGCTGCGTTTCCAAAACATGTCCGGACTATTGGGACCGACTGAGCGCTCTAGGCTTGGATGTAACCCTCTCATAGATTTAACAGCAAACCGGTGCGCCCATTTTGAAATTAATAGGAAAAACTACGTAATGAAAATCGTCGAAATAGATTCAAAAGGCCGCATCCTTGACGTCACTCCTTTAATCGATGCCAACATCATTTCCGTGACGTGCCAATAGTAAAGTAAGTCGCTAGACTTGTACGATGCAGGGAAGAATTGAAATTCAACTGGACCAAAGAAAAAGGAACTGCTCCGACAGCTCCTTTTTCCTGCACCTACAAACTTGCTATCTCCACGAGTTACTTGGCCACGTTCTTCAGAATTTCAATGTCCAGCGGATAATCCGGCAAAGCCAGTTCTCTTGTCGTCCCTTTAGCTATATCCACTACAGTTAGCCCATCCCAGCCGGTATCGGCAAAGGTGACTCCTCCTGTAAGATAAGCCAGCTGTCCGTCTGGACTGCTCACCACCATTTGGTGAGTACGACTTAGAGGAATGATTTGTTCCTCCATCGTGCCTATGTCCAACACCGTCAAGTTAGGGTGGCCGGTAGCACTTCCCGCAGCTCCATTACCCACGATTAGCATCTTTTTGCCGTCTGCGGTCAAATTGACTCCCTCCTGATGGGTATTGCCACTTAAAGGCTGGGTTTCAAACTGACCGGTAGCTGGGTCTAGTACGACCAAACCACGCCCTTGATAAGGGAGCAGCAGACGTCCGTCCTCCCTAACGATTGCGTAATGCGGCTTCTCGAAGCCCCCTCCTCCTTTACCGAACGGGGCCACGTTCACTTTACGTGCCGTCCGCTTTTGCGGGTCCACTATCGTAACCGAGTAAGAATCGTGGTCGATGCTGTATACCTCACTTCCGTCTAGGCTAACGACCACATCAAACGGCCTGATCCCCACAGAAACGCTGCTGATCATAACGAGCTTCTCTGTATCCATGATTTCGAGTTGACTGGCTTTGCCAGGCAAATAAACACCGACATACACGTAGCGGCCATCTGGAGATACAGCAATCCCCATTCCCCCAGGACGGTACTCTCCGAATTTAACCTCTTGTATAGCCGATTGATACGGCACAAGAGCCACCCGCTTATGCTTCTGCGTATCGATAACCGCGATCCCCTCCGCTGTGGAAACGTACGCGCGGTTGTCTACGTCGTATAAAGCAATACCGAAGGGAAACGCACCCGCTACGATCTTATCCGTTACACCCTTCTCCGGGTCCGTAAATGAGATATAGTCGCTTTTGGAGTGGGTGATCAACAGGCTGTATTCCGGCTCGAGCTTCGCCGCTGCATTCTCATCCGGCTTAGCCGGTATCGGGGATGGAGATTCGGATGCGGATGGGGACACTGCCGCAATGGACTCTCCGTCCTTTTGTTGAACGGAGCAGCCCACTAACGCGAGCGCCATCCATATTGCAGCAATGACAGCAATGACTGTTACCAGCCCTCTTTTGATTTGTAGTTGTCGCAAACAGATTCACCTCTCCGGGTTTCGTTATAAGAAAAAGAATGGCCCATTTTGCTAAGGGCCACCCTCCTTATGCTCCTACTCAATATTTAACCATTGGTATATTAATTCGCTGTTAGAGTCACTCCTGTAGCCGTAGCCCAGTTATCTGCAGCCGTTATCGTATACGTTGTTCCTGCTGCTAGTTTTGCACCATTTTGCAAATCGAACGTGCCTGTAGCGCCTTTACGGCTGCTCAGTTTATATTGCGCAGTTAGAGGAGTACCTCCTCCTACTGGAGTCAGAGTAACGCTGCGCACTGCGAACAATTCATCCTTAGGATCTTGGGTTAATGCAATTTCAAATGAAGTCTCATTGACTTTATTAGCCGATTGGATAGCTAGCGGTGCGATTTCAATCGCTGTAAACGATCCGCTCGCAATATTAGCCCAGTCGGATGTTACCGTGTATTTCACGCCCGGCTTGAACGTTTGGCCATTCGGAAGACGGAACTTCGGCGCTTGTCTTCCATCTGTAGCTTGGGTGAATAATACGTAGTTGGCCGTCATCGTTTCTCCGCCCTCAGGAGTAATGTACACCTGCTTGTCCCTCATCGAAGAAAGAATTTTGTACTGCTTGCCGTTGTATAGGTTATTGTCATCGACTACGAATGCGCCCTTGCGGCTGGAGCTGTAAGCAGCAACTACATAGCCGTAATCGGCAACGCCATCCTCGAGGCTAGATTCCACTTCAAACGTGTCAGCCGTGACTTGCTGCGCGGAACGAAGCTCAAGCTTCTCAGTATTTGCAGTAAACGTCATCGACGTTTGCCCTTGGTAGCTCATCGTATACGTCGTTCCTTCTTTTTGCGGTGTCACCGGAACGATGTAGGTCTGCGTTGCTCCTGACTTCAATTGCGGGATGTTCAACAATTTCAATCCGTTGTCGAAAGTAATGTTAGCCTTTGCTTTGTCTGCATCCGTATTCTCTTTAGGAAGCGGTGCAGAGAAGGTTACTTGCAGTGTAATGGCATTGAGCGGTGTGATGCTTGTAATTTGTACCGGCGCGATTTGTTGTGCTGCATAGACAAGCAGTGCGGCTTCTCCGCGGGTTGCGGACTTGCCACTGACGAATGCGCTGCCGAATTGGGCTTTCACTTGCGCCACGTCGACTTTCAACACGGCTGCCGTTACTTCTATTAACTGTTCGTGAGTGACCGGCTTGTTCGGTTGAAACTTGCCGTCCTCGCCCTTCATAGCGCCAATGCTGACAAGAGCAGAAGCATAGGATTGGTACCAGTCGCTGCTAGCTACGTCAGACAAAGCGGGTTTGCCGGTTGTATTTAATTCTACGTGAAGCGCGAGAGCTACCATTTTGGCAAGCTCGGCACGCGTAACATTCTGATTCGGTTTGAACTCCTGATCTCCATAGCCAGAGATAACATTTTGCTTCGCCAATTCTTCAACAGCCATCTTGTAAGACGTTGCAGTCCCATTATCGGTAAAATTAACGGCTGCGGATACTTGAGGAACGATTGCAGACAAACCTACAGCTGTTGTTATAACCCATGCTGCGAACTTTTTGCGTTTTATCATTATAATCTCTCCCTTGGATTTCATAGTGGGTGTTGCTTGTTGTGTAACCCTAGGAATAGAATACTTCGCAGACCGTTACAATCGAATAAAAAATCGAGGCAAAACATTAAAAAATCATAACAATCGATTTGAAAAATAAATACGGATCCTATAGCTTACTACAAAAAAATAACAAAAACAGGAAATAGAGCCCCCGTTACGGGAGCTCTTCCATCCTTCATAGCACAATAGGTTACGCTGCTGCTTAGTAAGTTTTCGTCTGCATTTGATCCAAGCTTTTGAACTCATAACCCTGCTCCTTGGCGGCAGTCAGAATGCGGCTTAGCGCCTCCGTGTTGTCACTGGACACTGAATGAAGAAGAATGACAGCACCGGGATGAAGCTGGCTCATCACGTTGTCATAAGCGTACTTCCACCCTTTTTGTGCCTTCGGATCCCAATCGCGATAGGCAACGGACCAGAAGACGCTCGTATATCCGAGGCTTTTGCTGGCCGCAAGAATCCTGTCATTGAATATACCGCGTGGAGGTCGCAGATAGTGCATCTCCTTTTGATTCGTTAAACCACTGACCGCAACCTGCACCTTTTCCAGCTCTTCCTTCAAACGCTGATTGGAGATTTGACTCATATCGGGATGGCTCCATGAATGATTGCCGACCAAATGCCCTTCGTTGACCATCCGTTTCACCAATTCAGGCTGCTCCTTCACAAAGTGCCCTGTAACAAAAAATATTGCCGGAACCTGTTGTTCCTTCAGAACGTCCAGAATTCGTCCCGTGTAGCCATTCTCATAGCCGTTATCGAACGTTAAGTAAAGCTCTTTCTTCGTCACATCTCCGAGGAAGATAGCCTCATTTTTCTGAATGATCCCTTTGAAGCCTTCTTCGTTGATGGATGCCAGCTGCTGATTTCTGCTTTTCTTAAATCCGAAATGAAAGGGGTCTCCCCCGTATATCGCATCGGCAGCGTGCAGTGAGAACGGAGCCATCACGGTACACATAAGCAGCGAGACGGCTAGTATTGCCACGCGTTTCAAAAGCATGTCACCCCTTAATCTATAATGTAAGATCAGGGATAATATGCCCTATCAGGGCTCGGTTATGTACCGTGGGAAACGGAATATCGTTTTTGGAGCTCCTTGGTGGATATGGCAAGAATTTTGGGCGTCAGCAGCTCTTTCTTGAGCTCCAGCCGTTTCTTGCCTTGAGGATGAACCACAAGCAGCAGCATACGCAAGTACAGCTTGGTCAGCAGGAAAAACACTCCACGGGGCAAATCCGTAACTGTAAAGCCAAGCTGTTTGGGTCCTCTATTAATCATCGTAATGCCATAAATCCCTTTAATATTCTCCGTTAGCGCATCTTTCATAATACGCTCGGTCATCTTGGGCATGAGCTGCTGGACTGCCCTGATCAGCTGCACGGCAAGCTGCACCATCGAGCGGGTATCCATCACAATATGGAACATCATTTCATTGTTGAAATGCAGTTCAACCACCCGGTCTCCCTTACATATTTCCTCTCCGTCCGGGAGGGCTATTCGCTTACCATGGTAAGTACATACGCGGTAATAGAGCAGCTGGTTGTCCGGGTCCACCGGCTCGAGCTCGAACCATGCATGGTAAACGTTCTCCCATTTGAGCCAAAGCGCGAGCGGAAGCCGCTTGTACCAGCTGAGCCTATCCGTCGGCTCATCCGACCAGCCTATTTCATCCACTCTGTGAAATGTGTACTGCTTCTGTTTCATTTCCACCACAAATTCATGCAGCGCCTGCAGCATATATTCGGGTGCATCCGGATTCGCGCCAATCGTCTGCCCGCTGTCATGAAGCACAATCACCGCACCATCCTTGAACCGGGAAACGAGCCGGTGCTTGATCTTCACTTTCCCTCCACGGCTTCTCCAATCCCCGACAATCAACGACCAGAGTACCAAGCGAAATTGCTTCAGCAGCAGAAAGTCAAACAAATTGATAATTCCCCACGGAGGACGATAATACACTGGTTTCTCGCCAGTGATACCTCCTATCACCTCTACCGCATGGTTGAGCTGCCGCCGGACTCGCCGGGGAGTCATCAACGCATTGGCCCAGTGAAAATAGTTATGTACCCCGACAAGATGCCCTTCCTCCTGCATCCGTACAATAAGATCCGGGTATTTCTCTGCCTTGGAGCCGAGAACAAAGAATGTGGCTTTAATATGATACTGCTTGAGCAGATCCAGCAGTATCGGCGTATATTTCGGGTCCGGGCCGTCGTCGAACGTCAGGAAAATGGTACGGTCCGCTTTTCCTTCCCGGTATACCCCCCATCCGAACAACCGGACAAGAAGCGTTGGGATAATCGTATACACAGCAAGTACAAGGATAACGATCCAGACGAAGTGCTCCATAAGAACTCACCCTCCTACTTCTTAAGTGCGGTCGGTCTGCTGCTGTCCCACTCCCTCCGGTGGAGCCAGGAAATAATACACAGCAATGGCTCCTAACAGCACGGCGCTGACCATAACGGTGAAGCCTTCATTAAACGTGTCGGCGAGCCAGCCTCCGAGCACCGGGCCGATCACAACCCCAATCCCCTCCACGCTGGAGAACAGTCCCCAACCCATCCCCTGATTGTTATTCGGGACATACTGGGCAAGGAGCGCATTCCAGGCTGGAAGCACAGCGGCGTAGGATATACCTAACAATGCGGCCAGAATCAGGGACAACCACAAATATTTCGCAAGGGTCAGGGAGAATAAAATAACGGCAAAGGCGGTGAACCCTGCAATTAGAAACCATTTTTTTCCGTAGCGGTCTGACAGCTTGCCCATAGGAATCAGCGCCATCACCGTAAAAGCGCCTCCAGCTATAAGTAAATACGAATATTGGGAATAATTGAAACCAAGATATTTGGAAGCAAACCCAGGCAATACAGGTACCAGCATACCCGCTGCCGTCGTTTGTAGGGTCATGCCGGGAAGCAGCTTTTTCATCGTGCGCAGCCGTTCCCACAGCATAGAAATTTGATGTTGAAGCGGAATTTGTGTCGGAGTAAAGGATCTTTTGTTAGATATAAAAAAGGACAATAGCAAGCTGATTCCCCACAAAATGATCATGCACCAAAAGGAAATGGAGTAGCTTGTGTCCATAATAAAATTGAGGACGACTGGACCCGAGCCAAGACCGGCAAGCCAGCACGTGTACAGTAAGCCCATATGCTCTGCTCGATGCTCGGGTCTTACTTTGCTAAGACAGACAAGCCAGATCGGCGACATCCCTATACCGAACAAAGCCGATGCTCCTATTAACAACCATACGGATTGAACAATATAGAGCATCCACAGCCCGACTAACGAAATAGCAAGCCCGGCTGGCACGATCAAACGAAGGGGAAACCGATCTAGCAAATACCCGGCATAGCATTTGATGAACGTATCTGTAATATAATGAACCGAAACGGCCCATCCCACCGTTGTTACAGTGAATCCGAGGGCATGAACCGCATACGTCGGCAAAAAAGAAACGAGAAAAGCCCCACGAACAAATTCTACAAGAAATAAAATAATTCCGTACAATAGCATATGCGCAGCAAAGGATTTTTTAGAAGAGGTTGTCATGGTTGTTCCACCTTCTTCCCTATAACCTATGAGTTAGTTATCCCCTGATCCATTCGAAATATTTATGACCCTACCGTCACCCTTCGACCAATCGTATTCAGAACATCCTCTGCAATGAAGTCGGCCGCGCATTTAGGCTGAAGCAATTTCATCCGGCGTTTAATATCAATGGAGCGGTAATCGTCCGAGAAAAATTGGCTTACCTGCTTAGTAAGCTCTTCTATATTATGAGAAATGGACGCCACACCTTTACTCGATAAAAAAACGGCATTTTCTTTTTCCTGCCCGGCAAAAGGTTTGAATATAAAGACGGGAATTTGCAACGCAAGTGATTCCGACAGGGTAAGCCCTCCCGCTTTGGACACGATGCAGGACGAAATAGCCATTAACTGATGTATATTGTCCAAAAACCCAAAAATGTGCACATCATCTTGACCTGCATACTGCATATGGAGCTTCTGCTCCAGCTTGAGGTTTCTGCCGCATACGACCGCTACCTGACAATCTCCAATAGATAGCAGCGAACGGATCATTTCATCCACATTACCAAGTACCCCATAGGAGCCCGCCAAAATAAGGACCATATGCTTTCCTTGATCAATTTTGGGTGCAAATGCATTTGGAGTCGAAGAATCGTATTGAATAAAATCATTTCGAATCGGAATACCGCTTACCTCCACCTGCTGGTTGGAGAGACCCCAGGAAACCATTTGTTTCTTCAGTTCTTCTGCGGCAACATAATATTTGTCCATCTCCGGATGGATCCAACGGGAATGCAGGGCGAAATCGGTAATAACCGTAAAGCACGGTATACCCATACCGCGGCACAGCTCCGGCGTAGCACCGAATGGAAACGTATTGATAACCGCATCAGGGCGCTCCGCTTCGATAATTTCCTTCAGCTTCTTCTTACCTATAATATTGAAATAACGGTTCCAAGCGAGGTCCGGTTTCGTCTCGCGGGTCATATAGTAGCTCCAGCCATAATAATCAAGACCGAATTTCGATGTCTGGGTGCTTTTCAAATATAAGGTGGTTGTAATTGAATTTAAGAGCGGGTGCGCTTCTTTCATCAGATCGACAATGAGAATCTGTTCCATGCCTTGGTTAAGAAAGGATTGCTTCAGCGCACGCGCCGCCTGTATATGTCCGTCACCATAACTTGCCGTCAGGATCAGGATCCGTGGTCTGTGATTCATGGTAGCCTCCTCCCTAGAACCAAAAGTACTGCCTTATTTCTTACTTCCATCATAGTTATTTCCCACATGAAAATAAACCACTCTGCCAACAACTACTCATATCTATTTCCCCCAGTTATATGTACGTGAATCAAGAGCTCCGCATGCCCAGCATAAGCCCCTAAAAGCATTATTTCCCCCCTCAAGGACGCAAAGCTTCTCCTTAAAGTTCCGATTAATACTTAAGAAGCCAAGATAACTTGCAGCTATCGCAGCCGCCTTCCCGAAGTACTCCATTATTTTCTATACAATAAAAAAAGCTTGCTGTCCATAGACGTCCGATCAGGACCATCATAGACAGCAAACTCATTGTATCACGCTTTGAGCAGGCATTCACCCGAATTTACTCTTTTAGACGATATGGAAGTATAAAATCCCTTCGAAAAAATTCTTAAACTTTCCCACAATTTTATGAACCGGAATTCATCAAATATTGTACCGTTTGGTCAATTAAACCTTCGTGGGCCGAAGCATTGTACAACAAAGGATCGTCATGCCGGATAAAGAAGCAGCGTTTGCTGCGTCGGCTCCGCTTCAGCTCCTTCCAATGCTCAGCCAAATGATCGCAAAATGCCTCAGGCTTAGCTGTGCCTACTAAAAAAAGAACATTATCACAATCGAGCGCGGCAACATCGGTGAGTGAAGTGACATCCATTGCACCTATATGCTGCGCGGGATCAGGGGGCATGACCTGAAGATCGTCGTAAAATAAATCCTTCATTTTTTTCATCTGCATGCCGAAGATGCGAAACTGATGCTCGTTAGCTGCGTGAACTAGCAGAACTGGCTCTTCACCCAAATGCTGACGGACATGAAACCGAGCGTTCTCCACCTTCATATCGAAATAGGACAGCCATCGCTCTGCGACACTCGACAGATCGAACAGCTGACTTATATCCATTAGCCGTTCCTTCCATGGGTACTTCTTCCACTCAATCATGACTACTGGGGCTATCTCGCTTAGAGCTTGATAAATATCCTTCGTAACCAACGGCGTAATAATAAGCCCAGGCTCGCTGGATTCGATCAGCCTTAGCGCTTTGTCCGGCTCATCCACCCAGCCTCTTTCCAGGCTTAACTGCGGGGTTATTCCCAGCACCGTCAGATCCCCGCACAGAACGGGCGACAGACAAGCGATGCTTCTCTTGGTGCGCGCCACGTATTCCGTAGGAGTAATACCCATGTGCTTTTTGAACAAACGGCTGAAATAATATTCGTCCGGGTAGCCGACCGAATGGGCGACATCAATAACGGACGATTCTGTATTGGCTAAGAGAGATAGAGATGCGTCAAGACGAATTTTTGTAATGAATTTATGAGGGCTGAGTCCAGTTTGCCTGCGGAATGCCTGATAGAACCTGCTCGAGCCGGCCCCCGATAAGCGGGCAATATCTTCCATGTCCATGGATTCCTGGTATTTTCTAAGCATATACTGCCGAGTCTGCTCCACGTATGCAACCAAATCCTGCTCCATCTCGCGCGGATTCTGTACATACATCATAAGCGCCGCGACCATGGCGTACAGGTGAGATTGCAGCTGATAGTACAGCGCCGGCTCCGAGCTTCCGCAATCACTTAGAAAGTCTTGAATCCAGCTGCGGATTTGCGGCGTCCGGAAGCAGTAAAGCTGAACGTCATCCAATAGCGAACGGGGCTGCTCAACTCCAAATGAGCAAGGCGTAGGCTTATCGGTGCATTGGAAACGAATCATAATAAGGTGCGCGGAGGCACTGCTGTTATTTTCGATCGTACACTGGGAGTTCGGAGGGATCAAGAACAGCTCTCCACACAATCCTGTACCTGTCCGGTGCACATGTTTCGCTTGTAGGTTGATCTTTACTTTCTCTTGCAATATAAAGCCGAAAGCATGCTCATCCAAGGTGAATATATCCTTGTGCTGCTTAATGGGAAGCTTAAATTCCTCCGCAGCGATATATTCCAGGCGAAGATGACGCATGGAATCATGCCTTTGCAGCATAGTGTTCACATCCTTGAAATCATATGCATTCCTCCCTAAAGTGTAGTGAAAATGATTCTCATTGTCAAATTATTTGTCTTTTAGAAAGTAGTGGAAGATCCATTCTTTCATTTCCTGCAACATTTTTGATCCTTATCCCGTCTACGGGGATGTCGACATGTTTTTCCTACAATGGATTGATCATTCCATACGTTTAGACCAACATAGAGGAGCTTGATTAAAGAGATGAAAACAGATATGAAAAAAGTTATTATTACAGCGTCCGTAGCACTAAGCGTTGCATTATCTGGAACCGCAGCATTCGCCGCAGAGGATGTCAACTATACTCCGATTCCTGTCAAGGATGCTAATGGTAATGTCATTGCACAAACAACCAGCCTTCAGCTGGCTCCGGAAGCTGCCCTTCCAGTCAACGACGTTCACGATGCCAACGGCAACGTGATCGGTCAAACGCGAGACGTACCCCCAGCGGTCGAGTCCAGCGGTACGCAGAAGCCGCAGGATTCGTTTGGAGGACTTCATTATGTGCTTGTCGTTGACGGCAAATCGATCGGAGTGGGCAGCGACGTCGCTTACACCAAAGACGACCAGCTGATGGTGCCGTTAAGAGCCGTCAGTGAAGCGCTCGGATATAAAATAGAATGGAATCAGGACACCTACAGCTCGGATGTCACTCAAGGCGCTGTCTGGAGCGGAGTACAGATCGGTAAAGACCACTATGCATTCGGCAAAATGGCACCGCGGGAGTTGGGAGCTGCCCCTGAGCTGAAAAACGATACAACCTTTGTACCCGTTACGTTCTTTACTGATATTTTGAAGCATAAAATGCAAATGGATGAAACAGGCGTCATTAAGATTACCAAAGCTTAACATACAAGTGAGAGGCTGCTGTGGACTAACGGTCCGGGGCAGTCTCTTTTTCATGAGCAGCCTCTGCCTAACCTTTCGAAAGGATGAGCGAATGCAACAGGCGAATTGACAAGCCGATTAGCCGCTGCAGCTGAGAAGTCCCGAGCATAACGTAATGAAATAATGGGATGAGGGGGTTGAACCATGCTCCGGACACATGTAAAAACGTACAGGCAGCGTATCGGTAAAAATCACTTTATCATTATTAATATTTTTCAGTCTGCGGAGGCAAGGGCAGAGTCAGGAAATGTGCTCGCCAGCAATGCCGTGAATGTGCAAATATATAAAAATCGCAAAAGAGGTCGTTGACCCTCCTATGCAAAAGACCGTTCCTGCCGTTAATTCCGGAAAAGGATCGGTCTTTTTTGTGTGCTGCTTTAACTATGGCGAACATGAGGAAAATGGCTGTTTCATATTGTCTGCTGAAGCATGCTTTGCGTAAAAGCAATCCACTCCCTGACAGCGAACGACAAGTAGCTGTCCTTACGCCAAATCATAGCCAAATGCCAAGGAATCATCGGCTTCGTCAAAGGGATCGTGCGCACGCGCTTGCTGTCCAGCTCCCGGCATATAGCTTCTGGCAGCAGAGCAATACCCAGATTGGCCGCCACCATCTCGCTGATGAAATCCCACTGTGAGCTTTTATACACGACATCGGGAACAAAGCCAAGCCTCTCGCACTCTGCAATGATCCGGTCATGCAAGGCAAAATCTTCATGAAATAGCAGGAAGGATTCCTCCTTCAAATCCATTAGAGCGGCTTCCTGACTTCCTGCTAACGGGTGAGAAGGATGAACGACGAGCATGAGCTGCTGCTTAACGAAGGAAAAGGATTCGAACAGCTCTTCATTGGTAGGCAGCAAAACAACCCCGATATCCAGCTCCCCAGCTCCTACTTCCGCCTCCACCTTCTTGGAACCGTCCTCAAACAGCTGCAGCGTAATTCCAGGATACTGCTCACGGAACCTTCCAATGACCTTCGGAAAAAAATTAGCCCCCACCATAGGTGGCAGTCCTATGCGAATGCGTCCCCGTTTCACCTTCATCAGCTCATCGAGATGCGAGGTCATCTCATCGAAGGACTTGACCATGTGCTGTGCTTGGGTCAGAAGCACTGCGCCTGCGTCCGTCAGCTCGATTCGTTTGCCAATACGGTCAAACAAAATAACACCGAGCTCTTCTTCTAGATTCTTAATCATTTTGCTGATTGTAGGCTGGGTTATATAAAGCGCCTGAGCGGCTTTCGTGAAGCTATTCCAACGAGCAACCTCGAGAAAATATTGCAGGTGCCGCATATCCAATGGGCTTCCCTCCATCCATAGACAAATGGAATGAAAAACATTCTATATATGTATTTTACCTATGAAAGAAGCTGCTGTACACTTTTCATTGGAGAGGGGCTAGCAGCCATGAAAACCGCATTAAAAATTATAGTTCAAGTTTTTATTTTCATTATCATCTCGTTTATTATGAACAAGCTCGTCACATGGCTACACATCCCTATTCCGGGCAGCATTCTCGGCATGATTGTCGTTTTTCTGCTGCTGCAGACTAAAGTACTGCGCCGCGAATGGTTAGAGGCAGGCTCCAGTTGGCTTATTGCCGAGCTGCTGCTGTTCTTTATATCTCCAGCCGTAGGCATTGTAGCTTATCCCAAATTACTGATCAGCGACGGATTTCAAATCGTGCTTGTCGTCGGGTTAGGCACCATCATCGTCATGGTGTGCAGCGGACTCGTGGCTCAGAGCATCGCCAAACGTAAGGAGCGTGCGCAATCATGATGATTGGAGCCGTCAGCTTGTCCGGTACTATCCTGCTTTATATTGTTGCCAAACGGCTTTACCGGTATAAACCTTTATTCGTATTATCCCCTATCATTATTACGCCTCTGGCGCTCATCCTCATGTTGATATGGACTGGGACCTCATTCGAGTCCTACAACACCGGAGCGCATTGGCTGTCCGATATGCTTCAACCAGCCACTATTGCATTCGCTATACCGCTGTCCAAGCATTTTCCATTAATTAAAAAACATGCCACCGAAATCTTGGTCAGCGTTCTGGCAGGCTCCTGCGCAGCCGTTGCTTCTTCGGTTTGGTTAGCCGAGGTACTGCATCTTAACGATCAGCTGATCTACAGTTTGCTCCCGCATTCCGTCACAACACCTATCGCTATGAGCGTCTCTCAGACGATTGGCGGCATACCTACAATTACTGCGGTTGCCGTGATGATGACGGGTATTTTCGGATCGATTATAGGACCGTATGTCATACGCATGTTCCGCATTCGCAACGATATTGCCCGTGGCGTCCTTCTAGGAACCAGCTCGCATGGTGCAGGCACATCCAAAGCATTCGAATTCAGCAGCATTTCCGGCACCGTATCGAGTATTTCCATGATTTTGGCTGCCGTTATCACTTTATTCGTAACGCCATGGATTTTGGCTGCTGTATTCTAATAATGGTTCCGATATTAAGAAACCATTTCCATGATTGCTAAGACGAACCGCTTCCATGTGAACTATGATAGCTTTGTAAACCTCGATTACGGACCCCTATTCGAGGTAATGTTAACCGGACGGCACTGCCGTTCAACCGTAAATAAGAATGAGAACTGCCGGTAATTTGGAAAGCCGGCTTGTTCTAAAGCCTAATATGTAGGCGTTTCCAATAAGCTTCGCTTCAGCTTATGGCTTAGACAATTACAGGGATTATCTCGCGATATCTCCTTCATTTACTCTTCCCGGTTCCGTTCCTGTATTTTGTGCAGCGTCCTGTATTTATTAGGGGGCATTTGAACCGCATCTTTGAAAACGCGATAAAAAGTGGAAACGGTTTCAAAACCCAATTCAAAGCAGATGGAGGCGATATCCTTTTCCGTTTCAGCAAGCATTTGCTTTGCCAGTCCAATCCGGATATCAGTCAAATACTGCATCGGAGTCATGTTATACTGCTCTTTAAAAATATTGTTAATGTATCGCAGGCTGATCCCCTGCTTGGCAGCAATATCGGTCGCGCTAACGATCTCAAAGTAATGGGTATCGATGTAATGGCGAATTTTCTCGGCCCTTAAGCTGTTTGCATCCGTCACTTGCAGCATGTGCTGGGAACGCGCGAGTACGATCATAAGCTCGGATAAAATAATTTTCATGGATATCAGCCCCAGCTGACTTCCGCTGGACTGCTCGAACAGCAGTTTGCGAAGCATCAGCCTAAGCTCGCTTCCGGTAAACGGATTGGGTTTACATAGCTGGGATTTGCTGAAGAAAGCTTGCAGCAGCTCCTTGCGCACCACGGCATCGAAGATAGTCTCGTCGAAAGCCAGCACAAGTACCGTCAGCTTCGAATCGGATACGATAGAATGCTCCGAGTTCGGGACGATGACCGCCACGCGGTCTTGGCTGTATGCTTCCACCCTCCCGTTCAACGTAATTTTGCCCTCACCTTCTAGCGCGTACAAAATCTGATGAACTTGATGATGGTGCGGCTTCATCGCCTCTCCATCCACATGTTGAAATTCATACATCAGGATTCCCTCAGCTGGTAACTCAATCATTTGCAAGCTCATATGGAATAGGCTCCCAGAATTGAAATGTACTGCTTGTCTCATTATATGCTCTCCGTCAAATCGTTCACAAGTGTTAGCTGTGAACGTACGAGTCTAGAAAGGGGTTTATCAAGATGTCCAAACAGCCCGTTGATGTCATCGTAGTCGGTTCTGGAGCAACCGGTAGTCTGGTCGCCAAAGAACTGTCCGACCAAGGCTTCTCCGTAACCGTCCTCGAAGCAGGCAAGCGTTATGAGCCTAACGTGGATTTCACTAATTCCGAAGCTAACCACGCCAAGATCCAGTGGACGGAGCCGCGGGTTTATGCGGGCAAACATCAGGTCGTTCCCAAAACCGGCATAGGTGTAGGTGGCGGAACTCTTACTTGGCTAGGGGTGATGCCTCGGTTCCATCCTGAAGATTTCCGAACGCACAGCTTGGAAGGCGTTGGAGCCGACTGGCCCATAAGCTATGAAGATCTTGCACCTTACTACGCCAAGGTAGAAAGGGATTTTGGGGTTGCAGGAGATTGCGGACCGTTCGCTCCTGAATCGTATTCCTTACCTATGCCAGCCCATCGCTTCAGCTGGCATGCACAGGTGCTCGCCCGGGGCGCGCAAAAGTCCGGAGCGCAGCCGTTCGCTCCACCCATTGCCATTAACTCCGTCGAGTATGACGGGCGGCCAGCCTGTACGTATTGCGGCTGGTGTGCCGCAGGCTGTCCTACGGATGCCAAAGCGACGAGCCAAGGCACGTACTTGGCGAAAGCGGAAGCTGCTGGAGTGAAGGTCATCAGCGAAGCATTCGTGCATCGCGTTCTCTATGACGATGCTGCCGGCCGCGTCACAGGCGTCCTCTACCTGGACGCCGATGGACAGGAGCATGAGCTACGGGCGAGGCTTGTCGTACTCGCAGCTCATGCAGTCGAGACTCCTCGGCTGCTGCTCTTGTCGTCGTGCCCGACCTTCCCGGACGGGCTAGCGAATTCCAGCGGAGCCGTAGGCAGATACATGCTCAGCCATCCGACATGGCAGGTGTTCGGAACATTCGACGAACCGATCAACGCCTATAAAGGGATTCAGATGGGGCAAGTGATGGTGCAGGATTACTACAAGCCGAATCCCGCCAACGACTATGCTCGCGGCTTCGTCCTCTTGTCCTACATGATGACTCCCGTCACGTACGCCACACTGAGCGGTGACTTCGTAGGTGCCGAATTCAAGCAGTTTTTGAAGGATTACCCTTACACCGCAGCCTGGTGGGCTCATGCAGAGGGACTTCCTAGTGAGCATAATACCGTGACGCTGGACCCTGAAGTGAAAGATCACCGCGGACTTCCTGCCGCAAGAGTATCCATCGAATGGCTGGATAACGATGTGCGGTTAGCTGGAGCCGCGAGAGATAAAGCCGTGGAGCTGATGGGTGCGTCCGGCGCCCGCAAGGTGCGTGTCGGTCTGAATTACGGCGCTCACGCAATGGGCTCATGCCGCATGGGTACAGACCCCGACTCCTCGGTCGTCAATGAATTTTGCCAAACTCATGATATTCCTAACCTGTTTATTTGCGATACGAGCGTGTTCGTCACCGGCAGCGGGCTCAATCCTACGCTGACCGCCATGGCTATTGCAAGCCGGGCTGTAGATTATATTGGCGACTATGCGAAGCAAGGACAATGATACCAAAGGAGAAGATGCCCATGAGGATAAGCGCAGCAGATCACGCAGCATTGCTCGCGGTGCTCGCTAACGGCGTAATTCCCGCCGATGAAATGGATCAAGGTGCCGCAGTAGCGAATGCGGGACCCGTGTTGGCCGGAAGAATCGAACGCGGCGTTCATGCCAAGCTGTACGAGCTCGGCATTGAAGCAGCCGCAGCAGCGGCACAAGAACAATTCAGCAAACCGCTCGCCGAGCTCGATCCTGAGCAGGTCCATGGCGTGCTAATGGCATTGAAGGGTTCCATGCCGGGGTTCTACAAGCAGCTTCGAAGCGATGTCACCAGCTTGTATTTGAACGAGCCGGGCGTGTGGGAGCGGATAGGCTTCCCCGGAGCTTCCGCACACACAGGGGGATACCCCGATTTTGATCAACCGCAGAAGCGAGGCAAGTAAGGTGAATCGATCCCATGAGGGAATTGCGTCCATTACTCCCTTCTATTGCCGCCGTTGTAATTAGGCGAACCTCAATTATGGGTGGTCGCGGAGGATACGGAGGAACGTTAGCCGGAGCCATCATCATTACCATTTGAATGGGTAGTTCTTACAGTATTGAACATGAGGAATACAGGAAAGCAAATCATTTATGGTCTTGTCATTCTTGTCGTTCTGTTCTTATACGGGCGTGTCAAGACTTCAAGGAGTTGACTTGTTCATGCTTGGAATCCACTTGTATGAAATGCGGCATAGTGACGGAGAAATCATGCAGGAGCATCATCATGACATCCATCAAATCCTTTATGTTCTCGACGGGAAAGGAAAGGTTACGCTTGACGGGCGGAGCTTCGATTTTGAACAAGATCAGGGCGTTGTCATCGTCCCGCGAACGAATCATTCGATCCTTTCAGGTCCCCATATGACGGTGCTTGTGCTCGAATTTGACGAGGCAATCCTGGATGAGAGCGTCCGCGAAGCCCTGCTCCACGTTAGATTCAGCCATTCAAAGCTCGTCCGACTTAACGGTTTCGGGGGCAAAGAGCTGCGACAGCTTACACGAAAAATGCTGTTCGAGCAATCGCGGGAAACACTCCTTAACACTCTGGCCAACACGCTGTATTTATCTGAACTGCTGCTGCTCCTTGTCCGCTACCAGCCGGCTTCCGAGGCCTCTGTTGTTAACAGCCTGCGAGCCGAGAAGCTTCGCCATTATATCGATACTCATTATTTTGAAATTGTTAGCTCAGATGATATTTCCACTAAGCTGGGCGTCAGCACCCGGCATTTAAACACGATTTTCAAGGAGTTTTATCAGATGACTCCGCTTCAATATTTAACCGAGGTCCGTATGCGTCTAGCGCAAAAAATGCTGGCCGAAACCGACAAGGATATCGCGGCCATTTGCTTTGAAATCGGGTTTGAAACGCTGTCCACCTTCTATAGAACATTTAAAAGCAGTATCCGGATGACCCCTAACAACTACCGCAAGCTGCACCGGGAGTCTACCGTCTACAAGCACGCTTGATAGTAAGCTTCATTCCTATTTAACCTTACAAGCTGATGCCCAATAAACCCCAGCACCCCCAAGGAGGAGTTTTTAAATGGAAACTATCATTAAAGGTACGGATTGCCTGCATTTCATTGACGGTCGTTACGTGCACTCACAGGTACCTAAAACCTTCGATAACATCAATCCTGCAACAGAGGAAGTGCTCGGCCGTGTGGCCGAAGGTGGCAAGACCGAGGTGGATCTGGCTGTAGAAGCAGCCAAACGAGCCTTCGATAACGGCTGGAAGCAATCCAAGCTTAGTGAGCGCGCCGCTATCCTGCGCCGGATCGGAGACTTGATTCTTGAGCGTAAAGACGAGCTCGCCATGCTCGAAACTCTCGACACCGGGAAGCCGCTGTGGCTGTCTACGAACGTGGACATTCCACGCTCCGCAGGAAGCTACCATTTCTACGCCAACTTCATCTCTACCATGGGTACAGAGGCTTATCCAAGCGAGGCAGGAGCGATGAATTTCGTCGTCCGTCGTCCGCTTGGTGTCGTCGGTATGATCAATCCGTGGAACCTGCCGCTTCTGCTGCTCAGCGCCAAGCTGGCCCCCTGCCTTGCCATGGGCAACACTGTCGTATTGAAGCCGGCTCGCTGGACACCAATGACAGCTACGCTGCTTGGGGAAATATGCAAGGAAGCCGGCTTGCCTGACGGGGTTGTGAACATCGTCAACGGTGCAGGTCGTACCGTAGGAGAAGCCATCTCCGAGCATCCGGATGTACGGGCGATTGCCTTCACCGGAGAAACGAGTACCGGGAAAAGCATTATGAAAGCCGGATCAGCTAGCCTCAAACGGCTGTCGTTCGAGCTTGGAGGCAAAAATCCGAATATCGTCTTCGCCGATTGCGATCTGGATGAAGTGGTGGATACTTCGCTTCGCAGCAGCTTTATTAACCAGGGAGCAGTATGCCTGTGTGGTTCCCGAATTTATTTGCAGCGCCCGATATACGAGGCGTTCCTGGAGAAATTCATCGAACGCACGCGCCAACAGATCGTCGGTGACCCGCTCCAGCCGAATACGAACATCGGCGCCTTGATCAGTGAGCAGCACTACGAGAGAGTGCTGGATTACATCCAATCCGCACGTGAAGACGGTTGCGTCATCGAAACCGGCGGCAAGCGCGCCGATGGACATGACCGAGGCTTCTACGTGGAGCCAACGATAATAACCGGAGTCGATGCCGACTGCCGAGTCGTTAATGAAGAAATATTCGGACCGGTCGTAACGGTTCAGCCTTTTGACACCGAGGAGGAAGTAATCGCTCTCGCCAATAATACCCATTATGGGCTGAGCGCCTCCGTCTGGACGAAGGACAGCAGCCGGGCTTTCCGAGTAGCCCACCAGATCGAAGCCGGGCTGACCTGGGTCAACACGTGGTTCCTGCGTGACCCTAGAACGCCTTATGGAGGCGAGAAGCAAAGCGGTATCGGCCGACAAGGCGGGATGTTTAGCCTCGACTTTTACAGTGAAGTGTCCACCATTTGCATCAAATATTGAAGGATGGAGCAAGCTGCTTTCACTTCGGTGAAGGCGGCTTTTTTCATGTCATAACAAGTTGTTCATTTCTTAAACCGCTATAGACTTCAAATATATGGTAAAGTAGAGGGAACAAATGTTCTAAATAAAAAAGAAAAAAAATGGATTCCCTATTTCAAAGAGGACTTTGTCAGAAAATGCACTCCTGAAGAGTCAATAAAGTAGAACCAACGCGAGGAGGATTCATTTGAGCCACAGATCGATAAAACAATGGGAACCTGAAGGTGAGGAAGAGCTTTCCCAGAAACTCGATGAGCAGGGTGACCAAGAGCTAGTCGCTCAAGCACAAGCCGGTGATCGTGATGCCTTCGGTGAATTAATCCGCAGACATAGAGCACAGGTATACGAATATGCCCGATCCATAACACAGGAGCCATTTCTTGCGGAGGATGTTGTCCAGGATGCGCTGATACGGGCTTTTCTGCACCTTGGGACGTTAGTGGACACTAGGCGGTTTCTCCCTTGGCTGCATCGGATCGTACGCAACCAAGCATATACGAGGCTGAGAAGCCATTCCATTGCCAAGGAGCAGGCCTTCTCCTCCCTTGCTGCAAGCTCAGGCTTCCGAGGAGCCTTCGGAGGACCATTGGTACGATCTCGACTACATCATGCATCACCTTTCCCGGTTCCAACACCCATCCGAGCAATGCATGAACCCGGAGGAGCGAATTCTGCGCAAAGAATTGATCGATACCATTGGCGGCATATTGAACTGCCTCAACCGCAGAGAGCGGCAAATCTTCGAGTCCCACTTTTTTGACCACTTGTCTCCACAGAAAATTGCGAATCTGTTTCAGCTGTCTTCCGCCAACGTATATCAAATTATTTCTCGCAGCCGAAAAAAAGTCATCCAGGAAAAGCTCCGCATTTCCGTAGATCATTACATTAAAAACAGAAAGGATCTGGGACTTATGAAAAAATCAGTTTTGCCAAAAGGAGCATGGGGCAGTATCTGTACGTGGACCACAGCCGCCGGATCGATACACCGCATTTTAACTTATACGGACAAAACATTTTCTCTTCCGATGGTCATGGGCATGACTGGTCAAGCCTTCCGCATCAGCATCTGCCCAGGCGACGTGCATATTGGAGGACCAACCAGCTATAACTTCGAGGATATTCTCTCCCGAGGGCTGCTCAATTTGGGCTTTCGTACGCGTGTCATTGACGGATTACAAAAGAATATTCCCGGACAGAATGCCAATCTGGCCGACCCCTTCTTGCTTACAGATCAAGCCAAGCAAAAAAGAGCGCTTCACAAAGCACTCCCCGAAGCCTTGGAGCTTATCCATCACTCGATTGATCGCGGTCTTCCGGCACTATCTTGGGATATCTTCATCCCCGAATTCGGAGTTATTTATGGATACGATGACGAGCAGCAACAGCTTATGGCCTCAGAATGCGGCACAGACAAAGCGGTTCCGTTTGATCATTTGGGTCGAGGCATCCTAGAGGATCTATTCATCCTCACTGTCGAGGATTCGTTCCATATCGATGATCGCACTATGCTGCAAGGCGCACTGCGCATGATTCTGGACCATTATCATGGAAAAGAGGAGGAGACACCGAGAACCGTGCGGGGACTGGCAGCTTACCAAGCCTGGATAGAGGCTTTCCGAGACGAAGCCATTGAGCCAAATGGACACTCCTATAACGTAGTGTTCGTCCAAGATGCACGACAATTAGCAGCGGCGTTTTGGAACGAAATAGCGGATAGCTGGAAGGGCTTTAATGAACTGGAGACTGAACGCATCCGCAGCTTGAGCCGGGAAGCGGCCGTCCTTTATGGAGATATTGCTCGTCAGCTCCAACCTATGCGCAGCTTATTTCCTTTTCCATCCGGTGGTGAGCCCAACTCCACCACTTCAGCAGAGCAAGCCATACCGATTCTTGAATCGGTGCTTTCACTTGAGCAGCAGGCAGTTAGCCTGCTTGAAGCCATGTACGATGAGTTACGCGTCTAAGCAGGTAGCGGCAGTAGCCCTCCTCTCTGCCACAGATGCTAAACAAAACAAAGGCAGTAGGCACATCACAGCCTACCGCCTTCTACTATTAATACGGGCCTGCTTTATGCCCCTCTTGTTTGGATTTACGTACGGCTTGTGCTGGATCAACCTGTCCACTCTCAATACGTTGATCTACCTTGGACAAGCCTTCGGCTACACGTCTGCCGTAATCCGCATCCGCCTCTGTTAAGTTCCTGATCATTCGCTCACGGATTCCAGCGTTGCACATCTTAAAGGCGTCAACCAGATTCGAGATCAGCTCCTCACGCTCCCATTCTTCAAAGGCTCGATACGTATCACCTGCCTGCCCGAAGTTATTGGTCCGAGGGATCGCTTGACGAACCAAATTCGCATCATAATGGGGTTCGTGTTCTTTCGCGTGCTTTGGCGCCTCTTGAAGCCCGCCGAGAGAGGAAGGCTCATAATTGACATGCGGATTTTGCCCTGGGGCGCGATCTGGACGAATTTGCATCTGCCCCCCGCTTTGATTAGTCGCAACATAAGCTTTCGGAGCATTGATCGGAAGCTGCAAATAATTCGTCCCTACCCGATAACGCTGCGTATCCGAATAGGAGAAGGTACGTCCCTGCAGCAGCTTGTCATCCGAGAAATCCAAGCCATCTACCAGAACCCCCGTTCCAAACGCCGCCTGCTCCACTTCATTGAAATAATCACTCGGATTGCGGTGCAGCGTCATTTTACCGACTCGTCGAAACGGAAATTGATCCGTTGGCCACAGCTTCGTTGGATCGAGCGGATCAAAGCTTAACTCGGGATGCTCTCCGTCGGACATGATCTGTACGCACAGCTCCCACTCGGGATAATCGCCCCGCTCAATCGCCTGATAGAGATCCAATGTGGCATGGTTGAAGTTGATGGCTTGAATCTCATTTGCTTCCGTTTGAAGCAAATTTTTAATTCCTTGTTTTAATGGCTCCCAGTGATATTTCACCAGAACCGCTTCCCCCGCCTCATTCACCCATTTATATGTATTAACGCCGGACCCCTGCATCTGCCGATAGTTAGCAGGAATTCCCCATGGAGAGAACAAGAAGGTGATCATATGAGTCGCTTCCGGGCTCATGGATACAAAATCGAAGAAACGCTCCATATCCTGAACATTCGTAATTGGATCAGGCTTGAACGCATGAACCATATCTGGGAATTTTAACGGGTCCCGGATGAAGAAAATTTTGAGATTATTCCCGACCAGATCCCAGTTCCCGTCCTCGGTATAAAATTTAACGGCAAAGCCGCGCGGGTCCCTTAACGTTTCGGGAGAATGACCGCCGTGAATAACCGTAGAGAACCTTACAAATACCGGCGTCTGCTTGCCTGCCTCCTGGAAGAGTTTTGCCCGGGTATATTTGGAGACCGGTTCGTCTCCGACCTTGCCATAGGCTTCAAATATACCGTGAGCTCCCGCTCCACGAGCATGAACGACGCGCTCCGGAATACGTTCTCGGTCAAAGTGAGTGACCTTTTCAAGATAATGGTAATTTTCTAGTGTGCTTGGACCCCGACTGCCTACGGTTCGAATATTTTGGTTGTCGGCTACAGGATGGCCCTGCCTTGTCGTCAGCATTGGAGACTGCTCTGATTCACCTGTATGGATATGATGATCTGTATGGTTATCCAACCCTATCACTCCTTTTACGCATGTTAAATAATCCCAGAGTATAGTACCCTAAAAAGATGGGCTTCATCCGCTGCTTAACCGATATCCTTCCTAGTGCCTCTCCCCGTAAACTGACTGAGATATAAGTCGGCATAGAAGCCGCCCTGAGCCAACAGCTCTTCATGGGTCCCTTTCTCAATTACAGCTCCTTTATCCATCACAAGAATCATGTCCGCATCACGAATGGTGGATAGCCTGTGAGCGATAACGAAGCTCGTTCTTCCCTTCATTAGCTCGTTCATCGCTTTTTGAATATAGACCTCTGTGCGCGTATCGACACTGCTCGTCGCCTCATCCAGAATTAGAATCGCCGGATCGGCCAATATGGCGCGGGCGATCGTCAGAAGCTGTTTTTGTCCTTGAGAAATGTTAGACGCCTCTTCATTCAACACGGTATCGTAGCCGTCCGGCAGTGTACGAATAAAATGATCGGCATGCGCCGCCTTCGCCGCCTGGACGATCTCATCCACCGTAGCTCCTTCGCGACCGTAACCGATATTATCTCGAATCGTACCATTGAACAGCCAAGTATCTTGAAGCACCATGCCGAATAGACTACGCAAATGGCCGCGCTTCAGCTCTGTAATATCCACTCCATCAATAGTAATCCGTCCACCGTCCAGCTCGTAAAACCGCATCAGTAGGTTAATGAGCGTCGTTTTACCTGCTCCTGTCGGTCCGACGATAGCTACTGTCTGCCCCGGCTTTACGTCGATATTCATGTGCTCGATTAATACGGCTCCCTCTTTATAACCAAACGTAACGTCGCGGAAATGCACTTCCCCCTTTGGCCGCTCCAAATGTTGGGATTCTTTCGCCTCAGGAACCTCCTCCGACTCATCGAGCAGCTCAAACACCCTCTCTGCCGAAGCGATGGTAGACTGAATAATATTGGCAATATTGGCCAATTGGGTAATAGGCTGTGAAAACTGCCGTGTATATTGGATAAACGCCTGAATATCCCCGATCTCAATCGCTTTTCTCGTAACGAGAATCCCGCCGACGACACTCACCAGCACATAACCAATATTGCTAATGAAGCTCATCAGCGGCATAATAATGCCCGAAATAAACTGAGCCTTCCAGCCTGATTGATACAGCTTGTTATTGATTTCGCTGAATTTATCAATGGACTTCTTCTCGTGTCCGAATGCCTTAATAATCCGATGGCCTGTATACATTTCCTCAACATGACCGTTCAGCTCTCCTAGCGCCTTCTGCTGTCCCACGAAAAAAAGCCTGAGAACGCGATGCTACCGCCTTGGTTACCAAAAAGCTGAGCGGAAGCGTAAGGAATACGATTAAGGTCATCCAACCACTAATCGTTAGCATCATGATAATGACGCCGACAAGCGTAACGACTGAGGTAATCAGCTGGGTCAAGCTTTGCTGCAGAGTGCTGCTTATGTTGTCTACGTCATTGACGACACGGCTCAAAATCTCCCCGTGGGCCCGGGAATCGTAAAATGATAACGGCAGACGGGACAGCTTATCGTTCACCCGTTGACGCAAGTCGTAAACGGTTTTCTGCGCAACACCAGCCATAATATACTGCTGCAGATAGCTAAAGATAGCGCTCAGTACATACAAGACCGCAAGCCAAAGCAATATATTCCTTATGTAGCCAAAGTCCACCTCAGCTCCTGGCACTCCCTTGAGCTTCAGCATGACACCTTCAAATATTTTAGTCGTTGCCTTACCCATAATTTTCGGGCTGACAATACTGAACAAGGTACTAAGTACCGCTGCAAGCAATACCGTTAAGAGGGAGTAGCGGTGAGGCATTAAAAATCCGATCAGCCGCTTTAATGTTCCTTTGAAATCTTTGGCCTTTTGTACCGGCATCCCCATTCGGGGACCCCCCAGGTCCTCCGCCTGGGCCGCCGCCCATTCCACCTTGCCCTCTGCGTGGACCGCTCATGACAGTTCCTCCTCCGAAAGCTGAGATGCTACGATCTCCCGATATACCTCACTGGAGGCCATCAGCTCCTTGTGATTTCCTATGCCTGCAATGCCACCCTCATCCAAGACAATGATTCGGTCGGCATCCATGACGGTGCTGACCCTTTGAGCCACGATGATGACCGTAGCATCGCCCGTCTCTGACTTGAGCGCTGCTCGCAGCTTGGCATCGGTCTTGAAATCAAGCGCCGAGAAGCTGTCGTCGAACACATAAATCTCGGGTTTTCTCACCAAGGCTCGGGCAATGGACAAGCGCTGCTTCTGCCCTCCCGATAGGTTCGTGCCCCCTTGGGCGATAATGGAATCATAGCCGTCTGGCATAGCAGAAATAAATTCTGTAGCTTGCGAGATAGAAGCAGCATGCCGCATTTCTTCATCCGTCGCCTCTTCATGGCCATATCGGATATTGTCGGCAATCGTTCCAGAGAACAATACCGCCTTCTGGGGAACCAAGCCGATCTTCTCCCGAAGATCCTGCTGCGTCATTTCACGCACATCGACTCCATCGACACGGATACTGCCTCCGCTCACATCGTAGAAACGGGGGATGAGGCTGATCAGCGTCGATTTACCTGAACCCGTTCCCCCGATAATAGCCGTAATCTCGCCAGGACTGGCACTGAAGGAAATATCCGAGATGGCAGGCTGCTCCGCACCCGGATAGCTGAACGACACCCGATCGAATTCGATGTATCCTTTCCTCGCGTCTGTTCGCTTCCCTTCAGAGGGGTCCGTCATTGTCGGCGTCATATCCAGTACCTCGTTAATGCGGACAGCGGATACGGAGGCGCGCGGAATCATCACGAACATCATCGACATCATGATGAGCGAGAACATAATTTGCATCGCATATTGCAAAAAGGCCATCAAATCCCCTACCTGCATATGTCCGCTGCTAATACGATTGCTGCCGAACCAAATGATTGCCATGGAAGAGAAATTCATGACCAGCATCATGATCGGCATCATTGCGGCCATAATCCGGTTTACCTTGGTCGCCGTTGCCGTCAAATCACGGTTAGCTTCTTGAAACCGCTGCTGCTCGTGATCGATCCGATTAAAGGAACGAATGACTCGAATGCCGGTGAGTCCCTCTCGCAGCACCAGATTGAGTCGATCCAGCTTGATTTGCATCGCTTTGAACAGGGGCATGCCTCGACTCGCTATAATGGCGATCGCTGCCGCAAGTACTGGAAGGACGACGACAAGAACAAGCGATAGCTTTGCATCCTTGTTCACCGCCATAATAATGCCCCCGATACACATCATGGGAGCGCTGATCATCATTCGAAGCATCATGGTCAGCACCTGCTGAACCTGAGTAATGTCGTTGGTCGTTCTTGTGATTAGCGAAGCCGTTCCAATCTTATCGAACTCCTGCAGTGAAAAGTTCTCCACATGTGCGAACACCCGGTTTCGTACACCGAGTCCGAAGCCCGATGCCGTCTTGGCCGAGAGGAAGCTCGCGGTTACGGAGCAAATCGCTCCTGCCGCCGCAACGAGCAGCATGAAAGCTCCGATGCGAAATATGTATGGAATGTCTCCTTCCACAATACCTTTGTCGACAATGTCAGCCATCAAGGTCGGAAGGTACAGATCCGACAAGGACTGCAAAAAGATAAGTACCAATACAGCAGCGATAGGCCACCGAAAAGGTGTGAGAAAGGCAAACATACGGGTCACTTGCTATCACCTCGTTTACTGGCCGTTTAGCCGAAATGGTCCATAATAATCCTCATATTCCTATTTTGCTCAAGAATAAGTCATTGTTATTCAATTACCCTTCTTGGTTTCAACCCAACCGTTAGTGTGCGTGAGAGGAGCAAGGGAAACGAAGCTAAAAAAGCCTGAGAAGGAATGGCCTCTTTCTCAGGCTTATACTACATGTATATTCATTGTTAGCTGACCACAGTACAATCACACTTAGAGGCATCGAGCAGCCGCACATCGACCTTGACCTCCAGCGACTGCCTCCCAGAACCGCGATACACACCTTTTACAGGCACAATATCCTGATAGTCACGACCATGTCCGAGTTTTATATAACGCCAATCCACTTCTGCGTTATTGGTCGGATCGAACCCAAGCCATCCGGTTCCCGGTATATGCACCTCAACCCATGCGTGAGAGGCCTGCTCGAAATCAGCACTGACACCCTGTAAATCACCGACGAAATGATAGCCGCTGACATATCTGTTGAGAGGAAGGCATTTCACTTGAAAATAATTTTTTTCATCCCTTCGTCATTCCATTAAAACTAAACCCATTGACTCTAACGCAACGTGATACCCTATGCTGTACTTGGAGGTGATGATATGAACTACAAGGTGAAAGAGGTCGCCGATTTGTCAGGAATAAGCGTCCGGACTCTTCATCATTACGACGAGATTGGCCTGCTTGTGCCTGAATCCGTTAATGAAGCAGGATACCGCAGTTATTCGGACCGAGAATTGGAACGGCTGCAGCAGATTTTGTTTTTTCGAGAGATCGGCTTTCCACTGAAAGATATTAAAGACATATTAGACCACCCCGATTTCGACCGGAAGCACGCTCTTAAGGCACACCAAGAACTGCTTATCGAGAAAAGACAGCGGTTAGACAGCATCATCGACACGGTTAATAAAACCATTCAAGCCATGGAAGGAGAACAACAGATGAGCCCGCATGAACAATTCGAACCCTTTGATATGACACCTATCGAGGAACACAAACGCAAATACGCCAAGGAAGCGCGGCAAAAATACGGAGATGCTGCTATGAATCAAGTTGAGCAGAGAACGAGCGGCTACTCTCCCCAAGATTGGACTACTATTATGGAGCAATCCGCAAGTATCTACACCAAAATCGCAGCCGCTATGGATAAAGGACCGGAGGATCCACAAGTACAGGAAAGTGTAGCCGAGCTCAGAGCGTGGATTACCAACCACTTCTATGATTGCACGCCGGAAATTTTCCGCGGTTTGGGGAATCTATACGTAGAGGATGAACGTTTCACCGCGAACATCGATAAGCATAAGGCTGGACTTGCTGTCTTTTTGCGGGAAGCTATGCAGGTCTATTGCGATAGGCTGGAGTCTTAAATATTCCTTTTTCTGGATGGAACCATTAGCAGCTGCAAAACGTTGAAACGGCCTTTTTCACATCAGTAAGCAGTCTGAATACCCACTAAATAAGTGGGATAAACCCGCGTCCTTCAAGCATTTTTTAGTAAATTCCAATAAATACTGGTTGAATCCATACTCCCACTCCCCCTATAATCAGTATCCGAAAGGGGAGATGCGGTATGAAACTGAGAAATTGGAAAATATTCACCTTCCTATTCGGGTTTGTATTGTTGATGAATATAGTAGGAATTAACCCATATGCTGCTCAAGCAGCCCCGTTACTAAAGCAAGGAAACTCCAACGGAGACGTTTGGGATTTGCAGTTCCGGTTGAAGCTGGCCGGCTTCTACCAATTGCCTTTGGATGGCCTATATGGTTACAACACTGCACAAGCGGTTAAAGGATTTCAAAGTAACTTTGGCTTGAATCCAGACGGCATTACAGGCGATCTGACATGGTCCGCATTGAAGAAGCATTCTTTGAATCGTGCAGAGCTCGATATTTTGGCTAAAGTCATTTACAGCGAAGCCCGCGGTGAATCGTACGAAGGTCAAGTAGCGGTCGGAGCGGTTGTTATGAACCGTATTCAGTCCGGCAAGTATGGAGATACTATCGAGGACGTCGTATTCCAAAAAGGCGCCTTCACCGCAGTAGCGGATGGACAGTACAATCTAAAGCCTGACAGCACAGCTTATATGGCCGCCCAAGACGCCGTACGCGGCTGGGATCCTACTAGCGGCTCTTTGTATTACTTCAACCCGAAAACAGCGACAAGCTCGTGGATTTGGACTAGACCGCAAACTGTTCAAATCGGAAATCATATTTTTGCAAAATAAATTTTTTGGTCCTAAAAACAAAAAAAGGTTGTTCCAAAGGTCTGAAAAGGACCCAAGGAACAACCTTTTGTTATTACGAGTAATGAATCATATTGGCAACGACAACGAAGATCGCACCAACGACAAGCCAAGTGACCATAAGAGGCCAGAAGAACCGAACCCATTTTTGATACGCAATTCCAGATACCGCCAGGCTCCCCATCAACGCAGAAGAGGTAGGCAGGATCATATTCGTAAACCCGTCCCCAAGCTGGAAGGCAAGCACGGACGTTTGTCTCGTCACCCCAAGCAAGTCGGACAACGGAACCATGATTGGCATGGTTGTTACAGCCATCCCTGTCCCCGATGTTATAAAGACGTTCATAACGTTCTGGAATACATACATACCCAATACTTGAACCGAGCTAGGAAGCTCACCCACTAAAATGGACAGACTGTTCACGATCGTGTCGATGACATTCCCGTGGTCTAACACGACCATGATCCCTCTAGCCAAACCAATGATGAACGCACCGTACGTAATCGCACTAGCTCCCTTGACGAATTCCTTGGAAATGCGGCTCGGTCCATAGCCCGAGAACAACCCGGACAGCACACCCATAGTCAAGAACAAGGCAGCCAGCTCTTCCATCCACCAGCCTTTTTTGGAGACGCCCCAGATCAAGAGCGCAAAGCCAGCGACTACAGTAACGATTGTAAGGTAATGCTTCAACTGCATAGTCGGCAAATGGGAGAAATCAAGCTTGGTTGCAGTACCATCCGCCTCTTTTTCCAGGTCGTAAACAAGTCCCTTCGTAGGGTCCTTTTTTACTTTCCTCGCATAACGCATAATATAAAAGCTCGTGATAGCAATGAGACAAATAAGCAAAATGATTCGGAGCCACATTCCCGAGAACATAGGAATTTGAGCAATAGCCTGCGCCAAGCCGACGTTGAACGGATTGAGGATACCTGCCGTGAAGCCGCAGGAAGCTCCCAGAGAGATCATCGCCGTACCCGTCAGCGCATCGTATCCAAGCGCCCTGGCGATCGCGATGCCGATCGGTACGAATACCATCACCTCTGTAGACATCCCCATCGTAAAGCCACCTACTGAGAAAAGGGATAAAAATACAGGTATGACCCAGAGGCCTTTGTTTGCGAACGTTCGAGCCACCCTGCCTGTGATGGCTTCAATAGTTCCTGTCGAAGAAATAATCTGGAATGCTCCGCCGATAATGAAGATGAAAAATACAACATCAGCGGAATCTATGAGTCCATGAACGATAGATTTGGGAATCTCAATAAGACTTACCGGACTTGCATCTACATGATGGTAGGAACCGGTAACCAACAGGGATTTCCCAGTTACCTTATCCTTTACACGTTCAAACTTTCCCGCAGGAATAGCATAAGTCAAAACCGCGGCCACGAAGACCAGAATGACCAAAATAACATAGGTGTGCGGCATTTTCAGCCATTTGCGCTTACCTGCCAATGCGTTATCCATGAACTTGTCCCCCACTGCTTTGTTGTTTCCACTGCTCGAACTCATTGCGAACGGCCAGCATCGCTTCTTTATCCATACATAAGTCGTAGGCTGTCATTGCCATCGCCTTGGCCGCTTGATTCATCTCGATCATGCCCGCCTCCGTGCCGGCAAGCTGGCAAAATTCCGGCGTATGCGTCGTTGCATCTCCAATGCGGATATACGGATGAATGGTGGCCGTTACTTGGCCTACATTGCCGATATCAGAGGAACCGATGCCACCTTTCTTCGGCGGATCACACACTTCGATGCCCATCTGCTCCAGATTGCCTTGGAATAATGCCGCCATTGCTTTATTATTGTTCCTTTCGGCATAGATCAGACCCTCAGCAATATCAACCGTCGCTCCAACCCCCTCGGCTGCGTGACGCACCGCCTTGTACACTTTCTCTCTCACCGTCTCCAGCTCCACAACCGTGGCCGCTCTAAGGATAAACACCGCCTCGCACAGTTCCGGCACGACATTCGGTGCATCGCCGCCCTTCGTAATGATCCCGTGAATGCGGACATCCTCCTTCACAAACTGACGGATCGAATTAATCGCGACATAAGCATTGATCATGGCATCCAAAGCACTGATGCCTCTCTCCGGAGCAGAAGCAGCATGCGCTTGTCTGCCGTGGAAGGTGAATGTCGCATCAACGCAAGCAAGAGCTCCGCGCAGCACCATCGTCTTGCTCTGCGGGTGAACCATCATGACCGCATCGATATCATCAAATACCCCTTCATTGCACATGATGATTTTACCGCCGCCTTCTTCTTCCGCCGGTGTCCCGAGCACGATGATTTTCCCAGGCAGCTCAGGGTAAGCATCCTTCAAAGCAAGCGCCGCTCCAACTGCAGCCGTACCAATCAGATTATGACCACAAGCGTGTCCGATCACTGGAAGTGCATCGTATTCCGCAAGCAAGGCTATAGTAGGTCCGCCCGTGGCACCTTCCCATGTCGCGCGAAACGACGTCTCCAGACCCGCGATGCCTCTCTCCACCTTGAATCCTGCTTTTTCAAGCGGTTCGCTTAACCACTGTTGAGCCTGATGCTCATGGAAGCTCAGCTCTGGATTAGCATGTATAAGCGCCGCCAAGCTACGGAGTTGTTCATCCCGCGAATCTACTGCTTGTTGAAGCCTAGCCTTCTCTTTATTTGAATTATTGTTGTTCATTGTCACTCCCACCCGCCCTATCTCATGATGTTGTTTTATGACAACTCAGCCACCTGGGCGACCGAATATTTATGCAACTTATTTGAATTATTGTAAAGCGGCTAACCCAATATGTAAAATGAATAGTTTTTTGCGGTTCACTTAAAATTTTTTTATACCATAAACCAATAACCCGCGTCCGAATTGGATTTTCTGCACATCATCCCAACTCCTAGCCCTTTCGTATTGAGGATCGGCAATACTCTGAGTGAGACATTAAAGATAACTAGTTGCAGCATAAATATGCATCGAGATATACAGCGAAGCCATCGGGTATAAAGAAAAAAAGCGCAGCACTCTTGTAAGAGCGCCACGCTTTATTGTGGATGCAGTTCTTTCATAAAAGATACGAATCGATCAACCGTGGCCATCTGCAGGACAGACTGCTTATAGACCATCCAAGTATTGCGTTTCATCGGCTCCCCGTTTTTGCGATACAGCTCCACCTTATGAAGTCGATCCTCATCCGTAACGAAAATCCCCGGGATAATGGAATAACCCAGTCCGTTTTTGACCATCTCCTTGCAGGTTTCGTAGCTGTCCACCTGCATCGTAACTAGCGGAGGGACATGGAACCGTTCGCGCCACCAGGCGTTGATCGTTTCACTGAACGGCAGCGGCGAGTAGCTGCTCGTCTGAATTTTCGGCTGTTTATAGCAGATCTGGGGAAGACGCGGCAAGTCTTCCCATTGAAGCTCCTCTTGAGATACGAGACAAATATGCTCGTCATGCAGCAGCTGCTTCCCTTCAAACCAAGGATAGTCCCCGCGAATAATACCCACATGAACTTCTTCTTGCCCAAGCAGCTCCAAAATCTCGGTACTTAATCCACAGGTGACGATGAGTTGGACCTCCGGGTACATATCCCGGAACCTCTTTAATATAGGAGGTAGCTTATACAGTCCAAAGTAGCTGGACACTCCGATACGAAGGTTGCCTTTGACCTCGTTGCGCATGTTTACAATGTATTCTTTCATCTTATTCAGGTCATCGAGCATCTTTCTTGCATATTCCGCCAAATATTCGCCCTCGGGAGTCAACCTCGTCCCCTTAGCATTTTTAACGATAATGGGCACGCCCATTTCCCGTTCCATCTGATGAAGGCGATACGTCAACGCCGGCTGGGTGATATATAGACGCTCCGCCGCTTTGGTCAGACTTTGCTCCTCCGCTACAAACTGAAGCATCAAATAGTCCTTCTCATTCATGAATTCACCCCTTTCACCAGACTGTTTCGGCCAAGCTGGTTATGCCGTCGACTCCATCGCTCCCGATTCCCTGAGCTGCAGCTGCTTGCGGTAAACGATGCCGGACAGCCACACACTGATCTCATAAAGGCCAATTAACGGCACAGCCACCATAAGATGCGACAATATTTCAGGCGGCGAAATCAGACTGGCTACAATAACCAGCACCAAGTACGCATACCGCCGCATCGTATGCAATCGTTTTGGATTCAGTATTCCAATTTTGGTCAAAAACATCACAACAACCGGCAGCTCGAACGCCACTGCCAACGGGATCACGATGTTAAACATAAAGCCAAAGTATTGGGAAATTCCATACGTCTCGGTAAATTGCAGACTTCTGGCAATCCCTGTCGTAAAGGTGAAGCTCATCGGAAACACAACAAAGTAAGCAAAACTGAACCCCACAATAAAACAAACAACCGTAAAGGGAATATATTTCAACGCCGCGTCCTGCTCATTGGTTCTAAGCCCTACGTTAACGAACTTCCATACCTGATAGAGCGCGAAGGGCAGCGTAACCGCCAGAGAGAAGGCTAATGCAATACTCATATAGATGCGGATTCCGTCCCATGGCGAAAAAACGTTCCAAGCAATTCCCGAGGCAGGCGGCACACTCTTTAAATATACCAAAATTCGCGGCGCAATAAACAGTCCCGCTGCCATTGTCACAACGACCATAAGCAGCACCAGCAAAATACGTTTGCGCAGCTCGGCGATATGATCCATCAGCGTCATCGTTCTATCCTCCTGCATAGGCTTAGCCACCAACCTTTCTAGTTATATTATCGATCCGTCCTTTCGAAGCACCAGTAAACCTTCAGGTCCCCTACCTGTCTATACACTTTTAAAAGGTCGCATCGCCTTTAGCTCAAATGTGTGAAAGCCATCCTTCAGCTTTTCATTGATTTCTCGAAGCCTCTTTACATCTTCAAATGAATACCGCCTCGCCCCTCCCTTCGTCCTGGCAGGAAAGATGAGCTTACGCTCCTCATAGTACCGAATTTGCCTCTCCGATAAGCCCGTCAACTCTTTGACAATCCCGATGTTCATTACTTTTTCTTCCATCTTAATTACCTCCTATGTTAATTAAATGTCATGTACAAGGCTGATGAAAAGATAAATGAACCATTTTCCCCATTTCTTGAGATGATTCTAACAAAAACAATTCAAAAAAAGCAACGGTTTTTGAAAAACAAAAAAACAATGTTAGAAAACCTAACAAATTTTGAGTCAAATAAAATTTTTTTTGGTACGATCTCGTTGTGAGGTTGATCCACTTTAACACAAAGGAGTCGAGGAGAATGGAGACAAAGGAACCAACTAAAGAAATAACCCGAAGACAGTTTTTAACGACAGTCGGCAAAATCGGTGGGTCTGCAGCCGTGTTCAGCATTATGGGCACACTGGGATTGCTCTCACCCGAGACATTAAAAGCAGCCGAATTCACCCCTCCGAATCAAGACGACCTGTCTTCCACTCATCGCAACGGCAAAAAGATCGTCATTCTCGGAGGAGGTATTGCAGGCATGACTGCAGCCTACGAGCTCGGGCAGGCCGGATACGATTGTACAATATTGGAGGCGAGAGCCCGAGCAGGAGGACGGATCTGGTCCGTAAGAAGAGGAACGACCGTTACAGAAATCGGCGGCGTCAAGCAAGTGGCACGATTTGACACAGGTGAAGCCATGTACCTAAACGCAGGACCCATGCGGATCCCACAATTCCACGTAACCATGGAATATTGCCGTAAATTCGGCGTAGCCATCGAACCTTTCAACAACGTTAACGAGCACGGCTACTATTACAACGAGAATGTAGGCGAATTGTCAGGGCGTAAAGTGAGGAAACGGGAAGCAAAGGCGGATGTGAAGGGATATGTATCCGAGATGCTGGCCAAAGCCGTCAACCAGAATGCACTAGATCTACCACTTAGTCCAGAGGAGAAAGCCAAGCTGGTAGATTATTTGAAGCGTGAGGGCGATTTGAACGCCGACCTGTTCTACAAAGGCTCCGAGCGCGGCGGCTATACCGAAGAGCCAGGCGGTAAGCTGGATGCCGGCGTACGCAAAGACCCCTTCGACATGAAATCGATTATCAGCTCCGGCTTCGGCAACTTTTTCAGCAATGAATACTCCTATGACCAACAAATGATGATGTTTCACCCGGTAGGCGGGATGGATCAAATCGCCAAGGCTTTCGAGAAACGTGTAAGTGACCGCATCGAATTCCATTCGGAGGTTAAGGAAATTCGCCAGGACGCAAGCGGCGTTCGCATCGTCTATACCAACCTGGAGACAGGCGCCACCAAAACCATCACCAGTGATTACTGCATTTGCACCATTCCTTTATCTGTACTCAAAAGCATCCCGGCGGATTTCTCCCCGGAAATGTCCGATGCGATCTCGAAAGTCAACTATGCATCCGCAGGCAAAATCGGACTTCAATTCAAACGCCGCTTCTGGGAGGAAGACGAACAAATCTACGGCGGCAGCTCCTTAACTAACATGGATATCACACAGATGTATTACCCGCCAACCAACTATTTTGGCAAAAAAGGGGTTCTACTCGGCTACTACGTAACAGGCGCCAACGCCGACAAGCTTGGCAAATTGTCTCTCGCCGAGCGCGAAAGCTATGTATTAAGCCAAGGAGCCAAAATCCACCCGCAGTTCCACAAGGAATTCGAAGCTTCATTCTCCGTTCACTGGAAAAACATCAAGTACAATCTAGGCGGATGGGGCAGCTATTCTGCGGATGAGCGCAAAACAATCTACCCCACCTTGTGTAAGCCAGACGGCAGAATTTATTTGGCAGGCGAGCATATCAGCTACATCCCCGCTTGGATGGCCGGCGGGATCGAATCCGCACGAAAAGTCGTCACCGAGATTCATGAACGCGTCATGAAAGAATAGATGAAGGGACGGTCGAATGATATGCATAAAAAATTAAAAACCATTCTCGCTGTAGGCGTACTATCCTCAGTCATCGGAGTAAGTGCTTATGCAGACGAATCGCAAGCATCAAATAAATACCCGGCAGAACCAGTTCATGAAGTAGAGTTTTACGGAAATCCTTCCTCAACCATATCTGGCGGCGTGTCGGTCCCTGCAGGCTCCTCCTATTTGTACACCAGTGGAACAACACCGCCTGTATTGAACAAGGACGGCGCTACCGTATATGAGCGTTACGGAGACACCAAGACTCAAGCGAAGGGCGTTCTCAAGAACATCGAGAACCAATTGAAAGAAAAAGGATTAACAATGAACGATGTTATCTATCTGCGCGCCTATCTTACAGCCGATCCGAGCAAAGACAACAAATTCGACTTCAAAGGCTGGAACGAGGCGTATGCAGAGTATTTCAACACCGAGTCCAACCCGGTCAAGACCGCCCGTTCCACCGTTGGTGTAGCCGGACTGGTCAGCGAAGATTGGCTGATCGAGGTCGAAGCCGTGGCTGTATACCCAAACAAACATAATCAAAACTAAGCAGTCAAAAATCATATTTCAATACAAAACCTATAACATTTAAGGAGTTGAGCGTGTATGCTTCAAAATATCGGCTTTCCAGGTCTCATGATGATTTTGGTGGTTATCTTAATCTTATTCGGTCCTTCCAAGCTGCCGGAGCTTGGCAGAGCGGTAGGCCGCACACTTCACGAGTTTAAATCTTCCGCACGCGAGCTTGTTTCGGAGCACAAGGAAGGTGGCGAAGATTCCAAAGTCGCACCACTAAAAGAGCAGAAGGAAGTCGCCGAAAGAAGCCACGCTTAACATTTAAGAGCCACCCTCGCAGGTGGCTCTTCTTGTCTATATCATTTCATCAACGAGATCGACGCCGAGCTCTTTGAGTTGCCGCCGAAACTCCCGTTTCAAAGCCACCTTCTCTTCCCCTTCCAAGAAGGAGGCCTCGACCCCGTTCATGATCAGCACCGCAATCTCCTCCAAGCTGAAGCCAAACTTATCAGCAACTATCTCGTATTCCTTCGTAATATTCGTCCCCGACACACTTGGATTATCCGTATTAATCGTGACCATAACCCCGCTATCGAAATATTCCCGAATTGGATAGGCGTCCCATCCGGATACCGCCTTGGTTTGAATATTGCTCACCGGACACATTTCCAAGGGAACCTGACGTTTTCTTATCATATCCAGTATGGCTGGGTTCTCTTTAAGCCTAACCCCATGACCAATACGTACAGCACCAAGATGAGTTACAGCTTCGTATACGTTATCGGCACCCCCAGCTTCCCCTGCGTGGATCGTCACAGGAATCCCTTTTGCCCGCGAGGCAGCAAACACTTCACGGAACAATTGCGGCGGATACGCAGCCTCATCTCCAGCCAAATCTATAGCCGCAATGCCTCTACCAATAAACTTCCCCGCTGCCTCGACTACTTCCAAATTTTCTTCACAGGAATGGTTTCTCATACAAATAGCAATCACCTTGGCCTTAACCCCATAGTCCTCCTCTCCACGACGCAGACCTTCGACTACAGAGCGAATGGCTTCTTCTACCGAAAGGCCCTTCCTGCGATGAAGCTGCGGAGCAAACCTCACTTCGACATACCGACAATTATGCTCCGCCGAGTTCTGTACGATTTCATACGCAACCCTCTCCAAAGCCACCTCCGTTTGAAGAAACGGAACCACAAAGTCAAACTTGCTTAAATAATCCGTCAAACTCCCGCATTCCTCACTCACTTGAATATAAGGGAGCAGATCCTCGCCTTCGCTTATCGGAAGCTCTACCCCTTGATCCTTAGCCAAATCTGCAATAGTCTGCGGCCTCACACTTCCGTCCAAATGCACATGAAGATCCACCTTCGGCAGCTGTCGCAGCAGCACCTCATCCCCTCTCATTGCCATCTCCAACCACTCCTCTCCGTCAGAAAATATCATCCTCAATGCAGTAATTTTGATTAACTTTAATTTAATGTAATCTATATGTCAATATATATTACGCAAATTCATCGCATTTTGATTATTTAATGTTATATTAATTACCATGAGATATGGATTAATTCAGTAATAATCGCAGCAGATCATTCCTTTTTGGAAAACCAGGTAGCCAGGACTGATCCCGAAATATTATGCCAGACGCTGAAAATCGCGCTCGGTACAGCAGCGATTGGATTGAAATGCGCGGCGGCCAGAGCAGCGCCTAATCCGGAATTTTGCATTCCCGTCTCCAAGGTTACCGCTTTGCGCTTGGCAAGATTCATCCCGAATAGCCGAGCGAATCCGTAGCCCAGTCCAAATCCAAGTAAATTATGAAGGATGACCACTACAAAAATAATCGGCCCGGTTTCTAATATTTTGCCTTTATTGACGGCTACAACAATCGCCACAATAAGTACGATCGCGATAGTAGAGACTAGGGGAAGCGCTTTGACACTGGCCTCCGCCGCTCTTCGAAACAGAGCCTTAACAATAAGCCCCAGCACAATAGGTACGATAACGACCTGAATAATGTCAACAAATAGCGACTTGGCATTAATATCCATCCATTTGTTCGCCAATAGCGAAATGATTGCTGGTGTAGCTAAGGGAGCTATAAGGGTAGATACAGACGCGATCGATACACCAAGGGCTACATCGCCTTTGGCCAAAAACGTCATCACATTGGAAGCCGTTCCGCTCGGACAGCACCCTACAAGGATTACGCCTACAGCAATATCGGGAGGAAGCTGTAATACGTAGGCAAGGACGAAAGCCAGTAAGGGCATAATCAAGTAGTGTCCCACAACTCCGATTGCGACCTCACCCGGTCGGCGGAATACTTCGCGGAAATCCGCGGAAGACAGCGTCAGTCCCATTCCGAACATGACGATGCCGAGCAGCAGAGAAATGTCCCCCTTCATTCCTGTAAAGGCTTGCGGAACAAAAAAACCTAAACAGGCGAACAAAATAACCCAAATGGAAAACGTTCCGCCTACAAATTGGCTGATTTTTTCTACCTTATTCATTGTATCCCCTCCTCTGACTATTTCTTCTTACGGTCCATCTTGGATACGATATAGTCAGAATTCGCTTTTTTCTGCATTCTTAGTCAAAAAATCCCCCTATTGTAAAATGCGAAAAGCCTGCCCCAAAAGGGACAGGCCGCTTAACAGCATATGAAATAACGCTGTGATCTTATTTATATCCTTTTGCTACTTCATTTACCATCGCAGCAACCGACTCCAAGCCGCCGCCGGACAGATACCAGTAGTTTTGATCCAAGTATACGATATGGTTGTTTTTGAAAGCATTCGTTTTCTTCACAAGCTCGTTTTCTACCAATGCTTTTGCACCCGTTTTTGCCGCACCGTCTACAGCTGCGCCACGGTCTACGACGAACAAGTACTCTGGATTTTTCTCTGCGATGAATTCAAAGGAAATGCTTTGACCGTGAGTGGAAACCTCTAGGTTCTTCTCAACAGCTGGAATGCCAAGAACGTCATGGATCAGACCAAAACGGGAGCCTGGTCCGTAAGCACTGATCGTGCCATCGTTAGCCAAAATAATCAAAGCGTTCTTGTTGCTTGCTGCTACTTGCGTTTTTACATCTTTAATCGTTTGTTCAATTTTTGCAACCTCTGCATCTACGGCAGACTCTTTGCCAAAGATTTGGCCGAACATTTTCATGTTCGTTTTGAACGATTCCAAGAATTTCGTGTTGTCTACACCAACATACAAGGTAGGAGCCAGCTTGCTAAGCTCAGGATAAGCCGTTTGCTGTCTTCCGGAGATCAGGATCAGATCCGGCTTGATGGAGCTGATTTTCTCATAGTCCGGCTCTTGCAGCGTTCCGATGTTTTGGTATTTGCTGTCTTTGTATTTAGCCAAGTAAGCCGGTAAGCTCTTTTGAGCAACACCTGTCACTTCAATACCTAACTTATCTAAAGTATCAAGAGCACCAAAGTCAAATACGATAACTTTCTTCGGATTTTTCTTTACTTTGGTTTCACCCAATTGATGCTTGAAAGTCAATTCTTCGGAGCCCGCTGGACTCGCCGCTGGCGATGCTTCCGGAGTTCCGCCCGACGCAGGAGCCGCTCCGTTGGAGGAATTCGAACCGCTGGTACCGCAGGCTGCCATGAATACAGCCAAGCAAATGACGATAAATAACATAGGTAAACTTTTCTTCATATGAACCACCTCTTTAATTTAATAGAAACAAATTATTTTTAACCGGCAGTCGGGTAACCCGCCGCCAAATAATTTCGTTTAGCGAAAATAAACGCAAATCTTGTTGCCACGAATCGTCTCAATCTCGATGTCCATATCGTAGACCGCCTTCAGAACCGACGGTTCAATAATTTGATCGGTCGCGCCTTCCCTGATGACCTTGCCATCCTTGAGCGCTACGATGTAATCGGAATAACAGGAAGCGAAGTTAATGTCATGAATAACGATGATGACCGTCTTGCCTAACTCGTCAACCAACCGGCGCAGCACCTTCATAATTTGAACGGAATGCCTCATGTCGAGATTGTTCAAGGGCTCATCGAGCAGCACATATTCGGTGTTTTGAGCAATGACCATGGCGATATAGGCTCTCTGATTCTGCCCGCCGCTTAGCTGATCCAAATATTTGTGCTGCATGTCCTCAAGCTCCATATAAGCTATGGCCTCATCGACATACTTCCAATCTTCCTTGGTCAGCTTGCCTTGGGAATAGGGAAACCGCCCAAAGGAAACAAGCTCCCGAACCGTTAGCCTGACGTTAATCTGATTCGACTGCTTCAGAATCGAGATCTGCTTGGCGAGATCGGCACTTTTACATTGTCCAATGTCCTTGCCATCGATCAGTATCTCCCCTGCATCCTTGGCAGTAAGTCGGCTGATCATGGATAAAAGCGTGCTCTTACCTGCTCCGTTAGGTCCAATGAATGATGTGATTTTACCCTTACTGATTTGGACCGATACGTTCTCTACGACGAACTTGTCGCCGTATCGCTTGGAAACTTGCCTTACTTCAATCATTTGGATTTGCTCTCCCTCAGCAGAAGATATAGAAAGTACACGCCACCGACAAGATTAATAATGACGCTTAACGTCGTGTTGAATGTAAACACTCTCTCCACAATGAGCTGTCCGCCGACTAATGCCACTATGCTGATAAGGATAGAAGCCGGGATCAACAACGCATGACGGTACGTCTTCATAAACTGATACGTTACGTTTGCGACAAGCAGCCCAAGAAAAGTAATAGGACCTACGAGCGCAGTCGCTACCGAAATGAGAACGGCAATGACGATCAGCAGCCTTTTGACGACGTAGTGATAATCAACGCCCAAGCTAATTGCCTGATCCTTACCAAGAGAGAGTACATCCATGTACTTCGCTAATCGGGAATAGTAGACTGCAGCTAAGACGATGACCACACTGCATATAACCGTTAATTTTCCCTGCACCTTGTTGTAGCTCGCGAACATTTTGCCCTGCAGCACGAGGAATTCGTTAGGATCGATCAGTACCTGCATGAAGGTGGTCAGACTGCCGAGCAGAGTGCCCAGAATGATTCCAATGAGCAGCAGGAAGTAAAGGTGACTCCCTTCCCTCTTGAACATCATCTTGTACAGCAAACCTGCAAAAAGCATCATCACAACCAATGTCATGGCAAAGTTCACATTATTATCGACAAGCAGCTTCGTTGTAGAGCCGAATACGTACACTACAGCGGTTTGGGAAAGCATATACATCGAATCCAAGCCGATAATGTTGGGCGTTAAGATCCGGTTGTTCGTGATGGTCTGGAAAATAACGGTTGAAAAAGCTATACATCCTCCGGTAAGCACCATAGCTGCGATTTTCCAGCCTCTTCTTGGCAGCACGTACCCCCAGTTATCACCGACATCGATGAATAAAAAAATAGCAATCAGTAGTATTGCGAATATGGATGAAGAACCGAGCTTTGCCCTATAAGTCATATGCCTTTCTCCTCAACAGTAAATAAAGAAAAATTGCGCTTCCCAATACTCCGACCATCAAGCCAATTGGAATTTCGAACGGATAAATGATAACCCGCCCCAAAATATCGCAAAACATGACGAAAACGGCCCCTAGTATGGCGGTATGCGGAAGATTTTTCTTCAGATTATCGCCGTGATACAGCGTCACGATATTGGGAATGATCAATCCCAAGAAAGGGATGGTCCCAACCGTAAGCATTACGACGGAGGATACGAGAGCAACGATAACCAACCCCAGATTGACTACCCGTTTATAATTCAGCCCCAAATTGATGGAGAATTCTTCCCCCATCCCTGCAATCGTAAATTTGTTGGCATACAAATAAGCGATAATAACAACCGGAATGCTTATGTACAGCAGCTCATAGCGGCCCTTCATCGTCAAAGCGAAATTTCCTTGCAGCCAAGAAGAAATGTTTTGGATAAGATCATACTTGTACGCAAAAAAGGTAGAAAAGGACGTAATAATATTCCCGAACATCAAACCGACCAACGGGATAAAAATGGCATCTTTGTATTTCACCTTATCTAGTATTTTCATAAAGACGAATGTTCCAAGCAGGGCAAATACAAATGCTACTAGCATCTTCTGCATCGGAGTGGCTGAGGTGAACAGCAGCAGAGAAACGAGAATCCCGAGCCTCGCGGAATCATCCGTTCCGCCTGTAGTCGGTGAAACAAACTTATTTCGGCTAAGCTGCTGCATAATCAGACCTACCACGCCCATGCTGACACCTGCGATAATAATGCTGATCAAGCGAGGGAACCGGCTGATGAACAGCACATGGAGCTGATCATCATTCAGCTTGAAAATATCCCATGGCTTTATGTCCTTAACGCCTATAAAGATAGAAGCTATAGATAAAACAATAAGCAGAATGACCAAATATCTAAGTTTCATACGAATGTCTCACCTATGCCCGGTCGATTACGGTTAGAAGCTCTGCTGCCGGTATTCTCGATTGGGCAGTCGGCACTTTAGCCGGGTATCCAAGATGAAGGCTTCCGATAAGCTTCTCGCCTGGTTTAACGCCAAGCGCTTCCCGGAACTCAGGTGAATGAAGCAGCGGATAGGTTTCCCATACCAGTCCTAGACCCTGCTCCCACGCGAGCAAGCTGAAATTATGAATGATACAACTGGTTGATGCGTAATCCTCTTCCCATACGACCGGATGCGTGTTCTCCGTCATCACCACTGCTACAAACATCGGTACCGAGATGAAGCGGTTATAAAATTTTTGTCCGAACTCCTGGCTTTTCTCAGGATCCTTCTCTCTCTTCTCAGCACCAGCGCGAGCGATATTAGCAAGTCTTTCACGACCCTCGCCTTGTACTATAACGAAGCGCCATGGCTGCGTCATTTTGTGATTGGGAACCCACACCGCTGTATCGAGCAGCTCCTTCACTAAATCAAGTGAGACAGGACGATCTTCAAACTGATGAACAGAACGCCGGTCTCGAATCAATTGAGCTAATTCCATAAATGTTACCCTCCTGTTTTGAGTTTCTTCTATATAAATCCAACTTAGCGAAATTGATAATCATTATCACTGAGATTCATTTTACATGAATTACACAACACTGGAATGGACTTTTCATTTTTCGGGTTGGATTTTTCTCTTTTGTTGCACAAAAAAGAGAGCCCTCTGGCTCTCAGATTGTAGAAAAATTCTTTTTCAATCCGGTTAATACAGCAACTTCCTTCGTCGTAATGGCGTTCACCCCTGACTTAATCAAGCTCTGCATCCTATCCGGATCGTTCACGGTGTAAACCCATATGGCAAGGCCTCGCTCGTGAGCAGCCTCCACCACCTCCGGTCGGCACGTTGCTTGGTGCATATTAAGTCCGTAGTAAAGTCCTGCTTCCCCTTCCCTGCATACTTTCTCCACATATAAGCCATAATTCGTTTGTTCTTCCTCCGTCAGCTTCGTTGGCGTATTGAGAACAACCTTCATCTCTGGATGATTGCGGGTTATGTTCTCGCTGCAGCCCGTAATAAAAGCCAGGTCCACGCAATCCAACTGCTTTACCAGTGCAACGACCGGTTCAATCGCTTCAGAGGTTTTAATGTCCAGGTTCAGCTTCACGTTATACTGCTGAGCTATGTCGAGAACATCGGTCAGCTTGACGATCTCTTCCGACTCGTACAAAGAACTGATTTGCGATCGAATACCGGGCTGATTCAACTGCTCAAAAGCATACTCATGAAGAAAAGGGGAATCATCATGAAGTAAGATCAAGGTGCCATCCCGGGTCATTCGTATATCCACCTCCACAATATCCGCTCCCAGCCGAATGCCTTCCCTAAAAGACTCCAGCGTGTTAGAAGGCGTATTATCACAACCGGTATGCGCAGCAATCATCGGAAACGGTCGTTGGGTCATCGTTGTTCCCTCCATATAGAGCTTCGTATTCACTTCATTTTCTCTTCTTCAACGTTCTTAATTGCTCTTTCCTGTGCATCCTTTAACGCGGTATTCACATCTTTATTCCCCAAAGCCATATTTTTTTGTTCATCCCGGACAATGCTTGATGCCTTTGAGCCAAAGGTCGATGATTTGGGAGAAGGGGTCATTTTCGTTAAAAAGATATTTTGCACTTTTTTCCCATTGTAGCTGGGCATATTTTTCGCGTAGTTAGCTTGAATTGCTTTGTCGGGTATCGAGCTTATTCGTGCGTTAGCGCTGACCAGCATCTGCGTTTCTTTAGAAACCGATTCAAGCAGCACCTGGAAGGCTTCCTCTTTATGCTTGCTAGTTTTGGAAATGAAGGTCATATGGGAATCAACGGTCCGTCCTTGGCCGAGATGATCTTGAAAGTTAGGCAGCCCAGCAATATCCCAATTGGTGAACCCGGCTTTGGCAGCTTCCTCCAGCGGGGCTGCTGCGTCATTGGTCCATTCCATAAACATCGCCACATTCCTGTCCTTGATCAAGCCGTTCCTTCCCCAGTTGAATTTGCCGTCCGGTCCTATTTGACCAGGAATATCGTACACCTGCTTCAAGAAGCTGAACACTCTTTTATACTCGGGAGATTCGAAATTCGGAGTGTCGTTGCTGCCAATGGCGAGCACACCTAGCTGACCGACAATCGTGTCTGAATAATTGGGCTCGAAGCCGATATATTGGATTCCCTCTTCGGTACGGTTTATTTTTCGAGCCAAAGGCAGAATCTCTTCAAAGCTCATCAGATCTTTAGGGTAAGGGATCCCGAATTTATCGAAAATATCTTTGTTATAGAGCAGCATCCCATAATTTAATGAAAAAGGAATCGAATACAGTTCTCCTTTCTCTCCCACGGATCGAATCTTATCCATAATAGATTGATCATAAATCGATAGGTCGACCTTGTACTTCTTGACGTATTCGTTCAAATCTTGCATAAGATCCAGTGATTTTAGCAGGGCAAAATAGCCGTTACTGGCAAATACCAGATCTGGCGTCTTTCCAGCAGCGATAAGATCCTCCAGCTCCGAGCCCTTCTCCGGCTTTATGTATTCCAATGTGATATGAGGATATTTCTTCTTCACCGGCTCAACGAAGTAAGTTTGAAAGTCCTTCTCGGTGAAACCTACGCTTTTATGGTTCGTTATAGTCAACGTTACAGGCTGAGGGGGTGGAGTCGCTTTAGGCTCTTCCTTGTTCGTGGACTCCTTCTCCCTTGTTGTTCCTTGTCCGGCTTGTTCGTTGGTACAGGCTGACAGCGATAGCAGCACCAAGGATATGGCCAGCATCCATAAGCCCCATCTCTTCTTCATGATATTCCTCCATAAGATTCATTTTCCATGTGAATGAATGCGTCTTCAACAGATCCTACTATACTTTCATCCTTGACGAGTTTTGGTTCAATGTACAAGTTCGAATCCAAACGTCCTTATATTGATGTGGAGATAAGCATTTAAACCAGGTTCATGTCATTATGAGCGGCAATGGAAGTAAGGTGGAGAGTGATTTGAACAGAGCGGCAAGTTGGAAAACAACACAGGAAAATCTTAAGTCCTCGAAACACCCCCAGTCTTTTGAAATCAATCTTTCATCCTGCAACTGGATTTCATCCCAATTACGGTAGGGAAAGCGCTTTCTCAAAAAGTATACTACATCCTATTAGTGCTGACAATTCCTTTTTCCGTGAAGAAATACGTTGAATTAAAGGGATACGGCGATCCTAGGTGACGGCAAAAAAACAAGCCGGGAGCTTCTACCCCAGCCTGTTTTACTATACACTTATTTCAACTCACTGTTCTTATTGACATAGATAGCCGGAGCCGGCGGCTTTTCCATGCCATGACCCAAATAAAAGCCCGGATGCGGCGGCTGATTATAGCAGACGTTTTGCCAAGCGACACTCAAACGATATACCGGATCATGCATAAGCGTATGAATCCTGTGCTCTGTCATCTCTGTCGTCGAGTAAATTCGAAGCTCCGTGCTGTCGGCGGAACGCCAGATCACTTCCTCCCTCCAGTCACCGAACAAATCAGCCTGTAAGCAAGGGTTGCCCTTAGTTCCGTTATTCGAACGGATTCCTTCCGGTGACATGATCGTGATCAGCCGCTCATTCTCGTAATCCCACTTGTATATGCGGCCTTCCCCGATCCCTGTAGACGGATCATATTCATGGTCAAGCAGCTCGCGCAGCAAGTCGCCGTCCCACCATATGGCAAAATTGAACGATTGAGGTGTCGTATCCGTTATTTTCTCGCCTGTAATGCTGTATAACCCGCAGCCGCCTGTTTTCCAATGATCCGATGACCATACTTCCGCCCCGTCATAGCGTGGATCGATATCAGCAGCAAGGCCTCGGCCGATGTCAGAGGAGGATGGCAAGCCCCACAAAATCTCTCCTGTTTTAGCGTCATGTACTTCAATTCCGTTATTTGAAGGATTCTCATGGACCTGATACACTTCCAAGCCTGGACGATTCGGATTAAGGCTCCCCACGTGCATCGCATCCCCATGTCCCAAGCCGGTTACATAAAGTCCCGAGCCATCATGATCGATAACGCAGGAACCGTACACGATTTCGTCCTTGCCGTCGCCATCAACGTCCGCTACAGCGACACTATGGTTGCCTTGCCCGGCATAGCCGGCGTAGCCCTCATTATTGCTGTCGAACGTCCATACTTTCGTCAGCTCACCGTCACGCCAGTTGAATGCAGCCAGCACCGTCCTCGTGTAGTAGCCGCGGCACATAACAAGACTCGGCCTTACGCCATCTAAGTAAGCTACGCAAGCGAGAAAACGATCCACGCGATTGCCTACGGAATCTCCCCAAGCGGATACGTCGCCACGTGGCGGATCGTAGTCGGTCGTAGCCAGCGCCTTCCCCGTCACTCCGTCGAAAACGGTGAGAAACTCAGGACCCTCGATAATAAAGCCGCGTTCATTACGGTAGTCCGCGTTCACGTCTCCTATGACGGTCCCTTGACCGTCCACCGTTCCGTCCGCTGTCTTACAGGCAATTTCCGATTTGCCGTCACCGTCAAAATCATAGACTAAAAACTGAGTGTAATGAGCGCCAGCACGAATGTTACGACCCAAATCGATCCGCCACAAGAACCGCCCGTCCATTTTGTAAGCGTCCAAATAAACATTGCCTGTGTAGCCCTTATGGGCGTTATCGTGGGAGTTAGAAGGATCCCATTTGAGAATAATCTCGTATTCGCCGTCTCCATCCAAATCACCCACACTGGCATCATTTGCGCTGTATGTATACTCGATACCGTCAGGTGTCGTCCCGTCTTCCGGCTTACGTAGTGGGATCGACAAATACTCTTTACTCCAAACGGCTGTCGGCGGAGATTCAGAACCAGCCAGTTCCAATCCGTCTATGACAGCACGAACCGTATAGCTGGAATCGAGCTGGCCCTGTTCGTCCATATAATTCGTACTTGAACAGATCGGATCCGCATTCACTTTCTCCCCGTTGCGGTATACATTGAAGGCAATAGAGTCCGGCTCGGTCCCTAGAAGGCGCCAGCCGACATAGACCCCCTTGTCTACTTTAATAGCCACGAGACCGCGACCTATATCCTCCATCTGCCTTGGCCGTATGGGATTAGGTTGTTCACTTAAAGCTGACGAATGATTGGACACACGCAACATCTCCTTGAGTCGTAAAGTGCATCATTCTTTATGAACCTATAAACAAAATGAAATGGGGCAGAATGACATACTTTATTCATACGCCTGTTTGTCTTTGCAAGCAATTGCACTTTTTTGCAAACGAATAAGAAACTTATTGCGGTATTGCACTTTTTGTTCATCTGATTATGAAAATGCATCGAATACGCCTCGAGATCTGTTCAATGCTCTCCATTAAAAATGACGCCCCCAGGGCAACTCCCTCGCCCTTATGTCGATGAGTCGCTAGCAAGACGTCTTTATGGCAAATATCCATCCAATTCTTACGGCTCTATTGAAGCCTCATTCAAATGCAAAATAAGCACGAAGCCGCGGGTGCCGTCCAAGCGAATTCTATCGCCGTCCTTGATTCGGCTGGTGGCTCCTTCGATGCCGACGACGGCTGGAATGCCGTACTCCCGTGCGACTACGGCGCCGTGGGTCATCAGCCCGCCGACCTCCATGACTAGGCCGATGGCGGAATGAAACAGCGGCGTCCAGCCCGGGTCGGTGAACGGGGCGATCATGATCTCGCCCTTGTTCAGCTTGGCTTCGTCGGGACGCAGCACGACGCGGGCGATGCCCTCCACGACACCGACCGAGACGGGTGTGCCGATCAGAGCTCCTTCCGGCGCATCCTTCCGTTGGAGGGTACCTGTAATGATCTCGCCCTCGCTAGTCATGAGCCGCGGAGGGGTAAGAGCTTGGAAGCGCTCATAGTCGCGCTTCCGCTCACTAATCGTCTCCGTCAGGTGGACCGTGGCTCCGCCTCGGGTCAGTTGGAGCACTTCATCCAATGTCAGATAGAAGATATCCTCCTCTGTCTGAAGCAGGCCTTGGGCGACCAAAGACTTTGCCTCTTCCAATAGCGCTTGGCGGATGAAGCCGAACAAACGAATCATCACATATTTTGGATGCTCCCGGACACCCATCATATGACGGAACACTCGAATCATGCGAGACATTAGCTTCGCTTTGAACCATCCGAATGGCAGCTCACGTACTCGGCTTATGAGCTCACGGGCCGCCGCTTCAGCCTCCTCAGCACCTTGCGCAAATCGCTCCCTATGCTCGCCCGGCTGCATCGTGCGCATATGGTTCTCGATCGAGGGAAGCAGTGCCCCCGGATCATCGCGCCATCTCCTGCGTGTTACATCGATCTCGCCCGGGCAGCGCATGCCGTACAGCTTCATAAACCGATCCCACTGCTGCAGGAAGGCTTCGCCACCTTCTGCTTGGTGCAGCCGGCTTCGCAAGCTATCGTCCTTGCCCTCCTGAATGATCGCCGCAACCTCCGGATGCTTCCTCGCGATATCGGCCAAATCGCCGATCATCAGTCCCAGCTCGCTCGTTACGTTGCCGGGCAGCGATTTATTAAGCACATGGATCGTTTCCTTATCTCCTAACCACTTCTCCGCCAATGCTTGGACCAGTCTCAAAGAGATAATGCCTGACAACGGAAAGGGCATAACGCGAGGGAACAGGGTGAGAAGCACCGATCCCGCCAGCTCCTGAATGCGAAGGATTCGTTCCTCCCCAACTGCGCCTGCCAGTCGGGCTTCTCCCTGCTCCACGAAGGCTTCCGTCCATTCCTTCACCTCTTGAGCCGCTTGTGAAGGGGAAGCGAGCAAGAGATTGCGCACAGCTCTTCCGGCAATAGGTGCGACAAATCGCAAAATATGCAGCTTAAGTCCCGGCACGGGCGCCAAGCCACGCACGAAGGAGTCTCGCTGCACATACTCGGCGACACCGCTCGCCATCAGCTCGTCGATCCCGCTTAGCAGCTTCGGAAACAGCCTCCGGGCAGGCTTCAGGTTGAACAGCTTCGTAATATCGATAAATATTCTTCCGCCTGCGGTATAAGTCAGCTTGCTCTCCTCTCGAAGCGACGGTTTAATGAAGGGGATTACCGTTCGCAATACGGACAGCCCCATAGGCTTCATAGCATCCGTCATCATTTGCTGATGACCAAAGGAAAGAAGAATGTGAGGCGATTCTCCCGGACTCACTGATACTTTGGGAAGCGGATAGAGCGACGTAATCGGACGGCTTTGCACAATGTAGAGTCTGCCTTCCTCATAACACCATTCAATATCCTGATCGGTGCCGTAATGAGCCTTAATCTTTTCCCCCAACGCAGCAAGCTCATGAATTAACCCATCACTGAGCGCCTGCTTCTCCTGCATTTCTGCCGGCAAATCTCGCGTCTCCGTCCCGCCCTCGGGTAAAGAGAAGACAGCTACCTTCTTCTTCGCGATCTTCTTCGATACGATCTCGCCCGATCGAACCTGATACAGATCGGCCGATACGATCCCGGATACCAGAGCTTCCCCCAGCCCGAAGCTGGCGTCAATCGAAACGATCCCTCTATGACCACTGATTGGATCTGCCGTGAACATAATGCCCGATACCTCGGGGAATATCATTTGCTGTACTACGACGGATAAAAGCACCGAACGATGATCGAAGCCATTCTTCGCCCTATACGATATCGCCCGGGCCGTGAACAAAGAGGCCCAGCATTTGCGGATCGATTGAAGCAGCTGCTCCTCACCCCGCACATTCAAATAAGTGTCCTGCTGCCCCGCGAAAGAAGCGGAAGGCAAATCCTCTGCAGTCGCGCTGGAACGAACGGCATACGATTTATGTTCGCCCGATTGACGCCAATGCTCAAGAACGCTGGCCTCAATCTCAGCTGGAATGGTTACAGTGACCAAATAGTCGCGAATATCGTTACCGAGTGCTGTGATTTCCTCTAATTGATCGGCTTTCACACCCTCCAGACGCCCAAAATAGGTCTCCATCAGGTCGCTTTGTTCGATAAATGCCCGATAGGCTGCCGTCGTCACGCAAAAACCAGGCGGAACATTAAAGCCGGCACGAGTCATTTCCCCCAGGTTGGCTCCTTTACCTCCCACAAGCGGCAAACTAAATTTATCGATCTGTTGAAAATCCAATACGCAGCCGTCCATCCCACACACTCTCCTTATTCCTTGTCGTTTGCTCGGATCCCTTCAAATAACAACGTGAATAATGTGTCTGCGACTTCTACCATCGCCACCCCATGCTTGGCTGCAAAATCCGGCCGCACATAACGTTGAATGCTATCCATCAGGATAACGGATGTAAGCTTCGGATTCAGGTTGCGGATCAACCCTTGCTGCTGAGCCTGTACAAGCAGCTCTTCCATAAAAGACAGCTGGTGTGCCCGAAACGCCTCCAATCGGCTCCATAACCCGGGAATGAACTTTTGTACGTCCTCCAGAAATAACGGATTCAACTGTAGGATCTCCCGCTTAATGCTTGTAAAGACGGCACGGAATACCTCAATAGGACTACCCTGTATCTTTTTGGCTTTGGCAATTCGGCTTTCGATTGTACTCAGTGTAAGCTCCAGAACTGCTTCCGCGATCTGCTCTTTGCCAGTGAAATACGTATATAATGTCTTCTTGCTCATACCCAGCTCCGAAGCGAGCTCGCTTAAGGTCGCGCTGCGATACCCTTTAGCTTTGAATAGCTCTGCTGCCGCTTGCAAGATGCGTAATCGTATGACTTCATCCATGACTATAACCTCCGATGACAGAAACCAAGGAAACTATTATACGCCCCCTCGGTTTCCATTGTATATTTCGCAGCCGCTTCCGTCAATGAAGGACAAACTCCGCACTTGAACCTTTTTTATACAGCTTGGTACAATGTAGTCACATCAATGGATTTATAGGATCGAGTGAACTTGAAGCAGATGAACGAACGGAGGGTACCTATGATACCGGAAGGCAATTTAAAAAGTAATGTGGATCGGTTCTCAGGTTTTGAAGATGTTTATGATACCAACCGCCCTGAGGCTCCTCTCAAAGTAATTGAGATTGTCTCAACCTATTTAGGAAAAAGGCCGTCGGTCGTTGCCGATATCGGCTGTGGAACCGGGCTGTCCTCATTTATTTGGAAGGACTCTGCCCAGCGTATCATCGGCGTCGAGCCCAATGACGATATGCGGGGAAAAGCGGTGCAGAAAGCCTCTGCTCTGAAGAATGCGGACCATATCACATTCATGAAATGCTTCTCCAATGAACTGGATATGGAGTCCGATTCCGTCGATATCATTACATGCTCCCAATCGTTTCACTGGATGGAGCCTGTGAGCACCTTAAATGAAATATCCCGTGTACTGATCCCGGGCGGGGTGTTCGCCGCTTATGATTGCGATTGGCCGCCTACTCTGACATGGTCGATTGAGGAACAATACAATAACCTGATTCAAAAAGCAGATGATACGATCACTCGGCTTGTGCAAGAACCCGAGCAAGCACACAGATGGAGCAAGGATAAGCATCTGCAGCGTATCCGAGAGAGCGGCAAGTTCCGGTTCACGAAGGAAATCGTGTTCCACAACTCGGAGCTTTGCAACGCCCAACGCTATGTGGGGCTGACGCTTAGTCAAGGCGGACTGCAAACTGTGTTCAAGCTGGGGGCCTCCGACTTGGATGCCGATATCGCCACATTCAAAGCGGATGTAGAAGCGTACTTCCAAGGAAGAACGTTGGAGGTCATGTTCAGCTACCGGATGCGGATTGGCGTTAAGTAATTTTACGTGATCAGCATAAAAAAGCATCAAAGACGTTATCGGTCTTTGATGCTTTCCTTGTTATATTAAGCTTCGCCAACTACAGTAAAGCGTTCGTTAATATGCTGCGGTTGTTCGATTTCATCCACTAAGGCGATTGCATAGTCTGCATAGCTCACATGGCTGTTTCCTTGCGAGTTCACCAGCAGGTTGTCTTTCCCTTTTTGATAGGTGCCTGTTCTTCTTCCTTCCGGATTAAAGAAAGCAGAAGGACTGATGAACGTCCATTTAATGCCCGTAGATTGCTGCAGATCTTCAAGATTTTTACCTTGATTCGACGCCGTTGCAAAATACTCTTTAGGGAATTCCGGCGTATTTACCAAACGTACCGTTTTTTGCTCGTCAACGAACAGGCTGCCCGCTCCACCTACTACGATCAATCTTGTTTGTGGCGCACCCTTCAGCGCTTCAATCAGCACTTTTCCTGCTTCCACATGCAAATGCTCTTGCCCTGCAGGCGCTCCAAAAGCATTCACCACGGCGTCAAACCCTTTAATATCATCCGCGGTAAGCTTGAATACGTCTTTCTCCACTACTGCAATACCTTGATCATTGACTTTAGAAGCGTCTCTTACGAAAGCCGTCACTTGATGACCCCTGCTTACCGCTTCCTGTACGATTAGGCTTCCTGCTTTTCCTGCTGCTCCGATAACTGCGATTTTCATTGATAATTCCTCCTAATGTATGTTGTTTTATATAAAATAAGAATTAGCAAGTTTCATCCAGCTTGCAGCTTAACCCCTCGGTTAAGCCAGATTTTCCTTTAGCGAGCTGCCGCTCGATTACCTGTTCAATCATTTCTTTTCCTACGGCTCCCTGCAGCCGCTCATCTCCAATAATGAAGGTAGGAACTGCCGTTATACCAGCCTTCTCATAAGCATGTTGAAGGGCTGTCTCTTGAGCTTGCTTATATCGACCGGTTGCCAACGCATCTCGAAACTCTACCTCATTCAGCCCGATTTCCACTGCAACCTTAGTGAGTATTTCTGGATTACCAATGTCCTGCTCATCTTGGAAGAATGCCCGAAAAACCTTATTTATATATTCATTACCCTTCCCCTGCTCGCTAGCATAATGGAAGCCTTCAAAGGCTAATCCGGTATATGGATGCGGCGATACTCGAGGAAGCTTCATGTCTACTCCCCACTTTTGGGCAGTCGGAGTAATGTAAGATTCCCAGCCTTTCAGCTTCGAGGGGTCCTCCCACGGATCGATAGGAGGTGCAGGATTAGGACGTAGCTCAAACGGCATCCATTCGATCTCCACGTCCTTATCCCGAATCGCTTCTTCTAGCGGCGCTTTCGCCAAAAAGCAAAAGGGGCATATAAAATCGGAATAAGCTTGAATCCTTAAAGTCATAACGTAGTATTCATCTCCTTTCACAGATTATACAAAGGGCCGTGTAAGCCCGATCTTCCGATTTGTAACAACAATAGTTACATGTTTGTCTAAAAAAATGCAGCCTACTTCAGTCAACTTGTCATCGTTAGCTAACCTCAGCGGCCATCACCTGTAACCATTATAGTTACATTTCTTAGTTGTTGTCAACCCCTGTTTATTTCATCCCTAAACATTAAGCCAACTGTCAGCTGCTCTTAAGCTGTATTTCAGTTTCTAGAGCCATAATAGGTCATATACTTAGACAATGACCAAGGAGGGAGAATGCCTCATGTCTCTCTTGAAAAACCATAAAACAAGTGCAGCCCTGCTCCTTATCCTGCTTCTATCAATAGGGACTTGCGTCTATTCGTTATGGAGCTACGGCAATACCTCTGCGGCAGGTACTTCTTCATGGCAGCAAGGCTCTCCGCAAGGAGGTTTCGGACAGCAAAGAGGAAGCTTCGCTACTGGCAAGGAAAACGTACATGAAGGGCAGTCGTCCACTCCTTCCTCTGATAATCGTAGGAGTACGGCCGAGCGGCAGCAGCCCCCTGCGGCAAATTCAGGCACCATAGATGGATCTCTCGATCACATTGGAAATACAGGAAGCGGACGAGGTATGCCTGGACAGGGCGGCGGGCGATTCGGCGGGCCCGCGATGGGCGGCTCGAGCACCTCCTCTAAATATGCCGTACCGCTCGCAGGGTACGCCGTTCTATTCTTTGGTGCAGCGGCAGCCGCACTATACCTGACTCGCCGAGGCCGCGGCACACTGCAGCTTCAAGAGAGGGAGCAGCGAATATGGGTGTGGTCCATATTGGGGACAGGACTATTCCTGCGGATCGCTGCAGCTCCATGGATTCCGGGGCATATGGACTTGAACTTGTTTAAGAGCTGGGCGACATCCGCCGCGAAGAGCTTACCCGGCTTTTACTTGAACGGTTCGAGCGACTACCCACCGTTCTATGTATATATTTTGTACGTTACCGGCAAGCTTGCTGCTAATCCAGCCTTGAGCCCTTACTACTCACTGCTGCTCAAGCTTCCGTCGATGGCTGCCGATGCAGCAACTGCGTACCTGCTTTATCGGGCGGCGCGCAAGTTCGTATCGTTCGAGATCATCCTGCTGATTGCGGCTCTCTATATTGGGAATCCGGCTATTTTCATTAATTCTACCTTTTGGGGACAGGTGGATTCGTTCTTCACCCTATTAGTGGTTGGATCGCTAATGCTCCTCTACAGCAAAAAAATAGGCTGGGCCACCGTACTCTTAACTGTATCCGTGCTAATGAAACCGCAAGGGATCATTTACCTCCCAGTCCTGTTCTTTGAGCTTGTCCGAATGAGGCAAGTGAAGCCTTGGCTTATTGCCGCAGGCTCTGCGATACTAACCGTACTGGTTGTGATCATTCCGTTCTCACTTGGCCAAGACCCATCTTGGCTCTTGAAGCTTTATACGGGAACCGTCAACGAATATCCGTACGCATCGGTCAATGCTTATAATTTGTTTGCTCTTCTCGGAGCGAACTATACGAAGGACACCGTTACCCTGTTCCTGTTCGATTATCATACATGGGGAATGGCCTTTATAGTTGCCATTACCTTATTCTCTTGGTGGATGTATGCAAAGTGTGGGAATGTCCGCTTCGCCGCGGCTGCGGCGCTGATCCAAATTGCAGGGGTTTTCACTTTCTCTACAAGTATGCACGAGAGATATTTATTTCCTGCCGCAGCGCTGGCGCTGTTAGCCTTTGCCTATCTGCAGGATAGACGACTGCTGTGGCTGTCCATCGGGTTCAGCTTGACGATATTTATGAATACCTACGATATCTTGTACCATTCATCTTTCGGAGGCGGATCCTATAGCATTACCTTGTTCGTTACTTCAATCTTGAACATCCTATTGTGCGGCTGGCTTGCCAAAATCGCCTGGGATTATGCGAAAGGAAAAAAGCCCATTCCCGATATGCCTGCGATACAACATCCTCAGCTTCATGATAAGCCGCTCCACATACTGGATAAATAAACGGTACATGGACAAATACAGCCGAGATGGGAACGCGAGAAATAAATGGCATCCTCGTCTTAAGCGACGGGATGCCTTTTTTGTATAAGATATACTTATTTCTTCTTAACCGTAATCGTCCATGAAGCATCACCGATTTGTTCATACTCCGTAATCGTATGGCCTTCTTCAGCTGCCCAGAGGAATGCTTTCTGTCGCTTGAATACAATCAAAATCTACAACCAGCTCATCCCCGCTATTCAGCGATTGGATCGCTTCCTTAGCTTCCTCGTAATCCTATATTTTCAACAAGGCATCAGATAGCTTATAGCTCATTAACCTCTGTGCTAAAAAGAACTTTTAACTGCTAAGAAGATAGGGAATTGTTTCATGTGGAACATTCTGACTTTATTGGCTCTGCGTCAAATTATGTCCGCGGCTAGCGTCCTAGAACTTCCTTTTTTACACTTAAACACCCATGCCGGAGGAATATTCATCCAAGTGTATCCCGTATCCATCGTTGGGAAATGCATCCGAAAATGCTCCTTCAGCAGCAGCGTATATTGAAAAGCCACAAAAGTTCCGTTTTCCGCTAAAGCATCGTGTATCGCATCAAACAGTTGTTCCTTCAGCTCGTAAGAAAAGTTCGCAAAGGGAAGCCCCGAAATGATCAGGTCGAACGGTTTGCCAGTATCCCTTACAATTTCACCCAACCTAAGAGCGTCATCACATAGGGTCAGATCTGGATATCGTCTCGCCAAATCGCTTCGGAAAGCTTCGTTTTGTTCAAACAAAAATAATTGGCTTGAAGCATTTCTATGTCGCTGAATATACTCAGTAAACACACCCGTACCAGGGCCAAGCTCTGCGATCTGATCCATTTTGTGCCAAGGCAAAGTAACCGGCAGCATTTTGCGGATTAAGAACCCCGAGCTCGGGATTACACTGCCCACTTGTCCTGAGTTTACGAGGAACTCTCCGAGAAAAGAAGGCTTTTTCATTCGACACCTACTTTCTTTTCCAGCAAATATACGCTCGCCGTAAAGAACAGCAGTGCCATAACGATCAAGGTGTAGATGGACGGAAAGTTTATATAAGCTATGCTCCATAATACCGCACCTGCAACAAAGCTGATAAAAGCAACCAAGGAGGACCATTTACCACACCATTTCCCTGCTAGAACACTCATGAAGCTTAAAAATATCACAGTCGTTAGTAAAAGAAACCATTGAGCCATAAGCCCCAGCTTAGACCACTCAAATGTAATCAAAGGCTCTGCCCTGAACAGCTTGCCGCCGCTAACTCCGTACTGCACCGAGAGCCCAATGATCATAACCGCCGTTATAAGCAGCACTTCCCATACGATAGAAATATATTTCGAAAGAAGCAGATAGATTCTAGGGACAGGAAGAATTAACAAATGATAAATGCCATACTGCCTCCACTCCTCCCTCCATGATGAAAAGCAGCGCAGAAATGGAATAAGCAGCATCACGGAAAATACGACTATGTCCAGAAGCGTAACGATATCTAACCCTTCGGGCAAAAATAGTTGAAGTATTAAGACAATGATTGCTATATTGAGGAGAACCGTTGCTCCGAGCGCAACCATCAACGTGTTTCTCCGATTTCGCAGGTCGGTAAATAGGAGTCTTTTAAACGCGTGCATGGTCATACACCTCTTTCAAAATTTCCATTAACGACTGGTTTCTTTCCTGTTTTAACGTCTCTACGTGGCCAGTAAGCAGCAGACTGCCTTCATGCATAAAGAGAACCTCATCCAGCATAACTTCAACCTCGGATAGTTCATGGGTCGTAATGAGAATGGTCTGACCTTCTTCCATGAAATCCTCTACAATCGCTTGCGCGATCTGCTGTCTTGCGAAAGGATCGATCCCGGAGAAGGGTTCATCCATAAGCAAATATTTCGCTTGCCGACTTAACGCCAGCAGCAGCTTCATCTTGGCCCGTGTCCCTTTGGAAGCCTGCCGAATCGATGCTGCCGTCGTTAGTTCAAAAAAATCAAGCAAGTGACGGGCCTTCTGGTCGTCCCAGTCCCAATACATATCTTTCATAAATCCCATGGCATCTGACAATGTCATCCATGGATACCAGACATCTACATCGGGCAAGTAAGTCAGCATACCTCTCGTCTCCAAGCAAGGGGATTTGCTATCTATCGTGATTTGACCGCTATCCAATCGAGTAAGTCCGGCAATAGCTTTAAGAGCCGTAGATTTCCCCGCTCCGTTAGTCCCAAGCATTCCAACGATTTGACCTTCCCCAGCAGTAAAGGATATATCGTTCAACGCCTTTTTATTTCCGAACGTCTTGACAGCATGCGCTACTCTAATCATTGAGCTGCTCCCCTTCCCAAATATTTTTTTATCGTATCCAATATTTCTTCATCCGACTTCCCAAAAGAGCGCAGGATTTCGATGCTTTGACTTACCGCGGCGTCCAGCGCCTCCTCACGAAGTGATTCTAGTATTTGGACATCGCTCGTCATGAAGCTCCCTTGCCCCCTAGCGGTCACAATCAATTTCATATCCTCCATTTCTCTGTATGCTCTTTGAATCGTATTGGGATTGACTCCAAGTCTTTTGGCAAGCTCTCGACGTGACGGAATCTCTTGGCCCGGCTGATAAGTACCGTTCATGAACTTTATTTTGATGTCTTCGATAATTTGGGTATAAATCGGTTCTTTTTGGTTAAATTCCATCATAGCCAGCCTCCGTAGATGTAAGCACAGTATCACTGTATTAATTAATTAATACAGTATCAGCCGAGCTGATTATTGTCAATCCGGTATTTGCCCTGTAACCTCCCGTTCATTGTCCGTTCATATTACCCCCCTAAAATTTGTGTTGTCAGTAAGAAGAAACTTGCGAGGCAGCAGCCTCTATATCAAATGCTTGAAATAACAATACGGGGGGATTACCATATGTTTAATTTTATGCTGTTTGTTCATTTGGCGGGTTTAATCGCTTGGTTAGGAGCATTACTGGCCATTGTTATTATGCTGGGCATGCTAAAGCATCAGCTGGCTGCCCAGGAATCCAGTGTGCTCGCAAAACGAGTTATCCGTACCTTCAGCATGTTCGCTCATCCGGGAGCCGTCCTGGTGTTAATCAGCGGCGTCTATATGATTGTTCAGATGGGAATGGGACCGGAGAAGCCATTATGGCTGCAGGTCATGGAAAAAGGTGGAGGCACCGTCATTTTGCTTGGGCTTATTTTGACAGGTATATTGGGAAGTAAAGTCAGAAAACGGCTGGGTGCAGATGCTGGCATTACTCAGCAGCCTCCGATTAAGGGGTACTTGATATCGATGAGCGCTATCATTGTCATGACTTTGGGTATCATGCTTGTTGTGAGCTTGAAAATTTAAATCTTGGAAAATATCTGGAAGCTCCTCATTGGTCGGGGACATCTAGTCTAATTCGGGAGAGTAGAGGGCCGTGGAATCACGGCTCTTTTTGGCAATCTCATCAGGAAGGTAGCAAGCTTGTATAGATCAATAGTATATAAAGTATACTATCTAACAAAAAGGTGGGTACTTGTATAAGTGTATATAATATATAATAATTATCATGAGGGCCTTCATACAAATTATTGGCTCTCATGCTAAAGTCACCATAGGGAATCATGTTAATATTGCCTGATTGGTTCAAAAAATAGATTAGTGGGAGAGATCGCGATGGAATTACGCAATAAAACAGCCATTATTACCGGAGCAGGTAAAGGAATCGGAAAAGCAGCAGCCACGGCACTGGCCAAAGAAGGTGTTCATCTTGGTCTGTTGGCAAGAAACCGCGCAGAGCTCGAAGCCCTTCAAGCCACTTTGAAAGACACTTATGGAATTCAAGCTTATGTGGCTTCGGCTGACATTACCAATAAAACAGAAGTGGATCAAGCCATCGGAAATTTGATTAGTGAGTTAGGCTCACTTGATATTTTGATCAACAATGCGGGGATTGCCCAATTCGGAACCTTGCTCGATATGGAATCCGAACAGTGGGAACGCATCATTCAGACAAATCTGATGGGAACGTACTATGTGACTCGTGCCGCGCTGCCAACGATGCTGGAGCAGCAAAACGGTTCCATCATTAATGTCGCTTCAACTGCAGGAGAACGCGGCTTCGCTACAGGCTCTGCTTACTGCGCTTCCAAATTCGCCGTACTCGGATTAACCGAGTCGCTGCTGCAGGAAGTGCGCAAATCGAATATTCGCGTTACGGCCCTGACGCCAAGCACGGTTAATACCGATTTGGCTCTAAATGCAGGACTCAAAATAGGCGACGAGGATCGCATGATGCAGCCCGAAGATGTGGCTGAGCTCATTCTGGCTACATTACAGCTGCCACAGCGGGTATTTATTAAAGCGGCAGGGATTTGGACGACAAATCCGCAATAGGAACTAGGCTCGAACCCCTGCCTTGAACCAAGGCGCTGGGGTTCCTTGTTAATGAAAGTCACCGTTAGAAACTACGTATCTCGTAAACCGATATTAGGAGGGTGATTCTAGTGAGCGAAGCAGTAACAAAACGAATCCAGGACATTCCATTATCTATTCTTGATTTGGCCCCGGTCAGAGAAGGCAATACGCCAGCGGATTCTTTCCGTAATACACTCGATCTGGCCCAACATGCCGAACAATGGGGCTACAACCGATACTGGCTTGCAGAGCACCATAACATGCCGGGAATCGCCAGCTCTGCAACATCTCTGGTCATCGGCTATGTAGCCGCTGGTACGTCCAAGATCCGCGTCGGGTCGGGCGGCATTATGCTGCCGAACCACGCTCCCTTAATGATTGCGGAGCAATTCGGGACATTGGAATCCATGTACCCAGGGCGCATCGATCTTGGTCTCGGCAGAGCGCCGGGCTCCGATCAGCCCGCCATGAGAGCTTTGCGCCGCGGGCTTGGCAGCGACGGCAACGATTTCCCCGAGCAGCTGGCCGAACTGCGCGCTTATCTGAATCCTACGGCTATCGACTCCCGTCCCATGGGCGTAAGAGCCGTTCCCGGCGAAGGCTTGGATATTCCAATCTGGCTTCTAGGCTCCAGCGGCTTCAGCGCCCAACTGGCAGGTCATCTCGGACTGCCGTTTGCCTTCGCAAGCCATTTTGCGCCGGATTACTTGCTTGCGGCTCTACAGCTGTATCGCAGCAGCTTCCGGCCTTCAGAAGTACTGGAGCAGCCTTACGTGATGGTCGGCGTTAACATCGTTGCAGCGGACACGGACGAAGAAGCCCTTAGATTGGCCACCTCACACGAGCAGCAGTTCCTGAATATTATTCGCGGAAGAACGGGTCAATTAAAGCCTCCAGTAGATAGTATGGACACTCTCTGGACAGAGCAGGAAAAGGCGATTGTCCGCAAACAGCTAAGCTATTCGATTGCTGGAAATAAAGATACCGTCCGGGACAAGCTGGAGTATTTCCTTCAGCAGACGCAGGCAGATGAGTTCATTATTACCGGACAAATCTATGACCATCAAGCACGCCTTCGCTCTTATCAGATTATAGCTGAGGATGTTAAGGGAAGCGTGTAAACCGATTTGTACCTACAATCGTTTCAATATCAGTAAAAAGAAGGAGCATGCCCAGGGCAGCTCCTTCTTTGCATGTAACCTCGCTTGCTCTTTCTTATTCCGGTCGGTCCAATATGAATTGCTCTCCTAGCTTCGAGTAGCTGGCGCCGGCAAGTCGGCTAACCGGCCGAAGCGCCTCAGCATCGATATGACCCTGATCATAAACGGCTTCATCGATGTGGAAGCATACCACCCTGCCGATTAACAAGTCGGCCGCAGGGGTCTCTTGCGTGCCTCCTAAAGGGATGGCCTGTTCAAGGACACACTCCATGCGGACACGTGCTTCTGCAATGCCAGGCACTGAAATCTTCTCGCTCTTAACCGTGGACAGCTCTGCCAATGCTACCTCGCTCTCATGAGGCGGAAGCGAAGCTGCGGTCTGATTAATCTGTTGAATATACGTTTCGTCCGAGATATGAACGACAAATGCGCCTGCATCTACTGCATTTCGGGCCGTATCTTTCATCCGGCCCTGTTTTCTTTGTACTGAGACGGATATCATAGGCGGATCGGCCGTAACGATATTAAAGTAGCTGAACGGCGCCGCATTCACCACCCCTTGAGAGGATAGCGTCGTCACAAGGGCAATGGGCCGCGGGATAATGCTCCCGATGAGCAGCTTGTAGCTCTCCCGCTCACTAATTTGCTTAGGATCAATAGTAATCACTAAAACACCTCGTTTTCTTCAAGCCTTCAAAACGGAGCTTATTCAAAGGTTTCATGATACCAATCTGCCGCAGCATCCACTTCGGTACGGGTTAGCTGGTGCCCGGCACGCTCCCAATGGATCGTAACAGACGCCCCCGCTCCCTTGAGTAGAGTCGATAGCTCTTCGGTTTCCTCGGGTGAACATATCGGATCGTTCATGCCTGCTCCGATAAATACCGGGACATCAGTCAGGTCAGGCAGCCCAATTCCGCGCCGTGGAACCATCGGATGATGCAGGATCGCTCCCTTTAACGCATCCGGATAATGGAACATGAGACTACCGGCGATGTTGGCTCCATTGGAATAGCCTATCGCCACGAAGTTGCGCCGGTCCAGCCCATGCTCCACAGCAGCCTGATCAAGAAAATCTTTGACTTCCTTCGTACGGAAGATCAAATCCTCTTCATCGAATACGCCTTCCGCCAATCGGCGAAAAAAACGCGGCATCCCATTCTCGAGCACATTGCCTCGAAGACTCAGTACTGCGGAACCCGGTGAAATTTCTCTAGCAAGCGGAAGTAAATCGCGCTCCGTACCCCCTGTGCCATGGAATAGAACGAGCACTGGGGCGCTGCTGTCAGTTCCTTTTAGAAATAGATGCTTCATTATTTATCCCCCTCCAATACGCGTACTTCGATAGGATCCAAATTCGCTTCAATCTGAGAACGATTGGCTTCGAACCATTCAGGAAGCATCAGCTTTTCACCTAGCTCCTCTACTTTCTCATCACGGGCAAAGCCTGGAGGATCTGTCGCGATCTCGAACAATATGCCGCCCTCCTCACGGAAGTAAATGGCATTGAAATATTGACGGTCAATAATCGGAGTAGGTCGGAATCCGCTGCTCTCCACCCGGCTTCTCCACAGCTCATGCTCTTCAAAATCTTTGGCGCGCCATGCAATATGATGCACCGTACCGGCTCCCCCAGTGCCATAAGGCATTGGAGTTATATTCACGTCGATTACGTTGCCCAAGTCTCCCGTAGCTTTGTAGCGTGTATAAGAGCCTTCTTCACCGATTTTTTGCAGGCCCATAACCTGCTCCAACACATTGCCGGTTTGTACGGGAGCCGTACTGAACAGAACCGCACCGCCGAAGCCCTTAATAGCCTTGTCGGCCGGAACGCCTCCGAATGACCATTGGCTAGGAGCTCCTTCCTCTCTCTCTACAATCTCAAGCCGCAGCCCATCCTTGTCTGAGAATTGAAGGTACTGCTCGCCGAACCGATCCGATTTCATAACGGAAACTCCAAGCTTTTTCAAGCGTGCCTCCCAGAAATCCAATGAACCTACAGGAACCACATACGAAGTGATCCCTACCTGACCTCCGCCGATACGTCCTTTGCGCGAGCCTGCCCATGGGAAGAACGTTATGATTGTGCCCGGGCTTCCGCCCTGATCGCCGAAATACAAGTGATATACTTCCGGTGCGTCGAAGTTAATTGTTTTTTTGACGAGTCTTAACCCAAGCACTCCGGAGTAAAAGTCGACGGTTTCCTGCGCATTCCGTACAAAAGCTGTTATATGATGAATTCCTGCTGTTTTAGTCATTTGAACATCTCTCCTTTTTATAATTAGGTATAAGTGTATAAGGTTACTTCAAATCAAAATATGTTGTAGCTGACAAACTCGCCGGTCGGCTTGCGATAGCCACGCGGCCTTTGGCTGGAGACAGCCTCTTTTCCTATCGTAATGAGCATCGCTGGAACGTAATTGTCAGGAATGCGCAGTTCTTGGCGAAGCGCCTCCGGGTCAAATCCGATCATCGGGCACGTATCCCAGCCTTTATCCTTGGCAATCAGCATAAGCAGCATAGCGGACAAGCTTGCATTACGGATCGCTTCTTCATGCTTGAATGCGTCGCCTCGTTCCTCATAAAATCCAAGCACCGATTCAACTGTCATATCGTATTCCTGCTTACTCATAACACCTAATTGAAGAAGACCTTCATTAATAGCTGCAACGTCCTTATACGCGTCCTTATTGCCAAGAACGACTATCGCCGCAGACGCGGTTTTAACTTTATATTGTTGATTCGCAGCCTCGTACACTTTGTTTTTGAGCTCTGGATCTTTAACGACTACGTAGTGCGTATGCTGCAAATTAAAAGCGGATGGAGCGAACTTCACAAGCTGGAACAACTCCTCCAGCTCTCTATCCAGTATTTCCACACCCGGAATAAAGTTATTTGCCGATCTGCGTGCTTTCAATAGTGAAATGAAATCGTTCATAATAGGTTCTCCCCATCCATTTTGTTCGGAATTAGTTCATCAAAGCATCCAAAGAATAAGAGCCAGCACCGATCAAAGCGACACCTACCGCTATGGCAATTAGCATCAGGTTATATTCATAACCGTTGGCAGTCGCCCAATACCCGTTTTTACCATGAACCTTAACAATAGCGCCCAGCATAGTGATAACAATCAGCGCAGCTCCTACAGCGGTAAATAGACCGGCAGCGAATAACAAACCTCCTATTAACTCCATCAGACCGGATAATATCGCCATCTGCACGCCAGGTTTAATTCCGACAGATTCCATCCAGCCCCCTGTTCCTTTTGGACCGTAGCCGCCGAACCATCCGAACAGCTTTTGCGCTCCATGACCCATGAAGGTCAAACCTACAACCAACCGTACGATTAACAATCCTATTGCAATACTCATTTGAAATCCCTCCGATAGATGAATGTTATTTTAATTAATTTCAAGAATCTTAAATTTAAGATATATGGGAAAAAGTGAAGCAGTTATATGCAGTGTTCTGAACATAACTACTTATAATGATCCTGTGCATGTTTCCCGAGCTTTTTGAGCAGCTGACTGGCTATTCGCTTTTCCTCAGCTGTGAGGCCTTCTACGGCTTTATCAATGACCTTGGCGTGTAGAGGGAATACTTCGTCTATGAACTGCTTTCCTTTGTCGGTTATCTCTGCGTAAATAAGACGTCGGTCCTCTGTCGAAGCTTTCCGCTGTACGAGCTGCTTCTTCTCCAGCTTATCTACCACATAGGTTATGTTGCCGCTGCTCATCAATACTTTACCGCCAATTTGTTGAATAGGCTGCGCCCCTTTGTGGTATAACAATTCCAGAACCCCGAATTCCGTTCGATTTAAACCGTTTCGCCGGATATCGCGATCTGCATGCGCATTTACCCATTGGCTGGCTCTGGATAGAGCAATAAACAGGTCCAAAGAATCTTCTCGGTTGTTAGCCATTCCGATCACCTCCAATGCTGCCGTTGAAATATCTTAAATTTAAGATACTTTATTTTGATCTATTTGTCAACAGCCGAAAATGATTGATTTAAAATAAAAAAAAGCCTGCACTTAGCACAGGCTTTTGTCTCCTACTTCAATTGTTTAATCGCATAGGAGTGGCGATCGTTTTCTTTTTTCAACTCAGCATTGTAATCGTCTCTAAGCTCTGTCAGCCGAGTCTTCAATGACTCAATCTGCTGCTGGGTCGCTCCTTTTTTGAAGATTTGGTCAATCAGCGTCTGCGCATCTGTCAGCTGCTTCTCCAGTTCGGCTCTTGCCGTTTCCGCAGTTTTGGAACTATCGCTAGATAGCGAGTTGATTTTGCTCAGTATGTCCTTATGCTTTGTCCTTGCTTCCTCGAGCGCTTTATCGTAAGACGCTTGGCTGGAGTAAGCTCCTGGGGTATCCTTTCGAACCTGTGCTAGCTGGTCCTCCAGCTGCTTCCGATTCTGATTATACCGTTCTTTAATTTCACTCAAAGCTTTTTCATGACGATCGTTCTCCAGCTTTATCGGATCAGTTGGTGAAGATGGATTCGTATTGGGAAGCGTAGTCGTCTCGTCGCCCATATCGATTTTTCGTACCAGAATATCGTTGGAATACTCGCTTACCGACAACAGAATGCCTTTTTTATCATAGTGGGAGATCATGCCGTCCATAGCATTATTTCTAAAATCCCCCGATATCTTCTCGCCTTTGGTGGTGGTATAGGTTCCTTTACCGTCGCGTTTGCCATCAACAAAATCACCTTCATAAACGTCGCCGTTTTTATAAGTTAGTTTCCCTCTGCCGTTCGGTTGGTCGTTATCAAAAGGACCTGTATACTTATCCCCGTTTTCATAATAAAGGGTCCCGTTATAGCGTTCTCCGCTCGAGAAGGTTCCGTCAAAAGCCAGACTTCCTCCGGGAGAATACTGCTTACCCGCTCCGTTAAACACGCCGTCCTTCATAGCGGCATCCGTGTTCAGCTGGCCGTTGTCATAATAGGTCTTGGCGCGTCCTTCCTTAGGAACACCATCAGCCATTGTCCCATCGAACAGCTGCTTGCCTATCGAGTTCACCAGCTTCCCTTTCCCCTCAGGATACCCGTCCACCAGCATTCCTGTATATTTGTCACCGTTCGGGTAAACGTACTCCCCTTTTACAGGCTTAGAAGTATCTGTCGTTGTGTCCGTAGGCTTTGACGGATTTGTGGTCCCTCCGGTACCTCCAGGTTTCCCTGTAGAGGTAGAGCCTTTAGGGGTGGTCAAATAGATCGTGGACGTATTTTGAACCCACTTCACTTCCTTGCCGGAGGCTTCGCTAACGAACCGAAGAGGAACTAGCGTATTGCCATCCACTAATCTCGGCGCCAACTCCAGCTCATTCAGTTGATCATTGACATAAGCATCGGTGTCATCAATGACTAGCTCTATCGTCAAGCCGTCTTTGGTACCGGAGACCGTCTCCGTATTCGCATCCCAGCTCACATCGAGACCTAGCTTTTCAAATATAGCCCGGAAAGGAACCAACGTCGTCCCATTATCCAAAATCGGCTGCACCTCGAACTTAATCAGCTTATTATCCAAATATACACGTATCGGCCGTTCCGCCGCAGCATTCACGGAAAAAGGAAGCGACAGGGCGCCCCAAAGCAAACAAGCCGATAGCATCGCGTATCGTTTTTTCATCCCAGCTATCCCTCCTACACGTTCTTTGTATTTATTTTACAAGTCTTTTCAGCAGGTGTCGAAACTCCTACTCGTTATATCGACCAATAGAGGGTAAATGTTAAGGAGCAAACCTGCTGTATCCGTCTTTAGACCATGCTGAGGCAAAAAAAGAAGACCCACGCCCCAACGGGACATGAGACTCCTTATATCGGCACCGATTTTAGTCGATGTAGGTAACAATGCCTTTTTCCATCAAATAGTCCATCTCTAGCTCCAAAATCGTTTCAACCGTCAGCTCGTCCAATTTGACGTCCTTGCGGCTCATTACATAATCGACGATTTCATCACTATCGATATCATCTTCCTTGGCGTTATTGATAAACGTCTGTTCATGCTTCAAAACCAGCTTAATACTTTCGGCGTCGACTTTCGATTTCCCAGCAATAAAATCAATTAGCTCCTGCTCGTTAATAGCCTCGCTCATTATAGTCATCCCCTTATGGTGTTTTTAGTGCCATTGTAACATAAATTTCGTTAACGACCTAAATCGCCGTGCAAGCTGCAGTAAAAAACCTCTATTCGTGGAAGAAAGTCTGGCTTCCTACAACAAATAGAGGCTCCGAATATAGGCATTACGCTGCTTTGGTGTCCGCTCTGGACGAAGCGTCGTCTTTTGAATTGGATAAGCATAAGTTCAAAATAATAGCGGTCAACGAACCGGATACGATCCCGTTTTGCAGCAGCATCTTGGCAAAGTCAGGAAGCAGGTCGAACATTTGGGGAAGCGTCGCCGAGCCTAAACCAACTGCGATACTGCAAGCCGCAATCAATAGGTTACGCTCTTTGCGCAAATCGACCTCGGACAAAATCGAAATCCCTGAAGCAGCCACCGAGCCGAACATGACTATCATCGCTCCACCAAGCACTGCATTCGGAATCACGGTCGTTAGAGCAGCCAGCTTAGGCAGCAGACCGAGAATCACCATAATGCCGCCCGCGGCAAAAATCACATCCCGCGTTTTCACTCGAGTCAAGGAGATAAGACCGACATTTTGCGAGAAAGCTGTATAAGGGAATGCATTGAAAATACCGCCCAGCATAATAGCCAAACCCTCGGAACGCAAACCGTTGACGATCTGCTTTTGTTCGACCTTTTGATCAGTCGCTTTGCCTACGGCAAAATAAACACCTGTAGACTCTACCATACTGACAATGTTGACGATAATCATCGTAATAATAGCCGTAATGCTAATTTGAGGAATGCCAAAGTAAAAAGGTTGTGCAATGCTGAACCAGGATGCTTCCGCAACCGAGGAGAAATGAACAATACCCATGAAGTAGCCGATAATCGTCCCGACCAACAAGCCGACAAGAACCGAAATGGCACGAAGAAATCCGGTTGCCAAGCGGTTCACTACTAGAATAACGAGCAGCGTGATAAGAGCTAGCAGCAAGTTGTTAGGCTGTCCGAAATCCGGGGCGCCTTGACCACCTGCCACATTGTTCATAGCTACGGGAATCAAGGAGAGTCCAATGATCGTTACAACCGAGCCCGTCACAATGGTTGGGAAGAACTTCAGCATTTTGCCGTATAACGGCGCGGCTAGAACGACAAATAAGCCGGATATGATGATCGCCCCGTACGTTGTCGCTAAGTTCGAGGTTGAGGCAATGGCAATAATCGGGCCCACTGCCGTAAAGGTACAGCCCAATACAACAGGCAATCGACTGCCAAAAAACCGCGTTCCCATGACCTGTAAAATCGTAGCTAGTCCACACGTAAATAAATCCGCTGCGATCAAATAAGCCATTTGGGCGGGAGTCAGCTTAAGCGCTCCTCCGACGATCAGCGGCACGACGACAGCCCCGGCGTACATGGCGAGCACGTGCTGGAAGCCCAAGGTCACTACCTTTTGTTTGCTTAACATTCTGTTTTTCTCCCCTAGACTTTTTGGATTAATGGACTATCCTCAACAAAATTCACCACGCCTGGAGACATCGAAGCGATTCGAGCCAAAGAGTGCACCTCAATGCCTCTAGCTTCTAGTAAACCGCGGCCTTCCTGAAAGCTCTTTTCAATAACGCAGCCAACGCCAACCAGCTCAGCGCCCGCTTCTTTCACAATATCAACCAATCCAACCAAAGCGGCTCCAGTTGCTAAGAAATCATCAACAATCAGCACTCTATCGTTCGGACCGAGGTATTTCTGGGAAACGCTGACTTGGTACGTTTCTTGGCGGGTAAACGAATGCACTGGTGCCGAAAATACGTTTTCTGCCAGAGTGACAGCTTTCTTCTTCTTGGCATAAACGAATGGAACACCCAGCGCAATGCCAGCAGCCATGGCAAATTGAATACCGCTAGCTTCGATAGTAAGTACCTTGGTGATAGGCTTGTCGCCAAAAATTCGTCCAAACTCATTGCCGATCTCCAACGCGAGCTGGGTATCAACCTGGTGATTCAAAAAGGAGTCCACCTTCAGTACCGTATCGGACAGGATCAATCCCTCTTGACGTATGCGTTCTTGAAGTAGTTTCATATTGTGTATCGCCCCTTTTTAATTAAGAAAAACGTCTATCGACGTCCATTCATAGATGCGCGACCGCGTTTAGCGGAAGAAGTTTTTATCGCCAATAGGAAAGTTCTTCCCTACGATATAGGGAAGTTAACCTTCCTATGTGAAAAAAAAGGACAGGTTCCTTGAGCTCTTCTTCTCTCAAGTGAAGCCTGTCCTTCTGGGTTTTTGTCCCTATTGGTGTAGCACGCAAAGTGCCCGCATCGCTCGGACCAGCCTGTCCTTTCCAATAGAAGAAAAGAAACGGAACCCTAGATGCGCTTTTCACTCATAGTCGGTCGATTCATTCGGTCGTCCGGTAGAAACTAATGGGCCATATCCCCATAATTATACGAGTTCTTATGAAGTTTTACTTTGTATATAGTACACGCTACTTCCTATCGTTTCAAGAGGAAATTTCTCATAATACGACAAGATTCGCTGGTGGGGAGCACAATACCATTATCTCTTGGAATTTACTGCCTATACCGCAAGGTTTATCGCTTCTTTTGCCTCTCGATACCCAGCATTTCAGCCCTAATATCTGCTATAAAAGAACCTGGGCACGCACAAAAAAACAAAGGCCTTGAAGCCCCAAACTCCTGCCCGTTGCTTTCCGTTTTATACCCTTGCAGCTGACATGGCTATACCCATGCAACAGTAGCGAAAAAGCCAGAGAGCTGAAGAGCTCCCTGGCCTCTACCTACAGTCTTTTGCGTTTATACAGCACCACAATGCAGCAAGCCACTAACAGCACTACAAAGGCTATACCTGCTGTAACAGCTTCGCTTACGCTGCCTTGCGGCTGTTGCTGCTGGCCACCCGGGCCGCCTGGACCGCCACCACCGGGTCCGCCAAAGCCGCCTCCTTGACCGCCACCAGGTCCACCCTGGCGACCCATCTGCTGGCCCGCTGGGCCGTTCTGCCCTTGCTGACCCGCCTGGCCGTTCTGCGCTTGCTGGCCCACTTGGCCATTCTGCCCTTGCTGACCCGCCTGGCCGTTCTGCGCTTGCTGGCCGCCTTGGCCGTTCTGCGCTTGCTGGTCGCCTTGGCCGTTCTGCGCTTGCTGGCCCGCCTGACCATCGGCTGCTGCGGCTTTGGCTTGGACCTGCTGGCCTTTCTTGCCGTTGTTATTACCACCGCCCATTTGTCCCATACCACCGCCCGGCATTCCTCCTCCCATGCCACCGCCCATACCGCCGCCGCTCCCGGAACCGTCTCCCGAGGAAGGGCTCGTGCCGTCGAGCTGCTTCGTAAGGCTGGCAACCATTTGCGAGTTGAATGTTTTGAGCTGAGTTACTCCTTGCTGATATTGTTCATACGTATAGAAGGCTGTCGGATCTTTTTCCACATAAGAAGAAATCATATTAGATAGTTCTTGAACACGCGTCCCAAACTTCGCGTCCGATAAATAGCCTTGAATCATTTCGCTAACAATTTGGTGGTATTGCTCCTTATATTGATCAACCTTAAGCAGTTTATCGATCAGCGGCCGCTCCGACAATGAGCCCTGCGTCGGCTCATCCATGAGAATGCTTGATCCTCCAAGGCCTCCGAACGCCATATTGTAATCCCAAGGCAGCACGGAGAATTTTCCTTTGTTCTCATACAAATAATAATTATGTTTATTGCCTCCCAAATAACTGTCCATGTTGGCAGTAGTCATATTGAGAGCTATAAACTTCAGTGCCTCTTCGACATCCAGCACCTTTTCATAATCAGAACCGTTGTTCAGTTCGTTGACCATGGCAAGAAGCTCTTCCCCTTTAGTTGAGCCTGATTTTAAGTCGAGCCCTGTATAGGCGCTGGCCTTCTCCAGCCAATTCAACTCGCTGCCGTTTCCGCCATTAGCCTTGTATAATGCCCCAGTGGCATTGCCGAAATTTCTTTCGAGGTAAGACTCCCCTATTTGTTCTATAGCTAAATAAAGTCCTTTAAGCTCATTGTTCACATACAAGTTCACATAAGAGTATTTAGGGGTTGGCAAACCCATCTGTTCGGCAAGTTCATAAGTGAGGAACTCCCGCATATAAGTAGGATCACTGTAATTATTGTTAAGATTAATTTTCGTTATTCCTTCGAGACTTTGGCTTGATATATATTCATCAAAGGCAATTTTGAAGCTGTACCGATCGGAATCCGAATTCACCACACTCCGAAGGCTAAGGTTCCCCTTGGTCCTGACAGCGACATTATCTATATGCTTGCCGTTATAATCAACGGATGCGGTTTTGAATTCCTCCGCACTGGCATTGTCCAGCATATCCTGAAAATCGCTCGAGTCCAGCGTAATTTTCACATCAATCACTTTTTCCTTCGGAAATACGTTCTCGTCTATACTCTTCTCCTTCTCCGAACTAGCGGTACTAGCCGTCACCGCGCTCCCGGTGGTTGCTTTGCTCCCGCTGCTCGTCACTCCACATCCGGTCAATCCCAAGATCAGGCAGATGCATAGAAGAAGCGTTATCGCTTTCGCTTTCATTCTGAACACCCTCCATTCTTAAGATACATAATCACCGTTATAGCTGATAAGCACGGCATTCTTCACGCCTTGTAGCTCATTGATTTGGTTCACGAAGTTGCCCTCGTTATCGCGAAGGCGAATCTCCAATGTCGTTTCGATATTGCCGTGAGTTACTGTTTTTTGCTTGACGTTATATCTTTTTACCAGCCGACCTACAAGAGTATGAACTTCTTTTTCTGCTGAATCTCCCTCGCAATTGATGACTAGCAAGTATGGTGTTTCAAAGGAAGATTTTTTAATAAAGAAGAACATGACCAGACCGATTATCACTGAACCAACAATAGCTAACGTGTAGAAACCGGCTCCGGATACGATTCCCGCGGCAGCAGCCCAGAACAAGAAGATCAGATCGGTAGGGTCTTTAATCGGTGTTCTGAAACGAACGATAGACAGCGCGCCGACCATACCAAGCGATAACACCAGGTTCGAGTTGACTGCAATAATCACCATTGCCGTTACCATGGACATGCCGATAAGTGAGATGTTGAAGCTTTTGGAATACAAGACGCCGCTGAAGACCCGTTTGTACAGTAAGTAAATAAAGAATCCAATGAAAAAGGCGACTGCCAGCGAAAGCAGTATTTTCGAAATGTTAATGTCCGAGACAAAGTTGTTGACTACCGACTTTTTTAATAAATCCGAGAAATTCGTGGCCGTTGTTGTGTTAGTTTCCATAGATCAATAATCCTCCCAAGTGTTATATTTCAAAAACTTTCTGCAAATGACATATTTGGATGCTGACTGTCTGTTCAGCCCTTCGAGCTGCAGCGCAATCTTGATATAATCAGGAATGTACTCGTCGTACTTCACCTCAAGAATAATCAGATTCTCATCGATAGCCCGGACCGGATTCAATTGTTTGTTGAATATATCCGTAGAATGAAGACCGGTTCTTAATTCCTTATCGAATGTAATTCGGACATTTCCGTTATGACATACGTACGGTTCCCGGACATAATCGACGATGACCTTGGGCCGCAGCAGATGGTGATTCATCTCTTGATATAGTTCAAGAAACAGCGGCTTATCCGGGTTGTTCAGTGCCTCGAATTGCCCGGCGACGATCTGTTCGTACATCTCCCGAGTCAACGGCTCTTTGACTTTCGCAATATAGTCGTTGAACTTGATCTTTTTCTCAAAATGAATGACATTATCCTGAACGTTATAGATACGGATACGGTATTTGACCCGATCTCGAATTCCACCCAGCTTCTCGTGAAGCGCTTTATTGTTCATATCATCGAAATACAAGCTCCGTATATGGTATTCTCCTGAGGGACCGACGTTTTTATCTTGGCGCATCAAGCTTTTAAGACGTTGTCGGATAATATGAAACTGATGCTGATTGATGAAAAACTTCAGTTCATGACGATATTTCAAGCTCTTGCTCATGTCACACCTCTTTCTATATCACGTCAACGATCTATGTTGGACTGTTCTATTTCCTTCCTGTTGTTTCTTCGTTACAAAAAGTATTGTATCTTCCCTAACTGAACTCACGCTTAGCGCACCCTGAGCAGCAACTGAAAGTTTACAATCCCTTTACATTAGATTTACACTGGGTTAACAAAGCGAATTTTTAAGGGAGCTGTCTAATATGGGCCGATATCAAATCGTCGTCTGGCTGATAGTGTTGGCCGTTATTGTAGTGGGTGTGGCCCTATGGCTGGAATCGCAAAAGAAGGAAGGTTCGACCGGATCCAGTGCACCCAAGTCGTTGGTAACTACGATTAAGGGAGATGCCCGCACGAGCCGTGCATTCACTTGGTACACCGATAATCCCGATGAAGGGGCTGTCATTCAATGGATAAAAGGCGCCGGGGTGATCAATTTCACTGGCAATCAGGTTCATACGCTAAAAGCTACGACAACGCCGATCAAGACGGACAAGAAGCATACTCAAGGGGTTCACAAAGCGGAAATTACTGGACTCGAGCCGGGAACCGCGTATTCCTATCGGGTCGGAAGCGGCAAAGATACGGGATGGAGCGAGCCTTCTTCCTTCATGACAGAGGTGGTAGGAACGAGCGCTTTCTCGTTTATTAACGTTACCGATTCGCAAGGAGTGACCGAGGGGGATTTTGAGATATGGGGGCGCGCACTGGACAAAGCGTTCCAGACGTTCCCGGAAGCCCGTTTCGTTGTTCATAATGGCGATTTGACGGAAGATCCTGAGGATGAAACAGGTTGGGACTACTTCTTCGGAAAGACGAAGAGCTGGCTGAAGCAGTTCCCGTTCATGCCAGTTACCGGCAATCACGATGAAATCGATAAAAATGCAGATCGATATCTCGCCCACTTTAATCTGCCTGTTAATGGAGCGGAAGGCTCTACCCCAGGAACAAATTATTCGTTTGATTACGGCAACGCGCATTTCATTGTATTGAATACCGAATCCAATATTAACGAACAGACCAAATGGCTCCGTAATGACCTCGCTCATACCGACAAGCTGTGGAAGATCGTAGCTGTACATAGAGGAGCTTACGGCGGGAATATGTACACGAAGACCGAGAAGTGGACTTCTCTGTTTGACGAATACAAGGTAGACCTTGTCTTACAGGGTCATAATCACGAGTACTCCAGATCGTATCCTTTGCGTAATGGAAAAGTAGCCGGTACGGGGGATGGGCCGGTTGTAAACCACGAAGGAACGGTATATGTTGTGACCAACGCTTCCGGAGCCAAAATGAACGAAAAGAAGAAGGATCAGTTCTACCATAAGGTACATTTCCAAAATGGGAAACCGATGTTCGCGGGGATTACGATCGAAGGTAATTCATTAACATATCAAGCCTATGATGTGGACGGCAAAAAGTGGGATGAATTCGTCATCCAGCATTAAGTATGGCCTTTACTCGGAAGTAGCCTTTGGTACAAGGCGTCTATGGGTCCTTTTACTCCCTAGTAACATAAAAAGCACATCCCCAAAATAGGATGTGCTTAGCCAGCCGATAAACCTGTTTCTTCAGAAATTTGCTATATAGGTAGGTGGGGTATACCTCGGAGGAGTTTATGTCCGCCTTTGAAACCCGTGAAATCACCGCTGAAAAATTTAAAATCTTCCCGATAACAACAGCGGCTGGAGGGGGATACCCCACCGGAGTACCACCTATACATCTGAAGATTCATGGTTTCTCGACAGCCTGTGTACATCCAAAAGGATGTGCTTTTTATTTACCCAATCGATTGTTTAATCTGTTTGCTTCTCAGCTGTCCGCAAGCGGCATCAATATCAGTTCCGTGCTCCAGACGAACGCTGCAGCTGATGCCTTGTTTTTTCAGCGTATCGTAGAAAGCCACGATAGATTCCTGCTCGCTCCGCTGGTATTGACTGTGCTCATCGACCGGATTATACGGAATCAGGTTGACGTTGGCCAGTTGACGTCTGTCACCAACCAGCTCAGCCAGCTCGAGAGCATGCTCCTTGCCATCATTAACGTCCCTGAGCAGGATATATTCCAGCGTAATTCTCCGTTTCGTTTTGTCCAAATAATAATCGATAGCTTGCATTAATTTGCTCAGCGGGATGGCGCGGTTGATTTTCATAATCCGTGTACGAAGCTCGTCGTTTGGAGCATGCAGAGAGATCGCCAGGTTCACCTGCAAATCAGAATCCGTAAATTCGATGATTTTGTCGGCAAGGCCGCTTGTTGAAACCGTAATATGTCTTGATCCGATGGCCAACCCTTTGTGGTCTTTGACCACATTGATAAAGTCAGACATGTTCTTGAAATTATCGAACGGTTCGCCGATTCCCATCACTACGATGTGACTGACTCTTTCATCTTGGCCCGCTTGGTCCAGATGCAGCTGGACCTTCATGATCTGCTCCACAATTTCTCCAGCGGTTAAGTCACGGCTCTTAGCCAGCAAGCCGCTCGCGCAGAAGCTGCACCCGATATTACAGCCGACCTGCGTAGTCACGCATACCGATAACCCGAACTTATGTCTCATGAGTACCGTCTCGATCAGATTACCGTCATGGAGATTGAACAAAAACTTAATGGTCCCATCTGACGATTCTTGCCTCATATGCTCATTCAACGTTGAAATAACAAAATGATCCTTCAGTAATTGAATGCACTCCGGGCGAACATCGGCCATTTCAGAGAAGTCCGTTACCCGCTTCCTATAAAGCCAATCCCACACCTGCATGGCGCGAAATTTTTTATGACCATGTTCCTGCAGCCAATCTATTAATTGATCCAAAGTTAATCCATAAATGGATTCTTTATTCATATCATATCCTCTTTTCAAATCTATAAATTCAGTCCTATTATTGTCCCAAAATTAGATTACTAAAACAAGGGGTTAAGGGCAGTTATTTCACATCCAATATTGCCTAAGGTAAAATAGCCCCACAAAGTGGGGCCTTGGCTTCGAAGCTGCTTCAGGTACTTTACGGGGAGCCCCGAAATTCATAAATTCTATACTGTTTAAAAAGACTTCCCACCTATCCTATAATAAGAAGCTTACAGGATATTGGGAAGTCCTATTTTCGATCACACTTACGATACAGATAGCGTATTACGTACCAGATACCCTGCTATCGGGAACTTATCTTGCTACCAGAGCAGCGGGGCCGCCCTCCTAGGGAGATCATTTCGGTCCGGCATTCGCTTGAACCAGATTAGGCACATTGCTGGCTGCATCCGGGGAGTAGCTATAAGAGAATGGCAGCGAGCCAGGGTAAGAGGCACCCGTCGCCGAAGTACCCGTTGTAGCATTGTAAGTATTGTTCCGCTCATAGAAGGAGTAAGAATCTCCTGAGCTGTCTAGGCCTATTTGATTGCTTTGATTCGTCTTGTAAAAATAATTGCTTTCCGAGTAAATAACGCTGCCGCTGCCAATCTGATTGGCATTGTACTGCTGCTGCGACGATCCAGCGGAATTCGTTCCGGAAGGCGTCGAGCTGTTATCAAAATAATTGTTGTACAGATGGACGAACCCGCGCATGAGCGGACGCCCTTTCATATTCGGCCCGAACCAATTATGGTGCATCGTTACGTGAAGCTTGCCGCCTCCATATGTATACGAGTCGCTCTTGTTGGCTCCGATGACCATTGCGAGCCGTTCAGAGGCAAGATCCTGATTGGTTCCAACCCAGTTCCACATCGGATTCGGGTTCATGTTCAACCAACTGGTCGTGAAATAAAAGTGACAGTACGATATCGTGACATTATCCGAGCCCTTGGATACCACCAATAGATCATCACTAGTGTTATAAATTGTGCAGTGATCGACCCATACGTTACTGGTGCGACGGAAAGAAAGCCCCAAATAATTTGTCCCGCTTCCTCCCGGCTGAATAGCTGCGCCGCTCAAATTTTGCAGATCGGTAATATTACCGTAGAAGGTAATGTTTTTGATGACGATATTTTCAATATTTGTACCGGTTGCTAATTGCTCTCCGCTAAATTTAAGCTGAATGTTTTGTAGAACGGCTCCACCCCCGCTTGCTCCCTCTATCGTAACATTGTTCCAGCTTGTGCTGGCAAAGGTCAGGGTCGTGAGCTGGGAACCTCCGTAAATGTTGCCCTTAATGATAATATGGTGTTTACCGGCGTTAAAGGCGCTCTGTAATTCAGCTAGAGTGGTTACCGTCACAGCAGTATCCGTTGAGCCAGTTGCTGTAGAGTAGCCTCCTGTGGAGGCCGCCTCTACCTTGGAGACACCTACATAAGGGATTGTTGAGGTCGCTAGAAGGCTAAAAGCCAATGTGAATACGGTAAGAACAGCTGCGGACATTCTTTTTAAACGCATAAAAAACCTCCTCGATAGGGTATGGTTAATTGAAGCCGAGATCGCTTCCTCCTTTCATAAGCAAAATCGAGATCCCACAAATTAGGAACTCAGTCTCTCTCAGTTTACTTCAAATATCCGTTTCAAATAATATCCATTTCTTAACCAATCAGCACAGATGATTCCAATGATTGGCCAAACGGCCCCATACAGCACCAATTTGCTGGATATGAACCCCCTTTGTGGCTTGAAGCCCACTGCAGGATAGGCTCAGAAAAAAGTGTTCATGATTATCCTCCATGCACGATGATTATTCATTGAATTAAATTGGGTTGATGATTATCCATCATTTGTTTTATAATATCGCCATATTCCAATAGTCAGATAGAACAGACATCATGATACAATACAGGTACAAGCATTCTATATTCAATCAGCACGCACGCTGACTTATTCGAACAGGGATATGGGCAAACTACACAAGATTAGTGTTGAATGGCCCGGAATTTAAAATATGACAAAGGATCGTGTTAACAATGGGTGTCATCATCTTTTGGTCGATTGTTTGCTTAGTTATCGTACTGGGCTTAACCTTCTGGATTACCAAGAAAGCTTACTCACGCAAATGGGATGAAGAGGAATAAGTCATGCTAGAAAACGCGGTCATGCCAAAAAGACGCCTGCTCTTTCACTAAGGAAAGAACGGGCGTCTTACTTTTTTACAAGACTATGTTTGCACTCCAATGGCATTAAAACGCTCTGCCTCTACCATACTTCCTATCGAAATTCTCCTCGCTTGAAGCAAGATAAATAATGCCTTCAATTAGGCCAAGCAGAGAAGGAATGTAGGTCCAGCAGAACAGTATGTAAACAATACCCCATCCTACTTTGCCCAAATAGAATTTATGGATGCCTAATCCACCGAATAAGATAGCCAATATCCCCGCAAGAACCTTGCTTTTACCACCAGTTATCACCACAGTTGCCTCAGACGAGGTATTCACATAAATATGGTTACTAACCACGGACTGTGTTTCACGAGGAACATTTTGTTGAATTTGAGGATTTGGCGGCGGAGTCATAGCAAATTCTTCTCCGCAGTACTTACATTCCGTTGTGTTCAATGCAACCGGCGCGCCGCAGGATGGGCAGTTTTTTGTGCTCATAGATACGAGCTCCTCTCTTTATATCATTTTACATTTAAGGCTTCCCTATTAGATAGAAGTCCTTGGGTTTCTTCGATTAGCTTCAAAATATCATTTTTGTTGCCGTCATGGATGCTAGATTTCGTATGCAGCTGCAAAAACTCCAGATTCACCCTCACTCTGTTTTCCAACTCCATCACTTGGCTATTGCCTGTTATTCTTCCGAATGGTGTGGAGGCGTGGATTCGCTCTTTAAGCAATTTAAAAGCTTTTAAGACAGAAGAAGTGGTACCATCTGTATTTTTTTCAGCTAAGGCTGTCTCAATATTCATAAGCTGTGTACGGATCGAGTTTCTGGCATCCTGCTCCAGCGCCGTATTATTTCTGTCCTTCGATTCTAGTTGTGCAAAGAACGCCAGGACAGCATATATACCTACATACAGAGCCAGGATAAACAGCTCCCAGCCTGTGTACCACACGATGCTTCCTGAAACGAAGAGCAAGGAAATAAGATTCGAAACTAGGAAGTATACGATGGATAGCAGAACAAAGGATACGCGGTATGGAAAGCTGCTATTTCTCAAAAACAGCTCAGGCAAAATCAGAATTCCATTTATTAGGATGATGCCAACAGCAAATATAACGCATACTAAGACTAGTTTAATAGGTTCTGCCAAGAGCAGCGCAAATTTCACAAACATGATTATAGCTGCAATATCGAAGACTGCGGCTGTACACAAACGAAGCCATCTGAAATCAGGTCTACTCACATTCAACCCCCCAGCTTGGTGCCGCATTCAGCACAGAACTTGGTTCCGGGTTTATTCTCCTTATTGCAGCCCGGACAAGGCTTAGACATCATGGAACTGCCGCAATTGGAACAAAACTTCGCATCTTCATCAACTAAAGTTTGACAGGAATAGCATTCTATCTGTTCCTTGCTTAGTTTGTCACCGCAATTGCCGCAGAATTTAGCCCCTACCTCGTTCGCATGTCCACATGCTTTGCAGGAAGGACCTCCTACAGCGTTATGCATAACCGTTCCAGCGGTTTGGGCAAATGTATTACCGATAGCCATACCGCCTCCAGCCCCAAGACCAAAGCCCATACCGGCAGCCGCCATGCTTCCTCCTACTTCATTACCCGCTGCGGCCTCCATAACATCAAACGAGCGCTTCACATTGTATCGATTTTCCCCTATAATGTCGAATGCCGCTTTTTCACCTAACAGCTTATTAATCATGTCAAAATCTTCGTCAGGGAAATTAATAGACGATAAGTAAAAGTTGATAATATCAATGCCAAACCGTTCAAATTCACCGGTAATGCTATCTTGAGCTTTCTCGGAAATATCCTCTAGCCGCGGGGCTATTTCTAGCACCGATATTTTTTGATTTATAATCATATCCGAAATAATCGTTTTCACCTTTGAGACCGTAACGCCTTTAAAATAGCTAATTACTGTATCGTATTTGACTACCTGCGCATCACCAACAGCACCAATAAGTTCCGTTAAAAACACGCGAAAATTCGTGATTTTCAGACCCATTTGGCCGAATGCCCTTACTCTTAAGCGTACCCCATATTTAGGATCGATCAGACTGATCGGATCACTAGTCCCCCATAAAACATCCAGCTTGGCGGTTGTATTAATAAAGAATATTTCTGCTGAGAACGGGGTTCTACCGCCAAAGGGGAGATTTATTACCGGTTGCAACAGTGGAATATTTTGCGCTTTAAGCTTATAGGTGCCTGCTGTGAAGTAGTCAAGCGCCCTTCCGCCTTTTACAAAAACGGCAATTTGCCCCTCACCCACAATAAGCTGTGAACCATACACAAAGCTATCGCCGGGGTAACGGTAAACCAACCAATTTCGATTCGCTATTCCATTAAATTTAATAACATCAATGATAGCCAAATCAATCCCTCTTTCATTAACCGTTTCCAAACATTGTCTTAATTGTATACACCTTAACCCTATTTATCAAATAATATTTGGTATTTTGTCAGATGATAGTAGGAAAATATAAATAAGGATCCCCCTCTGTCGACCCTTCGACATGATAAGGAGTATCCTTTGTGTACGCTCAACTGTACTGCCATCGGTTTCAGGTAAGCTTCTTTTTCAAAATAGAGCGGCTTCTGAATAATACTTCCATATGGTCTCCTTCTACCAAATACTTGTCTCCGTCTACTACAAACACACTGCTTACCATCGCGTTACCGTCTCCAGCATCACTGTTTACTGCGGCCCACATCACTCCAGTTCCCTCTATAAAGGTTGTAGAATCAGAAGTCTTCTGAAGGTTTTGAATAGTGCTTTGACCTATCCCGGCGATTAGGGTAACGTCTATCTCCCGCCTTTTGAGGATATCTTGGTCCGCGTTTAAATGATCTAGAAACGTATTTTTCACCTGCATAATGCTGTATGGAATAAGCCGTAACGATTCGTTCTCACGCACTATGAGGTAATCGCCGTAAGCCTTAGAAGGAATCATATCGGATAAGCTCGGAAAGTGAGTACGGAGAGCAGCTATTTTGTTGGTGGGGTACAGTCGGTACAAATAGTTTAAGTATTGATGCATATACAAAGAGACGACATTAGGATGAACTCCCGATGGGTACTGGATAGTCCCTCCTGTCCAATAGCTATAATTAGCCGGAGATCCTGCATTAGGTGAACACATCATGATCAACTGATCCACATCTCTCTGATAGTAGTCGCTTTGCGTATAGGCTCTGGCCACCATTCCGCCCATACTATGTCCGACTAAGTTCACCTTGCTTGCGCCTGTTATTCGTTTCGCTTCTTTAATGGCATGAACCAGATAAGTGTGTGCTGAATACGTAATGGGCTGTCTCCAATCATAAAAAGCTACAAACAAGGTCGTATTTCTTTTATAGCCCATGCTTTCCAGCTCCATAACAAAAGGCTCATAAAATACCCCAGCGATGCCGAAGCCCCAGCCCCCTGTCCCGGGGACAATAACATGACTCATTGATCCGAACAGCCCTGGAATAAAGACGAGCGGCGTACTATGTAGGTGATGGGATTGCATTGTTCACCTCCTAATGCCCTAATAATATGCTCTCATTCTGGATTTACTCCCTCCCTTCCTAAGGTAGTATAAGCCCAAGGAAAATAATTCTAAATTATGTATTGACAGACCGCTGGTCTGTGTTATATTATGATTTCAATAACAAACCGATGGTCGGTTTTTAAAAAACAAGCGCAGGTTAATACCTGTCAAAGAGAGGTTGATTCACATGTCAAAACGATTATCCATTGCTTTAACGCTGCTTGTTAATGGTATCCTCCCTTGGGCGCTCTATGTCTGGCTCTCCGATTACATGACCAGCATCGCTGCGCTCTCCATAGCAACCTTAGTCCCATTGGCAGACAATGTGATTTATCTTATCAAGCATCGCAAGCTGGATGCCTTTGGCTCCGTGATGCTGTTCACTCTGATTGTCACTTTGGTTCTTGTTGCGATGGGCGGTAGCGAAAAAATTCTGCTTATTCGTGAATCGATGATCACCGGCTCTGTAGGCGCTGTTTTCCTCGGTTCCTTGCTCTTCCGCCGGCCGCTCATGTTCTATCTGGCGAAGCGTTTTATAGATAATCCTGATTTTGCGGAGAACTGGAATTACGGGTACTTCCGTTATGTCATGAGACTGATGACTTTTGTATGGGGAATCCTGCTCCTTCTGGAAGCCGCCGTCCGTACCATCATGGTGTTCCAGCTTACCGTTGCTGAATTTCTCGCTTTCTCTAACCTTGTTCTGTACGGATTTATCGGCGCTGCTATTGCATGGACGGTCATATATAGGAAGCATTCCGCTAAACGATTGAATGAGATCAAACAAGGCTCGAATCTGAAGGAGGTTCTAGTATGAGTATTGTCCGATTGGATAGTAAAGATAAAAATGCGGTGATGTCCTTGTTTCGATCGGTCACACAGGATTTACAGCGACAAGGTATCGAGCAATGGGATCGGTTTTATCCAAACGGCTTTGTCATAGGGAGCGATCTGCGCAACAAAAACCTTTACGGAATGAAAATGGATGATCAAATCGTAGCTGTTGTCGTGCTTGACGCCAAACAAAGCGGGAAATATGCTGCACTACAATGGAATGATAACCGAGGGAAATTCGCTTGTATCCATCGCTTGGCTGTTCATCCAGACTATCAAGGGAGAGGACTTGGCAAACAGCTGCTTCAATTTGCTGAGAACCTATCGAGAGAGCAAGGAAATAGCAGCATCCGTCTGGATGTGTACACTAAAAATCCCGGCGCAGTGGGCATGTATAGTAGGGCCGGATATCGGCCAGTTGGAGAGATCAAATTCCCTTTTCGGCCGGTGCCATATATGTGTTTTGAAAAATGTCTATAGGTAGCGTGGGTTTATAGTGCCTATCGAAACGCAGCTTGGTCTAAACCGTTTTACGACGCCGCTTAGGAGGGAGACGTATGTCTCTCTCTTTTCGACGTTTGAACGGCTTCTTACAAAAGGCTTATTTTGTAAATGAATGCATGTTGACTTTGCCGGGCTATCTGTATATTCTGTACATGAACTACATACACAGTTGAGAGTGAGTGAAGGATTACGAAAATTATTATTTCTAACGTATCGGATCCCCCAATATATCAACAAATAAAAGGACAAATTAAGGATGCCATTCTTAGAGGAGAATTAGCCGAAGGCGAGCTTCTTCCCTCTATTCGTGCACTGGCTAACGACCTGCACGTGAGCGTACTGACCACCCGCAGGGTGTACGATGAGCTTGAAACAGAAGGCTTCATTACTACCAGGGCAGGAAAGGGCTCCTATGTCGCTCAAGGAAACCTGGAGCTTTTGCGAGAATCCAAGCGGCGGATGGTCGAAGCGAAGCTTACTGAAGCATGGAATGCAGCCCTTTCGCTCGGCATCAGTAAAAGCGAGCTGTACCAAATGATGGATCTACTATTCGAGGAAGGAGATAGTGAACAATGAGTGCTGTTTTGGAAGTAGAGGGTTTGAACATGAATAGGGGTTCCTTCGGATTACTGGATGTCAGCTTCTCTTTACCGGAAGGCTGCATCACCGGCTTTATCGGGGTTAACGGAGCTGGAAAAACGACAACCATTAAATCCATTCTAGGTTTAACACTAAAAGATTCCGGGAAAATTCAGTTATTCGGTAAAGATATGGATAAGCATGAGCGAGAATTGAAGAATCGGATCGGTATCGTGTTCGATGAAGGCTACTTCTATGAGGATTTAACCATGGGAGAAATGAAAAGCGTACTTGCTCCCGCTTACTTCTACTGGGATAACGCCGAATTTCATAAAAACATGGATCGTTTCGAGCTAAACCAAAATCAGAAAATATCGACTTTGTCCAAAGGGATGCGGATGAAGTATGCCATTGCTTTAGCGCTATCCCATCACGCTGATTTACTGATCATGGATGAGCCGACAAGCGGGCTTGATCCTTTAATACGAAGCGAGATTATGGAGATTATGTTAGAGTTTATGGAGCAGGACGGCAAAAGTGTCTTCTTCTCCACGCACATAACCTCTGACCTTGATAAAATAGCGGATATGCTCATTCTAATTGATAAAGGTCACATTATTTTAAACGAGGATAAAGACTTATTGTTAGATACGCACGGCTTCGTTAAGGGAGACAAGAAAGAGCTTAATGAGCATACTCGGAGCCTATTTCTAACGCTGCGTGAAACTACGTATGGCTTTGAAGGCTTGACCAACAATAAACCGGCTGTATATGAAAATATCGCTAGTGCTCTTATTGAGAAGCCTACCATTGAAGATATCATGCTCGGATATATTAGGAGGTAATGACTATGCTGCTAAATTTGGTGAAGAAAGACTCCCTTCTAGTGAAAAAGTATATGATCCTTATGTTCCTTGCTGCCATCATACTTCCGGTGTTTATTAAGTTAAAAACGGAATTTCTTGCGTCCGGAGGCTTCCTTGCCTTTTTTATAAGCACGCTGTACATTCAGTTCCTGACTTTTAGTTCGGTATCCATGTCAGAGTATAAAAGCAAAGGCTCAGCCCTTCTATGCTCGACTCCCTACGGTAGAGCTGCGATTATCCAATCGAAATATCTGTTTTTGTTGATCCTATTCACTGGCTGCTGCATTTTATATACAATCACCGCCTGGTTTATCCCGCATCAGATGGGTATGTTAAGCTTTTCCGATTTTGCGTACTGCTTTTTGATCCTAACGGTCGTTTTCTCGATCATGATTCCGGTGCAGTACCGCCTTGGCTTCGAAAGAGCCCGATATATTTTCTCCATTAGCATTTTCATCGTGCCATTTATCGTTCCAGCTGTGATGAAATATATGCAAACTAACGACATCAGCTTCCATATTACATTCCCGATTCCAACGATCGTTCAGGATCTGTTGCCTATTGTACTGGCTCTTGTCATAGCCATTAGTTCTATGATCACTTGCATCCGAATTTATGAAAAACAGAATCTTTAAAGCTTGTCCTGTAAAGCTGGGAGGTGCAACGGAAGGTTTGCTGCGCCTCCTTACTGCATTGATTGCTGTCTGACCTCATTGTATGATGAAAAGACCAACCATGAAGACAAGAAGAGAAGGGACTAACCGCCATGAGTTTTCAACAGCTCGTTTCCATCATACCGGTATTCGAACAAGTGGAGTCCTTCACTACGGCCCAAACTATCGTTAGCCCTCCCGACCGACACCTGATCATTGTCGTGCTGCGCGGTCATCTCTTGATCTCAGGCTGCAATCAGGAGCCTGTTATGGTTGCTCAAGGCTTCGCCTGCCCCCCCGATCACAGCCCTTTTACGATTCAGGTTCCCAAGACAAAAACAGCCGAGTACATCATCATCTCTTACCGCATTTTTCCCGAGAACAGATCTTGGACTTTGCATGGTCCGCTTCGCACCTTCAGTGAGGTCAAAATCAAATACATGCTGGACGAGCTCATTCGGACGACCGAGGATATCGATACCCCGTCTGAAGAAGCCCATCTCGTACAGCAAGTCCGCAAGCGCCTCATCCTCGAAAGGATATTGTTCATTTATTTATATGAGACTCAATGGACCCAAGAGGACAAGTCTTCTGCGGCTAGTATGGAGGAGTCCCTTTCCTATATGAACGAGCATTATATGCTCAAGCTCACGCTCCCCATGCTGGCAGAACGGGCAGGAATGAGTGTCGGACACTATACCGTTCTGTTCAAAACCCTCACTGGAGACACCATGAGCCACTATTTGCGCCGACTTCGGATACAAAAAGCGAAGCAAATGTTCCAGCAGACCCATCTGCCAGCCAAAGAGGTCGCCCAGCTTGTCGGCTTCATGGATTATTTTCATTTCAGCCGGACCTTCAAGCAAGAAACGGGTTCTTCTCCTACCGACTTCCTCAAAAGCTTGGATAAAATCTAAAAATATAACATGTTCAATCTTCAGATTAGATATGGTCTAACCTCTCATATGCGGCTAAAATCAATTGAGAATAATTATTATTATCAGGAGGAACGATCATGCAACATCGATTTATCCGCATCCTTACCTTTACTTTATCGTTGGTTCTTGCCATAAGCCTTGCTGCTTGCGGTCAAACCGCCAGTAATTCCAGTCAGGGAAGTCAAACGGGCCAAGGCAATTCTCCCACTGCAGCGCCAAGCGACGGCAAAATTACAGTAGAAGATGCTCAAGGAACGGTCACGCTTCCTAAGAAACCGGAACGTATCGTTACGATGGACTTCAGCTTTACAGACATGCTGGTGACGCTAGGTGTTCAACCGGTAGGAATCGCCGATGACGGCAGCAAGGACTTATTCATGGATGCCGTGAAAAGCCAGCTGAAATCCTATACATCCGTAGGCTCTCGTTATGAGCCGAATATTGAGCTAATCAGCTCCCTTAAGCCCGATCTTATTATCGTCGATATCAATAAACATAAGAACGCGCTGCCGCAGCTGAAAGCTATAGCACCGATTCTCGTATTGAACGATTTCCAAGCCGATTACGAACAAATGCTCAAAAACTACATCATTACCGCCAAAGCCGTCGGCAAAGAAGCGGAAGGAAAGAAACGTCTCGAAGAGCACCAAGCCAAAATGGAAGCAGCCAAAAAGAAAATCAAGAACGCTAACCTGACGGTTCTTCCTGCTGTGGTCAATCCAACTGGATTCTTCGGTCATTCCGATCATTCTTATTCCGGCTCGATGTTGAAAATGCTGGGCTTCAACGATCCGCTAAAAAGCGATACGGCCTATCCTCAATTAACATTGGAGCAGTTGGTTGAAACGAACCCGCAGGCCTTGTTCCTTATGCCAACGGATAAGGTGACCATCGTCAATCAATGGGAAACGAACCCCTTGTGGAAAAAAATTGATGCGGTAGCTAAAAACAAAGTCTATATGGTTGAACGCCGTGATTGGTCGTTATCCCGTGGCATGCTCGGTTCCGAGAAAATTGCCGAAGATATTTTAAAACAGCTGGGAGAATAACCGCAATGAATACCTCAGTTCGAATGGAGAAGCAGAACCGCTCACGGTTTCTGCTCTTCCTTTTTTGTATTTGCTCCCTCTTACTAGTCGGCGGCATGCTATTCAGTCTCAAATGGGGCCAGGCACAAATGTCCTGGAGTATCTTATTCGAAGCGCTGACCTATCAAGGGCATGAAAAGCTTCATCTATATATCCAAACACTGCGTCTGCCGCGTACTTTGACTGCCTGCATGGTAGGTATTATGCTAGCGCTGGCCGGTCTATTAACGCAGCTTACGACCAAGAACCCTCTTGCATCTCCGCATATATTCGGTATTAATGCAGGGGCCTCTTTGGCCGTTGTTCTTGGACTAGTGCTGTCCGCTGGATTAGGACTCATGACTTCGATGGCGCTTGCCTTCCTAGGAGCTATAGCCGGAGCTTTCCTCGTATGGTCGTTAGCGGGCATCGGACACAAGCAATATGTCCGAATGGCTCTTGCAGGCATTACCGTCCACTTCCTGCTATCTTCGCTGACGGAAGGCGCCATGATATTGAACCAGTACTCCACAGAGAGTATGATATTCTGGCTTGTCGGCTCTGTTAACCGAGCAGGCTGGAACGAAGTGGCAGCGCTCTTCCCCTTCTTGGTCGGCGGCCTTCTATTGCTTGCCTTCATGGTGCCTTCCTTCCGTCTGCTGCCTCTTGACGACGACATCGCGTCGGGATTAGGCCAACGGGTTGCCCTTGTTAGAGCGATAGGGATGCTGCTTGTTATCGTGTTTGCGGGCTCTGCTGTTGCCGTATGCGGGCCGATTGGCTTTGTATGCCTCATTGTCCCCCATATCGCACGAGCGCTGGCAGGCCCCAATCTGAACGTTCTCGTGCCTCTTACAGGACTGCTTGGCGGTTTGATGCTCGTATATGCCGATCTGTTCAGCCGCTTCATTGCTTTTCCATTCGAATCGCCGGTGGGTATCGTGACGTCCGCCATTGGAGCGCCGTTCTTTATTTATTTGTCACGGCGGCAAGGGGGATCTAAAAAATGAAAAACACACTTATTCTCCTCTTGGCTTGCCTGGTGATGCTCGTATTAAGCGTCATTTCGATCAGCGTAGGTGCCGTTTCTATTCCACTGTCCGATGTCGGCAGCAGCTTATTTAATCAGACAAGCTCATCCTATTTCATCGTTCATGAATTACGTCTGCCACGGGTCATCGTAGCGATTTTGGCCGGATTCGGGTTAGCCGTTGCCGGGGGCATTCTGCAAAGTCTGGTACGTAATCCGCTGGCCAGCCCCGATGTCATAGGCATTACGAAGGGAGCCGGATTCACGGCGGCGGCCGTCATCTTCCTGTTTCCCAAATCACCTATTTATGTACTGCCGCTGGCTGCTTTTGCCGGTGCTGTCGCTGCTTTCCTTATCTTGTTAGCCTTAAGCAAAAGGCTCACTTTGACTCCAGCATCATTGGCTCTTGTCGGCGTTGCCATAGGAGCCGTGTTTCAGGCGGGGATCCAATACTTAATCGTGACGAATCCAACCAACGTCAACATGGCGCTGCTGTGGATGTCCGGCAGCTTATGGGGCCGCGGGTGGAGTCAGGTGCAGTACCTCCTGCCCGCTATGGCTGTGCTGCTTGCCTTTGCTTACGGGAGCTTCAAGAAATTAAACGTATTCCAGCTTGGTGACGAAATTAGCGTCTCTCTAGGTTTGCAAATTGTGCGCGAGCGCTTCTGGCTGTTCCTATTGGCGGTAACCTTGTCCGGTATCTCGGTATCGGCGGTCGGAGCCATTGGCTTTATAGGGCTTCTGGCTCCGCATATGGCGCGCAGTCTCGTCGGAAGCCTTAACCAGTGGCTTCTACCGCTAGCCGCAATCTTAGGAGCGGACCTCATGCTTCTGGGAGATTGCCTGGGCCGAATCATTATCATTCCGCGTGAAGTGCCTGTTGGTATCATGACCGCCATTATTGGCGCTCCTTATTTCATCTACTTGCTGCGAAGAGAAAGAATGCGGCGCTAAGCCTAAGAGCTTCAAGAGTTTCACTTACTATATGGTGTGAAAATAAAAAACAATCGGTTCAGGCCCTGCGGCTTTGTCCGATTGTTTTTGCATTTGAAGGACTCTTACTTGCATCCTCCTCCATTAACTGACGCTATGTAGAGCTTCAAGGCCTGCCTCGTTATCTTTTACGAAGAAGAATTGCTTGCCATGGTTGCACTCATATATAAAATCCTTCAGGCTCTTGCTGTTATATCCTTCAAAGTCTCCGACTATGGCTAGCTTCACTTGATAATTCGTATATTTTTGCAGTATTTCTCCGGCAAGCTTTGTTCTTAATTCGAAGAACTCCTCTGCTATGTTCGCCTTGTTAATCAGGATTTTATGACAATCGTCAGTGTATTTTACTGTTGCCATCAAGTCCAATGCCGCTTGAACGTCACCTATTACGACTTCGGGGCTCTCTACAATGGCTACCTTAGAGTTCCCCTTTTGGTCCACCGAAATGTTCACGATACTTCTCTCCTTTCACATTAATTGAAGCTAAACCTTTACTCCAACGATAATAATTATACCATAAATTGTAATTGCTTACTCTCCATCTATTTCACGACTCCATCATCCGCTTCACCAGCTCCCTATTGCGGGTTTTAAACACCTCGTTATGTGACGATACCATAGCGATTTTGCTGGCATCTGGTTGGATGAATTGCTTTGCCTTATTCACAGCATTGGCTGCATCTTGAAAGGCTCCAGCAATCAAATGCAGCTTCCCATCATGCATCAGAATATCTCCGGCCGCATATAGTCCCGGTACCGAGGACTCGCTGGTGGAATTGCCTGCAATATAATAATTGTCCGCGATGTCAATGTTCAAGCTGCTGTTCTCCAACAAATTCGTATCCCGCTCATATCCGTGATTGATGACCACTTCATCAATGGGTAGATAGGTGACCTCACCGGAATCCTGATGTGTCAGCTCAACACGTTCAATCGCTTCGTGACCCGCATTTGCCATTAATCTTGTAATGGTTGTTTGGAAGTAGCAAATCACGGAGCTATTCTTCAGCTGTGTGATTTGTGACTCATGCCCGGATAAAGAGTCTTTCCGATAAGTTAAATACACTTGCCGAGCAATCGGCTCCAGCTCATTGGCCCAATCGATAGCAGAGTTCCCGCCGCCCGAGATAACAACCGTCCTGTCCTTAAACTGTTTCAAAGATTTTACCGTATAATGCAGATTGCTGACCTCATATCGTTCCGCACCTTCGATTTCCAATTTCGCAGGCTTTAAGATGCCGCTTCCGACGGCTACAATGACCGTTTTAGAATAATGCTTCTGGCCCGAAGCTGTGCTCAGTTCAAAAACCCCCTCATCATTACGTGTAATCGACTGCACTTTCTCATTAAGCACAACCTCAGGGTTAAACGTAAGACCCTGCTCTACTAACTGTTCAATGAGCTTAGCCCCTGGAATGGGTGTGACCCCACCGATATCCCAAATCATCTTTTCCGGGTACACATGGACCTTCCCTCCTAGCCGCGGTTGATACTCAATCAGCTTGGTCTTCATTTCTCTAAGTCCGCTATAAAAAGTGGAATAAAGCCCTGCTGGGCCTCCTCCAATTACGGTTACATCGAATAACTCATCACCCTTCATTTCATTCACTCCTTCTGATCTAATTAAAAATGATAATCATTATCAATTAACTGTACACTCTATTTTCCACTTTTTCAAGAATGGGTTGACAAGAGGTTGAAATCATTTTATGGTATTAAAATAGTCGATATTGATAATCATTATCAATAATTTTGCCCGTTATGCTTGAAAGGAGGTTCCTCATGGTTCGCCTATACACGGATCATTTGAACATTGGCTACGGTGAACGATTTATAGTAAAAGACCTCAGCGTAGCGATTCCAGATAAGAAAATTACAGCTATTATCGGATCGAACGGCTGTGGAAAATCCACACTGCTCAAAGCCATAACACGGATCATTCCGCATCAGTCAGGAGCCGTCATTTTAGATGGAGGCAACATTGCTCAAGAAAATACGAAGATGCTCGCCAAGAAGATGGCGATTTTACCGCAAACACCTGAGGGCGCAAGCGGCTTAACGGTCGGCGAGCTTGTATCCTACGGCCGATTCCCGTATCAAAAAGGCTTTGGCCGGCTGACCCCAAAGGATATGGAGGTTATTAGCTGGGCACTGGAGGCTACAGGAACCGAAGCGTTTAAATACCGTCCTGTCGATGCACTGTCCGGAGGTCAGCGTCAACGTGTCTGGATTGCTATGGCACTGGCTCAAGAAACGGAAATCATCTTTTTGGATGAACCGACGACTTATTTGGATATGGCTCACCAGCTTGAGGTCTTGGAGCTTCTGCAAAAGCTGAATACAGAGCAAGAGCGTACGATTGTCATGGTGCTTCATGATTTGAACCAAGCGGCTCGTTTTGCCGACTATATCATTGCTCTTAAAGACGGAGAAATTGTAAAAGCAGGAAGCTGCGAAGAAGTCATCGAGCACGAGGTGCTCAAGCAGGTGTTTCAGATCGATGCCGAAATCGGACGAGATCCCCGAACTGACAAGCCCATGTGCGTGACCTACAACTTGATGAAAGGAATGTAACAACCGATGAAAAAAATATTGATCCCGCTTCTAACCTTCATGATCGTCATCTTAAGCGCTTGTGGGAATCCATCCTCCAAACCACCCGAGGGCTCCTCCCCCAAAGATACCCATACTTCCGCAACCATCACCTACCAGTCTGAATCAGGCCCTATTCAAGTCCCTGCCAGCCCTAAACGCGTTGTTGTGCTTTCCTCATTCACAGGCAACGTAATATCGCTTGGCGTCAATCTGGTCGGTGTCGATTCCTGGTCCAAAATGAACCCGAACTTTGATGCCAAATTAAAAAATGTGCAAGAAGTATCCGATGAGAATTTAGAAAAAATTATTGAGCTGGACCCCGACCTTATTATCGGGTTATCCAACACTAAAAACATAGATAAGCTGAAAAAAATCGCTCCTACGGTTACTTATACCTACGGCAAAGTCGATTACCTGACCCAGCACCTGGAGATCGGCAGGCTATTAAATAAAGAGAAGGAAGCAATGGCTTGGGTAGACGACTTTAAACAACGCGCTCAAAAGGCCGGCAATCACATCAAGGCAAAAATTGGTGAAAATACCTCCGTTTCCGTCATTGAAAGCTCTGACAAGCAGCTCTACGTATTCGGCGACAACTGGGGACGCGGAACCGAGATCCTATATCAGGAAATGAAGCTGAAAATGCCAGATAAAGTGAAGGAAATGGCTCTTAAAGAAGGTTACTATGCGTTGTCCCTGGAGGTTCTGCCCGCATACGCCGGCGACTATGTCATTTTCAGCAAAAGCAAAGATGCCGATAACTCATTCCAGCAAACCGATACGTATAAAAATATTCCGGCCGTCAAGAACAAGCATGTATTTGAAACCGATGCAAAAGCATTCTACTTCAATGATCCGTTGACGCTGGATTATCAGCTTAATTTCTTTATTAAAAGCTTTTTAGGGCAATAAGGTATGAGGAATGAATCCGAACGTCCCGTTTCTTTTGTATACAAATGGATTGCTGGATTGATTTGTTTTGTGGCGATATTTGCAGTGGCTATGGTGTTCGGGGCAGCAGATACGACGCTGGGAGATGTATGGATGGCATTGACCTCCCATGCCACGGGCGAAAAGATCTTGCTGCTTCGCGAAATCCGCCTACCACGTGAAATTGCAGCCATCTTTGTTGGCGCAGCGCTAGCTGTCTCCGGTGCAATCATGCAAGGCATGACACGCAATCCCCTTGCAGACCCGGGTCTGCTCGGATTAACCGCAGGTGCCAACGCAGCGCTTGCGGTAACGATAGCATTCATCCCTTCCGCCAACTATTTCTATATTATGTTAGCGTGCTTTGTCGGAGCGGCTGTTGGATCGAGCCTGGTATTCGGCATTGGTGCCATAAGAAAGGGCGGCTTCTCTCCGCTCCGCATTGTTTTAGCAGGGGCTGCTGTCTCCGCTTTTCTTTACGCCATTGCAGAAGGTATCGGACTTGCCTTTAAAATTTCAAAGGACGTATCCATGTGGACGGCTGGAGGTATTATCGGGACGTCCTGGGGGCAGCTTCAAGTCATTGTCCCCTTTATTGTGATTGGGATCATCATTGCTCTGATCCTGTCTCGACAATTAACCATCCTTAGCTTAAGTGAAGAAGTCGCTGTCGGTTTAGGTCAGAAGACTTTGAGAGTGAAAACCATCTTGTTTATCGTCACGATTTTGCTTGCTGGCGCTTCCGTAGCCTTGGTCGGAAACATGACATTCATCGGATTAATGATTCCGCACATCGTGCGCGCTATTGTCGGAAAGGACTACCGATTTGCAATACCTATGTCCGCTCTAGCAGGAGCTTCCTTCATGCTTCTGGCCGATACTCTCGGCCGTACGATCAATGCCCCTTATGAAACTCCAGTGGCAGCCATTGTGGCTATACTGGGTTTACCGTTCTTCTTGTTCATAGTGCATAAAGGGGGCAAAGCATTCTCATGATCCATCCGGCTATAATCAAAAAACAGCGACTTATTCTGTGTATCTTATTAGTTCTTATCATCATTACGATTGTTATTGGAATGGGCTTGGGATATTCCAAGCTATCCTATAACCGGCTGATCCCGACACTGCTTGGTCAAGGTACGTTCAAAGAGGATTTCGTGCTATTCTCCGTTCGACTGCCAAGAATCGTCATTACCCTGCTTGCTGGCATGGCACTTGCAGTGTCCGGTTCCATACTACAAGGAATAACCCGGAACGATCTGGCTGACCCAGGCATTATTGGGATTAACTCTGGAGCCGGCGTCGCTATTGCCGTTTTCTTTTTGTTCTTCCCCGTACAAGTAGGCGCCTTCGTCTATTTGCTACCTCTTGTTGCTTTTATTGGCGCTAGCCTGACCGCATGTCTTATCTATGCATTTTCATACAACAGGCAAACCGGTCTTCAACCCGTCAAATTGGTATTAACCGGGGTTGGTTTTTCCATGGCGCTCTCTGGTCTGATGATCGTTCTAATTTCTTCTGCCGAACGTGCCAAAGTCGATTTTATCTCCAAATGGCTCGCCGGCAATATTTGGGGGGCAGATTGGCCTTTCATATGGGCTATTCTGCCGTGGCTGGTTATCCTTATCTTTTTCGTACTGTACAAGGCCCAACGACTGAATCTGCTGGCGCTTAATGAGCCTGTAGCCATAGGCGTGGGTCTATCAATCAATAAAGAACGGCTCGTCCTGCTGTTAACCGCAGTTGCATTGGCCGCCTCGGCTGTCTCCGTTACAGGAGGAATCGCCTTTGTTGGACTTATGGCCCCTCATATTGCCAAGGCTTTGGTCGGTTCACGACATCAATTATTCGTTCCCATCGCTATTCTTATTGGTGGCTGGCTCCTATTATTCGCCGATACGATCGGGCGGCAGGTTGTCGGCCCTGATGGCATTCCAGCGGGCATTATGGTTGCATTGATCGGAGCGCCCTATTTTATGTATCTGCTATTGAAAAAAAAATAATGGCTTACAAGAGAAAACCAGCCCGAACACCGAAGTGTTGGCTGGTTTTTTGTCATGACGACGCCTCAACAATGACCAACGCAACGTTTCGAATATATTGGAGAAGCATTTTGTTCGGCCCGAAAATGATAACCTTCACTAGGCGCATATTGCGCACTCCAGAATGCCTGTAATTTCTTTTCGTCACCGTAAACTCATAAGCTCAGCTAAAGTAATTTTGCCTACGACTTCATATCCTTTGCCAAGCCCTTTTGGTTTTACAACCACTGTACCTAAGTTGGATATTTCACCTAAACCCACCCCTCGAGGGAAACTGTGTGAAATAATGACCTGGTTGGTTCCTACAGGCGGTTCTTTCTCTAACACCGTAGTCAGCACAGCTAAAATACGATTCTGTTCTTCTGAGCTCAGATGTCCGCCTAGGTTGTAAATGTTAATCCAGAATGGATCGACTTGAACATGGTCTTGTCCAAAAGCGAGCTGCGCCGTTTCCCTTGTTCGGCAGAATGGACTTGCCAGTACCAGAGATTGTACAGGAATTCGCAAATCTCGAATCGTCTTCCCGAAAGTTACGGCTTGACGCTTTCCTTCCTCAGATAAATTTCTTTGAGTGGAGCAATCACTGAAGACGACACCTGGCTGATCATCCCCTACCGTTGCATCTCCGTGCCTGACATACAAAATATACCCACCTTGACGAAGCGAATCTAAAAGCGTCGAATTCACGGGCGCTGCTTTTATATCACCTTCAATTGCCCAATCCATTTGTACCGGAAAAAGCAGGAGGAAAGAAAGGATAAGCAAACAAAACATCCTTTTCATCACCCTACCCCCTTTCACTAAGAGAACTTATATTTAGTTGTAGTTTGCTCCATATGGTAAAAATTAAAACGGATAATGAACGCTTGTTCGTCCATTACCCGTCAATAGGAATTTACTATATGAAACCCAATAGCATTCCACCCGCAGCACCTGTGAGCACAATAACCCATGGAGGAAGCTTCCAAAAGACCAGCATGGTAAACAAAATGACTGCTACAGCAAAATCCATTGGTTTTAAAATGGCAGTAGTCCAGAGGGGATTATATAAAGCAGCTAATAACAACCCAACCACAGCTGCATTGATGCCTACCAACGCTCCTTGGACTTTGGAACTGTTTCTTAGCCCATTCCAAAAAGGAAGCGCACCGACAACTAGCAGAAATGCCGGAAGAAAAATAGCGACTGTAGCAACGATCGCTCCCGGTATGCCTCCTGCCATGGCCCCGAGATAAGCTGCGAATGTAAACAATGGTCCTGGTACTGCCTGCGCGGCCCCGTATCCCGCCAAGAAATTCTGCTCACTTACCCACCCCGTTGGAACAACTTCCTTTTCCAGGAGTGGAAGAACCACATGACCGCCGCCGAACACTAGTGAGCCTGAACGATAGAAGCTATCGAACATAGAGAGCCATTCGAGTCCCCCCCACTGTCTCAAAAGGGGCAGAACAAAAAGAAGAGTGAAAAATAAACTTAGGCAGATTACGGCAAAAGTTCGACTTACTGTGATATGAAGATGAGGGGCCTCAAGCTCCGGTTTCTTTCTATAAAGCCATAAGCCGACAAGCCCGGCCGCAACAAGGATAAGGACTTGACTATAAACCGTTTGCCAGGCTAACGTAATCGCTGCAGCAATCACCGCTATAGTAGCCCTTTCCCGATCAGGCGCAAGCTTTTGGCCCATTCCTAGAACAGCATGAGCTACAATGGCTACAGCTACGATTTTTAGACCGTGAATCCATCCTGCATTCCCTATATCATAGTCTTGTAACACGAATGCAAACGCCACCAACGCAATGACAGATGGTAGTGTGAAGCCTAACCATGCAACTAAGCCCCCAAGCAATCCCGCCCTTACCATACCGATCCCGATACCAACCTGACTGCTCGCTGGTCCTGGGAGAAACTGACAGAGTACTACTAGATCCGCATAACTACGTTCATCCATCCATTTTTTTCGGTTTACGTACTCGTTATGAAAATAACCGAGGTGCGCTACCGGTCCCCCAAAGGAGGTGAGTCCCAATTTTGCAGATACACACAGCACTTCAAACAGAGCAGCAACCTTCCCCTTCTGCCCATCTATTGATGTATGCTGATGATTCAGTTCCATAAAATTCAGGGTCTCCTTTTCCAAGTTTACGTTTGTTAATTCGTTTTATTATACCATATGCTGGTAGGTTGCTTCTTATTGGTTCCACAAAAAATAGAGGCTGCCCCTCGTCTTTAGACATTGAGGGACAGCCTCTTCTTTATACATTCTAGTTAATTAGCTGTTCATATTGCAGCAATCGTTTCAACATAACGGCCGCTTCAGCACGGCTCGCCATGTCATTCGGCACGAACGTGTCGCTAGTAACGCCGTTGATAATGCCTGCGTTCACCGCTTGAGCTACCGCTTCCTTAGCCCAGCCGCTAACAGATGGGGCATCAGAGAACTTGGACAGGGCTTGTTGGCTGCTGTCTGCTTTTTTCCCTGCAACGCCCATAGCCCGCGTCATCATGACAGCCATTTGTTCACGCGTAATGTTGGCTCCCGGCTGGAAGGTGCCGTTCTCAAAGCCATCTACCAAGCCTGCTTGGCTTGCAGCGCCAATCGCTCCAGCGAACCAATCGCTTGCTTGAACATCGCTGAACTTCACCGAAGTGGACTCCGTTAAACCAAGAGCGCGTACGAGAAGCGTCGCGAATTCTGCCCGCGTAATCTCGTGCTGCGGTGCAAAGCTGCTGTCTGTCATTCCGTTTACAACCAGCTTAGAGGCGAGTAAATCCACATCGGCTTGTGACCAATGTCCTTTTAGATCATCGAACGTTTTGGAATACTCAACAACCGTATACATACTGTTGCCCGGACGCTTTAATTTAGCTTGGGAAACGCCGCTCGATGTGCTGAAAGTCGCTGGTACAAAGCTGAACTTACCTGTTACCGGATTGAACAGCACAGCTGTCGTTTTCTTTGGATCAGGTTCTTTGACTAGATCCAACGTGCGGGTGATGTAGAGAGTTCCAAAATCGGTAATTTGAACTTGTTTACCGCTGCTATCTGCAGCCGTAACCGTGAAGTCTACTGCTGGAACCAAAGGATTCAAACCTTGTTGTTTGGCCTTCGCTTCCATCGAAGATAATGTTGTTCCGCTAACTTTCTCAATCGAAATAATGATCTTCACATCTTTAGCTGCTGTACCCAGCTTGCTGGCAAGAGCCGCTAAATCTATCGCTTTCAATGGCAGATCATAGGAAGCACCGCCGTATTTCAACGAAATGATCGCTTTTGGAGCCTTAGAGATGAGGTCAGCGATCGACTGGGATGGAATTTCCAGTTTGCCGATTGCCTCGTTATTTCCCTTCACTTCGATAGAAATTCGTGGTTCTGCTGCTCCACCTGATGCTTTGAGCATATCCAGAGCTTGAGTTAATGCTGCGCCTTCCAGCGTAGCCTTAGCTGCCGCTTTACCATCTGCAGTCTTCTCGCTCACTGATTGCAGATTGATAATCAACGAACCATCCTTAGCCGGTTCTACGGTGACGGTTGGTGTTGTAACACCCGACGTACTACTGCCCCTCGAACCACCGCTCTGGGTATAGTACGGGGTTGCACTCACTTCCGCTGAATTCGAGCTTTCGCCGCCTTTATTAACAGCTATTACCACATAGTAATAAGTGGTGAAGTTCGTTAAGCCCATATCCGTGTAACCTATGCCTGTCACGTTTGTGGCTATCGTCGTGTACGCGCCACCTTTTGTCGTGCTGCGTTTCACGTTGTAATAGGTTGCTTCCGTTACGCTGTTCCATTGCAGACTCACCTGCCCGATCGCTGGCGTTGCGATTAGGCCGCTTGGCGCTGCCGGTTGTTGTACCGGATTGACCGGTGCTGTCGGTGTTGCGTTCACTTCCTGCGTATTTGCACTTTCTCCGCCTGCATTGGCTGCACTAACTACGTAATAGTACGTCGTTCCATTCGTTAAGCCCGTATCCGTATAAGATGTACCTGTCACGTTTGTCGCTATCGTCGTGTATGCGCCACCCTTTGTAGTGCTGCGTTTCACGTTGTAATAGACTGCTTCCGTTACGCTGCTCCACTGTAAACTCACCTGCCCGATCCCTGCCGTTGTGATTAGACCGCTTGGCGCTGCCGGTGGTTGTACAGGAGTGACCGGTGCTGTCGGAGTTGCGTTCACTTCCTGTGTATTTGCACTTTCTCCACCTGCATTGGCTGCACTAACTACGTAATAGTACGTCGTTCCGTTCGTTAAGCCCGTATCCGTGTAACTTGTGCCTGTCACGTTTGTCGCTATCGTCGTGTACGCGCCGCCTTTTATCGTGCTGCGTTTCACGTTGTAATAAGTAGCTTCCGTTACGCTGCTCCATTGCAGACTCACCTGTCCGATCCCTGCCGTTGCGATTAGATCACTTGGCGCTGCTGGTGGTGCCACTTGAACTGGCAGTGTATTTTCCGCACCTGCTTGTGATTTGACGATACTAGGCACATCAGCTGTCTTATCGACTTTGGTGAACAGCGTTGGCGTCCAGTTAACCGGACTCAAGCCACCTTTGCTTTGCGCTATATTCACTGCCACTCCATTAAGTATGGAACCTGTATCCGTAAACTCTGTTCCGCCTGCCGATACTTGGATTAATGATTCCGGAGTTGTCCCCTCATCTTGCATGAAATAGTTGTTTTGAGCAACGATGTGCGACTCGAGTCCTACACCAATTGCGTATAGGAACGGATAGTTAGCATTATTGAGGGTTCCCTCATAATAGTTGTTATAAAGATGAACCTGACCAAAACGAACCCGCGGTGCGCGCTGCGTCACATTCTGGTAATAGTTATGGTGGAACGTAATTCTCTCTTTACCACGATCATCCGTATAGCTGTCGCTTCCTCCAACTAGGGTGTTTTTATCATGATCATGGAAGTAGTTATAAGAGACCGTGATCAAATCGGATGAATTCGTAATGTCCAATGCGCCATCATGCTGCTGGTATTGACGTCCAAAATATTTGATGTTGTAATCATCACGATTATTCCCATCACTAAACGTATTGTGGTCAATCCATACATGTTGAGCATTTTTCACTGTAATATTATCAAACGCAGAGTTCCAGTTACCCGTAGTTCCATCCGTCGGATCCCACTGCGGGAAATAATCGAACGCATTTTGGAAGTCGATATTACGGACGATGACATTGTCTACATTCTGAATCATCAGGTTCCCACCGAGAATCTTGGCATTAGAGCCCGATAACCCCACAATCGTCGTATTTGCGCCCACGTTAATTTTGATTTTGTTACCTTGATTTGTTTCTGAAACGGCACGCGCCGTCTCCAAAGCTCCAGATGGAACACGCACTCCCCAAACCGCCGGATCGTAGGCAGCCAGGTAAGCTTGCAGATCATAAGCTGGATCTTTGTAATAATCCATACCTACCGGATTGTCGTTATCATCTACATTCATGTCGACAGTACCCTTAACATAGATGATTTTCGGTGTAGCATTGGATGCATTCGAGCTATTGTTTCCACCAAGCGCTTTAATGAGTTCACTTCGTTTGGTTACGGTAAAAATATTCGCCGCAGATGCTTTTGAGCCTCCCGTCGTTCCCGTGGTAAAGGAACCCCAGCCATCATTGACAGCAAGCACCTGTTTTCCAAGGTCGGATGTTGTATCCGTATTGATCACGTTGATGGTTACAGGAATCGACGTCGTTCCAAAGTTGAAGCTCAACGTTGTAATTCCTTCCTGAAGCCCCGCAAGATAAACCTTGCTAATTGTAACTACATTGCCTGTCACCTTGTAATCTGAGGCCGCAAGAACCGTAGCTCCATTCGTAATGCTCTTCAGAACATCTCCATTTAACTGAAGCGTCACATGAATGTCCGCTTGATTAACGCTATTTTTGTCAAAATTTGAAGATGTGACGGACACCGCCGGCGAATAGTTAACGTTAGGCATGATAACCGGGATAGAAGGATCCCAATCCGTAAAAATTTGCGGGATCGTCAAGCTGGCTTCCTGTCCTGTCAGCTGTGTCGAAAGCTTTCGAGCGGACGGGTTCGCTCCAGTGCCATAGCTGTTATACTCTGAGAAATAGTTGGTTATGCAGCTTCCGGCACAAGCGGCAACCCAGCCCTCGTTAAGGAACTTCTTGGAGTCAATCAGCGTATTGATAAAGCTGACTCTCGCATAATCTTTCCAGCCCCGTCCTAAATCGTAAGTACCGGATGCAGAGGCATCGTCAACGATTTGTGAATTAAAGAATACATAGCCTTTATCGGTCACATTTTTTTGTGCTCCTGCTGTAATATGACCGCCGCCGCCGGAATTGCTGACGAGGACCATTTTCACATTGTCCATAACAACAGCCGGAGCTTCTCCGAAGATAAAGTCCACATCACCTTGAATGATACTGTTGTGGAAATAATGGCGTCCTTTGTTGCTCCCATTTAAGCCGTTATACAGAGTATCTTGATAGCCTTTCAACTTAACCGACTCGAATGATGCCTTGTCGCTGTATAAGGAGAGAGCTACCGCTTGTGCGACTGCCGAACGTGGACCGGAACTGTTCTCGATTGTCAGTTGTGCAGCTGTAAAGTTATCTCCCGTAACCTTCACGGTTTGACTTAAAAAGGTGTTGCCCGTGTGTCCCGGCTTCCCTGTCGTTGAAGATGTTCCAGCGTAATCACCGTACACGATAATGGTTTTGTCTATGCCATCCCCAACAAGGCTTACGTAAGGTCTATCTACGGTAAGCTTCTCTGTGTAGGTTCCAGCCTTGATATAAATGACGGTTCTTTCCGTATTCGATGTTGGAACTACATTCACAGCACTCTGAATCGTGTTGAAAAGCTTTGCGCCAAACCCCGAGCTGGCAGATGTGGCAGCCTGATCAACCGTAAGCACCTTTGCCGGTAAAACGGTGATTTCATCCGTTAACGGACCGGCTCCGCTTGCATTAGAAGCTGATACAACATAGTAGTAAGTCGTTCCGTTGGTTACGCTCTTATCTTCATACATGGTTTGATTTGTTGAAGTAAGAGTCGTATAAGGTCCGCCGCTCGTTGTTGCTCTTTTCACCGTATAGCCAGTTGCTCCAGCTACTTTATCCCAAGAAAGACTTGCACTGCCTTCGGCAGCAAGCGCTTTGAGGCCTGTCGGCACAGCAGGTGCGCCAGCGACAGCTGCATAAGGAGTAACCTTGAGTTGGTTGGAGATCATGCTCTCCTGAGCTAACTGTTCATCCACCACGTGACTTGCAACAACAGCATAGTAATAGGTCTTGTCATTAGTTACGTTTGCGTCTGTAAAGCTAACTCCATTCACATCTTTTACTGTCGTATACGGCCCGCCGTTCACTGTGCTTCTTTTGACACTGTAGTACGTTGCATCCGTAACCGAAGTCCAGCTTAAATCCACCTGGTTATTTCCAGGCACGGCGCTTAATAACGTCGGTGTTTCTAACGGTGCCGCTGGAGCAACCTTGAGGAGCTTGGAGCTCGGACTTGAGCCGCCCATGTTCGCAGCTATAACTTGGTAGTAGTACTGCGTATCGTTGGTTAAATTTTTATCCAGATAGGTTGTCCCGGTAAGCTTCTGAGCCACAGTTATGAAAGGCCCCTCCGGATGGGTGCTTCTAAGAAGCGTGTAAGTAGAATCCACCGGCTTTTTGTCCCCATCAATGCCTTGGACGGAGCTCCAGTTCAAAGTAATTTGACTGTCCCGAATATCGATCTGCCCGAAAGTAGGAGCAATTGCAGGTGGCTTAACATCATTTGGATAACCATAAGCCTCATTCGATTTGTCGCTCTCCCCATTCGCATTGACGCCTGTCACTACATAGTAATAATTATTTTTGTTCACTAGACCCGTTGTATCCGTATAAGTAGGTGACGTTACATTGGCCGCCACACGGGTATAAGGACCTCCGACTGCTGCACTCCTGTAGACGTTATAAGAATCTACTCCGCTCGCTGCATTCCAACTCAATATGACTTTTTGGTTGGCTCCTGCCGTGGTCAGATTTTGTGGAGTAACCGCAGCTTGCTGATAAACCTTCACATTGTCTATATACATGCTACCTGTGGAGGAACCCGCCGTTCTTGACTGAATTTTGGCGATATTGGTGTCCTGCGTACTAAACTTGAAGTTTCCTCTGTAGACTCCGTTGAAATATACATCTACTGTGTTCGTTCCTGTATCGGCAACAAACTTCAGATTGTACCAGTTCACGGTGTTATTGGAATTGACGGTTTCGAACACATTCAGATTCGTAACGCTAAAAGAAAGCACCGTTTTACCTGAGCTGTCAATCAGCTCCAATGGGTAGGAATCACCGATAACCTTTGGCTGCATAAAGCTTAGCTCGGCCGTCAGACCGCTTTTGCCTGATACCGGTGTGAAGGAATTCGTAAAGCCCCCTCTTCGGCCCGAATCGGCATTATCGTTGATCCATAATACATTGGTCGAGTTGCCTGTGACTGTCGCCGACTTGTTGTTGGCCGGTGCCACTTCCGATGGCGAATAATATTTATTGGTCAAATTGCTGTTGTTAATGACAGTCACATTGTTGATCTTTTCGTCTCCTGCATTAGCAATGGAAACATAGCCTGCGGGGGTATCGCCCAACGTGCTGGATTCGAAATTATCATTGATGAAAAACACACCCGGTTTTCCTGATACTTCACTCGAATTAGCGCCTTCACCAGCGGCATTGACGGCACTTATCACATAATAATAGGTAGTACCATTGGTTAAGCCGGTGTGAGTGAAGCTGGTACCCGTAGTCACATTAGTGATAAGGGTATATGGTCCTCCGGCTGCTGCGCTCTGCTTGACGTTATAAGACGTTGCTCCAGACACACTGTTCCAGGAAAGAGTCATTTGTTTATTTCCCGCTGAAGCAGCAGCATTCGTTGGTGCAGCCGGTCCTGCAGGTGCCGTTGTTGCCGTCGGTGTAATAGATACTTCATTGGAATATACGCTTGTGGATACTGAATTGGCTGCTGTCACGACATATTTATACGTCTGTCCATTCGTTACTGCACTATCCGTATAGCTTAGTCCGTTTACCGGACCGCTGTTTAATTTGGTGTATGGCCCGCCGCTAGCTGTACTGCGTCCTACATTGTAATAAACAGCATCCGTTACTGCATCCCAATTGAGCGTAACTTTATTGTCGCCAGCCGTACCGCTAAGTGTTGGAGCTTCCAAGGATACCGGTAAACTAGCTGTCAAACTGGATACCGCCGTTGTCGAAGCAGCGTTATAGGAATTGAGCAGCGTGATGCTGTCGAACGATGCGGTAGCTGCTTTACCCACGGCGAATCCAACATTAACAGCCTGAGTGGCTGTGACGTCGGTAATGCTTTTACCGTTTATATTGGTCCACGTAATGTTCATACCGTCAGAAGTACCCATGTCAAAATACACATCTGCTTTCGTACCATTCCATTGTTTCCGAATACGCATATAGCTTGGGGGTGTATCATAGGTTACATCGACACTTGAAACCTTGTAACCGGAATTGCTTGCCGAACCTCCGGCAACGGATTTAGTAGTAACATAAGGTTGAAATTTGTTCCCCGTACCGTAATAATAGCTGTACACAAAAGAACTGCCTTGATCCAATGTGCTCCGAACCAATACCCCTGCCTGAGCTCCACTAACATAAGGATAATTGGTTAGTTTGGCAATCAGAGTGAAGTCTCCGCTTATAGGAGTAAAAGCATATTGAAACTGCTCTGCTGTAGCAGTCTGATTCGTAATGCCATTCGATGCTGTGCTTGTAACCGTAAGCTTCCCTGTCGCCTTATCGTACGTATTTGTTCCCGTGGACCCGTTATAGCTCAAGCTGCTCCAGCCCGTAGGAAGTGAAGCTGCCTCTGCACTCGGTATACCGAGTATCGGGATATACGATGCCAGCAGTAAGAAGCACAGCATGATGCGTAATGTTTTTACCATAGTGCCTTTTTTCATGTTGTCTATGAGCCTCCTTAACCCTATTTGGTCTTGCCACAAATGTACCTTAGAATTTCCCACTCCTTTACGCGATGTGAACAACGCGACAAAGCCGCTCCTATCCCGTGCTCCTTTCCATGAAGATAGCAGCCTTGTCCACTGCTCCCCCATTATGCATCCCGCATTCTTTTCCCGACTATAATCATCTTGTCTGAAGGTAGTTGATTATCCCAGCAAGCTCTCATTACAGTCATATGCCGTTTTCAACCTGCCCTAGAGAAGCTTTTGGAGATAAGTTTTATCACCTTATACGGATGCTTCCTTATCCTGAACAAGAAAAAAAGCCCCTCAGAGGCTCATCACCTCCAAGGAGCTATCGTACTCATTTAACTTTTAGGGTATCATTTGTTTAATTTCAGCATATTCAATGTTCAACTCGTTGATAATTTGATCGCCGCCGCTTATGCGCCATCTGTCGACTTCTTTCGTGAAGCCTCGCTCATCTATTTTTCCTAAAATAAATTGATACGTAGCATCCGTAATGATCGTTTGCAGCTCCGCACCTTTTTCCGCCTGTGTCTGTGAAAATAAGGAGGTTGTCGGATCATTGACTGCCATCTTGGCATTGTCCTCAATCATGCTCTGAATCTTGTTCTGCATTTCGCTTGTTTCCTCAAGCTGCAAGTACCTAATATCGAAAGTTCGCAGCGCATTCGCATAAGGCTCTACTTCCTGCTCGCGCAAGGTTTGCGTATCCGGAAATATTTTAATCGTCTTCCGGTCATCGTTCAATCTGTAATGGCGGTCCTCTAGCCCGTATGTGAGTAGATTGTTGACATTCTCCGACAAAAGGCTGTTAAAAAAGCCAAGAACATCGCGGAGCTCAGCTTCATTTTTTATACTCGATTTAGGAAACAGAAACAGCCCACCGAAGCCGCTTCCTCCCCATATCCGCTCCCCTTTTGGCCCTTTAATCCTGTTCAGAATATCTACATCGGCATCTTTATTTACCTTCTGGATGCGGTATTGCACGGAAGAGGCCAGCACATTACTGATCATCATCCCGGCTTCTCCTTTAATGAAACGGTCCTCCTGCTGTACCTTGCTAGTGACGGTAAAATCGGGGTTAATCAATTTCTCATCATATAGTCTCTTCATGAATTTCATCGTGTTGAAATATTCGGATGTCATAAAATCAGGCGTAAGTTTCCCGTCTACAAGCCCCCAGCTGTTGGGAGTGCCGAAGTAAGAAGCTATATTTTTAAAGGCCCCGTATACAAGATCGTTGCGGTCGATTAGACCGTAGGTATCCTGCTTCCCGTTCCCATCCGGATCCCGATATGTAAAAGCTTGAAGTACCTCGTATAGATCCTCCATGCTTTTGGGCTCTTGCAAGCCAAGTCGATTCAACCAATCCTTCCGGAATTGAATCCCTTGTCTCGATTGCGGTCGCTCCCAATAAATTCCGTATGTTTTTCCGAAATAAGAAGCATTATTCATAATAGTCGGGTTCATAAACTTACTTATGAGAGGGTAGTCCTTCAAGTAAGGCCCAATTTCCCAGAACAAGCCGGATCGTATTCCGTTGACAATAGAAGGCTGCTTCACATCTACCGCCTTGACTTGCAGGACCTTGGGCATCGTGCCCGTAGCAATGGCTGCCACCATCTTGTCCGAATAGATCGTATCCGGTACCCATGAGATAGCAAGCTTCGTCCTTGTCATGGATTGAAGCTCCTGAAGGATCGTATCCTTGGGCGGATCATCCTGATTCAATACAAGCATAAAGCTTATTTCTGCAGCAGATGCTGCTGCCTTGCCTTTGTCCTTCTTACCTTCAAGCTTGGACGATGGCTGCAATGAGCAGCCCGCCGTTGTTAAGGCAAGCAGCAGAACCATGCCAAGGTTCAAAATATATCGTCTGGTGCTCCATCTGTTCCGCATGACTATCCCTCCATGGATGCTGAACCATTCGAATTGCCATCATCCTGCCGCCCCAATTCGCGGAATTTCCCTGGACTATAGCATTCTGTTTTACGGAAAGAGCGAATGAAGTTTTGGGAATTGTTGTAGCGCAGCCGCTCCGCGATCTCTTTTATCGGCATATCCGTTTCCATGAGCCACTTAATAGCAACCTTGTGGCGGTACTGAGCCAAATAAGCGCTGAAGGACACTTCCATGCTTTTGCGGAAAATGGTCGCCAGATAGCTTGAATTATAATGGAGACGGTCCGCACACGTATCAATCGTAATGTCAGTGTCAAATTCGTCATGAATCATCTGTACCATTTGCTTCGACAAGGAAAGATGTCTTACTTCGGTCTGCCCCTCAATCCCGTTCATGATAGGATCGATGATTTTGTCCATAAACCATGTTTCGCCAGACTCCGTTAGATTCAAGTGAAACAATTCGTCGAACAACGCCTGCTGCCGCTGCATCGGAATCGCCTGCCCCGTGACGCCATTGGCAAGACCAAGCATATTCATCAGCAAACGTACCGCATTAAACTGCATATCATAAGGATTTGGATTGCTTTGCTCAATTTCGTGTAATAGCTTGGGAAGCAGCGACCCGACCCGCTCCCTATCAACCAGCTTCACCGCATCAAACAGCTCTGATTGCAGAGCAAATGGATAAGAATAGTGGAGGACATGGTATTCACCCAAGTCGCCGAAGTAGCCGATACCTTCATCACCAAAGAAGGCGTGTCTTTTCACTGCCTCAACCGCTTCTTCATAGGCTCGGGGAATATCCGGCAAGCGCTGGTACGGGACACTGATACCGATGTTCACCTTTAAATTCAGCACCTCAGCCGCTGTTTGCTGAACGAGTCTTGCAGCTGCGTAGGCTTCTGATAAAAACAATTCCTCAGAACCCGCTTCGCCGGTCAAGACCGTCGTTTGTGTTCTGCCAAGCACGATAGGCTGCAGCCTTTGGTCAGCTCCAATGAGCTCCTCGACCATATTGTTAACTGCAAATAGCAGCAGATCGATATCCTTTTCCGAAAATCGGGTATTCTCCAGACTGCCGATTTGTAGGGCCAGCACATAGAAGCGCGAGAAATCCTGGCGCATGCCGAGGCTTTCCATCCGTTCGACAATCTCCCCCTCCTTCATGCCAAACAAGAACAGCTTGACCATCAAAAACGTACGCAGCAGCTCGGTCTGGCCCTCCAGCCTGCTTTCTAAGCGTCTTTTCGTATCAAATAACGTATGAACCTGCTCCCCTATCACTTGAATTTCATCCAACGATTTCTTGGAGGCTGTCATGCCCATTTGGGACAAAACCTCATTGTATATTTGGGCAATAGGTCGGTACAATCGCTTCGTCCACAGCAAGATCGCAATAATGGACAGCAATAACAGTCCGATGCAAATATACAAGGTGAACCAACCGATCTCCCGAGATGAACGGGTTAGTTGATCCAGTGTAACGACGGACACATACGTCCAACCGTTATAATCCGATTTGCGGTACGTAACCATAAAGGATTGGTGATCTATGTTCATGTTATACTGGCCTGTCCGCTCCTCGGGGAGCTGCCTTACGGATTGCCGCAGCGATTCGTCCAGACCTTCCAGAGTTACACCCTTATGTACAAATAAGCGTCTGTCTTGATCAAACAACAGTACGGCTTCATGATCTGCATTGACGGAGATCAATTGGCTCAAGCTACAGGCCGGAATTTGAATCATTGCGGTTCCGAGGCTCCTGTAAGCCGTAAGAGGAAGCTTTTTCAGCAAATTGACATTCGTCTGACAGTTGTTCACCAAGGATGATCGGATAGCGCTTTCATCAACCTGGTTGGCTGACGGCATAGCCGTTGGGATGCTAGCGTCTTTTGAACCGGATGAAGCTTTGGAACTTCCAATTTCCCAGACGGAGGGCGCGGCCGGATTAGGCATGGCCGATGTGTTTCCTTTTATCCAGGCATCCAGCCGATATAGGCCGTCATTTTTAATAAGCCAGTTGCCGGCCGTACTCCATATCTGGATATCATCTATCCCTGTATCGAGACGCTGAAGACTGCTAAGCTCTGTTTTCACCTGGGTATACAGTTGGAATTGATCTGGATTTAGCGGCTCATTGAGTGCCGTTTGAATAATTTTGGAGCCAAGGAAGTGAGTTGTCGCCTGATCTACTACCTTCAAGGAATGCTCCACGTTCATCTGCGTTTGCTGAAGGCTTAGCGCCGTTTCTTTATTCATTTTCTCCAGTACGACACCAGAAGACTTGATATAGGAAAATAAACCAAGCAGCACGACTGGCATCGTGGTAATAATAAAGCATAATAATACCCATCTCACATAATAACGGTTCGGCTGCTTCTTCATGTACTGTGTGTTCACCCTTTGTCTTGTTCAACCGGTGGAAGCGCATTCTGGCGATTATTTATCCTATTGTAACACATGCCACCACTGTCAAGAAGATACCATTTTACAGGGTTGGATTGTTGCATTTATTTCCATGTAACCTTTCTGTAGCCTGCAAGTTCTAATACATGTAAACAAAAAACAAGAGCACATTTACAAAAAAAGAAGGTGATTAACCTGGATTCGCATGTGGACATCGTTGTAAAAGCCCAAGCTGGTGACCGGGAAGCATTCATTCAACTCATGAGGGAACTGGAATCGCCATTATATCGAACGGCACGGTCGATTCTGAAACAAGAAGAAGACTGCGCGGATGCCCTGCAGGAGACAATGCTGAATGCTTTCAAGTCTATACATTCTTTAAGAGAACCCGCATTTTTCAAAACATGGGTATTCCGAATTCTTATAAACGAGTGTAACAAGATGTTGAAAAAAAAGGCACGATCCGTACCGTATGGTGAACTTCCTGATGTTCCGACCGTATCAGCCGATTATGAAAAAATTGATTTGTGGGAAGCGGTCAGCCACCTGGAGGAAGGTCAGCGTATCGTCATAGTTCTTCATTATTTTCAGGACATGCCCCTTAGTCAGGTTGGAGAAGTGCTTGATATTTCAGCAGAAGCAGTCAAGACCCGTCTGCATAGGGCGAGGAAGAAATTGCAGCATTTTTTTTCAAATCCATCAAGAAATGGAGCTGAGGCACGGTGAATAGTTCTTTAGACGATAAACTCAAAGAGGCTCAGGACATGCTGCCTGACCCAATGCCGCCAATTGTACGTTCCAAATTGGACGAAACTTACGAAATGATTAAGCAAATGGAGCTGCCTGTAAGGGGCAAGCAGGAGCCCGTAAGGAATAAAATGAGTTTGCTTAAGAAAGCCGGACTGTCCGCAGCTGCTGCAGCAGTATTAGGAACCGTCACTATTGGATCCGGCTTCGTATCGCCAGTCATGGCTGAAGCTTTAAAACAAATCCCGATTTTAAGCAGCATTTTTAATTTATGGGGGCAAAATAATGGAGATCCGGGAATTCAACAGGCTGACAACTACTTTACCAACGTCAACAAAAGTGTGACGCAGGGCGGTTTGACGATGAATATTTCAACCTCCGTTTTTGATGGCACCCGCGTTGTAATGGAATTAAATACTCCGGGCAATCGATTATATGTTGATCCTACAGCAGTAGACTCTCCTTCGACGAAAGGATCTGTTGAAAAGATCGAAGCTCTCTACAAGGGACAGCTTCTCGCAGTCGATTACGGAACTCTGGATATGGAAAGCTCCAATCATTTACTCATGGAAGTATCTGGAACCCTTCTTGAGCAAAGTCCCGATGACAGCTCTGCATTAAAGCGGGTTTCATTTCCGAAACGATTTGATTTGACCATGAATGTAAAACTAAAAGGTTATGAGAAACCCTTTCAGCTCGTCGTGCCGGTAATCCAGACAACCCAGAACACAGTATTAACATCCAAAGAGACCAAGTCTTTCGATAACATCAACTTGAAGATTAACAAGCTTGAGATGACACCACTCACAACTCAATTGGATATTAGCTATACAACCAAGCCAGGGCAAAATATCAACGATATGCTTGCCTCCGTTCCAGCCAAATATAAGCATGAAAGCGGCAGTTTCATAGCCCTTCACTACGATGTAGTGGATGATCAAGGCGTTTATCTCAAGCCTCTTGGCGGCTCGGCTTTTAGAGTAGAATCTATGCTTTTACGATTCGAGCCTTTCAAGACAATGCCTAAATCTGTAACCATAAAGCCTTACCTGATGCTATCAGATGGAGAAGCACCCGCCGGTGCAGTCGGAAGAGTAGAGCTTACGAATATATCCAAAGAGTACATTCCTGAGCTTGAATTTACATTACCTGTAAAATAGCTGTAATCGGCTTTACTTCGCGCGGCAGAACTAGAGAAAAGTCTTTATCCTCTTTTGCATAGATTCTTGATGGTAGGCAAACTGCTTGTGTCTATGCCCATTGGCCCCAGACGGGTGTGGGAACCCCCATAGACATTGTTCGGCAGTCAGCCTGCCTTCACTTACGAGAAGCTGAAGAATATCCTCTACCCTTTTTCCTAACGGTATGATGAGCGTATGCTTCATAATTTCAAGCTCATCCTGTACAGATGATGATAACGCATGTTTCATAAGGAATTCGCTTGATAACAGATTAGGATGAGTCCCGCTATAATTTTTCTTCTCAACAAAAACCGGATATCGCAACAAAGAGGTAGTATGCAGCAGTATTTTATGCTCCTCCTGAAACAATGTCCCGCAGGACGGTATGTTCAAATGCCGATGCAGATCAAGAGCATCCAGCATACGGATCAATTCATTCCTCATTGTACCCGCGAATCTTGCTGCCTCTTTTGCTTTTCTGCATATTTCCTCATCCAAAAGACCCTCTTCTAGGCCCCTTCTTGCCTCTTGAATGGCTATTCTCATTTGAGCCCAACCAGGTGTTAGCCCGACAATGACCACCTTGGCAGAAGGATTCATATACTCATTGTGCGGTGCATAGTACATTTCGAGTTTCCCGCTACGTTCCATTAAAAACTTGTCTACCAACAGCTCTTCTTTGGATAGAGCCGTGTCCTTAGGGAGGGAAAGTATCGCTGGTTTATACATTGGGAAATGGCTTGAAATCAGCATGCGTTACGCTCCATTATCATAATAACAGCTCCACTTGTTCAACTTACTTTTTTATACTTTTGGCGTTGTCATTAGCCTAGAGTCAATCCATGGACTAAACAGCAAGCCATACAAAAAAACAATAAGATCCTCCCTCCGCGGGACTTCACTTATTGCCTTTTAAGTATCCTTTTATTTGTACAGCACTTTCTCAATATTGTACTTTGCTTTTAATTTATTGATGATATAGGTCTCGTAAATTTCTCTATCAACGGGGTCCTCAACAATACAAACATCAATTTTAGTTACTTCATTCCTATGATCCTTCATTGGAGACACCGTATCTTCGAAATGCTTCTTAATTCTTGGTCTTAGCTTCCTAGCCTTCCCAACAAACAACAGCTCATCCTTGGCATTGTAAAACATAAAAATGCCGCCTTTTTCCCTAGAAATCAGGTGAAAATCCGTAAATCCGTAAATGTTGCTGAGCTCGGGGTTAATCTGTTTGTCAATGGAAACATCCGCTGCTGGAATTGTAATATTTATCAAGGTATGGTTCACTTCTTTCTTCTATTTAGAAGTAAATCTTATCACATAACTTGACCTAAAACCATGTTCTATGCTGGAAATGCTAGAGGAATCCGTTAGATTTCCAAAGTTGTTCTGCTGTCGTTTGAGGTAGAGCTCAGCCTGGGTCTTTTACTGCAGTATCCTCTTTAAAAAAGCTTCCATCGGACGCTTGAGCTGGTCTTGCCTTCTCCTCCGCTGCTGCTGAGCCTCGGCCTTCAGAAGGCACAAGACTTGGTTGTACTGCGGGTGCTGACCCTTGCTCCCTTACCGAGGGCACAGGTCTAGGCTTCTCTTCCGATACTGTTGTCCGTACACCTTCAGAGGGCACTAGTATCGGCTGCTCTGCCGGTGCTGATACTTGTTCCTTTACCGCAGGTACAGGTCTAGGCTTCTCTTCTGATGCTGTTGCTTGAACCCCCGCAGAAGGTGCCGGTTTCAACGTGTCACTCGGAGCAACTGGTAGTGGTGCTGGAGAAGTCTTTGGCTCCAGCTTATTATCGGAACCCGCTTGCCCCGTGGAAGCTACCTGTTTTGTTGCATCATCCTGTACTGTCTGCTGCTCTCCTGAGGCTGTCTGTTTTGATGTGTCATCCGAGACCTTTGACTGCTGTTCTACGGAATCGGCTCCAGCTGATTTTCCTTCGGAGACTGTTGAACTAGCCAATGGTGACGATGTCGGACTGACCTTGGGATTCGTTAATGTACAACCGCTTATGAAAACTATAGTCGCGATTCCAAGAAACGACCAGCGGTATGAATTCGATTTAAATTGTTTGATCATTCTAATTCTCCTTTGCAATTGTTTTTTGCTTCCCATAAGATTAACGTTTCCAATAGCTCGAGCAGGCTGCGAGAAGCTTTCCAACAGTTGGATGAGAGTGTACCCATAGTCTTGGCGTTTGTCAGGAGTCAGGCAGCTAAGCGCTAGAGCGTCGCTCGCAATTTCCTGGTCATCCCGCATTCGGCGATAACCATACCACAGAACCGGATTAAACCAATGAATAATAAGCAGTACATGCATGAACCAATTGACCCCAATGTCATTTCGCTTGCTATGAGCCAGTTCATGTAGAAACACATGACGCAATTGATCGTCGTTCAAACTGCTTGAAATATTACGTGGCAAGATCAACTGAGGTGCTATAAAGCCAAAAAGTGTCGGTGTTGCCAGATGGCGCGATTCAACAAGCGCGATAGGCTTATTAACCGCCATCATGTTTTTACATTGCTTGAACAGTTCGAGCATTCTTACATCTGTAATTGGCACCTTCTCTTTTTTCATCTTTTTGGCGAACTTCCTGTTGACCCAAACTGTGTAAATCCCCAATAAGCACACACCAATCAGCCATATAACAACAAATAGATTACGGTAAACAGACTGAGCGGTCGTTTCCTGTACATCAACTCCTGGAAGCATTACTTCCTGATTCATTGGTACATCCGAGTTAACAGAGTGGGTATAACCGATCCAATTATAAATACTGAATTCGCTCTCCGGGCCCCATGGCAGAATTAGCCGTAAAATAACCAGCAGCCACATTAAATAAAGCCATCTTGGTTTCAACCGATTCTTCAGTACTCGCTGCATCACCAGAATCAGCGCAACCAAAACGGTTGCCATGATCGAGACAGAGCAAACCCAATCGAAGAGACTCACAAGGGGTTCTGTTAATTGATTCACATTCACCCTACCCTTTCCTTAATCAAGTCGATGAGATAACAGCAGGCATGGTGCAAACACACACATCAGCTCTATCCTTTGGTTTTGTCATCCAGAATATTTTTCAATTCTTTTATCTCTTCCGGAGATAGCTGCTCTTCTTTCAAAAAGTTGACCAGTAAAGGCTTAAATGCGCCGCCGTAAATTCTTTTCAAGAAGGATGCAGTTTCGGATTTTACACACTCATCTTCAGACACTAATGGAAAATAGGCATATACCTTACCTTCTTGCGAGTAGGAAATAGCTTGTTTTTGGACAAGTCTGTTTAAAAGCGTTCTTATGGTCTTGGGTTTCCAATCCGTTTGATCTTCTAAAGCTTCAATGACCTCATTGGCCGTACTGGGTGATTTAGACCAGAGAATCTTCATTACTTCCCATTCCGCGTCCGAAATTTGGGGAATATGGTTCATCCTTTTGCCTCCTGACACTTATTGATTACATATGTAATACATTAATAATATTACAAGTGTAATCCGTTGTTGTCAAATCCAACATCTCAACACAAAAAAGCTGCTATCCGCATAAATCACGGATGCAGCTTTGGAAGCGTACTCTATACCCGCTCCACGTTCAAAATTCGATACAATTCATCTAACTTTTGTATTTCATAAATTGGAGCTATTTCCGTGTCATTAGGTTTCTTGGCTGGATTGAACCAACAGGTATCTAGACCCGCTAGCTGTCCGCCTTTAATATCCGCGCTTAAGGAATCACCAATAATTAATCCCTTATCCACCGCAAACCCTGGAATTCTGGCAAAAACATGATCAAAGTATTCCTTCATCGGCTTCTGATAACCCGTGTCCTCTGACACAAAAACATTTTTAAACAAAGGATACAATCCAGAATCACGCAGGCGTTTAATCTGTGTCTTGGAGACACCATTAGTCACAATATATAAATCGTATTTATCTTGAAGGGCAGATATTAATTCAAAAGCTCCAAGAACATGCTCGTGCCCCTCTTCCAAATAACTGCGATATTTCTGCTCCAACATAATACCATCAACCTCATGTCCATATTCCCTAAATAGCAAGGAATGACGAGTATTCAGTACTTCCTCACGATCTATCTTGCCTTCTTCAAAGGACTTCCATAGACCTTGATTTATTTGTTTATAATGAGCTTCGATTGCCGCGGTTAAAGGAACCTGTTGATCCTCGAATAGCAAGCGTAACGCTAATTTTTCGGCTGCTCCAAAATCCAATAAAGTGTCATCTACATCAAATAATAAAGTCTGATATTCTTTCATAAAGATCTCCCCATTTTTCTTATTATCATACTCGAACAACTAATCTAATTCATATAAGAGGACACTCGACCTCTGCGTCTCCCGCCAAATTTAAAAACAATAATACCCCCGACTATGACCAGCACACCTATCAACTGTTTAGGAGTAAACGGAACCTTATCCAGACCTAACCACCCTTGCGAGTCCCACAATAGGGCAAACCCGAGTTGAGATATCATAACGATAGAGATGGCAAAGGTTGGGCCTAGTCGTCTTATTCCCTCCATCAAACAGATTACCACACCGACTCCGATCAAGCCGCTGATCCAATACCAAGGCTTCATATTTTGCAAGTCCAGCATTTGCTTTCCTTCTATCATCAAACCAAGAATTAGTGAAGTCAAGGAGCCCATACCTAATACCATTGCGGTTGTTGCCCAAGACCCTGCACGTTCATTTACCTTGCTGTTAAACATATTTTGCAAACCAATTAGCGCACCTGCGATCAATGCCAATAACAGTCCTGGAAACATTACTTCACTCCCCCGCTTTTGAACGTTGTATACTGCCATATGTTGCTCTCCCCATCTAAATCGGGCATCCCTATTCGTAAATATTGCGATTCGCCCGCGCATTTAGTCCCTCTCTGTTCTTAACTAGAATAAATCCTTTATTCCGCTCAACCAGACCCTCCGTACAAAATTGCTGAATCACCCGATTCAAATGCCTGTAGCTGGTTCCAATCAAGTTCGCCGCATCTCCTAGACTGGCTGTGCTTAGCTGCCCTTGAAATTGAGAGTCGGATTCATCAAAAGAAACAGATAATAAGTAACTGGCCAACCGCACCTCTACTGGATACATCAGATTAAAGCTCAATGAGTTGGATTTAATGAAAAACTTTTGTGAAATAATTTTCAACAAAAATTGCAGCAAGGGTGAGTAATCTGACGCGTATTTCTTCAGCCAGCGGTAATGGATACCGATCATATAGACGGAGGAGACGGCCTCAACCGTATTAAGAATATCCGTACCCTGAACGTATTCAATATCTCCAACTGCATCCAACGGTTTTTTAAAAGAGAGAATTAGCGTTTTGCCTTCTGAAGAGGTGGTATAGATTTTAATCTTCCCTTTAACCAGCACATACAAATACTGTGAAGTCTCACCACAGGTGCAGATCACCTCTCCTTGATTGAAGCTGTAAAGCGACAAATGGGGCATTACATGCTCATTAAAAATAGATTCAATTTGATGAAGTTGCAAAAAATGATCGAGCTGCTCACGATCTTTAATTTCTTTCATGACTCGGTTTCACCTCCAGCCTTTAACATTAATCTAGCGGAAGATTATGCAATTGCAATTATAGACCTAGTATCACCACGCCAGCTACCATTATCCCGATGCCAATGAACTGCGGCAGCTTCATCCTCTGCTTAACCATGCCAAACCATCCGTTAATATCGATGATAAAGGTCAGACTTAGTTGAGCAATCAATACAATAGATAGGGTCAGAGTAACGCCAATCTGCTGGATTGCTGTGACATTGCTATAGACAATGACGGCTCCAAAGGCGCCGCCGATCAGATACAACGGTTTTACTTCTTTAAGCTTTCTCCACTGTCCATCCCTGACCAGGATCGTAATTAGCAAAGCCACAATGAATCCAGTCAATTGAGTCATAGCGGCTGTCTGCCAAGTGCCAATCCCCTGACTAATCCGGGAGTTAGCTACTCCTTGCAGAGCTATAAAAGCCCCTCCTAGACACGCGAACAGACTCCCTTTCATAGTCTCACCCCTCACTTAAGACTTCTCTATTATTAAAGGATAGATTCAGGTGGTTTGAGAAGGACATATGTCCTCAATGAAAAAATATCTTTTGTGGTCTGTACTATATAGGCGGCTGCTTGATCTGGGCAGCAAAAAGACCCTTCTGATTGAGATTACAGAAGGGCTTATGCCTGTGGAGCTCCTAGTATTAGCATTCTATAGGTTTAGATTGGCTTTCATTTTCTCATTCAGCATTTGAAAGACGTTCCGCAACTTTTCTTTTGGAAGTTCTGCGTACCTATCTCCGATACTGACCTCATAATAGCAAGTCGTCTCGCTCGTTGCTTTCACATTAGAGGTCAATCCAACCCCGGTCTCTTCGTAAACGGCAATTAAGATAGCTTCCATAGCCTCTTTCGGCATGGCAGCATGAACATGAAACATATTGGATACAGGTATAATAGGTCTCGTCGTAAGCGCATCGCATTCGTTATAGAACGAAGCCAGCTCCATTGCTTCATGATAGTACTGATCCATTTTGGACAATCTATCCTGAAGGTACTTATCTGCGCTGACGATATATGGATATAAGCTGATTAAATCACCGCCGTGGCGTCTTTTCCACACTTTCGATTGACTCACAAATGCCTCGTCCCCCGCAAGAATCGCACCCGCTACCCCGCCAATTCCTTTATACAAGGAGACATAAACACTATCAAATAAGCTGCAAATCTCGGCAGCCGTTTTTTTATAGTATGGCAAGATCTCGTACAGCCTCGCACCATCGAGATGCAGCCTAATCCCTTTATCTCGGCAATGGGCAGCTATGGCTACCAAATCCTCATACGCCGGCAGCTGTCCACCGATCTCACGCTGAGGCAGCTCTAGCAATAAACAGGCTATCTCTTCCTTCATCTGCAGAACGTCATTCAACTCGATCGTTCTTTCTTTATCCGCGAGTAAGACAGGTTCAATATGATGCAGTGCCTTCAACCCATCCTCCTCGTGAATCTCCAGATGACATAATGGATGGTAGGCTACTTTTTTAAGCTGCTTTTCATCGCACCATATACGCAAGGCAATTTGCTGGGCCATGGTACCGCTAGGAAAAAAGACAGCTGACGCTTTGCCTAGGTAATCTGCCATTTTGTTTTGAAATCCTTCTATGATTTGCCCGGTTCCATACATATCGCTATCCGTCGAGCCATCAAATCCGTCCAAAGCTTCCTTCAGCACTTGAACGGTTCTTTTTCCATGGCCAGCAAGCGGATATTTTGTGTGGTTATAAGCGTCTTTTAAAGAATAGTTATTGCTCATTTTGCCTTCGGTTACTCCTTTTATTCAAGTCTAACATCTTTTATAATTCCGCTTACTTAGCGTAATGTTCTCCTATTCACTATTCAGCTTTTTATAAAGATTTGCTAGCTGGGTCCGCTCCTGTTCCGTTAACTTTTCGAATAAATCTTTACGCAGCCTTTGCCCCTCGAGTGATGCTCTTTTAAGGACATCGGTACCTTTATCGGTAATGCCCAAATAAATAATTCGACGATCAGACTCATCCACCATTCTAACGGCTAATTCCTTAGCGACAAGCTTTTCCGATAAATAACTGAGCGTAGGGGGGTAAGTCCTAATATTTTTGCAATGTCCGAGGGCCGGCTCTTTCCGTTGTTCTTAAGATGGCCGAGCACAAGAACATGAGAGATACCGAGGTCCTCATTGAATGTTTTGTTCCACTGGATAATCATTTGATTGGTGAACTTATCCATATTGTGTATGAGTTCGAAAAGGGTCTGTTCTTCCATAAAATCCTCCTGGGTAAAATAAACGATAGCCCTTAATTAATATTAAGGGCTATCCTATAATCTTACACGTTATTGAGCTGAGTATCCACCATCTATGACTATTTCTGAACCTGTAATGTACGAGGATTCATCTGAAGCCAGGAACAGCGCTGCTTGGGCAATATCAATGGCTTGGCCTAAACGCTGCAGAGGCGTTGCCTGGATTAATCGGCCCAGCAAGTCCTTTGAGGTACTTAAAGCTTGAGTCATTGGCGTTTCAATGATCCCAGGGAATAGAGCGTTTACCCGAATGCCTTGACGGCCAAAGGTTGTAGCAGCCGCTTTAGATAAAGCGCGTACCGCGCCCTTAGATGCCGAGTAGTGATTAAAGCCTTGTCCGATCAAAGCCGTGTACGAAGAAATATTGATGATGGAGCCTTTCTTTTGGGCTGCCATATAAGGAGCAACATGCTTCATGCCTGCGAATGGACCAAAGCCATTTATCGAAAGCATTTTCTGCCAATCCTCAGCATTGATTTCCTCAAATGGTTTCTCCGAAGAGATGCCTGCATTGTTGACAAGAATATCAATTTTGCCAAAACGATCATGGACTTCCTTGGCCAGCGCCTGCCAATCTTCATCCGAAGCGACATTTAATTTCATTCCGTAAATGTTCTGTTTCTGACTTACTTTCTCAAGTGCTGCCTCATTAATATCTGCGGCGATAACAATGGCGCCTTCTTGTGCAAACAGATCACCCATGCTTTCGCCAATACCCGAAGCTCCGCCAGTAATAATAGCTACTTTATTGTCTAATCTCCCCATAGTACATGCTCCTAACGTAATTTGATTGAACCGCCGTCCACCCTAATGGTGTGGTTGAACGTTGTCAGTCATTTTCCTCTTGTAGTGGCTCATTATGCTTTTCGCTTCAATTTTCGGTTGTAGGTTTCAGCTGCTATTAACGCTCTGCCATTTTCATAAATGATTCGAAATCAGGGACGGTTGGGTTGGCAATATAATGTCCGCCCTCTACTTGTATGGTTTGTCCAGTAATAAACTTGGATTCATCTGAAGCCAGGAACAGAACAGTATGTCCAATATCATCCGGTTCTCCGTGATAAGGCAGCGCGTTATATTTCGCGAAGGTATCCAATACCTCCGAAGGCATATTATTCTTGGCGGCCGGCGTCAGAATCAATCCAGGCGCGACTGCATTACAACGAATGTTATTCTTCCCATATTGGGTAGCAATATATTTAGTAAGATTTACGACAGCTGCCTTCGATGCCCCGTATGCAACCCGAACAGCATCTCCAGTAAAGCCCGCCATGGAAGCTGTATTGATGATCGAGCCTCCACCAGTATTCATCATATGAGGGATAGCGAATCTGCATCCCAATAATACGCTCTTTAAATTAACATTCATGAGCCGGTCCCACTCATCAAGATCAACGTTAAGAATATCTAGGTCCTTCCTGAGGTTGGTCGAACCCACATTGTTGAATAGGCTCGTTATTTTACCATATTGTTGTACCGTAAATTCAACAGCTTCCTTGATCGAATCTCCATCTCCCGCATCAAGAAATACGCCCACTGCTTCGCCACCTTGGGCTTTAATATTCTCAGCGGCTTCTATTGCACCATTCGTATTAAAATCCGCAATGACTACTTTAGCTCCTGCTTTTGCCATTAGGTTAGCCGTGGATAAGCCTATGCCTGAAGCCCCTCCAGTGATAAGCGCCACCTTGTCTTTCATTCTCTCCATTAGTAGGCTCCTTTCTTATAGAAACTCATAACTAGAGTATGCTCGATATTTCTATGTCTAATTGTTAGATATCTAATTATTAGATATCTAGATAATATCAGAATATTTATTCCAGTGCAACGGAGGAACTTGGAATATCCATTCGCTGAATTTCGCGTCTAACGGCAAAAAAATAAGGACACCCTTGTGGGTGCCCAAATCTACTAACGGGATAATTTCTGCATAAAAAGCTTATTTTTGAGAATCAAGAATAAACATAGATGCATCTTGCCCCATGAATATTTTACTTCCATTATAAAAAATTTTGGATTGAATATCCCTGTACCCTATTTTAGTCATAATGTCAGTTAGCTTTTCTTGATTAAATCCGTTATGAACGATATCTGAAACTATGTTTTCATTTTCATTAAAATCTACGATTAGTAAATGTCCTCCTTCATTTAGAACATCGAATAATCTTGATAATACCAATTCAACATCATTAATATGGAGGAGGACCTGAGCCATAAAAATATAGTCAGCATGTAAATCCTGTAGACCTTCCTTTTCAAAATCAAAGCATAATGTATCTACATTCTGAATATTAAATTCAGAGATTTTTTGCTTTATTTGATTAATCATATTTTGTGATGTATCCAGAAAAAGCATAGAATTAAACTCGTTTAACAAGTTCATTCCGACTAGACCCGTTCCACACCCAAAATCAATAGCATTCTTACTTTTAGCGTCAACTAAATATTCACGGATGGCATCTGATGATACCTTTGCAATATGAATTCTTTCAGAAGTGTCATATATATTTGCTATCATTTCAAACTTATCCGTATTTCCCATTATTACCTCTCCCATCTGCCTTAAAAAATCTATTCGCAGCATCTTTATATCCTGCCGCAAAAAGCCCGATTGCGCCAACTTGCCCGCCGAGCGTGGCCTATTCCAAGCCCATGCCCTGCAATGCGCCTTTCCAAGCCTTCTGACAGACCACAATGGCTAGATTCCTCCATTTGCACCTTTGCTTGCTTTAATATTGTCCTTTAATTACAAAATACGAACCCCGAATGGTTCCGGCTAGTTTAGATTTCTGCCTAGCAAACTTAAACTTCTCTTCTAGCTCCTTTGGTACGTCCATCCCCTCAGAAAGCTTAAAACCAACGGCCCGCTTCTTAGGGTCATCAACCGTATACATGACATTCACCGCAAGCCCGTCCTCATAAAAGACGTAGGTAAATTTTATATTTTCCACTTGAAAACGCGATGTTTCTAAAGGTTTGGCCGCAAACGCAATATTTCGTTCTTCTTTCAAAATTCGGTTTACATAATCAAGGCTCTCCTGACTATCGCTAGCTGGTACAACCGTAAATTCATGCTTGTATTTGGTCATAAAGTAACGGGCTTCATTAGCACGTAAACCAGCAAGCGCTTCTACTACAGGTGAAGACTCTAAACCAACCGTAGACACATTTTTAAAATCAACGATATACGACATTTTCATTCCCCGTTTCCTCTCAACTATTTCCCAAAAATAGAAATTTCATTATCTTCTTGTCTACCAAATATTATACCAAAAATAATTCAATATAAACGTTCACGTCTGGGATATGATAAACCCCGTTGTTTCCCCGTATTAAAATTTGTGTCACTTATGATACGGTTCCCCCCGCATAATCTTAAACGCCCTATAAATCTGCTCCACCAGCACCAGCCGCATCAGCTGGTGCGGCAGGGTCATGCGCCCGAACGACAGCTTCAGTTCGGCGCGTGCCAGCACCGCGGGGGCTAGCCCTAGCGAGCCCCCAATGACGAAGGCCACGTGGCTGCGCCCATACGTGGCCAGGCCCTCCACATGCCGCGCGAGCTCATCGCTCGATAGCGGCTTGCCGTCAAGAGCGAGCGCCACGACGTAGGCGTCGCTCTTGATCTGCGCGAGGATGCGTTCGCCCTCGCGTTGACGTACGAGCGCCTCCTCCGCGGCGCTCATGTTCTCCGGTGCCTTCTCATCAGGTACCTCGCTGATCTGCACCTTGGCATACGGCCCAAGGCGCTTGACATACTCTGCAATGCCCTGCACCAGATACGATTCTTTCAGCTTACCTACTGCGACAATCTGTATTTGCATAACCCACAACATCCTTTTCTCTCTTTTGTTATCAGTTTCTTTAAATCGCAATTATCGCCAGCAAAATAAAAAGAAGGCCCCGTCTTCATCCGAACGTAGGACCTCCTCCAACATACTTGCTTATCCTGCCACCGCTATACGACCAAGAACCTTGCACGCTCCATGCAGCGCTCACAATGCGCCGGAGGCTCCCAAGCCGGAAAGCGTGTTTCATCCAGGTCGACAATATCTGGAGCATCCTCGTATTCATCGACAAATTGATCAATAGCTAATTCCAAATGTTCTTTACACACTACATACATAATAAGACCCCATTCTTCTCTGTGTACTTCCTCTGTTACCGGTCAGTCAGCTCAGCCATCGTGACCGTAGCCGTTGCTTTTTTACCGGCACGGTAATAGGTAATGCTGATTTTATCACCGATCTTTTTCTGGCTGTAAATGTACTTGCGCAGCGCAAGCGTACTGTCTACCGGCTTACCGTCCAGCTCGACGATAACATCATTGGTTTTCAAGCCGGCATCCTTCGCTGGTCCGGTCGCATCAATAATGATAATACCAGTTTTCACATTCGCAGGCAGCTTTAATACTTCGGTCCCTTTAAAAGATTGCAAATTTTGCGTCACAACACCGATATAGGGCCTTTTAATCTTATGATCTTTAATCAACGTATCCAGAACCGGTTTGACTGAATTGATAGGAATAGCGAAGCCAAGCCCTTCGACTCCCATGTCCGCTACCTTCAATGTATTGATTCCAACGACCTTACCTTCCAAATTCACCAAGGCTCCGCCGCTGTTTCCCTGATTAATGGCCGCATCTGTCTGGATAACATCCATCTCCCAATCATACTCTCCTTGTTGGCCTAGGGAAACCGGTATCGTGCGTTTAGGCCAGCTAATAATCCCTCTAGTTACACTTGGAGCAAAGCCCAGACCTAAAGGGTTGCCTACCGCAATCGCCGTTTCTCCAGCTTTCAATGCATCAGAATCCCCGAATTCAGCTACCTGCTTAATCCCGCTTCCGTCCATCTCCAGCACCGCCAAGTCGGTCATTTGATCTCGACCTAGAAGAGTAGCCGTCTTCCGTTCCCCGGTCGATGTCACTACCTCTAACTGATTGAAGCCCTCCACTACGTGATTGTTCGTCACGATACGGACCTTATCTCCCGCCTTTTGAAAGAGGATGCCGGAACCGAGTCCTACAGCTCCCGACATAACACTTTTGTCGCTTTCCTTGTTGGATGCAACGACGCTAATGACGGTAGGACTCACTTTAGCTGCCGCACGAACAACGGAATCGCTTGCGAGCTGCTGCTCATCTAGTGCACCCGCCGAGCTGCTCGACTTACCAGCATCTGTAGAAGCAACAGCCGGAAAAGCCTGATCCGTGGTCTTGCCCCCTGTTCCGAATAGGAGTACCAGCGCCAGCATCACAGCCGCTCCACCAAGCGCAGGCAGCAGCCAAGGGGCGTTAAGCACTTTTGACCGGTTTCCGCCTTGCTTGCCTGGTGGCGTCCACCCATTCCATCGCGAAACCTTAGTGGAATAAAAATCATCATCGAACAGACTCATCGCAACCCGCTCCCTTCTCTGCCTCAATGCAGAGCCGCCATTCTAGTAATCTTTCAAACTTTTACGAAATAATAGGAATGTTTTACCCATCGTAAGACTAGAATAAGAGTATGAACCCGGTAGCAATCCTACAGAAGCACACCCGGCCGTAAACTCTGTTGCTTCAAGGGGAGCGCCCAAAACTCGTTTTCCGGAAAGGATGCCGAACCCTATGAATCGTATTTCCAACCATTTAGAACAAGTAGATTTGATTGCCAAGGTAGCCGACTTGAAGAACGCCCATTACCAGAACGCACTGCTAGTCAGCGCCTTGATCGAAGTACTCGTAGAAAAAGGAATTATCACCGCTCAGGACATTGCATCGATGTCCAAACAATTAGACGCAGCTTTTACTCCCGAACCGGAGCTTACTCCTCATCCAAGCGATCCCACTCCGTAGCGCGGTCATAATATGTATCCATCAGCCGGGCGCGGTGGTCGTCAGCAGCGAGTCGCTCTTCTACTACACTATTCACCGTCAGCCTGGCCAAATCCATCATGTTATGATCCCGACTCAAGTGAGCCAGATAGACTCTTTTTGTTCTGGAAGTCATGATATCGACAAGACCGATCCCAGCAGCTTCATTGGATAAATGCCCCAAGTCACTTAGGATACGCCGCTTAATATTCCATGGATATTTCCCCATCCGCAGCATCTCGATATCATGATTGGACTCCAATATCAGCGCGTCGCTGTCTTGAATTTTCTCTTTCACCTTGGAGCTCATATATCCTAAATCGGTAGCCAAGCTCAGCTTTTGATCCTCATGATAGAAGCAGTACCCCACCGGTTCCGCTGCGTCATGAGAGATGCCGTACGATTCCACCTGCAGGGAGCCAAAATTGCGCACCTCTCCAGTTTCCATCACACATCGCTTGTCATCAGCAATCTCACCGATATGCTTATTCAGCTCTTCCCAAGTCTTCTCATTCGCGTATACTGGCAAATCGTATTTTCGCGCTACAGCGCCTAAGCCTTTAATATGGTCCGCATGCTCATGCGTCACCAGAATCGCATCCAGCTCTGAGGCAGCCATGTCTTTCTCCTTCAGCAGCTGATCGATCTTCTTGGCGCTGAGCCCTGCATCGATTAATACTTTACCCTCATCTGTCGCAACCACCAGCGCATTCCCTGTAGAACCGCTGGACAATACTGTAAAGCGCATCCCCATAACTCTAAACTCCCATCCTACAACCTGCAAAAGCTACTTTTTGTTTTTTTGCGGCGGATCAACCGCCCCGTTCAAAGCATGAACATAATAGATTTCCCCATTGCCGACAACCCGCCAGTAAGGCACCAAAAACATGGTTTGGGAATTAAACGTCTGCCCATGGTACCCCAGCTTGATGCTGCTGACGACCGTTCCGCTCGGGAAATAATTTTCAATCAGACTGCCAAGCACCGTGTAAGGGGAAATGACCTTCTGTTCCTTCTGATCCCCCTCCTGCTTAACGTCCGCGTATTCTTGACGATAGGCTACGATCATCCCGTTTTGTTCCGTAAGCTCAAGCCTTACTTCGAACATCGGGTACGCTCCGTACAGCTCATGAAATACATAGGTTCCATTAGCACTTAGAACCGGGTCATATAAATATTTATCCATATTCGGAATAGCAGCCCGCGCAGCGGCATCCTTAGATGTCCCTTTGCTTAGCAGAGGACTGTATTTAAACGGCATCTCCAGCGGAACCGGTTTGTCCATCGTCAGCTTCTCATCGAATTGAACGACAATCTCCTTCATACGCGGTACTTCCTTAGGCATTTCTGCATTAATCTGAATATTCTTGCTCTTCATTAGCCGCTGAATCTCTTCTGTTGAGCTTGCTGTAGAGGGATCGAACTCCAGAAGGTCCGAACGGGTCGTCCACAGCTGGTAGCCGAGCACCAAATTCAGTAAAAAAAACGAAAGGATCAATATAGTTTTAGCTCGACTCCAGTCCATGGGTTCCCTCCTTCATTCTTATTCCAAAAACTCATACGTGCCGTCTCTTAGCTCCACCGTCCATGCAGGCACTAATTCCATCTTTTGTTCCCCTACGATCGGGCGATATCCCGGAAATATGGAGATCACCGCATTTTTCTTCGGATATTGGTTCAGCTTGGCATCGAGCACTTCGCCATAGCTTAGCGATACTTCTTTGCTCATAACCCCTTGAGAGTCCGGAATAATCGTTGATCGCTCATAGCTTGAAACGATGCCCTTTTGCAGCACCATCTTTATAAATCCAATATTTTCACTGTGTTGATTTATAATCGGGAGTGATCCGTAATACTGCCTGAAAATGAAAGCCTGGTTCACAGGAAGTAACCGCTGCGGCACCTTTTGCACCCCAAACTGGCCATTCCAGCCTCCGTGCTGATTGACGAACTGCACCGCCGAAATTAAATTCTCCTGCACATCGATCTTACTGTCAGCCGGTGCGACCGGGTCAGAGTAAATAAGCCAATGCTGGTCGTTTTTCAACTGCAATCCCCGCTTCGCATCGGTATAAATCTCCGTACCGTCCCATTCCGACAAGTTCCTTGTTATAGCTGGGTCCACGAAGAACGTCCGCTTCAGCTGATCGCCTGTAAATTGAGTGTAGGTAAGTTTGTAGCTGGGGAATGTGATCGGCTTGGTCGGCAAATAAAAATCACTGTCGACTTTATACGGAACCGTGCCTTCCACTGCCATCAAGCGTTCAATATCTTTAGCGGAAATATCCGCCTTCTGCACCTCATACACCGTGCTGGCCGTATCCGTGAACAATATTGTACGAACCTCGTCCTTCGCTTCTCTGGCGATAATCCAAATCCGCGTAATAATATCGTTATCCGTAGGCAAATCGCCTTTCAGCTGCATAATGCGTTGTAAAATATTAATCGGCACTCCATCGCGGAAAAACAGCTCAATCCCCTGCTGTTTACCCCGAACCTCATCCAGATTCATGTTTAAGGCGGAGACCGTTGTTTTGCGAAATCCCGAAAGTGTCCTCTGCTTCACACTATCCAGCACTTGATTGTAAGCGGCCGTATTCGGATACAGCACCGTATGCACCTGATTCCCCATATGAAGAACAACTTGATCCGCGAACAATAAGTCTTCCAGCTTGGCCTGCGTGCCAATTGGGTCTGTTTTTACATAGTCTTGTTGAACAAGAGGATCAAACTTCGGAGAGCTATAGGACAGGTAGTACGTTTGTACCAAGCTAAGCCCGACAAGGAGCACCAGCAGCCATGTTTTCAGCTTATCGATCATATCGCAGCCTCCTCCATTGTGTAAGGAAGCGTGAAGGTGACCTTCGTTCCTTGTCCCAATTCGGACTCAAGCAAAATCGTTCCTCCATGTGCCCTTACTATTTCCCGGGCAATCGATAGACCTAGTCCAGTGCCTCCCATACTGCGCGATCTTGCCTTGTCCACCCTATAAAACCGTTCAAAAATACGGTTCAAGTCCTTCTTAGGAATACCGATGCCCGTATCCTGCACATTAACTTCCAGCAGATTGGGCTCAGGACGGTGAGCACGAATCGAGATATGCCCCCCATCCGGCGTATACTTGATCGCATTAGAAACCAGATTGTCGAGCACTTGATCGATACGATCCCGATCCAGCATTATTTCATCTACAGAAGGCTCTACATCCATTTCTATCTCAATGCCACGATGCTCCATTTGGAATGAGAAGCGGTCTGCCACTTCTTCCAGCATCTCTTCAACATCCGTCAATTCTCTGCTTATAATAGCCTGCTTCGAATCGAGGCGTGACAGCTGCAATAAGTCCGTTACAAGGCGAATCATTCGTTCGGTTTCATTGCGCGTTACACTGACGAATTTGCCTGCCAGCTTGGGCTCTTCTAACGCTCCGTCCTCCAATGCCTCCAGATAGCTCTTTATCGTCGTCAACGGGGTTCTGAGCTCGTGTGAGACGTTAGCAACGAACTCCCGCCGGGATTCCTCCAGCTTCTCCTGATCCGTTACGTCCTGAAGCATCGCAATGGTGCTTGCCGAACCCTTTTCCTTACTGTAAACCGTCGTAAAGCTAACTCTAACGGACAAATGCTCCTCTTCAACTTCATGAAAAAACTGCAGCATCATCGTCGAATCCTCGACCGTTTGATGCTCCCTCATCGTTTCTCTAGTTATACCGAGTACCTCCGGAAGTGGTCGTCCCAGCGTCGTATCTTCATTCAACTGAAGAATTTGCTTCGCTCTCCGGTTGATGACCATCACTCTTCCATCATCGTCGGTTGCAATCAGCCCATCATTCATGTTGGTCAAGATGGAAGCCAGCTTCTCTTTTTCCTCTTCATTCAACGACAAGGCATCCTTAAGCCGCTCCATCATAAAATTGAACGTTTGCCCAAGCTGTCCGATCTCGTCCTTACCCAGCACAGGAACTTTGTCATTAAATCGTCCCTCAGCAACAGCTGTAGCCTGCCGGGTTATCGCTTTAATTGGGCTGGTAATCGTAGCGGAGAGCATGATGCCCAAGGCAGCCGTCAAACCAAGAGCAATAATAGTACCCGTAATAAGAAATTGATTAATCCGGTTGATCGTATTATACAGCTCTTCCATTGAGGCAATGATGTAAACTGCGCCGTTGACTTTAACTCCCGAAGCGACGGGCTTCGTTATAATCATTTTGCGAGCGCCGTCAAAATCGGTGAACATCCGCTGATTGTCCTTGATTCCCTGCAGAGCGCGAGTGACCTCGGGCTGCGTATTCTTTTGTCCTATAATAGCCTGATGCGTTACCATCGAAGTGGTCAGAACAAATCCGTTCTGGTCAATGACCTGAATCTCCGATCCGCTGTTAGCGAACAGCTTGTTCACCACATCGTTCATCTCGGCATTCTTCTTAGTATCTCCTTGCGGGGTCTCCTCGTTTAAGTACTTCTCCACCCACTGAGTTAGCAATGCTGCCTGGATATTATGAGATTCAATAAAATCGTTTTTAAAATAGCTTTCCAGCGTCCTGACAAAATAAACCCCGATCAGCTGCATCGCTATAAGGATCAACAGCACATAGATAATGATGATCTTCGCTTGAATGGATTGAAAGAAACGAATTCCTTTCATGGCGTCAGAAGCCTCCGTTTTTCGGATTTCTCATCATATATCCCAGCCCTCTGCGGGTCAGTATATATTCAGGACGGCTCGGATCATCCTCGATTTTTTCCCTAAGCCGGCGAATCGTTACATCGACCGTTCTGACGTCACCGTAATATTCGAAACCCCAGACTGCCTGCAACAAATGCTCCCGGGTCATCACTTTACCGCTGTTTTTAGCCAAGTACTGCACCAGCTCGAACTCCCGATGCGTCAGATCCAACGCAGCTTCATCCTTATATACGACATACATATCGGTATCGATAAACAAGCCTTGAATACGAAAGCCTTGCCTTGCTTCAGCTTCCGCCTGTGGGGCATTCTGCGCTTTCGTTTGCCGCCGCAAATGCGCTTTCACACGAGCCAGCAGCTCGCGTGTTCCAAAGGGCTTGGTCACATAATCGTCAGCCCCAAGCTCTAACCCAAGCACTTTATCAATTTCATTATCCTTGGCTGTCAGCATAATGATGGGTGTATTGAGCCGAACACGCACTTCACGGCATACATCCATCCCGTCTTTCACCGGAAGCATGAGGTCGAGCAGAATCAGATCCGGCTCTTCCTTGAAGGCAAGCTCAACCGCCGTCCCTCCATCGTAAGCACAGATGACGTCATGCCCTTCCTTTTCCAAGTTAAACTTCAATATATCCGCAATCGGTTGTTCATCATCGACAACGAGTATTTTCGCCATTTCTTTCGATCACCGCCTATGAACAAACTTAACCTAAATGACCTTCTTTACCCAAATAACTGTATTCCTATCTTACCACACCTTGATGCAAAAAGAGACATGGTCAAGCAGGTTTCCCTGCTTTTTCCATGCCTCTTTTTCTGCAAATAGTATCTCTTATATAAACGATGAATGAGTGCTTAACGACTCAGATATTTCAAAGGATTTTGCGGTGAATCACTTTGCTGAACTTCAAAATGCAAGTGAACTCCAGTGGAATCGCCTGTACTGCCCATATAACCGATTTTTTCGCCCTTCTCGACGATTTTGCCGACACTTGTATAGATCTGACTCAAATGCCCATAAAGCGTCTTATAACCGTTCATATGGTCAATGATGATGCAATTGCCGTAACCGCTTTTTACGCCGGCAAAGATGACTTTACCGTTATCGGATGCCATAATATTTTTGTTAGGAGACGTTAAGTCGACTCCTTTGTGGAACACGCCCCACCGGGTACCGAATGTACTCGTAATGGTGGAAGATAGGACCGGCCAAGCGAATTTCCCCGAGCCTTCACCCTTAATGACCTTCGTTCCTTTACGTACAACAGCTTTGATCGGTTCTTGAGTCACTTGCTCGCTCAGCACCGTTTCATCTGTCATCAATCCGTTTACTTTCGTAACCTGGATCATGACCTGTTTCATTCCATTCTGGCCTTGTTTAATAACTTGTGTAGTCCCTGCACGCATGCTATCGTCCGTCTGATATTCCGTATCATACTGAATCTCTTGGGACTCGGCAAATTTCTCCACTGTTCGTACAGCAAGCTTTGGCTGCAATACGGTTAAGTCGAGCTGTTGGCCTACTTTAATCATATCATCGCTAATGTTAGGGTTATTCTGATAGATGACCTGCTTTGGAATATCGAGCTTCTTAGCTATGCAGGATACGCAATCGCCCTTTTCAACTGTATACTTGGTCGGCTGCACGTCCCCGGTCTCCAGCTTTTTCTTAAGCTCCTCCGGACTCATGACATCCTGTGGTTGAATCTTGATTTCTTTCAACTCTACCTTTTGTACGAACTCTACCTTTTGTAATTCTACTTCAGCAGGTGCTGCTGGTGACGCCGATAGAACTCTGACTTTCCCGGAGTCTTTCTTCTTCTCTAGCGCTGTGCTCTTAATATCCTCCAACAACTGGTCCGCCGTCTGTTCATCCTTGAGGACACCCATCGGGTTTCCATCAACAACAAGCTCGGTTCCAACCGGATAGGCTGTAACCGAATCAGCTACTTTTTCCAATACCTTTTGATCATTCGTCTCCGGCATGAAAACCCTTTCAACCTGGAATGTGACCTCAGGCTCCTTGACCTTCATCCGAACAAACGAATTATTCGTCAGCTCTTGCGTCTTCGCTTGCTTAGCTTCTTCTACTTCTGTCGTATTCTCGACGGTTCCGACGTCTTCCCCATCAATAGAAACGTGGTACACATTTTTCAATCCTGCATGTACAAATGTATTGCCACCCCATACTACTGCGGTAACTACGCCCAATACAGAGATGGTCTTAACCAAAGTCCATTTATGTAAAAAAGAATTATTATTCGTTTGTTGAGCAACTGGCTCTATTTGATCTTCCGTTGTTGGCTCGACTCTCGTCTTGGCAGTCAAGTTGCGCAATTGAATGGAAGAGAGCTTCTGCTTGGACTTGTCCAATTTCTCCTTGATCCAACTCATTCCCTTGAAAACTGTCATAATCTACTCCTTTTAAGCCGTTTTCTACGAAAAATACATAAATAAACCTAAAACTAGGCACAATAACCATATAAGATGACTCCTTTTATCAATTTACCACAATTCGTCTTCTTTTTTCAACAATATTCACGGGTCTGTGAGTCAAATCCACAGTTTCGTGGCAGGGGTGTGAAGTAAAACAATGGAAAACATAACGGCATTTTTCAAAAATAGCTCGGATATGAATCTAGCGGCGGAGGCACTGCGTGAGCAAGGAGCCATAGATATCCAGCTGCATTCGGGGGAAAACGCTGCTTCAGATTCATTAAGCATGCTGTCACTTCTCCAATCCAGCCAGGAAAATAACGAGGAAATCTTCGGCTATGTGATGCAAGTTGTCGTCGAATCGTCCCGCTATCGGCAGGCGGAGGATACTTTAGCTTCTTTTGGAGGACAGCGTTAAAAGGATGGACGAACATAAACAAGCCCCGGCACATGGAGTGCCAGGGCATTTTCATTTACTCACAATCCAACATAGACGTTAGCAATCAAATTTCAGATCTATGGATCTACTTTTATCATAGCAAGCAGCTGCGCGTATTCATCAGGCTTCAAATATTTCTGCAGTATGCTCTCGATTTGCTTCAATTCTCCAGCTGTAATTCCATCTTCCATTAATGACGAGATGGTCTGCATTTCATTCTGAGGCACACGGGTTACGAGCATATTGAAAATTTTATTTTTCTCTTCATTGGACAGCTGTTCTTTCTTCTTGGTAAACTCCTCACTCGAAACAACAATCTTCTTATTATCCTCGACACCTGGTATCCCGCTTCCTGACTTATCTGTTGAGGCTTGACCGCTCTGTTGGCCAAACACGGCAATTGCGTCCTCAGGCGGTTTCTTGGTCGTCGAGCCGCCTCCTTTTGTCGAGGATGAGGAAGTATCGGAAGAATTCCCGTCCGTCGTTCCAGAACCGTTAGAGGCAGTAGAACTCGTGGAACCTCCATCGGCAACAGATCCTGATGCAGGAACATCAACCGGAGAATTACTTTTTGTAGCGGTAGAAGCCACTTTACGTTGAGAGGGGGCGACTGAATTTGGAGCGAATAAACCCGCCATTTGTTTACTCATTTGGCCTACGAACTGAGACCAATTAGGTGTCGCGCTTACAGCCGACTTTAGATTATACTGCTCCAACAACATATCCGCATAAGTGCTCACAGCCCAAAAGGTAGAGGCGATACAGACCGTAGACGTAATCAGCGCGCTCAAAACCAGCTTCAGCAACCATTGTATTCCTTTCATATTCCACTTCTCCCGTCAGACTATTATGCATCTCCCTCATTCAGTATTGACGACATTAGTTAAAAACAACCATAGGATAAGGAAACTTTACGGTTCAAAAACAAAAAACCTCTGAAGCCTTAGATACAAGACTTCAGAGGTTCGTATAGTTAATCTTAGTAGATAGATTTTACGAGGTTCGTTTGCTCACGGTTACGACCTACAGAGAAGATAGCAATCGGAATACCTGTCAGCTCGGATACGCGCTCAACATAACGTCTAGCATTAGCCGGCAAATCCTCCAGCTTGCGAACGCCTGTAATGTCTTCACTCCAGCCTGGAAGCTCTTCATATACAGCTTCGCATTCTGCCAGCATATTCAGGCTCGCAGGGTAATGCTCGATCACTTCACCACGGAATTTATAAGAGGTACAAATTTTTACCGTTTCCAGTCCAGCCAGAACGTCCAATGAGTTCAAGGACAATCCTGTAATTCCGCTTACGCGGCGAGCATGACGTACAACAACGCTGTCGAACCAGCCGACACGACGTGGTCTGCCTGTCACTGTACCGTACTCGTGGCCTTTTTCACGAATCCAGTTCCCTGTTTCGTTATGCAGCTCTGTAGGGAAAGGACCATCGCCGACACGAGTGGTATAGGATTTGGCAACACCGATGATTTGCTTAATTTTCGTCGGACCTACTCCGGAACCGATACATACGCCGCCAGCAGAAGGGTTCGAAGATGTAACATACGGGTACGTTCCTTGGTCGATATCCAGCATAACGCCTTGTGCGCCTTCGAACAGCACCTTTTTACCGTCGTCGATCAGATCATTCAGCACAACCGAAGTATCCGTAACGTAATGACGAATACGTTCAGCGTAGCCAAGGTATTCGGTGATAATAGCTTCAGCATCCAAGCCTTCGCCATTGTATACTTGTTCGATCAGAACGTTCTTCTCAGCAACCAGATGGCGAACTTTACGTTCGAATTCCTTCGCATCCATCAGGTCGGCAATACGAATACCGTTTCTTGCCGCTTTATCCATATAGCAAGGGCCGATCCCCTTGCGTGTCGTTCCGATTTTATTATCGCCTTTACGCTCTTCTTCCAGTCCGTCCAACAGCAAATGATACGGCATAATAACATGTGCACGATCGCTGATTTTCAGGTTGTCTGTCGTAAAGCCGTTCTCGTGAATATATGCGATTTCTTCGAGCAATGCGCCTGGATTAATAACCATACCGTTACCAATAACGCATACTTTATCATTGTAGAAAATGCCCGATGGAATCATCGTCAATTTATATTTCTTTTCGTCAATTAAAATCGTATGGCCAGCATTGTTACCGCCTTGGTAACGTGCTACCACTTCAGCAGATTCAGCAAGGAAATCTGTAATCTTCCCTTTTCCTTCATCGCCCCATTGGGTTCCTACAACCACTACCGTAGACATGCACATAACCCCCATCAGGTGAGTTTCACCTTCACCTATAATTGGCCAAAAGGCCTTAAGCACCATGAATATTTTATCAGTCTGCTAGTGCAAAGTCAACAAAAAACGAACAATGCTACAGGGGCTTGTAGCATTGTTCGGAAATCATTCATATATGCTAGTTTCATATGTTCCCCGTGCAACATGGTGCTTTTAGCTGGCAGACTCCTGATGGGTTCTATCCAGCCCGACGAACTTATTGAAGTTTTTCAAGAAGGCAAGCTCTACGGTTCCAACGGGACCATTCCGCTGTTTAGCGATAATAATCTCAATAATATTTTTCTTCTCGGATTCTTTATCGTAGTAATCGTCGCGATACAAGAAAGCGACGATATCGGCATCTTGCTCGATCGAACCGGATTCCCGCAAGTCAGACATCATCGGACGTTTGTCCTGACGCTGCTCTACGCCACGGCTAAGCTGGGACAGAGCGATAACTGGAACGTCAAGCTCACGGGCGATTTGCTTAAGCGTACGTGAAATCTCTGATACTTCCTGCTGACGGTTGTCACCTTTACCGCGACCGTGGATGAGCTGGAGATAGTCTATCAGAATCATACCAAGTCCCCTCTCCTGCTTCAGCCTACGGCATTTAGCGCGAATATCGGCAACAGTAACCGACGGGGAATCGTCGATATAAATGTTGGCCTCAGACAAAGCGCCGATCGCCATCGTCAGCTTCTCCCAGTCATCCGACTCGAGGAAGCCTGTCCGCATACGTCCTGCATCCACATTAGCCTCGGCACAAATCATACGCTGAACGAGCTGGGCGGCACCCATCTCCAAACTGAAGATAGCGACGGTCTCCTTCTCGCGCACACCTACGTTTTGCGCGATATTCAATGCGAACGCCGTCTTACCTACAGAAGGACGGGCCGCTACAATAATTAAATCCGACCGTTGAAAGCCGGACGTCATCTTGTCCAAATCTTGGAATCCTGATTTGACACCGGTCGTTCCCCCTTTATTGTTATAAAGGAACTCGACCTTATCAAACACTTCCATCAGAACATCACGTATGGCGATGAAGCCTGTACTCGAGCGGCGCTGTGAAATCTCAAGGATCCGCTTCTCTGCATCGCTCAGTAAGTCGCCTACATCATCTGTGGCAGCATAGCCTTCAGTTACAATATTCGTTGCTGCGCGAATCAACCGCCGCAGCATCGACTTCTCTTCTACGATCTGCGCATAGTAGTCGATGTTCGCCGCTGTCGGCACTGCATTCGCAAGCTCCGACAAGTACTTGATCCCGCCAATCTCCTCGAGCTGCTGTTTGTTTTGCAGCAGCGCGGTGAGTGTGATCAAGTCTATCGGCTCATTCCCCTCCGCCAGCTCGATCATTGCCTCATAGATGCGTTGATGCGAGGTGCGATAGAAGTCATCGTTCGTGATGCGTTCCATCGCAGTGACTAACGAATCACTGTCAAGCAAAATAGCGCCGAGCACGGCCTGCTCGGCTTCCAAATTTTGCGGAGGGATTCGATCCATAAACATACCTTCGTTCAAGTTCGTCTCCTCCTAAACATTTCCTTGGGGAAAACTTAACTCATAAGCGCCGAACCACAAGGGATCAGCGCCTCAACTAATCGACTTAACAACTTATTCTTCCGCTGCATGAACCTTCAGCTTGGAAGTAACTTCTGGATGAAGCTTAACCGCTATCTCGGTTACACCTAACGTACGGATCGGCTCATCCATAATGATTTTACGCTTGTCCAGCTTGATTTTGTGCTGCTTTTCCATCTCTTCTGCTACTTGCTTGCTTGTAATAGCCCCGAACAGACGGCCGTCCTTACCGGATTTTGCTTTCAATTCTACAGTTAGAGACTCCAGCTTTTTACCCAACTCCACAGCGTCGGCCTTCTCCTGATCCTTCTTGCGCTGCTCCGCTTTTTTCTGAGTCTCCAATACTTTCATGGATGAATCGTTGGCAGGTGCAGCAAGCTGCTGCGGAAACAAAAAGTTATTTGCATACCCTTCGGATACGTTTTTAACTTCCCCTTTTTTTCCTTGGCCTTTTACGTCCTTCAGCAATATCACTTTCATTCGAAAAGCCCCTCCTCTGCTTCTATGTCACTTAAAATTTGTTTTAATCTTTCTTTTGCTTCACCAATGGTGCTTTCCAATTGGGTCGCTGCGTTAGTCAAATGACCTCCGCCGCCCATTCGTTCCATGACAACCTGAACGTTCATTTGTCCAAGTGATCTCGCACTGATGCCGATCAATCCGTCCGGACGTTCGCTTATGACAAAAGAAGCCATTACACCCGTCATAGTTAACAATGTATCAGCTGCTTGAGCAATGAGCAACTGAGAATATTTGCGATTTGGCTCTGTCACGGCCAGAGCGATGTGGTCATACAGGATGACCGCATTTTTAATGACCTCCGACCTCTGAATAAACGCGTCCAAATCCTCTTTCAGCAGCCGTTGGATCAACGACGAATCCGCTCCATTCCGGCGAAGGAAAGATGCAGCCTCGAACGTCCTGGCTCCCGTACGAAGACTGAAGCTCTTCGTATCAACGACAATCCCGGCCAGTAGTGCGGTAGCTTCCAGCACCCCCATCGTCAGACGGTCGTTAAAATACTGAAGCAGCTCCGTCACAAGCTCGCACGTGGAAGATGCATAAGGCTCCATATACACCAACGTCGCATCTTGGATGAACTCCTCACCGCGGCGGTGATGATCGACAACGAATTTCCGTTGCGTCTGCTGCAGCAGCTTCGGCTCCGCTACCATAGAGGCCTTGTGCGTGTCTACGACAACAGCCAGCGTACGTCCATTAGTGATCTGCATCGCCTGCTCCGGTGTAATAAACCAGCGGTTCAGCTTCTCGTCCTCATAGATCGTATCCATCAGCTTTTGAATCGAAGGATTCACACCTTCCAGGACGATATAGCCTTCCTTATTGCTTACGTGAACAGCCTTCAGTACCCCTATCGCCGCACCGATGGCATCCATATCCGGATAGCGATGGCCCATGATGATGACCTTATCGCATTCCTTAATCAAATCCCTTAGGGCATGAGATATGACTCTGGCCCTAACGCGAGTACGTTTTTCAATTGCATTGGAACGCCCACCGTAAAAAGAGAGCCTCTCCCCTACCTTAACGGCGACCTGGTCACCACCACGTCCCAATGCCATATCCAAGCTCGTCTGAGCGAGCTGTCCAAGCTCTGTTAGCGAATCTATGCCAGAGGCAATCCCTATGCTAAGCGTTAAAGGCAGTTTGTTCTCGATCGTTAAATCCCGAACCTCGTCCAATATTTCAAACCGGGACTGCTCCAACGATTTTAATCCTTTTTGATTCATTAATATCAAATAACGGTCTGACGCGGTACGCCGAAGATGAACGTTATTTTTTTGTGCCCATTCCGTAATCTCGCCGGTGACCCTCGCCATCATGATGCTGCGCGTTTGGTCGTCCATTCCTTGTGTTGCTTCATCCAGATTGTCCATCATGACAATCCCAATAGCGAGCCGCTCTTCCTCGTACCGAGCCGACAACGTCTTGTAATCGGTAATATCGGTGAAATAAAGCAGTCTTTCATCCGGCTTGACCTGCACAAGGTAAATGCACTTACCGACCGTTATTTCCAGCCTCAGATCCTTGTCCTTGCGTGTCTTTAAAGAAGGAAACAATTCGTTGACCGACTCGCCGATCAAAGTTTCTTTGCTGAGCATTTTTGCTACGAATGGATTGTGCCACTCCACAATCTTATCTTCGTTATAGAGCAGAATCCCTATCGGCAGCTCATGAACTACCTCATTGCCCGCCTTTTTAATCCGGTGGGACAGTGTGGTCACATAATGATTAAAATCTTTGCGAAACGCCTGTTCCGCCTGCAGTGTGTAGTAGGCTAATATAGCACATATAAACAAGGCGATCACACCGATCACCCATTGGTAAATCATCAAAATGAAAGTTAAAACGATCAAAAGAGCAAATATCCATACGATATGCAAGCCGTGCCATCGCTTTAACAGGAACTTTGGCATTCCACTCGCCCCTAATCCTTCATTATTTTCGCGTCATACGTTCACGGATCGGAAACGCTACATCAAAAACCCCGAGCATGCTGAAAATAAAATAAGCTGGCCAAAAAATAAGCAGCAGCACAATGCCGGCTATGGGCAATGTCCGATTCCAGCGATTCGTATGAGCCACGAAAAACAAAAACGCCAGAGCTTGAATTGCAAAAGCTGCTGTCAGCAAGGGAAGCAAATTAATCAATATGGTGAAAAATATGGAGTTCGTATCCTTGACGAAAAACTCCATAAACAAAGCAATCATATAGTACCAGACAAAAGAACGCGGCAGCATCCACTCCCGCATCGGTTTAAAGGCCGGAATAGCCTCGCCAGAACGGTTCAATAGTTTTCTGGACAACCAATGGGCAATGACCACGAGCACCAAGGACATGCCAATCATATAGAGCGGCAGCATTTGGCTCATCAATTGAATCAACATATCTTGATCCAAAGCGATCATACCTTTAAGCTGCTCCGGCAGCGTATTGATGCTCTCCTGCATGAATTGCTTGATTTTATCAATCAAATTAAGTCCAAACATGTAACTGACGATCAAGCTTAACAGCAGCTCCGCCAGCAAGGTCACTGTACCTACGGTCACTACCGAGCGTGCAGGTGCCCTCTTTTTATACAAATTCCCCATTTGAATAACAGGAGGCAAAAAGAACAGCGACATGGATACCAAAAGAATACCTGCCCACCCACCTAATACCGAGGAGGTCAACACATACACAATCGCAAGGCTCACGCCGTAATGCAGCAGAAACCGCTTCGTATCCAGCTTAACGAACTGTACAATCACCGGGATCATCAATAAACAAAATGTAATGATACTAAGCGGTGTAATCACCGAAAGGAGCAATAAGATCGTCGCTACGCTCCAGCCGAGCATTCGTACGGAACCTTTCCCCAACACCTTCACCTCTTACGCAAATGTTCTTCCAAAGCGGATATATCCCCGTACCATTCCTCTAACTGATGTCCATCTTGCCTATGCTTCTTCATTTTCTCCAAAACCGCTTCGTCTAAACTGTGCAATGAGATGCCGAGACGTCTTCCGAGAATGTAGCAGTAGGCAACCAGACTTGCTAGGCCGTCTACCATTTTGTGATGGCTGCCTTCCCATATGCCCTTTAACAAGTGTGCCACTTGATCGACAATCTCCGTTTTGAGCCATTCAATGATCTTGGCCCGCTTTGCCAAATCCATCTCCCGATCCATCATGGACAACTGCCCCTCTTTTAACGTGACACTTTAGTTAATTATACCACAATTCTATACCTTTTGTTCGGCCTGCCACAGTTTGAAGCAATAATCGATAATCTCTCTTCTGCGTATAATACCAATAAATACCTCGTTATCGTCGATGACGGGAACGTAGTTTTGGTTAGTTGCAAGTGTAATCAGATCCTGCATTTGCTGATCAATCCGAACCGGTTTAATGTTCATATGCTGTGGAACATCCTTCAGTTGGACTTTATGCGTATTTTCAAACCCGACCTCTGGGGAATGCTTCAGCTTCCACAGCAAGTCTCCCTCTGTAATGTTGCCTACATATTTCCCGCCCTCATCCACCAGCGGAACCGCTGAATAGCGGTGGTACTCCATTCGTTCCAATGCCTGACGCATCGTAGAATTCGGGGATAAATAAATAACGTCGTCTTTTGGCAGTAGAAAAAAAGCGATGTTCACTTGAAGCCACCCTTTCCAATCTAAACTTCCTTGGTGCCATACTCATTATCATACACTATGATTCAGAAGGAAGATATACAACGATCTTTTGGAGATCTTCCTCTATTTTACCAAAAGTTCAGACCGGCTTCATCTATCCACTCATCCAGATTTCGGCATTGGTTAAAGCTGTATGACCTAGCAAAATAACCTCACAGAGTGGAGCTCTTAGCTTCGAAGTCCATTCAGGACTTTGCGGGGACCTCGAAACTTATATATTCTTGTACGTCAAAAAAGACAGCTGGTTTCCCAACTGTCTTTTTCGATACAAAGCCTACTCCGTTGTGTATGGAAGCAACGCTACTTGACGGGAGCGTTTGATCGCAATCGTCAACATACGTTGATACTTAGCGGAAGTACCAGTGACACGACGCGGAAGAATTTTACCGCGCTCGCTGATAAACTTCTTCAGCGTTTCGATGTCTTTATAGTCAATGTGTTTAATTTTGTTTACTGTAAAGTAACACACTTTACGGCGTTTGCCGCCTTTTTTCCACCACGACCGCCGAATTTACGCTCGCCGCGCTCTTCGCCGCCGTTGTCTCTTCTTTGGAAACTCATCGAATTCAGTCCTTTCTACGTTAGAATGGCAAATCATCATCAGAAATATCAATCGGTTTTCCATCATCCTGGAATGGATCTTGATTATCACGTGGTCCGCCGTAGCGCTGTTGACTTTGGCTCTGTCCTTGGCCTTGCTGCCCTTGACTGTAGCCTCCGCCACCCATACCCTCTTCACGATTTGCACCGCTATTGGAAGATTCCAAGAAACGAACGTTATCGGCAATAACTTCGGTTACATATACACGTCGACCTTCGTTATTATCGTAATTACGTACCTGAAGTCTGCCTTCCACTGCTGCTAGACGGCCTTTACGCAAATAATTGGCACATGTTTCAGCAAGCTGACGCCATGTTACAACACTGATAAAGTCCGCTTCACGCTCACGTTGTTGGTTCGTAAAAGGACGATCCACTGCTAGCGTAAATGTCGTTACAGCAACGCCTGACGGGGTATAGCGCAATTCGGGGTCACGAGTCAGCCTTCCGATCAGAATCACACGATTTAGCAATCTAAAACCCTCCCAGCATGTCAATTACGGCACGGATGCCTTGTCTTACGCTACGTCTTTAGTGATCAGGTAACGAATGACTTCATCAGAAATCTTCATCACACGGTCAAGCTCAGCAATAACTTCGTTGTTAGCATTGAAATGAACTAACACGTAGTGACCATCGCGGAACTTGTTGATCTCATACGCAAGACGGCGTTTACCCATTACATCGTGTTTCGTAACTTCGCCACCGTTGTTGATGATGTTTTGAAACTTCTCAACCGTAGATTGAACAACCTCTTGCTCGATGTCCGGACGAATGATGTACATCACTTCATATTTGCGCATGGTTTCACCTCCTTTTGGACTAACGGCCCCTCTAATGAGGAGCAAGGAGCGAGAATTTCAATTACTATCAAAACTCGCACCATAATACTATAGCAAAATCACAGCCTAATGACAAGTTTATTTTCGAAGCTGACCATTTCCCTACATCTTATAGGCCAAAACAGCTTGGTAAATTTTTAGTCTTATGTAATCCCTTTGTCTTGGAAAAACTAGCATTACACTTCGCACAGGAGGTGACTGACCAGCTATGGGCGAATGGAGCCAATTCAGTCCTGGAGACACTGCTCCCAATGATGGCGAGTATATGGAGATCGGGGAGAACGCCTTTCATATGGGCATTAACAACCCTAAAATCATTACGATGAAAAAAGGCGATACGTTCCCGGACACAAGCAACCACAACCGCAAATGGAAACGTAAGTACTAGTCACTCCTCCCTCTGGATGGGTTCTACCAACGTTCAGAGGGGGCCAAAAATCATCAAAGGAGCCTCTATCCATGAAATATACTGTTACCCTGCTTTTTGCCGCAATCGGAGCTGCACTAAGTCTGGTTCATTACTTCGGTCATGATTCAGAGCCGATTTACATTTTATTTTATTGCTTAAGCGTACCCGCATGGTTTTATCCTATAGCAGGTACCACGAATGTAAATCCAGTACTGCTCTATACGCTAACTATTTTATCTTGGGCGGTGATCGGATATTTCGTTGATCTCTACTCCGTTCGCAGAAAAAGCCACTCTTAGCCCAAAAACCTCCTTATGCACATTCTCATGCAAAGGAGGTTTTTTATTTTTCATCCACATGTGAATAACTCAACACCGCAACTTATCCACTTTGAGTATTGAATTTATCCACAACATGTGATTTCCTTCACCCTTCTGTTTATCCCCAAGGTGGATTCGATTCACCACATTTCCTGTTCATGCCTGTACCTTCTATATTATCCGATCTAGAACAAGTACAATCCTTACGATTGAACTAATTCTTACATTGACTTTATTTTCTCATTAACGATTATTTTATCTGAGTTTATATCCAACCCTCAAGCAACAAAAAAACGACTCTTCTCAGAGTCGTTGTCGTTTGTATACTAGGTGGCGGAAAGAGTGGGATTCGAACCCACGCACGGCTTGCGCCGCCTAGCTGATTTCGAGTCAGCCCCCTTGGGCCTCTTGGGTACCTTTCCGCATTTAAAAGGGACAAGTGTTATTCTATCATAACCAATACCTGTATGGCAAGCCTTTTATTCAACTTTAAAATTCGGGTTTGAACGCAGTACTTTTTTCAGCTTGCTTTCAAACTTGGCTCTTGGCACTAGCACGCTGTGCTTGCACCCCACACATTTAATCCGGATATCCATGCCAAGACGAATGATTTCCATTTCGTTAACACCGCAGGGGTGAGGCTTTTTCATTTCAACGATATCGCCCAATTCATACTGCTTGCGTTCCATGCTCACTCCCCCTTTTCATTCTTATGATAATTAACGACCCTCGGATAAGGAATTTCTATGCCGCGAGAATCGAATGCTTTTTTGATATCAGCATACAGCTCTCTCGCTACAGCAAATTGCATATTAGGCTTACATTCTACGGTGGCCCGCAGCGTTACATTGGCTCCAACCAACGCTTGGACACCCAAAACCTCCGGCTCCTTCACCATGTTGACATTCGTTTCATAGTTTTTATTAACCGTTTGTCTCATGATGTCGATTGCTTTATCCGTGTCTTCCTCGTAAGCAATGGATACATCGACAACGGCAATGGAGTTGTTCACGGAGAAATTCGTAACCTGTGTGATGGTTCCGTTCGGGATGATATGTACTTCACCGGTCCAGCTCTTAATGCGTGTAACCCTCAAGCCGATTTCCTCGACGGTACCTTTGAAGTTACCGGTCTGAATAACGTCGCCTACTGCGAATTGATCTTCGAAAATAATGAAAAATCCGGTAATAACATCCTTAACCAGACTCTGTGCTCCAAAACCAACCGCCAAACCAACCACCCCAGCTCCTGCTAGCAGCGGCTCCAAACGAATGCCGAATTGATTCAGAATCATGAGCACCATCGTAAAATTAACGGCGTACTTGACTATGTTGCCCATAAGCTTGCCAATCGTCCGAGTCCTTCTGGTGTCGAATTTCAAAGGACTTTTTTCACGTTCAACCAGCATGTGCTCTAGTGCCTTATTGGCGACTTTGATAATGACTCGCCCAATGACGTAGATCAATACAATTTTAATCGTTGTAAATAAGAAATTAGTCCAAACCGCAGGATTCGAGATGTAACCCATTATCTGCTCCTGAAATTGCTCCCAGGTTGTCATGACAGCTCCTGCCTTCTCGTCAGCAAGGAACAGATGAAACCACTGATCCATGCTTTACACCACCTTATAGTTCCATGTTAACATACTGATCGCCTATTTTGGAATAGATGCCGCGTATCTCCACTCGTTCTTCCTTTACAATACGCTTCACTTCTTCGAAGGCTTCCTCAGGAAATTCAAGCGACAATGCGCAGCCAGCCGTAATCTGCTTCGGTGTTGGACACATGTCATTTTCAATGTCAGCATACTCCAACAGCATTTCCGCACGCAGAGCCTGCTGGGTCGAATCGAACGCCATTAACAGCACGGCCTACGCCTCCTCTATTTTATTTCCATTCTGACGTATAATTCACAATCTCTTTCCGTATACTAGTAAAAATGTTTATATACTCCTAGTAAATGGAGGGTTATTATATGAAACTGCCTTTTCATAGAGACAAGGTCAATGCTCCAGAACCCGAGAAAGCCGAAATCGTCGACACGTTTAAAGTACAGCATACGGAAGGCAATATTATCGAGCTATTATCTGAAAAGCTATTTTCCATTCTCGGGCAAATTCCGACGCATCAGCCTATTATTATCATTTGCGTAGGAACAGACCGTTCCACTGGAGATTCCTTAGGTCCTCTTGTTGGAACCCAACTTAAAAAATGTCATTTAAACGGTATTCATCTCTATGGTACTTTGGACCAACCGGTGCATGCCATGAACTTGAAAGATACGCTCTCGTCTATCCAGGATCAGTTCAATAGCCCGTTCATCATAGCTATCGATGCATGCCTAGGACAGCTAACAAGCGTTGGCTGCATTCAAGTAGGCAATGGACCTGTAAAACCGGGTGCAGGCGTGAACAAGGATTTGCCTCCTGTTGGTAACATGCACATTACAGGTATCGTTAATGTCGGTGGCTTTATGGAATACTTCGTTTTGCAAAATACTCGTTTAAGTATTGTCATGAGCATGTCCGAAGTCATCGCAAAATCGTTTCAAATCGCTATTAGCAACCTATCACGCTTAACCGCCTCTACTTCTTTTGCCCGACTCGATGGATAGCTTCCTTTTCTTCTGGTGATAGGACATATTGGGATTGGCCTTGGGTTACCGGTTTAGCATAGACGTAGGTTTCCTCGCGGTTATGAATCCCCGTTAATACGACTCCATCCAATTCATCATCAAGCAAAGCGATGGAAAAGCTCAAGTCACTTCCATTTTGAGCAAAGGCATTATAGCGGTAAACACCTAAATTGGATTTCATTTTTCTCATTTGTTGTGCAATCCCGGCAATTTGCTGCTGGGATTGTTTCGTTTGGTCGTGCAGCTCTTGCGTTCTATTTTGCAGATCAATGAAAGCTTGCTCCACATTTAACCCGCTATCTCCGTTTAACATACTCATGTAGGTTTTACGAAGCTTATTCAGCTTGCTCCATAATACAATTACCATAATCAAAAAAATAACAATGACGGCAGTCATGATGATAAGCATTACCCTCATGTCAAGCAAGTCAAGCAGTTCCCCCATACTCCAATCCCCCTGTGTAAAAATGCGCGCTGTCTAATATATTCTATCCTTATTTTAGATGAGTCGCAATTTCTTTAACCGCTTGAATCAATCGCTCTGCCTCTTCATTTGTCGTAAAATAGCCCACACTGGCTCTAACAGCTCCACGTTCCAGCGTACCTGAACTTTCATGTGCCAGAGGTGAACAATGGAAACCGGATCGAACCGCAATTTGAAAAGAATGATCCAGGATGAAAGCAACTTCAGATGAATCAGACTCATGTACGGTGAAAGGAATAATACCGGTTTTATTTTGTCCCAAATCTGGCCCCAACACCTTCACACCATCTATTCCCATTAGAGATGACATAATGTATTGGGTTAGATCCCATTCTTTTTTATGTATTTTCTCCACCGTTTCCCTAAGGACGAACTTCACACCCTCATTCAACCCGGCAATGCCTGGCGTGTTCTGAGTTCCCGACTCGTAACGATCCGGTCTTACTGCCGGCTGGTCAATAGCTTCGGATTGACTCCCTGTTCCTCCATGTAGGAGCGGCTCCAGGTCAAGATCCGGATGGATATATAATCCTCCTGTTCCTTGCGGACCTAGCAGCCCTTTATGCCCCGGAAATGCGAGCATATGGATCCCCAGCTGTTCAACGTCGATGTGCAGAGTACCAGCTGATTGTGCGGCATCTACTAAAAGTACGATATCCTTCTGTCTGCACAATTGTCCTATTTGTTCCACAGGAAGAATACTACCTAGCAAGTTGGAGCTATGGCTGCATACGAGAAGCGTTGTTTTATCTGTAATAGCCGCAGCTACATCATCGATATTTAATTCGCCCTTCTCATTGGTCGACACATAGGTAATCGCAACATTTTTTGTGCGTTTCAAAAATTCCAGCGGTCTACGAACTGAGTTATGTTCTACCGAAGTGCATACAACATGGTCCCCGTCTTTCACAAAACCTTTGATTGCCTGGTTCAAAGCCATCGTAGTGTTTTGCGCAAACGAGATATCGTTAGGGTTTTTCACTGCAAACAGCTTGGCAAGGCTCTTTCTTGTTTCAAATAATGTGCGACTGGCTTTGACCGCCATTTGATGACTGCCCCTGCCCGGATTAGCAGCATAATGCAGTATACATTGCTGCATCGCCTCAAGAACTTCAGGAGGCTTGGGCCAGGATGATGCCGCATGATCAAAATAAGCTACTTCCACAAATTCCACCTTCCCTTCCTTCACAAAAAGTAGCATACCTAGTTTGCCCTTATTTCAGGGTCATTAACAGGGTATGCTACGGTCTGTCCATGTCTTCAACATCCTTTGTCGATTAAGAAATCTTACCTTGAAGCAGATCCAATAATCGATCCAAATCATCCTTGGAAAAATATAGAAGCTCAATTTTCCCTTTATTGTTGTTATGTTTAATTTTTACAGTTGTACGGTATACTTCACGCAAGCTTTCCTCCAACTGATTGATGTAAGGATCTTTACGCTTAGATTTTGCAGTTGGCTTTTTAGTGGAGGACTTTTCCTCCATTCGTTTCACTTCTTCTTCAAGCTCACGAACACTCCACTGTTCCTTGATCGCTTGTTCAGCCAGAGCTTTGATTATCTTAGCGTCCTTTAAACTAACAATTGCTTTGGCATGACCCATTGTTAATGTTCCACGTGAAACATAATCCTTCACTTCTTCAGGCAAATGAATCAAACGAAGAAAGTTAGCAATGTGGGATCTGCTCTTACCTACTTTCGCAGATAGCTCTTCTTGCGTTAATGAAAATTGATCAATCAACGCCTGATAGGCTACGGCGATTTCCATTGCATTCAAGTCTTCCCGCTGTACGTTTTCAATTAACGCAATTTCCATAACCTGCTGGTCGGAAAATTTCTTAACCACAGCTGGAATTGTCGCTAATCCACATACTTGAGAGGCGCGGTAACGGCGTTCCCCCGCAATAATTTCATACCCCTTCAGCACGCTTCTTACGATAATAGGTTGAATGACACCATGTTCTTTGATCGATGCAGCCAATTCATTAATAGACTCATCATTGAAAGTTCTTCTTGGCTGATACGGATTCGCACGCAGCTGCGGAAGCGGAATTTCTACAACCTTATCATCGTCGTTGATGCTCAAAGCAGGCAGCAGCGCATCCAGTCCTTTTCCTAAACGTTTACTCAAAGTGCGATCACTTCCTTTGCGAGCTCCATGTAGACTTCGGCTCCCTTTGATCGCGGATCATAAGTTATAATCGATTGACCATGGCTAGGTGCCTCACTCAATCTAACATTTCGCGGAATAATGGTTTGGTATACTTTTTGTTGGAAATACTTTTTCACTTCTTCAATAACTTGCATTCCAAGATTCGTTCTAGCGTCAAACATCGTTAATAGAACACCTTCAATTTGCAAGCTTGTATTCAGATGCTTCTGGACTAAGCGAACTGTATTTAGCAATTGGCTCAAGCCCTCCAGAGCGTAATACTCACATTGAATAGGGATAATGACAGAGTCTGCAGCCGTCAAGGAATTGACGGTTAAAATACCCAAAGAAGGAGGACAATCGATTAGAATATAATCGAACAAATGCTTTACCAAGTGCAACGATTTCTTCAAACGCACCTCACGGGAAATCGTTGGAACAAGCTCGATCTCAGCTCCCGCCAATTGAATGGTGGCAGGAATAATCTTCAAATTAGGGATTGCCGTATCAACCATCGCTTCTTTGGGATGAATATCATTAATAATGACATCATAAATGCAATATACAACGTCCGCCTTATTAATCCCGATACCGCTTGTTGTATTCCCCTGGGGATCAATATCTACTAGAAGTACTTTTTTACCTAAGGCTGCTAATGATGCTCCCAAATTCACGGATGTTGTCGTTTTTCCGACACCGCCCTTTTGATTCGTTATTGCAATAATCTTAGACAAAATCATTTCACCTCAATAAAATACTAAGTACGAGTATAACCAGGTCATTATACTCAACAAACGCTTCAGATCATCGGGACAATAGGCTTAAGTTTTTAGCAACAAAGATGAACGATTAGACTAGCCTCATCAAGCAAATTCTTTGATAAAAGCATGCTGTAGGGCTGCGCCTGAGAAGAACGATCCTGTACTGATTTTTATGCTTCACAGCATAAAAGGTTTCGTTGAAAAAAAACGTCTTGCGACGTCTTTTCAGCAAGTGATCGTTTTCCATTCTAATACACTCTGACATGGTAGAACTGTCTGAGTCTTTGAAAACCAAAATGAAAGTGAGCCTCGTTGGAAAAACCATTTCATTAAAAGTATTCGCAGGTCTTTGAGTTTTTTGCGGTTAATCCGCATAATACCCATTTATTTGATGGAAATAAAAGCTCCCTAACGGAGCTTTCTATCTGTATAACATATAAAAATGTCTACTTTTCTATCATACTATATTTTTTACCGTTTTGGTATCTTGATTACGATTTCATAGTGATCTTCGTAATCTTGTTCTGTTGTATTAATCTGAAGCCCAGAAGAAGTAACCATATCGACAGATTGGCGGATCGTATTCAAAGCCAACCGAACATCCTTCGAAAAAGAGATGCGTTTGGACTTTTTAAGCTTAACCGCTTCTTTCAACAGCTGAATTCTTGCTTCTGTTTGTTTGACATTCAGTTCTTTTGACAGAATATCCTCCAGAACTTTGATCTGCAGCTCCTCCTGATCCAGGGAAAGCAGAGCACGCGCATGTCGTTCTGTAATTTTTCTTTCCATCAACGCTAGCTTCACCGGCTCGCTCAAATTCAGCAATCTGATTTTATTAGCAATCGTGGATTGGCTTTTGCCAAGACGTTGAGCAAGACTTTCTTGGGTTAGCGAATGAAGATCAATCAGCTGCTGATAAGCTATTGCTTCCTCAATCGCAGTCAAGCCTTCCCGCTGCAAATTTTCAATAAGCGCGATAGAGGCTGCTTGAGAATCATTGAAATCGCGAATAATAGCAGGTATCGTTTCCATACCCAGCTTCTTAACCGCTCTCCATCTTCTTTCTCCGGCAATTAATTCATATATATTGTCCCTAACCCGTACAACGATCGGCTGTATGATGCCATGAGTTTTAATGGTTTGACACAGTTCATCAATTCGTTCATCATCAAAAATCGTTCTAGGCTGATACGGACTCGGAACAATATCACGTACAGGAATATTTTTAACTTCATCTGTTGAAGTTTTTTCCGTAAATCCAAACAACTTTGAGATCTGCTCTTTCATTAATTTACCACCCGATCTTTTTCCATAAATATGGACCGATACATTAAATAGTTGCTATATTGATATAATTCTCCAAAAATATGAAATTTCCTGCAAGAATGGATGCCCAACTGTATGAAATTAGTGAACAAAAAAAGAAAACCTCTAAAAGAGGTCAGAAACATACCGCAAACTAAATATTTGTGTATCGCTCCATAATGTTCCACGTGAAACACGCGGTCATCTATAGAAAATCAATTTAACGAACAAGAGGTGTTTTTAAAGGAGTTCCCGCTTTTCGCGGATACTTTGACGGCGTTGCTGCCGTTTTTTCGATCACAATAAGATGTCTCTTTGAAGCTTCTTGATCTGGTAGATCGAATCGGTGTGTATGTAAATACTTGCTTCTTAGTTCCTTGAGACTAAACGCGGCTTCCTCTAGTTCCTCCACAACTTCACTGCCCTTCATCGCAATGAAATTACCTTGGACCTTCGTGAAAGGTAAACAAAATTCGTTTAACACCGCAAGTCTTGCAACAGCCCGAGCCGTCACCATGTCATATTGATCGCGATGCACTCTTTGACGAGCAATATCCTCCGCCCTGCCATGAATGCAGTTAACTCCGGTAAGCTTCAGCTCTGACACAAGATGGTTTAAAAACTGAATTCGCTTGTTCAGTGAATCAACAATGGTAACTTCAAGATGTGGAAAGGCTATTTTTAAAGGAATACTTGGAAACCCTGCGCCTGAGCCAATATCCGCTATGCTGCGTTTTTCCATCATGTCTGTAAAAAAGGAAACCGAGAGCGAGTCATAAAAATGCTTGATATAAACTTGCTCTCTTTCCGTAATGCCCGTCAGGTTCATCTTCTCATTCCACTCTACCAATACCTTATAGTAGGTTTCGAATTGAGAGATCTGATAATCGGATAAATGAACCCCTTTTTCCTTGAGCCAATCATGAAATTGTGTTTGTATAGGATCCATATTAACCTCTGGCAGCTACCACTTTATTGTAATGTTCCAAATGCACAAGCAAGATCGAAATGTCCGCAGGTGTAACTCCGGCTATACGAGATGCTTGCCCAATTGAAATAGGACGAATTTTTGCAAGCTTTTGTTTTGCTTCCGTTGCAATTCCGTGAATGTCCTCATAGCGAATATCATCCGGAATTTTCTTTTTCTCCATCTTTTTCAATCGATCAACTTGCGCCAGCTGTTTCTCGATATATCCCGTATACTTCACTTGAATCTCAACTTGCTCCATCACTTCTTCCGAAAGTTCAATAGGAGATGGAGAGATCGAATGAATATGAGCATAGGTCACTTCCGGACGGCGAAGCAATGTAAGCAGATCAACCGAGTTCACCAGCTCAGCACTATCTAGAGAATTAAGCATTTCTCGAGCCTCGACCGGTTTCACTTTCGTTGCTTTCAGCCGCTCCATCTCTTCAGCAATACGCTGCTGCTTGAGTTGGAAACGTTGGTAACGATCCTCGTTAATCAATCCGATATCATGTCCGATCGGTGTTAAGCGTTGGTCCGCATTGTCATGTCTCAGCAGCAACCGATATTCAGCCCGAGAAGTTAACAAACGATACGGCTCATTCGTACCTTTGGTAACCAAATCGTCAATCAACACGCCAATGTATCCTTCGGAACGATCCAGTACAACGGCTTCTTGGCCTTGCACTTTGCGTGCAGCATTAATTCCAGCCATAACGCCCTGACCAGCAGCTTCTTCATAGCCTGAAGTACCGTTGATTTGGCCTGCAGTGAACAATCCAGATACTACTTTTGTCTCCAAAGACGGCTTTAATTGCGTTGGAATGACAGCATCGTATTCAATCGCGTATCCGGTACGCATCATCTCCACTTTTTCCAGTCCTGGAATGGAACGCAGAATACCTAACTGTACATCCTCAGGCATACTGGTCGATAGCCCTTGAACATAATACTCAGAAGTATGGCGACCTTCCGGCTCCAGGAAAATTTGATGCTTCGGTTTATCGCTGAAACGAACAATTTTATCTTCAATCGATGGGCAATAACGCGGCCCCGTTCCTTCAATTGCACCAGAAAACATTGGAGCACGGTGAAGGTTATCATTTATGATTTGATGGGTTTCTTCAGAAGTATATGTGAGCCAGCAAGGCAGCTGATTCGGCACTTCTTCTGTAGTCTCGAACGAGAAGAACTTAGGCTTCTCATCACCCGGCTGAATAACGGTTTTGCTGAAATCAATAGTATCCTTATGAACCCGAGGAGGTGTTCCCGTTTTAAAACGAACAAGCTCCAGCCCGTGATCCTTTAAGGATTGAGACAGCTTAACAGCAGGCTGTTGATTGTTAGGTCCACTTTCATACATCAACTCACCCATAATAATTTTGCCGCGCAGATAAGTCCCCGTCGTAATAACAACCGCTTTCCCCATATATCGGGCTCCAGTTTTAGTGACGACCCCTTTACATACGCCATCTTCCACAATCAGCTCTTCTACCAAGCCTTGACGAAGCGTCAGCTTTTTCTCATTTTCCATTGTTTGCTTCATCATATGCTGGTACAAAAACTTATCCGCTTGCGCGCGAAGAGCATGAACCGCAGGGCCTTTACCTGTATTCAGCATTCGCATTTGGATGTAGGTTTTGTCGATATTGCGACCCATTTCTCCACCCAACGCGTCGATCTCACGTACCACATGCCCTTTCGCAGGCCCACCGATCGAAGGGTTGCACGGCATAAAAGCAACCATATCCAAATTGATTGTAATCATCAGCGTTTCGCAACCCATGCGCGCTGCAGCTAGTGCCGCTTCGCAGCCTGCATGGCCGGCACCGACTACAATAACATCATATTCACCAGCAACATAACTCATAATGCACAATACCTCCTCGCTAACAACCTATTATTTACCCAAACAAAATTGGGAGAAAATTTGATCTATCAATGAATCACCAACGGAATCGCCTATGATCTCGCCTAGATGCTCCCAGGCATTGCGAATATCGATCTGAACCATATCTATAGGAACGAACGCCTCTGTAGCGCTAAATGCTTCATCTAAAGAACCTTTTGCTTTTTTCAGCAAAGAAATGTGACGCACATTGCTCACATAAGTCAGGTCACTTGATTCTACCTGACCGCTAAAGAAAATACTAGCGATAGCTTTTTCCAAATCCGTAATGCCCTGCTGCTCTAACAACGACATCTTCACAACCCGCTCCGGCGAAAACTGCTGTGTCAGCACATCCAACTCAATCTTCTGCGGCAAATCCAGCTTATTCACGATAATAATCGTTTGCTTCTCCTTCAGCTGCTCAATTAGAGCGAGCTCATCAGGCTGAAGCACTTCGGCACCATTGAACACCAACAGAATTAAATCCGCATCCGCTAATGCGCTGCGTGATTTTTCAACGCCCATTTGTTCGACAATATCCGAAGTTTCCCGAATGCCCGCCGTATCTAATAGCTTGAGTGGAATTCCGTTAACATTGACGTATTCCTCGATGACATCCCGCGTCGTGCCTGGGATATCAGTGACAATCGCCCGATTATCCTGCGCCAGAGTATTCAATAAAGAAGATTTGCCCACATTCGGTTTTCCGACAATAGCCGTCACAATACCTTCTCTTAAAATTTTACCTTGTTGTGCGGTTCTGAGCAGCTCTTCTATTTGTTCCATTGCTATCGAGCACTTATCTTTAATAAAAGCATTCGTCATCTCTTCCACATCATGCTCTGGATAGTCGATATTGACTTCGATGTGAGCCATCAGCTCAACGAGATCATGACGCAGCGCCTTAATGCGTTTGGAAAGACTGCCCTCCGATTGCTTCATCGCTACACTATAAGCACGGTCCGACTTCGCGCGAATCAAATCGATAACGGCTTCAGCCTGGGACAAATCGATCCTTCCATTAAGAAAAGCACGCTTGGTAAATTCACCTGGTTCAGCTAGGCGAACATCGTACTCTAACAACAGATCGAGTACTTTTTTCACCGAAATGAATCCACCGTGACAGCTAACCTCCACAACATCTTCCGTTGTAAAAGAACGCGGTGCCCGCATGACCGTTACGAGCACTTCGTCGATTCGCTCCATCGTTGCCGGATTTTTAACAAACCCGTAGTGAACCGTATGTGAAGCTACTTCCGATAGCTTGCTTTTTCCGAAAAAAACATGATCTACCGCAGCGACCGCTCCTTCACCGCTAACTCTTATGATGGCAATTCCACCTTCTCCAAGCGGAGTGGAAATAGCCGCAATAGTATCTTGAATCATAGCTGTATTCAACCTCTTATCTATTCATGTCTATTACAAAATGAATCTTCTATTGAAAAAAAGCAATGAGTCATAACTATGACATCATTGCAGCAATGGTTTATCTGGTAACAATAACAACTCTTCGATTCGGCTCTTCGCCTCTGCTGAACGTACGAACTTTAGGATGATCTTGCAGCTTCGCATGAATCACCTTTCGTTCATGAGGAGACATTGGCTCGAGCACCACTTCTTTTCTCGAGCGAATCACCTTATCCGCTAGCCTGGCTGCCAATTCCTCAAGCGTTTTTTTTCGGCGTTCGCGGAACTGCTCGGCATCCAATACAATACGCATATGCGTATTGGAATAGCGATTGGCCACAATGTTGACCAAGTATTGAAGCGCATCCAAGGTTTGCCCTCGTCTGCCGATCAGCATCCCTAACTCGGTTCCGAATAGATGGAACTCCAAGCCGTCTCTTGTAGACTTTTGTTCAATGCGTACTTGTACGCTCATGGTTTGGAAAACTTCTTGTAAAAAATGAATGGCTTCTTCAACAGCATCGGGAATCAGCTCCAGCTCAACTTTCGCATCTTTGGCGCCGATTATGCCGAACAGCCCTCTTGAGGGCTGCTCCAACACCTGTATTTTAACCCGATCCTCCGTGGTATTCCATTGCTGAAGGCCATTTCTAACGGCTTCCTCAATCGATTTACCCGTAACCACTATTTTTTTCATTTTGTAGGGCCCACCTTATTTTGAGATGATCCACCATAAATAAAGTATGACTGAACGATCGTGAAGATGTTACTGTAAATCCAGTACAGCGGAAGTGCGGAAGCGAAGTTCATCGCCATAACGAAAATCATAACTGGGAAGATGAACATCAAGCTTTGCATTTGCGGGTTCATCTGGGTCTTCATCATTTTTTGTTGCAGGTAAGTGGTCAATGCGGCACACAGCGGTAAAATATAATACGGATCTTTCGCTCCGAGCTGCATCCATAAGAACGAATGTTCATTAATATGGTGATTACGCATGATAGCATTGTACAAAGCGATCAAAATTGGCATTTGAACGATCAATGGTAGGCAGCCTGCCAGAGGATTGACACCATTGGTTTGAAACAGCTTCATTGTTTCTTCCTGCTGCTTCTTGGCATCGTCCTTGTACTTTTCTTTCAATTTTTTCAATTCAGGCTGTAATTCCTGCATCCGCTTCGAGCTTCTATATTGCTTCAGCGTAAGCGGTAATATAATTAATCGGATAATAACCGTTACGACCAAAATGGACAAACCGTACTGTCCCCAAAGCACTGTCGCAAACCAGTCCAAAACTTCTGCCAATGGCCCGACAAAATACTTGTCCCAAACGCCGTTATTCGGGTCGATTGGAGTTGTCGCCGGAGTACACCCTGCAAGCAGAAGAAACAGGAATGAAAGCGGCAAAAAGGTTGCAAGTCGACGATTCAAAATAATATCCTCCTAGATTTATCTTTTCCAATAATAAACTATATCATATCTCTTAATAAAAAAGAAATGAATTCGGGTTATTTTCGCTTTAAAAGCGAGGCCCTTTTAAAGACGTGGAGGATACTCTTTTCCGTTTCTTGATAAGATAATCCCACAACAGGTTTGCGCGCAATCAAAATAAAGTCGTAACCGCATGCAAAACGCTGCTTATTCAAGCGGACAATTTCCTTGACGACCCGGCGAATCCGGTTGCGGACGACGGCATTGCCAAGCTTCTTGCTGACTGAAATTCCTAAACGAAACGACTCCTGCTGCGGCCGCGGATAATAATATAGTACAAACTGATGATTCGCCATCGATTTGCCGCCGCGATACACCTTGTCGAAATATTCTCTTTTCGTCAACCGATTTTTCTTTTCCACAATGAACTCTCCATCTTCGCCCCGATCAGAAACGCCCAAAACAATACTAGCGTGCGCCAAATCCGGTCATTTTATAACATCACTCTTATAAGTACGGCTACAACACCGAGCAAATGGACCTTCCATATGACTGGCTTAATTCCTATACAAACAAAAAAGACCACCTGACAGTGGCCTTTTGTATTATGCGCTCAATACTTTTCTTCCTTTTAAACGACGAGCAGCGAGTACTTTACGACCATTTTTCGTACTCATTCTCTTACGGAAGCCGTGTACTTTCTTATGCTTTCTAACGTTCGGTCTGAATGTTGGTCTCATTAATCTAGCACCTCCTTGAGGAAAATCCATTCCCAAAAATACCTTACAACATTAAACCACTTTATTAACGAAAAGTCAACTTGCCCCTCTTGCAAACTTTTGGCATTCGCCTTGTAGAAATTTCGCTTCATATTCTCTGTTCAATTGAGTGTGGATATCCCTCTTCTATTTTTTACTGACACCCGTAGCGAAAATTGACGTCCATTTTTCGTCAAAAAAATGTATCCACAACTTCGTTTCCCTATGTTTCGCCGAAAAAAACTAGCCTGTGCATAAAAAAAGAGCGCTTATGCGCAGGTTTTGTCGAACTAATAACATTTTATAAACAATATCTTGTGTTGTTGATAAAAGTTACACACAAGCTATAGAAGATGTGGATAAATCGAAACAATTCATTGATAATCCGAACATATTTTGATATTATGATAATGCTTATCCTGTGGATAGAGAACGGTTATCAACTATTTTATCAACAGCCTGTGGATATCTTTGTGAACAATTTACACCCCCTCTGTATAAACTATTCCCGCATGCCTTGGGATGCTGTGGATATTTTGCGACACAACCCGCTTTCTTTCTACACCCGTATGGCTTACGCCACACCGCTTATTTTTTTGAAGGAGTGAATACATTGTGGAAAGCCATCCAAACGAGCAATGGCAGCAAGTCCTTTCCATTATTCAAACAAGGCTGAGTAAACCAAGCTACGAGACCTGGTTTACATCCACAAGAGCCGTTATTTTCAACGAATCCAAAGTCGTTATCTGTGCACCGAACAATTTCGCCAGAGAATGGCTCGAAAACCGGTACACCAAGCTGATTAAGGATACGATCTTCGATTACATTGGAAAACCGGCGGAAGTGAAATTCATTATTGAATCCGAAGAAGAGAAAGCTGCAAGCACTCCCTCCTCCACGCCGAGCATCCCGGTGAAAGCCCAGTCCGCTGTCCCAGAAGAAACGTTCAGCCATATGATGAACCCGAAATATACTTTCGATACGTTTGTTATCGGATCCGGGAATCGTTTTGCTCATGCGGCTTCTCTTGCTGTGGCCGAAGCGCCGGCGAAGGCTTATAATCCGCTGTTTTTGTACGGGGGCGTAGGACTTGGAAAAACCCACTTAATGCATGCCATCGGTCATTATGTGCTGGAGCATAATCCAAGTGCCAAGGTGCTTTACATCTCTTCCGAGAAATTTACGAATGAATTTATTAATGCGATCCGCGACAACCGCGGCGAGAGCTTCCGCAACAAATACCGCAACATCGACGTGCTGCTCATAGATGATATTCAGTTTCTTGCCGGAAAAGAACAAACGCAGGAAGAATTTTTTCATACGTTTAACGCATTGCACGAAGAACGCAAACAAATCATTATTTCAAGTGACCGTCCCCCTAAGGAGATTCCTACCTTGGAGGAACGTCTGCGCTCGCGGTTCGAATGGGGCTTGATTACCGATATCCAGCCGCCTGATCTAGAAACACGAATTGCTATTTTACGAAAAAAAGCAAAAGCGGAAAACCTTGAAATACCTAATGAGGCCATGGTTTACATAGCCAATCAGATTGATACGAATATCCGGGAGCTTGAGGGCGCCTTAATTCGTGTCGTTGCCTATTCTTCGTTAATCAATGAGGACATCACGTCTCACCTGGCAGCTGAAGCTCTGAAGGATATCATCCCAAGCAGCCGGCCTAAAGTCATTACGATTCAAGATATTCAGCAAAAAGTCGGGGAGTTTTACGGTCTGAAGATGGAGGATTTCAAGGCGAGGAAACGGACGAAAATGGTTGCTTATCCACGGCAAATCGCTATGTACCTGGCCAGGGAGATGACCGATTTTTCATTACCGAAGATCGGCGAAGCTTTTGGCGGGCGTGACCATACGACCGTCATTCATGCCCATGAGAAAATTTCAGAGGCACTGAAAAACGATCACGAATTAACCAAAATTATTCAAAATCTTATGGAGAAAGTAAAAAACATCACGGCCTAAGGGGCTCGCCTGTTGTTTTTTCAAAATTTTATATCGTTTTGTGGTACGGAGAGCATCTCCAACGAATTTTTTCGTTTTGGAGGTGACTTTTCGCATCTGTATAACTATAAGCCTATGCACAAACTATTCACATGTGGATAGGCTTTTGCTTTGCTACTTTTCTCCACATATCCACATATCCAGAGCCCCTACTACTATTACTAATAAAAAAAAGGTATTATAGATGTATATGGCATCTCCATCATTTTCGTAACCATAGGAGTGACAAAATGAAGTTAACAATCTTGAAAGAACATCTGAATGAATCTATTCAACACGTATCCAAAGCGATTTCCAACAAAACAACGATTCCCATTTTAACCGGGATTAAAATAGATGCCGATGCTACGGGCATGACATTGACGGCTAGCGATACGGATATTTCTATTCAAAGCTTTATACCTATTGAGAAAAACGAACTTAGCATTATAGAATTGGAACGCCCGGGGAGCGTAGTCCTTTCTTCCAAGTTTTTCGTAGAAATCGTACGTAAACTTCCTGCTCAAGTCGTTGAGATAGAGGTTAAAGACCATTTTCAAACAACAATCCGTTCGGGTTCGTCAGAGATTCAACTCGTTGGCTTGGATCCGGAGGAGTACCCTACCCTTCCAAGCATTGAAGAAAACAGACGGATACAAATGCCGAGTGATCTGTTAAAGACGATGATCAAGCAGACGGCTTTTGCCGTTTCAACGAACGAATCCACACCTATTTTGACAGGGATCTTGTGGACTATTGCTGATCGCAAGCTTAAATTTACCGCCTGTGACCGTCACCGTTTGGGAAGTCGTGAAACCAATATCGAAGTGGATGCTGATTTCCAACTGAATAACGTGTCGATATCTGGTAAAACGTTGAACGAGCTGTCCAAAATTTTGCCTGACCAAAATACGCTGATCGATATCATTTTTGCTGAAAACCAAGTGTTGTTTAAGTTAAGCTCCATCTTGTTCTACACTCGCATTTTGGACGGAACTTATCCTGATACTTCCAAATTGATTCCCCAGTCCTATCAGACTGAGCTTGTCATCAACGCCCAACAGCTTGCTGAAGCGATAGACCGTGCCTACTTGCTGTCCAGGGAAGAGAAAACGAATATCGTCAAACTCATTATGCGTGAGGATCATACGATCGAGATTTCGTCCAGCTCCTCCGAGCTCGGTAAAGTAACAGAGCAGTTGGAAGTGTCCACCTTAACCGGTGAATTGCTAAGAATATCGTTTAACTCCAAATACATGCTGGATGCGTTAAAAGTCATGGACGGAGAACTAATACGAATCGGATTTACCGGCGCCATGCAGCCGATTATCATTCGTCCTGAAGAAACTTCAACCTTGCTGCAGCTCATCTTGCCATATCGGACAACCAATTAACTTATAGAAACAGTGGGACCCAAGCTAAGCACGGAAAAAGGAGCCATTCAACAACATGAAAATGATCCAAATTCATACAGACTACATTACGTTAGGTCAGTTTCTGAAGCTGGCGGACTGTATATCCACAGGTGGACAAGCCAAGAGCTTTCTTCAAGAAGCGGAGATTTATGTGAACGGAGAACCAGAAAACCGTCGCGGCAAAAAACTGGTACATCAAGACCAAGTTCGCGTCGAAGGATGCGGCGAATTCCAGGTTGTACGCAGCTAAGAGGTTTCGAAGCGGCCATGCCTTTGGCGTGAGCCTGTAGGAGGAAATGCTTTGCAATTGAAAAAGCTGTCATTACAGCATTACCGTAACTATGACGAGGTTTATTTTGAAACCGGACATATGGTCAATATCATTGTAGGCCCTAACGCACAGGGGAAAACGAACTTGCTGGAGTCTATTTTTGTGCTGGCGTTGACCAAATCGCATCGTACTCATCAGGATAAGGAACTCATCCAGTGGGATTCCTCTCATACCCTGCTGCATGCCGAGGTGGACAAAAAGTACGGTACGTGCCAGTTGGATCTGACTATTTCGCAGCAAGGGAAAAAAGCGAAAATCAACGGTCTGGAGCAAAAAAAGCTCAGTAATTTTATAGGTTCTCTGAACGTTGTTATGTTTGCTCCTGAAGATCTGGAAATTGTCAAAGGTTCACCATCCGTGCGCCGCCGGTTTTTGGATATGGAGATCGGTCAGGTTCATCCCGCCTATTTGTACGACTTGTCCCAGTATCAAAAAATATTGGCGCAGCGGAACAATTATTTAAAGCAGCTGTTCGCATCTCGAGACAGTAAAGCCAGTATGCTGGAAGTTTGGAATGAACAATTGGCGACTTTTGGTGTTAAAATTATTAAAAAACGTCAAAGCTTTATAAAGAAGCTGCAATCCTGGGCGGAAAAGATTCATTTGGGCATTACCGGGGGTAACGAACAGGTGCGGATCGCCTATTCTACAGCGTTCGATTCCGCGGCTTTGGAAGATGAAACTGTTTTATTTGACCAATTTATGATAAAGTTATCACAGGTGAAAGAACAGGAATTGCGGCGTGGTGTGACTTTGGTAGGCCCTCATCGGGATGATTTATTGTTTTATATTAACGACAAGGAAGTGCAAACGTTCGGCTCGCAGGGTCAGCAAAGAACGACCGCACTCTCTTTGAAGCTGGCTGAGATTGAACTAATTCGGGAGGAAGTAGGCGAATATCCTATCCTGCTGTTGGATGATGTCTTATCCGAGCTTGACCGTTATAGACAAACGCAGCTTATCGAGACGTTTCAAAATAAGGTCCAAACTTTCATAACAACGACCGGAATCGAAAGTGTGGATCTTGGCAAGCTGGAAAGTGCTTCTGTCATTCATGTTCGGAATGGAAGCTTAACATAGAAAAGTCTCACGTTATAAGGAGATGGCCGACGATGTTCATCCATTTAGGCGGGGAAAAAATTATTCGTGCATCCGAGCTTGTTGCTATATTTGATTTATCCATTGAGAAATCTTCAAAAATATCAAAGCAGTTCGTCAGCTACGCACTCAAAGAGAAGAAGGTCGAGGTTATCGGTGAGGAAGAAAGCAAGTCGCTTGTGGTGACGCAGTCGAAAGTATACTACTCTCCCATCTCCTCCATGACTTTGAAGAAACGGGCGCATCATCTTTTAACAAACTAGATATTACCTTGGAAAAGTGGGTGTCAACATGTCTGTAAATCAAAACACGTACGATGAAAGTCAGATACAGGTACTGGAAGGTCTTGAAGCCGTTCGGAAACGTCCGGGGATGTATATCGGTTCAACCAGTGGAAAAGGCCTTCATCACCTTGTGTGGGAGGTTGTCGATAACAGTATTGACGAAGCTTTGGCCGGTTTTTGTACTAAAATCGAAGTGATCGTGCATAAGGACAACAGTGTTACGGTTATTGACAATGGTCGAGGCATTCCAGTCGGTGAGAATACCAAATTAAAAAAATCAACACTCGAAGTCGTTCTGACTGTGCTTCATGCCGGCGGTAAATTTGGCGGCGAAGGCTATAAAGTGTCTGGCGGTCTTCACGGGGTTGGTGTGTCTGTAGTTAATGCTCTTTCCAAAAAGCTGGTCGTTAAAGTCAAACGTGAGGGCAAAATCCACCAGCAGGAATATCAGCGTGGAACCGCTCAGTATGACCTGCAAGTGGTGGGAGATACGGATGAAACCGGAACGATCATTACCTTTTGGCCGGATGAGGAAATTTTTAAGGAAACAACGGAATTTGATTACGATACGCTGCAAGCCCGTATAAGAGAGCTGGCATTTCTGAATAAGGGCATTGAGATTTGCTTGACCGACGAACGTACGGATGTCACGCATACGTTTATGTACGAAGGCGGGATTATCTCCTTTGTCGAGTACCTGAACCGGAACCGTGAAGCTGTGCATCCGCCGATTTATACGGAGGGCTCCAAAGATTTCATTCAGGTTGAAATTGCTCTTCAGTATAACGACAGCTATACCGAGAACATTTATTCGTTTGCCAACAACATTAACACGCATGAGGGCGGTACGCATGAATCCGGCTTTAAGAGCGCTCTGACACGGATTTTGAATGATTATGCCCGTAAATATAACGCCATTAAGGACAGTGATTCCAACCTATCGGGGGACGATGTCCGTGAAGGCTTGATTGCGATTATTTCCGTTAAAATTCCGGAGCCTCAATTTGAGGGTCAGACGAAGACGAAGCTCGGTAACAGTGAAGTTAGAGGGATTGTAGAATCGTTGTTCTCTGAAAAGCTGATGGAGTTTTTGGACGAAAATCCTGCCATCGCTAAGAAAATTATTGAAAAAGGCGTTCAAGCAGCGCGAGCTCGCGAGGCTGCTCGTAAAGCGCGGGAATTGACACGGCGCAAAAGCGCCCTCGAGGTCAGCTCCTTGCCAGGTAAGCTGGCAGACTGCTCTTCGAAGGATGCCTCTATCAGTGAAGTATATATTGTTGAGGGTGACTCTGCGGGCGGTTCGGCCAAACAGGGTCGTGATCGTCATTTCCAAGCGATCCTGCCTATCCGCGGTAAAATCTTGAACGTAGAGAAGGCAAGGTTGGATAAAATTTTGTCCAGCTTGGAGATCCGGGCGATTATTACTGCACTAGGTACAGGAATTGGCGAGGATTTTGATATTTCCAAGGCGCGTTACCACAAAGTCATTATTATGACGGATGCCGACGTGGATGGCGCTCACATTCGTACGCTGCTTCTAACGTTCTTTTACCGGTATATGCGCAAGGTTGTTGAAGCCGGTTATATTTATATTGCCCAACCACCGCTGTACAAGCTAGAACGAGGCAAGACGATACGTTATGCCTATAACGATAAGCAGAAAGACGTCATTATGCAGGAATTTGGTGAAGGCGTCAAAGTGAATGTGCAGCGTTATAAAGGTCTTGGTGAGATGGACCCTGTTCAATTATGGGAGACTACGATGGATCCGGACAGCCGTACCTTATTGCAAGTGAATATTCAGGATGCGATTGATGCAGATTCCATTTTCGACGCACTGATGGGCGAGAACGTGGAGCCGCGCAGAGACTTTATTCATCAGCATGCCAAGTTCGTTAAGAACCTTGATATTTAGCAAGTCTGAAGGAGCTTTGAGTTGGATGCAGAGAGCCGGATTATGGCTGCTGGTAGTCGTTTTGCTGTGGCTTACTCCAGGCATATTCCAGCAAGCCCCGCTGATTGTATATAAAGATCGGGTATCCGTTATCGCGTATCATCATATAGATGATCAAATTGTTGGGGACGTAACGATCAAGACGGAATTATTCCGAGAGCAGCTGACCGATATGCTGCAACGAGGGTATCAATTTATTAGCTTGTCACAATTTAAAGCCTATTTGGCAGGAGGGCCCGTCCCTCCTAATGCTGTTCTAGTCACTTTTGATGATGGCTATCAGAGCTTTTATACTCGTGCTTACCCCATTTTGAAGGAATTGAACATTCCCGCCGTTAATTTTGTCATTACGAAGGATATTGATCAGCCATTGAGGAGTCTTCTGCCGTCCCTATCGAAAGATCAAATCCGACAAATGACGCAAGAAATGGCAGGGATAGACGTTCAATGCCATACGGACAGCTTGCATGACCGAGCACCGAATGGCGGTGCATTATTCACGACTAAGCTGCCTAATGATCAAGGTGTAGTAGAAACAGAACAGCAGTTCGAGCAGCGAATCATAGATGATACACAGCTATGCCGCAAAAAGCTTGGAGAATTGTACAACCGGCCAATTGACTCCTTCGCCTATCCGTTTGGGATATACGATGCCAAATCAGCTGAATTATTGAACAGATCGGGAATACAGTACGCTTATACTACCGTGAGTGGAGTCGCTTCACGGGATACCGATCCGATGCAAATTCCACGGATCAACGCAGGCAGTCCTTTTGTCAAAGCGAACTCATTGAATAATTTAATTATACAAAGATTACACGGTCTTTAATGGCATGAGCCACTTGGTAAGCAAATCGCAAAAAACGTAGTTCATGCTTACGAAGTGGTTAGGCCAAGGCAAACTTGCAGGAGGTAAACAATGTCCGACGAACAGCGCTCACAAGTTAAAGAAATCGATATCAGCTCGGAGATGCGTACATCCTTTTTGGATTATGCAATGAGCATTATCGTAAGCCGTGCCCTGCCGGATGTAAGGGACGGGCTTAAGCCGGTGCATCGCCGTATTTTGTTCGCCATGTCTGAGCTTGGAATGTATTCGGACAAGCCGCACAAGAAGTCGGCGAGAATCGTCGGTGAAGTTATCGGTAAGTATCACCCGCACGGGGATGCTCCCGTATATGAAACAATGGTGCGGATGGCGCAAGATTTCTCCCTCCGTTACATGCTTGTAGATGGTCACGGTAACTTTGGTTCCATCGACGGCGACTTCGCTGCAGCCATGCGGTATACCGAGGCTCGGCTGTCTAAGATCGCGATGGAGCTTTTGCGTGACATTAACAAAGAAACGGTTGATTTTGCTCCCAACTATGATGGCGAGGAGCAGGAACCGGTTGTCCTCCCTGCTCGTTTTCCTAACCTATTGGTAAACGGCAGCTCCGGTATTGCCGTAGGGATGGCTACGAATATCCCTCCTCATAACTTAAGAGAAGTTATTGACGGCATACAGCAAATGATAGAGAATCCAGACGTCACTCCCATGGAGTTGATGCAATCGATTAAAGGCCCGGATTTCCCTACTGCCGGATTTATTTTAGGTCGTGAAGGTATACGACAGGCTTACAATACGGGCCGCGGCTCCGTGACTATGAGAGCTAGAGCCACCATAGAAGAAAACAACAACAAAGCTCGCATTATCGTTCATGAGCTGCCATATCAGGTTATTAAAGCCCGTTTGATTGAGAAAATCGCAGAATTAGTCCGCGAGAAAAAAATCGAAGGCATTACCGACCTGCGAGATGAATCTGACCGTAACGGTATGCGGATTGTTATCGAGCTGCGTCGCGATGTGAACCCTAACGTTGTATTGAATAACCTTTATAAGCACACAGCATTGCAATCCAACTTTGGTATTATTATGCTGGCTTTGGTTAATGGCGAACCTAAGGTTATGAACCTGAAGGAAATGCTCTATCATTACCTTGAGCATCAAAAAGTCGTTATTCGCCGCCGTACCGAATATGAATTGCGTAAAGCAGAAGCTAGAGCTCATATTCTTGAAGGATTACGGATTGCTCTCGATCATTTGGATCGAGTCATTGCTTTAATCCGTTCTTCACGGACGACGGAAGAAGCGCGCGAAGGCTTAATGACTCAATTCGAACTTAGCTTCGACCAAGCTCAAGCCATTCTCGACATGCGTCTACAGCGTTTGACAGGTTTGGAACGCGAGAAGATCGAAGAGGAATACGCAGAGCTGTTGAAGAAGATTGCTGAGTATAAGGCGATTTTGGCTGACGAACAGCTGGTATTGGCCATCATTAGCGAAGAACTTCACGAAATTAAAGAGAAATTCGGCGATGACCGCCGCTCCGAGATTACCGTAGGGGAAGAAAGCATCGAGGACGAGGATCTTATTCCGCGTGAGGAAGTTATCATCACCATTTCCCATACCGGCTACATTAAGAGATTGCCTGTATCCACTTATCGCAGTCAAAAACGTGGTGGTAAAGGCGTCATCGGTATGGATACGAAGGATAAAGACTTCGTGGAACATTTGTTCGTAACGAATACGCATCACTTCTTGATGTTCTTCACTAACAAAGGTAAAGTATACAAGCTGAAAGCTTACGAGATTCCTGATCTCAGTCGTACAGCACGAGGAACGCCAATCATTAACCTGCTTCAGATAGAGCAAGGGGAAACCATCAACGCCGTTATTCCTGTTGAGGGCTTCGAGTCCGAACAGTACCTGTTCTTTGCAACCAAAAATGGCTTAGTGAAAAAGACCCCATTAAATGACTACAGCAACATCCGTAAAGGCGGTTTGATCGCTATAACGCTTCGTGAGGATGACGATTTGATCGGCGTGAAGCTGACAGACGGCAACCAAACGATTATTATGGGGACCAAGCAAGGGATATCCATTCATTTCCCTGAAAATGAAGTGCGTTCCATGGGACGTTCGGCTACCGGGGTAAAAGGGATTAACATTGGCGACGATGATGCCGTTATTGATATGGACGTTGTTCAAGAGGATAACACTGTCTTGATCGTAACCTCCAAGGGCTTCGGTAAACGTACTCCAGTATCGGAATACCGTTTGCAGTCGCGTGGTGGTAAAGGGATCAAAACGCTTAACGTTACGCCGAAGAACGGTCCTGTTATAGGCCTCAAAATCGTTCAGGATGATGAAGACCTGATGATCATTACGGCACTTGGTACGATTATTCGGACAAGCATGTCCGGCATATCGATTATGGGTCGTTATACTCAAGGGGTTAAGCTGATTAACATTCGCGATGAAGACGAAGTATCAACTTTGGCACGAGTGGAGAAAAGTGAAGAGCCGACCGACGATCAAGAAGGCGAAGAGAACGAGACAGAATCCAATAGTCCTGGTGAAGCTGAGGAGTAATCCTCTCACTGCTTAAACAAATAACTAAACTTTTTATAAAAAGATTGTAATTTTTGGTATTTTAAAAAGAATGGGGGGTTACATCCCCATTCTTTTTCGTTTAAAATAGGATTGATATGATAGAAAGTAAGGTGAGGACGATCCAATGGCGACGGTTCCCGTATCTCTGTTAAAACCCGGTGAAAAAATATTAGACAACGTGCAAACCAAGCGTGGAAGCGTATTATTCTATAAAGGCAAAGTAATTACGGATAAAGACATTGAGATCCTAAGAGCGTTCCTCATTCCTACCGTCTCTATAGAATCCAAATCAAATGAGCAAGAGAATGTGAAGGAGACCACAGAGGAACCGGTCAGAAGCGCGCACCCTTTTATTACAGAGTACGATAAGATGCTCGCTCTGCTTAGGAAAGTGTTCACTTCCGTGGGCGGACAAAATCCACCTATATTAGAAATCAGAACTCAGCTTGAGGCTTTGATTCAACATATCGATCACTATCGGATTTTGACATTTGAACCCAAAGTGTTTCATCTTCAAGATTATATATATCACAATAGCATTATGGTCAGTCTGACCTCCTACTGCTTGGCCAAGTGGAGCGGGCTGCCGTCCAAGGATCTTATGCCGGTCGCATTGGGAGGACTG
>NZ_CP125098.1:7957500-7963753 GCF_030020805.1 Paenibacillus sp. RC67
AGAGGATAACACTTCTCAATATTCGTTTGGTGATGATGGCGGAAGGGAACCACGCGTACCCATACCGAACACGAACGTTAAGCCTTCCAGCGTCGATGGTACTTGGACCGCAGGGTCCTGGGAGAGTAGAACGTCGCCAAGCGAACCCTTTATAGGGTTAAAGTAAATAATGAGGGCCCTTAGCTCAGCTGGTTAGAGCGCACCCCTGATAAGGGTGAGGTCGGTGGTTCGAGTCCACTAGGGCCCACCATAAAGCTTAATATCATAGTATGGGGCCATAGCTCAGCTGGGAGAGCGCCTGCCTTGCAAGCAGGAGGTCAGCGGTTCGATCCCGCTTGGCTCCACCAATTAGACTACTGACAATCGACATCATGAATTTGATGTACAGTTGCAGACAGATTGTTCCTTGAAAACTAGATATCGAAATAAATGCGTAGAGCAATACACGTAGTGACGATTCTTTACGAATCGAATCATTAGCTGGTTAAGCTAATAAGAGCACACGGAGGATGCCTAGGCGCTAGGAGCCGAAGAAGGACGTGGCGAACGACGAAATGGCCTCGGGGAGCCGTAAGCAGGCTTTGATCCGGGGATGTCCGAATGGGGGAACCCAGCTGAGGTAATACTCAGTTACTCGCATCTGAATACATAGGATGTGTAGAGGCATACGAGGAGAACTGAAACATCTAAGTACCCTCAGGAGAAGAAAACAAAAGTGATTCCGTCAGTAGCGGCGAGCGAAAGCGGAATAGCCCAAACCAGGGGGCTTGCCCTCTGGGGTTGTGGGACGTCAATGTGCGAAAAGTTGGTTAGGTGAAGCGGTCTGGAAAGGCCGACCAGAGAGGGTAAAAGTCCTGTAGCCAAAAACGAACGTATCGCTAGACGGATCCCGAGTACCGCGAGACACGTGAAACCTCGTGGGAAGCAGGCAGGACCATCTGCCAAGGCTAAATACTCCCTAGCGACCGATAGTGAAGCAGTACCGTGAGGGAAAGGTGAAAAGAACCGCGGGAGCGGAGTGAAATAGAACCTGAAACCGTGTGCTTACAAGAAGTCAGAGCCCGTTAATGGGTGATGGCGTGCCTTTTGTAGAATGAACCGGCGAGTTACGTTCCCGTGCAAGGTTAAGGTGAAGAGCCGAAGCCGCAGCGAAAGCGAGTCTGAATAGGGCGACTTAGTACGTGGGCGTAGACCCGAAACCATGTGATCTACCCCTGTCCAGGGTGAAGGTGCGGTAACACGCACTGGAGGCCCGAACCCACGAATGTTGAAAAATTCGGGGATGAGGTGGGGGTAGCGGAGAAATTCCAATCGAACTTGGAGATAGCTGGTTCTCCCCGAAATAGCTTTAGGGCTAGCCTCGGGAGATGAGTAGTGGAGGTAAAGCACTGATTGGGTGCGGGGCCCGCCAAGGGTTACCAAGTCCAGTCAAACTCTGAATGCCACATACTTTCATCCCGGGAGTCAGACAGTGAGTGCTAAGATCCATTGTCAAGAGGGAAACAGCCCAGACCATCAGCTAAGGTCCCCCAGTGTGTGTTAAGTGGGAAAGGATGTGGAGTTGCACAGACAACCAGGATGTTGGCTTAGAAGCAGCCACCATTGAAAGAGTGCGTAATAGCTCACTGGTCGAGTGACTCTGCGCCGAAAATGTAACGGGGCTAAACACGCCACCGAAGCTATGGCTAGGACAGTAATGTTCTTGGGTAGGGGAGCGTTGTATGTAGGTTGAAGGTGTACCGTAAGGAGCGCTGGACAGCATACAAGTGAGAATGCCGGTATGAGTAACGAAAAGACAAGTGAGAATCTTGTCCGCCGAAAGCCTAAGGGTTCCTGAGGAAGGCTCGTCCACTCAGGGTAAGTCGGGACCTAAGGCGAGGCCGAAAGGCGTAGTCGAAGGACAACAGGTTGAAATTCCTGTACCACCGTGAACCGTTATGAGCAATGGGGTGACGCAGAAGGATAGTGACGCGGGCTGATGGATGCCCGTCCAAGCAGAGAGGCTGATGTGTAGGCAAATCCGCACATCGTTAAGGCTGGTCTGTGATGGGGAGCGAAAATTGCAGTAGCGAAGGTCATGAGTTCAGGCTGCCAAGAAAAGCCTCTAGCCAGGGAGAAGGTGCCCGTACCGCAAACCGACACAGGTAGGCGAGCAGAGCATGCTAAGGCGCGCGGAAGAACTCTCGTTAAGGAACTCGGCAAAATGACCCCGTAACTTCGGGAGAAGGGGTGCCTCGGTAGGGTGAATAGCCCGAGGGGGCCGCAGTGAAAAGGCCCAAGCGACTGTTTAGCAAAAACACAGGTCTGTGCGAAGCCGCAAGGCGAAGTATACGGGCTGACGCCTGCCCGGTGCTGGAAGGTTAAGGGGAGTGGTTAGGGAGCAATCCCGAAGCTATGAACCGAAGCCCCAGTAAACGGCGGCCGTAACTATAACGGTCCTAAGGTAGCGAAATTCCTTGTCAGGTAAATTCTGACCCGCACGAATGGCGTAACGACTTGGGCGCTGTCTCAACGAGAGATCCGGTGAAATTTTAATACCTGTGAAGATGCAGGTTACCCGCGACAAGACGGAAAGACCCCATGGAGCTTTACTGCAGCTTGATATTGGACTTTGGTACGATCTGTACAGGATAGGTGGGAGCCTGAGAAGCATGAGCGCCAGCTTGTGTGGAGGCGACGTTGGGATACCACCCTGATCGTATCGGAGTTCTAACCCGCGGCCGTGAACCGGTCGGGGAACAGTGTCAGGTGGGCAGTTTGACTGGGGCGGTCGCCTCCTAAAAAGTAACGGAGGCGCCCCAAGGTTCCCTCAGAATGGTTGGAAATCATTCGAAGAGTGCAAAGGCATAAGGGAGCTTGACTGCGAGACATACAGGTCGAGCAGGGACGAAAGTCGGGCTTAGTGATCCGGTGGTACCGAATGGAAGGGCCATCGCTCAACGGATAAAAGCTACCCTGGGGATAACAGGCTTATCTCCCCCAAGAGTCCACATCGACGGGGAGGTTTGGCACCTCGATGTCGGCTCATCGCATCCTGGGGCTGAAGTAGGTCCCAAGGGTTGGGCTGTTCGCCCATTAAAGCGGTACGCGAGCTGGGTTCAGAACGTCGTGAGACAGTTCGGTCCCTATCTGTCGTGGGCGTAGGAAATTTGAGAGGAGCTGTCCTTAGTACGAGAGGACCGGGATGGACGTACCGCTGGTGTACCAGTTGTTCCGCCAGGAGCACGGCTGGATAGCTACGTACGGACGGGATAAGCGCTGAAAGCATCTAAGCGTGAAGCCCCCCTCAAGATGAGATTTCCCAGTATGTAAGACCCCTTGAAGACGACGAGGTTGATAGGTTCGGGGTGGAAGCACGGCAACGTGTGGAGCTGACGAATACTAATCGGTCGAGGGCTTATCCAAGATTCTGTGATGTGTACAACATGCAGAAGTATTAGCTCAACCAACGCGCATTTATTTCGTATCTAGTTTTCAAGGAATAAGCCTTGAATGCTTCGAGAAGCTTTGATGCTTACGAAGTAAGCTTTCAAAAGAAAGCTCTTAGTTTGGTGATGATGGCGGAAGGGAACCACGCGTACCCATACCGAACACGAACGTTAAGCCTTCCAGCGTCGATGGTACTTGGACCGCAGGGTCCTGGGAGAGTAGAACGTCGCCAAGCAAAAAGCAGTTGATCTTTTAATCAGATCAGCTGCTTTTTTATTTGCTTTTATTTTTAGCTATAAGATCAGTAACCGTAACGAATTGAAACCCTTGCTTCTTTAGCTCGGGAATAATCCGCTTTAATGCTTCTACAGTCTGCGAACAATCGCCCTCTAAATCGTGGAACAAAATAATATCCCCGTTATGAACATTCGAGAGCACCGTATGAACGATTTTATCTACTCCTGGCTTTTTCCAATCCTTAGTATCCTGATACCATGACCACATGACGACGGTTAATTTATCTTCCTTGGTCATATTAAGAAGGGCCTCGTTATAAAATCCCCCTGGGGGCCTGAATACGTGGGGGATTTGCTCCGTAATATCGAAAATAATATCTTGGGTCTGGCGTATTTCTTCAATTAATTTCTCAGAAGAAACATTTTTTAAATAGTGGTGATCGAAGGTATGATTTGCAATTTCATGTCCTTCATTTACTTCACGAATTGCAATTGCGGGAAACATTTGCACCCTTTTACCGAGAACAAAAAAAGTGGCTTTAGCCTGATGCTCCTTCAGTAAATCGAGAATTTGGGGTGTATATACGGGATTGGGTCCATCATCAAACGTAAGAGCGATGAGTTTTTGGTCTGTAGTTACATTCCATACAACCTCACTGCTGGGGGCACTGGAGCCCGCTGTCGTTAGCGCTAATAAAGAACCGCATAGCACTAATTTGTACAGCATTCGTTTCATAAGAGGTCCCTCCTCCACTGTATGTTCCTTTAGTCTCTCTTATAAGGGCCGGAATATACAAAAAAGCAGCTGCCATAAAGCAACTGCCTGAGTAGGGATAGAACTTATTTTACTTGATTACGTAAATCTTTACTTGCTGAACGCCGAACTGTTGTGCTTTTGCTTTGTTGTCGGGAACAAAGATGTCTATCTTGTTTCCTTTAATTGCACCACCGGTATCCGTAGCTGTAGCGAACATGCCCCCAGAGGGCAATCCATCATAAGAGTAGCCTTCAACATACACTTTAGAACCTAAAGGAATTACAGACGGATCAACGGAAATTGTACCTACTTGCAACGGATTCCCAAAATAATCAATACTTGGATGGCCACCGTTTTCTGAAGGAGAACCGGTATAAGCAGTTGCTTTTCCTTCAATTACTTTTTGATACGATGGAGCATACCAGGCTGGTGCGTGATATTTGCCGTCTTCATCTAATATGGCAATGTGATTTACAGGATCCCATTGCATTTGGATATGAAGTACCTCGGCAAGCATACGAATCGGGAAGTAGGCTCTACCATCAATCATTTGGGGAACTGTTTGAAGAGTAACCGTTTTCTCATTAACGATAGCGGTTGACTCACCTGTAGTAAAAACAACCGTATTTTGTTTGTTCTTGAGTGTGATTTTTAATTCGTTCCCTGTCTGCTCCCAGTGGGCCTCGTAGCCCAGCCTCTCACCTACAAAGCGTATAGGTACTAGCAATGAATTAGAACTGTCTAAAAGGGGTTGAGCGTCTGGAAACGCAATCAGTTCGTCATTGACCTGTACTTTATAGCTGTCGTCATGCGGAATTGCCGCATGTGCTGCTGAAAAGGGCGTTATTAATGCTAGTAATAACGCAGATGACAAAACAAGACTTTTTGCAAAATGCTTCATAGTCCCTCCTTGGGCCTCCGAGGTTAGTTGACGGATTCGGGAAGAGGTATCTCCCTAGTTTGGTTACTCCAAACATTCACCCCATTAAAATCGTCCCCCGTACAAACGAAAAGTTTGAGTTTGATTCGGCATTTTTAGAAGTTACCATAGTTTAAAAGGATGATCAATGCACAAATAAAGCCATTAACTCCTATTTATGGTCAGTTGTACATTTTTATTATGAAACTGGTAAACCGTTTACAATAATTAATCGCTATATGCTGGAAGCTGCTATTGAATTAATGTGTCCGTTGAACAGGTGGAAATATAACTAGCATTGATACTCTACATGTTAAAGAAGTAAAGTAGCACAACGGATATACAGTTATAGTTAAATAGAAGATAAATAGTGTCCAGATCTAAAAAGTAATTTGAAACGCGGACCATTATGAGAATATATAGAGACAAGCCGTTAGGAAGCTATAGAAGTGAAATGCTACTAAGGAGGAGTATTTCCTAACAATAATGACATACTTAATCAGACTTCATCTGAATTAATTCTAGTAGATCTGTAATGGAAATAAAGACTAGTTTGGATGATTATGAGTTACTTAACAGCGCTTCATTAAATTGACCAACGAGGAGAGAATAACGCTAATAACTTGAGGTACTTATTTAGACTCAATACATAGCTATAAGAGCTCTTGGTTGTGAGAGTGATTGCTTATATTGTTGAATTTAAATAGAAGAATTATATTTTAAAATAAAGCTTGCCATGACGAACCATTCGTGATATATTATGTTCCTGCCCTCGTGAGAGACATTAGTTACTAATCAATTGTAACTAAATAAAGCATTTGAAAAAAAGAATTAAAAAAAGTGCTTGCAAACACTAGGCAGTTGTGGTATATTAATCAGGTCGCTTTCGACGGATGTCGAAAACGAACGAAG